>NZ_CP161826.1:0-4946471 GCF_003312355.2 Pectobacterium peruviense | reverse complement strand
GGCGGACTCCACTCGAACAAGAACGATCAAAAAGAAAAGAATAAGACGTTATTTATGTGACTCATGATTTTTTGGCGCCTGCGTCATACACGATTGTTTCATTCACAATTCAGACAGCAGACACACCACGTAGCGCGGCGGTTTACTCCGACGATCCCGTCAAAAGGATCGCTAACGGAACCGCGGATCATAACCTAATCCGCCAAAGAGATCTTCCCCTTCTGCACAGTTTCGATCCTTTTTATCCACAGGCTATTCTTATCGTGACTCCCTGCAACACGGCAGAGGGGCGGCTAGCGCACATTTTACCCACCCTATATGAAGCGCACCCAAGCATACCCTCGGAGACACGATCGTTACGGTGACATCGATCATGATCTTGCGGGACAGATCGTTGAAGGATCCTTGCGCTTTTCAATAGAGTCCGTATAATTCCCTGCCCGCGCGTCTACGCTTTTTCTGTGCTCTGCCAGGCAGAAATACCAAAAATAATGGGAATAGCTGGCGTGTTAAGTGTGATGTTAATTGACTCAGGACTGTACAATTATTACAATCCTGCCTCTTTCCGTTATATAGCTGTGATATGCGATTGAGGCGTCGGTCATCTTCACGCCGAACAGCCAAACGCGTTTACTGTAAAGTTATAATTATCCAAGTTTAGGTAGAAATCGCCATGAAACGCACTTTCCAACCGTCCGTATTGAAGCGTAACCGTAGCCATGGTTTCCGTGCTCGTATGGCCACCAAAAATGGTCGTCAAGTTCTGGCCCGCCGTCGTGCGAAAGGCCGTACTCGTCTGTCTGTTTCTAAGTAACAAAAGCTAACCCACCGAGTGGTTAAGCTAGCATTTCCCAGGGAGTTACGTTTGTTAACTCCCAGTCATTTCACTTTCGTCTTCCAGCAACCACAACGGGCTGGCACGCCGCAAATCACCATCCTCGGCCGCCTGAACTCGCTGGGGCATCCCCGCATCGGTCTTACCGTCGCCAAAAAGCATGTAAAACGTGCTCATGAACGCAATCGGATTAAACGCCTGACGCGCGAAAGCTTTCGCCTGCATCAACATTCATTGCCTTCAATGGATTTTGTGGTGCTGGTGAAAAAGGGGGTGTCTGACCTGGATAACCGCACTCTGACGGAAGCATTGGAAAAACTATGGCGTCGGCACTGTCGTTTGGCTCCCGACTGCTAATCGGGTTGATACGCGGTTATCAACTCGTTATTAGCCCGTTACTCGGACCGCATTGCCGGTTCCGGCCAACGTGTTCGCAATACGGTATTGAAGCAATACGCAGGTTCGGCATGATAAAAGGCTGTTGGTTGACGCTTAAACGCGTATTAAAATGCCATCCTTTGAACCCTGGTGGTGATGATCCCGTACCGCCAAAAACCGACAATAACAGAGAACATTAACGATGGATTCGCAACGCAATCTTCTTCTCATCGCTCTGCTATTCGTAACCTTTATGCTTTGGCAGGCTTGGGAGACGGATAAAAATCCGCCAGCAACCACGCAGACCATACAGCAGGCGACGAACGCAGTAACCGGTGATGCTACCAACCAGGGTGTACCCGCTAGCGGTCAAGGCAAACTGATCACGGTGAAAACTGATGTTCTGGCGCTGACAATCAACACGCGTGGCGGCGACGTCGAGCAAGCACACTTGCTGGCTTACCCAGACACATTAGGTTCAGATAAGCCTTTCCATCTGCTGGAAACCACATCGGAGTTTGTTTATCAGGCTCAGAGCGGTTTGACCGGCAAAAACGGCCCAGACAACCCGGCTAACGGTCCACGTCCGCTGTTTACCGCCACACAAGATAGCTTCGAGCTGGCTGATGGCCAGAGCGAACTGCGCATTCCGATGACGTACACCGCAGCGGATGGCGTGACCTATACCAAAACGTTTGTTCTGAAACGTGGCGACTACGCACTGAATGTTGACTATAGCGTCAATAACACCAGCGCTCAGCCTCTGGAACTCACGCTGTTCGGTCAGTTAAAACAGTCTACCGAGTTGCCTAAGCACCGCGATACAGGCAGCAGCAACTTTGCACTGCACACCTATCGTGGCGCGGCGTTCTCTTCTAGCGAAGACAAGTACAAAAAGTACAGCTTCAGCGACATGGACGAAAACCTGAACATCACGACCAACAGTGGTTGGGTGGCGATGCTGCAACAGTACTTCGCAACCGCGTGGATTCCGACGACGACTGGCGCGAATACGTTCTATACCAGTAAGCTGGGTAACGGTCAGGCTGCGATTGGCTTCAAGGCTGCGCCCGTTGTTGTTGCCGCTGGCAGTCAACAAAATCTGAACGCTACCCTGTGGGTCGGCCCGGAAATTCAGGACAAGATGGCTGCTGTCGCACCGCATCTGGATCTGACAGTGGATTACGGCTGGCTGTGGTTTATTTCTCAGCCGCTGTTTAAGCTGCTGAAATTCCTGCACGGTTTCATCGGCAACTGGGGCTTCTCCATCATTGCCATCACCTTTATCGTGCGTGGTGTGATGTATCCACTGACGAAAGCGCAATACACCTCTATGGCGAAAATGCGCTTACTGCAACCTAAATTGCAGGCAATGCGTGAGCGTATTGGTGATGACAAACAGCGCATGAGTCAGGAAATGATGGCGCTGTATAAGTCAGAGAAAGTGAACCCGCTGGGCGGCTGCTTGCCGCTGGTAATTCAGATGCCAATCTTCCTGGCGCTGTATTACATGCTGATGGGTTCCGTAGAGCTGCGCCATGCGCCGTTCGCGCTGTGGATTCATGACCTGTCTGCACAAGACCCGTACTACATTCTGCCGATCCTGATGGGCGTGACGATGTTCTTCATTCAGAAGATGTCACCAACCACCGTGACCGACCCAATGCAGCAGAAGATCATGACTTACATGCCAGTCATCTTTACCGTCTTCTTCCTGTGGTTCCCGTCAGGTCTGGTTATGTACTACATCGTCAGCAACATGGTTACCATTCTCCAGCAGCAGTTGATCTATCGCGGTCTGGAAAAACGTGGCTTGCATAGCCGCGAGAAAAAATAATCCGGTTGATGGCTAACCGATAGAAAGAGTAAGGCGGTCATTGACCGCCTTATTTTTTTATAAGCTGTTTTATCCCCTAACGATACGTAAAATAGCCTGACAGACAGGCATCAACGCAGAGAGAATATCATGAGCAATACCGACACCATCGTCGCCCAAGCCACGCCACCGGGACGCGGAGGTGTGGGTATTTTACGGGTTTCAGGACAGGTAGCCGCAGAGGTAGCACGTGCTGTTCTGGGTAAGCTTCCTAAACCTCGTCACGCCGATTATCTGCCGTTCCGTGATATCAACGGCACCACGCTTGATCAAGGCATCGCCCTCTGGTTCCCCGGCCCGAATTCTTTTACGGGTGAAGACGTGCTGGAGCTTCAAGGTCACGGCGGTCCGGTTATTCTTGATTTGCTCCTGCAACGCGTTCTGACGCTGCCCGATGTGCGCATTGCGCGTCCCGGCGAATTTTCTGAACGCGCCTTCCTAAATGACAAGCTCGATCTCGCGCAGGCAGAAGCCATCGCCGACCTGATTGACGCCAGCTCGGAACAAGCCGTTCGCTCAGCGCTGAACTCTCTGCAAGGCGTATTCTCTACCCGTATAAATCAGTTAGTGGAAGCACTTACTCACCTGCGAATCTACGTCGAAGCTGCCATCGACTTCCCAGATGAAGAGATCGACTTTCTCTCCGATGGCAAAATCGAAGCGCAGCTAAATGGTGTGATGGCCGATCTGGATGCCGTCCGAGCCGAAGCACATCAGGGCAGCCTGCTGCGTGAAGGGATGAAGGTCGTGATTGCGGGTCGTCCTAATGCCGGTAAATCTAGCTTACTCAATGCGTTAGCCGGTCGTGAAGCCGCTATTGTCACCGCTATCGCGGGAACCACGCGCGACGTATTACGTGAACACATCCATATTGACGGCATGCCACTGCATATCATCGACACAGCCGGACTACGCGATGCCAGCGACGAAGTCGAACGCATTGGTATCGAGCGAGCCTGGCAGGAAATCGAACAGGCCGATCGCGTGCTGTTCATGGTAGACGGCACCACGACGCAGGCAACTGAGCCTGAGCAGATCTGGCCCGAATTTATGGCACGTCTGCCAAAAACGCTGCCGATTACCGTGGTACGCAATAAAGCTGACGTAACTGGTGAAACGCTCGGCATCGAAGATGTAAATACTCACTCACTTATTCGACTTTCTGCCCGCACGGGTGAAGGCGTGGACACGCTGCGCGATCACCTCAAGCAAAGCATGGGGTTCACCAGCAACACGGAAGGCGGTTTTCTGGCACGACGCCGTCATCTACAAGCGCTGGAACTGGCAGCACAGCATTTGATTCAGGGCAAAGAGCAATTGGTGAGCGCCTACGCTGGCGAACTGTTGGCGGAAGAACTGCGGCTGGCACAGCAGTCCCTAAGTGAAATCACCGGTGAATTCACCTCTGACGACCTGCTAGGCCGTATTTTTTCGAGTTTTTGTATTGGAAAATGATCGCTTAATCTACCCTAATCCACTTACGCGTTACACAACTGGCCGAGGCAGAAGAACGGGGGGGGGTGATAAGATTATTCAACTTCACGCCACACATAAGTTGTTCAAAAAGTTGCCACTGAATGACAGTGGCCAACTTGCCGCGACTCCCCGTAGTCAGCGGCTCTTTATGCAGCCAACAATAGATATCAACCCGCTGAGCAACTGGCATGGAAATCTGATCACCTTACAGCGCCGAAATTGCGTGCTTCTCGTGCATGATGCAACTCGTTTTCCACTGGTGTTACCCGCGCTTATCAAGAAGGATTTCGTCGAGCTTAATGACCACTTTGTTGATGCATTCATAAATACGCTTCTCAAGTGTGGAGCGAATGAAATGCAACTCAACGTGGCCCAAGGTTATTTGCGCCCACTACAAGTCGATACTCAGTGTAGTCGCTCTGTACAGGGTACATTGAACCAGATGAAGGGAGATATTGAACACGTAGTGCGGTTTGATAATCTCAACATTGCTGAATTAACAGGTTACTCTCTCGGTCAGCAGTTGTCTGATAGACCCTGTTCAGTTAAAGGTCGCGGATATCTTTGGCCCCAGAAAGAAATGCTGGCGTTGCTATCGCGGCTATCTGGCAATCCACACCCAGTTCCTTCATTGAAGAATTAATTTTTTACTCTCTCATCGAGAGGGCGTTATTTATAATCAATCAGAGGGGAATTAGTCTTCTTATTTTTTCAGTAAAAATAAATTCATAGACACCTTTCTATTTGTATATTTATGACAGCTATCTTTTCTCATTTTTTCGCATCGAATTTGAATAGGAGAAAGAAATGGATAGTAACCTCATAGTAAAAAATGAAAATTCACATTACTATCAAAGTAATATAATTATAAAGAGAACACCAAAAGGGTATCTACCTAATTTACCATCGTTGAATGGCACTCGAATTATTGCTGCCCTTCTTGTGTACTTCTTTCATACATCGATCGGGAATATGTTGAACTTGTTCTCAGATGAATCTGTCGGTGAAGCCTACTCCTTTGTCCTCAGTAAGGCCGGGTGGGTAAGTGTATCGTTCTTTTTTATCCTGAGTGGGTTTGTCATGAACTGGTCATCACCATCAGTTAGCAGTCCGATCCAATTCTATAAAAAACGATTCGCAAAGATATACCCTGTAAGTATATTCATTATTATACTACTTATAAGCCTTGGTATAATAAGCATTGAGCGCATTGATGTTTGGTTACCAAATTTATTATTGATACAGACATGGATACCGCAAGGTGATATTTATATTGGCGGAAACGTACCCAGTTGGTTCCTATCTGTTATTGTTTTTCTTTATATTATTTATCCATTCTTACTCAAGATAGTCAAAAAAATACCGACAGAATCCTTATGGATATCCGTAATGTTGTGCTATGTCGCTTTAATCGCGGCTAATGGTGCAATCTATACGTTATTGCCCACCGCCCCACTGATTGAGGGTTGGCCTTTTGAGGTGGGTGAAATTCAATGGTGGCTTTCCTATACCTTCCCGCCAACACGTATTTTTGAATTTACCATTGGTATATTACTGTCACGTATTATCCAAGAAGGGAGATGGATACGCGTTTCAGTTACCACCAGTATGATACTGACAGCATTAACATATTGTATTGATCTCTTTATGCCGTTCCTACTTAGCTTAAATTTGGTTACCCTCATTCCGCTGACGTTACTGATCGGCTCGCTCGCAGTGAGTGATCTACAAGGGAAGCGTTCATTTTTGCATGCCAAATCAATGCAATGGTTAGGAAGCATTTCTTTCTGCTTTTACCTGATCCATTTCTTAGTGCTTCGCTTGCTAAATGAATGGACCGATGGCAATCAATACGATGTGATAGACGCGGTGCAGCTAATCATAGCCGCCGAGGCGGTTAGCCTTATCGCTGGCTGGTTGCTTTATCAATTCATCGAACAACCTATCGGCAATCTGCTTACTGACAAAATGAGGAAAAACATCAGCGATCCAGAGCAAAAGAATCGCCCAATATCCTGATAAAAAAGCCGACTATTGATTGTGAGTACATACTAACAATAAAAAGCAATCAGCCCAGAATGATCTCCAGGCCGATTTTTTGAGCATTACTTTGAGGCGTTATTTCAGCGTCGCTTTCACTACGGCTGACAGCGGCGTCGTTGGGCGACCAATCAGTTGGCTCAACTGCTTACCGCCATCAAACAGACCGCCTTTAGATGCGCCAACATCTGAATCAGCAATGATCTGCGCGAAAACCTCAGGTAGACCAGCAGAAACCAGCGCACCAGTGAATTCCGCTTCAGACAGGTTTTGATAACCGATAGATTTACCAGACTGTTTGCTAATCTCAGCCGCCAACTCTACCAGCGTATAAGGTTCGTCACCGGCCAGTTCATAAACCTTGCCAGCCTGTCCTTCTTGCGTCAGTACCGCGACTGCGGCAGCAGCGAAATCTTCACGGGTTGCGGAAGTAATTTTCCCCTCGCCCGCGCTACCGATAAACACACCGTGTTCCAGTGCCGCAGGGATGCTGGCTGCGTAGTTTTCGGTATACCAACCGTTGCGCAGCAGGACATGCGGTAAACCAGAGTCCTTCAGCAACGCTTCCGTTTGGCGGTGTTCTTCCGCCAGCGCCAGAGGCGATTTATCCGCATGTAGCAGACTGGTGTACGCAACCAGTTTCACACCCGCTTTCGCTGCGGCTTCGATCACATTGCGATGTTGTGCCGCACGTTGACCGACCTCACTTGAAGAGATCAACAGCACGTTATCCACACCTTGCAGAGCAGAAGCCAGCGCTTCAGGTTGATTGTAATCCGCCGCTTTCACCTGCACGCCTTTTGCAGACAGATCGGCAACTTTATTCACATCACGCACCAGCGCCACGATGTCGCTCGCCGGAACCTTCTCTAACAGTTGTGCAATAACTAAACGGCCCAGTTGGCCAGATGCACCAGTAATCGCAATCATCTCAAGCTCCTTTTATTAACCATGTTTTATTGACCGTCTTTTGTTAACTGTCTTTTCTTAACCGTCTTTTATTAACGGGTAGTGGCTGGCATAATATCGGCAAAGCTAACTTTAAGTAAGTACATACACAAAGGTAAGTATAGTGAGTCACCACAAAACCCCCATAGATTTATTACCGCCCATACTGCCAACTGGCGATGTCTTAGCCGAGAAATGCCCGTCTCGCCAGATACTTAACCACGTGACTAGCCGCTGGGGTGTACTGATTCTCATTGCATTACTTGATGATACGCATCGCTTCAGTCAACTGCGTCGACGGATTGGCGGCGTGAGCGAACGCATGCTGGCACAGACCCTGCAATGGCTGGAAAGTGATGGTTTTGTCCTGCGCACAGCCTATCCGGTTGTCCCGCCGCATGTTGAATACAGCCTGACGCCATCAGGCAAAGAGGTTGGCGAGCGGGTGAAAGAGCTGGCGGTGTGGATTGAAGGGAATCTGGGCGACATTCTGGCGGCACAACAATCACGTGAAGAACAGTCAGCTAAACCACTCGCCTCCTGAGCCAAAGTTCTTGCCCCTGAAGAGATGAATTAGGGAAACAGGCGGTGATATCAGAGATAATGGTTTTCCCACTCTCGCTATCAACCGCCATAACATGGCAATGTGTCTTCAGTCGGTCACGACGATAAGTTGTCGATACCAATAATTCTTCCATGCTCATTATGCCAAACACGCTGGATCTTATTACGGTTCAATTCCTGAACGAATCCATCCGATAAAGAAAAACTTCTGGCAACGTGTTTGGTATCTAGCGCATCAGTACGCGTTCTTTGTTCTTTTCTGGAACGATAGCGATATTGTTCCAGTTTTCCCCAGGCAATTAAGAGCGACGCGTTTATCAGGAATATGTATAAATGTATCGATATGGTCCAACCTTCTGATGTAGAGGAAGATCGATCGGAAACATAGTTATTCAAAAACGTGCCGATAAACACCTCGAAAAATAACCAAATAAAGATTCCCCATCCACATAGCGTCAATAAAGAATCGATAAATAATGGAAACCAACGCCTTTCAGAAATGATTAAAGATGAATGCATAATTTATCCTCTTTCGATACCACGATCTGGGCTTTCCCAACGCGCTCGTTTTTTACGGGAACGCAGCATGACCTTTGGAAAACTGACTAGGCTGGTAAAGAGGCTCAATGTCCAATACACCATGGGATACCAGATTACCCAGAACAGATATTTACCAATATCTTTCTCATAACGCCGTTCAATCAACATACTGACTGCAAACTGGATTAAACAGACAACCCCTATCATCATGCCGGTAAACGCGGGAGGAAAGAGCGTTTCCACCCGAATCTCCTCAGGCAGTTCTATTAAAAAACCTAATAAATACAGTAAGACGCTTACGGCATAGGTGAAGGCCCATAATATCGAAATAGAATATTCAAGGAACAGCGGCCACATTCGGCGATAGCGCCATGACCATAAATGACGGAAGTTTTTTAAAAATACCTCCGCACCACCTTGTGCCCAACGCAGCCGCTGTTTCCACAAGCCAGAGAGCTTTTCCGGCATCAGAATCCAACACAGTGCTCTTGGCTCAAAAAATATCGTCCAATGGCGCAATTGAAGCTTCCAGCTAATATCGATATCTTCCGTGATCATGTCGGAGCTCCAGTAGCCAACCTCTGCTAGCGCACTGCGACGAAAAGCGGCGATGACGCCAGAAACCGTGAAAACTTTGCCATAAACCCGCTGTGTGCGTTTGATCAAACCAATAATTGAGGAAAACTCACCAACCTGAATACGACCCACTAGCGTCGAACGCGTTCTTATCCTTGGATTTCCCGTTACTGCACCGACCCGCGGGTTATTGATCAATGGGTTGACCAAATAGGCAACTGCATCGGGATCGAGAAGCGCATCACCATCAATACACACCAGCAGATCGCTCTTGGCCGCAGCACATGCCGCTTGAAGCGCCAACGCTTTGCCCTGATTATGCGCAAGATGAATGACTCTAAGTTTGTCATATTGCTCCGCCAACCGATTGAGCTCGTCTCCCGTGTCATCATTGGAACCATCATTCACAGCAATGACTTCGATATGGGTATAACGTTGTGCCAATGCAGCTTCAATGGTTTCGCGCACGTTAGGCCCTTCGTTATAGCAAGGGATCAAGATTGACACTAACGGGCGTCCGGTTGGCTCATCGGGTATGACCCCTTCTCCCCAACGCCAATGCCGTTCGTAGTGAAACCAGAAATACAGTCCTCCCGTTATCCATAGCCCAGACATAAACAAAGGCCAGAAAAAGGTAAAGTTAAGAACGACATCCCCCGTAAAAGAGAACATCACGCCAAAAGGGATGCCGAGCATCAGACATAATATTAAGGAAGCTAAAATTCTCTCAATCATGGCAGTGGGTACCATTCTGGTGAAATCATGGGGCGGATGCTTTCCAACTCAGGGGTATTGTTAAGAAAATCATCCGGGTAATAGCCGTAATTTTGCGCACCATTCAGTTGCAACACGGTCATCCATTCAACCAATTGCGCAGTGTCTAACCACGGTTCTCCCGGAACACGCCAATCCCTTGCCTGAAGTTCAAACACGGTTTTATTCAGCGCTCCAGGTCGACGAGCCATTTCTTGTACCAGCTTTTGCAACCACGCATTGCTGTCCCTAGGCGCGACGTTTTCCATCAATGGCATCGCCATGGGTGCAACCCAATCATAAGCGGTAAGGAAGTCATCCAAATTTTGGGAGAACCATGCTTCACTTTCCGGTTCAATCATCGGTAATGCGAAAATGTTGCGTGCAGTCTGGACTTGCGGACCACGGATCGCATGCACTCGAGCGGCCAGTTCGAGCGTAAAGTCAGTTAACGCTTTACTCTTAAACCGCGTCCAGCGAGCAGTGAGCTGGGGGTCACGACGAATACGGGTAATCGAGCTGGGGAATCCAGCCTTTTGGTAGGCTTGTATGGCCGAATCGCTTGCATCCTCATCATCGGCAAGTACGGCATCATCATGGAATAAGATGCCACCAAACATGGTGTAGGCGGAAAGATCCTCATAAATATCAGTAATTCGCCTTTTGGCTTCCGCATCCCATAACGATAAGCGTCTATATTGGCTACGGTTGATACTACGTTGCCCGCTTTCACTGTCGATCCGCTCAACGCGCTGCAACGTCTCATCATCCATATCAAAAGCCAGTACCGGCATCCATGCGTAAACGCGAACAAGCGCCCGCGATGCCAATTGCCAGGCCACATGATTGAATAAATCCTCTCGGACGGGCATCCAGCGATTAGGGAAATAGAGTGACTGTACGTTGCCATCACCGTTCGGATCGGAGAAAGCCTGAAGATAAACAGTGTTAATACGCAAGTCGGCAATACGTTGAACTAAGGCATCCACGTTACGGGACTGCTGGGCTTTATCGGTGTCATAAACATAATCCAGATCGATATGCGCCACTCGTATGCGCTCAGGCTCACGGACATCGCTGACCAACAGCGCGAACTGTTGCACATCTGGATTATTGTTAATCAGTATGCGAGGAACATTATACGGTGAGTCAGCCGACGCAGGCCCACTTCCAAGCGTTAGCGCTAGCTGATAGCCGCGCTGCTTAACTATGCTTAGCGCGTCTCCCCCCACCGCACCATAGGGCCAGACCCAAACCCGAGGCTTTTTCCCAGTCGCGTCAACGATCCTTTTCGTAATGAGATCCGTATCATGCGCAAAACGTTGACGATACTCATCCCGCGTTTCGTATCGCTTATCCTCTGGGAAATAGCGGCGAGTGACGGCGGCAGGTTCCATGTTCCCCTGCGGGTTTGCCAGAATCCCTTTATGTAAGTCATAGGTATGTGCCCCAATTTCTATCAGGCCAGATTGCGCCATCTCACTGACTTGCTGCCAGGTAAGAAAATGGTTACGAGGTAATTGAATGCCACTAAAGTCAACCGGCTGGTTTTCTGGCGTATCCAGCCAACGCCCAACGGGTGCCAATACAGCCGGCCAGCCATAGGCTTTCAGAAGAGGGTAAACGCGATGATAAAAACTGCTGTAACCATCATCAAATGTCAGTAACACCGCTCTGTCCGGTAGCGGTTTACCCCCAGAGCCAGCAGCTAGAATGTCATCAACGGATACCGGGTGGTAACCATTTTCCCTCAACCAGACAAAGTGTTCATTCAGTGCACTGGTTCGCACCGCCATAAAACGTTGATCGGCACCCTCATCCGCAACATCGTGATAGGCGATAACGATATATTGATTGGTTTTCCACGGCAGTTCCTTGACCAAAATAGGACGTTCTGCTGGCGAGCTATATTTCACGTCAACGGGATGCGCGCAGGCGGCGATCATTAACACCCCCAACACCATCACAAAGTTTCGTAATCGTATAAATAACATCACCTTTCCCCTCAAAACCGATAATTCAAATCGAAAGACAGCGACAAATTTTGTTCCCGCTTGCCGTCGTAAGGTCGCTTATCCCACTGAGTACTCACCCCCATATCCAGTACGTCATTCCACCGTACTCTTTGCCCGTATCCGAGCGTGGTGATAGCCCCTGCGGACTCGCCTTTTTGCCAGTAACGTCCGACACCCACATTTATCTCTTGGTGCCACTCAGTCTGGTAATGTCGATAAAGCAAGTGATCGATGGCTAAGGCAGGTAGCACAGCCACATAACTCTGCGGGTTGTAATACGAGGTGTTCTGTTTACTGTTTGATCCCAAACTTAGCGATGGGGTGAAATCTATGGCTAAAGTCGGTGATGAAAAGATTCGCTCTTGCCCACTCAGTCCGTACTCCTGACGTCTGTTACCATCAGAAAACCACGCGCTCGATAGGTCTGCTTGCCATGAGCGCCGTTCACTTTGCCGCCAGCGGACATACCCCTCACCGCCATTCGCCGTTACACCATTTTTAAGTGCCTGTAACGGTGTGCTGCGCATTAACCGTTCGGCATTAAGGCCGACACGCCAAAAGTCATTAACATCATGTCGATAGGAGAAACGTCCGCCGATATCAGAGCCAAATCCAAAATTCTGGTGTGAAATCTCTGCCTCCCCCCAATGATCACGGTCGGTAAACTCCACACCGCTGCGAATACTGCGATTAATGGCCCGTCCGTCACTGAAGTCACTTTGATTAAAAGCGCCCCCAGAGAACACTCGCCAGTGGTCGGCAAAGGGTGGGCTATAGAGCACAGCATCAATATCCGTGTCGTTCATTCCCTTGGCTGGGCTATCAGACTTGAGGCCCTGAGCACCGGCAATACGTAGCTCCGCCATGTGATGCACCTGGCGCAAACGCGCTAATCGTTTCACCGAGAAATCATCGGGATAACGAGCCACCGTATCGTCGGTCAACTGATCAAGCTGGCGCCACTCCTGCAATGCCAATGCGGCAAATCCTTGATGGGTTTCCAACCGGAATGATCTTGGTTCCAACAACTCAGCTCGCTTTAATAGTGCTTCGGCACGACGCGGCCACCCTCTATTTAGATAAATCTCGGCCAAACGTAGGTTTAGCTCTTGGTTTCCAGGCCCACTAAAAGCCAGCCTTTCCGCCAGTCGTTGCGCAGCCGGAAGGTCATTATGGGAAATCAGCGACTGTATACGCAGGTATTTGATGTCAACCCAATCGTCGTTAGGTATGAATGTTGGTAAACCATAAACACTTTTTTTATAAGGTGTTTTTTCTCCAGCCTGAACTGACAACCGCGTTGCCTGTTCAATTTTTTCATTCTCCAGAATGCTGTAGAAAAAATCGCCTTGCCGCACTATCTGAAAGCGTTGCGAAGGATCGTCTTGTATTACCACACGGAGAATCTGCTCTGCTTTCTCAGGCTGCTTCAAATAGAGATAGGCAGACGCTACCCAGCGCCGAGCATAACTGGGAATCTCCCCCTCTTTGAGAAGTGATTGATATTCTGAAATAATGTCTTCCATGCGATAGCGAACGAGCAATGCGCCTAGCCGATCAATTCGAGCCTGGCGATAGCTGATTTTTGCAGACGGGAGCTTCTGCCATTGCGTCATCAGGATGTCATAACGAGCCAACGCGCGATCCGCCACAACGAAGCGTTCGTTTTCAGTTGTCGACGTGATAAATGAAAGACGAACCAACTCAGCCGCCGCCCCCAGCTCTCGCTGGCGTTGCGTTTCATCAGTCAGGAAGCCCTGAGGTTTGCCGTTTTCCAGGGCTGTTAACGCAGGTGCGCTAATCTTATTGTTGGAGAGGATGTCGCTGTAGTCATAAAACAGCGCTTTATCTTGTGGTGCATGGCGCATGGCTTGAATGATAGAAAAGAGGGAGTCAGTATGCTTTCCCGCAATGCGTTGCACCCACGCTAACTCACGCCAATGGTTTGCCGTTGGTTCATGCTTAACGCGAGACGCAGCGAGTTCCAGCGATCTTTTTGTCTGTCCGGCATCGGCGAGGGTGAGTATCAAACCACTACGTGCATCGTCATCCCGTGGAGAGCGTTGCAAAACCCGGCTCCATAATTCCACTGACGACTGCCACTGCCGGAGATTACGGTAGGATTTGGCCGCCGCTCTCAAGGCAGGATCGGGCAATGACATCGCTGGCGAGTAGGTTTCCCAAATTCGTCTCACTTCAGCATCCTTTCCCGCCCAACCGTTAATGAGTAGCCAGTCGGTCACCTCGGCAACGGTCAGTACACGATTTCTGGATTGCCCATCAAGCCATGACGTCGCCGCGGAGATATCGCCCTGCCGGGCGTTGATGATTAATGTGTCGTAACGAGATTCTGCCGCCACTACGCTGCCAGAAACGGAAAAATAAACTAATGATTTAAGTAAGTTAAACAATATTGGATTGAGTCTGCTTGAATGAGAATTAACAAAACTCATCGCTGAATCTCCCCACCAGTGATGACAGGATGACATTCAAATACATCGTTGAACGCTGGTTTCATGACTTAACACCTCTAATCGAGTCTAAACGCGGCATGCAGCTATCCCTCTCGTGATTCGAAGTCAGAGATAGACGCTAAGGCCAGTTTGGCGCATAATAATGCATATAGTTTTTTTATCAATATAATTTTTATACGCATATGACAAAGACTTCAGTGACAGGTTCAGAGCAGGTAGTAAAAGGGCGCAGTTGGGGACTGGAACGTCGGCTTCAATTCATCGACTTTCGGTTACGGTGGAGTGGGCACATAAATCGTACAGATCTAACGTCTTTCTTTGGGTTATCGATCCCTCAGGCGTCGCTCGACATCGCTAAATATCTTGAGCTTGCCCCCTATAATCTGGTCTACGATAGACGCACCAAAACTTACACGGCTACGCCAACATTCTCTGCTGTCTACCCACAGAATTCAGCCCAGCGCTATTTAGCAGAATTGCTCGCCATGAAGACGGGCGTACTTGAAGCGGATGCCAGTTTCATTGAATCTGCTCCAGAAGTGTGCTGGGTTCATATCCCGCTCAACACCTACAATGAACAGGTTGTTGAAGTCATTGTCCGAGCGATTCGTGAAAAAAAGGCAGTGAGCATCTGCTATCAATCCTCATCGTCAATGGATCATTCGCCACGGCTCATTTCCCCACACGCTTTAGGCAATGATGGATTACGGTGGCGAGTACGTGCTTATTGCCACGTTAAGCAGCAGTTTAATGACTTCATTCTTACGCGAATCCTCAACATTGAAGGTAGCGAAGCCTCGACAGTCGATCCCGCTAGCGATTATTCATGGCATACCCATGTACAGTTAATGTTGAAGCCTAATGACGAACTGCCTCAGGCACACCAACGAGCATTGGAACTGGAATATGGTATGACCAATGGCGAGTTGAATTTATCCTGCCGTCTGGCATGTTTACATGAAACCCTCGGACGATTTCACATCAGCCTGACAGATGAAAATAACAAACAGCATCAACCATTTATATTAATAAATAAGAAAGACGTTCAGGCATTTATGGGGGCATGACCCCCACACCATCACTTATATTAATATTTCTGTGGATAAGACGGTGCAAGGTCATGACTAAGCGAATTGCATATTGATTTCACTTGTCTCCCTTGCATCAGAATTATCATAAAATGATGTAAGGCAAGAAGGTATTTAAGTGTATTTATGATACAAGATTGATACAGGCCAAATAGGTTAACCGGGAAAAAAAATGAAAATTCGCGCGAATGAATTATTAATTATTTTCAGTTCAACCTTAATTATTAGTTACTTAGGTTTATCTTTTCGGTTACTTGACGACACATCCCTATTCTGGCCAGTAGATATTCTATTATTTTGCTTTCTCATCCGTTATCGCAGTCGAGATAAAAGCATAAAAAACAAATTATTGCATAGCGTTATTCTATGCATGGTTGGTTTATTGGGAATACTACTACCAGCTAGTTATCTTGAAAACAACCAATCCTTTTTTTAAAAATTAATTCATAGTGTGATCAGTTTGGTTTTTTTCATTACCGCGTGGATTACATTCGTCGTACTTTTAAAAACAAAGGGAAACACATACAGTAAATTAAGTAGAAGTTACATTTTCTTTATATTTACATCAATTTTTACAGGATCTTTTTTTTCAGCCATATCTTATGGATTATATTTATTTACCACAAACAGCGATGAAAATATTTTTATTCTTTCAAGAAAGTGGTTTAGCGAAGAGCTAAGTTCTGGTGTCATTTTCGTTTTCTTATTCCTAAAAGCAATAAAAAACATAAAGAATGTTTTTTCGGCATCAAAATCTTCAATCAAAAAACCCTCATTTGTATTTTATTACATCATAATTATTATCTGCATAGCGTCTTTAAATATCACATTAAGTGTATTAGCAATACTACCATTGATTTACCTTTCTTTGTCTTATTCATTTAACAAAATCATTCTCATTTGCTGTGTAACTGGCATCGCACTAAATTATATCTATATAAAAAGACTGATAGATGTTCATGAGGAGATAGAAAAATACTATCTTTTTGAATTATCTTATTTATTTCAAATCAACACTTCATTTATTATTATAAGCGTTATAATTGCATCTTCATTTATTAACAAAAACAAAAAAAACATAAGAAGAATAGAGCTAATCAGTAATCACGATGCACTAACTGGCATGTTAAATAGACGTTCACTCAATCAACACATGATGAATATCATTAATTCCATGCGGGGTGGGGATAATAGAATGATGTCTCTATTTGTTCTTGATATTGACCACTTTAAAAAAGTTAACGATACCTATGGACATACTGTAGGCGATAGTGTCATCAAAGAGTTTGCTACAACCATTAAGCAATATACTCGACCTCAGGATTTACTATGTCGATGGGGAGGGGAAGAGTTTTTAATAATAATCCAGGGTCTCTCTGTCACTGAATGCTTAGAGATAGCCGAGAGAATTCGCTTTATTATAGAGAGCTCTTCATTAGCGATTTCAGATGGCCGCACAGTCCGATATACGACAAGTATAGGGGTGAGTTTTTTTCATCTGGAAAAAATTGAAGATTTTCATGATGCGTTTAAAGAAGCGGATAAATTGTTGTACCACGCAAAAGAACAGGGACGTAATCGTGTAAATTCGAGCGATGGTGTAAATTTGGTAAAAAAACCAATATCATGATATCTGCGCCCATTTAAAATACCTTTTATTAAAAGTGAAAATCTATATCATCGGAACGCTATCCAACAGATGAAAAATGAAAGATCAAAGTAGAGATTCTGCTATGCAATCACCAAAGAAGTGGCTGATTTTGGCCATTGTTTCCAGCGCCCTATTCCTGATTGTTATCGACATGACAGTGCTGTACACCGCGCTCCCAACACTGACTCACGATTTGCACGCCTCCGCATCGGACAAGCTGTGGATCGTTAATATCTATGCGCTAGTCGCTTCTGGCTTGCTGCTGGGGATGGGGACCTTGGGTGATAAGCTGGGTCATAAACCTTTATTTATTGCTGGACTGATGGTCTTTGGTGCAGCGTCATTGTTTGCCGCTTATTCGCCCACACCCAGCATGCTTATTGCCGCTCGCGCGCTGCTAGCGGTCGGTGCGGCGATGATGATGCCCGCCACGCTCTCGATTATTCGTCTGACCTTCACTGATGAACGGGAACGCGCACTAGCGATTGGTATTTGGGCGGCGGTGGCATCTGGCGGTGCGGCGTTTGGCCCCGTCATGGGCGGAATACTGCTTGAGTACTTCTGGTGGGGATCCGTTTTCCTCATTAACGTACCGGTCGTGCTGCTTGCGCTTATCATGGGGATCACCGTGATTCCACATCGGCCAGGTAACGCTTCACACCGCTGGGACTTCATCGGTTCTCTATTAATTATGGTAGGTTTGATTGGTGTAACCTATGCCATAAAAGAGCTGGGCAAACGGGTGCCATCCTATGAAGACGCGCTGATCGCTCTGCTTATCGGCGTCGCGTTTATTACCCTATTCGTTCAGCGACAGCGTAACAGCAAGCATCCTTTAGTCGATTTCTCTCTCTTCCGTCTGCGGCCTTTCAGCGCCGCCGTGGCCGCAGCCATCGTAGCGGCAGCCGCACTGATCGGTATGGAGTTGGCTTTCACACAGCGGCTCCAGCTAGTTGTCGGGCTGTCTCCGCTACAGGCAGGATTGTTCATTTTACCGCTGTCGCTGGCATCCTTTATCTCCGGTCCGTTAACCGGAAAGATATTGCCAGGTGTGAATAGTGGGACGATGCTGGCCGCTGGCCTGTTGATTTCGGGTCTGGGGATGGGAAGCTATCTGCTGCTGCACAACGCCCCTATCATCATACAAGTTATCAGCCTGACGGTGATTGGTGCAGGCGTGGGTTCAACCATGACAGCCGCGTCGAGCACCATTATGCAGGTTGCCCCTGCTGAAAAAGCCGGTATGGCGGCGTCAATCGAAGAAGTGTCCTATGAATTAGGGGGCGCGACGGGTGTGACACTGATGGGTAGTTTGCTGTCTTTCGCTTATTCCGCAACGTTTATGCTACCCCCTGGGTTTTCCGCACCGGACACCGCCTATGACAGCCTGGACGAGGCGTTGATCTTTGCTGAATCCTTACCGGAAAATATGCAGCGTATTCTCACCACACAGGCACATTCCGCCTTTGATTCAGGGTTTTCTGCTGTGCTGGCAACCGCAACGCTGATCCTATTGCTGACCTCCGCCTTCGTCTGGACAACGCGTCATAATAAACAGCAGCGTAATCAAGCCGCTGATGCATAGCGCCACAGACGCATCTGGCTAAGGGCATAAAAAAACGCCGTTCAATAGCGAACGGCGTTGATGATTTGGCTACGAACTACAAGTTAACTACGAGCTGTAACTTAGTAGGTTTCTTTACCAAACTGCAGTGAACGAGGCCCATACAGCATACCGCGTGCATGACCCGCAGCCAGCAGGCGTGCGCTAGTCACACCCGCAACATCATGGCCTTTGTCGGAGATCGTGTCCGCGATTTGACTCACCGCAGCCTGCACCAGAATACCGATGATGCCACCGTTAGAGTTTGACTGCTGCTCATTGCTGGAAGCAGTTGCACTTCCGCTCCACAGCAGTTTGCCCGTACGCAGATCAACCAGACGCGCATCCGCAGAAACACGAGTTTCACTATTAATCACGATGTACGACGTGCCGTACTCTTTCACATCCAGATATAACGCCGCATCAGCGCCAAAGATTTGGTGCAGCTTCGTCGTGCTCAGCGCATGGATATCCGACGCGGTAGACAGGCCATTCTGTTTGAACGTTTCTTCCACTACCGCAACCGGCAATACGTAATAACCCGATTCGGCCAACGGATAGGTGACCTGTGAAAGCAGGCTATAGCTTGCTTTCACATCAGGAGAATGGTTAACCGGCGGCAATACCAGAATGGACTTAGGCTTGCTTTGCTTAAATGACGTGTAGTCATAAGGTACGGGTTTAGCACAGCCCGTCAGCACAAGCGCAAAAACCAGACCACATAATCCTAAGAAACGATTCATTTAATATTCCCTTTATTTTTACTCAACAAGAAGTCCATAAAAGGTGCTGATTCAGGGAATTTCGCTTTTTCAGTTTCAAACTGTTGGCGAGCTTCACTATCACGGCCAGTGTTGGCGTACAGCAACCCAAGTTGAGCATAGAGTCCCGGTGGGACTGGTTTATTTGCGGCTTTCGCTTTTTCGATCGATTCATTCAGAGCAAGGATTTGTTGTTCTGGGCCGACTTTATCTTGTTGATAATAATCATAAAGCGCTGGCTGATAATTGTCCCAGCTGTAAATCGTTTTCGGCGCGGTCGCACAGCCAGCCAGTACCGCTACTGCCAATAGCAGGGTAACTTTCTTATAAGATAACATTGTTATATTCCTATTCCATTAGTTCGCTGGGCGCCAGGCACCGCTTTCAATTCCTGCAACCAGATTATTGACGGCTTCACGAATAGCCAAATCCAGAACTTTACCGTTCAGCGTCGAGTCATAGCTGGCTGTGCCACCAAACCCGATAATTTCACGGTTGGACAGCGTGTATTCACCCGCACCTTGTACGGAATACACGACTTCAGATGTTTGCACGTTCACCACGTTCAACGTGGTTTTTGCGTAAGCAACCTGTGTTTTACCGCGGCCAAGGATGCCCCACAGCTGATGATCACCCACTTCTTTGCGACCAAACTCGGTCACATCGCCGGTAACCACATAGCTCGCGCCTTTCAGCGTCTGCGTTTGTCCTTTAATACCCGCTTCCGCTTTCAGCTCTTCCATATTGGTGCGATCCAGCACATTAAAGCGGCCGCTCTGCTGGAGATGGCTAACAAGAATGGTCTTGGATTGATTACCTAAACGGTCAACACCATCAGAAAAAATACCGTTCATGTAGTTAGAGCGGTTTTCAAATTTTCCGATGGAAATCGGGCTGCGAACACCCTGATAAGGCGTACTGTAAGAAGTGACTTTTTGTGCTTCTACGGTACGGGAAGACTCTGTCGCACATCCGCTTAATAGCGCAGCTGACATGAATACAGAACAAAGAACGACTTTTTTATTCATAACACTATCCCTTAGTGACAATCCATTAACCTGAGCAAAGCCCTGTCATTAATTCATAATGAAAATGCCGTGAAAACACCATTTAGCGGCAATACTGTTTTGCTGCATTTAAATGGCGTTCGATATTATGAGGGGCGTAAGGAAAAGTAACGAGTTATTTCATGAGGAAATTAACAAAAATAATTAAAAATCAGAATTTTTACCCGCGATAAAACACGGTAAACCGGATAAAAAACAAGGTTATATGCAACCATGCCATTACTTTCACATAACATTACAACCCACTGAAACGATTCAATAATTTTATTACTATCCTGCGTCAGATTTAACATTAACCGACTTTTTACCTGCTCTATATCAAGGTCAACGTGTTATCCAGCTATTAGGATAAAGGCCACGATCGAGGGATCCAGGGCGGGAAAAGGTAATGAACCGATTTGTTATTGCCAGTACTCAAAACTGTATGGGGTGCCATGCATGTGAAATCGCCTGTGTGATTTCACACAATGACGAACAATATCCAGATAGCGGCGCGGTGTTTCAACCCAGAATCAAGGCGTTCAATACGCCAACACTGCGGGCTGCCGTGACATGCCGCCACTGTGAAGATGCGCCTTGTGCCAACGTGTGTCCAACCCAAGCCTTGATCAGAAAAGACAATAGCATTCAGCTCGTTCAGGAAAAGTGCATCGGCTGCAAAAGCTGTGTACTGGCTTGCCCGTTCGGCGCGATGTCCATGGTGACAAACCCTATGGACAACAGCGCCATCGCCCATAAATGCGACCTCTGCACCGATCGCCCTGGAGGGCAAGCGTGCGTAGAAGCCTGCCCAACTCAGGCATTGCAACTCGTCAGTGAACACACGTTAGCAGCACACCGTCAGGAGAAACAGCAGGTGATGGCGCTGCGTTCTGCCGCTCACTGGCAACGTGAAACACCCGTGCTGAAAACGCTGACCACCAATCCGCTCAACAAAAGAAAAAACTGGCCGCGCCGGGATGCGGAGAAAAAGCCGCTGACGCAGAGAACGTCCACGTTTGATGAAATCTATCATGGCTTCTCCGTACAGCAGACGGAAGATCAGGCTGACCGCTGCCTTTCCTGCGGCAAACGCGCAGTCTGCGAGTGGACTTGCCCGTTGCATAACAATATTCCCGAGCTGCTGAGTCTGGCGAAGCAGGGGCGTATTCTTGAAGCCGTAGAGTTATCGCACCAAACCAGCAGCCTGCCGGAAATCTGTGGCCGAGTATGTCCGCAGGATCGGCTATGTGAAGGCGCCTGTACGCTAGGTAAAGAGTACGGTGCCATTACCATCGGCAACGTTGAGCGCTACATTACCGATACCGCGATGGCTATGGGGTGGTCACCTGACATGACGCGTGTCGTTCCCAGCGGCAAACGCGTGGCGATCGTCGGTGCTGGCCCGGCTGGGTTAGCCTGTGCAGATGTGCTGGCACGCAACGGCGTGCAGGCCGTCGTGTTCGACCGCCACCCAGAAATTGGTGGATTGCTCACGTTCGGGATTCCGTCATTCAAGCTGGATAAAGACGTTTTGATTCATCGTCGTGAAGTGTTCAGCACCATGGGAATCGAGTTCCAGCTGAGTACCGAAGTGGGGAAAGATATTTCTCTGGCTCAGCTTCTGGACGACTATGACACCGTTTTCCTCGGCGTAGGCACCTACCGATCCATGAAGGCTAACATTGATAATGAAGATGCCCCCGGCGTCTTCGATGCGCTTCCCTTCCTCATCGCCAATACCAAACACGTTATGGGGCTACCTGAATTAGACGGCGAACCCTATATCTCGATGGCAGGAAAACGCGTCGTCGTACTCGGTGGTGGAGATACCGCGATGGACTGCCTGCGCACGTCCATCCGGCAAGGTGCAATATCCGTAACCTGCGCGTACCGCCGCGATGAAGCCAACATGCCAGGCTCGAAAAAAGAGGTTAAAAACTCCCGCGAAGAAGGCGTGGAGTTCATGTTTAACGTTCAGCCACAAAAAATCTGCCTCAATGAACAGGGCGAAGTGTGCGGCATCAGTCTGGTTCGCACTGAACTGGGCGAACCCGATGCCAGCGGCCGTCGCCGCCCACGTCCTATTCCTGACTCTGAATTCATTCAGCCTGCGGAAGCGGTGATAACCGCATTTGGCTTTCAATCACACAGTATGTCGTGGCTGGAAGACGCCGATGTTGGCCTGGATAACTGGGGATATATCACTGCTCCCCTTGATAATCAGATACCTTGCCAGACTAATCATCCGCGTATTTTTGCTGGTGGCGATGCCGTTCGCGGCGCCGATCTGGTGGTGACTGCTATTGCCGACGGGCGCAAAGCCGCATTGAGTATGATCGCGACGATGGGGCTGACCGCCGTCACGGGTACCATTCCCGCACATCCGCAGCGTCCCGAGATGAATGCAACCCGCGAGGAGCTACGCTCATGAATCAATTTGTTATTGCCGAAGCAGAAAAATGTATCGGTTGCCGGACCTGTGAGATCGCCTGCGCAGTAGCCCATAGCGGTGGCCAAAGTGCGCAACTGAAGCCTTCTCACTTCTTCCCCCGATTGAAGGTCGTCAAAAGCGCCAGCGTCAGCGTCCCCGTTCTTTGCCGCCAGTGTGAAAATGCCCCCTGTGCCAGCGTCTGTCCGAATGACGCGCTGGTGCGCGATCGAGATAGCATTCAGGTTATTCAATCTCGCTGCATCGGCTGCAAAAGCTGCGTCGTGGCCTGTCCTTTCGGTGCCATTAATGTGGTGACAAAAGCCTCGAATGACGAGGGGGAAGCGCACCTCACGCAAAGTGAGGTTCACAAATGTGATTTGTGCGTGGATGTGGCCCAGAGCCCTTCCTGCGTCAGCGTGTGCCCGACGTCGGCGCTACGATTGGTGACAGCAGATGAGTTACGCAAACAGACGCTGGAAAAACAGCGGCGTTCCGCACTGGGGTGGTCAAACCATTAAAGCAAGACTGGAATGTGGCGGACAGGGAAGGATCGCCACAAAAAGCACAATGCAGGAAATTCGTTGTGCCTAATTAATAATTATCGCCGATTTATCCATCGATTTTTCTTTAGATCACATATTAGTCTGATAATATGCATCGGTAATACCTGATAGGTTCCCATCTTTTATCACGATCACGGAGTGAACAATGACCTGCCATTTTGTCAGGTGGACAAGCACGGAAGCGCTTCCTGACTTACAAAGACTGCCCGATAAGCTCATCTCATCAACACAGAATTTTTCAGCTAAACGCCGCGAACGTTATCTGAAAAGTCGGGTGCTGCTGGCTGAGATGATGTTCTATTTTTTCGGCTATCCGCTGTTACCCACGCTACTGGAGTCCCCTGAAGGACGCCCTTATTTTGCCGATCCTAATATGCCCAATTTCAGCATCGGCTATGCAGGCAATACCATCGCCATCCTCCTGAGCGAAGAAGGAAGCGTAGGTATGGATATCGAAATCGTTCATGTCAGGCCAACGAATCAGGTCGTCCCACAGATGCAGGCGCAGACGCAGGCAGAACAGGCATGGATAGATGCTCAGCGCGATCCGCTGGAAGCGGCAACGCAGCTCTGTACCATCCGCCAATCACTGATGAAAATCCCTGGCGTAAACAGCCATCCTCCCAATCAGCTGAAACTCCATCCCGCCTCTGGCAGGCTGCGTTCAACCGGCACTCCCGCCGTAGAAGTGATGAGCGATGTTGATGATTATCTGGCATGGGCCTGTGCCCACATCCCCACACTCAATCGATTGATCATGTGGAAATACACGTCGGCATCGGGAATGAGAAAGTCGGGGGAAATCCTACAACAGCAGCGCCAGTCTGTACGCTATATGAAGTTAACCAGCCATACGATAGAAAAAGTCACCTCTACCGCGTCACAGTAGCCAGCCGCCTCGTCGCAGGCTGAGGCTCCGGGAAACCCCGGAGCCACGAACAAATTAATGCCCGTCGATAAACACAATTTTCAGCAGGAACAGCAGCGCAACCACAACCACGCAAGGGCTGATTTCACGCCAGCGGCCCGTCGCCAGCTTCATCACACAGTAAGAAATAAAGCCCAGCGCGATCCCTTCAGTAATAGAGAAGCTGAACGGCATCATCACCGCGGTAATAAAGGCCGGAACGGCTTCCGTCAAATCATCCCACTTCACACGCGCCAGACTGGACGTCATCAATACGCCCACGTAAATCAACGCACCAGCAGCGGCATAGGCAGGCACCATACCCGCCAGCGGTGACAGGAAGATCACCAACAGGAACAGCAGGCCGACGACCACAGCAGTCAGGCCGGTGCGTCCACCCACGGATACGCCAGAAGAGCTTTCAATATACGCCGTAACGGATGATGTCCCGATAAATGCACCTGCCACAGAGCTGATGCTATCAACATACAGCGCCTGCTTCATACGCGGGAACTTACCGCGAGCATCTACCAGACCCGCTTTATCCGTTACACCGATCAACGTACCGGAGGAGTCAAACAGGTTAACCAGCATGAAGGAGAAAATAATGCCGGACATCCCAAGGTTCAACGCTCCCGCCAGATCAACCTGACCCACCACGGACGTTACGCTCGGCGGCATAGAGAACACGCCGGAAAAGGTCACATCGCCCAGCAGCAGGCCGATTGAGGTTGTCACGACGATGGAAATCAGTACTGCGGCGTGAATATTACGTGAAGCCAGCGCCACAATAATGAAAAAGCCCAAGGCACCCAACAGCACGCTGTGTGATGTCAGGTTACCAATCGTCACCAGCGTTTCAGGGTTGGGAACGATAATACCGGCGTTTTTCAGGCCCATCATCGCAATGAACAGCCCGATACCGCTGGCAATTCCCAGACGCAGGCTAAGCGGGATATTGGCGATCATCCAATAACGAATCTGGAAGATGGTCAGCAACAGGAAACCGATTGCGCCCCAGAAAATAGCACCCATCGCAACCTGCCATGGCAGACCCATAGCCCCCACGACAACAAAAGCGAAAAATGCATTCAGCCCCATTGCTGGAGCCAGTGCTACAGGCAGGTTAGCCAGCAGCCCCATTAAAATACTGCCGAATGCCGCAATCAGACAGGTGGTCACAAAGACCGCTTTGGTATCCATCCCCGCCACGCCCAAAATCTGCGGGTTAACAAAAACGATGTAGACCATCGTCAAAAACGTCGTGAAACCGGCAATCGTTTCCGTACGTGCTGTCGTGCCGTGTTGTTTAAGTTTAAACACGCGCTCCAGCAGGCCCTGCTCGGTAGCAAGACCAGATTGTGATTTATTCATTAGTACCAATCCAAAGAAGGGAATAACTGTCGTCGGGTATCCTATAACAAAATTATGCGTTTTTACGTTGATCCCACGTTTTTTTTCATCGAATAAGAAAAGCCTATTAACCTCATGGCTATTACGCCGAAATCCCTCGGCTGAACCCCCTTAATTTTCTGCAAGATCGCCGTAAAAATAGCTTTATATACTCTAAATAATTCGAGTTTCAGGAAGGCGGCAAGAGAAGGAATCCCGATGAGCTTACTCAAGTAAGTGATTCGGGTGACTGAACGCTGCCAACGCACATGCAACTTGAAGTATGACGAGTATAGGTCGCAATATTGGGTCAATTGGTTAAAGTAAGAGTAATCGCTTAATACTGATCACTTAAGTCCATTTTTAGGAGAAACACGGGGGATGAGGTTCCCGCAGGGAGCCTCGCCACATGGTCGCTCCGTGTATCTCGGTTCTTACATGGTCGGCATTAGGGTATTTGCTTTATTTCATCGATAAGGATTAGTCATGCCCCGTATTGAATGCGTCTTCTTCGACTGTGATGGCACGCTGGTGGATAGCGAAGTGCTGTGTTGTCAGGCTTATGTGAATATCTTCATCCCCTATGGGGTGAACTTATCGCTGGAGGAGGTGATAAAAACCTACAAGGGCGTGAAGCTGTACGAGATTATTGCCCGCATCAGCCAACAGCATGGCTTAACCGTATCGGTAGAAGACGCGGAACGTCATTTCCGGCAGGAAGTGAAGCATCTGTTCGATGAATTCCTGCAACCTATTGAGGGGGCGCGTGAGTTAGTGCAGTCCATCACAGTCCCAATGGCGGTGGTTTCCAACGGCCCAGTCAGTAAGATGCAGCATTCGCTCGGCCTGACGCACATGCTCGATCTGTTTGGCGACCATCTCTACAGCGGCTACGATCTGAAAAAATGGAAACCTGATCCAGCGGTGCTGTATCACGCCGCCGAGCAGTTACAGCTTCCTATTGAACACTGCATTCTGGTTGAAGATTCCGCCGCTGGCGTTCAGGCGGGCATTGCCGCAGGCATTCCGGTGTTCTATTACTGCGCCGATCCCCACAATCAGCCAATCCATCACCCGCTGGTCACGATGTTCGACGACATGCGTGAATTGCCGCAAATCTGGCGCGAAAAGGGCTGGAATATCACCGCGTAGTAGCAAAGGCTAAGTGAAGGTTGCTGAAAAAGGTCACCATTTTCGTTCTGCAAAATAGGTTTATGAACAATTAGCATCCTCAGGCTGGCTTATTCCGCCACCATAGCAGGCTGCGCTTCGGCTGTTTTTCCTGCTGGCTAAAACGTGCGTTAACTGCGTTCGCCAGCAGCTCCAGCGACAGGCAAAACACAAAGTAGACCAGTGCGACAAACAGGAAAACTTCCAGCGGATAAACCATGCTGCGATTATTGACCTGCGTCGCGAGAAACGTCAGCTCGCCGACCCCGACAATGTAAGCCAGTGAGGTATCTTTAATCAGGGAAATCCATTGGTTAATAAAGGAAGGCACCATCATCCGCAGCGCCTGCGGCAGCACGATCTGCCATAGTACCTGCCAGCGGCTTAACCCCAGCGATAGCCCAGCCTGCCACTGACCGCGCCCAATCGCGACAATGCCAGCCTTCACACCATGCGCCAGATACGCCGAGGCGATCAGCGCCAGCGCACAAACCACGGTGGTAATTTCAGGGATATCGACGCCAAAAACGATCGGTAGCAGGAAGTACGTCCAGAAAATCAACATGATGACGGGAATCGCTCGGAAGAACCCCAGCACCATCGCCAACAGTGCGCTCCACACGCCTCGAGACATCGCCAGCGCCACGCCCAAAATTGTACCCAATAGGGCAGACGCGACTCCCGCAAACAAACTCATCACCAGCGTCAGCGCTGCGCCACCCAGCGGACCATCGGGGAACGAGCCCCACATCAAATAATCGATGTTATCGGTGATAACAGTAAAATCCATCTCAATGCCTCTCCGCCAGACCGCGCTGCTGGCGCCACATACCCCAGCCTTCCATCACGGCAATAATCACGATGTACAACACCGTCGCCACGCCAAATGCCTGAAACGTACGCAAGGTTTCCGTCTCCACCTGACGCGACGCGTAAGACAACTCAGCGACGCCGATCGCCATCGTTAACGACGAGTTCTTGACAATATTCATGTACTGCCCAAGCAGCGGCGGCAGAGCAATTTTTAGCGCCTGCGGTAGCACCACATAGCGCATAGATTGAAAGCCTGTTAACCCGAGAGCATGCGCAGCATATTTCTGCCCGCGCGCCACGCCGCGGATACCGGAGCGGATCTCTTCCGCAATAAACGCGCTGGAATAAAGCGTCAGCCCTGCCAAGCCAGCCAAAAACTCAAAAGATGGCCACGCTAACGTTACCCCCAACAGTGAAATGGAATGGGAGGTGTTCAGCCATTGCATAATCTCTGAAGGAAACAGTTGCCCAGCACCGAAATACCAGAAAAACAGCTGCACCAGCAGCGGCGTATTACGAAATAGCGAGCTATACGCCACCACAACACCGCGCAGCACATGAATCTGGCTGTCTCGGGCCGCCGCCAGCAGAAAACCCAATACCGTAGACAGAACGACCGTACCGAGGGAAATGCCCAGCGTGATCAGGAAACCATTCCACAGCCAGATGAGATATTGAGGAGCCAACAGCCACGACTCAAGCGATTGCAGCGCCGTATCCATGCGTTTTATCTCTCTTTGTCATATACCCATAATACTTCAAGCTGCATGTGCGTTGACTGCGTTCACTCACCCGAATCACTTACCTGAGTAAGTTCATCGGGATTCCCTCTCTTGCCGCCTTCCTGCAACTCGAATTATTTGGGGTATAAATAATATATACCCTAGATAAAAATGCCCCCTGCAATGCAGAGGGCTGGGATCATAGCACCGAAGGCGTCAGCTATCAGGATTTAGGTTGCTGATCCAGCGGGGCAAAGATGAAGTCGCCACGCGGTTGGGATGATTTCGTGCTTGGCCCGAACCAGCGATCGTAGATCGTTTTCGCCTCGCCCTGCTTTTCCAGGTTAATCAGCGTGTCATTAATTTTCGCCGTCAGGCGCTCTTCACCTTTCGGAATACCAACACCCTGATATTCTTTGGTAATGCTGAACGGTGATATTTCGAATTCAGCCTTCTGCGCATCAGGCACGTTAGCCAACAGACCAACCAGCTTGGCATCATCCTGCGTGATGGCCTGAACATTGCCGTTACGCAGCGCGGCAAACGCCAGCGGCGTATCGTCGTAGGAAATCACTTTAGCGGTTGGGTAATGCTCGCGCAGGGTAATTTCCTGCACGGTGCCTTTATCCGCGCCGATACGCAGCGTTTTGATGTCGTCTGGCGTTTTCAGCACGCCTTTACGGGCGATGAATTTTTGTCCGGTTGCGAAGTAAGGAATACTAAAGTTAACCTGCTTAGCGCGCTCATCGGTAATGGTGAAGTTCGCGGCAATCAGATCGACCTTCTGAGAGCTTAACAACGGAATACGGTTCGCGGGGTTGGTCGCGCGCAGTTCAACCTTCACGCCCAGCGCCTTACCAATCGCCTCGGCGATATCCACGTCATAACCCACCAGCTTTTTACTCTGTGGATCGACATAGCCAAACGGCGGATTGCTGTCGAAGACGGCGATTTTCACCACGCCCGCCTTCTGAATATCATCCAGTTTATCTGCCTGTGCAGCACCAGAAACGGAAGCCAACCCGGCCAACAAAGTCACTGTCAAAATCTGCTTTTTCATTCCCTGCCCCTTAATTATTACTATATTAACAGCAGGCTATCAGCAGGGTGAAAACGCGGGAAATAACATAAAAAGCTATAATATAACCTTATGTTACTTCGGTATTCTGGCAGATTATCCTGACGATTCAGTGAGGCTTGTCAGCGTATGCTGACAGTATAAACCAGGTCATCATCCCCCCGAGTAGCCCCCAAAACGCCGCGCCTATGCCCCACAACGTCAATCCAGAGGCAGTGATCAGGAAAGTCACCACCGCAGCATCGCGCTGTTTTTCATCGAGCAACGCGCGATACAGGCTCCCTGAAATCGTGCTGAGCAGTGCCAGACCGGCGATAGCATGAATCAGCGGCAGCGGCAGTGCCGTAAAAAGCTGCCCGATAGATCCACCAAAAACGCCCGCCAGCAGATAAAACCCACCCGCCGCGACGGCAGCAAGATAACGTTTCTTCGGATCGGGATGTACATCCGATCCCATACATATCGCGGCGGTAATTGCGGCGATACACACGGAAAAACCGCCGAACGGCGTCAATATCAACGCGATTAATGCCGTAATGGTAATCAGCGGAGACACAGGAACCTGATAGCCAGCGGCTTTCAGTGTGGCAACGCCCGGCGCATTCTGCGACGCCATGGTGACAATGAAAAACGGAATACCAACACCCAGCAGAGACGCCCACGAAAAATGCGGCGTAATAAATTCCGGTACGGCAAACACCAGCGGCGAATCAGAAACCACAATTTGCCCACGCAATAACGCCAGCAACAAGCCTGAGAGCAACGTCAGCACAATGGCAAAGCGAGGAATCAGGCGACGACTGAGCAAATAAGTCACGCACATTGAGAAAGCGAGCCAGAAATCCTGTTGCAGAGAGAGAAACGCATCCGCACCAAAACGCAGCAGAATCCCCGCCAGCATCGCGGCAGAAATGGCCTGCGGAATCACATTCATCAACCGGGCAAACAGACCGGTGATCCCGCAGATAAAGATCAGCGCAGAAGCAAACAGGAATACGCCAATCGCCTCATTGAGCGACGTACCCGGCAGGCTGGTGACCAGCAGCGCCGCCCCCGGTGTTGACCACGCCGCCAGTATCGGCGCACGGTAATACAACGACAGGCTAATGGAAGCCAGCCCTTGAGCAATCCCTAACATGGTTAACCAGCCGCCGATTTGTACCGCGCTGGCACCCGCCGCTTCCGCCGCCTGAAAAATAATGGCGGCCGAGCTGGTGTAGCCCACCAGCACCGCAACAAAACCGGCGATGAGAGTCGAAAAAGTGACATCTTTTAGCGCAAATGACGCTGGCATGGTATAGCATCTCACTCTGATCGTGCGCTATAACGCACAGGAAGCGTTAACATAACAGCGTGCGCTATAACGCACAAGCGGGAGCCAGCATTGATGTCTGATGAACTAACCAGCCGCATTGGCAATACGTTGAAAACGTTAAGACAAGGGAAAGGCTGGAGCCTCACGCGAGCAGCAGAAGAAACAGGAGTGAGCAAAGCGATGCTGGGCCAGATCGAGCGTAGCGAATCTAGCCCGACGGTTGCTACCCTGTGGAAAATTGCGACCGGTATGAATGTCGCGTTCTCTACCTTTATTGAACCGACACTCGCGGATGAAGACGTGATGTATCGCTCAGGGACAGGTTCAGCATTCAGGGAAAACGAGGCGGGAATGCACGTTGTGCCACTCTTTCCCTTCGATGAAAAGCTGCGTTTCGATATGTTACTTATTGAACTGGCTGCCGGTGCCAGCAGCACCTCATCACCGCATGAAACAGGGGTGATCGAGCATATTATTGTGCTGGAAGGCCAGTTGGAGATGGCCGTTGATGGGCAGATGCACTTATTGTCCGCTGGTGACGCCCTGCGCTTTGCTGCTGATAGAGAACACCGCTATCACAACCCTACCGATACTACCGTGCGCTTCCACGACCTGATTCACTACCCTTAAAAAATTAACGCCCTGCAAGCAGGGCGTTGTTATGGTAAGCCGTGGCAGGAGCTTACTCTTCTTCTTCTTTCTTCTCTTTCTGCGCCAGCAATTTCTCCAGCGCATCTCCACCAAGGTGACGGAAATCCTGACCTTTGACGAAGTAGAAGATAAATTCGCAGATATTCTGACAACGATCGCCGATACGCTCGATAGAACGAGCGCAGAACAACGCAGTCAGTACACTCGGGATAGTACGAGGATCTTCCATCATGTGAGTCATCAACTGACGCACAATCCCTTCGTACTCTTTATCCACTTTCTTATCTTCACGATAAATACGGATCGCTTCATCCAGATCCATTCGAGCAAAAGCATCCAGCACGTCATGCAGCATCTGCACGGTGTGGCGGCCCAATGATTCCAGGCTGACCAACAGAGGCTGATGCTGATGGGAGAATTTCTCCAGCGCGGTGCGACAGATTTTATCCGCCACGTCACCAATACGTTCCAGTTCGGAGATGGTTTTGATGATCGCCATCACCAAACGCAGATCGCTGGCGGTGGGCTGACGTTTCGCAATAATGCGCACGCAGGCTTCATCGATAGCCACTTCCATCATGTTAACTTTGGCGTCGCCTTCAATCACCTGCTGAGCCAGCTCCGCATCCTGATTATGCATTGCGGTAATCGCGTCACTCAGCTGCTGCTCCACCAGCCCGCCCATGGTCAGGACCTGCGTGCGGATGTGTTCCAGTTCGGCGTTAAACTGACCGGAAATGTGTTTGTTCAGATTCAGATTATCCATGATGCTTTCCTAATCAACCGTAACGGCCGGTGATGTAATCTTCAGTCTGTTTCTGCCGTGGGGCAGTAAACAGGGTATCAGTATCGCTGAACTCAATCAGCTCACCCAAATACATGAACGCCGTATGATCTGAACAACGCGCCGCCTGCTGCATGTTGTGAGTCACGATGACCACGGTGTAATCTTTTTTCAGCTCGGAGATCAGCTCTTCAATGCGGCCGGTAGAAATCGGGTCGAGTGCAGAACAAGGTTCATCCAGCAGCAGGACATCTGGGCGAATCGCAATACCGCGTGCAATACATAAACGCTGCTGTTGACCACCGGACAGGCTATAGCCGCTCTGGTGCAGCTTATCTTTCGTTTCTTGCCACAGCGCCGCTTTGGTCAACGCCCACTGGACACGCTCATCCATATCAGCGCGGGACAGTTTCTCAAACAGGCGAACACCAAACGCGATGTTATCGTAGATGGACATCGGGAATGGCGTCGGCTTCTGGAAAACCATACCCACCTTGGCACGCAGCAGCGCGATGTCTTGCTTATCCGTCAGGATGTTATTGCCATCCAGTAGGATATCGCCTTCGGCGCGCTGCTCAGGATAGAGCTGATACATTTTGTTCAACGTACGCAGCAGCGTGGACTTACCACAGCCAGACGGGCCGATAAACGCGGTAACCTGATTCGCGGCAATATCCAGCGTAATGTTTTTCAGCGCGTGGAATTTTCCGTAATAGAAATTCAGATCGCGCACCTGGATTTTATTGTTGGATGTCTCAGTAGTCATACTCATCAAGACTTCTCTCTTTTTCCTGGCGATGACTGACAACGCCTTGAATTTGTTTAATGTGTCTTCGCGGAGAAAATAACACGCGCCAGAATATTCAGTAGCAGAACGCAAAGCGTAATCAGCAGTACACCCGCCCAAGCCAACTGTTGCCATTCCACAAATGGGCTCATCGCAAATTTGAAGATGGTAACGGGCAGGTTAGCAATCGGATGCATCATATCCGTGCTCCAGAACTGATTCGACAGCGACGTAAACAGTAACGGCGCCGTTTCCCCGGCAATACGCGCGATAGCCAGTAACACCCCGGTGATGATGCCTGATACCGATGCCTTGAGCGTAATCGCAGAAATCATTTTCCATTTCGGCGTACCCAGCGCATAAGCCGCTTCACGCAGGCTATCCGGCACGAGTTTGAGCATGTTCTCGGTGGTTCGAATCACAATCGGCACCTGCAACAGCGCCAGCGCAATGACCCCGGCCCAACCAGAGAAGTGCTGCATCTTTGCCACCACGAGCGTGTAGACAAACAGGCCGACCACAATAGACGGCGCTGACAGCAGAATGTCATTGATGAAACGAATCACTTCAGCGATCCAGGATTTACGACCGTATTCCGCCAGATAGATGCCTGCCATAATGCCTAACGGCGTACCCAGCAGCGTCGACCACAGGATCAGCAATCCACTCCCGACGATGGCGTTCGCCAACCCACCACCCGCCGTATTTGGCGGCGGTGTCATTTCGGTAAATAACGCCAGAGACATGCCATCGACGCCTCGGGTAACGGTCGAGAACAGGATCCATACCAGCCAGAACAGGCCGAAAGCCATCGTAGACATGGATAAAAACAGTGCAATGCGGTTTTTCTGGCGGCGCCAGGCCTGCATTTTGCGCCGTGAGCGTTCCAGTGCGGCTTCTTGTTCTATTCCTAATGTAGCCATTAGCGCGCCCCCTCATTTTTTGCCAGACGCATAACCATCAGCTTTGAACACGCCAAAACAATAAAGGTAATGACAAACAGGATCAGCCCCAACTCCATCAGCGCCGCGGTATGCACGCCGGATTCGGCTTCGGCGAATTCGTTCGCCAGCGCAGAGGTAATACTGTTTCCTGGCATATAGAGTGAAGCACTGTCGAGCTGGTAGGTGTTACCGATGATAAAGGTAACCGCCATGGTTTCCCCCAAGGCACGCCCCAATCCCAACATCACCCCGCCAATCACGCCGTTTTTGGTGTAAGGCAGCACAATGCGCCAAATCACTTCCCACGTCGTACAGCCGATGCCGTAGGCAGACTCTTTCATCATCACTGGCGTTTGCTCAAACACATCACGCATGACCGCCGCAATGTACGGGATAATCATGATGGCCAGAATGACGCCAGCGGCCAGAATACCAATCCCGAACGCCGGGCCGGAGAACAGTGCGCCAACAATAGGAATGCCGGACAGGACGTTGCCTACCGGCTGCTGGAAATATTTGGCAAACAGCGGAGCAAAAATGAACAGCCCCCACATGCCATAAACAATACTCGGTATGGCCGCCAGCAATTCAATCGCCACGCCAAGCGGACGTTTCAACCAGGTTGGTGCCAGTTCTGTCAGAAATAACGCAATCCCGAAGCTAATCGGAATCGCAATAATTAGGGCTATCAGTGAGGTCACGACAGTGCCGTAAATCGGAACCAGTGCACCAAACTGCTCTGCGGGCGCATCCCACTCTTTCGTCCACAAGAAGGAAAAACCGAACTTCTCGATGCTGGGCCAGGACGCCACAATCAGGGAAACAATGATGCCCCCCAACAGCAGTAGCGTGACCAGCGCCGCCAGTTTTACCAGCGCGCTGAAGAGGATATCGCCATATTTTCCTGGGGCTTTGATAGTTGGCTTGTACTCCGCCATACGTCTCTCTTCTCGTTTTAACTACATTTAATAAGCTATTGAAGGCAGAGAGGCTTATCACCTCTCCGCCCCGATACGACGTGTTATTTCACTACCTTATTCCCAGAACCTGACAACCTCATCACGCTCTGGTTATCAACACGACGGTGTCGATACAATAATTAGTACAGTGCTTTACCGCTGCTGTCTTTTACCTGGGTTTTCCAGGCAGCACGGATTTGCTCAACCACTTCTTTTGGCAGTGTTGCGTAATCCAGTGCTTCAGCTTGCTCGCCGCCTTTCTTGAACGACCAGTCGAAGAATTTCAACACTTCAGCGCCCTGCTCAGGTTTTTCCTGTTTGGTATGAACCAGGATGAACGTCGTTGACGTGATCGGCCATGCATCAGCGCCTTTCTGGTTAGTCAGATCCTGAGCGAAGGACTTGCTCCAATCGATCTCTTTAGCTGCGTTGCTGAAGCTTGCGCCAGTCGGGCTAACCGCTTTACCATCGGCAGAAATCAGTTTGGTGTAAGCCAGGTTGTTCTGCTTGGCATACGCATATTCTACGTAACCGATAGAACCAGGCAGACGCTGTACAAACGCTGCGATACCATCGTTACCTTTACCGCCCAGACCGGTCGGCCAGTTCACAGTAGAACCTGCACCAATCTTCTCTTTCCACTCTGGGTTCACTTTCGCCAAGTAGCTGGTGAACACGAAAGACGTACCAGAACCATCAGCGCGGCGAACCACAGCGATGTCCTGATCCGGCAGCTTGGCATTCGGGTTCAGCTTGGTGATCGCTGGGTCGTTCCATTTTTTGATGTTGCCCAGGTAGATATCACCCAGTGTTTTACCGTCCAGCGTTAATTCGCCAGATTTGATACCAGGAACGTTCACTGCCAGTACCACACCACCGATAACGGTTGGGAACTGGAATAAACCATCCTGTGCTAATTTGTCGTCAGCCAGCGGCGCATCAGAAGCCCCGAAGTCTACAGTTTTAGCGATAATCTGTTTTACACCGCCAGAAGAACCGATCCCTTGATAGTTAACTTTATTGCCGGTTTCTTTTTGATAGGAGTCAGCCCATTTAGCATAAACAGGCGCTGGGAATGTCGCACCGGCACCGGTGAGGTTAGCAGCAGCAAAAGCAGAAAATGCCGTCAAAGAAAAGGTTGCCGCAACAACACTGGCAAGAGTGGTACGCATCAGTTTCATAATCCCTCCTGTGGGATACTCGACGTGTCGACGTAGAGTCGTTATCAATCAGAGTTATCAAATCAGAGTGTAGTTCGCAGGAGGAAAAATAGGACAATTTGGTGACAGTAAAATGTACACAACATGACAGTTTTATGACAATGAGGCAGCAAGAAGGAAAGTGCAGCCACACTCAGCCAGAACACGCGTTCTGACTGGTGGACAAGATCGGTCAGTGAGTCTGGCTATTGCTAAGTAATTTATAAATGGTATCAGGCTTATAGCTATCGCCCTGATAATAAATCGCCCAGTCAGTGACCCGCGAGATATCAACAGAATATACGCCACCTTCCTGCATACCCTCAACGTAGAACGGATGATTGATTAATGTTCCCGTAACGACAGTGTCATGGATTTCTTCCGGTATAAACCACATATGTTCGCGCTCATCGCCATCCTCTCCGTGAGGAATGCCGCACTTCACCATAAAGCGCCATTCACTTTCGACTGGTTCGGGCGATTTTTTCAGCAATTTGGCCAAAAATCCCTTTTTCACTGGCTTATTACTGACATGGTAATTATTGAACATGTTGATGAAATAGCGCCAGCGCAGCTGCGCTTTACGCGACATCTCGGCGGTTTCCGTATTGGTGCGCCAGAACATGATGGCATTTTGCTCATCAAACCCTTTAAAGAACGTTTGCAGTACCGGGTTTTCTTCGTTGGTACGAAACAGCATACAGGAAGGCTCCTGATGCACATCATCCCGATCGGCGCGATCGGCGCGATCGCCCAGAAACACACCTTCCGGCGTGCCTTCTAGATCATAATGCATGTCTTCCAGAGGCCGCAGTTGGTCAATCGGCGTAGATTGATTCACATGCCGCAACCCTTCTTCAAACGGTAGTGCCACCAGATATTCATAGCCGCTGTCTGTTTGCCCACACAGAATAGGCTCATTGAAGGTAATACGCTGATTCTGAATCGCATTATTCACAAAACTTCTGAATAAATCTGGAATGCCATAATACGAACTGAGCGTCTCTGGAATGACGAGTTCAGCTTCCGTCAGGCCGCATCGTGCCAGACCATGCGAGTGAAACCAGAATGTCGTTGGTGGATCGTTCTCGGTGTCGTACACGGCATGAATGGTATATAGCGATTCAATTTCCGGCAGAACATCATCTTCCAACTGAAAACGCAGCCACTCACGGGTAAATACGTTGCCGGCAGCAGACATATCGATGCCCAGGAGAAAGCCCGGCACCACTGCGCTTAATAAGCGAAGCTGATGCACGTAATCTTCCAGCGGATTTGCCCCAAAAATACACTCGACCGTCACTTCCTGGGTTGCAGCATTAGCCTGCGCCAGCAGTTCGGGTGAGATCTCATCTGTTGAGTGTATCGGCGTGATTTTATTCTCGAGATCACGCTCCGATAGCTCAAGATAAAACGTCAACTCCCTATCATGATGATGACAGGTGTAAAAGAAGCCGCCCTGTCCCTGCTCGGTGTAGCTTATTTCACCATCAGTAAAGAATGACTGTGCCTCTAATAAGCTTTCCAGCAGCGGATAGCTCATTTCCTGTGAAGAAAAGGCCAACATCGTGGAGGGCGCTCTTTCGCCCTTTCCTTCAGCAATATCCAGATATTGTTGTTTGTTATTCATATTAAGAACGAGTCAATATTCAATATGGGTAAACCAATATACCGAATAAATCTTAATGATGAGAGTACTAGGGGCGTAGAAAGAGCAGGAGTAAAAAATGAACCGTAATATAAAAATAAATAGAGGTAAATAACACAATAGCTATTTACCTCCAGTTAAAAACATTACTCTACAGTAACGGATTTCGCCAGATTACGCGGCTGGTCAACATCCGTACCTTTAATCAGCGCGACATGATAAGACAGCAGCTGCAACGGCACCGTATAGAAGATTGGCGCAATGACTTCTTCGATATGCGGCAGCGGAATAATTTTCATATTTTCGCTGCTGGTGAAACCAGCATCTTCATCAGCGAAGACATATAGCTCACCGCCGCGCGCCCGAACTTCTTCAATGTTGGATTTCAATTTCTCCAACAGCTCGTTGTTCGGTGCAACCACGACAACCGGCATGTCTGCATCAATCAGCGCAAGCGGGCCGTGTTTCAGCTCGCCCGCCGCATAGGCTTCAGCGTGAATATAAGAGATCTCTTTCAGCTTCAGCGCGCCTTCCATCGCGATCGGGTACTGATCACCACGGCCGAGGAACAGCGCGTGATGCTTGTCAGAAAAACCTTCCGCCAGAGATTCGATAAGCTTGTCCTGAGACAGCATCTGCTCAATACGGGCTGGCAGAGCCTGCAAGCCATGCACGATGTCATGCTCAATTTGCACATCCATACCACGCAGACGGCCAACACGCGCCACCAGCATCAGCAGAACGGTAAGCTGAGTGGTGAAAGCTTTGGTCGAGGCCACGCCAATCTCTACACCCGCTTTGGTCATCAGCGCCATATCGGATTCACGCACCAGCGAGGAGCCAGCAACGTTACAGATAGCCAGAGAACCCAGATAGCCCAGCTCTTTGGACAAACGCAGCGCCGCCAGCGTATCCGCCGTTTCACCGGACTGAGACAGGGTAATCATCAGGCTGTTCTTACGCACCGCAGGCTTGCGATAGCGGAATTCAGAAGCGATTTCCACGTCGCACGGAATACCAGCCAGTGCTTCAAACCAGTAGCGGGAAACCATACCGGAGTTGTAGGACGTACCGCAGGCGATAATCTGAACGTGCTCAACCTTCGCGAGCAGTTCATCCGCTTTCGGGCCAAGTTCAGAAAGATTAATCTCGCCGTGGCTGAAACGCCCTTCAAGCGTGTTCTTAATCGCCATCGGCTGTTCGTAGATCTCTTTCTGCATGTAGTGACGATACGCGCCTTTGTCACCGGCATCGTAATTCACTTTTGATTCAATTTCTTCACGTGTAGCAAGCTGGCCTGATTTATCAAACACACGCACGTCACGACGGGTAATTTCTGCCACGTCGCCTTCTTCCAGGAACATGAAGCGGCGAGTCACAGGCAACAGCGCCAACTGATCGGAGGCAATGAAGTTCTCACCCACCCCGCGACCAATCACCAGCGGGCTACCAGAGCGTGCAGCAACCAGTACGCTTGGATCGCGGTTATCCAGCACGACCATGCCATAGGCACCGCGCAGTTGTGGAATCACGCGCTTAACAACTTCAACCAGCGTTCCGCCATTCTGCTGCTGTTCAAAATGAACCAGATGGGCAACCACTTCCGTATCGGTTTCAGAAACAAAACGATAGCCGCGACCGATCATCAGTTCGCGCAACGGTTCGTGGTTTTCGATAATGCCGTTATGGACGATAGTGATATGTTCAGAAATATGCGGGTGTGCGTTCTCTTCAGAAGGTTCCCCGTGCGTAGCCCAGCGGGTATGGGCGATACCCGTGCCGCCGTGCAGTTCATGCTCTTCGGCTGCCTGAGACAGTACCTGCACTTTCCCCAGACGACGCAAACGAGCGACATGTCCTTCGCTGTCAACAACCGCCAGACCCGCAGAGTCATAGCCGCGATACTCAAGACGGCGTAAACCTTCCAACAAAATCTCAGCAACATCACGTTGCGCTACTGCGCCTACAATTCCACACATCGATGGTATTCCTATAAAAGTGACATATTGTGTCACCTGGGATGTCTTAGACCTGATTGTTCCGGTTTTTCCGGGTTCCCCGAGCCTTGTAGAGAGTTGGGGATTATTATGTTTTGTTTTGTGCTCTGGAATCGGTCAAAGCACAGGACAAAACCGCCTCCGCAGTATGCGGAGGCATAGAATGCTATTTCTTCTTCACCGGACGCTGCCAGCCGGAAATATGCCGTTGTTTCACGCGGCTGATCACCAGCTCATTCTCTGCCACATCGCTTGTGACCGTCGTGCCCGCGCCGATAGTCACGCCGCTAGCAATGTTAACAGGTGCCACAAGTTGCGTGTCCGAGCCGACAAACACATCGTCACCAATAACCGTTTTGTGTTTATTCGCACCGTCATAGTTACAGGTGATCGTTCCCGCGCCAATATTAACACCTGAACCGATATCCGCATCCCCCAAATAGCTAAGGTGACCCGCTTTTGAACCTTTACCCAGACGCGCCTTTTTCAATTCGACAAAGTTGCCAACATGCGCACCTTCAGCCAGCTCCGCACCAGGGCGCAAGCGAGCAAATGGCCCAACAGTACACTGGGCTTCCAGCACGGCATCTTCCAGCACGGAATAAGGGCTGATCTCACTGTCATCGCCAATGATGCTGTTTTTGATCACGCAGCCAGCACCAATTTTCACCCGGTTACCTAGCTTAACATTCCCTTCCACGACTACATTGACATCAATCACCACATCGCGACCATGAGTCAGCTCGCCACGCAGATCAAATCGAGCCGGGTCAAGCAGCATCACACCAGCCAGCAGCAGCTTATCCGCCTGTTCACGCTGATAAATTCGCTCAAGCGCCGACAGTTGCAGGCGATTATTAACGCCCTCAACTTCGCTCAGCCGCTTCGGATGGACCGCTTCAACACGCTGACCTTCTTCCGCCGCCATCGCAATAATATCGGTGATGTAAAACTCACCCTGTGCGTTGTTGTTGTTCAACTGGCTTAACCAGCGCTTCAAATCCTTACCGTTGGCAATCAAAATGCCAGTATTGATCTCGTTAATCTGGCGCTGTTCTTCGCTGGCATCTTTGTGTTCAACGATCCCAACTACGGCACCCTTCTCACGCACAATTCGTCCATAGCCTGTCGGATCGTCCAGCTTCACCGTCAACAGGCCGATACCGCCCTGCGGCTTAGCCTCACGTAAATGCACTAAGGTTTGCGACGAAATCAGCGGCACATCGCCATACAACATCAAGATATCTTCATCATCAGCAAAATGAGGCGCGGCTTGCTGCATCGCATGCCCAGTTCCCAACTGCTCCGCCTGAAGCACCCAATTCAACGCGGGATCGGTCAGTTCATGCTTTAGCAAATCACCGCCGTGGCCGTATACCAGATGAACATGCTGTGCACCGGTTGTCATTGCCGCGTCAATGACGTGTTGAACCATCGGCTTACCCGCCAGCTTGTGTAACACCTTGGGAAGGTCGGAATACATACGGGTTCCTTTACCCGCAGCAAGGATCACCACACTCATAGCACTATTTGACATAAGTATCCTGACAGTACGGAGCCACAGCTCCGCAAGAATAAAAATGGCTAGCCTGTTACAGCAAGAATAACCAGAGTTTACCGAAGCTGGTGCATAACGCAGATACTTTTTAGTGAGTTTTTTCTGAAAATCTCGCACAAAACCACGAATGTTTATCAAGAGAGGAGATGAACGCGATGTCATCTCCAAAAACAGAAATGACACAAGGTTTCATAAAAAACAGACTTTGTTTTTAAGTATTTCCATTTGTGACACACACAAAAGAAACGGCGTTTCATTTATAGCAATATACGCGGACAAATAATTCAATAACGAAGGAGATACAATGAAACGTTGTTCTTCACAAAAATGTGATTCTTTACAGAAACACCGTTCTTCACGCCTCGCAGCCGTCGCGTTGACGAATGCATTACTTTTCAGCTTTAGTGCACACGCCGCGACAGAATCAACACCCGTCTGGCACGGTATCGCTTTTGGTCAGTCAACAGACGTAAACTTTTCATCCAATGTTCTGCCGGAAAAAATTGGCGTTAACGACGTCACCATTAACGGAAAGAAACTCGCACCGGGTGATAATGCTGATTTATCCGCACCAATCACGATTGAGAGTCGTGGCGGAAAGATCGCCAACACCCATGACGGGCTAACGTTCTTTTATACCCAGTTACCTGCGAATGTGAATTTCACGCTTCAGTCTGATATTACCGTGGAACAGTTTGGTCCTGAAAACGGCGCCAAGCCTGCGGCTCAGGAAGGGGCGGGAATTCTGGTGCGCGATATTATTGGCATACCGCGTCAGGAACCGCTGAAAGAAGGATATGAAGAATTCCCTGCAGCATCCAACATGGTGATGAACGCCATCATGACGCAGGATAAAAAGTCTCATACCGAAATCAAACTACAGGCGATTTTGCGTAATGGCGTCACACAGCCGTGGGGCAACGCAGGCGCGAAAATCACCAAAACCAGCTACCAGGAAAACGTCAATCTGGAGCAAACGCCTACGTTCCGTCTGAAATTGGAACGTACCAATGACGGCTTCATTACCTCTTATGCACCGAAAGGCACGGATAACTGGGTATCAAAAGAAGTCAAAGGTGCGGATGTTGTTACCAAGTTGGATAAAGACCATTACTACGTTGGTTTCTTTTCCTCCCGTAACGCCAAAATCACCGTCAGCAATGCACAGTTGACCACGACACCGGCACAAACCAAAGCCTCACCGGAATTTAAAGCCAAGGATTACGATCCTTTGATCCAGGTGATGTCATCGCCTAAAACTACCAGCGAACATTATGTCGTACAGGCTAAAGCTAACTACAACGGCACGATCGCGGTTTCACAAGATGGTAAATCTCTGGGTGATGCCAAGCAGGTAAAAGCGGGGGAGGCCTTCTCTCTGCCAGCAAAAATTGCCGGTAACAGTGCTGAATTCAAACTCACTTACCAACCTGCTGAAGGGGATGATAAAGCAGTAAAAGAGAGCACGTTCAAGGTTGAAAAAGTGGCTTATGCAGACGCCAAAAATCTGTATGTTTCGCCACAAGGTTCAGCCAGCAACGACGGCAGTAAAAATGCACCGATCGATTTGGCCAGCGCCGTCGCCGCTCTGCCAGCGGGTGGCACAATTTGGCTCAACGATGGTGATTACAGCGCGGCAGAAATTCCCGTTAGCGCTAGCGGTCAGCAAAAAACTGTCAAGAATCTGTTTGCTGTCGGCAACAAAGCCGTCATTCATGGCCTGCAACTGAAAGCAAGCCATTGGCATGTCAAAGGTATTGAAATCACAGAGAAACCATTCCGTATCGAGGGGAGCTACAACACCATCGAACGCGTTCTGGCGCACCATGCTGACGATACAGGTATTCAGGTAACCTCGACGGCCGATGTAGGCAGACCACTGTGGGCCAGCCATAACCTGATTCTGAACTCAGAATCTCACAGCAATCAGGACGCTGGAAAAATTAACGCCGACGGTTTTGCGGTGAAAATGCGTGTGGGTGAAGGCAACGTGATTCGCGGTGCGTTCTCGCACAACAACATCGATGACGGCTTCGACCTGTTTAACAAAATTGAAGACGGCGCAAACGGCGTTGTGGTGATCGAGAATTCAATTGCCATGAACAACACCAGCAACGGCTTCAAAATGGGTGGCGAAGGCCAGCCAGTGGCGCATCAGGTCAAAAACAGCATTGCTATAGGTAATAAACTGGATGGTTTCACTGACAACTTCAACCCTGGCGCACTGATCGTTGAAGACAACATCGCGTTAGATAACGAGCGCTTTAACTTCATTTTCCGTCCAAGCCCTTACTCTGGCCCGGAAAAACAAGGCGTCTTCAAGAACAACGTTTCGCTGAAAACCAAAGCGGGTAAATATGATGATGCGGTTGTCGGCAATATCGATAACACCAACTACTTCATCAAGGGCGACCGTTCCGTTAACGCGCAGGGTAAGGAAATCACAGTAAACAACTTCGTGTCGGTTACCGTTCCAGAGACGTTTACGCGAGATGCCAAAGGCAATCTGGTACTTGGCGACTTCCTGAAGAAGAAATAAGCCTCTTCAAGTAACCCCCCACCTAACAAGGTGGGGACAAGAGTTGCTGACAAAGCGCATTGAGCGGTAGCAACGGATAGATCGTAAAGACGCTGTAAATACGTCCCTGTACGCTCGGATTGCGCCATCCATGGCGCAAACGCTTTACTCTTCTATTCCGTTACTACCGTTTTCGTTCGGTAAATGGGTTTACCCGCGATCTTAATGCCTGCTCTCGCAGGCATTTTTTATCTCTGAGTATACATAGACTTAAATACAAAAAGGCCAATCAGTGTGAACTGACTGGCCTTCAATTATTGCAAGCTTATCTGTTACATCGCTTTTCTGGTCAGCTCGATAACACGCAGCTTCGCAATCGCTTTAGTCAGCTCTGCGGAAGCCTGAGCATAATCCACATCGCCATGCGAATTGCGGATATGATCTTCGGCTTTGCGTTTCGCTTCCAGCGCACGAGCTTCGTCCAAATCCTGTCCACGAATAGCAGTATCGGACAGTACGGTAACCATATTCGGCTGCACCTCAAGGACGCCGCCAGAAAGGTAGATATACTCTTCTTCACCGTGCTGCTTAACGATACGAATCATACCCGGTTTAATGGCAGTGAGCAGAGGGGCATGTCCCGGATAAATACCCAGTTCGCCTTCGCTCCCCGTTACCTGGATCTTCTGCACCAGACCGGAGAACATTTGCTGTTCTGCACTCACGACATCCAGATGGTAAGTCATAGCCATGTCACCCTCCTACAAGGCGTTACAGTTTCTTGGCTTTTTCCACGACTTCGTCGATGGAACCAACCATGTAGAACGCCTGCTCTGGCAGGTGGTCGTATTCGCCTTCCATAATCCCTTTAAAGCCACGAATGGTGTCTTTCAGGGAGACGTATTTGCCCGGAGAACCGGTAAATACTTCTGCTACGAAGAACGGCTGTGACAGGAAGCGCTGAATCTTACGCGCACGGGATACCACCAGCTTGTCTTCTTCAGACAGCTCGTCCATACCCAGAATCGCGATGATGTCTTTCAGTTCCTGATAACGCTGCAGAATAGACTGCACGCCACGGGCAACATCATAGTGTTCCTGACCAACAACCAGCGGATCCAACTGACGGCTGGTGGAATCCAGCGGGTCAACGGCCGGGTAGATACCCAGAGAAGCGATCTGACGGCTCAGTACCACGGTTGCATCCAAGTGAGCAAAGGTGGTGGCTGGTGATGGGTCAGTCAAGTCATCCGCAGGTACGTAAACGGCCTGAACAGAGGTGATAGAACCGGTTTTGGTTGAGGTGATACGTTCTTGCAGAACACCCATCTCTTCCGCCAGCGTCGGCTGATAACCTACCGCAGAAGGCATACGACCCAGCAGTGCGGATACTTCCGTACCGGCCAAGGTATAACGGTAAATGTTATCGACGAACAGCAGTACGTCACGGCCTTCATCACGGAATTTTTCCGCCATTGTCAGACCGGTCAATGCTACGCGCAGACGGTTACCTGGTGGCTCGTTCATCTGGCCATAAACCAGTGATACTTTATCGATTACGTTGGAGTCGGTCATTTCGTGGTAGAAGTCGTTACCTTCACGGGTACGCTCACCCACACCTGCAAACACGGAGTAACCGGAGTGCTCGATCGCGATGTTACGGATCAGCTCCATCATGTTTACGGTTTTACCTACGCCCGCACCACCGAACAGACCCACTTTACCGCCCTTGGCAAACGGACACATCAGGTCGATAACCTTGATGCCGGTTTCCAGCAGTTCCTGTGAGTTTGACAGCTCTTCATAGCTCGGAGCTGAACGGTGAATAGCCCAACGCTCTTCTTCGCCGATGTCGCCTTTCATGTCGATGGGATCACCCAACACGTTCATGATACGACCCAGCGTTGCTTTACCTACCGGTACTTCGATCGGGTGGTCCAGGTTATTCACGTTCAACCCGCGACGCAGGCCGTCAGAAGAACCCATTGCGATACAACGAACAATGCCGCCGCCCAACTGCTGCTGTACTTCCAGCACCAGTTTCTCAGCGCCGTTCTCTACCTCAAGCGCATCGTACACCTTCGGTACGGCATCTTGCGGGAACTCGACGTCCACCACGGCGCCGATTACCTGGATAATCTTTCCAGTAGCCATCTTGAATCCTCTACGTAATTCGACAATACGTAATTCGTAAACCTGCTTTAAACCGCGGAGGCTCCCCCGACGATTTCGGTGAGTTCCTGGGTAATGCTGGCCTGACGAGCCTTGTTGTATACCAACTGAAGCTCTTTGATCAGGCTACCGCCGTTATCAGTCGCGGCTTTCATCGCAACCATTCGCGCGGCCTGTTCACTAGCCAGATTTTCTACGACGCCCTGATAAACCTGAGATTCTACATAACGGCGCAGCAGGGTATCCAGCAGCGACTTAGGATCGGGTTCATACAGGTAATCCCAGGCTTTCTTCTTCAACTCACTGTCATCTGAAGGCGGTAACGGTAACACTTGAACAACAAGCGGTTCCTGAGACATGGTATTGATAAACTTGTTGCTTACGATATACAGCTTGTCCAGACGACCTTCGTCATAGGCTTGCAGCATAACTTTAACCGGGCCGATCAATTCTGATACGGAAGGGTTATCCCCCATACCGGTAACCTGAGCAACAATATTTCCGCCTACCGAACCGAAGAAAGAAGCCGCTTTGGAACCAATGAGCGCTAAATCAGTTTCAACGCCTTTGTCGCTCCAGGATTTCATATCAGCCAGCAGTTTTTTGAACAGGTTAATGTTCAAACCACCACACAAGCCACGGTCAGTAGACACCACCAAATACCCAACGCGCTTAACGTCGCGTTCTTCCAGGTACGGGTGTTTATATTCCAGATTTCCTAACGCAAGGTGACCAATCACATTGCGTATGGTTTCAGCATAAGGACGGCTGGCCGCCATACGATCCTGCGATTTACGCATTTTGGAAGCGGCGACCATTTCCATTGCTTTGGTGATCTTCTGCGTATTTTGGACGCTTGCGATCTTACTACGTATCTCTTTTGCGCCGGCCATCTTTGCTTCTCCTCAAAGCCTTGCGGCCTGCTTTACAGCAGGCCACCGGGCGTTACCAGGACTGGGTTGCCTTAAAAGTATCGAGGATGCCTTTAAACTTGCCCTCGATCTCATCGTTATAAGCGCCAGTCTGGTCGATTTGTTGCAGAAGTTCGCCATGCTCACGGTCAGCGTAAGCCAGCAGAGCCGCTTCAAAGCTACCGACTTTCGACAGCTCAACATCTTCCAGATAACCACGTTCCGCCGCAAACAGAACCAGAGACTGCTGTGCGACAGACATCGGCGCATACTGTTTCTGTTTCAACAGCTCGGTCACTTTCTGACCGTGGCTCAATTGCTTACGGGTTGCATCATCAAGATCGGAAGCGAACTGAGAGAACGCTGCCAGCTCACGGTACTGTGCCAGCGCGGTACGAATACCACCGGACAGTTTTTTCATGATCTTGGTCTGTGCTGCACCACCCACACGGGATACGGAGATCCCTGGGTTAACCGCAGGACGAATACCGGCGTTAAACAGGTTGGATTCCAGGAAGATCTGACCATCGGTAATCGAAATTACGTTAGTCGGAACGAACGCAGAAACGTCACCTGCTTGCGTTTCGATGATTGGCAGAGCCGTCAACGAACCGGTTTTCCCTTTCACTTCACCCTTGGTGAATGCTTCAACGTAATCGGCGTTAACGCGCGATGCACGCTCCAGCAAACGGGAGTGGAGGTAGAAAACGTCACCAGGATAGGCTTCACGACCTGGTGGACGACGAAGCAGCAGAGAAATCTGACGATAAGCAACGGCCTGTTTGGACAGGTCATCATAAATAATCAGTGCATCTTCACCACGGTCACGGAAATACTCACCCATCGCACAACCGGCATACGGTGCCAGATATTGCAGAGCAGCAGATTCAGACGCAGTAGCGACGACGACTATGGTATTTTCCAGTGCACCATGCTCTTCCAGTTTACGCACCACGTTAGAAATAGTGGAGGCTTTCTGGCCGATAGCAACGTACACACATTTGATACCGGAATCACGCTGGTTGATGATGGCATCGATGGCCAGCGCGGTTTTACCCGTCTGACGGTCACCGATAATCAGCTCACGCTGACCACGACCAATTGGAATCATGGCGTCAACAGACTTATAGCCCGTCTGTACCGGCTCATCAACGGACTGACGTTCGATAACGCCAGGCGCAATCGCTTCAACCGCAGAGAAACCGTCGTGATCCAGTGCGCCTTTACCGTCAATCGGTGCGCCCAGCGTGTTGACCACACGACCAAGCAGGCCGCGGCCAACTGGAACTTCAAGAATACGGCCGGTGCATTTTACTTTCATGCCTTCAGCCAGATCCGCATACGGCCCCATTACTACCGCACCAACGGAGTCGCGCTCCAGGTTCAGTGCGATTGCATAACGGTTACCCGGCAGAGAGATCATCTCCCCCTGCATCACGTCTGCCAGACCGTGGACGCGGATGATTCCGTCACTGACGGAAACAATAGTACCTTCATTGTGAGCTTCGCTCACCACATTGAACTGAGCAATGCGCTGCTTGATCAGTTCGCTGATTTCGGTGGAATTCAGTTGCATGCTCCAGTCCCCTTAAGACTGCAAGACGTCTGCCAGACGTTCCAGACGACCGCGAATGCTGCCATCTATCACCATATCGCCCGCGCGAATAACCACACCGGCCATGACAGACTTATCAATTTTGCAATTCAGCTTCACTTTGCGTGACAGACGTTTTTCCATAGCAGCAGCGATCTTAGATAGCTGCTGCTCATTCAACGTGTTGGCAGAAATCACATCGACGTCAACCGTCGATTCTAATGCTGCCCGCAGTTGAATAAATTGTTCCAGTACTTCAGTAAGTACCGGTAAACGTCCGTTCTCGGCCATCACCTTAATCAGGTTCTGACCGGCTTCATCAAGTTGATCACCACAAACGGCAATAAACGTTTTCGCCAGCTCAATCGGCGCTACCGCACCAGAAAGCAATTCGGCAATTTGCTCATTGCGCGCTACTTCGGCCGAAAACGCCAGCATGTTATGCCAGCGATCCAAGGCCTGATTCTCAACCGCAAAGTCAAAAGCTGCTTTGGCGTAGGGGCGAGCTACCGTGACAAATTCAGACATCAGCCCCTCCCTCCTTACAGTTCAGCGACCAGTTTATCAACGATGTCGCTGTTAGCAGCTTCATCCACGGAACGTTCAATAATTTTCTCGGCACCGGCAATTGCCAATACGGCAACTTGCTTACGCAGCTCTTCACGAGCACGTTTACGTTCGGCTTCGATTTCAGCCTGCGCCTGCGCCACAATCTTGTTACGTTCAGCTTCCGCTTCAGCTTTCGCCTCATCCAGGATCTGAGCACGGCGTTTGTTCGCCTGCTCAATGATAACCTGAGCATCCGCTTTGGCTTTCTTCAGTTGATCTGTCGCATTGGCCTGAGCCAAGTTCAAATCTTTTTTGGCACGTTCAGCAGAAGCCAGACCGTCAGCAATTTCTTTCTGACGTTTCTCGATGGCTGCCATCATCGGCGGCCATACATACTTCATGCAGAACCAGACAAACAGGACGAACGCAATGGCCTGGCCGAGGATTGTTGCATTAATATTCACAGCACAATGCCTCTTTCAAAGTTAAATAAGTTGATGTTTTAACCTCAGCAGAAAACATTCTGCTTAGGCCACCGCAAACATCACATACAGCCCCAGACCAACAGCGATCATCGGGATGGCGTCAACCAGACCCATGACGATAAAGAACTGTGTACGCAGTAAAGGAATCAGGTCAGGCTGACGAGCAGCACCTTCCAAGAATTTACCACCCAGAATGCCGATACCGATCGCAGCACCGATCGCCGCCAAACCCATCATTAACGCGGCAGCCATGTACAGCAGATCCACACTCAGGTTTTCCATGACAGTCTCCAGTTTGTTTCAGTTAAAAACGTTATTTGTTGAAAGAAAATCAATGCTCTTCAGATGCCATCGAGAGATAAACAACCGTCAGAACCATGAAAATAAAAGCCTGAAGCGTAATAATCAAAATGTGGAAAATAGCCCAAGGCACATTTAACAGCCATTGTGACCACCACGGCAACAGACCGGCAATCAGGATGAAGATCAACTCACCCGCATACATATTGCCAAACAGTCGCAAGCCTAAGGAAATAGGTTTGGACAGCAGGCTGACACCTTCAAGAATCAGGTTGATAGGAATAAATACTGGATGGTTGAACGGCTGCATGGTCAGTTCTTTAACAAAACCGCCGAGACCTTTCATTTTGATGCTGTAGAACAGAACCAGGATAAACACCCCAAGCGCCATCGACAACGTGATGTTCACGTCAGCCGTCGGCACAGCACGCAGATAAGCATGCGCTGGGTCGTACCCTAGCAGGCTGTAGACGCCCGCCCAGAGTTGTGGCAACAGATCGATAGGCAGCAGGTCCATCATATTCATCAGGAAAACCCAGACGAAAATGGTCAGCGCCAGAGGAGCAATCAGTTTACTTTTGCCATGGAACATATCGCGTACAGTGCCATCAACGAAACCGATAAGCAGTTCGACGGCAGTTTGCAATTTACCTGGCACACCGCTAGTCGCACGTTTAGCTACGCGGTGAAAGATAACCAGAAAGAGGATCCCAAGAGCGATGGAGAAAAACATCGAATCGACGTTGATCGACCAAAAACCCGTCCCTACCTGCAAATGGTGCAAGTGGTGACTGATATACTCTTGCGGAGTAGAGATTTCTCCAGCAGCCATGATGTCTCTTACCCTTTTGTTGTTAATTACGGTAACGATTAATTACGGCCGGTGCCACGATCTGCATAACCAGCACCGATAAATAAGTCAGGCCAAGCGGAAAGAATGCCGCTTTAAACACGCCTAACGCCACCACTAACAGTGCAATGGTGATAAATACCTTAAGCGCCTCGCCAATCGCGAACGACCAGGCTACACGTCCATCAGCAGGCTTGTGTGACTGATGACGCAAGGCAAACAGCACAAACAAGACATTCGGCAACCAGGCTGCCAATCCTCCGCCTAATGCAGAAGCAGCAGCGTTGGCGCTATTGAGGCTGAAAACAGCACTCAACAAAGCAAAAGTCACTAACTGTAGCAACAGCAGCCTTAAGGCTACTTTTCCGCTGTAAAGGGATACAGGCATGACGTTTGCTCTCTCCGTACCTTTTCAGAGGTATACCGAATGACGTATAAAACTGCCTTTACACCACTGAGTCAAGCAGCAAAAAACGAGCAAATTATACGGGTCATACCTGCGAATTCAATCGATAAGTAGCGAAAAGGTGAACAATTATTTAAATTTCTTTCTGAAGCCCCATTTTTGCTAACAATCATTCTTGTTCATACCTAGTGTAATTAATTTCTAAAGCCCTCTAATCTGTGATACGCCTCACACAAAAGGCTTTACGACTATTTATAACAGAACGTGTTTTTTTTTGTCTTTAGCAAAATAAGCTATTTATTTTATTTAACTTCAATAAGTTATAAAAAAAACCATTCAAAAAATGCAACAAACAACCTTTCAACTACCTATTGACATTATTGATATCGTTTTTTTACTCAATTAACACAAAAATAACTAATTTTTGATGCCGATGATTTATTTTCGCTCGTTATTATTCAGCGCGAAAGTAAAAGAACAGTGCTGAAAAAACCAAGATGTAAAATTTCAGTGATCGCAATGCGATCTGAAACGATGCCCCCCATAATGGGGCGGCAGGCTGACACGCAATATTTAGTTATAATTTTTTTGATAAAAAACAAAATTAGTTTGGTTTAAGCACGACCAAATGACGTTCACCTTCCAGATCGGGAACAGATAAACGGACAACCTGATCCAATAAAACACCTTGTGGCAAGGATGACAATTCATCCTGTGGAAGGACACCTTTGAGGGCATAAAACCGCCCTGTCGTCTTAGCGGGAAGATGATTACACCAGCTAATCATCTCCTGCAACGAGGCGAATGCTCGGCTGATCACGCCATCAAAAGGGGGCTCTGCCGGAAACGCTTCAACGCGACTCTGTACCGGCATGATGTTCTCAAGTTGCAGTTCATGCTGAACCTGACGCAGGAAGCGCACACGCTTACCTAAGCTATCCAGCAAAGTAAAATGCGATTCAGGGCGGACAATCGCCAACGGAATTCCCGGCAATCCAGGCCCCGTTCCCACATCGATAAAACGCTGTCCGTGTAAATGTGGCTCAACCACGATACTGTCCATGATATGGCGGACAAGCATTTGCTGTGGATCGCGTACAGACGTCAGGTTATAAGCTTTGTTCCACTTATTCAGCATATCAACATACTGTATCAGAAGATTTTTTTGCTTATCTGAAATCACAATGCCAGCCGCATTTAGCAGATTATCGAGTGTGTTGCGCACAATAAGATCCCGATGAAAAAGATGAGGTTAATAATAAAAATAGCCGGATAACCGACTATTTAGGGGATGATTTTATCTTAAATCAGGCGCTGCGGCGCAGCAGACCCTGTTTTTTAAGCCAGATCAGTAGAATTGAGATTGCTGCTGGTGTAATGCCAGAAATACGCGAGGCCTGGCCGATAGACGACGGTTTGTGATCGTTCAGCTTGGCAATAACCTCGTTGGACAGCCCATTCACCTGCTTGTAATCCAAATCGGCAGGCAGCAGCGCATTTTCATTACGCAACTGTTTCTCAATTTCATCCTGCTGACGGGCAATATACCCTTCGTATTTGACCTGAATTTCAACCTGTTCAGCAGCCTGCTCGTCGGTTAATCCCGGGGCAAACAGTGGTAGCGCAGTGAGCTGAACGTAATCCACTTCAGGGCGACGTAGCAGCTCTTCACCGTTAGCTTCACGCGACAACGGCGTTTTCAGCAATGAATTGACCTGATCTAGCTGCTCAGACTGCGGGTGAACGTGAATGTCACGCAGGCGCTGACGCTCTTTCTCAATGTTCTCGAGCTTCTCGTTGAAACGTGCCCAGCGATTATCGTCGACCATCCCCAGCTCACGACCCATTTCTGTCAAACGCAGATCGGCGTTATCTTCGCGTAGCATCAGACGGTATTCAGCACGTGACGTAAACATGCGGTAGGGTTCTTTCGTACCCAACGTACAAAGATCGTCAACCAGCACGCCGAGATAGGCTTGATCGCGGCGCGGTGACCAGCCTTCCTTGTCGGCAGACAGGCGAGCTGCATTCAGGCCAGCCAGCATGCCCTGTGCGGCCGCTTCCTCATACCCCGTAGTGCCGTTGATTTGCCCGGCAAAGAACAGGCCATGAATAAATTTGTTTTCCAGCGTAGGTTTCAGATCGCGAGGATCGAAGAAATCGTACTCAATTGCATATCCAGGGCGAACGATACGCGCATTTTCCATTCCTGCCATTGAGCGAACAATTTGCCACTGGACGTCAAACGGCAAACTTGTCGAGATCCCGTTTGGATAAATTTCGTTACTGGTCAGTCCTTCAGGTTCGAGAAAGATCTGATGCGTGTTTCGATCGGCAAAACGCATGACTTTGTCTTCGATCGAGGGGCAATAACGCGGCCCGATCCCTTCGATGATCCCGGCATACATCGGGCTACGATCCAGATTATTTCGGATCACATCATGCGTTTTCTCATTGGTATGCGTGATGTAGCACGGCATCTGTGCAGGATGCTGGCCTGCATTCCCCAGGAATGAGAAAACTGGCATTGGGTTATCACCGTGCTGTTGTGCCAGCACGCTAAAATCAATCGTTCTGGCATCAATACGTGGTGGTGTACCCGTTTTCAGGCGGTTGACGCGTAGAGGCAGTTCACGCAGGCGACGGGCTAGCGGAATGGAAGGCGGATCGCCTGCACGCCCACCGCTGTAGTTATCCAGCCCGATGTGAATTTTTCCGTCAAGGAAAGTGCCTACCGTTAACACCACGGCTTTCGCACGAAATTTTAGTCCCATCTGGGTAACCGCGCCGACGACACGATCGTTTTCCACAATCAGATCGTCAACGGCCTGCTGGAAGATCGTTAAATTTGGCTGATTCTCCAGTGCGGTGCGAATAGCCTGACGATAGAGCACGCGATCCGCTTGTGCGCGTGTCGCTCTGACAGCTGGGCCTTTACTGCTGTTTAGTATCCTAAACTGTATACCTGCCTGATCGACGGCACGTGCCATCAACCCTCCCATGGCATCGATCTCTTTAACCAGATGGCCTTTTCCAATACCGCCGATCGCCGGGTTACAAGACATTTGTCCCAGCGTATCAATATTGTGCGTGAGTAAAAGCGTCTGTTGGCCCATTCGGGCAGAAGCCATCGCCGCTTCTGTTCCGGCATGACCGCCACCGATCACGATGACGTCAAATGGATCTGGATAAAACATGGTACTGCTCCTCGCATTATTGCGAATGATTAGTGGCGAACGATCGTTATTTGCCCTGGGGTGGGGGATTCTACTCAACTTTGAGCCAACGACCAAGTCCGTTGGATCCTCGTTAATTAAAGAAAGATCTTTTTATTTAAAGATCTCTTTATTAGATCTCTTATTAGGATCGTCATTTTGTGTGGATAAGTGATTATTCATATTAAAGATCAAGAGAATGGAGCTGATCCTTACCTGTGAATGATCGGTGATCCTAGCCAGTATAAGCTGGGATCATAATGCGGAGTTATACACAGGACAAAAAACATACTTGGGTTGTTATTGGGATAACTACTGGTTTTACACCTGAATTAAGCATAGTTATCCACATTCAACTGCCGAATATTTAATCTTATTTGAGTAAATTAACCCACGATCCTAGCCATTCTTCTGCTGGATCTTCTGGAATCTGATGCTGCGTGATGTCGATCTCAAGGATTTCACCGATCCTTTTAGCCCCCAATTGGGCTAGTAGACGATCCGCTGTTTGGATCGCGCCACAGAACGTGTCGTACTCTTTACTACCGATCCCTATCGCACCAAAATTCACCTGAGAAAGATCGGGCTTTTGCTGTTCCAACTGTTCAAACAGCGCTTTTAGGTTGTCAGGGAACTCCCCTGCGCCGTGTGTCGATGTTACCACCAGCCATATACCGCTTTCGGGAAGTGCATCGAGCGTAGGACCATGCAGAATTTCAGTGGAGAAATCATCCTTTTCTAGCAGTTCAGCCAAATGCTCTGCTACATATTCGGCGCTGCCAAGGGTACTGCCACTGATTAAGGTAATGTCTGCCATAGTGATCCATCCGATAAAAGACGGGACATTGTACGCTGTGATCTGGCTGGGATCTACCTGTGGATAATATGGGTATAGGAAAAAAGCATTACGGTGCGATCGTCCGCATAATGGGGTTTTGCAGGGAGATCAGTGTTTCGGTGGACTGAATTTCATCAATTGTTTGGATCTTGTTGATAAGTACGTGTTGCAGCGCCTCGATCGAACGACACATGACCTTAATAAAAATACTGTAATGCCCGGTGGTGTAGTAGGCCTCGACCACTTCTTCCAGATTGTTTAGCTTTTCCAGCGCGGAGGGATAATCTTTGGCGCTTTTCAGAATGATGCCGATAAAGCAGCACACGTCATAGCCCAACTGTTTTGGATTCACGTCCAGACGCGTGCCGATAATGATGCCCGCCTGTTTCATTTTTTCCACCCGAACGTGGATCGTTCCTGGACTGACGGAAAACTGTTTCGCCAGTTCGGCATAAGGGGTGCGCGCATTTTCCATTAAGGCGGAAAGAATGCCGCGATCGAGATTATCGATCTGATAAATTTCTGCCACTTTGAGCCTCCTATTTTATCGAATAATGATTTTATACCGCTATAAAATGACGGATTAAAAGCACAAGTGCAATTTATCCATAAGATTATTGAATGACTAGCGGTTTTTATTGCTTAATGAACAACTAAATACGATGAATAAGAGACGCGGCAATGAAAAAGCAGTACATCGAAAAGCAACAGCAAATCAGCTTCGTTAAATCTTTCTTCTCCAGTCAACTGGAGCAGCTTCTGGGATTGATTGAAGTCCAGGCACCGATTCTCAGCCGTATCGGCGATGGCACACAGGATAACTTGTCTGGTACAGAAAAAGCGGTGCAGGTTAAGGTTAAAGCCCTACCGGATGCCACATTTGAAGTGGTGCACTCACTGGCAAAATGGAAGCGTAAAACGCTGGGCGCGTATGATTTTAGCTTCGGTGAAGGCATTTATACCCACATGAAGGCGCTGCGTCCGGACGAAGATCGCCTGAGCCCGATCCACTCGGTTTATGTCGATCAGTGGGATTGGGAGCGCGTGATGGGGGATGGTGAGCGCAATGCCGAGTATCTGAAATCGACGGTCACGCGTATTTATCAGGGTATTAAAGCGACTGAGGCTGCGGTACATCAGGCGTTTGGCATTCAGCCTTTCCTGCCGGAACAAATTCATTTTGTGCATACCGAAACGTTGCTAAAGCGCTATCCCGATCTGGATGCTAAAGGGCGTGAGCGAGCTATCGCTAAAGAGCTGGGCGCCGTCTTCCTGATTGGTATTGGCGGTAAGCTGTCCAGCGGACACTCTCACGATGTACGTGCACCTGATTATGATGACTGGACGACGCCAGGTGAGCAGGAATTAGCAGGTTTGAACGGTGATATCGTCGTGTGGAACCCGGTTCTTAACGATGCGTTTGAGATTTCATCCATGGGGATCCGCGTGGATGCCGAAGCGCTGACACGCCAACTGGCACTGACGCAAGATGAAGAACGTCTGAAGCTGGAATGGCATCAGGCGCTGCTGCGCGGTGAGATGCCACAAACGATCGGTGGGGGAATCGGTCAGTCTCGCCTTGTCATGCTGTTGCTGCAATTGCCGCACATTGGTCAGGTTCAGTGCGGTGTATGGCCACAGCCGCTGCGTGAGTCAGTTTCCGGCCTGCTTTAATAAGCCTTGCCGTGCTGCCAGCGGCGCATTAAACGGCTTTTTAACCCGGTATCAAAGCGCCAGATATGGTCAAAGATGTGCATGATGCCGGGTTTGCCATGATCGGACATCGCTACAGCATGAAAACGATGCTGTAGCTGCTTCTGACGGCTTTTCACCTTATTCACCACTTCATCCGGCAATCGCTGGGCAATAAAATCCGAAATTACCACGGCATCGGCATCATGCCAGAGTGAATCGTCCATCTTATCCAACAACGCTGACAGACAGGCGCTCATATCCGTGCCACCGCGGAAGGACTGGCTGAGAAAACGTATTGCCTGCTCTAATCCGTCCTCAGACGTCAGCTCATACTTCACCACGCCGGTAGAAAACAGCATGATGTAGCAACGGCGGTTATCAGCGAGCGCGATACGCATTAGCGCCAGACAGAAGGCTTTGGCGCAGCGTTCATTAAAACCACCCATAGAACCTGACGTATCAACGCAGACAATAAACGGGCCACGCGGCTGCTGTTCGTTTTGTTGATGAACAACAGGGCGCTCGGTGACTTTCTCGCGCCAGCTCTCACCCTGTAAACGATAGGTCAGCAATCGATGTTCCAGCAGGCGGCGATAAAATTCGAATTCCAGTTCGCTGATGCCCAGAGTCACCAGCTCCGTCGGCATCAAACGCAAGATATCGTCGCTCTGATGCACGCCGCTCACCTGCTCAGGTACGGTGGCCGGTTCTCGTACCCTTACCCTGAAAGCTTCTTGTGGTGCTTCCTGCGTAAGGATGGATTTGGTCTCCCGGCTGCGCCCCAGACGTTCCGCCAACTTCTGTAATGCAGGCTGGCGTTGCAGGAAAGCGCCGAAATCCAGTAATGGACGGGGATCGGTGTGAATACGCTGTGCAGCGCTAAGATCCCATAACCGACCTGCCGCGTTTTCATTTTCGGCCAAAATCGGTTCGAGTTTGCCACTCAGTGTCAGGCGTTGTTGCAGTTCATCCAGCAGGATTTCCCGCTCTTGATCCATCAATTGCTGATGCAGAGAAACGGTTTGCAGTGTCAGGCTCAGCCGCCAGCGCTGAAGAAAGAGCGCATGGAGCCCACTTGTTATCTTCTGCCCTAAAGTGCTCTCTGGAGAGGTAATAAGCTGTGACGCCTGCGTCAGAAACGGCGATTCCACGTTGTTTAGCGTATCCATAATCGCAGGAAGGCGTGTCTGAAAGGCCTGATTGTCGACCGATTGTGAACGTTGGTAGCAGCTAAATTCCCTTTCCAGCTCTGGCGGTACCTGCGTGGTGCGCAGGCGCTGCTTTAAAGTTTCTTTCCAGTGAGGGAGATCGTTGAGTAACGCGGATTTCAGGCTGGGATATTTTTCAAAGAAGAAAGCGAGCTGCGGTGTCGCCAGCAGCGTGACGACAAGATCGTCCAGCAGCTCGTTTTCATCGATAGACAGCAGCATTTCCAGTGATTCCAGCGTGATCATCGGCGTTAGTCCTGTTGCTCTGATTGCTGAATCTGCTCGGCGACCTGTTGCAGGCTGGCTTCTATTTTAGCTAGCCATTCACCAGGGACGAACAGGCAAGGCTGATGCTGGCTGAATAAGCGACGCTGTTCGCGAAGCTGCATATTTAGCTTTTCATATTCATCGGTAATTTCGGCAGGAAGCGCACAGTCGCGTTTTTCTGGCAGAGAAAGAATCGAGGATTGCAGGCTGATGTCGCGAATAGCCAGATGCTGTCTATCATCCACCAGCAGATCGAGACGTTGGGTAAAGCCAATGCCGTTGAGCTTACCTCGGATTTCCCCACCTTTTTGCAGCCAGCCTTGCAGGGCATTTTTCTCAATGATCAGGTGGTTGACTTCGATATCGTGCAGGATCAGCGGGCGTTGCAGCACCAGATCCAATGTTTCAGCGGCGATCGTGTCAGGCAAGCTGTAGTGAAATTTTCGGCCCAGGAAGTGCCCTTGTTTCTCTACTGAAAATGCCTGCAATTCACTTTGTTCACGCTGGTATTGCTGACGTTTGGTATTCACCTGCTGAAGACGGAACAGCAGGCTTTTTTGCTGATAAGCATGCTCGGTAATCAACAGCTCAAGCTGGCGTTCGATGAGCGTCAACGTGCTTTGGTCATGCCAGAGGCAGTCTTTCAGCAAAATAATATCAACAGGCGTGATGGCATCCCGACCGCAAAAAAATGCGCTGGCCTGAAGCAGACGCAGGGCTTTTTTCCAGCGTCGATCGGAAATGTAGGGCGCTTGTTCCAGCGCATCTAACTGTTGGCGCAGCGTGTAAATTAGCTCGAAGCCCACTTCTGGCAGCGCGACGTGCTCAATGTCTTTCTGCCACTGTTGGTACTCTTCATTGCTGACGCTGAGAGCGGGTGGAACGGGGTTATCGCGATCGCTACTGTTATTCACGAGCAGCGCCCGAAAATTCTGTTTTTCCTGTACCCGATCGAGCCATAGACGGATGAGCATCCGGTCATAGAGTGCTTCCAGACCACCATCTGCCTCCGGTAGTTCATTCGAGGCCGCGACCAGCAGGCGCATGGGGATGGTGTCTTCGCTGTTGCCATTACGGAAACGTCGTTCGTTAATGGCCGTCAGCAGGGTGTTCAAAATAGCGGGGCCTGCTTTCCAGATTTCATCCAGAAACACGATCTCGGCTTCCGGCAGATAACCGGCGGTCAGGCGCTGGTAGCGGCCTTCATCTTTCAGTGCCTGAATAGAAAGGGGACCGAAGACTTCTTCCGGAGTGGAGAAGCGGGTCATCAGGTACTCGAATGCGTTCGCATGACTAAAAGCGAACTTAAGGCGCCGGGCGATCATACTTTTGGCTATACCTGGTGGCCCTAGCAGAAAAACGCTTTCTCCACTTAGTGCTGCCAGCAGACAGAGGCGAATAGCGTGCTGTCTTTCGTAGAGCCCATGTTCTAGCGCATGGCTGAGACGAGAAATTCTTTCAGCCAATGCCGCAGTTTGACGCATAATTAATCCGTTAGTCCCATGATGTGATGTACTGAAATCGTTTATTTTTGAACCTGACTGCTTTACTGAAAGCGGTGCCTAAGAAAAACCCTACTTTCAGAAAGACAATAGTAATAATAAACGGCAGATCACAGATTTTTATTAGAATACTTTTACGGATTATTACACCCTAACGGGGTCGGTAAGCAATAAACGACCTTTTACAGGATGTTTCGTGTACGGGGCTCGCACGATAAAAATGGGTTTTCATCCTGATTTGTGCATACTGTGCGCTTTTGGACGAGTTGCTGTGAATGACGCACTTCGCGGACTGATTAATAACAGAAGATAGGTTTATGAGCTCAGAACATAAACGTTCGCTTCCGGCTGTCACGCTGGCGGCCATCGGGGTGGTTTATGGAGATATAGGAACCAGCCCTCTTTATACGCTAAGGGAATGTTTATCCGGGCAGTTTGGTTTTGGGGTCGAGCCTGATTCGGTCTTTGGCTTTCTTTCACTGATCTTTTGGCTATTGGTCCTCGTTGTTTCGCTGAAATACCTGACCTACGTGATGCGTGCAGACAACGCCGGTGAAGGTGGCATTCTCACATTAATGTCGCTGGCTGGGCGTCATACCTCCGACCGCATGACGTCCGTGCTGGTCATCATGGGGTTGATCGGCGGCAGCTTCTTTTATGGGGAAGTGGTCATCACGCCGGCTATCTCGGTGATGTCGGCGATGGAAGGGCTGGAAATCGCTGCGCCGTCGATGGACAGCTATATCGTTCCGCTATCGATTGTCGTTCTGACTTTACTGTTTATCATTCAAAAGCACGGTACCGGCAGCGTCGGCAAGCTGTTTGCGCCCGTGATGCTGATTTGGTTTTTGACGCTCGGCATACTGGGTGCGCGCAGTATTATCGCTAACCCCGAAGTCTTGCAGGCGTTGAATCCGATGTACGCCGTTCGCTTCTTTATCGAATATAAAGCGGTGTCGTTCTTCGCTTTGGGGGCGGTGGTGCTTGCCATTACCGGGGTCGAAGCGCTGTATGCCGATATGGGTCACTTCGGTAAATTCCCGATTCGTCTGGCCTGGTTTACGGTGGTGCTGCCGTCGCTGGTATTAAATTACTTCGGACAGGGCGCGCTGTTATTAAAGAACCCCGAGGCGATCAAAAACCCGTTCTTCCTGCTGGCGCCAGATTGGGCGCTGATTCCACTGATGGTGCTGGCCACGCTGGCGACAATTATTGCCTCGCAGGCCGTCATTTCAGGCGTTTTCTCCCTGACGCGTCAGGCGGTGCGGCTGGGCTATTTGCCGCCGATGCGTATCGTACACACGTCAGATATGGAATCTGGTCAGATTTATATTCCCGCCATTAACTGGATGCTTTATATCGCGGTTGTCATCGTGATTGTCAGCTTTGAGCATTCGAGTAATTTGGCTGCGGCTTACGGTATTGCGGTAACGGGCACGATGGTGATTACCAGCATTCTGTTCTGTACGGTTGCGGTGAAGAATTGGCTTTGGCATCGCTATCTGGCGTGGGTTTTGCTGGCTGGCCTGTTGATTATCGACGTGCCGATGTTTTTGGCAAACGTGGTCAAGATTCTGTCCGGTGGCTGGCTGCCGCTGGCGCTTGGCATGGTGATGTTTATTATCATGACGACGTGGAAAAGTGAACGTTTCAGGCTGCTGCGTCGGTTGCATGAGCATGGCAATTCGCTGGATGCCATGATTGCATCATTGGAGAAATCGCCGCCGACGCGAGTTCCAGGCACGGCAGTGTATTTCTCACGTGCCACTCGTGTGATCCCGTTCGCGCTGCTGCATAACCTCAAACATAACAAGATCCTGCACGAACGCGTGGTGCTGTTGACCATGCGAACGGAGGATGCACCTTATGTGCTGAATGCCCGGCGAGTGACGGTTGAGCAGCTTTCTCCGACGTTCTGGCGCGTGATCGCCAACTATGGCTGGCGTGAGACGCCGGATGTAGAAGAGGTCTTTCAGCGTTGTTGGCAGGAAGGATTAACCTGCCAGATGATGGAAACGTCTTTCTTTATGTCCAATGAGTCGCTGATTATCGGTGAACGGCCGTGGTATCTGCGCTTGCGCGGTAAGCTGTTTATGATGCTCAGCCGCAATGCGCTGCGGGCAGCGGATCAGTTTGAAATACCGCCGAACAGGCTGATTGAGTTGGGGATTCAGGTCGAGATTTAAGCGAATCCAATATATGAAGTTATGTTGGGATGAGATCGAGATATACGGTCGACCACGGGGCGAGGTGTCCCTGCGGGAACCTCATCCCCGTGTTTCCCTAATAACAAGCAGCGATTCGCTGTCTATTGGGAAAGCCGTATCGTCTAGTGATTTAACGATAGAGAGAATAATCGTTACCAGCTAACCGATACAATCAGCCCGCCTTCGGGCTGATTGGTGAACGTAACCCGCATGTTATGCAGCGTGGCGATGTTGTTCACGATGGAAATTCCCAGACCGCTGCCGGATTTTTCCTGCCCCGGTGGGCGATAAAAACGCTCGCCGATTCTTGCCAACGCTTCATCGCTGATGCCCGATCCGTTATCGGTGACCTTAAAGCCTCGCTCTGTCAGCGTCAGGCTTACTGTTCCCCCTTCATGGCTGTAACGAATGGCGTTATCTAGCAGATTACGTATCAGCAGGGCGAGCAGCAGCGGATGGCCCTGCCGGATGACGGGGATATCTGGTAAGTCCAGCGTCAGCTCGATACCTGCGGTTTGTGCCGTGTGGTAATGCGCGATCACCGCCTGTTGCAGTAATTCATTGAACTGAACGGGCTGCATCCCCTCGGGATGCGATTCGGCATCCAGCCGCGACAGCGTCAAGAGCTGATCCACCAGTCGGGTGGCGCGATCGATACTTTTATCCAGATTCATTAATGCATGGCGACGCATGGCCTCATCGTCATGCGCTAACTGCGCGACTTCGGTTTGAACTTTCAATGCTGCCAGCGGGCTACGCAGTTCGTGAGCGGCATCGGAGGTAAAGCGACGCTCGCGAGTTAACATATCGCTTATGCGGGAAAACAAGATATTCAGCGCATTGACCAGCGGGCGCACTTCCTGTGGGATGTGCTGCGTCGCCAGCGGTGTGCTGTCGTCGGGGGAGCGTAACTGAAGCTCAGCGGCAATACGTTTTAGTGGCGAGAGCTCACGTGTCACTAGCCAGAAAAGCAGTGCCAGCATGATAGGCAGCGCAAACAACCAGGGCATCAGGTTGGTTTTTACAATATCCAGCGTCATATCCTGACGGTATTCCCATTCCTGACCCACAGCAATCACGTAACGATCATCCTGCGTCGTCAGCCAGACGATACGCCACGCGTCGTTATCATCGCGCAGTTTTCCGTCGGTGAAGCCGTTGCGTTTATAGTCAAAAATGAAATCTTTGCCGTTATCGCCATCGTTCAACACCATTTTCCCGTCGTGGGTAAAAATGGCGAAGGCCAGCGCATCATCATCCTGCTTGCCTCGGTTTTTATGTACCAGATTTTTGGTTTTGGGCAGAGAAGCTGATGGGATCCGCAATTCATCGGGACTCATGGTGGCAAGACGCTTGGCAAACAGCATTTGCTGAGTATCAAACAACTCATTGATGTTATGACGTGTCTGATACCACGAAAGCAGACTGGCGACACTCCAGCAAATTAATGTCAGCAGCGCAAAGCCCGCAATCAGGCGTAAGCGCAGACTGAGTCGGTTCATGGTGCATCTCCCAGAATATAGCCAACGCCATGCACGGTACGGATAAACCCGCTGCCCAGTTTTTTGCGCAAGTGGTGGATATGGACTTCTACCGCATTGCTGGAGACATCATCATCCCAGCCGTAGAGCTTTTCTTCCAACTGCGCCCGCGTGAGCACGCGGCTCGGATTGAGCAAGAACAATTCCAACAGCGCCAGCTCGCGGGATTTTAGTATCAACGGCTCACCGTTAAGCGTGACGCTTCGTGAGCCAGGCTCAAGGGAAACCGCGCCATGCGTTAATGCGGGCTGGAGTTGACCGTGACGGCGACGAATCAGCGCCTGCAGGCGAGCGGCCACTTCAGTTAGCGCAAAAGGCTTACATAAATAATCATCCGCTCCCTGCTGCAACCCTTCCACGCGTTGTTCCAGCGCATCGCGTGCGGTCAGAATCAGTACCGGTTCGTCATGTCCAGCCTGACGCCACTGGCGCAGGATATCCATGCCGTCCATACCCGGCAGGCTGAGATCGAGCACCACTGCATCATAAGGGGCGGCCTTCAACGCGGCGGCGCCTGCTTTACCTTCCGTAAACCAGTCAATATTAAAGCCCAGTTTGATCAACCCAACTTTTAGGCCATCACCGATCAGGCGATCGTCTTCGATTAACAATACTCTCATGGCTGCCTCGCAAGGGATGTGCCGCTGTCGCGTTTGCGCCTTTTCAGGTTTTATACGAAATCGGGGGACGACGTGTACAGGACAAATCGCTGAAACCGGACGATTTCGGCAATATAAAAAAATAAAAAGGTAAAAGCTGAGTCCTTAAGATTCTGTTAAGAACGGTTTGTTTTAATCCTTCCCGAAGACCGATTACTCCCGCAGGTTGACTGCGAAACGACAGGCAAAATAAGGAAGGAATACTATGAAAAAAGCAGCTGCGTTATTTGCCATTACCGCTCTGGTTTCTGCACCCGTGTTTGCCGCACAAAGCGGCGGTGGTTTCGTCAATCCAGAAACGCCTGCGGTTGCCACACATAAAGGGGGATTCATCGATCCGCAGAACTCCCTCACGACGGTAGATAAGGCGAAAGATCTGCGTGACGATAGTTGGGTTACGCTGAGTGGTAATATTGAAAAACGGATCGGTGATGAGAACTATCTGTTCCGTGATTCCACAGGCACGATGGAAGTTGAAATCGATCATAAGCGCTGGAATGGTCAGATGGTTTCGCCCACGGATAAAGTAGAAATTCAGGGTGAGTTGGATAAAGACTTCAATTCTGTCGAACTGGATGTGAAGCAGGTCCGTAAACTCTAATACGCTATCTTCAATTCTCTCGTGGCGGGCGATTGCCCGCCCTTTCTCTATTTATCACCCTTCTCTCTCTGTCATTCTTTACGGCTACCTGTGCGTTGGCTACGCTTGTTCATCCAAATGATCGATGTGATTAAGCTCACTAGATACCTTTCTTTGCCATCTTCCTGAAACGTGAATTATCTAGAGTAGATAACCGCGTTATCTTGTCTTTATTTTTTGTTAGCGAAACGTTTCGATAGCGATCACATTTTTTTTATTTCTTCGTTGCCTTTCCCACTTCTTTTTCTAGAATGTTGTTAGCGAAACGTTTCGCTGGTGGGGTGAGAAGATGAAAAAAGCAGCATTATTGAATTCAGATATTTCTTCCGTGATTGCTCGGCTGGGGCACACCGATAGTCTTGTTATTGGTGATGCTGGTTTACCGATTCCTGAAACGACAACCCGTATCGACCTGGCGTTGACGCACAATGTGCCAACGTTTTTGCAGGTGGTTAATGTTGTCACCAGCGAAATGCAGGTTGAGGCCGCTATTCTGGCGGAAGAGATTATTGAAAAGAACCCCGCCGTCCATGACGCATTACTCGATCAATTGAAGCAACTTGAACAGCATCAGGGAAACTCAATTGCATTGCACTATGTCAGCCATGAAGAATTTAAAACCCAAAGCGGTAAAAGCCGGGCCATCATTCGCAGCGGAGAGTGCTCTCCGTATGCCAATGTCATCCTTTGTGCTGGCGTAACGTTCTGAGGCATCAATGCAACCTTTACTGCAACTACAAGGCATCACGAAATCTTTTCCCGGCGTTAAAGCGCTTTCCGGTGCGGCACTCAATGTTTATCCGGGAAAAGTGATGGCGCTGGTGGGCGAGAACGGTGCGGGCAAGTCCACCATGATGAAAGTCCTGACCGGGATCTATCGTAAAGATGCCGGCAGTATCCATTTTCTGGGGCAAGAGGTGGATTTCAACGGGCCGAAAGCGTCTCAGGAAGCAGGTATCGGTATTATTCATCAGGAACTTAACCTGATTCCCCAGCTCACGATTGCCGAGAATATCTTCCTCGGTCGTGAATTTACCAACCGTTTCGGCCGTATCGACTGGAATAAGATGTATGCGGAAGCCGATAAACTGCTGAAGCGCCTTAATCTGCGCTATGACAGCCGCCGTATGGTGGGGGATTTATCGATTGGCGATCAGCAAATGGTGGAAATTGCCAAGGTGCTGAGCTTTGAATCGAAAGTCATCATCATGGACGAACCCACCGATGCTTTGACGGATACCGAAACGGCTTCGTTATTCAGTGTGATCAAAGAGCTGCAATCTCAGGGATGCGGCATTGTCTATATTTCCCACCGCCTGAAAGAAATCTTTGAAATCTGTGATGACATTACCGTTTTCCGCGATGGTCAGTTTATCGGCGAACGCCCGGTGAGCGACTTGGAGGAAGACACGCTGATTGAAATGATGGTGGGCCGCAAGCTTGAAGATCAGTACCCGCGCTCGAATAAAGCGCCGGGAGAGGTTCGCCTCAACGTGCAGAACCTGTCTGGGCCGGGCGTTGACAGCGTCAGCTTTACCGTACGTAAAGGTGAGATTCTGGGCGTTGCAGGGTTGATGGGCGCAGGCCGTACTGAACTGATGAAGATTCTCTACGGCGCACTGCCACGAACGGGCGGCAATGTAACGCTTGATGGCCGCGACGTGGTGACGCGTAAACCGCAGGATGGCTTGGCGAACGGCATCGTTTACATTTCTGAAGACCGTAAGCGTGATGGTCTGGTTTTGGGCATGTCGGTAAAAGAAAATATGTCGTTAACCGCACTGCGCTATTTCAGCCATGCGGGCGGTCGTCTCAAGCACGCTGAAGAGCAACTGACGGTCGCCGACTTTATTCGCCTGTTCAACGTTAAAACGCCTTCAATGGAACAGCCTATCGGCCTGCTTTCCGGTGGCAATCAGCAAAAAGTAGCGATTGCCCGTGGCCTGATGACGCGCCCCAATGTTTTGATCCTCGATGAACCGACGCGTGGTGTTGACGTAGGGGCGAAAAAAGAAATTTACCAGTTAATCAATCAATTCAAAGAAGAAGGGCTGAGCATCATATTGGTGTCATCCGAAATGCCCGAAGTCTTGGGAATGAGCGATCGCATCATCGTGATGCACGAAGGGCGCTTGAGCGGTGATTTCCCGATTGAGCAAGCAACCCAGGAAGCACTGATGGCTGCGGCCGTTGGTAAGCAATACGGCGCAAAGCAGGAGTAAGTCAGACATGAGTTCTCAATCTATCGCGGCAAAACGCTGGTTCAGCAAAGAGTGGTTACTGGAGCAGAAATCGCTGATCGCGCTCCTGATCCTGATTGCAGTTGTTTCCGCCCTGAGCCCTAACTTTTTCACCCTGAATAACCTGTTCAATATTCTCCAGCAGACGTCAGTGAATGCCATTATGGCCGTCGGCATGACGCTGGTGATACTGACCTCGGGAATCGATTTGTCGGTAGGTTCACTGCTGGCGCTGACGGGTGCCGTCGCGGCTTCCATCGTTGGGCTTGAAGTGAATGCGTTGGTGGCTGTGTTTGGTGCCTTGGCGCTGGGTGCGCTGATTGGCGCAGGCACGGGGGTTATCGTTTCGAAAGGTAAAGTGCAGGCATTTATCGCCACGCTGGTCATGATGCTGTTGCTGCGCGGCGTGACGATGGTCTATACCAACGGTAGCCCGGTGAATACTGGCTTTTCCGACGTCGCAGATGCTTTTGGCTGGTTTGGCATTGGCCGTCCGCTGGGTATTCCTACGCCAATCTGGATTATGGCTATCGTGTTCGCTGCGGCCTGGTACATGCTGCACCATACGCGTCTGGGTCGTTATATCTATGCGCTGGGTGGCAACGAGTCTGCAACCCGCTTATCCGGCATCAGCGTTGATAAAATCAAGATTATTGTTTATTCCCTGTGTGGGCTGCTGTCTGCCCTGGCGGGAATTATTGAAGTCGCACGTTTGTCCTCTGCACAGCCTACGGCGGGTACAGGGTATGAGCTGGATGCTATCGCGGCTGTAGTATTGGGCGGCACCAGTCTGGCCGGGGGTAAAGGGCGTATCGTTGGCACGTTGATCGGCGCACTTATCCTTGGTTTCCTCAACAACGGACTGAATTTATTAGGTGTTTCTTCTTACTACCAAATGATCGTCAAAGCAGTCGTCATTTTGCTGGCGGTTCTGGTAGATAACAAAAGCAGTAAATAACCTTCATTCACACAGGAATTGAGTTATGAATATGAAAAAGCTGGCTACTCTGGTTTCCGCTGTTGCGCTGAGCGCGACTGTCAGTGCTAATGCCTTGGCCAAAGATACGGTTGCTCTGGTGGTTTCTACGCTGAATAACCCGTTCTTTGTTTCCATGAAAGAGGGTGCGCAGAAAGAAGCTGACAAACTGGGCTATGAGCTGATTGTGCTGGATTCCCAGAATAACCCTGCGAAAGAACTGGCTAACGTTCAGGATTTGACGGTACGTGGCACCAAAGTATTGCTGATTAACCCGACGGATTCAGATGCGGTAGGCAATGCAATCAAAATGGCCAATCAGGCAAAAATTCCGGTTATTACGCTGGATCGCGTCGCTAGCAGCGGTGAAGTGGTGAGCCACGTTGCTTCTGATAACGCCTTCGGCGGTAAAGTAGCCGGTGACTTCATTGCCAAGAAATTGGGTGAAGGTGCCAAGGTCATTCAGTTGGAAGGGATTGCTGGAACCTCTGCCGCGCGTGAGCGTGGGGCGGGTTTCATGAAATCTGCTGAGAAAAATAAATTCGCTATGCTGGCCAGCCAGCCTGCTGACTTCGATCGTACTAAAGGGTTGAACGTGATGCAGAACCTGCTGACCGCACACCCTGACGTTCAGGCGGTATTTGCTCAGAACGATGAAATGGCATTAGGCGCCCTGCGTGCACTGCAAACTGCAGGAAAAACAGATGTGCTGGTTGTTGGTTTTGACGGTACTCAGGATGGCGTGAAGGCCGTTGAGTCAGGCAAGCTGGCAGCAACAGTGGCTCAGCGCCCAGACCAGATCGGCGTAATCGGTATCGAAACAGCTGCTAAAGTGCTGAAAGGTGAAAAAACTCAGGCCATCATTCCGGTTGACCTGAAGCTGGTAGCAAAATAAGTAAAGAATAAAGCAGGGCTCGCGCCACCCGTTTGTGGTGGCGCATTATTAACGTAGCGGGATTCGACATAATGAAAACGGGTAAGCTGGTGGTGCTGGGCAGTATTAATGCTGACCATATTCTCAATCTTGAGCAATTTCCCCGCCCGGGCGAAACGGTGATCGGTGAGCAATATAGTGTCGCTTTCGGTGGGAAGGGCGCTAATCAGGCCGTTGCCGCTGGCCGAAGTGGTGCGGATATCGCCTTTATTGCCTGCGTCGGAGAAGATGATATCGGTTCCCGTATTCGTCAGCAGTTATCCAAGGACAATATTGATGTTTCCGCCGTTGAGGCTATCTCCGGGGAAACGACCGGCGTTGCGCTGATTTTTGTTAACGCTGAAGCTGAGAACATGATCGCGATTAACGCAGGCGCGAATGCGGCGGTGACGCCTGATTATCTTTATCGTCATCAGCAACACATTATTGATGCTTCCGCGTTGCTGATGCAGCTTGAGTCGCCGTTGGAAACCGTTATCGCTGCAGCCAAATTGGCGCATGAACACCAAACAAAGGTGATTCTTAACCCCGCCCCTGCTCGTGAACTGCCTGATGAACTGTTATCGCTGGTCGATATGATCACGCCGAATGAAACCGAAGCACAGTTCCTGACGGGAATTACCGTTGAGACGGAAGAGGATGCTGCTCGCGCAGCACAGACTCTTCATGACAAAGGTATCGAAACGGTTCTGATTACATTGGGTAGCCGCGGCGTATGGGTGAGTGAAAATGGTCAAGGGCAACGTATTCCAGGTTATCGCGTAAAAGCCGTGGACACGATCGCTGCCGGAGATACCTTTAATGGTGCGTTGGTTACCGCGTTGTTGGAAAACCGGGCAATGTCTTCAGCTGTGAAATTTGCTCATGCTGCCGCAGCGATTGCGGTAACTCGCCGAGGTGCTCAACCTTCTGTCCCATGGCGTGAAGAGATCGACGCATTTTTGCAAGCTCAGGAGTGATCTTTGGCCACCATGAAAGATGTCGCCCGTTTGGCGGGCGTTTCTACTTCTACTGTATCTCACGTCATTAATAACAATCGATTCGTCAGCGATGCAATTCGCGAAAAGGTAATGAAGGCCGTTGAGGATCTCAACTATGCGCCGTCTGCGCTGGCCAGAAGTCTGAAAATCAATCAGACCCGTACTATTGGCATGTTGCTCACCGCTAGTAATAACCCGTTTTATGCCGAAGTGGTACGTGGCGTCGAACGCTGCTGTTATGAGCGGGGCTATAGCCTGATTTTGTGCAACACCGAAGGCGATCGCGACAGAATGAGTCATAGCCTTGAAACGTTGCTGCAAAAGCGGGTCGACGGCGTATTGCTGATGTGCACGGAAAGCCATCGCCCCTTGCCTGAAATGATGAGCCGCTATCCTTCTATACCTATGGTCATGATGGATTGGGCACCCTTTGAAGGCGCTATTGATGTTATTAAAGATAACTCTTTGCTCGGCGGTGAAATCGCCACCAATTACCTCATCTCTCGTGGTTATAAAAAGATAGCCTGCATTGCGGGTCCTAAAGATAAGACGACAGCCTATAACCGGCTGGAGGGCTATCGACAGGCGATGCAACTCGCTGGGCTATTTGTTCCTGCTAACTATGAAATTTTCGGTGATTTTGAATTTGAAGCCGGCTATCGCGCTATGCAGCAGCTATTAGCACTGGAAGATAAACCTGAAGCCGTGTTCACCAGTAACGATGCAATGGCCGTCGGCGTTTATCACGCACTTTATCAGGCTGGGCTTTCAATCCCTCAAGATATGGCGGTTATTGGCTACGATGATATTGAGCTGGCCCGCTATATGTCTCCACCTCTCACTACGGTTCATCAACCGAAGGATGAGCTCGGCGAATTGGCGGTTGATACACTGTTATATCGTCTGGAACACCCTAACTCTGAACCTAATGTGTTGGTGCTAACGCCAGAATTAATGGTACGTCAGTCCGTTCGGTAATATTTTGGCTAAGAAAACGCTGAAAAATCCGGCATAACGCTGTCTTTTACTGCGCTTTGCTGAAGAAATCCCCACTCGATAATTATTTTGCATTTAGCGCTTGTCAGCCGCCGAGAAGTCCCTATAATGCGCATCCACTGACACGGCAACAGCGACACGCGGTTGTGGTGACAGGAAAAAGATTTAATGAAGGCGGTCAGTAATGACTTGACTTTAAAGCGGATTAGCATAGTATATGCAGCCCGCGCCACCGAAGAAGTGGCACTGCTCTTTAACAATATAATCAGACAATCTGTGTGGGCACTCACAAGACCGTATCTTAACGATATAAAAAGTCTTGAAGAGTGAACAACAGTGAAATTCATTACGAATAAACAGTTTTAATTCTTTGAGCATCGCTGACGAGTTCAGCAAATCAAACAAATCTTAAATTGAAGAGTTTGATCATGGCTCAGATTGAACGCTGGCGGCAGGCCTAACACATGCAAGTCGAGCGGTAGCACAGAAGAGCTTGCTCTTCGGGTGACGAGCGGCGGACGGGTGAGTAATGTCTGGGAAACTGCCTGATGGAGGGGGATAACTACTGGAAACGGTAGCTAATACCGCATAACGTCTTCGGACCAAAGAGGGGGACCTTCGGGCCTCTTGCCATCAGATGTGCCCAGATGGGATTAGCTAGTAGGCGGGGTAATGGCCCACCTAGGCGACGATCCCTAGCTGGTCTGAGAGGATGACCAGCCACACTGGAACTGAGACACGGTCCAGACTCCTACGGGAGGCAGCAGTGGGGAATATTGCACAATGGGCGCAAGCCTGATGCAGCCATGCCGCGTGTGTGAAGAAGGCCTTCGGGTTGTAAAGCACTTTCAGCGGGGAGGAAGGCAGTAAGGTTAATAACCTTGCTGATTGACGTTACCCGCAGAAGAAGCACCGGCTAACTCCGTGCCAGCAGCCGCGGTAATACGGAGGGTGCAAGCGTTAATCGGAATGACTGGGCGTAAAGCGCACGCAGGCGGTCTGTTAAGTTGGATGTGAAATCCCCGGGCTTAACCTGGGAACTGCATTCAAAACTGACAGGCTAGAGTCTTGTAGAGGGGGGTAGAATTCCAGGTGTAGCGGTGAAATGCGTAGAGATCTGGAGGAATACCGGTGGCGAAGGCGGCCCCCTGGACAAAGACTGACGCTCAGGTGCGAAAGCGTGGGGAGCAAACAGGATTAGATACCCTGGTAGTCCACGCTGTAAACGATGTCGACTTGGAGGTTGTGCCCTTGAGGCGTGGCTTCCGGAGCTAACGCGTTAAGTCGACCGCCTGGGGAGTACGGCCGCAAGGTTAAAACTCAAATGAATTGACGGGGGCCCGCACAAGCGGTGGAGCATGTGGTTTAATTCGATGCAACGCGAAGAACCTTACCTACTCTTGACATCCAGAGAATTTGCTAGAGATAGCTTAGTGCCTTCGGGAACTCTGAGACAGGTGCTGCATGGCTGTCGTCAGCTCGTGTTGTGAAATGTTGGGTTAAGTCCCGCAACGAGCGCAACCCTTATCCTTTGTTGCCAGCGCGTAATGGCGGGAACTCAAAGGAGACTGCCGGTGATAAACCGGAGGAAGGTGGGGATGACGTCAAGTCATCATGGCCCTTACGAGTAGGGCTACACACGTGCTACAATGGCGTATACAAAGAGAAGCGACCTCGCGAGAGCAAGCGGACCTCATAAAGTACGTCGTAGTCCGGATTGGAGTCTGCAACTCGACTCCATGAAGTCGGAATCGCTAGTAATCGTAGATCAGAATGCTACGGTGAATACGTTCCCGGGCCTTGTACACACCGCCCGTCACACCATGGGAGTGGGTTGCAAAAGAAGTAGGTAGCTTAACCTTCGGGAGGGCGCTTACCACTTTGTGATTCATGACTGGGGTGAAGTCGTAACAAGGTAACCGTAGGGGAACCTGCGGTTGGATCACCTCCTTACCAAAAAAAGATGTGTGTTACGTGAAGTGCTCACACAGATTGTCTGATGAAAATACTGAGCAAGCGCACCTGTTGATGTCATGAGTGTAGACTCATGCTGACGCGATAGTGCCGGATTTTTAATTCGGTACGGATTTTTCGTGTCCCCATCGTCTAGAGGCCTAGGACACTGCCCTTTCACGGCTGTAACAGGGGTTCGAATCCCCTTGGGGACGCCAATCCGATAATGAGTGAAAGACATTATCACCAAATATCTTAAAGATGATTCTTTGGAGTCATGTTTACGATATTGCTCTTTAACAATCTGGAACAAGCTGAAAATTGAAACATGACAGCTGAACATACAGGACTGCCTTCGGGTAGGTCGTGATGAGTCAGTCTGTCAATGAGTCTCTCAAATAATCGCAGCGCGATGATGAATCGAAAGAAACATCTTCGGGTTGTGAGGTTAAGCGACTAAGCGTACACGGTGGATGCCTAGGCAGTCAGAGGCGATGAAGGGCGTGCTAATCTGCGATAAGCGTCGGTAAGCTGATATGAAGCGTTATACCCGACGATACCCGAATGGGGAAACCCAATGTGTTTCGACACATTATCATGACATGAATACATAGTGTCATGAGGCGAACCGGGGGAACTGAAACATCTCAGTACCCCGAGGAAAAGAAATCAACCGAGATTCCCCTAGTAGCGGCGAGCGAACGGGGAGGAGCCCAGAACCTGAATCAGTTTGTGTGTTAGTGGAAGCGTCTGGAAAGTCGCACAGTAAAGGGTGATAGTCCCGTACACAAAAATGCACAAGTTGTGAGTTCGATGAGTAGGGCGGGACACGTGACATCCTGTCTGAATATGGGGGGACCATCCTCCAAGGCTAAATACTCCTGACTGACCGATAGTGAACCAGTACCGTGAGGGAAAGGCGAAAAGAACCCCGGCGAGGGGAGTGAAATAGAACCTGAAACCGTGTACGTACAAGCAGTGGGAGCCTACTAGTTGGGTGACTGCGTACCTTTTGTATAATGGGTCAGCGACTTATATTCTGTAGCAAGGTTAACCGTATAGGGGAGCCGCAGGGAAACCGAGTCTTAACTGGGCGTTAAGTTGCAGGGTATAGACCCGAAACCCGGTGATCTAGCCATGGGCAGGTTGAAGGTTGGGTAACACTAACTGGAGGACCGAACCGACTAATGTTGAAAAATTAGCGGATGACTTGTGGCTGGGGGTGAAAGGCCAATCAAACCGGGAGATAGCTGGTTCTCCCCGAAAGCTATTTAGGTAGCGCCTCGTGAACTCATCTTCGGGGGTAGAGCACTGTTTCGGCTAGGGGGTCATCCCGACTTACCAACCCGATGCAAACTACGAATACCGAAGAATGTTATCACGGGAGACACACGGCGGGTGCTAACGTTCGTCGTGAAGAGGGAAACAACCCAGACCGCCAGCTAAGGTCCCAAAGTCATGGTTAAGTGGGAAACGATGTGGGAAGGCACAGACAGCCAGGATGTTGGCTTAGAAGCAGCCATCATTTAAAGAAAGCGTAATAGCTCACTGGTCGAGTCGGCCTGCGCGGAAGATGTAACGGGGCTAAACCATGCACCGAAGCTGCGGCAGCGACACTTAGGTGTTGTTGGGTAGGGGAGCGTTCTGTAAGCCGTTGAAGGTGGCCTGTGAGGGTTGCTGGAGGTATCAGAAGTGCGAATGCTGACATAAGTAACGATAATGCGGGTGAAAAACCCGCACGCCGGAAGACCAAGGGTTCCTGTCCAACGTTAATCGGGGCAGGGTGAGTCGACCCCTAAGGCGAGGCTGAAAAGCGTAGTCGATGGGAAACAGGTTAATATTCCTGTACTCGGTGTTACTGCGAAGGGGGGACGGAGAAAGCTAGGTTATCCGGGCGACGGTTGTCCCGGTTTAAGCGTGAAGGTGGATGACTTAGGTAAATCCGGGTCATTGTTAACACTGAGGCGTGATGACGAGTCACTACGGTGATGAAGTAACCGATGCTACGCTTCCAGGAAAAGCCTCTAAGCTCCAGGTAACATCAAATCGTACCCCAAACCGACACAGGTGGTCAGGTAGAGAATACTCAGGCGCTTGAGAGAACTCGGGTGAAGGAACTAGGCAAAATGGTGCCGTAACTTCGGGAGAAGGCACGCTCCTGTCGGTGAAGTCCCTTGCGGATGGAGCTGGCGGGAGTCGCAGATACCAGCTGGCTGCAACTGTTTAATAAAAACACAGCACTGTGCAAACACGAAAGTGGACGTATACGGTGTGACGCCTGCCCGGTGCCGGAAGGTTAATTGATGGGGTCAGCCGCAAGGCGAAGCTCTTGATCGAAGCCCCGGTAAACGGCGGCCGTAACTATAACGGTCCTAAGGTAGCGAAATTCCTTGTCGGGTAAGTTCCGACCTGCACGAATGGCGTAATGATGGCCAGGCTGTCTCCACCCGAGACTCAGTGAAATTGAACTCGCTGTGAAGATGCAGTGTACCCGCGGCAAGACGGAAAGACCCCGTGAACCTTTACTATAGCTTGACACTGAACCTTGAGCCTTGATGTGTAGGATAGGTGGGAGGCTTTGAAGCGAGGACGCCAGTTCTTGTGGAGCCAACCTTGAAATACCACCCTTTAATGTTTGATGTTCTAACGTAGACCCGTAATCCGGGTTGCGGACAGTGTCTGGTGGGTAGTTTGACTGGGGCGGTCTCCTCCCAAAGAGTAACGGAGGAGCACGAAGGTTAGCTAATCCTGGTCGGACATCAGGAGGTTAGTGCAAAGGCATAAGCTAGCTTGACTGCGAGAGTGACAGCTCGAGCAGGTGCGAAAGCAGGTCTTAGTGATCCGGTGGTTCTGAATGGAAGGGCCATCGCTCAACGGATAAAAGGTACTCCGGGGATAACAGGCTGATACCGCCCAAGAGTTCATATCGACGGCGGTGTTTGGCACCTCGATGTCGGCTCATCACATCCTGGGGCTGAAGTAGGTCCCAAGGGTATGGCTGTTCGCCATTTAAAGTGGTACGCGAGCTGGGTTTAGAACGTCGTGAGACAGTTCGGTCCCTATCTGCCGTGGGCGTTGGAAGATTGAGAGGGGTTGCTCCTAGTACGAGAGGACCGGAGTGAACGCACCACTGGTGTACGGGTTGTGATGCCAATTGCATTGCCCGGTAGCTAAGTGCGGAAGAGATAACCGCTGAAAGCATCTAAGCGGGAAACTTGCCTCGAGATGAGTCTTCCCTGGGCACTAGATGCCCCTGAAGGGCCGTTGAAGACGACGACGTAGATAGGCTGGGTGTGTAAGCGTAGCGATACGTTGAGCTAACCAGTACTAATGACCCGAGAGGCTTAACCTTACAACACCGAAGATGTTTTGGTGTGATGAAAGACTCATATAAAACGAAATTCAGCTTGTTCAAAGATTGGTTCTGATGGTTGTGCGAGCGCGTAAGCAGTGCATAACGGTTGGGATGAAACAGAATTTGCCTGGCGGCGATAGCGCGGTGGTCCCACCTGACCCCATGCCGAACTCAGAAGTGAAACGCCGTAGCGCCGATGGTAGTGTGGGGTCTCCCCATGTGAGAGTAGGGAACTGCCAGGCATCAAATACGTGGAAAGCCTCTGTCGAAAGACAGGGGCTTTTTGCTATGCGGAATCTGGGGGGATGGGAGAGCATATCTACGTATCTCTGTCGCTACCCACTAATAGAATGATGCTACGCGACGCAAGAATGGTTTTTGGGGACGCGGACGTTGTTTTCTGCCCGATATTACTCCAATGATGCGGTATGAATTACAGTCTGCTCCGCACTATAGACGGCCATTTTGAAGCCATTGATGAATAAAGCTAGCCACCTGCTCTGGTTGATTGATATCAAGCACTGGAAGTATGGTGTCTATCTCTGAATCAGCTGCAATTGCGATGACATGTTCATCGATCAAATCACTTAACTTTCTGCCCAACGATTGACGAAATAAGGCTATTTTAGCGATCTTTTCGTGTTTAAAACCCTCAATTAGTACCAGATCGAGAGTTGAAGCATCCATTTTACCTGCCAGATCGTAAAGATTGGGTTCTCCCTGTTCAGGCGTTTCCGTCATCAATGCCCACCTTTGGCTGCTGGCAACAATAGTTTGCGCAGCTCCCGCCTTACGTAACTCGTAGCTGTCTTTACCTGGTGTATCAATATCCATCTGATGATGCGTATGTTTAATTAATCCGATTCGGATACCCTGATTAGCTAGCAGAGGAATGACGTGCTTAAGTAATGTTGTTTTGCCTGTACCGCTGTAGGCGACAATAGCGAGCAAAGGTAGATGATCAGAACTCACTGTGTTGATCCTCCCAGTTGGATAAATCCTCAGGCGAATTCAAATTGTGAAAGGCTTCAGGTTGATCGTTAAATGAAACAGTTTTTGCTCCGACCTGTTCCATAAATAGCATTAACTTACGGTTTCCGAGATGCAGATAAGCTTCCAGCCGTTCAATAAGGTTCTTATTGATTAAGAGTAATGTGGGATGCGGACGTTCTCCGTCTGTGGCATAAGCTGCGTTTGCTTCCCCCCGCGCTTGCCACAAACGGTGTACTAGGTCGAGGGGGAGTGCTGGGACATCGCAAGGGACGAATACTACCCACTCGGATGCTGAGGCATGTAACCCACTTAGGATACCCGCTAGTGGGCCTAGAAAGTTTGCATCAGAGTCACTAATAATTCGGCATCCGCTTTGTTCATACACATCCTGGTTGCGGTTAGCGCTGATGATGACCTCGTCGACCTGTGTTTTAAGCCGAGATAAGACATGCAGATATAGCGGTACACCCTTCAGTGCTATCAGACCTTTATCATGTCCGCCCATGCGTGTTGCACGTCCGCCCGCGAGAATAACGCCTGTAATCATTTCACTTCCCAATTATCTATTCCCACTTTTCTCTGTACCGAAAGCTTGTGAGGAAGAAACCATACGTTATTCTCTAAAAACTTTCACAGAAGACCAAGTTCTTTCCTCATGTGCGCAAGGCTGTTATTTTTATCGCTATATGCTCAACATTGCTCAAGCTGTTTTCTACTTCTTGAAATTTATTGAGTACAAATCGTTTTTAAGGAGAAAAAAATGAAATGTCATCGTGTTAATGAGCTGATTGAACTCTTGCATCCAGCCTGGCAAAAAGAGCCCGATTTAAACCTGGTGCAATTTTTACAAAACCTTGCACAGGAGGCGGGGTTCCAGGGGCAGTTAAATGAACTGACAGATGATATCCTTATTTACCATCTAAAAATGCGTGATTCAGATAAAGAACAAGTCATTCCCGGTCTGAAGAAAGACTACGAGGAAGATTTCAAAACAGCATTGCTTCGTGCCCGTGGGGTTATTAAAGACTAGTGGAAAGGAATAACACGTTCATGATGCTAACTATTGCACGCGTATATCTTATGTCGCCTCTGACCATTTGTGGCCGCGATGAATAGTTCGGTATTTAATTTCCAGACGCTATTCCCAGATCTGATCGTGGATGCTTTGCTGGATGTTGGGTTGCGCGTTGATTCCGGCCTGACGGCATTAAACAGCTATGAAAACCGGGTATATCAGTTTGCGGATGAAGATCGTAAACGATTCGTAGTGAAATTTTATCGCCCGGAACGGTGGAGCGAGTCACAGATTCAGGAAGAGCATATTTTCGCCCTGCAGTTGGCAGAAGATGAAGTCCCTATTGTCGCCCCAGTCTCGCTTAATGGGCAGACATTGAACGTCTATGAAGGATTTCATTTTGCTGTATTCCCCAGCGTGGGTGGACGGCAGTATGAAATGGATAATGAAGATCAGTTAGAGTGGGTTGGTCGTTTTCTCGGACGGATTCACCAGGCGGGGCAGAAATCGTTATTCACCGAGCGCCCGACGATAGGGGTAAATGAATATCTGCATGAGCCTTATCGGCTGTTGGAGACATGTCCGCTAATACCGAAAATACATCGACATAGTTTTTTACAGGCAACCCGTCAACTGATTGATACAGTTGAAACTTATTGGCACAGCGACTGGCGGCCACTGCGTCTACATGGGGATTGTCACCCAGGAAATATTTTGTGGCGTGATGGCCCTCTGTTTGTTGATTTGGATGATGCTCGCAATGGTCCGGCAATACAGGATTTATGGATGCTGTTGCACGGCGACCGTCGTGAACAACGCATTCAATTGGATATCTTGTTAGAAGCCTATAGCGAATTTGCGGATTTTCAGGAGAAAGAACTCGCGCTGATTGAACCTCTTCGTGCTATGCGGCAGGTTTATTATCTGGCTTGGGTTGCGCGTCGTTGGGAAGACCCTGCTTTTCCGAAAAACTTCCCCTGGATGACGGATGCCGATTTTTGGTTGAAGCAAACGGCAATATTTATTGGGCAAACTCAGCTGTTGCAGGAGCCCCCTCTACAGCTAATGCCAATGTACTGAAATTAAATGGAGAGAGTTAAATTTATGAAAAAGTTATGGCTTGCGCTGATTGGCGTTGTTCTGGCATTTAGTGCTTCTGCTGCAGAATTTTCTGACGGTAAGCAATATGTAGAATTAGATAAACCAGCAACTCAAGAGCCTCAGGTTCTTGAGTTTTTCTCATTCTATTGCCCGCACTGTTATCAATTTGAACAGGTTTATCATGTTCCAGATGCAGTAAAAAAGGCACTGCCAGAAGGGGTGAAGATGACACGTTATCACGTGGATTTCTTGGGCCCATTGGGTAAAAACCTGACGCAGGCTTGGGCTGTTGCTATGGCGCTGGGCGTAGAAGATAAAGTTACTCCTCTGATGTTTGATGCTGTTCAGAAAACCCAGACCGTACAAAAACCAGAAGATATTCGCGCTGTTTTTGTAAAAGCAGGCGTGACTGCAGAAGAGTTTGATAATGCGCTGAATAGTTTTGTGGTGAAATCTCTGGTTGCCCAGCAGGAAAAAGCGGCTGCAGATTTACAATTACGCGGCGTTCCGGCCATGTTCGTTAACGGTAAATATATGATCAAGAATGATGGTCTTGATACCAGTTCAATGGACGGATATGTAAAACAGTACGCTGATGTGGTGAAATTCCTCATTACCAAAAAGTAATCATTTAATAAGTCATGCGGGTAAAACCGCATGGCTTTATACCTTCCCGCGGTTCACCCTCTTATCTTTTATATCTCGCCACACCACAATATCTATTTATCTCTTTGTTTATATCCACAAATGGGATGACGGATTACTGTGTCTCTAAAACAAACACTTTATATTATAACTTAATGAAATTTATGAATATAAAAAAACAAACCAAGAGAATAATAGAAATTAGTAATTAAACAGATAAAACTATTCACAAAGTTATCCACAGGAGGATCTTGCGAGGATCCATGCAAAATCAGCCAATATCTTACGTTAAGGATCGTCTCTTTCCCTGACCTATGGCATGCTTAGCGCTATGACAGACCACAACGATCATGGCAGGCTATGGCTCAGATTGCAGAAAACCCTTTAATACTGGTAGACGGTTCATCCTATTTGTATCGTGCTTATCATGCTTTCCCTCCGTTAACAAACAGCGCGGGAGAAGCAACCGGTGCAATGTATGGCGTACTGAATATGCTACGCAGTTTGTTGCTGCAATATCATCCCAGCCACGTTGCCGTTGTTTTTGATGCGAAAGGGAAAACGTTTCGCGACGAGTTGTTCGAAAACTATAAGGCTCATCGCCCACCGATGCCGGAGGATCTACGCGAGCAGATTGAGCCTCTGCATAATATGGTGAAAGCGATGGGGCTACCGCTTCTGGCGGTTTCTGGCGTAGAAGCAGACGATGTGATTGGCACGCTCGCCGTGCAGGCGGAAAAAGCGGGCAAGTCGGTGCTGATTAGTACTGGCGATAAAGATATGGCGCAGTTGGTGACGCCAAGCGTGACGCTCATTAATACCATGAACAACACGATTCTTGGCCCACAGGAAGTGTGTGATAAGTACGGTATTCCTCCTGAACTGATTATTGATTTCCTCGCGCTGATGGGGGATGCATCGGATAACATTCCCGGTGTACCTGGTGTGGGGGAGAAAACTGCACAGGCGTTATTACAAGGGCTTGGTGGGCTGGATTCGCTCTATGCTAACCTTGATAGAATTGCTGAGCTTTCCTTCCGTGGTGCGAAAACCATGGCACCGAAACTGGAACAGCATAAAGAAGTGGCCTACCTCTCTTATCAGCTTGCTACCATTAAAACGGATGTTGAGCTGGAGCTCAGCTGCGATCAGCTTACCGTCAACGAGCTGGATGTGGATGAACTGCATCGCCTCTTTTCCCGTTATGAATTTAAACGCTGGTTATCAGATATTGAATCAGGTACCTGGATGCAGGGTAAAAAGAGCAGCCAGCCTGTTCAGACGGTGAGTAATGCGGTGGTCGAGCAGTCGGTTGAAGAAGACAGCACGCCTACGCTTTCTGCCGATGGTTATGTCACGATTCTTGATGAAAAAACGCTGTTGGATTGGATTGAGCGTATAAAACAGGCTGAGGTTTTCGCTTTCGATACGGAAACTGACGGGCTGGATACGCTTACCGCCAATCTGATTGGTCTGTCATTTTCGATTAAGCCAGGCGAAGCGGCTTATTTGCCATTGGCTCATGATTATCTGGATGCGCCTGAGCAGTTGGATCGCGCCCAGGTATTGGCATTATTCAAACCGCTCCTAGAAGACGAGAAACTGCTTAAGATTGGTCAGAATCTCAAATTTGATAAGGGCGTGATGCAGCGGTATGACATCGATTTACGCGGCATCGCGTTTGATACCATGCTGGAATCTTATGTGCTCGACAGCGTTGCGGGTCGTCACGATATGGATAGCTTGGCCGAGCGCTATCTGAAACACAAAACCATTACCTTTGAAGAGATTGCAGGTAAGGGGAAAAATCAGCTGACGTTTAATCAGATCGCACTGGAACAGGCTGGGCCTTATGCGGCTGAGGATGCTGACGTTACGCTGCATCTACACCAGACGCTATGGGGGAAACTCCAGCCGCATGCCGATCTGTGTCAGGTCTTCCAGACCATCGATATGCCATTGGTTCCGGTTTTATCCCGCATCGAACGTACTGGCGTGCTGATCGATCCCGCAATTCTGGCAGAACACTCAAAAGAACTAACAACGCGTCTGGCTGAGCTGGAAACACAAGCGTATGAGCTGGCTGGCGAAGAATTCAACCTCTCGTCGACCAAACAGCTACAGGGCATTCTTTATGAAAAGCAAAAGCTGCCGATTCTGAAGAAAACGCCAAAGGGCGCACCGTCAACGAATGAGGAAGTGCTGGCTGAGTTGGCGCTGGATTACCCTCTGCCTAAGCTGATTCTGGAATATCGTGGCTTAGCCAAGCTGAAATCTACTTACACCGATAAGCTGCCGCTGATGATCAATCCGGCCACGAAGCGCGTGCATACCTCTTATCATCAGGCTGTTACTGCAACCGGACGCTTGTCTTCCAGCGACCCTAACCTGCAAAACATCCCGGTGCGTAATGATGAGGGACGCCGTATTCGTCAGGCATTCATTGCGCCTAAAGACTATAGCATTGTTGCGGCTGACTACTCGCAAATCGAACTGCGTATTATGGCGCATCTATCGGGTGATGAAGGGTTGTTGAATGCGTTCGCAAACGGGCTGGATATCCACCGAGCAACGGCGTCAGAAGTGTTTGGCATCGCATTGGATAAGGTGACGTCAGAACAGCGTCGTAGCGCAAAAGCGATCAACTTCGGTCTGATCTACGGTATGAGTGCATTTGGTTTGTCACGTCAGTTGAATATTCCCCGTAGCGAATCACAGAAGTACATGAACCTGTATTTTGAGCGCTATCCAGGCGTGCAGGATTACATGGAGCGGACGCGGCAACAGGCCGCGGAGCATGGCTATGTGTCCACATTGGATGGTCGTCGTCTCTACCTGCCTGATATCCATTCGCGTAATGCGATGGCGCGTAAAGGCGCGGAGCGTGCGGCGATTAACGCCCCGATGCAGGGGACGGCAGCTGATATTATCAAGAAAGCGATGATCGCAATTGATGAGTGGCTACAGAAAGATGCACCGTTGGTGAAGATGATCATGCAGGTTCACGATGAGTTGGTTTTCGAGATTCACGATTCGGTTATTGAAGAATCCATTAGTAAAATCAAGATATTAATGGAAGGCTGTATGCAATTAAATGTTCCGCTGCAGGTAGATATAGGTACAGGCATGAATTGGGATCAAGCGCATTAATGGCCGATTCTTGTGCTATTTCTGTAATTAAATAACAGTATTGTGTGACCTGGTTTAACTTTGTGTAATCGATAACCATTTTGTATGAAAGTAAACAACAAAAAAGCCTTTGTTCCCGCGAAAAAATAGGGTAGAGTTAACGATGTAGGGTACAGAGGTAAGATGTTCTATCTTTCAGACCTTTTACTTCACGTAATCGGATTTGGCTGAATATTAGCCGCCCCGCTCAGTTTTGAGCGGGGCGTTTTTTATGGGCTTTATCCAGGTTTTTTTTACCCGCAAAAATGCCGGCGACAGCGTGGCAGACAGCAACGTGTTAGCACTATTTCGGGTGTGAAAAGAACGTCTCTGGTGGGGGATCGTCGAGGGAAAGTGATGACGTGATGCGAGTTATGATACTCTGCACCACGCGAAAGGATTATTCAGCGTCTTGCTCTTCTTCAACGTGTTGCAACGTGCTGAACCAGTTATCCAATTTCTGCTGTAGTTTATCTACGCCGATTTTTTTCAGTGACGAAAATGCCTCGACCTGAATATCACCCATAAATGGCGCGACAGCTTCGCGAACCATATGCAACTGCGTCTTACGTGCGCCTGAAGCCAGCTTATCGGCTTTGGTCAGCAGTACTAAGACCGGAAGTTCGACATCGACTGCCCACTGAATCATTTGCTGATCGAGATCTTTCAGCGGATGACGAATATCCATCAGCACAACCAGACCCTTCAGGCTGTTACGCTTTTGCAGGTATTCACCGAGCGCACGTTGCCATTTGATCTTCATTTGCTCCGGTACTTCGGCATAGCCGTAGCCGGGAAGGTCGACTAAACGCACGCCGTCAGCTACCTGAAACAGGTTGATCAACTGGGTACGACCCGGTGTTTTACTGGTTCGTGCTAGGCTCTTCTGGTTGGTCAACGTGTTCAGCGCGCTGGATTTTCCGGCGTTAGAGCGCCCAGCAAAGGCCACTTCAATACCGCTATCTGTTGCCAGATGGCGAATATCCGGGGCGCTGATGATAAAACGCGTCATGTGGTAGTTATATTGCTGGGTCACGATGGTTATCTCTATCTGGATCTCTGTCTGGTTGGGGATTATACCTGTAACTGACAATAAAGGCGGCTTTATCTGCCTCGAAATGCAACGGGTGAGTGTGAAAAGAAAAGCTCAGCCGTCTGATGTGGGCGCTTTTTTCTTACGCAGCTTTCTGCTAGATTCCGCCGCACTTCCCTTATATCTGTGTACCTGAGAACAACATTATGAACCGACCTGTCAAAGGGACTGCCGATAAGGCAGGAAAACCTAAAGTAAAAAGAAAAACCCGCGAAGAGCTGGAACGTGAAGCGCGGGATCGGAAAAGAGATAAAAAACATCGTGGCCATGCAGCGGGTAGCCGGACTCAGGAAAAATCGTCTACCGATCAGAATTCTGGCCAACGTAAAGTCGCCGATCCACGTATCGGCAGCAAAAAGCCTGTACAGCTTGGCGTATTGGATAGCGCTATCGCTAAACCGAAGCCTAAGTTGAAGCCTTCTGAGCCTGTGGAAAAAGTCGTTGCTGCCAAGCCAGCAATGTCTCCGGAAGAAGAGCTGGAAATGTTAGAAAATGATGCGCGTCTGGATGCATTGTTGGATCGTCTGGATAGCGGTGAAACGCTGAGCGCCAAAGATCAATCATGGGTTGATGAAACGCTGGATCGTATCGATATCCTGATGGAAGAGCTTGGAATCGAGCTGGGTGATGATGACGAAGAAGAGCAACAGGAAGACATGTTGCAGCTTTTAAAACGTAATAACCCGAAAGACGCGCTCTAATCAATGAAATGGCTGTTTCTGTTCCTGATATTGCTGGTGGCGTTTTATCTGCTCTGTCTGTTCAGTAAACTATGGCTATTGTCGAAGCGTAAGCACCGATTGCATCGCGCCCTGTTTAACGGGCGCGTGAATCAGGTTCGACGCCCAAGACAAAAACGCAGGGAGCGTTTTTGAACGTCACAACGTGACGGCCCTTTAGGGTGAGTCTCAAGGATGAGACGAGTAACAAAACGCAGGGAGCGTTTCTGAACGCCATTTTTTTGGTGATCTGAAGGAGGGGAAGGATAACCCACCGAGTAAAAACTGGAAGGAGTGAGCGAATATGTCGATACCGTCCGTTGACTGGGATCTGGCCCTGATTCAAAAATATAACTATTCTGGGCCGCGTTATACATCATATCCCACAGCGTTAGAATTCAGTGAAGCTTACGATGAGCCTGCATTTCAGCATGCCATCGCCCGTTATCCGGCGCGACCGCTGTCGTTGTATATCCACATCCCTTTTTGTCATCGGCTGTGCTATTTCTGCGGCTGTAATAAGCTGGTTACGCGCCAGCAGCATAAAGCCGATGAATACCTTGATGTGCTAGAGCAGGAAATTCGCCAGCGTGCACCGCTATTCGTTGGACGAACGGTGACGCAATTGCATTGGGGCGGCGGTACGCCAACCTACCTGAATAAAATACAAATTAGCCGGCTAATGTCGCTGTTGCGCGAGCTGTTCTCTTTTTCTGAGCAGGCTGAGCTGTCGCTTGAAGTTGACCCGAGAGAAATTGAACTGGACGTCCTCGATCATCTGCGTGCTGAAGGGTTTAACCGTCTTAGCATGGGTGTGCAGGATTTTAATAAAGACGTTCAGAAGCTGGTTAACCGTGAGCAGGATGAAGACTTTATTTTTGCCCTCATTGAGCGGGCGAAGGCGCTTGGTTTCACCTCCACCAATATTGATTTGATTTACGGTCTGCCTAAACAAACGCCAGAAAGCTTCGCTTTTACGCTACAGCGCGTTGCGGAATTAAATCCGCATCGGCTTAGCGTTTTTAACTATGCGCATTTGCCCAGCCTGTTTGCGGCACAGCGCAAGATTAAAGACGCGGATTTACCGAGCGCGGAGCAAAAGCTGGATATTCTGCAACAGACGATTGGCTCGCTGACGCAGTCGGGCTATCAGTTTATCGGTATGGATCACTTTGCTTGCCCGGATGATGAGCTGGCGGTGGCGCAGCGGGAAGGGAAGCTGCATCGCAATTTCCAGGGCTATACGACGCAGGGCGATAGCGATCTTCTTGGTATGGGCGTTTCGGCGATTAGTATGATCGGTGATAGCTATGCCCAGAACCAGAAAGAGCTGAAGCAGTATTATGCGCAGGTTAAAGACAAAGGAAATGGTCTGTGGCGTGGGTTACAGCTGACGCGTGATGACTGTCTCCGTCGCGATGTGATTAAGACGCTGATTTGTAATTTCCAACTCAGCTATGCGCCCATTGAAGCGGAATATGCTATCGATTTTAAAACCTACTTTGCGCAGGATTTAGCGTTACTGGCACCGCTGGTGGCTGATGGGTTAGTCGATAGTCAGGAAGACGGGCTAGTGGTAACGCCGAAAGGACGTTTGCTGATCCGCAATATCTGTATGTGTTTTGATGTTTATTTACGTAGCAAGCTCAGAATGCAGCAATTTTCCCGCGTGATTTAACCAAAAAAACAGCCAGTCGATGTTAGTACCGGCTGGCTGTTCTCAAACGTTTATAGGATCAACTAAAGAAGTTAATCAGTGCAGCACACAAAACGGCGGCAATAGCAGCCTGCGGCGAATGACTTGCCGCGGAGCCAATTTCAGCGCCATGTGTTGCTGCAGAAATCAATGAGTCCAGCATGGTGTTCCTCCCGAATCAGCGACACGATCATACTGCTGACTCGAGGCAAGTAAAGGACAAATTAATGACAATTTCGTGCGCCAGATTGTATTTTTTATCACCAGTTTGTTTATTAACAATTGAGTAATAAAAAAGCAATCTCGCTACTCCATTCCCAGCTCTTTTAGTTTACGCGTTAGGGTATTTCTGCCCCATCCCAGTAGCCTTGCGGCTTCCTGTTTATGGCCCTGCGTGTGCCGTAATGCTGTCGTAAGCAGTGTTCTTTCCATTTCTGGCTGTGCTTCCGCTAGCAGATTTTGATGACCGGAACGCAGCGCACGATCGGCCCATTGTGCCAATAGCGTGGCCCAACTGTCTGGCAAGATATGCACAGTAGAATCGGGTGCAGTGGTCTCGAATAGTTCCGGCGGCAGATCCTGAATCAGCACCTCTTGACCGGCAGCCATGACCGTCAACCAGCGGCAGGTGTTCTCCAATTGACGAACGTTGCCAGGCCACGGTAAACGCGTTAGTGCGGTTTCCGCTTCTGGGTGTAGATTCTTCGGCTCGACGCCCAGCTCTTTGGCCGTTGCCTGCAAGAAATAACGCGCCAGACGGGGAATATCTTCCCGACGTTCACGCAGTGGCGGCAGATGAACGCGGATCACATTCAGGCGGTGAAACAGGTCATCACGGAATTTGCCTTCTTGCACGCGTTGTTCAAGATTTTGGTGCGTTGCCGCGATAATGCGGACATCCACTTTTACCGCTGCATAGCCGCCAACGCGATAAAACTGCCCGTCGGCCAATACGCGCAACAAGCGTGTTTGCACGTCTAGCGGCATATCGCCGATTTCATCCAGAAACAGCGTACCGCCATCGGCCTGCTCAAAGCGGCCCTGACGAATTTGGTTTGCGCCCGTAAATGCGCCTTTCTCATGACCAAACAATTCCGATTCGATCAGATCCTTGGGAATTGCCGCCATATTCAGGGCGATAAAAGGGGCTTTGGTGCGTGGACTATGGCGATGCAGGGCATGTGCCACCAGTTCTTTACCCGTTCCCGATTCGCCGTTAATCAGCACGCTGATCGATGAGCGAGACAGACGACCGATGATGCGAAAGACATCCTGCATCGCAGGTGCTTCGCCGATGATGTCCGTTGTCGGGCCATTGATCGGCTGGTTGCGTACCGGCTGCTGCTGCTCCAGATAATGGCTGATTGCACGCTCAACTAGCGCGACGGCTTCATCAATATCAAACGGTTTTGGCAAATAGTCGAACGCACCCTGTTGGTAAGCACTGACGGCGGCATCCAGATCGGAATGTGCCGTCATAATGATGACCGGGAGCATCGGGTGGCGCTGTTTGATTTGCTGTAAAAGCGCTAATCCATCCATCCCTGGCATGCGGATGTCGGACAGCAGAACGTCGGGTGTTTGTGTTGTTAGCGCATGCAACACCTGATTTCCGTTCTCAAATGTTGCGCAGGTTAAACCCGCACCAGCAAGCGCGCGCTCCAGCACCCAACGGATGGAGCTATCGTCATCGACAATCCAGACTATCCCTCGTTGCATTGTGAACCTCACTGGCGAATGGGCAGGTAAACCGAGAATTCGGTGTGTCCTGGCCAACTGTTAAATTCAATTTTACCGGAGTGTTGGTCGATAAGACTGCGGGCGATGGAAAGCCCTAAACCGGTTCCCCCTTCGCGTCCGCTCACCATCGGGTAAAACAGGGTGTCCTGTAGCTGAGCGGGTACGCCAGGGCCGTCATCTTCCACGTCAATGCGTGCGGCGAGACGATAGCGCACGCCGTGCAAAGTAAGCTGGAAAGCCGTGCGGGTACGTATCGTAATCGTCCCGCCTTCCTCGCCCAGCGCCTGTAGCGCATTGCGGGTAATATTCAGCAGTACCTGTTCAATCTGGTCGGGATCGTGCGTCAACTCTGGCAAGCTGGGGTCATAGTCTTTCACCAGCGTCACGTTATCTGGCTTTTCCAGCGAGACAAGTTGGCAAACGCGTTCGGCGACCTGATGGATGCTTTGGGTAACGTGCAGGCCAGGCTGCTGTGGCCCGAGCAGGCGATCAACCAGATTACGCAGACGATCAGCTTGTTCGATAATGACTTTGGTATATTCCGTCAATGCTGGGTCGGGCAATGCTTTGGCAAGCAGCTGTGCAGCACCGCGCAATCCGCCAAGCGGATTTTTTATCTCATGCGCCAAGCCCCGGACCAAATCACGGGCGGCCTGCTGTTGTGCATGTTGAAGCTGTTCCTGACTAAGACGGCGCTGATTATCCATCGGTGCCATTTCCAGTAGGATAAAATCGTTTTGTACCCGCTGAGCGGTGAGCGACATGATGTGCGCTTTACCATCCACGACGAGCGTGACTTCGTTATCCGTAAAACCTTGCCCTGAATCCAGACTTTCACGCAGCAAATCGACATTCAGAGAAAAATATCCCAGCAAATCGGGCAGCGGTGTGCCGGATAATTTACGCGAGCTTTGTGCCAATAATTGCTGTGCTGCCGGGTTGGAATAGTGAATCGCCAGATCGTTATCCAGCAATAAGATGCTGTTTATAAGGGAATTTAGGATCTGCCCAGCATCGGGCAGCGTGCCTGTTGCCATAACGCAGACTCCCGCACCAGCATGGTGCATTGTAGTGTGGATGATGGATGTTACGTCGCAACGGCCAATGCCGGTGGTGAAAAAAGCCCATCCGAAGATGGGCTGAAGCGTTTCCACGGCAACAAGAACAAACTTCTTAGTATTCTGTTGTTTATCGGTCATGGTTGGGTTTCAGCACACCCAACCACGCCAAGGCAGAGATTATTAAACGCTGTAGTACAGTTCGAACTCAACTGGGTGCGGCGTCATACGAACGCGGTCAATCTCTGGTTTACGCAGTTCGATATATGCTTCGATAGCGTCGTCAGTGAATACGCCACCACGGGTCAGGAACTCGCGGTCTTCGTTCAGTGCAGCCAGGGCCTCGTCCAGAGAACCTGCAACTTTTGGAATCTCTGCTTCTTCTTCCGGCGGCAGGTCGTACAAGTTTTTGTCCATTGCATCGCCAGGGTGGATTTTGTTGATGATGCCGTCGAGGCCAGCCATCAGCAGTGCAGCGAAGCACAGGTACGGGTTAGCTGCTGGGTCTGGGAAGCGCGCTTCAATACGACGTGCTTTCGGGCTAGCAACCACTGGGATACGGATTGAAGCAGAACGGTTACGGGCAGAGTAAGCCAGCATAACAGGAGCTTCGTAGCCTGGGACCAGACGCTTGTAAGAGTTGGTGGTTGGGTTTGCCAAGGCGTTGATGGCTTTAGCGTGCTTGATAACACCACCGATGTAGAACAGAGCCATTTCAGACAGGCCGCCGTATTTGTCACCAGCGAACAGGTTAGTACCGTCTTTAGACAGAGACATGTGGCAGTGCATACCAGAACCGTTATCACCGAACATTGGTTTTGGCATGAAGGTCGCTGTTTTACCGTAGGCGTGAGCCACGTTATGCACGACATATTTGTAGATCTGAATTTCGTCAGCTTTTTTGGTCATGGTGTTGAAGCGAGTAGCCACTTCGTTTTGACCAGCGGTAGCCACTTCGTGGTGGTGAGCTTCAACAACCAGACCCATTTGCTCCATGGTCAGACACATAGCAGAACGGATGTCCTGTGATGAATCGACTGGTGGAACTGGGAAGTAGCCGCCTTTCAGACCTGGACGGTGACCTTTGTTACCGCCTTCGTAGGCTTTACCGGAGTTCCAGTAAGCTTCGACATCGTCGATAGCAACGTGAGAACCGGAAGTGCTGCTGCCGAAACGGATGTCATCAAACAGGAAGAACTCTGGCTCAGGCCCGAACAGTACAGTATCGGCGATGCCGGAAGAACGCAGGAAATCTTCCGCACGTTTCGCGATAGAACGCGGGTCACGGTCGTAGCCCTGCATGGTGCCTGGCTCAAGGATGTCACAACGAATGATCAGCGTGGAATCTTCGAAGAACGGATCGATCATCGCGGTGCTAGCATCAGGCATCAGAACCATGTCTGACTCGTTAATACCTTTCCAGCCGCCAATCGAGGAACCATCAAACATTTTACCTTCTTCGAAGAAGTCGGCATTGACTTGATGAGCCGGAATGGTGACGTGCTGCTCTTTACCTTTAGTATCAGTGAAGCGTAAATCAACAAACTTCACTTCGTGCTCATTCAGCATCGTCAAAACATGTTCTGCGGACATACTTGGTTCTCCCGATTGGTCATTTATCGTCGTGGAACGAATATCGTTGTGGATTGATGTTGTTGCCGTGAGTAGACTAAAGCTAAAAGTGTGCCAACTTTTTAAATGTGTGCAATGTGTTGCTCCTTGGGGCTTTCTCACGTAAACCCACTGCACCATTATAGTCTAAAGCACCAAAATGGTGCTCCATATGTGAATTATTGCACTTATTTGGTGCATTCATGTTCGCTTGTAGCGCTTTTGCACCGTGAAAGGGATCACAAAGCAGGCAGCTCTAGGTTGTTTATCATAGATGCTTGTGATCTTGTTTAGTCCCTCGATTAATACGTGTACAATAGCGCGCTATTTCTAAATGCCTGAGGCAAAGCTGTGATCGAAAATTTGCGTAACATCGCCATTATTGCGCACGTTGACCATGGGAAAACCACCCTGGTTGACAAGCTGTTGCAACAATCCGGAACGTTCGGTGAACGTGTCGAAGCAACTGAGCGTGTAATGGACTCCAACGATTTGGAGAAAGAGCGTGGAATTACCATCCTCGCAAAAAATACCGCCATTAATTGGAAAGACTACCGTATTAACATCGTAGATACCCCGGGACACGCCGACTTCGGCGGCGAGGTTGAGCGTGTAATGTCGATGGTTGACTCGGTACTGCTGGTTGTTGATGCGATGGATGGCCCTATGCCTCAAACGCGTTTCGTGACCAAAAAAGCGTTTGCCAACGGTCTGAAACCAATTGTGGTTATCAACAAAGTTGACCGTCCTGGTGCGCGTCCTGACTGGGTTGTCGATCAGGTATTCGACCTGTTCGTGAACCTGGATGCGACCGACGAGCAACTGGATTTCCCTATCATTTATGCTTCTGCGCTGAATGGTATCGCGGGTCTCGACCATAACGAGATGGCGGAAGATATGACTCCGCTGTATCAGGCTATTGTCGATCACGTTTCTCCGCCTCAGGTTGAGATGGATGCGCCGTTCCAGATGCAGATTTCTCAGCTGGACTACAACAACTATGTTGGCGTTATCGGTATCGGCCGTATCAAGCGCGGTAAAGTTAAGCCTAACCAACAAGTGACTATTGTTGATAGCGAAGGCAAATCTCGTAACGGTAAAGTAGGTAAAGTTCTGACTCACCTGGGTCTGGAGCGTATCGACGCAACTGAAGCGGAAGCGGGCGATATCATCGCGATTACCGGTCTGGGCGAGCTGAACATTTCCGACACTATCTGCGATCCGCAGAATGTCGAAGCGCTGCCAGCACTGAGCGTCGATGAACCTACCGTTACCATGTTCTTCAACGTCAACACTTCACCATTCTGCGGTAAAGAAGGTAAGTATGTGACGTCGCGCCAGATTCTGGAGCGTCTGAACAAAGAGCTGGTGCATAACGTTGCCCTGCGCGTTGACGAAACCGAAGACGCCGATGCGTTCCGCGTTTCTGGCCGTGGTGAATTGCACCTGTCAGTTCTGATCGAAAACATGCGTCGTGAAGGCTTTGAACTGGCCGTATCACGTCCGAAGGTTATTAACCGTATTATTGACGGTCGTAACCAAGAGCCGTTTGAAAACGTTACGCTGGACATCGAAGAACAGCACCAGGGTTCAGTCATGCAAGCCATGGGTGAGCGTAAAGGTGATGTGAAAGACATGATCCCAGATGGCAAGGGTCGTATCCGTCTGGATTACCTGATCCCTGCTCGTGGTTTGATCGGTTTCCGTACCGAATTCATGACCATGACGTCTGGTACTGGTCTGCTGTACTCCACTTTCAGCCACTACGATGACGTGCGTCAGGGTGAAATTGGCCAACGTCAGAACGGTGTACTGGTCTCTAACGGTCAGGGTAAAGCGGTTGCGTTTGCACTGTTCAGCCTGCAAGACCGCGGTAAGCTGTTCCTCGGACACGGTGCAGAAGTGTATGAAGGCCAGATCATCGGTATTCACTCACGTTCTAACGATCTGACCGTAAACTGTCTGACCGGTAAGAAACTGACCAACATGCGTGCATCAGGTACTGATGAAGCAACCACACTGGTTCCGGCTATCAAAATGTCTCTGGAACAAGCGCTGGAGTTCATTGATGATGACGAATTGGTTGAAGTTACGCCGCAGTCTGTTCGTATTCGTAAACGTCACCTGACCGAAAACGATCGTAAGCGCGCGAGCCGCGGCAGCAAAGACGTCTAATTTCAGACCGATTTGTATTGTCACGCAACAGGGCACCTTCGGGTGCCCTGAATTTTATGCGCTTTCTTCCACTTTAACCTTTCCTTATATTTCCTCCCTGTTCAGTTTCGCCATTTCCCGCTACAGTGAAAATCCTACGATTGCGTCAGGAGGTGGCTGCCATGCTGTATATCTTTGATTTGGGTAATGTCGTCATTGATATTGATTTCAAAAGAGTATTGGGCGTCTGGAGTAATCTGAGCAGCGCACCGCTCGCGACGTTGCAAGAGCGCTTTGTCATGGGAGAAGCGTTTGAACAGCATGAACGGGGTGAAATCAGCGATGAAGAGTTTGCCACCAGACTGTGTCAGGAAATGGGCATCGCCCTGAGCTTCGAGCAATTCACCGCGGGCTGGCAGGCTATTTTTGTCGCGTTGCGCCCTGAGGTTATCGACATCATGCAGCGCCTGCGTCAGGAAGGGCACCGTGTGGTAATTCTGTCGAATACCAACCGCCTCCATTGTTCACACTGGCCTGCATTATTCCCAGAAGTGGGAGCCACGGCTGACAGGATCTATCTGTCTCAAGACATTGGATTACGTAAGCCGGAATTGGCGATTTATCACTATGTCCTGACGCAAGAAGGCGTTACGCCAGATCAGGCCGTATTTTTTGACGATAATTCCGCGAATGTCGATGCTGCACAAAGCCTGGGAATTCACAGCATTCTGGTGACCAATCGTCAGGTGGTGCCAGATTTTTTCGCTATGCAGGCGACGACGGCCAAAGCATGATTTATATCGCAGGAGCGGACACAGCCCCTATTGGGAATGATAACATCAGGAGTAGTTGGGTTTTATGATTGCGCTAATTCAGCGGGTATCCAGCGCCAGCGTTACGGTAGAAGGCAATATCATTGGGGAAATCGATAAGGGTTTGCTGATATTTCTGGGTGTTGAGCAAGGCGATGACGAGCAAAAAGCCACGCGACTCTGCGAGCGCGTGTTGGGTTACCGGATATTCGGTGACGATGACGGGAAAATGAACCTCAATGTGCGTCAGGCTGGCGGAAATGTGCTGGTGGTTTCTCAATTTACGTTGGTGGCTGATACGCAGCGTGGCATGCGACCAGGTTTTTCCCGTGGTGCGCATCCCTCAGAGGCCGATCGCCTCTACCAGTATTTTGTCGGGCAATGTCGTGAGCAAGGCGTTCATACGGAAACGGGGCAGTTTGCCGCGGATATGAAAGTGGCATTGGTGAATGATGGCCCTGTGACGTTTTGGCTGCAAACATAATGTGGCTACAGGCAGAGTGTGGCTACCGCCGTATTGTAAAAAGCATCATTGTCGTTGCCGTTCCGTGTATAAGTTTGTCAGCGGTTTGATCTTATGAACCATGGTGCAATAAAGCATCATCGGCATTGAGGAAGGGTTATGTATCATCTGAGAGTACCTGAAAGCGCAGAAGAACTGGATGCGTACTATCAATTTCGCTGGGAAATGCTGCGTAAACCTCTACACCAGCCGTTAGGCTCTGAGCGTGATGCCTATGATGCTTTGGCACATCACCAAATCGTAGTCGATGAACAGGGGAAGCTGGTCGCGATTGGGCGTCTTTCTATTAATGCGGATAATGAGGCGGCAATCCGCTTTCTAGCCGTTCATCCCGATCTGCGAGGGAAAGGGCTGGGAACACTGCTTGCGATGACTCTGGAGTCTGTCGCGCGCCAGGAAGGCGTCAAGCGCGTAGTCTGTAGCGCTCGCGAAGACGCAATGGACTTCTTCTCCAAGCTAGGTTTTGTTAATCAGGGAGAGATTTTAGCGCCACAAACGACGCCAGTACGGCACTTCCTGATGATCAAACCGGTGGCGACGCTAGATGATATTCTGCATCGTGCTGACTGGTGCGGACAACTGCAACAGGCCTGGTACGATCATATCCCGCTGAGTGAAAAAATGGGTGTGCGGATAAGCCAGTACACTGGGAAAAAATTTATCACCACCATGCCTGAAGCGGGTAATCAGAACCCGCATCACACGCTTTTTGCTGGCAGCATGTTTTCTCTCGCAACGCTCACAGGTTGGGGATTGATCTGGCTGTTGCTGCGTGAACAGCACCTTGGCGGAACCATTATTCTTGCGGACGCGCATATTCGTTACAGTACGCCAGTCAGTGGCCGACCGAGTGCCATTGCCGATTTGGGGTCGCTGAGTGGCGATCTGGATCGTCTTGCGCGTGGGCGTAAAGCTCGTGTGCAGTTAAACGTAGAGCTGTTCGGTGATGACAATAAAGGGGCGCTATTTGAGGGTGTTTACATCGTGCTGCCTGCTCAGCCGGATGCGCCATTAGAAGAGGGTGGATCGGAAGTCGATTAACCCACAGCAGCTTATTATGACGCTCTTCCCATCCGTACATCACGCTTCGCGCTAACCAGCAGTACCTCGTGATATCTGCATCTCGTCTTAGTAAACCCTGTGATTTTCACGGGGTTTACCCTAATGCCGATCATTTAAGGATCGAGATACCGGGTGCTACCACGGTGCGAGGCATCCCTGCGGGAGCCTCATCACCGTGCTTCCCCCTAAAACTATACTTAAGTGGTTAGCATGAGGGTTTACCCTGTTCTCTCAGCAGGCTATGACACTGTGGATGTTTTGCTCATCCGTATTTCGAAAACGTAATATTTATGGCGTTTCCGTGACCGTACCCTGATGCATTTGCTGCCTGATAGGATGGTCGTTGCTATCCACGCCTTGCAGCGTACCGTTTAACGTCGGCTTCAGCGGCGTATCGGCCGCAAGCCGCCCATTTAACTGTAATTGCAAATTCGTGTTGCCTGTCGGCGCAGTTGCGGGTTCTGGCCATCCCCAACGCGTCAGAACATCCAGCGGTACGGCGCGTCCTGTAAACGACAGGCAGAAATTACGAGCGGGTTGCTGATTGATGGTCGCCTTGGCATCCAGCATACCATTTTGCGTAAATGCGCTAAGTTCGTTAATGGCGATCTGATTATCGTCGGCTACCAGTGCCATCGAGGGGCGGCGCACATCGACTTTATTGAACGTCGCATCGCTGGCATTAAGATTCAACGATCCGGTCCACATTCCCCACTGGTGATTACGAGCCAGCAGTAAATCGCTGCCGTAGCCATCCAATGCGGTTAGCTGGAAAGGAAAATCTGGGTTGATATCGATTAGCAAGTTACGATTTGCCGTGAATTTTCGCACATTCACTTCTGACAGCCATGATGGTAGCGTCGCTTGCCAGCGCTGGCGCCAGTCGCCGGGGAGCGTGTATTCCATCCCTGCGACAACAAATTCATTCAGCTGTAGACGGCGATTATTACGTTGCCAATTGCCATTGGTTCGCAGTAGACCGCCTTCCCAGCGGGTAGAGAACTGCTTGATGTTAACGCCTGCCGGTGACAAATCCAGATTCACGATAGGGTCGATAAGATGCATGTTGCCGTTCACAATATCGGTGGCATTGAATGACAGCGTACCCCCTTCGCTCTCCCAGTCATTCTGCTTAAACGTGACATTTTGCAGTGCGACATCCAGATCGATAAATGCCCATCCTGGCCCTTCAATACGAGCATCAATCAGGTCAAAGCGGTTAACCGTAACAGAAGGAAGCTCGGTGACGGGTTGCCAGAAGGCTTCCGGCGTTCTCTGCGTTTGCAAACGAACATTGCTGAGCCGTAGGCTACCGATCTGCCAGCTACCATCTTCTGCGCGGCTGGCGTTGCCTGTTAGCTGCCCTTGAGCGACATCAGCGCCGAAATTGCTCAGAATCAGCTGGTTGTGGTTGATTTCGCCCTGCACCAATACCTGGCTGGCGGGAATATCGTTGAGTTCGAGTGAACGGGCGCTGAGCTGGAACTGCCCTTGTTTGCCCAGTAGATAACCCGCTTCGGGCTGCCACGGCATCATTCCGCCATTTATCTGCTGACCATTCAGACGCCAATCGCCATCCTTTGCCTGCAGTGCCATTGTACGCAGCTGTAGCACATCGGCTTCGATAGGGAGCGTGGCGGCCTGTGAGGACAGGTTTAGTGTTCCGCCTTCCAGTTCCAGGCTAGCGAAATGGCGTGGCTCGGTAATTTGGCGCGCGCTAAATCCGGCTGAAACCTGCTTTGCCGTGAGCGTCGGTGGCTGGTTTTTTTGGCCAAAACTGACATCGGTGAGTTGGATATGATCGACCGTTGACCAGTCGTGATTAATTTTGCCCAGTGACAACTGGTAGTCGGTATTTTGGTTTACCCAATTACTCACCCAGCCTGCCGCCCAACTGGTTTGCAGTAATACATATACGACCACCAGCGCTAAAAAGGCTAGCAGTAGTAGGGTCAGCAATAATTTCCCGATAAATTTCATCGTGTCAGTCCATGCCAATCGTCAGGGAGAACTGTTCTTATGCCGCAATTTCCCTGAAGGCTCAATAGGTAATGCTGTTACAGACAGTAAAAAGCGAGCGGTGTTGCATCACCGCTCGCTTTTACATGAACTGAACAGGAATTATTGCGTGCTGGCGCTATTTTTCTTCGTGTGGGAAGACCATATTCAGCACGATAGCCGTAATCCCGCCAGCGGCAATACCGGAAGACAGCAATGTTTTAATCCAATCCGGTGCGAATTGCAGAATCAATGGCTGCTGTGATACACCAAGACCGACAGCCAGTGACAGCGCAATAATCATGATAGCGCGACGGTTCAGCGGCTCACGGGACACAATGCGCACTCCGGATGCCGCGATCGTACCAAACATCACGATAGTCGCACCGCCCAGAACAGGCTCTGGAATATGCTGTACAAATCCGCTAACGGCAGGGAATAGCCCCAGAGCGATCAGCATCAGCGAAACTACAAAACCGACATAGCGGCTGGCAACACCGGTAAGCTGGATAACGCCGTTATTCTGGCCGAAGCATGAGTTGGGGAAGGTATTGAACACGGCAGACAGGCACGAGTTCAGGCCATTAGCCAACACGCCGCCTTTTAAGCGTTTCATGTACAGCGGGCCTCTGACTGGCTGCTCTGAAACGTCAGAGGTAGCGGTGATGTCACCGATGGTTTCTAACGACGTCACCATGAAAATCAGCATCAGCGGGATTAACAGGTTCCAATCAAAGCCTAAACCGTAATACAGCGGTGTGGGCACCATGATGATTGTATCGTGTGGCGCAGGCGCGCTTTCCGGCAGCATTCCCATCAACCAGGCACCCAGATAACCCACCGCCATGGCAATTACCAGCGACGCGACGCGAAGGTAGGGATTACGCTGGCGGTTAAGCAGAATGATCACCACTAACACCGCACCCGCTAATAGCAGGTTCTTGGGTGCGCCGAAGGTGTTATTACCCATTGCGGCATAGCCGCCGCCGATAGAGGTCAGGCCGACCTGAATCAACGACAGACCAATGATCATCACCACAATACCGGAAACCAGCGGGGTAATGATACGGCGAGTTAAATGCAGGAAGCGTGAAAGAATGATTTCGGTGAAGGAAGCAACCATCAGCGTACCGAACAGTGCTGCCATCATCGTGGGAACATCTGCTCCACCGTTCTTCAGCGCCAGCCCACCCATAATCAGCGGCGTCACGAAGTTAAAGCTGGTGCCCTGAATAGACAGCAGACCAGAACCGACTGGGCCCCAAGTTTTAATTTGTAGAATAGAGGCCAGACCGGAAGCGAAAAGCGACATGCTGATTATTCGCTGTGTATCCTGAGCGGGTAAACCTAATGCCTGACAGATCAGTAGCGCGGGGGTAATCACCGCAACAAACATGGCAAGCAGATGCTGGCTGGCGGCAAACAGCGTCTGCGGCAGCGGCGGCCTGTCTTCAAGACGATAGATGAGTTCACTGCGCTGAGGTGCGGTAGCGGCTTCGGTTTGGGACGTTTCCGTGGTGGTAGTCATGATGTAAGTTGGCGTTCCTGAAACGACAAAGAGCGCATTTTAATGATCTCTTTGTCGAAAGCAAACGTTTGCTAACTCATCTTTTCGATATGAATTTTGTCTGATGAGTAAGACCTTATTATTTAAAGGGATACTTTTAGTAAAAATGAAGAATACTGTGCCGTGATTAGGCGTTGGTGTAGCGGGCGCGCTCTGGTAGCCAGCGTTCGATGAGCGCAATGGCATGCTCGGGATAGTGCTCATGCAGATGGCGGGCAACGCGCTGCACTTGTGGAATCAGTTCCTGATCGCGCAGGAGATCGGCCACCTTGAACTCGGCATTGCCTGTCTGCCGCGTACCTAATAATTCACCCGGCCCGCGAATCTCCAGATCGCGTTGAGCGATGACAAAGCCATCATTGCTATCGCGTAGAACCTGAAGCCGTTTTTGTGCAGTCTTGCTCATTGGCGTTTTGTAGAGCAGCACGCAGTGAGATGCAATCGCACCACGTCCGACGCGCCCGCGCAATTGGTGCAGCTGTGCCAGACCCAGACGCTCTGGGTTTTCAATGATCATCAGGCTGGCATTCGGTACATCCACACCGACCTCGATGACGGTTGTCGCCACAAGCAGTTGCAGTTCACCCTGTTTGAAGGCCTGCATTACCGCCAGCTTTTCCTGTGCTTTCATGCGACCGTGAACCAATCCAACCTTGAGATTTGGCAAAGCAGCCTTCAGCTCTTCGCTGGTGGCTTCTGCGGCCTGCGCTTCCAAGAGGTCAGATTCTTCAATTAGCGTACAGACCCAGTAAGCTTGCCGACCTTCCTGCTGACAGGCGCTATTTACCCGTTCGATGATGTCGCTGCGGCGTGAATCTGGTATGGCGACGGTGGTGACAGGGGTTCTACCCGGCGGCAGCTCATCAATGACAGAGGTATCGAGATCGGCATAAGCCGTCATCGCTAACGTACGGGGAATGGGTGTCGCGGTCATAATCAGTTGATGGGGATGAAAACCCTGTTCTTCACCTTTCTCCCAGAGCGCCAGTCGTTGATGAACGCCAAAGCGATGCTGTTCATCGATGATGACCAATGCCAGTCCGTTGAATTTCACCTGTTGCTGGAAGATAGCGTGGGTCCCAACAACCATGGAAACCTGACCGCTGGCGATGGCGTCCTGCTGTGCCTGACGCGCTTTTCCTTTTTGTTTGCCAGCCAGCCAGCCGACTTCAAGCCCTAATGGTTCGAACCACTGGCGGAAATTATGGGCGTGCTGTTCGGCCAATAGCTCTGTTGGTGCCATCAGTGCGACCTGTTTACCGCTGGCAATGGCACGTAATGCGGCCAATGCGGCGACCAGCGTTTTCCCTGACCCCACATCGCCTTGTACCAGACGCATCATCGGGAAATCTTTCGCCATATCCGTTTCAATCTCAGCTACGACACGATCTTGCGCCTGCGTGGGTGTGAACGGTAGGGCGGCGAGCAGTTGCTGTTTCAGACTGTCCTTTGTCGGTAGCGGCGACGCTTTATGTCGCTGTTCCCCTGCCCGCACGGCGAGCATACTCAGATTATGCGCCAGCAGTTCTTCCATAATTAGCCGCTGCTGTGCTGGGTGTTTCCCATGCTCAAGCTCGCTGAGTTGCATATCCGGTGGGGGGCGATGTAACGTGCGCAGCGCATCCGGCAGGCTAATGAGCGATCGGCTTAGTGATTCAGGCAGTAACTCATCGATGTGGTTTGCGGCGAGCAGCTCCAGCGCCTGATCGGTAAGTTTGCGGAGTGTCGCCTGGCGAATTCCCTCTGTGGAGGGGTAAACCGGTGTGAGCGATTCCTGTAGCTCAACCTGCGTGCTATCTCCCTGAACACGGTATTCAGGATGGATGATTTCCGCGCCGATTTTGCCACGCTTGATTTCGCCATAAGCGGTAACACGTTGTCCCGGCGCGAGGCTGTTTTTCATCGCTGCGCTGAAATTGAAAAAACGCATGGTCAGCAGACCGCTGCCGTCGCTGATTTGGCAGGTCAACATACGGCGGCTGCCAAAGGTGATGTCGTTGCGTAGGATTTCACCTTCCACGGTGGCATACATACCGGGAAGGAGGTCGCCAATCGGATAAAGGTGCGTGCGGTCTTCGTAGCGTAAAGGCAAGTGCAGCAGGAGATCCTGTACGGTTTCCAGCCCGAGTCGGGCGAGTTTTGCTGCCTGACTGGCACCCACGCCAGCAAGTGTGCTCAGCGGTTGGGTGTTTAGCAGGCGGCCTTTCATCAGCACTCTGACGATTGCATCGCGGCCCACCACGGGGTATCCGCTACAATCTGACCCTGATGGTCAATATAAGGCCGAGGCAGCCCTTTACGTTTTGCAACTCGCGCGAGTACCGGATAGCCCCCTTCAAACAGCAGGCGCTGCTGCTCTTCTTCATCCAGTGGGCTGTCTTCACGCTGATACATGCCAGCGTTCTGGCGCTGGCGCTGTGCTTCATACAGGATCAACGCAGAGGCCACGGAGACATTCAGAGACTGCACCATGCCGGTCATCGGTATGATGATATCTCTATCTGCTAGTTTGAGCGCTTCAGCAGTAATTCCGGTTTTTTCTTGTCCGAGCAGAATACAGGTCGGGCGGGTGTAATCAATTTCCCGAAAATCGACCGCGTGTTCAGACAAATTGGTCGCCAGAACCTGCATCCCCTCATTCTTCAGGTGGCCGACCGCATCATGTATGGTGCGATGGGTTTTAACTTCTACCCAACTATTACTGCCCGCGGCGGAGGAAACCAGCGTTTTCATTCGGCTGGTGGGCCAAATTGCATGAACCTGATGTACGCCGACGGCATCCGCAGTACGGATAACGGCAGAAATGTTATGGGGTTTATGCACCTGCTCCATGCAAACCGTCAGATCGGGCTGACGACAGTTCAGCATTTCTTTTATGCGGGCATAACGTTGAGGGGTCATGACGATTAATTTCGGTTACGGTTAACTTTGATAACATCCGGCATCACGCGAATTTTACGCATAATGTTGGCCAGATGAACGCGGTCGAGGGTGGTGAGGCGGATAAAAGCGCTGTATACGCGGCCGTCCCTCTCTTCCGTATTGATGCTCTGAATATTAGAGTTCGCGGCGTTGATCGCTGCCGTCAGATTCGCGAGTGCGCCCTGATGGTTGAACATATCCACTTTGATTTCGGCGATGAACTCTTGTTCCGTCACTTTATCCCATTCGACTGCCATGAATTTTTCAGGTTCTTTCTGATAGCCGCGAATGTTGCGACAGGATTCATGGTGAATCACCAGCCCTTTACCGGGGCTGACGTGGGCAATGATCGGATCGCCTGGGATGGGGCGACAGCATTTGGCAAAGGAGAGCATTACGCCATCGGCGCCTTTGATCGGAAGCTTGCGTAACCCGGTAGTTCCCAGTTCAGATTGCTCATTCAGCAGATTTTTTGCCACAACGACGCTCATGGCATTACCCATACCAACTTCGGCCATCAGATCGTCCAGCGTAGCGAGCTTCATGCGCTCAAGCTCAAGCTGAATCGACTTTTCAGGGATATCGGAAAGTTTGCGGCCGTTGCCTAATGCGTGGTTCAGTAAACGACGTCCGAGGCTCACGGAATCATCACGCTTGAGGTTTTTCAGCATCTGACGAATTTTGGAACGCGCTCTGGAGCTAACCACAAAGTTAAGCCACGCGGCATTCGGTCTGGCACCCGGTGCGGTAATGATTTCAACGGTTTGGCCGCTGGTGAGCGATTGTGACAGCGGATAAGGCTGACGGTCAACGCGCGCGCCGACGCAGGCGTGGCCGATATCGGTGTGGACCGCGTAAGCGAAATCGACAGGCGTCGCGCCTGCGGGGAGTTCTACAATGCGGCCTTCCGGCGTAAAGACGTACATCTCGTCAGGGAATAGATCGGACTTAACGCTTTCGATAAATTCAAATGAGCTACCGGCGCTTTGCTGGAGTTCTAGCAGGCTTTGCATCCAGCGCTGCGCGCGTACCTGTGCGGTGGTGCTGCTCTCGCCTTCTTTATAAGCCCAGTGCGCGGCAACACCCATTTCCGCCATTTGATCCATGTCATCGGTGCGAATTTGTACTTCGACCGGCACGCCGTGTGGGCCAATTAGAGACGTATGCAGTGATTGATAGCCGTTAGCTTTGGGAATGGCGATATAATCTTTCACTCGGCCCGGACGTGGCTTATACAGGCTGTGAACCTGACCGAGCACGCGATAGCAGGTGTCCAACTCTTTGACGATGACCCGAAACGCGTAGATATCCATGATGGAGTGAAAACGCTGTTCTTTCAGGTGCATTTTGCAGTAGATAGAGTACAGGTGTTTTTCACGACCACTGACGCGGCAGGCAATCCCCGCTTCCGTCAAGCGCCCTTCGATTTCCGTCAGGATTTTCTGAATCATTTCCTTGCGGTTACCGCGCGCAGCCTTAACGACCTCTTTAATTACGCGATAACGATTCGGATACAGTGCCTCAAAGCCCAGTTCTTCCAACTCGGTTTTGAGGTGATGGATACCCAGTCGGTGTGCCAGCGGGCTGTATATTTCCAGCGTTTCGCGGGCAATGCGGCGACGTTTGTCTGGGCGTAATGACCCCAGCGTGCGCATGTTATGGGTACGGTCTGCAAGTTTGATCAGGATGACGCGAATATCTTGCACCATCGCCATGATCATTTTGCGAAAGTTTTCAGCCTGCGCTTCTTTCTTATCGCGGAACTTTAGTTTGTCCAGCTTGGAAACACCCTCTACCAGTTCAGCAACGCTTTTACCAAAAAGCTGTTCCATGTCCTGATAGGTGGCGGGGGTGTCCTCTATAACATCATGCAGCAGTGCTGCCATCAGCGTTTCGTAATCGAGACGCATCTCCGCCAGAATACAGGCGACGGCAACAGGGTGTGTGATATATGGTTCACCGCTGGAGCGAGTCTGCCCCTCGTGAGCATCACGTGCAACCAAATAAGCCTGCTGTAAACGTTTGATCTGATCTTCGGGAAGATAACGTTGAATCAGCAGATTAAGGCTTTCAAAAATGTACAAGGGCGACTCGTGGTGTGATTAACGGCGGCCTTCAGCAATTGCGGTGACCGCTTGAATCTCTGCGGCTTCCTGCTCTTGCTGTTCCTGACGGTCACGAACATCCAGAATCTGGTTGTTGATCAGACCGTCTTCGATCTCACGCAGTGCGATCACGGTGTACTTATCGTTTTCTTCAGGAACCAACGGATCTTTGCCGCCAGTCTGGAGTTGACGGGCGCGACGAGCAGCGACCAACACCAGGTCAAAACGGTTACCAATTTTCTCTACAGCGTCTTGAACAGTTACGCGTGCCATAATGTGCTACTCCACAGGAAATAAAATGACTGGGCATCATACTGAAAGAGGCGTCAGTCTGCCAATAGTTTGGTGATTAATGCATCATGCCGAACCTTTTGTCTGCTCAAACGCAGACGTTCGGCGCGAATAATGGTTTTCAGATCGAGCAGCGCCAGATCGAAATCATCATTCACAATCAGGTAATCATACTCGCCGTAATGCGTCATTTCAGCCACGGCCTGCGACATCCGGCGGGCAATGACCTCATCGCTGTCTTGTCCACGACCACGTAGACGGCGAGCCAGTTCTTCTTTTGACGGCGGCAGAATGAAAATACTGCGCGCGTGCGGCATTTTGGCGCGGATTTGCTGGGCACCCTGCCAGTCGATATCCAGAAAAACATCAACGCCTGTCGCTAATACCTGCTCAATTGCTGGTCGGGATGTACCGTAGTAATTACCGAAGACTTCAGCGTGCTCCAGGAACTCACTATCCTGAATCATACGTTTGAATTCATCGACTTCGACGAAGAAATAGTGTTCGCCGTGGTTTTCTCCCGGTCGTTTCGCTCGTGTGGTATGCGAAATCGATACCTGAGTGTCGTAAAGCGGCTGCGTTTTTAATAATGCCTGAATCAGGCTGGATTTCCCGGCCCCACTGGGAGCAGAAACGATATATAACGTGCCTTGAGCCATAATGAAGTTTATTTACGTTACGATGGTGGATGTTGATATACCCGTTATACTTCAAGCTACATGTGCGTTGGCTTCCTCGCTCACCCCAGTCACTTACTTGAGTAAGCTCTTGGGGACTCACTGTGTCGCCGCCTTCCTGCAACTCGAATTATTTAGGGTATATGCAGCAGGGACATGCGCATTTCTCCGCATTATACACGCCAATGTGCCATCAGTCGCGCTACGATAAATTCTCCGCAGATTGTTTTTCCGTTATGCCATCGGGCAAATCTTTTTCCAGTGTTTCTTTTTTAGAATGCGAAGCATATTCCTGTCTTTCTTGTCGGGGTTGCAAACGATAAATCATCTTGCGGCGCGCTTGGCATTTCTCTTTTTCTCGCCTCGTATTTTCCCCTCCGTTGCTATGTACTGCGGCCATTCGCTAATGGATGGCTGGAGGTTCTATGTGGCTCAGGAACAGCGTCTTTTTAATTATCATTGTTGCTGGTGGTATCAGCAGTCTCCCTGCTGCGGCCAGAGCGTGTCCCGACTGGGATAACACACGTTCGATCAAGGAAATTGATGTATTACGTCAGCAGTTAGAACAGTGGGATGACGTGTATTACACCGAAGGGAAAAGCCCGATAGAGGATGATGTTTATGATCAACTGCGGGAACAGTTAAACCAGTGGATGGGCTGCTTTCAGCCTCAAAACGTGATTCCCGCTCGGTTACCCGATAATGGTAAGCAGCCTCATCCTGTTGCTCATACGGGATTGAAAAAATTGTCTGACCGCGGGCGGTTGGTGCAATGGATCACACAGCGTGAGGATTTATGGATTCAGCCAAAAGTTGATGGTGTGGCCGTCACACTGGTCTATCAGCACGGCAAGCTTGTGTCTGCGGTTAGCCGAGGCAACGGCCTGCAAGGTGAGAATTGGACCGAAAAGGTTCGCCTGATTCCAGAAATTCCTCATTTATTAGACGGCGCACCTTCCTCATTGGTATTACAAGGGGAGCTTTTCCTGAAGATGACCGATCATCAGCAGCACACTCAGGGCGGCGTTAATGCACGCTCGACGGTGGCAGGAGAAATGCGTCGTCATCAGCCATCCCCTGTGTTGGCGCAGATTGGCCTGTTTGTTTGGGAATGGCCGGATGGCCCACAAGCGATGCTCGAACGGCTGAAAAAATTGAAGGAAATGGGGTTTGCCATGACAGCAGACTATACCCATGCCATTACGTCATTCGCCGATGCTGAGAAATGGCGTCATCAGTGGTATCACAGCCCACTACCTTTTGTGACGGATGGTGTGGTTATCCGCCAGACTAAAGAACCGCAGGGGCGCTATTGGCGTAACACCTCGGCCGACTGGGCGATCGCATGGAAATATCCGCCTGTTCATCAGGTTGCGGAAGTCACCGATGTTGCATTTTCTGTCGGACGTACAGGTAAGATCGCCGTGGTGTTGAAGCTTAGTCCTTTGAAATTGGATGATAAATCGGTCAGTCGAGTGAATGTGGGTTCGCTGTCTCGTTGGAAGCAATGGGATGTGTTGCCCGGCGATCGGGTAAGTGTCAGCCTGGCCGGGCAGGGGATTCCACGTTTGGATAATGTAGTATGGCGTGGGACTGAACGGCCCATCATCGTTTCGCCTGATGAACATAATTTCCATGCTTTTAGCTGTTTTCATTATAGTGTAATTTGCCAACAGCAATTTCTGGCGCGCTTAGTCTGGTTGAGTGGCGAACACGGTTTAAATCTGGCGGGAATGCGTGACGGGATGTGGCTACGCTTGATGCAACATGATTTACTGGGGGATGTGCTGTCGTGGTTATCTCTGACCGAGCCACAGCTTAATGCCATCAACGGTATGGGTGATAAGCGGGCGCGAGATATTTACACGAGTTTCCAGTCGGCACGACAGAAGTCGCTATCCCATTGGCTACTTGCACTGGGCATTCCTGTTCCTCGTTCGGCAATTAATGCATTGGATAATGTGGATTGGGTGGCATTACAGCAACGGACGGCGCAACAATGGCGGCAGTTCTCGGGCATTGGGGAACGACGTGCAGAAGAGATTATGGCGTTCCTGAATCACCCCATCGTGGTGGAATTAATTGCCCGGTTGGATCGTGAGGGAATACATAGATAAGCAACGGTGGTTTTTCAGTAAATATTGGAATCGCACTTTTTATTTTTTAGTAGTTCCATTCACATAAAAGGACAATTTTTTTCTGTTTCCCCTGCTTAATCATAAGTAAAATTTACCAATTAAACGGTGTGAGCCTATTTGCTGTTTACGATATAAAAATGCCTGAGAGTCTGATTATTTCCGTTGAACTCAGACATAGGGATGTTGTCGTATAGCTTCAGATAATAAGAAAGGTTTTGTTGGAGCACTTGTCATAATGAAGTTTGTAGCATCTTTTTCGCAACCCAAGTTATCGTTTGTCCTGGCAGTTTATATTGGCCTTTTTCTCAATATCTCAGTGTATTACCGTCGGTTTGATTATTTTTCACTCTCTGCTGGTAGCCAGGTTCCAACATTCATTCCCGCTCTTGTCGAATTGACTGCGAGTATCTTATTCACCTTTTTCCTGATGAGGATCATTTCTCTCGGGGGACGTCGTTTTTATCGAGTTATTGCTTCTTTCTTAGTGCTGATTTCCGTTGCTGCAAGCTATTACATGACGTTTTTTAATGTCGTGATCGGCTATGGGATTATTGCAGCGGTCATGACCACGGATATTGATCTTTCTAAAGAAGTTATTGGTTTTCGTTTTTTCCTGTGGATGCTGTTGGTAAGTGCGCTGCCGCTGTTTTTGATCTGGAAAAACTCGCTGCGTCATACGCTGATCGAGCAGCTTAAATCACCAGGAAAGCGTTTGATTCCTCTTTTGGTTCTTGTGGCTGTCGTTGCGTTGGTTTGGATGCCGCTTCGCTATATGGATAACATTCAGGCAGTGTCCGAGCGAGAATCCAATGTGGATTTGCCCAGCTATGGTGGCGTCGTGGCTCACTCGTATCTGCCTTCTAACTGGTTATCCGCATTAGGGTTATTTGCGTATACCAAGTTTGACGAGAGCCTGGACTCTTCTAATCTTTTCGATCCAGCTCAGCATTTTACCTACGTCCCGCCGAAAGGCATTGACGATACCTACGTGGTTTTCATTATTGGTGAAACAACCCGCTGGGATCACATGGGGCTATTAGGCTACGAAAGAGATACGACGCCGAAGCTGTCAAAAGAAAAGAATCTGGTCGCATTCCGTGGCCAATCGTGTGATACCTCAACCAAGCTTTCCATGCGTTGTATGTTTGTGCGAGAAGGCGGTACGGAAGACAACCCGCAGCGAACGCTGAAAGAACAGAATGTCTTTGCCGTAATGAAAGAGTTGGGCTTTACCTCCGAGCTGTTTGCTATGCAAAGTGAGGTGTGGTTTTACAATAGCATTGAAGCGAACAACTATTCTTTCCGCGAAATGATTGCATCAGAGAAGCACAATGACGGCAAATCAGTGCAAGATATGTTGCTGGTTGATGAGGTCAAGGAATCGCTGGCACGCTACCCTAAAGGCAAGCATCTGATTGTGCTGCATACCAAGGGTTCTCACTACCTGTATTCCATGCGGTATCCACGCAGCTATGCGCGCTATCAGCCAGAGTGTATGGGCGTTGATGCATCCTGTACGCGTGATCAGCTGATTAATGCTTTTGATAATAGCGTGCTCTATACCGATAGCTTTATTGATAGCGTGATCGATCAGGTTCGGGATAAGAAAGCTATTGTGTTTTATGCTTCCGATCATGGTGAGTCCATCGATGATAACTACCATTTGCATGGTACGCCGCGTCAGATGGCGCCGCCTGAACAGTTCCGTTCACCGATGATGGTATGGACATCAGATAAATTTCTGGCTGACACCGATAATCTGCATGCGTTTGAGCAGTTGAAGGCGCAACAGCGCGTTGGCAAAACACATCGCCATGAAGAGCTGTTTGACACGGTTCTCGGATGTCTGGGATACACGTCGCCTGATGGCGGTATTAACCCTAAAAATAACTGGTGTCAGAAACCCGCTATACCCTAAATAATTCGAGTTTCAGGAAGGCGGCAAGCGAAGGAGTCCCGATGAGCTTACTCAGGTAAGTGATTCGGGTGACTGAACGTCGCCAACGCACATGCAACTTGAAGTATGACGGGTATAATTGACATGAACCACAGACAAGGATGTCGGGTTTCAGGCTGTAAATACAAGGAATGGATACTTTAACAGCAGCCAGAATCCTTTTGCGAAAAAGGTATTGACGCTCTAATAAGGTAGCAGTAATATGCGCCCGCATTCGGCGAGTAGCGCAGCTTGGTAGCGCAACTGGTTTGGGACCAGTGGGTCGGAGGTTCGAATCCTCTCTCGCCGACCAACATTCTTCCCCAGTAACTCATTTTCATTTTTCATCCTGCTTCAACATCGTCTATTCATACCGTTCGTTTCTAAAGTACTCATGTCTAAAACTAGTCATTTATAAAAATACTCCTTCAAAGAACAGGGTTTTTTATCAGTATTCTTTGGCGTTGAGTATTGCCATATTTTCCCAGCGTTTAGTTCGGAATGTTCCCAAAAACAGAGTAAAAAAGTGCGCGTTAATTACCCTGAATGATTCTTATCCTTTTGTTTTTTAATGATTAAAATAATAATTCTTCTCGTTGTTTAAAAATAAGACTGACTTTACCTCGCCGTATTTAAATGTAAGTTTGTGTGCGGCCAACATTCGCGATAGTTATATATTCGCTTTGTTGAAACCGTCTTTTTTATTCAAACATGGAAGATGTTTCGATCATGAAAAAAACAACACTGCTGCTTTCCACTCTGATTGCTTGTGCTATGGGAATGTCTGTTGCTCAGGCGACACAAACGGTGTCCTTGGGTTATGCCCAGGCGAAAGTCGATGATTTTAAAGATCCAAAAGGGATTACGGCCAAATACCATTATCAGGGTGATTCCGCTCTTGGCATTATTGGCTCTTTCACTTATGTGAGCGCGGAACAAACAGAGTATTATCAGAATTCAAGCAATGATGTTTATAAACTGAAATATTATTCACTCATGGCTGGCCCATCTTACCGCTTTAACGAATATGTCAGTGTTTATGGTTTGGCGGGTATTGGCCACGGTAAATCCAGTTGGGAAGAAGGAGATGCTTTCCGTGAATCTGGTAGTGAAAGCAAATCCAGCTTTGCTTACGGCGCTGGTATCCAAATTACGCCAGTAGCCAACTGGGCAATTGATATTGGCTACGAAGGCACAAAAATTTATGAAACGCGTGTAGATAGCTTTAATATTGGCGTCGGTTATCGTTTCTGATTTTCCTGACATAGAAAACCGGTGGACAGGCTTCCGCCGGTTATTACTTATTTTCCCCTTCCACGTTTTTATTGATAAAACTCTCAATCGATTTATTACCATTATAGTGAAGCCAGACATGCAACGATTCATTGTCCATCGGCTTAGCATAAAGGAATCCCTGTATATATTTGACACCGCGCCGCTGTAAATACATGAGTTGCTGTTCGGTTTCCACGCCTTCCGCGATGGATTGAAGCTTGATGCGATGGCTTAAATTAATAATGGCATCAAGAATAGGAGCTTCTTCGTCCGGAGATGAAATCGCACTGACGAATCCCTGATCTATTTTCAGGCAATCCAGCGGAAAATTTTGCAGATAAGAGAGTGAACAGTGGCCAGTGCCAAAGTCATCGATGGCAATCATAAAGCCATCTTCACGCAACTGATGCAGGCGCTGTATGATTTCAGGACCGTTGCTGATGAGGTTACGTTCTGTGAGTTCCAGCGTAATGCTTAATGAATGTGAGGCGACCTTCTCCGCAAAGCGATGTACGTCTGGTACGAAACTTGGATGATGCAAATGCTCGGCTGCAACGTTGAGCCCCAGATGAAATCCGGGTTTCACCTGCCAGCTGGCGATATCGGATGCGACCAGATCAAATAAATGCCGAGTGATGGGGATGATCATACTTTCTGCTTCGGCGGCAGAGATAAATACATCGGGTCTAATCCACTGGCCATTACTGCGCCGCCAACGGAGTAATGTTTCAACGCCAGTGCAGGAGTGCGAATCCGCATCATAGATTGGCTGGTAATATACGGAAAATTCGCCGTTAGCAATGCCTTTACGGATTTCATCGCGGAATAATAATTTACGTTTTTGCCAGTACCACATCGCCGTAGTGAAAAGCAGAGAGAGAATCATTGCCAGTGGCAGAAACGTGAAAAATGCCTGCTTCCAGTTCGTTATTTCCTGAGAGGCGGGGGCGATAATATGGATAGTAATGGGAAAGCGGTCCGATTTGATTTCAAGCGCAGAGGTAGAAAATAAGCCGGCGCGAGGCGCAATTGTCGGGCCAGTTTGAATTGGGTGACCATTATCCATTTGCAGAATGAGTTCATAGCCCCGGATTTGGCTAATCGCAATCATAAGATCAATGAGGTATTGCGCATCGACCATAGCGTAAGCGCCGTAACCCGTGAGGGGCATCTGGACGAAAATCAGCGCTGGGCGTCCTTTTACGTTGTCTGAACCTGCGATCGACAGGCTCCAGCGTTCAGAATAGGTATCCGGCAATGGTTGTTGAATGATGCGGCTTATTGGCGTCAGTGTGCTACCAAAAGTTGAAGAGCAATAGACGTCGGTATTATGAGTCACGCCAATCGCACGAAAGTAAGAAAAAATCGAGCCAAGACGTTGCAGTTCATCGGCAATGACGTTGCAGGGCTGACCATGAAAGTGCTGGAGGCGATCCACCATCTTCCATGCTTGTGTCGAAATATTCTCAGCATGATTCATGGCAATTTGCGCGGTGGATTCCAAATCGCGCTTTACCATTAATCTGGACTCTACAAAAGTGAACAACAATCCGAGCAGCAATGGCAGCATACCTGCGACCAGTAACTGCAACATATTGATCTTATGCTCACTACGTCTGGGACTCATTCACATCTCCTTTCTGGCAGCAGAGGCCTATGTAGAGACGTCCTTTTCTCCGTGAATTCAAGGAGAGCGCTGAATAGTGGTTATTATAGTGCCTATTTGCTGAAAGGCAGAGCCTGCGCGCAGGCCCATGCCGAACTCCAGGCCCATTGGAAATTATAGCCGCCGAGCCAGCCAGTTACATCAACTACTTCACCGATGAAATACAGCCCCGGCACCGCGTTAGCTTCCATGGTTTTGGAGGAGATGGCTCGGGTATCGATGCCGCCGATGGTCACTTCAGCCGTGCGGTAACCTTCTGTGCCGTTTGGCTGAACGCGCCACTGTTGCAGGCTCTGTTCAATCTCTGTTTGCTGTGCGCTGTTGAGCTGTTTCAACGTGACGTCCGGCAATTGTCCTAACGCCTGTAGGCATTCGACCAGTCGTTTAGGTAGCCACTGTGCCAGCGTGTTTTTCAGGCTTTGATTCGGATGAACTGTGCGTTCGTCATTGATAAGCTGGGTGAGATCGCAGTCGGGCAGTAAGTTGATGGTGACGAATTCACCGGCCTGCCAGTAGCTGGAAATCTGCAAAATAGCGGGGCCAGAGAGCCCGCGATGCGTGAACAGGATATTTTCACGGAATATCACGCCGTTTTCTGCGGTGACGATGGTAGGCACAGAGACGCCGGAGAGCGTTTGCAACTGTTCGAGCAAAGGCTTGTGCAGCGTAAAGGGCACTAGCGCAGCGCGGGTTGGGAGTACGTTGATATCAAATTGTGCGGCGAGCTGATAACCGAACGGCGTCGCGCCCAAGCCAGGCATTGACAGGCCGCCGCAGGCAACGACCAGCGATGCGCTTTGGAATGATGTCCCGTTGCTCAGATGGATGGTGAACCGATCGTCAGATTTCTCCACCGAGGTAACTTCGCTGCGCAGACGGAGAGTGACGTTAGCCTGCTCGCACTCAGTTACCAACATGTCCACGATTTGCTGTGCGGAATCATCGCAGAATAGCTGGCCGAGCGTTTTCTCGTGGTAAGCGATGCGGTGGCTGTTGACCAGACTAATGAAATCCCATTGGGTATAACGCGCCAGTGCCGATTTACAAAAGTGAGGATTCTGGGACAGATACGCCGCCGGTTCCGCATACATATTGGTAAAATTGCAGCGACCACCGCCGGACATCAATATTTTCCGGCCAGCCTTCTTGCCGTTATCGAGCAGTAGAACACGCAGCCCGCGTTGTCCTGCCTGTGCGGCACAAAACATGCCTGCTGCACCGGCACCGATGATGACAACGTCAAACTGTTCCACAATGCATTTCTCCGATGAGTGATTTTATCTTCTTGGATTGCCGCAGGCTGATAAACCATGGGGCGGCAAATTGTAGTGATGGTTTGTGTTCGATACCAGCGTAACAATTTGCATAATTTAGTAAAAATATATAATTATTTGATTTTTATTGATTAAGTGGTTTCTCTACCGATCGTCGTCACATTTTAAGTCAAAAAAATGTCATATTTCGCTTTTCCCGACCCCCGCTTGTCACTGATAATGCGCCGCGTTCATGACCACTAAATGGCCTAACGTTTATGCTACATTTATTTGCCGGACTGGATTACTACACCGGCCTGATGTTGATATTGGCTTTGTTGTTTGTACTGATGTACGAAGCCATTAACGGTTTTCACGATACTGCGAATGCCGTTGCCACTGTTATTTATACCCGAGCGATGCGCGCAGAGTTTGCTGTTGTTATGGCGGGTGTCTTTAATTTCTTCGGTGTACTGCTGGGCGGCCTGAGCGTGGCCTATGCGATTGTTCACCTTCTCCCCACGGATTTATTACTGAACGTGAGTTCGGCACACGGTCTGGCGATGGTCTTTTCCATGCTGCTGGCCGCCATTATCTGGAACTTGGGTACCTGGTATTTTGGTATTCCTGCCTCCAGTTCTCACACCCTGATCGGCTCCATTATCGGTATTGGTTTGACCAACGCGCTGTTGACGGATACCTCCGTCGTGGATGCGTTGAACGTGCCGAAAATGATCAGCATTTTCCTGTCGCTGTTGCTATCGCCGATTGTGGGGATGGTGGTCGCAGGCCTGCTGGTGCTAGTACTGCGTCGGTTCTGGAACGACAGTAAAAAACGCAAACGCGTGCATCTGACACCTGTCGATCGCGAGAAGCAGGATGGCAAACGTAAGCCGCCGTTCTGGACGCGTACCGCGCTGATTTTATCGGCGATTGGTGTGAGCTTCTCTCACGGTGCAAACGACGGTCAGAAAGGTATCGGCTTGATTATGCTGGTGCTGATTGGCGTCGCGCCAGCTGGGTTTATTGTCAACATGAACGCATCTGGCTATGACATCAGCCGTACCCGCGACGCGGTTGTCAATTTACAGGAATACTACAAGCAGCATGGTGACGCGCTGACGCACGTTATCGACTTATCTCCACCAGTGATTCCTGCGCCAGAAAGTACGATTCCCGGCAGCGGTCAGAAAGAGTTCCACTGTGACAGTTCACGCGTGATGATCGCGATTGAACGTACACAGGGCCTGCTGAATAACCTGAAAAGTTACGACCAGTTAAACCCTGAGGATCGTAGCAGAGTACGTCGCTTGCTGATGTGCATCGCGGATACGATGGATCGCGTGGTTAAGCTGCCAGAAACGTCGGGTGAAGATAAACGCTACCTGAACAACCTGCGTAAAGACATGCTGCAGACGGTTGAATACGCGCCTCTCTGGATCATCGTCGCGGTTGCATTGGCGCTGTCTCTGGGCACCATGGTGGGCTGGAAACGTGTTGCTGTGACCATCGGTGAGAAGATTGGTAAGAAAGGCATGACCTACGCACAAGGCGTTTCGGCGCAGGTGACGGCGGCTCTATCGATTGGCGTTGCCAGCTATACCGGTATGCCGGTTTCCACCACGCACGTATTATCCTCGGCGGTTGCCGGGACGATGATTGCGGACGGTGGAGGCGTACAGGGTAAAACGATAAAAAGCATTCTGCTGGCTTGGGTATTGACGCTGCCAGTCTCAATGCTGATGTCCGGTACGCTGTACTGGCTGGCGTTGAAGCTGATTTGATTTTGGTAACAGGTTAATCATAAAAAAAGGCGATTCTGTGGGGAATCGCCTTTTTACTTTTTATCGATGTTCATACTGTTAATACCATATCGTCATGGCAATCAGGCTGATGACAATGAGGCCACACAAGGCGGTCGTGAGCAGAAATTGTCCCCGCACCCGCTCACAGCGGCGAATAAATTCAGGGTCGTGATGGTCAAGATAGCGCTGCGTGTAGATATAGCCTACCAGCCTGATTTGCTTGCTTGGCTGACCGTGCGATGTAAAAAAACCTCCTCCATCAACGTATTGGTAAAGCAGCGGGTCACAGTCACGCAAAATCAGCAGTAACACGCGTAATGAAGAATAATACCTCGCCATATTGATGATGCAGACGATACATAAAGCCCAGAAAAGCGCAAATGTACTAATCATGCTTCCCTCCCGGTCGTTCTATTCGTCAGATTTGATGGCCATGTATTCCTGTGGTCCACCTATGACCGATGACAAGCGTTACGATTGTCCGCGACGTTTTTCTGCGACGAATAGTTATGCCACGCGCTTGCGCACGATTTTATTGTCATTTGGGATAGCCAACAGCATCACGGCTAATCCCATTCTTGTTTTCCATCCCAAGGTGCAGCAGACAGGCTCACTACCCCCTACTTGTAGTGTAGAAGAAGAATGTTCGTTTGTGCCAGAGAGGCAGGTGCAATCAGGATGAAGGACGATTTTCGGCGAGGTAATACCCTTTCCGAAAGGAGAAGCTGCGCGATTTAACTGTGAAAAGGAGCGGTTTCTACTACACTTATTAATAGAATTGACAGGTTTGAAAACGGGTTGTGATCGACTGAACAGTCCGATAGCGCGGACGAGTGCTATCTTATAACTCTCTGTTAAGTATTAAACCGGCAGGCGAAATATCTGCTAACCCTTAATTAGTCTTTACGGAAGGAGTCTTATTATGGCTTACAAACACATCCTTATTGCTGTTGACCTTTCTCCAGAAAGCAAAGTGTTAGTGGAAAAAGCCGTTTCAATGGCAAGACCGTACAATGCGAAAGTGTCGTTAATCCACGTCGATGTGAATTACTCCGATCTCTACACGGGGCTTATCGACGTCAATCTGGGAGATATGCAACAGCGCATCTCTGAAGAAACCCAGAATGCGTTGACCGAGTTGTCCCAGAATGCTGGCTATCCTATCAGCGAAACGCTGAGTGGCAGCGGTGATTTAGGGCAAGTGTTGGTTGATGCGATCAAGAAATATGAAGCCGATCTCGTGCTGTGTGGGCACCATCAGGACTTCTGGAGCAAATTGATGTCTTCTGCACGTCAGCTGATTAATACCGTACATGTAGACATGCTCATCGTGCCATTGCGTGATGAGGAAAACGAATAAAAATTAACTTTTTTTGCATTTTTTTTCAGTGATGAAAGGCGCGGCTTTTGGCTGCGCCTTTTGTTATATAACAAAAACTTATGTCGTATTTCTTTCTCAAAACACCCCAAAAAACCCTTCCTATCTCATTGGATTATAACGTTTATCTAAAAAGAAAACGCTTGCTTAAATATCCATCGCCAGTGTTATAGTCCAGAGGACACAACATCATTTTCACCGATCCCACAAGCTTCTACGTGTCTAAAAATTAAAGAAGCAGAAGGGAGCTTATTCGTTCAATCAGGAGCTGTTCATGGCACAAATCGTATCTCTGGCAAGTTTTCTTGATTCTGTTCAACAACGCGATCCGCATCAGCCTGAATTTCTACAGGCCGTTAATGAAGTGCTTTCTACGCTGTGGCCTTTTCTGGAGCAGAACCCTCACTATGCGGATTACAGCCTGCTGGAACGATTGGTAGAACCGGAACGTGTGATTCAGTTTCGCGTGGCGTGGACGGATGACAAAGGTCAGGTACAGGTGAACCGCGCCTGGCGTGTCCAGTTCAGCTCCGCGATCGGCCCGTACAAAGGCGGCATGCGTTTCCATCCGTCCGTTAACCTGTCGATTCTGAAATTCCTTGGATTCGAGCAGACGTTCAAGAATGCGCTGACGACGCTGCCAATGGGCGGCGGCAAAGGGGGTTCAGACTTTAATCCGAAAGGGAAAAGTCAGGGCGAAGTCATGCGTTTCTGTCAGGCACTGATGACGGAGCTGTATCGTCATTTGGGCGCGGATACGGACGTTCCGGCGGGTGACATCGGTGTCGGTGGTCGCGAAGTCGGCTTCATGACCGGCATGATGAAGAAACTGACCAACAACACCGCATGCGTCTTTACCGGCAAAGGGCTGTCGTTTGGCGGCAGTCTGATTCGTCCTGAAGCGACGGGCTACGGCCTGATTTACTTCACCGAAGCGATGCTGAAACGCCACGGTCTGGGCTTCGAAGGTATGCGAGTTGCTGTGTCCGGCTCCGGTAATGTGGCGCAGTACGCGATTGAAAAAGCGATGGAGCTGGGTGCTCGTGTGGTCACGGTATCGGATTCTAACGGCACTGTGGTGGATGAAAACGGGTTTACCCCAGAGAAATTGGCGCTGTTGGAAGAGATTAAAAACAAACGCTATGGCCGCGTGGAAGATTACGCGCGGGAAGCGAAGCTGACCTACCTTGCAGGCAAAACGCCGTGGGAAGTGCCAGTAGATATCGCGCTGCCGTGTGCGACGCAGAATGAGCTGGATCTGCCAGCGGCGCAGACGCTGATTGCTAATGGCGTGAAAGCCGTAGCGGAAGGTGCCAACATGCCAACTACGATTCCAGCGACCGATGCGTTCCTGGATGCGGGCGTGCTGTTTGCACCGGGCAAAGCGGCTAACGCAGGCGGCGTGGCGACATCCGGGCTGGAAATGGCGCAGAACGCGGCACGTTTGGGCTGGAAAGCGGAGAAAGTGGATGCGCGTTTGCATCACATCATGCTGGATATTCACAACGCGTGTGTGCAGTACGGTGGCGAAGATAGCCAGACGAACTACGTGCGCGGTGCCAACGTGGCGGGCTTTGTAAAAGTGGCCGACGCGATGCTGGCGCAGGGCGTTGTTTAACGGATGATGGTTCAACGTATGATGGTTTAACGATAACTGTGTAGCGCATAATGTAGTCAAAGCGCCTGTATTTGCAGGCGCTTTGACTTTTCACTTATTTATCTAAGCGTTAGCGACATTTCTTTCTGGACACCGCTTCCTGCCTTTCTTTATCTTAATCCGCATTGCGTATCGTCGGTATTGTGTTCCTGCCTTCCGGTACAACCCGTTATCTTCAAGGCTTACACCATTGTGAAAATCAAACATCTTCCTTTCGATCAGAATCGTAATGGCTGGTCGGCAGATCTTGTCGATAAACCGAATTATTCGCAGCAGCGGGGGAAAACAACGGCGGATTGGCTGGTGATTGGCGCTGGCTATGCGGGGATCGCCTTTGCCCAGCGTTTGGCTGAACAGCGCCCAGATAAACACATTATCCTGTTGGATGCCGGCGAGATTGGCGACAATGCCTCCGGGCGTAACTCTGGTTTCGTCATCGATTTACCGCATAACATCGGCAGTTCGACGGCGGAGTTAGAAAAGGCTGCTGCTTATCGCCGCCTGTTGCAATCCGGCGTAGCGCACCTGAAAGAGAAAGTGGATCTCCATGCTATCGCGTGTGACTGGAGCGTGGCAGGAAAATATCACTGTGCCGTTAGCTCGACATTCAACGGCCTGATCGATACCTATGTCCGTGAATTGAACGACCTTGGCGAACCCTATCAGCTGGTTGAAAAAGACGAACTTGCTCGTCGCCTTGGAACTTCTTTCTATCAACGCGCTGTGTATACCCCCAATTGTATTCTGCTAAATCCGGCAGCTTTGGTTATCGGGCTGGTGGCGAATCTGCCTAAGAACGTGACGGTTTACGCCCATTCTCCTGCGCTGAATATTGAAACTGGATCGCGCATTCGCGTGGAAACGCCCTATGGTGAGATTCAGGCAGATAAGCTGATGATGGCGATTAACGGCGCGGCACGCGGCCTGCCGTTGTTCAATGGTCGGGTTTTTGCCGTAGCGACCTTCGCGACGCTGACTGAGCCGCTGAATGCGGAACAGATTGCACGGATGGGTGATATGCCAGATTGGGGGCTGACGCCGGTCAATGCGCTAGCCAGTGCGACGCTGCGTTACACGCGCGACCATCGCTTCCTGATTCGGGAGCATGTTAAATTTGCCCCTGAGCTGGTTAATAGTGCAGTAGAAACCGGACGCCACGCGCGTCGACATGCTGCTATTTTTGCCCGCATGTTTCCGCAGTTGAGCGACGTTAAAATGGCGCACACGTGGTCAGGGCTGATTAGCGTAACGCGCAATGGTGCGCCAATTTGGGGGCAGCTAAGCGACAATGTCTACGCCTCTGCTGGCTGTAACGGGGCGGGGCTATCGAAGCAAACCGCCGCCGGACATATTCTGGCGGATCTGGCGTTAGGTGAAGACAACCCGCTGATTAGCGATATGCAATCGCTCGGACAGGCAAACTACCTGCCGCCACGCCCTTTCCTTGATGTGGGCGTGAACGGCTACCTGACGAGCGAACGCTGGAAAGCCCGCAGCGAGAGATAACGCCTGTCAGTTAATCGCCGCGATAATCGTCAGCTGATCGTTCAGCCGCTGCTTGGTCAACGCATTGGTGGTGCTGTCGCGCTGTTGCGTCAGTTCCGCCACGCGTTTCTCCTTTTGCGTTGCATCCGGCAGCATCAACGACTTCACGTTGATGGATTGCACGTTGCTGTAGCGGCCATCGTCTGAGGTCGGTACGCTGATTTTTCCGCTGTTGAGCAGTGATTCGACAATTTTGCGTTCATGTTCATAGCCCTGCAATTCCGCCAGCTTCCAGCGCTGCGGCACCGTACCCTCGTATTGACCTTTTTTCACTTCAGTCAAATAACGGATGGTCAGGTTACGAATCGTGCCCGCCTCTTCGCCATATTCCACTTTGGTATCCGACAGCACTGGGAACTGCATGCCTTCCAGCACGCCGCCTTTCTGCGTCAGGTGACCCATACGGTAGCTGTTCATACCCAGACGAATCGGCATATCGTCGGTAACCGGTGTGCCGTTATTCATTTTCAGGTCGGTAATGCGTTGCCCAGCGGGTTTCGTCAGATCGATGGTGTAGGTCACGCCGTCGAAGAAATCATTGGTGGAATATTTGGAGGCACGACGCTGCGGATTGAAACTGTAAGTCACATCCCCGTCTTGCAGCTGGTTGAAGTAACCCGCTGACCATTCCATGTATTTCTTCAGTTCTTTTCCGGTGAGCTGATAAACCGTGATTTCACCGCCTGCGTATTGATAGTTAAAGGCGATGTCTTTTGCGGCAATGGTGCCGATGTTCAGCTTGGGCCGATCATTATCAATTTGCAGTGCGATAACCTGCGCTTTAGGCGCGTAATAGCGGCTGGCTTCCTGGAACAGGGCGCTGATACCTGTGTCCTGTACGTGTACCTGAGGAATGCCTTTTACGGCATCTTGTGGTACCAGATCGTGCTCCATAAGCTGTGCAATCGGACGGTTGGCATTGGCGCGCAGGGTATTGTGATAAGGCTCGTAGATGTCTTCCATCTTGCGATCAGAATCTACGTCTTTAATCGAATAGGTATAGCTGTCTTTATTAATCAGCACGTATTTGCCGTTCTGTTGCTCAAACTGCAAATCGATGCGCGACAGTGCGCGGCCATATCTGTCCGGTTCGGTGACGATCACGCCATTAATCACCTCTTTATCCACTTTTACGTGCATATGACCCGCGACGATGGCGGCTAATTCAGGGTTAGCGCGAGCAATGTCGCCCACGCCTGTGCCCGGCCGCTGGTTCTCGTTATCGATCCCCATATGGGCGACCAGCACGATGGCATCCACTTTGCCGTGGATTTGCTGGATAACCGTTTTTACTGCCCCGACGGGATCGGTAAAGTTCAGCCCTTTCACGCGGTCAGTGCCTTTGGCGAATTCAGCGGTCATCGGCGTGTCCATACCGATGATGCCAATCTTCACGCCCTGTCGTTCGACTATTTTATAGGCTGGTAAGTAAGGCTTACCGCTCTCCCAAAAAATATTACCCGCCAGCGCGGTGCCATTGAACTGCTCAAGCGAGGTGGAAAGCACGTTTAGTCCGAAATCGAACTCGTGGTTGCCCATCACCCAGACGTCATAATTCAGGGCGTTAAAACCGAGAATCATCGGGCTGGTGTTGTCATTTTTGAAGGTTTCGACAAAGTTGCCCTGAATGGTGTCGCCTGCATCAACCAGAATCACATTTGGCTGCTGCGCACGAACTTTATGTACCTGCGTCGCGATCTGACTCAGGCTGCCAGCCATGTTGGCGGTATCGGTAGCGTAATCCCAGGGAACAAAGGTGCCATGCAGGTCGGATGTACCCAGAATCGTGATATTTACCGGTTCTTGAACGGCCATAGCAGAGGTACTCAAACAAAGCAGAAGTGACAGAAGCGTTTTTTTCATTATGTCATCTTAGTGTAATAAGAACTGATAGCGCGAAATTATGCGATTTGCTTCTCATTTGCGCTACAGACTTTGCAAAAGCGGCATAAGAAATGCGATGCAAGGTGGGTTTTTCACCGCCAACACGTAGCGGCGAGGGATTCAGACGGGAAGATAGAAGTCGAAGCGGTGGCTTTTGGTTTCCAACATAGACTGTGCCGGCACGCCAGCCAGCGGCGGCGCATAGTCTGGACGCTTCACTACGACGCGTTTCTTCGCCAGCGCACGTGCGGGTTCCAGCAGTGCATCGGCGTCGTCATCCGCACCCACCAGTGATTGAAACACTCGCATCTCTTTCTTCACCAGCGCACTCTTTTGTTTGTGCGGGAACATGGGATCGAGATAGACCACATCCGGTGGCGGCGTGATGTCACGCAGCGCAGTCATACTGGATGCGTGTAGCAGCGTGAGCCGTTCCCGTAGCCACGGGCCGATTTCTGCATCCTGATAGCCACGCTGCAACCCGTCGTCCAGCAGTGCCGCAACCACCGGATTGCGTTCTACCATGCGTACGTGGCAACCCAATGCTGCCAGTACAAAAGCATCGCGCCCCAGACCCGCTGTCGCATCCACGACATCCGGCAGGTAACCTTTTTTGATACCAACCGCTTTAGCGACGGCTTCACCGCGTCCGCCGCCAAAGCGACGGCGGTGTGCCATCGGCCCAGCAACAAAATCCACGAAGATAGCACCGAGCTTCGGTTCATCCTGCTTGCGTAATTCCAGACGTTCCGCGGTTAGCACTAGCGCCATCAGCGCATCAGGATCGGAAACTAGCCCCCAGCGCTCAGCCAAAGAAGATAAGGCGCCACTATCGGCGCCTTCTTCTGCGATTAAGCAGATGCTCATCCTTTGATGCCGTAATGCGCGAGCATGGCATCCAACTGAGGTTCACGGCCACGGAAGCGTTTGAACAGCTCCATTGGCTCTTCGGAACCACCGCGAGTCAGGATGTTATCCAGGAATGACTGACCAGTTTCGCGGTTGAAGATACCTTCTTCCTCAAAGCGGGAGTAGGCATCTGCGGCTAGCACGTCGGCCCAGAGATAGCTGTAGTAGCCTGCGGCATAACCGCCCGCGAAGATGTGGCTGAATGCGTGTGGGAAACGACCCCAGCTTGGGCTTGGCACTACGGCTACCTGCGCTTTGATTTCCGCCAGCGTTGGCAGAATCTGTGCGCCTTTCGCAGGGTCAAACTCTGCATGCAGACGGAAATCGAACAGGCCGAATTCCAACTGACGCAGAATGAACAGCGCAGCTTGATAGTTCTTCGCTGCCAGCATTTTCTCCAGCAGTTCCTGCGGCAGCGGTTCGCCGGTTTCGTGGTGGCCGGAGATAAAGGCCAGCGCTTCCGGTTCCCAGCACCAGTTTTCCATAAACTGGCTTGGCAGCTCGACCGCATCCCACGGTACACCGTTGATGCCAGCGACACCGGCGGTATCGATCTGGGTCAGCATGTGGTGCAAGCCGTGGCCGAATTCGTGGAACAGGGTGGTGACTTCATCGTGGGTGAACAGAGCGGGTTTGCCGTTGACCGGACGGTTGAAGTTACAGACCAGATAGGCGACCGGTTTTTGCAGCTCACCGTTACCTTTACGCAGTTTACCCGCGCAGTCGTCCATCCAGGCACCGCCACGTTTGTGTTCACGGGCGTACAAATCGAGGTAGAAGCTGCCGCGCAGTTCGCCGCTTTCATCGAACAGATCGAAGAAGCGAACATCTGGGTGCCACACGTCCACATCGTTACGTTCTTTGGCTGTGATGCCGTAAATGCGTTTAACCACTTCAAACAGGCCATTCACCGCGCGGTTTTCCGGGAAATACGGGCGAAGCTGCTCATCGCTGATGGAATACAGGTGCTGCTTCTGCTGCTCGCTGTAGTAGGTGATATCCCAAGCCTGCAATTCATCCACGCCGAAGTGTTCTTTGGCGAAGGCGCGTAGCTGTGCGAGTTCTTCTTCAGCCTGCGGGCGGGCGCGTTTCGCCAGATCGGTCAGGAAATCTAGAACCTGCTGCGGGTTTTCCGCCATTTTGGTTGCCAGCGACTTGTGCGCGTAGCTGTCGAAACCCAGCAACTGTGCCAGTTCGTGACGCAGCGCCAGCTTCTCCGCCATAATTTCGCTGTTGTCCCACTTGCCTGCGTTTGGCCCCTGATCGGATGCGCGGGTGCCGAACGCGCGGTACATTTCTTCACGTAGAGCCTGATTGGTGCAGTAGGTCATCACCGGCAGATAGCTTGGGATATCCAGCGTTAGCAGCCAGCCATCTTGTTCTTTGGCTTCTGCCTGCGCTTTGGCTGCTGCCAGGGCGCTTTCCGGCATGCCATCCAACTCAGCGACGTCGGTAATCAGTTTGCTCCAGCCCATGGTGGCATCCAGCACGTTGTTGCTGTATTGCGAGCCAAGTTCGGACAGGCGAGCGGAAATTTCACCGTAGCGTTTCTGTTTTTCCGGTGATAGGCCGATGCCGGACAGTTCAAAATCGCGCAGTGCGTTATCAACGGATTTCTTCTGCGCCAGACTCAGCGTGGTGTAGTGTTCGCCGTCACGCAGGCTGCGATAGGCTTGATACAATCCTGCATGTTGACCAACCCAAGTGCTGTGTTCAGACAGCAGCGGCAGACATTGCTCATAAACACCGCGCAGCTCCGGACTGTTCTTCACGGCGTTCAGATGGCTGATAGGGGAAAAAATGCGGCTAAGACGATCGTCGCTGTCCGCCAGCGTCTGACACAGATTATCCCATGTGAACGGCCCCGCTTGCGCGACCACACGCTCTACCGTCTCGCGGCATTCATCCAGCGCAGATTTCACTGCTGGGACAATATCTTCCGTTTTAATGCTGGAGAACGGGGGCAGAGTAAATGAGGTCAGTAATGGATTCGTCATGGTGCCGTCCTGATAATTGTGGGTGATCTCGTTGCCGGTAAGTGGAATCTGTTGAAGAGAGACCGGCAAGGCGGATATCTATTGCGGGTTAATTACTAAGATGAGGTCAAGTGTAGTGAAAATCAATGGTAGAGGCGGCTCTCCTCGTGACCAAAGGTGCGTTTTCCCGTCATCAATCAGTCCTGTGCGTTACCTCGATGCGGTCATTAACACCGTGCTAAAGGCATTTCTCTGAAAAATTTTGCTATTTTTCTGCCCGATTTTGTTTTTCGCGTGACCTACCTGATGTGTCTTTTTTTTCAATATTTCAGGGGAATGACAATGGCGATAAACAATCATAATGGTGGGTGCATCGTGCATAAACCCGCCTTGGCGGTCGCGCGGGCAGTCCGGTTGGCACTGTCTGGCGTATTGATCTTAAGTGTCGGAACGGTCGGCTCGGCGCTGGCGGCGGAAACTGCTGCAACTGCCGCGGCACCGACAATGGCATTTTCCATTCCGGCCGGGTCGTTAGGAGCCACGTTGCAGGCTGTTGCCAGCCGCGCCAATGTCATTCTCACGTTTTCTCCCGACCAAACACAGAATAAAACCAGCGGGAGCGTGCAGGGAACCTACACCGTTCAGGCAGCCTTTGCGGCCGCACTGGCGGGAACCGGACTGAATGCGGTGCAGACGGCCACGGGTTATCGGCTGGAGTCCACGCTTGCTGCCGAGGGAAGTGACGGCAGCCTGATGATCCCAACGCTCTCGGTTGTCGGCGGCACATCGGACAGCGCCGCTGCCGGACGTTCCGTGTTACGCCAGGCTGATGTCGATCGCGTACAAGCCGACAATATTGCCAGCCTGCTGGATAAACTTCCCGGCGTGTCGATGGCCGGTTCTCCTCGACCGGGTGGGCAGAGCCTGAACATCTGGGGCATGGGCGACATGGAAGACGTCAAAGTTGTTCTGGACGGTGCGCCAAAAGGCTTTGAGAAATACCGCCAAGGCTCGGTGTTCATTGAACCGGAGCTGATTAAGCGTATCGACGTCGATAAAGGGCCGCATGATATTCGCAGCGGTAATGGCGGCTTCGGTGGCACCATTCATGTTGATACCAAAGACGCCAGCGATCTGCTCATGCCGGGAGAAAATTTCGGTGGGATGGCCAAGTACAGCTATCACACCAACGATCGACAAAATATCTACAGCGGTGCGCTGTATGGCCGCACGGAAGAGGGGATGGCTGATGGCCTGCTCTACATGAGCAAGCGTGATGGCGACAACATCGAACGTCCTGATGGTACGCGCTTTGTCTACTCGACCAGCGACATGGCGTCCTATTTACTGAAAACCAACATTTATCTGACGGATTCCCAGACGTTGACGCTCTCCGCTATGCGCTCCGAATCTGATGGCTGGCAGCCATTTGCCGCTAAGCGTGACGATATGGCGGCACCCACACAAAGGGAAGTTGACCTCTACGGCTGGGAAGAGGCTTGGCGACGCAAGCTGGTTTACCGCAATCAGGTCGATAAAAACTACTCGCTGAAATGGAATATCGCGCCAGCGGATCAGCCGTGGCTGAATCTCACCGCGTCATTTGCCACCTCAAAAACTGAACAGCATGACAGACGTCCTGATTCGGCGTCACAGAGTAGCTATCTGGGATCGCTGGGGAATGAAAGCTGGGTAAGCTATAAAGATCAGCTTGCGGAAGTCAGTAACGAAAGCCTGTTCACTACCGGCCCGCTCGACCATAAGCTGCTGGTGGGTATGCGTTGGCACCAGCATAAGCGCGATACGCTTATTTATTACCCGTCTGGCAAGAATAGCGCCGAGTATAACTATGGTTATTTCCAGCCTTATTACATGCCAGCAGGGGAACAGGAAACCCGCAGCCTGTATGTACAGGACGCGGTAACGCTGGGCAGCGTAACAATTACGCCGGGCGTGCGTTATGACCATGTCACGAATACGGGGAAACCTAACGCTGCGCCACGTTATAACAGCAGCATTCCCGCTGCCGGACATGATTACAGCAGCGTGACCTATACCGGCTGGTCGCCGCGTATTGGCGCACTCTGGAAAGCGACGGACAACCTCTCGCTGTTTGCCGATGCCAGCCGTACCTGGCGCGCGCCTGTTGTCGATGAACAGTATGAAGTGCAGTCTGCGGCGTCCAGCGTGCCGGGAACCAGTCGTAACCTAGAAGTTGAAAGCATTAAAGCATTTCGTCTGGGGGCGATTCTGGACTTCAACAATCTGATGTTGGAAGAAGACAGCCTGCAAATTCGCACCACGCTGTTCCGTAATCGCGGTAAAAACGAAATTTTCTACCGTCGCGGTATCTTGTGTGAAGCACAGACTCAAAGCGGTACGTCATCATCTTGTGGGCAGCCGCTCTCTAACTACCGTAATTTACCGGGTTATACCATTGAAGGGGTCGAGATTGAGTCGTTCTACGACAGCCGTTGGCTATTTGGTAGCCTGTCCTTCTCTTCCATTCGCGGCGAGCGCGATGCTTCTCCGCGTAATCCGTGGGGCAATAAAACCTGGATTGCTGAAATCCCACCAACAACCGCACATGCGACGCTGGGTACCAAAATCCCGCGTCTGGATATGGCTGTAGGCTGGACCGGTGATTTCGTGCGTAAGCAGGATCGCTCGCCTGCCGATGGCGATCCACAGGCTGATATCTGGGCGCTACCGAAAAGCAAAGGCTATGTACTACATGGTCTGTTCGCAAGCTGGCAGCCGCAGACGATAAAAGGGTTTGAAGCGCGTGTGACGGTCGATAACCTGCTGAATACCGATTACTACCCGTATCTGGGCGAATCCGTGTCCGGCGTGGGACGTAACGTGAAAATCAGCGTGTTACAACGCTTCTGATAGCGTCGTACGGGGCGGATAGGATTTCCGCCCTGTTAGTCGGGGCATGTTGCATGGGCGTAATGCAAATTCAGCAAATTTGAATAATTTTCGTTTCAGAACTTGACAGTCAGAGGGAAAAAACATAAATAAGAACGATTATCATTCTTATTGTTTAAATAGCGCTCTGGGGTAAAGTTCGATGGTGAGGAAAGCGACGGCCAGCGTTAATGACTTTGCCCAGCAGCTCTATTTCGATCACCATCGCTGGTTGTATAACTGGCTGCGCCATAAGCTGGATTGTTCCCAGCATGCGGAAGACCTGGCACAGGATACGTTCCTTAGTGTGCTGATGAACCCGGAGCTGCTCACGATTCGCCAGCCGCGCCCGTTTTTGGCCACCGTGGCTCGCCGTTTAGTCGCCAATCATTATCGTCGTAAAAAAATTGAAGATGCCTATCTGGATGTGTTGAGCACGCAGCCGGATGCCTGTATGCCTTCTCCGGAAACGCGTCTTCTTACCCTCGAAATTCTTGAACAGCTTGATGCCGCACTGGATGGTCTACCAGCGCCGGTCAGAGAGGCGTTTCTGCTGGCACATCTCCACGGTATGCGCTACAGCGATATCGCCGAGCGTTTACGCGTTTCCAGTAGTTCTGTGAAACAGTATCTGCAACGCGCCAATCTCCAATGTTTCTTTGCACTACCACTATGAACGATCGCACTTTTTATCGTGACGGACAGGGTCAGCCGATTCAGCCAGACAGCGCGCGTGAAGCGGTGGCGTGGCTGACGCAGCTAATGTCCGACGGCGTCACGGAACAGGATCGCCGCGAGTGGCAGCGTTGGCGGGAAGCTTCGCCGGATAACGAGCTGGCGTGGCAGCATATTGAGTCCGTGTGTGCCAATCTGGGTCAGCTTAACGCGCGGGCGGCACACCAGAGTCTATCGACGCTTAACGGTATGCAGCGCCGCAGCGTACTCAAAGCGCTAGCCATTCTTTGTCTGACCGGAGGGGCTGGCGTGGCTGGATCGCGTACGGATGTGTGGCAGTCGTTTACGGCAGATTATCAGACGCAGGTGGGCGAACAGCGCCATGCGGTATTGGAAGATGGCACGACGCTGCTGCTGAATACGCAGACGGCGCTGAATGTGGCCTACGGTGACGATCTACGCCAGCTCACGCTGATTCGCGGTGAAGTCATGATCGAAACCGGCCAGGCGGAGAAGGCCGCGTTGTATCCGCGTCCTTTCGTTGTGACGACGGCGCAGGGAAAGGTGCAGGCGCTGGGGACGCGCTTCAGCCTGCGGGTGCAGGATGAACACACGCAGGTGGCGGTATATGACGGCGCGGTAAGGCTTCATCCGCAGCAGAACGGTCAGGATGTACAAGTGATAAAAAGCGGACAGACAGCGACGTTCACCACGCAGCGCTGTGGCCAAATAGAGACAGCGAAGGCAGAGCCTGCCTGGGTGAAAGGGCAGTTGCTGGCGAATAATCAGCGTCTGGTGGATTTTATTGATGAACTGAGCCGCTATCGCAGCGGCGTGGTTCGTTGCCAGCCAGAGGTTGAGAGCCTGCGGTTCTCCGGTGTCTTCCCGCTGGCGGATACCGATAATATTTTGGCGGCGCTGGTGGAGGCGCTTCCTGTGCAGGTGCGTTATTTCTCTCGCTACTGGGTTCAGATTGCTGTGCGATAAGATATCCTGTCAAAGCGTAATAACATTACATTTTATGCTGTTTTCACTTTTTTTCTGCCCGATCCCCGTAGCGGAACGACCCACTATTATCGGTTGCCTGTCTTATACCTAACGATGTGATGAAGAACGCATGATGATGTCCTCGGAACCTCATTCATTGAGAATACTACCTCCGTCTTTGCGGCGAGAGGCGGTGTGCTAATGGCCACACAGACGCTGAAATTCAATACGATGCAGCCTGCAACGACAGTACGTTGGGGAAGTGGCTCGCTGCTGGCGTTGGCGCTACACGTGGGGGTGATTGTCTGGATGAGCTACCATGCGCTCGATTCCTCAATTGAAGCGCCACCGCCTGCCATGATGTTGATGGTCGCGGATAGCGTGCAGTCTACGTCCAGCCCTCAGGATGCGCTTGTTGGCCCGCAGCAAACGCTGTCCACGCCGCAAGAGTCGGCAGCTCAACCAGAAAAAATAACGCAAGACGTGCCGCCGCTCGCGCCTGCACCCAAGCCGGTGATTGCGACAGCGCAAAAGGAAAAACCGCAGCCGCAGAAAAAAGTGCAGAAAAAAATGGAAAAACCGGTGCAGGAGACGATGCCGCAGGAAGCGATCGCGCCATCGGAAAAACCGCCAGCCCCTGTTACCAGCGCACCGCTGCCGGGCAGCAGCCAGCACGTCGCTGCGCCGTATAACAGTGATGCCGCGCAAATGCGTAAAGGCGTGGCGGACTGGAGTAGCACACTGTTGGCACATCTGAGCCGCCATAAACGCTATCCGGCTCAGGCCGCACGGCAGCGATTGCAGGGTGTCGCTCAGATTCGTGTGACGTTAGATCGAACCGGAAATGTGCTGGCCGTTTCGTTGGCCAGCAGTAGCGGTGTGACGCCATTGGATGCGGAGTCTGTCGCCTTGCCGAAGCGTGCTCAGCCGCTTCCGGCTCCGCCAGCAGAAGTGATTGGCGATAACGCGCAGCTCACCATCACGATCCCGATTAGCTTCGATTTACGAGAAGCACGCCGCTAGCTGGCATCAACTAGCGCGGCGTGTGTGCATCATAACCAGCATAAAAAAACCGAATCGCGTAAGGGTTGCCTTGTTCAGTAAAGAACTCGGCGACTCTCTCCCGTTCCAGCCCGTAGCGGCGGGATAACAACCCTGCCTCGAAGGCGGCCTGCTGACGGTCGCCTTTGGTTTCCGCCAAGTTATGGGCATACCCGCAAATGTAGCCGCGCCGATAGTCGTAGCAGTAAGGATTAATGTCGTTGGTGGATTTTGGGTTGGCAGATCTCAGCCCCGCGAGGACGCCCCGCTCAAAATGGTTTCCCATGATAATGCTCCGTGAATGATCGCTATATAATAAATAATATAACGCTTGTTTATCACTCACCAGATCTGTTGAAAAATATTCCTGTATTAGCCGCACGCGGTCTTTTCCTGACCAAGATGTATATACTATTGCCCTGCTTGCTGAACGGGCTCGTTGTCTGCGCCTGATGGGCACTCTGAGAATGGAATGGTTAATAAGGAATAACAGCATGATGCACCCGCAAGACGCTTCTCTGGCCATTGGTATCGATCTGGGCACGACGAACAGCCTGATTAGCGTTTGGCAAAATGGCGAGGCTCGCCTGATACCGAATGCCCTGAATGATAATTTCACGCCTTCGGCCGTCAGCATTGATGAAGACGGCAGTATTCTGGTGGGTAAACCTGCGATCTCCCGTTTGACGACGCACCCGCAGGTGTCAGCGTCGCTGTTTAAGCGCTACATGGGAAGCAAGAAAACCTTCAGGCTCGGGGATAAAACGTTCTCTCCCGCTGAGCTGTCGGCCATGGTGCTGAAATCGCTCAAAGCTGATGCGGAAAGTTACCTCGGACACCCCATCAAGGATGTGGTGATCTCGGTGCCAGCCTATTTCAGCGATGAACAGCGTAAGCAGACGCGTTTTGCGGCGGAACTGGCAGAGTTGAATGCGGTTCGCTTAATTAATGAACCCACCGCAGCCTCTATGGCCTACGGCTTACACACGCAGGAGCTGGGGCGTACGCTGGTCTTCGACTTAGGCGGCGGCACTTTCGACGTCAGCGTGCTGGAATACGCCTTTCCGCTGATCGAAGTGCATAGCTCGGCGGGCGACAACTATCTGGGTGGCGAAGATTTCACACAGGCGATAGTGAAAGCCTGCCTGAAAGCGTGGAAGCTTGAAGATTCGGCGATTCCCGCGACGGATCTGGCGCGTCTTTACAGCCAGGCTGAAGCGCTGAAATGCCAGCCCGGTTTTCCCTCTCAATCAAATGAACTGGTATGGCACTGGCGCGAGGAAGACTGGCGCATTGTGTTGGATAATGAAGAGATTGAAGCGGCATGGCTACCGTTGATGAACCGTATTCGTGCACCAATAGAACAAGCGCTACACGATGCTCGTCTGAAGCCAGAGCAGCTAGACCACGTAGTGCTGGTCGGCGGGGCATCAAAGATGTCGGTTATCCAGAAGCTGGTAGTCAGGCTGTTTGGCAAATTACCTTATCAGCATTTGGATGCGGATACCGTGGTTGCCAAAGGCGCGGCGGTGCAGGCTGCCTGTCGGCTACGCGAGCAGGACATCGAAGAAGTCATCCTGACGGACGTTTGCCCGTACACCCTCGGAATCCGAGTCTCTAATGATAAGCAAAACGGCCTGTTTTCCCCGATATTGGAACGCAATACGGTGGTGCCGACTTCGCGAGTAGAGACGTTTTCCACTGGCGCACCCAGTCAGGACAACATCTGCATCGCGATCTATCAGGGCGAAAGCCCTTACGTCGATAACAATGTGTTCATCGATGAGTTCACTATGCCGATAAAAGCGAAATCTTATAAGCAATCCATTGAGGTGCGTTTCAGCTATGACATCAATGGGCTGCTGGAAGTGGATGTTAACCTACCGGATAGCGGCGATAACTTCACGAAAGTCATCGATCGCAGCCCGACGGGGCTGAGCGTCGATCAACAACAGAAAAGCCATCAGAAACTGCAAACGCTGAAGATTCATCCCAGAGATAATCTGATGAACCGTAATCTGCTGGCACGGCTGGAAAAGGCCTGGGCACAAACGCGTCTGGAAGAGCGGGAGCAGATCGGCTTCTGGCTACGTGACTTTGAACAGGCACTGGCCGGACAATATGCACCGGTGATTGATGAAGCGCGGCAGCGGATTGAGCAGTATCTGGATGAGGTCTCCCGCTAAATATACCCGTCATCTTTCAAGCTGCAGGTGTGTTGGCTTCCCTTACTCACCCCAGTCACTTACTTGAGTAAGCTCCTGGAGATTCCTGCGGTTGCCGCCTTCCTGCAACTCGAAATCTATTGGGTATATGCATGCGTGTAATTGCAGTGCCGCCAGAATCATTTTCGTCAGGCTGGCGTGGTGTCCGTTTCGGTTTTCTTGCCGTGTGGCGGCGGCCCGAATTTATTCCAGCGGTTAAGGCTCGGTGTTAGCAAGGGGAGCAGCAGAAATAGCGGTATGAGTAGGGTGAAGAAACTCATCACCCACGGCGTATTGGAGCCGATATCGTTATAGCGCCGACGCGCGGCACTCAGCAGATTACAGACCAGTAGCGCCATCAGCAGCCCTTCGATATACGGCGGTGGTGAACCTATCCAGTCACCTGCCCGGTAGAGGCAATAACTCCCCAGCCCACCTTGTATCAGGAAGCCGAGACGGCCAATTCGTGTGTTGGTGCGCCAAAACTGCCACCAGTAGCTTTTTCTGGCCTGCGGTACGTTGAACTGGCGCTCGCGCCGATCGGTACATTGCAGCAGCACTTTTGCTATCAATTTTAGCGCGATGTCTTCATGCGGATAGGACAGATGTTCGGTCAAAAACCGCTGATCGCTATTATCAAACAGGTACTCGGGGTTCTTCGCACAGCTTTGGATCAATTGGCCGATGAGCGTGACGCGTTTGTCGTCGGAGAGCTGTTTTAATGATTTTCCCAACTCATCCGACTCTTCGATAAAGGCGACACGGATGTCTTCTTCCTGCTGGGTTTCAACGGGGAGAGACGCCAGCCGTTCACGGTGTTGCTCCGCCTGATCCTCTTCTCCCACAAGGGCATAAAACGCGTGGAAAAAGATCTGATAAATCATGGGCGACTTCGCCAGTTCTGCCTGCCAGTGGTCATCCGTAAGATAAAAATGGCTGGCAGCAGACTCGCTGTAAGTCTCACTGCTGCTGAGGTATTCCTCGATAGCGACGGGGAAATTCATCCAACAGTGGTAGTGCCGCGGGTCGGTTAGGTCGAGCTGCTTTTTCAGCGGCGTCACCGCATCGCCATCGCGGGATTCTGCCTTGCGAAAGAGCCGAGAGAGTGAATGTGCTGGGTGGGCTAAGGCCAATTCAGGCAGCACCGACTGACGCGATAAACCCAGACAAGAGGTTGGATCGGTCATCATTAATGCAATCAGAATAGCCTGTCTCAGTTCCTCTCTGGCGCTGAGTTCTTGTGGTTTATCGACCCCTTGCGGCACCAGAGATACATCGCACTGGTAGCGTGCAGAAAGCTCAACCAGACAATCATTGATCGGGTCGATTTCTTCGGTATGGATGCCACTGCTATACAGCTTATTAAGCTGATTCAGCGACAGCGGACGCCATTGTCGCAGCCAGGTTTGTGCTTGCAGCCAGGCGAACGATTTCTGGTTGGTGAACACGCTAGGTAATGTGTCTTCTGACGGCGAATACAGCCACTCTGTGAAGGAATGAATCGCGTCAGAAGTTTCCAGCCAAGATAAGCGTTGTGTCGCTTGGAACTGCAACCCCTGTAAGATCAACGCATACAGCGGTTCGTCAGGTAACGGCTGTGCCAGAATGTCCTGCAATAGGCGCTCATTACCGACGGTTAACATGCTGGCGTGCCAATAAAGGCGATCCTGAATCGCATCCCCGCGATGTAGCAGCAGGTGCTGATAAATGCCCCGCAGATCCTGTTTTCCCAGCTTCCAGCGAGCGTAGCTTTCCGCCATAGGCGACAGCGGCAGTTTCAGCGCTTCTGCCCAGCGAATCAGCTGGTGGGTATTATGCTGAGAAATGAAGAAACGCTGGCGCGGGTCGTCCAGCGCTAACCCTGTCAGAGTCGGTGCTGGCGTGTAGTTCAGCGACTGAACCAGTAAGGGGAACGCATCTGGCCGATGTTGTTTGCACCAGTCCAGCAACCATTTCTCCGCCTGTGCATGGTGAGTTTGCTGATAAAGCGTCAGCCACAGTGTGAAGGCTCGCTCGTCTTCTCCGGTAAGGGAACAGAGACTGGCGCTGAGCGCGAGCCATTCCGCGTCGTCCGGTGTCGCATCCAGTTGTTGCAGGCAGTAATCACGCAGTATGGTGTTGGGAACGCTGGCATGGCTGTGCCAGCGCGCGAGCTTTTGCATCAGCTTCGGGCTGTCAGGCCAATAAATGGCGGTTGGGTTGCGCAGCAGTGTCGCCAGCATAAACGCTGGTCGATTCCAGTACATTCCGTTGGCCTGCTGAAAATAGAAGATGGTTTCCAGCTGTGCGGGCAGACTCAGGTGCGACAACTGGGAAAAATCGAACAGATCCTCATAGCCAAGTGAGTCGAGGAAGTTACGGACATCCTCAACTCCGTCACCGGACAGCTCCCCTTGACGCTGCTGCCAACGCAGGCGATCGGCCAGTGCGCGAACGCAGAGAATTGAGATGCAGGACTCACGCATCAGACGCTGAAGCAGCGGCCAGCGAATACGATCGATGACATCGAAAGCCTGCTGGTTTAGCAACTGGATGTAGCGTTCCCAATACAGTGGAACGAAGCGTTCGCTTGGGTTACTTAACAGCTGTTCAAACGCGGCGACCAGCTCTTCTGTCAGAGGATCGGTGGGGTCGGTGGTTGCCTCTTCGGTTGTTGAAGAGGTGTCGCGCGGTTTGGTGTTAGCGTGTTCTTCATCACCCGACGGCACCGGATTTTTCGCCAGTTTGCAGGCGGTGTCGTACGCCTCGCGCAGCTGTTTGAAGCCATCGGGGTCGGTTTCTGGGTGAAACTGCGGTACTTTTTGACGATAAGCCTGACGGATAACATCCAGATCCTGAGTCGGCTCAATGCCTAATCGCTGCCAGCACAGTGTGTCCATTATAGTTCCGCTTCTGGTAAGGACTCGGGCTTATCCATTTCTATCGGATCAACATCCCAGTCGAGGTCATGAATCGGGCTGTCTGGGTGAGTATAGAGCGTGCCGATTTGGTCAATGTAATCAGGTTTGTGGCTAGCGTTGCTGAAAATGTAGCGCTGGCATTCAGGATCTTCCTCATCCAGGGAGAGCCAATAAGTGCGGCCAATCAAGAATGCAGCGTAATAATTTTCCCAACTGCGGTAATAGTGGCGCGCCCTGTCGGCCAGCCGAGTGTGAATCCACAGATTCTCTTTTTCGCTAATCCAGCCGTTGAGTAATCCGATGCGACTTAGGAAACTCATGCGCCCCAAATCCCAGGCGCGGATCCCACCTTCACCGCATAGCGCGGCCGTTTCGGTCACCAGCGTGAGCGCACCCTGTACGTCTTCAGATTGATTGGCGCAATGCTGCTGCCACTCCGATACCGTCAGGTGATGCCAAAGGTGATAGTAATACGCCAAGCGCTCAGCATGGCCGCCGTCTGTCATATCGTTAATCATTGATATCAGCCCTTCGCGTGAGGTGATACCCCAGCTGTTGCTTAGACTGATGGTTTCGCCGGGTTCGTAGAAGGTAGGCTCGGAGAAACGGGCATCGTACTTGATATTGAGTGCGACCATCGGGGCGGAAAGCGCCATCAGCCAGCGCTGATATTCAGATTCCATCAGAATAACGTCCAATTCCATCACATGTTGCGGGAGATCGTACTTTATGTACCTGAATATCGGTAGCTTTCAATCGAATGAAAAACGGCCATGTTTCACAATTTACTGATTTCAGACGATAAAAATTACTGGTTTGCGCGGCGGCTCGCAGGGTGAAGCGTTTGAAGGGATATTTTCCGCCGCAGACGGTTATACTGTCGGTTAATCGACGTTATTTATAAAAACTTCACCGGAAAGCAAGCATGCTAAGTTACCGCCACAGTTTCCATGCCGGCAATCACGCCGACGTGCTGAAACACACTGTTCAGAGCCTGATCATCACTGCCCTGAAAGAGAAAGAAAAACCTTTCCTGTATCTGGATACCCATGCGGGTGCCGGACGTTATCAGCTTAGCGGCCCGCACGCCGAGCGCACAGGGGAGTATCTGGATGGCATCGCGAAAATCTGGCAGCGTGACGACATTCCGGCTGAACTCGAACCTTACATGCAGGCGGTGCATACCTATAACCACAGTGGACAACTGCGCTATTACCCTGGTTCTCCGCTGATTGCACGCCAGCTACTGCGCGAGTATGACAAACTCCACCTGACCGAGCTGCACCCCAGCGATTTCCCACTGCTGCGCAATGAGTTTCAGAAAGATACGCGCACTAAAGTGTTGCGTGACGATGGTTATCAGCAGCTGAAATCACAGTTGCCGCCGCTTTCTCGTCGGGGATTTGTGCTAATTGACCCACCTTATGAACTGAAGACGGACTATCAGGCCGTGGTCAAAGGCATTAAGGAAGGGCATAAACGCTTTGGCACTGGCGTATTTGCACTGTGGTATCCGGTTGTGCTGCGTCAGAATATCAAACGCATGCTGAAAGAGCTGGAAGCCACGGGCATTCGCAACATTCTGCAAATTGAGTTGGCCGTGCTGCCTGACAGCGATCGCTACGGTATGACGGCGTCCGGCATGATTGTGATTAACCCGCCGTGGAAGCTGGCGGCACAGATGAAGGACATACTGCCGTGGCTGCATAATGTGCTGGTACCGGAAGGCACCGGACATACGTTAGTGGAGCAAATCGTACCGGAGTAATGTGCGCGATTGCTGTGGGCGACGCGGTCGGTTTTTCCTATCGCAACCATAGGCATAACCTTTATTGGACATATGGCTCTGGCGTTACACTCTAGGCAAATTTTATTCACTTAAGCATGGATACACTGATGACCAAACACTATGACTACCTTGCTATTGGCGGCGGCAGCGGCGGTATCGCGTCTATCAACCGCGCGGCGATGTATGGACAAAAATGTGCGTTGATCGAAGCGAAATATCTGGGCGGCACCTGCGTCAACGTCGGCTGTGTGCCGAAGAAAGTGATGTGGCATGCGGCGCAGATTGCCGAAGCGATCCATCAGTACGGCCCAGATTACGGGTTCGATACCACGGTGAACCAGTTTAACTGGGGAACGCTGGTCAAGAACCGTAGTGCCTACATCGATCGTATCCACCAGTCCTACGATAACGTGCTGGGTAAGAATAAGGTCGATGTCATCCACGGTTTTGCTCGTTTTGTCGATGCGCACACGGTGGAAGTGAACGGTGAGAAAATTACGGCTGACCATATCCTGATTGCGACGGGCGGTCGTCCGGTTCACCCTAACATTCCCGGTGCAGAATACGGAATTGATTCCGACGGCTTCTTTGAGCTGGACGCGCTGCCGAAGCGTACCGCTATCGTCGGTGCAGGTTATATCGCAGTGGAGATTGCTGGCGTATTGAACGGATTGGGCTCTGAAACCCACCTGTTTGTGCGTAAACACGCACCGCTGCGCAGCTTTGATCCGCTGATTGTCGATACGCTGGTGGAAGTGATGAACACCGAAGGGCCGACGCTGCATACCGAGTCGATCCCGAAAGCGATAGTGAAGAATGCCGATGGCAGCCTGACGCTAGAGTTGGAAAACGGGCAGTCACAAACCGTCGATTGCCTGATTTGGGCGATTGGTCGTGAACCAGCGACGGATAACCTGAACCTGAGTGTTACCGGCGTGGAACTGAACGACAAAGGTTACATCAATGTCGATAAATTCCAGAACACCGCTGTTTCTGGTATTTACGCCGTGGGCGATAACACGGGTGCCGTCGAACTAACGCCGGTTGCCGTTGCCGCGGGGCGTCGTTTATCCGAGCGTCTGTTTAATAACAAGCCGGACGAGCATCTGGATTACAGCAATATCCCAACCGTCGTCTTCAGCCACCCGCCGATTGGTACCGTCGGGCTGACCGAACCGCAGGCGCGTGAGCAGTACGGCGACGATCAGGTGAAAGTGTATAAATCCGCTTTCACTGCGATGTACACTGCTGTGACGCAGCACCGTCAGCCATGTCGTATGAAGCTGGTCTGCGTGGGTAAAGAGGAAAAAATCGTCGGTATCCACGGCATCGGTTTTGGTATGGATGAAATGCTGCAAGGCTTCGCGGTCGCCGTCAAAATGGGCGCCACCAAGAAAGACTTCGACAACACCGTCGCCATCCACCCGACTGCGTCGGAAGAGTTTGTGACGATGCGGTAATCGTGTAGAGAAGCGGCTCTAATCGCTTTTCTGGAAGACGAAAACATGCTGGTTGAATAGTGAACTATTTAGCCGGCATTTTTTATGCCTAGCCTAACGTCGCTACCTCATTCGCTCACTCGCCAGATGATAAACGCCGCTACGTTCACGCTTGCCTACTGCCACCACGGCGATAATCAATACGTCGTCAATGACTTCATAAACTAAGCGAAAGCCTGACGCCCGGAGCTTTATTTTGTAGCAATCCTTTATCCCTCTTAATTTTGCGGAAGGAATGTGGGGATTTTCGCAGCACTTTTTTAGTTTTTTGGCAAATTGCTGTTGGATGGTTTTATCGAGTTTTAGCCATTCTTTCAGCGCATCTTCCCTGAATTTGACGCTATAGCTCATAGGAAACTATCCAAATCCACGTCAACCAGCGGCTGGTTTTTCCGTTCACCAATCAGCTTAACCAGTTCCTGTTCGTCCAGTGCATCCAGCATTTTTTCGTAGAGATCCGCAGGAATGCAATAAAACGCAGGCTGGTTGCGGTTCAGAATAGCGACAGGTAGGCCATCGCCAGCGTTGACCGTTGCCATCGGGTTCTTTTTCAGTTCACTGACGCTGGCACTGGTATCACTCAATATAATATTCGGCATGGCAGACCTTTAATGACCGGTTAATAGGTCTTTAAAGTAATCAACAAAAGACCTGTTAACAAGTCTTTTGTTGATTTTTTGTACCTGACCAGAGTGGCTTTCTGTACACGCGATGAAGAAAATGCCGCTTTTATCACGGCATTTACCTTAATGGTGATAATGATTATCGTTAGTGTTTTGTTTATGATAAGTTGCGGTAAATGGGTTTGATCCCGCTGACTGATTTTTCCTTACAAAACATACGGCTTTATCACTATGTCTTTAGCTAACCGCACAACGTCTTCAGCCTATCGGTTGTTCAATTTACGTTTAGAGAGTAAGACGCTGCTCTCGCCTTCATTAGCGCGCTGTGTGTTTACCGGCCCAGAAGTGCGCCAGATGAAACTGGATGCGCCGGACCAGCGGATCAAACTGCTGTTCGCCAGTGAAAGCGGCGAATTGACGCCTATGGCAGTGAGCGATACCTGGTATCAGGACTATCTGACGCTGCCGCGTGAGCGTCGTCCGATTCTGCGGACCTATACGCTGCGCTCCGTCTCCCGTGAGTTACAGCAGGCAACGATCGACTTTGTGCTGCACGGCGATACCGGGCCTGCCTCAAGCTGGGCGAGTCATGCCAAGCCGGGCGATGCCCTACAGATCGTCGCGCCCAACGCGGAAGCCGATGGCGACAGCGGTGGCTATGAGTGGGCACCGCACGATGGCGTTGAGCAGGTGTTGTTGATTGCGGATGAAACTGCGCTGCCAGCAGCCATGGGCATTCTTGAACAACTGGCGACCCAGCCTTCCCCGCCGTCGGTACAGGCTTTTTTTGAAGTGCCAAAAGCGGGGGATTGCGTAACGCCTGGCGACTTCCCTTTTGCGCAAATTCACTGGCTGCCGCGTGAGGAAACCAGCAGCATAATATGGGGTGAACGCCTGTTGGCTGCGGTGCAACAAGACGTGAAAATCCCCGCTAGCGCCTGTACCAACCGTGATGATATTGCACAGGAGACGCCCGAAGACGAGCTACTCTGGGAGCGCGCAACGGCGAACCGACCGTTTTATGCCTGGGTCGCGGGAGAATCCTCTGCCATCAAGCGACTGCGCCGCTATCTGCTCGACGAGCGTCACCTCGATAAAGAGACGATCAACTTTATGGCTTACTGGTCGCATCGCTAAGAGAAAACGTCAGGAGGGATATTCCCTCCTGCGTCTATTTCCCCATCATCTCCGCTAACTGCTTTTCATCCGGCAGCCCGACGACCTGCTGTAGCTCATCCTTATCGTTCAGGTAATAGATGGCTGGCGTGACGTTCGCACCCAGTTCATCCATCAGCCGCTGATTAAGCTGAATGCTATTCCAGATATCGCGTGAAGAACTTTCGGGGAACGGAGGCACCGTTTTGCCATTCGATAGCTCATATTCATGCCAGGCTTTGGCTGGATCGCTGGCGGCAAGAATCGCTGCGGCATAACGTCCGCTTTCCGGTTTGATCACGCCGACCAGCAACGTTTGCAGTTGCACTTTTCCTGCTTTCACCCACGGTTGTGCTTGCTGCCAGAACTGTTTGCAGTACGGGCAGAACGGGTCGGCAAATACGATGATTTTACGCGGCGCATCCTTCGACCCTTCGGTGATAAATGGCGCTTGCTGTAATTTCTGCCACATCTCCCGACCGGCAGGAACATATACTTCTTGCTGAATCAGCGCTTCGCTGAGGTTGTTACCGTGTTCATCATACATATAGCCCGAAATGGCATGCTTACCGTCAGGGGTTAAGTAGATAGTCACTCCCACGCCCTGATAACTGCCCAGCCAGCCTTGTACGCCGCCGGGCGCAGTAAACGGCTTAATGATTGTAATACCCTGTTTTTCGATGCTTTTCACCGCGTCCGGCAGGGCATCTTGCGCTAGTGATGATGCGGAAAGCGTCAATAAGGTGAGTGTGAGGATGAAGCGTTTTATCATGGTGTTGCGCCTGTGTCGTGAATCATTGTCTTCCGGATAGCGTAGCGGAAGGTAACCTATCGGGGGAGCTTATTTACGCTTTCTGAATCAAGGCCAAACGGTGACCTGTCGTTATGCGATCTGGCTGAAGAGAGTAGTTGGGGAGGGTCAGGCTCTGCCGTATATTACGTAGAGAATGGTACGTTTTGTGGTTTTCCCCTGTTGGAGTAATGAATTACCGTGACCTTGACCGAATCGCTGATTGCTTTTACGTTTGCCGCGACGTTACTGACCCTGACGCCGGGTTTAGATACCGCGCTGATTCTACGCACCGCTACCGTAGAAGGCAGTAAGAAAGCTTTCCATGCCGCGTTTGGGATTAACGTTGGCTGCCTGATTTGGGGAGCGATGGTGGCGTTTGGTCTGGGAACGCTGATTGCTGCGTCGGAGCTGGCCTATAACATCCTGAAATGGTGCGGTGCGGCTTATCTTTGCTGGTTAGGTCTGCAAATGATCCTGAAACCCAGAACCGAACTGGTGATGACTGCGTCACAAACTACGCCGAAACATCAAAACTGGTTTCTCCGCGGCATGCTGGGTAACGTATTAAATCCGAAAGTCGGTGTGTTCTACGTTTCATTCCTGCCGCAGTTTATCCCCGTTGGTCACTCGGTCGTGCTATGGACTTACCTGCTTGTTCTTATTCATGTCTTTATCGGCACGCTGTGGTCGTCCACGCTGATTGCAGCCACACGCCCGCTGGCGCGTTTTCTGCGTCGTGGCTCGGTGGTTAAATGGATGGATCGAACAACGGGCGTGGTCTTTTTAGCGTTCGCCGCACGTCTGGCGTTCTCGCGGCGGTAAGCTTCGTGCCATTGCGCTGACGTTAGCAGTGATGTGATTAAAGCGTTTGATTACTAATCACTAAATCCGCTTTGCATCGAGAATGCTCATAAGATTCAGACGGTGTCGATAGCACCGCAGCGTTGCGTCAATCGCGTCCGCAGGCATAAAGGAATCCCGATAGGTCGATTCAACGTATTCAGCTTCTTTGATGAGGTCTGCCAGTAACTTCCTAGTGAGGTTTTCACTTAGCCCAATATGCTGACCGAACAGCATGAAATCCATACCAAGGTATTCGCCATATGCGGTTTCAAACCCTGGTGCGAGTACCTCGTCACCTTCTTCTTGCATCAACAGCGGTAATGCCATGAAGCAGGAAGAAAAATAGGCGGGATAAGGGGCGACGGAAACAAAATCATAAATGGGGGCCAGCATGAACTGGCCTGAACATGAATGTATCAGGCCAAAATTACGCAGGTGCATGTCGTTGTTACCCAGCATGTAGGCGTAAGCGATGCGGCGGAACAGATCTATTTTGAAGACAATATTGTCATTAACGTGTTCGCTAAGGAATAACGCCAACCTCTCGTAACTGACGTATTGTCTGCCATCTGCACGTATTTTACCGAATTTTTCACCGATCCCCATCGCACCGTCCAACTGTTCCTGATGGATAGGGTGACCTGTTTTTTCGTCGCGATCGAAACGCTTAATAACGAAAGCAAACTCAGGCTCTTCATCAGTCTTTTCCGGTTTAAAGCGAAGTAATCCGTGTGGTGGGACGGTAAATCCCAGACGCGCCATTAGCGTCATTGTGGCATGTTCGTTTTCTGCCAAATGGGGAAATTCGATCGGTGAGGGTTTGAGAATATATAGCCCTTGATGATCCACGACGGTAAACGTTCGATCTTCTAATACCATCTGAATCTTGGGCTGATAACCAGAAATACTCATGCCTTTCTGCGTTTGTGGCAGGTCGTGCATGAATTGCTGGCGTGTGAAACGTAACGTCGGGGAAGCATGTATTGACCCCGCGAGATGCTTCAACCCTTTACGGCTATAGCCTGTGGCAATTTCTTCTTCATGTGCTAGCGGTGTCAGCAAAATTCGACATCTTGTCATGACTTATCCTCCGCGATCAGTTGTACTGCGCCGATCAGGTTTTTACCGTTTTGGATGAGGATGCCGAATAAATCCTTCTCATCCAGATGTTGAAACTGACTGTACTGTCGCCGGAGCCAGCCTTCGGGGGCTAACGAGGCAAAATAAGGTGGTAATGATTTGCTGCGAAATACTCCGGTCTGTAGCGGTAAGCTCAATGATAGCGGTGGGCCGAGATAGGATTTTTTGTATTCAAACAGATAGCCTTCATCATCCTGACTTAACTGGCCGATATGGACACCGTAAAGATAGACCTTTACCTGACGGCGCACAGTTTTATCCCTAACGCAGAGCAGACGTTATAAACCGTGGCAAATTTCACCTGAGCGGGATCGTTGAATAGGCGTTTTAAGGTGGATATGGATACGCCTGTCTGTAACTCAAGCGTAGAAAGTTCGATGCCCAACGCTTTACGTCGCGTATTTAGCTGAACGCCAAATACATCCAGCGAATGAATGTGGTCTTCCAGCACAACTTCTTTGTTGGAGGCATCGCTACGTGCGAGTTCGTGCCGTAGTTCGTCGATAGCTTCGCTAATGGCGTCGAGCTTTAGTAATGTTGGCGCAGTGGTGGGAGTATTCATAAATGGACTCTATTTTTGAATTTACCTCATTTATGGTTTAAATATAGCCTGTAAATTTTCTTGTTGTCCATATTTAATACTTATTTATATTAATTATTAATATTTGGCTCATTTATGACCCGATTGCCATACATCAGAGCCTATCGAACAGTAGCTCGATGAGCGTCATGATTTCTTTGCTGAGCGGCTGCCCTTTCTCTTCGGCTAACAGATAGAGTGGGGTGGTGCGCCTTTCCCCTTGTTGTAACGGCAATATGTGTAATTCGCCCCGCGTAATGTGCTCTGAAATCCGCGCTTCTGGCAGCCAGCCGTAACCGACCTGATGCAAAACGGCCTGCGTTGCCGCTTCAAATGTTGTGAATGTCCAGCTCTCGGCAGATGCTGGCTGCGGATGTGGGGTTGTTCGCGTCACAATCTCTACGCAAGGGTAGCGAGACAGCGACTCATGACTTAATGGCGTGGGGAGTGAAAAAAGCGGGTGGTGGCTGTGCGCGACCGCGACAAAATCAACGTTCATCAACCATCGCCCAGCGCAGCCGTCGATCTCGCGCTGCGTAATGATATAAATATCTGCATCTCGCGCCTTCAACTGGGCCGACGTTTCATTACGCAGCACCTCAGTTAGGTGGATACGTGTAGCCGGATGCTGCTTCTGAAAGGTGCTAAGCAAGTGGAACAGGCGATCTTTGGGGAAGGTGCTGTCAACCACCAGATTGATGCTAGTCTGCTCACCCATTTTCAGCGAGTGAGCGCGGGCTTCCAGCGCATGAAACGAACGTATTACGGGTCGTGCCTGTGCCAGCAGGCTTTCTCCCTCTGGCGTCAGCTCGGCTTTACGCCCGTTTATCGTGAGTAGCTCGACACCCAGTCGCTCTTGCAGCAGCGAAAGCTGGTAGCTGACCGAAGACTGGCTGCGGTGAAGCGCATTGGCCGCCTGCGTATAGCCGCCCAAATCGATAACTGCCTGAAGTATCTCCCATTGTTCCAGCGTCGTCTTTGCTAGCATCTTTGATATATCTAAATATTGAATGATTTTCCCTGAAAAATAGCGTTATTCATCGAATTAGGAAAGCTATAGAGTGAATTTACACACTTAAGGAGAACTATCATGCCCGCATTTAACCAACACGACCTGAGTCACTTTGTCGGGAAACATCTGGTATATACCTACGATAATGGCTGGAATTACGAGCTGTATGTCAAAAATGCCAACACAATAGACTACCGTATTCATAGCGGCATTGTGGGTAACCGTTGGGTGAGGGATCAGCAGGTGCATATCGTGCAGGTCGCTCGCGAGGTGTATAAAATTTCATGGACAGAACCAACGGGAACGGATGTCAGCCTGATTGCGAATATTGCCGATAAGGTCTTCCACGGCACTATCTTCTTCCCACGTTGGATCATCAATAACCCAGAAAAAACGGTGTGTTTCCAGAATGAACATATTGCTGAAATGGAAGCGTATCGCGACGCGGGCCCAGCCTACCCTACTGAAGTGATCGATGAGTTCGCTACCATTACGTTCATCCGCGACTGTGGGGAAAACAATAACGACGTCATCAACTGCCCTGCCAGCGAATTGCCTGCGGATTTCCCTGCTTGCCTGAAAAAATAAACAGCAACAGGCGGCACGGATACTGTGTCGCCTGATTTGCTATCGCATAAGGCCGATTAACTCTCCGGCCAGAACGGTTCGCCTAGCGTAAGCATCAGCCGGTTGGCCCATGAGAAGAAGGCGGCCGACTGCACCACATCGACAATCTCCAGCGTATCTAATCCCTGTTCTTGCAGCTGTTTCACGTCGTTTGCGTTGACCTGCGCGGGCGTGGCGGAAAGGCGAGCCGAAAAATCGATAATCGCCTGCCAGCGTGGGCTTTGGCCGATACTCAAATCGCCACCGGGAACGACATCCAGTAGCCGTTGCACGTCGCTGTCTTGCTTGGAAAGCTGGCTGGCTTTACGGGCATGCACCGAGGCGCAATAGATGCAGCCGTTGACCTTGCTGGTGACGGCGGCAATGAGTTCGCGTTCCTTGCGCGGCAGGCCGCCGGAGGTATAAAAAATCCCTTTATCCGTCAGCGTGCGCTGTTCCAGCACCGGCAAGTTGCGCCCTAAGAGACGGAAATAGTCGGAATCGGTGTGGCCGAAGCGCGCCAGAATCGCCTGCTCGTCGGCATTGAATGCTGCCAGTGGTTTGGGGGAAATCCACGGTTCCCAGCCTAGCTCTGCCTGAGTGAACGCCTGCGGTGTGGATTTGCCGCTGTGCGCCTGCGGCTGGGTATGCCACTGACCGGCGACAGCTGCCTGCGAATGAGGCTGGCTAACGCGATGACCGGCAATCAGGCGATAGCCGCGCAGCAATCGGCTTTGAAAATTCACAAACGCGATGAGTTGCGACAGCGTCACGATGTCGTCTACCGACCAGCCTGCCTGCTCCAGCGCTTTGACGTGTGATGGTTCGGCTTGCACGGGCGTTTGTGTCAGGCGTTCAGCGTGATCTAGCGCCAGCTGTAGCGCTGGTGTCAGCACGGGTTCTGGGAAGTCCGCCAGCCGCTCGGTATAAAAATGCTGTAGTTGCTCATCCTGCTGCCAGCCGCTGATTTTTGTCGCAAACCAGAAGCGCAGCGATAATGGTAATGTCGCGTTGTCGTGTGCTGCGGCATTAAACAGCGCATCGTAGCTTCCCTGGGTGTGGCGAGTTGCCGCTTCACGGGTTTTTCTGGCTGCGGCGAGGGCAGAATCTGGGCTGATGTCGGCTAGTGCATCCAATACGTCATGGGTGTGTAAGGTGTTAGCGTGCGTCATGCAATCTCCTGCCCGAGTGGGCTTTTCTGTTTGACGGCGGGCTTCCAGCCCAAAGCGGGTGCCACCTGAGTGGCAATCAATTCAAGCGAGCGAAGGATCAGCGCATGCGGTGGATCGATGGAATGCACCTGGAATGTCACATCCGTCGCCCGCTCCAGCGAACTGTCTGCCCGAAGCGACGCCGTGACATCCTGCGCAGTGCCAACATGGCTATCGAAGGAGGCGATCAGCGCCTCTATCGAGTCGTGAGGAATTGCGCGGAACGTACCGGAGCGGGCGGCAGAACGATTAAGCCCTTTCTCCGCCAGACTCAACGCCAGTTGACGATCGTCAGCCACGAAGACGCTGCGTGAACTGAGGATACGTGGTACGACGCCAGCAGGCAGCGCAGCCAGATAGGCGTCGATCATCGGGTTTTGCAGGTCAGCGAGCGTGGCGTCTGGAAAATGTTCCGGGCGCGGTTGGGTACGAGATAGCATCAGGCCATCGCCCGCTTTGCCCGCCCGCTCTGCACCCTCGATGGAAAATGTAGCCTGCCAGACACGCTTATCTAAGTGCGGCGCAGCGGGATAGAGCTGATTACCGTCTTCGCTCAGAGCCTCGCCCCGCCATGCGGCGCGCAGCTTCTCCAGATAGCGCCCGAGGATCTGCCCACGCTGCGTGCTGTCGTGACCGAACGCGGCAAATGAGGACGGCGTGCCGCCGGAACCCACGCCGACTTCCAGCCTACCGTTGCTGAGTAAATCGAGCACGGCGGTGTCTTCCGCCACGCGCAGCGGTTCTTCCATTGGCAGCGTAATCACGCCAGTGCCGAGTTGAATGCGTTGAGTGCGTGCCGCGACCAGCGCCAGAAACACTAGCGGTGACGGTAACCCACCTTCATCAGCGTGAAAGTGGTGCTGTGCGACCCAGGCACTGTCGAATCCTAACTGTTCTGCTTTGACGATCTGTTCCGTTGCCAGCCGATAGCGCTGCTGGGCGGAAACGTCATCCAGCAACCGTGTGAAAAATCCCAGACGTTTCGTTGCCATTTTACAGTCCTTGGTTTAGTGCGAATGTGGTTTCAGTATGAATTGGGGATTGGTGTGAACGGGCAAACGCCGGATGATGCTGCCCGGGGATCGCCTCGATAAGTTCACGCGTATAGCGATGCTCGGGCTGAGCGAAGATGCGCTCCACTGGGCCGGATTCAAGCTGCTTGCCGTGGTACAGCACGGAAACGGTATCGGTGATCTGGCGCACTACCGCCAAATCGTGCGAGATGAACACATAGGTCAGCCCCAGAGATTCCTGTAGCTCGGTCAGCAAACGCAGAATCTGCGCTTGCACCGTGACATCCAGTGCGGAAACGGCCTCGTCCAATACCAACACCTGCGGCTCCAGCACCAGTGCTCGTGCGATGGCGACGCGTTGGCGCTGGCCGCCGGACAGCTCACGCGGCTTACGTGACAGCAGCGCTACCGGTAAGGAAACGCGTTCGAACATCTCATGAATTTTTCGCTCCCGTTGCGCGGCGGTATGGCGATTAAAATTGCGCAGCGGCTCCTCGACGATGTCGTACAGCCGCTGCGACGGATCGAGCGAGCCAAAGGGGTTTTGATACACCAACTGAATTTTCTGCCGGAACTGGCGCAGTGCTTCGCCTTTCAGATGAGTGATGTCGGTGCCGTCGATCAGAATGCGTCCGGCGCTGGGATGATGAAACCCGAGCAAGCTGCGTGCCGTGGTGGTTTTACCGGAGCCGGATTCGCCAACAATCGCGTGCGTTGTGCCGCGTGCCACGCTGAAAGAAACGTCATCCACAGCGCGAAAATGCTCGCCTTTACCGCTCGACAGAGGAAAGGTCTGCACCAGATTTTCGACCGAGACAATGATGTCAGATGCATGGCTGCGCGGTGGCCGCGGGGTTGGGTTTAGCGACGGGACGTTCGCCAGCAGCGTGCGAGCATAGTGGCTTGAAGGTGCGCTGAGCACGTCAAGCGTTGGGCCTTGTTCCTGAATGTAGCCGTTCTGAAAGACCAGCAGACGATCGGCTCGTTCAGCGGCCACGCCCAGATCGTGAGTGACGAACAGCACCGCGGTCCCATTCTCGCGCCGTAACTCATCGAGCAGATCGAGAATACGTTTCTGCACCGTGACATCCAGTGCGCTGGTGGGCTCATCGGCAATAATCAAAGCTGGTTTCAGCGCAATCGCAATCGCTATCAATACGCGCTGTTTCATGCCGCCGGACAACTCGTGCGGATACTGCCTCGCCCGCAGTTCCGGCTGACTCAGACCAACGCGCTCCAGCAGCGCCAGCGTTTTCTGGCGGATAGTCTGGCGATCTTCCCGCTGATGAATACGCAGAATCTCATCCACCTGCTCGCCGATAGTCTGCACTGGATTTAGGGAACTGGTGGGATCTTGTGGGATCAGACTGATCTGCGCGCCGCGCACGCTGTCCAGCCGCTTTTGCGACCAGCCGCTGATATCTACACCGTTTAGCCGAATAGCGCCGCGCGTGAGCCTACCATTCTCGGCCAGTAAGCCGATGACGGCCTGCGCGGTGGTGGTCTTGCCTGAACCAGATTCCCCTACCAGCGCCACGACTTCGCCGGGCTGAATATGGAAAGAGACACCTTCCACGACGGTCTGCTCGCGATCGTCGCTGCGGTAGGCAATCGTGACATTCTCCAGAGCCAGTACGGGCACCGCCGCGCTGGTTTGTAAGCTGGCTGACAGGCTCATCGTTCTGTTCTCCTGATCGACTGGCTGATGCGGTTAGCCGACAGCACAACGAGTACAACAATCAGACCGGGGAAGGTGGTTAGCCACCAGGCGGTTGCGATGTAGTTGCGGCCTTCGGCGATGAGCAGCCCCCATTCTGGCGTGGGTGGCGGTGCGCCGTAGCCGAGGAAGCTGAGCGTGGAGATAGCCAGAATCGCGCTGCCGAATTGCAGGGCAGCGAAGGCGAAAACGGTGGTTAATGAATTCGGCAAAATGTGTCGCCACAGCACGCTGAAAAAGGTGCCGCCGCTGCCATAGGCTGCTTCGACATAGTCGCTGTGGCGCACGCGCAATACCTCTGAACGCACCAGTCGGGTAAAGCTGGCGACGGAGGTGACGCCCACGGCAATCGCGGCGTTGACCGTGCCGAAACCCAGCAGAATGATGACGCTCAGCGCCAGCAGCAGGCCGGGGATTGCCAGCAATACATCAATGCTGCGCATAACGACGCTATCCAGCCAGCCGCCAACGGCACCAGCCAAGAGACCGAACAGGCTGCCGAGCACCAGACCCAGCCCGACGGCGATAACTGCGCCAGACAGCGAGTGCACTGCGCCGTAAACGATGCGCGCATAGAGATCGCGTCCTAACTGATCGGTACCGAGCCAGTAGTCGGCGTCAGGTGTTAGCCGCTGGGCACCCGCGATGCCTTCCGTCGGGTTGTAGCTGGTAAACCAGCCGGGAAACAGTGCCCAAAGCGCGACAGTCAGTATCACCAGCCAGGCCAGCAGCAGTCCCGGCTGAAAGGCATAGCGACGCAGAAGCGGTCGCTTACGCAGAAGGGGAAAGGTGATTTTTTCCAGTTGAACGGTAGTCATAGCGTGGCTCCTGGCGTTCTTTTCAGGCGCGGATCGAGAAGGGGATAAAGCAGATCGACGGCCAGATTGACGACAACAAAGGCGGCGGCGGAAATCAGTACGATGGCCTGTAACACGCTGCTGTCTTGATAGTTCACGGCTTCCTGCGTTAACTGTCCGAGCCCGTTACGGCCAAACACGGTTTCGGTAATCAGCGCGCCCGCAATCAGCTCGCCCAACAGTAAACCGGCGATGGTCAGCGTGGGCAGCATGGCGTTACGGGCGATATGCCGCCAGAGCACGCCGCTGCGGCTAGCCCCTTTCGCACGGGCGACGGCAACAAACGGCTGGGTTTGTACCTGATCGATACTGCGCATCAGCACCTGAGCCAGCGGGGCCGAAATCGGTAGCGCCAGTGTGAGAACCGGCAAAATCAGTCCTTCCCATTCGCCGGGGTTAATCACGGGAATCAACCCTAAACGGAAAGAGAAGATCTGAATCAGCACGATGCCGAGCCAGAATGTCGGCACGGAAATAAATAGCGACGGCAGAGATTGCAGTGCGGTTCGCAGCCACTGAAACGGTGTCAGCGTTGATAAGAACGCGAGGGCAAACGCTAATAAACCCGCTGCGATGAAGCCCAGCACGGCGAGCAGTAATGTGGGGGGCAGATTCGCGGCGATAAGCTCAGTGACTGGCACGCCAGCCTGAATAGACAGGCCAAGATCGCCACGCAGTATCTGCGCTATCGCATGAAAATACTGCGTGAGTACTGGCGTATCGGCACCGTAGGACAAACGCAACTGTGCGATCTGCTCGGCGCTTAGGCCAAGCTCTGGGTTTTGAAACTTGATCAGTACGGCATCACCCGGCATCGCCTGAAGCAGGATAAAAGACAGGGTGAATGCCGCCCACAGCACGAGCAGTGCCTGACCGATGCGCAGTGCCAGATATCGGTTCATGATGATGCCTCTCTCTTCTGTGTTACTTATCTAGCCAGGTGTTGTAAAAGCTAGGGCGTCCAACGGCTTCAAACGCGATGCCTTTTGTGGCGGGTGCGCCTGCAAACACCTGCGGTTCTTCAAAAATGGGAATGACGTAGGCTTGATCGATCAGGTAGCCCTGCACTTCCCCGACTAGCGTCAGCCGCTTGCTACGGTCGGTTTCTGCGGCGATGCCATCCAGCAGCGCATTCAGATGCGGGTCAACAAAGTCCTTCACCTTGTCGCTGGAGCCACCTTTTTGCAGCAGGACGTTACGTACCGTCGGGTAATACTGGCTTTTCAGCACATCCGGGTCGGCGCGTCCGACCATCGCGGGTGCCACGCCGGTTTTCAGCGGATCGAGGCTATCCACGGTTTTGCTGCCTGCATCGCCCGCTAACACATTCAGCTTCACGCCGACTTTTGCCCACTGTTGAGAAACCAGTTGCAGGGTTTCTTTGTTCTGCGGCTGCGGCAGTGATTCATAGGCGGTCAGTTCCAGCGTTTTGCCGTCTTTCTGTCGTAATCCTTGGGGACCGGTTTTCCAGCCTGCTTCATCTAACAGTTTGTTGGCCTGTGCAGGATCGAATGTCAGCTTGTTGGCGAGGTCGACATAGCCTGCGGCAGTTTTGGCGAGCGGAGATGTGGCCTGTGGATAGTTGTCAGAGAACAGCGTATCAATGATCTCTTTGGTGTTGGTGGCGTGTAGCAGTGCTTTACGCACGCGGATATCGGCTACCAGCGGGTTATCGGGGCGGAAAACCACGCTGTTATTGACGCCGCGCGTAGGCGGGGCATAAAGGTTGAAGCCCTGACTTTGTACCCGTTTTTCATCATAGGCTTGAATCTGACGAATGAAGTCAGCCTGACCAGAGACTAACGCGCCGATACGCACGCTGTCTTCCGGGGTGACCAGATAGGTAATGCCGTCCAGATAGGCGCGCCCCTGGTGCTTCGATTTAACTGGGGCCCAGTCGTAATCCTTACGGGCAGTCAGCTTCAGTTCGCGTCCCAGTTTCTCGCTGCTCACCACGAAGGGGCCGGAGCCAATAATGTTTTTGGCATTGCCTAACTGATTGAAATTGCGCTCAAGTGTACTGAGAGAAACCAAACCAGAACCGATTGCTGAAGTGCCTTGCAAGAAACCCGGCGAAGGCTTCTTAAAATAAAATTTCACCGTCAACGGATCGATAACTTCACTGCGCAGGTAATTGTTGATGACTTCCGAAACAGGCTGGTTGAGCGCCGTGTTCCCTAGACCGTAAGTATCGAAGTTTTTCGCTACCGCGTTGGCATCCAGCGGCGTGCCATCAGAGAAGCTGACGCCGGGGCGAATCTTGAACGTGTATTCGGTGTTATCCGCGTTGATGGTCCAGGATTCTGCAACCCAGGGTTCGATCTCCAGCGTTTCTGGGTTCTGATACGTCAGTTTATCGGTAATCTGGTTGAGAATGCCGCCGTTCGGATAAAAACCGCCCGCGGGCGTATAGAGATTGGTGTGTGGCTGCTGTTCCAGATAAACCAGTGTGCCGCCGATTTTCGGTGCGTCGTTCGCCGCTTGTACGCTCAGCGCGCTGCCCAGAAGGAGTAGCGAAGCAAAAATAGTGAGTTTCTGATGAGGATGCAAAAAAGTTGCCACGATGATTGTCCCTACATGTGATTATTTTTATTAAGATATTGGTTTGTCAGGTGAATTTTTTGAGCGATTACGTTCTGAAGCGGAAAACGTTAACCGCTCGTTACAGGCGATACTTCCATAGGCGGTAGGAAACAGCAAAGAACAATACTGGCATTGGTTATCCAGTTTTTAGGTAGGGAAAAGCGTGATTTTTAGCGGAAAATAACCGCATTTCGCGTGTGATGATGGGGTTATTAAGTGGGAGATAGTAGCGCTGCGAAAAAATCGTCGCAGCGCTAAGGTCGACTGAGAGTTATTTCAAAACCTGCGGATTCACGCAGTTTTCTTTTACCTGACCGCTCAAGGCGGCAATCAGATTATCGACGGCACAGGCGGCCATATCGTAGCGTGTTTCGTGTGTCGCAGAACCGATATGCGGCAGTGCCACGACGTTGGGTAAATCCAGCAGTGGAGAATCGACAGGTAACGGTTCTTGGACAAAAACATCCAGTCCTGCGCCCTGAATTGTCCCTTTCACCAATGCTTCCGTTAACGCGTCTTCATCCACAACGGCACCACGACCGATATTGATTAAAATAGCGCTGGGCTTCATTTTTGCCAGTTGTTCGCGGCCAATGAGATGGTGAGTTTCCGCCGTCAGCGGCAGTGTGATACAGAGGAAATCAGATTCGGCCAATAGCGTATCGAGATCGCAGTGGCGGGCATTAAAGCGTTCTTCCGCTTCGGCGTGATGACGGCGTGCGTTGTACAGTACCGGCATGCTGAAACCAAAGTGAGCGCGCTGTGCGACGGCCAGACCGATGCGTCCCATCCCCAGAATACCGATGGTTTTATGGTGAACGTCGGTGCCAAACCAGTCGCTGCCAACACCACCTTTCCATTCGCCAGCTTTGACCCGTTCAGCTACTTCCACGACCCGACGCGCACTGGCGAGCATCAGTGCCAGAACGGTATCCGCCACCGTTTCCGTTAGCACGGTCGGGGTATGCATGAGAATCACCCCTTTTTCATTCAGCGCGTCGACGTTAAAGGTGTCATAACCGACAGAAATGGTAGAAGCCGCGCGTAAACGCGGTGCGTGTTGTAGGAAGTCTTTATCGACTTTGCCGCCGGAACCAATGATGCCTTCGGCCGTTGCCAAAGCGGGATGGTCAAGGGCAGGAAAAGCGTCAAGTTCAGTGACGGTGAAGTGTTGGTCTAAACGAGCGCGTAGGTCGTCAGCCACTTTTTTATACAGGATAACGCTAGGTTTCATCACAAACTCCAGCAGATTAAGGAAGTTAACGTAGAAATAGCTCATCGAATAATCGCGTAGCTGGCGAGAGACTGCAAGCGATACCGCCCCCGCATCTGCCCAAGGTTAATCACGATTAATGGGGAATTTGCACGATTGATGTGATGAACGATCGCATACAGACGCTTCACTGCCGCGTGCAGATGGCCTGCATGATTTTCCTTTATGATGGTTTGATTAAAATATTTCCTTTGTGATTTTTATCACTCATTTCTTGATAAAGCATTACTACAAAAAACCGATAACGTTATTTACGGGGATGTTTTTTGACATGGTGATGTTTTAGACATTGGTATTGTTAATGGGGGCGGAAATGCATTTTTTTACCAGGATTATGAGTAATCTCAAGGTTTCTCATAAGCTGTATGGCGGTTTCGGTATTGTCCTGTTGTTGGTAATGATCGCGTCTGGTGTTGGTGCGGTACGATTTTTCATCATTCACGATTTGTATGTTAAAACGACGATTTTGAATGAAATGAATCATTATCTCGATCAGTCAAAAATGGCGAGAGTGAAATATTCATTCACCTTTGCGGATGACAATATCAAGAACCTTAATACCTACATTAGTCAGGCAAATCAGCAAAAAGAAAAAGCGAAAGCGCTAACGTGGGAATCGATTTATCTCTCTGATTTTAATAATCTTGATCAGGATTTTTCGAATTATGATACCGATCTGAATAGCATGAAAGCCGCCGCAAATGCGGTGGTCGAGACGGCAAAGAAAATCAGCCAGATGAATGCCTCTGATGCATTAACGGCATTTATGACCAATCTCCCCGTCGGCGCAGATGAAAATTCGTTGTCTATGCAGAAGGAAGCTCTCTCGCTGCTGTTCCTGAAACTGGTCAACAGTACCTACACCTTACAAAGAGAGAATAGCGAAGCCGCGTTTAATGCACAGAAACAGGTCTATGCCGAATCGAAGACATCCTATGATTCGCTGGCATCATCGGTCAGTAGCGATCGCCGTCGCGTAGTCGATTCGTTTTGGCAAGCATTTGAAAATTATCATCAAACGGCAGAACAGTATTACGCGCGGCTGGGGCAGTTAAAAACCACAGATGTTAAGTTCCGGGCAACCGGAGACAAAATGACGAGCGATATCGGCAGTATTCTGCAAAAGCTTGGCGCGAAGAATGATGACATTATCAATAGCTCCGTACTGCAAACGCTGGTTTTAGGGGCGATTGCCATTGTCTTCGGTCTACTGATCGCATGGTCTGTCACGCGACAAATTACCCGACCGATTATCACCAACTTGAAGCTGGCGGAGCGGATCGCTGGTGGCGATCTCTCTGCGAATGTTACGGTGGAACGGCATGATGAGCTGGGGCAATTAACGGCGGCCATGATGGTGATGACGGAGAAATTACGTCATTTAATGACGGATATTCGTCAGAGCGTGTACAGCGTTGAGAGCGCTTCCGCTGACATTGCATCAGGCAATAATGATTTGTCATCACGTACCGAGCAGCAATCAGCGGCGATTGTAGAAACGGCGGCCAGTATGGAAGAGTTAACGGCCACCGTGAAGAATAACGCCGAGAATGCCCGACATGCCAGCCAGATTGCCGGAGAAGCCTCAACCAATGCCAACCGCGGCGGAGATATTATTAACCGCGTGATTAATACTATGAGCGATATTTCAGGGAGTTCGAAGAAGATCTCTGATATCACGAGTGTCATTAATAGCATCGCTTTCCAGACCAATATTCTGGCATTGAATGCGGCCGTGGAAGCGGCACGAGCCGGTGAGCAAGGGCGCGGATTTGCGGTGGTCGCCAGTGAAGTTCGTAGTCTTGCTCAGCGCAGTTCACAGGCCGCAAAAGAGATTGAAACCCTGATCTCCGAATCGGTTTCTCGCGTGGATGCCGGGACCGAGTTGGTTTCTCGTGCGGGAACGACGATGGATGACATTGTCGCTTCCGTGAGTCGTGTGAATGACATCATGGGGGAAATCTCCTCAGCATCGGATGAGCAGAGTCGTGGTATTGCCCAAATTGGCAGTGCGGTGGCTGAAATGGATACCACTATCCAGCAGAATGCCTCGATGGTGAGCGAATCTTCGGCTGCGGCAAACTCGTTGCAAGAACAAGCGTCGAAGTTGGCAACACTAATGTCGGTTTTCCGCATATCCGATAAGGATGTTGCGGGGCTGGCAAGGCTGCAAGGTTCGAATACCGGTAATCCAAATTCGGGTAATAAGGCTACGGCTCGTCTGCCGACGCTGGCGTCGCGGGATAACGGGAACGATAACTGGACAACGTTCTGATATCCGGTTGAATCGATAGCTCAGAGATGACCCATTGAACCAGAGGGAGCGGGATTTACTGCTCCCTCACCCGTTTTGCCCACTGCATGATCAGCGCAGTCGCTTGCGTATCCTGATTGACGTTCTCCTCAACAATGATGAAACCCTGCTTATGGTAGAACCGGCAGGCGCGCGTATTCTGCTGATACACTTCCAGGCTGAGTAAAGGGAACTGTGCCTGAACATGCTGAATTAGCGCAGCGCCAATCTGTTTGCCGTAATAGTCTTGTTCCACAAATAGCGCACCGATAAACCGCGCTTCCAGCACGCTGATAAAGCCGATAAGGCTTCCTTGCTCTTCATAAACCCAGGTTTGAGACTGGGGGATATAGATTTCACGTACCGCGGTGGCACTTTCTCGCCAGTAATCTTCACGAATGAAGGGATGCGCTAGAATGGTGCTCTTCAACCAGAGCTGCATCAGTGGTTCGAGATCGAGGCCGCGGTAAGGGCGGATCACGAGGTGCTTTCCTGATGACAAAAACAGTCGGTGACATGGTCGTTGACCAATCCACCTGCCTGCATGAAGGCATAACAGATAGTTGAACCAATAAATTTGAAGCCGCGTTTCTTCAAGGCTTTGGACATGGCATCTGAAACGTCAGTTTTAGCTGGGACGTCTGCGAGCGAAGCGGGATGATTGAGACGTGGCTGGTGTTCGACAAAAGACCAAATGAAGTGCGAGAAACTCTCTCCCTGACTTTCCATCTCCACCCACACTTTTGCATTGGTGATGATCGCCTCGATTTTCCCACGGTGGCGGATAATACCGCTGTCCTGCACTAATCGATCTACGTCATCCTGCGTCATTTTCGCCACCTGTTCAGGATTAAACTGGTGAAAGCAACGGCGATAGTTTTCGCGTTTTTTCAGTACGGTGATCCAGGAAAGACCGGCCTGCTGGCCCTCCAGACACAATAGCTCAAAGAGCTTCTGGCTGTCGGTGCAGGGCTTACCCCACTCGTTATCGTGGTAATCCTGATATAAGGTGTCTTGTGTAACCCAGCCGCAGCGTTGCATTCCTTTCTCCTGATTCGGTTGTGCCGTTGGTATTTGGACGCACAGTTCATTGTAATGCGGTCTGCCGCAATGTGGGGAGATCATGACATTCATAGTGCTGTATATGCAACCAGCGTTTTGCGGGCGTGCTCGCAGATATGAAAGGTTATGTGCGGATGGGGCGGAAAGTCGTCGTGGAATCGTGAATAATGCTTTGCCAACAGCTCAGGCTGTTTTATTCGCTCAGGGCTGTTCATTTAGCTCAAGGCTATTCATTGATCATAAGAAAAGCATAAACAGGGGAACAGGGAATGGCAGTGGAGTGGGTAGCAGCCTATCTGACATTAGGTGCGGTAGTGGGTTTTATGGCGGGGTTATTGGGCATCGGCGGTGGCGGCATTATGGTGCCAGTGCTGACGGCGCTATTTGCCGCACAGGGTGTAGATAATACCCATTTGGTGCATCTGGCGTTGGGAACGTCAATGGCGGCGATTGTTGTCACGGCAATTTCCAGTCTGCGCACTCACCATCAGCATCAGGCGGTGCTTTGGCCTGTGGTGGTGCGGATTACACCAGCGATACTGATCGGGACATTCGCCGCTACCTGGCTGGCGACGCTGTTGCCGACGCGGACGCTGGCAATCTTTTTTTCCTGCTTTATGGCCTACGTTTCTCTGCAAATGGTGTTGAATATCAAGCCAAAACCGCAGCGCCAGTTGCCCGGTACGGCTGGTGTTTCGTTCGCAGGGCTGGTGATTGGCAGCATTTCGGCGTTAGTGGCCATCGGTGGTGGGTCGCTCACGGTGCCGTTCCTGACGTGGTGCAACGTGCGTATTCAGCAGGCAATCGGTACGTCGGCAGCGGTCGGGTTACCGATTGCCCTTTCCGGTGCGCTGGGCTACATGATCAACGGTTGGTCGGCGAACGGGCTGCCTGATTACAGTATCGGCTATGTTTCTCTGCCCGCCGTTCTCTTGATTTCTGCCGTCAGTTTCTTCACTGCGCCTGTCGGCGCTCGTCTGGCGCACCGTTTGCCGGTTGCGACGCTGAAAAAGGCCTTTGCGGCATTGTTACTGCTACTGAGTTTGAAGATGTTGCAGACCGTTTTTTCCAGTTGATCTCGGAACTTGAACGATGATGACGGGGATTTGCACTTGTTACCGCATTCTGGCTGTATATCTTGCGGTCAGAGGGTATACTGGCGCATTCCTTATAAATCCACTTGTATCGCGCGCGAATCCAACATGCAAAAGTTTGATACCAAGACCTTCCAGGGCCTGATCCTGACGTTACAGGATTACTGGGCTCGCCAGGGCTGCACCATTGTTCAACCATTGGACATGGAAGTCGGCGCAGGCACTTCACATCCTATGACCTGCCTGCGGGCACTGGGGCCGGAGCCAATGGCCGCCGCCTATGTGCAGCCTTCTCGTCGTCCGACCGATGGACGCTATGGCGAAAATCCGAACCGCTTACAGCACTATTACCAGTTTCAGGTCGTCATTAAGCCATCTCCGGAGAATATTCAGGAGCTGTATCTCGGCTCTCTGAAAGAACTGGGTTTGGATCCGACCATTCACGATATCCGCTTCGTGGAAGACAACTGGGAAAACCCGACGCTGGGTGCTTGGGGCCTGGGTTGGGAAGTCTGGTTGAACGGTATGGAAGTTACGCAGTTTACCTACTTCCAGCAGGTTGGCGGTTTGGAATGTAAACCGGTAACCGGTGAGATCACCTACGGTCTGGAACGTCTGGCGATGTACATTCAGGGCGTTGATAGCGTTTACGATCTGGTCTGGAGCGATGGCCCGTTAGGTAAAACCACCTACGGCGACGTGTTCCATCAAAATGAAGTTGAGCAATCGACCTACAACTTTGAACACGCTGATGTCGATTTCCTGTTCAGCTGTTTCGAGCAATATGAGAAAGAAGCGCAGCATCTGCTGGCGCTGGAAAAACCGCTGCCTTTACCGGCTTACGAACGTATTTTGAAAGCGGCGCACAGCTTTAACCTGCTGGATGCGCGTAAAGCGATCTCGGTTACCGAGCGTCAGCGCTACATTCTGCGTATTCGTACCCTGACCAAAGCGGTTGCGGAAGCCTATTATGCCTCTCGTGAGGCTCTGGGTTTCCCGATGTGTAATAAGAAAGAGAGCTAAGAGGCAGCCATGACTGACAAGACTTTTCTGGTGGAAATTGGCACGGAAGAGCTGCCGCCGAAGGCTCTCCGTAATCTGGCAGAATCCTTTGCCGCTAATTTCACGGCGGAGCTGGATGCCGCCAATCTGGCGCACGGGGACGTAAGCTGGTTTGCTGCGCCACGCCGTCTGGCGCTGAAAGTGGCACGTTTAAGCGCTTCTCAGCCCGATCGTGAAGTAGAAAAACGGGGTCCAGCGATTTCTCAAGCGTTTGATGCTGAAGGGAAGCCAACCAAAGCGGCAGAAGGCTGGGCGCGTGGCTGTGGTATCACCGTTGAGCAGGCTGAACGTTTGACTACCGACAAAGGCGAGTGGCTGCTGTATCGCGCCCATGCTAAAGGTGAGCAGGCGCAGGCGTTGCTGGCTGGTATGGTAAGCACCGCATTATCAAAGCTGCCTATCCCAAAACTGATGCGCTGGAGCGATAAAGAAACCCAGTTTGTCCGTCCGGTGCACACCGTAACCCTGCTACTGGGTGAGGAACTGATCCCCGGTCAGGTATTGGGTATTCACTCTGCTCGTACTATTCGCGGTCACCGCTTTATGGGTGAAGCTGAATTCACGATCGATAACGCCGAACAGTACCCGCAAATTCTGCTGGAACGCGGTAAAGTCGTTGCTGACTACGATACGCGTAAAGCCAAAATCAAAGCCGATGCGGAAGAAGCCGCACGCAAGATTGGCGGTAATGCCGATCTGAGCGACAGCCTGCTGGAAGAGGTTACCTCGCTGGTGGAATGGCCGGTGGTACTGACCGCGAAATTTGAAGAAAAATTCCTCGCCGTGCCGTCCGAAGCGCTGGTTTACACCATGAAAGGTGACCAGAAGTATTTCCCGGTTTACGACAACAGCGGCAATCTGCTGCCTCACTTCATCTTTGTTGCCAATATCGAATCCAAAGATCCACAGCAGATTATCTCCGGTAACGAAAAAGTGGTGCGCCCGCGCTTAGCTGACGCCGAGTTCTTCTTCAATACTGACCGTAAGAAGCGTCTGGAAGATCACCTACCGCGTCTGGAAACCGTCTTATTCCAGCAGCAGTTGGGTTCATTGCGCGACAAAACCGACCGTATTCAGGCACTGGCAGGCTGGGTTGCTGCTCAGATTGGTGCCGATGTGAATCACGCGACGCGTGCGGGTTTGCTGTCCAAGTGTGATTTGATGACCAACATGGTGTTCGAATTCACCGACACGCAGGGCGTGATGGGGATGCACTATGCGCGTCATGATGGTGAAGCGGAAGATGTTGCTGTTGCACTGAATGAACAGTATCAGCCGCGCTTTGCGGGTGATGAACTGCCGTCTTCTGCCGTGGCTTGTGCGTTGGCGATTGCTGACAAAATGGATTCGCTGGCCGGGATTTTTGGCATCGGCCAACATCCAAAAGGCGACAAAGACCCGTTTGCACTGCGTCGTGCTGCCCTCGGTGTGCTGCGCATCATCGTCGAAAAACGTCTGCCGCTCGATTTGCAGATGCTGACCGAAGAAGCTGTGCGTCTGTATGGCACCAAGCTGACTAATACCAAGGCTGTGGATGAGGTGATTGAGTTTATGCTCGGTCGTTTCCGTGCTTGGTATCAGGAAGAAGGCCACAGCGTGGATACCATTCAGGCGGTATTGGCGCGCCGTCCAACTCGTCCGGCTGATTTCGATGCCCGCGTGAAAGCGGTTAGTCACTTCCGTTCGCTGGATGCAGCAGCGGCGCTGGCAGCGGCTAACAAGCGTGTTTCCAACATTCTGGCGAAGTCTACCGATACGCTGAATGAGAGCGTCAATGCGGCTGTATTGAAAGACGCGGCGGAAATTACGCTGGCAACGCACCTTGTCGTGCTGCGTGACAAACTGACACCGCTGTTTGCTGAAGGTCGCTATCAGGAAGCACTGGTTGAGCTGGCCTCACTGCGTGAACCTGTCGATGCATTCTTCGATCAGGTGATGGTAATGGCGGAAGATGAGCAGGTTCGAGTGAACCGCCTGACGCTGCTGAGCCAACTGCGTGAGCTGTTCTTGCAGGTTGCGGATATTTCCGTGCTGCAATAACGGCGATAGCATCACCGTAATCTTAGCCCCCGAATAGGTTCTCCTGTTCGGGGGTTATTTTTTCTGCATTCCAGAACTCCTCATCTTGCTGTTGCAACCCGCATCGAGTGACTACTCCACTGGTAAAATCCTGCTGTCAGGCTTGGCCTTTTTCTGCACAGCCAGCCTGATTCGACTATGCTTATGTCGTAGAAAATCTTGTCATGGAAAATCCGTCGCTAGCGTGTTTCTGTCTGTATAAAGCACGGCTGGCGGGGCAGTAAGCATAACGGGAGTAGGGAATGAGAAGGCTGATGACGTACCGTTCACGCTGGCTGCTGCCAGTTCTGGTTATTCTGGCGGCATTGCAGCTTGCTGCCTGCGGTGACAGCGAAGCCGAGCAGCGGAAGGCATTCATTGCGTTCCTGCAAAGCGTGCAGTCGCAGCAGGATGGGAAACTGCCCGCATTGACGGAAGAGCAAAAGAAGAATTTTGGCAATTTCACCAACGATTACGCGATTTTAACCACCTTTTCTCAGCAGTTTAATCAGGCCGTATCCGGCAGTTTGACGCCGATGCTGGGGCAAATTTCTCGTATTCGCGTCCCTAAAGACTATCTGACACAGCGTGATGCACTGAGGCAATCTGTTGGAACCATGAGCCTGTTGGCGCAGCATGTTCAGACGGCGAAAGCGCAGGCTGACAATGCCCACCGCACATTAAAACAGCCGGAAGAGGTGCAAATTCCTTATGAGCGACTGTATGCGCGGACGGTAATACAGCCGACGAATGCGTTGTTGCCTGCTATTCCGAATGCCACGTCGTTTACACAAAGCCTGATTCAGGTTGGGGATTTCCTTCAAGCTCAGGGCGATCAGGCCGTATTTAACGGTGCATCTGTGCAATTCCGTACGCCACAGCAGGTGGCGCAATATAACGGTATGGTGGCAGCATTGCCGGTTCAGCAGCAAAATTTAATGAATGTGCTCAGAGGGGTAACTGGCACGAACTATCCCTAATTAGCCTCTTTTAGCGAGGCGATCTTAGCGGATAGGTATTCTGGATAAGATGAGTTTGGCAGACGAGAGGGAAAATAAATTGTGATTAACATCACATAAATAAAACAAACAAGCGCCTGTAAAGTGCGATGTAAATCACATATAAGGCGCGGTGTTTGTCTACAAATCTGTTTAGTTTTTCATTTTTAACGGTTTTTTGTGAAGTAAATCACCTATTTGTATCGTTGATGTAGGGTGGTTGTGTGATTTTTGTCACGTTGCTGCCATGAGGTTGCGGTATGAAAACAGCGTGTTAGAGTCCGCGCTGCATACAGTAATAATGACGGAAATATTCTTGTGGTAATCAGTGTTTTTATTGCCACGCCGTCTCACGATAATTACCACGCGCTCTTATTGTCAGCGCGTTTCAATAGGGGTGTGTTTTTATGCTTTCACCAGATATTAAGATCAAAGTTCAAAACTTTGGCCGCTTCCTCAGCAATATGGTGATGCCCAATATTGGCGCATTTATCGCCTGGGGTATTATTACCGCGCTGTTTATCCCCACTGGCTGGATTCCCAATGAAACGTTGGCGAAGCTTGTCGGTCCAATGATCACGTTTTTGCTGCCATTGCTGATTGGTTATACCGGCGGACGCTTGGTATTCGGTGAGCGTGGTGGTGTGGTTGGTGCAATTACGACAATGGGCGTGATCGTTGGGACTGATATCCCGATGTTCCTCGGTGCCATGATTGTAGGCCCGTTGGGCGGCTGGACGATCAAACGTTTTGACCGCATGGTCGACGGTAAAATCAAGAGCGGCTTTGAAATGCTGGTCAACAACTTCTCTGCCGGTATTATCGGTATGTTGTTGGCAATTCTGTCGTTTTTGGCAATTGGTCCGCTGGTTGAAGTCTTCTCTCAGGTGCTGGCCTCCGGCGTTAACCTGATGGTGCAGAACAACCTGTTGCCGTTGACGTCCATCTTCGTTGAACCCGCAAAAATTCTGTTCCTGAATAACGCCATCAACCACGGTATCTTCTCACCGCTGGGCATTCAGCAGGCGACGGAAACCGGCAAATCTATTTTCTTCCTGATCGAAGCGAACCCAGGCCCAGGTATGGGCGTGCTGATGGCTTATATGTTCTTCGGTCGTGGTAACGCGAAAGAATCAGCACCGGGTGCGGCAATTATTCACTTCCTGGGCGGTATTCACGAAATTTACTTCCCTTACGTGCTGATGAATCCACGTCTGATTATCGCGGTGATTCTGGGTGGGATGACTGGCGTGTTTACGCTGAGCGTGTTGGGTGGCGGCTTGGTTTCTCCTGCATCCCCTGGCTCCATTCTGGCCGTGTTGGCGATGACGCCAAAAGGCGCTTACTTCGCTAACCTCGCAGCCATTGCAGCCGCTTTCGCGGTGTCCTTCATTGTGTCAGCGATTTTGCTGAAAAGTACCAAGCAAAAAGAAGAAGACCTAGGCGACGCGACACGCCGCGTGCAGGAAATGAAAGCCTCTTCCAAAGGTGCAGCAACGAGCGCCGGTGTCAGCGGCGACATGAGCACCGTGCGTAAAATCATCGTAGCCTGTGATGCCGGTATGGGTTCTAGCGCGATGGGCGCTGGAGTGCTGCGTAAGAAAGTTCAGGATGCTGGGCTGACCAACATTTCGGTGACTAACAGCGCGATCAATAGTCTGCCGGACGACGTCGATTTAGTCATTACGCACCGCGATCTGACTGAACGTGCGATGCGCCATGCGCCGCAAGCACAGCATATTTCGCTGACCAACTTCCTTGATAGCGGTCTGTATAGCGATCTGGCGGCTCGTCTTGTGGCAGCACAGGGTGCCGCGCAGCCTGAAACTGTCGCGACACCTGCACCCGCTGTAGCAGATGTGCAGACAAACCTGTTCCAACTGGGTGCGGGTAATGTGTTCCTTAATCAGCATGCGACACACAAAGAGCAGGCTATCCGTTTTGCCGGTGAGCAACTGGTAAAAGGCGGCTACGTCGAGCCTGAGTATGTTGAAGCCATGCTGGAACGCGAAAAGCTGACCTCCACTTATCTGGGCGAATCGATTGCCGTGCCACACGGTACGATTGAAGCGAAAGATCGTGTGCTGAAAACGGGCGTTGTCTTCTGCCAATATCCTGAAGGCGTTCGCTTTGGCGATGAAGAAGATGAGGTTGCGCGTCTGGTTATCGGTATTGCTGCCCGCAATAACGAACATATTCAGGTCATCACCAGCCTGACTAACGCGCTGGATGATGATGCCGTCATTGAACGTCTGGCACATACCCAAGATGTTCAGGAAGTACTCGACTTACTCTCTGGTAAAAAGAGTGCCTAATTGATGTGGCTAGAGCCGCCTTCGGGCGGCCTCTTTTTATGTTTTTTTAAGGTTATGTCTCATGAAAGCATTACATTTTGGTGCAGGTAATATCGGCCGTGGATTTATTGGTAAATTGTTGGCGGATGCTAACGTTGAACTGACATTCGCTGACGTCAATCAGCCGCTGTTGGATGCGCTCAACAGCCGTAACAGCTATTCGGTGCGGATTGTCGGTGATAACACTCAAGTTGAGGCCGTCAGAAACGTCAGCGCTGTTCACAGCGGCAGTCAGGATGCCATCGCATTGATCGCCGTGGCCGATCTGGTGACGACCGCTGTGGGACCGCAGATTCTGGAAAAAATCGCCGGCACTATCGCTCAGGGGCTGGTTAAACGTCATGACGACGGCAACACCCGGCCGTTGAACATTATTGCCTGTGAAAATATGGTGCGTGGCACCAGCCAGTTAAAGCAGCATGTGCTGAAACTGCTGCCGGAAGCCCATCAGGAATGGGTTGTCGAGCATGTAGGATTCGTCGATTCCGCCGTGGATCGCATCGTTCCCCCTTCGGAAGCGGGAAGCGACGATGTGTTGGCGGTGACGGTAGAAACCTTCAGCGAATGGATTGTCGATAAAACCCAGTTCTGCGGTGAGCCGCCAGCGATTCCCGGTATGGAACTGACCGACAATCTGATGGCGTTTGTCGAGCGTAAGCTGTTCACGCTTAATACTGGTCATGCGATTACGGCCTACCTCGGCCAGCAGGCTCGTCATCAAACGATCCGTGATGCGATTCTTGACCCGAAAGTCAGAGCCGTGGTCAAAGGCGCAATGGAAGAGAGCGGTGCGGTACTCATCAAACGTTATGGTTTTGATGCGGATAAACATGCCGCCTATATCAACAAAATTCTCAGCCGCTTTGAAAACCCTCATCTGCATGATGATGTGGATCGCGTTGGCCGTCAGCCGCTGCGCAAGCTGAGCGCAGGTGACCGTCTGATCAAGCCGCTGCTCGGAACGCTGGAATACCATTTACCGCATGACAACCTGATTATTGGTATTGCAGCCGCGATGCATTATCGCAGCGAACAGGATCCGCAGGCGCTGGAACTGGCGGAATTAATCCGTACTCTGGGGCCGCAGGCGACGCTGGTGCAAATTTCTGGTCTGGATGCTGACAGCGAGGTTGTCGCGCAAGCAGTGAATGTGTATAACGCCATGCAGTAATCGGCGCGTCTCGTCACAGGGCAGGTGTGGTCTTTTCGACACGGTGTAATGTATACGGGCGACGTCGGGGATCGGATGTCGCCACACCTGCCGGTAAGCATGCTACCGAGATGGGTATGTTGTGCGGATTTAAAGGTACGAGAAGTGACGATGGAAGAAACACAGGCGTTTGAAAACCGAGTTCTGGAAGCGCTGAACTCAGGGAAGACAGTGCGCGACTTTATGCTCTGCGCCGTTGAATTGCTGGCCGAAGCGGCCAGTATCTTGATGTTGCAGGTATTCCGTAAAGACGACTATGCGGTGAAATATGCCGTTGAACCTCTGATGACGGGAACGGGCCCGCTGGGTGACCTTTCCGTGCGCCTGAAACTGATTTATGGTCTGGGGATGATCAGCCGTAAAGAGTATGAAGATGCGGAACTGTTAATGGCGCTGGGCGAAGAGTTGGCGCATGACGATCGGCACTATCGTTTTACCGATGATGAAATTCTGGGGCCCATCGGCGAGTTGCACTGCGTTGCGGCGTTGCCCGCGGAACCGACGTTGCCGCTGGGGGCTGATGCCGATCCGCTTCTGGTGAGTATGCAGCAGCAGCGTTATCAGCAGATGGTGCGTTCCACGCTGGTTTTATCCCTGACCACGTTGATTGCGCAAATCAGTCTGAAAAAGGCGTTTTAACCCCATTCTGCTACATTACACCGCTATACCTGTCAGGCGTTTATACTCGTTATACTTCAAGCTGCATGTGTGTTGGCCGCCTTCACGCAACTCGAATTATTTAGCGTATAGTGTATGCTGTGCCCCGCATTATTCTCCCGTTATATAGGTTATCTTTTATGAAAGAGCAGGAAAAAACAGAGATCAAACTCCTTAGCGACCAGTTGGATAAGCTGACGCATAAGCAGACCACGCTGCTGGCACAAGGTGATGGTGAAGCCATCGCCCTCAATCTGGAGGCCTGCGAGAAGCTAACGGCTGAAATTGAGCGCCTGCGTAACGTGAGAGAACAGAAACTCAGCAAAGAAGCACAGAAATTGGCGAACTTACCTTTCAACCGTGCGATTACTAAAAAAGAGCAGGCTGATATGGGAACGTTGAAGAAAAACGTTCGCGGTTTGGTGATTGTGCATCCGATGACGGCACTCGGGCGTGAGATGGGTTTAAAAGAGATGACAGGCTACGCGCCGAAATCGTTCTGAGGCATTTTCTCTGCACTGGCGGAGGATAGTGATGGACGAGTTATCGTGATGGATTCATTGACAAAGCCCCTGTTTAACAGGGGCTTTGTCGTTTTTATCGTTTTCGATATTAGCGCGGCGCGTGCAGACGATGCGGTTGGTTGTTAAACGCGATACCAGCGGGGGTATCGTCATGCTGTGCGTTGGCCAGACGGAAGACGGAAACCGCCTGCTTCAGCAGTCTTGCCTGCTCTTCCAGCGAGTCGGCGGCGGCAGAGGATTGTTCAACCAACGCGGCGTTCTGCTGAGTGGTGCTATCCATCTCAACAATAGCTTGGCTAACCTGAGTAATTCCTTTGCTTTGCTCATCCGATGCAGTGGCAATTTCACCCATGATGTCATGTACCTGAGTGATAGAGGTGACGATATCGTTCATTGTTTTGCCGGCATTGCCGACCAGCGTTGCACCGCGTGATACCTGATTAACCGATTCAGAAATCAAACCTTCAATTTCTTTCGCAGCCTGTGAACTACGCTGGGCAAGACTACGGACTTCGCTGGCGACAACGGCAAAGCCACGGCCTTGTTCACCGGCGCGCGCGGCTTCCACCGCAGCGTTCAATGCCAGAATGTTAGTCTGGAAGGCGATGCTGTTGATGACGGACGTGATTTCCGCGATACGTTTAGAACTGCTCTCAATCGCGGTCATGGTTTGCACCACCTTATTGACCTGCTCGCCACCCTGTTTGGCGGTTTGGGAAGCGCTGATTGCCAGCTTGTTGGCGTGGTGTGCGTTGTCTGCGTTTTGCTTAACCGTCGCGGTGAGTTGTTCCATGCTGGCGGCGGTTTGTTCAACGGCAGCGGCCTGTTGTTCGGTACGTGACGACAAATCTGTGTTGCCCGCAACGATCTCGCTGGATGCGTTAGAAATCTGGCTGACGCCGACACGAATGTCATCGATCATATTGTGCAGATTGTCGTTCATTTTCGACATCGCACTCATCAACTGGCCCAGCTCGTCTTTACGGGTCGTGTTGATGGACATGGTGAGATCGCCCATCGCGATTTTTTCAGCCATGTTCAATGTATTGCCAAGTGGTGTGGTGATCTGACGTGAAATGAACCAGGAAATCAGCAGACCAAGCAGTAGGGTAATCAGCGCCGCGATACTCATTTGCAGCGTGGCATTGTGAATGTCTGCCTGTGAGGCGGCCAGTTGATCGCTAAGTAGTGATAGGATAACGGCATTCAATTGATCGGCAACAACCCGCATTTGCCCTGCCTGCGCCATTTCTTCTTGATAGGCCGGCATATATGCCAACACCTGTTCTTCATAATTGTTCATGATCGTCATCACCGGTGCCAGCGTTTCACGCTGTTCGGCAGACAGACTCTGATACAGGAAGGTCAATGATGTTTGCGCCGCGTTGATGGAATCCGTTAGTTTTTCTTCGGATTCTTTATTGGTCGAAAGTAATAAACCGCGAACGTGGTAGCGGACGGCAATCAGTTTTTGGTTTAGGTCAGAAAGTAATAATTGCAGAGTGGCGCTGTTATTATCCGTCTTTAATTGGTCATTGAGCTGTTGCAGTGGTTTTTCTGTCGTTGAGATATTCCAGCCTTTTCTTACCGTGTCCTTGGTATTTACTGCATTAATATAACCTTTTTGCTTTTCCTGGTAGCTGGAAATTAACGTAGGGATGCTGGCTATTTTCTTGGCGTCGCTTTCTGGCCAGTTAAATTCTTTTGCTTTTTCAGCGAGCTTGCTGATATTAGAAATATGCTCAATGTTCTTTTTGATATCATCAGGATTATAGGTGGTGCCGTATAATGCGCGGTAATATTTAGCCTGATTAATTTCATCATTGATATCGTTGCTTAAATTAACTTTATCAATACTGTCTTTCAGCGAGCCTATATGCATAATACCCGCACCGGCAATCACCATGGTCATCAGCAGAATCAGGAAAAAGCCTAATCCTAATTTTTTACCGACTTTTAGATTGTCAAAATTCATAGCCATCCCATTCCACCACTATATCGTATTGAGTCAAATTCATTATCCTGATGCACACTTGATTAGCGGTGTTAGCATCTCGGATTACCGCGTGCCAAGCCTATCCCTGCAAAACAACATGATAAAAACCCGCAGTAGATATCGGCACTCTACTCTGAAACTTTACGCGCCGCCCGCTTTTCGGGCTTGAAGCCTGTTCGCTAACAGAAACGGGTAAACGGTGCGAGATCGCGGCTATTCGATCGCGCGGGTCGGTGGGGAACAACGAGGAGATGAACAGAAAATACGAGGTGAAATATAATAAAAAACTGGAATAACACGTTGTTATTCCAGTCTCTATTCAAACGCAGAAGGAGCCTGATGGTATCAGGCATCCAACGGTTTTATTTTTTCGCGCTAGCGAAGCGAGCTGAGGCTTCGTCCCAGTTCAGCACGTTCCAGAATGCTTTAGCGTAATCTGGGCGACGGTTTTGGAATTTCAGGTAGTAAGCGTGCTCCCATACGTCCAGACCGACGATTGGGTAGCCAGAGGTACCAGAAATTGCTTCACCCATCAGCGGGCTGTCTTGGTTTGCAGTAGAGACTACGGCAAGTTTGCCGTCGTCTTTCAGAACCAGCCAAGCCCAGCCAGAACCGAAACGGGTTGCTGCTGCTTGCTCAAATTTTTCTTTAAACGCATCAACGCTGCCGAAATCGCGTTCGATTGCTGCTTTCAGATCGCCAGTCAGCGTAGTACCTAATTTCAGGCCTTTCCAGAACAGGCTGTGGTTAGCGTGGCCACCAGCGTTGTTACGCAGGGCTGCTTTTTTCTCAGCAGGGACTTTATCCAGTTGAGCAATCAGCTCTTCAACAGACAATTTAGCCAGTTCAGGCAGAGATTCCAGCGCTGCATTAGCATTATTGACGTAAGCCTGATGGTGTTTGGAATGGTGAATTTCCATCGTTTCTTTGTCGAAATGCGGTTCCAGTGCGTCATAAGCATAAGGCAGCGATGGCAGTGAATAACTCATGTTTAGCATCTCCATGGTAAAAAAAATGTTACGGCACTGTTCTATGAGTGCCGCGTAAGCAATACGTTCATTATAGTTAATTAAATGATATTGAAAATGATTATTCTCGATCTGCTGTCGGGAGTCAGATTGCTTTACTTCATGATAACAAACGGTTATGTCATTATCGCACTATGTAAAAACAAATTAATCTATACTCGTCATACTTCAAATTGCGTGTGTGTTGACTGGTAGCCACCGCGATCTTGACGGCAATGGCTTACTTGCTCAGACGCTGCGGGTGCGTGTAAATGGTTGCCTGCCCTGGTCGACAAAAACCAACTAGAGTCAGGTTGCAGCGCTGTGCGACGTCAACGGCCAGTGAGGTTGCCGCAGAGACAGCGAACAAGATTTCCACGCCACACATGGCAGATTTTTGTACCATTTCATAGCTGGCTCGGCTGGAAACCAGTGCTGCACCCTGTTGCCACCCCTGTTTTGCTCGGGCACCAAGCAATTTATCCAGCGCAACATGGCGTCCGACATCTTCGCTCCCCCCTGACAGCGTGCCGTCTGGTGCTATCCAACTTGCGGCGTGAGTGCAGCCAGTCACCTGACCGATCTTCTGCACATCGCGCAGTCGCACTAGCGCGTTTTCAAGCTTGCTGAGGGAAAATGTCTGCGTGAACGGCAGAGGTGCAACCGGTTTGCCTATTTCCGCTAGCTGCTCTACGCCACAGACGCCGCAGCCTGTACGGCCATCCATCGATCTGCGTCGTTCTTTTAGACCGGCAAAACGTCGGCTAGAAAGCTCAATTTGAACTTCTATGCCGTTACAGGCGTTCTGTACATCAATACCGTAGATATCTGCGGGTGATTGAATAATGCCTTCAGATAAGGAAAACCCGAGTGCGAACTGCTCCAGTTCCTTCGGTGATGCCATCATAACGACATGCGAGATGCCGTTATAAACCAGCGCCACAGGCACCTCTTCTGCCAGCCAATCAGACTGTGGCTGATGCAGCGAATCGGGATGATAGACCGAATGTTGCGTTGCGCCTTCGAGGACGGCATCCGCTTGTGAATGAACCTCTTTCACCTGAAATACCTGCATGTTAGTAACCATAGAAATTAAAAGTATTATTTCATCGCGCCAGAAGGGATGCGAGTTTTTCTCTAGGAACAGCGAGCGTGCTCGCATAGCAATATGTATTTTTCCTGCAACAGGAAAGAAACTGTGCGTCAACTCGAAGAGTTGCCTTCTTCTCTGGCTGAATCCTGTCGCTAACGCCACACCCCGTATAGGCTTAATGTAGCTGCTTACTGCTTGCCTCTTTTTTCACTGCGGCATGGCCGCTCACTCGGAAATGAAAAGGAGACTGAAATGGCGCACGATAATCTCGAAGGCCGATCCGCATTTGGCGAAGTCGGTTCTCTCGATCTGAAAAAACGCTATGACAATTTTATCGGTGGAGCCTGGGTTCCGCCTGATGCTGGTCAGTATTTTGTCAATTTAACGCCAGTGACAGGCCAGCCGATGTGTGAAGTAGCCAGTTCGTCAACGCGAGATATTGACCACGCGCTGGATGCAGCCCACAAGGCAAAAGCGGAATGGGGTGGCCTATCGGTGCAGGAACGGGCGCTGGTGCTTAACCGTATTGCCGACCGGATGGAACAAAATCTTGAACGGCTAGCGCAGGTGGAAACCTGGGATAACGGTAAGCCGATACGTGAAACCAGCGGGGCGGATGTGCCGTTGGCGATTGACCACTTCCGCTATTTCGCGGCCTGTATCCGGGCACAAGAAGGGGCGATAAGCGAAATTGACGGCGATACTGTGGCTTATCATTTTCATGAGCCCCTCGGCGTTGTCGGGCAAATCATTCCCTGGAACTTCCCGCTGCTGATGGCCTGTTGGAAGATGGCGCCTGCGCTGGCCGCCGGCAACTGTATTGTGTTGAAGCCTGCCAAACTGACGCCGATGTCGGTGCTGATTTTGATGGAGCTGATTCAGGATCTGCTGCCAGCAGGGGTCATTAATGTCGTCAATGGTTCGGGAAGTGAAATTGGTGAATATCTGGCGACGTCAAAACGCGTTGCGAAAGTCGCATTCACTGGGTCAACCGAGGTAGGCCAGCAAATCATGAGCTACGCGGCACAGAATGTGACGCCTGTGACGTTGGAACTGGGTGGCAAATCGCCGAACATCTTCTTTGCCGATGTGATGGATAAAGAAGATAGCTTCTTTGACAAAGCGCTCGAAGGTTTCACGCTGTTTGCTTTCAATCAGGGAGAGGTTTGTACCTGCCCGAGCCGCGCGCTGGTGCAGGAATCTATCTATGATCGCTTTATGGAACGGGCAATCAAGCGCGTTGAGGCTATCCGCATCGGTAACCCGCTGGACAGCAAAACCATGATGGGTGCACAGGTGTCAGCAGGCCAGCTTGACACCATCCTTAACTATATTGATATCGGTAAGAAAGAGGGCGCACGGGTGCTTACGGGCGGTCAGCGTAAGGCGATGCCGGGTGGACTGGCGGAAGGCTACTATCTGGAGCCGACGATATTGTTCGGTAAAAACAGTATGCGCGTCTTCCAGGAGGAAATCTTCGGGCCAGTGTTGGCGGTAACAACGTTCAAGACGATGGAAGATGCGCTAGAGATAGCCAACGATACGGAATACGGTCTGGGCGCTGGCGTATGGAGCCGTAACGGTAACATCGCTTACCGAATGGGACGCGGCATTCAGGCTGGTCGAGTTTGGACCAACTGCTATCACGCTTATCCTGCGCATGCTGCGTTTGGGGGCTACAAGCAATCTGGTATTGGGCGTGAGAACCATAAAATGATGCTGGAACACTATCAGCAAACCAAGTGCCTGTTGGTGAGTTACTCTGATAAGCCGATGGGGTTGTTCTAACCGTATATTTCCTTAAAACCCTGCGCACCTGCCACTGCGGGTGGGTGCGCAGGCGTAGCGTAAATCGATGCGGGCTTTCCGTGTTAATTCGTCCTGAGCACTCAGATTTGCCCGATTGTTAGTCTCTGATTATTGATAGTTGATTGTGTCTGCGCTTAACAACGGCTACGCTGTTTTGAATAGCGCTTTGCTTTCAAGAGGTTGTGCATGACGGATAAGATCGGCTGGATTGATAACCTGCGGGCATTGGCCTGCATGATGGTCGTTCTGATTCATAGTACAACTTACTATATTACTGCGGGTGGCACGCCGGGCGACGGACATTGGGATGTCGCGAATGTCCTGAACTCTGCTTCGCGCGTCTGCGTCCCGTTGTTTTTTATGATCTCAGGCTACTTATTCTTTGGTGAACGCAGTGCAGGGAAAAAACATTTCCTGCGTATCGGTTTATGTCTGCTTTTTTATAGTACGGTCGCGTTGATCTATATTGCGACGCTCACGCCGATTAATGGCTTGAATTCATTACACCATGCGCTGCAAAAACCGATCTTTTATCATTTATGGTTTTTCTACGCCATTATCGTGATTTACCTGCTCTCTCCACTCATTACAATCAAGCCAGTATCGGGCAAATATTTAGCGGTCTTGATTATCTTATTAGCTGTTGTCGCCAACCCTAATACAGGACGGGTGGGGTTTGAAGGCTTTAAATTGCTGCCTGTTAATCTCTATATTTACGGCGATACATTTTATTACGTGCTGTATGCCGCGCTGGGACGCGCGTTAGGTATGTTGGACGTGCCAAAGAAAGTCGTACTGGCGGCTATTCCCTTCTTCATTGCGTGTGTCGCGCTGATTGCGATGGGGACGAAGCATCACACATTATTGAATGACACGTTCACCCAGACGTTTTATATCTACTGTGGCCCGTTAGTTTTCCTGGCTGCGGTCAGCCTTTTGGTCGTATTTAAGCAGTATTTTAGCCAGCGGGTTCTACCCGGTTTTGCAATCATTTCGCGCCATTCGTTGGCGATTTACGGTTTCCACGCGCTGATCATTCACTATCTACGTACGCATGATGTGATGCTGCCTGACCATCCGGTCATCGATATCTTCTCTGTCTTCGCCATCGCGCTGGCGGCCAGCCTGCTGCTTTCGATGGCGCTACAGAAGATTGATGTGCGGCGCTGGGTGAGTTGACTGTTCGCCCAGCTTATCGGACTAACGGTGCTACATCAGCGGACTAAGCTGTTGGTAGAGCGTTTTAAATGTGCGCCTCCGCTCGGCATAGTCTGCGTGGCGCTGGATATTTGGTTGATGGACCTGCTCCAACGGTAGCGGCGGCAAGAGTTCTGCCAGTGGCGTATGGGGATGCATAGCGATTTGTGCCAGACGGGCAGCGCCTAGCGCTGGGCCGACATCGCCTCCCGTGCGGTATTCGAGAGTTTGCCCACTGATATCCGCCAAAATTTGCCGCCAATAGGTGCTACGTGCACCACCACCAATTAGCGTGATGCTATCGGGCTTCAGCCCAGTCATGTGCAGCGCGTCCATCCCGTCAGCAAGTGCAAATCCCACGCCTTCCAGTACCGCTTTTGCCAGTTCTACGCGACCGTGCTGGTGGGTCAGCCCCCAGAATGCGCCTTTAGCATCGGGATTATTGTGCGGCGTACGTTCGCCAGAAAGATAGGGCAAAAACCATACTGGCGTTATCGTGTCATCGGCTGGCATTGAGGCGACTTCCTGCAACAGGGCGGGCACGCTCTCGGCGTGTGTTAGGCGGGCGACCCAATCCAGACAGGACGCCGCGCTTAACATCACGGACATCAGGTGCCAGGTATGTGGCAGTGCATGGCAGAAGCTGTGGACGGCATGCTGCGGGTTGCTAAGAAAGCCGTCGCTGACGGCAAAGTAAACACCGGATGTACCGAGAGACAGCATCGCCTGACCGGTTTGATACAGCCCGACGCCAATCGCGCCTGCTGCGTTATCTCCACCGCCAGCAATAACGGGGATGGTATCCATACCCCAGCGACTGGCGATGTCAGGCCGCAGATAACCGGTAATTTGGCTACCTTCATACAGTGTGGGCATGTGTGCACGAGTCAGCGAGCAGGCTTCCAGTAGAGCGTCACTCCAGTCTCGTTTGGCGACGTCCAACCAAAGGGTTCCTGCCGCATCGGACATATCGCTGGCAAATTCCCCTGTCAGACGCCAGCGGAGATAGTCTTTTGGCAGCAGAACCTTGTCGATTTGGCGAAAGATATCGCTTTCGTTTTCCTGCACCCATTTTAGTTTGGGAGCAGTAAAGCCCGGCATCATCAGGTTGCCGGTAATCTGACGTGATGTAGGCACCAACTGTTCCAGCGTTCGGCATTGCGCCGCGCTACGTCCGTCATTCCAAAGGATCGCAGGTCGCAGCACGTTCTGGTGAGCGTCCAGCAAGGTCGCCCCGTGCATTTGCCCGGTCAACCCCAGCGCTTTCACGGCGCGAAGGCTGTGTGTTGCTGCCAATGCTTGTAGCGCTTGGTCTGTTGCCTGCCACCAGTCCTCAGGCGCTTGCTCCGACCAAAGCGGATGCGGCCGGGAAATGCTCAGCGCGGCGCTATGGCTGGCGATCACCTCTCCTGTTTCATCCAGCAGGATGGCTTTAACACCAGAAGTACCCAGATCAATACCGATATACATAGTCGCTCCTGATAACCTCGTTCTACGGCAGTTTTTTAACCTGCCGTAGCAGGCATGCGTACCGTTTTAGCCAAATAGATGGCGGTTAACCAGATTTTCCAGCAATTCCTGCTGGCCGCTCTGGTGCTGTGGTGCCAGTTGGTGGCTTTCCGCATAGTGGGCGAGCGATTCCAACGACGCGTTACCTTGCAGAATTTGCTGACCCAGCTCTCCGTTCCAGCCCGCATAGCGTTTAGCAACAAGCTGATTGAGCTTATCATCTTCAATCATTCTGGCAGCCGCCTTGAGCGCCAGTGCCATCGTATCCATCGCGCCGATATGAGCATGGAAAAGGTCATAGCGATCGGTGCTCTGGCGACGAACTTTGGCATCAAAATTTAGACCGCCCGTTGTGAAGCCGCCTGCCTTGAGAATTTCATACATGATCAGCGCGTTCTCTTCCACGCTGTTAGGGAACTGATCGGTGTCCCAGCCGAGTTGAGGGTCACCGCGATTGGCATCGACCGATCCGAAAACGCCCAGTGCGACAGCCGTGGCGATTTCATGGTGGAATGAATGCCCAGCGAGCGTCGCGTGGTTGGCTTCCACATTGACTTTAATCTCTTTTTCCAGCCCAAACTGTTTCAGGAAGCCATAAACAGTGGCGACATCGTAATCGTACTGGTGTTTGGTCGGCTCCTGTGGCTTCGGTTCAATGAGCAGCGTGCCCTGAAAACCAATTTTGTGTTTGTGCTCGACGACCATTTGCATGAAGCGGCCAATCTGCTCACGCTCCTGACGCAGGTCGGTATTTAGCAGGGTTTCATACCCTTCGCGCCCGCCCCACAGTACATAGTTTTCACCACCCAGTTTTTTGGTTGCGTTCATTGCCGTGAACACCTGCGTAGCCGCCCAGGCAAATACATCTGGGTCAGGACTGGTGGCCGCGCCTGCGCCATAGCGGGGATTGGTAAAGCAGTTAGCCGTGCCCCACAGTAGCTTCACACCACTAGCCTGCTGCTTTTCCGCCAGCACATCGGTGATGACCGCAAAATTATGCAGATACTCTTTCAGTGAGCTCCCTTCCGGCGCGACATCAACATCATGAAAGCAGTAGTAAGGCACGCTTAGTTTTTGAAAAAATTCGAATGCGATATCCGCTTTGCGCTTCGCCAGCTCCAGCGCGTCGCCTGACTGCTGCCACGGCCGAGCAAAGGAGCCTACACCGAACATATCCGCGCCGTTCCAGCAGAACGTGTGCCAATACGCGACGGCAAAACGTAAATGGTCCGCCATACGTTTACCGAGAATTTCCTGATCGGGATTGTAATGACGAAAGGCGAAGGGATTATTGCTTTGGCTACCTTCATAACGGACTTTTTCGATCTGTTCAAAATAGGCTTGCATCGTTAACTCCTTAGAAACCACCCAGACGGAAGAGACGGGAATGGGATTAATTTTCGGAGTGGATGAACGTTTCCTCAATTACGTTATTTCACACTGAAATTCAGAGAATTATTAAATGTGCGCTGTGTCGCAAAAATAACGGCGTTTTAACCTGAATACGCTTCGCAATGTGTAACAACGTGAGAATGTGACTCGACAATAAAATATGACCCGCATCAAAAAATGGAAATTAAACCAAAAAACATAATTGGAGGATAAAAATCTGTAATTGATGGAGAGATATTTAGCGACAATACTCAGCTGGCTATTGGAGACCTCATACCCGTCATACTTCAAGTTACATGTGCGTTGGCCGCGTTCAGTCACCCGAATCACTTACTTGTGTAAGCTCATCGGGACTCTCTCTCTTGCCGCCTTCCTGTAGCTCGAATTATTTAGGGTATAGCCCTGCATTTTAAATAAAAAGGTACGCTATGATGAAAGTTAAACATTTTTTACTCTCAGCTTGTGCCGTATTCACTTTAGCTTGTCAGCCCGGATTCGCGAAGGACGTTAAAATAGGTATGGCGATTGATGATTTGCGCCTTGAACGCTGGCAGAAAGATCGTGATCTTTTTGTTGAGCAAGCCAAAAAGCAGGGCGCTGATGTTTTTGTTCAATCAGCAAACGGCAATGAAGCTACGCAAATTTCTCAAATAGAAAATATGATCAATCGTGGTGTCGATGTATTAGTTATTATTCCTTATAACGGTCAGGTACTTGGTAACGTTATTGCAGAGGCAAAACGTGAGGGAATAAAAGTTCTTGCTTACGATCGCATGATTAATAATGCGGATGTGGATTTTTATATTTCATTTGATAATGAAAAGGTTGGAGAGCTACAGGCGAAATATCTGGTCGATAAGGTTCCCGGTGGCAACTATTTCTTAATGGGCGGCTCACCCGTCGATAATAATGCGAAGCTGTTTCGTCAGGGGCAAATGAAGGTGCTCACGCCGCTGATTGAGAGCGGAAAAATCAAGGTGGTTGGCGATCAGTGGGTTGATGCCTGGCTACCAGAGAACGCGCTAAAAATTATGGAAAATGCGCTAACGGCGAACAGCAATAAGATTGATGCTGTTGTTGCGTCGAACGATGCCACGGCGGGCGGGGCGATTCAGGCGTTAGCTGCTCAAGGATTAGCAGGGAAAGTGGCTATTTCTGGTCAGGATGCCGACTTGGCGGCAATCAAACGCATTGTGGCTGGGACGCAAACCATGACGGTCTATAAACCGATCAGCAAGCTGGCAAAAGATGCCGCAGATATTGCTGTGGCGCTCGGTTCAGGTAAAGCGCCGGAGTCTAACGCTAAACTAAACAATGGATTGAAAGACATCCCTTCCTTCTTACTGACCCCGATTCCTGTCGATAAATCCAATATTGACTCCACCGTCATTGCTGATGGTTTCCACAAAAAAGCGGATGTGTATTAACGCGCTCCGCAGCCAATACACTCCAAATAATTCGAGTTTCAGGATGTAGGAAAGAGGTTACTGAGCCACGACATGACGTTGTGGCTCGCCACTGTCGCTGACGAGGCCTGAAACACCTGAATCACGGAGGCTACGATGCCGCATCTGTTGGAAATGAAAAACATCACGAAGGCGTTTGGTACGGTGAAAGCCGTCGATAACGTCAGCCTGACGCTGGAGGCTGGTCAGGTCTTGTCGCTGTGCGGCGAGAATGGCTCAGGGAAATCCACCTTAATGAAGGTGTTATGTGCCATCTATCCACATGGTAGCTATGACGGGCAGATTATCTTTTCCGGTGATGAACTGCGTGCCAACCATATCCGTGATACGGAGCAAAAAGGCATCGCGATTATTCATCAGGAACTGGCGCTGGTGAAAGAGATGACGGTGCTGGAGAACATGTTTCTGGGTAATGAGTGGACGCGTTTTGGCGTGATGGATTACGACAATATGTATCTACGCTGCCAGCGCATGTTGGAGCAGGTCAAGCTGGCCGTCGACCCGAATACCAAAGTGGGGGAGCTTGGATTGGGTCAGCAGCAACTGGTGGAAATCGCCAAGGCGCTGAACAAGCAGGTGCGTCTGTTGGTGCTGGATGAGCCAACGGCCTCATTGACCGAACGGGAAACGGGCATCTTGCTGGAGATCATTCAGGATCTGCGCGATCACGGCATCGCCTGTATCTATATTTCTCACAAGCTCAACGAAGTTAAAGCGATTTCCGATGTGATTTGTGTGATTCGCGACGGGAAGCATATTGGTACGCGTCCGGCGGCTGAGCTGAGTGAGGATCAGATCATTGCCATGATGGTAGGGCGTGAACTGACAGAGCTTTATCCCAATGAGCCGCATGTCATTGGTGAAGAGGTGCTGCGCGTGGAACACCTTACCGCCTGGCACCCCGTGAATCGCCATATTCGTCGGGTGGATGATGTGTCGTTTGCTCTGCACCGAGGTGAAATTCTGGGTATTGCCGGGCTGGTTGGGTCAGGGCGTACGGAGACGGTGCAGTGTCTGTTTGGTGCCTATCACGGCCGCTGGCAGGGCGACATATTTGTTGACGGCAAGCAGGTGACTATCAGCAACTGCCAGCAGGCGATGGCACAGGGAATTGCAATGGTGCCTGAGGATCGTAAGAAGGACGGCATCGTCCCGGTGATGAGCGTAGCGCAGAATATGACGCTGGCTGCGCTCGATCAATTCACAGGGGCACTTTCCACGCTGGATGATGCCCGTGAGCAGGACATCATCCGGCAATCGTTAGCGAATCTGAAAGTGAAAACCTCCAGCCCAGAGCTGGCGATTGCTCGGTTAAGCGGCGGCAACCAGCAAAAAGCGGTGCTAGCAAAATGCCTGCTGCTGAACCCCCGTATTCTCATCCTTGATGAACCCACGCGTGGCATTGATATCGGTGCCAAATATGAAATCTATAAGCTCATCAATGCGCTGGTAAAACAGCATATTGCCGTCATCGTGATTTCTTCAGAATTGCCTGAGGTGCTGGGGTTGAGCGATCGGGTGTTGGTGATGCATCAGGGGCGTATCAAAGCGGATTTGATCAATCGTGATTTAACCCAGGAACAGGTTATGGAAGCTGCATTGAGGAGTGAACATCGTGCTGAAAACATCGCAGTCTGAACAACAACATGTCGCCGGATCTGTCTCGATGCTGCAACGGCTGAAAAGCATCAATCTTCAGGTCTACGTGATGATTGCGGCCATCATCGCCATCATGCTCTTTTTCACCTACATGACCGATGGGGCGTACCTCAGCGCGCGTAATCTTTCCAACCTGCTGAGGCAAACGGCAATTACTGGCATTCTGGCCGTCGGTATGGTGTTCGTCATTATTTCCGCCGAGATCGATCTGTCGGTCGGATCGATGATGGGGTTATTGGGTGGTGCGGCGGCTATTTTTGATGTCTGGTTTGGCTGGCCTTTGCCGTTGACCATTGTTGTGACGCTCGCACTGGGATTATTGCTTGGCGCATGGAACGGCTGGTGGGTCGCCTACCGGAAAGTCCCTTCTTTTATCGTGACACTGGCGGGGATGCTGGCTTTTCGCGGCATTCTGATTGGTATTACCAATGGGACAACGGTTTCCCCGACCAGCGAGGCGATGTCGCAGATTGGGCAGAGCTATCTGCCTTCTGGTATCGGTTTTATGTTCGGTGCTATCGGGCTGATGGTGTTTATTGGTTGGCAGTGGCGTCGGCGTAGTAGCCGTGCTCGGTTAGGGTTACCGATCAATCCACCCGCAGGGGATGTCGGCCGCCAGACAGTGACGGCGCTGGTCGTACTGGGGGCGATCTATCTGCTGAATGACTATCGTGGCGTGCCAACGCCGGTTCTGGTGCTGACGCTGTTGATGCTGGGCGGTATTTTTCTGGCGACGCGAACCGCGTTTGGCCGCCGTATCTATGCCGTGGGCGGGAATATCGATGCGGCTCGCTTATCGGGAGTGAACGTCGAACGCACCAAAATGGCGGTGTTCGCCATTAACGGCCTGATGGTCGCGGTCGCCGGGCTGATTCTCAGTTCACGACTGGGGGCGGGGTCGCCATCTGCCGGGAATATTGCTGAGCTGGATGCGATTGCGGCCTGCGTGATTGGTGGAACCAGTCTGGCAGGCGGTATTGGTAGCGTGGCGGGTGCGGTGATGGGGGCATTTATCATGGCGTCGCTGGATAACGGAATGAGCATGTTGGATGTGCCGACGTTCTGGCAATACGTCGTGAAAGGCGGAATCCTGCTCTTGGCGGTGTGGATGGATACCGCTACTAAGCGGCGCGTATGACATGGTTGGGTTAGTCGAGGAAACACGTGACGGCTCGCAATAATCAGCAAATTATTTTGGCCTCTGGGGGCGCTGTGCTATTCAAGAAAGAGGATTTTATTCAAGGAACTTGCGATTAATGAGCGCCGACTACCATGTTTGAGAAACGCTATCGCATCACGCTGTTGTTCAACGCCAATAAAGTGTATGACCGCCAGGTGGTTGAAGGAGTTGGTGAATATTTACAGGCTTCTCAGTGCGACTGGGACATCTTCATCGAAGAGGATTTTCGTTGCCGGATTGATAACATCAAAGAGTGGCTGGGTGATGGCGTGATTGCTGATTTTGACGATGGCGAGATCAAACGGCTACTACAGGATGTGAACGTTCCGTTGGTAGGCGTTGGCGGTTCCTACCATCAGCCGGAGGATTACCCGCCTGTGCACTATATCGCGACAGATAATTATGCACTGGTGGAAAGCGCGTTTATGCACCTTAAAGAGAAAGGTCTGAACCGCTTTGCTTTTTATGGTCTGCCTGCATCGGGCGGGAAAGGCTGGGCGCAGGAGCGGGAGCACGCTTTCCGGCAGTTGGTTGCGGCAGAAAAGTATCAGGGCGTGGTGTATCAGGGAATGGAAACTTCGCCGGATAACTGGCAATACGCGCAAAATAGGCTGGCTGATTGGGTGCAGGGGTTGCCGCCGCAGACGGGAATTATCGCGGTGACGGATTCCCGTGCCCGTCATCTGTTGCAGGTCTGCGAACATCTGAATATTGCCGTACCAGAAAAGCTGTGTGTTATTGGGATCGATAACGAAGATCTGATTCGCTACCTGTCACGCGTCGCGCTCTCGTCGGTGGCGCAAGGCACGCGTCAGATGGGATACCGCGCCGCGAAGCTGCTGCATCAGCTGTTGCTGAATCAGGGGGCTTTGCCGCTGCAACGGATTCTTGTGCCACCGGTTCGAGTGGTTGAACGCCGCTCAACGGACTATCGCTCTGTGCACGATCCTGCTGTTATTCAGGCGATGCACTTTATCCGTTATCACGCCTGTAAAGGGATTAAGGTCGAACAAGTGCTGGATGCTGTGGGGATTTCCCGCTCGAATCTGGAAAAACGCTTCAAAGATGAGGTAGGCCAGACGATTCACGGTGTGATTCACGCGGAAAAATTAGATCGGGCGCGCAACTTGCTGATCTCGACCTCGCTCTCGATTGGTGAAATTTCGCTGATGTGCGGCTATCCTTCGCTGCCCTATTTTTATGCCGTTTTTAAGAAAGGGTATGACATCACGCCGAAAGAGTATCGCGAGCGCTATGGGGAAGGTTATTAAGATTATCCATAAAAGAAGGTCATACGGGCAGATCATGCAGGAAGGCGCGAGTGTGCGCGCCTTATCATTAGGCTGGTGAACGGTTACGCTGGCACGCGCCAGTAATCGTAATCGATGTGTTCAACCTGGAAGTTGGCGTTTTCTTTGTCGCCGGTCAGGCGGGTGGCGATGGTAAAGGCAAAATCGAATGACACGCCCAGTCCCTTACCGCTGATCAGATTGCCGTCTTCGACGACTTTCTCGTTAACATAAACGCCATCGGTCACGTCCTGCCATAAATCCCCAGAACAGACGTAGCGACGGCCTTTCAGCAGCTGGTTACCACCCAGTACGCGTGCGGCTGCGGAGCACAGTGGGCAGATCAATTTTCCCGCGTCGTCATGGCGACGGATAAACTCGACAACCATCGGGTTTGCGGCAAGATTTACCGTTCCCTGTGGGCCGCCGGGAATGACCACGGCATCAAACAGCGTGTCCTGGTTTCTTTCCAGCAGCGCGTCGGCAAACATGCGAATATTGTGATAACTGTGCAGCTCCAGTCTGTCATAGCAGGACAGCATGGTGACTTCTATCTTCATACGGTGCAGTACATCAATCACCATAATCGCTTCTGCTTCTTCAAACCCAGGAGCCAGCAGAACGGCGACTTTCTTAGACATAGCATCTCCAGCAATATGCAAGGGAAGGTGTTAACCGCAAGAGGATAGCAAAAAAATATCGTAAAAATGAAACGATGTTTTATTAATGTCGAGTGGGTCGCGTAAACGATTTTTGCTGCTTAGCTTAAAGAGAAGATGGCGCTATACTTGCTAACTTGGTCGCGAATTCGCCACGAATTTTTTTGCATGAAACCATGACTCTTCTCTTCCTGTCCCGCCAAAAAGATGTTTAAATTATCACTCACTTATTTTGCATAAATATGCATTTGTGAGCGTGTCGATTATTGGTCATCGACTGGCCCGTTTGATGTGATATGTACACAGGGTACGAACGCTCATTAATGTATGGCGTAACATAATGGTGTGGCGGCTAAGCTGATACCCTTAATAATTCGAGTTGCATGCAGGCGGCAATCGCACGAGTCCCCAGGAGCTTACATCGGTAAGTGACTGGGGTGAGTAAGAGAAGCCAACGCACATGCAGCTTGAAGTATAACGGGTATATCACCATAGATCTTTCGAGCAGGGATTACATATATGACAACGATTCTCAAGCATCTTCCGGTTGGTCAGCGTATTGGTATTGCGTTCTCGGGTGGTCTGGATACCAGCGCTGCACTGCTTTGGATGCGTCAAAAAGGCGCGGTTCCTTATGCGTATACCGCAAATCTGGGGCAACCAGACGAGGATGATTACGATGAAATCCCACGTCGTGCTATGGAATACGGCGCAGAAAATGCTCGCCTTATCGATTGCCGTAAGCAACTAGTTGCTGAAGGTATCGCTGCGATTCAGTGTGGCGCATTCCACAATACGACAGCGGGCGTGACCTATTTTAATACCACACCGCTAGGCCGTGCGGTTACCGGCACGATGCTGGTTGCAGCGATGAAAGAAGACGGTGTAAACATCTGGGGCGACGGCAGCACCTATAAAGGCAACGATATCGAGCGTTTCTATCGTTACGGCCTGCTGACCAATGCTGAACTGAAGATTTACAAGCCGTGGCTGGATACCGACTTCATTGATGAGCTGGGCGGCCGTCAGGAGATGTCTGAGTTTATGTCACAGGCAGGGTTCGGCTATAAAATGTCGGCAGAGAAAGCCTATTCCACCGATTCCAATATTCTGGGTGCGACGCACGAAGCGAAGGATCTGGAATTCCTGAACTCCAGCGTCAAAATTGTTAACCCGATTATGGGCGTGAAGTTCTGGGACGAGAACGTTAAGGTTCCGGCAGAAGAAGTGACCATTCGTTTTGAACGTGGTCACCCAGTTGCGCTGAACGGCAAGACCTTTACCGATGATGTTGAACTGATGCTGGAAGCGAACCGCATCGGCGGTCGTCACGGCCTGGGTATGAGTGACCAGATCGAAAATCGCATCATTGAAGCGAAAAGCCGCGGCATCTATGAAGCGCCGGGAATGGCACTGCTGCACATTGCCTATGAGCGTTTGCTCACTGGTATCCACAACGAAGACACCATCGAGCAATACCATGCTAATGGCCGTCAGCTGGGTCGTTTCCTGTATCAGGGACGCTGGTTTGATTCCCAGGCATTGATGCTGCGTGATTCTTCTCAGCGCTGGATCGCCAGTGCCATCACCGGCGAGGTTACGCTGGAACTGCGTCGTGGCAATGATTACTCCATCATGAATACCGTGTCTGACAATCTGACCTATAAGCCAGAACGTTTGACCATGGAGAAAGGCGACTCGGTCTTCTCGCCAGATGACCGTATTGGCCAACTGACCATGCGCAATCTGGACATCACAGACACGCGTGAAAAACTGTTTAACTATGCTGAAACGGGCTTGCTCTCTTCCTCTGCCAGCACGGGCCTGCCGCAGGTAGGTCAATTGCAGGATAAAACAGAGAAATAACGCCAGATTGAATAATATAAACATCCGGAATCGCCTCGCGCTTCCGGATTTTTTTTATCTGTTTATCATATGTTTATATTCGATTTTTTCGCGAATGAACTCTTGCTGACAATCCTGATTGCATCTGTACAACCGCCAAGGAAAACGACAGAATACAATAACAATAAGCCGAGAATTTTGTTAAAAGGCGAAAGAACCTATTGGATGGTGTATCTGTTTTTGTGATGTCTAGCTGAAAATTTTTAATGGAGGAAAAATGTTAGAAATATTCGATGTAAGTTACACACTATTGTCGGAAAAAAAATCGGAAGAATTGTTTACGCTCAGAAAAGAGACGTTCAAAGATCGGCTTAATTGGGCTGTGAAATGTATTAACGGAATGGAAATCGATCAATATGATGATAATAATGCGACCTATCTTTTCGGTGTAGAGGATAATCAGGTCATTTGCAGTTCCCGGTTAATCGAAACAAAATATCCTAATATGATTACCGGTACGTTTTTTCCTTACTTTGATAAAATAGATATTCCCGAAGGAAATTATATTGAGTCGAGCCGTTTTTTTGTAGATAAAGCTCGGTCTAAAACTATTTTAGGCAATACTTATCCCGTTAGTACAATGTTCTTTTTGGCAACGGTGAATTACTCTAGAAGTAAAGGGTATGATGGTGTTTACACAATAGTGAGCCATCCTATGCTCACGATACTAAAACGTTCTGGGTGGAAAATTTCTATTGTGGAACAAGGTATTTCAGAAAAACAGGAAAGGGTTTATCTCCTCTTTTTACCTGTCGATAAAGAAAGTCAGGATGTGCTAGTTCGCCGCATAAACCACAGCCAAGAATTTATTGAAGGTAAGCTACGAGAGTGGCCACTTTCTTTCGAACCTATGACTGAACCGGTCGAATAAGCTGTAGCTCGATGCCAAGTCTGATTGCATGTTTGGCATTTAATACACCGAGTTTTTTTACAACATTGCCGATGTGGAATTTAACAGTGCCGGTTTTAATACCTAATATCAAGGCTATTTCCTGATAGGTTTTTCCCATGCTGGCCCAGTAAAGAATTTCATTTTCTCGTTGAGAGAAAATATCTTTATCACTTGATCTTTCATCCTCTTTGTTTCTAACCATCTCTCTGTAAAGAGAGATGGTTTCTGCATGAATATTCATCAACGTCATCTGTAGTTTATCTTTATTACTCTCAATGACCTCATCAATGTTATTCACATTGGACTCATCAATCATGATAGATAACATAACCAGATTGTTACTGTGGTCATGGAGGACAAAAGTATAGCCGTTAGTGATGTTATGCTCTCTAGACAAGTTAAATATCTTGGACATCTTCAGTTGTGTGCTAACAAGTAGATCTTCGTCCCAAGGGAAAGGTGTGATTTTATTAAGGGCAGCAATGACTACAGGGTCAATATGTTGATAGTTATTAGCTCGGTATATCTCTCTCCACTCGTCGTGGTGATTGGAAATGATAAGAATCTCTGTAGGTTTCTTCTTATTTAATACCATATAGGAATATTTGATATCGCCGTAGTGGCTTAATGCTATATCGAATTGATTTTTTATTATCCTGCTTATAGTTTCGTTGTTGGAGAATAATTGCGACATCTCATGACCTCAGTCTGAAAACTTAACATCCTGTAATAGAAAAAGTATATACCTATACCTATAGGTATATCTATAGGAACCTATACCACTAGACAAAACTATACCTTAGTATAGCTTTTCTTCGGGGTGAAAAAACATACAATCCTAAAAGGTGTAAAGCAAAAGAAATAAACACCGCTCAGGATAAGCGTGATGATTGGCTAACATCAGGGAATGCTAGTTAAGCAAGATTTATCGATAGTATTATAAAAATAAGTTTTTCTCTTATATGGCCTGTACCGTTTTACAGGCCCATCAGGTCTCAATGACGTTAGTTGTGCCAATGTAATGTTTTCATAAGTGGCATCTGCCTTTCATATTATGCTCTCCTTCGCAGCACTCCATGCTCCATCAATATTGTTGTATTCCCACAGTCGATTGAAATGCACATCGTCCAGATTGCGGGTCGAATCCGCGTTACCCGTAAAGGGTCTGGCGGTGGTGGCCGCAGCTCCCCATGGTTGTTCCCTGTCATAGCTAGCGTCAATCGCGCTGTCGCGAATCACTAGCTGACCGTTTGCTGTCAGACCTGGCTGGTATCCGGTTTGCCTTGCCCCTTGATCCCAGGCGCGCCCCAGTTTGGCCCTTCTTTCCCCGCTGAAGCCTTCGTCACCCGTAAAGCGACATTTCACTGCCAAAAAACCATACTGCGCCCACGGCATGCTGTCAGGTGCAAAAACATGAATATCTTTTGCCCCACGGCTGGAAACGGTATGAAAGTGGACGCGATCGAATACCGCGGTCGCCTGACCAAAAACATAATCAACATCACCCTCAATGTAGCTGTCTTTAATGTAGACGCGGCTGTAGCGGTCCGTGACGTACTCGTTGTGGCGATTGCTGGTATTGACGAAAAACGTATCCTGACGCCCGATCAGACGAACCCTTTCAAGCTGCACTTTATCGCCGTCGGTGCGTAACGCCACGGCCTGATGTGCGCGGCTATCTACCGAATCGAGCAATGAATTGACCACCGTCAGGTTCTTCATCTGGAAATTGTTGCTCTGCGACCAGACCACGGCGGCACAAATAGTATCAATCGTCGCGTTCTGCTTTGACGCACAGAGATCGTACAGGTACCAGGCAGGATCGCCGGGCTGATATTCACCGTGCGGGTTCACCGTTTCTCGGTAGGTTTCTGGTGAGAACATCGAATCCAGCGCGAGTTGAATCACCACATCATCCGGTTGTTCTCCCGCCCCAAATAGCGTGAGCGGTGGTGCATCGGCGGGGAGGTAGACCGTGCCGATATAGGTGCCTGGCAGCACTTTAATATCAATACGCGTTCGATCCTGCTGCGTGCGCAGTGCGGCGTTCACTGCCTGTTGGATATGGGCGTGTGTTGCGCCATCGACCCCGACCTGTGGCCCAACAACCCAAGGCGTCGCTGGATCGACCTCAATCGGCATGGGTTGCCAGACGTCAGCCTCAGTCTGGTTATCGTGCCCACGCAGCGTGAAATAGTGTGGGAGCGTGAAGCGATCCGCTTCCTGCGCAGAGAGCACAGGGCGAGAAACCGTGCCGGGATATGTCGTTTTTGTCATTGCACAATCCTAAGATAAGAAGTCAGACGCTAATTCCCCTGATACCACGTCCAGATTTTGACCAGCAAGGCTGCCGACACACTCCAGCACACGACCGCCGCGAGCAACGCCTGTGGCAATTTCATCCACGCGGTAAAGTAATAAAGTGAGATGAGATAAACCAGATAGGGAATAACGGACCAGATGCCAAATAGGATGGTGGTACGTAGTGCGTCCAGCCCGCGCTCGGTGCCCACGATGTAATGCGCGATCAGAGCGAACGTGGGAAATAGCGGCACCAGCCCAGCAATATAATAATTTCGGCTTTTCGCCAATACGCTGATGAGCAATACGATCAGTGCGCCGATAACAGATTTGATAAACAATGACATAAGTATAAGTTCTGGCTTAATTAAGCATCGTGAATGCACAGAGAATAGCGAAAAAGTACCCGTATAGAATAGTGTGACCGCACAGCTTGAGATTTCAATTCGTGGCAATTTCGTTATTCTTAGCAGCAGAATGAATAAATACTGTACGTGATACCCGTCATACTTCGAGCTGCTTGTGCGTTGGCCGCCCTTACTCACCCCAGTCACTTACTTGTGTAAGCTCCTGGGGATTCACGTGGTTGCCGCCTTCACGCAACTCGAATTATTTAGGGTATATGGCACTGTAGGTACGGGTAAAACGATAATGAATCTGAAAAGGATTGATATTGAAGACGCAAAGTCATGCATTTACTAAGGGATTGGTTCCTCTCAAGATTATTTCCACTGGCAGCGCACTTCCTGCGCAGCGGGTGACGTCGGCTGAATTAGATGTGCGATTAAATAAGCCTGCTGGCTATGTCGAAAGCCGTTCGGGAATTATCTATCGCCACCATGCTGATAATCATGCCAGCCAGGCTGAACTCGGTGTGGCGGCGTTAAATGACGCGCTGGCGCGAGGCGTTATTCCACCAGCGTCAATCGATCTGCTGCTATTTGCTTCCGCGATTCCGATTCAGGCGCTGCCTTATAGCGCCAGTCATTTATTAAAGGCATCGTCCCTGCCAAAAGGGACGGCCTGTTTTGATATTAACAGCAGCTGCGTCAGCTTTATTTCCGCCCTTCAGGTGGCCGCAGGGTTGTTAAATACCGGCGCCTATCGGCGCATTGCCATTGTCTCTACCGAACTGGCCTCACGCGGCATTGACTGGGATGACGAAGAATCGTCGCTGATTTTTGGCGATGGGGCCGCCTGTGCCATTGTCGAACGTGGTGACGGTCGTAGCGGGATTGCTGCGTGTCTGCTGGAAACCTACCCGAAGGGCAATGAGCTGTGTCAGATCCGCGCAGGCGGTACGTTGCGTAACCCGCGAGCGGGGATGGAACTGCATGATTTTCTATTCCACATGCAGGGAAAACGGCTATTCAGGCAGGCTTCTGCTTTGATTGAGGGCTATCTGCAACGGCTGCTGGATGCGAGTGGTTTCACGCTTGAGCAGATGGCGGCGGTGGTTCCGCATCAGGCCAGCCACCTGTCGCTGGAGCATATGCGTAAGCGGTTGGCGATTCCGACAGACAGATTGATTGATATTTACCGCTATCACGGTAATCAGGTCGCTGCCTCGATTCCGACGGCGCTGCACCATGCCATCGTGACGCAACGTCTGCCTGAAGGCGAACCCGCGATGCTGGTCGGTACGGCTGCCGGGTTGACGCTGGGCGGAATGGTACTGATTCCATGAAGGTCTTCGTCACTGGCGCAACCAGCGGGTTGGGGCGTAACGCGGTGGAATGGTTGCTTCAGGCTGGGCATCAGGTGCTGGCCTGCGGGCGCGATCGCACGGTGGGGCAACAGCTTGACATGCTGGGTGCGCAGTTTATCTGCATTGATTTGGTCGAAACGTTGGTAGAGCAGTATCGAACGCTGATGACAGGCTGCGATGTCGTCTGGCACTGTGCGGCGAAATCATCGCCGTGGGGTCAATATGATGACTTCTATCAGAATAATACCGAGGTGACGGCGAGACTGGCTGAGGCTGCCGGGCAGTTGGGTATCCCACGTTTTGTCCATATCTCCACGCCTGCGATTTACTTCGATTATCAGCACCACCTGAATATTGATGAAAGCTACCGCGCAGCGCGCTTTGCCAATCACTACGCGCAGACCAAATTTCTGGCGGAAGAACGGCTTCATGCACTGACGTCGCGCTATCCGCAAACCACCTATGTGATCCTGCGTCCGCGTGGCCTGTTTGGTCCGCATGACCGCGTGATTCTGCCGCGCATTTTGGAGCAGATCGCGGTGGGCGGCGGTGTGCTACGGCTCCCGCGCGGCGGCGAGGCGCTGCTGGATCTGACGTTTGTCGGCAACGTGGTGGAAGCGATGGCGCTTGCCAGCCAGCGAGCGGGGTTAGTTTCTGGCTCGACGTACAACATCACCAATCATGAACCCGCACACCTTGCCGATATGCTTGCGCAACTTCTGGTCGGGCAACTGGGGATGCATTATCGCGTCAAAGCGGTGCCGTATCCGCTGTTGCATGCGGTGGCGGGTGGAATGGAGCTGTTATCGCGGTTTAGCCGGAAAGAGCCGCTGTTGACACGCTACAGTGCGGGAACGGTGAATTTCGATATGACGCTCAGCGCGGAAAAAGCGCAGCAAGAGCTGGGCTATCAGCCGCGTTTCTCCCTCCAGCAGGGCATCGAATTAACCGGTAACTGGTTCAATACCCACCTTGCACAGCGGAGTGCTAACGGACATGGCTAATATTTCGACGTTTGAAGTAGGGTACTGCCTGCATCCGGGCTGCATGGCGTTGCGCGGTGCGGGATGGAAGGTGTGCCGTTTTCCGGCGCGGGTCTGGATGCTGGAAAGTCAGGGCAAGCGCTGGCTGTGGGACACCGGTTATGCGCAGCATTTTACCGACGCGACGCGTTCCGGCCTGTTTCAACTGTACCGTAGAATGACGCCGGTGCATTTCGAGACCAAAGACGCGTTGATTCATCAACTAAACGCGCAGGGCATTCAACCTGCCGACATCGACGGCCTGATTATTTCCCATTTTCACGGCGACCATATCGCAGGGCTGCGGGATTTCCCCACTGTGCCGTTTATCTGTTCGGCGCTAGGCTGGCAGCAGACGCGGAATCTGCGTGGTTTCGCGGCCTTGAAGCGAGCGTTTGTGCCTGCGCTGATTCCTGAACATTTTGAGCAGTCACTCCAGTTTGTCGAAAACTTCCCGCTTACCGACCTGCCTGCGGCGCTTGCGCCGTTTACGCAAGGTTATGTGCTGCCGGGGAGTGACAAAGAGATCGTGCTGGTGCCGTTGCCCGGCCATGCAGTCGGGCACCTCGGTGCGTTTGTGCTGACCGAAAACGGCTGGGTGCTGTTGGCAAGCGATGCGGCCTGGTCGCCGCACAGCTATCGCGAAGGCCGCGGGCCGTCGCGCTTGGCGAATCTGGTGATGGACGATCCAAAAGCCTATTACCACACGCTGGATCAACTGCATCAGTTGCATCTGAACGGGCAAGTTGAGATTCGGCTGTGTCACGAGGGCGACCTATGATTCCGCTGATGACGATCTGGCACTATTTGCGTGCCAGACGCCTGAGTTTTCGTACCCGTCAGGCGCTTGAACGCCATCAGCAGCGTCAGCTTTCTCATTTTGCGCGTCGAGTGCTGGCGCGTAGTCCTTATTTTCGTCCTTATTGCCAGCTACCCATCACATCCTGGCCGATGATGGATAAAGCCGTGATGATGGCTGAATTCGATCGGATGAATACCGCCGGACTGAAGCGGGATGACCTGCTTGCCTGCGCGCGTCGTAGCGAGGACGATCGTGACTTTACGCCGAATGTAAACGGGTTCAGCGTCGGGCTGTCGTCCGGAACTTCCGGTCAGCGCGGTCTGTTTGTCGTCAGCCCACGCGAACAGCAGATTTGGGCCGGAGGCATGCTGGCGAAAATGCTGCCTGACGGTTTACGCGCCGGTGAACGCGTGGCGCTGTTTCTGCGGGCGGATAACAACCTTTATCACAGCGTCGATAATCGCTGGCTGAGTCTGTCGTTTTACGATCTCTTCGCGCCGTTTGCCGAACATTTTTCGCGTCTGGAAACGTGGTCGCCGTCGATTATTGTCGCGCCCGCCCAGGTGCTGCGCGAGCTGGCGCTGGCGGTACAGCGCGGTGAATTGCGCCTGTCGGTCAAAAAGGTGATTTCCGTGGCCGAGGTGTTGGAACCGCAGGATAAGCAGCTGTTGCAGCAGGTGTTCGGGCAGGTTGGTGAAGTGTATCAGGCGACGGAAGGTTTTTTGGCATCGACCTGCGAGCATGGCACGCTACACCTCAACGAAGAATTTATTCACATCGAACCACAGTGGCTGGATGACGAACGCTTTACGCCCGTCATTACCGATTTCACTCGCAGCACGCAGCCGATTGTGCGCTATCGGCTGGACGATGTATTAGTGAAGCAAAAAGCGCCCTGCGCGTGTGGTCGGGTGACGATGGCGATTGCCCGTATCGAAGGGCGCAGCGATGACAGCTTGCGGCTGCCGAACAACAGCGGCGAACCTCAGACCGTGTTTGCGGATCTCTGTAGTCGGGTGATCGCCAATGCACTGCCGTTGCATGCAGATTACCGGCTGGTACAGCAGGGAGAAGTGACGCTGCATTTATCCGCTGCCTGTAGCCTGCCGGAGCTGGAAGCTTGCCGGGATAGTCTGGCGCAGCAGTTTGCGTTACAGGGGATTGATACGCAGCAACTACGGTGGCAGTTAACCGCCGGTGAGATCGCACCAGAATTCACGCAAAAGCGCAGACGCATTACCCGCCTGAAGGAGGGATCATGATGCGATTTCCTCAAGGAACGATGCTATTACTACGGCTGAAAGCGCTGCTCTTCGGCTGGGGCTCGGTCGGGGTAGTGTATCAACTGAGCGCGCAGTTTCAGGCGCAGGGAGCCGTGTTACCGCCTTCGATGGTTGATGAATGGATTCCCTTTAGCGCCTCGGCTATCTGGCTGTATCTTTCCTTTTTCATCATCATTCCGCTGTCTTATTTGTTCTGCCCGATTACGCGTTTGGCTGGGTTACGTCGGGCAACGCAGCTTACTGCGTTGATTGCGGGCGCAGTGTACCTAACTTTTCCGACGACGATGGTGTATCCGCAAGTCGTCGGGGACGATTTCTCCGTCCGTCTGCTACAGCTTTTGCAGCGTATCGATTCGCCGCAAAACTGCCTGCCGTCGCTGCACATTGCGCTAACGGTTCTGGCGGTGTGGGCGATGAGCGATAGTCAGCAGAAAGTGAAAACTGGCTTGTATCTTCTATGGGGTGCGGCGATTGCCTTTTCCATCCTGCAACTGCGCCGACACCTGTTCATCGATCTGGTGACCGGGGCGATGCTGGCGGGAATCGTCGGATGGGTCTTTCTACGTAGCCGAGAGACGGTGAAGGCTATTTCCCCATCGACGCTGCCCAACGATAAGCGCCATCAGGAATGAATTCATGATTGATTTAGCATTACCGATAGTCTTCATGCTGGTTGTGGTGATTGGCGAAGCGCTGGTTCTACAGTGGATGCAGCGAGAGAAGGTGAACTGGCATGACGTCGTGTTCAACCTGAATTCAGGGCATATCATGCTGTGGCTCTTTCGCAGCGTGGAAATTTTTTGCTATGGCTATGTCGCGGCGCATTTCAGTTTTGGCTGGGTGGAAACCTGGCCGCCGGTGCTGATGTGGCTGTTCGCGATACTCGCCTGGGATTTCGGTTTTTATTGGCTACACCGCCTGCACCATACTTTTGGCGTACTGTGGGCGGTGCATGTGGTTCATCATCAGGGCGAGCATTTCAATCTGTCGCTGGGCGTGCGTAACTCCTGGTATTCCTCGCTGACCTCGATTCCGTTTTTCCTGATTCTGGCGCTGCTCGGTGTTCCGCTGTACGTGTTCGTCACCGTTTCCATCCTGCATTACAGCGTCCAACTCTTTAACCATAATGCGATGACGCCCAAGCTGGGCTGGCTGGAAAAGGTGTTGGTAACACCAGCACACCATCGCGTACATCATGTGAACGACCGCGCTTACGCCGATAAGAACTTCGGTGGTACCTTCATTTTTTGGGACAAGCTATTTGGCAGCTTTTGTCCGCAGCTACCTGACACGCCTTTCCGCTACGGTGCAGGCAAAGAAGCACCATCGAAAAACCCGTTCTTGGCCAGTAACCTACCTTTTCTGTCGTATCTGAAACTGTCGGTACGCCGTACACGTCAGGCGACGTTTCACTGTACGCCGATGGCGTTAATCGCTGGGGCGATGCTGCTATTTGCGCTGGTGGTGGGCTACGTCTACCTGTATGGCTACGGCTATGATTCTGCCAACCTGTCACAGGCGGCGCTCTTCCTGCTGCTGGTGGCGGGGGCGGTCGCGCTGGGCGGCATTTCTGAAGGGCGACGGTGGGGCATTTACGTCTGGCTGTTGGTGGTACTGTTGTTTCCTGCCGTGTTTCTTATCTATCTGGGCTGGGAAGCGCTCTACTGGAAAATAGCTATGCTGATGTTGGCACTGCACGGGCTGGCAATGATGGTCGGCTGGGGTCAGCGCCCCATTGCCGTGGGGGAATGAAAATGAATGATGCGCTTCCCGCGAAGCTGTACCCCGCGAAGGGTGAACAGGCTTTTCATCGAGCATTACAGCGAGAAACGTCGGCCTATCTTCGTGCTAACCACGATCACCGCTTTGCCGATCGCGGTCAGTTTGTGAAGGCCGGATTACTCTTTTTATGCGGCATCGTCTGTTATGTCCTTTGTTTAGTGCAGCAGGCAGCATGGGCATTCTTCCTGAGCTACTTTGCTTTCATCATGCTGTCGATGTTATTGAATATCATCGTTAATCATGACGCCTCCCATAATACTTTTTTCCGCAATCGAACATTGAACCGCGTGGTCGGGCGAATAGTGACGCTGCCATTAGGCATCGATCCTGACTATTGGCGTTGGCGTCATGTGGACTTCCACCATCTTTATCCGAATGTGGAGCATTACGATCTGGATACGGAAGAGAATGGGGTTTTCCGACAAACGCCTTTTCAGCGCCACCGCTCTTACATGCGTTATCAGCATCTTTACTGGCCGCTGGTGGCCGCGTTCTCGCTCCCCTATATCGCCTGGATCTTTGATTGGGCCGATCGCTTGGGTAAAACGCCCGTGAACGCTCGCGTAGCACAATCAGGCCGAGGTGGGTGGTTGATTTTTATCGGCAGTAAAATCGGCCATATCTTGCTGGTACTGGTTATTCCCATCTTGGTGGGAGGCGCACACGGCATTAGCCCCGGTATCGTGCTGTTAAGCTACGTGTTCGGGCAAATGTTGGCATCGCTATTGGTGGTGTTTTTACTGCTGGGTACGCACTGGGCTGAGGCTGAGTTTTATGCCGTTGCGGATGCAGAGGCCATGCCTCAAGGCTGGTATCAGCATAACTTTGCGACCGCCTGTGACTGGCTACCGACGCCGCGCTGGCTTGGGCACTGGACGGGAGGACTGAATTTACATCTGACGCATCATCTTTTCCCAGGATGGCATCATCGACATTACCCCGCACTCGCCGCTATTTTACGGCGCATTGCCGCCGAGCATGGTATGAATTACCGCTGCATTACCTATCGTGAACTGCTGGATAGCCAGCGTCGGTTTCTAAAATCGATGGGTGAAGGTTACGATCGGCGTACTGCGCAACGTACCGAGCAATCCCGATCAGAGGAAGAATGATGCTCGCACCGTTGAAACCTCTACGTTATGAACAAGGCCGCGATCTGGCATTGCATCGTGCGCTGATGAAGGCGGCAAATGCGTATCTGGCAGAGACGGGCGATCACCGTTTTGCCAATGCGGGGTTTATCGGCAAGATGCTGTTTCTGGTGGCGCTGTGCCTGACGTTTTATGGTTTCAGCCTCCGGCAAACGACGCTCTTGGGTTTTGCTGGCTGCTACTTTGCCTTTATTTTTACCGCCATGTTTCTGGCGGTGAACGTGGTGCATGATGCGTCCCATAACGTCTTTTTCCGGCGGCCGTGGGCGAATCGTCTGCTCAATATTGTGGTGAGTATTCCGCTCGGTATGGATTCCGACTGTTGGCGAGTGCGGCATGTGATTTTTCATCATGCGCACGTGAATGTGCAGCACTACGATCTGGATATCGAAGAGAACGGCGTCTTGCGCCAATCACCCTACCATCGATTTCGCTTTTTTATGCGCGCTCAGCGCTACTACTGGCCAATGGTGGCGTCGCTGACCTTCCCTTGCATCATCTGGTTTTTTGACTGGCTCGATCGCGCGGGGAAAACACAGGTGACGCGCAATATGACGCTTCAGGGTGCAAAGGGCTGGGGTGTTTTCCTGTTATCCAAAGTGCTGCATGCCCTGCTGGCGCTGGTTATTCCCTACTGGATTTTGTCTCCAACCCCCATCAGCGTCGGTTCGCTGTTGTTGGTTTATCTGCTGAGCCAGATGTTGTCGTCGCTGATTTTTGTCGTCCTGATTCTGGGGTCGCACTGGGCAAAAGGGACGTTCTATCAGGCACCGGAAGACGGCCTATTTAAGCATGGTCGCTACCAGCACGTCTTTTCCACCACGGTAGATTGGACTACCCAGCCCGAATGGCTGGGTTACTGGCTGGGGCAGCTCAATATGCACCTGACTCACCATCTTTTCCCCAACTGGAACCACCGGCATTATCCTGCGTTATCGAAAATTATCGCGGACGTTGCCCCGCGTCATGGCATTGAGTATCAGTGCATTACGCTGAAAGATATTTTGGTTGAGCAGCAGCGCTTTCTTAAAAAAATGGGAACAGGACGCTAAAAATAGCCAGTTATCCATTTTTATCAATATGTTATATTTTTATCTGTATTCAAGGAGCGATACTTCATGCGTTATTTATCTCTGGCCGTTTCATCTCTGCTGTTCTTTTTCACCTCGTCCGTCTGGGCGATGGATTGCAGCAAGGCCAGCACAGACACCGAGAAAATGATTTGCGCCAGCAGCCGCTTACAGCAGCTCGATGCGGTATTGAACAAGGCCTATCAGGGTTACGTGAAAAAAGCAGACAAAGCGCAGGCGCGTCAGGAGCAGCGCACGTGGCTGGCCGAACGTGACCGCTGTAAGGATGACGTTTGTCTAGGGAATGAGATGGTTTCCCGTATTCAGGCGCTGTCCGGTAGTGAAAATATCTCCGTGATTACGCAGGCATCAGGCCAGTGGGACTTTATTCTCAGCGTCGCAACGTGCAATCTTGATTCCTCTTATTCAACCTGCGAAGGCCCCGGCACGCTGGATATTTTTAAGAAAGGGAGTGGTGATCTGTTCCAGCGTATCACCATGGAAAACCTGTTCATTGAACTGAACAATAAGGGCGAAGTGACGGCGAATCTGGTCGAGGTCTACGGCGAGAACAACAGCGGGCTGGTGATTGATGACGCTAACTTCGATCACCACGCGGACATCATGCTGCGCAATGGCAATAACGGGGCTTATGGCGGGCCGTCTTACGATGTGTATCTGTTTGATGTGGAAAAGCAGCAGTTCACCCAGAATGCACCGCTGACCGAGTTAGCCAGTTCCAACCTCGGTCTGTTCGATATCGATGAGAAAAGTAAGACTCTCACGACGTTTACCAAAAGCGGCTGCTGCTGGCACCAGTGGTCCACCTACCAGATGGCCAATAATAAGCCGGTCCTGATTGTCGAAACCACGGAAGCCTATTCTGAAGAGAAACAGGCAATGGTCGCCACAACCCGCGAGCTGGTGGGCGGCAAGTGGAAAGTGAAAGAAGAGATAGTGAAAATCGACGAACAGTAGTATTTCCCTGCTTTACAGACAGATGCCGTAGCTGAATACGGCGTCTGCTACCGCCTCGTTTATCCCCGCACTGCCGTTATTCCTCTGTGTTATCCGATACTTTGCAAAAGTGTTACGTCAGGCATTCTCATCATGACTTTTTTGCCACTTGCTAGACTGAGATGGCAGCCATGAAAAGGTAAATGCAGTGCAGATCGCGCAGCATGGCAAAACTTCACAAAAGAGACGTGTTTTTTTAACAACTCGTTTATGCGTTGTATCCCCTTACCCTACTTTGGAGACGCCTGACATGAGCACCACCCAGAAACGTATGTATATCAACGGTGAGTTTGTTGAAAACAGAAGCGGGAAGTGGATTGACGTGGTGAACCCGGCTACCGAGCAGGTCATTTCACAGATCCCAGAAGGCTCCGCTGACGATGCAAAAAGAGCAATTGATGCGGCAGAAGCCGCACAGCCGAGCTGGGAAGCGCTACCTGCGGTTGAACGTGGCGTTTGGCTACACAAGATAGCTGCTGGTATTCGCGAGCGCGAAGCCGAACTGACCGACACCATCATTGCGGAAGGCGGTAAAACCTACGGTCTGGCGCAGACAGAAGTGCTGTTCACCGCCGACTATCTGGACTACATGGCCGAGTGGGCGCGTCGTTACGAAGGCGAAATCATTCAGAGCGACCGACCGAATGAGAATATCTTCGTCTTCCGTAAAGCGATTGGCGTCACGACCGGTATTCTGCCGTGGAACTTCCCCTTCTTCCTGATTGCACGCAAAGCCGCTCCCGCGCTGATTACCGGCAATACCATCGTCATCAAACCGAGCGAGATCACGCCGAATAATGCGGTGATTTTCGCCGAAATCATTCACAAAATTGGCCTGCCGAAAGGCGTCATCAATTTTGTTACCGGCTACGGCCCGACGGTAGGGCAAGAGCTGGCCGGTAACCCGAAAGTAGGCATGGTCAGCCTGACCGGCAGCGTGGCTGCGGGGATTGCCACTATGACGGCGGCGGCGCAGAACGTGACCAAAGTGTCGCTGGAACTGGGTGGTAAAGCGCCAGCCATCGTGATGGACGACGCCGATCTCGATCTGGCCGTTAAAGCGATTGTCAGTTCTCGCGTTATCAACAGTGGGCAGGTGTGTAACTGCGCCGAGCGCGTTTACGTGCAGAAAGGCATTTACGACGACTTTATCACGCGTATTAAAACTGCGATGGAGCAAGTGACCTTCGGCAATACGGCGGAGAAAAAAGCGCTGGATATGGGGCCGTTGATCAGTGCGGCTGCGCTACAGCGTGTGGAAGACAAGGTAGCGAAAGCGGTATCGCAGGGCGCGAAAGTGCTGCTCGGCGGCAAGTCTGAAGGCGGTACGGGGTATTTCTATCCGCCGACGCTGCTGGTAAACGTGATGCAAGAGATGCCAATCATGCACGAAGAGGTGTTTGGCCCGGTGCTGCCAGTGGCGACCTTCGACACGCTGGAAGACGCGATTGCGATGGCGAACGATAGCGAATATGGCCTGACGTCGTCGATCTATACTCAAAACATCAACACCGCGATGAAAGCACTAAAAGGGCTGAAGTTCGGGGAAACCTACATCAACCGTGAGAACTTCGAGGCGATGCAGGGTTTCCATGCGGGTTGGCGTAAATCCGGTGTGGGTGGTGCGGACGGTAAGCACGGCTTGCAGGAATACCTGCAAACGCACGTCGCGTATTTACAGTTTCACTAAAAGACCATTCCTCTTGCGGTCATTCCACTGACCGCAAGAGTGGCACAAACCAGAAGAAGGATGGGAAAGGACGATGATCATCTCTGCTTCAACGGACTATCGTGCGGCGGCGCAGCGTAGGCTGCCGCCGTTTCTTTTTCACTATATTGATGGCGGTGCGTATGGCGAGCACACGCTCAGGCGTAATACCGCCGATTTGGCGGACATCGCGCTGCGTCAGCGCATCCTGAAAAATATGTCCGACCTGAGTCTGGAAACGCAGTTGTTCGGTGAAAAACTGGCGATGCCGGTGGTGCTGGCTCCCGTTGGCCTGACCGGTATGTACGCCAGACGCGGCGAGGTACAGGCGGCTCGTGCGGCGGCACAGAAAGGGATTCCGTTTACCTTATCCACGGTTTCAGTCTGCCCGATTGAGGAAGTGGCACCCGCCATCGATCGCCCGATGTGGTTCCAGCTCTATGTATTAAAAGATCGCGGTTTTATGCGCAATGCGCTGGAGCGTGCGCAGGCCGCGGGTGTGAAAACGCTGGTGTTTACCGTGGATATGCCGACGCCGGGTGCGCGCTATCGTGATGCGCATTCTGGCATGAGCGGGCCGAATGCAGCGGCGCGCCGTATGTTACAGGCCGTGACTCATCTACAATGGGCGTGGGATGTCGGCCTAAACGGTAAACCGCACGATTTGGGGAATGTCTCCGCTTATCGTGGCAAACCCACGACGCTGGAAGACTACATCGGCTGGCTGGCAGCGAATTTCGATCCCTCCATTTCCTGGCAGGATTTGGCATGGATTCGCGAGTTCTGGAAAGGGCCGATGATCATCAAAGGTATCCTCGACCCGGAAGATGCCAAAGAAGCGGTCAGGTTCGGCGCAGACGGCATCGTCGTCTCCAATCACGGCGGTCGCCAACTGGATGGTGTGCTGTCGACAGCACATGCTCTACCTGCCATCGCCGATGCGGTGAAAGGTGATATCACCATTCTGGCAGATTCTGGTATTCGTACCGGGCTGGATGTGGTGCGTATGATTGCACTGGGCGCGGATGGCGTAATGCTCGGACGCGCGTTTGTCTACGCGCTCGCGGCGGCGGGGGAGGCAGGTGTGGTTAATCTGCTGAATCTGATCGAAAAAGAGATGCGTGTGGCGATGACGCTCACCGGTGCCAAATCCATTACTGACATTACCTCTGATTCGCTGGTGCAGGTTACGCAGCGGCGATTGGACGGCCTGTAAGCGCGAATTAGACGGCGGGAGTGATCCTCTCGCCGCGTTTCCTAATGGCCTTTGAACCTTCCCTTGAACGTTGATAACCTGCACGGGATAAAAACGCATTGGGGATCAGTGAATGGGTGGACGAACCATAACCGTGGTGGATTACGATCCCCATTGGGCAACGAATTACGCAACGGCAGCGAAGGCGCTAGGCGAGGTTGTAGTGAGAGTGCATCACATCGGCAGTACGGCCCGTACCGGGGCTACCCGCTAAACCGGTGATTGATATGCTGCTGGAAGTGGTTTCGCTGTCCGGTTTGGACAGGCTGGATCAGGTCATGGTCGATTTGGGCTATCGTCCACGCGGCGAAAATGGGATGGCGGGGCGTCGGTACTACACTAAGGGCGGCGATGAGCGTACTCACCATCTTCACGCTTTTATAGTCGGTGACGCGCACATTCAGCGGCATCTGGCTTTTCGTGATTATCTGCGTGCTAATCCTTCCGTGTGTGCGGAATACGCGGCAATAAAGCGCGCCGCCGCACTGGCATGTGATAACGATTCTGCCGTGTATAGTCAGCTAAAAAATGCCTTTATCGGCACACATGATGTGAACGCATAGTTCCTTCCTCGGCACTCTACGCTTTTTCCTGTATTGCAAATGCCCCACTTCGTTCTATATTTCGAGAGCAGATTGAATGAAGGGGAAATCGTTGTGAATATTAAAGGGCTTACGAAGGGATTCTTCATCCTTATCTTGTTTGTCGTCACACTGGCGTTTTTTGACATATTGGCGCCGTATTATTCCGCCATTTTATGGGCGGCAGTGTTGGCCATTATCTTCCATCCGCTGAAAAGCAAAATTCGGCAAAAATTAAACGATCGTAACGGGTTGGCCTCGCTGCTGACCGTCCTGATCATCTTCCTGATTGTTTTCATTCCATTGGGGATCATTGTTTCCTCGCTGGTGGTTGAAATTAACGGGGTTTACACCCGATTGCAGGATAGCAATACACAATTCCCTGTGGTGCTGGCGGAGCTGCTTCAGCATCTGCCGAAGTGGGCACGGCATTTCCTGACAGAACACAATCTTGATAACGCCGCCAAAATACAGCAAGAGCTTTCTCAGGTAGCGCTGAAAGGCGGGCAATATCTGGCGGGAAGCGTGCTCCTGATTGGCAAAGGAACGTTCACCTTCTTTATTGGTTTCGGGGTGATGCTTTACCTGCTCTTCTTCCTTTTGAAGGACGGTTCCTATCTGGTGAATCTGATTCTGGAATCGCTGCCGCTTTCCACCCATGTTAAACATCACCTGCTGGTGAAGTTTGCCGCGGTATCGCGGGCGACGGTGAAAGGCACTGTGGTTGTGGCGATTGTGCAGGGGACACTGGGCGGTATTGCGTTCTCCATCGCAGGGATAGAAGGTAGCCTGCTGTGGGGCTCGCTGATGGCGTTCCTGTCGCTGATCCCCGCCGTGGGGTCGGCGATTATCTGGGTGCCTGCCGCTATCTTCCTGTTCGCGACGGATATGCTCTGGCAAGCCATCTTCATTGTCGCGTTCTTTGTGCTGGTGATTGGGGTGGTGGACAACATTTTGCGTCCGCTGCTGGTGGGGAAAGACACCAAAATGCCGGATTACCTGATTCTGATCGCCACGTTGGGCGGTATGGAAATCTACGGTATTAACGGTTTTGTGATTGGTCCGCTGATTGCTGCGCTGTTCATCGCCTGCTGGAACATCCTCTCTGGGCGCGATAATCAGGAAAATATTGAAGGTATCAGCGAAGATTTTATCGAAGAAGGGCGTCAGCACCCGAGTATGGCAAAGCAGGAAGAGAGTGAGGTGCTAGAGGGTCAGGTAGTGAAAGGTCAGGCCGCGGAAGGTCAGAGCGTTGAGCGTAAGACCACGGAGTAAGTTTGCTGCTTGTGTTAGTGATATTCGGTCATGAGTAAGAGGGATCGGCGTCGGCGGATTCCTCTTACGTCCAAATCTCTTGCCCCTCGGGCGTGATCCACACGACGCCAGCGGGGGATTTGGCGAAGAACCACAGGCCAAATTCGTCTACATCATCAAATTCATCATCAGAGACGTCAGGTGGAAAGGCGTTGCGAAGTTGATCGACCTGATGCGTTGTTTCGCCCTGCAGATATTCTCCCTTGCTGGCAAGCCTGATTTTTCCTGCGATGATGAGGTGCTCTAGTAGATCGAAAAACAGCGTCTGACGCTGTGCATACGTTCTAGGGTTGCCCCGACACTCCACCGCAATATGTTGCCATATGGCGCCCATCGACAGCCCATATGCGCTGGTCGTGACTGCATCAAAAATGTCGTTGTCGTTCATCTTCCCCCCTGTTTTTCAGAAGCTCACGTTTCTACCGCGCAGGGTCATAGGCATTGACCTCATGGCTCCACGGAATCGCGCGATCGTCAACCGAGACGTGCCATTCACAGTGCGTAAGGGCGCCGCGAATCTCGGATAAACACTGGCACCAGTGTTGTACGCCAACCCAGATTGCTTCTTCCTCGTTGTCGGGAAGTTTAGTTGAACCGGAGAGCACAATCCCCTTCCTGAAGACGTTACCGATTTTCACATTGAGGGCGAAATCAAAGGATTCCCAGTTCAGGCCTGTACCCGTCGTCAGATATTTCTCAATTTGGTCATTAACGGAATGGCGTTGGACGATCTCCTTCACGGCAGATATCTCTTTCTGGCTCAGGGATTTTTTGCGTCGAGCGGTGTAATAGAGCGAAATTGCCATGTTGCCTCGTTTATACCCGTCATACTTCAAGCTGCTTGTGCGTTGGCTGCCCTTACTCACCCCAGTCACTTACTGGTGTAAGCTCCTGGGGATTCGCGCAGTTGCCGCCTTCACGCAACTCGAATTATTTAGGGTATATTAATAGTGTTTAAGGTGAGGAAAATACGGCTTGAATTCTCAAATAAAAAACGGCGTAAAATAATCAGGAAGTTCTGATTTTATAAAGGTAAGGGATGGTTATGTTGGGGAAAATTCTTCTGTTTGGGGTGAGTGCGGCATTACTCAGCGGGTGCTCGGTCGCAACGTACAGCAATAAGCTGGAGGACTATCAGGGAACGGATCGTGTTGGTATGACGTTCGATAACCGTAACCTCGACTATATTCGCGTTTATCCGAATACTGATAGATGCATTAATATCGATGCGCCAGAAAATGGCTACACCAATAACGCGATTGGGTTCCAAACTAAACTCAATAATAAAGAGCTCGGCTTCCCTGAAATTCCCGAAACGCCAACGATGGTTCGTGAATTTTGGGTCAGTGCGAAAAACAATATCGCGGTCAGAATGATTGCAGGCAATGGCGGATTTAGAACCGTAACGTTTAAGCCTGTGGTCGGGAATTACTACTATATCACTGGCGAATTTGCCGGGCCTTATTCGGCACGACGCCTTGAAGTTTATGAAGTGTTCAAGACTGAAAAAGGCTACTACGACCGCCGACTTGTCAAAGATTTGATGCTGAAAAACTGCGGCCAATTCACGTCCAGAATGCAGAAATTTTAATTATTAGGTTTCGGCCAGATACGCCATCTTATCTGGCCGCCTCTACCGTGGTTACGTCAGCTGTTTTCCTGAGAACGTACCGGCATACCAGGCATCCATCACCGATAGCAGATTTTTCACTTCATCAATGGTCAGGCCGTAGAAATCCGCGTTCTCACCGGGCTTAACGACGAGCAGCGGAATATCGGCACGGGTATGCAGATAATCGAACTGATATTGCACTTCTCTGTCGTCGTACAGACTGCCGCCAACGTTTCCGGCTTTGCGTAGCTGGGTAATCTGTTTATCTTTTGCTGCTGGATCTTCCGTCCAAATCAGGAAATCACGCAGTGGTTGCGTCTGCCGTGCAAAATCATCGCGCGTAAAGCCGAAATAGGCATATTCGGTTCTTACCACTAATGCAATTTTGCTCTTATCGTCGGAGATTCTGACGTTAAACGATCGCTTATTCACCATACAGTCGCGGAATTTAGGTTTGTAATCGCAGGCGGAAAGGTTGTCGGTTTCATACACTTCGTAAAGACGCATCGTGGCGTATTTATCGAAGGTAGTGATTGCCTGGCAGCCTGTTAAGGCAAGAAGCATGAAGGGGAGGACGAGATAACGCATGGCGGTTGTTTTTCCCTGTTTTTTTCTGGTGAAGATGTTCCTAAGATGGTACTTAATGGCGGTCTGGTGGATCGATTTGTACTGCGATGATGGGACTATATTCCCATTTTTGATGGGATTGTAGGAATATAGTCCTATTTTGTTGCATGCATCATCGGTCGTTTAGTGCTTCGATGGTTTCGTTATTCAACGGATAATACCGCAGCTTGTTGGTGTGAAATGTACAGATTTTGGGCTTTTTCGTTGATTACCAGCAATGCCGGAATCAAGTGTGCACATGCGTTGAAATAGGCGCTGAGTTGTTGAAGATTTTCCGTGGCAGTTTCTGCCGTCAGTGATTCGCTAATATACTGCAAACCGTGGCATAGCCCTTCAATTGACTTACCAGCGATTGCGCTGAGGTCGTCACGCTGAGCACGGCTAAGGTACTCAATGGGTAGCGAAGCGATCAGGTCTTGGAAAATAGTGATGGAACTCTCGGTAACGGCAGTATTTATGGTGGTCATTGGTGATCCTCCTTGAAAGTCAGTGTCACCAATTGTCGATGCTTTTTACGGGTTCAGATACTACGAGTTCCGTAGCCATTGACTTGGTAGTCATAGAAATTAAAAACGCTCTGAAAAAAGGGTGTCGAGGTAGTTGGTTGAATAGGGTGGAGTTTACTAAAATCTCTTAATTTTAATTAAAAAACACTATAAATTTCAATTTCTTAGTTATATAATTTTTTTAATTAAATTTAATAGTCAATTAAATACCTAAATAGAATTCTTACTTTGGAAAAACAAACAAAGTGGTACTTAAATGAAATTTCTTATATTTATTGGTTAATGTGTTGATAGTAAAGTATTTTTATTGTTTTGAATATTTTGTTATTTGAGGTAAAGTTATTAAAAAATTTTCATAGAAAGAATTGATATTCTATTTCAGCAGGAATTTTTAATATTTAATCGCTAGGGGATATTTTAAACCTTTAACTTCAATTTAAGTTAATTAAATATTTTACACATAGTAGAAAAGAGGTTTTATGTCCAAAAAAATGATGGCTCTTAATATATTATTAGCTGAGAGAAAATATTCTTCTGAGGATTTTACATTTTTCCTTTCTAAGGTATGTAAAGAATATCCACTAAATGGTGTAAAAGGAGTTAAAGGTTCCTGTTTTATAAAAGATGTTAAGGAAAATACTCCAAAATGGAAAGAATTCTTCGAGGGGTTTACTGGTGATAAAATAGATGATCTAATCACTAGGTCCAGTTCGGCTGTGTTGTTAATTAAATCTAAATCAAGGGTGTTTGCTATAACTTTCGGATATGGAAGAAGTTTATTAGAACAATCCTACTTTGTATCGGATTTTGGTATTAAATCAGCACTAAATATGCTGAAGCACGATTCGTTAAGAAGTGTTGATACATTCACCATTGATGACTCCCCTGTGCAAAAAAAAACCCAAGCTTCGCTAGGAACCGAAATATCTATGTTTGGTGTGGATATTTCTAAAGATATTTTAAGATCAGTTACAGGATTACCTTTAGATGGGGTTTCTTTCAAAAACATTTGTGGAGGTGATAATTCCTTACAAGTAAAAATAGAGTTAGAGCCACATGAGTTAGTACGTTACCTCGATGAATGCTTACAACGCTATGGAGGTAAAGAATACTTAGAGCAATTCTCATGGGTAGATAATCTAAAAAAAGTAGGCAAGTCAACTACTATTGATGATCTAGATGCTCTATTGATTAGAATAATAAAATTAAAAAAATATGACGAGATCTCGGTAGTAGTGCCAGAAGTTATGAGTGATGAGGATATAGAGTATTTTAGTTTTACTAGAGCTAAGCATATTATTTCTTATAATATAGATAAATCCATATATTTTAACACTATTGATTTTATAAATTTTGATATCGATAAGCTGAAGAAAGATAAGCTCTTTGCCTTCAATAATCAAGGATCAGAGGTTAAAAATTTCTCAATTTATAAATGCCTCAACCTAGAGATCTCACATAAAAGAAAGAATTATATGTTATTTCTGGGGCAGTGGTTCGAAATTGAAAAGAAATTCTCTGAGTATGTTGAAAAAGAATTAAAAATTATACCTACACATAAAAACCCTTTCCCTGACTTAATAAGGACAACCGATACAACCACAAATAAATGTAAGCTGGAGTCCGAGGGAGATTACAACGAACGCATATGTAAAACTAAAAAATATATTCTCATGGATAGAAAATTAGTAAAAAGTAGTAGAGCTACAACCTCTATAGAATTATGTGACTTAGCTGATGTAAAAAATAAAATTTTAATTCACGCCAAACACCGAAAAGGTGGATCTTCTGGTTTAAGTCATCTCTTTGCACAAGCAAGCGTTGCTTCTGAATTAATTCTTAGCGATGAAGAGTTTAGAAAAGCAGCGAGGGCAGTTATAAAAGAAAATCATGGGAGTACTGCTATGAGTTTGATACCAGCTAAAAAAATAAATAGTAGTGAATTTGAAGTGGTATTATTGATTCTTGGTAGCAATAAAAAAACATTATTAAATGATTTACCTTTTTTCAGTAAGGTAAATTTAATAAATACATATTCAAACTTAACTCAACGAGGATTTAAAGTCTCCGTTGCAGTTGCTGAATAATTATTTTAAAAAAGCAAGTGATAACCCAGCAACGCTGGGTTTCCTCGCTTTGGTATGATGTTTTAAAAAGTCTTTGTCAAGAAATTTTTTTGAAAAAAAACTTCACTATCAAATAATGAAGAATGTGTTCATATTAAAAAAGAGTTAAAGTAAGTAGTTTCTATTAAATGTCGTTTGTATGAAAATTTCACATTGATTATGCCAACTTTTCCATGTCTGTATTTTGTTTATCCAATGAAACATTACATAGTTTCTGGAGTTATTGCTGGTTAGGGATGGCGTTATATAATAAAATTTGAAAGAAGACGATTGATACCAAAATTATAATTCACTTCGAATCGCCTTTCAGTGAATTTTTGTTTGACTTCTTCATATCCGATATAAAAAACGCCCTGAAAACAGGGCGTTGTGGTAGTCGGTGGAGTAGGGTAGAAATCACTCGATGTTTTGAATCTGTTCCCGCATCTGCTCAATCAACACTTTCAACTCAATGGCTGATGCGGTGACGTCGGCGTTGATGGATTTCGAGGCCAGCGTGTTCGATTCGCGGTTGAATTCCTGCATCATGAAGTCGAGGCGGCGGCCGACGGCTTCTTCTTTTTTCAGGATTTTGTAGGTTTCTTTGACGTGAGCGTCGAGGCGGTCGAGTTCTTCGGCGACGTCGACGCGTTGCGCCATCAGCACCAGCTCCTGCTCCAGACGGTTATTTTCCAACTGCACCTGCGCATCTTCCAGCTTGCTTTGCAGGCGTTCGCGCTGCCATAGCAGGACGTTCGGCATCTGGGCACGCACTTTGACGACTTCAGCGCTGACGCCAGCCAGACGCTGTTCGATCAGGGCTTTCAACGCGTTGCCTTCGCTTTCACGGGCGGCGATGAAGTCATCCAGCGCACCTTCCAGTGCTTTCAGCAGCTCAGTGCTGATGGTGTCCAGATCCTGCTCTTCTGCCAACATCACTCCCGGCCAGCGCAGAATATCGACCGGGTTGATTTCACCCTCATCGCTCTGCATTTTGACCCAGTTAGCGGCATTAACCAGCTGTTTAGCCAGTTTTTCGTTCAGGATCAACGCACTTTGTGCACTTGGGTCGAGTTCAAAGCGCAGGTTGCATTCGATTTTGCCGCGTGTCAAACGGGCGCGGATGCGCTCACGGGCGACGGGTTCGAGGCTGCGGAATTGTTCCGGTAAACGAAGATAGGTTTCCAGATAGCGCTGGTTAACGGAACGCAGTTCCCAGGCTGCGCTTCCCCAGTTGCCCTTGATTTCTCGGCGGGCGTAAGCGGTCATGCTGCGAATCATTGGTGCATACCTGTAAAGCAAATGATGGGAAGGATTATAGCGTTGAGTATTGCGCAGGGGATAGGAAAAACCGTCCGTGGCGTGGCGTCTGTCGCGAATCAGGCGGCGTAAAGCAGAGTCTCGTGTTGTCTGGCAATGTCTCGACAGCGGTTTTTCATCATCTGTTTCAGTTGCAGTGTCGCCTGCGATTGTGGGTTGTCGCGGCGGCTGATCAGCGTGACTTCAAAAGGCAGTGGCTGGTCGATAGGGACGATTTTGAGCTGGTCGGCATAGCGGCAAGCGGTGAAGAGATCGACGATACCCGCACCGCCGCCCGCGAGTACCATGTCGGCAATCACCGAGTAGGTTTTGATGTAGAGCGAAGCCGCCGGTTGCAGTGCCTTGTCGCGTAGCGCACGGTGTACCACCTGACCGAGCGGATCCTGATGCTGCATCATCAGCAAGTTATTGTTGCACAACCATTCCAGAGAAACCGGGCCATTTATTGGGCTATTCTTCGGCAGCAGAGCAACCATCGTGGACTGGAACAGCGGTTCTGCCAGTAGCTCGGGTGGTACCTGCTGACCAAAAATCAGCGCAAAATCGAGCTGGTTTTGCAGGATGTTCTGGCACAGCGTGCTGAAGTGTTCGGTGACCAGTTCGACGTTAACCGATGCGGCTTGCTTATGGAATTCCACTAGCGTTGGGGCAACGATCATCTGTCCGAATGCGTGTGCCGCGCCCAGCCGTACTGAGTGTGCTTTACTGGTTTTGATTTGTTCGGTGAGGGAACTGATGCTTTGCAGATGGCTGAAAAGCTCCTGCACTTTCGGTATCAGACGCAGCCCTTCTTCGGTGGCAATCATTCCCTGTGTGCGACGTTCAAACAGGGAGAAACCAAGCTGTTGTTCCGCATGGTTAAGTACCCGGCTGACGTTGGGTTGTGAGACGTTGAGCAACCGGGCAGCACCGCTGATAGTGCCTGCCTGAACAATGGCCTGGAAGATTTCAATATGGCGTAATCGCATGAGTGCAGGCTCCGGCTGACGTTTTCTGATGAACGTCGTATGAGTAATAACCAAAAGGTCTGCAATTATTACGCCAGATTATAAGGCCGCGATGAATGGTCGATAGATAAGCGATGAGGACACTTCGTGCACTATTTTGATGCCCAGTAATGGTGCGGTTGCACCGATATTGGGCGATCTGGTTCTGTTTCGGCTGCTGACAACTTAACGATAGATATCGGCGACGGGTTCTTCGCCCACGTAGCCATAGCCACGGTACATCCCTTCACTGTTGAACGGCAGGGCTATGTTGCCCGCTTTGTCGACGGCAATCATCCCGCCGCTGCCGTCCATCCGCAGTAATTTTTCCATCACCACGCGGTCGCTGGCCTGCTGTAAATTCAGTCCTGCGTATTCCATCAGCGCCGAGACATCATAAGCGGCGACGGCGCGCATAAAGACTTCACCCGTGCCGGTGCAGGAAACTGCGACCGTCTGGTTATTGGCGTAACAGCCTGCGCCGATGATTGGGCTATCACCCACGCGTCCGGCCTGTTTGTTGGTCATGCCGCCCGTCGAGGTTGCCGCTGCGAGGTTACCCGCGCTGTCGAGTGCGACTGCGCCGACGGTGCCGAATTTACGGTCAGGATCGATAGGGTCGTTCTGTCCGTCATGATCGAGGATGACGCGGCCTGAACCCGCCTGCGCATTGTGCAACTGCTGGCGGCGTTCGTCAGTGGAGAAAAATGTAGGTTCAACCCTTTCCAGCCCATGCTGCTGGGCAAACGCTTCTGCGCCATCGGCGGTAAACATCACATGCTGGCTGGCTTCGAGTACGGTGCGCGCTGCCAGAATCGGGTTACGGATGTGGCTGACGCAACTGACTGCGCCGGCATCTAACGTCCGTCCATCCATGATGCTGGCGTCCAGTTCGTGGGTCTCCGCGTGGGTGAACACTGAACCGTGTCCGGCATTGAACAACGGGCACTCTTCCAGCAGGCGGACGGCTTCCGTCACGGCATCCAGCGCGCTGCCGTTTTCAGCCAGAATACGCTGTCCACTGGCGACAATCTCGGACAGTGCTGCCAGATAACGTTGTTCTTTTTCAGCGCTCATGGCCGAGCGGGTCAGCGCACCTGCGCCACCGTGGATCACAATCACGGGTTTCGTCATGCAATAAATTCTCTTTTCAATCGGTTTACGCCCCAGAATAAGGGGCGGAGAGACCGGAATCAGTTTTGCGTTGTCGCCAGATAGGAAAAGGCACCCAGCAGGCTGGTGATTTCGCGCATGCTCTGCGCCGTATAACCGACGGTTATGGCATCCAAACGTTCAACGTTCGGCAGTAGACAGAATAGATCGGCGAGTACCGGTTTTGCCACCATCAGTTCAAGACGGTAGGGCGCTTGAATCCGCGAATTCAATGTACGGTGTGCTTTTTCCACCGCCGCCTTTGCCGCGTCACGAATCACCTGACGTGCTTGTTCGGTGCTGAGGGATTCTGCCGCGTGTTGTGAGATAGCGCGTTTAACGCAGGCATAGTCGGTAGCGGGATAATAGTGGGCAATCCAGCTCTGGAGCGTGTCGTCGCCGCTGACTAGCCAGAGCGGTGTCTTCTGCTCCACACCGGCGGCGGCGTAGATGTCGCTCTCGCCCATGATTTCACCGTTGATGCGCACGCGGTAGAAGGCTCGGCCGTTGATGGTGTGCGACAGCACGCCAAACTCGCCTGCGGCGCTGTGGTAGCCGATGAACATCAGGCCGTCGAACTGCTGCTGTTCCAGCCCTTCGACCATTGAATAGCCGCGTGGCTTGCCTTGCACCAGCCGGGCGCGGGCGTCGATGTTCTCCGCACGTAGGTTAACCATTGCCGCATGGCTGTCGGCGACCACCACTTCTGTTGCGCCACCCGCGAACGCGCCGTCGATGGCGGCATTCACTTCCTGTTCCATAAGGCCACGTGCCAGTTGGTATTCGGCGGTGCCGGGGCTGCACTGTTCCGGGCGCATTACGCCTGCGATCCCTTCGATATCAGCAGAGATAAAAATTTTCATAATCAGTTTCCTACGGGAGAATGTCCTACAGAAGAGAGAGCTGCGGCTAGCTTATCCAACGCCTGTGGCAGCGTCGGGCGATGATGGCCGCGAAAACCGGTAACGGCGTCTGCTTGAAGCATGGCGTCGAGCACGGCGTGTTCGGTCGCATCGGCGGCGGCGCTTAACAGCGGTTCAAGCTGCGCATCCTCCGGCGGTTGCGGTTGTGGGCAGGTGGAGAACGCCACGGCGATGTCGCCGGAACCGTGTCCCCAGTAGCTGCCGAGTCGTCCCAGCCCCGCGCCAGCACGCTTGGCGATGCGCTTTAGCTGACGAGCATCGAGCGGTGCATTTGTCGCCATGATAATGATGATCGATCCGGCGTCCTGTTGCGGTGCGAGTCCCGGCAAAAGGGGCGCGATGGCGTCACCCATCTGTACGCCGTCCAGCGTCAGTGCGGAAAGCGTGCCGAAGTTTGCCAGCACCAGTACGCCGAGCGTGGCGTTTAATTCGGGAATCAGGCGTGATGCTGTGCCGATGCCACCTTTCAGACTAAAGCAACTCATGCCACGTCCAGCACCGATGCTGCCGCGTGCGAAGGTGCTCGTTGCACTCTCCAGCGCGTGCCGCGCCATGTGTTCAGTCACCGCCAGCGCCTGAATGTCGTTCAGCCAGCCGTCGTTGCACTCCAACGCCAGCGGGTTAACCGTCGGCAGCGTGCGGCCCAGTTCAGGATTACGGGAAATTGCGTCGCGCACCAGCGTGGTAAACAGTGTGCCGGTTGCCAGCGTGTTGCTGAGCAGGATGGGCGTTTGCAGCAGCCCCAACTCCTCAATCTGCACCAGTCCAACGGGTTTGGCGAAGCCGTTCAGCACCGCTGCGCCGCAGGGCAGGGGCTGAGTGAACAGGTTTTCTCCGGGCGGCACAATCGCGGTTACGCCGGTTTGCACTTCTCCCGCAGCCAGCGTGCAGTGGCCGACGCGCACGCCTGCCACATCGCTAATGCTGTTATGCGGCCCGCTGGCCGAGCGCGGCGTACCCAGTTGCCGCGTCATTTTCCAGCGTTGTAGCAACAGCGTCTGCTGCTGCTGTTGATAATCGTGCATCGCCTTCCTCAGCTTTTCAGTTTGGGATCGAGCGTATCACGCAGCGCATCCCCAAGCAGGTTAAACGCCAGCACGGTGAAGAAAATCGCCAGACCGGGGAACACGCTAACGTGCCATGCACCCGCCATCATCAGGCTGCGGCTCATCGCCAGAATGTTGCCCCATTCCGGTACGTCCGGCTCTGGACCAAGGCCGATGAAGCTCAGTCCCGCGGCGGTCAGGATGCTGGTGCCGATACGCATGGTGAAATAGACGATCACGTTAGGCAGCGTGCCGGGCAGAATGTGACGCATCAGCACGATGCGATCTGGCGCACCGGCACAGCGTACTGCTTCTACATAGGCCGCCTGTTTCAGCGAAAGGGTGGAGGCACGCACAATACGTGCGAAGACCGGCACGCTGAAAACCGCCACGGCGATAATCACGTTATTCAGGCCTGGGCCGAGGATCGCGACGACCGCAATCGCCAGCAGCATACCGGGGAAGGCGAACAGCACGTCGGAACCGCGCATGATCAGCGTATCCACCCAGCGGCCGTAGTACCCCGCCAGCAGGCCGAGTACGATGCCGACCAGCATTCCCAGCGTGACCGAGAAAATGCCGATATATAACGAGATGCGAGCGCCGTAGATGATACGGCTCATCACATCACGCCCGAGATCGTCGGTGCCCATCCAGTGTGCTGCCGAAGGCGGCGAAGCCAGCGCCATCCAGTCAGGCTCCATCGGGTTCCACGGGGCTAGCCACGGGGCGAAAACTGCGACCAGTACCAGCAGCAGGACGAAGCCGCTGGAAACCAGCGCCATCGGGTTACGGATAAAGACCTGAATGAAATCGCGCCACGGCGACCGTATCGTTTCTTCATCAAGCGTGGCAACGGCCACGACGGGATCGGAAGGGAGGTTCATCGTGTCTCCTAACGTAGGCGAATCGCCGGATTGACCACCGCGTACAGCAGGTCCACCAACAGGTTAATGACAATAAATTCAAACACGAACAGCATCACTAGCGCCTGAATGACCGGCTGATCCTGCGTCTTGATCGATTCAATCAGCAGCCAACCTAGTCCCGGCCAGCTAAACACGCTTTCGACCACAATGGAGCCACCGAGCAGGAAGCCGAATTGCAGCCCGAGCATGGTGATAACCGGGATCAGCGCGTTCCGCATCACGTGTTTCCAGGTGACTAGCCGATTACGCAGCCCTTTGGAGCGGGCGGTGCGCACGTAATCTTCCTGTGCGACTTCCAGAAACGCGGAGCGGGTAAAGCGTGCCATGACGGCGGCTACCGATGCCCCTAGCGTTAGCGCAGGCAGAATGATATCGCTGGGCTTATTAAAGCCGCTGACGGAAAAGACGCCGAATGGCATGGCGACAAACTGAATCAGCAACAGGCCGAGCCAGAACGGCGGCATGGAAATCCCGCCGACCGCGAAGCTCATTAGCGTCCAGTCCTGCCATTTTCCCCGTTTGAGCGCGGAAACCACGCCGATCAGCAGACCAAGCAGAACTGACCAGACAAAGCCCGCCAGCGCCAGCCACATGGTGGGCATGAAACTCTTGCTGATGACGTCGATGACTGGCTGCTGGGTGCGGTACGTCACACCCAGATCGCCGCTGAACAGGCCGCCGAGCCAGTGGACATACTGCTGCGGCAGCGGATCGTTCAACCCTAATTGCTGACGGGCGGTTTCCACCGCTTCAATAGTCGCGTCAGCACCGGCGTAAATACGTGCCGGATCACCCGGCAGCAGTTTGATAAAACCGAACACTAACAGGGAGACCACCAGCAGAACCGGGATCATTTCCAGCAAACGTCGGACGATATAAGCAAACATGGCGTTCTCCCTGACCGATTACTTAAATTCAGCCTGATCGAAGATCAGTGAACCATCTGCCAGCATGTACACGCCATCGAGGTTCTTGGTTTTGCCGACCACGTTGTCCGGCGAACCCAGGAAGACTACAGGCGCATCCTGCCAAATCTGGCGTTGTGCATCAGCGTAAGCGGCGGCACGTTTGTCTGTATCGGCAGTCGCCAACCCAGCGGTAATCGCTTTATCCGTTACCGGATTGCTGTAGTAGGAAACGTTGTAAGCAACCGGAACCCAGGATTCTGTAGCGAACAGTGGACGCAGCGCCCAGTCAGCATCGCCCGTAGATGGCGACCAGCCGTTATAGAACAGGTCAAATTCGGCTTCTTTTGGATCTTTCACGCCAAACAGTTTGGCGTTACGCATCCCTGAATCCATCGGGGTGACGGTAACCTTGATGCCGACCTGTTCTAACTGTTGTTTGAAGAACTGCGCGCTACGGATGTAGTCGGTACGGTTCGTCGTCCACAGTTTCAGGCTCAGGCCGTTGGCGTAGCCCGCTTCTTTCAGCAGCGCCTTGGCTTTCTCTGGGTTATAGGTGTAGTTCGGTGAGCTCTGACGGGCGAAGAACTGCACGTCCGGTGCCATCGCTGAGGAGGCAGGAACGCCCATACCTGCAAAGCCGACTTTCAGCCAGATATCGCGGTTGATGGCGTAGTTAAGTGCCTGACGCACGCGGATATCGTTCAGCGGTGGGCGCAGGTTGTTCATCGCCAGCCAGAACTGATAAATACTTGGGTCGCGCTGAATCGCCAGTTTGCTGTCGTTTTGTACGGTGCCGATCAGATCGGAAGGCAGCGGATACACGGCATCGACCTGGCCGGATTTCAGTGACGCCACGCGAGTGGAATCTTCCGGTGTTGGGTAGAAGGTTACGCTGTCGACTTTCGGCCAGCCTTTCTGCCAGTAGTTGTCGAATTTCACCAGCTTCACGTCTTTACCCTGCTGCCATTCGGTGAACTTGAATGGGCCAGTACCGACTGGATGCACGCGAAGCTGTGCTTCATCTGGGTATTTCTTCAGCGCTTCCGGGCTGTGCATTACGGCCGACGGGTGCGCCAGCGTGTTCACAAAGGCACCGAAGGATTTGTTCAGCTCGATTTTAACCTGCGTTGGCGACAGCACGGTGACGGTTTGCACCATGTTAAACAGGCTGTTGCGCTTTAAGCCTTTGCTCTGATCCGCCAGACGGTCGAGGTTGGCTTTAACGGCATCGGCGTTAAATGGTGTGCCGTCCTGGAAAGTGATGCCTTCACGTAGCGTAACGACAAACTCGGTGGCGGTGTCGTTGCTGGTGTAACCCGTCGCCAGACGCGGCACCAGCTTCATTTTGTTATCGAACTGGAACAGACGCTCGAAGATGCCACTCTGAATGGAGTAGCTTAGCGTGTCCGACGTATCGTGCGGGTCGAGCCCGGTGATATCGGCATAGATGGAAATACGGAGGTCTTGCGCCTGGGCAACAGCAGCCAGACACAGTGAGAGCCCGAGGGCAACGGCGGAGCGGCGAACGAATGGCTTCATGGTTATCTCTCCTGGTCAGCAATGAACGTGTGTTGTGTTTATAAATATGTCGTGTTTTTTACTATTTTTTATAGCTACATCGTATTTCAGGCAGCCGATTCGTTGTCGGCGACCCAGTGCTGCGGCGCAACCTCTCGGTAGCGCGTTTTGGCGACGACCTCGCCTGCTTTACGCAAGGGGGAGGGGATTTCGCTGTCGTCAAACTGGCGTGCGCCGCGACGTGTTGGATCGGCAATCGGAACCGAGGCCAACAGGCGGCGGGTGTACGGATGCTGTGGGTCGTTAAACACCGACTGACGCGGGCCAATCTCCACAATCTGGCCGAGGTACATCACCGCGACGCGGTTGGCGATGCGTTCGACCACCGCCATATCGTGCGAGATGAAAATCCACGACACGCCGGTTTTCTTCTGGAGATCCATCATCAGGTTCACGACCTGCGCCTGAATCGACACATCGAGCGCCGAAACGGCTTCGTCAGCAATAATGACCTGCGGCTGTAACGCCATCGCTCGGGCAATCGCGATGCGCTGACGTTGCCCGCCTGAAAACTCATGCGGATAACGGCGCGCGTGTTCAGGCAGCAGCCCAACGCTTTTGAGCAGCGCCTGCACTTGCGGCGTCGCCTCTTCTAGCGATTTTACCAGCCCGTGCAACAGCAGCGGTTCGGCGATGGTGAAGCCAACCGTCAGACGTGGATTGAGCGAGGCATAGGGGTCTTGAAACACCATCTGCATTTCCCGACGTAGCGGCTGGAAATCACGCTCTTTCATCTGAGAAATTTCGTTGCCCTGAAAATGAATGCTCTCGGCTTCGCTCTGTACCAGACGCAGCAGGGCGCGTCCGGTGGTGGATTTGCCGCAGCCGCTTTCGCCAACGATAGCCAGCGTTTCGCCCGGCCAGACGTTGAAATCGATCTGTTCTACCGCATGAACGTGATGGGTGATGGTGGAGAAAATCCCGCTACGCATGGGGTAATACACGCTCAGCCCGCGAATATCCAACAGCGGCTCGGCGTCATAACGTGCGGTGACCTGCTCACTTTCTTGCGGGTCGGCAGCCTGTCCCAACAGCGGGAAGCGTTTCGGCCACAGGCTATCGCGCATGTCGCCCAGTTTCGGTACGGCGGCCAGCAGCGACTGGGTATAAGGATGTTGCGGTGCAGCGAAAATCTGCTCAACAGTGCCTTGCTCTACGATCTCGCCGCGATACATCACTACCACGCGGTCGGCGATTTCTGCGACCACGCCCATATCGTGGGTGATAAACAGTACTGACATGTCGCTCTGCTGTTGCAGGTCACGCAGTATTTGCAGAATGCGAGCCTGCACGGTGACATCCAGCGCGGTGGTGGGCTCATCGGCAATTAATAGCTGCGGATCGCAGGCCAGCGCCTGAGCAATCATCACACGCTGGCGCATCCCGCCGGACAGTGAGTGCGGGTAGCTTTTCATCACGCGATCGACGTCAGCGATACGCACCTTGTGCAGCAGCTCACGCGCTTTTTTGTCTGCGCTGGCTGCATCACAGATTTTGTGGTCAAGCAGGGCTTCCGTGAGCTGATCGCCGACTTTCAGCACCGGATTGAGTGACGTCATCGGCTCCTGGAAAATCATGGCGAGATCGCGCCCACGCAGCTTACGACGTGCTTCTGCTTTCATACTCAACAGGTCATGCTGCTTGCCGTCGCGTGCGGTGAAACGGAGTGCGCCGCGTTCGATGTTGGCAGAGTCCGCCAGCAGCCCCATCACGGCGAGTGACGTTACTGACTTGCCTGAACCACTTTCGCCGACCACGGCGACCACTTCCCCTTTATTAACGGTAAAGGAAATGCCTTTTAGCGCCTGATGCGTGCCGGAACGGCCGCTAAAGCTGACGCTCAGGTCGTCGATTTCCAGTACAGGTCGGGGGGCGTTACCGGGTGCTGTGGCGGCACCCGCGTGCATGATATCCGTCATGGTCACTCCGGTTGATGGTTTGATGGTTGCTTCGGTTAATAACGTCATAGCCAGATTCGGCCGAGGTTATAGGTCAGATAAGGCGAGCTATCGGCGGCTAGCCAGATTGGGCCGTCGAGATCGACATGCTCGGCATCCGCTGCAACCGGCAGCGCGGCTTCCATTGCCATCGATGAGCCCAGCGTGCAGCCAACCATAATGCGCAGGCCGTGAAAGTGGGCCTCACGCACCATTGCCAGTGCTTCGGTCAACCCGCCGCACTTGTCTAGCTTGATGTTGATCATGTCGTAACGACGGCGCAGCCCGACGATATCACCGCTGTGGCGGCAGCTTTCATCCGCACAGATAGGAATGGGATGGGCGAAACGCTGTAAATCCTCGTCCTTACCGACAGGAAGCGGTTGCTCAATCATCGCGACCTGATAAGGCAGCAGTGCGGTGGACAGGCTATGCAAATCCAGCCCGCTCCAGCTTGCTCTTGCATCGATAATCAATCTGGCATTGGGCGCGGCGGCACGAATAGCGGCGACTTTTTCCAGAATCAGTTCGCGATCCAGTTTGATTTTCAGCAGCAGTGCGCCGTGGGAAACGGCATTGGATGCGGCGGTGGCCATTTTCTCCACGCTGTCGAGCGCCAACGTTTGCGCACAGACCACAGACGTGGGGGGGTGAATGCCAACGCGCTGCCACAGCGTCTGTTTTTCCAAGGCGGTGTTGAGCCGCCACAGCGCGCAGTCCAGCGCATTTCTGGCTGCACCCGGCGATAAATTCTGTTGGAGTTGTTCGATGGTGAGGCCGTTTTCTATCGCCTCACGGATCGCAGAGAGCTGGCGGCATACGCTGTCGGCGGACTCGCCATAATGTGCGGCTGGCGTACACTCGCCTTGTCCAATAAATCCTTTTTCTTCCAACGCGACGCGAATAACGGTAACTGCGTGACGCGTACCGTTCTCAGCCGCCATAGGACGGGCTAGTGGCAGATTGACGGTTTCAATTTGCATATGCCGCATCATGATTTTTTCTCATTCACGCTCAAGGGATGAACGGACTATTTCATGATGCATCATCACTGACGAATACTTGTTTATGAGTAGGGTATAACCTGAGGTTATAGCATAAGGATAAGGTATGACTGGTGAAGAATTAACCGCTAGCGTTGCAAATTTATCGGTACTGGCGCAGGGTAAGATTAGGCAGCGCGCCGCGAAAACCGTATAATGCGCGCCAGTTTTCATTGACCCACCGGAGATGAGCCATGCGCCCAACAGGCCGAAGTGCACAGCAAGTACGCCCCCTTACATTCACCCGTCATTACACGAAACACGCCGAAGGTTCCGTTTTGGTCGAGTTTGGCGACACCAAAGTGTTATGCAATGCCACGGTAGAAGAGGGTGTTCCGCGCTTTCTGAAAGGCCAGGGGCAAGGATGGGTCACTGCCGAATACGGTATGCTGCCACGTGCGACGCACAGCCGTAACTCGCGTGAAGCCGCTAAAGGCAAGCAGGGCGGGCGGACGCTGGAGATTCAGCGCCTGATCGCTCGCTCCCTGCGTGCAGCAATTGATCTGAAAGTCCTTGGCGAATACACCATTACGCTCGATTGCGATGTCTTGCAGGCAGACGGCGGCACGCGTACGGCGTCTATCACCGGTGCCTGCGTGGCGCTGGCGGATGCGCTGAATCAGATGGTTGCCAACGGTAAGCTGAAAAAGAACCCGATGAAAGGCATGGTCGCGGCGGTTTCTGTCGGCATCGTTAAGGGCGAAGCGCTGTGCGATTTGGAATACGTGGAAGATTCTGCGGCTGAAACCGACATGAATGTGGTCATGACTGAAGATGGCCGCATGGTTGAAGTGCAGGGGACCGCCGAAGGTGAGCCGTTCAGCCACGAAGAATTACTCACCCTGCTGGCGCTAGCCCGAGGGGGAATCGATACCATCGTTCAGGCGCAGAAAGCTGCCTTAGCCGATTGATTCTGATAAGCGACCAAATGGTCGCTTTTTTATACCCGTCATACTTCAAGTTGCATGTGCGTTGGCGATACTCGGCCCATCTTGAGCCTCGCCCTAGTAGGCCGCCGCAAGCGGCGTTCAAATCGGCTAAGCCGGTTTGTCCTCGCTCACCCCAGTCACTTACTGGTGTAAGCTCCTGGGGACTCCCTGCGTCGCGCGTTATGCGGCCTTATGGCCTCACCCCTTCGGGGTCAGCGCAAGCGCTGTTCAAAAACGCCTTGCCGTTTTTGTCCTGCAACTCGAATTATTTAGGGTATATATAATGGTCAACAACGTGATTAACCCGTAAAACGAGGAGATGCCGTAATGAAAGCCTACCAGCGCCAGTTTATTGAGTTTGCACTCAGCAAGCAGGTATTGAAGTTCGGCGAATTTACCCTGAAATCCGGGCGCATCAGTCCCTATTTCTTTAACGCCGGGCTGTTTAATACCGGGCGCGACCTGGCCTTGCTGGGGCGCTTTTATGCGGCAGCGTTGGTTGATTCCGGTGTGGAATTCGATCTGCTGTTCGGACCAGCTTACAAAGGGATTCCGATTGCGACTACCGCTGCGGTAGCGCTGGCAGAACACCACGATCGTGATCTGCCTTACTGCTTTAACCGCAAAGAAGCCAAAGACCACGGCGAAGGCGGCAGTTTGGTCGGCAGCCCGTTGCAGGGCCGCGTGATGCTGGTGGATGACGTGATTACAGCAGGGACGGCGATTCGCGAGTCGATGGAGATCATCGGTGCGCACGGTGCGACGCTGGCGGGCGTGATGATTGCATTGGATCGTCAGGAGCGCGGTCGTGCCGATCTGTCTGCGATTCAGGAAGTCGAACGTGACTATCAGTGCAAGGTGATTTCGATTATTACGTTGACGGAGTTGATCGCCTATCTGGCAGAAAAACCAGAGATGGCGGCGCATCTGGATGCGGTGAAAGCCTATCGTGAGCAGTACGGGATTTAACTCGTGAATCAGGGTTCCGCCAGAAATATCTGGCGGAATCTTATCCTCGTCATACTTCAAGCTGCATGTGTGTTGGCTGCGCTACTCGTCCCACTTGCGTGTGCCTCGCCCCGCTGGGGCCGCTGCAAGCAGCGTTCAAATCTGTCTTTGGCAGATTTGTCACTCACCCGAATCACTTACCTGAGTAAGCTCATCGGGATGAAATGAGAGACATCCTGTCTCTCACCGAAGGCCAGCCGTTGGCTAGGCAAATTCGTTCCCGACGAATTTGTCCCTCTCTTGCCGCGTTACGATGCTCATGACTGAGCATCGCCCTAAAGGGTTAACGCTTCGCGCTATTCAAAACGAACACGTTTTGTCCTGCAACTCGAATTATTTAGGGTATAAACTAAGAGGAGCGTTTAGTTCAGCTGTGCGGCCAAAAGCGGCCAGCGGGTGTCAAATTCTTGCGTCGGACGATAGCGGAATTCAGAGCGAATAAAGCGCGACAGCATCCCTTCGCAAAACGCTAACAGTTGGCTGGCCAGCAGCGTTTCATCATGCTGGAAACCTTTTCCGTCGCGTAGCTTATGCTCGCGCAATACCTGACGCAGCTGCGATTCAATACGCTCAAACAGCTGGTTAATACGCCCCTGCAAGCGATCCTGTTCAAACATCAGCGCGTGACCTGTCATGATGCGAGTCAAACCAGGGTTCCGTTCCGCAAATCCTAAAATAAGCAGCAAAATCAGACGAAGACGATTAAACGTTTCTTTTTCATCTTGCAGAATCAGGTTAATGCGAGTGGTCAGGCTATCCTCAATAAATTCAATCAGGCTATCAAACATCCGCGTTTTACTGGGGAAATGCCGATAGAGCGCCGCTTCGGACACGCCGACGTTCGCAGCCAGTTTTGCCGTAGTGATGCGTTGGCTACCGTCGCTGGATTCCAGCATCTGCGCCAGCGCCTGCAAAATTTCCTCGCGGCGATTCCTTTTCGTATTTTCTTTTTCTGCCATGTCTGAAAAGACCCTTGCTAAATATTGGACTGACAAGCACCCAGTAGTGCCACAGTCGCCATTCCCTTTTGGATAGGCGCTGCGGCTTATATGAATTTTTTACACTATGGGGTGGCTGGAGCGCGTTAGCTACGGCCGGAGTGGCCGAAGCCGCCTTCTCCACGTTCGCTGCCGACGAAATCTTCGACCAGATTGAATTCAGCCTGAACGACGGGCACAAAAACCATCTGCGCGATGCGTTCACCCGGTTCAACCGTAAACGTTTGTTGTCCACGGTTCCAAACGGAAACCATCAGTTGCCCCTGGTAGTCTGAATCAATCAGCCCAACCAGATTCCCCAGCACGACACCGTGCTTGTGACCCAATCCAGAGCGAGGAAGGATAACCGCCGCCAGTCCGGTGTCGGCAATATGAATCGCCAGCCCGGTTGGAATAAGGGTCGTTTCCCCTGCTTTGAGTTCAATTGCCTGATCCAGACAAGCACGCAGATCGAGCCCAGCAGAGCCCGGTGTAGCGTAAGTTGGTAACGGAAATTGCTGCCCAACGCGTGGGTCAACAATCTTAACGTCGATTTTTTTCATCATAACGGCTGATAATCTCGTCGATTAATTTTTGGCCAAGAAGACGCTTGTCGCACTGCGGCAACGGCGTGTTTCCACCTTGCCAAAAAAGGTGTAACGCATTGGTTTCACTGTTAAAACCATGCCCGGAAAGAGAGACGTTGTTTGCGCAAATCAGGTCCAGCTTTTTACGTGCCAGTTTTTGCCGAGCGTATTCTTCCACATTCTGGGTTTCGGCAGCAAACCCGACAACATAAGGACGATTTTTCGTCATTGCTGCGACACCGGCGATAATATCTGGATTTTTGACCAGAGTGAGAGTCATTTCATCACCCTGCTGATTCTGTTTTTTAATCTTTTCGTCAGCGATGTGTTTGGCGCGATAGTCTGCCACTGCCGCACAGCCGATAACAATGTGCTGCTGCGCCGCGTGTTCCATCACTGCGTGTTCCATCTCCAGCGCGCTGCCGACATCAATACGCGTGACGCCCTGCGGTGTAGCAAGCGAGACGGGGCCGCTTACCAGTGTGACGTTAGCGCCACGAGCGGCAGCGGCCTGCGCGATAGCAAAGCCCATTTTCCCAGAGCTGTGGTTAGTGATGAAGCGAACTGGGTCCAGCGCTTCTCTCGTCGGCCCGGCGGTGACCAGAATGTTCAGATGTTGCAGATCGTTGATGGCAGAAAAATGACGCAGTGCCAGCCCAACAATGTTCATCGGGTCGATCATGCGGCCCGGCCCAACATCACCACACGCCTGACTGCCGCTTTCTGGCCCCCAGATCGGTAAACCTCGTGCTGCCAGCGTGCGCAAGTTGTCCTGCGTAGGCTCTGCGCGATACATCTGCTGATTCATCGCAGGAACAACGGCGATAGTGGCAGATGTTGCCAGGCAAATAGTGGTCAGCAGGTCGTTCGCCATGCCAGCGGCGACTCGAGCGACCAGGTCGGCGGTGGCCGGGGCAAGAATGACTAAATCAGCCCATTTCCCCAGCTCAATGTGACCCATTGAGGCTTCTGCTGCGGGGTCAAGCAGATCGTCTGATACGGGGTAGCCAGAGACGGCTTGTAGCGTCAGTGGAGTGATGAAAGCTTTAGCGGCAGATGTCATGACAACTCGTACGTCGGCTCCGCCATCGCGCAGGCGCCGCACCAGTTCCGGGCACTTGTACGCCGCGATACCGCCGCTGATACCCAGCACGATCCGTTTGCCGGAGAGTGCATTCAGGCTGGAAAATTCCGTCATCATCATGGTCCGATTGAAAGTCAGAAGAGGCGCCATTTTACCATAATCTTGAGGCCAGATAGGAATCTTAAGGTCGTTGCTGTGGTTTCTCTAAGAAGATTGCGAAGCGCTTCGCAGCCTTTTATCGCCGATATCGTCCTGTTTTTGCGGGCGTGACATGATGCCGTCGAGCGGTACAGGGAGAGACTGATGGGTTGGGAAAAGGGATTGGCACCGCGTGAAAAACTGGTGCGTTTAGGTGCGGAATCACTGACGGATGCCGAACTGTTGGCGATTTTTTTACGCACAGGGTTACCCGGTGTGCATGTGATGCAGTTGGCAGAGAATTTGTTGGCACAGTTTGGGTCGTTATATCAACTGATGACGGCCGAGCAGTCCGCTTTCCATAACGCCAGAGGGGTAGGTATATCAAAATATACGCAAATCAAGGCGATCGCAGAGCTGTCGCGGCGGCTGTTTTTCTCTCGTCTGGCGAAAGAAGATGCCATGCTGAACCCAGAAATGACGGGGCAATATTTGCAGTTGCTATTGTCGCGACGTGAACGCGAGGTCTTCTTAGTTCTGTTTTTAGACAATCAGCATCACGTTATTCGCCATCAGGAGATGTTTGTTGGTACGATTAGCAGTGTGGAAGTGCACCCACGTGAAATTGTGCGTGAAGCGCTAAAGGCGAATGCTGCTGCGCTGATTTTGGCGCATAATCACCCGTCGGGAAAAGCGGAGCCGAGTCAGGCTGACCGTGCGATAACCGAACAGATTGTCAAAGCGTGCCTGTTAATGGAGATCCGCGTGCTCGATCATTTAGTGATTGGGCATGGTGAATACGTTTCTTTTGCCGAGCGCGGTTGGATTTGACAGATATTTCCGCGATCCAATGGGATCTTTAGCTGTTCGGGACTTGAGCACTTACGCTTCAGAGCGTATACTACGCCACCTTTGAGAATCTTGGGTGTGGCGTTAAGAGCCTATCTCAGCAGGTTTATCCTGATGACAGAGTCTTTTCAGTGAAGTTGCTGAGATGGGCTCTAAAGCCTGACGAGGCGGCCAAACCCTATACGAAGCTCGAGCTGATTTGATTTTTGGAGAATAGACATGTCCCGAGTCTGCCAAGTTACTGGCAAGCGTCCGGTGGCCGGGAACAACCGTTCCCACGCACTGAATGCGACCAAACGCCGTTTTCTGCCGAACCTGCATTCACACCGTTTTTGGGTTGAAGGCGAGAAGCGCTTTGTAACACTGCGTGTATCTGCTAAAGGTATGCGTGTTATTGACAAGAAGGGTATTGAGACGGTTTTGGCCGATCTACGTGCCCGTGGTGAAAAGTATTAAGGAACTGAATCATGGCTAAGGGTGTTCGCGAGAAGATCAAGCTTGTTTCTTCTGCTGGTACTGGTCACTTCTATACCACTACGAAGAACAAACGTACTAAGCCGGAAAAATTGGAACTGAAGAAATTCGATCCAGTTGTCCGTCAGCACGTTCTCTACAAAGAAGCTAAAATTAAGTAATTTTTGCTCCTTTATGAAAAACCCAGCCTTGGCTGGGTTTTTTTTTGGCAGTTGTCCGTCAGGCACGTGTCGATTTGTCTTAACTGATTTGTTTTAATCGCTGTGGGTAAAATATGTCAGCGATAGCGTTGTTTCCCTTCGCATCCCCTGTCTTGCGGGTCGTCACTGATGGTATCCTTTTGTTTATGCTAATGTAGCCACCTTTATCAGGAGACGCGCATGCCTGAATTACCTGAGGTTGAAACCAGTCGTCGTGGTATTTCACCGTATCTCGTTGGTCATACCATCCTTTACGCGGAAGTGAGGAACGCGCGCCTGCGCTGGCCAGTATCGGCTGAGATTCTTTCACTGAGCGATGAGCCAGTGCTAAGCGTGCGCCGGCGGGCGAAGTATCTGTTAATTGAACTCACTCGTGGCTGGATTATCGTGCATCTCGGCATGTCTGGTAGCCTGCGGGTGCTGCCGGAATATAGCGAGCCGGAAAAGCACGATCATGTCGATTTGGTGATGGACAGCGGTAAGGTGCTGCGTTACACCGACCCTCGGCGTTTTGGTGCCTGGCTGTGGACGGATAACCTCGAAACCAGCTCGGTATTGGCGCATCTGGGGCCGGAACCGTTAGAGGCGGAATTCTCTGCAGATTACCTTTATCAGGCGTCATGCGGTAAAAAAACAGCAATCAAGCAGTGGATTATGGATAACAAAGTAGTAGTTGGCGTAGGTAATATTTACGCAAGCGAATCGCTGTTTGCTGCGGGCATCCATCCTGACAGAGCTGCCGGATCGTTAAATGAAAACGATGCAGCCATATTGGTGGGCGTGATTAAACAGGTGCTACAGCTTTCGATTGAGCAAGGGGGCACGACGCTGCGTGACTTTTTGCAATCAGACGGTAAACCCGGTTATTTCGCGCAGGAGCTGCGAGTCTATGGCCGTAATGGCGAACCTTGTCGGACATGTGGCACGCCGATAGAAACCGCGAAACACGGGCAGCGCAGTACCTTTTTTTGTCGTCGCTGTCAGCGTTAATACTATTTGCTCAGTTTTTTATCTCAAAAATAGGGTGTTTCAGAGGATATTATGAGTCGTGTGGATATCAGCGTCATTGTTCCTATCTGTAACTGTGAAGAGTACATAGAGCCTCTTTTTTCGTCGTTACTTGCTCAGGCCAATGTCTCTTTCGAAATTATTGCGGTGAATGATGGTTCCACAGATGACAGTCTTGTAAAACTGAATGAGATCGGCAAGTCGGTTACGAACCTGATTATTATCAGTCAAGAAAATAAAGGGCTGTCTGAGGCAAGAAATACAGGTATCCGACACGCCAATGGAGAGTGGATTGCATTTGTTGATGGCGATGACTGGTTGGAAAAAGATACGCTATCAACATGGCTTGAAAAAGCTAAGGAACAACGCCTCGATCTATTGATAGGTAATGGTTTCAAGTTTAATGAAAACCCAGAACAAGAAGTAAAAGAACCAATTCAGACGAAGCAACCATGGGGTGAGGTAATCAGCGGAGATGAGTGGATTATTCGTAGTGTGAAACATAACGAATGGTACCACTTTGCATGGTTGCAGCTAATACGTCGCGATATCATCTCATTGAACAATTTAAGCTTTATTTCAGATATGATGCATGAGGATATTCTATGGACGGCAAATTTAGCGCTGGTAGTTAAACGAGTAGGTTTCTGTGAAAAAGTAGCTTATGGCTATCGAATGGGCAATACGAATTCGATCACAAAATCCGTGTCGGTTGAGAAAATATCACGCAGAGCAAATAGTTATATTGACATCATGCATGGCCTGATTGATCTTGCTAGCCTGAAAAAAGACAACGTTATTTTAAATAAAGCATTAATTCGTCATGCCAATCGAGAGAGTCGTCATTTCTTTGGGCTTTTGCGTAAAAAAATATCATCGCCTGTTATCCGGCAACAGCTAGCTGAAAAATTTATCGCTACGGGTATTGGTGGGAATTTATTCAAGGGAATGACGTCATTTAATGATTTTTGGTATGCCTTGCGTTTTTATTTTACGGTTTACCAATATTCAAAGAAAAAATAACGGTCCTACCGATTCTTTGATAATTTACTTTGTAAGGCGCTAACGATGGCATCGGGTAAGAAGTGCGTTACATCACCGCCGTGACGCGCGACTTCCTTGACCAGAGAAGATGAAATAAACGACCACTCTTCCGATGGCATCAGGAAAACACTTTCTAGTGTAGGCATGAGGTGGTGATTCATTTTTGCGAGCTGGAGTTCATATTCGAAATCGGCAACGGCTCGCAGACCACGCACAAGAATATTCGCTTTTTGCTGCTGCGCGAAGTGCACCATGAGATCGCTAAAACCAATTACCTCGATGTTCGATAAGTGCTGCGTGGCACCCTTTGCCAGCGCGACACGTTCATCCAATGTGAAGAGCGTATTCTTGCTGGGGCTAGCAGCGATGGCCAGTACCACATGATCGAACAGTCGTGATGCACGCGTCAGCAGATCCAAATGACCATTGGTCAATGGATCGAACGTTCCAGGGTAAATCGCTTTGGTTGTCATCACATCAGCCCTTTATTCACAATCTCGGTAACTGCTTCACTGTGTCCGCTGAGGTAAATAAGGCTCCAGTAGCGTTAGCAGCATCTGTAGTGCACCCTGATTTTGGTGTAACACTTCCACAGCGTGTCGACCATAGTAGAGGCGATAGTCTTCGTCAGCGAGCAGTTTTCCCACTTCTCTTCCCAGTGAATCTGCATCGGTCACGGTAATCAACCCGTCGGCCTGATCTAGCTTGTTGCAGATGTCTTTGAAATTGAAAGTATGTGGCCCCATCAATACCGGGATCGCGTGGGCTGCGGCTTCTAACGGATTATGTCCGCCTCGTTCAACCAAACTTCCACCAACAAACGCCAGATCGGCAATGCCGTACAACAGCATCAGCTCGCCCATGGTATCCCCGATAACCACCTGAGTGCTTGCAGAAGGCTGTTCACCGCTGCTGCGTAGCGTGTAGGTAAACCCCAGATTTTCTGCTAATGCCTGGGTGGTGGAGAAACGTTCTGGGTGGCGAGGTACAAGAATCAGTAATAAGTCAGGGTAGGTGGCAAGCAGCTGTCGGTGAGCCGCCAGAACGATCGCTTCTTCACCTTCGTGCGTGCTGGTAGCGATCCACACTGGGCGATGTGGCGCCCATTGTCGACGCAGTGTAATCGCTCGTGCTGCCAACTCTGGCGTTACGGAGATATCAAATTTGAGGCTGCCGGTCACTTTCAGGCTTGAGCGCTTCAGGCCAAGATCGATAAATCGATTCCCGTCTTCCTGATTCTGTGCGGCGACGAGGGTAATGCGCTGCAAAATATGGCGCATGAGTTTGCCGATCTTTTTATAACCCGCCGCAGAGCGCTCTGACAGTCGGGCATTTGCAATAACCAGTGGAATTTCGCGTTTATGCAACTCCGCGATCAGGTTTGGCCAGAGTTCGGTTTCCATAATGATGACGATTTTTGGACGGACCTGATCAAAGAAGCGCTTCAGGGCACAGGGCAAATCATAAGGCAGATAAACGTGATAGACCGTATCGCCAAAAGCGGAACGCACGCGCTCGGAACCGGTCGGTGTCATAGTTGTTACTGTGATCGGCAGATTAGGATAACGATGGCGTAATGCTCTAACCAGAGGGATGGCAGCCAGCGTTTCACCCACTGAGACCGAATGCAGCATGATGCCGTCTGGTTTAACCTTCTCTGCACAAAAACCGTAGCGTTCACCCCAGCGCCGACGATAGGCAGGAGCCTTGCGGCCACGAAGCCACAGGCGAAGCCAAATCAACGGCTGGATGAGGTACAGGATGATGGTGTAGAGAGTTTGTAACATAAGATCTACTGTTATCGGTTATCGCTGGGGGGATTTTATCGGGTTCGTGAGGATAAGGCTATTTGTAAAACGGATGTCGTTTATTCCTCAGCCGATTTTCTTAAAAATCGCTGGCAGATGCGCGCAATGGCGGCAATCATTGAATCTAATACAGGAAACGGACAACCGAACAAGCCAGAAGAGTCAACTATAATCTACACACACCTTACTTATGAGACGTTTGTATCTATTTTGAGTTTTTGCGTAAGATACGTTTCATTTTTCTTATGACACCTTTGCTTTCATTAATAATATTTTTCTTTAGCCGTTGCAAAGGGTAAATAAAAAATAACCATAACCGATAGTATAACCTATCTTTTCCTTCCAGAATAACAATGGAGTCTTTGAGCTTACTGTAGTGGTTTTTGTTAAGCTCTCTTAGTGTCTCTTCAGTAACATTACGGTATTTTAACCCTATGTTACGATGATTTTCTTCATGATGGAAAAATTCAGTTTTATTGATTTTTTCAATGCCAACAGAAAATGGAACGGGGCCTGTCGTATTTAACACGCCTTTCATTCCTACACCATAAATCCAAGGCTTGTAGCGTTTTAACCTATGGACAACTTCGTCTATAGCCGATTTTATATAAGGAGAGGCGGGTACTGAAATTAGGTTCCATTGTTGGTATTCCCCACATTTTAAGAATTCTAACTCTTTATGTAATCCCATATTCCTATCGCAGCCACATTCATTATTATTATCCCAACTGCATAGCAATATTTCACAATCTTCTTTAATGACATTGTCGAGTGGGATTGAACATGAACTTTTAATATCCAAATAAACGCCGCCCTCGATGTAAATCAAAAGATAACGAAATAAATCAGCCTTGGCTGCACCATACTTTGGATCTATATTTAAATAGACACTCAGCATCTCTTTTCCGTAATGTTTGTCTATATATTCAATTATGTTTCTTTCATCGTAGAAAAAATACTCCCATCCTGGATTCATCTCTTTTAGTTTTTCGATGGATTCTAAAATTTCTTTAGGCAAATCATATATGCCTTTAGTGTATACTTGATGAATTTTCTTAGATATTTTCATCATTGCATCGTCCTTGGTGAAAATTTATTTAATAATTTTTTTTATTTTTATATTGAAAGCGTGGCTTTTATTTATTAGTACTTATTACTAAGTGACCATAACTCAGTGTACTTGTTAAATGTATATTGAGCATTAACAAATGCGAGCAGTAATCCTTGTTTTCCATCCAAAAAACCTGCTCTGAAGAGCCAAGTTTTTAAGAATGAAAATATGGAATGAGTAAATATCTCAGAATAGCGGCAGGATATTCCTTTCTCATGACGTTCTCTTGCCCACGCAACAGCATAACGCAACTGTTTTTCCTGGAATATTGAAAAATCACGGCAGGTTAAATGCTTAAGATCTCCGGATAAATATTGAATAGGGGCATTGCCGCAATCCAATGATTCATGCACGTTGTTGTCATTATACTGGTAGTGTTTATTTGCATAGAGTCGGAGTACCTTATCGGGATACCAACCGCTATGTTTCATAAAGCGACCAAGAAAGAGATTTCGCCTCGCGCAGGAGTAGACGACTTTATCGTCTAGATGGGATTGGAGTAACATGCTTTCAATGGATCGGCGCAGTTCAGGGGTAACTCTTTCATCAGCATCAATGAAAAAGACATAGTCTCCGTTAGCATAACTCTGCGCACGCTGCCTTTGCTTGCCGTATCCCGGCCAGTCATCGTGTTGGTAGACTTTTGCACCATATCGATGAGCTATTTCTACCGTAGAATCGGTGCTGCCAGAATCGACGACAATGATTTCATCTGCCCAACTAGCGGATTGCAGGCACTCTTCTATTAATTCTGATTCATTTTTAGTGATTATAAGTATGGATAGATTTTTTCTCAAGGGTAACTCTCTATCAATGTAATAGATCTACATTTTGTAAGTAGGGGAGATTTATTATGATCAACCTACTACTTGGGTTGAATTAATTAGGTATCTGAATTTCTATGTCTGTAACAAAGTCGAAACCTGAGAAATACACATACTTGGATGATTATTTCCTCAAGCACCCAATCATTCATAATCCTGCAGCGTTATTGTGCGAGTTAAGCTTTCGCTGAGTGTGGCGATGTCATAATTATGGCTAGTAGTCTGTAATTTTTTCTTTACCACGGGTATGGGTTACACTTTGTGTTTAGCCAAGTTATAGAGGTAGATTCCTGTTACACAATGAGTTGCTCGTCCTGCTATTCATTTTTTAATGGGATGACAACGATGCTGACACTGAGGTAAGCACTACATGAAACTATAGCGTGGAATCATCAGCACCGGTGCATGCAGCAGTTACTGGAACGGATAAATCAATTTATGAATGCGGTCCCATAAACATCGGCTGAACTAAAATGGAGCGATAATATGCGAAATTATTTAGTATGTGAAAATCTCTTAATTAAACTAGTTATCCTATGTAAATCATCTTTGTTTAGAGCTGGATAAATAGGAAGGCAAATGACTTTTTTAGCGATGGAATTTGCTATTGGAAGATTACTTTCGCTAGCCGATGGCATTCCTCTATACATAGGGAACTCGCTAATTAATGGATAGAAATACCGTCGTGAAAAGATATTGTCATCTTTCATTTTCTCATAGAGCTCATCTCTGCTTAACGGATAATCTTTCTCAACCAATATAGGAAAATATGAATAGTTAGAGATAGCTGTAGGTACGGGGGATATAATATTTATACCTTCTATTTCCTTCAGCTGATTCCGATAAAACTCATCGATCTCTTGGCGTTTTATTATGACATCGTCAATATGTTTTAACTGCAACAGACCGAAAGCAGCATTGATTTCACTCATTTTACCGTTTATACCAGGTGCAACAACGGTTGTTTCATCAATAAAACCAAAATTTTTAAGACGATCTATACGTAGTTTTGTCTTAGCATCTGGAGAAATAATTGCGCCACCTTCAAAAGTGTTAAACACTTTTGTTGCATGGAAACTTAGTACGCTGAGGTCACCATATCTTAAAATACTTCCGCCTTCATCCTCTACTCCAAATGCATGGGCTGCGTCGTAAATAACTCGAAGGTTATAATTATCCGCAATGGATTGTATCGCTGCGGTGTCACAGGTATTACCATAACAGTGAACAGGCATGATGGCTGTTGTTTGTGGAGTAATTGCTGCTTCAATCTTACTCGAATCTAGATTGAGTGTAATAGGGTCAATATCAACAAAAACGGGCTTTAAACCATTCCAAAGCAAAGAGTGTGCGGTAGCAACAAAAGAATAAGGTGTGGTGATAACTTCACCTGAGACCCTCAAAGACTGCAATGCTGTTAATAATGCAATAGTCGCATTATTAAATAATGAAATATATTTCACACCTAAATACTCACATAATGACTCTTCTAATTTCACATGCATTGGGCCACCGTTAGTGAGTATTTTATTATTCCATATCTCTTCTAAATATGGAGTGAATTCACTTAACTTGGGTAAATAGGGTTGAGTTACGAATATGTTTTTATTAGTCATAATGTTTCCAATTTTTCTCATAGCTAATGAAAATAAGATTTTTTTTAATAAAAAACAGGCAATATATCATGTAGATGATATACCCAATAAAGTTAAAGATGTATCCCTGAGCACTTGGAAGTGATCGTGATTTCTGGGCGTGGGTGTGATGGAATAACTTCTGAGATAAGTGGACTAATTAGGCTTGCTGTTTGTTTAACATTAAGCCGACTTGCAGACCCACCATTTTCAGGCTTAAGTTTGCGGGTGTTGACGTAATCGTTAATATGCTGGTTTACCGCACGTTTCGTGCAGACGCAGAGTTTGCGCAATCATCGCAGATGTCTAACCCTCTGAGGCAAGAAGGGCAGCTTTAATGCGATCACAAACACGCTTATCACGACTGGTGTCATGAAAGTATTCAAGTTCAGCTTTCTGTTCGTCGGCGATAAATATCTTCATGCGGGATGAAATCAAGCATCTTCAATGATTGTGGGTATATATGTATTAAATCAATCAAGTTCTCTTTTTTTGAAGAAATCTAGCATTTCACGCACACAGATTTTTACATTGTTTTCTGAGTTTTTATGTTCTGCCTCGATATGCTCAAGAACTTTTTCTTTTGTTTCTGATGCCCATTTCTTCTGTTCTTTTGTTAGCCCGTAACTAATTCCATAGCGCTCCTCTATATTCGGGAACCACTCATCAATAGACTTATTATCTTCGGGAATAACAATAGACTCACACCCACACAAAATTGCAAAAATAGAGTATGCAGTATAATCATCATAACATATAAATTCCTTCGATCTTTTAAATACGTCAGCTGTTTCTTGATGCGTTAATCCATCTAAAAGAATTGAATCTTCACTGTGAACAGGCTTTTGGGGGTTCCCTTTCCTTATCATATGGCAAGATGGAATATCCCTTTCTTTCGGAAGGTTATTTAAATTATAAATATCTAGTGGATGATGGATTACTTTCATTTCATTTTTTGATAAGTAAGAACCTGGATAATGAAAATCATTAATTCCAGAATGAAATTTGAAATATAACTCACCTGGTGAATAATTAATTTCTTTCGTATGATACCCTGGTTGATGTAAGAACCATCTAACAACATTTCTTGCTTTAATTGGATTGCCAGATACGACTTCAGGATAAATAACGATACTTTTTTCGAGACATCTCTTGGAAATAAATCTAATCAATGGAGTATTAAGGTTTTTGTTAGTCCTGTACCTTTTATATAAAAACTTCAATCTTTTTATATGAAATCTAATGCTGTCCATTCTACTGTTGGATTTTTTTTCAAGCATGGGATACATAAAAGCACTTATGCCTATTTCATTCAATATATGACATAGTTTATGTAATACAATAACGCCGCCACTACTGTCAGTGTATTCAGGTGATACAATTATAATTTTCATGTAATTAACTTATGTTATTTTTAGGTGTGTTTAAGCTGTTATTTTTTCTAACATAAAATCTGAAGTGTATTTAAAAATGAATTTACTTTCAAAATGGTTATTGTTTTTAGATAAAAATAAAGGCATTCTTTCATAATCATCATAACCAATAATAAATATCATATCTGAAGAATAAAATTCATATTTTAATATATCTTTATTACTGGTTATTAATTTCTTGTTAAATGCTAAGGCTTCTATAGCTCGTAGTGTCAAACCGCGTTGCGAATGATGGTTTATTTCTATGATAACGTCGCAATTTTTCACCATGGAAATATTTTCATGATAACTTATAGACGTGTTTTTACAAAATTCTGGGTATGAATCGCTTATGTTTTTCTCATCGTAAAGATAAGCATTCATAGTATATTCTGATTTTTTTATGTGTTGGTTAATATCTATTAATATTTCCTCCCGTTCTTTTCTATATTCACCAACGAAAAAACATGATTTTTTTTCTCTTCTTTCTTGGTCATTATTTTTTCTTAATTTTATTACCTCATCAGAGGTAAAAGGTATAAATTGATCTAAAAATTCAAAATTATAATTCTCGCAATCATTTCTGTCGAAACTATAAATTCTATCAAAATAAGGCGCTACCTCTTTTACAAAATCACCATCTTCTTTGAGCCATCTTTTCTTTCTTTTCATTTCGTTTTCAAGATGGAATATTGTATCTCTGATTACTAATATTTTCTTGGCATTAACTTTTTTTATTATATCTAGACACCCTAGTATGCTGTATCCATTACAAACCAGGATGTCGTCTTCTTTTACTTCTCTTAATTTAAAAAATAAATGAATCTTTACAAAGAAAGCATTATTAAAATTAATTTTTTTTAGAAAAATATTTTTTTTTGTAAAATGCTTCATGACATTTCTTTTATGTATCACATGATATTTATCATGAAGCGATTGTAACATGAGTATTTCATACTCAGCATTCCATTCTATAAAAAACACAGTCATAGTTCGTTTTCGCTATCGAATTTGGTTGAATTTCAATCTGCTTAATATACCCTTTATAAATTTATTCTGTTTAAATTCATGCTTTGATTTTTTCTTCCATTGAGCGGCATTAATAGGCGGCAATAATTTTTTATCTTCCCATGTAGATTCAGCATGAGCTACTTGGAAAAATTGTGCCGAAGGGTATGAACTCCATTCATGCCATGGTTTTGTTATGCCAACGTAGTGTATGAATACCGTTTCATTTTTAATTGTTTCCCGATATAAGTTATGTGTTCTGTCGTATAGCTCGCTCTTTAGAGTAAAGATACAGTTAAAGTCTCTAGGCAAGTATATTAAATTCCCAAACAATAATAGATTAAGAGCATCTTGATCTTGATATTTCAATACGCTGTTTTTTTCTGGATCGCTTAATAATGAGATTGATTTTCTTGTGAGATCGTTTTTTTTCCATTCATCCAGGTTCATCAATAGAAATCCTGCATTGAAATAACGACCTTGAATTTTTGAGATACTTAATCTTTTCGCGGCAATAACTTGCATTGCTTCTATATCTGGAACTACTGCTGCAAAATGCTCATCTAGATCAAGTGTTGTAATATGAGAAATAGATCCTTTACATATAATATCCGCATCAAGATAAAGTAATTTATTTATTCTTTCGCTTAAAAAATCAAATATTATAAATCTAAAATAGGTTGATAGTGGCCATGTTTCTGTCGGTAAATTTGAAATGCAATTGGGGTTTGTTAAATAAATATCGATAATAACCCCAAATTTTTTACTTAACTCTGTAGCTCTAGTAGTATATTCGTCATCAATATAATCAGTAAATATGTGAAAATTAAGTTCCTTTTCCTTGTTGTTTATAATTACTGATGTCATTGATATGGCTGCACCAAATAAAAAGTTCTTATCTACACCATAAGCAATATGAAATGATTTTTCTGGTTTAACGTTTTTTTCATTAATGCTAATGTGTTTTTCTATAACTGTTTTTTTATCAAAATACATTTCCATTCTCATTTTTATTAAACTGTCTATGGGAAAAAATACAGCTAGTTTTTAGATAATTTTCTATAAAAATATTTAAGATAGCTAAAAATTCCGGAAAAAACAAAATTGCTATGAAGCTGATGTTTAGCACAATATCTCATATTACTCGTGGTTGTTGCTTGCAGTAAGGGGGACTGATTCCACGGGGATGCTCTTTTGGCATCTAGAAAATACTCCGTGCAAGTGTAATTTTCAGCCCATTTATGCCAGGGCTTTGTTGGCCCAATATAATGAATCATAACCGTGCTATCCGTTATAGGACTGACTGGTTTAGGATTATTAAGTTCATAATTAATGCTATATTGCGTGTTGTGTTTTTTATCAAGCCATATTGTTTTATCTATAAGTAAGATATTTAATATATCTTGATCAAGATAAGATATTTTTGACTTTATTTTCTCATCTGCAAGAAGAGACATGGCCTGTGAACTAATATCGTGTTTTTGCCATTGTGCGAGATTGATGTATAAGAATCCAGCATTAAAATATCCGGCATTGATTCCTGGTTCATCAAGCGCCTTTGCCCGTTTTTCCCACCAAACCTTGCCTTCTTCTGCGACCACTGCCGCAATGTTGTTGTTGAATTCGATACTTAATAGGTCGTGTAATGAGCCTTTGCAAACAATGTCAGCATCGATATAAAGAAGAGTTTCAATTTCTGGGTAAAGTAAATCGGCAATCACAAAGCGAAAATAGGTAGCATAAGACCAATTTTTTGTACTAGGGAGCGATTTCAGCTCATCACAATTTACAATGTAAATATCAATACTTGCATTATATTGAACGCTGAGGTTTTGAAATTTTTTCTCTTCATCATCACTTAATGAGTCGGTGAATATATGAAATGAAAATTTAATGTTAGGGTTGTGGAGCAACATTGATGCTGCTGAAATAGCACAGCCAAACATAAAGTGTTTATCAATACCGTAAGCGACATTTAGCGTATCGGATTCTGAATTTTCCGCTAAGGGGCGAGTAAATGAAACTTTTCTTTTTATAACACCCTGCGATGAAAAATACATAGTTAACTCGGTTATGGCTCTTAAAAATAAATGGGACCAACGCGTTATTTTTGCAACAATATACTGCGTTAGTTTAACGAGCGTTTGCGCTGGTAATTAACTGTGCCGCTTTTTCTGGCAGACTATAAATATCTTCTGTGTCGGCAAAGTGGCGGGCATTTTCTGCCCATTGGTTAAGCGTTTCTGGCTGACTGAGTGCGAGTGATAATGCATGGTTCAGTGCTGTCTGGCTAAAAGGCTCAGGGATGACCTGTCCGGCCTGCGAGCGTTCAATGTAAAAAGCATAACCGCACGCATCGGTAACAAGTATGGGCAACCCAGCCGCGATAGCCTCAAGTAAAACGATGCCAGCGGCCTCCTGATGAGCCGGATGAAGTAACAAGTCTGCGGCCGCCATGAAATCAGGAATATCATCTCGGCCAGAGAAGAAGCGTATTTGGTTAGCGATACCGAGCTGCTCGGCCTGCTGTTGAAACGGTTTTGGATCGTCTTGGCCGACAACCAGTAGTGTTACGCGTCGACGCAGTTCCTGCGGCAGGCTGGCGATAGCCGTCAGACTGCGGCCAACGCCTTTGCGTTTGAAGTCGGAACCAACTTGTAATAGAACAAATCCATTTTCATCCAGTTGGTTCTGCTGACGGAAGCGTGATCGCGTATCTGGAGAGCGCGTGCTGTATTTTCTGTCCAGCGAAATACCCGGCGGTAGCATAAAAAAGCGCTCATCTTGCGTGCCGTAATGCTTCTGAAAATGAGCGATTTGCCGCGGCGTCAGCATCAGCATGCGCGCGTGGCTATTTTTATCGAATACGTTTCGTTCAAGTGCTGCGTAGCCGCGGTAGCGGGGTGTTAGTCGATAAAAGAAGCCTTTTTCCTGAACCGCCTTTTCTGCCGTACATCCTTCAGCGGCATAATAGAAGTCCAGTCCTGGCATTTTGCTAAACCCGACAACGCGGTCGACTGGGTGTTGTTGTAAATGGCGTTGTATCCAGTCAGAAAAACGGCGATGGCGAGTATGATTACCCAGCCCTGAGATGGGCACGAGAACGATGTCGAACCCTTCAGGTTTGTCGCCTTGCCATTCACTCGTGTAAACACGAATGTCGTGGCCTTGTTTTTGGCACGTTAGTGCAATGCTCAGAAAATCCCGCTGTAGCCCGCCGAAAGGAAAGAATTTATAGACGCAGAATGCGATTTTCATTTGGTGTTCTCTTCCTGCGACTCTTGTAGCATTTGCTCAGATGCCTGAATAACCGCTTGTGCAGGAATGCAGGACAAATATTTGACTGTCTGGTCGTAATTCTGTTGGGCTGGCATTTGCTGATATTCACCTGCCCAAATCTGCTTATAGCGGCCGCACCACGGACGCCATAGTTTGTAGTCTGTTGGCCCAAACAGGCACACTAGCGGTGTATTCAGCGCTGCAGCCATATGCATCGGAGCTGAATCCACACCGATATACAACACGGCGTTGTCAATTAACGCGGCCAGTTCCAGAAAACTCGTTTTACCCGCAAAGGTCATATCGGGTTTATGCGTGCAATGTGAGTGAATGTCTCGCACCACGTTTAAATCGTCTTCTGAAGGACCACAGGTCAAAACGACTTCCAGATTTTTTGCTTTAAGGTAGTCAATGACCTGAGCGAATTTGTCGTTGTCCCAGTATTTGTAATATTGGCGAGTCGTGGGTTGAATGACGACGTAGCGTTGCGTTAAAAGTGCAGGATATTGGTTAACAATACTTTGGGCGTCTTCCTGACGATAATGCAGCGATAATGTAGAACATGTATTTGACGCCGGCAGGTTGAGCGGGGTGAGGAGATTAAGATTTTGCTCAACAATGTGCGCGCCTATTGGGGGAACACAGGTGCTGAAAAATGAGCGCCAAATCTTTCCCTTCAGATTATCGCCCCGATCGAGAGCAATACTGTGACATCCCAATGATTTTACCAATAGGGCAATGGGCCACTGATCAGCTAAATTGACGATAAGGTCGTAATTGTTTTGCTTAAGCTGTTGCCTGATTTCTTTGAAATTACGGGCTTTTTCCAAAAGAGTACGGGTCTTTCTTTTGAGACCATAAAGCGCATTTATCTCCGGGTTTGCAGAGAGAATGGGTATCGTATCTTGGTACAGTAATACGTCGATTTTAGCGTCAGGATAATTGGCTTTCAGCGTGCTGATGAGCGGAGTGGTCAGCAGCATATCGCCATGATATCTGAGCTTTACCACGAGAATCCGGTGATAAGGGATGATGCGTTGACTCACTCGTTTTCCTTCATGTAATCAAAAGGTTATTATTTTTTACAGGCACGCTACCGCCCCTGGCTCGACAGCTACCAGTTGACTAAAATGACCCGAAATTTCACGATGATTTGCGGTGTGCAAATTGATATCGCGGTGGTGTTAAAACACATATGGTACTAAAACCCACATCCCTCTCACAGAGGTAAATGCTACTGCCATACGCTAATTATAACAGGGCTAATTCTTTAGCCATTTTCCGGTCAGCGTTGTGCCGAGGCAAAACGCCATAAGCCACGCGATAAGCATGTCTCGTGAATAGAGAATGACATCGCTAAGTCCATACATCAGCAGAGCAAAAAGCAGCGCAGCAGAGAGGTGGCTGCGTAGAACAAAAAATGAAAAATAAAATAAAGAGGCATAGAGCAACACAAGCAATATTGCTCCCGGTAATCCCTTAAGGGAGAAGGCATCAATCACTTCGTTATGCAGATGAACATTCAAAAATTCAACGGCACCCGCTAAGTTCGGTTTTTGTTCTGCTTGTGCAACGATTCGCTCTGCGCGCTGTTCGGCGGACTGCCCCAATAACGCGTCTTCCCCGGCTTCGATACCTGATTGATACATCGCGATTCGTGCACCAACCGAGGTTCTGCTGTTATTCATACTATAGCTGTGTACGTCATTAATCAGATCGTTAATACGCTGATGAATCGTCTCCTGAAAAAGGAATAAGCACAGGAGAAGCGTGGCCGATGATCCGACTAATGCTTTTATAAATAGCGACTTACTGTGCCTGACTTCTGACAATAAAATGGTCGCACCAACAATAGGATAGACGAGTATGGCTGCCCGTGTTTCTGTTAGTAAAATAGCGACAGTCACTAGCAGAAAATGCCCCAGATAGAGGTAATATTTATAAGCAGAATTGAGCTTAAGCAGTGCCTGTGCACTTAAAGCACCGATGAAGGTAAGAAAATAGGCCGCGCTCGTTGCGGTACCAAATACTAATCCAATACGGTGCATTCCACTGAATAATGACTGATAGAACGCGTAGCTCAGCGCGAAAGCACAGATTGCGATGATGTAGAAGAGTGGCTGTCGCTGATTTTTTTGCGAGATATGCAGGACTGTCAGCAGGATGAATGCACCCAGAATACCGGCATGGGCGGATGTCCTGTAGGCGTTATATACATAAGGTAAAAGGCTATCGGGTTGATAATAGTGGTGATACCAAATGAGATTGGTTAAGCCGATAGCCAGCAGGCAAAACGGAATCATTAATAACCGCTTAGCGGCTATTACTGTTCTTAAGTGTGTCACCACATAGAAAACAGATAGTGAACCCGTGAGATAAAAAAGCCACCCGGCAATAATGCTACTAAATGGCATAATAGCTAATGTGAGTAAACAGCCTGGGAAAATCGCTTTCAGTGCGATAGTCGCACTTATACTGGGCGCTTTTCCCAGTTCGTACCTTAATTCATTGAGCATGTATTTGTTCACAGTCGGGAGCGATATTACTCGCCTGATTGCAGGTAATTCTATACCCGTCATACTTCAAGTTGCATATGCGTTGGCCGCGTTCACTCACCCGAATCACTTACTTTTGTAAGCTCATCGGGATTCCTTCCCTTGCCGCCTTCCTGAAACTCGAATTATTTAGGGTATATCAGCATTTCTAATTTCTGATGGACGAGGTTAGCGGGAATTGTCTCCATTTTCTGGCTTTCGGACATTTCTACCACTTGGTTCATCCCATAGCCGCCAATCAGCCCTGGGTCGGTGGGGCCGTATAAGGTGATATTCGGGCGATCCAGTGCCGCCGTCAGGTGGCTAAGCCCAGTATCGACGGAAATAACGGCCTTGGCACCCGCGAGTACCTCTGCGACCTGTTGCAACGTCAGACGCGGTAAGACGTCAACGTGGGGGAAGCCTTCCGCCAACCGTAATGCGCGCTGGTGCTCATGTTCTGCTCCCCAGGGAAGCTTGATGCGTAGTCCACTTGATGCCAATAGCGCAATCAGTTCACGCCAGTGCGCTTCCGGCCAGTGCTTTTCATCACGCGTCGTGGCGTGGAGAAACACCAGATAGCGGTTGGTGTCTTCGGGCGGCTGAGAAAGGAACCGCTGGGCAATCGCATAATCGCCGCGTTCGGTAGGTTTTCTATAGCCCAGACTCGCAGCAAACAGCTCGCGTACGCGCTCGACGGCATGCTGCCGACGGCTTATTGGGTGGCGGTAGTTATAAAACCAGCTGGCCAGCGGCTCACGCGCGCTTTTGCAATCCAATCCGTGCTTCTTTCCGTTGGCGAGTCGCGTCACCAGCAGCGCGCTTTTAATCAGCCCTTGCGCATCAATAACCGCATCATAGCGATACTGGCGTAGCTGGCGTGTGAATTCTGCACGCTCCTGACGTATCGGGGTGCTGAACCAGCTTTTGCGCCAGCGGCGTATTGCGACGGGAATTACGCGAGAAACCGCTGGGTGCCAGCTTGGAACTTGCGCGAAACCTTCTTCAACCACCCAGTCGAACTGGATACCGGGAATAGCTTGCATTGCGTCGGTCAAGGCTGGCAAGGTGTGCAGCACATCGCCCATTGACGACGTTTTCACGATCAGCACTCTCATGCGTCTGCTCCCGGAATGAGATACTTATCCAGTGCGCTGAGTACGCGTTCGGGCTGAATGTCGATCAAACTCTGGTGATAACCTTGCTCAGCATCCCCTTTGCGTACCCGGTGATAACCGGTAATCAGGCGAATCACCTCGGCCTGATGGGACAGCGGCGGGGTAAAGTCAGGGCTGCTCGGACCGTAAAGTGCGACCAGCGGACGATGAAGTGCCGCAGCAACGTGCATAAGCCCAGAATCGTTGCTGACGACAGCGTGGCAGGCGGCAATGAGTACCACTGCCTGTTCCAGCGAGGTTTTCCCCGCCAGATTGGAACAATGCTGTCGGGCGTCTTCCGTCAATCCCTGAAGAATATCGTCACAAGCCGAACGATCATTGGCGGAACCGAACAACGCTATCTGATAGCCGCGCTCAATCAGTGATTGTGCCAATGCAGCATAGTGATAATGCGGCCAGCGTTTGGCGGGGCCAAATTCGGCACCGGGGCAAAAACCGATGAGGGGGCGTTCATTGCTGAAGTTAAAAGCCTGCGTCATGTCCGCAATTTCGGCCTGATTAACCTGTAACTGTGGCCAAAGCAACGGCTGTGGCAGATCCTCGGCACGATGGATACGGCTGCGGTCATAGGCTAACGCGGTATAGCGCTGAACCATCAGCGGGAATGCGGCTTTATCCAGCACGCGTAAGTCGTTCAACAGTCCGTAACGCATTTCGCCGCGCCAGCCTGTGCGCTGCGGAATGTTGGCAAAGAACGGCACTAGCGCTGATTTGAAGGAATTGGGTAGCACGTAAGCGCGGTCATAACCCGCATCGCGCAGCGAGACGCCAAGGCGACGACGCTCGCCCAGCTCCAGTGCACCGTGACCTAGCGGCATGGCTAACGCCTGATTGACTTCCGGCATCCGTGCTAGCAGCGGACGGCACCAAGCTGGTGCCATCACGTCAATGACCGCTTCCGGGTGTTCAGCCTTCAATGTGCGATAAAGGCTGTGCGACATCATCATATCGCCGACCCAGGAAGGGCCGATGACCAAAATTTTCATACCGCTTATAAATCCTTATCCGATTAAACGGTACGGTTCAGCCAGGTCATATATTCCGCTACGCCTTCGGCGACGGTTTTGAACGGCTTATCGTAGCCCGCGGCCCGCAAGTTGGTGAGGTCGGCCTGCGTATAGGCCTGATAGCGGCCTTTCAGCTTCTCAGGGAATTCGATGTATTCCACGCCGCCTTTATTATGGAAGGCCTGTGTGGCGTCCGCGACAGCCTGGAAGGATTCGGCGCGACCAGTACCGCAGTTGAAGATGCCGGAAACACCGTTTTGCCAGAACCACAGGTTGACGGCCGCGACATCACCGACGTAGATGAAGTCACGTTTGAAGCTCTCGCTACCGGAGAACAGCTTCGGATTTTCACCCTGATTAATCTGGTTGTTCAGGTGGAACGCGACGCTTGCCATGCTGCCTTTGTGCCCTTCGCGCGGTCCATAGACGTTGAAATAGCGGAAGCCGCAGATCTGCGATTCCGCTTCCGGCAGAATCTCACGCACGTACTGATCGAACAGGAACTTGGAGTAGCCATAGACGTTCAGAGGCTGCTCGTATTGGCGGTCTTCGATGAAGTTATCGTTACGACCGCCGTAGGTCGCGGCCGAAGAGGCATACAGGAACGGAATACTGCGATCGAGGCAGTAGTGCAGCACATCTTTGGAATACTGATAGTTGTTATCCATCATGTATTTGCCATCCCACTCGGTGGTGGAGGAGCAGGCACCTTCATGGAATACGGCCTCGATATCGCCCAGATCGTCACCCGCAACGATGCTGGCGACGAAATCTTCCTTATCCACGTAATCTGCTATGTCCAGATCGACCAGATTGACGAACTTGGTGCCGTCTTTCAGGTTATCGACAACCAGAATGTCCCGGTAGCCGATGTCATTCAGAGATTTTACGATATTGCTGCCGATAAAACCGGCACCGCCAGTAACGATAATCATGGATGCGACCTTTGTTAATCTTGCCGGTGAGGCACCGCGCCCCACACTGTTTATGACCGCTATAATAGCATTTCATTTTACCGCAAGCAGCCAGAGGTTAATTTATCCCGTGTTGCCCCAACCTTTTTAAGATGATTCAGGTCGTGACGAAGCCTGCATTTTCAGACTGTTTCCCCCGCATTTCTGCCCATATCCGCTAGCTTAAAAACCATAAAGCAATCTTTTTATGGGAGATGGTCGCTATGCCTGCCGCTTTTTATCAACAACTTACTACACAAATCATGGCTGCACGCACCGAAGGCGTGTTTAAGGAAGAGCGAATTATTACCTCTGCGCAGCAGGCTGAGATCGAGGTGACGGACAGCGACCGTCTGCTCAATTTCTGTGCCAATAATTATCTTGGTTTGGCGGACAACCCCGAGTTGATTGCCGCGGCAAAAGCCGGATTGGATAGCCACGGTTTCGGCATGGCATCGGTGCGCTTTATCTGTGGAACACAGGATATCCATAAACAGTTGGAGCGTAAGCTGGCGGGTTTTCTGGGGATGGAGGATGTGATTCTCTATTCCTCCTGCTTTGATGCCAACGGCGGGTTATTTGAAACGCTGATGGGACCAGAGGATGCGATTATTTCCGATGCGCTTAACCACGCCTCGATCATCGACGGAATTCGGCTATCGAAGGCGCGACGCTATCGTTACGCCAATAACGACATGAGCCAACTGGAAGCGCAGTTGCAACTGGCCAGAGCGGAAGGGGCGAAACATATCATGATTGCCACCGACGGCGTTTTCTCGATGGATGGCGTGATTGCAGACTTGAAGGGAATTTGCGACCTAGCGGATCGTTATGATGCGTTAGTGATGGTTGATGATTCCCATGCGGTGGGGTTTGTGGGCGAACAAGGGCGCGGAACGCATGAACACTGCGGGGTGATGGATCGCGTCGATATCATCACTGGCACGTTAGGCAAGGCGCTGGGTGGCGCATCGGGCGGTTATACGGCGGGCAAACGCGAGGTGATCGACTGGCTGCGCCAGCGCTCTCGTCCCTATCTGTTTTCCAACTCTCTCGCGCCTGCCATTGTCACCGCATCGCTCAAGGTGCTTGATCTACTGGAACATGGCGGAGAGCGACGCGATCGCCTGTGGAAAAATGCTCGCCTGTTTCGTGAAAAGATGACTGCGGCAGGGTTCACGCTGGCGGGTGCCGATCATGCCATTATTCCTGTGATGCTGGGCGAGGCACAGCTGGCGCAGGATTTTGCGCAGGCGCTACAGCGGGAAGGCGTTTATGTGGCAGGCTTTTTCTATCCTGTTGTTCCCCTTGGTCAGGCGCGTATTCGTACTCAAATGTCAGCAGCCCATACGCCGCAGCAAATCCAATTCGTCGTCGAGGCTTTTATCCGCGTGGGCAAGCGTCTGGGTGTGATCATCTGAGGAAACTGTCATGAAAGCATTGGCAAAACTGCGGCCGGAAGAAGGTATCTGGATGATGGATGCCCCCACGCCAGAGCTTGGGCATAACGACATCATGATTAAAATCCGCAAAAGCGCGATTTGCGGAACGGATGTGCATATCTATAACTGGGACGAGTGGTCGCAGAAAACCATTCCCGTGCCGATGGTTGTCGGGCATGAGTACGTGGGTGAAATTGTCGCAATTGGTCAGGAGGTTAACGGTTTTCATATTGGCGACCGGGTTTCTGGCGAGGGACATATTACCTGTGGTTACTGCCGCAACTGTCGTGCTGGGAGACGTCACTTATGCCGCAACGCCATCGGCGTCGGGGTAAACCGTCCCGGTTCATTCGCGGAATATCTGGTGATTCCTGCCTACAATGCATTTCGCATTCCCGACAATATTTCTGACGAGTTGGCCGCCATCTTCGACCCTTTTGGTAACGCCGTGCATACCGCACTTTCCTTCGATTTAGTCGGGGAAGATGTGTTGATTGCCGGGGCAGGGCCGATAGGCATGATGGCGGCGGCGGTGTGCCGTCACGTTGGTGCAAGGAATGTCGTGATTACCGATGTGAATGCGTACCGTCTGGAGCTGGCTAGTAAAATGGGGGCAACGCGTGCCGTCAATGTGGTAGATGAAAAGCTGGCTGATGTGATGATGGAACTGGGCATGACCGAAGGGTTTGATATCGGATTAGAGATGTCGGGCGCGCCATCGGCTTTTCGTACGATGTTGAAAGCGATGAACCATGGTGGACGCATTGCCATGCTGGGCATTCCGCATGAGCCGATGTCGATTGACTGGGGCGAGGTGATTTTTAAGGGATTGTTTATCAAAGGTATCTACGGACGGGAAATGTTCGAAACGTGGTACAAAATGTCGGCGCTGATTCAGTCCGGACTGGATTTGTCACCGATTATTACCCACCGCTTTCACATTGATGAGTTTCAAAAAGGGTTCGATGCCATGCGTTCGGGTCAGTCGGGCAAGGTTATTCTCAATTGGGACGAGACATAACCCTGCCGTGGATAACCCGTGCGAACACGCGCCTGAAGTTACGGCTGCTTGTGCGTTTCGGTGTCGGCAGGGGCAATCCAAGTCTGCCAGCGTTGTTTGATAAATAGCACGGGTGCGCTGTCCCGAATGCTGCTACTCACTAATCTGAAGAACACATCGTTCTTCACCGATTCCGGTAGCTGCTTGACCTGACATTGCGGTATGCCGCGGAACGGATTACGCGGATTGGTCGGCTTCTGTGGCTGAGGCTCATAATGCTGCGTAGGCTCATTCAGCAACTGGCTAGGGCGCACTAAGACGATATCGGCATCCAGCGTGGGCAGCATCTGCTGCAAGACGCGGATAGTGGAAGGATGCGGGTGCCCAATAGCGATAGCGGAACCGCTGCGGCGGGCAATCTGCACCGCGCGGGTAAACTGTTTACGAATCTCGACTTCGTTTTGCGAATCATCCAGAAAGACTTTGCGTTTGATGACTTTTACGCCCGTTCCTGCTGCGGCTTGACTCGATTGGCTGCTGCCAATGGTCATACTATCAAGGAAATAGAGCTGGTAGGCGCTGAGTACCTGCATGACTTTTTGCATGCCGGGAAGGCTGGCTGTCATCGCACTGCCCATATGGTTATTCAACCCTACGGCATAAGGTACGTTACTGACCGACTGGCGAATGATGCGCTGAATCTCATCGCTGCTCATGTCTGGGCGTAATGTATCGCGCTCCAGCGGCTGCTTGCTCATCGGTGCCATCGGCAGATGGATCAGTACTTCTCGCCCTTGCTGGTGGGCTTTAGTCGCCATTTCACGGGCGTACGGTGCGTTAGGTAATACAGCGACGGAAATCGCCGTAGGCATCGCCAGAATCTGGTTTTCATTATGTGGGCGATAGCCGAAATCATCGATGACGATAGAAAGTTTTCCGGCCAGTGCCAAAGGCGAAAGTGCGAACAGACTCAATGCCAATAACGGTGTTTTGGTTAAATAAGACAAGACTATCTTCCCAGCCAAGGTTGTGGATTGACCGCCTGACCCTGACGACGGATTTCAAAATACAGTCCGGGCTGGCTCTGCCCGCCGCTGGTGCCGACCAGCGCAATGGATTGACCGGCTTTGACCTGAGCGCCAACGGAAACCAATGCGCTCTGGTTATAGCCGTACAGGCTCATGTCACCTTTACCATGCTGCACAACAACGACCAGCCCGTAGCCCTGTAGCCAGTCGGCCATCAGTACGGTACCGTCGGCGATAGCTTTCACTTCCGTTCCTTCCGGTGCGGTAATCACCAAGCCTTTCCAACGTAGCTCACCCTGTAGTGGCTCGCCGAAACGGTGCTCAATGCGGCCGTTAACTGGCCATATAGCTTGACCTGAAGGCCGCCCTAAACCGCCAGTGCGTGCCATAAGTGAGCGTTCACCTTCAGTCGGTTTGTAGCTACTGCCACTGCGTTTGGCCTGCTCTTCTTTGGCGCGAACCTTGGCAGCCTCGCGAGCTTCTCGTTCAGCGCGAGCTTTTGCTTCTCGCTCGGCACGGGCGATCTGATCGCGCAATCGGGTTTCATTCTGGCGCAGTTCCGTCAACTGCTGCTGATCTTTTTCCAGCGAACTTTCCAGCGTCGACAGCGTTTTCTTCCGATCGGACTGCGCCTGTTCCAGCGTTTGCTGTTGCTGTTGTTGGTCACTTAACAGCGTTTTTTGCTGCGTCTGTTTTTGTTCTAACTGACGTCGTTGATCCGCCAGCTCTACGCGGGTTTGCTGCAAGTCGTTGATGGATTTCTGTCGTGCTTCATTCAGGTAACCAAAGTAGGCGAGGATACGCTCGTTGCGCTGGCTTTCCTCTCCGCTGAGCATGAGTTGCAGTGCGCTGTGCTGTCCTTGTCTGAAAGCGGCATCAAGCTGACGAGAAAGGAGCGTTTGTTGCTTGTGCTGCTGAGATTGCAGTTTTGCGATAGAGGCGCTGAGGCTGGTTAATTCTTTATTTAGCGTGGACAGCGTATTGCGCGTTTCATGCAGTTGGCGACTGGCCTGAGAGATAGACTGCTCCTGCTTCTTCAACTGCTGAACTAATGTACTGCGCTGCTTTTGTTGCGCTTGAACGCTTTTTTCTTTCGCGGCGATATCTTGTTGCAGGGTCTTAAGCTGTGCCTGATTATCTTCCGCCTGGCTGAGCGCGGGCAACAGCAAAACGCCAACGCAGAGCGCGCTGGCGCAGCGGGTGAGCAGCCTTTGTAATGCAGATAACTGGCGATCGGCGCTACATACCACTCGACTCTGTACAAATAACGCGTTTTTACTCATATCGATAAATTATTCCACGATGAACAGCGGCTTACCAGTTGTCTCTTGTCTGATTTCTATTTCCAGACGTGACAAGCATGGCACAAAGGCACGCGTCTATGCGTGTCAATAATAGATAAATGGAAAGCGTGCCGCAGATTCGATACGCTATATTGGCTTACTGGCTGTAATTGCCGTATCGCGCAGGTATACTCAGGAAACTTATATTTTTGTTGCTTAACTGATCCGGGAGCCGTTACACCCCATGCAAGAGATTATGCCATTCGTTAGCAAGAACCCTATTTTAAGCATCGCCTGGGTTGCGCTGTTGGTTGCGGTAATTGTACTTACTGTGAAGAGTAAACTGTCGAACGTGAAAGAAGTGGTTCGTGGTGAAGCGATCCGACTGATTAATAAAGAAGATGCTGTCGTCGTTGATATCCGTAACCGTGACGATTATCGCCGTGGCCATATTGCCAGCGCATTTAACCTGTTGCCGATCGACATTAAAAACGGCAGCGTAGGTGAGCTTGAAAAACATAAGTCGCAGCCGATTATCGTGGTCTGCGCCAACGGTCTCTCTTCACGTGAAGCGGCCGATAATTTGCACAAAGCCGGTTTTGAGCGTGTGCAAGTACTGAAAGATGGTCTGGCTGGCTGGAGCGGTGAGAATCTGCCTTTAGTCCGCGGCAAATAAAACGGTTTGTGGTAAAACTATCCGCATCGTGCCATGTGCAGTAAGTCATTCACAGCCAAAATGGCCACGACTTCGCAGGATAACCGACAGGCTGATTGCAGTACGACAATGACAAAAATGTGCTGACGTCCGCCTACTCATGACGACGGAAGACGTCAAAAAATCTAACAAAAGGGTATTACTTAACATGTCTGAACAAAACAACACAGAAATGGCTTTCCAAATCCAACGTATCTACACCAAAGATATCTCTTTTGAAGCGCCGAAAGCGCCTCAGGTGTTCCAACAGGAATGGCAGCCGGAAGTTAAACTGGATCTGGATACGGCTTCTAGCCAACTGGCTGATGACATCTATGAAGTCGTACTGCGTGTGACCGTAACGGCTTCTCTGGGTGAAGAAACTGCATTTCTGTGTGAAGTTCAGCAAGGTGGTATCTTTACCGTTGGCGGTATTGAAGGGACTCAATTGGCGCACTGCCTGGGTGCTTACTGCCCGAACATTCTGTTCCCTTACGCGCGTGAGTGCATCACCAGCTTGGTTTCTCGCGGTACCTTCCCGCAATTGAACCTGGCTCCGGTTAACTTTGATGCGCTGTTCATGAATTACCTGCAGCAGCAGACCGAGGGTGAAGGTGAAGGCGCTGCGCAGCATCAGGATGCCTGATGAACGCGTCTGACGCTTCCATGACCGTCATCGGTGCCGGTTCATACGGCACCGCATTGGCCATTACGCTGGCGCGTAATGGCCATCGAGTCGTGTTGTGGGGTCACAACCCTACGCACATTCAGGCGTTACAGGCCGCTCGCTGTAATCAGGCATTCCTGCCTGATGTTCCTTTCCCCGATTCGCTACAGTTGGAAACGAATCTGGCGCAGGCGCTCGCTGCCAGCAGAAACGTGCTGGTTGTCGTGCCGAGCCATGTATTCGGTGATGTTTTGCGTCAGTTGAAACCCCATTTGCGTGCCGATGCACGCATCGTGTGGGCGACCAAAGGGCTGGAAGCGGAAACCGGGCGTCTGTTGCAGGATGTCGCACGCGAAGCGTTGGGTGAAACCATCCCGCTAGCGGTGGTATCTGGCCCTACATTTGCCAAAGAATTAGCGGCCGGTATGCCGACGGCTATTGCGCTTGCATCAACGGACAGTGAATTTGCTGATGACCTGCAACGGCTATTGCATTGCGGGAAGAGCTTCCGTGTTTACAGCAACCCGGATTTTATCGGTGTGCAGTTGGGCGGAGCGGTGAAAAACGTCATTGCCATCGGTGCCGGGATGTCTGACGGCATTGGGTTTGGTGCTAATGCACGTACCGCATTGATCACTCGCGGGCTGGCAGAAATGACCCGGCTTGGTGCTGCGCTGGGCGCGGATCCTACTACCTTCATGGGGATGGCTGGGCTTGGCGATCTGGTGCTGACCTGTACTGATAATCAGTCCCGTAACCGACGCTTTGGCATGATGCTGGGGCAGGGAATGGATGTGCAGAGCGCACAGGATAGCATTGGTCAGGTTGTTGAAGGATACCGCAATACGAAAGAAGTATTGGCATTAGCGCAGCGCTACGGCGTTGAAATGCCAATTACGGAGCAACTTTGGCAGGTTCTGTATTGTGGGAAAGATGCTCGAGAAGCGGCGCTGAGCCTGTTGGGGCGCACGCGTAAAGACGAAACCGCCAATTTATAAAACACGTCGTTCTATGCTGGGCTTCCTAATCTTGGAGGCCCATAGTATCTTCATTTTCTTGTGTACGAGCGGCGGGCTAACAAGCCTGTTGTTTGGAACAGATATACGTTGTGATGTGTGGTATCTCGGAGAGTAAGGCAATGTCGACAGAAGAACTGGCACTGGTCTGGACCAATATCAAAGCAGAAGCGCGCAGTCTCGCAGACTGTGAACCGATGTTGGCCAGCTTTTTTCACGCCACATTGCTGAAGCACGAGAATTTGGGTAGCGCACTGAGCTACATGTTGGCGAATAAGTTAGCCAATTCGATTATGCCTGCGATTGCTATTCGTGAGGTGGTTGAAGAAGCCTACAGTGCCGATCCACAGATGATTGTCTCTGCTGCGCGCGATATTCAGGCCGTCTGCCTGCGCGATCCGGCGGTGGATAAATACTCTACGCCGCTGCTCTACCTGAAAGGGTTTCATGCATTACAGGCTTACCGCATTGGCCACTGGCTTTGGTCTCAGGATCGCAAAGCGTTGGCGGTCTATTTCCAGAATCAGATCTCAGTTTCTTTTGGTGTCGATATTCACCCGGCTGCGAGAATCGGCTGTGGGATCATGCTCGATCACGCAACAGGCATTGTGATCGGCGAAACAGCTGTGGTTGAAAATGACGTCTCCATTCTGCAATCCGTTACGCTGGGCGGTACGGGCAAAACCAGCGGCGATCGTCACCCTAAAATTCGTGAAGGCGTGATGATTGGCGCAGGCGCTAAAATCCTGGGGAATATTGAGGTAGGCTGCGGCGCGAAAATTGGCGCTGGTTCTGTCGTATTGCAATCTGTTCCCCCACACACGACGGCGGCAGGGGTTCCGGCCCGTATCGTCGGTCGTCCGGAAAGTGACAAGCCCGCCATGGATATGGATCAGTATTTCAACGGTATCAACCGTGGCTTTGAATACGGCGACGGTATTTGACCCTGCGGCGTTAACGATTCACGCTATTCAAGCTGAGATGGAGGCCGGCATTTTATCTCCATCAGAATATAAACCACCGAGAAATAAGGTGGTTTTTTGTTATTTCGGCTAGGAAACGTCTGAAAGCATCTCTGAACTTACCATCTATTTAGCCACAGTTGCTGTTTATCCCTTCATAATAGGCTGCTTTGATTTCCCCGTTTATATAGGCAGATTACGTAAGTTGAACTATATATTCTGGTAACGATCAGAATAGTTTTGTTCGGATCACTTTTGTTTGAATGGAATCGTGACGCTGTTACAGAGAACCTTATATGTATTTGAAGCGAATTTTAATCACGTCAAGTTTGATTACACTACCCGTTGTTCCTTTTTTAAGCTACGCAGCAGAAAGCATAAATAATGTGGGGATAAATAATACGAGCAGCACGACGAATCTCGCACCCGCTGCGGCTGATGCCAAGGATTCGGCATCGGATAAGCATGAGGAAAGCTGGTGGCAGAAAAGTAAAAATAATCTATCTACGACCTGGAATTCGCCACAGAGCCACGATATCTATATCCCGACCATCACCTGGCATAACCGCTGGACATACGATAAAGAAAAGACCGATAGATATAATGAAAGGCCGTGGGGCGCGGGTTACGGCGTTTCCCGTTTAGATAAGGACGGGGACTGGCACGGGCTTTATATCATGGCGTTTAAAGACTCCTATAACAAATGGGAGCCTATCGGTGGCTACGGCTATGAAAAGCGTTGGCGGCCAACCAGCGATCAGGATTTCCAACTGGGCCTAGGCTTTACGGCGGGTTTCACGATGCGTGATAACTGGAACTATATTCCAATTCCCGTCTTGTTGCCTTTGGCGTCAATAAGCTACAGCAAACTCTCTTTCCAGGCGACTTACATCCCCGGAACATACAATAACGGCAATGTTTTCTTTGCCTGGTTCCGATGGCAGATTTAATTCTTAGGTCACTGAGCCTCTTTTATTTTATAAAAAGAGGCTCTATTTCTTCTGTAATAAAACATATTTATCGGCGCAAATGCTATCTTGGCAAAGGTTATTTAACGCCATGCCTCCTCATTGTTGAGTTTATTTTCTGGTTGTCCATTATTTAACCCAATGTAAACCACATTGACTGAAATTCATTCAGCCATCTCCGCTACAATGGCGCTACTTTTTTCTCAGTGGATGCTGTCGTGCCATTACTTATTATCACCACTATTTTGTGGGCATTTTCATTCAGCCTGATTGGCGAATATCTGGCGGGTCAGGTCGATAGCTGGTTTTCTGCGATGTTCCGTCTGACTGCGGCGGCAGTGGTGTTTTTGCCCTTCTTACGTTGGCGGGGCTACGCGCCGCGCGTCATTTTCCTATACATGTTAGTAGGTGCTTGCCAACTGGGGATCATGTATCTGTTCGTGTTCCAGGCTTACCTGTATCTGACTGTACCTGAGTTTTTACTCTTCACGGTGATGACGCCGCTGTACGTTACGCTGATTTACGATCTGCTTGCTCGGCAGCGCCTGCGCTGGGGCTACGCGATGAGTGCGCTGCTGGCGGTATTCGGGGCGGCGGTGATCCACTATCACGGCGTGAGCGAGCACTTCTGGTGGGGATTCCTGCTGGTGCAGGTGGCTAATGTGTGTTTTGCCGCTGGTCAGGTTGGTTATAAGCGTCTGATGGAGATTCATCCTGTGCCGCAGCACTGCGCGTTTTCCTGGTTTTATCTGGGAGCTGCGATTGTGACGATAGCCGCATGGCTGCTCTTTGGCAATATGGGTAAATTGCCCACCACAACCTTGCAGTGGGGCGTGCTGGCCTGGCTGGGGATTGGTGCTTCTGGTCTTGGTTATTTTATGTGGAACTACGGCGCAACTCAGGTGGATGCCGGAACGCTCAGCATAATGAATAACTTCCACGTGCCAGCCGGTCTACTGGTCAACTTCGCCATCTGGCACAAAACGCCAGACTGGCTGAGCTTTATCGTGGGCACGGCGATCATTACGTCCTCGCTGTGGGTACACCAGCATTGGGTCGTGAAGCGTCCTTTACGAACGGCAAATGATCACAAGCGTGCTGACGCGCCGAACGAGTAAACGCATCAATGACCGGTTGGCGCTGCTCTCCGTCGCGGACAGCGGCGTACAACCGGCTCCAAAGCCCATCCCCCAGCGATTTGGTTACAATTAGCCCTTGGCGTTCAAAGCTTTCCACCACCCAGTGCGGTAGCGCGGCGATGCCCATACGCGCGGCAACCATCTGAATCAACAGCAGCGTATTATCCACGCTTTTCAGCGCAGGGCTGACGCCCGCTGGCTGTAAAAAGTGACGCCAGACGTCCAGCCGTTGCCGCTGTACCGGATAGATCATCAGGGTTTCGGTGCTGAAATCTTCCGGTTCGATTTTTTCTTTTTTTGCCAGTGGGTGTTCGGGAGCCAGTACCAGCCTGACTTCAAAATCAAACAGAGGCGAATAGTGCAGACCGCTGCGCGGCATAATGTCCGAAGTCATGACCAGATCCAGCTCGCCTTGCTGGAGTGCGGGCTGCGGATCGAACGTCACACCCGATTTAAAATCCATCACCACCTGCGGCCAGTGTTGGTGAAATTCGTCTAGCGCAGGCGTCAGCCACTGAATACAGCTGTGACACTCGATTGCCAGACGCAGCATGGTTTGGTGCGGCTCATGGCACGCCTGCAACGCCTGCTGAATTTGCGGTAACACCTGCTCTGCCAACTGCAGCAGAATTTCTCCCTGAGGCGTAAAGCGCAGCGGTTGGCTTTTACGCACGAATAACCTGAACCCAAGGCGCTGTTCCAGATCGCTGAACTGGTGGGATAACGCCGATTGGGTTTGATGAAGTGCAGCGGCAGCGGCGGCTAACGATCCTGTATTGCGCAGTGCTTGCAGCGTTCGCAGGTGTTTAAATTCGATCATGAGAGTCCTTCACAGTGACAGTGAACAAATTGCGCTTGTGCTTACTACAGTACCTGCGGATTATGGATGTGTAAACATCTGGACGGCTAAATGAGGAATTAACGATGGCGATTGTGAATCACACACTGGGTTTTCCGCGCGTTGGACTACGCCGTGAACTGAAAAAAGCACAGGAAAGCTACTGGGCAGGTAGCGCAACACAGGAAGAGTTGCTGACTGTTGGACGCGAGTTGCGTGCACGTCATTGGCAACAACAGAAGGATGCTGGCGTTGATCTGTTGCCAGTGGGTGATTTCGCCTGGTACGACCATGTGCTGACGACAAGTCTGCTGCTGGGTAACGTACCTGCACGTCATCAGAATGAAGACGGCTCTGTCGATCTGGACACGCTGTTCCGCATTGGCCGTGGACGTGCACCAACCGGTCAACCTGCCGCTGCGGCAGAAATGACCAAGTGGTTTAACACGAACTATCACTACATGGTGCCGGAATTCACCAAAGGGCAGCAGTTCAAGCTGACCTGGACGCAGTTGCTGGATGAAGTCGATGAAGCGCTGGCACTGGGTCATAAAATTAAACCTGTTCTGCTAGGCCCAGTTACCTACCTGTGGTTGGGCAAAGTGAAAGGCGAGCAGTTTGACCGTCTGTCGCTGTTGCAGGACATTCTGCCGGTTTACCAGCAGGTGCTGGCTGAATTGGCGAAGCGCGGCATTGAGTGGGTGCAGATCGATGAACCTGCACTGGCGCTGGAACTGCCGCAAGAGTGGCTGGCCGCGTTTAAACCGGCTTACGATGCACTGCAAGGTCAGGTGAAACTGCTGCTGACGACCTATTTCGATAGCGTTAGCCAGAATCTGGAAACGATCAAAGTGCTGCCGGTTCAAGGGCTGCATATCGACTTGGTTCACGGTAAGGATGATGCCGCTACGCTGAGCGCCCAACTGCCGGCCAACTGGACACTGTCTCTGGGTGTGATTAACGGGCGTAACGTATGGCGTGCTGATCTGAGCAGCTGGTTCGAGCGTTTACAACCGCTGGTGGGGACGCGCGATCTGTGGCTGGGGAGTTCATGCTCACTGCTACATAGCCCTATCGATCTGAGCGTAGAAGTCCGTCTGGATGATGAAGTGAAGAGCTGGTTTGCCTTTGCGATTCAGAAATGCGCGGAACTGTCACTGCTGTCTCAGGCACTGAACAGCGGGAACGGTCAGGCACTGGAAGCCTACAGCGCACCGATTCGCGCTCGCCGCACCTCTACTCGTGTGAATAACACGGCCGTTGCGCAGCGTCTGGAGGCCATCACCGCACAGGACAGTCAGCGCCAGAACGTGTATTCGGTGCGTGCCGATGCTCAGCGCGAGCGCTTTAATCTGCCTGCATGGCCGACGACCACGATTGGTTCTTTCCCACAAACTACCGAAATTCGCGGCCTGCGTCTGGATTTCAAACAGGGGCGTCTGGACGGTAATAATTACCGCACCGGTATTGCCGAACACATCAAGCAAGCCGTGGTTGAGCAAGAGCGTCTGGGTCTGGACGTGCTGGTACACGGTGAAGCCGAGCGTAACGACATGGTCGAGTACTTCGGTGAGCATCTGGATGGGTTTGTCTTTACCCAAAATGGTTGGGTGCAGAGCTACGGTTCTCGCTGCGTGAAGCCGCCGGTCATCATTGGTGATGTGAGTCGTCCAGAAGCAATCACCGTTGAATGGGCGAAATACGCACAGTCTCTGACTGACAAGCCGATGAAAGGCATGCTGACAGGTCCGGTGACGATCCTGTGCTGGTCTTTCCCGCGTGAAGACGTCACACGTGAAACCATCGCTAAGCAGATTGCGCTGGCGCTGCGTGATGAAGTTGCCGATTTGGAAGCCGCAGGCATTGGCATCATCCAGATTGACGAACCAGCGCTGCGTGAAGGTCTGCCGCTGCACCGCTCGGATTGGGATGCTTATCTGGCCTGGGCAGTGGATGCCTTCCGTCTGAATGCCGCTGTGGCGAAAGACGATACGCAGATCCATACCCACATGTGTTATTGCGAGTTCAACGACATCATGGATTCTATTGCTGCGCTGGATGCGGACGTGATTACGATTGAAACCTCTCGCTCCGATATGGAGTTGCTGGAGTCGTTTGAAGAGTTCGAATATCCGAATGAAATCGGTCCAGGCGTTTATGATATCCACTCCCCGAACGTTCCGAGCGTGGAATGGATGGAAGCCCTGCTGAAGAAAGCGGCACAGCGTATTCCTGCTGAACGCCTGTGGGTGAACCCGGATTGCGGTCTGAAAACCCGTGGCTGGCCGGAAACGCGTCAGGCTCTGGCAAATATGGTTCAGGCAGCACAGCGTCTGCGTAAAACCCAGTAATATTAATTGCTGATGACATCAGGGAGGTATCGCCTCCCTGATTCTTTTATGCCTTGCTAATAGATAAAATACGCATTATTTCCCATTCCTCCCGATTTTTTATTATTTTCTCTCTTCATTTTTTTTCCTTCCTAAAAATTAACTATATTGTCTTTCCTTTAATAAAATAACTGCGCTATCCCCCTTTTTTTCTGCATCAACTGGTCGGTTATTTTCCAGAAATGAATATTTATCTGCTATCGAGATATCTATTATTCAGCGGGTTTAATCGACATCGCCATAAAGCTAGTGAGCATTGTGCCGATAAGGTAAACGGCATGGCGGCGGCTCAAGATGTACTCATCGATCGAGGTTGCTGTATTTTTTAACGTATTACTTATGTTGAAAGTTCACCTGCAATTACTCCTTAGTGGGTATTTAAAATATACCCATTAAGCATATTTGTTTTCCCGAAAAAAAACGATTAATTGCCACTCCGTGACGTTATTAAACGGACGGTGGCTGTGCGCAGTAGTCATTATTATTTTTTACCTAAAAGGAGTGAGATGTGAATTTAGCGAATTGGCGTATTGGCTATCGATTAGGCGGCGGATTTGCCATCTTGATTCTGATGTTATTTACCGTGAGTATTTTCTCTCTCTCTAAACTGTCCGGCTTTCAGGATGGTGCCAGAGATATCGTCAAAGAGGTTTATCCACAAACGGTGGATGCGAATGACCTCATCGATAACGTGAATGGGCATTTTGTCGCTTATTTGCAGATGATGCTGGTGTCCGGTAAGGAGCAGCGTCAGGGGTATGTCGACCGGATCATGGCATACCGCAAAGAGATTAGCCGCCTGCTTGATAATCTGGAAAGCAATGCCTCAGGAGAGCTTTCTCGTAAACAGGTAGTGACTATCCGCGCGCTTCGTGCCGAGTTCATAACGTCCGGTGACAAAATTATTAGTGATGCGTTGGCGGGTAATAACGACGTCGCTGTAGAAGAATTCAATAGCAACCTGAACGTGATTCAACGCAAATACCGCGAGTCGGTGAAGCAGTTGGTGAATTACCAAAATGACGCGATGAATAATTCTGTCGAGACCATGGCCGAGGTGTATAACAATACCCGAATGATTTTACTGATTATTTTGGCGATGGGCGCTGCATTTGGGGCGCTGATTGCCTGGGCGATTACCCGCAGCGTAACCCGACCAATCGAGCAGGCTTTGCAAGTGGCAGACCGAGTGGCGCAGGGCGACCTGACCTCACGCATCACCGTTACCAGCAAGGATGAAACCGGATTGCTGCTGCAATCGTTGGATCGTATGAACACCAGCCTGAGCTCTATTGTCGGCCAGGTGCGTGATGGGGCGGAAACGATTTCGACGGCGGCATCGCAAATCACGGCAGGGAATCAGGATCTGTCATCGCGCACAGAGGAACAGGCCAGTTCGCTAGAAGAAACGGCAGCCTCGATGGAGCAGTTGGCATCCACCATTAAAAACACGGCGGAAAACACCCAACAGGCGACGGAGATTGCCAATAAGGCCACCGGTGCTGCGCAAAAAAGCGGTGATGTCATGCTTTCTGTGACGCAGAAAATGCGTGGGATACGTGATTCGTCTCAGCGTATGGCGGAGATCATTGGCGTGATTGACGGCATTGCGTTCCAGACCAATATTCTGGCACTGAATGCGGCGGTTGAGGCGGCACGTGCGGGCGAACAAGGGCGTGGTTTTGCAGTAGTGGCGGGGGAAGTGCGTTCACTGGCACAGCGTAGTGCGACTGCCGCACGGGAGATCAAGGACTTAATCGACGATTCCGTGAGCAAAATTCGCGAAGGTATGGATCTTGTCGATACTGCTGAAGAAACAATGGGTGGATTAACGGCTCACGTGAAGGACGTACACGGCATTATCAGTGAGATTTCACAAGCCAGCCGTGAACAGAGCGATGGGATTAACCAGATGAATCTGGCGATTGGACAGATTGATACCACGACCCAGCAAAACGCGGCTCTGGTTGAGGAATCCGCTTCTGCGGCTCTGTCGCTGCAATCGCAGGCTTCTGTTCTGGCAGAGGCGGTGAGCGCGTTTAAAATACAGTCTTATAGCCACGATAGCGCCAGTTCTTATGCGCCGATGCCGATGAGCACGCCAACGCTGTCTCTAGCGCTGATGGGGGCGAAGAAAGCGTAAACTTACCGTAATAATTTGGCCGTGTTGCAACGTGCCGTCTATTCCTGCAGGGGGGCAGTGCCTCCCTGGTTCTGTTATTTCGATAGATAGAGTAAAGACGGCTTTTCCTCTTCTTATTCAGCCTGTTGTCCTTTTTTAAGAAAAATTCTCGTCTCTTTATTTTTAATATCAAACATGTCTGACTATCCTTTTATGTAATTGAGACGTTATTAATGTTAATTATTGGTGGATTAATCTGTGATTTTTCCGATCGAAACTTGATTTCTGATAGTTAAAATCTATTTATTATCTATTTTTGAATGATTTAAACGATCAAATTGTAAAGATAAGAAACAAGTTGCCGATAAAATGAATAACACAGGAACGGCTATGGATGCACGAATACGGAGAGGGAAGGTCATCATCTCACCTCGATAACGTCTCTGCGGTCTTATCAACCGTATTTGTACTACTGTTAGATTTATTGCCACTTTTACACCTCAACATCTGAGGGAAACTATTTGATTTTTGATCGCGCCTCTCATGCTGAGAGCGTGCGTAAAAATGCTTGCCTAAAGGTATCTCTGGTGCGTCAGAGGGAAACCGCTTTTTCCTTCAGATAGCCAGCCATTCTCCGCCCTGTGGTTCCACAAGCTGCGACATGTGCGCAATTGATATTGCTATGCATTACCTAAAAGGAGTGAGACATGAATTTAGCAAACTGGCGTATTGGCTATCGATTGGGAGCGGGATTTGCCATCCTGATTGTGATGTTGTTCGTCGTGAGTATTTTTTCCCTGTCTAAGCTATCCAGCTTTCAGGATGGTGCCAGAAGTATCGTGAAAGATGTCTATCCACAGACGGTAGATGCCAATAATCTCATCGATAATGTCACCAGCATTTTGGTGGCTTATCAGCGACTCATGCTGGTCTCTGATCAGGTGCAAATTCAGACAAACGTCACGCGTGTGAATGAGTTCCGTCAGGAAATTGGTCGTCTGCTGGACAAGCTAGAAAGCCAAACCGTTGAAGAACGTTCGGTCACCCAGCTACGTGCTATCCGCGCGATTCGTACCGAGTTTCTGAAATCTGGCGACAAAATCATTAGCGAAGTCGTGGCGGGCAATCGGGAAGCGGCGATCGAGGAGTTCAACAATAATCTGAACGTGGTACAGCGACAGTACCGTGATGCAGTGAAGCAATTAGTGAATTACCAAGATGATGCGATGGACACCTCCGTTGAAGCTATGGCAGAGGTATACAGTAATACCCGCATGATTCTGTTGCTGATTTTAGCACTGGGTGCCGTATTTGGGGCGTTGATTGCGTGGTCGATCACGCGCAGCGTAACCCGACCGATACAGCAGGCTTTGCAAGTGGCAGATAGAGTGGCGCAGGGCGACCTGACCTCTCGTATCACTGTTACCAGCAAAGATGAAACGGGATTGCTGCTGCAATCGTTGGACCACATGAACACGAGCCTGAGTACGATTGTCGGGCAGGTGCGTGACGGGGCGGAAACGATCTCAAGCGCGGCCTCGCAGATCGCCGCAGGTAATCAGGATCTGTCATCGCGCACCGAAGAGCAGGCCAGCTCACTGGAAGAAACGGCAGCTTCAATGGAGCAGCTGACCTCTACCATTAAAAATACGGCGGAAAACACGCAGCAGGCGACAGACATTGCGAACAAAGCCTCTGGTGCTGCTAAGCAAAGCGGTGACGTCATGGTTTCCGTCACGCAGAAAATGCGTGGGATACGTGATTCATCCCAGCGTATGGCTGAGATCATTGGCGTGATTGACGGCATTGCCTTCCAGACCAATATTCTGGCGCTTAACGCAGCGGTTGAGGCGGCGCGTGCAGGCGAGCAAGGGCGTGGTTTTGCGGTGGTGGCGGGGGAAGTTCGTTCTCTGGCACAGCGCAGTGCGACAGCCGCTCGTGAGATTAAAGATTTGATCGACGACTCCGTGAGCAAAATTCAGGAAGGGATGTCGCTGGTGGATAACGCCGAAGAAACGATGAGCGGCTTAACGGGCTACGTGCGGGATGTGAATGAGATCATCAGCGAAATCTCGCAGGCCAGCCGCGAACAGAGCGACGGGATTAACCAGATGAACCTGGCGGTTGGGCAAATTGATACTACGACCCAGCAGAATGCGGCTCTGGTTGAAGAATCGGCCTCGGCGGCACTTTCCCTGCAAGCACAAGCCTCTGTTCTGGCGGAAGCGGTGAGCACATTTAAACTGCTGTCGTATGGCAACGGCAAAACCACTTCTTACGCATCAGCACCAACGCGTACGCCAGCGCTGTCCTTAGCGCCAGCAGCGGCGAAAGATCAGGGTAACAACGGTGACTGGACGACGTTCTAAGGTTGGCTTTGTAAAACGCTGAAACACAAACGCCACCGTTGTTCGGTGGCGTTTTAGATCGTAGGTAAGAACGAAAACGTGCGATGGTGTTACGCCACACCGTTTTTCTGAAACCACGCCAGCATACGTTGCCAGCCGTCACGAGCGGATTCTTCATGGTAGCTAGGGCGATAATCGGCATGGAAAGCATGCCCGGCATCAGGGTAGACAATAATTTCTGCCGTCGCGTTGGCTGCACGCAGCGCCTGCCGCATGATATCCACTTGTTCTAGCGGAATACTCCCGTCTTTCGCGCCGTATAACCCCAGCACAGGCGCTTCCAATTCTGTTGCGATATCGACAGGATGTTTGGGGCTATTCAGCGTTTTCTCACCGGTAAATTTGCCGTACCAGGCAACGGCGGCTTTGAGCTGCGGATTATGCGCGGCGTAGAGCCAGGTGATGCGCCCGCCCCAACAAAATCCCGTTATCGCCAGCTTACTGGCGTCGCCGCCCTGTTTAATCGCCCAGTTGGCGGTGTGATCGAGATCGGACAGCACCTGCGAGTCAGGAACCTTATGCACCAGCTCGGTCAGGATTTGCTGAATGTCGTTATATTGGCTGGGGTCGCCCTGACGAAAATACAGCTCTGGCGCAATCGCCATATAGCCCTGCTTAGCCAGCCTGCGGCAAACATCCCTAATATGTTGATGAACGCCGAAAATCTCCTGCACCACCAGGACAATAGGGAAGGGCCCGTCATGGTTCGCCGGTCTGGCGATATACGCGGGTAGCTGCTCCCCCTGAGAAGGAATGGTGGTTTCACTGGCAATGATACCGACAGAATCCGTCGTAATGATGGAGAAACTCTGCGGTTCCACTGCTGGGGATAACCCTTGTGGAAGATGTTTGAAGGTCGTCTGTTCATCAGTCTTCATTACGCGCTCTCCTGTTACCAGCCAGCTGGCTTTCATATAAAGAGGGATTTCAGAACATCGATGATAAATACTATCAATGATTAAAGAATCTACACTAGAAGACAATTAATCGGCAAAAATGAATTTCCCACTCGATAAAGAGTGATTCAAGTCACATTTTTTATGTATGTTAATGTCCGTTTCTTTTTTGTAGGTGACTCTCGTCACTTAAAAAAACGTAATGATGCGCTAAAGTCTTTTACTGGACGGACGCTTACAGACTGCGACAAGCAGCATAGATGAGGCGTTCGGCACGATTTCTCTGAATACCCAACTGATTGCCCGGGAGGCAGTTATGTCTACATCTGATGTGTTCCATCTTGGTCTGGTTAAGAACGATTTACAGGGCGCAACGCTGGCTATCGTGCCCGGCGATCCTGAGCGTGTTGAAAAAATTGCTCGCCTGATGGATAACCCGGTACATCTGGCATCACACCGTGAATTTACATCCTGGCGTGCTGAGCTGGACGGCAAAGCGGTGATTGTCTGCTCGACAGGTATTGGTGGGCCGTCAACGTCAATCGCGGTAGAAGAATTGGCACAGCTCGGTATTCGTACTTTCCTGCGTGTTGGCACGACGGGGGCGATTCAGTCCGGCATCAATGTGGGTGATGTACTGGTCACTACCGCAGCCGTCCGTCTTGACGGTGCGAGCTTGCACTTTGCGCCGATGGAGTTCCCAGCCGTTGCTGATTTCGGTTGTACCACTGCGCTGGTGGACGCGGCGAAGGCGTCGGGTGCGGCATTGCACGTAGGCATCACGGCATCTTCCGATACGTTCTATCCTGGTCAAGAACGTTATGACACCTTCTCTGGACGCGTGGTACGTCGCTTCCGCGGTTCGATGGAAGAGTGGCAGAGCATGGGTGTGCTGAACTATGAAATGGAATCAGCCACGTTGCTGACCATGTGTGCCAGCCAAGGGTTAAAAGCGGGCATGATCGCGGGTGTGATCGTGAACCGTACTCAGCAGGAAATTCCAGATGCGGCGACCATGAAGCTGGCCGAAACCACCGTCATCAAGGTGTTGCTGGATGCCACTCGCCGTTTATTAGCGGCTGAATAAGCACAAAAGTTGATGGTATTTTGGGCTGGTCATCGCAGAGGCCAGCCTTTATCCTAATAACTTGTTCTGGTTTATTGGGTTAACCTGCGACGCGCGCTGCGTGTGTAATACGGTTGCCTTGCTCGCCTTTCAACCTCGCAAGGAGATGTATGACCGAACCAACGTTGCTTCATCCCTCTTTATTACCGCTGGACGGCGGAATCAATTTCCGTGATTTAGGCGGCAACCGGGCTGCTGATGGGCGGCTTATCCGACACGGTAAACTTTTTCGCTCCGGCTCGCTGGATCTGCTGAGTCAGGCGGACTGCGAACATCTTGCTGGCGTGCCTATTTCTCATGTCGTGGACTATCGGGATGCCGATGAAATTGCGCAGAAGCCCGATATATTATGGACTGGAGCCAATTATCACGCCTATCCAGCTAATCCATTACGCCACGAAGTGACAGCCAATCTGGATTCGTTGGGATCTGATGTGTTGGCGGCCTTTGATTCCCGAGCGTTTATGTTGGAGCTTTATCGCCGCTTGCCTTTCAATAATTCTGCCTATAAACAGCTGGTGTCGTTGCTATTGCGACCGGATGAGGGCGGGCTGGTGCAGCACTGCGCCGTGGGTAAAGATCGCACGGGTATCGGTTCGGCGCTGGTGATGTTTGCGTTGGGGGCAGATGAGCAAACCGTGATGGAAGATTACCTGCTCACGGACACGACGCTGACGCCATTCCGCCAGCAGCTACTGGCGCATTTGTCGGAAACGCTGAATGAGAAAGCGCTCGGTCAGTTCTCTTATGTGCTCTCAGTGCAGGAAGAATTCATCGTGACGGCGTTGCAGGCGATCTACGAACGACACGGTTCGATCGATAGCTGGCTTGAGGTGGAATACGGTCTGGATAATCGTGCGAGGAATTATTTGCAGGATAAATATCTGGTGTAAGGTTTTTGTTTTAGGCCGGTCAACTGACCGGCCTCTGTTTTGCTGTGTGTAGCTTTGCTACCCGCGTGATTAACCCGTATTACGCATACCTGCTGCGACGCCGGCGATGGTAACCATCAGCGCCAACTCCAGATCGGCATCTGGCTTTTCCTGCTTACGTGAACGATGCAACAGTTCAGCCTGCAACACGTTCAGGGGATCGGTATAGACGTTACGCAGTGCAATCGACTCGGCGATCCACGGCAGATCTGCCATCAGGTGATCGTCGTTGGAGATCGCCAGCACGATCTTGATGTCGGCGGCCAACTGATCGCGCAACTGCTTCCCTAACGGCCACAGCTTCTCTTCTACCAGACGCTGATCGTAATACTCTGCCAGCCACAAGTCGGCTTTGGCGAACACCATTTCCAGCATCCCGATCCGCGTCGAGAAGAACGGCCAGTCGCGGCACATGGTTTCCAACTGCTCCTGCTTGCCGTCATCGACCACTTTCTGTAGCCCAGCTCCGGCACCGAGCCACGCTGGTAGCATCAGACGGTTCTGCGTCCAGGCGAAAATCCACGGGATCGCACGTAGGCTTTCCACACCGCCGTTTGGACGACGCTTAGCCGGACGTGACCCCAATGGCAGTTTACCCAGCTCCAGTTCCGGCGTCGCGGCGCGGAAGTAAGGAACGAAATCCGGGTTCTCACGAACGTATCCGCGGTACATATCGCAGGACACGCGGGACAGTTCATCCATCACATCGTGCCATTCCTGTTTTGGTTCAGGCGGTGGCAGCAGGTTCGCTTCCAGAATTGCACCGGTATACAGCGCCAGGCTGCTGATGGTGACTTCCGGCAGGCCGTATTTAAAGCGGATCATCTCGCCCTGTTCCGTCACGCGTAGGCCACCTTTCAGGCTGCCCGGCGGTTGTGACAACAGCGCGGCATGAGCCGGTGCGCCACCGCGACCGATGGAGCCACCGCGTCCGTGGAACAGCGTCAGTGCGATGCCTGCTTTCTCACAGGTTTTGATCAACGCATCTTGTGCACGGTACTGTGCCCAGGATGCGGCCATTACGCCCGCGTCTTTCGCCGAGTCGGAATAGCCGATCATGACCATCTGCTTGCCCTGGATAAAGCCGCGATACCAGTCGATGTTCAGCAACTGCGTCATGACATCATCGGCGTTGTTCAGGTCGTCCAGTGTTTCAAACAGCGGCGCGACCGGCAGGGCAAACGGGCAACCCGCTTCTTTGAGCAGCAGTTGAACGGCCAGCACGTCGGAAGGCGTGCGCGCCATTGAAATAACGTAAGCGGCAATAGAACCCTGTGGCGCTTTCGCGATCACCCGACAGGTATCCAGCACTTCTTTGGTATCCGCACTCGGTTCCCAGTAGCGCGGCAGTAGCGGGCGTTTGGAACTGAGTTCACGGATCAGGAAGGCTTGCTTATCGGATTCTGACCAGCTTTCATAATCGCCCAGACCCAGATAGCGGGTAATTTCAGCCAGCGCGTCAGTGTGGCGAGTACTTTCCTGACGGACGTCGATGCGCACCAATGGCACACCAAAGCAGCGTACGCGACGCAGCGTATCCAGCAGGCGACCGTCGGCAATGATGCCCATGCCGCAGGTTTTCAGAGATTGGTAGCAGGCGTGGAGCGGTTCCCACAGTTGCTCGTTGGTAATCAGCAAGTCTTTAGGTGGCAGACGTTCCTCGCCCGTCAGGCGTGCTTCCAGATAGCTCAGCGTGCTGCTCAACTGCGAACGCAGTGACTTCATGATGGCACGGTACGGTTCCTGAACCTCGCTGCCACCGGCCCGCTCCAGCAGCTCCGGCGTACATTCGGACATCGACAGCTCGGAAACCAGCACCTGAATATCACGGAGGAACAGATCGGCGGCTTTCCAGCGGCTGAGTAACAGCACATGGCGAGTGACTTCTGCCGTGACGTTTGGGTTACCGTCGCGGTCGCCGCCCATCCAGGAGGTAAAGCGCACGGGGACGGCGTCAACCGGCAGACGGTAGCCGAAAGCCTGTTCCAACTGTTCATCCAGTTCACGTAAGAACGCAGGCACGCCTTCCCACAGGCTGTTTTCCACCACGGCGAAGCCCCATTTGGCTTCATCTACCGGGGTAGGGCGAATTTTGCGGATCTCATCGGTATGCCAGGACTGTGCGATCAGTTGGCGCAGACGGCGCATGACCTGATTGCGCTCATAATCAGCCAGATCGTTGTGATCGAGCTGCTTGAGGCAGGTATTCACTTCTACCAGTTTGTGGATCAGCGTCCGGCGGGTGATCTCGGTCGGGTGTGCGGTCAGCACCAGCTCGATCGACAGCGATTCCACTGCGTCACGGATATCTCGTTCAGTCAGATTTTTACTTTCTTTCAGGCGCTCAAAAGCGTTGGAAAGCTGTGCCGGATTACTCGCCGCTTCACCGTGTGGTGAAATCGTATGATATTGCTCAGCGGTATTGGTCAGGTTAAGGAACTGGCTGAATGCGCGGGCAACGGGCAACAGTTCATCGTTAGACAGGTTTTGCAGTGTGGTCAGCAACTCCTGACGATGCTTTTCATTCCCTGCGCGGGATGACTTTGACAACTTGCGGATTGTTTCGACTTTATCAAGGATGTTTTCACCCAGTGCTTCTTTGATGGTATCGCCGAGTAGTGTGCCGAGCATACTGACGTTACTGCGCATTGCGGAATATTGTTCGTTCATAGTTACCCTGACCATCCCTACCATTTTTGTAAGTTTATTTCACTTGACATATTTTGACGCACTGCCTCCATCTAGCCACGATAAGGCGAGTTCGTCAATTGACGATTCTTTCTTCTCCTTATTCTTTGTACTTGTATTGGTGAGGGTTTGGCAATTTGTGAAATTTAATTACAGCGGCGCGGATATTAGGCTAACTAATATACTCGTCATACTTCAAGTTGCATGTGCGTTGGCTACGTTCAGTCACCCGAATCACTTACCTGAGTAAGCTCATCGGAATTCCTTCGCTTGCCGCCTTCCTGAAACTCGAATTATTTAGAGTAGCGTGGAGAGAAAGAACGCGGGGCGCAGCGGCCCCGCGAGGGCGATTATGACTGCTTAGAGGCTCTGACAACCAGAATGTAGGTCAGAGTAAAGGAAAGTACGATGGCGATCGCCATACCGGAGATGGCATAGCTGAAGTACGGGCCGATATAGGCTGGCAGGCTGAAAATACTCGACAGAATGTAGCCATATAGCCGGACACCGAAGTACGCGATAAAGGCTGAGGCGATGGAGCTGGCAACGGTGGCGGAGATAAACGCTTTTTTATACTTGGTCAGTACGCCGAAGAGTGCAGGTTCGGTAATACCGAGCAGCGCGGAAACCCCAGCAGACAGTACGACAGATTTGTCCTGACGGGTTTTGGCATGGAAGTAAATAGCAAATGTTGCCCCAGCAATCGCCATATTAGCCATACACATCATTGGCATCAGCATATCGAAGCCTTGATTGCTGAAATTTTGCAGCGCAATCGGCGTCATCGCGTGGTGCATGCCAGTCAGGATAGCGACAGGTCGAATCGCACCGACCACGAAACCAGCAAAGATAGACGACACATCGAACAGGCTCTGAATAAACAGTGCCAGCAGTTTGCCGAGATAGATCCCGAATGGCCCGATAACCGTGAGGGACACCAGTGCGGCGATAAACAGCGTCAGCGTTGGCGTAAATACGGTTTTCAGGATCGAAGGCATGATGCGGTCGACCCAACGATGGATATAGCTCAACGCCAGCACGGAGAAAATCACTGGGATGACGCTAGCAGCATAGTTGAACACGGGAATGGGCAGTACTCCCACGAAGTAAAAGGCGCTGACTGCATTAGGGCTATTGCTGGCTAGTGCCTTCGCCGCTTCCATTAGCGACGGGTACATCAGGCAAGCAGCGACAGCCGCTGCCAGATATTCGTTCGTTTTAAATATCCTGGCCGCTGAGATGGCGAGGAAGAAGGGTAGGAAATAGAACACGCCGCTGGCGATCAGATCGATAACGATAACGGTATCGGTTTTGGCAGAGACTACTTTCAAGGCGATCAGCCCTGCCAGCAGCCCTTTGATCATCCCCGCGCCCGCGATAGCAGGCACGATGGGACCAAATACGCCAGAAACCGTATCCATGAACAGCGAAATCAGCCCTTTTTTCTGCTTCGGCGCGTCTGGCTGTGCCGTGGCGGTAGGAGAAAGCTGCGCGTTCAACAGTTCATAATACTCATTGACCTGTGGCCCGATAATAATTTGAAATTGTTCACTTTGGTGTTGTGCACCTAATATCCCGGGCAGGTTTTTGATTGCGTCGGTTTGTACTTTACTTTCATCAATTAAATCAAACCGAAGCCGTGTCATACAGTGCCAGGCTTTATTTATATTATCGTTTCCGCCAACCAGTTTAATGATTGACTGAATAACCTCATTTTTTCCCATGGAATAAACCCCTGCATAGCACTATGTTATTTTTGGTCAAATCATTCCTGCTGATAATAAGAAACTAAAAATAAAAAAACAAACCAATAAAACATGAACTTCATCACATGATTCGGTGTTTAAGGGGTTTTTGTTACCCATAATTAATAATTGGTCTGGTTTTTTGTTTAATTCATTGGTTTTTTCAAACCAAAATAATTCTTTTAACTAAGAGGTTTACAATAAAGGAAAAAATAAGTAGAAAACAAAAAAAGAAACTGATTTTAGACTGTGTTTTTACCGGGCGTGACTATTCCGGTAAACACATCGGAGGATATTTTTGTGTTGCCGACAATCATTACTGACATTGAATGTCTTGTTACCCGCCCTGACCGCCATAATTTGGTGACGGTGGTGGTGCATACGAATAAAAACGTTACAGGTTATGGGTGTGCGACCTTCCAGCAGCGCCCGCTAGCCGTAAAGGCGATGGTGGACGAGTATCTCAAACCGCTGCTATTGGGAAGAGATGCTAACCATATCGAAGATTTGTGGCACATGATGATGGTCAACGCCTATTGGCGTAACGGGCCGGTTATCAACAATGCGGTCGCGGGTGTCGACATGGCGCTGTGGGACATCAAGGGTAAGCTGGCGGATATGCCGCTCTATCACCTGTTTGGTGGGAAATCTCGCGATGCGATTGCCGCATACAGCCATGCTGCCAGCGATACGCTGGATGGACTGTATCAGGAAGTCGAACGGCTTTATGCGCAGGGCTATCGCCATATCCGCTGCCAGTTAGGGTTCTATGGTGGTAATCCCGATGCGCTGCACAGCACGCGGCAGCCAACGGAGGGAGCCTATTACGATCAGGATCAGTACATGGCTAACACGCTTGCCATGTTCCGTGCCCTACGGGAGAAATATGGCGATCGTTTTCACATCCTACATGATGTTCATGAGCGCTTGTTCCCGAATCAGGCAGTGCAGTTCGCCAAAGCAGTAGAAGTTTATCGTCCCTATTTTATCGAAGATATTTTGCCGCCTGCACAAAACGAGTGGCTGGCGCAGATCCGCAGTCAGAGCGCGGTGCCGCTGGCTACGGGAGAGTTGTTTAACAACCCGGCCGAGTGGCAAAATCTGGTGATTAACCGTCAGGTTGATTTCATGCGCTGCCATGTCTCACAAATTGGCGGAATTACGCCAGCGCTGAAGCTGGGTGCATTCTGTCAGAACTTTGGCGTTCGGTTAGCGTGGCACTGTCCGCCGGATATGACGCCCATCGGCGCGGCGGTCAACATCCACCTCAATATCCACCTGCACAACGCCGCGATTCAGGAATTTGTTGCTTACCCGGACAATACCCGCAAGGTCTTCCCGCAGGCGGTCGAACCGGAGAATGGCTATCTGTACCCGATTGAGCGCCCCGGTATTGGCGTTGGTATCGATCTGGACGCGGCGCGGCAGTTCCCCGTGGTGTATCGTCCGCACGAGTGGACGCAGAGTCGCCTGCCAGATGGCACGATGCATACGCCTTGAGTCGCTTACGGCGACTGGCGGAAGGCCAGGTTATCGAGGTTTAAGGGGATGACGTAGGTGCAGGTGTAATCTATATCGATGATATCGCTCGATTCGTACACGCGCCCGCCCTGTAAAATTCCGCGATTAAGAATATGCATCGCCGCCGTGCCTTTCTTGCAGCCCAACAGCTCAGCCTGTGCTTTAGTGACGTTAACCGCCTGATAATGTGTCAGGTAGTGTGAAATCGCATAGCCCTTGCTGAGCACATACTGCTGAATCGAGCCTTCAATAATCTTCTGGCTCATATCCGGGAAATCTGCGGCAGGCATTTTCGATATTTCGATCTGCACCTTGCGGTTATCGACATAACGTAAGCGGCTGAATTCCCAGATGAACGCATTGTCGCTGATAGCAAATACCTGCTGCTCCTCTCGGTTCGGCAGGCGTTTATGTAGGCTAAGCAGGCGGGATGAAATCTGAGTAAATTTCTTTTCGGTAATCGAGTTATAAACCAGCGGGTTGCTGCGCACACCCTGATTAATGAAATTACCCGATCCTTGCACCATATGGATCGCGCCGATGCTGGCGAGCTTCTCCAGCGCCTGACGAATAGTGAAGCGCGATACGCCGTATTCTTCCGCCAACTGGCGTTCCGGCGGCAGCTTTTCCGGGAGTGGATCGGTGTGCTGATAGATTTTGCTCAGTAAATCCTGTGCGATGAAATCTTTCTTTTTCATGAGCTATCTCAAAATGGCCCTGCCAGCGTGGCTGACAGGGCCGCTTTCATCGGGTCAGTGGTGGCAGAAGTGATGAATAACCTGCGAAATCAGTTCCCGCGTCGGTTTGATAAACGCGGTATCAATATATTCATCCGGCTGATGCGCCTGTTCAATCGATCCTGGCCCCAAGACTAGCGTTGGGCACAGCGTCTGAATAAACGGCGCTTCGGTGCAGTAGTTCACAATTTCCGTTTTCGTCCCCAGCAGATTCTCCACGACTGATATCAGACGGTGATCGGGCGGACACTCATAGCCAGGAATCGGCGGATGCAGTTCGCTGATGGTCAACCGACCCGGCCAGCGTTGGCTGACGGGCTCAAGCGCTTCTGACAGCAGTCCGTCGAGATCGTTAAGCGTAATGCCTGGCAGCGGACGGATATCCATATGCAGTTCACAGCAGCCGCAGATACGGTTGGCTGCATCGCCGCCGTGAATGTGGCCGAGGTTCATCGTCGGGTAGGGAATATGGAAAATCGGGTTGTGATAGCGTTCTTGTAAGGTATTGCGCAGCACCAACAGGTGCGAAATCGCTTCGTGCATCAGTTCAATCGCGTTCACGCCGCGCGAAGGATCGCTGGAATGGCCGGACTGCCCCTGAATACGGATCGCATTGGACATATGCCCTTTGTGGGCGCGCACCGGTTGCAGCGAAGTGGGTTCGCCGATGATGGCGCAGTCCGGGCGAATCTGCGTGGATTCGGAGAAATACTTGGCGCCAGCCATTGTCGTTTCTTCATCCGCCGTCGCCAGCACGTAGAGTGGTTTCGTGAGTTTAGTTGGATCGATATCGCGCAGGGCATCCAGAATAAAAGCAAAGAACCCTTTCATATCCGCGGTGCCCAAACCGTACAGCTTGTTGTCGTGTTCCGTCAGCGTGAAGGGGTCGCGCGTCCACCGACCGTCGTCGAACGGAACGGTGTCGGTGTGCCCTGCCAACAATAAGCCACCTTTTCCTTCACCAATCCGCGCCAGCATATTAAATTTATTAAGGGTGCCGGGGACCGGTTGAACTTCAACATGGAAGCCGATATCGCCGAACCAGCCTGCCAGCAGGTTGATTAAGGTATGATTACTTTGATCGAGCGCGCTGTCGGTAGCACTGATGGATGGTGTGGCGATCAATGCCCGATATAGCTCAATAAAAGGGGGTAAATTCATCTTCACTGTTGACAGCCTCTGGTTAGGATAGTATCAATATTCATGCATTTATTTTGAATAAAAATACAATATTGCTCGGCGAAAGGAAACCCAAAGGTACGGCGATGGCGATTCGTCACTTTCACTGAGTTTCGCGGGTGAACAGCGTACCGACGCTGGTGAACCCTGTTACCTGTTCCATAGATAAATAAGAAGGTATACGGATCCCATGCTGAATACGCTGATTGTTGGTGCAAGTGGTTATACCGGCGCTGAGCTTGCGCTCTACCTGAACCGTCACCCACAGATGAACATAACCGCTTTGATGGTTTCTGCGCAAAGTGTCGATGCAGGAAAATTGATTTCTGATTTACATCCGCAGCTCAAAGGCATCATCGATGTACCGGTAAAACCGCTGACCGATGCTGAAGAAGCGGCGAAAGGCGTGGATGTTGTTTTTCTGGCGACCGACCACAAAGTCAGCCACGATCTGGCCCCGATTTTTCTGGCGGCAGGCTGCACTGTTTTTGATTTGTCCGGCGCGTTCCGCGTACAGGATGCTGAATTTTATCGCCGCTATTATGGCTTCGAACATCAGCACACCGACTGGCTGGAAAAAGCGGTTTACGGGCTGGCGGAATGGCGCGCTGAAAGCGTAAAACAGGCACAGCTGATTGCCGTGCCGGGCTGTTATCCGACGGCTGCGCAGCTGGCTCTGAAACCGCTGCTTGATGCTCAACTGCTGAATCCAGCCCAGTGGCCAGTGATTAATGCCGTGAGCGGCGTGAGCGGAGCGGGGCGTAAAGCGTCACTGACCAGTAGCTTCTGTGAAGTCAGCTTGCAACCGTACGGCATTTTCAACCACCGCCATGAGCCTGAAATTTCAACACACCTCGGTACGCCAGTGATCTTCACGCCGCATTTGGGCAACTTTGCCCGTGGCATTCTGGAAACTATCACCTGTCGCCTGCAACCGGGAGTAACCCAGCAGGATGTCGCCGAAGCCTATCACAACGCTTATCACGATAAGCCGCTGGTTCGCTTGTATGATAAAGGCATCCCGGCGCTGAAATCCGTTGTTGGCCTACCGTTCTGCGATATCGGTTTCGCCGTCGACGGTGAGCACCTCATCGTGGTGGCAACCGAAGATAACCTGCTGAAAGGCGCGGCGGCGCAGGCTGTGCAATGCATGAACATTCGTTTTGGTTTCCCTGAAACCCAATCGTTAATTTAATGACTACTGGTCCCGACATTTCGAGGCACGAAGCATAATGAATCCGTTAATTATCAAGTTAGGTGGCGTTTTACTGGATAGTGAAGAAGCGCTGGAGCGTCTGTTCACCGCGCTGGTGGCTTACCGTCAGGAACATCAGCGTCCGCTGGTGATTGTGCACGGCGGTGGCTGTCTGGTGGATGAGCTGATGAAGAAACTGTCGCTGCCTGTTGTGAAGAAAAACGGCCTGCGCGTCACGCCTGCCGATCAGATCGACATCATTACCGGTGCGCTGGCGGGTTCAGCCAACAAGACGCTGCTGTCATGGGCGAAAAAGCACGATATCAACGCAGTGGGCTTGTGCCTGGGCGACGGCGGTAGTACGACGGTAACGCAGTTAGATGAGTCTCTGGGCTTTGTCGGTAAAGCGGAAGCGGGATCGCCTGCGCTGCTGAACACGCTGTTGTCAGCGGGCTATCTGCCTGTTGTTAGCTCCATCGGTATTACGGCGCAGGGCGACCTGATGAACGTCAATGCCGATCAGGCGGCGACGGCGCTGGCGCAAACGCTGGGCGCGGATTTAATTCTGCTGTCTGATGTGAGCGGCATTCTGGATGGTAAAGGCCAGCGTATTGCCGAAATGACGGCGGAGAAAGCCGAGCAACTGATTGCTCAGGGCATCATCACCGACGGCATGATTGTTAAGGTTAACGCCGCGCTGGATGCCGCTCGTGCGCTGGGGCGTCCGGTTGATATCGCCAGTTGGCGTCATGCCGAGCAATTGCCTGCACTGTTTAACGGTGTGGCGATTGGCACGCGTATTCTGGCGTAAGTCGTTTCTGGGTATGGCATGATGCGATACCAACATGAATGATATTTTTAGGAGTAAGGGTTATGGCTTTGTGGGGCGGTCGGTTTAGTCAGGCAGCAGATCAGCGTTTTAAACAATTTAATGACTCACTGCGGTTTGATTACCGTCTGGCGGAACAGGACATCGTTGGTTCGATTGGCTGGTCGAAAGCGCTGGTGACGGTCAATGTGCTCAGCGAGCAGGAACAGCAACAACTGGAACAGGCGCTGAATGCGCTGCTGGTTGAGGTACAAGCCGATCCTGAGATGATCCTGCAAAGCGATGCGGAAGACATTCACAGCTGGGTTGAGCTGCGCCTGATTGAGAAAGTCGGCGATTTAGGTAAGAAATTGCATACCGGTCGTAGCCGTAACGATCAGGTCGCAACCGACCTGAAACTGTGGTGCAAGGCGCAGATTGCAGAGTTGCTGCTGTCAGTACGCCAGCTGCGTCAGGCGCTGGTTACAACGGCGGAAACGAATCAGGATGCGGTGATGCCGGGTTACACCCACTTGCAGCGCGCACAGCCGGTGACGTTTGCACATTGGTGTCTGGCTTATCATGAAATGCTGGTACGTGATGAAAGCCGTCTGGAGGATACGCTGAAGCGTCTGGATGTCAGCCCGCTGGGTTGTGGCGCGCTGGCGGGAACGGCTTATCCGATTGACCGTGAGCAGTTGGCGGGCTGGCTAGGCTTTGCCTCCGCTACGCGCAACAGTCTGGATACGGTTTCCGATCGCGATCATGTGCTGGAACTGCTGTCCGATGCTTCGATCGGCATGATCCATCTGTCACGTTTTGCCGAAGATCTGATCTTCTTCAACAGCGGTGAAGCGGCGTTCGTCGAGCTGTCCGATCGTGTGACATCCGGTTCTTCTCTGATGCCACAGAAGAAAAACCCAGATGCACTGGAGCTGATCCGCGGTAAGTGCGGTCGCGTACAGGGTGCATTGACCGGCATGATGATGACGCTCAAAGGCTTGCCGCTGGCGTATAACAAAGACATGCAGGAAGACAAGGAAGGGCTGTTTGATGCGCTGGATACCTGGCACGATTGTCTGATGATGGCGGGTCTGGTGCTGGAAGGCATTCAAGTTAAACGTCCGCGCTGCAAAGAAGCCGCTGAGCAAGGCTATGCCAACTCTACAGAGCTGGCTGACTATCTGGTCGCGAAAGGCGTTCCGTTCCGTGAAGCGCACCACATCGTGGGTGAAGCGGTAGTTGAAGCCATTCGTCAGGGCAAAGCGTTGGAAGCACTGCCGCTGGCCGATCTGCAAAAATTCAGCGCCGTGATTGGCGATGACGTGTACCCGATTCTGGCGTTGCAATCCTGTCTGGATAAGCGTGCTGCACAAGGTGGTGTATCACCGCAGCAGGTTGCCAAAGCCATTAGCGATGCGAAGCAGCGTCTAGGCTAAGTCGTACTCTTCGCTAAGTTATCCCTTCCATTCCCTCAACGTTGGTGCTTCGCGTTGGGGGATTTCTTTGTTACCGCTCTGATTCTTCTGCACATTATCGTATGTCCATATTCATATGGAATGCGGCTCGCATTTTTCTACTCAGTCTATTCTCCACCAGAATTGTTTCTGGACATCCATACAGTATCATTTTACCTTGACCGACAGCGTGAAAGGCCTGCGGAGGCAAAGTGGATATCAGCATATTTTATGGTCTAGGTGGTGGTGCGGTGGGTCTGTTGATTGGGTGGTTAATTGCCAGCCTTATTCAGCAGCAGAAGCTGTCGCAGCATGATACCGAACAGCGGTTGCTGGCGCAGACATTGCAGCAGACTCAACAGTCACTCAGTGAGCAGCAGCAGGCAAAGCAGCAGGACGAACAACGACTGCGGCAAAACGAGCTGGAACTGCGCACGGTTCACGCTCAACTCTCCGCCAGCCATGAAAAGTTGCAACAGCTTGGTGAACTCCGCACTGAGTGCGTGCAGTTAAATCAGGAACTGCGAGCGTTGCGTGAAATCAATAGCGCGCAGGAAGCCGAGCTGCGTGAAGTTACCATTCGGCTGGAAGAAACCCGGATGGCGGCGGAAGAGAAGCAACGGCTGTTGGCAAGCAGCGAACAGCGGTTGACGACGCAGTTTGAGAATCTGGCGAACCGCATTTTTGAACACAGTGGCCGCAAGGTGGATGAGCAAAATAAGCAGAGTCTGGATACGCTGTTGACGCCGCTGCGTGAGCAACTTGATGGGTTTCGCCGTCAGGTGCAGGACAGCTTTGGTGCGGAAGCGCGCGAGCGTCACACGTTGGCGCATGAGATCCGCAATCTACAACAGCTGAACGCGCAGATGGCACACGAGGCCATCAACCTGACGAAAGCGCTGAAAGGCGACAATAAAACGCAGGGCAACTGGGGCGAAGTCGTGTTAAGCCGCGTGCTGGAAGCCTCCGGTCTGCGTGAAGGCTATGAATATCAAACACAGGTCAGCGTGCAAACGGGGACAAATAGCCGCCTGCAACCTGATGTCATCGTGCGTTTACCGCAGGGCAAAGATGTTGTGATCGATGCCAAGATGTCGCTGGTGGCCTACGAGCGCTATTTCAATAGTGATGATGACGTAGAACGTAGTGCGGCGCTGAACGAACATTTACTCTCGGTTCGCAGCCATATTCGGCAGTTGAGCAGCAAAGATTACCAGCAGCTTCCGGGGCTGCGTTCGCTAGACTACGTACTGATGTTTATTCCCGTCGAACCCGCTTTTCTGGTCGCTATCGATCGCCAGCCCGAGTTGATCAACGAGGCGCTAAAGAACAATATTATGCTGGTCAGCCCGACCACGCTGCTGGTGGCATTACGCACTATCAACAACTTATGGCGTTATGAACAACAGAGCCGCAATGCACAGCAGATCGCCGAAAAAGCCTCACGGCTGTACGATAAGCTGCGGTTGTTTGTGGATGACATGGAATCGCTGGGTCAGAGTCTGGATAAAGCGCAGGGCACTTATCGTCAGGCGATGAATAAACTTTCGTCTGGGCGTGGTAACCTTATTGGCCAAGCTGAGGGATTCCGCGTTCTGGGTGTAGAAATTAAACGCACGATCAGCCCGTCATTGGCGGAAAAAGCAACGGCCCATGAGCACGCTGAACGCGATGAATTACCGGGTTCTGTCGCTCCCGATACTGCCTCGCCGACCGTAAAAACGGAAGGTGAAGAAGGGCAGTCAGCGCACAGGAAGCTTGAAGTATGAAAGCATAAATAGGTATGAATTTCGCGGGGTTGGCTCTCATGCTATGCGAAATTAGTGCAGTGGGGTTTTTATCCGGGTCTGGTACACTCTGACCATTAATGGGTAGACCCGAAATTTGACTGAAATAGTAGGCGGATAAGATGGCAAGTGAGCAGGAGAATACGGCCGACTTTGGTTTCCGGACTGTCGCCAAGGATGAAAAAGAAGTCATGGTGGCTGAGGTTTTTCATTCTGTAGCAGCAAAGTATGACCTGATGAATGACCTGATGTCTTTTGGTATCCACCGTGTCTGGAAGCGTTTCACTATCGAATGCAGTGGTGTAAGGCGTAACCAGCGTGTTCTGGATCTTGCCGGAGGAACAGGGGATCTAACCGCCAAGTTCTCCCGTATGGTTGGGGAAGGTGGCGAAGTCATTCTGGCGGACATCAATGCCTCCATGTTGAAGGTAGGCCGCGAGAAACTGCGCAACAAAGGCATTATCGACAACATCAACTACGTGCAGGCTAATGCAGAAGCGCTGCCGTTCCCTGATGACTTCTTCGACTGCATTACTATTTCCTTTGGTCTGCGCAACGTGACGGACAAAAACAAAGCGCTGCGCTCCATGTACCGCGTTCTGAAGCCCGGTGGTCGGTTGCTGGTGTTGGAATTTTCCAAACCGGTGATTAAACAGCTGAGCACCATTTATGATGCCTATTCATTTCATATCCTGCCGAGGATTGGCGAAGCCGTGGCAAGCGATGCCGGAAGTTACCGCTATCTGGCGGAATCCATCCGTATGCACCCCGATCAGGAAACGCTGAAAGGGATGATGAGCGATGCCGGTTTTGACAGCGTTAACTATTTCAACCTCACCGGTGGAATTGTTGCGCTGCATCGTGGGTTTAAATTCTGATTGGAAACGCCAATGCTGATAACGTCTTTTCTGACAGCTACGCTGGAAACCGCGCTGAATCAGCTGCTTTTTCACGATACTGTTTCTTGTGATCGAAGCATGAAGTCTGCCCGCCAGCGCTTACAGGGAAAAACACTCCAGATCGAACTGGCTGAACTGGATGTTCCCTTAGTGCTGGTGTTTAACGAACAGCGACTGGATGTTGTCAGTCAGTGGGGCGAGTTGGCTGATTGCCGCCTGAAAACACGCGTTCCGGTTCTGATGAAATTACGCGATCGTCAACAGCTTTCGTCACTGATGCGCAGCGGCGAACTGGTTATTGAAGGCGATATTCAAGTCGTTCAACAGTTCATCGTGCTGTGCGATCTGGCGGAGTTCGATCCGGCGGAATGGTTATCCCCTTATCTGGGCGATATTGTTGCTCAGGGTCTTAGCCAGACGGCACAGAAGACATTGAGTTTCCTGAGAAGGTCACTCCATCAGCAGCAAAATTTCCTTTCCGAGACGTTAACGGAAGAGTGGCGACTGGCACCGGGAAAACTGGAGAACGCTTGGTTCCATGAGGAAATTATTGCGTTGGATAAATCCGTCGATATGTTGTCCGAACGGCTGGCGAAACTGGAGGCTTTACGATGACGCCCAGTGAATTACGCCGCCTCTACAGCATTGTGCGCGTGCTGTTGAGCTATGGTCTGGACGAACTCATTCCTAAGATACGCCTGACGTTTCCGCTGCGTGTGGGCCGTCGCCTGTTGTTCTGGCTACCTAACCGTCACCGTAACATGCCTTTAGGGGAACGTCTGCGTTTAGCGCTTCAGGAACTCGGGCCTGTGTGGATTAAGTTTGGGCAAATGATGTCGACGCGCCGCGATCTGTTCCCACCGGCTATCGCCGATCAACTGGCGATGTTGCAGGATAAGGTTGAGCCGTTTGATGGCAAACTGGCGCGTGAGCAAATTGAACTGTCGATGGAGGGGATCCCTCTTGAAGAATGGTTTGATGATTTTGACATCAAACCGTTGGCCTCAGCCTCGATTGCACAGGTTCATACCGCCCGTCTGAAAAGTACGGGAAAAGAGATTGTTATCAAGGTGATTCGCCCAGATATTCTGCCCGTCATCAAGGCAGACATGCGCCTGATGAAACGTCTGGCTGGCTGGCTACCCCGCCTGTTGCCGGATGGTCGCCGCTTGCGTCCGCGTGAAGTGGTGCTGGAATATGAAAAAACGTTGCTTGATGAGCTGAATTTGCTGCGAGAAGCGGCAAACGCGATCCAACTACGGCGTAATTTTGATAATAGCCCGATGCTATATGTGCCTGAAATTTATTCGGATTATTGCAGCGAAAGCATGTTGGTCATGGAGCGTATCTACGGCATTCCGGTTTCTGATATAGATGCGCTGAAAGCCAATGGCACGGATATGAAGTTACTGGCAGAGCGTGGCGTTCAGGTTTTCTTCACGCAGGTATTTCGCGACAGTTTCTTCCACGCGGATATGCATCCCGGCAATATCTTTATCAGCTACGAGCACCCAGAAGACCCGCAATACATCGGTATTGATTGCGGTATCGTCGGTTCTTTGAATAAAGAAGATAAGCGTTATCTGGCAGAGAATTTTATTGCCTTCTTCAACCGTGATTATCGCAAAGTCGCCGAATTGCATGTGGATTCAGGCTGGGTACCTCTGGATACCAATGTTGCAGATTTTGAGTTTGCTATTCGTACGGTCTGTGAACCAATCTTCGAGAAGCCGTTGGCGGAAATTTCGTTCGGTCACGTATTATTGAATTTATTTAATACGGCACGTCGCTTCAATATGGAAGTACAGCCTCAACTGGTATTGCTGCAAAAAACGTTGCTGTATATTGAAGGCGTGGGCCGACAGCTTTATCCGCAGCTAGACTTGTGGAAAACCGCCAAGCCGTTTCTGGAAAGCTGGCTGAAGCAACAGGTCGGTTTACCCGCTGTCTTCCGTGCGCTCAAAGAAAAGGCACCGTTCTGGGCTGAGAAATTGCCGGAGCTTCCTGAACTCTTTTATGATGGACTGCGTCAGCATAAGATGTTGAAGCAAAGTGTCGATAAGTTGGCACATGAGCTGAAAACGCAGCAGGCTCGTCAAGGACAGTCACGATATCTTTTGGGTATTGGCGCGACGCTGCTAATCGGTGGTACGTTGTTACTGATCAGCCGTGTTGAAGCCGATATGGTTCCCGCAGGGTTGATGGCGGCAGGAATCGTCGCCTGGATTATCGGTTGGCGTCGAACTCGTTGAAGCAGATCATGATGCGCGTCAGAATTACCCGATATAATAACGAGAATTCTGTCGTTCCCCTTTTTGAAAAGAGGTAAATGTTATGGGTGGTATTAGTCTCTGGAACCTGTTGATTATCGCGGTTATTGTCATCTTACTGTTCGGAACCAACAAGCTGAGAACGCTGGGCTCGGATCTGGGTGCATCCATCAAAGGCTTTAAAAAAGCGATGGGTGACGATCAGCCGTCTACTAATGCAGACAAAACGCAGCCTGATGCTGATTTCTCTACCAAATCTATCGCTGACAACCAATCAGATGCCAAGCCGGGCGACACGAAGAGCCAGCATAAAGAGCAGGTGTAATCTGTGTTCGATATCGGTTTTGGTGAATTGCTATTGGTGATGGTTCTCGGCCTAATTGTCCTTGGGCCGGAGCGTTTGCCTGTTGCAGTCAGAACGGTTGCAAGCTGGATCAGAACGCTGCGTTCACTGGCGTCTACGGTTCAGAATGAGCTGGCTCAGGAGCTAAAACTCCAGGAGTTTCAGGAAAGCCTGAAGAAAGTCGAAAAAGCCAGTTTGCAGAATCTGTCGCCTGAGTTGAAAGCCTCAATGGATGAACTCAAGGAAGCGGCAGAAGCGATGAAGCGTGGCTATACCGAGACGCCGTCACCGCAAAAGTCAGATGATCCTAACAAATCAGACGATCCCAAAAAATCAGACGATCACAGTGCGACGGTGGATCCGCAGAGTAATGCCCCGTTAAACGATCCTGAAGCGGCCTACGATGGGGTGATTGAAGCGGAAACCGCAGTACGTCCGACAGCCAGCCAGCACAAGCCTGAAAACGCTGCAGTTGCTGAGAATCACAATGAGGGCGGTAACGCCACAAGTGATGAAACTGTCGGTAACGATAATGTCAAACCTGAGCAGTCCCAGTCTTCCGCTGTTTCTGCCCGCCAACCGAGCGATAGTCGTTAGTTTATGGCCGATGAAGATACTCAACCGCTAATCAGTCACCTGATTGAGCTACGCAAGCGGCTACTGAACAGCATTATTTGTGTGCTGGCGGTATTTGTTGTGCTGGTGTACTTTGCGAATGACATTTACCAAGTGGTTTCTGCACCGCTCATCAAGCAATTGCCTGCGGGTGCCAGCATGATCGCGACTGATGTCGCCTCGCCTTTCTTTACGCCGATAAAGCTGACGATGATTGTCTCAGTATTTGTCGCAGCACCGCTGGTGCTGTATCAGGTATGGGCGTTTGTGGCTCCTGCTTTGTATAAACACGAACGCCGCTTAATGATGCCGTTGCTGGTATCCAGCAGCCTGCTGTTTTATTCAGGCATGGCGTTTGCATACTTTGTGGTGTTCCCGCTGGCATTTGGCTTTTTCGCGAAAACCGCGCCCGTTGGTGTGTTGATTGCGACCGACATCAATAACTACCTCGATTTTGTTATGGCGCTATTCATGGCGTTTGGCGTATCGTTTGAGGTGCCAGTTGCCATTGTACTGCTCTGTTGGAGTGGTGTGGTGACGCCAGAAGAGCTGAAGAAAAAGCGGCCTTATATTTTGGTGGGCGCATTCGTTGTCGGGATGCTGCTGACGCCACCGGACGTTTTCTCACAGACGCTACTGGCGATTCCGATGTATCTGCTGTTTGAGATCGGTGTGTTCTTCGCGCGGTTTTATGTTGGCAAAGGTCGACGGACTGGAACGGAAGAGCCATCGCAGTAACTCACGGTTTCCTGCGGCAGGACGATAAAATGACCTCTCTTTGAGAGGTCTTATTTTTTTATTCGCTAGAGTGAAAGTCATGTTTGATATTGGTGTCAACCTAACCAGTTCTCAGTTCGAAAAAGACAGAGAGCAGGTCGTCATCCGAGCAAAGCAAGCGGGTGTCAGTGGCATCTTGATCACGGGAACCAACGCCCAGGAAAGCCATCAGGCAATGTTGCTGGCGCAAACCTATCCCGATTACTGTTGGTCAACGGCGGGTGTCCATCCGCATGATGCGAGCCAATGGAATGACGCTATCGCTGAACAACTTCACCAAATGGCAAACGCTACCTGCGTGGTTGCCATTGGCGAGTGTGGGTTGGATTTTAACCGTAATTTCTCTACTCCAGATGAGCAGGAACGCGCATTCAGCGCACAGTTAGCGATAGCTGCTGAGCTGTCTATGCCCGTTTTCCTTCATTGCCGTGACGCACATCCCCGCTTTATTTCCCTGCTGACGCCATGGCTGAGTCAGTTACCTGCCGCTGTGGTTCACTGCTTTACCGGTAATCGCCACGAGTTGGATGAGTGTCTGTCCGCGGGTCTGATGATCGGCATCACGGGCTGGGTTTGCGATGAGCGTCGCGGGCTTGAGCTACGCGCTTTATTGCCGCACATTCCTGCCGATCGGCTGTTAGTGGAAACCGACGCACCTTATCTGTTACCCCGGGATTTACGCCCTAAACCGGCATCCCGCCGTAACGAACCCTGTTATCTGCCTCATATTATTCGCCAGATTGCGGAGTGGCGTGGAGAAGATGCCACATGGCTGGGACAGACAACAGATGAAAATGCCCGCCGGGTTTTCCGGCTGGCCTGATTCAGGAGAATAATGACATGAGCAATGCTTTTCCCGGCACTTTCCCTGGCCGACGTATGCGTCGCATTCGCCGCCATGATTTCAGCCGTCGCCTTGTTGCTGAAAATCAACTGACGGTAAATGATTTGATTTATCCCGTTTTCGTGATGGAAGGGACAAATCATCGTCAGGAAGTTCCCTCAATGCCGGGGGTATACCGGATGACTATCGACGTGCTTCTGAAAGAAGCCGAAGAGATCGCTAAGCTTGGCGTTCCGGTACTGTCGCTGTTCCCCGTTATTGAAGCGGATAAGAAGTCGCTCTATGCCGAAGAAGCCTATAACCCAGATGGTCTGGTTCCTCGCACGATCCGCGCGCTGAAAGACGCCGTTCCAGAGCTGGGTTTGCTGACGGATGTGGCGCTCGATCCCTATACCACACACGGGCAGGACGGGATTATTGACGAAGATGGCTATGTGATTAATGACGTCACCAAGGAGATTTTGGTGCGTCAGGCGCTGTCTCATGCTGAAGCCGGAGCAGAAATTATTGCGCCTAGCGATATGATGGACGGCCGCATCGGCGCTATTCGCGACACTCTTGAAGCACAGAACCTGATCAATACTCAGATCATGGCCTATTCGGCTAAGTATGCATCGTGCTATTACGGGCCTTTCCGTGATGCCGTGGGCTCAGCGGGCAATCTGAAAGGTGGCAACAAGAAAACCTACCAGATGGATCCGGCCAACAGCGATGAAGCCTTGCAGGAAATCGCGCAGGATTTGCAGGAAGGCGCGGACATGGTGATGGTCAAGCCGGGGATGCCTTATCTGGACGTGGTTCGTCGCGTCAAAGATACGTTCGGTGTGCCGACGTTTGCTTATCAGGTATCTGGCGAGTATGCGATGCACATGGCGGCGATTCAGAACGGCTGGTTGCAGGAACAACCGGTAGTGATGGAGTCTCTGCTGTGCTTTAAACGTGCGGGTGCAGATGGTGTCCTGACCTATTTTGCCAAGCGTGTTGCACAGTGGCTACACGATCAGCATATGCAACGCTAAGCCAGTTCTCATCCGGTGCGGTGTAAACGCACCGGATAGGGCAAAGGGGCAAACTAGGCTTTGCGAAACTCGCGATTATCGATGCTCTGCCTGACCTGCTTGTTCAACATATTCAGCAATAACATCGAGCGGGCTTCGCCATCAGGTTCGGTGTAGATAGCCTGAATACCAGAGAAGATACCGTCGGTAATGACCACGCTATCGCCGGACTGTGGTGTCAGCGGGTCAATGATTACCTGCATGGGACGAAGTGACAATTCATCGATAACCTGCTGCGGAATAGTCGCTGGCAGTGCGCCAAATCGCACAAAGTTACTCACCCCGCGCGTCGCACTGATGGTGGTGGTGTGGATGCGTTCAGGGTCGAATTCCACAAACAGGTAGTTCGGGAACAGCGGCTCACACACGTCAGTTCGCTTACCGCGAACGATTTTATCCAGCGTGATCATCGGGCTCACGCAGGTTACGTCCTGGCGTTCCAGATGCTCTTTCGCTCGCAGCAGTTGACCACGTTTACAATATAGTAAGTACCAGGCTTCCATAATTTCGCAGACTTATGATTCCGACGAGCAAGCATAACAAAAGCGCGCACGGATAAAAAATTTTCGGCAGATATTTTTGTTACCACATTCTGGCGATCAAATTTTTGATGGTGATTAGATTCTTGCCACAAATAGGCGCTGCGGGAAGCGACAGGTTGGCGAAGAGACTTTATAATAGCCAGAACGATAGACTGCCCCCGATGAATAGCATGAAATACCGTGACTTACGCGAGTTCCTCTCGCTGCTGGAAGAGCGAGGGGAGTTGAAACGCATTACTCAGCCCATCGATCCCTACCTTGAAATGACGGAAATTGCCGACCGGACGCTGCGTGCGGAAGGTCCTGCCCTCCTGTTTGAGAACCCTAAAGGCTATGACATGCCGGTGCTGTGCAATTTATTTGGTACGCCGAAACGTGTTGCATTGGGCATGGGACAGGAAGAGGTCAGCGCATTGCGAGACGTGGGCAAACTGCTGGCATTTTTGAAAGAGCCAGAGCCGCCGAAAGGGTTTCGCGATCTGGTCGATAAAATGCCGAAGTTCCGTCAGGTACTGAATATGCCAACGAAACGGCTGTCTTCGGCACCGTGTCAGGAACAGGTTTGGCAGGGTGATGATGTTGACCTGCGTCGGATTCCGGTGATGCAGTGCTGGCCGGAAGATGCTGCGCCGCTCATTACCTGGGGGCTCACCGTGACGCGTGGGCCGCACAAAGAGCGACAAAATCTGGGGATCTATCGCCAGCAGGTGCTAGGCAAAAACAAACTGATCATGCGCTGGCTATCTCATCGCGGCGGCGCCCTGGATTTCCAGGAGTGGTGCCAGGAAAATCCAGGGCAGCGTTTTCCCGTGGCTGTTGCGCTGGGTGCTGACCCAGCGACGATTCTCGGTGCGGTGACGCCTGTGCCTGACACGCTGTCGGAATATGCCTTTGCGGGTTTATTGCGTGGGCATAAGACTGAAGTTGTGAAGTGTTTGTCGAACGATTTGGAAGTCCCCGCCAGTGCGGAAATTGTTCTTGAAGGCTATATTGAACCCGGAGAAATGGCGGCTGAAGGGCCTTATGGCGACCATACCGGCTATTACAATGAAGTCGATCACTTCCCTGTTTTTACCGTCACGCATATTACTCAACGCCAGAATGCCATTTATCACTCGACTTACACAGGGCGGCCACCGGATGAACCCGCCGTGCTGGGCGTGGCGTTGAACGAAGTTTTCGTGCCGATCCTGCAAAAGCAGTTTCCTGAGATTGTCGATTTTTATTTGCCACCGGAGGGTTGCTCTTACCGTCTGGCGGTCGTTACCATGAAGAAACAGTACGCGGGTCATGCCAAACGCGTCATGATGGGCGTCTGGTCTTTTTTACGCCAGTTCATGTATACGAAATTTGTTATTGTCTGCGATGATGACATTAACGCGCGCGACTGGAAGGACGTGATATGGGCGATCACGACACGCATGGATCCGGCACGTGATACGGTATTAGTGGAAAATACACCGATAGACTATCTTGATTTCGCCTCACCGGTTTCTGGTCTTGGCTCCAAAATGGGTCTGGACGCCACCAATAAATGGCCTGGCGAAACGCAGCGTGAGTGGGGACACCCCATCAAGAAAGACCCGCAGGTTTGTGCCCGCATTGATGAAATATGGGACGAGCTAGCCATTTTTAGTGACAGAGAGCCTCGGCGTTAACGGCTGCTGCTCCGTTCTCAGTTTTGCTTTTATGACCCTATAGAGGGAATGCATGACAACATTGAGCTGTAAAGTGACTTCGGTCGAAGCCATAACCGATACGGTCTATCGCGTTCGTTTATTACCGGAAGCGCCTTTTTCCTTTCGGGCTGGTCAGTATTTGATGGTGGTGATGGGCGATCGAGATAAACGTCCTTTCTCACTGGCATCGACCCCAATGGATAAAAACTTTATCGAGTTGCACATTGGGGCGTCCGAACTGAATCTTTACGCGATGGCGGTGATGGAACGCATTCACAAGGAAAAAGCCCTGACGGTCGATATCCCGCATGGCGAAGCCTGGCTGCGGGAAGAGAGTACGCGTCCACTGGTGTTGATTGCAGGTGGAACCGGATTCTCGTACGTACGTTCTATTCTGCTGACCGCGCTGGCGCAGCAACCCGATCGCGATATTTCCATTTACTGGGGCGGGCGTGAATCCCAGCATCTGTATGATTTAACAGAGCTTGAGGGTTTTGCGGCTAAGCACGCTAATCTGCGAGTGGTGCCTGTTGTCGAACAGCCAGAAGAAGGATGGGATGGCAGAACGGGTACCGTTCTGAGCGCGGTCCTGCAGGATTATGGCTCACTGGCAGAGCAGGATATTTATATTGCTGGCCGCTTTGAAATGGCGAAAATTGCGCGTGAACGTTTTTGTAACGAGCGCGGTGCGCTGACAGCTCACATGTTCAGCGATGCGTTTTCGTTTATTTAAAGCCGTCGGCGACAGTAAGAGATAAGCAGTAAAAATCCCACAGCTGTGGGATTTTTTGTTTCTACGGGCGTTGCTTACAGAGCTTGTCTACGCTCAGGCTCGTTCAAATATCGTTGCAATACCCTGTCCCAAGCCGATGCACATCGTCGCTACGCCAAACTGAACGTCGCGGCTTTCCATCAGATTAATCAATGTGGTGGAAATGCGCGCCCCTGAGCAGCCGAGCGGGTGACCCAACGCGATGGCTCCGCCGTTGAGATTGACCTTTTCATCGAGCTGTTCCAATAGACCCAGATCTTTAATGCAGGGTAGCGTTTGGGCGGCGAATGCCTCATTCAGTTCAAAGATGCCGATATCTGTCAGGTTCAAGCCTGCTCGCTTCAGCGCCAGTTTAGTGGCCGGGACGGGGCCGTACCCCATAATTGAGGGATCGCAGCCTACCACGGCCATAGCCCGAATGCGGGCCCGCACCGGTAAGCCTAGCGATGCTGCGCGAGATTCGCTCATGATCAACATGGCCGATGCGCCATCGGACAACGCTGAGGATGAGCCTGCCGTCACCGTGCCGTTAACCGGATCGAATGCCGGTTTGAGAGCGGCAAGGCTATCGACGGTAGTCTCCGGGCGAATGACTTCATCATAATCGAAACGTTGTAGCGCACCGTCTGCATCATGGCCTGCCGTGGGGACGATTTCATGACGAAATGCGCCAGATTGGGTGGCGTTGTAAGCTCGCTGGTGTGAGCGGGCGGCGAATTGATCCTGCATCTCCCGACTAATGTTGTGCATACGCGCGAGCATTTCGGCCGTCAGCCCCATCATTCCGGCGGCTTTAGCTATGGTGCGGCTCAGTCCCGGATGAAAATCGACGCCATGATTCATCGGCACATGTCCCATATGCTCAACGCCGCCGATTAAACAGACATTCGCGTCGCCAACCATAATCGCGCGAGCGGCATCGTGGAGCGCCTGCATAGAAGAGCCACAGAGTCGGTTAACCGTTGTAGCCGGTACGCTCATCGGGATTTCAGCCAACAACGCGGCGTTACGAGCAACGTTGAAACCTTGTTCCAGCGTTTGCTGCACACATCCCCAATAGATATCGTCGATCTCATGGGCGTCTAGCGCGTCGTTACGACTCAATAGGCTGCGCATCAGGTGCGCGGATAGATCTTCGGCTCTTACCTGACGGAAGGCGCCGCCTTTGGAGCGCCCCATCGGCGTGCGTACGGCATCAACAATTACTACCTTTTCCATATTTCCTGTCCTCATGCCGGTTGACCGTGGGAAACGTCCGCGTGTGGCGCGACCGATGGATAATAGCCTTCATTGCTTCTGGCTTTTTGCTGCAAGCCATCAGGCACTTGGTAGATTGCGCTGAGGTGCGCCAACTGTTGCGCCATCTCGACATAACGTTCGCTGCCCAACGTATCCAGATAGCGGCAGGCTCCGCCGTGGAAGGGAGGGAAACCTAACCCATATACCAGCGCCATGTCCGCTTCGGCAGGGCTGGCGACGATACCTTCTTCCAGACAGCGCGCGACTTCATTAATCATCGGGATCATCATCCGAGCGATAATCTCTTCTGCGCTGAACGCTTTTTTCGGTTGGCTGATGTTTTTAAGGAGTGCATCTACGGCGTCATCCTGTTCTTTACGCTGCTTCCCTTTGCTATCGGTTTGATAACGATAGAAGCCCTGACCATTTTTCTGCCCAAAGCGCTGATGTTCAAACAACACGTCGATCGCATCGCGATAGTCTTTTGCCATCCGCTGTGGAAAGCCTTCTGCCATCACGGCTTGTGCATGGTGAGCGGTATCAATGCCGACAACGTCCAGCAGATAGGCTGGCCCCATCGGCCAACCGAATTTCTTCTCCATGGCGTTATCGATCTCGCGGAAATCGGCACCGTCTCTGAGTAGTAAACTGAAGGCTGCAAAGTAGGGAAACAGAACGCGATTCACGAAGAAACCAGGGCAGTCGTTCACGACAATTGGTATCTTGCCCATTTTGCTGGCGTAGGCCACTACGCTGGCGATGGTACTGTCACTAGTTTTAGGGCCGCGAATAATTTCGACCAGCGGCATACGGTGTACTGGGTTAAAGAAGTGCATACCGCAGAAATTTTGCGGTCGTTTTAACGCCGCAGCCAGCACAGCAATTGGAATTGTTGAGGTATTAGAAGCGAGAATCGTGCTCTCGCTAATGTGCGATTCGGTTTCTGCTAATACGCTCGCTTTGATTTTCGGGTTTTCTACCACGGCTTCAACGACGATATCGGTACGTTCAAACCCAGCGTAATCCAATGTCGGATGAATGCTGGCCAGAATCGCCGCCATTTTCATCCCGTCCAGCTTGCCTCGTTCCATCTGTTTGTTCAGGAGCTTAGCTGCCTCATTCATCCCCAGCGCGAGCGGCTTCTCGTTGATATCTTTCATCCGAATCGGCACGCCTTTGAACGCGGATTGATAGGCAATGCCGCCGCCCATAATGCCTGCCCCTAGCACGGCGCCTTGCTTCGGTACGGATGTATTGCCAATCAGCTTCTTGGCTTTGCCTTTAACATATTGATCGTTTAGGAAAATGCCGACGAGTGCGCGAGCTTCATTTGAACGCGCCAGTTGAACGAAGTGCTGCGTTTCGAGCTGCAATGCGTCGTCTCGTGTCATTGTCGCGGCGGCTTCGATGGTTTTTACCGCTAACATCGGTGCTGGATAGTGTTTCCCCGCGGTTTGTAGCACCATCGCTTTGGCGGTGGTAAAGCTCATCATGGCTTCAATTTTACTGAGCTTCAGCGCCTCAAGTTTCGGGTGTCGATAAGCCTGCCAGTCCAATTCGCCCTTTATGGCCTGCTTTAACATCTTGATAGCGGCGGGAATCAGTTTTTCATTGGCGACAACAGCCTGTACCAGTCCCACTTTTAAGGCATCCGCTGCGCTGACGTCTTTACCTGCGGCGATAATCTCCAGCGCGCTGTCTGCACCCAGTAGGCGCGGTAGCCTGACCGTGCCACCAAAACCCGGCATGATCCCGAGTTTAGTCTCGGGCAACCCGATTCGAGCATCCGGTGTGGCTAAGCGAAAATCGGTCGCCAGCACACATTCACATCCGCCACCCAACGCATAACTATTAATCGCGGACAGTGTGGGAACGGGTAAATCCTCAAGGCGATTGAAAATACGGTTGGCGAAGACAAGCCACTCATGCAGCTTTTCTGCTGGCGCGGCAAAAAGAGAAAGAAATTCCGTGATGTCGGCACCAACAATAAATGCAGGTTTGTCAGAACGTAGCAGTAATCCCTTCAGGTCTGGCTGTTCTGCCAGAACGTCCAGCGCTTTACCCAAGCTGGCAACCGTGCGGGTATCTAGTGTGTTTACGGAGCCCGGGGCAGAAAATACCAGCTCGGCAATGCCGTCCTCAAGCCAGTTAATGTAGAGGGATTCACCTTGATAAAGCATGTTTATCTCCGCTGTTTGTGTGAGTGATCTGGTATGACCAGATAATCGAATTGTGGTTATAATGTTAATTTTTTGCAAACGGGAGATTAATTTTTTGCCGAATCGATCACAAAGCACCGGACGCTGCCCTTGGAGAATGCCTGTGTTAAAATGGAGGGATCATGTCGTGACGTACAAGGATACTCATGGAAAAGCTGGCTTCTTTATATCATCACCATCTGGCTACGCTGCAAACGCGTGCTCAGGCGGTTTTAGCGCGCCATCAGCTTGACGCATTACTGATTCACTCTGGTGAACTGTTGACCGTTTTTCTGGACGATCACGACTATCCTTTTAAAGTTAACCCGCAGTTTAAAGCGTGGGTGCCGGTTACTCAGGTGCCGAACTGCTGGCTATGGATTGACGGCGTTAATCCGCCGAAGCTGTGGTTCTACTCGCCAGTTGATTACTGGCATAGCGTAGCGCCGGTTCCTGAGAGCTTCTGGACCGAAGAGATTGAAATTACCGTGCTGAGGAATGCCGATGATATCGGGCAACTGCTTCCATCGCAGCGTGAGCGTGTTGCCTATATCGGATATGCACCACAACGTGCGCAGGATTTGGGAATTCGGACGGAGAATATCAATCCTCAGGGCGTGTTGGATTATCTGCACTATCATCGCGCTTACAAAACAGACTACGAACTGGCCTGCATGCGTGAAGCTCAGAAGACCGCGGTTATCGGCCATCGTGCAGCGCATGAAGCGTTTCTTTCCGGCATGAGCGAGTTTGATATTAATCTGGCCTACCTGACGGCCACCGGCCATCGGGATATTGATGTGCCTTACGGCAATATCATTGCGCTCAATGAACATGCGGCAGTGCTGCACTATACCCAGCTAGATCATCAGGTGCCTTCCGATGTCCGTAGTTTTCTGATTGATGCGGGCGCTGAATATAACGGATATGCCGCTGACCTCACGCGAACCTATTCTGCACAGAGTGACGGGGCGTTTGCTCAACTGATTAAAGATCTCAATCAGGAAATGCTTGCGCTGATTGATACCATTCAGGCGGGAGTGCGCTATACCGATTACCACATTCAGATGCATCAGCGGATTGCGAAGCTGCTGAAATCACATCAGCTGGTTCGAGATATCAGCGAAGAAGCGATGGTAGAGCAGGGGCTTACCTCGCTTTTCCTGCCGCACGGCCTTGGTCACCCGCTGGGCTTGCAGGTGCATGACGTCGCTGGGTTTATGCAAGACGATCGCGGTACACATCTGGCAGCACCGACGCAGCATCCTTACCTACGTTGTACCCGTGTGCTCGAACCTGGCATGGTCATGACGATCGAACCGGGCATCTACTTCATCGAATCCTTGCTCACTCCGTGGCGCGAGGGTGAATATAGTCAACACTTTGACTGGCAAAAAATCGATGCGCTGAAACCGTTTGGTGGTATTCGTATCGAGGATAATATTGTCATTCATGAAGGACGCGTGGAAAACATGACGCGCGACCTGAATCTGGCCTGATGCACGCGTATCCCATTCTTACTGCGCCCGTGAGCTTCAGTGAGGAAATCAAGAAAAGCCGCTTTACTACGATCCTGGCGGCAACGCCGGGAATCAACGCGGCAAAAGCGTTTATCCAGCACGTCAGAGAAGAATATGTCTCGGCGGGGCATCATTGCTGGGCGTTTGTTGCGGGAGCGCCTGACGATTCCCAGCAGCTTGGTTTTTCTGACGATGGTGAGCCGTCCGGCACGGCGGGTAAACCGATGCTGTCGCAACTGATGGGAAGCGGTATCGGTGAGATTACGGCTGTGGTGGTACGTTATTATGGTGGCATCCCACTAGGCACTGGTGGATTAGTGAAGGCTTATGGCGGTGGCGTTCAGCAAGCGCTGAAGCTGATATCGCTGCAAGAGAAAGTCTTGCAAAAAGAGTATGGCTTACAATGTGACTATGCGCTGTTGCCCCTGGTGGAATCACTGATCTTTCAGCTTGGCGGAAAAGTGCTGCATAGCGAGTATGGCGTGGACGTCGTATTGCGGTTCTCTCTCCCTATCAGGGGAACCGAGGAAGCGGCAACGAAATTGCGTGATTTAAGTCGCGGTGCGTTGCATTTATTGCCGATTCCATAATAATCCCAGCGCTTTTTTATGAATCATTAAGGAATTCCCTGCGATGCACTTGCGCGCCATAACCCGTATTGTCGGCCAGTTGGTTATCCTTTTTTCCGGAACGATGGTTATTCCCGGACTGGTGGCGTTAATTTACCGCGATGGCGCAGGCCGTGCGTTTACGCAGACATTTATTGTCGCGTTGGCAATTGGCATCATGCTGTGGCTACCAAACCGCAAACAGAAGCATGAACTGAAGTCTCGAGAAGGGTTTCTAATCGTTGTCCTCTTCTGGACGGTGCTGGGAAGCGTTGGTGCATTGCCTTTCCTGTTTGCTGAACACCCTAATCTGGGCGTAACGGATGCTTTTTTCGAATCATTTTCAGGGCTAACGACAACGGGAGCAACCACGTTGGTCGGTCTGGATTCATTGCCTAAAGCCATCCTGTTCTATCGACAAATGCTGCAATGGTTTGGTGGGATGGGGATCATCGTACTCGCCGTTGCTATCCTGCCGATTCTTGGTGTCGGTGGGATGCAGCTTTATCGTGCCGAGATGCCGGGGCCGTTGAAGGAAAACAAAATGCGCCCGCGTATTGCCGATACGGCGAAAACGCTGTGGCTGATCTATCTCTTACTCACCATTGCCTGTGCCGTCGCGCTGTGGATGGCTGGCATGCCAGTATTTGATGCGATTGGGCATAGCTTCTCTACGGTGTCGGTCGGAGGGTTCTCTACTCATGATGCCAGTATCGGTTACTTCAATAGCCCAACGATTAACACCATCATCGCGATATTCCTGCTGATTTCCGGCTGTAACTTTGGTTTGCACTTTGCTCTGCTGAGCGGCCGCAGCCTGAAGGTATACTGGCGTGATCCAGAATTCCGCATGTTCATTTTTGTTCAGTTGTCGCTGGTGGCTGTGTGCACGATTGTCCTGTGGTTCCACCATGTTTATGACAGCGGGATGCAGACGATTAACCAGGCATTTTTCCAGGTTGTCTCCATGGCGACAACGGCAGGGTTTACAACGGATAGCATTGCATCGTGGCCACTTTTTCTGCCGGTTTTGCTCCTGTGCTCTGCGTTTATTGGTGGATGTGCGGGGTCAACCGGCGGTGGCCTGAAAGTGATTCGTATCCTTCTGCTTTTCCTGCAAGGATCGCGTGAGCTCAAACGTTTAGTGCATCCGAATGCGGTTTATACGATTAAGTTGGGTCACCGAGCGCTGCCGGAGCGCATTCTTGAAGCGGTATGGGGATTCTTTTCCGCATACGCACTGGTTTTTATTGTCAGCATGCTGGCCGTCATTGCGACAGGCGTTGATGATTTCTCCGCGTTTGCTGCGGTCGCTGCCACATTGAATAACCTAGGACCGGGGCTGGGCGTCGTCGCTGAGAATTTTACGTCGATGAATGATACGGCGAAATGGATTTTGATACTGACAATGCTGTTTGGTCGTTTGGAAGTCTTCACGCTTTTAGTGCTGTTTACGCCAACCTTCTGGCGGGAATAGTACCAATAAGGATAAAGAACAATGAAAGCTTTGATCGTGTTTTCGAGTCGGGATGGGCAAACAAGGGCGATTGCCTCCTATATTGCGAATACGCTGAAAGGAACCATGGAGTGTGATGTTGTTAACGTGCTCAATGCGAACGATATCGATCTGGGTCAATACGATCAGGTCCTTATGGGAGCGTCGATTCGGTACGGGCGCTTTCATCCAGCGGTAAATCAATTTATCCATAAGCATCTGGCTTCCCTGCAACAACGGCCTAGCGCATTCTTCTCAGTGAACCTCACCGCACGCAAACCAGAAAAGCGCACAATACAAACCAATGCCTATACGCGTAAGTTCCTGCTGAATTCCCCTTGGCAGCCAGATCTGTGTTGTGTGTTCGCAGGTGCTCTGCGTTATCCGCGTTATCGTTGGTTCGATCGGGTAATGATTCAACTCATTATGCGTATGACGGGTGGCGAAACGGATAGCACTAAAGAAGTTGAATATACGGACTGGCAGCAGGTTGCCCGTTTTGCACAGGATTTCGCTCAATTAGCGGCGAAAAATCCGGCATAACGCTGTCTTTTACTGCGCTTTGCTGAAGAAATCCCCACTCGATAATTATTTTGCATTTAGCGCTTGTCAGCCGCCGAGAAGTCCCTATAATGCGCATCCACTGACACGGCAACAGCGACACGCGGTTGTGGTGACAGGAAAAAGATTTAATGAAGGCGGTCAGTAATGACTTGACTTTAAAGCGGATTAGCATAGTATATGCAGCCCGCGCCACCGAAGAAGTGGCACTGCTCTTTAACAATATAATCAGACAATCTGTGTGGGCACTCACAAGACCGTATCTTAACGATATAAAAAGTCTTGAAGAGTGAACAACAGTGAAATTCATTACGAATAAACAGTTTTAATTCTTTGAGCATCGCTGACGAGTTCAGCAAATCAAACAAATCTTAAATTGAAGAGTTTGATCATGGCTCAGATTGAACGCTGGCGGCAGGCCTAACACATGCAAGTCGAGCGGTAGCACAGAAGAGCTTGCTCTTCGGGTGACGAGCGGCGGACGGGTGAGTAATGTCTGGGAAACTGCCTGATGGAGGGGGATAACTACTGGAAACGGTAGCTAATACCGCATAACGTCTTCGGACCAAAGAGGGGGACCTTCGGGCCTCTTGCCATCAGATGTGCCCAGATGGGATTAGCTAGTAGGCGGGGTAATGGCCCACCTAGGCGACGATCCCTAGCTGGTCTGAGAGGATGACCAGCCACACTGGAACTGAGACACGGTCCAGACTCCTACGGGAGGCAGCAGTGGGGAATATTGCACAATGGGCGCAAGCCTGATGCAGCCATGCCGCGTGTGTGAAGAAGGCCTTCGGGTTGTAAAGCACTTTCAGCGGGGAGGAAGGCAGTAAGGTTAATAACCTTGCTGATTGACGTTACCCGCAGAAGAAGCACCGGCTAACTCCGTGCCAGCAGCCGCGGTAATACGGAGGGTGCAAGCGTTAATCGGAATGACTGGGCGTAAAGCGCACGCAGGCGGTCTGTTAAGTTGGATGTGAAATCCCCGGGCTTAACCTGGGAACTGCATTCAAAACTGACAGGCTAGAGTCTTGTAGAGGGGGGTAGAATTCCAGGTGTAGCGGTGAAATGCGTAGAGATCTGGAGGAATACCGGTGGCGAAGGCGGCCCCCTGGACAAAGACTGACGCTCAGGTGCGAAAGCGTGGGGAGCAAACAGGATTAGATACCCTGGTAGTCCACGCTGTAAACGATGTCGACTTGGAGGTTGTGCCCTTGAGGCGTGGCTTCCGGAGCTAACGCGTTAAGTCGACCGCCTGGGGAGTACGGCCGCAAGGTTAAAACTCAAATGAATTGACGGGGGCCCGCACAAGCGGTGGAGCATGTGGTTTAATTCGATGCAACGCGAAGAACCTTACCTACTCTTGACATCCAGAGAATTTGCTAGAGATAGCTTAGTGCCTTCGGGAACTCTGAGACAGGTGCTGCATGGCTGTCGTCAGCTCGTGTTGTGAAATGTTGGGTTAAGTCCCGCAACGAGCGCAACCCTTATCCTTTGTTGCCAGCACGTAATGGTGGGAACTCAAAGGAGACTGCCGGTGATAAACCGGAGGAAGGTGGGGATGACGTCAAGTCATCATGGCCCTTACGAGTAGGGCTACACACGTGCTACAATGGCGTATACAAAGAGAAGCGACCTCGCGAGAGCAAGCGGACCTCATAAAGTACGTCGTAGTCCGGATTGGAGTCTGCAACTCGACTCCATGAAGTCGGAATCGCTAGTAATCGTAGATCAGAATGCTACGGTGAATACGTTCCCGGGCCTTGTACACACCGCCCGTCACACCATGGGAGTGGGTTGCAAAAGAAGTAGGTAGCTTAACCTTCGGGAGGGCGCTTACCACTTTGTGATTCATGACTGGGGTGAAGTCGTAACAAGGTAACCGTAGGGGAACCTGCGGTTGGATCACCTCCTTACCAAAAAAAGATGTGTGTTACGTGAAGTGCTCACACAGATTGTCTGATGAAAATAACGAGCAGAAATACCTTAATAGGCTTGTAGCTCAGGTGGTTAGAGCGCACCCCTGATAAGGGTGAGGTCGGTGGTTCAAGTCCACTCAGGCCTACCAACTCTTCCGTGAGTGGTATCTAAGGTAACTGTAAGTAGAGACGGGGTTATAGCTCAGCTGGGAGAGCGCCTGCCTTGCACGCAGGAGGTCTGCGGTTCGATCCCGCATAGCTCCACCATCACTACTCGGTATGATAAAAAACATCAGAGTGTACCTGTTTGGGTGCACTGCGATGTTTTGCTCTTTAACAATCTGGAACAAGCTGAAAATTGAAACATGACAGCTGAACATACAGGACTGCCTTCGGGTAGGTCGTGATGAGTCAGTCTGTCAATGAGTCTCTCAAATAATCGCAGCGCGATGATGAATCGAAAGAAACATCTTCGGGTTGTGAGGTTAAGCGACTAAGCGTACACGGTGGATGCCTAGGCAGTCAGAGGCGATGAAGGGCGTGCTAATCTGCGATAAGCGTCGGTAAGCTGATATGAAGCGTTATACCCGACGATACCCGAATGGGGAAACCCAATGTGTTTCGACACATTATCATGACATGAATACATAGTGTCATGAGGCGAACCGGGGGAACTGAAACATCTCAGTACCCCGAGGAAAAGAAATCAACCGAGATTCCCCTAGTAGCGGCGAGCGAACGGGGAGGAGCCCAGAACCTGAATCAGTTTGTGTGTTAGTGGAAGCGTCTGGAAAGTCGCACAGTAAAGGGTGATAGTCCCGTACACAAAAATGCACAAGTTGTGAGTTCGATGAGTAGGGCGGGACACGTGACATCCTGTCTGAATATGGGGGGACCATCCTCCAAGGCTAAATACTCCTGACTGACCGATAGTGAACCAGTACCGTGAGGGAAAGGCGAAAAGAACCCCGGCGAGGGGAGTGAAATAGAACCTGAAACCGTGTACGTACAAGCAGTGGGAGCCTACTAGTTGGGTGACTGCGTACCTTTTGTATAATGGGTCAGCGACTTATATTCTGTAGCAAGGTTAACCGTATAGGGGAGCCGCAGGGAAACCGAGTCTTAACTGGGCGTTAAGTTGCAGGGTATAGACCCGAAACCCGGTGATCTAGCCATGGGCAGGTTGAAGGTTGGGTAACACTAACTGGAGGACCGAACCGACTAATGTTGAAAAATTAGCGGATGACTTGTGGCTGGGGGTGAAAGGCCAATCAAACCGGGAGATAGCTGGTTCTCCCCGAAAGCTATTTAGGTAGCGCCTCGTGAACTCATCTTCGGGGGTAGAGCACTGTTTCGGCTAGGGGGTCATCCCGACTTACCAACCCGATGCAAACTACGAATACCGAAGAATGTTATCACGGGAGACACACGGCGGGTGCTAACGTTCGTCGTGAAGAGGGAAACAACCCAGACCGCCAGCTAAGGTCCCAAAGTCATGGTTAAGTGGGAAACGATGTGGGAAGGCACAGACAGCCAGGATGTTGGCTTAGAAGCAGCCATCATTTAAAGAAAGCGTAATAGCTCACTGGTCGAGTCGGCCTGCGCGGAAGATGTAACGGGGCTAAACCATGCACCGAAGCTGCGGCAGCGACACTTAGGTGTTGTTGGGTAGGGGAGCGTTCTGTAAGCCGTTGAAGGTGGCCTGTGAGGGTTGCTGGAGGTATCAGAAGTGCGAATGCTGACATAAGTAACGATAATGCGGGTGAAAAACCCGCACGCCGGAAGACCAAGGGTTCCTGTCCAACGTTAATCGGGGCAGGGTGAGTCGACCCCTAAGGCGAGGCTGAAAAGCGTAGTCGATGGGAAACAGGTTAATATTCCTGTACTCGGTGTTACTGCGAAGGGGGGACGGAGAAAGCTAGGTTATCCGGGCGACGGTTGTCCCGGTTTAAGCGTGAAGGTGGATGACTTAGGTAAATCCGGGTCATTGTTAACACTGAGGCGTGATGACGAGTCACTACGGTGATGAAGTAACCGATGCTACGCTTCCAGGAAAAGCCTCTAAGCTCCAGGTAACATCAAATCGTACCCCAAACCGACACAGGTGGTCAGGTAGAGAATACTCAGGCGCTTGAGAGAACTCGGGTGAAGGAACTAGGCAAAATGGTGCCGTAACTTCGGGAGAAGGCACGCTCCTGTCGGTGAAGTCCCTTGCGGATGGAGCTGGCGGGAGTCGCAGATACCAGCTGGCTGCAACTGTTTAATAAAAACACAGCACTGTGCAAACACGAAAGTGGACGTATACGGTGTGACGCCTGCCCGGTGCCGGAAGGTTAATTGATGGGGTCAGCCGCAAGGCGAAGCTCTTGATCGAAGCCCCGGTAAACGGCGGCCGTAACTATAACGGTCCTAAGGTAGCGAAATTCCTTGTCGGGTAAGTTCCGACCTGCACGAATGGCGTAATGATGGCCAGGCTGTCTCCACCCGAGACTCAGTGAAATTGAACTCGCTGTGAAGATGCAGTGTACCCGCGGCAAGACGGAAAGACCCCGTGAACCTTTACTATAGCTTGACACTGAACCTTGAGCCTTGATGTGTAGGATAGGTGGGAGGCTTTGAAGCGAGGACGCCAGTTCTTGTGGAGCCAACCTTGAAATACCACCCTTTAATGTTTGATGTTCTAACGTAGACCCGTAATCCGGGTTGCGGACAGTGTCTGGTGGGTAGTTTGACTGGGGCGGTCTCCTCCCAAAGAGTAACGGAGGAGCACGAAGGTTAGCTAATCCTGGTCGGACATCAGGAGGTTAGTGCAAAGGCATAAGCTAGCTTGACTGCGAGAGTGACAGCTCGAGCAGGTGCGAAAGCAGGTCTTAGTGATCCGGTGGTTCTGAATGGAAGGGCCATCGCTCAACGGATAAAAGGTACTCCGGGGATAACAGGCTGATACCGCCCAAGAGTTCATATCGACGGCGGTGTTTGGCACCTCGATGTCGGCTCATCACATCCTGGGGCTGAAGTAGGTCCCAAGGGTATGGCTGTTCGCCATTTAAAGTGGTACGCGAGCTGGGTTTAGAACGTCGTGAGACAGTTCGGTCCCTATCTGCCGTGGGCGTTGGAAGATTGAGAGGGGTTGCTCCTAGTACGAGAGGACCGGAGTGAACGCACCACTGGTGTACGGGTTGTGATGCCAATTGCATTGCCCGGTAGCTAAGTGCGGAAGAGATAACCGCTGAAAGCATCTAAGCGGGAAACTTGCCTCGAGATGAGTCTTCCCTGGGCACTAGATGCCCCTGAAGGGCCGTTGAAGACGACGACGTAGATAGGCTGGGTGTGTAAGCGTAGCGATACGTTGAGCTAACCAGTACTAATGACCCGAGAGGCTTAACCTTACAACACCGAAGATGTTTTGGTGTGATGAAAGACTCATATAAAACGAAATTCAGCTTGTTCAAAGATTGGTTCTGATGGTTGTGCGAGCGCGTAAGCAGTGCATAACGGTTGGGATGAAACAGAATTTGCCTGGCGGCGATAGCGCGGTGGTCCCACCTGACCCCATGCCGAACTCAGAAGTGAAACGCCGTAGCGCCGATGGTAGTGTGGGGTCTCCCCATGTGAGAGTAGGGAACTGCCAGGCATCAAATACGTGGAAAGCCTCTGTCGAAAGACAGGGGCTTTTTGCTATGGAGGATTTTGGGGGATTTACACGTTTAGGTTGGCAAAAGGCCGTCGGTATCCTGCGTAGATCAGGTAGACTATGTGATATCTAAATTAGTCGGTATTTCTATCATGGCGCCAAGCCTTATTTCATTGAAGTCTTATAACTCTTTCTCATTATCTGTTTCTGCATCTTGTATTACGGTTGCGGATACTCAGGACAAATTGATTGAAGAGTGGCGCGTCGCCAGTGCATCACAAGAGCCAGTTTTATTACTAGGAGAAGGAAGTAATGTTCTTTTTCTGGAAGATTTTTTAGGCACTATTCTGCTAAATCGAATCAAAGGTATAGATATTCGTGAGACAAGCGATGGCTGGTATCTTCATGTCGGTGCTGGTGAAAATTGGCATCAGTTAGTTGAGTATACGCTTAAACATGGCATTGTTGGGTTAGAAAATCTGGCGTTAATTCCTGGATGTGTGGGGTCTGCGCCAATACAGAATATTGGTGCGTACGGTATCGAATTGCAACATGTCTGTGATTACGTTGAATTATTGGATCTAACAGAAGGTAAAACGATGCGTCTTACCGCTGAGGAATGCCAATTTGGTTACCGTGAAAGCATATTTAAGCACCATTACCGTTCTAGGTTTGCGATTACTGCAGTAGGGCTTTTTTTAAAGAAAGAGTGGAATCCGATACTGAACTACGGCGATTTGGCCAAACTGAATCCTGAAACTGTTACGCCACAGCAGGTGTTTGATTCTGTATGTCATATGCGCCAAAGCAAACTTCCAGATCCTGTAGTGACAGGTAATGCCGGTAGCTTCTTTAAAAATCCGATAATTACACAACAGGATGCTGAATGTATTTTACGAGAGTATCCGAATGCTCCTCAGTATTTACAAGCTGATGGTAACGTGAAGTTGGCTGCGGGCTGGTTAATTGATCAGTGTAAGCTTAAAGGCTTTCAGCTTGGTGGTGCGGCTGTTCACGAGAAGCAAGCATTGGTTTTGATTAATAAAAATAATGCAAAAAGTTCAGATATTGTCGAATTAGCTCGTTATGTTCGCGATCGGGTTGCTGAGAAGTTCTCTATACAGTTGGAGCCTGAAGTTCGCTTTATTGCTGCACGTGGAGAGGTCAATGCTATTGAGGTATTATCATGAAAGATATTACGGTTCCTCTTAAATTAATTAAGATTCTCTCTGATGGTGAATTTTATTCCGGTGAATTACTGGGTGAAATGATGGGGATGAGCCGAGCTGCGATTAATAAACATATTCAAACTATACGTGATTGGGGAATTGATGTTTTTACTGTAACAGGTAAAGGCTATTCTTTACCTATGCCTATGCAGTTATTAGATGTAGAGGCCATCCTCACAAATCTCCCAGAAGGTGGAGTCACTGTCTTACCTGTCGTTGATTCTACTAATCAGTACATGTTAGAACGATTGGATACATTATCCTCCGGTGACGCATGTCTTGCTGAATATCAGCAATCTGGGCGCGGTCGTCGGGGTCGACAATGGTTTTCCCCTTTTGGAGCGAATTTATATTTGTCCTTATATTGGCGCCTAGAACAAGGACCTGCTGCCGCTGTTGGGGTTAGTTTGGTAATCGGTATCGTAATGGCTGAAGTGCTACACAAACTTGGTGCTGAGGGTGTTCGAGTTAAATGGCCCAATGATTTATATCTAAAGGATCGAAAACTAGCTGGCATTCTTGTCGAATTGACTGGAAAAACGGGTGATGCTGCTAATTTAGTAATTGGTGCTGGTATCAATTTACAAATGAGAGAGCCTGCCCCAGATACTATTAATCAAGGATGGATAAATTTACAAGAAGCTGGTATAGACATTAATCGTAATACACTTGCTTCGACTCTTATTTATGAATTAAGAGAAGCTTTGGCTATTTTTGAACTACAAGGTCTTGAGCCATTCATTTCCCGATGGGAAAAATTGGATAACTATTTTAATCGCTCAGTCCGTTTGATTATCGGTAATCGTGAAATATACGGTGTTGACCGCGGAATAGATCGCCAAGGTGCATTGTTGTTAGAAAATGACGGTCTGATAACGCCATATATAGGTGGGGAGATTTCCCTGCGTGGAGCGTAAAAAGGGGGTTAGCCCCCTGTTTATATTAATTTTTTCACTTTCTTAACCTAACACATTCAACGGCATGGTTAGCACTTTTAGTCATGATAAGGCTAGCCCTCTCCTTGGTAGGTAGAATATTTTCTTTTAAATTAAGCCCATTAATTTCTTTCCATAATTGAGATGCAATACCGATAGCTTCCTCTTCCGTCAGTTTTGCGTAATTATGGAAATATGAATTTGGGTTTGAGAATGCACCTTGTCTGAATTTTAAGAAACGATTTATGTACCATGTTTGCAGGAGTGTCTCCGGTGCATCGACATAGATAGAAAAATCTACAAAATCTGATACAAAAACTCTATGTGGATCATGTGGATAGTCCATTCCACTTTGTAATACATTCAAGCCTTCCAATATTAAAATATCAGGTTGCTCCAACACTTTATTATTATTAGGTACAATGTCATATGTCAGATGAGAATACGTCGGTGCCGTGACTTTATGTGTTCCTGATTTTATATCAGAAACAAATTTCACCAAGCTATGCATATCATATGATTGTGGGAAGCCTTTTTTCTTCATCAAATTACGTTCTTTTAAAACTTTATTTGGATGAAGAAACCCATCGGTTGTAATTAACTCTACACTGCGATGTTCTGGCCAACGGCTCAATAATGCTTGAAGTACACGGGCTGTGGTACTTTTTCCTACAGCGACACTACCTGCAATACCGATTATATAAGGTATCTTTTGGCCATCAGTTCCTAAGAACTGCTCAAGTACAGCCTGACGGCGTAAATTAGAACTGATATAGAAATTTAGCAGGCGAGATAACGGCAGATAAATTTCTGCGACCTCGTCTAATGAAAGATCTTCGTTAATCCCTTTGAGTTTAACGATCTCTTCTTCTGTCAGCGTTAACGGGACAGAATCGCGCAAGGCGGCCCATTGGCTGCGGTTAAATTGTAGATATGGCGTGGCCAAAGATTGCTCTCTATTGCTCATAAGTCGTGTTCTGCCTGCTTAACAGGTAAGAGAAGGGAGTGATAGCTCCACGACGAAGCGGGCTATTAGTGTAGCTAACGCCATAATCGCGGTACCTTCTCTTGTGTAATAAATTTTTGATAATGGGCAGGTTAACACTTTGCTGATAGAAATAAGAAGAGAAAATCGGTTCCGTACCCGATGCATCCGTGTCTGTACATCTGGTACACGCTAGCTGGCGATTGTTTTACCTAAACCATTCGTAGCAAAGAGGCACTTATAATAAATGGCTGTTGGGTGGTAATGGCCATCAGGTGTACAAGCATAGCCGGGTAATTCTCCCAAATGGCGATATCCCAATACGCGGTAAAATGTTTCTGCGAAGGAGCCTACTTGAATATCTAAATAGACTCGTCTCCTTCGTCGTCGCGCACTACCCATAGGATGCGTTCACCGCTGGCGACAGACGTTTGCAATCCGTGAAAATATTCTACGGCTTCTTTGTGAAGTAGTGGTGAGTGGTAATCAACAGAAGCGCCGTTTTCTACAGCATCTATCAGTAGATAGGCCAGTTCTTCACGATAGATAGGCAAGGTTGCTGTATCGAGTTGAACCGTTTTCATCGCATTTTGTCCGTCTGACAGCAATTTGTTTCTAATCAGGCAAAATACATTCCAGATCTATTCTCTTAGAGAAACGAGCAAAATAACATCTGTCAGTGCAGAGTCTGCCCTCCTAAAGGGCAAATAACGTATTTTTGGCGCGAGTGATATCGAAGTGTCTTGATGGTGACATCCTCATCTCATTGGATAAACTGGTGGTTCTTTGCGCTAATTTTTGCTGGTAGTCTAGATTTATGGGTGAATTTGGATAAAATCTAAGCGATAGCGCATTTTACGCAATTTTTTTGTTGCATCGAGCGTTCTGTCTACCTAGAATGCGCAGCACTTGAAGCCGGCTTAGCTCAGTAGGTAGAGCAACTGACTTGTAATCAGTAGGTCACCAGTTCGATTCCGGTAGCCGGCACCATCAAGTACACAATCAGGTGGGGTTCCCGAGCGGCCAAAGGGAGCAGACTGTAAATCTGCCGTCACAGACTTCGAAGGTTCGAATCCTTCCCCCACCACCAAATTCAATCCTGGTAGCAGGATATTCGATGCGGTAGCAAGACTAAGCCGGGTCGACGAAGGCGGGGTCTATAATCTTATTCCCCAATTTCAAAATCTACAGAAAAATTAGGTAGCCGAGTTCCAGGATGCGGGCATCGTATAATGGCTATTACCTCAGCCTTCCAAGCTGATGATGTGGGTTCGATTCCCACTGCCCGCTCCAAGATGTGCTGATATAGCTCAGTTGGTAGAGCGCACCCTTGGTAAGGGTGAGGTCGGCAGTTCGAATCTGCCTATCAGCACCACTTCCTTTTCCTCCTCCTGATTTTCTTTCTGTGAATAAATTCAGCAAGCTATCGCTTGGTTGATGTGGTGATACCACCGATTTATCCGTGTCTTAGAGGGACAATCGATGTCTAAAGAAAAATTTGAACGTACAAAACCGCACGTTAACGTCGGTACTATCGGCCACGTTGACCATGGTAAAACAACGCTGACTGCTGCAATCACTACCGTTCTGGCTAAAACCTACGGTGGTAACGCACGTGCATTCGATCAGATCGACAACGCACCAGAAGAAAAAGCACGTGGTATCACCATCAACACGTCTCACGTTGAATACGATACCCCGTCTCGCCACTATGCGCACGTTGACTGCCCAGGACACGCCGATTATGTGAAAAACATGATCACCGGTGCTGCTCAGATGGATGGCGCGATCCTGGTTGTTGCTGCGACTGACGGCCCGATGCCTCAGACTCGTGAGCACATCCTGCTGGGTCGTCAGGTTGGCGTTCCTTTCATCATCGTGTTCCTGAACAAATGTGACATGGTTGATGACGAAGAGCTGCTGGAACTGGTTGAGATGGAAGTGCGTGAGCTGCTGTCTCAGTACGATTTCCCAGGCGACGACACGCCGGTAATTCGTGGTTCTGCTCTGAAAGCGCTGGAAGGCGAAGCTGAGTGGGAAGCAAAAATCATCGAACTGGCCGGCTACCTGGATTCTTATATTCCAGAACCAGAGCGTGCAATTGACAAGCCGTTCCTGCTGCCAATCGAAGACGTATTCTCCATCTCTGGTCGTGGTACCGTTGTGACCGGTCGTGTAGAGCGCGGTATTGTTAAAGTCGGTGAAGAAGTTGAAATCGTTGGTATCAAAGATACTGCGAAATCTACCTGTACTGGCGTAGAAATGTTCCGCAAGCTGCTGGACGAAGGTCGTGCAGGCGAGAACGTAGGTGTTCTGCTGCGTGGTATCAAGCGTGAAGAAATCGAGCGTGGCCAAGTACTGGCCAAGCCTGGTTCAATCAAGCCGCACACCCAGTTCGAATCAGAAGTGTATATCCTGAGCAAAGATGAAGGCGGCCGTCATACTCCGTTCTTCAAAGGCTACCGTCCTCAGTTCTACTTCCGTACGACTGACGTAACGGGCACCATCGAACTGCCAGAAGGCGTAGAGATGGTAATGCCGGGCGACAACATCAAAATGGTTGTTACCTTGATCCACCCAATTGCGATGGATGACGGTTTGCGTTTCGCAATCCGTGAAGGCGGCCGTACTGTAGGTGCGGGCGTTGTTGCTAAAGTTATCGCTTAATCGCTGATAACGTTTGACGCGACACGCGATAAAAGGGCATCATTTGATGCCCTTTTTCTACGCTGTCATGGTAGAACCTATCTCATCAGCGATTGTGAGATATAATCATTGGTGAGATAGGCTCTGTAGACGCGGCGTAAATACCGAATTATTCGTTTTACAGAACATTTTTCGGTTTGGTTGCCCCGTAGTTGCGGGGCGAAGTTATTTGTCTGAATCATTGTGACAGGTTGGTTTATGAGTGCGAATACCGAAGCTCAGGATAGTGGGCGTAGCCTGGAAGTGATTAAGTGGCTAGCAGTAGGTACCTTGCTGGTTGTTGCGATTGTTGGCAATTATTATTACCGCGAATTTAGCCTTCCTCTGCGTGCATTGGCCGTTGTTATCCTGATCGCTGCAGCTGGTGGTGTGGCGCTGCTGACCACGAAAGGCAAAGCAACCGTAGCGTTTGCTCGCGAAGCGCGTACTGAAGTACGCAAAGTAATTTGGCCGACTCGTCAGGAAACGTTACACACCACGTTAATCGTTGCCGCGGTGACCGCCGTGATGTCACTGATTTTGTGGGGGCTAGATGGTATTCTGGTCCGTTTGGTATCGTTTATCACTGGCCTGAGGTTCTAAGATGTCTGAAGCTCCAAAAAAACGTTGGTACGTCGTTCAGGCGTTTTCTGGTTTTGAAGGCCGCGTAGCACAATCGCTGCGTGAGCACATCAAACTCCATAATATGGAAGAACTGTTTGGCGAAGTCATGGTTCCTACTGAAGAAGTAGTTGAGATCCGTGGTGGGCAACGTCGCAAGAGCGAGCGCAAGTTTTTCCCTGGTTATGTCTTGGTACAGATGGTTATGGAAGATGCGAGTTGGCATCTTGTGCGCAGTGTTCCTCGTGTTATGGGGTTCATTGGCGGTACATCTGACCGTCCTGCGCCGATCAGTGACAAAGAAGTGGATGCGATTATGAATCGTCTCCAGCAGGTTGGTGACAAGCCTCGTCCGAAAACGCTGTTTGAACCAGGTGAAATGGTTCGCGTTAACGACGGCCCGTTTGCCGACTTTAACGGTGTTGTCGAGGAAGTGGACTACGAGAAAAGCCGCCTTAAGGTGTCTGTTTCTATATTTGGTCGTGCGACACCTGTTGAATTGGACTTTGCTCAGGTCGAGAAAGGCTAAGTGTCTGACAAGACTTGCTGAAAATAGCGACTTGCCTATGGCGCGAAATTAACCTATAATTTCGCGCCTTTTGTTTTTTAGTTGCCTTAACGGCGACTGAAACGTAATACAAACCACGGGGAGCCTTTTTCTAGGCGCTATTACCCAATCGAGGAAAGTTAAATGGCTAAGAAAGTACAAGCCTATGTCAAGCTGCAAGTTGCAGCTGGTATGGCTAACCCGAGCCCACCGGTAGGTCCGGCTCTGGGTCAACAAGGTGTTAACATCATGGAATTCTGTAAGGCGTTCAACGCTAAAACGGAAAGCCTTGAGAAGGGTCTACCGACTCCTGTTGTTATTACCGTTTATTCTGACCGTTCTTTCACCTTCGTTACCAAAACGCCTCCAGCAGCAGTTCTGCTGAAGAAAGCGGCTGGTATCAAGTCTGGTTCCGGCAAGCCGAACAAAGACAAAGTAGGTAAAGTAACGAGCGCTCAGGTTCGTGAAATCGCAGAAACTAAAGCTGCGGACATGACTGGTTCTGATGTAGACGCCATGGCGCGTTCTATCGCAGGTACTGCTCGTTCCATGGGCCTGGTAGTGGAGGATTAATAAATGGCTAAGCTGACCAAGCGCATGCGCGTGATCCGTGACAAAGTTGATGTAACTAAACAGTATGACATCAACGAAGCTGTTGCTCTGCTCAAAGAGCTGGCCACTGCTAAGTTTGTAGAAAGTGTAGACGTAGCTGTTAACCTCGGCATCGATGCACGTAAATCTGACCAAAACGTTCGCGGTGCAACCGTTCTGCCTCATGGCACCGGTCGTTCTGTTCGCGTCGCTGTCTTCACCCAAGGTGCAAACGCTGAAGCTGCTAAAGCTGCTGGCGCTGAATTTGTGGGCATGGAAGATCTGGCTGATCAGATCAAGAAAGGCGAAATGGGCTTTGACGTTGTTATTGCATCTCCAGATGCAATGCGCGTTGTTGGCCAATTGGGCCAACTGCTCGGGCCGCGCGGCCTGATGCCAAACCCGAAAGTAGGTACTGTAACACCTAACGTTGCTGAAGCAGTTAATAATGCTAAAGCGGGCCAGGTTCGTTACCGTAACGACAAGAACGGCATCATCCATACCACTATCGGTAAGGTTGATTTCGATTCTAATAACTTGAAAGAAAACCTGGAATCTTTGCTGATTGCGCTGAAAAAAGCAAAACCATCTCAGGCGAAAGGCGTGTACATCAAGAAAGTTAGCCTGTCTACCACTATGGGCGCTGGCGTTGCCATCGACCAGAGCGGTCTGAACGCAGCTGCTAACTAATAGCTTTTGTTCCGCTTTACTCGGGTGTGGGATTTACCTATAATTTTACGCCCGTTGTTCCTTAAGTGGATCGACGCAAGAATTTTTCGGTTGGAGCCTGGCCTATCCAGGCCTCCGTCCAAGACCGCAGGTGTTTCGTAAGAAACTTAATTCTCCTGCGTAGACGGTGACAGAGCCTAAATAACGTTTTTCTTTTTTATAAAGAATAATTTTTTACTGGATTCTGCTCACCGTGTTTCAACGCTTATCTCTAATTTTGGCGATAAGTGAAGTGAGTTCCGGAGAGTTTCTCTCCGGCTAAATCCAGGAGCAAAAGCTAATGGCATTAAATCTTCAAGACAAACAAGCGATTGTTGCTGAAGTCAGCGAAGTAGCCAAAGGTGCGCTGTCTGCGGTTGTTGCGGATTCCCGTGGCGTTACCGTTGATAAAATGACCGAACTGCGTAAAGCAGGTCGTGAAGCTGGCGTTTACATGCGTGTTGTTCGTAACACCCTGCTGCGCCGCGTCGTTGAAGGCACTCAATTTGAATGCTTGAAAGACACGTTTGTTGGTCCGACCCTGATTGCATATTCTATGGAACACCCGGGCGCTGCTGCTCGTCTGTTCAAAGATTTCGCGAAAGCGAATGCAAAATTTGAGGTCAAAGCTGCAGCCTTTGAAGGCGAGCTGATCCCGGCGGCTCAAATTGACCGTCTGGCAACGCTGCCGACTTACGAAGAAGCACTGGCACGTCTGATGTCGACCATGAAAGAAGCCGCTGCTGGCAAACTGGTCCGCACTCTGGCAGCTGTTCGCGATGCAAAAGAAGCCGCATAATAGCGCTTTCTTTTTTAACGCACTTGCTAACGTATAAACTATTTCTGATTCTTAGGAACTATTGTTATGTCTATCACTAAAGATCAAATTCTGGAAGCAGTAGCAGCTATGTCTGTAATGGATGTTGTTGAACTGGTTTCCGCTATGGAAGAAAAATTCGGTGTTTCTGCTGCTGCTGCTGTAGCTGTTGCTGCTGGCCCAGCTGAAGTTGCTGAAGAAAAAACTGAGTTCGACGTTGTGCTGAAAGCTATCGGCGCTAACAAAGTTGCTGTAATCAAAGCTGTTCGTGGCGCAACTGGTCTGGGCCTGAAAGAAGCCAAAGATCTGGTTGAATCTGCTCCAGCAGTTATGAAAGAAGGCGTGAGCAAAGATGACGCTGAAGCACTGAAGAAATCACTGGAAGAAGCTGGCGCAGAAGTTGAAGTTAAATAAGCCAACCTTTCAGGTTGCAGCCTGATTTATTAGGCTGATGGCTGGTGGCTTTTTAGTCACCAGCCTTTTTGCGCTGTAGGGCATCAATGGGATTTCACACTGTTTAGCCATTGATTTCCCCAAATATTTTTTTCTATTGACGACTTAATATACTGTTTTTCCGCATAGGCACCTTGCCTAAGCAAGAGCAACGAAATGGTTTAAGAGTAATAGAAAGACGTATTACGGAAAGTTCTCTATTTTCCGACCAACGTAAATAGTGTTGCATGAACTGTCCTTGTTAGGGCAGACAGAGTGGTTCGACTTGTCAGCTAGCTGAGGAACCCTATGGTTTACTCCTATACCGAGAAAAAACGAATTCGTAAGGATTTTGGTAAACGTCCACAAGTTTTGGACATACCTTATCTCCTTTCTATCCAACTTGACTCGTTCCAGAAGTTTATCGAGCAAGACCCGGAAGGCCAGCACGGTTTGGAAGCTGCATTCCGTTCTGTTTTCCCAATAAAAAGCTATAGCGGTAATTCAGAGCTGCAATACGTTAGCTATCGCTTGGGCGAACCAGTATTTGACGTTAAAGAATGTCAGATCCGTGGTGTGACGTTCTCTGCGCCGCTACGCGTTAAACTGCGTCTGGTGATTTACGAGCGTGAAGCGCCTGAAGGCACCGTTAAAGACATCAAAGAACAAGAAGTTTACATGGGCGAAATTCCGCTCATGACTGATAACGGTACCTTCGTGATCAACGGTACTGAGCGTGTGATCGTGTCTCAGTTGCACCGTAGTCCAGGTGTGTTCTTCGATAGTGACAAAGGTAAAACCCACTCTTCAGGTAAGGTGCTGTATAACGCACGTATTATTCCTTACCGTGGTTCCTGGTTGGATTTCGAATTTGATCCGAAGGATAACCTGTTTGTCCGTATCGACCGTCGCCGCAAATTGCCTGCGACCATTATCCTGCGTGCGCTGGGTTACTCCACCGAACAGATTCTCGATCTTTTCTTCGATAAAATTGTCTATGAAATCAATGGCAATAAATTGCAGATGGATCTGGTTCCTGAGCGCTTACGTGGTGAAACCGCGTCGTTTGATATCGAAGCGAATGGTAAAATTTATATCGAAAAAGGTCGCCGCATCACTGCACGTCATATCCGTCAGTTAGAGAAAGACGGTATTGAGCGCATTGAAGTGCCTGTTGAATATATCGCTGGCAAAGTACTGTCCAAAGATTATATCGACGAGAGCACTGGTGAACTGATCGGCGCAGCCAACATGGAGCTGTCGCTGGATCTGCTGGCTAAACTGAGCCAGTCTGGTCACAAACGTATTGAGACACTGTTCACCAACGATCTTGATCACGGTGCATACATGTCTGAAACCGTGCGTGTCGATCCGTCAAGCGATCGTCTGAGCGCGCTGGTTGAAATCTATCGCATGATGCGTCCTGGTGAGCCACCAACGCGTGAAGCAGCAGAAACGCTGTTCGAGAACCTGTTCTTCTCTGAAGACCGCTACGATCTGTCTGCGGTTGGCCGTATGAAGTTCAACCGTTCTTTGTTGCGTGACGAGATCGAAGGTTCCGGTATCCTGAGCAAAGCTGACATCATCGAAGTGATGAAGAAGCTCATTGATATCCGTAACGGTAAAGGCGAAGTGGATGATATCGACCACCTCGGCAACCGTCGTATCCGTTCCGTCGGCGAAATGGCAGAAAACCAATTCCGCGTTGGTCTGGTGCGTGTAGAACGCGCTGTAAAAGAGCGTCTGTCTCTGGGTGACCTCGATACGCTGATGCCGCAGGACATGATTAACGCCAAGCCGATTTCGGCTGCTGTGAAAGAGTTCTTCGGTTCGAGCCAGCTGTCACAGTTTATGGACCAGAACAACCCGTTGTCTGAGATTACGCACAAACGTCGTATCTCTGCATTGGGTCCAGGTGGTCTGACGCGTGAACGTGCTGGCTTTGAAGTTCGTGACGTACACCCGACTCACTATGGTCGTGTTTGTCCTATCGAAACGCCAGAAGGTCCGAACATTGGTCTGATCAACTCCCTGTCCGTTTATGCGCAAACGAACGAATACGGTTTCCTTGAAACCCCATATCGTCGCGTGCGTGAAAACGTGGTTACGGATGAGATTCATTACCTGTCTGCGATTGAGGAAGGTAACTTCGTTATCGCACAGGCAAACACCAATTTAGACGAAGAAGGTCGCTTCATCGACGAACTGGTTACCTGCCGTAACAAAGGAGAGTCCAGCTTGTTCAGCCGTGATCAGGTTGAATATATGGATGTTTCCACACAGCAGATAGTTTCCGTCGGTGCGTCCCTGATTCCGTTCCTGGAACACGATGACGCCAACCGTGCCCTGATGGGTGCGAACATGCAACGTCAAGCCGTTCCTACCTTACGCGCTGATAAGCCGCTGGTTGGTACGGGTATGGAACGCGCTGTTGCGGTTGACTCCGGTGTAACTGCAGTAGCAAAACGTGGTGGTACAGTACAGTACGTGGATGCATCTCGTATTGTAATCCGCGTTAATGACGATGAAATGTATCCGGGCGAAGCCGGGATCGACATCTATAACCTGACCAAATATACCCGTTCTAACCAGAACACCTGCATCAGCCAGATGCCGTGTGTGTCTCTGGGTGAACCAGTAGAACGTGGTGACGTTCTGGCAGATGGCCCGTCCACCGATCTGGGTGAGCTGGCGCTGGGTCAGAACATGCGCGTGGCATTCATGCCATGGAATGGTTACAACTTCGAAGACTCCATCCTCGTTTCCGAGCGTGTGGTTCAGGAAGATCGCTTTACGACCATTCACATCCAGGAACTGGCCTGTGTGTCTCGTGACACCAAGTTAGGGCCTGAAGAAATTACTGCGGACATCCCGAACGTGGGTGAAGCAGCACTTTCTAAACTGGATGAGTCTGGCATCGTTTATATCGGTGCGGAAGTGACCGGTGGTGACATTCTGGTTGGTAAAGTGACGCCGAAAGGTGAAACCCAACTGACGCCAGAAGAGAAGCTGCTGCGTGCGATCTTCGGTGAGAAAGCGTCTGACGTTAAAGACTCTTCTCTGCGTGTACCAAACGGTGTTTCCGGTACGATTATCGACGTACAGGTCTTTACCCGCGACGGCGTGGAAAAAGACAAACGTGCGTTGGAAATCGAAGAAATGCAGCTGAAGCAGGCGAAGAAAGACCTGACTGAAGAGTTGCAGATTCTGGAAGCGGGCCTGTTTGGACGTATCCACGCAGTGCTGGTTTCTGGCGGCGTAGAAGCTGAAAAACTGGACAAACTGCCGCGCGAGCGCTGGTTGGAACTGGGTCTGACTGATGAAGATAAACAGAATCAGTTGGAACAGCTTGCAGAACAGTATGATGAGCTGAAGCACGAGTTCGAGAAAAAACTCGAAGCTAAGCGCCGTAAAATCACCCAAGGCGATGATCTGGCACCGGGCGTGCTGAAAATCGTTAAGGTTTATCTGGCTGTTAAGCGTCAGATCCAACCGGGTGACAAGATGGCAGGTCGTCACGGGAACAAAGGTGTTATCTCCAAGATCAACCCGATCGAAGATATGCCTTACGATGAGAACGGTACGCCGGTCGATATCGTACTGAACCCGCTGGGTGTACCTTCACGTATGAACATCGGTCAGATTCTGGAAACCCACTTGGGTATGGCAGCAAAAGGTATCGGCGAGAAAATCAACGCCATGCTTAAGCAGCACGAAGAAGTGACTAAACTGCGTGAATTTATCCAGAAAGCCTATGATCTGGGCGACGATGTGCGTCAAAAAGTCGACCTGAGTACTTTTTCCGACGAAGAAGTTATGCGTCTGGCTGAAAACCTGAAGAAGGGTATGCCAATTGCAACGCCGGTATTCGACGGTGCAAAAGAGAAAGAAATCAAGGAACTGTTGCAGATGGGCGGTATCCCTACCTCCGGTCAGATTACTCTGTACGATGGACGTACTGGTGAGCAATTTGAGCGTCAGGTTACAGTGGGCTACATGTACATGCTGAAACTGAACCACTTGGTTGACGATAAGATGCATGCCCGTTCCACCGGTTCTTATAGCCTGGTTACTCAGCAGCCGCTGGGTGGTAAGGCGCAGTTCGGTGGTCAACGCTTCGGTGAGATGGAAGTGTGGGCGCTGGAAGCTTATGGTGCAGCTTATACCCTGCAAGAAATGTTGACCGTTAAGTCTGATGACGTGAACGGCCGTACCAAGATGTATAAAAACATCGTGGATGGCAATCATCAGATGGAACCAGGCATGCCGGAATCCTTCAACGTATTGTTGAAAGAAATCCGTTCGCTGGGTATCAACATCGAGCTGGAAGAAAAGTAATACCAGCTCGTTGTATCGCTGGCATTCGTCATAGGGACACCTGAACGCTGTTTTTAACGGCCATGTTGTTTTTAACAGCATGGCTGCTTTAACGGCATAGTTCAGGTGTCTATCAGGTCTAACTCCGACAGGAGCCAATCCGTGAAAGACTTATTAAAGTTTCTGAAAGCGCAAACTAAAACCGAAGAGTTTGATGCGATCAAAATTGCTCTGGCCTCGCCAGACATGATCCGTTCGTGGTCTTTTGGTGAAGTTAAAAAGCCAGAAACCATCAACTACCGTACGTTCAAACCTGAGCGTGACGGTCTTTTCTGCGCCCGTATCTTTGGGCCAGTAAAAGATTATGAGTGCTTGTGCGGTAAGTATAAGCGCCTGAAACACCGCGGTGTTATTTGTGAGAAGTGCGGCGTTGAAGTAACCCAGACTAAAGTACGTCGTGAGCGTATGGGTCACATCGAGCTGGCTTCTCCGACTGCGCACATCTGGTTCCTGAAGTCACTGCCTTCCCGTATCGGTTTGCTGTTAGATATGCCGCTGCGTGACATTGAGCGTGTGCTTTATTTTGAATCTTATGTCGTGGTTGAAGGTGGGATGACCAACCTTGAGCGCCGTCAGATCCTGACTGAAGAGCAGTATCTGGATGCGCTGGAAGAGTTTGGTGACGAATTCGACGCGAAAATGGGCGCCGAAGCGATCCAGGCTCTGCTGAAGAATATGGATCTGGAGCAGGAATGCGAGCAGCTGCGTGAAGAGCTGACCGAAACCAACTCCGAAACCAAACGTAAAAAGCTGACGAAGCGTATTAAGCTGCTGGAAGCGTTCGTACAGTCTGGTAACAAGCCAGAGTGGATGATCCTGACTGTTCTGCCGGTACTGCCGCCAGATCTGCGTCCGTTGGTTCCATTGGATGGTGGTCGTTTCGCGACTTCCGATCTGAACGATCTGTACCGTCGCGTGATTAACCGTAACAACCGTCTGAAACGTCTGCTGGATCTGGCTGCGCCAGACATCATCGTACGTAACGAAAAACGTATGTTGCAGGAAGCGGTTGATGCCTTGCTGGACAACGGCCGTCGCGGTCGTGCGATCACCGGTTCTAACAAACGTCCTCTGAAATCTTTGGCCGATATGATCAAAGGTAAACAGGGTCGTTTCCGTCAGAACCTACTCGGTAAGCGTGTTGACTACTCTGGTCGTTCCGTAATCACCGTTGGTCCATACCTGCGTCTGCACCAGTGTGGTCTGCCGAAGAAAATGGCACTGGAACTGTTCAAACCGTTCATCTACGGCAAGCTGGAACTGCGTGGTCTTGCTACCACCATTAAAGCCGCCAAGAAAATGGTTGAGCGTGAAGAAGCCGTCGTATGGGATATCCTAGACGAAGTCATTCGCGAACACCCAGTACTGCTGAACCGTGCGCCAACACTTCACCGTTTGGGTATCCAGGCATTTGAACCGGTACTGATCGAAGGTAAAGCGATCCAGCTGCACCCGCTGGTTTGTGCGGCATATAACGCCGACTTCGATGGTGACCAGATGGCTGTACACGTACCGCTGACGCTGGAAGCCCAGTTGGAAGCGCGTGCGTTGATGATGTCGACCAACAACATCCTGTCCCCTGCGAATGGTGAGCCAATCATCGTTCCTTCTCAGGACGTGGTATTGGGTCTGTATTACATGACGCGTGACTGTGTTAACGCCAAAGGCGAAGGCATGGTGCTCACGGGTCCGAAAGAAGCTGAACGCGTTTATCGTGCTGGCCTTGCCTCTCTGCATGCGCGCGTTAAAGTGCGTATCACGGAAGAGATCAAGAGCATCGAAGGCGATGTTACGCATCAGACGTCAATTATTGATACGACTATCGGCCGCGCCATCCTGTGGATGATCGTACCGAAAGGTCTGCCGTACTCGATCGTTAACCAGCCTCTGGGCAAGAAAGCGATCTCCAAAATGCTTAACACCTGTTACCGCATTTTGGGTCTGAAGCCGACGGTTATCTTCGCTGACCAGACTATGTATACCGGTTTTGCTTACGCGGCGCGCTCTGGTGCTTCCGTAGGTATCGATGACATGGTTATCCCAGCGAAAAAAGCCGAGATTATCGAAGAAGCAGAAACCGAAGTTGCCGAGATTCAGGAGCAGTTCCAGTCTGGTCTGGTTACCGCGGGCGAACGCTATAACAAAGTGATCGATATCTGGGCAGCGGCGAACGAACGTGTTGCGAAAGCGATGATGGAAAACCTGTCCGTTGAGGATGTGGTTAACCGTGATGGCGTGGTTGAGCAGCAGGTTTCTTTCAACAGCATCTTTATGATGGCCGACTCCGGTGCGCGTGGTTCTGCGGCACAGATTCGTCAGTTGGCGGGTATGCGTGGTCTGATGGCGAAACCAGATGGTTCCATCATCGAGACACCGATTACCGCAAACTTCCGTGAAGGTTTGAACGTACTCCAGTACTTCATCTCGACGCACGGTGCGCGTAAAGGTCTGGCGGATACTGCACTGAAAACGGCAAACTCCGGTTACTTGACGCGTCGTCTGGTTGACGTTGCGCAGGATCTGGTTGTTACCGAGGACGATTGTGGTACCCATGAAGGTATCATGATGACGCCGGTTATCGAGGGTGGTGATGTTAAAGAGCCACTGCGTGAGCGCGTACTGGGTCGTGTAACGGCTGAAGACGTGATCAAACCGGGCACCGCGGATATTCTGGTTCCACGTAACACGCTGCTGAACGAGCAGTGGTGTGACATGTTGGAAGAGAACTCTGTTGACGTTGTTAAAGTCCGTTCAGTGGTAAGCTGCCAAACCGACTTTGGCGTGTGCGCCAATTGCTACGGTCGCGATCTGGCTCGTGGTCATATCATCAACAAAGGTGAGGCCATCGGGGTTATCGCGGCACAGTCCATCGGTGAACCGGGTACACAGTTAACCATGCGTACGTTCCACATCGGTGGTGCGGCATCGCGTGCGGCTGCTGAGTCCAGCATTCAGGTGAAAAATAAAGGTAGCCTGAAACTGAACAACGTGAAGTTCGTTATGAACGGCAACGGTAAACTGGTTATTACTTCACGTAATACCGAACTGAAGCTGATCGACGAATTCGGACGTACTAAAGAAAGCTATAAAGTGCCTTACGGTGCGGTGATGGCGAAAGGTGACGGCTCAGAAGTTAGCGGCGGTGAAACCGTAGCAAACTGGGATCCGCATACCATGCCTGTGGTGACCGAAGTGAGCGGTTTCATCCGTTTTGCTGACATGATTGACGGTCAAACCATTACCCGCCAGACCGACGAACTGACTGGTTTGTCTTCTATCGTGGTTCTGGATAGCGCAGAGCGTACTGGTAGCGGTAAAGACCTGCGTCCAGCACTGAAAATTGTTGATGCTAAAGGTGAAGATGTACTGATCCCAGGTACCGATATGCCTGCTCAATACTTCCTGCCGGGTAAAACAATTGTTCAGTTGGAAGATGGGGTGCAGATTGGTGCTGGTGATACATTGGCGCGTCTCCCTCAGGAATCCAGTGGTACCAAGGATATTACCGGTGGTCTGCCACGCGTAGCCGACCTGTTCGAAGCTCGTCGTCCGAAAGAACCGGCGATTCTGGCAGAGATCAGCGGCATCATTTCCTTCGGTAAAGAAACCAAAGGCAAGCGCCGTCTGGTGATTTCTCCGTTGGATGGCAGCGATGCTTACGAAGAGATGATTCCGAAATGGCGTCAGCTCAACGTGTTCGAAGGTGAAGTTGTGGAACGTGGTGACGTTGTTTCCGACGGCCCAGAGTCTCCGCACGATATCCTGCGTCTGCGTGGCGTACATGCAGTAACGCGTTATATCACCAACGAAGTTCAGGAAGTTTACCGTCTGCAAGGCGTTAAGATTAACGATAAACACATTGAGGTTATCGTTCGTCAGATGTTGCGTAAAGGCACCATCGTTAGCGCGGGTAGTACGGAGTTCCTGGAAGGCGAGCAGGCAGAAATGTCTCGCATCAAGATTGCCAACCGTAAGTTGGAAGCGGATGGCAAGATCACGGCAACGTTCAGCCGCGATCTGCTAGGTATCACCAAAGCATCTCTGGCGACCGAGTCCTTCATTTCTGCGGCATCGTTCCAGGAAACCACTCGCGTGCTTACCGAAGCTGCTGTTGCGGGTAAACGTGATGAGCTGCGTGGCCTGAAAGAGAACGTTATCGTAGGTCGTCTGATCCCAGCGGGTACGGGTTATGCGTACCATCAGGATCGTATGCGCCGCCGTCAGGCGGGTGAAGCTCCTGTCGTGCCTCAGGTGAGTGCCGATGAAGCTTCTGCTAACCTGGCTGAGCTGTTGAACGCAGGCTTTGGTAGCAGCGACGACGAATAAGTCTCTTTACGCTGCACTATCATGCGGTAAATAATAAAAACCCCGGCTATCATGGTCGGGGTTTTTTTTATAGCGTATATCTCCGTGCGCTACCTAAAGGCCGTCGCAAACGACGTTAAAAATTTCCTCCTGAAATTTTTTGTTGTACAGTGGTGTAAAGTAAATAGAACGGAACCGACATGGACACCTCAACTACGCCAACTATCTCACAGCCTGGCGGCTCATTACCTCATCAGGATGATTCACTTTCTTCTGATAAAACCCTACAAACACAGTCAGTAAGCCATTCTCAACATCGAGCGAAACGTGCGGCATGGGGCAGTTTTGTTGGTGCCGTTGTCGACTGGTACGATTTTCTGCTGTACGGAATTGTTGCCGCTCTTGTATTTAATACCGAGTTTTTCCCGCAGATCAGCCCGACAATGGGGACGCTGGCAGCATTTGGTACGTTCGGCGTTGGTTTTCTGTTCCGTCCGTTAGGCGGTATGGTGTTTGGTCACTTTGGTGACAAGCTGGGTCGTAAACGGATGTTGATGATTACGGTCTGGATGATGGGTATTTCCACTGCATTGATTGGATTGTTGCCGTCGTTTGATTCTATTGGCTGGTGGGCGCCGGTGCTGTTGGTCACACTGCGGGCAATTCAGGGATTCGCGGTCGGTGGTGAATGGGGCGGGGCGGCGCTGTTGGCGGTAGAAAATGCGCCGAAGAAGAAGAAAGCTTTTTACAGCAGTGGCGTGCAGGTTGGCTTTGGTGTCGGACTATTACTGGCAACCGGCTCGGTATCGGTAGTGAGCAATTTGACGACCAATGAGGAATTTACTACTTGGGGATGGCGTCTGCCGTTCTTATTCAGTCTGATTCTGGTTGCTATTGCCTGGTGGGTACGTAACGGGATGGATGAGTCTCAGGAGTTTGAGGCTAATAAAACGCTGGGAGAAAGAGCAAACAAACTGCGTTCATTCCCCATTATGGAAGCACTGCGCCAGCATCCTAAAGCATTCCTGCTAATTATTGCGTTACGGCTTGGTGAGCTACTGACGATGTATATCGTCACCGCGTTTGCACTCAATTACTCCACCACTCATCTTGGTTTATCGCGCGATATCTTCCTGAATATCGGGCTGCTGGTGGGAGCGATAAGCTGTGTATCTATTCCTTTCTTCGCTTATCTGGCGGATAGCTTTGGCCGTCGTCGTATCTATGTGACAGGTGCACTGATTGGCGCGGTGAGCGCGGTGCCATTCTTCATGGCGCTGGAAAGCCACAACACACTGTTGATTCTGTTCTTTGCCATCATGCTGGCGAATGCTGCCCACGATATGATTGTTAGCGTACAGCAACCGATGTTTACTGAACTATTTGGTACGGCATATCGCTATAGCGGAGCGGGTGTGGGTTATCAGGTTGCCAGTGTGGTTGGTGGCGGATTTACGCCTTTTATTGCAGTTCTGCTGGTGCAGTTTATGGATGGTTCATGGCATGCGGTGGCGGCTTACCTTGCCATCGGCTGCTTACTGTCGGCAATTGTTGGGATGTGGATGAAAGCACCCGCAGACGATACAGTCCCTAACTAACCTCTTTATCTTGCCGATACAGATGCACTATCTGTATCGACGATATCTCTACTTTTTTGTTGTTATGTTATCTGAACCGATCGAGATCGCTTCGTTTCAGCCCGATGTCTTTAAGCCCATCATCGCCCATATTCCGCAGTATCTTCAGCGTTTGCGCTCTTGCTCGCCAGGCTTTCCACAGGCGGTACGGTAAAATCAGCATTAGCCAGAACGGTGACTCGCGGAACGGTTTTTGTGATCGATTCTCATGAAATTCCATATTTTCCCCCTCGCCAGTGAATGATCGCTATGATGAGGTGAAAGGTATTTTCAATACAGATGCAAAAAATACATTTTTTTAGCATACAGACTGTGTGATATTGCATCTGAATGGTGATTTTTATTCGAATCTGTACTGATTACCGCTGTAAATCATGATGAGGAACGATACTGATGACGCGTTATCAACACCTTGCTGGGTTGTTAGAACAGCGGATCGAACAAGGGTTATATCAAAGTGGAGAACGACTGCCTTCCGTTCGGGCACTCAGTACAGAACATGGTGTGAGCATCAGTACCGTACAGCAAGCTTATCATCTGTTGGAAACGCGGCAGTTGATTATGCCGCAGCCGCGTTCGGGATATTTTGTCACGCCGCGTAAGGCAACGCCGCCCGTCCCCGCGTTGACGCGTCCGGCTCAGCGCCCAGTGGAAATCACGCAGTGGGAATCAGTGCTGGAGTTGGTGAATGTGCGTCTGGAAACCAACGTGCTGAAATTTGGCAGCGGAATGCCGGATGTGAGCCAGCCGACCATCAAACCACTGTGGAAAGAGATGGGCCGCCTTTGCCAGTATCAAGATCCCCGAGTCTTACAATATGACAGCGTATATGGCGTGCCTGCGCTGCGTGAACAGATTGCCCGCCTTACCGTCGACTGTGGCTGCCAGCTGACGCAAGATGATATTGTGATCACTACCGGATGTCAGGAAGCCTTGTTTGTTGCGGTCCGCGCCGTTTGTCAGCCCGGCGACATCGTGGCCGTTGAATCTCCCGCTTTTCCGGGAACGATGCAGATCCTTCGTGGGCTGGATATCAAAGCGATCGAGATCCCAACCGACTCAGTGACGGGGATCAGTCTCGAAGCGTTACGGCTGGCGCTGGATCAATGGCCGATCAAAGCCGTACTTCTGGTTCCTAGCTGCAACAACCCGCTTGGTTTCATCATGCCTGATGCCCGTAAGAAATCGCTGGTTACACTGGCACAGCATTTTGATATCGCGATTATTGAAGATGATGCCTATGGCGAGCTGGCCTATGAATATCCGCGTCCCCGCGCGATAAAGTCTTTTGATGAGGATGGACGCGTACTGTTGTGTAGCTCGTTTTCGAAGAACCTGGCACCCGGTTTGCGTGTTGGCTGGATCGCTCCGGGACGCTATCTGGAACGCGTGATCCATACAAAGTACATCAGCACGGGATCGACGGTGGTACAGCCTCAGCTTGCTGTGGCAGAATTTATTCGTCAGGGGCACTATCAGCCTCATTTGCGCCGCATGCGCGCCCAATACAAAGCCAACTTGAGCATCTTTACCTGCTGGGTGCGTGAGTATTTTCCGTCCAATATTTGTGTGAGTCGCCCGCAGGGTGGATTCCTGGTGTGGATTGAACTACCCGAATATTTTGATTCGCTCAAGCTCGCGCGCGAAGTCAGAAAGGCGGGCATACAGATAGCCGCGGGTTCGCTATTTTCCGCCTCAGGGAAATATCGCAACTGTATTCGACTCAATTATGCCAACCGCTTCACGGAAGAGATAAGGGAAGGGCTGCGCATTGTGGGTAGTGAAGTCGCGAAGATGATGCATGCGCTTCCTGACCAGAACGCTCCTTGATGATTTTTAAGGAAGGGCCGATACGGGTAAGGATAAGCCCCGTATCGGCGGGTTGATGTGCAGAGCTGATAAGTGGCAAACGGCTCCGGTCAACAGGTTGAGTAACGCTCAGTCCTGCCAACGACGCTACTGTATTCTTCGTCGAAGGCCGTGACGATAGGCCGAATGTCATGTTGCGCGGCGCTATCCTGAGAATATGGCCTTCCGTGTAATTCTCATTCCGGCCTGCGAGCTGTGTCCCAAATCATGCGTATGGCTCACGCCGATCGCTTAACATCGCGAGACGCGAGGGCTACCACGGTGCGAGGTGTCCCTGCGGGAACCTCATCCCGTGTTCCCTCTCACTTCACGCTTAAGTGACCTCTATCCGGCGCATCGTCGTGCTATCTACCTAAATAACCGTCCCAGTCTTTCCACACGGGTTGAAGACCAGCGCGTACGATGGCCTGCGCCACGTCTTCAGGGCGCCGTGAATCATGCGGTGAAAACTGTTCCAGTTCGGGGTGATTGTCGGCATAGCCACCCGGCTGGGTTTTGGAAAACGCGCTGACATTATTAATCGCAATGGGAATCGCATGATCGCGGAAGAAAGGCGATTCACGCGTGGAAAGCGATAGCTCAATATCCGGTGACAATAATCGGAATGCGCAAATCACCTGCATGAGCTGTGCTTCATCCATTAACGACGCTGGCTCAATACCGCCCGCACAGGGGCGCAGGCGAGGGAACGAGATAGAGTAACGACTCTGCCAGTAGCTCTGCTGTAAGTGCAGCAGATGTTCCGCCACCATGTAACAGTCGGTACGCCAGCTATTGGACAGGCCGATTAACGCGCCCAGCCCGATCTTGTCGATCCCCGCGCGACCAAGCCGATCCGGCGTGGCGAGTCGCCAGTGGAAATCCTGCTTTTGTCCTTTTAGATGGTGTAACTGGTAGGTCGCTGGGTGATAGGTTTCCTGATAGACCATCACGCCATCCAGCCCCAGCGTTTTTAACTCAGCGTATTCGTCCTGCGACAGCGGTTGGACTTCGATCATCAACGAACTGAAGAGCGGTCGAATCAGCGGAAAGACACGACGAAAATAATCCATTCCCACTTTGCGCTGATGTTCACCGGTCACGAGCAGCAGGTGCTCAAACCCGAGTTCCTTGATAGCTGCGCATTCACGCAGGATTTCTGCATCATCCAACGTTTTTCGCTTGATGTGATTGCTCATCGAAAAGCCGCAGTAGGTGCAGTCGTTGGAACACAGATTGGACAGATATAACGGCACATAAAAGCTCACCGTATTACCAAAACGCTGGCGGGTGAGTTGCTGTGCCCGCTGGGCTAGCGGTTCCAGATAAGCGCTGGCGGCAGGTGAAATGAGCGCCATAAAGTCATCGCGTGTCGGGTGTGGTGCAGCAAGCGCCCGTTCAACATCATGGGCTGTTTTACTGTTGATGCGCAGCGTCAGGTCATCCCAGTCGAGTTGTTCCCAGACGGTTTGAAAATCGACGCTCATCGTTCCACCCCTTCCGTGTGTCGATCTTCCGTTTGTTGGTGAAGAAAGCCGGTGAGTGGGCTGGTGGCGCTGGCGACGAACTGCTTATTTCCCAGCCCGGCTTGACGAGCAAGCCCGCCGGCATCGACGGCCAGCCGGAATGCATGTGCCATCGCCACAGGATCGCGGGCAACCGCGATTGCTGTATTTACCAACACTCCGTCGGCCCCCATTTCCAGCGCATCGGCCGCATGACTGGGCGCACCGATGCCCGCATCGACAATCACCGGAACACGCGCCTGTTCGATGATAATGCGGAGAAAATCACGCGTTTGCAGCCCCTGATTGGATCCGATTGGCGCACCCAGCGGCATCACCGCCGCGCAGCCAACTTCTTCCAGCCGTTTGCACAGTACTGGGTCGGCACCGCAATAGGGCAGCACCGTGAATCCCTCTTTAACCAGCTGTTCGGCGGCCTTCAGCGTTTCGATAGGGTCGGGCAGCAGGTATTTCACATCGGGGTGAATTTCCAGTTTCAGCCAGTGAGTACCCAGCGCTTCACGCGCCAGTCGGGCAGCAAAAACAGCTTCGTCTGCGGTTTTGGCACCCGACGTGTTGGGCAGTAGCTTAATACCGAGCTGGCGTAGCGGAGCGAGAATGGCGTCGTTGCCGCCATTCAGATCTACGCGCTTCATCGCCATGGTGACTAACTGCGAACCGGAAGCCTCAAGTGCCGCTAGCATCAGCTCTGGCGTGGCGAATTTGCCCGTACCGGTCAGCAGCCGTGAAGTTAATATCGTATCGGCAATGTGCAGCATGTCATCCTCCCGCGATTGCCTGAAAAAGCAAAATATCATCACCGTCCTGCACCTGATGCTGTGACCAAGTCGCGTGCGGGATAATGGTCTGGTTGATGGCTAGCGCAGTGCCGGGCTGGAGCCGGTTTATCTGGCTCAGCAGCATCTCAACCGTGATGGCCTCAGGACATTCAAAGGGTTCATCATTCAACGTGATTTTCATGCCACGTCCCCGCATACCGAGCAATGGGGCGCACGCGTGAGTTGAAGCGTGTTCCAGCTCTGCTGTTTGCCATTGAACATTCTCAGCTTGCCGTCCAACGCGGATGGCATGCCTGCCAGCATTTTGATTGCCTCCAGCGCCTGAAGTGTGCCAATCACACCGACTACTGGGCCAAGTACGCCCGCAGTACGGCAGTTGCGCTGCGGTTCGGCTGTATCCGGGTACAGGCAGGCGTAGCAGCCAGAGTGATAAGGCGGCGTGAAGACCGCAAGCTGACCGCTGAAACCGACGGCGCTACCGCTGATCAGCGGCTTACCTGCACTCACGCAGGCGGCGTTAACCGCGTGGCGGGTTGTCATGTTGTCGCTGCAATCCAGCACCAGATCGACGCGGCTGACGGCGTCGTGTAACGCCTCACCACTTAGCCTTTCGGTGAGTGCGATCGCTTCCGAATACGGATTTAATGCCTGTAGCTGACGCTGTGCCAACACTGCTTTGGGCTTGTCGGTTTCGCTGGTGCGGTACAGAATCTGGCGTTGCAGGTTGCTGATATGCAATGAGTCATCGTCAGCAAGTAGCAGCGTGCCGACTCCAGCGGCGGCCAGATAGAGTGACGCGGGGGAACCCAGTCCACCGAGCCCTACCAGCAGAACGCGGGCGGCTTTGAGTTTCTCCTGACCTTCAGGGCCAACATCTTCCAGCATCAGTTGACGGCTGTAGCGCATGAACTCGCTATCGCTCAGCCCCGCAGGCGTTGGAGGGCGATTTGTTACCATTTCATGCCTCCCGTCCTTCAATCATCTTGAGCAGCGTCGCAGTGGCCTGCCGCCAGCCTGGAGCCTGAGTAATGGCGCTGACGACGGCAATGCTGCCGACGCCCGTCGCCAGCACCGCAGGCACTCTGTCGATGCTGATCCCACCGATTGCCACGGTGGGAAAACGGTCTTGCAGATCGGCGATGTGCTGGGTCAGTTCGGCCAGCCCTTGCGGTGCGGAAGGCATGTCTTTGGTTTGTGTGGGGAAAATATGCCCAAGCGCAATGTAGGACGGGTTTATCGCCACGGCACGCGCCAGTTCACGATCGTCGTGCGTGGAGACGCCTAAACGCAGGCCAGCTTTTTTAATCGCGACCAGATCGGCGGTATCGAGGTCTTCTTGACCCAGATGTACGCCGTACGCCTGATGTTTTACTGCCAATTTCCAGTAGTCATTGATGAAGAGTTGCGCCTGATAGCGCCGACCCAATGCGATCGCCTGGATCACATCGGTTTCGGCCTGATCATCTGACCGATCTTTGATTCTTAGCTGGATCGTTTTCACCCCGACACCGAGCAGGCGTTCGATCCACTCCACGCTATCGACAACGGGATAGAGCCCCAGCCGCTGTGCCGTCGGGGCAAAAGGCGTCGAGTCCGTCATTTGCTTTCCTCTGCTTGCAGGCTGGTGGCGTTGTGATAAAGCTCGCTGCCGCGAGAGCGGAATTCCTGCGACATCTCAGCCATGCCAATTTCAATTGGTTTGGCTTCGGCTTGCTGTTTGGCGGCGTAATCGCGTACTTCCTGCGAGATTTTCATCGAGCAGAATTTCGGGCCGCACATAGAACAGAAGTGGGCGACCTTACCGGATTCTTGCGGCAGCGTTTCATCGTGGTAGGCACGTGCCGTTTGGGGATCGAGCGCCAGATTGAACTGATCTTCCCAGCGGAACTCGAAGCGCGCTTTCGACATAGCGTTATCACGGATTTGTGCGCCGGGATGACCTTTCGCCAGATCGGCGGCGTGGGCGGCGATTTTGTAAGTAATCAGCCCTTGTTTAACGTCTTCTTTGTTCGGCAAGCCGAGATGCTCTTTCGGCGTCACGTAGCAGAGCATCGCGCAGCCGAACCAGCCGATCATGGCGGCACCGATGCCAGAGGTAAAGTGATCGTAACCCGGTGCGATATCTGTGGTTAGCGGGCCGAGTGTATAGAACGGGGCTTCGTGACAGTGCTCCAGTTCTTCGGTCATGTTGCGGCGGATCATCTGCATCGGAACATGGCCGGGGCCTTCGATCATCACCTGTACGTCGTATTCCCAGGCAATTTTGGTCAACTCACCCAGCGTATGCAGCTCGGCAAACTGGGCTTCGTCGTTGGCATCCTGAATGGAGCCCGGGCGTAAGCCGTCGCCCAGCGACAGCGCGACATCATAAGCGGCGCAGATTTCACAAATTTCGCGGAAGTGTTCGTACAGGAAGCTCTCTTTGTGATGCGACAGGCACCACTTCGCCATGATGGAACCGCCGCGCGACACGATGCCAGTCAGGCGTTTGGCCGTCATCGGCACGTAGCGTAACAGCACGCCAGCATGGATGGTGAAATAGTCGACCCCTTGCTCGGCCTGTTCCAGCAGCGTATCACGGAACATTTCCCAGTTCAGGTTTTCTGCCACGCCGTTCACTTTCTCCAGCGCCTGATAGATTGGCACTGTCCCGATTGGCACCGGGCTGTTACGCAGAATCCACTCGCGAGTTTCGTGAATATAGCGTCCGGTCGAGAGATCCATCACGGTATCCGCGCCCCAACGGGTAGACCAGACTAGCTTTTCCACCTCTTCCTCGATGGAGGATGTCACAGCGGAGTTACCGATATTGGCGTTAACTTTCACCAGAAAATTGCGCCCGATAATCATTGGTTCTGATTCGGGGTGATTGATGTTTGAGGGAATAATCGCGCGCCCGGCGGCCACTTCCTGACGAACAAACTCTGGTGTGATGTTTTCCGGCAAAAGGGCTCCGAAACTTTGCCCCGGATGCTGCTGGCGCAGTACTTCACCACGAATGCGTTCGCGTCCCATATTTTCGCGAATAGCGATAAATTCCATTTCGGGGGTAATTATCCCCTGTCGTGCATAGTGGAGTTGGGTGACGCATTTGCCTGCTTTGGCACGCTGCGGTCGTGGCAAATGCTCAAAGCGTAGATGATCCAGACCCGCATCCGCCAGACGCTGCTGGGTGAAATCGGAGCTGACGCCGGATAACGCTTCGGTATCGTGACGTTCTGCAATCCAGCTGGCGCGCAGCTTTGCTAACCCAACGCGGACATCGGGTTGGGCAGTGGGATCGCCATAAGGCCCTGAAGTGTCGTAAACCGGGATCGGCTCATTGGGTTCGTATTGGGGATTATCTTTGCTGCCGCCGAGTAGCGTCGGGCTGAGCTGAATCTCTCGCATCGGTACGGCGATGTCGTCGCGCGAGCCCGAAAGGTAAATGCGTTTGGAATTGGGAAAGGCCGTTCCCTGTAAGGTTTCAATAAACTGTTGGGCGGCGGCGCGCTGTTCACGGCGACCCGATTTTGACAACACTGTTTTTATAGACAAGGGTTCTGTAGACATAGCAAGTTCCTGTAATACGTAAAGGGAAGATTGCTTGTCTGGAGCCGGAGGGAGTAATAATGATATTGAGCATCAGAGCAGGTATGTAGAAATACACAGCCTTGGGCTCAATGAGGCGCATTACTCTTGTTCCCTTCGCAGGTATTAACCCGATCAGGTTCCGCGGATCCCGAATTAACGGTCTCAGCCTGTGCGCTTATAGGTTTCGTAAAAACGAAACACAAGCACGCTAGGCACTCCGACAAGATTTGCCCGTCTGTTAGACGGGTCAATAAAACCCCTACACTGTATGACGGCAAAACGCGGATGTCAAAGCGTGCCGCTTTTATCTGTATAGCGTGTGATGATGTTCTTAAATAACGTCAAATGACGGCTAGTGATCGTAAACTTGCTTGATCATGTTGTCTTCTAACGTAAAACGCTCTTCTAATGCCTCGCCGACGCTGGAGAGTGCCTGTTGGAATTCGAGGCAATTATCATGGTCGATGGCGGCCGCCAGATGGCTATCGTAAAACGTCATGATTTGCTGCGTATTATTCTGCAGGGCGAGGTCAAGCTGGGTGGAAAGCGCTAATACTTGTTCGCTGTGAGTCGCTGCTTCATGCAGCATTTTTTCATATAAATGAAAGTGGCCGGTAGAAAGATAGTCCACCAGATTCTGGCAAAAATTATCCAATGCCTCTTCATCCAAAAGAGAAAGCGCTTCCTTGTTCGGCTTGATGCCAACCAGATGATAGTAAGCCACCAGAAGCTGCTTACGCGCTTGTAGCCATTGGTCGATTAACGCATTATTGCCACCAACGTATTCAGTCAGACTTTGTAGCTGGTTTAGCATTGTTGACTCCGTGAACGGTAAGAAATAACTGAAATCCCAGTTATAAAACTTATGTAATCACTCTGAATGTAAAATGCCAGTGAAGTGGCAGTGGAGCAATAAAAAGATATGGAACAGACGCTAAAAGGTGATGAAACCGGCTGGTGGGTGGTTAGCGATGCGGTACAAATCTGGCTACCTCAGGGGGAATTGCCGCACGGAACGGCTATAGCGTGGGCTTTGCAGGGGAAAGTGGCTCGTCAAATCGGTGAATGGCAAGGGCAGCCTGTCTGGCTGGTGTGTCAGGGACGGGATTCCGATATGGCATCGGTCCGCCAACTGCTCGATCAGGATGTGAGCTTATTCCAACTGGCGGGGCGAGGCGTACAGTTGGCTGAGTTCTATCGCTCTCATCGTTTTTGCGGTTACTGTGGTCATGAAATGGTATGGAGTAAAACGGAGCTGGCATGCTTATGTCACCACTGCAAAGAGCGCTATTACCCGCAGATCGCGCCTTGCATCATCGTTGCGATTCGCCGTGGTGAGGAAATTTTGCTGGCGCAGCACAATCGGCATCGCGGAAACATGTACACCGTGCTGGCTGGGTTTGTAGAAGTCGGTGAAACGCTGGAGCAGACGGTCGTACGTGAGGTAATGGAAGAGAGCCAAATCCAGATAAAAAACCTGCGTTACGTGAGTTCACAGCCTTGGCCATTCCCGCATTCGCTGATGATGGCGTTTATGGCCGATTATGCGGGTGGAGAAATCAAGCACGATCCGAAAGAGTTGCGTGACGCAGGCTGGTTCCGCTATGACCAGCTCCCGCAGCTGCCCCCGCCGGGTACCGTGGCACGTCGGCTTATCGAAGATACGGTGGTGTTGTGCCGTGCTTATCACGAGAACGAAGGCTGACGTGGTACTATTTGCGCCATCAATGACTCGCGTGGACAAAGTGCTCGCGTCATAACGCATCTGCTTCAACCCATCTATCCGGTGTCAAACCGCCGTGAGGCTGAAAGGAAAATAACATGACTGATCTGAAAAACGATCGCTATTTGCGGGCATTACTGCGCCAACCTGTTGATGTTACTCCAGTGTGGATGATGCGTCAGGCGGGGCGTTATCTGCCGGAATATAAGGCAACGCGCGCGCAGGCTGGTGATTTTATGTCGCTGTGTAAAAACGCAGAGCTGGCTTGTGAAGTCACGTTACAACCTTTACGGCGCTATGCGTTGGATGCAGCGATCCTGTTCTCCGATATCCTGACCATCCCAGATGCCATGGGTTTAGGTCTCTATTTTGAAGCAGGGGAAGGCCCACGTTTTAGTTCTCCCATCACGTCTCATGCCGATGTGGTTAAACTGCCGGTTCTCGACCCCGAGCAGGAACTCGGCTATGTGATGAACGCGGTGCGGACGATCCGTAAAAACCTAGCTGGTGAAGTGCCGCTCATTGGCTTCTCGGGTAGCCCGTGGACGCTGGCGACCTATATGGTTGAAGGCGGCAGTAGCAAAGCGTTTACCGTCATCAAGAAAATGATGTTCGCTGAGCCTAAAACGCTGCACCTGTTGCTGGATAAGCTGGCTGATAGCGTCATTCTTTATCTCAACGCGCAGATTCGCGCAGGCGCGCAGGCAGTCATGGTATTCGATACCTGGGGCGGCGCATTGAGCGGGCGTGATTATAAAGAATTCTCTCTGCATTACATGCATAAGATCGTTGATGGTTTACAGCGTGAGAACGAAGGCCGCCGTGTGCCAGTGACGCTTTTTACCAAAGGCGGAGGCCAGTGGCTGGAGGCGATGGCAGAAACAGGCTGTGACGCGCTGGGGCTGGACTGGACGAGTGATATTGCCGATGCGCGTCGTCGCGTCGGTGATAAAGTTGCACTACAGGGAAATATGGATCCCTCTATGCTGTATGCCGATCCGGCACGGATCGAACAGGAAGTTGCATCGATCCTCGCCGAATTTGGGCAAGGTAATGGACACGTTTTCAATCTGGGTCACGGCATCCATCAGGACGTGCCGCCGGAGCATGCTGGCGTTTTTGTTGAGGCGGTGCATCGGTTGTCCCGCGCTTATCACGCATAATTCACAGGAGGTGATGTGATTGATACACAACGGCTGCGAGCTGAGCAGTTGGCTCGCGCTTCTGATGTGATTCGGCACGACGATTTACCGTTTGAACAGCCTGCACTTATCGCGGGTGCGGATGTTGGCTTTGAACAAGAAGGTTCGGTAACTCGCGCCGCTATTGCGGTAATGCGCTATCCTTCGTTGGAACTGGTAGAATACAAGATTGCGCGTATCAGCACGACGATGCCCTATATTCCCGGTTTTCTTTCGTTTCGTGAATGTCCTGGGCTGTTAGCCGCATGGGCGTTGCTTGAACAGAAGCCGGATTTGCTGTTTGTTGATGGACATGGGATTTCTCATCCGCGTCGTCTCGGCGTTGCCAGTCATTTTGGTCTGTTGGTTGATGTGCCCACGATTGGTGTGGCGAAAAGTCGGCTTTGTGGCCGGTTTGAGCCGTTGGCGGAGAGCGTCGGCAGCCAGCAACCCTTGCTGGATAAGGGCGAGCAGATTGGTTGGGTATGGCGCAGCAAAGCGCGCTGTAATCCGCTGTTTGTGGCGACAGGGCATCGAGTCAGTCAGGATAGTGCATTGCACTGGGTACAATCTTGCATGCGCGGCTACCGTTTACCGGAGCCGACCCGCTGGGCTGATGCCGTCGCATCAAATCGTCCCGCATTTGTGCGTTGGCAACGGCAGCAAGCGGCTAACGTATTGTCGTAAAACTTTAGGAATTCAGGCATAGGGCGTCACTGTGATTTCAGGTACACTGCCGTCCGTCGCCGTTAATGAGCATAAAAATGTTACGTAACCCCATTCATTTACGTCTGGAAAAGCTGGCGAGCTGGCAACATGTCACTTTCATGGCATGCCTTTGTGAACGTATGTATCCAAATTACCACGAATTTTGTCGTCAAACAGAATTCGGCGACGCGATGGTTTACCGCCGCATTCTCGATCTGGTATGGGAAACATTGGTTGTTAAAGATGCGAAGGTCAATTTCGATAGCCAGTTGGAAAAGCTGGAAGAAGCGGTTCCTGCTGCTGAAGATTACGATCTTTATGGCGTCTACCCTGCTATTGATGCCTGTATCGCGCTGGGCGAGCTGATTCATTCGCGTTTAAGCGGTGAAACGCTCGAACATGCGATAGCCATCAGCGAAGCGTCTATCCGTACGGTTGCTATGTTGGAAATGACGCAGGCTGGCAAAGAAATGACCGACGATGAGCTAAAAGTTTTGCCTGCGATTGAAGAGGAATGGGATATCCAATGGGAGATTTTTCGCCTGTTGGCGGCCTGTGAAGAACGCGACATTGAGCTGATCAAAGGGCTCCGTTCCGATCTGCGCGAGGCCGGAAGTAGTAACATCGGGATAAATTTGCATCAATAACGCGATAAAACGTGATTTAAGGCCTGAAATGGCCTGTCTTAAGGCTTCACATTCGCACCCTGTCTGGTCTACATTTGGGGGGCGTAAAAAAAGTGGCTGTCGGTGCGTGTATGCAGGAGAGTGCTATTACACCCTAAAACGGGAAAGGGCATATCCGTCGCACTCGATGCTTAGCAAGCGATAAACACACTGTAAGGATAACTTATGAATAAGACTCAACTGATTGATGTAATTGCGGACAAAGCTGATCTGTCAAAAGCACAGGCTAAAGCAGCTCTGGAATCAACTTTGGCGGCAATTACCGAGTCTCTGAAAGAAGGTGATGCAGTACAATTAGTTGGTTTTGGTACGTTTAAAGTCAACCATCGTAATGAGCGCACTGGCCGCAACCCACAAACCGGTAAAGAAATCAAAATTGCTGCTGCCAATGTGCCAGCGTTTGTTTCTGGCAAGGCTCTGAAAGACGCTGTTAAATAAGCTCATGCCGGTTAAAAGTTTAAGCAGAGGGGCGGTTTCGCCCCTTTTGCTTTTACGACGTTGGTGTGGCGCAGGTCTCGTACTTATCGCTGTAGTGGCCTGCAGTAGCCGCACCGCACCGCCGGAAGTTTTCTCCAGCGGTTACGTAGCCGATCGCGGTATCGTGCGTTTGTGGCGTAAAGATGATGCGCAGAATACGACGGCGCTGACCACCGTGTATAACCCGCTTCAGGGTAATGCTTTGGTGGTGACTCGCTATACGTTCCAGCAGGATAAGCTACGCGAGATACAGCGTAATCAGCTCGGGACGCAACAAGAAGATATGCGTTTGCGCTTTGCTGAAGATGGAACCGTCAGCTTTATGCAGCGGCAACTGGCTGAAAGACGTGAATCGGTTTCCGATGATGATGTCGCACTCTACCAGTTTGATGCTAAACGCATGCTGGAATTGAGTGATGTCCTGCGTGCAGGCAAAGTGATGCTGAAGCAAGGGAAATGGCTGGAAGGGCAGGTTCAGTCTTGTGACGGTACGGTAGTTCGCCCTGATTTTGACAGAGACTCGCGTGAATGGATTGCGCAGCAAAAATCGCATGCAACGCGTCCGCTAAACGTAGCGTGGCTGGAAGCACCAGAAGGAACTCAGCTATTGCTGGTGGTGGAAGATGATGTCTGCCAGTGGCAGCCATAGCTATACCCGTCATACTTCAAGTTGCATGTGCGTTGGCTGCTCTACTCGACACACTTGCGTGTGCCTCGCCCCTTTGGGGCCGCTGCAAGCAGCGTTCAAATCTGCTTTTGGCAGATTTGTCACTCACCCGAATCACTTACTTGAGTAAGCTCATCGGGATTCCCTCTCTTGCCGCATTACGAGACTCATAAATGAGCCTCGCCCTTGCGGGCCAACGCTTTGCGTTGTTCAAAACGCTAACGTTTTGTCCGGAAACTCGAATTATTTAGGGTATATAAAAGCCTGACTATAAAAACCCGGATTTCTCCGGGCTTCAGTATTTATCAGACAATCGTTTATCGGATCATCGCTTATTAGGCTTGCTCGCGTTCAATGGCGCGGTAGCCGATGTCTTTGCGACAGAATACCCCTTGCCACTGAATACCTGCTGCTATTTCATACGCGCGCTGTTGTGCTTCAGCCACGGTGTTACCCAATGCTGTGACACACAGTACCCGACCGCCGTTGGTAACGACATTAATTCCATTCAGTTTGGTGCCAGCATGGAAAACTTTGCCATCTTCGGCATCCTGCTGCGGTAGACCAGAAATAACATCGCCCGTATTGTAATCAGCCGGATAACCACCCGCCGCCAATACCACGCCCAGAGACGGACGCTCATCCCAGACTGAGTCTTTCTGATCCAGCGTGCCGTCACAGCCTGCCAGACACAGTTCCACCAGATCGGAGCGCAGGCGCAGCATAATTGGCTGTGTTTCTGGATCGCCAAAGCGACAGTTGAATTCGATCACTTTTGGCTGGCCATCGGCAGAAATCATCAGACCGGCATACAGGAAACCGACATAGGTATTTCCCTCTGCGGCCATGCCGTTCACGGTCGGCCAAATTACCTGATCCATCACTCGCTGGTGGATTTCATCGGTCACGACCGGTGCTGGCGAATAAGCGCCCATACCACCAGTATTCGGGCCCGTATCTTTATCCCCAACGCGTTTATGATCTTGGCTGGTTGCCATTGGCAACACGTTCTTGCCGTCCACCATAACGATGAAGCTGGCTTCTTCGCCATCAAGGAACTCTTCCACCACGATACGGTGTCCAGCATCGCCGAATGCATTACCTGCCAGCATATCCTGAATGGCGTTTTCCGCTTCCTGCAACGTCATCGCGACAATCACGCCCTTACCAGCGGCTAACCCATCCGCCTTGATGACGATAGGTGCACCTTTGCTGCGTACATAGGCCAGCGCGGGTTCCACTTCGGTAAAATTCTGGTATTCCGCCGACGGGATGTTATGGCGTGCCAGAAAATCTTTAGTAAAGGCTTTCGAGCCTTCTAATTGCGCGGCGGCCTGCGACGGGCCAAAGATTTTTAGACCTGCACTCTGAAACGCATCCACAACACCGATAACTAACGGTGTTTCTGGACCCACGATGGTTAAATCGATCTGGTTTTCCTGAGCAAAGGCGACTAACGCTGGAACATCGGTTGCGGCGATATCAACGTTGGTCAGCGCTGGCTCAAGTGCGGTGCCCGCGTTTCCTGGAGCAACATAAACCTGTTTCGCCAGCGGTGACTGGGAGGCTTTCCAGGCCAGTGCGTGTTCGCGTCCGCCATTACCAATTACTAAAATGTTCATTTCGGTCAGCTCCAGAATTAATGGCGGAAGTGGCGCATGTCGGTAAAGATCATCGCAATGCCGTGTTCGTTAGCGGCAGCAATAACTTCATCATCACGAATAGATCCGCCCGGTTGGATCACACAGGTAATGCCAACGGCCGCGGCAGCATCAATACCATCACGGAATGGGAAAAATGCATCAGAGGCCATGGCGGAACCTTTTACTTCCAGCCCTTCATCGCCCGCTTTGATACCAGCGATTTTCGCTGAGTAAACGCGGCTCATCTGACCAGCACCTATCCCGATGGTCATGTTGTCGCGTGCGTACACGATCGCATTGGATTTAACGAATTTAGCCACTTTCCAGCAGAAGAGCGCATCGCGTAATTCCTGCTCGCTCGGCTGGCGCTCGGTCACGACACGCAGTTGAGACGCATCGACCATACCCAAATCGCGATCCTGTACCAGCAAACCGCCGTTGACGCGTTTGAAGTCCAGAGCCGGGACGCGTTGCTGCCAGCTACCGCTGGTCAGGACGCGTACGTTTTGTTTGGCTGCGGTCACCTTCAATGCAGCATCACTAGCGGATGGCGCAATAATGACTTCGACAAACTGACGGCTGATGATGGCCTGTGCCGTTTCTTCATCCAGTTCGCGGTTGAAGGCGATAATGCCGCCGAATGCCGATGTCGGGTCGGTTTTATAGGCGCGCTCGTAAGCATCAAGAATTGAACCGCCAATTGCTACGCCGCACGGGTTCGCGTGTTTAACGATAACGCAGGCTGGTTCGGGAAATTCTTTCACACATTCCAGCGCCGCATCGGTATCGGCGATGTTGTTATAAGACAGTGCTTTGCCTTGTAACTGTATAGAGGTGGCGACAGAAGCCTCGTGAATATTCTCTTCTATATAGAAGGCAGCTTGCTGATGACTGTTCTCGCCGTAGCGCATGTCCTGCTTTTTGATGTAGTTCAGGTTCAGCGTGCGCGGGAAGTGGCCAGATGGTTTATCGGTATCACCGTGGTAAGGCGGAACCAGTGCGCCAAAGTAGTTGGCAATCATACTGTCGTAAGCAGCAGTATGCTCAAAGGCTTTAATGGCTAAATCGAAACGGGTTTCGTAGGTCAATGAACCTTCGTTGGCGTCGATTTCATTAATAATAGTGCTGTAGTCGCTGCTCTTGACCACGATAGCCACATCTTTATGGTTCTTGGCGGCGGAGCGCACCATCGTCGGGCCGCCGATATCGATGTTCTCAACGGCATCTTCTAATGTGCAGTTCTCACGGGCGACGGTCTGAGCGAACGGATACAAATTCACAACGACGATATCAATGGGTTTGATGTCGTGCTGCGCCATGATCGCATCATCTTGATCGCGTCGTCCCAGAATGCCGCCGTGTACTTTCGGGTGCAGGGTCTTTACACGCCCATCCATCATTTCCGGGAAACCGGTGTAGTCAGAGACTTCTGTCACCGCTAAGCCAGCATCGGCCAGCAAACGGGCGGTTCCTCCGGTTGAAAGGAGCTCGACGCCACGGTGGGACAGAGCTTGAGCAAATTCGACAATACCTGCTTTGTCAGAAACGCTGAGCAGAGCGCGGCGAATTGGACGGCGTTGTTGCATGATGATGTTATCCCCTGGATTTGGGTAGTCAGTAAAGAACGGTATGTGAATATCGTCTTTGTCAGAGCAATAATTGCGGAATAAAGAGAAATATTCAGTTAGCGTTCGCAAAAACACGACGATTTTGAACGGGGGGAATTGTAGCGAAAACGTTTGCGTGATGCTCGTCAATTTTTGAGTAGAATGCTTTCTGTGGATAAGTTTGTGCAAAAATAGGTATAAGGCGGGGTTTTGCTGTGGAATGCAGCAAACAGTCATTTTTCTTTAAAATACCTATTGCGGCAGGTCGAGAAGTCCCTATAATGCGCCTCCATCAACACGGCGATGTGAACACACAACCGGGTTGATAAAGAAAGAGAAAACGCTTTAAAATAAACGTTGACTCTGAAGGTGATAAGCGTAACATACGCCACCTCGCGAAGCGGATAAGACCGCAACGCACTGCTCTTTAACAATATAATCAGACAATCTGTGTGGGCACTCACAAGACCGTATCTTAACGATATAAAAAGTCTTGAAGAGTGAACAACAGTGAAATTCATTACGAATAAACAGTTTTAATTCTTTGAGCATCGCTGACGAGTTCAGCAAATCAAACAAATCTTAAATTGAAGAGTTTGATCATGGCTCAGATTGAACGCTGGCGGCAGGCCTAACACATGCAAGTCGAGCGGTAGCACAGAAGAGCTTGCTCTTCGGGTGACGAGCGGCGGACGGGTGAGTAATGTCTGGGAAACTGCCTGATGGAGGGGGATAACTACTGGAAACGGTAGCTAATACCGCATAACGTCTTCGGACCAAAGAGGGGGACCTTCGGGCCTCTTGCCATCAGATGTGCCCAGATGGGATTAGCTAGTAGGCGGGGTAATGGCCCACCTAGGCGACGATCCCTAGCTGGTCTGAGAGGATGACCAGCCACACTGGAACTGAGACACGGTCCAGACTCCTACGGGAGGCAGCAGTGGGGAATATTGCACAATGGGCGCAAGCCTGATGCAGCCATGCCGCGTGTGTGAAGAAGGCCTTCGGGTTGTAAAGCACTTTCAGCGGGGAGGAAGGCAGTAAGGTTAATAACCTTGCTGATTGACGTTACCCGCAGAAGAAGCACCGGCTAACTCCGTGCCAGCAGCCGCGGTAATACGGAGGGTGCAAGCGTTAATCGGAATGACTGGGCGTAAAGCGCACGCAGGCGGTCTGTTAAGTTGGATGTGAAATCCCCGGGCTTAACCTGGGAACTGCATTCAAAACTGACAGGCTAGAGTCTTGTAGAGGGGGGTAGAATTCCAGGTGTAGCGGTGAAATGCGTAGAGATCTGGAGGAATACCGGTGGCGAAGGCGGCCCCCTGGACAAAGACTGACGCTCAGGTGCGAAAGCGTGGGGAGCAAACAGGATTAGATACCCTGGTAGTCCACGCTGTAAACGATGTCGACTTGGAGGTTGTGCCCTTGAGGCGTGGCTTCCGGAGCTAACGCGTTAAGTCGACCGCCTGGGGAGTACGGCCGCAAGGTTAAAACTCAAATGAATTGACGGGGGCCCGCACAAGCGGTGGAGCATGTGGTTTAATTCGATGCAACGCGAAGAACCTTACCTACTCTTGACATCCAGAGAATTTGCTAGAGATAGCTTAGTGCCTTCGGGAACTCTGAGACAGGTGCTGCATGGCTGTCGTCAGCTCGTGTTGTGAAATGTTGGGTTAAGTCCCGCAACGAGCGCAACCCTTATCCTTTGTTGCCAGCACGTAATGGTGGGAACTCAAAGGAGACTGCCGGTGATAAACCGGAGGAAGGTGGGGATGACGTCAAGTCATCATGGCCCTTACGAGTAGGGCTACACACGTGCTACAATGGCGTATACAAAGAGAAGCGACCTCGCGAGAGCAAGCGGACCTCATAAAGTACGTCGTAGTCCGGATTGGAGTCTGCAACTCGACTCCATGAAGTCGGAATCGCTAGTAATCGTAGATCAGAATGCTACGGTGAATACGTTCCCGGGCCTTGTACACACCGCCCGTCACACCATGGGAGTGGGTTGCAAAAGAAGTAGGTAGCTTAACCTTCGGGAGGGCGCTTACCACTTTGTGATTCATGACTGGGGTGAAGTCGTAACAAGGTAACCGTAGGGGAACCTGCGGTTGGATCACCTCCTTACCAAAAAAAGATGTGTGTTACGTGAAGTGCTCACACAGATTGTCTGATGAAAATAACGAGCAGAAATACCTTAATAGGCTTGTAGCTCAGGTGGTTAGAGCGCACCCCTGATAAGGGTGAGGTCGGTGGTTCAAGTCCACTCAGGCCTACCAACTCTTCCGTGAGTGGTATCTAAGGTAACTGTAAGTAGAGACGGGGTTATAGCTCAGCTGGGAGAGCGCCTGCCTTGCACGCAGGAGGTCTGCGGTTCGATCCCGCATAGCTCCACCATCACTACTCGGTATGATAAAAAACATCAGAGTGTACCTGTTTGGGTGCACTGCGATGTTTTGCTCTTTAACAATCTGGAACAAGCTGAAAATTGAAACATGACAGCTGAACATACAGGACTGCCTTCGGGTAGGTCGTGATGAGTCAGTCTGTCAATGAGTCTCTCAAATAATCGCAGCGCGATGATGAATCGAAAGAAACATCTTCGGGTTGTGAGGTTAAGCGACTAAGCGTACACGGTGGATGCCTAGGCAGTCAGAGGCGATGAAGGGCGTGCTAATCTGCGATAAGCGTCGGTAAGCTGATATGAAGCGTTATACCCGACGATACCCGAATGGGGAAACCCAATGTGTTTCGACACATTATCATGACATGAATACATAGTGTCATGAGGCGAACCGGGGGAACTGAAACATCTCAGTACCCCGAGGAAAAGAAATCAACCGAGATTCCCCTAGTAGCGGCGAGCGAACGGGGAGGAGCCCAGAACCTGAATCAGTTTGTGTGTTAGTGGAAGCGTCTGGAAAGTCGCACAGTAAAGGGTGATAGTCCCGTACACAAAAATGCACAAGTTGTGAGTTCGATGAGTAGGGCGGGACACGTGACATCCTGTCTGAATATGGGGGGACCATCCTCCAAGGCTAAATACTCCTGACTGACCGATAGTGAACCAGTACCGTGAGGGAAAGGCGAAAAGAACCCCGGCGAGGGGAGTGAAATAGAACCTGAAACCGTGTACGTACAAGCAGTGGGAGCCTACTAGTTGGGTGACTGCGTACCTTTTGTATAATGGGTCAGCGACTTATATTCTGTAGCAAGGTTAACCGTATAGGGGAGCCGCAGGGAAACCGAGTCTTAACTGGGCGTTAAGTTGCAGGGTATAGACCCGAAACCCGGTGATCTAGCCATGGGCAGGTTGAAGGTTGGGTAACACTAACTGGAGGACCGAACCGACTAATGTTGAAAAATTAGCGGATGACTTGTGGCTGGGGGTGAAAGGCCAATCAAACCGGGAGATAGCTGGTTCTCCCCGAAAGCTATTTAGGTAGCGCCTCGTGAACTCATCTTCGGGGGTAGAGCACTGTTTCGGCTAGGGGGTCATCCCGACTTACCAACCCGATGCAAACTACGAATACCGAAGAATGTTATCACGGGAGACACACGGCGGGTGCTAACGTTCGTCGTGAAGAGGGAAACAACCCAGACCGCCAGCTAAGGTCCCAAAGTCATGGTTAAGTGGGAAACGATGTGGGAAGGCACAGACAGCCAGGATGTTGGCTTAGAAGCAGCCATCATTTAAAGAAAGCGTAATAGCTCACTGGTCGAGTCGGCCTGCGCGGAAGATGTAACGGGGCTAAACCATGCACCGAAGCTGCGGCAGCGACACTTAGGTGTTGTTGGGTAGGGGAGCGTTCTGTAAGCCGTTGAAGGTGGCCTGTGAGGGTTGCTGGAGGTATCAGAAGTGCGAATGCTGACATAAGTAACGATAATGCGGGTGAAAAACCCGCACGCCGGAAGACCAAGGGTTCCTGTCCAACGTTAATCGGGGCAGGGTGAGTCGACCCCTAAGGCGAGGCTGAAAAGCGTAGTCGATGGGAAACAGGTTAATATTCCTGTACTCGGTGTTACTGCGAAGGGGGGACGGAGAAAGCTAGGTTATCCGGGCGACGGTTGTCCCGGTTTAAGCGTGAAGGTGGATGACTTAGGTAAATCCGGGTCATTGTTAACACTGAGGCGTGATGACGAGTCACTACGGTGATGAAGTAACCGATGCTACGCTTCCAGGAAAAGCCTCTAAGCTCCAGGTAACATCAAATCGTACCCCAAACCGACACAGGTGGTCAGGTAGAGAATACTCAGGCGCTTGAGAGAACTCGGGTGAAGGAACTAGGCAAAATGGTGCCGTAACTTCGGGAGAAGGCACGCTCCTGTCGGTGAAGTCCCTTGCGGATGGAGCTGGCGGGAGTCGCAGATACCAGCTGGCTGCAACTGTTTAATAAAAACACAGCACTGTGCAAACACGAAAGTGGACGTATACGGTGTGACGCCTGCCCGGTGCCGGAAGGTTAATTGATGGGGTCAGCCGCAAGGCGAAGCTCTTGATCGAAGCCCCGGTAAACGGCGGCCGTAACTATAACGGTCCTAAGGTAGCGAAATTCCTTGTCGGGTAAGTTCCGACCTGCACGAATGGCGTAATGATGGCCAGGCTGTCTCCACCCGAGACTCAGTGAAATTGAACTCGCTGTGAAGATGCAGTGTACCCGCGGCAAGACGGAAAGACCCCGTGAACCTTTACTATAGCTTGACACTGAACCTTGAGCCTTGATGTGTAGGATAGGTGGGAGGCTTTGAAGCGAGGACGCCAGTTCTTGTGGAGCCAACCTTGAAATACCACCCTTTAATGTTTGATGTTCTAACGTAGACCCGTAATCCGGGTTGCGGACAGTGTCTGGTGGGTAGTTTGACTGGGGCGGTCTCCTCCCAAAGAGTAACGGAGGAGCACGAAGGTTAGCTAATCCTGGTCGGACATCAGGAGGTTAGTGCAAAGGCATAAGCTAGCTTGACTGCGAGAGTGACAGCTCGAGCAGGTGCGAAAGCAGGTCTTAGTGATCCGGTGGTTCTGAATGGAAGGGCCATCGCTCAACGGATAAAAGGTACTCCGGGGATAACAGGCTGATACCGCCCAAGAGTTCATATCGACGGCGGTGTTTGGCACCTCGATGTCGGCTCATCACATCCTGGGGCTGAAGTAGGTCCCAAGGGTATGGCTGTTCGCCATTTAAAGTGGTACGCGAGCTGGGTTTAGAACGTCGTGAGACAGTTCGGTCCCTATCTGCCGTGGGCGTTGGAAGATTGAGAGGGGTTGCTCCTAGTACGAGAGGACCGGAGTGAACGCACCACTGGTGTACGGGTTGTGATGCCAATTGCATTGCCCGGTAGCTAAGTGCGGAAGAGATAACCGCTGAAAGCATCTAAGCGGGAAACTTGCCTCGAGATGAGTCTTCCCTGGGCACTAGATGCCCCTGAAGGGCCGTTGAAGACGACGACGTAGATAGGCTGGGTGTGTAAGCGTAGCGATACGTTGAGCTAACCAGTACTAATGACCCGAGAGGCTTAACCTTACAACACCGAAGATGTTTTGGTGTGATGAAAGACTCATATAAAACGAAATTCAGCTTGTTCAAAGATTGGTTCTGATGGTTGTGCGAGCGCGTAAGCAGTGCATAACGGTTGGGATGAAACAGAATTTGCCTGGCGGCGATAGCGCGGTGGTCCCACCTGACCCCATGCCGAACTCAGAAGTGAAACGCCGTAGCGCCGATGGTAGTGTGGGGTCTCCCCATGTGAGAGTAGGGAACTGCCAGGCATTAAATACGTGGAAAGCCTCTGTCGAAAGACAGGGGCTTTTTGCTATGGAGAATCTGGGGGGATGGGAGAGCATATCTATGTATCTCTCAGTCGCTCTCCGCTGAGAGTATGATGTTATGCGATGTAAGGACGGTTCTTGGGGATGCGGAAATTGTTTTCTGCCCGACATTACTCAATGATTTGGTATGAATGATCGTCTGCTCTACAGTGCGAACTGTGAGAACCATCATAATGGTGATGCAGGAGAAAGCCTGCGCAGATACGCAGGCTGATTGTTCTGGATTAGTGCAGAATTTGTGAAAGAAATGACTGCGTGCGCTCTGAGCGAGGGCTAGAAAAGAAGATATCCGGTGGTGCTTGCTCTACGATCTCACCCTGATCCATAAAGATCACTCTGTCAGCGACAGTTTTAGCGAATCCCATTTCGTGCGTTACGCACAGCATCGTCATTCCATCTTGTGCCAGCCCCAGCATGGTATCCAGCACTTCTTTCACCATTTCAGGATCCAGTGCAGACGTCGGTTCGTCGAACAACATAATCTTAGGCTTCATACACAGCGAACGCGCGATGGCTACGCGCTGTTGTTGGCCTCCAGATAGCTGTCCCGGGAACTTATGGGCATGTGCGGCGATGCGTACGCGTTCCAGATAGTGCATGGCTAGCTCTTCTGCTTCTTTTTTCGGCGTGTGGCGTACCCAGCATGGTGCCAGCGTGCAGTTCTGCAATACAGTTAAGTGCGGGAAAAGATTGAAGTGCTGAAACACCATGCCAACTTCGGTACGAACTTTTTCGATGTTGCGTAAATCATTATTCAATTCAATGCCGTCGACAACAATCCGTCCCTGCTGATGTTCTTCGAGATGATTAATGCAGCGTATGGTGGTTGATTTACCTGAGCCGGACGGGCCACAGAGCACAATTCTTTCCCCTTGTCTGACCTGCAAATTGATGTCTTTCAGTACATGAAATTGTCCGTACCACTTATTCACATTCTCTAAGGTAATCATGTGATCGGTTGATTGAGTTAATGCAGTCTGATTCATGGATGGCCTCAGTGTGACTTGTGTCCAGTGTTAAAACGATTTTCCAGATGTTGGCTATAGCGCGACATGCTGAAACAGAAAATCCAGTAGACCATGGCGGCAAAAACGTAACCTTCTGTCGACATACCCAGCCATGTGGGGTCGACGGTTGCCTGCTGGATACTGCTGAAGAGATCGAAAAGGCCGATGATGATGACCAGACTCGTGTCTTTAAAGAGAGAAATGATCGTATTCACTAGACCTGGGATAACCATTTTCAGCGCTTGGGGAAGGATGACCAGCCCCTGCATACGCCAATAGCCTAAGCCTAAGGATTCAGCGGCTTCATACTGTCCTTTAGGAAGTGCCTGCAAACCACCGCGAACCACCTCGGCGACATAAGCTGATTGGAATAAAATCACGCCAACTAATGCCCTGAGCAGTTTGTCGATAGTGGTGCCTTCCGTTAAAAACAACGGCAGCATCACGGATGACATGAAAAGCACGGTGATTAACGGTACGCCACGCCAGAATTCGATGAATACAACGGACAGCATACGGACAATCGGTAGCGTGGAACGGCGGCCTAATGCGAGCAAGATGCCAAGCGGCAGCGCACCGGCGATACCCACCGCGGCGATAATCAGCGTTAACGTTAACCCGCCCCACTGATACGTTTCCACTCGACTGAGCCCGCCAAAACCACCGTAAAGTAGCCACCAGGCGATGAGTGGGTAAGCCACTGTCCAGACGGCAATGTAACGTCCGCGATAGGGAATGGTTTTCAGGAACATCGGCAGGATACTAAGCAGCCCGATAGTGAGTGCAAAGTTAATGCGCCAGACTTCTGTTGCTGGATACAGCCCATACATGAAATGACCAAATCTGGCATGAATGAAGACCCAGCATGCGCCATCACGCGTACAGTCATTACGAGTTGTGCCAATCCAGTTAGCCTGAAAAATTGCCCAGTTGAGCAGCGGCGGTATGGCAACCCACAATAGCCAGAGGCAAAACAGTGTTAACAGGCTATTGCTAATACTTGAGAAGAGATTACGTCGTGCCCACTGCATGGCTTTGAGCAGAGGCGGCTGACGGTTTTGCGTATAATGATTCATCGTCATGACGTCCTCTTAGCGTTCGACTAACGCGATTCTTCGGTTATACAGATTCATTAACAGCGAGATCAGCAGGCTGATAATGAGGTAGACCGACATGGTAATGGCGATGGTTTCGATAGCCTGGCCCGTCTGATTCAACACGGTTCCCGCGAATAGTGACACCATATCGGGATAGCCAATGGCAGCCGCCAATGATGAGTTTTTCACGATGTTAAGATACTGGCTGGTCAGCGGTGGAATGATGACGCGTAACGCTTGCGGGAGGATGACTTTACGTAGCGTAACGGGATTGGGTAAGCCGAGAGAACGCGCTGCCTCATGTTGACCGTAGGAAACTGATTGGATACCAGAACGAATAATCTCGGCGATAAATGATGAGGTATAGACCGAGAGCGCAACCGTCAATGCAGCTAGTTCAGGGATCAACACCATACCGCCGCGGAAATTGAATCCTTTTAATTCCGGTACATTCCAGTGAAAAGCAGGGCCGAAAATCAGATGGCTGAGCGCGCACAGGACAAGCAACAAGCCCAACGTCAGTGGCCAGGTTCTACGCGCCTGACCGGTTAACGCGTGATAGCGTTGATTACGCCGAAAGAGGCTCCATGCCACCACCAGCGTGATCAGTAGAGAAAGAAAAAACGCAGCGGTGCCCGGTCCCATCTCTGGGGATGGCAGATAAAAGCCTCGGTTGCTGAGGAACGCGATATCAAATGCACTGATGGACTGGCGCGGGCCAGGCAGATTTCGCAATACGGCAAAATACCAGAAGAAGATCTGCAATAACGGCGGAATATTACGGAATATCTCGATGTAAATGTTGGATATTTTCCTTAATAGCCAGTTATCGGATAGCCGAGCAAGACCGATGGTAAAGCCGAGAATAGAAGCAAACACGATGCACAATGCCGAAACCAAAAGCGTGTTGAATAGCCCAACAAGAAACACGCGGGCGTAGGTGTCACCCTGTTGATAGTCAATCAGGTGTTGGACGATGCCAAAGCCGGCGCTTTTATTCAGAAAATCGAAGCCAGAGGTAATGCCCCTTTGTGCCAGATTGGTCACAGTGTTGTGCAACAGGTAGGCTGCGACAGACAATACAGCGATAACAACGACAATTTGATACAGCCAGGCGCGCACCGCTGGATTCGTCAGTGATAAATCACCTTTTACGGTTGGGCGTTGTAGCATGCTGGAACCTCGATACGGGGGCACTGAGGGGCGCAGCAATACACTGCGCCCAAGTTGTTCTGATAATTAACGTACCGCTGGCGCGTACTGGATCCCGCCTTTGTTCCACAGTTCGTTCAGGCCACGCTTAATTTTCAGCTCGCTGCCCATACCGACATTACGTTCAAAGATTTCGCCGTAGTTACCGACCTGTTTGATGATTTTGAATGCCCAATCATTCGGTAGTTTGAGATCTTTGCCGTAGCTGCCTTCATGACCAAGCAGGTGAGACATATCTGGTGTAGCCGGTTTTGCTGCCAGTTGATCGACGTTTTTCGAGGTCACGCCCATCTCTTCAGCATTCAGCATGGCGAACAGCGTCCAGCGGACGATAGAGAACCACTCTTCATCACCACGGCGTACGACTGGGCCCAGAGGTTCTTTGGAAATCACTTCTGGCAGAACGATGAATTCAGCAGGTTTGCTCAGCTTGATACGCAGTGCATACAGCTGTGACTGGTCTGATGCCAGCGTATCGCAACGGCCAGACTCCAGCGCTTTGGCACTTTCATCAGAGCGGTCGAACGTGACGGGGGTGTACTGCATTTTATGCGTTTTGAAGTAGTCCGCGACGTTCAGCTCGGTATCGGTTCCGGCCTGAATACAAACGGTTGCGCCATCCAGCTCTTTTGCACTGGTTAAGCCCGCTTTGTTATGTGTCAGGAAGCCAATACCGTCGTAGTAGGTTACGCCAGTAAAGAGCATACCCATTCCGCCGTCACGAGAGGAGGTCCAGGTGGTGTTGCGCGACAGCACGTCAACTTCGCCGGATTGCAGTGCGGTGAAGCGCTCTTTCGCCGTCAGCGGCGTGTATTTGACTTTATTGGCATCACCGAATACAGCAGCGGCAAGACCGCGGCACACGTCAACGTCAATACCGGAGTATTTGCCACTGGCGTCTGCATAGGAAAAGCCGGGTAAGCCATCACTGATACCACATTGCACAAATCCTTTCTTCTGAATGGCGTCCAGCGTTGCACCAGCATGGGCTTGGTTGATGGCGGCAAAGAGTGACGCGCCAGCAACCAGAGTAGAAATCACTATTCTTTTCATAATCATCCTAGCGTCTAGAGTTATCTGCTGTTGTTGCAGTACACAGTTGTGTTGCGGCGCACAATAAGGTGCACCATACCTGTCTGTCGGTATGCCGACGTAAGCAGAGCAAAGCAAATAAAATGCCAGTTTTCTATTTGCTTGATAATGAAGACGAAATGGAATGGTTATTGATCTAAGTGGGTACTTCTAATTAGGTATGCGCGCACCGTGACAAATGCAACGAGGGCAATGCGCCCTATTTTAGTGCGTCAAAATAGAGAGGGCGGGCATCTTCAGTCTGTTTGCGTATTTTTAGGTGTGGGATTGCCGGTTAAGCAGGGAGCAATGGGGGCGTAATAACGTCATCAGCCCAGCGCATGGCATGGGCTGATGTAGAAAACGTTAGTGTGTGATGTGGCGCTGATAATACTTTTCGAGCTTAACCTGTAATTGGCTCAGCACCGTGCTGAACATCAGATAAATCAGCGCAGCCTCGACATACAGAATCAGAGGTTCATAGGTAACGGAAACGATACGCTGAGCGGATAAAAACATCTCTGGCACGGTGATGACGGCGGCTAGCGACGTATCCTTGATTAAGGAAATAAACGTATTGGAGAGCGGCGGTAGCGAAACGAAAACGGATTGGGGGAAGATGACCCAACGAATCGCCTGCCTGCCATTCATGCCGAGAGAATAGGCGGCACTCCATTGGCCTTTCGGGACTGATAAGATTGCCCCACGGACGATCTCCGAGCTATAGGCCCCCACACTGACGGTGAAACCAATAAGTGCCGCCGGGAAGGCATCAAGAGTAATACCTGCGCTGGGCAGCCCATAAAAAATCAGGAAAAGCTGCACCAGCAACGGTGTGCCACGAATGACCCAAACGTAGAAATCACCCAGCCATTTCAGCGGCTTTGGGCCATAGAGGCGAACCAGCGCGATGAGAATGCCGAGAGCTAGGCCAAAGATGAAAGACAGGATAGCCAGAGGGACGGTAAATTTCAGTCCCGCAGACAGCAGACTCCAGAAAGAGTCTGCCATGAGTTGTAGCCAAGGCGGCATGAAAACGAGCTCCGATAACGATAGGCGCTAATCACAGCGCGCGCTGATAACAATGACATTGATAACAACTGCATTGATAACAACGCGCTCTGGTAACAGTGCGATTATTGAGAAACATCCTCCCCGAAGTATCGCACAGATATCGTTTTATAGGTGCCGTCAGCTTTGATTTCATCCAGAGCTTTATTCAATGCTTCCACCAGTGGAGCCTGATCTTTACGCACCAGAATAGCGGAAGGTTCGCCGTCCTTTGAGGTCGCGGCAATCTTCACGTTGGCATCTGGCTTATGCTTTTTAAAATCCAGGAAGGACAGATTATCGTTTAGCGTGGCGTCGGCACGGCCGCTAAGAACCAGATCCAGAGACTGATTAAAACCATCCGTTGGTACAATTTCCGCACCGTAGCTGGTGGCTTGTTTAGAGTAATTACTGGTCAGGCTTTGGGCCGATTTTTTGCCTTTCAGATCGCTGAAATCCTTGATGGCGGTGTTATCACCACGGACAACCAGCACGGCTTTGGAGTCGATATAAGGCTTGGAGAAATCATACTTGACCTGACGTTCTTTGGTTACGCCAACCTGATTGATGACCGCATCGTAGCGCTTGGCATCAATACCGGCGATTAAACCGTCCCAACGTCCTTCAATGAACTGGGCTTTCACACCGAGTTTTTCTGCTACCGCGCGACCAACGTCCACATCGAAGCCAACCAGTTGCCCTGATTTATCATGATAGGTGTAAGGCGCGTAGGTGCCTTCTGTACCGAACTTGATAACCCCTGCGGACTTGATGGCGCTAAGGTCATCTGCATGAGCGAATACGCTGGTAGCAAGCAAGGCGCTGGTCAGTAAAGCAAAACGTATTTTTTTCATTATGAATTCCTGTGAGTGGTGTGCAGCGATGTGCTTATAACTTTTGTTAATAATGAATCTACGCGACAACACATCTGTTTATAAATCACGTTGTGTGATGATTTATATCAGAAGTGAATATAGTCCTGAACGTCGTTTGTCGTGAATTGTAGTGAATATAGTGCGCTTGCCAGGTTTTAACCATCTTGTGCGAAAGAACGATAGAAAAAGTCTGCTGCTGCCGTAAATGTTACCCAACTGTCACAATGGGCTTCTATTCTCAAAGGACATCATTGCTTTTGCCACTACCCAGCAGGAGACAACAATGAAGATCCGTATCGCCAGTTATAACGTTGAGAACCTGTTCCATCGCACCGCGATTCTCAATCTCCCCGATTCCCAGCAAATCGATGCCTTATTGGAACAGGTCAGGCAGCTCCAGCTGCTTCTCGAACAGCCCCAATACGATGATGCCTTGAAGGATCAGGTGTTCCGTCTTTCTATCGCACTCCGGCCTTATATTGATATCCGTACCGACGCAGGCACGTTGGGGAGATGGAAAAAGGAGGAGGCTGGTACGGGTTTCAGGATCAATAAAAGCTGCCGTGGTCGTGGAGATTGGATCGGTGAAATTGTGTTTAAATCGCAGGAATTCAGCAGCCAACAGCGCAAGAACACGGGCAAGATTATTAACCTGCTTAACGCCGACATCCTGTGCGCCGTTGAAGTTGAAAACATGGATGTATTACGGGATTTCAACAGTCAGGTACTCGGGAAAAAGAAATTTAGTCAGTTCGTTATGATCGACAGCCCGAATGACCCACGCGGCATTGATGTTGCCTGCCTGACGCGTTATCGAATCGCCCAGCTACGCACCCATATTTTTGACGCCGGAAAGCAGTTTGACCCCGTATTTAGCCGTGATTGCCTTGAAGTCACGCTGGATGCTGGCCTCAAACAGCCGATTTATATTCTGTGTAACCATTTCAAAAGCCAAAGCGGTCAAACAGAACAAGAGCGACAGCGTGGCGCGCAGAAGCGCCGAGACCAATCCGAACGTGTCGCAGAGATTGTCCAACAGACTTACGATCTCAAGAAAGATTACGTGGTGATTCTCGGCGATTTGAACGAGGATTCGTCAAATCCTTGGCAAAGTTTGGCTCCGCTGTTTTCTCTGTCGGATCTACATCCCGTTATTGATCCTGAACGACCCGAAAAAGAGCGTTACACCTACTATTTTGCTGGCGGCAAGAAAGGTGCTCGGTTAAATCAACTGGACTACATATTCTTGTCTGCACCGTTGCATCAGGCGGTAGTGGAATGGGGCGTCGAACGTCGAGGCATCTATAATATCGACAAGATTACCGCCAAAGAGGGCGCTGAACCCGTTACACCGCTACCCGAAGTGACATCATGGGACACAGCGGCGTCCGACCATGCGGCACTCTGGGTGGAAGTGGATATTACCTGATCGCCTCTTTACGGCTATGATGGCGTGAGAGAAGAAAGCAATCATATCCGTATAAATAGAGGAAACTGATGAGCGATAGACAAGGATTGGAAAAGTACCCAGACGCGCTGCGCTGGTCATTTGGCGACAGCACCGAGCTGGCGGATGAGCTGCTGCAACTGGTGCGGGAAGGGCATAAAACGGCGAGCTGTGGCTCGTATCACGCGTTCAAAAGTGAACCTTCGCCACAGGTCGGCGATTACAACATCATTCTGGACGGAGCCGGACAGCCCTCATGCGTAATTCGGACGCGCTCGTTAACGCTGGTGCGCTATTGCGATGTGACGACTGAGATGGCGGCGAAAGAGGGCGAAGGAGACAAAAGTCTGGCTTTCTGGCAGCAAGCACATCAGGAGTTTTTCGAACGAGAAGGCACCTTCGCCCCAGATATGCTGCTGGTGTTTGAAGAGTTTGAGCTGGTTGAGGTGCTTTGAAATAGTTGATGCTCAAGCTGGCTGTGTTTTGTGGTCGGGCGGCTAAGTTTGATGGTTGGGTGGAGTGATAAACGGACACATTCTTCATACAACTCTCTGACTAAACGTTGCTTCACTATATGAAGTCCAACGTGCTGCCTCGGAATCTATCTCCGACTGATATTTTCCATCCTCAATATCCGAAAAATGTTGTACCCAGCTTAAATACTCGCGACAGGTATTTTCAAAATCGTTAGAGTTATATATAACGGATTTTTTTTCATTATAGATTTTACAATAATAATTATTCTGGGTATCTAAATTATTCTCTTTTTTAAGGATCTCAAGTGATTTAAGTATGTAGTCATTACTGATCTTAGGATATGAATCAAGATTTTTCTGCGTGATGTTATTATTTCTATTAATATCAAAATCATGGTCTAAATTTAAAATGTGACAATCCTGAAATTTTGAAAAATAATATCCAAATTCCTTTTTATTTATAATGGTGTAAAAATCCTTGACTTGGGAGAAAATTATCAATACATCGATAGGCGCTTCTTTGAGGTTTTTTATGGATTGCTCTCTCAGAGGATTATCAAAAATACATGAAATAATTAATGGCAGGGGAAAGCGAATCTCATTAATATCACGATATGAATCTTTATCCTTCCTAAGGATATAGTTAAATTTGTCAGTTAGTGCGAATTTTATCTCGTCGTATAATTTTTTTAATTTCTCAGATCCTGAAAATTCATTTTTAGTAGTAACATTGAGGAAAAGTGCATGTTCAAAGAAATTAAATTTATTAAGGAGGCGTTGGTAGCCAGCATATTGATTTTCAACATTATTCTCAAAAACATAACTAGCATTTACTGCTATTAAATATAAAATATCATTGCGGATGAGAGATCGTACAAGCGAAGTATATTTCCTTTTACCCTCAATACCTGCATCATCTTTATAAAAGTCCTTATCAACAAATTTAAGTAAGTGATATAGAACCCGCATATAAGGGCTAATCACGCTGTGCCCACTAAGTTTATTAAATGCTTCGAAGTGACCAATCGTTCCATTGAGTTGCATCAATAGTGCGGAACCATCTGCACCGTCAAGATATGCTTTTACCGTATCCAGTTGAGTGTTATGTTGTTCCAACAATAGGCTAAAATGACGTGTAAATTCATCCCGTCGCGCATTGCTTTCAGTATGCGTGAGAGCCGATTGAGCGACTTTTGTACTGTTTCTGGCAGCATTTGCAGCTCTAGCTGTATAAATTAAAACAGCAGCGGTTAGCATGGCGCCAGCAAGATTGAACAGTCCTACAATCGGTCCAACGGAGTTTTTATATCCATCCCACAACTCAGCGATCATTGTTGAAAACTCCATGATTTATTCCTTATCTAGTATAATAATAAGATTTTCGATACTAAATAATTACCGATAATCCAAACAATTCGGAGCAGTGCCTGCTATAAGGTTTTCTTGAATTGTTGTAATGTTCTCCTCTGACCGCTAGCTTAAGCTCTAGTCCGTACAGATTACATTACCCGCAACCACACTCAGCCTTAAGATTCATCTTTAGGCTGCTTGCGCTGGCGGCGTTTGATCTCACCTTGCATGGCAGAAACGATAAATTGCCCTGTGCTTTCATCCGGCTCTTTTACTTTTTCCATTGCTTCAGCAATATCATGTGGAACTCTCGCCTCAAGCTTTCTTGATTTTGCATTTACTGCTTTCGTTGCCATGACTATTCCTAATGCTGATTGGTGCCAGACAGTATACACAATAAAGCACAAAAAATAGCGTTGACGTGGCTGACACCTTGAGTGGTTCAAGGTTAAAAATAGCGAAGCCCGCGGGTGCTACCAACACCTACGAGCCTCTAACCACAATGTTATTGGAGCTAACACTATGGCTGATATCCAGTCTACTCAAACTCGCCCCGAATTTCAGTATCGCTTGCTTGCTTTGGGAACATGTTCCCAACGTGTCGTGCATATTATCGCTGCTACTGAACATCAGGCGCGGGAACATTCCCCTGATGGTCATGTCATGGTCTTCGCTGGTCGTCTGCCTGTTCAGGAGGTGCGTCATGTTTGATAACACGCCGTTAGAACCCGAAGAAGCACTCGATCAGTGTCGTGCGTTGGCTTACGCCATTGTTGAATTGAACCATCCAGAATCGAAAGAGATCTTAACGTTCGTGTTAGCGGAACGGCTAGATAACCTGCATCGACTCTTTCATGCGCCGGAGACTGATGAACCAGAGAGAATTAGTCATTAACAACGGAGTACTGATATTGCAGACGCAATGGCTCAGGTTGTTCACATCATGGCTGCTTCTGCCCTGAAAAATGGCAAAGAAAAAGGCGCTTAACCCAAGAGGTAAAGCGCCTTTTTTCAAATGCTTAACTGATTAGTATCAGTTCATGCCGTATTTTTTCAATTTCTTACGCAGAGTACCACGGTTGATGCCCATCATCAGGGCTGCGCGGGTTTGGTTACCGCGGGTGTATTGCATCACCATGTCCAACAGTGGCTGTTCAACTTCAGCCAGTACCAGCTCATACAGGTCACTTACATCCTGACCGTTCAATTGAGCAAAATAGTTCTTCAGTGCCTGTTTAACCGAGTCGCGCAGGGGTTTTTGGGTTACCTGAGCCTGAGAGTTTACAGTGGAAACGGTCAGTACGTCAGAATTCACGCGTTGTTCGAACATAGTTCTGTCAGCTCTTTTTCTGTTTACGCAAGATTTTCAAAATATGCCTTCAACGCCTCCAGCTGCTCGCTGGCATCCTCAATGGCGTTGAATGTGCGCCTAAACTGGTCGTTTGGGGCGTGCTCCTGGAGATACCAGGATACGTGTTTACGAGCGATACGAAATCCCTTGCCTGGACCATAAAAGTCGTGCAATTCCCGTATGTGCTCGATCAACAAGCGCTTGACCTCTACCAACGGCAGTGGTGCTAGCAACTCCCCTGTGTCCAGATAATGCTGGATTTCCCGAAAGATCCAGGGTCTTCCCTGAGCGGCTCGTCCTATCATCAGGGCGTCAGCCCCAGTGTAGTCAAGAACCGCTCTGGCTTTATGCGGGTCTGTAATGTCGCCATTCGCAATAATAGGAATGGAAACGGCCTGCTTAACTGCCCGAATGCTGTCGTATTCGGCGAAACCATTGAACAGGCACGCACGAGTGCGTCCGTGAATAGTTAACGCCTGAATGCCACAGTCTTCAGCCAATTTGGCAATTTCTACACAGTTGCGGTGCTCTGGTGCCCAACCGGTACGGATCTTCAGTGTTACCGGTACGTCTACCGCTTTCACTACCGTAGAGAGGATCTGTTTGACCAAATCCGGATACTGCAACAACGCAGATCCTGCCATCTTGCGGTTCACCTTCTTCGCCGGGCAGCCCATATTGATGTCAATGATCTGCGCGCCGGAATCAGCATTAATTCTCGCTGCCGCCGCCATCTCATCGGGGTCACAACCGGCAATCTGCACGGCTCTGATACCCGGTTCATCACTATGTACCATTCGCAAACGCGACTTGTCTGAACGCCACACTTCCGGATTGGAAGACAGCATTTCAGACACGGTCATTCCAGCGCCCATCGCATGACAGAGTGCTCTAAATGGGCGATCGCTAATACCAGCCATTGGGGCTGCTATCAAACGATTGGTAAGCTGAAATTGTCCAATGTGCATAGACAAAAATTGACCATACTGTGCCTGCAAGGGCGCGTATATTACGCATTTTTTACGTCAGATGAAAGGCCAAACTTTGACCAATTTACGGCTATCGATCAATGAAAATGCAGTTCGTAGAGGCATATGAAAATATTATTCATATTTAACAGTGTGTTATATTTTTGTGTCGATTTTTTGCTCTGTAAAATATTCATCTTCTTACAGAATTTTATCTGTAAGCGTGGTCGTTTTTACTGGAGATACAACAGGCTAGCAATGTTTTATCAGTGAAATGCTTTGGTTCATGCGGCAAAAAAGGGCACCAATTTACCTGAGGCTGGCCGGCAAATGCTCTGACCAGCCTCGCGGAGTGGCTTAATGGATGATGATTCGACCATTAAGCGGCTGTGTGGGGCGATTATTGGCGTGGTGCATGACCGAGCTGAACTGGCCTATTTGTTCAGCAGAGGCGGTGACAGGATGATCCAGCACCAGCCAGCGGATGCCTTCTGAGCACGGTGGCGTAGTGAGTGACCCACTGAATCGATAGTAGTTTAATGACGTCGGTAACAAGGCCTGAATTGCAATCGGCGTGCGCACGTCCTCCGCCTGATCGACGCGAGCTGGAATCTGCTGCCATGCCGTGGCTAACTGTGGATTGGCTTCTCCCTCCTGAAACATCAGCGCAATAACGGTGAGCGCGCCATCCGTGTTTTTATAGACAAAGTGGCCTTCCAACGGAAATTGTTTACCATCAATTTCATTTTCACTCGGTGCGTGAAAGTGGAATTGCTGCAAGGCGAATGTCTCGTTATCCAGCTGCAGCGTATTCCCTGAACTGACGTTAACCTGAATGGTATGCCCGTTGTTGATAATCTGCTGTGTCCCAGACTGGAAAGCCAACTGTAAGGGCTCGTGCTGGGTGCTTAGTGCTTGCCGGATATTGACTGGAGACTGATTTTTCCCCGTTTCACACAGCGAGAAGTCTGGGGAGAGTTTTCCCCAGTGCGCTGGATCGCCGTGGCCTTCGTAGCCCCAGTGAACCGAATCTGCCGCCGATGCGGAAAAGCAGGCCGACAGCATAAGTGCGATAGAGAGTTTACCTTTCATTTTTCATCCCTTAAAAATAATGATACGGCATCGTTGAGCGCCGGGCGCAGGTGCGTCCGGTCACTTGCCGGCCAGCATCATACGCCAGCTTATCGGGATAAATCATGAGGTATAACAAGAAGGAGCCCACCCACCGTTGCGTACACGGCGGGCGGAGCAGGAGGGATAACGTGATTAGGACGTGTGGCGTTGGCCGGTAATACGACACCATTCTTCGCGTTCAGCGACGGGATCGAGCGTGAACTTGTCTGCGTACGCTTCTGCGACGCCATCGGCCTGCGTGGACAGTACGCCGGACAGGCCGAGGTGACCCCCAGCTTTTGGCAGATCGCTAATCAGCGGTGCCAGTTCGCGCAGTGGGCCAGCGAGGATGTTGGCGACGACAACATCGGCAGACAGGTCGGCAGGCTGGTCTTTCGGCAGATAAAGCTCAAGACGCTCAGAAACGCCGTTGCGCTGTGCGTTGTCGCGGCTGGCCTGAATCGCCTGCGGATCGATATCAATCCCGATAGCGCGTGCTGCACCTAGTTTCAGGGCGGCAATCGCCAGAATACCGGAGCCGCAGCCGAAATCGATGATGGTTTTCCCTTCCAGATCCAGCCCATCGAGCCATTGCAGGCACAGTGACGTCGTTGGGTGGGTACCGGTGCCGAACGCCAGGCCGGGATCGAGCATCACGTTTACAGCGCTCGGATCAGGAATTTCACGCCAGCTTGGGCAAATCCACAGACGTTTACCGAACTGCATCGGGTGGAAGTTATCCATCCACTCGCGTTCCCAGTCTTTGTCTTCCAACTGTTCGATCTTGTGCTTAAAACCCACGCCCAGCAGCGGCTCTTGCTCCAGCATGGCGATAACCGCGTTCATGTCGGTTTCGGCATCGTACAGCGCAATCGCGTCGGTATCGCCCCACAGGCGAGTCTCGCCCGGCAGCGGTTCAAACACGGGAGTATCGTGCGTATCCTGAAACGTAACGGATACCGCACCGCTTTCTATCATGGTGTCACCCAGTTGTTCAGCAACCTTTCCTGAGGTGTTTATTTTCAGTTGAATCCACGGCATAGCAGTCTCTATTACATTTAAAGTGAAGATGAAGCGGCAACCGGCGCTGGTGGATTATGACCAAAGCGATTACCAATAATAAACGCCATCAGGCTGAGTAACAGCGATGGCACAATAGGATGGTATCCAGCCAACTGAAGATTGAAGCTGGCCAGTAAGGTATAGCAAATGGCACCGGTGAACATGGCGCTAAGCGCACCCGCAGCATTCGCGCGCTCCCAATACAGGCCTAGCACCAGCGGCCATAGGAACACCGCTTCCAGCCCGCCAAACGCCAGCAGGTTCAGCCAGATAATCATCTCCGGTGGCCGCAAGGAGGCCAGCAGCACAAGCAGCCCCAACAGCAGGGTTGTCACGCTGGACAGGATCTTGATGCGGCGTTCGTTATGGATCTGCTCAGGGCGGACGCTGAGATAGAGATCCTTGATGATCGTGGCAGACGCTTGAAGCAGATGCGCATTAATGTTGGACATGATAGCGGCCATTGGCGCGGCGAGAAAGATCCCCGCGGCCAGCGGTGGCAGCACGGTGACCATCAGTGCGGGTAAAACCTGATCGGGAATCGTCAGATTTGGCATAACTGCACGCCCCAATGCACCAGCCAGATGCATGCCGAGCATCAGAATGCCGATGACGATCGTACCGATAATAATTCCACGGTGTAACGCTTTGCTGTCGCGATAAGAGATACAGCGAACGGCGGTGTTCGGCAAGCCGATGACGCCGAAGCAGACTAGCACCCAGAATGAGGCCATAAAGGGCATCGACAGAATGCCGCCGCTGCCCTGTGGTGATACTAGCATCGGGTCGATTTGTTGCAGCTTATCCACCGCGCTGTGCAAACCACCAGCGGCATAAATCACGCCAACCAGCAGGATGACGGTACCAATCAACATCACGATGCCCTGCATCGCATCATTGAGCACGCTGGCACGGAAGCCGCCAAACGTGGTGTACAGCGCGATAGTGACGCCGAAAATCAGCAGACCGATGTCATAAGGAATGTTCGCGGCGGTTTCGAGCAGACGCGCGCCGCCGATGAACTGCACGGCCATAGCACCGATAAACGCGACCAGCAGGCTAATGCTAGCGAACCACACCAGCAGCGGGCTGTTGTAGCGGGCGTACAGCATGTCATTCAGCGTGATGGCGTTATAGCGTCGAGCCAGAATGGCGAATTTTTTTCCCAGAATGCCCAGCGACAGCAGCATAGTGGGAAGCTGAATCATCGAAAGCAGCACCCAGCCCAGCCCGTATTTATAAGCGGCACCCGGCCCGCCGATAAAAGAGCTGGCGCTAACGTAGGTGCCGATGAGCGTCATCGCCAGTACAAACCCGCCCATCGAGCGGCCACCGAGGAAATACTCGTTAAGAAAGTTACCCGCCTGACGGCGGCGGTACGCATAGACCGACAGCCCGAAGACCAGCAGCAAATAGCCAATCAGCGGCAATAAAATTTCAATTTGCATCGTCACTCTCCAGTGAGAGATCGCGGAAAATAACGTGCACCATGAGCCAGCACAGCAGCGTAAACACGAGCGGCAGCAGCAGACAGGCCATCTCAAACCAGTGTGGAAGGCCGGTTATCCCTTGTGTGTTGTCAGGCAAATAGGCGGCAAGCGCCCAGGCCACTAAATAAACCAGCGTCAGGCCGAAAGCCCAGCGGGCCTCTTTGTGCGCCTGAGGAAAGCGTGTATCCATGTTCTTCTCCACCGTAAAGGGAGCATAGGTATTGTTATGAGCGTCGTGATGACGAAAGCGGGAATTTTACGGCATGTGGGAAAATTGACTAGTAAGAATTACGTCATCAGCGTAAAAGCCAGCCGTGGGGTACGCATTATTTGACGCGAGAACATTTTACTCCGAGCGCCAACAGGGAGTGAACATGACGGTTTTTTCAGAGTGAAAAACGCGGAAAAGGAGCCGAACGGTTGAATGATTGTCACTTTTGCGTCATTAGTTGTCACCTCCGGATGAGCGTGCTCATAGCTCTCTGGATAACACTGGGGTTCCATTAAAAGGAGCCCGATCATGTTGAATAACCCTTCATCGAAATACAAAGCGTATCCACCGATTGGCCTAAAAGATCGGCAATGGCCTGATAAGACATTAACCCAACCCCCACGTTGGCTTTCCACGGATTTACGGGACGGTAATCAGGCTCTTGCTGAGCCGATGAATGAAATGCGTAAACTGAAATTTTGGGATCTGCTGATTGCCTGCGGATTCAGAGAGATTGAGGTCGCTTTTCCGTCTGCTTCACAAACTGATTTTAATTTTGTTCGCTTATTGATTGAAGAAAAGCGTATTCCGCAGAATGTGACAATTCAGGTTTTAACGCAGGCGCGAGAAGATTTGATTGCACGTACATTTGAATCGCTGAGTGGCGTACATCGCGCCACCGTTCACTTATACAACGCGACTGCACCGATTTTCAGGGAGGTGGTGTTCCGTCAGACACGCGATGAAATTATTCAGCTTGCGGTCAATGCGACGAAGCAGATCCGTCAGTTATGTGCTGAGGCGCAGGAGACTGACTGGTCCTTTCAATATTCACCGGAAACGTTCTGCTTTACCGAGCCAGATTTCGCGCTTCAGATTTGCGAGGCTGTCGCCGATGTCTGGGAGCCTGATGCGTGCCGTCCCATGATCATCAATCTTCCCGCGACCGTTGAGGTCAACACGCCTAATGTGTATGCCGATCAGATAGAATATTTTTGCCGACATTTTTCCCGTAGAGATAAGGTCTGTATCAGTGTGCATCCGCATAATGACCGCGGTACAGGTATTGCCTGCGCTGAACTTGCTTTACTGGCTGGTGCTGAAAGAGTTGAGGGCTGCCTGTTTGGCAATGGAGAGCGTACCGGTAATGTCGATTTAGTGACGCTGGCACTTAATCTTTATACGCAGGGAATCTCCCCTGAACTCGATTTCAGCCACATGAAGAAGGTGGTGGAGGTGGTTGAGGAGTGTAATCAACTCCCCGTCGCACCACGTCACCCTTATGCCGGAGAACTCGCTTTTACGGCTTTTTCCGGATCGCATCAAGATGCGATTAAAAAAGGGTTTGCAGCACGACAGCATTCGGCCTCGCCATTATGGGAAATTCCCTATCTTCCGCTCGATCCGGAGGACATCGGTTGCAGTTATGAGGCCGTTATCCGCGTAAACAGCCAGTCAGGGAAAAGTGGTGCTGCCTGGCTGCTTGAGCAAAATCATGGCCTCATCTTGCCTCGTCAACTTCAGAAGGCATTCAGTCTGCTGGTACAGAAAGCGTCTGAATCTGAGGGGAAAGAGATGTCGCAGATGGCTGTCTGGATGCTATTTCGTGAGGCTTACGGTTTAGTCGAATTACCGCTGATTCGGTTAACTAAATATACCTGCGATAATCAGCTTGGGCATAACACAACGCTTTCAGCTGAAATCATTTTCCGTGAGAAAAGACTGAATTTGAAGGGGGCAGGAAACGGTTTTCTCTCTGCGGGAATGACGGCTCTCTGCCGAGAGGTGAAAGCAGACCTTAATATTGTGAGCTATCAGGAACACACGTTAGGCCAGCGTAGTGACAGTCGTTCTGTGGCTTATGTGTGCTGTCAGAACCATGCGGGTGAGTGTGCATGGGGTGTTAGCATTGACAGCGATGTTACCCGAGCCTCTTTGCAAGCGATGTTGAATGCCGCAGGGCGTTTGATTATGGGTTGAAGTAATTGCCGGGCGTTACGCCCATGACTCTGCGAAACATGGCACTGAAGGCTCCCGGGTTGGCATAGCCTAAATCCAGCGCCACTCGGGTGACTTGTTCGCCCTGTGCCAGGCGCGTTAGCGCAATCAGCAAACGTGCACGACGAACCCACTCACTAAATTGCATACCGGTTTGCTGATAAAAATGTCGGCTGAGCGTTCTTACGCTGACATTGGCTTGCTCGGCAGCGTTGGCCACAGTTCAGGCCTCATAGGGGGCCTGACGGACGGCGTTGCATAATAATTTCAGGCGCTCAGAAATCGGCTCAGGAAGACAAAAAGGAAGCGTATTCATCAAACGTATTTCATCAAGGATAAGTTCATAAATACGTTCGGTCCGACTTCCTGGCTCATAATTAGCGGGAAGTTTCAGGACATCAATGATGAGTTCTCGTAATAAAGGTGTGATCCCCACGACCTGACAGATAACGGGGAGGTCTGCTCTGGCAAGCGGTTCGACAAAAAGTACTCTGGCCTTAACTTCACCCACAATATGCAAGGCATGTGGAATATCTGCGGGTATCCATACCCCACGCGAAGGTGGAACCACCCAGATTCCCTGTTGGGTTTCAACCCGAATAACCCCACTAAGCGTATGAATTAACTGAGCGCAACTGTGAGTGTGCCAGCTTTCATAATCCCCGTGATTATAGTTGTGGGCGTACGGAATTAATGGTCTGCACGAGAAATCAAAATCGGATTGTCTTGTCACTCTGCAACCACCATCTCATCCTAAAAAAGACGATATATCCTACCTCGTTTACTTGCGGGCTGCTTGTGTTAGTCAGCGTTTGCGAACTGCATGACGACTCGAAGGCATAAATAACAAAGGCCAGCATATGCTGGCCTTTTGACTCGATTGCGTAGCGTTTACTGCAAGCCGAGTTTCTTCTCCAGATAGTGGATGTTAGTGCCACCTCTCTGGAAGTTTTCGTCGCTCATGATCTTCATCTGAAGTTCGATGTTGGTTTTGATGCCATCGATGATCAGTTCAGCCAGCGCGTTCTTCATACGGGAAATCGCGATTTCGCGGGTTTCGCCGTAGGTAATTAGCTTGCCGATCATGGAATCGTAATACGGCGGTACGGTATAACCGGCGTAAATATGCGATTCCCAACGGACACCAAAGCCGCCCGGCGCGTGGAAACGCGTAATTTTACCCGGGCTTGGCAGGAACGTATTCGGATCTTCCGCGTTGATACGGCATTCCACCGCATGGCCGCGAACCTTGACGTCTTTCTGCTTGATGGACAGCGGTTGACCGGCAGCAATACGCAGCTGCTCTTTGATCAGATCCACACCGGTAATCATCTCGGTTACCGGATGCTCCACCTGAATACGGGTGTTCATTTCAATGAAATAGAACTCACTGTTTTCGTACAGGAATTCGAACGTACCCGCACCACGATAGTTGATATCGATACAGGCTTTGGCGCAGCGTTCACCGATATTGCGACGCAGTTCGTCTGTAATGCCCGGTGCTGGCGCTTCTTCCACCACTTTCTGGTGGCGACGCTGCATGGAGCAGTCACGTTCGGCCAGATAGACGGCGTGGCCCTGACCATCAGCCAGAATCTGAATTTCCACGTGACGTGGGTTTTCCAGATATTTTTCCATGTAGACCATGTCGTTGTTGAAAGCCGCTTTGGCTTCCGCACGGGTCATGTTGATGGATTGTTCCAGCTCTTTGTCGCTGCGCACGACGCGCATCCCACGACCACCGCCGCCGCCAGAGGCTTTGATGATGACCGGATAGCCGATGCGTTTTGCATGAACACGGTTAGCGTCCATATCATCGGTCAGAGGGCCATCAGAGCCTGGTACGGTTGGAACACCCGCTTTTTTCATTGCGGTGATGGCAGACACTTTGTCGCCCATCAGGCGAATCGTGTCGGCTTTCGGGCCGATGAAGATAAAGCCGGAGCGTTCAACCTGCTCGGCAAAATCGGCATTTTCGGACAGGAAGCCGTAGCCAGGGTGAATCGCGACGGCACCCGTGATTTCCGCAGCGGAAATAATCGCTGGGATATTCAGATAGCTTTTTGTTGACGGCGCCGGGCCGATACAAACAGTTTCGTCCGCCAGCAATACGTGTTTCAAATCGCGATCCGCACTGGAGTGAACGGCGACGGTTTTGATGCCCAGTTCTTTACAGGCACGCAAAATACGCAGCGCAATTTCTCCGCGGTTAGCGATAACGATTTTATCTAGCATGATAAGCCTCGTTATTCGATGACAACCAGTGGCTCGTCAAATTCGACCGGTTGACCGTTTTCGACCAGGATGGCTTTAACCACGCCTGCTTTGTCGGCTTCGATCTGGTTCATCATTTTCATGGCTTCGACGATGCACAGGGTATCGCCGACGTTGACGCGCTGACCCACTTCCACGAAAGACTTAGCATCCGGGCTTGGGGTGCGGTAGAAGGTTCCAACCATTGGAGAACGAACAATGTGTCCACTGATGGCAGCCGGTGCTGCAACTGCTTCCACTGGCGCTGGTGCAACGGCGGCAGCCAGAGCAGGCTGTGGCTGCATCATTGGCGTAGCGTAAGCCTGTTGCATCATCGGGTAGTTAACCGCTGCTGGGGCACGACTGATACGTACTGATTCTTCACCTTCAGAAATTTCCAGTTCGGCGATGCCGGACTCTTCAACCAGTTCGATCAGTTTTTTGATTTTACGAATATCCATGGATGTGGTTCCGTACTCTTTTGTTTAATTGGAAGTTGACAGGCGTTTTACTGCCGTCTGTAAAGCATACTGATAACCATCCGCCCCCAGGCCACATATCACGCCTACCGCAACATCAGAAAGATAGGAATGATGACGAAAAGGCTCACGTGCGTGCACGTTGGACAGATGAATTTCGATAAACGGAATCGCGACTGCCAGCAGGGCATCACGCAGCGCAACGCTGGTGTGGGTAAATGCCGCCGGGTTAATCAGAATGAAGTCTGTGTTTCCTCTGGCCTGATGGATGGTATCGATCAGAACATGTTCCGCATTGGATTGCAGATGGGAAAACTTCACGTTCAATGCCTGCGCCTGTGTTTCCAGTTCGCTGACAATGTCTGCTAACGTCGTGCTACCGTATTTGTCGGGCTCTCGGGTACCTAGCAGATTCAGGTTTGGACCATTCAAGAGCAAAATGCGAAAATTTTCTGCCATTATGCTGCTATCTCCCGCGATTGACCAAGATTGCAAAAACAGTGTCGCACAAAATAGCGCGAAGCTATTCGTTTGTCACCTTTCGTGACGCAAATTGTCCGGCCCGAGAAATTAAAGTCGAGCATTATAACCATATCGTGGCAATTCGCAGCTAAATACTGGTCTTATCAGCGGAGATATTCCTACGCCAGATCGTGAAAAGGCGTGAATCTCACTGCGGTGAATAACCCGTTTTTCCTGTGTTACTGCGGCGTTTAGCGCCACCATTGGCGAAATTTCTTATAACGTAGTAGCAGCAATATCAGCGCCGCTAGCGTATACAAAATAGGCTGCGGGGACAGCGTTTTAACTGACCAAAGATAGTGGATAGGCGCAAGGATGGCGACTAAATAGACGAAATTATGCAGTTTTTGCCATTGCGATCCCAACTTACGCATCATTATCTGTGGCGAAGTGATTGCCAGCGCCAGCAAAATCAGCCAACTGATGATACCCAGCGTTAAATACGGTCGGGATATCAGCTCTTTGCCCAGCAGCGCCAGATGATCCAAACCCAACTCCAGCAGCGCATAGCTCACCAGATGTAACGTCGCCCAGAAAAAACACCACAGCCCGAGGAGACGTCGGCAGCGAATCAGTAGCGGTTGTTTACCGTAGCGCGCCAGTGGAGTGACCAACAGCGTCGCCAGCAGCAATTTCAGCGCCATTCGGCCGGTAAAATGCTGGATATCTTTGGCTGGGTCAGCGCTGAACCACCCTTGGTCGACTGACAATATCAGCCACAACAGCGGCAGAAAACCAGCCAGATGGAGTAGCACTTTTAGCCGATTAATGTGTTGTAACGTCAGTCTCATGCTGATGTAGATTCCTATCCTGACAGGATGCTATTGCTAGAAGTTGTCGCGCAGGTTCAGACCGCGATACAGCGAGGCGACCTGTTCTGCATAGCCGTTGAACAGCAGCGTAGGTTGACGCTCAACGTTAAGCAGCCCACCAGACCCGATGACGCGCTCTGTCGCCTGCGACCAGCGTGGATGATCTACATGCGGGTTAACGTTGGCATAGAAGCCGTACTCATCTGGTGCTGCCAGATTCCACGTGCAGGGTGGCTGTTCACGGGTGATCCGGATATGTACGATGGATTTAATGTTCTTGAAGCCGTATTTCCATGGTGTAACTAACCGGATTGGCGCACCGTTCTGCGGCGGCAGTGTTTTGCCATAAACACCGACAGCCAGCAGTGCCAAGGGGTTCATGGCTTCATCCATCCGTAGTCCTTCTACATAGGGATACTCCAACCCGCCACCCATAAAGCGATCTTTTTGCCCCGGCATTTGCTCTGGATCGTGAAGCGTCTGAAACGCTATGTAGCGCGCGTTGCTGGTGGGTTCGGCGAATTTAATCAGTTTGGCTAATTCAAACCCGACCCACGGAATCACCATCGACCACGCCTCGACGCAGCGAAAACGGTAGATCCGCTCTTCCAGCGGAAAGCGTTTTAGCAAATCGTCGATATCCAGCGTGAGAGGTTTGGCGACATCACCATCTATCTTGATGGTCCAGCCGTCGGTTTTTAACCCGCCTGCATTGGCCGCCGGATCGGCTTTGTCCAAGCCGAATTCATAGAAGTTGTTATAGCCTGTGACCTTATCTTCCGGTGTGAGCGGCAGATCGAGCTTCCAGTCAGCGGGTTGGCTAAACGTGAGCGGTTTACCCGGCGGGGCTTTAGGTTTATCGCTGCCTTTAAACCAAGCAAGCAGGTCGGCCTGTGCGGAAAGCGGCAATGAGAGTGCCGCTACAGAAATACCCAACGCTTTTAATACGCGCCGACGCTGATAGAAGAGGGATTCCGGGGTAACGTCGGCTTCTGTGAGCTTGCGATGTTTGTGCATGTGAACTCCCGCCAGTCATTATTATTGTTGACGCAAGGTGGCGTTTTTAATGGTTACCGTTCACTTAGTTATAGATGAGTTGCGGTAAAAACCGCGATAGGAGAGATGAAATACTTTTTTGCAGGGTGTAACAGCCACCCGCAGGTACCCTATGTACTGATAGTGCGCCGAGCGATGATAATGGATAGATCGTAAAGACGCTGTGAATACATCCTTGTACGCTCGAGCCGCGACATCCCTGTCGCGGACGCTTTACTCTTCTATTCCATTATCATCGTTTTCGTTCCGTAAATTGGTGCATCAACGAAATACGTTAGCTGATTTTTACCAGCGTGCGGCCGGTAACTTTATTTTCCAGCAGCGCAGCGGCGACGGCGGGCACGTCTTTCAACCCGATTTCCTGTGTCACCTGCTGGTAGAACGATTCAGGCAGGATGGCCGCTAGACGCTCCCACGCTTGCTGACGACGAGCCAACGGTGGCATGACGGAATCTACGCCTTGCAGGCGAACATTACGTAAAATAAATGGCATCACGGTCGTTGGCAGCGCAATACCGCCCGCCAGACCGCACGCAGCAACTGTTGCGTTGTAGTCCATCTGTGCCAGCAGCGTCGCCAGCACGTTGTCGCCGACGGTATCGACCGCACCAGCCCAACGTTGCTTTTCTAACGGACGAGGACTGCTGCTAAATTCGCTGCGATCCAGCACCTGTTTGGCGCCCAGCTTTTTCAGATAATCGGTGTTGTCAGCACGACCGCTGACGGCGGTAACCTGATAGCCTAGCTCGGAAAGCAGGGCGACAGCCGTGCTACCTACGCCGCCGCTGGCCCCTGTCACAATAATGTCGCCGCTTTCTGGGGTTATGCCGCCGTCTTCCAGCGCCATCACACACAGCATCGCGGTAAAGCCTGCTGTGCCAAGAATCATGGCGTTACGTGCATCCAGCGAGGCGGGGAGCGGCACCAGCCAATCGCTCTTCACGCGTGCCTGTTGTGCCAGGCCACCCCAATGGTTTTCGCCTACGCCCCAACCGGTGAGGATGACGGGCTGACCGACGGCAAACCGATCGCTGTCACTGTGGTGCACAGTCCCGACAAAATCGATCCCTGGAACCATTGGAAAGTTACGAATAATTTTGCCTTTGCCTGTAATGGCAAGCGCATCTTTATAATTAATACTGGACCAACTGATATCAACAGTCACATCCCCGGCGGGAAGCTGCTCCGCGTCAATCTCGCGAATCTGAGCGTGGGTCAGTCCGTCTGACTGTTCAAGAACTAAAGCCTGCATGGGCTATCTCCTGTAGCAGGATTAAAGATTAGGCGGTCATTAACGACTATAGTTATTACAGATACTATTTGTTAATACAGTTACCTTCGCTAGTACTGGTACTATGCGTTGTAGCTGATTTATGCGAACTGATAAAAAACAACAAACTCGCAGAAATGACAATTATTTGGAATAGGACGCAGGGATGGGATTTACGACCAGATTCTCGATACTCATAGTATTGCTGACGGTTCTGGCAATTTTTCTTATGCTTTTCAGTAGCATATTTAGCCTCTGTTATTATAGCCAGTTGCGGACCGAGCAACAGCTGCGTGAGGTCACGGCCAGTATCGATCAGGCATTATTAGTGCAATCGCCCGAAAACATCCAATATTGGCTGCCGGGAATGATGAAAACGGCAGGCATTGTCGCGCTGGAGATTCAGGATAACGATTCGCCGCTCTACTCAATACAACTGCCCGAGGCCAGTTGGGAACGCACGCACCTCTACCATGAGGTCGAATTCCCGCTGATGCACCATATGAATATGGAGATCGCCTTAAAATATGTCGATCCGCTGATTGGTTTACCACGCTTCGTGGTGTCGACGTTGTCAGTGTTGCTGGCGGCGGGACTAATGCTCCTGATGCTGTACTTCTCCATCCGCTGGTTACGTCATCAGGCCGCCGGACAGGAAGAGTTGGAAAAGCGCGCACAGCGTATTCTCAAAGGCGAACGTGAATCGGTTATGCAGGGGTCGGTACGTGAATGGCCGGTCAATACCAGCGGAGCACTCGATCAGCTGTTGTCCGATTTAGTGGAAGCGCGAGAAGAGCGTGGGCGGGTTGATACCTTAATCCGTGCTTTCGCTGCGCAGGATGCTGAGACTGGGCTGAGTAACCGTCTGTTTTTTGATAACCAATTGACCACTCAGTTGGAAGATGGCGAAGAGGTGGGGACGCACGGCATCGTTATGATGATCCGTGTGCCAGATTTTGAAACGTTGCAGGAAACGCACGGTTGCAGCGGCGTGCTTCAGGAATACCGTTTTACGCTGGTTAACCTGCTGTCGACATTTGTCATGCGCTATCCCTCTGCGCTGCTGGCGCGTTATTTCAGCAGCGATTTCACCGTATTACTCCCTCACAGTACGCTAAAAGAAGCCAATGCGATTGCCACGCAGTTGGTGAAAGCTATTGATATTCTTCCTGCCTGCCCGCTGATCGACCGGGAGGAGGTTCTCCACATTGGCATCTGTGCCTATCGTGGCGGGCAAAGCGCTGAGCAGGTGATGGAAAGTGTGGAAGACGCGACGCGCAATGCGGTATTGCAGGGCGGTAACAGCTGGTGCGTGTTTGACAGGCAGGTGCCAGATAAGAGCCGCGGCAGTGTGAAATGGCGGACCTTGCTGGAACAAACATTGGCGCGTGGCGGCCCGCGACTGTACCAAAAGCCTGCGGTCACAAAAGAGGGCGTTGTACATCATCGTGAAATGATGAGCCGGATTTATGACGGAGAACAGGAACTGCTCGCGGCGGAGTATATGCCGCTGGTTCAACAGTTGGGGCTGGCAACCAGCTATGATCGGCAGCTAGTTGCACGAATTGTTGATTTGTCAGCGAGCTGGCCCGGAGAAACACTGGCTTTACCGGTAAGTGTGGACTCACTTTTGCAAAAACCTTTTTTGCGTTGGCTGAAAGAAATATTGCTGCAATGTCCGAAAACGCAGCGACAGTGCATTTTATTTGAACTTGCAGAGGCAGATGTTTGTCAATATATCGGCCGTCTGCGCCCGGTTCTCAATTTGATCCTGGGATTAGGCTGTCGTCTGGCTGTTACACAGGCAGGCTTGACGCTGGTCAGCACGACATATATCAAGTCACTTCCCGTGGAGATCATCAAGCTTCATCCCGGTTTGGTGCGCAGCCTTGAACGCCGTCCAGAAAATCAGCTTTTTGTACAAAGCCTGACCGAGGCGTGTAAAGGAACGCAAACGCGGGTGTTTGCCGCGGGAGTGCGTACCAAAGAGGAGTGGCGGATGCTATTGGGCAAGGGCGTTTATGGTGGGCAAGGCGATTTTTTTGCCACATCAGTCCTTGTAACGGATGAGCTGAAAAAATATTCACCGCGGCATCGTGTTTAGTATAAACGTCCTGTTCAAATTGACGTAGAATGAGGCGGTTGTTAAATCGGTTAGTGTGTGCTTACGTTAGCGCCAATCCGATTAAATGTTAGATTTTATGTCCTGTGTTAGCGCAATTCTGTCGGGTGGACAGTGGTAAGATGCCTTGCCGCCTGAGGAGAAGGCATTCTGTGCCTTCTCCCTGACGCCGACGTGCGCAACTCAGACTTATTTTTCACCGAAGCAGAGCCTTTTCGTGCCTTGTCGCTGCTTCGTGTGGTTGGTAAAGTAGGCGGATTTATTTTTCGCCCCCAGCTTGCAGGATTATCCTTTAGTTATGTTTAAGAAATTTCGTGGCATGTTTTCCAACGACTTGTCCATCGACCTGGGTACCGCCAATACCCTGATTTATGTTAAAGGGCAGGGCATCATACTGAATGAACCCTCTGTGGTTGCGATCCGTCAGGATCGTGCCGGTTCCCAAAAAAGCGTTGCTGCGGTCGGTCATGACGCTAAGCAAATGCTGGGCAGAACGCCTGGGAATATCGTGGCGATTCGCCCGATGAAAGATGGTGTGATTGCAGATTTCCAAGTGACGGAAAAGATGTTGCAGCACTTCATCAAACAAGTGCATAGCGACAGTTTTATGCGTCCAAGCCCGCGCGTACTGGTGTGTGTTCCCGTTGGAGCAACACAGGTTGAGCGTCGTGCCATCCGTGAATCTGCGCTAGGTGCCGGTGCGCGTGAAGTGTTCCTGATCGAAGAGCCGATGGCGGCAGCGATCGGTGCTGGCATGCCAGTATCCGAAGCGACCGGTTCCATGGTTGTGGATATCGGTGGTGGTACCACTGAAGTTGCGGTGATCTCGCTGAACGGCGTGGTGTACTCCTCTTCTGTACGTATTGGCGGTGACCGCTTCGACGAAGCGATCATCAACTACGTTCGTCGTAACTATGGTTCACTGATCGGTGAAGCGACGGCAGAACGTATCAAGCATGAAATCGGTTCTGCTTATCCGGGTGACGAAGTGCTTGAGATTGAAGTTCGCGGTCGTAACCTTGCTGAAGGTGTACCGCGTGGATTTACGCTGAACTCCAACGAAATTCTGGAAGCGCTGCAAGAGCCGTTGACGGGTATCGTCAGCGCGGTGATGGCAGCATTGGAACAGTGCCCACCGGAACTGGCCTCCGATATTTCCGAGCGCGGTATGGTGTTAACCGGCGGCGGTGCGCTGCTGCGTAATCTGGATCGTTTGCTGATGGAAGAAACCGGTATTCCGGTTGTGGTAGCTGAAGATCCGCTGACCTGTGTTGCCCGTGGTGGTGGCAAGGCGCTGGAAATGATCGACATGCACGGTGGCGATTTGTTCAGCGAGGAGTAATCCTGTCTGGAAAAGGGGGGACCGGATGGATGAACGCCTGCGTTTTTCATCTCTCGTGGTTACCCCTTTTTTATTTGCCTGATCAATGAAACTCGCCCTACGGGGTGCTGCTTTGTGACGTTAAAAATCGCCAAAGGCGATTTGAGGTTGCTGTCGAGGAATACGCAAATTCTATGAAGCCGCTTTTTAGCAGGGGGCCTTCCCTGCAATTACGACTTTTTCTTGCTGTCGTTACCGCGATTGTCGTGATCGTTGCGGACAGTCGGCTCGGTTCGTTCGTCAAAATTAGAACGTACATGGACACCACTGTCAGCCCATTCTATTTTCTGGCGAATGGGCCCCGTCAGGTTCTGGACAATATGTCTGCATCACTGGCAACCCGTGAGCAATTAGGCCTTGAAAACACCGCACTGCGTCAGGAACTGTTGATGAAAAACAGTGACCTTTTGCTGTTGGGCCAGCTTAAACAGGAAAATGCGCGGTTACGTGAACTGCTGGGCTCGCCGCTGCGTCAGGATGAGCAGAAGATGGTGACGCAGGTGATGTCCGCCGGAACCGACCCTTACAGCGATCAGGTCGTGATTGATAAAGGTCAGGCGAACGGCGTGTATGAAGGGCAGCCGGTCATCAGCGATAAAGGCGTGGTGGGTCAGGTTGTGGCGGTTGGTCAGTTTACCAGCCGAGTTTTGTTGATTTGTGATGTTTCCCACGCGTTGCCGATTCAGGTGCTACGCAATGATATCCGCGTGATTGCCGCCGGTAATGGCTGCACCGACGATCTGCAACTCGAGCACCTTCCTAATAATACCGACATCCGAGTGGGTGACGTGCTGGTCACATCGGGGCTGGGTGGACGTTTCCCCGAAGGGTATCCGGTCGCAGTCGTATCATCGGTTAAAGAGGATACGCAGCGGGCCTATACGATTATTCAAGCGCGTCCGACGGCGGGGCTACAACGCTTACGCTACCTGTTATTACTGTGGGGCGTGGAAAACAACTCCACTACGTCGCTGCCGCCAGCGGAAGTGCACCGGGTTGCTAATGAGCGTCTGATGCAGATGATGCCGCAGGTTTTACCATCGCCTGACGAAATGGGGCCGCCGCTTCCACCTGATGCCGCCGCGCCCGTCGCTGAGCCGCAGAGAGGCCGCCAATGAACCGTTATCGCAGGCATGGCAACTGGATTATCTGGCTTTCTTTTCTGATCGCGATGGTCTTGCAGATTATGCCGTGGCCGGATGAAATCTACATGTTTCGCCCCTCCTGGCTGACACTGTTTCTGATTTACTGGGTGATGGCTTTGCCACATCGCGTGAATGTCGGCACCGGATTTGTGTTAGGCCTGATTATGGACCTGATTCTTGGGTCTACACTGGGAGTACGGGCGCTGGCACTTAGCATTGTTGCTTATCTGGTCGCCTTTAAATTCCAGCTGTTCCGAAATATGGCGCTATGGCAGCAGGCATTAATCGTCATGCTCTTGTCGCTGCTGATGGATCTCACGGTGTTCTGGGCAGAATTTTTAGTTATTAATGTCTCTTTCCGGCCGGAAACATTCTGGAATAGTGTTGTTGATGGCGTACTCTGGCCGTGGCTGTTCCTGCTGATGCGTAAAATTCGTCGTCAGTTTACTGTGCAATAAGGTGATTCATGACCCAGCTTTATCTGGCCTCCGCTTCTCCCCGTCGTCGCGAGTTGCTCACGCAGCTCGACATTCCTTTTTCTGTGCTGAATGTCGCGGTGGAAGAACAACGTTTACCAGAGGAAGCTGCGGAGATTTACGTTCGGCGTCTGGCGCATGAAAAAGCGAGCGCGGGTGTCGCGGCTGCACCATCCGATTTACCGGTTCTGGGTGCGGATACCATCGTGGTGCTGAACGGTCAGGTATTGGAAAAACCGCAGGACGAAACTCATGCGGCAGAGATGCTGAGTCAGCTGTCAGGAAAACAACATCAGGTGATGACCGCCGTCGCGCTGGCAGATAAAGACGATATCTTGAGCTGTCTGGTGATAACCGATGTCGTCTTTCGTCCGCTCTCGCAGCAGGACATCGAACGGTATATCGCTAGCGGTGAGCCGATGGATAAAGCCGGGGCTTATGGTATTCAGGGCAAAGGTGGATGCTTTGTCCGGTCGCTTAACGGGAGCTATTACGCAGTCGTTGGGCTGCCGCTGGTAGAAACCCATGAGCTATTCAGTAATTTTGCTGCATTGCGGAGCGCAAGAGGAAAACATGACTGCTGAGTTACTGGTAAACGTTACACCGTCAGAAACGCGCGTTGCCTATATCGACGGCGGCATTCTGCAAGAAATTCACATTGAGCGTGATGCGAAACGCGGTATTGTCGGCAACATTTATAAAGGCCGCGTGAGCCGCGTCCTGCCGGGCATGCAGGCAGCGTTTGTGGATATCGGCTTAGATAAAGCCGCGTTCCTGCACGCGTCCGATATTATGCCGCATACCGAATGCGTTGCCGGTGACGAACAAAAGAATTTTCACGTCCGTGATATCGCCGAGCTGGTGCGTCAGGGACAGGACCTTATGGTTCAGGTGGTCAAAGATCCGCTGGGAACCAAAGGTGCGCGTCTGACTACCGACATCACGCTACCGTCGCGCTATCTGGTGTTCATGCCCGGTGCATCGCACGTTGGTGTATCACAGCGCATTGAGAGTGAAGCGGAACGCGATCGCTTAAAGAAAACGGTCGCCGACTATTGCGATGATGACGGTGGTTTCATTATTCGTACCGCAGCGGAAGGGATCGGTGAAGAAGAACTCTCGCAGGATGCGGCGTTCCTGAAGCGCCTGTGGGGTAAGGTGATGGAGCGCAAAAAGCGTAACCAGAGCAAATGTAAGCTCTACGGTGAAGTGGCGCTCGCACAGCGAATTTTGCGTGATTTTGCAGGCGCTGCGCTGGACCGTATTCGGATTGACTCCCGGCTGACGTACGAAGCGCTGCTGGAGTTTACCTCCGAATATATCCCGGAGATGACGCGTAAACTCGAGCACTATGCGGGTAAACAGCCGATTTTTGACCTGTTTGATGTGGAAAATGAGATCCAGCGTTCACTGGACAGAAAGGTTGAGTTGAAGTCCGGTGGCTATTTGATCATCGATCAGACTGAAGCCATGACGACTGTCGATATCAATACGGGGGCGTTCGTCGGTCACCGCAATCTGGATGAAACCATTTTCAATACCAATACCGAAGCGACGCAGGCTATTGCGCGACAGCTGCGCCTGCGTAACCTCGGCGGCATCATCATTATCGATTTCATCGATATGAATAACGAAGATCACCGTCGGCGGGTGCTGCATTCACTGGAGCAGGCGCTGAGTAAAGATCGGGTCAAAACCAGTATTAACGGCTTCTCTCAACTAGGATTAGTAGAGATGACGCGCAAACGCACGCGTGAGAGTATTGAACACGTGTTGTGTCATGAATGCCCGACGTGTCATGGTCGTGGCACCGTGAAGACGGTAGAAAGCGTCTGTTATGAAATCATGCGTGAAATTGTGCGCGTCCACCACGCTTATGACACCGACCGTTTCCTTGTTTATGCCTCACCAGCTGTCGGGGAAGCCCTGAGAAGTGAAGAATCGCACGCGTTAGCTGAGGTTGAAATTTTCGTCGGCAAGCAGGTCAAAGTACAAATCGAACCCCTGTATAGCCAGGAGCAGTTTGACGTCGTAATGATGTAAATTCGTGCGCTCGTCGTCGGCGACGAAAGAAGGAGAAATTAGTGAGGCGACTGCCCGGAATATTAGTCATCACGGGTGCCACTCTTGTCGTGATGGTTGCGCTGTTGGTCAGCGGCTTAAGACTGGTGCTGCCACAGCTCGATCATTTCCGGCCACAGCTGGTGGCCTGGGCGCAGTCTGCTGCTGGCGTTCCGTTAGAAATCGGCTCAATGACGGGGCGATGGGAGTCCTTTGGCCCCACGCTGGAAATTGAAAAATTTCGCACATCGCTGCCGGAATCGGACTGGCAGGTTGATCGCATTACGCTGGCGCTGGATGTGTGGCAGTCGCTGTTGCATGGGCGCTGGCAGTTCCGCGATCTCACGTTTCATCAGTTAAAGCTCGATCTTAATAGCCAACTTAATGGGCAGCAGCAGGATAACAAACTGATGGAGTCAGGAAAGGTCAGCGATCTTTTCCTGCGCCAGTTTGACCATTTTGACCTGCGTGATAGCCAGATTACCTTTCTTACCCCTTCCGGTTCCCGAGCGGAGCTGAGTATTCCTCAACTGACCTGGTTGAACTCCGACAAACGTCACCGCGCAGAAGGTTTGATCAGCCTGTCGAGTTTTAACGGCCAGCACGGTGTGGTGCAGATGCGCATGGATTTGCGCGATGAGCAGGGGCTACTGGGCAACGGTACGTTCTACCTGCAAGCTGACAATATCGATATGAAGCCGTGGCTCAGCCGCTGGATGAAAAACAACACGGGGCTAGAAAGCGCCGATTTTAGTCTGGCAGCATGGCTCAACGTCCGTGATGGTGGCATCCACAGTGGTGATGTACGCCTTAATCAGGGGACGGCAAACTGGGGTGAGGGAAGTGACGCGCATCGTCTGAATGTGGATGACATGACGCTACATGTCAGCCGTCAGGAAAATGGCTGGCAGGTGGATGTTCCCACGTTGAATCTGGCAACGGATGGTATCGCTTGGCCGAAAGGCAGGCTCTCTGCCCTGTGGTTGCCAAAAAATGAACACATGCTGGGGCCCGATCGGCAGGAAGAGCTACGTATTCGAGCCAGTAATTTGGCGCTGGAGCGTGTAAACACGCTGCTTCCACTGCTGTCCGGCACGACGCCAGCCTTGAAAGCGCGCTGGGATGAGCTGCAACCGACGGGCACATTGAATTCCGTTGCCGTCGATATCCCTCTGCAACAGCCAGAAAGAAGCCGCTTTCACGCCAACTGGCAGGATGTGAGCTGGAAGCAGTGGAAATTGCTGCCTGGCGTCGATCACTTCTCCGGTTCTGCCCGCGGCAGCGTTGAGCGTGGTCAGGTCAGCGTAGCGTTAAAGCAGAGTACGTTACCCTATGTGGATATGTTCCGCGCGCCGCTGGAAATCAAGCAGGCCAACGGCACGATAGACTGGCGTAATGATGCGCAAGGTCTGTCACTCTGGAGCCATGGGCTAGACGTACAGGCGAAATCGCTGTGGGCTAACGGTGATTTCCGTTACGAACAGCCCGCGAGGCAGGAACCGAAGCTGGATATTCTGGCGGGAATCCGGCTGACCGATGCGGCAGATGCCTGGCGCTATTATCCCGAACTGTTTATGGGCACTGAGCTGGTGGATTACCTGAGCGGTGCGCTGAAAGGCGGCCGCGTCGATAATGCGACGCTGATCTTTGCCGGTAATCCGCAGCATTTCCCGTTTACGCATAACGAAGGTCAGTTTGAAGTCTGGGTGCCGGTTAAAGATGCCACCTTTGAGTTCCAGCCGGGCTGGCCTGCGCTAACGCCGCTGGATATCAATCTGGATTTCGCTAATAACGGTCTGTGGATGTTTGCGCCGCAAATCTGGCTGGGTAAGGTGGAAGGCAAAAATATTAGCGCGGTCATTCCTGATTATGAAAAAGAGATGCTGCTTATTGATGGCGAACTGGATGGTTCTGGGCCTGAAGTGGGCAACTATTTTCATCAGACGCCGCTGAAATCCTCGCTGGGTACCGCGCTGGATGAGCTGAAAATTGGTGGGCCGGTGAAAGGCACGCTACATTTGGATATTCCGCTTGTCGGTGATGATGTCCGCGCCAGTGGCGATATTGCGCTGAATAATAACAGTTTGTATATAAAGCCGCTGGATACCACGATTAAGAATCTCACGGGTAAGTTCCGTTATGAAAACGGCAATTTACGTAGTGAAACGCTACAGGCGAATTGGCTGAATCAGCCGATGGCGGTCAATTTCACGACAGAAGAGCAGGCTAAAGCGTTTTTGGTGAATGTGGGCTTGCAGGGCGACTGGCAGCCAGCGCTATTGCCAGGTTTACCGGCATCGGCAAGCAAAGCGCTGTCCGGCGCGGCGAACTGGAAAAGTACGGTTGCTGTCAACCTGCCACACTCGGGTAAAACAACCTACGATGTTGATGTACTGGCTGATTTAAATAAAGTAAGTAGTCACTTACCTAACCCGCTGAATAAGCCTGCTGGCGAGAACTTGCCGCTAGAAGTCAAAGCCAGCGGTGACCTGAATGGTTTTACTATGCAGGGGCGAGTGGGCAAAGATAACCGTTTCAATAGCCAATGGCTGCTGAAAGGCGACACCGTGACGCTGGCGCGGGCAAGCTGGCAGAATGCGGCAACAACGGCACCGGCATTACCAGAAGACTCCGCTTTGGTGCTCGATCTCCCACCGCTGGATGCAGAAAGCTGGCTGGGGCTTCTGCCATCGCTGCGTACCTCTACTATGGCGGAAGGGAATGCGTCGGCAGGAGGGAAAAAAGTGCGTAGCTCTCTGCGTTTCCCTGAGGCGGTGACGCTGCGAACGCCTGAGCTGCAATTGTTAGGGCAACAGTGGCACGATCTGGAAATTACGCGAAAAAATACGCTTGGCGGCAGTGAAGTGCAGGCGAAAGGACGTGAAATTGACGGAAAGGTTGAGATACCCAATCGCGGCATGTGGCGCAGCGACATCAATTATCTCTACTACAATCCTCAGTGGAAAGGTAACGAAGCGACCAACCCGGTGGCGCTGGCGGAGAAAAAATCGCCTCTGAACGACCCGAGTATCAGCTTTGAGGACTGGCCGTCGCTGGCAGTTAACTGCCGTCAGTGCTGGATTGTCGGGCAGAATATGGGACGTATTCAGGGAACGATACTGCCAGAAAAGGAAAAATTAACGCTGACGGACGGTATCATTGATACAGGTAAGGCTCGCCTGACGGTAAACGGGTCCTGGCAGGAAAACGCAGAAGGCGTGCGGACTGCGCTAAAGGGCCGTCTGACGGGGGACAGTCTGGAGCAGAACGCTAACTGGTTTGGCGTCGATTCACCGCTGAAGGCTGGTTCTTTCGATGTAGATTACGATCTGTATTGGCGCGGGACGCCTTGGGCGCCGGATATTGCCAGCCTGAGCGGGATATTGCACACGCGCATTGGTAAAGGTGAAATTGCTGAAGTCGGTGCTGGTCAAGCCGGGCAACTGCTACGTTTATTGAGCTTCGATGCATTGATGCGTAAGCTGCGGTTCGATTTTAGTGATACGTTTGGCCGTGGGTTCTACTTCGACTCGATTAGCAGCACCGCATGGATTAAAGATGGCGTGCTGCATACTGATGATATGCTGATCGACGGGTTGGAGGCAGACATCGCGATGAAAGGCGATCTCGACCTCGCTAAGCGACAGGTCAATATGGAAGCGGTTATCGCCCCGGAAATTTCTGCGACGGTGGGCGTGGCGACTGCATTTGCCGTCAATCCGGTTGTGGGGGCCGCAGTGTTTGCTGCCAGTAAAGTACTGGCACCGCTATGGAACAAGATTTCGCTGATTCGCTACCAGATTTCCGGTAGCCTCGATCAGCCAAAGATTCAGGAAGTGCTGCGTGAGCCGAACAAGAAGAAAGGCGAATAATGCCGTTAGGGCAGCGCAGCGTACTCAGCCGATTATCTGATAAAGAGTGAAAAACTATGAGCCTTTCGTTTGTCAGTGAGCAGTTACTCACCGCTAACAAATTGAATCTTGACGATCTCGCCGCTGTGCTGGGGTCACTTAATGAACGTCGACTGGATTATGCCGACCTGTATTTCCAATCCAGCTACCATGAGTCCTGGGTGCTGGAAGATCGCATCATCAAAGACGGTTCCTATAACATCGATCAGGGCGTGGGTATCCGTGCGATTGACGGTGAAAAAACCGGGTTTGCGTATGCCGATCAGATCACGCTGAATGCATTGCATCAGAGCGCGCAGGCAGCACGCAGTATTGTGCGGGAACAAGGCACTGGTACGGCGCGCACGCTGGGTGCAGTGTCGCATCGTGCGCTCTATCCAACGTTGAATCCGCTGGATAGCCTGACGCGTGAAGATAAGATTGCGCTGTTGCAACGTGCGGATACGGTCGCTCGTGCTGCGGATACGCGGGTGCAGGAAGTCTCCGCCAGCCTGACCGGCGTGTATGAGTTGGTGTTGGTGGCTGCGACGGACGGCACACTGGCGGCGGATGTGCGTCCGTTGGTTCGTCTGTCGGTCAGCGTGCTGGTCGAAGCGGAAGGTAAACGTGAGCGCGGTAGCAGTGGCGGCGGCACGCGTGGCGGCTATGCGTATTTCTGGGAAGTGACGGACGGCGAACCTCGCGTTGACGCCTGGGCGAAAGAAGCGGTGCGTATGGCGCTGGTTAACCTGTCTGCTGTGGCGGCACCCGCTGGGCCGATGCCCGTGGTGTTGGGTGCAGGCTGGCCGGGCGTGCTGCTGCATGAAGCGGTCGGTCATGGTCTGGAAGGTGATTTTAACCGTCGCGGTACGTCAGTATTCAGCGGACAGATGGGTAAACTCGTTGCGTCAGAGCTGTGTACGGTGGTGGACGATGGCACGTTGAGTGGACGTCGTGGCTCTATCTCGATGGACGATGAGGGCGTTCCGGGGCAATACAATGTCCTGATCGAAAACGGTATTCTGAAAGGCTACATGCAGGACAAGCTGAATGCTCGTCTGATGGGCGTTGCGCCAACGGGCAATGGTCGTCGCGAATCTTATGCGCATCTGCCGATGCCGCGTATGACGAACACCTATATGCTGGCTGGAAAATCCACGCCGGAAGAGATTATCTCCAGCGTTGAATACGGCCTGTATGCGCCAAACTTTGGTGGCGGTCAGGTTGATATCACCTCTGGCAAATTCGTCTTCTCGACATCCGAAGCATATCTGATCGAAAAAGGGCGTATCACCACGCCAGTCAAGGGCGCGACGCTGATTGGCTCCGGCATTGAAGCGATGCAGCAGATCTCTATGGTCGGCAACGATCTGGCGCTGGATAAAGGCGTTGGCGTGTGCGGCAAAGAAGGGCAAAGCCTGCCCGTCGGCGTTGGTCAACCTACGCTGAAGCTGGAAAGTCTGACCGTCGGCGGCACCGCGTAATTCGTTATGATGCTCTGAATCCCCTTTGAAACCGCGCTTTTATAAGCGCGGTTTTTTTCCAGAGGGCGTTATGCAACGGAGCACAAAATCAGGACACGGCAGCAATAATCGATTTGAGCTGCGTGATGTGTATTTCATCCCGCTGTACCAAAACATCTTCCTTAATTTTGAGAACAATACCTTTTAATAGGTCTGTTGTACTGGAGATGTTTGTCGTGGTTTTTAGTACGTCAATGTCTGTTGCAACATGTCTGCCTTTAAGAGAAAGGCGCTTCTCGGATTTTCCTTTTGCCAACTCACTTTGTAGAAAACGCGGGATATCTTTTGCCGCTGTGTGGTCAGCCGCCAGAGTGTGAAGATAGTATTTCATCAGAGTGGGAATAAAATCGGGTTCCCCACCTAATTCGCAGCTTGCCAGATTTAGGATGTCTATCATGTGCGCGGGGACTCTACTTTCCAGCGCTTTACGCTGCACATCTAGTGCTTTCTTAATCATGGGGGTGGACTGATGGGGGATGATGGCAACATTCCCGCAGCGATCGCAAACGCCAACCAGAACCTGTCTCACCACGCCACGGTTATCACTGAATGGGACGTCTTTAAGTTGAAACGTCGCTGTTTCATATGACTGGCAGGTATTACAGAGCGCTCCCTGTGTATCGCCGACTTTGAAAATTTTCATGTCATCGCCTCAATGGTGGACGCTAATAAAGACACAATCCGGCTCGGTAAAGTACCACTTGATATACCACGGTACTCCCCGATAGCGGCAACGGATGATATGAACATCAACATGTGCTGCAAAATGATGGGGTGAAGAAGAGTAGGATGTCCCTGGTGATTTATAAATAACATCAATGAGTTCTGTTATTGATATTTGTCCGATTGCCAGAAAATTCTTTGTGCTGATATTCCCTCTGGCTTCATGCAGCACATTACCTGACTGCAGACAGACGATAAGCTGCTTTTTTGCATTCTTGAACCCCATCCTCTCACCCGTATTGTACGAATTTATTCGTACGTTATCCATGTGATTTTACTTTCCTGAACGAAGAAAGAGGTATAACGCACGGATGCCGGGATGGGGATGCGTTTTATATGAAAGAGGAAAACGCTTCGCATTTTCTCTTTGCAAAACCTACTTTTTTTCCTCGCCATGATCCTGCCGATAGCCTTGATATGTCAGGGCGACGTCTTTGAAGTATTCCGTCAGATAATTAATGCAGACTTGGACTTTCAGCGGCAGGTTGTCTTTGCGGGTGTAGAGCGCGTAGACCGGGCGCGGATCGGAGTGATAGCGATTGAACAGAATCTCGATTTCGCCGCGATTGATTTCCTCCACGATCCACATAAGCGGAACGTACGCGATACCTGCTCCGGCCTTGAGCCAGCGAACCAGCGTTTGTGGGTCGTTAGTGACAAAGCGCCCTTGTGGTGTGACGCGGGTCGAGATGCCTTCCGGTGCGATCAGCTCAAATTCGCTGTCGGGACGCACGCTGTATTCCAGCCAGGAAAAGTTCACCATATCTGCTGGCTTATCCGGCGTGCCGTGCTGCGCCAGATAGCTTTTTGCGGCACAGATCACCATCGGCATTGAGCCTAAGCGTTTCGAGAACAGGCTGGAATCCTGTAGTGCGCCGACGCGGATAACGATATCCAGCCCGTCGGCGATCAGGTCGGGAGCCGGAATTCCGGTAACCAGATTGACGGACAAACCGGGATATTCCTTCAGCATCGCAGCTGTCATGGTGGACAATACATTCTGCGCCATGGTGGACGAGCTACCAATGCGTAGCGTGCCGATCGGTGTGTTGTTGAAGGCATAAAGCTGTTCGTGTACCTCATGCGCTTCATGCAGCATCCGGCGACAGCCGTGATAGTAAATTTTCCCTGCTTCCGTCAGACCAATGCTGCGCGTACTGCGGTTCAGCAGCTTAATCTGTAGCTCATCTTCAAGCTTGCTGACGGTCTGGCTGACGGCGGATACGCTCATCTGCAACTGGCGTGCGGCGGCGGTAAAAGAACCAAATTCCACCACGCGGGCAAACACCGACATACTCTTTAGTCTTTCCATTATTCACTCTGGCTTAAAAGTGATTTAGATCACACTATGTAGATAAGGTGATAATAAGCATCCATAATATAGCCTATCCGGTGATGCCGAGTGGAACATTGTCCGCTCAAGGCTCCCCAATAATTATTTATCCAATATATAGCCTAAATAATTCAAGTTGCAGGACAAAAACGGCAAGGTGTTTTTGAACAGCGCTTGCGCTGACCCCGAAGGGGTGAGGCCATCAGGCCGAATAACGTGGCAAGCGAGGGACAAATTCGTCTGGAACGAATTTGACCAGCCAACGGCTGGCCTTCGGTGAGGGACAGGATGTCTCTCATTTCATCCCGATGAGCTTACACAGGTAAGTGATTCGGGTGAGTGAACGCAGCTAACGCACATGCAGCTTGAAGTATGACGGGTATAGAGTAATACGCTGATTTCCCATCGTTAGTCAGTCCCTACTGACATCGCTACTCATCAGTTTACCGCTATCCCATCCGTTGGCCGCCAGCCTGCGGGATGAAGCGCTTTTGTCGCTGTTGAACGTCAGCACTAGGCTGCGCTATCGCACGACATAATTTACCATCCGGTAGCACACCTGCTCGCTGCCGCTACCTAATAGAAAAAGGAAAAGAGGATGAGTTCACTCCCGGTTATGGTGCTGTTCGGGCTGTCATTTCCCCCCGTATTTTTCGTCTTACTGGTGTCGCTGACCCTGTTTTTTGTCGTGAACCGCCTGCTGCAACCGACGGGTATCTATGACTTTGTCTGGCATCCGGCGCTGTTTAACAGCGCGCTGTTTTGCTGCTTGTTCTATTTATTATTCCGTTACGGTCTGTGAGGCGTCTGTGAAAAGTTTCTTTTTAACCTTGTTTAGGCAGCAGGCCGCGCTGATCAAAAAACTGAGCCGTGTGGTCATTACGCTGGTGATTGTGCTGTGTGCAATTGTGGCCATTTTTCGTGTTTGGGCGTTTTACACCGAATCGCCCTGGACGCGTGATGCCAAATTCACGGCGGATGTGGTGGCGATAGCACCGGACGTCAGCGGGTTGCTGACTGACGTTCGCGTCACGGACAATCAACTGGTGAACAAAGGTGATGTGTTATTTGTCATCGACCAACCTCGTTACCATCAAGCTGTGGCGCAGGCGGAAGCCGATGTTGCTTACTATCAGGCGCTGGTGACGGAAAAACGCCGGGAATCAGGGCGTCGTGCGCGGCTCGGCGTCAGTGCGATGTCACAGGAAAATATCGATCAGTCTAGCAATGCGTTAGAAACCGCAACGCACCAGCTTGCTAAAGCGCAGGCGGTATTGTCACTGGCGAAATTGGAGCTGGATCGCACCGTGGTACGCGCGCCTGCCGACGGCTGGGTCACCAACCTGCATGTGCAAAGCGGCGAGTTCATTGAACGCGGTAATACAGCGGTAGCGCTGGTGAAGAAGGATTCGTTTTACCTGCTGGCGTACATGGAAGAGACCAAGCTTGAAGGCGTTCGCCGTGGCTATCGTGCGGAAATCACCCCGCTGGGTAGCGAAAAGATATTTTATGGCACCGTTGATAGCGTGGCGGCTGGGATAAATAACAGCAGCAACAGTGCGAACACTAAGGGCCTGGCTAACGTAGATTCCAATTTGGAGTGGGTGCGTTTAGCGCAGCGTGTGCCGGTAAAAATCCGCCTCGATCGGCAAATGGGTGATCTCTACCCTGCTGGCACGACGGCGACGGTGGTGGTTACTGGCGAGCAGGTCAACAATGATAAAAAGCCGTCGCCGCTTATCCGTCTGCTTTATCGCCTGCGTGAGTTTGGCTAAGTGAGGCGATGATGAAAACCTCGTCGTTGACAGGTTCTGTGTTCTTTACGACACCAAAATTTGCGCGCCTTCGCTTCGCTTTTAAACTGAGCTTTGCGATTGTGCTGTCCCTGTTTCTGGGGTTCCACCTACAGTTGGAAACGCCGCGCTGGTCGGTTCTGACGGCGGCGATTGTCGCTGCTGGCCCCGCATTCGCGGCGGGCGGCGAGCCGTTTTCCGGTGCAATTCGCCATCGTGGCATATTACGTATTATCGGGACGTTTATTGGCTGTATTGGTGCGCTTGTTATCATTATCGCTACTGTTCGTGCGCCTGTGGTAATGCTGATGCTGTGCTGTATTTGGGCTGGCTTCTGCACCTGGGTTTCCTCGCTGGTTAAAGTTGAAAACGCCTATATATTTGGGCTGGCGGGCTATACCGCGCTGATTATTATTGTGTCGACGCAGGGAACGCCGCTGCTGACGCCGCAGTTTGCCGTGGAGCGCTGTAGCGAGATTGTGCTGGGCATCGTCTGTGCCATTCTGGCGGATTTGCTGTTCTCACCACGATCAATCAAACAGGATGTTGACCGCAGCATCGGTGAACTGCTGGTGGATCAGTATCGGTTACTGCAACTCAGCATGAGCGGGGCGGAGAAAGAAGCGATAGATGCGGCATGGCATGCACTGGTGCGCAAAACGACTGCACTCAGCGGTATGCGCAGTAGCCTGATGCTGGAGTCCTCGCGCTGGCAAAACAGCAATCGCCGCTTAATGTCATTGCATACGCAATCGCTCATGATGATCACTCAGGCGTGTGAAACTTACCTGATTTTGCAGGATGCACCGACCCCTATAAAAAGCAGTCTGAAGCTGGTGTTGGATCAGCCTGTTGAGTCGTTCCGTGATGTGCATTGTCGTGTGAAAGCATTGCGCCACCTGATTGCGGCTGACAGCCGTACCGTACCGCCTACGCTGATCGACTGGGTTGGGGCGGCGACGCGTTATCTGCTGATGGCGAAGGGCGTGCAGACCAACGGACGCATCAACACGATAGAAGCTGATGTGTTGAACAGTGATGTAGAAATTAAAGTGCCTTCGGCGGAAACCCATCATGCCATGATCAACGGCTTACGCACCGGTGTGGCGACGGCGCTGGGCTGCCTGTTCTGGCTTAGCACTGGCTGGACGTCCGGTAGCGTGTGTATGGTGATGATTGCGGTGGTGACATCGCTTGCCATGCGTTTGCCGAACCCACAAATGATGGCGAAGGATTTTCTTTTCGGGACGATCTATGCGCTGCCACTGGGGGCGCTGATGTTCATGTTTATCATGCCGTCGACGCAGCAAAGTATGTTGCTGCTGTGTCTGAGCCTGGGGGTGATGGCTTTCTTTCTCGGGCTTGAAGTACAAAAACGTCGGCTGGGTTCGCTGGGCGCATTGGCCAGTACGATCAATATTCTGGTACTGGACAACCCGATGACGTTCAACGTTAGTCAGTTTCTGGACAGCGCGATCGGCCAGATCATCGGCTGCTTTCTGGCGCTGATGGTGATCCTGCTGATCCGGGATAACACCAAGGCGCACACGGGGAGAACGTTATTGAACCGCTTTGTGTATGGTGCGGTTTCGGCATTGACCACCAACAGGGCGCGACGAAAAGAGAATCACCTGCCAGCGCTTTACCAACAGCTTTTCCTGCTGCTGAGCCGCTTCCCTGACGATATTGCCAAATATCGCCTCGCACTGTGGCTGATCATCATGCACCAACGTCTGAGAACGCTGGATATTCCGCAAAATGCGACGCTGTCTGCCTTTCATCGCCAGATTCGTGCGACGGCAGAGCAGGTGATTTCAGCCCGACGCGATGCTACGCGCAGCCGCTATTTTGCGCAGCTGTTGGATGAACTTGAGCGTTATCAGCAGATGCTGACAGAACAGCAACTTCCCCCGAGCGTGACTGCGCCCGTGGGCCGATTGACTGGGATCCTACGTGATTATCAGCATGCGCTGAGCAACTAATCATCTGTGGATGAGACGGCGCAGCCAACCTAACGATTAATCCGATAGTGGCGCAGGCCGTGTTCATCACTTCTATACTAAATTATCTATAGCTTCCCTCAGAACATAAGGGAATATGACCATTTTCAGGAGGTAAGACGATGTCAGGAAACCATTTACAGGATCATGAACTGTTTAAAACGGGCTACTTCGTTGCAGGGAAGTGGCAGCAAGGCGGAGCCACTTTCGAGGTGGTGAATCCGGCGACGGGTGAGTCTATTGCCAGTGTAGCGAAAGCGGGAAAGAAAGAGACGCAAGCGGCGATTGGCGCTGCCCATGCCGCATTCCCTGCCTGGAAGCGTAAAACCGCGAAGGAACGTTCTGAAATTCTGTATCGCTGGTACGAGCTGATTCTGGAGAATAAACGCTATCTAGCGGAGTTGATGACCGCCGAGCAGGGCAAACCGGTGCAGGAAGCCGAAGGCGAAGTCGTTTATGCGGCGAATTTCATTCAGTGGTTTGCCGAGCAGGGAAAACGCGTCAACGGCGAAATTATTCCCCCCGCCAAGCCCGGCTCGAAGATTTATGCCACGCGTGAACCCGTTGGTGTCGTTGTGGCGATTACGCCGTGGAATTTCCCGCTGGCGATGTTGACGCGTAAGTTAGGGCCCGCGCTGGCGGCGGGGTGTACCGGTGTCATCAAACCCGCGAACAACACGCCGCTGTCTGCGTTTGCGCTGTTGGCGCTGGCACAGCAGGCGGGTGTGCCGGATGGCGTACTCAACGGCGTTGCGGGCGATACGCAGGCGATTAGCGATACCGTCATGGCGAGCGATAAAGTGCGCAAAATTTCCTTTACCGGCTCAACAGAGGTAGGGAAAACGCTGGTGCGCAACGCGGCCGACACCATGAAGAAAGTGTCGATGGAACTGGGCGGCAACGCGCCTTATATCGTGTTTGATGATGCGGATATTCAGGCCGCGGTGAAAGGCGCGATGGCTAACCGCTTCCGTAATGCGGGTCAGGTTTGCGTCAGTGCCAACCGATTTTATATTCAGGACGGCGTCTACGAGGTGTTTGTTTCCCAGCTTGCAGAAGAAGTGAAAAAGCTGAAGGTCGGAAACGGTATGGATGACGGTGTAGAGCTTGGCCCACTGATTGATGATGCCGCCGTCGAGAAGGTGGAAAAACACGTCAATGACGCGGTGGAAAAAGGCGGCAAGGTGCTTGTTGGCGGTAAACGACACAAGCTGGGCCACAGTTTTTTTGAACCGACAGTGATTGTTGATGCCAACGAAGCGATGCTGCTTGCGCAGGAAGAAACCTTCGGCCCAGTCGCCCCATGTTTTCGTTTCAAAACGGAAGAAGAGGTCATTGAACGCGCCAACAATACGCCATTTGGCCTGGCGGCTTACTTCTACAGCCAGAATTTGCAGCGTGTGTTCCGTGTGGCAGAAGCGCTGGAGAGCGGCATGATTGGCATTAACGAATGTGCCGTTTCGACCGAGCTGGCACCCTTTGGCGGCGTGAAAGAATCGGGGTTAGGTCGTGAAGGCTCTGTGCTGGGGCTGGACGAATTTCTGGAAGTGAAAACCTGGCATCTAGGCGGGCTGTGATCTGAATGAATGTCGCGATCTGAATTGATCGTGAACGCAATGAGATACGGGTAAAGCACGGGATGAGTGATTACTCCTCATCCCGTTATCGCTGTTAATCTGTGGTTTCAGCTAGCTCACGCAGATACTGGAAGATCTGGCGGGTGGCTTTCGGCGGTTTGTTCGCGGCTTTCTCTTTCTGTGCATTACGCACCAGAGAACGCAGCTGCTGACGGTCGGCATGTGGATACAGCGCCAGAATCTCTGGAACCACATCGTCTCCCTCAGTAATCAGGCGGTCGCGCAGTTGTTCCAGTTTGTGGAATAACGCCACCTGCTGGTTATGACGGTTGTTCAGCTTATCCAGCGCGGTTTGGATCGGTTCTGGATCGCGGGCGCGCAACATTTTACCAATCAGCTGTAGCTGACGGCGGCGGCCTTCTTTCTTGATCCGCTGCGCCAGTTCCACTGCCGCACGCAGATCGTCATCCAACGGGATCTTCTCCAGGGCATTTTTACCCAGATCAACCAGTTCCGCACCGAGATCTTTCAGCGCTTCGGCATCACGCTTTATTTCGCTTTTACTGACCCAGATAATTTCATCATCTTCGTCGTCTTCTTGATTATCCGGGACGTCATTCAGCCAGTCTTCGGGTTTTTGTTTCATGGTTGGCTCCTAAAAAGTGTCCAGGAGCAATGCTTAACGCGACGCGTAGCGGCTCCGGGATGGTGAACAGCGCGCCCACCAGAAAAAAGAGGCTGATACTAACAGGTTTGGGCTTTGTGCGAAATTGTCCGTAGATCCTGTTAGACTAGAAAGCATTATGCTACACCTTTTTATGCTCGTCATACTTCAAGTTGCATGTGCGTTGGCTGCGTTCAGTCACCCGAATCACTTACTTGAGTAAGCTCATCGGGATTCCTTCGCTTGCCGCCTTTCTGAAACTTGAATTATTTAGAGCATATTTCTCTCTACTCATATTTTTCGAGTGGAGATGATGGTGAGCTTTCTTCCACTCATTATGGCAGAACAATGACGATAACTACTCAGGTTGCAGAGCAGCGTAAAGCGCTGGAACTCGCGGTTGCTCAGGCGTTGGAACTGGCGCGTGCCGGCTCTGATGCGGCAGAAGTCGCGGTGTCAAAAACGACGGGCATTAGCGTCAGTACCCGTTATGGTGACGTTGAAAATGTTGAATTCAACAGTGATGGTGCTTTGGGCATCACGGTTTATCATCAACAGCGTAAAGGCAGCGCATCGTCTACCGATCTCAGTCCAGATGCGATAGCACGTACCGTACAGGCCGCGCTGGATATTGCCCGTTATACCTCTGTCGATCCTTTTGCGGGCCCAGCGGATCGCGATCTTCTGGCGTTTGACGCGCCGGATCTGGATCTGTTCCATCCGACTGAGCTTGATGCGGATCGTGGCATTGAGTTAGCCGCTCGCGCAGAGCAGGCTGCATTACAAGCTGACAAGCGTATCACCAACACCGAAGGCGGCAGCTTTAACAGCCACTATGGCGTTAAGGTGTTCGGCAATAGCCACGGCTTGCTGAAAAGCTACTGCTCTAGCCGTCATTCCATGTCCAGCTGCGTGATTGCCGAAGTGAATGGCGATATGGAACGGGATTATGCTTACACCGTCGGTCGTGCGCTGGAAGATTTACTTAGCCCAGAATGGGTGGGTGAAGAGTGCGCGCGTCGGACGTTATCCCGCCTGTCACCGCGTAAACTGCCAACCATGCAGGCACCGGTGATGTTTGCTGCGGAAGTGGCGACGGGTCTGTTTGGTCATTTGGTTGGTGCCATCAGCGGCGGCAGCGTTTATCGTAAATCCACTTTCCTGCTGGATAAGCTCGGTCAACAGATTCTGCCAGAGTGGCTGACGATTGAGGAACATCCGCATCTGCTGAAAGGGCTGGCCTCTACGCCGTTCGATAGTGAAGGTGTGCGGACGCAGGCGCGTGACATTGTGAAAGCAGGCGTGTTGCAGACCTGGCTCATGACAAGCTACTCCGCACGTAAGTTGGGGATGCAGAGCACCGGCCATGCGGGTGGTATCCACAACTGGCGGATTGCCGGACAAGGTTTGGATTTCAACGGCATGTTGAAACAGATGGGCAAAGGCCTGTTGGTGACCGAACTGATGGGACAAGGCGTGAGCGGTGTCACGGGGGATTATTCCCGCGGGGCATCCGGTTTCTGGGTCGAAAACGGCGAAATTCAGTATCCGGTCAGCGAGATTACGATCGCGGGTAACCTGAAAGACATGCTGCGTAATATTGTGACGCTAGGGAACGATATCGAAACCCGAAGCAATATCCAGTGTGGTTCCGTGTTGCTACCAGAGATGAAGATCGCAGGGGAATAAACCTGGCTTGCATGAGTAACCGTCGCCGTCGGCAGTGTCCGACGGCTGTTACTCTATCGCATTTCTCTGGCTTAGCGGTGGTACTCGCCTGCGGCTTCTGGCTGATAGAGTAGTTCTAATACTTCAATTCGCGTTTCTTCACCGTTTGGCAGTTGCCAGGTGATAGCGTTTCCCACATGCATTCCCAATAGTGCTGCGCCCAGCGGAGCCATCACCGACAGCGGTTCTTTACTGTCCTTCACTGCAGCTGGATAAACCAGCGTGCGGATATGCTCTTCGTTGGTATTCAGATCGCGGAAACGCACCCGACTATTCATGGTGACGACATGTGAGGGAATCGATGCTGAAGGCAGAATTTCTGCGCGATCCAGTTCTTCATTCAACGCCTGTGCGATATCGCTGTCCGCAAATGCGGGCTGCTCCAATAACTTATCCAGACGTTCTGCATCCAATTCACTGATTGTCAGGTTAGGTTTCGTCATACTCCTCTCCAGTTGATGTTTTCAGATGATATAAAAATAACCCCCCGCGCCCAGAGGAGCAGGGGGTATAAGAAAATATGATATTAGGGATAGTAGGAGGTTCGGAAGGGAAAGTGAAGCACTAAGGTCTACAGATAGCCTGCTAAGGAAATAGCTAGTCTTCGTCGAACCCCGCTTCGAATAGCCCGATGACGGCAGCAAGCGCCTGTTCTTCGTCTTGGCCAGTGGCTTCTACTTCGATGAGGCGACCTTTGGCCGAGTCCAGCATCAACATGGCAATGACGCTGCTGGCCTCCGCTTCGGTGCCGCTGTCATTACGCAGTATCACTTCCGCATCAAAGCTTTGCACCAGCTCGAACAACTTCATCGCTGGGCGAGCATGCATACCCAGCTTGTTTTTAATTTCAACCGTTTGCCGAACTGTCATGGGTTACCTGGCTGTGCTGGTTTGCCGACTATCACGAGGGTTTTCGCTTTTCCAGCGTACGGTGGCGTGACTGCACGTTTTTACCGCGTGAGCGGAAGTAGTCAGCCAACTGCTCAGCGACATACACCGAACGGTGTTTACCGCCAGTACAGCCAATAGCGACAGTCAGATAGCTACGGTTATTGGTTTCCAGCATCGGCAGCCACAGTTCGAGATAGCTGCGAGTCTGGTAGATGAAATTGTGAACTTCGGTATGTCGGTCGAGGAAGGACGCAACGGGCTTATCCAGACCGGTCATCGGGCGCAGTTTCGGATCCCAGTGCGGGTTTGGCAGGAAGCGCACGTCAAAAACGTAATCGGCATCGATAGGAATGCCATGCTTGAAGCCGAACGATTCGAACACCATGGTGAGTTCGCGCTCTCGCTTGCCGAGCAGTCGCGTACGCAGCATTTCGGCCAGTTCGTGTACCGACATCTCTGAGGTATCGATAATCAGATCGGCGCGTGAACGCAGCGGTTCCAACAGATCGCTTTCTTCATCAATCGCGCTTTCCAGCGACAGATTCTTGCTGGATAGCGGGTGCAGACGACGGGTGTCACTGTAACGACGGATCAACGTATTGCGATCGGCATCCAGAAACAGTAGTTGAGGTGAGAAACTTGGTGGCAGTTGCTCCATGGCGTGCTCAAAGATTTCCGGCGATTCCGGCATATTGCGCACGTCAATGCTGACCGCTGCGGAAATGTTACGTGCCGCAAGCGTATTAGCCAGTTCTGGCAGTAGCACCACGGGTAGATTATCTACGCAGTAGAACCCCATATCTTCCAATGCGCGCAGGGCGACAGATTTCCCTGAACCTGAGCGACCACTGACAATCATCAGCACCATCTGACGACTCCCCTCTGGCAATGTGATGGCGAATTTTCATTGCCGCTGTTTTTATAAAGTGATGTATAGCTAAAAAAATGACGGCTTAGCGCACGGATTGCAAGCATTCTCTGACTCTACAGCGAATTGCCCGTCATCGTGAATATGACGATTATCCGGTTCAACCGGCTTCCGTCATAATCTGGTACAGCTCTTCATCGCTTTGCGCCGCACGCAGGCGTCGGCAAACCGTTTTATCCGCCAGCCGCTTGGCAACAAGCGACAGGGTATGTAAATGGGTTTTACATTGTTCCGCGGGAACCAGCAAGGCAAAAAGCAGATCAACGGCCTGATTATCAATGGCATCGAAAGCGATCGGTTGCTCTAACTGAATGAAAACACCGATGGCGCCCAGCGCATTATCGTCTTCCAGCTTACCGTGAGGAATGGCAATGCCGCCGCCGATTCCCGTACTGCCCATACGTTCCCGGGTGAGAATGGCATCGAAGATAATCTGCGAAGGAATATTGAGCTGCTTAGCGGCCAGCTCACTGATAATTTCCAATGCCCGTTTCTTACTCTGGCAGTGGACGGTGCTTCGGGTGCACTCAGGACGTAATACGGTGCTGAGTTGCAATACGGGATCGTGGCTCATTTTATTTTCACTTAACGACGCTTTCACTTCTGGTGATCCCGACCCACCATGTTAGATGGGCCGAGTTTGTTCCTTTACCAAACGGCAAAGGAGAAAATTAGTGCTGCTTAAGTTTATCTTTATGCTTATTAAGCTGTCTCGCCAGCTTATCAATCAATAAATCTATCGCGGCGTACATATCTTCCGCTTCAGAGGTTGCATGCAGCTCCCCACCATTAACGTGGAGCGTGGCCTCGGCAATTTGCTGAACTTTTTCCACTCTCAATACCACATTGACCTGATTAATCCGGTCAAAATACTGCTCTAATTTGGCAAATTTTCCATTCACAAAATCACGCAGCGGTTCAGTGATCTCGATGTGGTGTCCGGTAATGTTGAGCTGCATAGTGTCTTCCTTCTCTGTTGAGATCAAATCAGTTGTTTACGCTGATTTGATGGTGGGATAGATAAAGACTCTCGGTATTTTGCAACGGTACGGCGCGCCACGATGATGCCCTGATCGGAGAGCAAGGCAGTAAGCTTGCTATCGCTGAGTGGCTTCACGGGGTTTTCCGCTGCAATAAGCTTCTTCACCAGCGCGCGAATTGCCGTTGATGAGGCTTCTCCGCCGCTATCGGTATTTACGTGGCTGGAGAAGAAATATTTTAGCTCAAAAATGCCGCGTGGACTGTGCAGGAACTTCTGTGTCGTCACGCGTGAGATAGTGGATTCATGCATATCCACCGCCTGCGCGATGTCTGCCAGTACCATGGGCTTCATGAATTCTTCACCCTGCTCAAAGAAATCCTGCTGTTGCTCGACGATACAGCGGGTTACTTTCAGCAGCGTGTCATTGCGACTTTCCAGGCTTTTGATGAGCCAACGCGCTTCTTGCAGGTTGCTACGGATAAATTGGCCGTCGCTGTCGTTGCGCGAGCTGTTACCCAACGCCGCGTATTGCTGGTTAATCTGTAGGCGGGGAACGCTATCAGTATTCAGTTCAACGGCCCAGACGCCCTGAACTTTGCGCACCAGCACGTCAGGGATCACGTATTCGGATTCACCCGTGTTGATCGACTGCCCAGGACGTGGATCGAGCGATTGGATCAGCGCCAGCGCTTCTTTCAGCACTTCTTCTTTCAGACGAGTAACGCGGATCAGGCTACGGAAATCATGGTTGGCTAATAGATCGAGATGATCGCTGACGATCAGGCGCGCTTCGGCCAGTCGTGGCGTGCTGTCATCAAATTGAGAAAGCTGTACCAGCAGACAATCACGCAGATCGCGGGCGGCAACGCCAACGGGATCGAAGCGTTGAACGCGCTTAAGTACAGCTTCGACTTCTTCCAGCGTCACGTCGTCGTCACCGATGCTGTCGAGGATGTCCCCCAGCGGCACGGTCAGGTAACCAGTGTTGTCTACCGCATCGACGATAGAAGTCGCAATGGCCGCGTCGGTGTCTGAAAATGGCGTCAGCTCAACCTGCCACATCAGGTAATCCTGAAGCGTTTGCGTGGTTTCGCCTTGATAAATAGGGAGTTCTTCATCGCGATAGTCAGAGCCAGTGCCCGACGGCGTGCCTGCGGAGTAGATCTCATCCCAGGTGGCATCGAGCGGCAATTCTTCCGGCATGTCCCTTTGCTCAAGGGCTTCACCGGTATCCAGTGAATCGCTATCTGCCTTTTCAAATGACTCGATTTCGTCGTGCTGATCCGTTTGTTCGAGCAACGGATTGCTTTCCAGCGCCAGTTGAATCTCCTGTTGCAATTCAAGCGTGGACAGTTGCAACAGGCGGATCGCCTGTTGGAGCTGTGGAGTCATGGCCAGTTGCTGGCTAAGCCTGAGTTGCAAACCTTGCTTCATAAATCGCGCTAACGTCCCATAAGTACTGCAAAGAGAAAATATTACCCTATCAGAGTCGGAAGCCTTCGCCCAGATAGACGCGTTTCACCTGTTCATCGGCCAAAATTTCGGTCGGTGAACCGTGGGCGATCAGATTGCCCTGACTCACGATATAGGCTCGTTCACAGACATCAAGCGTTTCGCGGACGTTATGATCGGTAATCAACACGCCAAGCCCGCTGTCACGCAGATGCTCAATGATTTTTTTAATATCCAGTACGGAGATCGGGTCTACGCCCGCAAACGGTTCATCCAGCAGGATGAATTTCGGATTTGCTGCCAGCGCGCGCGCAATCTCTACGCGGCGTCTTTCCCCACCGGACAGCGATTGTCCCAGACTATCGCGCAAATGAATAATATGGAATTCTTCCATCAGTTCGTTGGCACGATCTTCCTGCTGCTCGGTTGTCAGATCTTTACGGATCTGTAACACCGCCATCAGATTGTCATAGACGCTTAAGCGACGGAAAATAGAGGCTTCCTGCGGCAAATAACCGATGCCACGTAGGGCACGTTCGTGCAGGGGAAGCAGGCTGATGTCATCGTCGTCAATGACGATGCGGCCTTCATCACGCGGGACGATGCCGACGACCATGTAGAACGTGGTCGTTTTACCGGCACCGTTCGGCCCGAGCAGGCCGACGATTTCACCGGAATTGACGGTGAGGCTGACGTTTTCCACGACCTTACGGCCTTTGTACGCCTTGGCCAGATTTTCTGCGGTTAATGTTGCCATAACTTATTCAGTGACCCGTGGTTGCGGTTGCTGAGAACGAGAAGGCTGGTTCTTATTCTCTTTCTCCTGAAGCTGAGAGGGGACTAACACCGTCGTCACGCGTTTTCCTTTGTCGCTGGTCGCTTCCATCTGCTGTTGTTTCACCAGATAAGTGATGCGATCGCCTTTTACATTGCTGTCCTGCTGTTCCAGATAGGCATTGCCTGTCAGCACCAGAAAGTCAGTGGCCAGCTCGTAGCGGATTTTCTGCGCGTGACCTTTCACCGGTTTGCCGTTGTCCTGCATCTGGTAGAACGTCACAGGATTACCGTAACCTTCCACCACTTCACTGCCTTGCGCGCCCTGTGGACGCGTCACGACGACCTTGTCGGCTTTCACTTCAATCGTCCCTTGCTTAACGACAACATTGCCGGTGAACGTCACCGTGTTGCCCTGCATGTCTAGAGATTGCTGTGCTGAATCAATGTGAATAGGTTGGTTGCTATCGCCGGTGACGGCAAAGGCGGAAACGCTGACGGCAAACAGCGAGCTGGCGATCAGGGTGTTACGCATCAGGTTATTGGTTTTGGATTTCATAAGAGGTTTTTACCTTTTCGATCAACTCGGCCGTTTTGTTACGCAGATTTCCGCGCATTTTCATTCCGCTTGAGGTAAAGCTGGTGCCGTACAGGGTGACTTCATCATCGGAAGAGACGTCCTGTGTGACCAGATTCACCTGGGCATTATTCGTTGTGATGCGCTGAAGCTGCGCGTCCTTCGTCAGGCTATTCACCTCGACGTGGCCGTACAGATAGAGCATCTTGTCTTTTGTCAGCTTGGCGCGATCGGCGCGTACTGACCAGGTTGCCGTGCCCTGTTCATTGAACAGCGTGGCAACAGGGGTCGTAAACCAACTTAACTGCTCGTCGTTGAAATATTCTGCTTTTTCCGAAATCAGTCTGTAGCTCAGTTTACCGGCAGGGCTATATACCTGCGTGTTGGTCTTTTCGCTGGTATAGACTGGCACGGCGGGATCGTTGGCATCCGGTGCCGTTACCGTGTTGTCATCCGCAATATTCCAGCCAATGAGGATAAGCACCAATAGTGCCAGAAAAGCGGTCAGCCAACGCTTGGTTTTACTCATATTGACAACCCTTTGGCATGCTCCAGCTTGTCCTGCGAAAATAGAATCAAATCACATAGCTCACGTACTGCGCCACGCCCTCCCGCAATGCGGGTGACATAATCTGCGCACGGTAACAGCAGCGGGTGTGCATCTGCCACGGCAACGCTCAGCCCGACCTGTGCCATCACGGGCCAGTCGATCATGTCGTCGCCGATATACGCGACCTGATTGGCTGTTACGGACAGTTTATCTAACAGATCGTTGAAGGCCAAAACCTTATCCGATTGCCCCTGATAAAGATGGTTAATACCCAGCGTTTTACAGCGATCTTCCAGCAATTTAGCGGAACGCCCGGTAATGATGGCAACCTCAATGTCAGATGTCAGCAAGCAGCGAATGCCATAGCCGTCACGGACGTTAAAGGCTTTCAGCTCTTCACCGTGGTTACCCATGTAAATCAGACCATCGGACATCACGCCGTCAACGTCGCAGATTAACAGGCGAACTTCACGGGCTTTATCCAGTACCTGCTGATCGACCGGTCCATAACAGGTATCGGTTTGCGCCCTGGTTTCACTCATTCACAATTATCCTTTCTTTTTAAACCACGCCAGCCCGCAACATATCGTGCATATGGACAATACCGACCAGACGATCGTTTTCTGCCACTAGCACCGAGGTGATGTGGCGCGACTGCATCAGGTTAAGTGCATCCACCGCCAGCGTTTGCGGTGCGACCCGGATGCCGCCTGCGGTCATCACATCAGCAATGCGCGCGCTGTTCAAGTCTATATTCATGTCGAAGATGCGGCGCAGGTCACCATCAGTGAAGATGCCCTGAATTTTCATATCCGCCTCGCAGATTACCGTCATACCCAGATTTTTGCGCGTAATTTCCACCAGCGCATCACGCAACGACGCATCGTGTGGGACATGGGGAATCTCGTCACCCGAATGCATGATATCGCTGACGCGCAGTAAAAGTTTGCGGCCGAGTGCGCCACCGGGGTGAGAAAGGGCGAAATCTTCGGCGGTAAAGCCACGCGCCTGTAGCAAGGCTACGGCCAGTGCGTCGCCCATGACCAGCGTCGCCGTGGTGCTGGTGGTAGGGGCCAGACCGAGCGGGCAGGCTTCCTGTGGGACGTGGACGCACAGGTGAATATCCGCCGCTTTACCCATCGTACTGTCTGGTGCGCTAGTCATACAGATCAGGAACACTTTCTGGCGTTTCAGAACGGGAATCAGCGAGAGAATTTCATGCGATTCACCAGAATTAGAAATGGCGATCACGATATCGTGCGGTGTCACCATGCCGAGGTCACCATGGCTGGCTTCGCCCGGATGAACAAAAAAAGCGGGAGTACCCGTGCTGGCGAAGGTCGCGGCAATCTTGCAGCCGATATGGCCGGACTTGCCCATCCCCATTACCACGACTTTTCCCTGGCAGTGAAAGATCTTTTTGCAGGCGAGGGTAAAATTGTCATCAATGTACTGGTCTAACTGCGCAAGCCCATCGCGCTCAATACTCAATACTTGCTTACCCGCCTGCTGGAAGTCGAAATCTGGCTGTAGTCTATGTTCGGATAGTGCACGGTCAGACTGCTGTTTTAGGTGAGCGTCTTGTTCAAACTGTGACATACCAATAGTCCTGATTATGATGAAAAACGGAACAATATATTGTGAGAAATAGAACTGCGTATTACGAAAAACAGAACAGCACCGTAAGGTAGGCGATAAACGCGCAGCATAATAATGCGCCTGCCCCCTGTCCTATACGGCGTTTTTTGCTGAGGCACAGTGCAGTTAACAGCACGCTCGCCGCCAGCATGACCCAATAGTCGCGCTGAAAAATCTGAGGATTCAGCGCGCCCGGCGAGAGCAGCGCGGGTACGCCCAGCACAATCGCGATATTAAAAATGTTCGAGCCAATCAGGTTACCCAGCGCGATATCATCTTCTTTCTTCAACGTCCCGACGATAGCGGTAGCGAGCTCAGGCAGACTGGTGCCAATCGCTAATATCGTCAGCCCAATCGTCAATTCGCTGACATCAAAGTAACGTGCAATGACGGTCGCGTTATCCACCACCATACGGGCCGCCATGGGTAAAATAATCATGCCGAGAATCAACCACAGTACGGCGACCATCTGGTTACTGTCGTCCTGCGGAAGTTCCGCCAACTGTTCGCGAGTCAGGCTATCACCACCTTCCCGCTGCGCCTGTTGTGCCATGCGAAGTATCAACACCAGACACAGAATGGCAGCAAAGAGCAGCATCATGCCGTCGGCGCGGCTCAGGTAGCTATCATGCAGCAAAACGCCACACAATAAAGTGACCGACAACATGAGCGGCAATTCCCGGCGCAGTATGGCCGAATGTACGGTGAGTGGACGAATGAGCGCTGCGCCGCCGAGAATGAGTAAAATATTGGTGATATTGGAGCCGATAACATTACCGACGGCCATATCGTTTTGATCGTTTAAGGCGGCGGTAACAGAAACAATCAGCTCAGGTAGCGAGGTGCCGAAGCCGACAATGGTGATGCCGATGACGAAAGGAGGTAAGCCAAGAGAACGTGCAAGCACGGCAGCGCCATAGACAAGACGATCGGCACCGTAGACCAGTAATAGCAAACCAACGAACAAGAGTAGTGTTGCAAAAAGCATGCAGCGTCCTTTAATAGGATCATACTTCAAGCTGCATGTGCGTTGGTTTTTCTTGCTCACCCCAGTCACTTACTGGTGTAAGTTCCCAGAGACTCGCTGCGCCGCCGCCGTCCTGCAACTCGAATTATTTAGTGTATAATCACCAGCTTGTTGTCGAATAAGTCAGTATTTCTGGACGAATTTCGCACAAAAAGCATTTTTCTGTGATGAGTGCTAATTCTGACGGTGCTTGGCGAAAAAGTAAAACCTGTCGCGATAAGTAAAACCCGATAACGGTTTATGCCGCCATTTTGGACAAGAACTTACGGTAAGTTTTTGTAAAACTCTCACTTGCATAAAAGCCAGCCGTTAGGCTGGAGTGAAAGACCTCTATAAGCGTACTGATTGGTAAGGAATGGAAATAATGAACCATGAGGCAACTAATCTGGTCGAGATCCGTGGTCTTAGCTTTCGGCGCGGAGAGCGAGAGATTTTTACAGACATCACGTTGAACGTACCTAAAGGCAAGGTCACTGCGATCATGGGGCCTTCCGGTATTGGTAAAACCACGTTGCTGCGTCTTATTGGCGGGCAACTATCGCCGGACAGCGGTGAAATTTGGTTTGATGGCGAGAATATCCCTGTGCTGTCGCGCAGCGAACTGTACAACGCGCGCAAGAAAATGAGCATGTTGTTTCAGTCTGGTGCGCTATTCACCGATTTGAACGTGTTTGATAATGTCGCCTGGCCGCTGCGTGAACATACCCAACTACCGGAATCGCTGCTGCATAGCATTGTGATGATGAAGTTGGAAGCAGTGGGGCTACGTGGAGCTGCCGAGCTGATGCCAGCGGAACTTTCCGGCGGCATGGCACGGCGCGCGGCACTGGCGAGATCCATCGCGCTCGACCCGCAGTTGATTATGTTCGATGAGCCTTTTGTGGGGCAGGATCCGATCACGCTGGGGACCTTGGTGAAGCTCATTGATGAGCTAAACCACGCATTGGGCGTGACCTGCATTGTGGTTTCTCACGATGTACCGGAGGTGATGAGCATCGCCGATTATGCGTATATCGTGGCCGACAAACGGGTGATAGCTGAAGGAACTGCGGATCAGCTCAGGGCAAATACTGACCCACAGGTTCGTCAGTTTCTGGATGGCATCGCCGATGGGCCAGTGCCTTTCCGTTTTCCTGCTGGTGACTATAAAACGTCGCTGCTAGGCTCAGGGGGTTAACGCAGTCATGTTATTACGGACGTTGGCGTCGCTAGGACGTCAGGGAATCTCCGCCAGTGCCTCGTTTGGGCGCGCTGGGCTGATGCTGTTTAATGCGCTGGTGGGTAAACCCGAATTCAGAAAGCAGTGGCCGCTGTTGGTGAAACAACTTTACAGCGTTGGCGTGCAGTCGCTACTTATCATCATGGTTTCCGGTCTGTTCATCGGCATGGTGCTGGGGTTACAGGGTTATATCATCCTGACGACTTACAGCGCCGAGGCCAGTTTGGGCATGATGGTGGCGCTGTCGCTGCTGCGTGAGCTTGGTCCGGTGGTGACGGCACTGCTGTTCGCTGGGCGTGCCGGTTCCGCGTTGACGGCGGAAATCGGCTTGATGAAGGCAACTGAGCAGCTTTCCAGCATGGAGATGATGGCGGTTGACCCGCTGCGCCGCGTTGTCGCGCCGCGCTTCTGGGCGGGGTTAATTAGCATGCCGCTGCTGGCGGTGATTTTTGTCGCCGTGGGGATCTGGGGAGGCGCGTTGGTCGGTGTGGATTGGAAAGGTATCGACAGCGGGTTCTTCTGGTCTGCCATGCAGGGCGCGGTTGACTGGCGTCAGGATGTGTTGAACTGCGTGATTAAAAGTATCGTATTTGCGATTACCGTGACCTGGATTGCACTGTTTAACGGCTATGACGCGATCCCGACGTCTGAGGGGATTAGCCGTGCAACGACCCGAACCGTCGTGCACTCGTCGTTAGCGGTACTGGGATTGGATTTTGTGCTGACAGCACTGATGTTTGGGAACTGAGTCGATGCAAACAAAGAAAACTGAAGTCTGGGTTGGTGTGTTTATGTTGATCGCGCTGGCTGCCATCCTCTTTTTATGTCTGAAAGTGGCCGATCTCAAGTCGATCGGTAGTGAGCCAACGTACCGCCTGTACGCGACATTTGACAACATTGGCGGATTGAAAGCGCGTTCTCCGATCCGAATTGGTGGCGTGGTTATTGGCCGCGTGGCGGATATCTCGCTGGACGAGAAAACCTACCTTCCGCGTGTGGCAATGGATATTCAGCAGCGTTACGATCATATTCCCGATACCAGTTCTCTGGCTATTCGTACCTCTGGCTTGCTGGGCGAGCAGTATCTGGCATTGAACATCGGGTTTGAAGATGAGGATATGGGCACGACGATTCTGAAAGACGGTGGTGTGATTCAGGACACCAAGTCGGCCATGGTGCTTGAAGACCTCATCGGGCAATTCCTATATAAGAGCGGTGGCAATAGCGAGGATAATGCCGGTCAATCGGGTACGGAACCTGGTGCCGATCCTGCGGCCATGCCTGAGCACAACAACGAATCTGTTCCTTCACATCCATAAGAGGATATCTGCATGTTTAAACGTTTACTGATGGTGGCTTTACTGGTGGTCGCGCCATTAGCCAACGCGGCGGATCAAACGAATCCCTATCGTTTAATGAACGAAACGGCGGAAAAAACTTTCGATCGTTTGAAGAACGAGCAGCCAAAAATCAAGCAAAACCCTGACTATTTGCGTACCGTCGTGCGTGAAGAGCTGCTGCCGTATGTTCAGGTGAGATACGCTGGTGCGCTGGTTCTCGGTCGTTACTACAAAGATTCTACGCCGGCACAGCGTGATGCCTATTTCAAAGCGTTTGAAGCCTATCTGGAGCAGGCTTACGGCCAGGCTCTGGCGATGTATAACGGGCAGAACTATCAAATCGCCCCTGAACAGCCGCTGGGCAATGCCGACATTGTTTCCATTCGTGTCACCATCGTAGATAACGGCGGCCGTCCTCCTATACGTCTGGATTTCCAATGGCGTAAGAACAGCAAAACCGGTAACTGGCAGGCGTACGACATGATTGCCGAAGGTGTCAGTATGATCACCACTAAGCAGAACGAGTGGGCGGCAATATTGCGCCAGAAAGGCGTTGATGGCCTGACTCAACAGCTAGAATCTTCGGCTAAGCAGACCATCACGTTGGATCAGAAAAAGTAATTTGGGTACGAATATGGCGAACGCATTGAACTGGCAGGTGCAGGAATCAACGCTGGCATTAACGGGCGATCTCGATCGTGAAACGCTGTTACCGTTCTGGCAGCAGCGTGAATCGTTGCTGGCGGGTAAAACCACGCTGGATGTGTCTGGATTAAACCGTGTTGATTCTGCTGGGTTGGCATTGCTGATGCATGTTTATCAGCAGCCGTCTTCAGGCGGTGAGATAACGATTGTCGGTGCCAGCGATCGGCTAAAAACGCTCATTGCGCTCTATAACCTGAATGAAATCATTCCTGTGTCTTAAACGGCAATGCTGATTGCCGTATTCGCCCCTTTAGGCATCGTCTGAAGGGGCGCATTCTTTGTTTAAGATAGCGCCATATTCATCTAAGATACCTCCCTGTAAATCATCTCCCCCTGACATAGAAATCGAGAGCGATGGAAAATAACGAAATTAAAGACGTGCTGATGAACGCATTAGCACTGGAAGAAGCCCATGTTTCTGGTGATGGCAGCCATTTTCAAGTTATCGCAGTGGGCGGACTTTTTGCTGGAATGAGCCGAGTAAAAAAACAGCAGGCTGTTTATGCGCCGCTGATGGAGTACATCGCGGATAACCGTATTCATGCATTGTCGATCAAGGCCTATACGCCAGAAGAATGGCAACGCGACCGTAAACTGAACGGCTTCTAAGTATTCCCTGTACGAGAGGGAATAAACTGCCGGTATCAGTGTGACGAAATATTGAATTAAGACATCGAGATACAAAGACTATGGATAAATTTCGTGTTCAGGGCCCAACCCGTTTAGCGGGGGAAGTGACCATTTCCGGCGCCAAGAATGCTGCGTTACCAATCCTGTTCGCTGCGTTACTTGCAGAAGAGCCGGTAGAGATTCAGAACGTACCGAAACTGCGCGATATTGATACCACCATGAAGCTGCTTGGTCAGCTGGGTGCGCGCGTTGAGCGTAACGGTTCTGTCCATGTGGATGCCAGCGATGTAAACGTGTTTTGCGCGCCGTACGATCTGGTGAAAACCATGCGTGCTTCCATCTGGGCTTTAGGACCGCTGGTGGCGCGTTTTGGTCAGGGTCAGGTATCGCTGCCCGGCGGCTGTGCGATTGGCGCGCGTCCGGTAGATTTGCATATTTACGGCCTTGAGCAGCTCGGTGCGCAGATCGTACTAGAAGAAGGCTATGTAAAAGCAACGGTTGATGGGCGCCTGAAAGGTGCGCATATCGTGATGGATAAGGTTAGCGTGGGTGCCACGGTAACCATCATGAGTGCGGCAACGCTGGCGGAAGGCACCACAATTATTGAGAACGCTGCGCGTGAACCGGAGATTGTCGATACGGCAAACTTCCTGAATACGCTGGGTGCGAAAATCAGCGGTGCAGGCAGCGATAAAATCACTATTGAAGGCGTCGCGCGTCTGGGCGGCGGTGTGTATCGCGTTGTTCCTGACCGTATTGAAACCGGGACATTCCTGGTTGCGGCTGCGGTATCACGCGGTCAGATTATCTGCCGCAATACCCGTCCTGATACGCTGGATGCGGTATTGGCTAAGCTGCGCGAAGCGGGCGCGGATATCGAAGTCGGCGAAGACTGGATTAGCCTGGATATGCACGGTAAGCGTCCGAAAGCGGTTACCGTTCGCACGTCGCCGCATCCTGGATTCCCGACCGATATGCAGGCGCAGTTCAGCTTGTTGAATCTGGTCGCAGAAGGGACGGGTGTGATTACCGAAACCATCTTCGAAAACCGCTTCATGCATGTGCCTGAACTTATCCGTATGGGCGCACAGGCGGAGATTGAGAGCAATACGGTGATTTGCCACGGCGTTGATAAGCTGTCCGGTGCGCAGGTCATGGCGACCGACTTACGTGCGTCAGCCAGTCTGGTATTAGCCGGTTGTATCGCGGAAGGTGTGACGACGGTAGATCGTATTTATCATATCGATCGTGGCTATGACCGCATCGAAGATAAGCTGCGCGCATTAGGTGCGAACATCGAGCGCGTTAAAGAGCACGAGTAAGCGCTTCGCCTGTTTCTCTTCATATTATGTTTGTTAACCGGGTGGGTTCCCGCCCGGTTTCTTGTTTGTCTGTCGACGTCACTTTTATCAACCGACTTTGCATGCCGCTATTGGGTCGGGAATTCCTGAATTGTCATTTGTAATGTGAATTGCTTTTTATCACGCTCAACCGTGACGGGGATGACGGTACCGGGGCGTATTTCCGACACCTGTTCCATAGTTTCAATAATCGAGCGTGCGGGCTTATTGTTTACGCTTAGAATGACATCTTCGATGTGGATCCCGGCTTTATCCGCAGGGCCGCCAGGATCGATAGTCTGAACCAGAATACCGCTTAATCTACCCTGTACATCAGGATTGTTGGTTAACGTACTGTTCTCAATTTTTTCGAGTTGTACACCGTTGACGCCAATATAGCCGCGCACCACGCGACCATCGCGAATCAGCTTGCCCATCACCTTGGTGGCTAGCGCCACGGGGATGGCGAAGCTAATACCTTCCGGCGTTTCGCCATTGCTGCTCTTATCAAAAGAAAGGGTATTAATACCAACGAGTTCACCGAGCGTATTGACCAGCGCACCGCCGGAGTTCCCGTGGTTAATTGATGCATCGGTTTGTAGCAGATTTTGGCGTCCTACCTGGCTTCTTTGTTGGCCGTAAGCGCTGAGGCTGACGCGGCCAGTGGCGCTGATGACGCCCTGCGTGACGGTTTGCCCCAAATTATACGGGTTGCCGATCGCCATCACGACATCGCCGACGTGCGGGAGACGGTCTGGATTCATGGGAATAACGGGCAGATTGACGCCATCAATTTGCAGCACAGCTAGATCGGTTAGGGAATCAGAGCCGATTACGCGGGCTTCGTACAGCCTGCCATCTGATAGCTCTATCTGGATCTGCTGCACGTTATTAATCACATGCTTATTGGTTAAAATATACCCTTTATCGTTCATGATGACGCCAGAACCCAGAGGGTGAATAGCGACTTCATTGGGTTTTTCCGCATTGGAAACCCGATTATAAATATTAACCACAGCAGGAGCCGCACGGTTGACGCCCTGATGGTAGCTTACGGGCGAGCCATCAGTATTTCTGTCATTGTTTTTCAGAAATGACGTGCCAGACCCGATGAACGGGAGTACGGCCAGAATAATACCGGCAACGAGGGCACCAAATAGCGCTGAACGTAATAACTTAGCAAGCATGGCTGCGATTTACTGTGGAAAAAGGGAGATAAGGGGAGGATATCACGAGAAGTTCGGACACCGCATGGCTCGGTGTCCGATTTTTTATGGCGAGCCATCCCTGGCCGCCCCCCTTACGGGCCGTTGCTGATACAACGTTAAAAATTTCTCCCGGAAATTTTTTAACATCAGCGATTTTCTGGCTGGTTAGGCTGTCGTAAAAAACGACAAGCGATTAACGTAGCAGCAGATAGATCGTTTCTTCGCCTCGGACGATATTCAGCGCCAGAACGGAAGGTTTCGCTTCCAGCAGTTTGCGCAGTTGCGTGATGTTTTCAATACGCTCGCGGTTTACGCCGATGATGATATCGCCTTTTTGCAGACCAACCTGCGCTGCAGGCGTGTCCTTAGCAACGTTATCAATCTGTACGCCTTTGCTGCCGTCTTTCAACTGTCCATTGGTCAGTGATGCACCCTGCAATGACGGTGAAAGCGTTTCGGCGCTGGTCGATGCCGATGTGCTGTTATCCAACACGACGGAAACTTCCTGCGGTTTACCATCACGCAGCAGGCCGATTTTCACGGTCTTGCCCGGCGCGGTGGTGCCGACTTTGGCTCGCAGTTCTGCAAAGCTGCTGATCGGTTTACCATCCAGTGTTGTCAACACGTCGCCAGCCTTGATACCCGCTTTGGACGCGGCAGATTTCGGTAAGACTTCGCTGACGAAAGCGCCGCGCTGTGCGTCGACGTTGAAGGCTTTCGCCATCTCAGACGTCATCTCGCTGCCTTTAATACCCAGCAGCCCGCGTTTGACCTCACCAAATTCAACCAATTGCTGCGACAGATTCTGGGCCATGTTGCTAGGGATAGCGAAACCGATACCGATGTTTCCGCCGCCCGGAGCCAGAATCGCGGTATTGATACCGATCAGTTCGCCGTTAAGGTTAACCAGCGCACCGCCGGAGTTACCGCGGTTGATAGAAGCATCGGTCTGGATGAAGTTTTCCAGCCCTTCAAGATTCAGGCCGCTACGACCCAGTGCGGAGATAATGCCGGATGTCGCAGTTTGACCGAGGCCGAATGGGTTACCCACGGCAACGGCAAAGTCACCGACGCGCAACTGATCGGAATCCGCCATTTTCACGGCGACCAGATTTTTGGCGTCGTTCAGCTGTAGCAGAGCAATATCGGTTTGCTCGTCGCGACCAATCAGCTTCGCATCATATTCACGCCCGTCATTAAGTTGGACGCGGATTTTGTCGGCGTTATTGATAACGTGATTGTTGGTGAGCACATAACCTTTTGCTGCATCAATAATCACGCCAGAACCCAGACCTTCAAACGGACGAGAATTTTGTTTGTCCGTCGGGAAGTTCGGGCCAAAGAAGAACTTGAACTCTTCCGGTACGCGCTGGCGCTGTACCTGTGTACCTTCAACATGCACGCTGACGACGGCTGGCAAGACTTTTTCCAGCATCGGGGCCAGGCTTGGCGTTTGTTGCCCTTGAACCACGGCAGGCAGCGCAGCATTCGCTACGGGAAGCGTGGACAGGGTCAAACCTATACTCATTGCCAGTGCACTAAATAATAATGACGTTTTTTTCATTGTTATTAACTCTCTCACGGCCTGCGGATGAATAAAACGATGATATATAAACTTAAAGACACGGTGAAGAGTCAGACTGGCGATCAATGTGTAAAGTTCACTGCTGTTTCGTCAGCAGATTGTAACTATCGCTTTTTATGGCGCGTGATCGGGTGATGACAGCCTGCGGTGTGCGTCTTAATAAGCGTAGAACAAGGGAGGGAAAGCGTGAGGCCAGAAAGCCTCACGTTATACCCGTCATACTTCAAGCTGCATGTATGTTGGCTGCGTTTACTCACCCGAATCACTTACTTGGGTAAGCTCATCGGGATTCCCTCTCTTGCCGCCTTCATGCAACTCGAATTATTTAGGGTATAATTAGTTGATATTATTTACGGATCGGGCGCTCGCCCCGCAGCAAACCTGACGCACCATCGGAATAATCGCGTGGTGGCATGTTCACCGGTGCCTGATCGTTATCCGCTTCTGACTCGGTCAGACGGTATTTAAATGGATTATCCTGGCCGGGAACGTTAGGTAACAGGTTATTGGAGCTTTTCGCCATGTGCTGATAAAGCTGACGATAGTCATCCGCCATGTTATCCAACAACTCCGCACTGCGGGCGAAGTGTCCGACCAATTCCTGACGATAGTCTTCCAGTTCGGTTTTGCTTTTCTCCAGCTCATTTTGCAATACCTGCTGTTGCCGCAGTTTACGGTTACCAAAGCGCATGGCGACAGCACCAATAATAATACCGACAACTAAACCTATCAGCGCATACTCCCAAGTCATAATCGCTCCTATTTTGACGTCGTTGTCCCGTAGGGATTTTTCACTTAATAATAGTCACTATAACCGTTAACCTTGCCTGAGTGGAATCCTGATGCTCGATGACTGAAGGGAATGTTGATTCACCGCAGACATCAAGGTTGTTAACTGCGACGATTACGGCTTAAATCGACGGCAACACACAGCAAAACACGACTAACTTTTTTCTCAGGGATTGCGATGGCTACTCCACAGACAACACGGCAGCAAACAACACCCTTGGCGCTTTACCAACAGGCACTTTCCGCCGGCGAATATCAACCGGACGAGGTGCAGCGGCAAACCGTTGTGCGTCTGGAAGCGATACATCAGGCGCTATGTGAACGTGCTGCGGATGGCGATGCGGAGGCGTCTGGTCGGGGGAAATGGCGTAGTTGGCTGGGATTGCGTGATAAACGCGAGCCTGAGCCGGTTCAGGGGCTATATATGTGGGGCGGCGTCGGGCGTGGTAAAACCTGGTTGATGGATATGTTTTTTCATAGCCTGCCTGCCGAACGTAAGATGCGTCTGCATTTCCATCGCTTTATGCTGCGTGTACATGAAGAGCTAAACCAGTTTCAGGGGCAAGAAAATCCGCTGGAGAAAGTGGCCGACGGCTTCAAAGCCGAAACCGATGTGTTGTGCTTTGATGAATTCTTCGTCTCTGACATTACCGATGCGATGCTGCTGGCTGAGCTGCTGCGTGCGTTGTTTGCCCGTGGCATTGCGCTGGTGGCGACGTCGAATATTCCGCCGGACGATCTCTATCGCAATGGATTACAACGCGCACGCTTTCTACCCGCCATTGAGCTAATTAAACAGCATTGTGAAGTGCGCAATGTCGATGCCGGTATCGATTATCGTCTGCGTACGCTGACACAGGCGCACCTTTATCTTTCGCCGCTGAATGAAGAAACGAGTGCTGCGATGCAGCAGATGTTCACTCGCCTGACGGGGAAAAAATGGCAGACGCCGGGACCGGTGCTGGAAATCAATCATCGTCCGTTAACGACACTCGGCGTGAGCGACGGCGTGCTGGCTGTCGATTTCCACACGCTGTGTACAGAAGCGCGCAGCCAGAATGATTACATTGCGCTGTCGCGCCTCTACCACACGATGCTGTTGCACAATGTGACGGTAATGGACACGAAAGAAGAGAACACCGCTCGCCGTTTTCTGGCGCTGGTAGATGAGTGCTACGATCGTCGTATCAAATTGATTATCTCTGCACAGGCGTCGATGTTTGATATCTACCAGGGAGAGCACTTGAAATTTGAATATCAGCGCTGTTTATCTCGTTTACAGGAAATGCAAAGCGAAGAGTACCTACGGCAGCCACATCTGGCGTAACGCAGGCTGCAGTTTTCGTCATTTGCGTGTGAAAAAAGGTCGATTTTTGAGAATGACTTCTCTATAATCTTGCGACCCCACGTTACAACAAAGTTTTTTTCCCAAAAACTTTATAGTGCCGGCAATGGCTATTCGAAGGGGTAGGTTTGCTGGACTTGATGGTCGTGTGAGCCTCAACTGTTTTCGAGCGTTAGGGTGTTCACCAACGTGTAACTAATTATTGGGTAAGCTTTTAATGAAAACTTTTACAGCTAAACCAGAGACCGTAAAACGTGACTGGTACGTTGTTGATGCGAACGGTAAAACTTTAGGCCGTCTCGCTACTGAACTGGCTCGTCGTCTGCGCGGCAAGCATAAAGCGGAATACACCCCGCACGTTGATACGGGTGATTACATCATCGTTCTGAACGCTGACAAAGTTGCTGTAACTGGCAACAAGCGTACTGACAAGATTTATTATCATCACACCGGTCACATCGGTGGTATTAAACAAGCGACCTTTGAAGAGATGATTGCCCGCCGTCCTGAGCGTGTGATTGAAATCGCGGTTAAAGGCATGCTGCCGAAGGGCCCGTTGGGTCGTGCTATGTTCCGTAAACTGAAAGTTTACGCGGGCACCGAGCACAATCACGCGGCACAGCAACCGCAAGTTCTGGACATTTAATCGGGATTATAGGCAATGGCTGAAAATCAATACTACGGCACTGGTCGCCGCAAAAGCTCCGCCGCTCGCGTGTTCATCAAACCGGGCAGCGGTAACATCGTTATCAACCAGCGTAGTCTGGAACAGTACTTCGGTCGCGAAACTGCCCGCATGGTAGTTCGTCAGCCGCTTGAACTGGTCGACATGGTTGGTAAATTTGATTTGTACATCACCGTTAAAGGTGGTGGTATCTCTGGTCAGGCTGGTGCGATCCGTCACGGTATCACCCGCGCTCTGATGGAGTATGATGAGTCCCTGCGTGGCGAACTGCGTAAAGCTGGTTTCGTTACTCGTGATGCTCGTCAGGTTGAACGTAAGAAAGTCGGTCTGCGTAAAGCACGTCGTCGTCCTCAGTTCTCCAAGCGTTAATTTCTGGCTGCATTGCAGCGAAATCAATGCAAAAAACCCGGTGCTGGTCACCGGGTTTTTTATGTCTAAAAATAATTTCCTCGAAATATACGCTTTACTTTCCGTATGTTAGCGATGAAATTGCGCTTATGCCCCCACAAAACGAACAAAATCTGATAAGCTATTAGCCGATTTTATGCCTGTGTGCCAGCTATCGCGTAGTCGTTTAAAACGATGGATTTTATCAGGTGACGTTTACACATTGGCGAGCAGAATTTCGAATAGCGGTTTGCAGGTTATTCACTGCGTAGTTATTCGCCATATTATTCTCAATAAACTTGGAGGTTTTCATGGCTGTCGCTGCCAACAAACGTTCGGTAATGACGCTGTTTTCTGGTCAGTCCGACATTTTTAGCCATCAGGTCCGCATTGTATTGGCGGAAAAAGGTGTGAGTGTCGAGATTGAGCAGGTTGACATGGATAATCTGCCTCAGGATCTTATTGACCTCAATCCTTATGGTTCTGTGCCGACGCTGGTCGATCGCGAACTGACGCTCTATGAATCACGTATTATCATGGAGTATCTGGATGAACGTTTCCCTCATCCGCCGTTAATGCCTGTCTATCCGGTTGCACGTGGTAACAGCCGCCTGATGATGCATCGCATTGAGAGCGACTGGTATTCTTTGCTGAAGAAAATTACGCATGGCAACGCTCAGGAAGCGGACGCAGCGCGTAAGCAACTGCGTGAAGAACTGCTGGCGATTGCCCCAGTGTTTAATGAAGCGCCTTATTTCATGAGTGAAGAGTTCAGCCTGGTGGATTGCTATCTGGCTCCGCTGCTGTGGCGTCTGCCGCAGTTAGGCATTGAACTGAGTGGTTCGGGCGCGAAAGAACTGAAAGGCTATATGACACGCGTCTTTGAGCGTGATGCGTTCCTGGCTTCCCTGACGGAAGTAGAACGTGAAATGCGTTTGCAAACCCGAGGTTAAATTGTATGGCGTTGTCTCAACTGTCTCCGCGTCGTCCGTATTTATTACGGGCTTTTTATGATTGGTTGTTGGATAACCAATTAACGCCTCATCTGGTGGTCGATGTGACCCTGCCGGATGTTATGGTGCCAATGGAGTTCGCCCGTGACGGCCAGATTGTGCTGAATATCGCACCGCGCGCTGTTGGTGGCCTTGAGTTAGCTGATGACAGCGTTCGTTTCAATGCCCGTTTTGGCGGCGTGCCGCGCCAGGTTCATGTGCCGATGGCGGCCGTAATGGCGATCTACGCTCGTGAGAATGGGGCTGGAACGATGTTTGAGTCCGAACCTGCTTACGAAGGTGCAGGTGAATATGAAGACTTTCAGGAAGGCGCGCCCTCTTCAGGGACGATCATGTCGATTGTCGATAGCTCACCTGATTCTGAAGCACCTGACGATGGTTCCGGTTCTGATGATGAACCACCACAGCCGCCTAAAGGTGGCAGACCCTCTCTACGGGTCGTAAAATAATCTGTTCCTAAGGGCACCGCTGCGGTGCCCTTTCTTATTTCGTATCGTTAGCAAAATATGCCGTTAATTGAACACCATTCCGCCATCAATCAATAGCGACTGTCCTGTCATATAGTCTGAGTCATGGCTGGCCAGATAGGAGACACAGGCGGCGACATCTTCTGGTTCGGATAGACGGCCCAGTGTGATGCGTTTGGCGAATTCTTCCGTCGCATAGCCACGCGGTTTTCCTGCGGACTCAGAGATCTTCCGATCGATTTCATCCCACATTGGCGTTTTTACGATACCCGGACAGTAACCATTGACCGTGATACCCAGCGGCGCTAAATCGCGTGCGGCAGTTTGCGTTAAGCCACGAACCGCGAATTTACTTGAGCTGTAGACGGCGAGTTCGGGGTTGCCGACATGTCCAGCCTGTGAGCAAGCATTGATGATCTTGCCGCCATGACCGAGAGATTTGAAGGCATCGAGTGCCGCCTGAATGCCCCAGATAACGCCTTTGACGTTGATGTTATAAACGCGATCGACAACTTCTGGCGTGATATCTTCAATCAGGGTTGAGGGAGCAACACCGGCGTTATTGACGATGACGTTAAAGTCACCAAAGCGCTTTTTAGTTTCTGCGACGGCGGCGAAAACCGCTTCACGATCCGCGACGTCTGCCTGTAGTGCGATGGCCTGCCCACCGGATTTTTCGATTTCCTGCGCCACGCTGCGCGCTGTTTCTTGGTTATAGTCCACGATGGCGACGGCAAAACCGTCTGCCGCCAGTCTGAGAGCAATAGCGCGGCCAATACCTTGACCGCCTCCTGTTACAAGAGCCACTTCGACTGTCATATTTCCTCCTTAATGAAATCCAATCTCAATAAAGACAAGTAAATGCCGGAGGTAAGTGTAGGCCTTTCACGTGATATTGCAGGATTTATTACGAAAAGTTCTTTAAAGCGAAGTGGAAAGATGAAGAGTTTATTAGCTCATCTGGTGTGAAATTCTAAAGAAAAAATAGCGTGGTTATTGTCGGTTGCTAACAGACGCTTAAGGTTAAAGTTGGAAAAAGAAAAGGGCAGCTAGCGCTGCCCTCAAGAGACGTGGTGCGTTTCTACACTTCCAGATAGTTCATGATGCCGTCAGCGGCTTTACGACCTTCTGCGATAGCGGTAACCACCAGATCGGAACCGCGTACTGCGTCGCCGCCCGCAAAAATTTTCGGGTTGCTGGTCTGGAAAGCATTGTCACAACTTTCTGGTGCAACAATGCGCCCTTGATCGTCCAGTTTGACGTCATGTTCTGCCAGCCACGCCATTTTGTGCGGACGGAAGCCGAACGCCATAATGACCGCATCGGCTTCCAGTACGTGCTCGGAACCCTCTACGATTTCAGGACGACGACGCCCGTTTGCATCAGGTGCACCCAGCGCGGTACGGGCCATTTTCACGCCGCACACTTTGCCAGCGCCATTGACCTCGACGCTCAACGGTTGCAGGTTGAATTTGAACTCGACGCCTTCTTCACGCGCGTTTTTCACTTCGCGCTTGGAGCCCGGCATGTTCTCTTCATCACGGCGATAGGCACAGGTAACGTGCGTTGCGCCCTGACGAATAGAGGTACGCACGCAGTCCATCGCGGTGTCACCACCGCCCAGCACCACAACGCGTTTCCCTTGCATGCTGATGTAAGGCTCGTCTGCTGCGGCTTCAAAGCCCATCAACTGCTTGGTATTGGCGATCAGGAACGGCAGAGCATCATAAACGCCCTGAGCATCTTCATTGTCCAATCCGCCACGCATAGACTGATAAGTGCCGACACCTAGGAATACCGCATCGTACTCGTCCAGCAGCGCGTTCATTTGTACGTCTTTGCCGACTTCGATATTCAGACGGAATTCGATCCCCATCTCGGTGAAGATTTCACGGCGTTTCACCATCACCTCTTTTTCCAGCTTGAAAGAGGGGATGCCGAAGGTCAGCAGGCCACCGATCTCAGGATGACGATCGAAAACCACGGCCTGTACGCCACTGCGTGCCAGCACATCGGCACAGGCCAGCCCAGCAGGGCCAGCGCCGATGATAGCGACGCGTTTGCCTGTCGGTTTGACGTTGGCAACGCTCGGTTTCCAGCCCATCTCGATCGCTTTATCATTGATATAACGTTCGATGTTGCCGATGGTGACTGCGCCGAACTCATCATTCAGCGTACAAGACCCTTCACACAGACGATCCTGCGGGCATACGCGGCCGCAAACTTCCGGCAGGCTGTTGGTCTGGTGTGATAGCTCAGCCGCTTCGATAATGCGGCCTTCGTTCGCCAGCTTCAGCCAATTCGGGATGTAGTTATGTACTGGACATTTCCATTCACAGTAAGGGTTTCCGCATGACAGGCAGCGATCTGCCTGTGCTTTGGACTGGCTTTCTGAGAACGGCTCGTAGATCTCAACAAATTCAATTTTACGAATCTTCAGCGGTTTCTTGGGCGGATCAACGCGCTGTAAGTCGATAAACTGGTAAACATTCTGACTCATGATGACCTCTTACTGCGCCTGAACCCGCAGCTCGGCTGCGGAACGACTACGGTGACCCAACAATGCCTTCACATCACTTGACTTCGGTTTCACCAGAGCAAATTTCGGTGCCCAGGTCGGCCAGTTAGCGAGGATCTCTTCTCCGCGGTGTGAACCGGTATTCTGTACATGCTCGGTGATCAGGCCACGCAGATGCTCTTCATGAATAGCCAGCTCTTCCACATCCAGCACTTCTACCAGCTCTGGGTTAACGCGTTTGCGGAATTCACCGTCTTCATCCAGCACGTAGGCGAACCCGCCGGTCATGCCTGCGCCAAAGTTCACGCCGGTACGACCCAACACGCAGACGATACCACCCGTCATGTATTCACAACCGTTATCGCCGATGCCTTCTACCACGGTGATACAGCCGGAGTTACGCACGGCGAAACGCTCACCTGCACGGCCTGCGGCAAACAGCTTGCCACCAGTGGCACCGTAGAGGCAGGTGTTACCGATGATGCTGGCTTCGTGACTGCGGAAGGCCGAACCCACCGGAGGACGCACGGAGATGCTACCGCCCGCCATGCCTTTGCCCACGTAGTCGTTGGCATCGCCAGTTAATTTCAGCTCTAGACCACCTGCGTTCCAGACGCCAAAGCTTTGTCCTGCGGTACCGGAGAAATAAGCTTTGATTGGATCGCCAGCCAGCCCTTGATCGCCATGTTTCTCGGCAATCGCGCCAGACAGCGTCGCGCCGACAGAACGATCGGTGTTGCGGATATCGAAGTAGAGCGCTTTGCCCTGTTTCGCATCGATGTGCGGCTGTGCCTGTGCCAGCAGTTCTTTGTTCAACAAGCCTTTATCGAACGACAGATTGCTTTCAGTGCAGTACAGCGCTTTGCCCGGCTGAGGCTGTGCGGCGTGCAGCAGTGGCGACAGATCCAGCTTGTTCTGTTTAGCACTGAAACCGTCCAGCTCAACCAGCAGGTCGGTGCGGCCAATCAGATCCACCAGATGGCTGACGCCCAGTTCTGCCATCAGCACGCGGGTTTCATGTGCGATGAAGTGGAAGTAGTTGGTCACACGCTCAGGCAGGCCGTGGTAGTGATCGCGGCGCAGTTTCTCATCCTGCGTTGCAACACCCGTTGCACAGTTATTCAGATGGCAGATACGCAGGTATTTACAGCCTAGAGCAACCATTGGTCCAGTGCCGAAGCCGAAACTTTCCGCGCCCAGAATCGCCGCTTTGACGATATCCAGACCCGTTTTCAGGCCACCGTCGACCTGAAGGCGGATTTTGTGACGCAGACCGTTGGATACCAAAGCCTGCTGTGTTTCAACCAGACCCAGTTCCCACGGGCAACCCGCGTATTTCACGGAGGACAGCGGGCTGGCACCCGTACCGCCGTCGTAACCAGCGATGGTGATCAGGTCGGCATACGCCTTGGCAACGCCAGTAGCGATAGTACCAACGCCCGGTTCGGACACCAGTTTTACCGAAATCATTGCTTTCGGGTTGACCTGCTTCAGATCGAAAATCAACTGCGCCAAGTCTTCGATAGAGTAAATATCGTGGTGCGGCGGAGGTGAAATCAGCGTCACGCCCGGTACGGAATAACGCAGACGAGCAATGTACGGCGTGACTTTATCACCCGGTAACTGACCGCCTTCACCCGGTTTCGCACCCTGTGCCACTTTAATCTGAATCACATCGGCGTTGACCAGATAGGCTGGCGTCACACCAAAACGACCAGAAGCAACCTGCTTGATACGGGACACTTTATTCGTGCCGTAACGCGCCGGATCTTCACCACCCTCACCAGAGTTGGAGAAACCGCCTAGGCTGTTCATCGCTTCTGCCAGCGATTCATGCGCTTCGGGGCTGAGTGCACCGATAGACATCGCTGCGGTATCGAAACGTTTGAACATTTCAGAAGCCGGTTCGACGCTGTCGATAGCGATGGCCGCGCCTTCTTGCGGTTTTAGCGCCAGCAGGTCGCGTAATGTTGCCGCTGGGCGCTCGTTCACCAGTTTGGCGTATTGTTCGTAATCGCTGTACTCGCCAGTTTTCACCGCAGTTTGCAGCGTCGTGACGACATCCGGGTTATAGGCATGATATTCGCCGCCGTGAACAAACTTCAGCAGGCCACCCTGTTCCAGCGTTTTTCGCTTCAACCAGGCACGTTTGGACAGGTTCAGCAGATCCTGTTCAAAGTCGCTGTAGTTTGCTCCGCCGATGCGGCTGACTACGCCCAGGAAGCACTGTGTCGACACATCTTTATGCAGACCCACAGCTTCAAACAGCTTAGAGCAGCGATAGGATGCAATCGTCGAGATGCCCATTTTGGACATAATCTTGTATAGGCCTTTATTGATGCCGTTACGGTAGTTCAGCATCACGGCGCGATAAGGTTTGTCGATGGTGCGGTTATCCACCATCCGTGCCAGCGTTTCGTAGGCGAGGTAAGGATAGATAGCCGTCGCACCGAAGCCTAACAGCACGGCAAAGTGGTGCGGGTCGCGTGCACTGGCAGTTTCAACAATGATGTTGGCATCGCAGCGCAGACTCTTTTCTACCAAACGGCGCTGAACAGCACCTACGGCCATTGGCGCAGGGACAGGCAAGCGTGATTCGCTAATGCTACGGTCGGACAGCACCAGCAGAACGGCACCGTCTCTGACTTTGCTTTCTGCTTCGTCACACAGTTTTTCGATAGTCTGTTGCAGCGTTTGCTGCAACGGATCAAACGTCAGATCTAGCGTGTCGGCGCGATAGTGCAGCTCATCCTGCGACGTCAACTGTGTGAAGTCGGAGTAAAGCAGGATGGGCGATTTAAAGCTCAGACGGTGAGCCTGACCTTCTGCTTCACAGAAGACGTTCATTTCGCGGCCAATGCTGGTCGCCAGTGACATCACATGTGCTTCGCGCAGCGGATCGATCGGCGGGTTGGTGACCTGCGCGAACTGCTGACGGAAGTAGTCATAAATGATGCGCGGACGGCTCGACAGCACGGCGAACGGCGTGTCGTCGCCCATAGAGCCAGTGGCTTCCTGACCGTTTTCGCCCAGTACGCGGATGACCTGATCCAGCTCTTCACTGCTGTAGCCGTACTGTTTCTGGTAGGTTTCCAGCAGCTCATCGTTGAATTCACGACTGCCGACCTGATCGTCTGGCAGCTCTTCAAACGGCACCAGACGCTTAACGTTTTTCTCCATCCACTCTTTGTAAGGATGGCGGCTTTTCAGATCGTTATCGGTTTCGGCAGAGTGCAGGATGCGACCGCTGCGGGTGTCGATCACCATCAGTTCGCCAGGGCCAACGCGGCCTTTTTCAACCACTTCATCCGGCTGATAATCCCAGATACCGACTTCGGACGCGCAGGTGATCAGCTTGTCTTTGGTGATAACATAGCGCGCGGGGCGTAGGCCGTTACGATCCAGGTTACAGGCAGCATAGCGCCCGTCGGACATGACGATACCGGCTGGACCATCCCACGGCTCCATGTGCATGGAGTTAAAGTCGAAGAAGGAGCGCAGTTCAGGATCCATATCCGGGTTGTTCTGCCAGGCTGGCGGAACCAGCAGGCGCATGGCGCGGATGATATCCATTCCGCCGCTCAGGAACAGTTCCAGCATGTTGTCCAGCGAGCTGGAGTCAGAACCGGTTTCGTTGACGAATGGTGCGGCATCCTGCAAATCTGGGATCAGCGGGGTTTTGAATTTATAAGCACGCGCGCGTGCCCATTGGCGGTTACCCGCGATGGTATTGATCTCGCCGTTGTGCGCCAGATAGCGGAACGGCTGTGCCAGCGGCCAGCGGGGTACGGTGTTGGTTGAGAAGCGCTGGTGGAACAGGCAAATTGCCGATTCCAGACGCAGATCGGCCAGATCGAGGTAGAAACGTGGCAGATCCGCTGGCATGCACAGACCTTTATAGATCGTGACCAGATTGGAGAAACTACAAACGTAGAACTCTTTGTCTTCGATACGCTTTTCGATACGGCGACGCGCCATGAATAGGCGGCGTTCCATATCACGTTGACGCCAGCCTGCTGGGGCGTTAACGAAAATTTGCTCAATGCGCGGCATAGATGACAGGGCAATTTCACCCAGCACATCCGGGTTGGTCGGAACTTCACGCCAGCCCAGTACGGACAGCGTTTCATTCTGCAACTCTTCTTCTACAATCCGACGCGTGGCGCGAGCCAGCTCTTCGTCCTGATTGAGAAACATCATGCCAACGGCGTAGTTTTTGGCTAAACGCCAGCCGTGCTCTTCCGCCACCAGACGAAAGAAACGATCGGGTTTCTGAAGTAATAAACCGCAGCCGTCGCCAGTCTTGCCGTCAGCAAGGATTGCGCCACGGTGCTGCATGCGTGCGAGTGCGTGAATAGCGGTACGCACTACTTTATGGCTCGGCTCACCTTCTATATGGGCGATTAATCCGAAACCACAGTTATCTCTCTCTTGGGATGCATCGTACAACATATTAGTGAACCTCCCCAGGCTCTGTGTGACTCTCACAACCTACTGCGAGAAAGCACCGTGGCGTTGAGCGGCTAGTATTGCGCTCTCTTCTTCGGCCTCTCGTGACGGTCTCACAAGTGGTAAATGACTTGTTTTTAGAGGGAGTCTTCATTTACTGCATAAATATGACGAATCATGGACCCGTCAGGAAAGCTTCCAGCGGATTCCCAAATTAGCGAGAAACCCTGTTCAGGTCAAATACCAGTGCAAAATGTGCTGATAAGCGATAATTTTTAATTATACCTATGAAACATAATGATTTTTTTAGAAAAACTATCTCGGGAAGTGAATATAGGATCTAATTGAAGTGTGAGCTGTATCACTATACAAAAGCGTGAGAACCCTTCTCCATGCTACGTTCTTTCTGCGTTCTAGAATATTCTGCTGTATATGGCTACTTTTAGATTTTATGAAACTATTTTTAAGTATTGCTTCATCTTTTCATTAAGCCTGCCTGCGGGATAAGAAAAATTAATTAGCACGGACGTGAGTTTATTTTCACTAAAAGCGAATAAAAATGCATTTCATTGGGATGTGTGTGATTGATCGCGGTCATCGCGAAGGGGGCGAGAGAAAGGTAGTCTGCTGTTCCTCAAGGGAGCAGGCTAGAATATGCAATTGCAAAAATTAATCAATATGTTTGGCGGAAATCTTCAACGTCGCTATGGCGAGAAGATCCACAAGCTGACGCTGCACGGTGGTTTTAATTGCCCTAACCGTGATGGCACGCTGGGGCGAGGCGGGTGTACGTTCTGTAATGTCGCCTCGTTTGCCGATGAGCAGATGCAGCAACGCAGTATTGCGCAGCAGCTGGAAGCGCAGGCAGGAAAGGTGAATCGGGCCAAGCGCTATCTGGCTTACTTTCAGGCGTATACCAGTACCTATGCCGAGGTTCAGGTGCTGGAAAGCATGTATCAGGAAGCGCTGAAACAGGCCGAGATGGTAGGGATTTGCGTAGGGACTCGCCCCGACTGCGTGCCCGATGCGGTGCTGGATTTGCTGTCTCGTTATCACGATCGAGGCTATGAGGTTTGGTTGGAACTCGGGTTGCAAAGTGCCTGTGACAAAACGCTGCATCGTATTAATCGTGGGCATGACTTCGCCTGCTATCAGGAAACCACCCGTCGCGCGCGTGAACGCGGCTTGAAGGTGTGCAGCCACCTGATTGTGGGTTTACCGGGAGAAGACGCACAGCGCTGTTTAACGACGCTGGAGCAGGTGGTCGAGACTGGGGTGGAAGGCATTAAGCTGCACCCTCTCCATATCGTGGAAGGCAGCACGATGGCGAAAGCCTGGCGAGCCGGAAGGCTGCCCGAACTGGCGCTGGAGCGCTACGTGGAGACGGCAGGAGAGATGATTCGCCATACGCCGCCGGATGTTATCTATCACCGCATTTCCGCCAGCGCCCGCCGCCCGACCCTGCTGGCACCGCTCTGGTGTGAAAACCGCTGGACGGGCATGGTGGAACTGGACCGCTATCTGCAAATGCATGGCGTACAAGGTTCCGCGCTCGGCATGCCCTACCGCTATGCTGATGTGTAATACGTCAAAATACACGGGCAGTAGAAGCCGATATTTCATGTTGTGAATCTACGGGGTAGCGCCGTATAAGCCGCTATTTTACGTTATGATGCGCGGGTGGGTGTCTAAGGGAAATCGCTATGAAGCAAATTCGTCTGTTGGCTCAGTACTATGTTGATTTGATGGTAAAACTGGGGCTTGTCCGTTTTTCACTGCTGCTGGCCTCGGTATTGGTGCTGCTGGCGATGGTGGTGCAAATGGCGGTCACGCTATTGCTCAGCGGAGAGGTCGAAAACATCGACGTCGTCCGCTCCATTTTCTTCGGGCTGCTGATTACGCCCTGGGCCGTTTATTTCCTCTCCGTGGTGGTGGAACAGCTTGAAGAGTCGCGTCAGCGGCTGTCGAAACTGGTGGCGAAACTGGAAGAAATGCGTCATCGGGATCTGGAGCTGAACGCGCAGCTTCAGGAGAACATCGCGCAGCTCAATCAGGAAATTGCCGACCGTATCAAAGCGGAAGAGGCTCGTGTGCTGGTGATGAGCCGGCTCAAAGAAGAGATGTCCCGTCGCGAACAGGCGCAGATTGAGCTGGAGCAGCAATCTGCGTTGCTGCGCTCGTTCCTCGATGCCTCGCCGGATCTGGTTTATTACCGTAACGAAGAAAAAGAATTCTCCGGCTGCAACCGCGCGATGGAACTGCTGGTGGGCAAAAGCCAGAAGCAGCTCATCGGCCTGACGCCGCAGGATGTTTACTCCCCCGATATTGCTGAGAAAGTCATGGAGACGGACGAGAAAGTGTTCCGCCATAACGTTTCTCTGACCTACGAACAGTGGCTGGTTTATCCCGATGGGCGTAAAGCCTGTTTTGAGCTGCGCAAAGTGCCGTTTTATGACCGGATGGGAAAACGTCACGGGCTGATGGGATTTGGACGCGATATAACGGAGCGTAAGCGTTACCAGGACGCGTTAGAGAACGCCAGTAGGGAGAAGACCACTTTCATCTCAACAATCAGCCACGAGCTTCGTACGCCGCTTAATGGCATTGTCGGCTTAAGTCGCATCCTGCTGGATACGCAACTTGACCCTGAACAGCAAAAATACCTGAAAACCATCCACGTCAGCGCGATTACGCTGGGTAATATTTTTAACGACGTGATTGAGATGGACAAACAGGAGCGCCGCAAGGTGCAACTGGATAACCAGCCGATCGATTTCACTGGTTTTCTGGTGGATCTGGAGAACCTCGGTGGTCTGCTGGCGGAACCGAAAGGCTTGAAGTTGATTATGGATCAGCACCAGCCTCTGCCGCAGAAAGTGATTACCGACGGAACGCGCCTGCGGCAGATTCTGTGGAACCTGCTCAGTAACGCAGTGAAATTCACACCGAAGGGTGAGAACGGCGAAAAGGGCGAAATTGTGGTGCGCGTCTGGCATGAAAAGGGCGATCGCCTGCGCTTCGAGGTTGAAGATTCAGGGATGGGCATCCCGGCGGATGAATTGGAAAAAATCTTCGCCATGTATTATCAGGTCAAAGACCAGCACGGTGGGAAGCCAGCAACGGGATCGGGAATCGGTCTGGCGGTGTCGAAGCGTCTTGCACAGAACATGGGGGGAGATATTCATGTTTCCAGTACACAAGGTAAGGGCTCCTGCTTCACCCTGACGGTGATTGCGCCGAGCGTCGATGAGGCGGGAAGCGGTCTGGAAGACGATGATGATTTGCCGCTACCGGCGCTGCACGTTCTGCTGGTGGAGGATATCGAACTCAACGTGGTGGTTGCGCGTTCGGTGCTGGAGAAGCTGGGTAATAGCGTAGACGTCGCGATGACTGGGCAGGAAGCGCTGGACATGTTCGATCCCGATGAATTCGATCTGGTGCTGCTCGATATCCAACTGCCGGATATGACCGGCCTGGATGTGGCGCGTCAGCTACGTTCGCGCTATGGCAACCGCAGCCTGCCGCCGCTGGTGGCGCTGACGGCGAATGTGCTGAAGGACAAACGTGAATATCTGGATGCGGGTATGGATGACGTGCTTAGCAAACCGCTGTCGGTGCCTGCGCTAACGGCCGTCATTAAGCAATACTGGGATACTCACACGGTGTTGACGGAAGAACCAGTGGCTGAAGAAGGTGATGAGATGGCACAAGCAAAAGAAGATCTGCTGGATATCCCGATGCTGGAACAGTATCTGGATTTGGTAGGGCCGAAACTGATTCACCAAAGTCTGGAGATGTTTGAGCAGATGATGCCGGGCTATCTGGCGATTCTGGATTCCAACATGACGGCGCGTGACCAGAAAGGCATTACGGAAGAAGGTCACAAAATTAAAGGCGCGGCGGGTTCCGTCGGGTTACGGCACCTGCAACAGGTTGCCCAGCAGATTCAGACTTCATCGCTGCCAGCATGGTGGGACAACGTGCAGGAGTGGGTCGATGAACTTAAGCATGACTGGCGTCATGACGTTCAGGTACTGCGTGATTGGGTAGCAAAAGCAGAAAAAGAGTCCTGATACGGTCTTTGTGTTGACTGCGGCCACAAGGATGTGGCGAGTAAAACGGGTAGAAAATTTTTTTCGTATCACGCGATATCATGCAAAAAATGCAGAGCGACGTCAGATTAAGTGGTGTTTACGATTTAAGCGGGATGGGGAATGCGGGAGCTTTGCACGTTTTCATACGGTAGAAAAAAATGACCCCGGCCGAAGCCGGGGTGCGCGAATTATGCGCCAACACCAGGGAAAACATGCACCTGCATTTAGATCTCAGGGTTTGTAAACTCGCAAGTGCGGATATTCGTGTCTTAACTAACTGTCTTAACGACATACAGCTTACAACAGCAACTAAAGCTTAACTACTTTACATCTTCATCAAGCAACAAAATAGCAAATGTGGAAATCTTTGTTACAAGAATCATTAAAATGTGTGATGTAGATTAGTGTTTGTCAATTAAAAAATCAATTAGTTGATGTAATGAAATGGAGGAAAAGATGATGAAACGAGTCGGCATTGTCCTTAGTGGCTGTGGTGTTTATGACGGTTCCGAAATTCACGAAGCCGTATTGACGTTACTTGCGCTGGATCGCGCAGGTGCGCAAGCGGTTTGCTTTGCGCCAGATAAACCGCAATTACAGGTGGTTAATCACCTGACAGGTGACGTAACTGATGAGAATCGCAACGTTTTAGCAGAATCAGCACGGATCGCCAGAGGAAAAATCCAGCCGCTATCTACAGCCAATGCACAAGAGCTAGATGCGCTGATTGTGCCCGGTGGTTTTGGTGCTGCGAAGAACTTAAGCGACTTTGCCACGCAGGGATCGGCCTGTCAGATTGATGAAACGCTGCAATTGCTCACACAGGAAATTTATAAGCAAAATAAACCAATTGGTTTTATTTGCATCTCGCCCGCGTTGCTGCCGACGATCTTGGGGATACCCGTTCGCGTAACCATTGGTAACGATATTGATACCGCTGAAGCCGTCGAAGAGATGGGCGGCATCCACGTCGTTTGCCCGGTCGATGATATCGTGGTGGATGAGGAGCATAAGATCGTGACGACACCGGCCTATATGCTGGCTAACTCCATCAGCGAAGCGGCACAAGGCATTGATAAGCTCGTCGCTCGTGTACTGGATCTCACCGAATGAGGTGGAACCGAGGGCGTGGAGGCTTACTCACGTGGCTGAAGCGCCTGATCGTTCGGAGCGTGTTGGTGGTCATCGGTGCATGGCTGGCTGGTATCCTGTTATTTTCTTTCCTGCCCGTGCCGTTCTCTGCGGTGATGGTCGACAGACAGATCAGCGCATGGCTGAAAGGCGAGTTTTCCTATGTTGCCCATTCGGACTGGGTGGCGATGGACGATATCGCACCGGAAATGGCGCTGGCGGTGATGGCGGCGGAAGATCAAAAATTTCCTCAGCATTGGGGTTTCGATGTTGATGCGATTGGTCAGGCGTTGAAACACAACGAACGTAATACACAGCGGATTCGCGGTGCGTCTACGCTGTCGCAGCAGATGGTGAAGAACCTGTTCCTGTGGGATGGACGTAGCTGGGTGCGTAAGGGGCTTGAGGCGGGGATTACCACCGGCGTTGAGCTGGTCTGGACAAAACGACGCATTCTCACCGTGTATCTGAATATCGTCGAATTTGGTCCTGGGATTTTTGGCGTGGAAGCGGCCGCCAGACGTTATTTCAATAAATCTGCCAGCAAGTTGACGGCAAGCGAATCCGCGTTACTGGCGGCGGTGCTGCCAAACCCTATTCGCTTTCGTGCGAATGCGCCCTCCAGCTACGTGATTCAACGTCAACAGTGGATTTTACGCCAGATGCGACAGATGGGCGGAGATGCGTTTTTGCGAGATAACAACCTGAATTAAGGTACTTTGTTCGTTAGTATACCGAGAAATTTTTGCGTTAACGGTCGTGTTTTCGACATCAGGAGAAAGTATGCGGTTACGTTATTGGTCAGGTTTACTGGTTGTACTGTGTTGTATGGCCTCTGTTGTCCGTGCGGATGCGGAGCCTAAAGCGTCATCCCCCGATAATCCCTACGCCTTCTTGCAACAGTCTCAGCTATCTGCAGTAAAGCAGCAGCTACAGCAGAAAACGGAAAAGCCGCAGACGCGAATGGCATACGAGCAGCTTATTTCGGAAGCCGATCGTGCGTTGAAAATTGCTAACCCTAGCGTGACGGAAAAGAAATCCACGCCACCCAGTGGTTCAAAGCATGATTATTTGAGCCTCAGCGCCTACTGGTGGCCCGATCCCGACAAAGCTGATGGTTTGCCTTGGATTCGTCGTGATGGGCAGGTAAACCCTGCTAGCAAGGATGAAGAGACCGATGGCATCCGTCTGGCGAAATTCACCGCCCAAACGCAGTCATTGACGCTGGCATGGTATTTCTCTGGCAAACAGGCTTATGCCGATAAGGCCATGTCGATGATCCGTACCTGGTTTATCGACCCAGCAACGCGCATGAACCCTAATCTTGATTTTGCGCAGGGTGTGCCGGGTATTGCGCCGGGCAGGGGCTCGGGCGTATTGGACGGACGTTATTTTTCCACCCGTATCGTCGACTCGTTGATGATATTGCGTCAGGCTCCAGGCTGGACGACGCAGGACGAGCAGCAGATGCAGAAATGGATGAGTGATTATCTGCACTGGCTACAAACCAGCAAGCTGGGGAAGAAAGAGGCAACGGCTCAGAACAACCACGGTAGCTGGTATACCGTACAGGTTGCGGGCATCGCCTGGTATCTGGGGAAAATCGACCTTGTGAAATCCATGGCGCAATTGCAAAAGGAAAAATTGGATCATCAACTGCAACCAGATGGCTCTCAACCAGAAGAGCTAGCGCGTACCCGCTCTTTCCATTACAGCTACTTCAATCTTCAGGCGATAACGGATATGGCTATTTTGGCTTCCCGTGTCGGGGAGAATATCTGGCAGTACCAAACGCCGAAAGGAAGCAGTGTGACAAAGGCGTTAGATTTTATGGCACCGTATCTGGATGACAATAAAGCGTGGCCGCGCAAGACGATGGACAGGCAAAGCAGCCGTCTTATTCCGCTGTTATTGCAGGCGGAGCGTGGTTTAAAAACGCCGCGTTACCAGACGCAAATCAAGCAGACAGGCTTTGCCGAATTGCTTACCGGTGAGGCTGGCACGCGCGATAAAGAACCGAGTCACATCAGCACGGAAACCCGCCGTGCACTCTGGTTGCTTAATCCTGCTACGCCGTAATTCTGTGGCACGCTGATTCCATCGGGTAAAGATACGCTTCCCTGAACTGGGATAAAAAGAGCAGAAATAAAAAAACCGCTGATGAAGACATCAGCGGTTTTTTGTTTTTTAAAGCATCAACAACGTAAAGAGATAAACGCGTTATTGCAGGTAGGTAAAGGCCGTCGTTACGTGCTTCACACCGCCAACTTTACTGGCGATTTCTGCGGCGGAGGTGCCTTCACGCTGTGTCACCAAACCTAACAGGAAGACTTCGCCGTTTTCCGTGGTGACTTTTACGTTAGAGGATTTGACCGTGTCACTTGCCAGAATCTGTGAGCGAACTTTGGTGGTAATCCAGGTATCCATGGAGGCAGTTCCCATTGAAACCGGAGTACCCTGGCGTATTTCGTTGTAGACTTCGACCGCACCTTCCACGCCGAGGGCAATTTGCTTAGCTCGGCTTGCCATTTCTGTGCTTGGTGCCTGTCCTGTTAACAATACTTTCCCTTGATAAGCCGTCGCAATAATACGGGCATCTTTTTTCAACTGCTCGTCTTTGCTGATTGCATTCGTCACGCGGACTTCCAGTGTGCCATCGTCAACCTGCGTCCCTACAGTACGCGGGTCAGTGGCCGTTTTGGTTGCCACGGCACTGCCAACAGCAACAACCCCGACACAGCCTTGTAGCAGCAGGGCGATAGACAGCACGGCAAATGCAGAACTTATCCTCATGTAGTGCTCCTTCAATCGTTCTGGTGTGGAAAAAGTGTGTTATCAATCAAATCGCACAGGCAATTTACTGTCAGCATGTGCATTTCCTGAATACGGGCGCTGCGGTGTGACGGGATGCGGATTTCCACATCCTGCGGCCCGAGCAACCCGGCCAGTTCTCCGCCATCGTAGCCAGTCAGGGCGACAATCGTCATGTCGCGGGTAACGGCAGACTCTACGGCTTTAACAATATCGCGGCTGTTGCCACGAGTTGAAATTGCCAGTAGTACGTCGCCTGCCTGACCTAACGCTCTGACTTGTTTGGCATAGACTTCTTCATGCAAGCGGTCATTGGCTATCGCAGTTAAGACCACATTATCCGCATTAAGTGCGATTGCCGGTAAGCTGGGGCGTTCGGCTTCAAAGCGATTAATCATGCTGGCGGCAAAATGCTGCGAATTCGCTGCCGATGTTCCGTTACCGCAGCACAGAATCTTGTTGCCGTTCAGCAGAGACTGCACCATCGCGATTGCGCCACGTGAAATGGCGTCAGGCAAGGCTTCTGCCGCTGCAATCTGCGTTTGAATACTCTCGGTAAAACAAACCTTTATTCTATCCAGCACGTTGAATTAACCTACGTAAATTGAAGTCCATCAAGGATGATATATCCCTGAGTGGTAAATGTATTATCCCTGTGCAGCAAAAGCATTGGGGATCCAGTTGAACTGCTCGCCCGTAATAGCTAGCACGTCAAAACGGCAATCCACCGTGTCAAAGCTAGCGCCTCGTTGCGCCAACCACACGGCGGCGGCATGCAGTAGCCGCTGCTGTTTGCGTCGGGTTATGCTGGCTGCGGCATCACCAAAATGTGCGTTGCGCCGATAGCGTACTTCGACAAACACCCAGATATGGCGATCGCGCATGATCAAATCCAGTTCACCGCCGCGTAACGTAACATTCGCGGCGGTGAAGGTTAGTCCCGCACGTTCAAGATAGCGTCGAGCCTGTTGTTCGTAAACTGCACCAGTCGCTCGCTGATTCAGAGAACAGGTACCAACTGACCCTGACGGTATTGCTGCCAGGTTAACTGCCGGTTGATGGTGCAATCCGGCCCTGAGCTTAACATTCCTGTTGCGCCAGGAATTTGGTGGCCCGGAATCTGACGCATTTCACCAAAGTGGCTGGCGAGCGTCCAGGCATCCATCCCCATGGCATACAGGCGGACTAACGAATAATCGTTTTTAAACTGGCTGCTGACCTGCTGCATCAGTGCTGGGTTCGCGCCTGCGAGCAGCGGGATATCGCTGAACTGTAAACCTTCCATTTCGAGGCGGAAGTCAGGCCCTAATCCAGCCTGGAAGCTACGTGAGCTGGCATAAAGCGACGGACGTGCGCGTGAGGTGGTGCGCATGTCGATCATCGGCTTAATCAGCGCTAGCTCGTCTGGTGTTGCAATGATATAGACCGCATCGATATTGCCACTCACGGACGTACTGGACGTAGGTTGAACCTGAGAGGGAATGGTCAGGCCGCCAATGGTGGTGCCAGGCTGTGCCTGCTGCTGCGATACGTTAACAGGTTGGCCGCTCAGGCTTAGACCCGCGCCGCTATTGATGGCCTGTTTTAACTCTGCCGTATTGCCAAAGCGCTGTTGCAGAGAGCTGGTATCGCTTTGCTGGTTCCAGGCCTGAGCAAATGCATTGACGATGCGGTCGCCCAACGCACCGCGAGGGGCTAAGACCAGCGGCTGCTGTTTACCCTGCTGGTGGATAAATTTAGCGGCGTCTCTGGCTTCATCTTCTGGAGACAGGGCGAAATAGCAGATGTTAGGGCTATTTTCGACGCGTTCCGGCTGGTTCAGTGCCAAAATATTCAGTGGTGACTGGCTGTTCGCCAACTGATCCACTTCATTTTTCAGCAGCGGACCAATGACCAGCGATGCACCATCCTGCTGTGCCTGCGTGAGAATATTGGCCAACGGTTGTGAAGAGGTGTCATACACTTTTACTGGGAGCGAACTGGACAGCCCAGCATTTGTAGCCTGCGCTTCAGGCGCTGCTGGTGTCGTTGATGCCACCGCTTGATCGCTGTATGGCGCGGGGGATTGTGCGCTCTGTCCATCCGATGATGGCGTGACCTGCCCATCTTGCGTGGTGTCTGCTGCCGGTGCTGCAGGCGCAGATACGGGCGCGGTGGCTATCTGGCCATTCTTTGCCGCGTTAAAACCTTGCTGGATAGCATTGGCGAAAACCTGTGCCTGACCGTTAAGCGGTAACAGCAGCGCAATGCTATTTACAGACGATGGCTGATAATTGATGACCTGATTTAGCTGTGTAGGCAGTGTTTTCGCGGCAGGATGATGTGGATAACGGGTTTGCCAGTCTTGAATCGCGCTCTGTAACTGATCGGGAGATTCGCGGTTGTTCTGGTAGTTATTCAGCAAATCCACCCAGCCTTGGAGCACGTTTTCATTCGCGTTAATCAGCAACGCCCCAGAATCCTGCGGTGACATTTGTGTCAATGCCAGCCAGGTCTGATCGAGGTTCATCTGATGTTCGTCGCCTTTCAGCAGCGGCTCCTGAGCGATATAGGCTCGCAGCAGCTCAATGGAAGGGCGCCCTTGCGCTGTTTTGATTTGCGTCTGGTAGTAACGCTGCTTTTGCTGATCGGAAAGTGCACCTACATCAAGCTGGCTCAGCGCGGCTTTAGCCGCATCCATATTGTTTTGGGCAACGGACAGTTCCGCACTGAGTAGCTGCTGCTCTTGCTTTTGCGCCGCGCTCAATTTTTCTGGCAGGGTGCTGAACTGTTGGCTTGCCTGAGGGGCTTTCCCTTCCTGTAGTAGGGAACGAATAGCAAGTAATTGCCAGTCAGCCTTGTTATTATCGCTACTTTGCTGCATCTGTTGCAGATAATAATCGGATGATGCGTCGGCTTTGCCCTGAACCTCGGGTGGTGGGCTCTGCGGTGCCTGACTTGGACAGCCTGCGAGAAACAGTGCCGCTAACAAAACAGGGATAGCACGCCCTGCCTGGGTACGGACGAAATGAAAGGGAAGCATACTGTATCCAGTGATTTTTTTTAAAGATGCTCAATATTAAATCGGCAACCCGGATGAAACAATGAATCAAGACCAACAAGCAGATATTTCTGCATCTACCCTCTATATTGTCCCCACGCCAATTGGCAATCTGGGCGACATCACGCAGCGTGCGCTGGCGGTATTGGCGAGCGTTGATCTGATCGCCGCAGAGGATACCCGCCATACCGGTCTGCTGTTACAACATTTTGCGATTAATGCGCGACTGTTCGCATTACACGACCACAATGAACAACAAAAAGCGGATGTGTTACTGGCTAAATTGCAGTCAGGGCAAAGCATCGCGCTGGTTTCAGATGCGGGCACGCCGCTGATTAACGACCCCGGTTACCACTTGGTTCGGCGCTGCCGAGAAGCGGGTATTCGCGTGGTACCGCTGCCGGGCGCTTGCGCAGCGATAACGGCGCTCTCCGCCTCCGGTCTGGCATCTGACCGTTTTTGCTATGAAGGTTTTCTTCCAGCCAAAACCAAAGGCCGTAAAGATAAGCTGCGTGAGCTAGGGGAAGAACCCCGTACGCTGATTTTCTACGAATCCACACATCGTCTTTTGGACAGCTTGCAGGATATCAGTGAGGTGCTGGGGGCTGAGCGTTATGTGGTGCTCGCGCGTGAAATCACTAAAACCTGGGAGTCGATTCACGGCGCACCTGTGGGCGAATTACTTGCCTGGGTGAAAGAAGATGAGAATCGTCGCAAAGGGGAAATGGTGCTGATTGTGGAAGGGCATAAGGTTGATGAGAGTGTCTTGTCTTCCGAAGCTCTGCGCACGTTGGCGCTATTGCGCGCCGAACTGCCACTGAAGAAAGCGGCTGCCCTAGCGGCAGAAATTCATGGTGTGAAGAAAAACGCGCTTTACCGCTATGGGCTGGAGCAAGAAGGCGATAGTGGTGAATCGGAGGATGACAAGTAGGGGAATTTACCCTATTATCCGCGCCGGAGTTGACCAGACAGTCGCCGCTTCACTGCCGTCCCTTTCGGGGGAGACAGGTGGAGGGGAGGAAAGTCCGGGCTCCATAGGGCAGGGTGCCAGGTAACGCCTGGGAGGCGCAAGCCTACGACTAGTGCAACAGAGAGCAAACCGCCGATGGCCCACGCAAGTGGGATCAGGTAAGGGTGAAAGGGTGCGGTAAGAGCGCACCGCGCGACTGGCAACAGTTCGTGGCACGGTAAACTCCACCCGGAGCAAGGCCAAATAGGGGTTCACATGGTACGGCCCGTACTGAACCCGGGTAGGCTGCTTGAGCCAGTGAGTGATTGCTGGCCTAGATGAATGACTGTCCACGACAGAACCCGGCTTAACGGTCAACTCCCTTCATCATAAAACCCCGCTTCGGCGGGGTTTTGCTTTATGGGGGCAGGTAAGATGAATGACTGTCCACGACGCTTTTTATGAAAGAAAGCGGCTTAACGGTTAACTCCCTTCATCATAAAAACCCCGCTTCGGCGGGGTTTTGCTTTATGGGGCAGGTAAGATGAATGGCTGTCCACGACGCTTTTTATGAAAGAAAGCGGCTTAACGGTCAACTCCCTTCATCATAAAACCGCCGCTTCGGCGGGGTTTTGCTTTATGGGGCAGGTAAGATGAATGACTGCCCACGACGCTTTTTATGAAAGAAAGCGGTTTAACGCGCAATAGGAAATGATGGCTGGAAAATACTATAATAAGCACTTTTAGAAGTGCTATTATTAGTGTGTTTAAGTGGTCTTTTACTAACCTGATTGAGTGACTTAGATTATGGCTTTCAACATCCTAACGAATACAGCAGCCAGTATCACTGAGTTGAAACGTGATCCAATGGGGACGGTGCGGTCTGCTGAAGGTGAAACTATCGCTATACTGAACCGCAATGAGCCTGCGTTCTATTGCGTGCCTCCTGCCGTATTCGCTTACTTGATGGAACTCGCTGAAGATGCAGAATTGGGGCATACCGTTGATGAGCGGATGTCAGAGATAGCGGATGCGAAAGAGATTTCGCTCGATGACCTATAAGTTAAAATTTGTGCCTTCTGCAATGAAGGAATGGAAAAAGTTAGGGCATCCTGTTCGGGAACAATTCAAGAAGAAGTTGGCCGAGCGTCTGGATAATCCTCGAGTTCCTTCTGCTCAGCTTCATGGCCGCAAAGATCAGTATAAAATTAAACTTAAGTCTGCTGGCTACAGGCTGGTGTATTTAGTTCAGGATGACACCATTACCGTGATGGTTATGGGGGTTGGGAAGCGTGAAGGAAATCAGATTTATTCTGATACTGAGGGGCGGTCTACTTAATTCCGTCTTTTACGCGTCATGCTTCTGCATCGGTGATTGTTTCTTACAACGTAATACCTTTCAAATTAATTGATGTTCTCCATCACATAACTCTGACTTTTTCTATGTCATAAAGCGCGTAGAGTAAGGCCATCACGTGCTGCGGCACGTTCGCTGACATCTTTCAGAGGATATGACTATGAACAACACTTCCCGGATGCCTGCACTGTTCCTCGGCCACGGTAGCCCGATGAACGTGTTGGAAAGCAATGCTTATACTCAGGCATGGCAAACGCTAGGCGAGACGCTGCCGCGTCCGAAGGCAATTATTGCTGTTTCCGCCCACTGGTATACCCGTGGCACGGCTGTGACGGCGATGGAGAAACCACGCACAATCCATGATTTTGGCGGTTTTCCACAGGCGCTGTTTGATACGCAGTATCCGGCACCCGGTTCGCCTGAGTTAGCAGCGAGAATCCAGCAGGTACTGGCTCCGTATCCCGTTACTGCCGATCAAACCCAATGGGGTTTGGATCATGGTTCCTGGGGCGTGCTGATAAAGATGTACCCAAATGCGGATATTCCCGTTGTGCAGTTGAGCGTGGACGGCACGCAGCCTGCTGAGTATCACTACGAACTAGGGCGCAAGCTGGCGGTTCTGCGTGATGAAGGCTTCATGATTGTGGCCAGCGGTAACGTCGTGCATAACCTGCGGATGGTGAAATGGGATGGCGATGCAGAGCCGTATCCATGGGCCGTCTCATTCAATCAATTTGTGCGTGATAACCTGGCTTATCAGGGAGACGATCATCCGCTGGTTAATTTTATGCAGCATGATGGTGCCGCGCTGTCCAACCCAACGCCCGATCACTATTTCCCGCTGCTTTATGTGTTGGGAAGCTGGGACGGCAAAGAAGCGATCAGTATTCCCGTCGATGGGCTAGAAATGGGATCGCTGAGTATGCTGTCGGTACAGGTGGGCGGCTAAGCGCTCATGTGAAAAAGGCACGGTGAAAACCGTGCCTTGTTGCTTTCAAACTGTTGTCTTAATCCAGAATGGTGTGCGGATAGAAGCGCGAGAGATCCTGAGTGATCAGGGCGCGATCTTCACGTACGCCGATACCGCAGGGCTGATCGTTCACCAGCCAGCTACCAATCAGCGTGTAGCTGTCACCGAATTTCGGCAATTGATGGTATTGCTGGACGATCATGCCTTCTTCGCCGTAAGGGCCATCGGCTGACGCAATCTCTTTTCCGTTTTCCACGATCTGGATGTTCGCCCCTTCACGTGAAAACAGCGGCTTGATGACGTAACTGTCCAGTTTAGGGTGTTCATCTTCCGCAAAGTAGGCAGGAAGCAGATTGGGATGATTCGGGAACATTTCCCACAGCATCGGCAGCAGCGCTTTATTGGAAATGATACTTTTCCAGGCTGGCTCCAGCCAACGCACGCCTGCATCTTCCAGCTTGGTGGAAAACACTTCACGCAGCATGAATTCCCACGGATACAGCTTGAACAGGTTACTAATTACCTGATTTTCAGGATCGGTAAACTGGCCTTTCTCACCGAGGCCGATTTCCTCGATGTACAGAAATTCGCTCGGCAGACCTGCTTCCAGCGCGCAATCCTGAAGATATTGCACCGTACCGCGATCTTCTTCCGTATCCTGACAGCAGGCGAAATGCAGCAAGCCAAAGCCATGATTGAGCTTCAACTCTTCAAAACGTTCGATCAGCTTTTCCTGAATGCTGTTGTACTGATCAGAATTCTGCGGCAGATTCCCTGCGTTGATTTGATCTTCCAGCCACAGCCATTGGAAAAAGGCGGCTTCGTACAGTGATGTCGGCGTATCCGCATTGTTCTCCAGCAGCTTGGCTGGGGATTTGCCGTCATACGCCAGATCGAGACGCGAATACAGCGAAGGCTGATTGGTGCGCCATGAATGTCTGACGAATTCCCAGGTGTGTTTGGGAATACGGAATTTGGCGAGCAGCGCGTCACTGCTGATGACTTTTTCCACCACTTGCAGACACATCTGGTGCAGTTCTGCTGTGGTTTCCTCTAGCTCTTCGATTTGAGCCAGTGTGAACTGGTAGTAAGCCTCTTCGCTCCAGTAGGGTTCGCCATACATGGTATGGAAACGAAAACCAAATTCGGTGGCTTTTTCCTGCCAGTCAGGACGCGCTGTAATATCTATCCGCTTCATTCGATACGTCCTCAGCCGCCCATGCTACGGGAAGAGCTGGAATTCGAGCTGGCGCTGCTGCGTTGCATGCTGTTTTGCTTCGCGACGGTTTCACCAAAGCCACCACGCGTGATGGTCGAGGTTGTCGCGGGTTTTGGTGCCAGTGCGGTTTTAGGCACGGTCATCGTGCGGCCTGTCGCCGCGTTGCCGTAGTTTTTACCGGCTGCATCAACGAATTGGCCATTGGCTGGGCTGGCTGGCGTTTTTGGACTAAATAGCGGCTGCTGTGCGAAACCGGCACCGCCACCCATCATTCGACCCATCATGTAGCCAGCCATCAGTGGCATCCAAGACATACCACCGCTTTGTTGTGGTTCTGCTGCCATACCAGCCTGTGCAGGTGCGGGAGTTTGGGTACACTGCGCTTCGCCAAATTCTGCCACACAGTCTTCTTTTGTTGCGTATTTCGGTGCCGTTTTTTCCGCTTCTTTTAACGCATTATTGTACGCGGTGGTGCATTGGGCAGCCATTGACGGGTTGGCTGATGAACAGTCATCCGCATTCTGGTAGAGGGAGACGGTTTCATCGGTTTGTTCACAGCCCGCGAGGAAAAATACGGCGCTGACGGCCAAAGCAACAGGTGCCAGACGGTGCGTTCGCCATTCCTTGCGGAACGTTTCCTGATTAATATTTTTTGTGCGTTTCATCGTGTTTATCCCAGAGCAAAGCATCACGGCCAATAACAAATAAGTGTGCCTAAGAATAGGGGAACGTTGCTTGAATTTAAAGCGGCAATAGGTGTAACGGAGGGGGTCTTTACGTTGCTATACATTAAAATCCTACCCCATTAGGGCTATTTCATTTGCCATTTTGAACCTGAGCAGTGCTCTAAATCCTCACGTACTACGTGTACGCTCCGGTTTCTGCGCGCTGTCCGTGTCCAAACTGGCTGCACCAATCACGCCTACTGGGATAGGCTTTGAGTCGTGCAACGTTTCTCCTTATGAAGAAAGAAGAGGGCTCCGGCGTTCTGATGCTGTTGCGTTATTTTGTGGAAAAGAGACGGGTATGATACAGGGGAACCGTGGTTCCCCTGTATCGGATTGCTTGTCAATGCATCTACAGATTAACGCTGCGCTGAGGCGGTCGTTGCCTGCGGAGCGGTATTATCCGTTACGGTCGGTGTCGTTGACAATGGTTGACCCAATGACGCATTCAGCGCTTGCAGATCGGCTTCATTCAGCGTGCCCTGCGCGGATTTGATGTTTAACTGATTGATCAGGTAATCATAGCGTGCGCTGGAGAGCTGCTGTTTGGCGTTATACAGCGTGGTGGTGGCATCGAGTACGTCAACGATGGTGCGTGTACCTACCTGATAACCCGCTTCCATTGCATCCAGGGAGCTTTGTGCAGACACTTCAGCCTGTTTGTAAGCGTTGATGCTGCTGATGGAGGCAGAAATATTGTTAAACGATGAACGTACCGTCTGGATGACAGAACGGTGTGCGCTTTCCAACAGTTCACTAGAGCTAACGTAGCTGTGCTGCGCCTGCTTCACCTGAGAATTGGTCGCACCACCGCTGTAAAGTGGTAGAGTGAAGTTAATCCCCACCCGATGCTGCCCAGCGTCTGAATCGTTAAACGAGTTACTGTTTTGTGTTCTTGAACCTGAATAGCGGGTATCGCTCACGCCCGTCGATGCAGTGAGATCCAGCGTTGGCATATAACCTGTTTCGGCGGAACGAATCTGCTCACGCGCCAAATCCTGACTCAAACGTGCAGATAACAGGTTCAGGTTGCGGGCTTCGGCTTCTTTCAGCAGGTTGTTAACGGCTTCAGGTTTCTGGGTAGAGAAACGCTCAATGTTCAGACCAGCCAATTGCGGGTAGAAATTGCCCGTAATCTGGCGCAGTGATTCCAGCGCATTATCCAGCGTATTACGCGTCAACACTTCATTAGCCAGCACGCTGTCATATTGTGCACGAGCGTTCTGAACGTCGGTAATAGCAACCAAACCTACGTTGAAACGCTGTGTCGTTTGATCCAACTGGCGATAAATTGCCTGCTTCTGCGCATTAATGTAGGACAGTGAGTCAATCGCACGCAGCACGTTGAAATAAGCGGTCGCCGTGTTCAACATCAGGTTTTGCTGAGCGGTCTGATAGGTTACGTCTTCAATACCCGCCTGTTTTTCCTGCAACGTCAGCGCACGCCATTTGGACATGTCGAACAGCGTCTGGGTCAGCTGTAGTGTCGCGCTTTTCTCATTGCTATTGACGCCGTTGCTGTCACGGTAACCTTTGTTATAGGTATAACCCGCGTTGATCCCCAACTGTGGTAGTAATGGGCTGCGTGATTCGTTGATTTTTTCAAACGCGGCGTCGCGGGTTGCCGCAGAGCTGCGTAAATCAGGGTTGGTGCTTTTTGCCTGTTGGTAGACCTGTAACAGGTTTTCCGCCTGACTCATGGCGCTAAAGCCACCCAGGCTCAGACCAATAAGAAGAGGGAGCAATTTCTTCATTTGCATTCCTTGTTGTGCAGCAATCTCGCTATGGTAGCGCTGTCTGTAGACGAATAATTGTCGATTCTATCAGAATCTGCCAATAGGATAAGGTAGCTGAACGTGCCATCTTTCAGCGGAGTATGTCCAAATGGTCAGATAAATTGACCCATTGGATGATTCAGCGCGACGTTTTGCTGTTCTGTCAGGCACGAAAAAGTGATGCGATGGGCGAGTATTGCCCCACGTCGCTGACGTCACGCCTAATAAACGTTCAAAAACAATGATGAGTATAATGACAGCGGATTCCGCCATACAATACCGAATTCCATTAATACTTGTTACAGGAGTGCAGCCATGGCGTCTTCCGTATCCGGCTCCGTTACTTTCACCAAAGATGATGTAGAAATTATTGCACGCGAAACGCTGTACGACGGTTTTTTTTCGCTAGAGCGTTATCGCTTCCGTCATCGTCTGTTTAATGGCGGGATGAGTGGTGAAGTGAGCCGTGAAATTTTAGAGCGCGGCCACGCCGTTGTGCTTTTGCCTTACGATCCGGTACGTGATGAAGTGGTATTAATAGAACAGATTCGTATCGCCGCTTATGACTCCAGCGCGTCTCCCTGGTTGTTTGAGCTGGTGGCTGGCATGATTGAGCCAGGAGAAAGCCACGAAGACGTAGCGCGACGTGAAGCAGAGGAAGAAGCCGGATTAAGGGTTGGTCGCTGCCGACCGATAATCAACTATCTTGCCAGCCCCGGTGGCACGAGCGAACGTTTGGCGGTGATGGTGGGTGAAGTAGATACCCGCTTGGCGACAGGGATTCACGGCCTGGCAGAAGAAAATGAAGATATCCGCGTACATGTAGTGAGCCGCGAGCAGAGCTATCAATGGGTTGAGGCGGGGATTGTTGATAACGCGGCGTCTGTCATTGCCTTGCAATGGTTGGCGTTGCACCATGAAGAACTCAAGCGCGCATGGGTGGGGTGAATTTATGAAACGTTATACACCGGATTTCCCTGCCATGATGAGGCTATGTGAAACCAATTTCATGCAATTACGGCGTTTACTGCCGAAAGTGGATGAAGTCGGTGAAATCGCGGTTTATCACGTCGATAATGCGGTCTACCAACTGACGATTGTTGAATCTACTCGCTACACCTCATTGGTCGAGATTAAGCAGACGGCACCCGCTGTCAGCTATTGGAGCCTGCCAATGATGAGCGTTAGGTTGTATCATGATGCGTTGGTTGCGGAAGTGTGTTCCAGCCAGCAGATCTTTCGTTTCAAAGCACGTTATGATTATCCTAATAAGAAGTTACATCAACGTGACGAAAAGCATCAAATTAATCAGTTTCTTGCTGATTGGCTAAAGTATTGTTTGGCGTATGGTTCGATGTCGATACCGGTTTTTGATACCCAATAGATTTCAACGTGCAGGAAAGTGGCGGTCGAGCCATAAGGGAAACCAACGTATACCCTAAATAATTCGAGTTGCAGGAAGGCGGCGACACAGTGAATCCCCGGGAGCTTACATCAGTAAGTGACTGGGGTGAGCGAGGAAAGCCAACGCACATGCAGCTTGAAGTATGATGGGTATATTCTGCAAGTTGAGAGATGACGGGTAGAGACAGATTTACGTAACCAAGGACACCATTTGGAAAGCCTGTTGACACTGCCTGTGGCGAGTGGCGCCAGAGTCAGGATTTTGCAAATAACAGATACCCATCTTTTTGCGGGCGAGCATGAAACCTTGCTGGGTATCAACACCTATCGTAGCTATCACGCTGTGCTGAATGCCATCGAGGCTCGGCAGGATGCGTTTGATTTGATCGTCGCGACGGGCGATTTGGCGCAGGATCATACGCTGCAAGCCTATCACCATTTCTCACGCGGGATTGCGCAGATTCCTGCACCTTGCGTATGGCTCCCGGGTAACCACGATTTCCAACCGGCGATGGTAGACGCGCTGGCTGACGCGGGTATTGCGCCGTCCAAACATGTGCTGCTGGGCGACAAATGGCAGATTATCCTATTGGACAGCCAGGTGTTCGGCGTCCCGCACGGTGAACTGAGTGAATACCAGCTTGAATGGTTGGAGCGCAGCCTGAAAAGCCAGCCCGATCGCTTTACGTTACTGCTGCTGCATCATCATCCACACCCTTCTGGCTGTACTTGGCTCGATCAACACAGCTTGCGTAATGCGCACAATCTTTCTGCGGTGCTGGATCGCTATCCAAAGGTGAACACCGTGCTGTGTGGGCATATTCATCAGGAGATGGATTTTGACTGGCATGGCCGCCGCCTGCTGGCAACGCCATCGACCTGCGTGCAGTTCAAACCGCACTGTACCAATTTTACTATTGATAACGTGGCACCGGGATGGCGCTATTTGGACCTGCTGCCGGATGGTCGCCTGGAAACTGAGGTTTACCGCCTATCGGGCAGCGAATTCCTGCCTGACATGGATTCGGACGGTTACTAATGCCAACACTTCTTTATCTGCACGGTTTTAACAGTACGCCTCAGTCGGCGAAAGCGACAGCGCTGAAAACGTGGCTGGCAGAACAGCATCCTGAAATTGACATGGTGATTCCGCAACTTCCTCCTTATCCGACGGAGGCCGCCGAGATGATGGAGTCGTTGATTATGGAACGAGCGGGTCGTCCGGTGGGCATTGTTGGCTCTTCCCTCGGTGGTTATTATGCCACCTGGCTATCCCAGCGTTTTATGCTGCCTGCCGTGGTGGTGAATCCCGCAGTGAAGCCGTTTGAACTGTTGCTGGACCATCTCGGCGAATATCAGAACCCCTACACCGGCGAACAATATGTGCTAGAGTCTCGGCACGTGTACGATCTGAAAGTTATGCAGGTTGACCGACTGGAATCGCCGGATTTGCTCTGGCTGCTATTGCAGACTGGGGATGAGGTTCTGGACTATCGTCAGGCAGTCGCGTATTACACGGCCTGCCGTCAAACTGTGGAATCAGGGGGCAATCATGCCTTTGTTGGATTTGAGCATTTTTTCACACCCATTGTGAATTTTTTAGGGCTCACGACAGACTGAACCGCCGCATATGCATTGAAAAACGAATCGCCAAAAGCGGTTCGTTAAACACCATTCACTGAACTCAAAGAATTAACGCAAACTATGGCTCAATCAAGTTATAACGCTGATGCGATTGAAGTACTCAGCGGACTGGAACCGGTGCGCCGTCGTCCGGGAATGTACACCGATACCACACGTCCTAACCATCTGGGACAAGAGGTCATAGATAACAGCGTTGATGAAGCGCTGGCGGGTCATGCACGCCGTATTGATGTGATTTTGCACGCCGATCAGTCTCTCGAAGTGATTGATGATGGTCGTGGGATGCCGGTGGATATTCACCCAGAAGAGGGGGTGCCCGCCGTTGAGCTGATCCTCTGTCGTCTGCATGCGGGCGGTAAATTTTCCGGTAAAAACTATCAGTTTTCAGGCGGCTTGCACGGCGTAGGGATTTCCGTGGTGAACGCCTTATCTACCCGTGTTGAAGTCACCGTCAAGCGCGATGGTCAGGTCTATGACATCGCTTTTGAAAACGGCGATAAAGTGCAGGAATTGACGGTAACGGGTACCTGTGGACGTCGTAACACCGGTACGCGCGTGCACTTTTGGCCGGATGAGAAATTCTTCGACAGCGCCCGCTTTTCGGTATCTCGTTTGACGCACCTGCTGAAGGCCAAAGCGGTCTTGTGCCCCGGTGTGGAAATCATCTTCAAAGATAAAGTTAACAACACTGAGCAGCGCTGGTGCTATCAGGATGGTCTGAACGACTACCTGTGTGAGGCGATAAATGGCCTGATCACGCTGCCGGAAAAACCGTTTCTTGGCTCGATTAGCGGCGATACGGAAGCCGTAGACTGGGCGCTGCTCTGGCTGCCGGAAGGCGGTGAACTGCTGACGGAAAGCTACGTTAACCTCATCCCGACGCCAATGGGCGGGACACACGTTAACGGCCTGCGCCAAGGGTTACTGGATGCGATGCGTGAATTCTGCGAATTCCGCAATATTCTGCCGCGCGGCGTGAAGCTGAGCGCCGATGATATCTGGGAACGCTGCGCTTACGTGCTGTCGGTAAAAATGCAGGAACCACAGTTTGCCGGGCAGACCAAAGAACGTCTTTCTTCTCGTCAGTGTGCTGCGTTTGTGTCCGGCGTCGTGAAAGATGCTTTCAGCCTGTGGCTGAACCAGAACGTACAGGCTGCGGAGCAACTGGCCGAGCTGGCTATCTCCAGCGCTCAGCGCCGCATGCGCGCTGCCAAAAAAGTAGTGCGTAAAAAGCTGACTAGTGGGCCTGCGTTGCCTGGCAAGCTGGCGGATTGCACTTCGCAGGATCTCAACCGGACGGAGCTGTTTCTGGTGGAAGGGGACTCGGCGGGTGGATCGGCGAAACAGGCACGTGAACGTGAATTTCAGGCGATCATGCCGCTGAAAGGTAAGATTCTGAATACCTGGGAAGTCTCCTCCGATGAAGTGCTGGCTTCGCAGGAAGTGCACGATATTTCGGTGGCGATCGGTATCGATCCCGACAGCACCGATCTCAGCCAACTGCGTTACGGCAAGATCTGTATTCTGGCGGATGCGGACTCCGATGGCTTGCACATCGCGACGCTGCTGTGTGCGCTGTTTGTCCGCCATTTCCGAGCGCTGGTTCAAGGTGGACACGTTTATGTCGCGATGCCGCCATTGTACCGTATCGATCTGGGCAAAGAGGTTTACTACGCGCTGGACGAAGAGGAAAAAGCGGGAGTACTGGAACAGCTTAAGCGCAAGAGAGGCAAGCCTAACGTACAGCGCTTTAAAGGTCTGGGTGAAATGAACCCGCCGCAGCTGCGTGAAACTACGCTGGATCCCAATACTCGCCGTCTGGTGCAGTTGACCATCAGCGACGACGAGATGGATCAAACGATGGCGATGATGGATATGCTGTTGGCGAAGAAACGCTCGGAAGATCGTCGCAACTGGCTGCAAGAGAAAGGCGATAGGGCGGAGATCGAAGTGTAACGCCACCGAGAGTTGAGTTTTATAAATAACTCAAGCTACGGGCGAACGTTAGCCGTCTTTTAAGCAGATCTTGGTTCACTAAATGAAGTGATCCAGTGCAAAAATATCATGGGGTTTCCTTCCATCAAGTCGGATGATGGAGGGACCACCCTTGTTGAACCATGTTGATAATCAATACATTGCCTGAATTTCGGGTTTTATCCAGATAGGCCTGCCAATTTCCCCCAATTTCCCCCAATTTTCCAGATACCCTCGAATTTCTCTGAGCACGGTGCCACATCCAATAAAAAATAGAATTTTTATTGATCTCATCCTCTTGAATTAAAATTAGCCCCCCATTTTTTTACAAAAATCGTGATCCATATCTCTTTTTATGGCAAGCGTAAATTTCTATTCAATTAATAATGAGATCTAACCCTCACTTTAATCAATTAAATTTGATTCATTCAAATTGGTTTGTAATTTATAAATATATCTTATGATTTAGACCTATGCATCACAAGGAAGCGATGATGAAAATAACAATGTGTAATTAATTTTATTGTTAATAATTAGCTAATTTATTTTCATTTTAAAAACGGTAAAGTACCTAAATTATGTCCTTTCTTAGTCAACAAATAATGATCAAGCCTTGCCAGATCGAAGTAAAGGAATTAAACGATAAGACTTATCTGGTTAGCATTCGTATAGCCGCCTATCATTATTTACCTGGCCAATATGTGAAATTAAGTTGTGGAGATGAACTCGAAAGGTACTTTTCTATATCCTCTTGGCATACATTAAAGAATGAAAATGATGAAATAATTATAGAGCTAATCATAGGGTTTAATGAATTATTCTCAGCATCGCACCGAATTATTCTAGAAATACAATCCGGAAAAAACGTCTCTGTTTCATTGCCACAGGGTCAGGCACATTGGCGGCAATCTGATTACGGTAACGTATTAATCGTATGTGATACTGCTTATAGTTATGCCAGAGGTATCATTCAATATCTGGCGAAGCATTACAGTGAACAACCCACGTTATTAATTTGGATAAATGATAAATGTATTAATTATTTCACTGATGATGATGTGAATGATGTTTTTATTTCCAATGAAAACTTTTATTTCATAACGGTCCAACGTAGTCACGAAAGTCGTGATGTTAATTTTATAAATAAAACAATCAAGACAATTAGTTCCTCTCACTTTTCCCAATCCAACTTCTATATCGGAAGCGGTAAAAACTTCTTTAAATTAATACAAAATGAACTTCATGCCCTAGGGGTTAATGAAGACAGAATTATTTCAGACAATTGCTAATAAGGCTGCTGTTATGTTAAAGGAAGACTACTTACGCAGATTGAAAAGTCCGCGACAGGTTTATATTGATTCTAAATTGATATCTGACGTATCTACTGAACCCTCATTCCGAGGGGCAATTGATAGCATTGCTGAATTCTATCAGCTTCAGGAATCGCAGCCGGAATTGTTCTCTTATGAAGAGAATGGCAGAAATTATCACATCAGCACGCTTGCCCCTAAGACTAAAGAGGACTTGGCGAGAAAGAGAAAGAGTTATAAAGCGATTGCTGATTTATCATTTGGGATGCTGGGAAGAACCCCCGACTTCATCAATAGTGCTTTAGCGGCTATGGCCACAAACTCTCATGTGCTGGGTTCTGGTCAATACACTGATTTTTCTAACAATGCAGTTAAATACTATGACAGATGTCGAAATGATAATTTGTTTGTAGGGCATGGAGCAATCAATCCTCAAATTGATAGAGGCATTCAGTTAGGATTACAAGCAAATCAATATTGCGGGGTTCGGTCTATTTCTCATGATTCAAAGGGAATGATTGTTCGCGGCGCTAAAATGATAGTGACTTTGGCGCCCATTGCTGATGAGCTCTTAGTATTTAATATGCCCGGATTGATTCCCGGTGACGAAGACTTCGCCCTTGCATTTGCTGTACCCGTCACCGTTCAGGGAGTGAAGCTCATTTGCCGAAAACCTCTGAACCATAATGGTTACAACCTTTTAGATCATCCAATTGCAAATCTCTTTGATGAGTCTGATGCGTATATGGTTTTTGAGGATGTATTTATTCCGTGGAGCGATGTGTTTGTCTTCAGGGATATAGAGAAATCGAATGCATTTTATGATAAGACAAGAATTCGAAACCATAATGGGCATCAGGGAATTGTTAGGGGGCTTGCAAAAGCCGAATTATTGACAGGCGTTGCAATTGAACTGGCTAATAAAATGGGGCTTGGTAGCTTCTTGAACGTCCAAGAACAACTCGGAGAGATGACCTCAAGCCTGGAGTTAGTTCGCGGTGCGATTTTGTTAGCGGAAGACGATGCAACTTTAGAAAACGAACTTCTAAATCCGAGTATTCACGCTATTCAGGCTATCCGATACCATTTTCCTAAGTGGTATCATCGGATGGTAAATATTATTCAATCTCTTTCTGCAGGCTCAATGCTTGCTGTGCCCCATCATGGGGATTTTGAAAATAACAATGGTCCGGTTATTAAAGAAGCATTAAAAAATAAAAATATAAGTGCTGAAGATAGGTGTTTCCTCTTGAATTTGGCGTGGGACCTTAGTGGTGATGGTTTTGGACAAAGGCAAATGGTATATGAAAAGTACCATGCAGGTGATCCTATTAGAATAGCTGCAATGCATTATTCACATTACCCTAAGGGTGAATTATTTAAGCATCTGGATAATATAAAGAGAATTTATCATGATTCTTTGCGCTAGCCTGGCATATATCAAGCAAGACAAAGTACTGCTGGTTCGTGTTCGGGATAATACGGTGTGGTATTTTCCTGGCGGAAAAATATCCCCAGGAGAGAATCCTAAAGAAACATTAATACGAGAACTGGAAGAGGAACTCGGATTAGTTGTTCCGGCATCTGAATTGACGTTTCTGACCACAGTAACCGGACCAAATCATGATGGTAGCGATAGGGTTCATCTGTCCATTTTTACTATCTCGTTTTTACCGCCTGTCACCCCATGCGCTGAAATCAGTGAATTGGGGTGGTTTTCTCTTTCTGACACGGAGCACATGGCCCCTGCTGTCGTAAAAACGCTCAAGGTTATTAACAATGGCTTATGATACGGCTCAAATTCGAGACCTTTTCGAAAGAGAAAAAATAGACTTATTGATTGGAGCAAGCAGAGAGAATCTCCACTATTTCACGGGATTTTCACCTGTTGTTAAGACATTGAATCCCTATCATGGGCAATGCTATGTATTACTTCATCGGTATGACGTTGGTGCTGTAAGCATTGTGCATTCGATTGGTGAAATCGATCAGATACTTGATGCGGATGTTCCCGTCCAACATGTTCAGCCCTATGGGATATTTTATCGTGAATATGGCGGTCAAATTTGCTTAACGGAAGATGAAACTGAACTTCTGAAGCTTAGCAATATCGAGTTATCTCAGGCATCGCCAGCTGAAGCCTTAGAAAAGCTGATTCGTAAAATACGAGACTATGGTGACATAAATCGCATCGGGTTTGATGAAGATGGTATGCCACTACAGACCTTGGACTATCTTAAAAATAACTTGCCTGGCATCAAATGGATTGGGGTATCTAAGGCTATACGCCATGCGAGAAGGCGTAAAACACCAAACGAAGTCGAGATGCTGACAAAATCAGCTTTGATTAATGAAGCTGCGATTTATGAGACGGTAAAGTTAGTCAGTAGAGGTTCCAGTGAGACTGAAATAGCAAGTTGGTTCAATCAGGCACTTGTAAAGAAAGGGGCTTTTCCTTCCCTGACTATGCTTAAAGTGGGCCGAGCCGCAGTCGGCGGGCAGAGGCGGCAAAATGAAAAATTGTGTCTGGAATCAGGAGATCTTCTTTGGTTTGATTCTGACGCAGTTTATCAAGGCTATTGGTCCGATATTGCTCGTGTATATGCAATCGACCGTGTCGAACCCTTTATACTAAAGCGTTATCAAGCACTGCAAAATGCAATGTTATCGGCGCTGGATTTTATTCGTCCCGGACAAACGGGAAAACAAGTTTTTTCTCACATTATGGATGTTGTACACCGTTCCGGTTTTCCTGAGTATCGTCGTCATCATGTTGGGCATGCAATTGGTTTAGAACCCTATGAACTTCCAATATTAAATCCCTCTGACGAAAATATTATACAAGAAGGAATGGTCTTGTCAGTAGAAACACCTTACTACGAGTTTGGAATGGGGGCTTTGCATATAGAGGATCCGCTTTTTGTCGGCGTTTCTTGCAACCATTTTTTAACTTCAAATCCTGCGCCTAATTTTAAAATTATATAAAGGAATATAAATATGTACGCAGTAACTAATGTTAGTGAACTGATTGGTAATACTCCTGTTTTTTCTCTTGAACATCCTTTAGTTCCAAAAAATAAAAAACTTTTTATTAAGCTTGAACAATTTAATCCGAATTTTAGTATAAAAGATCGAACGGCATTGGGATTGATTAACAAAGCATTCGAAAGTGGTAAATTGCGTCCCGGTGGTACAGTTATTGAATCGACGTCGGGTAATTTGGGGAAATCTCTTGCTATGCTTAGTGCTTGTATGGGGTTTAATCTCATCGTTGTTGTCGATCCGAAAGTGAGTAAGAATTCGCTGAATTGGTTTACCGCTTTTGGTGCCAAGGTGGACGTTGTAAACACTCCCGATGCCTCTGGTGGATATCAAAAGGCCAGAATTGAGAGGGTTAAAGCATTATTGAATCAGCATCCCGGTGCCTATTGGACCAATCAATATGATAATCCTGACAACCCTGACTTTCATGAAACAGTCACAGCAAAAGAATTCCTTGAAGTCCCCGTAGATATGTTGGTTGGTTCTGTTAGTACAGGAGGACATTTCGGCGGGATTACTAAAGGAGTAAAGGCTGTTCACCCTCATGTTAGATTTATGGCATGTGATGTTGCAGGATCGGCTATTTTCGGGAAACCTTTTCATCCTTACTTATTAAACGGGCTGGGATTAAGTTGGCGAGCGGAGAATACTGATCTGGATGTATTTGATTTTCTCCACAGCGTTAGCGATCAAAATGCAATATCATTATGTCGATTGCTTGCAAAAGATGTCGGACTTATGTTGGGGGGATCTTCCGGTGTTGTTATATTTTCAGCATTGATGGCTTTACAGCTTCCTGAAATTAATTCGGTCATGGCGATTGCACCAGATTCCGGTGTGAATTATCTCGAGCAATTTTATGATGATTCTTGGCTTGAGGAGAAAAATGTAAAATTGCTGACGGGTGAACAATTAAAAAATGAAATAAAAATCAGTTTAGATGAATTTCAGGATGAACTGGTAACTGAAAAATGATTCTCGAACTCTGCCGAAAAACCTTACTCCGACTGCCACCAGAAACTGCGCACCATCTTGCCGTTTTTAGCTTAAGCCGTTTTTCATATGAAAACCGTATCGCTATACCAGATGGTGTTTCTCAGAAAATCTGGAATAAGAAATTCGCTCACCCTTTAGGTATCGGCGCGGGGTTTGATAAAGATGCTGAGGTGTATAATGCTCTGGGGAAGCTAGGTTTTAGTTTTGTTGAGGTTGGTTCAATAACGCCGAAAGCCCAGCCAGGTAATCCCCGCCCACGTTTATTTCGTTTAAAAGACATGGGCGCAATAATTAACCGTTATGGCTTTAACTCTAAAGGCATGCTATATGCTCAACAACGTTTAGCTAATAATAAAAAGAACGTTATTTTAGGCGTGAATATTGGAAAGAATAAGGATTCTGTAGACTATCTCGACGATTTCATCCGCGCTGCGGAGGGACTTATAGACTATGCCGACTATTTAACGATTAACCTGTCTTCGCCTAATACCCCAGGATTAAGGGATCTACAGCATGCTGAAACTATCGATCCACTGTTAGAGAAACTACATCGGTTAAGGTTGGATAGGGGGATAGATTGCCCGATTCTTATCAAGCTCTCTCCAGATATGGAACCGCATGATGAAGCCAATTTGCTTACTTACCTAGCGGGTTCTTTGGTTGATGGACTCATCGTGAGTAATACAACCGTTAGCAGACATAACTTTTCAATGGTCCCCACACAGTTACAAACGGGTGGGATGTCTGGTAAACCGTTACAGGAAAGATCGCGTGATATGCTTATGAGGGTCTTTAAGGTAATAGGTTACAGCAAACCCATTATAGCTTCAGGTGGTATTGATAGCGGTGCGGAAGCCTATAGACGCCTTTGTTTAGGCGCAAGTCTTTGCCAAATATACACCGCCTTTATCTATGACGGCCCAGCCATTTTGCCAAAGATGCTCTCTGAGATTGAATATCTTATGAGGCAGGATGGATTCCAAACAATTAATCAAGTAATAGGTTCATATTATGAAAAGCACTCAGGATGAGTTTGCACAGTTTTTAATTGATAGTCAGGTAATAGAATTCGGTGAGTTCACACTTAAGTCAGCCAGGGTTAGTCCTTATTTTTTTAATTTTGGGAAGTTATCAAGCGCGAGTCTGTTAAATAAAACGGCTTATTTTTATGCGCGATTCATCATGGAAAATGGTTTAAGCCCTGATATAGTTTTTGGGCCTGCATATAAAGGTATACCGTTGGGGGTGGCGACGGCTTTGGCTTTACAACGTGATTTCGATTATGAAGTTAAGTATTCTTTTAATAGAAAAGAAGTGAAGTCATATGGCGACGGTGGCCTTCTGGTTGGTGAGGCATTGTCAAACGCGAGTGTCATGATCGTTGATGACGTTATCACCTCAGGAATGACAATCGATGACACAATAGAGATAATCCGTTCTCAAGGCGGAAACCCTTTGGCTTATCTCGTTGCATTAGATCGTCAGGAATGTGCCTTGGACGCGGAAAAATCAGCATTACAAGCTGCTAGAGAACGATTGGATTTGACTATTTTTTCCATCACTACTATTCAGCACGTTATCAGTTGTTTGCAGAAACATGGTCAGGCGCAAGAAAAAATCGATGCTATCCAGATCTACCTCAATAAATATGGGGCTAAGTGTTGATATCCTGAAAATGGAAACCAGAATTTACGGTGTCGGATCTGAATGAGTTAAAAGTCGGCGATAATTTTGAGAGTTGAATACCGATAATGCTAACTATTTATCTAACAAGATTAGATTAGAAGGATTCTAACAAGTCGTGTTGCCAGTAGGAAGCCTATCTGGTTGAGTTTCTTTTTCCTGACAAGATAGTCAAATGCTGGCTTCACCTATTGTTCTCAGGCACCTTGTTAGATCTGATTATTTTAAATCCAACGGTATCGCCGAAAATGAAATAAATATCTGGCATAATTAGCAGGAGATTCTTTGAATTTTATCTATTGTTTTTTAGCGATAAGCGTAGGGATTGCTATCGCGACCCAATCTGCTGTCAATAATCAACTGAAATCTATACTGGGCGGCAGTACAATGCTTGCTTCGCTAGTTTCATTTATTGTTGGCACTCTATGCCTTTTCTGTCTGTGTGCGGCATCGGGAGAACGTTTGAATCAACTGATTCAATTACGTCATAGCAACGTATGGTTGCTATCTGGTGGCCTTTTAGGCGCATTTTTCGTTTTTGGCACGACATTCCTTGCACCTAGGTTAGGAATTGCCGCCATGATTTCTCTTGTCATTTTTGGACAGATATCGATGTCTTTATTGTTAGACAAATTTGGAATTCTCGGATTGCCTATACGAGAGATTGCACCAATGCGACTCGTCGGCGTATTATTAGTTTTAGCAGGGGTGTTATGCGTTAATCTAAAGACTAGTTGATTTATAAAGCATAATAATAAATTCGGTATGCTAATAAATATTATTGGTTAACAAAACGATAATTACGATGAAATAAGGTTGAATATGCGTGCAGCTGTTTTCTGCGGTTCCAGTCACGGAACAGATCCTGAATATGTAAGAAAAACTGAAAGCCTGGCTTTAGCAATGGCGAGAGAAAAGGTTGACCTGGTTTATGGTGGTGGGCGAGTTGGATTAATGGGAACACTCGCTGACGCCGCAATATCTTCAGGTGTTCATGTCATCGGCATCATGCCTCAATCCTTAGTCGATCATGAGCTGGCTCATCGTGGAGTGCATGAGCTTAAAGTTGTCAAAGATATGCATGCCAGAAAGTCATTAATGGCAGAACATGCTGATATCTTTATCGCGTTACCAGGGGGCGCGGGTACGCTAGAGGAGATTTTTGAGGCCTGGACATGGGCACAACTTGGTTTGCACAATAAGCCCTGTGCTTTTCTTAATATAAATGGCTATTACGATGAATTGTTAGCCTTCATCGACAAGATGATCAGCAATGGTTTTATGAAGCCGGAGTACTCCGAAATGCTGATTGTTTCACATGATCCCGAAGACCTTCTCCAAAAAGCGCTCTCCTATGTTCCACCAAAGCCGAAATGGCAGCGCTAGAAATGCGAAAAGGTATGATGCGAGTTTATATCCGCCCGCGTTGAACATCCTTTCATGATAAAAGTTAGTGAGAAAATCACTGATTTGTCTTTTCTACTCATCGAGTTACTGATTCAGGCCACATATTCATGTGTGGCCTTTGGATGTTTTATGCCGAAATTGAATGAAGCCTAATGGTTTATAATCGTGGCATGATTCATGTTCACTGAAAGTGGTGTATTGCACCGGAATAAACAGCTTCATCAGTAGCAGGTATATTTGCTTATGAAAGTCACGCTTGAGGAACTTCAGGCTTTTGTGGTGGTGATCGACACTGGTTCGATCACGGCGGCTGCGGAACAGCTTGGACAAACGACGTCGGGCATCAGCCGAGCGTTGCGACGTCTTGAGGACAAGCTGGGGACGACTTTACTGCATCGTACTACCCGACGCCTCTCGCTTTCCGAAGAAGGCACGATGTTTCTTGAGCACGCTCGTGGTGTGATTCACGCCGTGGAGCATGCTGAAGAGCAGGTGCTATTGCGGCATGAGCAACCGAGCGGACGGCTGCGGATCAATTCAGCCTCAGCGTTTATACATCATGTGATTGTGCCTCTGGTACCGGAGTTTCGCCGCCGCTACCCAAAAATCATTCTTGAACTCAACACGGATGATTTCATTATCGATCTGCTGGAACAGCATATTCATATTGCCATCCGTATTGGCACACTCAAGGATTCAACTATTCATGCGCGGCCACTTGGATCAAGCAAACTGCGGATTGTCGCCAGCCCCGATTATCTACAGCAGCACGGCACGCCCACGACGGTCGAGTCATTAGCCGATCATATTTGTCTGGGGTTTACTCAGGTGGAGTCGCTGAATCATTGGCCGCTACGGCACGGGCTTCAGGATTTTTACCCCATCACGCCAGCGCTGTTGGCATCAAACGGTGAAATATTGCGTCAGCTTGCACTGCGGGGTGAAGGGATTGTGCGTATGTCTAACTTCCTGATTCGGGAAGATTTGGCGGCAGGGCGACTGGTGCCGATCCTTACCGAGGAGACGGTGGAAGCCAGCCTGCCGGTTTATGCGGTGTACTATCGCAATAGCCAACTGGCGGCGCGCATTAGCTGTTTTCTGGATTTTATGAGCGAGAAGTTAACGGAAAATCCGCTGTGAGGCGTGACTCACAGCGGTGAAGAGACGCGTGAACTGCCGATCAAGCAAAGAGTTCGTCCAGATGTTGACGGTAGTTTGCAAGATAAGCGGGGACGTCCGGTGCCTTTATCACATCGTTGCAGATGAAGGTCGGCAATGGGGATAACCCAATGAACTGGTTCGCTTTGTGGAACGGCAGGTAAACTCCGTCTACCCCTACACCGTGGAAGAACTGCTCAGGATCGTCGAAAGCTTCCAGCGGCGCATTCCACGTCAGAGACAGCATGTATTTCCGACCCTGTAAAAGCCCACCAGAACCGTATTTCTTGCTGGCATCCGAACGGCTACGGCCATCGCTGGCGTAAAGCGAACCGTGACCGGCGGTAAACACGTCATCGATGTATTTCTTCAGGATCCACGGTATATCCATCCACCAACCCGGCATCTGATAAATGATGGTATCTGCCCACAGGTAGTTTTGAATTTCCTGTTCAATATCATAGCCGTTGTCCACGACCGTCACGCGGACGTCGTGACCTTTATCGCGTAGGAAACTGGCGGCGACATCGGTAAGGGTATGGTTCAACTCACCTTTGGAGTGAGCGAATGATTTGCCTGCGTCAATCAGCAAAATGTTTTGCATAGGTCTGCTCTCTAATCGGTTATCAACGAAGATGTTGGGCGTAGTCTAGGGAAGCGAGCAGCGGAGAAAAATGGGCGGTAGCGCATAACACTATTGACTGATTATCAATAATCAAGAAGCAGAATGACGCCATATTGAAATAATGAGCGTAGGGTGAAAGGCAAGAGAGTCCTTCCCTTGCCTTGTTCAGCGCGTTTAGCGGATCAATATAAATCGGCTTTTCCTAGTGAGCCGAAGAGCGCCATTTTGTAGCGAATCACCTCTTTTGCCGCGTTGATGGGTTCCGGGTAGATGGCATTGGGATCCCACCAGGTTTCACGGCTGAGGATTTCCCGCGCTTTCTGGAAATAGGCGAATTTCATGTCGCTGGAGATATTGATTTTGCCCACGCCAAGCGTTACCGCTTCGGCAATTTCGGCGTCCGGGTTGGCGGAACCACCATGTAGAACAAGTGGGATCGAGACCCGCTGCGAGATATCCCGCAGGATATGCATTTGCAGCTCTGGCTTCAGGTCTTTGGGATAGATGCCGTGCGCAGTGCCAATGGCAACGGCTAACGTATCAACCCCCGTCCGGTTGACGAAGTCTTCCGCCTGCTCGGGGTCGGTATAGATCACTTTGCTGACGCCGCCTTCTATCGTGGTGCCGGTATCGCCAATTGTGCCTAATTCCCCTTCTACGGAAACGCCAACGGTGTGCGCCAGCTTCACCACTTCGCGGGTGAGCGCTACGTTCTCTTCATAAGGCAGTAGCGAACCGTCGATCATCACGGAGGTAAATCCGCACTGAATGGCGCGCAGAACGTGTGCAATCGACGCGCCATGATCGAGGTGAATGACAAACGGCACCGGGCTGCGCAATGTTCTTTCTCGCACATAGGCGAAGAATTCATCGGTCACAAATTCCAGCTCACTCGGGTGGATAGAGATGATGGCGGGGGTATTCGTTGCTTCGGCTTCTTCTACCACGGCGCGGATAAAGCAGCTGTCGGCCACGTTAAAGGCGCCGATAGCGAAGCGATGTTCGCGCGTGGGTTTAAGGATGTCGGTCATTGAAATCAACATGTTATTTCTCTCCTGTGTCGAATAAAGGGCAAAGCATTTCTGTACCAGTGGGTAGCCACTGATGGCGAAAGTCGGTAAAGGGCGAACGGTCAGGCTTTGTTGGCTGAGCCGGACCAACTGAGATAATCGACGACCACGTCGCGGCAGGCGGATTCCATTGTCGCCAGCATGTCGGATAGCTCCATTGTTGGATGTTGATGCAGTGTCTGCTGCAACGCCGTTTTTCCTGCCTCAAAAACGGCTGCGCCGACGTTGATTTTGGCGACGCCGTGACGGCTGACGCGGCGAATGTCGTCAGCCTTGGTGCCGCTACCGCCGTGCAGCGCCAGCGGCACGGTTGATTCACGATGCAATGCTTCCAGACGCTTAAAATCAATCTGTGGTGTCACCCCCAGTGGATAAATGCCGTGGGCGGTGCCGACCGACACGGCAAGCAGGTCGATACCGGTTTGGCGGATAAAGGGAATGACATCTTCTACCTGCGTCATTTTCACCGTGGCATCTTCAAGGTCGTAGACGGGAGCATCGGCGATGTGTCCAAGCTCACCTTCCACACAGACGCCAGCGGTTGTGGCGATAGTGACTACCTGATGTGTGCGCTGGATGTTTTCCGTCAGCGGATGGCTGGATGCATCGATCATCAGTCCGGTAAACCCCGCACGGAACGCCTGCCCTATCAGGTTGAATGCTGTGCCGTGATCCAGACTGAGCGCGACAGGGACGGTTGCCCGCTCGGCCAGCGCCTTGACCAGCTGCACCGCAAGATGTGGAGGAAAGTGTGCACTGTGTCCTTGGTAAACATTCAGGATCAGTGGCGCACGCTGCTGCTCGGCGGCGGCAATGGCCGCACGAGCAGTCTCCAGATTGAAACAGTTGATGGCGAGCACGGCATACTGCTGTTGATACGCGTCATCAATGAGGGCTTTCATTGCGGCATACATGGCGGCTCCTGTTATTCGAGAGTGAATGTAATGTCTTCGTCACGAACGCGGCTGTCATCAACGTCGTCGAACTCTTCATCAGCCTGCGTGACGCGTTTCTTAATCAGCGACAGCATCACGCCGCAGATTACGGTGCCGATACCAAGCGCCAGACAGAACATCAGCGGCTTAGTAAACAGCGGGACCACAAACATGCCGCCGTGTGGCACGGGTGCCTCCACACCCCAGACCATGATCAGCCCACCCGCAATGGCGGAGGCGACGACGCAACTGGCAACGACTCTAAACAAATCACGTGCGGCAATCGGTATGACTCCTTCGGTAATCATGCAGATCCCCATCGGGAAGGCGGCTTTCAGCGCCTCTTTTTCTGCGCGGGTGTATTTGTAGCGAGTCAAAAAGAAAGAAAGAGTGATGCCGAAAGGCGGAATCATTGAACCGACAAACTTGACGGCTTCCGGCCCGTAAATGCCATCGACCAACATGCCGTCCGCGAAGAGCGACATCGTTTTGTTTACCGGTCCGCCGAAATCGAAGGTTGCCATTGCCCCCAAAATTGCACCCATCAGGAATTTCGATCCGCCCTGCATGGATTCCAGCAGATGAATCAGTGATTTTTGCAGCCAGATGATGGGTTGACCGATAAACGTCATCATCAGCAGTCCCGCGATAATGGTGCTGAGCAACGGTAGAATCATGACGGGCATCAGCCCCTGCATCGACGTGGGTAGCTTGATGTAGCGGCGCAGCAGCAGCACCGTGTAACCGACTAAGAAGCCGCCGAGAATACCGCCGATAAATCCGGTTTGAATCTGGCCGCAGATAAAGCCCACAATCAGGCCGGGTGCGAAGCCAGGGCGGTCGGCAATGGAGTAGGCGATCGCGGCGCTGATCAGCGGCACAATCAACCCCATTCCCCAGCCGCCGATCTGATTGAGCATCCATGCAATGCTGCCAGTCTGCTTGCCGACATCCGGTCCGCCGATAACCTGGCCGAGTGCAATGCAGATCCCGGCTGCAACAATCAGCGGGATCATCCAGGAAATACCGGTAAGGAGGTGCCGTTTTATTTCCTGTCCAATGGTTATTTTTCTGGTGTTCATAATGATTACCCCGAAATGGATATATTCAGGCACCCGCTAAAGAGCTAGCGACTTTTTCCAGAAACTTGATTGGAGATTTAATAACGACCTCCGTTTTTACCCGAACAATAGGTTTACCTTTAAATCGCTCCTCGCCTGTTATTTTGATATCGATAGCTAGAATAACGACGTCGGCGGCAGCTATCTCATCGGGTGTTAATTCATTCTCAGTGCCAATCGTGCCTTGGGTTTCCACTTTGATCGCGTAATTTAACGCGTTGGCACCTTTAATTAGTTTCTCGCGGGCGATATAGGTATGCGCGATACCTGCCGTGCAAGCGGCAACACAAACAATATTCATTTTGAGCCTCGTCTTATGTCGGAGTGACAGGCGCTGTTTCTGCATACTGACTAAACAGCCGAATAATTTTATGGGGATCGGATTCGTCTAACAGTTGAGCAATCACCTCATCATCGGCCAGTGCACTGGCAACCTGAGACAGCAGGCGAATGTGTGTCGTGTTCTGATCTTCCAGACGCACGGCAAAGAGAATAATGCAGCGAACTTGGCTACCGTCGAGTGTTTCCCAGGGAATATCCTGACGGGTTCGGCCAATCGCGAGCGTGGTTTGTTTTACGGCAGATGATTTCCCATGCGGGATCGCAATATGGTTTTCAAAACCGGTTGAACCTTCGGCTTCGCGTAACCAGACATCGTGAATAAAGTCCTTTTTATTGGTAATAGCACCATCAGCATATAACAGATCGGTTAATTCATTAATGACTTCATCTTTATTGGTCGCGGACATATCTAACTTTACGCGGTTGGCATTCAGTATTTTATTGATATCCATATATCACACCTCATCTATAAATTTAAAAAATTAACCTTCGGAAAATAATCAGTGAGGGACGGCTTGATGTAGTTGATTAGCGATAACTCTTTCGGTAACACGTTTAATGTCATCGTCATTAAAAAAGGCGGATACATAAACAACCGGAATCAGTTGCTCTTCCAGATGAATCGTAGAAATAATCAATTCAATGTCTTCCTGCTGGCAGAATACCTGCATATTACTGGCTGATATCACGCCAACAATAATCCAGTCAGGAAATGCACGCAGAATACGGTTTTTTAGCAAATGTGACGTTCCCACGCCGCTGGAGCACACAACCAAAATACGTTTATGAGCAATTTGGCGTTCCAGCGCGGCTTGAAAATGAATGGTCAAATAGCCGACTTCATCCTCAGCGACGGGATTTAATTGAAATCGCAGACAGACTTCATTCATGGCTTGCTGAGTCATTTCATAAATATCGATAAATTCGATTTTGATATCGTCTAATAATGGATTTCGAATGTGTATTTGATACTTTAATCGGTTAAGCAACGGCTTGATATGAATAAGCAATCCTTCATGTAATAACTTATCCGTACGCAAGTCGATATTGATTAAATCAGAAAATACCTGTGTTAATGCACGTGTAATTCTGCGGGACTCACCATTAGAAAATTGGTAGCGGAGCAGTTGGTTATCCGCACGCTCTTCCATCACAATGCCTGAAGAAATAATATATTGGTAAATAAACCAGACTTCATCGGAAGGTAGCGTGTTCTCGACGCGTTGCTCTATTTGGGTCACCATATTTTGAGCGATGGAGAATATGCGATTATCAACCTGCTGATGAACAGCGTCTTCCGCCATGATGAGCGCTTTTCCCTGCGCAATGCGGTGCATCATAATTAACGTATGGGTGAAAATATTGATGTAATAAGGCTCGCCTAGCGGATAAGAAAGCGATTTCTCCATGTCTTGTAACAGCGCTTCGACGAAGGAAACGTCGTTTTCGCCGAAATAGTTAATCAGTGCCCTATAGCTACCGGGGTCGAGGCGCGAGTGGCTAAGTGAGCCGGGCTCTTTATGATGCATAACGTCATTAATAAGCGAAGCCATCGCCTGACGCACCTGATTCTCGCTGCCTTCAATGTGTGTGCCGCTCTGGCTGCGCACCAGCGATAATCCCAGTGGATGTAGCCAGCTTTCGATGATTTTCAGATCGTTAACGATAGACGCACTACTGATAAAGTAGCGTTCTGACAGTTTGCTGATGGAGGTTTCATGAGGCGTGTCGCTTAATAATTGTGAGGCGATTTTGACGCGGCGAGCATTGTTGATCAGCGCATCGGTCTCCCCATCATCCACGACAAGTTGCTGTTCCAGCAACATGATGTGTCGGTCGTCATCCGTTGTTAACATAATTCCCGCACCGACCTTTTTGTCTGGATAAATATTCCAGACAGAAAGGAAGGCTTCAACAAATTGCATATCGCGATAGACGGTTTTTTCCGACACATCCAGATAATGTGCAATATCTTTAACCGTTACATATCCCTGGTGTTGTAGCAGATATTTCAATAAACGGTTCTGGCGGGAGGTGAGTGGCTGCATCATATTACCCTCTGTGATTCGTTAGATTTTCTGATGCTTATCGGATTGATAATTTTTTCTAAATAATTTCCTTTTTTATTTTCTCTTTCGTTTTATTTGCATAGGGTGCTGTAATGATCAATCTAGTCGCGATAGTCGATAGGGACAATACTAAATGCTGTCCGCCGAATAGGACAAAAATAAAACAGGGTATTGAGTGGATATTAATTGGGATCGCGATCACGCTATCATGGGTAATAATTGTGATCTCACCTGCATATTAATTGTTTCGTTAAACAATGCAGTAAAAATAAGAATATGAGCAAGTCAGAGTGAGGGGAAATAAAAAAGGCAAGAAAGCCGTGGTGCGCTTTCTTGCCTGATTACGGAGGCGATGCCTGAACTGAACATCGCCTTATTTCAGTGAATCAGCGTATCGTGCCGATTAGAAATCGACATTCACACCGAGCTGGAAGGAACGGCCGGGTGCAGTAGACAGCGCGCGATCGTATTGTCCCTGTCGGTCATTGGTTTCAATCTGACGGCTGCTCAGGTAGTCCCAATATTTACGGTCAGTCAGGTTATACACGCCACCGCTGATTTTCACGTCTTTGGTCACGCGATAGTAGGCGGTCAGATCCACCATGCCATAGCCGGGAATCCGCATATATTCAGCTGTTGAGCCGGTAATAGCGGTGCCAGCATTGGTATAGCTTTCACGGCTGGTATCCTTTGCCTGTTTCCCTTTCTGGAAGGTCGACGTCAGGGCGGCGCCGTAGCGCTGAGAAGGATCGTCATAGGCGATGCCAACAACCGCTTTCATCGGCGCGACGCTGTCGAGATCGACATAGCGGTCGCCAAGGTAGCGAGACTGTGATTGACCTTTGGTGTAGCCAAACGCCAGCGTGGTGCTGAGTCCATCAACCGCTGGGAACCAGGTGCCTAGCTGTATTTTGCTGCTGACTTCACCACCGTAGATGTAAGCTTTATCACGGTTTTCGGCCTGAAATATCGTATTGATATTGCTCGGAACATTGGTAAATCTGTCTGGGTTCGTGCTACGACGGTAGCGGGTATTGGCGATAAAATTCTTATACGTGTTGTAGAACAGCGCTGTACGGAATGTGATCCCTTCCGTTGCTTCGCCTTTTAAGCCCCATTCTACGTTGTTGCTGGTTTCTGTTTTGAGGTCGCTATTACCGATAAAGGCATACTGTGCAGGTCCTGCAAAGTTGGCGTCAAGGTTGGTGCTGCCATAGAGCTGGCTGGCATCGGGGAACTGCGCGCCGCGGCGGTACTGCAAATAGGTCGTCAGCGTTGGGGTGATGTCGTAGAGGAAGCTCAGTGAAGGCAGGATTTGCGTATCACTGTTGGCTTTACCGTACAGTCTGTTGACATCGGATCCACTGATGACGCTGCCGTTGCCGCTCAGGCTAACCGTGTTGGTCGCTTTGGTACGTTGATGAACGGCGCGCACGGCAGGGACGACCGAGAAGGCGTGCCCGGCCAGATCCCAGGAGACGGTATCCTGCACGAAGCCGCCGACGTTATAGCTGTCACTATCGGCTTCTGGCTGCATGATGTTATTCGCACCCGTTTGATTCGGTGATTGCCTGAATGGGCGCTCGGTTTTAGTTTGGCTGGCATTGAGACCCCAACTAAACTCGTGACGATCCCAGCTTTTCACCAGATGGGTATCGAAGCCGTACGTTTTTACATTGTAATCAGAATAGACACGGTGGCTATCGGCTGCCGCCATGCCCGTTGTTGCAGGCAACCAGGTGTTGTCGTGAGACTCACTGTTTTGGAAGTAAACGCGGCTATCGATCATATCAACCAAGGTATTGTTGATCGGCGTCCAGCGATCTTTCAGGCTGGCGCTCCAGCGGCGAGTCTCGCTGCTTTGTTGTGCGGTGCCATAAATCGTATTATTGCCGCTCGGTAAGTTACCCCAGTAATCGTAGTGGGTATGGTTGGTTTTATGATAATAATCCAGCGTACCGGTGAGCTGGTGTTCATCATTCGGCTGCCAGATACCCGATGCCAGAATGGCATTAGAGTGCCAGTTTGCAGGGTAAGCGGCGATCTCGTCGCTGTTATTACGCGTTTGCTGGCCGTCACGTCGACTGAGCACGACAATGCCGCGCAGCTCGGTATCCCCGCCTGCGGCGGTGATACCGTTATGCCAACCATGGTTGGCAGAGTCGAAATCACTCTGGAAGCCAACATATTCCTGCTTATTCGCGTTTAAATAATCATCTGCTGATTTGGGACGGAACGAGACGCTGCCACCTAACGCATTAATCGTATTTTCCGCCGAGGTCACGCCAGATTCGATATTGACTCGCCCGTAGAGATAAGGGTCGACATAGTCGCGTCCCATGCCAAACGTATTAAAACCAGCCCTGCTGGCATAACTGCGCCCCGTTGCATTAGGCAGCGCGATGCCATCGGTATCAATGGCGACGCGGTTGCTTTCTATCCCGCGAATGTTGTAGCCCGTGTAGCCGCCACGATCAAAGCCACTTTTCCCTGTATTGCTACCGCCGCTGGAGCCTGTTGCGCTGATTAACGGCTGATAACGCATGATGGTGCCAAAGTCATTACCGCCAGACTTCTGCATATCGTTGGCTGTGATTGAAACGGACGAGCCCGCTTTTTTCTCAATCTCGGGCGCGTGCACGGTCATGACATCACCCGTCGGTTCCGTTTTCGCCGCTGCATTATCTTGATTCTTCACGTTGAGTGCGTTGTTGCCTGTGGTGCTATCCGCTGCCATGCTGTTCAGCGCGACGCCAGTCAAGATGCCGGTGAGAAGAATTTTATTTAAATTCTTGTTAATTAACATAATGATACTCTGCTATAAGGTTGTTCTGGCCAGCGGCGTTGGGGAAACATGGCGTGCTGGTAGCTAACGTCTGCAAGGGAAATGCAAAACGGCGAATAACATTAATTATCATGTGGTAATGATATTTATTATCAATATGTTAATCATTATCGTTTGTCGCGGCAATGATGATGAATAATTCTTAATGAAACGGTTTGTTGGCTATCAAAATCTAAAGCAGGCGGTGTCTGCGTGATGTATCAATGAGGTGTCATGAAATTACCGACGTACGAAACCGATCACTACGAGCTGGATGATGGCGAAGCGATTAACTGCGAGTACCCGGATTCATTCTGGATTCCGGCCAAGGCAGTGCGTGAATCGCTGGAACCCGGCGATTTTGTTAAGTTGATCTTCCGTATGGAGGAAACGGCAGGCTCTGATGACCTCTCGGTCGAAAGAATGTGGGTCAACGTGACGAAAAAGCATCCTGCGTTTTACGAAGGGGTTTTAGATAATAAACCTACGGGAAGCGACTGTGTGCAATGCGGCCAGACGATTACGTTTCATTCTTGCCATGTGATTGGTATCTATGAAGAGAATGAATAACGGCATCGCTAACACCGGTGATGTTCGTGCTGATATTCACTATGTTTAGCACCGCAGTGCGGTGCCCTTAGGGTGCAAGGTGACTAACGATGTTTATTGAAATACCCAAATCTGTTTTTCCACTGTTTCACGCAGCAGGCTGGCCGCATGTCGAACCACAATCAGTCCCGTCGTTTGTGCCAGAGAACCATCCTGCCGCTGACATCCTGCACGCGTTCGGTGGGCTGACGGTCGGGCAGAGCGGCGCAGGAGAAGAGTGCGCCAGCGGTGATATTATTTTTGGCGGCAGTGAGGACTTGCAGGAAGATGAAACGCTGCTGGAGTGGCAAGGCATTCTGAACACGACGCTGATCCTGATCGGCGAGACTCATCATTCGCATGCTGCCTTGCTGATGGATAGCGCGGGAGCCTGCTACGGGATGAGCTTTATACATGAGGCATTCTGGTTTGAAGGAGAGTCTTTTGAGGCCGCCGTTGAGTGCATTCTACTTGGCCGGAAGGGGAAACCCATGCTGCGGCCAGACCAATTGTCAATATCCGCATATGGCGAGACGATTACCACAGATCATCCGAGTGTCCACCACTACGACTAGCCGCCTTCTCCAGCCGCCGTCGGATTCACACCGGCTATCGCCCGGAGTGAGGGTTTTCTGAGAGCGGCATCGTTTCCTGTGACGCGGTTCCCTGCTAACTGTTCCCTGTGACATCACCTCATCAGATAAGGTACTATTCCCGCCAAACATACCGCCGCTATGGCGTGTCGGAAAGCGTAACAATCGCGCCGCGATGTGAGGAAAGTGAGATAAATGAGTGAGATGACTCATGACGGCGCAGAAAGCCTTGCGCTGCGCACGTTTACCGAAAATGCATACCTGAATTATTCCATGTACGTCATCATGGACAGGGCATTGCCGTTCATTGGCGATGGTCTGAAACCTGTGCAGCGTCGCATTGTGTATGCGATGTCCGAGCTGGGACTGAATGCCAGCGCCAAATTTAAAAAATCCGCCCGTACCGTGGGTGACGTGCTGGGTAAATACCATCCGCACGGTGACAGCGCCTGCTATGAAGCGATGGTGTTGATGGCGCAGCCGTTCTCTTACCGCTACCCTCTGGTGGATGGTCAGGGGAACTGGGGGGCACCGGACGACCCGAAATCGTTCGCCGCCATGCGTTATACCGAATCGCGGTTGTCCAAATACGCGGAAGTGCTGCTGTCAGAATTAGGACAGGGCACGGTCGATTACACCCCGAATTTTGACGGCACGATGCAAGAGCCGAAGATGCTGCCTGCGCGTCTGCCGAATATTCTGCTGAACGGTACCACCGGGATTGCGGTCGGGATGGCAACGGATATTCCACCGCATAACGTGCGTGAAGTCGCTGCTGCCGCAGTGATGCTGCTGGAAAACCCGAAAGCCTCGCTGGACGATTTGCTCCAGCATGTGCAGGGGCCGGATTTCCCGACGGAAGCCGAAATCATCACGCCGCGCGATGAAGTGCGCAAACTTTACCAGAACGGTCGTGGTTCGGTGCGGATGCGCGCGGTCTGGAAGAAAGAAGACGGTGATGTGGTCATTACTGCGCTGCCGCATCAGGTTTCCGGTGCCAAAGTGCTGGAGCAAATTGCCAGCCAGATGCGCGCGAAGAAGCTACCAATGGTGGAAGATCTGCGTGATGAATCCGATCACGAGAATCCAACCCGTTTGGTGCTGGTGCCGCGCTCGAACCGTATCGATATGGATCAGGTGATGAATCATCTGTTCGCGACTACCGATCTGGAAAAAAGCTACCGCGTTAACATGAACATGATCGGTCTGGATGGTCGCCCTAGCGTGAAAGGGCTGGTCGAGATCCTGAGCGAGTGGCTGGTATTCCGTCGCGACACCGTGTGCCGCCGACTGAACTACCGTCTGGAAAAAGTGCTCAAGCGCCTGCATATCCTCGAAGGTTTGCTGATTGCGTTCCTGAACATTGATGAAGTGATTCATATCATCCGCACGGAAGATGAGCCGAAGCCCGTTCTAATGCGCCAGTTCAGCCTGAGTGAAACACAGGCTGAAGCGATCCTGGAGCTGAAATTACGTCACTTGGCCAAGCTGGAAGAGATGAAAATCCGCGGTGAGCAGGGCGATTTGGCCAAAGAGCGCGATCAGCTGCAAGCGCTGTTGGCGTCAGAGCGTAAGCTCAGCAATCTGATTAAGAAAGAAATTCAGTCTGATGCGCAAGCTTATGGTGACGATCGTCGTTCACCGCTGCATGAACGCGGCGAAGCGAAAGCGATGAGTGAACACGACTTTGTGCCGTCTGAGCCGGTTACCATTGTGCTGTCGGAAATGGGCTGGGTACGTAGCGCCAAAGGGCATGACATCGATCCGACCGGTCTGAGCTATAAAGCGGGCGATAGCTTCCGTGCCGCTGCTAAAGGTAAGAGCAATCAGCCCGTGGTGTTTATTGACTCCACTGGCCGCAGCTATGCGCTGGATCCGATCTCAATGCCTTCTGCGCGCGGTCAGGGCGAGCCACTGACGGGCAAACTCACGCCGCCGCCGGGTGCGACGATTGAACAGGTGCTGATGGCCGCAGACGATCAGCCGTTGCTGATGGCATCGGATGCGGGCTATGGATTTGTCTGTACCTTCAACGATCTGGTGGCGCGTAACCGCGCAGGTAAAGCGATTATCACGCTGCCGGATAACGCGAAGGCGCTGGCACCGATCGAGATCAAAGGCGAGGATAACCTGCTCATGGCGATCACCGCCGCAGGCAGAATGCTGCTGTTCCCTGTCTCCGATCTGCCGCAGTTGTCGAAAGGCAAGGGCAACAAGATTGTGTCCATCTCCTCGGCTGATTTTGCGGAAGGTAAAGATCGTCTGACCTGGCTGTATCTGCTGCCACCGCAGGCTTCCGTCACGCTGTATTTCGGCAAGCGCAAGCTGGTGCTGCGTCCGAACGAGCTTCAGAAGTATCAAGGCGAGCGCGGACGGAAAGGGACCTTGTTGCGCGGTCTGCAACGCATCGATCGGATTGAGGTAGATGCGCCGCAGCAGGTTGACACTGGCAACAGCGAAGAATAACTCCCCCCTATTGTCGTTGTGCATGTTGAGAAAGGCGGTGTTTACCGCCTTTCTTTGGTTTCCGGTTGCCATCCCGCAGCAAATTGAATCACCGTGTGTTTTAGCGCGAAATCGCTATACTAGCGGCGGCTTTCGGCTAATGAGGTTGCTATGTTATCCATTTTGCGTTTTTTTGTTGTCGTTATCTTTTCGATTTTGATCTGTATTTTTGGCTTATTTTACTGCCTGTTCAGCCCTCGAAATCCCCGTCATGTAGCGACTTTCGGCCGTCTTTTTGGTCGTTTGTCCGTGGTGTTTGGCCTGAAAGTAGAAATGCGGATACCGGAAGAAGCGGCGCATTATGGCAACTGCATCTATATCGCGAATCATCAGAATAATTACGATATGGTCACGGTATCCAGCGCAGTTCAGCCTCGTACCGTTACCGTGGGTAAAAAAAGCCTGCTGTGGATTCCATTCTTCGGGCCACTCTATTGGTTGACGGGTAACCTGCTGATTGACCGTGAAAACCGTGCCAAAGCGCATGGCACTATCGCTCAGGTGGTGAAGCATATTAAAGAGCGTAATACCTCTATCTGGATGTTCCCTGAAGGTACTCGCAGCCGTGGACGCGGCCTGATGCCATTCAAAACTGGCGCGTTTCATGCCGCCATTAGCGCAGAAGTGCCGATTGTGCCGATTTGCGTTTCGACTACCAGCAATAAGGTGAAATTAAACCGCTGGAATAACGGCATTGTGATCGTAGAAATGCTGCCACCGATTGATACCCGTGCATATACCAAAGATCAGGTCCGTGAACTGGCTACACATTGCCATGATGTGATGGCGGCCAAGATTGCGGAGTTGGATGCGGAAGTCGCGGCCCGCGAAGCGGCAAACAAAAAATAAGTTCACCCCATCGGTTATTGGATTATTCCTTAGTTAAACTTTGCTTACGGTTAATGGATTTACGGAGTCATTATGTCACTCAACCGACGTCAGTTTATTCAGGCATCGGGCCTTGCGTTATGTGCGGGTATGACGCCACTGGCGGCGAAAGCCAGTGGGAATCCTGCCGCATTGCCGATACCGCCATTACTGGAGTCGCGTCGAGGCCAGCCTCTCTTTCTGACCATGCAGCGTGCCCATTGGGCGTTTTCCGGTGACCGTAAGACATCCATTTGGGGAATCAACGGCCGTTATTTAGGGCCGACGGTGCGAGTCTATGACGGCGATGACGTTAAGCTGATTTACAGCAACCGCCTGAACGAGCCTGTTGCAATGACGATCGGTGGGTTGCAGGTGCCGGGGCCGCTGATGGGTGGCGCTGCCCGCATTATTTCTCCTGGCGGCGATTGGTCACCCGTGTTGCCGATTCGTCAGTCGTCGGCGACCTGCTGGTATCATGCAAATACGCCGAACCGTATGGCGCCCCATATCTATAACGGGTTGGTTGGGCTATGGCTGGTGGAAGACAGCACCAGTAAATCGCTGCCGCTGCCTAATCACTACGGTGTTGATGATTTCCCATTGATTATTCAGGATAAACGACTGGATAACTTTGGTGTACCTCTCTATAACCCGCCTTCTAGCGGTGGATTCGTAGGGGACTCGCTGTTAGTCAACGGCGTCCAAAGCCCCTTTGTTGAGGTTTCTCGCGGCTGGGTTCGCCTGAGATTACTGAACGCATCGAACTCCCGCCGTTACGTGATGCGACTGAGTGATGGACGGGCGATGCACGTGATCGCCAGCGATCAAGGGCTGCTACCGGCTCCGATGGCCGTGAACCAGCTTTCTCTCGCGCCCGGTGAACGACGTGAAATTCTGATCGACATGTCACAAGGCGAGGAAGTCACGCTGACAGCCGGTGAATCCGCTGGGATTATGGATCGCCTGCGCGGCCTGTTTGAGCCTTCCAGCATCCTGATTTCGACCCAGATACTGACGCTTAAGCCGACGGGGCTGTTGCCATTGGTAACGGATAACCTGCCGATGCGTTTGCTGGCCGATAACATTATTGAAGGCAGCATCAGCCGCACGCGAGAATTCCGCCTGGGTGACAGTTTGCCTGGCATCAATGGCGCGATGTGGGATATGACGCGTGCCGATGTACAAACCCAGCTTGGTCGCTGCGAGCGTTGGATTATCCACGCCGACACGCCGCAGGCTTTCCACATTCAGGGCGTAAAATTCCTGGTGCGCAGCGCGAATGGTCGCCCACCGGCGGTGGAAGACAGCGGCTGGAAAGATACGGTATGGATCGATAATGATGTCGAGCTGCTGGTTTATTTCATGCAGCCTTCCTCAATGGCGTTTCCCTTCCTGTATTACAGCCAAACGCTGGAACTGGCCGATCGCGGTTCGACAGGGCAGCTCATCGTACAGTCTGCGATGTAAACCTATAGCCCACCAGTCACCTTCCGCTATTATCCCTCTGCCGTGACCGATGTTACGGCAGCCCTGTCTGACCGCGATGTTTCCGATGCCCACTTGCTTCTTAATGTGATCCACCTCTATTCAGACAAACCAAAATTAAAGATGCGGAGCCGTGCGGACGATACCTTATATATTGATGTTGCTATGAATTAAGAGTGAATTGTTGTTTAGCGTACGTACTGTTCCGTGTCTGATAAGTACTAAAAAAACATTTTTAATTACAACAATTTCAGAGCCAGAGCGTTTCGTTTCGCCATGAAATCAGGTTCACTTCTGTTTTAACCTGTACGCAGCCAGACGCTGCGTCACTAAAAAAGGCTGCACTATGCGGGAATTACTGCTTTGGCTCAGGGATCAACTGGCTGGTGCATCGTCGGCGCCTCGCTATATACAGCTCGCGTCGTTGCTTGAATCAGAAATCGGTCGCCGTAAGACGTTGTCAGGCCAGTTCTTACCTGCGGAAAGATTGATTGCGCAGCAGTTGGGCTTATCGCGCGTGACGGTTTCTCGGTCCCTGTCGCTGCTGGAAGAAAAAGGACTGGTTACTCGCCAGCAAGGGGTGGGAACCCGCGTTACTCAGCGGCTGAATTATGCTTTGAGTGCCGAGGATGAAGGGTTCACTGCGCTCGTGCTGAAACAAGGCGGCATCGCTGGCAGCCTCTGGCTAGAGCGATCAATACAGGTACCGCCTGCTAGCATCGCGGAAAAAATGTCTTTGCCGGAAGGCGAAGCCGTCACCTATCTGCGGCGTGTCCGGCTCAGTAATGGCGAACCCGTCTCGCTGGAAACGACCTGGATTCCGCAAAAATTCTTACCCGACCCAGAAACACTCGAACAGTCGCTCTATCAATATTGGATAACGGGTGGGGTCATACCGGACAAAAAACGCTATCGTTTCAAAGCGATTGCCTGTGCGGCAGAAATCGCTACGCTTCTGGGTATTGCGGCGGAAGCCCCTGCGCTGTATTGCCAACTGCATGTTTATAACGAGCAGGGTGAACTGCTGGAATACAGCGAAGCGCACTGCCGTAGCGATGTGTATGAGATTCAGTTTGCTGATTAGAGGAAGAATGCCAGCACGGAGAATGCTGGCATCAAAGATGGATTAGTCGTTTCTTGGTTCGTCAGGATCCGAGCCCAGACGTTTTCCGCAGTCCAGCTTGGTAATTTCACTCAGCTCGTCTTTATCCAGACGGAAATCAAACACCTCGAAGTTTTCCTTGATGCGTGCCGGCGTCACCGATTTAGGAATCACCACTAGCCCACTGTCCAGATGCCAGCGGATCACAATCTGTGCCGGTGTTTTCCCGTATTTCATCGCCAGTTTACGGATAATAGGGTGATCAAAGACCCCTTCACCACCCTGCGCCAGCGGGCTCCAGGATTCAGTCTGGATATGGTGTGTGGCATTCCAGGCATGGAGCTGCTTTTGCTGGAGAAGCGGGTGCAGTTCGACCTGATCGATGACCGGCAATACGCCAGTTTCTTCTTTTAATCGCTGTAAATGGTGAATATGGAAATTACTGACGCCGATACTTTTCGCCAGACCTTGTTCCTGAAGTTTGATGAGTCCACGCCAGGCATCCACGAAGGTATTTTGCTGCGGGAGCGGCCAGTGGATCAGATAGAGATCGATATAATCTAACCGAAGTTTTCTCAGGCTCTCTTCCAGCGCTTTTTGCGGATCGGTGTGATCGCCATTCCAGAGCTTGGTGGTGATGAATACCTCTTCGCGCGGTAAATTCGCGGAGCTCAGCGCCTGACCGACCGCTTCCTCATTCTTATAAATCGCGGCGGTATCGATCGCCCGATAACCGATGGACAAGGCTTCATTCACGGCGATCGCCGTGTCTTCACTGCTTGCTCGCCAGACCCCAAGGCCCAACTGGGGCATGATATTGCCGTCCGCCAGCTTAACTTTCGGTTGCGTCATCTCATTCTCCTTTTATATCCGTTAATCCATAAACGTATCATAGGCTTAACTGGATGGGCGACCTGTTCATATCACGGACAGAGAGGAACGTGATCCCTCGCAGGAACAGGCATATGATTTCATTCTAGTAGAAAAATTCGTCGGCTATACGTTACCTGATGATAAAGGGAGCCGATTGGCTTACTGCCGATCGTATAAGCATCGAGATACACGGGGCGACCACAGGGGTGAGGCGTCCCTACGGGAACCTCCCCCTGTGTTTCCCCTAACAACGGGCTTAAGTGACCAGTATTAGCCGATTGGCTCCCCTTAACAGACACAGCATTGAGGGGGATAGATGTGGTTTAAACGATAGCGTTTTCTCCTGTAACTCGAGTTATTGAGGACTGAGGGGCTTAACGCGCCGCCTCGTAAATCTTCTGGCTTTCTTCCAATGTTATGTCGCGGTGCTCGCCTAGCGCAGTCAGGCCGTGCTCGCTGAGTTTGGCGACCAGTGTCGGAATGGAACTGCCATCCAACTGATAGTCAGACAGGCGGGTCGGTACGCCCATTTTTTCAAAGAAGTCACGCGTGGCGGCAATCGCGCCATCGATACGTTGGTCTTCGCTACCGTCGCGCAGGTTCCAGACGCGCTCGGCGTATTGCAGCAGCTTGTCGCGTTTCTGGGCTTTTCTTGCCGTCAGCATGGCGGGCAGAACGATAGCCAGCGTTTGGGCATGGTCGAGGCCGTGCAGCGCCGTTAATTCGTGCCCCAGCATGTGGGTTGACCAATCCTGCGGCACACCTGCACCAATCAGGCCGTTCAACGCCATGGTGGCGCTCCACATCACATTGGCTCTGACCTTGTAGTTTTCCGGTTCAGCCAGCGCACGCGGGCCTTCTTCAACCAGCGTCAGCAGCAAACCTTCCGCAAAACGATCCTGTACTTTGGCATCGACGGAATACGTCAGATACTGCTCAACCGTGTGAACGAAGGCATCGACCACGCCGTTCGCGATCTGGCGAGCGGGCAGGGTGTAAGTCACGACCGGATCGAGCACGGCAAAAAGCGGCTGTGTGTATCGTGAACGGAAGGCGAGCTTATCGTTGGTTGATTTACGGGTGATGACTGCACCGTTGTTGGATTCCGAACCGGTTGCAGGCAGGGTAAGTACCGCCGCCAGTGCGACGCCGCGATCGATTTCCGCGCCACCCGTTTGCAGAATGTGCCACGGGTCTTGTGCAGCCTGATAGTCTGCGGCAGCAGCGATAAATTTCGTGCCATCGACGACAGAGCCACCGCCAACCGCTAGCAGGAAATCAATCTTCTCTGCACGGACGACCTCAACAGCTTTCATCAGCGTTTCATACGTCGGGTTCGGCTCAATGCCGGAAAACTCGCGTACGTTGCGGCCTTCCAGTGCGCGATAGACCTGATCCAGCACGCCATTGTGCTTCACGCTGCCGCCGCCGTAAGTGATGAGGATGCGGGCATCGGCAGGAATTTCTTTGCCTAATTCAGCAATCTGGCCTTCGCCAAACAGAATCTTGGTCGGGGTATGAAGTGTGAAATTTAGCATGGGTTATTTGTCCAGTTTAAAGCCCTGTTGAAGGATCGCGGGCAAGACTTTCGGGAAGTAGATGTGTTGGTAGTAGCTGGCGGTGTTATCACCCCAGTTGTCGCCGTCTGCGCGGCCAGTTTGCTGCCAGTGTGTCACCAGCGTGTGGTTATATTGCTCAATCGCGGCAGGCAGAACGTCCTGATGATAGGTTTCATCATGGCGGAATGAATCCAGCGGCAGGCGCGGTTTCTGGTGTGCTGGGGTATCGACGTAGCCGATGGCGACGCCTGCAACGGGGAACGTTAGTTCAGGGAGTTGCAGAAAATCGATCAACTCCTGTGGTTCGCGACGGATGCCGCCAATCGGGACGATGCCCAGCCCAAATGAGCGCGCAGCGGCCATCAGCGTGCCGAGTGCGATGCCGACATCCGTTGTGCCAGCGATCAGGCTTTCGAGACTTTCATGCGCGTGCTGCTGTTTGCCGCTCATGGCAATCCCGAGCTGCGTTTTATGCATATCTAGCACTACGGTGATGAACACGGGTGCTTTGGCAATCCACGGTTGTCCACCAGCCAGTTCGGCAATGCGTGCCTTGCGTTCTGGGTCGCGGGTGACGATGAGCGAGACTTGCTGAGAGTTCACAGACGTCGGGGCCAAATGTGCGGATTGAATAATGGCATCCAGTACGTCATCGGGAATAGGTTTATCAAGGTAGCTACGTTCGCTGCGGTGTGACGTAAACAGTTCAGTCGTTTTATTCATGTCTTTTCCCGGGGGATGAGGGGACGAAGGTATGCTCAGTATTGTCATCAACCTATGGAAGACGTTCAATGCACATTTCTGTTTGGTTATTGCCTATTTCTACAAATCATAAGAGAAAAGGGTGATAATAATTCACGGGTATGTCATTTTGTTTCCCCTGTCAGGAGAGAGGCTTCAGGCAGGAAAAAAGAGCCGGTAGCGAGATAACACTATATTTATGGAGACCAAGGCATGTTGATGGAGACCAGGGCATGTTGACGGAAAACCAAGGCATATCGACGGAAAGCCAATGTGAGCAGCTTGTTCAGCAACAGACCGTGCGGCAGCGTATCGTGCAGCAGGCAATACGCTGTTCAACCAAAAGTTGGGTCACGCCTTCGCTCGTGCCTCAGGTCAGAATTCTGTATACGGAGCAGCATCATCCGCGTGTGCCGGTGATGTATGAGCCGACGATCGTCATCATTTTTCAGGGCCAAAAAATTGGCTATCTGGGCGGAAAAACGTTTCAGTACGACCCGGAAAATTACCTCTTAATGACCATTCCGCTGCCGTTCGAATGTGAAACGATAGCCAGCGTTGATAACCCGCTGGTAGGGATGTCGATCAGCATCGACATCCAAATGCTTCAGGATTTGCTGATCGACATCGGTGATGATGACAGTGCGATCCGTCCCTGCTCTTGCACGTGCGGGGTGAACAGCGCGCCGTTGAGCGATGAGATTCTGTGCGCCGTTGAACGGCTGCTGGATGCGATGAATAACCCGCGCGATGCCCGCGTGTTGGGCCCGACGATTGTGCGCGAGATTATTTATCATATGCTCTGTGGCGAAAGCGGTGCGGCATTACAGGCGCTGGTGAATCGGCACACGCACTTCAGCCAAATCGCCAAAGCACTGCGGCGCATCGAGAATCACTACGCCGATAACCTCAATGTGGAGCAGTTGGCTGCCGAGGTGAACATGAGCGTCTCTGCGTTTCATCATAACTTCAAGGCGGTCACCAACACCTCGCCATTGCAGTATCTGAAATCCTATCGCCTGCATAAAGCGCGGGTGATGATGATCAACGATGGCCTGAGAGCCGGCGTTGCAGCGGCTCGCGTCGGATATGAAAGTGCGTCGCAGTTTAGCCGGGAATTTAAACGCTATTTCGGTGCGACGCCGGGCGACGAAGTGACAAGATTAAAGGCCACTAATATGGCGGTTGAAGAAAGCTGAAGGCGGCAATCAATCACACGGTTACCGGATTAGGCGACCGTGCGTTTTTTACGCCATACGATGACAGCCATACCGATAAGGCCGCTGATCAGTAAAATAATCGGCAGCAGGATCAGTGCAGTCATCACCTGATCTTCATAGCGTTTGACCAGCGGGATATGGCTGAGCGCATAGCCGAGCGTGACAATCCCCCCGACCCACAGCAGCCCGCTGAGCCAGTTGAAAATCTGAAAACGTGTATTGTTTAACCCTGAAATCCCCGCCATTGTTGGCAGCAGCGTGCGGATAAAGGCTAAAAAGCGGCCAACCAATAGCGCCGTCATGCCGTGACGGTGGAACAGGTGATAGGCGCGCTGGTGGTAATGTGCAGGAAGCTGCAACAGCCAGCCTTTTACCAGACGGGTATCACTTAGCCAGCGTCCTTGAAGGTAGCTGAGCCAACAGCCAAGGCTGGCGGCGATGGTAAGCAGAATCATCGTGGGGAAAAAGCTCATCACGCCTTTGGCAATCATGGCACCGGTGAGCAGCAGCAGGCTATCGCCGGGCAGAAAAGAGGCGGGTAGCAGGCCGTTTTCCAGAAACAGCGTCGTGAACAGAATACCGTAAATCACCCAAATGACGTGGGGATCGGCCAGTGCACTAAAATCCTGTTGCCAGAGCGCCTGAATAATGTCGTGAACCATACTCATATTACTTCCCGCCAGTGACGATATTCACTATCTCTCAGGCCGCGGCGGTGGAATGCTGGGTTACCTGAAATCTACTGCCTATCAAGCCCTAAAATCAGTCTACCCGTCATACTTCAAGCTGCATGTGCGTTGGCTTCCTTTGTTCACCCCAGTCACTTACTTGAGTAAGCTCCTGGGAATTCACTACGTCGCCGCCTTCCTGCAACTCGAATTATTTAGGGTATATGGGGCAAAACGCCTTACCGCATTGTGAGAATACGATAAGGCTTAATGCTTAATTTTTGGTTAAGGTAACGCGGTTTTTTAGTAAGCGTTGACTCATTATTATCATAACGCATTACCCACCGCGTCGCAGGGGAAATCAAGACGCGGCGGTTTTATGGCCGTCACACTTCCTGTATTTTGTTTCCTTCCTGTATTTTTTTCCGGTCGTATGGCAGTGCGTCGCTGATTAAGAGCCGAGTCTGTCAAAGCCTGCGGCCAGATCGTCGATCAGATCGTCACTGTCTTCAAGTCCAATATGTAACCGAATAAGTGTGCCGGTAAAGTCCACGCCGCTCACAGGACGAATAGCCGCCAGTTCTTCTGGCTGATTTGCCAGAATCAGGGACTCAAATCCGCCCCAGGAATACGCCATGCTGAAATGCTCAAAATGGTCCAGATAGTGCGCCAACGTTTCTTTGCTTAATTTCTCTTTCAGGACGAATGAGAACAAGCCGTTACAGCCGTTAAAATCGCGCTCGTAGAATTCATGCCCTTTGCATCCTGGCAATGCAGGATGATTAACGACTGCGACTTCTGGCCGTTCCGCCAGCCATTTCGCAATGCGGATACTGCTTTCCTGATGCTGTTTGAGTCTGACGCCCAACGTGCGCAGGCCGCGGCTGGCGACGTAGGCGGTATCAGCATCCACCATTTGCCCCATCAGGTAAGAGTGTTCACGTAGCTGTACCCAGCAGCGTTCGTTAGCGACTGCGGTGCCGATCATGGCATCGGAATGGCCGACGATATATTTCGTACCCGCCTGAATCGAGATATCAATATCGAAGTCGAACGCCTTGAATAAAATGCCCGCCGCCCAGGTATTATCAATCATGATGACGATCTCGGGATTGATACGGCGTACGGCTTGGACGATGGCGGGGACATCGTGTACTTCCATGGTGATAGAGCCCGGCGATTCAAGAAAGACGACTTTGGTATTGGGCTGGATCAGCTCGGCGATATCGGCACCGATGAGCGGATCGAAATAGGTGGTGCTGACGTTCAGCTTGTTGAGCACTTTCGAGCAGAAATCCTGCGTGGGTTCGTAGGCCGATTCCGTTACCAGAATATGATCGCCAGCCGCGACGAAAGAGAGGATCGCGTTAGAAATGGCAGCCGCACCACAAGGGTACAGTGCACAACCTACGCCGCCTTCCAGTTCCACCATCGCTTCCTGAAACGAGAAATGGGTCAACGTGCCACGGCGACCGTAGAACAGCGCACCTTTAGCTCGATTAATGGTGGCGTGCTTCTTGTCCTGCACGGTATCAAATACCAGAGAGGACGCGCGCTGAATAACGGGGTTGACGGAGCCGTGGGTGAATTTCTTGCTGCGTCCTGCGGCGACTAACGCTGTTGCCGTTTTTTTGCTTGTCATGACCACTATCACCTTTTCTGTTCAGTCCTGCCGAATGACTCAATACGCCTGCTCTTCCCGACCGTGAACGCTGGGAAATTACGGGGCATCATTGGATTTATTAGGATTCGATTTATAAGGTCTACGTTATCACGGCTGGAACGGCGTGTGGGCGGGTTTTGTCATGACAGAAAACTTGCTCGATATTGCGAGCATTCCCGCAGCGAAAGGGGCTTCCGCCGATTTTGATAAGATAAGGCAGAAGGTAGGTGAAAATATTTCAGGTAAGACAACGCGAAGGAAAGCGCCATGTTTTTCTGCATTGCTGCGAATGACATGGCGCAATTGAGATGTGTTAACCCGTATGGACGCCAAAGAATTTAGGCAGCCAGAGCGAGATGGCTGGAATGTAGGTGACCAGCATCAGCACAAAGAAGAGCCCACAGTAGAAGGGCAGCATCGCTTTAACAACCTGTTCTATCTTCTGTTTACTCACTGCACTGGCGACGAAAAGCACCGACCCTACCGGTGGCGTAATCAAACCGATCCCAAGGTTCACCAGCATGATCATGCCGAAATGGACCGGATCGATGCCGAGTGAGATGGCGACAGGCAGCAGAACGGGAGTCAGAATCAGGATCAGCGGTGCCATGTCCATCAGCGTGCCGACCAGTAACAGCATGATGTTAATCCACATCAGGATGACGTACTTGTTATCTGAAATGGAGGTAAAAAACTCGGTAATGCGGCTTGGCAACTGCATGTAGGTCATGATAGCACCGAACGCGGCGGCGAAGCCGATCAGGATCATCACGATCGTGACGGTTTTTACCGTGCGGTACATCAGCTTGGGCAGTTCTGACCATTTATAATCTTTATAGATAAACATGGTCACGAAGAAGGACCACAGGCAGGCGATGGCCGCAGACTCGGTCGCGGTAAAAATACCGGACAGAATCCCCCCCATGATGATGACGACTGTCATCAGCCCCCACAGCGTATCGACAAAGATTTTTAGCGCCTGACGAAACGGCACACGTTCGCCTTTCGGGTAACCGCGTCGATGCGCAAAACCGACGCACATCACCATCAGGGTCAGGCTGAGCAGCAGACCGGGCAGGATCCCTGCGATAAACAGTGAGGCAATGGAAACCGTGCCGCCGGTTGCCAGCGAGTAGATCACGGAGTTGTGGCTAGGTGGTGTCAGAATGGCCTGCACGGAACCGCTGGCGGTGACGGCGGCGGAGAAGTCGCGCGGATAACCCTTCTTCTCCATTTCCGGGATCATCACTGAGCCGATTGAGGCCGTGTCTGCCACGGAAGAGCCGGATATCGCACCGAAAAATGTCGATGCCACGATGTTAACCAGCGATAAGCCACCGCGAATAAAGCCGACAAAGATGTACGCGAAGCTAACCAGACGACGGGCGATACCGCCTTCAGCCATAATAGCGCCAGCCAGAATAAAGAAGGGAATCGCCAGCAGCGAAAATTTGTTCACGCCGTTGGTAATTTGAATCATGACTGCCTCAAGTGGCAAATCGATCCAGAAAGCGCCAACAATCGCGCTCAGCCCTACCGCGTAGGCGACGGGAACGCCGACCGCCAGCAGCACAGCCAGCGTGGCAACAAGAATAAATGCATCCATGGTATTGGCTCCGAATTAAGAACTACCAAGCATGACCACAGGGCGTTTATCCTGCGGGCCGAAAAACATTTTTTCGATGATGAAGAGCACGGTAATTAACGAGCCAATAGGCAGCGGTAAATAACTTTCACCCGCGGTTAATAATGGAAACTCTGCGACGGGTTGTTCCCATAATTCCATGCAGAGCACGGTGCTGTAATAGAGAATAAACAGGCTAATTAAGAGCATCAGGAGATTCGACAAATGAATGCAAATCTTCTTACCGGATTCTGGCAATCTGTCGGTCAACATGCTGACGGCAATATGTGAGTTGGAACGGTAACTGACTGCTGCGCCTACAAAAGTAAACGTCACCATACAAATAATCGAAATGGGTTCCGGCCAGGATAATGCAGCATTTAAAACATAACGTGCAAATATGCCGATAGGAATTATTAGCGTCATAATGAGTAACGCCAGACCAGAAACCCACATGGCAATACGATAGAGTACATCCATACTTAAGTGATAAGACTGTGCCATTGTGTCACCTATATTCACTCAGCTGAGTGATAAGCGAAGGATAATTGTTTATATCAGGCCATTAGGGTGGCGGATAATAGATAACGGAGATCGCTGACAAAGCCGTAGCGCGGTGATAATGGATTAGCCTTCCATTATCACCGTTTTAATTACGTAAATATGCTCGTCAATATTCTGCTATTTATCCGCTGGAATGCGGTCTGAATTATTGGACGTCGGCGACGGCTTTAATCAGCTCCTGATATTTGGCACCAAATTGATCGCGTACGGGCTGCGTCGCTTTGAAATAGTACTCGGTATCGATTTCATGGAACTGAACGCCACCAGCCTTCATTTTATCCAGTGATTGCTGATTGTATTCATTCCACAGTACGCGTTGTTCTTGCTGCGCTTCTTTTGCCAGCTTCAGGATAAGATCCTGATCTTCCTTGGAAAGCTTATCCCACTTGGTTTTGGAATACAGGAACAACTCAGGAATAATGAAGTGGCGGCTCCAGGTGAAATTCTTGGCAACAGGCATGTAGTTATGCGCAACATAGGTCGGTGGATTATTTTCGGTACCGTCAATGACGCCGGTTTGCATGCCGCTAAAGACTTCGCTGGTGCCCATGGCGATGGCGTTAGCCCCCATGGCTTTCAACGTTGCGAGAGCAACCTGGCTGGTTTGAACGCGAATTTTCATGCCTTTAAGATCTTCAGGTTTTGCTACTGGCTGTTTGGTAATTAAATTACGCGTTCCCGCGTCCATCCAGCCCAGGAAAACCAATTTTGATTTACTGCTATGGGTAATCTTGTCACCAATTTCCTGGCCAATTTTTCCGTCCAGTACTTTGTGAAGATGATCTTCATCACGGAAAATATAGGGCAGGGTGAAGACCTCTATTTCCGGTAAAATAGCGGCAACGGGCGTCATTGATACACGGATAATATCAATCGCACCGAGCTGTGCCTGCTCAATCATTTGTTTTTCATCACCTAATACGCCGCCGGGGAAGGTTTTAATTTCCAGCCTGCCATTGGTGGCAGCTTTTAATTTCTCTCCCATTTTCTGAACAGCAACGACATTAGGGTAACCTTCAGGGTGAACATCAGAGGCTTTAATTTGTTGTGCCTGAATCGCTTGACTCATCAGTAATGCAGTAGAGCCCAGACAAACGCCGATCAATGTTTTCGACAGCTTCATTGAGTTATCTCCAGAGGTAGGGTGACATTATCGATAATCAAATGGTGACATTAAAAATGTAAACCCATGAAAAATAGAGTAATGAACAGAGGGTTTACGGGTGAGAGGACGGCGTCCTTATGTGAGCTATTATTGTGGCGCGCGCCGATATTCTCTGTGGATTAAGCTAACCTATTATACAACTTGGTAGAATGACTCGTGTCACAAAAGAAAAAGCTAATGTGAAATGCTGTTTTATATGGATTTTATTACTGGTTTCTTAATCTAAATATACGTAACTTGGTGTTTTTATTTATCTTATTGTGTACTTATGTTTCTATTTATTTCACTAAACTTATCGCCAGCCATCATGAAATGGTGTGATAACTTAATGTCGATCACAAAAACCTCATGATATAGAACTGAGTTTTAGATGAGCCCCAGCGCCTGCCACCTGCCAGATATATTCCTGAATGCTATTTTTTATGATTTTCTTATGCCTTTCCTGTCGATGTGCAGGTAATACCCCCAAAAACCCTGTCAGAACGCAAGAAAAAGTGGGTTATCTGATGTAAATAATAATGAGAACTACTATCAATCCGTTCAGGGTTTGGTATCATTTCAGGCTGCGTTATTGCTGCATTGATACCTGTGGGTATGTGTGGATATTGTACAGAACGAATGGTGGAGGCACAGCGTGAAGACGGCTGTCAGTAATACAACTCAACAGGTGTTATCAACCTGGCAAAAAAAACGTGGCGCGTTCAGCGCATTTTCCCGTAGCGTGCTGGTTATCCTGCTGTGTACGGCGGGACTAAGTGGAAATGCGTTTGCGGCTCAGGCAACGACGCCGTTATCGACACAGAATGCCGCGCCAGCCGCGCAGCCTGCTGCTGCGTCCCCTTCCGCACCCGTGACGACCGATGCACAAGCATCAACGTCAGCGCTCACGCTTCCTGCCAGTGCGGCGCCGGGCACTAACAATCTGATGAAAACCGACTTGTCCGTCTGGGGCATGTACCAGCACGCTGATGCCGTAGTGAAAACGGTAATGATCGGTTTGCTGCTGGCTTCCGTGATTACCTGGGCGATCTTCTTCAGTAAAAGCGTCGAAATGTCTGGCGCGAAACGTCGACTGCGCCGTGAATATCTGGCGCTGGAACAGGCGAAAACGCTCGACGATGCGCTGGAAACGGCGGATGCGTTCAAAGCAGGTAGCGTAGCGCAGCAATTGCTGGTCGATGCACAGAACGAACTGGAACTGTCCGCCCGTTCTGATGATAACAACGGGATTAAAGAGCGCACCGCGTTTCGTCTGGAACGTCGTGTGGCGGCTACCGGGCGTCACATGGGGCGTGGTAACGGCTATCTGGCAACGGTCGGCGCGGTTGCACCGTTCGTGGGGCTGTTCGGTACAGTATGGGGCATCATGAACAGCTTCATCGGAATCGCACAGACGCAAACGACTAACCTGGCGGTAGTTGCTCCGGGTATCGCGGAAGCCCTGCTGGCGACGGCGATTGGTCTGGTTGCGGCGATTCCTGCGGTTGTCATCTATAACGTCTTTGCACGCTCGATTGCTGGCTACAAAGCGACAGTCGGTGATGTGGCGGCACAAGTGCTGCTGCTGCAAAGTCGCGATCTCGATGTGGCTGCCAGCAACGATAACCGGGCGTCTTCAGCCGCGCACAAACTGCGGGTGGGTTAAGTCATGGCGATGCATTTGAAGGAGGACGTGAGTGATGACGGTGAAATGCATGACATTAACGTCACGCCGTTCATTGACGTCATGCTGGTTCTGCTGATTATCTTCATGGTAGCAGCCCCGCTGGCAACGGTAGACATTCGTGTCGATCTACCTGCTTCATCGGCAGTACCGCAGCCGCGGCCAGAAAAACCGCTCTACCTGACGGTAAAGGCGGATAAGCAAATGTTTCTGGGGGAAGAGGTGGTTAACGAGCAGTCGCTGGCTCAGGTGCTGGATGCAAAAACCAGTGCCAACAAAGAAACGACCATCTTCTTTCAGGCAGATAAAAGCGTCGATTATGAAACCATCATGAGCGTGATGGATTCACTGCGTAAAGCGGGCTACCTCAAGGTGGGCCTGGTTGGTGCGGAAACCGCTGCCGCTAAATAACGGCTGATCGATTCAAAAGGGAATGTGATGCGAAGCTCTCAGAAGCGGCGCTAACCACATTCCCTTTTTACGTTCTACCTGCTGGTGAAGTGTGTTGGGCTATGGCTATGCCCGCGAGTCAGGATGACGCCAGTGAATACGCGTCGGGATATAGCGTCGATCTTCTTCAAGCGGCTGTTGTGCGATCAAACTCGTAATCATTTCAAAGCTGTTGCGTGCCAGATTTTCACAATCCTGTGCCACGGTATCGATCTTCAGCGGTAAACAATCAAACAGATAGTGATCGTCAAAGCAGCACAGACGGATGCCGCTTTCCATCAGGTTATGCTGGTTCATATAACGCAGCACCCCTTCCATTAAGCCACAGGCGGCAACAAACAGTGCTTTTGGCGGACGACCCAGCGTCGCACACAGCTGAGCAAACATTTCGTAACCTGCGCTGGGGTGGTAACTACCATGAAGAATCCACTCTGGCTGGCAGTCGATGCCGGCACGTGCCAGCCCAAGCTGGAAGCCTTCCAGACGGTGGCGAGTCGGGGAAATTCGCGGCTGGCCGCCAAGGAAATAGAACTCATCACGATGCTGGCGGGCGATACGCTCGACCATTTCCGCCGTGGATTCTACCGCTTCGGAAATGACCATCGGCAGGGTGGAATCACCAATAATCCGGTCAAATTGCACGACAGGTAGCTGCTGGTTAATTTTCTGATACTCGGTATCACTCAGAAGGCTGGAGGCGACAATCAGGCCATCGACCTGACGCTGTACCAGACTGTTGACCGCCATCATCTCCTGACTGGCATTTTCGTCGGTACAGGCAATCAGCAGCTGTAACCCAGCTTCACGGCACCGCATCTCCAGCTCGCGGGAAATCACGGCGAAGCCGTAGTTGGTCATTTCCGGCACTACCAGCCCCAACGTGTTACTGCGTGAGGAACGCAGTGAACGTGCGTGAATGCTGGGCTGATAACGCTGCTCGTGCGCGACGGCTAAAATGCGATCGCGCGTTTCATCAGAAACGCGGAATTCTTTGCTACGGCCGTTAAGCACCAGACTGGCGGTGGATTTTGATACACCAGCCAGCGCGGCGATGTCACTGATTGTTATGCGTTTAGTCGGTTTCACCGCGTGGTCTGCTATCAGAAAAAAGGAAAGTTATTCTATCACGCACTGCGCTAACAGCCAGTGTTGTAGCGTTAATCGCCCAGAGCCACTGAACGTCATGGTCGCCTCGCTTTCTGGGAACATGCGTGCAGACATCACGGCCTCGCCGTCGTTGATAAAAATTTCAACGCTGGAGCGATCGCATAATATCTGCAATTGACTCAGGTCGCCGCGCCAGTAGCGGTGCTCGGGCTCGCCAGTGCGGCGGTTGCGTCGGCTCATCGTTACACGCTCGCCGTCCCAACAGAGAACAAGCTGGGAGGCAAGATTGAGCTGGAATTCCCCCTGAACTGTGATGAGCACTTCCGCGCTACTTATGGGCAGCGGCGAGGCGTAGTCTGCGGCACCTTGCCAGGTGTAATGCTGTCTACGCAACTGTTGCAATTCGCGCGCAGGACGTTGGTAAACGCGATCGCCATGCCGCGTGAGTTCACGCGGACAGGTCATAATATGGATCCAGCCGTGCTCGATCGTCGGTTCAAAAAACTCATTGTCGTCAGGAATCGACATCCAGCCAAACAGCAGGCGTCGCCCGTCTTCACTCAGCGTGGTTTGTGGAGCGTAAAACTCAAAGCCGAGATCCAGTTCGTGGAAATCCTGATGTGGGTAAACGCCGCTCTCGTAGTCGAGTGAGCCAATGAAATAGCCCGCCTGAAAGGTATTCAGATAACGTTCGTCTTCGGCGGGAACGCCCTGCGGGCAGCAAATCAGTATATCTTTGCCATCCAGCGGGAACAGGTCTGGACACTCCCACATATAGCCAAAATCACCGAGCCCACTCAAACGAGAACCGGCGATCTCGGCGATCTTTTCCCACGCCAGTAGATCGGCGGAGCGATAGAGCACGACCTTCCCCTGAAGATCGAGATCCTGTGCGCCGAGCACCATGTACCAGTGGTCGTCATGATGCCACACTTTGGGATCGCGAACGTGGCCAGTGTAGCCGTCCGGGAGCGTCAGAACCGCGCCCAGCTTGTCGTATTCTCCGTTAGAATTTTCGCGGGCGAGACACTGAAACGCGGTGCGTGAACCGTCATCGTATTTGACGTTACCGGTATAAATCAGCGTGATTGCACCTTGGTCCACGACGGCAGAACCGGAGTAGCAGCCGTGGCTTTCATAGCTTTCGCTCGGCACCAGCGCGACGGGTTCATGCTTCCAGTTCACCAAATCGGCGGAACTCCAGTGCCCCCAGAATTTTGCTCCGTGGGCACAGGCTAAAGGATTCCACTGATAAAACAGATGGTAACGCCCATTATGATGAATAAATCCGTTCGGATCGTTAAGCAGACCCACACACGGTGACAGATGCCATTCCGGGCGATACGGGTCTTCCTGTTTCCGTGAGTGACCTGACATCAGGGCGTGCGCCATGCGCTTTACTAAGTGGACTTCCTTCATTATTCGCTATCCGTTTTGTATTTCAGCAGTAAGGAAATGACAAAGGCGGCACCGAATGCAATCAACATCCCAATCAGATAGTTAAGCATCGATCCACCTTGCACAATGGCCAGCCCCGGAAAACCGGTCAGCCCGACGGCCGTCATATTGACGTGATTGAAGACGACCCACGCGCCACCGAGTGCACCGCCTGCCAGTGCTGCGAGGAACGGCTTGATGAAACGCAGGTTGATACCAAAGATCGCTGCTTCGGTGATACCCAGCAGACAGGAAAGCCCCGCCGGAACGGCAATCGCTCTGATTTTTGCGTCACGCGTTTTAAAGTAGACCGCCAGACACGCGCCGCCCTGCGCCACGTTCGCCATTGCCCAAATCGGCAGCAGGAAGTTGACGCCGATATTCGGGTTACCAAGCAGCCCTGCCTCAATGGCATGGAAGCTGTGGTGAACGCCGGTGATCACGATGACGGAATAGAGGCCACCGAACAGTAAACCCGCGAACCAACCCGCGTGAGCAATTAACGTGCTGAGGACGAGAGAAATACCATCGCCCAGTGCGCGCCCCGCCGGGCCGATGAGCAGCATCGCGACGAAGCCGGAGATGATGACCGTCAGGAAAGGTGTGACGATAATGTCCAGTGCGTCCGGTACAACTTTACGCAGACGTTTTTCCACGATGCTCATGAACCAGACGGCCAGTAGTACCGGGAATACGGTGCCCTGATAGCCGATCATGGCAATGTCCATGCCGAAGAAATGCATGGTCTGGAAGCCACCCGCGACGCCCCAAGCGTTGGTCAGCGCCGGATGCGTCAGAATGCCGCCCAGCGTTGCGCCCAGATAGGGGTTACCGCCGAATTCCCGTGCGGCAGTGAAACCGATCAGCACTGGCAGGATGATAAAGGCAGCGGAACTGAACATATCCAGCATCACGAAGATTGCACTGCTGGAGTCGACCCAGCCGTAGGTCTTGATCATGCCGAGCAGCCCCATCAACAGGCCGGACGCGATAATCGCAGGCATGATAGGGACGAAGATATTAGATAACAGACGCGCCAGACGTTGCAGCGGATTCAGCTTTTTCGCCGCGATAGAAGCCGCTTCGGATTTGCTTGATTCGCTGATGCCTGCGGCTTTAATGAACTCTGCATAGACTTTGTTCACTAATCCGGTACCGAAAATAATCTGCATTTGTCCGGCGTTCTGGAAGCAGCCTTTAACGCCGTCAACGCCCTCAATGGCTTTCTTGTCAGCCAGGTTGTCGTCATTTAATACCAGACGTAGGCGGGTCGCACAGTGGGCAGCGCTGGCGATGTTTTCTTTCCCGCCGAGAAGGGGGATTAGCGCAGCGGCAGTAGCGTTGATATCCATGTTATTCCTCTATATATGCTGTTTCTTCAGCGTCGATCACAGCGTAATCGACGCTAAGGCTGGCTAATGATCAGAACCAGGTTTCCATCTGGATGCCGAAGTTCCATTCACCGCCTGCTTTAAAGCCGGTGGAGCCGAACGTATCATCGTTGGAGTAGTTATCCAGTCGTTTATCCCAGTCCATGTAGCTGGCAAACACGCGCAGTTCAGGACGGCTGAAGAAGTTGCCGATATCGCCGACCTTGAACGTAGGCGCGAAGGTCAGTTTATAGAAGCCGCCGCTCACCTGATTCAGGCTCCGATAACCGCGCGGATCGAGGTCCATGTATTGATAGCTGCCTTCATAGGCCAGTGCAAAGTTTTCGGTGATTTCCTGAATCAGGCGCGCATTAAAGGTCACCCATTCGTAGCTATCGCCGCTGACGTAACGGTCTTTGCTGGTTTGCGCCAGAATGGACGGTGCGAAGCTCCAGGTTTTGTTCAGCGCGGTTGTGCCGTAGGTTGCAAAGCGCCATGTGTTGGCATCGTTGGTGAGATTACCGTCGGAACCGATACTCTTCACTTCGCCGCCTAGCCCGTGACCGTAGAGGATCGCGGTTTTCGATGTCCCGTCGCGTAAGCCATAGAAGCTGTCGCCGTGGTAAGCCACCATCGCGTGATAGCCTTTGTCGCCCGCATTGGTATTGGTGACGGTGATGTTATCGCGGCTTGTACCTGTGTTTTCTTTTACATCGTTATTCTTGGCCGTTAATCCGCTCAGCATGAATTGGAATGGCCCAACGTAGTTGTTGGCGGTAAAGACGTAGTTTTTGATGTCGTTATCCAGCGAGGTGATTTCACCGAGGCTGCGGCCATACAGCGAGAAGTTACTCTTGGCGCTATCCGCCCATTTCACGTCGTAGATCCCGCCGCCGGTGCCTGCGAGGAACACAACATCGCTATCTAGCCAGTGAATATCGAAGTTATCACGATCGAAGCGTTTGCCTGCCCACAGCGTGGTGTCCTTAAAGACACCGGTGAAGGTCGGCAGTGAACCCAGTTCGACGAAGGCTTCGCGGATGTTCAGATCGCTGGTGGTCGCCGTCCAGTCGTTATAGCTGCGCTGACCGTCCGCCATCATCACCTTGAATCGAGTGGTTGCGCCATTATCCAGCTTCTGTTTGTGTTCCAGTTTGAGCTCGACGTAAGTGTCGTCTTCATTACCCAAACGACCAATATGTCCACCTGTCTGACCGGCAGGGGACATGCCCGGCCCGATATCGGTTTTGGCACTGGTGGCGGAATCATTGATCGACAGGCCGGAACGTGCGTAGCCGTGGAATTCGAATCCATCGGAGAACGACTTCTGTTTGGCCAGCGCCGTCGTGCGCTGTTCCACCTGCTGGGTTTTTTGTTCGGTTTGGGTTGTGCGGGTTGCTAGCTGCTGGGTTTGCTTTTCAGCGGCATTGGCTCTGGCCTCGGCGGCTTGAGCACGTGCTTCAGCCTGTTGCAAACGCTGTTCCATTGCGTTCAGGCGGTCTTCGATACTGTCGGTGTTGGCAGCAGAAACATAAAACGGGGAGGAGAGTAATAATCCTATCGTCACAGCAAGGTGGCTTGGTTTCATTTTTTCGTTCTCGTCGTGAAGGAGATTTATTGTTTTTGGAATTCTCACGTTTAGCTAAATTGCTAAACCGGTTTTTCATGAGGAAAATAAAAGCCAGCAGAAGGGTTAGCAAGAAATTTCACTCACCCGATTCTGTAACTGTGATCCTGGCTACAAAACCGGGCGGTAACCGCATGAGCCGAAGGGTTAGGGCTTGGCTACGGGGAGGGTGTGCAATTGCTGCGCGTAGGGGAGTGCTGTCATCGCGCCTTTTGCCGTAGTAGCCAGTGCGCCACACTGCTGCGCCTGCTCGATAATCGGGTCCCAGCTCAGCGGCTGCGATAAATCGTCATATTCCGCCAGGCCGTGCAGCAAACCGGCAACGAAGGCATCCCCTGCACCCGTGGTATCGACAGGTGTTACCGACGGCGCAGCAAAGTGTTGTAGCTGGTGGCGATCGTGCAGCCAGACGCCTTCGCTGCCCAGCGTCACCAGCAATAGCCGAGTGGGGTAGCGCTGCATGAACTGCTGGATCCCTTCTTCAACATCCGCTGTTGGACAGAGGAAGGTCAGCTCCTCGCGCGACAGTTTCACCACATCAGCCAGCATCAGCGCTTGTGTCAGGCAGTCGCGCAGTTCCTGCTCGCTCTGCCAGAGGTCGTCACGGATATTGGGGTCGAAGCAAACTCGCCCCAGCGCGGCTTTAATCTGCCGCATTGCCTCAAACGCCGTACTGCGCGACGGTTCCTGCGACAGTGCAATAGAACAGAGGTGCAGCCATTCTCTCCGGTTGAATACCGGCAGATCTTCCGGTTGTAAGAACAGGTCGGCACTCGGGCGCACCATAAACGTGAAGGTGCGTTCACCCGCGTCATCAAGGCTCACGACCACGGTTGATGTGCGGTGGTGTTTGTCGTACGTCATGTGATAGGTATCGACGTTTTCCTGTTCCAGCACCGTTTTCAGGAAATGGCCAAAAACATCGTCACCGACGCGGCCGACAAAAGCGCTGCTTCCCCCCAGTCTGGCAATGCCAACCGCGACATTGGCTGGTGCACCGCCGGGGCATTTCAGATAGCGTTCCGTATCTTCCGGGATGAGATCGACAACGGCGTCGCCCATGACCCAAATTCTGTTTGCCATAAAGTTACTCTTATCAACGATAGTCAGACTGTTTGCTAAAATAGAAGAATCGGTTTAGCTGCGCAATACTCTTCACCGAAGAGATGCACCCACATCAATAAAACTCACATTTCCACACCGTATTGGCGAAAATTTATGCGATAGTCATCACGTTGCCACGGTCATTGGACTAAATAAAAGGGCTTACCATCCGATAGTTATGGGGCGTGGCCAGAATTAATCTGGAAATTAAGCAGCAAAAAGGACGAATGGAGAAGGATATGCGTTACCCCACCTCTTTCTGGGTTTATCCCGGTGCGTAATTACAACCTGCTTTGGGGAATATGGGCGATATGGGCTTTATTAGTTGTCGTCTGGCTTGTTGATATTTATAGCGAATTTCCCCTTCACTATTACGGTCAAGGAGTGGCTGCCATGTTGGCCGCAAGTGCCGTGATTGCATTTTTCTATACTGTTAAAAGGAATAACATGATGTTTTCATTTGATAAAAATAAAAAAGATGTAAAAGAACCGCAAGGGCGCAGTGAAATAAACAGCTCTCCCGCTATCAGCCCATCGAACGAGTTGATTAATTCAGTGAACCCTGTGCGTGTGAAAAAGGATACCTTCATTTCTCAGGGCGCGCGTATGACGGGCTCTTTGTCCGTTGATGGCAACATCACTGTGGAAGGTCAGGTAGAAGGTGACGTGCAGTGTGATAACACGATTAAAGTGGAGCACACCGGCCAGATAAACGGCGAAATGAGATCGCAGCAGATCGTCATCAACGGTCGTGTGGAAGGACGCGTAGTCGCCAGCGTTGTGGCGATTCTGGCGCAAGGAAAAGTGTTCGGCGATATCTTCACCGATGAACTTTCCATCGAAAAGGGTGGCATCTTCACTGGCCAATCCCACCCGGTGACCCCACCGACGCAGAGTCAGGAAAAACTGACCTATGTGGAAAAGAAAAAAGAGAAAACCAGCAAAGCTCCCGCAGAACAAGAGAACGTCGTTGCACTAGCGAGTAATGCGCCGACTGTGTGAGGCTCGTTCTTACCATCTGAATGCGATCTCCGTATTCCCCGCGCTAGCGGGGAATAAACCGAATATCAGGAATGTAAATTATACGGGTTTCCTTATTGTCAACTCGTTCCGTTTACGGCATATTATTTCCAATTTGGAAACAAAAGGGAATGAATCAGGATGCATGTGATTTCTCGGGCACCTTTTGACACTGCAACCAACCAGTTTCCGAATCAGGCGGCAGCACTTGCTGACCTATATCGAGTTATAAAACGCGAAATGTACGCAACGCCGGACGATATGAAAAATCGCTTTCCCAGCTTAGACAGGATGAAATATCGGGAAAAGTGGTGGGTTATTGATATCGGTGGTGGGCATCTTCGAGTGATGTTTTTTGCTGATTTTGAGCGAGGAAAAATCTTCATCAAACACATAACATCCCATGCAGAGTACGACAGGCTGACAGAGCATTACCGGAGGAATAAAGAATGATATATTCAGACGCCATCAAGGCAGCTAACGATCTGACGAGTATCGTCCCTTTTCTCGGAGGCAGCACCTCTCGTAAGGATTATGAGGATGCACTGAAACTCACTGAATATCTGATCGAGAGTGAGCCAGATAGTTCGCTAATCGATATGCTGACTGCCAAAATTGATCAATACGAAAATGATGCGCCGGAGTTTGCAGCCTTCAACGAACGTATTAAGGCACTCCCTGCCGGTATCGCTTTGCTACGTGTCCTCATGGATCAGCATCAGCTAATGCAGAGTGATTTTGAAGCTGAGATCGGTAAAAAGTCTCTGGTATCCCGTATTCTAAATGGTGAGCGTACGTTAACACTTGCTCACATGAGGGCACTCGCTAAGCGATTCAATATTCCCGTGAGTGCTTTTGTCGATTAACACGCTGGTTCGGCGATTATTGCTAAGAGCAGCATGATGCACTGCACTATATAGTATAGTGTTCCCCGCATCATCATAGTGCTCCCCGCGCCAGCGTAACCAAATCCCGCTTCTGGCTGGCGCGATGGTGGATTGCGTGTCAGTATTAAAGAACGCTATTTTTGTGCTCACCGTACTGGTGAGGCACTATGCCAATGAGTTTTTGTCTTCCATACGTTACCCGTAAGGAGGTGATATGAAAGTTGAAGCCGCAGAGTCGTCCGTCTTTGCCAGCCAGCAGGTGATGGCGAAGCGTTCTACAGAGCATGCCGAGAAAGTGGCGCTGTCCGAACAGCTTCAGTCTTATCAGGCGGGCAGTGGTGCCGTTCCTGCCGGTGAGACGACGCGGTATGATTTCACCCGCATTAGTCCTGCCGAACTGTACGAAACGGTCGGTAGTCTGGTTAGCAGCGGGCAATTGGGGCGGGAAGAAGGCTCCGCGCTGCTGGGTTTTATCTCATCGCCGCCAGCTGAAGGTGGGAGTGTTCCACCTTCTAATGTGTTCCAGCCGATTAATGTTTTCGACACTATTCAGCAAGGTGTCGCGGGCGCGTCATCCCGTAGTGAAGTGCAAAATACCGAAAGTCTGCAACGTGCGGCAGAGGCGTTGAATCGCTTTCAGGGACAAGTCTCCAGCATTAGCGTTTACGTCTAGCATATCGGTACGCAATGGCCTGATGACGTCATCCTTTCCCCCTGTCCCCGCGTTTGCGGGGACAGTCGTTTTATACCTCGCTCAGCGTGGGGTTTGAGCTTTGATCTCCGTCAGCAGCGCGATCAGCGCCTGCACGTTGTCGTCCTGTGTACGCCAGGATGAGACGCTGATTCGTAATGCCGGACGCCCTTGCCAGACAGTGCCGCCAAACCATGCCTTGCCCGAAGCCTGTAACGCTTCCCGTATTGCCGTCGTTTGGCTGTCGGTTTCCCCACGCAGCAGAACCTGATTGAGCACCACCCGATTTACTATCTCAAAACCCGCATGGCGCAGGCCGTCGGCGATCCACGTTGCCTGCCGGCAGTGTCGTTCGATCATCTCAGCCACGCCGTCACGCCCCAATGTACGCAATGCCGCCCATACGGGAATCCCACGCGGGCGACGGGAAAATTCGAGCGTTAGATTCTTCTGGGCATCGCGTGCCGCGCTTGAGTAAACCGCATCCGCGTTCATCGCCTCGGCTAACGCGTCCGCATTTCGGCAAATCGCCATCGCGCAGTCGTAGGGGGTGTTTAGCCATTTATGCGCGTCCGTTGTCCAACTGTCGGCCAGTTCGATACCCGCAGTGAGTGCCGCGTGAGATGAGGCTCTGGCCCAGAGCCCGAACGCCCCATCAACGTGAACCCAAGCTCCTGCCGCTTTAGCGAGCGGAATGATTTGTGCAAAGTCATCAAATTCGCCCGTGTTTACCTCACCAGCCTGCAAACAAAGAATGGTGCGCTCGTCGAGCGGAGGAAGCTGTGTTACATCGATCTGCCCAAACGCATTAACAGGTGCGACGATGACATGGCGTAGCCCAAAGCCAAGCACGCGCAGCGCTTTTTTCACGGTAATGTGCGTCAGTGCTGAAATCACAACCTTAATCTCAGGTGCGCCGAGTAGCCCATCGTTGTCAAAATCCCAGCCCTGTTTTGCCAACAGATCACGGCGTGCGGCGACCAGACAAGAAAGGGTGCAGGCGGTGGCGCTGGTGCCGAAACCAACGGCACTTTCTGTCGGTAAATTCAGGATATCAAGCACCCAACGGCTGGCGAGGCGTTCCAGCGTGGCGGATACCGGCGAATTATCAAAGGTGGACGCACACTGATCCCAGGCGATCATCAATCGCTCGGAGGCAGCGGCAACTGGCAATGTCGCACCGATAACAAAGCCGAAATAGTTCGGGCCATTAGAAGCGGTGGTGGCGGGTGAACCGACCTCATCCAGTAGCGTTAGGGTGTCTTCAGGCGAGAAACCTTGTTGCGGCAGCACTTCATCAAAACGCGCTAGCCCTGCGAGGGCATCGGCATCGGGAAAAACCCGACGCTGTGTATTCCCCGCCAGATAACGTCTACCGCGCTCATCGGCATCAGCCAGTAATGTCAGTTCGTTCATCGTTTTTCCTTTATCAAGAATCGTTTCCGTTATCATGACGGTGTGAATGCGGTCGATGACGGCGCTGAAACGTGCAACGTCATTTTCCAGAAGAGTAATGCCAACAGGCTGACGGCGGCGCCAAGAAGGCATACGCCTGACCAGCCAGCAGCGTCATATGCCACTGTCGTTGCCATCGCGCCAAGGCCGCTACCGATGCTATAAAACAGCATATAGCAGCCAACCAAACGGCTGTGTGCATCGGGATGCGTCTTGAAAATCATGCTTTGGTTGGTAACGTGAATGGCCTGTCCGCCCAGATCGAGAACGATGATGCCGACCACCAAGGCGAAGAGAGAATAGGGTGCTAACCACAGCGGCAGCCACGATGCCAGCAGCAATAATAGGGCGATGCCGCTGACCCACTGTTCGCGGCCCTTATCGGCCAGCGAGCCTGCTTTCACTGCTGCCAGTGCGCCGAGAATACCCACCAGACCAAACGCGCCGATAACCGTATGAGAAAAGAAATAAGGTTCGCGGCTTAGCGGTAAAACGAGCGCGCTCCAAAAAATGCTCAGGGCAGCAAACATCAGTAAAGCGATGACGCCACGTATTTGCAACACGTGTTCTTTACGCAGCAGGGTCAGCATCGAAAGCAGCAGCGCGGAATAGCGCGGGCGCTGTTGGGCTCGCGGCTGATGTGGCAGTGCGCGCCATAAAAGCGCGGCGAGCAGGAGCATTAGCAGTGCGGAAAAGAAGTACACGCTGCGCCAGCCTGCCATATCAGCGATGAAACCGGACAGTACGCGAGCCAGCAAAAGCCCAATCACCACGCCGCCCTGCGCGGCTCCCACAACGCGCCCACGTTCCTGTGGTGCGGCAGCGGTCGCGGCATAAGCAATCAGACCCTGGGTCATGGCCGTGCCGAACATGCCCACGGCTAGCATGCTGATCAATAAATACAGAGATGTGGTGGCTAGCCCAACGGCAATCAGCGCCACAATTAGCCCACTCAACTGTACCAACATCAAATTGCGTCGGTTTAGGATGTCACCTAACGGCACCAGCAGAATTAACGCCAGCGCACAGCCAAGCTGTGTTGCCGTCATCACGCCGCCAACGGCGGCGATACTGATATGAAAATCTATCGATAGCGCATCCAGCAGCGGCTGTGCGTAATAAACATTGGCGACGCTGAGGGCGCTGGCACAGGCAAACAGCAGCACTAACGCGCGCGGTAATGCCGTCTGCGCAGGTAGCGTATTGCTGTAAAGATCATATTCAGTGACGGATGACGTGGTATGAATAGGACTATTTTTCATAATATTGGCTTTCATTACTCAGTTTGGTTTCAAAATAAAACCAGTTGAAGCATGAACGATCTGGTTTTACTCTGCAACCAGAAAATGTGCGGTCAGTTTTTCAGCTTGTGGGTAAGGCAGGTAGGATGAACAGGAAAAAGGGGAGGAAATAGTCATGGTGAAGCGCAAAAGTCTGAAAGAGGATGTGTGTCCCGTCGCGCGCGCGCTGGATGTGGTTGGCGATCGTTGGACATTGCTAATTATCCGAGATGCTTTCGACAATCGCCGCCGTTTCAGCGATTTTCAGCGCAGTTTGGGCGTTGCCAAAAATATTCTTACCGACCGTCTGCGCACTTTGGTTGACGAGGGCATTTTTTCCGTTCAGCCCGTTTCCGAAAGCTCGGCTTATCAGGAATATGTTCTGACACCAAAAGGTGAGCAGCTATTTCCGCTCGTTGTGGCGCTACGCCAGTGGAGCGAACAGCAGTTGTTCGCTGAAGGGGAACCCCGCTCTCTGCTATTGGATAAACACACCGGGCAGCCTCTGCAAACCATGCTGCCGCATTCTGTGCAAGGCCAACGGGTGGTCGGGCAGGATACGTTCGTTCAGAAAGTGGATTGAGGTGCCGTGATGCAGAAAGAATTGAGAGAAACAGGCCGCGATCTTGAGGCAATCTCCCGCTATTTGAAGAAGTTGCACGTACTGACGTTATGCGTAGGTGAAAATTCGGAATTATGGTGTGCGAGTTGCTTCTATACTTATGACGATGAACAAATAGCCTTCTATCTAATGACGGAGTTGCAGACACGTCACGGTGAAATCATGGCAAGGCTGCCGCAGGTGGCCGGTACGGTCAGCGGCCAGCCGAAGAGTGTGATGCTGATTAAAGGCGTACAGTTTCGGGGACAGGCGGTGCAGTTAGACGGTGATGCGGCACAAGCGGCCAGAGCGCGGTACAACACTCGCTTCCCTATTGCCCGCGCATCGCAAGCGCCGATTTGGCGGCTTGAACTGACAGAAATCAAAATGACGGACAATGCGCTGGGCTTTGGTAAGAAACGCTACTGGCAGCGTGACGAGCAAACAGGCCAGAAAGAACAATGCCAGCATGAAAAGATGGGATAACAAAAGACGTAGAGCAAAGGGGGAAAGCCAATGAGCCGAGTACTGTTATTAGGTGCAACAGGGTTAGTGGGACACGAATTGTTAGAACTGCTGAAAGCCAATAATCGGGTAGAGACGATCTATGCACCGACCCGTAAGCCGTTGGCGCATTCAGAGAAAGTGGCCAATCCGCACGATCCCGATCTGTCAGCTGCGCTGGCGCAATTGACAGATCCTGTCGATATTGCATTTTGTTGCCTGGGTTCGACGCTCAAGACGGCAGGCAGTAAGCAGGCTTTCCGCTACGTGGATTACACGCTGGTCGTGGAAGGGTCAAAAGTGGCGCTAGCGCTGGGCGCGACGCACCTTTTGGTCGTCAGTTCACTGAGCGCGAGTGCAACGTCTCCTTTCTTCTACTCGCGAGTGAAGGGGGAAACGGAAAAATCGCTGCGTCAGCAAGGCTGGCAACACCTGACATTGGCACAGCCGTCGATGCTGTTGGGGGACAGGGAAGACAGTCGCACACTGGAGAGTCTTGCCGCGCCGCTGTTCCGATTATTCCCAGCGAAGTGGCGGGCGATTGAGGGGAAAACGGTGGCGCAGGCGTTGTTGAATCAGGCGTTCTCGCCGGAGCCAAAAGCACGGGTTACGGTACTAGAGTCCGATCAATTACGTTCGCTGGGGAAGTGGCAGCCGCTTCAGTAGACGCTTATCGATCAACGCAGGCGGTGGACCACCTGATTGCTGCTGCCGCGCCAAATCAGTGCGGGATCTTTCAGATCTTGCACAAATTTTCCATCGACTAACACGTTGATGAGATCGACTATCCGCTGTTGTTCCGGCGTGATGTCCGCCAGCACGTAGCCTGTCCAAACCCAGATATCTTTGCCGGGGCATTCTGCACGTATACGTTCTACTAGCCGCAGGATGTCAGGCACATTTTGCGGATGTAGCGGATCGCCGCCAGACAGCGAAATTCCCTGCCGGGGGATGAGCGTATCCTGAAGATCGGCGATGATCCGATCTTCCTGCTCCTGTGTAAACGGCTGACCGGAGTTCAGCCGCCAGGTGCTTTTGTTGTAGCACCCAACGCACTCATGCACGCAGCCAGCGACAAACAGCGTGCAGCGGGTGCCGGGGCCGTTGACCACATCGACGGGATAATATTGGTGGTAATTCATACGGTAGAGCCCATGTTGTGACGCGGGCGTGTGTTAACGATGCCGCGAAAGGTGGGCCGCATTGTTGCGGCCCAGAAGGGATCAACCCAGTTGACCGTTACCCAGATGCTTAATCCGGCGTTTAACCTCTTCCTGCTTACCGGCGTTGAACGGGCGTGCGTCCGGGCTGCCGAGGTAGCCGCACACGCGACGCGTGACGGAAACGCGTGCCGAATCATGATTACCACATTTCGGACAGGTGAAGCCTTTGCTGGTGCACTCGAATTCACCGGTGAAGCCACACTCATAGCATTCGTCGATCGGCGTGTTGGTGCCGTAGTAAGGCACGCGGGTGTAGCTATAATCCCACACGTCTTCCAGCGCTTTGAGGTTGTGTTGCAGGTTCGGATATTCGCCGTAGCAAATAAAACCCCCGTTAGCCAGCGGCGGATAGGGCAGCTCAAAGTCGATTTTTTGGTAAGGGTTCACCTTCTTCTCTACATCAAGGTGGAAGCTGTTGGTGTAGTAGCCTTTGTCCGTCACGCCCTGTACGACGCCAAACTCAGCGGTATCCAGACGGCAGAAACGGTCACACAGGTTTTCGCTCGGCGTGCTGTAAAGGCTGAAGCCGTAACCCGTTTCATCTTTCCACTGCTCGGTGGCGGCCTTCAGACGGGCGATGATAGCCACGGCTTTGGCACGTAGCGCCTCGTCGTCAAACACGTGCGTTTGGCTACCGAAGAGTGCGTTGATGGTTTCATGCAGGCCGATATAGCCCAGTGAAATGGAGGCGCGTCCGTTCTTGAAGATGTCCGCGATGCTGTCGTCTGCTTTTAAACGCACGCCACAGGCACCTTCCATATACAAGATCGGCGCGACGCGGGCTTTCACATTTTCCAGCCGCGCAATGCGCGTCATCAGCGCTTTCTTCGACAACGTCAGGCGTTGATCGAGCAGCGTCCAGAAGCGGTCTTCATTGCCCTCGGCTTCCAGCGCAATACGCGGCAGGTTCAGGCTGATAACGCCCAAATTATTGCGACCATCATGAATCTGCTGGCCGTCTTCTTCATACACGCCGAGGAAACTGCGGCAGCCCATTGGTGTTTTGAACGAACCAGTGACCTTGACGACCTGATCATAATTCAGGATATCGGGGTACATACGCTTGCTGGCGCACTCCAGTGCGAGCTGCTTGATATCGTAATTTGCATCGCCCGCTTTATGGTTCAGACCATCGCGGATGGCGAAGACCAGTTTAGGAAATACTGCCGTTTTATGGTTTTTACCCAGCCCGGCAATACGATTGCGCAGGATGGATTCTTGAATCAAACGCGATTCCCAGCAGGTGCCAAGCCCGAAGCCAAAGGTGACGAACGGCGTCTGGCCGTTAGCGGTGTGCAGCGTGTTGACTTCGTATTCCAGTGACTGAAAGGCGTCGTAGCACTCTTTTTCTGTGCGAGTCAGGGCATAGTTTTCTGCATCTGGAATCTGCCACTCTTCTGCTACGGCTTTATGTTTCGCGTGGCTGGCGGTGACGAACGGAGCCAGAATTTCATCAATACGGTTAATCGTGGTGCCGCCATAAATGTGGCTGGCGACCTGCGCGATAATCTGCGCGGTGACGGCGGTAGCAGTTGAGATCGACTTTGGCGGCTCAATCTCCGCATTGCCCATTTTGAAGCCGTTGGTCAGCATGCCGTCCAGATCGATCAGCATGCAGTTGAACATCGGGAAAAACGGCGAGTAGTCGAGGTCGTGATAGTGAATCTCACCGCGTTCGTGTGCCAGTACCACATCACGAGGCAGAATGTATTGTTTGGCGTAATGCTTGGCGACAATACCAGCCAGCAGATCGCGCTGGGTTGGGATCACTTTACTGTCTTTGTTGGCGTTCTCGTTCAGCAGCGCCATGTTGCTCTGCTCGACCAGACCGCGAATTTCCTGATTCAGGCGACCTTGACGCTCACGCGCAATATCTCGGTCATGGCGGTATTCGATGTAGGTACGTGCCAGCTTCTTATAATTGCCGGACATCAGCAGGTTTTCGACCGCGTCTTGAATATCGCGGATATCCACGCGCGATTTATCCTGCATTTGTTGAGCGACCGCACAGGCCACAGTTGCACAGTAGTCTGCATCATTGACATCGGCTGCATGTGCCGCGCGTTCGACCGCCTCTTTGATGCGAACTTCATCAAAAGGCACCTGGCAACCGTCCCGTTTAATCACTACTGGTTTCACGTTTTCTTCCTCTGGAAAGGTTATCCACAGGCAAAAGCCCTACCCGACAAGGGTTGCAGAGGGCTGTGGATGACACTGTGGATAAACACTATATGTAGGTCGTGTTTATAGGATAGGCACTATATATTGAAATTGCGTAGGGGCGCTTGCGCTTTTATCGCTGCAAAATTGATGTAGAGCAAAGAAATTCCTCCCTAGTAGATAAATCGAACTTGAACAAAATTTAATCATATTGAGTGAGGGGTTCGCGAAGGCTTGCGGTGCGTGGTCTGGCAGCTTATCGGGCGTTTTTTTATGGGTAGAAGAGTAAAAGTACAGAAATATCTGAAATGCCAGATGGTGTTTTTCGGCATTCGTAGTAAGCGTGACGGTGACTACTGAATGCCGATGACCGATGAGGGGGCGAGCTACGGTTGACTATCAGGGAAGGGGGGAAGCTGTCGGAAGGTATTTACTAGCCCTTCTGACCAGGCTTTGCGGATCGTGTTGAAATAGGCGTTGTTTTCGGTAACGCGCTGTTGCTCACCGCTGTCAAAACTGCCGGTGCGGTAAATCATCACGTCCAGCGGCAGGCCAACCGACAGGTTGCTGCGCAGGGTGGAGTCGATAGAAATCAGCGCACAGCACATGGCTTGTTCCAGCGGCGTATCCATCGTCAACACGCGATCGATGATCGGTTTGCCGTACTTACTCTCGCCGATCTGGAAATAGGGGGTGTCCGGCGTGGCTTCAATGAAGTTGCCTTCAGGATAAATATGGAACAGCCGATGTGTTTCACCACCAATCTGGCCGCCTAGCAGCAGGTTGCAGCCGAAATTGGTATTACTGCCGCTCTGCTGCGCGCTGCTATCGCGGTGAATCACTTCGCGTACGGTTTCCCCGAGTAGCATCGCAGCGTCATACATGGAGTTAGCCTGCATAAGGTTTGGCGTATGCTGCGCGTCAATACGGGCGTTGAGCAGGCTGATGATGCTTTGCGTTGTCGCCAGATTTCCTGCACATTGGATCACTAATACGCGCTCATCATCATGTTGAAAAACATGAAGTTTTTTGAACGTTGCAATGTGATCGACGCCCGCGTTAGTGCGGGAGTCGGAAGCAAAAACCAGGCCGTCAGACAGACACATGGCGACACAGTACGTCATAAAGTACCTTTTCGTTAAAAATTTTACTGTTGCTGCTGTACCTGCTGTTGCCGTTCAAACAAGCGGACTTCAGCTTCTGAAAACATCTCTTCGCATCCGCCTCCCAGCCGTGTACCGCGTACCGGGCAGGCATCCATATAATCCATTCCCACGGCCAGCCACAAATGCTGATGGAGTTGTCGGGTACTGTTGGTTATATCGAACCCCTGCCAATACCCGTTTAGCCACACTTCTGCCCAGGCATGCATGGCGACATGTTGGGTATCCTGACTGTACACGTAGCCGCTGACATAGCGTGCTGGAATATTCAGGCTTCGGCAGCAGGCTAGAAACACGTGCGTGTGATCCTGACAAACGCCTTTCTGCATGGCAAACGCCACCGCTGCGGTATCCTGTACCTGCGTTGCTCCGGGAGTATACGGCATTTTCAGCTGTAACTCCGCCATCAGCGTATTCAGGCTCTCTTCCGCTGCATCTGGACGATAATAGCGTTGTGCAAACGCTCGAATATCGCCATCGGCTTCGGTTAGCGGCGTGGTGCGTAAAAAAACCAGCGGCGACAGGCCATCCTGCGTTTCGAGCTTTTCTCTTTCGCCGTCGTCACCGATCTCAACCACACCTTGCGCATGAATCGTGATGTCGTGATGTGGGTGATCGAGTGTCAGCACATGCAACACATTACCATATGCATCGGTGGTTTGAACCGCTGAGGCGGGCAGCGTCAGTTTCCATTCCTGTATTCTCTGATGTGCGGAGTTTTGCGGCGTCAGGCGCAGGTACTGGGTGCTGAACTTCACTTCTTCATCATAGCGATAGTGAGTGAGGTGGTTGATAGTGAGTTTCATAGCGCCTCCAGATAGGTATGACGAATACTGTCTGCCAGTTCATTGATTTTAATGATGAAATTATTGAGGTAGGTGGGTAAATCCTGCGCCAGAATGTCGTCCAGCGTGCTGAAGCGCAGCTCGACGTGTAGCAGGTGGGCGAGCCGATGTGGCACTTTGGCACGTTGGCTACCGATAGCTTCCAACTGAAGTACCAGATCGCCGACGCAGGCGTGCAGCGAACGCGGTACATCCTCGCGTAAGACCAGCAGCTCGGTGACGGTTTCCGGGCTGATTGGCTGGCGATAGATGCTGTGGTAAGCCTCGCGTGCACTCACGGCACGCAGCAGGGTATCCAGACGATAGTATTCACGTACTGGGTCGGGGTCGCTATTGAGCTGTTGGTGTTTAACATTCAGTAACTGTGCAGTCGCACAGGCGCGTTCAATCAGTGTGCCAACACGAATGAAGCACTGGGCGTCATTGCGCAGCAGCGTGCCGAACATCGCACCGCGAAACAGATGGGAACGCTCTTTCACCCAGTCAAAAAACGCATCAATCCCAATATGATCAACACCCTGATGCCGCAGGTTCCGAATGTCGATGCGTGTGGCGTTAATACACTCCCACACCTCGGAGGAAAGGCTGCCGCGCACGGCGTGCGCATTGTTCCATGCCATTTCGATACAGTTGTAGATGCTGCTTGGGTTCTCGCTGTCCAGCGCGAAGAAATTCAGCAGGTTATTCATGGAAAATTGGGTGTAGCGCTGCTGAAATAGCTCATGTGTGGCGGTCAGGTTCAGGGGAAGAGCCAGATCGCGTTGCTGCTGGCTGTGGCGCGGCATCATCGAGAGTTTGTAGGTGACATCCAGTACACGGGCGAGGCTTTCTGCCCGTTCCAGATAGCGAGCCATCCAATACAGTTCACTGGCAGTACGGCTTAGCATGATTCGTCCTCCTCCATGACCCAGGTGTCTTTGGTGCCGCCGCCCTGTGAGGAGTTGACGACCAGAGAACCTTCCGTGAGTGCGACACGCGTCAGGCCGCCGGGAATCAGTCGGATTTCCTCACCGGACAAGGCAAAAGGGCGCAAATCGATATGTCGGGGAGCCAGACCATCGTCGATAAACGTTGGGCAGGTGGAGAGCGCTAATGTTTCCTGGCCGATATAGTTGTGCGGGTGCACGAGTAAACGCTGGCGGAATGTCTCGATCTCCTGACGTGTCGCCCGTGGGCCAACTAGCATTCCGTAACCGCCTGCACCGTGAACTTCCTTGACTACCATGCTATCCAGATGATCGAGCACATAGCGCAGATCCTTGGGATTGCGACATTGCCAGGTGGGAATATTGTGGAGGATCGGCTCTTCAGACAGGTAGAAACGAATCATTTCCGGCACATACGGATAGATGGATTTATCGTCGGCCACACCGGTGCCAACAGCATTCGCCAATACGACGCCACCAGCCCGATACACGGACAACAAACCGGGCACGCCGAGCATCGAATCCGCACGAAACGCCAACGGATCGAGGAAGGCATCGTCCACGCGGCGATAAATCACATCCACCTGACACGGACCTTCCGTGGTGCGCATATAGACCGCCCCTTCTTTCACGAACAAGTCCGCGCTTTCTACCAGTTCGACGCCCATTTGCTGCGCCAGAAAACTGTGTTCAAAGTAAGCGCTGTTGAAACGGCCCGGCGTCATCACGACCACGGTAGGGTCGTCAACGAGTGTGCTTTCACGCAGGGTCTGTAGCAGATAGCTGGGATAGCGTTCAACAGGGGCGATGTGCTGGCTGGCAAAGAGATCTGGGTAGAGCCGCATCATCATTTTGCGGTTTTCCAGCATGTAAGAGACGCCGGATGGGGTACGCAGGTTGTCTTCCAGCACGTAATAATGCCCGTCGCTGTTGCGCACCATATCGATCCCAGTGATGTGGGCGTAAATGTTGTTGTGCAGGTTCACACCTTGCATACAGGGTTGATACTGCTCATTCGCCAGCACCTGTTCACTGGGGACAATGCCAGCCTTGAGTATGTGCTGCTGATGGTAAATATCGTAGAGAAAGGCGTTCAGTGCCTGTACCCGCTGACGGATGCCGCGATCAAGCAACTGCCATTCGTGGGCAGGAATAATGCGCGGTACGCTGTCGAAAGGAATTAAGCGCTCGGTGCCCCCTTCCTCGCCGTAAACGTTAAACGTAATACCCACGCGGTGAAACAGCAGTTCCGCCTGCTCCTTCTTTTGTTTAATGGCCTGCTGATCGGTTTGTTGAAGCCATTGCCAATAGGAATTGTAGTGTTGACGTTGTTTGCCTTGCGACGAGAGCATCTCGTCGTAATAAGGCGCAGATGGAAGTTTCATTTTTATCATTGTCATCCCCAAGCATCACGCTTAATAGCGATAATAGGACAATGCATAAAATGCGCCATTTTGGAAAAAGCGTGATGCAGTCAGGATGGTGCTCGGTTTTTTCCTCTAATTGGTGCGTAGCAAGGCGAGTTTGCACTGAGGAGGGAGAATAAAGGCGCGGGAAATCAGCAAGACGCAGCCACAATGGTGCGTCTTGCGAAGGGGACGATCAATAATGGTGCTTAGCGGCGAACGGCAATCGCTTCGATTTCGATCTTCACATCTTTCGGCAGACGGGCGACTTCAACGCAAGAGCGAGCCGGGAACGGTGCACTATGTTCGTTGAAGAAGGCTTCATATGCGGTGTTCACGAGTGCGAAATCGTGCAGGTCTTTCACGAACACGGTCATTTTCACGATATCGGAAACTTTTAGGCCAGCAGCTTCCACGATCGCCTGAACGTTTTCCAGTGACTGGCGTGTCTGAGCGGTGATGTTATCTGCCACCAGGCCGCTTTTCGGGTTCACGGGGATCTGACCAGACGTGAAGATCATGCTGCCAAGGTCGACGCCCTGAACATAAGGGCCGATGGCGGCTGGGGCGTGCTCAGTGCTGATAATGCGTGACATGGTATCTCCTTGATGGGGGCGTAAAAGAAACGCGGACGCAGCCATTATTCAAAAAAGCCCCGTAACAGGCAATATCCATGACGGGGCAAAGCAGAAAACTAGCGATCTTGCAGTACAGCCTGACGCTCAAATTCTTTCTCACAGTACTTACATTTCAGGTGAACGTCACCGTCACGCTGCTTAACGCTGAATGACGATGAAACCGGTTCGCTGCGGCTGATGCAGTTGCTGTTCGGGCAGGTGAGCACGCCGGTAATGTGGTCAGGCAGCGTCGGCACCAGCTTGCGCACCACGTCATACTCATCAATCTGATTGACGGTCGCCTGCGGTGCGTAAATCGCCAGCTGATTTGCCTGCTGTTCAGTGAGAAACACGTTTTCGATCTTGATCAGATCTTTGCGCCCAAGGTGGTTGGACGGCAAATTCAGGCCTATAGTGATGCGCTGGTCTGTTGCGGTCAGTTTAAACAGCGTCAGCAGCTTAAAACCCACCTGTGCGGGAATGTGGTCGATCACCGTGCCACGTTTGATCGCTTCAACCTGTAATTTATTATCGTGTGTCATGATGGTTTCTTCCTCTTACAGAACCAGTTCGCGATTCAGGACCAGCGCCAGCAGCGCCTGACGGGCGTAAATACCGTTGCCAGCCTGTTGGAAATAATAGGCGTAGGGCGTGGCATCCACATCAATGGTGATCTCATCGACGCGCGGCAGTGGGTGCAGCACTTTCAAATTCGGGCGGGCGCTGTCGAGGTCGGCAGCACGCAGGACAAACTGGGATTTGATGTTGATATATTCGGACGGATCCAGACGCTCTTTCTGAACGCGCGTCATGTACAGAATATCCAGCTCACCCACGACTTCGTCGATGCTGTTGTGCAGGCTGTAAGCAATATTCTTCTCTTTCAGCATACTCAGAATGTAGTCCGGCATCGCCAGCGCGTCTGGAGCGATGAAGTAGAAGCGGTTGCCCTCGAACTTCGCCAGCGCTTGCGTAAGTGAATGCACGGTACGGCCATATTTCAAATCACCGACCATCGCGATGTTGATGTTGTTCAGTCGGCCTTGCGTTTCCTTAATGGTGAACAGATCGAGCAGCGTTTGCGTCGGGTGCTGGTTCGCACCGTCACCGGCGTTCAGTATCGGAATGCCGCCGGAAAACTCGGTAGCAAGGCGGGACGCACCTTCCTGCGGGTGACGCATCACGATGGCATCAACATATTGGCTGATGACGGAGATCGTGTCGGCCAGTGTTTCGCCCTTTTTCCCCAGCGAGGTGTTGTTGCTGTCGGCGAAGCCGACGACGGATGCGCCCAGGCGGTGCATCGCGGTTTCAAAGGATAAGCGCGTCCGGGTAGAAGCCTCGAAGAAGCAACTGGCAATCACTTTATGTTTTAACAGCTCAGGCTGGGGCTTGGCTTTCAGGCTGGCGGCGACATTCAGCGCCAGTTCTAAATCTTCCCGACTGAGGTCGTTAATCGAAATAATATGTTTTTGATAGAGCGGATTGACCATGTTGTCTTTCTCCTAACGAGTAAACAGGAAATGTCGTATCTGGCGGCCCGAACAGTGGGCAAAAAAAAGCCCCTCATTGAGGGGCTTTCTTAATTGATCGATTGAGCGACGGAAAGGAAAACGCTGGCTGCCGGATGGCAGTTGTGGTTGAGAACCAACATAAGTAGCGGATTTTTTGGTGTAACGGTGCATGACCCCTCCCGGCAAACTGTCGGAAATTATACGCGCCGACTAGGCTATTTCAAGCATAAAACGTGGTTTTTTACGCATCGCAATCGGTTGCTTAGCGAATGCGCTATGCATGGCGGCCGTAGAGGGAATAAGGCCAACTGATAAGAGTGATGAGTGGTTCACTGTTTCGGATTAACACGCTGGCGGGTGTCACATTTGGAGAGTATAAGGATTGTAAAACAGAGTTTCATTTTTTATATCAACGAGGTTTTTATGATTACTGGCAATGTCCACCACCTTGATCTGGTTCCTTATCTGCCTGCCAAACTGCGTGAAGCGATTGAATATGTGAAGCAAAACATCACGGCAGACACGCCGTTGGGCAAGCATGACATCGAGGGTAACAGCGTGTTTGTGCTGATCTCCAACGACAGCACAGACCTGCTGGAGAAACGTCGTGCTGAATACCACGCCAAGTATCTGGACATTCAGATTGTGTTGTCCGGTGTGGAAGGGATGACGTTCAGCAACTTGCCTGCGGGCAAGCCAGATACCGATTGGTTGGCGGATAAAGACATTGCCTTCCTGCCAGCGGGTGAACAGGAAAAGCTGTTTGTGATGCAGGAAGGGGATTTTGTCGTCTTCTTCCCAGGAGAAGTGCACAAACCGCTGTGTGCCGTGGGCGAACCTGCACATGTGCGCAAAGCTGTGGTGAAAATAGACGCATCGCTGGTGTAGGATTTCAGTGAACACTGGCAGCAAGGCCTAGAAAAAAAACAGCCAGTCAGTTGCTTAACTGACTGGCATTATTCAGAAAATGATTTTCTTGCTAGAAAATTTCATGACCTTTCGATTATAGGCATGTTATTACTTTACATTATGTAGGATGTTATCCCTGGTATTGGCCTGTCACAGACCTTTTATTCTCTTTTAGTTTTTATAAACAGGTACATATCAGGTACGGTATATTTTATGTAGGGTAATTTTAATGTAGGGATACACTGATGAAACCAATTACATTACCTGACAGATTAATCGCAATGTTCGAAAGCGATCCTCTCGTCGGCTGGGCAGTAAAAGACACAAGCTCCCGTTTTATTTATGTCAATAACACCTTTAAAACCTGGCAAACCATATCAACTCGTTATGATTATGAAGGCTTGAATATTAGGGATATCCCTGTTCCTGTAGCCGAATTTTCAGACATTTTTAACCAGCAGGAACGAGAGATAGAGCGTACAGGTAAGGCGGTGAGAGCCATTACAACGCATATTCAAGGCACGGAAAAAATAATGCAGCCTGCCTACAATATTCAGGAGCCACTCTATGATGAACATCACAACTGTGTAGGCACAGTTATCAGCGTCAGACACGTCAGGATCATCACGCCGACCTCGTTGCTGAATGGAACAATAATGCAACACTCCACCTTCGAGTCCCCTTCTAAATTATTTACCGAGAAGGAATGGGAGGTTATTTATCTGTTGGTCTGTGGGATGATGCTTAAAGATATAAGCAGCATCCTTTCAATCACTGTCGATGCCGTTAACAGCAGACTCCGAAGCTGCTACAGAAAAACAGGCTTGAATTCACTATCAGGCCTAAAAGAATACTGTAGAGATAACAGTTTTGATAACTACATCCCACTGTTCTTTCTGAAAAAAGGACATATCATTATCCGAGGCTAACCTGATGGATCCAGATTTGACTCCTGTTGAGTATTACTTTGATAACTCTTTGTTTGGCTGGGCAATAAAGGACTGCAACTCCCAGTATGTTTATGGCAATAAGATGGTATGTCAGTATTTCGGCGTAACAGAAAATAACCTTTTAGGTTGTCTCGACACTGACTTAACGCCCGATGTCAGCGAGCACTACGACCATATACTGTATGACGATCAAAAAATATTGACCACAAATGAAATGAGTATCGTCCTCAAAACATTTGATTACGGAAGACAAAATAGACTCAGGTCTTTTCTGGTGGAGAAGCGTCCTTGGCGGCTCAATGATGGCAATGACGGTATTGTTTGCACTTACATAGAAATCACCAATGTTTACTTTTCAACCTTTCTTATGCCACGCGAAAGGAAGCCCTTTGTGTTCACTCGACCGGCAAATATTTTTACAGACAAAGAGTGGGAAGTCGTTCTTTTGCTACAGTGCGGGGTGAAGCAGAACGGTATTCCGGACATACTTGGTATAAGTCCTTCAACGCTTCGTAATAGGATAACGCGTTGCTGTGATAAAACAGGTGTGACAAATAGCGCCACCCTGATCCAGCACTGCAACCAAAAAGGATGGGATAACTACATTCCCCCTTTTTTTCTGATAAAAGGGCATGTGTCGATTACCTGAGGGCCTGCCCACCTCTGATCTGTTTTTAAAACACATCAAAGGCAGGCTAAACCTTAATCCTGTACCAGCGTGGCGACCATCACCGCTTTGATGGTGTGCATGCGGTTTTCCGCCTGATCGAACACGATGCTGTGCGCGGATTCAAAGACTTCGTCCGTGACTTCCATTCCACCGTGCAGGCCATACTGCTCTGCCATTTGCTGACCCATTGTGGTCTGGTCATCATGGAACGCAGGCAGGCAGTGCAGAAACTTCACCTGTGGATTGCCCGTTGCGGCGATCATCGCCGTGTTCACCTGATACGGCCTCAGTAGTGCGATACGTTCTTTCCAGGTTTCTTTCGGTTCGCCCATGGAAACCCAAACGTCGGTATAAATGAAATCTGCGCCTGCAACGCCTGCGGCGATATCTTCCGTCAGGGTTATGCTACCACCTGTTTGCTCCGCCGCTGCCTGACACTCAGCCACCAGACCGGCGTCCGGCCAGCAGGCTTTTGGCGCAACAAGACGTAAATCCAGCCCGGTCAGCGCCGCTGCTTCCAGCATGGTGTTACCCATGTTGTTACGTGCATCGCCAGCGTAGACGAGCGTCATGTCTGACAGCGCTTTACCCGGTAAATGTTCCTGCATCGTCAGCAAATCTGCCAGCAACTGCGTGGGATGGAATTCGTTTGTCAGCCCGTTCCACACTGGAACGCCAGCATATTGCGCCAGCGTTTCGACAATCTGCTGGCCGTAGCCGCGATATTGAATGCCGTCGTACATTCTTCCCAGTACGCGTGCGGTATCTTTGATGGATTCTTTATGACCGATTTGGCTACCGCTCGGGCCGAGATAGGTCACCTGCGCGCCCTGATCGTATGCAGCAACTTCGAAAGAGCAGCGAGTACGAGTCGAATCTTTTTCGAAGATGAGTGCGATGTTTTTACCTTGCAGGCGGCGGGTTTCGGTCCCGTTTTTTTTATCGGCTTTCAGTTTCGTTGACAGGGCTAAAAGATTGGCAATTTCTGCGGGTGTAAAATCCATTAACCTTAAAAAGTGACGCTTGTAGAACGGTTGCATGATGTACCTCTCCATGTGATCCAATAGCATTGATTGAATTAAAATTCACTTTATATGTGTAATTATTCAAATTCAAGTGGTGATATCAAACTTTGTGGTGGAGCAAGCTGCAGGGCTGTGGGACAATAAGTAATATTACGTCGATTAATGAGGACTGAGGCATGGCAAACCGCGAATTACTGGAAGAGCAACGGGAAGAGACACGCCTGATCATTGAAGAACTGCTGGATGATGGCAGCGATCCTGACGCGCTCTATACCATTGAACACCATTTCTCTGCTGAGAAGTTTGAAGTGTTGGAAAAAGTCGCTGTAGAAGCCTTCAAGCTGGGCTATGAAGTGACGGATGCGGAAGAACTTGAAGTGGAAGATGGCGTGTTGCTGATGTGCTGCGATGCTATCAGTGAAGTTGCGCTGAAGGCGGAACTGATCGACGCACAGGTAGAACAGCTGTTAGAGCTGGCAGAACGCCACGGTGTGCATTACGACGGTTGGGGCACTTACTTCGAAGATCCAGATGGTGAAGGCGAAGAAGAAGGCGATGATGAAGATTTTTATGACGAAGATGATGACGGCAAACGCCATTAATCCCCGTCATACTTCAAGCTGCATGTACGTTGGCTTTCCTCGTTCACCCCAGTCACTTACTTGAGTAAGCTCCTGGGGATTCACTGCGTCGCCGCCTGCCTGCAACTCGAATTATTTAGGGGATAGCTTGTAAATTCCCGAAAGAACACGCTCACCGAATGCCGCAGGAATACCCTGCGGCGTTTTTATTTGCCATTACAGCAGCTTCAGCATCGTCACTTCACAATCGGTATGGCCCGTGTTGCCCATTGAATGGGGAATCGGATCGAAGCCCAGAGATTCATACAACCGAATTGCACTGGTCAGGTGGCCGGTTGTTTCCAGATAGCAACGGCGAAAGCCGTGCTGACGAGCAAAATCAAGCGCCTGTATCGCCAACTGACGTGCCAGTCCTTTGCCGCGCACGACGGGTAGAAAATACATTTTCTGTAATTCACATACATCTTCTTCTCCCGCGACCAGCGGGGCAATGCCGCCACCGCCAACCACGCGTCCCTCATATTCAACAATCCAATAGGCGCTTTTTGGCTGGTTATACAGGGCAAACAGCTTATCCAGATTAGGATCGGAAACGGTATAGCCTTTGTCGGCCGTCAAACCAAATTCGGCAGAAACTTGACGGATGACCTGAGCGATAGCGGCATCGTCCTGCGCGGTGATTGGGCGTACCTGAAGATTGGCGGAGGTCGCGGTTGTCATAATACGTACTCTTGTTCTTACGGTTGACGAGGGTAATAATCTTGGCCGATTGTAATACCATTTCAGACCACATTGATGCAACGTCTATACCCGCCATACTTCACGTTACCTCTGTGTTGGCTACTCTGCTGGTTTCTCTATTCCCTGTAATTAATAAGTATATGAACTTGTTTGATTTCTGTTAACTTTTATTGTTGTCATTAACAGGACATGCTTAAATAAGCCGCTTTTTGTATGCCAATAACGTGTTGAATGATGCGTTTATGAGGCTTATTTCTTTTAGGATGAAAGGTTTATGACAATCAAGACTTCAGAAAATAGCACGCAGCATCGCGTGCAGTTTCATGGTAAAGCTGGGGAATATTTTGCAATTTGGCTGGTAAATGCGTTATTAACGGTCATCACTCTGGGTATTTATTCTGCCTGGGCTACAGTGCGCCGCCGCCGTTATTTTTACGGTAATACGGAAATTAACGGTGACCGCTTTGATTACCATGCCCAGCCTATTCAGATCCTTAAAGGGCGCTTGCTGGTTATCGGCGGCCTTATTCTGTTTTATATCGTAATGATGATGTCACCAACGCTGGGGACGATTCTCGCGTTGGCATTTGCTGCACTGATTCCGATCCTCGTGATCCGCAACTGGCGTTATGACGCCATTATGTCTAGCTACCGCGGCATCCGTTTTAATTATCATTGCCAGACGGGCCGTGCATATTGGGTCTTATTGCTTTGTCCTATCCTGCTGTTGCTGGCTTTTTATATCGCTCTGGTTGTTGTTGTCATGATCGGTATGCAGAGCAATAGCCCTATTCTGATTGGGTTCATTGCGCTGGCCATTGCTATTCCAGGGTTTGCCGCAGTAAATGGCATCATGAAAATGATGCAGCTCGATTTCTATGTGAATAACCTGTTCTTCGGCAAAACAGCGTTTAAAGCAGAATTGACGAAAGCGGTATTTATTAAGTTCTCCCTGATTAGCCTGCTGATTTTTGTTCCTTTCCTGATCGCGGCGCTGTCATTCATGAGCTCGTTCTTTTTCACGTTTTTCCAAACGATCATGATGGGCGGTGGAAATGAAGAACTTGTACTAATGATGCTGCTGAGTAATGTCTTTAATTTTGTCATGATGATCATTGTGACGTTGCTGGGCGTGCTGGTTTCCAGTAGCTATCTGGTCGTCGCACAGCGTAATTATCTGTTTAACCAGACCTCGCTGAACGGTGGTGTGAAATTGCACTCTTCCATGCAAACGATGTCTTACATGGGGCTGCTGATAACCAATAGCCTGATCACTATTTTCTCTTTGGGTTGGGCTGCACCGGTGGCAGAGATTCGTCATGCACGTTATCTCGCGAATGCCACTGCGGTTGAAGGCGATCTGGAACTGCTGCACGTTCAAGCACACCAAGACACAGCAAACAGCGCACTGGCCGAAGAAGCGGTACAAGCCCTTGATTTGGGTGTCGGTCTATAAGGCTGTAATATGAATATTGAGGGGCATTATCAATACCCCGGATTGGCGGCCCGCGTGGCCGCTTCTCTTCATTTAACGGACAATGGTTCGACGATGGTGCTGAACACCGGGTCATCGAACACAACATTTGCGTTGGAGCAGGTCACGGTTTCCGATGCGCTGGGTTCCATTCCTCTGACGCTAACCTTTCCTGACGGCGGCCGTTTTGTGCCTGCCGACGATCCCACCTTTCGCGCGTGGTATTCTGCGCGGCGTCGACCAGGGCTTGTTCATCGCCTGGAACGGCATAAGCGTGGCGTCATTCTCACGCTATTTGCCACGATTTTGATCGTCATAAACTACGTTTACGTGGTGCTGCCTTGGGCGAGTTCCGCACTGGCGCTACGCATTCCTACCGTTATCGAACAGCAACTGGGACAAAATACGCTGAAGCTGCTGCGGCACAGTGATTTTAAGCCTTCCAAGCTGCCTATTGAACGCCAACAAGAGATGCAAACGCTGTTTCAACAGGTAATGCCTGCTGACATGCGGGAAGATAAAACGCCGCTGCGTCTTGAGATCATGTCTGCGCCTATCGGACCCAATGCCTTTATGCTGGCAGATGGCACCTTGATTATCAGCGACGATCTGGTGAAGCTGGCGAAAAGTGATAACGAGTTGGCCGCGGTGATGCTGCATGAAATGGGGCACCACGCCTATCGCCACCCAATGCGCATGGTGGTGCGCTCATCGCTGGTGTCGCTGACGTTCATGTGGATGACGGGCGATGTCAGTGGAATCGGCGATACCGTATTGCAGTCTGCCGCCTTCATTAACGAAATGCAGTTTTCCCGAGATATGGAGCGGGAAGCCGATGCATGGGCAATAGCAGAAATGCAGCAGCAGGGACGTTCACTTCAGTCAATGCAGGCAATGTATCAGGCCTTGATCGCTAAAGACCGCAGTCAGGATGAAATTGATTCGCTGGATTTACCTGACTGGCTGAGTACGCACCCGGATATGGATGAGCGTCTGGAAACGATTGAAAGAGAAATGAATAAGCACTAATCCTAAAATCTTGATTCCCAACCCTTAATTAACCTCCTGTCTGATGTCGATCGTGTGCGGTGTCACCGCACACGATACCCTTTCTGTTAGAAATCTGAGCGAAAAAAAATGCGCCTTGCTGTTTTTATGCGCGTCTATTTCGAATTGGGGATAGGAGCAATGTGGTAGGGCGCTTAGGCAGGAATACGTTAAATATCATCCTATTAAAAACTTCTTGTAGAATCTCTCGTGATAAATAAAAAAATCAGAGAATAATCTCTTTTTATTATTAGTCCGCTTATGTTTATTGGGATTTTTCCTAATAGACATTAAAATCGCGGCTTCACGACTTCATGATTACCGAAGAGCTATTTATGGTTAACCGAATTCTATCAGGGGTGGTGGGTGCATTTCTGTTAATGCTGTCACCATTAACGCATGCACAGACCAATTTTCCGGAGCCTAAAGAAGGCGACTGGATCGCGTCAGAATTTACCTTCAACAACGGCGAAAAATTAAAAGATCTGCGAATTCACTATTACACCATCGGTGATAAAACCAAGCCCGCGGTGTTATTGCTGCATGGAACGAACCAGCCGATTAAAGCACTGTTAGCAAATGGCTTTGGCGGAGAACTTTTCGGGCCAGGTCAGGCGCTGGATAGCAGCAAATACTTTATTATCATGCCGGAGAGCATTGGTTCTGGAAAATCCTCCAAACCTTCAGACGGCTTACGGATGAAATTCCCACAGTACGATTATAACGATATGGTGCAGGCACAACATCGTTTGATCAAAGAAGGATTGGGGATTAATCACCTGAACCTAGTGATGGGATATTCCATGGGTGGCATGCAAACCTGGCTCTGGGGTGAAAAATACCCAGATATGATGGATGCACTGGTGCCAATGGCGTCGCTGCCAAATGAACTTTCCGGCCGTAACTGGATGATGCGCCGTATCTTGATTGAATCTATCAAGAACGATCCTGTGTGGAATAACGGTGATTATACTCAGCAGCCGCCAACGCTAAAAACAGCCAACATTATGTTTAGCATTGCTACCACTGGCGGCACACTGGCGTATCAGAGCAAAGCGCCGACGCGTGCTCAGGCGGACAAGTTGGTAGAAGATCGTCTCGCTGCGCCTTCAACCAGCGATGCCAATGACTTTATTTATCTCTGGGGATCGTCTGCAAATTATAACGCGGCACCGGATCTGAATAAAATTAAGGCCCCTGTTCTGGTGATTAACTCTGCGGATGATGAGCGTAATCCGGTTGAAACCGGCATTCTGGATAATGAACTTAAGAAAATTAAGCAGGCAACGCTGTTCCTTATTCCCGCCAGCAAAGATACCAGCGGGCATGGCACGATGATGTCGGCGAAATTTTATAAAGATGAGCTGCAACGTTTCTTAGACAAAAATCAGTCTCAGAAAAAGAATAAAAAATAAATTCTAATGACCGACGGAAAGCCAATTTTCTGTCGGTCATTATCTTCTTTGTACGTTTCTTTATTTTATTACGATTTTATAACGGATTTATTTCAGGCTGTATAAATGAACACGTCTGGAAATTGAAATATAACGACTATTGCGTAAATAACTGAACGGTTCCGCTATAGAACTGGCGCTCACCCTTTCTTATTTTCAGACCACAGGGATAATTTATGTTTCGTAAGATAAAGATCCGTACTGCACTCAGCATGATGGTGTTCTCGTTAGCGGCGTTACTGCTTTTTGTCGGCGTTTTAGGGCTGATTGCGGTTCAGTCAGGGAACAAATCATTTGCCCGCGTCGATATGGAAGTGCTGCCAGGGCTGGTGGCGCTGAATGACAGTTCCGAACTGCTGTTGCGTGGTCGGTTGGATTTACGTCTGTACGAATCATTAATGGGGAAAGGGGACGTTGAGGCGGCTAAAGTCGCGCTGGGACGCGCCAGAGGTAAGGTCGATGGTGCTAGCGAAAAATGGCAGGAATACCTGAAATATCCGCAGTCTGAACAGGAGAAAGTGATTTCTTCGGACATGGCTGAGAAGCGCAACGCGCTGATGCAGGACTTTATCGATCCGGCATTTGTGGCGCTTAACGCAGGGAATCTGGATGAATATCGCCAGCGTGCCGGGAAATCGACGGTGCTGTACGCCGCGTTTGATAAATCCTCTAAAGCATTGGTTGCCTTCAAGCTGAAGAGCATTGATGAAGCCTACGCGGATTCAAATGGACGTGTGGAACTGATGGAAACCATCCTGTACGGTGCGATTGCCTGTGCGTTGCTGCTGGCGGCGCTGGCTTGGTCTGTGATGACCAATATGATCGTGAAGCCGCTGAACCAGGCTATTTCCGTCTTTGACCGCATTGCTGAAGGCGACCTGCGGGCGCAGATTGATAGCAGTGGGAAAAACGAAATCGCCCACCTGTTTGCCGCCGTTCAGCGCATGCGCGACGGACTGGAAAACATGGTGCGCGTGGTGCGTAACGGAACCGATGCGATCAGCGTTGGGGTAGAAGAAATCGCATCCGGCAACATCGATCTTTCCAGCCGTACCGAGCAGCAGGCAGCCTCGTTGGATGAAACGGCTTCAAGTATGGAGCAGATCATGTCGACGGTGAAAAACAACGAAGACAATACTCGCAAGGCGAATCAACTGGCGCAGAAAGCCTCTGATTCCGCGTCTCGCGGCGGGAATGTTGTCTCCGAAGTGGTTGATACCATGCGTTCTATTAAGATGAGTTCCGCCAAGATCTCCGACATTGTTGGTGTGATCGACGGTATCGCCTTCCAGACTAACCTGCTGGCGCTGAACGCTGCGGTAGAATCTGCGCGTGCAGGTCAATACGGTAAAGGCTTTGCGGTGGTTGCCTCCGAAGTGCGGATGCTGGCTGCGCGTAGTGCGACGGCAGCGAAAGAGATTGGCACGATGATTGATGCTTCTCTCAGCCGTATTGAAAAGGGCGCTGGTCTGGTTGAAGTGGCCGGTAACACCATGGACGAAGTACTGATGGATGTGAAGAAAGTCGTCGATATCATGGATGAAATCACGCTGGCTTCCAGCGAGCAGAGCCGAGGCATTTCGCAGATTAATATCGCTATTAATCAGATGGATGGTGTGACTCAGCAGAATGCGTCATTGGTCGCAGAAGTGGCGACCTCAGCGAATGCGCTTCAGGAACAGGTTATTAACCTGCAACAGTCCGTCTCCCGTTTCCAAATCGCAAGAGAAAACATGGAGATGGGCAACGTGTTGCCCGGTTTGCGTCAGAACATTGCGCTGGCCGATGCCCGCTAATCGTTAAATACCTTCATCGCCTGTTTTCGCCAGTGTTGTTTTGGCGGCGAAAACAGGCGACTAATGCACATATTCATTCTGCTATAAATGGCACAGGAACCGCCAAGGTTAGCCAGACGCCGTTATCCGCCTGATAAAAAATAAACTCCTGTTGATGCATCTCCAGCGCCTTTATTTTTAGTACCACGGGCTTGCCATGCCGCTGGCCGACTTTTATCGCCGTTGCTTCATCAGCAGACAAATGCACATACTGACGCGAGCCGGGAAGCAAACCCAGCTGATTTATTGAGTCGATAAATCGGGTCGCCGTGCCGTGGTAAAGCAACTCGGGCGGTGTTTTAGGCTTGTAACGCAGATCGACCTGTGATGATGAGTGCCCCTGCGCTGCACGGATCGATAAACCATCCGGCGAAATAGAAAAGCGCTTTTTGTCGCTGTTATCAACCACAGACTGAATCACCTCTCTGGTAAGAAGGCGTCCGTCTTTTGCCGCGCCGCTAATCAGGTCAGCAATGTTTGCCCATCCTTCGCTGTTCAGCGTGAGCCCAATGGCTTCGGGCTTGTGCCGTAACACGTAGCTAAGAAACTTGCTGATATCATCATGATTCGTGTTGCTCATGTGTTCTCGATCCATGCATTGTGCGAAGCGAATAGATTGTAATTGAAATACTTTCTACGCGAATAAAAAGTAAAAAGCCTCGTTTTGCAACGAGGCTTTCATATTTACCATACTACTGTTGGAAATAGATTAACGTTACAGCGCTGCGATGACCGCTTGCTGCTCCAGCAGTTTGGTTTTCGCTACGGCGTAGCCATCCATTTTCTCACGTTCTTTGGCAACGACCGCTTCCGGTGCTCGTGCCACAAAGCCTTCGTTGGACAGCTTGCTTGCGATGCGCTCAATCTCTGCTTCGAGTTTCGCCACTTCTTTCGCCAGACGATCCAGTTCTGCTGCTTTGTCGATCAGGCCTGCCATTGGGATCAACAGCTCGGCACCCTCGATGAGTTTAGTGACGGAAACCGGACCTTTGTCGCCCGCTGGCAGCAGCGTAATGCTTTCCAGACGCGCCAGCGTTTGAATAAAGCTAAGGTTTTCTTCCACACGACGCTGTGCTTCAGCGGTGGCATCGCGCAGTAAGACTTCCAGCGGTTTGCCCGGCGCGATGTTCATTTCTGCACGAATGTTACGTACGGCGATGATGGCCTGTTTGATCCACTCCAGATCGTTCAGTGCTAGCGTATCTTCCTGCGCGGCATCGAACTCAGGGAATGGCTGCAACATGATCGTGTCGTCGTTAATGCCTTTCAGCGCTTTAACGCGTAGCCAGATAGTTTCGGTAATGAACGGAATAATCGGGTGTGCCAGACGCAGCAACGCTTCCAGTACAGTCACCAGCGTGTGGCGTGTACCGCGCAGTTCCGCTTCCGAGCCACCGTTCATCACTGGCTTCGTCAACTCCAGATACCAGTCGCAGAACTGGTTCCAGGTGAATTCGTACAGGATGTTGGCGGCAATATCGAAGCGATAACCGTCCAGCGCATCGCGGTAGGCTTTCACCGTACGGTTGAATTCTGCCAGAATCCAGCGGTCAGCCAGCGACAGCACGAGCTCGCCACCGTTAAAACCGCAATCCTGCTCTTCGGTGTTCATCAGAACAAAACGGCTGGCGTTCCACAGTTTGTTACAGAAGTTGCGGTAACCTTCCAGACGCTTCATGTCCCAGTTGATGTCGCGGCCAGTGGAGGCCAGCGCCGCCAGCGTGAAGCGCAGGGCATCTGTACCGTGAGGTTCGATACCGTTCGGGAACTGCTTCTCGGTGCGCTTGCGGATTTTTTCTGCCAACTGCGGCTGCATCATGTTGCCGGTACGTTTCTCCAGCAATGCTTCCAACGAGATGCCGTCTACCATATCCAGCGGGTCGATCACGTTCCCTTTGGATTTGGACATCTTCTGGCCTTCCTCATCACGGATCAGGCCGGTCATGTAGACAGTATGGAATGGCACCTGCGATTTACCGTCTTCATCTTTGATGAAGTGCATGGTCAGCATGATCATGCGGGCAATCCAGAAGAAGATGATGTCGAAGCCGCTGACCATCACGCTGCTTGGATGGAAGGCTTTCAGGTCTGGCGTTTGCTCCGGCCAGCCCAGCGTAGAGAATGTCCACAGTCCGGATGAGAACCAGGTATCCAGTACGTCTTCGTCTTGGTTCAGAACGACATCGTCAGCGAGATTGTTTTCACTGCGAACTTCCGCTTCGGTACGGCCGACGTAGACGTTACCGTTAGCATCGTACCAGGCTGGGATGCGGTGACCCCACCACAGCTGACGGGAAATACACCAGTCCTGAATGTCACGCATCCAGCTGAAGTACATATTTTCGTACTGTTTTGGCACGAACTGGATGCGGCCATCTTCCACGGCTTCTACCGCAGGCTTAGCCAGCACGGCAGCACGCACGTACCACTGGTCGGTTAGCATCGGTTCAATGACGACGCCGCCACGGTCACCGTAAGGAACGGTCAGATCGTGCGCTTTGATCTCTTCCAGCAGGCCGAGCTCATCGAATGCGGCTACCAGCGCTTTACGCGCGGCAAAACGTTCTAAACCTTGGAAAGTCTCTGGAATGTCGCTGTTGTAAGCGGTGCTGGCTTCGCCATTGGTATCAAAAATTTCAGCGCTCTGGCGGATATCACCGTCGAACGTCAGGATGTTTACCATCGGCAACTGGTGGCGTTTACCGACTTCGTAGTCGTTGAAGTCGTGAGCTGGCGTGATCTTCACACAGCCGGTGCCTTTTTCCATGTCGGCATGTTCGTCGCCAACGATCGGGATACGACGGCCAATCAGCGGCAGGATCACGTCTTTTCCAATCAGATCTTTATATCGCGGATCTTCTGGGTTAACAGCGATACCGGTATCACCCAGCATGGTTTCCGGGCGAGTCGTGGCAACGACCAGATAGTCTTTCCCTTCGGCGGTTTTCACGCCATCGGCCAGCGGATAACGCAGGTGCCACATTGACCCTTTCACATCGCGATTTTCTACTTCCAGATCGGAAATCGCGGTGCGCAGTTTCGGATCCCAGTTCACCAGACGCTTGCCGCGGTAAATCAGGTCTTCTTTATACAGACGGACGAAAACTTCTTTCACCGCGTTGGACAAGCCTTCATCCATGGTGAAGCGCTCGCGTTCCCAGTCAACGGAGTTACCCAGACGGCGCATCTGATTGGTAATGTTGCCGCCGGATTCGCCTTTCCACTGCCAAATTTTGTCGATGAACGCATCGCGTCCGTAATCGTGGCGAGTTTTGCCTTCTTCTGCGGCGATCTTGCGCTCAACAACCATCTGTGTGGCGATACCAGCGTGGTCAGTACCTGCCTGCCACAGGGTGTTTTTTCCCTGCATACGCTGATAGCGGATCAACGTATCCATAATGGTTTGCTGGAAAGCATGACCCATATGCAAGCTGCCAGTGACGTTGGGCGGCGGGATCATAATGCTGAAGCTTTCTTTACTCGTGTCGCCGTGCGGCTTGAAGTAGCCTTGCTTTTCCCAGTGTTCGTAGAGCGGCTGCTCGATATCTTGCGGGTTATATTTCGTTTCCATTATGCTCAAAATTCAGTGAGTTGGCGGCGTAGCCGTGGTCAATCGGAAGCCGACGCTGCGATAGGTTTTATAACGGTCGCGCGCCAACTGTTTCAAGGAGTCTTCGTAAGGGACAAAGTCTATCACTTCATGGAAAGCGGTGGCAAAATCTGCGAACTGCGGCAATAGGCTGATCAACAGGTCGCGTGGCGCATTGCCACGTCGCTGTGGCCATGCCAGTTCGACGGGTGCGCCGTGACGCGGCCCTTCGCCTGCCAGATTATGCGGCACGAATGCGTTGGGGTCTCTTTGCCACAGCGCCTCGTCAAGCCTGATAGCCTGCTGCTCGTCTTCGCAAGCAATCAGCACGCGCTTTCCTGTTCGCCAACGTTCTGCCGCCAGATCGCATGCCAGTGCCTCATGGGCGCTGAGCTCACCGCTTTTGCTGTCGTGTTCGAGAAGATAGAACGTTGCGTTTTTCATTGTTTACACTATTGATAAGGGCCGGAAAGTCCGGCCCATAAGACAATTACTTTTTAAGAATAAGGCAATCGCTGGCGCTGGTCATCGTCGTTGACGCGAAAGCCTTATTCTACGTCGTTCTGTCCGGCGCGGTTAAGCAGGAACTGTGATAACAGTGCGACCGGACGGCCCGTTGCGCCTTTGGCTTTGCCGGAGCGCCAGGCGGTGCCAGCAATATCCAGGTGTGCCCAACTGTACTTGCGCGTAAAGCGCGACAGGAAGCAGCCAGCGGTAATTGCACCGCCTGGACGACCACCAATATTCGCCATATCGGCAAAATTGGACTCCAGCTGTTCCTGGAATTCGTCGGTCAGCGGCAGACGCCATGCGCGGTCGCCAGACTGCTCGGACGCGCTCAACAGCTCATGTGCCAGCGGATTGTGGTTCGCCATCAGCCCCGTGATGTGGTGCCCCAGTGCAATCACGCATGCGCCAGTCAGTGTCGCGACGTCAATGACTACGTCCGGCTCATAACGCTCAACGTAGGTCAGCGTATCACACAGGACCAAACGACCTTCCGCATCGGTGTTCAGCACTTCTACCGTTTGGCCGGACATTGTAGTCAGCACATCGCCAGGGCGGTACGCACGTCCGTCCACCATGTTTTCACAACCTGCCAGCACGCCGACGATATTCAACGGCAGCGCCAGTTCGGCCGCCATACGCATCACACCGTAGACCGTGGCCGCGCCGCACATGTCATATTTCATTTCGTCCATGCTGTCGGCAGGTTTGATGGAGATGCCGCCGGAATCGAACGTCAGCCCTTTCCCCACCAGTACAATCGGACGGGTTTCTGGGTTCGGATCGCCTTTATATTCGATCACGGACATCAGCGATTCATTCTGCGAGCCCTGACCTACTGCCAGATAGGCATTCATGCCCAGCTCTTTCATCTGCTGTTCGCCAATCACGCGTGTGATAATGTTCTGGCTGTAGGTGTCAGCCAGTTGACGCGCTTGAGACGCCAGATAAGCGGCATTGCAGATATTCGGCGGCATATTGCCGAGATCTTTTGCGGCTTTGATGCCAGCAGCAATCGCCAGACCATGCTGGATAGCACGTTCGCCGCTGGTCAGCTCACGGCGTGTCGGCACGTTGAAGACCATTTTGCGCAGTGGACGGCGCAGCTCGACCTTGTTGCTCTTCAGCTGATCGAAGGTATACAGCGTCTCTTTCGCGGTTTCGACGGCCTGACGCACTTTCCAGTACGTGTTACGACCTTTCACGTGCAGTTCAGTAAGGAAGCAGACTGCTTCCATCGAACCAGTTTCGTTCAGGGCGTTGATCGTTTTCTGAATCACCTGCTTGTACTGGCGTTCATCAAGCTCGCGCTCTTTACCGCAACCAATTAACAGAATGCGTTCGGAAAGAATGTTAGGTACATGGTGCAAGAGCAGTGATTGCCCCACCTTGCCCTCTAATTCACCACGGCGAAGCAACGCGCTGATGTAGCCGTCGCTGATTTTATCGAGTTGTTCGGCAATAGGGGACAGACGACGCGGTTCAAACACGCCGACGACAATGCAGGCACTGCGTTGTTTTTCCGGACTACCGCTTTTTACGCTGAACTCCATGTACTCTCCTGAATCTTAAAGACAAAGGCGGGGGCAACGGCTAGAATGTGACACTCCGTAATACTTTCCCGCCGTTGCGTTAACATAACCTGTGTTAATCTTAACGACGTAACGAGCCTGTTTTGGTGACTATAAGCAGGTTCTGATACAACAGTTCAAACGCAGTGTGTTGTAATACCGTTTTAGCTATGAGGGCTGCCAAAAATGAGTATAAATGGCGCGTTAGCGAAGAAACTATCGATTTTCCTGCAAAAAGACAAGTTTTCACAGGCGTAATTAAGCGTGATCATCATTCGATATCTGGTACGGGAAACCTTTAAGAGCCAACTGGCGATCCTTTTCATTCTGCTACTGATTTTCTTTTGCCAGAAATTAGTACGGATACTGGGCGCTGCTGTTGATGGTGAAATCCCGACAAATTTGGTTATCTCCCTGTTGGGATTGGGCGTGCCAGAGATGGTGCAGCTCATCCTGCCATTAAGTCTGTTTCTTGGCGTATTGATGACGTTTGGCCGCCTCTATGCGGAAAGCGAGATCACCGTCATGCACGCCTGTGGGCTGGGTAAACGTGTGTTGCTGAAAGCTGCGCTGATCTTGGCGATGTTCACTGCTGTCATTGCAACGGTTAACGTCATGTGGCTAAGCCCGTGGTCGTCAATGCATCAGGAAGAAGTGCTGGCGGAAGCCAAGGCGAACCCCAGTATGGCGGCTCTGGTAGAGGGGCAGTTTCAGTCTGCACAGGGCGGCAATGCGGTGCTGTTTGTCGGCAATGTCAAAGGATCGGAGTTTCAGCACGTCTTTCTGGCACAGCTACGCCCCAACGGTAACGCGCGGCCTTCTGTTGTCGTAGCCGATCGTGGTCATATCACCCAAAACGAAGACGGTGCGCAGGTCGTGACTTTGGACAACGGTTCGCGTTACGAAGGCACAGCGCTGCTGCGCGACTTCCGTATTACGGATTTCACTAACTATCAGGCCGTGATTGGTCACCAGACCGTGACGCTAAACAATAGTGATGTGCAGCAAATGGATATGGGTACTCTCTGGCATTCGGATGCGCACGATGCACGTGCTGAGTTCCATTGGCGGCTAACGCTGATTGTTTCAGTGCTGATTATGGCATTGATGGTAGTACCGCTAAGTGTGGTGAATCCACGTCAGGGCCGAGTGCTGAGCATGCTGCCTGCGATGCTGCTGTACCTGATTTTCTTCCTGCTGCAAAGCTCGCTGCGTTCTAACGCCAGCAAAGGCAAAATCGATCCGATGGTGTGGGTCTGGTTGACCAATCTGATGTACTTCGGTATCGCGGTCATGCTTAACCTATGGGATACCGTGCCGGTGCGCAAAATGCGCGCTCGCTTGAAGCCTGGTACTCTTAAAACACAAGGAGCGGCCTGATGTTTGGTGTATTAGACCGCTATATTGGTAAAACGATTTTCACCACCATCATGACGACGTTGTTCATGCTGGTGTCGCTCTCCGGCATCATCAAGTTTGTCGATCAACTACGTAAAGTCGGGCAGGGTGAGTATTCGGCGCTGGGCGCTGGACTGTACACGCTGCTCAGCGTACCCAAAGATATTGAGATTTTCTTTCCGATGGCGGCGCTGCTCGGTGCGTTACTCGGACTGGGTCAGCTTGCGACTCGCAGTGAACTGGTGGTGATGCAGGCTTCTGGCTTTACCCGCTTACAGATTGCGACTGCTGTGATGAAAACTGCGATCCCGCTGGTGCTGCTGACGATGGCGATTGGCGAGTGGGTCTCTCCGCAAGGGGAGCAGATGGCGCGTAACTATCGTTCTCAGATGATCTCCGGTGGGTCGATGATCTCTACGCAGGGCGGGCTGTGGGCAAAAGATGGCAATGACTTTATCTATATCGAGCGAGTGTCTGGCGATAACGAGCTGTCTGGCGTCAACATCTACCACTTCGACGATCAGAACAAGCTGCTATCCGTGCGCTATGCGGCCTCCGCCGAGTTTGAAGATGACCGAAACGTCTGGAAACTCTCGCAGGTTGATGAATCCGACTTGAGCGACGGTAAACAGATTGGCGGCAGCCAGACGCTCAGCGGCGAATGGAAAACCAATCTGACGCCGGACAAGCTAGGCGTGGTGGCGCTGGAACCCGATGCACTGTCAATCCGTGGGCTACATAATTACGCCAAGTATCTGAAACAAAGCGGACAGGAATCGAACCGCTACCAGCTCAACATGTGGAGCAAAATCTTTGCACCGGTTTCTGTGGCGGTGATGATGCTCATGGCTGTCTCCTTCATCTTCGGTCCGCTGCGCAGTGTGTCGGCGGGTTCACGCATCGTGATAGGGATCAGCTTCGGCTTCCTCTTCTACCTGCTGAATGAGATTTTCCGCCCGCTCAGCTTGGTTTACGGCATCCCACCTATCCTGGGTGCTATCTTGCCTAGTTCGGTATTTTTGTTCATCAGTGTGGCACTGCTGCTGAAACGCCGATAGAACTCAACGAGTCTGAAAAAGCGCCGGATGGATTAGTCCTCGGCGCTTTTTTATTGCTCGCGACAACGTTCACAGCACACAATATGGAAGTCAAAGTGACCATAACGCGTTGCTAAAGATGATTTTTTCAGCACTTAACCGAGCACTGAGTGGATTAACGTTGCGCGCGAGCCGTCAAACGGTATAATGCCCACGTTTTCCGCATACTACTCTCAGTGCCGAAGTGGCGAAATCGGTAGACGCAGTTGATTCAAAATCAACCATCGAAAGATGTGCCGGTTCGAGTCCGGCCTTCGGCACCATAGTATGAAAATCAAGTCACCTCAGGGTGGCTTTTTTTATGTCCAAAATCGTCCGGTAACGTCAATATCTATCTGTAAAATAACGATTTTAATTTTATTTCCCTCTCTGCGATTTTGTCTGTTTTATCCACAGTGCTCTTTCTTCGTCCATTGACATCCAGATGATTTGGGGTCAGATGAGGGTCAATTCATTTCGATTATGAGTTGACCCCCAAATTATGGCGCTGACCGACGTTGTTGCCCGTACCGTCAAGCCCCGCGTGAAAGCCTATAAACTCGCCATTCTTAGCTGTCTGTCGGATTTATTTCCCCCTTCTTATTTTGGAGATCGCTTCTCTTATATCTACTGTAAACATTGATGGTTATTAACTAATGATGAATTACAGGAAAGCATAGTCGCTTGTTTATAGCGCCATATCCTAATCATGTTATCTCCAGTAGGTTCGCCAGAAAACGGTTGTCAAAACTCCGTCTCAAAGCGATGGACATCAAAGCCGTGCGATGCTAACTGGCTTATGTATAATCACTTCTATTCGTTACACTCTTTGGTAATCCTCATGTCTAACACTAACTTTTCTCAAACGGCTGCCTTTATCTGGTCAGTTGCTGACCTGCTTCGTGGCGAATTTAAGCAATCTCAGTATGGGCGCGTGATTCTGCCTTTTACTCTGCTGCGTCGGCTTGAGTGCGTGTTAGCTGTGAGTAAAGAAGCGGTGGTAGCGGAGGCCGAAAAACTGAAGGCCAGCCCCTTGCCGGAAGAAGGGAGAGAGAAGTTTTTGCTACGCGCCACAAATGGCCTGTCGTTCTTCAATACCTCGCCGATGGATCTTGGCAAGATGGGGCAGAACGATATTAAGGCGAATCTGGAGAACTATGTTCAGTGTTTCTCGAAGGACGCGCGTGAAATCTTTGAGCACTTCAAATTTAGTGAGTTTGTTGGCCTGCTGGATGACGCCAATTTACTGTTCAAAATCGTTAAAAAGTTCGCCACTACGGACTTGAGCCCGAAGGCCATTTCCAACCATGACATGGGGCTGGTGTTTGAAGAGCTGATTCGTCGTTTTGCGGAAAGTTCGAATGAAACGGCAGGGGAGCACTTTACTCCACGCGATATCGTACGTTTAACGACCTCGCTGGTATTTATGGAAGATGATGCAGCGTTGTCTAAAGACGGCATCATTCGCACTATTTATGACCCCACTGCTGGCACGGGTGGCTTCCTCTCTTCGGGTATGGAATATGTGCATGAACTTAACCCGAATGCGGTGATGCGCGCGTTTGGTCAGGAACTGAACCCTGAGTCCTATGCCATCTGTAAAGCCGATATGCTGATTAAAGGGCAAGATGTTAGCCGTATCAAACTGGGTAACACTCTTTCCAACGATCAGTTACCGCAAGACCAGTTTGACTACATGCTGTCGAACCCGCCGTTTGGTGTGGACTGGAAAAAGATTGAAGGTGAAATTAACGACGAGCATCAGTTGAAAGGTTTTAACGGCCGTTTTGGTCCTGGCTTACCTCGCGTTTCTGATGGCTCTTTGTTGTTCCTTCTGCATCTGATCAGCAAAATGCGTGATACCCATAATCCAGATGGTTCAATCAATGGCGGTGGGCGTATCGGTATTATTCTTAACGGTTCTCCGCTGTTTACCGGCGGTGCGGGTAGCGGCGAGAGCGAAATCCGTCGCTATATTCTGGAAGCTGATTTGCTGGAAGGCATTGTCGCGCTGCCGACGGATATGTTCTACAACACCGGGATTGCGACCTATGTCTGGATTCTGTCGAATAAGAAAGCAGCGGAACGTAAAGGCAAGATCCAACTGATTGATGGCACCAACTTGTGCGGCAAGATGCGAAAATCGCTGGGTTCTAAGCGTAATTTGATGGGTGAAGAGGACATCAAACTTATCACTCGCACGTTTGGTGATTTTGAGGTGGTTGATGCGATTTCTCTTGAAGCATTAGGTCTGGAAAAAGCACCGGAGCAAAAATCTAACCGTGGTCGCCAGTCTGCAACGGCTAAAACGGAAGCGCCGAAAACCTTCGCCAGCAAAATCTTCAACAGTACCGATTTTGGCTACCGCCGCCTGACCATTGAGCGCCCGCTGCGTCTGTCTGCACAGGTTACCGATGAAGCCATTGCCAGCCTGCGCTTTGCGCCGAAGCCATTTAATGCGCCGATGGAGCGCCTGTTTGACGAATTTGCTTCGCAGTGGCAGGAATCTCACTACGGTGATTTTACAGAAATTGAAGCGGAAGCCCGCGCCATCATTAAAGCTGAATTTTCCGAGCTGAAAGAGAAGCAAATTAAAGACCTGCTGGACAGCAAACTGTGGCTGGCGCAGCGCGGGTTAATGGAAAAAGTGCGGCAGATTCAAGCGGCGTTAGGCACACAAGCCGGTGGGAAAATGCAGGCCAGTGACGATTTTAACCAGTTCCAACTTACCCTGAAAGGGGCGATCAAGATCGCAGGCGTTAAGCTCGATACCAAAGAGAACAAACAGTTTATCGACGCCATCACCACGAAAAACCCGGCCGCTGAGCCCGTCGTGAAGAAAGTGCTGAAAGAGGCTGCCCAGCCGCTGTACGGCGCGTTTGAGTACCAAGGGAAAGTGGTGGAATTCGAGCAGGATGGTGACCTGCGTGATAACGAGAATGCACCGTTAAACCCGAAGGTTGCTATTAGCACGCTGATTGAAGACTACTTCAAAGCCGAAGTACTGCCGCACGTTGCCGATGCCTGGATTAATGCCGATAAGCGTGATGCCAAAGATAGTGATATTGGGGTAGTTGGCTATGAGATTCCGTTTAACCGTCATTTCTACGTATATCAGCCCCCGCGCCCGTTGGAAGAAATTGATGCCGATCTGGATGCGGTCAGCGCCGAGATAATGAAGCTGTTGCAGGAGGTGCATTCCTGATGGCTAAGCATAAGGCATATCCTGAATATAAGGATTCTGGGGTTGAGTGGTTGGGGGAGATCCCAGAGAGTTGGTTATTAAAAAAAGTATCATGGCATTTTTCCGCAGAAAAAGGGAAAAAAGGTCAATTTTTAACAAAGGAGTATTGTGGAGCTAATCCTGGTATTTATCCTGTCTATAGTGGTCAAACTGAAAACGATGGCATTATGGGAACTATTGATAGCTATGAATTCAGTGCAGGGAAAGGTGGGGTTCTATTCTCTACAACTGTTGGAGCAAAGGCCATGAGCCTTAGTCACCTAAAAGGAAAATTTAGTCTTTCACAAAACTGTATGGTTATTTTATCTAGAAACCATAAAGTAAATATTCGTTTTTTTTTCTATTCTTTTCAACCATTGTTTTCATATGAAAGGGCACTCATACCTGAGCATATGCAGGCATCATTTAGGATGGAAGATTTATACCAATATCCTATAGCTATGCCATCAAAAAATGAGCAATTGAACATAGCATCCTTTCTCGATCATGAAACCGCAAAAATCGATAACCTGATCGAGAAACAACAACAATTGATTGAGCTGCTAAAAGAAAAGCGTCAGGCCGTGATTAGCCATGCCGTGACTAAAGGGTTAGATCCAAATGTGCCAATGAAGAACTCTGGTGTTGAATGGTTGGGGGAAGTGCCGGAACATTGGAAAATCATGAAGTTTAGTCATTGTGTAAATATTAGAAGTGGCCAAGTTGACCCTCGAAAATCTCCTTATGATAATTTTTGGTTAATAGCCCCTAATCATATTGCTAGTGGACAAGGCCGAATAATTAATTTAGAAACGGCGAAGGATCAGGGTGCAGATAGTGGTAAATATCTTTGCAAAAATGGTGAGGTTATCTATAGCAAAATTCGACCTGCCCTTGTAAAAGCATGTATATCACCAGCAGATAATGTCTTGTGCAGTGCTGATATGTACCCAATGTCCAGTAACAATGGACTTACGAATAATTTCCTACTGCTATATTTGCTCTCTAATGTTTTCACCAGATTTGCAGTAAATCAGGCAGATCGAGTTGCAATGCCTAAAATTAACAGAGAGTCTCTGGCAGATTGTAAAATACCCATTCCTCTCGAGAGTGAGCAAGACAAAATATACACGCACACAACAGTTACCTTAAATCAGCTTGATGTGATCATTCAAAAATCTGAATTTACAATTAAATTACTCCAAGAACGCCGCACTGCCCTAATCTCCGCTGCCGTCACTGGCAAAATCGACGTACGCGACTGGGTCGCGCCAGCGAACAGCGAAATGGCAAACATTGAGGAATCACCGGAGGTGAATGCATGAGCATGGACCCGACCAAAGAAGCCATCTTCCAAAGTGAGATGATTGCACAGATGGTTGAACATGGCTGGGTTGTCGGCAAAGGTGATGGCTACGATCGTGAACGTGCGCTGTATTCGAACGATGTGCTGACTTTCGTTAAAACAACTCAGTCGCAGGAATGGGAAAAGCTGGTTAAGGTTTTCCCTACCGATACAGAGCGCCATTTCCTTGATGCGCTAGAGGCTCAGCTTAAAAAAGCCGATATCAACGCCACCGATAAACTCTCACGCACCTACGGCACGCTGGGCGTATTACGCAATGCGCTGAAGATCCGCAATGCGCGTTTTACGCTATGCCAGTTTAAACCCGAACATAATTTAAACCCGGAAACGCTGGCGCGTTATCAGCAGAATATCTGCCGTATTGTGCCGGAACTGGTTTATAGCCCGTATGCGTCGAACGCTGTGTTTGAAGAAACCGGTTTAAAAGCGAAAAAGTGGCGTATCGATCTGGTGCTGTTTGTTAACGGCCTGCCGGTGGCGACGCTGGAATTGAAATCCGAGTTTAAGCAGGTGGTACAAAACGCGATTAAACAATATAAGAAAACGCGTTTGCCGAAAGACCCGGTAACCAATAAGCCTGAACCGCTGCTGACCTTCAAACGTGGCGCGTTGGTGCACTTTGCCGTCAGCCAATATGACGTGTTTATGGCCACGAAATTGGCTGGCGATGACACCTTCTTCCTGCCTTTTAATAAAGGCACGACAGACGGCGGAGCAGGTAACGATATTCCCGAAGATGCCAACGAGTACGCCACCAGCTACTTATGGAATGAAGTTCTGCTGCCGGACAATTTGCTGAGAATTCTCGCCAGTTTTGTGCATCTGCAAATTGAAGAGAAAGAAGACTGGAACGGATTAAAGGTTAAAAAAGAGAGTTTAATTTTCCCGCGTTATCACCAGTGGGACGTGGTGAATAAACTGATTCACGCAGCCACGAAAGAAGGTACCGGTAATAAATACCTTATTCAGCACAGCGCGGGTTCCGGTAAATCCAATTCTATTGCCTGGACGGCTCACCAGCTTTCCACGCTCTATGATGAGAAAGGCGAAAAACAGTTCCACTCGGTGATTGTTGTCACCGACCGAACGGTATTAGACGATCAGCTTCAGGATACGATTTACCAGTTTGAACATGCGGACGGTGTCGTCGGGCGCATTAATAATAAAGAAGGCGACGGCTCTAAATCAGAAAAACTCGCCAGTGCGCTGGAAAACTCCCAACCGATTATTATCGTTACCATCCAGACTTTCCCGTTTGTGCTTAAAGCTATCGAAAACAGCGTCAGCCTCAAGCAGCGCAAATATGCGGTGATTGCTGACGAAGCGCATTCTTCTCAAAGCGGTTCCACGGCGCGCCAGTTAAAAGAAGTGCTGATGACCGAAGAAGCGGATGATCATGTGGTGTTGTCGTCAGAAGATATTCTGGACGCGACAATCGCCTCGCGCAAAGGCAGCAGTAATCTTAACTTCTATGCGTTTACCGCCACGCCAAAAGCGAAAACGCTGGAACTGTTTGGCCGTCTGCCTAACCCTCTTGAACCGGCATCAAAGACCAATAAGCCTGAAGCGTTTCATGTTTACTCGATGCGTCAGGCCATTGAAGAGGGCTTTATTCTTGATGTACTGAAGAACTACACCAACTACAAAGTGGCGTATAAGCTGCTGCAAAAGTTGGATGATCCTGACCGGGAAGTGGACAGTAAAAAAGCTAAAATCAAACTGAACCAGTGGGTTACGTTGCACGAGCATAACGTCTCGCAAAAAGTAAAAGTGATTGTTGAACATTACCGCAAACATGTCATGCATTTACTTGGCGGGCAGGCGAAGGCGATGGTCGTGACCAATTCGCGTAAAGCGGCGGTGCGCTACAAGTTGGCGTTTGATCAGTACATTACTGAGAATCACTACCTGAAAATTAATACCATGGTGGCGTTTTCAGGCGAAGTGGAATTTGTTGAAAGCGATCAAAATAGTCTCGCGCTGTTAAATAAGAAATTCACTGAAACCAATATGAATTCCGGTCTTAAAGGACGGGATATGCGCAACGCTTTTGATAGCGATGATTATCAGGTGATGCTGGTCGCAAATAAATTTCAGACGGGTTTTGACCAGCCCAAGCTGTGCGCGATGTATGTGGATAAACCCCTTGGCGGTGTGGAGTGCGTACAAACACTCTCGCGTCTGAACCGTATTTATCCGAGCAAAGCGCAGTCTGGCACCTTCGTGCTCGATTTCTACAATGAGCCTGATGATATTCTGGGGGCTTTTAAGCCTTATTATCAGACCGCCGAGCTGACAGATGTCAGCGACCCGCAATTAGTCTTCGAACTATTCGAAAAGCTCCGCTCTAGCGGTATTTTCTTATGGAATGAAGTTGAGCAATTCTGCGACGCATTCTTTACCAAAAACAAATCCAACGCGGCAATTAGCAATATTTGTAAACCCGCCGTTGAGCGCTGGAAAAAGCGATATACCTCGGCCATTGATGCCTATGTGTTGGCAAAAGAAATCTTTGAGCGCACGAAGAAAACCAACGATGTGGTGCTGATTACTAATGCTGAAAACAGTTTTAAAGACTGTAAGTTAGAAAAGGACAAGTTGGACATCTTCAAGAAAGACCTCGGGAGTTTTGTCCGTTTCTACGAGTTTATGTCACAAATCGTTGAGTTCGATGACAAGGAACTGGAGAAGCTCAGTCTGTTTTCCCGTCATCTACGGCCATTGCTGCATGAACAGAATGTTGAAGAAGATGAAGTTGATTTAAGCAATGTGGAGATGAGCCATTATCGCTTGTCGAAAATCCACGAGCAGCATCTGAAACTTCAGGAAGACGCCGAAGAATACGGCATAAAGCCAGGCAATGACATTGGTACAGCCAAACCGAAGGATAAGAAAGAAGAGTTTCTGTCGCATATTCTGGCACGTCTTAACGAGCTGTTTATTACTGATAATCTTACCGATAAAGACATGATTAATTATGCTTTTAGCGTGCGCGACAAGTTATCAGAAAATCAGGCGGTGATGACGCAGATCGCGAACAACACACGTGAACAGGCCATGCTGGGCGATTTCCCTAAAGCCATTGATGACGCGGTGCTGGATAGCAATGACGCCCAACAGGCCATGATGATGCAATATCTGTCTAACCCTGAACTGGCAAAAGGATTTGCGCGAGTGGTGTTTGATATGTTGAAAGGAGCATAACGCCATTTAGCCATCACGTCAGTTTGCTGACGCGGTGGCACCTTTAGGTTCCCGTGTTGCGGAGAGCTGGTTTATGCTGAAGCCTGATTTTTTCATTACAGATAGTCGGCACCAGTTGGTTCTCGATGCGAAATGGAAACTGTTAGATACAAGACATAGTGACCGCAAACGAAAATATGAAATTAATCAGGCAGATTTTTATCAAATGTTTGCTTACGGACAAAAATATCTGCATGGGCAAGGTGATATGATGTTGATCTATCCTCGTCGTCAATTTTTCAATATGCCATTGCCTGTGTTTCGGTTCGATAAGCATCTGGCCCTGTGGTGTGTTCCGTTTGATTTCGAACGGGGGCTATTGATCGGTGGAGAATGGCAGTCATATTTTAATTGTTTTAATGCGTTAGAAAAAAACGCATCCAATGCTGAAAATGTTAGCCGTTTCTTTCAGTATGGTGGTATGAATTGATTATCAGAAGATCTGAGGCATACTACTCTTCTGATACTAGAATTATTTAGGATATATCACCAATATGAAATTACGCCGACTTTTTTACCCACTACATTTTCATTGTTTAGACCTTCTATGAACGTGAGGCTGTAATGTATTAATTATAACTATGGCCTTTATCATTTTTTAGATTGGGTTAGATTGAAAAATATTCATCCAGAGTCATTTTTTAAATTCTGACTTTCTCTGGTTTTCTTTTTTAAATAATAAATGTGTAAATCAAAAAATAAGTGCAGGTTTAACAATGGATGGTGATTATTTAGCTTTTTCTCGCTACTTGCGCAATTCACTGGCTGATGCTGAGTTTGGTCGGGGGACCTTCAAAAAAGGTGAAGCTAGCTCATTTACGTTGTGGTCATGTGATGAGATGAAATGTGGCCGCGTGAGTGCTCCCACGCTGGATGCGCTATTTTCTAGCGAGCCTCCAGAAACAGCGTGTATTGAAATTGTGTTGCGCCCTTATGTTTATCAACTGCTGGTGCAGCATGGTAAAGAGCGTTTCGCGGGATTACCCGGAACGATTACCCCTATCGTTACCTCTGCAATATTGTCACGCGATGGTTATATATATCCGGGAACGATAACCACGATCCCCAGAGATCTCTTGGAACCATTGCCACTGGGAACATTTTCCATTGGCACTGTCACTGATTACGATCGCTATAAAACGTTGAACGGTACAACCAGTATTGATTATCCACAGACGAATTTTACTGATGAGTCCGACGAACAGCGTGAAAAGAGAGCGGCCCAGTATCTTAAAGACTGGGCGAAATATCTAAGCGATTGTGATGCGCTTTTAAACAATGTGGCAGGAGACTGGCTTGGATCTCCTGATGAATATCTTAAAGCAGAAAGTGGATTTATTCAGAAAAAAGCCAAATCAGATGGCGCGGGGCAACACATTCTCCCGCTGTACGATCATTTTATAAATAGTCAGATCTCGTCACCCTTATTTTCCCGTTTTTCCAGCCTGCAAAGCCCATCTCTGAAGCCACTGCTTCCCCCGTCTTCGGGATTTGCTAAACGACTGGCCCATTCTGGCGATAAATTTCCATTGGCAGATGCGCAACGAGATGCCTTGAGTCATTTCTTAGCAACGGAAGAAGGTGATATTCTCGCCGTCAATGGTCCCCCGGGAACGGGTAAAACAACATTACTGTTGTCCATTATTGCGACACTGTGGAGTCGAGCCGCACTGGAAAAATCAGAGCCTCCGATTGTGATTGCGACATCGACTAATAACCAGGCTGTGACAAATATTATTGAAGCATTTGGAAAAGATTTTTCAATCGGCAGTGGTGTAATGGCAGGGCGCTGGTTGCCTGAAATTCAGAGCTTTGGTTGCTATTTCCCTTCATCAACAAGAGAAGAAGAGGCGAGTAAGCGAGGGTTTCAAACTGAGTCTTTTTTTGATGCAAAGGAAAGTCTCGATTATGTTGAAAAAGCGGAGCGAGAGTTTTTAAAAAACGCTCAGGCTGCTTTTCCGACAGAGGGACAACATACGGTTAAAGAGGTTGTGGAGTTGCTTCATCAGGAATTGCTCCAGAATTCCAATGAGCTCTCAAATATTGAGTCTGCATGGCAGCAACTCTGTCTGGCTAAAGACGTGTGTCGGAAAACGGCCATAGATATCGATGCGCATTTGCAAGAATTGGTCACCGTTTATGCTGGTGAAGAAGGTATATGCCATAAACTTGTTGAGATGCAAAAAGATTGGGATGACTTTGTTGCCAGAGAATCGCTGATATATTCCCTTTTTTATTGGCTGCCACCAATAAAAGCTAAAAGACTCTCTTTTATTCGGGCATTTTTCCGTCATTATGCAGAAAATATTTCATCGTTGATTACTTGGTCAGAACCTTCAGATATTGCGCAGCATATAGGAACAGTAATAGCAGATACGCAAAAACGTGTTCGAGAATGCGTCGCTACGCTCAATGAAGTTCGTCCCCTGATTGAACGTAGAACTGCTGCGCAAGATAAGTGGGCAGAAGCATTGCTATCTATTGGGTACTCAGGACAGCAAGAATTAACGTTGTCAGAAGTTGATGCGCTGGCTGATAAAACACTACGTTTCTCCTCGTTTCAGCTTGCAACCCATTACTGGGAAGGGCGCTGGTTAATGGACATGCATCAGCTTAGTGAAATCGATAGAAAAAAATGCCAGAGTGGAAAAGATATAGGAAAAAAACCGTCGTTGTCGCGCTGGTATCGGAGAATGAAACTAACGCCCTGTGTGGTGATGACAAACTATATGTTGCCGAAAAAAATGAAGATTAAGCAATTTGTCAGCCAAAATAACTATCATGATGATTATCTCTACAATATTGCTGATTTATTAATTGTGGATGAAGCTGGGCAGGTATTACCCGAAGTTGCAGGTGCATCGTTCTCATTAGCTAAAAAAGCATTGGTTATCGGTGATACAAAACAGATTGCGCCTATTTGGAATGTTGCACCCGCTATCGATATAGGCAATATCGTGGCGCAGAAGATTTTGTCTGAGCATTCTAAAGATCAGCTTCAGGAAGATTACGAGCTCTTCTCTCAATCGGGTAGAAGTGCAGCCTCAGGCAGCGTCATGGCCATCGCACAGAATGTATCCCGCTATCACTATGATCAAAACATGCCCCGTGGGATGTATCTCTATGAGCACCGGCGCTGCTTAAATAATATTATCGGTTACTGCAATGAGTTATGTTATGACGGAAAACTTATTCCAAAGCGTGGACATGAGGTCGATAATTTATATCCTCCGATGGGCTACCTTCACGTAGATGGAAAAGGTGTTAAAGCCAACAGTGGGAGTCGATATAACTTACTTGAAGCCGAGACTATAGCCGAATGGATTGTTGATCAGCGACAAAAAATTGAAGATAAGTATAAAAAGCCAATTTATGATGTTATTGCTGTGGTAACCCCTTTCGGTGAGCAGGCCAAAATTTTACGTAAAGAGATGTCTCAACGGGGAATTTATTCTTTCGATGATGGGGACAGTAAAAATGTCCTCACTGTTGGAACGGTACATTCCCTACAGGGAGCTGAAAGGCCTATTGTTATTTTTTCTCCCGTCTATTCAAAACATGAAGACGGTTCTTTTATAGATGACGACTCAAGCAAATTAAATGTTGCCGTTTCCCGTGCAAAAGATAGCTTTTTAGTCTTTGGTGATATGGATCTTTTCGAGATACAACCTCGCGCTACACCACGTGGTTTACTCGCGCATTATTTGTTTAACAGTGCCCAGAATGCCCTTTCATTCGTTTATAAAAAGCGTCCAGATCTCGCATCATCGGTGGCAGAGGTAAAATCATTACATGGGTCAGAAGAGCATGATGAGTTTCTCTTAAGAACATTTGAGCAAGTCGATAAAAAAGTCATGGTTGTTTCCCCCTGGATATCACTGAAACGGATGGAGCAGACCGGTTTTCTGAGTTCAATGGCTGAGGCTCGTCAGCGCGGTGTTGATATTCTTGTCGTGACCGATCGGGACTTTAATACTGAACATCATGATTGTGATGTTGAGAATGAAAAGAAAATCAAATTGTCTAAAACGCTTGCGCATCTTCAATCAAGCGGTATTAAAACCAGATTGGTGAATCGCGTGCACAGCAAAATTGTTATTGGCGATGATAATTTGTTGTGTGTAGGTTCTTTTAACTGGTTTAGTGCATCTCGGGATAATTGGAATGTTCGCTATGATACATCTCTGGTTTATCGGGGAAAGAATCTTACGCCGGAAATAGAGACTATTAAGAGCTGCTTACAGCAACGTTTGATTCAGTCTTAACGCTTGCCCTCAGGGTGTCTAAGCCGAAAAATACGGTTTAGACACCTTATTTTAGCCTGCTTTTTGTGGTTAATTAAAAACTAATATCACTTATATTCATGTGGTCAAATTTTATAATTTCTATTTTTTCTGGAGGACTAATGGAATTAATCGTGGCGCACGACATTACCGATAACGATCGGGAAGCGCTTTTTTCTGGACTGAGAAGCTACAATCGTCAATTTATTAGTCCTGCTTCTTTTGGGCAATTGGGTATTTTTCATCGAAATAGCGCCGGAGTGATGACTGGCGGGCTGATCGCTACACGGAAAGGATTATGGCTGTGTATTGATTATTTGTGGGTGGGCGAAGAATCCAGAGGCCTAAAGCTTGGCAGCGCCTTGGTGAGAGAAGCGGAACAGGAAGCGATTCGGCTTGGGTGCCGCCATGCGCTTGTGGATACGTTTAGTTTTCAGGCACTTCCCTTCTATGAAAAGCAAGGTTATCAGCTACAAATGTCTTTACCTGATTTTCCTGAGGAAGGAATGTTAAGACATTATCTAATAAAGAAAAATATGCAGGCTGCATGATAGTTATCCACCCATTGACCAATGACAAGGTAGTTCAGGTATCATCTTCTTTATAATCATGCCCGTTTATCTTCTCACTGGTGTGAACGCATGGCTTACCAACTTAATCTTAACTGGCCCGAATTCTTAGAAAAATACTGGCAAAAACAACCTGTTGTATTGAAGAACGCTTTCCCTAATTTCGTCGATCCGATTACGCCAGATGAGTTGGCTGGTCTGACTATGGAGGCGGAGGTCGATAGCCGTCTGGTCAGTTATAAAAATGGTCAGTGGCAGGCCAGCAACGGGCCGTTTGAGCATTTTGATAATCTGGGTGAAACCGGCTGGTCGCTGCTGGCTCAGGCGGTGAACCACTGGCATGCGCCGTCTGCTGAACTCGTGAGCCCGTTCCGCGTATTGCCGGATTGGCGTCTAGACGACCTGATGATCTCCTTTTCTGTACCGGGCGGTGGCGTTGGTCCGCATATCGATCAGTACGATGTCTTTATTATTCAGGGGATGGGTAGCCGCCGCTGGCGCGTGGGCGACAAGTTGCCGATGCGTCAGTTCTGTCCGCATCCTGCGCTGCTACATGTTGATCCTTTCCCGCCGATCATTGATGAAGATCTTGAGCCAGGCGACATTCTCTATATTCCACCAGGTTTCCCGCACGATGGCTTCACGCACGAGACTGCGCTTAACTATTCCGTGGGGTTCCGTGGGCCGAACGGTAGAGACTTAATCAGCAGCTTTGCTGACTACGTACTGGAAAACGATCTCGGTGGTGAGCACTATAGCGACCCTGACTTGACCTGTCGGGAACATCCAGGGCGAGTTGAAGATTATGAGTTTGACCGTCTGCGCGCGATGATGATCGACGTGATTAATCAGCCGGAAGCCCTGAAACAGTGGTTCGGTCGCTTTGTAACGACGCCACGTCACGAGTTGGATATCGCTCCGGCGGAGCCGCCTTATGAGCAGGACGAGATTGTCGGTGCGCTGATGGACGGCGACGTGTTGACGCGTCTGAGCGGGCTGCGGGTTCTGGAAGTAGGCGGTAGCTACTTCATCAACAGCGAACGGCTGGACACCGTCGATCCGAAAGCGGCTGATGCTTTGTGTCGTTACACCGTTCTTGGTAAACAAGAGCTGGGCGAGGCGCTGGAGAATCCGGCTTTTGTGGCTGAATTAACTGCGCTGGTTAATCAGGGTTACTGGTTCTTCGACGAATAAATTCCCTTCTCTTTAGCGGCTTCTGAGCACGTATTGCATGACGTGATTTGGGAGCCGCGCATTATCATCCGAATGGTTCGTTGTATAAAAAGCGTATAGGTTCATTCTGCTAATATTCGGCTATCAACCTGACGTCAGTAACGCCAATGTGAAGATCGTTATGATGTTAACTTTTCTTGGCTAAATATTAACTAACTATTGAATTTATTGATAAAAAACCATTCCCTCACGCAATTTAATCAATAACTGAACTATCTTTAGAGCGAGACCCAATTAAATAACTCTGGAGAAATGCCATGTTTCATTTGCCTAAGCTAAAGCAAAAACCCTTAGCGTTACTTCTCGCGATCTCTGTCGGTATGATGGCCCCGTTTGCTTTCGCAGAAACGAAAACACCCGGTACCCTGATAGAAAAGACGCCGCTGGATATGAAAAACGGCCTAATGGAGGCGGGGGAACAATATCGGATCCAATATTATTCGAAGAGTGGAGTCGATGGCGAAAGCCTACGGGAAGACACCGGCGCGGTTTTCATTCCCAAAGGTGAGGCGCCAAAAGAGGGCTGGCCGGTCGTGGTCTGGACGCATGGGACGATTGGCGTGGGAACATCCTGCGCACCGTCTCTCAATCCGCGTTCCGCTCGGGATTCTCAGTATCTGAATACCTGGCTATCGCTGGGTTTTGCCATTGTGGCACCGGACTACGCGGGGCTTGGGTCTGCCGGCTTGCATCACTACCTCAATTCGCGCGGTGAGGCATGGAGCGTGTTGGATAGCGTCAAAGCATCACTGACCGCATTCCCGCTGCACAATCAGTTGACTATCGTCGGCCAGTCGCAGGGGGCACATGCGGCCTTTGCGAGTACGGGCTACCAGCCGAGTTATGCACCGAACCTGAATATCGCATCGACCGTATTGACCGGCACGCCCTACTTTGATGACAAAACCTCGGCGGCAGAACTTTTTGCCGGGGGAAGCGGAGAGGGCGGCGATCCTAAAATCCCTTATGTGATGTATATCTATCTGTCAGCGGCCGATACGAATAAAGGGCTTAATGTCGATGATTATTTTACGCCGAAAGCCGCAGCTCTTGTCGCTGACGCACGTACCATGTGTATCGGTGAACTGACGCAAAAGGTGATGGCCGAGGGGTTGAATGCGAAGAATAGCCTGAAGCCTGCGATCCAGAAATTACTGGATAGCCAAACCGCGAGTTTGCGCTACAACACACTCAATGTTACCCCTCCAGTCTTTATCGGGATTGGAACCGAGGACATCAACGTGCCTACCAAAATGCAGCGTCACTTTGCGGAAGATGTCATTAGTGCAGGGACGTCAGCCGATGTGCATGAATATAAAGGCATGGACCACAGCGAAACGGTTAATGTTTCACTGCGTAATTCAGTTCCTTTCGTGTTGGGAAAATAGTTAGACAATACAGCAACACCGTAAACCTCTTGTCCCGGTGCGTCTGCCGGGACATTAGTGTGCTAGCCATCGACGCGTAGCCTGATTTTCCCGACGGTATTGCCGTTGCCGATACCCGAGCATACCCCACGCCAGCAGGCCGTACAGCCCGGCCAGCATCCACAGATGCCACCAAAATGCGCCGATCTGGGTGAGATCCGCGCCCATCTGATTAAGACGCAATATTCCCTGAATCGTGAAGACAGCAGGAACCCACTGCGCAAGCCAGTTCAGAGGTGCAGGGATCATTTCCACGGGCCAGATGAAACCAGCAAGAAAGACAATCGGAATGGAAGACAGCAGCACCGCCTGACTGGGGAGATCTTTGCGCGTGAAAGCGGCTCCCAGCACCACGCCGAGCCACAGCGTTGAGAGTAGAAAAGGCAGGGTAAACAGCAGCAGTTGGCTCATGCTAGCCTCACGTGCAATACCGTAGGCATCGAGACAAAAACCGAGCATGTAGAGAAGCGAGAGCAGGTAGGCACTGCCAACGACCAGCGTGCGTGCCAGAAGCAAACGCCACGGCGCTGCGTATTGCCAGTAGCGAACGTCGCCAGATCGCGTGCGCTGATTTTGTCCGGCACCGAGCAGGCCGCATCCCATCAGCAAAATCTGGTGGAGTATCAACATGAAAACACCGGGCACGACGTAATCGACATAGCCCATGGTTGGGTTAAATACCGGCACGGCATTCAGGGACGTTGCCTGCCACTGCGAGCTGGCGGCGGGTATCCCTTCTCCCTGAGCAAGCAGGCGTGCGATTTTGACCTGTGCACCAGCCGTTCCCCCGACTGTCGCCAGAGATTGCGCGATTGCGCCGTAGATCAGGAAGTAGCTGGCATCTGCTGAGTAGCTTACCGTGACGCTTTTTCCCTGCATGATATCGCGATAGAAGTGGCGTGGAATGTAGAGAATCCCTTTCGCTTCGCCATGCAGAAGCAGCGTTTTTGCTTCATCCAGCGTATTGCGTTGCGCCACCAGTTGTACCTCCGGCGTGGAATCGGCCATAAATGCCAGACGGCGCGAGAGCTGTGTTCCATCTTCATCGACCAGCACCACTGGCAGCTCACGCGGTGTTTGCGCGAGGTAAGGGCGCGGATAGAGAAAGGAATAGAGCAGGATGCCGCCGAACAGGGTGAGTAAGATCGTCGGATCTCTCAGTAAACTGCGCAGCTCAAATCGGATGAGTGTGGTGAATGTCAGCATGCCGCCTCCTTGCCACCGGATCGGTAGCGCCACAGCGTGAGCGGTAGCAGCAGCCAGAATAAGGCGAGCGCTGTCAACGCGGGTGCGATCTGAATGATTCCGGCACCGTAGCTGGTGACGGCAATTGCGATATCGCCATAGTGGGCTACGGGCAGTAACTGCCGCCAGAATGTGGCGAATGTCTCCATCGCTGCTGCTGGAAAGGTGATGCCCATAAACGCCAGTCCGGGTGCCATTAACGCTCCGACAATGGAAACGGCGCGTGCCGGGTCGCGAATCAGCGCATAGAAGGCCATGCCCAGTGCGACGCAGGCGCCTGCGGTCACGCCGATCGAGATAAATAGCAGCAGTGCTGAACCGTTGAGTGGGTAATCGAGCAGGTTATACAGCCCATAGCTCCAGACGCCGCCCCATATCCAGCCAATCAGCCAATGTGCCAGAAATTTATAACCGATGGCGGCAGTGGGATTCTCTGGCACCCAATGCGCACCGTACTGATCCTCCCGAGCCAGCGTATTCAGGCCGTACAGCGCGAGCAGCACCGACCAGATCGAGGGAATAATCGCGTTCAGCAAAAACTGGGCGTAGTTGGCATTCTGGTTAAACAGTGCAGTAATCTGCCCGCCAATCGGCACTGCCAGTCCTTTAGCTTCGGGAACGGCTGCTCCCTGAGATAACGCCTGCACGACGGCAATTTGTCCGTTAAAGGTGCCCGCTACCAGCGATAACGCGCTGTTGATGACTTTGGCAATCAGCACAAACTGCCCGTTATTCCAGGCGGTAATAGTGGGTGACGTTCCCAAGCGGATATCACGCTCAAAATGGCGTGGAATCACGACCAGCGCGTAGATCTCGCCGCCGCGTAATGACGTTGCGCCTTCGGCCACTGCTGAGAACTGATGGTTCAGGTTGAAAGAGGATGAGGCATCTAACTCACGAGCGAACTGGCGCGACATCGTGCTGTTATCCAGATCGATCAAGCCGATGGGGAGTTCGCGGACAATAGCGCCAGAGAGTGTCCACCAGGCAATCAACATGGCGAACAGGGGTAGCCAGAACGCTAAGGCCATTCCCCAGCGATCGTGCCACAGAGCCTTCCATTCGCGCATCATCACATTTCTACCAGTGCGCTCATGCCAACGCGTAGCCCGCTAATGGGTTGAATGGGTCGTGCTTCCACTTTGAACGTACGCATATCAAACCCTTGTCGGGTATCCGTCGCTCGCCACGTCGCAAAATCCCCCATGACGGAAACGTAAGACACCTTAAACCGGAATGTCTGGTTGTTTAGCGCCGGGATACGGGCCTCAAACTCGGTGCCCATCGCAAAGCGCTCAAGGAGATCTTCGCGCACCGCCAACTGTATCCAGATGTCGCTCATGTCCAGCAGCGTGACCACGGGAAAACCCTGTGGCGCAATTTCGCCGTTGCGTAGCAGCACGTTGCTGACTTCACCCGTGTGTGGGCTGACGACGCGCGCCTCTGCCAGATAGGCTTCCACCTCGGCGACTGAACCTGCGGCCATACGGGCTTTTTCCTCTGCGGCAACCAGTGTTTCTTTACGTGTGCCTTCGAGCGCCATTTGGTATTCCTGCCAGGCCATTCCTTCGGTGTAGCGCGCGGCATCCCATGAGGCTTTGGCTTCATCCCGTTTTTGCAGCGGCAGCACGCCTTCCTGATAGAGATTTTGCACGCGCAGGTAGGTCTTATTGCTGAGTTCGGAACCGGCTTTGGCTTTTTGCCATTGATCTTTGGCTGCGGCGATCTGCTGCTCACGTGCGCCTTTTTTGGCCTCCTGTGCCACTGCGCCTGCCGCGGCTTCACCCGCTTTCGCCTGTTCCAGCTTGGCATCGAGTTCTGGCGTCAGGAGAGTGAAGACGAGATCGCCAACGTCGAGCTGCTGGCCTTTTTCTACTCGCACATCAGCAATACGGCCCGGTACTTTGGAAGACACGGAATACTGCTGCGCTTCGATTTGCCCCTGTAGCCGTATAGGCTCGGGCTGGTAAGCAAGCCAGAAGCGATACGCTATCCAGACCACCACAATCACCAGGATGGCCTGAAGGATCCATTTGCGCTTCGAACGCGAAGAAGAGGAGGATTGTGTCATGGCATCACCTGTATGGCGTACTGAGTTTGGTAGTCGGAGAAGCGGTTCAACTGGCTGGAGATGGCCATCAATCTGGCGATGGAAACCACGTAACGATAGGCTGCTGAGGCTCGCTGTGTCTTGGCTCCGGCTAACTGATTCAGCGCATCAACCACGTCTAGCGAGGTAGACATTCCCTGCATAAAGGCTTTGTTGCGTAACTGAACATTCTCTTCCGCCAGTTTTTGTGTGGAGGACAGCGAGTTGAATTCCTCCAGCGCCTGTCGAGCGTCTCGCCATGTGGTTTCGACCAAGACCTCAAGGTTTTGCCGCATATCGGCTTCCAGATAGTTCACCTGCATTTCTGCACTTTTTGCGGCGGCAATATTGTCGGAACGGCCTTCACGGCTGATGAGCGGGACGGAAACGCCGACGCCGACCATCCAGTCTGGCGTCGTTCTGGCTGCTAGCGTGTCCTGTTCGTAAAGCTGATAGTTGCCGAACAGAAACACGTCGGGGGCATATTTGGCGCGTTCAATACGGATAAGATCCTTGGCCTGATCGCGCTTGGCTGAGAGCACCTTTAAACCGGGGTGCGTATTGAGCGTTTGTTTCACCAATGCAGGCAGTTCGGGAAGTGTTTTGTTGATGAACAGCGAAGAAGAGGGCGTTGCGCCTTCCGTCTTGATTAATTTCGCGAAGACAATTTCAGTCGTCTCCAAACTTCGGCGCGCCTTTTGTGTTTCGATTCGCGCCATGTCATAAGCGGATTGTGCGGACAGCACCTCGACTCTGGCAATTTGCCCCTGAGCCTCCAGTTTGCGAGCGTGGTCATAATGCTGCGCCATGCCTTTTTCAATATCTTGACGCGTCTTTATCACCTGATGTGCCATCACCACGCCGTAATAAGCCTGCGCGAGCGCTTCAAACTGCGCTAGCGTGCGGATGATCAGCATTTGTTCTGCCTCATTCACCTGCGCTGCCCGAATCGACTGAGCGGCATCAATTCGACCTCCGGTGAATAGCGGCCAGACGACTTGAACGGAACTGGTTACCACGTTTTGTTCTGTGAAACGGGTGACGAAGGGATTGCCGCTGATGTTAACAAGCTGGTTTAGTGCGGCGAAGATGTCTCGATGATTTGCCAGCGGATTAAGGTCACGGGCGTCTAGTTCGACAGGTTTGTCGAGACGCGTATAGCTTGCGCCTACGTTGATCTGCGGCCAGTAGAGGCCTTTAGCCGATTCTCGCAGGGACTGCGCTCGATCGACCCCCGCGTGTTCGGCAGCAATGCTGTCATCACTTTGCAGCAAGCGGACCCAGGCCTGATTAAACGTAATAGGCTGTCCAAATGCCGTGGAGGCCCAGCACTGTAATAGCAACAGCGCCGCGGGGAAATAAGCCAGAAATCGTTTTTTGCCGTAGGTTAATCGAGGCATGCCAAGTGAAATCATCCTTTTACCCAAATGCCGCCAAATTGATAAAATAAGCCCGCTGAAAAAGCGAGGCCTGTATATACCCGTCATACTTCAAGTTACATGTGTGTTGGCTGCGTTCACTCACCCGAATCACTTACCTGAGTAAGCTCATCGGGATTCCTTCCCTTGCCGCCTGCCTGAAACTCGAATTATTTAGGGTATAGGATAAAGAAACAGGGCTAACGCTGAGGTAAACAAACCGCGCTACCCCTATTATTTTTCGGAGATGATTTAGTTTTGGTCTAAATCCCAAATTATTCAAATAATATAAGGGATTGAATTGGAAAATTTATTTTTAGGGAGGATATGCGGTGCGGGATAAGTGGCGAGTCGTTAATGACGCCAGCATTCTTCTAATGAAAATAATATCTTAATATATAATTAGCCAGAAAAGACTCGGAGTTTCCTCCGAGCCAGTGTGACAATAATCAAGCTAGTGATAAAAAACGATAATTAAACGGCTTCGTTTTCGTCGGTGTAGCGTTTGGCTTTGTAGGCTGGGTGCATCAGGTTCTGGATAGAGAAAATGTCGTCCAGTTGTTCTTCGGTGAGCAGGCCGCGCTCCAGAACGACTTCACGCACGCTCTTGCCGGTTTCGGCACAGATTTTTCCAACGATATCGCCGTTGTGGTGGCCGATGAACGGGTTCAGGTAGGTTACGATACCGATAGAGTTGAATACGTAAGCTTCACACACGTCTTTGTTGGCGGTGATGCCGTTGACGCATTTTTCCAGCAGGTTGTAGCAAGCGCTAGACAGAATCTGGATGGACTCGAACATCGCCTGTCCGATAACAGGTTCCATCACGTTCAACTGCAGCTGGCCTGCTTCTGCCGCCATGGTGACGCAGGTATCGTTGCCGATCACTTTGAAGCACACCTGATTCACGACTTCTGGTACAACGGGGTTAACTTTGGCTGGCATGATGGACGAGCCCGCCTGCAATTCCGGCAGGTTGATTTCGTTCAGGCCAGTACGCGGACCGGAAGACAGCAGGCGCAGGTCGTTACAGATCTTCGACATTTTAACTGCTACGCGTTTCAGGGCGCTGTGCATCATGACGTAAGCACCGCAGTCGGAGGTTGCTTCGATCAGATCTTCAGCCGGTACGCAAGGCAGGCCGCTGACTTTTGCCAGGTGCTGAACAGCCAGTTTCTGGTACTCATCCGGTGTGTTCAGACGTGTACCGATGGCGGTGGCGCCCAGGTTCACTTCCAGCAGCAGCTCCGCAGTACGCAGCAGGTTACGGTTTTCTTCTTTCAGCAGTACGTTGAACGCGTGGAATTCCTGACCGAGCGTCATCGGTACCGCATCCTGCAACTGGGTACGGCCCATTTTCAGGATGTTTTCGAATTCTTTCGCTTTGCGCTCAAAGCCATCACTCAACTGAGTAATCGCTTCGACCAGTTTCAGGATTGAGGTATACACCGCGATACGGAAACCCGTCGGGTAAGCATCGTTGGTGGATTGGCATTTGTTCAGGTGGTCGTTCGGGTTCAGGTACTGGTATTCACCTTTCTGATGTCCCATCAGTTCCAGACCGATATTCGCCAGCACTTCGTTGGTATTCATGTTGACTGACGTACCCGCACCGCCCTGATACACATCGACAGGGAATTGGTCTAGGCACTTGCCGTTATTCAGCACTTCATCACAGGCTTGTAGAATAGTGTCGGCAATTTTACGTGGAATGGTTTGCAGTTCTTTATTCGCCAGCGCGGCAGCTTTTTTTACCATTACCATCGCGCGGACAAATTCTGGAATATCGCTGATGGTGCTATTGCTAATATAAAAGTTCTCAATTGCACGCAGTGTATGGATACCATAATACGCGTCAGCAGGGACTTCACGGGTGCCTAACAGGTCTTCTTCAATACGGATATTCGTTGACATGGATCTTCTTCCTTTTTATTGTTCGATGTACATAGCATCGCTTTCAATATTAAAACTATGATTTTTTTAGGTTTTGTCTATCCTGTTTTGGTGTTTTCAGGTAGCACGAACCCACCACGATTTTGATAAAATCATGACTAAAAAAGAGTTCTCGGGGAGACGAACGTTGAATAAGCATCGTTAAATGACTATTGGCGGATATATTCCTCCATTTTTACTACGTCTCCCAATCGTGAATAGTTATACCTAACTGTTATTCCGAATTATCTGGGTTAATCTCAACCAGTTTTTCTATTCCGCGGTTCAGCGTTTTCAATTTCGGAATAAATACGGTTTTGATAATGTCATGCGTGACATCACACGCTTCTTCAAAGAACGCACTGTATTCATCGCGGTGCCCAACAATATAAAGCGAACGCTTGATATTCAGCTGTTCCGGCATATGCGTCAGTACCTCACGAGAGTGGGCAACGGATTGCAGGAAACTAAGCGGGGTGGTCACCGCCCAACCGATACCGGCTGCCACCATCGACGTTAAGGTATCCGCATTATCAAATTCGAGCATGTTCGGTACGCGGATATCGATGCGGCGTAGATAACGCTCAATCTGCATCCCAATCTGCGAGTTCCGGTTAAAGCGCACCAGCGGCAAGGCGGCGGAAAGCTCGCGGATATCCTCAACCGTTTTGATCCGTTTGCGGTAATCCGGCGGCGTGATAATAAAATAGCCTTCGGAAAACAGCTGATGTCGCACTACGCTATCGCTGTCGATCAACGGGTCGCTGGTGACGATTAAATCCAGCTCGCGACGCATTAACGCTTCACCCTGCTGTGGGCTGAGCCCGGTACGAATCAGCAACTGCGACGAACTCTTCATCAAACTCTTGGTAAATACCGAACCACAAGTGATGGCAAATGAGTCCACTAGGCCAATACGTAAGTCGGGTTTGATGCCTTTTCCCGCTTCCAGCACCTGTGCCTTGAGGTTCGCAATCTCCTCCGTCAGGATTTCTCCCCGGTTTTTCAACGCAATGCCGTAAGGCGTCAGGACAAAGGGGCGACGAGCCCGGTTTACCAATTTGACGCCGAAATCTTCTTCCAATAACCGGATCGTTTGCGAAATGGCAGAAGGCGTCAGGCCTAGCCGCGTGGCGGCTGCCGTCATGCTTCCTGCTTCCGCCATCGTCACAAAAACATAGACGGCGTACATATCGATCGATTTATTGGCGGACACTGTGCGTTTAACCATATGAGTTTGCCTACGCTGCAAGGTGAATGTCGTCGAAATATGAAGCGTTAGTCTATCTCATCTCGCTGACTACGACCTCGCTAACTGATGTCAGAATAGTCGGCTAACTTCAGAAAAAATACAGGTTGCATCACTGATTAATTTTTTCTTATTTCTAGCTTTAGCGGATCTGAAGATGATGTCATCCATGGATTTTAACGCGTGGAATCGCGTAGAGAGGGGCGAAGGAGCACAACAGACGTTGGCCGTATTTTTCGGCGAATGAACAGGCATTATTGAGAAACGGCTAATCAATGAAATGTGATGAGGAGAATGAAGAGGTGTTTTGCGCAATATGGTAGAAAATGCGTCTGTATTTCAAAGAGCTAAGTTAGGGTGTTCCCCTTTAACAGTTTGTTGACACCTTTGTTACGATGCGAAATACTCTCTTACGGATTGATATCCATTGGTGTGTGGTTTCTTAATTTTCATTAAAATTCAATTAGATAAATATAAAAACTGATTTCGTACTTCGCTCACTTTATTCACATTGAGTGGTGATTAAGTGCGGAAAAAACTATGCCGAATTAATTAATCATTCTGGTTATTGAGAAAACTACGCCGCGGGGTATTCCACCGCGGTTGGCGGGTGTTTTCAAAAAATATTACATAAGAATATGTTAATTAAGGGATAAAAGAATTCTGCTTGTCAGCGTTCTTCGCGTTTGGGGTGGCTAAGGATGAGGGATATGGAGTGAAGCATTATCAAGTCAGAAGAATTAGCCTGCTTGCTGCCATTGTGACACTGACAACAAGCTGTGCGTCTTTGCATGATGCGGGCCGCAGCTATGGCACGGCGATTGGCTGTATTGGCGGGGCTGCATTGGGCGGTGGACTTACCTATCTGGTGACGGGGGATGCCAAGAAAGCTGTGGCGGGAGGACTGTTAGGCGGTGCCGCAGGTTGTGCATTGGGGAATGTTTGGCAGAACCGTGAAGAGGCACTGGCAAAAATTGCCCAAGAAGAGAATATCGCGATTACAACGCGCGCGCTGCAATCTCAGGAAAAAAGCGGTACTGAAACCGTAGGGCTGGTGGCTCAGGTTCAAGACAGCGGCATGTTCGATACCAATAGTGCGCAACTTTCTGCGGATGGCTTACGGCAGGTCAAAAAGATTGCTACAGCGATGAAAGAGGGTGACCAAAGCGGCGTCATTCTGGTTGTAGGACATACTGATGCTACGGGTAGTGCAGAATGGAACCAGCGTCTTTCAGAGCAACGTGCACAGAATGTCGGTCGGGTGCTTGAACAGGCTGGGCTGAGTGCACAGAAACTTTACTTCCAAGGGGCTGGCTCCGCTCGTCCGGTGGCCGATAACGCCACGGTAACTGGTCGGACTGCCAACCGTCGGGTCGAGATTGTAGGGCTGACAAATGAAACCCTGCTAAAACAGCGTCTTGAGCAAGAAGGTAGTAACCTTGCTTATCTGCGTTATGGCACGGCTGAACAAGCTACGTCGACAGCGAGTTCTTCTTCTACATCAAGTCGCAAGGTGAAACCCTCGACATCATCTTCAAATCGTAAAGCCGATCCCGCTCGTAAAGCTGAAACGCAGACTGCGGCGGTAACGCCAGCAACGGAACCGAAGCCGTCAGCCGCGCCAACGACGAAGAAAGCCGCCGAGCCAGCCAATAGCAAGAACTTTGTTGATTTTGGCGGGCAGCCAGTCAATTCCTCCACGCCCGTTTTGGCGGCGAGCCTCAAGCCGCGCAGCAGCGGGTTTAGCCTGATTCCAGAAGCGAATGCTAGCAGTATGCTAAAAAGCTGTGTAGCGGATAATGTGCGCGTCAGTGGACAAGCCAAAAATCTGGCTAGTGGGAAAGCGGTTGAAACCCATGAAACCCGAGAATATCTGCCGGGCATGAACGGTCGAGCTTGGGCTGGGTTGGTGAATAATCATCTGGTCACACTCTCGCCCGTTAAGGTGCTGAGTGATAACGCCACGGTGGTGGAAAATCCGAAGGTATATGTCACGCGTGATTACCAGTCTAAAGGCAACCGTAAAGCTGATGCGCCATTAAATGCGGTAGCGAATGCGTGGGAAGGTGAGGAAAGCATTCTGTATCGGGTTTATCTACAAGATGAAACACAACAGGCACTTTCCTGCGTAGATTTACTGGTGCCGAAAAAGGCCAGTAAGGCACAGCAAGGGCAGCTGTTCTACAGCAATCACAGCAAAGAATACATCGCGAGCTACACCCCAACGCGTAGTTAATTAAAAGGTATTGATTCATGGAATTATTTCAAAGCATCGCTGAGGCGATTTCGCTTTATCGTTACATTTTCTGGCCATTATTGGTGCTGATGACGCTGGTACTGGTTTTCATCCGCTGGTGGGATCAGGTCAGCTACTTTTTCCTTAACCTGATGAGCAGTATGCCACTTATCGGTCATGTCTCCCGTTTGTCCCGCGCGAATGAACCGCGTCGCCAAGGCACGGGGAAACTGGCCTGGTATCCGGCAGAAGAGGCGATTTGCGCCAAATACTGGCAGTATTATAAAACCTCAAATCTGGATGCTGATTTTTATCTGCGCTGCGTAAACTACCTTAATAAGGTAGATGAGCGCGGGCGTAAGCCGACGGGCGTGATCTTGTGGGGTTGCAGTGTCGTGTTGGTCCTGCTCGAAGCCTTTATTTTCGCGTTGGTACTCTCTCCGTTTATCGCGAGTAACATTTCTGCCAATCAGGCCGAGTTCTCGGCGATTGTTATCTCCGTTCTGATCGGTGTGGTGCTGGTGCCTGCCACTCACTTGATGGGATCCGAACTGCATAAAAACACGTTGCTGAAAAAGATCCGTTACTGGTATTCAGAAGCGCGCCATAGCGGCTCTGCGAAGGGCTTGAGCAAGAACCACGAAATCTCGCTGGAAAATACCCGTTTGGATGACAACGATCCAAACTACATCCAGATGTTGAATCGCGTAACTCACAATGTTCACGTTAAGCCGCAGTATTGGGCAACGGCGGTTGCCCTGTCGCTGATTATTTTCTTCTCTGTTGGTGCCTATCTGGTGCGTGCGGCGACCATCAATGCGATGGATACGCAGGCAGTGAACGGTTCGCCGTTCTCACAGGTCGTGCAAACGAGTGATGCTTCTCCGTTTGACCTGCCATCGGGTGCGGTAGCGGACAATGCCAAAGCGGACACGCAGGCGTCGCAAGAAATCACAGACAACCGTGTGTTTGCTTCAAAACTGACGTTCATCATCTTGTCCGTCATTTTTGTTGGCGTACAGCTGATTGGTATTTTGATCGGTATTTATCGTTCATTTGCTGGGATTGAATCCAAATCCGCAGCGAAATATATCGGTAATTTCAGTGGTTCTGAGGAGTTTGCATCGTGGCATGCAATGCGGCGTGAACGTGTGGAGCGCGATGGACAAGAAAAGCTAACCGCATTGCAAAATCGTTTGATGATGAAGCGCACCAATAGCCAGAGTGAACCGCTTACCACGCTACCGACGTTTGATGATTACATCAGTGGCAAGCTGCGTGATAAAGCGCGCTCAAACGCAGAGTTGACTGCGCATTTACAAGCGAAAAACGAACCTGCACAGCCAGCGCCTGTTGCTCAACCTGTTGCGGTTCAGCACGTTGAGTCTGCACCTGCTGAGGTGGTTAGCCAGCATGTGGCACACGCGCCGGCAGCAACAGTCGTTGAACCTATTCAGGTTGCTCAGCCAGTCGCTACTGTCGTAAATACGTCGGAGAGCGATGACGAGAAACAACGTATCCATGAACTAGGTGATTTGACGTCGTTCAGCGAGGAAGAACTACAGCTGATTGCTGACGATCAGGAACTGTCGTTGGAGTCCTTGAGAAAACGCCAGCGCGTGCAGGCGTTGCTGAATAAGGCGCGTCCGAAGGAGAACGTATGAGGACGCTACTCTCGCTGCTGTTACTGGGGGTAACCTGTGTGTCGCAGGCCGCAGAGCGTAACGATATCCCTAGTTGCTATAGTTTTGCCAAACTGGACCAACATCGCCCGGCTGACAGCGGTCGGGAGCTAGTGGTGATTGTCGACCAGACGGTCAAAGTGCCTGTTGATCTGAAAAAATCGATCTGGAATCAAGTAGTGCGCTATGTGCAGCCCGGCGATCATGTGGTGATGTATCAGTTCTCGGCGCTGTTGCAGGATAACTACATGAAGCGCGTTTTTGACGGCAAGCTGGAAATGCCATTCACCGATCATAAGGTACGCAACAGTTTGGGCATGGACAGTCTGAAATCGCTTGATGGGTGTTTGGTGCAACAACGGCAATTCTTTGCACAAAATATCGGGAAAAAGATGGCAGAAAGCTTCGCCGATCGTGGGGATAATATCGCCAAAAGCGAAATTATGGATAGCCTTAAGCACATTGGTGATGACCTGAAAGAAACGCCCGCGAGCAGCAAAACGATCCTATTGGTGTCCGATATGCTGGAAAACAGCGAGTTTGGCAGCTTTTACAGCAACAACAGTATTCGTTTGTTAGAGCCGGAAAAAGAGATGGCGCGTGCCGGAAAGCAAAATTTGGTGGCGGATTTCACTGGCGCGAATGTGTATATCGCGGGAGCAGGGCTGATTGATACGGATTCGAAAAATAACTATCGATCCGGCAAGATCATGCAGCAGTTGGAAATTTTCTGGCGGCAATATTTTGCGGCCTCGAAAGCCACCGTAGTGAGCTTTGGTGCACCCGAGTTGACGGTCGATCTAAAATAGCTTTTATCTGACAGAAAGGCGCTAATGTGTGAACGACATTAGCGCTTTTTTTGTTTTCAATGGGGCTGCTTCACCGATTCGGTTTTTTGTTCAGTTGATGATTAATGCCGAGCTCTCTTCCCTTATAGAGAGAAAGTTAGAGGGCAAATGTTATCACCCTATGTGACCTAACAGATTGTTTTTACTGTGTGGTCAGAGGTGCTCCACTCACTGTCGTTACCGTGCGCACGTGGCGTTCCGCCTGCTCACACATTTCCAGCAGTGCCGGAATCAGGTGTGCGGTGGCGTTGAGGCACGCACCGAGCTGGCTGAGGCTTTCTTGCGGCAGTTCAACGTCATTTTGTAGTGTGTCGCCGAGGTAATGCAGGCCGTGGCACAGACCTTCAACCGATTCTGCGGCAATCGCGCCGAGGTCGCAGAGCTGAACGTCATCTAACTGTGCGAAAGGCAGGCTGGCGATCAGATCGCGGAAAATGGTAATGGTGCTGTCATCGTGTGTGGCGTGAGTGTCCGTCATGATTGAATCTTCCATAGCTAGATAATTATTTCATCACGCCCTCAGGTTCCAAACTAAAGGTGTGACCCAGACAGGGTTGGAACACCGGATCTAGCGACCGGCCAACCTTGCGGTTGCCCTGCCTGAGCCACGGATTAGAGTGTGCACGTAGCCCCTGAAAAAACAAAGCGTTTTCAGTTCTAGATAGTCGGGGTTCCACGCCCGGCTACGGATGTTACCGCAGCACAGAGACTCTATTCCAACGGCGGAAAACGTGAAATAGGGTGGATGGATTTACAGTAGAATTACAGCAGGTTTTGGAATGAAGTTCGCAGAAATGGGCGGAAAGGCTTGTCGCTGGGAAATCGCGATACACGTGCGACCACAGGGGGGAGGTGCCGTAAGTGTTAAGTTCCACCCTGTGTTTTCCCTAAAATAGAATTGCTTTGGGGCATTTATATACCAAATAAAAATTAATTGGACAAGTACCAATATAACTTAGAATAATACCAATAGCCCATCATAGCTAAGTATAAAAATAAGAGCCTGACTTAAAGTTGGGCTCTTATTTGTTAATATCAAATTGCTTATATATTATTCAAGGCAAATTGCTTTGATAGTACTACCTTCCTTTTCATTTGTATTCATGTTGTTGAGCCAATCATCAATGCTCTCTTTCTTCTGCTTATCAAACGATTCTTTCACCTCTTCCCATGTACGAACGCTTAAGCTATAGGCAGCTTGGCGAAGTGAATAGGTGGATTGAAATGTTATAGTCCCTTTATTACTAGACTGAGAAATTTCGAAGGTACTAGAATAAAGATTAAAGTACACCTTACCATCTGTACCAAGAGTGAAAATGTTTTGATTGAACCCTGAGTACTCTTGTTTTTTCTCAGAGTAAGACAACGCAGCTTTAACTAAACTTTTAACTGAATCTCTAACGGCATCTTTATCACCGGATAAAATCCCACGAAATCCATCAACAAAAGAATTGATGAGATCATTGGCATTATGGCTTTTTTGCTCAATTTTGGTTGTCTGCGCCCACTCTAAGGTAAGGAATGGTACTCCTGCAATTAGACGTGTAAACTCTTCAAAATTTTTATTACGTCCGGTCGTATTTGGATCCAATGGATCATATTTTGATTTTACACGACATAGATTAACTGTAGTTTGCAAACCTTCATATATACTTTCTGGATTAGGCTTTGGTGTTCTTGATTTTTTCTCTGCATCCTTATAATTCTTGTTAGGATGTGCTTGAAAGGGGGCCATATATGTTGAGTTTTTTTCTATGAAATCTAAGTCGGAGAATGCTGAACTTGCTATATATAATGCTCTTTCATTAGAGGTGATATTATCTACCCACAACGATGTTTTTTGCTTTAGCGATTCCATAATAAATCCTTATTTTAATAGTGATTTGTTTTTTGTGAAAATACGAGGAATTAAATTTTTAACGATTGGATAAATGTCTTTCAATCATGTTGCCTTTATAAACGTAGGATCGAATTTTTATTTTTCAAATAAATATTTTAATGAAAAAATTAATTATTGTGCATTGAATTATTTCATGTGGTTTATTGTTTTGATTTTCTGTTCTTGAAAGATTATGAGTATTTTCCCTTTACGTCGCCTGAGTGTGATTTATAATCGATTGTTGATGTTTTATTCATTTTTATTTGAGTGGTAATTATTAGTTTGATGGAATTTAAACGTTATTTAATTAAAAGTAAGCGGTATTAATCGGAACAGTGTTTTGTTTACTGAGTGCCATCTATTGGAATCAATCAGCTCAACACATGATAGCGATAGAGCATTTTCTCAAGATCCTGTTTCATGCTGACAAAAAGCAGGATCTCTATGACGCCATGCTCTTCATCAACATCATATAAACAGCGAAAATCATCTTCTATCGAGAGGCGCTCGCGGAGTGCGATTCCCTTATCGGATAATATTGCATTATGCCTGTAGCGGGCAGGATCTTGAGAAATGGCCTGTATGGATGATAAGAACAGGGATTCAGACCACGTAGCTGCTTGTTCAATACCGATATAGTGGGGTCTATAAGACTCTGCATCCTGCAAGGACCAGACGGCCGCAGGGGCGACTTTAATGGTGTACGAACTGGCCAAATTGGCTCCTTGTTTTACGTTCGCGCTTCACGTAATTTTTGTAAGGCTTCCTCGGCGGACATTCCCTGACCGTTTTTAATTTCTTTCTTGGCCGCCATCACCAGCTTCAAGAGTGCGTTAGATTGCCTTTCTTTTTCTCTCTCAAGCAGTTCTGCTTCCCGCTCTGCCGCTGTTTGCACGAAGAGTTCTGCGGAGCCGTTCTTCGTTATATAAACGCCTCCCTGAAACAGTTCAGGGTTGCCAAGGCCTTCACGAGCCGACTTCTGAGACATTGTGGTTTTCATATCATCTGCCTTAATTAAAACAATTGCTTATAGAAATTATGGCTATAAGCCGTAGACTCCTGCCATGTGGTGTAGTGAATACTTTTATCTTGCTGCTGCCTGAGGAGGCACAGAGTAATTATATCGTAGTCTACACGTAAGGTATAAATTTATGATGAATTTATACCCGTTTCAACCCCTCCCAGCTCAGCCCAAAACGTGCCAGATATTTACGCAGCCGGTCGGCGTCGTTGGGCTTCTGTTTTTGCTGGCGTGAGACGGCAAACAGCAAACGGCCTGCGTCGGAGAGCGAGTTGGCGGTGCGGCAGACGTCGAGCACGGTTTCAAGCTGGCGCTGTTCGAAGAGATCGAGGTTATTGAGGTCGATGTTAGCGAGTTCGGGCGATAGCACGGTTGCTGGCGCATCACTCATCCAATTGGCTTGCAGGCGAGCCATTTCTTCCTCTACCAGTGCAAGGGTGATTCGTCCTTGTTCGGCCAGCGTCGCCATACGGGCGATAGAAGAACCGAGTTCGCGGAAGTTGCCGCGCCACGCTGCTTGTGGTGAGCAGGCAAAGGCGAGGTAGCGTTGTCGTGCGTCTTTATCAAAGCGAATCTGCGTTTGGTTATCGCGTGCAAAGCGTTGGAGTTCGTATTCAATGTTGGGTTCGATATCTTCCCGCCGTTCTGCCAGCCCCGGCAGAGGGAAGGTCCACATGTTAATTCGCGCATAGAGATCTTCACGAAATTTGCCTTGTGCGATCCACTCGCGCAAGTTGCGGTGCGTGCCAGCAATTAACTGAAAATCACTGCTGACTTCTTTATCCGAACCAAATGGGAAAAAACGTTTTTCTTCAATGGCCTTGAGCAGCATGGCCTGTTCATCCAGCCCCAGTTCAGCGATTTCATCCAGAAACAGCATGCCGCCGTCTGCTTCACGTAACAGTCCGGTTCTGGCCTGTAATGCGCCAGTAAATGCGCCTTTCACGTGGCCAAATAGCGTCGACATCGCATTGTCGCCGCGCAGCGTGGCGCAGTTGACGGCGACAAAGCGACCGTTGACCAGATGGCGGGACTGTCGCAACTCGTAGATACGCTGCGCCAGAAACGATTTCCCCGCACCGGTCGGGCCGGTCAGCAGTATCGGCGCGGTGGATCGCAGCGCGACGCGTTCAATCTGGTCGATTAGTGCGTTGAACGTGGCATTGCGCGTCTCGATGCCGGATTTGAGGAACGAGACGGAACGTTGCTGCTCATGCTGAAAACGGCTAGTAAGCGTGGCGTAGCGGCTGAGATCCAGATCGATGACGGCGTAGATGCCTTGCGGTGCGGGGCGATCCGCTTTCTCCCCCGGTGCAGTTTGCAGCAGCTTGGCGGGCAGATAGCGGGCTTCGGTTAGCAGGAACCAGCAAATCTGCACGACGTGGGTGCCAGTGGTGATGTGGACGAAATACTCTTCGTTTTCGGTGTCGAACGGATAGCTGCTCGCAAAGTCCAGAAAGGCACTGTAGACCTCTTCGAGATTCCACGGATCGCGCAGCTCAACAGCTTGAAGCGTGACCTGTGTGGTGGGTGACACCACAGAGATATCCTCCACCACCTGCTGTGCCATTCCCTCGTTGCGTGACTGGTGCAGCAGTTCCAGGCGATCGACCGGAAAATCGGGCTGTTGGCACAGGCCAACGGTAGGACGCCATTTTGTCCAGCGGTTCTCCCGTTTACCTCGTTTATCCAGCGTGGTGCCCAGCACACCAATAACAACGCGACGCTTCATGTTATTCCTTTATATAAATTATTATCCTATAGGATAAATTTACCTGTTCTTTTACTTCGTTGCCAGTTCGTGTGGTGAGTTTTTTATTTATTAATTATCAATTAATTATGTTTTTATTTTATCTGTTTAAGAAATCTGGCACGTCTTTCGCTATATCTCAGGTGAACAATGACAAACAAAGAGAATAAAAAATGGAAGAGATGAAAATGCAGGATTACGACATGATGTCGCCAGTGAATAGCGCACCGGTAAAAATGTGGACACAAGGTGTACCTGTGGAGCCGGAAGCCCGCGATCAACTGCTGAATACGGCCAAAATGCCGTTTATTTTTAAACATCTGGCGGTGATGCCGGATGTGCATCTGGGAAAAGGGTCGACGATTGGTAGCGTGATCCCTACTCGTGGCGCGATTATCCCCGCTGCGGTGGGCGTGGATATTGGTTGTGGGATGATCGCGGTGCGTACGTCACTGGTTGCCAGCGACTTGCCAGATAACCTGATGGGGCTACGTAGCGCGATTGAACAGGCGGTGCCGCACGGACGTAGCGTCACGCGTTCTAAACGCGATGTCGGTTCCTGGCAGAATCCGCCACAAACGGTGGACGCGCACTGGTCACTGCTGGAACCACGTTTTAAGCGTTTGACGGATAAATACCCGCAGTTGCTGAAAACTAACAACTATCAGCATCTGGGAACGTTAGGGACGGGTAACCACTTTATCGAAATCTGTCTGGATGACGTGGATCGCGTGTGGGTGATGTTGCATAGCGGGTCACGTGGCGTGGGGAACGCGATTGGATCGCTGTTCATCAAGCTGGCGCAGGAAGATATGCAGCAGCACATCGCGAATCTGCCGGACCGTAATCTGGCGTATTTCGAGGAAGGAAGCCTGCACTTTGACGATTACATGGAAGCCGTCGATTGGGCGCAGGATTTTGCCCGTCATAACCGTGAAGTGATGATGTCGCATACGCTGGCGGCGCTGTCCCGTATTGTGACGAAGCCGTTTACTACTCAGCAGGAAGGTGTGAACTGCCACCATAACTACGTGCAGCGCGAAACGCACTTTGGTGAATCGGTGCTGATCACCCGTAAAGGTGCGGTGTCGGCGCAGAAAGGTCAGATGGGGATCATTCCGGGTTCGATGGGGGCGAAGAGCTTCATTGTGCGCGGATTGGGGAACGAGGACAGTTTCTGTTCCTGTAGCCACGGCGCGGGAAGAACCATGAGCCGTACCGCGGCGAAAAAACGTTTTACCGTGGAAGATCAGATCCGCGCAACCGCGCACGTTGAGTGCAGAAAAGACAGCGACGTTATCGATGAAATTCCGATGGCGTACAAAGATATCGATAAGGTGATGGCAGCACAGTCATCGCTGGTAGAAATCGTGCATACGCTGCGTCAGGTGGTGTGTGTAAAAGGATAAGGTCATGATGGAAAAGGATTATCGCGTCGATGCTACTATGCGGACGCGAATAAAATTAGTCTTACAGGACGTGGAAGAACGTTATCAGGTGAAGGTACTTTATGCCTGTGAGTCGGGTAGCCGTGGCTGGGGATTTTCCTCCCCAGATAGCGACTATGATGTGCGCTTTCTCTACGTGCATCGGCCTGAGTGGTATTTGCGCGTTGAAGCGCAGCGCGATGTGATAGAGCTGCCTATAGACGATGAACTGGATGTCTGCGGGTGGGAATGGCGCAAAGCACTTGGCCTGCTCAAACGGGCCAACCCGACTCTGATCGAATGGTTGGATTCACCCGTTGTCTATCAGGAAGATCGGGAAGCCACGTCCGAACTGCGTGCGGCAGTACCTGCGTGGTTCTCACCGTCCAAGGCACGCTGGCACTATCTGTCGATGGCGCGTAAAAACTTTCGCGGTTATCTGCAAGAGGAAACGGTACGCCTCAAAAAGTATTTCTACGTCCTGCGCCCGCTGCTGGCAGTGCGCTGGATAGAGGCAGGCAAAGGTATGCCGCCGATGCGTTTCTCTCAGTTGCTCGCTGAAACGGTGGACGATCCGCGTCTGTTGGTTGAAATCCATCAACTGTTGGAGATAAAACAGCGGTCGGGTGAGGCGGAATACGGCCCGCGTCGGGAAGTTATCCACGCGTTTATCACGCAGATGCTGAACGACGCCGATAGTCCGGCAGTATTGCCAGACAGTAAGGCTGCTGACGACACGATGCTTGATGCACTGCTGTATCGGACGGTGATGGCGTAAAGCGTCTGTAGATAAAGGGAAAAAAGGGGAGGCAAGGAATATGGCATCGTACGAATTACTACTATATCAGTTGGAAAAGTTGGTGGCCTCGTCAGACAACGGCTATCAGCCTGAGCATACTGATTCGCTGGATGAAGTGTCACGTCTGATAGCGCTTACGCGCCATTATAACGGGCATATTCGGCAGCGTGCGGTGCTGTGTCTGGGCTTCATGGACGAGGTATCTGCATTACCGGCACTGATTGAACGGGTGAACGATTGGGCTGAGCCAGTACGCCGTGCGGCCAAACAGAGCGTGCGGCTGCTGTTAACGTCGGATAATGCCGCGCATTTTGTCGCCAATTTGTCTGAGATTTTCTGGCTGCTGCAATGTCAGAGGGAAAATCACCAGCCGCTGGTGGATGAGATCGTCAGCTTTCTGGCCGAGGAGGAACACGCGCCGTTGCTACTGGCGGGGCTGTCTGCGGAAGACAAAACCGTCGCCAGACTGTCACTGGATATTCTGGCTGAGCGTGAGCTGTTTCCACTGAAGCTGATCTTTGATCGGGCGATGTTACATCGCGATCCGTTAGTGAGGGCGAACGCGGCGCGGTATCTGCTAAGCGCGGATCGGGATGTCAATCATGAGGTGATGGCGATTCTGTTGAAAGATACTTTTGCGCCCATCAAGCAGGTAGCGTTGCAGTATGTGATGGACAATGCGTTCCCTGCTACTGAGTCTCTGTTGATAGCGCTACTGTTTGATAAAAATGCGCTGGTGCGCCAACGAGCTTCGACGCTGCTGCGTGAGACAAACAACGATCCGGTGGCTCATTATCTTACGGCATTGGATCGGGCGACAACCGTGACAGAGCGTAAAATTACGCTGTGGGGGCTGGATGAACATCGTTACGACGGCATTGTAGCGCTGGCGGAACGCAACATGGATGAACGTTATCCCAGCCTTTATCACAGCGCTTTACGTATTCTTATTCAGCATACCGGTGATGACGCGCGTGAACGGTTGTTGGCTTCTCTGCGTCATCCCTCGATTGCTATTGCGAAGGTTGCGCGGACGTTGTTTTACCAGCAGAAAATCTATTTGTCGCTGCCTGAACTTCAGCGCTGTCTGGAAGAGGCCTCTTCCAGAGAACACATTGAGGTGTACTACTTTTTAGCCCAAAAGTTGAATAAATGGGACTGGCTGGTTTTCCTATTGGATAATGCGCAAGCAGAAAATGTTGCGCTAACGCAGGCTGGCGTGAAGTATTGGACGCAGCGGTTCAACCGTTCGGGCATCCTGCCGAATACACGACAGCAGGCGCGTTTGCGGGAATTGTTAGATAAACGCCCGCACGTTATCTCGCGTAAAAGCCCGTACATCGCTCTGTTTTTGTTTGGTGGCTGATTTGTTGCTTTCTATCTCTGCCCCAAAAAAATATGCTCACGATGGTATGCCATCTGTGACAGATCGGGCGGGTAGGCATCTGGCAGGTAGATTTGCTTGCCTTCGTATTGGGCGAAGTTGACGTCGCTGATGGCGCTTTTCAGCTTTTTGATGCGTGTAGAAAGTAGCATTTCCAGTGAGTCGTTGAAGCTGATGAGCCCCATATCAAAGGCTTTGTCGTGCAGGTTGGACAGGCAGAGGCCGTTGCTGGGGTTGAGGCGGTGTTCTGCTGCCGTTTTCCAGGGGCGAATGTGGCTGGCGACCAGCAGCGTGGGTTCTTCCAATCCGGTCACACAGCAGCGTTCGCCGTAGTTACTGAGCACGCGTTTGCGAAATAGCTGCTGACCAATGCGTGTTTTCACCTGTGCGAAGCGCTCGCCGCCGTGATAATCACGGATGTCGCTCTCGTTGGCTTGGAATGGTGATGGTGCAACTGTCGCTGTCGCCGCTCCTGCTTCGAGCGATACCATCGCCTGCTGGCACTGCTGTTCAAATAACTCAGGATTGCTGTCCATCTCCTGCCACAGTGCGCGGTCAGCGTTGGATGCTCCGCGTAAGCCAGTGCGGCCAGAGTCAATAATGAACGGGTCGAGACTGGCGATATTGGACAGTTTCATTGCTAAAGCAGAAGGTGTTCTGCCAATCAACTTTGCGTAGTGAATGATTGTTTTATTCTGCTTATCAAATTTGCTAAATGGTATCTGACTGTACAGGGTGAAGGCGATCAGCAACTGATCCCGCGTCCAATGGTTGGTAGCAGCCATGCGTGTTTCGTCCGTTCGTTAGCGCATTCGGTTAGTGATAGCGTTAACTATGCCAGGTCAGTTCGAAAAATGCATGCGTTTGCCCCTGCTGGATAATTGGCGTGAGCTGCGCTAACGTTCTGGCAGCGTTCCTATCATGATGCCGAGAAACTATGCCTCATTCTTATGCTCCCTTGTTCCGTCCCTTGTGTGTGCTGGCTTTGCTGGTGCTTGCGGGGTGTGCCAGCAAAACGGCGACGACGCCGGAATCGCGGCCTGCGGATGTTCGTGCGCAACTGCTCAAGCTGTTGCCTGACAACGTGAAAGATCGTCAGGGTTGGGCGACCGATATTGCCATGGCATTTACTGCGCAGGGGCTCGATCCCAGTAATGAAAATCTGTGTTCGGTACTCGCAGTGACCGAGCAGGAGTCGACGTTTAACGCCGATCCACAGGTGCCGAATTTGTCGAAAATCGCCTGGCAGGAGATTGACCGCCGTGCTGAGAAAGTTCATGTCCCAGCCTTTCTGGTGCGCACCGCGCTACTCATCAAATCTCCTAACGGCAAAAGCTACAGCGAGCGACTCGATAAGGTACGCACGGAAAAAGAGCTTAGCGCGATCTTTGATGATTTCATTGAAATGGTGCCGATGGGGCAGCAACTGTTTGGTCGCCTGAACCCAGTACATACCGGCGGGCCGATGCAGGTGAGCATCGCCTTTGCCGAAGTTAACGCAAAGGGCTATCCGTATACCGTGGACGGCTCTCTTCGCCGCGAAGTCTTCAGCCGTCGCGGCGGGATGTATTTTGGCATCAAGCATCTGCTGGGCTATCCGGCGAATTATCCGCAGTCCATTTATCGGTTCGCCGATTTCAACGCAGGCTGGTATGCCAGCCGAAATGCGGCGTTCCAGCGTGCCGTCAGCCGTCTGACGGGGGTTAAGCTGGCGCTGGACGGGGATTTAATCAACTACAGTTCGGATAAAGCCAGTGCCACGGAACTCGCGGTGCGTGCGTTAGGGAAACGGTTGGACATGGGCGACAGCGCCATTCGTCGTGCGCTGGAGAAGGGCAATAGCCTCGATTTTGAAGACACCAGCCTGTATGAACGTGTCTTTGCGCTGGCGGATAAGTCGGGTAGTAAGGCTCCGCGCGCTATTCTGCCGGGGATCACGCTGGAAAGCCCGAAAATCACCCGTAAACTCACAACAGCATGGTTTGCCCAACGGGTCGATGAGCGTCGTCAGCGCTGTTTAGCGAGAGCTAAATAGCTAACGCCCTCAATGAGGGCGTTAGCATCGCAATGTTGAAAGAGCAAACCGACCATTGGGGCGATGCCGTCAGCGTTTATCGAATGGTATCGTCTTCCCCTATCTTGATCGCAGCGCTTGCAGTAAAGGTTGCTGTGGTGCGCTATCGTCAACCTTGAAGCGGCTAACAAGCGATTCCATTTCAATCGCTTGTTCATCCAGTAATTGGCTGGCGACAGAAGCCTGTGAAACCAGCGTCGCATTCTGCTGTGTGACCATTTCCAACTGGCTGAGCGCTTCGTTAATTTGTGCGATGCCCAGCGACTGTTCATCGGCGGCGACCGCAATCTCATTCACCAGATCGCGCACTTTACGTGTCCCGGTGACGATGTCGTTAATCCCCTGATTAGATTGGTTAACCAGTTTCGTACCTTCACTGACGCTGGCAATGCTGTCGGAGATGAGCGCGCGGATTTTGCCCGCTTCGTCAGCACTACGCTGCGAGAGCTGACGAACTTCCGCCGCGACAACAGAGAACCCGCGACCATGCTGTCCGGCGCGTGCAGCCTCAACCGCGGCGTTCAGCGCCAGCAGGTTGGTCTGAAAGGCAATGGCGTCAATGGCGGCAACCACCGCATTCACGCGCTGGCTGGTATCCTGAATTCTTTCCATCGCGTCGCTAGCGGATTCGGTAATGGTTCCGACGCGGTGAGCCTGATCGTCCACTTCCGTCGTCAACTGGCGTGCCTGTCCGGCAAAGTCTGCGGTTTGTTTTACCGTGACGGTAATCTCTTCCATGCTGCTGGCGGTTTGCACCAGTGAAGCGGATTGCTCTTCGGTACGCTGCGCCAGATCCTGATTGCCGTTGGCGATCTCGCTGCTGGCACGCCCGATGGTCTGTGAACTGCGCTTAATATTCACCACCATGTCAGCGATGTTTTCCAGTGAGGCGTTATAGGCCTGATTCAACTGTGAAAGTTCGTCAGTTCCCGGCACCCGCAGACGACGGGTAAGATCGCCACCCATCTCACGAATGGTCGTCAAGGTTTGCTGAAGTTGCTCATTGATGCTCCGCATAATCATCGAAGCCAGGCCCAGCGCCGTCAAGAGAGAAATCAATGCGCCGGCCAAATAGCTAATCCAGGATTGGCGTGCATCGGAAGCTAAGGCGTTAACTTGTGTCGTCAGCTCGCTGGTGGCGAGTTGCTCAACTTTCTTCAGCTCATCGATTTTTACCGTTTGCTGACTGAACCACTGGCTGGCATCAATGGCAAAATTACCGCCGGGAGAGGCGATAGCCTTATTGCGCATTTGGAGCGCGCTCTGGGCAGCAGGATTGTTGAGTGCCCGTTCAAAAGCCTGGCGCAAATCGGCATTAGCGAACATGTTATAGGCGGTGATATACGCATCTCCCTTACCCACCATCTGGTTCAGACGCTCGAACATCCCCGCAGCAAAGTTATTGGCAGAGAAGGTGTTAGAAAGCACGGCGCGTTCAAGCCCTGCCTGTTCTTTGACGTTCAGCAGGTTGTAATAGGCTGCCAGACGCTGGGCTATACCGCCGTCGCTGACCAAGTGGGTCATATCTCCGACAATATTCAGCAGATAGCTGACGGAATCAGAATAGTAGCCCAGAGCCTGCGTGACGGAGATCGAGATGTTATCGACATTACGGCGATGTTCGCCGATCTGTTGTACTTTCTGCGTGATTTTACCAAGCTCTTCACTCACTGCTGTCCCCAGTTCATCCTGGCTCAGGTTAGCGGCTGTTTGCGCCAGTACCTGCTGTGCCCGATCGGTCGCTTGCCGCTGCGTGGTAAGTTCTGCACCAAAATTTTTCCCCTGACTGCCAAAATAGCCCGCACTCAAACCGCGCTCACGCTGGAGCTGATGGGCGAACTCGCCCGCATCGCGCGCCAGCGTAATCAGTTTCGCCATGCGGATCATTTCATTTTCCGTACTACGTCGCTCCATCACGCCAGAAAAACTGAACCACAGCAGAGCAAGGATGGGTGGGAGAAGGGCCAGAATGAACTTACTACGGATCGATATGTGGTGAAGGGATTTCATAGATGTGCTCCATAGCCTGCAATCCGTCCTTTTCTGACATGTGCAGTTTGCAAAAGTAGACAGGGTTTATTTTAGTTTCGGCACATAGAAGCAATGATTTAGCATTGATGATGCAACATCCATAAAAACAGTGCGTCTACTCTGGTTGGACTTCTTTAACAAGAAGATTTCACTATTGAGGTATGGTACTACCTCGTTATCTTTCTTTTTAATAACTAAATGTAGGTATTTGAATTAAGGGCTTAGAATGCGCTGCGAAATAGGGGAGATAAATAAGGAAAATAGATGAGCAGATGGCGGATGTTAATGCAGCGTGGCCCCAGAACATCAGGGCCACGTGAATGTTGAAGAGAGTCTATTAGGGTTGGCTGGCCATGGAAGGGTAGCTTTCTCCATTACCGTTAGTGGCAACGATCCGATAGTAGTAACGACCAGATGATGTGCCTGAACGATCGCTATAGCTATTTTCTGTTACCGTCGCGATAGCTTGGTAAGTCCCGTTTTCACTGGTAGAGCGCATAACTTTATAGTGTTCGCTACCGGATGATGGCGTCCAGAATAGCGCGTTTACACCATTGCTATTTTGCGCTCCCAGATGCAATGGCGCGTTGGGCACGGGTTTGGCGTCACGGGTGTCATTCAGGTAGATCACGGCGGTAGAACGTGGATCGACGGTGATGTTACCTGAGAGTGTGCGCTGTGATATCAGATCTTCCGCGTTCTTAAAGCCTACCGGCGTTTTTAGCACATAGCGATTGCTGGTGTTGGCGTTGATACCGATCAGATAGTGGCCGAAACGTGCGGCATAGAAATCGGCCTTGCCCCGGAAAGGTTCGTCGTTGGATGCATCCTCCGGTTTAATACCCAGTGGTAGCAGTTCCCCCGCATAGGCATTAGTCGGTGGGTTCGGTGGCGTATACGGTGTTTTCTCCGGCATGTCGATGCGATTAGGCCGGGTATAGCTCGTCGTTGAACGGAAAATGGGGGTCGTTTCCAGTACACCGTACTGATCATAGCTCGGGGTGCTGAAATGGAAACGCGCCAGACCGTTGATACCTGTTCCCGCTTTGGCCTGCCAATAAGTGCTCAGCCACAGACGCTCATTGCCCTTTTTGATCGCCACGATAGCGTTTTCTTCATCCGCCCAGGCAAAATCCGGCTGGCCTGCGCTCATCGGCAGTCGTGCGCCGCTGTCGCTTGCGGTTTTGATCGTTTGGTAATCGGCAAAGATATCCAGTGCTTCAAATGCAGACTCTGCACCGTCGAGGTTGGAAAAGAACTGATTGTCGCCCAGCATCTGCTTGGCATAGCCAATCAGTGTGGCATCCTTACTGGCAGCGGCGACGCGTAGTGCTTTGGCGCGTTCATTGGTATTGACCGCATCGACATAAGCGAGGTAGCCAGCGAAATTACCATCGCTCTCGTGCGCGCCACGCCAGGCCAACAGGCCAATCGCTTCCATTGCACGGTAGTGGGCACCATTACTGATTTCGACCGCGGGACGACGGAATGGTGCACGCGCATTGGCCATTTTTATCATCTGTTTGCGAAAATCTTCGTTACCCGTCACGCGATAATATTCGGCGAGGTAGGACTGTACTTCACCATAGCCAGCCCCGAGATAACCCCACTCGCGTGTCTGACCTTTGTCGGTAACCTGATAATAACGATCGCCGAACGGCGCCCAGCCACCTTCTCCTGGCCCGTTACGATCATCCCCCGTCCATGGCAGCAGGCCGACGGCTTCTTTGATATAACGCTGAGCCGTGGTTTCAGGGAAGGCGCGTGAATCGCTCAACACCTGCAACCCTTTGTTGGTGAAATAAATATTGGTATTAGCGATGAGTGATTGGTTACTCAAGACCAGACGATTTTTCTGACGGCCAAACTCACGGCTGGCGAACAGCATGTCAGCCCAGGCCACACGACGCGTTTTAACTCCCGCGTTGCCATAGTTTACTGATTCATCAAGTCGTGAGGCCGTCAACGCATTCCGAAGGTAATAGATAGCTTGGCCTTGAGAGCCAAAATTGCCGCCCCAGTTCTTTGTCGCAATGTTGGTATCGGCGTAGTACTGCGTGGCGTAAGCATCGAGCGTTGCAACGACCTTATCCATCAAACCTGAGTTTTGATAGCTGACTAATTCGGGAACGGACCATGCGCGAGCCAGATAGCGTAAATCTCCGCCAGACAGCGCATCGGTTGTCGATGGTTTGTTGATAAGCGTTTGGATTCGATTATTCACCGCAGTGCGAAACCGACCGTTTGTGCCGAGGATTTCATCACCCGGTGAAGGACGTGTGGTGACAGCTGGCTCACTGCCTTGTTTTTCTCCCGCAACGTTGAGGAAGGGATCAACATGCGTGTAGGCACGATAAATACCCCTGTTTGGTACACTCATTGCGTACTGATAAGGGTTGGCAGACTCTGGGCCTCCTGAGCCAAACGGATAGAGTCGCCCCGTTGAGACAATTTTCAATGTGACCGACGTACTGCCTTTGGTCATGGCATAGGGTAACAGCGTGGTTGAGTAGAAAAAGCGCCCCGGCAGCGGTTTGTGCCAGTGGGCGACGCTGAGCGGCGAATAATCGCCTTCGTGACGGTAACCGATCTGATACTCGACGCCGTCTTTGATCATATAAAGGTAGAGGCGACCAGTAGTAATGTTCCCGTCGTCTTCCCCCCACAGTTTGACAGAGACGTAATTACGGCGCAGTGGATCGACCTGCATGGTAAATGTCAGGCTACCACCATCGACACCGGGTTGCTGAAGCGGCAGTAATTTACGTGACGACTCGCCCAGTGCTCCCGCAATAGTCTGGCTGTTGTCTGCATCGAGGTCGTGGCCGCTTTCAGACGCGTTATCACCAAACGTAATGCTATCGATGAGACCCGTTGCCTCGACGTCTGCTGCTGACGCTGAGTTTGCTGTGGTGCTTATTGCATTGAAGGCTACAACTGAGGCCAACGTCAGCGCTATGAATAAGGCTTTCCTAAGTTGTGCAGGTATCATCGTGTAACTCCTTTTTCCGATTTCCATCGTCCATATGTGAAGTATCAAATTGTCGTGACAGATTAAATTCTCACCTATCCTGCCGTCATTGTTTGCTGAATTAAACGATGACTTTCGTATGTATTGCGCGCTTTCTTATCGGTATTTGTGTGATTCCACTCGGGGGGTGACAGCACACCCGCCGTGAATACATAAAGAAGGGATTAGAACCATTGGCCGAAGCGGCGGATGTAGGCGCGCTTGACCAGTTGTGCGACGGTGCAGTAGCCAATCAACGTGGCGGCCAGCCAAGGGAAATATTCCCACGGCAGCGGTTGTAAACCGACCAGCGGCCCCAGCGGAGAGAAGGGCAGATAGATTCCCAGCGCCATCACCAGTCCAGTCATCAGCATGACTGGCAGTGCCGCCGTACTCTGAATAAACGGAATCTTCTGGGTACGCAGCATGTGCACGACCAGCGTTTGTGACAGCAATCCTTCAACAAACCAGCCTGACTGAAACAGCGCCTGATGCTCAACGCTGTTGGCGGCAAACACGAACCACATCAGTGCGTAGGTGGTGATGTCAAAAATCGATGACGTCGGCCCAATACACAGCATGAAGCGACCAATATTTTTAGCATCCCATTTGCGAGGCTTGCGCAGGAATTCCTTATCCATTTTGTCCCATGGAAGCGACAGTTGGGAGATATCGTACATCAGGTTCTGAATCAGCAGGTGGATCGCCAACATTGGCAGGAACGGAATAAAGGCACTGGCGACCAGCACTGAAAACACGTTACCGAAATTGGAACTGGCGGTCATGTTCAGGTATTTGATGATATTACCGAACGTCTCGCGGCCTTTGATGATGCCTTCTTCCAGCACCATCAGGTTTTTTTCCAGCAGAATGATATCGGCTGACTCTTTGGCGATATCCGTGCCGGTATCGACGGAAATCCCGATATCAGCGTCGCGCAGGGCGGGTGCATCGTTGATGCCGTCGCCCAGAAAGCCGACCGTGTGGTCATTACCTTGCAATGCTTTCAGTACGCGGGATTTTTGTAGCGGCGTCAGCCGGGCAAAAATAGTGCGCTGTTCTACCAGCACGCCGAGCTGTTCATCGCTGAGTGCATCGATCTCGTTCCCCTCTAGCACCTCACCCGGCTCCAGCCCGACATCGCGGCAGATCTTGCTGGTAATAATCGCGTTGTCACCGGTCAGGACTTTCACCGTCACGCCGTTTTCATGCAGGGCACGGATAGCGGCGGAAGCGCTTTCTTTCGGTGGGTCGAGGAACGTTAACAGACCGCAGAGGGTCAGATCGCGTTCATCCTCGGCGCTGAGTGGCATCGTACTGCCCACCGGACTCAGTTCGCGGGTGCCAATCATCAGCACGCGGAATCCTTGCTGGTTGTAGCTTTCTGCCAGTTTTTTCAGTGTGTCGCGGCGTTCGTCGTCCAGCTCATACCGCTGTCCGTTCTCATTGACATGCGTAGAGACGGCGAGCATTTCTTCTACCGCGCCTTTGCAAATCAGGCGTTGCTGGTTGTGTTCATCGGCAACAATGATGGAGAGGCGACGACGAATAAAATCAAACGGCAGCTCATCGATTTTGCGATAGCGACCCAGCACGGCGATGGCAGAATTATGGCGACCAAACTGCATGATGGCCTGATCCATCAGGTTTTTCATGCCGCTCTGGTGCGCGCTGTTGAGCCAGGCGAGTTGCAATACACTCTCATCGACCTGGCCCTGCGTATTCAGGTGATGCTCAAGGATGATACGATCCTGGGTTAGCGTGCCGGTTTTGTCGGTGCACAGTACGTCCATCGCGCCAAAGTTCTGAATCGCGTTCAGCCGTTTGACCACCACTTTACGCCGAGCCATGGCAATCGCGCCCTTCGCCAGATTGGAAGAGACAATCATCGGCAGCATTTCCGGTGTCAGGCCGACCGCGACCGCCAGCGCAAACAGGCTGGCCTCCATCCAGTCACCTTTGGTGAAGCCGTTAATCAGCAACACGACAGGCACCATCACGATCATAAAGCGGATCAGCAACCAGCTTACGCTGTTCACACCGCGATCGAAGGCGGTTTGGGAACGCGTGCCGACGATGGATTTTGCCAGTGAACCGAAATAGGTGTGGCTGCCGGTTGCCACGACGATTGCTGTCGCCGTGCCACTGGAAATATTGGTGCCCATCAGGCAGATGTTGGATAGCGCTAACAGATCGCTTTCGCCACCGCAGCCTGCGGGCTGAGAACCTTTAGCGCTGATATTGCTAAATACATCGTATTTTTCGATTGGCAGCGACTCACCGGTCAGTACTGCCTGGCTGACGAACAGGTCGCGGGATTCTACCAGCCGGACATCCGCAGGCACCATGTCGCCTGCGGAGAGGGTCAGGATATCGCCGGGTACCAGTTGCTGAAGTGGGATTTCCTGCATGACGGCGGTGGCGCTGGCGTGAGGTCGGCGCAGTACGGTGGCCGTTGTCCGCACCATGGATTTCAGCGCTTCTGCGGCTTTATTGGTACGAAACTCCTGCCAGAAGCGCAGCAGGCCGCTCAGGCTAACCATCACCAGAATGATGATCACGCCAGTGAGCGAGGTTTCTTCGTTATTGCGCTGCGGCAGCCAGTAATCGGTGAAAAAGCTGATAGCGGCCAGCGCCATCAGTACGTAAATAAATGGGTTATTAAATGCAGCAGCTAACTGCACCAGTGCGTGTGGCGCTTTTTCATGGGCGACACGGTTTTCGCCATAGGTTTGCTGACGCTCAATGACGTCATCGTTGCTTAAGCCGTGCAGATGCGTATTTAGGTTAGCCAGTGTTTGATCGAGGCTATTTTGTGCCTCACGGGCAATCGCAAAGGTGGCCGTGGGTGTCTTACGGGCGCGGCGATGCCCCGTTTGCGTGATCATATCGGTCATGGTGCTGCTCTCTTAATGTTGCCTGTCCGCCGCGCACGGGCGCGCATCCCGGACAAAGGGACGTAAAGCGGAAAAAAATGAAGGTATTAAGGGAGGTAAACGGCGCAGACGGAGAGAACAGAGAAGTCGAGGAAGAAGACGGTCCTTATTCTAACGGATGCGGTTTACCGTACCATCTAGGGTGTTCGTCCATGTTGTCTCCTTATCGCCATGTGGCGAGATGTAAAATAAAAACAGTCATCGGCTGACGAAACAGACTACGTGGCAGCAAAGAACGTAAAAACAAAGTATGTATAAACAAAGTACGTATAAACAGAGTACACAGAAATAGAGTGCTTAGTTTAGTGGTGTAACCATAACCCTGTTTGCCTAAACCGGACGTCAACGTTTGTTCATGAATCAAACTGGGTGTGCTGTTGCCAGCGAGAAGGCGTTGCTGCGGCGTATTGCTCTGTGGGGAAAGGTACTAAAGGCATTGATTAAAAAGACGTGGTTGCCCCGCCGGATAGCCAGCGGGGCAGGTGAGAATTAATGAATTCTCAGCAAGTGGTCCTGATTCACTTTGAAGAAACGAACGGCATCGCGCAGCTGTTCTCCCTGTTCTGTCATGGCGTGTGCGGCTGTAGCGGATTCTTCAACCAGCGCGGCGTTCTGCTGGGTGACCCGATCCATTTGTTCTACCGCGACGCTGATCTCTTTGATGCCGATGTGCTGCTCGTTGGAGGCCTGAGAGATTTCCGCAACGATATCCGTCACTTTTTTCACCGACTGCACGATCTCAGACATCGCCTGGCTGGCTTTGTCTGCTCGCGCGGAGCCGTCGGTAATCTTCTCGACAGTGCCTTCGATCAGCGTTTTGATCTCTTTGGCGGCGTTAGCACTCTTCTGTGCCAGCGTCCGTACTTCACCGGCCACGACGGCAAAGCCTTTCCCTTCGCTACCCGCTCTGGCTGCTTCTACCGCTGCGTTCAGGGCAAGGATATTGGTCTGGAAGGCAATCCCTTCTATCACGGCGATAATATCGACGATCTTCTGTGAACTGTCGGAGATCTCATGCATACGTTTGAGCATGTCGTCCACGATAAGCCCACCTTGAGACGCCGTTTCTGAAGTTTGCTGGGCTAACTGGCTGGCTTCTTTGGCGTTATCCGCATTCTGTCGTACGGTGTGCGTCAGTTGCTGCATATTGGCTGAGGCCTGAATCAGCGATGCCGCCTGCTCTTCGGTACGCTGCGACAGATCGCTGTTGCCCTGAGCAATTTCGCTGGATGCCAGAGAAATGGATTCGCTACCACTCATGATGGTGTGTACGGTATTCACCAACTGCCGATTCATGTGGTTGATGGACGCCAGCAGGCTGCTGTTATCCCCCTGACGCAGTGTGATTTCTGTTGTCAGGTTGCCGGATGCAATCTCAGTCATGATTTCTTGTGCGTAGTGAGGATCGCCGCCGAGCTGACGTGAAATATTACGTGAGATGACGGTGGCGATCATGATGGTTGCCAGCAGGGCGAGTAGCAGTAATCCCCAAACATAGTACTGTGATGTCCGGTACGTCGAATCGGCACTGGCGACGATATTTTTTGCCGTCGCCAATTCCATTTCTACCAGTTTCGCCAGATCTTTCATCAACTGGCTACGATACTTGGAAGAGCTTGCGCCGCTGATTTTACTGGCTTCTGCCAGATCGCCGCGATTCACGGTATCAATCAACGTGGCATTGACCGAATTGAAACCAGAGAAATTTTCGCCAATCACCTTAATCAGCGCTTTTTTATCTTCGCTGTTAACAACGGTTTGATAGTTTTTCAACGCGGCAAGGAAGGTATCGGCGTTTTGCAGTAACTCTTTGCGATGGCCTTCGCGTTCCTCAGGGGTTTTGGAGTCAATATACTGTATTTGCTGTAAGCGGGTTTCAGACAAGGAGCCACGCATTTCCAAGCTATATCGTACGCCGGGCAGGCTGCTGCTGCTTAATTCATCAATTCGACTGTTATTAACGCTAAGCTGGAGTAGTGAAACCACACCTAATAGCAACATCATCGCTATCAGGACGGAAAAACCGAGTAACAACTTGGAAAGCACTGTGAGTTGAGAAAATTTCATCGCTATTCTTATTGTTTATATAGAGAAGGTAATAGTGATAACGGCAAATAAAATAAGATCTTTATAATGTGGAATTCGATAAATTGGCTTTAAAGAGTAAATGGAGTTTAATGGCGCTTAGGTTCTATTTGTTGAAACTAAATCCTGATTAATGATTACTATATAATATATTATTTGTAAAAAAGAGAGGTGGCTAGACATTGTCTTAATAGATGTTTTTATTCTTAACGTTGAAGTGGGTCTATTCACAAATAGGGGAAATAAAATGTGATTGCCATCAATAATCAATAAATATTTATGTATTTAAAAAACCTAATGATTATATGTAACGACTTTGATTAATTAAATGACAAATTATTTCTTTTTATATCTTCAACAATAATGATGCAGCGGCAATGTTATTACTGCTGCACGATTATGCGTAGTTCAAAGAATCTCTCAGTCCAGATAGAACACGGGGTCGAGTGCATCGCTGATCGGACTGTTGTCGAGATTCGAGGGCATCACGTCGCCCATGTGTTTCCACCAGCGCTGGCAGACATCTGTTTGCGCAATCGCTTCCCAGCGCGCTTCTGATTCGACTTCCACATATCCGAACAGCAAATTGCGCTGTTTATCCAGAAAAATACTGTAGTGGTGTGCGCCGTGGTTTTTCAGCACCTCTGCCAGTTCTGGCCAGATAGGATTGTGGCGGCGCTGATACTCGTCGTGGCTGTCAGGAAAAACTGACATCACAAAAGCCTTACGCAACATGGATGAGTCCCCGTAGTCGTTGGCAGAACACCACGGCGGTGATGCCGTGGCGGTGTGAGACTGAAAGCAATTTTAGGCCGAAAGTAATAAAACCATGCTATGCATGAAAGCCCGTGCTACACGCGCAGCGCGGCTTCCAGTGGCGTAACGCCGAAACGTTTGCCCAGAGCGATCAGTTCTTCGGTCGAGATCGTCTGCTTTTTACCTCCCATCGATCTGACTTTCACCATGACTTCGGCGGATTTTTCCGCGGTATCGATCAGGCCAAAGGCTTCATCCAGCGTCGGACCGGTGCCGAAGATGCCGTGGAAGGGCCACAATACCAGCGAATGACGCTTCATTTGCTCGGAAGTGGCATCGCCAATGGAATCGGTGCCCGGCACCATCCATGGCACAATCCCCACGCCGTCTGGGAAGACGACCAGACACTCCGTGCTGCCTTCCCACAGCTCACGGGTGAACGTCGCGGTATTCAGCTCCAGCACGTAGCTCAGGGCAATCAGATTGGTCGCGTGGCAGTGCATGATGACGCGGTCGCGCCCGTGGGTTACGCCCATACGCACAATGTGTGACTGGAAATGCGAAGCTAATTCAGACGTTGGCAGGCCGCCGTTGGTGAGTCCCCAGAAAATACGATAGCCTTTGCCATCACTATCGACCTGCAACACCACCAGTGAGTCCGCTGGATCCAGTTGAACGTTGCGGAAAAATTTGCCGGAGCCAGTGACGATGAACCAGCAGTCCGCCAGTTCCGGCATCGGCTGTGATAGTGCTTCATGACGTGGCTGCGGAGAGAAATCGCTTTCATAAGGCGTCACATCTTCAGCCGTCAGGCGCAGGCTGACGTTGCCGCCGTTACGTTCGTCCCAGCCTTTGAGCCACATGTCGCTGGTGGCTTTAATCATTCCCTGTACAAACCAGGAAGAGAGAATTGCTTGCATAGTCTTACCCTTGACGTTGAGTGAGGATGGTTTCTTCATACTGACGCACCTGTTGCAGCCATTCGCTGCCTGGGATGACGTCATGACGCTGGCAGTAGTGTTCCCACACGGCCTGCCACGGCAGCGATTTTTGCTCTTCCAGCAGGGCCAGACGCGCGGTGTAATCGCCGTTTTGTTCCAGCTGGCGCAGTGTTTCTGTGGGTTCCAACAGCGCGCGCAGCAGGGCTTTCTTCATATTACGGGTGCCGATGACCCAGGCCGCGATGCGGTTGATCGAGGCATCAAAGAAATCCAGCCCGATGTGCACGCGGTTAAGCAACTGATGACGGATGATTTCGTGGGCGATAGCCTGCGTTTCGTCATCCAGCAGTACGACATGGTCGCTGTCCCAGCGTACTGGGCGGCTGACGTGCAGTAGCAGGCGTGGGACGTACAGAATCGCGCTGGAGATTTTGTCGGAAATGACTTCGGTCGGGTGGAAGTGTCCAGCATCGAGACAGAGCGCGGTGCCGCGGCTGGCGGCGTAGCCTAGACAAAATTCGCTGGAGCCGACGGTAAAACTTTCCGCGCCGATCCCGAACAGCTTACTTTCCACGGCGTCGATGTGGTGTGCCTGATCGAGCGGTTCGGAAATGACCTCATCCAACGCGCTGAGCAGACGTTGGCGGAACGCCAGACGATCGATGGTTAAATCTTTCATGCCGTCCGGCACCCAGATGTTCATTACTGATGGCGTGCCGAGTTCGCGGCCAAAGTAGGCTGAAATCCGGCGGCTGGCCTGACAGTGTTCAATCCAGAAACGGCGTACTTTTTCGTCTGGGTGTGACAGCGTAAAACCGTCCGCGCTCAGCGGGTGAGAAAAACAGGTCGGGTTAAAATCCAGCCCGAGCTGGTGGCGCTTGGCCCAGGCAACCCAGTTGCTGAAATGCTCGGGAGCAATCTCGTTGCGGGCGACGGGCTGTGCGGATTCCAGATAGATGGCGTGCAGGTTCAGTCGTTTGGGGCCGGGGATCAGCGCAAATGCTTGTTCCAGATCGGCACGCAGCTCATCCGGCGTGCTCGCTTTGCCAGGGTAGTTGCCCGTGGCTTGAATGCCGCCGGTCAGTGGCCCGCCAGTGTTCTCGAATCCGGCCACATCGTCACCCTGCCAGCAGTGCATTGACACTGGAATCTGGTCGAGCTGTTTCAGCGCCGCCTCTACGTCAATATTCAGGCCGGCATAACGCGTTTTTGCCAACTGCCAGGCAGCTTCAATAGGTGTGCTCATTGCGTGGTCTCCTTTTTGCCCTGTGGGGCGGTTTCTGGCTGGCTGAGCGCCTGAAAACGACGCCAGTGCCCGGCAAAATCACTCTCCGCATACGGGGTATAGCGATGCAGAGGGAAGTTATGAGTCAGCATGTGCCGGAATGCGGCAAGGTCTGTAACGGCGCCTAGCGCCATCAACTGGCAGCCGATATTGCCAAGCGTCGAGGCTTCGACTGGCCCGGCGAGAACCGGAATCTGGCACACATCGGCGCACAGCTGGTTGAGAAAAGCGTTCTGACTGCCGCCGCCGACAATATGCAATTGGCGGATTGGCGCATGGCGCAGTTCACCCAGCTCCAGCACTACCTGACGGTAGAGCAGCGCGAGGCTGTCGAAGATGCAGCGTGCCAGCTCGGCATCACTTTGGGGTACGGGCTGGCCGTGCTCACGACAATAGTCGCGGATTGCCTGATGCATGGAGGGCGGATTGATAAAACGATCGTCATTAGGGTTAATCAGGCTGACGAAGGCGGGTAGCGTGGTGGCGGACTGAATCAGCGCGCCTAAATCTTTGATGTCACGCTCCTGACAAACCCGCTGTAGCAGCCATAGCCCCATGATGTTTTTTAGCACTCGATAGGTGCCATCTACGCCGCCTTCGTTGGTGATATTGGCGGCCAGCGCCTGCGGGCTGTTAAACGGCGTGTCGCTCTCGATGCCCATCAGCGACCAAGTGCCGGAGCTGAGGTAGGCGCTGTCGCGGCTCTGCAACGGTGCACCGACTATCGCGCTGGCGGTATCGTGCGTCGCGACGGCGGTGACGGGAATCTGGCGTCCACTCGGCGCTGTCCAGTTTCCGACCGCGTGTCCCGGCTGTACGGGATCGCTCAACCAGCGGCGCGGTACACCCAGATAGTCCAGCAGTTCGCCGTCCCAGGTTTTCTTTTCTAAATTAAGCAGTTGAGTCGTGCTGGCGTTGGTGTATTCGCAGACCCGATTTCCTGTGAGGCGATAGTGAAAATAGTCGGGGATCATCAGCAGATGTTCCACCTGATCCAGATCGTCAGGAGGTGCGTCGCACAGCGCTTTGAGCTGATACAGCGTATTAAACGGCAGGAACTGAATGCCGGTACGCTGATAGATAGCCTCACGACCCAGTTCGGTAGTAACGGCAGCCATTACGCCGTCTGTACGGTGATCGCGATAGGAATACGGCAGGCCGACACGCTGCCCATTTTTATCGAGTAACACATAGTCCACGCCCCAACTGTCGACCCCAATGCTATCGGGGGCGATACCCATGGCATCGATTTGCTGCAATCCGGTGAGAATGTCGCGTTCCAGCGCGGCCAGATCCCACTGGTGATGGTTGTCCTGAAACACCAGCGTATTGCTGAAACGGTGAATTTCTTTCAGCGTCAGATGCTGCGTTGCAGTGTGTAAGGTTGCCAGCATCACCCGACCGCTGGATGCCCCTAAATCCACCGCCACGATATTCTTCACCGCCATAGCCGCACTCCTTTTGTTGGATGTGTTGCAGTGTAAAGAGCGGTAACAGAAGGCACCTTCCGATGAGTGCCACCTAAAACAGGTGGTTGGCAAAATGACAAAGCTGACCGTGAAAGGGCTCACAATCTGGGAAATTATTCAGAAAATAACCCCGAAAAAAGAAGGGAAAAGGCGGTGTGATCCTTGCCACACTTCAATCAATTGGGCGGTGCGATCTTAAAAAAAGAGCAGTCAGACGGCGTGTGGGTGACGGTATTTTAAGGCCGGTTTTGTTGCTTCTGACTACTCTTTTTCAAAGGCTGCGTTTTGCCAAAGGCTGAAGGGAGAACTGAAATGACGTTACTTCGTGGTGATGATTTTTTTACTTCGCGTGCCGTGACGGTCGCGGTAGAGCCGCGTACCCCACAGACGGCCTTTCCTGAGCACTATCATGATTTCTGGGAAATAGTGCTGGTGGAGCAGGGGGCAGGCGTCCATGTGTTTAACGATCAACCCTATGCGCTGTGCAGCGGGTCGGTGTTCTTTGTTCGCGATAATGATCGGCATCTGTTTGAAGATGTAGAAGGGCTATGCCTAACCAACATGCTGTACCGTTCGCCGCGTGGGTTCCGCTTCCTGTCTGATATCGCGGCATTTTTGCCGTATGGTCAAAACGGCGAGTGGCAAGGACAGTGGCAGGTGAATGCGGCAGGCATGCAACAGCTGAAACAGTCGCTGAACAGCCTGGCAGAGCTGGCGCAAAGCGATGTGCCGGAGGCGATTGCTGCCAGTGAAAGCCTGTTTCTGCAAATTCTGGTACAACTGCGTCAACACTGTTTCCAGACGCAGGGCAACGGCTCCGAGCGTCAGGGAGTACAGGCGCTGCTGGGGTGGCTGCAAAATAACTACAGCGAAGACGTTAACTGGGGCGGTTTGGCTGACCAGTTCTCGCTGCCACTGCGTACGCTGCACCGTCAGCTAAAACAACATACGGGTATGACACCACAACGGTATCTGAATCGGTTAAGATTACTGGAGGCTCGTCGGCGGTTGCAGCAGAGTGATGACTCCATCACCACTATTGCGCACGCCTGTGGATTTAGCGACAGCAATCACTTCTCGACGCAATTCCGCAAGGCATTCTCGCAGGCACCTAAGTCACTACGCCATCAGGCGTTTTCTCGTGAAGAGTAGGTAACAGTAACTGCGGGTGAGGGAATGGCGACAGCAATTCGGGGTTTGAAATTACAGACTGAAGACTATTTCCTGACTGACAAGAATGCCGTGATGGTTGCCGAACGACACCCGCAGCCGGTATTTCCTCTGCATCATCATGATTTCGACGAATTGGTGATCGTCTGGCGGGGTAATGGTCTGCACCTCTGGAACGATGTGCCTTACCGCATTACCCGCGGCGATATGTTTTATGTCTCCGCGCACGATCGCCACAGCTATGAATCCGTCCACGAGCTTGAACTGGACAACATTCTCTATATTCGCAACCGCCTGACATTATCCGCCGACTGGCAAGCCTTACTGCCGGGCGGAGAGCTTCCACAAAGCCAGCGGCACTGGTGTTTAGGCTCCGAAGGCATGGATACCATCCGCGAGAAGGTAGACGCACTGACGCAGGAGTGTATGAAATCGGATGTGCTGTCGTTGCAGCTGAGTGAGGCGCTGCTGTTGCAGATTGCGCTGCTGGCGGCGCGTTATCGCCATTCGCCGGATAGCCCGCAGTTGGCGGATGCCCATCAGTTGGATATGTTGATGAATGCGCTACGTGCCAGCATTGCCGCCCCGTTTCGCTTTGAAGCCTTTTGCGAACAGCACCACTTCAGCGCCCGCAGTTTACGCTCGCGCTTTAAAGAGCAAACTGGAATGAGCGTGCCGCATTACCTGCGCCAATTGCGATTGTGCAAGGCGATGGAGCTGCTGCGCTACGATCTGCAAACTATCGGCGACGTTGCCGCGCTGTGCGGCTTTGAAGACAGCAATTACTTTTCTGTCGTGTTCCATCAGGCATTCGGCGTCTCGCCCAGCGCCTACCGTCAGCGCTTCCTGAATGTGGAGTGACTATTCTGTTTTAATTCGCGAGCTTTTTAGCTATTGAGAGTGATGAATTAATGGAGGGTTAATAGTGGTAGCGGCATGCGGCGATCATCATGGCATCATCTGTGATGGCATACACCAGACGATGTTCTTCGGTGATACGGCGCGACCAGAAACCAGCAAGGTTATGTTTAAGTGGCTCCGGTTTTCCTTTTCCTTCAAAAGGTGTTCTGCGCGTCTCTTTTATTAATTCATTGATCTTTTTGACCATTCGCTTATCGATGTCCTGCCAGTACAGGTGGTCTTCCCATGCTTCTTCTGACCAAATTAGCTTCACTCAATGATATCTCTTTCTTCGCCATTGCCAGCCTTAAGGCTCTCAATTGAATTCATCAGCCTTTTTGCATTTGCTGGTGAACGCAGTAAATACGCGGTTTCCTCTAGAGAATTATACTCTTCCAGAGACATAAGCACGCAGGCCTCACCATTCTGTCGAGTGATCAGAATGGGAGCACGATCTTCGACGGTTTTCATCATTGTCGCTGATAGATTTTGACGGGCTTCGCTGTAGCTAATTGTACGCATCTGTACCTCCTGTTTGTACTTGTCATTGTACAATGATGTTGCGTTTTTTAACCACTCAATCCTTCTTCGACAAAATTATTCCGCCACCGTCGAGAGCAGCAGTCGCGTATAAGGGTGCTGCGGCTGACTGAAGATCTGTTCGATGGGTCCAGTTTCTACAATATCCCCGTCTTTCATCACTGCGATACGGTGGCTCATATGCTGCACGACACCCAAATCGTGCGAAATGAACAACATCGTCAGCCCCAGTTGGCGCTGCAACGCGACCAGTAAATCCAGCACCTGCGCCTGCGTGGTGACATCCAGTGCCGATACTGGCTCGTCACAGATCAGAATGTCAGGATCTGAAGCCAGTGCCTGTGCGATAGAGACGCGCTGACGTTGCCCGCCAGATAACGCGGTTGGGCGTCGGGTCAGCAGGTCCGGTGTCAGCCCGACATACTCCAGCAGCGTCAGAATGCGCCGCTGTTTCTCATCGTCGTTCAGATCGCGACGCAAGCGTAGCGGCTGGCGCAGAATCTGGGCAACGGTAAATTGTGGATCGAACGAACTGAGCGGATCCTGCGTGATCGTCTGAATACGTGCGCGTAGCGGTCGGCGTTCGCGTTCCGTCAGCGCACTCCAGGCATTGCCCGCGAGTCGGACTTCGCCGCTGTCCGGCTTTTGTAGCGCCAGAATGACTTTCCCCAGCGTGGTTTTGCCCGAGCCAGATTCCCCGACGATACCCAGTGTTTCGCCCCGTTTGATCTGGAGAGAAACCTGATTGACCGCCTGCATCTGGCTGCCGTCTGGTCGCTTGAACGACACCGCAATCTGATCTGCCGTTAGAGCTATTGCGTTAGTGCTGTCGTGATTCGTTGCTAGAGACGAGGCTGATGGCGCAATGCCGTTCTGTAATGGATCGACACCAGCCAGCCACTTTCCACGCGTAGAAGCTGTTGGGATCGCCGCCAGCAGCTTGCGGGTGTAGGGATGTGTCGGCGCTGATAGTAGTTGTCGTGCCTCGCCGCCTTCGACCAACGAGCCTTGCTGCATGACGATAACGCGATCCGCGACGTCTGCGACAACGGCCAGATCGTGAGTGATCAGCAGAACGCCGTGCCCAGCCTGTGCCAATGCGGTGAAGACTTTCAGAACCTGCTTTTGCACCGTGGCATCCAGCGCCGTCGTAGGTTCATCGGCAATCAGCAACTGTGGACCGGCTGCCAACGCGGAAGCAATAAGCGCACGTTGGCGCAGTCCGCCAGACAGCTCGTGCGGATATTGGGCTGCCCGATTCTCTGGATCGGGAATACCTGCTTTTTTCAGCAGCTCTGCGACACGGGTGGGAATCTGCTCGCGGGGTAACAGGCGGTGAGTGAGAATCGGCTCGGCGACCTCCTGCCCGATCTTGCGCAGAGGGTCGAGAGACACCAGCGCATCCTGCAAAACAAAACCGATTTCACGGCCGCGAATTGCTCGCCAGTCGCGATCGGTCAGATAGCGTAAATCACACAGGCTGCCGTCATGGCGCGTGAGCTCAATCGCATTTGCCTGTACGTCAACGTTTTCACCTGATAAGCCAACTAGCGTACGTGCGGTGACGGATTTCCCTGAACCAGACTCACCGACCAGCGCCAGAATTTCTCCAGCATTCACCTGAAAAGAGAGGTTTTTAACCGAACGAATGGGACCGAAAGGACTGGGAAAGGTGACGCTCAGGCCATCTACGCGCAGCAGTGGCGTCTTCGCCGGTGCCTCTGAAGAGGAATGAGAGGTGTGAGGGAGTGGGTTCAGGCTCATCGTGCCTCTCCTTTGGCCAAAATAGCCTGTAAACGACGCCCCAGCAGCGTAATGGAAATCACCGACAGCGCGACGACGCTGGCGGGTAGCAGGCTGACCCACGGCGCGATATCAAGGAAGTTACGTCCATCGGCTAGTAGCGCGCCCCATTCGGCGGTCGGTGGAACGACGCCCAACCCCAGAAAGCTCAGTGCTGAGGCGGATAGCACCGCGTGGCCGACACCAATAGTGGCGACAATCAGCAGCGGGCGCAGCGTATTGGGGATGATATGGCGGAAAACGATATACAGCGGGTGTTCGCCCAGCGCAATCGCATGCTCAACATAGCCGGATAGCCTGACTTGCAGCACCTGAGAGCGGATCAAACGCGCATAGCCAGCAATTCCCGCCAGACCGACGGCCAGCATGGTGTTTTCCGGACCGCGTCCTAGCACGGCGATGACCAGCAGCGCCAACAGCAGATCGGGAAACGCTAGCATGATGTCCAGCAAGCGTACCAGAAGCTGACGAATGCGCAGCGGTGCGAGCACCGACAGCGTACCAAACAGCACGCCGCCGAAGCAGGCGATTAGCATCGCACCGACGCCAATCCCCAGCGACAGCGACGTGCCGTGAACGATGCGGGAAAAAATGTCGCGCCCGAGTTGATCGGTGCCGAACCAATAAGTGGCGTTTGGCGACTGAAATACCGCGCCCATATCCATTTCATCTGCGGTGCGACTGGTAAACAGCGACGGAAAAAAGACCGGCAGTGCCAGCAGGAAAACAATAGCGGCAGGCAGCAGCGTCGCTGTGCTCAGCCACGGGCTGCGATAGGTTTTTCTTGATGGTGTCTGCGCGAAGGGCATCGGTTCACTACTCATGGGCGCTCGCCTTCTTGCGTAAGCGGGGATCGATGAGGAGGTACAGCGCATCCACCAGCAGATTGATGACGACGAACAGGAAGGCGGATAGCATCACGACGCCCAGCACTAGCGGCATGTCGCGGTTTTCAATCGCGCTCAGCGTGACTTGCCCAATACCGGCGCGACCAAATACAGTTTCGGTAAGTACGGAGCCACCGAGTACGCTTGCCAGCAATGTGCCAGTCAGCGTTGACGCTGCCAGCGCCGCGTGGCGCAAACCATGACGGAATCGTAGTCGGATTTCGCTGACGCCGCGCGTACGCACCGTTAACGAGAATGGCTGGGAGAGCGCATCTTCCAGACCGTCGCGCAGTACCTGACTCAGAATGGCGGCAATCGGCAAGCCGAGGGTGATTACGGGTAACACCAGCGACATAAAACCGTCGTTGCCCGTGACCGGAAACCATTGCAGGCGAAAACTGAACAGGCTCAACAGCACGATACCAATCCAGTAGACCGGTGTGCTGAGCAGCGTCAGTTCCAACCACGATACGGCGGTACGCAGCGGCCCATAGCGGCCTGCGGTGAGTAATGCGCTGGTAATGGCGAGGAACAAAGCCAGTATCAGGCCACCGATCGCCAGCGGCAGGGTTTCATGCATGGCATCGCTAATCACGCCGCCGACCGGCAGACGGTAGAGATAACTGACGCCAAAATCGCCCTGTAGCGCTTGCCCGCAGTAACGTAAATATTGCACCCACAGCGGCTGATCGAGCCCAAATTGCTTGATGAGTACCGCGCGATAGGCTGCATCCACCACGTTATCGCCGCCGCTGAGAATAGCGACCGGATCGCCGGGGATAAGTTTGACGGCAATAAACGTCAATGTGGCTGCGCCCCAGAGCACAGCCAGAATGGTGAGTAGACGTTTGCCTAGCGCGTACAGGTTAACGTTTAATCCAGACATCATAGAAGTTCGGTTTTGCGTTGGTCGCCCAGCTTATGCCCTGTACCTGTTTGGACAGGCCGAGTTGATAGGCAGGAACGTACAGAGGAACTACATATGCCTGATCGATAACCTCGTTTTGTATCTCGGTATAGAGCTGTTTACGTTCCGCTTCGCCCGCGCCAATCGCTTTCCTCAGTTTGTCGTCCAGCACGCTGATACGAGTAAAGCCGTTACCATTCGGTGGCGCATAGGCCGAATCGAAGACGGTGCGCAGAATATCCGGCTCTGCACGCACGAAGAAGTTAGACGCGATGTCGTATTCGTTAGCGTTGGTGCGCGTGGTGAATTCACCCGCATCGACCGGCGTTAACTGGACGTCAAAGCCTGCCTGTTTCACCTGGAATTGCACGGCCTGGAACAATGCGACGTCAGCGGCTTCCACATTGGTGGTGGCATAAACGAAGCTGACGCTCAGACGTTTGCCATCTTTGGTGCGGTAGCCTGCGCTGTCTTTCTGTTTCCAGCCTGCGTTATCCAGCAGTTCGTTAGCCTTTTTCACATCGAAGCCCCAGCGTGACGCGACGCTCGGATCGTAGTACAGCGTGGCTGGGCCGAGGACGTTATCGGCGGCTTTCAGCGTACCGAAGAAGGCGACTTTTACCGCTGCGTTGGTATCTACTGCGCTCTGGAATGCCTTACGCACCGCGACATCCTGGAATGGGCCTTTGGTGGTGTTGAGATAGAGTACGCGGTTAACGCCCGGGTTTTCATAGGTAATGACTTCCAGTTTCGGATTGCGCTTCACCGTCGGGAAATTGGCCGGTGGTACGGCGTCAATCGCCTGAATTTGGCCGCTGCTCAACGCACCAAGGCGAACTGAGGCTTCCGGCAGGTATTTGAAGACCAAACCATCCAGATAGGCTGGGCCAGTATGCTTGGCATAGCCCGGTCCCCAGTTGTAATCAGGGCGTTTCGTCAGCTTGCTGCCGCTGCCTTTTACAAAGGAATCAAGAATAAACGGCCCGGAACCCACCACGGTATTGCTGGTGTTTGGCGTGTTCTTCAGGTAAGTCGGCGATTGAATGCCCAGATATGGCAGGCTCAGACCCTGTAACAGTGGCGCAAACGCCGAGCTGTAGTGGATAACCACCGTATAGGCATCCGGCGTTGATATCTTGTCGATAGGGCCTAACAGTGATTTGGCATAGCTGGAGGTCGTTTTCGGATCGAGAATACGCTCAATGTTGTATTTCACCGCTTCTGCATCTAGCTTGGTGCCGTCGCTAAACGTGACATCTTTACGCAGATGGAAGGTGTATTCGGTGTTGTCATCGTTAATTTTCCAGCTTTCCGCCAGCCAAGGCGTAAAGCGGTTATCTTCTGCTTGTCCTACCAGTGAATCCACCACGTTGCGGGAAATCAGCGCCGTTACGCCATAGGCCGTAATGTGCGGGTCAATAATCGGCGTATCGCTACCCAGCCCTACATTTAGAATACCGCCAGAGACTGGTTTTTCACCGCTTTGTGCGGCGTAAGCACCGGGATTGAGTGCGAAAAGCAGCGAAAGTAATCCTGCGGCGAGGGTCGTAACTTGCTGGTGATTTTTTTCCATTCCCTGTGTCCTTTACGATGACATGAGGCCATACACGGCGGTCTTTTCGCTACTCTAGAGGGCGGCCTTATGCATGTAAAAGAATAAAAATGGATTTTCAATTCCATAAAAATATATATGCGAAAGGTGGTTAGTGGTTTCTGGAAAACGTGTCCCAGCAAGGGATTGCCCATGACTACAGTGGAATTTGAGTCAACAGGCGTGGTCAAAAATTTCCGATTTATGGAGGCGTAGTCTGGCAGTTATGTCAGCAGTATGGGACGGCATGGGGAAATGGCAGCACTATTTTCGGCGAGATGCGTGCGAGTTACTGAAGTGTTATGGTTTCACAAAAAAATAACCAAACCATTTTGTATCGGCTATTTATTGGTGAATTATTATTCATTCCTCTCGGGATAAATATACATTTTGTATACTTTATCGAATCTGGTTTTTCAATTATTGAATAAACATTTCACAAAAAATCAACTCATAATTTCTTCTGGTCATTTTATAAAATTTAAAACTGTATTTCTAATAACAAAATAACCTAGAGAGGTTGTTCGATATGTCAATTAACATCTTTCTAAGAGCATAATACCTATGTAAGAATATAACCTTTAATGGTTAGATTGGTAAAAAAATGAACTTCTTTGAACAAACCCCTCCATCTCGGAGACGCTATGGACTGGCTGCTTTTATTGGTTTGATTGCAGGTATTGTTTCCTCTTTTGTAAAATGGGGGGCAGAAAATCCGCTTCCTCCACGTAGCCCTACCGATATGTTTAGTAGTGCTTGTGTACCTGAATCACTGATTAGAGCGGCTGATCAAATTGATTGCTCTCGTAATTTTCTTAACCCTCCCTACATCTTTTTACGCGATTGGCTAGGCGTTGTTGATCCTAATGCGGCTGTTTATACTTTTGCCGGCCACGTATTCAATTGGGTTGGCGTAACTCATATTATTTTCTCTATTGTTTTTGCTTTAGGTTATTGCATTGTTGCAGAAGTATTTCCTAAAATAAAATTATGGCAAGGGCTGTTGGCTGGTGCGCTGGCTCAACTGTTTGTCCATATGATTTCATTCCCATTGATGGGCTTGACTCCTTCTCTGTTCGTTCTCCCGATGTATGAACATGTATCAGAAATTGTGGGTCACCTGATTTGGTTCTGGTCTATTGAGATTATTCGTCGTGATTTACGTAACCGTATGACCCACGAACCCGATCCTGAAATTCCGCTGAATGCTTCACGATAAGTCGTGATTTTATTTTAGAGATATAAAATATTGCGATGCTTATTATTTCTGTGTCACAGTAAAATAAGTTCGCAGTAGAAATTGTATTCCAAAACGCCTTGAGATTTTCTCAGGGCGTTTTAATTTTCTGGTCATGAAATAGCCTGGTTTTATTCACTAACAATGGCGACTCGCCCTGTACGGCTTACATGATGAGAAAGGTATTCGACGGGGAAATGATGGGTTCAGACAGCAAATGTCATCTATTCAGCCTCTTCCTGCCAAACATCCTCATATCCAGCTCGATCGATGATGAATTTCGTTCCTTCGGGTAGAAATAGGTACCGTACGACTTCAGGCAATGTTTCTTCCAGATGACTCGTGTGCAAGGCTTGATAAAAGCCGCTCTCTGCTGAATACTCGCCACAATGGATAAACCAGCTTATCGTGCCATTTTCCGGTAATGCGATCCGGGTTCCGTAAATGGGCGAGCGCGGTAAGGTATCTAAAGCAATCGCGACCATTTCCTCTGGGGGATGCAGCGGCAATTGATACTTATCGCAGGTTTGTTTTTGTAGCGCGCTGGGCAGGGTTTGATCCGCTTTTTGCATGGTTAAATTCGCTGTGGTTTTTGAGGCATTCCGAAACTCCCGAAATGCGTTATTTCACTTGAGGGACGGGCTGAATCGTATTTAGCTATCTAGCCACCAATGTAAAAGCGTTTCGTCTTCATCGTCGTCAATGTTCTTATAAATATTCGCAAAGTACCATTCGATGCCTGTTTTTTCGCGAAAGGCGTCGAAAACATCTGCAATCTTATCCATCCCATTTCTTGCTGGAACGGCCAACGTTAAATTTCCCTCAAATCTGCCGTCTAATGTTCCGTTCAACTGGCTAACCACATCATTCTCTAAACAGGTGATGTTTTCAGGGGAGAGCTCATCGGCATAAATATGAATGCAAAAATTGCCGCCTCTTTTCAGCACTTCCGGATGCGCATGCTTGTCTTTAATTCGGAAGATATCCTCGCGAGCCAAATTTAGCGCCAGACCGGGAGAAGACAACAATTCGTAAGTATCCTTCTCGATTTCCCGGACGTGTAGCTGTTCAAACACGGGTCCATCATCATTATTTGCTACGTAGATATGAACTAACATAGGTGGGTATTACCAATATTTGAGTCAGTGACATAAATTTATGCCTCGATGTTAGCCCAAAAATACGTTTTCGTATCTTGTTTCCCATGAGACTGTTTTTTGTGCAGTCGACTGCGGTTATGACTGCGAGACGCTTGTTGGTGTGTCGATAAAGATTTGCCGAAGCGATGCTTCAATTTCGTCAACGCTCCCCAACTCAGGTGCGATTTCTATCTCAATCGTTTTTATCGTTTTGCACCAGTTTGTGGTGCCTGAGCACGTAAAAATGATTTTGTTTGTCGCGATCACAACATCATCAATCCCGCTATATCCAGCCATGCCTGGATTGCCGATCTCAACATAATAAGTATCTTGATCCAGCGCTTCGTCTTGTTCGTCAGGTTCTTCCGCCCGCTGCAAAATCAGAAAATGCTGTGGGTTATCTTCATTGTCTGCAAATCCAACGGTTAAAACCGCCTCTTCAGTGGACGAATCATAGTAGGCTGCCGAAAATTTAACACTCATGACGTTCTCCTGATGTTTTACCCGTGAAAATTAGCCATTTATCTTTCATTAACGTTATATCTGGCGATCCTGATGACGCCTTCGTCTGTATCTGCCAGCAATCTCTCAAGAATGTCAGCAGGTGCTTTCCTGTTAGCAGCAATGGCCACCCGCACTGTACGATTTGCATCACGAGAGAGACGATCGAACAAGGCATAGGACAATTTTCGTTTACTCGCGACACATGCCCTCGTCATTTCATCAAACGCACACAATGCTTCGAGGATCTCCAACGGCACCGTCTTATTATGTGCGACCCACCTTCCGTAGCTTGGATATTTCTTCAGAACGTCGAGCCAGACATCAAGTGGGGCCTCTTCCATGGCCGATCTATCATATTCACTTTTTATGTCGCTACTGCGTAAGGCAATAAACTCTTCGGCAGATTCGATCATTTTTCAGCCTTACCTCTTGGTGTTTGACTTTATATTTCTCGTCATGCTGCCCGTATGTTTGGGAACTCACGATTTTCTTATTTCAACGGTATTTCACCCAGAAATGAGCGAATACAGCAGCAGTTGGAACTTACCATGCAGGGCTGCATCTTTACAGCCGCCGACGCGATGAAAACATTTTCTGGCAAAATCTGTGGCAATATCGATGCAAAATGGAAAACGATGGATAGAAAAAATGGTGAATAGGGTTACTCATGACAGAGACTAAGCTGTTGCTTGATGTTCCAATCGTGAAGTCGACGCTTGACGATCTCAGAAAACAATTTCAGGCATTTGATACAACCGATTCGTACCCTGTTTATCTGGCGTGTTGTGATTCGGTCGATGAATGGAAATTTTCTGACGGCGATTATTTTGGACATTTACCGTACAGCGATGAGCGTATGGGTTTTTCGTCACCCCGACTGATGAAAAGGAAATATGCCAATCTAGATGAAGCGCGTTGGCTGGGGAAATATTGCTCTGGTTTCTCTGGTGGCCATCATGTTATTACGGTTTCTCCTGGGCAGAAGGGCGTTCAAGCCATTCAGGCAACCCTATATAACCGTACTGGCGATGCTTTAGACATTGCGACGTTGGGTTTTAAGGGAATGGCTCGTTCAGCGTGTGGTGAATCGAAATTGCTCGGCTTGGGGAGAATGCTGCAATTAGAGGATCACGCGGTAGTTTATGTGGGCGTAGGGATTCGAGAGGCTTTTGCCGTATTTCTTTACCAATATTCCTCTGCTGGCCGCGTGCTGTCTGGCCGAGCCTTTTCCAAAGGGTGGCCCGGTGAAGATGAATGGTTCTGTCACTATGATAATGATGGGCAACTGGTTGAAATAACCTCAGGGAATGCATCCGTTTGGCGCAAGAAATCAGCCAGTTAAACGGCCTGCTGCTATCAATCATTCACACGAGAAATATCTATGTACGATGAACTGATTTTTGCCCATGAGCCTCATACCTCTCATGATGCCTATGTCGGCGGCGGGGCTTATTTACCCAGTGAAATATCCTGGCCATGTTCTGCTGATGGAGTGCCGCTTACTCATCTGGCAGCTTTTCCCAGAGAGTGGTTTTCACCGTCACTTGCTGCTAAGCCCTATTGGGTTTCTATATTTATACCTTATTTGACGGGGGAGGTTTTGCATTACCGGAGACTTCGTGCGATTCATGGTAATTCTGAGGCTATTGTCGTGGGTTATATTCGTTCTGAAGACGAAAGAAACGAAGCCGCTAATCAAATTCTCGATCGTGGAAGCATTCGGCTTTCAAGAAGTACTGAATCCGATGATGAAGAAAATTTAGCCTCTAAATTGGATGGCATTGATGCCTGGCTGCAAGGGCCTATCGCATCAAATATAGGGCAGAGACGAATGTCCATTTATGGGGGAGATTTAGATGCTGCGTTACCCCGTCATAAAGGAATACTGTCAGATGGCATGGGCTATCTCTTTTTAGATGATAACTTCGCAAATAACACAACAAATGAATGCGGCCGGTTTTTTCTGCAACTTGGCTAACAGCCAGCAGGCGGATAATTTTGGTGCGTTTCTGACGATGTCAGAGCGGATTGAGTAATGTGTTGAGGTGAACGTTGTATGAAAGAACGCTCTCTATTTTTTTACCTGTAGGGTGTGAATCAACAGAGACATATCGGGAGTGGGGGAAACGATTAAGGTCCTAACTTCATTGAGCAGAGAATTGGCTTTGAATGATATTGCCTCTTTGTGGGCATATGTATTTGCCGCATCAAAAATTACAAGGTTGGTATTGGCCCACTCAATATCGAATTTTTCCTCATATGAGGCCAAACTAAAATCAAACGCATTAATTGCTCTTTGAACGTCAGTTTCACTTTCAGCCCATTTCCACCTGACAATCAATATCAAATTGTCCGCTGTTGCGACTGCCGCCTGCAAAGGTTCATCCCCAAGAATCAATACGTTTGAGTCGTGCATACGCCGCTTTTCTGCATAATCGATGGTCTGGCAGCAAACATCATAATCCGCATGTGGGCCGAGGCTACCTGTCCACCGTTTGGCGGTATTCTCATCCATGATAACCAGAGGGCCGCCAGAGCTTGATAGCCACTTTGAGAAATTTAACCTATTCATGTTATTATTTTTTAACACGTTATTCTCAGTTTTGTATTTGCCAGAAAGTAGAACGGTGAGTCGTATAGGGAAAGAACCGATATCGGTCACTAACGGTTATTTAGACGAAAAGCCTCGTTGAGTTCAACTTCACTCTCCGCATCCCCATCTTCAAAGCATTTGAAAGATTTCTCGCCTAGTGTCTCCTGCACGAGCGCGTACAGATAGACAGATTTAACGTTAACCTGTAGCCACAGCGAGCCATCGTCTTCATCGATCAGGCGGATGTCATAATCAGCGCGATTGTTTAGGGATTTGTCTTTCAAATAGACATCACCGTTTTCGGCATGAATACAGGCCTCACTGCGTTTAATCGTACTCATGGCATGTTGAACAGCCGAGGCATCATCAAATACTAATTTGTACTCATAGCTCATGTTATGAGTGTCCGCTGTTAGGTTTCACTATCTTCATCAGAACCCTGTCTCAATATTCTTGCTATTCTGGATACGACATTTATTTTACGTAAATCTCAGGCAGGTCGATATTATTTTGGGAAAGAATCATGGCTATTTTTCCTACAAACTCAACCGGAAGCGCCGTTGGTACCCCATACATATCAACTATTCCGACCTCAACGGCAGCATCAACAAGATAGGTGAATTCTTCAATATCTTGAGGTGCAATGGATAGGACAAGATCTCGCGGCACATCATCTCCGCGCCCATTTAGCGGCAGCAATGCCCCTTTTCTTTCCCATTCAACCAGGCTGCCACTCTCAGGATAACAATTAAGATGCGCTAGCAACGCGTCGATCGAGGGATGTCGAATCAATTTTGCATCGCAATAGGCCTGTAAACAGGCAGAGGCGTAGCGTTGCAAATCTCTTGGGGAAAGCCTGTGCAGTGCGGTAAAAACGTCTAACATCCTCATGTTCCTCAATGCATTCACACAGACTCAAGTTAAAGGCTAGATAAATTATAAACTAACGGGGTGGGACTAATCTTGAGGGGAGTTACAGTTCATCACCGACTATCTGCCCTGAAATGGCTAAGTTGAGTGCAGATGTGAATGTCGATGCAATGCTCTTCATCTTTCTTGGGTCAAGATCGCCAATATTCACACTTGCAAATGTTGGCGTGTCTGTGAATCGATAATCTAATAAAAAACAAATGGATCCACCATCTGAGCCAATCGCGAGGACCCTATCGCCTAAATAATGGTTAATTTTATAATCCTGATTTAATTTCACTATCTGTGTTGACGGCCATATCGATAAATAAACATGCGAAAGTCTCCCTTCTCCGCCATCCGACCATTTCATAAACTCTCTATAATCAGGCGGAAAAATCAGTGCCGTACTGCTTTCGATAGTCTCCCACTCGGTGTCAGATGCAGGCACATGGCAATGCCAATGTGGCGTAATGGAAAGGATGCACTGTGCGATGTTCATTTATTATCCATAGAATCGTTAACCCAACGCTGCATTGATCAATGCACGGTTTTATGATGTTTGAATGATCCATTTCCCGGCTTGCAGATCTGCGCCATTAATCCCTTTCTTCAACAGCAAATATCCCATGCCACCGACAAGAATGCCTTTATGGCTAGGCGCTGCTTTATTTAGGCGAGAATGGTTAATTTGCAGGATATAGCTCAGATTCTCATGACTTTCTTCGTCCTGAATCCATGCTGGAATACCCGCGATCTTGGCAATACCATTTTCATCGCTGTCGTCATTCGGGTTTTGCAATAGGGTTATTCGCCGCGATGGAATGATCGGGTTGCCACAGGCCTCTAACGGCTGGGTAGTAGGGATATAAGCTAACACTTTTCCTCCCTCATTCATTGCCTTCTCAATATAGCCATCAGATGACAGTGAATAGGGCGTGAAGACGGAAACCACAAACCTATCGTCCAATTCCATGTCTGGAATATGCTGATTAATGAATGTTGATGGAAAACTGGCAAGGTGGAGTAAGTCTGAGCCGCTTGAGTCCGTCGGCCAGGTTATCGATGCTGGTAAAAAGGGACTGCCACCAAGATAGGGATGGTCCTTGTCAGGATTGCCTTCTACAAAAACCAGTTCATTGAACATCGTTATTCCTTCGCCTTCCCAATTGTATTAACCAGCGAGACTCTCATCGATCGAGATAATCATCGATATAGCTAGTGAGTTCTGGATATTCATCCAAAAACTCATCGCTGCGAATGAAGTCGTCGAATGATTTATGTTTTTTGGCCGCTAAAACGATGGCATTGATCTTTTCATCATTTTCCGAATTCACCATTCGCCCGATTAATATTAACGGCCATTCCTTGTCGCCTGCCTGATTCTTTATTTTGGCAAAATTGGTGGCAAGTCTTTCTGCATAAAGGGTGGCATCCGCATGATCGAGAACAACCAGTACTCGCTCCTGAATACCATAATCATCATCATCGCAAAATGTGTCTAACAACACATCTATCGTTTTTGCATCAAGCTTACCAATGACGCCTTTTACCAACGTTGAAAATTGGCGAGCATCTTCGGCATTCTCATATCTGTCCAAAGAAAGCAGCTCATCTCGCCACGCTTCAAACGCATTACCATTCATATTTTTTCCTATAGCAATCCTATTCCATCAATCCAACCAGCCATCTTTGCTTTTATTAGATCAATGGATTTGATATCGCCAACCACGACAAACTCGTGCTTATGTTCTTTATCATTGAAACATGTCATTTGGGGGAAATCCTCATCGAAATGCTACCACGCTGTTCCACTGAGCCAGATTTTCTGCGAAAGCACGGTCTGCTTGCTGAGCCGTAAGTTCTCCCGCATACAGTAGGTCGCTTTTTATTTTTTCCTCATCGCTATCACTCAATGTTGTCGCTTCTCCTTCCTTCTCGTTGAGTAAAAAGCGTTGAGCTGCCATGTAATTATAGGCGTCAATAATCGATGATTCTGCTGCCGTTAAGCTTGCAGTACCTTCAGAGAAGAACATGAGGAAGTCTGAAAAAGCGTAGAGATACAGATTTTTTAAAATCTCGTCACTGCTCGCATCCTGTTCATCGACCACGGCTGTGTCTATAGCCTCAAGCGCCGGGTTGGTATTTATATTTTTCGCTTCTGATGCAAGGTAGTCCCAAAGATCATCCGTAAGTAAAACAACCTCTTTCGGTAAAATAATACTCATCGATTGAAGTAAGTTACCGAACCGAACGAATGCTTTTAAGAGTACGAAGAAAGCGATTTTTTCTGGATTCCCCATTACTCATCCTTCTTGTCTTGGGTGTTTAGTCGATGAGGCCGGATTCACGCCATCATGAATAATGACGTATTCAGAAAGGCAGAATATAAGGAAAGATACGAAAATATCAATGCGTTAGCGTATTTTTCAGCCTGTGTTTTGAGGTTATTGTTATCGCGTTCGATGATTGTCTGGTAGCACCGAACACGATGATGAAACGCCTATGCGGTGGTGGGCATGGCTTAGCGGCGCACTTCCAGATGCGTGCCGTGGGCGAGAAAGAAACGGCATCGATTTAAAGGTTGATACAGGCAGGATCACAAAACGCGGCACTCACCGTTGACGATGCGATAGTGCATTCCGTAAAGGGTGCATTCTGTTCAAGAATTGATTAACACCACAGCAGGACTTTTCGCTATTATTTCCCTCTTTTCCTCCTGCATATAGTGAGTTATGGAACGTTTTATTGAGAATCTGATGTACTCATCGCGCTGGCTGCTTGCCCCTGTTTATCTTGGGCTATCGCTGGGCTTACTGGCGCTGGCGATTAAGTTTTTCCAGGAAGTGTTCCACGTCCTGCCCAATATCTTTGATATGGCAGAGGCAGATTTGGTGCTGGTGTTGCTATCACTGATCGATATGACGCTGGTTGGCGGGCTGCTAGTGATGGTCATGCTATCCGGCTACGAAAACTTTGTGTCGGCATTAGATATCACCGATGGCAGAGAAAAGTTGAACTGGCTCGGTAAGATGGACTCAGGCTCGCTAAAAAATAAAGTGGCTGCCTCGATTGTTGCTATCTCGTCGATCCATCTGCTGCGCGTGTTCATGGATGCTCGTAATATCCCGGATAACAAGCTGATGTGGTATGTGATTATCCATTTGACGTTTGTGCTGTCTGCGCTCGTCATGGGGTATCTGGATCGCATGTCGCGTTACGAAAAAAGCAAAACGGCATAATCAACGCCGCACGGTTTGCGTAGCCAGAAGAAAGAACAGATCCTATTGTTAACGAAGTGATTTTATCAACGCGCTTTGTCTAATGGAGGATATTATGCCGCAAACCGATCGCATTAACCGCCGTGTGGTTTTGGCTCAACGCCCGCACGGCGCGCCGACACAAGATAATTTTCATCTGGAACAACAGGCTGTTCCATCAATCAATACGGGGCAAGTGTTGCTGCGCACCGTGTTTCTTTCCCTCGATCCCTACATGCGTGGCCGCATGAGTGACGCGCCTTCTTATGCCAAACCGGTCGAACTGAATGACGTGATGGTCGGTGGAACTATCAGCCGCGTGGTTGAATCAAAACACCCGGATTATCAGACGGGCGATTGGGTACTGTCTTACAGCGGCTGGCAGGACTATGCGGTATCTGACGGTAAAGGCTTAACCAATCTGGGGCAGTCGCCCACCAATCCTTCCTATGCGCTGGGCGTACTGGGCATGCCGGGCTTTACTGCGTATATGGGGCTGACGGATATCGGCCAGCCGAAAGCCGGTGAAACGCTGGTGGTAGCCGCCGCTACGGGGCCTGTCGGCGCGACGGTCGGCCAGGTCGGGAAACTGAAAGGTTGTCGGGTTGTCGGTGTGGCTGGTGGGGCGGAGAAGTGTCGCTACGCGGTTGAGGTTCTTGGGTTTGATGTGTGCCTCGACCACCGAGCGGATGATTTTGCCGAACAGCTGAAACAGGCCTGTCCGCAGGGCATCGATATCTACTTTGAAAACGTCGGTGGGAAAGTCTTTGACGCGGTATTACCGCTGCTGAATACCTCGGCGCGTATTCCGGTGTGCGGATTAGTCTCTGGCTACAATGCCACTGGGTTGCCCGATGGCCCAGACCGCTTATCGCTGCTCGCGGGGACTATCCTGAAGAAGCGTATTCGCATGCAGGGGTTCATCATTTTTGATGATTATGGTCATCGCTTTGATGAATTCTGGAAAGAGGTTTCGCCGTGGGTCGCGCAAGGTAAGATCAAATATCGGGAAGAGATTGTCGACGGTCTGGAAAATGCCCCGGAAGCCTTTATCGGTCTATTACATGGTCGCAATTTCGGTAAGTTGGTGATCAGAATCGGGCCAGATGCGTAATACACTAGACTCGCCGCTGCGGCGGCGAGTTTTGCACTCGACAGAGTGTGTTACCAGTACGGGCAGATAGTAACGCGTGTATAGAAACTGCCTGAGTAATAGAGCAGAATGATAAGGTAAGTAATGATTTTTGGAGGAGTCCGCTTAACCAGCAGAAAAGGAATGGACAAAGGGATGATGATGAAATTTGAAAAACTATCAGCATAGCCTCTCGGGTTTTCACAAAAATTTTTAAGTGAGCTGTCACCAAATAGCCATTCATATTCGATTGTAGAAAATGCATGGATTAAAAAAAGACATAAGGCAGAATAAGAATAAAAATAGATGTTATAGATTTGATTTTTTTTAAACATGCTTTCAAATTCCTTTTTGAATCCTGATGAAAAATTAATATTACTATTTAATAAATGAGATATCAATCCTTCTGTTTTTATCATCTTGTATTAAATTAACCTCATCATGTCCTTTTATCCATACTTCAATTATATTTCCATAACTCCATGGGATGCTTTTGGATTTTTTAAATCCAAGTGTCTCTATGTATTTTACCAATTCAGTTTTACGCTCAGGAATTGGGTTATAAAAAACTACGCCATTGGTTAATCGCTGCGTGCCATCTGGTGAGTAATAGTAAAATTCGTAATTGTCAGAAATAACAGATATGTCTTTTACTTCATCTAGGGTTAAAGTATAATGTGTAAAATGATCATCTTTTTTGTAGTGGTAACTTCCTTCGTGGAATAATCCTGCGAAAATAATAAATATGCCAATTGAGATAAATAGTAAAAATATTGATTTTATTAAGTCACTGTATTTGAATTTCAACATGTCATTGTATTTTTTGTTTGTTATCCAATTCGTCAGTTTTATTAGTTTATAGTTTACTCAAAATAGACTAATTTGGACAAAGACTGATTCGTGTATAAAAACGGTATGAATGATACCCGAGGATGATAAGATAAGTAATGATTCTAGGCAGGCTTCTTTTAAAAATAAAAAAAGGGATAGATAAAGGAACAATAATGATACTGAAAAAACCATCAGCATCGGCTTCCGGCACTTCACAGAAATCTGCAACTGAGTCGCCATCTATCATCCATTCATATTCAGTGGTAGAAAAAGCATTGATTAAAAAAAGGCATAACGCAGAATAGGCATAAAAATAGACATGATAGAGGAATTTTTTTGCTCGTGACATTGATATTTTTCCTGGCTGCATGTTTATCCTACGGTCTTTGCATAACAGTCGTACTACTATAAAGTAATTTTGTTACTTTTTCGCGATGACTTAACATTCTTCTACCATATGATGTCCAGTCCCTTACATCTACCAAACTTTTTTCTGCATTTATCGAACGAATAAAATCACTGTGACTGCGTTCAATGCCTCTATTATAGCGTGAACCAGCAAGAATAAACTGCTCGTCTGTTAGGTTCAACGTGTCAGCACCAGGGTAGTCGTAATTGATTAACTCATAAAGATGGCGTGCGACCATAGTAAGGTTGAAATTATCTTTATTTAGGCAGATAGAAATATATGTTGCTTCTGCATTTTTCAACTCACTTGGGGTTTTTCCGAAAATCTCGGCTACTACTCTAATTTGCATTGCGATAATACCTATCGATGTTTTCTCAGGGCTGGACGTAGAGGTATCCATCTCTGTCCAACTATTGTAGGTATACTCTGCCTGCCTGTAAAATAAAACTGGATATTTAAGATAATCAACCATACCTCCGGCTTCGGAACGAGCAACCAAAGCAAGGAGCGTTGCTGGTATTTTATATTGTCGAGCAATATCTTTTATTTTCTCTTTATGGAAAATAATATAACTATCCTTGTATTTATTTAAATAATCATCACCGCCAAATGTTTTCCACCAAACGAAGTCAATAGGCGACCAACGCGGATAGTTCTTTCCCCAATCGGAAAAACTAAGGTCGCATTCGTTGATAATATCATTGAATTTATTCATGGTTTATCAGTACATATTTTCAGTTAATATGCTGTATCCCGATGTCCCTGCGATATTGTGCTGGCAGGTAATACTCTCATAACGCAGGCTTAGGGTTTCAAATGGCTGCATATCGTTATGCGTCAATGAGTTGGGATTCTGATTAGAGATATTGACAATAGAGGCATCCCTTAATGTAATTGTCATGTAGTTCTCTTGGGTCCCGCTGGCGGAGGTACGGTAATACCTCAATTCAACTTCCATTAGCTCATTGTTGGCGATGCTGGTTAGTAAGAGCGGTGTGGATTTATCAACGACTTTGGTCACAGAAAAGGGGTGATGATTGACGTGTCGATCTCTTGATAAGTCGTAATTCGTTGCATAAACAAAAATCTCATCTTCGTGACCAGAGATATGTTTATTTCCTACAGAATCGATACTTAAACACCCTTCAGAGATCAGACCCTGAATTTTTCCGGTAATCTTCATGAAAATAGAATTAGCCATTCGTGTAACTCCCTGTTAAAAATCCTTGTTGGGAAACTTATAACGTAAATCTTGATTGAACAAAAGAAGAACTCGACTATTTAATAAGAAATATGATTCCTATCAGAAAGATATCCTTTCCAAAATTCTATAATTGATTGTTTTTAATGGTAAGTAACCATATAGGATGAAATTTATTTATTAGCCTGATAATTATATTCAATGATAAGTTTATCATACCCAATAAACCTCAAGATGTAGATTTTGGCATCTGAAAGCGATCGTGAATTCTGGACATCAGTGAGACCGGCTATTTCTGGCGCTTGGTTGAGAAAGAAATTAATATTGTATTTCGAAACTCGCTCATGTTTTCAAAGTAGTGATTATTCCATGCATGTTCGTTCATCACTCTCCTTCAGCGCTGAAGGAATAGATTAATAAGATTTTTTATTAATGATAACGCCTTTTTGACTTATTTCTAAGCCAAGGACAGCTCAAACGCGAATGTACTCATTTTTTAATCCATTACGCCATTCACTCAATCATAGTATTAATTAACGTTGTTCCTTGGATAAATCCAACATTAGACATTCTATTTCTTTCATTGTTACTCTGTCTTGCTCTTTTGTTTTAATGATCTGAAAGTATTCATCGAATGATGGGTAATTACCTAAGGAGAAATCATCAACTAATGGGATGCCAGTACTGTTAACATAATCGAGCAACTTATCGTAAGCCTCATTAATGTTATCTAGATCGCATGAATATATCGTACTTATCTGAGGGTTTGCCTCATCACTCGGCCCATAAGAAAAGTAATACTTCTTTGACAGTCTCGGTGCGTCCCTGATTTCTTTATAGGTTAATGTATAGTACTTAAAAATGTCTTTTTCCGTATAAACGGTATCAGGAACGATGATAAGCCATCCCCAAAAGAACAGCAGGGAAGATAATAAAATGAAGATAGTTAAGATCGTTTTCATAAGATGAAAACAGCTTTCTCGAGACCAGAAATATGTTTATTCCCTACAGAATCGATACTTAAACACCCTTCAGAAATGAGTCCCTGAATTTTTCCCGTTATCTTCATAAAAATAGAATTAGCCATGCTTGTAACTCCCTGTTAAAAATCCTTGTTAGGTTGTTATAACGTAAATTTTTTTTGAAAAAAAGGATCACTCGAATATTTAATAAAAAATATGATTTATGTCAGAAAGATCTCCTTTCCAAAAATGTTTAATCGTTTGTTTTTAATGGTAAATATTGAGGGGGAGAAAAGCATATCACGCTAATTATATCTAAATTATAAAGTGCGTTATGTAAGTAAAAAATCATTAGTAGATTAAATAACAAGATAAGTGGTTAAGATTACTGATTGAATTAAAAAGGCGTCGTTATTGATAACTCGCCGCCTAAGCAGCGAGGTTTATTATCCATTCCGGTTTTATTATTTCCCAGCACTAAGCCAGTCTGGCAGATCGTGTAATCCCATAGCCTGACGTACCAACGTCGGTTTAATACCGGGGAGTTTATCTGCCAGCACTAGTCCCACATCACGCAGCAGCTTTTTCGCCGGATTGTCGCCGTCAAACAATTCGCGGAACCCCTGCATGCTGGCGAGCATCACGGCGGCGCTGTGTTTGCGGCGGCGTTCATAGCGTCGCAGATAAAGGTGTTGGCCGATATCTTTACCCTGCGTCTGTAAGCGCTTCAGTTCTGCAATCAGTTCGGCGACATCCATGAAACCCAGGTTGACGCCTTGCCCTGCCAGCGGGTGAATGGTGTGCGCAGCGTCGCCAACCAGCACCAGCCGGTGTGAGGCGAAGCTGCGGGCATAACGCCCCATCAGCGGGAAAGTTTGACGTTCACTTTCCAGTTCACACAGCCCCAACCGCATATCAAACGCCATGGCGACCTGACGATTGAATTCCTCCACTGGCAAGCCCTGCATCGCTAGGGCCTGCTCCGGTGAAAGCGACCAGACAATCGAACAGAGGTGCGGATCGTCCAGCGGCAGGAATGCCAGAATGCCGTCACCGTGAAATGCCTGACGTGCTACGGACTGATGTGGGTGTTCGGTACGAATATTGGCGACCAGCGCGTGGTGGCCGTAATCCCAAAAGGTCAGCGGAATATCCGCATGCTGGCGCAGCCACGAATGCGCGCCGTCCGCGCCGACCACCAGTCGGGCGGTCAGCATGCTGTCGTTCTGCAACGTAATAAAGGCTTCGTTCTCGCCCCAGGCGACCTGTTTTAATGACGCAGGGGAAAGCAGAGTGATGTCGCTTAATTGTGAGGCACGTTGCCACAGAACCTGCTGAATCACTGGGTTTTCAATGATATGCCCGAGATGGGAAAATCCAAATTCTTCACCGCTAAAGCTGATTTTACCGAAGCTGTCTTTGTCCCAGACCTGCATAGCGTTATAAGGGCTGACACGCTGCGCCACGAGATTCTCCCAGACGCCGATATGGCGCAGAAGGCATTCGCTGGCGGCATTGATGGCGGAGACGCGCAAGGCATGGTGTTTCCCGAGCGGTTGAGGCTCGGCCGCCTGTTTTTCCAGCACGGCAATGCGCAGGCCGCTACCCTGTAGGCCGCAGGCCAGCGCCAGACCGACCATACCGCCACCGGCAATAACCACGTCGAATGATTGCATTTCCGTATTTTCCTGTTGGCGAGCTTAATTAACGTTCTACCCAGCCTAGCGTGCGACGGGCAAACGCATCGCGCATCAACGGCAGGTTATTCATAGCGATCAGGCCCAGATTGCGACCGACCGCCAGCGCGGTATAGCGGTTAGCGAACAGCCTGACCAGACCATCGGTGATCGCCACGGTTGCGTGTTGATCGGGTTCGCGCCGTTGCTGATAGCGGCTGAGTACACTGTACTGGCCGATATCCTGCTGGTTCTTCGCCGCATCGACGAGCGTTTCCGCCAGCGACATGACATCGCGAATTCCCAGATTAAAGCCTTGTCCGGCAATCGGGTGCAGCGTTTGTGCCGCGTTGCCCACTAGCGCTAGCCGATGGCTGATGTGCTGGCTTGCGGTTAGCAAGCGCAGCGGATAGCTATGGCGTTCGCCAGTGTGGGTGAATTGCCCCAAACGCCAGCCAAAAGCCTGCTGTAGCTGTTGGCGAAACTCGACTTCGCTCCATCCATCGATGTCGTGTTGACGATGTTTATCATGGCACCAGACGAGTGAGCTGCGACCGTTACTCATCGGTAACAGCGCCAGCGGACCGTGCGGGGTAAATCGCTCAAATGCGCATCCGCGATGGGGTTCGGCGGTGGTCACGTTGGCGATCACCGCGACCTGATCATACTCATGCTGTTGCCAATGAATCCCGCAGGACTGCGACAACATAGAGTGCGATCCATCGGCGGCAACCAGTAGCTGGCCTGTAAGCTCAGTGCCATTATCCAACGTTAGCGTGGCGTTCTCTTGCGTCCGCGTGACGGCAACCACTTTCGCCGGGCAGTGCAGACGCACGCCCGGTGCCTGTTGCAGCAGGGAAAACAGACGCTGCCCGACGTCATGCAGTTCAACCACATGGCCCAATGCCTGAACGTGATAATCCGACGCGTGCAGATTCACCACGCTGGCATGACCGCGCTCGCTGACGTGGATGTCGGTTATCGCCGTTGCATTGCCCGACAGTGCTTGCCAGATACCCAGCGCCGCTAGCTGTTGGCGTGTGCCATCAGACAGCGCGAGAGCACGCCCGTCAAAACCGGGATGTTCCTTGTCGAGTGGTGAATATGCCTCGATAAGGTCAACCGGTATTGTGCCCTGTGAAAGCCGTGATATCGCCAGCGCCAGCGTCGCGCCCGCCATTCCACCACCGACAATCATGACCGCCATGCTGTTGTCCTTTGCAATTATGCCGTTGTCCTTTGAAAGAACGGTTTAGTACTGTGTGTCATGCCGTTGCGCCATCAGCGCTTCGATGGCATCAGCGTCTTTGATTACGCCAGCAGTCAGGTTTTCATTACCGTTTTCGGTGATCACGATGTTGTCTTCAATGCGCACACCAATCCCCCGATACTGCTGCGGCACTTTAGCATCGGGCGCGATGTAAAGACCCGGCTCGATGGTTAGCACCATACCGGGCTCAAGCGGACGGCCTCGGTCGGTGGTGCCGTAATTGCCCACATCGTGCACATCCAGACCCAGCCAGTGGCTGAGGCCGTGCATGAAGAACTGACGATGTGCCTGTTCGGCGATCAGCTCTTCGACTTCACCCTTCATCACGCCGAGTTTGATGAGCCCACTAACCATGATGCGCACCACGTCTTCGTTGACTTCGCGGATGCTACGGCCCGGCCCAAACAGCTCTAGTGCCCGCAGTTGGGAGCGCAGCACGATGTCGTAAATGGCACGCTGCGGCGCGGTAAACTTACCGTTGACTGGGAAGGTACGGGTGATATCGCCAGCATAGCTTTTGTATTCACAGCCTGCGTCAATTAGCACCAGATCGCCGTCGCGCATTTGCGTTTCGTTTTCGGTGTAATGCAGGATGCAGGCGTTGTCACCGCTGCCGACGATGGTGTTGTAAGACGGGTAGCGTGCACCGTGACGGGTAAATTCGTGGTGAATCTCGCCTTCAAGCTGATATTCATACATGCCAGGACGGCATTTCTGCATAGCTCGTGTATGAGCCAGCGCTGTAATTTCACAGGCGCGACGCATTACGCTGATTTCCGCAGGCGATTTGAACAGGCGCATTTCATGCACCCAAGGACGCCAGTCGGTCAGTGTCGCGGGGGCAGCAAACCCTTGGCGGGTTCCGTTACGCAGGGTTTCCAGCGCGGCAAAAACCAGCTTGTCGGCGTAATCGTACTGCCCTTGTGCGTGGTACACCACGTCTAATCCATTCAACAATAAATGCAGCTGTGTGCTGATTTCGCCAAACGGCAGTGCTCGGTCAACGCCGAGCTTGGTGGGTGCCGCTTCCTGACCCAGGCGACGGCCAAACCAGATTTCCGCTGTCAGGTCGCGCACGCGGTTGAAGATGACGCTGTGATGATGTTTGGTATCGCTTTTTACCAGCAGCAGAACGGCTTCTGGTTCATTGAACCCCGTAAAATACCAGAAATCACTATTTTGACGATAAGGGTAGTCACTGTCGGCATTGCGCTGCGCTTCTGGCGCAGAAAAAATGATCGCCGCGCTGCCCGGTACCATTTTTTCCAACAGTACCTGACGACGACGAAGAAATTCTTGTGGATTCATCACCTGCTCCTGAAAATTGTCCGTGCGGTTACCTTTCCCTTCAGCCCTAAATAAGGCACGCCTTCAATAACATAGCGTTTTTCATAAGACCGCCCTGCATAAAAAATCAATGCAGCGTTGGTTTTTGCTGTTCGGGTGCCGTCACAACGTGTTGGCTGGTAAATTCGGTATGGCACAAAATGGCAGAAACGCGAACATACTCAATCACTTCTTCCAGTGATTGCTCCAGCTCTTCCTGATCTTCATCTTCGTCGTAGCCAAGCTGTGCGATGTTGCGTAAATCTTCGATGGCTTCTTTCAGCTCGCCTTTAACTTTGTTCAACTTCGGCTGAATGACGCCCAGGCCCAGTAGGAAGTGGTTGACCCAACCTGCCAGCGCATCGGCGCGATCGAAAACGCTCACCTCGTCCAGTGAATCATCTGGCAGGAAAAGCTGAAACAGGAAGCCATCATCTTCCAGCGCTTCACGCGTGGCTTGATACAGGTCCTGAAGCGGTTGCGACAGTGTTTGAGTAAACGCCATACCTTCATTGGTCAGTTCAAAAACCAGCGTTCTCCAACTGTCGTCATGGTTTCCACCACACAGCATTCCGCTGATCAAGCCGTGCATTTCTGCTGCGGTCAGCGCGACTTGCTGTTGGTGAAGCAGTTGGTTAAGGCCTTCATAGGCAGGAAACGTATTCTCTATAGACATGCGGATTCGTCATCGTTGGCTGGATTGGTTCATGCTATGCTACCACCAAGCTCCCTTTGGATTCCAGAAAGGGCTTGTATCTTAGATCTCGGCTATATATAGTGGCGCCCGCTTTAACGAACCCGATGTAACGGGTAATGCTCATGCTATGCGACACGCGGGCGCAAGAACGAAAAAAGGCAGGAAGGTGGTATGTCTGCACAACCAGTAGATATTCAAATTTTTGGCCGTTCGTTAAGAGTGAATTGTCCGCCAGAACAACAGGAAGCGTTGAATCAGGCAGCGGAAGATCTTAACCAGCGGTTGCAAGATCTTAAAGTTCGCACTAGAGTCACAAACACTGAGCAACTGGTGTTTATTGCCGCGCTGAATGTGTGCCATGAACTGGCGCAGGAGCGGGGTAAGACGCGTGATTATGCATCGAATATGGAACAACGTATTCGTATGTTGCAGCAGACCATCGAGCAAGCGTTGCTGGAACAGGGCAAGATCACGGACCGTCAGGGTGCACAATTTGAATAACGTCGTATTTTGACAAAAGTACGGTGTTTTTACGCGATAAGACGTGCTAAGGTTTATCGCGAGTAACGAATAAAATTTCTCTGAGATGTTTGTCAGCGGGCCAGTCCCCTGAGCCGATATTTCATACCAAACAGAATGTAATGCTCTGCGGTTGGTGAGCAAGCTCGGTTCGTCCGAGAAGCCTTAAGACTGCGACGTTATGTTCACCTTGAACCAAGGGTTCAAGGGTTACAGCCTGCGGCGGCATCTCGGAGATTCCCTTTCTTTTATCACTCTTGACCCGTGGCGAACACAGCCCATGTCATCTTCTGGCACGTCAATTATTCCCAAGACTTCACCTTCCTCTACGGCAGCATCACGTCAGCAGATTCGTCAGGCTGTGCGTCAGCAGCGGCGTTTACTGACGCCGGAACAGCAGAGATTATTTGCCCAACAGGCGTGTGAGCGCGTCATAGCACACCCGAAGATCATACAAGCAGATAGCGTCGCAGTATTTCTGTCGTTTGATGGCGAGTTGGATACGCACCCGTTGATTCAACAGCTGTGGGAGCAGGGGAAGCGTGTTTACTTGCCGGTTCTGCATCCATTTCGCGTTGGGTATCTGCTGTTCCTACGCTATGCGCCGGACACCAAGCTGGTGCGCAATCGTCTGAAGATTATGGAGCCGAGTCTGGACGTGCGGCAGGTGTTGCCGTTACCGCAGTTGGATATTCTGCTGACGCCGCTGGTGGCGTTTGATCATCAGGGGCAGCGTTTGGGCATGGGCGGCGGTTTTTACGATCGTACGTTGCAGTATCGCAACCAGATGTCTCGCGGACCTTACCCGATTGGGCTGGCCCACGATTGTCAGAAGGTCGACGCACTGCCAGTGGAAAGTTGGGACATTCCGCTGCCGGAAATTATTACCCCTTCTCACCATTGGCAGTGGAACTCGCGCTAGTTTTTTATCTGTTCGGGCGATCGATCGTGGCCCAACATCTGCTGTACCAATTCCACACAATGCAGGAACCGCGAATCGTAGTCCGACTCTTTGATGTAAACGTACGGGATATTATTTTTAGCCAGCATCGTTTTCAGCAGGTTCTGGAACTCCGAACGGGCGGTAGAGCTGCCTAAACTGCGTAGCCCATCGGCCACCCACGGCGTGTTGTTCTCCAGCAAAATCACCAGATCGAAGCGGTATTCATCGACCAGCGCCTGAACGAACGGGTGTTCACGGCCTTCGTATTTCTTGCAGAACGCCTGCGTGGTGACAAAGTCGGTGTCGATAAAGGCCACTTTGTTGGCGTATTTGACCGCAAAATCAATGTACTGTGCCTGACCCAGTGCAATCTTGTCGTAGTCGGAATACTGCAACGCCATCTCGTCGCCACCCAGATGGGAGAAGACATAATCGCGACCATATTCCCAGGCGCTGGTGGTGTTGAAGATATTAGCCAGCTTGTTTACCAGCGTAGATTTACCACTGGATTCCCCGCCAAGAATGGCAACGGTACGCACAAAGAACGGCTTCACTTCGGTCGGGATATAGTCCCAATAGCGGAAAGGATCGTGGCGGATCTGCGAGCCGCTGATGTTCATAAAGGATCGCTGCGGGTCGATCAAAACGGCCTCAATCCCCAGATGCTCGCGGTACTGTGGAGCATCCTGCTCTTCGCTGGTGTAGACGAAATTGGGCGTGATGCTTTTTTCCTGCATGAATGCCTGAATTCCTTTACTCCACACATCCCAGCCGTGTGGGTAGGGCTCCATTCCTTGCTCATTAAAGGCATGAATATGAATATTTTTCTGATATTTAAAGGTCTGCAGCAGCCAGCGCAGACGATCGCTGACGGTGGGCTGCTGTGACATCGAGCTGCTCTCAAACAGCAGACGGTCGCGCGGTTCGTCGTAACCTAAAATTACATGCAGTTCATCGACCTGACTGCAGGCGCGTTGAATCAGATAAATGTGGCCGGTGTGTAGCGGATAGAACTTGCCGAAGACGATACCAATATTCTTTTCGTAGCGAGGGAATTCCAGCTCAAGAAACCGATGCAGTGCTTCCAACTTCTGTGCGCTAGGGCTTTTTATTTTGGCATTAAGTAATTGACTGAGATAGCCTTTAGTCATATCGGTTGCGTCGGCAACCTGCTGTAGGGTGCAACCCTTCTGGCGGATAGCGGATTTCAGGTAATCAAATGATGACATGGTGCAACACTCTTGTTTAGCTTACTAAACAAAATACCACAAGATAAGGCAACCTCCGCAACTCTTTCACACCCCTGTTTTAGCTTAAGGCGAACAGGGGAAGAGTCGCGAATGCCTTTCTGCGGTTCGTTTAGAGATCGTCGAGGAGCGCCAGCGCGTCGGCCAGCTTTTTCACGCCAAATACCTGCATACTGGCTGGGGCTTTCTTCGGCATATTGGCATGAGGAACGATGGCGCGGGTGAAGCCATGCTTGGCTGCTTCGGTAATCCGCTCTTGGCCGCTGGGAACCGGACGAATTTCGCCCGCCAAGCCGACTTCACCGAAAATGACCAGATCCTGCGGCAGTGGGCGATCGCGGAAGCTGGAAACCAGCGATAGCAGCAGTGCCAGGTCGGCGCTGGTTTCGGTCACTTTGACGCCGCCAACGACATTCACGAACACATCCTGATCCGACATTTGCAAGCCGCCGTGGCGATGCAGTACCGCTAGCAGGATCGCCAATCGGTTTTGCTCCAGCCCAACCGCAACGCGACGCGGATTAGCCATCATCGATTGATCAACCAAAGCCTGAATCTCGACCAGCAGCGGACGCGTACCTTCCCACACCACCATGACCGAACTGCCAGACGTCACTTCGTCTCCACGACTGAGGAAAATGGCTGACGGATTGCTGATCTCGCGCAGTCCTTGCTCCGTCATGGCGAACACACCTAGCTCGTTAACGGCACCGAAACGGTTTTTATGGCTGCGCAGCGTGCGAAAGCGCGAATCGGCATCGCCGTCCAGCAGCACGGAGCAGTCAATGCAGTGTTCCAAGACTTTCGGCCCGGCGAGCGAACCGTCTTTGGTGACGTGGCCGACCATCACGATGGCGACGCCGCGCGTTTTAGCGAAGCGCGTCAGGTAGGCAGCGGTTTCACGCACCTGCGCCACGCTGCCGGGAGAAGATTGAATATCGGCGAGGTGCATGACCTGAATGGAGTCGATGACCATCAACTTCGGCTGTTCTTGCTCGGCAATCAGGCAAATCTGTTCGATGCTGGTTTCCGACAGCATGTTGAGATTCTGCGTTGGCAGATTGAGTCTGTGTGCCCGCATCGCCACCTGCTGCAATGATTCTTCCCCAGTGACGTACAGGGTTTTCATCTGTTCTGACAGCTTGCAGAGTGTTTGCAGCAGCAGCGTACTCTTACCTGCGCCGGGGCTACCGCCGATTAGAATGGCGCTGCCCGGAACGACGCCGCCGCCCAGAACGCGGTCAAACTCCAGAAAGCCAGTGGAAAAGCGAGGCAGGGCTTCAAGGCTGATTTCTGAGAGCTTTTGCACCCGGCTGACGCCAGCACTTTCACCCGCATAGCCGGTGAGACGGTCGGAACGTGATACGGACGCCGATGCCAGGCGAACTTCGGTAATGGTGTTCCAGGCGTGGCAGGCGCTGCACTGCCCTTGCCAGCGCGGATAGTCGGCCCCGCATTCATTACATACAAACGCCCGTTTGATGGCTTTTGCCACGTATCACCTCCTACTGATTAACGCTTTTCGTGTCTCATGCTGCCGCTGAGGATACAGAGCACGCCGGTCAGATCGGCATGACGGATGGTTACCGCAGACTGCTCATTAACCTTGGGCTTAGCGTGATAGGCAATCCCTAAGCTGGCTGTCTTGATCATCGGCAGATCGTTTGCGCCGTCGCCGATAGCAACGGTCTGATGCATTGGAATTTCCAGCTTTTCCGCTAACTGTTGCAGCGTAGTGGCTTTATATTTTGCATCGACAATCGTGCCGATGACTTCACCAGTCAGCTTGCCATCTTGCATGCCTAATTCATTGGCAACAGCGGCGACCAGGCCTAATTCGTCACGCAAATAATCGGCAAAATAGGTAAACCCGCCTGAAGCAATGGCGACGTGCCAACCCGCTTCCTGAAGCTGGCTAACCATATTATTCAGGCCCGGCATCAGCGGCAGCGTTTTGCGTACCGTTTGTAAAATAGTGGCGTCGGCACCTTTTAATGTCCCAACTCGCTGACGCAGGCTGGCGGCGAAGTCCAGCTCACCGCGCATTGCGCGTTCGGTGACTTCGGCCACCATTTCGCCAGTGCCCGCCAGCTTGGCGATTTCATCAATGCATTCGATCTGAATCGCAGTAGAATCCATGTCCATGACCAGTAAACCCGGCGAACGCAGCGTTGGTGCGTTGCTCATGGCCGCGACATCGATACCCAGTTCGTGAGCCAGTTTGGTTGCACGCGGCGTCAGTGTGCCCGCTAAACGGATAACCTGATAATCGCCCACGTTCCAGGCGCTCACGATAACCATGGCGCTTCCCAGCTTGCGCTGGTAACGAGAAATCAGATTTTTATCGAGGACATCGCTATAAATCAGCCAGCCGGTATCGCCAGCGCGGTAGTCAAGCGGCATCACTTCGTCACCGCTCAGTGATAATGGCAGTCCCGGCCAACAGTTGATCTCATTCGGGAGATCACGATAGGTCAGACTATTCGACATGGGGTAAATCCTCTGCTGGCAGTAGCGCGATAAAGTCGTGCGATAAAAAGGGATGGGGCGTTGGCCAAACATATCCCTTCAAAAACTGGGCAACAAGCTATCCTATCGTCGGCGCTTCTGGCAACATGAAAGTATCCAAATCGTGTAAGGATTATCATGGTTCGCGCCCGGTTGAAATTTCGTCTACACCGCACGGCAATTGCGTTGATTTGCCTCGCTCTGCTGGTGGTATTAATGCAAGGTGCGTCCTATTTCAGTTTGAGCCACCAGATGGCGCGTTCTGAGCAGGTTGAAGATCTAGCGCGCACGCTGTCCAGACAGGTGGCGTATAGTCTTTCCCCGCTGATGGGCAACGTGGATGATAACGGCCAAAAGATTACTACCATCCTCAAACAGCTTACCGATCATAGCCGTATTCTAGATGCTGGCGTGTACCAACAGGACGGTTCGCTGGTGGCGCATATCGGTGAACAGGTGCAACTGCGAGACCGACTGGCGCTGGACGGTAATCGGGTTGGTAGCTACTTTAACCATCAACTGGTGCAGCCGATTGAGGGAAAAGAGGGGCCTATTGGGTTCCTGCGCATTACGTTGGATACGCATGTTCTGGCGACCGAAGCCAGACAGGTAGATAACACCACCAATATTCTGCGTCTGATGATTTTACTTTCACTGGCTATCGGCATCATTCTAACTCGCACGCTGTTGCAGAATCGCCGTACCCGCTGGCAGCAGTCACCTTATCTTCTTACTGCAAGTACACCAGTGAAAGAAGACGATGAGGCGGAGAGCGACACGCAGCCGGATGGCAGTGTAATAGTGAAAAAAGACGGGGAAGAGAAAAGTCTCTGACGCGCTGACGGCCACCCCGTACAAACGCTCTGTTTGTACGGAGGGCGACGCGGCTATTTCAACTGTTGCTGGAACTGAAGCCAGTGGGTCTGAAATTTGCTGACTACCGAGATATGATCGCTCTTGGTATAGCGGTCAGCCGTGGTTGCCGAGATATAGCTGCGAAAGCTGTCAAACAAGGAATCCGCACGCGTTGAGGCTGCCAGAGAAAAAATTTGCTGGCGCTGAACCTGCGTGGCTGATGTACCTTCCGCATTTCTTTGCAATTCCAGAAAAGTAGAATTCGTCTTATCGGTGTCTCCCGCGTCGACGCTGCGCTGATACTCATCTTGCAGAATGTTTTTTTCCAGATTACTCAGCGCGTCAGACTGGTACGTGATGAAGTCCTGAATATCCTTATCGGCCTTCTGATGAGCGCCGCTATCCACATAGCGGTTTTTCAATTCTTCCAACTTTGCGGCTTTTAGCGTGATTTCGATACTATCGGTGGTATAGCTCCACGTTGTCACATCGGATGGTTTAGACAGCGCTTGATGAACCAGATCGACAAAATCATCTTTACTGATGCCGCTGTCAGCTTTGAGGTTATTTGACCACAGTTCAAGGGCCATTTCGTTCGTACTGATGTAATCAACAGACAGCTTGATATCCAGATTGGGGGCATTGCTGGAATGGCTTTGTATTATCAGATCACGATTTTTAAGCATCTCCTCTCTTAGTGTGTCTTGATCGATTTCACTCAGGTCAGGATGCGTGGGATTGGTCATATTTTCTTTCAAGCGCGCCATTGCTTCCGCGGAAATCTTTATATTGGTGGGGAAGGTGACGGTTTTCCCGGTAATAGGATCGACGATTTTTATGCTGTCACTGCTTGTTGTGGTGGACTCTGCCGTTGTCGATTTTTCTGTCGCTGACTGTGCTGTAGCCGATGATGTCGCGGTGCTTTGGGCCTGAGAATTGCTATAACCCGTATTATTTACAGACAAGCTCATACTCTCTCCTTAAGTGCGATCAAATGGTTAAATATTGACCCAGATATTATCGGCAAAGATAAATGATAACTTTATAAATGATTTATGGCGTAATTGTTGATCGTGGTACCAGAATGGCGACTCAAGACATGATGCTTCCGCGCTGTTTATACCATCACCGATTGTGTCTGCTCGTTAAATCAGGGAAAATGCTCGGCTACAGTTTATTTCCGCTTTGCCTGACGATCTGACATCGGTGTGTTGTTGACTTGATGCTGACGCCGGGTGGCTAACAAAAGAAACCTGAAAATCATGTCTCCAAGTGAATACGCCCGCGAAGTCTCTAAAAGAAGAACGTTCGCTATCATTTCTCACCCCGATGCCGGTAAAACCACGATTACCGAAAAGGTCCTGCTATTCGGACAGGCGATCCAGACTGCCGGTACGGTAAAAGGGCGTGGTTCCAACCAGCATGCGAAATCCGACTGGATGGAGATGGAAAAGCAGCGTGGTATCTCAATTACCACGTCCGTGATGCAGTTTCCCTATCGTGAATGTCTGATTAACCTGCTGGATACCCCAGGGCACGAAGACTTCTCCGAAGATACCTATCGTACGTTGACGGCGGTGGACTGCTGTTTGATGGTGATCGATGCCGCAAAAGGGGTCGAAGATCGTACGCGTAAACTGATGGAAGTCACTCGTCTGCGTGATACGCCGATTCTGACGTTCATGAACAAACTCGACCGTGACATCCGCGATCCGATGGAAGTGCTGGATGAAGTTGAGAGTGAGCTGAAAATTGCATGTGCGCCGATCACCTGGCCGATTGGCTGCGGCAAACTGTTCAAAGGCGTGTACCACCTTTATAAAGACGAAACCTATCTGTACCAAACCGGTAAAGGTCACACGATTCAGGAAGTGCGCATCGTTAAAGGGTTGGATAACCCTGAGCTGGATACCGCCGTTGGCGAAGAACTGGCTGCGCAACTGCGTGAAGAACTGGAACTGGTTAAAGGGGCCTCGCACGAATTTGAGCTGGAAGCGTTTCTTGCTGGTGAACTGACGCCTGTCTTCTTTGGTACTGCGTTGGGTAACTTTGGCGTCGATCACATGCTGGACGGGTTGATCGCTTGGGCACCTACGCCGATGCCGCGTAAAACGGATACCCGTGAAGTTACCGCAGCGGAAGAGAAATTCACCGGTTTTGTGTTCAAGATTCAGGCCAATATGGACCCGAAACACCGTGACCGCGTAGCATTTATGCGCGTCGTGTCCGGTAGATATGAAAAGAGCATGAAGCTGCGTCAGGTTCGTACGGGCAAAGATGTGGTGATCTCCGACGCGCTGACCTTCATGGCGGGCGATCGTTCCCACATTGAAGAAGCCTACCCGGGCGATATCATCGGGCTACACAACCACGGCACGATCCAGATTGGCGATACGTTTACCCAGGGTGAAGACATGAAATTCACCGGTATTCCTAACTTTGCGCCGGAATTGTTCCGTCGCATCCGCCTGCGCGATCCGCTTAAGCAGAAACAGCTGCTGAAAGGGTTGGTACAGCTGTCTGAAGAAGGCGCAGTACAGGTATTCCGTCCATTGACCAACAACGACCTTATCGTTGGTGCTGTCGGCGTGCTGCAGTTCGATGTGGTAGTTGCCCGTCTGAAAACGGAATACAACGTTGAAGCGATTTACGAGTCGGTTAACGTTTCTACCGCGCGCTGGGTTGAGTGCAGCGATGCGAAGAAGTTTGAAGAGTTTAAGCGTAAGAACGAACAGCATCTGGCGCTGGATGGCGGGGATAATCTGGCTTATATCGCACCGACGATGGTGAACCTGAACCTGACACGGGAACGCTACCCTGAAGTGACGTTCCACCAAACGCGCGAACATTAATTTTATAACGACATTAATTTCTTATAACGACATGAATTAGTTCGATAGCGCTGCGGTTTCACGAAAAAATCGTGACTGTGGCGTTTAAATAGTAACCACGTTGTTAAAATAATCATCACCCGGTTATATTTGGCTTTAGGCCAAAAATGCCGGGTGCTTTTATTTTTAAATGATTTAAAAATCAATGTGTTAGTTTTGTATTTTTCACTGCATGCTTTCTCGTCTTGGCGCAACAGACAAATCTGAATTGCGGCACATGTTCCTTCCTTCCCCTGTGATTTTCCATTCTGTAGGCTATAGTTAACAGCGTGTTAACGGACTTGGCTTGTTCAACTGTTAACGTAATTTAAGTTGGTTCATTGTTTTGATTTGTTTCGCCTTTGCAATTTAATGCTCTGATTTTTTATGCAAGAAGAGAGAATTATCGGAGTGTTGGTAACGTCATTATCACCTTGATTTGCTGATGACTGTGCAGGCGTTAACGTGGCCACACACAGACTGTGTCGGGCTGACAGAAAAGCATAAGAAGGAAGACATCGATGAAAAAGACCAAATTGACACAATCGCTGATCGTAATTGCTCTGGGTTCGATTCTGGCTGGCGGTGCCATGGCTGAAGAAACGTTAGGGCAGAAGGTAGAACGTATCGCGGACACAACTGGTGCAAAAATCGATAGCTCCGCCAATAAAGCGTCTGGCTACATGAGTGACAGCGCTGTCACGGCAAAAGTGAAAAGCGCGTTGCTGGAAGATAAATCGATTACCAGCAGCGACATTTCAGTCGAAACATCAAAGGGTGTCGTTACACTGAGCGGCTTTGTCAGCAGTCAGGCACTCAGCACCCGCGCAGTGGAAATTACCACGCAGGTTGAGGGCGTCCAATCTGTAAGCGATAAATTGCAGGTTAAAGATAATCCATCACAATCGGTTGGTGCGTATGCCGATGATGCCGTGATTACCAGCACGATTAAGGCCAAATTGCTGGCGGATGACATTGTTCCGTCCCGTAAGGTGAAAGTCGAGACTCACGAAGGCGTAGTGTTACTGAGCGGTGAAGTGGATAACAAAGCGCAGTCCGACCGTACTGAAAGTATTGCGAAGGCCGTTGATGGCGTGAAAAGCGTCAAGAACGACCTGGCAGTGAAATAACCATCGCCATGTTGTACAGGGTTATCCGTAATGGCGGATAACCCGACCTAATCCGCATAATAAAACACGACCTGTGGATACGCAGTCAGGACGCACGAAGCGCGTCAGGATGACCACCATGATTTTTCATTTTGTCTGGTAAGGAGAGCGTATGTTTCGTTGGGGCATTATATTCTTAGTTATCGCACTGATCGCGGCAGCACTGGGTTTCGGCGGATTGGCCGGTACGGCAGCTGGCGCGGCGAAAATCGTCTTTGTAGTCGGTATTATTCTGTTTCTGGTTAGCTTGTTCACAGGTCGGAAACGGCCGTAGCACAGCACAGCGCATTATATACTCTAAATAATGTCATACAGAGCACACAGCCGCGCCATGCGGCTGTCACATTTTACCGGCACACTGTTCACGTATTTGCTGCATTTCGACAGTTTATCAGGAGGTTTATGATGAATAGCGATATCGTTGTTGGCAAATGGAAACAGTGGAAAGGGAACTTTCTGGCGCTGTGGGCCGATTGGTTTGACAGCGACTGCGCCTGGCTGGAAGGGAGTAATGATTACTTGTCTGGCGTCTTGCAAGAGGGTTACGGAAAAGCCCACGAAGAGGTATCCTCAGAGAAAACCACGTTACACTGAGGCTTCACTGCAACGGCAAGTCCGATTCTGCCATGATGTGTTGGCAGGATATTACTTGTGCGTAGATTAGGTTGCCTCATCTTGACGGGGTTAATCTTAGCGGAGAAAAGTGAAGTGCCTTCTGAACGATACCGTTTTATCGATACCCACTGTCATTTCGATTTCCCCCTATTTTATGATGATGCACCGGAAAGCTTGCGTTTGGCGCAAGACGCTGGCGTTGAGCGTATCATTATTCCAGCCGTTGCTTCCCAGCATTTTGAGCGCGTGTTGACGCTCGCTCGCACCTACTCCCCGCTTTATGCCGCACTTGGTCTTCATCCGCTTTATATCGCCGAACATCAGGAGAGCGACCTGCTTCGTCTGGAAGAAGAACTGCTCCAATGGCCTGCAAGACTGGTGGCGGTGGGTGAGATTGGGTTGGATCTCTATATGCCGGAGCCGCAGTTCGAGCGGCAGCTTACTTTCCTTGAGGCTCAGCTTCGGCTGGCGAAAAAATACGATCTTCCCGTGATCCTACATTCGCGACGCAGCCACGACAGGCTGGCACAATTACTCCGACGTATTGAAGTACCACGCACTGGTGTGGTTCACGGTTTTGCCGGTAGCCTGGCACAGGCGCAGGCTTTTATCCGACTGGGTTATTACATCGGCGTAGGAGGAACGATTACCTATGACCGAGCGAATAAAACCCGTCAGGCGATCGTGCAACTGCCATTAGATCGGCTGCTGCTGGAAACCGACGCGCCCGATATGCCGATGAGTGGCTATCAGGGGCAGCCAAACCGGCCTGAGCGTATTTCGTGTGCGTTTCAAACGCTGTGTGAGCTGCGAACGGAGCCGCCTGAAGACATTGCCGAGGTGCTCTTGCAGAATTCGTTTAGGCTGTTTGGAAGACTGACCTCGGCGTAACGTGGCTGCTGTGGCGCGACTACCGTTCCTCAACGCGGAAGGCGATACGGCTTCTACTTTTCTCTTATTTCTGTGCAACAACAGACAGAACAGCCATTTCGATTTCATATACCAACCATAAAATTGTGATGAAGATCACTTTTTGGTGTTTTGGACTGTTCGATGTTGTATGTATTTGTGACATAAATTAGCGACCTTCACGGGCCTGTCCTTATACTCGTCATACTTCACGTTGCATGTACGTTGGCTACGCCAAGTCACCCGAATTACTTACTTGTGTAAGCTCATCGGGATTCCTTTGCTTGCCGCCTGCCTAAAACGTGAATTATTTAGAGTATAGGATTGGTTCGCCAGCGCGTGCTGACCGTTCTGGCGAAATGATTTTTTATTATGCATTCACTTTTTTCACGCGTTTTATAGGGAACTGCACATGCAACTCGTTATGAGTCTCATCGGCATGATTGTTTTGATACTGTGCGCGGTTATGTTGTCCAATAACCGTAAAGCTATCAGATTGCGCACCGTAGTCGGTGCTTTCATTCTTCAGATCGCTATCGGCGCGCTGGTGCTGTATGTGCCAGTTGGGCGCAAGATCCTGGAGGGTTTGACGGGCGGTGTAGCAAACGTTATCGCCTACGGAAATCAAGGCGTGTCGTTCATGTTTGGCGGGCTGGTCTCCGACAAAATGTTTGAGGTTTTTGGTGGTGGCGGGTTTGTTTTTGCACTCCGCGTATTGCCGATCATCGTCTTTTTCTCTTCCCTTATCGCCGTGCTGTATTACATAGGCGTGATGCAATTGGTCATCAAGGTACTTGGTGGTGGATTGCAGAAACTGTTGGGAACCTCCCGTACTGAATCGCTCTCTGCGACGGCTAATATCTTTGTCGGACAAACGGAAGCACCGCTGGTGGTTCGTCCGTATATTGCCAACATGACGCAATCAGAGCTGTTTGCGGTGATGTGTGGCGGTCTGGCATCCATTGCCGGTGCCGTGATGGCGGGCTATGCCCAGATGGGCGTGCCGTTGGAATACCTGATCGCTGCCTCCTTCATGGCTGCACCGGGCGGGTTACTGTTTGCCAAACTGATGGTGCCAGAAACAGAAAAAACGCACGACCATGATGAGATGGTTGGCTTTGTTGATGAAGACGACCGTCCCGCCAACGTCATTGATGCGGCGGCAAGCGGTGCAGCTTCTGGTATGCAACTGGCGCTGAATGTTGGTGCGATGCTGCTGGCATTTATCGCGTTGATCGCCGTGTTGAACGGTATTCTGGGCGGCATTGGCGGCTGGTTTGACTATCCGCAGCTGTCGCTGGAAATGATTCTGGGTTGGTGCTTTGCACCCGTTGCGTTCCTGATCGGTATTCCCTGGAGTGAAGCGACCGTTGCGGGTTCGTTCATTGGGCAAAAACTGATCGTCAACGAGTTCGTCGCGTACATGAATTTCAGTGAATATCTGAAAGCTGATGACGTGGTGCAGGCTGCTGGTTTGCAGGTTCTGTCGGATCATACCAAAGCTGTGATTTCGTTCGCGCTGTGTGGCTTTGCTAACCTTTCGTCTATTGCTATTCTTATTGGAGGTTTGGGCAGTATGGCACCGACTCGGCGTCAGGATATTGCCCGCTTTGGTTTGAAAGCGGTTGCGGCAGGTACGCTTTCTAACCTGATGAGCGCCTGCATCGCAGGGTTCTTTTTGGCTCTGTAGATGTAACCTGGCATTCTTGCGGTAGCGAGATGATGGGCGGCGAAAGTCGCCCATTTTTCGTTTAAATCCCTGTATTTATTGGGGTTTAATCGGAGCTTCCGCAGTGTTTACCGAGTTCTGGTGCGATATGCTTGCCTGAGTAGAGTGACATGCTTTCTGCTTTTATTGATGATGTTGAATGGATTACTTTTCCACGGGCAACGGACGGTGCCGCCTACCCAGGTATTACTGCTCGCTGCCATTTCCATTTGTCTGCCTATGACGACGCGCTTTTTGCCGAGGCGAACATTCCTTTTTCTGACGCGCTAGAGCGCGCGGTACCGAAACGACGCGCCGAATTTCTGGCTGGCCGTTGTCTGGCCAAGCGTGTATTAAACAAGTTGGACCATCCCGATTTTATTCTGCATAGCGGAGAAGACCGCTCACCGCAGTGGCCGGGAAATGTTGCTGGTTCACTGAGCCATAACAAAGACAGCGTACTCTGCGCCGCACATTTACGTAGCGATGAGGTATCGTGCGTGGGCGTGGATATCGAAGGATTTATGTCCGACGAGCGTGCGCAATCGTTGTGGCCCGGCATCATTGGCGATGAAGAGTTTCAGTGGTTTCAGGGGCGAGACGAGGGATTTAGCTGTTTACTGACGGTAAGCTTCTCGGCGAAAGAGAGCCTGTTCAAGGCACTTTACCCGCAGGTTCGGCACTATTTCGATTTTCTGGATGCCAGGCTGGTGGCGCTGGATATCACCAAACGCGAGTTTGAGCTGGAACTGCTGACCGATCTGACGCCGACGTTTTATGCCGGACGCCGTTTTAAAGGTGCGTATCTGCTGAGAGAGTACGACGTCACCACCTTTATTTGCTGCTAAAAAAGCCCGCGTTAGCGCTGAGGCTGCTGACAAAGTCCGTAGAGCGGGAGTAACGGATAGATCGTAAAGACGCTGTAAATACGTCCATGTAAGCTCGGGTTGCGCCATCCTTGGCGCAAACGCTTTACTCTTCTATTCCGTTACGCCCGTTTTCATTCGGAAAATAGGTTTGTCAACGGTCTGAAGCCCGCGTTAGCGGGCTAGAGTCATTGAGCAGAACTTATCGGCATCAGAACTTGTAGCTCACTCCGCCGTACACCGTACGTCCAGACAGGAAGTAGTCGTTGTCGGTGGCAACGTAGTCCCGTTTTTCGTTAGTCAGGTTAGTGAGGCCCAGCTTCAGATCTACGTTTTTAACCGGTGTATAGGTGGCACCGATATCCACGGTATTGAAGCCTCTGGTTCTAAGTGCTTCTTTATCGCGCAGATATTGGTTACTGGTGTACTGATAGGACACATAGGTTGAAAGATTATCCAGTGCCTGCCAGTTCAACTGCGTGTTAACCGTATTTTTCGGGGTTTGCTTCAGACGCTTTCTGGTGGTGCGGTCTTCGGCATCGACAACCGTCCAGTTGGTGGTCCAGTTCAGGTCATCAGTCAGATCGACCCAGAATGAGGTCTCGATTCCTTGGATACGTGCTTTATTCACGTTGTAATAAGGAAGATTGACTATCTTAGATCTGTCATAATTCCAAGCCTCAGATTGGATCATGTCCTTGATATCATTATTAAACAGAGTGACACCTCCGCCGAAGCGTTCAGCCTCATAGGCGGTACCTATTTCATAGCTGATAGAGGTTTCTGCTTTGAGATTAGGATTACCGACGAGATAGCAAAATCCGCGGCATGCTGATTTCATATAGCCGGGGGTAAATTGAGCGAGGGTTGGGGCTTTAAATGCCTTATTGACACCGCCTTTGATCACCCAGTTGTCAGTCAAACTATAAGTGGCGTAGGCGCGTGGGCTGAACTCGGTGCCATAAACTTCATGGTGGTCGACGCGACCACCAAAGGTGAGGGCTAAATCCGCAATCTTGAATTCATCTTGCAGGAAAAGAGCACTCTGATTGACGTCTATTTTGCCGCTTTTCATGTTCATGCTGTGTTCTAAGGATGTTATGCGGTATTCGCCGCCGCCGGTCAGCAGATGATCGCCCAGATAACCAGAGATCTGCCCGTCAATCGTATGATTATTCTGGGTAATGTCGGCTATGCCTTTATTCAGCTCAGAATTATCCATTAAATCGATGTTTTCGTAGTAATAACGTAGCCGCGTATCAACATTGTCCCAGCTACCGTTATGCGTTAGTCCCAGGCCGAGGCGATCAATTTTTTGTGTATTATGAGCCGTGGTTCCTGAGTTATTCCAGTCAACGAAGCGGTCATCTTTGGTATACGTTGCATCAAAATCCAAACTCTGCTGTGAATCGATCAACCACGTCAGGTTACCCAGCACGCTATAGTTATCACGTTTTTCCAGAGCATCTGAGTTGCGATTCTTAGATTGTTCGGTACGCCATGCATCACGTTTGCCGCCGTCTACAATCAAACTACCTAGCAACGTATTTTCTATTAATGGCCCGCTGACGTAGCCATTCAGACGATTATGATCGCCACCGGAACCTTCGGTTGGCGCCTGAAAGTTATAGCCGAGTTCACCGGCAACTTTCTCACCCGGCTGGCGCAGTATTACGTTTACGACACCGCCCAGCGCATCGGCACCGTACAGCGAAGACATCGGGCCGCGAATCACTTCAATACGTTCAATCGCTGACATCGGAATGGAGCTAAGATCGAAATCGTTCCCCATGTCGGCCGCGAGTGATTCTTGGGAGTTGATACGACGGCCATTCACCAGCAGCAGCGTGTAGTCAGCCCGCATGCCACGGATCTTGATTTCGTTACGGCCATAGGTAGATGACGGGTTGATATTAATGCCCGGTAGCTTTTTCACCGCGTCGGAAACGTTATTCACCGACATCTTTTCCAGCTCGGCGCGAGTGATGACAGAGACGCTGGCGGGGGCGCTTAGCGTGGTGTGTTTCGTCTGTGTTGCTGTTACGACGATTTTTTCATCTGCTGCGTTTTCTGCCTGTGCGAGCGCAGGCAGTGCCAGTAATCCCGTCACTAGCAGGGCGTGATACACCTTGCTGTGTGGAAAATGATGATGTGAAAAACGACTTTCCGGTTTTAGCTGCATGTCAAAGACCCCATCAAAGAGTGGAAAAAATATCCCCGTAAGTAACGTGTTGCCGACCCACTCGTTGTGTGAGTCGATCAGTTTATTGCTCAGTCACCTGTGCCGACTGGCGTGCTGCCATTTTCCGGCCACGTTCAGCCAACTGTGGAATCAAGCGCATGGTCAGCAGCATGGCTGCCAGTGCAAAGATAGTGCTGGCGACGGCGAGCTGTGAGAATCCGTCAATTCTTCCCTCTGCGGAGGTGCTCAGATAAGCGGCAGAGGCGACGCTGGCAAGCCCCGAGGCCACGTTGGCCGCAGTTCCCTGATAGGACATGAACGCGGCGCGCTGATGCGGTAGCGGAATACCCGCGGTAATTGCCAGCGTGCTGCTGGAACGCGCCGCGCTGAGTGCCATGAACAGGGGGAATACCAGATACAGGGAAAGTGAAAAGGGAAAAACGAAGCCGCAGAGAATGACAACGGCCAGCAGCAGTGTCGTTACCACGATCGTCCGGCTGGCATACCCTCGATCCAGCAGATTGCCGCACAGTTGCATGGTCACCATGCTTGCCAGCCCACCGCAGAGATAGAGCAGTGAAATATCATCGCGCGGGAAAGCGAGATTGAACTGAAAATAGTTGGAAAAATGAGGGATCAGCAGGAAATGACCGAACATTTGTAGCGAAATCACCGTTAGCCCTAGCACGAAAAGAGGAGAGGCCAGCAGGTCATGTAGTACAGAGGTTGGCGCTTTACTGGGAGCAAGATCTTGCTGAACTCGATGCGTCGGCGGCATGGAAGGAAAGAGCCACAGCACTAACAACACCAGCAGCAGGCCGCCGATGCCGAACGTATAAAACGGCGCTTGCCAGTTAATACGGTGAGCCAGCTCCAGCGACAGCGGCATGATAACAATGGCCGCAAGCGAAAAGCTCATGCCGACATAGGCCAGCTGCTTTCCACGTTCGTTGGCTGGCACAATATCGACAACCGCCGCCATCAAGACGCCGGATGCCGGCCCGGCAACACAGCCCGCCAGAATGAACAGCAGCAAAAGATCGGTTTGGCTGGTGGCAAACATGCAGGCTGCCGTCAGGCCGAAGCGCAGCGTCAGTAGAACGATCAGGGCATGTTTGCGGTTAAATCTGTCCAGATAGGGCGCGGCGAGGAAGCCGACGATAGCAGAAGCAAATGTTGCGCCGCCGCTAATATAGCCGATGTTCTTGGCATCCATGGACAGGGCGCTGACGAAGTCAGGACCTAGCGGCATCACCATCATCAGACTACCGAGGGAAAGCATGTTGATGAGCAACGCCAGATGCACAACGTATCGGGTGTGCGGGCGGTACATGCTTTCATCCATGACAGGCTCACATTTAGACACAGTTAGTAAAATATTTGCGCAGTCTAGCGCAGCTTAATTTCATTGACAATAAATGATAACCATTTTCATTATCATCTGTGATGTGGGTTTTATAATCAATACATTCTTATTGCTAACCATTAACTGTTGTGAAAGATGAACAATAAAATTGATTAACATCAATATAACCCGCAATTAATGGGCGTGAATAACCATTGTGTGGAAGGATTGACCGAACACGTTACTTCAGTGTAATTTAACTGCGCTTAATATGAATGATAATGATTTTAATAATCATTGGTATTTAATTTGCGAGCGCAGGAGCTGTCTTGTGGATACACTGATTACAGAAACTGAAACATTTAGCGGACTAACCTATTCGGAACAGACCGCTTTTTTATATGCATCGGAACACCGAAGCCTTTCTACTTCTGGCTTATTTGAACGTATTTCGTCCCCTGTTTGTGCTCCAGGCTCGCACGATGACGGGCTCAGCCCTGCCATCTCGCAGGCGTTCCAGCGGGCGCGTCAGGCAGGGCAGTCGCTGCCTATTGTTGTGGGGGCGATTCCTTTTGATACCACGCAACCATCTTGTCTCTATATTCCTGATAGTTATACCGTTACGACGAAGTCTGAACTCGTCAGCCGTGCTCGTAAGCACACGACTGCGGCACCAAAAGCGTTAACGCTAAACAGTGTCCCGGACGAATGTCAGTTCAAGTCCATCGTGGCAGAGGCCGTTGAGCGCTTCCGCCGTGGTGAACTGAGCAAGGCAGTGCTGTCACGTATTCTGGACATTGAACTGGCGAGCCCTGTTAAGGCGCAAACGATCCTCAACAATCTGATGGTGCAGAACGCGGGGGGATACCACTTCTCGCTGCCGCTGCCCGATGGTTCGGTATTACTGGGTGCCAGCCCAGAACTGCTATTGCGTAAGCAGGGGAACGTGATTGTCTCTAATCCGCTGGCGGGGTCGGCGCGACGGATGAACGATGAACATCTGGACTATCTGAACAGCCAGCGTTTGTTGAATTCAGGCAAAGACAAACACGAGCATAAGCTGGTGGTGGACGACATTCGTCAGCGCCTGATGCCGCTGTGTGCGTCGTTAACCATTCCATCGGCTCCCTCGCTGATGAGCACTGCCTCAATGTGGCACTTGTCCACCGCGATCCGCGGTGAATTGGCAAACCCGGACATGACAGCACTTCAGGTCGCCTGTCAGCTCCATCCGACCCCCGCACTGTGCGGCTTCCCTACACAGGAAGCGCGTCAACTGATCGCCGAACTGGAACCGCACGATCGTGGCGTATTCAGCGGGATCGTCGGCTGGTGTGATGCCAACGGTGATGGCGAATGGGTGATAGTCATTCGCTGCGGCACCATCAAACACAATAAGGTCCGCCTGTTTGCTGGCGCGGGTATTGTTGAGGCATCCGTCCCCGAGGATGAATGGGCTGAAACCGCCGCCAAATTAAACACGATGCTGAATGCGTTTGGGCTTAACTCAGGTGTGGATGGACTATGAGCATTGAATTTACGCCCTGGCCAGAGGAACTGGCACAGCGTTATCGCGACAAGGGATACTGGGTCGGCCTGCCGTTAACGGATGCCTGGGAACGTCATCTGGCGACACAGCCGGACGCCGTTGCCGTCGTGTGCGGCGAGCGTCAGTGGAGCTATCGGGAACTGGATCGGCAATCTTCCGCTCTTGCATCTCGCCTGACGGAAAGCGGTCTGCGCGGTGGTGACACCGCGCTGGTGCAGTTGCCGAACGTGGCCGAATTTTACCTGACCTTTTTTGCGTTGCTGAAAATGGGCGTCGCGCCAGTTAACGCGCTGTTCAGCCATAACAAGCTGGAGCTGCTGTCGTACGCCACGCAGATCGAACCGCGCTTGCTGATCGCATCAGCCGAACATCCGCTGTTTGGCAATGGTGAGTTTTGGGATCGGCTACAAACGCAGGTCCCTAGCCTGAAAACAGTGGTGATGCTTGGCGACAGCCCGTTGGGGCACAGTCTGACGGACTGGCTGCAACCGAGTACTTCCGCCAATAAGTATCAGCCTTCCGCGTCGGGGCAGGTCGCCTTCTTCCAGCTTTCTGGCGGCAGTACCGGCACGCCGAAGCTGATTCCTCGCACCCATGACGATTACTACTACAGCGTGCGTCGTAGTGTGGAAATCTGCGAGCTAACGCCACAGACCCGCTACCTGTGTGCGTTGCCCGCGCCGCATAATTTCCCGCTAAGTTCTCCCGGTTCACTGGGCGTATTTTACGCTGGTGGACGCGTCGTACTGGCATCCGATCCGGGAGCAATGACCTGTTTCCCGCTGATCGAACGTCATCAAATCGATATTACTTCACTGGTGCCGCCTGCTGCCGCGCTGTGGATTCAGGCGGCAGAACAGTTTGGCGAAGCGCTGCGTAGCCTGAAGATTTTGCAGGTGGGTGGAGCGAAACTAAGTGAAACCGTCGCCCGTCGTATTCCGTCGGTGCTGGGCTGTCAGTTACAACAGGTGCTGGGGATGGCGGAAGGGCTGGTGAACTACACCCGACTGGACGATAGCGACGAGCACATCTTTACCACGCAGGGTTACCCGATGAGCCCAGACGATGAAGTGAAGGTGTTAGACCGAGACGGTAACCCGGTGCCGAGAGGTGAAGCGGGGCTATTGGCGACGCGCGGCCCGTATACCTTCCGTGGCTATTACCGCAGCCCGGAGCACAATGCCCGTGCTTTCGACAGCGACGGTTTCTACCACTCGGGCGATGTGGTGCAGATGACCGAAGAGGGCTACTTGCGTGTGGTCGGGCGGGAGAAAGATCAGATTAACCGCGGTGGTGAAAAGATCGCTGCCGAAGAAATCGAAAATCTGCTGCTCAAGCATGACGGCATTCTCCATGCCGCGCTGGTATCCATGCCCGATCCGGTCATGGGCGAAAAAAGCTGTGCTTTTCTGGTGGTCAGCGATTCCTCACTGAAAGCCATCACGTTAAGAAAATATCTTCGCAATCAGGGTATTGCCGAATTCAAACTGCCGGACCGCTTCGAGATGATCGACACCTTGCCCGTCACACCGGTCGGCAAGATTGATAAGAAATCACTCCGTCAGCGTATCCAGACCCAACTTAGCATTCACGACCCAATTTAGTATTCAAAATAAATAAGGATTTTGTGATGGCAATCCCTTCTATTGCTTCTTATCCCCTGCCGCGCGCACAGGATTTCCCAGAAAACAAAGTTTCCTGGGCGTTTGAACCTGAACGTGCGGTGCTGCTGATTCACGACATGCAGGACTATTTCGTGAATTTCTATGGTGCGGATAGCCCGCTGGCACAGCAGCTGATTGAGAATATTTCGGCGCTGAGAACCTACTGTAAAGCTCTGGGGATCCCTGTGGTGTATACCGCGCAGCCTAACGCGCAGAGCGCCGCTGATCGTGCGCTGCTGAATGATATGTGGGGCGCAGGGCTGAATAATCATCCTGAGAAACAGCGTGTTGTGAGCGCCTTGGCTCCGGATGAGCATGACACGGTGCTGGTGAAGTGGCGCTACAGCGCATTCCATCGTTCCCCGCTGGAACCGATGATGAAAGAGATGGGCAAAGATCAGCTGATTATCTGCGGCGTTTACGGGCATATCGGCTGCATGATTACCGCGACGGATGCCTTCATGCGCGATATCAAACCCTTCATGGTGGGCGATGCTATTGCGGATTTCTCACTTCAGGAACATCTGATGGCGCTGAAATATGTGGCGACGCGCGCCGGACGGGTGGTCAGTACAGCAGAACTTACGGGAGAGAAAATGGCACAGGCACTGACGAAACAAGGACTGAGAGCGCATCTGCTGAGCTTAATCGACGAAGAAGAAGATCAGTTCGATGAAGATGAAAACCTGATCGATTATGGTCTGGACTCGGTGCGCATGATGGCGCTGCTGACCGAATGGCGCAATCAAGGCGTTACGCTGAGTTTTGTCGATCTGGCGCGTAACCCCAGCCTGAATGCCTGGTGGGCGCTGATCGAAAAACAGCAGGGAGCCGCATTATGAAGCCGTTGAGCGTTGCGCAGCGCGGGCTGTGGTTAGGCCATGCGCTGAACGATGATAAGGCGACGTTCAACACGGCGGAATGCATCGCATTTGATGGCAAAGTCGATATTGACGCCATGCTGAGCGCAATTCGTCAGGCCGTGATGGAATGCGAGTGCCTGTACTGCCAGTTTGTTGAGGTTGCGGGTGAATATGCAGAGCAACCAGAGATAGGTTTTGTGGCTTCGCAACTGCCCGTTCCGATTGGCGTGCTGCCGATTGTCGAACTGTTGCCTGCACCGATGACGGACGAAGAGCAGACGATACGTCAGTGGGCGCGTGACGAAATCTCTCTGCCGCTGGATTTACTGAACGGATTACCCTGCCGTTTTGCGCTGCTATGCGGTGAAAAACGCGATTTTCTCTACAGCTGTGTTCACCATATTGCATTAGACGGCTTTGGCACCACGATGCTGTTTCAACGCATCGCCCAGATCTATACCTCGCTGACGGCGGGGCAGTCCGCACCGCTGGCCGAGTTTGGTCCGTTCAGTGAGGTGTTGGAAGAGGAACGGCAGCGCGATGCCTGCGGGCAGACGGCGCAGGCGCGTGATTTCTGGCTAGAGACGCTGAACGCGATGCCGGAACCCGCCAGTTTTAGTGAGAAGAAAGCACCGATAGCCGCGCGTTTTTTGCGTCAAAGCTGTGATATGCCTGCGGATCTCTGGCAACCGCTGACCGCTCTGTGTGAAGGCAATAAAATCAGCTGGCCGGATCTGTTTTTAGCGATGTTGGCGACGCATCTGAAACTGGTGTCCGGCATCGACCGACTGACGTTCGGGATGATGGTGATGAACCGTATCGGTTCTGCCTCGCTGATGGTGCCGAGCATGCAGATGAATATCGTACCGCTGTGTATTCAGGTGGATGAACAGGCGGATTTTGTGGCGCTGGCGCAACAGGTTGCCCGCACCAAACGCACGCTTCGTCGTCATCAGCATTATCGCTATGAGCATTTACGCCGCGACCTGAATCGCGTTGGCGGCGAACAGCGCCTTTTCGGGCCGCTGATCAATATCATGCCGTTCGATCATCCACTCAATTACGGATCGCTGTCGTCCAGCACGCTGAATCTCAGTGCCGGGCCGGTAGAAGATCTGACGATCGAGATCCATTTCAAACCTGATGGCACGCCGGTGTTGGATTTTGATGCCAATCCAGCTTGTTACAGCGCAGAAGCGCTTGCCAGCCTGCAAGAAACTCTGTTCACGCTGCTTCAGCGCTGGCTGACGCAGCCGCAGCAAACCAGCGGCGAACTGCTGGGACGCTGGCTGCGTGAAGAACGTGAACTGGCGCTGATCACCAGCCGTGAGCCTGAACCGTTTGTTGAGCCGGTTCTGACGGCGATTGCCAAGCAGGCGCGTAAAAACCCGAGTCATATCGCATTGGCGCAGCGCGATCGGCAATACAGCTATCAGCAACTGATGGATCTAAGCGGTCAGGCCGCTGCGGCGCTACATGAGCGCGGTGTACAACCCGGCGAACGCATCGGGATTATGCTGAACCGTAGCCCTGAAACCATTATCAGTTTGCTGGCCGTGATGCAGTGCGGTGCGGTTTATGTGCCGCTTGACCCTGAACAGCCGCGCGAGCGTCAGCAACACATCATCCAGATTGCCGAGCTGCGTACGATTGTGACGCAGGCGGATTACCAGCATCGGCTGGCTTCGGTCTTTTCCGGTGAAATCGTTCTGGCGGGGCATCTTCTGTCATCCAATGCGCATGCCGTGGCGCTGCCGATGGCGGAATCGAGAGAAGGCCAGATTGCCTACGTCATGTTTACTTCGGGATCGACCGGATTGCCGAAAGGCGTGGAGATCGGTGCTAGCGCGCTGGATCATTTCACTGCGGCGGCACGTCAGCGCTACGGCCTGCGTGCCGCGGATCGCGTGCTGCAATTTGCTCCGTTTAACTTTGATGCCAGCATCGAAGAGATTTTTGCCACGCTAACCAGCGGTGCGACGCTGGTGCTGCGTACCGATGAGATGTTGGAATCGATTCCCACCTTTGTCGAACAGGTAGACGCACAGGCGATTACGCTGCTCGATCTGCCGACCGCATTCTGGAACGAATGGGTGGTGGGGCTGAAAACCGGCACGCTGACCCTGCCTTCTGCACTGCGCGCTATCATCATCGGTGGTGAAGCCGTGTATCCCGAACAACTGGTGCAGTGGCAACGCCACGCGCCGGATACGCTGCGATTAATCAATACGTATGGCCCAACGGAAACCACGGTGGTGGCGACCAGCTGCGACCTGCAAACCCAGTCTGCTGATGTGGCGCAGCTCCCTATCGGTCTGCCGTTGGCAGGAGTAAACGCGTTGGTTCTGGCGACGGGCGATCGCCCTGCGGCGGAAGGTGAACTGGTGCTGCTGGGGCCAACGCTGGCCGCGGGTTACATCGGCACGGAACACACGGCGTTTACGCAGCTAGCAGTGGGCGAACGGGATCTTCCGGCTTATCGTACGGGTGACAGAGTGCGTCTGGAAAAAGGACAGCTGCTGTACCTCGGGCGCATGGATAACGAATTTAAAATCAGCGGCTATCGGATTCAGCCAGGGGAAGTCGAAGCCCATTTGCTGGCGCAACCGGAAGTCGATGAAGCCTGCGTGCAGGGCATTGTTTACCCCAACGGGGTGCGACGTCTGGTGGCGTTTATCGCCACGAAAGAGGGCGAGATCGATGCCCGCGCGCTGAAACAACGCCTGAGCAGCGTACTGCCGCCTGCCATGATCCCCACCGATTATCGTGCTTTCCATCAGTTGCCGAAAACCGGATCCAACAAGGTCGATCGCAAGCGTCTGCTGACGGAATATCACGATGATGCACCGACGCAGGCGCTAGCCAGCGACACCGAGAATCGGGTCAGCGCCATCTGGCAGCAGATCCTCGGTGTGTCGGGGATTCAATCGCGGGATAACTTCTTCGAACTGGGCGGACAGTCATTACAGACCATCCAGATCGTCAATCGTCTGGCCGCAGAGTTTTCCGTCAGCATCAAAGTCTCTGATGTGTTCGATCATCCACAGCTCAGCGACTTCTGCTGCTATCTGGATGACAGGCTGTCACAGGATGAAAACAGCGTGGAAATGGTGTGGTAGGGAAAATGATGAACAAGGCACAACCTCTTCAGTTTGATTTCAGCGGGCAGACCGTCTGGGTAACCGGCGCGGCGAGCGGCATTGGCGAAAGCATTGCCCGACAGTTTGTCTCGCTGGGCGCGAAGGTGATCGGATTCGATCGCGCATTCCAACATAACGCTTCCCCGTATAACGATCGCCCGTTTACCTGCGTGACGCTGGATATCAGCGAACCGAATAGCGTGGCGGCAGTGTGTCGTCAGCAGTTGGCGGAAACGGGACTCGACGTTCTGGTCAATGCCGCCGGGATCCTGCGTTTAGGTGATATCGATGCGCTGAGCGTGGATGACTGGCAGCAGTGTATTAACGTCAATGCCTCCGGCGCATTTTATCTGCTGAATGCACTGGTGCCGCACTTTAAGCAGCAGCGCTGCGGCGCGATTATCTGCATCGGCTCCAATGCTGCGCATGTTCCCCGCATGCAGATGGCGGCGTACTGCGCCTCGAAAGCGGCGCTTACCAGCCTGTCTCACTGTGCCGGTCTGGAGCTGGCGCCTTACGGCGTGCGCTGCAATCTGGTGTCACCAGGATCGACGGATACGCCGATGCAGCGCGGCATGTGGCACAGCGCCGATGCGGAACAGCGCACTATCGCGGGCTTTCCTGACCAGTACAAGCTGGGGATTCCGCTGGGCAAGATTGCTCAGCCGGAAGAGATCGCCAATACCGTGGTTTTTTTGGCTTCCGATCTGGCCAGCCACATCACCATGCAGGACGTGGTGGTGGATGGCGGGGCAACGCTAACGGCCTGATTTGCTGAGAGAGTGACAAGTCATGAAAGATATCGTAACGCTGTTAAAGCAGCTGGAACGGCAGGGTGTACGTCTGGCGTTAAATGCGCAAGGACAGCTGATTTCGCAGTCCAATAAAGAAGCGATCACGGCAGAAATTGGGCGCACGATTAAGGAAAACAAAGACGCTATCGTGCGCTGCCTGACGGCGCAGCAGGCGTTTGAACGCCCTATCACACCGCAGAATGCGACGTCTGGCCCGCTGTCATCATCGCAAAGCGGACTGTGGTTTATCGAACAATACGAAGAGCAATCACACCTCTACAACATGCCGGTCTATTTTCGTCTGACTGGCACGCTGGATGTGGCCGCGTTGGAGTTTGCCTTTGACGCGCTGGCGCAGCGCCATGCCAGCCTGCGCACCCGTTTTGTGGTCAATGAACAGGGCAAGGGTGAACAGCGTATCGATGCCTATCAGCCGTTTGTGATACAGCATGATGACTTCTCACGGTTGCCGGAAGACGAGCGGGAAGAGCGCTTGCAGCAACAGGTGAAAGCGGAAATCAGCCGTCCGTTCGATCTCACGGCGGGCGATCTCACCCGCGTGCGGCTGGTGAAGATGAGTGAGTGGGTACATGTTCTGATGATCACCCAGCACCACATCATTTCCGATGGCTGGTCAGTGAAGAATCTGTTTGCGGACTTCAAACCAGCCTTTTTGGCCTGTCAAAACCGCCAGCCTTATCCCGTCGAGACCACCCAGCTTAACTATATCGACTACGCACACTGGTTTAATTCCGACGCATTTCTGGATTACCACAACGAATTCAAACCGTTCTGGGTTGAGCGGCTGACGGGTATTCCTGAAGTACACAGCCTGCCGCTGGATAAACCGCGTCCGGCGCATCAGAACAGCGGCGGTGAGGTGATCTTCTCCGCGATCAACAACGATCTGTGGGATAAATTCAAGCGTCTGTGTCAGCGCTACAATACGTCTAACTTCATTGGCCTGCATGCGGTGTTCTCCCTGATGCTGGCGCGCATCAGCGGCGAGAAAGACATTGTGATTGGCTCCCCGCTGGCCTATCGCGAACGGCCGGATATCGAAGATGTCGTCGGCTTCTTCGTTAACACCATCGTGTTGCGTACCCAGTTGGAGGACAGTCAGAATTTTGTCGATTACCTGCAATACTGTCGCGAACAGGATCTCTCAGCCTTCGATCATCAGCTCTATCGCTTTGAAGCGCTGAGTGAGGCGATCGGGTCCGATCGCACCACGGCGATCAACCCGATCTTCCAGGTCATGCTGGTTTATCAAGCCAAAGTGGATTTCAACGATCTGATCCCTGGCTGTGATGCGGCGGAGGAAACTTCGCCGGTGCTGCCCGCCAAGACGGACATTTCGGTCAAGGTGACGGAACTGATGGGCGAAGTGCGGCTGGACTGGTTGTTTGCCACCTCGCTGTTTGAACGCCAGACAATCCAGTATTACGCCGACCGCTTTATCCGACTGATCGAAGCCGTGGTGGAAAACCCGGAAACCGATGTCTGGCATCTGCCGTTGATGGAAGCGGATCGATTTGCCGCCGTGCTGGCTGAAACCGAGCAGTTGCCGCGTAGCTATCCGCAGCCACAGTTGACGGTAACCGACGTGATTGAAGCCGTGGCACAGCGTGATCCACAGCAGTTGGCGATTGCCTTTGATTGTGAGGAGCGCACCGACACGCTGACGTATACCGAGCTGAACAGGCAGGCTAACCAGCTCGCGCACTGGCTGCATCGTCAAGGGCTGGGCGAACAGTCGCTGGTTGGCGTGCTGGCGAAACGCGATCGCTATTTTGTTATTGCGTTGCTTGCCATCTGGAAAGCGGGTGCAGCCTATGTGCCGCTGGATCCTGACTATCCGCCAGAGCGACTGCGCCACATTATTACCGATGCCAATCTTGCCGTTATTCTCGGCGGCGATGGGCAACAGCTGGCGCAATGGTCAGCCGAACAGCGCATCGATCTGACCGATCCGGCGGTTGTCGATCAGTGGCAGGATCTGCCGGGTGATGAACCCCCTGCAATTCCGCGTCATGCACAGCAACTGGCACAGGTGATCTACACCTCGGGATCGACCGGCTTGCCGAAAGGCGTGATGATCGAACACGGTTCGCTGATCAATCTGCTGGACGATCATCGCGATCGCATCGATTTCACGCCACAAAGCACGATGTTCAACTGCATGTCGCTCTCGTTTGATGCCGGTAACATGACGACGCTGCTGCCGCTAAGCAGCGGTGGAACGTTAGCGTTTGGCGAGCCGAACGATCGCGCAATTATGCAGGCCGAACAGGCGGGTGCGACACACCTGATCCTACCGACGGCACTGATGTCGATTCTCGATCCTAAACAGGTTAACGGTATTCAAGCGATTGGCATGGGCGGGGAAGCCTGCCCGAACGCGGTGGTGGAAAACTGGGCCGATAAGGTGGCGCTGTACAACATGTACGGGCCGACGGAATGTACCGTCACGGCGTTGAGTACCCGTCTGCGTAAAGGCCAGCCCGTCACCATCGGTAAACCGCTCACCCATATTCAGGCGCTGATTCTGGATGCGGCCGGACAGCTGTGTCCGGCGGGCGTGCCGGGTGAACTGTGCCTTGCGGGGCTTGGTCTGGCGCGTGGTTATCTCAATCAACCGCAGATGACCGCCAGCCGCTTCGAACACATCACGTTAAACGATGTGAACAATGCGGGGCACGGCACGGCAACGTTGCGTATTTATCGCACTGGCGATAAAGCCAGACTGCTGAACAACGGTGACTATGAATACTGTGGCCGTATCGATGAGCAGATAAAGCTGCGTGGTTACCGCATCGAACCGGGTGAAATCGAGGCTCAGCTGTCGACAGTCTGCCCATCGCTGAAGCAGGTTAAAGTCATCGTGGCGCAGGTGGGAAGCCGTCCTGCGCTGGTCGCTTATGCCACGGTGAAAGCTGACAGCAGCACGCCTGAACCTGCCGCCGTACTGATTGATGTTGCAAAGTACCTACCGGAATACATGGTGCCTTTCCGGCTAATGCTGCTGGAAGACATGCCGCTGACGCCGAACGGTAAGCTCGATATGAAACAATTGCCGCCGGTGCTGGAAGCCAACGAAGGCGACGGTGAGGCTGATAACCCGTTGGAAGCGGACGTGCTGGCGATTTGGCGCAGCGTGCTGAATACACCGCTGGGCGTTGAGGATGATTTTTTCCGCTTAGGCGGTGACTCTATCCTCAGTATCCAACTGACAACGCGACTGCGCAGCGCAGGCTATGCCTGCACGGTGAAAGACGTTTTTGAAGCGAAGAGTGTACGGCGTTTGTGCCGTGTGCTGGCGCAGAATAATCGAGATACAGGCACTGTCGCGGAGCAGGGCACACTGGAAGGCGGGTTCGCGCTGCTGCCGATTCAGCGCTGGTTCATGGAGCAATCTCTGGCACGTCCTGAGCACTGGAATCAGGCGGCGATGATCCAACTGCCGGAAGTGGATACCGAACGGCTTGCCACGATGTTGCAGGCGTTGATGGCACAGCACGATGCGCTGCGTCTGGCCTGTGATGCCGAAGGGCAACGCTATCTGGCGGATGCGCCTTGCCCTGCTTTGCCGACGCTGGATTATCGCCAGCTTGGCGACGATGGCCTGCAACAGGCATTTACCGTATTGCAGAGTGAATTCGATCCTGCGCAGGGAAGAACGATGGCCTGTGCGCTGGTGCGGCACCATCCACAGGCGGATACCGCCTTGTTCCTCGCTTTCCACCACCTGGTGATTGATGCCGTGTCCTGGCGCATTCTGGTTGACGATCTGGAACGGTTGTACCTCGGTGAACCGCTGCTGCCGAAAACCTCCAGCTATCGTCAGTGGGGCGCGGCGCTGCAACACTACGCCACACAGCATGTGGAACAGCTGACGTACTGGCAGGCGCAGGAAGACGGCGTAGATCTGACGGCGCTACTGGCGGCGAAAGATCCACAGGGCCATGCCAGCGCCGCCATTCTGACGCTGGATACGGAAACCACGGGCCAACTGGTGAGCGAGGCCAATCGTGCCTTTAACACCGACGTCAGCGATTTACTGCTGGCGGCGCTGACTCGCACGCTAAACGATCTCGGCTGGGGCGATAAAGCACGCATCATGTTGGAAGGGCATGGTCGCGAAGCGATTGATCCGACGCTGGATGTCAGCCGCACCGTCGGGTGGTTTACCAGCACCTATCCGGTGTGCCTGCAAGATAAGCCAGACTGGGCTTCTCTGATTCAATCCAGCAAGGAACAACTGCGTCAGGTGCCGGATAAAGGCGTCGGGTTTAATCCGCTGCGCTACCATCACCCGCAAGGCAATTCGCTGACTTTGTCGCCGATTGTGTTCAACTATCTTGGGCTGTCGGTTCAGGCTGCGGGTACGTGGCGTCCGGTAGATATCGCGCCGGGATGCTGCGTATCACCAAAGAATAAACCGGCAGAGGTTATCAGTCTCCACGGTGGTATTACGGGCGGACAGCTGACGCTGCGTCAGGTTGGTTGCCTCAATCAGCGTTACAGTGAACGTCTGATGGCGCGGCTGACCGAGAATCTGCGTGCGCTGACGGAAGCCTGTTTGACACAGCTAAGCCACGGAATCGTCTTTACCCCCAGCGATTTCCCGGCCGTCAATCTGAGTCAGACGCAGCTCGACAGCCTGTCACAGCGTTATGACATCGACACACTGTTGCCGCTGTCATCGCTTCAGCAGTCAATGTTGTACCACCGCCTGCGCTGTCCACAGGACGATGCTTACCATCTGCAAACGCCGATTCGCTATGCGCAGGCGCTGGATGTGGAAGGCTATCGTCAGGCGTGGCAGCGTCAGATTCAGCGTTTCCCAGCCTTGCGTGCCGCGCTGGAAAGCGAGTGTGCCAACGTACAGGTGATTGTGAAGCAGGCAGACCTGCCTTTCCACTATCAGGATTTGATGCAGGATGCCGATCCGCTCGCAGTCATCGAACGCTATCGTCAGCAGGATTTACGCACCGGATTTGATTTGTCACAGCCGCCGCTGTTGCGCATTGCCTGTTTCCGTTTGGGCGAGCAGGACTATCGGGTGGTTCTTAGCTGTCATCACTGCGTGATCGATGGCTGGAGCGGACCACAGTTGCTGGGTGCGGTACACCGTGACTATCAGATGCTGATGCAGGGGCAGGTGTTAATGCACGGCGACGCACCAGCGATTCAGGTGGATCGCGCCTATGTGGATTATGCGCGGCATGCCGTAGCACAGCAGCCTGCCGTCGATGCTTTCTGGCAGCAGCGGCAGTCGCTGCTGGCACAGACGAACGATGTGGGCGTGCTGTTTGCGGCTGCGGGGAAACGCGCCGATCTCAACCAGCATCTGACGCAAATTGAACCGCAGGTCACCAGCGTGAGTCTGAACGAACAGGATCAGGTGACGCTAATCGCTTTTGCCCGTGAAGTGGGCGTTACGCACAGCATTATCGCGCAATACGCCTGGCATCGGCTGCTGGCGCGTTCGACTGGCGATGCGGTCAGTATTGTCGGGAACGTGCTGTCGGGCAGAGAAAGTCCGGTGGAAGACGTGGCGAGCAGCGTGGGCCTATACATCAACAGCCTACCGCTGGCGCTGAGCTGGCAGCAGTCCGTGTCGCTACAACAGCATCTGGTGCAGTTGCAGAATGAACTGATGGCGATGAATCAGCATGCCACGCAGTCGCTGATTGCGCTTACGGCTGGACGTTCTCGTCTGTTCAACAGCTTGTTTATCTATGAGAACTATCCAGATGCGAAAGCGGAGGAAGGCCAACGCGCTGACGATCCGCATCGGCTATATCCCGAGTTTTCAGCAGCCTATGAAAAGGTAGAAATGCCGCTGAATCTGGTGGTGCGTGAGCAGTCTGGCTGCATGCTGCTGCGCTTTGAGTTTGATGCAGACGCGCTGGACAGCGCGCAGGCGCGTCGGGTGTTAATGCGCTGGCATGACGAAGTGGTGGCGCTGATCAATAGCGCACCGCAGCAGCCAGCCGAGATTATCTGGCATGGGAAAGCGACAGGCTCGGTGGCGGCACAGAAAATCGTGCCGGATAGCAGCATTAGCCAGCCTGATACGCCGTTTGCCCAAGCGCTGCTGCGCGTGTGGGCGCAAACGCTACATCCCGGTGAACCCGGCCTCGGTGAGTCTGGCCTCTGGTCACGTACGTTGTGTGAAAGTGGTGTCGATTCGCTCCAGCGTATTGCGCTGGCACAGGCGCTGAGCCGTACGCTAGCGCAGCCAGTGAGCGTGGCGCTATTGCAGCGCTACTCTTCACCGCAGGCGCTGAGTGGATATCTGGCACGGTCGAAGGCTACCGCCAATGAGGAAACGCTGTCATGATAGGGAGCAATGGTGTCATCGAGAATCTGTTGGCCGATATTCAACAACCGACAGCCTTCGGGCAGCGGGCGGGTGCCGCACACGGGGAACAGCGCCACAGCGGTGAGTTGTCCCGTCAGTATCCTGCATCATTGGTGTGCGCGGCGTGGAGCTGGCTGCTGTACAAATACAGTGGTGAAGAACAGGTCTGTGCTGCGCTCGTTACGTCCGATCTTCCTGATAACGTGAGGCCGTTGATCGCTCATTTTCAACAGCGCGATCGTCTTGTCAGCGAGTGGATCGCAGAGGTGGGATCGTCGTGTGATCCGCAGTCTGCTCCAGCGGTTCTGACCGCTGAAACCCTGCATGCGTTGTTTAGCAGCCTGCTAATTGCGGGAGATGTGGCGTCGTTACCTGAAGCCGTGCAAAAAGTGGCGCTGATCGTACAGGTGCAGAACGATCGGTTAATTCTGACCGCGCCTGATGGACAGCTCGATAATCAGCAGCTTCAGCGTATTGCGCGCCATCTCACGCGGCTACTCGATGGCCTGTTGGCACAGCGCTGGGAGCGGCTGGCGCAAATTCGCCTCAGCCCGCTGGTGGCGCCGTTACCCCACAGGACGCAGGCGCGTGCACTGCATGAGGAACTGTTCATGCGACTTGCTCAGGATGCGCGTCAGGATCGTGTCGCGATCCGTTTTCAGGAACGCGCCATTAGCTATCGGGAACTACTGCAACGTGTGGCGTTGATTCAGCAGACGTTAGCTGCGCAGGGCATCACTGCCGGTCAGCGCGTGGGGCTGCATCTCAGTCGGCAGCCTGACACGGTGGCGGCGCTACTCGCCTGCCTGTTTTCTCAGATAGCGTTTGTACCGCTGGAGCCAGATTTCCCTGGGGAGCGGCTACAGGCGATTCAGCAAGAAGCCGCGCTGGCTGCGGTCTTGCAGGATGGTTATACCGGTGGGTCGCTGACGTTTGACTGCCCGATACTGAACCTCTGTGATTTACCGGATGCAGACCGTGCCCCTTCCGTGGGCGTACAGTTGGCACAGGCGGGTGGGCCGGAAACGGCAGCCTATATGATGTTTACCTCCGGTTCGACGGGGAAACCGAAAGGCGTGGTGATTGGTCAGCGGGCGCTGCAAACCTTTATTCATGCCAGCGTAGAGCGGCTGGCCTTAACGGATAACGCGAACTGGCTGCTCATCACTACGCTTGCCTTTGATATCTCCATGCTGGAAGTGTTTGCGCCGCTGTGGGTCGGTGGCGTGCTGCATCTGACCACACATGAGGAGTACAAAGATCCGCAGGCGGTTGTGGCGTATTTTCAGGATCGACCGGAAATCAACGTGTTGCAGGCCACACCTGCTTTCTGGCGCATGATGTTCAAAGCGGGCTGGCAGGGTAAACCTGATCTGGTGGCGCTATGCGGCGGCGAAGCGCTGGATCTGCGACTGGCACAGCGCTTGGTCAGCCGTTGCAAGACGCTGTGGAATTGCTATGGGCCAACCGAAGCGACAATTTGGTCGCAGATGGCGCAAATTGACGGCGCTGCACTGGAGAACCAGCACACGATTGCGCTTGGGAATACGCTGGCGGGCTATCAACATCTGGTGATCGATGACGATCGTCATCCTCTGGCAGAAGGGATGGTGGGTGAACTGTGCATTCTCGGTGAGGCGCTGAGCAGCGGATACTGGCAGCGTGACGATCTGACGCAGGATCGTTTTGTTCAGCAGATGGAATCCGGGCAGCGAATGTATCGCACGGGTGATAAAGTCCGGTTGCTGGGGGACGATCGCTATCAGTATCTCGGGCGTTTCGACGATCAGGTGAAATTACGGGGATTTCGCATCGAACTAGGGGAGATCGAAGCGCAATTGAAGCGGATCGAACAGGTGCAGGATGCGGCCGTCAAACTTCAGGGCGAAGGGGATGACGCGGTGCTGGTTGGCTACGTTGAATATAAACCCGGTTCAGAGATGACCAAGCTGGCGCTGCGTAAACAGCTGCATCAGTTCTTGCCCGCTTACATGGTGCCGGGGCGCATCGTGACGTTGGATAAGCTCCCCAAAACTGGCAGCGGTAAGGTCGATCGTAAACGTCTGACCGACGTTTGAAAGTGATAAAGGGCAGCATCGCTGGCCAATGACATGATGCGGTGATTTCTCCGCGATGAGAGGTTTCCGAATACACAAATAATTAGGGAGTGAAATCGGAGTTGGCCGTTATCCGGCGTAAGAAATTATGCTGAGGAGATAGCAGGCTTAGGATGAGCCGCAGGGACGCGGCGAAAGCTTGCGCCACGTCGGGAACGTGTCGCAAGCGGTCCGTTAAGCCTGATGCCGACGAAGGCATCGCGCAGCGACATAATTTAGCCAAAAGCCAGGGTTCACAGGGCGACGGCGCTGAGCCGCCCTGTGTCGGGCGCGTGCTACGAGGTAGCATGAAAATGACGGTATTGTGGCGCACGAAACTGTCTCCGCGTTCGCATAAAATATGACGAAGAGACAGCACGATGGGGAAAGCCTACTGGTGTTCCTGATGGGCGTCATCACCAAACGTGATTGCACGTCCACGCGCATCTATTTTCGCTTTATCGCGGTTGAAGGCCATCTTCGCCCGGACGCCACCCAGCATACCGCCGCGTTGATAGATTTCGTTCGCCCGATCGTGGTTGTATTGGCTATCAGGGCTGATTTCCAGCGCGCGATCGATCCACACTTTCGCCAGATAGCTATTTTGGGCTACGCCTGCACCGTTACGGAAAGCATACGCGTAGTAACCTGCCGCATAGTCGCGGTTGGCATCGTCGTCGTCGTCCCATAACACCGGCAGTACGTTATCAACACAGAGCGCCTGATCTTCAGGGATATTGCTAAACAACAAAAGTGTGCTCAGTTCTCTTGCCGAGCGTTGCCAGACGGTTTTTCCCAGATTAGGGCTACGCAGTACGCTGAACAACAGTGTGCTCGCACGCTCATATTGTTCCGGCGTCAGCGTGTCATTTTCATTGATCAGATTATAGGCCACGTTGTACATGCTAATGACATGGCCTTTCTCCGCCGACACACCCTTCCAATAGCGTGATTTTTCGTGATCTTCATAAGGTGAAGGATCCCGGCCGTGCATGCGTGATAGATGGCCTGAATAGAGGTCACCGAGTGACGCCATTGAGGAGACTTCTCCCCAACTTGCGGCTTCGTGTAGCAGAAAGACCCCTGCTTCTTCGGAAACCGACTCAAACAGGTTAGCGGCGGCTTGGCCAAAATTGACATCGGATTCGAGAGTGCTGCAACGCGCAAGCAAGGCATCGCTATCGAATTGGCCTTGAGCGATGCCATAGAAACCAAATTTGCTGGCGAGCGCGGCGATAGTGGTTTCATACGCCGAATCTGCCCACGCCTGACAGCGTTCCAGAAATTTTGGCATCAAATTGAAGCTGTCTTCGATACCGGCAAAATTCACACAGCTGATTAAGGTATCGAGCGCACCCTCATCAGGGTGTGATTCAGGAAGATCAACCTGCCAGGCTTCAACCATCAGGTCATAAGCCTTCTGCATATCGGCCTTATTCCAGTGGATCTCGTTACCTTCTTCGGTTCTCGCATACGTGCTGAGGAAGCTGGCGTATTTACGTAGAACTCTAGCCCGAACATCGACATCAAGTTCAAGCGTCAGCAACCAGTCGAAGGTTCTTCGGCAGTACGCCACGCTTTCTGTGTCCTGAGCATCGGGTAGTAGCCCGTTATAGCCAATATAGTCCCAACACTGCGTAACACGCAGGCTGTTACGTTCTGGCTCTGTCAGTGCTTCACACAGCGGCCCATCAATAAATTCAGTCATTATTTCATGACTACCGCCCCAGCGTGGGTATAGGAAGTAAACGCACTCGTTACGAATGGATAAGTCCTGTGGGCGAGTGGCTAAGGTGACCCGCAGCCAGTAGTGCATGGGCTCTTCCCATTCGTGCTCCTCTCTGGCTGGCAGTGGAGTAGGCAGAGCAACAGGGAGCTCAACAAGCGCTTGCGCACCCTCATTACGCAAGTGCTGTAGGCCCGCTTCCCAAAGCTCGGGTTCAACCTGCGCCTGACGCTGCGTGTAGGTCAGAGGTTCACCGCCTTGCAGTAATACGCCTAGCCACTGTGGTTCACCTAAATAGCAGGTCAAACGAAACAGGCGCGAAAAGGTCAGGGCAGGTCGCTGATGTAACGCGCTGGCGCGCAGGTAGGCCGCGACGCCCAGATCGCGAGCCAGTTCGGCCCCCATCCAGCGATCGTCTTCTACATATTCTCCACCATTTGAGGTACGAATCCGTGCTGCCGCATTTTCCCAGTACTGCCCGGTGAGGTGGTGGGCGTGGTAGCTCTCAGGACGTGCGGCAACCCAGGCCTGCAAGTGCGACAAAATGTTGGCATGAGACACTGCTGGGTCAAAGATCGAATTGATATTCCAGTTATAGGTATAAGGCAGATTCGGGCCATCCAGCCAAATCTGGTGCTCTTGTTCCAGCAGGCTATCGAGTGCATCGAATTGATGCGTCGCGAACATCTCGCGCAGCTGCGCGCGGCGATTAATCAATACGGTGAGTGATTCAGAGATTGATGTCATAGAGTAAATTCTTAGGCCGTTGTTGAGTCATTACGCCGACAACATCACGCTTTATCAGCACTATGCGCAGGCAGGATTTCGGAGAGATATCGTGCTGTATCTCATTGATAATGAATATTGTTATACCAACAAATCGGTACGCAAACATCGATATTTACATAAATGTAAATAATCTTTTAAAACGGTGTGATTACGGCAGGGGAGAAGAGGCATATCTGAGGGGGCGTGTTATACCGCTATCATGAAACAGAAATCGGATTGTCATAAAACCATGAGAGTTTATAAGTCTCTCCTACATTTTCATGATCATTATTTACCCGCGAATAATATACTCAACGGTGAATACACATAAGAATAGTATTTCCGCTCTCTACCCCATCGATAAGAATAGGTGTTGAAGTAAAAAACTAAAGATTGCTATTTTTTTAGTTTTTTAACATGAATAAAGGTGTGCGCGTTAATTAATATCCTGTTTTATTAATTTTAATCTAGTTCAAATTGATTCCATTTCAATAAGGTAGGTGAAATTAAAAAATAAACAAAAAATTTTTACCCCTATTGAAGTGTTGTTTTCAAGGAATAGAATCACCCTGTTGGTATATTTAATTTAAATAAATATAACGTTGCGTGTTCTTGTGATTGTTGCGCTTGGTTTACTAGGGAAAGTATACCCCCAACTCTATGGTACATAGGAGATAACCATGTCTGTTATTTTATCTAATCATACCCCGACGGATTCATATAAGGGGTGCACGCCGGGTTCGCGTCGCAGCGCACTTCGTGAATTATTACAGCAGCAAAAAGGCATTCGTGTGATGGAGGCTCACAGTCCGCTTTCTGCTTTATTAATTGAACAAGCCGCTTATGAAGATGGCGATATTCATTATCAATTTGATGCATTTTGGTCTAGTTCACTCACCGATTCTACTTTGCGGGGAAAACCCGATACGGAGTTGGTCGATATCAGCCATCGTTTCCATGCAATTACGGAAATATTTGATGTTACCAGTCGCCCATTAATTTTTGACGGCGATACTGGCGGGCAAACTGAGCATTTGGCCCACCGTATTCGTGCTGCCGAAAATCTGGGTATTTCTGCCATGATTATCGAAGATAAAACCGGTCTGAAGAAGAACTCTTTATTTGGTAATGATGTAAAGCAAACGCAGGCTTCCGTAGAGGACTTTTGCGAAAAAATCACGACCGCCAAAAAAGCGCAGCTGACGCCCGAGTTTATGCTGATTGCCCGTATTGAAAGCCTGATTCTGGACGTCGGTATGGAGGATGCGATCAACCGTGCGCTGCATTATGCTGATGCCGGTGCTGATGGGATTATGATCCACAGTCGACACAAGAACCCTGGCGAAATTTTAACGTTCGCCAAACAATTCCGCGTTCATTACCCACATTTACCTTTGGTTTGCGTTCCCACCAGTTTTAACGATATTACTTTCGATCAGCTGATTGATGGTGGATTCAATATCGTGATTTATGCAAACCATATGTTACGTGCGGCTTATCCTGCAATGAAATCCATTTTGCCAGAAATCCTCAAACATGGTCGGACGCTGGAAGTTGAGGATAAATGTATGTCGATAAAAGATATTCTGGACCTTATACCCGGAACGCGCTAACGCAATATATTGGGGTGTCAGTATGATCATTTTATAACGCTATTATTTGGCGCTATAAGATGGTCGTTCTTCTTGATAAGAAAATGTTATGTCACCTCTAATTATCTGTATCACATAATGAAAAATTAAGGCGTCATCATTGCTGTTAAATACAGCATGATGCGAAGGGGAGGTTTATTGTGATTGACCCTAATAAGCTCATCGAATTTCTTGCTCAGCGCGGCGTGCATTTTTTTAGTGGCGTCCCTGACTCATTATTAAAAGCATTCTGTTTGGCAATTGGAAGTAATAACGGTGGGCTTTCACACCGTATCGCGAGTAATGAAGGTTGCGCGGTGGGTATGGCGATTGGGTATTATCTGTCTACTCGAACGCTGCCCGTGGTCTATATGCAAAATTCGGGGTTAGGCAATGCGATTAACCCTCTCTGTTCTCTGGCTACGCCGGATGTTTATGGTATTCCGCTGTTACTGATTATCGGCTGGCGTGGCGAAGTTGATGACAGCGGTAAGCAGCAGCACGACGAACCTCAGCATGTTATGCAAGGGCGAGTCACGTTACCTCAACTTAATGTGCTTGATGTTCCGCATATTGTGCTGGATAGCCATAACCCACCCCCGTGGGATGACATTCAGGCTTTGCTCCAGCGTGCGCATGATGAACGCCGTCCTGTGGCACTGGTGGTGAGAAAAAATACCTTTTCCTCGCCAGCAGTACCTGCCAACCCAGCAACTGAGCCAGCGTTGATGTGGCGAGAAGCTATCGTTGACGCATGCCTGAAAGCGCTGCCATCCACGATCCCGATTGTGAGTACTACGGGCATGTTATCCCGTGAACTCTATGAACTACGCGAACAGCGTGGCGAAGGACATCAGAGGGATTTTCTAACCGTTGGTGGCATGGGCCTCGCCAGCCAAATCGCACTGGGCCTGTGTGATGCGCAGCCGCAGCGGAAAGTTGTCTGTCTGGATGGAGATGGAGCGCTATTGATGCACATGGGCGGCCTGACGAACACCGCCCAGGCAAGCAACCTGATACACATCGTCATCAACAACGGTGCCCATGATTCTGTGGGAGGGCAGCCCACGGCGGCGTCCCGCTTACCGCTGGCACCCATCGCTGCCGCCAGCGGTTATGGAAAAACCTACTACGCCGAAACGGAAGAAGCCTTACAGGCCGCGCTGCAACAGGCTTTGCGGGCGCAAAGTAGTCAATTCATTGAGGTGCAATGCCGCGTAGGTCATCGCAGCGATCTGGGGCGGCCTGCGACGTCTCCTGCCGAAAATCGCGATGCGTTTATGCAGTTTCTTAATACAACCCCTCAGGCCTCTTGATGAGCGGCAATACCCTGAGTATTGCCACCCCTTAGCGACAAGGATTGCCGATATGACTCATTCTGTTTCTTTAGTTGGCGTTGGTGTATTAGGAAAAGCTATCTCGCTCAGACTATTACAGCGTCAGTTCTCGCTCAGCGTGTTCAACCGGACTTACAGTAAAGCGAGCGAGGTTGCCGCCGAAGGCGCTCAAGCCGTCCCTGAACTGCACCAGCTGTTCACGCAGGAAAAACAAGTTGTGCTGATCTGCCTGAAGGATGCGGAGGCGATACGTGACGTTTTTCAGCCGGAGGAGGTCACACAGAAACTGACCCGCTATCGCCCTTTGTTAATCAATATCAGTACGATAGGGCCGGAAGAAAGCCGCTGGATGGAGGCTTTTTTTCACCAGCACGGTGCACATTATGTGGAATGCCCGGTGTCGGGCGGGCCGGAGGGCGCGCGACAGGGCAAGCTTGCCGCCTGGGTGGGGCCGTGTGTGGATGATTTTGCCAGCGTGGTTAACGGTGTCGTCACCAGCCTGTCGGATCGCTATGTGCTGATGGCGAGTAACTACAGTGCACAGACCATGAAGGTGATTAATAACTATTGCGAGGCGGTGCATCTGCTGGTGGCGGCGGAAGCGCTATTGGTGGCGGAAGGCCACGGCATCGCCCCCGATGTACTGGCAGACGCGTTAACGCTGGGGCGCGGCCGTTCGACCTATATGGACGTCATGTTAGATCGCTATCTGAACCCGCGTGAAGCTGTATCTGTCCCTTTATCCATCCGACTGAAAGATCTCGATCTGGCGCATACGCTTTTCCAACGCGCCGAGATCCAAAGCGAATTCTTCGATACGGCGCGTCAGTGCTATCAACACACGGCGGATCTCTCGGCTGAGCCTCAGGATCAAACTGCCTGCTTTTCTTATCTCTCACGCAGCTTGTCTGCGGGGAGGGAGTAGATGTCAGAGTTAACACAGCGCCAACGCTGGATGTCCATTCTTGCTCACAGCGATCCTGCCGAGCTGGAAGAACACTGGGGAACGTTGAATTTCCCAACGAATTACCAGCTATTACGCCCGACACAGATTGGTTTGATCCAGCTACAGGGAAGAATGGAGGTTGATGGCCCGCGCTTTATTGTGGGCGACATGACGGTGACCCGTGCGGCGGTACAGCTGGAAGATGGAACGTGTGGCTACAGCTATATCGCGGGCAGAAACAAACCGCATGCCGAGCTTTGCGCCTGGATCGATGCGCTCTTGCAAACCCGATCCTATTTCCATGAAATCTGGGAGCGCATCATCACGCCATTAGCAGACCAGCAATGTGCGCACCGGGAACAGCTACAGCATGAAGTGGCTGCCAGCCGGGTAAATTTCTTTACTTTGGTCAGGGGGGGAATGATTTGTCATGACAACGATGACGGGCTTCGCCCACCCTGTATTTGGCACACAGCTCTGCTTTCGTAAAATCGTGAAGGCAATGAGCGAGCCGGGCTCTCTGGTGACGGTGCCGAATGTTTCCGGTCTGGAATCGATATCGTCTGCCACGGCGGCCACGCTGCTTACGCTGACCAGCCACACTACGCCGCTGTTTATCGATCCTCGGATTGGTAACCCGCTGCTGCTGCGCACGCTTTGCCTGCATACGAACGTGCCAATCGCCACGACGCTGGAAGAGGCCTACTTTGTGCTGCTGAGCGGCAACCCTTTTTCTTATGATCTAATGGCGCTCTCCTGCGGCAGCGAAGTCGAACCAGAAAAATCCACCACCGTTATTGTCGAAGTGGAAGGAATGCATGACGGGCCTTGTTTAAAACTGACCGGTCCGGGCATCAAGACACATCGCATTATCTCTCCCCGTTTGCCCGGTAGTGTCAGGAACTATCTGTGCAACCGCCCTCATGCTTTCCCTACAGGATTGGATTTTCTTTTTACCTCTGGGAAAAAGCTCTTTGCGATCCCGAGAAGTACCCACGTGGAGGAATGCTAATGTACGTTGCCGTCAAAGGTGGGGAAAAGGCCATTGAGGCCGCTCACCAGCTACAGTCCTGTCGCCGCCGCGGGTGCACGGATATTCCAGAATTAGACTGTTCACAAATAGAACAGCAGTTGAATTTAGCCGTCGATCGCGTCATGACCGAAGGCAATATTTACGACCGCCAACTCGCCGCACTAGCCATCAAGCAGGCCAGTGGCGATCTGGTAGAAAGTATCTTTCTCTTACGAGCCTACCGTTCCACGCTGCCACGCTGGGGAATTAGTCAGCCGCTTAATACGCCTGATATGCGTCTTGAGCGCCGCGTTTCGGCCATTTTCAAGGATTTACCGGGCGGGCAGCTATTGGGCCCGACCTACGACTATACCCATCGCTTGCTGGATTTCTCTCTATTGGCCGACGGTGAGGATCCTGTCGCACCACAACCTGACGCTGTTGATGAGGATGAAGGAACCCGTGAACACATTCCTCATGCGTTTCAGTTCCTTGCTCAACAGCACTTGGTCCCCGAACGGAATATCAACGACGACAGCGATCCGCCAGACATCACGATGGAGCCGCCGAGTTACCCCGGCACGCGTGCGGCGCGTCTTCAGCAGCTGTTTCGCGGCGACGAGGGGTTTCTCCTGTCACTCGGGTATTCAACCCAGCGCGGCTATGGCCGCAACCATCCGTTTGTCAGTGAGATCCGCACGGGATATATCACCGTCAGTATTGTCGCCGAAGAGGTGGGCTTTGCCATCGATATTGGGGAGATCCTGCTAACCGAATGCGAAACCGTAAACGGCTTTGTTAAACCCACCAACGACGCGCCGCATTTTACCCGTGGATACGGGCTGGCATTCGGCCGTTCGGAGCGTAAGGCCATCACGGTGGCATTAGCCGATCGCGCGCTTCAGGCCGCCGATTATCAAGAGGAAATTCGCGGCCCGGCTCAGGATGAGGAGTTTGTGCTTTCCCATGCGGACAATGTGGAGGCCGCGGGGTTTGTCTCGCACCTGAAGCTTCCGCATTACGTCGATTTCCAGTCAGAGCTGGAGCTATTAAAACGACTACGTGAGGAATACCTCGCGTCTGTGCCAAGGAGTAACGCGTGATGGGCCAGACAACGATCTCCCGCCAGAAAGGTAGCCGGCCAGAAACGGCATACGACGATTCAGACACGGAATACAACTATGCTTATCTGGATGAAAGCACGAAGGGCATGATACGGCGCGCGATCTTGAAAGCGATCGCCATCCCAGGGCATCAGGTGCCGTTCGGCAGCCGGGAAATGCCAATGCCTTACGGCTGGGGTACCGGCGGCATTCAAATCACCGCCAGTATCATCGGGCCGGACGATACGCTCAAAGTTATCGATCAAGGCTCCGACGATACGACCAATGCGGTATCGATCCGTACCTTTTTCCGCAAGGTGACAAATGTGCCTACCACGGAAAAAACCAGCGAAGCGACGCTGATTCAAACGCGACACCGCATTCCTGAAACGCCGCTTAAGGAAGATCAGATCTTGGTCTTTCAGGTGCCGATCCCTGAGCCGCTGCGCTTTATTGAACCGCGTGAAACCGAGACGTGCAAAATGCATGCGCTGGAAGAATACGGTGTCATGCAGGTGAAGCTCTATGAAGACATCGCGCGCTTTGGGCATATCGCCACGACTTACGCTTACCCGGTGAAGGTGAATCACCGCTACGTGATGGATCCATCACCCATCCCGAAATTCGACAACCCGAAGATGGACATGATGCCCGCGCTGCAACTTTTTGGTGCCGGGCGTGAGAAGCGGGTCTATGCCGTTCCGCCGTATACCGTGGTGGAAAGCCTAGATTTCGACGATCACCCTTTCACAATACAGCAGTGGGACAAGCCGTGTGAGCTGTGTGGCGCACGCGACAGCTTCCTGGATGAAGTGGTGATGGATGATGACGGCACACGCATGTTCGTCTGCTCCGACACAGACTATTGTCAGCAGCGCCAGAGTCAGGGAGGAAAAACGTCATGACGACAGAACATCACGTATCCGACAGCCCTCTGCTTGATGTGCGACATCTCACGCATTTATATGCGCCGGAAAAAGGCTTCCGCGACGTGTCGTTTCAACTGTGGCCGGGGGAAGTGTTAGGGATTGTCGGCGAATCGGGTTCAGGAAAGACGACGTTGCTGAACGCGATTTCCGCACGTCTGGCACCGCAGGATGGTGAGGTTATCTACCGTAACGCCGAGCAGCAGGCGCTCTCGATCTATGACATCAGCGAACGGCAGCGGCGAGCGCTAGTGCGAACCGAGTGGGGAATCGTCTGGCAGCACCCGCTGTCAGGGCTACGCCCGACCGTGTCTGCGGGCGGCAATATTGGCGAACGGCTCATGGCAATTGGTCATCGGCACTACGGCGATATCCGTAGTAAGGCAGCGCAGTGGATGGCAAACGTCGAACTGCCCGAAAATCGGCTGGACGATCTGCCGACCACATTTTCCGGCGGGATGCAGCAACGCCTTCAGATCGCGCGCAATCTGGTGACGGCACCGCGGCTGATATTTATGGATGAACCCACCGGCGGGTTAGATGTGTCGGTTCAGGCGCGGTTGCTCGATCTGCTCAGGACGCTGGTGGTGGAGATGCAGCTTTCTGTCGTCATCGTGACCCACGATCTCGGGGTAGCTCGTCTGCTGTCACATCGTCTGCTGGTAATGCAGCGAGGGCGAGTTGTCGAGCAGGGATTAACGGACAGGGTGCTCGACGATCCGAGCCATCCTTATACCCAGTTGCTCGTTTCTTCCATTCTGTAAATCCAGACAAAAGGACGCTTGATGGATACGCAATTACGCATCGAGAACGTTGATAAAACGTTCGTATTATATAACCAGCAGGGCACACGGTTGCCCGTTTTCCACGATATTAGCCTGTCCGTGAAATGTGGTGAATGCGTCGCGCTGCATGGGCATTCAGGGACAGGAAAATCCACGCTGCTGCGCTCGCTATACGGCAACTATCGGCCCGATGGCGGCCATATCTGGGTGCGCCACCGCGAACACTGGGTCGATATCGTCAACGCGGATGCCCGGCATGTACTGGAAATCCGCCGTGAAACGGTGGGCTGGGTAAGCCAGTTTCTGCGCGTCATTCCGCGTATTAGCACATTGAACGTGGTCATCCAGCCGTTACTAGAACGCGGCATGTCGCGTCAGGAAAGCGAGATTCGCGGCGGTGAACTGCTGACACATCTGAACGTCCCCGAGCGGCTCTGGTCGCTCGCGCCCGCCACCTTTTCCGGCGGTGAACAGCAGCGCATCAATATTGCTCGCGGATTTATTGGTGATTACCCGATTCTGCTGTTAGACGAACCGACGGCCTCGCTGGATGCCAAAAATCGGCTGGCCGTCACACAGCTCATCGATGAGGCAAAAAACAAAGGGTGTGCCGTCGTCGGCATCTTTCATGATGATGAAGTTCGCCAACACGTCGCCGATCGCCTTTACTCAATGGCAATGATTTCCCGCACTCAGGAGAACGTAAATGATCATTAATAACGTCAATATGGTGCTCTCGCAGGAAATCATTCATGGCTCATTGGAGGTGCGCAACGGCGTAATTCACCGCATCAGCGATAGGCCAAGTCGTCATCCCGGTGCGCTGGATGGTGAACAGGCTTGGCTCCTGCCTGGGCTTGTCGAGTTACATACGGATAATCTTGATAAATGTTTTACACCGCGCCCCGGCGTTAACTGGCCTTCTGAGGCGGCGATGCGCAATCACGACGCGTTGATTATCTCCAGCGGGATCACCACCGTTTTGGATGCCGTTGCGGTCGGGGATGTGCGCGACGGTGGGCATCGGCTTGAGAACCTGCGGCGCATGACGGATGCGGTGTTGTACAGCCAGCAACATGGCACCAATCGGGCTGACCACCATCTGCATCTGCGCTGTGAGCTGCCGCATCAGGATACGTTTCCCCTCTTTGAACAACTGGCGGATATTCCACTGGTCGCGCTTGCATCATTAATGGATCACTCTCCGGGGCAGCGGCAATTTTCTTCCCAAGAGAAATATCATCAGTATTACAAAGGCAAGTATCACCTCAATGATGAACAAATGGCTGCGTTTGAGGAGGAACAACTCGCCGGTTCACGCCGCTGGTCGCAGCCGAACCGTGAGGCTATCGTTCGCCTTTGCCATGAAAAAGGCATCACGCTGGCTAGCCATGACGATGCGACGCCTGAACATATCACCGAGTCCCACCAGCATCGTGTCGCCATCGCTGAATTTCCCACCACCGAGATCGCGGCACAGCAGGCACACGGTGTTGGAATGGACGTGCTGATGGGGGCACCGAATGTCATCTGCGGCGGCTCGCATTCCGGCAATGTATCGGCACATCATCTGGCTACGCTTGGTGTGCTTCACATCCTGTCTTCGGACTATTACCCGGCCAGTTTGCTGGAGGCGGCATTCATGATCGCAGAGGACGCTCGCAATGATTACGATCTGCCGCGAGCCATTGCTCTGGTTAGCAGCAACCCCGCTCAGGCACTGAAATTTGACGATCGCGGCTGCATTGAAGAAGGGCGGCGAGCCGACCTGCTGCTCGTCAAACGGCAAGCGCCGCAAATGAAGCTGATGCGAGTGTGGCGTCAGGGCGTTCGGGTATTCTGATCATGACAAAACTCATCTACCTTATTGGCCCTTCCGGCGCAGGCAAAGACAGCCTGCTTCGGGCGATCCGTCAACTGCCGCTGCCACGCCTGCTGGTGGCGCATCGGTACATTACCCGTCCCGCAGAAATTCAAGGAGAGAACCACATAGCGCTTACCCCCGAAGAGTTTGCGATACGTCAGCAGCTTGGTATTTTCGCACTCGATTGGCAGGCGCATCAGTGCCATTACGGCATCGGGATAGAGATTGATGACTGGTTACAGCGGGGGAGCTACGTCATCGTTAACGGCTCGCGAGCTTATCTGACTCAGGCGCGTGAACGCTACGGCAATACGCTATTTCCGATATGCCTGACCGTCTCTGAATCTGCACTGCGGCAGCGGCTACGCGCCAGAGGGCGGGAAAGTGAACAGCAAATTGCCACACGTTTACAGCGTGCCGAGGACGAGCAAAGCCACTTACAAAGCGACTGTGTTTTGTTGAACAACGACGGCGATCTGCAACGCACCTTATCCACCTTTCAGTCGCTGCTGCCGTTCGACCGGGCTTGCGCGGCGCACCGCGAAGAATAATAGGTCGGGTGACAAGCGTACCGAATAGCAGGAGAAAACCGATGATAGCAAATATAGCAGCAAATAGTGACGGGATCGTTTTTCACTTTCTGGGAACCGGCGGTGCGCAGCAGGTTCCTGCATTTGGCTGTGAATGTGAGGTTTGCCAGCAGGCGCAACGCGATGAAAGCAAACGGCGTCGTGCCTGCTGTGCGGCAATCACAACAAAAGACCGTATCATCCTGATTGATGCCGGATTACCTGAGCTATCGCCTTATCTACTCCCCTATCCGCATCGACATATTTTACTGACCCACTATCATATGGATCACGTTCAGAGATTATTTCCCCTTCGCTGGGGCTACGGTGAGCCCATTCCTGTCTTTGGCCCACCAGATGAGGTGGGTTGCGACGACCTCTTCAAGCACCCAGGGATTCTGCATTTTCAAAAACCGCTGATGGCTTTCCAACCCTTCGAACTGGACGGCATCAGGCTCACGCCGGTTCCCTTAATCCATTCCAAATTAACCTATGGCTACCTCATCCAAACGCCGACGCATACGCTGGCCTACCTGACCGACACCATCGGGTTACCGCCCGAAACGACTCAGTTTCTCTCCGCCCACACGCTCGATTATGCGGTTGTCGATTGCAGCCATCCTCCCCAGACAACGCCTCCACGCAACCACAACGACGTCACTCGTGCGCTGGAGATCTTCACCCAGCTTAAACCTAAACAAATGCATCTGACCCACATCGGCCACGAACTGGATCGCTGGCTCCAAACGCAAACGCTGCTGCCTGAGAACGTTCATGCGGCGTATGACGGGCTGGTGCTGGGGCTTTCGTGAGCAGCGTTCAAATTGGCTTCGCTCATCCCAGTCACTGACCGATGTAAGCTTCTGGGGATTCCCTGCGCCACCATCTTCCTAAAACTCGAATTATTTAAAGTATACCCGTAATACTTCAAGCTGCATGTGCGTTGGCTGCGTTCACTCACCCGAATCACTTACTTGAGTAAGCTCATCGGGATTCCCTCTCTTGCCGCCTTCCTGCAACTCGAATTATTTAAAGTATATGAATTTCACGTTAATTAATTTTTAATGTTACCCGTCAATATGTCGTAGTAATTGATTTTATAGATCTTTATTTATATTTAAATGGTTAAATGTAAACTCTTATTAAATGAGATAATGATCAATGTCTGTTATTTTTAAAAAAGTTTTTTCTGATTTATTTTAAATATAGTTAAATCAAATGCATGTTGTAAATAAACACCATGGTGTTAATTATTCTAACTGATATTTTGTTAATTAATGGTTTTTTGTTGGGCGGTTATCGTGATGAATATATTGAATTAATTGCTTACGGTGTGTTTTTTTAATGCGTAAATAAATGTTTATTTTGCTATTAAATAGGCTGGTGTTTATTTTTTAAATGAAAAATATATTTGCATAATATGGAATAGTGGCAACAATTAAATGGTTCTTTCTGGAACGTAGTACCGTAGTCAATTTTCTAAAAATACCGATCCCATAGCTAATTACACTCTAAATAATTCGAGTTTTAGGAAGGCGGCAAGAGAAGGATAAATTCGTCAGGAACGAATTTATCCATCCGGCGGCTGGCCTTTGGTGAGAGACATTCTGTCTCCCATTTCATCCCGATGAGCTTACACAAGTCAGTGATTCGGGTGACTGACAAATCTGTCATAGGCAGGTTTGAACGCTGCTTGCAGCGGGGCGAGATATACGTAGTAAGTGTATCGAGTCGCGCAGCCAACGCACAGGCAACTTGAAGTATGACGAGTACATACTTAAAGGAAATACATTTATGTCTTCATATAGTCTTTCTGTGTTAAATGCTAGTGGTGCTCCAGCAAACATTGCCATCTATCAGACTTACCCTAACCTCACTGCAGGTTTGCCCTTGGTATGGTTGCTGCAAACGGTTAATGATGGAAATACCAACACTTACAATTGGACAATCGATTGGGCGCTTAACTGGGGTACAACTCAACAACCCCTGGCGCCGGGCGTTAAGTGGACTTCTGGTGGGCCGCTCCAAAGCATGGACCCTACAGCATCTAGTGGAAACAACTCGATGGGGGTAACTTACTCCGGCGGTCAGTTCAAAACAGATCCTTTGGCATTCCACAACCAAGACGTGTCAAGCGGCAGCATGTTAGTAAGTACCGACTCAACATTTACCGTCACACAATCACAAGCGATGAGCCTTGCTGTTTACATGAACTCTTTACCGGCATTTGCCATGCAAGGCAAACCGAATGGGAATTTCTTGTTTGATACACATCCAACCTATTGGATTTGTACTACTGATTCAAAACAAGGCGTTGCTGTCTCGGGAACATTTGTTAGTAGCCCAACGCAATTCTCCTTCGCGGCTGGCGTCACGTCGTTGCAGTTCAAACTCAATGAAACGTTGCAATTTATTCCAGTCTAATAGTGCGGCTTTCTTAGGAAGAAAATAGAGCATCTTGTTTATGAAGAACCAATCTGTAGTAAACCGCAGATTGGTTCCTCAATATTTTGTATTGAGAGTTAAGTATTCCTCTTTAACCATGTTAATTTAAAATTTATTTTAAGTCTGTTAACCAATACGTTAACTATTCTATTATCCACAATGTTTATTCATATTTACTTTTAAAGAGGACGCCCGATCGTGACTTATTCTGTAAACGTAACGAATAGCAGCGGGGCGCAGCAAAATATCGCTATATTCCTGTCTGATGCCTCAAATAACAGCGGGTTTTCTCTGGTTTGGTCACTGAAGACGATAAATGATGGTGGGAATTACTTATTTCAATGGGATCAAAATGCCTTTGGACTAGGTTGGGGAAGCAGCTCACTACCTATTGATGCCAGTGTTCAATTCAACAGCGGACAGTCCCCAACGGCGGTTTACCCTGGTGTCGCAGGGGGAACGAATGGGCTTCCTATTCAATACAAGAGTAGTAGTGGCTTTTTTTCGGGATCCCCTTATGTAAATAGCAGCCTTTACAATAAATTAGAAATTATGACAGACACCAGCTTTACCGTTCAAAATTCATTGACGATGAGTGTTGCTCTATATATGGGTACATCGCCGGCCTTGGTAATTCAAGGTGCGCCGAATACCTACTATTATTTCGATCTCTCACAAATTTCATACTATTTAACGGTAACTAACCTTACACAAGGAAGCGCGCTGCCAAAACCTAATACAAATAGTAACCTTCTTCTCAAGCCAACGGCGAGTATAAGTAATCCGACTAAGATTGAATTTTCTTTAGGAGCACCGAGCCTTGCGTATATTTTGAATGAAACGCTGATTTTCAAAAAAATCTGAATTGAGCGGCGATTTTATTGATGGCATAAGGAATACTGGTCAGGCAGCCATTTACGGGTGAGCCATGTCCGGCTGTTCAACGTCGATACCGTAATCGTGTGGCAGCTATAACAGTCATTGTGGGTACACCCGATAATAAAATAATGGATGCAATTTATCTCCTATCAGACTTAATTGTGATTAAAGAAAAAATAGTATATTTTTCGAAACGGAATTACTGAACGATAAAGAATATATAAAACCGTATTGATCGATTCCAGAATTTTATTGAAAGAGCATAGCGTGAAACAGCGCAAATGTATGGCTACCATATTACAGACGAAGATATGCATAAACCTATTCATGGTCACCTGACCTTCCCCCAGTCATTAATGGTTTTTTTTGCGTGAACGATATCGCTGAACCAGTGCTCATTTAGACATTCGGCACGATGTTGCGACAGATCCGTTACCTCACACATGACTTCCACGGCTTCCCGCTTCTGGTCTGTCGTCAGAACTTTCGGCCCAGAGCCACCTGCAGCGCCTCCTTATCCAACATGGCTTCGGCCTCGCGGAGGATACTAATGATCTGTTCGTCGGAAAAACGCTTCTTCATGGAGATGTCCTCACGTTGTTGATGAAGATATTACTAACATCGCGGTGTGTTAATTCACGGGGAGCAGGTCACTGCCATCAATAATGATGGCAGTGACCTATGTTAGCGCATGACTCAGCCTGATAGTCGGCGAGGCGCTGTGAGCGGACCGCAAGCCTTACTGTGGGAGAACGAAATGGCGTATTGAATAACTCAGTGACCGTGAACAGTCAATCCTACCAACCGAGTAACAATGGGACGGACAATCAGTATGCAAACAAAAGCAGCTGGCATGGCAACCTGATAAGCATTCATCACATTTTCCATGTAATGTGGCCCCATTCCAAATTCGGCAAGAATGATGACCAGACACATCAGAAATGCCATGATGGTCGCCATATAAAGAGCAAATACGTAAGGTGAAGTGTGCTTCGGGAAGCGGAATCGCGAGGTATTTTTAGCAACAGCATTAGTCATCAAGTTATCCTGGTTAACAACGATTAGTGAAACGGCTGCTAACCTATCAAGCTAACCAAGACGGCAGTAGAGCCGTTATGCTTTAATCATTATTAAATAAAAGTAACGAATAAAGCGTCGAGGATAATATGGATGTGTTAGGGCTGATTAGCAATTTTATCCGCGTGGTGGAGAACGGCAGTATCGCCGCGGCGGCACGAGCTAAAGGTATGAGTCCGGCGGCGGTAAGCCAGAGCCTTTCACGGCTTGAGACACATGTGGGCGTGCGTCTGATATCGCGCACCACTCGTAGCATGACATTAACCGAAAACGGTAAACGTTATTTCGAGAAAGTACGTCATATTCCACATGATATCGAGCTTGCTTCGCAGGCTGCTGCGAGTGAAACCAAACTGCAAGGTCCGCTTTGCATCGCGACGACTGCCGCGTTTGGTCGGTACGTTATCGCATCCACTGATGCCTGCTTTCAAAGAATCTTTCCCCGATATTGATATCGAACTGATTAGTACCGATCGTAACGTCAACCATCGGTCGGAAGGCGTTGACGTCAGCATTCGCATCGAGGCACAGCTGAACGATCAGTTGATTGCCAGAAAAATCGCATCGCTGCCATTTGTATTCTGCGCGGCCCAGGCTTATCTGGATCGTGCGGGCACCCCTCAGACTCCCGAAGAACTAAGCCAGCACGCCTGCCTGGTTTTCCGCTATCCTACAGACGGACGTTTTCTTCCCTGGACATTTATGGTCAATGGGCAACCTGTTAACGTGAAGCTCAACCCTAAATTTATCAGTGATGATATTGATATTATTGCAAAAATAGCAGCAAACGGAGGCGGAGTTACCCGTCTGGCAAGCTTTGTTGCCCAGCCGTTGATAGACAGTGGTCAACTCACGCCTTTGTTCTGCTCAGACCGCAGTAGCGGTAACCACGTAGAGTCTTTACCGATGAATATTTATGCCTGTGTCAATGAACGCTCGGCACTGAATTCAAAGGTAAGGGCATTTATTGCGTTTTTAGAAGCTGAGATTTAAGGCGAGGACGCAGCGATTTTCTGCGTGAATACAGTTAAATGTAGGCTCAGTAGTTAGGCTGGTTTTTTGAGTAAGTGGCCTGTAGTGTCGTTATGTGTGGAGTAGTTCCACACATAACAGGGCTAAAAACCCACATTTTGGAACGGGTGTTTCGAGATAATGCATCGAAATCATTGTGATAAATATATTGATTTAACTGATATTTTTTATTGTTTTTTGAGATGTTTCTAGGCGTCAGTTGAGATAACTAAACAGCGTGGCTCAATTCAATCTCTTTAAGCTTCTGAGTCCGGGCTAAAAATGTTGTTCCAGAACCTTCTCAAGCTTACCTACTGCCGCGCTAAATTTGGCCGGATTTTTAGCATGTAAAGCCGATAAATTACGCTGTTTCCAGCGAATGGCGGGAAGATGTTGAATATCAGGATAGCGATACAGCGACCAGTCAGGGTTGTTTTGCTTATAGCTGAGTAAGAATTGCCGGTCCTGAGCGGTAAAATGAGATTTCAACGCCTGCGGCAGTAGAGTCGCTACTGATAACAGCGATTCCAGTGATGTTTCCTGCTGCGTCATGCCTGAAAATTCCTGTGCGTATAGTGTGGCGATCCGCGATGTGTCCCAATTCGGTGACAGCAGTTCGGCAATAGGGCGAGGATGTCCTGCCAGATAGCAAAGAAAACCATCAAAAATCTCACGCGTCAGGCACGGTTTTTCCAGCATATTAAGTACATCAAACAGATCGCGCGGATGCTGGCGGTCAAGCGCAGCGCAGATTTTACCGCCGTAAAGATCTGCCAGAGAGACGAGATTCATGGTGGTAAAGCCGAATTCCATTTCCACCTGCTCGCATACCGGCATTTCTGCTGGAGGTAACAGCAATCCACGCCAAACCGGGCTGACTTCAATCTTTATCTGCGCATCAACGGTGTTAACGATGATGCGTTTTTCATCGGCTTTATTCTCCTGCCGGATCGCTGTGATCCCCTGCCTGCCGTTCAGCGATTCCGTAATACGCATCAATGCATCGTCAATAGCGATTAGATCGGTATCACGATCTATGAAGGTTTGATAAACCAGATCGATATCTACCGATAGACGAGGAAAATCCTGCACAAATAAATTAATTGCTGTGCCGCCTTTCAGCGCGAAACAAGGTTCTTTCGCCACATACGGCAGGGCGGTCATTAACAACTTGACCTGTCGGGCATAAATATCACGCTGATCCATCTTCGACTCCTTCCGATTTAAACTCCCTGGGAACAGTGATCTGGTAATCCGGTTCCAGCCAGCCGCCGGGGACAATTTGCCGCTTTCCAGCGCCTGTTTCTATACCACTTTTATCGAGATACTGAAAATAAGGATGTCCATTGCGCTGGGCAAGGTAGAGCATCACCCTGTTGGTTTTTACCGAATGGCTGGCATAGAGCAGTGCCTGTAATTTACGCGGACTGAGAAGGTGTAGACCCTGAAACAATGCATCAGCATGCTCAAATGATATTTGTGTGGGAACACCGCAGGCGATTTCATATGCGGCAAGTTCTGGCACGCTGCCAGTCAGCCGCCGATCGCCGATTCTCAGTTCTGTCGTGAATGGCATCACATCAACCGACAGGCCCGATGTATAGAGCACGACAAAGGTGGCGGATGGCTCAAAGGCGGCGAACCATCCCGGCAGCTTTATGTAAGCCGGGAGCGTGAGCCAAACTTGAGGTTTACCCAGTTCGGTATAATGGGAATAGCCCTGTAGCGCAAGGCTGGTCAGCCCTGCCACCCGCACAGGTTTTTCCCATTGAGTTTGCAGGCAGTAAATCGCATCCACCCAGTCTGGTTCACGACCCGTCCGGCAGTAAACGCCGTGAGCGATCCGCCTGAGCCAACCGTTTTTGACATAGACGTAAGAGAGCTTACGGTTTATGCCGTTGCGGGTAAGCCATGACTGTAGCAACACCTGGCCGGGCAGGGTGTTTTGCATCAGCCAGTTTAGATAATTTTTCAAATGTCGCCTCTGAATAGACAATTTTAAAAATTATTAAACCATCTTAGGTTCATCCGTTCTGCATAACAAGATTAAGTTTGATTATTTTATGATTTGTCGATTATCAATCGACAAATTGTGAAAAATATAAACCTTGAATGGAAACGGGTACCCTCAGCTCAACTGATAGTAGGTTACGTGTTACCGCAAAATATGGCGCGGACGCTGACCGTGCTGTTAGGGGAACTGGTTCGCTATTTTGCCGCAGGGCTGAAAGCACCGCGCTGGATACGCACCGCGGACGGGGTGAAATTTATTGATGAGGTGACCGAATGAATGAGCAAGATTGGCATCCTGCCGATATTATTGCTGCGCTGAAAAAGCGGGGAACATCGCTGGCGGCGGTTTCACGTAACGCTGGGCTGGCTTCTTCCACGTTGGCAAATGCGCTGAAAAGGCACTGGCCCAAAGGGGAACGGCTGATTGCGGAAGCGTTAGGTTCATCACCTGAACAAGTATGGCCGTCACGCTATAACACATAGCCGAACCCAGTTCAGAACCCAATCCCCAAAAGCAAAAAACCAGCCGTTAGGCTGGTTTCTTTAAATTAGTGGTGCCCGGACTCGGAATCGAACCAAGGACACGAGGATTTTCAATCCTCTGCTCTACCGACTGAGCTATCCGGGCAACGGGGCGCATTAAACCTTAATCCCGTATGATCGTCAACCCTATTTAGGGAAAAGCTGTTCAACTGCTTAACTTTACGGCAATCTGATCGGGCAGGTGTCAATTTTGCACAAATCTTCCAGATTGATGCGTATGAACGGGTAATGCTGATAGCGAAAAGAGGGGAGCGAGATGGCGAACGACTGGCTTGAGCTACGTCAGCATGCAGATACGGGAATTGAAACGATCAAGGCTCACTTTGAGGGGCACGCCTACGATCCACACTGGCACGACAGCTACCTCGTGGGGGTGACGCTTTCCGGTACGCAGCAGTTTCACTGTCGCCGTGAACGACATCATAGTCGTCCTGGCGACGCCTTTCTGCTGGAGCCGGGTGAAATCCACGACGGTGACGCGCCAGTAGATGGCGGGTTTACCTATCTGACGTTTTATCTCGATGAGCAGTGGCTGACCAATGCGCTGCACGGTTTATATGCTTCCATGCCAGGAAGTTACTCGCTTCATTTTGCGCAAACACTTACACGTGATCCACCGCTGATTCGTTCGATTGGCGACACGTTCGCCACGCTTCACAACGATGAAATGAAAATTGTGCAGCAGAGCGCTATGGATAACCTGCTCTCACAGATTACCGCACATTGTCACTGGCGAAAAAGGTTACCCTCGCAGCTGCAAAGCACGGCGGTGGCTCATTGCGCACGCGATTATCTTTATGCGCATCTGGGCGAAAATATCGGTCTGTCTGACCTCGCGCGGGAGACGGGCACCGATCGCTTCACGCTGACACGTTGCTTTAAACGTGAATTTCATCTTGCTCCGCACGCCTGGCTTATCCAGCTGCGTTTGGCGAAAGCACGACAGCGATTGGCATGTGGTGAGCAGCCTGCCGACGTGGCTGCGACCTTAGGTTTCTCCGATCAAAGCCATCTTGGCCGTTGGTTTCAGCGGGCGTATCGGATCACGCCTGCCCATTACCGTCGGTTGTGCACAAACCTTCCAGACGTTTCCAGAAAATAGCGGCACAGTCAGGGCTCTTAAAAAAGGAGTGACCTGTGAGTTTGATGCCGTTTCTGCTGTTTGCATTTGTCGCCTCGATAACGCCGGGGCCAACAAATATCCTGATTTTAACCAATAGCCAGCGCCATGGCGTGAGAAACACGCTACCTGCGGTGGTCGGTGCCTGTGTGGCAGCAAGCGCTATCGTCCTGATTTCTGGAGCTGGCGCGGGAGAGATGCTGCATCAGTATCCGGTGGTTCGTCAGGTGATGAGCTGGGCTGGTGTGCTGTGGCTAAGCTGGATGAGCTGGCAGTTATTCAGGGCGCCAGCGGTTAATCTCTCTGGCGAATCGCATAACCGTTTTACGGCTCGCGCAGCGGCGTTGTTACAGGTGATTAACCCGAAAACGTGGATGATGGCATTGGCTGTCGTCAGCCTGTTCGCCCCCGCGGGGGAGCATGCATTGCGGGAGATATCAATAATGGCGCTGTGGTTTTTGATTATCTCGATGGGCTGTCTGGTGTGCTGGGCAGGGCTGGGAAAGGCCGTGAACAGAGTGTTTCGCACCACCGTTGCCATGGTGCGCTTTCAGCGCCTGATGGCGCTGTGTCTGTTCGTTTCCTCCTGGGCAGGCATGCTCGCTTAGGTCAACGCGCCGTTTTTGCGGCACAGCGCAAAGCGTAATACATCCTCTGCTAACCGTTGGGCGGTGGCGATGCTGGCGGCCTGATGTTTGACCAGCAGGTTACTCAGGCAGCCTTCCAGAATCAGTTCCATCTGCTGTGCGACCATCTCGGGATCGTCGGTTTCCAGCTCTTCCAGCAAATCGCGAGTGTAGCTGTAGGAAGCCAGCTTCTGCTGTTCTGCAATTTGGTGGATAGGGTGATTGATATCAGGGAAAAAGCTGCACGCTGCGATAAACAAGCAACCTGGATAACGCTGTTTGTTCACCGACTCATGCAGCACCTGATAGCGTGCCAGCAGCTTTTGCTCGATACTTTTCTCGTCGTCCAGTAGCAACTGACGCCGCCAGGTATCGACCTGTTGGCTGTGGTGACGCAGGCCGTCGTACAGCAGCGCCTCCCGATCCGGCCAAAATGGTGTCAGTTCCCCGACAGGAACACCCAGTTTCTCCGCCAGCATATCCAGCGTCGTCATGGCAAATCCGTGCTGCTCCAGTAGAGTAAGCGCATGTTCAAGAACATCTTCCCGTTGCATTAGGTCTCCTCCAGAAGCACAAAAATCGAATAGAAAGTGTCGTTTATGGGCTGAACTTCTGCAAATGTGCCTGAAATTGTTCAGCATTCATAAAGCCGGTGACGCGCGAGCCGGGGATCTCTTTCCCCTGAGCGTCAAAAAACACGATAGTCGGTAATCCTAAAACCTGTAGCTTTTTCAGCAGCGCGTTCTGTTCTTCGCGGTTAGCGGTAACATCCGCCTGTAGCAGCGTGATGCGCGACAGATGGTTCTGCACCACCGGGTCGCTGAACGTGTATTTCTCAAACTCTTTGCAGGCAACGCACCAGTCAGCGTAAAGGTCGAGCATAACAGGCTGATTGTTCTTTGCTAGCGCGCTGTTGAGATCGGCAATATTAGCGACAGGAGCGAAGTTCAACGCTGATGTGTGGGTTTGCGCCACGCTAGCCGAGGGAAATACCCAATCTTGCAGCGGTTTGGCGCTGATCACCACGCCTGCCAGTAACAGCAACTGCACGCCACGCATCCAGCCTTTTTTGCTGCGCAGCGTCAGCATGAGCGCCCAGCCGAAGAAGGCGATGCCCAATGCGCTCCACAGGCGTATTCCCCAGACCTCGCCGAGAATACGCTCCAGCAGGAAGACAGGCAGCGCCAGAATGATGAAGCCAAAGGCTTCCTTAACGTACTGCATCCACGGGCCGCTGTGTGGCAGCAGTTTGTTGCCGAACAGCGTGACCAGAATGAGTGGTAAGCCCATACCAAGCGCGTAGAGATAAAGCGTGCCGCCACCTGCCAGCATGTTGCCGCTCTGCGCGATGTAAAGCAGGATGGCGCTAAGCGGGGCAGTGGTGCAGGGTGAACAAATCAGACCTGCCAGTGCGCCCATGCAGAATACGCCAGTGACGGAACCGCCCTGCTGGCGGTTGCTCCACTCTGTCAGCCGGGTTTGTACCGATGACGGGAGTTGGAGCGTATAAAGTCCAAACATGGACAGCGCCAGTGCGGCAAACATCACCGACAGGCCAATCAGAATGTATGGATGCTGGAGCGCCGCCTGAAAGCGTAATCCTGCGGCAGCGACAACTAGCCCGAGCAGCGTGTAGGTCAGCGCCATACCCTGAACATAAGTCATCGACAGCAGCAGCGTGCGGCGCGGCGTCAGCTGTTCTTTTCTGCCCAGTACCAGACTGGCAATTAACGGATACATCGGCAGGACGCAGGGGGTAAAGGCGACGCCGATGCCAATCAACAGCGCCCACCACGGTGAGAACGGCATGGGCGTTGTCTGCGGCGGTGCGGTCTGGCTCGATGTGATATTGAGTGGTGCATCCGTACCTACGTTAGCAAGCACTTGACTGAGCGGTACGGTACGCGTTTCTGGTGGATAGCAGAAACCCGCATCAGCGCAGCCTTGATAGGTCACTTTGACGGTCGCACCGCTTTCGGCTTGTTCAATCGGAACCGCTAGCGCCAATCGATCCCGCAGAATAAAGACCTGACCGAAGAACTCGTCATTATGGCTTTCGCCCTGTGGCAACTCCACCTTACCAAGCGTAGCGCCGTTCCCTTCGATCTTGATTTGCGCGCGGTACAGGTAGTAATCAGGATGGATGTCCCAGCGCAGATTGAGCTGGTTTCCCTGCTGCTGAAACTCAAAGGCGAAAGCCCCATCGACGGGTAGAAACCGTGACGTCGTGCTGTTGCCGAACAGTTTCTGACCAAAAGAAGAAGCGGCCACATGGGGTGTGCCGACAGCTGTCCATAACAGGAAAATCAGCGTAAAGATGCGTTGAGCCATGTCAGATAATCGCTATCGCCCCCAGATACCGGCAGGACAAGCAGCTCCGGCGTATCATAAGGGTGTTGTTGTTTCAGATGAGTCAGCAGCGCTTGCTGATGTGAGGTGTCGCTTTTTATCAGCATTTGTACTTCTGATTGCTGTTCGAGCTTGCCTTCCCAGTAATAGAGCGAACGGGCACCGGGCAGCAGGGTGACACAGGCGGCAAGCCGCGTTTCCAGCAGCGAGTTGGCAAGCCGTTGCGCACAGGCATCGTCAGGTGCGGTACATAATATGACGACAGCATCGCAAAGCGGGCGGTCAGACATCATATCCTCCGTGTCAGATGAACAAAATCCCAGCTAACCAGAGCCACACTATACCTTGCTTTATTGTTTGAAGGGAATGAACTGCTCGAAGGGAAATGATACGGATCGACCTGTCAGGCCGATCCGCGAGGTACTGCTCGAAGGGCAATCTTTAGATCAGGATGTTGCCGAGGATAAAGCCAAATATCACCGACAGCGTAATGGCGATCACGCCGGGAATCAGGAAGGAGTGGTTAAACACAAACTTGCCGATACGCGTTGAGCCAGTGTCGTCCATCTCCACCGCCGCCAGCAGGGTTGGGTAGGTAGGCAGAACGAACAGGGCAGAAACGGCAGCAAAAGAAGCCACCGCCGTGACCGGAGATACGCCCAGCAGCAGCGCGGCAGGCATCAGCGCCTTCGCCGTTGCCGCCTGAGAATAAAGCAGCGTGGCGGCGAAGAACAACACGATGGCCAGCATCCACGGGTAGCTTTGCAGCAGTGCGCCTGCGGTGTCCTGAATATCGGAAATATGCGCTTTAACAAAGGTATCGCCCAGCCAGGCAACGCCCATCACGCAGATACAGGCGCTCATGCCGGACTTAAATGTGCTGGCTGAGAGGATGCGTGAGGTGTCGATCTTGCAGGTGATGCAAATCAGCGTGGCGATGGTCAGCATGAAGACCACAATCGCTTCGTTACGTGGCAGAACTGGATTCTGAATCAGCCCAACGGTGCCGCTGATTGCCGTCGCATACAGAACGACCGCGATAATACCAATCAGGAACAGCACCACGGACAGCTTGGCGCCCGGTTTGATCTCATGCTGGCTATTACCGCGCCGCGTGGTTTCCCCTTTTTTCAGACGTTCCTGATAAATCGGATCGTCTTTCAGCTCTTTGCCTAGGAAGTTAGTCACAATCGCCGTCAACATGATCGCGGCTAACGTGGTAGGAATACAAATCCCTAACAGCAGCAGGTAGCTGACGCCATGTGGTTCAAGAATACCGGCGACAAACACCACCGCCGCAGAGATTGGCGAGGCGGTAATGGCGATTTGCGAGGCGACAACGGCGATGGAGAGTGGGCGAGAAGGGCGAATGCCTTGCTCTTTGGCGACTTCAGCGATAACGGGCAGAGTGGAAAATGCGGTGTGCCCGGTACCTGCCAGAATCGTCATGAAGTAGGTGACCAGCGGTGCGAGAAAGGTGACGTATTTAGGGTGTTTGCGCAGCAGTTTCTCCGCCAGACTGACCAGATAATCCATTCCGCCCGCCACCTGCATGGCAGCGATGGCGGCGATAACGGCCATGATAATTTCAATGACATCAAAAGGGATTACGCCGGGTTTTATCTGAAACCCTAACGTAAGTACAAGCACTCCTAGGCCACCGGCGAAACCAATGCCGATGCCTCCTAGTCGTGCCCCCAAATAGATGGCGAGCAGAACAATGAATAACTCAAGACCAAGCATGACTATGCTCCTTAATTAATAATAAAAATTTCATAACTTATTCTTATGGCTGTATGCGGCAAAAAATAAAGGCACGCTGTTCTTCGTGAACGGACGTGCCTGAAAAAATTAAATGTCGGTGTTAAGGAAGCTCGTTTTCGTCAGTGTAGCGTTTGGCTTTGTACGCTGGATGCATCAGGTTCTGGATGGAGAAAATGTCATCCAGCTCAGCTTCTGTCAGCAGACCTCGCTCCAGTACGACCTCGCGCACGCTCTTTCCTGTTTCCGCACAGATTCTGCCGACGATATCGCCATTGTGGTGGCCGATGAACGGGTTCAGGTACGTCACAATTCCGATGGAGTTGAAAACATAGGCTTCGCAGACACCCTTATTAGCGGTGATGCCGCTGACGCATTTCTCCAGCAGGTTGTAGCAGGCGTTGGTCAGAATGTGGGTTGATTCAAACATCGCCTGACCGATAACTGGCTCCATCACGTTCAACTGGAGTTGCCCGGCTTCCGATGCCATGGTCACGCAGGTGTCGTTACCGATGACTTTGAAACACACCTGATTGACGACTTCCGGCACCACGGGGTTAACCTTGGCGGGCATGATTGAGGAACCCGCCTGCAATTCCGGCAGGTTGATTTCATTCAGGCCAGCGCGAGGGCCGGAAGAGAGCAAACGCAGGTCATTACAAATCTTCGACAGCTTCACGGCCAGACGCTTTAACGAGCTGTGCACCATGACATAGGCACCACAGTCTGATGTGGCTTCGATTAAGTCTTCTGCTGGCACGCACGGCAGTCCGCTGACTTCCGCCAGACGTTGCACCGCCAGTTGTTGGTAGCCGTCCGGTGTGTTCAGACGCGTACCAATCGCGGTAGCACCTAAATTGACCTCAAGCAGCAGTTCTGACGTGCGCAGCAGGTTTTTGATTTCTTCCTGCAACAGCACGTTAAATGCATGAAACTCTTGGCCGAGGGTCATCGGCACGGCGTCCTGCAACTGGGTCCGCCCCATTTTCAGAACGTCTTCAAATTCTTTGGCTTTGTGCTCGAAGCCATCGCTCAACTTCGCTATCGCATCCGTCAATTTCAGTATGGCTGCGTAGACCGCAATACGAAATCCGGTAGGGTAGGCGTCATTGGTGGACTGGCATTTATTCAGGTGATCGTTGGGGTTCAGATACTGGTATTCGCCTTTTAGATGGCCCATCAGTTCTAGACCAATGTTGGCTAATACTTCGTTGGTATTCATGTTGACCGACGTACCTGCGCCCCCTTGATACACATCTACCGGGAACTGATCCATGCATTTGCCGTTATTCAGCACTTCATCACAGGCGCGGATAATGACGTCAGCGATTTTTTTCGGGATAGTTTGCAGCTCTTTGTTCGCCAGCGCGGCGGCTTTCTTCACCATGACCATGCCGCGTACGAACTCGGGAATGTCACTGATTTTATTATTACTGATATAGAAGTTTTCGACGGCGCGCAGCGTATGAACGCCATAATACGCGTCTGCGGGAACTTCTCGGGTGCCTAACAGGTCTTCTTCAATACGGATGTTTTCTGACATGAAAATTCCTATCCTGTTGTACGACTAGTGATGTGACTAGACGTTGTGGGCTGGTTTTTCGGATGGCCTTACTTCGGAAAACGCCTTACTTCGGAAAATAGCGCGACTACGGATAAACCGTCTTCTCTCGGCAATAGTATTGGGATGTTTGACCAACCATATATCCATTGCCGTGAGGATATGTCGTTACGACAGTGAAAAACAGGTGTTTAGATCACTATACTGGCGTTCTCTACCGTTACGGTAAATGAACTGTGATTGTAGTCACGAGTCATTATTTTAGAACAATAATCGTGGGATGGCGGCTTGAAAACGTGCAAAGGCGCACCCATTTAACTAAATCATGATGTGCCGGATCGCAGAGCAGGGCGCGTGCTTTACCTAATCCATAGGGAGTAAAGCGTATCTGGATTTTCAATCGCGATGGCTTAACACGTTTTCATTAATACGCGTTCTTATTAACGACAGTACGCGTAAAAAAACACAGGAGAACCGGGTGCGCTGGTTACCGTTATTACTTATTTTTCTTTTAGCTTACATCGAGATATCGCTGTTTATTCAAGTGGCTGAAGTGATGGGCGTCGCCATGACTCTGTTGCTGGTCGTCTTCACTTCCTGCCTGGGCGTTTCGCTGGTGCGCAATCAGGGGATGAAAACGCTGGTGCAGATGCAGCAGAAAATGGCGGCAGGTGAAAGCCCAGCGGCTGAAATGGTAAAAAGCGTTTCGTTGGTGCTGGCTGGCTTCCTGCTCCTGATTCCGGGCTTCCTGACTGATTTTCTGGGGCTGTTGCTGTTACTGCCGCCTGTGCAGAAAAGCCTGACGTTAAAGCTGATGCCTCACTTGCACATCTGGCGTTCCGGTTCCAGTGCATCGCCTTCCGATGGGAACACCTTTGAAGGTGAATACCAACGCAAGGACGGCGGGCGCGGAAATATTGAACACCGAGACGATCGGGATGACCGTTAACGTCGCGACAGTCTGAAAAGCAGATAAGGATTATCATATTGATAATCCTTATTTTTTATCTGCTATTGGTAACGCGTAGCCGCCTAACGCAAAAAAAATGAATTTTTTCCCTTGAAGGGCTAAGAAACGCCCCCACTTAGAACACCACAAGGCCGATTATGAAAACATAGTCGGTGTTTATCCTAAACCGATATGGACTTTCTCAAAGGAGAGCTATCAATGAATATTCGTCCATTGCATGACCGCGTGATCGTCAAGCGCAAAGAAGTCGAGTCAAAATCTGCTGGCGGTATCGTACTGACTGGTTCCGCTGCTGGTAAATCTACCCGTGGTGAAGTTCTGGCCATAGGTCACGGACGTATCCTGGAAAATGGCGAAGTGAAGCCGCTGGATGTGAAAGTGGGCGACATCGTTATTTTCAATGATGGCTATGGCGTGAAAGCAGAAAAGATCGATAACGAAGAAGTGTTGATCATGTCTGAAAGCGACATTCTGGCAATTGTTGAAGCGTAATTGCGCGTAATCATCTGAACTGAACGAATTTAAGGGAAGTACATCATGGCAGCTAAAGACGTAAAATTCGGTAATGACGCTCGCGTAAAAATGCTGCGCGGCGTGAATGTACTGGCTGATGCAGTGAAGGTTACCCTGGGCCCGAAAGGCCGTAACGTAGTTTTGGATAAATCCTTCGGTGCACCGACCATTACTAAAGACGGCGTATCTGTTGCACGTGAAATCGAACTGGAAGACAAGTTTGAGAACATGGGCGCACAGATGGTGAAAGAAGTTGCCTCTAAAGCGAATGACGCAGCAGGCGACGGCACCACGACCGCAACCGTATTGGCTCAGTCCATCATCACTGAAGGCCTGAAAGCTGTTGCTGCGGGCATGAACCCGATGGATCTGAAGCGCGGCATCGACAAAGCAGTGATTGCTGCTGTTGAAGAATTGAAAAAACAATCTGTCCCTTGCTCTGATTTTAAAGCAATCGCACAGGTTGGTACCATCTCTGCAAACTCCGACGAAACCGTGGGTAAATTGATTGCAGAAGCGATGGAGAAAGTAGGTAAAGAAGGCGTTATCACCGTTGAAGAAGGCACAGGCCTGCAAGACGAGTTGGACGTAGTTGAAGGTATGCAGTTTGACCGTGGCTACCTGTCTCCGTACTTCATCAATAAGCCGGAAACTGGTTCTATTGAACTGGAAAGCCCGTTCATTCTGCTTGCCGACAAAAAAATCTCCAACATCCGTGAAATGCTGCCAGTACTGGAAGCCGTAGCGAAAGCGGGCAAACCGCTGCTGATCATTGCAGAAGATGTTGAAGGTGAAGCGCTGGCGACACTGGTAGTGAACACCATGCGCGGTATTGTGAAAGTGGCTGCGGTGAAAGCACCGGGCTTCGGTGACCGTCGTAAAGCTATGCTGCAAGATATCGCGACGTTGACTGCGGGTACCGTAATCTCTGAAGAGATTGGCCTGGAGCTGGAAAAAGCGACGCTGGAAGATTTGGGTCAGGCTAAACGTGTTGTTATCAACAAAGACACCACCATCATCATTGATGGCGTGGGTGATGAAGTGGCAATTCAGGGTCGTGTGACTCAGATTCGCCAGCAGATTGAAGATGCAACGTCTGACTACGACAAAGAAAAACTGCAAGAGCGCGTGGCTAAACTGGCGGGTGGCGTAGCCGTTATCAAAGTTGGCGCCGCGACTGAAGTTGAAATGAAAGAGAAGAAAGCACGCGTTGAAGATGCGCTGCACGCCACTCGCGCCGCTGTTGAAGAAGGCGTTGTTGCAGGTGGTGGTGTTGCACTGATTCGTGCTGCGGCTTCTATCAGTGTATCTGGCCTGAAAGGCGATAACGAAGACCAGAACGTGGGTATCAAAGTTGCGCTGCGCGCAATGGAGTCTCCGCTGCGTCAGATCGTAATCAACGCCGGTGAAGAAGCCTCCGTGATTGCCAATACCGTTAAAGCGGGCGAAGGCAGCTACGGTTATAACGCCTACACCGAAGAATACGGCGATATGATCGCAATGGGTATTCTGGATCCGACTAAAGTAACGCGTTCTGCTTTGCAGTATGCAGCTTCTATCGCTGGTCTTATGATTACCACCGAATGTATGGTGACCGACCTGCCGAAAGGCGATGCGCCTGATTTAGGTGCTGGTGGCATGGGCGGTATGGGTGGTATGGGCGGCATGATGTAATGTGACTCCCCTTGTCGCCGGAAGCCGTTTTCCGGTAGCAGGACGTCAGGTTACAGAAGCTCGTCTTTCTGTCCTTTAAAGAGCACCATCCGGTCGCGATACCGGGTGGTGCTTTTTTTATGCGCCGTATTGCTGAAATGTTGCTACATCGGGGATGAATTGGTTTATAGCGTGTTATCAGGGGAGCATTCTGCGCTACAATGGGGGCGCTTACTTTATTTGCGAATACGTTTATTTACGAAGACTTGTATTTGCAAAGTAACCTGTTCGGAGTAGGGAAATGTCTGACGATGCGTCAACGCTTCTGCGCACCATATCCTGGTTTACTGAACCCCCTTCGGTATTGCCTGAACACATTGGTGACTGGCTGATGGAAACCAGTTCCATGACACAGCGGCTTGAAAAATACTGTGCCGAATTGAAGGTCACGCTTTGTCGTGAGGGTTTCATTACGCCACAGATGCTGGACGAAGAGCGCGATCAATTACCGCCTGACGAACGTTACTGGCTGCGTGAAGTGGTGCTGTATGGTGACGATCGCCCTTGGCTTTTCGGCCGAACGATTGTCCCGCAACAGACGCTCGAGGGTTCTGGCGCGGCGTTGACGAAAATAGGCAATCAGCCGTTAGGTCGTTATCTGTTTGAGCAAAAATCGCTGACGCGTGATTATATTCATACCGGATGCTGCGAAGGCTTATGGGCGCGGCGTTCCCGCCTGTGTCTTTCCGGTCATCCGTTACTGTTGACTGAGCTTTTCTTACCGGAATCACCGGTTTATTACACACCTGGTGATGAAGGTTGGCAGGTAATTTGAGGAGATAAATCCTTGGAAAGAAGTGTTACAGCAGGGAAATGGCTGGCTTATTGTCGCTTGATGCGGATTGATAAACCGATAGGTTCCCTGTTACTGCTGTGGCCAACGCTATGGGCGCTGTGGCTGGCGGGAGGGACTACACCTGCACCGTGGACGCTCTTTGTTTTTGTCGCGGGTGTCTTCTTAATGCGTGCTGCGGGTTGCGTCATCAATGACTATGCCGATCGACATTTTGACGGCCATGTAAAACGCACGGCTTCTCGTCCGTTACCTAGCGGCGAAGTGAGCGAGCAATCTGCCAAAGTTCTGTTTGTCGTGCTGGTTTTGCTGGCGTTTGGTCTGGTGCTGACGCTGAATAAGATGACGATCTTGTTGTCTGTCGCTGGGCTGGCTTTGGCATGGGTCTACCCGTTTATGAAACGCGTCAGCCATCTGCCTCAGTTTGTGCTGGGTGCGGCATTCGGCTGGTCGATACCTATGGCTTATGCTGCGGTGAGTGAAAGCCTGCCTGCGACCTGCTGGATGATGTTTCTGGCGTATATCTGCTGGACGGTGGCTTACGATACGCAATATGCGATGGTCGATCGTGATGACGACTTGAAGATCGGCGTGAAGTCTACTGCGATCCTGTTTGGGCGTTTTGACAATATCATCATCGGATTATTGCAGTTCAGTATGCTGGCGTTGCTGCTGGCTTTGGGAAACATCACCGGATTGGGAATTCCCTACACTATTTCACTGCTGGTGGCTGCTGGGATGTTTATCTATCAGCAAATACTGACAGCCGGGCGCGAACGTGATGCCTGTTTCAAAGCATTCCATAATAATAAATATGCAGGAATGGCGATATTTATTGGTGTGCTGTTTGGCCTGTAGGCGGATCGGCAGATACAAAAAAGCAGCGATAAATCGCTGCTTTTTTTATGACGGAATGTGCTGTGTACTTGCTATGCCAGAGGTATCCACAGTTTGATGACGGTACTTCTCCGCCATCTTTCCGTTACTTCTGTCTGGCTATTCCTGTGTTTTTTCTTCCACTGCCTGACTACTTTCCATCTCAGTAGATGAGCTGGCGCTTTCGATAGTCAACCGAACTTCTGGCGTGATCAGATCGCCGAGGATGTTATAGATTGCCACGATATCGCCTTGCGCCGCTTCCGCACTGTCGGTGATATACCCTTCCGTACGTAAGGTTGCGACCAACGTTGAGAACACTGCTTTATCAAAGAATTCCGGCGCATTGATACCGTGTAGAACGGATAAGCGCTGTGCCATGTTTCGGCTTTCTTTCTCCAACGTTCCACGGTTGATTTCTGGGTTTGCGCACAGCAACGATAGCGTAATCGCATAACGTTGCAGCGTTTCACGCACGCCTGCCGATAGCAGTTGTAGCGTACGGATGCGTGGCGGGTTAATCGCCAATTGACCATCACGGCTACACAGTAACTCTTGTCGAGTCAGTTCGTTGGCCAACGTTTCCAGTACGTCCGGCAATTGTTCTTTGGAATAGTGCAGGAACAGCTCGGCTTGCAGCAGCGGATAGATCAGCGTGATTTGTCGGACGACTTCAGCAAGCGTAATTCGGCGATGATGGATGACGATGCTGGCGATCAGCGACGGTAACACCAACAGATGCTGGATGTTATTACGGTAATACGTCATCAGAACCGCCTGCTCGCGCGGCAGAATGATGATGTCGCCAATACTGTCCTTCTCCACTTCGAACTTGTTCATGCTCAGCGCGTGTTCCAACAGCTCATCCGCTGTCTTCTTAGGTGCTGTAATATCTTTGTGGTAGGGAACCTGACGCAGCAATTGCAGGTAGCAATCCAGCTGTTCGTGCATTTGCTCACGTGTCAGTGAGCGCTGGCGCGATGCTAACAGGGCGGTGGAGCACAGGTTCATCGCATTTGCTGCCGCAGCGTTATTGATGCGCACCATGATATCCATAGAGATATCCTGCACCGTCGGCGTTAGCCAGCTTGGACGCTGTGCCTCGATGGGATCAATCGCATCACGCCATTGCGGTACATGTTGGTTCAGATAGGTTGTGAGCGGGAGCGGTTCGCCGAAGTTCACGTAACCTTGACCCAGATTACGCAGCTTACGTAAACCGCGCACCATCTGCATAAAGCCTTCTTTTTCCTTCACCGCGCCGCGCAACTCTTTTGCATAGGTGCCGACTTCCATCACATGCTCGTAACCGACATAAATCGGCACCAGTGTGATAGGGCGCGTACCGCCTCTGAGCATGGCCTGAATGGTCATGGCTAGCGTACCGGTTTTGGGATCCAGAAGACGCCCTGTACGTGAACGCCCGCCTTCCATGAAGTATTCAACCGAATAACCCCGGGCAAACAGCTCACCCAGATATTCGCGGAAAATCGTGGAATAGAGTTTGTTGCCTTTGAAGGTACGACGAATAAAGAACGCACCAAGACGGCGGAAGATCGGTCCCGCTGGCCAGAAATTAAGATTGATACCGGCAGCGATATGCGGCGGTACTAAGCCTTGATGGTACAGGACATAGGAAAGCAGCAGATAATCCATATGGCTACGGTGGCAGGGCACATAGACAATGCCGTGGCCATCCTGCGCCAACTGACGAACGCGTTCGGCGTTATGGACGTTAATTCCCTGATAAAGGCGGTTCCACGTCCAGCTCAATACGCGGTCTGACAGACGCACCGCTTCGTAGGAGAAGTCGGCAGCGATTTCTTCCATGAGTGCAATGGCGTTTTGCTGCGCTTTCTCATGAGAAATCTTCTTACTGCGAGCCTCATCGTCAACGGCTTTCTTGATCGCTTTTGAATCCAGCAGCTTATTAAACAGCTCCTGACGCACCGGTAAGCGTGGGCCAACTGCCGCCAAACGCTGGCGAGAGAAGTGCATACGTGCGACACGTGCCAGTTTGTGGGCTATGGTTTTGTCAGTGCCATGCTCGGTCGCCATATAGCGTAGTGACACGGGGCTGGAGAAGCGGACAAAGCTGTCACGGCCTAACCACAGGACGGCGAAGAATTTTTCAATGCCGTTGAGCAATCGCAGGTGTGGTGTGGACTGAGAGTGACCTTCCCGACCAGGAGAGCGCCCAAACATCACGGAAACAGGCACCATCTGTACGTCTAAATCTGGATTGGCGCGGTGCAGGTCCAGATAATCGTGGAACAGCTTGACGGATTTCTGCTTGGGAACGTAATAACGGAAGACGCGCGGCCCGTCATTAATAAAGACGTGGCTAGGGAGTTCGACGCCATTGAATTCGAACGATTGCGAAGGATCGGGTAAGCCCAATGCCAGACATTTCGTGCGTAGCGTCAATAGATCTGCCTGAGAGTTATAAGGCAGAACATAGAGTATAGGACGTGAGGGATCTAACCCCAACTCGACCACGGGATCTGCGGGAATAACTTTACTTTTCACCAGCAGTTTCAGCGGGAGATTCAATAATTTATAATAAATTTTACGCCAACCTGACATAACAACGTGGAGCCTCTTGTTAGCAATTCGCCGCAAGGATACCAGAAACTGCGCCGGAGATCTGTGGTGATGAGACAACGCAGGTGCGTTAAAATGCGAACTATTTTGCATATACTCGTCATACTTCAAGTTGCATGTGCGTTGGCAGCGTTTAGTCACCCGAATCACTTACCTGAGTAAGCTCATCGGGATGAAATGAGAGACATCCCGTCTCTCACCAGAGGCCAGCCGTTGGCTGGTCAAATTCGTTCCCGACGAATTTGTCCCTCTCTTGCCGCCTGCCTGAAACTGGAATTATTTAGAGTCTAAATAATGGAGGATAAATGAATAAAGCAACGGGGATGACCCGGATTATCAAGGCTACCGGTTATTCCTTTAAGGGGCTGAAGCAGGCGTGGCAGCATGAGGCGGCGTTTCGTCAGGAAACGATACTGACGATTGTCGGCGTCATTATTGCTTGTTTATTGCCAGTGACGCTGGTCGAAAAACTGCTGCTGATTGGGTCTGTAGTATTGATTATGTTGTTTGAACTGGCCAACAGCGCTATTGAAGCCGTCGTCGACCGCATTGGTCTCGAGCATCACGAATTATCCGGCCGGGCGAAAGATATCGGGTCGGCGGCTGTCTTTGTTGCCATCTTGTTGGCTGCTGTCGTATGGGGCAGCATCCTCTGGCAACATTTTGCTTGACGGTGCGCATAAATGAATAAAAGTCAGGGGCTTTGCCTATATCCCGATTCCCAATTGTGCCTTACCTGTATATACTCACAGCAAGACTGTATAAACAACCAGGGGGCGGAATGAAAGTATTAACAGCAAGGCAGCAGCAGGTTTATGACCTGATCCGCGATCATATTGCGCAAACCGGAATGCCGCCAACGCGTGCGGAAATTGCTCAACAACTGGGATTTCGCTCTCCGAATGCGGCCGAAGAACATCTGAAAGCGCTGGCGCGTAAAGGCGTGATTGAAATTGTGTCGGGTGCTTCTCGTGGTATTCGCCTGTTAATGGAAGAAGAAACGGGTATTCCTCTGGTTGGGCGTGTGGCGGCAGGTGAACCTCTGCTGGCACAGGAACATATCGAATGCCGTTATCAGGTTGATCCTGCGATGTTTAAACCTAGCGCTGACTTTTTGCTGCGTGTCAGCGGTATGTCGATGAAAAATATCGGTATATTGGATGGCGATTTGCTAGCTGTACATAAGACAGAAGATGTGCGCAACGGGCAGATTGTCGTGGCGCGTATTGAAGATGAAGTAACCGTTAAACGCCTTAAAAAACAAGGCAATACTGTGCATCTTCTCGCTGAAAATGAAGAGTTCGCCCCCATCGTTGTTGACCTGCGTCAGCAAAGTTTTTCGATAGAAGGCTTAGCGGTTGGCGTGATTCGTAACAGCGACTGGAGCTAACCGTTATTGATGCACTGCTCTCCAATCTGGATCAGTGCATCATGTTCTGTGTATTAATCTGCTAGTCATATATATTTAGTTACATTTAGCTGCGTTCTCTACTCTCCCCTATTACCGCCTGTTTTTTCACTGCTTTTTTGCGATAGTTTTCCCTTTCTTTGCTCTATCCTAGTTACAGATACTTGGTTTTTTATTTTTAGTAAAATATTCGACTATAATTTTTATCAAGGTAAGCATTTTTGTCTTGATTGGTCGTTTGATGATTGATCATTAACTATCACATTTAGGTTCACCCAGTAATCAAGGGAGACAGTGGCGAAGAACACCGTGATGGTTAATACATTTATGATGCTACTTACTGAATAAGCCTATTTATCTGAAACTGACGCATAAGTTGGTCGTGACGATTCGTTTATGCGCAATGCACCTAAGGTATGGAGATTCTTATGAATAAAGACCAAGCCAGCGGTAACTGGAAACAGTTTAAAGGTAAAGCGAAAGAGCAATGGGGCAAATTAACTGATGACGATCTGACGGTCATCGAAGGTAAACGTGACCAACTGGTGGGTAGGATCCAGGAGCGTTACGGGTATGAAAAGGAAGCGGCAGAGAAAGAAGTTAAACACTGGGAAGATCATCACAAATATCACTGGTAGCAAACGTGATGTCTCTCCGCAGAAAAGGAACGATAGCCCTCAGGGCTATCGTTTTTTAATGGGAACGGTATGGTCGTGATCGCAATGATCCGGCTGTTTGCATGTCGCTACTTCCTGACAGCCTCCGCACAACCCGTGTGCTTCCACAACGCTGTGACGCAGTGTAAATCCAGACTGCTGTGCCAAGCTGCGTAGCGTTTCTTCCACACCTTCGGTTTGACGTTCCGTGACCTGCCCACAGCGATCGCAGATGAAAAGGGCAGACGTATGGCTGTGGTCTTCGATATGGTGACACAACACATAGCTGTTGTTTGATTCGACTCGATGAATGAAGCCTTGTTCCAGCAGAAAATCCAGCGCGCGATAGACGGTCGGCGGCTTGGCCTGAGGCTCGGAAACTCGCAGTAGGTCCAGCAGGTCATAGGCGCTGATAGCACCGGACTGCTGTGCCATAAGGCGTAAAACCTCTAGCCGCTGTGGAGTGAGACGCACAGCGCGCTGCTGACAAATCTGTTCAGCCTGGGCAAGAAGTTTGTCCTGTTTGGTTGAATCCATTGTCATATCACCCTGACGCATTGAGGAACAAGACGGATATCTTACCACGACTGAGTAAAAACGCCGAGTGAGTGACGTTTTCCTGCGAAGACAACAGACAGAGGAACTACACGACCAGATCGATGAGCAGTGCCCGCAACGGTGATTCTGCCTGTAGCGTCAACGTCGTTTCTTCCTTGATGAAGGCTCCGTCGCCACAGTGTAATGTTTCGCTGTGCTGGCTACCTTTCACCGCCATGGAACCGTGGATCAACTGGAGATAAGCCTGATTTCCCTGTAGGGCGATCGTGCTTTGCTCATTGGCCTGAAGATCGACATGATGGATCCAGACCTGCTGGCGCAGTTGTAGACTATCCTGCTCGCCTTCTGGTGAGGCAAGTAGAGTATGATTTGATGAATCCAGCCCCATACGCTGTAACGGGCTGTTCTCTCGGGTCTGGCAAGCATTCAACCATAACTGCAAGCGTGTCAGTGGTTTACTGGCATTGGTATTATGTTCGCTATAGCTGACGTTCGGCTGAGTGGCGAGCAACAGCACATCTCCCGCTTTAGCCTGAATGTGGCAGCCGTTGCTGTCGCGGTATTCCGCTTCGCCCTGAAGAATAATGTTCAGGATATCTACACGCGGATAGGTTCGAGGCTGGAATGAGGCTCCCGGCGCCAACACTTCCTGATTGAGCACGCGAAGAGAAGCATATCCCAGTAACTGTGGGTCAAAATAGTGACCGAAAGAGAATGTATAGCGTGCCTGCAACCAGCCATAGTCGGCTTGGCCGCATTGCCCCGCTGCTCTTCGTGTGATCATAATCTTTATCCCCCAGAGAATTATTTATTAAACTGATAGTAATTGTGTGGACGTTGGATTGTTAGCTAGTTAATCTGGTCGGTATATTCAAAATTCCTGAATGAGTACGAAGATGGCGAGAGAACGAGCATTGACGCTGGAAGCCCTGAGGGTGATGGATGCGATCGATCGTCGTGGCAGCTTTGCCGCCGCGGCAGACGAGCTGGGTAGGGTGCCTTCGGCACTGAGCTACACCATGCAGAAACTGGAAGAAGAGCTGGATGTGGTGTTGTTCGATCGTTCCGGGCATCGTACTAAATTCACGAATGTCGGACGAATGCTGCTGGAACGCGGACGTATCCTGCTGGAAGCTGCGGATAAACTCACTACGGATGCAGAAGCACTGGCACGTGGTTGGGAAACGCACCTGACGATTGTGACGGAGGCTCTGATTCCGACTCAGCGGATTTTCCCATTAATCGATAAACTGGCGCTCAAAGCGAATACGCAGGTATCAATCCTGACGGAAGTGCTGGCGGGTGCGTGGGAGCGTCTTGAGCAAGGTCGCGCTGATATCGTGATTGCGCCGGACATGCATTTTCGTGCGTCTTCCGAAATGAATACCCGCAAGCTGTACACGATGAATAACGTTTATGTTGCTAGCCCAGAACATCCTATTCACCAAGAGCCGGAGCCGCTGTCGGATGCGATCCGTGTAAAATATCGTGGGATTGCCATGGCGGACACCGCGCGTGAGCGTCCAGTGCTGACCGTGCAACTGTTGGATAAACAGCAGCGTCTGACGGTGAGTTCACTGGATGATAAACGGCGTGCGTTGCTGGCTGGGCTAGGTGTCGCGACTATGCCTTATCCGATGGTGGCACAAGATATTGCAGAAGGGCGTTTACTGGTGATTGGGCCAGAGCACCAGATGGAAAGCCAGATTATTATGGCGTGGCGGCGAGACAGCATGGGCGAGGCAAAATCCTGGTTCCTGCGTGAAATTCCAAAACTCCTGAACCAGCCCTAAATCCTGCGTTTTCTGAGGCAAGATGTGGAGCCACACCTTGCCTCAACACTTCATGCTTTACGTCAAACGTTAGTATAAATCGACAAACGCCCTATCACGGTGGTGAGGCTGGTTCAGATCTTGCTCTGGACCCAGCGAAATCACTCCGTGAGGATTAATCGTGCCGTGGCTGCGATAGTAGTGATGACGAATATGCGCCATATCGACAGTCTCAGCGATGCCAGGCGTCTGATAAATATCACGCAGAAAACCGAACAGATTTGGATAATCGCTCAGGAGATATTTATCGCACTTAAAATGCGTGTGATAGACCGGATCGAAACGGATCAGCGTCGTCCACAGCCGCAGGTCGGCTTCTGTTAACTGCTCACCAGTCAGGTAGCGCTGTTTTGCCAGTATGGTTTCCAGATCGGATAACGCAGCGAAAACGGTGGTTGCAGATTCATCATAGGCTGACTGAGTCGTCGCAAAACCGGCTTTGTAAACACCGTTGTTGACCTTGTCGTAAATCCAGCTGTTCAATTCGTCAATCTGAGTACGTAGTGCTTCTGGGTAGTAATCTCCCGCTATTGCACCTACGCCATCAAACGCGCTGTTCAGCATGCGGATAATATCGGCGGATTCGTTACTGACAATAGTATGTTGCTCGGTGTCCCACAGGACGGGTACGGTTACCCGACCGCTATAGTCTGATTTGGCGTGCAAATAGAGTTGATAGAGGAATTCATGCTGATAGAGTGAATCACCCGTTGCGGCCTCAAAATCGGTACCGAACGTCCAGCCGTGATCGAGCATGAGTGGGTGAACCACCGAAACGGCGATGTGATCCTCTAACCCTTTCAACTGCCGCATTAACAGCGTGCGATGTGCCCACGGGCAGGCGAGAGAAACATAGAGATGATAACGGCCAGACTGGGCGGGAAAGCCGCCTTTGCCGGTGAGGCCGGGGGCTCCATCGGGTGTTACCCAGTTGCGGAATACCGATTCTGAACGCTTAAAGTGACCGCCGGTAGATTTGGTTTCATACCAGGTATCGTGCCATACGCCGTCAACCAGTTGTCCCATAAATCCTCCCGTTAGTGAATGATGATAAAACAACGGCAAGCCTTGAATGCTTGCCGTCGCTATTGAGTGTATTCGCTATTCAACTATTAAGTGTAGTACAGGCCGGAGAAGGCTCGTCTTACCACTTTTTGCCCAGCAGGCGGTCGATGCTGAATGCGCCTGGACCCGTTACAGCCAGCAGGAGGTAGCCACCCGCGATGGTCAGGTTTTTCATGAACATCAGTTGGTTCATGCCTTCCGCAAAGTTAGAGTGGAAAAGCAGTGCGGTCAGCAGCGTAAAGCCCGCGGTGAACAGTGCGACAGTACGAGTCAGCAGGCCAAACAGAACCGCCAGACCACCACCCAGTTCCAGCAGAATTGTCAGTGGCAGCAGGAAGGTCGGTACGCCCATCGCCTGCATGTATTGCTGTGTGCCTGCATAGGCATCGCCCAACTTACCGTAACCTGCAACGATAAACAGAATCGGCATTAAGATACGTGCAACCAGTAGGGCCGTGCTTTCTAAATTTTTCATCATATCTCCAATTAATTTTATTGTGGGCTATGTCGCCCTGTTGTGTTTGTTATAGCAGGTGCTGTCTGAAATCTCGGCCCGCCATCAGGTTATGGGCAGATAGTATAGAGAGATGATTTCCGCTACCAGCGAGTATAATTGTTGTTTTATTTCAGAAAAATTGATGTTCGGTTAAATCTGCAAGAACGCGCTGCCATGACGTGAGCGCGTTAGGCAAGAGTGAGATAAAAAAGTGAGAGGAAAAGTGTCGTATAGGAAAGGAAAATAACCGAAGCGATAGAATGGGTTACGTACGTTGGTCAAATGTTTTGCGGACGAGCCTGAATGTCCCCCACAGCCCGACGAGGCGGCGTCCCCAGCGAATCATGCGGCTGGGATGGCGTACGCCATAGAGCGCCACGAGGCTGGAGCCAACGATCCAGTATTTACGCCACTGCATCAGGCTTTGCCAGCTGCGATCGTAGCGAGCAGTGGTATCCAGCCAGTGTTTCTTACCTGCCGATAAATCCAGCCGCTGTTGCTGTATTCGGCGTAGTAGCTGGGCTTTTTCTCTGTCTCGTTGCTGACGTTGGTTCACTTGGGATCGTCCCCCAGCAGCGATCTGTCGGTCGCCAGCTCCTTACGCGTCGCTTTGAGTAAGGTAGAACGGCGTACCTTCAGGAGTGTCCATATGCCGCCTATCAACGCCAGTCCAAGCAATGTGGCGGTAATACACCCCAGCGCAAAGAGACGATATTGCGGGTCAATGCCCCAGATGATCAGCGCAATCAAGCTCATAATGCCAAAAGCGGCAAAAAGTAGCGTCAGGCCGACCATGATCAGCAACTGAATTAGATTGGCTTTTTCTTCCTCTAATTCGATTACAGCTAGTCGGACGCGGCTTTCTACCATGCTGACAATAATGGAGATGATGCGCTGGGCAGAAGCCATGACCCCGCTAGCGGGGCCTTGTTGAGATTTATCCGTCATAACAATCCGCTAATTAGCGACGAGACAGCAGGACGCCAAGCACGACACCAACTGCCGCGCCAATGCCGACACCAGTCCACGGGTTCTGACGTACATAATCGTCCGCAGATTCAACCGCTTCTTTGGTTTGGGAAGCAATACGCTCACCGGTATCGCTCAGGCGGCTGCGTGTTTCTTTCAGCGCGCTTTCGGCCTTGTTGCGCAGTTTGTCGAGCTCTGCTTTAGATTTATCGCTGGAGGTACTTAATACTTCTTCCAGCGTGTCCGCCAGTGATTTCAATTCAGCGCGTAGGTACTCAGAATTTTGATCTTTAGCCATATTAATAACCCTTCATGTTATAAACCTGAACGTTAACTATAGCTGAAGTTGAAATTTATGCCGCCCTAAACGGGTACGGACAATTCTGATAACTCGCTGTAAATTTTAGTGATTTGGTTTTTGATTGTAAAATGAACAGTTGTCGTGTGTTTTGTATGGACAATGTTTTACAGAAGCGTGTGGTGATGGGTTATTGCGACACGCTACTTTCCGCAGCGCGTAATTCCTGCTCGGCTTCTGCTAACTTTCTTTCGCGTTTGAGGATCTTGTCTGCATCATCCCCTTTCTGGCGGCTTTCGCTCAGTTCCTGTTGCCGTTCAGCGACTTGTTTACGTTTTTCCGCAATGGCTTCCTGACGTTTCTCTGCTAGCCCGGCATCCGTGCAGTGGGTTTTTACACCCTCCAACGCCTTTTCTAACCCATTGATACGGTTTTGGTTACCGTGCTTGTGTGCTTCATCGATTTGGCGCTGAATGTCCTGCGCTTTTTGCTGACAGGTTTCTACCTGACCGGAGGTATTAGCAAGAGCATGACCGGAAAGCAGGATAGATAATGCGATAACGGATGGAGATAGTTTCATATTCGTCACCCCAGTTTGGATTGTTTTTGTGTCAGTTTCTGCTGCCAAAATGGTGTCGGGTTTGTTGCCTGCTGCGCGGTAATGGTGACTTTAGGCAGAGACAAACGCAGAACGTCTCTGGCTGCGATGCTCTGTTCCGGCGAAGCAAGGCGAACGATCAGGCTATCTTGCTCTGGCGTAATGCTTTTGATCGCAATCCCTTTTTCATTGAGGCGCTGATACACGTAAAAGCCATCTGGCAATGCGGCACCTTCATAAGGCTTGATGTGTAGCATAGCATCGTCTTGGGAATGACGTGGTGACTGGGACTGCGTCAATACGATAATTGGCAGAGCAAGCAACAGCAGTATGCGGCCTATTTTCCTGGGGGATAACGTGGGGAATAACCAGCGGATTGACACGGTTAGCTCCCTTTTTCTGCATTATTTGCTTTAGTGTCGCGTTTTTTACGCCAGAGTACAAAGAGTGATCCAAACAGGCCGACAAACAGCAGTACCAGCGGCAGCATCATAAGGCAGAGCATGAGTTCGTCTTCATATTTCAGGAATATTGTCGTTTTTCCTAAAGCGAAGCCCAGCGTAACCAGAATAAATACCCACAGGAACCCGCTCATCCAGTTAAAGAACTGAAAACGTGCGTTGTTCAGGCCTGACAAGCCTGCAATGGTGGGTAATAGCGTTCGGACAAAAGCCAGAAAGCGACCAACTAAAAGCGCGGATAATCCATGACGGTGGAAGAGCTGGTGGGCACGTTGGTGATAGTGTGCGGGCAAATGTGATAGCCAGCCCTGAACAATTCCCGTATTGCCAAGCCATTTCCCTTGGATATAGCTTGCCCAGCAGCCGAGGCTAGCGGCCGTCGTCAGTAGAAATATCGTAAAAGGGTAATTCATTGTGCCTTTGGCGACGAGAACGCCGACCAAAATGAGCAGGCTATCGCCGGGCAAGAAAGCGGCCGGAAGCAGGCCATTTTCCAGAAAGATAATCAGAAACAATAATATATAGATGGTCCACACCAGCTTTGGGTCGGCTAAAATATCGAAATCCTGATGCCAGAGTGCGTTTAACAGTTCTTTGATTAATTCCATCCGGTATTCCTAATACTGCTGTTGCATTTTAGCCTTGGCGACGATCACGCTTCTAGACATAACAAGAGTGAATAGTGTTATCAGGGCACAGGATTATGATTTTTTGATGATCTCTGTTTTTTCCGCCCGATAGTGGCGCTGGTGTCTGACTTGATGCTCGCTTTTCGCTGCGAACCCGATAAACAGGCAGCTTAGGGATTGTTTGGCCTTGGCAGACTTTGCATCCAAAGCGGCGGATTAAGCGTAAGAAAGACGCGTTAACTGTAACAAAATAGGTGTTGCTGAGACAGAAAAATATTACGACAACTTGGGCGGTTTAGGGGGATTTTTCGAGGAAGAGTTGGGATTTCTGCGATATTTTACACTCGCTGACAGAAATCAACGTTTTCTGACTTTTTCCCCTCTGGTGCAAAATTTTCCCCTTCGCTTAAAACGAGGGGGAAGATGCACATCTTAGGACTTGCCAGTGTGAATTTGGTCGAGATGAACAACCGGATTTTCGGCGAACATATAGCGATCGACGTTAAACTCGAAATCATCCGTCGTGGCGCGAAACAGCATCTGTTTCGTATTTTCCAGATGTTGCCACATTGCCAGTTTTGCCGCGTAAGGATCTTTGCGAATCAGCGCTTTAAGGATGCGGTCATGCTCTTCGCACCAGCTTTCAATCGACTTGTCGTCAATGTGTTCATGCAGTTTGCGCCAGTAGGGATTGTGAATCCGTTGGCTCCACATTTTCTCAACGATAGTTGCCATTGCTGAGTTTTGTGTTGCGAGTGCGACCTGAACGTGAAATTTGAGATCCCACTGAGAATCACGGAAGCGGTCTTCCTGACGCGCATATTCCTGAATTTCCATCAGTTGGATGATGTCCTGACGGGTCACCTGCGTTGCTGCAAACTCAGCAATATTGCTTTCAATGAGTTGGCGTGCCTGAAGCAGCTCAAACGGACCGGCTGCGACGAATTCGATATCACCGCTATTAATGAACGCGTTCTTCTGCTGGCTGGAAATAACGTGGATGCCTGAACCCTTGCGGACTTCAACGTACCCTTCGACTTCCAGCATAATGATGGCTTCACGCACCACGGTGCGACTGACGTTCATTTCTTCAGCAATATAACGTTCTGCCGGTAATTTTTCGCCGACCTGATACATACCGCTTTCGATACGCTGTTTTAATTCTGCGGCTAACTGCTGGTATAGCCGTCGGGGTTCAGTGAGTGCCATGATGATGTCTACTCTCGATAGATGACGGTCCATGTGCCACGTCAGGGCCTGAGTGTCTATCTCGTTAATCTTTGAGGAATGATTTGTTATACCACTTAATAATAGCAGCAACCAATGTTGTGGTCACAGTTATTACAATGTGTTAATGGGGAGGTGGCTCACCCGGTATCGGATCATACCGGATGAGTCAGGATAATGCAGGAGTTATCAGTGCTGGTTGGCTTCTTTCAATGTTTCAGCGGCTGCGGCGACTTCTGACGCGGGTTGGTTTTTCAACACCGTCCAAATCACGACAGCGCCTAACAGGTCAAAGACTGCTAGTGCAGCAAACAGCGGGCTAAAGCCCATCGTATCAGCCAGTGCGCCGACAACGAGTGCAAACATGGTACTTGCCATCCAGGCAGCCATCCCTGTTAAACCGTTCGCCGTGGCGACTTCATTACGGCCAAATACGTCAGATGACAGAGTAATCAGTGCACCAGACAGCGACTGGTGCGCGAAACCACCGACACACAGCAGTGCAATGGCGACATAAGGACTAGAGAACAGCCCGATCATCCCCGGAGCAATCATCAGTACTGCACCCATGGTGACAACCAGTTTGCGAGAAACGATCAGGTTCACTTTGAAATGCTTTTGGAACAGCATCGGCAAGTAACCGCCCAAGATGCAGCCGATATCGGCGAACAGCATCGGCATCCAGGCGAACATGGCGATTTCTTTCAGGTTAAAGCCGTAGGCTTTAAACATGAACAATGGGATCCATGCATTGAAGGTTCCCCAGGCTGGCTCAGCCAGGAAACGTGGCAGCGCGATACCCCAGAATTGGCGATTACGCAGAATCTGCCAGGCAGACATTTTCTTCGCATTATTGGTTTGGTGCTGTGCTTCTTGCCCACTAAGAATATAGTCGCGCTCTTCGTCGCTGAGTTTTTTCTGATCTTTCGGGTGCTTATAGAAAATGAGCCAGCAGATGGCCCAGACCATGCTCAGTGCGCCAGTGATGATAAAGGCCATTTCCCAGCTGTGCGCCACAATGGCCCAGACCACCAGCGGTGGAGCGATCATCGCGCCGATGGATGACCCCACGTTGAAGTAACCGACGGCGACTGAACGCTCTTTTGCCGGGAACCACTCGCTGCTGGCTTTCAGACCCGCAGGGATCATCGCCGCTTCCGCCATACCGACCGCGCCGCGGGCGATAGCCAGGCCACCCCAACTGTTTGCCAGTGCGGTACCCATACAGCAGATCGCCCATATAATGGCAAACATGGCATAGCCGATTTTTGTGCCAAGCAAATCCAGTATATAGCCAGCGATGGGCTGCATAATGGTATAACAAGCTGAGTAGGCTGCAACGATGTAAGAATACTGCTGTGTGGTGATATGCAATTGATCCTGTAGCGTTGGTGCGGCGACAGAAATTGCATTACGCGTCAGATATCCCAGCACGGTGCCAATAGTCACCAGGCCGATCATATACCAGCGTAATCCTTTGATTTTACGCATTTAACTTTCTCTCCGAGTCAATGAAAAACACGGTGATGGCTCTTGAGTAGCGTCACGGTGTGATGTGTCTTGTGATGTCATGCAACACGTTTTTTTGTTGTGCTTGGCAGGAAAACCCTTCTCTTTATGAGATAGCGATTGAATCCTTGCTTAAGGCAGCGCTACAATAATTTGTCATACAACTTTAAAAGTTGAGTGATATCACAAAACCATTATTTTTATGCGGAATAACGAATCCCTCGTTTAAACGAGAGAGACAAGGCATTTAAGGCGATAGGTGCTGGGTTATTGTACTGTTTGTTACATTTTTGCGATCATGACCTCACAAATACTGTGAGATATCGCGCATAATTGGTGTGATATCTTTTAATGACCAACCCATTTGGTGCACAAGAAGCACGGTAAGGAAGAAAACATGCCCCAGTTTCTGAGTGAAGATTTTCTGTTAGATACTGAATTTGCTCGTCGCCTTTATCATGAGTATGCCGTCGATCAACCTATCTTTGATTACCACTGTCATTTACCGCCTGAGCAGATCGCGGAAAACTATCGTTTCAAAAATTTGTATGACATCTGGTTGAAGGGCGATCACTACAAATGGCGTGCGATGCGTACCAATGGCGTGCCTGAGCGCTTGTGTACGGGTGATGCCAGCGACTGGGAAAAATTTGAAGCCTGGGCTGCAACCGTGCCACACACCATCGGCAACCCGCTTTACCACTGGACACATCTGGAACTGCGCCGTCCGTTTGGCGTAACGGGCACGCTGCTGTCGCCAGGCACGGCAAAAGACATCTGGGATCGCTGTAATGCGATGCTGGAGCGTGATGATTTTACTGCGCGCGGCATCATGCAGCAGATGAATGTGAAAATGGTCGGTACGACAGACGATCCGATTGACGATCTGCGCCACCATAAAGCCGTTGCTCAGGATTCAAGCTTCTCTATCAAAGTGTTGCCGAGCTGGCGCCCAGATAAAGCGTTCAACATTGAGTTGGCAACCTTTAACGACTATATGGCGAAGTTGGGTGAAGTCTCTGACACCGACATTCGTCGCTTCAGCGATCTGCAAACAGCGCTGACCAAGCGTCTGGATCACTTTGCGGCGCACGGCTGTAAAGTATCTGACCACGCGCTGGATGTGGTGATGTTTGCCGAAGCGGATGATGCCGCGCTGGACAAAATTCTGGCGCGTCGCCTTGCTGGCGAAACGTTGAGCGAACATGAAGTGGCACAGTTCAAAACGGGTGTTCTGGTTTGGTTGGGTGCGGAATACGCGCGTCGCGGCTGGGTTCAGCAGTATCACATTGGCGCACTGCGCAACAATAACCTGCGTCAGTTCAAGCTGCTGGGGCCGGATGTGGGCTTCGACTCCATCAACGACCGTCCGCTGGCTCAGGAACTGTCTCGCCTGCTCAGCAAGCAGAATGAAGAAAATCTGCTGCCGAAAACCATCCTTTACTGCCTGAATCCGCGTGATAACGAAGTGCTCGGCACGATGATCGGCAACTTCCAGGGCGAAGGGATGCCGGGCAAGATGCAGTTCGGTTCCGGCTGGTGGTTCAACGATCAGAAAGATGGCATGCAACGCCAGATGACTCAGTTAGCACAACTTGGTTTGCTGAGCCGCTTTGTCGGCATGCTGACCGATAGCCGTAGCTTCCTGTCTTATACCCGTCATGAATATTTCCGCCGCATTCTGTGCCAGATGATTGGCCGCTGGGTGGAAGATGGCGAAGCGCCAGCAGATCTGCCGTTGCTGGGCGAAATGGTGAAAAACATCAGTTTCGATAACGCTAAAAACTATTTTGCCATCGAGCTGTAATTCCGCCGCGTCGTAAGGTGTGAATTGCGCGAGATACGCGGCAGTAAGATTCCCAAAGGGGCTTACGCCGCGGTTCTCGATGCCTCGGTCTTTTGTCATCAGCGCGCGTGGTTATTTGGTGCTGGTGAATATGAATATAGGGATGACGGTGGTCGATCGGTCGTGCCCTGAATGTGAGATTCGTCCTAAGGTAGCCTGTTAATGCAAACGTTAAATCGTCGTAACTTCCCCGGTCGTCAACACCCGGATCGTGTTATTCAATTTGGTGAAGGCAATTTCCTGCGCGCTTTTGTGGATTGGCAGTTGGATTTGCTGAATGAACACACCGATTTGGATGCGGGCATTGTTGTGGTTCGCCCGATCGATTCTGATTTCCCGCCCGCGCTGGACACTCAGGATGGACTTTACACCACTATTATCCGTGGCCTGAACGAGCAGGGTGAGGCGGTTCGTGAACCGCGTCTAATCCGTTCAGTAAACCGTGAAATCAATGTGTACCGTCAGTTCGATGAATATCTGGCTCTGGCGCACGATCCAAACATTCGCTTCGTTTTCTCTAATACCACAGAAGCGGGCATCAGCTATCACGCAGATGATCGCCTGAGCGATGCTCCACCTGTCAGTTTCCCGGCGAAATTAACCCGTCTGCTGTATGAGCGCTTCTGCCATTTTGACGGCGCGGCGGATAAAGGCTGGGTGCTGCTGCCGTGCGAACTGATTGATTACAACGGTGTAGCGCTGAAAGAGCTGGTACTGCGCTATGCCGCGCAGTGGGAGCTGACGCCAACGTTTACCGCCTGGCTGAACGATCACAACACGTTCTGCTCGACGCTGGTTGACCGTATTGTCACAGGTTACCCGCGTGCCGAAGTTGAGGCGCTACAGCAGGAGATGGGCTATCAGGATACATTCTGGGATACAGCGGAACACTTCTATCTGTTCGTGATTCAGGGGCCACAGTGGCTGGCAGAAGAATTACGCCTGAACAAGCTGGATCTGAATGTCCGTATCGTTGATGACATCAAGCCATATAAAGAACGCAAAGTGGCAATTCTCAACGGTGCGCATACCGCGCTGGTGCCGGTCGCATTCCTGGCAGGTCTGGATACCGTTGGCGAATCGATGAATGATGCCCTGGTTGGCAAATTCGTGGAAAAGACCATTGCCGAAGAGATTGTGCCGGTATTGGATTTGCCGCATGACGAGCTAACCTCGTTTGCTCAGGCCGTGCTAAGCCGCTTCCGCAACCCGTTCATTCAGCATCAGCTGTTGTCTATCTCGCTGAATGGCATGACCAAATTCCGCACCCGCATTCTGCCGCAGTTGTTGACTTACCGTGAACGTCACGGGGAACTGCCTGCGCGCTTGACGTTTGCGCTAGCGGCTCTGATTGCATTCTATCGCGGCGAACGCAGCGGTGAAGGCGATGCGTTACAAACCTATCCGTTGCAGGATGACGCACACTGGCTGGAGCGTTATTCCACGCTGTGGGCGGGCGTAAAAGAAAACACCGTCAGCCTGGCTGAGCTGGTGAATGTAGTACTGCGCGATGCAGACCACTGGGAACAGGATTTAACGCAGGTTCCTGGTTTGGCTGCGCAGGTGACTGAACAGTTACAAACCATCGTTGAACGCGGTATGCGCTCAGCTGTGGAAGGTTATTGCTAATCAGCAAGAAGGGTTATCCATGCAAAGTATTATAAAAATTCATTCTCTGGACAATGTGGCTGTCGCCCTGCGTGATGTCGAGCAAGGCGAAACGGTGTCGGTGGATAGCCATACGGTGACACTTCAGCAACCTGTCGTGCGCGGACATAAGTTCGCGCTAGAAACCATCGCACCGGGAGAAATGATTACCAAGTATGGCCTGCCGATCGGCCATGCATTGGTGTCTATTGCTCCCGGAGAACATATTCACTCCCAGAATGCGAAAACCAATCTGAGCGATCTGGATGAATATCAGTACCAGCCTGAATTTCTCGAACTGCCAACACAGATGGGCGATCGGGACGTGCAGCTTTATCGCCGCAAAAATGGCGATGTCGGTATCCGTAATGAACTGTGGATCCTGCCAACCGTCGGTTGCGTGAACGGGATTGCCCGCCAGATTCAGCAGCGTTTCCTGAAAGAAACCAATGATGCTGAAGGTATCGATGGCGTTTACCTGTTTAGCCATACCTTCGGCTGTTCACAGCTCGGTCAGGATCACGAGAATACCCGCACGATGCTGCAAAACATGGTGCGTCACCCGAATGCCGGTGCGGTGTTGGTGATCGGTCTGGGATGTGAAAACAACCAGGTTGACGCGTTCCGCAGCACATTGGGTGGTTTTGATTCTGATCGCGTCACGTTCATGGTATGTCAACAGCAGGACGATGAGGTTGAAGCTGGTCTGGAGCGTCTGCACACGCTGTATGAAGCGATGCGCCATGATAAACGTGAACCGGGTAAGCTGAGCGAACTGAAGTTTGGTTTGGAATGTGGTGGCTCCGACGGGTTGTCTGGTATTACTGCCAATCCGCTGTTAGGCCGTTTCTCCGACTATCTGATCGCCAACGGTGGCACGACTGTGCTGACCGAAGTGCCGGAAATGTTCGGTGCGGAACGTATTCTGATGAGCCGCTGCCGTGATGAAGCCACGTTTGAGAAAACGGTGCACATGGTGAATGACTTCAAACAGTATTTCATCGCGCACAACCAGCCGATTTATGAGAACCCATCGCCGGGTAACAAGGCGGGCGGGATCACTACGCTGGAAGAGAAATCACTGGGCTGTACGCAAAAAGCGGGGCAGAGCAAGGTGGTGGACGTGCTGAAATATGGTGAGCGCTTACACACTCCAGGGCTTAACCTACTCAGCGCGCCGGGGAATGATGCTGTAGCAACCAGCGCGCTGGCGGGCGCGGGTTGTCATATGGTGCTGTTCAGTACCGGGCGCGGCACACCTTACGGCGGATTTGTCCCTACCGTAAAACTGGCGACCAACAGCGAGCTGGCGAAGAAGAAACCGCACTGGATTGATTTCGATGCGGGGCGTCTGATCCACGATATGCCGATGGATGAACTGCTAAGTCAGTTTGTAGAACTGATTGTGGAGACTGCTGACGGTAAGCAGACGAAGAATGAAGTAAACGACTTCCGTGAATTAGCCATATTTAAGAGCGGCGTAACGTTGTAAATATTATTCATTCCAATTAAAATAAAACGGCGTTTCATTTTTATAATGGCGCCGTTTTTTTTCGCAGCAACTTTTTAGAGGCAGGGATCATGACACAGTATTGGATTGCCCAGTCTGTTGGTGTACTGGCGTTTCTGGTCGGTATCACCATGTTTTTCAACCGTAACGATCAAAAATTCAAAATACAGCTATCGGCATACAGCGCCGTGATTGGCCTGCACTTCTTCTTGATGGGGGCAAATGCGGCAGGTGCAAGTGCAGTGTTGAACTCGGCACGTACGCTCATTTCACTAAAAACGCACAATATTATTGTGATGTTTGTCTTCATCTCGCTCACGCTGCTGTTTGGTTTGTCGGGCATGCGTCATGCGATGGAACTGTTGCCGATAGCCGGTACGGTCGTCAGTACCTGGGCGCTGTTCCGCACCTCTGGGTTAACGACTCGCTGCGTGATGTGGTGTTCAACTGCTGGCTGGGTTGCGCACAATATCTGGCTGGGCTCGATTGGTGGATCGCTGATCGAAGGCAGCTTCCTGCTGATGAATGGCTTTAACATCATCCGCTTCTGGCGCATGCAGCAGCGCGGTATCGATCCTTTTAGCGTAGAGAAGAAAGCATAATTTCAGGTTTTGCTCGTAACCCTAACGCCGCTCGTTCTTAAGCGAACGGCGTTAAAGATCAGATAAGATTAATCATCCCCTACGATTTACAGCAGATTTAAGCGCTCTTTTTCCGCCAGTTTGGCATCTTCCGCGTGACACACGGCGGCGATGAACATCACATCTGTTGAGGAGTTCACCGCTGTTTCTGCCGAGTCCTGCAAGACGCCGATGATGAAGCCAACGGCAACGACCTGCATGGCGATATCGTTGGAAATACCAAACATGCTGCACGCCAGCGGAATCAGCAACAGTGAGCCACCCGCCACGCCCGATGCACCACAGGCACACAGCGATGCGACGACGCTAAGCAGCAGCGCCGTCGGTACGTCGATCTGAATGCCGAGCGTATGTGCGGCGGCCAACGTCAGTACCGTGATGGTAATCGCCGCGCCTGCCATATTGATGGTGGCACCCAGCGGGATGGCGACAGAATACGTGTCTTCGTCCAGATTCAGCTTACGGCACAGCTCCATATTGACCGGAATATTAGCGGCGGAGCTGCGGGTGAAGAAGGCGGTCACACCGCTCTCACGCAGGCAGCGCAGCACCAGTGGATAAGGGTTGCTGCGAATCTTCCAGTAAACGATCAATGGGTTGACCACCAGCGCGACTAGCAGCATGCCGCCGATCAGTACCATCAGCAGATGAGTATAGCCCCACAGTGCACCGAAGCCGGTTTCCGCCAGCGTTGACGCCACCAGACCGAAAATCCCCAGCGGCGCGAAGCGAATCACCACGCGCACAATCATGGTGACCGCGTTGGAGGCATCGTTAATCATGTTCTTTGTGCTATCTGAACCGTGACGGAACGCAATGCCTAGCCCAACGGCCCAGACCAGAATACCGATGTAATTCGCATTCAGCAGCGCGTGAATCGGGTTGGCGATGACGCTCATCAACAGCCCTTCCAGCACTTCGACAATACCTGACGGCGGCGTGATGTCGGCGGCCTGCGCGTTGAGCGCGAGCGTGGAAGGGAAGAGGACGCTTAGCACGACGGCAATCAGTGCCGCAGAGAAGGTGCCGATGAGATAGAGAAACAGCACAGGGCGGATATTAGTTTTTTGCCCTTGCTGGTGGTTGGCGATAGAGGCCATGACCAGCACCAATACCAAAATTGGCGCGACGGCTTTCAGTGCGCCGACGAACAGCGTTCCCAATAAACCGGCAGCCAGCGCGGCCTGCGTAGACAGAGAGGCCAAGATAATACCGGCCGCAAGCCCCAGAAGGATCTGTTGAACCAGACTACCGCGAGTAATGTATTGCAAAAAGCGAGACTGTTGAGTTTCCATAATTTTGACGGTGTAACCGTTCCGTTTAGTGATTGTGTGTACGGAGCTGACACCTCTGGCATGTGCCGGGTGGCTTTTTCTTTCCGTAACTAAATGTGTTTGCGTGTATCAGTATATGAAAATTTACTTTTGAGAAAAGCGATGATGTGGTTTTTTATGACGGACATCCTTGTCCATCACCCTTCGGGCCGTTGCTGTGCAACGTTGAAAAACGCTCCCGACGTTTTTTTATGACGGATATCTTTGTGTAGCACTGATTTTCGCGCAGAACGTGCGTGGGAATGATTGAATATGGAAACTTGAATGAGGGAAGACATCTCCGCACAGCGGGAGCCGTGCGGAGAGGAAGAAAAGGATTAACGCTCGGCGCGTTTGTTCACCCAGACGTTGATCAGCATGGTAATGATCAGGATGCTGGCAACGACGCCCAGAGAAATCGCCACTGGAATATGGAAAATGTCGATGAGCATCATCTTGGTACCAATGAAGATCAGAATGACGGCCAGACCATATTTCAACAGCGAGAAGCGTTCTGCCACGCCAGCCAGCAGGAAGTACATCGCACGCAGGCCCAGAATAGCGAACAGGTTAGACGTCAGTACGATAAAGGGATCGGTCGTGACGGCGAAAATAGCGGGGATACTGTCAACGGCGAAAATCACGTCGCTGATTTCAACCATAATCAGCACTAAAAACAGTGGCGTGGCAAACAGTATGCCGTTACGACGGACAAAGAATTTATCGTTCTCGATGCTATCCGTCATGCGCAGGTGGCTACGCAGCCAGCGCACCAGCGGTTTGTCACCGATCGCTCCATCACCTTCTTTAGCCAGTGCCATTTTAAGACCGGTGAACAGCAGGAACGCGCCGAACACATAGAGCAGCCACTGGAATTGTGTGACGAGCCAACTGCCGCCAAACACCATCAGCGTTCTGAGAACGATGGCACCCAGCACGCCGTAAATAAGCACGCGACGTTGGTATTGCGGAGGAACGGCGAAATAGCCGAAGAGCATCAGCCAGACGAAGACGTTATCGACAGCGAGCGCTTTCTCAATCAAATAACCGGTCAGGAAGGCTAGCGACTGCGCGTTAGCGACTTCGCGACCGACTGTGCCATCCAGATACCACCAGAAGCCGGCGTTGAACAACAGAGAGAGCGTGACCCAGATGATCGACCAGACGGCAGCCTGTTTGAACGTCATTACCGTCGACCCTTTGCGCCCTTGATAGAGCAGGTCGATGGCCAGCATCACTATAACAATGGCAGCGAAGCTGCCCCATAACCATGGCGTGCCGATGGTGTGCATAGCAAGATCCTTAAATAGAAACAAAAACGGCCAACATCGGAAGGACGCTGGCCGCTTGTTATTAAAGCTGCAAATGCACCTCGCCTCCCGGCAAGGTCTCACTTACAACGTTAATGAAGCTGTTTCATTAAGAATCAAGCTTTTCATCAAAGTTGCCCAGTAACCGGATGCGGTAAGCATCGTAATGACGATTAGCTGGCGGAAAAGTTACTCCCCTTTGCCTGACAGAAGATAGGTGAAAAGATGATCTTGGTCAAATAATTATCACCGTCTTAATCCGCATTTCCCGGTGTCGCGGCATCGGCAGGAAACACGACACCCGTTTGGCGGCGAATTTCCGTCAGCAGTCCAGCAACGGTGCGTGATCGTGCCAGTTCTGCATGGTTGATGTCGTTATCGTTCACCAGTGTGGCAAAGGTTTCTGCTTCGTACAGCATGCTATTGATATGCTGTGGCTGGCTGAGATCCAACTGCTTGCCTTCACGCGGGATGAATTTCACGTTATGGCATTCAGAGACTTTTTCAATCACCAGCGAACCGTCCTCCCCCTGAATTTCGCTGGGAATGGCGGAGTGGCTGACTTTGGAATGGACGATGGTGACATCGAAATCGCCGTAATTCAGGATGATACTGCCATGTGCGTCCACACCGCTTTCCAACAGCGTTGCGCTGGCCTGCGTAGTGCAGGGTTCTCCCCACAGCGCTACGGCGAAGGCCAGACAGTAGTAGCCGATATCCATGATGGAACCGTTTGAAAACGCCGGATTGAAGGTATTCGGGTTCTCGCCAGCCAGATAGCGCGGGTAGCGCGAGGAATACTGGCAGTAGCTCAGTACCACTTTACGCAATCTGCCGACTTTCGGCAGCGCCTGCTGCACCACGCTAAAGTTAGGCAGGCTGGCGGTTTTGAACGCTTCAAATAGCACGACCTGATTTTCTCTGGCACAGGCTATCATTTGTTCGACTTCATAGCGGTTGGAAGCCAGTGGTTTTTCACAGATGACATGCTTGCCGTGGCTCAGGAAAAGCAGGGCCTGTTCGCAGTGCAGTGAGTTAGGGCTGGCCAGATACACGGCGTCTATAAGGTCGGATTTCGCCATGGCTTCCAGTGAATCAAAGAGCGTATCCACCATGTAATCGGCTTGAAACGGCTGCGCTTTTTCTACCGTTCGGGAATAGATGGCGGTGAGCTTCAGCTTGCCGGTTTCATGGGCGGCATCAACAAACTGACGGGTGATCCAACTGGTTCCTACAATAGCGAAGCGAATCATAAGCGTTTGGTATCCTGAGGGCATCGGTGATGAATAGGCAGATTATCACGGTGAAATGACAAGGCAACGTCAATCATTTCCCTTTCTGGCAGAGAAAAGCATTTACTGATGAGCTATTTTAAGGGATAAACAGCGCAAATTTTATGATGTAGGAGAGGCTAATGAGCCAACTCGAATTGGAAACGTGCAACCTGACGTTGGTGCGTTACCCTCAGGTCGCTGAAAACTCGGCGCTACAGGCTTGGGATGCCGCAGATGAATACTTGCTGCGTGAGCTGTCCACCATGGAAATCGCGCCGGGTCCGCGCCTGATTTTCAATGATACGTTTGGTGCATTGGCTTGCGGTTTGCAGGCGCAGTCGCCTGTCAGTATCAGCGACTCTTATCTTAGCCAACTGGCGACGCGGCATAATCTGGAACTGAACGGCTATGATGCCGCTGCAGTAACGCTGTTGGATAGCATGGCGGATCTACCCGATGCGCCAGCGCTGGTAGTGATGAGGATTCCCAAAACGATCGCGCTGCTGGAACACCAGTTGAGAATGTTGCGTAAGGTTGTCACGCCGCAAACACGCATTATTGCCGGGGCGAAGGCGCGGGATATTCATACTTCTACGCTGCAACTGTTTGAGCGCGTGATGGGGCCGACGAAAACCTCGCTGGCCTGGAAGAAGGCGCGTCTGGTTCACTGTGAGTGGGCGGAGCTCAAAGTCAGTGAGCAGTCACTTACTACTGAGTGGGAGCTGGATGGCTACGGCTATCGTATTCAAAACCATGCTAACGTGTATTCGCGTAATGGGCTGGATATCGGCGCACGTTTCTTTATGCAGCATTTGCCGGAACAGATAGACGGTAAGATCATCGATCTCGGTTGTGGCAACGGTGTCATTGGGCTGGCGGCGCTGGAAGCCAACCCGGACGCCACCGTCGGTTTCTTTGATGAATCCTACATGGCGGTAGCATCGAGCCAGATGAACGTTGAAGTCAACCGCCCGCAGGATGTTGAGCGCTGTAGCTTTGTGGTGAATAACGGATTGTCCCGCGTTAGGCGCGATACGTTGCAGGCCGTGCTGTGTAATCCGCCATTTCATCAGTTACAGGCCGTGACCGATGAAATCGCCTGGCAGATGTTTATGGATGCTCGCCGCTGCCTTCAGGTTGGTGGAGAGCTGCGCATTGTGGGTAATCGCCATCTGGATTACTTCCACAAGCTGAAGCGTCTGTTCGGTAACTGTGAAACCATTGCCAGCAACACGAAGTTCGCCGTACTGCGTGCGGTTAAAACGAATTCGTCCCGCTAAGCTGCTTCTGTATAAATTACAACGTTAACGCTAGCCGGGTGGCCTGATCGATTGCCCGGCGAGCGTCTAATTCCTGTGCCACATCTGCACCGCCAATCAGATGAACATGACACCCAGCAGCCAGTAAGGGGTCATACAGTTTTCGGTTGGGTTCCTGACCGGCACAAATAATGATGTTATCCACCGGCAGGCAGCGTATTTGCTGGTCGTGGATAATGTGCAGCCCCTCATCATCAATATGGCGATATTCCACGCCGCCCAGCATCGTCACGCCGTGACGCAGCAGTGTCGTGCGGTGTATCCAGCCTGTCGTTTTCCCCAAATTTTCGCCGGGCTTGCCCGTCTTCCGCTGTAATAAGGTAATGTCCCGCTGGTGGGGAAGCTCGTTAGCGTGGTGAGGCAACAGGCCGCCCCGGTGCTGTAACTGCTTATCAATCCCCCATTCCGCATAAAAGTCGCCGTCCAACTGAGAAGTGAGGGGGTTGGGACGATGGTTGTGATTAAGGAGATAGTGCGCAGTATCAAACCCGATGCCGCCTGCACCGATGATCGCCACGCGTTTGCCGACCGGCTTTTTGTCGCGCAGTACGTCCAGATAGCTCAGCACGCTAGGGTGATCAATGCCAGTAATCGGGGGGATACGTGGCACGATGCCAGAGGCCAGAATGATGTCATCAAAACCGAGTAAATCAGCGGCGGTTGCCTGCGTGCTCAGGCGAAGCGTGACGCCGTGGAGTTCTAGCTGTCGACGGTAGTAGCGCAGTGTTTCATAAAACTCCGCTTTGCCGGGAATCTGTTTGGCAATATTGAATTGCCCGCCGATATAGGAAGACGCTTCAAACAGCGTGACCTGATGGCCGCGTGCAGCGGCGTTGACGGCAAAGGCCATGCCTGCGGGACCCGCGCCGACCACCGCAAAGCGTTTACTGACTCGCGCGGGTTGGATAGGTAGTTCGGTTTCATGGCAGGCGCGTGGGTTGACCAGACAAGAGGTAACCTTGCCAGCGAAAATCTGATCGAGGCAGGCCTGATTGCAGCCGATGCAGGTATTGATTTCATCGGCACGCCCCGATTGTGCTTTTGCCACCAGTTCGGCATCGGCGAGAAAAGGACGCGCCATCGATACCATGTCGGCGCAGCCCTCAGCCAGCAACTGTTCCGCCACGCCGGGGTCGTTAATACGGTTAGTGGTAATCAGCGGGATGCGGACTTTCCCCATCAGTTTCTTCGTCACCCAGCCGAATGCGCCGCGTGGCACTAGCGTAGCGATAGTCGGAATTCGTGCTTCATGCCAGCCGATCCCAGTATTGATGAGGGTAGCACCCGCTTGTTCAATCGCCTGTGCCAGTTGAACAATTTCCTGCCAGCTTGAGCCTTCCTCTATTAGGTCGAGCATGGACAAGCGGTAGATCAGGATGAAATCAGGCCCCGTTCGTTCCCGTACGGCGCGGACAATCTCAAGCGCGAAACGGCAGCGGTGTTGGAAATCCCCGCCCCATTCGTCATCACGATGATTGGTATGCGTCACCAGAAACTGATTAATCAGGTAACCTTCCGACCCCATGATTTCCACGCCATCGTAGCCTGCTTGCTGCGCCAGTTCAGCGCAACGAGCAAAGTCGTCGATGGTTTGCACAATATCTTGCGTACTCATTGCCCGTGGCGCAAAACGGTTAATTGGTGCCTGAATGGCCGAGGGTGCAACCGGATCGGGCTGATAGCTGTAGCGGCCGGCGTGGAGAATTTGCAGGGCGATTTTCCCACCTGCATCGTGTACCGCTTGCGTCAGTACCTGATGGTGCGCCAACTGCGCGCCGTCATGCAGGGTGGCACCTCCTTTGGCGACGGCGCCTTTTTCATTTGGCGCAATACCGCCTGTGACAATCAGGCCAACGCCGCCCCGCGCACGCTCATGATAAAATGCGGCTAGCCTTTCGGTGCCATCCGGGTGTTCTTCCAGGCCAGTATGCATGGAGCCCATCACAACGCGGTTCTTTAACGTCGTGAAGCCAAGATCTAGTGGGGAAAGCAGCGTGGGGTAGGCAGTCATTACACTCTCCGGTGAAGTTAACTGGTCTGATGAGTTATGGTGTTCAATTTAGCCGTAATTGAGTGAGTTGTGAAATTTATGTTTATTTATTGTGATTGATGTCATTGCTGAATGTAGGGAGAACCGCGTGTACGCAAGGGATCGTGCGCTGGAATGTTTGTTGTCGGGGGCGTGTGACATTATAATCCGCGGGTTTATTGGGCAAAGGTATCGTTATGCGGGTGGAAGAGTTGGAATATCGGCTGGATAGCGCGCTTCAGGCGTTAGAGCAAAGCGTTCAGCGGCAGCAGCAGACGTGGCGGCAGGAACATCAGTCCCTTCAGCAGCAGTTGCTTCAGGCGAAAGAACGTGACGCTTACCTTTGTACGCAGATTGAACGGCTTTCTGCGCAATTGAGTGCGATGGATAGTTCACCAGAGCGAAACCCGTTGATTCAGAAAATGAAAGTCATTCATGCCCATCTTGATGCGCTGGCACAAGAGGCCACCGCCTTTAGGCGTTCACTTCGGTAATGGCACCGCGAGCCTTTTTCACCCATTGGCGCGCGGTGTTGTAGAAGCATTAAGGGCAATGCAGCAATATCGCGCTACGTCGTTAACGGAATACTTCCGCTCCTTACACAATTCCTCCTCATTCTCCATAATTGCCGCAAATGTGGAGCCGACACTTGCAGAGATTTACCCTTACTCTAATTAACTGAAGGTGTCAGGCCTATACTTTCTCTCGTAGCACGGCACCCGCCGTCGACAAGTCAATTCAGAGAGAGGAATAAAATATGCGTAAACTCACTGCAATGCTGGTTGCTTCTTCTTTGGCATTGGGCGCGGCAGGTATCGCGCATGCTAATGAAGCACCTAAAGGTCCTGGCTCGGAACACAAGATGATGATGAAAGAGGGTCGGGAGCATCGTGGCATGATGGGGCCGGATGCGATGTTTAAAGAGCTGAATTTGACGGAAGCGCAGAAGCAGCAAATTAAAGACATCATGAAAGATTCCCGCGAGAAAATGCACAAAGCTATGCAGGATGATCGTCGTGATATGCATAGTCTGGTCGCATCAGATACGTTTGATGCCGCTAAAGCACAGGCACAGTTGGATAAAGCCGATGCCACACACAAGGCCAGAATGCTGAGCGGGCTGGAAACCAAAAACAAAATTTACAATGTTCTGACGCCAGAGCAGAAGAAGCAGTACAACGACAGTTTTGAAAAACGACTGACTCAACCACCAAAACCTGACGGCAAGCCTGTTCCTACGGAATAACGCGTCCGCGCGGAAATAAATATACTCTAAATAATTCGAGTTTCAGGCAGGCGGCAAGAGAAGGACAAATTCGTCGGGAACGAATTTGACCAGCCAACAGCTGGCCTCCGGTGAGAGACAGGATGTCTCTCATTTAATCCCGATGAGCTTACTCAGGTAAGTGATTCGGGTGACTAAACGCGGCCAACGCACATGCAACTTGAAGTATGACGAGTATAAGTTAGTAAGACCACCGGATTGACGTATTACCTCACGGGTAATGCATCAGTCCGGTGGTTTTTTTATTTATTTTCCCCTCCACCATCACACTGTGAGTAGGGAAATGATTAATGTTATTCTCACAGGAGACAGCAGGCGCGGGACTATCGGATAGCGGGCGGTAAAGGACAGATGAATAACGATTTGACGTTGAAAACTATAAAATTCATGCCGCTTCTGTTTCTGACCACCCTAATCGTGAGCTGTATGGGATTTCGGTTTCGAGTGCTGGATGAACTGTCGCTGTTTTGGCCTGCCAATATTCTGGTTTTTTGTCTCATGATTAGTTTCAGGGCCAGAAAAGGGACGATAAAAGGTAAAGTACTCTCGATCAGTGCGGGTTTTTTGGTGAGTTATGTGGCAATGCTGTCGGCAGCGTTACTGATGGACAATAACTCACCGTTAAAAACCAAGGTACTGTTATGTTTGTGCAATATGGTTTTTGTGGTGGCGGCCTGGTGCGCCTTTTGCCTGATGTGTCGGTTTACCGGAAAGTGGTCGACATTTGAAAAATTCAGCAAATATTATGCCTATATTATTTTCGCCTCGACGTTTGTAGGCGCGTTCTTATCCGGTGTGGTGTATGGGTTTTATGCGTATGTCTACGATACGGGGAATCGCTATGACGAGTTTATGGACTGGTTCAGTGAACAACTGGGAACCGGCATTATTCTCGCGTTCTTTTTCCTGCGAGCGAAAGACATCCTGAGGGCGCTACGGAATATTCCGCTTTGTCCTAAGCACGTCAGAGAAAATATTTTTCCCTTTCTGGTCTTCATCATTTTCTTACTGGTTAGCCTATTTTTTCTGGATGCTAGCCTAATTACGCTGTCCGTTATTCCACTCACGCTGTGTGCGTTCAATTACTCTTTCCCGATTATGTCGTTGCTCTGTGCAATTACGGGCGTAATACTGAATTATCTCTATATTAATCAGGTTGGTATACTCATCAATTCAAATTCCGAAGCGTACATTAATTCGTTTCTCACCACGGCACGGCTGAATATTGCGATGCTCATTATGGCGATGTTAAGCGTCTCGCATTTTGTCTCGATGAACCGGCGACTGATTAAAATCATCGAAAGCAACAGCCTGAAGGATGCGCTCACGAATACCTTCAATCGCCGCGCTTTTCTCAGTATGTTGAACGGGAGACAGGGCGTGCTGATGAATAAGAAAAAGCGTCAAATAACGCTGCTGTTTCTGGATATCGATTATTTTAAGCAGGTCAACGATACCTACGGGCATGCCTGTGGTGATGAATTGATCGCCAGCTTTGCCCGCATGCTGAGTGCGAATATTCAGCCGAGCGATATTCTGTGCCGCTGGGGTGGGGAAGAGTTCGTGATTGCGGCTTATGACCTGACGGATGAGCAATCTGAAGCCATGGCCGAAGCGCTGCGGCGTCGTACGGAATCCACTCCGCTTATGCTGTCCGATGGCCGGGAAATCTATTTTACTGTCAGCATCGGCGTTGCCATATTTTCCCAGTATGAAGGCGGCAATATTTACGATCTCATCGGTCTGGCGGACGAGCAGCTCTATAAAGCGAAGGCTCAGGGGCGTAATTGTGTCTGCATGCGTCTGGCCGAGAGCGTCTGAATCTTTTCTTGACCTTCCCCTTACTGGAACGTCTACCCTCAAGAAGTACTGTGACTGATTGAGGGGTTATGATGAAGAAAGTCCATTTGTTATTAACAGCGACCTTGCTGGTTCCATTTCTCTCGTTTGCGGCCGACAGCGCCCATAGTGGCCATGGTTCAACGAACGGTGAGTCGCCTTCCCAACAGGCGTATACGAAAGGGATGGATGCGATGCATACCGAGATGATGGACGGTATGAAATCCAGCGACCCTGATATTGCCTTCGCCAAAGGGATGATTGCGCACCACCGCGGCGCGATTGATATGGCGAAGACGGAACTGCAATACGGCAAAGACCCGGAGCTGCGCAAGCTGGCCGAAGAGATTATCAAAGCCCAACAGCCGGAGATCGACCAAATGGAAGCCTGGCTGAAGAAGCAGGGCAAACAGTAAATTTGCCGATGGCGTTTCTTTGAGAAGCGCCATTTTGTTTTTACGGCGTCGTCGAGTCGTGGATTAGGCGGCTTTGCCGGATTGGCAGAAATTTAGTGACTGTTTTCACAGAATAAAACGTAGAGATAGCTTTCTCTGCGTTAACTTGTTAGAAAACAGGAAAGGACGTCACCAGAATTTTCTGGGCGAGACCTGGATAAAGCAGCGTATACCGCACGCTGCTTTATCCAGGTTTTTTTTTGCTTATTTTCCAGCTGGCCAGCGGATAACAAGCGGGATGACGTGTATTAGGCAGTCGCAGCCATTGACGAAACGGGAAGTCATTATGAATAGCAAAGTGCTCGCTGAAAATATTCTGGAGTTAGTCGGAGGGGAAACCAACGTTTCTACTCTGGTGCATTGTGCAACACGCTTGCGCTTTAAGATTGTTGATCACGGTAAAGTCGATGTGGCTGCGCTGGAGGCGTTAGAAGGTGTCATTACGGTCATCAATGCTTCCGGGCAGTTGCAGGTGGTTATAGGGAATCGAGTGCCGGAGGTTTACCGCGCCTTTGGGCCGATCTCCAAATTGCTGGAAGACGGCGACGGGAAACGCCAGACGGCGGAAAGTGAGCAATCGACCTCTGCTATGGGACGCTTGATCGATCTGGTTGCTGGGATCTTTACTCCCTTGTTGGGAGCGATGGCGGCGGCGGGGGTGCTGAAAGGGGCGCTGGCTATCGTAATTGCGCTTGGCTGGCTCAATACCAAAGAAAGTACCTATGTCATCCTGCATGCGGCGTCCGACAGCCTGTTCTATTTTTTGCCGATGCTGTTGGCGATTACCGCTGCGCGTAAATTCGAAACCAACATTTTTGTGGCGGTGTCGATTGCGGGTGCACTGGTTTACCCGACGATTCAGGGGTTGTTTGATGCCGGTCAGCCTGTGACATTCTTCGGCCTGCCGGTCGTGATGATGAAATACACCTCCTCAGTGATACCGATTATCTTCAGCGTGTGGTTGATGTCATACATCGAACGTTTCCTGAATCGCCATATTCACGAAAGCGTGCGCAATATCCTGACGCCGTTCTTCCTGCTGGTGCTGATGGTGCCGCTAACGCTGATGACCATCGGGCCGATTGGGATTTCGGCCAGTAAGCTCATTGCGTCGGTGTTCGTCAATATCTATGAATTCAACCCGATTATTGCCGGGGCGCTTATGGCGGCGTCATGGCAGGTCTTAGTGATATTTGGTGTGCATTGGGGCTTCGTCACCGTCTTTATCAACGATCTCTCGGTTATGGGGCACAGTTATCTTAAAGCAGCTTCCAGTCCGTCGGTCTTTGCCCAATCCGGTGCGCTATTGGGCGTAATGGTGCGAACCAAAGATAAAAAGCTGAAAGCGTTGGCAGGAAGTACCTTTATCGCGTCGCTGTTTGGCATCACAGAACCTGGTGTTTACGGCGTCACGCTGAAGCTGAAAAAGCCGTTTATCTGTGCGGTGATCGCTGCTGCGCTGGGTGGCGCTATCGTTGGCTATGCGAAAAGCTCGGCGGTCTCTATGGGGATGCCCGGCTTGCTGACGTTGCCGATTTTCTACGGAGAAGGCTTTGTTGGATTCCTCATCGGCTGCGCGATTGCTTTCGTGGCAAGCTTTGTACTGACGGTTATCGTCGGGTTTGACGATCCCGCCCCGCCTGCTGAGAAAGCGTCAACGCCGCCGCGTTCACCATCTACAACACCTGCTGCGCCAGTAGCACGTCAGAACACAAATGCTCTACCGCTGAAAGACGCTCCAGAGACGGCTGAACAGCTGGGATCGCCAGCAAAAGGCGAGTTGATCTCATTGGAAGAGGTGAACGACAAGGTGTTCTCTTCCGGCGTCGTCGGGCAGGGCGTTGCCATCCTGCCGCAGGAAGGCCGTATCTATTCGCCAGTGGACGGCATGATTGCCAGCACGTTCGCCAGCGGCCATGCTGTCGGAATTCTCTCGCAGAAAGGGGCGGAGATCCTGATTCATGTCGGTATCAATACGGTACAGCTGGAAGGTCAGCATTATCAGATGCACGTTGCAGAAGGTGACAAGGTGAAAAAAGGTCAACTGCTGCTGGAGTTCGATCTGGAAGCGATCCAGAAGGCGGGCTACGACACGGTGACGCCAATGGTTATCACAAACGCGGAAGAATATCGCGTATTCAGCCAGGGCGCTGCACGTCAGCAGCAGGCCGGAGAGACGATCATCGCGCTGGCTCATGTTTAATTAGCTAATAAAAAAGACGGCGCAGTGTGAACGCGCCGTCTGGTTTTCTAGATTGTTACAACGACTTTCCGTTGCTGCTAATCACATCCTGATACCAGTAGAAACTGTCTTTGCGCCGACGTTCCAGCGTGCCTTTGCCTTCATCATCACGATCGACATGAATAAAGCCGTAGCGTTTTGACATCTGTGCCGTACCCGCGCTGACCAGATCGATTGGCCCCCAACTGGTGTAGCCCAGCAGTTCTACGCCGTCGTCGATGGCTTCCCGTACCTGAATTAGATGGCGACGCAGGTAATCAATGCGGTAGCTGTCGTGAATACTGCCATCGTCTTCCACCACGTCGCGCGCACCCAGCCCGTTTTCTACAATAAACAGCGGCTTCTGATAGCGGTCATACAGCTCGTTCAACAGGAAACGCAGACCTTCGGGGTCGATCTGCCAGCCCCATTCGGACGCCTCAAGATGCGGGTTAGGAATCAGGCGGATAATGTTGCCGCGCGAGGACTGGTATTTTTCCGGCTCGAAGGTTGCACAGCCGCTCATGTAATAGCTGAATGAAACAAAGTCTACGGTGTGGCTCAGATCGTCTTTGTCCTGCGCGGTAATAGTGAGTTCGACGTCATTTTCCCGGAAATAGCGCTGAATCCAGGCCGGATAGGTGCCGCGTACCTGCACATCACCGAAGAACAGCCATTCCCGGTTCTTGTTCTGCGCTTCCAGCACGTCTTTCGGGTGGCAGGTCATGGGGTAGCGCACGGCGCCCAGTAGCATATTGCCAATTTTGGCATCAGGGATGATGTCGTGACAGGCTTTCACCGCGCGTGCGCTGGCAACCAACTGATGGTGGATGGCCTGATAAATATCCTGTTTTGACGGTTCGCCGCTCAGCCCTATACCCGTAAAAGGTGAGTGCAGCGCCATGTTGATTTCATTGAAGGTCAGCCAGTGCTTCACCTTGTCTTTGTAGCGGCTAAAGACGGTACGGGCATATTTCTCAAAATGGTCGATGACGGCGCGGTTGCTCCAGCCCCCCAGCTTTTTCACCAGACCGTACGGCATTTCATAGTGCGATAGCGTAATCAGCGGCTGAATATGATGCTTCGCCATTTCATCAAACAGACGATCGTAAAAGGCCAGACCCGCTTCGCAGGGTTCTGCTTCATCGCCTTCGGGATAAATACGCGTCCAGGCGATGGAGGTGCGCAACACCTTGAAGCCCATTTCGGCGAACAGCTGTATATCCTGCGGGTATTGATGATAAAAATCGATTGCCTGATCTTTGATGCAGCTAATGTTCTCATCGCGTTCTGTCACCGGACCATGCACGCCCTTTAGCTGAAGATCGGAGGTCGACACGCCTTTGCCGTCTTCATTCCATGCCCCTTCAACCTGGTTTGCTGCGACTGAACCGCCCCATAAAAATCCTTCGGGGAATGCTTTCATGGTATTTCTCCTCATCGTTTTCTACATCATTACGCTGTGCCGGACGGCGGCCTCGCGCTGTCGCGCAGGGAATTGCCGAACAACAGGCAAAAAAAAACTTGGGCAGAAGAGAGTAGTGCTACTCACCTCTGCCCAAGTCTCGCCCGCCATTGGCGGTAACGTCTTGTTAGAACACTATACAATCCTGAATTTCTGCGGCAATGCCCCCGTCTGGTTATGTGACTTTGGTCACGACATCTCTGTTGGCATGATCCGCGCCGAAAGGCGTTAGGTGTTTTCCCCTAACGCCTGCTGATACGGTAATTACGCTTTCGCTTGCAGTGCCTTGACGACAGCTTCGCCGAGCGCTTTAGCGGATGCTGGGTTTTGGCCGGTGATCAGTCTTCCATCAACGACGACTTTATTTTCAAAGATCGGGGCTTCTTCAAATGTTGCGCCATCCTTTTTCAACGCGGCTTCAAGTTCAAAAGGCACAATCTTGTCGTAATGGCGGAATGCCTCTTCTTCTGCCGTAAACCCGGTAAGGTGACGCCCTTTAATTAACAATTCGCCGTTGCTGAGCTTCACATTCAATAAGCCAGCCGGGCCGTGGCAGACTGCGCTGACGATGCCGTTGTTTTCATATGTTGTACGTACGATGTTGATCAACTCAGGGTTGTTGACGAAATCCCACATTGGCCCGTGTCCGCCGACGAGCAGGATCGCGGTGTACTTAGCGGGATCAACCTTCGCGAGTGGGATTGAATTGGCCAGCTTGTTGCGATGCTCCGGGTTAGTCCAGAAATCCAGACTCGCCTGATCTTTCAGATCGAACCCGTCGAAGGGCGGTAATCCTCCTTTAGGGCTGGCAATATCGTAATCCAGCCCGGCTTTATCGAAGACTTCAACCGGATGAGTCAGTTCTGGAAACCAGAAACCGCCAACAAGCTCTGGCGTCTTTTTATCCAGACTGGAGACGACAATTAATACCTTCTCTTCTTTCTGTGCGTTCTGCGCAAAAGCAGAGGTGGAGGCTGCAAATACAGCCATCGCGGCGATAAGACCTGTACAGCGTTTTATTATTGACATAGAAAATTCCTTCAGCAGGTGGTGTCTGCCGACTATATCTTTGATAACTGGTTGAAAATAGACGGTAAAAATGGAACGTATTGTTTAATAAATCGATGTAATAATTTTGTATTGGCGTGAGAAACTGTCGTAAATTACGTTTGATAATCCCTGTATCGCATGACGATGAGGAACCCTAATGGGGCAATCCGATAGCTTTGATGGACTTGCAGAATTTCTGGCTATAGCGAAACGATTGAGTATTCGCAAAGCGGCGCTCGATCTGGGCAAGACGCCGGGCTCGGTGAGCTTGTCGCTCCAGCGACTGGAACATCGCCTCGGCGTGCCACTTTTCCACCGCACGACGCGCAAGATGGCACTGACAGAAGCGGGAGAAGACCTGTTACTGAAAATTGGACCTGCCGCACAAGCCATCGCGGCAGGTTTTGAAGATGTCGCGCAATCGGCAAAAAAGCCGTCGGGGACGTTGAAGCTGATTGTAGAGCGTTTAGCGCTCCCTCATGTTATCGAACCGCTCATTCCAGCATTTCGTCAGGCGTGGCCGAATTTGAATGTCGATATCACGGTGAGTAATCGTCACGATAATTTCGTCTCTGAAGGCTATGATGCCGGCATCATGATCGGTTCGTACATAGAGCAGGATATGATCGCGATACGGCTCTCCCCACCATTTAAGTGGGCAGTATTTGGATCGCCTGACTATTTTAAAGCGCATGGAAAGCCGAAAGCCACGTGCGATCTAGTACATCACGAATGCATTCGCTTTCGCCGCCCTGAAAAGGGAGATGTTTATCGGTGGGAGTTTATCGAAAATAAAGAAAGTGTAAGATTCGAACCAACGGGCACAATTACCGTCAACGATGGCGAGCTAATGCGTAGCCTTGCAGTGAGAGGCGTCGGACTTATTTATTCATCCACTTTCCATACCTCACGCGAACTTGCAAACGGCACGCTGGAAGCGGCATTACTCGATCTCTCGCCGGGAAACGATGGCCTTTTTCTCTATTTCTCAAAAGCCGCGAGGAATCAACCCAAACTGCGTGCATTTATCGACGTGTGTTCGCAGGTTGTTAGGACGTGAATTCTTCTACCCTAATAGTTTCGCAATGAAAATAACTCTGCAAAGCTCCCCTTTTCAGCGGCATGTACGCCAACAGCGGTAAACATCACAATACCGCTCAACACGCAGGTTAAAATCTTACTCATGAGTTCCTTTCAGATATTTATCGTAACTAGCGCTATTTTTATAGTGTATTTCTCTAAAAAATAAACTGATAACAGCACGTAGGAAAACGGTAGGTGCAATGAACGTGGAGTTTGTTGGGGCATTCTGCGGGGGTAAAGTATCTGAATTACTGTTTAGCGTAACGGTTAGATAGGGTAAAAGTTGTTGCTGTTGGTCATCTGAGAGTATAATTTTTACCACTTTTTTACACTCTATCCGGCTAAAATTCTTTGACAAGTTTTGAAGTTTTGCCGAGCGTGAACTTAGCCTAATGACAACATCGAATTCTCATCTTTCACACCCAAAGTACCGCCCCGACATTGACGGATTAAGAGCCGTTGCTGTTCTCTCTGTTGTGGCTTTCCACGCCTTTCCTGATTGGATGAAAGGTGGTTTTATTGGTGTTGATATTTTTTTGTTATCTCCGGCTTTTTGATTTCCACCATTATTTTCGAGAATCTAGATAAGGGAACATTCAGCTTTTCTGAGTTCTATGCACGCCGTATCAAGCGGATATTTCCCGCCTTGCTACTGGTTTTGACTGTTTCTATTGTATTTGGCTGGTTTGCTTTACTTGCTGATGAGTATAAGCAATTAGGTAAGCATACAATGGCGGGGGTTGGATTTGTTTCCAACTTAGTGCTATGGGGCGAATCTGGCTATTTTGATAATGCCGCAGAAACTAAACCACTTTTGCACTTGTGGAGCTTAGGTATAGAGGAACAATTCTATTTTCTCTGGCCTTTGCTGTGTTGGCTTTTTTGGCGAATGAATTTTCGCCGAATTGCGTTACTACTTAGTTTTATTTTGGCTTCTTTTGTTCTGAATATTTATATGATAAGGAGCGATGGAGTCGCAACGTTTTACTCTCCATTGACCCGATTCTGGGAACTGTTGTTCGGTAGTTTATTGGCGTTTATCGTTCTTTATCACAAGAGCTTTGTCGATAAGTTTCAAAAAAATCAGTTTGTGATAAATGGCTTTTCACTATTTGGTTTTTTGATCTTGGGTTTTGGCTTTTTATCCATCAATAAAGATGCATACTTTCCTGGCTTTTGGGCTCTTATTCCCGTTATTGGTGCTGTTTTAATCATTTTTGCCGGCCCTAATGCGATGCTCAATCGTTTGTTTTTGAGCAATAAGATAGTGGTTTGGTTTGGTTTAATCAGTTTCCCTTTGTACCTATGGCATTGGCCGTTATTGACTTTTTTGAGAATTGTAGAAAGAGGCACGCCAGATCGTTTTTTGCGATTAGCCGCTGTCTTTTTATCGATCTTATTGGCCTGGCTTACGTATAAATTTGTTGAAGGGAAAATAAGAAAATCAAAGGGATATAAATTTGTTGGTACATTGGTTCTTTTAAGTGTTGTACTATTTTTATCTGGTTCTGCTGTTTTTTATAAAGATGGATTTGCAGAACGCAAGGCTGTGACAACGAGTGATTTTACCAAAGAGGTCCAGTATCAGTTTATGGGGCCAATATGGGCCTATACAAAGAATGATATTTGCCTGTCTGAATACCCTTATAAAGATCAGAATACACTCGCTTGGTGGTTCTGCATGAAGAGTGGGACTAAGCCGCCAACGATTCTTCTTTTGGGGAATAGCTACGCAAACCAGCTCTATCCTGGGTTCGCTAAAAATGAAAAATTGAAGCACCAGACTATACTTTCGATAGGAACGTGTGGGGTTGGTTTTGATAACTCTGGTGACGATCCGAGAAGCCCTTGCTATGGCTCCAGGATAACCGATCAAGCAAAATTTATTGATGACATTATCAAGAGAACACCATCCATAAAATTTGTTATTTTAGACGGTCTGTCACGACAGCCGTCTAGCGATGAGATTGCCAGAGTGATTCAACGCATCGACTTCCTTGAAAAACAGGGGGTGAAGGTTATTATTTTTACGCCACACATAAGACCGGGTTTTCATCCAAAGGCCTGCTTTAAATCGCCCCTTAAACAGCATCCAAAGGATTGCTTGGCTTCCTCTGATGTTCGTAGTTCTATTCTGAAAGATTTCAACCCACTGCTCGTGGCGGTTAATAAAACCCACCCCAGCGTGCTTGTTTTTGAACAGAATGATGTATTCTGCGATAGAAAGGACGGTAAATGTTCTTATGTTAAGAATGGCCTTCCATTATATCGTGACGAGGGCCATACCTCAGAATATGCTTCACTGCTGCTTCAGGATTACTTTACTAAGTGGGCATCGAGTCATGTTCCATCGATTCTCGATTCAGCGCCTGCCGACAATTAATAGTGTGAGTACATCTATTTTATTTTCACGCTTTTCTTGAGGTAGTCAGCTTTTCGGCTGGTATTTTCCAGTACCAGCCTATTCAGATATTCACGGGGCGCTTGCTGTTATAATCATACAGAGAGCACCCCGTGGTTTATTTGATTTTACCCCCCGTTCTGAACAGGTAAAAATCCAGTCTTTCTGTCTGGTATTTCCGGTTAAACCCTTCGATAAAAACACTCTGGTTGACTCGATTTGATAAACCTCAAGCCACGCCATTGAAATGGTAATGGCCGATATTGCGAATACTATGATGTGTTTTTCTCAATCGAGAGGCAGGCGAGTTAATGCTAGTGAGTCGTGGGTGAGGTAAAGCGCTGTGATGGTGTTTGCTAACCACGCATCCTGTTTGAAAACACCCTGGAAAAACAAAGGAGTCACGCTATTAACGCAACTCCTTGAATTTGGTGGCCCCTGCTGGACTTGAACCAGCGACCAAGCGATTATGAGAACAATGAACTATCTTTTAAAATCAATGGTTTATTTTATTTTTCAAGTGCTTGGCTGTTGAGTGTTATTGATCAATATTGAACTTTTGAGTCCTAGGGGGACAATAAGGGGGCATGCTAATAAGGAGCAAGATTCTCTTTTGCAAGCCTGAGTAAGTCATTAGGTGTTTGAGAAAAATCAGGCCAATTCTTAAATATTGATATTGACTCTTCAATCTGATGCTTTAATTGTGCTTCTAGAAGAAATCTCCAAGTATTATCAATCCTGTTCTCAAATATAATTCTGTAAGCATCAGCGAATGAAGGAGGCGCCGTGTGGATTATTTTTAAAATTGCGAAGCATAGTATCGCTTCCTGCTTTAATTCTGTAGTGTAATAATTCATTAAGAAACTTTTGGTTTCTGATTTGCATATTTCATCAATCTGATTGTTATCATCGTAATTGACTATATTATAATGTCTTGTTGCTTTTATTATTGTTCGTTTTTTTCTGTCAAACCATTCTTCAAGTTTTATTTCATTGCCATTGGTGTCGGTGATTGTTTTTTTATCTATTGCAGAATTTAATTCACGTAGAAGTAAAGTGAATTCCCTTGTAAATTGCTCGCTTGATAATATACTCATCTGTTCTTTGTTTATTTTTCTTGACTCGTAATTGAAGTATAATATAGCAATTAAACTTGCAAAGGATAAAATGACGCTATACACACCACCAATGTACGAACCAAAATAACCCCAGTCATCATTTTTTGGGGAAAATTTTACGCTCATATTTGATACATATAAAATAATTGGCACTGCGAGTATTACGAGTGCGCTGATAATGAATATGATTGTTTTTTTATTGGTTAAGTTATTTTTCATTCTAATTTTCCAATGGATTGTATTTTAAAGCGTTTTCAAAATGATCAGGTGCAAAATGCGAATAACGCATCGTCATTTTTATATCGGTGTGGCCGAGTATCCTTTGTAACACCAAAATGTTGCCGCTGTTCATCATAAAGTGGCTGGCAAAGGTATGGCGTAGAACGTGGGAAAGTTGGCCGTCTGGTAATTCTATTCCTGTTCTCTGCATCGCTTTACGGAATGCAGAATAACAAGGAGTGAATAACGCACCGTTTGTTTGTGGCAGTGATTCATAAAGTGCCCGGCTAATGGGCACAGTTCTGTTTCGGTTCCCCTTTGTGTTCATGAAGGTAATTCGATACGGCGTGACGTGCACTCGTCGTAGAGATTGTGATTCACTCCATCGCGCGTCGATAGCCAGGCAAATACGCACCACGTCATATAAGCATTCTGAGCGGCTGTTCTGACATTCTTGCAAAAGCAGGTCTATCTGCTCTTTTGTCAGGAAGGACATTTCACTTTCTTCTGTCTTGAATGGGCGCATGGTTTCTAGCGGATTTTCATGTTTACAATGCTCCAGCCGTTTTAACTCATTAAAAACACAAAGGAAGTAGGCCAGTTCTAAATTCATCGTCCTCGGCGAAACTTGCTTAACTCTGGCTGTTCTCGATATCTCGCCCGAAATGCGTTTTTCTCTGTCATCCAGCGTCATGCCGTGCTCATCGAACCACATATAAACCAGTTGTCGCAGCGTCCGGCGATCTTCTTTTCCGTCAAGCCACGGCTTGTTATGTAGGTTTTCAATAACGTGATTTTGATACGCTAGGGCTTCCTCTTTTGTGGAGAACGTCTTGCGAATTCTTTTGCTGGGTTTGCCCTTTGGTTTACCTTCTGGATAGAAATCCAGAAGCCATTTACCGTCTGGGGTTCTCCTTATAGACATAGGAGTTTATTAAAGAGCCTTAATCGAGGAACGGAAAGTTTCACTATTAACACATTCATATCTTGTATTGCCATGATTGAATAATAAATTGTTATTTTCATCTGTGCCGAGATACTTTCCATATACAGTATCTTCGTCGTAAAATTCTGTCCCAATGGGATCTATTCCTAATGTGTCAGATATAAAACTAAATGTTTTCCCTGTAAGTAACCCAACCCCACCCACAGTAGGTTTACCCATCCATGACTGTGTTTGTTTACTTATGGAAAATGGATTATTATTACTTTTTGGCGATGAAATTCTAGATACCTTTGCATCAAGATTCCTGATTAAATCATAAAGAACTGATTCTTGGTCATTTAATTGTACTTTGCTGACTTGTGCCGGTTGAATCCTGAGCAGATTGACGATGGAGTTTATATCATCTTCACTGGCTTCCTCCGTTTCCTTTAGCATCGCCGAGATTTCCTCTATATCACCTAGGACGGTATCAATTCGTAAGGAATCTGAATATTTAACATAACGAAATCCGGTGATATCGAAAGGAGTCTGTGTCATACCATCTGTAATTAGAATCGTTTTTTTATTGAATGCTTGGCGAAGACCTAGTTCGTAAAAAACATTGGCATTCTTTGAGCTTAAATCACAAATAGCCATGTCGCATTCGACAATGTTTTTTTAAATATCAAACATAATCATATGAGAAGCCTTTGCATCATCAGCTCGAATTACTTTATACCCGGCTTTTTCACATGCTGGTTTTATTAAATGGTTATATACACGGGTAAAATGACCAGGGGTGTAATCAGAATGATCAGCTATAGGCATGATCGCAAAACAGGTCTTTTGCTTTTCTTCAGTAGACTCTGTCTGTGGTTTTTCGGTTGAAGCGGTTTTCTTTGGTGTAGTCATTTTAGTTTCCTTACTCAATTCTCATTACGACTCGACCTAATATGGATATATCTTCCAACGCACAATCAAACGCCATACCTACGCCACTAACGCACAGGAATTCGTGTCAGCGTTCTAATGCTTATTTTTTCTTCAATCTCAACCAGCCATTGACTGTCATAAACATCGGCAAACGTTTGATCGATGATGGACTGCGTCTTTTCATCAATGATGCAGGTAGGGTTTTCCGTTAGGGAAAAACCAAGAAGAAAGAGCGCGTTATCTATCATAATATAGCTGGAGTCGAGTAACCGACCATCAATCAGCTGCTTGAATGGAGACTTAATCATATTTAAGGCTTCATCGTCAAACTTCTTGCCTTTGCCAGTGGCTATTCATTCAGAGTTAGCTCCTGTTTCAGCTATACGGTGAACAACGAGATTGACTGGAAAAGTCTGTCTTTTGTATAGCATGGAGAGGTTAATTGCAGAAACATTGAAGTTAATAGGAAATTTTTCTCGATGAACGGGAAAAGTGCATCAACGTCATTCAGGACGGGGCAATTTTTTAACAAAAAAGCCACCGTAAAAGGTGGCTTAATCATATGATTTTAAATCTAAAATATGGTGGCCCCTGCTGGACTTGAACCAGCGACCAAGCGATTATGAGTCGCCTGCTCTAACCACTGAGCTAAGGGGCCGAATGGGCGGTGATTATACGGTAATGTGCAGGGGAAGGTCTATAGCCTATCTGCCGGGTGGTGATTTTATACTCAAGATAGCTTGTTGTTATTCTTATCAGAATTTACGATGGGCGTAGTCAACGGCGGTAGGGAAAGACATGATTACCGATATTCTAGCTATGAACCTTCAGGTTGTTTTCTGCGGTATTAACCCAGGGCTGTCGACGGCCCATCACGGTTACCACTTTGCTAATCCCAATAATCGCTTCTGGAAAGTGATTCATCAGGCGGGTTTTACCGAACGTTTGCTGACACCTGCGGAAGAACAGCATCTGCTGGACACGGGATGCGGCATTACCATGCTGGTGGAGCGTCCAACGGTTGAGGCGACCGAGCTAGGGCGAGATGAGCTGTTGCAAGGCGGGAATGCGATCGTTGAGAAGATGACGTGCTATCAACCGCGTGCGCTGGCCGTGCTAGGGAAACAGGCGTTCAGTCAGGCGTTTGGTATCAAAAAGGTTTCATGGGGGCGTCAGGAGCGGCGTATTGGTGAGACGCAGGTTTGGGTACTGCCGAACCCTAGCGGGCTGAATCGTGCGACGCTGGAGTCGCTGGTGGCGTCATATCAGGAACTGCATCAGGCATTGCAGGATAACGTATAAGCGCGAGCTGAGTATTCTGACAGGCAAAAAATAACCCCAGCGAGCTGGGGTTATTTAGAGAGAAAGCTATTTAGCGTGGATTAGCTGAGAGATTAATTAATCATCCAGGAAGCTACGCAGCACTTCGGAACGGCTTGGGTGGCGCAGTTTACGCAGCGCTTTCGCTTCGATCTGGCGAATACGCTCACGGGTAACGTCAAACTGTTTGCCCACTTCTTCCAGCGTATGGTCGGTGTTCATATCGATACCGAAACGCATGCGCAGGACTTTCGCTTCACGCGCAGTCAGGCCAGCCAGTACGTCGTGTGTCGCAGAACGCAGGCTTTCCGACGTCGCGGAATCCAGCGGCAGCTCCAGCGTCGTATCTTCGATGAAATCGCCCAAATGTGAATCTTCATCATCACCAATCGGGGTTTCCATTGAAATCGGCTCTTTCGCGATCTTCAGCACTTTGCGGATCTTGTCTTCTGGCATCAACATACGTTCAGCCAGCTCTTCCGGCGTTGGCTCGCGACCCATTTCCTGCAACATCTGACGAGAGATACGATTCAGTTTGTTGATCGTCTCAATCATGTGTACCGGAATACGGATAGTACGCGCCTGATCGGCGATAGAACGGGTGATCGCTTGACGGATCCACCAGGTCGCATAGGTCGAGAATTTGTAACCACGGCGATATTCGAACTTATCTACCGCTTTCATCAGACCGATGTTACCTTCCTGAATCAGATCGAGGAACTGCAAACCACGGTTGGTGTATTTCTTCGCGATAGAAATAACCAAACGCAGGTTGGCCTCCACCATTTCTTTCTTGGCGCGGCGAGCTTTCGCTTCACCAATCGACATACGGCGGTTGATGTCTTTAACTTGCTCGATCGTCAGACCGGTTTCTTCTTCGATCTGTTGCAGTTTTTGCAGGCTGCGGGTGACGTCTTCTTCAACATCATTCAGTTTTTCAGACCAAGGTTTGCCCATCGCTACTGCTGCGGCAAACCAGCTGTTGTTGGTTTCATTGCCAGTGAACATCGTGACGAAGTTTTTCTTCGGCATTTTGCACTGTTCAACGCACAACTTAATGATCAAACGTTCCTGAGTACGGACGCGATCCATCATGGAACGCATGCTGTTAACCAGGAAATCAAACTGTTTCGGCACCAGACGGAACTGTTTGAAGACTTCAGACAGATTCAGGATTTCCTGTGCTGCCAGCGCATGGCTACGACCGTGGGCTTTTATCACCTGGCGAGTCGTTTCATACTGCTCACGCAGTTCGGTGAACTTCTCACGTGCCAGCTCAGGATCGATGCTGTTATCGTCTTCTTCTTCTTCCTCGTCTTCTTCCTCGTCGTCATCGTTTATTTCTTCGCTCGAAAGCTCGGAACCGACGTGAGTCGCGGTAGGGGCAATGTCCTCTTCCGCATTAGGATCGACGAAACCGATGATCAGATCGGACAGGCGGCTTTCGCCGGCTTCGACACGATCGTATTGTTCCAGCAGATAGGTAATGGCTTCAGGATACTCCGCGACAGAGCACTGAACCTGATTGATACCGTCTTCAATACGCTTGGCGATATCGATCTCGCCTTCACGCGTCAACAGTTCAACGGTACCCATTTCACGCATGTACATGCGAACCGGATCGGTGGTGCGACCAATTTCCGATTCAACACTGGATAGAACCTGCGCAGCAGCCTCTGCCGCATCTTCATCGGCATCATTGGTGTTTTCGGCTAGCAACAGATCGTCAGCATCCGGTGCTTCTTCCATCACCTGGATGCCCATGTCGTTAATCATCTGGATGATATCTTCGATCTGATCCGAGTCGATGATATCTTCCGGCAGATGGTCATTGACCTCAGCATAGGTCAGGTAGCCTTGCTCCTTACCACGGGTAACAAGCAGCTTCAGCTGTGACTGCGGGTTTTGCTCCATAAGACGGTATCCACACTTCAGAGTATTTGGGTTGGTGTCGGTCAGCGTAGTTCGCTAACAATAGCATTAGGGGTATTTTTCTTATCGCCGCGGCCCCTGCAGCGGCTCTTTGCAGGGATCAACCCTGCTATTTATCGGCAATTAAGCCTCGGTATCAGTGTTTTCTGGTCAACGCCAGTTGCAACGACCAAAGCTCTTTTTTTTCTTTGGCGTTGAGCCCATGCGTTCTGTCACGGGCAATTAATGTTTCTTGTCGCTGTTTCAGCAGTTGATCGTAGAGCTCTGCCAGACTGATTCTGAACTTCTCGTCTAGCTCTTCCTCTTCAATCATATGGTTCCATGAAGCCATGGTTTCAAGCTGTTTGCGGTACGTGCTGTCGCGATATTTTTCCAACAGCAGACCCATATTCATTCCAGGGCTGGCATTACAAGTTTTCACCAAATCCTGAAATAGCGATAAACCGGGAACTTTGTCTTCTTCAATCCCTTCTAGCGCAAGGTCAGGAACCTCTGCAGCCAGTCTCGGGTTTTGTACTAAAAGTCCTACAAGTATACGCATAGTTGTGACTTTTAGTTGTGGCGGCTGGTAGGACTGAGCCTGATCTGCCACTTTGGGCAGCAATCTGTCCAACTGACTGTCGTCCAAAATTCCCAGCTTGTTGCCGAGCTGCTGGCGTAAATACAGCCGCAGCGTTTCTCCCGGTACCTGACCTATCAGCGGCAGTGCCAGCGTGCTGAGCTTGGTACGGCCGTCGGGTGAACTCATATCCACCTGCTGTTGCAGTGTTTCAAACAGGAACTGCGACAGCGGCAGCGCGTGTTCCATGCGCTGCTCAAATACGGCTTTACCTTCTTTACGCACCAGCGTGTCGGGGTCTTCACCGTCCGGCAGGAACATAAAGCGTAGCTGACGACCATCATTCAAATAGGGTAGCGCAGTTTCCAGTGCGCGCCATGCTGCTTCGCGTCCGGCACGGTCGCCGTCGTAACAACACACCACCAGGTCTGTGGCACGAAATAGTAACTGAATGTGATCGGCTGTCGTGGAAGTACCCAGCGAGGCCACCGCATAATCAATTCCAAACTGTGCCAGCGCCACCACATCCATATAGCCCTCAACAACCAACAATCGCTTGAGTTCTGGGTGGTTTTGCTGTGCTTCATACAGGCCGTACAGTTGACGACCTTTATGAAAAATCTCTGTTTCCGGCGAGTTAAGGTACTTTGGGGTACCGTCGCCTAATACGCGTCCACCGAAGGCGATGACTCGACCCCGTTTATCGCGGATGGGGAACATCACACGCTCGCGGAAGCGGTCATACATTCGGCCCTGATCGTTAGTCACCAGCATGCCGGCATCGTTCAATGTGCTGCGATCGTCATTATTGCGGCCAAAGCGCTTTAAAACATTATCCCAGCCGGGCGGAGCGAAACCAATCGCAAAATGGCTGATAACCTCTGCGCTTAAACCGCGCTGTTGCAGATACTGCAACGCTGGTGTTCCGATCGATTGGCTCAGTGCTTGCTGATAGAACCCGCTGAGCTGCCCCATCAATTCGTACAGACTTTGCCGTTGGTGACGCTCTAACTGGGTTGGGCCTGTGCCAGTTTCATAAGGCACTTCGAGGCCGTATTGCGTGGCAAGTTCTTCAATGGTTTCAACGAATTCGAGACGATCGTAATTCATCAAAAAATCAATGGCGTTGCCGTGTGCGCCACAGCCAAAACAGTGATAGAACTGTTTGTCACCGTTTACGGTGAATGAGGGGGTTTTTTCGTGATGGAACGGACAGCACGCATGGTAGTTTTTGCCCTGCTTTTTCAGTTTGACGCGCGCGTCAATGAGATCGACGATGTCGGTGCGAGCCAGCAGGTCATTAATAAATACGCGTGGGATTCGTCCAGCCATAAGCCCCTGGTGTATACCTTTCTGTAACGTGGTTACATTGGATATAGCTTATAAACGACAACAAGCCGCGCTTCCTTTAGGAAAGCACGGCCTTCGTATGCAACTGCTAAGTCTGCGGATTAATCACGCGTTGGAGGGAAACCCTCCTGAAAATTAATACAGACGAGTGCGGCGTGCGTTTTCTCGAGCCAATTTCTTCGCATGACGTTTCACTGCAGAAGCTTTGGCGCGCTTACGTTCGGTCGTTGGTTTTTCATAAAACTCACGACGACGAACTTCAGCCAGAACGCCCGCTTTTTCACAGGAACGTTTGAAGCGACGCAGAGCTACGTCGAACGGCTCGTTTTCACGTACTTTAATTACCGGCATGTGCCTCTCACCTCAATAAATTCGGTTTGCCGCTGGCCTTGTGCCAGCCTTTTCAAAATGGTGCGGAATTCTACTGCAAACGTGACGCCTTTGTAAAGCATTGCGGTGATCATAAAACACCCAACCGCGGCCAGCGCAGAAATCAGGTCGCTTATGGTAGACTATCCGCAGTTTGAAGCAAGCGGCATTTTACGAATGCTCGTATCGTCATCAAAGTAGGAACAGCAATGCGCGTATTGGGTATCGAAACATCCTGTGATGAAACCGGAGTGGCTATTTATGGCACGGAAGTGGGTTTGCTCGCCAATCAGCTATACAGTCAGGTCAAATTACATGCTGATTACGGTGGCGTAGTACCTGAGCTAGCCTCACGCGATCACGTGCGCAAAACGGTTCCTCTGATTCAAGCGGCGCTGCGTGAAGCCGGGTTACAGGCTGACGATATCGATGGTGTGGCTTATACCGCCGGCCCTGGTTTGGTTGGCGCGCTATTGGTGGGCGCGACGGTCGGCAGGTCGTTGGCGTTCGCTTGGGGCGTGCCAGCGGTTCCTGTGCATCATATGGAAGGGCATTTGCTGGCGCCGATGCTGGAAGATAACCCACCAGCGTTCCCCTTCGTGGCGCTGCTGGTTTCTGGTGGTCATACGCAGCTCATCAGCGTGACAGGCATTGGCGAATACCGCTTGCTGGGCGAATCGGTTGACGATGCGGCGGGTGAAGCGTTTGATAAAACGGCGAAGTTGCTGGGATTGGATTATCCCGGTGGTCCAATGCTATCGAAAATGGCGCAGGCAGGTGATTCTCAACGTTTTACATTCCCGCGTCCGATGACCGATCGTCCGGGGTTGGATTTCAGTTTTTCTGGGCTAAAAACGTTTGCTGCCAATACGATTCGTAGCAACGGTGATGACGACCAAACGCGTGCCGATATTGCGCGTGCTTTTGAAGATGCCGTCGTGGATACGCTGGCCATCAAGTGTCGTCGTGCATTGGATGATACGGGCTTTAAACGACTCGTCATGGCCGGTGGTGTGAGCGCAAATCGGACATTGCGCCAGCGCTTAGGTGAAGTAATGGCAAAACGCGGTGGTGAAGTGTTTTATGCGCGTCCCGAATTCTGCACGGATAATGGTGCGATGATTGCCTATGCGGGCAGCGTACGTCTGCTGCATGGCGCAAGCCAGACGCTGGGCGTATCCGTTCGTCCACGTTGGCCGTTGGCTGAATTACCTGCGGTGTAAAAATGCCTGAACGATACTCGCTACGTGTAGCGGCCTACACGTAGCGAGGAAGGCGCAGCAAAGAATTGAGTAACCAAAAAACGGCAGCGGACAAGTGGAATTACAGCTCTTGTTCGAAGAGTACCAGAATCGCTTCGTAAAGCTGTTTGACGCTGAAGCCTCTTGCTGGGGTGGTGAAGATGGTGTCATCACCAGCGATAGTGCCAAGAATCCCTTCTGACTTCCCTAGTGAGTCCAGCAGACGAGCAATGAGCTGTGCGGCACCTGGGCTGGTATGTATGACGACGACCGAGTCGTTGTAGTCAACGTCGAGCACAAGGTTCTTCAGCGGGCTGGATGTGGTAGGGACGCCGAGTTCAGCAGGGAGGCAATACACCATTTCCATTTTTGCATTGCGTGTGCGCACCGCGCCAAATTTCGTTAGCATGCGTGACACTTTGGATTGGTTGATGTTTTCAAATCCTTCGTCTTGCAATGCCTGAACAATCTCACTTTGAGAGCTGAACTTCTCTTCCTTTAACAGCGCTTTGAACGCTTTAACGAGGTCTTCTTGTTTTGTCGAATTTCGCATTCTGCACCGGATTAATTGTTATGGTTAATCTTTCTATTATGCAGTTGTGTGAATTTTTATGCAATTAAATCGCCTATAATTCCAGTCTATTTCCCCATATATGCGCTAGTCGCTGTTTTCAAAAAAATTCATCCTATCGGGTAGTCCGAGAAATGCGTCCTGCGTCACATAAAAGTAAATCAAATGTTATCAGAATGATGTTGTTTGGACGCCATTGATCGGTGTAATGTAGCCCACTGGTTAAACGCACGTGAATGAACACCACGTTATAGCTCAATAGCTTATTAACTTTACTTACCTTTCAAACGAATGATTGTTTTTGATTTATTATTAGAGACATAGCGAATTTTTTGTCTCTCGTTCATTTGTAGAAAAATAAGTAGACTGATTTTATCCCCATTTTTATATTCTGTTTATAACCAAATGAATTCACGGCACTTTTTTATTTTACGATAATAAGGAGTTTAGGATGAAAGTTGCAGTTCTCGGAGCAGCAGGTGGTATCGGTCAGGCACTCGCACTCCTCCTCAAAACCCAGCTTCCTTCAGGTTCAGAACTATCCCTCTACGATATCGCTCCGGTAACGCCGGGTGTTGCCGTCGATCTGAGCCATATTCCTACAGCAGTGAAGATCAAAGGCTATAGCGGTGAAGATGCTAAACCGGCGCTTGTTGGCGCGGATATCGTGCTGATTTCCGCAGGTGTGGCACGTAAACCTGGTATGGATCGTTCCGATCTGTTCAACGTCAATGCTGGCATTGTGCGTAATCTGGTTGAGCAAATTGCGGTTACCTGCCCGAAAGCCTGCATCGGTATCATTACCAACCCAGTGAACACGACCGTTGCCATCGCAGCCGAAGTGCTGAAAAAAGCCGGCGTGTATGACAAAAACAAACTGTTCGGCGTAACCACGCTGGATATCATCCGTTCCAACACGTTCGTTGCTGAGCTGAAAGGCAAACAGCCGCAGGATATTAATGTGCCGGTTATCGGCGGGCACTCTGGCGTGACGATTCTGCCTCTGCTGTCTCAGGTTCCTGGCATTAGCTTCAGCGAGCAGGAAGTGGCCGATCTGACCAAGCGCATTCAGAATGCGGGCACCGAAGTTGTTGAAGCCAAAGCAGGTGGCGGATCGGCAACGTTGTCTATGGGTCAGGCTGCTGCGCGTTTTGGTCTGTCTCTGGTTCGCGCGCTGCAAGGTGAAAGCGGTGTGGTTGAGTGTGCATACGTTGAAAGCGATGGCAAACATGCGCGCTTCTTCGCACAGCCAATTTTATTAGGCAAAGATGGTGTCGCTGAGCGTAAAGATATCGGCGCATTAAGTGCGTTTGAGCAAAACGCACTTAACAGCATGCTGGATACGCTGAAGCAGGATATTGAGTTAGGCGAGACGTTCATCAAGTAATTGATTACCCGTCATACTTCAAGCTGCATGTGCGTTGGCAATACTTGGCTCATTTCTGAGCCTCGCCCTAGAGGGCCGTCGCAAGCGACGTTCAAATTGGCTAAGCCAATTTTTCCTCGCTCACCCCAGTCACTTACTTATGTAAGTGACTGGGGACTCTCTGCGTCGCCGCCTGCCTGCAACTCGAATTATTTAGGGTATTATTGAATGTTAATAATACGCAGAATAAAAAGCCGGAGATGTCTATCTCCGGCTTTTCTTTTTTAATCGGGGCGGATGAGTTTTTTTCTATCGATGAGCTCATTGGTCTCTGGATTGTAGTACCGGCTGGGCCAAATCTCTGATGGATGAATACTCAGCGCATCGGCGATAAGCCATTCTCCCTTGGGCCAAGGGCGTGAGAGCGCGTTGGCTAGCGTAGATGAGCTTAATCCGGCCGCTCGCGATACCGCCGCCAGCGTCGTATTTTTCTTGCGCAGTGCAGCAATGATATCAGCGGGATGCCAGTCTTGTTTCCTTAAAATCATAATCCTTCCCTTATTTGCTATAAGACGACTGTAGATTAGTGGTATAAATAACGGATGTTAGTTATATGCCGAGCTAACATGACATTATTATTTGGAAATAATATAGCATTAATTTTTCTTAAAATTCTCAATTAATTTCCAAATAAGCGCGTTTTTGTTAGGGATGGCACTATCAGGATGAATGGCAATGAAAAAAGAGTGGTTTGCTACCAGCGAATTGGTTGGAGTCGGCGGCCTTCCGAAATCAAGACAAGGATTAAATAAGCGCGCCCGCGAGGATGGATGGGAGAAACGCCGCCGTAAAGGCGTCCAGGGAAGAGGAGTGGAATACTCAATTCATAGCTTGCCGGATACGGTAAAAAAGTCCCTATTACTCGAAAACGAGCCTTCCGCCTACTCGGCGAAACAGCCTGCGGCACTAGCCGTATGGATGCAGATTTATCAGCAACTATCTGAAAAAGAAAGAGATGAGCTAATCGCTTATATTTTGCGAATCGGTGTGTCCGCCACACTGAGCCAGTTAGGTATTACGCCGTCGGATGAGGAACCACTCTCATCAATGGTGATTGACTGATTCGCTGCTGACGATCTCTCCGAACGTTAATCATCAGCGATGAAAAGAAGCTGTATTTTCTTTTGTTTTGTCGCATTTTTTTTAGCTGCGGTGTTTGGGCATCGCGCTAGATTTCATCATTTCTTCTATGTCTTAGGTGTGTCGGTAACGTGTAAGGGTTAGCAGTTTAGGTAATTATAGTCTATTATATGGAAACTTTTGGGCGAGTTGACGTAATGCCTGTTCAAAACAAACAAGGGAGTGACGAGTATGGACAAAGAATGGTTTGCAACAAGTGAGCTGGTTGGCGTAGGTGGATTGCCTAAATCACCGCAGGGGCTGAACAAACGGGCGCGTGACGACGGTTGGGAAAAGCGCAGGCGGAAAGGGGTTCAAGGGCGTGGCGTCGAGTACTCCATTCGCAGTTTGCCGAATGAAGTCAGGCATTCTCTGTTAGTGAAAGAGAATCCGCCAACAGAATATTATCGTATTGATAATGAGCCGACCCTGCTGTCGTCATGGGTGCATATTTTCCATCAGCTATCCGTTGATGAGCGAGCCCGACTGATTAATTTCATCTTGCGTGAAGGAACAATAGCGATGTTGTCTCGACTGGATGATGTCACGCTCGATCAAACCGCCTAGTCTGTCGAGCGAGTAGCGCTGCAAGGCAGCGCTACTTAGGCCGAATCTGAATCAACGATCTTGTCAGATAAAATCCCACACCACGTTAGAAATCGCGCTGTACTGCCAAGTGGGCGAGGCCTTCAAGCGCCATGCGGTATGGTGTTTCTGGTAGATGCTGTAGTGCGCTGATTGCTTTATCAGCCTCTTCTTCAGCACGCTGACGCGTATAATCAAGCGAACCACATTGTTGCATCGCGGCAAGAACCGGTTCCAGCAAATGACGTCCGTTTCCTTCTTCAATCGCCTTACGAATCAGCGAGCTCTGTTCCGCATTACCTTTACGCATGGCATGCAACAGTGGCAGCGTTGGTTTGCCTTCATTGAGATCATCGCCCGTGTTTTTGCCTAGCGTTTTACCGTCAGCACTGTAGTCAAGCAGATCGTCAATTAACTGGAACGCGGTGCCCAGATAGCGGCCATAGTCCTGAAGTGCTTTTTCTTGCTCTGGCGTAGCGCTCGCAAGGATGGATGAAGATTGCGCTGCGGCTTCAAATAAACGCGCTGTTTTGCTGTAAATGACGCGCATATAACTTTCTTCGGTGATATCCGGGTCGTTGCAATTCATTAACTGCAAGACTTCTCCTTCAGCAATCACGTTGACTGCTTCTGACATCAGTGCCAGCACGCGTAAGGATTCGAGGCTGGTCATCATCTGGAAGGCGCGGGTATAGATGAAATCACCAACCAGCACGCTCGCTGCGTTGCCAAAGGCCGCATTTGCTGTCGCTTTACCTCGGCGCATGTCAGATTCATCTACCACATCATCATGCAGCAGCGTTGCGGTATGGATAAATTCGATCAGTGCGGCGACAGTGACGTGTTTATCACCGTTATAGGCAAGGGCTCTAGCTGCAAGCACAGCAATCATTGGACGTATACGTTTCCCGCCACCGCTGATGATGTAATGACCAAGCTGGTTGATCAAAACGACGTCGGAATTCAGTTGTTCAAGAATGACTTTATTAACAGCAGCCATATCCTGCGCGGTTAATGTTGTAATTTGTTCTAGGTTCATGGTTTGTGCCAACGTATGTCTTCAACACTGCCGTAAGATTACTGTTGCATATCGGCAAGACGAAACTGATAGAGCCGATTGTACTTGAAAAATGAGAGAGATAAACGGCAGTTCATTCGTTGTATTCTTTTTCTTCACATCCGTTGATTATGCACTTGTCATCCTCAGTATTTTTGCGTAGAATTCGCGCCCTATTATGAATATTTATAGCGCGCTCTGAAACCTATTAATGGGTGCGCGGAAAGCGGAGTTTTATATGTACGCAGTTTTCCAAAGTGGTGGTAAACAACACCGAGTAAGCGAAGGGCAAACCGTTCGCTTGGAAAAGCTGGACATCGCAACTGGTGAAGCCGTTGAGTTTGACCAAGTTCTGATGGTTGCCAATGGTGAAGAAATCAAAATCGGCGTTCCTTTCGTCGATGGCGGTAAAATCAAAGCTGAAGTTGTTGCTCATGGTCGTGGCGAAAAAGTGAAGATCGTTAAGTTCCGTCGCCGTAAACACTACCGTAAGCAAGCAGGCCACCGTCAGTGGTTCACTGACGTGAAAATTACCGGCATCAGCGCTTAAGACTAGGAGAGCGGATAAATGGCACACAAGAAAGCTGGCGGTTCAACCCGCAACGGTCGTGATTCTAACGCACAACGTCTGGGCGTAAAACGTTTTGGCGGCGAAAGTGTACTGGCTGGCAACATCATCGTTCGTCAACGTGGCACCAAATTCCACGCAGGAACTAACGTTGGTTGCGGGAAAGACCATACTCTGTTTGCTTTGACTGACGGTAAAGTTCAGTTTGAAGTTAAAGGCCCGAAAAACCGTAAATTTATCAGCATCGTTGCTGAATAATTTTCCGCGTTAGGTCTTACGGATTTAAGCCCCGCAATTCTTTGCGGGGCTTTTTACATTCTGATTCTGAGTAAGCCATCTGGATAAGTATGAATACTAAACAACAGACGGGTATCGGTCTTTGTCTGGCGCTTACCACGGCTGTTTGCTGGGGGGCGTTGCCGATAGCTATGAAACAGGTTCTGGTGGTTATGGAACCTTATACGATTGTTTGGTACCGCTTTCTTATCGCATCGATTGGACTTGGTATTATTCTTTCATCCCGTAAGAAGTTACCGCCAATGCGAGTTTTCCGTCATCGGCGTTGGTGGGTTCTGTTGCTGATTGCGACGGCGGGGTTATTAGCCAATTTTGTTTTCTTTAGCTCATCTCTGCAATATCTGAGTCCGACTGCGTCTCAGGTTATTGGACAGCTTTCCCCGGTTGGTATGATGTTCGCCAGCGTACTTATCCTGAAGGAAAAGATGCGTGGCACGCAGATCATTGGTGCAATTATGCTGATCTGCGGTCTGATTCTATTTTTTAACACCAGCCTGATTGAGATTTTTACTCGTCTAACAGACTACACGCTGGGTGTGCTGCTTGGCGTTTGCGCCTCGGCAGTATGGGTATCCTATGGTGTGGCGCAGAAAGTCCTGTTACGGCGTCTGACATCGCAGCAGATTCTGTTTCTGCTCTATGTTCTGTGTGTGGTCTTTATTACGCCTTTTGCCAAACCTGACGTTATTCTCCAGCTCAGCGGGTGGCAGCTTATCTGCCTACTATTCTGCGGTGCGAATACATTGATTGGGTATGGCGCGTTAGCGGAGGCGATGGCTCGCTGGCAAGCGTCACAAGTTAGCGCGGTTATTACGTTGACGCCGCTGTTTACACTGTTGTTTTCTGATTTACTTGCGTTGGGGTGGCCGAGCCTTTTTGCTGCGCCAGTGCTGAACTGGATTGGCTATGTTGGCGCGTTTGTCGTCGTTGCTGGCGCTATGTTCTCTGCTATCGGACATCGTTTCCTTCCCGGAAAAAAAGAACCAGTTTCACCGTTGATGGCGCAAAAGTAGATTAAGAAAAGCGTATTGCGGTAGGTCACCTGCCATTTTTTGACATTCTGCATGCGTTGTTTATTTTTAATACAGATGAAATTATTGGAGCAGGCAGGTACAATCCTGCTCCTTTGCTGGAATGCGTTCTGGTGCGTCATTTTTTTAATGGTGAGTAGAAATACGCTACATGCCGTAAAATCAAAACGTTACGCCAAAGAGAACCAATAACAAGCCTAAAACACGTAGATATTCTCTATTGGTTTTTTGCGGAGAGAATCAATGAAGTTTGTAGATGAAGCCACAATTCTCATTGTGGCGGGCGATGGTGGTAACGGTTGTATCAGCTTTCGCCGTGAAAAATATATTCCCAACGGTGGCCCAGACGGCGGTGATGGTGGTGACGGCGGTGACGTTTATCTGCTGGCAGACGAAAACCTGAACACGTTGATCGACTACCGTTTTGAGAAATCCTTCCGCGCTGAGCGTGGACAAAACGGGCAAAGCCGTGATTGTACGGGCAAGCGCGGTAAAGATATTACGATTAAAGTTCCTGTTGGGACTCGTGTTCTTGATCAGGGAACCGGCGAAGTACTGGGTGATATGACACGCCACCAACAGAGCCTGATGGTCGGGAAAGGCGGCTGGCATGGCTTGGGGAACTCGCGTTTTAAATCATCCGTCAACCGTGCCCCCCGTCAGAAAACCAACGGTACAAAGGGCGAAGAACGTGAACTGACGCTGGAGCTGTTGCTGCTTGCCGACGTGGGAATGCTCGGCCTGCCTAATGCCGGTAAATCGACCTTTATCCGTGCAGTATCAGCGGCGAAGCCGAAAGTGGCCGATTATCCGTTTACCACACTGGTACCTAGCCTTGGCGTGGTCCGTATGGATAGCGAGCAGAGCTTTGTTGTGGCGGATATCCCTGGTTTGATCGAAGGCGCATCCGAAGGTGCAGGGCTGGGTATTCGTTTCCTGAAGCACCTTGAACGCTGCCGTGTGTTACTGCATTTGGTTGATCTGGCGCCGATCGATGAGTCAGACCCGATTGAAAATGCCAAGATTATTATCAACGAGTTAGAGCAGTATGGCGCTGGTTTGGCAGACAAACCGCGTTGGCTGGTTTTCAACAAGGTTGACTTGATCGATAAGGCTGAAGCAGAAAAACGTGCCAAAGAGATTGCGGCTGCGCTTGGCTGGGATGATAAATATTATCTGATTTCTGCGGCAAACCGTGAAGGTGTCACCCCACTTTGCTGGGACGTGATGAACTTCCTGAACGCCAATCCGAAAATAACAGCGATTGCTGAAAGTGCACCGGAAAAAGTTGAATTCATGTGGGATGATTATCACCGTGAACAGCTGGCTGAAGTAGAAAAAGAAGCCGAAGAAGAGTGGGATGATGATTGGGACGATGAAGATGATGAAGGCGTTGAGATTATCTATCAAAAGTAATCCATTCTTCAGCTAGTCAATTCTCGCCTATCGCGGCCTTACCCTGTCAGGGTAAGGCCGTATTTTTATGCTAGTTGCTCTGATAAATATCTTTGTAGAGACGGCTTTCAAATCTCACCAGAGGGACGCGACGTTCTCGCTGGTCTTCTGGTGGTACGGCATAGCCGGACAGGAACTGAACGAAGGCCATGCGCTGGCCGCTTGCGGTGGTAATGAAGCCCGCCAGATTGTATACGCCCTGTAACGCCCCTGTCTTAGCCGAGACTTTGCCATCTACGCCAGCTTCGTGCAGGCCGCCACGATAACGCAGCGTACCGTCATAACCGGCAAGTGGGAGCATCGTGATGTAATTCAGCTCATTATCATGCTGCGCGATGTACTGTAATACCTGCATCATCGTTTCCGGTGAAATCAGGTTGTGTCGTGACAGGCCTGAGCCATCGACAACAATACTGTTTCCTAAATCCACACCCGCTTTCTGACGCAGAATCTGGCGCACTGCGTCGGCACCAGCACGCCATGTTCCCGGTATGCTAAAGCGTTCATGCCCGATAGTACGAAAAACCGTATCGGCAATCATATTGTCCGATTTTTTTAGCATGATAGTGAGTAGGTCGTGTAGTGGAGCTGATTGCGTCTGGGCCAGCACGCTTCCCGCTGGACCAGGCTGAGTCTGGCGACGAAGGCTGCCTTTAATGCGGATATCCGCCTGCTGGAGTTCATCTTTAACGATAGCGCCAGCATAGCTGGCTCCATCCTGAATCGCGAACGCCAGCGGAAGTGGTTCTGTGCGCTGAGTCAGGCAGCCAGTGAGCGTAAAGCGGTTCAATTCTCCAGGGACCACGTCCAGTTCGCAGTACTGGGCATCAGGGGAGCCTTTAGCCAGCGTGCGTACCTCGCTGAACATCTGCACTGGATAATAGGATGCAACGCGGATAAATGCGTTATCACCCGCTTTAGGTGCGCTGTAGAGTGAGACGGAAAAGCAGTTACGATCGACAATCGCTGCACCCGGCGGTGCGCTGAAACACTGTGTCATATCGTTCCAGGGCCAACCCGGTGCTTTATCATGGCTGGCAAAAACGGAAGTATCGATCAGCACATCGCCTGCGATTTCCCGTATTCCTCGTTTCCTTAATTCCTGCACCATATTCCGTATTTGTTGGCGCTTCAGGGTTGGGTCGCCGCCAAACCGTACGATCAGGTTGCCGTTCAGAATACCGCTGGTTACGGGGCCATGGCTCTCCATCGTGGTGATGAATCGATAATCTGGACCCAGTTGCAGTAATGCTGCTAATGCGGTTATCACCTTTTGCGTACTGGCAGGTAGCGCCATTTGCTGGCTATTGAAGGCCATGCTGGGTGTTGTCGCGCCAACTTTTTGTACCAATAACGCCAAATTGGCGCCATCAGGCAAATATTGACGATGATCTTCAACAGAAGCTGCATTGGCATGCAGAACAAAAGCGCAGGCAAGTCCGGTAACAATCGATGAAAAACGCATAATCTCAGCTAAGAACGGGGTAACGTGTGGTCATACTACGGCGCAATAAGGTCTAAAGTAAACGATGACCCTCATTGAACTCTGGGGTAAAATACGTATCAAAATGCAAAACCGCTACTAGCCTGGAAATTTTGTTCCGGGGCTGGTTGCTTTTGTTTTATGTCCAGTGAGGACTGGGACGTTGCAGAGACTCCGTCGCCTTTGATTTTTAGCGCGTCAGGATGACGATTATTTGAGTCTTACGGACTTTTTTAGAGGTATAGACAATATGAAACAATTTCCGATGACGTTGCGTGGCGCTGAAAAATTGCGCGAAGAGCTTGACCACCTGAAATCTGTACGCCGACCTGAAATTATTGCGGCGATTGCCGAAGCACGTGAGCACGGCGATCTGAAAGAAAATGCAGAATATCATGCTGCACGCGAGCAGCAGGGCTTCTGTGAAGGGCGAATTCAAGACATTGAAGCCAAACTGTCTAACGCTCAGGTTATCGATGTCACGAAAATGGCCGCTAACAACGGGCGCGTCATTTTTGGTGCAACCGTGAAGGTGATGAATCTCGATAATGATGAAGAGCAAACCTACCGGATTGTTGGCGATGACGAAGCGGATTTTAAGCAGAATCTGATTTCTGTTAACTCTCCGATCGCGCGTGGTCTGATCGGCAAAGAACAAGATGACGTTGTGGTCATTCGTACACCGGGCGGCGATGTGGAATACGAAGTACTGAAGGTCGAATATCTATAAATTTTGCCGAATTGTTGATTTAAACAGCAAAAATTGTAAAGAAAAGAAAAAGGCCGCTTGCGGCCTTTTCTCTAACCGAGAGGCATGGCACCTTTCCGTTAAAACCGAGTATCCTGAAATAAAAAGTGTTATCGTGGTAACACAATTTTACGTTCTTTCGCAGGACGGTAGAGCACCAACGTATGGCCGATGACCTGGACGTTAGCGGCACTCGTTTCACGAACAATCGCTTCAACAATCAAGGCTTTGGTTTCACGATCTTCTGTCGCTACTTTTATCTTGATCAGTTCGTGATGCGATAATGCTTGTTCGATCTCAGCCAGAACACCTTCGGTGAGACCGTTATTGCCTAGCATGACAACCGGTTTTAGCGGATGTGCCAAGCCTTTCAGGTGTTGTTTTTGTTTATTACTTAGGTTCATTGTCTTTTTTACTTAGGTTGGGATTGAAAACGGTTCATTCTACCGCCATCTCATGATTATAACCAATTTGACTGTTCTGATTGGTAATATGTGAGAAGTTTCTCCCCACCACGAGCGTGTTACTGAGAATAGTTGGAAAATCGATGGCGAATAAAAAGCGTTCTGCAAGCTCCAGTCGCTGGTTGCAGGAACACTTTAGCGATAAATATGTGCTGCAGGCCCAGAAAAAAGGGCTGCGCTCACGTGCTTGGTTTAAACTTGACGAAATACAGCAGAGCGACAAACTGTTTAAACCTGGGATGACGGTTGTAGATTTAGGCGCTGCACCTGGCGGCTGGTCACAGTATGTGGTCACGCAAATTGGTGGAAATGGTCGAATTATCGCGTGTGATATTTTACCGATGGATCCGATTGTTGGCGTCGATTTCCTGCAAGGGGACTTTCGTGATGAACTGGTCCTCAAAGCCTTGCTCGAAAGGGTTGGCGATAGCAAAGTTCAGGTGGTGATGTCTGACATGGCCCCTAACATGAGTGGTACACCAGCCGTTGATATTCCGAAGTCGATGTATCTGGTTGAATTAGCACTTGGTATGTGTCGGGATGTATTAGCGCCAGGCGGAAGTTTCCTGGTGAAAGTGTTTCAGGGAGAAGGCTTTGATGAATACCTGCGGGAAATTCGCTCCCTGTTTACGAAGGTGAAAATTCGTAAACCAGACGCCTCACGTGCCCGGTCTCGTGAAGTGTATATTGTAGCGACAGGGCGCAAACTGTAGTACCCTAACGCTGTTTTTTAACACAGTTGTAATATGAGGTTAATCCCTTGAGTGACATGGCGAAAAACCTAATTCTCTGGTTAGTCATCGCAGTTGTGCTGATGTCTGTTTTCCAGAGCTTTGGGCCCAGCGAGTCGAATGGCCGTAGGGTGGATTATTCAACCTTCTTGACTGAAGTGAATCAGGATCAGGTCCGTGAAGCACGTATTAACGGGCGTGAGATCAGTGTTATCAAAAAAGACAGCAACAGATACACGACTTACATTCCTGTCAATGACCCCAAGCTACTGGATAACCTGCTAACGAAGAACGTGAAAGTTGTTGGTGAGCCACCGGAAGAGCCGAGCCTGTTGGCTTCTATCTTTATTTCCTGGTTCCCGATGCTGTTACTGATTGGCGTCTGGATCTTCTTCATGCGTCAAATGCAAGGCGGCGGCGGTAAAGGTGCCATGTCTTTCGGCAAGAGCAAAGCGCGTATGTTGACTGAAGATCAGATCAAGACGACGTTTGCTGATGTAGCCGGTTGCGACGAAGCGAAGGAAGAGGTTAGCGAGCTGGTCGAGTACCTGCGTGAACCTAGCCGTTTCCAGAAGCTGGGTGGTAAAATTCCATCAGGCATTTTGATGGTCGGCCCGCCGGGAACGGGTAAAACGCTGCTGGCGAAAGCCATCGCCGGTGAAGCGAAAGTGCCTTTCTTTACGATTTCCGGTTCTGACTTCGTTGAAATGTTTGTGGGTGTCGGTGCTTCACGTGTTCGTGACATGTTCGAACAAGCGAAGAAAGCTGCACCTTGTATCATCTTCATCGATGAAATCGACGCCGTTGGCCGCCAGCGTGGCGCAGGTTTAGGCGGTGGTCACGATGAACGTGAACAAACGCTGAACCAAATGCTGGTTGAGATGGACGGCTTTGAAGGCAACGAAGGCATCATTGTTATTGCGGCGACCAACCGTCCAGATGTTCTTGACCCAGCATTGCTGCGTCCAGGCCGTTTTGACCGTCAGGTTGTAGTTGGGCTGCCGGATGTTCGCGGTCGTGAACAAATTCTGAAAGTTCACATGCGTCGCGTCCCCTTGTCTCCAGATATCGATGCGTCAGTGATCGCTCGCGGTACACCAGGCTTCTCTGGTGCAGATTTGGCTAACCTGGTTAACGAAGCTGCATTGTTCTCCGCTCGTGGTAACAAGCGTGTAGTTTCGATGGTCGAGTTCGAGAAAGCGAAAGACAAAATCATGATGGGTGCAGAGCGCCGCTCCATGGTAATGACTGAAAAGCAGAAAGAATCGACGGCGTATCATGAAGCGGGGCACGCTATCATTGGTCGCCTGGTGCCAGAGCACGACCCTGTCCATAAAGTGACGATCATTCCGCGTGGTCGCGCACTCGGTGTGACGTTCTTCCTGCCTGAAGGTGACGCAATCAGTGCTAGCCGTCAGAAGCTGGAAAGCCAGATCTCTACGCTGTACGGAGGTCGACTGGCCGAAGAAATTATTTACGGTGTGGAACATGTCTCTACTGGTGCGTCCAATGACATCAAAGTTGCAACGTCTATCGCGCGGAACATGGTGACGCAGTGGGGCTTCTCTGACAAATTGGGTCCATTGCTCTATGCGGAAGAAGAGGGTGAGGTATTCCTCGGTCGCTCCGTAGCAAAAGCCAAGCACATGTCAGACGAAACGGCACGCATCATCGATCAGGAAGTGAAATCTCTGGTTGAGCGCAACTATGTGCGTGCTCGCGAACTGCTGATAGCAAATATGGACATCCTTCATTCAATGAAAGACGCGTTGATGAAGTATGAAACCATTGATGCACCGCAGATTGATGATTTGATGGGACGCAAGCAAGATGTACGTCCACCAGCTGGTTGGGAAGAGTCTCGCTCTGACAACGATTCTGGTAATAGCGGTGGTACACCTAAAGCGCCTACGCCAGTAGATGAGCCACAAACGCCTAATCCAGGTAACACAATGTCTGAGCAAGTGGACGATAAATAATTCGTCCGTGATAGACATCTGTAACGTTACGAAACCCCAGCTCAGGCTGGGGTTTTTTACTGGTCATGTTCTTCAAATCATATTTCATACTCACTACACCAGAATGCGGAGGTAAATCATGCAGCTGGTTGCCAGAGACTCAACCCTGGACCTTTCCTGCCCACACGTCATGGGCATTCTTAATGTTACGCCGGACTCTTTTTCCGATGGCGGTAAACACAACAAGCTCGATGCTGCATTACTGCACGTTCAGGAGATGATTACCGCTGGTGCGACTCTGATCGATATTGGCGGTGAATCGACGCGTCCTGGTGCGAGTGATGTGAGCACGGAGGAAGAACTGGATCGTGTGGTTCCCGTGATTGAAGCGATTGCTAAGCGCTTTGACGTATGGATCTCGGTCGATACCTCAAAGCCGGAAGTGATGACGGCGTCTGCGCTGGCAGGAGCGCATCTGATTAATGATATTCGCGCTTTGCAAGAGCCTGGTGCTCTGGAAGCTGCTGCAGCCACCGGTCTGCCAGTGTGCTTGATGCACATGCAGGGTATGCCGAGAACCATGCAGCACAAACCTCATTATGATGACCTGATGCAGGACATTGGGGATTTCTTACAACAGCAGATTGAACGCTGTGTGAACGCCAATATTCCGAAAAGTAAGCTATTGCTGGATCCTGGGTTTGGATTCGGTAAGAATCTTGCCCATAATTACGCGCTTCTGGCTCGCCTGAGTGAGTTACATCGTTTCGAGCTGCCGCTTTTGGTTGGCATGTCGAGGAAATCGATGATTGGACAGCTCCTCAATGTACCGCCTGCACAGCGTGTACATGGTAGCGTCGCCTGTGCAGTCATCGCGGCGATGCAGGGTGCACAGATTATTCGCGTTCACGATGTTAAAGAAACGGCTGATGCCATGCGCATTGTTGAGGCCACGCTTTCTGCGAAGGAATAAAAACAAGATGAGTAACCGCAAATATTTTGGTACCGATGGTATACGTGGCAAGGTTGGCGATACGCCGATTACACCTGACTTTGTGCTTAAACTGGGCTGGGCAGCAGGGAAAGTGCTAGCGCGACACGGTTCTCGTAAAATTATTATCGGCAAAGATACCCGCATTTCTGGCTATATGTTGGAGTCTGCGCTGGAAGCTGGGCTAGCCGCTGCCGGTTTGTCGGCTTCTTTTACCGGCCCAATGCCTACGCCTGCGGTTGCTTATCTCACGCGAACATTCCGCGCTGAAGCTGGCATCGTTATTTCTGCTTCTCACAATCCTTATTATGACAACGGTATTAAATTCTTCTCGATTGACGGCACCAAACTGCCTGATGACGTGGAAGAAGCCATTGAAGCTGAGATGGAAAAACCGCTAACGTGTGTTGAGTCCTCGGAGTTAGGTAAAGCTAGCCGGATTGTTGATGCCGCCGGACGCTATATCGAATTTTGTAAGGGGACTTTCCCGAGCGAGCTGAGCCTCAATGGCCTAAAGATTGTTGTCGATTGCGCCAATGGTGCCACCTATCATATCGCCCCCAGCGTCTTGCGTGAGCTTGGTGCTAAAGTCATCGCGATTGGCTGTGAGCCGGATGGCATGAATATCAATGAAGAGTGCGGCGCAACGGACGTCAGACAGCTACAGGCTCGCGTGCTGGCTGAAAAGGCGGACGTGGGTTTGGCCTTTGACGGCGATGGCGATCGGCTCATCATGGTCGACCATTTGGGTAACAAGGTTGATGGCGATCAGATTCTGTACATCATTGCCCGCGAAGGCCTGCGTCAAGGGCAACTACGTGGCGGTGCGGTGGGTACGCTGATGAGTAATATGGGACTAGAGGTCGCGTTAAAGCAGCTCGGCATTCCGTTTGCTCGTGCCAAGGTGGGCGACCGCTATGTATTAGAAATGATGCAGTCAAAAGGTTGGCGTATTGGCGCGGAAAACTCCGGCCATGTCATCCTGCTAGATAAAACTACCACGGGTGACGGTGTGATTGCCGGTTTGCAAGTACTTACCGCGATCGTGAAAAACCATATGAGTCTGCATGACTTATGCAGTGGTATGAAGTTATTCCCACAGATCCTGGTTAACGTGCGGTTTACGGGTGAAAACGATCCGCTTGAAGACAACACTGTGCAGCAGATTACGCTGGATGTAGAAAAAGAGTTGGCCGGACGCGGACGCGTATTGTTGCGAAAATCTGGTACTGAACCACTCATTCGCGTAATGGTTGAAGGCGAACACGAAGAGACAGTGATCGCGCTGGCGAATCGTATTGCTGATGCGGTGAAAGCCGTCAGCTAAGGTTTTTTGATTCATCAATCAGGTAGATAAGGCTCTCGATGTGCACCTTGTGTCGAAAGCCGCTGTTTTTTTCTGCAATCAACCTGCGGTGACCAAATTACCCTTGCGTACGTTACATCCTTTGGTTAGTATTCAGACCCGCTTGATATGGGATGTCTCTACATCCTGCTTAGCGGAATGACACGCGGTTTACCGCCAGAATATAGCATCTCCATGAATCATGGAGAAAACGGTTAACGGGTACGACTATGTACGAAGCTCTATTAGTGATTTTCCTGTTAGTATCGATCGGGCTAGTTGCCTTGATCATGCTTCAGCAGGGTAAAGGTGCTGATATGGGAGCCTCGTTCGGAGCAGGTGCTTCTGCCACTTTGTTCGGTTCGAGCGGCTCTAGTAATTTCATGACCCGCATGACGGCGATACTGGCGACCCTGTTCTTCATTATCAGTCTTATTCTGGGCAACTTAAGTTCGCTGCAGAAAAAAGGCGGAGCATGGGATAACCTGAGCCAGCCAGAAAAAGTCGAACAGACGACAACGCCTGTTGCGCCTTCAACGCCGGCGAGTGACATTCCGAAGTAAGCGTTTTAAAGCAGTAATTGTGATGCCGTGGTGGTGGAATTGGTAGACACGCTACCTTGAGGTGGTAGTGCCCGATTGGGCTTACGGGTTCAAGTCCCGTCCTCGGTACCAACATAAAAAATAGACGTCAATAGACGTCTATTTTTTTGTCTTTAATTTCTCATATCAGCCTTACAGGCGTACCAGTTGCTTGCCAAAGTGTTTGCTGTCTAATAAGTCGATAAAGGCCTGAGGCGCATTCTCTATTCCCTCAATAATATTCTCCCGATATTTCAATCGTCCTTTCTCAACGGCATCCAGTAGCCAAATATCGGCTTCCGCATAGTCTTTGAACCATTCGGTCACGATAAAAAAGCGACTCAGCGGGGCATTAGGCAGAGAAGAGAAAAATGCTACCGGGCTGGAGGCGTCAACGTTAGGATCTTGATTGTATTGTGCTGCACTGCCACAGACGGGAACGCGAGCGCCTTCGTTCAGTAATTTAGCGACAAATAGCGAAACCCGACCGCCAACGTTTTCAAAATAGATATCAATTCCATTGGGACAAGCGGCCTGCAAGGCGTGATTTAAGTCATCTTCTTTATAATTAATGCAGGCATCAAAGCCTAATGTCTCAACGACATAGCGACACTTTTCTTCGCTACCAGCAATACCGACAACTCGGCATCCTGCCTGTTTACCTAACTGACCGACAGCGGATCCCACGCCTCCCGACGCAGCGGATACCACCAGTGTTTCTCCTGCTTTAGGTTTAGCAATTTTGTTCATGCCAAAATAGGCGGAGCGCCCAGGTGTTCCTACTGCGCCAAGAAAAATAGACGGTGAAAAGGTCGTTGGTGGCACTCGGTGGGTAATGAAATCCTGAGGCGTGCCGACATAGTATTTCTGCCAACCTGAAAAGGTGAACACGCAATCCCCAACCCGAAATTTGGGGTTTTTCGTGGCGACGACATAGCCTATCGTTTCGCCCTGAATGACCTCTCCCTCTTTGATTGAACTGACGTAGGCCGTGCTTTTATTGAGGCGAGGGCGCATGTACAAATCAATAGACAGCCATTTATTTTCAACCAGATACTCACCGGGCTGTAGCTCATTGACATCACGTTCTTCCAATCTGAAATTGTCTAGCTGTGCAGGGCCATCAGGATGGCGATTCAGCACAACCAATTTGTTTTCTAACGGACTCATAATATTCCCTATATTCATCGTTCATTATGTTATGCATGGCTGGATGACCAATTCAGGCAGCGTTATCGTGTGCATGTGAAGACCAGCGATACGTTGGCCATTTGAAACTGAAGATCACCAGCAGTAACGTAAGCGGCCATCCGCTAATGAGGACAAGCGTATCCATCGGTAATTCTGGCTGGCGGGAGAGGGTGTAGATGATGATGGCTTTCACCAGATAAACCAGAATCCAGACGAGAGCTACCTCGTTCCAGACTTTGACGTACAGCGGTGAGCCATAGACGGGCAGCGTCTTGAGTTTTGGTGTGGCCTGTTCCGCCAATGTCCGTATCACTGGACGTCCCTTGATGCTGTAAGCGCTAAAGATAATGACGGTAGAAATTGCGCCGCTGACCGATAAAAAGACGCTCTCCTGCCTGATATCAAACAGCATGACCCCTTCCAAATAGAGATAGTGGCTAAGCCCTGAGACCAGGATGAGGGCGATGATTGGCAGAGTCCCTTCCCAACGGCTGAAATATTGCAGCGCACCAGAATAGATGGCTGTAATTAACAGAGCAACGCCAGCTCCCCCCAGCCAAAATGCGATGTTGTAAATAACGACCGGTATGATTATGGTCAGAAGGGCATCGCGTGATACCAGATATCGCCAAACGGTTAATGACGGGGGATGGCTCATTTTTTCTCCTCGCTTACGTAATAAAACCGCCGTTCTACCCTTGAAGGCGTAGACGGCGGACGTGTTATCGCAATATGTTCTTTAGCTGTTCGGCTATGCGGGAAATATGTGGTGCATTCATCATCGAGATATGATCGCCGGAAGCCGGCAGTACCGTCAGGCATCCTGCCGTGAGACGCCGCCACCCTAGCCCTGACTCTGGCAGGCGGGTACGACCCGGTAAGATATCTTCCGCCTCGACGACCAGTACATCTCCTGGATAGGGTTGACCACGATAAGCTTCTGTTGCGTAGATATGGGCTTGCAGGATGTTGATAAAGTCCTGAAATTCCGCCAGCCCAATCGACTCAGGAACTAATCCCACGCGTTTAAATTCAGCCAGAAAACGCGCTGTTCGCTGCTCGTTGCTTATGTCTGAAAGTGACTGCTCTGAAAGATCGAAAGATGCGCCAGTAAATAAGGCGACTTTCTGCGCAAAGTACGACAGACGCTCGGCCTCGTTCATATCTGCCGATCCGTCGATGTTGATCTCTGGCGCAGGCTGGTCCAGCACTAATACGGTGGGTTTTATGCCTTTTTCCGCGAGCTGTTGCGCCATTTCAAACGCGATAGTTGCGCCGAGAGACCATCCTCCGAGCACCAGACGAGAGTGATGAATAACGTCACCCGCCTGTGAAACATAAAAAGCCGCAAGCGCTTTGATATCTGAGTTATAAGGTGGGTTACGGCTGAAATCGGGTACTTGAATGCCGTAGATCGGATAGCTCCCGCCCAATTCACGCGCCAACGCGGAATAACACAGCACGTTACCGCCCGCAGGGTGGATCAGAAGCAAAGTAGATTTATTTTCAGGCTGCCCAATATTGATCGTCACCCTTGCTGTTTGAGTCTGGGATCCTTTTTCTCCAATAACGCAGGCCAACTGGGAAATGCTGCTGTTTTCAAACAGCTGTCCCAAAGACAGGGATGTCCCAAAATGCTGATTAACGCTGAGGATGAGTTTTAACGCGCTGAGAGAATTCCCGCCAAGCGTGAAAAAGCTCTCCTGCGTATCAACGGTATCGTTTTGTAAAATATCGCGATAAATCTCATGCAGATCGTGCTCGCGCTGATTTTCCGGGGCATGGAACGAGACATTTTTTTCCATCGAAGGCATCGGTAACGCGGCATAATTTATCTTGCCGCTGGCCGTTAATGGCATCGCATCTAGCCACACCCAACGTTCGGGATGCATATAGTCCGGCAGCTTGTTGTGCAGTGCTATTTTTACTGCGGCCTGATTGGGTTCAGTAATGCCGCACAGGTACGCGGTTAGGACTGCATCCCCGTGTGGCAGCGTATTTTGTTTAATGGCAACGTGAGTCGCATTAGCGACCTGCTGTAATGCCTGCTCGATCTCCGCCAGTTCGACACGGTAGCCACGTACTTTAACCTGGCGATCCAAGCGCCCCATAAACTCAAGGTTGCCATCAGGCAGGAAGCGGCCTTTGTCACCGCTGCGATAAAGCCGTTCGCCCTCAAGGTAAGGATGAGGAATAAAACGTGCGTCATTCTGCTCCGGCAGGCCGATGTATCCTTCCGCGACATGTGAACCACCCAGATAAATTTCTCCCGGCAATCCGTTTGGAACCAACTTCTGATAAGGATCGAGCAGCAGCACATGGCTATCGGATAAGGGTTTACCGATGGGTAAATAGTCACCCGAAAGGGCACTGAGGTCGTCTGGTACTGGGTAGGTAGTGACGCCGACGGTGCACTCGGTTGGGCCATAATGATTGAGGATGCGGCAAGGCGATCGGAACTCACGTACGCGCGTGATGAGGGACAGAGGGACGCGTTCTCCGCCGATAATCAACAGGCTATGCGGTAATAACGCTTCAGCTTGCGATGAAGTCAATAACGTCGCTAAATGCGATGGCGTAATTTTTATGCAATCCACCGGATAGTGCGCCAGATAGGCGAATAGTTCCTGTGGGGAACGGAGTAATTCAGTCGTGATCACGTCCAACTGACCTTGATGGATCAGCGCGGGAAATAACACCGTGTGTGCCAAATCGGTTGTGAAGGATGAAAACATGCCGTAGCGAGCATCTGGCGGCAGGTTGAGTACCGGCTGAATGGCTTGGCAATAGTGGCTTAACTGCGAATGTTTGACCCGTACACCCTTTGGTTTCCCTGTGCTGCCCGAGGTATAAATGATGTAAGCGGGGCCATCGATAACCGCCTGTGGGTTACTGTCTGGCATCATGCTGCGGTTTTGTTTTACGTAGAGGCAGGGGAGCATTTCACCGGGCGCTTTTTCGTCGATGATGACACAGCGGGCGGCGGCGTTTTGCAGTATGAACTCAATCTGCTGAGTGGGGAGGTCCATATCGACTGGAACATAGCATCCGCCAGCTTTTAACACAGCCAGAATCGCGACGACGTAATATTCGCTTTTAGGCATAAAGATCGCGACGCACTCACCATGAGAGACCCCGTCTTTCTGTAGCTGATGAGCTAGCTGGTTGGCCCGTTCATTGAGCTGAGCATAGGTAAGCGTGCGCCCTTCACAGCGAACCGCGATGGCATCCGGCTTTTGTTGTGCCTGTTGTTCAAACTGCGAATGAACCGCAGGCGGGGGCGTGTTCACTGTCGAGTGGCATTGCGCGATTGTTGCGCTGCGTTCTTCGTCGCCTAACAGTGAGATATCCCGCACGGTTAACTGCGGTTGGGTGATTAAGGTTTCAAGAAGGGTTCGCAGATCGTTCAGCATGCGCTGGATGGTAGCGCTGGAAAATAGCGCGCTGCTGTAGTTCATCGTGAATAGCAGGCCGTCGCTATCTTTGTCTTCCTCTACCCATAAATTCAGATCCAGCTTGGCAGTGCCGTAATCCACTTTTAACGGCTTATATTTGAATCCGCCATGGCTGCTGTGAAAATGAGGAAAGACCTGATAGGTCAATATTGCCTGGAAGATCGGGTTGATCTGGGGATTACGCACATAGGTAATCTCGTCTAGGATATAATTGAACGGCACATCCTGATGCCTCATAGTTTCTTCACATTCGGTGCGCGCGCCCTCAATCAGGGAGGCGATACTGGCATCAGGATCGATATCAAAACGTAATGGCAGGGTATTCATGAATAGCCCCATCATGTTTTGCGTGACGGGCAGATTCCGGTTGGCAAACGGCGCCCCGATGATGATTTCCTGCTGTCCGCTGTATTTATGCAGTAGGAGTTGGTAAGCCGTGAGGATAACGTGGAATTGCGTTGCCTGATGCTGCGCTGCACAGGTTTGTAAACGCTGGCAGAAGGACGAATCAAAGAACTGGCTGGCTATTTTCCCAGCCGTGCTCATTTTCGCAGGGCGAGGGTAGTCCATTGCCAGATCTAATTGCCCCGTGATGCCATCCAGTTTTTTCGTCCAGTAGGCAAGCCCGGTCTGGTATTCCCCTTGGGCATACCATCGATTTTCCGCCAGCGCGTAATCGGCGAACTGGAGCGTTTTTTCGATGGGTAATGTCCCTCCTTGCAACAGACGAAAGTAGTTTTCCATGAGCATCTTGAAAAACACATTGACCGTCCACCCATCGGAAATGATGTGATGAAATGTCAGGAACAGGACATATTCATACCGATGGGTTTTGACCATATGGAGATAAACCAATGGGCCATTTTCCAGATCAAAAACAATTTTTCCTTTTGCCTTGGCCGTATCCGAGACATATTTTTCAATGTCTTCCTCGTTGAATGCTGAGATGTCGTCAAAGCTAAAAGTTGTGAAAGACATATCGTCAGCAATGCATTGGCACACGTCGTTATCGACCAGACGGAAGGTTGTACGCAGAATGTCATGTTGTTGCATTAGATAGTTGAGCGTTTGTTGTACTCGCGCCGGCTCCATGTCGTGTTCAATCCTGCATGCAAGAACATAGGGATTATTATAGACCTGACTATCGTCAAGGTATTGGGCGAGCATCCAGATACTCTTCTGCGTACTGGTCATGGGGAAATGCGTTTTGCCAGGCGTGGCATGCGGAGTAATGGTTTTGCCTGATAGCGCGGCACCTGTTTTTTTCTTTTCTCTTGCCAGCTTTTTAATCTCATCCAAGCTGAGTGAGGTGAGTTTTCCAGTGGGAAGATGCGTCATTATCGAGTCTCATTTTATGGCATTCGGTTTTCACGTTAGCAGCCGCCTTCGGCGCTTATGCTGAAGGCGGCCGTTCCCTTATTCCTGCAATAAGGCTTCCAGCTCAGTGAGGATCAGCGTCGATAGCCCTTTCACTGTCTGGTTCTGATAAAACAGATCAACGCGAATATCGATTTCAAATATGCCGGAAACGGTGGAGACAACCTGTACTGCCAGCAGTGAATTCCCGCCGAGTTCAGTAAAGCTGTCGTTAACGCCGATACCCGAAATCCCCAGAATGGATTGCCAAACTTTGACGATCTCTTTCTCAATGTCATTTTCTGGCGCAATGTAATCCACAGAGAGTGCCGGTCTGGCGTAGCCTTCCGTTGCTTCGCTGTCTTGCAGGGTGAGTTCAGGCGTTTCCTGCTCAGGAATAGACTCATAAATGAGTTGTTCCAGATCGCTGGTAACGACCACTAATTGGTCAAATTCCAGGTGTGCGAGCTGGCGTTTTATCGCATCCAGACCTTCTGATAACAGAATGTCTTTATCTGCCAGATTCACTTTCACTGCGGCTGGAATCGCCACTGAGGCGTTTTCCTGCGTGCCGACCTGATTGCCCAGCGTCATCTTCATCAGCGTGTAATTTTCCAGCGTCAGCAGCCGAACGCCTGTCGGTGAAAGGAACGTGATATCCATGACGATGGCACTATCCTGCGGTTGATAGGCTTGCTTGAGCTTGACGTGGGCGTAACACTCTTTCTCCAGCGGAGATAAGAAAGCCATTTTCCCATAGCTGATTGGCAGGAAGTTCTCCTGGGTAATCAATGCTATGCAAGATATGGCCGTTGCATCAATAAGTGCAGGATGGTACGGGTAGCGAGTAAGATCGTGCTCATATTCGCTCCCCAGCTCTTTATGTATCAGCCATTCGTTATGGCCCTGAACGATCTCGCGGTGGTTGTTCCAGCGCTGGCTGAACGACAGGAAACTCTCGCCCGTGTTGGCATTTCCCAGCTCGGTGATAAACGGCGAGTAGGCAATCTGCGTGGTGCAGCGCTGTCTGATCGCATCAATCGACAGTGGCGTGATGTCAGCCGCCTGAGCGCTGTGGCCAATGCCCCCGAATGCGTGTTCTTGCCATACGAGCTCAAGCACGCCCCGGCTCTTAAGGCTGAACTTATAATTTTTCCCCTCTGGCGTGATGAACAGTCTCATCTTTCGTGGCCAGTCATCGGTGTAAATAATAGGCTTAGTCAGCATCAGATTTTTGACCTGAAGGCTTTCCTGTGGCTTAACGTGCGTAATGAACTCATGCAGCAGCGATAAGATCGTCGCGCCAACCAGCGATGCCTGACCTGCAAGGCGGTGTTCATCAATAACCCAGTCCTGCTGCACAGCGAGATTGACCTGATAGCTTTCCTGCATACCTTCGCGTTCGACGAGGGTAAGCAGGTCACCTTTGGTTTCTTCAACTGCGGGTAGCTTGCTGTGTTTCTTCTCTTGCAACTGCTTGCTCCAGCGAGCTGCCATCCCCACATCACCCCATTGTCCCCAGTTCAGCGAGACGGTGCGTCCACGGCGACGCTGGTTGCGATAATGGGCAAAGGCGTCCATAAAGGCATTGCCTGAGCAGTAATCGATGCGGGCTTCATCACCCACAATGGCGGTAATGGAGGAAAACAGAACAAAGAAGTCAGGCTGCTTGTCTTGCAGAAGTTCATCCAGAATGAGCGAACCTGCGACCTTAGGATCAAGCACGCTGGCGCAATCGGTATCGCTTTTCAGTGGAATGATGCCACCGCCGGGCACACCTGCGGTATGGAACACGCCATCGATCTGTGGGAAGGCGGATAGCACGTCACGCATACCGCGATAGTCACTCACGTCTACCTGTGCCAGATGTACCGGGTTGCCACGCGCTTCCAGACGTAAAATGCTCGCCAGTTTTTCACTGATAGCATCATCGACAGGGTGCTGCTGGAGCCAGGTTTGCCATTCCTCACGAGGCGGCAGCTCGGTACGGTACGTCAGGATGATCGTTGCATTGCTTTGTTCGGACAGGTGATTGGCGACCAGTATTCCCAGGCCACCGAGACCGCCAGTGATGAGATAGACGCCGTCGTTTTTCAGTTCAGCCGGTAAGCCAATAGTGTCCTGCTTCAGATGCACGGCCTGGTAACTTTCTTCCCAGCGTTGATTTCCGCGGTAGGCCACCAGATTGCCATGTGTTGCAATATGGCTTTCTGCAATCAGCCACTGGGCAAGTGCATCTGGCTGAGCGGCATTCTGTTTTAGATCGACATCTACCAGATGGCACTGTACTTCGGGATATTCGTGATAGAACACACGCGAAGGCCCAACGAGCAGCGCATTTTCTGGTGAAGTGACGCGCTCGCCCATGACGCTGAATGTGTTGCTGGTGGCAAAGATCACATGCAGATCGTCCAGCAAATTCTCGTTCACCAGCGCCTGTTGGAGATAGAGGGCAGGGTAGAACGTATTCAACGGTGAGGAGAGATAGGTATGCTCAAGCGGCTGTGCCTGTCCTTCCGCCGTAAGATTCCATAAATACAGAATATGAGACGGTCGCAGCCCTTGTTCCGTCAGGCTTTTCAGTAGCCGGACATGATCGGCTCGCGCGGACGGGTTGAGGGTATATCGTCCTTCGGAAAGCGTTTCCTGATACTCCGCTCCAGGGCTGATAACGAAGACCTTATGCCCATCATTTTCCAGCAGTTGCTTCGCGTGTTCGGCGATGCCCAGCGTATCGGTCAGGAGCAGCCAGCAGGTGCTCTCAGTTTCAGCGCGTTTGCCTGCCATGTATTTTGCCGGAATAGTTTTCTTCCAGGTCGGCATATAGAACCAGTCACCGATATCGGCCTGTTTGCGCTTTTTAGCTTTAACGGATTGTTCGCTTTGCGCATCATGGCTTGCTGACGACAGAGCAGGCAGGGCGAAGCGTTTGCGCTCGAAAGGATAGCCCGGCAGCGGGATGCGGCGGCGGTGTTGTTCTGAATGATGCTGATGCCACGGAACGTCAACGCCGCTTGCCCACAGTGCGCCCAGCGTCGAGAGGATATGCTCGCCGGATAAAGCAACGTCTTTGGCCGTTGGCAGTGAGGCGTAAATCAATGCGCCGTCTTCTGCGCTGAAATGCTGCTTGGCGGACGATTCCAGTGAACGCCCCGGCCCGACTTCGAGAAACACAAAATCCTGATGTTCTTCAGCCATCAACGTTTTGAAGGCATGAGAAAACATCACTGGGTTACGTACGTGACGCACCCAGTAGTCGCTGTTCTTCGCCAGTTCTTCAGTGACCCATTCCCCGTTAACGGTAGAAACAAACGGGATCTGCGGCGCGTGCAGCTTGATGCTATCAATGACCTTTTTGAAGGCGGGTAGCATGGGTTCCATCATGTGCGAGTGGAAAGCATGCGAGGTATCCAGATGTTTGCAGAAGATATTCCCGTCTTCTAACTGCTGTTGGAAACGTGCGATATCACTTGAAGCACCAGCGATGACGCATAGTCCTGGGTAGTTAACTGCTGCAATTTCCAGCTTGGTGCCGTGAAGTTTTTCCTTCAGGCTTTCTTCATCGAGCAGGACGGCCAGCATATCTCCTGCCGGTAATGCCTGTACCATCTTGCCGCGCAGCGCCACGGCTTTCAGCGCATCTTCCAGTGAGAACACGCCGGACAGGCAGGCTGCCACGTATTCACCCACGCTGTGGCCAATCATGGCATCCGGCTGAATGCCCCACGACATCCACAGTTTTGCCAGACAGTACTCCACCACGAACAAAGACGGCTGGGTAAATTGGGTTTCATTGATGCGGGAAGCGGCGGTATCGTCGGTGTCTTGGAAGATAATCGACTTCAGGTTGACGTCCAGAATCGGTTCCAGATAGTCACAGCATTGATCCATGTTCTTGCGGAAGACGTCGTATGTGGCGTATAGCTCGCGCGCCATATTGATATATTGATTGCCTTGTCCTGGGAACATAAACACAACGGATTTTTGATTTTTCCCCTGTCGTGTCACCATCAGTGAAGGCTGATCCAATTTGGCCAGCAGCGAATCGCGATCCTTTCCAATAATGGCCGTGCTGTGTGAGAACCTTTGTCTTCCGACCTGTAGGGTGTAGGCGATATCCGCCAGATTGGCGTCGTCATGCGCACTGAGGTAATCGCGCAGGCGGCGTTTCATATCGTCCAGTGCCGTACGGCTTTTCGCGGAGAAAGGTAAAACCAGCAGACTATCGTCATGGGCATCACCCGCGTCTAACGGCGGTGCGGCTTCCAAAATGACGCAGGCATTGGTACCGCCAACGCCGAAAGAGTTCACCAGCGCACGATGCGGTGTTTCCGACGGTTCCAGCTCACTGAGTTCGGTATTCATGACAAACGGGCTGGTTTCAAACTCAATGTTAGGGTTTGGCGATTCGAAATGGAGCGAGGCGGGTAGCTTGCCAGTTTCCAGCGCCAGTGATGCTTTGATGAGGCTAGCCATGCCCGATGCCGCGTCCGTATGGCCGATATTGGTTTTTACCGAGCCCAGGCGGCAATACTGGGTTTTATCCGTGTATTCCTGAAACGTTTGTGTGAGCGAGGTGAATTCGATGGGATCGCCCAGCGCTGTCGCGGTACCGTGAGCTTCAACAAAATTGATTGTTGCGGGATCAAGCTGCGCATTCGCGATTGCCTGCTTGGCAACGGCGATTTGCCCGTGGATGCTCGGTGCGGTAAAGCCTGCTTTCAGGTTACCGTCGTTATTTACCGCGCCGCCTTTCAGCACGGCGTAAATATGATCGCCGTCGCGTACGGCGTCATTCAGGCGTTTCAGTAATACCACGCCCGCACCACGGCTGAACACCGTGCCATTGGCACGTGAGTCAAAGGCATAGCAGCGGCCATCTGCGGATTCCATGCCGCCTTGCATATAGGGGTAACCCCGGCGTTCTGGCGTATCCACGGAAACACCGCCAGCGACGATCAGATCGCTTTCCCCGTTCAGCAGGCTGTTCATGCCCATCACGACGGCGACCATCGCGGTTGAGCAGGCTGTCTGTACGTTAACACTCGGCCCTTTGAGGTTGAGTTTGTAAGACACCCGGGTCGTTACGTAATCTTTATCGTTGTTGGTGACGACCGATGCGCCGCTGGCGTATTTCTGTACTTCAGGATGGGCATTCACTTTACTTAAATGCCAGGCGGTTCCCGTTCCGCCAAATATGCCAACTTTGCCGGGGTAGGTGGTGGGCACATAGCCCGCATCTTCAAACGCGTGCCAGCAGCATTCCAGAAAGACACGATGCTGTGGATCCATAATTTCGGCATCACGAGGCGTAATATCAAAGAAATTAGCATCAAAGTGTTGTGCGTTACCCAGAATTCCCCGACGGCGAACATAGTTGGGTGAGGCGATCATCTCTTCTTCAATACCTGACTCCCTCAGTTCTTCTTCACTGAATGTGCTGATCGTCTCCACGCCGTCCAACAGGTTTTGCCAAAATATTGCGGTATCTTCTGCACCGGGAAAGCGGGCTGACATTCCTACAATGGCAATATCCTTATCGCGGAACTGTTCTTGCTGTTTCATTTCATTACCTCACCGTGAATATATTCGCCTCCTTTCACGGCGCAGGCCGTTAACCTTCCCTCTGCGAATGATATTCAGAGAAAGAAAGGTCGACGTCCTACGCCGTGAATATAGAAGGGACAGCTAAATTAAAAGTGAATTACTTTTTGCTACCTGCGATTTCAGCAGTAATCCGGCTGATAACGCTTTTCAGGCCGGATGCTGACGGGTGTTGCAATGATGCTTTGAGTGAAACTGGAATGGCTGGAATAGACTTCGTACGCCAGTATTTTTTGACGTTAGGAAGAATTTTCTGACCAATCGCATAGTAGTGAGCGGGTTTAGATGAGTTTTGGTGACTCAGAACAACATTAATTGCTGAAGCCACTTTTGCTTTTACTGCCGAAGCAGAGTTCAGTTGATTTGCAGACATGGTATTACCACCTATTATCAGTGAAATAAGAATGATGAAACACATTGCCCATTGCTGGGCGGTTATTCCCCCGGCTGATATACGCGTCATACTTCAAGTTGCATGTGTGTTGGCAGCGTTCAGTCACCCGAATTACTTAATTGAGTAAGTTCATCGGGATTCCTTCGCTTGCCGACTGCCTGAAACTCGAGTTATTTAGAGTATAAATCCGCTTTTTGGCGTAATTACTTCTTGTTGCTTGATTTCCCAGCGTGTATTTCGCTAATACGCTTGCTTAGCATCTGTACCGTTGGGTATTGGAATAAATCAACAATAGAGATGGGTGACTCTATTTTATTTTTTATTTCTCGATAAACTTTGGACATCAGCAGGGAATTCCCTCCCGCATCGAAGAAGTTTTCTTGAATGGAAACCTTTGGATTGTTAAGTACAGCCCGCCAGATAGAAATAATATTTTTTTCTATTTCTGAAGGTAATATTGCTTTGTCATTTGACATTTTTCCACCATTAGTTATTTACGCAGGAACACAGTTTAGATTTATCAATTTTTCCATTGGGATGTGTTGGCATTTTTTCCAACGCAACGAAATGAGAGGGCACCATGAAAAAAGGCAATATTTTGGCAAGGTGCGCTTTTATCTCCTGGATATCGATGCTCTTTTGATGTCGTAATACATAAAACGCCGAGAGTGATGGCGCAGCGCTTTCCAGACGCCTTTCGAGAATAACTGCGGCATGGTTAATTTGCGGTAGCGCCTGTAGGTGAGTTTCTATTTCTGCCAGCTCAATACGGTGCCCGCGCAATTTAACCTGACTGTCTATTCGGCCAATGAACTCCAGTACGCCGTCGGCACGCTGCTTAACCCAGTCACCCGTTTTATACATTTTTTGTCCAGCCTGGTGGCTGAATGGGTCATCCACAAATCGCTCCCGTGTCAGCTTTTCCGCATGCAGATAACCTTTTGCCAGAATATCCCCTGCCAGATAAAGCTCGCCGCTTTCCCCCAATTCGACAGGCTGTTGCGCTTCATCTAATACATAAGCGGCTGCATGAGGGATTGGCTTGCCAATTGGGGCGATTTTTTCCTCTGCCCCCGGTTGGCAGTGCCAATGGCAAGCAAATATTGTTGCTTCGGTCGGGCCGTAGAGGTTGTGGATTTTTCCCAGATATTGCTGGGAAAGATCGTTGACTAGGCTTTGATCGAGCGCTTCACCACCGGAAAAGATATGGCATAGCGAGGTGCAGCGAGATAGCACCTCCGCATCAGCAATAACACGCAGCGCCGTTGGCACAAACTGTGCGACGGTGACCTGATGACGGCACATAAATTCTGCCAGCAGCAGTGGATCGTACTTTGCGTCCTCGGTGATGACTGCACAGCTTGCGCCAGCGATCAGTGGCCAGAAAATTTCCCACACCGACACGTCAAAACTGAACGTAGACTGGTTAAGGACGACGTCTTTGTGATGCAGGTCGAAGGCGCTTTGCATCCACGCCAAATAATTGACCACCGTCCGATGGCTGACCATGACGCCCTTTGGTGTTCCGGTTGAGCCGGAGGTGTACATCACATAGCAAAGGTGTTCTTCGCTGACCGTGGGAAGCGTTGGCATTAGCTGAGAGGTCAGATCGATCTGGTTGATATCAACAATCTCACAACGGTCTGGCGTCAGCGTCAGCGCGTGTTCATCGTCAGTAATGACCAAACGCGCATCGGCATGATTGACCATATAATCCAGACGCTCATGCGGGTAGTACGGATCAAGCGGTAAATAACATGCACCGGTTTTCAATACGCCGAGCAGACTGACGATCAGATTCGGGCTTTTATTTAAATAGATACCGACAACATCCTCTGGCTTTACGCCCCGCTGCAACAGATCGCTCGCCAGCGCGTTTGCACGCTGATCTAATTGCCGGTAGGTCAACGTTTCTGTATCGCTTCTCAGGGCGATGGCGTCCGGCGTCTGATGCCGCTGCTGTTCAAATAAGGTATGGAGCACTCTTGCCGATGCCATGATCTGATCCTCTGGTGATGCCAGGGGTCACGCCAGGCATCCTTTTACGCGTTATGCAGGTACGGCATGCACTATGCCGCTGAGTAATGTGTTTTGATTATGACGATGCTTCTTGCTGCTCCGTAGACGCTGGTGGCGCGGCGTTTTCCGCTGTTTGTGGCGTACTTTTTTCTGCTGGAGTGCTTGGCCTGGTTGCAGCATCGGTCAGGAAATCGATGACACGCATGAGCGCTTCAGGCGCAGGTTGGCGTTTTACCTGTGTGTGAATGCTGTATTTGGCGCGCGTGTCCGTAGTCCGGGTCTGCGCTGATTTGTGTGATACCCGACCGGCCATTTTGACCTTGAAAGCCCCCCATCCCAGTGAAGCAGCCAGATTGCCGTCTTCTCCCGTGTCATCGGATGAAGATTCACTCTGTGTCACTTCAAGCTCGAAATCGATTGTCCCTTCTTCAATAGAAATGATCGGATGGGTAATCGCGGCAATCAGCGGTATGCGCATCGTTTTCGTCACCGCGCCTTTTGCTACGCCACTTTCATCAATCAGTGTCTCGTCGTAATCGAATTGGATGGCGACGGCTTTATTATTCTGAATGCATACGGATAATAGAAAATCCGTGTAGGCCTTGCTGGCTTGAACCTGTGCGTTAATCATTGCCTGTAATGGCCCGCTAATCATATTTTCCAGCGGTAACGCATTAATAACAGAACCGATAAATTGTGAATCCATCGGAGCCTCCAATTATCTGCAAATAGGGTGTGATGCACTGTCAATAAAAAATAGCAAAGGGAAGGGGAAATAATACCCGTCAGGGTACGGGGAACCTGTCGAATTCTGGCGTAGTCCTTTTGGTATATAGGCAATCATGTCTTTTATTTGTTAAACCCATACTCAGGCATACGTGTTATTCCGCGAGCCTTTCCTGGTATTGGTATAGCGAACCCATCGATTTGTACAATATTAATTATCACCGCATGAGATACCGGAATTCGCGTTAGATCCATTCCCGCAAAAAAGCATCCTTTTACAATATGGAAGGAAAATGATGAAAAGTAGAAAAGCCGTCTTTGAAATTATCTCTGAATGGTCATTGAAAAAGCCCAATAAGACTGCGGTGGAATTTAATGGCGATAGGTTGATTTATCAACAGTTAGAAGCACACTCACGCCTGTTGGCCGATTATTTGTTATCACGCTATCCGGATAATAAACGTGGCAGAATTGCCGTCTATCTGGAACCTGGCGTCATGATGCCCGTGGTCTTACTGGCTATTTTAAAGGCTGGACACACCTATGTTCCTCTTTCTCATTTTCATCCGTCAGAAAGAATAATTCAGATCCTTGATGATTCTTCGGCGTTTTTACTTATCTCGACGCGAACGATGGTAAATAAAACAGCTATCGATAAGGTTTTTCCCTCCACGCTTGCACTAGAGGATATTCATTATCCCGATGAACCTGTGGCGGTGTTACCACCCGTTTGCGAAAACGATCTCGCTTATATTCTCTATACCTCTGGTTCTACAGGGAAGCCAAAAGGGGTGGCTATTGAACACCGGAACCTGAGCTATTATCTGAACTGGTTTAATGAGGATGTGTGGCCAGAGACCCGTGCGACGCTCCCTTTGACATCGACACTCAGCTTTGCCGCCGCCGTGACACAGCTCTATGCGCCTTTATTACGCGGCGACACTCTCTTTATTTTGCCTGCCGATAGCTTGAATGAGCCGGAGGTTTTATTACGCTGGCATCAACAGCATCCGGACGGGGCTATTTACTGCGTGCCGACCGTTTGGGATGAACTGCTGCGCTATCAGAAATCTTCTTCTCACGCATGGGCTTTGCCTAAAACGGTCTTTCTCTCTGGCGAACCCGTCTCTTTTGATTTGAAAGAGCGCACGTTCCAGCAAATCCCTGATGTTAGGCTCTTTAATCTGTATGGCCCGACGGAAACGACGGCCAACTGCTCGTTTGCTGAATTAAAACCAGGGAAAAGTGTGACGCTCGGTAAGGCACTGCGTGGCAGCGAAATTCTGATCGTGGATGAGAGTCTGCTCCCCGTGTCTGAAGGGGAAGAGGGGGAGATTTGCGCTATTGGTGAAGGCGTCGCCCGTGGCTACATTAACCGCGATGAACTCACTCAACAGCGTTTCTTTACCCATGTCAGCGGCGATAAAAGCTATTGGGGACATCGCACCGGCGATCTGGGGAAAAGGACGCCGGACGGGGAGATCCTATATCTGGGACGTATCGATCGGCAGATTAAGATTAATGGTATTCGTATCGAACCTGAAGAGGTCGAAATCGTTTTACGTCAGCATGCGGATATCGATAAGGCGCTGGTGCGGCCGATTCAGGAAAATGGGCGTCAGCGTTTGGTGGCCTATCTGGTGAGTCGTAATCCATCGCTTGCGACAAACGACCTGCGCCGATTCTTGCAAGACAAGCTGCCGAGAGCGATGCATCCGTCCCATTTTATTATGCTGGAAACCCTACCTAAACTGCCTAATGGAAAACTGGATGTGAGCCGGCTCCCGGCGCCTTGTCCGCAGCGCCCTGAGCTAGGATACCCTTTTAAAACCGCAGGTAATGAGCTGGAACAGGAACTGATTGATATTTGGCAGGAGGTGCTTGGCTATCGTGAACTCGGTGCCAACGACAACTTTTTTGATTTAGGGGGCGATTCACTTCAGGCGATGAAAGCTAGGCTACTGATTCGCAAACGGCTGTTTAGCGAAATTGATTACCCACTATTTTTCAACAACGCGACGCCCCATTTACTTGCTTTCATCGTTCCTTACTATGTTAACGATGATGAGCCCGCGTTTGATGAGAGTAAAACGGATATCGAGGCACTCGCGCCATCATCGCAGCAGCGCTATTTTCTAACGCTGGATCAGCTCAGCCCAGAGCCATCGGTCTATCAATTAGCTTTTCGTCTGACGGTAGAGGGCACGCTGGATGAGTCTGCCGTGGAATGGAGTCTCCGGCGTATTTTGGAAGGTAACCCGGTGCTGCGAACCCGCTTTGATCTGGACAGGATGCAATGCCTTGAAGGGGATTATCCGATCGAGGCGATTCCGATTGAACGACTGACGGCTCTCCCTCCTGGTGGGTTGGCCAATACGCTGGGTGACCGACAACTGCTGGAGCTGGTCAATACGCCAGAGATGGATGTAGAACATTCGCCGCTCATCTGTTTTCATCTGGTCTCGCTGACGACTCAACGGCATATTCTGCTGGTGCGTGTGCACCATACGGTATTCGACCATGATGCGATTGGATTATTTTTCAATCAATTTGTTGAATATATCCGGGCTTATAGCGCGGGTGACCGCAGCTACAAGATAGGCGGTGAGGAACGTTATCTGCATTATCGGCAACAGCAGTTGCGTATCAAAGATAAATGCTATCCGGTAGAGCGCCAGTTCTGGCTGGATAAGATGGAGGATTACCTGACTGCGGGAGCCGATGCGACGGCATTTCCGCTACGTGAAAGCCAGAACGGGGAAAATTATTGGTGCATTTTGTCCGATACGCTAACGCAGGCGATAAAACACTATGCCCAGCAGCATCGCACGACGCCGTTTGTCTGCATGCTGACGGCCTTTACACTGCTGCTCAAAACAACAGACTATCGTCATGTTCCTATCGGTATTCCCGTGTCAAATCGCATGCTGACAGAGAACGCCACTACGGTAGGTTGTTTCGTTAACATGGTAACTTACTACGATGATTCGCCTGCTCAGGAATCTTTCAGAACGCTTTTAGCGCGTAACCAGAATAAGATCCATGCCATTTTGGACAATCAGACGTTGCCCTACGATGTATTAATGACTGACGTCCGAGCCAAAGGGTGGGCTGATAAGCTGCGTTTCCCTGTCAGCTTTAACTATCTGACGGCAATGCCGCAGGTTGTGCAGATTAATGAGGCTGAGTATCAGATTGCGGATATTGCGAGTCGTCAGGCCCGGTTGGATTTAACGCTCTCTGTTTATGACGATGATGCACTGACGCTGTGTTTTAATTATCAGCAAGCAGCGTTTAAAGCGGAAGATATCGCTGTGCTGTCCCATCAGTACCATCAAATTCTCATGGATATCGTACAGCCAACGACCCCTTTCTTATGCGGTAATCTATAGCTCATGCAAACGAGGCGTCCCGTGCTGAGACGCCTCGTGGAGATGACTGTATGGCTGTGCAAGTGGGGGAAATGATAACAGGAAGGCTGAGAGGCGCCTTCCTGTTATGTGGACGACTTACGGTTGAGGAGAGGTGATTAACGGTCTGATGAGTTTTTGTCATCGGGCGTTTTTTCCCGAGCCTCATTGATCGAATGAACACCTTTCGTTGCTTGTTTTATTTCCGATGCGACATCCAGGATATCGCTATTCTCCCGATAGCTGAAGAAATTTGCCAGCAACGTAACCAGGCCTACGCTAATAGCACCAACCAGATAACCTAATCCTATTGCGTTCTCCATTTTACTGATATTAACGTGCAGCAATTCGGCGATGATTCCTACCAGTGAAAAGGCCGCTGAAATACTGATGATAATAATAATTAAGGCAGCGACAAACTTGTCGTAATTATCCAGTTTTTGTGGCCGCCAAAAGAAAGAAATACTGAGGCCACCGAATAATCCTGCAACTGATGCAATAATATCACTGATCAGAATGTCATAAATGATAGGGATTTCTGAAGTATCCATAATATATCCACAATGATTTTCTCTATGAAATGGCGAATTTAAAATAGTAGTTTGGCTAGACGGCCTGTAGGAAAAGTGCTTCTTCTGCTTTTCTACGGCGCAGGAGTCCTTCCACGACTTGCTCACCATCTTTGTCCCAGCGTGGAAATTGATCGGCAGCGGCGCTATAGTTGCCCTGATTAAGCAGGCGTAATAATGTCGATTCTGCCAGGTTTTCTACTCCCAGGTTGTAAGTAAATGAAGTTAATGCACCAAATTGATTTCCATTGAGATCAACTTTTACGTGCTTTTGAACCCCATTTTCCGCTGTTTTTAAGTCTTGACGTAATAGAGATTCAGCCTCCTGAGAGGTGATTCCATTATCAAAATTCTCATTTGGTAGTATTAAATGTCCATATCCAATGGTCCATCTGCCTGCTGTATCAAGATACTTTGTTAATCTCAATCCTTCAAAGCTCTTAATCAAATTAAGGCCAGCCTCGTTGATTGTATCTGGAATGTTAGCCATTGTTTTTTTCCTCTTGGGTTATTCGGGGGAGAACAAGATTGGTATACTCATCAATTAACCGCATGATGCTTTCTGGTGGTTCGATCGAAGTGAACTGCATTTCTATATCGACGTGTTGACTATTTCGTCCCTTTTTCTCTTTGCCTGAAGGTGAAATGCTGACGTGAAAGTTACTAACGTTATAATCGTCTAAAGGGGAGGCTATTTCGTCCTTGCTGACTGAATCGGTTCTCACCGTCATCTGCACTTTCATTTTTTCCAGCATCAATCCCCTTGGACTAGAAAGGGCGACCAGCGGTAGTTCGACGTGGTGGCGAGAATCGAGCTGAATTGTAATTGTCTTTGGGGTTAACGTGCCATTCGCATCACGTTCAAAAAAAGGATCGAGCGTTTGTTGATATTGGTGGGCAATAAATTGATTGGCGGCGGTAGCTGCGTGCTGCATGCCACGAGCAATGTCTGCTAGTGTCATTGCCTTTGATGATGTAACGTGATTATTCAATGTGGCGTGATTGTTTTTCTCTTGGCTATTATCAACACTATCTGGTTTTTTATTTTTTCCCGTGATCCAATTTTTGAATGACATTCTCTCACCTTATCTTATTTTTTCAGTTGCTAAACGCAAATAATCTGAAGGGAAATAAATAATAATTTGAGAAAACGTTAACAACTAATGAAAGGGAAACATATCCGTCATTGTGTTGGATATAGAATGAAATGTGTCATAGGCCATTTTTCTACGAATTGATAATTCATTGCGTTAATCTTTATGTGTTTATGAAATGATTACATCATTATAATTTATTTTGAGGTACCATTATTATTGGTAATGGTATTCCTCCGTGGTTTCTTATCTGAAATTATCATGTCAGTATGCGCTAATAGATATGAAAATGTCCATAAGGTAAACGGCGTATGCCAAATAGCGTGACATTGTTTTTTCAAGATAGGCTAAAACTTCTTAGAGGATTTTTTTAAATATAGCATTTTAAAATAAATGTAAATGGAGATTGCACAGTGAATGTTGTTATTATCGATAAATCCCCTATTTTTATTCATGGTCTATCTGTTGGGCTGAATGATTTCATGCGTGATGTTAATATTGTTGGCGTAAATGATATTGACAATGTATGGCCTTGCCTTGAGGGGATGAACAACGCTTTTATTTTACTAAATTGTAATAAAGAAAATGGACAGTACAGCCTTTTTCTTGAAACTCTTCATGAGAAATATGTTGGTGTCAGCGTGATTATTATGGTTGATGTTATTGAAAAGCATGTTTTGAATAATTACCTGAAACACCATGTTATGGGCGTCATTCTTAAAACATCACCCGTTGATTCGATTGCTCAGGCATTAAAAACAGTGTCGATGGGGATGGTCTGTCTGCCGGATGATGGGGTGGTCTATGAAGGGTGGAGTGTAGATAACAGCGTAAAAGGCAAACTCAGTGAAAGACAGCATGAGGTTTTGCAACTGATTGCATCAGGTGCTTCTAATAAACAAATTAGTCGGACATTAAACATCAGCGCAGGAACCGTGAAGTCACATTTGGAGTCGATTTTCAGACGACTTAATGTGCGTAACAGAACGCAGGCTGCGATCGTGTTGTTAGAAGAAGAACGAAGATAAGTTTTATTTATTGCATCATTTAGATTTAGTTATTGTTTGATTTAAGCATCAGGGAATCTTCATCGCATTATCTCTTTCTGCCGCCCTTGGCAGTAGGTCTTTCCTCAATGGTTGACCAGCTTTGTGGCTAACGTGACGATACAAGATCTGCCCACAAAACGTGGAGTGCAATTGCGCGATGGCCGCGACCAGGCGACCCGCGTTTGTTGACAAAAGAACGCATTCCGCGTATAAAAATCGGCTTCGAACCAATCCTATGGATGACTTGCATTTATGCAGTTGTCAGCGTAGTATTTGCCACGTTTTCGGACGCGGGGTGGAGCAGCTTGGTAGCTCGTCGGGCTCATAACCCGAAGGTCGTCGGTTCAAATCCGGCCCCCGCAACCACTTAACTTCCAGTAAAGTGTTTTTTCAAATACGTTCTTCACTCAATTTCTATCTCTTTTTGCAGTGATTTTTGAAAAAATCCTTCACCGAAGTTATGCCGCGTTGTCAGCGGTATTAGGGTCCAGTTGCATAAAGCCCCGATTTATCGGGGTTTTTTGTTATTTGGCAACAAACAACTGGGCTATTAGGCCCTTTTTTTATGTCTTGGGGGTGGACTTGTCCACATTAGAGCAAAAATTAACAGAGATGATTTCAGCACCCGTTGCCGCATTAGGCTACGAATTGGTTGGGATTGAGTTCATCCGCAGTCGCCAATCGACGCTGCGTATCTATATTGATAGTGAAGATGGGATCACTGTTGATGATTGTGCTGATGTCAGCCACCAGGTCAGTGCGGTATTGGACGTAGAAGATCCAATCACTGTCGCCTATAACCTGGAAGTTTCGTCTCCAGGGCTTGAGCGTCCCTTATTCACGGCGGCACATTATCTGCATTTCGTCGGTGAAGAGGTGACAGTGGTGCTGCGTATGGCAGTCCAGAATCGCCGTAAATGGTTGGGTGTGATCAAAGCTGTTGACGGCGAAATGATCACCATAACAGTGGAAGGCAAAGATGAAGTATTCGCGCTGAGCAACATTCAGAAAGCGAATCTTGTACCCCACTTTTAAAGTTTGGATGAGGCAACTAGGATGAACAAAGAGATTCTGGCTGTTGTTGAAGCAGTTTCCAATGAGAAATCCCTTCCGCGCGAGAAGATTTTTGAAGCGTTGGAAACCGCACTGGCGACAGCGACCAAGAAAAAATATGAGCAGGAAATTGATGTGCGCGTCAGTATCGATCGCAAAACGGGCGATTTTGATACCTTCCGTCGTTGGTTAGTGGTGAATGAAGTCACTCAGCCAACTCGCGAAATTACACTTGATGCCGCCCAATTTGAAGATCCTTCGCTTGATGTTGGCGGTTACGTTGAAGATCAAATCGAATCCGTAACCTTTGACCGCATCACGACGCAAACGGCAAAACAGGTTATCGTACAGAAAGTTCGTGAAGCTGAACGTGCGATGGTTGTTGATCAGTTCCGTGAACAAGAAGGCGAAATTATCACCGGTGTCGTGAAGAAGGTGAACCGTGATAATATTTCGCTCGAAGTCAGACCTATTGATGGTTCGAACACCAGTGCAGAAGCGGTAATTGGCCGTGAAGATATGCTGCCTCGTGAAAACTTCCGCCCTGGCGACCGTATTCGTGGCGTACTGTACTCTGTTCGTCCTGAAGCTCGCGGTGCTCAACTGTTTGTCAGCCGTTCCCGTCCGGAAATGCTGGTTGAACTCTTCCGCATTGAAGTGCCAGAAATCGGTGAAGAAGTTATCGAGATTAAGGCAGCGGCCCGCGATCCGGGTTCACGTGCGAAAATTGCAGTGAAGACGAATGACAAGCGTATCGATCCTGTCGGTGCTTGTGTTGGTATGCGCGGTGCACGTGTACAGGCTGTCTCCAGTGAACTGGGCGGCGAGCGTATTGACATCATTCTGTGGGATGATAATCCTGCGCAGTTTGTGATCAATGCAATGGCACCTGCCGATGTGGTATCGATCGTGGTTGATGAAGATACCTACACGATGGATATCGCCGTTGAGTCGAGCAATCTGGCTCAGGCGATTGGTCGAAACGGGCAGAACGTCCGTCTGGCTTCCCAACTGTTGAAACAGCATCGTTCAGACGATCGTTGGGAACTGAACGTGATGACAGTGGAAGATCTTCAAGCCAAGCATCAGGCCGAAGCACATGCTGCAATCGACGTCTTTACCAAGCACCTTGATATTGACGAAGAGTTTGCCACTGTGCTGGTTGAAGAAGGTTTCTCCTCACTTGAAGAACTGGCCTATGTGCCAATCAAGGAACTGTTGGCCATCGAAGGCCTTGATGAAGAAACCGTTGAAGCATTGCGTGAGCGTGCTAAAGCTGCATTAACAACGCTGGCACTGGCGCATGAAGAGAGCCTTGGTGACGGTCAACCTGCTGAAGACTTGCTTAGCTTGCCTGGGCTGTCGCGTGAGTTGGCGTTCAAGCTTGCTGCGATCGGTGTTTGTACGCTGGAAGATCTTGCTGAACAGGGCGTTGACGACCTGACAGATATTGAAGAGCTCAATGATGAGCAAGCGGGCGAATTGATTATGGCCGCACGTAATATCTGTTGGTTTGGCGACGACAACGAATAACGAACTGTAGCAGGAAAGGAACAGCATGACAGATGTAACCGTAAAATCGCTGGCCGCAGAGATTCAAACTCCGGTTGACCGCCTGGTACAGCAGTTTGCTGATGCGGGAATGACCAAGTCTGCATCGGACTCTGTGACCCAGCATGAAAAAGAAACGTTATTAGCGCATTTGAACCGCGATCGCGGTAATGCGCCGAGTAAATTGACGCTGCAACGCAAAACGCGCAGCACGTTAAATGTCCCTAGCACCGGCGGTAAAAGTAAGTCGGTGCAGATCGAAGTCCGCAAGACACGCACTTATGTAAAACGCGATCCGATTGAGGCCCAACAGGCTGAAGAGGAAGAGCAGGCACGGCGTGAAGCGGAAGAACAGGCACAACGTGCCGCTGAAGAGCAGGCTAAACGCGAGGCCGATCTGCGCGAAGCCGCTGAGAAAGCGAAGCGTGCTGCCGACGAGCAAGCCAAACGTGAAGCCGCTGAAAAAGCTAAGCGTGATGTAGCGGAAAAAGAAAAAGTGACGAACCAACAAAACGAAAATATGACCAAGCCGGCTCAGTCTGAGAAAGCGAAACGCGAAGCGGAAGCTGCCGAACTTAAGCGTAAAGCAGAAGAAACTGCACGTCTTAAAGTTGAAGAAGAAGCGCGTCGTATTGCTGAAGAAGCTCGCCGTATGGCTGAAGAAAACGCCGGGCGTTGGGAAGCGGAAAGCGCGACTAAACCTGAAGAATCTGCCGATTATCACGTGACGACGTCTCATCATGCCCGTGAAGCGGAAGATGAAAACGACCGTCAGGTTGAAGGTGAACGCCGTACACGCACCCGTGCTGCTAAAGTAACCAAGCAGAAGAAAGGCAATCGCCAATCTGAGTCCAAAGCTGACCGCGAAGAAGCGCGTGCCGTTACCCGTGGCGGTAAAGGCAAGCGTAAGCCAAGCTCACTGCAACAGAGCTTCAATAAGCCTGTTCAGGCGGTTAACCGCGATGTTGTAATTGGTGAAACCGTTACCGTAGCTGAACTGGCTAACAAAATGGCCGTTAAAGGCTCTCAGGTCATCAAAACGATGATGAAGCTGGGTGCGATGGCAACCATCAACCAGGTCATCGACCAGGAAACCGCGCAACTCGTTGCGGAAGAGATGGGCCATAAAGTCATCCTGCGTCGTGAGAACGAGCTGGAAGAAGCGGTAATGAGCGACCGTGACATGGGCGTGGCAGCAGAATCCCGCGCGCCAGTCGTGACTATCATGGGTCACGTTGACCACGGTAAAACCTCACTGCTTGACTATATCCGTTCAACTAAAGTAGCAGCAGGTGAAGCGGGTGGTATTACCCAGCACATCGGTGCTTACCACGTTGAAACTGACAACGGTATGATTACGTTCCTGGATACACCGGGACACGCCGCGTTTACCGCAATGCGTGCTCGTGGTGCTCAGGCTACGGATATCGTGGTACTGGTTGTTGCGGCGGACGATGGCGTGATGCCTCAGACAATCGAAGCTATCCAGCACGCGAAAGCGGCTAAGGTTCCGGTTGTTGTTGCAGTAAACAAAATCGATAAGCCAGATGCCGATCCGGACCGTGTGAAAACCGAGCTGTCTCAGTACGGTATCATGCCGGAAGAGTGGGGCGGTGAATCTCAGTTTGTCCATGTATCTGCTAAAGCTGGTACGGGTATCGACGAGCTGCTGGATGCAATTCTGTTGCAGGCCGAAGTTCTGGAACTGAAAGCCGTCCGCAGCGGCATGGCAAACGGTGTGGTGATCGAATCCTTCCTGGATAAAGGTCGTGGCCCGGTTGCAACCGTACTGGTACGTGAAGGTACGCTGAATAAAGGCGATATCGTTCTGTGCGGCTTTGAATATGGCCGTGTCCGTGCGATGCGTGATGAATTAGGTCGTGAAATTACGTCCGCAGGTCCTTCTATTCCGGTAGAAATTCTCGGTATGTCCGGTGTGCCTGCCGCAGGTGATGAAGCTACGGTAGTTCGTGACGAGAAGAAAGCGCGTGAAGTTGCCTTGTATCGTCAGGGTAAATTCCGTGAAGTCAAACTGGCTCGTCAGCAGAAATCTAAACTGGAAAACATGTTTGCCAACATGACAGAAGGTGAAGTTTCTGAACTGAACATCGTTCTGAAATCTGACGTACAGGGTTCTTGCGAAGCGATTTCCGATTCACTGCAGAAACTGTCTACTGACGAAGTGAAAGTGAAGATTGTCGGTTCCGGTGTGGGCGGTATCACAGAAACGGACGCCACGCTGGCAGCGGCATCGAATGCGATTATCCTTGGCTTTAACGTTCGTGCAGACGCATCAGCTCGCCGTGTCGTTGAAGCGGAAAGCTTGGATCTGCGTTATTACTCCGTCATCTATGATTTGATCGACGAAGTGAAACAGGCTATGAGCGGTATGCTGGCGCCAGAATATAAGCAAGAGATCATCGGTCTGGCCGAAGTGCGTGACGTCTTTAAATCACCGAAATTTGGCGCTGTCGCTGGTTGTATGGTGACTGAAGGTATCGTTAAACGTCACAACAAGATCCGTGTACTGCGTGACAACGTGGTTATCTATGAAGGCGAGCTGGAATCTCTGCGCCGCTTCAAAGATGACGTTAGCGAAGTCCGTAACGGCATGGAATGTGGTATCGCCGTGAAGAACTACAACGACGTTCGCCCAGGCGATATGATCGAAGTCTTTGAAACGATTGAGATCAAACGTACGATCGCGTAATCCGTTTTTAGCGACGATGTAAGTGATTCGTAAGGGGGGCCTAGTGCCCCCCGATTTTTACTGGAGGATTTATCATGGCAAAAGAATTCAGCCGCACCCAGCGCGTTGCGCAGGAAATGCAAAAAGAAATCGCCATTATCATTCAACGTGAAGTGAAAGATCCACGCATCGGCATGGCGACCGTATCCGGTGTGGAAGTTTCTCGCGATCTGGCGTATGCCAAAGTTTTTGTGACCTTCCTGAATGATAACGAGCCAGAGCAAGTTAAAATAGCGGTGAAAGCACTGCAAGATGCGTCTGGTTTTATCCGTATGATGATCGGTAAGGCAATGCGTCTGCGTGTTGTTCCAGAATTAACGTTCTCCTATGACAACTCATTGGTTGAAGGGATGAGAATGTCCAATCTGGTGACCAATGTAGTCAGAAACGATACGGAACGTCGTTCTGTTACGGGCGAAGATCAGGAGGATTAATGAGTCGTCCTCGTCGCCGTGGCCGTGATGTACACGGCGTATTGTTATTAGATAAACCGCAGGGCGTGTCGTCTAATGATGTTTTGCAGAAGGTAAAACGGATTTTTAACGCTAATAGAGCGGGCCATACGGGTGCGTTGGATCCATTAGCAACCGGTATGCTGCCGATTTGCCTTGGGGAAGCGACGAAGTTTTCCCAATACTTGTTGGATTCTGACAAACGCTACCGTGTCATTGCTCGGCTTGGGCAACGAACCGACACCTCTGATGCCGACGGTAATGTGATCGAAGAACGTGCCATTGGTTTTTCTGCTACGGATCTGGAGCAGGCGCTGGAGAGCTTTCGCGGTACCACGCAACAAGTGCCATCTATGTACTCGGCGCTGAAATACCAAGGGCGTAAGCTGTATGAGTATGCGCGTCAGGGGCTGACGGTTCCGCGTGAAGCACGTGAAATCACCGTTTACGAACTTCAGTTCATTCGCTGGGAAGGTGATGAACTGGAACTGGAGATTCACTGCTCTAAAGGGACGTACATCCGTACCATTATTGACGATCTGGGTGAACAACTAGGCTGTGGCGCGCATGTGATTTATCTGCGCCGCTTGCAGGTTGCGACCTATCCTACCGAAAGAATGGTGACGCTGGAGCAGCTAGCGGCATTGGCCGAGCAAGCTCAGACGCAAGAACACCCACTGTCGCTGAGTCTTGATCCGTTGCTCATGCCGATGGAAAGTCCGGTTATTGATTTCCCTGAAGTGAATTTGCCGCCCGTTGTTGCAGGCTATTTGAAGCTGGGACAAGCGGTTCAGGCAGCGAATGCACCGTTGAACGGCATGGTGAGGATCACCGAAGGTGACGCGCATAAATTTATCGGAATGGGTGAAATTGACGGCGATGGCCGCGTTGCACCTCGGCGTTTGGTTGTTGAGTATCCGGTGTAAACCCGCCCGTTGCTGCCTTGCTATCGCAGAACGCTGAGGGTAGAATAGCGCGGCTTGACTATTGGGTGGCTGAATTAGAGATCGGCGCCTGTTTTTTTATCTATAATGTTTTGGAGTATTACAATGTCTCTAAGTGTTGAAGCTAAAGCTAAAATCGTAGCAGACTTCGGTCGTGGCACTAACGATAGTGGTTCTACTGAAGTTCAGGTTGCTTTGCTGACTGCGCAGATCAACCATCTGCAAGGCCACTTTTCTGAGCACAAAAAAGATCACCACAGCCGTCGTGGTCTGCTGCGTATGGTTTCTCAGCGTCGTAAGCTGCTGGACTACCTGAAGCGTAAAGATGTAGCACGTTACACCAGTCTGATCGAGCGTCTGGGTCTGCGTCGCTAAGTCTTCTGTGTTTCAGTGGGAAGGGGCCTCTTTTGGCCCCTTTCTTCTAGGAAGCATTAGCAAAACAGAGTAGTGTATTGTTGTTAAATATGATCTTTCATTACAGAGGTTCGCGCGGCTAATGAGAGGCTTTATCTGCATAAGCAAGATAAGGGTTGTCATTAGTCGTGAGGATGTAGTGCAAAGGTCGGGAGTTCACTGGTGCGTTTATCTTGAATACGTGTAACGCGCCCCAGCTAAGGATATTATTTTGCTGAATCCGATCGTTCGTAAGTTTCAATATGGTCAGCATACCGTCACATTAGAGACAGGTATGATGGCACGCCAGGCTACCGCCGCTGTGATGGTAAGCATGGATGATACAGCGGTATTCGTTACCGTTGTCGGCGCTAAAACCGCCAAACCCGGACAAAGTTTCTTCCCGTTGACGGTTAACTATCAGGAGCGTACCTACGCTGCTGGACGTTTCCCTGGTGGTTTCTTCCGCCGTGAAGGCCGTCCAAGCGAAGGTGAAACACTGACCTCTCGCCTGATTGACCGCCCAATTCGCCCGCTGTTCCCAGAAGGTTTCCTGAATGAAGTTCAGGTGATTGCGACCGTTGTTTCCGTTAACCCACAGGTTAACCCTGACATCGTCGCCATGATTGGTGCCTCTGCGGCGCTGAGCCTGTCTGGTATTCCGTTCAACGGCCCTATCGGTGTTGCACGCGTCGGCTACCTGAACGACCAGTATGTCCTGAACCCAACGATGGATGAGCTGAAAGAAAGCCGTCTGGATCTGGTGGTTGCAGGTACAGAAGGCGCAGTTCTGATGGTGGAATCCGAAGCTGAAGTGCTGAGTGAAGATCAGATGCTGGGTGCGGTGGTGTTTGGTCACGAGCAACAGCAGATCGTTATCCAGAACATCAACTCACTGGTTGCTGAAGCGGGCAAACCGAAGTGGGAATGGCATGCGCCAGAAGTTAACGTTTCTTTAGAGCAGCGTGTACAGGCGTTGTCTGAAGCACGTCTGGGTGACGCTTACCGCATCACTGAAAAACAAGAGCGCTATGCACAAGTTAACGTCATCAAATCTGATGTTGTTGCTGCGCTGCAAGCCGAAGACGAAACGCTGAATGCTGGTGATATCCAGGAAATTCTGGGTAACGTCGAGAAAAACGTCGTACGTAGCCGCGTGCTGGCTGGCGAACCGCGTATTGATGGCCGTGAAAAAGACATGATTCGTGGTCTGGATGTGCGTACTGGCGTACTGCCGCGTACCCACGGTTCTGCGTTGTTCACCCGTGGTGAAACGCAGGCGTTGGTTACGGCAACGTTGGGTACTGAGCGTGATGCGCAGAATATTGATGAACTGACCGGTGAACGTACCGATCGCTTCCTGCTGCACTACAACTTCCCTCCGTACTCTGTCGGTGAGACTGGTATGGTTGGTTCGCCTAAGCGTCGTGAAATTGGTCACGGTCGTCTGGCTAAGCGCGGCGTGCTGGCAGTGATGCCAAAGGCGAACGAATTCCCGTACACCGTGCGTGTGGTATCTGAAATCACGGAATCTAACGGTTCTTCTTCCATGGCGTCTGTCTGCGGTGCTTCTCTGGCACTGATGGATGCAGGTGTGCCAATCAAATCAGCCGTTGCGGGTATCGCGATGGGTCTGGTGAAAGAAGGCGACAACTTTGTTGTACTGTCCGACATTCTGGGTGACGAAGACCACCTGGGCGATATGGACTTCAAAGTTGCTGGTAGCCGTGAAGGTATTACTGCGCTGCAAATGGATATTAAGATCGAAGGGATTACCCGTGAGATCATGCAGGTTGCTTTGAATCAGGCCAAAGGTGCACGTTTGCACATTCTGGGTGTGATGGAACAAGCAATCAGCACGCCACGTGGCGATATCTCCGAGTTCGCACCGCGTATTCACACCATCAAAATCAGTACCGATAAGATCAAAGATGTAATCGGTAAAGGTGGTTCAGTGATCCGTGCGCTGACTGAAGAGACGGGCACGACCATTGAAATCGAAGACGATGGTACTGTGAAGATTGCTTCAACTGACGGCGAAAAAGCGAAACACGCGATTCGTCGTATTGAAGAGATCACTGCCGAAATCGAAGTTGGTCGCGTGTATCAGGGTAAAGTTACCCGCATCGTTGATTTTGGTGCTTTCGTCGCTATCGGCGGCGGCAAAGAAGGCTTGGTGCATATTTCTCAGATCGCCGATAAGCGTGTTGAGAAAGTGACTGACTATCTGCAGATGGGTCAGGAAGTGCCGGTCAAGGTTCTGGAAGTTGATCGTCAGGGCCGCGTGCGCTTAAGCATCAAAGAAGCAACTGCGCAAACTCAGGAAGCGGCAGCCCCGTCTTCTGAGGAATAACGACTGTTAGAAAACGGTCTTATGGCACCTTGCCTGATTATGGCAAGGTGCTGCATGTATCGTAAGGGTATGGATGTCCTTGCGTTGAGCGGTCCGGGACAGGATGTTCATCCAATGTTTGTCTTCGGGAGTGGGAAATGAAGCCTTTCTTGCGCTGGTGTTATGTTGCAACAGCACTCATGCTGGCAGGATGCAGCAACACGGATTGGCGTAAAGACGCAGTATTGGCGATTCCGTTACAGCCGACTTTACAGCAGGAAGTGATCCTGGCACGCATGGAACAAATCCTTGCAAGCCGGGCATTAACCGATGATGAGCGAGCACAGCTATTATATGAGCGCGGAGTGCTGTATGATAGTCTCGGGTTACGGGCATTGGCGCGGAATGATTTTTCACAAGCGCTGACGATCCGCCCTGATATTCCAGAAGTTTTTAACTATTTGGGTATCTATTTAACGCAGGCAGGCAATTTTGATGCTGCCTATGAAGCGTTTGATTCTGTACTAGAGCTTGATCCAACTTACAATTACGCGCGTTTAAACCGTGGCATCGCTTTGTATTATGGCGGTCGCTATCTGTTAGCGCAGGATGATCTGCTGGCGTTTTATCGAGACGATCCGAATGATCCTTTCCGTTCGTTATGGCTGTATCTTGTGGAGCGAGAAATCAATCCAGAGACGGCCAAAATTGCGTTGAAGAAACGCTATGACGACGTGAAGAAAGGGCCTTGGGGATGGAATATTGTCGAATTCTGCCTGGGTAGTATCAGTGAAAAAACACTGATGCAGCGTTTACAGGAAGAAGCTACGGATAACACTTCGCTCGCTGAGCATCTCAGTGAAACTGACTTCTATTTAGGTAAGCACTACCTAAGTCTGGGGGACAAGAACACCGCTTTGGCGCTGTTCAAGCTGACGGTTGCTAACAACGTTCATAACTTTGTTGAGCACCGCTATGCATTGTTGGAATTGGCGCTATTAGGCCAAGAGCAAGACGACCTATCAGGATCGGACCAGCAATAGCTGACGAACACTTAATCAGCCTGAAAAAACTTCGGTTATCACCTTCACGGGTGAGGGCTTTTTTGTTCGCTTTTTAATCCAATTTGAGCCGGTTCACACTTTTCAATGAAAATGACTGAAAATTTTCACGACGAGTTATGTAGACTGGCCGCCATGTCTAATGAGGCACGTTTACATGACTGATTTACTTACTTCTTTTTCCGATTTGGGGCTGTCTGCTCCTATTATTAATGCCCTGACCGATCTGGGCTATGAAAAACCATCGCCGATTCAGGCTGAATGTATTCCTCACCTGCTGAACGGTCGTGATGTGCTGGGTATGGCACAGACCGGCAGTGGTAAAACTGCGGCTTTTGCTCTGCCATTACTCAATAATTTAAAACCTGAGTTAAAAGCACCGCAGATGCTGGTGTTGGCTCCAACCCGTGAGCTGGCTGTTCAGGTTGCTGAAGCCTGTAATGATTTTGCCAAGCATATGCATGGCGTTAATGTTGTTGCCTTGTATGGCGGTCAGCGTTATGACGTTCAACTGCGTGCTTTGCGTGGTGGAGCACAGATCGTTGTTGGTACTCCAGGTCGTCTGCTGGACCACCTGAAACGCGGTACGCTGGATCTGTCTAACCTGAGTGGTTTGGTACTGGATGAAGCTGATGAAATGCTGCGTATGGGCTTCATCGAAGATGTTGAAAACATCATGGCTCAGATCCCTGCTACGCATCAGACGGCGCTGTTCTCTGCAACCATGCCGGAAGCGATTCGCCGTATTACGCGTCGTTTCATGAAAGATCCACAGGAAGTTCGCATCCAATCAAGCGTGACTACGCGTCCAGACATCAGCCAGAGCTACTGGACGGTGCAGGGTATGCGTAAAAATGAAGCATTGGTACGTTTCCTGGAAGCTGAAGATTTTGATGCGGCGATTATTTTCGTTCGTACCAAGAACGCTACGCTGGAAGTGGCCGAAGCGTTGGAACGTAGCGGTTACAACAGTGCTGCGCTGAACGGCGACATGAACCAGGCGCTGCGTGAACAAACGCTGGAGCGTCTGAAAGACGGTCGTCTGGATATCCTGATTGCGACCGACGTTGCGGCGCGTGGTCTGGACGTTGAGCGTATCAGCCTGGTAGTAAACTACGATATCCCGATGGATTCCGAGTCTTACGTTCACCGTATTGGTCGTACCGGTCGTGCGGGTCGTGCTGGCCGTGCACTGCTGTTTGTAGAAAACCGCGAGCGTCGCCTTCTGCGCAACGTTGAACGCACAATGAAGCTGGCAATTCCTGAAGTGGAATTGCCAAATGCGGAATTGCTGGGACAACGTCGTCTGGCTAAGTTTGCTGCTAAAGTACAGCAACAGCTGGAAAGCAGCGATCTGGACATGTACCGCGGGCTGCTGACTAAACTGCAACCGCAGGAAGAGTTGGATATCGAAACGCTGGCTGCTGCGCTGCTGAAAATGGCACAGGGCGAACGTCCTCTGATTCTGCCACCGGATCAGGCATTCCGTCCTCGCCGCGAATTCCGCGATCGTGATGAGTCTCGTAGTGATTCACGTGGCGATCGTCGCCGTGAACCCCGCGATGCTCGCGATTCCCGTGAACCCCGTGACGGTGACCGTCCACAACGCCGTGAGCGTCGTGAGTCTGGTGAGATGGAACTGTATCGTATCGAAGTGGGTCGTGATGATGGCGTTGAAGTTCGCCACATTGTTGGTGCTATCGCCAACGAAGGGGATATCAGCAGCCGTTACATCGGTAACATCAAGCTGTTCGGGTCCCACTCAACGATCGAACTGCCGAAAGGCATGCCGGGCGATCTGTTATCACACTTTACCCGCACGCGTATTCTGAACAAACCAATGAATATGCAATTGCTGGGTGATGCAGTTGCACAGCCAGAACGTCGTGGCGGTGGTCGTCCTGCTGGTGCAGGTGGCGAGCGTCGCGATGGCGCAGCTCCACGTCGCTCTTTCGGCGGTGGTGAACGCCGTGAAGGTAACGGTAACGGCGGTGAGCGTCGTGAACGTTCTTTCAATCGCGATGCTGCACCGCGCGCTCCACGTCGTCGTCCTGCTGACGCGTAAGCTTCAATACAGTTTGTTTTAATGCGGACTGTTTCAACGAAATAAGCTGCAATGCAAAACGACCCGTTCACGGGTCGTTTTTTTTGGGCTGCAATAAATCTAGCTATACATGTTAGAGCGTCTTCTGCACATCCATCGCGATTTCAAAAGATTGCAGCCGTGCCTGATGGTCAAAGATCTGGCCAGTGATCATCACTTCATCTGCCTGTGTTTCACGTAAAAGACTCTGCAACCCATGACGGACTTTCGCACGATCGCCGACAATCGACAGCCGCAGTGCTTGCTCCGTGCCAAACTGCTCAGCAGGTGACCCGACCGTGTCGATGTTTTCTACCGGCGCGGGTAACGGGCCAGGTGTGCCACGGCGAAGGTTGATGAACTGTTGCTGCATCGAAGTGAAGAGGAAGCGCGCATCACGGTCACTATCGGCTGCAACCACATTGACGCACACCATCGCATAAGGTTTAGCGTGAGTGGCGGAAGGGATAAATTTTTCGCGGTAGAGGCGGAATGCTTCCAGCAACATATCGGGAGCGAAATGGGCAGCGAAGGCAAAAGGTAAACCCAGTCTTGCCGCTAGCTGCGCACTGTACAAGCTCGATCCCAATAGCCAGATCGGAACGTGTAGACCCTGTCCGGGGACGGCCTGTACTGCCTGACCCGGCTGTGCATCGGCGAAGTAGCGTTGCAGTTCCTGCACATCGCGTGGGAAATCGTCAATATCGGCATTAAGGTGACGGCGCAGTGCCATCATGGTGCGTTGATCGGTGCCGGGAGCACGGCCTAACCCTAGATCGATACGGCCGGGATAAAGTGATTCCAGCGTACCGAACTGCTCGGCGATGACGAGCGGTGAGTGATTCGGCAACATCACACCGCCAGAGCCAAGACGGATGCGTTGCGTACCGGAGGCAAGATAGCCGAGAAGCACCGATGTTGCTGCGCTGGCGATACCGGTCATGCTGTGGTGTTCCGCCAGCCAATAGCGGTGATAGCCCCATTTTTCTGTATGTTGCGCCAGATCCAGCGAGCGATGGAAAGCGTCACGTGCTGTCGCGCCTTGCGGAATCGGTGCAAGATCGAGGACGGAAAACAGAGCGGATTGAGAAGGTGTGGACATAATATGGCTCACTTTGTTGTTCACTGACTCTACCTTGTCGGTAGATGCTAATGCCGTCAGTCAATGATGAAAGTCAGATCAGTATGATGGAATGTCGCGGTTATACGTAGTTCAAAGGTGCGCTTAGGAAGGAAAAGGGCGGTTGGCCGCCCTGATAGGATGTGAGTTATTGAACGAGTTCTAGCCCTGCGACGCGACGCCAGTAGCCGTTACAATCGGCCTGATTTTGCAGCGTTAATGGCATATAGCCTTGTTCGTTGGCGCGGAAGGTATCCAGCATGGCTGGAGTGGTGATGTCGTTTGGCGACAGACGAACAATATCGACCAGATCTCGCATTGACGTCAGCTCGTTGCCGAGGTTGTAGCAGTAGCCGCTTTGCGTCTGGATGCCATTGAGGACAAAGACCTGCTGATTTTCCTGCGATAGCATTTTTCTGCCTTGCGGATAGCTTAGGCAGCAGGTTTCGCATTCATCTTTTGGTCGATCTTCTGAACGGGCAGTAAAGCAGCGGGCGGAATAGGCTAACGGTAAATGGCCATAGCTAAGTACTTCCACTTCAAACTGATGGCGAAAGCCAAGCTCTTCACATTGGTTCAGCAGGTTTTGCAGCCAGTCACGAGAAAGCTCGACCGGCATGCACCAGCGCACCATGCCTTGTTTGTGCAGCACACGTAGGGTGTAGGCGTTGTAGCAGTTGAGCGCGTGTCCGGCGACAAACGGCAGGTTGCGTTCGGCTGCGATGTTGACGGCGCCCAGATCGTTAGCTTCCAGCAAGAACTCGCCATTTTCCACATAACGCCTTAACTCTGTGAGTTCAGACGGTGCCTGTAAGAGTGCCAAGGTAGAGATCACCACCTGCTTGCCGCTGTTGGCGACTTCGCGGGCAACGTTGAACCAGTCCGCCACTTTCATCAGACGGCGCTTGCTGCACACCGTTTCGCCGAGATAAATGATATCGGCGCTGCTGCTCACCGCGGCCTGATAAAACGCCTCGACGTCTTCTTTCGGCCAATAGTAGAGGATATTGCCTAATGCGTATTTCATATGTTCTCCTGCTACTGCCATTTGCGGTGATACGCGCCAAGCGTGGTCTGCGTGCCTTCTGCCACTGCGCCTAATGCATCCATCCAGGACTGAGTGGGTACGAATGTCTCAGGATTGGCGCGGCAGCGATCGATAGCCTGTCGCCACACCTGCGTAATCTGGCTGACGTAGGCTGGACTGCGCTGGCGACCCTCTATCTTCACGGAGGCAATATTGGCAGCCATCAGCTCAGGCAGAAGCTCCAGCGTGTTAAGGCTGGTTGGCTCTTCCAGCGCATGGTAGCGCTGTCCATCGACCAAATAGCGGCCTTTACACAATGTGGGGTAACCGGCGTTTTCATCGTCCTGGTAGCGGTCGATCAGGATATTGTTCAAGCGCGACTCCATGCCGTTTTCCGTCTGCTGCCAGCGTACAAACCGCGCAGGCGAGCAGGCACCCACGGTATTCGGTGATTCACCAGTCAGATAAGAAGAAAGATAACAGCGTCCTTCCGCCATGATGCACAGGCTACCGAAGGCGAAAACTTCGAGCGGTACGGGGCTGGTGCGAGCGATTTGCTTCACCTGATGAATGGACAGCACGCGCGGTAGCACGATGCGTGAGACATCGAAATGACGATGATAGAAGCGGATCGCTTCGGTGTTTGTTGCGGAAGCCTGAACCGACACGTGACGTTCAATGTTGGGATAGCGCTCGGCGGCATATTCCAACATGGCGAGATCGGCGAGGATCAGCACATCGGCGCCGATCTGCGCGGCCATATCTACGGCGCGCTGCCAGCGTTGATAGCCATCCGGGTGAGCAAACGTATTGATGGCGATATGCAGTTTACGTCGGTGGCGGTGCACGTACTCACGTGCTTCCTGTAGTTTCTTATCAGTAAAGTTCAACCCGGCAAAATGACGTGCGTTGGTGTCATCTTTCAGGCCGATATAGACCGCATCTGCGCCATTATCGATGGCAGCTTTCAGTGCCGGCAGATTACCAGCGGGGCAAAGCAGTTCCATACACAATCCTTCATTAATCCCTTCGGGCCGTAGCGGGTCGGTGCGATCAATGATGTTCAGACTGATACCGCTTTTATGACGTGCGTTTTGTCAGCCACCCTTGCGGGTCGTCGTAAGCGATTATTTATCAGTCGATGAATGTTATTAACGATTGGGAATCTTAATTAACCCATCAGGTAAGGACTTTGATTTAAGGCAGTTTATGGTGCTAATCGTCGCGCAAGGACAAAATCTGTTGGGCATAATCGGATAAGCGACTAGATTATTGACATAGACCTCTGCCGCTTGCGGTGGATGTGGCAAAATGTTTGCAGATTATCTGAACAGTCAGATTGCTTTAAGAGGAGTACGCCAGTGTTGGAAAAACTACGAGCGCAGATTGTGCGTCAGGGGCCGAGCTTATTAGGTAAGCCACTCAAGTTCACCCCCTTTGCGCTACAGCGTCAGGTTTTGGAACAGATGTTGGGCTGGCAGTTCCGTCAGGCGCTGGAAGAGGGCGATCTGGCATTTCTCGAAAGCCGCTGGCTGAAAATTGAGGTGCGTGATGTCGGTTTGCAGTGGTTTATGACGCTGCGTGAAGGTCGTCTGGTGGTAAGCCACGATGAGACGCCAGATGTCAGCTTCAGTGCGGATGCAAACGATCTGATTTTGATCGCCGCGCGTAAAGAAGATCCCGACTCGCTGTTTTTCCAACGTCGTCTGCGCATTGAAGGCGACACCGAGTTAGGTTTGTATGTGAAGAACCTGATGGATGCTATTGAACTGGAAGCGATGCCTGCGCCGCTGCGTATTGGTCTGCTGCAACTGGCGAACTTTGTTGAAGCTGGGTTACAGGAGGGCGTGGTGCAAGCAACGAATCACGCGCCAGTATCATGCTAGTTCGGGTGGAAATTCCCGTTGATGCCGCAGGGATCGACAGCTTATTGCGCCGTTCTTTCCCTACGGGTGCAGAAGCAGATCTGGTGCATCAACTGCGAGAAGACGGCTTATTGACGCTTGGCGTCGTAGCAACCGACGATGAAGGTGGCGTGGTGGGTTACGCCGCATTCAGCCCAGTACTGATCGAAGGTGAGGATCGGCAGTGGGTGGCGCTTGCGCCATTGGCGGTAGACGACAGTCTGCGCCGACAAGGCGTGGGGGAGAAGTTGGTCTACGAAGGGCTGGATGCACTGAATGAATTTAGCTATACCGCCGTCGTCGTGCTGGGTGAGCCTGCCTACTATTCTCGCTTTGGTTTCGTTCCGGCGACAGAGCACCAGTTGCATTGTCGCTGGCCGGACAGCGAATCGACGTTTCAGGTCTACCCACTGGCGGACAATCAGGTTGCTGGTGAAGATTCGCCTGAAGGCGAAAGTGGATTTGAACATGTGACCGGGCTGGTTGAATATGCTGAGCCGTTTAACCGCTTTCTCTAGCCGATAGCGTATCAAGACAAATCGTCTGAGGCTGGTCTTGTACCAGCCTTTCTTTTTGGTTTTTGCTCAACTGCTTAATGCGGTATTCCAGCTTGAGTGCATTTGAACGATCGCCAGCTAGACATTGAAACACCAGCGTCAACTCCCCTTTCCCCCGCAGTGCTTTTGCCCCTTTCCCTGCTTGATGTTGATTCAGACGGCGGCTGACATCCGTCGTGATACCCGTGTACAGCGCCCCAGTAACCGTGCGCAGCATGTACAGATACCAGTGGGAGTGTTCGGCGTGTTCGGTCATGGTTTTGTCTGCGGTTTCTCGGAAGCAGTTTTGTTGGCAGTCAGTGTAGGGTGCTTATCTTGTCACGTGAAGTAGCACGTCGCTGTTGTGAAACGGATTGCAACCTTCCGTAGGGAAATAATTTTCTTGCTCTGCTGCGGTTTCCCCCTGTACTTAGGGAGAAGCCGCTATGCTTATTCTATACCCGTCATACTTCAAGCTGCATGTGCGTTGGCTGCGTTACTTGGCACACTTACGTGTCCCTCGCCCCGCAGGGGCCGCTGCAAGCAGCGTTCAAACCTGCCTCTGGCAGATTTGTCAGTCACCCGAATCACTTACTTGAGTAAGCTCATCGGGACTCCTTCGCTTGCCGCGTTACGAGGCCATAAATGGGCCTCGCCCTAAAGGGTCAACGCTTTGCGTTGTTCAAAACGTTAACGTTTTGTCCTGAAACTTGAATTATTTAGGGTATATATATGACTTCAACCAGAAGCATTGGGCGATCTGCGACTGTGTGCTGCCGCCTCTTTATTCATTTATGAAGGGCGGAGCTGGCCGACAAGGCTGTCACTTTTAATTCATCGGATGAACCTTATTCTGGGCAGTATGTGTGATAAAAATCACATATAATCATTATCTATTGCATTTCTCTTACATCAAGTGTGAATGAATGCACAAAATAGTCCGGCATGGCGTGTTCAAATATCTGATATGCCCACGTGTATAAAGCGTTTCTTTCGATATCGTTCTTTCGGTGTTGAAATAATCACAGGATGAAGGGTTGAGGAAGGTTGACTGCGGTGAGAAGGATCTCAGTGCCGCTACAGGTTGTTTCTCCTGAGCGCTATCTTCAAGGAACCAAGTCCGCTCGCCAAACGTGCTGGTTTTACACCAGTTAATGTTCAGGGCCGGTTAGACCGGCTGACGAGTTGGAGAGTTGTATGACCAAACTGACCACGGCCGCGCAACGCGCGCTGGCGCTAATGGATTTAACCACGCTGAATGAAGATGATACGGATGAAAAAGTGACGGCACTCTGCCGTCAGGCAAATAGCCCGGCAGGAAAAACTGCTGCTATCTGTATCTATCCACGTTTTATCCCTCTGGCGAAAAAGATCCTGCGTGAGCAGGGTACGCCGGATATTCGCATTGCGACAGTGACCAACTTCCCGCACGGCAATGATGATATTGACATCGCTGTTGCAGAAACCAGAGCGGCGATAGCCTACGGCGCTGATGAGGTTGATGTCGTATTCCCTTACCGAGCACTGATAGCAGGCAATACGCAAATCGGTTTTGCGCTGGTGCAGGCATGCAAAGCCGTATGTCAGGATGCCCACGTGCTGCTGAAAGTGATCATCGAAACGGGTGAGCTGAAACAGGAGGCGCTGATACGTCAGGCGAGCGAGATTGCGATTGATGCAGGTGCCGATTTCATTAAAACCTCAACCGGTAAAGTACTGGTGAACGCGACGCCGGAAAGTGCAGCGATCATGCTGAAGACGATCCGCGATAAAGGCGTGGGCGAGCATGTCGGCTTTAAAGCTGCTGGAGGTGTGCGTAACGCGGAAGATGCCGCCATCTATCTGCAACTGGCGGACGATATCATGGGTGCTGAATGGGCGAATGCGCAACATTTTCGCTTTGGCGCATCCAGTTTGCTGGCGAGCCTGCTGACAACGCTCGGGCACGCGACAGCAGCCCCACAGGGCAGCTACTAATCACGCGCATACGGCGCACTATTTTATTCGTGACAACATGTTGTTGATGACCGCATTGGTTCACAACAGCAAATGTGCTCACAGCGATAGGCTGCTGAGCCATATCAGAATTCATCAGGAGTACAGACCTTGTTTCTGATTCAAGAAATTATTCGTAAGAAGCGTGATGGAAAAACTCTGAGCGAAGAGGAAATCCGCTTCTTTATCAACGGGGTTCGTGACAACACCGTTTCTGAAGGTCAGATCGCCGCTCTGGCGATGACCATTTACTTTCACGACATGTCGATGGATGAGCGTGTGGCGCTGACGTTGGCGATGCGTGACTCCGGTACGGTGCTGAACTGGAAGAGCCTGAACCTGAACGGTCCGCTGGTGGACAAACATTCTACCGGCGGCGTAGGGGATGTCACCTCGCTCATGCTGGGGCCGATGGTCGCCGCCTGCGGGGGCTACGTCCCGATGATCTCTGGGCGTGGGCTGGGACATACTGGCGGCACGCTGGACAAGCTCGAAGCGATTCCGGGACTGGACATTTTCCCGAACGATGAAAATTTTCGTCGCATCATCCAGCAGGTTGGCGTCGCGATTATTGGGCAGACTTCATCGCTGGCTCCGGCGGATAAACGCTTTTACGCCACGCGTGACATTACTGCTACGGTCGATTCGATCCCGCTGATTACGGCATCGATTCTGGCGAAGAAGCTGGCTGAAGGGCTGGATGCGTTAGTGATGGACGTCAAAGTGGGGTCTGGGGCGTTTATGCCGACCTATGAGCTGTCCGAACAGCTGGCACAGGCGATTGTCGGTGTAGCAAATAACGCAGGATGCCGCACCAGCGCACTACTGACAGACATGAATCAGGTGCTAGCCTCCAGCGCGGGTAATGCGTTGGAAGTGCGGGAAGCCGTGCGTTTCCTGACGGGAGAGAGCCGCAATCCACGCCTGTATGATGTTACTATGGCGCTATGTGGCGAGATGCTTCTAGCGGGCGGGCTAGCAAGCTCGGCGGACGACGCGCATTCACGTTTGCAGGCCGTGTTGGATAACGGCAAAGCCGCCGACGTCTTTGGCCGCATGGTCGCCGCACAGCGTGGACCGGGCGATTTTGTCGAACACTACGATCGTTACCTGCCGGTGGCGACGTTAAGTAAGCCGGTGTTCGCGACGCGTGAAGGCATTGTGACCGCGATGGATACCCGTGCTCTGGGCATGGCGGTCGTGTCGCTGGGCGGCGGACGTCGTCAGGCCTCGGATACGATCGATTACAGTGTCGGTCTGGATAGCATGATTAGCCTGGGTGAACGCGTTGACGCGCAGCGCCCGCTGGCGGTGATCCACGCCAATACGGAAGCGCAATGGCAGCAGGCGGCGAATGAAGTCCGAGCTGCGATCCAACTGGGCGATACGGCACCAGAAAAGACTCCGATGGTCTATCGTCGGGTGAGTGCGGAAGCGTGATTGCGTAGGGTTGGCGATAGATAACCTTGAATTGATTTTCCCCTGCCGGTAGGCAGGGCGTGAGCGCATCGCTGCGCAGGAGAGAAAGAATGAAACGTGTACATATTATGATTCTCGACTCGTTCGGGATCGGCAGCAGTGCTGATGCAGAACGCTTTGGTGATGTCGGTTCGGATACACTGGGCCATATTGCTCAGGCGTGTGCGGCGGGAAAGGCGAATAAAGGGCGCAGCGGCGCGCTGCATTTGCCAAATCTGAGCCGTCTGGGTCTAGGTAAAGCCGCCGAAGCCTCAACGGGAACGTTCCCAGCAGGGCTGGATGAAAACGCAGAAATTATCGGTGCTTACGCGCACGCCAGCGAAATTTCTTCGGGTAAAGATACGCCGTCTGGTCACTGGGAAATTGCTGGTGTACCTGTCCTGTTCGACTGGGGCTATTTTAAAGATGAAGAAAACAGTTTTCCGCAGGAGCTGTTGGATAAACTGGTAAAACGCGCCAATCTGCCGGGCTATCTGGGCAACTGTCACTCTTCCGGTACGGTGATTCTGGATCAATTGGCTGAAGAACATATGAAAACGGGCAAGCCGATTTTCTACACCTCTGCGGATTCGGTGTTCCAGATTGCCTGCCATGAAGAAACTTTCGGCTTGGATAAGCTGTACGAGCTGTGTGAAATCGCCCGCGAAGAGCTGACCGAGGGGGATTACAATATCGGGCGAGTGATCGCGCGTCCGTTTATCGGTGACAAACCTGGCAACTTCGAGCGTACTGGCAACCGTCACGATCTGGCGGTTGAACCGCCAGCGCCGACCATCCTGAAAAAGCTGGTGGATGAAAAAGGCGGTGAAGTGGTTTCTGTCGGTAAAATTGCGGATATCTACGCGCAGGTCGGTATCACGAAGAAAGTGAAGGCGACCGGCATTGATGCGCTGTTTGACGCCACGCTGAAAGAAATGGATAGCGCGGGCGACAATACTATCGTGTTTACCAACTTTGTGGATTTCGACTCCGCCTATGGCCACCGCCGCGATATTCCGGGCTATGCGGCCGCGCTGGAGCTGTTCGATCGCCGTTTACCTGAGTTGATGTCCCGCGTGAAAGACGATGACATCTTGATTCTGACGGCCGACCACGGCTGTGACCCGAGCTGGCACGGCACCGATCATACCCGCGAGAACGTACCGGTGTTGATCTATGGACCAAAAGTGAAGCCGGGATCGTACGGTCACCGCGAAACCTTCGCCGATATTGGGCAGACGGTTGCAGCTTACTTTGGCCTGTCGTCTATGGACTACGGCAAATCGATACTGTAAAAACACCGTTTTTAGTGAAACTTGATTAATTAAGGAATAAACGCATGGCTACGCCACATATTAATGCAGAAATGGGTGATTTCGCTGACGTTGTACTGATGCCGGGCGACCCGCTACGCGCTAAGTTCATTGCAGAAACCTTTCTGGAAAATGCCCGCGAAGTGAACAACGTGCGTGGCATGCTGGGTTTCACCGGCACGTATAAAGGCCGTAAAATTTCGGTCATGGGTCACGGTATGGGCATCCCATCCTGCTCGATCTATGCGAAAGAACTGATCACTGAATTCGGCGTGAAGAAGATCATTCGTGTGGGTTCCTGCGGTGCGGTGCGTGAAGACGTCAAACTGCGCGACGTAGTGATCGGTATGGGCGCTTGTACGGATTCCAAAGTGAACCGTATGCGTTTCAAAGATCACGACTATGCAGCGATTGCCGATTTCGACATGGTGCGTAATGCCGTTGATGCGGCTAAAGCACGCGATGTTTCTGTGCGCGTAGGTAACATCTTCTCTGCCGATCTGTTCTACACGCCAGACCCGCAGATGTTCGACGTGATGGAAAAATACGGCATTCTGGGTGTGGAAATGGAAGCGGCCGGTATCTACGGTGTTGCGGCAGAGTTCGGTGCGAAAGCGCTGGCAATCTGTACCGTTTCTGACCACATTCGTACTGGTGCACAAACCACGTCAGAAGAGCGTCAAAACACGTTCAATGAGATGATCGAGATCGCGCTGGAATCCGTTCTGCTGGGCGATAACGAGTAACCTCATCACAGCCCGGACATCCGCTCCGGGCTGTGTTTTTCCTGTCTTCGTCTTCACATCCTTCCGTAAGAAACCTGCTGACCGTCCACCTCTGGTGACGTAATCGAACAATCGATAGCGTGGCTCCCTGATCCCTCTTTTTCCTCTGGCGCGAGTGGCGTTAACGGTATCTGATGCGTGAAACAAGCCAGCATGGCAGGCTGATGGCTGACGGCCAGAACGATGGTTTCTGGCAGCGTTATCCTGATGTGCTCTAACAGCTGAAGCGCCGCCGCATCATCGAGTTGACTAGTGGCTTCATCCAGACAAAGCAATGTCGGGCGCAACAGCAGCGCACGCGCCAGTGACAGACGTTGCTGTTCGCCGCCAGACAGCTCTCGGCCCCAGTTCGCCTTGTCATCCAAACGCGGAATCAGTGAGGCGAGTCCGGTTTGTTCTAATACCGTGGAGAGTTGTGAGCGATCGGCTAGCTGCGCCTGCGGATAACACAATACCTGACGCAACGTATCCTGCGGCAAATAGACTTTTTGCGGCAAGAATAGTGATCGACCCACCGGAAAGTGCCACTCTCCCTGCGATGCAGGCCACAGGCCTGCCAGCGCCCGCAGCAGGGTGGTTTTCCCACTGCCGCTAGCTGCGCTGAGTACCGCCCACTCGCCAGCCGGAAGCGTGAGCGTAAGCGGGGCGAAATACGGTGAACCATTCGGGCGTGCTACAGATAACGCGTTGATATGCAGAGCTTGCCCTTCATGGCGCGGCGCGTCTGGCGTCGGTAACTGCTGTAAACGGTGCTGGAATTCCCACAGCCGTTCAATTGTCGAAGACCACTGAACCAACTGACGATATGCATCGATAAACCAGCCAAAGGCATCCAACACATACCCGAAGGCGGATCGCGCCTGCATAATCGCCCCGAGGCTAATCTGGCGGGCGAGAAACAGCGGCAGGGTCGCGAAAACGGGGATAATCAGGCTGAAACGAAAATAGCTGGTGGTAAAGCTTTCTAATCGAAACTCCCTCGCCATTAAACGCTGCCAGTTTTGCACGATAGGCAGAAAGTGTTGCCGCATCCGCTGCTGTTCGGCGTCGCTGCCCTGATAAAACGCGATTTGCTCGCTGTTGTCCCGCACTCGCAGCAGCGTGGCACGGTAATCGGCCTCTGTCCGCTGGCGCTCAGTATTCAGCTTGTGCAGACGGTGTCCCAATAGGTGCGTCACGACGCTGGCTAATGACGCGTAAGCTAGCGCGATCCACACCAGATAGCCGTGTATCGTGAGGGTGTAGCCGCCCAGCGTGAAGGTATGGACGCCGGAAAGCTGCCAGAGAATGACGATGAAGGAGAAGAATCGGGCAATGTTCTTTAGCAAAGAGAGCAGGAGTTCGAGGCTTTGTTCGATCAGCAGACGAATATCTTCCGCAATGCGCTGGTCTGGATTATCCAGCCCTGAATTGAGCTGATAGTGGGCATGATTGCTCAGCCAATCCTGTTCATACTGACGCGTCATGGTATCGCGCCAGCGGATAATTAGCTGTTTCTTGAGCCAGTTTCCGCAGATGATCACCAGCACGAATAGCAGCGTGTAGGCAAGATAGCGCACGGCCATATCGTAGATTGAGGCGTGCTGAAAGTAGTCGGCCAGTGCGTCGTAAAAATCCCGGCTCCAGTTATTGTACTGCACGCTGATCCACACGACAGACAGCGTCAGGCTCATAATCAACATCAGTAGCAGCCAGAGCAGGGTTGCACGCGCGGTCAGCCAGAAAGGCGCGACCAGCGAATAAAAGCGTTTAAGAGTTTGCATAATGGATTGAGCGATAGCCTGCCAGCAAAGGCTGGCAGGCGAGTGCGCTTAGAAATTCCACTTCGCGGTTAGCATAAAATTACGTGGGTCGCCGTAATAGTTATTGCCGCTGAGGTGGCGGTTATTCAGGTTCAGGAAGTAGGTTTTATCCGTCAGGTTATTGCCTACCAGATTGAAGCTCAGATTTTTGCTGTGCTGATAACGAATATTGGCGTTAAACAGCGTGTAGCCGCCCTGATGCAAGCCATAAACCCGATTAGGGTAGGTTTGTGTTTCGGTTTGTGCCGTCATTCCCGCGCCAAGCGTCCATTGGTTCAGCTCACCTGGCAGGTTGTATGAGGTGTACAGTTTGAACATATGCTTCGGCGTGCGTGGGCTGAACTGCGCGGCCTTTTCGCTCGCGCTTCCTTCAAGGTATTTACTGTTAGTCAGGGTATAACCCGCCTGAACCTGCCAGCCTTCAGCCAGTTTCCCCGTGATATCGAACTCGACTCCTTGGCTGCGTACTTTGCCTTCGGATTGCGAGCAGCTTGTCCCGATCAGGCAAGATGAACTATCCGCGACGGCCATCGCTCGGTTCGCTTGAATGATGCGGAACAGCGCCAGCGAGGTATTCAGATCGCCATCAAAGAACTCGCCTTTCACGCCGGTTTCATAGTTGGTGCCGGTAATGGCGGGCAGCAGCTTACCGTTGCGATCTTTTTCGCTTTGCGGCTTGTAGATCTCGGCATAGCTCAGATACCAGGTGTAGTTGTCAGCAAAGTCCCACAGCAGGCCACCGTAAGGCACAAACTCATTGCTGGCATGCAGGCTGCTGAGCGAAGACGTGTTGCGAATATGGTTCGTGAAGTATTCGTCATAGCTGTAGGCGCTGTAGCGGCCGCCCAGAATCAGCTTCCAGTCATCCGCCAGTTCGAATCTGGCCGTGGCGAATGCGCCGCGCTGGTACAGATTAAAGCGGTCATTGTAGTTATTGCTGTAGAGACTCGCATTTGACCAATCTGGCTCTGCCAGCGAATTGGGCTGCCAGTTGAAGATGTTCACGGCGCTGGTGTTGTTGATACGGATGTGGTTGTTATCGAAGTTCTCTTTCTGATAATCACCGCCCACCACCAGTTCATGGTTGCGTCCTAGCAGTTCAAACGGACCGTTCAGGCTTAGGTTGTAGCCCCACTGTTCGGCCTTATTGTCGTAGCGTAGGTTATTGTTCAGCGAAGAATTTCCCGTCGCCGGGTTCACGCCGCTCGTGCCGTTCATGATTCCGATATAGCTGCTTGCCGCGCGGGAGTGGACATAATTCAGTGCGGTTTTCAGCGTCCAATCGTTATCGAACTGGTGCTCCAGTTCGACGAACGGGTTAATTTTTTCAAATTCGATGCGGTTCCAGCTTGCGCCCAGATACGTCGAACGAGGCAGATTCAGGCTGCTTTTATTGGTGGCAAATGGGACGCCATACACGTCAGGCACGCCTCGGGTCTTCTGCCAGTTGATACCGCCAGTAACGGTAGTGGACGGCGTGAGGTCGTAGGCTAGCGTACCGAACAGCACTTTTCTTTCACTGTGCTCGTAATCTTTAAAGCTTTGCTTATCCTGATAAACGCCAACGACACGGCCGCGCAGGCTGGCATCGTCGTTCAGTGGCCCAGAGACATCGAGTTCGCTGCGGTAATTATCCCAACTACCTGCGCCCACGCTGCCAGACGCCTGAAAGTTGTGAGTCGGCTGTTTGCGCACCAGATTTACGGTACCGCCGGGTTCACCATTTCCCTGCGACAGGCCAGACGCCCCGCGCAGGATTTCGACACGATCATAAATCGCCAGATCGGGAGATTCGCTTGAAGACTGCACCGCCCCCATGTTGGATACGCTGTTTTGGCTGGAAAAGTTAACGCCGTCTTCCTTGATATTATCCATCACGAAGGCGCGCGATTCGTATTTCACCTGATAGCTATTCTGATTGACCACGTTGATGCCGGTGGTTTGCTTCATAGCCTCATCCAGCGAAGTCATATTTTGATCGTTCATCTGCTGGCGCGTTACGACGCTCACCGACTGCGGTGTTTCTCGCGGTGACAGATTCAACTGTGTTGCGGTGTTCATGCTTCGCGTGGTGTAGGACTGTGTGCCTTCGGTCACGCCATTGCGGTTGACGCCTGCCACGACCAGCATTTCATCTCCTTGCGGTATTCTCTGTAAGCGCCAGACGTCGTTAGGCTGCGGAATCACCTGAAGCCCGCTCCCAGCCAGCAGCGCTGAAAATCCACCATCGACGCTGTAATTCCCTTTTAGGGACGGCCCGGTTTTTCCTGTCGCCAGTTGTGCATCGCCGACCAGATAAACGCCCGACTGGGCAGCAAACTGGTTGAGTTGCTGGTTAAGCGGCCCGGCGGGGATGGAATACGTTTTGGTTGCCGCAGCAGTTGTCGTTTCTGCCGCCGTTGCGGTGGAATGCACAAGCAGAGGTGCACCGCATAGCAACAGATGGACGGCAATCGCCAGTTTGGACGGTGTGCGCTGTGTAGAGAAAAATGGAATCAATGCCATGAAAATTCGCCTTCTGACCCAGAGTAAAAATTGGTGGTTTTACTGTGAATCGAACGACAGTGGAAAAAGGGGAACTCAAAAGAGAAAGTTTTTTGTCTGTATTCAAAAAACGGTAGCTAAAAAGGGTGACGGGTATGAGAGCAATATCAGTGTGGCTCGACGGTCACCCACCACGGAAAACGTTGATGGATACGGACCGGGAAGGCCTGCGCCAGCATGTTCAACGCCATGTCGGTATCGGTTAACGGGAAGGTGCCCATCACGCGTAAATCAGCGATGGCAGGCTGGCACGCCAAATAGCCGTGGCGATAGCGTGACAGCTGTGTCACGAGTTCTCCCAGCGGCATATTGTCCGCCTGTAGCACGCCGTGTGACCAGTCGGCATCGTTCTGCTGGTTGGGCAAGATGTCACCCTGACCGTTCGCGTTAAAACGCAGGTGATGGCCTGAATTAACCCGACGCGCGGTGGAAGCGTATGTGGCGTTGACGTCGACGGCATGCTGGTAAACGGCTAGCGTGGTCGTGTCCGATTCCTGCGCGACGCTGAATCGTGTGCCCAGTGCCTGCAAGCGCCCTTGTGCCGTGGTCACAAAGAAAGGACGGGCGTCGGCGGCGGTATCAATCAGAATACCCCCTGTCAGCAGGGCTATTTCCCTACGCTGGTCGCTGTAGCGGATATCAATCGCGCTGGCGGTGTTCAGCCATAGTCGGGTGTTGTCCGATAAGGTGAGGGATTTGATTTCTCCTACCGCACTGTGATGATCGGCCGTCATCGCCAGTAGCGAGCCTTTTAACGGCGTATGGCGGTACGTCAGCCAGGAAAGCAGCGAGCCAGTGCTAAACAGCGCGGCGAGCTTGAGTGCACGGCGGCGGCTAATGGATTTAGGTTGGTGCAGTAGCGTATTCAGTGCGGGCTGCTGACCATCGCCGCGCAGTGGTTGGAAACGCTGACTGACCATTTGTACGTATTCCCAGGCATGACGATGCTCTTCGCTTTCCTCCACCCAGCGCTGCCAGTGGTGGTAATGCTCATCGTCAGGTTCCCGATCGCACAGTTGGGCGTACCATTGCGATGCCTGCTGTAAGGCAATAAAGCTGGGTTTATTGATGCTGGGTTTACTCATGAATGAACGACCTGACCGTCCGCGTCTATCTCCGCTTCCAGCAGCACGCAGTGCAGCATGGCCTGCGCCATGTATTTTTTCACCATGCGTTCGGAAACGCCCAGTGTTTCAGCAATTTCCCGATAAGGCTGCCCTTGAACCTGCGCCATGATGAAAGCAGCACGCACCTTCTCTGGCAGCGCACGCAGCATCGCATCGACCTGATACAGGGTTTCGAGAATGATATTGCTGTCTTCCGCCGACAGCGCAACCGGCTCCGGCTGTTCGGCTAACGAGGTGAGCCAGACCCGCTCAATTTCGCGTTTACGCCAGAGATCGACGCACATGCCCTGCGCCATCACGCTCAGATAAGCTCGCGCACCGGCGTGGTTGTCGAACTGCCGTGGTTTCAGCAGCAGCCGTAAGAACACATCCTGCGCCAGATCGGCCGCGTCACACAGATTCCCCAGCCGCTTGCGCAATAGCCCTTGCAACCAGCCGTGATGCTGACAATAGAGCTGATGCATATCTGCTGAGGTATCAATATTGGCTGATGACATGTCTGGTGCCTGAAACGGAGCGATAGGAGGTCAAATTTCAGGCGCATCTTAGTTGAGAATGATTTTTATTTCAACGCTAAGGAAAATGTGGGTAACGATGAAGAAGGGGAAGGCGAGGTGCGGGGGGACAACAAGGCTGGAAAGCACCACACCCGTTAGCAACTGCTGGTGTGGTGCTTTCCACGAAATCGGCATGAACTAGCCTGAGCGCCAGACTATCCCAACCCGTTACTTAATTGCCTGAGAAGGAACCTGCGCAGCGCTGTTAAAGCTGATCTCGTTGATGGCGCTCCACTTGTTCACATCGGTGCCAAACGTATCCAGCTTAAAGAATTTTGCTTTAACGGCAGGGAAGGTGAATTTTTCACCGTCTTTGGCATTGCTGGACGTGACCAGATTGTCGGCCAGTTTTTTCCAGGCTTTACCATCGGTGGAGTAGGAAACGGAGAACTTCAGCTTGCGCTCGTCCGCTTTGAAAGGAACCAGAACAAAGTTCTCAACGGATTGTTCTTTATCCAGTTCTAACTGAACCCAGCTCTCACCATTTGCCGCCCAGCGCGTTTTTACGTCGCCGTCGGCAATATTGGCAGGCTTGTGGCCCTTGTCTGAATCATAAGCGGAGGCCGTAACCGCCGTGACTTGTACCGCGTAAGCGGAAAGAGAGAATAAACCGCACAGGAGCGTCGTGGCCAGAGTGTATTTTTTCATATTATTCCTCGTAGATAACGGATAAACCATGGCATGCCTGCAAACCAGAAACATGAAATGGAACCTTATTGTGATAAAAAAGAAACGAGGTTTTATTTATGACGATCACGTTGCGGGGATTTTTCTGTCGGGAAAAAAGGCAGAGCGGGACGGGGCGCACATTATGGCACCCGTCTTGTCGCGAGGAGTATAGATAAAGAGGTTAGCCGAGTGGCAGTGCCATGAGGATCGCGTCCTCTCGGCCTTGTGTTGCGGGATAATAATCACGGCGCACGGAGACTTCGTTAAATCCCAGGCTTTCATACAGCGCGATAGCCCGTGCGTTTGACTCGCGGACTTCCAGCCACAGCGTCACAATACCGCGCTGCTCCATCTCGTCGATCAGGTGTTCCAATAGCTGTCGGCCTAGCCCCTGACGCTGGTGGTCGGGATGCACGGCGATATTGAATAACGTTGCTTCATCCAGCACCACTTGCGTGATGGCGTAAGCGGCAAGCTGACCGTCATGGCTCAATTTCAGATTGAAATAACGTTCACCCTGATTGCTGATAAACGTTTTTTCCGTCCAGGGAAAGGCGTGGCTAGCTTGTTCAATTTTAAAGGCTTGTGCCAGATCGGCTGGCGTCAGAGAAGATATCGTGTTCATGTTCACAGATCTGTTGCCACAGCGCCCGTTTGGCGTCGGCATTTTGATAAAGTTCGGAAAGCAGAGGGCTGGAAAGCTGAACGCCCTGTAGCGCAATGGGCTCCGCGATGCCCAGCCGCCAGCTATGGCAGCGTGCATCGGCGGGCAACATCTCTATCTGCTGCGGCGTCAGGCGGTAGGCTTGCGCAGGGGTGAGCGCAAGACTGTGCAGAACGTCGGTCAGTAGCGGTTCATCATCGGCCAGCGGTTCGGCGGAGACGATCACCAGACGCACCTGATCGGGCAGACTGACGGCGATTTCGCCTTGCAGCACTGTCGGGCGACGCAGCGTCCACTGCGTAATCCCCAGTTGCTGTAGCAGCCTGTCACGTCTTGATTCCATGCGTTATCCTGTCTGGCGTGCGAGAAAATGATTCGTGCCTATGCTAACAAACCCCGCCATGCTGCGCCAACGTCGGTGCGGTTATTTCCTCTCCGCTCTGCAACTTCGAGGCCGAAGCGTATATAATCCCCCGTTCAATGATTAAGGAGCCGTAGCCCGATGTCCGCATTAACCCCCGCCAGTGAAGTCATACTGCGCCATAGTGACGAATTTCTTTCACGCCGAGTTCTGTTTGCCGGTGATTTGCAGGATACCCTGCCCGCGCAATTTGAGGCGGCGTCGGTACGTGTCCATTGCAACCAATATCACCACTGGCAACAGATGGCAAAGCCACTTGGGGATAATGCTCAATATAGTCTGGTAGCGGATGCTGAGCTGGTGGCGGATAGCGATACGCTGATTTATTACTGGCCAAAGAGCAAACAAGAAGCGGAATTCCAGTTGCGTAATCTGCTGTCACTGTTGCCGGTCGGCGCGGAGATCTTCGTTGTTGGGGAAAACCGCAGCGGGGTACGCAGCGCTGAAACTGTGCTGTCTGACTTCGTTGAACTGGTAAAAATCGACAGTGCGCGTCGCTGTGGGCTTTACCACGGTCGAATTGATAAGCAGGCCAGCTTCACACTGGATGAGTGGTGGGACGAATATGTGACGGACGGCGTGACTGTCAAAACGCTTCCGGGCGTCTTCAGTCGTGATGATCTGGATCCAGGTAGCCGACTGCTGCTGTCTACGTTTGAGCCGCATATGAAAGGCAAAGTGCTGGATATCGCCTGCGGTGCGGGCGTGCTGGCATCGGTGCTGGCGAAACAGTCGCCGAAAATCCGCCTGACGCTGAGCGATGTCAGCGCCGCAGCGGTGGAGTCCAGCAAAGCTACGCTGGCGGCGAATGCGCTGGAAGGCCGTGTGATTGCGAGTAACGTCTATTCAGATATCGATGGCCGCTTCGATGTGATCGTGTCCAATCCGCCGTTCCATGATGGCTTGCAGACTAGCCTGCAAGCCGCGGAAATGCTGATTCGTGGTGCGGTGACCCATTTACCGATTGGTGGACAGCTACGCATCGTCGCTAACGCCTTCCTGCCTTATCCGGCGCTGTTAGATGCCGCATTTGGTAGCCATGAAGTGTTGGCGCAGACCGGACGCTTCAAGGTGTATCAGGCCACCGTTGGACGCCCTCCGCGCACAGGCAAAGGCCGCCGCCGGTAATCATCATTTCCCTACTGATTAAGCGCCGCCATACTCTCCTTGCCGTAGCGTTCACCTGCTGCGGCATCGGGCGGGAAGATGGCATTAATGGCGGCCAGTTCCTCTTTCGTCAGTGTGACATCCAGCGCCGCAACGTTCTCTTCCAGATAGCGGCGGCGTTTGGTACCTGGAATCGGCACGATATGTTCGCCCTGCGCCAGTACCCACGCTAACGCCAGCTGTGATGGTGTGACCTGTTTTTCCTGCGCCAGTTGGTTAATTTTCTCTACCAACTGCAGGTTTTTTTCGAAGTTTTCCCCCGAGAAGCGTGGATTGGTGCGACGAAAATCGTCGGCAGCCAGATCGTCCGGGCTACGAATTGCGCCAGTCAGAAAGCCACGCCCGAGCGGGCTATAAGGCACAAAGCCGATGCCCAAACGCTCGCAGGTGGGCAGAATCTCGGCCTCCATATCGCGCGTCCACAGTGAATATTCGCTCTGTAACGCCGTAATCGGGTGCACGCGATGTGCACGTTCCAGCGTGGTGACGGAGGCTTCACTCAGGCCGATGTAGCGAATCTTGCCTTCTTTAACCAGCTCGGCCAGCGCACCCACCGTCTCTTCAATTGGAACCGCCGGATCAATACGGTGCTGATAGTAAAGATCGATAACGTCCGTACCGAGCCGCGTCAGGCTGCCTTCCACCGAGCGACGGATATAATCCGGTTTACCGCAGACGCCGCGAGCGTTGGGATTCGCCGGATCGCGCACGATACCGAATTTCGTCGCCAGAAAAATCTGCTCGCGCTTGCCTTTTATCGCTTTGCCTAGCAACAGTTCATTGGTGTGAGGGCCATACATATCGGCGGTATCCAGCAAGGTGACGCCCAGCTCCAGTGCGCGATGCAACGTGGCGATGGACTCTTTTTCATCCTGCGCAGTAGAGTAAAAATCACTCATTCCCATGCAGCCTAGCCCAATCGCTGAAACCTCTGGACCGTTCGCTCCTAATTTTCGCTGTTGCATTGTCATCTTCCTCATCTCGTTGGCAGTGAAAGCAGTCTGGTTGTTTATCCAAAAAAGATAAATACCGCTTTTTATGCAACACTATTCAAAAATAACCAACAATGGTGGTGGCGATGGATCATATTCAAGCGATGCGGGTTTTTGTTCGTATTGTTGAACTGGGCAGCTTTAGCCGTGCAGCGGAGCGGCTGGCGTTACCGCGTGCAACGGTGAGCAACACCATCAAACAGCTTGAAGGACGGCTGGGTGTACGTTTACTGCAACGCACGACCCGCCAGGTGCACATCACCGATGAAGGGCGCGTTTATTATGAACGTTGCCTGCAATTGCTCGCTGAAATTGAAGAGATCGACACGCTTTTCACACAGCAAAAGCTACAGCCGGTTGGTAAAGTGCGGGTGGATATGCCGCACTCTCTGGCGCGGGAAATCGTTGTTCCAGCATTGGGTGAGTTCTATGCGCGTTATCCGCAAGTGACGCTGATGCTGAGTGCTAACGATGCGGCGATTAATGTGCTGCGTGAAGGCGTCGACTGCGTGCTGCGTGCCTGGCAAACGGATGATGAGACGCTAGCGACCCGCCATTTGCCGTCGATGCCGCAGGTCACCTGTGCGTCTGCTGACTATCTGGCGCGATATGGCGTGCCGCGTTCGCTTGATGAACTGTCGGGGCATCACATGGTGGGTTATTTCTCTCTGCGTACCGAGTTCCTCTATCCGCTGGAATTTATGTCTGGCGACGAGCGTATTACGCGTATGCTGCCCGGCACGTTGCAGGTAAACGGTGCTGATGCCTATATCGCAGGTGCGTGCGCTGGGCTGGGGATTATTCAGGCGCCGCGTCGTGGTCTGCGTCCTTTTCTTGAAAGCGGAGAGCTGGTAGAAATTTTGCCGGAGATACCGCCGCCCGCAATGCCGCTTTACGTGATGTATACACCCGGTCGCTTTCTTGCGCCGCGGATTCGGGTGTTCATAGAATGGCTCGATGAACTCTTTACGCGCAACGCCGTTGTGAGATGATGAATTTTGCAGCAAACCCCGCATTCCAGAGGAAATAATCATTGACGTGAACGCGAAAACCTCTAGAATTCGCCCCCGTAGTGATATTGCGTAAAGCAGTGTTGCGAAGGTGGCGGAATTGGTAGACGCGCTAGCTTCAGGTGTTAGTGTTCTTACGGACGTGAGGGTTCAAGTCCCTCTCTTCGCACCAACATCACTACGACGGTTCTGGTTTGTCGAACCGAAGCAGTAATCAGTATTGCGTGACCAGAAATACATGACAGAATTGCGAAGGTGGCGGAATTGGTAGACGCGCTAGCTTCAGGTGTTAGTGTTCTTACGGACGTGAGGGTTCAAGTCCCTCTCTTCGCACCATGTCGTGATAGGTTTGCCGCATAAGACAGTTATTGCATAAAATAGTACTGTGTAAGACAAGCAACGTTCTCAGTGCGAAGGTGGCGGAATTGGTAGACGCGCTAGCTTCAGGTGTTAGTGTCCTTACGGACGTGAGGGTTCAAGTCCCTCTCTTCGCACCACCGAACGCCTCGGTATTTTCCTGATTTTCCTCTCTGTTTATTCTTTTTTATCTTATTCCTAGCTATAGCGCTTTTCTGCGTTTGTTGGCCATTCTGTGCTGTTTATCATTCCGCGTGTGTTTATAACGTCGTCAAATTAAACATAACGGATAGCGCCGCCAAACCGCCAGCCAGCGCAATGCAGGATGGCAGCAGCAAATAGTGGCGCAAACGTTGATGAAACAGCATGGCGAGGGTTGCCAATAAAGCGATGGCGATAATCACTTTCAGGTGCGTCAGGTTCAGATTGAGCAGCGCTAGCAACGGCATAATGGCACAAGGTAACAGCACGCCCCAGGCACTAGACAGATGCTTCCCCATACACCAGCTCACACCCCATAGCCCACAAGCTGTGATCATTGCTGTCAGCATTTCTCCACCCGTCAAAAATGATAATGATAACCAATATCATATAAGAATTTATATCAATTACTAGTTTTTTGACGAGCAGATTGCTGGAATTTTCTACTTAGCGGCATTAATCGGAATGTTGGCGACTTAGATGCTGGCGTATCAGGTGGATCATGTTCACGATCACGGCTGATCGTTCATGTTTACGCCAGATAGCCGCAATTTGTGTATGGACTTCGGGCATGCCGATATCATGATAGGTTACATTATCAGCCTTAATACAGGCGAGCGACTCCGGTATAAGGGTAATGCCGAAGCCTGCGGCGACCATCCCGATGGTGGCCGTCAACTGTGGGGCAAAGGGACTCGGTTTGGGACCATAACCTGACAGGTAGCAAGTCCGAATAATCATATCGTGCAGCCCCGGACATACCTCGCGTGGGAAAATAATCAGCGGTTCCTGGCGCAACTCGCTTAGCGAGACCTGCGTTTTATGGCTAAGCGCATGCCCAGCAGGTAACACCAATTTCATTGGCTCTTCGGCCAAAATTTCCCCGTTAATATCATCACTGAGATCGCAAGGTAAGCGCAGAAATGCGATGTCGATATTGCGTTCTTGCAGCGCGGTGATGAGCAATGCTGGATTTTCTTCCTTCGGTAGCGGCTGAACATGAGGATGCTGCTGGCAGTAGCAATGCAGCAGCCCAAGCACGGTGGGATGGAACATGGCCGACGGTGAAAAGCCCACGTTCAGGCTACCTTTTTCGCCTCGTGCAATGCTTCTTGTCCGCGCGATCGCCGAATCGGTGAGTTGCAGAATCCGGCGCGCGTCCTCATACAGTGCTTGTCCCGCCTCCGTCATTTCTACGCCGCGCGTCAGCCGCTTGAACAGCGGTGTACCGATCTCCTGCTCGAATTTCTTGATTTGCTGGCTGAGGGGCGGTTGTGACATCCCCAGATTTTCTGCCGCACGAGTGAAATTCCGGGCTTGTGCAACGGCGACAAAATAGCGCAGGTAACGTAGTTCCATTCACGTAACTCCATATCTTTCCGATCTTGAAATGACCTTTATTGCATATTGGAATTTTGTTCTCTCCTGCGTCAATCTTTATCTAAAGATTAGTAATGTTTAAGTAATTGGGCGGTGAGAAGGAATGTATGAAAACGAGTATCGGTGAACAATCCTGTGAAGAAGCCTTTGCTAGCTACGCTTATGACTTTCGGCAGGAGCACGCAGACTGCGTTATTTATCAGACTTCATTAATGAGTGGGCTAATAAATGGCGTATACGAAGGTAGCAGAACGATGGCTGAATTACTGGAGCATGGCGACTTTGGATTAGGAACATTTAATAGTTTGGATGGGGAACTGGTTGCATTAAATAGCCAGATTTTCCAACTGTTATCTGATGGTAGCGCACGGGCGGCGAGGCCGGAGCAGAAAACGCCATTCGCGGTAATGACGTTCTTCCGCCCGACGGAAACGATCCGTTTTCATCGCTGGACCTCACGTGAAGACGTACATCGCCAGATCGATGAGATCGTAGGAACGGACAACCTGTTCTGTGCGTTGCGGATTGATGGACGTTTTCGCTGTGTTGAAACGCGTACCGTCCCTCGGCAGTGCCGGCCTTATAAGCCGATGCAGGAGGCCATTGAAGGGCAGCCGACGTTTCATTTTGAACACCGGAGCGGCAGCGTTATTGGGTTTCGCAGCCCAGCTTATACTCAGGGAATTAATGTCGCGGGTTACCACGAACACTTTATTACTGACGATCGCCAAGGCGGTGGCCATATTCTGAATTATGACGTTGAAAACGGCACGCTGACATTTGGCGTGATCGCCAAATTGATCATCGACCTGCCTCAGGATCGGGAGTTTCTCAATGCCGATCTGTCATCAGAAAACCTCAATAGCGTAATCAAGTCAGTAGAGAGCTAGTCATTTCATCGGAGTCATGTCATGGAAAAGTCCACCGAACAGCAAAGCTGGAGTAGCGGAGCCGAGCTGATTGTAAAACACTTAGAAGCGCAGGGCGTGAAGCATATTTTTGGTATTCCCGGCGCAAAAATTGATCGTGTGTTTGATGAGCTGGAAGACTCGACGATTCAAACGATTCCAGTACGGCACGAGGCGAACGGCGCATTTATGGCGGCGGCAATAGGACGCCTCACAGGGAAAGCTGGCGTGACGCTGGTGACATCCGGCCCCGGCTGCTCCAATCTGGTGACGGGATTGGCGACGGCAACCGCAGAGGGAGATGCCGTCGTGGCGCTGGGCGGAGCGGTTAAAAGAGCGGATAAGCTCAAGTTGACGCACCAGAGTCTGGACACGGTTAGCCTGTTTCAGCCAGTCAGTAAATTCAGTGCGGAAATCACGGCATCTTCTGCAATATCGGAAGTGTTGGCTAATGCATTCCGGGCAGCGGAAAGTGGGCGGCCGGGGGCGGCGTTTGTCAGCCTGCCGCAGGATATCGTCAATGAGCCGGTTATTAGCCCGATACTGGCCTGCCCGCATTTGCCGCTGTTAAACGGTGCGCCACAGAGTGACATTGCTGAAGCGGCCAAACGGCTGCGGCAGGCTAAAAATCCAGTGTTGCTGCTCGGATTAATGGCCAGCCAGCAGGAAAATGCACAGGCACTGCGCCGTTTTCTGCACCATAGTCAGTTGCCGATGACCAGCACGTATCAGGCTGCTGGCGTAATCGACCAGCAACAGTTCAATCATTTTGCCGGACGTGTCGGACTATTCAACAATCAGGCTGGAGATAAGCTGCTGCAACAGGCGGACGTGATTGTCACCGTGGGTTACAGCCCGATTGAGTATGATCCATCGTTGTGGAACAACGGCAAAGCGACGCTGATTCACATTGATGTGCTGCGAGCGGAGATCGACAGTGCCTATCGCCCTGATATTGAGCTGCTCGGGAATATCGCGATGACGATGGACACGTTGAATGCCTGTATCAGTGAACCTTTTATCTTGTCTGCTGATACACAGTCTGTATTGCAGGATCGTCAGCGCCAGCGGCACGATCTCAGCACGCGTGCCATCAACATGACAGGATTTGCAATCCACCCGCTGCGTCTGGTGCGGGCGATGCAGGATATCGTGAATGAGGATGTCACGCTGTGTGTGGATATGGGGAGCTTTCATATCTGGCTAGCGCGTTACCTGTATAGCTTCCGGGCACGACAGATTCTGATGACTAACGGTCAGCAGACCATGGGGGTAGCATTACCGTGGGCGATAGCCGCATCGCTGGTACAACCCGGCAAAAAAGTGGTCTCCGTTTCCGGCGACGGTGGATTTATGCAATCCAGCATGGAGCTGGAAACGGCGGTGCGCCTGAAAAGCAATCTCCTGCATATCATCTGGGTGGATAACGGCTACAACATGGTGGAAATCCAGCAACTGCACAAATACCATCGCCCTGCGGGCGTGTCGTTCGGGCCGATTGATTTCAAAGCCTACGCAGAAGCGTTTGGCGCGAAAGGATTTGCGGTAGAATCTGCCGATGAACTGGTTAGCAAACTCCGCCAGGCAATGGACGTTGACGGCCCCGCAGTGATTGCCATTCCGGTTGATTATTCGGACAACCACTGGCTGATGGAGAATCTGAATATTAGTGTGCTGATTTAGTGTGTATAGATTTAGCGTATATACATGTTGTGCCCGCACAGTAACGAGAGCGGGCACAAAACAAAGCCTTGTTGTCATGCGCTAATAAATGGTTATAAAACCTCAATAAATAGACTGATACAGCGCTTTTATGTCGTCGATGTTGGTATCGCGCGGGTTACCGCCGGTGCAGACATCGTCAAAGGCGGCCTGCGCCAGCGCTGGAATATCCTCTTCTTTCACGCCGACATCGCGCAATCTCGGTGGGATATCTACATCGTGAGAAAGCTGTCGCACCGCATGAATCGCCGCTTCTCGCGCCTGAGTGATTGGCATGTCTGCCGCGCCTTTTACCCCCATCGCAACCGCAATATCCCGGAATTTTTCACCGGTGTAATCGGCGTTGTAGGCCATGATGTGCGGCAGCAGGATCGCATTAGCGACGCCGTGCGGGGTGTTGTAGAACGCGCCGAGCGGGTGCGCCATGCCGTGTACCAGCCCAAGTCCAACGTTCGAGAATCCCATACCGGCGATGTATTGCCCCAGTGCCATTTCTTCCACGCCTTTCGGCTGCCCGGCAACGGAATCGCGCAGTGAACGGCTGATAATTTCAATGGCCTTTAGGTGTAGTGTATCAGTCAGTTCCCAGGCGGCTTTGGTAGTGAAACCCTCAATGGCGTGCGTCAGAGCGTCAATCCCCGTTGCAGCTTTAAGCGAGGCAGGCATGCTCATCATCATATCGGGATCGACAATGGCAACAATCGGAATGTCATGTGGATCGACGCACACGAATTTGCGGCGTTTTTCTTCATCGGTGATTACGTAATTGATCGTAACCTCAGCTGCCGTGCCGGAGGTGGTCGGGATAGCGATAATCGGGACGGCAGGGCGCCGGGTGGCTGCAGCGCCTTCGAGGCTGCGAACATCGGCGAATTCAGGATTATTGATAATAATTCCGATAGCTTTACAGGTATCCTGCGGTGAGCCTCCGCCAATCGCGATCAGGTAATCGGCCTGCGAGGCCTTGAAGCGCTCAATGCCCCTTTCCACCACGCTAATAGTGGGGTTTGGAATCACCTCATCGTAGATATCGTAGGGCAACCCAGCAGCATCCAGCTTCGCCGTAACCTTGGCAGCGACACCGAATTTAACCAAATTCTTGTCTGTCACCAACAGCGCTTTCTTGAACCCTCGCCGCTTCACCTCATCGACTATCTGAGCGATGGAACCGGCACCAAAATAGGATGTTTCGTTAAGGATCATTCTGTTAGCCATCATCTCTCTCCTAATAGCGTTTGATTTTGATAAATCGAAAAATACATGCTGCGCAATTCCTTGCTATTAGTATGGGAAATGTTGGCTATGAATGCCTTCCACCTGCTGCCATGTACAGCTTGTACGCTGGCACTGAGGTAAAGACGCTTGAGAAGTGGCTCACAGAATCGTGATGGTGGTTGTGTAAGGGGGGAAGCTAGGTTGAGATTCGCTGTTAGATTTTGATTGAAAAAATCTAATTTAGGTCTGTTTTTATCATTATTTTATCTAATCCGAATAGGTTTTTTATTCAGTTGGCATTTCCTGAGTTATCCAGTTTTAATGTCATAAATTCGTGTTATCTACTCGTTTAAATAATTTATGTGCTTAATTTTGCCTATTGTTAAGCATATTACGCTGCTTTGTTTTTTGTGAGTGACTCGATTTTCTTCTCTTTCTATATAATTTATCTTATGACTAAGAGTGTGGTTTAACCTGCGCTTCGGTGGTAAGTTCAGTTAGAAGATATCGTTTGCGCAGTGTGTTTTATCGCCTGAACGCCGTGCGCTGAAGAGGGATGAGGAATGGCAAAGCAGACCCCGTTGTACCAACAGCATCTGGCCGATGGCGCCAAAATGGTGGATTTTCATGGCTGGATGATGCCACTGCATTACGGCTCCCAACTGGATGAGCACCACATTGTGCGTCGGGACGCTGGCATTTTTGATGTCTCCCACATGACTATCGTCGATTTGCATGGTGTGAGAACCCGTGAGTTTCTGCGTTATCTGCTGGCGAATGATGTCGCCAAACTCACACAGCCAGGCAAAGCGCTTTATACCGGCATGCTGAATGCCTCCGGCGGTGTGATCGACGATCTGATCGTTTATTTTCTGACAGAAGACTATTTCCGTCTGGTGGTGAACTCTGCAACGCGTGAAAAAGATCTCGCTTGGATCGAGCAGCATGCTGCCGCGTTCGGTGTCGAAATCCGTGAGCGCGACGAGCTGGCGCTCGTCGCGGTACAAGGTCCGCAGGCGCAGGAAAAAGTTCAAGGCCTCCTGAAGGCAAAAGGCCTGAGTGATGAAGACGTGGCTGCGGTTGCCAGCATGAAGCCGTTTTTTGGCAAGCAGGCGGGGGACTTCTTCGTCGCCACGACGGGATATACGGGCGAAGCGGGTTATGAAATCGCGCTGCCAAATGAGCAGGTGGTCGATTTCTGGCAGCAACTGCTGGCGGTTGGCGTGAAGCCTTGTGGACTGGGCGCACGCGATACGCTGCGGCTGGAAGCTGGGATGAACCTGTACGGTCAGGATATGGATGAGGGAATTTCGCCGCTGGCGGCCAATATGGGCTGGACAATCGCCTGGCAGCCGGAAGATCGCCAGTTTATCGGGCGTGAGGCATTAACGCATCAGCGTGAAAAAGGCACCGAGCAACTGGTTGGTTTGGTACTGACGGAAAAAGGCGTATTGCGCAATGATTTACCTGTGCGCTTTACTGATAGTGATGGCGTAATGTGCGAAGGGGTGATCACCAGCGGATCGTTCTCGCCGACGCTTGGCGTCAGTATTGCGCTGGCGCGTGTTCCGGCGGGAATTGGTGAGCAGGCTATCGTGCAGATTCGTAATCGCGAACTGCCCGTGCGCGTGACCAAACCCGGCTTTGTTCGTGCCGGAAAAGCCATCGTTCAGTATTAATAGCAGCTTGCTTATCAAAATAAGCCTATAGAATTAACGACTTTAAGAAAGAGGGGATTTAATGAGCAATGTACCAACAGAATTAAAATATGCCACGTCACACGAATGGGTACTGCATGAAGGCGGCGGTATCTACAGCGTGGGTATTACCGAACATGCGCAGGAACTTCTGGGTGACATGGTGTTTATCGATTTACCGGAAGTGGGCACGGTAGTCGCGGCAGGCGAGGATTGTGCGGTGGCGGAGTCGGTAAAAGCGGCCTCGGATATTTATGCGCCTATCAGCGGTGAGATCGTGGAAGTTAACGACGATCTGGAAAACTCCCCTGAGCTGGTTAACAGCGCGCCTTATACTGACGGCTGGCTGTTCCGTATCAAAATTTCTGATGAGTCTGATTTGGATGAACTGCTTGATGCCGAAGGCTATCAGGCGTCGTTAGAAGAAGACGAGTAGTTATTGCGCCCCGGCCTTTGTGCTGGGGCGTTTGATTTTATTCGCTGCGTCGTATTCCAACGCGGCAGCGATTTATTACGATTGATGCAGGAATTTACTGTAATGACCCAGACACTCAGTCAACTCGAACATGACGGCGCGTTTATCGAGCGCCATATCGGTCCTTCCGTCAGCCAGCAGCAGCACATGCTGTCGGTGGTGGGGGCGACATCGCTGGATGCGCTGATTCGCCAGATTGTCCCTGCGGACATTCAACTGCCTAGCCCGCCAGCGGTGGGGGAAGCCGTGACGGAACATGAGGCGTTAGCTGAGCTGAAGGCCATTGCAGGACGCAATCAACGTTATAAAAGCTATATCGGCATGGGCTACAGCGCCGTGCTGATGCCGCCAGTGATTTTACGCAACGTGCTGGAAAACCCAGGTTGGTATACCGCCTATACGCCGTACCAGCCGGAAGTCTCGCAGGGGCGTCTTGAAGCGCTGCTGAATTTCCAGCAGGTTACACAGGATTTAACCGGGTTGGATCTGGCCTCCGCTTCGCTGCTGGATGAAGCCACTGCCGCTGCGGAAGCGATGGCGATGGCAAAACGCATCAGTAAACTCAAACAGGCCGAGCGTTTCTTCGTTGCCGATGATGTACACCCGCAAACGCTAGACGTGGTGCGTACCCGTGCGGAAACGTTCGGTTTTGAAATTGTGGTCGGCAAAGCTGAAGAGGCGCTGAAAGACGATGCGGTGTTCGGCGTCCTGCTGCAACAGGCAGGAACCACGGGCGAACTGCACGATTACAGCGACCTGATGGCCGCACTGAAAGCGCGTAAGGTCGTCAGCTGCGTGGCGTCAGATATTATGGCATTGGTTGTACTGACCGCGCCGGGCAAGCAGGGCGCGGATATCGTCTTTGGTTCAGCACAGCGTTTCGGCGTGCCGATGGGCTACGGCGGCCCACATGCGGCGTTCTTCGCCTGTCGTGATGAACATAAACGTGCCATGCCGGGCCGTATTATCGGCGTGTCGCGCGATGCGGCGGGCAATACTGCGCTGCGCATGGCGATGCAGACGCGTGAACAGCATATTCGCCGCGAGAAGGCGAATTCCAATATTTGTACTTCGCAGGTGTTGCTGGCCAACATTGCAGGGATGTATGCGGTATTCCACGGGCCGGAAGGGCTCAAACGTATTGCGGGGCGTATCCATCGTCTGACTGACATTCTGGCGGCAGGGTTAACGCAGGGCGGACTACTGCTGCGCCACCGCAGCTGGTTCGACACGCTAACCATTGAGGTTGCGGACAAGGACGCGGTACTGAGCCGGGCATTAAGTTTTGGCATCAATCTGCGCAGCGATTTGGCGAGTGCCGTGGGTATCACGCTGGATGAAGCGACTACGCGTGAAGACGTGCTGGCGCTGTTCGCGGTGTTGTTAGGTGAGGATCACGGGCTGGATGTTGAAGCGCTTGATGCGTCCATCGGTCAGCAGGCTGCAACGATCCCGGCTGGTTTGCTGCGTCATGATGCGATCCTGTCGCATCCGGTTTTCAACCGCTATCACAGCGAAACCGAGATGATGCGCTATCTGCACCGTCTGGCGCGTAAGGATCTGGCGCTGAATCAGGCGATGATCCCGCTCGGCTCTTGCACCATGAAGCTTAATGCGGCGGCGGAAATGCTGCCGATTACCTGGCCTGAATTTGCCGAACTGCACCCGTTCTGCCCGCCGGAACAGGCGCTGGGCTATCGTCAGATGATCGAGCAGCTATCGGGCTGGCTGGTGCAGTTGACGGGTTATGATGCCGTTTGCATGCAGCCTAATTCGGGCGCACAGGGTGAATATGCGGGGCTGTTGGCGATCCGTCGCTATCATGAGAGCCGCAATGAAGCGGGTCGCCATCTTTGCCTGATCCCTAGCTCCGCGCACGGAACTAACCCAGCATCGGCGCAGATGGCGGGGATGGAAGTGGTGGTCGTTGCCTGTGATAAACAGGGCAACATCGACCTGCACGATCTGCGTGAGAAGGCGCAGGCGGCGGGCGAACAGCTTTCCTGCATCATGGTGACCTATCCGTCTACCCACGGCGTCTATGAAGAGACGATTCGCGAAGTGTGCCAGATCGTGCATCAATACGGTGGTCAGGTGTATCTGGATGGCGCGAATATGAACGCACAGGTCGGCATTACGACGCCGGGCTACATTGGCGCGGACGTATCGCACCTGAACCTGCATAAAACCTTCTGTATTCCGCACGGCGGCGGCGGGCCGGGCATGGGGCCGATTGGCGTGAAAGCGCATCTGGCGCCGTTTGTGCCGGGTCATCAGGTGGTCAAAATTGATGGTGTGCTGACGGAACAAGGGGCTGTCTCTGCGGCACCGTTCGGTAGCGCCTCTATCCTGCCGATTAGCTGGATGTACATCCGCATGATGGGCGCGGAAGGGCTGAAGCAAGCCAGCCAGATGGCGATCCTGAACGCTAACTATATCGCAACGCGCTTGCAGCAGGCCTATCCGGTGCTTTATACCGGCCGTGATGGTCGTGTTGCGCACGAGTGCATTCTGGATATTCGTCCACTCAAGGAAAGTACGGGCATCAGCGAAATGGATATTGCCAAGCGTCTGATTGATTACGGTTTCCATGCGCCAACTATGTCGTTCCCAGTAGCGGGCACGCTGATGGTGGAACCGACGGAATCAGAAAGTCAGGTGGAGATCGACCGCTTTATTGATGCGATGCTGGCGATCCGTTCCGAAATCAATCGCGTTGCGCAGGGCGAATGGCCGCTGGACGACAACCCGCTGGTCAATGCCCCGCACACGCAGGCAGAGCTGGTGGCTGACTGGGCGCATCCATACAGCCGCGAGCTAGCGGTATTCCCGGCAGGTAGCGAACACAAATACTGGCCGAGCGTGAAGCGTCTGGACGATGTTTACGGCGACCGTAACCTGTTCTGCTCGTGTGTGCCGATGAGCGACTATGCGTAATTAACCGCACTGGCAGTCATTTACAACGTCAGTCGCGTTGTTGCTCATGGTTCTTTAAAGCCTCCTCTCTACAGAGGAGGCTTTAATTTATTGATTTTGTTATTTTTATCCCTCCTCAGTCGGCATCGTGTGATTAGCCACCATCAGCCAATGTTTTGCCATGTGCCCTCATCCAGTCTGCCAGCGAATCCAGCGTTGGCTGGAGCGATTTGCCCAGTGGCGTGATCTGGTACTCCACTCGCGGTGGCACTTCGGCATACACCTTACGTTGCACCAGCTTGCGCTGTTCAAACAGGCGCAGTTGTCGTGTCAGTTCCTTCTGAGTGATAGGGGCGATAGCGCGTTGTAGTGCACTAAAGCGCACGGGTTCGCCGATCACGATCAGGCGGTACAGTATGGGGATCGCCCATTTCCCCGCGATGAGATTGACAAAATTTACCATTGGGCACGGTTCTGCCATGTCAGATGGCGTATTTGCTGATGGGCCGTGAACAGACATAGGGTTCCAATATCCTCTTTAGTATCCAATTGGTGCCTACTTACAAAAGGATACTATTGATGAAATACTGCCGTTTTTCAAGCAACGAGACAGGACACATCATGATGAAACGGCTACAAGATAAGTTTGCTTTGATCACGGGTGGCACCAGTGGCATTGGGATAGAAACGGCACGTCAGTTTCTGGCCGAAGGGGCGACGGTCGCGATTACTGGACGCGATGAGAACGCGCTGGCGCGTGCGCAGGCTGAGTTAGGCCATTCTACGTTGGCGATCCGTTGCGATGCCGGAGACATCCGCGCCCAGCATGATCTGGCGCAGACGCTGGCACAGCAATGGCCGCGTCTGGACGTGTTGTATGCTAATGCAGGCGATGTCACCCATCGTTCCCTGGAGGACTGGGATGAAGCGGCTTGGGATCGACTCATGGCAACCAATATCAAAGGGCCGTTCTTTCTTGTTCAGGCACTACTGCCGCTGCTGAACAACCCGGCCTCGGTGATCCTATGTGGATCAACCAGTGCCCATATTGGTTTACCGCAGAGCAGCGCCTACGCCGCGAGCAAAGCGGGATTACTCTCACTGGCGCGCACACTGTCGGCTGAACTGGTGACGCGCGGCATTCGGGTTAACGGCTTGAGTCCTGGCCCCACCGAAACGCCCGCGCTTGATAAACTGGGTCTGTCCCCCGAACAGCAACGTGCCATGCAGGAGCAAATTCGACAGTTGGTGCCGATTGGTCGAATGGGAACGCCGTGGGAACTGGCGAAGGCTGCTGTTTTCCTAGCCTCTGACGAATCCCGCTTTGTTGTCGGAACGGAACTGCTGGTCGATGGTGGCGTTGCTAATTTGTAGAAGATGGGCCTGCGAAATCATTCGCAGGCATATTTTCCCAATCGGAAAACAAACTGTCATTAAACTGACGCCCCTTTGACACGCTGGCGTTCTAGGGTAAGGCCTCTGTGTTTCACACTGAGCGACCCTAGAGTTATGCGTGCAAAATGCTTTCCCTACCTTGTGCTGTTGCCGACGCTGGTTTTTTTGCTTGCCTTCACCTATTTCCCTCTGCTGCGTTCAGTCATCGACAGCCTGTATGACACTCGTTTGAATGCCGATACGCCGCTGTTCGTCGGGTTGGATAATTTTGTGCGTCTGGTGCAGGACGCCGTGTTCTGGCAGGCGTTGCTGAACAACGTGCTGTATATCCTGATGACGGTCGTGCCCGGCGTGCTGTTGGCGCTGTTGCTGGCGGTGCTGCTGTGGGAAAACACGCGCGTGAATCGCTGGCTGCGTACTGCCTTTTTCTTTCCGATGATTATTCCGCTAGTGAGCGCCGCAACGCTGTGGCTGTTCATCTTTATGCCGGGGCTGGGGCTGCTGGATTATTATCTGGCGAAAGTGTTCGGCCCGATGAACAACAACTATCTCGGTATGAGCGACAGCGCGCTAGTGGCGGTGAGCGTCATTGGTATCTGGAAGTTTGCGGGTTATTACATGCTGTTTTTTCTCGCTGGTCTGCAAGCGATTTCTGCCTCTGCACGCGAGGCGGCGCTGATGGAGGGAGCCTCGCGGCGTCAGGTGTTTTTCTACGTCACGCTGCCGCTGCTGCGGCCAACCATCGCCTTCGTGGTCACCATCGCTTTTATCTACGCCATTACTCAGATTGATCACGTCGCCGTGATGACGCGCGGCGGGCCGAATAACGCCACGACCGTGCTGCTTTATTACATTCAGGATCTGGCGAATGACACCCACGATCTGGGCAAAGCCTCTGCGGCTACCTTCCTGACACTGGTGCTGTTGTTCGCCTTTTCCATTATGAATCTGAAGGTGCTGGAGAAGGGGGCACATTATGAGCGCTGAAAATCAGATCGTTGACGTTCGGAGCGTGAAAAGCCAGCGCGCTGAAAGCCGAAGCGCGACCAACCCTCTACGTATCACGACGCGGTTCACGTTGCCGCTGCTGCTGATTTGCGCCGCGTTGCTGTGGGTCAGTCCGTTTATCTGGATGCTGTCTTCTTCCGTCAGTGCCAGCAGTTTTGGCGTGGATATGGCCTCGCTGTTGCCGCGTTTTCCGTTGACGTTCGACAACTTCCGCGATGCGTGGGACAGCGCCGACTGGTTACGGCTCTACACCAACACGCTGATCTTTGCGGTCGGCACGTTTCTGGTTCAGTTGGTCACGATCACCACGGCGGGCTACATCTTCGCTTATCACGAATTCCGTGGCAAAACGCTGCTGTTCTACCTGTTGCTGATTCAAATGATGATCATGCCTGTCGTCATGATGGTGCCAAACATGATGACGCTAAAACAGCTTGGCCTGCTCAATACCCTGACTGGCGTGATGATGCCGTATTTCGCCTCCGCATTTGGCGTGTTTCTGATGCGTCAGGCGTTTCTCAATATCGCTAAAGAGATCGAAGAAGCCGCGTTGATGGAAGGCTGCCGCTGGTGGCAGGTGGTGTTTCACGTCCTGATTCCTATGACCTGGCCGTCGATTCTGGCCTTCGCCACGGTCAGCATTACCTACCACTGGAACGAATATCTCTGGCCGCTGATGGTACTCAACGACCCGGACAAACAGGTGCTGACCATCGGGCTGGTGTCGTTCGCGATGGGCGCAGAGTCCGGCGGACAGTGGGGATTGATCTGCGCGGGTACGCTGCTGGTGTGCCTGCCGCTGATGGTGGCCTTTGTGGTGTTCCAGAAGCAGTTCCTGAGCAGCTTCGGCTTCTCGGGCATTAAGTAAATAAATCGCCAACGGGAAGATGCGGGTTACTTACTTTTATTGATTAGGAGAAACACAGGGGGAGGTTCCCGCAGGGACGCCTCACCCCTGTGGTCGCTCCGTGTATCTCGATCCTTAAGCGATCGGTGTTCGCCAACGGGCGAAATAATGATAGAGGTGGTTGTTATGTTGCTGGCTCAGATTTCCGATCTGCATTTTCGCAGTGAAGGGCGCAAGCTCTATGAGTTTATTGATATTAACGGGGAAAATGCCAAAGTCATCAATCAGCTAAATGCGCTGAGCGAGCGGCCGGACGCGGTGGTCATTAGCGGCGACATCGTCAACTGTGGGCGTCCGCAGGAGTATCAGGTTGCCCAGCGTGTGTTACAAATGCTGGATTATCCGCTGTACGTGATTCCGGGAAATCATGATGACAAACAGCATTTTCTCAACGCGATGCGTCCACTTTGCCCGCAATTGGGCGATGATCCAGAAAATATTCGCTATGCGGTGGATGATTTCCCGATGCGTCTGCTGTTCATCGACACCAGCCTGACTGGTCAGGCGAAAGGCTGGCTGACGCCGTCCACGCTAGGCTGGCTGGAACAGCAATTGCAGGATCACTCAACGCGTGAAACGGCGATCTTCATGCACCACCCGCCGCTGCCGTTGGGATCGGCGCATATGGATCGTATCGCCTGCGAAAATGGGCACGAGCTGCTGACGTTGATCGAACGCTTCCCGCAGCTTACGCGGATCTTCTGCGGCCATACGCATCGCCTGATTATGACGCAGCATCGGCAGGCGATTATCGCTACGGTGCCGGGCACCGTCCATCAGGTGCCGTATTTCTACTATGACGACACGTCATACTATAACCTGGAACCCGCCAGCGTAGTCATGCACCGCTATGTACCAGTAACCGGGCTGGTGAGTTACAGCCAGTCGATCGCGTCGAACACCGGGCCTTACCTCTACGATCCACGAATCAGCTGTCCGGTGGATGCGTAATGGCCGTGATTCAGTTACGCAATATCAGTAAACGCTTCGAACACATGCAGGCGCTGGCGTCGCTGTCGTTAGATATCGCCGACGGTGAGTTTCTGGTGCTGGTCGGGCCGTCCGGCTGTGGCAAAAGTACGCTGCTGCGTATGTTGGCCGGTCTGGAAGACGTGAGCGATGGGCAAATTCTACTGGGTGATGACGACATCACGACATGGAGTCCGAAGCAGCGCAATTTCTCGATGATCTTCCAGAACTACGCGTTGTTTCCGCACCTGACGGTTGAGCAGAACATCACTTTCGGCATGCGGATGCGCGGTGAGCCGAAAGCCGAGTATCCACAACGGGTACAGCGCGTTGCCAGCCTGCTTCAGCTTGAGCCGTTACTCAACCGCAAGCCGGGAAAACTGTCCGGTGGCCAACGTCAGCGCGTGGCGATGGCTCGGGCGATCGTGCGCGATCCACGCTTGTTTCTGATGGATGAACCGCTGTCGAATCTGGATGCTCGGCTGCGCAGTGATGTGCGGGACGGCATTATGGATCTGCATCGGCAGTTGAAAACGACCACCGTCTACGTCACGCACGATCAGATCGAGGCAATGACGATGGCGGACAGGATCGCCGTGCTGGATCGCGGTGTGTTGCAGCAGGTCGGTACGCCGGAACAGCTGTATTCTCACCCGGCTAACGTCTTTGTTGCCGGATTTATCGGCACGCCCGCAATGAATATGGTGACGCTGGCATGTTCCGATGGTCACGCGTTTTTACAAGCATTGCCTGTGGCGCTGCCCGCGAGTGAAGAAACACGTTCATTAACCAGTGTGCTGCTAGGGGTTCGACCGGAGCATCTTACCGAACACGCCGCGTCAGACGGCGATTTGTCATTGTCGGGAACGGTGAAGCAACGGGAGCTGTTTGGCGCGGAGTATCTGATTCATGTGGATACGCCGTTGGGCAATATTCGCTACCGTCGTCCAAATCGCGATGGCGTGCCGAACATCGGCGCGTCCGTGGTGCTTCATTTTTCACCGCAGGATTGTCATTGGTTTTCTGGGCAAACCGCCCGTAATTTATCCCAGGAGAAAAGAAATGCGTAAGCCTCGTATGATGGCGCTGGCGATAGCCTTGCTGATGTCTGGCCCTGCTCTGGCAAAAGAGAATATCGATTTTATGTTCCCCGCGCCGGTTGATGGCAAGCTGACGATGGAAATGACGCGCATCATCAAAGAGTACAACCAATCGCAAGATCAGGTTGAAGTGCGTGGGATCTTCACCGGCAGTTACGACACGACGAAAGTGAAAGCGGAAGCCGCTGCCAAAGCGGGCGATCCGCCAGCGCTGGTGATTATGTCTGCAAACTTCACCGCCGATCTGGTCATCAAAGATGAAATCCTGCCGATGGACGAGCTGTTCAAATACGGCAACGAAAAAGCCACGCCTTTCCTGACCAAAAACTTCTGGCCCGCGCTGCATCAGAACGCGCAGGTGATGGGGGTGACTTACGCGATCCCGTTCCACAACTCGACGCCGATCCTCTATTACAACGAAGACATGCTGAAGAAGGCGGGCTTTAACGAACCGCCAAAAAATTGGGATGAAGTGGCTGCGGTCGCCAAAAAACTGACCGATCCGGCGAAAGGGCAGTGGGGCATCATGATCCCGTCCACGAACGATGACTACGGCGGCTGGATGCTGTCTGCACTGACGCGTGCTAACGGCGGGGCGTATTATAATGCCGACTATCCGGGTGAAGTGTATTACAACACCGCATCGACCAAAGGTGCGCTCCAGTTCTGGCGTGATTTGGTGTACCGCGACAAAGCAATGCCTGCCGGTGTGCTGAATTCCAAACAAATCAGCGCCGCGTTTTTCTCCGGCAAGTTGGGTATGGCGATGCTGAGCACCGGTGCGCTGGGCTTTATGCGCGAAAACACCAAAGATTTCTCGCTCGGTGTGGCGATGATGCCGGAAAAAGAGCGTCGCGGTGTGACCATCGGCGGGGCGAGTTTGGTGAGCTTCAAAGGGATTTCCGAGGAGAAGAAGAAAGCGGCCTGGCAGTTTATGAACTATCTGGTCAGCCCGGAAGTCAGCGGAAGCTGGAGCCGCTTCACTGGCTACTTCGCACCGCGTATGGCAGCCTACGATCTGCCAGAAATGAAAGACTATCTGGCGAAAGATCCGCGCGCAGCCATTGCGTTGTCACAGTTGCAATATGCCCATCCGTGGTACGCAACCTATGAAACGGTCGCGGTACGCAAAGCGATGGAAAATCAGCTTGCGGCGCTGTTAAACGATCCAGCGAAAAAGGTCGATGACGCTGCTGCCGCTGCACAGAAAGAGGCCGATGGCATCATGAAGCCTTACGTGGATAAAACCGCGCTGCGAGACGTGAAATAACACTATCTCCCCCGCCCTGTTGATACTCATTCAACGGGGCGGGATGAGTGCCCGGAGTGAGACAGTTTTTAGTGCGCAGCCTGAGAATGTAGATTCGTCGTACTGCGTGAAGATGACAGCGTAAAGGCGGAGATCACCGTAAAGGTGAGCGCGATGCCACCAAGAATCAGGTAAGTCTGGTTGAAGCCGATACGATCGTACAGATTGCCCGCGGCAGAGGAGAGAAATATCGCCATGAACTGTTTAGCGAACTGGAAGCCCACCAGATAAATCGTGGCCGACAAGCGCGAATCAAACGTATTGGCGATGTATTTAAAGACCCCGATGAGCAGTAACGGCACTTCGAAGGCGTGCAGCATCTTCAGGATGATGACTTCTGTGATAGACGTAGCGCAGGCTGAACCCAAGATTCTGATCGACATAATGGTTCCCGCCACCAGCAGCGCATTTTTGGCACCGATCCGACCGATCAGCCACGGTGTGCAGAACATCACCAGCGCATTCGCCGCTTCCCCAGCCGTGGTGACAAAACCAAAGATCTGATTACCCTGTTCCTGTGAACTAAAGAACGATTTAAAGAAATTAGCGAATTGCTGATCGTAGACGTCATAAATACAGGCGACGCCGACCACGTACAGCACCAGCAACCAGAACTGACGATTGGCCAGCAGGCCTAATGCCAGCTTCAGGCTAAAAGGCGAGGCATTGGCACCGAGCGAGTCTATGACGGCGGCGGTCGGGTTACTTTCTGTCTTCGCCAGACACAGCAGCACGATCAAAATAATTGCTGACCCGGATCCCATCCAAAACACAATATCGGGATTGATGTTAAACAGCATACCCGCCGTTGAGGCACAGATTCCCCAGCCAAAGCAGCCAAACATGCGCGCCTTACCGTACTCAAAATGGTGCTGTCGGCTGATGCGTTCGATATAGGCTTCAATGGCTCCGGCTCCTGCGCTGAAAGAGAAGCCGATATACAGGCCGCCGACTAAAGCACCCAGTATCACGTTGATTTTTAACAGCGGGGCGAAAACATACAGGAAGAAAGGGGCAAAAAAGAGCAGCAGCACGGATATCACCCAGAGCAGGTGCTTCTTCATGCCCAGCTTGTCGGACAGAATGCCGAGGAACGGTTGAAACAGGATTGCGAACAACGACAGGAAGGAAAAGACGATGCCAGTATCGGTTTTATTGAGCCCGATAACGTCCGACAACCAAATCGGCAAAAACGGAAAACACGTCGCCATGATGAAAAAATAAAGAAAGAAGAACGCGCCGAAAATCCAGAAGTTACGGTTATTTTTGTAGTAGCAGGAAGTAGTAGGCATCTTTATTCCCTCCTAGAGGGCAGAAGTCATCATGACGCGGGACAGTGCTGTCCCGCGCGGTCGTGTTGCGAATGTGTAGGGCTGGGGAAAAAGCTAGCTGCTGGTGCTCTCCGGTACCGCGGAAAGCTCGACCAGAATGGCGGTTTCTGGCGTCAGGATGGGGAGGGCAAGACCGGCCTGCATCAGCCAATCGCCGGACACCACCAGCGGTTGGCGTAACCAAGGTGGAAGTTCACGCATGGTGCCGCCACCTTCGCGCACCGTTTTGATTTCCGGGCCGTCCAGCAGTTTGATTTCATAACGTGCGTCAGGCAGCAGGCCAGGGAAGCGAAGCGTGCCTGCTAGCGAATAATCTGGCATGCGCAACTGGGCTACCTGGAAAACGGCATGCTGCCGATCGCGGCTCACCACGCCAGTGACTTGCACCGTATCGTCCGGCATCTCGACCCGCCAGGTTGTGCCGCTGTGCAGCAGCGGGCGCAGCGTTTTATGCAACTGGATATAGTGGCGATAGCCTTCCAGCTCGTCATCATCGGCTTTGACAGGATCGAGCTCGATTCCCATATGGCCGAACAGGGCGGTCAGGCCGCGAAACGCGATAGTGTGACGCCGATACGTGGCGTGGCAGCGGGCGTGTCCGATGTGTTGCCCCATCACCTCTGGCGGGAAGAAGTAGCTCATACCGCGTTGGATGGTCTGACGCTCCAGCGCGTCGTTGTTATCCGATACCCAGAAACGTTGGGTGCGCGCCAGCACGCCATAATCGATGCGGCCGCCGCCGGAGGCGCAGGATTCAAATTCGACATGGGGAAAACGCTGGCGCAGGGTATCGAGCAGGCGATAAAACTGTCGGGTTTGCGCATCGGCGGCCAGACGTCCTTCATGGCCGGGCTGCACCAGTTCGCGGTTCATATCCCATTTCACATAATCGACAGGGTGCTCGCCCAGCAGCCAGCTCAGTCGCTCCAGTAAATAAGCGAAGGCGTCGGGCTGGTTTAAATTCAGCACATACTGGTAGCGACCCGTGGGCTGCTCGTAGCCGGGCAATTGCAGCACCCACTCAGGATGAGCACGGAACAAATCGGAATCGGGGTTAATCATCTCCGGTTCGACCCAAATACCGAACTCCATTCCCAACGCTTTGACATGCTCAATGACCGGCATCAGCCCGTTAGGGTACTTTTCCTCGTCCAGATACCAGTCACCGAGCGCGGCTCTGTCGTGATGACGCCCGCGGAACCAGCCGTCGTCGATAATGAAGCGCTCTACGCCGACGTCGGCTGCTTTGCTCGCCATCTGCATGATGTACTCTGGGGAGTGATCGAAATAGATCCCTTCCCACGTATTGAGGTGCACCGGGCGGGGCTTATCGCCGCAGAATTGGATCAGCGATTGGCGTAAGAAGGTGTGATAGCGCTGGCTCATGCCGTTCAGGCCAGTGTCGGAGAACGCCGCGTAGACCCACGGTGTCGTGAGCGATTCCGACTGTGCCAGCGTGATTTCGCCCGGCAGATAAAGGGCTTCTGCCTGTACGACGCGACGTCCGTCGGTTTTGATATCGGCACGCAGACGGTGGTTGCCGCTCCAGCCTAAATGCACGCCCCAGACGGTGCCACGCTGTTCGCTAAACGCGGACTCACCGAGAATAAAGGCAGGGAAATATTCGTGCGAGCTTCTTCCCCGTCGGCTTTCCTGAATAAAACCGCCGTGCTGCAACGTGAGGCGATGAGCCTGAAACTCACGCAGCCAGCGACCGTGAAACGCCATGACATCGCTCGCTCGTTCTGGGACGGGCAGCGTGACGGCAAGACGCTGTACTTGCCAGGCGTCAGCGCGCAGATTCTGTAACGTGTGGCGCAGTTGTAGCACATCGGTCTGCGGATCCAGTCGCAGTTCACTGGTCAGGCGAAGGCCAGCCTGTGTGTCGTCTGCCGTGATGGTGAGCGTGTTGTCTTGAACATCAACCTGCGTGGTCGTGAAGATCGGCGCGGCGTCGTAACCTGAACGGTGGCCTTCAATACCCGGTGAACCGAACTGACCACGTCCGTATTCCATCGCCAGCGTCAGGGGGAGATCGACATCCAGACGACCATTGGCGACGGGGCGTTGCAGAGAAACGATATCTTCTGGCGAAAAACCGCGCAGCTGTGGCCCCCAGTAGAGAATTTCTGCTGCCGGGGCGCAGCGCACGATGACATCGCACGCTGCGCTGGTTAATTGAACAATATCACGCATCATAAGAAAGGCTCCAAATTACGACCAAACTGCAAGTTGTGCCTTTCAGTGAAAGCTTAAACGTTTAAGTCATCAACTTAAACGTTTAAGAAATGTGATTTTGTTAAAATAATCGTCAGTAAATGGGAGCGAATTTCGATGAAGATGTGAACGGCGTCTCGCTGGCGGCTGGCATAAAAAACCAACCGATGTCTTTATGAGAGAGGGGGCGGAATAGCTTAGGCGGGAAAACTCGTTTTACCGATGCGCAGCGTCGGCTGCCATAACACCTGCAAATTTTCTACGGCTTCGCCTGCGATGAGCGCCTGCGTCATGCTGGCAATCTGTTCGCCAACCTGTTCGCGTGTCGCCTGTTCTATTGCGGTTACGTTGAGGTCGGTCAGGCTGTCCTGTGGTAAACCGTCATACATCACTAACGCGATAGGATGTGAACCGGAAAGGCGACCAGCCTGCTGCAATACGGCAACGGCGCCGTCGCCGTGAACGTTACCATCCATCACAATCGCGGTTGGCGGTTCAGGTAACGCCAGAAGGTCGAGCATGGCCTGGTAGCCCGCGCGACGTGTTGGATCAACACCACGCAGATAGGCATCGTGAAACGGCAAATCGTGGCGTTGCAGAGCATCGCGATAACCCTGACGGCGCTGCATGATGAACGCCTGCGGATGGTCTTCGCTTAACATGGCGATGCGGCGGTGGCCGAGCGTAATCAGGTGTTCAGTCGCCAGCGCCATGCCTGCGCGGTTGTCAAAATCGAACCAGGCGTAAGGGTGTGGTAGCTGGCTGCGTCCCAGCGCCAGAAAAGGCACCTTGTGGCGTTGTAGCAACATCAGTCGCGCATCCTGTTCGCACGTGTGTGCCACAATCAGCGCGTCGATACGGTGGCTGGTGATCAACCGGACAGCGCCCTGACAGGCGTCTTGTTCGTCTGCCAGTAGGAGAAAATCCACGTCGTGCTGCGCCAGTTTGCTGCTGATCGCGCCAATCATCTCAAAAAAGATATCGTTACTCAGGGAGGAGGCGTAGGGATAGACCAGCCCAACCGCATTGCTTTTGCCCATTTTCAGTCGTCGCGCGTGCGTATTGGGGCGATAGCCGATGCGTTCCGCTTCTTCCTGAATACGCTGGCGCGTAGCTTCGGAGATATCCCGATGACCGTTCAGAGCGCGGCTCACCGCCGCCACCGACAAACCCAGGTTATTCGCGATTGTTTTTAAAGACATCACCCTCTCCTGACGTGAATGCCCGGCGACGGGGCGTCTATCGGGAAAACCGAATTATAGCAACCATCCCTTGGCTTTGGCGTCTTCCAGATGCTGCTTCATGTATTGCCACAGTTCCGGGTTGATCGTGGCGATGAACTCGGCGCGGTCGAGAACCTGTTCCAGACGGATGCCGTTTTCTACCCAACTTTGGCCGCCGTTGTACAGATTCATCAGCATCGGCATAACGCGATCGAGCACCAGAGCAAACTGGGCGCTGGGGGTTTCATTCGCTTCGTATTCTTCCCACAGATCGTGGAATTGTTGACGCTGCGGCTCCGGCAGCAGGCCGAAAATGCGGGCTGCGGCAGCGACTTCCTGGTCGTGAATCGCAAGACGCGCGGAAAGATCGTAAACGATCACATCGCCCGCATCGATTTCGACGATATCGTGAATCAGCGCCATTTGGATCACGCGCTGAATATCTACGCCTTCACCCGCGTAAGGCGCCAGCGCCATCGCGGCGACGGCAAAATGCCAGCTGTGTTCGGCAGAATCTTCGTGACGTTCGCTGCCGATAATCTTTGTGCGACGCTGCACGCTTTTCAATTTATCGATTTCTATCAGAAAGCCGAAGACATCGGTCATGGAACCGAAATTCAGAATAGATGGGGAAGATGACATGAAAAGCTTACCTCTTGCAGTGAAAACGATGCAGTAAAAATCATGCACTGACAAATACAGAAAGGCGCTGTGAGCGTCTGAACCGGATAACCGTTAATGCGAATAACCGATAAGGACGACAGAGCCCTTCAAAAAACAGGAAGATATCGAAGTCGGACATTCTAGGGGATGTTGCCCGAGATTGACATGCATGATCGCACGTTAAGAGGGCGGAGAAGCCAAAAGTAAGGCGGGAATAATTATTTTAGCTTACACGTGTACACTGAAACTATTCTCAGTTAATCTGCTCAAAGGTTAAACACTTCGCCTGTTTCGCCCTGCACAAGAACGGGAAAGGTAAGGTGGATGACGTCAGCGCACGACGCTGTTGAATGTGTACTGTTAATACTACGGAACCTATTGATGTCAAAAAATGCACAGATGTCGGACTACTCGCTGGCAGAGGAAATTGCGAATAGCATAAGCCATGGAATTGGTGTGATTTTCGGTATTGTGGGTCTGGTTTTACTGCTGGTACAGGCGGTCAACAATGACGCTGGCAGCGTGGCGATTACCAGCTACAGCCTCTATGGCGGCAGCATTATCCTGCTGTTTTTAGCGTCGACGCTGTACCACGCGATTCCCTCGCCGCGCATCAAACCGTGGCTGAAAAAATTCGACCACTGCGCTATTTATCTATTGATTGCCGGAACCTATACGCCATTTTTGCTGGTCGGGCTGGATTCACCGCTGGCGCATGGCTTGATGGTTGTCATCTGGAGCATGGCGTTGTTGGGTGTGATCTTCAAGCTGGCGTTTGCCCACCGTTTTGAAGTGCTGTCGTTGATTACCTATCTGGTCATGGGCTGGCTGTCGCTGGTGGTGATTTATCAGATGGTGATGAAGCTGTCGGCGGGGAGTGTGACGCTGCTGGCGGTGGGCGGCGTGGTGTATACGCTGGGGGTGATTTTCTACGCCAGTAAGCGCATTCCCTATAATCACGCGATTTGGCACGGATTTGTTTTAGGCGGCAGCGTTTGCCACTTTTTGGCGATTTATCTTTATATTTAAGTTCGTATAAAACGCATGAGCCTAACTGGCTCATGCGTGATGTCACTCGTCGGATTAATCCGTGATCTCATACGGTAGAGGTTGAACCGTGAGTTGGCTTTCGGCATCGTCACGTACGCGCAGGATATTCTCTGCGTTCAGATCGTTATTCAACACCGCCTGCACCCACACGTCACCGTTCTGCAATTGGCTGGCGGCCAATATTGTCCCGGTACGACGCCAGTTCTCGCCAAGTTGCAATTCGAGATCGTCCCCAGCCTGAGGCACCCGGTTTGCTTTACCCGCCAGCCAGTAGAGCGCACGCTTATTCGCCCCGCGATATTTTGCTCGAGCGACCATTTCCTGACCGGTATAGCACCCTTTGCTGAAGCTAATCCCATTTAATGCCTGTAAATTAGTCGCTTGCGGGATGAACTGCGCACTGTTTGCGCTGTCAATGATGGGCTGACCTGCTTCAATCTCTAGCGTCAGCCACTGACGGCTGTCATTTAAACTGACTTTATCGCCGAGCTGTTCAAGCAGCGAAGCGCTCTGCTCAGGAGACAGCACCAACAGGAAACGTTCTGCAGGATGGGTGAAATGCAGTAAGGTTGCGCCTTCGTGCTGAACGACAGGGTGCTCGGCATCTGGAAGTTGGCTAAATACAGAGGCCAGCAACTCGCGGATACCTGCACCCGCGGCGCCCAGCAGGATAGCGTTATCGTCTGGCGCGATGGTCGTTTTCGAGAAAACGGCGTATTTTTTCAGTTCGCTAAGTTGGGCGTCGCGTAGATTACGGCGCTCAATGAAAGCAAAGCCTTCGCCGTGATGAAACAGACGCAGGTTGCTCCACATTTTCCCTTTCGCGTCGCAGTGGGCGCAAAGGATGTGCCCATCGTCAGGCAGCGCCCCGACATCTGCGGTGACCTGCCCCTGAAGATACTTGACGGTATCCGGCCCGACCAGCGTGGACAGTGCCCAGTCATCCAGTGAGATGAGCGTGGCGGCCAGTTGGGCGGAAGCAAATGGGAGCTGTGAGGCAAACGGAAGTTGATGGGCCGTATGTTGGTTAACCATATAGTACAATCCTGCGCTAAGGGCGATACCCGAATGGCCTAATGGTAAAAGAGCGCTCAGGGTTTGCAAGTGGTTATTCACGCAGCGTTATGGCATAGCACATCTTGATGCTGATGAACGCACTTGGCGCAGTGCATGCGGGTAAACTATGTCAAAATGTTACTATTAGTTGATACCCGCTACCGGAATCAGAGTACACTAGCGGCAAGCAGCGATAACAAGGTGGACATGAAATATGGAAATCGATAATAAATCACGCATTCATTGGGCATGCCGCCGTGGTATGCGTGAACTGGATATCGCGATCATGCCGTTTTTTGAGCATGACTATGACACACTTAATGACAGTGATAAGCGCACGTTTGTACGCCTGTTACAAAGCGACGATCCTGATTTATTCAACTGGCTGATGAACCACGGTGAACCGAAGGACGGAGAGTTGAAACGCATGATTTCCCTTATTCAGACGCGAAATAAAGATCGTGGCCCAGTGGCAATGTGACCTTCGCGTTTCCTGGCGCATGCAACTGCTGTCACTGGTTGTGCATGGCCTATTAGTGTTGCTCATTCTGCTGGCACCGTGGCCGGACGGCTATGCATGGCTATGGCTATGCCTGGTCACGATGGTTATGTTCGGTTTTATTCGTAGCCAAAGGAATATCAAATCCCGACAGGGGGAAATCGTTTTGCTTAGCGAAACGACCCTGAACTGGCGGCAGAAGGAATGGCAGATCGTCAAACGACCGTGGCTTTTGAAAAATGGCGTGTTGTTGGCGTTGCAGTCGGTTAACGATAAAGAAAAACAACAGCTGTGGCTGGCATCAGACAGTATGGGCGATGAAGAGTGGCGCCATCTGCGTCAGCTTCTTTTGCAGCAGAAGCACTGGGCGAGATAACGACGCATTTTTACGCGGTGTATCGCGCCCCGTGTGTAGAAAAATCACCACGATGATTTACGGAAATAATCGCAGCAGGTATCTTACGCCGCTTCGTGAGGATAGGATATCGGCTGTTCCCGTCAGGGGAATGTCGGCTTTCCTTTCTCTTTTTCCCTGTTTGAACCTGAGTTTATTCGGTCACCGCCTGACCGTGCCTTACAATCTGTAGGGTATAACAATCTATTGGGTATAACTGATGACTAAGCCCGCAGTGCAAAAAAATGGTCTGCATCCTCGTAATCGCCATCGCGACCGTTATGATTTTCCCTCGCTCAAGCAGAGCTATCCTGCTCTGATCCCGTTTGTGAAGGTGAATGCCTACGGTGATGAGTCAGTGGACTTTGCCAATCCCGAGGCGGTGAAAACGCTGAATCAGGCGTTGTTGTTGCATTTTTATCAGATTGAGCACTGGACGATTCCAGACGGCTTTCTGTGCCCACCGATCCCCGGTCGCGCTGACTATGTCCACCATCTTGCTGATTTACTGGCGGAAGATAACCGTTCGGTGGTACCGCGTGATGCATCCGTGCTGGATGTCGGCTGCGGCGCTAACTGCGTCTACCCGCTGATTGGGTTCCGTGAATATGGCTGGCGCTTTACTGGCAGCGAGATTAATCCGCTGGCGATGAAAGCGGCCAATGAGACGATTGAGGCGAACCCTGGCTTGAACCGATCGATTCGCCTGCGCCGTCAGAAAAATAGCAAAGCGATACTGGCAGGCATTATTCACAAGAACGACACGTTTGATGCCGTCATGTGTAATCCACCGTTCCATGCCTCCGCGGAGGATGCCCGCGAGGGATCGCAGCGCAAGTTGCATAATCTGGGGCTGGATAAACGCTCCCCGCTGAATTTTGGCGGTCAGCAGGACGAGCTGTGGTGTGAAGGTGGCGAGTTAGCCTTCATTGGTCAGATGATCAAAGAGAGCGCCGGTTTTGCCCGTCAGTGCCTGTGGTTTACGTCGCTCGTATCGCGCAAAGAGAACTTGCCGGAGATTTATCGTGCGCTGGAAGCGGTTGAGGTGGAAAAGGTCAGAACGATAGATATGGCGCAAGGCCAGAAGCAAAGCCGCTTTGTCGCGTGGAGCTTTATGGATACCGCCGCGCGGAACCGCTGGTTACAAAAGCGCTAAGCGACTTCAGGCTTTACGGATATCAATATTCGCGGATACGTCACAGAGGTATCCGCGAACGTTTTACTCGACGCTAACCGTATCCGGTTCCTGTTTGGTCACCTTCAACGATGTACCCTGAATCGCCATAAACACCGCTTCCCGCCTTGTCAGATAGCCTTTGACGGGATGTGGCTTAATGGCGCCAGTCAGCGAGGTATCGGTGATGATGCCGCAGCCTGTCGCGTGCGCTATTTGCTGTGCCGTCTCATCAAACCTTGAGAAATCGATATCGTAATATTGCGGCACATCGCATTTCCCGCCCAGATTTTTGGCGTATTCCTCAGTGCCTGTTTGCGCACAGCCTGCGAGCAATAATCCTGCGACTGCGATGAGTAACATCTTCATCGTGTTTACCCCTGTTGACGCGTACCGTTTACAGCAGTGACGCCATTTCCTGTAGGATCTGTTCGCACCACTGCTCCAGCCGTTCATCGCTGAGATCGTATTGATTCACTTCGTCCAACGCCAGCCCGACAAAATGTTTGCCGTCAGCAGCCAGCGGTTTTGGGCTGGTGAAGTCGTAGCCATCGATTGGCCAGTACCCAATGAATGTGACACCTAACGGCAGCAGTTGTTCATGCAGCATGCCCAGCGCATCAAGGAACCATTCGCTGTAGCCAAGCTGGTCGCCCATACCGTAAAGTGCGACGACTTTGCCTTTGAGGTTCAGCGTTGCTAACTGGCCCCAGATGTTCTCCCAGTCTTCCTGAATCTCACCGAAATCCCAGGTTGGGATGCCGAGAATCAGCGTACTGTAGTCTTCCATACGTTGAGGGTCGACATCCTTAACGTTGTGCAGATCCACCAGTTCTTCGCCCAACATGTCGCGAATTTTTTCCGCTGCCATTTCGGTGTAACAGGTGCTTGAGCCGTAAAACAGACCGATTTTCATACTATCTATAAGTCCATGATTTAATTATTTTCTACAATCAATGCGTTGATTCAGTCTCTGCGCTGTAACGTGATTGCCTAAAGGCGACAAGTCCATAACTCATGTGCAGCAGAAAACAGGTAATGGCTGCCATATTCGATGATATTGAGGTCTTTTACAATCGCTGGTGAAGCACGCGGTGCAGAGCGATTGGCTTCAATGGTGGAGGTTAGGGGATGATTTCAGGGGGAGGAACGCCTCTCTGCGATGGACAAGTGAAAAGAGGAGGAACCTCCCTCGGTGCCGCGACCCACAACGAAATATGTGTCGCCAGCATCACCGACATCGTGAGTATCGATGTCGGTGATGCTGGCGGCGTTGTCATTTTGATTGGCTATGGTCTGCTCCATTGAACAGAAAGTTGCGGCTACTGATCGTTTGCGATCGACAAATATTCCTCCAAAACATTGGTGCGTTCGCAGAGACGAAAAATTTCTCTCTGCATGACTTCAAAGCTGCTCACCGTTTCGCTGCCATAGAGTGACGACTCAAAGGTCTTGCTGGCGCTGTGGAAATCGAGCCAGGCGCGCTCGGCGCGGATCAGATTGTCCTTGGCCGTGCCACTCTGTTTGCTGAGCAGCGCTTTATAAGCAGCGTTCAATCGTGCGTCTTGTCGTTTTTTCTCCGCAGATTGACATGCAGCAAGTGCGATGTTTTCTGATCCCGCATTTTCAACGCAGCTATAGAACACATCGGTAATGCCTGCTGGCGCTTGACGTTTGATGACCTGAGCGGTGCTCTCATTCGCCTGTGCGCCCGACGCATACATAACGAGTGCGAGGCTGAGGGTAAAAATTCCGGTTGCTGTTTTCATGCGATTCCAACCTCGATGTAGGAAAGTGTTGAAAGAAAGTGTTTGCTCGGGTGCACGGTGGGCACATGGATCACCTTGGAATTCGCCGTGTACCCTGAACTACAATGAGTTTGTTGCCGTTCTCACCCTGCGCCACATGATCGATCTGCTTAAACCCTGACTGACAAGCCGCTAAAGCCAACGTGCCGGCTGCATTGCAGGCGCGCTGATCGGAGGCGATGCCGTGCTGGGCATTGATCTTCTCCATACCGCGGTAGGTGATGACGATTGCCCCTGTGACACGCTTGTACGGTGCGCGTGTAGTATGACTTGAAGAAATGGAAGCGGCAAAAAATCGAAGTTAATCGAAGTGCGAGAGAGCAGGTGAGGTACGTGCTGCTCAGCGGAGCTTGACCTGGTGGCTCCGTACGATGCCTCAAGAAACTCACCTGTTCTTGTTTGAAAATTTCAGCTAACGGATACGGACTGGAGGACTGCAAGCGCTGTAGTAAGTCTCGCATTTCTTGTCTGTTTCATTACACTTTTTCAAGCCATCGGCAACCGCTTGGTGAAGTGTGGCCATGGCCCCGCGGTAATAGTTCCGTTCGCCGATCGTAAAAGCGGTGCAGCCGTTTACATAGGAAATCTCGATCTGGCAGTTGTCACCACCTTTGACTTTGCAGTGATTCAGCGCAGCCGACTTTGCGGCTTGCTCACTTGGGAACTCAGCGGATGCACCCAATATGAATTTGGGTCCATCGAATGCAATTGCGCCCCATCGATCCTCCCACACAGGCTCGGGAGCACTGGGCGCTTGCTGTTGTCCGCTGCCGTTACCGGGAATAGGAGCGCATCCTGCTGTGGCACCTCCGCCAATCGGGTAGGAACCTGGCGGGCAGTTTCCTTCGGCATGGACGTCTATGCTGAAGCAAGAAAGAGCGAGCAACGCACCTGCCAAGTGTATGTGTTTCATTGCCGTGCTCCCGGATCACCTTGATAGGGCTTCACGCTATCAGAAGGCTCGCGCGCTGGTCAATTAATTCAGGACACTTCTACAGGTGGTTCTGATGCCATCGTCCGTTCGTATACGGTCGGTGGTAGAGAGCTCAGCTTTGAGTGAAGCCGTTCGTTGTTATAATACCCAACGATGTATTCCGTGATGTCTCTTATCGCCTCGGCATGATTGGCGTAATCGCGCCTCCAGACAGGCTCCATTTTTAAACTCAGGAAAAAACGTTCAACGATGCCTTGAGTTGTACAACCACAGGGCAACTGTGCTGAACAGGCGCCTTGGCACGCTTCTGGGCCTCGTAGAAGCCGGATCGACTGACATTCAGTATCGACAGGCATACGCCACCGAATTTGATTGTTACATCGACAGGCTTGTTGGTATACCTCGCTTAATTAGCGTGGTAAATGCGGAAATGTATCAAAGTGATAATAACAAAAGGTGATGATTTGAGGTGGTAACGGGCTGGTGCCAGCGTGAAACAGGAAAGATGCAGTGAGGGCCGTAGCCCTCACGGAAGGGAAATTATCCCAGAGACTGGTGACGCGTTTCTTTAGTTAACAGCAGCGCAATCAGCGTCAGTGACGCCATGGCTGCCAGATAAACGCCGACATAGAACAGGCCGTAGTTGGCTGTCAGCCACGCGGCGATATACGGTGCAACCGATGCGCCGAGAATCGACGAGACGTTATAGGAGAATGACGCGCCGGTGTAACGGACTTCCGTCGGGAACAACTCCGGCAGCAGGGCACCCATGGGGCCGAACGTCAGCCCCATGATGCTCAGACCCAACACCAGGAAGCCCATCACCAGCGCCTGATTGCCTGAACCGAGCATATAAGGGAACAGCATGGCGAAGACGATCATGAGGCAGGTAATGGTAATCATGGTCTTACGGCGGCCAAAGGCATCCGCCAGATAGCCTGCGACTGGCACCATCAGACCAAAGCCGATCACCGCGATCATCAGCATCAACAGGAAACTGTTACGTGAGAAACCCAGTCCCTTAGGTGCTGGCGTCGTACCGTACGTCATGGAGTACACGGTCATGATATAGAACAGCGTGTAGGTCGCCAGCATGATGAAGGTGCCGAGAATCGTGACTTTCATATGCTTGCTGAGCAGCGTGCCCAGCGGCATACGTACCTGCTTACCGGCTTTGACCGCTTTGGTAAAGACCGGAGCTTCATGCAGTGATATGCGGACATACAGGCCAACCAACACCAGCACGGCAGACGCAACGAACGGCACACGCCAGCCCCAGCTCATGAACTGTTCTTCCGTCAACAGCCAGGACAACAGCAGGAAGGTGCCGTTAGCGAAGAAGAAGCCAATCGGTGCGCCAAGCTGGGGGAACGACCCATAGAGTGCACGTTTATTGGACGGGGCATTTTCGGTCGCCAGCAGCGCCGCGCCACCCCATTCACCGCCAAGGCCCAAGCCCTGACCGAAGCGAGCGATGGCCAACAGAATTGGTGCAAAAATACCGATGGTTTCGTAGGTGGGTAACAGTCCGATCAGAACGGTCGAAATACCCATTGTCAGTAGAGACGCGACCAGCGTGACTTTACGTCCGACGCGATCGCCAAAGTGACCGAATACCGCCGAGCCAATAGGACGAGCCACAAAGGCAATCGCAAAGGTTGCCAGCGACTGTAGCGTGGCGGCAGTCGGATCGCCCTGTGGGAAGAAAATGTGCGGGAAAATCAGCACCGCAGCGGTGGCATAGATATAAAAATCGAAAAATTCGATAGCGGTGCCAATGAGTGACGCAACAATCACTTTATTGCGTGAATTTACGGGTGGTGCTTCCGCTTCGGCATCGAGAGTGGGGGTGATGGTGGCTTGCATAATGTTTCTTTATTTTAACAACACGAACAGCCATTCTACGCATAGAAAAATCGGCTTTTCAACGTTGATTAAGTAAGGTCAATACCAGTAGACATGCGGCTTCAAGGAGCCTGTTCCGATATATTGACGATACATAAAATATAATGTGCCTTGGCCTTATTTTTGCCGGAGAATGTTATGGCGATGTTGAGGTTCACGGAATATGTGAGATCGCACACAATTCCGTTTGCGAGAGAATACCGCCTTGATGAAGGTGTAAAGTCGTCGCTTCATCGGCATAATATTGCCAATAAGTGAAGAGGGACACGGCGATGCAAGAACACGATCAGGCACTCATCGAACAGTTTCTCGATGCGCTGTGGCTGGAAAGAAATCTGGCCGAGAATACGCTGGCGTCTTATCGCTTGGATCTGCGTTCGCTTGCGGAGTGGCTTGCGCACCATGATAACGCTCTGCTACAGGCGCAGGCGCTCGACCTTCAGGCGTTTCTTGCCGATAGGATTGAGGGAGGCTATAAAGCGACGAGTTCGGCTCGTTTGCTGAGCGCGATGCGTCGCTTCTTCCAGTACCTTTATCGAGAAAAACAGCGTAGCGACGATCCGAGTGCCGTGCTGTCGTCTCCGAAACTGCCGCAGCGTCTACCCAAAGATTTGAGCGAGGCGCAGGTTGGTGCGTTACTCGATGCCCCGAGCATTGAACAACCGCTGGAATTACGCGATAAGGCCATGCTTGAGGTATTGTATGCGACGGGGCTGCGCGTTTCCGAACTGGTTGGTTTGACGATGAGTGATGTCAGCCTGCGGCAAGGCGTGGTACGCGTGCTGGGTAAAGGCAATAAAGAACGGCTGGTGCCGCTGGGTGAAGAGGCGGTGTATTGGATCGAGTATTATCTGGAGCACGGTCGTCCGTGGTTATTAAACGGGCAGACGCTGGATGTGCTGTTTCCCAGCAATCGCGCACGGCAAATGACGCGCCAGACGTTCTGGCATCGCATCAAGCATTATGCGGTGCAGGCGTCGATCGACAGCGAAAAGCTCTCGCCGCACGTTTTGCGTCACGCGTTTGCTACCCATTTATTGAACCACGGCGCGGATTTACGGGTCGTACAGATGCTCTTAGGGCACAGCGATCTTTCCACGACGCAGATTTACACCCATGTGGCGACGGAACGGCTGAAGCAGCTCCATCAGCAGCACCATCCGCGCGCATAGCATAGAGTAAATAGACAGAGTAACAGGATGTTATCTGACTGGCGGGGCCTCTCGCCAACCACCTTAGCGTATTGCTACGAGCGACGTATTCACCATGACGTTGCGACACAAACAGGATTGATGAAATGAAAAAAGGGTTATTACTGCTTTCTTTGCTGGTGGCGACGGCGACCAATTTTGCCCACGCCGACGATGCCGCAATCAAGCAGACGCTGACGCGTCTGGACATGCAAGGTGCGGAAATACTGCCTTCGCCGATGGCTGGCATGAAAACTGTCATTACCGAGAGCGGCGTGCTGTACATCAGCGAAGACGGCAAGCATTTGCTGCAAGGCCCGCTTTATGATGTGAGCGGCACGATGCCGGTCAACACCACCAATAAAATCCTGATCGGCAAGCTGGATGCGCTGCAGGAACAAATGATCGTTTATAAAGCCGCGCAGGAAAAACACGTGATTACCGTTTTCACCGACATCACCTGCGGCTATTGCCACAAACTGCATGAGCAGATGAAAGATTACAACGCGCTGGGCATTACCGTGCGCTATCTGGCCTTCCCGCGTCAGGGCATGAAATCGCAGGCAGCGAAAGATATGCAGTCCATCTGGTGCGTGGCCGATCGCAATAAAGCGTTTGATAACGCGATGAAGAGCGAAGCGATCTCGCCAGCAACATGCAAAACCGATATCGCTGCGCATTACCAACTGGGCATCCAGTTTGGCGTGCAGGGGACTCCCGCTATCGTGCTGCAAGACGGCATGGTTGTCCCTGGATATCAAGGGCCGAAAGAGATGCTGGCCATGCTGGAAGCACACAAAGCCTCGAAGAAAACTGGCGGTTGATGCTACGTGGATATGATTACCCAACTCCGTCGGCGTCCGCTGGCGGAAGACATTGATTTACCTGACTCCGTTCCGCCTTTGTTGCGCCGTCTTTATGCGCAGCGCGGCGTTAAAGGGGCTCAGGAGCTGGAACGTGGCCTGAGTGGTTTACTCAATTACCGTTTGTTAAGCGGCATTGATAAAGCGATCGACCTGTTGCAACTGGCGCTAGCCGAGAAGCGCTGCATCGTGATTGTGGGCGACTTTGATGCCGATGGTGCCACCAGCACCACGCTTGCCGTACTGGCGCTGCGCAGCATGGGCGGCGCAAACGTAAAATATCTGGTGCCGAACCGTTTTGAAGATGGCTACGGGCTAAGCCCGGCCGTGGTGGCGCAAGCTGCCGCGCTGGGGGCTGAGGTGATTGTTACCGTTGATAACGGAATATCTTCTCATGCGGGCGTCGAAGATGCGCATCGTCGCGGTATCACAGTGCTGGTGACCGATCACCACCTACCGGGCGAAACCTTGCCTGACGCCGATGCCATGATTAACCCTAATTTGCCTGACTGTCAGTTTCCCTCCAAAGCGCTTGCAGGCGTGGGCGTCGCGTTTTACTTGATGATGGCGCTGTTTGTGCGCCTGCGCGATAGCGATTGGTTTACGCAACAGGGTCTGGCGAAGCCGAATCTCGCCGAATTACTGGATCTGGTCGCGCTGGGCACGGTGGCGGATGTTGTTCCGCTGGATGCCAACAACCGGATTTTAGTGGCGCAGGGGCTGAATCGTATTCGTGCCGGCGAGTGTCGACCGGGCATTCGAGCGCTGCTGGAAGTGGCGAACCGCGATGCCAGCCAACTGGTCGCCAGCGATTTAGGCTTTGCCATCGGGCCACGGCTCAATGCGGCCGGGCGGCTGGATGACATGACGGTCGGGGTCGAACTGTTATTGAGTAACGACATTACTCAGGCGCGCATGTTGGCTAACGATTTAGATGCGTTGAATCAGGATCGACGAGAGATCGAACAAGGAATGCAGGTCGAAGCCTTGCGCCTGTGCGAATCGCTGGAGCGTACACGCACCGAATTGCCTTACGGTCTGGCGATGTATCATCCTGAGTGGCATCAGGGCGTTGTGGGCATTTTGGCCTCGCGCATTAAAGAGCGTTTTCATCGTCCGGTGATTGCCTTTGCGCCTGCCGGTGACGGCATACTGAAAGGATCGGGACGCTCCATTGCAGGTCTGCATCTGCGTGATGCGCTGGAAAGATTGGATACGCTGTATCCCGGCATGATGGATAAGTTTGGTGGACATGCAATGGCCGCAGGGCTATCGCTGCATGAAGATCGATTTGAGGATTTCCGCCAGCGCTTTGGCGAACTGGTTGGTGAGTGGCTCGATCCGTCTCATCTTGAAGGCGTCGTCTGGTCTGATGGCGAATTGGCTCTGCCGGAGCTGAATTTGCTCTCAACGGCAGAAATGCTGCGCTACGCCGGTCCATGGGGGCAAGCGTTCCCTGAACCCACATTCGATGGCTGCTTCCGCATTCTTCAACCTCGCCTACTCAAAGAACGTCATTTGAAAGCGATGTTTGAGCCGATCGGTGCAACAGGAGCCGTGCCACTGTTAGATGGCATCGCGTTTAATGTTGATACGACCGTTTGGCCGGATCCGAGCATTAAAGAAGTGGAAATGGTGTACCAGCTGGATATTAACGAGTTTCGCGGTAAACGCTCGGTGCAGTTGCTGATTCAACATCTGTGGCCGCGTTAACTTTGCGAACCGAATAGGGTGGGCGGAAAGTCTATAAAATGCGCCTTTTATCCGCTAGAATGGCGGGTTACATCATTCCGTTGTCAACGACTTAACGTAAGAATATAAAAAATCATGTTTGAAATTAATCCGGTAAAAAACCGCATCCAGGATCTGGCTGAACGTAGCGCCGTTCTTCGGGGGTATCTTTGACTATGATGCCAAGAAAGAGCGCCTCGAAGAAGTAAACGCCGAACTGGAGCAGCCAGATGTCTGGAATGAGCCTGAACGTGCTCAGGCATTGGGAAAAGAACGCTCCTCGCTGGAAGCTATCGTCGACACCATCGATCAACTGGCTCAGGGTCTGGAAGATGTGACCGGTCTGCTTGAGCTCGCGGTGGAAGAAGACGACGAAGACACCTTTAATGAAACCTCAGTAGAACTGGATGTGCTGGAAAATAAATTAGGCCAGCTCGAATTCCGTCGCATGTTCTCTGGTGAGTACGACAGCGCGGATTGCTATCTGGATATTCAGGCGGGATCTGGCGGTACGGAAGCGCAGGACTGGGCCAGCATGCTGGTGCGTATGTACCTGCGTTGGGCTGAAGCCAAAGGGTTTAAAACCGAAATTATTGAAGAGTCAGACGGTGACGTGGCCGGTACGAAATCCGCCACCATCAAGATCATCGGTGACTATGCGTTTGGCTGGCTGCGTACGGAAACCGGCGTACACCGCCTCGTGCGTAAGAGCCCATTCGATTCCGGCGGTCGCCGTCATACCTCATTCAGCTCCGCGTTTGTCTACCCGGAAGTGGATGACGATATTGATATCGAAATCAATCCAGCCGATCTGCGTATTGACGTTTATCGCGCATCCGGTGCGGGTGGTCAGCACGTTAACCGGACAGAATCTGCGGTGCGTATTACCCACCTTCCGACCAACATTGTCACACAGTGTCAGAATGACCGTTCCCAGCATAAAAACAAAGATCAGGCGATGAAACAGCTGAAAGCCAAGCTGTACGAGTTTGAGATGCAAAAGAAAAATGCTGAGAAACAGGTGATGGAAGACAACAAGTCTGACATCGGCTGGGGTAGTCAGATTCGTTCCTATGTTCTGGATGATTCGCGCATCAAAGACTTACGTACCGGAGTGGAAACACGTAACACTCAGGCCGTACTTGATGGCGATCTGGACAAATTTATTGAAGCAAGTTTAAAAGCGGGGTTATAAGAATTCGCATGGCTGAATCACAATCACAGGGTGCCGATCAGGCGCAAGATCTGAATAATGAATTAAAAACGCGTCGTGAAAAGCTGGTGACGCTGCGTGAAAACGGGATCGCATTCCCGAATGATTTCCGCCGTGACAGCATCTCCGATCACTTGCACGCTGAGTTCGATGCCAAAGAGAACGAAGAGCTGGAAGAACTGGGTATCGAAGTGACCGTTGCGGGCCGTATGATGACCCGTCGCATCATGGGTAAAGCCTCTTTCGTGACCTTGCAGGACGTCGGTGGCCGCATTCAGCTGTATGTTTCCCGCGACGATCTGGCGGAAGGCATCTATAACGAGCAGTTCAAGAAATGGGATCTGGGCGATATCCTGGGTGCGCGTGGCAAGCTGTTCAAAACCAAAACGGGCGAGCTGTCCATCCACTGTACCGAACTGCGTCTGCTGACCAAAGCGCTGCGTCCGCTGCCGGATAAATTCCACGGTCTGGCCGATCAGGAAACCCGCTATCGTCAGCGTTATCTGGATCTGATCGCTAACGACGACTCCCGCAATACTTTCCGCATCCGCTCTAACGTGATGGCAGCCATTCGCCGCTTCATGGTGGATAACGGCTTTATGGAAGTGGAAACGCCGATGATGCAGGTGATTCCCGGCGGCGCGTCTGCCCGTCCGTTCATCACGCACCATAACGCGCTGGACATCGACATGTACCTGCGTATTGCACCGGAACTGTACCTGAAGCGTCTGGTTGTCGGTGGTTTTGAGCGCGTGTTCGAGATTAACCGTAACTTCCGTAACGAAGGTGTTTCCCCACGTCACAACCCTGAATTCACAATGATGGAACTTTATATGGCGTATGCCGATTATAAAGACCTGATTGTGTTGACGGAAAACCTGTTCCGTACGCTGACGCAGGACGTGCTGGGCTCGACGACGGTGGTGTACGGCGATCAGACGTTCGATTTCGGTAAGCCGTTCGATAAGCTGACGATGCGCGAAGCGATCTGCAAATATCGCCCTGAAACCAACGTTGCCGATCTGGACGATCTGGAGAAAGCGACCGCGATCGCACTGTCTCTGGGCATCAAGATCGAGAAAAGCTGGGGCTTGGGCCGTATCGTTACCGAGATCTTCGAAGAGACGGCAGAAAGCAGCCTGATCCAACCAACCTTCATCACCGAATATCCGGCTGAAGTATCTCCGCTGGCGCGTCGTAACGATCAGAACCCGGAAATCACCGATCGCTTTGAGTTCTTCATCGGCGGTCGTGAAATTGGTAACGGCTTCTCCGAGCTGAATGATGCTGAAGATCAGGCAGAGCGTTTTGCTCAGCAGGTCAATGCTAAAGATGCGGGCGATGATGAAGCGATGTTCTACGACGAAGACTACGTGACGGCGTTGGAGCACGGTTTGCCGCCAACAGCGGGTCTGGGTATTGGTATCGACCGTATGGTGATGTTGTTCACGAACAGCCACACCATCCGCGACGTCATCCTGTTCCCAGCGATGCGTCCACAGAAGTAAGCTCGTTTTAGCTGAGCCTTCTAAACCGGTGCAATTGCACCGGTTTGACGTTATCGGCTACGTCAAATTTTAGGGGAAACACGGGGATGAGGTTCCCGTAGGGATACCTCGCATGTATCTCGCTCTCACCTCGATAGTACTACCTCTCGTTTTGTCTCTGCATTCTTGTCGTCATTTTGTAATTGTTGCCCGACGGGGGAAGATGCTATTTTCAGGCATTCATTCACTGTCGGAACGCCCTCATGATGACTTACCGCGATGCCTGGTTTGAGCTGGCGCTGTTAACCAACGGCCGCAGCTTTCCACGTCATACGCACGATGAGTTCGTCATCAGCGCCAATCTCAGCGGATTGGAAACGGTCTGGCTGGATGGAGAGACCTTTGTTGCCACCAACGATATGGTGACGACTTACAATCCTAATCAGTTACAGGGCAGCGATAATGCGTTTGGCCGCTGGCAGTGCGCATCGCTGTACGTTCACCCGCAGGCATTCGAGCATTATTTCCATCAAACGTTTTTATTCTCACAGGGCTGGAATCCGTCGGCGCAATTAGCGTCCGAGCTAAAACAGCTCGTCACCTCTGATTTGGATGACAGCAGCCGTCAGGAGCGCATTATCCTGCTGTTGGCAGGATTGATGGAAGGTCAGCACCGAATGCTGCCTCAAAGCCAAGTCAAAGAGGCTGAGCGGATCACGCGGATCAAAGAGGGGCTGCTGAACGATCTCAGCGATGTCCCCACGCTTGATCAGTTGGCGCAGCAGGAAAGTCTGTCGGTTGCACATCTGGTACGTTCATTTAATCAGGCGGTTGGCTTGCCACCGCTGGCGTGGCTAATGCAACGGCGTATGTGTAAAGCGCGAGAACTGCTGCGGCAGGGCACCGCGATTAGCCAAGTCGCAGGTGATGTCGGGTTTGCCGATCAAGCGCATTTCACCAAAGCCTTCAACCGCTACAACGCAATGACACCAGGGCAGTTCCGCCGTATCAATTTTTGACAATACAGTGTTTCCTCCGAGCTCTACACTCGCCTTATTGCTTAACGCTCGAAGGGAATATCATGCTGTTAGTTGTCTTCACGGGGATATTGCTATCCCTGTCGTTGTGTCTCGATCTGGGGATGGTCAATACCGCGATTATTAACCGTGGGCTGCGGCACGGGGCGCGTTCGGCGTTTTATATCGGGCTGGGTTCCTGTTTCGGCGATCTGTTTTATGCCACGTTGTCGGTGCTAGGGCTGGCGGTGGTGTTTAATCTAACACCGGTGCGCTGGGTGCTATGGATTGGCGGCGGACTGATTCTGATCTGGATGACGATCAGCATGGCGCGTGCGGCATGGCGTGACTATCAGGTTAAACGCTTTGCCGATCTGTCTACGACAGCGAATGCGGTGGATTCCACCACGCCACCTGCCCGGTACACCGAGTTTTTCAGTGGCGTCGGAATGGCACTGGCGTCACCGACGGCGCTACTGTGGTTTGCGGCGATTGGCGGCACCATTATTGCGCAGTCTACGGATGGCTCTGCTTTCATGATCAGCCTGTTTCTGCTGGGTTTTTTCGTCGGCGGTGTACTGTGGACGTTCTTCCTCGCGGCGCTGGTGAAGTACGGTCAGCGGTTGCTGAAAGAACGCATCTCATTTTACTGCAGCCTGATCTCCGCGCTGTTATTTGCCTACTTTGCCTGGCACGTCATTTCCAATGGCTATGAGACGTTGTTCCTACCGCTATCCACGGCCGCATGACCGGTCAAAACAACAGCACTTTGCCGGGTTTTTTACTTGCTCGGCAACGGCATAGCGCTATAATGCCACTCGCCTCTCCGTGCGAGTGTAGTTCAATGGTAGAACGGCAGCTTCCCAAGCTGCATACGAGGGTTCGATTCCCTTCACTCGCTCCAAAACATTTCTGATCTCTTGATTCTAAAAATACCTATCTGCGTGATATACAATCAACTGCATTACCCTATGGTTACCCATTAAATTTGTAACTGCTGGACTACGTCTGCGTAATTCCCAAGAGAGTCATGATTTCTCGGCCACTGATGAACAAGTTGAGCAAATTACTCGCTATTATTGTGGCGCTGGATGAGGAAAGAGGGATTTAATACCCGTTTCTATTGAATTTTCACGTCAGAATGTTCTGCGCCACGTTACTGAGGTCAATGCTTATGAAGCCACATCCGATACGCGAAATCATTGAAGCCTGTGATAGAGCAATATCTGAACGAAATTTTGATGCCTTGATGAATTATTATGCCGAGGATGCCGCACTTGTTATCAAGCCTGGAATGGTTGCAAAAGGGAAAGGTGATATAAGAAAAGCATTTGTCGCTATTGCCGATTACTTTAAAAATCAACTTGTTGTTGAACAAGGAAATATGCAGGTCATAGAGGGCGGTGGTGACGCTTTAGTTATCATGGAAACGGTGCTTCATTACCCAGACGATCAGGGGAATATTGTCACAACAACTCGGCGAGCGACCTATGTGTTCAGGAAAGAAGCTGATGGAAACTGGCTTTGCACCATTGATAACTCCTATGGAACAACACTTCTTGACTGATTATGTCTAGTCAATTCAGGTGCGCTCGGGATGATTCTGGCGCGTTTTTATTCTCTTTCCCCATGTTTGAATATGAGGCCCGCGAGTGGCCCCAGTTTCTTTCATTTCCCCGGTTTAATCACAGTCGCTATCCAGTAGGGTAAATCCCAGGTGCCCCCGAGGCGGATCATACGGCATGAGCCTGTAATTGATGCTCGGCTTTGCTGGAATGTTTTGCCATCCCATACCCAGGCACTATCGCTCATGCAGTCTGCGAGTCCACGCCCTTTCTGTACGGCGGTAATTTCACCGTTTTCGTAGCCTACGCCGATTGTGGTCACGAGTTGGGGCTGAGTTTGCATGGCGTTGTCGATGACCCAGTAAGCATAGCCTTCGTTGTAGGCTGCACGCCAGCAAAGGGTGCTGAGTAGCGACATGTTGCCATTGAGCGGCGTGAGAATCATCGGTTCTGCTGCTCTGTCCTCCTGTGGCGGAAAGTCATCGCAGTCATCTTCCTTTAGCGTCTTAAGCAGCTTTTTCTGGATGGCAGCTTGTTCTGTATTCGTCAGATGTCGTGAGGGTTCCTGTTGGGTTGCTGCCGAGTAGATAACGGGGGCTGCTACGGCAGGGTGCTCACTGCTTTTGTTGCCTTTTTTGGTGATGGCGTCCGTCGTACCAATGCGACCCTGCCTCTCATCCATCTTTAGCAAGACAGCGTAGGCACCTGTTCCAGACAGTTCGGAAACGATGCCATCATGCAGAAACGCGACTTTCCCGCTTCCTTTCAGCGCCTGTAATACGGCAGGGATTTGTGTTTCATTGAGCTGCCAGAGATTGTCTTCGGTTGAGGTGAGTGGACCTTTATCCACACCGTCAACGGTTAGCGTGAGTTTGGTGCCTTTAGGAATCTCTTTGTCTACCTCAGCGAGTGTCACCTCAGCCGTTATTGGCGTGTTTTTTCCGGCATGGCGCGTTATAAGCAGGGAAACGTCTTGCGCTTTTTCATCTTCTCCCATGCTTTTCTCCTCTGACGTGTAGCCTGCTGCCCGGCACGTTAGCGTGTTATCGCAGACCACTTCCCAGTCTTTATGAAAGAAAGTGCTATCGGCGAATGTTGTGGCAAAAGCTAGCGTAGGAATGCTGGCGATCACAACAATTAATGCATTGAATCGGTAAGGGAGAGAAAAGAACATTTTCAATCAAATCCTTGATTATGCTATGGCTTGTTATTCTCTGTGACCTGATGTCGGGAAGCCAGTCGCGTTTGTTGGCGCAGGGTATTATGTTAGCTTCAGGTTGTCTCAGATTGCGAATATTTCTTATCCAACTACTCCTTTATTGAGTGTGAATCAGGTATGATACCGCTACCGTCAGCCGTTCATCGGCTGTGCAAAATCCCCTCTGTGTTATCAGCATGTTTATCCTGCTTTTTAACCTCATGCGCGATAACGGTCAGAATTAAGTTTTCCACACAGCTGAAACGATCCCTATAAATAAGTGTCATGATAGATGTAGCGCGATGAGAACGACTCTTTATGCGGTACGCTGTTAATCACTTAAAGATGAGTATCATGAAGATTAAGCAAACATTTACCAGGGCATTACTCCACCCGCGCTATTGGACGACTTGGTTCGGCCTTGGCGTGCTGTTTTTATTAGTCCAACTTCCTTATCCGCTGTTGATGAAAATCGGAAGCAGTGCAGGTCGTTTATCCCGTATCTTTCTTAAACGTCGGGTGTCGATTGCCCGGCGCAATCTTGAACTGTGTTTCCCTACGATCTCTGATGACGAACGAGAAGCCATGATCGACAGCAACTTTGCTTCGCTCGGAATGGCATTGGTTGAAACTGGCATGGCCTGGTTTTGGCCCGATCGTCGCGTGCGTCACTGGTTTGATGTTTCAGGGTTGGAACATTTACAGCGTGCTACCGCAAAAGGTCAGGGCGTGATGGTGATTGGTATTCACTTCATGTCGCTGGAACTGGGCGGTAGGGCGATGGGGCTGTGTCAGCCGATGATGGCGATGTACCGTCCGCACAACAATAAAGCGATGGAAATGGTGCAAACCTGGGGACGTTCTCGCTCGAACAAGGCGATGATCGATCGTAAAGATTTGCGTGGCATGGTGCAATCACTGAAACGTGGTGAAGCGGTATGGTTCGCTCCCGATCAGGATTACGGCCCTAAAGGCAGCGTGTTTGCACCGTTCTTTGCGGTGAAAAATGCGGCGACCACCAGCGGTACCTACACCATCAGTCGTCTGGCAAAACCCGCGATGATGACGACGGTGCTGATTCGTAAGCCCGATGCTTTGGGTTATCAACTGGTGATTCAGCCTGAATTACAGGATTATCCTTATCATGATGAACAGGCTGCGGCTTGCTACATGAATAAGGTGATTGAGAAAGAAATCATGCGTGCGCCTGAACAGTATCTCTGGCTGCATCGTCGCTTTAAAACTCGCCCAGCAGGTGAAGTCTCACTCTATGCCTGATGACGTAGTGAAAGTGTATAGTGAGATAGCGTAAACACGTGTGATATCGGATGGCGCTTCGGCGCCATCACTGCACAGCGAGCAGAATCCGTTACGCAAGGTGTAGGAAGGAAGGTAGAGAAACAAGGAAAGCGTACAAACAAAAATGGCTACCAGATGGCAGCCATTTTAGGGTGGTTAACGTACAGAGTACGATTAACGGAAGATAGCGTGGGGGTTAACACCGCGATAGGTTTTGCCCAACGCTTTTAATATTTGATTGATTTTGCGGACAACGCGCATCTTTTTTATCCCCACGATTCTTAAATAATTATTGGTTGAAAGTACCAAAGTTGATGTTGATGTTTTCAAACATAGCGATGATTTTGTTCAGCAGTTTCATGGTCATTTCCTCATTGTTAGTTGATTTGTTTTCTGTGATGCTGTTCACGTTTTTAAGAATACTCGCACTGATACGGGTGGTCAACTTTTTTGTGATGTGAATCACAAAAAAATGAACGATCAGTTTGTGAGGAGTAAACCGCTGTTTTGATTTCCGTCTAAGAACCCTTTCTGCTTTTTCTTCATACTGGTGTGTTTTCAGCGAGTTGTCGGATTGACGATTACCTGTACTGGCTGCGCATTTCCTTATCGAAAAGATGAAGTGAGATAGGTAAATTGTCTCGATTAGCAGTTGAAATAAGCGCAGGGGAAGCGGGATAATCGTGCGCTTCGCATTGCCTGCCATCGTTTTATCCAGCTTGTTTTAGTACAGCCTGTTTTGATTCGGCAATGTCTTGAGACAGTAACGTTTTTCCGGTTCTGCATTCAGCGAGCTAATCGTTTGCGTGCGGGGCTATAGCCTAAATAATTCGAGTTGCAGGAAGGCGGCAAGAGAGGGAATCCCGATGAGCTTACTTGAGTAAGTGATTCGGGTGACTGAACGCAGCCAACGTACATGCAGCTTGAAGAATGACGGGTATATACGGTTCATGATGCGCCAGCGATGCTGGTGCACTCGCGGGGCAAGGCTGCGGGAGCCGTTCAGTATTGATCTTAAATAATAATGACATTTCAGGGGATACCACCATGTCAAACACCACTCGTCAGGCTGGCTCGCAAGGCTCGCTTGATGCTTTTTTCAAAATTACACAGCGCGGCAGTAACGTGCGTCAGGAAGTGTTAGCAGGCCTGACGACGTTCCTGGCCATGGTCTACTCGGTGATTGTCGTGCCGAGTATGCTGGGCAAGGCTGGCTTCCCGCCGACGGCCGTGTTCGTTGCGACCTGTTTGGTTGCCGGACTGGGATCGCTGTTGATGGGATTGTGGGCCAATCTGCCGATGGCGATTGGTTGTGCGATTTCTCTGACTGCATTCACCGCGTTCAGTCTGGTGCTGGGACAGCAAATCAGTATTCCCGTGGCGCTGGGTGCGATCTTCCTGATGGGCGTGCTGTTTACCATCATTTCAGTTACGGGCATCCGCTCTTGGATCTTGCGTAATCTGCCGCTGGGTGTGGCGCACGGTACAGGAATTGGTATCGGTCTGTTCCTGCTGATTATTGCCGCCAACGGTGTGGGTCTGGTGGTAAAAAACCCGATTGACGGCCTGCCGGTTGCGCTGGGCGACTTCACCTCTTTCCCCGTCATTATGTCTCTGTTGGGGCTGGCGGCGACTATCGGTTTAGAGAAGCGTCGCGTACCGGGCGGTATTTTGCTGGTTATCGTCGTGATCTCTGTTCTGGGACTGATTTTTGATCCGAATGTAAAATACGCTGGCTTCTTTGCATTGCCGAGCCTAAAGGCCGCTGACGGTTCATCGCTGATCTTCAGTCTGGATATCATGGGTGCGTTGCAGCCACTGGTTCTGCCAAGCGTGTTGGCACTGGTAATGACTGCCGTGTTCGATGCCACGGGCACGATTCGTGCTGTAGCTGGACAGGCGAACCTGTTGGATAAAGACGGGCAAATCATCAACGGTGGTAAGGCTCTGACCGCAGACTCCGTGAGCAGCATTTTCTCCAGTCTGGTCGGGACGTCACCGGCAGCAGTCTACATTGAATCCGCAGCGGGTACGGCAGCCGGCGGTAAAACTGGCTTAACGGCAACCGTCGTCGGTGTGTTGTTCCTGCTGCTGCTGTTTGTCTCTCCGTTGGCATATTTGGTTCCTGGCTATGCTACTGCGCCAGCGCTGATGTACGTCGGTCTGCTGATGTTGGGCAACGTCTCTAAACTGAATTTTGATGATTTCGTTGATGCGATGTCAGGTTTGGTATGTGCCGTATTCATCGTACTGACCTGTAACATCGTGACTGGTATCATGCTGGGCTTTGGTGCGCTGGTATTAGGACGCATCTGCTCCGGTGAATGGCGTAAACTGAACATCGGCACTGTGATTATTGCTGTTGCGCTGGTGGTGTTCTACGCGGGCGGTTGGGCGCTGTAATCCCTTCTCACAGACCTTCTGGCTCGGTCCAGAAGGTCTGTCATTCCTCGTTTTTCCCTCCTTCATCATTACCCGCGCCAAATGCGATTTTATGTGCCCTTTTATTGGCTTTGGGTTGATGTTACTTGTGTGATAATCAAGAAAGTAATTATCCGTCATACTTCAAACCGCATGTGCGTTGGCAATACTCGGCTCATCTCTGAGCCTCGCCCTGAAGGGCCGCCGCTAGCGGCGTTCAAATCGGCTAAGCCGATTTGTCCTCGCTCACCCCAGTCACTTACTGATGTAAGCTCCCGGGGATTCGCTGTGTCGCCGCCTTCTTGCAGCTTGAATTATTTAGGATGAAACCTCTCTTCTTTACCGAGAAATCCATTTTCATACCGGACTAAATGCGTTAAATATGGAAGGGCAGTTCACGCGCTCGCAGGCAGAATTTTTTGATTTAGGAGTACGTCTAAGGAAAGCATGGAAATATTTTTTACGATTCTTATTTTGACCCTGGTTGTATCCCTGTCCGGGGTAGTTACGCGCATTTTACCTTTTCAAATTCCTCTGCCTTTAATGCAAATCGCGCTGGGTGCCATCCTTGCCTGGCCCCAATTCGGTTTGCACGTTGATTTCAATCCTGAGCTGTTTATGGTGCTTTTCATTCCGCCATTGCTGTTTGCTGACGGCTGGAAAACACCCACGCGTGAGTTCCTGAGACACGGTCGAGAGATTATCGGTCTGGCGCTGGTTCTGGTACTGATCACCGTGGTGGGCATCGGCTATTTCATCTACTGGATGGTGCCGGGAATGCCGCTGATTGCTGCTTTTGCGTTGGCTGCTGTGCTGTCGCCGACGGATGCCGTGGCGCTGTCTGGCATCGTGGGTGAAGGTCGTATTCCGAAAAAACTGATGGGCATTTTGCAGGGCGAAGCATTGATGAATGATGCGTCCGGCTTGGTATCGCTGAAGTTTGCTGTCGCTATTGCGATGGGTACGATGGTATTTACGGTTTCCGGTGCGGCGCTGGAATTTACTCAGGTAGCGCTAGGCGGGCTGTTGGCGGGCGTCGGTGTGACCTGGATATTCGGTAAATCGCTGCGCGTTATCAGCCGCTGGAGTGGTGATGACGCTGCAACGCAGATCGTATTGTTGCTGTTGCTGCCTTTTGCGTCGTATCTGATTGCAGAACATATTGGCGTGTCGGGCATCTTGGCTGCCGTAGCTGCGGGGATGACGATTGGTCAGTCTGGTGTGATTCGTAGCGCGCCACTCACGATGAGGATGCGTGCCAACGGCGTGTGGTCGATGTTGGAGTTCGTGTTCAACGGCATGGTGTTCATCATGCTGGGTCTGCAATTGCCGGACATTCTGGAAACCTCGGTTACGCAGGCGGAGCTGGACCCAACGGTTGAAACCTGGATGCTGTTTACCGATATTGCGATCATCTATGGTGCCTTATTGCTGCTACGTTTCAGCTGGCTGTGGGTGATGAAAACATACAGCACGCATATCCAAAAAAAGCGGCCGATGGTTTTCGCCGAGTTTTCCACGCGTGAACTGTGGATCGCGTCCTTTGCTGGCGTCCGAGGGGCGATTACGCTGGCGGGTGTGTTGTCTATTCCGCTGTTGCTAACTGACGGCACGGCGTTCCCGTCACGCTATCAGCTGGTGTTTATCGCCACGGGCGTCATTTTATTTTCTCTGCTGTGTGGCGTACTGGCGTTACCGTTTCTGCTGCGCGGCGTGGTGGTGGCAGACAAAGCGGCGCATGCCAAAGAAATCCGCATGGCGCGCATGGCTGTGGCTGAAGTGGCGATCAAAAGCATGCACAAAATGGAGGAGCGTCTGGCTGCCGATCGAGAGGAAAACATTGATGAGCAGGTGCTGAAAGAAGTCAGCGCACGCGTTATCGGTAATCTACGTCGACGGCTAATTAATAAAGACGATCCTGAAAACGGTATGTTGATTGAGGATCTGGAGCGGCGTTTTCGTCTGACTGCGCTGAATTCCGAACGTGCAGAGCTGTATCACCTGCGTGCCACGCAGCAGATCAGCAATGAAACGTTGCAAAAAATGCTGCGCGATCTCGATCTGATGGAAGCGCTCCTGATCGAAAATGAGTAAGACGCTGTGAGACGATCCCCGCTACTGCGTTGATTTATTTCTCTTCTCTTTCTTTCCTCTACATCCCCATGGCGTAAGCGATGGGGATGTTTTTTATACGCCTAACCTAAGAACTGTGTCAGGTGATTGTAAACTGCTTGTCACTAAATGATAATGATTGTTATTATCCGTAGGATTTTTCTTAGCAGTAGAGAAATCCTGAGTAAAAAGCTAAGAAGTAGAAAACCAGAAATAAAAAACGGCCCGCACGGTATCAGAACCGCGTGGGGTGAATGGCTGTTTGAAAGACCAGATAAAAAATAAACGGACATTAACCCTGAATTAATTAGGTAATAAGCCACGTTTATAGAGGAAAATTATGCGTGTATTAGTGGTTGATGATGATTCTGTACTGTGCCATTGGCTCGGGTCTAAATTACATTCCCACGGCCATTCTTGCCGGATGGTGCACGATGGCGCACACGCATTAAAAGCGATCAAGGATGAAGTTTATGATGTCGTTCTGTTGGACAGAATGCTCCCTATCATGGATGGATTTACGGTATTACGTGAATTACAAGGGTCACGTCATCCGCCTATTATGCTGCTCTCGGCACTGGATCGTGATGTCGATCGAGTGATGGGACTGGAGCTGGGTGCGGAAGATTATCTCGGCAAGCCTTTTAATTTTAATGAGCTTAGATTACGTCTGGATATTATGGCGCGGCGCGGTAAACGTCATGTCGATAATCCCTCTATGCTGACTTTTGAAGATCTACAACTTGACCGTATGCAGCGCGTAGCATGGCGCGGCGGCAAGCGTATCGATTTGACCGATAAAGAAATCAAGTTGCTGATTATATTGATGGAAAATCCGGGGCAGGCGATTACGCGCACGATGCTGTTAGAGCGAGTATGGGGCTACAATTTTGATCCGCAAACCAATCTGATCGATGTTCATATGTCAAAGCTGCGGGCGAAAATTGATAAAGGATTCCCTCGTCCATTAATTAAAACGCTGAGAGCGATGGGCTACGCATTAGGCGCGGTAGATAAGGACAAAACCGATGTTGGCAGCCACGCTGAATAGAATAAAAATAAAGAGGCTGGGGCAGCGCTGGCAGATAAAAATAAAACACTGGCAATTACTGGGGGCAAGCCAATATCCCGGATTTTTATGCACCTCTAATTTTCGTCAGGCAATAACCATTGTTTTTCTGTTCTTATTAATGATGCTGATGTGTATTGTCGGCTTCAGTTCATTAAGCGAAACACTGATTCGAACGCATGTCCGTGAAGTTATTCTGGGTAATATTTACGATTACTCGATGCAGTCTCGTTTAACGAATGCCGATAGCTTGATTGCGCAATTACGACAGGATAATCGATCGAAAGGTGATGAATTACCGCTGTTTTTGGTGATGAATAAACACGGCGATATTCTGTATCACAATCATCCTTTAAGAACGCATCCTTTAAGAACGAACCCATTAACGTCTGATTCTGCCAACACACATCCTCTGGAAATGCGGCAGCATACTGATTGCCGGATGGATGTCAGCTGTCTTAAAGCCGAAATTTCCAGCCCAGACGACCCTAATCTGATCGGTTTGTCCGTCATGTTGGATGATGGGGGCGTGTTGTTTACTGCTTACAACATTCGTCCGATGTTAGAGCGGGTGAGGACGATCCCGCTTGTAGCGGGGGCGGGATTATTTATCGTGCTGCTCTTCTGCCTGTTTGTCAGCCGTCATTTCAGCTTACGTAGTTTGCGCAGCGTGGAGAAAATTCGCGCGGCGCTGCATCGCTACAGCAGCGGTGAGCAACAGGTGCGTATGCCTCTATCGCCTTACGATGATGATTTTGACAGCCTGAGCGCCGATATTAACCAGAACCTGGAACGGATTGATCGCCTGATGGAACAGGTGCGCAATACATCGAGCCACGTCGCACACGAACTGCGTACCCCGTTGACGCATCTGCAAAATCGTCTGTTCAACCTGACGGAGCGTGCAGGGCTGGATAACGATATTCGTGATGAATTGAATCTGGCGGTGGACGAGGTACATAAAATCCTCGGACTGTTCCGTACCGTGATGCGTATCGGCGAAATCGAAAGCGGACGCTGCGTGCACCAGTTTGAGAACATTGAGGCGCGCCAACTGCTGGAGGAAATTGCCGAATATTATCAACCGCTGGCGGAAACGCGCGGCTGTCGCCTGAAGATTGAAATCAAAGCTGGAATCCAGCTCTTTGGCGACCGTGCTCTGCTGTTTCAGGCGCTGGCGAATCTGGTGGAAAATGCGCTGAAATACGCGGCACAGGGGAAATACATCACGTTGAGCGTGACGCTTTATCGCGGCTGGATTGCCCTAAGTGTTGCGGACCGTGGCCCGGGGATTCCACCCGCACTCCACGGCAAAGCGCTACAGCGTTTCCAGCGGCTGGATACCTGGTTTCAGTCCGGCTATGGGCTGGGATTGTCTCTGGTTCAGGCGATTATCGATCTGCATGGCGGTAAACTCTATCTGGACTCCTCCGAGCCGGGATTGAACGTCTATCTCTGCCTTAATCGCTGTTGATGTCTTTTTTCTCGCGATGAATACGACTCGTGGTAAGCAGTTTGTACTCTGTTTACCACGACGATCCTCTCTTGTTTTTATGAATATCCCTGCAAAAAATATGAATATTTATTAATTTTCTCTGTAGCGGAATTTATGTTAATTATTGATTTATATTGATAATTTTTCGTATGAAAAGATTAACGAATATTAATGTTCTGCTGCTTGCGGTGTTTGATAATAAGTCTCATTATTAATCTTATTATCATCATGGCATCCCCCGAATCCCAGAGTAGGCCATGATTTCTTTGGCTGCGGATTAGAGAGTCTTCCTATGAAAAATATGAAAGCAAAATTGCGTTCTTTCCTGCGTGACGAGAGCGGTGTAACGGCGATCGAATACGGCATCCTTGCCGCGGCAATGGCTGCGGCTATCGGTGCGATTTTCGGCGGCGACGGTATTTTCGTAAAAGCGCTGAATGAAAAATTCACCCAAATCGCCGATCAAATTACTGGAACGGGCACCAGCGGCGGTACATCCGGCGCAGCGAAATAAGCGCGAGATGGCGGATTACACGCACTGGCTGCAGACGGCACTGCTGATGGGCTGCCTGCTGTGGTGTATCAGTACCGATCTGTTAGTACGCAAAATCACGAATCAGGCGGTATTGATTTTATTGCTGGGCTGGCTGTTCTTCAGCGCTTCACATGTCCTGCAATCCGGTGCGTTAGATAGGTTGGCACTACAGAAAGTGTTGTGGGCGCTGCCAGGCGCGGCGGCAGTGCTGGTTGTGGGATTTTTGCTTTTCCTCACCGGCAGATTAGGCGCCGGGGATGTCAAGCTGATGAGTGTGCTGTGCCTGTGGGTTGGGCAAGGACACCAGATCGTTTTCGTCATGGTCACGGCACTGGCTGGTGGGGTTTTAGCACTCAGTCTGCCGCTGCTTAATACCGTACCCACAGCGGTGGCGATGGGCATTCAAACCACCAACCGGGTATTCAAGAGTCGGTTGCCTATGCCACCCGCGTTGCCCGCCGATCTTTCTCAAGGCATACCTTACGGTGTCGCCATCGCGTTTGGCGCAATGTATGTCCTGATTTTTCCCTTGTTTTAATTCTGTCGCAGCTTTAAGACACACACGCTAGGGTAGGCAAGTTGAAATGAAAGTGAACTCTACATACGTACTGTCAGGCGCACTCGTGCTGGCAGGCATTGTTGCGCTGATGGTGCGTAGCTACCTCTCTTCTGAACCCCCAGCACCGCCTCCGGTGGTTGCTCAAGCGCCGGAAAAAGCCGCTGTTTTGGTGGCCGCGAAAGATCTGAATCCCGGTGATTTTATTGATTCAACCTCGCTGCGCTGGCAGGTCACCGAAGAACCTGTTTCCCGCACATTCAATTTTATCCGTGGTAAGGACAGCCAATCACTATTATTTGGGGCGACGCTACGTGAAACCGTGCCCGAGGGTTCTGCACTGACGAGCAACGTCTTGGTGAAGCCGAATGAACCCGGTTTTATTGCCGCAGTCTTGAGTAAAGGGATGCGAGCCATTTCAGTTCCTACTAGTGCTGTTGCCAGCAATGCTGGGTTAGTGACGCCAAACGATCGGGTTGATGTCATCCTCAGCATGAGAAGAGATGACCAGTCTGAGTTACCGCCAAGTCGCGTTCAACCGGTGGTTATGCCGCTGTTGGCCTCACAAACGATTGCGAGTGATTTACGCGTTCTGGCGCTGAACGAAAAAACCATGAACCCTATTTACCCCCGTGCGGATGTTGCAGAAGACGGCGCTGCGCTTGATACCGCTGCCAAAAGTCGTGAGCCTGCAGCGGGTGTTCGTTCGCGTTCGACTACCTATCAAACCGTCACGCTTGAAGTGACGCCTCAGCAGGCAGAAGTGCTGGCCGTTGCCAAAGAGTTGGGCGTTTTGCATCTGGCGTTGCGCAGCGCCAATCAGGGAGATGTGGTCGATCCGCTGACAGGGCGGTCGCATGTAACCACCGTGCCACAGGCAACGGACATCTACGGTGCGTTATCTGCTGGTGGTCATAAGGTTAAAACGTATCGCGGTGAGCAAAAAGACGTGGTGACGTTCCCCTCCCGATAGAACAAATACGTAATCTGACAACCTGCGGGGTGCCGCGAGTTGCTCATAGAACAATGAAGCCCATTACGGAAATTAAGTAAATGACGATGTTTTCGCTGTTTTTGAAATCGGACTTTCGGGGTACGTGCAAACGATTGCTGGCCGCTGGCCTGTTTAATGCGATATTGCCTGTCACGCTGACGACGATGATGTTGCCTGTGACCACGCTGGCTGCTGGGGTATCTGAAGTGGCTGAAACCAACGTGGTGCACCTGACCGTGCATCAAGGACGGTTGTTACAGCTCGACGCGCTGCCAGACAGCGTGCTGGTGGCCGATCCGAATATTGCCAGTTTTGAACTGCCTTCACCGGGCAACCTGTTTGTTTACGCCAAAAGCGTCGGTACCACCACGCTCTATGCGATGGACGAAAATGGCAATGTCATCAACGCCATTCGTCTGGTGTCTGAACATGATTTGAAAGCGTTGGGTGAACGCATGAAGCGTGAATTCCCCGGTGCGGATATCCAACTGGAAGCCTCGATTCCCAGTGGTGTGATTGTGCGCGGCAGCGTCGATACGCCGCAGGATGCCAAGCGTGTTATCGACAGCATACAGGCTTATATCAGTGCATCCTCAAGCGGCGGGCAGGGCGGCGGTGGAGGCGGTGGTGAAAAACTGCCAGGCTCCAGCGAATCCTCTAGCAAAGTGATCAACCAACTCAAAATCAAAACGCCTTCGCAAATCAATATTCAGGTTCGCGTCGTGGAAGTGTCCCGAGCACTTACACACGAACTGGGTTTTAACTGGGAAGCGTCGTTGAATGGTGGATTAAGCTGGGATCATGGACGCACCGTTGGCGGTATTGGTGGGGCAATGGGAACTAGCCGCGGATTTTTTAATTCAGCAACAGGTGCAATCACTAACCCTACTGGAAACTCGATAGGTCTTGGTTTTGGGGGAAAAGATGGCTCGCTTAGTACGTTGCTCACGGCGATGAACCGACAAGGTATGGCAAGTGTGTTAGCCGAACCCAACCTGACGGCGATGTCAGGGGAAACCGCTGCGTTTGCTGCGGGTGGTGAAGTGCCTATTGTCCTGATCACCAATAACAGCGTCAGCATTGATTACAAATCCTACGGTGTGATCCTGCGTATGACGCCGACACTGCTGTCTGCCAACCGTATCAGCCTGCACATTGCGCCGGAAGTCAGTGAGTTAACTGATGTGGGTTCCGTACAGCTGGAAGGCGGATCGCGCATTCCAGCATTGAAGGTGCGTCGTGCAGATACTACGGTGGAATTGGCCAGCGGACAGAGCTTTGCCTTGGCGGGAATGTTGCGCAGTGCGGGTAGTCAGACTGTAAACAGTGTTCCGGGGTTGAGCAGTATTCCATTCCTAGGACGTGCATTTGAAAGTGAAGCCACCAGTCAGGAAGAAACGGAACTGGTGATTATCGCAACCGCTTATGTGGTCGAGCCGGTTAATGCAGGCGATCTTCAGACGCCGGGACAAGGCATAAAAACACTGGATGCTGCAATGCCACGTTCTGCATCTATTGGCTATCTCTACTGAGTCTGTGAGGGGCAATAAAATATGAAAACGATCAATAACAGCTACCCTCCGTTTCGCCCGCTGCACATGCGTGGGGCAGTGCTGACCGCCGTTTTTCTGCTGGCAGGATGCGAGGCGGATCGGCCGATTAACGATGTGCGTATGCAGCGCTTCGATCAGCCTGCGCTTCAACCTGTTGCCGTCCAGCCTTCATCGGTGTCTGTGTCGTTGCTGGTTGCACCGAACGGACGAGGCTTTCTGCCTGAATCCCTGAAACAGCTCAACATTATGTTGAAAGATCAGGGGCGGTTATCCGCACAAACGCTAACGCTTATCCCGCACAGTGTGAGCGGCGAGCAGATGGCTGGGCGACTGGCGACGGTGCTGAAAAATGCCGGTGCCAATGCGCAGAATGTGAAACAGATGCGCCGTTCTACTGCGAGCGGACAAACTGGCGATCTGGAAGTGATCTCCGAGGCGTTGGTTGTCAAAACCACCCGCTGCACGATCAACGATCCCAATCAGCTGATGGTGAAGCCGTTTGATGGTGTGGGCTACCTTGGCTGCGCCACGAAAAACAATCTGGCGATGATGGTCGCCGAACCCCGCGATCTGATTCAGGCGAAAGCGCTGGATAGTGCGGATGGTGTGGCGGCAGTCAATAGCATCGAACGCTACCACAAAGGTGAAGTGAAAGAGCTCATCGACATTAACTTTGAAGAAGATTAAGGGCGTGACATTCCATGAGTGAAATTACCCCTAACGATGGTGAAGAACTGGCGCTACCGCTGGTGGCGTTCGCCAATGATGTGCGCGATGTGGCCGATATCAGCGATCTCTTTGCTCGCCTGAAACAGCCGGATGTGCCGGTGATGCCTAGCGGCATTGCCGCTGCTCGTCAATGGTGCGAATTGAATGTCCCGCCGCGCGTTTTACTGGTGGATCTGGAAGGGGCGCACTGGCCGCTTCCCGCGCTGGAAGAACTACTGAGCGTCTGCGGCCCTACCAGTCAGGTTATTGCGACAGGCAAAGAGCAAGATGTGAGTTTATACCGCGCGCTGCTTCAGGCGGGCGTGGTGGACTACCTGGTGAAGCCGCTCACGCTGGATTTGCTGGCAGCAACGCTGGCGAAGTGTGAAGGCCAACAGGCAGGGCCGGAATATGCACGCATGGGCAGAACGATTGCGGTCGTCAGCGCCAGCGGCGGAAGTGGTGCCAGTACCGTGGCGATGGGGCTGAGCCGCCTGCTGTCTGGTGAACGTCATTTACCCGTGGCGCTGGTGGATTTTGACCGTCGTAACGGTGACCAATTGCTGCTGCAAGGGCAAACCGATGATGCGGGTCTGGCGGCGGTGTTGGGGACTCAGGAACTGGATACCCGACTTTTGCAGCGTGCCATGCTGCGCGTGGATACCCGTTTGCACCTGTTGGCGCAGAAGCCAGAGCTGGGCGAATTGAGCCCGGTTGAGGTGGATAACGTGCTGAATCTCGGTGGTGCGCTGTGCCGCATGTTCAATCAGGTGATTTGGGATCTGCCCAGCAGCTATCCGACCGGGGCACTGGACGTACTGACCTACGCGGATCTACGCATCATCGTGACGGAATTGACGCTTCAGGATGCACGTAATGTGCGGCGTGTACTGAATGAAATCGGCGACGAAAGCGAAGGGCAGCGTCTGCTGCTGGTGCATAACCAGAGCCGTTTTGCTACGAACGCGCCGTTAAGCCGCGATCAGTTTGAACAATTTACCGGCCGGAAGATTGATGTCGTGTTGCCGAATGCAGGCCACGCGCTGGCGCAGAGCCTCACGCTCGGCGCATTGAATCTGGCTGCGGCTCCTGCTTTCCAACAGGGATTACGCCAATTGGTCGATCTGGCCTGCGGCGTGCGTGCCAGACCAGCAGAAAAACGCTGGTTCTCGCGTTGGTTAAAACGCGCCTGATGATGTTAAGCGTTTGCCGTTTTTCAAAGGGTTAAGGACTATTTTAGGGTTACGAACATGTTGATTCGTAAGAATAACCTGCAAAAAAGTGAAGCAGGGAAAAGTGCGCCTCAGGCCGCGCCTGCTGCCAACGTGGCAGAACTGAAAACGCGTCCGGCTGCGGAGAACCGTACACAGCCAACGGCGAACACGTCTTCTGGAGCTGCCCCTGCTGCCCGCCAGACGGACAATCGGAACAGCCAGCGTCGGATTATCCGCGCACAGCTTTACGATCAGATCGATGCCGGTAAAGCGGCGATGATGGGGCGTGACAAACTGCTGGTGCAGATCGAAACGGTGATCCGCCGCATCTGTGATGAGCAACGGTTACAGCTTTCTCGGCAGGAAGAGGAAGCTATCGCCACCGAAATGCTGGATGAGATGACGGGAATCGGGCCGATCCAGCCGCTGTTGGCGGATGACACGGTCAACGATATTCTGGTTAACGGTGCTGGTCAGGTGTTTGTCGAGCGCTTTGGCAAACTGGAACTGTCGCCGATTACCTTCATCGACGAAGAGCATGTGTTTAACACCGCGCAGCGTATTGCCGCCGCGGTGGGACGCCGTATCGATGAAGCCAGCCCGATGGTGGATGCGCGTCTGCCGGACGGCAGCCGCGTTAACGTCATTACTTATCCGCTGGCGATCGACGGCACCACGATCTCGATCCGTAAATTTATGCGCCGCAACCTGTCGCTGGAAATGCTGGCGGAGCGCCGCTGCATGTCCTACGCGATGGCGGATGTTCTGAATAAAGCGATGCAGGCACGCGTTAACGTGATCGTCTCCGGCGGAACGGGTGCGGGTAAAACCACCTTGCTGAATGCGCTGTCGCAGAAGATTGGCACCACCGATCGCATTATCACCATTGAAGATGCCGCCGAGCTGCAATTGCAGCAGGAGCACGTGGTGAGATTGGAAACGCGTCCTGTCAGCGCCGAAGGCACTGGCCGCATCGATCAGCGCGATCTGATGCGTAACGCCCTGCGTATGCGCCCCGACCGCATCATTCTGGGTGAAGTACGTGGCGGCGAGAGCTTCGACATGTTGCAGGCGATGAACACTGGCCACGATGGTTCGCTGTGTACGGTGCATGCCAATACCTCGCGTGACGCGATACAGCGTCTGGAAAACATGGTGATGATGGCGAACATGCAGCTGCCGCTGATGGCGATCCGTCGTCAGATCGCCAGCGCGGTCCACCTGATCGTGCAGATCGAGCGTATGCGCGACGGTATGCGTCGTGTGGTGTCCATCACCGAAGTGTGCGGCATGGAGAACGAAGTGATCCAGCTTCAGGATCTGTTCAGCTTCAACATTCAGGGGATGGATGGACAGGGTCTGTTGACGGGGGAATATGTTCAACACATTCAGCGCCCACAGTTCTACAGCGATAAAGCGCATCTGTTTGATGCGCAATGACGAACTGAGGAGACGCTGATGAGTGATATACGCCTGAATCTGATCACGCTGCTGGTATTTGGCAGCGTGCTGATGCTGCTCTTGGCGGTCAACGCCTGGAGAAAATCACGCCAGAACCGTTTGCAGCGTGAACAGCGCTGGCTGCAGGTTTTAAACGAAGTCAGCCCGTCGGCTGCGGCTGCCGTGTCTGATTCGATCCTGCGTGACGAGATCAAAACGCCGTTGATGGGCGTCCCTGTCATTGGACGCTTGCTCGCTATCCTCTGGGCGCAAATGACGTTCATCGGCTGGAAAAAAAACCTACCTCAGCGTTCTCTTTCACTGGGGGCGGTCAGCCTGATACTCGGCATGATCTTAGGGCAGCGTACTCTGCTGCCGCTCACGATGGGACTGATGTTTACGCTGCTGCTGTTTGTCAGCATCGGCATGATGTTGTTTCGTTCGACGCTGCAAAAACATCTGAAAGCGCTGCGCGAAAGTCTGCCCGAAGCCATTGATGCGATTACCCGCAGCTGTCGTGCTGGTGTTCCGGTGGCGAATACTTTCTCGATTGTCGCCGAGCACCTGACTGGGCCGTTGGCGAATGAATTCAAGACGATTGACCACTGGCTGAAACTCGGTATTCCACTGCGTCAGGTCATTCAGGCCTCGGCGACGCGCGTGCCGATGGCTGAATACCGCTTTTTCGTGGTCATTCTGATCATCAATCAGGAAGCGGGTGGGCGACTGGGGGAAACGCTGGAGCGTCTGTCCGCGACGCTGCGTGACCGTCGGGAACTGCAATTGAAAGTGCAATCCAAGACGTCTGAAGCGCGTGCGTCTGCCAAGATTGTCGCCGCGCTGTTCCCCGGCTGTCTGGCCTATTTGTACATGAAATCACCCGACGATTTCAGCTTCCTGTTCTCCGATCCGGTCGGAACGACGGTACTGATTTACGCCTTGTGCAGCGTCTCGGTCGGCATGCTGGTGACGCACGTTATGGTTAAACGGATAGGGTAAAGGGAGAGCCACTCATGACTGTTTTTGACGATCCCTTACTGTTGTTGGCGCTAGTGCTGATGGTGGCTGGAATCTATCTGGCCCGTACACAACATAAAATCCAGCAATACAAACAGCTGGAAATTCGCATGCGTGGGCATTTACCCAGCGCCTCTATAGAGGCGGCCTCTCAGGATAACATCCTGAGAGGCCAGGGAACGGCATTATCCCCCCTGTTGGAAAAGCTGTTGCAGCCTCTCGCCACGCAGGGCGAACGCCTGTCGGGATCGGATCGCGATCGCCGCAATCTGCGTCGCCTGCTGGATCTCGCAGGGCTTCGCCGTAACGAAGCGGTGGGCTGGCTGGTGATGGGGAAATTTGCCGCTGGGGCGCTGCTCGCTATCGCCCTGGTGTGGGGCTGGTTGCCACCTGCCGATCGTGCGGGCTTGACGGGCGTAGCTGCAGGTCTGATTGGCTTCTTTGTCGGCTCCATGGTGCCGGAGTGGTGGCTGAAATGGCGTGCGGCAAGCCGAGGTGAAAAGCTGGCGCGTGCGGTGCCGGACGCGCTGGATCTGATGGTGGTCTGCGCCGAAGCCGGTCTACCTATCGGACGCGTGTTACAGGTGGTATCGAAGGAGTTAGGGCTGTCTTCACCGGAAATGGCGGATGAACTGCATTACACCGCCGCCGAATTACAGATCCTGTCGGATCGTACGCTGGCGATGAAGCATTTGGCGGAGCGTACCCGGGTCAGCGAGATCGAAAGTATGGTGGCGACGCTGATTCAGGCGGAGCGCTACGGCACACCGCTGTCTCAGGCGCTGCGTACGATTGCCGATGAAAGCCGCAAGACGCTGATTCTGGGGCTGGAAGAGAAGGCTGGGAAATTGCCTGCGCAGCTGAGCGTGCCGTTGATGGCGCTGATCTTGCCGCCGATTATCGCGATTATGGCATCACCCGCGTTGGTGCGAGTGATTCGCCTGCTGGCGCAATAGCTTTTTACTTTCAAGATATTGATTTTAAAGCATTGATTTTAAAACGTTGAGTTTACAAACATCGATTTCCGGTATGAACCGGAAATTACTAGCGTTACAACCGATGGAGTTATCGAAGATGGTCGATCTGGTAGCAAAACTTAAGCGCGGCGCGCCTATGCTGGCACTGCTGATTGTCAGTACCGTGCTGGCGGGATGCGGCAGCTCGATGGCGATTAAAGGCAGCAAAGATGAAGGCTTGCGTCTGGCTCGTCTGCTACGCGATCAAGGACGTGTTGAAGCGGCGACGGAAGTGTACGCGCGCCTCGATAGTCGTGATGCGCTGAAAGGGGCAGAGATGCTGGAATATGCCAGCGTTGCGGCTCTGGCACGTTCGCCACAGCAGACGCTAGAACTGTACGGACGAGCGCGTCAGGCGCTGGGCGGTGATACCAACCAAATGACGTCGGGAGAAGCGCTGGCGGTGTGTCTGGGAATGGGACGTGCGCAGCTAGCATTAGGACGTAATGCGATGGCGCAAACCGACTTTGCCTGTGCGCTGAAAGCACAGCCGAATGACGCTGGCGCACTCAATGGCATGGGCGTGGTGATGGATGCATCAGGCAAACACGCAGAAGCGCGTCAGCTGTTTGAAAAAGCATTGCAGGTGAACCCAGCCGATGTTGCGGCACTCAACAATCTGGCGCTTTCATGGTTGGCGAGCGGTAATACGGACAAGGCGATTTCTCTGCTGCGTTCGGTGGATGAGAGTAACGCAACCAGCAGGCTGAATCTGGCGCTGGCCTACCTTTCTGGTGGCAGGGACGATGAAGCGCGTTCGGCGCTGGCGACCATTGCACAGCCACAGCGTATTGATGGCTTAATGGACGAACTGAATCAGCGTTTACAGCAGATGCAGCAGGATAAATCCCGCGGCGAAGCGCTGCTTTTGTCCAGCCGTCAACGTCTGCAATTGAGTGCACCTGAGTAATGGTGTGGCTTCGTAATCGCGACCCGTGGCGTAAGAAAGGTCTTGTGCCATGGCATGAACGTAACTGGCGCAGCACGCGCGGCGTGATTGCTACGGAAGTGGCATTTCTGGTGCCGGTGGTGCTGGTCGGGGTGATGATGCTGTTTGAACTGGCTCGTATCGGGCTGGTGATCGCCGTTGGCAGCGCCGCGCTGGATAAAGCCGTACAGACGTTTCGTCTTGATAACCTTGTTACGGACAGTGCGGAACAGATGGGAACGCGGCTAAAAGCGCGCATGGTTGAATCAGGATACGGCTACCTCAAGGAAGACGATTTAACCGTCAGCGTATTGCACTTCGACAATCTGACTCAACTTGGCGGGCTGACGAACGGCAATAGCAGTCAGGACAACCCCAATGACGAAGAAACGACGACGCTGCCAGTGTGGTCCGTGACGGTGCAGATTAAAAAAGCGTTTATTACGCCGCTGCCGGAAGTGTTAACGCTGGGTGACACTTTCCGTTATCAGTACAAACATGTGTTTGGGACGGAACTGCGTAATGACTGATCGCTTATTGAAAGCCTGTCGTTTATTAAAAACCGACCGTTTCCTGAGCGGGATCCATCGCTTCTGGTATTCTCGCCGTGGTTCTCTTGCGGTAGAAACGGCGCTGGCGTTTCCGATTGTACTGGCGATAGGTTCGCTGTGTGCGGATCTCTACACCGTCGGGCTGGAACGTACGCGCATGGAACAGCGAGCGGGTGCCATTGCGTCAATATTAGCGATGCAGCAGAAGCTGGATGAAAAAGGGCTAAAGGGGCTGCTCGATACGGTATTGCCAATGGAAGGGGCAGGGAACTATCAGTTGTTAATCAGCAACGTGCGCCAAACTGGTGAGCTGTACTGGCAGTTGAGCAGAGGCACAGCAGAAGCGCTGTGTGTGGAAAGTGAAACACTGCCAGGTGAAGAGTATCTCCCTGAACTGCCGGAAAGAGATCGTGAAGAAGGCAGTAAGACTACCTCCATGATAGTGGTCGAGATTTGCCGTCAGGGTAAAGACGTGAGCCTGCTGGGCGGTATGTCGCTGGGCGGTCTGCTGCACGCGTCGTCAGTCAACCGGGTCGCTATCAACGTGGTTGAACTGGATGAGGTACTCAGAAAAGAGGCTCTGCTAGAGGAAGAAGATCAGTAATAACCGACGTATATAGAGATACAGAAGCGGCAAATAGACCGCAAACGGCAGCGAGTGTCTCGTTACCGAAATAACGAAACGATTAAGACAAATAGGCATATGAGCAATGTCGTTTTTATTTTCCCGTTTTATGGGCGGGTTAAGTACGTGCTGAATCCAGGTATACAGGACAGGAAGTAATGAAAAAAACCTTACAGAACAGAAGCGTAAAAAAAGACGACATTGGAATAACGCTATTCTGGCGTGAGCGCCTGTCTGCCTTCATTCAGCAGGAAAAGGGGGCGGGTACTGCATTCTATACGCTAGGTGCGATGGCCTTATTAGTGACAGCGGCTTTTATCGTCGATACCTCGACGGCAACGGGTGACGCGACGCAGATCAAACGCGCGACAGATGCCGCCGCGCTGGCTGTCGGGCATCAAGCGACCATTAATGGCGAAGAATACAGTCAGGAAGATACCAATAAGTTGGCGTATGAATACGTCAAAAACAATCTGGGGATGAATAAGGCCCTGAGTGAAAAACTGCTGGCGAGCGATGTGTCCGTTACTGAAGGGCGCAACAGTGCCACACGTAAAACCTATACCGTTACTGCCGCCTTTGAAACCAAGCCTAGCCTGCTGAGCCTAGGCGCAAAGAAGCAGGAAGTGTATTCGACCTCGGAAGTCATCAACCGGCCGACCGAAATTGCCTTTGTTATGCCAGTGACTGGCGATATGAGTGATGGGGATATCCGCTCGCTGAAAAGCGTCAGCCGCGCGTTTGTCGAACGCATGCTAAGCAGCGCGGACGGTAAACGCGACAACCTGTGGCTATCGCTGGTGCCGTACAGCCAGTCCGTAAACGTGTACGACGCAGAAGATGCGAATCGCATTCGTCGCTGGTCTACGCCGAGCGCGCTAAACCCGCCGGAGCTGCGTTCGCTTTTTGCCAGTGGCGTTGTCAGCAGTCTCGCCGATCGCCGTTTCCCCGATCGCCGCGCTAACCTACTGTGCATGTATCGCGGGCTAGGCCGGGAAGAAAACTTCTTTTGGGATGAGCCGCCCGCAGGGCAATTCCGTATTTACTACCGTCACGACTTGCCGCAAAACGGCAGCCCCGGCGCACCGCCGATCTCTTGGCGCGGCCCGAATCCCGACCTCTATCCGTGGGATAACAACTCCAATGCCGTAGATACCCGCTTTATTGTGGCAGACCGTGGGTGCCCAAATGCGGCGCTGATGCCGCTGACCAACGAAGAAAGCCTACTGAATCAGCGTATCGAGCAATTTTCTGCCCGTTTTAACGTGAACTACGCCATCGGTATGTCGTGGGCGGGCGCGGCGCTGTCACCTAATATGCGCGGCTCAGACGGCTGGGGTGATTCCAAACTGCCGCTGGACTTCAATCTGGACGGCAATGGTGATGGGCAAAAAGTGATCATAATGATGGCGAATACCATCGGTAACTGGTTTGACACCGACAGCTATAACTTCAATCGCAATGAATTTCGGGGTAGTACCGGAACGGATCCTGCCCGTTCCTTTGCCGCACAGCGCTTCCGCGATCTGTGTTCCAGCTTCCGTGCGAGCAATATCAAATTTTATTTTGTCGGCATTCGTCCCGGCGACCCTGAAGACTTTGGCCGCAACCTGTTCGACAGAGAAGCGACGCCGGGCCTACTGGTCTGCACTGAAGGCGAAAAACGTATGAGCTTTATCGATGGTTCAGGCTTCGGCGCAGAAGGCGTTGAGGATCAATTGATTCAACGGTTGGATCGTATTGCTGGCCAGATCGAAACCGAGGGCGGCTATGTTCGGCTGGTTGAATAACTGCTGAATGTAGCCAGGAATGACGCGATTTGCCCCTTTTATTACAGGACATGACACGATGACTTTTTCCCGCTCAAAATCTGGTTCAGCCTTAACGCGCACGCCGCGTCAGGCGTGGGTATTGGAACCGCGCATGATGTTTGATGCCGCCGCTGTGGTCACCGCAGTGGATGTGGCTGCGCACGTTGCGGCAACGGACACCGCGCCCGGCGTCGATGCCACGCCAGCTAAGGCAACGGTCACCATCACCGATTCCAGCGACAGCTTTGCGCCTATTGATCTGTTCAGTAGCGTTAGCGTGTCAGCGGATAAAGGCGGGCAGGAACTGAAAGATCTCGTGATTACGGTCAACCGCACGGGCGCGAATCAGGCATTAGTCATTGATGGCACTGAAATTACATTAGAGTCTGGTAATGGTGCAAAAACGACTGTTGGTGCTGGTCAATATAGCTATACGGTTGCTGTCAGTGGCGCGACGACAACCGTCACCGTTAGCATTGCTTCATCTGAAGCGTTTGAGCCTAATGACGTTGCTAAGCTGATTGATGGTATTGCCTATAAGCCACTTGATAAAACCGTGGCTGGCGGCGATGTGACGGTAACGTTGAAAAGTCTGAGTGACGACAGCGACACGGCCGATCTGAATATTCATGCGACCGTCACTATCGACAGCAAGATCAATGTGGCGCCCGTGGTGTCTGCATCGGATGCGCCCGAACTGGCCGAATTGATCATCGTACCCGGTATGGAATCGCCACAGGACGTGCGTTATTCCAATAATGGCGATCGCGCCTATGCCATAGGAAGCGATGGCACACTGGGGGTCTTTACCGTTGGCGAGCATGGCAAACTGACGTTGAGCCAAACGCTGAGTGATATCAGCGCGCTCAAGGATGTGAAAGACATCGCACTGAGTGCGGACAATCGTTCACTTTATGCCATCACGGGCGATAGCAATATTGTCGCACTTAGCCTTGATGATAACGGACAGGTCATTCAGGTCGATGGCAGCTATACCCAAACCATCCCCTCGCAAAACGGCAATATTACCGGGCTTGCCGTCTCCAGCGATGGCACTCAGGTTTATGTTGCCACTCAGTGGAACGGCATGGTCATCTTTACTCGCGATGCGACGACAGGCGGCCTGACATTCCTCCAGCGCGTGAATGACAGCGGAATCGATCGCAGCGGTATTGTGGCGAGCAGCGGTAACTATGTTGTCACGATGGGGATGGGGGCAAAGCACACGCTGTCGGTTTATCAGCGTAGTGAAACCGGAACATTAACCTCTGTCGCGACGCTGGAAACGTCTGGGGAAGGTTATGGCGCGGTAGATTATCAACTGACGATCTCGAAGGATCAGCAGTTCATCTACGTTGCCGATCCTGACAGCGGTGAAATCAGCGTCTATCAACTGCGCGATGGTACTGAAGGGAAGACGCTGACCCGCACGGATACGAAAACGCTGGAAGGTGTCAACGCACTCTATCTTAACGCCGACGGTAGCCAGCTCTATGCTTTAAGCAGCGAAGGCACATTGCAGATTTATAGCGTCAGCGCCTCTACGGGAGCGCTAAGCGAAAGCGGTCAGATTAAGGATATCGGCGATACGCGTGGCATGGTGCTATCGCCAGATGGGCAGTCACTCCTGATCGCCGGTGAGGCGATTCAGCGCTTTAGTGCGTTACGCACTTACCTCTATGGCAGCGACTTACCGTTTGCCGATCATGTTGCGCTTTCGGATAGCAATCTGGATGTGTTAAACGGCGGCGCAGGTAACTATAACGGTGCCACGCTGACCATCGGTCGTGAAACGCCTTCCGCAGACGATCAATTCGGCCTGAGTGCAGGTAACAGCCTGACGCTGCAAGATGGCAAAGTTCTGCAATCAGGCACAGAGATTGGCACCTTCGCACAGAATCAGGGCACGCTCAGCGTAACCTTTACCGCGGATGTCACGAAAGAGACAGCCAATGCCGTCCTGAAGCAAATCACCTACCGCAACATCGGTAGCCAGAGCGCTACCGAAACGGTGGTGCTGACGGTGACCGCGAACGATGGCGAGCTGAACAGCACGGTGACTACCGTCGCGCTATTGCTGACCGCCAACAGCGCACCAACGCTGGTTAGCCAGGGCGGAAATAACCTGACGCTGGATACGCGCGGTGGCTCCGTCACGCTGTTCAAAGATACCGCGATTAACACCGGAGAAGCCGGACAGGCGCTGACAAAACTGTCGATCGGGATTGATGGTCTAAACAACCCGCATCAGGAATACCTGACGGTGGATGGCACGGTCATCGACCTGAGCAAAGACAGCGCTGGCACCACGGTGAGCGGTTACCAGTATAGCTACACCTATAACGCCCCGAGCGGTGAATCCTCACTGGTGCTAAGTAGTGCTCAGGGCATCAGCAGCATGGCGATGATGAAGTTGGTCGATGGCCTGAACTACTCGGCTGGCAAAGAGAGCACCAGCGCCAGCGGGTTGCGTACCATCACCTTAACCGAGTTACAGGATAACGGCGGCACCGCCAATGGTGGGAGCGATACCGCGACGCTGGTGGTATCCGGCAGCGTCAATCTCGCCTTCAACGAACTGCCAACGATCGAGGCGACCTATTCCCCCGATGCTGCGCTGTTTTACAACGATGGGAAACTCAGTGACTACAACGAGCGCGTTTCGGCGATCGGTGTTTCTCAAGATGGTAAGACGTTGTTGGTCACCGGCAGTGAAGGGAACAATAACAGCGGCAAGACCTACCTGCGCGTTTACGCTCGTGATGCGGAAACCGGCGAATTGACGTTGTTACAAAGCTTCACGCAGGGCGAACAGGACGATCCGTCCACCCCTGTGATTGAAGTTAACGGCCTGAATACCCTCACCACGCTGGTACAGTCGAAAGACGGCAGTAGCGTGTATGTGGCAGGGGGAAGTGGAAGCGCCTACTCTTTGGTGCAGTTTAGTCGTGATGCCACGACGGGGCTGCTCAGCTATGTCGGGATTGTCGCCACACAAGGTGTGAATGGCGTTAGCGGCCTGGATGCGGCGGTTTCCGAGATCGTGCTGTCCGACGACGGCACCTCGCTATATACCATTAACGGCGTGACGCCGACGGATGGATCGACCAATAAAAACGCCGTTGTTTTCTTCTCACGCGATACCACTTCCGGTGCGCTAACGTTTGTCGGCTCGCTGGTTGGTAGCGATACCATTCCGCTGAAAAGTCCAAGCGGCATTGTGCTGTCCAGCGATGGTAAATCGGCCTATATCTCTAATCTGGGGAACAACAGCATTACCGTACTGTCGCGCGATGCGGAGACGGGGAGCCTGAGCTATGTCAGTACGATCAATAAAAGTACGATCGCTGCTGATGTGAACAGCGCAGACATTCCTAAGGACGATCGTTACCTCACCGCACTGCAAGATATCGTTATTTCACCCGATAACCGTTTTGTTTATGTGTCGTCAAATACGCAGGGTACCGTCTCAATTTTCAGCCGTGATGGGGACACCGGGGCGCTGACCTACGCGGGGACAATGGATTTATACAACAGTGAAAGCCATGTTCCTGCGGAGCTACGTGCGACATCACTGCGCGAAATTATTCTCTCTCAGGATGGTTCAGCGCTGTATGTTGCGGCGTTCGGCGGTAAATCACTGCTGGTCTTCGCCCGCGATGCTGATTCTGGTGCCTTAACGTACCGTAATAGTGTTGAGCTCTCGGTTGCCACCGTCAACCACCTCGCTGTTAGTGCCGATGGTAAAAATATCTATGCGGGCGTCAGTACGTTCTTTGCGGGGCTAAACGTGTTCACCGCAGCGGCAAATGCACCTTATAGCCAGACGGCAGATATACCGTTTGCAACCAGCGTTACGCTGTCAGACCAGGAGCTGGATGCTGCTGATGACTATAAGAGTGCATCAATCACTATTAGCCGTAATGGCGAAGCATCGGCAAACGATCACTTCGCTTTCCAGAGCGGAAGCGATCTGACGTTGTCCGGCAGCGAGATTCAATATCAGGGTGCGACCATTGGCACCTTCAGCGTGAGTGAAGGGACGGTGACGGTGGTGTTTACCGAAAGCGTCACTAAAGCGGTCGCCAATCAGGTTCTGCATCAGATTACCTATCGCAATGATGGTGATACGGCTGGCGCATCGATTCCACTGAATATCACCTTTAGCGATGGTGCTAAGGATACCAGCCTGCTGTTGACGCTGGTGCCGAATAAAGCACCGATCGTAGATAACGTGGAATATGTCCCTGCGTCTGGTGCTGCTGGCCAGTCGTATAACGTGGAACTGCCAGAAAACTTGTTCCTCGATCCTGAAAATGGCGCATTGACGTGGCGGGTCAACGGTCTTCCTGATGGATTAACCTTCGATTCTGCAACCCGCACGATTTCCGGTACGCCAGCGCTTAATGGCGCAGGATCCTTTGCTATTACCGTGATAGTGACCGATGAATCGGGCGCTGAGGCGGAACAGACGCTGATGTTGAACATTGCTTCCGAACCCGCACAAATGCCAGCGATTGGCGGTGAGTCGAGCGCCCTTCAGAATGATTACGGCCTTGATGGCTATGACTCTACTAGTTATGTCGATGTGCTGAGCGGGGTAAAAGATAGCGCGCTGGCTGCGGATGGGAAAACCCTCTATGTCGTGAGTTCACCTGAGGGGGGATCTGCGGTACTGAGTATTTTTGTACGTAATGAGGAAGGCAAATTTACCCTGTCGAAAACCTTCTTTAATTACCGCTCTGTTTATAACGATGAGACAGGGCAAAACGATAACGTTGTGGACAATGCAGGATTAGCCGGTGCGTCAGATGTGATTCTGTCCGCTGATGGGCAATACCTGTATGTGGTGGGTAGCGAAGGCAATGCGGTGACCATTTTCAGCGTTGGCAGCGACGGTGAGCTGACGCAGGCTGGCGTCCTTGATCAAGCCGCGCTGGGCGGTCGTTCGCTGGATGTGCGTTCTCACATTGTTTCTCAGGGCGATTACCTCTACCTCACTACTGCCCAATCTGACAGTGATAATGACAGTCGCAGCGTGCTGGTGTTTAAGCGCGGTACGGACGGTAGCCTGACATCGGTTTCCCAGACCGATAATCTGATCGGGGCGAGCCGTCTTGTGCTTGATTCAACCGGGCGCTATCTGTTTGTGTCGGGTTCCGGCGGTACCGTCGGTGTCACCGCATTCAGTATTGATGCTCAAGGCGCGTTGTCTCAGGTCGGCCAGATTAGTGGAGCGAGCGAGTATTACATCAATTCACTTGCTCTCTCACCTGATGGCAAAACGCTGTATGCGATTAATGCCGATGTGGGTAATTACACGCTCAATACGATAACGGTAGGTGCAGATGGGGCACTGACGCTTACGGATACAACGTCAATCACCGATGACGGTGGTGATTCCGGTGAAGCGCTGGCGACCAATCTGGTGGTTTCTGCTGATGGCACGGCGCTGTTCGTCATTGGCAAGAATATTTCTGTTTTCGCTCGTGCTGAAGATGGCAGCCTGACGTTGAAGCACACGATTAGCGGCAGTTGGGATAGCCCGCTCAATATTTCCTTCTCTGATCTGCAAAACGTCGAATTGAGTGCAGACGGCAAGCAGCTGTACCTGATTGGCGGCGATAAGATCCATGTGCTGAATGTCGGTACTGCTGGGGCCACCTACACCGAAGATACTGATGCAACGGTGCTGCTGCCATCAGGTCGTTTGTCCGATCCGCAGTTAGATGCGTCAAATAACGGTGCGGGTAACTATAGCGGCGCGAGCATCACGGTGGGCCGACAAGAAGGCGGGCTACCGGAAGATACATTTGGCTTTAAGGCGGATAACGGTCTAACGCTGGACGGTAACACCCTCGTTAAAGATGGCACTACGATTGCTACCTTTACGCAGATTAATGGCGTGCTCACGGTGACCTTTACGGCTGCGGTGACAAAAGCCGATGCGCAGAATGTGCTGCGTCAGATTACCTACCAGAACACCAGTCAGGATCCAGAACATGCGGGATCGTCACCTGCCTTCACCTTCAGCATCAATGATGGCGACAATAACGTCGCTACGATGGACGTGACGGTTAATCTTGTTGGCGTAAACGATCCGGCTGTACTGAATACGACGGTGCTGAATCCACAAATTCCGGGCAACGGCGAGTTCGTTAAGCTGTTTAAAGATACGCATATCGACACCGTCGAGAGTGGACAAACCATCTGGCAGGTGGTGCTGACGTTTGATGTCTCAGGGCCAAATGAGACGATCAGCGTCGATGGCAGTACGATCGTGCTCGAAAAATCCAACGGTACACCGCGCACAGCCAGTGGATTGCAATATTCCGTTGAAGTGAAAGACGGTAAAGCCACGGTTCTTCTGTATGTCGGGAAAGACGGTAGCGGCACGGCTGAGATTATTGACAGTATCGGCTACAACTATCTGGGCAGCGATCCAAGCGGGGAACGCCACGTTACCCTGATGGTCAAGGAAAATAACTATAGCGGTAGCGCCCCGGAAACTACGCTGGAACAAACCATTACGCTGACGCTGGTACCTGCGGCAGAAGCCAATACCGCGCCGGTTATTACTGTTCCGGCTACAACACCGACGTATACCGAACGCGCCGATCCTATCGTGCTGGCACCTGACGCAACGGTGTCTGATGCGCAGATGGACAAACTTAACGGCGGCAAAGGCAATTACGACGGCGCGACGCTGAAGATTACGCTGGGTGACGGTAAAACGGCGCTGGATAAGCTGAGTCTGAATGCTGGCAACGGCCTGACATTATCGGGTGATACGCTTCAGAAAGACGGTGTGGCGATTGGTCAGGTCAGTAATAAAGACGGCGTGCTGACGATTCATTTTAATAGTCATGCAGGCACGATCCCCACCACGGAAGATGTGCAGAACACGCTACGTCAAATTACCTACGCCAGCGACAGCCATACGCCTGCCGCACTGGTCGCGGTGACGGTAACGCTAGCCGATCGCTATCTGGAATCTCAGGTTACGGCCTTGTCGGTGGCGATTACCGCTATCAACGACACGCCTGTGGTGGCGAACGATCCGGTGCTCTCTGCCGATGAATTGCGCTTGGTGAATGCGTATACCGCGATTACCGGGCTAGGCACGGTGACGGCGGCAGCCCGCACGGCAGATGGGCTGGCGGTGTATGTCAGCGATGATAAAGGGGCGATTGCCTTATTCCAGCGTGATGCGAACAGCGGCGAATTAACCTATGTGCGTACTTTTGCCGCCGTAGACGGTGTCCAGGGGATAAGCCAGTTACAGGTTTCTGTTGAGGGCAACAGCGTGTATGCACTGCGTGCCGACGGCAACGCGATTGTCTGGTTTAGCCGGGATGCTGAAGGCAATCTGGAACATAAAGAAACCATCGTTGATGTCTACGAAATACACAATAGTAACCTTTACGACATCAAAGGCATCACCCTGTCTGATGATGGCAAGACGCTGTATGTCATCAACAACTACAACCTCCTCTGGTTTACCCGCGATACGGCAACAGGCAAGCTCGATTATGTTGGATTGATCGAGGGGGGGATGTGGAGTGAACCTTACCTATGGCAAGCCAGCGAAGTAGTTAGCCGTGGCAATTTGCTATTTGTGACGACAAATACCAGCAGTGGTTCATCACTGATTGTGTATACGCGTGGTGACAACGGCGAGCCGACGCTATTGGGGAACATCCGCGACTTTACCGATGCCTCAGGTAATACCGTGCAGCTTTCTGGGCTGGAACAGATAACGGTCAGCGCCGATGGACGCAGAGTCTTTGTCGCCAGTGCAGGGCAGATCGATGCCTTTGCGCTGGATACGGCAACGGGAACCTTCACGCACCTTGCCCGCGTCGCAGCAGAAGGCTCGGTGAGTGACATCGCTTTCTCTGCTGATGCGCGAGTGCTGTACGTTACGCAAAGTGACGGTTCGCTGACTCGCTATGTGCTGAATGGTCAGGCGCTGATACCGCTCGATACGCAGGTAAGTGGCGGTGCAGGCTTCACCCATCTGCTGTCGGTTGACGGTGGTCTGATTGCGCTCGGCAATGGCGTAACGGCGCTGGATGAAGTCTCTCGTCTGCCGATTTATCGCATTGATGGCTCAGCGGTTATCGTCGCGCCGTCTATCATCTTCAGTGATGCGGAACTGGATGCACTGAACGGCGGGACGGGAAATTATCAGGGTGGGTCGATCACGCTACAGCGCGGTGAAGCGGCGTCAGCAAGCGATCGTTTCGATTTTACCGCTGGTAATGGTTTCACGTTGGCGAATGGTGTGATTAGCAAAGAAGGACAAGCGGTCGCGACCTTCACACAGGTGGACGGCAAACTCACGGTAACCTTCACCGCTGCTATTTCTCGTGCGGATGCGACGGCGCTTGCACGTCAGATTAGCTGGGCGACGAGCGCTCCACTGACCGGAAGCGCGGTATCACTGACGTTGGTATTCAATGATGGCGAAGCCAATTCCACCGCGCAGACGCTCGGTGTTACGTTGCTAAGAGAGAACAATCTACCGCCTGTTGGTCATGCTGAGCAGTTCACTCCGCCAGCCGCACAGGTTGGCACCCGCTGGTCTTATTCCTTGCCTGATAGTCTTTTCAGTGATGCGGAAAATGACGCACTGACGCTGTCGATCAACGGTCTACCGAACGGGCTGACGTTTGATACCGCAACGCGCACGATCGGGGGCGATCCGACCGTGTCGGGAACATTCAGCCTGACGATTACTGCCACGGACAGCGTGGGCAACGCGACGGCGCTGAATGTGGCGCTGACGGTCAATGCCGCCTCGACGCCAGTCGACCCCGGTACACCAACGGAGCCAGCCAATCCTGACAACACCTCCACAGCGGCACCGGTCATTCTGGTGCAGCAGGGGGTAAGCCTGCCTGTTGATTCGGACGAAAGAGAACGCGAACAACCGCTGGGTGCGATTGTCGCCGATCTGTCTCGTCCAGACGTTCAACCGCTACCGACTAACATTACTGCCGAACCTGTGCGGCAGCGCGATGCTGATACGGCGCGCCAGTCTGATGCCCCGTGGGTGCTCGATCCCGTGATGTCACAGCTGATGCCGACGCTGGATCAGGTCAACTTCTCTTCTCGTGCTAACACCGTCGTGCGCGATAGCACGGCAGTCTCTCCGGCGGATTCCAACCTGTTCCTGAGCGTGCGCGGTCAGACAACGGCATTGGAATCGGCGTTCAGCAGCGTGCAGGGCGCGTTACGGCCGGATGCCTCCGGCGCACTCGCCTTTAGCTTGCCGCAGCGCATGTTCAGCGTGCGTGAAGGCAATGCCACGCTGACGCTGCAACTGGCGAACGGGCGTCCGCTGCCTGCGTGGGTGCAGTTTGATGCCCGCAGCGGCGTGGTGCGGATTACCGATGCCAGTGCGTTGCAGGTGAATCAGATCCAACTGGCGCTGAAAGCCCAAACTGCAGACGGCACCAGCCGGACGGTGCCGATCACGCTGCAAACCGGGCAGAACGATGGCGCAGCGATGGCCACTGACCGCGGCGCGATGCAATCTCCTTCACTCCCCACTGAAAACCGGGATGTGGAGCCGTTAGCGCAAGCGGGGAAAACTGCCTTTACCGAACAGTTGCGTCAGCATCAGCCTGAACAGGATGAACTGCTGGCGGCGCTCAGTGAGCTGAGCAGCCTGCGTACATAGCACACGTAGGCTGAATATTAAGACGAGATTTTATTTACTTATACCCTAAATAATTCGAGTTGCGTGAAGGCGGCAACTGCACGAATCCCCAGGAGCTTACTCAGGTAAGTGACTGGGGTGAGCAAGGGCAGCCAACGCACAAGCAGCTTGAAGTATGACGGGTATAACCACTAACCCGGGCGCTTGCAGGTGGTAATCAATCCACAGCCTGCAAGATGAAGGGAACAGACAAATAGAAGATGGGGAGAACCCGGGTGAATCAGCACATAGCGCATTTCTGGGATAGCCAGCAGCACGACAGTCAGCAGCAGAACGTTCAACGCGAGGCTACACCACGCTCCGCAGGTTCCCGGGCGTTACGGATCGCGGTGACCCTCGCCTGTCTGGGGTTGGCAGGCTGTGCCGTCAAACCTGAACCGGTAACGGTTGAACAGCAGGTTGCACAGGCGCTGAGTGACAGAACACAGATGTTCGCCAATCAGGAACCGGTGCGCGGCACGATCACACTGGATGAAGCGATTGCCCGTGCGCTGAAATATAACCTGCAACAGCGGGTCGCACTGATGGAACAGGCAATGGAAGATGACCTGTTGGGCGTACAAAATCTGGACATGTTGTTGCCGAAACTGACTGCGCGTGCCGGATTACAAACCCGCGATAACGTGGCAGGTTCCAGCAGCCAGTCGGTCACTACTGGCCGACAGTCGTTGGAAGCGTCTACCAGTCAGGATCAGACCCAGCGTACTGCCGATCTGACGATGAGCTGGAATGTGCTGGACTTCGGTATCAGTTATTTCAACGCCAAAGTGCAGGCAAATAAATCGCTGGCGGCGGAAGAGCGTCGTCGTCGCGTCGTGGCAGATATTACCCGTCAGGTGCGGACTGCCTATTGGGAAGCGGCTACCGCGCAGCGTTTGCAGCCGGAAGTCACTACTTCGCTGACGCAGGCACGTCAGGCGTTGGAATACGCGCGTCAGACCGAACAGCAGCGTCTGCTGGCACCGGTTGAGGCGCTGCGTTTCCAGAAAAATATGCTGGAGATGGTGCGCCAGTTAGAAATTGTCGATAGCGATCTGGTAGTGGCGAAATCCCGTCTGGCGGCGTTGATGAACCTGCCGCCGTCCAGCAAATATGATGTTGTCGTGCCTAATGAAAGCAGTCTGGTTGCACCGAAGATGGCTTACTCGCTCGACGATCTGGAAAACTTCTCGATGGTGAAACGTCCGGAAGTGCGTGAAGAGAACTATCTGGCACGCAACAGCGTACTGGAAACCCGGAAATCGCTGTTGCGTCTGCTGCCGGGCGTGTCGTTGTTTGCCGGTATCAACGGCGACAGCAACAGCTATCTGGTCAATCATCAGTGGGCGAACGCGGGCGTTCAGGTCAGCGGCAACCTGCTAAACGTGCTGTCGTGGTCATCGGTGAAACGTGCCGGACAGGCGAATGAAGATCTGGCAGAAGTCCGTCGTCAGGCGTTGCGTATGGCAGTGCTGACGCAGGTGAACGTCGCCTGGCAAGAATACCAGCAGAGCACGCGGATGTTCGGTCGTTATCAGGAACTGGCGCGGATTCAGCGCGGCATCCTGAACCAAACCACGCTCAGCGTACAGCATCGTGCCGAGACGCAGATGGAGCAGGTGCGCGTCAGTACGGAAACCATTCTGACGACCCGCGCGCGTGACCGCAGCTTTGCCGATGTGCAGAATGCGCTGGGTGCGGTGTATCAGGCTGCTGGGCTGGATGTGCTGCCGGATAACGTGAACGATGTCAGCCTGGCTGCGTTAAGCAGTTCGATTGCCCGCACCACGGGGAATCTTGAAAAAGGCGGGGTTGCGGTGCCGCGCTTGTCCTTGTCAACACCGGCTACGCCTGCCACCACGACGGCTTCTACCGTAATAGCTCCATCTGCAACCAAGCCCATCACGCCTGTTGCCGTGACGCCATCGGCTAATGCAGGGAAACCCTATCGCGTGGTGAACACGGATATGTGGGACAACCTGCAATCTCTACAGGCGGGAGGCTCGCGTTAATGGCTGTCGGCATGATGCGTCCGCTGTTGCTGGTGAGTGCGTTAAGTCTGCCCCTGTGGGGGCAGGCTGCGACCACGGGAGACATTCGCGTGCAGCTCAGTGCGCAGCGTTATACCGTGTTATCCAGCGAAATTGCCGGGAAAGTGACGGATATTGCAGTGAAAGAGGGCGAACACTTCAAACAGGGCGATACGCTGGTGACGTTTGACTGCACCGTGCTGCGCGAAAAGCTGAACTACTCGAACGCCGCAGAGAATGCCGCGCGTAAGAAGCTGGCGATTGCCGATCGGTTGGATAAGCTCAATTCGATCAGCCTGTCGGATGTCGATCAAGCGCGATCGTCGGTGTCGATGGCGCAGGCGGAAAGCGGCGTCAATCGGGCGATGCTGCAACGCTGTGTGATTAAAGCCCCGTTTTCCGGTCGTGTAACGGAAACCAAGGTTAAGCGTTGGGAATCCGTGGCGGAAGGGAAAGAGCTGTTGGCGATTTATGATGACAGCGCGTTCGAGTTGGAAATGATCGTGCCGTCGCGTTGGCTAGTGTGGTTAAAGCAGGGTAGCGCTTTTCAGGTTACGCTGGATGAAACTGGCCTGAGCTATCCGGCAGAAATCAGCCGCCTCTCGTCGGCTATCGATCCGGTCAGTCAGTCGGTGAAAGCCTTTGGTCGGATTACGCAATCCACCGCTGGATTACTGCCGGGTATGAGCGGCGTCGCGCAGATTGCACCGCCTGACGCAAGTAGCGTAACGCCATGACCGAGCGGCATTCGACGACAGTAGCATCAACCGAACAGGATACCCGGCTGGCGCTGTTGGCCGAGCTGTTACAGTTGCAAAGCCGCGCCAGAGCGCGAGAAACGCTGGATGAACTGGCGTTTTTCATCGTCAATGAGACGCACAATCTGGTGAAGTATCGGCAGGCGTTGCTGTGGGATAGCGACAAACGACGTTTGCAGGCGGCTTCCGGGCTGGCCTCGCTCGACCACAATGCGCCGTTTTGTACCGAATTTAGCCGCCTGTGTCGCCAGTGGCAGGAGGAAGGGCGCCAAACGCAGGTGCTGCAATGCCGAGAACTTCCTACCGACGATCAAGTTCTATGGCAGGAACACCTGCCGGAGTTTTTACTCTGGCTGCCACTGCGTTTACCGCAGGGGGATGCGCCGCTGGTACTGGTGTTAGCACGCGATAGCGCATGGCTACCTGCCGAAATCGTGCTGTTGGAAAAGCTGGCTGACGCCTACGCGCATGCGTGGTCTAGCCTGTGCAAAGTGCGTCGTCGCCCATCGAAAACGCCGCCTGCCAGACGTCGCCTGATCCTCGGCGCTGTGGGGGCGCTGGTGTTGATCTTATTGATCCCCGTTCGCCAGTCGGTGTTGGCTCCGGCGGAGATCGTCGCACATCGTCCGGTTATGGTACGCGCCCCTGTCGCGGGCGTGGTGGATGACATTCTGGTTCGACCTAATCAAACCGTCAGCGCTAACCAGCCGCTGGTGCGGCTGGACGTGCGCGAACTGGAAAACCGGCTGGAATCGGCGCGGCAGGCTTTTGCGACTGCCGATGCCCAGTACCGTCAGGCTCAGCAGCAGGCGCTGTTCGATGCCAACAGCAAGGCCAGTCTGGCCGTGCTACAAAGCCGCCGCGAGCAGGCGCAGAGCGACATGGATTTTCTGCAACGTCAGCAGGAACGTATGCAGCTGATTTCCCCGCGTGACGGCGTGGCGATTCTTGATGACGCCAGTGACTGGATTGGGCGTTCGGTAGCAGTGGGAGAACGCATCATGATGATCGCCGATCCACACGATGTAGAACTGGAGATCCAATTGCCTGCGGCTGATGCCATTGCGCTGGAGAATGGTGCGGATGTGCGCCTGTTCCTCAATGTCGCACCAAATTCGGCACAGGAAGCGCGGCTTGAGCAGATTGGCTATCGCGCAGCGCCGACGCCGGATAATGTGATGGCCTATCGACTGCGGGCGCGTTTTACGCAGGATGACCCACAGCTTCGCGTAGGCCTGAAAGGCACCGCCAAGCTGTATGGGAAACGGACGGTGCTATTTGTGTATCTGCTGCGTAAACCGCTCGCGTCCCTGCGCGTCTGGCTGGGCGTCTAACGATGGCTGGAGCTGCAACGCCAGCCGCCGGGCTTAGCCCGCTGCGCGATGAACTGATCCTGCATGCTGGGCCCGCTAACCGTGATGGATCGCCAAGCTGGACGCTGGAAGATCCGCTACGCGGTCTTTATTTTCGCATCGGCTGGGCAGAAATGGCGATGCTATCGCGCTGGTCGATGGGGAACGCCGAGCAGATCGTGGCCGAGGTTAATCAGACTTCTGCGCTGACACTCGATGACAGCGATGTGCAGTACTTCAACCGTTTCTTGCAGGCTAACAGCCTGACGCGTGTTTCCGGTGATGAAGCGCTGGCGCAGTTTACCCGTCAGGTGGAGCAGTCGCGCGTCTCGATTTGGCGCAAGCTGCTGAAGAATTATCTGTTCTTCCGCATTCCCTTATGGCATCCCGATCGCTTTCTGGGCGCTACGCTGCCGTGGATCGCGCCGCTTTTCAGCCGTACTTTTCTCAAACTGACGCTGCTGGTGGCTGTGCTGGGGCTATTCCTCGCCGGACGCCAGTGGGAAACGTTCAAGCATACGTTTCTGCACTTCTTCACGCTGGAAGGGGCGGCGTTAGCGGGGCTGACGCTTTGCTTTACCAAGATCCTGCATGAGTTCGGCCATGCCTACACCTGCAAGCGCTTTGGTGCGCGGGTCGCTACCATGGGCGTCGCGTTTCTGGTGATGATGCCGGTGCTGTATACCGATACGTCCGGTTCATGGAAGCTCACCCGCCGCCGACAACGGATGGCGATTGGCGCGGCGGGCATGATGACCGAACTGGTGCTGGCGGCGTGGGCAACGCTGGCGTGGAGTTTTTTACCGGACGGCATGCTGCGTAGCGCCGCGTTCATGTTGGCGACGACGACCTGGATCATGACGCTGGCGATTAACCTCAGCCCGCTGATGCGCTTCGATGGTTATTTCCTGCTTTCTGACGGATTACAGGTGCCGAATCTACAAAATAGAGGCTTTGCCATCGGCCGCTGGCAGATGCGCGAATGGCTGTTCGGGCTAGGGGATGCGCCGCCGGAACACTTTCCGCGCTGGCTGCAACGCACGCTGGTGGGCTATGCCTTTGCGGTGTGGATATATCGCTTTTTCCTGTTTACCGGTATCGCGATTCTGGTTTACCACATGGCGTTCAAGCTGCTGGGGATGCTGCTTTTTGCGATTGAAATCGGCTACTTCGTGGTGATGCCCGTGGTGAATGAAGTGCGTGAATGGAGTAAACGCCGTAAGGACTATCGTATGAACCGTAATATGACGACGACGCTGTCCGTGAGCGCCGTGATTCTGCTCTTGCTAATGATTCCCTGGCAGCGCAGCGTGTACGCTCCGGCACTGTTGCGGGCGGAACAGCAAAGCAGTCTGTATATGCCCGTACCCGCGATGATTCAACGCATTGAGGTGCAGGTTGGTCAGCCTGTACACGCTGGGCAGACGCTATTTACGCTGTCGTCTGATGCGCTGGCGCATGAACAACAGCAGTTGGAGCGACAAATCGCTACGCTGAACTGGCAAAGTACCTTTCAGGTATTCAACAAGGAAGCGGCTGGCGATCACCAACGGGTGAAGCAGGAGCACGAAGCCGCGCTGCAAAAATTGCAGGTATTGCAGCGTCAGTCTGAACAGTTGACGGTACGTGCGCCGATAGACGGCGTGGTGGCAGACATGGCGACGCCGCTGGAAACGGGCGAGTGGCTGGGGCAAGGCGAATGGCTAGCCGTGGTGACCAAGCCAACCGGCGGGCTGGTGGAAGCATTTGTGTCGGAAAAAGACTGGCAGCGGCTCAGCACGGGTGGAAAAGGCACGTTTTATTTACAGGATGTCAGCCGCTCGTCGCTGCCGCTCACGATTGTGGAAATTGCCAGCACGGCGACCCGCGATCTGAATGCCGCGCCGGAACTCGCTTCGGTTTACGGCGGCGATATTGCCACGTTGAGCGATTCACAACGTAAGCTGCATCCTGAGCAGGCAGTTTATCGCGTACTACTCAGCCTGCCTGCCGATTATCGTGCTCAGCCGCAAGTGCTGCGCGGCACAGTCGTCATGGACGGCGAGGCGCAAAGCCTGTTGATTCGCGGTTGGAAAGTGGTATCTGCCGTGCTGATCCGCGAACTGTCATTCTGATCGGTTTTGATTTCTGCGATGTCGATCCTGACTTTCTTCCCGCTAGTGCCAGATTCTTGTTTTTGCTGGCAGTAGCGTGAAGGAGGGCGCTTATCTCCTCGATTATGTTGTTCCTGATATCTCTATCCCATCTATTTAAAATGGCAGAAATTTTTAATTTCAGCGACAAGGTTTGGTGCCATACCGAGATACACGGGGCTACCACGGTGCGAGGTGTCCCTGCGGGAACCTCATCACCGTGTTTCCCCTAATATCTGACATTTGCCGTGGCCTGAACCACCGTGATGAAAATTCTTGTCTAACCGACTGAACACAAGAGGGCTGACTGTGAAGCGATCTGTCTTGTTGTTGGTGGGTGTCATGCTGGCACCCTATAGCTATAGTGCACAGGATAATGCCGTGTCGTTATCCGTTTCGGGCTTGAATACCGTTCTGGATAACGGCTTGCTGAAAGCCACATTCGGGGAGGATGGCAGCGCGGTGGGCATGGTAACGGGCGGCAAAAATATTGTCACCAACCTGTCTGGTGCGGCGCGCGATCCGAGTAAAACGCGTAGCGCTTACCTCGATTACTATATTAACGATGCTCATGCTAAAGGCGTCAAAGATTTCACCCCCGAGCGAGTGGAAGTGCTACGTAACGATCGTGAGATGGCGCATGTGGCCTATATCGATGACCGAGGCGGATTGCTAAAGCTTGAATACCACTTGATTATGCGTCGCGGCGTTAGCGGTCTTTACAGTTATGTGGTGGCCGAAAATAGCGGACGTCAGGATGTTAACGTCAGTGAGCTGCGTAATGTCTATCGCTTCGACCCTGCACGGTTAGACCATCTCTATAGCGGCGTTCGTCAGGGTAAACCGCTGCTCTATAGCCAGCTTGAAGCCTCGCCAAAGGTGCAGGATGAAACCTGGAGACTGCCGGATGGCAGTATCTATTCCAAATATGACTTCGCTGGTTATATGCGGACCGCGCCTTTCTGGGGTGTTTTCGGCAATGGCGTGGGTGCATGGTTGATTCACGGCAACCGGGAGTATTTCTCCGGTGATGCGCTTAAGCAGGATTTGCTGGTGCATCAGGATGCGATCATTCTGAACTATATGACGGGGTCGCACTTTGGCACGCCGGATATGGCGGTACCACCGAGCTGGAAAAAATTCTACGGCCCGTGGTTGCTATATATTAATCAGGGCGATACCGAACAGATGCTGGCGGATGCCCAGCGTCAGGCGCTGACGGAAACGGTCAGTTGGCCGTATAAATGGGTGGACGATTCCCGCTATCCTATCGATCGCACTCAGGTCAGCGGACGCGTTGCCAGCCAGCAGTCAGTCACTGTTGTGCTTTCATCATCATTGGATGAACCGTTTGATGTGCAAACCCGCGGCTATTCGTATCAGGCAACGACTGACTCGCAGGGGAATTTTGCCATTCCTCATGTCCGACCGGGTAATTACCATCTGGCCGTGTACGCTAACAGCGGTACGCAGCCGGGGATACTGGCGGAGCAAACGCTGTCCGTTTCTGGTGATAAGCAAGTACTGCCGATGATAACGCTGCCTAAAGCCGAATCGGTTGTCTGGGCCATTGGGCAAGCCAATCGGCAGGCGAGCGAATTCCGCTTTGGTAACGAAGCACGTAACACCCGCTGGCAGCATGAGGTTCCGGCAAATCTGACGTTCGATATTGGCCGCAGCGATTATCAGCGCGACTGGTATTACGCGCAGACCAAACCGGGAAAATGGGATATCCGCTTTGCTCTAAAACCTGAAAAGAAAACCTATTTCCTTAACATCGCACTGGCGGCAGCCAGCAACAGCGGCATGAGCGAGCCAACCGTGCCACAACTGGCGGTAATGGTAAACGGCACCACGCTGGAGACACTAACTTACGACAACGATAAAGCCATCTATCGCGGTGCGCTACAGAGCGGTCGCTATCACGTTGCGCGTATCCCCGTGTCATCCGGTTTCCTGAAAAAAGGCAACAACACGATCACGCTGCAATTAAAAGGCGGTAGTGTGATGTATGACGTGGTGACGTTAAGCGAGGAGTAAACCCCGTTTCAGCAACTCAGAGCGTAGGATTTCATAAAGGAGCTGGCCCGCGAAATGCGGGCCAGAGAGAGACAGAGATTAGTGAGAACTGCCTTTTGAAGCACCGACGCCGGTTTGTGAGCGGACAAACTGCGCATGGAAGCGAGCACGTTCCTGCTGTCCTGTTTCGGAACGATCGGTGATGGAGAAGAACCAGATACCGATAAACGCGACCAGCATGGAGAATAGCGCTGGATAATCGTAAGGATAAATCGGCGTGGCGTGACCGAGGATTTTCACCCAGATCGTCGGCCCCAGTACCATCAGAATGACGGCCGTTAACAGCCCCGCCCAACCACCAATCATGGCGCCGCGTGTCGTCAGCTTCGACCAGTACATGGAGATGATAATGATGGGGAAGTTACAGCTGGCAGCGATGGAGAACGCCAACCCAACCATGAAGGCGATATTCTGGTTCTCAAACAGGATACCGAGCGAAATAGCCACGACACCCAGCACCAATACGGTGATTTTCGAGACTTTCAGCTCATCACGTTCTGTCGCTTTCCCTTTCTTGATCACGTTAGAGTAGAGGTCGTGGGATACGGCAGAGGCGCCCGCCAGCGTCAACCCAGCGACGACGGCCAGAATGGTGGCAAAGGCCACGGCGGAGATAAAGCCGAGGAAGAAATTGCCGCCGACCGCATCGGCCAGATGCACTGCCGCCATGTTATTCCCACCGATGAGTGCGCCCGTCGCGTCCTTAAACGCCGGATTGGCACTCACCAGCAGAATAGCGCCGAAGCCGATGATGAAGGTCAGGACGTAGAAATAGCCCATGAACCCAGTGGCGTAGAACACGCTTTTTCTGGCCTCTTTGGCATCGCTGACGGTGAAAAAACGCATCAGAATGTGTGGCAAACCGGCCGTACCGAACATTAGCCCCAATCCGAGAGACAATGCGGATATCGGGTCAGAAACCAGTCCGCCGGGGCTCATGATCGCTGCGCCTTTCGGGTGAACCGCCATCGCCTGTTTGAACAGCGCATCAAAGCTGAATCCGACGGATTTCATTACCATGACCGCCATGAAGGTGGCGCCGAATAGCAGCAGGACGGCTTTGATAATTTGTACCCATGTGGTGGCGAGCATGCCGCCAAACATCACGTACATCACCATCAGAATGCCGACCAGTACCACGGCTACATGGTAGTTGAGGCCGAACAGCAGTTCGATGAGTTTCCCTGCGCCCACCATCTGTGCGATGAGGTACAACGCCACGACCACCAGAGAGCCGCAAGCAGAGAGGCTGCGGATGGGGTTTTGTTTCAGACGGTATGACGCGACGTCAGCAAAAGTGTAACGCCCGAGGTTGCGTAGTCGCTCCGCGATCAGAAACAGAATAATCGGCCAGCCGACTAGAAAGCCGAGTGAGTAAATCAGACCGTCGTAACCGGAGGTATAGACCAGCGCAGAAATACCGAGGAAGGAGGCGGCTGACATGTAGTCACCCGCAATCGCCAGCCCGTTCTGGAAACCGGTAATGTTGCCGCCAGCCGTATAATAGTCGCTACGTGAGCGGGTTTTCTTCGACGCCCAGTAAGTGATATACAGCGTGCCGCCGACGAACAGCAGAAACATCACGATAGCCTGAATATTCAAGGGCTGGCGCTGGACATCCCCCGTGAGCGCATCTGCCGCCCACGCAATCACGGGTAGCGTCAACAGTCCGAACAGCATCATAAAGCGTATTTTCATTGCTTTACCTCATCCAGTAACTGCTTGGTCAGGCGATCAAATTCACCGTTAGCGCGATACACATAGACGCCCGTCAGAATGAAGGAAATCACAATCAATCCCACGCCAATCGGAATACCACGGGTAATGCTCGAATCGGGAGCGATCGGTGTTCCCAGCCAGCCTGGTGCAAAGGCGATCAGTAGAATAAAACCGACATAAAGCACCAGCATGATTAGCGAAAGGAAAGCGGCAAAACGCTGTCGCTTGTTGACCAGTTCTCTGAATAGAGGGTTACTTTCAATCCGTTGATAAATGGCATCATTCATCGTAAGTCTCCAGTAATCTGTTAGGTTGAGTATTGCCGCAACGTTGCTACCTGATTTATCGCCAGCCACATCCCCGCAAGCCACGTCATGGCTTACGGGAATAGAGAAAGCTTGGGTCAGGTCGTTATTGAGAGGCGGTACTCATGGCCTGCTTTTCTTCGAGCAGTTTTTCGACGACGCCAGGATCGGCCAGCGTTGAGGTATCCCCCAGATTGCTGGTGTCACCGGCGGCGATCTTACGCAAAATACGACGCATGATTTTGCCGGATCGCGTTTTCGGTAAGGAGTCAGTCCAGTGCAGGATGTCCGGTGTGGCAATGGGGCCGATTTCCTTACGCACCCAATTGCGCACTTCCGTATACAGCTCGCTGGACGGCTCTTCGCCGTGATTTAGTGTGATATAGGCGTAAATGGCCTGCCCTTTCATATGGTGTGGGATACCCACCACGGCCGCTTCGGCAATCTTAGGATGTGCGACGAGCGCAGACTCGATTTCTGCCGTCCCCAGACGGTGCCCGGAAACGTTCAGCACGTCGTCAACACGACCGGTGATCCAGTAATAACCATCCTCGTCACGGCGCGCGCCGTCGCCGCTGAAATACATGCCTTTGAAGGTGGAAAAGTAGGTTTGCTCAAAGCGATCGTGATCGCCAAACAGCGTTCTTGCTTGGCCTGGCCAAGAATCCACAATCACCAGATTGCCTTCGCTGGTGCCTTCCTGTGGATTGCCAAGATTGTCGACTAATGCAGGTTGTACACCAAAGAATGGGCGCGTCGCGGAACCGGCTTTCGCTTCGATTGCGCCGGGGATCGGGGTGATCATGAAACCGCCCGTTTCTGTTTGCCACCAGGTATCGACGATAGGGCATTTACCATTGCCGATTTTGTTGAAATACCATTCCCAGGCTTCCGGGTTGATCGGTTCGCCAACGGAACCCATGATCCTGAGCGATTCGCGCGATGTGCCTTCGATCGCCTTGTCACCTTCAGCCATCAATGCGCGGATCGCAGTAGGAGCGGTATAGAGAATGTTGACCTTATGCTTATCGACCACTTGCGCCATACGTCTAGCGTCCGGCCAGGTTGGTACGCCTTCGAACATCAGCGTAATCGCGCCGCATGCCAGCGGACCATAAAGCAGGTAGCTATGCCCCGTAACCCAGCCAACGTCTGCTGTACACCAGTAGATGTCGCCGGGATGGTAGTCGAAGACATACTTGAAGGTCAGTGCGGCATAAACCAGATAGCCGCCGGTGGTATGCAGAACGCCCTTGGGCTTACCGGTCGAACCCGATGTATAAAGGATAAACAGTGGGTCTTCCGCATTCATCTCTTCTGGTGGACAGTGATCGTCTGCTTTTTCAACCAGTTCGTGCCACCACAGATCGCGCCCGTCCTGCCATTCATTGATTTTACCTGTACGGCGGAAAACGATAACGCTGGAAATGGTGGTGACGTTCGGGTTCTTTAATGCTTCATCAATGTTCTTTTTCAGCGGAATCACACGCCCGGCGCGTATGCCTTCATCGGCGGTGATGACCAGCTTGGCGCTGGAATCGATGATGCGCCCAGAAATGGCTTCAGGAGAGAAGCCCCCGAAGATCACCGAGTGGATAGCGCCGATTCTGGCACAGGCCAGCATTGCGACAGCGGCTTCCGGCACCATCGGCATATAAATAGCAACGACATCACCTTTTTTGACGCCCTGTGACTTCAACACATTGGCGAAGCGGCACACGGACTGATGCAACTCACGATAGGTGACTTTTTTACTTTCGGTTGCGTCATCCCCTTCCCAGATGATGGCGGTTTGATCGCCACGCTCGGCCAGATGGCGATCCAGACAATTTGCTGCCACATTTAATGTACCGTCTTCAAACCAACGAATACGGATATGGCCAGGGTCGAATGAGGTGTTCTTGATCGTTTCATAGGGTTTTATCCAATCGACGATCTTTCCCTGTTCACCCCAAAAGGCGGCGGGATCGTCAACGGACAGCCGATACATATTTTCGTATTGCTGGGCATTTATCAGTGCATTTTCCGCAATAGCGGCGGGAATGGCGTGTTTATTATGTTGTGTCATAGCGCTTCTCCTTAAACATGTTAATGCTATGTCAAATAATGGTTAATTGTAGTTAACCTGTTATCTTTGTTTCTTTTTTGCGCGATTGATCACGCAATGCAGGAAAAGCAATGAAGCGTTACTTAAAAGATAGTCTTTTGGTTCAGAAAGTAGGCAGTTTTTTCGTGATAGCCAAAATGCGATAAGTGATGTATGTCACAATATGAAAGTCAGCAGAATTATGTAGGCTGTTATAATGTCATTAACGATCAATTCATTGTTTTCAATAGATTATATCTATTGTTATCAAGTTTTTGATCGCCCTTTACGATCAAAAGGCATAAAGATCCCGCTTATTCAGCCGATAGTAAAAAACCTGTTCAGAGTATATTCCTACGTGAGCCAGCTATTTAGCGCGTTCAGTAGTGGTCTGTGTGTTGAAATTTTGTTCTAGTTGTTAATTATATGTAGGCTATTAATGAAATAGATTTATCTGATTATCAACGAGCAGATAAGTGTGAATAATCTACACTCTAGGTGGGTTCCACAGCACAGATGTGGGCCATTCTTAAAATGGGTAAAGATGCTGTGTGCTAGCCGCTAACAAAAAGAAAAGTGAAGTGTTATTTTTTGTGTCTTATTCAGAAATATCCGGTTTCCAAAAATAAATAACATAGATATACCCAACATCACTGACGCTGAGTAAGGCGGCAGATGTTTGAGCCCCGGTAACCAGAGAACCGATAAACGGTTCCGGTTAGCGAAATTCACTATTTTCATTAGGTGATTTTCTGGGGTTGGGAAGAACACTATTAGTCCGGAAACCTTTTAAATTCCGGTAGGTTGATTGCTTATCAATGGTGTGCCGTGACGTCATGGCACGCTGTGAGATATCTTTTTACATAGCATGATGCAGAGGAAACAATGAGTCTGATATTTGGCCGGAATGAGATTTTAGGCATGCTTTCTCAACCAGTTCAGAATGATCGGCGTGCTGTGGCGGTGATTGACGAAAAATGTAAGGTCGTCTGCGCGAATTCTGCCTTCAACGCCCATTTTGGATTGCGTGCTGAAATGAATACGCCCGTCTCAATTGATGATGTACTCCCTATTAACGTGAAGTTTGCCTATCACGACTTTATGACCAATTCCAACGTGTTGAGTACACGCGTGGTCTCGGATCTGCTGTCTGATGGCTTTACTAAAAAGCAGTTAAGTACGCTGTCTTTTTCTAAGCTGAACGTTGAGAATCGAGTGCTTTCTCTGCTGATCCTGAATCAGGATGCGGTTGAGCCTTCGACAAACTTGGCTTCATAAGCTTGAGTCATTGTAGATTATCTGGCCGGAAGAGTAGATATGTATACTTTCCAGTGGAAAATAACGACAAAAGACAAATTGTTGTTATTGATAACGTTGTTATTGCTAATTTAGCATCGTTTTATCAACAGCAATCGATTGCGTTGGTTATTCTCTGATTACCCACTGGCGGCCAGTAGAACGATAAAGCAGCACCAATTTTTCGTGCATGGAGAATAAAAAACGTTTTTATTAACCACCATGATGTGAAAAGTTAAGAAAAATAGAGAGTTAACTATTTTATTGCATATAGTATGCTTCTTTAAAATAAACAGCGAAACGTTTCGATATCATCCCGCCTTTCTCCTTGCCTATTCCCTTTTCCTTCTGCCTTTTTTTGGATTATTCCTTTAGGCAACATGGTTTATTAATCATTGATAATAAGCTCTGAAAATTTTCTTTATTTTTAGTGCGTTGAATCATGATGGATGACAAATGAATAAATAGACTCTCGTCTAATTATTGATGAGGTCGAGCCGATACAGCGCTTATCGACATATAGCACTTTTTGATAAAATTCGACGTTGGTTTTTTATAGTTAATGGTATTTCTGCACATGGGGTTACCAATATCGGCAACGCAATTTCCGTAATATTTCTGATTCATAACGCTTACTTTAATTATTTTTCGATTTTTAGTTCCCCTTTTTACTCTCTCAATTGGCATAGCTTCTGAAAACAAGCGTTTCTTATGCGATAGGGGATAAATAATGGTTACATTCCGTACCCACCTGTTGGCTCGTATTTTACGTGCCGGGGTACTTGGGGCATCGTTTGCTTCAGTGCTGCCAATGGCGGCGGTCTATGCTGCATCTGCGGTATCCGTTCAACAATACGCGGTGTCGTCCGGCCCGCTCAATCAGGTGCTTAATCAATTTGCCCAACAGGCTGGCGTATTACTTTCTTACGATCCAGCATTAGTGGCGGGTAAACGCGGTGCGGGGTTACAGGGGAACTACAGCGTTGAGCAGGGTTTCCAGCAGATTCTCAGCAATAGCGGCCTCAGTGCACAGTACAGTGCTGATGGCAGTGTGACGCTAGTGCCGCGCGCGGCGGGTGAGCCAGTACCCGTTTCTGCACCTGTTGGCGCTAAAAACGATCGAATTGTCGTTACTGCTCCACCGAATACTGCGATGAAGTTGGATGTACCCATTTCAGAGACGCCGCGTGCGGTTGCCGTTGTGACAGAGAAACAGATCGAAGAGCGCGGGGCGCAAAAAATCGATCAGGCGCTGCGCTACAGCAGCGGTATTCTGGCGACGCCATATGGGCCGGATAACAAGGCTGAATGGGTGACTATTCGTGGATTTAGCGATCAATCTCGGTTCCAAAATGGTCTGGCTACGCTGAATGAAGATGGATTCTATGGTCAGCAGATTGAACCGTTCGGCGTCGAGCGTATCGAAGTGCTGAAAGGCCCAGCCTCTGTCCTGTACGGACAAAACCCGCCGGGCGGCCTGGTTAATGTCATCACCAAACGACCGACGCGTCTGCCGCAGGGAAAAGTGGAGCTGGAATACGGTTCTAACGACTATCGCCATCTGGCCGTCGACAGTGCGGGTCCGTTAAATGATGATGGCTCGGTGCTGTATCGCGTTGTCGCGCTGGCTCGCGATACCTCGGGTGAGATGGATTTCTCGAAGAGTAAGCGACTTTACCTGGCTCCGAGCGTCACGTTCCTCGGAGAAGACACGGAACTGACCGTATTAGCCAGCTATATGGATACTAACTCGGACACGACCAACGGCTTTAAGCTGCCGTACGGTACATTACATGGCACGCCGTTTGGCAAAGTTGGCTATAAAACATCGCTGGGTGAACCGGGAATGAACCGCCATGATACCCGGCAGTTCACTCTGGGTTATGAGTTCACGCATCATCTGAATGACACCTGGACGTTCCACCAGAACCTGAACTACGCCTACCTTAATTTGGATCTGCGTAATGCTTATGCGCTGAGTATGGCTGATGCGCGTCATGCTAATCGTGGGTTGACCTACCGCGACGGCTTTGCGCAAAACTGGGCCACGGATAACCGCTTAGTGGGGGAATGGCAGTGGGAAGATATTGAAAACACTCTGTTGCTCGGGTTTGACTATCGCCGCGCCAATGCGCAAAGCCGCGATGGTAATCTGTACTCCTTTGGCGCCCCTATCGATATCTTTAATCCGGTTTACGGTAACTACACGTCACCGGACAGCCAGTTGTTCGATCACCGCTCTGGACGCCATCAGACCGGTTACTACGTTCAGAATCAGATCAAATATGACGAGCGTCTGATCTTCTTACTGGGTGGACGTTACGATGTGGCGAAGTCTCGCGACCGTAATTTGTCATCAGGCGCGGATACCCGAACAGACGATACCAAATTCACCAAGACTGCTGGGGTAATGTATCTGTTTGATAACGGAATTTCCCCTTACATCAGCTACTCGGAATCGTTCCTGCCGGTGTCGGGCCGCGATGGTTACGAACGTCCTTATGTGCCAGAAGAAGGCCAACAGACGGAAATTGGCGTGAAATATACGCCGGAAGGCTTTAACGGTTATGCGTCTGCTGCCTTGTTTAATCTGGAACAGAAAAACGTTAAAACGACGGATCCTAAAAACCCGAGTCTGACTATTCAGGCGGGTGAAGCTCGTTCACGCGGCCTCGAATTGGAATTGAGCGGTGAGGTCTATACCGGTCTGACGCTGACGGCAAACTATACTTACAACGAAGTGGAGACGACTAAATCCGGTTCCGTTGGCGAAGTAGGCAAACGTCTTCCGGGACTGCCTGAGCAAATCGTGTCTGGCTGGGCAACCTATGCCTTTAACGGCAAACTGGAAGGGTTAAGTATCGGTAGTGGCGTGCGATATGTTGGCAGTTCTTACGGCGACATAGCCAATACGGCGGATATGAAGGTTCCGGCTTATACGCTGTGGGATGCGATGATTGCCTATGATTTCAGCAAAGACTGGCGGTTGCAGGTTAATGCCACCAACCTGACAAACCGTGAGTATGTCAGCGCCTGTAACTACTGGTGCTACTACGGCGAAGGCCGTAACGTTAGCGCGAATGTCAGCTATCGTTGGTAATCTCCCGTTTTGAATATCGCTGAAAGAAGCCTTCGGGCTTCTTTCTTTTTTGTACCGCTCGCCATGTAATCCCTCCTTTTTACTGTAATCGGCACGATAGTCGTTGACTTTGCTTTTAATGATAATGAAAATCATTTCATTGCTGTCACATTGAGCGACCACCGTGAAGAGTCCCGCCGTTACCTGCCCTAATCAGCCTGAAACCTTAAGCGTTCAGCAGATTTATCATGACCACCATGCCTGGTTACAGGGATGGTTACGTCGACGTTTAGGATGTTCACAGCAGGCTGCGGATCTGGCGCAAGACACGTTTTTACGTTTGATCTGCCAACATCAGGCCGATCACATTCGTGAACCGCGTGCCTGGCTGACGACCGTGGCCCGCGGGCTGGTGGTTAACCACTGGCGACGTAGAGACATCGAGAATGCCTACCTTCAGGTGCTGGCTGAGCAAGAATTTAACTTTTCCCCTTCGCTTGAGCAGCAGGCGATGGTGGTTGATGCGCTGCTAGCCATCGACCAGATGCTGTCTACATTGCCAGTTAAGGTGCGTCAGGCATTCTTGCTGGTGCATCTTGACGGCTTGACCTATTGGCAGGTTGCTGAACAATTAGCCGTTTCCGAGCGGATGGTAAAAAAATATATGGCACAGGCAATGCTGAATTGTCTATTGTGTCAGGACTTATGATTTCCTCTATTACTTCTTCTATTCCGAAAGATGTTCTTTATGCTGCCGCTGAGTGGTATGCGACGCTGTATGACGAAGACTGTTCCGAACACGATCGTCAGACATGGCAGCGATGGTTACATGAAGATGAAACCCATCGGCTTGCCTGGCAGCAGGTTGAACAGATTCATGCCCGTTTCCATGCGGTAGACAGCCAATTAGCTTCCTCGGTACTGAGCAAGCGGGGTGAAGAACGCCGACGTATGCTCAAATTGTTGGTTATCGCCAGCGTGACCGGAGGTATGGGTTTTAGTCTGCCGTGGGAAAGCTATGCAGCCGATTACCGCACGGGAACGGGAGAAACGCGCGAGCTCAGCATCGAAACGGGGATGACCGTCTGGTTGAATACGGATTCAGCATTGAATCAGCAGGGCAACCCCGCCTTGTCTCAGCCGCTGACGTTTCAATTGATCAAAGGTGAGTTGATGCTGGACAACCAAACTGCCCATGCAGCCCGGTTGACCACACCCCATGGCGATCTCGCTGCTGCTGCGCATTCTTGCCAATTGACGCTCCGCTACACTTCTACCCACAGCGTCCTCTCTGTTTTTAGCGGAGAGGTTTTGCTACAAACGGCAGTACCCGCTGCACAGCGCGTGACGGCGGGGCAACAGGTTACTTTTACTCGAGACAGGTGCAGTGAGCCTGCGCCCGTTGAGAATTTCCGCCAGAGCTGGCGCAAGGGGCAATTGGTCGCGGATAGCATGCCGTTAGGGCAGCTCATCAATGAAATTTCCCGCTATCATAATGGCTATTTTCATGTCGATTCTGCTGTCACAAATCTACGGATTTCGGGTGTTTTTCCGTTGAATGAAACCGATCGCCTGCTTGACGCCGTCGCACGGACGTTGCCAGTGAAGGTGAGTAGACGTTTTTCATGGTGGGTGGATATCCGCCCAAGCTAAAACACTGCTGGTATTTCGCCGATAAAACACCAAAAATATGCCCCAATTGTTAGCTGGTTGGTTATCACTCGCAGATTAAACACAAATCTGGGGCATATATATCAATCTGTTGATACCGAAAAAGGCGTAGCATACTCCACAAAGGGTATTCTCAGCGTTGCCTCTTCATACGGGATGTCATCATGCAGTTACTGAACCTGAAACAAGCTCGCCTGTTGAGCTTTTTCTTTATTATGGGTGGCCTGTTTATATTGCTGCCTTTACGCCTGCTGACCTGCTTTATTGCCGGTTTTTTGGTGTATGAAATTGTGAATTTGCTGACTCCCTATTTTCAACGGGTCATCAGTGGTAAACGCGCTCGTTGGATTGTGGTCGCAGTGATCAGTACGCTGGTAGTCAGCCTATTGAGTCTATTGTTTGGCAGCCTGGTCGGATTGTTGATGCAGGAAATGAAGGATACTGCCGCGTTCAATATACGCATTGGCTACATCCTCAATGACATCCAGCAGCAGATTATCCACTACTTACCGGGGTATCTGCCAGTCAGTATTGAAGAACTCCAACACGAGTTTCTGCAATGGGTTCAGGCGCATATTGTGATGTTGCAGAACATGGGGAGAAGTTTCCTGCATGGATTTGTGACGATGCTCATCGGTATGGTGCTTGGGGCGATTGTCTCGCTTTATAACGTCGATCCGGACACGGAGAAACCGTTACTAAAAGCGGAGTTACTGCGCCGGGTTTCGTTGCTGTCGGCATCGTTCCGCAACATTGTTTTCGCCCAGGTGAAGATTTCTGCCGTTAACACGTCGCTGTCCGCCATTTTTATTCTCGGCGCTTTGCCGCTGTGCGGTATTCATCTGCCGTTTGCCAAAACGCTGGTGGTGCTCACCTTTGTTTTTGGTTTGCTACCGGTCATCGGTAACCTGATTTCTAACTCCATCGTCTTTCTGTCTGGTTTATCCCTTTCGCTGCCAATCGCGCTGGTTGCGCTGGTGTATTTGATGCTGATTCACAAGCTTGAGTATTTCCTCAATGCACAAATCGTCGGAACGAGGATCAAAGCGCATGCATGGGAAATTCTGTTGGCAATGCTGGTGTTTGAAGCGGCATTTGGCTTGTCCGGTGTGATTGCGGCTCCGATATACTACGCCTACCTGAAAAGTGAATTGAAAGAAGCTTCACTGATTTAATCCTGCATTTAGGCAGGTGATTGACGCAATCGCCTGCCATATTCTGCCATTTCCATATAGATCGCTACAACGGCGCACCAACGGCCCAATATCATCCTTTCCTAAATGATACCCTTAGCAGCATTACTATCGTCGTACGGATTCGTGAAGTATGAGTAAAGATGTTGCTGTTGTTGTTCGCCGTTTGGGATTTGCCTTGATGCTGGCGGTGATTGTGGGCCTGGTGTTACTTGCGCTGTTTATTGATGTGGTGGTGCTGAATAACGCAGTGGAGGAGATTTCCATTACTGAGTTTTCTCAGGAGGCGTTCTTATTATTGACTGGGCTGCTGTTCTTGCGCATCGGAATAAAATGGCGTGCGCGTCGAGGTGGCTATCTGCTTATCGCTGGGTTCTTTTTCTGTTTGTTGATTAGAGAAATGGACTTCTTTTTGGATAATATTGCGCATGGCAGCTGGTTCTATTTTGCCACACTGTGTGCGGTGGTCTGCATTGGCTACGCGGTGTCTTCACTAAATAATACGTTTGCTGGGCTGGCGCATTTTCTCCAGCACGCTAGCTACAGCTATATGGTGTGTGGGTTACTGGCTGTTCTGGTCTTCTCTCGCCTGTTTGGTATGACCCAGCTGTGGGGAACGCTGATGGATGATGGGTATATCAGAACCGTGAAAAACGTTGCAGAGGAAGGGGCTGAACTGTTCGGCTATACGTTGTGTCTGATCGCTGGCGTGCTGTATACCCGCTCTGTTAATCAAAAAACGACGCTCTAAATAAATCAACCCAATGCGAGATTGGGTTGATTGTTAAGAATACTTGTTTTCAATAAACGATGATCTTCAATAAACGATGGTCTTCGATTAATGCTGTGGAGTAGCAACCTGCGGTTTCGCCTCTTCTGGCTGAACACCTAATGGGTTGTTGCCCCAGCACTTCTCATATTCCCAGCCTGTCAGCTCTTCAGCAACAACACGAGCATGAGCTGGGATATCGGCAATGGCACCGCCTGCTTTGATACGTGCAATTTCTTCCAGCAGAATGGCGTGGTTCTTACGATCCAGCTTCATCTGCGTCGTGTAGTAAATCGCAACCAGTGCAAGAGCGATAACGCCCAGTGAGAACACACCAACAATCGCCTGTACGGCAGATTCCGGCTGTACCGACTGTCCGGATACAAAGCCAAATTGGCTCAGCGTCCAACCCATTGCGAAGACGATGACGGAACGCACCATTTTGCCCGCAAACGTCATTGCGCCTGCGTAAATACCTTCACGGCGACGTCCAGTCAGAACTTCATCCACATCGGCGAGGAAGGTATAAACCGTCCAGGGAATGTAGTAAATACCGCCAGTGCTGAGGCCAAATACAGCAGTAATGGCAAACAGGACGAAGATAGTCATGTCTTCTGACCAGTTTGCAAAATAGAGCGCCGCATAAGCGATTACGCTGACAATCACCACCATCAACGCTAGACGGAACGGCCGTGCAAAGCCCATTTTGACGCAGATACCGATGAAGGCTGCGGTAGATATGAGCTGCATGACTGAACTGAAACTGTTGAGGTGTGACACCAGCGCGGTGTTCTGTTTCAGGCCAAAGACGATGAAGTAGGTAAACGCGGAAGCGAAAAGCCATTCAGCGCCGAAGCCAAACAGGTACATTCCCAGATGCTTGCGGAAGATGCGCAGGCGGAAAGTGGAGACCATATCCACACTCAGCTTTTTCATGGCCTGCCACAGGCTTGATGTGCTTTCACGGACAATTTCGTTTACCGGACGCTCCCAGGATGTCATATAAAGCGCGATCATCGCCGCAGCCATAATGGCACCGTAGACCAGGCCGGTGTAGAAAAATGGCGTTGCTGAATCTTTACCGTAGACGGCAATAAACTGCCCCGGAATGAACGCTGCCAGGAAGTTGGCGATTTTACCGAAAATGGCTTTAGAACCTGTCAGCTTAGACCGCAGTTTAAAGTCGGAGGTCATTTCGGTAGCCAGCGTCTCATACGGCACCATGATCGAGGTATAAATCAGCTCGAACAGCACGTATGTCGCCAGATAATACCAGAAGCCAAAGCCTTCAACCCATAGCATGGGGTAGACCAGAACCAGTGGGGCACCTAGCAGAATAAAGAAGCGTCGGCGACCAAATCGGCGACCAATACGGGTGTTGTAAAAATTATCACTGATGTACCCCATGATGGGGTTACTGATAGCGTCAATGATGCTGGCGACGGAGAAAATAGCAGCAGCCTGAACCAATGTTAAACCACAAAATGTGGTGTAAAAGTACATCAGCCATGCGCCGCTGATAGCAAGCGCGCCACTGCCGAGCAGGTTCGCGCTGCCGTAGCAGAACGTATGTTTAAAAGAGATTGGTTTATTCATGATCAGCCTAATTACAAATATGAAACAATATTTCAGTTCGATTGAACTATCATTTCTTTATAATTTGCTCTATTGAAAAGAAAGTAAACTGACGATCACGCTTTTGAGTGCTTTTAATAACGATCTGTCAGGTGGATCATGAAATAAGATATTTTAATTTGATTTTTATAATTTTCTGATTTTTGTTTTATGTTCTTAATTTACAAAGTTTGTAGGTTTACTACAACAGCGCCGTACACGTATTGATTGGCGAAGAGACGATAGTGGGCGCTACCCCACAAATCGATAGCATGGTATGAAATAACGCATTGACCTCAGAGAGGAAATGTCGTCATCATCCCGCCCAGTTTACTTTATCGTATTCCCTCATCAGGAGCCGTAACGTGAGTCATTTGCTGGTCTATGCCATTATTTATGTGATTTTTATTGCTGTGGTTGGGTTGTTTGCTTTTCAGGCCTGGTTGCCTTCTTCTGCGCCGCGTGGATTGAGAGATCGTGCAGGTATTCTGGTCGGGGTATTACGGTGTGTTACGTTGTTTCTTGTCGTTTCCGCGTTGCAGATTCTGTTTCCCAATTCGCTGCTGGATAAGCTTGTTTGGCTGGTGGCCGCAGCGATGTTAGTGATCGCGGTTATCGGCGGGGGAATGAGCTGGTCATCGCTGCCGTGGTTGGATGAAACAAAAGGTAAAAGCCGCACTCTATCACTGGGTGCCCAAAGTGCGGTATATCTTGTGTTGCTTGGGTTTATCGTTATTTAAAGTCTTGTACCAGTGCAGCTACGGTGTTCTTTGCGCCGTGATCGCGCAGCTTCAAATAAGCCTGTGCGATAGCGTTAAATACATCGTGGTTTGCAGGCAGATCCTCACCAAAAATAGAACGAATATTGAGAAACGCACTGACCCGCTCGGCGCTATCTGACGTCTCTGCAACGATGTATTCGAGCTTCTCCGCTAGCGGATCGCGGATTTCGATAGGATTACCTGCATCATCTTTTCCACTGACATAACGCATCCAGCCAGCGATCCCCAATGCCAGAACACGATAGTCCCCTCCATTACGCACATGCCAGCGTAGGGATTCCAACATGCGCTGAGGTAGCTTCTGTGAACCGTCCATCGCGATTTGCCAGGTTCGATGCTTGAGCGCTGGATTAGAAAAGCGGGTAAGTAGCTGAACAGCGTAGTCTTTCAGATCGATATCCACCACGCTGAGCGTCGGTGCCTGCTCCAGCAGCATCAGATGAGACACAGTCCGACGATAATTCTCGTCATTCATACAATCGCTGACGTGATCATAACCGGCGAGATAGCCCAAATAGGCTAAAAACGAGTGACTGCCGTTCAACATGCGCAGTTTCATTTCTTCAAATGGCAGAACATCCTGCACCAGCTGTACGCCTGCTTTTTCCCACTCTGGTCGTCCGGCCGTGAAATGATCTTCAATCACCCATTGAATAAAGGGCTCACAGGCTATTGCGCAGGGATCGGTTACGCCAAGATGCTCGGCAATTTCCTGCAATGCTTCAGGCGTCGCAGCAGGGACAATGCGGTCCACCATCGTATTTGGGAAGGATACATTAGCCTTGATCCACTCGATCAGATTCTGATCGTTGATCCCCGCAGATTCCAGCACTGCGTTTTTGGCCGTTTTGCCATTTTCCGGTACGTTATCGCAGGACAGTACGGTGAACGGCGCGATCCCACGTTCGTGACGCAGGCGCAGCGCTTCTGCCAGTAACCCCGGTACGGAGGCGGGATGTTGGGGATCGATAAGATCCTGTTGAATCAATTTATTGTTACGATCCAACTTGCCGCTTGTTCCATCCATGCAATAGCCTTTTTCGGTAATTGTCAGGGAAACGATGGCAGTTTCTGGCGCAGCGAGTTTCTCAATAATAGCGCCAATGCCTTCTATTTTGGCATGTAACGATTCGCACACGGCACCGACGACAATCGGCTGATTGCCCGTTGCGGCTTTTTCCAGTACGGTAAACAGATGATCCTGCTGACGAAGCGCATTGATCATGGTGTCGTCACTGAATAGCACGACTTCACAAATTCCCCAGTCTCCTCCCACCATATTCAGCACGCGATCGGTTAGCAGCGCCTGATGAGCGCGATGGAAAGCGCCAAAACCGATATGGACGATGCGCGGCTTCAGCGCCCGGCGATTGTAGTGAGGGAATTGAACGTTAGCGGGCAATTCGCAGGTGGCGATATTTTTTATTTTATCAGTCATTTATTGCGCTTTCGGGTGGGTGATCCATGACGTTAAAAGTAGCTGTGATTTACGGGCGGTGCAATACGCGACGCGCAGATAGGTTACGGTGCGCACGTTTTTTTCTCTGCGCAAATTTTAGCGCTTTTTCAGATTAGGTTCAGCGGCAGTGTGCGGTTTTGTGAGGGGGCTCCAGCGTAATAATGTAACGCTGAAATTTAGTCTTGTTTTTACTAACTTATCTCCATTTCTTCTACATCATCAAGTGCCTTTCCCGATTGCAGTCTGCTATTTTGTTTCGATATTTCCTCACTCCAACGATCAACAAAAAGGCCTGTAAGATGAAACTTGAGTCCCTCGCGCTACATCATGGTTATGAATCTGAAGCGACAACGAAGTCCGCCGCAGTGCCGATTTATCAAACGACCTCTTACACTTTTGACGACACGCAGCACGGTGCCGATCTGTTTGATCTGAAGGTGGCGGGCAATATCTATAGCCGTATCATGAACCCGACGAACGCGGTGCTGGAACAGCGGCTTGCGGCTATTGAGGGCGGGATCGGTGCGCTGGTGCTTTCATCCGGCATGGCGGCAATTGCCTATTCGCTTCAGGCACTCACGCAGGTTGGGGACAATATTGTCAGCACCAGCCAACTGTATGGTGGCACCTATAACCTGTTTGCTCACACGTTGCCGCGTCAGGGTGTTGAAGTGCGAATGGCTTCTTTCGATGATTTTACGACGCTAGAATCGCTGATTGATGAGCGCACCCGCGCCGTTTTTTGTGAATCTATCGGGAATCCGGCGGGAAATATCGTGGACATTGCTAAAATCGCGGAGATTGCACATCGCCATGGTGTTCCGGTGATTGTTGATAACACCGTGGCGACGCCCGTGCTGTGCCGACCTTTTGAGCACGGCGCAGATATCGTCGTTCACTCGCTGACCAAATATATTGGCGGTCATGGCACCACGATCGGCGGTGCGATTATCGATTCTGGCAAGTTTGACTGGGTCGCGAATAAAGCACGTTTCCCGTTATTGAACGAGCCTGATCCTTCTTATCACGGTGTGGTGTATACCGATGCTTTCGGTCCCGCGGCCTATATCGGACGCTGCCGTGTGGTGCCGCTGCGTAATACTGGCGCGGCGCTTTCTCCTCACAGCACGTTCTTGTTGTTGCAGGGATTGGAAACGCTTAGCCTGCGTGTTGAACGCCATTGCAGCAATGCGGAAGCGTTGGCTGGCTACCTGAATCAGCATCCTCTGGTGACTTGGGTGAACTATGGCGCATTGCCAGATAGCCCTTACAAGGAAAACTGCGACAAAATTACCTCGGGTAAGGCGTCTGGAATTATCAGCTTTGGCATCAAAGGTGGGAAAGCATCGGGTGGCCATTTTATTGATGCGCTGAAGATGATCTTACGGCTGGTCAATATTGGCGATGCTAAATCGCTTGCGTGCCATCCGGCGAGTACTACGCACCGGCAGTTGAATGCGGAAGAGCTGGCGAAAGCGGGAGTGAGTGAGGATCTGGTTAGAATTTCAGTCGGCATTGAACATATTGACGACATCATCGCTGATGTGGCGCAGGCGCTGGAAGCCTCGCAGAAAAGTTAAACAGTAGAGTGTTTGAGAAACACGTTGGAAACCTGAATCGGTTTCCAACGTGTCATAGCGATTACGAACGGTTAGCGTTGGCTTCTGTCGTAGTCGTCTGTGGCTCAACGGGGGCCGCGTTTTGTACTGCATTGAGGCTGTCTTGCAGCTGTGCTTCCGGGGCTTCTTGTTGTGTTTCTGGTGTAGCAGGTGCTGCAGCAGATTCAACTGGGATTGCCGGTGTGGCTTGTTCGATCAGACCATTGATTTTGGTCGGCATACCAGAACGTACCTGGATTGCCTGATCGACTTCGCTCGTGTTCACGCTAGCATCAGCCAGAACCTTGCTCACTTTTGGCGTCATGCTGATCGGTGCCGGAGAATCAGAATGGAATTCTTCTACCGTACGGGACAGTGGATTGTGAACTTCGACATAGCGTGAACCGTCCGGCTCAACAGTGGCTTTCACGGGCTCGTTGATGAATTGAACACGTGTACCGACTGGAACATGGTCGAACAGGTATTTGATATCATCAGCACGCAGACGAACACAGCCGTGGCTTACGCGCAGGCCGATACCGAAATTGGCGTTGGTGCCGTGGATCGCGTACAGGTTGCCGATGTACAGCGCATACAGCCCCATTGGGTTATCTGGGCCAGCTGGGAAAACTTTTTGCAACGTTTCGCCGCGTGCCGCATATTCTGCGTGCATCTTCGCGGTTGGTGTCCAGGTTGGACCCGCTTTCTTACGCTGAACGGAGGTTGTCCAGTTAATCGGCGTATCTTTACCTAACTCACCAATCCCGATTGGCAGCACGATCACGGTCTTGGAGCCTTTCGGATAGTAGTACAGACGCATTTCTGCGCTGTTGATGACAATGCCTTCACGCGGTGCATCCGGCAGAATTAACTGATGAGGAATCACCATTTTGCTGCCGGGAATTGGCAGGTAAACGTCCGCATCTGGGTTGGCTTCCATCATATTGCTCAGACCCATTTGGAACTGTGCGGCAAAATGCTCCAACGGCTGCGTGCTATCTGCCGGTACGGTGATTTCCAGATTCTCGCCTATCAGTCGGCTGTTAGCCGCTGGCAGGGGATAAACAACGGCAAAAGCGGCCTGGCTGAATGTGGCGGCTGCAAGAACTAAAGTAAAGATCGCGCGAATACTCATTTTCATTTCTTTATTTGAGTGATAAATGCGCCTCCGAATAGGGAGGCCGGGCTGCTAAGGTCGATAACGACCGGATGCGCATTATATGTGCAGAATGGCCTTTGAGGGAAACAACATGTGCAACTAATCACACTTTTTGACGCACCAATGAGAAAGCCGGTTTATCGAGTATATCGCTAACTCAGTTTTCTCCTTCCAGCGTGGGTTTTTGAAAGCGGCGATTAGCCAGTACTGGAAGAGCCCGACGAGCGTACGCCAGCCGTTCTGGCTCAATGTTGGCATAGATAAGAGCGGGTGTTTCCGGTGCCTGAACCACGACAACGCCCAGAGGATCGACAACCATGCTGTTGCCGATATTCTTGACGCCGCATTCGCCAACAGCAACGAGATAAGTGGTGTTTTCGAGTGCTCGTGCGCGCACCAGTAGCTCCCAATGCACTTCTTTCAGCGGCCCCTTAATCCAGGCGGAAGGGAGGACGAGTACGTCTGCGCCGTCCAGCACCAGACGGCGAGCAAGCTCAGGGAAGCGAATGTCGTAGCAGGTCATCAACCCGACGTTTAGTCCGGCGATGCTCAACAGCGGTGGAATCGCTTCACCTGCCAGTACATTTTCCGACTCTTGTACGGAAAACGCATCATACAAGTGCAGCTTGCGGTATTGAGCGATGATCTCGCCATTGCGCAGCGCCAGTAGCGTATTCCAGACTTTCCCTTCTCCGTTCGGGATATGCACACACAGCATGGTCGTCAGGTTGTTGCCCTTGCTGGCTTCCAGCAGATGCGACACAAACGGGCCATCAAGCGGCTGAGCGGCGGTGAGCACCATGTTGGGGTTGGTGATATCGCGAGCCAGCACGCCTTCAGGCAGCACCAGCAGATCGGCACCGTTTTGCTGTGCTGCCGACATGAATTCAGCGATTGTTGTGGCGTTTTGTTGCCACTCGCGGTCAACGGCGAATTGTCCCAGCGCGACTTTCATTATTGATCCTTCTTTACCTGATTAATCACGTTTGGCTGGCATCATGCGCAGTAGCGTGTTGTCTTTCATGACATAGTGGTGGAGCAAGGCTGCCGCGGTATGCAGTGCAATGAGCCAGTAGCCCAACGGTGCCAGCGTTTCATGCCAGCCAATCAGTGTTTCAGCGAGCTCGAAATTCGGCGTAGCGGATGTTGGCATTCCGATACCAAAAAGCATCCAGTCGCGGCCGTTGTAGTAGCGTGAGGCAACGCCCAATATCGGCAGTGTGATAAACAGCAGGTAAATAACGGCATGAGTGAGTGAACCCAGTGCACTCTGCAAACGGGACGGCGGTGGGGTAATCGCGGGTGAGGTATGCCGATGGCGTAAGAACAGACGAGCCAGCATGAGAACCAGTATGGCTACGCCACAGCTAAAGTGCGTCACGATCATCACGGTGCGCAGCAGTGAACCTCGTTCAGCAAATCCGCGTAGTTCTATCGTGGCATAGGTAACAACGAGCAAAATAAAAACCAGCCAGTGCAGTGCAATCTGCGATGGTGCGAACTTTCCTTTCATGTTTCATCCTCTGCAACGTTGAGATCGATTTAACACCGTAACGAGCGAATAATCCCATAAAGTATAAGGTAACGCGCTTCTTGTCAGCCCTTCTTTACCCTGCCTGACAAACTGGATTACCCGCGTTGGATTTTTTGGTATTAATCCCAGTTTGCTGCTCCGTTTGTCGTAGGGATCAGCAGATAAAATCGCATTGATGAGCCAGTACAAAGGGGAGCGTGAGAGTAAACGCAGAGATAAAAAAACCGGCCGAAGCCGGTTTGGAGGGAAAAGGTTATTCCTGCGGGTTTTTCTCTGCCTTGCCTGCCATCATGGTCAGGAAGTCAAAGCGACGGCGCAGATCCAGTTCTGCCTCTTCATAGAGCCGCGCGGTTTCTTCCGGCATCATGCTATTCAGGCGGCGGAAGCGTTGTTCTTTCAACAGCGTTTCGCTCAGGCTGCTTGATGGCGGACGAGAATCCGTCACTAACGCGGCTTTACCTTCTTCGGTGCGACGTGGGTCGAAGCGATAGAGTGGCCAGAAGCCGGTAGCCGTCAGTTGACGCATCTGATCGTGGCTGAATGCCAAATCGTAGCCGTGTTCTTCACACGGGCTGTAGGCGATAATCAGTGACGGACCCGGCCAGGCTTCGGCTTCCTGAATCGCTTTCACGGTCTGGTTCAACTGTGCACCCAGCGAGATCTGCGCGACATACACGTGACCGTACATCATGACGTTGATGCCCAGATCTTTACGCGCTTTGCGTTTACCTTTCTCACCAAATTTGGTCACTGCGCCCAGTGGTGTCGCTTTGGACTGTTGGCCGCCGGTGTTGGAATAACATTGCGTATCCAGCACCATCACGTTGACGTTTTCGCTCAGGCTCATGACGTGATCTAACCCGCCGTAGCCGATGTCATACGCCCAACCGTCACCACCGATGAGCCAGATGGATTTATCGACAAAGTGGTCGGCTTCGCTCGCCAGCACCTTGGCGTCAGTATCATTGATGGCTGTCAGCAATCCACGCAGTTGCTCAATCTGCTGACGGCGCAGATCGGGCGCGATAGACTCTTCCTGCAACGCACTGACCAGATCCTGCGGTAGCTGCGGTGCCAGTTTATTGAGCAGGCGCGCGGCGCGCTGACGGTGTTGATCGACGCTCAGACGGAAGCCCAGGCCGAATTCGGCGTTATCCTCGAACAGCGAGTTAGCCCAGGCCGGACCGCGACCGTTGGCATCGGTAGTCCACGGCGTGGTAGGCAGGTTACCGCCATAAATAGATGAGCAGCCCGTCGCATTCGCTACCAGCAGACGATCGCCATAGAGCTGCGTTAATAGTTTGATGTACGGCGTTTCGCCACAGCCGGAACAGGCACCGGAATACTCGAACAGCGGTGAAATCAGCTGAGAAGTACGGATATCAATACGTTCCAGCGTGGATTTGTCGATTTCCGGTAGTTGCAGGAAGAAATCGAAGTTCTCTTTTTCCACCGTCAGGTTATCCAGACGGGATTCCATATTGATGGCTTTGATTTCTGGGTTCTGACGGTCTTTGGCCGGACAGACTTCCACACATAAATTACAGCCGGTGCAGTCTTCTGGGGCGACCTGCAATACGTATTTCTGGCCGCGCATGTCGCGCGCTTTCACATCCAGTGATTGCAGTGAAGCTGGTGCATTCTCCATCGCATCTGGCTGGACAACTTTGGCGCGGATGGCCGAGTGCGGGCAGGCGGCGACACAGTGGTTACACTGCGTACAGAGCTGCGGCTGCCATAGCGGAATCTCTTCCGCGATATTACGTTTTTCCCACTTGGTGGTGCCGGTTGGCCAGGTGCCATCGGGTGGGAGGGCAGAAACGGGCAGCGTATCACCCAGCCCAGCCAGCATCGCGGCTGTGACGGTCTTGACGAAATCAGGTGCGGCGTCGGAAACCACTGGTGGCCACTGCGGGCTGTCTGGGTTGACGGCTTCTCGCGGGACTTCTGCCAGTGCTTCCAACGTGGCGCTCAGCGCCTGCCAGTTACGTTCAACCAGTTCCTGACCTTTACTGCCGTAGCTCTTGGCGATGGCGGTACGCAGTTTTTCTACTGCGACATCCGCTGGCAGAATCTGTGACAGGTGGAAGAACGCCATCTGCATGACGGTGTTAATACGCGCACCCAAATGGCATTCGCGGGCAATTTTAGCGGCGTTGATACAGTACACGCGTGCGTTGCGCTGATTCAGCCCTGCCTGTACTTCCTGCGGCAAACGGTGCCACAGATCGTCGCTGCTATATGGCGAGTTGATCAGGAAAACGCCGCCGGGTTTCAGCCGCTCGACCATGCTGTATTTGTCGATAAACTGCCACTGATGACAGGCGACGAAATCGGCCTGATCGATCAGATAGGCTGAGTTGATCGGGTGTGGGCCAACGCGCATGTGGGAAACGGTGAGGCTACCGGCCTTTTTCGAGTCATAAACAAAGTAGCCTTGCACAAACATCGGGGTGGTTTCACCGACGATTTTGATCGCATTCTTGGTCGCAGAAACAGTGCCGTCACTGCCCAGACCGTAGAACAGGGCCTCTAGTGATGCGCTGCTTGGAAAGTGCTGCTCTGGCAATGGCAGGGACAGATTAGTGACATCGTCATAAATCCCCACAGTAAAGCGAGGTCGTGGGTTAGCGAGTGCTAACTCATTAAAGATTGCCTGTATGCACTGCGGGGTAAATTCTTTGGAAGACAGCCCGTAACGTCCACCAATCACGCGTGGCATAAGTGAACGCTCACCAGCGGAGAACGCCTCGGCTAGCGAGGTCATCACATCGAGATACAGCGGCTCTGCCAGTGCACCTGGCTCTTTAGTGCGATCCAGTACTGCAATGCTCTTCGCCGTTTGTGGAATGACGGCCAGAAAATGTTTGGCAGAGAACGGGCGATACAGGCGAATTTTCACCACGCCGACTTTCTCGCCGCGCATCAATAGCGTATCGACCACTTCTTCGCAGGTGCCTACGCCGGATCCCATAAGGATGACGATTTTGGTCGCTTCCGGGTGGCCGTAATATTCAAACGGTTGGTACTGGCGTCCTGTCGCGGCAGCGAAATCGTTCATTGCCTGCTCAACGTGCCCATAGCCTGCGTCATACCACCGGTTAGTGGCTTCACGTGCCTGGAAGAAGGTATCTGGGTTAGAGGCGGTACCACGAATTACCGGACGTTCCGGTGTGAGTGCTCGCTCACGGTGAGCATCAATGGCCTTCTGTGGCAGAAGCTGAAGGAGCACATCATCACTCAGCGGTTCAATCTTATTAATTTCGTGCGAGGTACGGAAACCGTCGAAGAAATGAATAAACGGCAGACGGCTGTTCAAGCTGGCGATGTGCGAAATCAGCGCAAAATCCTGTGTTTCCTGCACATTGCTGGCACACAGCATCGCGCAACCCGTCTGGCGTACGGCCATGACGTCCGAGTGATCGCAGAAGATGGACAGTGCATGCGTCGCAACCGTACGCGCCGCGACGTGCAAGACGAATGGGGTTAGCTCACCGGCCAGCTTATATAGCGTTGGGATCATCAGCAGCAGACCCTGCGATGAGGTAAACGTGGTGGCGAGTGTGCCCGTCTGCAATGCGCCGTGGACGGTAGCGATCGCGCCGCCTTCCGATTGCATTTCAACAACGCGGGGCGTGTCTCCCCATATATTCAGCCCGCCGTCGCTCGACCACGCAGCCGCGTGCTCAGCCATGCTGGAGCTGGGAGTAATGGGGTAGATGGCGATGACTTCATTGCTTCGCCACGCCACAGAGGCGACTGCGTTATTACCGTCGGTGGTGATCATGACCTATAGCCTTCTTGCTCACTAAGCCTTTCATTTTACATGGTCTTTTCGGGCGATGAAAATGACTTGGCATAAACGAAAATACGATTTTTATCGGAGGATTATCGCATTTCAGGAAAAAAGAGGGTGGAACGATGTATGCAGAGTTGTATCAATATGTGTTTTATCTCCGCCATACTTCAAGCTGCATGTGCGTTGGCAATACTCGGCTCATCTCTGAGCCTCGCCCTAGCGGGCCGCCGCAAGCGGCGTTCAAATTGGCTACGCCGATTTGTCCTCGCTCACCCCAGTCACTTACTGGTGTAAGCTCCTGGGGACTCGCTGCGTCGCCGCCTACCTGCAACTCGAATTATTTAGGAGATGCCCCGTCATACTTCAAGCTGCCTTTCTGCGCGTTGCTTTCGTAATGAGGAAGAGCCCGCGTTTCCGAAAGATGGGCGTTATTATACACCTCAGCGCTGGTTGATGTCTTTTTGTACCTCTTCAAGAGTACGGGTGCGTGATTTTGTTTGCTCATTACTGTCATGACAGGTAGCGTGCTTATACTAAAATAACATCTGCAATGAATGTATGAAGGAACCGAACGATGGCAAATGATGAAATAAAAAATAAATTGGTTTCCGTACTGGCTTCACAACAGGCGCAGGGAAAAACGCCAGAACAGGCCGTCGAACACATCCTTCAGGCATTGGGTGGGCGAGCGGGTGATGTGTCCAGGATTTCAGTTTTGACGTCGACATTAATTGCTGATGTGCTTTATACCGTGTATCAAGATGCGATAACACACCAAGAGATTGCGGTGATTTTACGCAAACTGTGTTACGCCGCTCGCGATATTGCCGTCGCATCACACGCCATCTACCCTCAGTTGACGGTGCAGGAAATTGGCCAGCTTTTGCAGAGCCCAGAGATTTATCCGACGATCGATCGCGCCGCGCTACTCGATGCGTTGATCTACGCAAACTTTTCCAAAGCGGAAGGCGAGCAGGCTGCTGATGCTCTCGGTGTTTAATACCAGAGCGATTCGATACCAGAACAGTACCGAAGAGTAGACAGCCAGACTCGTGATTTTCCTATAGCCGCTAGCGGACTATTGTTCGATAGCGGTGACTTTAACGTCCTTGACCCAAGCGTGACTCCCGCTATTTCCTGATGCCGTCGTCAGGGCGTACAACCCCACTTTAGCGCCGACCCACTTGCCAGGGCCTGCGGCGAAATGTTCGTCAAGCGTACAGTATTCCCCGTTATCGCCCAGCCAGGCGAACTGGCAAATAGCATTCTGCCGCACGGTGACGCGCAGGGTGATGTTCCGCTGTCCGGGCAATACGGCCAGAGGTTTCTGATATTGCTCCAACTGCTGTGCGTCACTCATCCAGCCAAATCCAGTCACTAATTCAAGGCCTTCCGCACTTTTCTCAACGCCGAGAAAAGCGAAGCGTTCGCCATAAATAATCAGGCCGCAGCGATCGCCTATCTGCTCAAGAACCGGTGTCAGGTGTGTCGTCACCACGAATTCTTCTGCTGGAAATTTTTGCATCAGCAAATTAGGGACGTCATACCATGACGGTTCGCCCGCGCGGACAGGCATAGGCTGACAGAATAACTGGAGCCCCGGCTGAGTGAGTGTCAACCAGCGTGCGTCTGGGTTTGCTTGCCACTGCCATTGCTTTCCCAGTGTGACTGAAGAGAAATCGTCGGAGGTTAATGGCTGTTGCATGGCAACAGGAGTATTAACACGAGGTTTGAGGGCTTCCAGCACCGGTTGTCCTAATCCCTGAGAATTATGCTGTTCGCCGATCAGCGGCCAGTCATCCTGCCAATGCATCGGCTGCAGATGGACAACCCGGCCATAGGCATGGCGATCCTGAAAATGCACGAACCAGCTTTCGCCGTTATCTAATTCGACCCAGCCGCCCTGATGCGGGCCATTAACTGAAGTGGTTCCCTGATGCAGAACGATCTTGCTCTGCCACGGCCCATTCAGCGAACGTGCGCGCAGCACTGTTTGCCAGCCGGTGGGAACGCCACCTGCTGGGGCGAAAATGTAATACCAGCCGTTGCGCTTATACAGCTTCGGCCCTTCGATGGTTGGCTGTGTTGCCCGACCATCGACAACGATCCTTCCTTCATCAAGCAGAGATCGGCCATCTTCTGCCATTTTGCACAGTTGCAGCAGATGTTTCTTGCCACTGCGGCTGAAGGCGAAAGCGTGGATTAGCCACGCCGTGCCGTCATCGTCCCAGAACGGGCACGGATCGATCCAGCCTTTAACCTGCTTCAGGCAATGCGGTGTGCTCCATTTACCTCTGAGATCGTCAGCCTGTGACATAAAGATCCCTTCGTCGGGCGTGCTGAAAAACACCCAGAACTTTCCAGCATGATAACGAATGCTGGGGGCCCATACGCCTTTGCCGGGTTGAAACTGTTCATATCCTGGTAGATCAAGTTGGCTGAATACGTGATTGATCAGTGTCCAGTTCACCAGATCCTGAGAATGCAGGATTGGTAACGCAGGCATGTGGTTAAAGCTGGACGACACCATGTAAAAGTCATCGCCGACGCGCACGATGTCAGGATCGGAATAATCGGCGCATAAAATCGGATTTTTATAACGTCCATTGCCCAAGTCTGGGTTCCAGGGAGAATGTGTTGTATTCATGTCATCATCCTGATAGTTAAAGAGCGGGCAGCGTGCTACCCGCAGATATCGCGATTAGGCTGCGCCTTTTGGCGTTAGACCCTGATCGACAGGAAGTTCGCTTTCCGGCGCGCGGTCAGCCGTGCTGTGACGCTTCGCTAAATCGGCCTGAATGGTTTCCATCGTCTTATCGTCCAGTTTGTAAAAACGTACCAACCAATACAGCACCAGATAGGAAAGCGATGGCCCGATGCTCAGCAGGCCGATAATGCCAGCGGTAGCAAGTGGCGTTTGCGTAGGGGAACCCGCGACATAGCCGAACCAGCCGAGTGAAAAGCCAACGGTGGCTCCGGCAATTGCCATACCCAGCTTCAGCGCAAACAGATTGCCAGAGAAAGACAGGCCAGTAATGCGGCGGCCCGTTTTCCACTCGCCGTAATCGGCGGCGTTCGCCATCATGTTCCATTTGAAAGGTTGGTACATCTGGTGGAAAAAGCCGATCAAAAAGTAAAGTGGGAACACGACAGCCAGCCACTGTGGCGGCACCATGAACAGGATGACGCCGACAAACACCAGCAGCAGGTTGATGTTTTTGAATAGACTTATGCTGCTGAAGCGCTTGCCAAAGTAGCCTGCCATCATTGCGCCAATAATAGTGCCGACAACGCTGGTGGTAATAAACGCGGATTTCATTGCCGTTCCGGCGGCGCTACCCTGATCTGGCCCCACCATCAGGTAGGTTGCATAATAAAGCGTTGCCGCGCCGCGCATGACACCTGCCATGCTGGAAAAGAACGTAATGATGGCTACGATACGCCATTGATCGTTGCTCAGCAGGTTTCTGACATCGTCCCAAACATTCTGATTTTTATCTACGGCAGGGTTGATACGTTCGTTTGTAGTGAAAAAGCAGAAAAACAGCATCACGACAGCCAGGCTGCCCATGATCATCATCGTGCCTTGATAGCCTAATTGCTTGTTGGTGCCGCCAATCCAGTCAACCAGCCACAGCGTGCCGACCGACACCACAAGCCCAGCCATTGAGGAGATGGTAAAGCGGTAAGACTGTGCGGAAATTCTGTCCTTTTCATCACTGGTGATGACACCGCCGAGCGAGCAGTAAGGAATGTTGATAAAGGTGTAGAACAGCATCAGCAGCGTGTAGGTGATGTAGGCATAAACCAGTTTGCCGGTGCCGTTCAGCTCCGGTGTGGTGTAGGCCAACACAGCAATCACGGCGTAAGGGACGGCAAACCAGACTAGCCACGGGCGAAAATGTCCCCAGCGGGTTTTGGTGCGGTCTGCAATCAGGCCAATCAGCGGGTCAACGATGGCGTCCAGCACGCGGGTTACCAGAAACATCACTCCTACCGCAGCGGCGGAGATGCCATAGATATCCGTATAAAAGTAGGTAAGGAACATGGTTACGGAAGAATAGACGATGCCACAGGCGGCATCGCCCATGCCAAAGCCGATTTTCTCCGCAACGCTCAGCTTATTATTGTTGGTCATTGGAAACTCCAAAAAATGATCGAGGAACTTCTTGCCAGGCTCGCGGCTATTGTTATCCCCTTGGCTGGGATTAACTATTGCGGATTTTATTAAGAAGGTTACGTTTCTTGGTATGTGTTAGACAGGTCACAAAAAAATGACAGCAAAAGTAGCGTAAATAGACGGTGTGCGGAGCTATTTCCATTTAATATCAATAAATTAACGTGGTTTTTTTCTAATTTATCTGTATGACAAGTTATCTTGCGGATCTATTTATTGGGAAAATGGCCATCTGTAGATGGCTTTCGAAGCCCGATGGTGGGGAAATTGCGGAGCAGTGGCGTGGATTTGGTCATGTGGATCGGAAGCCCATCGCGCTACTGTATGGAGGGATTCGTCAGGCTGTGTAACAGATTTTTAATCCACTGACTGGCTTCCGAACGGCTATTGCGGCGATGGCTATAAATCTTCACGCGATAGGACGGCACAGTGAAAGGAAGGGCGTGAATGCGCAAAGGCAGAAATTGTGCAAAGATTGTCGCGACATTGCGCGGTAATGCCATGATCAGCGTCGAATCGGCAATGATAAACGGTGCGCTCATCATGGACGGCGTTTTCAGCGCGACATGACGCTTCTTATTGAGCTTATCCAGCGCGTAGTCAATCACCCCGCGTGATTCATTCCATGGCGTAACCACAAGGTGCCGTGCGGCAAGGTAATCATCCAGCGTAAGCGTTGACGGATAATTCGCGGCAGTGATGATGACATAGCTATCTTCAATCCAGTCTATTTCCTCAATCTCTCTGTTCTCGGCTTGCGTCATGTCGGTGAACCCTAAAGCAAAGTCGATTTTTCCCGCTAATAAATCCGTAATCGCGACCTTCTGCGGTGAATAGACCAGATTGAATTTGATATGGGGCGCCAGCTTTTCCATGTGCGCCATCAGGGTAGGAAATACCGAAAATGCGGTGTAATCGGTGATGGAGAAGGTAAAGCTTTCCGTACTGCGTGCAGGATTAAAACGTGGTCGCGGCGTCAGTCCTTGCGTTAGTAGCGCCAGACTTTCCGCTATCGGCCCAGCGATATCTTCCGCTAATACGGTTGGGTGCATGGTGTTGCCAACCCGAAAAAACAGCTCATCAGAAAACGTATTGCGCAGACGCGTCAGCGCATGGCTGACTGCCGATGCGCTCATCGCAAGCTCTTTTGCCGCGTCGGCGACAGATCGATGCTGATAAACGCTGTTAAACACCACGAGCAAATTTAAATCGATACGCCGTAAATCCAGATGCATGATGTTCATCAGTCGCTGTAGAAAATGCAGTTCATACAGTATTTTTAATCCGGTAGCATGGCAAGCCTTGGTTATGGTTGGTACTGGAAAGCTAGCACCGGAGAAGAGAGATTTTATGGACATAGTTATTCGCACCGCGAAAAAATCAGATGCGAGCGTGATTCTGGATTTAATTATTGAACTGGCCGTGTACGAGAAAGCGCGTCACGAAGTGCTAGCCTCGCTTGAGAATATTGAGCACTCGCTATTTGGCGAAGATGCGACGGCCGAAACGCTGATTTGTGAGATTGACGGCAAGCCTGTCGGTTATGCGATTTTCTTCATGAGCTACTCAACCTGGCTGGGGAAATACGGCATCTATCTGGAGGATCTCTACATTGCGCAGGCGTATCGTAATGCTGGAGCGGGAAAAGCGCTGCTGAAACAGGTTGCGCGTCTTGCACAGGAAAGACAGTGCGGACGGCTAGAATGGAGCGTGTTGGACTGGAACCAACCTGCGATCGATTTCTATAAAAGTATTGGTGCGAAGCCGCAGGATGAGTGGGTTCGCTATCGGATGGACGAGAAGGGCATTGCTGATTTCGTTACGGCATCGTAACGACGTTGCTCCTGCTGGCTTTGAGGCAGCAGGAGCCCTATTGCATCAGCGCGTTGACGCCGCCAACGTAGTGCCTGCCAGAATAAAGATCCCACCCGTTGAGCGGTTAAACAGCTTGATGCGACGTGGGTTGGAAAACAGGCCCGAGAGACGGCGGCCGGTGCAGGCATAGATAAACATGATGCTGAAATCGAAGAAAGCCCAGGTTACCGCCAGAATGATGAGCTGCAAGGCGTGCGGCGCGCTGGTATCGATAAAATTTGGGAACAATGCAGCGAAAAACAGCAGGTCTTTTGGATTGCTGATCCCGACCAGAAAGCCTTTACGGAAGAGGGGAAACCAGCCCGGTGCAGATGCTTCCTGCACGTCCTGCTCCGCTGTGGTCATATCCTTGGAACGCCATGACGCGATGCCTAACCAGATGAGATAAACCGCACCAATAATTTTTAAGGCGATAAATGCGGTGGTTGACGCGGCGAGGATGGCACCTAACCCCAATGCTGAACAGGACATCAATATCATTGCCGCGCTGACTCCGCCGAGTACGGTTGCTGTCGCGCGCGACGCGCCGTAGCGTAAACCATGCGACATGCTGATTAAGGCGGACGGGCCCGGAATGGCAATCAGGGCGATGATGATTCCTGTATAAGCCAGCCAGAGGTGAAGGCTCATGATTTCTCCTGCGTGTAGTTCACTGTGAAAGCGTCATTGAGAACGATGATATTGAGCGAAATATATTTACATGCATAACGCCATTTTCCAACGCGTGATAGTAACAGAAAAGGGGCTGATGGCGCTCTCCTTCTTATCAACATTCTCTTGCTGACGCGGGTGTAGCACTTGGAACGCGGCGGTAACCACGCCTGATATTATTCCTTCACGCTTAAATCGATATCGCCAAAATAGCGCTGCTGTATATTGGCATATATGCCTTTTTGGACGATATTTTTCAGCCCCTGATTGATGAGCTGCCTTGTTTTTATATCGTCTTTGCGTACACCGTATGCGGAACCAATACTGAATAAATCTGCGTCGGTGACTTCTGGGCCTTTTAGCTCAAAGCCCTTGCCCTGCGGAGTTTGTAAAAATCCAAATGTCAGAGCAACGGACGGGCATAGCGCAGCTTCAACTCTGCCTGAATATAAATCCTCATAAATGGCTTCCTGATCAGGATAGCTTTTAACGATTACTCCAGTGGGCAGCCAATATTTGTTGGCGTAGGCTTCCTGAATGGTGCCTTGCTGTACCGCGATATTTTTCCCGCGCAGCATATCGACATTGGGAAGAATATTTGCCTCTTTCCTTGCGACAAGTTTGGTGGGGACGTGGAAGACGTAGTTACTGAAATCTATCGATTCTCTTCTCTTTCGCGTCACTCCAAGCGGAGCAATAACGTCTATTTTTTTCGAGAGAAGAGCGGGAATCTGGGAATCGAATGTGTTGACGATATAGTCGCATTTTATATTTATTGATTGGCAGATGGCATCGGTCACCTCAATATCAAAGCCCGATGGATTGCCATTTTGACTCATGCTCTGAAAAGGAGGGTATGTTAAATCGACGCCAATACGCAGTATGTCCGATTTTGCACATGCAAAGGGTGAAATAGAAAAAATGATAACGATCTTCAGGAGAGATAATTTTCTGAACATAGCAGTAACACCTCTTTTTAGTCGTATGAAATGAATAATAATGTTCCGACAGTCGTATTATCACCAGTGATAGGTCGTGAATGGTAATGCGGTGTCATCCAGCCCACACTTGAAAAATTGACGTTAATTTACACTTTAAATTATAATCAATTGTTATTGTTTTCTTTCGGGATGTAAGATTGAGAAAACAATGATGTCAGACGTGTAAGCAGGAAATAATTTCCTCTCGATAATTTCACTGTTGGCCGGAGAGTTTCACTTATAGGTAAAACGATAATCGACAATATAAGTGCCGAGTTTATTAACCCGTGCGGTGATCCATAATTCATCCATTCCTTGTCTTCTTTTTTTAAACAATGTCTCTCTATTGGTACACAGTTGTTTAAATTGACCGGTATGCACATCTTTAATCCATAAACCTGCTTCGCAACGACTACTTTTTCCTTTGGATGGCCCAGGGAAAACGATCTCATAGTCTGATGTGTAATTAATCACGTCATCGGGGAACAGATAAATGTATACGTCAAAAATATTTACGATCAAAAGAAATCCCAAAACAAAGCCACCCATGAACATTTCGAGCATGTGTTTTAGTTTTTTCTTTATTGATTGAGAGTAGAGCGCTCGCACAGCAAAGATCAGCCCCAGAACGATCCCAAAGGTAAGATAGAGGGCGAAGTCTGGAAGTGTCTTTATCAATATTGTGCTACGCGACAGGTTCGACGCCCAAAGCATGTACCAGAAAATCAGTAACATGATAGATAAGGCGAGAAGAGTAACGAGAAAATCCTTGGATAATAAATAGGTTATTGATTTTTTATAGAGACGCCGCATCTATCCATGACCTTGTATCAACAGCTTGTTTTGTCGATATGTTACATGACTTTACTACTTAGAGAACCAAGATGATTACTTGTTATTGCTTAGGGATTGTGCGCTGAGCTTACCAGCCAGATCGAACTAGATGTGTTTATCCTTCACGCATGAACATTCGATGTTGACGACATTAATATCTTACTAATAATCAATGTATTAATGGAAAATTAATCGGTGAGTTACCCATCACTTGAGTGCATTTTCTGGTTATAACATTTATCATAATGATTTGCGGGTACTTAGTCTGGTTAGATTGACTTGACCAATTTCCGGCGACGCATTATGATTAAAATATATACAGATAATGAATGAGAGGATGTGATGGAAAAGGTAAACATCTACGAGGCAAAAACGAATCTTTCCAGACTACTTAATGATGTGGTGAAAACAGGAGAGCCATTCCTAATTGCGCGCAATGGCAAGACGTTGGTAAAGGTTGTGGCTTACACGGAAGAGAAGCCACAGCGTAAGCTGGATTTTCTAAAGGGTAAAGGAACGGTTCCGGATAACTTTGACGAGCTTAATAGCACAGATATTCAGGATATGTTTGAAGGGAAATATGAATAATGTATTTACTCGATACCAATATTTTGATCTTTCTTGCCTATAGTTCAGAACACCTCACGGAAGAGGTGAAAAACATTATTCAAGATACCGATAATGAACTTTATTTCAGTTCTGCTAGTATTTGGGAAGTTGCGATCAAATTTTCTTTAAATAAACCTGATTTTAATATTAACCCAGATTCACTAAGGAAAGGGCTTTTTGATAATGGATTCAAGGAGCTTGTGGTTAAAGGGGAACACTCACTCAATGTGTTAAATTTACCAGAGTCGCTACATAAAGATCCTTTTGATAGAATGCTTATTGCACAAACAAATCATGAAGGTTTTACCTTTATTACATCAGATAATAAGATAATCGATTTATCCTCTAATTTTATATCAATTATACCGAATCGATAAGGTTTATTAGCTCAAATTTTATCTGGCGGTGTTCTTCTGCGATAGAACACGATTAAACCTGACAGTCGGCAATCATCTGCTAGCTGCACGTACTATGTGTTTAACATAGCAATATTCTATTGGCAGATTTAGGCTTGGCGGTTTTTATCTCTGTATCCGTGAGCGGTTTTGTCAGACGTGCCTTTAGGTACCTCTACGATTTAGGTACCTAAAGGCACCAGAAGTCACAAGACATTAGAAGATGTCCAAGGGCACAAAAAAGCCCGCAGGGCTTGCGCCGTGCGGGCTTTCCGTACTTCATCGGACTTATCGGGCTGGGGGAGGTTGAATAATTCACGTAACTCAATGATATTCATGTTTTAAGTTTGAGTTCAGACTTTATTCATAGGCCTAAGCGTGAGCCTACGAAAAATGACGATGAATATGTGAGATAAAAATGAGAACAATTTTTACTCAATTCTTCACGCTTTAATTTATAATTCATCTAGATCGACCCTAGCGCGTTTCCCCTTCATCTGTGATACGGAATTTAACGCCCAATCCAAAAAGCAGCAATAGGGGGTATAGACATGATGCCAAGATAAAAAGATTTTGTACAAAACTGTTCACTCTCTTCACCTTTCATTTTTTATCTTTATTTTTAGCGGGTTAAGTGGTTAACACTGAGTGAACAGGTGACGAGCCACTCATCACCCATGCAGGTAAGATACGCCTAGGTCGTAATTGTGATACTCTTTATCGCATATATATGCGGATTAAAGGTGAAAGCACATGCGCTATGAAATGGCGGTACTCGCGGCTCTGGTACAAGAGGATTCCCCTAATACGCACTCTATCGTGACCGCTACAGGTATCTCTGAAAGAAAAGTACAGGACGTGTTAAACACGCTCCAGTCAACGATGGATATCAGCATTACACGCGTAAAAAATGGCAAACGGCAAGCCTTGTCTATCTCGTCATGGGGCGTGTTTGGTGACGGAGAAAGGTTGATCGAGAAATTGAAAAATACCGATCTGTCGATATTTAAACAACACCGGAAAATCACGACAAAAGCACTGCCAGACAAAGCGCGATCCCCGCGTATGGTGACGCTGGAAGAAAAGCGTGATTACTACAATCAGGTGAAACTCAAAAACTATCGGGACAGTATGCGTCTTGAAGGATTCAGAGTTGAGGATACGCCACTTCCCGCAGACAAGCAGGAAAGGGAAGCGCTGAGAAAAAACCTGATTGCCATTTATAAGGCGAGTGGTTATGTCTGATAAATACGGCTCAGGGCAAGATCCTTATACCTACCCTGATAGCGATGTTCTGATAAATAAGCTCGGCATCAATGATGACAGCCAATTCGATGATGCGGAGCGTCAACTATCCGAACTGGCTGTTCTCGATATTGAATTTGAAGAACCGCCTTACGATCTGCATTATTGGTGTGGTCTGCACGGGAAAATATTCGGGGATTTATTCGATTGGGCAGGAGAAATACGGCGTATCGATATTTCTAAAGGTCAAACACGTTTTTGCACCGTATCCCGTATTGAAATTGAAGCCAATAAAATTTTTATGCAGTTATCCAATGATGATTTTTTACAAGGCCTTGAACGTCGAGCACTAATAACTCAGTTAGCTGAATATTATTCAGATTTGAATGTGATTCACCCGTTTCGGGAAGGCAATGGACGTTCTCAGCGTTTATTGTTCGAGCATATGATTATCAATTGTGGCTATGGTGTTTCTTTCGAAAATATCAGCGTTCAGGAATGGTTAGCGGCTAACGTGGCCGGATACCACGGCAATATTCGACCATTAGCCGATATTTTTGAGAAAAGTATTCTCTGACGTCCCAATAAAAAGATTTTTCACAAAACTGTTCACTCCCTTCACTACGGTTTTTTATTTTTACTAATCAATGAATCAATGAATCAATGAATCAATGAATTAATGGGTGATGAGTTTGTGAACAGGTGATGAGTAACTCGTCACCCGTTGAAGTGTCTGGACGTAAAAAAACCGGCCGGAGCCGGTTTGTCGTTTCTGGTGTCTACCTCGCTATCTCGCACTTGGGTAGCCAGTCGGCGTCGGATTCGTCTTTTAGTTCAAGGTTAGTCTGTATGCCCTGATTGGTTCTGCCTTTGAGGTACGTCTGCCCGTATTCCGACATCATGTTCGGCAGTACCTTACCAAAGGCCGTCAGGCTGATGGGCTTCTGGTGGCCGTGCGACTCCATAAAGGACAGATAGGCGTGGTACAGGTATTTACGCGGATTACGTGGCGTAATGTTGGCGTTACCCATATACAGCCCGGTAGTGTCGCCGTGCGCCAGCAGGTAACCGCAAAAATCAACCAGCGGGTCAGCCTGCCGTTTGATTTCCAGTGCCTCAGCGGAATGTTGCTGTGCCTGTAACAGCGTTCGGGCGTCGTTCGGGTCGGCAAAGCGCTTCATCAGGTGACGCACAATCACCGCCAGCTCTGCGCGGATTTTCTCTTTCAGCTTGGGGTCGCGTTCGCTGGCCGGGATGGTTTCGCCGAAGTGGATTATCACCCGGCGACGGGACACGCCGCCGCTGCGGTCGCTAAAGCGCATCGGCGAGTTATTCACGGCCAGAATCACCGCCGGAATACGGGTGGAATAGGCGTCACGGTATTTCGGGTCAACCATCACCGCATCGCCGCCGGTAATGGCCTTGATACCTGCGCCGTCACCGCTCCATTTTTCTTGGTCAGGCAGCACGATTAACGAGAAGCCAATAATCGACGAACGCTCACGGGACGATTCAATGGTGTTGATGGTGGCCGCTGTGGTGTTGTCCTCCCCGGCCAGCATGGTGGCGATTTCAGCCAGAATACTTTTCCCGCTACCGCCGGGGCCGGTGACCTCAAGGAACAACTGCCAGTCGTAGCAGTTCGCCAGCACCATAAATAGCGCGGCCAGAATACGCTCCTGCTTATCCGCGTGGTTCCCGGCGGCACGGGTCAGCCAGCGCCAGAAGTGCGGGGCATTATCAGCAAGGTTTTCCCCGGCCTTAAACGGCGTGTAATCCACATCATTGACGGTATTCAGCCAGTGCTCCCGGCGGTGCGGTTTAAATTCACCGCTGACGGTATCAAACACGCCGTTACGAAAACCGATTAACCAGCGCTGGGGCTTCTCCTGCATCGGCACAATCAGTTTCAGGGTGTCCAACACGCTGCCAATGCCGGACGCGGTAAAGGGGGCGTGTATCTTCTGAAACAGCGCCGCGATATCCCGGCTTAACAGGCGATAGGGCAACACTTTCCATGCGCCGTTCTGATACTGGAAGAACGTTTCCCCAAACGCATCAATTGCCAGCGTATCGCGGTAGTGGTCGCGTATCTTCTCCGCTTTCTCGCTGGCGCTCATGGCCTTGAACTCGGCCTCGCCCAGCGACGCAAACGGGCTGACCGGCTCTGGTTGAGTCAACGCATTCAGATGCTGCCGGGTGGCGTCGGCACCCTCGGCACGATACACATCATTCCAGTCACCAAACACCGGCGGCAGCGCGACACGACCATTCACAGCCGCGGCGGCTTGTTCGGCCTTGGTCTGGCCGGTGCCGTTCTCGTCCCGGTCAGCGGCTATCAGCAACGTGACCGCCGGGTGGCGGGTTTTCAGCTCACGGGCAAGGGACGGCAGGTTGTTCGCACTGAGCGCAACATACACCGCATCACCGGTTAACTGATGCAGCGTTAAGCCGGTGGCGTAGCCCTCAGCCAGCCAGATAACGCTGGCCTGTTTGCCACTGAAACAGTGAAAGGTGCCCTTGACCTGCCCGCCTTTCAGCGTGCGCTTGTCACCCTGTGCATTGATAAGCTGGAGATTCACTACTTCACCGTCCGGTGTGGTCAGTGGCACCAGTACATCACCGGGCTGATAGGTGATACCACCCACGCGCAGCGGCTTACCCTGTAGGGTGGGTAAAGCGATATCCGGCCAGCCTTTGGCGCAGAGATACGCGTTGCCGGGTTGTGTCACTGCCTCTTTCAGTTTCGCCTGTGCCTGAACCGCCGCCCGTTGCCGGGCGGCCTCGCTGTCTTCTTCATCGGGTGTTGATGCTGCCGGGCTGTCCGGCAGGTCGCCCAGCCATGCGCCCACTTTCAGGGCGGCTTCTGTCGGCGTCAGGTTCAGGGCTTTCTCCACCAGATTCAGGCCGTCCCCCGCGCCGCACTGGTTACAAATCCATGTGCCGCGCCCTTCCTTGTTATCGAAGCGGAAACGGTCTTTGCCCTCGCACATCGGACAGGCGGTATGCTGCCCGGTGGCATCAATGCGGATACCCACTGCCGGGAGCAGTTGCGGCCAGTGGCCGCTGGCGCGTTTCACAGTCTGTGTCACGGTAAGGTGTGCCATGCGTTGCCCCTTAATGCAGTGTGGTGGTTGGGGTCGCCACTGTCGCGCACTGGCACAGCTCCCCCATGATGATGTGCCCCAGCGCGGTTAACCGGGGTTTATCAGTCAGTAACGTAGGCTGCACCATATCGCCCAGCATGGCGCAGGCGATTTCCATCCCGGTGGCGGTGCCGTGCTCACGCACGTGTGCGCCCTCCAGCTCCAGCGCAATGGCGATTTCCAGTTCGGTTAAGTTGCAGTTCAGGGCAATGCCGGTTTCCCGGCAGTTATCCAGATAAGCCTGTGCCACAGCGCGGCGGTACACGGCAGTACGCACTTCCAGCGGAATACAGGACTGATTATTAATGTTCATTGTGCTGTCTCCCGTGCGGTGAAAAGGTGGGCTTCACAGTGGGTCATGACGTGGCCTATCTGGTCAGTCAGCAGCGCCACCAGTGCGGCCATATCATCGGCCGGTAACGTATTGGGTTTGGCGGCGGTCATGCCGCATTGCTGAGCGTCCAGCATATCGAGAAACATCACACCGACGCGGTGCGCATGAGACAGGCGCAGGTAGTCAGCGTGGGGAATGGGATAGGTATCATGGTTATTGAGACGGGCGGCTAAGCTATTCTGATCCTACCCACGTAATGTGGACACGGCACTAAGCGAGGTTCTGGTTTTCAAATTGTTCAGGACTAAGCCCGCCACAGGCACTGTGGCGACGCCAGCGATTGTAATCGCACTCGATATAATTAAATATCGTTGTTCTCATCATTTCCCGGCTGATAAAGCGTTCTCCGTGGATACATTCCACTTTCAACGAGTGGAAGAAGCTTTCCACACACGCATTATCATAGCAGCAGCCTCTGGTGCTCATGCTCCCGCGCAGATTATGCCGCTTCAACAGGGCCTGATAATCCGCTGAGCAGTACTGACCACCGCGGTCAGTATGAACAATGACATTTTCAGGACGCTTGCGCCGCCACAGCGCCATCTGTAACGCATCGCAGGCCAGCTGTGCCGTCATTCGCGCTGCCATTGACCAGCCGATTACCGCTCGCGACCACAGGTCAATGACAACCGCCAGGTAAAGCCAGCCTTCATCTGTACGTAAGTAGGTGATGTCACCCGCCCACTTCTGGTTCGGGCCGCTGGCGTAAAAGTCCTGCTTCAGCAGGTTCTCCGACACCGGTAGTCTATGCTCCCGGTAACTGACCGGGCTGAACTTGCGGGCTGCCTTTGCCCGAAGCCCCTGAAGACGCAGGCTGACAGCTATCGTTTTGATGTTGTAGGTCGGGAGTTCGTCCGCGAGTCGTGGCGCACCATACCGCTGTTTTGCATCAGTGAATGCCCTGAGAACAGCGGCATTATAGGTCAGACGGAACTGCTGTCGCCTGTTTATCTGATGACGCTGGGAGCACCAGGTATACCAGCCGCTGCGGGCAACCCGCAGCACCCGGCACATGGCTTTGATGCTGAACTCAGCCTGATGCTTTTCGATAAAGACATACTTCATTTCAGGCGCTTCGCGAAGTATGTCGCGGCCTTTTGGAGAATGGCCAGCTCCTCTGCCTGCTCCGCAAGCTGGCGTTTAAGCCGGGCATTTTCAGCAGCCAGTTCGCTTTTGCGTTCAGATGACGTCAGTTGTTGCTGTTGTTTGCTGCGCCAGGTATAGAGCTGAGACTCATATAGACTGAGTTCGCGAGCAGCAGCGACGCCAATGCTTTCAGCAAGTTTAAGGGCTTCTTGGCGGAATTCGGGTGTGTGCTGCTTACGCGGCTTTTTACTGGCTGTTACTGATTTTGTCATGTGAGCTACCTCTGGTTGAGAGTTTACTCACTTAGTCCCGTGTCCACTATTGGCGGGTAGGGTCATGCTGACCAGTCCAATCAAACGGATGCAAAAAGGTCAGGCTATACGCGAACAGCGGGAGAATGCTAAATGATGTCTTGCCCGTTCTGTGGTCATGCCGCCCATGCCGCCCGTTATCGGAGAACGTCAAGCAGCGTTATCACCAGTGCCGGAATATTGAATGCTCGGCAACCTTTCGGACACTGGAATCGATAGAGGAAATTATTCAGCCATCGAATAGACGCGATCTGCCGGTGCCGGATATTCCGTTATCACCTGCCATGCAGAAAAAATATAAGGATTACCCAGCCTCCGCCCTGCGGAACTAATTAGCCAGATTATAATTTCATTATTCCCAACATCAGGAAACGGCTCACCACTGTGTGTAATGCCAGTCAGTTAAGCAACTGACTGGTTGTTTTTACAAGCTTTTCCGTATTTTTGCGGCCTTTCTTTTACCACTCGGGGGAAGGCCCTTTCCCGCCGCATCGGTAATTTTACCAGTTGACCCAGACTCTCCAGATCGCGCATCAGCTCCGGGATCCGGCCAGGTGAAGCTCCCTGTAAACTCATCAACATTCTCATGACCAACCCGCATGACTCTGAGAAGCTCAGTTGATTTGCCCAATATCCTTTCAACTGACTTGCCATCTTTATCATCTGATACCTCACCAGATTGTAGGCCAGCAGCACGCCCCAGAGTTCCTGCTCCACAAGCGCCGGTTTTTTGCTCCTCAGTGTCAGTCTGCTCAGTAACATCGTCTGCTTTATTTCACGGTATCCCAACTCTATTTCCCACCGATGGCCGTAAAGCTCGACCATTTCTCTACCCGGATAGCGCATGGCGTCTGTCATTGACGTCAGCAGATAATACGTCTTTTCTTTCCGGGTAAACGTCAGCAGCCGCGCCGTTATTTCCCTTTCCAGACCCGACCACTTCTTTCGTGCCTGAGGGCTGGTTTTCAGCTTTACCAGATAATCCCCTTTACCCAGCTTTCTTACCTCCTCGTACTGCGCCCCCTTTTTCAGCGGTATCATCCAGTGTCGATGCCTCCCTGCCTGATTCCAGGCATTCAGCAGGCCCAATGAGTAATAACCTTTATCAAGTAATGTCAATGTGTTATCACCGGTCTGGCTTATCAGTTGTTCAGCCAGCGTACACTCGCTTTCTTTCATTGTGCCGAAGGCGGCTGCCGTTAACAGATGGCTGGTCAGCTCCATCTGACAGACCATCTTTACCTGAGGGTAGAGTCCGGGTTGACCGGCATAGGTCTGACGCGGGAAAGCCGCATCATTCTCCGGCGTATCGGGTGTTCGCCAGACAACCCCATCCACAGCCAGCAGGGTCAGACCGCACCAGTGAGGGTGAGTGGTGGCACCGTGCCACAACTGCGCGGTTTGTGTGAACACACGGCGAACAGCCTCGCTCCCCAGTCTCTGCCGGGCCTGGATAACTGCGCTGGTTGCCACGAAGGGGCGGTCACCCGGCAGCATAATATCAAGGCGGTTAACTATCTGATGAAGCGGCTCTTTGCGCTCCAGCGCCATACCCACAATGCACCAGACCATCATTTCCAGCGGGAGACGGCGTTTACGCAGAGTGACAGTCCCGGACTCTTGAAGACAACGGGAGATGAGCTCCGGGTCAAGAAAGTCACCCAAAGACGTCAGGGGATTACGGGTGGAGTCGTAGCAGGAGACAAGATCAAGAGCCTGAGCAATACGCATAAAAAAATCCGGAAACGAAAGACATTTCCGGATTTTTACACAATGACTGGATCGTTCAACCGATCCTTAACTGATCGGCATTACTCACCACTGTGTGGGCTTTTTTGCGAGTTTTTTTCTCTTGCTAGCGATTTTTTGATCGTGCATACATACGGTGCATGGATTTGCATGCAATACTTACCACCTAATCTGCCCTACAGCGCCAGTATTGGCGCGGCCTGAGCGCTTCCATGCAACTGCATGAAATGCGCTACATGAAGCGGGCAGGCGTGGCGGGGATAGCATTGCGTGCGGGGGGGAGTAAGAGCATGGCTGCGTGAAGGCAGCTATTGAGGATTGAGGATACTTGTTTTACTCGTTCGATTTTATTGCATCGAAATTATGAAGGGCTAGCTTGAATTAATTATTTTTTCAATGTTACAATTTTTCTATCTGTTTTTTTTGCAAGGTTTTATTCACCCTACCCTAATGTGCTTAAACTCTAAGATACTTGTAGTGTTACATTGTTATTATGGCTCGAATGAACCCTGGGGGCTTTAAGTTATACACTGAAGCATTGTTATGTATATAGTAGAAGTGATACAAAAGGATAAATAAGAGAGGGAAGTAATTGGATGTGTTTGTAATAGTGCCTTTTTCGAATGTTTGTGTGTATTTTTTTTAGGTGGTTATTTCTATAACATTTTTAATGAAAGTACTTGTCTTTTTAGGAAGGTACTTTCATTGTTATGAGGTAAGATATTGCTTTTGTTAAAACCCTTCTAATAACTGATTTATTCCATTGCTTTCGTCTTCATTGATTTTTTGTAACTCAGTTAATGCTCCTTCATATTTTAACTTTGGTGATTTATCAAATGATAAAATATAGTTTATTAAATTCATTTTGCACTCGCCTGAACATAGTATAATAGTTTCTTTAGAGATATCTATTTTTGTCTCAGGGTTCTCTTCGACAAGTTGCTTTAGTTTAATACTCTCTTCAGGTTCATCATAAGTGTGTACCTGAATCTTTTTAAAATACTCAGGGTTCCTTGATTTCAATATATTAAGAATATACTCGGTTATTGTGTTACTTCTTGCAATCACAATCCAAGTATTACTGATGTCAAGAAGGCTGGTACTTAAGTACCCGAATTCTGAATTCAATTCTTTGAATTCACGTAAATCTCCATTAATAAGATTGGTTAGTTTTTCGCTTTCTTTCTTTTTATCAAATATGTAAATTAGTTTTCTTCCTGAAAATAAAATCTCAACTTTATTATTTATATGTTTGCAATGTGTGCTTTTGGCGTGTATCTCATCATAAAGATTTATGTAGTCGATAAGTAGTATTTTTATCACACTTGCTCTAAATGTTGAAAAGTCAATGTCCGCACAAAGCTCGAAAAGATTCTTATAACGTATTGCACCAGAGTTTTTATATAACTTTATAAGTATTTCTTGCTGTCTTTCTTTGGTGTCTCGACATATAAACATTGCTGCGAAATACTCCATCAGAGATTTATGTGACCATCTAACGATGGCGCCTTCTTGTACAAAAAGAGGGACCGTTTCCACAAGATCTTTTACAAGTAAAGCAGCTGGCGTTTCTAGGCCAGGTATTTTTGAGATAATGCTATGAAGTATTATTTGCAAGTCATCTTTAGTAAATTCAATTTTACCCCCTTCTTTCAAACACCAAAAGGCAAGCCTTCTCAATATATGATGGAAGTCTGTAGAATCAAGACCAGAAAATTTTTCTCTCACATAACCGAGTTCTTTTGTTAGATCGTGAGATTCATATAGTGCATCAAACACTTGGCTATAAAATAATTCTTTTTTTCTTGGTATTATAGGTTTGAATTTATAAGCGCAGAAAAGTAATGATACATATAATGGGGTGGAAAGAAATTCATCTAGATTTCCTCCCTCTTCATGTGTGAGGCCATTGATTAATCTGGATGATATGTAACCATAATTATCATACTTTCTTAGTAGGCTATGTGCTTGATATCTATCTAAAGGATTTATTCTGAATCGAGTGAATCCATATAACTCTGACAAAAAACCATCATGTCTTGACGTTATTACTATTTTACTTTCTGAAAAAATTTCAGAGAATTTTTTTAATTGTGATACGACGTTTGATTTTATATTTTGAGGGATTTCATCAATGCCATCAAATAAATATATAAATGGTATTTCTTGGAGTACTTCATCTGAGATATTTTTACTTAAGCCAAGTTCATTCTTTATTTGTGTAGATATGCTGTGTTCTTCAATTTTTCTTAATTCAATATAAAAAGGAATGTAAATACCTTGGTCAATACAATCAAGAACAATCCTTTTTAATATTGTTGATTTCCCCATGCCCGCTGAGTCAGTAAGTAATATACGATTAAAATCCTTTATCGCGGCAATGTTTTTATTTATTAAACATTCATATGTCTCTTTCTCACTTTCGTGTATGATGCTCATAGGTTCGTATATGTTTAATAAATTAATAGGCGTATTTTTAAAAGCTAAGGTATTTACTAAAGTACAGTGGCCTTTTACTTTTGAAAGGAATCTTCCTAAGCTGTCATGTAGAAAACGCTCAGCTCTAGCATCGGCGATTTGTCCACCTAGTTTACTATAAATCACAGGGAGTATTTTGTTTTTTATAATGTCTTTAGCCCAAGGGAGCGATGCAGCAATCACCCCTTCAAGTGTAAATTCTTGCATTTTATTTCCTTTTTATTAGAATGACTATTTATTGGTAGCCTTTAATCCCCACCAAGTCATTAGTTCTACTCTTGCACTTAAATAAGTAGAACGATTATATGCCTTACGTACTTCATTTCTATCACTATGAGCCAACGTCGCCTCAATCACATCAGGATTAAAACCGGCTTCATTCATGGCGGTACTGGCTATCGAGCGTAAACCATGTGCGACCAGTTTGCCACCGTAGCCGATGCGTTTTAACGCGGCATTCGCGGTCTGGCTGTTCATGGGCTTTTTAGGATCGTTACGGCTGGGAAATACGTGTTCGCGGTTACCGCTGATAGGGCGCATGATGTCGAGCAGTTCCAGTGCTTGAGCTGAGAGCGGCACGATATGATCACGCTTGGCTTTCATTCGTTCAGCCGGAATGCCCCACGTTCTTTTTTCAATATCGATCTCTGCCCATGCTGTGGCTGAGGCTTCCGCTGGGCGAATCAGTGTCATTAGTTGCCATTCCAATAGGCAGCGGGTCGGGATGGACAAGTTAGACATGGCAATGGTGCGCATCAGCTTGGGAAGTTCTTCTGGCCGGATAGTCGGCATATGCTGCTTTTTAGGGCGTTCAAAGGCCATACCAATGCCAGAGGCGGGGTTAGCGTCAATCAGCCCCGTATTGACCGCGTAAACCATGATTTCGTTAATGCGCTGCACTAACCGCCTGACGGTTTCCAGTGCGCCACGGGCTTTAATCGGTTCTAGCGCCTGTATCAGCGTGCGGGCTTTGATTTCTTGTACCGGGATATTCTCAATCGCTGGGAGCACGTCTTTTTCCAGCGATCGCCAAATGTCTTTGGCGTGATCCGCACTGACTTTGGTCTGCTTCAATGTGAACCAATTACGTGCCACATTGATGAAGATGCTTTCTACCGCGATTTGCGCTTCTTCTACTTCCTTAGCCACTTTTTCCTGTGGGTCTATGCCTTTTGCAAGCAGGGCTAAATGTTCTGCCCGTAGCTGTCTTGCGTCAGCCAACGATAAGGCTGGATAGCTGCCAAAAGAGAGTGTCGTGCGTTTCTTGGTATCAGGGCGTAGATAGCGAAATCGCCATAATTTTTTCCCTGACGGTTTGATAAGTAGAAAGAGGCCATCGCCATCATGCAGGCTTAACTCTTTATCAGGCGTTCGTGCTTTGCTGACTTCGGTATGTGTCAAAGGGCGGGCAATTCTTGGCATAGCGGTGTCGTCCGTGTTTTAGGCCTACGTTTTTAGGCCTATATGATACCGTAGGCCTAAACGTAGGCCAATAATCTCTGGATTCAGGCGAATATCGTCGGACAATAGCGGACACAAAAAAGCCCACAGGGCTTGCGCCGTGCGGGCTTTCCGTACTTCATCGGACTTATCTGGTAATACCCGATGTCTAAATTGGTGGAGCTGGGGGGATTTGAACCCCCGTCCGGAACTACTCTACCGTCGGTACTACATGCTTAGTCAGTCTTTACATTCGCTTGCCAGCTGCGGACAGACACGCCACTAACAAACTAGCCTGATTAGATTTAGCCCTTCAACCCCAGGCAGGGCATCCACGCGATCTCTTTTGGGTTTGACCTCTCTTGATCCCCGTCCTAAGAGCGGAGGCTAGGGAGAGAGGGCTCTTAGCAGGTTATTAAGCTGCTAAAGCGTAGTTTTCGTCGTTTGCGACTATTTTTTTGCGGCTTTTTACGAGGCAAACCGCCCCTCGGCATGCACCTTGGGCTTTGCAAATCCCGTCGAATCCAGAATCAGCCCCCAAGAAACAGTCACCAGTATATCAGAACTTACCGTTGTTAAGCCAGTGGCTTAGCGATTGGCGTTCTTCATGATACGGGCTTTATCTAACTTCCATTCACGTTCTTTAATGTCATCACGCTTATCGTGATCTTTTTTGCCTTTCGCTACGCCGATTTTGATTTTGCTCCAGGCATTTTTCCAATACATGGACAGCGCGACGACCGTGTAGCCATCACGGCTGACGCGGCCAAACAGCGAATCCATTTCGCGTTTGTTGAGCAGAAGTTTGCGCGTGCGGATGGGATCGCAAACAACGTGCGATGAAGCCACATTCAGCGGCGTGATCGTTGCGCCAAACAGGTAAGCCTCACCGTTCATGAAGGTGACATAGCTGTCGCTGAGGTTTGCTTTGCCTGCGCGCAGTGATTTGACCTCCCACCCTTGCAGCACAAGGCCAGCCTCAAATTCTTCCTCAATGGAGTATTCGTGACGGGCGCGCTTGTTCTGCGCAATGGTGGCGGAACCGGGTTTGTATGCTTTTTTCTTTGTCATAGTACTGTCATTATACTGGATGTCATTGGGAATGAAATCCCCGCAGTGCGTCCGTGTCGTGGTTAATGATATCGTGCGATAAGCTTCGCAGAATTTTTGCCTACCGGGCTATCAATGCTATTATTTTGCGCGTTTTATGAATCTCGGAAAATAGTATGCCAAAGATAAGTCGTTCCGCACTGGTGCCGTTCAGTGCAGAGCAGATGTACAAGCTGGTGAATGATGTCGCTTCCTACCCTGCGTTTTTACCGGGCTGTACGGGAAGCCGCGTACTTTCTTCCTCAGAAGAGGGGATGACAGCCGCAGTAGACGTTTCCAAAGCCGGCATCAGCAAGACATTTACTACACGTAATACGCTGACGCACAACCAGAATATCAATATGCAACTGGTCGATGGCCCATTCCGTCAACTAACTGGCGACTGGCACTTTACACCGCTGAGCGCGGATGCCTGTAAAGTTGAGCTGCATCTGGAATTTGAATTCACCAATGCCTTGATTGAACTTGCTTTTGGCAAAGTATTCAAGGATTTGGCAGGAAATATGGTGCAAGCTTTCACGCAGCGAGCAAAAGAGGTTTACCGTGTCCGCAATGCAGGTTGATGTGGTCTACGCGTTGCCGGAACGCCAGTATCTACGCACGGTGAAGCTGGAAGAGGGTAGTACGGTTGAGCAGGCGATTGTGAAATCAGGTCTGCTGGAGCTGCGCCATGATATCGATTTGCAGGTGAATAAAGTCGGTATTTACAGCCGTGCGGCGAAATTGGCCGATGTGGTGCGGGATGGTGACCGCGTAGAGATCTATCGTCCGCTGATTGCCGATCCGAAAGAGCTACGCCGACAGCGTGCTGAGCGTTCTAAGAACAAACCCTGAGCAATACTGTTAAACGACAAATGTCGTTTTCCTGATACTCCTAAGCGAAATACCCTTATAAAAAAACACAGGCAAACCTGAAATGTTCAGATTTGCCTGCTGTTATATCTGTCATACATCAAACCGCGTACGTTGGCTTCCTTTAAGTACTCTGCCGCAGTGGGCTTCGCCTTAAAGCGACGCTTCTCGCCGATAGGATTATTCGCCCTGATTCAACTGAGCGGCATTGAAAGCATTAATCCAGCGCAGGCTTGTTGTTGATGTTGGTTAACACGCCACTGCCGCTGAAGGTTAGCGTCAGCGTCTGCTGTTTTACTGATTCATGGCCAGGCTGCTGGCGGAAGATGTAAAACCAGGTATCGCTGCCAAACGGATCCTGCATCATAGGCGTACCCAGCGTATAAGCGACCTGTTGTTTGGTCATGCCGGTGTGAATTTTTGAAACGTCAGCCGGTGCCAGATAGTTTCCCTGATTGATGTCCGGCCGATACACCACCTTTTCCAGCGTGGAACAACCGGCGGTCAGCATAACAACCACCGCGGCGACGACAGTCAGCGTTTTACAGCGCATAGTGATTACATTCCTTAAGGGCATAGGTTGCCGATGATAATAGACCTTGCAGGACTTGGAAACCTACAAGGCGATTGTATGACCCCAGGAAGGTAAAAAAGTTGAGCTTTTTTACCTGTGATGCACCTTTCTTGCCCTGTCGGCAGCGGATTTTAGGCTGCCAACAATTCTTTGGCGTTCGCCAGCGTGTTTTTGGTCACGGCGCTGCCGCCCAGGAGACGAGCCAATTCCTGTAACCGTGCGCGTTTATCCAACGGCTGCATCAACGTTTCTGTTTCTGCGCCGTCCGTTTGTTTGCTCACGAAGAAGTGTTGGTGACCGCAGCCTGCGACTTGCGGCAGGTGTGTCACGCACATGACCTGCGTGGATTCGCCAAGCTGACGCAGCATTCTGCCGACGATGGCGGCGGTTGGTCCGCTAATACCCACATCGACTTCATCGAAGATCATCGCTGGTGTATCCATTTTCTGCGCGGTAATGACTTGAATAATCAGCGCGATACGCGACAGCTCGCCACCCGATGCTACTTTCGCCAGCGTCTGATGTGGTTGACCAGGGTTGGTGGTTACGCGGAATTCGATATTGTCGGCACCGGTAGCGGTCAGGCTATCTGGCGTAAATTTCACATCAATGGTGAAGTGGCCGTGTGGCATGGCTAATTCACGCATATTGGTGGTGATGAGCTGTGCCAGTTCACTGGCATGGTGCTGACGGCGAACGTGTAATTGTTCTGCAAGGTGCAACGCCTGCTGGTGATATTCACCAACGGAGGCGCTAAGCACCTCATGGTCGCTTTCCTGTTGTTCCAGTTGTCGGTGTTCTTCCAGCAACTGCTGATGGAATGCTGGGATCGCTTCTGGCGCGATATGGTGTTTGCGTGCCAACGCCAATTGACGCGACAGGCGCTGTTCTAGCTCATACAGTCGAATCGGGTCGAGGTCCATTTGTTCACTGTAGTGCCGCAGCTCATCGCTGGCTTCGCTAAGCTGAATGCCTGCTTCTTCGAGCATGGACAGCACGCCGGACAGCTTGTCATCCATGCCAATCAGTTCGCCAAGCTGATTTTCTACGCGGTGCAGCATACTGAGTATGTTCTGCTCTTCGTCTTCGCTCAGCAACTGCATGGCCTGTTGGCTCATTGTCAGTAGTTGACCGCTATTCGCCAGACGCTTGTATTCAACGTCAATCTGTTCATATTCGCCAGGCTGTGGCGCGAATTCATTCAGCTCTTTTAATTGGTATTGCAGCAGTTCTCGGCGGGCTTCGCGTTCAATTGCTGCTTGTTGCAGCTGCGCCAGTGCGCGACAGCTTTGGTGCCACTGATGCCAAACCTGTTGCATCGCAACCAGCAATTTCGGTTCATCGGCATACGCATCCAGCAGGTGTTTTTGATGATCGGGGCGCAGCAGTAGCTGATGAGCATGCTGGCCATGTACCTGAATCAGGTGCTGACCGAGTTCACGCAGTTGAGACAGCGGCACAGCGGTGCCGTTAATAAAACCGCGTGAGCGACCATCGGCGCTAATTACACGGCGTAACAGGCACTCGTTGCTGTCATCCAACTGGTTTTCTTCCAGCCACTGACGTGCCATTGGGGTATCCGTCAGCGCGAAGCGGGCACAGATGTCGGCTCGGGCAGCTCCCGGCCTGACCATGCTGGCGTCAGAACGATTTCCCAGACATAAACCGAGGGCATCAATCGCGATCGATTTCCCCGCACCGGTTTCTCCGGTGATTACGCTCATTCCTGACTGAAAATCGATTTCTAATTCGCGCACGATGGCGAAGTTACTTATAGTGAGTTGCGCCAGCATGATAGTTTTCCTGTATGGGGACTGTGTTTACATACAGTATAAACTGGTTTTATATACAGTAAAGTGGCTTGGTGGAATTTTAGAATAATTTTTTTGACCAGCCGAGTTTTGAACTTAGTGTATTGAAATAGCTATAGTTTTTTGGATGGATTAAATTCAGGTAATGTTCGCTACGGCGAATCAGCACTTCTTCACCTTCCTGCACCGGTAGCGCAATCTGGCTGTCGCAGCTGATTTCCAGATCGTTGGTAATACAGGAAAATTTCAGCCGAATTGTGCTACTGCTGTTGATCACCAGCGGACGGGCAGACAATGTGTGCGGGAACATCGGCACCAGCGCAATGGCTTCCAAAGACGGCGTCAGGATAGGGCCGCCGGCGGAAAGCGAATAGGCGGTTGAGCCTGTCGGCGTGGCGATAATCAGGCCATCCGAACGCTGGGAAAAGGCGAATTTGTCGTCAATATAGACTTCAAATTCAATCATATGTGCCACTTTCCCCGGGTGAAGTACCACTTCGTTAATGGCAGTGCTGATGCTGTCGGGCTGGTTGGTGCGGCAAACGTGCGCTTCCAACATAAAGCGCTGTTCGCTCAGATAATGACCGTCGAGAACGTCAGAAAGCTGCTGCTGCGCATGATCGGGATCGAGGTCAGTCAAAAATCCGAGATTGCCGCGGTTCACGCCGATCACCTTGATGTCATAGCGCGACAACACGCGTGCCGCGCCCAGCATGTTGCCATCACCGCCAACGACCACTGCCAGATCCGCCTGCTGACCGATGTCGGCAAGGCTACCTGTCGGCGCATCCTTCAGGTTCAGTTCACGCGCGATCTGCTGTTCGATCAGAACGGAGTAACCTTTTTCGGTGAGCCAATGGTAGAGCATTTCATGCGTTGCCAACGCCGTTGGGTGGCGCGGGTGGCCGACAATGCCAATACAATTAAACGGCCTGTTCATTGTAAGCGGTGTGTTCATTGCTGTTTTGTCCTCAGCGTGGTGTATCGGCAGCGTTGGGAACCAATATATGACCGATTCCCTTGAATCCCCGATTTTGATCCCCATAATAAGCAACTAGCGAGATTAATGCTAAACCGCGGAGAATTTCATGAGTAGTAAAGAACAGAAAACGCCTGACGAGCAAGTCCTGGATCAAAAGGAAGCAGCAAAAGGGCAGCAAGCGGATGCCACGCCAGAGACGGCAGACGTAGCTGACCCGCGTGATGCGCGCATCGCCGAGCTGGAAGCCCAGTTTAGTGAACTGCAACAGCGCGAACGTGACAATATGCTTCGCGTCCGTGCTGAAGCCGATAACGTTCGCCGCCGTGCGGAAATGGATGTCGAGAAAGCGCATAAATTTGCGGTAGAGAAATTTGCCAGTGAAATGCTGCCGGTCATCGATAACCTGGAACGTGCGCTGGATACGGCGGACAAAGCCAATGAATCACTGGCTTCAATGATTGAAGGTGTCGAGCTGACGCTGAAATCGCTGCTGGATGCCGTGCATAAGTTCGGTATCGAGGTGGTTGGTGATGTGGGTGTACCGTTTAACCCAGAAGTGCATCAGGCGATGACGATGTTACCTTCAGCCGATCATCAGCCGAACCATGTTATGATGGTCATGCAAAAAGGCTATACGCTGAATGGCCGCTTGCTGCGTCCGGCGATGGTTGCTGTATCAAAAGCACAAGACTAATACTTTCTGCTTTTACGTACGCTATTTAAAACGTATCTTCATCCCAAACCCCGTGCTTTCCGCATGGGGTTTTTTGTTTATATCTTGTTAAGATTTGTTTGATAAAAAAGATGTTTTTTAGGTTTTGAATGACTCATCATCGTTAGCTATCAAAAGAATTGGTATTACCACTCTAAATGCACTTGATAATCATTATCATTTTTGTGAGAGTAATAAAACAACAGTGTTAGAAGGGTCATACTATGCCGGGTAGCCGTGTCATTGAGTCAACAAGCCGTACCTCAAGGAAGGTTAAACTTTCTTTGATGGGCCCGGCGTTTATCGCGGCGATTGGTTATATCGATCCGGGCAACTTTGCCACAAACATCCAGTCTGGCGCGGCCTATGGTTACACGTTGCTGTGGGTGGTGGTGTGGGCAAACCTGATGGCGATGCTGATTCAACTGTTGTCTGCCAAGTTAGGCATCGCAACAGGCAAGAATCTGGCAGAACATATCCGCGATCGCTTTCCGCGTCCTGCCGTTTGGGCGTACTGGGTGCAGGCAGAAATTATTGCGATAGCGACCGATCTGGCTGAGTTTATCGGTGCGGCGATAGGTTTTAAACTGCTATTGGGCGTGTCGCTGCTGGAAGGCGCGATTCTCACCGGGATTGCCACTTTCCTGATTCTCATGCTGCAACAGCGCGGTCAGAAGCCGCTGGAGATGGTCATCGGCGGCCTGCTGCTGTTTGTTGCGGCAGCGTATATTGTCGAACTGGTGTTTTCTCAGCCTGAGTTGTCCGCTTTAGCCAAAGGCATGGCGATCCCTAGCTTGCCGACCTCTGATGCCGTGTTGCTGGCCGCAGGCGTGTTGGGGGCAACGATTATGCCGCATGTGATTTACCTGCACTCTTCTCTGACGCAGCATGGAGGCAGCCATTCCCGTGCTGAGCGCTATTCTGCAACGAAAGTCGATGTCGCGATTGCGATGACGATTGCTGGGTTCGTTAATCTGGCGATGATGGCAACGGCGGCGGCGGCGTTCCATTTCAGCGGCAATCAGGACATTGCCGATCTGGATAAAGCCTACCTCACGTTAGAGCCTCTGTTGGGTAAAGCCGCCGCGGTGATTTTCGGTCTGAGTCTGGTGGCGGCAGGCCTTTCTTCTACCGTTGTTGGTACGCTGGCGGGTCAGGTGGTAATGCAAGGGTTCGTGCGCTTCCATATCCCGCTTTGGGTTCGTCGTTCTGTGACGATGCTGCCGTCGTTTATCGTGATTCTGTCCGGTATGGATCCGACGCGCGTGCTGGTGTTGAGCCAGGTGGTGCTGAGCTTCGGGATTGCGCTGGCGCTGGTTCCTTTGCTGTCGTTCACCGGTAACCGTGAACTGATGGGATCGATGGTTAACGGCAAATGGGTGCAGCGCATCGGGCAACTCATTGTCGTGCTGGTGGTTTCTCTGAATATGTATCTGTTGATTGATACCATGTTGGGGATATACCCGTAATACTTCAAGCTGCATGTGCGTTGGCCGCGTTCACTCACCCGAATCACTTACCGGAGTAAGCTCATCGGGATTCTCTCTCTTGCCGCCTTCTTGCAACTCGAATTATTTGGGGTATATAAATCTGGTGCCACATGGCGTGGCACCGTTTCGCTATTTGCTTGCCTTCCTCAGCTCCGTCACTGGCACGCCGCCGATTCCCCAGTTGTCCGTTTCGACTTCATCAATCACCACCACGGTGGTTTTCGGATTTTTGTTGAGTACATCGACCAGCAACTGAGTTACGCCTTCGATCAATTGACGTTTTTGTTCAGCGGTGACGCCTTCATTGGTGATTTTGATATTTACATATGGCATAGGTTCTCCGGGATTAGGGTGATGAGCGGCGGTGGGGTAAGCAGAGTCCAGCCGCGATGAAAAGTGCTGCTGCGCTACATACAATCGCTGGCGCGATAGCGTGGGTAGTCGTCAGGACGCTGGTGAGTATGGGGCCAAGAATCTGACCAATGCCGTAAGTGAGCGTCACCAGCCCAAGCAGGTTGATGCCGTGCGGCGCGTGTAGCCGTTTGGCTAATGGCATCACCAGCGAGGTGGTTCCCATAAAAGTAGCACCAAAGCCGATACAGCTGAATATCAATGCCACGAGAGAGTGGCTGAACAGCGTCATCAGGACACATACGCCCTGAATCAGCAGATTGGCTGTCAGGCAGGGTAACGTTCCCCAACGGTTGGCTGCCCATAGCCAGAAAAAGCAGCCAGGAATGATTGCCAGCCCAACCAGTGACCATAAATGCAGGGATAATCGCGGTACGTCTAGCGCCGTCACCATCAACGGCAGATAGGTAGCGATGACGATATAGCCGAAGCCCGCGAGGCCGTATAGCAGCGCGAGCCGTCGCCAGCCAAGGTGAGGTGGTTCATCGACATTGGCTATCTTCTGCTGCGGTACAGTGTTTTTATGGGGCGAAAGTATGAGTAGGGCGATCAGAAGTAGCGCGGAGATCAGCGCAGCTCCCCACCACAATAGTTCGGCAGTCAGAGCGTAATGTTGCCCAATAATGATGTATTCATTGCCTAACACGATCCCTACGCCAACTCCAGCATAGAGCGAGGCAATAATGCCGGTATGCCTTGTGTGGTGTAAAACGATCAGGGACCCGAAGATCATCATCGCCGCGCTGGCGATCCCCGTGATGAAGCGAATGAACATGACCAGCATTGTATTGGTGGTCAATGTCATCGCGAAGAGCAACACGCTGGTCGCAGCGGCTGCGGCAAACAGCAGGAACACGGGCTGAGAGGTTGAGGCACGACGGCTGAAAGAGAAAAGCAGGCTGCCGAACAGATAACCAGCGTAGTTTGCGCTGGCAATATAGGAAAGCTGGCTGAAGGTGAAATCACTTTCCTCCAACATAACGGGCAGCATCGGTGTATATAAAAAGCGTCCAAGCCCCATACCCAATGCCAGTACGACCGTCCCAAAAAGGGCAAGAATCAGCGTGTCCGATAGTGCGATAAAGCGAGGACGTTCCATCAAATGATGACCTAAGACATAGAGAATATGTCCTTATCCTGCCCGTTTTCTCATCAAATAAAAGTGAATAGTAATGAGCAGGTTGATGACGCAGAGATAACGTCTCTGGCATGAATACGGTAGTGAGAAACGAGTTGGTTATACCAAGCCCGGCTCCATTGTACTGATCTCGCTGGAGCCGGTTTTTTTACCTCAATTACGGTTAGCTGATGGTTTTACTGAATGCATCGACGGCAATAATCGCGTGGGCGACGTCTTCAGCCGTTAACCCGCTGTCCAGATTTTTCAACGTATCGGCGTCGCTGCACGCCAGTTCACCCACTTTGATCAGATTCTCAAATGGTTCATTTTCCAGATGCAGATCTTTTAGCCGCGTCGGCATGTTAATCGCGCGGTAGAAGCGAATGTAGCGTGCAATTTCTTCGTCAGGACGTTGCTCCAACACCATATGTGTCAGCGTGCCGTAGGCAACTTTTTCCCCGTGCGTGAGGTGGTGAATATCGCCTTTAATCGCGGTAAATCCGTTGTGGATGGCATGAGCGCCAGCTAATCCACCATTCTCAAAGCCCAAGCCGGAAAGTAGCGTGTTGGCTTCAACTACGGATTCCACCGCGGGCGTTACCACGCCTTTTTCCACCGCTTTGTAAGCGCTGTAGCCGTAGGTTAGCAGCGTTTTTTCGCAGGTTTCGGCAATCGCCATACCCGCTAGTGTGGGTTTACCGCCCAGCATGGAAAGCGCGTGAGAGCGTAGAACCGCCTGTGCTTCGACAAAGGTTGCCAGACCATCGGCAATGCCGGAGGCAAACAGGCGTGCGGGTGCCTGCGCACAGACGGCGGTATCGACCAACACCAGATCAGGATTCTTGTCGTAAAAGCGATAGGACTCAAACACGCCTTCGTCGGTGTAGATGACGGACAGCGCGCTGCACGGTGCATCCGTTGAGGCCACGGTAGGGACAATCGCCACATTATGTTTTAGCTCATCGGCGACCGCTTTTGCCGTATCCAGCGTTTTACCGCCACCTAACCCAACAACAATGTTCGTGCCCGCGTCGCGCGCGAGCTTAGCAAGACGGGTGATTTCGTTGCTGGATGCTTCACCGTTAAAACACTCGTAATGGTGGCCGATGCTCGCCTGCTTGAGGGACGCATCAACGCGCTGGCCGATGATGTCCCAAACAACGCCGTCCGCCATCAGAAACGCTTTTGTTCCCAGCGGCTTGAGTTGTTCACCCAGTTCATCCAGCACGCCGCGACCCTGAACATATTTTCTAGGTGAAGAGAAAATGAAATGACTCATGTTATCTACCTCGATGATGTGGTTTGAGAAGTGATGCAGTATTGAATTCGAGTGAATCATGGAAGGCGGTTGCGTTACGCGCATGATGACGAGACGAGTTGACGGTAGTGATGGGGGAAACGAAAGCGCAGCGCGACTTCCTGAAACAGGACTGATTTAAGGTATAGCATAGTCGATAAACGTCAGATGGACGAAAAGAGCGGAATGAGAGCGTGAGACTAAACCATGAATATCATAGGGTTGGTGCGTAACTCTGCTGTGATTTCCACCAGACATACGTTTCCTTACCCGTTTATGCAGGAGTTCAAAAGGGATATGATGGCATCGTCGTTATAAATGAATGCGCTCTTCCAACCATCGATCACCGAGGTGTTTGCATGTCGTCTCCTATTGATATCGTCGAAAAGAAGCTGCTATCCGATAACTGGTATATTCTGAATAAATATACTTTTGATTTAAAAAGAAACAATGGCGGCGTAGTGCGCCAGGTTCGTGAGGTTTACGACCGAGGTGATGGTGCGACGATTCTGCTGTACAACCGGGCGAAAGGCACGGTGATCCTGACACGACAATTCCGTATTCCCACCTACGTTAACGGTAACGAAAGCGGCATGCTGCTGGAAGCCTGCGCCGGTTTGCTGGACGACCATTCGCCTGAAGAATGTATCCGTAACGAGTCAATCGAAGAAACTGGCTATGCAGTCGGCAATGTGGAAAAGCTGTTCGATGCTTATATGTCGCCGGGCAGCGTAACGGAGCGACTGCACTTTTTCGCTGCTGAATACGATGAGTCTCTGCGGGATAATGCGGGCGGCGGTGTAGAAGATGAAGATATTGAAGTGCTGGAGCTGCCGTTCAGCGAAGCCGTTGAAATGATGAACGATGGCCGGATTAAAGACGGCAAGACCATCATGTTGCTACAGCACGCCATCATTCGCGGCTGGTTTGCCAAAGGGTAAACGTATTTTATGGCACACGGATCTCTCCGTGTGCCGTTTGATTTGTAGTGGTAGCGTTTTCATTTTTGGGTGATTCCGCAGTGACGATGTGATTATGCCAATTATTACCTGAGTAAACGTTTTGTTTGTTCTTCTTTTTCTGGTTTTTTACTTAAATTTCAATTGTATGAGTTGGTTTTTAGGTTGGTTTTCATCACTTTTATCGGTCAGTTATAGACTTTTTTTGAGGAAACTTTTCCTAAATTTCTTGTATTGAGATCGAATATTCAGCTATTTCTCTCCCTGTTATGTGACCCGTATCACTGGATGAAAGAATGTAAGCGGTGTAACTCGTTGCTTCATTATGCAGTAACTCATATTCTCTCTTTACAAAAAGTAAAGAAGGACTGCGCTGATGAAGATCAAGAATAAAGTATCTACCCTATTTGCAGTTTCATTTTTCACGCTCGGCTTATCGAGTCAAAGCCTGGCTGCTGACGTCACCGTATGGGCCTGGGATCCTAACTTCAATGTTGCGGCAATGCATGAAGCTTCATCAATATATAAAAAAGCTGATCCAAGTTTCAGCCTGAAAGTGATCGACTCAGGTAAAGAAGATATTGAACAGAAATTAAATACCATGTTGGCTTCTGGGGTTAAAAATGTTCTTCCTGATATTGTGCTTATAGAAGATTATAATGCACAGAAATACCTTCAGGCTTATCCTGACGCGTTTGTGCCATTGCAGGATGCCATCGATTACAGTCAGTTCGCGCCTTATAAAACGAAAGTGATGACGATAGGGAATAAGGTTTACGGTGTTCCTTTTGATTCCGGCGTGGCAGGGATGTTCTATCGGCTCGATTATCTGGAAGCTGCCGGATATAAAGAGAGTGATATGGTGAACATTACCTGGGATAAATACATTGAGATCGGCAAGAAGATAAAAGAAAAAACTGGCGTTGATATGCTGACTTACGATATGAACGATGTTGTTCTTCCTCATATTATGATGCAGTCTGGTGGAGAATGGTTCTTCGATAATCAAGGTCAACTTAATCTCACCAAAAACGCGGCATTGAAAGAAACGTTAAAAACGATTAAAGCGATTAACGACGCGAAAATCGCGCGTCCTATTTCTGGCTGGTCGAGTTTTGTTGGTAGTTTTAATGCTGGGAAATCGGCGAGTGTGGTTTCCGGTGTATGGGTGATTGGCTCAATTAAAAGTGCCGAAGATCAAAAAGGAAAATGGCGTGTTGCGCCGATTCCACGGTTAAATCTCGACAAAGCGGTGCGAGCATCTAATCAAGGTGGGTCGAGTTGGTATGTATTAAAGGACGGCAAAAATACCCAACAGGCGATTGAATTCCTGAAAAAAACATTCGCAGCGGATAGTGATATGTACCAAACCCTTTTGGTTGATCGCGGCGCGCTTGCAACCTTCCTTCCCGCCACTTCTGGCCCCGCTTATGCAGTAAAAGATCCGTTCTTTGGTGGGCAGCCCGTGTTTGCTGATTTCTCTAAATGGGTGACTGAAATCCCACTGGTCTCCTATGGCATGTATACCCAGGAAGTTGATAACGCGATTGCTGCTGAAATACCCGCATTACTGAAAGGCGATTCTGTTGATGACGTTTTAAAACGCGCCGAAACTGCATTAAAAAGTCAGATTATGCAGTAGTGAGTCTGAGCTTGGGGACAGCGAGTCCCCAGGCACTTCTCTCCAGAAATCTATGGTGTGATAATGATGTATAAACCTAAAATGAATAGGCTTTATAACATCAACGGCTGGGCGTTTGTCTCTATAGCTGTTGGGTTAATTGCCCTAATGACGATATACCCTATTTTCAAATCACTTTGGCTTTCCTTTCAGTCTGGCCGTGGTGTGGTGACGCAATTTGTCGGCCTGGGAAATATCATTCGTTTATTTAATGATCCGATGTTTAAAACGGCGCTTTGGAATACACTGACGTTTCTGGTGATCCAGGTGCCGATTATGATTTTGCTATCATTAGCGATTTCTTCTTGCCTGAATTCGTCGCAGCTTAAATATCGCCAGTGGTTTAGAATTGCGATTTTTTTACCCTGTGTGACATCGCTGGTAGCCTACTCGATTCTATTTAAGAGTATGTTTGAACTGGATGGCGTGATTAATTCATTCTTGATGTTTATTCATGTTATTGACGATCCGATTCCGTGGCTATCCGATCCTTTCTGGGCGAAAGTGACCATCATTATCGCAATCACATGGCGTTGGACGGGATACAATATGATATTTTATCTTTCCGCCATGCAGAATATTGATAAATCGATTTATGAAGCCGCCAGAGTCGATGGTGTTAGTCCAATCAAGCAATTTATTTTTATCACCATACCATTATTGAAACCGGTCATTCTTTTTACCAGTGTGACATCAACAATTGGCACACTACAGTTGTTTGATGAAGCTATGAATATCACGAATGGCGGTCCGGCAAATGCGACCCTGACATTATCACTTTATATTTATAACCTGTCGTTTAAATTTGTACCTAATTTTGGTTATGCGGCAACAGTTTCGTACGTGATTGTCGTTTTTTCAGCCATATTGGCGCTGATTCAATTTAAAGCGGCACGGAAGGGATAATATGAGAAAAAGTAAAATTAACAGCATATTGATGCATGCTTTTCTCGTGTTGATGAGCATTTTCTCACTTTTTCCGTTCTATTGGATGGTGGTATCCAGTACCAATAGCACCAGCCAAATCAACATGGGGAAATTTACGTTTGGCGATCAGCTATTGGTCAATTTCACCAACTTGACGAGCCAGGTGGATCTCGCGTTGATATTTTGGAATACATCAAAAATTGCGCTGATCAGCACCGTATCGACGCTTGTGGTGTGCTCCATTGCGGGTTATGCATTTGAGATTTATTCCAGTAAACATCGTGAACGTGTCTATGTCGCACTATTAGCGACGATGATGATTCCGTTTGCGGCGTTAATGATCCCACTCTTCACCATGTTTGGTAAGGCGGGTTTACTGGACACACACTTTGCCGTGATTATGCCGACGGTGGCAGGGGCATTTATTATTTTCTACTTTAGGCAGTGTACTAAAACGTTTCCGAGAGAGTTGATCGATGCTGCCCGCGTGGAAAGCGTCGCAGAGTGGAAAATTTTCCTGTATGTCTATGTGCCAATTATGCGAGCCAGCTATTCTGCTGCGTTTATCATTGTTTTCATGACGTCATGGAATGCTTTTCTCTGGCCGCTTATTGTCCTCCAGTCTACTGAATTAAAGACGATTAATCTGGTGCTATCCAGCTTTGCTTCGGCCTATTCTCCAGACTTCGGGCTTATTATGGTGGGAACGGTTATTTCTACTCTTCCTAGTTTGCTTATCTTCTTCGCCATGCAAAAGCAATTTATTGCCAGTATGACGGGCGCAGTGAAGTAATACACGCGCAATGGAAAATTAAGTTTGAGGTTCAATATGGCTGATATTTTATTAAAGAATATAGTGAAGCGTTACGATAAGACGGAAACGATCCATCGTATCAATCTTGAAATTAATTCAGGCGAATTTGTGGTATTTGTTGGCCCGTCTGGATGTGGTAAATCGACGTTACTGAGAATGATCGCGGGATTGGAAGAAATAACAGATGGCGAGATCCATATTGATAATCGCGTAGTTAACCATTGCGATCCCGCAGAGCGGGGAATTGCAATGGTGTTCCAGTCATATGCGTTGTACCCGCATATGACGGTGGCTGAAAATATGGGGTTTGGGTTGAGAATGAACGGGCACCCCAAAGCTGAAGTCGAAAAAATGGTGCGAAAGGCTGCGATGACACTCCAGCTAGAAGCCTTGTTAGATCGGACACCGAAACAGCTATCTGGCGGTCAGCGTCAGCGCGTTGCGATTGGGCGGGCCATTGTACGCGATCCTAAAGTGTTCTTATTCGATGAACCCTTATCGAACCTTGACGCCGAATTACGCGTTGAAATGCGTTTGCAAATTGCCCAGCTTCATCAGGAAATGCGTAACACCATGATTTATGTGACGCACGATCAAGTGGAAGCAATGACGTTGGCGGATAAAATCGTAGTGTTAAACAAGGGGGATATTGAGCAGGTCGGGACGCCGATGGAGCTATACCATAAGCCAGAAAATATTTTTGTCGCCGGTTTTATCGGTTCGCCGAATATGAATTTTCTACCCGGTGAAGTGTTGCAGGTTGAAGGAAATAACGTGAGCATCTTGATTAATAAGCTCAATACGCTTTCCATTAATCTTGCTAGCCACGGATTGCGTGTCGATCAGAGAATTACCGTAGGTATTCGTCCTGAACACCTGAGTATTGATCCGCAGGGGGGAGATGTCAGCCTGTCGATCAATAGCGAAGTAACAGAAAGGCTGGGTAATGCCACGTATATTTTTGGTACTTACTCTGGAGTTAATCATTTTAAAGTACATTTGTCAGGTGACAATAGTATTGTGCCTTACTCGACGATCCCGCTCACATGTCGTAGTGAACATCTTCATTTTTTTGATGAAAATGGGAAGCGAATGAATTAACTATAAATAACTGGTTGTATGGGGATCAATAACGCCATAGAAAATGCTACGTTGACTCAGTGGAAGAGTCATGAATTTAACTAAGCAGCCGTTTGTATTCACATTAGCTGCTTATTTTACTATGCGATATTTATTTTTATAAATATCGTCCTCTGTTTTTAATCTGTCCCTAGAAATACCCTTTAAGAGTATCGCCTCAAGGAGAAATGAATGAAAAAGAATAATTATTCAGGAATGATCTCTATATTGTTAATGTTATTTATAGGGTTCATGGCAGCCAATGTGGCGAAAGCAGCGCAGCCGTTTGCTTATGGCGCGGATATTGGCTGGGTAAAGCAATTGGAAGATCGGGGGGTGACCTGGCGTGACGATGCCGGAACTCAGCGCGATGTATTACAGATATTGCGCGATCACGGCGTAAACTCTGTACGGCTACGCATTTTCGTTAATCCTGACCCCAGTGCACTATGGCATAAAGATAATACGACCTGGACGATGCTCGGTTATACGGATAAAACTCGCGTGGTGGATGCCGCTCAGCGTGCCAAAGCGATGGGAATGCGTGTCATGGTAGATTTCCACTACAGTGATGTCTTCGCGGATCCAGGTCATCAAATAAAGCCAGCCGCGTGGGCGAACTACAATATTAGCCAATTAACTACGGCCGTTTATAACCACACACATGAGGTGATGACTGCGCTCATTTCCGCTGGCGTGACGCCGGAATGGGTGCAGGTTGGTAACGAAATGAACCCGGGGATTTTACTACCGGAAGGGAGCACAAGTCGGTTTGCTAATTTAACGCAGCTACTGAATGCAGGCTATGATGCGGTTAAAGCGGTCAGTCCTTCCTCTAAGGTGATCAGCCATTTGGCGCATGGGGATAATAATTCAAACTCTCGCTGGTTTTTTGACAATTTCCTCACCACGCACGGTGGGAAAACTGATGTGATTGGCTTTTCATTCTATCCCTACTGGGAAGGGAAAAATTATTGGGAGCTCACCGGCGCACTGGCTAGCAACCTCAATGATATGGCGAGCCGCTATGGTAAGGAAGTCATGGTCGTTGAAGTCGGCGGCTTGGAAACTAACCCGACAGACAGTTACTGGACGATTAGGGATACGATTAATCTTGTTAAAGCGGTGCCGGGAAATAAAGGCATCGGGGTTTTTTATTGGGAACCTGCGGGTAATGCCAATGTGCTGCTGGATGGCTACGCATTAGGTGCGACGAGACAAGTTTCAGCTAATGTATTGCAATTTACCCGAGCTCTGGACGCATTTGCCGAATCACAAATCAATTTTATCAACGGAACCCGCTATAAGATCGCTAATCGGCATAGTGGTAAATCGCTTAATGTCGTGAGCGGCTCACATGAGGATGGCGCATTTGTTGAACAATACAGTGACGGTAACTGGGACAGTCAGCGTTTTTATTTTAACGCGATTGGCAATGGTTACTTCAATCTGGTGAATGTTAATAGTGGAAAGTACATTGATATTGATTCCAGCGCTAATGAAGATGGTGCGCAAATTCTCCAAATGTATAACACCGGTCATTTTAGCCAGCAGTGGCTGATTTTGGATGCCGGCGATGGCTATTATAAAATTCTGAATAGGAACAGTGGGAAGCTTTTGGATATTAACAGCCGTTCGATAGAGAATGGTGCATCAGGTATTCAATGGCATGATAACGGGGGATGGAATCAGCTGTGGAAAATAACGGCTAATTGACGCCCGTCGGCCGCGTAATTTCTTTGCGTGGCCGCATTATCTTTTCAGGTAAGTGTGCCGAGTCGCGTAACCAACACAGTCAACTTGACGTATGACGGATATATAAGTAGGTACCGTTATATCGTGCTGAGTGTGAAACTTTCACGCCAAACCATGTCATAACCAATCTGTACGTGTTTCTTATAATGGCGTCCCGCGACGAGTTCTAAAAACAGATCGACGGCGGCTTCGCCCATTTCATTGGGATAGAGTCGCATTGTGGTCAGGCTGGGGTTGAGGTGCTGCGCCATGGGGATATCATTCATTCCAATCACTTTTATTTGTCTGGGAATGGAAATGCCTTTTTCTTGAATCGCGCGGTACACACCGATAGCGATAATGTCTGTCGCGGCGAACACAACATCGGGCCATTCTTTTTGTTGCAGCAACTCATTCATCGCCTGATAGCCGGATGCAATACAGAATAGCTGACTGACCTTACATCGTGATTCATGATAGATACCGTATTTTTGGGTTATTTCTTGAAATACATGTAGTCGACTCTCATTGTTCCCGATGAATGCAGGGCGCTCAGCACCGCTCTTAACAATGTAGTGTAATACTTCGCGCGCAGCCGCTTCCCGGTCAAAAATCACGGCGTCACATTTTTTATCGAGGGGAGCCGAATCGATAAAAATCAGGTTTTTATTTAATGAATAGATTAAGGCGATATCATCATCGCTAAAATGCCCTACGCAAATGATCGCCTGCGCCTGAGATAACGTATGACTATTGGATGATAAGTTTGTGGTGAATATATTTCGCAATGAAATAGCAAAATGGTGGCAGCGATTTTCAATGCCAATGCGCATTGCGGTAAAATAAGGATCGTTGAGTTCTTCAGAGGGTGTAAGAAAATGGACGACGGCGAGATGTAATGAATTGTCGTTATCCATTTTAAAATGAGATCGTACAACAAGCGAGTTCTCTAACTTTTTTTTCTGCTGCTTGCGTTGTGTGGGCGATAAATAGGCCAACTCATGGGCAATGTTCTTGATAAGCTGGCGCTTTTCTTTGGTTACCGACAGGCTGGGGTCGTTATTAAGTACGCGAGAAACGGTTGATGCTGCGACCCCGGCTTTTTGGGCAATATCTCTAATCGTTGTCACAAAAAATTTTCCATAATTTTCCTATGAAACTGATATTAGCCAATGATTAATTAATTTAACATCCTCATTATTCAAAAATACGAGTAAATCGTCAGAAATCTGATAGTTGCCAATAGCAATGACTGTACCTGCGTTGTTACAGCACCGTTGAGAAAAAGGCCTGCGTACGGCGGTTTTGCGGGGCATCGAGTAGCTGTCTGGCTGGGCCCGTTTCGACAATTCTGCCATTTTCCATAAACACGATGTTATCGGCAATCTCACGGGCGAAACCGATCTCGTGTGTGACGATGACCATCGTAATACCGGAATGCGCCAGCTTTTTAATTACCTGAAGCACTTCGCCGACCAGTTCCGGGTCTAACGCCGAAGTCGGTTCGTCAAAGAGCATCACCTGGGGATTCATGGCGAGGGCGCGGGCAATGGCCACCCGCTGCTGTTGGCCACCGGAAAGCTGGTGCGGCCAATCGTCGGCTTTTTCTACGAGTCCAACCTGTCGCAGCAGCGAATACGCCTGATCGAACACTTCCTGCCGAGCGCGTTTTTTGACACGCAGCGGTGCATCGCTAACGTTTTGCAACACGGTACGGTGAGGGAACAGGTTAAAGTGTTGAAATACCATACCAATCTTGCTGCGCTGGGCCGCGACCTGTTTGTCACTCAATTCATAGAGCCGATGGCCTTTTTGCCGATATCCGACCAGCGTGTCGCCAACGCAAATCGTGCCGCCATCGAGCTTTTCGAGGTGGTTAATACAGCGTAGCAGCGTTGATTTACCCGCACCGGACGGACCCAGAATCGCAGTAACCGAACCCGCCTCCATCTGCAAATCGATGTCATCTAAAACCAGGTTTCCCGACAGGGATTTACGCACGTTCCGTAGTGTAATGGCCTCGCCCATAGTTGAGTTTCCTTCATGATTCATTGAGTGCATGACATTGTTTGCCAGTCGTTGATGCGCGATTGCCCGCCGGTTCAGGCGCTGGGCTGTGGCCTATTCGTTGGCTGATCACGTTGGGTAAACCTTGCGGCACGCAGTTTGCGGCTTTTACCTGGCTTGTTGCGTTTGAGCGTTGAACGGCCGAAATAGCGTTCAACATAGTATTGGCCGACAGACAGCACGGAGGTCAGCAGCAGATACCAGATAGTGGCAACCAGCAGCAGCGGGATGACTTCATAGGTTCGCTGATAAATGATCTGTGCCGAGTACAACACATCCTGAAGTGAAATCACCGAAACCACCGCTGTGGTTTTCAGTTGGCCGATGACCTCATTGCCCGCCGGAGGCAGGATGGCGCGCATCGCCTGCGGCAGAACGGTGTAGAAGAATATCTGCGGTTTACGGTACCCCAATGCTCTGGCGGCTTCCAACTGACCGGGGTTGACGCTCTGAATACCTGCGCGAACAATCTCCGCCGCATAGGCAGATTGATGCATAACCAGCGCCAGCACGGCGGCATTAAACGGGCTGATGAGCGTATTGCCAGGAACGCTGAAAACCTCGCCGAAGAATGGCAGCGAGAGTGAAATCGTCGGGTAGAGCGCTGCAATGTTGTACCAGAGAAACAGCTGCACCAGCGTGGGGACGCCACGAAAAAACCAGGTGTAGCCGCAACTGACTGCCACCAGCACGGGGTTGCTGGATAGGCGCATCAGCGCCAGTATCGTGCCGCCGCCAAAGCCTAACACCACCGACATTGCGGTCAGTTTCAGCGTCATGATGACGCCCTGAAGAATGGAGTCTTCCGTAAAACTGTCCACAACGACCCGCCATTCAAAGCGGGGGTTGTTCAGTACAGAATGGGCGATAGCGCCTAATAACAGCAAAACCAGCAGGGCGCTGAGCCAGCGCCCATAGTGTCGGTTGGCGACAATATGCAGTTCCTGATGTGAAGAGGGGAGACTCATCCGAAGATCTCTGCGTTACGTTTCGCCTCTGGGACCGCGCCGTAGCCGATATCCCACTTATCCAAAATCTTCTGATAGGTGCCGTCTTTAATCAGCGAGTTCAATGCGGCCTGAACGGCGTCTTCCAGAGCAGAATCTTTAGGAAACGCAATAGAGACTGGCGCATCGTTGACGGCGATATCACCGCTGATGGCTAGCCGTTTGACCTGACTCACCTGATAGCGTAACCCTTCATAAGGGCCGAAGAACAGTGGAACACGTCCGCTGATCACCGCCTGTACGCCGGATGGACGATCGGGGAAGATCGCAATTTTGATTGCGTCTTTCTGTTCTGCAACACACTGTTTGTCGGCTTCTTGTAAGCGCAGTAGCTGAGTGGTACCGGCCCCCGCACCAATGTCTTTACCGCACAGTACGCTGAGGGAGGTAAATGGCGCGACGTTAGCGTCTTTAAGGGAAATGATGGCCAGTTTTGACGCGTTGAAATAACCGATGAAGTCGATCTGCTCAAGGCGCTTCGGTGTTGCATTGATATTCGACAGTGCCACATCGTAACGGCCTGATTTTAAACCAGGAATAATATTGTCGAACCCACCGGTATCGTGCCAGTTCACCGGCACGCCCAGCCGGTCGCCAATGGCGTTCATGATATCGATCTCGCGGCCTGCCAGCGTTTTATTATCTTCCTGATAAAAGGTGGTTGGCGGCGTATTGGGATTGGTGCCTGCAACGATAAATCCTTTTTGTAAGACGGCCTCTGGCACTTTGGCTTTTAAGGCCGCATCGGGCTGTATCTGAAAGGTGCGAGTCGTGGGGACGTTTTGATCGGCAGAGAAGGCAGGCGGTAATACGGCAAGCATCAGTAATGGAAAGGCAAACAGGTTTTTTTTCATTATCTTTACCCAGATTAATTAGCATGTCCTTTTCATCGGACATGGAAAAATAAATGCATTTCTCTTATCAAAAGAAAAGGGACTGATGCGGTATGTGATTTGCCAAACGGCATTTTTTGACACCTTTCTCTTTTAATCTTCAGGGTAAAACCGGACAAATAAAAAAAGGTTATAAGTTATAAGAGGGCGATTTTGTTACTTTTTTTTTTGCAAGAAAAAGTGGGCGAGGTATTTTTTATCTCTAATAAACAGAGTGATAGAAGACGTTTTATTGTTCACACTTCAGTATGAAGACTAAAGAAGAAATATCGCAAAGCAAAGGTGAACCACAGATATACCCGATGCTCTGCCAGATGGTAATCGCCGAGACTCTACCCAACAGCGGCGGTTTGCCTGGCTAATGGGTGAGGCTTACTCTTGCGGAGCGATACGGACGATATGAATAATCAGGTACAGCATTTCGTCATTAGAAATGTCGATATTGAGCAGGTTGTGAATATAGTCTTTGATCAGTCGGCTGCATTTATAAGCATCAGGATATTCTTTGGTGACCTGATCAAAAATAAAATCATCATTTGAATGAATCAGGCTGTTTTCCAACAGGCGCTGGATAAAGAATTGCATGTGCGTCAGGAAGCGTGAGTAGTTAATCGATTCTTTATCAATCACGATATGGAAGTTGTACTGGATGATATTAAAGATATCTTTCAGCATCTTGACCGACTGGAGCGTGTTCTCCATATTCTGGACGTCGGTTTGCGCATTGACTAAATGAAACGCGATATTGCCTGCTTCCTCTTCTGGCAATTCCAGCGTCATCTGCTGGTTAATGTCGTTGAGCGCCCGCGAGGCAATCGCAAACTCCTGCGGGTAGAACCGCTTTACCTCATAAAGCAGACGATTTTGTATGCTGATGCCTTTGCGATAACGCTCAATCGCAAAGCTGATATGGTCGATCAGCGTAAAAAAGACCTGCTCGCTCAAGCGGCCATGAAGCCGTCGGTTCGCATCATCAATAATCTTATTCACGATGTGAACATATTCTTCCCCGACGTGCTCAATCAAACGGGCAAATTCACGTGGTGACGTGCCATCCTTGAGAATAAAGGTTTTCTCAATTTTGGTAGGATCGAGAATATCTCCGGTCTTGCTGTTAAAACCGATCCCTTTTCCCATGACAATGATTTCGTTGTTATCTGCATCAGAAGATAACACTAGGCTATTGTTCAGTATTTTTATTGCTTTTATTGGTTCAGCCATCATGCGTTTCTTGAGTGATATCAGTGGGAACGTGAGTGAAATAATAACCTATTTCTTCTCTTTCATGTTGCGGGTGGTGGTCCCGCAACATAAGTGGTTCAGAGTAGGGCTTATCCCCGTTTTAACACGGTGTTCTGGGCGTCAGCATTAGGGCTCGCGGGGAAATAACCCGGCACCGTTTGATGCTATGACACCCTGATACCAGTAAAAACTTTTCTTTTTAATACGGCGTAGATCTTTCAGATCGAATTCATCGCGGTTCACATAAATAAACCCGTAGCGCTTACCGTAGCCTTGATGGGTGCTGACCACATCGATCGCCGACCACGGACAATAGCCAATCAGATCAACGCCATCGCTGATGGCGAGCTGCATTTGTTCAATATGACGGGCAATAAAATCGATACGGTATTGATCGTTGATTGTACCGTTTGCCTCAAGTTTATCTGGCGCGCCCATGCCGTTTTCCGTAATCAATATCGGCAGGTGATAGCGCTCGTAGGTTTTACGTAATGTTAAGCGCAGGCCAACAGGATCGATGATCCAGCCGTAGGGCGTTTTATCAACGTGCGGGTTTTCCGCTGCGCGATAGACGCCGGGTTCACCCAGCATGATTTGCTGATCGCCCGCGCGGGCGCTGACGTCTGATGCATCGCCTTTGCTGGCGGCAATGGTGGCGGTGGAATAGTAGTTGATCGCCACGTAGTCGGGCTTTCCTGACTGTAGGATCTCGTCATCGCCGGGTAATGTCTCCGGTGCCAAACCGCGATCTTCCAGATAACGCCAGGCTAGCGCGTTGTAGCGACCGTGCACGGCGACATCCAGAAAGCTCCAGCAGCGCAGCGTTTCCCAGTTGTGCGCGGCGATAGCGTCTTCCGGTTTACTGGTGGCCTGATACATCGACGTGGTGTTGATCGCCGGACCAATCAAACCGTTGGGTGCGAGTTCGTGACACAACGCCATGACCTGAGCCTGCGCCAGCATCATGTGATGGTTCTGCTGATACAGCACTTTTTTGGATGGCAAAACGCCACTTTCAGGTAAGCCAATCGCGCCGGGATGCAGAATCATGGTGTTCTGCTCATTAATCGTTAGCCAGTATTTAACCTTGTCACCGAAATGCGTAAATAGCGTGCGGGCGTAGTGAACAAAGGCATCAATCGTGGCGCGATTTTGCCAGCCCCCCTGAGCTTCGAGACAATAAGGCAAATCGAAATGGTAGAGCGTTACAACTGGTTCGATACCGTGCGCGTTCAGCTCATCAATCAGCTCGTTGTAAAACGCGATGCCCAGCGGATTTACTACACCGGTGCCGTTGGGGAGAATACGCGTCCAGGCGATAGAGAAACGGTAAGCCTTCAACCCCAGCTTGGCAAAAAGCTGCACATCGTCTTTAAACCGATGGTAGTGATCGCTGGCTACGGTGAAGTCAGCGGTATTTTCCGGGTGCTGACACTTATCAATGATCGACGGGCTTTTCCCATCGGCCTGCCAGCCACCTTCTACCTGATAAGCTGACGTCGACGCTCCCCACAGAAAGCCCGCCGGGAAATGTTTTTGCTGTTGATAGTGCATATTTTCTCTCACATCAAGAAAGACGGTAGAGGCAGTGGGTAGGGCACCCAATGCCGTTATACCCGTCATACTTCAAGCTGCATGTGCGTTAACTGCGTTCAGTCACCCGAATCACTTACCTGAGTAAGCTCATCGGGATTCCTTCCCTTGTCGCCTTCCTGCAACTTGAATTATTTAGTGTATATGGGCGATCAGGCGTTCACGTTAATGATGGTATCCATCGGAGCGATCGGCTGTGGCGCGGTGCAGACGACGCTAGCGTATTCATCGCTGTTGATGATCACGACTGGCGTAATCGGGTCATAGCCCAAACGCGTTATCTCATGCAGATCGAAGCTAATTAACCTGTCGCCAGCGGTGACACGGTCGCCCGGTTTGATGTAGCCGGTAAAGTGCTTGCCGTTGAGGTTCACGGTATCGAGACCGACATGAATCAGTAATTCCAGACCGTTATCCGCGCGGATACCGACAGCATGTTTGGACTCAAGGAACGTGATGATCTCGCCACTGACGGGCGCGACGACTTCACCATTGTCAGGAATAATCGCAACGCCTTGCCCCAGTAATCCTTGTGAGAATACGTCATCGTTGATGTCGCTCAGCGCGACCAGCTTGCCGGACAGCGGACTGAGAATAGCTTGCGGCTCAGCGTGGTTTTCTGTGGCCTGCGATTTTTGTGTGGTATTCGCTGCTGGTGCAGATTGGCGCGCGTCTGATTGGGTCGAGTCGGTTTGGGCGTTGTCAGTTTCATCCACCGGATCGTCGAATCCCATAATCCAGGTGAGCGCAAACGTGACGACAATCGCAATGGCGCAGGTGATCAGCGCATGTACGATGTTCATCGGGTTTTCACCAATAAAAGCAGGCAGCGCTGCCAGACCCGGTGAGACGAAGGCATAGCGAACCAGCCCCGCTAAACCGGCATAGATACCCGCACAGCCCCCGCCAATCATGGCGGCAATCAGTGGTTTCTTCAGTTTTAGCGTGACCCCATATAAAGAAGGCTCGGTGATACCCAATAGCGCGGTGAAACCCGCTGAAGAAGCCAGCTGTTTCAGGTTTTTATTCTTGGTTTTAAACGCGACGCACAGTGTGGCGGCACCCTGAGCAATGTTTGAAGCCAGCATGCCGGGACCGTTAATCATCTCGAAACCGTTGCGGGTAAGCTGCGAGGTGGCAATCGGCGTCATCGCCCAGGCCGTACCTGTGATCACCAGGAACGGTTGCAGGCCACCCATCAACATCGGAATGAGCCAGCTTGCCTTTCCGTCAATAATGGCAGCACCGCTGGCGACTAAATCGTTGAGGAAAATACCGAAAGGCCCAATCACTACCAGCGCCAACGGTGCGGTAAACAGCAGCACGATCATTGGCTTGGTGAAAAAGGTGATCATCGAGGGCGAGATTTTTTCAGCGAAGCGCTCGATGTAGGACATGATCCACACGGTGAGGATGATCGGTAACACCGATCCGGCATAGTCCGCCAGCCGAACGGGAATACCGATAAAACTGATCGGCCCGCCTGATGCGAGTAACTGAGCCAGATTTGGGTGCAGCAAGGCACCCGCAATCGTCATCGCCAGAATCGGGTTACAGGCGAACTTGATGGAGGCACCGTAGGCCAGCAGCACGGGCAGGAAGAAGAAGGCCGCATCGGAGATGGTGTCTAGCAGGCGATAAGTCGTGCTGTCGGCGGAAATTAATCCGGTCAGTTTGAGGATCGCCAGCAGCGCTTTGATCATTCCCGCGCCGGTAATCGCTGGAATAACGGGGGTGAAGGTGGTGGAAATTACGCTGATGATTTGCGTAAAAATGCCGCCTTTTTTCTGCCGATCTTTGCTAGCGGTACTGCGCTGGCTATTCATCTCGCCAATCTCGTTCAAAATCGCCCGGTAGGTGATTTGAACGTCGTTGCCGATCACCACCTGAAACTGACCGCCGCGATCGACCACGCTGATGACGCCAGGAAGTTTAGCAATTGCTTCTGCCTGTACGGCATGGCTGTCGTTGAACTCAAAACGTAAGCGAGTGGCGCAGTGGGTCAGTTTGCTGACATTCTGCTTGCCGCCGCTCAACGCGAGTATGTCGACCCCAAGTTTTTGATAATTCATTTTTTGATAATTCATAGTTTCACCCTGTGTTGACGCCAATTAGGCCAAAAAAAAAGACCAAAATAAAAATGCACCTCTTAAAAAGAGGAAATGCATTTTTACTTTGGTCTTGCCTGCCGTAGCAGTAGCACGCCGCGATAAAAATAGGCTGGTGCAACGTGTTGTGTTGCGCCGCAATATCAGCATGCGGCGCCAGAGTCATGCAATGTACTCAGGTGAATTAATTGATCTGGATCACAAACAATATCGCCGTTTACGATCCTTTTGCGGGTTATATCGCAGTCTTACTTCGCTGCAATATAACCCATCACAATACTAACTCAGCAGCGCCTGCGCTTTTTCGACCACGTTATCGACAGTGAAGCCGAATTCTTCGAACAGCAGTTCAGCCGGAGCCGACTCGCCGAAGCTCGTCATACCAACAATCGCGCCGTTCAGGCCGACGTACTTGAACCAGTAATCCGCGATACCCGCTTCAATCGCTACTCGCGCCGCTACGGCTTTCGGCAGTACAGCTTCACGGTAAGCCGCATCCTGCTTGTCGAATGCGTCCGTTGACGGCATCGACACCACGCGTACCTTGCGGCCAGCGGCAGTCAGCTTGTCATACGCACCGACAGCCAGCTCGACTTCAGAACCGGTAGCAATCAGGATGAGTTCCAGCTGACCGTCGCTGTCTTTCAGCACATAACCACCCTTCACCACGTTCGCCAGCTGTTCGGCAGTACGCGTCTGCTGCGCCAGATTCTGACGGGACAGGATAAGCGACGTCGGACCGTCCTGACGCTCAATGGCGTATTTCCACGCCACCGCCGTTTCTACCTGGTCCGCCGGACGCCAGTTGCTCATGTTCGGCGTGACGCGCAGGCTGGCCAGCTGTTCAACCGGCTGGTGCGTCGGGCCGTCTTCGCCCAGACCGATGGAGTCGTGGGTGTAGACGTAGATGCTGCGGATTTTCATCAGCGCCGCCATACGCACGGCGTTACGCGCGTATTCCACAAACATCAGGAAGGTCGCGGTATACGGCACAAAGCCACCGTGCAGCGCAATTCCGTTGGCAATGGCGGTCATGCCGAACTCGCGCACGCCGTAGTGGATATAGTTGCCCGCATGGTCTTTATCCAGTGACACCGAGCCGGACCAGATGGTCAGGTTGCTCGGGGCCAGGTCGGCAGAGCCGCCCAGGAATTCCGGCAGCAGTTTGCCGTAGGCTTCCAGCGCATTCTGTGACGCTTTACGGCTGGCGATTTTCGCCGGATTGGCCTGCAGGTCTTCGATAAATTTCTGTGCATCGGCCTGCCAGCTGGTCGGCAGTTCACCACCGGTACGGCGTGTGAATTCGGCAGCAAGTTCAGGATACGCGCTGGCGTAGGCGGCAAACGCCTCGTCCCAGGCCGCTTCCTTACGCTGACCGGCCGGTTTCGCATCCCAGGCGGCATAAATATCGGCCGGAATATCAAACGGTGTGTGCGTCCAGCCCAGCTGTTCGCGGGACGCAGCGACTTCACCCTCGCCCAGTGGTGCACCGTGCGAGTCGTGCGTACCGGCCTTGTTCGGTGAACCGAAGCCAATCACGGTTTTGCACATCAGCAGCGACGGCTTATCGGTCACCAACTGTGCTTCGCCGATGGCGCGTTTGATGGCATCCGCATCGTGACCGTCCACGCCGCGCACTACGTGCCAGCCGTAGGCTTCAAAGCGGGCGGCAGTATCGTCGGTAAACCAGCCTTCTACGTGGCCGTCGATGGAGATGCCGTTGTCATCATAAAATGCGGTCAGTTTGCCGAGCTTCATGGTGCCTGCCAGCGAACAGACTTCGTGGGAAATCCCTTCCATCATGCAGCCGTCACCCAGGAAGGTGTAGGTGTGATGGTTAACGATGTCGTGGCCCGGGCGGTTGAACTGCGCCGCCAGCGTGCGCTCGGCAATCGCCATCCCGACCGCGTTGGCAACACCCTGACCCAGTGGCCCGGTGGTGGTTTCGACACCGGCGGTGTAGCCGTATTCAGGGTGACCCGGAGTTTTGGAATGCAGCTGACGGAAGTTTTTCAGTTCTTCAATCGGCAGGTCATAGCCGGAGAGATGCAGCAGGCTGTAAATCAGCATGGACGCATGACCGTTGGACAGCACGAAGCGGTCGCGGTTGACCCAGTTGGGGTTGGCCGGATTATGGTTGAGATAATCGCGCCACAGCACTTCGGCGATATCGGCCATGCCCATCGGTGCGCCCGGGTGACCGGATTTGGCTTTCTGCACTCCATCCATGCTCAGCGCACGGATAGCATTGGCAAGTTCTTTACGAGAGGACATGCTTGACTCCAAAAGTTACAGCTTGGCCGCCAGCAGCGCTTCCAGCTTTTGTTGATCGGCGGCGAACAGGCGAATGCCTTCCGCCAGTTTATCGACAGCCATCGCATCCTGATGGTGTTCCCAGCGGAATTCGGCTTCAGACAGCGGTGAAGGGGGATGGAATGCTTCGGTGGACGGTGTCAATTGGCGTTCGACAGGAGCACTGCTGTTTTTCAACTGCTCCAGCAGCGCAGGGGAAATCGTCAGACGATCGCATCCCGCCAGCGCCAGAATCTGTTCTACTTTACGGAAGCTGGCGCCCATGATCACGGTTTGGTAGCGGTGACGTTTGTAATAGTCGTAGATATCACGTACGGAGATCACGCCGGGATCGCTTTCGGCCTGATAGTCGCTGGTGGGCTGTTTTTCCTGATACCAATCATAAATCCGGCCCACAAACGGCGAGATCAGGAAGACGCCCGCTTCGGCGCAGGCACGCGCCTGAGCAAACGAGAAAAGCAGCGTCAGGTTGCAGTTAATCCCTTCTTTTTCCAGCTCTTCAGCCGCGCGAATGCCTTCCCAGGTGGCGGCGAGTTTGATCAGAATACGCGAGCGCGGAATGTCTTTTTCCTGATACATCCCAATAAGTTTACGGGCTTTGGCGACGCACATCCCGCGATCGAATGAGAGGCGGGCATCCACTTCGGTGGAGATGCGGCCGGGAATACTTTTCAGGACTTCTGCGCCGATGTTCACCGCCAGTCGGTCGCTGGCGTTGATGAGCCGCGTTTCCGGGCTACCGCCTTGCTGGTTTGCATAGGCAATCGCGTCATCAAACAGCGGCTGGTATTGGGGCAGGGTGGCAGCTTTTAAAATCAGAGACGGATTCGTGGTGGCATCTTGCGGTGAAAATTGGCGAATGGAGTCGATATCGCCGCTATCGGCGACTACCACGGTAAACTGCTTAAGGGCTTCTAATTGATTCATGATTGAGCTCCTTGATGTCAATAAAGAAAGGGCATGCGCAAAACAGAGCTAACACACTGCACCATGAGGTCGTGGAATAACATGCGCTTTTTCCGATTGCTGCGGTTGGGCTCTCTCGACTGAACACTATTTTGCTGCACGGAAAGTCGACTGAACGAACAGTAAGACGGACGGCCAGTCAGTCTGGGGATAACTGCGGGCCGTCAGACAGGATTACTGGTGTTTTTCCTGATGTTCGTAGTAGCCGATTTTCTCGACTTTAGGCGCGGACCCGCCACCTTCAAACTCGGCATCCAGCCAGGCGCCAATAATCTCTTTTGCCAGTTCGGGACCGATAACCCGCGCACCCAGTGCGATGACCTGCGCATCGTTACTTTTTCTGGCTCGCTGAGCGGAATAGGTGTCATGGCACTGAGCGGCACGAATGCCGTTGACCTTGTTAGCCACGATACACATGCCGATCCCGGTGCCGCACAACAGGATCCCACGCTGATGCTTACCGTCTTTAATCGCGTGTGCCAGCGTGTAGGCAATATCGGGGTAGATCGGGTTTTCCCCGCTGGGATCGTAGCTGTAGTCGGTCACCGTCAGCCCTTTCTGCTGTAAATAATCAGTAATCGTGTTTTTCAGATCAATCGCGGCGCTGTCTGCACCAATTGCAATCGAGAGCATATCTATCTCCTGCCTGGCTGAGGGTCAAAGTGAGCCTGATATGTCGCTTTCGTTAGGTTGTTTATAAAAGCATTAATAAACAGAAGCTAACGAGAATCTCTCTGCCTGATTCCGTACATTTCCGGCCTTTTCATGGCTAAACATATACTGCTTCTTTCAAATGTTCAACGTGTGATTATTTGTTTTTTGTTTTGTCAGGGAAGATAAGGCGGTAAAAAGAGTGATCTTGGTCACTTTTACACCTTTTATGGCGATATTTTACCTTTTTTATACATATTTAGATCATGCTCACAAATTTTAAACAGATAGATAGGCAAAAGATCGGGGCGAATATATCGTTCATATGTTCATTGTGTGTATTAATGATCTAAATCTTTTAGAGGACATAACAATGTGTCAGACCTGTATGCAAACCATAAAAAAGACAACAAACAACAAAGGTCACACCGGGTATCGAATGACGAAAGAGGATGAAATGCAGGAACAGCCTAGCGTAGAGGCAATGACAGGGAAGGGATTGGCTATCGGTAGTAAGGGGGCTGTATGAGTAAAGTATCGGCTACTGCAACGACGGGGCAATCTGCCACAAACCCGTCCACCACAAAACCATCTGCTGTAGAACAATCTGCCATTCGCAAGATCTCCTGGCGTTTGGTGCCTTTCGTCGGCTTGATGTTCTTCATTAACTTCCTCGATCGTACGGCCATTTCGTTTGCGGGCCCGAATGGCATGAATGCCGATCTTGCGCTAACCGTCGCACAGTTCGGGCTAGCTTCTGGCATTTTCTTCATTGGTTATATTCTGCTGGAAGTCCCTAGCAACCTGGCGCTGCACCGCTTCGGGGCACGCAAATGGTTGTCGCGCATTATGGTGTCGTGGGGCATCGTGTCACTGCTGTTTACCTGGGTAAGCAGTCTTGAAGGGTTGTATATCCTACGTTTCCTGTTGGGGATTGCAGAGGCGGGGTTCTTCCCCGGGGCGATCTTGTTCCTCAGTATGTGGGTGCCTGCCCGCTATCGCAGCAGAATCCTGTCATTGTTCTATCTGGCACAACCCCTGACGGTGGTACTCGGTGCGCCACTGGCTGCCTGGCTGATTGAGCAGCATGGCCTGTTCGGACTGTCCGGTTGGCGGGTGATGTTCCTCGGTGTCTCTATTCCCGCCATTATCGTCGGTATTATTACTTGGTTCTATCTGGTGGATCGTCCGGCCGATGCCAAGTGGCTTAACGCCGATGAGAAACGCTGGCTGGTCAGCGAGCTGGAAAGCGAACACGCCACTAAAAATCACAACAAGCACCCTGGCGTTATGACCGTGATGTTTAATAAACGCGTGTGGGTATTATGCCTGATTTACTTCGGTTTTATTTACGGTCTCTATGCGCTGGCGTTCTTCCTGCCTACGATTATCGCGGGTTTCCAACAGCAGTTCGGCACGACGTTTAATGTCATGGATAAAGGGCTGATTACCGCCATTCCTTACTTGCCAGCAGCCATCGTGATGTATTTCTGGTCGCGTGATGCAACGCGCCGCGGCTGCCGTTCATGGCACATCGCCATCCCAGCCTTGACCGGTGCGATCAGCATTCCGCTGGCGCTGTTTATGGAATCCCCGACGGCGACCATTGCGGTGATCACCGTAACGGCCTGCTCCATCTTTGCTGCGTTACCTAACTTCTGGACATTACCGACCCAATTCCTGACGGGAGCATCAGCGGCAGCGGCTATCGCGCTCATTAATACCATTGGCAATGTTGCCGGATTTTCAGCGGGATACATCACCGGTGCGGTACGGGGCGTAACGGGAACCTACGTGATGCCTATGATGATTGTCGGCGGATTTATGCTGCTTTCCGCTGTGTTAATGGTTCTGCTCAGTCGTTCGGATCGGGTATCGAAAGCCGCCTCAGTAACACAGGAGCATTAATATGACGTATTTGTTCAACCAACCTTCCGCCTTTGCTCGGGAACTGACCGAAGGCTTTGTGGCGGCGCATGCTGACAAAGTGCGTCAGGTACCTGGCGGCGTGGTCAGAAGTACTCGCAGTCGTGAAGGTGGGGTCGCCATTGTGGTCGGAGGTGGCTCCGGCCACTACCCGGCGTTTGCCGGACTGGTCGGTCAGGGGCTGGCGCACGGTGCGGCGATGGGTAACCTGTTTGCTTCGCCATCAGCCCAGCAGATCTGCTCCGTCGCCCGAGCGGCACACAATGGCGGTGGCGTGCTGCTGACGTTCGGTAACTATGCAGGCGATGTGCTTCATTTCGGACAGGCCAAGGCACGTCTGAATGCGGAAGGAATTCCGTGTGAGCTGCTGGCGGTTACCGATGACATTTCCAGTGCGCCACTGAACGAATGGCAAAGGCGTCGCGGGGTTGCCGGCGATCTGATGGTCTTCAAGGCTGTCTCTGCGGCGGCGGAAGCGGGCTACGATTTGGCCGCCGTGCTTGAGGTTGCCGAACGCGCTAACCAGCGCACCCGCTCGCTCGGCGTGGCCTTTTCTGGCTGCACTTTGCCGGGCGCGGAACACCCGTTGTTCACCGTTCCTGAAGGAATGATGGCGGTGGGCATGGGGATTCACGGCGAGCCGGGCATCCGTGACGTCCCCATCTCAACTGCCGATGAATTGGCTGAACTGCTGGTTAGTTCACTGTTGAAAGAAGTGCCGCACGATATTACGACGCTCTCCGGGCAGCGGATCAGCGTGGTACTCAACGGCCTCGGTGGCGTGAAATACGAAGAGTTGTTTGTGGTTTATCGCCGCGTTTCACAACTGCTGGTTGAGCAGGGACTGACGGTGGTTGAACCGGAAGTTGGTGAGCTGGTAACTAGCTTTGACATGGCGGGTCTATCGCTCACGCTGTTCTGGCTGGATGAAGAACTGGAGCGTTTCTGGCGTGCGCCTGCTGATGCACCTGCCTTTCGTAAAGGCAGTATGTCTCCCGCCGAACCGCTGGCTGAGCGCACATTCACGGCAGAATTCGAGGTGATCCCACCCGCTACGGCGGCATCGAAAGCGGCAGCACATTGTGTTGCCGCGGCGTTGAATGCGGCGCGTGACATTGTGCTGGCTAATGTCACCGAGTTGGGTCGTATCGATGCGATTGCCGGAGATGGCGATCACGGCATTGGCATGGAGCGCGGGGTGATTGCCGCCGCGGAAAAAGCCACGGAAATGCTGGAACGGCAGGCGGGGGCTGGCACGTTATTGCAACGTGCGGCAGATGCCTGGGCTGATCAGGCTGGGGGGACGTCTGGCGCAATTTGGGGAGTTGCGTTGAATGCGCTGGGAACCGTGTTGGGTGATGAACAACGCCCTGACGGTCGCCGTGTGGCAGATGGCGTACGTCAGGCCAAAGAGAGCGTGATGCATTTCGGTAAAGCAAAACCGGGGGATAAAACGCTGGTGGATGCTCTCATCCCCTTTAGTGTGGCACTGACGCAACAAGTAGAAGCGGGAGTGAGCTTGCCAGAAGCCTGGCAGCAGGCCGCGCAGTGCGCCCAACAGGCCGCTGACGACACGGCACAACTGTTACCCAAAATTGGCCGCGCCCGCCCGCTGGCAGAAAAAAGCCTGGGCACGCCCGATGCGGGGGCGATATCGCTAGCCATGATCCTTGACGCGGTGTCGGTCGTGTTGAACCGCGATACGACATCAACTCTCTCGAATCAGACGGCGACACAAGCGGAGAGTGAGCGATGAGTTCGCGCAAATTGACGCTGGGCGTCAGCCTGAAAATGTATTTCGGCTATCAGCAGACACTCGACTGGTGCCAGAAAATCCACGAGATAGCCGAACAGCATCCGCTGGCGTCACTGCCCTCAGCCCGGCTGTTTGTGCTACCTGCGTTTCCTACGTTAGCACCCGTGGTGCAGCGGTTTGCTCAGTCTCCCGTTCATGTCGGTGCACAAGATCTGCACTGGGCGGATAACGGTGCCTTCACCGGGGAAGTGAGCGGCACCCTGCTGCACGAAATGGGGTGTCGCTATGTCGAAATCGGGCACGCCGAGCGTCGCCGCTATTTCGGCGAAACGGATGAACATTTCGCGCTGAAAACGGCGGCGGCCTGGCGAAATGGGCTAACGCCGGTGCTGTGCGTCGGCGAGGAACAACGTGGCTCGACGCAACAGGCAATCGACACCTGTCAGGCCCAACTGGCGGCGGCGCTGAATCTGGCCCAGAAGCAACAGCTGACGGGCGATCTGGTGCTGGCCTATGAACCGCAGTGGGCGATTGGCAGCACGGAGCCGGCCCCAACGGCGTACATCAGCGAAGTCTGTCAGGCATTAAAACAGCATCTTCCAACACAGGTTGGCGTGCGCGAGGGGCGAATTATTTATGGCGGTAGCGCCGGGCCGGGATTGCTGAGCCAGCTTGGCGACGCCGTTGATGGCCTGTTTCTGGGGCGCTTTGCCCACGATCCGGCCGCGTTTAACGCCATTATGGATGAAGCCTTCACGCTCAGCTCGCAGGCGTAAGAGAGAGGAAATAACCATGGCAATTGGATTAAGTACCTACGCGTTCTTCTGGCGAGCCTCTTCTCGTGTGCCGAATCCGCTCGGTTTGGAAGCCATGCTGGAGCAAACGGCAGAGTCTGGTGCGGGCGTTTTTCAGATTTGTGATTACGCGGCGGTGGAAGCACTCTCGTCTGCCGAGTTGGAGAAATTGCGGCAGCGCGCGGTCGATCTCGGTATTCAACTGGAACTGGGAACACGAGGATTAGCTACTGAACACCTGACGCGCTATCTCACGATGGCTCGTGCGCTGGATGTCCGTTTTATCCGCACCATGTTCAACACCGCAACACACAAACCGACGCAAGATGAGGCGCTTGCTTTGCTGCGTCGCGTGCTGCCTGAGTTTGAGCAGCACAACATCCAACTGGGGTTGGAAACCTACGAACAGGTAAAAACGCGCGACGTGCTGGCGGTGGTTGACGCCATCGACAGCCCGGCGCTGGGTATTTGTCTCGATCCCGGTAACTGTGTTGCCGCGTTGGAATACCCGCATGAGGTGATTGAATTAACCGCCTCTCGGGTGGTTAACCTGCACATCAAAGATTTTGCGTTTGCCCGTCAGGAAGGATGGGTGGGCTTTACCTATTCCGGCTGTCTGCTGGGAACTGGCCTTTTGGATTACGACGCGCTTCACCAGATCGTACGCCCGAACGAACGAAATATTAACCAAATCGTTGAGCATTGGCTGCCGTGGCAGGCCAGCGCGGAAGAAACGTGCCGTCTGGAAGACGCCTGGACGCGCCATAGCCTGAATTATCTCTACACGCGTAATCCCTATGCGAACCGTTCATCACACATTCTTTGAATATCCCAAATCTGAGGAGTAACAATCATGGCTGCTGAATTGAAAACCATTACCGTACTGGGCGCTGGCGGAAAAATGGGCATGCGTATCTCTGCCAATTTCCAGAAAAGTGACTATCAGGTGTTTTACTGCGAGAACTCGCCACGTGCGCAGGAGCAAGTGGTTGCCGCAGGTAGGGAATTGTCCATTGCTGAACAGGTGATTCCTGAAAGCGATGTGGTAATTTTGGCTGTGCCGGATATTGCGCTGAAAGTGGTCTCTGGGATTGTCATTCCGCAGATGAAAAGCAACGCAGTGCTGCTGACGCTGGACCCGGCTGCGGCCTATGCCAATCTTATCGCCAAGCGTGATGATATCGATTATGCCGTCGCCCATCCGTGCCATCCTTCCGTGTTTCTTGATCGCTTCACGCCGGAAGAACATGCCGATGCTTTTGGCGGCGTGGCCGCGCCACAGCACGTTGCCGCTTCTTATGAGACGGGCAGTGACGAGCAGAAAGCCACGTTAGCCCGCGTAGTTAAAGTGATGTATGGCCCGGTGATTGATGTGCACTGGGTGACGGTAAAACAGCTGGCCTATCTGGAACCGACGCTGGTTGAAACCGTCGCCTGTATGGTTGGTACGTTGATGAAAGAAGCGCTGGATGAAACCATCAACACGATTGGCGTGCCGGAAGCGGCGGCGAAAGCCATGCTTTATGGTCACATTCAGATTGCACTGGCCGTGGCTTTCCGCAGCACTAACCCGTTCTCGGATGCGTGTATGATCGCGATTGAATACGGTAAAGAGAACATCATCAAACCGGATTGGAAGAAGATTTTCGATGAGAAAGAGCTCGACCTGGTGATTGCAAAAATGCTGAAGATCGATGCTATTGAGCGGTAATGTGTCACGTTGCCGGAGTCAGTCTTTTTGTCTGGCTCCGGCGCTTCTGCCTCTGTCCGTTTGCGCCACCATCAGGGATAATCGCGCTGGGCTTGAGCCTCTCCTCCCGGCGTGTAACAATTATTCATTGCGACGGTTTTCATCTGTAGACACAGCGTCTGTATAAACCGATCCCCCTGCGTAAGGAAAATGTGACCAGATGGAAAAACAATCAGGATCTCAGGAAAGCGAACTTCTGACTGAAATCGCCGTCGCTTATTATCAGGACGAAATTACTCAGGAAGAGATCGCCAAGAAATTCGGTATTTCGCGCATCAAAGTCGGGCGTTTGCTGAAACGCGCGAAAGAAGAAGGCATTGTTGAAATTACCGTGCGCTATCACCCAGTCTTCAGTACGCGCCTTGAACAGCAGATGCTGGAGCGTTTTTCGATCAAGCGCGCCCTGATTGCGCTCGACCATCAGGATGAGGAGGAACAGCGGCGGCAGGTTGCGGCACTGGTTTCCAACTATCTGGCGCTGTCGTTGAAAGACGATACGGTGGTCGCGGTGGGTCAAGGACGTAATGTGGCGGCGGTCGCCGACCATGTGAGCAACGTGACGGAACGTAATTGCCGCTTTATCTGCGGTATCGGCGGAACACACCGTCCCGGTGATGCGATTAACGCCGACCATATCAGCCGCCGTCTGGCAAAAAAATTCGGTGGCAGCAGCGAAACGCTGTATTCACCCGCCTATGTCGAAAACCGGGCGCTGAAAGAAGCTTTCATGCAGAACGGTACCATTAAAGAAACGCTGGATCGGGCGCGCAAAGCCGATATCGCGCTGGTGGGCATTGGGGATATGAATGAGAACAGCTACATGGTCAAACTCGGCTGGTTCACCCCGCATGAAATTATTGACGCCAGCCTCAACCAAGGCGTGATTGGCGATATCGCCGGATATGATTTCTTCAACGCGCAGGGCCTGCATGTCGATACGGTGATGAACGAACGGGTGATTGGCGTGAGTATTGAAGAGTTACATAAAATCCCCTGTGTGATTGCGATTGCCTCTGAAAACACCAAAGCCTTAGCGATTCTCGGCGCGCTGCGCACGGGAGCCATCGATATTATCGCCACCAGTGCAGGTAACATTCGTACTATTCTGAATATGACGCAGTAACCTCTCTTTCTCCGTTGCGTGGTGTGTTCACATCACGCGACGATCTTCCCCGTTTTCTCTGTATCTCTCCCGATTATCCTGCTCGGCGTATCTGACACTGACTGCAAGCTGAACAAAAAACCGTCAAATAAAATAACTATATTAACCAGCATTGCCCCTCAGTTTTTGCCATCCTCGGTAGTTTAGCCATTGGTAAACATTATAACCTAAATAATTCGAGTTGCAGGAAGGCGGCAACTGCGCGAATCCTCAGGAGCTTACACAGGTAAGTGACTGAGGTGAGTAAGGGAAGCCAACGTACATGCAGCTTGAAGTATGACGGGTATATACTGGGTACTCTTTACCCTACAGACACAAAAAACCGAAAAGGTACGTAAAATGGATGAACAGCTAAAGCAAAGCGCCCTTGATTTCCACCAGTATCCGATTCCCGGCAAAATTCAGGTTTCCCCAACGAAGCCGCTGGCAACGCAGCGCGATCTGGCGCTGGCGTATTCCCCAGGTGTCGCTGCACCCTGTCTGGAAATTGCGGCGGATCCGCTGGCCGCTTACAAATACACCGCGCGCGGCAATCTGGTCGCCGTTATTTCTAACGGAACCGCCGTTCTGGGCCTCGGCAATATCGGTGCACTGGCCGGTAAACCGGTAATGGAAGGCAAGGGCGTTCTGTTTAAAAAATTCTCCGGCATTGATGTTTTCGATATCGAAGTCGACGAGCTGGATCCTGACAAGCTGATCGATGTGATCGCCTCGCTGGAGCCGACGTTCGGCGGTATCAATCTGGAAGACATCAAGGCACCGGAGTGTTTCTACATCGAGAAGAAACTGCGCGAGCGGATGAAGATTCCCGTCTTCCACGACGATCAGCACGGTACTGCGATCATCTGTACCGCCGCCGTTCTGAACGGTCTGCGCGTCGTCGAGAAGAATATTTCCGATGTGCGTCTGGTGGTGTCCGGTGCGGGCGCGGCGTCTATCGCCTGTTTGAACCTGCTGGTGGCGCTGGGTCTTCAGAAGCACAACATCGTGGTGTGTGATTCGCGCGGCGTAATTTTCCACGGCCGTGATGAAAATATGGAAGAAACCAAGGCCGCTTACGCGATTGAAGACAATGGCGCACGCAAGCTGGCTGACGTGATCCCTGATGCGGATATTTTCCTTGGCTGTTCCGGCCCCGGCGTACTGACGCCAGACATGGTGAAAACCATGGCACCACGCCCGTTGATCATGGCGCTGGCTAACCCGGAACCGGAGATTCTGCCGCCGCTGGCGAAAGCAGTACGACCAGATGCGATTATCTGTACTGGCCGTTCAGACTATCCAAATCAGGTGAACAACGTACTGTGCTTCCCGTTCATCTTCCGTGGCGCACTGGATGTCGGCGCCACCACGATTAACGAAGAAATGAAGCTGGCCTGCGTGCACGCGATTGCCGATCTGGCGTTGGCAGAGCAGAGCGAAGTTGTCGCCTCTGCCTACGGCGATCAGGAGCTGTCATTTGGCCCGGATTATCTGATTCCGAAACCGTTCGATCCACGTCTGATCATCAAGATCGCACCAGCGGTGGCGAAAGCGGCGATGGATTCCGGTGTGGCGACGCGTCCGATCGAAGATTTCGATGCCTATGTCGAAAAACTGACTCAGTTCGTCTACAAAACTAACCTGTTCATGAAGCCGGTCTTCGCACAGGCTCGTCAGCAGCCGAAACGCGTGGTATTCGCCGAAGGTGAAGATGCTCGCGTATTGCACGCCACGCAAGAACTGGTGACGCTGGGGCTGGCGTTCCCGATTCTGATTGGTCGTCCGAGCGTCATTGAAATGCGTCTGCAAAAGCTGGGGCTGCAACTGACCATCGGTAAAGATTTCGAAGTGGTTAATAACGAATCCGATCCGCGCTTCAAAGAGTACTGGAGCGAGTATTTCGAACTCATGAAGCGTCGCGGTGTGTCGCAGGAAAAAGCGCAGCGTGCGGTGATCGGTAATCCAACGCTGATTGGTTCGATCATGGTTCACCGTGGTGAAGCGGATGCGCTGATTTGTGGCACGATTGGCACGTATGAAGAGCACTTCGACGTCGTCGAGAAAGTGTTCGGCTACCGCGAGGGCGTACATACGGCGGGGGCGATGAACGCGCTGATGCTGCCGAGCGGCAACACCTTTATCGCCGATACCTACGTCAATGCGGATCCGACACCGGAACAACTGGCGGAAATTACCCTGATGGCGGCAGAAAGCGTACGTCGTTTCGGTATCGAACCGAAAGTCGCGCTGCTGTCTCATTCCAGCTTCGGCACCTCTGATTCTCCGACGGCGCAGAAAATGCGTGCAACGCTGGCGCTGGTCAATAAGCTGGCACCGGAACTGGAAATTGATGGTGAGATGCACGGTGACGCCGCGCTGGTGGAAGCGATCCGCCGCGAGCAAATGCCGGACAGCCCGCTGAAAGGCTCCGCCAACATCCTGATCATGCCGAACATGGAATCTGCGCGTATCAGCTATAACCTGCTGCGCGTGTCGTCTTCAGAAGGTGTGACGGTTGGGCCGGTGCTAATGGGGATCTCGAAACCGGTACATATCCTGACGCCGATTGCTTCGGTACGCCGGATTGTAAACATGGTCGCGCTGGCGGTGGTGGAAGCACAAACTCAACCGCTGTAAGTTATTTCCAGTAATACAGACAAACCCAGTCGATTGTTGGCTGGGTTTTTTATTTACCGCAGTTTATCGACCAAATAATCGCCTAACCAATATGAACCTATGAGGCCAAAAACGCCGGCGGGAAACAACAGGTTATCTGGGAATATAGATACGACGACAACAATAGAAAAAATACAGAGAATAAATGTCAGTATCATGGAAAGAATATCGAATAAAACAGATTTCACAGCTTTCAGCATTGCTTCATCATCCTTAAATTACTTTTCCTTTAACCTCTTACAACTAACACGTCATTTTTAGCAGAGCGTGGATTTTCCCATACGGTGGCATAAGTTAAATCAATGGAATAATTTTCGTTTTATGCCATGATCCCGCCTCGTCTGTAGGAGCCCCTTTTTTCCGGACTCGATAAAAAAACCAACGAGCGAATATCGGCTATGGCAACACGCGCAGTGAAAGAAAATACAGTAGAAAAAAACGGTACAGAAAAACGTCTTCCTTCGCTGTTTGGTGGGGCGATGATTATTGCAGGGACGATTATTGGCGCTGGGATGTTTTCCCTGCCGGTGGTGATGTCGGGCGCCTGGTTTTTTTGGTCATTTGCCGTGTTGGTCTTCACCTGGTTTTGCATGTATCACTCGGGATTAATGATTCTGGAGGCTAACCTTAATTATCCGGCGGGTGCCAGCTTCGATACGTTGACTAAAGATCTGTTGGGTAAGAGTTGGAATGTAATTAACGGCATATCGATTGCCTTTGTCCTCTACATTCTGACCTACGCCTATATCTCTGCGAGTGGTTCAATCATTCACCACACGCTGGCTGAGATGTCGGTCGATTTCTCTGCCCGCGTCGGTGGCTGCCTGTTTGCACTGTTTGTTGCGTTTACCGTATGGCTGAGCACGGCGGCGGTGAGCCGCATGACCGCGTTTTTTCTGGCAGCAAAGGTACTGACCTTTTTCATGACGTTCGGCAGCCTGCTGTGGAATGTGAAGCCCGTTGTTCTACTCAACGTTGCGGAAGAAGCACCCAGCTACCTTCCATATGTGTTGATGACATTGCCATTTTGTCTGGCCTCTTTCGGTTTTCATGGCAACGTTCCCAGTCTGGTGAAGCATTACGGCCACAAGCCACAGGTAATCAAGCGTTGCCTGTTTATTGGCAGCGCGCTGGCGCTGGTGATGTATGCCATCTGGTTGATTGGTACGATGGGAAATATTGCCCGTCCTGATTTTATCGGGATTGCAGAGCGGGGCGGTAATATTGATGTTCTGGTACAGACGTTGGGTAGCGTGCTGAACAGTCCTTATCTGGACGTGTTGCTCACTGTCTTTTCCAACTTCGCCGTCGCCTGTTCGTTTCTTGGGGTAACGCTGGGGCTGTTTGATTATCTGGCAGATTTGCTGAAATTTGATGATAGTCGAACCGGAAGAGCTAAAACGGCGCTGGTAACTTTTCTGCCGCCTATTATTGGCGGGCTGGTCTATCCGAACGGTTTTATTTACGCGATTGGGTTTGCTGGGTTAGCCGCCACCGTATGGGCTGTGATTACGCCTGCGCTGCTGGCGCTTGCATCGCGTCGCCGCTTCGGTAGCCCGCTGTTCCGTGTTCGTGGCGGTAATGCGATGGTGGCGCTGGTGCTGCTATTTGGTATTGGCACCGCGCTGATACATATTCTTTCTAGCCTCGACTTGCTACCGGTTTATCGCTAGTCGATATCGCCATCCCAGTGACCTGCTAAAGCAGAAGAGACAGGATGGCGAGCGTTCCAGATAACGACTCTCAGATAGTTATGGCTTCCGCACCTGCTGCAACCACTTGTCCAGTTCATTAGCAAACTGCTGGCGATCCCGCTGGTTCAAGGTGCTGGGGCCACCGGTCTGTATCCCGCTAGCGCGCATGGTATCCATAAAATCCCGCATGTTCAGCCGTTCCCGAATGGTATCTGGCGTATAGCGCTCGCCGCGCGGATTCAACGCGATGCCACCTTTTTCTATCACTTCTGATGCCAGCGGAATATCGGCGGTGATCACCAGATCGCCTGATTCAACGCGGCGTACAATTTCATTATCGGCGACATCAAAGCCTGCCGCGACGCGCAGCGTGCTAATAAAGCGTGACGGCGGTACTTTTATGGTCTGGTTGGCGACCAGCGTGACCTGCATTTGTGTGCGATCCGCCGCGCGAAATAGCACTTCTTTAATGACGTTAGGACAGGCGTCGGCGTCGACCCAAATCTGCATGACTTATGCTTCCTTGTTGTACGTATTACTTTCTGCCAGCCAGTCTCTGGCGGGCAGGAAATCTCGATAAAGTGCGGCTTCCGGGCTATCCGGTTCAGGTTGATGCTGGTATTCCCAGCGTGCCAGCGGCGGCATCGACATTAAAATGGACTCGGTGCGTCCGCCGCTTTGCAGGCCAAACAGCGTACCGCGATCCCAAATCAGGTTGAATTCCACATAGCGGCCACGACGATAGAGCTGGAATTCGCGCTCGCGTTCTCCCCACGGCAGATCTTTACGCCGCTCGACGATGGGTAGATAACCATCGATAAATCCATTACCAACGGCACGGATGAAGGCGAAGCTGGTAGCAAAATCCGGCTCGTTCAGATCGTCAAAAAAGAGCCCGCCGATACCGCGAGCTTCATTACGGTGTTTGAGGAAGAAGTAATCGTCGCACCACTTTTTGTAGCGCGGATACACATTGTCACCGAACGGCTGGCACAGGTCGTGGGCGGTCTGGTGCCAGTGCACAGCATCTTCTTTAAAACCATAATAAGGTGTGAGATCGAATCCGCCGCCAAACCACCAAACCGGCACTTCTCCCGGTTTTTCGGCGACGAACAGGCGTACGTTGGCGTGGCTGGTGGGAATGTAGGGACTTAGCGGATGAATCACCAGCGACACGCCCATCGCCTGAAAGCTACGACCTGCCAGATCGGGGCGATGCGTGCTGGCAGAAGGGGGCAATGACTTGCCGGTCACGTGGGAAAAGTTTACGCCAGCGCGTTCAAAGATACGTCCGCCCGACAGCACGCGACTGCATCCACCGCCGCCTTCGGCACGTTGCCATTCATCCTCGGCGAAATCGGCTCCGCCATCGATCGCCGCAAGCTGCTGACAGATATCTTTCTGTAAGCTAAGCAAAAAATGTTTTACCGCGTTGATGTCAGACATAGTGGGGATCTCGTTTCCATAGCGATGGTGGCACAGTAATAAGGCGGGCAGTATACCATCAATAAAATCGATCCCCGGTCACCCGTCGTGTGATTCCTGATAGCGGCGCGCAATTTTGGATTGCGTCTGATAAAAATCACGCGATAATCACGATTTACCTTATTGCAAAATGGCGACTGTGATGGAAATCCGCATATTCAGGCAGGATGACTTTGAAGCCGTGATCACCCTCTGGGAACGCTGTGATTTGCTGCGCCCGTGGAACGATCCTGAAATGGACATCGAACGTAAGCTCAATCACGATCCCGAGCTGTTTCTGGTCGCAGAGGTGAACGGTGAAATCGTGGGATCGGTAATGGGCGGTTACGACGGCCACCGCGGTTCGGCGTATTATCTGGGCGTACACCCTGATTTTCGTGGACGCGGCATTGCGAATGCGTTGATTAGCCGGTTGGAGAAAAAGCTGATTGCCCGTGGCTGTCCGAAGATCCATCTGATGGTGCGTGAAGACAACGACGCCGTGATCGGTATGTATGAAAAACTCGAATATGAGACCGTCGATTGCATCACGCTAGGAAAGCGTCTGATTGAAGATCGGGAATATTGAGCGTTATCTCACTGACGCTAAACCGCTATTCCCGTACTGTTTTGCCTCCTCTATTTTCCCTTTAAGTAAAAAAGTGTGCCTTCGCCAGCGCACTTTTTTATTTAACCTCAATGCGTTACTTCGACTTGTAATGATATTGCATGCAACGTGTTAGATCTTGTAGATAACAGTTTTCATTTGTAAAACGATTCTCATTTGTATTATTATTTATTAATGTTGCCCGATCGACCTTGACATGTTTTTTGGTGTTTCGATCTTGCTTACATTTTTATCGCCTGGAAGATTGTGATTGCACGACTGACACCAGGAAGTTGACGTTCAAGAAACGGAGTTGGATAGTGAGTCGTGAAAATCTTCATGGGGCTTTATTGGGTGCGAATCGCACCGGCAGCAGAGTATTGCTTGCTCCTCTTACTCATTCCTATTCAACCACAGCGCTAAGCCCCGATGTGCCTAACTGGCGCTCGCTGGCCTTTTTTGTTTTGTCCTGCGTGGCGCATGCGGCGCTGGCGGTTTTCTTTTTATTGCACTATTCCCCGAAAGAAAGCATTGAAGAGATGGCGGGAAACGCAGGCGGAAGCATGCAGGTGACGATGATGGCTGCGGCGATGTCACAGGCTGCTGATACGTCGCCACCTGTAGCCGACCCTCCCGTTGCTCAACCGACTCCCGTAGTGATGCCGATTTTAACGCCATTACCAGAACACCCCAATCCTGTCATTAAACAGCCAGTCATCGAGCGCAAGCCTGTCACCCCTGTTGCGGAAAAGAAACCGCCAGTGCGTGAGAAAAAACAGCCTGAAAAAAAACCGGAAGAGAAACCGAAAGAACAGCAGCAGGCCCGATCGCAGCAAACACAGCAGACACAGCAGGCAGAGAAGAAAAGTGAGTCTCCGGTAGCGACAGCTCAAACCGGTGATGCCCCGTCTCCGATGCCATCTTCTGTTGGCACGCCGGGTAGTGCGTCAACGGCCAAAGCAGGAGAAAGCGAGAGCGGTCAGGCAGCGCGTGGTGCAGGGAAAAGTAATAGCCAAAATTTCAAAGCGCTGCATCGCCGCGTGAATTATCCCTCTCGGGCAAAAGCGCTGGGCGTGGAAGGAAACGTACGCGTCAAATTCGATATTACCGGTAGCGGGACGGTCACTAACGTACAAATTCTGTCTGAAACGCCAGACGGCGTATTTGGTGATGATGTGATGAAGGACATGGCGCGTTGGCGCTATCGGACAGAGGCACCGGTTGAGAATCAGGTGGTTTCCATCGTTTTCAAATTGAATGGTCACATTCAGGTTGACGATTAGTCGTAAGCATTACACGCGGTACATACAACAATAATTTTATTTTTTAATAATTGGATTTATTGGGGATTTTGAATAAATGAATAAGAACGTCTATTTAATGATGCTACTGTCATTATTATCAGGGCCTGCACTCGCACAGCAAAACGACACCTCTGCCGATGACAATCAGCAGAAAAAAAATGCAGAAAGCGAAGAGGAACAGCAGGGTGATTCGTCTTCGGGAAATAGTGAAGATACCATTTTAGTTCGCTCAACCCCGACCAGCCAGTCGATGGGGACGCAGATTCTGAATGCTGAGCAGATTAAAAAAATGCCAACCGGAAACGGGTCGGTCACCGAATTATTAAAGAATAACCCCGCAGTGCAGTTCTCGAATACGGCGAATAGCAGCAATATTCCAGGGGAACTGTCACCGGAAAATGTCTCGTTTCACGGTGAGAAGTTTTACAACAATAACTTTATGATCGACGGGTTATCGAATAATAGCAATATCAACCCCGGAGCCAATAAAGGCCAGATGAATGGGGATCCTGACGGATATAGCGCGATAGATTTGCCTTCGGGTGGACCACAATCGTTCTGGATTAACTCGGAACTGATTGAAACGTTGGAAGTGTTTGACAGTAATATCTCCGCTAAGTACGGCGATTTCACCGGTGGCGTGGTGGATGCTAGACTGATGGACCCCAAGCTAGACAGCGTATTTGGCAAGATCTCTTATCGTACCTCGCGCGATAGCTGGACGAGTTATCATGTCGATGGGGGGATTAGCGAAGACTTCTATTCTGCTACTAATCTGTACTACCAGCCTAAATTTAAGAAACAGTTCTATTCAGCTACCTTTAATCAGCCGTTGAGTGATAAAGCAGGCTTTATTTTTGCCTATAACCGGCAGCAGTCAGATATTCCTTATTATCATTCCTATATGGGACAGTGGGACGATCAGGAACGCATTAGTGAAACCTACCTGCTAAAAGGTTCCTATCTGGCGGACAACGGCGATATTATCCGCATGACGGGCATGTATTCCCCGCACGAATCTAAATATTACAAAAAGAATATCAAGAACGGTGCATTTACCAATACCGGCGGCGGCTACCGCTTCAATATGGAGTGGGAGCACAATGCCAGTTGGGGGAAAATGACCAGTTTGGCAGGCTATCAGTTTGAACAAAATAAGACTGAGCATGAAGCTAATGAATTTACTCAGTGGGTTTACAGTACTTCTCGGGTGCCAGGAGGTTTTATCTCTCCATCGCTGGACTGGCAATCGGCCGCGACAAACTCACAGATTGGTGGTTATGGGACATTCAGTACAGAAAAAAAGACCACCACGTTAAAGCAGGATTACGAACTTAACCCTAAATTTTTATTGGGGATGACCCATCAGATCGATTTTGGCTGGCAGGCTGACTTTGCGAGTACGCAGTATAGACGTTTTCAGGATGCTTATACCTCCAGCGTTGCGGCGAATGCTACCTACGTCAATCCCAACGTTGTGTGTTTACCCGGTGATTCAATGTGTATTCCTGGTGAGCAGTTTGCAGGCACCCGTACGCTCTTTCCTGCGAGATCTGTGCAAGCCAGCTACAACAGCTATGCTGCCTATTTACAGGACAGCATGAGCTACGGTCGCCTGGAAGTGACCCCTGGCGTGCGTGTCACTTACGATGATTTCCTGGAGAATCTGAATTTTGCCCCTCGTTTCGCCGCCTCTTACGATGTATTCGGCGATCGCTCAACGCGCGTATTCGGTGGAGCAAACCGCTATTATAGCACGAATATGCTGTCGTATAAGCTGCGTCAGGGTATTGGCACGAATATCCTGGAAAGACGCACCTCATCCACTGCACCATGGGTTTCCGATCCCGCAAGGTTGGGTAGCAATTACACTGTTTCTGATTTAAATACGCCTTATAGCGATGAAGTGACGCTGGGCTTATCGCAGCGTGTGATGAATACGGTGTGGACGGCCAAATGGGTCAGCCGTCAGGGTAAAGATCAGTTTGGTCGCGAATCGATAACGGCTAATGGTCAAAGCTACCGCGTGATGAATAATCAGGGCCGAACAGAGGGGAATACACTGTCTCTGGAAGTGCAGCCCATCAGCCCGCACCGTTTCAGCTTCGCGGAAGTGAACTGGAAATTGGGTGCCAGCATGGTGAAAAATAAATCTAACTCAATCGCTTACTATGATGATACGAATACCGATGAGAGTCGGGTGATTGTTGATGGCAAGTTGATGTATAAGGGTGACATGGATGCGATGGACTTCAATACCCCATGGACGGCTTTCTTGAGTGTGGATACCTATTTCCCGGCGATTCGTGTCAACTGGGGCCAGCGCGTGGGCTATACCTCCGGCTACAAAGGCTATCTGACGGCGTCAGCACAGACGGTGTGCCCTGGAGGTAGTCCAGCGTGTGACGCGGATCCTAGCTTTTCAGGGAGTGCTGCGGAACATGTTTCAACTAAGTACGACGACTTTATCTCCTACGACTGGCGTTTATCCTACTCTCAGCCAATCTACAAAACTCAGACGCTGGATTTCACGTTGGATGTGCTGAATGTGCTCGATAACGTCGTGGAAACTCAGCAAATTTCGCGTTTTGATACCAAAGTTGTCACCTACAAACCCGGCCGTCAGTTCTGGCTTGGCGTCGCTTACACCTGGTAAATCCTATGCCCCGTCATACGTCACATTCTGACGTCTGACGGGGCATTTTGCATTGATGCACTCAAAGAATTGCCTTACAGGCAAAAATAAAAACGAAAAGGTTGTTATGAACTGGAAGAAATGTTGCTGGTTATCGCTAACGGCTGTCAGCCTGTTAGCGGGAAGCGTGGTAAGCCAGGCCGAAGAAATAAAAAGCCCGTTGCCAGCCATTAAAGAAGGCACGCTGGCGAATGGATTTCGTTACACCCTCGTTCCGCTGGAAGGGACGAAGACGCGGGTGGATGTTCGCCTGATTGTTGATGTTGGTTCGATTGATGAGAAAGACAACGAATCCGGCGTGGCACACATGGTGGAGCACATGGTGTTCCGCGCCAGCGATGCGTTTCCTCAAGGCGTGAGTACGGAGCTGCATAAGCAAGGTTGGGGACGCGGACAGAGCTATAACGCCGTGACCAACTACGAACGTACCATGTATATGATGAGCCCGCCGAAAGGCAATCTCGATCTGGGCGTGACGCTACAGGCGTTGAGCCAGATGACGGGCCATGCCAAGCTGTTGCAAAGCGATCTCGACGATGAGCGCAAAATCATTCTGGAAGAGTGGCGTGGCAAGCTGGGTGTAGCAGAGCGCATGAACCAGCAGCGTGTACAGGCGATTCGCCATGACTCCCGTTATCCTTCTCGCCCTGTGATTGGCACGGAACAGTCGATTAATGACACGCCAGCTAGCGTGCTACAGGATTTCTATCAGCGCTGGTATCACCCGGCGAATATGCGTTTGATGATTATTGGTGATATCACGCCTGCGGATGCGGAACGTGAAATTCAACGCTATTTCGCAGCGCTGCCCAATGTCGCGGTGCCTGTACGTGATTACTACGAGCCGTTACTGAAACCGCGGCTTAACGTGGCGCGTTTGCAGGATAGCCAAAGCGGCAGCAGCCAGGTGTCATTTGTTTACCGTTTCAATGATAAAGACGCATTCGGCCAATCAGATTACCGTCACCGTTTACTGACGCAAATCACCATGTCTGCGGTCACGCGTCAGATTCGTCGACAACAAGCGGAACTACCGCAAGACGCCAGTAGTCTGGTAGTGCGTAAATCGGATATCGGTAAAACTACCGCCGCGCTGGGCTTTTTCGCGAACGTGATGCCAGGTGGCCATGACGCTGCGATTTCTGCGGTATTGAAAGAAATTGAGCGGTTAAAACGCTATCCGTTAAACGCGCAGGACATCACGGAGATCACCTCCGACATTCGTGAGGTCGCGCAGCGTATGAGCGTTACCCCTGAAACTCGCGAGTTCGCGGATTGGGTTCAGCAGTTGACCATCGTATGGCAGCAGGACCGCCCTTATGTTGGTAGCCAGCAGCGTGGTAAAGATGCGCTGGAAGCGTTGGATACCATCACGGCGGAAGATGTGAATCGCCATTTGCAGCGCTGGTTAGCGTCACCGGATACCCTGGTGCAGTTTAGCGTGCCGGGCGCGACGCCTTTCACGCTGCCTAAGCCGGATGCGATTATCAAATTGCAGAAGCAATGGGCGGTGGCGACACTAACACCGTTGCAGGTAGAAAAAGAGAAAGTCATCCCTGAACTTCCTGCTGTGACACAAAGTGGAAAACGCACGGCAGTGAAGACCTTTGCCGCACAAAAAGTCGAACAGTGGCAGTTGAGTAATGGCGACCGTGTGGTATGGCTGCGTGCGCCGGAAGCGGGTAAAAAAATCTGGCTGACTGCCGTCAGTCAAGCAGGGTTCATGGCAACTTCGCTGAACCCATGGCAGGCACAGTTGGCGAGTCAACTGGTCAATCAAAGCGGCCCCGCGACGTGGAGTGGTGAAGCGTTAAGTAACTGGAAAAAAGAAAAAACGCTGTCGCTGAGCATCGATCAGGAAGCGGAACAACTGACGTTGAGTGGAACCGCACCAACGGAACAGTTAGCAAATCTGCTGGGGTTATACCGTGAGCTGAATGTGGCGCCGGGCATCGATCCTGATGTGATGAAAGAGAGCATGATGAGTCTGGCGCGTCAGAAGGCCAATGACGATCAGTCCGTCGGTGGAAAACGTGCTAGCGAAATGACTAAACTGCGCTTTGGTGAACCCGCCTGGCAGCAGCCTGAAATTGCAGAACTGAAGAAAATTTCTGCGCCAGCCTTGCTGTCACAGTGGCATAAAGCCGCTGCTGCACCGGTGACGTACTATTTGATCGCAGATATGCCTGCTGCACAGCTGTTGCCACCGGTTGAACGCTATCTCGCGACCATTCCGCGTCAGCCTGCCAGCGAGGTAAAACAGCATCTGGCACTGCCGGGCAAGCGTGAAGCAACCTCTGCCATCAATATCGAACCGCGTGCCGATATCCTGACCTGGAGCTTCACGCCACATGCGTGGACGCCGCAGGCAGCGGTGCAGGTGAGCATTGCCCGTAACATTGCGAGTAAATATCTCAAGACGAGCCTGCGTGATGACGCTCTGGGTATTTACCGCATGCGTGTCGATAGCGAGCTGGAAGATAAAAAACAGCGTATTGAGACGGAAGTGAGCTTCACCAGCGCGCCTGAACGTGCGCAAGAATTGTGGAAACTGGCGGAACAAGCCTTCGCTGAACTGCCGACAAAGATTACTCAGCAGGATGTGGATGAGCAGAAAGCACAGTTCATCCGTGCTGAAAAAGGGCGTCAGAGCGATCTCATGACGATACAGCGCCGCCTGCTGCTGAGCTATCGCCATTACAACGATCCGCGTTACCTGAGTAGTGTCTCTACACTGGCAGACAGCATCACGCTGGAAAGCGTACGCGCGATGTCAGCGAAGCTGTATAACCCGGATAACCGCGTGCTTTACATCACCTTGCCGCAAGAGGTGAAAGAGTGAAGAAGGTTATGGCACAGTTTGTCGATCTGTGCCGTCCCTTCTGGGGCGGTAAACGAAGCTGGCAGGCTTGGTTGCTCTTGTTCATTGCTATCGGGATGGGCGGAATGATCGTCTATCTCAACGTGTTGTTAAACGAGTGGAGCAAATCCTTCTATGATGCGTTAGGCGCATTCGACAGCAGTTTGCTGTTGTCCCTGATGAAAGATTACGGTATTTACATCCTGATCTATATCGGGGTGATCGTGTATCAGGAATGGTTTACCAAACTGCTGATTATCCGCTGGCGCAGTGCATTAACCGCAGAGCTGGTGGATAGCTGGCTGGCGAAGCGGGCATTTTACCGCATGTCAGTTGCGGGCAAGATTGATAACCCAGATCAGCGTATCGCCGAAGATATCAACCTGTTCGTCGACAAAGCTGTTAGCCTCGTTGTCGAGTTTTTGATCGTGACGGCACGCTTGTTCTCTTTTGTCGTTATCCTGTGGGGGTTATCGGGCGTTCAGCGCTTTACCCTGTTCGGTGAAGAGTGGGTAATCAAAGGTTATCTGGTCTGGATCGCAATTCTGTATACGTTGATCGGCAGCCTGATCACGCATGTGGTTGGAAAGCGCCTGCACGATATTAATTACGAGAAGCAAAAGGCGGAGGCCGATTTCCGTGCTGCTTTGCTGCGTAAGCATGATAACGCGGAACAAATCGCGCTGTACGGCGGTGAGGCGCAAGAGAAGCGTCACCTTCAGCGTCATTTCTCGTCCATCGTGTCGAACTGGCGGCGTTTTATGAGTGCCGAGCGTAATTTGGGCTTTTTCACCACGGGCTACATGCGTGTGAGCCTGATTGTGCCTGTCTTTGTTGCCATGCCTGCTTTCCTGAGTAAGACGGTAACGCTGGGCGGACTGATGCAGATCCGTGGGGCGTTTGCGCAAGTACACGGTGCACTCAGTTGGTTTATCCATAAATACAAGGAATTGGTGATTCTGTCCGCCAGTATGGCGCGTCTGAGCCAGTTTAAGGAAGAAATCAAACGTCATCAGTCTGAGCAGACCGATGCACCAGTAGGTCAGGATTTGCGTATTGAGCAACTCTCCTTGGCTACCCCGCAAGGTTCTCCGCTGTTGCAAAATGTGGATCTGAGTTGTGACGCAGGTAGCTGGAGTAAACTTTCTGGCCGCAGCGGGTTAGGAAAGTCTACGCTGCTGCGTACGTTAAACGGTCTGTGGCCGTATTACGATGGCCGCTGGCAGTCGCTTGAAGGGCGCACCCTGCTGTTACCGCAGCAAAGCTATTTGGGGCAAGGGACGCTGGCAGAGATTCTCTGCTACCCGCATCCACCGCTGGCCGATAGCGAGATGCTGCGTCAGACGCTGGATAGTGTCGGGCTGGGTGCATGGCGCGATCGGTTGGATGAGCAATTAAACTGGGATCGGGTATTCTCCGGTGGCGAACGGCAGCGTATCGCTTTTGCTCGTGCGTTGATTGCTAAACCGGATACGCTCTATCTGGACGAAGCGACCAGCAATCTGGATCATGACTCTGCCAGACAACTTCTGGCGCTGGTCAAACTGGCGTTGCCGATGTGCACCGTGGTGGCAATTACGCACCAGACGGAGCTGGACGATCTGTTCCCGCATCGTTATGACTTAACGGATTTTGCCTCACAGCGTAGTTAATGTTGTCCGCTGGCCTTCCGACTCTCGGGAGGCCAGCAGTTCTGGTAGGTTTCTTCCCATATGCCCCCTATAATCCTCTGCAAGATTATCTAATGCCGATCGTTTAAAGATCGAGATAACGGGGCGACCACGGTGCGAGGCATCCCTGCGGGAGCCTCATCCCCGTGTTTCCCCTCAATCCACGATTAGGTGAACGGTATGGCATCAGCGTGATTTCGTCTTTTACGGCACTTTTCGTCGCTCGCAGACTCAAATCCCCATCTTGCTAGGGTGTCTGACGACAGAAGCCGCTCAATTTTGAGGAGTACATACCATGAATTTTCGCCCGCTGGGTTTATCGCTGGTGTTGGGTTTACCGCTGTTGCTGGCTGGATGCAGCACGCTTTCCAATTTCTCCTGGTCTAGCCTGTCGCCGTTTAACTGGTTCGGCAGTGCATTACAGGTCACCGATGCAGGCGTCGGCGGCATCAATGCGGGTACACCGTTGTCCGAAGGGGCGTTACAGAACGCGCTGGATGGCAATTATCAACTGCGTAGCGGAATGGGGACATCCAACGGTCAACTGGTCGCGTTTTATCAGGCGCTGGACGGCAAAGACGTGAAGATAATCATCAGCGGCCAGCCGAAGGGCAGTGTGCGTAAAGTTGAAGTCATGGATCCGGCGATTGGCAGCGCAGGTGGCGTGAAAATCGGTGACGCCTTTAGCAATACTTACAGCAAAGCGTTTGAATCCTGCCAGTTGGGACAAGGTGACGATGCGCAGAGCGTTGAGTGTGCTGCGCCGCAGAGTGCGCATATCAGCTATGTCTATTCCGGCGAGTGGGGCGGCCCAGAAGGCTTGATGCCATCTGACGATATCCTGAAAACCTGGAAAGTGAGCAAAATCGTCTGGCATGCGCAGGCGCGAAATTAATTCATCTTAATGTAAAAGACTAATTTGTTTTTACGCAAGGTAAAAGTCAGGTGGCTTCGGGTATGATACCCGCGCCGCCTGATATTTTTTCGGCAGCCGTATTTGCCATCACTACCGTAGTAAACCATAACAACAAAAGAAAAAACTGACGCTTGAGGAAGCAGAAATGACACCAATTCAAAGCGGTATTTTATTGGAACACCGCCGTTTTGCCATTTTTATGGAAGCGATGATTCAGGGAGAGTTTGATGCTATCCGGCAGGGATGCAAAAAATTCTGTCAGATGTTACACGATTTGCAGCAGCAGTATCCCGACGCCGGGTTAGGCGCGGTGCTGGCGTTCGGCAACGATGTTTGGCGCGATCTGGACTGTAACCACAGTGCGGCAGAGCTGAAATCATTTACGCCGTTGGGTAACGGGCTTGCTCCTGCTACGCAGCGCGATTTGCTGATCCATATTCAATCGCTCCGCCATGATGTCAATTTCACGCTGGCACAGGCGGCACTGGCCGCGTTTGGTAGCGCGATTCGTATCGAAGAAGAAACACACGGCTTCCGCTGGGTGGAAGATCGCGATTTAAGTGGCTTTGTCGACGGCACGGAAAACCCGCAGGGCGATGCCCGCCACGCCGTGGCGATTATCCCTGAAGGCCAGCCGGATGCGGGTGGCAGCTACGTGTTTACCCAGCGTTGGGAACACAATCTGAAGCAGTTGCAGCGCTTTAGCGTGGAACAGCAGGAACAGATGATCGGGCGTACAAAGCAGGATAATGAAGAGCTGTCGTCCGATGAGCGCCCTGTGACCTCGCATCTCAGCCGCGTGGATTTAAAGGAGGACGGCAAAGGTCTGAAAATCCTGCGTCAGAGCCTGCCTTATGGCACCGCCAGCGGGAAGAACGGGCTTTACTTCGTCGCTTACTGCGCGCGTTTGCACAACATTGAGCAGCAGTTGCTGAGCATGTTCGGCGATCGTGACGGTAAACGTGACGACATGCTGCGCTTTACGCGCGCTGTCAGCGGCAGCTACTTCTTCGCGCCATCTCTGGATCAGCTTTTGTCGCTGTAAGATCCAACGTGTTTTCCTGATGCCTGTCTCCGTGCAGGCATCGGTTCTTTCTCCTTCTTTTCATCGGCTAGCCTGCTACATTTTTTCCTGTTATCCCTCGCCGTGGTGTTATGCCCTTTAGCGCTTAAAAACTCCGAAATGTTATATATAAAGGTTATATGTTAACCACCACTTCCCCCTACACTGATTTGCACTGACAAGTGCATTTTATTCAAAAAATGGCTATGCAAACGATAGACCACCTATAACAAGGCCTACCGAATAGGCTCTAACTCTGGCAGGAAATAAGATGAATCAAGTACAGGTGAAAGGCTGGCTGGTGAAGGGTTCTCTGGCGCTGTCATTGCTGCTGGGCGGACAGAGCGCTGTCTCTGCTACCGAGTTGCTGAACAGTTCTTACGATGTGTCTCGTGAGCTATTTGTTGCGCTCAATCCCGGCTTTGAAAAGCAGTGGTTGGCGCAGCACCCCAACGATCCGCTAACGATCAAGCAGTCGCATGCTGGTTCGTCCAAGCAGGCGCTGGCTATCCTGCAAGGCTTGAAGGCTGACGTCGTAACGTATAATCAGGTGACTGACGTCCAGATCCTGCACGATCGCGGTCAGCTGATTCCCGCCGATTGGCAGGCGCGTTTACCGAATAACAGCTCTCCGTTCTACTCAACCATGGCCTTTCTGGTTCGCAAAGGCAATCCAAAAGGGATTCACGACTGGAACGATCTGGTACGTGACGACGTTAAGCTGATTTTCCCGAATCCAAAAACCTCCGGCAATGCGCGTTATACCTATCTGGCAGCCTGGGGCGCGACCAGTAAAGCCAACGGTGGTGATGAGGCTAAAACCCGCGCGTGGATCACGCGTTTTCTGGCGAACGTCGAGGTATTTGATACTGGTGGCCGCGGTGCAACGACCACGTTTGTGGAGCGTCAGTTGGGCGATGTGCTGATCAGCTTTGAATCCGAGGTAAATAACATCCGTAATCAGTACGGTGCCGAGAATTACGAGGTGATCGTCCCGAAAGTCAACGTACTGGCGGAATTCCCAGTAGCGTGGATTGATAAGAATGTCGAGAAGAATGGCACCGAGCAGGCGGCAAAAGCCTATCTGAATTACCTTTATACGCCGGAAGCACAGAAGGTGATTACCGATTTTTATTACCGTGTGAATAACCCTGAACTGGCGCAAGCGCTAAAATCCCGCTTCCCAGAGACCACGTTATTTCGGGTAGAAGATCAGTTTGGGTCATGGCCCCAAGTGATGAAAACTCACTTCGACACCGGTGGTGAATTGGATAAATTGCTGGCGGCTGGTCGTCAATAATGTCTTTTGGTTCGGGTAACCTCTTTTCTGGTTCCAGTAAACGGGTGCTGCCGGGATTCGCGCTGAGTCTGGGCAGCAGCCTGCTATTTGTCTGTCTGATTCTGTTACTGCCTTTAAGTGCGCTGGTGATGCAACTCTCAGAAATGAGTTGGGCGCAGTACTGGGCGGTGATTACCAATCCACAGGTGATAGCCGCTTACAAGGTGACGCTCTTGGCGGCCGGGTTGGCGACGGTATTTAATGCGGGATTTGGCCTGTTAATGGCGTGGATTCTGACGCGTTACCGCTTTCCCGGCCGTGCTCTGCTGGATGGGCTGATGGACTTACCCTTTGCGCTCCCCACCGCTGTAGCGGGGCTGACGCTGGCTGCACTGTTTTCAACCACCGGTTGGTACGGCGCATGGCTGGCCGAATACGGTATCAAGGTGTCCTATACCTGGCTTGGCATTACGATCGCGATGGCGTTCACCAGTATTCCTTTTGTGGTGCGTACCGTTCAGCCCGTGTTGGAGGATCTGGGTCCAGAATACGAAGAAGCCGCGCAGACGCTGGGGGCTAATCGCTGGCAGTGTTTTCGCTACGTCATTTTACCAGAATTAACACCTGCGCTATTAACGGGCACCGCGCTGTCGTTTGCCCGCAGTCTGGGCGAATTCGGCGCAGTTATCTTTATTGCGGGGAATATTGCCTGGCAGACGGAAGTCGTTTCGCTGATGATTTTTATCCGTTTGCAGGAATTTGATTTCCCTGCCGCCAGCGCGATTGCTTCCGTCGTGTTAGCGGTTTCCTTATTGATACTGTTTGCTGTCAATGTGCTGCAAAGCCGTTTTGGTCAACGGACCCGGAGCGTGTAATGGCGGAAATTCCTGATGTGAAGCCGCAGCGCCAACCTCACCCTGTTCGACAGGAGCGCAATTGGGCGAAAGCGGCGTTGATTGCGCTGGGCGTGATATTATCGCTCATCATGCTGGTCATCCCCTTGGTGTCAATTTTTGCCGCTGCGCTATCGCACGGGCTGGGCGGTGTCTGGCGTAATCTGAGCGATCCTGACATGCTGCATGCGATCGGCCTCACGCTGCTGGTGGTCGCGATTGTCGTGCCAGTGAATCTGGTCTTTGGCACGCTGCTAGCGTGGCTGGTCACGCGCTTTCAGTTTCCGGGGCGACAACTGTTGCTCACGCTGATCGACATTCCTTTTGCCGTCTCGCCAGTAGTCGCCGGTTTACTGTATCTGCTCTTTTACAGCACTAACGGCCCGGTCGGCGGCTGGCTGGACGAGCAGGGGCTACAGCTGATGTTTGCCTGGCCGGGCATTGCGCTGGTGACGATATTCGTAACCTGCCCGTTTGTGGTCAGGGAACTGGTTCCGGTGATGATGAGTCAGGGCAGTCAGGAGGAAGAAGCTGCCGTGCTGCTCGGCGCGTCAGGCTGGCAGGTGTTCTACAAGGTGACGTTACCGAATATTCGCTGGGCGCTGCTTTATGGCGTTGTGCTCACCAATGCCCGAGCGATTGGTGAGTTTGGCGCGGTATCCGTGGTTTCTGGCTCGATTCGTGGCGAAACCTATACGCTGCCGTTGCAGGTCGAATTGCTGCATCAGGATTATAACAGCGTAGGGGCGTTTACCGCTGCGGCGCTATTAACTGTGATGGCGATACTGACGCTGTTGATCAAAAGCGCTATTCAGTGGCGTGTAAAACGGCAAATGAACAAACACTAACTTTTATCTCACTCACGTTGTACGCGTGAGTTTTTTAGGACTCAACTTGTGACAACGCTTGAGCAGTGTATTGGCAATACCCCGCTGGTGAAATTGCAGCGCATGACGCAGGGGTTGAAGAGTGAAATCTGGCTGAAGCTGGAAGGGAATAATCCCGCCGGTTCGGTAAAGGATCGCGCTGCATTCTCTATGATCCAGCAGGCTGAAAATCGCGGTGACATTACCCCAGGTGACAGGCTGATCGAGGCGACCAGCGGTAATACTGGTATTGCGCTGGCGATGATTGCGGCGCTAAAAGGCTACCGGCTGCGCCTGCTGATGCCGGACAACATGAGCTATGAGCGCCAGACTGCGATGCGTGCGTATGGCGCAGAGCTGGTGTTGGTTAATCGCAAGCTGGGGATGGAAGGGGCACGAGATCGAGCGAAGCAGATGGTGCTGGCGGGAGAAGGGAAAACGCTCGACCAGTTCAATAATCCGGACAACTCGCTGGCGCACTTTCTCACAACGGGGCCAGAAATCTGGCAGCAGACGGCGGGCAAGCTGACGCATTTTATCTCCAGTATGGGGACGACAGGCACAATCTCCGGTGTTAGCCGCTATCTAAAGCAGCAGAATTCGGCAGTCTGTACCGTAGGGTTACAGCCTGCTGAAGGGAGCCACATTCCCGGTATTCGCCGTTGGACGCCGGACTATATGCCAGGCATTTTCCGCGCCGATCTGGTCGATCGTATTCTGGATATGACGCAAGTGGATGCCGAGAATACGCTGCGGCAACTGGCGCGTCAGGAAGGTATTTTCTGCGGTGTCAGCACCGGTGGGGCGGTGGCTGGCGCGCTGCGGATTGCGGTGGAAAACCCCGGCAGCGTGATTGTGGCGATCGCCTGCGATCGCGGCGATCGGTATCTGTCCACCGGGGTATTTGATTAAGGTTACTCGAATTATTTAGAGTATTTCGAATGATTACTCCCGCTCCAGCGCATGAATCGGTTCCATCCGCGCTGCGCGACGGGCGGGGAAGAAGCCGAAGATAATGCCGATCAAGCTGGAGCACAGGAACGCGGCAATGATCGATGAACTGGAATAGATCATCGAAAAATTGCTGCTGAGCTGTGCGAATAGCACGCCGATAGCCAACGACAGCGCCACGCCCGCAATACCGCCGAACAGGCAAACCAGCACGGCTTCGATAAGAAACTGCTGCATGATGTCGCTAGTGCGTGCGCCGACCGCCATACGAACGCCGATCTCTCGGGTTCGCTCCGTCACCGACACCAACATGATATTCATCACGCCGATACCGCCGACCAGCAGCGAAATCAGGGCGATCATCGAAACCAGTAGCGTAAGCGTGGTGGTGGTTTTCTCGATCATCTGTCGGATGCTATCGGTGTTCATGATAAAGAAGTCTTTCGTACCATGCCGTTGCATCAGCAGGTCGGTAATCCTCTGCTCGGCGATGCTCATATCAATATTGTCTTTCACCCGCACCGTGATGCTTTTCAGGTAGGACTGCCCGACCATGCGCTTCATCACCGTGGTGTACGGCAACCAGACGTTCAGGTTTTCATCGCTGCCAAAGCCGTTTTGATTCTTGCTGACGACGCCAATAATCCGAACGGGCAACGATCCCAGCAAAATCACCTGACCAATAGGATCTTCGCCGTGGGGAAAGAGCTTATCGCGGGTATTTTTGTCAATCACCGCATCCTGCGTTAGCTCATCGACGCTGCTACGAGGGAAAAGCACGCCACGTTCCAACGTATAGCCACGCACGGTGAAGAACTGTTCGCCGACCCCAGAAACGCTGGCGGAAACGGCAATGTTACCGTAGCGCATCGTTACGCTGGTGGAGACAGAGGGCGTCACGCTATGCACGTAGGGCTGCTGCGTCAGTGGCTGAATATCGCTGGCGCGTAGCGTCTGGATAGCACTAGCATCCATGTCGCCGAAACCTTTGCCGGGGAAGATCTCCAGCGTGCTGGTGCCCATCGAGTTGATATCGGCTAGCACCTGCTCTTGTGAGCCTTTTCCCAGAGCGACCACTGAAACGACGGACGCGATACCGATGATAATGCCAAGCATGGTCAGAAAGGTGCGCATCCGCTGGGCGTTCATTGCCAGCAGCGCCATTTTAAACGCGTCAATAAAGCGATCTTTGAACTGATTCAGGGCGGAGGTGGCCGGAGAGTTTGCCGCTTCTGGTAACGATGCGATAGCTTCTTCGGGGCGCGTCTGTCTATCGGCAATCACTTCGCCATCGCGCAATTCGATGATGCGCTGTGCATGTTCAGCAATCGTCATATCGTGCGTGACGATCACGACCGTATTGCCCTGTCTGTGCAGGTCACGAAGTATGCTCAGAACCTCATTGCCGCTGTGGGTGTCCAGTGCACCAGTCGGTTCATCCGCCAGAATGATGCCGCCAGCGTTCATCAGCGCCCGCGCGATACTCACACGCTGCTGTTGACCGCCGGAAAGCTGGCTGGGTCGATAGTGAAGGCGGTTTTCCAGCCCCAGTCTGGTCAACAGATCTGCTGCCCGTTGACGGCGCGCCAATCGGCTCTTTCCTGCATAAATCGCGGGTACTTCGACATTTCCCAGTGCGGTCAGATCGCCAAGCAGGTGATAGCGCTGGAAAATAAAACCGAAATGTTCGCGGCGCAGTTCAGCGAGCTGGTCGTTATCCAACTCACCAACGGAACGTCCTGCTACCTGATAGTCACCGGCGGACGGTTTATCCAGGCAGCCGAGAATATTCATCAGCGTGGATTTTCCCGATCCTGACGCGCCGACAATCGCTACCATTTCGCCCTGATTGATGGTCAGGTTGATGTCTTTGAGAACGGTAACGTCCTGTTCGCCGTTGGAAAAGCGGCGCGTAATACCGGTCAGCTTAAGTATGGATGTGGACATGCGTTACATCCCCATCGGCGGGCTGGGATGCGTGGAGGCTGCATCGCCGGATGACTGGGTGACAACCACCTGCTCACCGACGCTGAGCCCCGAGCGGATCTGGGTACGCACGTTATCGTTGAGGCCAAGCGTCACCAGACGAGACTCAATCTTCTTATTCGCGTTCACGACCTGCACGTACCACATGCCATTGCGTAAAGTGAGTGCGGTCGCGGGGACGACGATGGCATTTTTCACCGAGGACAGCAGAATATAGACCTGCGCCGTCATTGAAATACGCAATACGCCGTCGGGATTTTTCACATCGAACTGGCCGTTGTAATAGATTGCGGTACTGGATGATGAACTGGAGCTGCTTGTGCTGGATGACGTCGTGGTGGTATCCGTGTTGATGGAGTCGGGCGCGGGCTCGATCGAACTCAGCGTGGCTTCGTAGCGTTTATTCGGCTCGCCCAGAATGCTGAACCAGACGGGCATACCGGTTTTTACCTTGACGACGTCGGCTTCTGAGATTTTTACCTTGATGGTCATGGTGTCCAAATTGGCGACCTTGGCGATGGTCGGCGTCGTCTGGATCGCATTCACCGTTTGGCCTGCTTCAACCGGAATCGCGACGACGGTGCCATCCATCGGTGAGCGAATCTGCGTATATCCCAGATTAACCTTGGCAGTGTTGACGGTGATCTGTGCCTGAACGATTTGGGCATCTAGTGCGTCGATATTGGCTCTGGTCGCGTCGAGTGTCGCCTTCGCACTATCGTAATCGGCCTGTACGCCCACGCCGCGCTTCACCAGCATTTGCTGACGCTGCCAGCTTAATTCGTTATTACGCAATTCCGCCAGTTTGGCGGCTCGCTGAGCCTGAACGTTTTTTAGCGCAGCTTCGCCATTCTTCAATGTGTCCTGCTGGGTGAGGTCATCAATCTCGGCGATCAATTGCCCTTTTTTCACTTTATCGCCGAGTTCGACGTGCAGCGCTTTGATTTGTCCTGAGGCTTGTGCACCGACGCTGACCTGCTTCTGTGCCTCAATTTCCCCGTCGGCGAGTACCGTCTGTTCGAGATCCGCAATCTCTGCGGCGGCAGTGAGCGCATTGGGTGCTGGCGATGGCTTGTTGAAAAATAAATGAATAAGCACGGCTGTGACGATAAGACCAATGGCGATCGTTGTACGGCGGCGTGTAAAAAATCGTGGTTGCATCAGGGGGAGTCGTCCTTAATGAATGCATCTGTATCCGTCATACTTCAAGTTGCATGTGCGTTGGCTGCGCTTAGTCACCCGAATCACTTACCTGAGTAAGCTCATCGGGATTCCCTCGCTTGCCGCCTGCCTGAAACTCGAATTATTTAGGGTATCAACGGGAGTAAATAGCGCAGGTGAGTAATTTACCCTGAGTCCGTAAAGGTATCGGTAATCTTTGCTGAAAGAAATGGTAAGGATTAAGTAAATCTGGCTGCGAATATTCACGTCAGGCCTGAGAATACATTATCTATACTCGTCATACTTCAAGCTACCTGTGCGTTTTCCCTCTCATAGCTCGAATTGTTTAGGGTATATCCGATTAATGAGGACTGGATATGAATATTTTATTGGTCGATGACGACGTAGAGCTGGGCGATATGCTCTGTGAGTATCTGAACGCGGAAGGGTTTTCCACATCTCGCGTGCTAACAGGAAAAGAAGGCGTCGATGGCGCGATATCGGGTGATTATACCGCGATGATCCTGGATGTCATGTTGCCGGATATGAGCGGGATTGATGTGCTGCGCCAGATCCGAAAAACCCAGCAACTGCCCGTTATTATGCTGACGGCGAGAGGTGACAACATCGACAGGGTCATCGGTTTGGAAATGGGGGCGGATGACTACATGCCTAAACCTTGTTACCCGCGTGAACTGGTGGCAAGGCTGCGTGCGGTGCTACGTCGCTATGACGATCAGCCGAGTACAAAACGAGACGAAAGTGTGGCTGCCAGTGGCGATCTGGTATTGAACCCCGCAACGCGCATCAGCGAATGGCGTGGGAAGCCGTTTGATCTGACGGCGTCTGAGTTTAATTTGTTGGAGCTGCTGCTCCGTTCCCCTGAGCGGGTTGTGTCAAAAGATGAGCTGTCCGAAAAATGTCTGGGGCGTCGCCGCGAGGCCTATGACCGCAGTGTGGACGTGCACATCAGCAATATTCGTCAGAAGCTTGGAGCCTTGGCAGGCAACACGATGACGATTGAAACCGTGCGCAGCGTAGGATACCGGATTCGCTGATGATGATTCGTGGAAGACTTTTCTGGAAGATATTACTGGGATTTTGGCTGACGTTTCTCGTCATGTCTCAACTGCTGTGGTTGGCTTTTTCCTTGAGTGGAGATCGTCATAAGCCGTTGGAAGAAATTGTGGTTTCACGCATTGCGACGATGCAAACCGAGATAGTGGCCGCGGCGTTGCAACATGGCGGTTTGGGGGAGCTGAACGATGTGATGTCGCTGCTACCGGAGAAAGAGCAGCAATACATTTCCATCACGGAATCGCCTCTGCCGCTGTCGGAACAGGAATTAGTTTCCTCCCCGCAAAACGCTTTGCTCGACGAGGCTTTTGCACCGGAAAAACGTGGCGTGCAGCGTGCCACCTACGTTATCAAACAGGTCAGCGGCCCAGCAGGAAAGTGGTATCAGATACGCTATGACGCTGAATTGCTACGCAGCGAATTTCGTCCTCCTCGTCCCGTCGAGTTCCTCAATGTGCCTGCGCCGTTTGTAGTCATTGCGGGGTTTGGTGGACTGCTGTTCAGCTCGGTGCTGGCATGGAGTTTGGCACGTCCGTTGAACCAGATCCGCGCCGGTTTTGATCAGGTTGCGCAGGGCGATCTGAATGTGCGCCTGCTGCCGGTGATGCGTAAACGTCACGATGAAATTAGCGATGTAGCGCGCGATTTTGATTCCATGGTCGAACGGCTGGACAGCTTGGCTAGCGCGCGTGAACAGCTGCTTCATGATGTTTCGCATGAGTTACGTTCCCCACTGGCGCGTTTGCAGCTTGCCATCGGGCTGGTGAGGCAGAACCGGGACAATCTAGAGAATTCCTTGCAGCGCATCGAGCGTGAAGCTTTATTGATGGATAAGATGATCGGCGAACTGCTGACGCTATCGCGCACGGAGAATTCCGGCATTGAGGAAGCCTATTTCGATCTACTGGGGTTGGTGACAGCCGTGGTAAACGATACACGCTATGAAGCGCAGGTCACGGGCGTTGAAATCCTGCTCGCCGCGGATGAAGACGACGATTACACGATTAAAGGCAATGCGGAGCTGATGCGTAGGGCTGTCGATAATGTGATGCGCAATGCGTTACGTTTTTCTGCACCCGCACAGCAGGTTGCGGTGTCGTTAATTGGCAATGAGCAGGAGTGGACGATTCAGGTTGCCGATCAGGGGCCTGGCGTGGAGAAAAGTAAGCTCTCCAGTATCTTCGACCCTTTCATTCGGGTTGATTCGCCGCTGTCCGGCAAAGGCTATGGATTAGGGCTGGCGATTGCCCGTAAAGTGGTGCTGGCGCACGGTGGACATATTGAGGCGGATAATGGTGAGCAGTGCGGGTTAGTGATTCGGCTGTGTGTGCCGCGCTGGAAAGCCTGAAACGAAAACGGCACCATCCTGGTGCCGTTTCGTGCAAACGTAGTAAACCATCCGTAGAGTGGCGGCTTACTTTTTGATACGGATAACCGGCGTTTCACCGACAACAACCGTACCACTCAGTTTGGTCAATTCCTTGATTTCATCCATGTTGGAAATAACCACTGGTGTCAGGGTAGACTTCGCTTTTTCTTCTAGCAGAGCCAGGTCAAACTCGATAACGACATCGCCTTTCTTCACGCGTTGGCCTTCTTCAGCGATACGCTTGAAGCCTTCGCCTTTCAGTTCAACGGTATCGATACCAAAGTGCACAAACAGCTCAATGCCGCTGTCAGACTCGATGGAAAACGCATGGTTGGTTTCAAAGATTTTACCGATGGTGCCGTCTACCGGTGCGACCATCTTGTTGCCAGTTGGTTTGATGGCAATGCCGTCGCCGACGATTTTCTCTGCAAACACGACATCAGGAACATCTTCAATATTGACGATTTCACCAGACAGCGGGGCAATGATTTCGATGCTGCCAGTGTCTTTTTTATCGTCAGAAACCAGAGATTTCAATTTATCGAACAAACCCATGATTCTCTCCTAAGTATTAATATTGGGCCAGCGTATACCCTAATCTTTCAAGTCGGTGTGGCATTAGCTTTCTTCGCTACCCCGACTGCGATGGTATCGCTTGTCGGGGGTGCTGATTGCCACCTTGAAACCTATTAGGTAAAGCAGAATCAGCAGAGCGTTTTTTCTTTAATGAAGCGGCTCACCAGATTGCTTAACTCTTGTGCTGTCGGTTGAGCTAATGCTTGCTCCGCCAGCGCCTTCGCATCTTCGTAATTCGCATTACGGATGATTTTCTTGATGCTCGGGATAGAGATCGCACTCATGCTGAATTCGTCCAGACCCATTCCCAATAACAGTAGTGTAGCACGTTCGTCACCGGCGAGCTCACCGCACATCCCTGTCCATTTGCCTTCGGCGTGAGATGCGTCGATGACTTGCTTAATCAGCGTCAGAACGGCTGGGGACATCGGATTATAGAGATGAGAAATCAGCTCATTACCGCGATCAACTGCCAGAGTATACTGGGTTAAGTCATTTGTCCCAATACTAAAGAAGTCGACTTCTTTGGCTAAATGTGGCGCGATAGCAGCGGCGGCAGGTGTTTCAACCATAACGCCGACTTCAATGCTTTCGTCGAAGGCTTTACCTTCTTCTCTCAGCTGCGCTTTTAGCATCTCCAGTTCGGCTTTCAGCTCACGTACTTCTTCCACGGAGATGATCATCGGGAACATGATACGCAGTTTGCCAAATTTGGACGCGCGCAGAATAGCACGCAGCTGTGCGTGCAGGATTTCTTTACGATCCAGACAGATACGGATGGCACGCCAGCCAAGGAACGGGTTCTCTTCCTTCGGCAGGTTCATGTAAGGCAGGTCTTTGTCGCCGCCGATATCCATGGTACGGACGATAACGGCCTGAGCGCCAACGGCTTCGGCAACGGCCTTATACGCTTGGAACTGCTCTTCTTCGGTTGGCAGTGAGTCACGATCCATGAACAGGAATTCGGTACGATACAGGCCGACACCTTCTGCGCCGTTACGTTCTGCACCTGCGACATCACGCACGGTACCGATGTTGGCACAGACTTCAACCTGATGACCGTCCAGCGTGATGGCTGGCAGATCTTTGAGCTTGGCCAGCTCATACTTTTCAGCGTGGTATTGCTGCTGAACAGCTTTTAATTCTTCAATTTTATCCGCAGTCGGATTCTGGTAAATCTTGTTGTTTACCGCATCCAGAATCAGATAGTCGCCGTTTTTGACCTGACGGGTCACATCGGTCGTGCCGACGATCGCAGGCAGTTCCAGAGAACGGGCCATAATGGAGGTGTGGGACGTGCGGCCACCGATATCGGTAATGAAGCCCAGCACTTTGTCCAGATTCAACTGCGCGGTTTCTGACGGTGTCAGGTCCGTTGCGACCAGAATGACTTCATCCTGAATATCGCCCAGATCGACGATGGTCATATTGAGAATGTTGCGTAGCAAACGCTTCCCAATATCACGCATGTCCGCAGCGCGTTCTTTCAGATATTCATCATCAAGCTCTTCCAGTGCTTTGGCCTGATTTTCAATAACGGAAAACGCAGCAGCGTCGGCGGAAGCATGTTCATCTTTAATCAGGGCTATGATTTCCTGCTCGAACTCTTCATCTTCAAGCAGCATGATGTGCCCTTCAAAGATGGCTTCTTTCTCTGCGCCCAGCGTTTCGCCCGCTTTCTTCTTGATAGCTTCCAACTGTGCGGATGCTTTGGAACGGCCAGTCAGAAAACGTTCAATTTCCTGCTCTACCTGATCCGCAGAGATTTTTTTCCGGTTGATGAGAATTTCATCTTCTTTCAGTAACAGTGCCTTACCAAAAGCAATACCCGGTGATACTAATATGCCTGAAATCATAACCCTACCTTACTCGATTCTGGTGTTCACTAAAAAACTCGTCGGTTACTCGAGCTCAGCCATCAGCTTGACCAGGTGTTCAACCGCTTTTTGTTCGTCTTCGCCTTCCGCAGCGATAGTAACCACAGTTCCTTGTGTTAAGCCGAGTGTTTGTAATTTGAACAGGCTCTTGGCGCTAGCGCTCTTGCCGTTGGACGTCACGGTGATGTCTGATGTGAAGCCTTTAGCTTCTTTGACGAACTGAGCAGCGGGACGAGTGTGCAGGCCATTCGGTGCGGTGATAGTCACTTCTTGCTGGAACATGCTTTTTTCCCCAACTTATGGATTAGATTAATGTTGTGGAACTAAAGTTTAGCTGATTCACTGAACTTTAGCCTGTTTGGTTAGCTCCTGATTTATGTTACAGGGGCAGGCCACGATGCGACAAGAAAACCGTCAAACGTATTTCCTGAATAAAATACCATCAAACACCGCAGATTCCGCCACCCATTATCTTAACCTCAGTCGCAAAACGGCGATGTGGGCTATCGTGCGCAGGAAACAAACCGTCGTACGCAGGACAAAACAATGTGATGGGGCGTGGTCTTTGTCGGATATTAATTTCACGCATCAAAATAATTGTTCGGTTAAATACTAAACCTGATGCAGAAAAGCAATCTGTATGTGGTGGAAAGTTTGAAGTGTGCCACAAAAAAGCACCTAAATAGGTGCTTTTTTAACACATTGGTTACTTATTGTCCGAGGATGACCTAGTGGACTATTGTTGCAGTTCCTGCTCGGTGAACAGGTCGGCAAAGAGTGCGGTGCTGAGGTAACGTTCGCCGGAAGAAGGCAAAATTACGACGATAGTTTTACCGTCGAACTCTTTCTCTTTGAGCAAATTCAGCGCTGCGGCAACGGCTGCACCGGAAGAAATACCAGCCAGAATGCCTTCTTCTTCCATCAAACGGCGTGCGGTGCTGATCGCTTCTTCATTCGTTACTTTTTCTACGCGGTCAATCAGTTCCAGATCCAGGTTACCGGGAATGAAACCTGCGCCGATGCCCTGAATCTTGTGTGGGCCTGGTTTTAATTCTTGGCCTGCTAGCGCTTGGGTGATTACTGGTGAATCAGTAGGTTCAACCGCCACGCTGATGATGGCTTTGCCTTTGGTGTTCTTGATATAGCGGCTCACGCCAGTCAGCGTACCGCCTGTACCGACACCAGAGATAAAGACATCAACCTGACCGTCGGTATCTTCCCAGATTTCAGGGCCAGTGGTTTTTTCGTGGATCTCTGGGTTAGCTGGGTTGCTGAACTGCTGCAACAGCAGATAACGGCTCGGATCGCTAGCGACAATCTCTTCTGCTTTGGCGATAGCTCCTTTCATGCCTTTTGCGCCTTCGGTCAGCACCAGGTTAGCACCCAACGCTTTCAGCAGCTTACGACGCTCGATACTCATGGTTTCAGGCATGGTGAGCGTGAGTTTGTAACCGCGAGCCGCCGCGACGTAGGCCAGGGCAATCCCTGTGTTTCCGCTGGTAGGTTCAACCAGTTCGATACCCGGTTTGAGAACGCCGCGCTTTTCTGCATCCCAAATCAGGTTGGAACCGATACGGCATTTTACGCTGAAGCTGGGGTTGCGGGATTCTACTTTAGCCAGAATGCGTCCGTTGCCGATACGGTTCAGGCGAACCAGCGGCGTATGGCCGATTGTGAAAGAATTGTCTTCGTAGATCTTGCTCATAGCCTGTCCTTATAACTGTATGAAATTTTTGCGAACGTAGAGAGAATACCCGTTCACACTTTTCAGTGAAGTAAAGAATTGCTATATCGTTATGTTCTTAAGAAATATCTTTTCATTACAATAGAAAGCACTGGCCGCTGTGAGCCAGTGCACATTGTTTCTTATGGCGCTTTTTTCGGCAGCGTTGCGGATAGATTCCGATAACGATCCACCCACAGCTGCGTTGCGCCACAGACTGCGACGGGCATGATGACCAGATTCAAAAAAGGTACCAGCGTAAACAGGCTGACCAATGCGCCAAACTGCATATTGGCGACCTTGTGGCGGCGTAATGCCTGCCGCATCGTGGCAAAGCCCACTTTGTGGTTATCAAAAGGATAATCGCAGTACTGAATTGCCAACATCCACGCGCTGAATAGGAACCACAGAACCGGAGCAACAGTTTGCCCGATGCCGGGAATGAAATAGAGAAGCAATAGCACAATGGCGCGCGGCAGGTAGTACGCCAGCTTTTGGACCTCACGCTTCATGATGCGAGGGACGTCTTTGGCGATACCCAATATGCCGCTGTCTGGCAGCGTTTGGCCGGTTAATTTTGCTTCTAACTGCTCCGCCAGCAAGCCGTTAAACGGTGCGGCAATAAAATTGGCGATAGTACTGAATAGGTAGCTGAATACTAGCAAGATGGAGAGTACGGCGAGTGGCCAAATGAGGTAGCTGAGCCATTGAAGCCAGCTTGGAATATGACTCATGATCTGAGGAATCCAGGCATTCAGCTGAGTGAAAAGCCACCAAAAAGCGCCGCCCATCAGCACGATGTTCATGAGCAAAGGAAGAATAACGAAACGCCGGATGCCCGGCAGTGAGATCAAGCGCCATCCGGCAAGAAAATAGTGTACGCCGCTGCGAGTTTGGTCTGGCGTGTTGTTGTAAGACGGTTTTTCGGAAGACGATGGTTTTTCTGGAAACATGGTGCCGATATACTCAGTCATTTGTTTGTTAAGGCATCATATCGGGATGATCTTATGCTGGCTAGCCTGCATTTGGATGAAAAAACAGCAAAAAAGTGCGTTATGCCTATCTTTATTGTCATAAAGTACCGTGCAGGCTTGCACTTGTGTACTCAGGCAAATAGAGTTAGTAGTATAAGTATTTGTCATGTTGGCAATGTATTGTCGGAAAAATTGGGATAGCAATGATGCAGGACTTGCGTCTGATATTAATCGTTGTTGGCGCTATCGCTATAATAGCGCTTTTACTTCACGGCTTGTGGACCAGCCGTAAAGAGCGTTCGTCCCTTTTTCGTGACCGCCCGGTTAAACGTGCAAAGAAAGCGCGCGATGAAACGCCGCTTGACGATCTGGATGAAGGCGTTGGCGAAGTTCGCGTGAAAGGTGCTCGTCCGCAGCAGAGCGAACCTTCATTTGGCAGTGCTTCGGTTGATCATTCCTCATTTGATAACACTTCGTTTGATAACTACAACGCGCGCGAAGAGGCTCGTTCAGAGGCGAAATCGCCGTTTGAACATCTGTCTCCCGTCTCTTCTTACGATCCGTTACTGGACGAAGCGACGCCAGTAGATTCTCCGCGTTCTCAGGTGCGTGGCGATGCCAATCCGCTTGCTGTCGACCCTAGAGAAAACCCTATTCCTGACGCCCCGCGTGAACCGTTTGCATATGATGCTCCGCCATCTGCGCCACAACAGCCTGTCGCGCATTCGCTACATGAGAAAGTACAGCCTGCACCTCAGCAACCTGCTGAACCTGCTGCGGCAAAAGAAGCCGTTTTGGTGCTGCACGTGGTGGCACATCAAGGCGGTGTCATCGGTGGTGAACTGCTGTTACAAAGCCTGCTTCAGGCCGGTTTCCAGTTTGGTGAAATGAATATTTTCCATCGCCATGTGAACCCCGCTGGCGCAGGGCCGGTGTTGTTCAGCTTGGCGAATATGGTTAAACCTGGTTCGTTTAATGTGGACACAATGTCTGAATTCTCGACGCCCGGCGTGTCCATTTTCATGATGGTGCCGTCTTATGGTGACGCCAGCCAAAATTTTAAACTGATGCTACAGTCTGCGCAGCGTATCGCTGACGATGTTGGCGGTGTAGTGCAGGACGATGAGCGTCGTATGATGACGCCGCAAAAGGTTGAATCCTACAAAGCTCGCATTCGCGATGTGCTGAAGGCCAACACTTGATAGCATAATGTATGTGAAAGCAGTAGGTGAGAGAGAAGCCTCCGTCAGTGGAGGCTTTTTTTTATCCTTCGATCCGACCGTGATTCTTTGATCCGACATTGATGTAGAAAAGCAGGAAAAGGTGAAACGTTGTGAGTGAAGCAAAAGGATTAAAACAAGAGCTTGGCCTGATTCAAGGCGTTGGGCTGCTTTCTACTTCGCTATTGGGGACCGGGGTGTTTGCGGTTCCTGCGCTGGTCGCGCAATTGGCACAGCAAGACAGTCTGTGGGCATGGCCGATATTGATCCTGTTTGTTTTTCCTATCGCCATTGGCTTTGCTGCGCTGGGGCAACGTTTTCCTCATGCGGGCGGTGCCGCACACTTTGTTCATTTAGCCTTTGGGCCGCGCATGGCGCGTGTGACCGGCTGGCTATTCCTTTCCGTTATTCCTCTTGGCCTGCCTGCGGCTTTGCAGATTGCTGCGGGGTTCTGGCAGGCGGCATTTGGCTGGAGCGATCTGGGGCTGCTCTGCGTACAACTGTTGACGTTAGGTGGTATCTGGCTGCTTGGCCTGCGCAGTGCAGGGTCCAGCGCTAACATTCAGATCGTCATCGCGATGTTAGTTGTAGGGCTGGTTGCCGCGATCTGGTGGCAGGGTGATATTGCGCCTGCGCACATTCCTTGGCCGTCGGTGAGTGAACTGTCATGGCCTAACACCTTCGGCGCGCTGGCTGTGATGTTCTGGTGCTTCGTTGGTCTTGAAGCGTTCGCTCACATGGCGACGGAATTTCGGGTGCCGGAGCGAGATTTTCCACGGGCTTTACTCATCGGCATGCTGGTTGCTGGCGCGGTTTATTGGGGATGCACGGTAGCGGTATTGCATTTTAAGGCTTACGGGGAGGGGATTGCCGCAACGGCGTCACTGCCAGGGATCGTCGTGCAGTTGTTTGGTCAGCACGCCTTGTGGATTGCCTGCTTTGTTGGGTATCTGGCCTGTTTTGCCAGCGTGAATATCTACACGCAGGGATTCGCCCGTTTAGTCTGGTCGCAGGCACCGAAAGGCAGTGCGCTGGCGAAGCTGTCCGCAGGGCAGGCGCCGGTGAATGCGCTGTCGATTGTTGTTGCCTGTTGTCTGGTGTGCTGCCTGTTAATTTATTGGCTCAGGCTGCCGTTGGATATGCTGATTGTGTACGCGAATGGCATCTTTGTGCTGATCTATCTGCTGTGTATGCTGGCAGGGTGGCGTTTGCTGAAAGGCCGCGCCAGAGTGATGGCGGCAATAGGAGGCATGATTTGTTGTGCGCTGTTGCTGATGATCGGCTGGAAATCGCTGTACGCGTTAATTATGCTGGCCGTGTTATGGCTGTTTCTGCCGCGCAAGTCGGTTGAACTGATTTCCCACTGAGCGGGCGATCGTCGCTGTTGTGGTGATAATCGAGCAACGCCCTGAGCAGGGCGTTGTATCGCGATGATGATTAGTCGTTTTCCGGCGCGACTTCCTGCACTACGGCTGGCTTTTCTTCCGCAGACAATTTTGCTTCCAGGTCGGTCATGCGTTGTTCCAGGCGCGCAACCTTCTCGCGCGTGCGCAGCAGAACTTGCGTCTGAATATCGAACTCTTCACGGTTCACCAAATCCAGTCGGGTCAACTGTGCTTGCAAGACCTGACGAATCTTTTTCTCCACATCATCACCCAATTCCCGGATACCTTTTGGCATGGATTCATGCACTTGACGGGCGATTTGCTCAATCTTCTTTGGGTCAATCATGTCGCTTTCCTGATTAGGTTATGTAAGTAATGACTATAGCAAAAGCAAGTGTAATGCCTATAAACGAAATCCGACATCTGCTTTGCACATATTCAGCATAATTTTACTGTAATCCAGCATACGTTTTGCCCTATTTCCTGCCGTGGATCAATTGCCCTCTCGAGGTATTAGCGTTATAGTAAACCCGCTTATTCTCAGGGCGGGGTGTAATTCCCCACCGGCGGTAAACCAGTGAACATATGAACGAATAAGGTTCTGTGTACTGGAAGCCCGCGAGCGCTCACGCTATGTTTTTCGATATTGATTGGTTTTCCGATTTTATTATCGATTTCACAACGTGAGGTCAGCAGACCCGGTGTAATTCCGGGGCCGACGGTTAAAGTCCGGATGGGAGAGAGTAACGGTATCTGTCGAGCTTTATGCTCGCTCGCGTTATTTTTGTTAGCCATTGCTATGCAACCAGTAGTAGTGGTTACTCCTCAAGCTCGCCCTGATTCTGGTAACCCATAATAACATTGAGGTTTTTTACCATGAATCAGACATTACTTTCTGAATTTGGCAATCCTACTGAACGCGTAGAACGCGCACTTGATGCATTGCGTCATGGCCGCGGCGTGTTGGTACTGGATGATGAAGATCGTGAAAACGAAGGTGACATGATCTTTTCCGCTGAAAATATGACCGTTGAACAAATGGCGCTGACGATTCGTCACGGCAGTGGCATTGTGTGCCTGTGCCTGACGGAAGAGCGTCGGCAGCAGCTGGAATTGCCGATGATGGTGGAGAAGAACTCCAGCCATTACCAAACGGCGTTCACTGTGACGATCGAAGCCGCTGAAGGCGTGACGACAGGTGTTTCCGCTGCGGATCGTTTGACCACCATTCGTGCTGCGATTGCGGATAACGCTAGACCGAGCGATCTGAATCGCCCTGGTCATGTATTCCCGTTGCGTGCTCAGCCGGGTGGTGTACTAACGCGCGGTGGTCACACCGAAGCGACGGTAGATCTGATGACGCTGGCGGGCTTGAAGCAGTCTGGCGTCCTGTGTGAGCTAACGAACGATGACGGCTCAATGGCGCACGCGCCGGAAGTGATCACGTTTGCCAAGCAGCACGATATGCCGGTGCTGACGATTGAAGATCTCGTTGCTTACCGCATAGCGGCAGAGCGCAAAGCGAGCTGATTCACGCAGATAGAGAACCAAAAGGGCCGATTAATCGGCCCTTTTCTATTTTATGGTTCAGGTTGTTAACGACCTATTTCTTAATGAATTAGGCTTTTTAACGGCTGATGCGATTAGATTTTTCTTGCCAACAGCGTAGCGAAACGCAGCTTGATGCGATTACCCTGCGCATCTGTCTTGTGTAGTTCGCCCATGTCCTCGTTGTATTTAAGGATTTCCCAATCGGTGTAATAGTTCTTCAACTCGTCTTCTTTAAAGGTAAACGAGAAGGGCATCGGGCACGGACAGTCTTCCGTCGACATTGCTGCGATAATCAGGTTATAGCCACCGTCAACGGTGCTGTTTTGCATATTGCTGATGATGTGCGGAATACGGTCGCGTTCCAGGAACATCAATACGACGGTCGACAGGATGAAGTCGTACTGCTCTTTGATTTCAGCCTGATTGATGTTGTAAACGCCCGCTCGAATGTTTTCCAGCGCTTCGCTCTGGATGATGTTATTCAGCGAATCAATGCTTTGCTCGTGTTTATCACAGGCGGTCACGTCAAACCCGCGCAGGTTCAGATACAGCGAGTTACGTCCGCCACCGCAGCCTAAATCCAGCGTTTTACCCGGTTTGATGTGCTGTACTGCGTTGATCACTTCGGAATGGGTTCGCGTCAGGCCGTATTTTTTATGGTAGAAATCTTCCGCCGAACAGAAAAAGCTAAGCTGACATTCCAGATCGTCAGAGAACGAGACGATGCGGTGCCACGCCTGTGGCTCCACAAACGGCGGCTGATTCTGCTCAGAGAAGTGGAACGTCTCCAGCGTATCGCCATCTTCGGTCAGCATGGAAAAGGTCATTTCCCCTTTCAATACGGTCAGTTTTGCCCAAGTGCCTTCCTGCGTGTTGTGCTTTTCCTGAAACGCGGCAGGCAGCGTCTGGCTGTTCCACTGCGGCATCTTCTTATAACAAATGAGATCTTGCATCGTTACCTCGGTCCGTAAATTCAACAATCTATAGCCGTATTCTATTAATCCGCACGCAGGCTGACCAGAAATATGTATTTTAAATGCATTATTTATTTTTTGCCGTCTCAGACGGTGGCAGAAAGCTGTCGAAGTAGCGGAAATGCCTCTTTCATCCGCTCACCGCCGACCACAAAGGCACGCAGCCTTTGCTGACTATCCAGCGCTTTGGCCACCATACCCTGTTCGTTCCATTCCTGTTGCCAGTGCAAATCGCTGCTGGTGGTATCGCCTGCCATCTGTAAGGGAAACTGCGGCGTCTTGATTTTAACCAGCATCGGCGGCAGGGTTAACGCCTCATTGGCACCCAGCAGGTTTTTCGCCAGCGTAATCGCGCTGAGTTGAATGGGTTGCAGGAACGGTAAAAGTTTACCGCCAATTTCCGCGCAGTCGCCTAACGCATAAATCTGCGGATCGATGGTCTGTAACTGCGCATTAGTCTGGATGCCTTTCTGCACCGCCAAACCTGCCGCTGTTGCCAGCTGCGTGTTGGCCTGCAAACCGACGGCGGAGATGATTTCGTCCACCTCCACCGTGCGCCCATCGGTAAACATAGCCTGCACGCCTGTTTCGGTTTTCTCCAGTTGCTGCACAGTCGTGTTCAGCAACAGCGAAATGCCTTGCTGCGTCAGCGTGAATTGTAGACGTGCGCTGACTTCGGGTGGCATCAACGCAGGCAGAATGCTGCTGGCGCAATCAACCAGTGTGACGTGTTTTCCGGCGCGGCTCAGATCCATTGCCAGTTCAGTGCCGATGAGTCCGGCACCGAGCACCAGCACGCGTTCGGCCTGCCAGAGTCGGGCTTCGTGAGTGCGGTATTCTTGCTGACTGTTGAGCGTCAGCATATGTTCGCGCCCTGGAATCGGTGGCACGATTGCGCTAGCCCCGGTCGCGAACACCAGCTTGTGGTAATCGTAACGCTTCGTGCCACAGACAACCTGTTGCGCGTTGCGGTCAATGGCGGTAACGCGGGTGTTTGCCAGTAGCGCAATGCGGTTTTCTTCAGCAAACGCGGTTGCCTGCATCTTGGTTAGATCGTCGGCGTGTTGTTGCAGGCTCATCACATGGCTTAAATCCGGCTTGTTGTACTCATCGCCGCTGTCGGCGGTGATCAAGCGGATAGAGCAGTGGGCATCTAGCTTACGTAGCTGCCGGATAAGCTGGCGGGCAGCAAAGCCTGCGCCAATAATCACGATATCTTTCATCACCCTCTCCTTAGCGAATCGGATTGAAAACGTCTTTACCCAGCCCACATTCCGGACAGAGGAAGATGTCTGGCACGTCCGACCACATGGTGCCTGGTGTGACATCCTGCATCGGTTCGCCAAGTGCCGGATCGTAGATCCACTGGCAGACGCTGCACTGCATACAGCCGCTTTCTGACTGTACCATCGGCTGTGCGGTTGTCTGTGGTGCCGCGACTTCATTGCATCCACAGGCGCTTTCGGCAGGGGCGTTCACACTTTGTGGTGCGGTTGCGGCTTGCGGTACGGCAGCCTGTTTTGTGGGGGAAATGACGCGACGGGCAGGCGTATCATCCAGTGGATGCAGCGCCCACTGGCGAGCAATTTCGCGGCCGTGCTCGCGGCAAATTTCCAGCGCCGAACCGTCAGGACGCCACTTGGTTTTCAGCGCCAGCGTGGTTTCAAAACCGGCGTCCATTAGGCGGGTTTGAACGCGGTCTACCGCACCACCGTTCCAGCCATAGCTACCAAATGCCGAGGCTTTCTTGTTTTGGAAGCGCAGGCCAGTGATCTCTTCCAGCATGGCGGCGACTTTCGGCATCATTACGTTATTCATGGTGGATGAACCGACTAACACGCCTTTCGAGCGGAAGACCTGCGTCAGGATTTCGTTCTTGTCGTGGCGGGCGACGTTATAGATTTTCACCGCGACACCGGGATCGACATCGTTGATGCCTTGCGCAATCGCGTCGGCCATCATGCGGGTGTTATTGGACATGGTGTCGTAAAACAGTGTGATGCGATCTTCCTGATAGCTGTCCGCCCACTTCAGATACAGATGGATGATCTGGGCTGGATCGTCGCGCCACACTACACCGTGGGAGGTAGCGACCATCGACAGCGGCAGGTTAAAGCCGAGCACTTCGTGGATCTTGGCAGTTACCAGACGGCTGAATGGCGTCAGAATATTGGCAAAATAGCGCTGACACTGCTCGAACAGCTCAGTTTGATCCACTTCGTCATTAAACAGATGCTCATCACAGTAGTGCTGACCGAACGCATCGTTACTGAACAGCACGGCATCCTCGGTCATGTAGGTCATCATACTGTCCGGCCAATGCAGCATCGGGGTTTCGATAAAGATCAACTGCTTGCCGTTGCCGATATCCAGCGAGTCGCCAGTTTTGACCGTGTGGAAATTCCACTCAGGATGATGGTGATGGCCGGTAATGGAATCGATCGCATTATAGGTGCAGTAAATCGGCGTGTTGGGAATACGCGCCATCAGCTCGCTCAGCGCGCCAGCGTGATCCTCTTCGGCATGGTTGATCACGATGTAGTCAATCGTGTTCAGATCCACTTCCGCCATCAGGTTCTGCACAAACTCACGGCTGAATTTGTGATCGACGGTATCGATCAGTACGGTTTTCTCTTCGCGGATCAGATAGCTGTTGTAGCTACTGCCTTGCAGCGTTTTGTATTCCGTGCCGTGAAAATCACGGACTTCCCAGTCGCGTTGTCCAACCCAGTGGATGTTGTTCTTTACGTGAATCGTCATATTCTGAAACCTCAATAAGCATATGCGAGAAAATATGCTGTAAGGATTGCAGGAAGTATGCCAGTTTTTAATGTATTGATTCATAAGGTTTTGATAAATGTTAATTGTCAAAGTGACACACTTTATCTATTGTCTTAATGACACAGGTATTGTCATTAGGACACACCATGACGCTTTCTATTAACGCCCTTGCCCGTATCGCTATCGAGCTGCAAATGGGACTATCGAATCAGGATCGTTTTCAGCGCTTGATCAACAGCCTGCGCCAACTGCTGCGCTGTGATGCGTCGGCGTTGCTGCGTTACGAAAATCAGCTATTCCGCCCGCTGGCGATAGATGGCCTGGCACCGGACGTGCTGGGGCGACGTTTTCGCCTGTCCGACCACCCCCGTCTGGAGGCAATTGCCCGTGCTGGGGATGTCGTGCGTTTTCCGGCGGACAGTCAGCTTCCCGATCCGTATGACGGCCTGATCCCCAGTCAGGAGGATCTTAAGGTGCACGCCTGCGTTGGCCTGCCGCTGTTTGCCAATCAAAACCTGATCGGAGCGCTGACCGTAGACGGCATGGATCCGTGCCAGTTCGACCATTTTAGCGATGAGGAACTGCGGCTGGTGGGGGCGATGGCGGCGGCGGCGCTGAGTAATGCGCTGCTGATGGAACGTCTTGAGCGGCAACTGCCCGCGCCGGTGCGTGCCGAAAGTCCGGCAGCGGAAAACGTGGAAGAAATGGTTGGATTATCAGAACCGATGCAGCGGTTGAAGAAAGAGGTCGATATCGTCGCGGGTTCCGATCTGAACGTGCTGATCATGGGGGAGACTGGCGTTGGGAAAGAACTGGTAGCGCGTGCGATTCATCATGGTTCCAGTCGTGCAAATTATCCTCTGGTGTATCTGAACTGCGCCGCGCTGCCGGAATCGGTAGCAGAGAGCGAATTATTTGGTCATGTGAAAGGGGCGTTTACTGGGGCGATTCATCATCGAACCGGCAAGTTTGAAATGGCGGACAACGGTACGCTGTTTCTGGATGAGATCGGCGAGCTGTCGCTGACGCTACAGGCGAAGCTGCTGCGCGTGTTGCAGTATGGCGACCTACAGCGCGTGGGGGATGACAGTAGCCTGAAAGTAAACGTGCGCGTGCTGGCTGCGACCAACCGCGACCTACGGCAGGCGGTGCTGGATGGCGCGTTTCGTGCTGATTTATTCCACCGCTTGAGCGTGTTCCCACTGTCTGTACCGCCGCTGCGTGAGCGCAGTCAGGATGTGGCGCTGTTGGCCGGTTTCTTCTGTGAACGCAGTCGTGCACAGCTTGGGCTGGCACGTCTGGCGTTAACCGCGGAAGCGGGCGCATTGCTGGAACAGTACGACTGGCCGGGGAACGTACGCGAGCTGGAGCACGCCATTTACCGCGCCACTGTGCTGGCGCGTGCCGGACAAGAATCGGGCGAAGTACTTTTAGGCCCTGAGCATTTCAATCTCGAACTTCCCTCTCAACCTGTTCATTCCAGATCAGGATCGTCGAATGCTATTGAAACCGCGCCTGCCTATTTCATCAGCGGCGGCCTTCGAGAGGCAACGGATGACTACCAGCGTCGGATTATCCAACAAACGCTGGCGCGTCATGAGGGAAACTGGTCATCCTGTGCGAGAGAATTAGAAATGGACAGCGGCAACCTACACCGTCTGGCGAAGCGACTGGGTATCAAATAAAAAACGCCCCGATAGTCGGAGCGTTAGCGGCTAACCTCTAATCACGCAAAAGCTTCTTTAACCGCATTTCACGCACTTGGCGCTCTGAATCACCTGGAAGAAATCGTTGCCTTTATCATCAACCAGAATAAAGGCCGGGAAATCTTCGACTTCGATTTTCCAGATAGCTTCCATACCCAGTTCAGGGTACTCGACGCAGGTCAGGCTCTTGATGCTGTTCTGCGCCAGAATCGCTGCCGGGCCACCGATGCTGCCGAGGTAGAAGCCCCCGTGTTTATGACATGCGTCGGTCACCTGCTGGCTGCGGTTGCCTTTTGCTAGCATGATCATGCTGCCGCCGTTGGCTTGCAGCAAATCGACGTAGGAATCCATGCGGCCAGCGGTGGTTGGGCCTAATGAACCTGACGGGTAGCCTTCCGGTGTTTTTGCTGGGCCTGCGTAGTAGATCGGGTGATCTTTGATGTACTGCGGCAGGCCTTCACCGTTATCCAGACGCTCTTTCAGCTTGGCGTGAGCAATATCACGACCCACGATGATGGTGCCCGTTAGGGAAAGACGGGTGGATACCGGATACTGCGACAGCGTCTTCAGGATCTCTGTCATTGGGCGGTTCAGATCGATTTTAACCGCATCTCCTTCGCCCGTTTCACGCAGGTGCTCAGGGATATATTTACCCGGATTCTGCTCTAGCTGCTCCAGCCAGACGCCCTTGCGGTTGATCTTGCCTTTGATGTTGCGGTCAGCGGAACAGGACACACCCATCCCGACCGGACAAGATGCACCGTGGCGCGGCAAGCGGATAATCCGCACGTCGTGCGCAAAATATTTACCACCGAACTGTGCGCCCAGACCCAGATCGCGTGCCGCTTCCAGAATTTCCTGTTCCAGTGCGACATCGCGGAATGCCTGACCGTGCTCGTTGCCTTCGGTTGGCAGTGCATCATAGTACTTGGTCGAGGCCAGCTTAACGGTTTTCAGCGTGGTTTCTGCCGAGGTGCCGCCAATCACAAACGCGATGTGGTACGGCGGACAGGCCGCGGTGCCCAGTGAACGCATTTTCTCGATCAGGAAGCTTTTCAGCTTACCCGGCGTCAGCAGCGCTTTGGTTTCCTGATACAGATAGGTTTTATTGGCTGAACCGCCGCCTTTGGTGACGAACAGGAATTTATAATCTTCGCCCTCGGTGCTGTAGAGATCAATCTGTGCAGGCAGGTTGGTGCCAGTGTTGACCTCTTGGTACATATCCAGCGCGGCGTTCTGCGAGTAGCGCAGGTTGTCTTCAATGAACGTGTTGTACACGCCCTGCGACAGTGCTTCGGCATCGTTACTGCCAGTCCAGACGTTCTGGCCTTTTTTACCGACGATAATCGCGGTACCGGTATCCTGACAGGTCGGCAGAATGCCCTTGGCGGAAATTTCTGAGTTGCGCAGGAATTGCAGGGCAACGTATTTATCGTTTTCGCTGGCTTCTGGGTCGTGGAGAATATCGGCAACTTGCTGCTGATGAGCGGGGCGGAGCATGAAAGAAGCATCGTGGAAGGCTTGCTGTGCCAGAAGGGTCAACGCTGCTGGCTCGACTTTCAGGATATCCTGGCCTTCAAATTGCGCGACAGAGACAAAATCGCTGCTCAGCAGGCGATATTCGGTGTCATCTTTACTCAGTGGAAAAGGATCTTGGTAATAGAAGGGTTTATTCGACATTTTTTTCTCACTTGCAATTGCATTAATTAGTAAATTCCGACCTTTATAGGATTCAACGTCTTATTATTAAGGTAAGGCGTATTACCGCAGCACCACAGGGATGTCTCGAATACAAAAGTAGTAATCCCTATAATAGTATGGTTTTTTGTCGGGAAGTACTACTTTGGTACATCACAATAATAATGATGATGTGCATTATTTTTTCCTGTGACAGACGAGAGAAGCCGCGCGCAGCACAGGTTTTTCGTGTGCAGGTGACACAGGAAAATGCACACGGATTAGCGTGGAAATATTCCTCTTTTAATTGCCTTAATTAAGTAAAGTAAACGGTGAAATTAAAAATAATAACCATTTAATCTTTAATGTTATCCATTGGCGATATAAAGGAACCGTTGTCGGCTTTTTATCTCTTCATGGAAAACGAGCGCATCACAAAAGCCATCGCGCTGCGACCCGTAGGATGCCCGCTGTGATTTTGCCTGCGTTATGACGGCGTATTCTCTTGTTGAGCAAGGAGATTGTCGATCATCCACAGCCCAGCAGGGCCGGGCGGATGAGGTTTAGACCAGACGACATCGACGTCAATCCACTGCGGCCAGCCTGACACAGGCAGTTCCACCAGTTTTTGTCGGTCGTATTGCGCCACCAGCCAGCGCGGCAGGATGCTCCAACCATGCCCCTGCTGTGCCATTTCCAACAGCATAAGGTAGGACGGCGCAGACCAGACGATCCCTTCCGGTTGCAGTCGGTCGCTACGTTTATAGGTATTGAGATAGAGTTGGCGGACGGTCGCCAACTGGCTACGTGTTACGGTTTCTTCAGTCGCGAGCGGGTGGGCTGCCGATACGAAGACGGCCATTTCAGTCTTAACCTGCAAACGCGCAGCGGCAATATCGGGTGGATAATCTGTCTGAGCGCGCAATAGCCCGACATGCGCGCGGTCCATTTGCAGCAGGTCGATGACATCGTCGCCTTCCGCAACCAGACATTCAAATTCAATATCGGGAAAGTTGTGTGCGAAACGCTGAATCACGGGTTCGTAATGGGTGGCTTGCCAGATGTCGGATAGCACGAACGTCAGGTGGGGCTCGATATGGTCGGCCAGACGGATCGCCAGCTCATCCAACTGCTCGCTGGCGGATAAGATAGCCTGTACGTGAGAAAGCACTTTTCTGCCTGCCAGCGTCAGTACCGGTTGGTGGCCGCTACGATCAAACAGCGTCAGCCCCAGATCGGCTTCCAGATTGGCAATGGCGGCGCTGATGGTGGACTGGCTTTTATGCAAGCGCCGGGCGGCAGCGGAAAAGGAACCTGCATCAACGGTGGTGATAAAAGCCAGCAAAGATTCTGGTGAATAACGCATAATGCACCTATCGTTTTTATCGATGGAATCTAACTGTACTCTACCATCTTATGCGATGAAAATAAGGCCGTAATACGATGCCATCCATGGTCATGGCAAAAAACTGACCAGTAACGTGCAATAAATAAAAGTGAATATGCTATGCAGAACAAGAGCAGCAAAACCTTACGTGAACGCCTGTGCCATGCCGTAGGCTTTGAGCTGATTGCGTTGATGATCTGTGCGCCAGCGGGTGCCTGGCTGCTGAATAAATCCCTTTTCGATATGGGCGCGTTGGCGATTATGTTGTCCAGCGTCGCGATGATCTGGAATATGATCTACAACTCGATATTTGATCGCTTATGGCCTGCGGATCGCGTGAAGCGTCGGCTGCCGATCCGTGTCGCGCATGCGTTGGGGTTTGAAGGCGGTTTTATCCTGATTGGTCTGCCGCTGGCGGCGTGGATGCTGAACGTTACGCTGTGGCAGGCGCTGATGGTGGAGATCGGCTTCTTCCTGTTCTTCCTGCCGTATACCGTGGTGTATAACTGGGCTTACGACACATTACGTGAGCGCATTGTGAATCGTCGCAATCATGTCCAACACGTGTCGGCGAACTCCCGCCTGCGCTAGTTCCTTCCTTTACCGGTGTGTCAGTTTGAAACTCTGATACGCCGGTAGCTCAAGCGATCGCCATAAATACCATGATGCCACCGTGCGATAAGGCTGACATTGCAGGCTCAGTGCCTGCAAATCGCGCGGTTTCGGCATATCCGGTAAATCATAGACGTAGCGCAATCCCTGACGAATGCCCAAATCGTCGAGCGGCATGATGTCGGTGCGTTCCAGCGAATAAATCAAAAACATTTCTACCGTCCAGCGCCCGATTCCCTTGAGCGAGGTGAGCTGCTGGATAAGCGTATCATCGTCCATATTTGCGGCCCGTTCGAGGCTCGGCACCAGCCCGCTGAGTGCACCCTGTGCAATGCCATGTAGCGTATCCGATTTGCGGGCAGAAAAGCCGCACTGCCGCAGTGTGTCGGTGGGGCAGGCCAGCATCTGTTCCGGGCTGGGAAAGACATCGTCATGCACTCTCAGGAGCTTTGCGACCATCGCATCCCCGGCACGCGTCGTCAGTTGCTGATAGGCAACGGCACGCATCAACGCCTCATAGGGTTCTCGGTGTGGCGCGGTCTGATGGCGACAGTCGCCGACTTGCTCGATCACGCTTGCCCAGCGTGGATTAATTGCACTGAGATGTGTTTTGGCGTGCTGCATTAAATCTGACGGCGAGTGGGATGGCATAAACGGCTTCCGTTGTGAGAACGCAAAGGGCAGGAAACGAGCATAGGTGATTGCCGTGCGGCGCGCCATCTGGGAAGGGCTATTCGTATGAAAAAGAAAACCCGAATGAAAAAGCAAGAGTTGAACGTGTGCGTAGGGGGGCTTCGGTTTAGCGTTAGCGCATGACGTGACTTTCAGTAATAGTAAGACTGTCAGCCATACTGAATGAGAATGAGGTGCACCAATGCGTAACGACACGATGCTTAATGATACGCCATTTCAGGATGCTGACTCGCGCTGGCAGGCAGTGGTTACGCGTAATAAGGCGGCTGACGGCTACTTTATCTATGCGGTGAAGACGACGGGGATTTACTGTTCTCCATCCTGTGCATCACGCCAGCCCCAGCGTGAAAATGTGGTGTTCTTCGCGATGGCTAATGAAGCTCAGGCCGCGGGTTTCCGCCCGTGTAAACGGTGTCGTCAGGGGACGCTGTCGCGACAGGAACAGCAGACACAGCAGATTGCCCGTGCCTGCCGGATGATAGAGCAGTCGGATCGTCCGCCGACGCTGGCGATGCTGGCTCAAGCCGTAGGGATAAGCGCTTTCCATTTTCATCGCATGTTCAAAACCACAACGGGTCTGACGCCAAAACAGTATGCCAACGCCCATCGTCACCTGCAGTTACGTGAACAATTGGCCGATAATGATGAGGTGACCACGGCGATTGTCGCGGCGGGCTATGACGCCAGTGGGCGTTTTTATGCCGAAGCCGGTACGCATTTAGGAATGACACCGACGGCGTTTCAGAACAAGGGAAAGGGGATGACGATCCACTTTGCGATTGGCTGCTGCTCACTTGGCGACGTGCTGGTGGCGGAAAGCGAAAAAGGGATCTGCGCGATCCTGCTGGGAGACGATCCTGAACCTTTGCTCAATACGCTTCAGGAGATGTTTGCTAACGCGCATTTGGTCGGCGGTGATGCTGCGTTTGAACGACGGATGGCGCAGGTCGTCGGGTTTGTCGACGATCCATCCATCGGCCTGAAGCTGCCGCTCGATATTCGCGGCACAGTATTTCAGCAGCGTGTCTGGCAGGCACTGCGAGCCATTCCGGCAGGAGAAACGTTAAGCTATCGTGAGGTTGCTGATCGAATTGGCTCGCCCGCTGCCGTGCGCGCTGTTGCGGGTGCCTGTGCGGCAAACCGGCTGGCGGTCGCGATTCCTTGTCATCGCGTGGTTCGGCATGATGGCGCGCTGTCAGGCTATCGCTGGGGCGTTGAGCGTAAACGTGCCCTATTGGAGAAAGAGCAAGTGGAGAAAGAACAAGCCGCACATCATTCAGAGGACTCGCTGCCGTGAATCGTGGTTTATTTGCCGATGAAGCGCCACCGTACGGTAAGGCTGACAGAGCAAGCTAAGCGTCTGCAACTCGTACGGCTTCGGCATCTCCTAAACGTAACGCAGCCCTGAAATTATTCAATGGCATGGTGAGTTTTTCGTTTTTCTCTTTGCTCATTTATTTTTCACCGTCTTTGATTTTGCACAATACGTTGCTCCCATACAGGCAACGGTAATTGCCAGTATGCCGCTAGATTGAGCGAAGCTAAGTTTTTCTCCCAATATAAAAAAACCAGATAATGCACTGACGGCGGGCGATGCACTCATCAGAATTCCAAAGGTATTGCTAGATAAGCGGCGCAGCGCATAGATATCCAGTAAAAAAGGTAGCGCACTCGACATAATCGCAATCAAAAAACCGAGCATGAAAATATCGGGAATAAGAAGTGCAAAGCCGCTCTGATAAATACCGATTGGTACGATAAACAGTGAGGCAAAAACAGTGCCAATAGCAACGCCACGACTACCAAACTCTGCCGCTTTGCTGCCAACTCGTACATACATTCCCCAGCAAAAAGCGGCGGCTATGACGTAGGCGATCCCGCGTGGATCTAGGGAACCATTCTGGCTGCCTAACGGTAGTAGTAGAAGTCCAAGAATGGCAAAACTGATCCATACCAAATCGGATTTTTGGCGCGAAGCGAGCATTGCAACGGTGAGTGGCCCCAATACTTCAATGGAAATGGCGATGCCCACGGGAATGTATTTGAATGACATATAGATGAGGATGTTCATTGCCCCCATCATCACACCGTAGATGGCGAGAGTTTTCCATCCCTTTTTGTCCGTTCGTAATTGCCAGGGTTTAAATACTGCAGCGAGCAACAGCATGGCGATACCCACTCTTAGCGCAGACATACCAAATGGTCCCACCACGGAAAAGGCACTTTTGGCAAAAGCAGCCCCTACCTGGATAGAAATAAGCGAAACGAAAACAGCCAGTAATGGCAGGTGAACGGATTTATTCATTATGGTGTCGCTATTTCTTAGTTAAAAAAGAACACGTTGGCAAATATTTAGAAAAACGGTTTTGCCGCCATCATTGGTATCGTTAGCGCGGTAAATTTTACCAATGACAGGGTGGTGGATGTGTGCAAACATCTTCATGTAATGCATTTAAATTGACGTAAAGCGGCAAGATATTTTCTTTTTTGAAGGAAACGGCTAAGTATGAAATTAGACGCTATCGATCGTCGTATCCTTGCTACCTTGGTCAGCAACGGCAGAATGACTACAGCAGAGGTGGCAGAACGCATCGGGCTTTCGCCTACGCCTTGTGGGAGACGTATCCGGCAGATGGAAATGGCTGGGGTGATTGAGGGATATTCTGTAAAGCTAAATCCCGGTGCACTTGGTCTGGGGATTTGTGTTCTGATTTCAGTTAAATTGTCTCGCCCTAATCCTGGCGCGCATCGGGAGTTTGTTAACGCGGTGAAAGGCATGGAAGAAGTCACCGAATGTATGCTTGTGACAGGAGAAAGTGATTACATGCTGAGAGTATGGGTAAAGAGCATGGACACGCTGGCGGATTTTGTCACTACTGAGCTTCAGGGGATACCTTGTGTCGCAGAAACGTCGACTACGCTTGTGATGAAACACATTGGCGGGACACCGTTGGTTCCCTAGTGAGATAGGCTAAATACCGTGAATTTTGATTTATTTGCCGATGAAGCACCGCGTCGCTGGACAGAAACGTTAGCACCGGGTGCGCTGATCTTGCGTGGTCGCGCCTATGACGATGCGCCAGCGTTGCTGGCGGCGCTGCAAACCGTCATTGCGCGCGCACCGCTGCGTAATATGGTCACGCCGGGCGGCTTTGTTATGTCGGTGGCGATGAGTAACTGCGGGCAGCTCGGCTGGGTGACGGATGAACAGGGCTACCGTTACACTTCACACGATCCGCTAAGCGGAGAAGCGTGGCCCGCTATGCCGGAGGTCTTTTTCCGACTGGCGCAGCAGGCGGCGAACGAAGCCGGTTTTGCTGATTTTGAACCGGATGCCTGTCTGATCAACCGCTATGATGTCGGTACGCGCATGTCTCTGCATCAGGATAAAAACGAACGGGATTTTCACCAGCCCATCGTGTCTGTTTCGCTGGGGCTTAGTGCGACATTCCTGTTTGGCGGCATGGCTCGTAGCGATAAAGCACAGCGCGTTCCGCTGACGCACGGCGATGTGGTGGTCTGGGGCGGTGAATCGCGGCTCTATTTCCACGGTATTCTGCCGCTGAAAAATGGCACCTTACCGGAAGGAATGCCTGATGAATGTCGTTTTAATCTGACGTTTCGTAAAGCCGGATAAGAGAGCGCTATGCTGCTTACCGTGGATTTCGTTTGTGTTTGAGTGAATTCCTTTTAAATAGATAGCCAGCCTACATCGGCATACAGGCTGGCTTAGGGGCATAATGCTGATCGCTTAAGCCCGTTGTTAGGGGAAACACAGGGGGAGGTTCCCGCAGGGACGCCTCACCCCTGTGGTCGCCCCGTGTATCTCGATACTTAAACGAACTGCAGTAGACTTAAGGGACGAGCTTATTTCTTGCTGAACTTCATATAATCAAGGGCGCTTTCTGCCGCAATACGACCTGAGTTGAGCGCAAAGCCAAACGTGCCGCCGCCTAACAGCAGGTCATAGGTGTCGCCATACATGCCAGCGGCATCATTACCTGTCACGTACAGGCCCGGAATGACCTCACCGGATTTATCTATCGCCTGCATTTTCTCGTCGATTTTCACGCCACCCAAGGTGCCCAGCGCGGCGGGTTGCATTCTCACCGCATAGAACGGGCCGGTTTTTATTGGACGCAGGTAATCCATGTTTTTGTTGAACACGTCATCCCGTTTTTGTGTCGCAAACTTGTTATTTTCTTCCAGTGTATTTTTCAGCACGCTGGCATCAACGCCCATCTCTTTCGCCAGTCCGTCAACGGTGGCGGATTTGAAGACGAAGCCGCGATTTTTCTGACTTTCCTTCGTAAATTCGCTATCGAATTTAGTCAGCTTGGTATTGGCGATAACCCATTCGCCAATCGGTACATCAATACCATCTTCGACGTAATGCTTACGGGATGCCTCGTCAAAAATGGAGTACATAATGCCGCCTGCTTTTGACAACGCGTTACCGGAGTGTGGCCAGATGATGACGTTGGATTCATCGGTAAAGCGGCGACCATGCTGATCAATCCACAGATAGGGCTGACGCGCAGCGGCTAACAGGTGAGAGTTAGGCGCGTAGTCTGGCAGGCCGGGACGATAGGCTTGCAGCAGACCCAGACCGTCCGGTTTAGCACCGGCTTTCCAGGCCATATTAATCCCGTCACCGTCTTTACCGACGTTGCCAACCATAATGGTATCGGGGAAGGCGGCGTATTTTTGCAGCATCTCTTTATTGTTGGCGTAGCCGCCAGTGGCGATGATGACGGCCTTGGCGTCTATCTGGAAAGTGTTGCCATCGCTATCTTGTGCAATGACGCCCGTGACTTTACCGTCTTTCACGACCAGATCTTTACCCGCCGTTTTCACCAGCGTGGTGACATCCATACTTTTAAACTGCTCATGGAATGTCTTAATCAGGTGGCGTCCGTGGCCGGGGCCGTCGATCACATGCCAGGTCAACATACCGCCGGGGCCGCCGGGGCCGATGTATTCAAACTTGATGCCTTTCGATTTCACCCACTCAATCGTGTCCGCCGAGCGGTTGACAAAGGCGCGAACCACGAAGGGATTTGCCATCCAGTGGCTGTAATCCATGATGGTTTTAAACGCCATATCAGGCGTCACTATAATCCCCTGACGTTTCTGCATGCTGCTGTTGGCGGCGAAGATGCCTTCGGCAAAGTTACCTGTGCCACCGACAATCGGCTGTTTTTCCAGTAAGACGATTTTCGCCCCTTTTTCTGCGGAGGCCATGGTTGCCGAGGTGCCAGCCGCGCCTGCACCGATAATAACGATGTCGGCACTTTTCGGAATTTCCGGCTTTGCCGCATCCGCCGCCTGTGCGGTAGACCAGCTCATCATCGAGAGGCAGAGCGTCGCGAGTACACTTTTTCTGAAGCGTTTCATGATGTTTTCCTTGATGTTATTAATATTCTTACAACACGGTGTGTTATCGCCGCGTTCCCGCTGCCGTGTTTCGCGCATGGAGAGCGTTGCACGTGGAGAACCGACGGTATTAATTCGCCTTAGCCTGTGAGTACGCGTCTTCCGCCGCTTCTTGCACTGCGCCACTGGTCATCGTGGCACCCGACACGCCATCAACCTGTATGCTCTGCTTTTCGGTCATGGTTTTTGCGAGTTCAATTGCCGCTTCCCCGCCGACTTCGGGCGTCTCTTCTGGGGCATCAATCGTCGATTTGAGGACTTTCCCCTGTGCATCGATATCGAGCGTGACGGTGACATCGCCGCCGATACCCTGTCTGGCGGCAGAGTAGGTGCCAGCTTTAAAATTTCCGTCTTGTGCGACTGCGGTTCCCATGACGAATAACAAACAAAGTGGAAGGATTCCTGAGCATATTTTCATATCAATAGTTCCGTTAGTTTTTGAATGAATACGGTGAATAACTACGTTATCTCCCATAAATAAAGTTATCTCCCATGAATAAAGTGATAGCCGTCGTCGTTATTGAGGGGCCTGAATATCAGGCAGCAAATTGGTAACCCAATGCCGAGTAATAAAAATAACAGGCTGAAATGGTTAAGATTGAGAGCGATTTCGAACTGAGAAAGAACGCGTAATATCGGAAACGTCAGCGTCATACTGAGCATGACAGAAAGCAGTTGGCTAATGGTTAACAGGTTATTACCGCTGTGGTACGTGCTGTTATTCAGATTACTGAAAGCCAGTGTGCTTTCCGCTGAATATAACGTCGAAATCAGCACACCTAAGAGCATGGCGATAATACCGATGAGGTGCATCGATCTCTCTTGCACGGCGACACTCAAGGCAAGCACGCACAGCGATGTGATGCCGGTCGTCAGCATCAACAATCGTCGGTAGCCGATACGCTTGACCAGTGGCTCGAACAGCAACTTTGACAGCAATGCACCACTGGAAAAGAGCAGCAGAATCAGGCTGGTTTCTGCGGGTTTACAGGCCAGCGTCGTTTGCAGCATGAGTGAGAGCACGACGGGTATTGATGCCAGTAGCGTTCGCGTCACAATGCCGCCAATAATGCCGATAGAGAAAGTTCTGATGCCAAACAGGGCGCGAGGGAATAATGCGGTCTCTGCAATGAGATGTTGCCGGTAATAAATAAAAACCAAACCCAGCGTGCTGCAAGATAGGAATAACATGACGAACGTTGGCAGTATATTTCTTGTGGCGGTGGTTAACATGAAGGCCACAAGGAATAGCATCAAAATGGGAAAGGCGACTTCATAGGCACCGGTGCGTGACGTCTCTTTAATCGTCGCAACAGGAATATATTTGGTTGCCAGAAAAAAGCAGACGAAAGCCAGCGGAATATTAACGAGAAAAATAGCCTGCCAGGAAAGAAAGCTAACCAGAATATTACCAAATACGGGGCCGATTAGGGTGCCGAGTAATCCCAGCAAGGTCACCCGATTAAGAAAGCGTAATTTCAGGCTCTGCGGGGTGGTACGCAGTATCACGGTTCTGATGATGGGCAGCATGAGCGCACCGCCGATGCCTTGAATAAAGCGGTAAACGCTTAAACTGCCGAGTGTGGTAGCCGTCATGCACAGCAGCGAACCGAGCGTGAAAATGGCAATTGCTATCTGGTAGGTTTTCCTTTCTCCGAGTCGTTCCGCCAGCCAGCTATTGGCCGGCGTAAACGCGACGACCGTGACAATATAAGAAATCACGATCGTTTCCATATGCAATACCGGCTGATGCAGCGACTGTGCGATAGCCGGAATGGCGATATACACCATGGTGGTATCCAGGGATTGCATGAAAAAGGTGGCGGAAGCAATCCAGAATAAGACCCATGACGTATTCATTTAGGCCACCGTCATTTGTCCGGCATAAAGCACGAACAGTCGTAGCAGGAACACGCCGAACAGGCTCATGACGGCTAAGGTAATCACTTGCCCTTTGCCGGAATGGGCAGAGGGTTTGCGTACCCGATTGATAATCGAGGGGATCACAATGCCGATGCCGATAATGCCAATCCAGAATACGCCTCCCCAGAAGCCCGATAGCGCGGTCTGGGCGGCGACAACTTTTTGCCCGCCGCCAAGCAGCAGCCCGACAAAAAATGCGAGCAGAAGGAACAGTTCGGCATACACCACCGGGGTTTCCACACGATGGATGAAATGCAGGGAGCGTGAATTCCCTGATGCCTGATGCCCCCACGCGCTGGCCAGCAGCATGACGGCAATACCGGATGTCGTACCGGATACTAAAAACAGGACGGGCAGAACGGGGTTGTTCAGTAACGGGAACGATTTCAGCGCGGACAACAGGAAACCGGTATAGCAGCCGAGCAGGACGGCCAGTACCAGCAGCAGGTTTTCAATTATCGCGGCATTTTTAACGATAATCGCCGTTAACTTACGCGCTCGTGCAGCCAGTGCGGGACGGTGCCAGACGGTCTCAAGCTGGGTCAGCCATACGTCATGATAAAGCGTAATGAGCCATAACAGCATCACGACGAAATACACCTGAAAGAGCATCACGCCAAGCGACATGATGGAGGTGGGATTGTAAAAAACCATCAAATACCAAAAGGTCAGCGGTTTAGTCAGATGAAAAATCAGAATCACCAGCCCGAGGATCACGGCGAGCGGTGCCACGATGGCCGTGGCTTTGATCATGCGATTACTGCCGTGGTATTCGGTGGGAACGTAGTGCCTGAGGAGCAGAGACAGCGACACCATCCCCGCCGAAATGCCGACCAGAAGAAGGTAAACGGCGATGGGCCAATCCCAGACCAGCGTGTCGAACGTGAAGGCATTATGCATTGTCGATTGCTCCTCGTTTCCCAGGAATACGATAGAGTTGAGGCTCGGTGCCCAGATAAACCTTGGAGCGGTAGGTCGCGTTGCTCTCGATCATCTTAGAAATGTTGCTTTCAGGGTCGTTGAGATCGCCAAATACCAACGCTTTAGTGGGGCAGATTTCTACGCAGGCGGGCTGCTTCCCTGCTGCCAGATTGCTTTCCCGACAAAAATTGCATTTGTCTGCCGTTTTCGTGACGGGGTTGATGAAACGCACATGGTAAGGGCACGCGGCAATACAGTAGCGGCAGCCTACGCAGCGCTTATCGTTGACGTCGACAATGCCAGTGAGCGCATCTTTGAAGGATGCGCCCGTTGGGCAGACGGCAACGCAGGGCGGATTCTCACAGTGCTGGCAGGACTTACGGAAAAATTGCTTGATGGCGCGCGTTTTCTCGACGGCGGGAATGTCGACGGTTTGCAGTATGTCCAGCCGGGTTACGCCGTCAGGGACGTTATTCGTCTCTTTGCAGGCTTTGATACAGGCTTTGCATCCGATACAACGCATCTCGTTATGCAATAAGCCATATTTAACGGCTACTTTAGCCTGCGGCTTTTCTGGCTCATTTTGCGCTTGTGCGAGACCGATATTTCCACTAACGGCAATCGCACTTCCCATATAGGCAATAAAACGACGGCGAGATAACTCTTCCATATCATAAATCTTCACATTGAGGTGATAGCCGTGCGAACCCCTATCTGTCATAGACATTATTAACCCAATAATAATGTTAATCGTTCGCAGTGTGATGCTAATAGAAAAGAGTGACCCATAATTACGATGGAAATAATGAATAGGCCACGTTTTTATTGTGGTTTTATTGGAGCATGGCAATAAAAGGCTAAGTGTGCGTTTGGTCACATTTGTTTTTTTGTAGTTTCCTATATAACAAACATCGATTTGTTATATATGCCATTCAATTGGTTTTTTTTATTTATTTCTTAGAAGGGTTGTTTTTAGGAGGCAGCGTTTCCATTGGAGTGGTTTGTTTTTTTTATTTTTTCCGTTCGCGATGATAGTGAATAATTGATGTATGTCAGATTATACGTTTTTTTATCCGATAATGATGGCGTATAAATTGAGGTTAGTCTTTTGTTTGCAACAAATAAAAAACGTTAGTGCTTATTTGTCACTAACGTTTATGTAACATAAATAATTAAGAATAGAAAATATTAATGGTAGGTTGGTATCAGGGTTTTAAGTGCTTATCAAGAAAGCGGACGGTAATCTGCATGATGTCCGGTTGCAACCAATGTGGTCCGCCGTGCTCTGCATCCTTAACGCTATAATAGGTCGATTCGATATTTTTCGCCGTCAGAGCCTGATGCAGGCGCTCGGTCTGGCGTGGAGAAACCACCGTATCGTTTGTACCGTGCATGATCAGGAATGGAGGCGTCGCACCGTTGATAAAGTTAATAGGGTTAGCCGCTGCGGCTTTGTCAGGATAGCGGGTGATTGCGCCACCCTCATTAAATACCGACGTGCCGTTGACCCAGATAGCTTCTGTTGCAGAAGGCGACGTGTGTCTCTGAACGACATCGTCAGGGAAGCCTTCACCAACGAGCGTCAGATCGGATAATCCATAGAAATCAATCACGGCCTGCACATCACTGCTTTGGTCAAGATTATCGCCTTTATCGTAGGCTTTCGAGCCATTGGTTGCCCCGGCAAATGCTGCCAGATAGCCACCCGCAGAAGCGCCGAAAACCGCCGCATGTTGGCCGTCAATACCAAATTTTTTCGCATTAGCGCGCAGATAACGAATGGCGGATTTTACATCTTCCAGCGGCGCGGGGAAAAGAACGGTAGGGGCGACACGATATTCCATACTAGCAACCACATAACCCGCTTCGGCAAGGTTAAGACGCTGTTGCAGGTAATTATCCTTATTGGCATTAACGAATCCGCCGCCCGTAATGAATAATACGACGGGGAGTGCTTTCTTCGCTTCAGGCTGAAGAATATCCATTTTTAATGCAACATTCGGATAGCCCCGCACCGATACCTGAGAATAAACGACGTCAGAGATTAATTTCACCGATGTGGTTTCCTGCTTTACGGTGATGTCATGTTGATTCGGTGCTGCATTGATTGCAGTGGTGCTCATCATTGCCAAGGTTGCTAACCCTATTTTTGTTGTTTTCGAATAATCCATATCTTAAGTCCTTTTGTTAGGGGGATGTAAACTTTTTTGGTTTGTGAGGAGTGATGTTATTATTTGTAAAGATAATATTAAAAAATCTTTAATATTATTGATGTGCCGCCTTAGCTAATCAACTATTTCCTTATTGATAATAAGTTGACTACATCTACCATTAACGTTATTTCTCATTAATTAAATGTGCATCTAATCACATTTGATTATTTACAAAGCTATATAATTATTATTGTGGTTAGTTATAAATGAGGCAGTTGATGCGTAATATAAAACAATGTTTAGTATAAAGCGTGTGATTTATTATCAGGAACTCATCCGGGTCGGGAGTTTCACCAAGGCGGCGAAAGCGCTGAATATCTCTCAGGCTTTTTTGTCACAGGAAATCGCGCGCCTGGAGATTGAAACGGAAAGAAAACTGATTAACAGAACCACTCGACAGTTTTCTCTGACGCCATTTGGGAAGATCTTTGCTGACAAAATTCAGGGAATGATTAAAGAACATTATGAGCTGGAACAGTTCGTTAGCAGCTATGAGGAAAGCACGGACGGCGCACTGCTGGTTGGCGTAATCCCGATTTTTAATCGTCTGGCCCACTACAATATGTTTAACCTGTTTCAGAAAGCCTACCCCAATATTGATATCTCTTTTATTGACGGCGTGAGCACCGATTTGCTGGAAAGGGTGCGCAATAGCGAGATCCATCTGTCTTTTTCGACGCCTTTCGATGAATACCTGAACGATCCTTTGTTTCATCACACCATTTGCCAGATTGACGACATTGTTGCCGTGATGGCGACGTCGCATCCCCTTGCTGATAATAAAACGCTAAGCCTGCCGCAGCTGGTAAAAGAAAAGCTGATCGTTCCGCAGAAAGGGACGGGGGAGCATGCCGCTGTTTCTGAATCCTTCACCAGACAGGGCATCAACCCCAGCTACTTTCGTGAATGCAGCAACATGGACATCATTATGGATCTGGTGATGAACCTATCCGGCGTGGTCTTCCTCTGTTCGTCTGTCGCCAAAAGCCTGACGGCTTACGATGTCGCGGTTATTCCGCTGGAAGAGCAGTTAAAAAGGACTTTTGCTATTAGCTATCTAAAACGCAGCGTGAACATCCCCATGGTGCGCCTGTTTTTGGATTTCCTGCAAGATTACAGCGAGTCTGTTCGGTAGCGCATTTTACCTCCCTCGATTCATTCAGCTTCCGCTTCCCACTATTCACACGTTTTAGGTAAATGTTGCAAATGTGAATAAATGTGAGGCGATTCAAATTATCGTTATTAATATACTTGTATGGTAGTCAGCACAAACGAATGACTACATGCATAGAAGGATAAGTAACGTGAAGATTGTCAGCGCTGAAGTGTTTGTCACCTGCCCGGGGCGGAACTTTGTCACTCTGAAGATTACGACAGACAGCGGATTAACCGGCCTTGGTGATGCGACGCTCAATGGGCGTGAGCTGCCGGTCGCTTCTTACCTCAAAGATCATGTGTGTCCGCAGCTTATCGGCCGTGATGCGCACCAGATCGAAGACATTTGGCAGTATTTCTACAAAGGCGCGTACTGGCGTCGTGGCCCGGTAACCATGTCCGCGATTTCGGCCGTCGATACCGCGCTGTGGGACATCAAGGCTAAAGCCGCCAACATGCCGCTCTATCAGCTGTTGGGAGGCGCATCGCGCACGGGGGTGATGGTGTATTGCCACACGACGGGTCACTCGATTGATGAAGTACTGGATGATTACGCCAAGCATCGCGACCTGGGCTATAAAGCGATTCGTGTGCAGTGCGGCGTGCCCGGCATGAAAACCACCTACGGCATGGCGAAAGGCAAAGGGCTGGCGTATGAGCCTGCAACAAAAGGCAGCTTGCCGGAAGAACAACTGTGGTCCACGGAAAAATACCTCGATTTCACGCCGAAGCTGTTTGAAGCCGTACGCGACAAATTTGGCTTCAACGAACACATGCTGCACGACATGCACCATCGCCTGACGCCGATTGAAGCGGCGCGCTTTGGTAAAAGCGTTGAGGACTATCGTCTATTCTGGATGGAAGACCCGACGCCAGCGGAAAATCAGGAGTGCTTCCGTCTCATTCGTCAGCACACCGTTACGCCGATTGCGGTGGGAGAAGTCTTCAACAGCATCTGGGATTGTAAGCAACTGATTGAAGAACAGCTCATCGACTACATCCGTACCACCATTACCCACGCGGGTGGGATTACTGGTATGCGCCGCATCGCCGATTTTGCCTCGCTCTATCAGGTGCGCACCGGTTCACACGGCCCGTCGGATCTGTCGCCTATCTGCATGGCGGCGGCGCTGCATTTTGACCTCTGGGTGCCAAACTTTGGCGTGCAGGAATATATGGGTTACTCGGAGCAAATGCTGGAAGTATTCCCACATAGCTGGACATTCGATAACGGCTATATGCACCCAGGCGAAAAGCCAGGTTTAGGCATTGAGTTTGATGAAAAGCTGGCGGCCAAATATCCCTATGACCCCGCGTATTTGCCGGTTGCCCGTCTGGAAGACGGCACATTGTGGAATTGGTAAGAGTCGAATGGGTAATTAGAGGCCAAAACATGAAAAGTATTGTGATACAGCAGCCAAATGCGCTGGTGATTGAAGAACGTAGTATTCCACAGCCAGCGGCAGGTGAAGTTCGGGTGAAAGTGAAGCTGGCGGGTATCTGTGGTTCCGATAGCCACATCTATCGCGGGCATAACCCTTTCGCTAAGTACCCGCGCGTAATCGGACATGAATTTTTCGGCGTGATTGAGGCGGTCGGTGACGGTGTGGATGCCGCTCGGCTGGGCGAACGCGTCTCGGTCGATCCGGTGGTGAGCTGTGGCCACTGCTACCCATGTTCAATCGGTAAGCCGAACGTTTGTACCTCGCTGGTGGTGCTGGGCGTGCATCGTGACGGTGGGTTCAGCGAGTACACTGCCGTACCGGCGAAGAATGCACACGTCATTCCCGATGAGATTCCTGATGAATTTGCTGTGATGGTGGAGCCTTTTACGATTTCCGCCAACGTGACCGCGCAGGTGAAACCGACAGAACAGGACATCGCCCTGATTTATGGTGCAGGGCCGATGGGGTTGACCTCGGTTCAGGTACTGAAAGGCGTGTTCAACGTGAAAGAAGTGATCGTCGTTGACCGCATTCCTGAACGTCTGGATATGGCATTACGTAGCGGAGCGGACAGGGTCATCAACAATGCGTCGCTGTCATTAAAAGATGAGTTGGAGGCGCTGAATATCAAGCCTACGCTGATCGTTGATGCCGCCTGCCATCCGTCTATTTTGCAGGAAGCGATTACGATTGCTTCTCCTGCGGCGCGTATCGCCATCATGGGCTTTTCCAGCGAACCTTGTCAGATCAGTCAACAGGGAATCACCAGCAAAGAGCTCTCCATTTTCTCATCGCGCTTGAATGCCAATAAATTCCCTATCGTGATTGAGTGGCTGAAAGAGAAACGTATCGATCCGGCAAAGCTGATCACACACCGATTTGATTATCAGCAGGTAGTACAAGCGATTGAGGTCTTTGAAAAAGATCAAAAACGCTGCTGCAAAGTCCTGCTGACGTTTAATGATGCATGACACGTTATTGGCAACAGGGGATATATAAAAGGGAAACACACTATCGATTACAGAAAACTATAATGATTCCTTTGAAGTAATTATTTCTCTCTTAATCACTCCAGACCATAAATAACGGGCTGGAGTGGATTGCGACACCATGATGAACAGTAACTTTACTTACTGTTATTTATACCCTAAATAATTCGAGTTGCATTAAGGCGGCGACGCAGTGAATCCCCAGGAACTTACATAAGTAAGTGACTGGGGGGAGCGAGTAAACCAACGCACATGCAGCTTGAAGTATGACGGATATACCATAATTACAAAACGTCGAGAGTATATATATGAATACGAAAATAGCATCTGGACAAAATAAACCTGCAAGAAGTACCTCTGACTTAGTTAAAGCGGCGGTGTCCGGCTGGCTGGGCACGGCATTAGAATTCATGGATTTCCAACTGTATTCGCTCGGGGCGGCGCTGGTCTTTCATGAAATATTCTTCCCTGAACAATCAGCGGCGATGGCGCTGATTCTGGCAATGGGCACCTATGGCGCAGGCTATATTGCACGTATTGTCGGTGCCTTTATTTTTGGCCGCATGGGTGACTCCATCGGTAGAAAGAAAGTGCTCTTTATTACCATCACCATGATGGGTATCTGTACCACGTTAATCGGTGTGCTGCCGACCTACGCACAGATTGGTATTTTTGCACCGATCTTGCTGGTGACCTTGCGTATTGTGCAAGGGCTAGGGGCGGGCGCTGAAATTTCCGGTGCAGGCACCATGCTGGCTGAATACGCGCCGAAAGGGAAACGCGGGATTATTTCCTCACTGGTTGCCATGGGCACCAACTGCGGCACGCTCAGCGCTACGGCTATCTGGGCCGTGATGTTTTTCACCCTTGAAAGAGAAGAGTTACTGGCATGGGGCTGGCGTGTACCGTTCCTGGCCAGCGTCGTCGTGATGATATTCGCGATCTGGCTGCGTATGAACCTGAAGGAAAGCCCAGTCTTTGAGAAAGTCAGCAATGACGTCTCTGGTACTGAAGATCCATCATCTGCTCCGGTGGTTGAGCAAAGCGAGCAAAAATCCATATTGTCGATGTTCAAAGGCAAAGCGTTTTGGCTGGCAGTCGGGTTGCGTTTCGGTCAGGCGGGAAATTCAGGATTAATTCAGACCTTCTTGGCTGGGTATTTGGTTCAAACGCTGCTGTTCGAGAAGTATATTCCGACAGATGCCTTGATGATTAGCTCTATTATCGGTTTCATCACCATTCCATTCTTAGGATGGTTGTCAGATAAAATCGGTCGTCGTGTGCCTTATATTATTCTGAATATCTCGGCGATATTGTTAGCCTACCCAATGCTCTCTCTTATCGTTGATAAAGAGAATAGCGTTAATGTCATTATCGTCAGCATTATCATTATTCATAACTTTGCGGTGCTGGGATTATTTGCACTGGAGAATATCACTCTGGCAGAAATGTTCGGCGGACGTAGCCGCTTTACGCAAATGGCGATTGCCAAAGAAACCGGTGGTTTGGTTGCCGTTGGTTTTGGTCCGGTATTAGCTGGTATTTTCTGCAACATGACCGGTTCGTGGTGGCCGATTGTTGTGATGCTGATTGCTTATTCCGTGATTGGCTTATTCGCGGCTATCTGCATGCCGGAAGTCAAAGATCGCGATTTAGATGAATTAGACGACGCAGCATAACGTTCAGATTGTCATTGTTCGAGTTGCAGGGGCGTTGACCTTTCTGCAACTCGAATTATTTAGGGCGTAGACGTATTTTTTGAATCACCTATCAGGGATAACGATGAGTATTAATGAGTTTTCTACCCTTAAACCGCAGGTTGCGGTGCCGCGTTACGACCGACGCCTGCTAAAAACACGTATTGCGCATATTGGCTTTGGCGCATTCCATCGGGCGCATCAGGCGGTCTGTGCCGATAAACTGGCGGCGGAGCAGAGCAGCGACTGGGGTTATTGCGAAATTAATCTGATTGGCGGCGAGCAGCAGATTGAGGCTATTCGCCAGCAGGATTTACTGTGGTCGGTTTCCGAAATGGCGGACAGCGGCTGGAATAGTCGGGTCATCGGCGTGGCGACGACCGCACTGCATGCGGAAGTCGAAGGCATCGAGGCGGTGCTGGAAGCGTTAAGCGCACCGGATATCGCCATCGTGTCGATTACCGTAACGGAGAAAGGCTATTGCCACCATCCGGCGACGGGGCAGTTGAATAGTGAACATCCGCTGATTTGCCACGATCTGGCGTTACCCGCAGAACCACGCTCCCTGCCCGGTGTGATTCTGGCTGCTATCAAACGCAGACGGGAACGCCAGCTACCGGCATTCAGCGTGATGTCCTGCGACAATATGCCGGAGAACGGGCACGTTACGCGCAACGTTATCGTACAGTTGGCGGAACAGCAGGATGTCGAACTGGCGCGCTGGATTGAACAGCACGTCACCTTTCCCTCCACCATGGTGGACAGGATTGTCCCTGCCATTACCGAAGAAACGCTGGAGACAATCCAAGGGCAACTGGGCGTCGCCGATCCGGCTGGGATCGCCTGTGAACCGTTCTTCCAGTGGGTGATTGAAGATAACTTCGTTAACGGTCGTCCCGCATGGGAAAAGGCTGGTGCGGAGCTGGTACAGGATGTGCTGCCGTTTGAGGAAATGAAACTGCGCATGCTCAACGGCAGCCACTCGTTTCTGGCGTATCTCGGCTATCTTGCTGGCTATCAGCATATCAGCGAGTGCATGCAGGACAGCGCGTTGGTCGCGGCAGCGCACCATCTGATGCTACGTGAACAGGCACCGACGCTACGTACGCAGGGTGTCGATCTTGCCGCCTACGCCGGTGCGTTGCTTGATCGCTATCGTAACCGGGCGTTAAAACATCGTACCTGGCAGATTGCGATGGACGGTTCGCAAAAACTGCCGCAGCGGATGCTGGATTCGATCCGCTGGCATCTGGCGAAAGGTAGCCGTTTTGATGCGCTGGCGCTCGGCGTAGCGGGATGGATGCGCTATGTCGGCGGTGTGGATGAGCAAGGGCAACCGATTGAAATCAGCGATCCGCTGAAAGAGGCGATTGCCGAAACGGTGCAAAACAGTATGGAAGGGGAAAGCCGTGTCGTTGCATTGCTGGCGCTGACGGCGATTTTCGGTGAGGATTTACCGCAGAATCCCGCTTTTGTGGAAGCCGTGACGCAGCACTATTTATCGCTGTTAGCTAAAGGTGTGAAAGAGACATTGCAGGCGACGGATTGGTAGGATGAAAAGCGCGGCGGGTTCGGTAACACTGACACTCGCTGCGCTAAGCGTGTATCATAAGCGGTAAATTTCTTGGCTAAGCACAGCGGCATGGATACCTCTTTTCAGATCAACAACAGCGAACCAGTCAACCAGCAAATTTATCGCGTACTGCGCAAAGACATTGTGGAATGCAATATTCCGCCGGGTAAACTGCTGTCTGAAAAAGAAATCTCTGTGCGTTTTGATGTTTCTCGCCAGCCGGTCAGAGAAGCCTTTATCAAGCTGGCCGAGGCCGGATTGGTGCAGATCATGCCGCAGCGCGGCACGTTTGTAATGAAGATCTCCGAACAGCGCGTGGCGGATGCTCGCTTTATCCGTCAGGCACTGGAATGCGCCATTGTGCGCCGTGCAGCCGAAATGGTGACGGACGAGCAACTGCTGACGCTGGAGCACAACTTGCGCCGTCAGGAATTGGCTGCGCAGAATGAGCAGGTTCGCGAGTTTCTTAGCCTCGATGACAGCTTCCATCAGCTTCTGACGCAGATTGCCAACTGTCCGCTGGCGTGGGAAACCATCGAATCGATCAAAGCGACGATGGACCGCGTGCGTTTTCTCAGCCTGAGCCAGGTTTCTCCCCCACCAAGCTTGATCCAACAGCACTACCTGATTTTTAGCGCCCTGAAAGCGCGCGATCCCGATGCGGCGGAAAAAGCGATCCGTGAGCATTTACAGGAAATGATCTATTCGATCACGCCGATTGCACAGCAGAATAGCGACTGGTTCGAGCACGTCTGAGTCGCTATTGCGTTGAATAATTTGGTGGGAAGCACTCGCTGAAGTCCATTGTCCTCAGCGAGTGGGTGAGGCCGTCCTATCTTCTGGCTGCTATCACAGCATGGCGTTTATGTGCTTATGCTGTGATGGTTTGCTCACTCAGCGCGATAACGCCACAATTTCACTGCCGCTCAAGGCTCCATCGTAGATTTTGAAATAATCATATCGGCCTTTCATATAGGGATCGGTTGGGTATTGCGAACGCCCAAGATAGGCGCTATTCAGCTCACCGAGTTGATAAGGTGCCTGAGTGAATGTGTCGCTGCGAGCCACTTCTGTGCCGTTAATATAAAGAACGGCGACATTGTCTGACATTGTCATTGCGGCGGTTACCCAGCTACCGAGTGGGAATGTCTCGCTGGTGCTTTCAAATGCTTCCATCATGTAGCCATGCAGAATAGACATTCTGAAGGACATCTTTCCAGCATTGCTAAACGGCAACAGCGCGATCCAGCGTCGGGTGCCAGAACCCATGTCGAAAATACGTGCCCAGACTCGCCTGTCGTCCGCACAGAAGCGGGTAATGACGGTGAAGTCACCTAAATTTTCCATCACTTTACCGGTAAGGCTGACATAGCCATCGACGCCGTCTAACACCAGCGCAACGCCTGAACCATCCGGCCCGGTTCCCCAACTGACTCCGCCGTGCAAGGTGCTGGCTTCCCATTTTCCAGTGCTGTCAGCCAGTGTGGTGCCTGAACCTTCATTGAACGCCAGATGGAAGATTTCTTCCGCTTTGATCGCGACGCTCACCGCATTAGATGCCGTGGTTTCTGCGCCATTAACTACGGCCTTAACGCGATAGTAATAGCGGATTGCGTTGGCAGCGATATCCCGATCGCTATAGGTCAGCCGATCGGTAATATCGTAAGCGATGGTGCTAAATGCGCCATTCGCAGAGGCGGAACGTTCAAGCGTATAGCTTGTGGCGCCGACGACACCCCACCATGAAAGCTCAATACTTTGCCCACGGCGATAAGCGGTTAACCCCGTTGGCTTCAAGGCAGAATTCTCGACGGTCAGTTCGCGGGTATACAGCAACGTGCCATAGCCCGTACCATCACCACCTCCGCCATTTTCGGGTGAGAGTCTCTGCACCTGTTTATAAACGTAGGGCGTATCAATCCCTTTGCGTTTGGCGTAGTGGTTATAGATGGTTTCCCAACATGGTCGGTTATTCCCTTGGCTCACCGTGCCCAACCCTTCCATCCAGCCATGTCGGTTGCGATAGGTTTTCCACGGTACGGGATAATAGGCACCGTTTGCATCGGCAAGATTGGATTTCGCGACATATTCGGCACCGGCGAGAAAACGGTTGTTAGCATAGCCGTAGATATCGTCTCCCTGATTCCACGCCATTTCACAAAATGCGACACCCAAACTCATTCCTAACGTGGTGTGTCCCTGATCGCGGCCGCTTTCTTGCCATTGCCCCAGATAGCCGGGGTGTAAATGAACCACGGCCTGCATACCGGCGCCGTTGCCCTGACCATACTTGTAGTAATCAAGCGCTTCCTGATAGATATCCGGCCGGTCGCACAGCACGCCAATCGCCAATATGTTGGCAATGGCACACTGATCCCAGTTAGCCCAATAGTTTGTGATGTCCGCGCCATTATGAGCGTCTAAAAAATTACGCGACATCGGATAGAAAATGGTCAGCATCATGTTCTGGAAACGCTCAAGGTCAACCTTGGCCCAGCCGGAGTAGGTACGCATAATTTCTGCGACGTTAGCAAACTGATAGCCATAGATACCTGCGGCTAACCAACGGTCTGCGTTGCCTGTGATCGTTTTTAGAGTAGAAGACCACGCGTTGAGATATCGCAGAGCTTCATCAGCATAGGACGTATCCTGTGTGATTTTCCAACGTACCGCCAGACGATAGGAACGCTGAACGTCGATATATAGAATCGGGAAATTTTGCCCATCGCCCCCGCGTATCAGCGTTTCTGCTGCACGAGGGTTGGCACCTATCTGCGAATACGGATCGGCAATAAAAGGCGTCCACGCTTCTGTCCAGGGGCTCTCTTTTCTGGCGAGCTTTTCTCGAATGCGAGAAAAATCCTCTTCGGTATGCAAGAGACCTGGGTGCGAGAAGGTACGATCTTCGGCATAAATTGAGGGCGCAATAGCGCCTGTTGCCACTGCGGCGATGGCACGAGTGAGAAAATTACCTTTGAATTGCCCTAATAATCCACTGAAAGCCACGCCCGCTCCGGCTTGTAAAAAGCGGCGACGAGGCAATGACCCCAGCTTTTCTGTTTTAGCGTGTGAATCAATAGATGTGTTTGAATTCTCGTTGTGTCGCTGTTGCGGTATTTTTTTCATGGTGGTTTAACTTCCCTATTGAATACGTGTGTTGAATCACTTCACCTATTACCAACACCGCTCCGGTTTTCCATAACCTGTCGATTATCAGGCAACGGAAAAGGGCTGTGCGATCCCTCAGTTGCTCTGTACCTGTATTTTTTGATGTGTTGCACACACCGAGTGCCGAAAATAAGGCTTTCTTTATTGAAGTGTCGAGGGAAATCGTGCTGGAAAATTTTTGATCTGTATTACGGGGAGGTATGGGAAGCACGCATTGATTTTTTTATGAAAACCAATGAGCGTAGCGTGTTATCTCAGCTTTTTTGGGGCGTTTAGCATGAGCCTCCGGTGGAGACCCATGCTGCGCGCTATCTTATTGAAATCGCTATTTCAGCGGTTGCGTCAATGTAATCAACCACAGCTCGTTATCGGCTTCTGGTTTCTGCAACGGTTTGATTTCCAACGTCGTATCGACTGCTTTTCCGTCTCGCGTGAGTTTGCCGTCGGCAGTGACCTGGTAGTCGTCCGCTTTGTCTTTTGCTTTCACGGGAGAATGCAGTACGGATTGCAGGCCAAAGTCGTTGTCGTTAATGATGGCTAGCGTTTGTTTATCGACTAGCGCCAGACCTTCCACTTTCTCCTGCTGCCAGCCGAGCTTACGTAGGTCAACCAGCTCCTGCTTGTGCGCGAGCGTTATACCGCGTTTTTCCAATTGGGCGGGATCGTCAAATTCTGGCGATTTACCGTTGGCATCGAACGGCGTCAGGTCGCTCGCCTTACTGAGATCGACCAGATAGATACGGTTCTGCATTTGTTTGTCTTTATCCGTACCTTGCTCGACCAGTAAAATACGCTGATTGTCCAGTGCGACGATATCGCCGATCTTGGCATCCTTCGCTTTCTTATAGCTGTCGATGTTGATGGGATAACCCAGCATGCGGCTGGTTTGGGTTTCCGGGTTAAACATCACCAGACGCGTAAACTGCGCTTTGTTTTTACTTTTGCCGTCGATATCCAGCGTACTCTGCACAGCCATGACGATGGTGCCGTCCGGCAGGCGAGTCAGCCCTTCAAAGCCCCGATTCGGCTGACGCCACTTGATAATATTTGGTAAGCCGCTGGCAACCGAGTGCTCATTGCCCGCAGGCGTTGGGCCAAATTTTTGCAGGATCTTCCCACTGGCATCAACGTGGATCAGGAACGGGCCGTATTCGTCACACAGCCAGAAGCCGCCTTTGCCATCCGGCGTAACGCCTTCAGTGTCGAGTCCACGCTGGCTGGTGCTGAGCGGTTGCAGGGTATCATTCAGCGCCACTTCATTGGTGGCGCCAATAAAGTCTGCTGGCAGCGGCAGGCCAGTGATGTTGCCCTCTGCATCGTGCAGCGAGCGAGGGTTTATGGCTTCGGCTGCTTTCGCGCTGACTCGAATATCCATCATCAGTGGTGCGTAATCAGGGCTGGCGAATATCTTGGCGTCTTTCTCGCCGACCAGCGGTGCATCGGCATTCGGGCCACGATCGGTGACGGTGGTGAACATCAGGTCATCGCCCTGTTTACCAGTGAAATAGAGGCCAGAGCCAATGCCGACAGGCAGACCGTTGGGGAAGTTTTTGGCGAATTTGCCCTGATATGGAACCTGATCGCCAGCCGGGAAGGTGACGACATAGCGCGTCACTTTTTCTCCTTCGGCTTGCGCGCTGAACGGCAGAAATCCGGCAACCAGCAGTGCTAACAACGTGTGTTTCATGCTATTCCCCATCAAATGTCATTCTGGTGGTGGCTACGGTGCGGTGACCGTGCCGCCTGTCGTGGATGAAGGGCTGTCTTCCTTCGTTTTCTCTTTTTCTTTCACACCACCCGGATTGGGCTGTGGGTAATCATAATCAATACGCAGAGGATGCGCGTACGCACTGTTCCACAGTTGTGTATAGAGCAGGTCTACCCGCTGCGCCATCGCTGGGTTCTGAATCACCATCTCGAGATTACGCGAGTTATCCAGATAGCCGCCGCTCCAGTTACTGGTGCCGATCCAGGCTTTTTTGCCGTCGATGGTCATGATCTTACTATGGATCACGCGGGCAAAAGGGATGAAGCCGCTGCTGGCTTGGGGTATCGACACCGTTTTTATCTGGATATTTGGGATCAACGCCAGACTTTTCAGGTAGGCGATATTCGGCATTTTGGTGCTCCATTCGGACACCATCAGCTCTATCTGTACGCCGCGTGCGGCGGCGGTGCGAATCGCATTATCGATAACTGCATAATACGGGCGCGTTTTATCGGGGCCGTAGGAGAGCGGGACATAGTCCATCACCTGAATGCGAACCTGTTGCTGGGCTTCCGCCAGCAGACGAGGGAGTTCTTCTTCGGAATCAATCACGCCAGCGGGATTAAACGCTTTGGGGCTGGCAACCAGATAGTTGCCTGAACGGTCAACGGCGTCCGTTGATGCGGGTAGTGGCGGAACGGTTTCACCGCTAGCCAGTCGTGCCTGTGCCTGCCAGTCTTGTTCAAAAATGGTGCTAATCTGCTTAACCACGTGCGGATCGTCGATCAATAGCCCCGTTTCGTGAATGTGCTCCAGTGCTCGCCAGTCAAGATTCTGGCTACCCATGTAAGCCTGTTTGCCATCAACCAGCAGGTATTTGGCATGCACAATACCGCCGCTCAGACGTTCAAAGGGAATCACGCGCAGTTCCAGATTCGGAATGGTTTTTAGCTGATCCAGCGTGTCCTGCGTGGAGATTTTTATCCCTTTTTCTTCGAGCAACAGGCGGATTCGCACGCCGCGTTCTCCGGCGGCACGCAGATGCTGCAAGACGCTATCGAAGCGAGTGCCTGCCTGATTAGCAACATAGAATTGGCCCAGTTCAATCGTGTGCTGGGCGTTATCAAACAGCGATATCCACACCGCATCGCTAGGGCGTAAATCGGGGGCGGTCAGCGTGGTTTCTACCGGGGCGTCATACACTAATTCATAGCCGAGAATGCGATAGCCGCTCGCACTAGGGTCGGCATGGGCTGACGCACTGACAATAAACAATACGCCTCCTGCTAGCAGCGTGTAGATGGAATGCTTCCAACGTCGCCCCGGATAGGTGAAACCACCACGATTAAGCATAGCGTTTCTCCGCCATCGCTTTCTCTGTCATGGAATTATGTGCCACCGCAGGGCCCGCTTTCTGTTGGCGAGTATGCGGCATTCCGGCGCGAATCAGCAGGACTTTCAGCATTTCGTTGATGTGTTCCATCCGGCTTTGCAGGAAATTATTCCCCAACAGGCACACCAGCGCGATGGCGATCCCCAACCCGGTAGCGTACAGCGCAGTTCCCATTCCGGCAGAAACCTGACTTGGGTCGGAAATTCCGGCGGCGGACAGGGCTTTGAAGGTTTCGATGATCCCCATGATGGTGCCGAGCAGCCCCAGCAACGGTGCTGCGGTAACGACGGTTTCCAGAATCCATAGCCCGCGAGACAGCTGTGGCTTGCTTTGCAGATATTGTGCGTCGATCAGGTCGTTAAGCGCATCGCGGTTTTCTGCCTGATGTGACTGCGCCAGAACGGGGGTGACTACCGTGATAGGCAGGCTGGGGCGCTGGGTCAGTGCGTCCGGCAGATCGTGGACGTGGCGAATATCTGCCGTTAGCGCGCGGTCCAGACGTTTGGCCTGCCGACGCGTATAGGAAAAATAGAGACTGCGTTCGATGATGATCATCAGGGCGATCACCAGTGAGGCGTACATGACGTAGAAAATAATCTCGTGCAGCATATCGGCGTTCATGGCCTGATCCTTCTGTTGCCTTGTTGGGCGTGATTTGTGATTGGCGACAGCGCGGTTGCCCGCGCTGTCGTATTACGTAATTGAATTAGAACGTGGCTTCCAGTGAGGCGCTGAAGGTGCGTTCTTCCCCGACGTTGTAAAACGGTGTGCCTGCCGATACGCCGTTATACGATCTCGAGTTGAAGCTCACCGAGCGCGCCGAGTCGAGATATTCTTTGTCGAACAGGTTGCTGACGCCAAAGCGTAAGGTGGCACTTTTCACGATCTTCTTATCCACTGGCAGATAGACACCGGCGCTGAGATCGAAAACGGTACGTCCGCCGATTTTCTCGTCATTGGTCATATCGCCGTAGAACGAACCGACGTAGCGGCTATTCACGCCCGCGTAGTAGAGGCCGTCGTCATAGCCCAGTCCGAGGTTGAGCATATTCTTCGGTGCATTGGCGACCTGCTTGCCCGTGGTGGGGAGCTGGCTGCCGCTGGTGGCGAGATTATTTTTCTGCTCGGTGTCGGTGTAGGTGTAAGCGGCGAAGTAGTTGAAGTTATGAGGCAGCTTGCCGCTCCACTCCAGTTCCAGCCCTTTGTTTTCTACTTTCCCGGCATTGATCATTTCGTAATCGCCGTTGGCGTCACGGCTGGAGATCTGGCGATCGGTAAAGCGGATAAAGAACAGCGAGGCGCTCAGCAGCATGTCCTCATCCTGGAAGCGCCAGCCGAGTTCCTGATTCCAGCTCAGCTCAGGTTTGGTATTGATGGAATCGCCAACGTTGTACAAGACGTAGTTGGGCGGGGTGCGCATATTGCGCGTGATGTTGTAGAACAGCTGATTTTCGGTATTGATGCGGTAAGCCGCGTTAAAGCTGGGCAGGAATTCGTGGTACTTCTTGTTCTTTTTCTCTGCAACGTTATACAAGCTGCCGAGGTTGGTGCCGTCACGTTCTACGTGCTGATAGGCCAAACCGCCGGTGAACGTCCATTCAGGTGAGAAGAACCAGGTGTCCTGTACCCAGATTTTATGTGCTGGCGTGACGGTAAACTGGTTACGACCCTGAACCACTTTCCCGTTGGCGTCGGTGATCTGATTCGCATCGCCGGGTTTGCCGGAGACGTTAACGGGGTTGCCGTCACTCTGGATCGGAATGAATGGCTGCGTTTGGCGTTGGCGGGCACGTTCGAACCAGTAGCCGATATCTAGGCTATGCTCGTCGTTAAGATCCCATTTCAGCTTGGTGGTGATACCCGGTCGCCAGGTTTCCGTCCACGACGGGCGGTAGTAGGTGTTGGATGTCAGATTACTGAGATCGTAGTTACCTGCACGGTCTGATGTTGCAGACAATACGCTGGCGCTTCCGCTGCCAAAGCTGCCTCCGTTCGTCGAGAAATAATAAGGCTGTAAGGTCAGTGCCAGATTATCGCGTAGCTGCAATTTCTGAGTAAATGTGACGTTCAGCGTTTCAAAGTTATTACGGTTGAGTTTGTAGTATTGGGAAATCTGTCCACGGTTGTTGTAAACGGGCGCAGTGGCGTAATCCATCGTACGACCGTTTTGCTCGAACTGCCGTTTGCTCAGCGTCGAATAGTTGATGGTATCTTGCTGATTATATTTCACGATCAGGCTGCTGCTGTGGCCATTTTCATGTTCGTACAGGCCATTCCACTCGACTTTATCGGCGCGGGAATACCCTGCGCCACGCCATTTGTCGGAATCGGTATACGAGTAAGAAAGCCAACTGCTGAAGCCGTTGTGTTTACCGGTTTCCAAGCGTGCGAAGGTCTTGCTGAGGTTGTTGCTGCCGAATGTCTGCTTAACGAAGCCGCCAAATTCTTTCGCCGGACGGTGGGAAACGAGCCCAATGTTACCGCCGCTGGCACCGATGTGCGGACCATCCATTTCTGACGAACCTTGGGTAACGAAAATCTGCTCCAGGTTTTCCGGGTCGCCCATTCCGTTCGGGTACACGGCGTAGTCGCCAGAGTCATTGACGGGAATGCCGTCCGACGACAGGCCGACCTGATCCGCACTCATGCCGCGCATGGTATAGCTGACGCCGCTCAAGCCGCTGGCGTCATTGCTGCTGACGTTCAGGCCTGCGGTGTATTTCAGTTTATCGATGGCGTTGCCTGCTGCGGGCATTTTGTCCAGTGCGTCTTTTGTCACGGTCGAGCGCGATTTGGCGCTGTCTTCCTGAACCATTAGCCCTGCGCCGAGCGGTTGCCCCTGAACGTTGATGGTGCCGACATTTGTCGCCTCCTCCGCCAGCGCGGAGCCTGCCAATAATGCGCCGACGACGGACAAACATACCCCAGAAAGTTTGAACGGTTTCATTTCACAATCCTAATATTATCAGTAGCTTGTTTATCAACGTATTGTTGACGTTATTTTGCTGATTCACTCTCTTGCTCAGGTGCGAAACGCTACTGCGCCTGATAATCAAACGTGGCTAAAAAGCGTTTTGTGCTTTGTCCTGCAAAGGCATCGGCAGGGAAGGCCCGAACCTGTTTGATGCTCTGTAAACTGGCCTGTGCCGCGCGGTTCAGCAGCATATTGGGCGCTTTGCTGTTGATCCCAGAATTGATGACTCGCCCTGTGCGATCGACTTCCAGCCAGACTTCAACCCGACCTTCGGGGCGTTCAAGCGATGCCTGTCGTCCAGTCGGGTAGCGTTTGGTTTGTTCAAGCTGTGCGCGTAGCGCCTGTGCATAGCTATTTTCCAGCGCGGCGACATTCACCGACGGCGCGGAAGGAGCAACTGGTACCGTACGCTTGGCCGGAGCTTCCGGGCGTGGCGTAGTCGGCTTAGCTGGCGTGGGGGTCGGTTTAGGTTTGGTTTCCGCCTTGTGCTTAACCTCTGGTTTAGGCTTAGGCTTCACTTCCGGTTTCGGAGGCGTAACCGGCGGGGCTTCTATGATCGGATCAGGGTCATTAACCGGCGTCGGCTCAGGCTCGGGTTCAGGTTGTGGCACCGGCTCTGGTTCAGGGATCGGTTCGGGCTGGGGAATCGGTTCCGGTTCAGCCAGCGTGATCGCCATGGCCATTTCGTCGTACTGCTGCTGAACTTTCAGCGGCGGCTGTTGGCTGGCGAAGAACAGGCAGGTGGCAAAGACCGGCAATGGCAACCAGCTGATGGCGTGGCGTGAACGATAGAGCTGATACATGTCACAATTTCCGGGTAGCGATAGAAATGGACGAGAACCCACCCTGACGCAGGGTATCCATCACGGCGACCAGACGCTCAACTTCGACGCTTTTATCGCTGTTGATAATGATGGTGGTTTGCTGATCTTGCTGCTGCTGTTGCAGCGTCGTAACGAGATCGCTCAGGGCCATCGGCTGTCCGTCCAGCTCAAGATGATCCTGTGCGCCAAGCGTGATGATCGCTTTTTTCTGCGGCTTAAGTTGTTGTGCGCTGCCTGCGGCGGGGAGCTGCGTTTTCAGGCCTAGCGCAGGAATAACGTTCATGCTGATCAGCACAAAAAAGACCAGCAGGAACATCATCACATCGATCATGGGGACCAAATCGATGTGGGCTTTTTGCTTCTTGGGTTCGTTCCAGTTTCTCATTACTCACTTCCCTACAGGCGCGAATGTCTGAATGTTTGAACAGGGCAATTCGCGTGGCGCCGAAACAAAGCAGCCAATATAGGTAGGGTTTGTTTAATTTTTTTTACATTTATGTGATTAATTTTTCATACTGATACGAATTGGTGGTGATTTTTTGTCAAAAAATAAGTTTTTTGATGTTTTTACATCATTTATAACAAGGGAGGAATTCCCTGAGAAAGGGAGAGGTACATAGGGCGGGGCTAAGCGAGAGAAATGAATGGCCAGCAGAGCCACTGGCCGGAGCGTTATCCCTTTCCGCGCGGTTTCCTGAAAGCGAAAAAGAGTTGTAGCGTATTGCACAGCACCAGAACGGCGGTGATGACGAAAACCCAGCGGAAGCCCATCAGGGCGGACACGCCGGAACCCACCAGCGGCCCCAGTACGTTGCCCAGATACATGAATGATTGGTTATAGCCGAAGATGCGGCCTGTCACTTGCTGGCTGCTGTATTTGACCAACAGCGCCTGCACGGTTGGCATCAGTGCGCCATCGGCAAAGCCCAACAGAAAGCGCAGGATGCCGAGCTGTGTAGGGCTTTGTACCAGCGCCATGACCAGGAACAGCAGTACGCTGATCGCCAGTGCGGCGATCAGGACGCGATGTGCGCCGATCCGGTCGCCTAAACGGCCAAGTCGCGGGGCGGAAAGCAGGGCGGACACGCCGGGAATCGCGGCAATCACGCCGCTGATAAAGGCAATATTGTCGGTGCCGGGAGCCAGATCGCGGATGAACAGGGTCAGGATGGGGCTGATGGAACCGTTCGCCATCTGGATCATCATTGTCGTAATGAACAGACAGATGATGAGTGCCGGATACGGCAGCGACGCGAAGACGGCTTTTCCGCTGAGCCGATTCTCTTTGGTGACTTTAACCACACTCTCTTTAATCGCGAAAAGCGTAATCAGGAAGCTGATAAACAGCATGCCGCCAGTGATGAAAAAGACGATGCGTAGCCCGATATAGTCGGCCATAAATCCGCCGAATAGGGGGCCGAGAATGACGCCCGCGATTTGTCCAGTCGATAGCATGCCTAGCGCCCAGCCGCTTTTTTCACGCGGAACCTGTGAGGCGATCAGCGCCATCGCGTTAGGAATGTACCCAGAGGTCAGCCCCATGAGCGTGCGCAGTATGAACAGGTGCCATACGTTGGTTGCCAACCCTTGCAACGACATCACGATCGCCATGCCGAGTGCGGCGCGCAGCAGCATGAGTTTACGGCCTTTACGGTCGGCGAGGCTTCCCCACAGTGGCGCAACGGCGGCTGAGACGAGGAAAGACGAACTGAAGATCAAACCGGACCACAGGCTTAGCGACTCATGCGAGTGAACGCCAAGCTGCTCAATGTACAGCGGCAAGAAGGGTAATATCTGGCTCATGGCCAGCCCGGTGAAAAAACATCCCAGCCAGGTAGAGAAGAGGTTAAGTTTCCAGGTTTCCATGGGGGTCGGAACGGGCCTTCATCAGCGAATAACCAATGGCGAAACCGTGGTGACTGCGCGTGAAAAAGTGTGCTGCCGACAGTGAATGGCGCTCAATTAATAACGAACAGTGACTAAAATTTCGTCTTTCATCATGAGCATAGCATAGCCAGCGGCGTATTGGTCACTGAGGGTAATGATTCGCAACAAAAGAAAATGAGGGTGGATTGGGGGAGGGGGCAGGTGAATTTTATTGTGTGACTTGCGTCACAAAAAATGTGCTTTTGCTCAACAAGGGTGTACAATTCACCATCATAAGGCAGGTCACTGCCAGTAAGACAAGATCAACTCCATCGCGTCATTAGAAAGTAAAACCAAGGTGAAAAAAGTGCGTAACTTATTTAAAAAAATGCTGGCGGCTTACCTGAATACCTATAAAAACGTGCCGCCTGGCGCACTGTTCTAAGAATCTATACTCTAAATAATTCGAGTTGCAGGCAGGCGGCAAGAGAAGGAATCCCGATGAGCTTACTCAAGTAAGTGATTCGGGTGAGTGAACGCTGCTAACGTACATGCAATTTGAAGTATGACGAGTATGTGCTATGCATCGCATAAAGCAGGCCGCCATATTGGCGGCCTGTTTATTTATGGTGATCCGTCCTGAATAGCGTTGACACGTCCCTGACTTAAATACGGAGAACGTGATGATGACTGAGTTCAAACGTACCCAACGTGATTATCCTCTATCCTTTAAAATAGCCGTCGTTGAACAGGTCGAAAAAGGCGAGATGACCTATAAACAGGCCCAGCAGCGATATGGCATTCAGGGGCGCTCCACCGTTCTTGTCTGGCTGCGTAAATATGGCCAGCTTGACTGGAGTCCCGGACTTCCTGACCTGATGAAAAGGAAACTGCTTGTGGCTCAGACAAATACCCCACTTACACCCGAGCAAAGAATCAAAGAACTTGAAGAGCAGCTTAAGCTGGCGAATCAGAAAGCTGAGTTTTTTGAATCTGTTATCAACGTCCTGAAAAATGATTACGGGGTAAGTGTCGTAAAAAAGCGGCCCGGCAAGTCCTTGCGCAGAGTCAGGCCCCAAAAGTCACCGTGACACGCGCATGCCAGCTCCTGGGGCACAGCAGACAGGCATGGTACCAGCATAATGCAAGGTGCAATAAACGACATGAACACAATAGTCAGGTTCTTGATTTTATTGCCCGAGTTCGGTGCCGTCAGCCACGTATAGGCACACGCAAACTCCACTCTCTGTTGAACCGTCAGGCAGGTGAAACACTCAATATCGGGCGTGACCGCCTGTTTAGCCTACTGGGTAAACACCGGCTTCTGGTACCCGTAAAGCGGGCATACCACAAAACGACCAACAGCCATCATCGTTTTTACCGGCATCCGAACTTGCTGAAGTCTGGCCCCGAACAGGTTACTGTCCTTCAGCCGGAGCAAGTCTGGGTCGCCGATATTACTTATCTACCAGTACGCAGTGGCACGGTCTATCTGAGTTTGGTCACGGATGCCTGTTCCAGAAAAATCATGGGTTACCATGTAGGGGATAATCTGCAAACTGAAAATGTGGTAAAAGCCTTCAAACGTGCGTTACGACAAAGAAAAACAAAAGGGCCGTTGATACACCACTCTGACAGAGGGCTACAATACTGTTCAGCGCTTTACCAGTCGGTACATGAGAGAAATGGGATAACCTGTTCAATGACAGATGGTTATGACTGCTATCAGAATGCGCTGGCTGAACGGATAAACGGCATCCTGAAAAATGAGTTTTTACTCTCTCGCCCAGCTAATCTGGCACAAGCGAGGAAAATGGTAAAAGAATCTGTGGCGATTTATAACCATGAGCGGCCACATCAGGCCCTGAAATACAAAACGCCCGATGAGGTTCATCAGGCGTTTTACAGGCAGAAAACTGTCAACCCATATCAGGACTAGTCATGGAGCCGACTTATTTTTAGAACCAACATGGTGTGGTTCTAAGTCAACTCCCTTTTCGTGGTGAGATTATTTCGTGCTGTAGACCGGCACCGCTGTCACTTCTGGTACCGCTTCAGTCAGGTAAGCACCCGCTGCGCTGCTTCTGACTTCCTCTTCATCAATAAAACCATAGAACACGCCCTGCGACGCGGAAACGCCGCGAATTTCTGCATCTCCACGCATCTGCGCATTGCCTGACAGCACAATGCCGCGTTCATAGGCTCCTGGTCCCATGAAGACCGTATGCAGTCGCGCGTTATCGCGCACGATAGTATTGCCCTGCATTACCGTCAGGCCGCTGACAACGGCGCGTCCTTCCACCGTTCCGCTCAGAATCGTTGCACGATCTTCAATTCTGGCGTTATCCCTCACCGTACCACCGATCACGCGAGCATAAGGCCCAACGTATGCGGTAGGGGCGACATTCGCAGAGTTAGATACCCAGCCGCCGCCGTTTGCGTGGCGAGAACCGTTAGCGGTTGGATTCGGTGCGCCAGGTTGACTTCCTTCCGGCCAAACGCCAGTGAAATCAGCCATCCACGGGTAGCGATAAAGAGAGTAGTAAGCCTGATCCCACTTGATTTTCTGCATTTGCGACGGTGTACCCATTACCACCATGTAAATGCCGCTATCGTCCTGTCGGATGGTGAAGTTTTTCACCGTGGCAGACGCGCCGCGCTGCAATTCGCTGTAGCGTGAAACGCCGTCCGAACCGATAGCGACAATACCCCAGCGCCAGTCGGAATTCGGCTGTGGCATCGTTGCTGGATCGTTTTTCAGCCCAGGGAAGCGGGTAATGGCCGATTTGCTCTGCACCATGCCACGGAATTTAACGGTGATTTTCGTCGCACCACTTTCTGGAATCAGCCGGACGATGTTGTAGCCCAACTGCTGCGGAGCCTGATCGAACGGTACGGAGAAGCGTCGCAGGCTAGCATTGGCACCAGCAACCGGCTCAAGCGCGGTGGTTCTCAGCAGGCGGTCGGCGTTATTCTGGTTGGGTTGGACTGCACCATAACCGCCGTAGGTTGAACGATAAAAACGACCACGATCGAAGCCGTCTGGATCAATGTAATCCCAGTTGACGTTATGCATCGCCCAGTCACCGAAGGTATCGTTGAATTCAGACTGGCTCCAACCCATGTTAGTACGCAGAACGGACAATGGATCGGCGGTAGACTGGCCGCTTTCGCCCCCTTTCGGCGCTTTTGACCACATGTCATTGATGGCGCTATAGCCAAAGCGGTTCTTCAGATATTCCATAAACTGCCAGTTGCAGTAACGGTTACGTGTTGAACCCAGATAAATATGTGAATAGTTGACCTGCATTTCCGAACAGTGTGCAGACGTACCGCGGAATTCATCCATCTGGTGCGTCATCCAGTTCGCGTGGGATTCCCAAATCCAGCCAACGTAGTCATCCCCGCCCGCACCCTGGAAGCCGCCGGTTTGCCCTTGTAACGCATGGGTAAATTCATGCGCCAGTCCCCAGTTGTCCTTCAGCGATGCTGGGCCGATCCACATTCCCATGCTGCCACCGCCAGCAATACCACCGCTGAGTCCAAAAGTGGGATCAATGTGAATATTGGCTTTATATTTTACCGTCTGCTTGCAGTAAGGCTCGGGGTACTGAATTTGGTTAATGAACTTATCCCAAATTTGTTCCAGTTTCTGCCCCGCGGCAACCGCATCATTACGGTTAACGTCGTTATTATTCCAGCGGAAGGCAAAGTGCTCAGTCTGGTATTTTACGGAAGGCATATCGGTGATGGAACTATTTACCTGCCAGTTACCCGCGACGCAAGCTTCAGCAGCATTTGCCGTATTGACCATCAATGCACCACTTAAAACGAGTAGACAGTTTAGCGGCGTGAGAAGTGTTTTTATTTTTGGCATAAATCCTTTTCCTAGCATGAATATTGCTAATCAGCCTTATTATTTCACGAGAGGGAGTTTCTCGTTGATATATAAGACCCCATCCTATATATCCGTCATATTGAAAACTGCTCGAGCGTTACTACTACATGCAGTTAGAATTATTCAGGAACTATTTTTTTCTTAAGTAAAAAATTCGACCTCTGTAGAAAGAGGTCGATTGGATTATAGATTATTTTTATCTTGTTACCTATTTCATTTTAAATTTTGGTTATGTTCTGGTTTCCTAAAATGAATAGAGTTATTGGTATAAATCTTTATTAGCCAATAGAGAAGACTGGCTCCCAGTAACGAATTAAACGCGGGCACGCCCCATTCAAAGGCTAATCCGACGATGGAACCGACAATACTGGCAATAATAGCCGGCCAGCCAATCAGCGGCGTTTGTGCGATGTCGGGTAGCTGGCCTTCGGCACGACTGGTGTCGAGCAGCGTTCTGTGAGTGCGCAAAATATAATAATCAACCAGCATCACGCCGATAATGGGTGGAAACAGCACGCCCAATAGCGTCAGAAAATCGATAAAACGGTCTAGAATACCCGCGACGGATAGCGCGGTGCCGATGAGGCCAATCACCAGCGTTATCGAGACATAGCGTAATTTTTTCCCCGTGACGCCCTCTATGGCATTGGCGATTCCCAAAGAGGAGGAATAAAGGTTGATATCGTTCACCCTCAATGTCGAAAATATAACGGCAATTAGCCCGATGCCACCAGCCGCCTGGGACATGATCGTCACGACATCTGCGGTATTGAGTGCGCGGGCAATAATGATGGCGAGGCCATTCACAATAAACTCCCCGACGATAATCGACAGCATCGTCATCCAGAACACGTGTTTTCCCTTTTGGGAATAACGCGTCATATCTGGAGTAATTAAGCTGGCGACGATGCAACCGCCTACTACCATCGTCGCGCCAGCACTAATGGAAATGACCTCGCCGTTAGGCGCTGAGGCGATCAGTTCAGCAATATTGTGACCTGAGAGCGTCATTATCGAGATATAGCCGATAACGATAATAAACATGGGTACGGCGATTTTGGCCGTGAAACGTAATGCTCTGAAACCAAAGGCAACCAGTAGCGTCAGCGCCATGCCGGACAGGGCGGCAGACCAGCCAAAGCCGAGCTTATCTGCCATCGCAAAGTTAAGCGCTTTGGCGAACACGGCATTCTGGACGCCAAACCAGCCGATGAGGCTAATGGCGATCACCAGCCCAATCAGGACGGAGCCAATACGGCCAAAGCCACACCAGCGTACGAGCAGGCTGCCCGACATCCCTTCTTTCATTCCCGCATAACCCAGCCCCACGGTCACTACGCCAAAAATGGCGCTGCCAATAAAGATGGCGAGAAATGCCTGGCCTAGCGTCATGGAGTGGCCGAGCACCGCGCCTAACATAAACTGGTCTAGCGCGGTTAGCATGCCGATGTGCACTAATGCTACATTTAAAAAAGGCAGCCGGACACTAAGTGGAACGCGATTGACCGGATAGTCATCTATTTTTTCCATAGGGATATACGAGCCTATATAAACTGAATGCCTTTTGTGATGAGTGAGCGGGGAATATAACCATCCACGCCAAGGTTCCGGCAAAATGCTTCAAATTGATGGAGAGAATGCACATCCGCTTTTTGATACATGTTATAGACTCTGTTCTCTATTGTTTTCGGCGAGACATTCATTTTTCTGGCAATTTCTTTATTTGAAAAACGCTGTAATAGCAGGAAGATAACGTCGAGTTCTGCTGGCGTAAAAACATCAGTGGTGAGTTCTGTTTGTAATAGAGTAGGTTTTTGTTGATTGATATAGATCAGCGGCGACAACGAGTCTAACTGTCTGGCGCTCCACATGGTTCCAATGCAGATTTTATTTCCATCAAAGATAGGAATCTTTTCGCTAACACAGGGCGTGAGCGTTTTTTTTCCATACCAGTAATGTGTCTCTATCACGGTTACTCGCTTTTCACTATTTTCTGTCAGACGGTCATGCTCTTTTAAATCGTCGGAGAGCTCCGCCCAACTCGCGGGAAATTCATCATCAAAGCGACCTTCGATATCAAATTTTTCTGGCGTACTGGTGTAAATATACGCGGCCTTGTTCATGTAAATATGTCGCGATGATAAATCCTTAATCCCCCATGGCTCGTTTAAACACTCCATCATAGTAATCAGGTTATGAATGTAGTCAGTCATGTGTTCCGCTGATGGTGACACTCAGCCCTCCTTGAAGGTGGCATAATTCAATGGGTGTTAATATTGAATTTTAGTTAATAGTACAATGATCATTATTATCAGGGTAATTTATTTGGCTGCGAGTTAATTTTCTTTATCATGAACATTTTTGTCATGCAAGGGTGTTTTTTGCCTTTTATGGTTTTATATTCTTATGCTATAATTTTCGCCACTGCGTTTTACGCCAATTATATGTCGATAACTTCGCAAAATTAAACGAATATTCGCCGCACCAGGGAAATAATACCGAATCCTGTAAAGGATGGTATTTGGTCTTACATCGAAAAATAAAAAGATATCATTTACACGTTACTCGTTGACTATTAATAATTTTTATATCGTTAATTTCTCTGTGTTCTTTTGAAGGCGCAGAGTATCGCCCGGTTTGTGCCAGCGAAGTGTATTACCGTTTCGCTGGCCCTCTATCTCCTTCATTCTCCTCCCCCCACCAACGTATGTTGCGCCATGTGTAAAAAGGCGACGCCACGGCGACTACCTAGCCGATAAAACTCTGCTCAACCGGTCAAGTGAATATGTCGTTGTATCAGGAAGAATTCTGGATCATCGCGTCACCGGAATGGCGATTTCTGTCTAGAAGTATCTTCAGTAAGACGATTATCGGTTTAGGTTTGCCGTGAGGGATTGAACCGATACTGAAATCACTCAGGCAGATGTCGGATTGCCACTGGCCGTTCTTGGGCTGGCTGGGCTGTTATAAATGTCACGTATGTTCTTTTTGTAACAATACCTTGTTAACGACATGGTGATTCATTCTTTTCTATCAGTCTGTATTTTAAGGAAATTAACCATTTCATTGAAATAACAATAATAATGCGTATAGTTATCATTTACCTTTCTGTGCAAATGTTGACAAGAAACGCATCAGCATCTCGCCAAAATCATCATTCGTTAACCAAGGATATACCATGTCTTTTGGAGTTGCTCGCGCCGGAAAAACGCGCGTTTGTGATTCTTCGCTGGCTGGAACAAAACCATTCGGAGTCTCTCTTCTCGCCCTATTGATTTCTGCCTCTTTCCTGCCTGCTCAGGCTATTGCCGAAGAAAATCCTGCCTCAGGCGACACGCTTGTTGTCAGCGCTAACGCCAATGCTAATGCAGAAGCCAGCGATCCACTGGATTACAGCGTGAAAGTCACTAGCGCCGGAACGAAGATGACGCTGACGCCGCGTGATATCCCGCAGTCGGTGAGTGTCATCAGCAAGCAGCGTATCGAAGATCAGAACCTGCAAACCATTGGTGAGGTGATGGCGAACACGACGGGTGTGTCCTCTAAAATTATCGACTCCGAACGTGCGACGTATTTCGCTCGTGGTTTCCGTATCACTAACTATCTGTTTGACGATATTCCGACAGTGGTTAACGAAATCTGGGATTTTGGTGATTCAGGCTCAGACACGGCGATCTATGACCGTATTGAAGTGGTACGCGGTGCGACGGGACTCATGACGGGAACAGGTAACCCTGCTGCTGCGGTGAACATGGTGCGCAAGCATGCGGACAGCCGCGAGTTCAAAGGCTCGGTATCTGGCAGCTACGGTTCATGGGATAAACAACGGATGGTGGCCGATCTGTCTGCGCCGTTGACGGAATCCGGTAACGTGCGCGGGCGTGTAATTGCGGGCTATCAGGATAACGATACCTGGCTCGATCGTTACCATAGTCGTAAGAAATTCCTCTACGGCGTGATTGATGCTGATGTAACAGAATCCACCACGTTGTCGCTTGGCTATGATTATCAGGAACACAACACCGATAGCCCTACCTGGGGTGGTTTGCCGACGTGGTTTACCGATGGCAGCCCCACGAATTTTGGACACAAATTTAACTCCGCGCCGAACTGGAGTTATTCCGATAAAACGTCGAGAAAAGTGTTTGCCGATCTGACTCAGCGTTTTGATAACGGCTGGCAGGTGCGTATGAACGGGACGCATGGCGAAACCAACTTCGATTCTAAACTAATGTATGCCAACGGTTTCCCGGATAAAGCGACTGGGCAGCTTGTTGATCCGTATGGCGCTAATGTTGGTGCTTATGGTGGATGGAACAAAGGAACCCGTAAAGTGGATGCGGTTGACACTTATGCTTCTGGTCCGTTCGATCTACTGGGACGCCAGCATGAGTTGGTGGTAGGCGGCAGCTACAATCGACAGCGTAGCCAGTTCTATAACTCTCAATCCACGATTAGCACTGCAGATATGGGTAATTACTACAACTGGGATGGCAATATTGCCGATCCAGCTTGGGGGGCTTGGGCAGATTATGAACATTCAACCACGCGCCAAAAATCGCTCTATGCGTCGGCTCGTTTCTCTCTGGCCGATCCGCTGCATCTGATTGCAGGCGCGCGTTATACCGACTGGAGCATCATTGGTTCGACAGGTGATACCAGCAATAATCGCGTGACGCCTTATGTTGGTCTGGTTTATGACATCAACGATACCTGGTCGACGTATGCCAGCTATACCGATATCTTCCAGCCGCAAACGCAAAAAGATATTAATAAAAAATATCTGTCTCCGACTACGGGTAAAAACTATGAAACGGGTGTTAAAGGGGATTGGTATAACAGCCGCCTTACTGCCTCGGTTTCAATTTTCCGCATTGAGCAGGATAACTTGGGACAATCAACAGGAATCGCGATTCCTGGCGGTGGTGGGGAATTTGCCTACCGTGCCGTTGATGGTGTTGTCAGTAAAGGGATTGAATTTGAAGTGAATGGCGCGGTGACAGATAACCTGCAAATGACGTTTGGTGGTTCGCGCTATGTGGTTGACGATCAAGATGGTAAGTCGGTCAATCCAGAACAGCCGCGCACGTCGTTCAAGCTGTTTACCCGCTACCAATTACCAACGCTGCCGGAGTTAACCGTTGGCGGCGGCGTGAACTGGCAAAATGGTATCTGGCAGGAGGGTTCCGGCCCGCAAAATACCACGCTGCGTGCCGAGCAAGGCAGCTACGCGCTGGTTAACCTGTTTAGCCGCTATCAGGTCACTAAACAGCTGGCGGTACAGGCGAATATCAATAACCTATTTGATAAAGAGTACAACGACTACCTTGCGCCTTATGCTGTGTATGGCGCGCCTCGCAGCGTCTCTATGACGGCCAACTATAATTTCTAAGTTGATATTTTGAGCTGATGAATAAGTATCGGTTCAAGAATGTAGGTGTAGCATCACTCGTGTTGTAATACTGTTTCCTCGCTCACCATATCGGTGAGCGAGGAAACTATTGCTAATTAACCCGCAACTAACCAGAAAGAAAGCATTGGGACTTTAATATAGAACAACGTTTTGTCTTCAACCGGCCACAGTTGAAGGCTGACGCTAAGGTTTTCATATTGTAAATCATCCAGGAAAATAGCATTTCCGCCTTTATAATTGTGCGGGTTATTGGCTTTTCCTTCGCGATAGCGAACATTCTCTACTGGACCACCATCGAAACTGACGGTGGCAGAACCAGATGTTGAACTCGGATCTTTATCAAGCAGGTTAATATCCACCGTCGCATTAAAAGGGACGTGATGAATATTGACTGCAATAGTGATATTGGCGCTGTAATCACTAATAGAATTAACTTTGATCGTACCACATTCACTCATGCTGCCTCTGGAGAACAATTGCCATGATGCTGGCAGTAATTTTCCAGCAGTGGCTTCGGTTCCTACAAACTGTGTGATTTTAGCCATGATTATTTTCTCTCTATTAGGTTTTATTGTGTGTTTCCCATGCTTCACAAATAAAATAATTAATTCTTTCCTTGTTAAGGTTGAATTGAAAATATTTTCTTTGTTTGCATGTTGGATTAATTTAGTTATGAATAGGGTAATGCACAATATGACCTGTGGATGAGGGGGGGATGGCATACGTCAAATTAAATATAATGTTATTATGCTGGTGATGTTTTTTTCGGACTATTATTTTTGTTGAACTAATACAGAGTTATTTTTTATTTCACGCTGTGTTAGGATATTTTCACTCATTACCTGTCAGGAAGACTGCGTATGATCTCAACGCAATACATCAGTCGAATCGCGCTGGCACACGAAAAAGTGGATTCACTTGAGGTGTATCCGTTTTCGATTCCGTCGATTCGCTCACTGGATAAGCTGGATCTGCATCCAAAAGTCACGTTTTTTATCGGCGAGAATGGCTCAGGAAAATCTACGTTGCTGGAAGCCATTGCGGTTTCGATGGGATTTAACCCTGAAGGCGGCACCCGCAATTTCAACTTCGGCACCCGTACCTCGCATTCCAGACTCTCGAATTTCTTGCGGGTAGCGAAAGGCATCAAGCGGCCTAAAAATGGCTTCTTCTTACGCGCGGAGAGCTTCTTCAATGTCGCGACGGAGATTGAGCGGCTGGATAGCGAGCCTGGCTTTGATCCACCCGTGATCGATTCCTATGGCGGTCATTCGCTGCATGAACAATCCCACGGCGAATCCTTCATGGCGCTGCTGCTCAACCGTTTTGGTAAAGAGGGGATTTATCTGCTCGACGAACCAGAAGCCGCACTGTCGCCCAGTAAGCAGCTGGCTGCGATTGCCCGTATGCACGACCTCATTCTTGAAGGATCGCAGTTTGTTATCGCGACCCATTCCCCGATCCTGATGGCGTACCCTGATGCTACTATCTTTGAGTTCAGTGAAGAGGGAATACAGCAGGTGTCCTATGAGGACACAGAACACTATCAAATCACGCGTTCTTTCCTGAACAACCCTGAGCGAATGTTACGTGAGCTACTGGCAGAGTAGGGATTAACACGGCGTTGGGGTAAAGGATAATGAGGCGTTATATCAAGACGGGAAACCGCCTTTTTTCTTTTAGAACATTTTAAGGGATTAAGAAATGAAGTGCTTAAACTGCGATAACGATGCGCGTAAAGAGTCTGGCTTGTGCTCAGAGTGTGAAGAGAAAGAACAACAGAAGATTAACGGCATTCTTTACCTTCCGGCGCTGGGAATTATTCTTTCTGTCATTATGACGCCGTTCTCACTGTATGACATTATCAACGCGATGCTTATCCACTTTAAGAACACTGGGTTTCTCAGCTATTACGCTTTGGCTCTAGTGTGTTTCCTGCTTGCCATGTTCGCACTGGAAATTTTCGCTGCAATGAGCTTCTTCCGACGTAAAAAACGTACGCGGAATGTTATGGTTGCCTACTATCTTGTTAGCGCGCTGCTGGTGGGATATATGACATTGCTACCAGCTTACTTGTTTGATGCTAAGCTCGATACTGGCGATATTCGCGCAATTGCCTCTTCGGTTTTCGGCATTGTCGTTTGGATTCCGTATTTCATGTTATCGAAAAGAATTCCGGTGGTATTTAGTCGATAAAAGGAAACCACTATCCACGTTAGCTGATAACATACCAAACGATCGGTAGAGGATAGCGAACCATGAATATCAAACAATTGCGTTATTTCTGTAAAGTGGTTGAAGCAGGAGGAATAAGCCAGGCCGCGAAGGTTTTTTCTCTTGCTCCTGCGGCAATCAGCCTGCAAATCACGTCGCTGGAAAAAGAGTTGAACGGTGAGCTGTTTAACCGAACTTCTCGACCCATTACGCTGACAAAGCTGGGCGAGTTTCTTTTTAACAAAGCTCATGAAGTGATATTCAGCTTTGACAAGCTCGAAAGGGACGCGTTGCAGTATGTGAGTACTGCATCCGTTAATCTCAATTTGGGGTTTGTCCGGTCGGTAATGTTTAATCTTATTCCCGAAACGATCAAACTTTTTTCAGAAAAGCACGGCCATATTAGTATCACCCTAAAAGAGGTGCTTTCTGAATATCAGACCGATCTGCTATCAACGCAATCCATTGATATTGGTTTCACCCGTGAAATGGATATCAGCGAGCCGACTGACGGGCAGGAGCTGTCGCGTGAGCTGATTTTGGTTGATCCCCTTGTGGCAGCGATTCCGATTAATCACTATTTGAGCCGGAAGAATTTTATTACGCTGCGAGATTTTTGTAATTCACCCTTTATTATTTTTCCGAGCGATCCTAAAAGCAGTTATGCCATGCGAATTCAGGATAAATTTATCGAATATGGCGTACAGCCCGCCGTTGCTCATCGCACGGTCGAAATACATACGGCGTTGGCATTGGTCGGGGCAGGATTAGGCGTCACGCTTGTTGGAAGATCAACGATTCCTAATAATCGTCAGGATATTCTTTTTCTGCCAATCGAAGATTTTAAATGCTTGAGCTATATCTACGCCGTTTATAACGCGAAGAACCCGAACCCGAATATTATGAATTTTATTGAAACGATGAAGACGATATCAGGTTGAGTGCGGCTGGCTTTCGTTTAAAGGCACATCCTTGTGCCTTAACGATAGGATGATTAGGCTGCTTTCCGATCAATTTGATCGTCAGAGAGCGGTTCAGAAATGGTGAAGAGGACAAGCAAGCATAAGAAAGAGCCTAGCGCCATGAATCCGAAAACGTGTCCCCAGGTGTAATGATCGAGCAAGTATCCTGCGACCAAAGGACATACCGCACCGCCTAACTGGCCTCCGGTATTAATTAACGCCCCAGCAACTGGAAAGACATCTTTAGTCGTCAGTGACATCGGATAGACCATATAAGCTGAGAAGCCGAGATTGAACAGAATCCCTGTCAGTAACAGCAATGGACCAAGAATCATCGGGTTGTCTGGTGCATTGATGAGGATCACCATCATGATCACCGTTGCAATCGCTGATAGCATCATTAAAGGCTTGCGGCGTTTATTGAGAATGCGATCTGAGCACCAGCCACCAATAATATTGCCAATCACTGCGCCAACCCACGGTGCAGAGGCCAGCATTCCCATTTTGATAATGGAAAAGCCTTTTTCATTCATTAAATAGGTAGGGATCCAGGCAAGGAGAACATTCACAATCCCCATCATGAAGAAGTAGCCTAACGTGCTGCCAAGAATATTCCAGGACTTGAAGATGCCCTTGGAATTATCAATCAGTTTCACCTGCTTGGCACGAATCAACTTGTCCAGCAGTGTGAAGCGTCGAACAGGGACGACTTTTTTCTGCGTGGCCGTATTCGCCGATGGTGTGGAAACACTGTCTCGTTCTTCAATTAGCGCGATCTCGCTTTCGGAACAAAAGCGACTTTCCTGTGGCGTGTTAGGAACGAGCAAGTACCATATAACGCTAAGAAAAATACCCGGAATCGCGAAGAAATAGAAAACGTAGTGCCAACTATAGTGATAAAGAATAAAGGCACAAACCGGAGGAACAAGCACAGGGCCGAATTTTGCGGCGGACAAAAATATTGAGGTGACAATGCCTTTCTCGCGAGAAGGGAACCATCGATTGATTGTCGATGTTATACCAATCGGCAATGGACCTTCCGCAAGCCCCAGGATGAAACGGGAAACTTTGAGCCCGAGAATGGAGGTAGAGAAACCCACCAAGCCAGTTGCCAATGAGGTCAGGATCATGGATAGGGAGAATATTTTCCTCACGCCGAATTTTGAATACAAAAAACCGCTTGGGATCTGCGCTATTGCATAAGCGAGCAGGAATAAACTTGCTAAGGCGCCAGCTTCTGTATTAGACATATGAAAATCGTTACGGATGAACGGTAAAACAACCCCGATGTTGGCTCTATCCGCTGCGGCAATGGTGTACACGAAGAAAATCAGTGTTGTGACAACCCAGCGAAACGTACTGCTATTTTTTATTTTATTCATTTTTTTTACCTGCTGATTAAATAAGTAAGTGTTTATCTTTCATTTGGTTTTAATTATTTATTTTTATAACGTGCTTCTTTTTTATGTTTTTACTTTTATCCGACATGATGCCATGCCGGGATGTTTATTTCAGATTCAGATTTTTAAAAATGCTATTTAGCTCCATTAATTCAGCCGTTGATGAACCCTGTGATATCTTTTCTTTGTAGATGTTCTCTTTTTCCTCACGCTCTTCAGAAAGATGGATAACCTCTTCCAGACGTGATTGCTCTATGACGACGAGGCCGTCTGAATCACCGACGATAATATCGCCGGGATGAATTACGCAGTCACCAATCAGAAGTGTTTCATTCATTTTCCCTGGCTGCTTTTTCTCTGTACCGCGAATAGAAAGCCCTTTTGCAAAAACGGGAAAGTTTGACTCGATAATCGCATCGCTGTCTCTTACTGCGCCGTTCACGACTAGTCCAGCCAGGCCAATATTTTGCGCCTGTGCTGTTAACACATCACCCCAAATGCCTGCGCCAGTGAATCCATCGCAGTTGATGACCAGCACGTCACCTTTTTTAGCGTGGAGCAGTGCATAATGAATCATCAAATTGTCCCCTGGTCTCATCTGTAGCGTCGTTGCAGGGCCAACGAGTTTCATACCCCGTGCCAGTGGTTTGATAGAAGAATCAAGTGAGCCTGTTGCTCCTTGTGCTTCATAGAGCGTTGCCGTACCCAAGCGTTTTAATTTCTCTGTTAATTCGATATTTAGTGTGTTTTTTTCATTCAACATATTTTCATTCAACATAGTTGTGCCTATTCTATTTTCCAGGTGCGATGTTTGACGCATGTAAATAATTTTTTCACATGTGTAGATCAAATCTATTTGGCTGTGTTTAATTCTATTGTTTATTTTTGTAGTGTTGTTTTTTTCTCGATATTGATAATCCAATAGATAGAGAGAAATAGTGTTTCTATTAGCTGCTCCGTTCTTGGTAGTGATGATAGAGGTAGCGCGGAATTACTCAATATAGGGTTATTTAAAACAGTTTAAGAAAAACTTAACATGAGGGGATGTCTGGCTGGAAAGAGAAGAGGGTTGTTATAGAAAGTGATTTAATACAATGATTTAAACTATTTTTTAAACGATAAAATATAGTTTTCTAGCTAAACTGACTGCTGATTATGTGATTTCTGAGTAATTTTTTATGTACGGCATTATAGCGAATGACTGAGCCGCCGGTTTTTGGGAAAGCACATCGCGGCCCAGATCTTAGCCTCGTTATAAATAGCTCAAGGTGAAGTTCGCCGTTGCCACAAAATCACCGGATTGAATCAGGTCGTCGCGTATCTTTTCGATGCGAGCCGAAAAGGGAATGGCGTTGTCCCCGCTTTGCAGCACCACACTACCCGTGCTGTTGTTAATGCCGACCAGTTTGTTTTCATGGTAAATGCCAACTGCGATGCCTTTGGCACCCGATGAGGTATCCAGCGCTAACCGCTTTGGTAATAACGGCTCTTCTTTTCCTGAAAAAAGGATCGTGACGTTTTGGTAGGTATCCAGATTGCAGTCCGTAAGGTTAATCGTGAAGTCATGCCAGTCACCGTAACTATTGGCTTTTAAATAGCGATCGGAGACTTCACTCATGTCCACCACAATGGCTTTGCTCTCCGTACTCACATTGCAGGCGGCGTTGACGACTAAAACGTGAAACGTCACTTCATGGTCGTCCAGTGATGACTTCTGTTGTGCGATGGACGACCCCGATGGCAGAGCCAAAATACCGAGTGTGAAAGCGAGTAATGCGCCGCGTGGCCTGGCTTTCATTACCGTGTTGTCATTTTTTATCATCGTTGCGATCTCGCGTATGAAGACAGATTAATGATAATTAAACCGCAGAATAATATTTTTCTCGGTATCGCCTATTACGGCGGGGCCGGAAGCGTAGAGCTTGGCTGTATAACGCCGTTCGAGCATGCCGCTTGATGCCGTGAGGCCGTCAACCAGACCGATGAACTGGTTAAACGCCACGTTATTACCGCTGCGCATATCTTCGATTTTTAATGTGGCGCCATTTCCCATATTCATGCCGTCTATCCCGACGAGCGAATTGCCCCGCGAAGAGGCATCAAAGTTGATGTCGAGATCGAATCCCTTACCGCAGTCTTCTCCACCGTCGGTCGATACGTTGATGTGGAACTCCGTTTGCGCCAGCGCGTTGGCCTCTGTACCTGACCACGCTCTCACCGTACCAAAATCGACATAGCTATCGGGCGAGACATTGATCTTCGCCGCGCACTGCATAATGTCGATGCCGTGTAGCCCTGACAGGCTTAGGCCATAGTTGCTATCGGGCTTATTGTTGATGCCCCCTTCACCGTCAATCTGGAAGACGCGCAGTGAATCGACTCCCGCTGTGGTGTCGGTGATATTCGCCGTTTTTTCGAGATAGAGCTGCACCGTGACATTGAGCATGGTCGGGTTGGACGGCGGTGCTGAACCATTGGGCCCCGGCGAGATCCATTGTCCTGTGGACACGCGAGAGGCGGTAGTGCCGCCATTGGTAATCACACCGAGATCCTGGCCGTTATAGATGATGCCAATTCCAACGCCTTGGCTGATGACCTTGCCTTCAGGATTGGGATAGAAATAGGACATCTCACCCTGCGGGCGCACGGATTTATACGCCCAACAGGCCAGGCTGCGGGTATAGGGTTTTGATGTCCAGAGACGGCTGCCAATAGGCAAGGTCGCTGGGATTTTTAGCGTACCGATATCCTCATAATCGGCGACGGGGCCGGTCACTGTGCCCAGACGGCATTCCAACGCGCTGGCGTTAAACGCCGTTAGACCGAAAAAGAGTGCCGCGCAGAGGGCGACATAGCGATGTTGACGAGCGGCTAACCAATACATGGCGGATATCCCTGTAGCTTATTTACGAATTACGGGCTGGCACTGGTTTTGTACGCAGGTAAAAGGCAACTCCAGATGGCCGCCGTAGTCATTCACGTAGTACAGATAGAAGCGATCGACAGCACCATCATTCACCTCAATCGAGAGGGTTGAGCGTGGCGCGATCATAAAGGCATTTCCCTTCAGCAGGCTGGTCGGGGTGGCTCGCGTCGCTTTGGGCTGTTTCAGTATGCTGCTTACCGTGATGTAGTACGGCGTTGGGTTTTCTACCTGAAAGGTCTTTCCCGTTTTTCTGACGATCAGCTTTTCCTGCCATATTTCGTCTTTGGCTGGCTTTACGCTGCGGGGACGGAAGAACACCTTGATTTCAGACTGAATCGCTATCTGTAGTACGTTAGGTTTTTCCGCCTTGGGGGGGATTTCCCGGACGTTAAGGTAAAACAGCGACTCGCGGTCTGTCGGTAATTGGCTGATTTTTTCGGTTTTGACCAGACGGATCAGGCTATATCCTTTTGCTTCGATGCGCTGTAATGGCGGTAGCACCATCAACGGCGTGGTCACCTTATTGTGTCGCTCGTCCGTCAGCCACGACTGCGCCAGAAACGGGTTCTCTGCGTTTTGGTTCATCAACATGACTGTCGCGGATTGCTCATCATCGTTAAAAATAACGCGGGTGCGATCGAGGCTCAGGGCGCTATAGGCCGAGGGCATCAAAAACAGGCAACCGATGATGAATCCTACTGCTCGCCGATAAGATGGGTATTTCATAACGTACTCTCCGGGCTTCTCTATATTCTTCACGCCGCTTATTTACAGGGAAGCAGCAGCGCATCAAGGTGATTTAAGGTGGCGGGTAGGGTGATGGAACACTGCGTTCTCCCCTCCCAGATGACGGATAGCGTTTCGTCAGGCGATACGCCCGTGATATAGGCCTGTCCGCCGTTGGTAACCATGGCGATATCGCGGCCCTTCTTGTTCTTGATCTGGGCGGCGAATGGGGGATATTTGCCATCGGCCAGCGCAATGTGTGCCATGACTTTTTCCCCGCTCACCACCTCGAATTTGCGGTAGCCAATCGCGCCTTCGGTCAGCGTGCCTTGAACCACCGTCGTCATGGCTTCAATATTTTGCGGTAATTTCTGTATATCGATGCGGGTCGACACATCGTAGTAGCTACTGGTACCGGCAATGACGGCCAGGCCATAGCGGTTAGTTTCGACCTGACTGCCAGAGAACGGTACGTCCGCCTGTTCTGTGTCGACCATGATGCGAGTGCCGCCCTGGTTGCCTTTCGGATGTGCCGCGACGCCATGGCGGGTTGCGGTAATCCCGCCGCGCAATGAGCCATTCAGGTAGGTATAGCGATCTTGCTGCCAGGCAACGCCCACGGTGGCATCCGTCATCGGTGCCAGATGGGTGTAGTTGCCGCTTAGGTAGATGTTCTCTTTGCTGTCGTGCCGGGTACTCAGATTCCAGGTACGACGCGGATCGGCGTTATTGGAATAGGTCAGTGCCTGATTGCTGCCGTCGTTATAGTGTCCCATGCTGTAGCTCAGGCGATCTTTTTCTCCGAGTGGAATAGAAAAGCTCAGATACAGACTGTCATCGGTACGGCGGTTGAATTCGGTGCGATAGGCCGATAAATTCGCAGAAATTCCTTTAAATGCGCCGATATCAAGGTACTTGTTGAGCGAAATGCCGTAGCGATCCTGCTCGGCTTCATTCCAGTAGGTTTGGCGTGTATAGGTAACGTAGGTCGACAGCCCGCTCAGCAGCGAAGATGACTCTTGTGTCGCGAAGTTTTTTGAGAGCGTAATGGTGTAGCGCTCTTTTTCATTGCGATCGCGGTTATCAAGATTCAGCGCATAGAGATACTGCGCCATGCTCATGTAGGTCTTCTCTGAAAAGCGATAGCCAGCAAAACTGACCTGGCTATCGATCGAATTGAAATATTTAGACCAGTTAAGCGAAAACGCATGCCCCATTTGCGACGAGGACATTGTCGGAAGCGTCGCGCGCGACTGTGTGATATCTGCGGACAGTGCGCCCAGCAGGTAGAGATTTTTCCCTATGCCTGCTGACCAGGACTGGTAGTTATTGGACAAAATACTGCCGCCGTACACCGACCACGCGTTGGATAATCCCCATGAGGCTTCGGCAGCAGAAAAGGCCGGGTCTTGCAGACGGTGGTTGGCATTCGAGGGTTTACCTGCGGCGAGTTTGTACTGCACGTGTCCGGGGCGTGTTAGGTAAGGCAGGTTGGCCGACTCGGTCTGGAACGTCGTGACCGTGCCGTCTTCTTCCGTCACCCGGACATCTAGCGTTCCGCTGACGCCATTTTTCATATCCTGAATCGCAAAAGGGCCAGCAGGAACGGTGGTTTCATAGATCAGCCTGCCATTTTGCGTGACGGTCACCGTCGCGTTTGACTTGGCGACGCCGCGAATTTCGGGCGCGTAGCCACGCAGTGAAGGGGGAAGCATGTTCTCGTTATTGGCTAATGACACGCCGGTAAAGCGATAGCTATCGAACAGATTGCTGTTGAAATACATTTCACCCAGCTTGAGATCGGCTGACAGGGTGGGAAGTGGACGATAGGCGTAAAACTGATCCCATGAGAAGCTATCGCGATTCGAGTTGCGCGATTTTTGCAGAAAATAGCGGTAATCGGCACGGTAGCGCCAGGCTCCCTGATTAAATCCGGCTGTTCCATAGCTGCTTAGATAATGTGATGTGCCTCTGCCATTGGTCTCACGACGTACGTTTCCGACGAGGTTATAGTCCAGCAGTGCGCCGCCGATTCCATGATCCCATTGTTCGGGCGGAATCCAGTTGCGATCGCTGTACACCAACCAGGCCTGAGGAATGGTAATATTTAGCGTTCCCATGCCTATTTGGTTAGAGATTTTGACGCCAGCAATTGGCGTCAGATCGACACACGTGCCGTTATTCCATAATTCAGCTTGGTCGCGTGCTTCTTTTTTTAGCGCCAGTTTATCGACGAGTTCAGTCGAGAGGCAGGCCGTTGGTCGAGGGCGTTTATTACCTTCCGGCAGGTAGCTAATCATCTCTTGCTGTATTTCACGTGCGTTGACTTTTATTGATAAAAGATAGGTGCCAGGCGTGACGTATTCGGGGTCAGAAAAATGGCTAAGATCAATGTCACTGCGCTCATCGACATCCAGTACATTAATGTTAAATTCCGTTGCACTGAGTGATGTTGAACTCAAAGAAAAAATAAAAATACCATAGTGAAATAAAGCGAGTTGTATTTTTTCTTTGAGTGTAATGTTCTTCATTTCCATAGGATTATATGCTTAAGCAGATGCAGCACTGTGGTGTCCATTCATGTCAAACGACATGTGGAATAAAGAAAGGGTATAGGGGAGGAGACCTCCCCGTTTGGTTACAGATACCCTGTTGCTAGCGCATAAATATTTTATTGATAAGACACAACAAAATTAGCTGTGCTGGAGAAAGCCCCTGTGGTTATTGTTGGTGACTCGCCGTCCTGTGGGGTTGGGAGTTTGGCGACATAAGACGTGAAGGAGAAAATATTATCTCCGTTTGCCAGCGGCGTAGCAGGAACGGCTGGTGTTGTTCCGTCGAATTTAATTTTTTCGCCGATGCGTTCTACGGCAATACCTGCACCAGTTGCACTGCCGTTTAATGCCAGAAGCTCATTATTGGTGCCTGATGCCGCGCCGCCGGAGAAAACAATTTTGGCGCTGGTTGCGGTATCCAGACTGCAATCTTTTAATGTGATATCAAACGGCTTAATTTCTGAGGTGCCGCCGTTTTCCAGCACGGTTTTGCTGATTTCGCCAAACTCAATAGTTTGATGCAGATCTTCCTGAGAAACTGAGCAAGGCGTATCAATAATTTTTCCTTTAAACGTCACCGATCCATTATGTGAATCTGCGGCATAGGCACCGACAGAAAATATCACGGAGATGATAGATGCCAGGGTGATTATTGATGGTTTCATATTATGCTCTCTCTGTTGGTTACTCTATTTAAAAGATGAACGCTATGTATGAGTGTTCACCGTATTCATACATAACGGATAATGCTTTCTCTATTGATTGACTGACGGCTTACCACCTTTCATGTGGTGGATATATTTCCCAGCCTGTCCAGCTTATTGCTCTGGAACGAGGTGAATAGTAATGATGGTTGATTTTATGGTCAAATATATTGCTTTAAATATATTTATTTAGTTTATATGTTTTAAATTTACAATTATTTAGGTTTTTATGCTGATGTGGGTTTTTTCTTGTTTTAGATGTATTTTAAGAAGGGAATATCGTTTTTAGATATAAATCATGTTAATTCAATGCGTTATTTTACGATCTATTTCCTTTTCGTTGATGGGGTAAAATGGCTGTTTAGCTATAAAAATAATGAAATGTCTTTTTTGTTTAGGTAGTGATTTAATGAAAGTTAAATAATCTTTGACAATAAATGGGGAAGTTTTTATCCTTGCCGAAGATAGCCTCGCTAAGGCTATGTATATAATCAGTTTTACTTTTATAGATAACCTGTTTTTTTCTCATGGCGATTTTTCAGATTATTCCGTAGGTTTTATGATCATAAAAAAGCATATCTATAATGTTACTGTAACAAATGAATAGTGTCTCTAATCTTGATGGAAAAGGTCGAATGGTTTATTTGATTAATGATTTAATCATTTTCAACGAGGGAGAGGGAACACTGGCATGGATAGAACGTGAAAATGAAGCAACCTCTGTGAATTTTCCTATTTCTCGATTGCTCTGTTTATTAATAGAAAATCAAGGGGTAACGCTAAGCCGTGATTTTTTGTTAAAGGAAGCACTGGAAAAGCATGCACTTTGTCCTTCTCTTAATAATCTCAATAATTATCTATCTCTACTAAGGAAGGTATTGCGCGAGTTTGACCTTTCAGATTCGATAGTGACTATTCCTAAAATGGGTATTGTCTTTAACGTTGAAAGTATTGTTTTACATCTGAATGAGGATGTGGGAGATGAAGAGAAAAAAAAGTTAAATCAGGAGGTTGAAGAGGGATTTGAAGAAAAAGGTTATGAAGAAAAAAAACCATTTTCTATGAAACATCATACTATTCCTGAACCAGTAAGGACGCAGCAATATATCAAATTTTTTCTTATCTGTGCTGCGATAGTCGGGGCTTTCCTACTCGTGTTGGCGAACGTAAACCGTTTCCCGTATCGGCACCTTGTTGATGTGAAGATGAACGGGAAATGCGAGCTTTTCTATTTATATGATAGCGTTGGCTACCCTCTCCCTACTGATTATGAAAAATTGTGTTCAGATAACATATTGTTCTTCCTGTCGAAAAAGATCGTTATCTCTGAAATGCTGGATAAGAAGAGTGAAATTGTTATTTCCTGCAAGAAAGACGGGAAGGGATGTGTGACTTATGTTAATAATTAAAGTCAGAAAGAAAATTTTTTGCACCGTGGTGGTGCTTTGTATTTCATTTTCTCTTGGGATCATTTTTTATTTAACAAGTAATTTATACAGAAAACCGCTGATATGCCAGGGTGAGGTAAAGCTCTACGCAGAAGATCAGACGATCAGAAAGGAATATGACGTCTATTTTTATCTCAATAACCAAAATAAGGCACTGGTTTTGGTCAACGGTTTTTACATTGGCGAAGATGGCGTGCCGCTAACGATTCGGCGTACGTTCAGCTTTGATTCAGTGTGGGAGGGGAGTCGTCTGGTGGTGAACAATATCGCGATGAATAAGCATACCAATGACAATTCCCCCAATGAAGCAATCCCCATTCTGGCTGAAAATGATGTTATTCAGTTTGAAATGTTGACGAAACATACCTATCTGATTAGTAACGTCCAATCAAAAATGGCATGCAACATCCGCGATTAATGTGTGTTGGAACGATGCGTGCACATTAATCGCTACTCGGAATGGACTGCTCACGTGCGTCACAACACGCGTTGTATAAAATCATCAATATCTTCAATTGCTTGCTGAAAATCGGCCGGGGAAGGGTTAATAATCAAATGGTCAGAGTAGCCGTTTAACAATGCGCCCAACTGGCGGGAGACGCGCTGAGTATCGGCATTTTTAAAGGCACCGGATGCGACGCCTGACGCAATAATGTCTTCCAGTAAGGCAAACCACTTCTCTGTCATTACCTGGGCGAGCTCGGCGTAAGCGGTATTGTGAACCGCCAACTGCCATAGCGATCCATAAAGATTCCAGATGACGTCAGTGGCATCCGGTAGGTAATTTTTTACCAACCCGCGCAGTTTTTCTTTCGGCGTCAACGTGGCGATTTCTGCCGCGACGTCTTCCAAATCTTTCTGCATGAACACTGTTAGCGCCTCAATCGACAGTGTCTGCCAGTCAGGAAAGTAGTGATAAAGATGGCTACGCGAAATACCGACGTGCTCTGCCAGTTCGCGTGTTGTCACTTTCTCTATACCTTTCTCAATAAATAGCTCGATTGCGCCACCAAGGATTTTGTCTTTTAGCGCTTTCGTCGTCTCTTTCATTCCCGTCCCCGCGTTGACTTTGAGCAGGTGCTCAAATACAATTTTTACTCTTGAGCAACCGCTCAAGTATAACTCTGTTAGATGCTATTCTCATGCAAACCCATAATATCAGCGAACCGGTTAAGGTTTCGCATAGTGCCGCTGTCACCCTTAAAAAACTGGGAAAGCTGCATGGCAAAAAACTGATTCTCACCCTGCTGTTAGTGGTGGCTGAGAATGTGACTTATCTGCTTTATCCCCTCATGGCGGGCTTCGCGATTAACGCGATTCTGAATACTCAGCCCTGGCATGCGGTATTGTATGCTCTGATGGTTTTTATTATGTGGGCTATTGGCGCAGCGCGACGCAGCGTGGATACGCGCACATTCGCCCGTATCTACGCCGCACTGGCGGTGCCGGTTATTCTGGCGCAGAGAAAAGAAAACCACAGTCACTCGACGATTGCGGCGCGTGTGGCGCTGTCGCGCGAGTTCGTGGATTTTTTTGAAATCCATCTTCCAGTGCTGATCACATCACTGGCGTCGATCATCGGCGCCGCCGTGATGCTGCTGGTGATTGAATCCTGGGCGGGCGTTGCCTGCATCGTCATTCTGCTGTTTTTTACCCTGTTCCTGCCAAGTTACACGCGTAAAAATGAAGTCCTGTTCGGCAAATTAAATAACCGTCTGGAAAAAGAGGTAGGTTTTGTCAGCAGTGCGACGGCAGCTTCATTGGCCAAACATTATCACGTGTTGGCTGGGCTGCGCATTCGCCTGTCGGACCGTGAGGCGCTAGGTTACTTAGCTATCGGGGCGGCTGCGGCCGTGCTGTTTTCACTGACCATCCTGTATATGACGCTTAATGGCGGAACTAACGCGGGACATATCTATTCGGTGATGACCTATATGTGGATGTTTGCCATGAGTCTGGACGACGCGCCCGGCTTGTTAGAAAAATATTCGCAGCTAAAAGATATCGGTAAGCGCGTGGATACGGGCGTGGTGTGAGTGCATCCCGTCAGCGTTCGATAATTCGTCTGTTTTTCTTTTAAATAAGAAACCCAGCGCTGCGGCTGGGTTTCTCAATCAATACTCACGACTTCTCTTTACACCCGTTCTTTCAATGGCAACGTCGTCATGCAGGTCTGGCTGTCGTCATAGGTCGCAAACGTTGAGCTTGCCACGCGCCCCTGATAGGTGACATTAATCGTCCCTTCAATATTGCGCGGTAACCATACGCCAACAAAACCGTTTTGGTGGCTGTTTAGGGTTTTTTGCACGATAACGTTACCGGCTTTATCCGTGATTTTTACGTCAAACGCCGTATTAGCGAGTTCACCCTGACACCCAGACAAACTGTGGTTAAAGCAGGGATGCGTTTGTTGAATATAAGGGGCGAATGAGAGATAGAATTTATTTCCCAGCGGATAGCGATACTGCTGCTGCCCATCTGACAATTTCAGTTCTTTGCTGGTAATGGACGCGCCGTAGGCCAACGGCCTTGCCTGCGGCGATTGATCGATAACATCGACAATCTGCTCGACAGTTTTCCCCGCCAGTCCTTGTTTGGCGAGAAAGGCATTGGCGTCAGCTGTCGCTGCGAAACCTGAGCCGCTTAATGTCAGACCGAATAGTACCGCCATCATCTTTATCTTCATCATTACTTCCCCTCAATAGAGTCATTATCTTGGAATCACATGCAATGACGTTACACCTTCCCCCTACGGGAAGGTCAAAAGGTGGAGCGTATAGAAAAGTAAAGTAATGTATTTACTGGTTTTTTATTGATTTTGGTCAATTTTAAACCATAGTGAGTAGCGGCGATATGAGTGCCATTATTGATGCCGGTCATGAGTCGGGGATCCTTCCTTCACGCTTACTGACCTGACCAGTAAAACTCGATGCGGATTCCACTCGGTTCATAGCACATCATATGCATTGCCGGACCAGCATTAATCGGAGAAGGCGCGAACTCAATGTTGATGTTATGGGCCGATAATTTCTCAAAGATCTCAAACAGCGCGGCTTTGTTATCAACCTTAATGGCAAGATGATGTAACCCGACGTTGTTTTTTCGATCGAACGCAACAGGCTCGCTGGTTTGTACTTGCCACAGTGTGAGCATTATCGTTCCGTCGCTGACAAAAATAGCGGGATAATCCTCTCGTCGTTTTACCTCTTTCCATCCCAGCAGCGTGGTAAAAAAGTGCGCGCTTTCTTCCAAGGCTGATACCGTCAAACCAATATGGTGAACGCCTTGTGTGGCTGGTGAATTCATGGCTAGTTCCTCAATTAAAGACAAAACCTAGGGTGACTACGCGTTCGTCGGTTCGCTTTGCTTTGCCGATGTGCGATAGGCACCGCGTTATTACTGGCTAAGAGAAGAATGGGATAAGGCTAAGAGCTTCGCGTGTCGGCGATAAACATCCTCTCCGCTGGTTAGGCCGATAAATTCCGCTCTCACGATCATCCCTTCAAGAAACGTCATGATAGCTTCGGCTTTATATTCCTTGTCTGGTTCTTCGGGAGTGAAGATTGATAGTAAAAATGACTTGAGCCAGGTTTTATGGCGCAGCGCTAGAGCGGTAATGGTTTCATCTTGTCCTTTAAATTCAGCCAGCGCATGCATGAACATACATCCTTTAAAGTTCACGGTTCGGAACCAGGAAAAATGCCAATCCATCACGGCATCCAAGCGGCTTTCCGCGTCTTTACGCCCTGATACCACGCGCGTGAGCCCTTCCTCAAAATGCGTATGCCGACGAATCAGCACGGCTTCAATCAGCTTGTTTTTTGAACCGAAATGGCGATACATGGAGGTCTTGGAGACTTCCGCCTTATCTCGAATCAAATCCACGCCAACGGCGGTATAGCCAAATTCATTAAAGAGCGCTTCGGCGATATCTACAATGTGCTCTTTCTTACCCATGCTCTCTTTCATCGTTTTTCTTCATCAGTAATGGGTTGTTTTTGTGTGTACAGATCTGTACTATTTATTTGGTTGTGTACAGATCTGTACACACAATATAGCACGGCAATTTCATAAAACTCACATTTTTATCGGGGATGAGCAATGAAGAAACTCAGGGGGGGCGGTGCTTTACCGCCAAAGCCAACGTTTACCCAATTAATGAAAGGGTTAGTGGGTGGGAGCGTAGGGATTCTGATCCTAAGTTACTTGGGGCAATCCACTGGCGTACCGTGGTTGATGGCACCTTTTGGAGCAACGTGCGTCATTTTATTTGCCGCGCCAGCATCGCCATTCGCACAGCCAAGGAACGTAATTGGAGGACATTTCATTACGTCAGCCGTGGGCCTGATTGCGTTATATGGATTCGGTGACACGATCGTTGTTCTGTCACTCGCGGTTGGTGTGGCGACGATGTTGATGCAATATTTTCGTGCGGTTCATCCACCGGCTGGCGCTAACCCACTGGTCATTATTCTGGCAGGGAAAAGCGCCGTGGGGTTTGAGTTCTTAGTCACGCCCGTTCTGCTGGGGAGCATTGTGCTGGTGGCTATCGCCGCCGTGATCAATAACTACGCTGAGGAAAGTCATTGGCCTGCGTATTGGCACGGCATTGGGCAGCGCAAGCGACAACCCTGAGATGGCATGCCTCAGGGATGAGGTAAGTCGTTGGCTATTTTTTGATGTGGGGCGTTTTCTTACTAATCCAGTCTTAGACCTAGACCGCTTCAGCTGTTTTGCAGGGAAGCGTTATTGACGCTCGTTTATACAGCACCTTTGCACCATAGAAATAATCACATGGAATAGCTCATCCCTAGCCTGTTGTTCCGTAATAATTCCTTTAACCGCAGCATAAGATAATCCTTCTGCGGAACCGAGCATGGCACGCAGTGCGGCGTCATGAAGTGGTTGGCTTGCACAGAATGGAGCAAAAAGAGTACGGCATTTCTCCGTGAAAATGGCATCGTACTCCTGTCTGATGTATTCCAGTTCGGGAGTGCCAGTGAGTGCTGCCATAACGTTAGGCATTTCGCGCCCCTGAAGCAGCACGCAATCAATGTATGAGGTGGCAATTACTGTCGCCAACTTATCGAGTACGGGTTCAGTCTTACGGATAATGTCATCCATAATTGCCGTCTGGCGAGCATCATATTCCTTGTAAAGTGCAGCTAGCAGCCCCGAACGGTTAGTAAAGTGATCGTAAACCACCGGTTTCGTTACGCCCGCCCGCTCTGCCAGATGCCCAAGCGTCAGCGCTTCCGTACCTTCCTCCCGAATAATCTGCCAGGTGGCTTGTATCAGTTGTATATGGCGCTCTTCTCTTGATAAACGCTGTCGTGCCTGTGGTCTGGACATCACCGATATTATCCTGTTGACATTCTTATGTACCAAAAGTAACTTACTAATGGTAGGTTACTGTTAGTATATAAGACTATATCTGACGTCGTTTTATGGCAATAGGGAGCACCCAGAATGCATGCATTACTTGTCGTTTCTCATCCTGTTAATACCTCATTAACCCATAGTGTCGCGACCGCTATCGCGGAAGGGATTGTTGGGGTAAACCCGACAAATACGTTTGAAATCGCAGATCTCACCCAGGAAGGCTTTAACCCAGTGTTTTCTGTGTCAGATATGGCGGCTTTTCAGCGCACAGATGCAACACCGCCTGACGTTATTGCGCAGCAGTCCCGTATTGATAACGCAGATGCGTTGGTGCTGGTCTTCCCGATTTATTGGTGGTCCATGCCGGGGCTGTTGAAAGGGTGGATCGATCGTGTTTTTGCAAACGGTTGGGCCTATGAAGAAACAGCTGATGGACGTGTGATAAAGAAACTGGGGCATTTACCGGTGCACCTTGTGGCTCTGGGCGCTGCCAACCAGAGAACATTCGAAAAGCGTGGCTACGCAGATGCCTTTCATGCGCAGATCGCACATGGGATTTTTGACTATTGCGGTGCGCCAGTCTTGACGTCTGAAATGCTGTTGATGCCGGAGTTGGGAACACCAGTGGCCTGTATTGATGCCGCACGTCATATTGGTGAGAAGATTTTTCGATAATCACTGTTATTGATCGCTTGTTAGCAGAGCCTATTTTTTAAAATAATATCGCTTTATACCCCAAATAATTCGAGTTTCAGGACAAAACGAGTTCGTTTTGAATAACGCGAAGCGTTAGCCCTTTAGGGCGATGCTCATTAATGAGCATCGTAACGCGGCAAGCGAGGGAATCCCGATGAGCTTACTCAGGTAAGTGATTCGGGTGAGTGAACGCAGCCAACACACATGCAGCTTGAAATATTACGGGTATAATTCCTTATTTCTTTTGGCCGAGACATAAATAGCTGATTATGGCTCGGCCAAATGGATGATACCTTTTTAGCCTCATTTCAGCATACTTTGCGTATCGCCATAAATGACGTGCTAAATAGTCATTCCATCCTCGCTATGAAATCAGATAATAAAGGGAAAGATATGAATTCCGCTGAGAATATAAGACGTATTTCAGAAATAATGATGATGCCTTTAGCTGCAAAAACATTATGTGTCGCAGCGGAAATAGGGATAGCAGATAAAATAGAAGAGCAGGGTTCAACCATTTCTGAATTAGCAAAGGCATGTCATACATGTGAAAAAAACCTTTTTGATATCATAAAGGTACTTGAGGTATTTGGTTTTTTTGAAGTGAAAGATGAAAACTTTATTAAAAATAACGCATGTTCTACGCTACTGATGTCAGATAACGTCAGTTCAATGAAAAGTTTCTGTATGTTATTTGGCAATGAATACTATCAGGGGTTTGATGGATTACTGCATACGTGCCGTACAGGGGAGTCGGGATTTAAGCAGAGGTTTGGGCTGACACTATATGAGCACCTGGCAAACTCCGCATCACGAGCCGAAGTTTACGATCTTGCCATGCGGGATTTATCGCGCCCGGTTGGATCTGTACTGGCTAAAGAATATGCGTCACTTTTTAAAAATACTGGCAGCGTCATTGATATTGGCGGCGGTAGCGGCGTTATTTTGACTGAACTTATAAAGCAGTACCATAATCTAACCGGTTGTCTTTTTGACATGACTGGCGTCTGTAGCCGAAGCGAAAAGAGCGTCGCACAGCACTATCCTGCATTGAAAGAAAGAATGGTTTTCACTCCCGGCAGTTTTTTTGAAGCGATTCCTTCTGGTTATGATGTCTATCTGCTTAAAAACGTATTACATAACTGGAATGATGAATTCTGCCTGAAGATCTTAAAAGAAATAGCGAAATCAATTGGAAATTCAACACTGTTAATCATCGAGCCTCTACTGGAGCATGAAGAAGCGTCACCAAGATTATTGATGAATGCACTTTTCCAATCCGTTATCTGCCAAGATGGCACACGATACAGGACATTGAAAGATATGGCAGATATTCTGGCGTTAGGTGGATTAGTAGTCGTTGGCACAAAGAAAATAGCAACCGGCCACACGGTCGTTGAAATTAAATTAAACACAGCGTTGCTAGAATGAATGGCGTAAAAGACCTATTTTCTTACGTTTTTCATATCGACATTCTCATGACTACTGTTATTAAAAACATGTTATTAAAAACAGTATTGACACTGTTTTTAAAATCCGTAAATTGGTTATCAACAGCGGCGAAGTTCCAGTCTGCTGTTATAGTAAAGACAACGAACACGTTCTTTAATAAGAGTTTTGCGATAAAGGCCACGAAGTATTTTTTGTATGGGTAATCAATGTTGAGAGGCGTTAATATTCTCGCTTGATGATGCTTAAGGCCACGTAGTCAGTATCTACGATCGCAAAAGGGGACGAAAGCGCGATGATGTAAGGCTATGATTTAATTTTTATTGTTTGCGATAGGCGGTGATTGAGCCATTCGCAACATGAGTAAGGCCACGCATCAAAGAGTATATATCGCGATGGGGGATGTACCTGTACCTGCCATACCACTAAGGTTGGTAGGGGGTTTAAACCAGTAAATATAGGGGGAGGTTTAGTTAATTTTAGTACCCAATATTATCTGTTATAAACGTGTACATTTGAAGCAGTACAAATAGTAGTAAAATGTTATTAAGTCAATGAATGTTAAATCTTAAATCTGTAGTACCTTAAAAGCCCTGGCTAACACAGTCAGGGCTTTTATCATTTTGTACATCTCACTATTAGAATATTCCTTCGGTCGGCAGACTGAACGTTAATCCCCTATGCTTTCGTCCTGCGAAAGAGGGCTGTTGAAACCATTAGCAAATGTTCGACCAACTCACCTGAAGCAGCCTCTATAGCAATTTATAAAAGAAGGTTGTGCCATCGAGAGTACCTGCGGAGCTGCGAGCAAACTGTGGGATTTGACCCGCTTCCTGATAGCCCGATTTACGATACAAAATGGAGGCTGTGTCATTGGTGCGGGTATCAAGGACGAGTAGGGTACGCCGATTGACCTGCGCCTGGCGTTCTACTTCTGCCATTAACTGCTGAGCAATGCCACGTTGACGAAATGCCGTATGCACCATTAGTTTTTCTACTTCAGCACGGTGGTTGCCATTTTTCTTTGGACAATAGCTGATCTGCACTGCGCCCGTGATGCGCTCCGCTTCACGCGCTACCAATAACGTACGATCGCCTTCAGCCAGATCGGCAGCGACCCCCTGCCAATAGCGTTCTGCTTCACCGGCTTCCAGTGGCGCAAGAAAACCAATCGATGCTCCACTTTCCACACAATCATTCAATAAGATAACTAACTCATCATGGCTTTCTGACAGAGTACTCAATTGCTCAATTTTCATTATGTTCTTGTCTCATCTTTTGCAAAACTGCCGTTTAGTCTTTTCAGCACCTCGCTTATTCCTCTGCTGACAATCCGATCCTCCCGCATTACCGTCGCGAGGGTCCGGTACAGAAAGGGCACCATGGAATACACGCTGAGCCCCTGCCTTTCTCCCATGCTTCTAACGGACATGCGGGGAACGATGCTGTAACCCAAACCGGCACGAACCATCCTTTTAATGGCTTCAATACTGCCAAGCTCCATCACAGGACAGGCAACATGTCCGGCATAACGGAACCACTCATCAATCAGGGCGCGGGTCCCGCTTCCGGGTTCAAAGATAATCAGCGGCAGTGACAAAAGGTCGTCCGGAGACAGCGGCTTGGCACTCTGCCCTAACGTATCTTTTTCCATGATGATAACAAACTCATCCGTACCCAGCGGGTTAACGCTCAGGCATTTACCAGCTGCTGGCAGTGTTACCAGACCAATATCTATACGATTTTCTTCCACGCCCCGCACAATATCTGAAGTATTGCCAGTGCGTACGTCCACTTTCAACAGAGGATGCATCTGTCGTAACTGCTGCAGTAAGGGGGGCAGAAGATGAATGCAGGCCGTTGCGCCGGTACCGACAGTGACGGTGCCGGTTATATCGTCTGAATGCAGGGACACCGATTCAATCGCCGCACTTACCACTGCATCAATTTTCATACAGTGCTCAGAGAGCGTCATTCCAGCAGGCGTTGGCCTTATTCCCCGGCTGGTTCTCTCAATAAGACGGGCCTGAAATACTTGTTCCAGCTGTCTTATCTGCAGGCTGACGGCTGGCTGTGACAGTCCGAGAGCTTCTGCTGCCCCGGAGAAACTGCCCCGGCTGATGACCATCCTGAAGGTAGTAAGGTGAGCGAGGTTCAGGGTTGCCATATCAAAGTTTTCCTTATACCGCTGATAAGCCCCGTGGCCTGTCTGAAAATATTAATCCGGGTTAGTCTCTGTTTATGAAAGTAAAAGGAACCATACCGATGGAAATAACTGAAGCAGACGAACGACATATTCCTGCGATTCAGCAGATTTATGCTTACCACGTATTACATGGCACCGCCACTTTTGAAACCGAACCGCCGGATGCGGTTGAAATGACCATCCGCTTGAAAAAAGTGCTTACAGCAGGGTTGCCCTGGCTTGTAGCGGTTGATGAAGGACAGGTCCGGGGATACTGCTACCTGTCTTTTTACCGGGAACGGTTTGCCTACCGCTTCACCCTAGAAGACTCTATATATATTGACCCCACGTTTCAAGGGCGGGGTATCGGCAAACGGCTGTTGTCCCATGCAGTCATGTGGGCAGAAGCCCGTGGTTTTCGTCAGCTCGTAGCCGTGGTGGGTAACAGTGAGAATGCCGCCTCTCTTTCCCTGCATCGTGCCGCGGGTTTCAGCATCACTGGCACACTCACATCCGTAGGGTTCAAACACGGGCGCTGGCTCGATACGGTCATCCTGCAGCGTACGCTCGGACAGGGTGATACCACGCTTCCAGAGTGCAACGATTGACAGGCGGGCATCTGACTGGCCGCACCGTTTTCTGCACCGGGATGACGCAGCTTATCAACTGGGGGATCACGTTCTACATGCCGGGTGTTTTCGGAACCGCCATCATGGCTGAAACGGGCTGGTCTCCTGTTGTAATATTTTCCGGCCTGACTGTTGCCATGCTGGTTATGGGGCTGGTTTCACCGCTGACCGGGCCCGTTATGGCACGTACTGGCGGACGAGCATTGATGATGGCGGGTACTCTCGCCATTGTCGTCGGGTGTTTTCTGATGGCTTTTATCCATTCAACAGCCGCGTGGATTGCCGTCTGGATCCTGATGGGAGCTGGCATGCGGCTTGCCCTGTATGATGCCGCGTTTGCCCTGCTTGTGGAAACCGCAGGTGCAGGTGCCCGTCGGGCAGTCTCTCTGGTCACCCTACTGGGTGGCCTCGCTTCAGCTGTGTTCTGGCCTGCAGGGGCTGCCCTGCTGCACGTCACTGACTGGCGACATGCCGTTATCGTTTATGGCTGTGCTGGCTTGGTGAGTTTGCTTTTTCTGACCGCTGTTCCGGCCGGCCATCAGGTAAAACCTCCCGCTGCTGGTTTGTCTGGTTTTCCGGCATCGGCGACAGCAGAGAATCGAAAAACACTCACTAGCGGCCTGTGGTATGCCGCCTTGATTGCGCTGCTTAGCTTTGTCTCCACCGGCGTATCCACGCATTTTCCCCAGATACTGGCCGCTTATGGTATGCCTGCCCTGGCTGGCATGCTCTGGGGCGTTGGACAGGTGGGTGCCCGCCTGCTGGACGTGATTTCTGGCGCACGAATCTCCGCGCTACGTCTGAATCTTATTATCGGCATCCTACTGCCGATCTGCTTTCTGGTCGGTCTTGCGGGTAACGTTACCCCGTTTGCGACAGTCTTATTTGTTCTGGCTTATGGGGCCGTGAACGGGCTGTTCACGGTCGTAAAGGCCCTACTTCCTCTTATGCTATTTGATCCGCAGCGGTACGCCCGCAAAACAGGCTTACTGCTGTCACCGGGGTTTTTCCTCGCGGCGCTGGCCCCGTCTGCATATGCCATGCTGCTGGAGCAGTACGGTATACAGGGCACGCTGCTTGTTTCCACCATCTTGACCTTGTTCATTACGGCAATATCTGTGGTGCTCTGGCGACGTCATTCCGGCTCTGCTGTGCCGAACTAGATGGATAAATTCTACGATGTCTAACCTTCTTTCCCCGTTCTCGACTTTGGCGATAAACGATTGGGGACGCTCCTGCTCCGTTGTCCTGATTATGCCTGCGTCAGCAGACGTGCTAAGTCCGTCCATATCCCTTTCAAAAACCCCACGCGCGGCGAGATTGCCCATCTCGTTCTCGATTTCACCGGCATCTGTCCCCGAACAACGTGACTGATACGGAGGTATTCCTGGGACTTATCCGTTAGACCCATCGTAAGATTAGAGTGGTTTATTCAACAAAGCCCCTGAACAACTGACGATCGGTTAACTATATACAGAATGAAGAGCATAACGGCTGAAAGCGTCGTTATGCTTTTACCGTTTAAATCATCACGGATAATCCAGACACTTCCCCGCCAGCAATAACCCATCACGATAAATCGTCTACGCCAAAAGGCGGATTTCTTTTTTTATCTCTGCTGTTATTTTTAAAAATGTTTATAGCGAAAATGTATGTCTGATGAATATCATTTTAATGAGGAGATAAAGATATGCCATCTATTTATTATCGCGGGGATAATCGGGCTATTGGGGAAATTCAGAAAGCTGGGTTCCAGCCACAAATAGAGTCGTGCCGAGGGAGAACACCAGTCCAGGCAATAGCGTATATTCAGAAAATTATTAAAGATAACAATTTCAAAAGCCTTGCTGATATTGGCGCTTATATTATCAGTAACTCAAAAGGTGACTCTGTTTCCACCTCTTGTGTCCTGGATGGCGCATCCTACGGGAAGTATAAGTATCAAATTACTGCACCGGATAATGCCCTGTATTTTGAATTCAACCTCGATGGTAGCGTGGGCGCGCAGCAGCCAAATCAAGGGATAATGTACGGGCGCAAGCCGTACTACATTTTAACCAACGTTAACCCGGCGCTCAGTCTGTACGTCATTGTTGGCACACGGACTGCCACACAAGAAGCCACGTTTTTTACTGATATCCCCAGTGGCTGGGTAACGTTACTGAGCTAATTGTATCTCATCATTGTCATTATCGTAACGATGCGTCATTTTTTATTGGGGTTCAAAACCTGAATATTTTTTGCGATGTCATTAATATTACGGCTATATAGCTGCAATGCCGTTGGTTTAATCAACAACGGCATATTTTTCCACATAACCAAATTTCAACAGCGAACAATCCAGACTATTGTTACAATATATTCAGGCTTTCTTGCAGCGAGAGAATATCGTCCGGCGATCCTTTACCTTCTACGGTATTGGTAAAGTAGTTGTAATCGAGATCAATCCATTTCTGCAATTTCGCTTCATAGTTCTCTGGATATTGCGCCTGCTCGATAGCTGGTAATGTCTTATAGTGGTCCAGCACCTCGCTAAAGAAACCAGTCAGTTTCCCGCTACTGTTGTATTCCGCCATCGCTTTGGCGACCACCTCTTTGCGCCATGCATATTCTTGATCGTATGACTCTTCCCATGCCGCTCTTCTTTCGTTGGTGGTATAGAGTCCACTGTCGTCATAGGTAATTAAAGCAAGCTGATCGCGTGAAAGGCCGGCAAACGGATTCTTTCCGGAACCATTAACAAATTTTGTGGCGTCTGCTGCCCTGCCCAAACGTTCAGGATCGGAAGAATCGGGCACTTCAGCGTTATTGATCGCCCGCTTAGCGTCATAATCTGGCCCGGTGATTTTTTTGAGCAGCATGGTGGCTTTATCGCTGAGTTCTTTTCTGCTGAGGCCCGCATACTCGGCATCAGCACGATTTGCGCTGTCGCTTAATTGCTGCGCCAGAGAGGAAAACACCACCTCTTGTTTGGTCTGGCTGTCGGCATTTACGATCACGCTATTCGCAGTGGCAGATTGGGTTGCCGCGCGCTGGGTATCTGCGGCCTGTGTGCTGGTGCTATAGGCGGTTCCAACCTGGTTGATCATACCTGAATTTCCTTCTGGCAGTTTTTTTAAGGCGTTGGATGAATACGGTGGGCCGGTATCGGGCATCGCTTCTCATCAAAACAATAAAGATATCGGTCAGTGAAGGGCAATCTTTATACGTTCGGGTGCGAACGGATCACTCCCGTTCGTCGAACTGGATGACTCGCAATCTGACCCACAAATTCCCCGATACGAAGGGATAAATCAAAACGCATCGGAAAAGATCTTTACGTCAACTTATTGAATCAAAAAACAGAGGAGCAGACTTGCCTGAACGGCGAAAATTTACTCTTTATCTACTACATTGGAATAATTACAGAATACAAATATTTAAAATTAAATCATAATAAAATAAATATTTAGAGAAATTACTAATATGAGAAATTATATTTTCTACGTTAATTATTATGGTTGCGTGTACTAGCAGTTTGTGTGTTTTGCTGAAAAAACTTTAAGATTGATCTGATTGTTATTCTAAATTTTTTTTATGTGATATATTATCCGGCACGGAATAGCGTTAATAATAAAACTTAATGGATTAAGATTAAAAAGTGTCTACTAATCAGATGAATATTTCCTATGGAAATGATTTTTTTGTTATTAAATTGATGGACTTTTTATCAATAAACTTGACGTTAATAGTCAGCGCTAGTCTATTTATGATGGGCGATTTCGATGATGTCATTATGATTAGTCTGCTATTCTCAACCTCTTTTTTACTTATTGGGGAATATACTGGATTATATCACCATGGCCTTAAAAATATGCAGCCTGGTGGACAGAGAAGACTGTGGGGTTCCGCATTATTTTCGGTCATCTTTGTGGAGTTAGTCAGGAATTATGCCGGTACGCTGTACTCGCTGGGTCTATTGCATCAATTCGATAATATATATTTTTCCGCAACGCTGTACTGGTATATTATTTCGTTATGTAGTCTCTATATTACGCGTTTAATTACGTTTAAATTTACAACTAAAAAACGGATCCGAATTGCTATTGTGGGATTAACGCCCGGTGGGTTAGCGGCGGAAAAAGCATTGCTTAAAGAATATGCCAACATGCAGTTAGAATTGGCTTTTTACGACGATCGTAGCCCAGCCCGTTGTGGCTATCTGTTTAAGAGCCAATTTAAAGGCAAAGTGAGTAAGCTGGTTGAAGAAGCTAAAGCGGGCAGAGTGGATGAGATTTATATTGCGCTGCCGATGGTTGCGCTACAACGCATTCGTTATTTTCTGTCGATGATGTCCGATACGACGGTAGATACCTATATCATTCCCGATCTTTATTCCTACAGCTCATACGTATCGCAGTTTCGCTCCATCAATAACATTCAGACCATCAGTATTTTCAGATCGCCGTTTGATGGTATTGGCTCGCTGATTAAGCGCGTTGAGGATTTAGTGATTGGTGGCGTTATTACGCTGATGATTTCGCCATTGCTGCTGGTGATTGCTATTGGTATCAAACTGACGTCACGGGGGCCGGTGTTATTCAAGCAGGATCGTTACGGCCTGAGCGGCAATAAAATCAAAGTGTGGAAATTCCGCTCGATGCACGTGATGGAAAACGCCGGCGTCGTGACGCAGGCGACTAAAAACGATCCGCGTGTTACGCGTTTTGGCGCATTTTTACGCCGGACTTCGCTGGATGAACTGCCGCAATTTTTCAATGTATTGCAAGGGACGATGTCGATTATTGGCCCGCGTCCTCATGCCGTCGTGCATAACGAGCAGTATCGTCAGCTAGTCGAGAATTACATGATTCGCCATAAAGTGAAGCCTGGAATTTCAGGCTTGGCGCAGGTTAATGGTTATCGCGGCGAAGTGGATACCCTCGATAAAATGGAAAAACGGGTTCACTACGATATTGCCTATATTCAGAGTTGGTCCCTTTGGTTGGATATCAAAATTATCTTTAGAACCATTTTCAAAGGCTTTATCGGTGAAAATGCGTACTGAATTGATCATCGCCGCTGGAATGATAATCCCCCTCACATCCTGGGCCGACCTGATGCCGAAATCGCATATCGGTGTCGCCGGTATTGATTTTCAAAGCCAGGTGGGGCTGGACTATGGGCATGAGAATAACGTGACCTATCAGGCTGATGATCAGGATGCGGTGAGTTCTCATTTTCAGAGCGTCAGGCCAATGATTAAGGCCATTGGCGTGCGTTATCAGGATCAATATCTGTTGATGTATTCCGGTGATTATCGTCGTTACGACAGCGATCCGGCGGATAATTACACTGACCATTTCTTTCGCTTTAATGGCGCATGGCGCTACGGGTTGAGGCATGGATTAACGCTCAGTCTTGAGGAGGCGCTTGGGCACGAAGTGCGTGGGCGCGGTATTACCGAAGGTTTTCGACCACAACAGTTCAGCGATTTCGGTATTCATTCGCCGTTGAGTACCGCGCTTTTCAACAGTGAATTGCGTTATAGCTATGGCGCGCTGAAAGGGCGCGGTAAAGCCGATGTCGCGCTGCTGTTTAGAAAACTACGGTTAGGCCGCACGGAGGATATTAAAAATACCGATATTGATTTTTATAACTATGTTCTTGGGCAGGAATGGCACGAGAACGGTTTGATCGCCGAATTATCTGACCAATACTCGTCGGCAACGCGCTTTCGCTACCGTTTTATTGGTAATCAGCGGCGTTATGAAATCGATTCGCAAAAAGATAGTGATGAATATTATCTGGAATACGGCATTAAATCGCAGCTTACGGGAAAAACCGGTATTGATGCCAATGTGTCCTGGCTCTACAAGACATTCATTAATAACCCGAACGCCAGGGATTTTAGCGGGATAAACTGGGATATTCAGACCGAGTGGAAACCACTTAAACAATCCATTTTTACCGTACATACATCGCAGCATATCAAAGACCCGTCAGAAATCGGCGGCTATATCCTGGCTTCTAAATACGGCATCTCTTATCAGCACTTTTGGCTCGTCGATCGTTTCTCCACCACGTTTGACTATTCATACCTGACGGACGTTTACAAGAATTACCCGCGAGATCGTAAAGACAGAAACAGGGTGTTCACATTCGCCATGAATTATAACTTCAGGCCCTCTATTAACGTTGAATTAAAGTATCAACTGAACACGCTACGTTCCAATCAAGATAGCGATTCTTTCTTTATTGGCCCTAACGGCGATCGCCAGGTCGTCAGAATGCTGGGCCGTGATAACTCTCTGATTATGTTTACGGCTAAGGTACAGATCTAACGTGAAAATAATAAAACTGTGCATTTTTCTGTGCCTCAGCGTCTGGCTAGCAGGATGCTCCCTGTCGAGCCAGCGGCAAATGGACAAACCTGAAAGTGAAACCACCGGTTATCAGTTAGGTGAAGGCGATGTTGTCAATATTCTGGTGTACGGCGAGCCGGAGATGACGATGAAGTTCATGCTGGATAAAAGCGGCGCGATTACCTTCCCCTACATTGGTCAACTGGTGTTGAAAGGGAAAACGCCAGAGCAGGTGGGCGAGGAGTTGGCTAATCGCCTGCGCGGCGACTATCTGCAAAATCCGATGGTGACGGTCAGCATCGCCGAGTTCCGGAAATTCTATATCACTGGTGAAGTCGAGAAACCGAACGGGTATGCCTACGAGCCGGGCTTAACCGTTGAAAAAGCGCTGGCGCTGGCCGGCGGATTTACCGATCGCGCAGACCGCAAGGATGTGGGTATTCGTCTATCGAATAGCAATCAACTGATTGAAAATGTTGATGTAAGACGTGTCGTTCATCCTGGCGATACCGTGATTGTCGGTATGAGCTTTTTCTGACCATGAGTCTGTCTATCGTGGAAAATGGCAGAAAACTGGAAAGCATCATCGATGTCTCCAGATTTGCCCAAGAGATCAAACAGAACGGCTGGAAGATCGTGCTGGCCGGCCTGATTGTGGTGGTAGTGGCTTACCCGCTGATTAACATGATCACGCCCAAATATGTGTCGACCGCAACGGTACTGCTTAAAGCACAGCAGGATAACGTTTCGCCTTTGCCGCAGGTCGATGGTTATGATTCCACCCGTAGTGGCTATTACGAAACCCAGTATGCGTTGATGCAGTCGCGTATTGTGCTGGAACAAGCCGTGCGGGACATCAAGCTGGACCAAAACCCAGCGTTTAACGGCGGTACAGACAAAAACGCGGATAACCGTGGCGATGCGCAACAGCGGGTCGATCACGCACTGGATTCGATAGTGGCAAACCTCACTATCACTGGCGTTCGCACCACGCACCTCGCCACTATCTCATACGAATCGGCGTCGCCTGAGCTGGCGGCCGACATCGCTAACGGCGCGGCGCAGGCATTTATTGACTATACGGCCAGGCAAAAGCACCTCAAGACACTGAAAGCCAAAACGTTGAACCAAAAACAGATGGAAGAGGTGTGGCAGCAAGTCGTCGAGCAACAGGCCGTCATCGACCAATTTCTGAAGAAAGAAGGGCTGCTGACTTTCCGCGGCGTGGATGGCTTCGAAACTGAACAACTGGGGATCGTCACCACCAAGTTAGCGGATGCCACCCAACGTCGCATCAGGGCGGAAACGAATTACAACAGCGTGCGTTTGAATGTGGGTACGTCGCTGGAAAACATCATTTCTCTGCCTGATATTTCTAATCATGCGCAAATTCAGGATTTGCGCATTGCGCTAATTCAGGCCCGGCGTTCTTTATACGAGTTACGGAAACGCTACGGGCTGAAGCATACCAAAATTTTAGAAGCCGAAGCCCAGGTTCAGGCGATTGAAGAGCAAACCCACACCGTGTTACTCGAACTGGAAGCGGGGCTGAATAAGCAGTATCAGGCGGCGTTGAGGGATGAAAAATATTATCAGCAACTGCTGGAGAAACAGAAAGCGGATTTCCAAACGCTAGCGTCTAAACGTGATGAATACAATAACCTGATCACCGCGTTGGATAAAACAAAAGAGCTGTATAAGGCGCTCTATCAGCGCACCAAAGAGCAGACGCTGGCAGGTAACTATTTAGAGCCGGACGCGGTACTTTACGACCCTGCTGTACCGGCGGACCACCCGTCGAAACCTAATAAAGCGATGCTGCTGGTGATGGTTGTCATGCTAACCCTGATTTTCTCGGTGGTTTACTTCATCGTGAGAGCCGCGCTGGATAATTCAATCAACAGTATCAGCCAGATGAAAAAGCGCCTGAATGTGGCGCCGGTGGGGGAAATTCGCATCTTCGCCAGTGGCGTGAAGCGCTCACAGGTTGTGCGTTTGATCACCAAAGCACCGCTGTACGTCGATATTGTCCACAGCATGCGAACCCACATTTTGTTATCGCATCCATCCTGCCAGGCCATTGCCATCAACTCGGCAGAGCATGGCGAAGGGCGATCGTTGCTGGCGCATTTGCTGGCGACATCTTTCAGCGCTGACCAAAAAACGCTGCTTATCGACCTGGATTTCTTTAACGACGGCGGGCTGACGCAAGACCTGGCGCCCCCTTCCGCTATCGGTGTGGCGGAACTGCTGCAAGGGCAATCACCGTTGGATGTCGCACTGGTGACAATCAGTGAAAATTTAAGCTTCCTGCCGCGTGGTAATGCCTTGATGTCTTCTTTACTGATGCTGTCGTCCGAACATGTCGTGACGTTGATGGCCGAGCTGAGAACTCGCTATCAGCGAATAATCGTTGATGTGGCCGCGGTGAATCAAACGCAGGATAGTCAACTCATTAGCCGGGTAATAGACGGCGTGGTTTTTGTGCTGAAAGCCGGCGAGGGGCGTACGGGTGATGTGCTTAATGCCATTGAGAAAGTTAAGCAGCACCGCGCGGTGCTGATTGGCGCGGTAATGAATCGGGTTGCGGATAAAAACCTCGAAACCAAAGAGGGGATACGTTCCCTAAACCATAGTATGAATGCACTAATCGACAGTACCGGTCACCTGTGAGTTTATTAAAAAGATGAGTTTACTAAAAAGCGTTTCTACCATTGCGGGTTCATCGGTGGTTTCACAACTGATTGGCGCGCTGTCTATCTGGCTGATTTCGCATAAATACAACATGGCCGAGGTGGGGATCTACGCGCTGAGTTACAGCATCGTGTTGGTGGGGGCGCAGGTCTGTACCTTTGCATCGCAACTGCTGATTCCGAAACAGCAAGACAGTGAACTGGCGCAGAGTGTGGTGTTCAGCACACTACAAAGCCTGCTTATCGCAGTGCCCTATGCAATGTTGACCGCATGTCTGTTTCAGCGAAATGTGTTCTTTCTCTATCTGCTCACGCTGTCCTATGCACTGGTGCTGATCTCGGAGAATTTGTCGCTGCGCGAGGGTAACTACCGTTTTCTGGCCTTTCAGCGACTCGCCGTCTCGGTGGTGGTCGTGCTTTCGCTGGTGTTCACTTCACATACCACCGCGTTTTATTGGTCCTGGGCCTGCGCCATGATGGTGCTGATTAGCGGCTGTATTCTGTTCTCGTTCAATATCCGCACCGTTACGTTTGGACATTTTAGTCTGCAACGTAATAGGGCTTTCTTTCATCAGCATGCTCATCATCTCACCCGCGTTGGCAGCGCCGAAGTGCTGGCGATGGTTAATAATAATTTGCCGGTTATGCTGATTAATTTTTGGTTTTCCGCATTGACGGCGGGGTATTTCTCGGTGGTGAGTCGTTTTTGTTTGTCTCCGGTGGTGATTATCGGCAATGCGGTGCGTCATTCTATTTTTTCAACTTGGTCTACCGATTTCAGAAATAAACGTTTCAACTATGATGAGTTCAAAAAAGTCCGGCTGGTATTATTGATGTCGGGGGTGGTCTGCACGCTAGGCGTGTTTATTTTCTATCCGTTGGTGATGCATCTGTTTTTTAGCGAGGAATGGATTAACTCTATTCCAACCTCTCGCTATATGTTGCCTTATTTATTTCCGGCGCTGGCGGTGTGTCCGCTGACGGTGATTGAACTAATATTTGGTTCTCATCGCTATTTTTTACGTATTCAATTAGAACAGTTGAGTGTGGTAGTAATCGCATTTGTGATTGTGCCTTATTTTTATAATCACTATGCCACATCAATAATTCTTTTTTCTGTGCTGACGTTTGTACGTTACGCGTTTATTTATCTCAAAGTAAACAAACGTGCTAATGGGCTGAAAAATATGATGACAGAACCATGATCTTGAATACAGGGCTTTACCTACAGGTTTATGTTGTTATCACGCTGGTATTCTGCGGACTGACGCAGTATTTCACCGGTTTGTTGGCGGTGCTGTGGTTACCCTTTATTTTGGCGCTGAACATGGTGGGGTTGCTGATTATGCAGACTCGCTACGATAGATTGCATTTGGATACGCAGGAATTGATAGTTCTCACGCTTTACCTCTCTTTTCTGGCGATGGCGGGATTATCTACCCTTTTACAGGGCGGAATAACCGTCGCTATCGTTGGGTTTAAAAACGAGGTTGCATTGTCGCTGATGATGCTTTGCCTGCTGCTGGGGTTTTGCCGCGAATCACAGATTTATCGCGTGACCCGCAGTTTGTATTGGGTGTTCTACGCGCAGTTCCCGGTGGTGATTTATCAGGTGTTGTTTGTTTTACCGCGGCGGGTGGCATTGCGGGGAGAAGACGAAAAATGGGACTCGGTCGTCGGCACTTTCGGTGGCGACCCGATGGGCGGGGGAAATACTGCGGCGATGGGGTTGTTCTGCCTGTTGATTATGCTGCTGAAAGTCTCGGAATTTAAACATGGTTTGACGTCGTTTAAATCCACGGCGCTGCATATTGTTCTGGGGTTTGGCTTGTGTATCCTGGGGGAAGTGAAATTTGTGATCCTGGTATCGCCGTTATTACTGGCCTGGGTTTGGTTAATGCCGAGCTACATCAAAGGCATGAATAGCGTAAACCTGAAAGCGATTTTGCTTATTTTCACCGGCACGGCGTTGCTGATTACCGTAGCGATTACCATTTTGGCCTCGGGTTACTCCTCGGCGTTTGGTGGCGACCCGACGAAAAGCGCGATGAGCGTATTTCTGGATTCATTGAATTATATTTTTGATACCAGCTACATTATGGAATCCGGTGAACTTGGGCGTCTTACTACGCTATTTTTCTGGCTGAAAAATCACGATATGTGGGGGATCTCCGGCACGTTGTTTGGCTATGGATTAAATGCGACAAATAGCGGCAGCGCTGTCTCTCCCGGCTTTTTGAATATCATCTATAACCTGATCATTGATTCAACTTCATTAAGTGTGCTGCTATGGGAAGTCGGCGTGGTTGGAACGCTATTTTTCATCGGGTTAATTATTTATATCTTAATCATTACGCAGCCAAAGCCGGGACTAGATCGTAATAAATTAGACCAACAGGATCTGCAACTGCTGAGTTTTTCTCCGGCCTTTAACGTTTTTGCGGTTGGGTGCCTGTTGAGTCTGCCTTATAGCCAGATCCTGATGATTATTCCCATGCTGCAATTCCTATTTTATTTATCTCTGGGCTCAAGTCTGGTGATTCGCCATTCTGTCCGCCGTTATATCGGAAAACTGTATGAGTGATAAACCTTTTATTTCAGTGAGTATTAAGACATTCAATGAGGCGGAATGCATCGGAAAAACCATCGACAGTATTCGTCGCCATATTGTGGATTACCCCCATAAAATCATTGTTGCCGATAGCTTATCAACCGACAACACTCAGCAGCTTGCCAGCGCCAAAGGCGTTACCGTGGTGTCGCTGACTGAACCGTCCGAACGCTGCTGCGGCGTGGGGCATCAGCTTGGTTACCTGTACAGTCAGGGGGATTATTTGCTGCTAATGGACGGCGATATGGAGCTGGAAGATGGCTTCATTGAGCAGGGCATCGCATTTTTAACCGCACACCCTGATTACGCCGGCGTGGCTGGAACGGTAGAGATGGATGGCGCGGCGAACTATGAGTTTACATCACGTAAACAGCGGCTTCATAAAATATATCCGTTGGGCGACTGTGGCCATTTAGGCGGTGGGGGCTTATACCGCCGCTCGGCAATTGAAAAAATAGGTTATCTCACCAACCGCAGCTTGCATGGTTATGAAGAGGCTGAATTAGGCATTCGCCTGCGCTATGCCCACTATAAATTACATCGACTTAATGTTCCTTATTTCCGTCACACGTCGTACACCATGCCAACATATAAAATGCTGCAATATCGTTGGCGGAACGGTTTTCTCTGGGCTCCGGGCGAGCTTTTACGCAGCGCATGGGGGATGCCTTATTTCCGTGAGGCATTGCATATCGTTAAAAACGAGGCAGTTTTTGCGGTTTATTTGCTGGTGCTGTTGATGAGTTTATTGACGTTTAACGCCGCTGTTATTGGCATCGCGTTGCTGCCGTTACTCGCTTTTGTGGTATTAAAAACGATTAAGAACCGTTCACTGCTGAACGGGGGGCAGAGTGTGATGAACCTGGCTGTGTTTTCTGCGGGATTGATAAAAGGGTTAACCAGACCCGTGCGCGACCCTATGACACCACCAAGCAGCAAGGTTATTCATGAATAGGCAGGTATGATGAAAGTTTTATTGGTCAATAAATTTTTCTATATTAAGGGCGGCGCTGAAACGGTTTATTTTCAAGAGATTGATATGTTGAAAAAGGCTGGCGTTGACGTTATCGCTTTCTCTATGCAGCATGAAAATAACTTCCCGTCAGACTACGCGCCCTATTTTGTCGGTAATGTGGATTATCATCAAAATAGCAATGCGATTGGGGCAATTAAAACCGCGGTTAACTTTATTCATAATGCTGAGGCATGTAAGAAATTGCTGGTGCTATTGCGTAAAGAAAAGCCAGATATTGTTCATTTTCACAATATCTACCACCAGCTCACGCCGTCGTTGATTAAAATTGCCCGTCAATTTGGGTGTAAAACCGTGTTAACGGCTCATGACTACAAGATTATCTGCCCTTCGTACACCATGCTGCGCGATGGCAAAGTCTGTGACGCGTGTTTAACTGGTTCGGTATTTAACGCTTTTAAATATCGGTGCCAGCAAGGTTCTGCATCGAAAAGTCTGCTTCTTTCGTTAGAAGGTGCCTGGCAGAATATTGCCAAAAATTATCAGGCGCTGGATGTGATCGTTTCACCCAGCGAATTTCTGCGTAACCAATTAATGCGCAAGCTGCCGAATGTTCGTATTGACGTGATTGTTAACGGTATTAATGACAGCCTGTCGGTGGAGGATGTTAAAGACGACGGTTATTTGCTGTTTATTGGTCGCCTGAGTCGGGAGAAAGGCGTTGCTACGCTTGCCAGGGCGCATCAGCAAATGCGGAATAAAATTCCGTTAAAAATTGCGGGCAGCGGGCCGCTGTATAACGATTTGGTCGCGCAATTTCCGCATGCGGAATTCCTGGGTTATAAACAGCAGGGCGAAGAACTTAACCGGCTGATTAAATACGCACGCGCGGTGGTGGTACCTTCCGAATACTATGAAAACTGTTCAATGTCGGTACTGGAGTCGATGGCATTCGCTAAACCGGTGGTAGGCGGGCGTATTGGCGGTATACCTGAACAAATTCGCGATAAGATAGACGGCATTTTATTCGAACCCGGCAATGTGCAGGCATTAGTCGATGTGCTGGATGACTTGGCGTTGAATCCGCAAAAAGCCAGAGAAATGGGATTAAATGCGCGCCAACGTCTTCGCGAAAAATATTCATTACATAAACACACAGAATCTCTATTGGCGCTTTATCGAGAAATAGTAATCGAAAAATAATATGACTACGAAAATTACCGTTCTGGGAACACGTGGTATTCCAAACGTGTTGGGTGGTGTGGAAACACATTGCCAAAATTTATATCCGACGATTAAACAGCAATTCGACGTGGATATTTGCGTTCTCGCACGCTCACCTTATGTGAATTATAAAAAATCACAATATCGAGGCGTGATGACTCGCGCTTTACTGTCGCCGAAAAAGCGTTCATTAGAGGCTATCGTTCATTCGGTGCTGGCAGCATTTATCACCTGCTTTGATCAGTCCACGGTGGTGCATGTTCACGCTATTGGTCCAGGTCTGGTGGTGCCGCTTTTGCGTTTGCTGGGTAAAAAAGTGGTTTTTACTCATCATGGCCCAGACTATGACCGCCATAAATGGGGATTCCTGGCAAAGAAAGTTTTATTGCTGGGTGAAAAGGTTGCCGTGAAATATGCCAATGAAGTGATTGTGATCTCCGAAGTGATTAATAATATGATCAAGCAGAAATATGGCCGCAATGATGCCCATCTTATCTATAACGGTGTGAATCTACCCCAGCGACTTACTGCGGACGTTATCCATCAAACATTGGTGCGTTTTTCTCTTCAGCCACAACACTATTTGGTTGCGGTTGGCCGCTTCGTGGAAGAAAAAGGCCTGCATGATCTTATTGCGGCCTATCGGCAATCGGGCGTCACGATGCCACTGGTTTTGGTTGGCGATGCCGATCACCCCACTGCGTATAGCATGCGATTAAAACAGTTAGCCCATGAAACCCCGAATGTGATCCTGACCGGATTTTTAACCGGCCAGGAACTACAAACTGTTTTTTCACAGGCTAAACTCTTTGTGATGTCTTCATATCACGAAGGGTTACCCATTGCGTTGCTGGAGGCCATGTCATTCTCATTGCCTGTCGTGGTCAGCAATATTCCAGCCAATCTGGAGGTGAAATTAGCGCCAGAAACGTATTTCAATGTAGGAGATGTGGCGGATTTATCCGAAAAAATCACATTGCGCTCTAAATCGTTATCTGTTGATTACTCTGAATATTTACAACGGTATAATTGGCAACAAATCGCGGAACAAACGATGGCTGTTTACACCGCAGTAAATGAATGAGTCGATAGATCAATAGGCTAATAGTGAGTGAGTCGAATAAACGCCCGTTAGTCATTGAGCGCTTCTATGAAGCCCTTGATGGAAAAACCGATACAGAACTGACCTCGGAACAGCGGCTGGCCGTTGAGCAGGCGGTGCTGTCGATTACGGCATCTTCAATGCATTGGGTCGACGTGCGTAAGAGTTTCCCTTTTTTGAACAGGCGCTATTACTTCGTTTTTTTGTTCGGTCTGGATCACCGCAAGCGTCCACGCAAAGAGTCAACGCTATTTCGCATACTGCTGACTGCGTTGATCCTGTTTACTGGCTTGTCCTGCATGCTTGCGGCGCTATTGATGCTTTACATGATTAAGTCTGCCTTGGGTATTGATATTTTCCCACATTTCCACTTAGGAGTTTGGGATTGGTGGCTCAGCCTGAAGGATCACTGACCCCCGGTTTCTACTGATGTGGAAATAAGGAGTCATAAGTGCATTGTAAAATTATCGCTGTAGGAGGTTTGCTATTTTCTGTATTGGGTGTGGCCGATGGCGTGATGACGACCGTCACCCCCAGAGGGCTAACTGGCCCGCTAACGAACCCAGGTACTGGCGTCGCCAGCTTTAACAAGGGTAATGGTACAACGTTGTCGCTGGCTGATTATCCCGACACCGGCATTGAATATGATCGTTTGTACTGGAATGAACTTGAGCCAGCAGAAGGCCAATATAATTTTCAAGCCGTGGACGCTATTTTCGAACTGGCTAGCCAGCATCAACCACCGATGAACGTGGGGTTGCGCTTTATGGCGCTTGATGAGCCTGCCAGTGGTTCGGAGATTCCTGACTGGCTGATCCAAAAAGGCATCAAGGGCGAATGGACGCCGGACAAAAAAACCTTTGTGCCGGATCTGGACGACCCGGTGTTTATCGAATACAGCCAGCGTTTGCTTAATGCTTTTGGGCAGCGCTATGACGGTAATTCGAATTTGGCTTATATCGATATTGGGTTGGTGGGGTCATGGGGCGAGTGGCACAACACCAATTTCCCGACCATTACGCCGCTGATTGAACGCTACACGTCAGCCCAGTTGGATAAATACGTGGAAATGTATTTTGCCGCGTTTCCCAACAGCCCAAAAATTATGCTCATTAACGGCGGCGACACGTTGGTCAGCGCAGTGAAGCAAGGCGCTGGATGGCGCGCGGATTGCTGGGGAGACTGGCATAATTTTTCGACCACATGGAGCCACATGCAAGATGATTACCCGCAGCGGCTGCAAAACGCGGAGGCGCTTTATCCCAATTTTAGCTCTGCGTGGCAACGTGCGCCGGTGAGTCTGGAAATCTGTGGTCATATGTCGGAGTGGCAGAGCGTGCAGCACTATACTCGTGCGCAAGTGCAGGTGGCCTTTGACTGGGCGCTGGCACAGCACGCCAGCACCATTAATCTGAAATCGCGCAGCGTGCCGACGGAATATCGGGACATTGTGGATAATGCGCTGACCAAACTCGGCTATCGTTTCCGTTTGGCCTCGTTAACTCATGAGTCTGAACTGGCACAAGGGCAGAGCCTGACGTTAAACCAGCAGTGGTTTAACGACGGCGTAGCGCCCATTTACCTGAAATATGATGTGGCCTATCGTGTGGTGAATGATGCCAACACCGTAATGAGTATGGGAAAAACGGCTGATGACATCCGCACTTGGTTGCCAGGGCAGCATACCTTCGTCTACCAATTGGCGATGCCGGAAGCGCTTCCTGCCGGGCAGTATAATATTGACATGGCGATGCTGGACGCAAAGGGTGTATCGCGAATTAATCTCGCCAACGAGGGCAAGCAGGCTGACGGTTGGTATCGAATTTCCACGGTAACGGTGCGCTGAGCACGGAATTAAGAATAGATATTCATATGCTGAAAAATATCGGCCATGTATGGTGTGAAATAAAAGCGGCGGGCAGTATTAAAGCTAAACTAGTCATACTGCTGTTTCGCCTTTCAACCATTTACCAGTCATCAAATGCGCTGCTGAAAATTATCAGCGTTCCTTTTGTTGTCCTGAATAAAGTGATTAATGAGTGGCTGTTCTGTGTGGAAATTCCGCACAGAACTCAAATCGGTTTTGGGCTAAAAATATATCATCCGCACTGTATTGTGGTGAATTATGATGTAATCATCGGGGCGAACTGTACATTACGCCAGGGGGTCACCATTGGTAGCGTGATAAACCGTGAGGGTCATGTCACCAAAAGCCCGGTGCTGGGTAATCAGGTGGAGCTTGGTGCCAATGCCATTCTGCTAGGCGACATTACATTAGGTGATAACGTAAAAGTCGGCGCGGGAACCGTGGTAACAAAAAGCCTTGCTGCTGGAAAGGTGGTCGTAGGGTATGGAAACAGGGAATTGAATTGAGTGTGTATGCTCATTTCTGTGCAAGTGTAATGTGACAGCGGGTTGCCATTCTTGCTGTCTACTAAATAATGGGCCACATGCGATAAAGAAATGTCCGGCTCGTTCCTTCGGTTCAATTTCCTGCGACGTCGATAAGTCGTAATGACATTGGCGTTATGTTATCTGTATGATTAATATCCAAAGCGTGTGCCAGAGGATAACATCATGCCAGCGACGAACAGCGTTTCTGTTAAACGCGAAACGTTGAATTTACGCATCAAGCCTGCCGAATGCGATCTGATGGATCGTGCTGCGAAGGCCAGAGGGGAAAATCGCACTGATTTTGTCCTTGAAGCTGCTCGCGTTGCCGCAGAGGAAGCGTTGATCGATCAACGCATCATTATGGCAGATCCCGACGCTTATCAGGAATTCCTAGTCCGTTTGGATCAGGCTCCTGCACCAAATGCCGCGCTGCGTAAAACCATGCAAACGCCCGCTCCGTGGGAACAGAAAAAATGAATGGTTAGGTTTAGTGGGGATTACAGTATAGGTAGTGCTAAAAGTAAGGGGGAGGAGGGAAATCATTAGGTTCTCCGTGGGAATATTTGGGAATAAATCGATGTACATTTTTTAGAAGAAAATTTAACTTAAGGGAGTAGTTATGTCTTTTGTACTTTTGGTTATTTTTGCATTTTTAACTAAACCGATCCTTGAATCATCTATGGTTAGAGGACGGTTAGGTTTCTTTAAAACATATTTTATCTTTGGTGGGGTTGTAACTTTTACTGTTATGTTTTTAGTCATGTATTTTGTTATGAATGACATTGCCGATATGGGGGGGCGAGGTGCAGTTTTTAAATTAAAAAGTGTAACCAAAGCTCTTTTAACGATAGCCTCTTTTTATTACCTGATACTGAGTTTATCTTTATACAATGTCGCAAGAAGGAAAAGCACTTATGTGGTTAAATTAGCTTGCTATCTATTTATTTTTGTTTTTATCTTCACTGCAATTACTGGAATATTTTTTAGCTTTGTTAATTCCTTTATATACATAGCTCTGGTGTTTTTCATCTACAGATTTGTGTGGAAACAAGGTTTTTCCCAAGTATTACAATCAACTGTAAATCTCTGATAGCAGATTAGTGCCACTAAACAGGCCTATATCAGATAACACCCCTCTCTAGAGAGGGGGGCGATTGCTAGAAAATCCCATGTTTCTGCATTAGGTTCTGTTTTTATTAGTAACCGTAGATTGCGCTCTCGATATTTTTTATGCCCCGTGGGTAGGATCATCCTTGCTCGTTTGGGTCAGGATCCTGTGCTGAATACCGCGCTGAGTAAAACGATGCAAACACCTGCACCGTGGGAACTGGAGGAATGACCTCCTCTCCTAAGTCATTTCACGCTTGATTGTTAAGATCTATGTCAACTAGAGGCCTGAATACGGAATCCAATTTGTTGTATTGTCTTTCTCTTTGACCAATAGGGAAAAGAGTAATAGTGAAAAAACGTATAAAAAAGATGCTGTTAAGTAAGGCGCTGGATAAATATTTTTCTACGGTTTCGCGACATAAACGAGGGCAATTGCAGGAGTTCTACCGAATCAACGTTATCAAGCGTTCGCGTTTGGCTAACAGAAATATGGATGAAATTTCATCTATAGACATTGCAGAATATAGAGATAACAGATTATCGGAATTTAACGCCAGAACGCAAAAGTCGATAAGTGCGAATACAGTGAGACTGGAATTAGCATTGTTATCAACGCTTTATAATCTGGCAAAAGTGGAGTGGGGAACGTGCTCAATAAACCCCGTTGAAAATGTTCGCAAGCCTACCGTATCGTCAGGCCGTACTCGGCGGTTAACGACTAAGGAAGAGCGACACCTAACCCGATATTTCAAAGATAAAAATCCTGAATTGTTGGCTATTTTTCAGATCGCGTTGGAAACGGGAATGCGGCAAGGCGAAATTTTGTCGTTGCGATGGGAATATACCGATCTTCGCCTTGGCGTTGCCCATTTACCTTTGACGAAAAATGGGACATCACGAGACGTTCCATTGTCATCAAAAGCACGGCAAGTTCTGTGTGGCCTGGGTGAACGGCCACATCATGAGAATGGCTATATTTTTAGCTACACGTCGAGTGGGTTTAAAAGCGCATGGCGTGTGGCTCTGAAGGCTCTGGCTATCGACGATCTGCATTTTCACGATCTCAGACATGAGGCAATCAGCCGATTCTTTGAACTGGGAACGTTAAATGTTATGGAAGTGGCGGCGATATCAGGCCATAAATCAATGAATATGTTGAAACGCTATACCCACCTTCGTGCAGCACACCTCGTAAGCAAACTGGATGCACATAAGAAACAGGCTAAAAAGCTCGCCTCCATCTTTGTTCCTTACCCAGCGGATATTGATGTCGATGATACAACGGTTACGCTGAAATTCTCCGATCTCGATAACCTGTCTGTGACGGCTTCAACGCATGATGACGCCCTGAGAATTGCCTCTGTGGAATTACTTCGATTTCAGGCTATAGCGGCGAAAAACGGTAAGAGGCTTCCGCCACCCGGCGCTATCTCAGTCAATTCGATTGATCGAGTTCTTATCAGTCCACTGTAACGATGTCGGTAACCTTATATGACGATGTTGAGTTAAATATCGTCATTTTTTATTCCGAGAAACTCGACTTACCAGACATCCTACCCAGACGACGTTTTTAACATATCACACTGATAATCCGGTGTGTTTTAGTGATTGTTGTACATAACATAGGGATGTTACGGGTCATTGAGTCGATAGCAATAATTAATTTAGCACCTCAGAAAGATGATGCCTGCTGATTTTGCCTGATGCCGCACCGGATTATCAGTATGGCAAATGAACGTATTACTGAACATAGCGCTAAACAGAAAGAAAATGCTGAATCGAGTTGCAGTATTGATGCTCTGGCCGAGCGTAGACAGGATGAGTCCTGTTCACCACTACACAACGATCTTTTTGATATCCCAAGCAGTACCCCTAATTTCCGCACCGAACTGGCTGGTCAGCTTGCTGAACTGATTCCAGAGGCTGTTGCTGATGGCAAGCTGGATGTTGAAAAGCTCCGTGAGCTGCTGGCTGATGATGTGGCTGACAGTAACGAACGCTTTGGCCTGTTTTGGCCGGGGAAAAAACGAGCTCTGCGTGCCGCACAAGCCCCGACAACTGCAACACTGAAACCAGACTTTGCTAACTCAAAAGACTGGGACGCGACGCAGAATGTGTTTATTGAGGGAGACAACCTTGAAGTACTGAAGATCCTGCAACGACACTATCACAACAAGGTCAAGCTGATTTATATCGATCCCCCTTACAACACCGGCAACGATTTTGTTTACCCTGACAACTACAGAGAGGGGCTGGATACTTACCTTGAGTGGACGCGGCAGGTGAACGAGGAAGGCAAGAAGGTTTCCACCAATAGCGAGACCGAAGGGCGTTATCACTCCAACTGGCTGAACATGATGTATCCGCGTCTGAAGCTAGCACGCAATCTGCTTACTGATGATGGTGTGATTTTTATTTCGATTGATGACCATGAACAGGACAACCTGAAGAAACTATGTAATGAAGTATTCGGCGAAAGGAATTTTATTGCCCAACTTGTATGGGAAAAGAAAAAGAAAGGAGCCTTTTTATCTGAGAGTTCAACAAATATAAAGGAGTATGTTTTTGTATATTCTAGGAGCGTTTCTAATTTCAATGGACTTATTGGTGAAATTGCACGAAATGTAGAAACATATCCTGTGATTAAAACTACGAATTCTCGTGGTGTACGCCTTATCAAAAAAGGGATACCGAGTAGATTCAAATCAAAAAATCATATTGTTCCAAGCGGAAGCCGGATTAGCTCCGGCAATATGGAGATGATTTTACTATCAGACCTTGTTATCAAAGACGGTTTTTTGGCTGAGGATGTCAAAGTTGATAGTAATTGGATTTATTCCCAAAAACTCTTGGATAGCTATGCTGATGAGAAGAGCTTGTATGTTACGCAAGATCTTTATTTTCGTCGTATTGTCAGTGAACCTAGAGAGAAAAAACTGAAAGATCTACTTCCTATGAGGGGGACTTCTTCCTCTGGAGCAAATTTTTCAATTTCGGACGATTTATTTTCGGATGGTTGGGGAACGAATGAAGATGCCTTTGATGAGCTGCATGCTATCTTTGGGCTTCAAAATATAATGAGTTTTCCGAAGCCAACAAAGCTATTGGCAAAACTATTCCTTGCTGCAAGCCGCTATGATCCTGATTGCATCGTTCTCGATTTCTTCGCCGGCAGTGCCACCTCTGCCCACGCTGTAATGCAGCTCAATGCTGAAGACAAAGGCAAGCGCCGCTTTATCATGGTGCAACTGCCGGAACCCACGCCTGAAGGATCTGAAGCACGTAAGGCAGGCTTTGCTACTATCGCCGATATCTCGCGCAAGCGCATCGAACTGGTGGGCGAGAAAATAAAGTCCGATGTTGTAGAAAGCCATGTAGATACCGGTTTCCGCGCCTATAAGCTGGCGGACACCCACTTCACCAAATGGCGCGTCACCAGCGATATCGAACCTGACAAGCTAACCCAGCATTTGCTCGACTTGCGCGACAGCAGCACTGATGATGCCAACCCAGACGGCCTGCTTACTGAGCTGCTGCTGAAGCTCGGCTATTCGTTGAGCGAGCATCTCAGTACTAAAGCTATTGCTGGGTTAGATGTATGTAACATTGCTGGTGATGCCGACAAGCCGCGTCTGCTGGCGTATTTGAACGAGAGAACTAAACCCACACTGGAACAATTGCGGGAACTAGTGAATGCCGAGCCTATGCGCCTGATCGTTCTGGAGGATGCCTTTCAAGGCGACGACGAACTGAAAACCAATATTGCTCAATATGCCAGGAGTAAATGTATTGAGCTGAGGACGGCGTGATGAACCATCATTCTCAAAATACGGGCTTTCAATTTGATTCGCAGCAGCAGTATCAGCTTGATGCCATCAATGCCGTGGTGGATTTGTTCGATGGTCAGCCAAAGGATGCCGACAAGATCGCGATTGCCTTGCGTGGCAGCGTTGCCTGCCGGGAAGGTGAGCTGGATTTAGGTATTGAGCAGGAGATCGGCGCTATCGGCAATAATCTGGTACTGGATGAAGGCACTATCCTTGCTAACTTACAAACGGTACAGGATCGCAACGGGCTGGAGGTCAGCGAAAAACTGGTTGATGACAAACTGGATTTCGACATCGAAATGGAGACCGGTACGGGTAAAACTTACGTTTATCTGCGGACTGTTTTCGAACTGGCAAATAAGTACGGTTTCACCAAGTTTATCGTTCTGGTTCCCAGTGTTGCCATCCGCGAGGGCGTGAACACCAGTATTCGCCTGATGCGCGAGCACTTCCGCAGCCTCTATCCGGCGCAGCCTTTCGATGCCAATGTCTACAGTGGCGACAGAGCTGAGGAAGTGCAAGCTTTTGCCACCGCGACTAACGTGCAAATACTGGTGATGACGATTGACGCGATACGCGGTGATAAGAATACGCGCATCATTCATAAACCACGCGACAAGCTCAATGGCTTGCGTCCATTGGATTACCTCAAAGGTACGCATCCGGTGGTTATCATGGATGAACCACAGAATATGGAATCACTTCTATCGCAGTCCGCAGTAGGCGAACTCGATCCCGTATTTACGCTGCGTTATTCGGCCACGCACAAGCAGTTGCGAAATTTGGTTTATCGGCTCGATCCGGTTGATGCACACGAGCTCGGTCTGGTGAAACAGATTGTCGTAGCTGAAGTCGCACAGCACGGTGCGGACGTTGCGCCTTACGTCAAACTACTGGAAGTGAACGACACGAAAGCCGCGAAACTTGAGCTGGCTTGCCGCAAGGCCGATGGTTCTATTGCGCGTCGTAGCAAAAAGGTCAAGCCGCATCAGGAATTGTCCTATGTCACGGGAAATCCGGCTTACGCTGGCTGGCGTATTAATGCGTTGAGTATCGCCGCTTTCGGTGAGTCAGCCAGTATTGAACTGACGCCAAATGGAAGCCTGCTGTACGAAGGTGAATCCCTGGGAGGCGCAACGGGCACGATTTACAAGGAAATGATTCGGGAAACCGTGCGTGAGCATTTGCGCAGGGAGGCCATGTTGCGCCCGAAAGGGATCAAGGTGCTGAGCCTGTTTTTCGTGGATAAGGTGGCGAGTTTTCTCGGTGACGGGGTGAACAACGAAGACGCAAACGGCGAGTTCACCAAGTGGTTCGATGAGGTGTTCAGAGAAGAGCGTAGTAAGTCTGACGTTTACCAAAAATTGCTGCCGCTGGAACCTTACGAATTACGTCGGGCGTATTTTTCTCAACTGAAAACGCGTGGCGGAACGACCTTTGTGGATTCATCCGGCACAACAGCCAAAGATGACGACGCCTACAAACTCATTATGCAGGACAAGCAGCGTCTGCTGGACGATGCAGAACCCGTACGTTTCATTTTTAGCCATTCCGCATTGCGCGAAGGCTGGGACAACCCCAACGTGTTTCAGATTTGTACGCTGCGTGAAATGGGCGCGGAAACGGAACGTCGGCAGACGCTGGGGCGTGGTCTACGTTTGCCGGTAGCGAAAACAGTAAAAGGCTATGAGCGTGTTACCGACCGTAGCATTGCACAGCTCACCGTGGTTGCTAACGAATCTTATGCTACGTTCGCTCAGAATCTGCAAGCCGAATACAAAGATGCGGGCGTAGCTATTGGAAAGGTACGCCCCAATGAATTTGCCAAATTGATGAAGCGGGATTCCCATGGTGCGATGACCGATGACATACTGGGGTTCAACGCCTCTTCTGCCATCTTCAAACATCTGGAAAACGCGGGATTCATCAAGGATGGTAAGACAACCTCCATGTTTCTGCCGGATGCAGAAGGATTCTCATTACATCTGCCTGATGAGCTCAGGCCCTACGAATCAGATATTATCCGGTGCATCCTTAATGCGGGTATTGAGAAATATGTGAAACCTGTAAGTGCGCGGGCTAAGCGCAAATTCAATAAAGAGCTCTACGCCTCGCCGGATTTTGAGAAGCTTTGGAGCGCTATCAGCCAGAAAACTACTTATCGGGTGACAGTTAAACACCCTATGCTGGTTGAGGCGTGTATAAAGGCGATCAAGGCTGAACCCAAAATCCAGCCGTTACGTATTAATGTCACCCGTGCGGGGGTCAGGGTGCTGCGTGGCGGCACGCGAGGGCAAGAGCTGGGTGCGCGGACTGTCGACCTAAAAGGCAGCTATGACCTGCCGGACATTATCGGTGAGTTGCAGCAAGGTACGTCTCTTACGCGCAAGACGCTGGTGGACATTCTCACCGGCAGCGGCAGGCTGGACGAGTTCATTGCCAATCCGAACGACTTTATGGCGATGGTACGCCGTTGTGTAGAGGGCGAACTACAGCGCGTCATTGTCGAAGGCGTTCAGTATGAAAAGATCGGCGGATCCGTCTATGAACTCCGCGAGTTGCAAGCCGACGGCCTTGCCGAAAAGGATTTTTTCAAAGAACATCTGTACCGTGTTGAACACCCCGAGAAAACTGACTTTGATTATGTCGTGTTCGATGGCGGACCAGACAGCCCGGAGCGAAAATTCGCCGAGTTTCTCGATCACCGCGAGGATATCAGGTTGTTTATGAAGCTGCCGCCAAGATTCCAGATCGACACGCCGGTTGGCCCCTATAACCCAGACTGGGCCATCATCAAATCCGAAGACGGCGAAGACCGCATCTATATGGTGCGTGAAACCAAGAGCACCATGGATGAACAAAAAAGGAGACCCTCCGAAAATGCCAAAATCAAGTCTGCCGAGGCACACTTTAGAGAAATTGGCATCGAGTATGCGGTTTCAGTACCTGAACAGTGGAATATCTGAGTGTCGGCTGTAGCTGCATGGGCCTGTGAGGAATAGGCTGGATAATCAGTGTGGTAAACCTGCCTCTTTGACGGCAGGTTTACCAAAAAATAGATTACTTGATCTTTTCAACGTTACGTTTTGGCACTCCGTTTTCTGCCGACGGGGAATTTTCGATATAAGGTATCTACTGCTACGTCATAAATCAGTGCCACCTGCTGTCGCGGGACGCCATTAGCCAGAAGATGTCCGGCTTGCGCCCATTGCTCCGGCGTCAGCTTGGGCCTGCGTCCGCCTATGCGTCTTTTAGCCCTAGCGGCAGCCAAACCTGCGCGGGTTCGTTCGACAATTAGTTCTCGTTCCATTTCAGCCATCGCCCCCATAATGTGAAAAACAAACCTTCCCATTGGCGTGGCGGTATCTATGGAGTCGGTTACGCTACGAAAATGAATCCCTCGTTGTTGTAACGTGTCCATTAGTTTGACTAGTTGTCTCATACTGCGTCCCAGTCGATCCAGTTTCCACACCGCGAGCGTATGGGTCCAAATCATGGGGAGGGGGAGGCGAGATAGCGCTTTCGTAGAGAATCGAACGGTGTTCGATGAAGAGTCCACAAGCCAGAAACGAAAAACCCCCGCCAAAGGCGAGGGTTAAGAATTAGTGGTGCCCGGACTCGGAATCGAACCAAGGACACGAGGATTTTCAATCCTCTGCTCTACCGACTGAGCTATCCGGGCAACGGGGCGCATTAAACCGTATTGACCGCGTGGCGTCAACGGGTTTCTGTCACAAAGCGGAGAGCCTGCGCTATTTTCAGGCAATTATATTATTTGCTAGCCGATTCCTGGCGATCCTTTCAGCACGCTTATACCCGTCATACTTCAAGTTACATGTGCGTTGGCTGCGTTTAGTCACCCGAATCACTTACCTTAGTAAGCTCATCGGGACTCCTTTCCTTGCCGCGTTATTCGGCCTTATGGCCTCACCCCTTTGGGGTCAGCGCAAGCGCTGTTCAAAACGAATACGTTTTGTCCTGAAACTCGAATTATTTAGGGTATAGCGCGGTAATGCTTCTTCCCGTATACGTTCGGCATGTTTCGTTGCACTTTTTACCGCGTTGAGTTCGGGCTGGATTGTTGAATTTGATGAAGAATAATGCCACTATTGCGCGGTTTTTAACGTCCCGTTCACCTGAACGCCCCTTTAAGCGTAGTTAGCGTATAGCTAAAAGAGGATCGCCGATATGTCAGATTCATTGCTCATGGTGCAGAACGCTCGCGCCAGCTCGTTGATGACGTCACTGCGTGTATCTTCTTATCACCACTGCGCGGTTTACTTTTCTTCCCGTCGATTATCCTCCTTCACCATGCGGTGAGGCGTTCGTTCGCTCGCTGTTAGGCATGAGTAAAAATAGAGGGCTGCTCTGCTTTTACTGATGTCTATCGGATGGTGCTGGCTCCAGTTTTTCCATTCTTAGCCTACAGTTTACCTGTAGGGATCATACGCTTGTCGTTATTGATTGGCATTGTGATTGGTCGGGATTGTTATCCCTGAACGGTGTCTTCTAGGCACGTACACTTACCCTTAACCGTTTGGGTTTGGTTACATGAAACAGTTAAAAATTGCGGCGAATGCAGCGGTTGCCACCCGTTTAATCACAACGCGCGAGATTGTCGCGTTGAGTCAGACTGACTTCACGGATGTGGCGGCGGTCGTGGTTTCTATTGAGGAAGCCCGTAGCGGTATCCTGTCGATATTGCAGAACACCGGTTTTACCATCCCGGCGTTTGTCGAAGAGCCCGATGAAGATAAAGAGTCAGATGTTCTGCCTGCGGGCAGCGAATGGCTGGTTCTCGATGATGAAGGTGAGCACGCGAGCGTGCTGGAGCGTGCGGCGAAAGGCTATCAGGATGCGCTGCTGCCGCCATTTTTCGACACGCTGACCAAGTACGTCAAAATGAAAAATACGACGTTTGCCTGCCCGGGACATCAGGGCGGTCAGTTCTTCCGTAAGCATCCGGCAGGGCGTCAGTTTTTTGAGTTTTACGGTGAGAACGTTTTTCGTTCTGATATCTGTAATGCCGACGTCAAACTGGGCGATTTGCTGATCCATGAAGGAGCGGCGAAGAAGGCACAGAAGCACGCCGCGCGCGTGTTTAACGCCGATAAGACCTATTTCGTGTTGAACGGCACGTCCTCTGCGAACAAAGTGGTGACGAACGCGCTGTTGGCGCGTGGCGATCTGGTGCTGTTTGACCGTAACAACCATAAGTCGAATCATCACGGTGCGCTGATTCAGGCGGGCGCGACGCCGGTCTATCTGGAAACCGTGCGCAATCCGTTTGGCTTTATCGGTGGCGTGGATGCGCACTGTTTTGATGAAGCCTATCTGCGCAAGCTGATTGCAGAAGTCGCGCCGGAACGCGCCAATGAGCCGCGCCCGTTCCGTCTGGCTGTCATCCAGCTTGGTACCTATGACGGTACCATTTATAACGCCCGTCAGGTTGTCGATAGCATCGGGCACCTGTGTGACTACATTCTGTTTGACTCTGCATGGGTCGGCTACGAGCAGTTTATCCCGATGATGGAGCAGTGCTCGCCGCTGTTGCTGGATTTGAATGAGAACGATCCGGGCATCTTCGTCACCCAGTCGGTGCATAAGCAGCAGGCGGGTTTCTCTCAGACCTCACAGATCCACAAAAAAGATACGCACATCAAAGGGCAACGCCGTTTTTGCAACCATAAGCAGCTGAATAACGCCTTTATGCTGCATGCGTCGACCAGTCCGTTTTACCCGCTGTTCGCCGCGTTGGATGTGAATGCCAAAATGCACGAAGGAGCCAGTGGGCGTCGTATGTGGATGGACTGCGTGAAGCTGGGCATTGAGGCACGTAAGCAACTGCTGACGCGCTGTTCGCTCATCAAACCGTTCGTCCCTGTCACGGTGGGCGGTGCGCTCTGGCAGGATCACGATACGGAGACGATCGCGCAGGATGTGCGTTTCTTCAACTTTGAACCGGGCGAGAAATGGCACGCGTTCGAAGGGTACGCAGAAGATCAGTATTTTATCGATCCTTGCAAATTACTGCTGACTACGCCAGGTATTGATGCGATTAGCGGCGATTACACCGAATTTGGTATTCCGGCTACGATCCTTGCCAACTATCTGCGTGAGCACGGCATCATCCCTGAGAAATGCGACATGAACTCGATCCTGTTCCTGTTAACGCCAGCGGAAGACGGCGCCAAAATGCAGGAACTGGTTAATGCGCTGGTTCATTTTGAAACGCTGATCGCCCGCGATGCACCGCTGAGCGAAGTGCTGCCTAGCCTGTATCAGAAATATAAAGAGCGCTATCGCGGTTACCGACTGCGTCGGCTGTGTCAGGAAATGCATGATTTTTACGCCCAGCATAATGTGAAAGATCTGCAAAAAGCGATGTTCCGCAAAACCGAATTCCCGTCAGTGGCGATGTTGCCGCAGGATGCCAACAGGGAATTTGTGCGCGGGAATATTGAGCTGGTTCCCATCGTTGAAGCTGAAGGACGTATCGCGGCGGAAGGCGCATTGCCATACCCGCCGGGCGTGCTGTGTGTCGTACCGGGGGAAGCCTGGGGCGGAGCGGTACAGCGCTATTTTCTGGCGCTGGAAGATGGGATTAACCTGCTGCCCGGCTTTTCGCCGGAATTGCAGGGTGTTTACAGCGTCGCGGAAGAAGATGGCAGCAAACGGCTGTACGGTTACGTAGTAGAAAAGTAACGATATTTCTCTTCAACTCAGGAACTCAGGCTCGGAAACGAGCCTGAGTTTTCTCTGTCTTAAGGCATTGTTTCTTATCGTAAGATCGTTAACGCAGGTTGGATTCCTGCTGGTTAGCGAGTTTCACTGCTTCGCGCTGCTTTTTCAGTCCGCGCCAGCCTATCATCAACATGATTGCCAGCACCGGAATCGTTGCAATCGTCCAGGTTCCGTTCGGGTAATCGAACGCCATCAGTCCCAATACGCTCACCAGAAAAGCCAGCGTCAGCCATGATGTTACCGGTGCACCGGGCATTCTGAACGCAACTGGTTTGGCTTTCCCTTGATGAATCGCTTTACGCAACTGCATCTGGCACAAGATGATGAACGCCCAGGAGCAGATAATGCCGATCGAGGCGATATTCAGGACGATCTCAAACACCTGCGACGGCACCACATAGTTAAGCACCACGCCGATAATATGGATGCAGACCGTCACCAAAATGCCGGTATAGGGGACGGACTGGTTGCTCATTTTCGACAGGAAAGCGGGAGCCGAGCCACCCAGCGACAGCGAGCGCAAAATTCGACCCGTCGAGTACAGACCGGAGTTCAGGCTAGACAGCGCGGCGGACAGCACCACGATATTCATGATTGTCCCGATATAGGGAACGCCCAGCTTGCTGAAGAAGGTTACGAACGGGCTTTGTCCTGCCTGATACGCATTCCACGGCAGCAGGCAGACCAATAGCACGACAGAACCGACGTAGAACAGGCCGATACGCCAGATCACACTGTTGACGGCTTTCGGCAGCACCTGCTCCGGGTTTTTACACTCGCCTGCCGTTGTTCCGATGATCTCGATACCAGCAAAGGCAAATATCACCCCCTGAACCAGCACGAGTGCGGGCAGAATACCGTGTGGGAACAGGCCGCCGTTATCGGTAATCAGATGCAGGCCGGGCGTGTTGCCATCCAGCGGGCTGCCTGTGCCGAGATAGACCGTACCGACCACCAGAAAAATGGCGATAGCCGCGACCTTAATCAGCGCGAACCAAAACTCCATTTCTGCAAACCACTTCACGCCGATCAGGTTCATTAGCGTGACGATGGACAGCGCCCCTAGTGCGAACAACCACTGGGGGATATCGGCAAAGGTGCCCCAGTAGTGCATGTAGAGCGCGACGGCGGTGATGTCGACAATCCCGGTCATTGCCCAGTTGAGGAAGTACATCCAGCCTGCCACGTAGGAGGCTTTTTCACCCAGAAACTCACGCGAATACGAAACGAAGCTGCCGCTGGTGGGGCGATGAACGATCAGCTCGCCCAGCGCGCGCAGGATGAAAAAAGAGAAAATACCGCAAACCAGATAGACCAGCGCCAGTGCTGGCCCCGCCATTTGCAAGCGTGCACCCGCCCCAAGAAACAGCCCGGTGCCGATGGAGCCGCCAATCGCGATCATCTGTACATGACGGTTGCCGAGACTTTGGTGATAGCCTTTTTCGTGGAGGTTCTGCTGAGCGGTATGGTGCTCACTATGAGGGGAAGAATGTTGTGTCATTGATGTCGATGTTTTCCTGTCTGTCACGCATCCTGTGGTGATGCGTTCGTTATTATTATTTAAAACTCAAATGGTTATGTTTTTACCTGCGGTATTTTTTTATTGTGCATTTAACGCGGTCGGTCGCATGGCAGAAAACAACGGCAGCGATGCTACCTTTTCCTGCCTTCTGTGGCAAAAAATGGAGAGAAGGAAAGTGTGTCAGGGAATGATGGCGTGTGGGATGCGCGGTGCATTAGACGGCGGAATTTTCACCGCCCCGTCTATGTGATGGATATCTGGGGCGGGATGAAGAGCAAAAGGTAACGAATTACACGCTGATATCCGCGCGCGTTGGTCCTTGAAAATGGATGGCATTGATATGACAGCTGCGCGGCTGGGTGATGACAAAACGCATCGCTTCCCATATCGAGCGAGCGTTCAGCAAGTGCTCACCCATTTTTTCTCCGCTAGCGGGATATTCATCAAAGCCGGTAACCTCAAAATCTGGCGGATAAAACCCTGTCACGCGAATATTCTCCTGTGCGACATGATGTGCCAGATTCTGGCTAAAACCGCTCATGCCGTGCTTGGCGGCGAAGAAGGCGGGGTGGGCGATCGAGTTGTTGAACTGCGGGATGCCGCAGACGGAAACCATCGCCAGAATATCGGCACTCTGTGAACGGCGTAAGCTCGGCAATAGCGCTTTGGTGAGCAGGATAGAGCCGGTCAGGCCGGAGTTGATGGTGCTGACGATATCCGTATCGGCATCTTCTTCTCCCAATGCGCCTTCCAGCCATTGCGCGGCGCTTAGCACGAGAATATCGACGGGCGTGCTGTCGTCCAGCAGTTGCGCAGAAAAATCCCTGACTGAATCAGGATGGGCAATATCGCACTGATAGGCGCGAGCCGTGCCGCCCTCCCGATGAATGATGTCCACGCTGGCCTGTGCATCGGCCAGTTTGCGGGCGCACAGATCGACTTTCACCCCTTCGCGAGCTAGCCAGACGGATACCGCTTGTCCAAAGTCGCGACCACCGCCAGTGACAATCGCGCGTTTACCTTTCAGCATCATGTTTTCCCTGATCACCGTATCTTCTTTCGTTCATACGCATCCGGCAATGTGGTGGGATGCGGCATGACTGTATTCGTTAGGTTTTCGGTGAGTCGGCCTGCGCGGCATCTTCTTCCGCCTGCCGTAAAATAGCTTTGGCAACCCACTGAGTGACATCCTGAATACCGTCTTCTTCCAGGTTCCAGATATCTTTCAGCACCAGAAAAACTTCGGAACCATAAATGAGCGATAGGGCATAAATCACCCGCTGTTGCGCGTCTGGCGTGATTTTTCCCTCCAATGGCTCGGTGGCAATCTTGAGCAGGCGTTTACGATTGCCGCGTGTCAGCGTATCGGTATGAAGACGATTAGAACGGCGATCGGCCCACTGCTGGAGTGAAAGATGCAGGGCGGCACGTAGCGCACCTTCATGCTCCAGCATCCTTGGGTAAGCAAAATGCAGCAGTTCGGCAACGCGTTCGCTGGCGTCCGGCTGTGTCGGATGCCAAGCCAGAATCGGACCAAGGCTTTCGCCAACAACGGCTGAAACTAACGCGCTTTGCGTCGGAAAATAGCGGTAGGCCGTCGCGCGTGACAGCTGAGCCGCAGCGGCAATATCGGTAATGGAAGGAAATATGCCTTGATCGAACATATTCATGGCGGTATCAATCAATAAACGACGAGTTTTCGCCCGCGTTGATGTCAGTTTTTCATCCTGTTCAATCACATAGACCTCATTGAATTTTTCTGGCCGGAAGCTATCAGGCAGTACGGCGTTATAGCCTGAACTATAGCAAATTGAGTGATTCTTGTGCCACGTCAAGCTTTCTTACTGGTAGTGTGTTGCCATACATAACATTTTGAGACTTTTGTCTCATTTGGGTATTTAATGATTTGTCTTTCTGATACTCAAGTCTCAATATGGCGACAAATTAATCTTATCTGTTTTTGGCTTATTATAATTATCATTTATATCAATCTGTTAATTGTTTCGCTAACGGTGGGAGGGATACCAAGTGGGAAGTGAAGTTGGCAGCGTTTATATTGCGAGTACAGCGGATACTAAAGGAAAAGAGCAGATTTATGTCCGCGATCTTATTGCCGCAACGGGCTTGAAAACGGTCATGGTCGATCTTTCAACGCACTCACGAATGTCGAATACAACAGATATCAGCGTAGAAACGGTGGCATCTTACCACCCACAGGGCGCATCGGCGGTATTTTGCCACGACAGAGGACAGGCGATTAGCGCTATGGCCGTTGCATTCGAGCATTTCATGCTGTCGCGCGATGATATTGCCGGGGTGCTTGGTCTTGGCGGTTCCGGCGGTACGGCGCTGATCACTCCCGCCATGCAGGCTCTACCGATTGGTATGCCCAAGCTGATGGTCTCGACGATGGCCTCTGGCGATATTTCCGGCTACATCGGTGCCAGCGATATCAGCATGATGTATTCCGTTACCGATGTGGCGGGTCTGAACCGTATTTCCCGTCAGGTTCTCGGCAACGCCGCCCACCAGATCGCCGGAGCCGTGAAGTTTCATATTCAGGAACACCATGAAGATAAACCCGCGATTGGCCTGACCATGTTTGGTGTCACGACGCCCTGTATTCAGGAAGCCAGCAAATTGCTGGAAGCGGAGTTTGACTGTCTGGTCTTCCACGCGACGGGCAGCGGCGGCAAAGCGATGGAAAAGCTGGTGGACAGCCATTTGCTCACTGGCGTGCTCGATCTCACCACGACCGAAGTGTGTGATTTACTGTTTGATGGCGTGCTGGCCTGTGGGCCGGAACGGTTTGATGCGATTGCCAAAACTCAGGTGCCTTACGTGGCGTCCTGCGGTGCGTTGGACATGGTTAACTTTGGCGCCCCTGCTAGCGTGCCGGAGAAATATGCGCATCGCCTGTTCTACAACCACAACGCACAGGTCACTCTGATGCGTACCACGATAGATGAGAACATTGCGATGGCGCGCTGGATTGGAGAGAAGCTTAACCGCTGTGAAGGCGAGGTGCGCTTCCTGATTCCTGAAGGTGGCTTCTCAGCACTGGATGCGCCGGATCAGGCATTCTGGCACCCCGAAGCGCGTGACGCGTTTATCAGCACGTTGGAGAGCATTGTCCAGCAAACGGCAAGACGACAGATTATTCGTCTGCCTTTCCATATTAACGATCCTTTATTTGCCCTCGCGGCTGTCGATGCGTTCCGGGCGTTAGTGAAGTAACAGGGAGAAAGCATGATGTCAGGCATAAATCGTCAGGAACTGCTGGCAAAATTCCGCGAGATGATCGCCCGCCGTGAACCGATTATTGGTGGCGGTGCGGGAACAGGGCTTTCCGCAAAATGTGAAGAAGCGGGCGGCATCGACCTGATCGTGATCTACAACTCCGGGCGCTATCGCATGGCGGGGAGGGGGTCGCTGGCTGGCCTGTTGGCTTACGGCAACGCGAATGAGATCGTCGTGGATATGGCGAAAGAAGTGCTTCCTGTTGTTAAGCACACGCCAGTGTTGGCGGGAGTAAACGGTACCGATCCTTTCTGTCAGTTTGATAAGTTTCTGGATGACCTGAAAGCGCTAGGTTTCTCTGGCGTACAGAATTTCCCAACCGTCGGCCTGATTGACGGTAATTTCCGTGCCAATCTGGAAGAAACCGGTATGGGATATGCGCTGGAAGTCGACATGATTCGTCTGGCGCACGAAAAAGACATGCTGACCACGCCTTATGTGTTCAACGCAGAAGATGCGGTCGCGATGACGCAAGCGGGCGCGGATATTATTGTGCCGCACATGGGGTTAACGACTGGCGGTAACATTGGGGCAGAAACCGCGCTTAATCTGGCGGATTGTGTTCCATTGATTAACCACTGGGCGGATGCGGCGAAGGCCGTGCGTAAGGATGTGATTGTACTGTGTCACGGCGGACCGATTTCAACGCCGCAGGATGCACAGTTCATTATGGATCACTGCCCGCAGTGCGATGGTTTTTACGGTGCCAGCTCCATGGAGCGGTTGCCGACAGAAACAGCGTTAACAGCGACTACACAGCAATTCAAAAAAATTAAGCGTTAACAGACTTTTTTGGCTCTATATCCGCCGATGTCCTAACTCAGGAAGAAAAACGGGTAAATTTTGTGCCAATATCAGGGAATACGGCCAGCTTATGCTGGCCGTAGTTTTTTGTGCATTAAGAAGAGGTACTAAATAGCGTTTTAGGTCGCATAGGAAAGAAAGCCATTGTTATAAATACTGTTTTTCACAGTGCAGAAACTTCGGAGAAATAGGTATGACATGGCGTATCACAATAGGATTGCTCACGAACTTACTACTCAGCTTTGCTGTTATGGCGGATGCCGGTATTGGGTTTCAACAAATAACGTTGGCCGATGAGGCCAATCATCGGCAGTTGGACGTCGCCGTCTTTTATCCGACGTCGTTATCACAACAGACTGAGATAATCGGTGAAAATGTTGTTTTTCCCGGTATCGCAGTGAGCAAAAACGCTGCGCCTGAATCCGGTGCACATCCTTTGATTGTGGTTTCACACGGCTACGGTGGGAACTGGCTTAATCAACTGTGGCTGGTGCAGGCGTTGGTTAAACAGGGCTATATTGTCGCTGCCCCCAATCATCCAGGAACCACCACTAAAGATATGCGGACGGAGAACGCTCAGGAATTGTGGCAACGGCCTAATGACATCAGCCGAGTCATTACGGCATTACTTGCTACGCCAGAAAAGACGGGGCGAGTTGATGAGAAGCGGATTGCGGCTGTGGGCCACTCGTTAGGAGGATGGACGGTGCTTGAGCTTGCGGGTGGACGTTTCAGCACGGATCAATTTGAGCGGGACTGTCTAACGCATGTCGGGCTGGCGTCCTGTAAGGCCTATGAAAAGATGCAGATCGCAAAAAGTGCCTCATCGCGTGCGCAGCTTGATAAGTCATTAGCGGATCCGCGCATCAGCGCAGTGGTATCGCTGGATATGGGACTGGCGCGAGGGTTTACCGCAGAGAGTCTGGCAGCAATAAACATTCCGGTATTGATCTTCGCGGCAGGGTATCCGAGTGAGGAACTGCCTGCCGACTTGGAATCTCACGATTTGGCGCGGAAGCTGTCACCTGCGCATTCAGCCTATAAGGAAATTGCTGACGCAACGCACTTTAGCTTTATGCAGCTTTGTAAGCCGGGTGCCGTTGAGATCATCAACGCTGAGAACCCAGGGGATGGCATGATTTGTCTCGATGGTGGTGAACGTTCGCGTGAGCAGATTCATCAGGAAGTGGCAAGGGATATCAGCGATTTTCTTCAGGCGGCGTGGCGGAAGCCGTAGCCTGTTCCCGAAGTGGGTACTGACTACGCCAGACGCTGGGGCTCATGCCCGTTAGCCGCAAAAACTCGCGGTTGAAGTTTGATTTAGTCTGAAACCCGCTCTCCAGCATGATATCCGTGATGCGTGCATCCGTTTGGCTGAGGAGGCGCTTAGCCTCCTCGATTCGGTATTCGTTGATCACCTGCGAGAAATTACGGCCGTGAACGCGGTTGATGGTTTCGGACAGGCGTCTGAGTGGGATTCCCATGCGTCTGCTCAGGCGCTGAAGCGTCATGCTCGGATCGGTATACAACGCATGAGTACGAATGAAATCATCTAACGTTTTTGCCAGTTGGTGTTCATCATCGGTAGCGGGTGGCGCTTCCGGCTTTTGGTCATGTGTAACGATAAGCTCAGTCTGCGAGCGTGCAGAATGCGTGACGATAAGCATGGCCAGGATCGCCAACATGACAATATGGAATACGGTAATGATGGTTGCCGCGTGGCTACCGTTGTTGAAGGCGATATCCAGTGCAATCACTAGATCGATAGCGCCGGAGATAAGGACATACCATCCTGCGATAAACGGTGCGCTCTTCCACATGGAGGAGGACGTTCGAGGATGGCGAGCGGTGTATACCAGCGAGACTCCATAACCGAAGTAAACACTCACCAGCGTGATATCGATGAGCGGAATAGTCGTTCTACTTTGGATTACGCCTGCACCAAGGGTGAATAACGGCGGTAACAGATGAAGGAAGGTCGCTTGCTGTCTGCGGGGTAAGGCATCTGGCGCGTTCTTGCTGTAGGGGAAAAGGCAAAGCCATAGCAGTGACGGAATTGACGCGGCAATCGCGGGCTGGATGAACGCAGGGAAAGCCATATCGCTGCCCCAGCGCAACGCCACCAATGTCAGGGCAATACAGCTCACCCCGATGAATATCGCCTCTACTTTGCTATTACGTCTTTTTGTTTTGTTGTTATGAATATCTATGTTGTTTTGAATATGCAGAAACTGGATGCGAAAAAACAAAATAACCAGCAAAAGTGCGGTAATAAACGGTAAGGGAATCGTGGTCATATTGCTCGTCTGATGACGCCGCGCTGCCGGAGTAAAACCGGTAGCGCGGCGTTCTGTGGCTGACGCGGATTAGCGGCGATAATTTTTCTGCGCCGTGTTCACTTTGTTCAGGTAGCGACGTGATTCACCAGAGGGGTGTTTCGTCGTCAGCGTTTGGTAGACATCGCCCGGTGACATGTTATTGATAATGCCTACGGCGCGATCCCGATCGCTGGAGAAGACGCGCAACACGCTGCCTGCGCCACCGTTATAAGCGGTAATGACGGCGTAGCGTTTCGACGTTGGGTTCTCAATACCGGCCAGATAGCTGTTCTTCAGAATCGACAGATAGGCAGTACCCGCGTCGATATTTTGTTCTGGGTCGAACAGATAGCTGCGGCTCGGCTGCCCCCATTTCCCTTTCATTTTGAAGACATCACGTCCTGCGCTGTGCTGCACGACCTGCATCAGACCTAGCGCATCGGAACGGCTGACGGCGTAAGGGTTGAAGCTGGATTCTGTCTGCATAATCGCCAGAATCAGCGACTCTTCAATGCCGTAACGCTCAGAGGCTTTACGCACTAGCGGCAGGTATTTGTGCGCACGTTTGTCCAGATGGTTAGGGACGAGCTGGATCGTGACCGACCAGATAACATGCAGGCCGGAGGTGCGTTTTTGCAGACGATTTTGGAGCAGGTAATCCGCGAAGCTGGCGGCACGGCCTTCCCAACGGATCGCTTGTCCCGTGTTATCCAGCACCTGTCCATACAGCAGCGGTTCGCGGCTGATTTGAATATCGTTAGCGTCGGAATACAGGTCGGTGTTACTGGCGTCATCACCCATCAACAGGGTCGTGATAATCGCCTGACGCAGGCTGGCGACGGAGTTGGTCGCCGAAAGGGTTTCGATAGTGATCGAACCGGCATCAAAGTTGATGTGGCTACGCGTCTGATATTGATCGGTATATTTGACGTAGTCTTTCGGACCAGCGATCAGAACTTCATTCATCCCCCAGATATTTTCGATGTTGTTGGCAAATTGCCCCATCAAAATATCGAAGGCGTTGGTATCCTTGAGAAACTCTTCGTTGTCGGTATTCCCTTTGTTTCCCGAACAGGAAACCAACAATGGTGCAATCACCAGCAGAGCTAACATTTTCTTCATATAACAAGCCGTGTCGGAATAGGGACGTAAGCGGGCCCGAAAGCCCGCAATCTCAATGGCTCGGAGGCGTATAGCCTTCGATGTGAACGTCCTTCCCTTCAAACAGGAACTTGATCATTTCCTGTTCCAGCAGCTTACGGTCGTCAACATTCATCATGCTGAGTTTTTTCTCGTTGATCAGCATTGTTTGCTTGGTTTGCCACTGCGCCCAGGCTTCTTTAGAAATTTCGTTATAGATGCGCTTGCCCAGATCGCCGGGGTAGAGCTGGAAGTCCTGCCCTTCAGCGTCGCGTTGTAACACGGTACAAAAAATCGTTCTGCTCATGCTTCTTCCTCATCAATTGCGCAGGCATTCAAAAGTGTTGACTGTGGGTGAGCCAGTTCCCTCAGCAAGCGTTCTACCGGGGCGGCCAGTCCGACAGACGGCGGCTGCGCTAAGTTATACCAGAGACCTGCACCGTCATCCATGCAGGACCTGTTTTGTGAGCTATCGGTCTGCGATACGTTCAACCAGAGTGGAACGATATCCAGATGAAAATGGCTAAATGTGTGGCGGAACGCGACAAGCTGTTGCAATCCATCAGGATTCAGACCACGTTGTTGCATCCAGAGTTCCAATTCCTGACGTTCGCTAAACTGTGGGAAGCAAAATAATCCGCCCCATAGGCCTACGGCAGGGCGCTGTTGCAGCCAAACCTGAGAGCCTTGTTGCATCAGCAGGAACCAGCCGGTTTTTTCCGGTAGCGTCTGTTTCGGTTTCTTACCGGGGTATTGTGCCCAGCTGTGGTTAGCGTAAGCGACGCATCCCGTGCTCAGCGGGCACAGCTCGCACTTGGGGCGGCTGCGGGTGCAAACCATCGCGCCGAGATCCATCATCGCCTGATTAAACTGGCTGACACCTTCGGCGGGTGTGACATCCTCACTCCGTGCCCACAGCTTCTTTTCGACCTCTTTCTTGCCCGGCCAGCCGTCAACGGCGTAGCAGCGTGCCAGCACGCGCTTCACGTTGCCATCGAGAATGGGGTAATGCTGGCCGAGAGAGAGTGATAACACAGCTCCAGCGGTAGAACGGCCAACGCCCGGTAACGCGGCGACTTCATCAAAGGTGGCTGGGAATTTGCCGCCGTGGTGTGAAACGATGGTCTGTGCCGCTTTGTGTAGATTACGCGCACGGGCGTAATAGCCCAGCCCGGTCCATAAGTGGAGCACTTCATCCAGCGGCGCTGCCGCTAGTGCGTTAACGTTGGGAAAGCGTTCCATAAAGCGTTGGAAATAGGGGATAACCGTGGTGACCTGCGTTTGTTGCAACATCACTTCGGATAGCCATACTTTATAGGGAGTTTTCTCAAGCTGCCACGGCAGGGTTTTGCGGCCATAGCGTTGATACCAGTCCAGCACCTGATGGGCGAACTGTTGCGCTTGCATCATAAAATGGAGTCACTATCCGACAAATAAAAAGTTTGATAGCGATTCCAGCACAGAGTGAATGTGCTGTAAACCGGAACTTTCCGAGGCTGTGGGCTTGCTAAACCACGGTATCCTTGCATAATGCGCGTTTCCTTAACGAAATCGGACAGCAAGTAAGCACTCTTTATGATTAACAACGTCATTTCACCGGAATTTGATGAAAATGGGCGCCCGATGCGTCGTATCCGCAGTTTTGTCCGCCGCCAAGGGCGTTTGACCAATGGGCAACAGCTGGCGCTGGATAACTACTGGCCGGTGATGGGCGTGGAATATCAGACCGATCAGGTAGATTTTAACGCGCTATTTGGGCGTGACGCACCCGTGGTGCTGGAAATTGGTTTTGGGATGGGCGCATCGCTGGTGACGATGGCGGCACAGCATCCCGAGCAGAATTTCCTCGGTATTGAAGTTCACTTGCCGGGCATAGGGGCGTGTCTCGCTTCCGCACAGGATGCCGAAATCAGTAACCTGCGCGTGATGTGTCACGATGCGATCGAGGTTCTGGTGAAGATGATCCCTGATGGTTCATTGTCCATGGTCCAGCTCTTCTTCCCAGACCCATGGCACAAAGCTCGCCATAATAAACGCCGTATCGTGCAGGTGCCATTCGTCGAACTGGTGCAGAGTAAATTGAAAGTTGGCGGTGTGTTCCATATGGCAACAGATTGGGAACCTTATGCGCAACACATGCTCGAAGTGATGACGTCTGTCGCCGGGTACCGTAATCTTTCCGATAATAATGAGTACGTTGTGCGGCCGGAATCCCGTCCGCTGACGAAATTTGAAGCACGCGGCCAGCGTTTGGGGCATGGCGTGTGGGATCTGATGTTTGAGAGGATAAAATAAAATGGCACAAGCTCGTAGCCGTCGTTTACGTAAAAAACTTCACATTGATGAGTTTCAGGAATTAGGTTTTTCGGTCAGCTTCCGCTTCCCAGAAGGCACTGATGTGGAAGACATCGATAAGCTGATGGATAAGTTCGTCGACGATGTCATTGAACCAAAAGGGCTGGCATTTGAAGGCAGCGGTTATTTGCTCTGGGAAGGGCTGGTCTGTCTGCAAAAAATTGGTCACTGCACCGACGAGCATCGCCAACTGGTTAGCCGCTGGTTGGAAGAGCAGAAACTGACAGACGTGAAAGTCAGCAATCTGTTCGATATCTGGTGGGATCTGCCAGAACACCTGCTGTAATCCTTGGTCTTATCAAGGAATGCCTGAGCTGATTCTGGCTCAGGCGTTATCTGCCTCATCAAAGGGCGCATTGCCGCTTTCTCGCCACTGTCGTTGTTTTCTTCAGGAGAAAATATGTCGCGTAAAATGACCTTGGGTTTATTGATGTTGCTGTCCTGGCAAGCCCAGGCGGCTTACCAGTGCAACGTGAATCCGCAGGACGACATTATTATCAGTCCGCAGCACGTACAGGTTGTGGGTGCCAGCGGCAATTTACAGCTTTCTCCACAGGGCGATATTGTCCGTAACGGAACGCCATTGACCCTGAACGCCGAACAGCGCCAAAAATCCAAAGCCTATCAGTCAGATTTACGCCAGCAACTGCCGTGGATCGACCAGGGAGCGCAGCAGCATCTGGAAAAAGCGCGAGTCGCACTGGATAAAGTGATTGTGCAGGAGCTTGGCAGCGACAGTAATGTGCGCAATCGTCTGACTACGCTGGATAAACAGCTCAAACAGCAGATGAACCGTATTATCGAACACCGCAGTGATGGTCTGACGTTCCACCATCAGGCGATCAAGCAGGTTGAGCAAGATGGCAAGCAAATCGTGCAGCAAAGCATGGGCGGCGTCTTGCAGGACAGCCTGAACGAAATGGGCGTAAAACAGATGTCCAGTGGCGGCAATCCGCTACAGGCGATGATGGGCAACCTCGGCGGTTTGCAGAAAGCGATTCAGGCCGAGTGGAACAATCAGGAACTGGAGTTCCAGCGTTTCGGCAATGACGTATGTAGCCGCGTTACGTCGTTAGAAGACCAGCGCAAGAGCCTATTGCAGTCGCTGAAGTAAGCGCGCAGTAGATCTACATATATTGCTGTGCATCTACAAACATTAAAAAACCGGGCGATGCCCGGTTTTTGCGTTTACGGTGCCGGGAACGTGAAGCGGCGGTGGATGGCTTCTAGTTCATCGAGAATCTCGCCGTCCAGCGTCAGGTTCTGGCTATCCAGGTTGATTTGCAACTGTTCCAACGTGGTTGCGCCCAGCAGTGTACTGGCAACGAATGGCTGCTGACGAACAAATGCCAATGCCATCTGTGCCGGATTCAGACCGTGCTTTTGCGCCAGTGCGACATATTCGGCAACGGCTGCCTGAGCCTGCGGGCCGGTATAGCGGGTGAAGCGGCTAAATAGCGTGTTGCGGGCATCTGCGGGTTTTGCGCCATTGAGGTATTTACCCGTCAGCGTACCGAACGCCAGTGATGAATAGGCGAGAAGTTCCACGCCTTCATGCTGGCTGATTTCCGCTAAGCCAACTTCAAAACTGCGGTTCAGCAGGCTGTAGGGGTTCTGAATCGAGACGATGCGCGGCAGATCGTGTTTTTCCGCCAGATGCAGATAGCGCATCACGCCCCACGGCGTTTCGTTGGAGACACCGACGTAGCGAATTTTACCCGCACGCACCTGCTCATTCAGCGCTTCCAGCGTTTCCAGCAGCGTCACTACCGATTTGTCGTCGGTATATTGCGGTTTGTCATCAGTATATTGATAGTTCAGCTTGCCAAAGCAGTTGGTCTGGCGCTGTGGCCAATGCAACTGGTAGAGATCGATATAGTCAGTGTTCAGGCGTTGCAGGCTGGCATCCAGCGCTGCGCGGATGTTTTTCCTGTCTAATGCTTGTTGCGGGCGAATGCTGTGATCGTTTCCGCGCACAGGGCCGGAAACTTTGCTCGCCACGATCAATTTTTCACGTCCGCCACGGGATTTCAGCCAGGAACCGATATAGCTTTCGGTTAACCCCTGTGTTTCTGGGCGAGGAGGAACGGCGTACATTTCTGCTGTGTCAATCAGGTTAACACCTGCGGCAATGGCGTGATCTAACTGAGCATGAGCGTCAGCTTCGCTGTTCTGTTCGCCAAAGGTCATCGTACCAAGACCCAGCACGCTCACTTCTAAAGAACTATGGGGAATACAGTGATATTGCATTGCCAGCTTCCTTATGTCTGAAAATAGCAGGCGCATTTCCCATCATCTCCGCATGATTTGCTGCGATTCCAATGAGTTTGGGAAGACACACCTGAATTCGACTATAACGAAGCCGTGACGAGTGGGGAAGTCTCTTCTGTTATCCCTTTCGGATTATTCTTGATAGTACTACCCGATGTGAGGTGATCGTTTCGAGTTGGCTGCGATCTCAACGCTGCACGATCTGGGAGACTTGGTCGCTGTTTATTTGTTTCTGGTTACCTTGCTCATCGGTATAGCTAAGTAAGCCAGTATCTTTATCTAACACAGGTTTCCCCTGTGTCAGGAGCATTTGCCCCTCTTTTGTCGCCATCACATAGTTACTGGAACAACCCACAAGGGTGAATAATAACGCCAGTGTTACCGCCATTTTCATCCGTTTTTTCATCATATCAACCTGTTAATAAATGCAAAATCTAAAGTGAGTCTAGCAAATGGTCGCGGGGGATAACGTAGGAATAATGGAAAAAATGCGTATAGAGGGAATTAATGTTGTGTAATCAGGCGGCAGGTTGCCGCCTGATGATGACGTCTTTATCGATAAAGCGCGTTATGCGGCGATTAGTGCGCCGTTTTTTCTTTCTTACTACGTAACAGGTTCAATGCCTCGACTGACATCGAGAAGAACATGGCGAAGTAGATATAGCCTTTTGGTACGTGAACGTCGAAGCTTTCCAGAATCAGTGTGAACCCGACAAGGATCAGGAATGATAAGGCCAGCATTTTGACGGACGGATGGCGTTCAACAAACTCGCCGATAGGGCGTGCGGAGAACATCATCACGAGAACGGCGATAATCACGGCAGCCATCATAATAAACAGATGGTCAGACAGGCCGACGGCAGTGATCACCGAATCCAGGCTGAAGATAATATCCAACATCATGATCTGCACGATCGCACCAAAGAAAGAGTATGTCTTGGAGGTATGATCTTCTGAACCGCCTTCGACCGTTTCGTGAATTTCCATGCTGGACTTCCAGATCAGGAAAAGCCCTCCGAAGAACAGAATCAGATCGCGTGTGGAAATTTCATTGCCTGCTACGGTAAACAGCGGGTCGGTTAGACGCATTACCCAAGCGATAGACGCGAGTAGCCCCAAACGCATAAACATTGCACCCATCAGACCGATACGGCGAGCTTTGTTTTGCTGGGCTTTAGGTAATTTGGCGACAACGAGGGACAGGAAAATAATGTTATCGATCCCAAGAACGATTTCCAGAATAGTCAGCGTTCCCAATGCCAACCATGCGTTCGGATCAACAATCCAATCAAACATTATATCAATACACCTTAAACGAAACGTAAACGATATTATACTCTGCCAGCTCGGTGCGTAGGCAAGTGAAAGTGTGATGTCGTGAAAAGATACTCGTCATACTTCAAGTTGCATGTGCGCTGGCGTCCCTTTTTGCTCTGGGTCGGCGTCAGGCGTTTCCCTGAGTCGTATTCCTTTGTCGCACGATATGCGGCATATGGCATATCGTGGGGTCTATAAGGCTAGTGTACGATGAAGCGCCATGCTGATGAAGTATCATGCTAATAGAACATAGCGCTAATGAAACATGATGATAATGACATTCAGTTGCTGAGCTGCATAAAGTGGCGGGCCAGTAGCGGAGCGGTAAAGGTTTTTTTCAGGTAAAACCCGCGCGGTAAGGTCAAAATCGGTTGACCAAACTCGCCAATGGCCTCTGTTAATGCTCGACTGTTTGCCGCTTTGGGGCGTAATTGCAGTACTTCGCCATGTCGGGCGGTGATGCTTTCTACCCGGCCAAGCACAATCAGGTCCATCAACTCTTCCCAGTCACAGCGCAGCTGTTCTTCCTCTTCTTCATTCGGGCTCCAGATCAGCGGCGAGCCAACACGCCGTTCTCCCAGCGGAATGTGACGCGAACCTTCCACCGGAATCCACAGTACCCGAGCGAGCTTGTGTCGTACGTGGCTGCTTTCCCACGTTACGCCGCTATTACCTGTTAACGGAGCGACGCAGACGAAGGTGGTTTCAAGCGGTTTACCCTGTTCATCAATAGGGATGGTTTTTAGCTCGACACCAATTTCAGGGAAATCCTGCTCGGGTTTGCTGCCTGCGCTCGCACCTAGAAAACGTTCCAGCAAGATGCCAATCCAGCCTTTATCGCGTTTCAGATTGGCGGGAAGGGGCAGGAGAGCGATGTCCGCTAATTCCGCAAGATTATAGCCTGCGAGGGACTGTGCACGTTGTAGCAACGCTTGTTCATTTTGCGGCGCAGCCGTGTGGACCGAGGGTGAATTCATAGCGTATCGCTCGATATTTTTTCGCTCAAAAAAAATACAACAAATGGAAAATACAAATGTACAACCTGCAAGGTTGTGGAGAGAAACAATAATAGCATGATTCGTAGCGTTTTTTTTCAGTGTGATGGCGATCACTGAACGCAGTTTTACAAACTGTGCACGTATAGCCACCGACAATGAACAGGATCTTACACTAGGTTATCCACAGATTTCTTGGATAACCCACGTAAACATGGATTACTGGTTCCATTTACAGCCTTGACTCACAGCATTTTTGCTGTGTTTGCCTATTTATTGCCTGAGTTTGAAACATTCCCTGTGGATAAAATCGGCATAGTGCGATCTTTCGCCAATCTTGCATTGTATGCCATTTGAACAAAAATAAAGGGGTAGTCATTTCAATTAAAAAGGTTTGTAATTTTATGAATAAAAAGAATTATTTTTTAATTGTTAGTGGTTTTTTTTCTTTGTGGAAAATGAGTTTTACTCACTTCTTCATGGGTTCTGCACAAAGATGTCCACAGAAAAAGTGAATAAACTGCAGGTTATAGCCTTTACATGTTTATAACTTCGATCTTATCTGTGGGTTATCTTACTTTTATTAGTATCACATGCTTTCTAAGCAGTGGTTTACCGCCTGACGGGAGTGTGAAACAATCAGGTCATCTTTGCATTGATGTTTATTGAGGTAGTCCGGTGATCGATGATGATGGCTACCGCCCAAACGTTGGTATTGTAATTTGTAATCGGCAGGGACAGGTGATGTGGGCCCGGCGCTATGGTCAGCACTCATGGCAATTTCCACAGGGGGGAATTAACCCCGGTGAAAGTCCCGAGCAAGCGATGTTCCGCGAACTGTTTGAAGAAGTCGGGTTAAGAAAAAAGGATGTGCGCGTGTTGGCATCTACCCGTAACTGGTTACGCTATAAATTACCAAAGCGTTTGGTGCGTTGGGATACAAAACCGGTCTGTATCGGCCAAAAGCAGAAATGGTTTTTGCTACAGTTGATGTGTAATGAGTCGGATATCAATATGCAGAGCAGCGGCACGCCGGAATTTGATGGCTGGCGCTGGGTGAGTTACTGGTATCCGGTACGTCAGGTCGTCTCTTTTAAGCGAGATGTTTATCGTCGCGTGATGAAGGAATTTATCAGCCCGGTGATACTGCTTCAGGAGAGTGTTGCGGCTCGGGTGGCGACTCCATCCGGTCCCCGGCGAAAAAGAGGGTAATTCAGGCACATTATGCTCACGCGCTTGCGAGAAATTGTCGAAAATGTTGCGGCAACGGCCCGCCTTAGTGATGCGCTGGACATTCTGGTCAATGAGACCTGTCAGGCTATGGACACGGAAGTCTGTTCCATTTATCTGGCCGATCACGATCGTCAATGCTATTACCTGATGGCGACGCGCGGGTTGAAAAAGCCGCGTGGTCGCTCGGTTACGCTGGCATTTGGGCAAGGCATCGTCGGGCTGGTCGGGCAACGTGCTGAACCCATCAATCTGGCCGACGCTCGCACACATCCTAGCTTCAAATATATCCCCGCGGTCAAAGAGCAACATTTCCGTTCTTTTCTCGGTGTTCCCATTATTTACCGTCGCCACCTGTTGGGTGTGTTGGTTGTCCAGCAGCGTGAACATCGTCAGTTTGATAAAAACGAAGAATCGTTCATGGTGACGCTGGCCACGCAGATGGCCGCTATTCTTTCTCTTTCGCAGATAAAAACGCTCTTTGGCCAGTACCGCCAGACGCGCGTTAAGGCGTTGGTCGCTGCACCCGGAGTGGCGATTGCCCCCGGCTGGCAGGATTGTACCCAACCTTCTCTGGAACAGATTTTCCCCGCATCCAGTTTGGATAGCGAGCGCGAGCGTTCCCGTTTAACGCAGGCACTAGAGGAGGCGACGGCGGAGTTCCGTCGCTTCAGCAAACGCTTCAACGCTAGCGCGCAGAAAGAGAGCGCGGCGATTTTCGATTTGTATTCGCACTTGCTGAATGATGCGCGCCTCAAACGTGAACTGTTTCAGGAAGTGGATGCGGGCAACGCCGCCGAGTGGGCTGTGAAGCTGGTTATCGAGCGTTTTGCCGCACAGTTCACCAATTTGCAGGATACCTATTTACGCGAGCGCGCTGGCGATCTGCGTGCGTTAGGACAACGCCTGCTCTTTCATCTCGACGATAACGCGCAAACCATGGGGCAATGGCCTGAGCGCTTTATCCTCGTTGCGGATGAATTAACGGCCACGCTGCTCGCGGAACTGCCGCCGGAGCGGCTGGCGGGCGTCGTTGTCTATGACGGTGCTGCCAATTCGCATGCGGCGATTCTGGTTCGTGCCATGGGCATTCCTACGCTGGTTGGCGCGGACATTCAGCCTGAGCTATTGCATCAGCGACAGTTGATCATTGACGGCTATCGCGGTGAGTTGCTGGTCGATCCTGAACCGGTACTGGTGCAGGAATACCAGCGCCTGTTGACGGAAGAAAACGAGCTGACTCGTTTGGCCGAAGGCGAGATGGAGCAGCCTGCCGTGCTGAAAAGCGGTGAGCGCATTCAGGTTATGTTGAATGCAGGATTAAGCGCCGATCATGAAAAACGCTTTATCAATCAGGTTGATGGTGTTGGGCTGTACCGCACGGAAATCCCTTTTATGTTGCAAAGCGGGTTTCCGTCCGAAGATGAGCAGATGGCACAATACCAAAGCATGTTGGATCTTTATCCTACGCGCCCTGTGATGCTGCGTACGCTGGACATTGGTGCGGACAAGCCGCTGCCTTATCTGCCTATCAGCGAGGAGAATCCATGTCTTGGTTGGCGCGGGATTCGTATTACGCTCGATCAGCCTGAAATTTTTCTGATTCAGGTGCGCGCCATGCTGCGTGCTAATGCGCATATCGGTAATCTCAATATTCTGTTGCCAATGATCAGCAGCTTGGATGAAATCAGTGAGGCACGTCGCCTGATCGATCAGGCCGCTGGCGAGGTAGAAGAATTACTGGGCTTCCAGCAGCCCAAGCCGCGGATTGGGATCATGATCGAAGTGCCATCGATGCTGTTTCTGCTCCCTCATCTGGCTTCCCGTATCGATTTTGTTTCGGTTGGCACCAACGATCTGACGCAATATCTGCTGGCGGTGGATCGTAACAATGCCCATGTGGCATCGCTCTATGACAGTCTTCATCCTTCTATGTTGCAGGCGCTGAAGATGATCGCGGTCGAGTGCGAACGACATAACATTCCGCTTTCCGTGTGCGGTGAAATGGCCGGAGAAGCGCTTGGCGCATTGCTATTGACCGGGCTGGGGTATCGTTCGTTCAGTATGAACGGACGCAGCGTGGCGCGAATTAAATACCTGCTGCGCCAAATTACCTTAGCTGAATCGCAGGCGCTGGTGAAGCAATTGCTGAATGCGCAGAGTGCGACGGAAGTCCGACAGTGGGCGGCGATCTTCATGGAAGAGCGTGGGCTGGGCGGCTTGATTCGCGGCGGGCGCTAATGCGTAGCGCAGCCAACGCGCATGCAACTTGAAGTATGACGAGTATAAATGTTTTACAGAACTTTTCCCCACAGTGAGCAATGAGCACGGGCGCGTATGCTATGATTCGCCACCGCGGTTTGCAGGAACAGATTCATTCTCCTGCCTTTTGCCTATCAATGACGATCCCGAAAGCAGGGATAACACAATAAAATATGTGGTGAATGATGACGACAAGCTATCTGGCGTTTCCTCAGTTTGATCCAGTGATTTTCTCAATTGGCCCGTTGGCGCTGCACTGGTATGGGCTGATGTATCTGGTGGGTTTTGTATTTGCCATGTGGTTGGCGGTGCGTCGGGCGAATAAACCGGGTAGCGGTTGGACCAAGGATGAAGTCGAAAACCTGCTGTATATGGGGTTCCTTGGGGTCTTCGTCGGTGGGCGTCTGGGCTATGTCCTGTTTTATGCCTTCCCTTCATTTCTTGAAAATCCGCTCTATCTTTTCAAAGTCTGGGATGGCGGTATGTCGTTCCACGGCGGCTTAATGGGCGTTATCTGCGTCATGCTGTGGTTTGCTCATCGAACCAAACGCCATTTCTTCCAGGTTGCGGATTTTATTGCGCCTCTGATTCCTTTTGGGCTCGGTGCTGGCCGCTTGGGCAACTTTATCAACGGCGAACTGTGGGGGCGTGTCACGACAGATACCCCATGGGCCATGCTGTTTCCTGGCTCGCGTAGCGAAGATATGATGCTGGCTGTTAGCAACCCGCAATGGCAGACGATTTTCAATCAGTTCGGTATGCTGCCGCGTCATCCTTCCCAGCTGTATCAAATGATGCTGGAAGGCGTGGCATTGTTTATCATTCTGAACCTCTTTATTCGTAAATCTCGGCCAATGGGCAGCGTGTCGGGGCTTTTCCTTATCTGCTACGGCATGTTCAGGATTATTACCGAATTCTTCCGCCAGCCGGATGCGCAGCTGGGTCTATTTGGCGACCTTTTCAGCATGGGGCAAATCCTGTCGTTGCCAATGGTGATCGCCGGTATTCTGATGATGGTTTGGGCGTATCGCCGCCAGCCCGCACAGCAATAATCCGCCGTCCTTCTTTAATATTTGTGGTGAGGTAGTATGAAACAGTATCTGGATCTGATGAAAAAAGTGCTTGAAGAAGGCACGCCGAAGGCCGACCGTACCGGTACGGGCACGCGTTCCATTTTCGGCCATCAGATGCGTTTCAACTTGCAGGACGGATTTCCGCTGGTTACCACCAAAAAATGCCACCTGCGTTCGATTATCCATGAACTGCTCTGGTTCCTGAACGGCGATACCAATGTTGCTTATCTGAATGAAAACAAAGTCAGTATTTGGGACGAATGGGCAGATGAGAACGGTGATTTGGGGCCGGTTTACGGTAAACAGTGGCGTTCGTGGGGAGCCGCAGACGGTCGTCAGATCGACCAGTTGAAGAATGTCCTGACCCAGTTGAGACAGGATCCTGATTCTCGCCGTATTATCGTGTCTGCTTGGAACGTGGGCGAGCTGGACAAAATGGCGCTGGCACCGTGCCACGCGTTTTTCCAGTTCTACGTGGCGGATGGCAAACTCTCTTGCCAGCTTTATCAGCGTTCATGCGATATCTTCCTCGGCCTACCGTTCAACATCGCCAGCTATGCGCTTCTAGTGCATATGGTGGCGCAGCAGTGCGATCTGGACGTCGGTGATTTCGTCTGGACCGGCGGTGACACGCATCTGTACAACAACCATATGGAACAGACGCATTTACAGTTGAGCCGTGAACCGCGCGCGCTGCCTAAACTTGTGATTAAGCGCCGCCCGGATACGCTGTTCGACTATCGCTTCGAAGATTTTGAAATCGAGGGATACGATCCGCATCCCGCCATCAAAGCGCCAGTGGCAATCTAAAGCCTTTCACTGTTTCTCAGGGTCGCGTAATGCGGCCTTTTTTGTTTCCTCGTTTTCCCATCTCCCCGTATATTTTCCCTGTTGTTACATCGTTGCAGTAAAACATTGCGAACCGCCGCGTATAGCGCTGTTAACATGCTGTTTTTGCGGATAGCACTCACTATCCTGATGCCATGAAAACAGGGAATCGACAACAGCGGGGATTTACCTTGCTTGAATTATTGGTGGTGCTGACGATCGTGGCGCTGATGGCTGGCGGCGGCCTACATGGCTGGATTCAATATCAGCAGGCCATCCGTCTGGAACAGAGTGCGCAGCAACTGCTCGACTTTTTGAGTCGGGTTCAGGCCAATGCCTACTGGCATAACGAAACTCGGACGGCGAAGCTGATACCACAGGGGGCGCTGTGGTGCATGGTGGCTGGGCAGAATGAAAAACAGGCAGAGGAAGCATGTCGTGAGAACCACCCGCGACAGTTTGTTCGCCGCACACAGGATGTCGTGTTGGCAAAGTCTACCAGTAATGTTTTCACGTTCTTTGGCTTACGTAACGCCGCACAGGCTGGGCACATCTCGTTGTCGAATTCTTCGGGGCAACTGCGTCTGGTTATCTCGGTGAGGGGGCGCATTCGTCTGTGCAGCGAGTCGCAAGCTGTCTTGGCGATTCCACTATGCTGAGGCAGAAAGTGTTGAGACAGAACGTGTTAAGACAAACGGGGTTTAGGTGTGAACAACGTGGCTTCACACTGCCGGAAATCCTGTTGGCGTTGAGTTTAGGTAGCCTGATTATGCTGTCGGCAGCGCAGTTGTACCCTCTGTTACGCAGCCAAAGTCAGGACAGTGCGCAGCTTTTCCGACTGGAACAGCTATTCAGTCAGGTAGCGATGGGGATTGAGAAAGATATCCGTCGGGCGGGGTTTTGTGCGGGAACGTGTCAGGGAAAGGCGATCAGTATGGGGAATTATCCGGGAGAAGCGGAAAACAGCTGCCTGAATGTCTCTTACGATCTGAACCGGAATGGCGTGTGGGATGGTGGAGAGCAGCAGGATGCCGAGTCTTTCGGCTATCGCCTGCGCGGCAGGTCGTTGGAAATTCAAAGCGGGGCGCATAACTGTCAGGGTGACCGATGGGAGAAGCTGTTTGATCCGCAAGAGGTGGTGCTCACGGTGTTCCGACTACAGCGCCTGTCTGCGCAGAATGATGTGGCGTTGTACGAACTGCAACTGGCTGGTTATTGGGCCAAACGCCCCGCCGTTCGGCAGCATACCACTCGCATTATTCTCGGTCGTAACCAATGAAAAAAGGAAAGCAAGAAGGGAGTGGAACACTGGCTATGGTGCTGCTTATCGCTATTATCGGCCTGCTGTTAATGTCAGGTTTGCAACGCCAGTTTGATGCCGCCATTCAGATGGGGAGCGATGAACGGCACTATCTGAGAGCCTTCAATCAGGCATTGTCCTCGCTGAATTGGGGAAGAGGGCAGCGCTGGGGCGCGCTAACGGAAAACTGGCAGTGTCAGCAGTTGTCGGCAGATCAGTTGGTGGTGTGCCTGCGTGCGGCCTCGGATGGGGAGCAAGGGTTACTGCGTGGTGAAGGTGCGATCCCTGCTTCGATGCGACCATTGAGGCTGTACCAGCGTGTGTCATTTTCGGCACTGTCATCGGGTCAGATTGCTATTCAACCGTTAGGTAATGGTTGGCTAGACTTTTGCCCAGATAAAGATGTCGCGCGCTGTGATGCAACGGAGTAGTGCAGTGAACAACAGATGCGTGAGTTATCAATCGGGTTTCAGCCTACCGGAGACGCTGGTGGCAGCGTTGTTGTTTGCCGTATCGCTGATGGGGTTACTGCAATATCACCAGATCTTGCAACAGTCATTTCAGCACCAGTTGCAACAGCGTCAGGCCTGGCGGTTTGCTATGCAACAGCTTGAGGCTTATGAAGCGGGTGTGCCGTATCATCCGTTCAATCTTGATGATTTGGCGTCTTCTTCGAGTAAAAACTGGCAATTTAGCCTGTTAGAACAGCAACAGAGCGGAGAATGCCGTCAGGTAACGGCAAGAGTCATGACGCCACGTTGCTATCAGGCTACACTGAACCGTTGGTTTTGCAGGTCATCACACCAGTAAGTGATTGGGGTGAGTAAGAGAAGCCAACGCACATGCAGCTTGAAGTATGACGGGTATATGAATGATCAATCGTAAGCAGCGGTAGCAGGAGCCAGAATGTTTAGAATCTATCACTCCAATCAGTTGGATATCTTGAAAAGACTGATGGTTGAGCTGATAAAGCGTCAGCCGCTTGTGGATCCTTTCCAGCAGGAAGTGATTTTGGTACAAAGCCCGGGGATGGCGCAGTGGTTGCAAATTGAACTGGCTACGGACTTTGGTATTGCTGCCAATATTCAATTCCCCTTGCCCGGCGTTTTTTTGTGGAATATGTGTCGCCATGTGCTGCCGGATATTCCAAAAGAAAGCGCCTTCAGCAAGGATGCGATGACGTGGAAACTCATGCATTTGCTGCCCGATTTGTTGGCGCAGCCTGATTTTTCAGCACTTAACCACTATTTGCAGGATGATGATAACCAGCGCAAGTTGCACCAACTTGCCGGACGCGTGGCGGATCTTTTCGATCAATACCTGATTTATCGCCCTGATTGGATTAAAGCATGGCAAGAGGGGAAACAGGTTGACGATCTCGGTGGTAACCAACTGTGGCAATCGGCGCTGTGGCGCGCGCTGGTGGATTACACGCGTGAACTGGCGCAGCCCGAATGGCACCATGCGATTCTATACCAACGTTTTATTCATGCGTTAGAACAGGCAAAAACATGTCCTAAAGGTCTGCCGCCACGCGTTTTTATCTGCGGTATCTCCGCGTTACCTCCGATCTACTTACAGGCGTTGAACGCACTGGCGCAGCACATTGATGTGCATCTGTTATTTACCAATCCCTGCCGCCATTACTGGAGTGACATTCAGGATTATAAATTTCTGGCGAAACTAAAAGCCCGCAACCGCCGCTTACATCGCTTTGACCGCGAGCAGACTGATGAGACTCGCCCGCTATTTCGCGATCTTTCACAGGCAGAAACGCTGTTCAATGACGACGGTAAACAGTCGATTAATAACCCGCTGCTCGCATCGTGGGGCAAGCTGGGGCGCGATAACCTGTATCTGCTGGCCGAATTGGATAACGTTCAGGAAATCGATGCCTTTGTTGAGTCGGATGGCGAAAACTTACTGCAAACTTTGCAGCGCGACATCCTTGAGCTGGAAGATCATGCGGTAGTGGCTGTAAGCCACGAGACACAGAACACAAGTGCTCAGAAACGCCGTCTGGAACCCGATGACCGTTCGATTGATTTCCATGCCTGCCATAGTCCGCAGCGTGAGGTTGAAGTGCTTCACGATCGGCTGTTGGCCATGATGGCAGATGATCCTGATCTGATGCCGCGCGATGTGATCGTGATGATGGCGGACATCGACAGCTATACCCCGTTTATTCAGGCCGTGTTTGGCAACGCGCCGGACAACCGCTATCTGCCTTTTGCCATCTCCGATCAGCGTGCGCGACATGCGCATCCTGCGTTGCAGGCGGTGATCAGTCTGTTAGATTTGCCCACGAGCCGTTTTACGGCGGAGCAGGTTTTGGCGTTGCTTGAAGTGCCCGCACTGGCTGCCCGTTTCGGTATTCAGGAAGAAGGGCTACGGCGTCTGCGCCTATGGGTGGTGGAATCGGGCGTGCGTTGGGGGTTGGATGACGACAACGTACGCGATCTGATGCTTCCGCCAACGGGGCAGCATACGTGGCGTTTCGGCCTGACGAGGATGCTGCTGGGCTATGCGATGGATAGCCAGGTTGGCGACTGGCAGGGCGTGCTGCCTTATGATGAATCCAGTGGGTTGATTGCGGAGTTGGCTGGTCAACTGGCCGAGCTGCTGATGCAGATTCATCAATGGCGTGAGCGCCTGTCCCAGCCACGTTTGCTTGTCGATTGGTTACCACTATGCCGAGAACTGATCGAAACCTTCTTTGATGCGGATAGCGAGACCGAAGCGGCGCTGGCGCTAGTTGAAAAACAGTGGCAGCACGTGATTGGCATGGGCACGATGGCGCATTATCCGCAACAGGTGCCGATCTCCCGGTTACGTGATGAACTGTCACGGCGTCTCGATCAAGAGCGACTCAGTCAGCGTTTTCTGGCCGGTGCTATCAACTTTTGTACGCTGATGCCTATGCGTTCCATCCCCTTCAAGGTCGTGTGTTTACTGGGCATGAACGATGGCGTTTACCCTCGGACGCTGCCACCGCTTGGGTTCGATCTGATGGGGCGGAAAATCAAGCGTGGTGACCGTAGCCGGCGTGACGATGACCGCTATCTGTTTCTTGAAGCGCTCCTGTCGGCACAGCATAAACTTTATATCAGCTATATAGGGCGTTCGATCCAGGATAATACGCGCCGCTATCCTTCCGTATTAGTTAGCGAACTGACGGAATATATCGCGCAGAGCTATGTCCTGCCGGGCGATGAAGCGCTGGATATTGATAGCAGCGCGGAACGCGTTGTAAAGCACCTCTGCCGTGAGCATAGCCGTATGCCTTTTGATGCGCATAACTTCTTGCCTGCACCGCAGCCGTTAAGTTTTGCGGCAGAGTGGCTGGCGGCGGCGAATCGAAAAGGGGAAGCCCAGCCTGATTTTGATCGTGAAGCGCTGTCCGAAAGATCAAGTGATAGCGATGTTAGTTTGGACGATCTGAAGCGTTTTTATCGCCACCCTGTGCGAGCCTTTTTTCAACTGCGGCTTGGCGTAAGCTTTATGCTGCACAGTGACGAACTATTGGATGAAGAGCCTTTTGTGGTTGATAGCCTGAATCGCTATCAATTGAATAGCGAGCTGCTTAATACCTTGATTAATGAAGGCGATACGGAAAAACTGTACCGTCGCGCTAGGGCTGCTGGCGAATTGCCCTACGGCGCGTTTGGCGAAATTTACTGGCAGGAACAGCAGCAGGATATGGCGCAGCTAGCCGCGCGTGTGCGTGATGAACTAACGCCGTCGCTGTCGGTGAGCCGGGAAGTGGATATCCTCCTTGATGGCGTGCGCGTTAGCGGCTGGCTGAATCAGGTTCAGCCGGATGGCTTGCTGCGCTGGCGTCCCGGTACGCTTTCCATGAAGGATGGCATTACGCTGTGGCTGGAACATCTGGCCTATTGTGCAACGGGTGGACAGGGAGAAAGTCGGCTGTATGGGCGGGAAGACACCGCATGGCGCTTTGCCGCACTGTCGGAAGCGCAGGCCAGAGAACATCTGAGCGTCATGTTGGATGGATATCGTCAGGGAATGAGCAAGCCGCTGTTACTGCTCAATAAAGCAGGGAGCGCGTGGCTGGCTGAATGTTATGATCGTGAAAGTGATAGCTTGCGGTCAGATGACGAGACGCAGAACAAGGCGCGTGCCCGCTTGCTGCAAGCCTGGCAGGGCAACATGGGAATGCGGGGTGAAGGTGAAGATTATTACCTGCAACGCATTATTCGTGAGTTGGATGAAAAACGAATGAATGAGGTGATTGAAGCGGCGCAAATCTGGCTACTGCCGCCGTTCCGCTCTAATCTGGCTTGATGAATGTGTTTTGAATAATGTCTGTGTAGATTTCGAGGTGCGAAAAGATAACGCACTGCAACGTGAAAAGTGATGGATATGAGGTTGGAGAATTGCATGCGTAAACAGTGGGTCTGGATTACCGGGTGGTTTCTTTTATTCACATTCTGGCTTCCGGCGAGTTGGGCTGAAACGGGTTGGCAACCGCTGGCTCAGACGATTCGAAAAAGCGAAAAAGATCCGCGACAATATCAGGCGATCAAACTGGATAACGGAATGACGGTTCTGTTGGTTTCCGATCCGCAGGCACCCAAGTCGCTGGCATCACTGGCGCTGCCGATTGGCTCGTTGGACGATCCCAATAACCAACTCGGGTTAGCGCACTACCTCGAACACATGGTGCTGATGGGCTCGAAACGTTACCCAGAACCAGAGGCGCTTTCCGAGTTTTTGAAAAAGCACGGTGGTAGCCACAATGCGAGCACGGCCTCTTATCGCACTGCCTTTTATCTGGAAGTGGAAAACGATGCGTTGCGACCTGCCGTGGATCGGATGGCCGATGCTATCGCGGAACCGCTGCTCGACCCGGTAAATGCCGATCGCGAGCGTAATGCGGTCAACGCGGAATTGACGATGGCGCGTTCACGTGACGGTCACCGCATGGCACAGGTAGGGGCGGAAACATTGAATCCGGCGCACCCAAGCGCACGTTTTTCAGGCGGTAATCTTGAAACCCTGAGCGATAAACCCGGCAGCAAACTGCATGATGAGCTGGTGAAGTTCTACCAGCAATACTACTCAGCCAACCTGATGAAAGGGGTGATTTATAGCAATCAACCTCTGCCTGAAATGGCGAAACTCGCCGTCGACACATTCGGGCGTATTGCCAACCACAACGCCAGCATTCCTGCGGTTACGGTTCCCGTAACGACGGAGAAGCAGCGTGGCGTAATGATTCACTATGTTCCTGCCCAGCCGAGAAAACAGCTGCGTATTGAGTTTCGCGTCAGCGATATTAGCCAGGAATTCCGTAGCAAGACGGATACCTATATCAGCTATCTGCTCGGCAACCGTAGCCAGAATACGCTCTCTGACTGGCTGCAAAAGGAAGGACTGGTTGAGTCTATTGGTGCCGGTTCTTCACCGATAATCGACCGCAACGGCGGCATGTTCGCTATTTCAGCCTCGCTGACCGATAAAGGTCTGGCGCAGCGTGATGAAGTGATTGCAGCTATATTCCGTTACCTGCAACAAATCCGTACCGAGGGAATTCAGCAGCGTTATTTTGATGAGATCGCACATGTTATGGATCTGGATTTCCGCTATCCGTCCATTAGCCGAGATATGGATTACATCGAATGGCTGGTTGATACCATGCTGCGCGTGCCAGTCGAGCACACGCTGGATGCACAGTATGTCGCGGATCGCTACGATCCGAAGGCTATCGCCGCACGACTGGATGAGATGACACCGCAGAATGCGCGTGTTTGGGTCATCAGCCCGAATGAGCCGCATAATAAGGTCGCCTATTTTGTCGATGCGCCGTACGAGATGGATAAAATCCCGTCTGCGACCTTTGCAAAATGGAAAACGCTGGGTCAGAAAATGTCTCTGTCGTTGCCGACGATTAACCCTTACATTCCGGATGATTTCTCTCTGATCAACGCAGATAAGGCGATGACTAAACCGACGCTCCTGCTGAATCAGCCGGGGTTGCGCGTGCTGTACATGCCAAGTCACTATTTCGCCGATGAGCCGAAAGCAGAGATCACGCTGTTTCTCCGTAATCAGGAAGCGCGCAGTACCGCACGTAATCAGGTGCTGTTTGCGTTAAACGATTATCTGGCTGGCCTGGCGTTGGATGAACTAAGTTATCAGGCATCGATTGGTGGTATCAGTTTCTCCACCCGCAGCAATGATGGCCTGGTGATTAGTGCCGATGGCTATACCCAACATTTGCCACGGTTGCTACTGACGTTGGCGGATGGCTATGCTTCCTTTACCTCGACGGAAGCGCAGTTGGAGCAGGCTAAATCCTGGTACTTGCAGCAGTTGGATGCAGTCGAGAAATCAAAAGCCTTTGAACAGGCGCTACAGCCGATTCAGGCGGTATCGCAACTGCCTTACTTTGAGCGTGGCGAACGCCGTAAGCTGTTGAAGGATATCCGTTTACAGGATGTGGTTAATTACCGCAACGATCTGCTGCAAAACGCGACACCTGAAATGCTGGTCGTTGGTAACCTGGCGCCGGAGCGGGTAACCGAATTGGCGAACACGCTGAAAGCGCATCTGAAAGCTAACGGCGAAAATCTGTCGCGCAGTGATGATGTTAAAGTCAGTAAGCCTCAGCTTGCTAACCTACAGCGCCCGGGCAGCAGTACGGATTCTGCGTTAGCGGCGGTATATGTACCTACTGGTTATTCGGAAACGGAAAGCATGGCCTATGGCTCAGTACTGGGGCAGATCGTTCAGCCTTGGTTCTATAGCCAACTGAGAACGGAAGAGCAGTTGGGCTATGCGGTGTTTGCCTTCCCGACGACCGTTGGCCGACAGATGGGCATCGGCTTCCTGCTGCAAAGCAATAGCAAACAACCTGCTTATTTGTATCAGCGCTATGAAGACTTTTTCCTGAAAGCGCAAAAGCGACTGCGTGAGATGAGTGAAGAAGAGTTTGCGCAGTATAAGCAAGGCGTGATGAATGAACTGAGCCAGCGTCCGCAAACATTGGGCGAAGAGGCCAGCCGACTGCGTCGCGATCTGGATCGGGAAAACTTTGCTTTTGATTCGCGCGAGAAATTGCTCGAACAAATCAAGCCGCTGACGGTGAAGCAACTGGCGGATTTCTTCCAACAGGCGCTGAAGCCTGAAGGTCTGGCGGTGCTGTCGCAGGTTTCTGGTAGCCATCATGGTAAAGCTGACTATGCTGCACCGAAAGGATGGCATACCTATGCTGATGCGTCTTCATTGCAGAAAACGTTACCGCGTGAGAAAGCACCCACGATGATCCCTGCACCCGTAGCACAGCCAGCGGCATCGGAAGCTGTCAGTAAGGTTTCAGCAGAATGAAAAATGCCGCGCCGCAATCATTAGACGTCATGACGTTGCCGCTCTTAGGAGAGCGGCTGATTGAGGCGTCGGCTGGAACGGGGAAAACCTATACGCTGGCTGCGCTCTATCTACGTCTGCTGTTGGGGCTGGGTAAGCAAGCCGCGTATCCACGGCCGTTACTGGTCGAAGAAATTCTGGTTGTGACCTTTACGGAGGCCGCGACCGAAGAGCTACGCGAACGTATCCGTGCCAGAATTCACGCGTTGCGCATCGCCTGTCTGCGTAAAAGTGCGCAGGGTGACACGGCGCAGGAACCTAAGGATACCTCGCTAGCACAACTGCTGGCGGAGATTTCAGATCATCGTGAGGCCGCCGATGTATTGCTGGCAGCTGAACGGCAAATGGATGAAGCGGCGATCTACACGATCCACGGTTTCTGCCAACGTATGCTCAGTACCAATGCGTTTGAATCCGGCGTGCTTTTTGAACAGGTACTGATAGAAGATGAACAGCCGTTGCGCCGTCAGGCCTGTGCCGATTTCTGGCGTCGTTATTGTTATCCGCTGCCGGTAGAAGTTGCGCGTATTGTCGGTCTGGAGTGGAAAGGGCCGGAGAATTTGCTGGCCGATCTGGCGCCTTATCTGCACGGTGAAGCGCCTGCGTTTCGCCTGCCGCCAGAAGAGGACGAAACGTTGCTGAGTCGACATGAGAAAATCGTGGCGACCATCGATGCTTACAAACAACGCTGGCTGGCGTCAGCATCGGATTTGGAAGCGCTGATTAGTGCTTCTGGCGTTGATAAGCGCAGCTATAGCAGCAAGCATCTTCCCAACTGGCTACAGAAAGTCACACTGTGGGCCGAGCAGCCAACGTTGGATTATCAATTGCCGAAAGATCTGGTGAGGTTTGCCCAGCAAACGTTAATCGAGAAGACGAAGAAAGGCGAACCGCCCGTTCATGCCATCTTTGAGGTAACAGAGCGACTGCTGGAAACGCCACTATCGCTGCGTGATTTGGTCATTGTACGTGCGCTGTCGGCAATCCGAGATTCTGTGCGTGAAGAAAAACGGCAGCGTGCGGAACTGGGGTTTGACGATCTGCTGAGCCGTCTGGATGACGCATTGCAACAGCCGAGTGGGGAGCAACTTGCCAGCGCCATTCGTGAGCGTTATCCGGTGGCAATGATCGATGAGTTTCAGGATACCGATCCCCAACAATATCGTATTTTTCGCACGCTTTATGTCGGTCAGCCGCAGTGTGGGCTATTGCTGATCGGTGACCCTAAGCAGGCTATTTATGCATTTCGCGGTGCGGATATTTTTACTTACATGCACGCGCGTGGAGAAGTGGCCGCACATTATACGCTGGGCACGAACTGGCGTTCGTCGCACCAGATGGTGCGCGGTGTTAATCGTCTTTTTGAACGTATTGAGCACCCTTTTATTTTTCACAACATCCCTTTTTTACCGGTCAATCCTGCGGAATCTAAGCGCGGTTTGGTGTTTGACATCGCCGGACAGCCTCAGCCTGCGCTGCAATTCTGGCTAACGGGTGAAGAACCGATTGGCGTCGGGGATTATCAGCAGCAGATGGCGCGCCAGTGTGCGGCACAGATTCGCGACTGGCTGGCGGCCAGCCAGCGCAATGAGGCCTGGTTGGTAACCGATGATTCCCGGCGTTTGGTCAAAGCCTCTGACATGAGCGTACTGGTGCGTAGCCGACGTGAAGCGTCGCTGATTCGCGATGCGCTGAGCCGTTTGTCCATTCCCTCGGTGTACCTGTCCAATCGCGATAGCGTGTTCACTACGCCTGAAGCCAGCGATATGTTGTGGCTACTGCAGGCGGTGTTGGCACCCGAGCAGGAGCGCACGTTACGCAGCGCCATGGCGACGGTTCTAATGGGGCTGGATGCCGAACAGGTTGATGCCTTAGGGCAAAGCGAAACCGCGTGGGATGCGCTGGTGGATGAGTTTGCTGGCTACCATGCGCTGTGGCGTCAACGTGGTGTATTGCCAATGCTGCGTGCGCTGATGAGCCACCATCAACTGGCGGAGAACCTGCTGGCGAGCGCAGAGGGAGAACGCCGTATTACCGATATTTTGCATATCGGTGAATTATTGCAGGATGCCTCGGCAACGCTCGACAGTGAACACGCACTGGTGCGCTGGCTATCACAACAGATTGTCCAGCCTAATCCGCAGGCAGAAAACCAACAGCTGCGTCTGGAAAGCGACCGCCATCTGGTGCAGATCGTGACGATCCATAAATCGAAAGGGCTGGAGTATCCACTGGTGTGGCTACCTTTCATCAGCAATTTCCGCGTGCAGGATCAGGGAATTTATCACGATCGCGATAGCTATCAGGCTGTGTTAGATCTGCAAAATAATGAAGAAAGCCAGACGTTGGCGGAAGAAGAGCGGTTAGCAGAAGATTTACGTTTGCTGTATGTCGCACTAACCCGTTCTATCTACCACTGTAGCGTTGGCGTCGCGCCCGTTCAGCGGTCGCGTAAGAAAGATGGCAGCAGTGATATGCACCACAGTGCGCTGGGCTATTTGCTCCAGCGGGGTCAAGAGGCGGATGTTGCCACCTTGGTCAGCGAGCTTAAGGAAATGGTGGGCGACGGTGTTGCATTGACTCCGTTACAGACAACGGAAGCGCAGCGCTGGCAACCGGATCAACCCGAATTGGCAGAATTGCAGGCTCGTCATATTGAGCGCCAACTACGCGACGGCTGGCGAGTGACCAGCTATTCGGGGCTTCAGCAACACGGTTCAGCAAACGCGCAGGATCTGGTGCCGCGTCTGGACATTGAAGCGATAGGTGAACGTCAGGAAGTAGGGGAAACCCAATTGACGCCGCATACGTTCCCGCGCGGCGCGAGTCCGGGGACGTTTTTGCATAGCCTGTTTGAAACGCTGGATTTTACCCAACCTGTTGATGATGACTGGCTGGCTGAACAGTTGCAGCTTCAGGGGTTTGAAGCGCACTGGCACCCGGTGTTGAAGGCGTGGATGGATACGCTTTTGAATACGCCGCTTAACGAGCAAGGAATTACGCTATCGGCGCTGGATAATTCGGATAAGCAGGCTGAACTACAGTTCTATATACCGATTAAGGCACCGATACAGGCAGCGCAGCTTGATCGGTTGGCAAAGCACTACGACCCGCTATCCGCACAGTGTCCGGCGCTCTCTTTTCAGCAGGTTAAAGGCATGCTGAAAGGGTTTATCGATCTGGTCTTTCGCTGGGAAGGACGTTACTACCTGCTGGACTATAAATCCAACTGGCTTGGTCCTGATGCCAGTGCCTACACCCAGACTGCCATGGCTCAGTCGATGGCCGAGCACCGCTATGACTTGCAATATCAGCTTTACACGTTGGCTCTGCATCGCTATCTGCGTCATCGCATTGCGGATTATGACTATGAGCGCCACTTTGGTGGCGTGTTTTATCTGTTTTTACGCGGCGTCGAGGATTCTCATCCCGGTAATGGCATCTTTGCTTTTCGTCCTTCTGCTGAATTTGTTTTCGGGCTTGATGCGTTGTTCGAAGGCGATTTTTTCAACGGTGACGTGTTCAACGATGATGTGTTTGGGGGAAAGGCACCTGATGATGCTGACACAGGAGTTTCGTCATGATTGCCTTGCTTGAAATGGCGCAGGCCCAGCGGTTACTGCGCGCTCTGGATATCCAGTTTGCCAGAATGTTGGCAGATGATACGCAGCCTGAACTGCTGTTGGCGGCCGCCTGCCTGAGTGCACATTCGGGCGCGGGGCACGTGTGTCTACCGTTGAAGAACTTGCAGGCGCAGACGCTATTTGACGGTCGTGAACCTGAACTGGCGCAACAGTTGATCACCGAGTCAGGGATCAACACGGTTGCTGTCTGGCAGCAACGTTTGCTGGCGTCCGATGCCGTAAGCGACGGTAGCAAACCTACGCCTCTGGTGCTGCAAGGCGAAAAACTTTATTTACAGCGTAGCTGGCAGAGTGAAGGGCGCGTGGCGCAGTTTATCGCCAGCGAGCGTGAAACGGTGTCGGTCGATGAACCTGCGATTCGGGCGGTGCTGGATCGGCTGTTTCCTGATACGGGCGAAGAGATTGATTGGCAAAAAGTGGCCGCCGCTGTTGCCCTGACGCGCCGTATTGCGGTTATTTCCGGTGGACCGGGGACGGGGAAAACGACGACGGTTGCTAAGCTGTTGGCGGCGCTGATTGAGCTGAATACAGGGGAGGCGTTACGTATTCAATTAGCTGCGCCTACCGGAAAGGCAGCCGCGCGGCTAACGGAATCGCTGGGGTTGGCATTGCACCGTCTGGCGGTGGATCAACGACAGCGAGATGCGTTTCCGAAGGAAGCGACGACGCTGCATCGCCTTTTAGGCGCAGTGACGGATAGCCAGAGACTGCGTCACCATCAGGGAAATCCGTTGCATCTGGATGTGCTGATTGTGGATGAGGCTTCGATGGTTGATTTGCCGATGATGGCGAATGTGATCGCCGCGCTTCCGGTACAGGCCAGAATTATCTTTCTGGGCGATCGCGATCAGCTGGCGTCCGTCGAGGCGGGGGCGGTGTTAGGTGACATCTGTCGTTTTGCTGAGGCTGGCTATAGCCGTGCGCGGGCGCAGCAGTTGCAGCGGTTAACGGGCTGCGCACTGGATGAGAGCGGCCCCGAAGTGCAGACAACGGTCAGTGACAGTATTTGCCTGTTACGTCGGAGCTATCGCTTTGATCCACATTCCGGTATTGGGCAACTGGCGCTGGCGGTGAACGGCGGCGATGATGCCCGCGTGCGTGCGGTGCTGAACGGCGAGTTTGCCGATATCACCTGTAGCCCGTTAGCCGAGGCTGAAGAGTATCAGGCGATGCTGGCACAGTGCGTTGAAGGGTATCGTAATTATCTCGATCTTATTGCAGCGGGAGCGACATCGGATGCTGTGCTGCATGCTTTCCAGCGTTATCGCCAACTGTGTGCGTTGCGCGAAGGGCCGTTTGGCGTAGCGGGACTCAATCAGCGCATCGAGCAGGCTTTGCATCAGTCTGGGCTGATTCAGCGCAGTCGCAACCCGCTTAACCGTTGGTATCCCGGTCGACCAGTGATGATTGGACGTAATGATGCCGCATTGGGTCTGTTCAATGGCGATATTGGTATCGCTATGATGGGGGAAAACGGGGAACTGCGCGTGTTTTTCCCCTTGCCGAATGGCGAAACCAAAGATGTTACGCCAAGCCGTCTGCCGCCGCATGAAACGGCTTATGCGATGACGGTACATAAATCGCAGGGATCGGAGTTCGATCATACAGCGTTGGTACTGCCGAACCACTATTTGCCGGTGCTGACGCGGGAGTTGGTATATACCGCTATCACGCGTGCGCGCCAGCGCCTGTCACTCTATACCGATGTCCGAATTCTCTGTCGGGCGGTGAAAACGCCAACGCAGCGCTATAGCGGGTTGGAAGAGAGAATTAGCGCGTTCATTAATGGAACGCCGTTGCCTAAATAATTCGATTTGAAAGGCAAGGCGTTACCGTTTTGGACAACGCACATTCAGCACGGACATGCTGCTTGAAGTATTTCGGGGATAACGTCAGGCGGACTCGCGCTCAATGAGTGAAAAGCCGATATCCATGACGAGGGAGGGCACGTTTTTCCCCTCAATCTTTTCCGCTAACATTGCTGCGGCATCAGTGCCGATCTTCCAGCGATCGACCTTGACTGTGGTAATACTTGGCGTGTTGTGTGCGGCGAAATCAAGATCGCCAAATCCCATCACTGCCAGTTGCTTCGGCACCGCTAATCCTCTGGCGGTGGCTTCGATAATCACACCCTGCGCCAGCGTATCGGAGCTGCAAATAATGGCATCAAAAGCCTCGCCATCGGCGAGAAGTTCGCTCAACCCCTGACGCCCTAATGCCAGCGTCGCGGGCCAGGGGGCGATGGCTTCACGCACGTAGTTCCCCGATTGTTGCTGTATTATGTCGTAAATGCCTTTCTTGCGCAGTCCGGCGCGTGCATCTTCCGTCCAGACAAGACCGAAGCGCGAATGTCCCTTACCGATCAAATACTGCCCAATCGCATTCCCGATATTTTCATGGGAAAAACCGACCAGCATATCGAGCGGCGTCGGAGTCAGATCCCAGATTTCAACGACGGGGATGGCGGCGTTGAGGAGGAGTCGCTTGAGTTCGGGCGTGTGGTGAATACCGGTGAGGACGATGCCGTCCGGGCGGCGCGAAAGCAGAGTGGCGACAATATCCGCCTCGGATTCATTGGTATAGCCAGCGACGCATAACAGCATGTGATAACCGCGCGCGGCCAGCTCATCGCTGATCGCCTGAACGGTATCAACAAACATGCTGTTATTGATTTGTGGCACAACAACGGCAATGAGCTTGCTGCGTCTGGAAGCCAGTCCGCCTGCTAACATATTGGGGATGTAGCCCGTGGCACGGACGGCTTCTATCACCTTGTTCACGGTTTCCACACGAACAATTTTCGGGTTGTTCAGGGCGCGGCTGACGGTCATGGGTGAAATGCCTGCGGCGCGAGCCACATCTTCAAGCGTGGGGGCGCGAGGCGGAGTGCTGCTGGCGTTCTTATCGCGTTTCAATCACAGGTTCCCTTTTGAGCTGCGCGCACATTCACATGTTGTGGGATTATCGTTGATGGTACATCGATTTTCCAGTCACCCGTGTTTTTAGCAAACTGCCGAATTTCTCGTTTTTTCGCGTTGGCAATTGAACTTCCCGCTTCGTATTTTCGTTTTATCCTCTTACTTTTTGTGGTGATTGCGCAATCATTATTTGGTTGTTTGAGATATGTAATGGGCATTTTAATGATTAATTTGTGATCTATATTGCATGTTTTTTCTTCATTTATCGCTATCTTCCTTTTGGTTAATAAATGTTAGCGCAATCATTTTACGAGGTGAGATATGACCATCAGTGCAAATTCAGCGGCGGTTAGCTATGCAAAAGTCACGAACGTCAGAACGGCTGCCGAGTCAGGCGATCGAATCGAATGGGTAAAACTCTCTCTGGCATTTTTGCCGCTGGCAACGCCGGTTAGCGATGCGAAAGTGCTGACAGGCAGGCAAAAGCCGCTGACTGAAGTGGCGATTATTTTTGCCGAAATTCGCAGTCGTGATGGATTTGAAGGGGTGGGGTTCAGCTACTCCAAGCGGGCGGGTGGACAAGGCATCTATGCTCATGCGAAAGAGATTGCGGATAACCTGCTAGGCGAAGATCCGAACGATATCGATAAGATCTATACCAAACTGCTGTGGGCTGGGGCATCGGTTGGCCGCAGCGGAATGGCGGTGCAGGCTATTTCTCCGCTCGACATTGCACTGTGGGACATGAAAGCTAAGCGTGCAGGTTTGCCTTTGTCGAAGCTGTTGGGTTCACACCGTGATTCCGTTCAGTGCTACAACACCTCCGGTGGCTTCCTGCATACGCCGTTGGATCAGGTATTAAAAAATGTCGTGATCTCCCGCGCAAGCGGTATCGGTGGGATCAAACTGAAAGTTGGCCAGCCGAATACGGCGGAGGATATCCGTCGTCTCACCGCGGTACGCGAAGCGTTAGGAGACGATTTCCCGCTGATGGTGGATGCTAATCAGCAGTGGGATCGCGAAACGGCGATTCGGATGGGCAGAAAGATGGAAGCCTTTAATCTGGTCTGGATTGAAGAGCCGCTGGATGCTTACGATGTAGAAGGTCATGCGGCGCTGACGGCAGCGCTGGATACGCCGATTGCCACGGGTGAGATGTTGACCAGTTTCCGCGAGCACGAACAGCTGATTCTTGGTAATGCCAGTGATTTTGTTCAGCCTGATGCGCCGCGTGTGGGTGGGATTTCTCCTTTCCTGAAAATCATGGATCTGGCGGCAAAACATGGGCGTAAGCTGGCGCCACACTTTGCGATGGAAGTGCATTTGCACCTGGCTGCGGCCTATCCGATTGAACCCTGGCTGGAACATTTCGAATGGCTGAACCCGCTCTTCAACGAGCAGCTAGAGTTGCGCGATGGGCGCATGTGGGTGTCCGATCGTCTGGGGTTAGGGTTTACGCTGAGTGAACAGGCAAGGAAGTGGACGACGCTGAGCTGTGAGTTTGGCAAGCAGCCCTAAACCGATGAAATCATCGTGGCCGATTTTACTATCGGCCACGAGAAGCTTTATTGAATGGAATAATTCAGAGGTCCAGCACCAGAATCTTCGAGCGACGCTGATAGTTGTACAGCGCCTGTTTTTTCTTCGGCAGCATTTCCACTTCGGCGGGTAAAAAGCCGCGCTCCTGAAACCAGTGGATGCTGTGTGTGGTCAGCACGAACAGCTTTTGTAGACCCTGCTGGCGCGCCTGAGCGGCAACGCGCATTAACAGCATATCGCCACGTGATGAACTGCGGTAATCCGGGTGAACCGCGACGCAGGCCATTTCACCGATGCTTTCTTCCGGGAACGGATAAAGCGCGGCACAGGCGATGGTCAGGTTATCACGTACCACGACGGTGAATTTGTCGATCTCCATTTCCAGCTGTTCACGCGAGCGTCTAACCAGAATGCCTTGTTCTTCCAGCGGACGGATCAATTCCAGAATACCGCCGATGTCATTGATGGTCGCACGGCGAACCTGCTCGGCGCTTTCCATCACGATCTGCGTACCGATTCCATCGCGTGAGAACAGTTCCTGCAACAGCGCGCCGTCGTCCTGATAGCTGATCAGGTGGCTACGGCGCACGCCGCTACGACAGGCTTTGACTGCACCGCGCAGGAATCTGACCGTACCAGAATGGTAATCGCCAGCCTGTTCCAGTACATCAATACGCTGCTGCGCATCGTCCGGGAACAGCTCGGAGATGATGCGGCCCTCTTCATTGGTCACACCCTGTGACGAGCAGAAGCCGATCATCTTCTCTGCTTTCAGCTTAATGGCGAGCTGAGTTGCAACCTCTTCTGAGGTTAAATTGAAACTTTCGCCAGTGACTGAAACAGCAACTGGGCCAAGCAGCACAATCGCGCCGCTATTCAACTGGCGGTGAACCGCTTCTTCATCAATACGGCGAATACGGCCACTGTGGCAGTAGTCCACACCGTCATCAACGCCAAGTGGCTGCGCGATAATAAAATTACCGCTGACGACATTAATATGGGCACCTTGCAGCGGTGTGTTGTTCAGGCTCATCGACAGCCGAGCGGTGATGTCCAGTTGCAGCATACCCGCCGCCTGTTTAACCAGTTCCAGCGTGGCGCTGTCGGTGATACGGGTATTTTTATGATAGTGGGGCTCGTAGTGGTGCGTTGTCAGGTTGGCATCGATCTGGGGACGGGCACCATAAACGACGACCAGCTTGATCCCCAGACTGTGTAACAGCCCAATATCATTTACGATGCTAGAGAAGTTGGCATGTTCAATGGCCTCGCCACCTAACATGATGACAAACGTTTTGCCACGGTGGGCATTGATATAGGGAACTGAATGGCGGAAGCCCTGAACCAGCTCTGTACTACGTTCCTTCACTGTGAGCCCTCTTTGCATTTTTATTCGTAATTTCTGTATTTTTATTCTTTATAGCGTAAAACGCAAGAGGAAGTATTAACCAGAAAAACGAGAGTTTTGTTTCATATCGTCACCATGCCCTAAATAATTCGAGTTGCAGGACAAAACGTTGGCGTTTTGAACAACGCAAAGCGTTGGCCCGTTAGGGCGGGGCTCATTTCTGAGCCTCGTAACGCGGCAACCGCGCGAGTCCCCGGGAGCTTACATAAGTAAGTGGGGTGACAAATCTGTCGGGAGCAGATTTGAACGCTGCTTGCAGCGGCCCTTCAGGGCGAGGCCCACGACGGGCCGAGTATTTAAGGGAAGCCAACGCACATGCAGCTTGAAGTATGACGGGCATGCACAGGATTTTTGCATGACAGGGCGGAGCAGATTCGTTAAAGTTTTTGACAATTTTTACCTTTATTCATTTTTTGATGGCATATCCGCGCAGTGGTAACACGACAATGCAGGATAGCGCACAGCAATTAGATCGGAGCGGCATGTCTTATTCGAATCATCATCTGACTCGACGGCGTCTATTACAAAGCGCAGCAGCAACCTGGCTATTAAGCGTAAGTGGTGTGGGTTTGGCTGCGACGGCACAGGTTATCGCCGTGCGTGTTTGGCCGTCTTCCGCCTATACCCGCGTCACGTTGGAATCCAATCATTCGCTGAAATATAAACAGTTTAGCCTCAGTAATCCTGAACGCATCGTGGTGGATATCGAAAATGTTCATCTGAACAAGGTACTGAAGGAAATAGCCAGCCAGTTTCAGCAGGATAACGATCCGCTGATTAAAGAAGCGCGCATCGGGCAGTTTGATAAAAGTACGGTGCGTTTTGTGTTGGAACTCAAACAGCAGGCAACGACCAAAGTCTTTACGCTGGGGCCAGTGGCTGAATTCAAACACCGGCTGGTGCTGGATTTGTACCCTGCCGCAGGGCGCTACGACAACGAAGACGATCCACTGCTGGCGCTGCTGGAGGATTACAACAAAGGCGATTTAGAACGCACGCTGCCAGCGGAAGCGCCGAAAGCGGGGAAGGCCGGGCGAGATCGCCCACTGATTATTATGCTCGATCCCGGTCACGGTGGTGAGGATCCTGGCGCGATTGGCAAGAATAAAACGCGCGAAAAAGACATCGTGCTGCAAATCGCCCGCCGCTTGCGCAAGCTGATCGATAATGAATCCAATATGAAAGCGTATATGACGCGCAATGAAGATGTATTCATTCCGCTGCGTGTACGGGTGGCGAAAGCGCGCAAGCAGCGTGCCGATCTGTTCATTTCGATTCATGCGGATGCCTTTACCAATCGAGCTGCCAGGGGATCGTCGGTTTTTGCACTCTCGAAGAAAGGGGCAACCAGCACCGCTGCTAAATTTTTGGCTGAGACGCAGAATGAATCGGATTTGATCGGTGGGGTGAGTATGAGCGGTGATCGCTATTTGGATCATACCATGTTCGATCTGGTGCAGACCGTGACGATTGGCGACAGCTTAACGTTTGGTAAAGAGATCCTGACTCGGCTGGGCAAGGTGAACCGTCTGCACAAAAACAGTGTTGATCAGGCCGGATTTGCAGTACTGAAAGCCCCGGATATCCCTTCTGTTCTGGTTGAGACGGCATTTATCAGTAATCTGGAAGAAGAACGTAAGCTGCGTACCAGTCATTTCCAGCAGCAAATTGCCGAATCCATTTTCGCAGGGATTAAAGCCTACTTCGCTAGTCAGGCGGAGCGGTAGTGGGTGTGGTGAGTAGCGTCAATATTACGCAGTAACCGCGTCTTGTCGGCGCGGTTTAAAGGAAATATGTCGTAGACGAGTGTAGAAGTAGGGCATGCGTAGAAAACATGTGGCACAAAAAACAAAAAAGCACCCGTTAAGGTGCTTTATCGTTTACTTCTTAAAAGATAGTTTTAGTTGGTTGCGGGAGCCGGATTTGAACCGACGACCTTCGGGTTATGAGCCCGACGAGCTACCAGGCTGCTCCATCCCGCGTCCGTAATAACTAATCTTCACTGCTTTGATGGACGATTCACATCAATTGGTTGCGGGAGCCGGATTTGAACCGACGACCTTCGGGTTATGAGCCCGACGAGCTACCAGGCTGCTCCATCCCGCGTCCGTACTGACTTATCTTTACTGCTTTTGATGGACGACTCACATCAATTGGTTGCGGGAGCCGGATTTGAACCGACGACCTTCGGGTTATGAGCCCGACGAGCTACCAGGCTGCTCCATCCCGCGTCCGTGGATGCGCACTATACTCTCCGCGAACATTGATGCAACCTATTTCTGTAAAAAACGCTGTATTTGGCTGTTAGGTGATTGATTTACCGCCGGATGGATTGTTTTGTGAACGTAATGGGGGTGATTTACCGAAAATGGCTTCTTGCGATACCGCGTACCGAACCGTTCTTCCTTACCTCATTGATTTATGCGCTGTCCCATTCCTTTCTCGATAGGCGTTTGTTATCGTTCGACGGTAAATTTTTGATGTAAAAAGCGAGCGCAAAAGATGAAGGGACGGTGGGGAAAATATGTGCTGACCGCAGTGGTCATTGCCATTCTGGCGGGGTGCCAATCCAGGCCAACCGATCGCGGGCAGCAATATAAAGATGGTCACCTCAACCAGCCTCTGGAATTGGTGAATGAGCCTAATGCCAAAGGAAAGCCTGTCAACGCGCGGGATTTCATCACTCAGGTTTCGGAAATTCGGTCCGCGTCACCGAATCTCTATACGCGCAATAATACGATTTTTCAGGCGATTGAAAACTGGATGATGTCAGGGGCGGATACCCGCGAACTGAGCAAATTTGGTCTGAACGCCTGGCAGATGGAAGGTGTTGATAACTTTGGTAACGTGCAGTTCACGGGTTACTACACGCCAGTATTGCAGGCGCGGCATACCCGTCAGGGGGAATTCCGCCATCCTTTATATGCCATGCCGTCAAAGGGTAAAAATAACCGCCGTCTACCGGATCGTGCCGGAATTTATTCAGGCGCGTTGGATGAGCGACTGGTTCTCGCCTGGACCAACTCGCTGGTTGATAACTTCATGATGGAAGTGCAGGGCAGCGCCTATATTGATTTTGGCGATGGACGCCCGCTGACGTTCTTTGGCTACGCAGGCAAAAATGGTCATGCCTACCGCAGTATTGGCAAAGTGCTGATCGATCGTGGTGAAGTGGCGCGTGAGGATATGTCCATGCAGGCGATTCGCAAATGGGCGGAGGAGCACACCGAATATGAAGTGCGTGAACTGTTTGAACAGAATCCTTCTTTTGTCTTCTTTAAGCCGATGATGTCTGCGCCTGTGAAAGGGGCTAGCGCCGTGCCGCTGGTGGCGAAAGCTTCCGTCGCCTCTGACCGCTCGCTGATTCCAGCAGGGACTGCCCTGTTAATGGAAGTGCCGCTATTGGATAACGTTGGCAAATTCACTGGCAAGTATGAGATGCGGCTAATGATTGCGCTGGATGTCGGTGGGGCAATTAAAGGCCAACACTTCGATATGTATCAGGGCATTGGGCCAGATGCAGGGCACTCGGCGGGTTTTTATAATCACTATGGACGAGTCTGGGTGTTGAAGAACGGACAAAGCAGTACGGCGAACGGCTCAGACTCGCTGTTAGTCAGTAATCCGCAGTAGCTATTCCTTTCGTTTGATATCTCAGAAGTGGCTCTTATTTACGCCACTTCTGAGAGTAAATCCTCGCGTACTACACGCTAATCCCGAGAAGATAATCAGCTTTTAAAGCCGTATTTGCTGCTCAGTCCTAATTCGTTCACGATGCGAACGCCGGAATCCAACGCTTCGCCCTGTAATCCTCTCAGTGGACGGCGCAGGCTGCCTGCCGGTAAACCTACCGCCTTCATCAATGATTTCACCGCCACCGGGTTGATTGCCGAATAGGTGTAATGCAGCAGCGGCAGCAAATGCTGATAGGCTTTACGGAAACGTTCTGCATCCTCGCCGTTTTTCCACGGGCGAGAAATTTCGGCCAGTTCTGCTGGCGCAATATTGCCTGTCATGTTGGCTGTTCCATGGCCTCCCAACGACATTGTTGGTACCACTAAACCCAGATTGGGCGAGTCGCAGCACATCACCGAAACATCAGGATTCCCCGCCAGAACTTGTGCGACCTGACCCACGCGAGTCGTGGACTCTTTATGAATAACGTAGTTCGGGTGTTTGAAAATACGCAGCAGCGACGTCCAGTGCAGATCCGTTTTCACGCGTGGTGGGTTGTTATAGATCCCTAGTGGCAAATCGGTCGCGTCTGCAATTTCCAGAAAGTAGCTTTCGATATCGCTTTCGCTGGCGCAGATATAAGCCGGTGCGGCGATAATGGCACCGTCGGCGCCGCTGTCATGCGCATAGCGAACATAGTCAATGGTGGTATCGGTATTGTTACCGGTGCAGCCGTAGAACAGCTTCATTTTACTGGTGCTGTATTGTGCGGTACGGCGGATGATCGCTTTTCTCTCGTCGGGGGACAGCATGGAAACTTCCCCCGTTGATCCCATAATCAAAACGGCGGCCGTGCCGTTGTCTTCCTGGAATTTTAATAACGCCTCAAATGCGCCGAAATCCACGCTACCATCGTCATTAAAAGGTGTGATGAGGGCAACAAATGACCCTTCAATTTTTTCTCTGCTCATGTTTGTTTCCTGTTGGCGTATGCGTATTACGGATAAATAAAGATCGGAACTACTGCTCGCGATAAGTGTGTATTTATGAGGCCTCAGTCAGTGGTGCGGCGATAAAGCCTGCCTCGACAAAACGTAATAGATGCGACAGCACGCGATCGTCATCGCGGTTGTCACATAGCCCTTTGGAGAGCAACGCCAGACGACCAGAACGCGGATCGGCGTCGGTTAATACGTGCATGGCAGCACCACGGGCAAATTCATAGCGCCAGATCACCTCTGCGCGCGATAACGCTGGCAGCGCATGTGTAAAGGCATCGATAAAACGGTGGGCGACCTGATCGAACTGCGCCGAAAGCAGGGCGGTGACTTCCAGACCCGGCGTCGCGCGTAGGTGCTGTAATAGTCGAACGACAATACGTCCGCCATCGGGCGTGCGGGCCGTTTTAACCAGCGGGCGCAATAGTGCATCCAGCAGCGCGGCAACGGGCAGAACACCACCCTGATTGGCTTTTTCCACCTCATCCAGCAGACGCGTTCTTTCGTCATTTAACGGGCCAAGAACATGGTCCAGAACGGCACGCAGCAATCCTTCTTTCGAGCCAAAGTAATAATTCACTGACGCCACATTCACGTTGGTGGCTTCGGTAATTTCACGAATCGTCGTGAGTTCACTTCCTTTGCTGGCGAAGATCGTGATGGCCTCACGCAGGATGCGCTGTTTAATGTCTGCCTCTTTTTCTTTGCTTTGCGCTTTAGTTTTCAATAACTCCATCATGATTCATCCTTTTTGTTCTTGCGCGACGCCGTGTGCACTGCCGCCATGCGTTGTTATGTTTAGATCGTGGGACAATGAGCTGTCGTTCTCGCTATCCTCGGCTATTGATAACCCCAACTCCTGATAAACCAAGGTCGCCCAATAGCGGATCCCTAATGGGATCAGTGCATCATTAAAGTCGTAGTGAGGGGTATGCAGGTGGTGCACGCTGGCCGCACCTTTGTCGCTGTTTCCTAGCATCATGAACGCGCCGGGACGCTGCTCCAGCATGTAGGCAAAGTCTTCTGCGCCGAGCAGCGGCGTCATGGCGGTTTCAACCTGCTCGAGTCCGACCACCTGCGCAGCGGCGTTAACGGCTAACTGCGTGGCGTGTGTATCATTAACCAGCGCGGGATATTGATGTTCATAGTGCACATCGGCCGTCGCACCAAAGCCCTGCGCAGTGCTGTGTGCCAGTTCTCGTAGACGTGTTTCCAGCAGGCGGCGAACGCTCGGCGAGTAGCTCCGTCCGGTTCCTTTAAGGATGACGCTGTCAGGGATAACGTTCGGGGCATGGATATCGCCGCCCTGAATATGCCCAATGCTGAGCACCGCTGCGTCCATTGCGGGGACGTTGCGACTGACGATCGTTTGCAGGCTCAGCATAAATTGCGCGGCAGGCAGCGTTGGATCGATAGAAAGGTGGACGCCTGAACCGCCGTGTCCGCCCGTGCCGTGAAACGTGACCTGCCAGGTGTCGCTGGCTGCCAGCATCGGGCCGCTGCGAATCGCGAACTTACCGACTTCGATACCGGGCTTGTTGTGAAGGCCAAATAGTCGATGGCAGGGGAACGTGGTCAGCAGGCCGTCATTTAGCATGGCAAGCCCGCCGCCCAATCCTTCCTCTGCCGGTTGGAAAATAAAGTGCACGGTGCCAGCGAAATCGGGGTGCAGAGACAAATAGCGTGCGGCACCCAGTAGCATGGTGGTGTGCCCATCATGTCCACAGGCGTGCATTTTCCCTGCGTGTACCGAGGCATAAGGCAGATCGGTTTTTTCACTTATATACAGCGCATCCATATCTGCCCGCAGGCCGATGCTGTCTTCACCGGGGTAGCGGCCGCGTAAGGTGGCGACCACGCCCGTTCCACCGATGCCGGTGGTGACGGAAAGTCCCCATGTTGTCAGCTTTTCCGCTACCAGTTGTGCGGTAGCAAACTCTTCGAAGCCGATTTCTGGGTGCTGATGAATATGCTGACGAATCGCTATCAGCTCAGGTAAAAAATCCTGAATGACCGATTCCATAACCGTTTGGTCAATAACGGTCGATGTGCTCGCTTTGTGTTCACTGTGCTTATCCATGCGCTTGCCTGCTCATCTGCTGTGTAGACACAGGCGCTTCGCGCTGCCCGCCGCCGGGGACGGCATCGATCAGTTTGCGGGTATACGGATGCTGTGGCTGATGCCAGATGCTGTGGTGATCGCCACTTTCCACACAGCGCCCGTTTTGCATGACCATGACTCGGTCGGCGATATAACGTACCACCGCCAGATCGTGGGAAATAAACAGCAGCGACAGGCCCATTTCGTTTTTTAACTCCACCAGCAGATTGAGAATTTGTGCCTGAATAGAGACATCGAGTGCGGACACTGGCTCGTCGCAAATCACCAGTGAAGGGCGTACGACCAGCGCACGAGCAATGCCGATACGCTGGCGCTGTCCGCCGGAAAACTCATGAGGATAGCGATTCAGGCTGCTTTGCGGCAGACCGACGCGCTCGATGATAGTGTTGATCGCCTGCTGTCGCTGCGAACGATCGCCAAGGCCATGCACAATCAGCGGCGTTTCAAGAATATGCTGAATGCTGTGGCGTGGATTCAGTGAGGCATAGGGATCCTGAAAGATCATCTGTACCCGCTGACGTAACGCTTTCAGCCGAGATTCTTTTAGCGTGGTGATGTCTTGCCCGTCAAAAACGATCTGTCCGTGTGAAGGTGGTAACAAACGTAGAATGGTTTTGGACAAGGTTGATTTACCACAGCCGGATTCGCCCACCAGACCCAGCGTTTCTCCAGGTAAAATCGTCAGTGACACATCGTCAACCGCCAGCACCTTGCCCTGCGGTGTTGAATAGTGGGTCTGAATATTTTGCAGTGAGAGCAGCGGCTGCTGGTTCGTATCGGTGGCTCGGTGAATCAAGCTGGGCGGCGTCAGCAGCGTAAAACTGGAGTCGTCGTTCGTCGCCGCATGATGGATTTCCGCCAGCCGATGGGTACGGTAATGTCTGTCCTGATCCATATGCAGCGATGTCGCCAACAGCCCGCGCGTGTAGCTGTGTTTGGGGAAAACGTTATGCTTGGATGACTGAAACAGGTCAGATGCCTGTGCTTCTTCTACTTTTTGCCCGGCATACATCACCGCCACGCGGTCGGCCCATTGCGCAACCAGCCCAAGATCGTGAGTAATCAGCAGCAGGCTCATCGAGAATTCACGTCGCAGATTATCCAGCAGCGCCAGAATTTGTGCCTGAATGGTGACATCCAGCGCGGTGGTTGGTTCATCGGCAATCAGCAAGCGCGGGCGGCATGCCACTGCCATGGCGATCATGACGCGCTGACGCTGACCGCCAGACAGGTTATGTGGATAGTCATCCACTCGTCTGGCTGGCTCAGGGATCTTGACCAGATCCAGCAGCTCGATAGCACGAGTCCGTGCCTGTGCGGGCGTTAGCGCTTCATGTAACCGCAGCGTTTCACTAATCTGCTGCCCGATAGAGAGCACGGGATTGAGCGACGTCATCGGTTCCTGAAAAATCATCGACAGCGCATTGCCACGCAGTTGGCGCATCTTGCGATCCGGCAGGGTAAGTAAGTCGTGTCCGTCAAACAGAATGCGGCCGCTGATTTTGCCCGGCTCGGCGACCAGTCGCATCAGGGACAGCGCCGTCGCGGATTTACCGCAGCCGGATTCACCGACCAGCGCCAGCGTTTCTCCGGCATTAATCGTCAGGTTTAGCCCTCGAACGGCTTGGTGGCCGGGAAAGTCGACGCGTAAATCTTGAATATCGACCAGCGGCTTCATGCGCTTCTCCCCCGTAAACGTGGATTCAGGGCATCGTTCAACGCGTCGCCAACCAGATTCAGTGACAGTACGGTTAAGACTAGCGCAGTGCCGGGTAGGGCGGTAAGAAACCAGGCGGTACGCAGCGATTCGCGGCCTGCGCCGATCATGCTGCCCCAGCTCACGCGGTTCGGATCGCCAAAGCCTAAGAAGGATAAGGCGGACTCAATCAAAATGGCCGAGGCGACCATGACCGACGTGGTGACGATGATCGACGGCAGTGCATTCGGCAGCATTTCCTGAAAGATGATACGCAGGCTGGAAAATCCCTGACTGCGTGCGGCTAACACAAAATCGCTTTCACGCAGCGAGCGAAACTCGGCTCGTACCAGACGTGCAATCGTTGGCCATGCGGCAATACCGATGGCCAGAGAAATCAGCGTAACCGAAGGGGAACCGATGGCGACCAGCACCACGACCAGCAAAAAGGTCGGGAAGGTCTGGAACAGTTCGGTGATGTGAACCAGCAGGTCATCCACCCGACCGCCAAAATAGCCGGCCAGCGCACCGACGACGGTGCCAATTAACAGGCTGACCATCACGGCTGAGAAGCCGATTTGCAAGGAAACCTGTGAGCCGTGGACGATGCCAGCAGCGACATCCCGGCCCATTGAATCGGTTCCGAATGGGAAATCAGGGTTTTCGCCCGGCCACAAGAAAGGCTGAGCGACCATATCCAGCGGATCGCCGGGATACAGTAACGGCGCAAACACCGCCATCAGAAATACCGTAATCAGCAACAGCAGGCCTGCCATCCCCGCGGGATTACGGATAAAGGCACGCACCTCCGGTGACAGGCGAAACGATGTTTTTAACGGACGAGTCGCCGCTGAGCTAACAACGCCATCTGCTGCCGCTTTCTTCGGCGCGAGGTTTTCAGGAGAAAGGTTATTCATATCAGCGAGCCTTAATTCGGGGATCGAGCCAGGATTGCAGTAAGTCCACCAGCACGTTAGCCAAAATGACTAAGAAAGCGGAAAGCAGCAGGACACCCAGCAAGACGTTGAAGTCACGTGCCATCACCGCTTCCAGCGCGAGACGACCCAGTCCCGGCCAGCTAAAGACCGTCTCTACCACGGCCGCGCCGCCCAGCAGATTGCCGAAGTGCATACCCGCAACGGTAGTAATTGGCAGCAGCGCACAGCGCAGAATGTGTCTGACGGTGACCCACAGCGGCGATAGCCCTTTGGCATGCGCGGTGCGCACGAAATCCTGCTGGGCTATTTCCAGCATGGCCGCTCGGGTCAGGCGGGCATAAATGGCAATGAAAAAGCTGCTCAGCGCCAGTACCGGGAGAATGGCATGCTGCAACATATCCTTGAAATACGCCCAGCCAGTCAGGTTTGCACCTATGGTGATGTTGCCGCCGCTTGGCAGCCAATCAAGATGAACGGAAAACAGAATCAGCGTCATCAGGCCGATCCAAAATCCCGGTGTGGAATAGAGCAGCAGCGCGATCAGAGAAAGCAGGCGATCGGGCCATTTACCTGCCCACACCGCCATTATCGCTCCCAGCGTGATACCGATAACGATGGCAAATACCTGTGACAGCAGCATCAGGAACAGGGTGCCCGGTAGCCGTGACAGGATCAGGTCCATCACCGGTGCGTTGTAGCGGGGAGAAAAGCCGAGGCTGAACTGTGCCAAGTTACCCAAATAAACCGAGAGCTGTTGCAGTATGGGCTGATCGAGACCGAATTGGGCGCGCAGGTGTGCCATGGTCGCTTCGGTCGCATTGCCTGATTCGCCAGCCAGCACATCAACGGCGTCTCCCGGCACCAACTGCAACAGGAAAAACACCAGAATGATAATGCCAATCGCCGTTGGCAGCGCATGAAGCAGGGTACGCCACAGTACGCGCCCGATTCGTTCTACTTTATTCATCACATACCTTCATGAGAGTTCCCCTGCCCGCGCAGGGGAATGCTGTATTACGATTACTGATCCACCCACACGTCGGCCAGGCTGCCGTTAACGCCCTGAATATCCGTCACGACGTTATGCACGCGTTTGTTGTAAATGGTCTGGCGCTTAATCTGGAGCAGGTTCAAATCAGGAATATCCGTGGCGATGATGCGTTGGAACTGTTTGTACAATTCCACACGTTTTTCAGGATCGGTTTCCACCGAGGCCTGCTCAAGCAGACGGTCGACTTCTGGGTTGCTGTAATGTGAGCCGTTGCCGAAAGGCACGCCCGGTTGATAGGTTTTTGACCAGTACAGGCGCTGCACGCCTACCGCTGGATCGAACAGGTTTGAAATAGAGCCGTTGTTGAAATCAAAGTCGCGGTCGGTATAAACACGCTTAACGAAGGTGGCGAAATCCTGAGAGCGAATGGTGACGTCAATACCGACTTTAGCCAGCGACGATTTGAGATACTCTGCTACGCGTTTGAAGCTGTCACCATAGGGCATGAAGTCATGTACCAGCTTGAAGCGGATGCCGTTTGCCTGACGTGGGAAGCCCGCTTCGTCCAGCAGCTGGTTCGCTTTGGCAATATCGAAACCATAAGGTGACGGCGTCGTATCATGGAACTGCGCCAGCTCCGGCGTAATCGGTGTTGGAGAGCTTACCGCATAGCCGTACCACACCACATTTTTCAAGACATCAATGTTGATGCTGTGTGCAATGGCCTGGCGAACCTTCAGGTTCTTCAGATAAGGGTTATCCAGATTGAATTCGATGCGGGTTTGCGTCGGGCTGTAACCATAGCCAGCGGTTTCAATGCCCAGCTTGGGGTTTTTCTTGATGCGTTCAATTTCACTCAGCGGAACAGGAGAGTCGCTTCCCAGATCCAATGCGCCGGTTTCAAGCGCAATTGTGCGAGTGGCGGCATCGGGGATGATCTTCACCACCAGTTTATCGACGTATGGCTTAGGGCTGTCCCAGTAGTTCGGATTACGTTCATAAAGGATATGGCTGCCACGCACCCATTCCTTGAACACAAACGGACCAGTACCAATCGGCGCGGTATTGTGAGGGTTAGACAGAATGTCTGTACCTTCGTATAAGTGCTTCGGCACGATAGGTGCTTCGTTGGCGGAGAACGCGCTCAGCAGATAAGGTGCGGGTTTTGACAGCTCCAGGATCGCGGTATACGGATCGGGTGTCTTCACTTCGGTGACGTTGGCAAACGTGCCCTGACCGCGTGAATTGTATTTTTTGACGGTCAGAATGGAAAACGCGACATCCGCAGACGTGAAGTCTTGCCCGTCATGCCATTTCACGCCTTTACGCAGGTGGAACGTATATTGTTTACCGTCCGGGCTAACCGACCAACTGGTCGCAAGCTGCGGGGTTGGCTTCATATCGAAATCGTAATTCAACAGCCCTTCAATCACCTTGGCGTTGATCTTCATCACCGCGCCGCTGGTGCTAACCAGACTGGTTAAGACCGGCGGCTCAGGCTCGGCCAAAAAATTCAGCGTGCCGCCACGCTTGGGCGTCAACGTTTCCGCCTGTGTGGCAAGCCCGAAGAGCGAAGATGTCAGAATCAGCGCTGACAAGAAGAAATTTTTTTTCATATTTCCCATCCGTATGCAGAGGGCATAGGTGTGCTCCCCGCTGTTATTTTTTAATAGCGTGTTTTGAATGATGTGTTTGGGGTGACAACGCACTTTTCTCTGAAGAAGAGAAATGAGGTCAACATCGGGGCAGTAATGAAATAACGTCATTACTGTTGCTGTGTGGCGTAATGGTTTTCATGCTGCGTTCCTGGTTTGAATAACGAACAAAGAATAAAACTGCCTGAATTTTAAGGCGGGTCACTTAAGCCTCATTTTAGGAGAAACACGGGGATGAGATTCCCGCAGGGATAGCTCGCCCCGTGGTCACTCCGTGTATCTCGGTTCTTAAACGATCGGCCTTATCCTGAACCACCTCTTTATTTTCTGGTTAAACCCTAGCCCAACATGTGTTTTAAACGAACGTTTAAATATGGATAACTAATGCCAAATTATGCATAAGTTATTCACTCTTCTTGCTGTTGGGGACGTGGATAATTCAGGTTATTATCCATCCTGCTAATTATTTATCCTGAGGTTGTCATGGCGATTAAACGTTATCCACATCTTGCGCATTGGGGCGCGTTTACCGCTGTGGTTGAAGACGGTAGGCTGATTCGATGTGAGCCGTTTTCGGGCGATCCAGCCCCTTCCGGCATGCTCGATTCCATCGTGCCGCTGGTGTATTCCGATCGACGTATCCGTCGGCCTTCGGTGCGCCGTTCCTGGCTACAGAAGCGGGAAAACAGCGATAAAACGCTGCGTGGCCGAGAGGATTTTGTTGAGGTGGATTGGGACGTGGCGCTCGACCTGGTCGCACAGGAAAATCGCCGTATTCGCGATCGCTATGGTGCGGATGGCCTTTTTGCCGGTTCTTACGGCTGGTCGTCGGCTGGACGTTATCACCATGCGCGTTCTCAGGTGCGCCGCTTCTATTTCTCCGGCGGTGGCGCGGTCGACCAACAGGGGAATTACAGCTGGGGTGCTGCACAGTTCTTCCTGCCTTATGTGATCGGCACCTTCCACCCGCTGACGGGCAAGGTGACTGAATGGCGCAGCGTCGCCGAACATTGTGATATTTTCCTCGCGTTTGGTGGGCTGGCGTTAAGAAATTCGCAGATAGCCTCCGGCGGTGCCGGGCACCATACGCTGAAGCCTGCACTGGAAGCGCTGGTGGAGAAAGGGATTCCCGTTATTAACATCAGCCCGATGCGCGACGATTGCCCTGAGTTTGTGAATGCCGAGTGGATTCCTATCCGCCCGAATACCGATGTCGCCCTGATGTTGGCGCTAGGCTATGAGATTCAGCGTTTGGGCGCTGACGATAAGGACTTCCTGCAACGCTACTGCGTCGGTTATGAGCAACTGAGTGACTATTTGCACGGTCGTGGTGACGGCGTGGTGAAAACGCCTGAATGGGCCAGCGATATCACGGGCATCCCCGCCGAGCGGATCCGGCGTTTGGCGCAGCAACTGATTGGTGTGCGCAGCTTTATTACCTGTTCTTACTCGGTGCAGCGCGCGCACCGTGGCGAACAGCCGTACTGGATGATGATCGCGCTGTCTTCCATGCTGGGGCAGGTGGGGCTACCGGGCGGTGGCTTCTCCTTCGGCCATGGTTCGATGAACAGCGTCGGTAACGAACGGATTTCAACGCCTGCACCGGCTTCGCCGTCTACCCCGAACGCAGGACGGGCGATCCCCGTGGCGCGTATCGCCGATATGCTACTGCATCCGGGAACGCCTTATACCTTTCAGGGTGAAACGCACACTTACCCCGATGTTCATCTCATTCACTGGGCGGGCGGTAATCCGTTCCACCATCACCAGCAGTTGAACCGTCTGGTGGACGGCTGGCACAAGCCGGATACGGTGATTGTGCAGGATATCGTCTGGACACCCGCGGCGCAGATGGCTGACATCGTGCTGCCTGTCACCACCACGCTGGAGCGTAATGATATCGGCGGATCGTCCCGCGATCGCTTTATCTTTGCCATGCATCAGGCGATTGCGCCGCAACATCAGGCGCGTAACGACGTGGATATCTTCAGCGAACTGGCGGAGCGTCTGGGCTATAAAGACACGTTCACGCAGAACCGCAGTGAGCAGCAGTGGCTGGAACATCTTTATGACGAGTGTCGAGCAAAGCAGCGAGATTTTGCTGACAGCTGGCCGTCATTTGAGGATTTCTGGCAGCAGGGTCATGTAGAAATCCCGATGGATGAAAAGCCGTTTGTATTCTTTGAGGATTTCCGCCGCGATCCGCAGCAACATGCCTTGAGTACGCCAAGCGGTAAGATCGAATTGTTCAGCTCTGCCATCGCCAGCTATGGCTATGCCGATTTTGCGCCGCATCCTGAGTGGCAGCCTCCCGTTGAATGGCTGGGAGCCAAAAGCACGGAAGAATGGCCGCTGCACTTTATTTCCATTCAGCCATCTGACCGCTTACACAGCCAACTGGCGGCTACGCCGCAGGTTGCCGCGAATAAGACCGCAGGAAAAGAGACGCTGTACATGCATCCGCAGGACGCTGCTGCACGGGATATTATCGACCGTTCACAGGTGGAAGTCAGAAATGCGCGTGGTCGTATTCTGGCTGGCGTACAGATTACCGACGGCGTAAAGCCGGGCGTCGTGATCATGTCCACCGGTGCCTGGTTTGAGCCCGGCTTCGGCCAGAAAACGTGGCATCCGGTTGAACAATCAGGAAATGCGAATGTACTGACGCTGGATATTGGCACGTCGCCGCTGACGCAGGGGCCGAACGCCATGAGCTGTCTGGTGGATGTCGTGCGGGTTTAGCGTTATTCTGAGCCGCTTTTATTTTCCTGTGATTTTGTTTTCGTAAGGTTGGTTGAATGAATACGCAATTATCCGAAGCCTATTTGCAACGCTTCGGCGGCACCGCGCGGTTATATGGTCAACAGGCGCTGGCGCTGTTTTCTCAGGCTCACGTTTGCGTGATTGGCATCGGTGGCGTCGGTTCCTGGGCGGCTGAGGCGCTGGCACGTACTGGCATCGGCGCGATCACGCTGATCGATATGGATGATGTGTGTGTCAGTAATACCAACCGCCAGATTCATGCATTGCGTCAACATACCGGACAGTCGAAGACGGAAGTGATGGCGGAACGTATTCTGGCGATCAACCCAGAATGCAACGTCACCTGCGTGGATGATTTCATCAGCGCGGAAAACGTGGCCGAGTTTCTCGACCAAAACTTTAGCTATGTGATTGATGCCATCGATAGCGTGCGCCCAAAAGCTGCGCTGTTGTCATACTGCCGCCGCTATAAGATCCCGGTGGTGACAACTGGCGGCGCGGGTGGGCAAATTGATCCGACTCGAATTGAGGTCGTCGATCTAGCCAAAACGATTCAGGATCCGTTGGCCGCCAAGCTGCGTGAACGGCTGAAGAACGATTTTAACGTGGTGAAAAACAGCAAAGGAAAACTGGGTATCGACTGTGTATTTTCCAGCGAACCGCTGGTTTATCCGCAGCCTGACGGTTCCGTCTGTGCGTCTCGCAGTACGGCTGATGGGGTGATGCGTATGGATTGCGCGTCAGGCTTTGGCGCGGCGACGATGGTCACCGCAAGCTTTGGGTTTGTTGCGGTATCTCATGCGCTGAAGAAAATGATAGCGAAAATGGAGCGAGCGTCTGCGGTGCAGAAATAGCATCGCGTAATTTGCTATTTGCTTGCTGCTTCTTGCTCGGCAATGTCCTTGATTCTGGCGGCTAACGCAGCCAGACCGCTTGAACGTGAAGCGCTGAGCTGAGCACGTAGCCCCAGCGTATCGAACAGTGCCAGCGGATCCTGCTGTAACAGCGCTTCTGGCGTTTTTTCCTCAGCGGCGGTTAGCAGTATCGCCAGTAATCCCCGCACGATGCGCCCGTCGCTATCACCGTAAAAATGTAGCCTGCCGTCTTCCTGACGTTGGTAACCTAGCCAGACGCGATTTTCACAGCCGGATAATGAAATATCTTCGGTTTTTAGTGCATCGGGAAGCGCTGGTAGCGTCTTTGCCAGCAAAATGAGCTGTCGATAGCGATCTTCCCATGCCCGGCAATTATCAAATCGTGCCAGCAGATCGGCAACGGTGATGGGGTGGCCAAAAGGATGTGTGTTGTCGGTTGTCTCGGTCATAGTCCGTGGTCGATCAATAGGTTGTGGGCGACAATAGTGTGTAGTTGATTATCGTTTGTAGCGTTGATTAGTCACTCAGTAATTCAAGTGCATTGCCCATCGCGGCGATCAGTGCAGCAACATCTTGCTGGTTATTATACGGGGCAAACGAGGCACGGATCGTGCCACTGATGCCGAGTGCGTCCATTAGCGGCTGCGCACAGTGGTGTCCGGCACGCAGTGCGATGCCGCTTTCGGCTAATAGCGTAATCAGATCGCTGTGGTGTACATCGGCAATGTCAAAGGACAGCACGCTGGAATGTGGGCTACGGAAACTACGAAAGCCGGGAAACTGTGCCAGATGCTTCTCGGCAAGCTGCGCCAACTGTTGACTGTGCTGCTCTGCGGCGTGCCAATCCAGTGTGGTCAGCCAGTCTACCGCCGCAGACAGGCCAAGCACACCGGCAATATGTGGCGTTCCCGCTTCAAACCGCTGTGGAATCGCCTGCGGTTTGAAGCCGTCAAAGGAAACCTGCGTCATCATTTTCCCGCCGCCTTGCCACGGCATCATGCTTTCCAGCAATGCGGTTTTGCCATAGAGCACGCCAATCCCGGTGGGCGCATAAAGCTTGTGCCCGGAAAATGCGTAGAAATCGATATCCAGCGCCTGTACATCCGGTGGGCAATGAACGATGCCCTGCGCGCCATCAACCATCACCACCGCGCCATAGCGGTGAGCCAGCGTAATCGCACGCGCTAGGTCGGGTAAACCACCCGTCACGTTTGACATCTGACCTAGTGCCAGCAGGCGCGTTTTTGGCGTGATCAACGTGGCTAGCAGTTTAATATCCGGTAAGAAGTCCGCACCTATCGGTAACTTCACCACGCTTGCGCCAGTTTGCTGCGCCACCATCAGCCACGGGATGAGGTTAGCGTGATGCTCCGCTTCGCTAACGATGATCTCATCGCCCGGTTGAAGGCGAGGGCGGGCATAGCTCTGCGCGACCAGATTGATCGCTTCCGTCGTGCCTCTGGTCCAGACAATTGAACGCGGATCGTCTGCATGAAGTAAGGCGGCGACTTGCTCACGAGCACCTTCAAAACGCTGGGTTAGCGCCTGTGCGCCTCGATGCTGACTGCGGTGCACCGTGCCACTCTCGCTGCAATAGAACTGCTGAACAGCATCAATGACGGACTGCGGTTTCAGCGCGGTCGCGGCGCTATCAAGATATACCGTCGAGTGCTGGAGTGCGGGGAACTGTTGGCGAAAAGTTGCAGGGTTAAACGGTGTCATGAGCATCCTCTTATAGAGGATAGATCCTGTCCCATTTTGTCGAGAGAGACAAGTTTAGGACTATGCCTAATGCGATTTTATGGAAAAAAAAGCAATTATTGCTACGCTTTAAAGTGTTAATTTTCAGGATTTCCTGATGCAGAAGGTTAACTATAAGACATTTAAATTCATCGAGGGTTAACTATGAAGAATAAAATTTCTATCTTTGCCGCCATCGTGATGGCGTTTTCTCTGGCAGCCTGTTCGAGTAATTACGTCATGCATACGAATGACGGGCGTACCATCGTGGCTGAGGGGAAACCGAAGGTTGATGATGAGACGGGTATGATCAGCTATACCGATGCTTACGGTCAGCAGCAGCAAATTAATCGTGATAATGTGAAAGAAATGGCGAAAGGAAAATAGCGCCGTTTGCCTGTTATCACACACTGCCTGTTAATCTGCGCCAGACTTACCTAGACTGTCATGCGTTCAGGCACGAAATCGTAAGCAAAAAAAAGCACCGCAATTTGCGGTGCTACATAAAAAATCACTTTGGACAGACAGGGTAAATGTACAGGAAGTGAATAGGGTAGACTCGCTACCACATCTGCAAAAGGCAGACAAACAAATAGCAAACACAACATCACAACCACAAGCCAAAAGCACCTCAGGTCACCCCTCCGCACTTTTCGTTCCGGCCCAGGAAGTTGCGCTAATATAGGTATTTGCTGGTACATCCTCAACGGACAAATTATAATGCCTCGGATTACAAAAACTAATATATGTACCCGTCATCTTTTTCTTGCAGAGAGTCTGGCTGTTACCGCTGGTGTTAATCGCGTAGCCAGCTAATTGGCTGGCGATCTTTCCCGTTGTTGCCTTTCTGCATCTTAAGATTTAATGGGGACGAATGTGCCTGATAAATCGCTGATTTAGCGCAAACAAAAAGATTTCATTCATGTCAAAACGTCTACCTCCGCTCAACGCATTGCGCGTTTTTGATGCGGCGGCTCGCCATTTAAGTTTTACCAAAGCGGCAGAAGAGCTGTTTGTCACGCAGGCTGCTGTCAGCCACCAGATTAAATCACTGGAAGATTTTCTGGGGCTGAAATTATTCCGCCGTCGTAATCGTTCCCTGTTACTGACCGAAGAGGGGCAGAGTTACTATCTTGATATCAAAGAGATCTTCTCATCACTGAATGACGCGACGCGTAAGCTGCAATCTCGTAGCGCGAAAGGCGCATTAACGGTGAGCCTGCTGCCCAGCTTTGCTATTCATTGGCTGGTGCCGCGTCTTTCGAGCTTTAACTCCGACTATCCGGGGATTGATGTTCGTATTCAGGCGGTGGATCGTGACGAAGATCGTCTGGCCGATGATGTGGATGTCGCTATCTTCTATGGTCGAGGAAACTGGCCGGGATTGCGGGTGGAAAAGTTGTACGCCGAGTATCTTCTGCCAGTTTGTTCACCCGTGTTGCTGACGGGGAATCATCCGTTGAAAACGCCAGACGATTTGGTCGCGCACACGCTGCTGCACGATGCGTCGCGCCGTGATTGGTTGTCCTATACTCGCCAGCTTGGCGTGCAGATTAACGTGCAGCAGGGGCCGATTTTCAGCCACAGCGCGATGGTATTGCAGGCGGCGATTCACGGGCAGGGCGTGGCACTGGCGAATAATGTGATGGCACAAACGGAGCTCGAAGCTGGGCGACTGGTGTGTCCGTTTAACGATGTGCTGGTCAGCCGGAATGCTTTTTATCTGGTATGTCATGACAGTCAGGCAGAACTGGGTAAAATAGCCGCCTTTCGTCATTGGATTCTGGCGCGGGCGGCCAGCGAGCAGGAAAAGTTTCGCTTCCGCTATGACAACGGTACACGCTGAAATTACATCGTCGGCCGTTGAAGATTGACTGACCGAATCACTCACGTAGGTAACTACGTATCAGGCTGATGACAGACCTATTTGCCGAACGAAAACGACGGCCTTTGTCAGCAACCTTGTTTACAGGTAATAACGTACAGGTAATAACGATGAATAGTCGTTTCATGTTGGTATTTGCCGCTATTAGTGGTTTTACTTTTGTCGCGCTAGGCGCGTTTGGTTCCCACGTTCTTAGCAAAACGCTAGGTGCAACGGAACTGGGCTGGTTAAAAACCGGCCTTGAATATCAAGCATTTCATACGCTCGCGATTCTGGCGCTGGCGGTTGCGATGCAACAGCGAACTAATCTGTGGTTTTACTGGAGCAGCGTTTTTCTGGCGTTGGGAACGGTACTCTTCAGCGGAAGTTTGTACTGTCTGGCGCTTTCTCACCTGAAACTGTGGGTTTATGTGACGCCGATTGGCGGAGCCTGTTTTCTGGTGGGATGGATATTAATGTTGATTGGCGCACTGCGTCTGAAGAGAAAGGCTGAACGCCATGAATAGAGTCATTTTGTATTGTCGCCCTGGGTTTGAGAAAGAGTGTGCGGCGGAAATAACGGAAAAAGCTACGCATCACAATGCTTTTGGCTTCGCGCGAGTAAAAGAAAACAGTGGCTACGTCGTGTTTGAATGCTACCAGCATGAAGATGCCGAACGTCTGGTGAAAACGCTGCCGTTCCATGAGCTGATTTTTGCCCGCCAGATGTTTGTTAGCGGTGAACTGTTGCGCGACCTGCCGCAGGAAGACCGGATCACGCCGATCGTGGGTATGCTGACTGGTGCGATTGAACGTGCTGGGGAGCTGCGCGTTGAAGTGCCTGACACCAATGAAAGCAAAGAGCTGATGAAGTTCTGTCGCAAATTCACCGTGCCGCTGCGCGCGGCGTTGCGTGAACATAAAATTCTGCTGGGCTATGAAAAAGCGGATCGACCCGTGCTGCATGTGCTGTTTATTGCGCCTGGCTGCTGCTATGTCGGTTACTCCTATAGCAATAACAACTCACCGTTTTATATGGGTATCCCACGCCTCAAGTTCCCTTCTGATGCACCAAGCCGTTCGACGCTGAAACTTGAAGAAGCGTTTCACGTTTTCGTTCCTGCGGATGAGTGGGATGAGCGTCTGGGCAGCGGCATGTACGCAGTGGATTTGGGCGCTTGCCCCGGCGGCTGGACTTATCAGTTGGTCAAACGCAGCATGATGGTTTATGCGGTAGACAACGGGCCAATGGCACCCAGCCTGATGGACACTGGGCAGGTGATGCACCATCAAGCGGATGGTTTCCGCTTCGAACCACCGCGCAACAATGTGTATTGGCTGGTGTGCGACATGGTAGAAAAACCCGCTAAAGTCACAAGCCTGATGAGTGATTGGCTGATTAAAGGCTGGTGTCGTGAAACGATATTCAACCTGAAATTGCCGATGAAGAAGCGCTATGAAGAAGTGTCACAGAATCTGGCTATGCTGCGTGAACGCCTGAGTGAAAATGGTATTCATGCCGAGGTGCATGCCAAGCATTTGTACCATGACCGTGGAGAAGTCACTGTGCATGTGCGTCGTTTCTGGAGCGCGGTACCTGGCCGTCGCGACGAGCGATAGTATTGTGCTGATGCGTATCTGGTGTCATTCAGGTACGCAACCGTATTAATCCTGCTGCGAGTAAGAATGCGGCTGAGCGCTACTCTGCACGGGTAGCCTCAACTGTTGCAGATTGCCATTAAGCGTTAAATCGGTACGCAGCGTGGCAACCTGACGGCTGATCAGTGCCATTTCTTTATGTTGCTCCAACTTCTTGCGCCACTTCTCTGGCACCGCATCTACTTGCTGGTACAACGCTTCCAGACTTCCTGCCTGTTGCAAGAGCTGTGCGGCACTTTTAGGGCCGATACCCGCAACGCCTGGGATCTTGCTGCTGCTAATGCCTGCCAGCCCCCAGTAGTCAGTTAACTGCTGCGGTGAAACGCCAAATTCCTGTTCGATAAACGGCAGATCGAGCCAGCGCTTCTGAAAGTAATCCCTGATCTGAATGTGTGGTGCCAATAACTGGCAGTACCCTTTATCAGTCGACACAATCGTTGCCTGATGACCCGCTGAGGACAGCTTGGTGGCCAGTGTGGCAGCCAGGTCGTCGGCTTCATTACCGGGGCTATGCCAGCTTTCTACGCCAACGGCGGCAAACGCCGCTTTAATCTGCGAGAGCTCCTGCTTCAGATTATCCGGCATCGGCGTGCGTCCTGCCTTGTAGTCCGGCAAGAGTTGGTGACGCCAACTGGTATCGCGATCTTCATCATCAAAGACGGCTACCGCGTGTGTAGGCTGGCTGTGCTGTATCAACTGATGCAGCGCATGTTGGCATGCGGTGATACAGGGCGAACCTTGTACCGCGTGAATACGACGTATCAGATTGAGCGCGTCGACAATCAGCAAATGGACGGGCATCGCATCATTCCTGTCGTGCTATCCGTGAGTAAAGGGGGAAGCTAGGCTTCCCCACGTAGGTGTTGGTTGAGCGAGCGGTTATGAGCAGATTTCGTAGCAGGGAATATAGGCGCTGCCGGGCAGCTTCATACGCTGCTGTGCGACAAAGCCTTGTAACAGCGTATCCATGCTTTTCATCATCTGCGGGTCGCCATGAATTTTGTACGGCCCACGCTGTTCTATTGCCTGAATACCGACTTCCTTCACATTACCAGCCACGATGCCAGAAAATGCCCGGCGCAGCGCGGCAGCAAGCTCTTCAGCTGGCTGATTCGGATGCAGGTTAAGATCGGCCATATTTTCATGGCTCGGCTCGAAGGGTAGTTGCAGATCCGGTGCGATGCGCAGTGACCAGTTAAAGCTATAGGCATCGCCTGTGTGGCGGCGGCTCTCTTTCACCAGTGGCATCGCTTTCTTCATCTGACGGGCGACTTCTGCGGCGTCATTAATGATGATCGAGTAGTAACGGCGCGCCTGACGGCCTAGTGTGCCAACAATGAACTCGTCCAACACGCTGAAATAGTCTGCGCTTTCTTCCGGTCCGGTTAGGATAATTGGCAGCACCTGTTCGCTGTTTTCCGGATTCATCATAATGCCCAGCAGATAGAGGAACTCTTCTGCCGTTCCGACCCCGCCAGGGAAGATAATGATGCCATGCCCGATACGGACAAAGGCTTCAAGACGCTTTTCGATATCCGGCATGATGATCAGTTCATTGACCAGCGGGTTCGGTGGCTCTGCGGCAATGATGGACGGTTCGGTCATGCCAATGAAGCGTCCCTCTTTGTAGCGCTGCTGCGCGTGGCCGACGGCAGCGCCTTTCATTGGTGCTTCCATCGCGCCTGGGCCACAGCCCGTGCAGATATTCAGTTCACGCAGGCCGAGTTGGCTACCCACCTTGCGGGCATACAGGTATTCGATTTCATTAATCGAGTGACCACCCCAACAGACCACCATATTCGGTTCTTCGCCGACGTGGAGCGCCTTGGCATTACGCAGGATCGAAAACACCAGATTGGTGATGTGAGCGGAATTTTCCAGATTCAGGTTCTGATAGCGACCCGCGCTGGCGATTTGGCCGTTAACGAACAGAATGTCGCGCAATACGGCGAACAGGTTAGCCTGCAAGGCTCGAATGATGTTGCCATCAACAAAGGCGTCTTCCGGCGGGTTCACCAGTTCCAGTTTGACGCCGCGTTCACGACGCAGCACGTTGATATCAAAGTCTTCATAACGAGACAGCAGCTCTTTGCTGTTATCTGTCTGGCTACCGGAATTCAGTACGGCGAGGGAACAGTTGCGAAACAAACGGTAGAGGTCGCTGCTGGCCGTGCTTTTCAGCATGTCGACTTCCAACTGCGATAACAAATCCATCGATCCCAATGGGCTGATATGTGTAATCAATTTTGCTCCTTGAAACGCAATATAATTCGCGATGCCATGCTGGCTGCCGAGAGCACAATCCGCTGCTACACGCTCGACGGTTTCAGCAACATGGCACGAATGTCATTCATTTAAGCCGCTATCGCGAATAAGTTAAATACCGCGAACCTAAATGAAACCTACTTGAGCACCGTTCAGACGTTATGGATCTTTTGTTGTCTGGCATACCACCTTAACGCGCTGCCATCATTTTTTCCAATGTTGGCGGCAGTCTATCTCCTAACTTGCGTGACGCCACGCATCTTACCGTGCAAGCACGCGGCCTATCGGTCGGTTACTGGCGTGGCAGACGGCCATTTGGCGCGTTAAATGGGGTGTTGCTGCGCCACGGGTTGATGTCCAGCCCGCCGCGCCGGGTGTAACGCGCATAAACGCTGAGTTTTTCCGGCTGGTAGTAGTGCATGAGATCGTTAAAAATTCGCTCCACACACTGTTCGTGAAATTCGTTATGATGACGAAACGAAACAATGTAGCGCAGCAGCGCTTCACGATTAATGCGCTTACCGCGATAGTGAATTTGTACGGAGCCCCAGTCAGGCTGATGGGTGATCAAACAGTTGGATTTCAGCAGGTGGCTGACCAGCGTTTCTTCAACGACCGGCGCATCCTGTTCATTTGTCGCCAGATAGTTGGCGTTGAAGTCGTAGCTGTCGATCTGAATGTCTTGATCGTCAATGCATTCGCCTGTGAATCCGGCAAGCGGTTGACCTTCAAGCTCGCTGAGTTTGAAAAGTGTGACGCTGACGTCTCCCTGTGCGCAGTGCGCCAGATCGTTGGCTAACGTTGTGCGCACGCTTTCCCAACTGTCGAATGTCGTCTGATTAAAGCTGTTCAGATACAGCTTAAAACTTTTTGATTCAATCAGATTCAGGCTTTCTGCGTTAAGGTGCATTTCACCAACGGCCACTTGAGGTACACCGCGGTTGTTCAGCCAGGAAAGCTCGTAGAGCGTCCAGATATCTGCGCCATGAAAAGGCAGGCTGTCAGGATAAATACCGAGTGGATCGCGATTAAGGCTACGTGGCACGGGCTGTAGAAGTGCGGCATCATAGCGGTCGTGATAGGGCGTGGGTTTGCCCAGTGTCAGCCCGCTTAGGGCCTGATGCTTGTCATAAACGGACATGCTGTTACCTTGATGTGATGAGCGTGATGGCTAATAGTTTAACCTGACTAAAAGAGTGATGAGAAAAATTATGGAGCATGAGGTTGTTTCTGCACTAGCGGCGTTTACCCAGCGCTATGTTGCCTGTTGGCAGCAAGAGAAGGGGCATTTGCCTGCCAGTGAAGCACTTTACGGCATACCTTCCCCGTGTATTGTTGAAAATCATGAGGATACGGTTTACTGGTCGCCACAGCCTTTTGCCCTTTCAGCCGCATTGGATGGGGTGGAACGTGCGTTGGAAATCAACCTGCATCCTGATGTTCACGCGTTCTACACTGCGCAATATGCTGGAGATATGGCTGCGCAGTTTGATTCACTCTCTTGCCAACTGTTGCAGGTGTGGAGCGAGGATGACTTCACCCGTATGCAGGAAAACCTGATTGGCCATTTATTAACGCAGAAGCGCCTTAAACTTACGCCGACGCTGTTTTTAGCGACGACGGATTCTGAGATGACAATGGTGTCGTTATGTAATGTTTCAGGGGAAATCGTTCTGGAAGAATTCGGAACGAAGAAACGTCAGCACATAGCGCCGACCCTGGCGGCGTTTCTTTCTGGCCTTAACCCGCTAGCGGTCTAATGGTTAATCGAATTTCACTTTCGGCTTTGTGAGAGATCTCTTACATTTGCTGTAAGAAATGTCTTATCTTTAATGTTGAAAATAGGTTTCATTTTTATTTTTTCATTATTAATTAGTTAATTACAACAAAAATTCACTGTGCTACTTAAGGGGCATTGAGAAACATTGTCACTTACCCCTTGCCGAAAGCTGACAATTAATACATCTTATTACTTAAATTAGTAACCGGTTACAGTGTATGTAACGGTGACTATCGGTAACAAAATAACGTTACTGCACTCGGGTTGTTTTCAGGAAGATGCATTGTTTTCAGGAAGAAACAGTCGTTTCAGGAAGAAGCGCGGTTTTCAGGAAGAAATACGATTTCAGGATGAAATCAGGGACACCTCCAGGAAGGAGACCGAGAGCCGATTAGGAATGTCGGTGGGGCAGGAGCCTAAAGGGATTGAATCACGGAAGATACAGGATGGAAACGTCAGGACGAAAGTGGGACGCCAGCAAGGATTGTGGGTCAGGATGACCAAAAAGGAAAAGTTTTCACGGATGAGCAGGGATGCAAATGTGTAGCGGGATAGCTATAAAACGAACCGGGGGTACTGAGCAATCAGTACCCCCAACTTTTTGCCTGTATGACATGCTTTTCCCTCCCCGAACGCATTGATGTAGTCGCGTTACAAAGAAAAAACACTCCAAACGTTATACCCGGGCTGCAACTGAATGTTGGCGGTGAGCCTGCATCTAGAATTTGCAATTAGTCTGAAATTTTACTAAATTAGTTTTTTGGTAAATTATCGGACTATTTAGCAAAGGAAAACGCAGTGATGAAATTCAATGTAAAAATGCTGTCAGTCACACTTGGCCTGTTTACCAGCCACGCTTTTGCACACACCGTCTATGAAAATGCACGGATTTATACCGTTAATGATCAACAGCCAACGGCGTCAGTTCTGGTCGTGGATCAGGGGAAAATTATCTACGTCGGCGGAAACGATGGTGCGAAGCAATTTAAAGCAACCGCTGCCGAGTTGGTGGATTTAGAGGGAAAAACCGTACTGCCAGGTTTTATTGAAAGTCACGCTCACCCTGCAACGGTAGCGGTGATGCAGGCGGGTGATTTTGTGTATGTTGACGGTGCGGCAAGCCTGACGCAGATTCTGAGCCAGTTAAAAGATTATTTAGCTGCGCACCCGAAAGCTAACTATTTGTTGGCTCAAGGTTTTAACGTTGCCTCGCTCGGCTTGCCACAAGGCGCGTTGCCGACTGCTGCTGATTTAGACACCGTCTCCACGAGTATTCCTATCGTGGTTTATGACAGCGGAATGCACGCAGGATGGGCGAATAGCGCAGCGTTGAAAGTCGCCCACGTCGATGCGAATACGCCCGATCCTATCTCAGGGAAACACTATTTTGAGCGTGATAACAAAGGCAACCCTACAGGCTTCATGCATGAAAGCGCGATGCATAATGTTGTCGACGCGCAGCAATTTAACACGGTAGAAAACGTCGCCGAGCAACTTAAACCGATTTTAAATACCTACCACTCTCTAGGTTTCACCGCGATTACGGATGTCGGCGATACTTTTAGCACGACCGCTGCTGCCATTGCCCGCTTAAACAAGCAGGGGAAATTGAAGGTATATTATCAGCGCGGCTATTTTTATGATGCGGCCAAATCGACGGAACAAAATATTGCCAGCCTTAAAGCCCTGCGTGAAAAATATAACCAGGGGAATTTGTCGATGAATCTGTATAAATTATTTATGGATGGCACGATAGAAATGGACTCAGGGGCGATGTTCAAGCCCTATCCCAATGGCAACATCGTTGAGCCATTTTTAAGCCAGAAGCAGATTAACGACAATGTTGCGGCAGCGTTGAAAGCGGGCTTCTCTGTGCATGTACACGCAATAGGTGATAAAGCGCAGCAGTCGATTTTAGACGCATTTGAGGCTAGCAAAAAAATTAACCCGCATTTGGCTCGCGTGATTGCCCACAACCAAGTGTTTGAGCCGCAGGGTGTGCAGAAATTTGCCGCAATGAAGGACAATTTATTCCTGCAAACGACGCCAAACTGGACGGTGCTCAATGAAAAAGATGAAACTAAAACCAAAATTGGTAGCGATGCCTACAATCATCAATATCTGCTCGGGCAAGTGGTACGCGAGGGCGTCGCGGTAACCTTCGGTTCTGATTATCCCGCTAATACCTTTGATGCGGTGAATCCGTTCAGCCAAATGTATCATGCCATCAAGCGCGGTCAGCCAAATGCTGGCTATCTTCCTCCAACGGATGCGGCAATGACGCTTGATCAAAGTTTGCGGGCTTACACAATTAATGGCGCGAAGCAGCTTGGCATCAGTGATATAACCGGCAGTCTTGAGAAAGGGAAAAATGCCGATTTTATTATTGTGGATACCGATATTGATAACGCGGATCTGGAAAAATTGAAAAATACCAACGTGTTGGCAACCTATTTCAAAGGGGAAAAAGTGTACTAACGTACATCATGTCCACTATAATTCGGCCGCGCGGAAAGGCAGCAACCGAATGAATTCCCCGGAAGCTTGTACAAGCCAGTAACTGGGGAAGTCGTCACGCTGCCGAGTAGAGGAACTGCCGTAGCCCCAATAGCACGAAGCCTATGGATGGGCCGGGAATCATATCAGCGCATCTATCATCCGAAATAGGTCGGATAGATAACGCGGCGATTGGATTTCATTGCCTTGGCGATTTTGAGCAATTAGCCCATTTGTAGGATATTTCATATGCATCGATTAGATGAATTAGGCAGACAACTCAATCACCTCGATAACTTGTTTCAACAATGGATGAAGAAGTTAGGCTTTAATCAAAACGCCTTTGCAGTTCTGCATTCGTTGGCGGTATCCCCAGACGGAAAATGCACGCAAAAATATATTTGTGAGCGATGGAGCCTGCCTAAGCAAACTGTGTTTAGCATCTGCAAGCTATTCAAAGAGCAAGGGTTGATTGACATCACTGAAAGCGAGCATGACAAGCGGGAAAAAATCCTGACGTTAACTGAGCTGGGGAAACAACGCACTCAACCTATTTTGACGCAATCGAAGATATTAAGTGAACGTGCTTTCGGGGCGTTAGGTCAGGAACAAACGCAGCAACTTTTCTCCAATTTAGAGGGATTTTGCAGGGTGTTTGAACAAGAGATGGATAATGTGCCTGGGCGTAGTGAGTAGGCGTACAGCCTTCTCTTACTGGCGATTGGGTCAGGCTGATATCAATGCTATGCTTTGCCGCCATTACTGTTGGCTTCAAGGGCGAGAAACCACATGAGCAGAGAGAATCAGATTCGTCAGTCATTATTCGATATTGAGCGCGCATTGAGGGAAAGCCCTTTCTGGCAGGTTGTTCCGCCGGAAGATGAGGCGTTTAACAGCACTGAGCCCTTCAGCCTCGATACCATGCGGCCTGAAGAGTGGTTGCAGTGGGTCTTTTTGCCGCGCATGCACGCTTTGCTGGACAGCGAGTTAGCGCTGCCTGCCGAGCTGGCTCTGCTCCCCTATTTTGAAGACGCGCTGGAAGGCACCCCGGAACAGACGGCGGCGATTCTTTTGCGTATCAAGCAGCTCGATGAGCTATTTAACCCCGACGTACAAGATGGCGCAGTGAACGATGCTTGAGATTATTTATCAGGATGAGCATCTGGTTGCCGTCAATAAACCCAGTGGCTGGCTGGTGCATCGTAGTTGGCTGGATCGCAAAGAGAAGGTTGTAGTGATGCAGACCGTACGCGATCAGGTTGGCCAGCACGTGTATACCGTTCACCGCCTCGACAGGCCGACATCCGGTGTTTTGCTGCTCGCGCTGTCCAGCGAGGTGGCACGAGCGCTATCCCAGCAGTTTGAATCGCACCAGATGCAAAAAACGTATCATGCCGTTGTGCGCGGCTATGTGCTGGATGATGGTGTGATCGACTATGCGCTCACCGAAGAGCTGGACAAGATTGCCGATAAGTTTGCCAATCCTGATAAAGCGCCGCAGCCTGCCGTCACGCATTACCGTTCTTTAGCGCAGGCTGAGATGCCAGTCGCCATCGGCCGTTATCCAACGGCACGCTACAATTTGATGGAACTAAAGCCGCAGACTGGGCGTAAACATCAGCTACGCCGTCATATGTCACATCTTCACCATCCGATTATCGGCGACACCGCGCACGGTGACTTGCGACATAACCGTGGTATGGAGACGCATTTCTCCTGCGGTAGGCTCATGCTGCATGCCAGCGAGCTACAGCTGAATCATCCCGTGACCGGGCAGCCATTGACGTTGCAGGCACGCTGGGATTCGCCGTGGCAGGGGGTGATGAGGCAGTTTGGCTGGCAGGGGATTCTCCCTGATTTTGAAGGGGTTGAGTTTCCTGCCGAGTCAGGTCAGGATAGCGGGCATCTCGTCGAGTAATACCTGTCGTATTGCCGTCGTATTACGTACATCCGAATTGAAAAGGGAGTCAGAAGCATGGCGCAGATTGGTATTTTTGTGGGTACGGTCTACGGGAATGCATTGCTGGTGGCTGAAGAAGCCGAAAATATTCTCAAGGATCGCGGCCACGAGGTTAAGGTCTTTGAGGATGCGACGCTGGAATCCTGGCTGGACTATCGTGAGCATGCGGTTTTAGTTGTCACGTCAACGACGGGACAAGGCCAACTGCCTGATTCTATTGTTCCGCTTTACGCGGCACTGCGTGAAAAAGGCGGCTATCAGCCTACGCTGCGCTATGGCGTGATTGCGCTGGGCGACAGTAGCTATCCGAATTTCTGCGCAGGCGGCCATATTTTCGATGCGTTATTGCAGGAAATCGGTGCTACGCGTCTGGGTAACGTTTTGGATATTGATGCGGTCGAAAATCCTGAACCTGAAGTCATTTCATGCCCGTGGGTTGAAGAATGGGCAGATTTGGTTGATGCACAGTGATGTCGCGCTGAGATAAAAAACGGGAGCTAATATGGCTCCCGTTTTTATTTGCTTTCCATCATCACGATATGTTTTAACGACGATGAGGTTTAGAGATGATCGTATTTAGCGATTCTTGGTCAACTTCTCTAAATCCGCTTCGATTTCGGTAATTTTGTGGGAAACGACGCTTTCCAAATGACGTAGATCGTCGAGGATTTTGCGCTTCAGATCGACTTCAACCTGTTCCTGTTGGCAAATCTTGTCTAATTCATCAATCACATAACGCAGATTTGGGCTGATCTCATTGATCTCTTTATAGCCCTGCCCACTGTTGTCTGCAACGATGGTCTTGCGCTGGCGTGGATATTTGAATTTCACACTTTTAGCAAAAAACTCGCCCTTATCCTTACGGAAATAGATCTTCAGGATGTCGTTATTCGCTTCCTGACGCAGGCTATAGCGATCAATATCATCGGGATTGGTAATGCCCAGGCTTTTTAGATTGTCATACATAACGTCACCTTCTTGGTAAAAAAACGGCGGGTGATTAACCCGCCGTTTCTAGTTTAGTCGATGGAGCGTAATAGCTCATTGATGCCCACTTTGCCGCGGGTTTTCGCATCCACTTTCTTCACAATGATGGCACAGTACATGCTGTGGCTACCATCCTTGGATGGCAGGTTGCCGGAAACCACGACGGAACCCGCAGGAACGCGGCCATAGTGAATTTCACCGGTTTCACGATCGTAAATACGAGTGCTTTGGCTGATGAACACGCCCATGGAAATGACGGAACCTTCCTCAACGACAACGCCTTCCACCACTTCAGAACGCGCACCGATGAAGCAGTTATCTTCGATGATGGTTGGGTTAGCCTGTAACGGCTCCAGCACGCCACCGATGCCGACGCCACCGGACAGGTGAACGTTTTTACCGATTTGGGCGCAGGAACCGACGGTTACCCACGTATCTACCATCGTACCTTCATCGACATAAGCACCGATGTTGACGTAAGACGGCATCAGTACGGTATTACGTGCGATATAAGCACCGCGACGTACGCTGGCTGGTGGTGCAACACGTACGCCTTCACGCTGGAAACGCGCTTCATCATAGTCAGCGAATTTCATTGGCACTTTGTCGAAAAAGCGAGTTTCTCCGCCTTCGATAAGTTGGTTATCGTTAATACGGAAAGAGAGCAGCACGGCTTTCTTCAGCCACTGATGGGTAACCCATTGGCCGTCGATTTTTTCTGCAACGCGCAGGGCGCCGCTATCCAGCAGGCTAATCGCCTGATTAACGGCTTCACGCGTGACAGTGTCTGCGTTTGCCGGAGTGATGTCTGCGCGGCGCTCGAAAGCCGTCTCAATGATGTTCTGTAATTGTTGGTGCATCCTGATTTCTCTTTCCTGATTGTAAAAATTAACTCAATGGTACTTTATCGTTTGGGTTAAGGGCTTCTGTCAACCGTTCTTGCAATTTAAGACGCAATTCCGGCTTCAATGCCCGCCTGTCGCTGTCGGCCAGGATGAAAAGATCCTCCACCCGTTCGCCGATCGTCGAAATGCGTGCGCCATGCAGCGACAGATTGAGATCGGCAAAGATCTCACCGATTCGTGCCAGCAGCCCTGGTTGGTCAAGTGCGCTGAGCTCCATGTAGCTGCGTCTGTCGGTATGCGTCGGCAGGAAGTTGACTTCGGTTGGCACACTGAAATGACGCAGCTTGGGCGACGGCCGTCGTACGCGCGGATGCTGGTAGTGTCGGTGTGTCAGCGACTGTTCCAGCGCCTGGCGTATCATTTCATGCCGATCCTGTGCCAGCGGACTACCGTCCGGTTCCAGCACAATAAAGGTATCCATCGCCATGCCGTCGCGGCTGGTAAAAATCTGTGCGTCGTGCACGCTGAGATTGCGCCTATCCAGCTCACCGGCGACTGCCGCGAAAAGATAAGGTCTGTCGGGGCTCCAGATAAAGATCTCCGTACCGCCACGACTGGCCTGATGGCTGATCAGCACCAGCGGTTTGTTGGTATCGTGCTCCAGCAAATGGCGCGCGTGCCAGGCAATCTGGTTTGGTGAGTGGCGCAGGAAGTAATCGGCTCGACAGCGGCTCCAGATATGGTGCAGCGCTTCTTCGTCAATGTTATCCATACGCAGTAGCGCCAACGCCTGCAAGCGGTGATGCCGCACACGTTCGCGTAAATCTGGCGTATTTTGCATGCCACGGCGCAGCTGTTTTTCGGTTGCGAAATAGAGTTCACGCAACAGGCTCTGCTTCCAACTGTTCCACAGGGTTTCATTGGTGGCGCAGATATCCGCAACCGTCAGGCTGACCAGATAGCGTAAACGGGTTTCGCTTTGTACTTCCGTAGCAAATTGCTGAATAACCGTGGGATCCTGAATATCGCGACGCTGTGCGGTGACGGACATCAGCAGGTGGCAGCGTACCAGCCAAGACACCAATTGAGCTTCGCGTGAATTCAGTCCGTGCAGCGCGGCAAATTCCAACACATCCTGTGCGCCCAGTTCAGAGTGATCGCCTCCACGGCCTTTGGCGATATCGTGGAACAGTGCGGCCAGCAGCAGCAATTCTGGCTGGGGCAGGCGAGGGTAGAGCTCTACGCACAGCGGGTGCTGCGGTCGCGTATCCTCGTCGGCGAAGCTTTCCAGCTTGAGCAGAACGCGGATCGTGTGCTCATCCACCGTATAGGCGTGAAACAGATCGAACTGCATCTGACCGACGATATTCCCCCACAGCGGCATATACGCCCACAGCACACTATGGCGGTGCATCGGCAGCAACGCACGGCTTACCGCATACGGATGGCGTAGAATATTCATGAATAGCTGGCGGGCTTCTGGAATGGTGCAAAGCGGGCTGGCGAGATGACGACGAGCATGGCGCAACTGGCGTAATGTGGTGGAATAAATGCCGCTGATGTCGCGGTTACGCACCATCAGGTAGAACATGCGCATGATGGCTTCCGGCTTTTTGATGAACAGGTTTTCATCCCGCAGGTCTACCAGATTGCCGCGTAGCTGGAATTCATCGTCAATCGGACGGGGTTTTTCACTCGCATCCAGCGCCAGAATTGCTTCATCAAAGAGCTGCAACAGCATCTGGTTCAACTCGCTGACGCGACGCGTCATGCGGTAGAAATCCTTCATCATGCGCTCTACTGGCGTGTTGCCTTCGCCCTGATATTGCAACAGTTGCGCGACGTTAAGCTGCCTGTCGAACAGCAGACGGTTGTCGTAACGCGGCAGGATCAGGTGTAGGGCGAAGCGAATGCGCCACAAAAAACTTTGGCACTCATTAAGCTCTTTACGCTCGGCCTCTGTCAGAAAGCCGAAACCCACCATCTCGTTGAGCGAGGTCGCGCCAAAGTGGCGTCTTGCGACCCACAGCAGCGTGTGAATGTCGCGTAGCCCGCCCGGACTGCTCTTGATGTCGGGCTCCAGATTGTAGCTGGTGCTGTGATAGCGTTGATGGCGTTCCTGTTGTTCGGTGATTTTTGCCGGAAAAAACGTGGATGACGGCCAAAACTCATCACTGAATACGTTTTTTTGCAGCGTGAGAAACAGGGCTACGTCGCCGCATATCATGCGTGATTCGATCAGATTGGTCGCGACGGAAATGTCTGCACGCCCTTCCTGTAAGCACTCTTCCAGCGTTCTGACGCTATGGCCGACTTCCAGCTTCAAATCCCACAGCAGGGTAATGAATTGGCCGACACGCTGGGAATGTTCTTCACTAAGCGCTGTCTGGCTTAACACCAGTACGTCGATATCTGAAAGCGGGTGCAGTTCGCCGCGGCCATATCCACCAACGGCGACCAGCGAAGTTTGAGCAATATTTTCAAAGCCGTGGAAGTACCACAGCCGCTGCAACAGGCGATCGATGAATAAGGTTCTAGCATCAATCAGCTTTTCTGCGCTGACACCAGAACGGAATTCTGAACCGAGCCAAAGCTGAAATAATTCCAATTGCTGTTTCAACGCCTGGCAATTCAACATGTCATCAGCGTAGGTCAGTGGTGACGCGGGGGGCTGTGTTGCCGCAATGGCATTTACAGGGCTGTCTGGTGAGGAAGCATCAGGTGGCGTACTGTCTGGCGAAAAGCGTTTATCTGTCATAGCGCAGCCCATAAAAAAAGCCGGCATCTGCCGGCTTAGTGTTTACTGTTCATGCGTGATGATGTTGGGGATGGTGTCATCCTTTCGCAACGTCATTATTTCGCAGCCGTTTTCGGTTACCACAATAGTATGCTCGTACTGTGCCGACAAGCTGCGATCTTTGGTTTTTACCGTCCAGCCGTCTTTCATCGTACGGATACGGAAATCACCCGCGTTGAGCATAGGCTCGATCGTAAATGCCATACCTGCCTGCAACACAACGCCACCGTCATCTGCATCGTAGTGCAGAACCTGCGGCTCTTCGTGGAAGCCCTTGCCGATGCCGTGACCACAATACTCACGTACCACGGAGAAGTTGTGCCCTTCTGCAAATTGCTGGATTGCTTTGCCCAGCGTACGCAGGCGAATACCCGGCTTAACCATTTTCAGCGCCAGATAAAGGCTTTCCTGCGTGATGCGGCAGAGACGTTCGCCCAGAATGGTTGGTTTGCCAGCGATAAACATTGTTGACGTATCGCCGTGGAAACCGTCTTTGATCACGGTGACGTCGATGTTGACGATATCGCCATCTTTTAAAATACGCTCGTCGCTAGGGATCCCATGGCATACCACTTCGTTGATGGAGATGCAGACGGATTTCGGGAAGCCGTGGTAGCCCAAACAAGCAGAAATGGCCTGCTGCTTATTGGTGATGTGATCGTGACAGATTCTGTCTAATTCGGCGGTGCTCACGCCGGGTACCACGTGAGGTTCGATGATTTCCAGAACTTCGGCAGCTAGACGACCCGCTACGCGCATTTTTTCGATGTCTTCAGAGGTTTTAATTGAAATTGCCATTGATGATTGTCCGCAGGTGCCTGTTAAGCACGAAAATTAAGAGCGATAACTAATAACTTATGTTACCAGCCCTGCCGCTGGCTTGCCAAATTATCATTCGGATTAGTAGATTGGCGAATAACAAATGTTGGTGTCGCAGGCTGATTTATGGTATAAAGCGCGCCGATGATCCGGCTGGATATCGGTTATACGGTATTCAACCACATCGACTAAACTCACTTTGTGTAAATAACACACACATGTCGGCACGTTCGCCGGGGTGCTCCTGAGGTGTTTCACCGGATGGGGTCGGCGCAATGGGACATGTGGAGGCATAACCCCATACTTAATTAATAGAGGTAATCATGGCAACTGTTTCCATGCGCGATATGCTCAAGGCTGGCGTACACTTTGGTCACCAGACCCGTTACTGGAACCCGAAAATGAAGCCATTCATCTTCGGTGCGCGTAACAAAGTTCACATCATCAACCTTGAAAAAACTGTACCAATGTTCAACGACGCTCTGGCTGAGTTGAGCAAAATTGCTTCTCGCAAAGGCAAAATTCTGTTCGTTGGTACTAAGCGCGCAGCAAGCGAAGCGGTAAAAGATTCTGCTAACAACTGCGATCAGTTCTTCGTGAACCATCGTTGGTTGGGCGGCATGCTGACTAACTGGAAAACCGTTCGTCAGTCCATCAAGCGTTTGAAAGATCTGGAAATCCAATCTCAAGACGGCACGTTCGACAAGCTGACCAAAAAAGAGGCGCTGATGCGCACTCGTGAACTGGACAAGCTGGAAAACAGCCTGGGTGGTATCAAAGATATGGGTGGCTTGCCAGACGCGCTGTTCGTTATCGATGCTGATCACGAGCACATCGCAATCAAAGAAGCTAACAACCTGGGTATTCCGGTATTCGCTGTGGTTGATACCAACTCTGATCCAGATGGCGTTGACTTCATCATCCCTGGTAACGATGACGCAATCCGTGCAGTTAACCTGTACCTGAGCGCTGTTGCTACTGCTGTCCGCGAAGGCCGTTCTCAAGATCTGGCTGTGCAGGCAGAAGAAGGCTTAGTAGAAGCTGAATAATAAGTCTGGCTCGTCGAGCCCTTATTAACCAGGTAGTACTAGTTTGGTTAGGGGCCTTTTTATGGCCCCTTTTTCACTTTTAAAGCTGTTTGGTCGTGACGACCGGGCAGAACAAATCTTCCGAGGATTTTAGAATGGCTGAAATTACCGCATCCCTGGTAAAAGAGCTGCGTGAGCGTACCGCAGCAGGCATGATGGAATGTAAGAAAGCGCTGGTTGAAGCTAACGGCGACATCGAGCTTGCAATCGAAAACATGCGTAAATCCGGTGCGATCAAAGCAGCGAAGAAAGCAGGTAACGTTGCTGCTGACGGCGTAATCAAGACTAAGATCGACGGTAACTACGCTGTGATTCTGGAAGTTAACTGCCAGACTGACTTCGTTGCTAAAGATGGTGGTTTCCAGGCGTTTGCTGACAAAGTTCTGGATGCTGCGGTTGCAGGCAAAATCACTGATGTTGACGTGTTGAAAGCACAGTTCGAAGAAGAGCGTGTTGCACTGGTTGCTAAAATCGGTGAGAACATCAACATCCGTCGCGTTTCCGCTCTGGAAGGCGAAGTTCTGGGTAACTACCAACACGGTGCGCGCATCGGTGTTCTGGTTGCCGCTAAAGGCGCTGATGAAGAGCTGGTTAAACACCTGGCTATGCACGTTGCTGCAAGCAAGCCTGAATTCGTTAAGCCAGAAGATGTGTCTGCTGAAGTGGTAGAGAAAGAGTACCAGGTTCAGTTGGAAATCGCGATGCAGTCTGGCAAGCCGAAAGAAATCGCAGAGAAAATGGTTGAAGGCCGTATGAAGAAATTCACTGGCGAAGTTTCTCTGACTGGCCAGCCTTTCGTTATGGATCCAGCCAAGTCTGTTGGCCAACTGCTGAAAGAGCACAACGCTGACGTGACTAACTTCATCCGTTTCGAAGTGGGTGAAGGCATTGAGAAAGTTGAGACTGACTTTGCTGCTGAAGTTGCAGCGATGAGTAAGCAGTCTTAATAGTAAAAAAAGAGCCGCCAGTTGGCGGTTCCTTTTTATTCAGCCCCACGAGTTTTAGTTCGCTTGGCTTCCTGCATTCAGGCAGGATCTGGGTGGAACAGTTTTGATTTTTACAGTATTGATTTATACAACCCCCCCAATACCACGACAGCCTGTAGGATAAGAACACCATGGCAACCAATGCAAAACCCGTCTATCAACGAATCCTGCTGAAACTCAGTGGCGAAGCTTTACAGGGAACTGAAGGTTTTGGTATCGATGCGAGCATTCTGGATCGCATGGCTCAGGAAGTGAAAGAACTGGTTGAGTTAGGCATTCAGGTCGGTGTAGTTATCGGCGGTGGTAACCTGTTTCGTGGCGCGGGTCTGGCTAAAGCGGGTATGAACCGCGTTGTGGGCGACCACATGGGAATGCTGGCGACCGTCATGAATGGTCTGGCAATGCGTGATGCGTTGCACCGTGCCTATGTGAACGCTCGCCTGATGTCTGCGATTCCCCTGAATGGCGTCTGTGACAACTACAGCTGGGCGGAAGCGATCAGCCTGCTGCGTAATAATCGCGTAGTGATTTTCTCCGCTGGGACAGGTAACCCGTTCTTTACCACGGATTCTGCGGCTTGCTTGCGCGGCATTGAGATTGAAGCGGATGTCGTATTGAAAGCGACCAAAGTCGATGGCGTCTATTCTGCCGATCCAGTACAAGATCCTTCAGCGACGATGTATGAAACGCTGACCTATCAAGACGTGTTAGAACGTGAACTGAAAGTGATGGATCTTGCTGCGTTCACGCTGGCACGCGACCATAATTTGCCGATCCGTGTTTTCAACATGAACAAACCTGGCGCACTGCGTCGTGTTGTCATGGGTGAAAAAGAAGGGACGTTGATTAGTCAGTAACTCAAATTATGGGGTAATATATCCCCAGTATTGCGCCTATGCCAGCCGAGCGCTGGCATTAATTATTCACTGGGTCATGTACTGACATGGCCTGCCAGGCAACCAGTTTTCAAGGGTTCACAACGTGACTAATGAAATCAGAAAAGATGCTGAAACGCGCATGGACAAATGTGTTGAAGCGTTTAAAAACCAGATCAACAGAATCCGTACCGGCCGTGCATCGCCTAGTATTCTGGATGGCATTCAGGTTGAATACTATGGCAGCGCAACGCCATTGCGCCAACTCGCTAACATCGTGGTAGAAGATTCCCGTACGCTGGCGATTTCGGTATTCGATCGCTCACTTAGCCCAGCGGTTGAGAAAGCGATCATGGCCTCCGACCTCGGCCTGAACCCGTCTTCTGCTGGCACCGTAATTCGTGTTCCATTGCCACCTCTGACGGAAGAACGTCGTAAAGATCTGATCAAAGTCGTCCGTGGCGAAGCAGAACAGGGGCGTATCTCTGTACGCAACGTGCGCCGTGATGCTAACGACAAGTTTAAAGCACTGTTGAAAGACAAAGCGATCAGTGAAGATGAAGAACGTCGTGCTCAGGACGATGTGCAGAAATTGACCGACAACTTCATTAAGAAAGTGGACGTCGCACTGGCAGAAAAAGAAGCGGAGCTGATGGAGTTCTAATCAGCCTGTTGGATATTGCGCCGCAGGATGTTTTTTCCGGCGGCGCTTTATTTTTATATAATGCGTGTTATGTAATCAATGGGTGAAGGCCAGCCCCTCTGGGTAGTAAACAATTTTTTGCTGTGCATATACCTGTGGCTATCGTGACTGTGATCGATAGCAGAGATATATCATGGTAATCCTCTCAGACTCGTGTACCTTCCTGTCATCAAATCCGGTTATTCAGAGCATTTTTAATGAAGCAACTGACAATTCTTGGTTCCACTGGCTCTATTGGCGTCAGTTCTCTGGCTGTGATTAAAGCCAACCCCGATAAATTTGCCGTACGCGCGCTATCCGCTGGGTATAACGTCAAGCTTATGCTGGAACAGTGCCTCGCTTTCCAACCCGCCTATGCCTCAATGGCTGATGAAACCTCAGCTGCTGCTCTGCGCCAGCAGTTGGCGGAATACGGTTGCAAAACAGAGGTCCTGGCGGGAGAACAGGCGGCGTGCGAACTTGCTGCATTGGATGGTGTCGATCAGGTCATGGCTGCGATTGTTGGTGCGGCTGGGCTGTTGCCGACGCTGGCGGCAATCCATGCCGGAAAACAGGTTTTGTTGGCGAATAAAGAATCACTGGTTACCTGCGGGCGTCTCTTTATGGATGCCGTCGCGCAAAGTGGTGCGCAGCTTTTACCGATTGATAGCGAACATAATGCGATTTTTCAGAGTTTACCTGAGCAAATTCAGCGCCAATTAGGCTACGCTTCATTGTCGCAGCATGGGGTCGAACGTATTGTTTTGACTGGCTCCGGTGGGCCGTTTCGTGAAACTCCTGTGTCGGCGCTGGCAGACATGACACCGGATCAGGCGTGTGCGCATCCAAATTGGTCAATGGGGCGCAAAATTTCGGTTGATTCTGCCACGATGATGAATAAAGGGCTGGAGTATATCGAAGCGCGCTGGTTGTTTAATGCCTCTGCCGAACAGATGGAAGTCATTATTCATCCGCAGTCGGTGATTCACTCGATGGTGCGTTACCGTGATGGCAGCATTCTGGCGCAACTCGGTTCGCCCGATATGCGCACGCCGATTGCTCATGCAATGGCTTATCCCGAACGTGTGGCATCGGGTGCAAAAGCGTTAGATTTTTGCCAAATTGGCGCGCTGACATTTTTAGCACCGGACTATGCGCGCTATCCTTGTTTGCAGTTGGCGATTGATGCCTGCAATCACGGTCAGTCAGCCACTACGGCATTGAACGCCGCAAATGAAATTGCGGTGGCAGCATTTTTGCAGTCGCAGATACGCTTTACGGATATCGCGGCGGTAAATCAGCATGTTATTGAACAACTTACATTGCCAGAACCCACCAGTGTTGATGATGTTTTGTCCATCGACAGCTGGGCTAGACAGGTCGCAGCACAGACCCTGACACATTACGCGCGATAGCCGGATAGACCCATGGCACAATTTGTTCATGTGCGGTGGAGGTGGTATAGTCTGCGCCACTCAATGGTTGATTATGCGAAAGTTGTTTAATCGACCGTGAAGCTAAGCCGTGATCGTTCACGGCTTTTTTTGCGCTAACGGGGTCTGATGTTACGGAAGGACTGTTGTATTTCTTGCTTGAGGAAATAAGTACGCGTTATGCCGTCCGATAATCAAAAGAATACTAACGATCTGCCACTCGCCGGGCCACGGCATGTTGCCATCATCATGGATGGCAATGGTCGCTGGGCAAAAAGCCGGGGGAAGATGCGGATTTTTGGCCATCAGGCTGGTGTAAAGGCTGTGCGACGTTCAGTCAGCTTCGCGGTGAGCCAAGGGCTGGACGCACTGACACTTTACGCATTTAGCAGTGAAAACTGGAACCGTCCGGCGCAGGAAGTTTCCGCACTCATGGAGCTGTTTGTTCGAGCGCTGGACAGCGAAGTGAAAAGTCTGCATAAGCACAATGTTCGCTTGCGGGTGATTGGTGATATCGGCCGCTTCAGCCCGCGTTTACAAGAGCGAATCCGTCGTTCAGAAGTGCTGACAGAAAAGAATCAGGGGCTCACACTGAATATTGCCGCGAATTATGGCGGCCGTTGGGATATTATTCAGGGAGTACGGCAACTTGCAGAGCAGGTGCAGGAAGGCATTCTGCGCCCTGATAGCATTAATGAAGCGTCATTATGTCAGTATATCTGTCTGAATGATCTGGCTCCGGTTGATTTGGTGATCAGAACCGGTGGAGAACACCGCATCAGTAATTTTCTTCTGTGGCAAATTGCTTATGCTGAACTTTACTTTACTGATGTCCTCTGGCCTGATTTCGATGAACAAGTCTTTGAAGGTGCGCTGAATGCTTTTGCACAACGCGAGCGCCGCTTCGGGGGAACAACACCTATCGATGCTGATGCATCCTAGGGGGAACTTTTGCTGAAGTATCGCCTGATTACTGCTTTTATCTTGATTCCGATGGTTATTGCAGCGCTGTTCTTGCTGCCTCCTTTGGGATTCACGCTTGTTACGTTGGCTGTTTGTATGCTGGCGGCATGGGAATGGGGTCAATTGGCGGGGTTTGCCTCTTATGGTCAACGCCTATGGCTCGCGATCCTATGTGGTTTCTTGCTGGCGCTGATGCTGTTATCACTCCCAGCCTACCATTACTCCGTTCATATCCCGCAAATCAGTATTGCGCTCTGGTCATCACTGGTGTGGTGGGGTGTTGCGCTGTTTTTGGTTCTGTTCTATCCGGCTTCTGCCTCATTCTGGCGTCATTCACGCGCATTGCGGCTTGTGTTTGGCATCATGACGATCGTGCCGTTTTTCTGGGGCATGGTTGCGCTTCGTCATTACAATTACGCGATTAATCCTTTCGCTGGTGCCTGGTGGCTGCTGTACGTCATGCTGCTGGTCTGGGGTGCGGACAGCGGTGCCTACATGTTTGGCAAACTGTTTGGTAAGCGGAAACTCGCGCCAAAAGTCTCGCCTGGCAAAACCTGGGAAGGTTTTCTCGGTGGCCTGGCAACCTCAGCGCTCATCTCTTTGCTGTTTAGCCTCTATGCCCCATTAACGATAGCGCCAGTGACGTTACTGATCTGTTCTATCGCCGCTGCGTTGGCCTCGGTATTGGGGGATTTGACGGAAAGCATGTTCAAACGTGAGGCGGGCATCAAAGACAGTAGCCATTTGATTCCGGGGCATGGTGGTGTGCTCGATCGTATCGATAGCCTGACGGCTGCGGTTCCTGTGTTCTCTTGCCTGATGCTGCTGCTGTTTAAAGTGGCTTAGAATAAAGCGGTAGAGCTATTTATGTTGAGTTTTCTCTGGAATCTTGCCGCGTTTATCATCGCACTGGGTGTGTTGGTTACCGTCCATGAATTTGGACATTTTTGGGTGGCCCGTCGCTGTGGTGTGAAGGTGGAGCGCTTCTCTGTCGGCTTCGGTCGCGCACTATGGCGTCACCGTGATCGTACCGGTACGGAATTCGTCATTGCGCTGATCCCGCTTGGCGGCTACGTGAAGATGCTGGATGAGCGTGTCGACACCGTAGCACCAGAATTCCGCCACCAATCCTTTAACAGTAAAACGGTCTGGCAGCGCGCGGCTATCGTCAGCGCGGGTCCGATTGCCAATTTTCTGTTTGCCATTGTGGCGTACTGGTTGGTGTTTATTATCGGCGTGCCGGGTGTGCGTCCGGTAGTGGGTGAAATACTACCCAACTCCATTGCTGCGCAAGCGGAAATGTCGGCGGGAATGGAACTAAAGTCCGTTGATGGTATCGAAACGCCTGATTGGGATACCGCGCGTCTGGCGCTGATCGGTAAAATCGGCGATAGCGATGTCGTGATCGGAACCGCACCTTTGGGCTCAGACCGTGTCGTCCAGAAAACGCTGGATTTACGTGAGTGGCAGTTTGAGCCTGATAAGCAAGATCCGGCTTCCTCGCTTGGGATTATCCCGCGCGGTCCGCGAATTGAGCCAGTGTTGCAGCAGGTGCAGGCAGGCTCGGCAGCGGAAAAAGCAGGTTTGCAAGTCGGAGATAGGATCGTTAAAGTCGACGGGCAGGCGCTAGCGCATTGGCGTGATTTTGTCATCGCCGTGCGTGATAACCCCGGGCAATCTATTGCTCTGGAGGTGGATCGACACGGTGCAGCGGTACCGTTGACGTTAACGCCAGACAGAAAATCTGTGGGAAGTGGCAGAGTTGAAGGTCTGGCTGGCGTGATGCCAAGCGTGACGCCGCTGCCTGAAGAATACAGGACTGTGCGCCAGTATGGGCCGTTCAGTGCTGCCTATCAGGCAACAGATAAAACCTGGCAACTGATGAAATTGACCGTCAGTATGTTAGGGAAACTGGTTATGGGTGATGTTAAGCTGAATAACCTGAGTGGTCCCATTTCGATTGCTCAGGGTGCAGGAATGTCAGCAGATTATGGATTGATTTATTACCTGATGTTTTTGGCCTTAATCAGCGTCAATTTGGGGATCATCAATCTGTTCCCTCTGCCGGTATTGGATGGTGGACACCTGCTCTTTCTTGCGGTTGAAAAGCTGAAGGGCAGGCCGGTTTCTGAGCGTGTGCAGGACGTTAGCTATCGCATTGGTACAGTGTTGCTGATGTTGTTAATGGGACTCGCACTTTTCAATGATTTCTCTCGTCTCTAGGCGCGGGATTAGGTTAGGAAAAACGCATAACAACGATGGCGATCAAAAAGTTGCTCATAGCGTCGCTGCTGTTTAGCAGCGCAACCGTATACGGTGCAGACGGGTTCGTAGTGAAGGACATTCATTTCGAGGGCCTGCAAAGGGTTGCCGTCGGGGCGGCACTACTCAGTATGCCAGTCCGCGTTGGTGATACCATCGGTGACGATGATATCGGTAACACCATCCGTGCCTTGTTTGCGACCGGAAATTTTGAAGATGTTCGCGTCCTGCGCGATGGCGAAACGCTGATTGTGCAGGTGAAAGAGCGTCCGACAATCGCCAGTGTCACGTTTTCCGGCAATAAGTCAGTCAAAGACGACATGCTGAAAGAAAACCTGGAAGCCTCGGGCGTGCGCGTTGGTGAAGCGTTAGACCGCACAGCGCTCACCAGCATTGAAAAAGGACTGGAAGATTTCTACTACAGCGTCGGTAAGTACAGTGCGTCGGTTAAAGCCGTTGTCACACCACTGCCGCGTAACCGCGTAGACCTAAAACTGGTCTTCACGGAAGGCGTTTCCGCCCAGATCCAGCAGATTAATATTGTCGGTAACAAAGCATTCAGTTCCGACGAATTGATCTCCCGTTTCCAACTGCGTGATGAAGTGCCGTGGTGGAACGTGGTCGGTGACCGTAAATACCAGAAACAAAAATTGTCTGGCGATCTGGAAACCCTACGGAGTTTCTATTTGGATCGCGGCTATGCACGTTTCAACATCGATTCTACTCAGGTGAGCCTGACGCCAGATAAAAAAGGCATCTATATCACCATCAATATGACGGAAGGCGAGCAGTACAAGCTGTCCGGCGTGGCGGTGAAAGGCAATCTGGCAGGTCACTCTGCGGAAATCGAAGGGCTGACGAAGATTGAACCTGGTGAGCTCTACAACGGGACGAAAGTGACCCGTATGGAAGAGGACATCAAAAAGCTGCTGGGTCGTTATGGCTATGCCTATCCGCGCGTGGTAACACAGCCGGAAATTAATGACGCAGACAAGACGGTGAGATTAAACATCAACGTTGATGCGGGTAACCGCTTCTATGTGCGTCATGTTCGCTTTGACGGCAACGATACCTCGAAAGATTCTGTTCTGCGCCGTGAAATGCGCCAGATGGAAGGTGCCTGGTTAGGCAACGATCTGGTTGAACAAGGCAAAGAGCGTCTAAACCGATTGGGATACTTTGAAAGCGTTGAGGTAGAAACACAGCGTGTTCCCGGTGTCGCCGATCAGGTTGATGTGACGTATAAGGTTAAAGAGCGCAATACGGGTACATTCAACTTTGGTGTTGGTTTCGGTACAGAAAGTGGCGTGAGTTTCCAGGCTGGGGTTCAACAGGACAACTGGCTGGGAACGGGTAACTCCGTTGGTATCAGCGGGACTAAAAACGACTACCAGACGTATGTTGAGCTATCACTGACCGACCCGTACTTTACCGTCGATGGCGTTAGCCTCGGTGGGCGCATCTTCTATAACAAATTTGAAGCGTCTGACGCCGATCTGTCCGACTATACCAACGTGAGCTATGGCGTTGGCAGCACTCTGGGTTTCCCGATTAACGAGAATAACTCGCTGCGTGTCGGTCTGGATTATGTGCATAACGATCTGTCGGACATGAGACCGCAGGTGTCGATGTGGCGTTATCTGGATTCCGTGGGTGTTAATCCATCCGTGGTCCAGGAAGGTAATAAATCTAGCGCTGACTTTAAAGCGAACGATTTCTTCCTGAATACTGGATGGTCATATAACAACCTGGACCGCGGTTACTTCCCGACGAAAGGAACGCGTGCGTCCGCGAATGCCAAGATCGCGGTGCCTGGTTCGGACAACGAATACTACAAACTGACGTTTGATTCGGCGAGCTACTATCCGTTGACCGAGAGTGGTAAATGGGTGGTGATGGGCCGTACGCGCGCAGGCTTTGCGGATGGTATCGGAAGTAAAGAAGTGCCGTTCTACGACAACTTCTATGCTGGTGGTTCCAGCACGGTACGTGGCTTCCAGTCGAACACAATTGGGCCTAAAGCGGCATATTACAAATGTGCAGCGGGTGCAACGTCTTATTCCAATTGCCCGATTGATTCAACCAATCTGGATGATGCCGTTGGCGGTAACGCGATGGCTGTGCTGAGTGCGGAGCTGATCGTACCGACACCGTTTATCAGTGATAAATACGCGAGCTCTGTGCGTACTTCCTTCTTCGTGGATGGCGGTACGGTATGGGATACCAACTGGAAAAATACACCTGCAACGATTGCCGCAGGCGTGCCAGATTACAGCAAGGCGAGCAATTTCCGTGTTTCCAGCGGTATCGCATTGCAGTGGATGTCTCCGCTTGGGCCATTGGTCTTCTCCTATGCCCAGCCGGTTAAAAAGTACGATGGAGACAAGTCGGAACAATTCCAGTTTAACATTGGCAAAACCTGGTAGTGTGACGTCCGTAGGTCGTATGCAGGGAATGTCGCATCGTTGCTCATTGGCATGAATGCTGGAAATACAGCTGATGCCATGACGCGATGCCCATCATTAAAGTGTTAAGACACAAATTTAGGTTAGGTTGAGGAGTTTATAGTGAAAAAGTGGTTATGTGCCGCAGGCCTCGGTTTAGCATTGGCTGCTTCAGCCAGCGTTCAGGCTGCAGACAAGATTGCCGTTGTTAACGTTTCCAGCATCTTCCAACAGTTGCCGCAGCGTGAAAGCGTTGGCAAACAGCTGGAAAACGAGTTCAAAGGCCGTGCTTCTGAACTGCAATCGATGGAAAACGACTTACAGACCAAGATGCAGAAGTTGCAGCGTGATGGTTCTACCATGAAAGCGAGCGATCGCAGCAAAATGGAAAAAGACGTCATGGCGCAGCGCGAGCAGTTCTCTACGAAAGCGCAGGCTTTTGAGCAGGACAACCGTCGCCGTCAGACTGAAGAACGCAACAAAATCCTGAGTCGTATTCAGGATGCGGTGAAAGCCGTTGCAACCAAAGAAGGTTATGATGTCGTGATTGACGCTAACGCTGTTGCGTATGTCGCCAATGCCAAAGACATTACTGCCGATGTGCTGAAACAGGTTAAATAAACCATGTATTCAATTCGACTGGACGCGTTAGCTCAACAGTTGGATGCACAATTACACGGTGATGGCGATATCGTCATCACCGGTGTTGCTTCTATGCATTCGGCAAAAACTGGGCAAATTACGTTTCTTTCCGACAGTCGTTACCGTGAGCAACTGGCCGGGACGCAAGCGTCTGCGGTCGTGCTGACGGAAGCGGATTTACCTTACTGTCAGGTTGCTGCGTTGGTAGTGAAAAATCCCTACCTTACCTATGCCCGCATGGCGCAGCTGCTGGACACGACGCCGCAACCGGCCACTGATATTGCTCCGAGTGCAGTGATTGCTCCCGATGCAACGCTGGGTCAGCAGGTGTCCGTTGGCGCAAATGCTGTCATCGAATCTGGCGCACAGTTGGGTGATGGCGTTGTCATCGGCCCAGGCTGTTTTATTGGTAAAGATGCCCGTATTGGTGCCGGAACCCGTTTGTGGGCAAATGTAACGATTTATCACCGCGTTGAGCTTGGTGAGCATTGCCTGATCCAGTCTGGGACGGTGATCGGTTCTGACGGCTTTGGCTATGCTAACGATCGCGGCAACTGGGTGAAGATCCCGCAGTTGGGAACGGTCAAAATTGGCGATCGAGTTGAGATTGGCGCGAGCACGACCATCGATCGTGGTGCGTTGGATGATACGGTCATTGGCAATGGTGTTATCATTGATAACCAATGTCAGATTGCGCACAACGTCGTGATTGGCGACAATACCGCGGTCGCGGGTGGCGTCATTATGGCGGGGAGCTTGAAAATTGGTCGTTATTGCATGATCGGCGGTGCCAGCGTGATTAATGGGCACATGGAGATCTGCGATAAAGTGACGGTAACAGGAATGGGTATGGTCATGCGACCAATCACTGAACCTGGGGTATACTCTTCGGGTATTCCTTTGCAACCCAATAAAGTGTGGCGCAAAACTGCAGCGCTGGTGATGAATATTGATGAGATAAGCAAACGGTTGAAAGCCGTTGAACGAAAAGTCGATAACGTTTAATCACTCGCGTTTTATTTGCGGCCTGCCTGAAGACACCTAATTTAGGGTCTGCGCAGGCCGTGTTGTTGATGGCATCAGTTTTTTATGGACAGGAAGAGTATTTTGACTACTGACACTCATACTCTGAATATTGAAGAGATTTTAGAATTATTACCGCACCGTTTCCCGTTTTTACTGGTTGATCGGGTACTGGATTTTGAAGAAGGGAAGTTTCTGCGGGCGGTGAAAAACGTCTCTTTCAACGAACCCTTTTTCCAGGGGCATTTCCCGGGCAAACCTATTTTTCCCGGTGTATTGATTCTGGAAGCAATGGCTCAGGCTACGGGTATTCTGGCGTTTAAAAGCGTCGGTAAACTGGAGCCGGGTGAGCTGTACTATTTCGCCGCTGTGGACGAAGCGCGCTTTAAGCGCCCCGTGCAGCCAGGCGATCAAATGATCCTTGAAGTTGAATTCATTAAAGAGCGTCGTGGCGTTGCGCGCTTTAAAGGTGTTGCCAAAGTTGATGGCGAAGTGGCCTGTGAAGCGTCAATGATGTGTGCTCGTCGTCGGGAGTCCTGATAACGTGATTGATCAAACCGCCTTTATTCATCCTAGTTCGATTGTTGAAGACGGTGCCATTATTGGCGCTGGTGTTCATATTGGCCCTTTCTGCTACATCGGTTCTCAGGTTGAGATCGGTGCAGGTACGGTGCTGAAATCGCATGTCGTCGTCAATGGCGTCACTAAAATTGGCCGCGACAACGAAATCTATCAGTTCACGTCAATTGGTGAAGTGAATCAGGATCTCAAATATGCTGGGGAACCGACCCGCGTTGAGATTGGCGATCGTAACCGCATCCGTGAAAGCGTCACGATTCATCGTGGCACGTCACAGGGCGGCGGGTTGACTAAAGTTGGTAGCGATAACCTGTTGATGATCAACACGCATATCGCGCACGACTGCGTAGTGGGCAATCGCTGTATTCTGGCGAATAACGCTACGTTGGGCGGCCACGTTTCCGTCGATGATTTTGCGATTATCGGTGGGATGACGGCTGTGCACCAGTTCTGCATTATCGGTGCTCACGTGATGGTTGGTGGGTGTTCTGGTGTGGCGCAAGACGTGCCGCCGTATGTTATCGCGCAGGGTAACCACGCTACGCCGTTTGGCCTGAACATCGAAGGCCTGAAGCGTCGTGGATTCGAAAAAGAAACGCTGCATGCGATCCGTAACGCGTACAAGCTGCTCTACCGTAGCGGTAAAACGCTGGACGAGGTGAAACCGGAAATCGAAGCGCTGGCGGCTGAATATCCAGCCGTGCAGGCATTTACCGATTTCTTTGCCCGCTCTACCCGCGGCATCATTCGTTAATCCATGTCATCACGTCCTTTGACTATTGGGCTAGTCGCCGGAGAAACTTCCGGCGACATCCTTGGCGCGGGTTTGATCCGTGCGCTAAAAGAAAAGGTGCCCGATGCGCGGTTTGTCGGTGTTGCTGGACCGCGTATGCAGGCTGAAGGTTGTGAAGCCTGGTACGAAATGGAAGAGCTAGCCGTTATGGGCATTGTTGAAGTGCTCGGACGCCTTCCTCGTCTGCTGAAAATTCGGCGGGATTTAACCCAGCGTTTCAGCGAACTTCAGCCCGATGTCTTCGTGGGCATTGATGCACCTGATTTCAATATCACGCTGGAGGGCAACCTCAAACAGCGCGGTATCAATACCATTCACTATGTCAGCCCGTCCGTGTGGGCCTGGCGTCAAAAACGTGTTTTCAAAATAGGTAAAGCGACCAATCTGGTGCTGGCTTTCCTGCCTTTTGAAAAAGCGTTTTACGATCGTTTCAATGTACCTTGTCGCTTTATCGGTCATACGATGGCTGATGCGATGCCGCTACACCCCGATAAAATGGCCGCCCGTGAGACGTTGGGTATTGCGCACGATGCACACTGTTTGGCGCTGCTGCCGGGCAGTCGTGGCGCAGAAGTTGAAATGCTTAGCGCGGATTTTCTCAATACGGCTGTGTTACTACGACGGCATTTTCCCGATCTGGAAATTGTTGTTCCTTTGGTGAACAGTAAGCGTCGTGAACAGTTCGAACAGATAAAAAATAGAGTGGCCCCCGATCTGCACGTGCATTTGCTGGATGGGCAGGCACGTGAAGCCATGATTGCCAGTGATGCGGTGCTATTGGCATCTGGTACTGCGGCACTGGAGTGCATGCTAGCGAAGTGTCCGATGGTGGTGGGTTATCGCATGAAACCCTTCACCTTCTGGCTGGCGCAGCGCTTGGTCAAAACACCGTGGGTGTCGCTGCCGAATTTGCTGGCTGGGCGTGAGTTGGTGACTGAATTGCTACAGACCGACTGTACCCCAGATAAGCTCGCCGCTGCGCTGCTGCCGCTGTTTGCCGATACGGATAAAATGGCTGAGCTACGCACGACATTTGTGGATTTACACCAGCAAATTCGCTGTAACGCCGATGAGCAAGCCGCCCAGGCGGTACTGGAATTAGTCACGCCTCGTTGATAAAAACATGTTAATAACACTATGAGCGAAATATTTATTTACCCGCAGGCGACCTGCATCGCTGGCGTTGATGAAGTGGGCCGTGGCCCTTTGGTTGGTGCTGTCGTGACGGCTGCAGTGATTCTTGACCCGGCTCGGCCAATTGTCGGGTTGGCGGATTCCAAACAGCTGAGTGAAAAACGTCGGCTATCGCTCTATGATGAAATCAAAGAGAAGGCGCTGGCGTGGAGTCTTGGCCGTGCGGAACCGGAAGAGATTGACCAACTGAATATTCTGCATGCTACCATGTTAGCTATGCAGCGTGCGGTGGCTGGTTTGGCTATTGTGCCTGATTTTGTTCTCATTGACGGCAACCGTTGCCCAGTGTTGTCGATGCCCGCGCAGGCGGTTGTTAAAGGGGATAGCCGCGTGGCAGAAATCAGCGCGGCCTCAATTATGGCCAAAGTGACTCGCGATCGTGAGATGGTCGAGTTGGATCAACGCTTCCCCGCTTATGGTTTTGCCCAACATAAAGGTTATCCAACGGCTTTTCATCTGGAGAAACTGGCCGCACTGGGTGCCACTGAGTTTCACCGTCGGAGCTTCGCGCCAGTTAAGCGTGTGTTAGGGCTGGCGTAAAACATCATCATTAACTCTCTGTGTTGTGATATCACGATTGCAACGCTGACTACTCAATAAATTCTGGGATCTGGAGATGGCCGAACCACGTTTTGTTCACCTGCGTGTTCACAGTGACTATTCCATGATCGATGGGCTGGCCAAAGTCGGTCCGCTGGTAAAAAAAGCGGCGGCACTCGGCATGCCAGCGCTGGCGATTACCGATTTTACCAACCTATGTGGGTTGGTTAAATTCTATGGCGGCGCGCATGGCGCTGGGGTCAAACCTATCATCGGCGCAGACTTCTATGTCGAAAGCGATGAGCTAGGGGATGAGCTGGCACATCTCACTGTGCTGGCCATGAACAATGAAGGCTACCAGAACCTCACGCTGCTGATTTCCCATGCTTATCAACGTGGTTATGGGGCTGCCGGGCCTACGATTGACCGCGATTGGCTGATCGAACATCAGGAAGGCCTGATTTTACTGTCAGGCGGTCGCCGGGGGGATGTTGGTCGATTTTTGCTGCGTGGTAATCAGGCGCAGGCTGAAGAGTGTCTGGCGTTCTACCAGGAACATTTCCCTCAGCGTTACTATCTGGAATTGACCCGCACGTCTCGTCCCGACGAAGAAAGCTATATACACGCGGCCGTGGAGTTGGCAACCAAGTACGGGTTACCCGTTGTGGCGACCAATGAAGTGTGCTTCATAAGTACTGATGATTTTGACGCTCACGAAATTCGTGTAGCCATTCATGATGGCTACACGCTCGACGATCCCAAACGCCCACGTCATTACAGTCCACAGCAGTACATGCGCTCGGAAGAGGAAATGTGCGAGCTGTTTGCCGACATTCCCGAAGCGCTGGCGAACAGCGTTGAAATTGCCAAACGCTGTAACGTAACGATCCGTTTGGGCGAATATTTTCTGCCGCAGTTCCCGACGGGCGATATGAGCACAGCTGATTTTCTGGTTCAGTGCTCGAAAAAAGGGCTGGAAGATCGTCTCGAATTCCTTTTCCCTGACCCAGAAGTACGCGCCGAGCGTCGGCCTGAATATGATGAGCGTCTGGATATTGAACTGGGCGTCATCAACCAGATGGGTTTCCCCGGCTACTTCCTGATCGTAATGGAATTTATTCAGTGGTCGAAGGATAACGATGTGCCTGTTGGTCCGGGACGTGGTTCCGGTGCGGGCTCGCTGGTTGCTTACGCGCTGAAAATCACCGATCTGGATCCGCTAGAATTCGATCTGCTGTTCGAACGCTTCCTCAACCCTGAACGTATCTCGATGCCTGACTTTGACGTCGATTTCTGTATGGAAAAACGCGACATGGTTATCGACCACGTTGCGGAGCTGTACGGGCGTGATGCGGTATCGCAGATTATCACCTTTGGTACGATGGCAGCGAAAGCGGTTATTCGTGACGTAGGGCGCGTGCTTGGGCACCCTTATGGGTTTGTCGATCGTATTTCAAAACTGGTGCCACCCGATCCGGGAATGACGCTGGAAAAGGCCTTTGCCGCCGAACCGCAACTGCCAGAAATTTATGAAGCCGATGAGGAAGTTAAGGCTCTCATCGATATGGCACGCAAGCTCGAAGGGGTAACGCGTAACGCCGGTAAACATGCGGGTGGGGTGGTGATATCCCCCACCAAGATTACCGATTTCGCGCCGCTGTATTGCGATTCGGAAGGGAACCATCCGGTTACCCAGTTTGATAAGAACGATGTGGAATATGCTGGGCTGGTGAAGTTCGACTTCCTTGGCCTGCGTACGTTGACCATCATCGACTGGGCGCTGGAGATGATCAACGCCCGTCGTGCGAAGCTAGGACAGGAACCGATTGATATCGCGGCGATTCCGCTCGGCGATAAGAAAAGTTTCGATATGCTGCAACGCTCGGAAACCACCGCGGTATTCCAGCTTGAATCGCGCGGCATGAAAGATCTGATCAAGCGCCTGAAGCCCGACTGCTTTGAAGATATGATCGCCCTGGTAGCGCTGTTCCGCCCTGGTCCGCTGCAATCCGGCATGGTGGATAACTTCATCGACCGTAAGCATGGTCGTGAAGCAATTTCGTATCCTGATATTGAATGGCAGCATGAGTCACTCAAGCCTGTGCTGGAGCCGACCTACGGTATTATCCTGTATCAGGAACAGGTCATGCAGATCGCTCAGGTTCTGGCGGGTTATACGCTGGGCGGCGCGGACATGCTGCGTCGTGCGATGGGGAAAAAGAACCCCGTTGAAATGGCGAAGCAGCGTGGTGGCTTTGAGGATGGTGCCAAATCTCGCGGCGTGAACGGCGAATTGGCGGTTAAGATTTTCGACCTGGTGGAAAAATTCGCCGGTTATGGCTTTAATAAATCTCACTCCGCGGCCTATGCGCTGGTGTCTTACCAAACGCTGTGGCTGAAAGCGCACTATCCGGCCGAATTCATGGCGGCGGTGATGACGGCCGATATGGACAACACGGATAAAGTGGTGGGGCTGGTTGATGAATGCTGGCGGATGGGATTAAAAATCCTGCCTCCGGATATCAACAGCGGCCTGTATCACTTCCACGTTAATGACGATGGCGAGATTGTTTACGGTATCGGTGCAATTAAAGGCGTCGGTGAAGGCCCGATTGAGGCGATTATTGAAGCGCGTAATCAGGGCGGCTATTTTAGAGAGCTGTTTGACCTTTGCGCGCGCACTGACATTAAAAAGCTGAACCGCCGTGTGCTGGAAAAGCTGATTATGTCTGGGGCGTTTGACCGTCTTGGGCCGCATCGCGCCGCGCTGATGAACTCATTGGCTGATGCGCTGAAGGCTGCCGATCAGCATGCTAAAGCGGAAGCCATCGGTCAGGTGGATATGTTCGGCGTGCTGGCCGATGCGCCTGAGCAGGTGGAGCAATCCTACAGCACCGTGCCACCGTGGCCGGAACAGGTCGTGTTGGATGGTGAGCGGGAGACGCTGGGGCTGTACCTGACCGGTCACCCGATCACGCAATATATTAAGGAAATTGAACGCTATGCCGGTGGCGTACGTTTGAAAGATATGCACCCGACGGATCGGGGTAAAATGACCACTGCCGTTGGGCTGGTGTTGGCGGCTCGCGTCATGGTAACCAAGCGGGGCAACCGTATTGGTATCTGTACATTGGACGATCGTTCCGGTCGGCTTGAGATAATGCTGTTTACCGATGCGTTGGAAAAATATCAGCATTTACTTGAGAAAGACCGTATCCTTATCGCCAGTGGACAGGTCAGCTTTGATGACTTCAGCGGCGGGCTTAAAATGACCGTCCGAGAGTTAATGGATATCAGTGAAGCGCGGGAAAAATACGCGCGCGGGCTTGCTATCTCGCTGACTGACAGGCAAATTGATGACCAGCTATTAAACCGTCTCCGCCAATCGTTGGAACCCCATCGATCGGGGACGATCCCAGTGCATCTCTATTACCAGCGTGAAGATGCGCGCGCCCGACTACGTTTCGGCGCAGCATGGCGTGTAACGCCTGCCGATTCGCTATTGAACGAGCTGCGTACATTAGTGGGTAATGAGCAGGTGGAACTGGAATTTGACTAATATAGGAATACTATGAGTCTGAATTTTCTTGATTTTGAGCAGCCGATTGCAGAGTTGGAAGCGAAAATTGACTCGCTGACCGCAGTCAGCCGTCAAGACGAAAAATTGGATATTAATCTGGACGAAGAAGTCCAGCGCCTGCGTGAGAAGAGCGTTGAACTGACGCGCAAAATCTTCGCCGATTTGGGTGCTTGGCAGGTTGCGCAATTAGCGCGCCATCCGCAACGTCCTTATACGCTTGATTATATTAAGCACATTTTTACCGATTTTGATGAATTGGCTGGCGATCGTGCCTATGCCGATGACAAAGCGATTGTCGGCGGGATTGCCCGTTTGGATGGACGTCCGGTGATGATCATTGGTCATCAGAAAGGTCGTGAAACCAAAGAAAAGATTCGCCGTAATTTCGGCATGCCTGCTCCAGAAGGGTATCGCAAAGCGCTGCGCCTGATGGAAATGGCCGATCGCTTCAGGATGCCGATCATCACCTTTATCGATACGCCGGGTGCTTATCCAGGCGTTGGCGCAGAAGAACGTGGTCAGTCTGAAGCTATCGCACGCAACCTGCGTGAAATGTCGACGCTGCGTGTACCAATCATCTGTACCGTTATCGGTGAAGGTGGTTCCGGTGGTGCGTTGGCTATCGGCGTGGGCGACAAGGTCAACATGTTGCAGTACAGCACCTACTCGGTCATTTCACCAGAAGGCTGTGCGTCTATACTGTGGAAGAGCGCGGATAAGGCACCGTTGGCGGCTGAAGCCATGGGCATCATCGCGCCGCGTCTGAAAGAGCTGAAACTGATCGATACCGTGATTCCTGAACCGCTGGGTTCCGCGCATCGTAACGTTCCGGTAATGGCTGCGGCACTGAAAGCGCAACTGCTTGCCGATCTGCTCGACCTCGAAGGCCTGAGCGAAGAAGCACTGCTGAACCGCCGCTATCAGCGTTTGATGAACTATGGTTATTGCTGATACACAGTGTTATTGCTGATGACGTGACTGTCTGATTGATTGCAGTCTTATCAATCAGGCTATTCTGGCGTTACTCTGAAAATCCGTTGTCAGGAATGACAGCGGATTTTTTGCTATGAGGGTTTGAAGAATGCTGAAATTGCTCGATGTACACCACATTGCGGTGATTGCCTCTGACTATGAACGCAGCAAAGCATTTTATTGTGACGTGCTGGGATTTACGTTGAACAATGAGGTCTATCGTGCCGCGCGGCAGTCATGGAAAGGCGATCTCTCGCTGAATGGGCGTTACACCATCGAGCTATTTTCTTTCCCTCATCCACCTGCGCGTGTCAGCCGACCTGAGGCTTGCGGTTTACGCCATCTGGCTTTTGCTGTGGCTGATGTAGAACAGGCCATTGCCTCACTGGCGCAGGCTGGTGTCATTTGTGAATCCGTACGGATCGATCCTGAAACGCAGCGGCGTTTCACGTTTTTCTCCGATCCTGACGACCTGCCCTTAGAACTGTATGAGATCTGATACCGTGGACCGTACCGAACCTGACGATGAATTACTCCAGACGATCGTGATGCAAACGGCCGGATGCGAGTCGATCCTGCTGGCCTATAGCGGTGGTTTGGACTCTAGCGTGCTATTGCATCTGTTGGTGACCGTGCGTCAGCGTTCTGGGCAGACTATTCGTGCGGCTTACATCCATCACGGCTTAAATCCGCTGGCGGATAGCTGGGCTGAACATTGTCGCCAGCAGTGTGAACGCTGGCAGGTGTTGTTTTCCTCGCTGGCAGTGACGGTTGAGGCGCAGAACGGCGGCATTGAAGCCGCAGCCAGAACCGCCCGCTATCAGGCGTTGCAAGCGCACCTGAAAGAGGGAGAAACCCTGCTGACTGCGCAGCACCTTGATGACCAGAGCGAAACCTTTTTATTGGCGCTTAAACGCGGTAGCGGGCCTGCCGGATTGTCTGCGATGGCGGCTGACAGCTTCCTCGGTGAGCATCGTTTAGTACGTCCGTTGTTAGGTTTTTCGCGTTTACAATTAGAAGCGTACGCGCAGCAGCATCAGCTTCACTGGATTGAAGACGACAGCAACCAGGATGAACGTTTTGACCGCAATTTTTTACGCCGCCAGATCTTACCGAGACTGACGCAGCGCTGGCCGCATTTCCCCTCTGCCGTCGCGCGTAGCGCCCAGCTTTGTGCCGAACAGGAAGAACTGCTCGATGAGTTACTGGAGGAGTCATTGCGGGCACTATGCCAGCCGGATGGCGCGTTGAGCATTGATGGTCTGTTGCCGCTAAGTCCGGTGCGGCGTTTTGCGTTACTGCGGCGTTGGCTTGCGCAACAAGGGGCGACCATGCCCGCGCGCGATCAGTTGCAACGACTCTGGGATGAGGTTGCGACGAGCCGGCTGGATGCGGAACCTATATTGCAACTGAATCAGATGCAGATTCGCCGTTTTCGTCAGCATCTTTATCTACTGCCGCTGATGCCATCGCTCAAAGACTGCGTTCTGCCATGGCAACCGACGTCATGCCCGTTATCTCTCCCTGACAACTTAGGTACGCTGTTGCTCGCTGATAGTGGGGTGGCGGTTCGTGCGCCGAAAAACGGTGAAGCGGTGAGTATTCGCTTTTCGACCAGCGGAACCGTGCATATTGTTGGCAGAGCACACGGTCGGCAAATCAAGAAACTCTGGCAGGAGCTGGATGTTCCGCCCTGGTTGCGCGACCGGACGCCGCTGGTGTTCTATAACGAGCAACTGATTGCTGCCATTGGGCGATTTGTTACGCGGGAAGGGCAAGTGAGAGAACATCAGCCTGTGTGGCACATTACGTGGGAAAAACAAGTTTTGGAAAATAAACCTGGGGAAAAAACCGGGGAAACATGATGTTAGTTAGCGCTGAAATAAAAACGGACAACTGGTGTTGTCCGTTTGGGAAGCATTTATTCAGCGTTTGCCGCTAAATGAAAGGAGAAGTCTGTCAGGATTCGCTGACGACGACCTTCCCGATTTCAGGATGACTAAAACTGACGATGTGGTCGAGGCGCAGTTCGCGCGTAGCACCGGATGCTTCAATCACCAGATATTCGACCTGCTTACGTGAGATCATGTCACTGGCTTTACCGGTCACAACTTCACCATTACGTAGTTCCAGCGTCAGCGTTAGATTCTGCTGACAGGTGGCTTCCAGGCTGTCGTAATCATCACAGTTGATGGGTTGATATTCATTACTCATTGACATAATCACTCACCAATAAGTTAGCGGCGGCAAAAGCTGCCTGTTCCCTGACGGAGGATGGCAACGCCTCATTCGCGGCAATGCCATCCAGGGTTTTTAAAACACAACCCAGCGAATCGGGTATATAGCCCAGAGCGCCACCGGCGATCTCTGCGTATAAGCGACGTACTAATTCACAGTATTCTTGCACTATATCCTCCCTTGAAAGCTTAGCTCGGTAGATATTCATGCATCATCACTCGTTGTGGTGCGCGATGTTGTAAGCCTACGAAGATAAACTCTATTTATCAAACCGACTATAGCATAGGGACTAACAGGATATCAGTAGTCCTTAGAGGCCTAATCTATCGGTTACGTGGCAGATATCACCTTTACTGTGAGGATGGCGCTAACTCAAGTAAACTAGGGGGGAATAAATACGAGGTCACGATGGCATTAAAAGCAACGGTTTACAAAGCAGTAATCAATATCGCCGATATGGATCGGAATTTTTTTCACGACGCGAATCTGACGATAGCGCAGCATCCGTCTGAAACTGAGCAGCGTATGATGCTGCGGCTTTTAGCGTGGATTTGCCATGCTGATGAAAACCTGCGCTTTACCAAAGGGCTCAGCGCAGATGACGAGCCGGAAATCTGGCGACGTAATGATACGATGGAGCTGGAATTGTGGATTGAGCTAGGCCTGCCGGATGAAAAGCGGCTGAAGAAAGCCTGCAACCAGTCCCGTTCCGTTGTTTTGTACGCCTACAGCGAGCGTGCGGCACAGGTGTGGTGGAATGCGATATCGAATAAGGTCTCCGGGTACAAGAATCTGGCTGTCCGCTTTTTAGATGACAATCAACTGGCTCAGATTGCCGGACTAATCCAACGCACCATGTCATTACAGGCAACCATACAGGACGGCACGATCTGGTTGTCTGACGATAAGAATAGTCTTGAAATAGCATTTTCTGAGTGGAAAATTCCCCAGACTCAGGGATGATAACGAGTTGGGTACGTTCCAGCGTATTGAGTAAGAACGGGAAAACAGGACAGAGGGACAGAAAAATAATGATGAAAAAACTGGCTATCGGTGTGCTGTTGATTGCGGGGATTTCTGGGTTGATCGGGTGCCATACCCGCTCACAAGTTCAGGAAGAGCCCCTTAAACCAATGGCGCAAAGTTATCGTGGCGTTTTACCCTGTGCGGACTGTGGAGGGATTGATACGTCACTGTTTTTGGAAAAAGACGGGACTTTTGTTCTGCGTGAACAGTATCAAACGACGAGAGAGGGTAACAACACGTTCGCTTCCTATGGGCAATGGAGACGTACCGCAGATAAGCTGGTGCTGACGGATAGCGCGGGCGAAAAACGTTACTTCCGCCCAGTTGATAGCGCTCTTGAAATGTTGGATCAACAAGGTTTGCCCATCAATTCCTCTCTTCCTCGCCAGCTGACTGCAACCGAGCAGCCGCTGCCAAACACGCCGATGGTAATGAAGGGAATGTACCGCTATATGGCGGACATCGCGACCTTCTCTGACTGTGCGACAGGAAAAACCTTTGTGATGGATGACAGCGCGGAGTTGGAAAGACAATATTTTCGCGTGAGAGATAAAGCCGCTGAACCGGTATTACTTGTTCTCACTGCGCATTTTGCCGTTATTCCGTCGATGGAAGAAGGGCAGATGGTGAAAGCAGTTGTCCCCAACGGCAGTGATAAAGTACGCATGAAGGCACGAGCAAATTGCGATACACAGATAGACTGATTTGACGTTTAAAAGAAAAGGCACTGATTTTCAGTGCCTTTTTGCTTTATTTGCTCCGTTCTGACTCGCGTTAGAGCATTTTCTTTAGCTGATACAACCAATCCAGCGCCTGACGTGGTGTGAGCGCGTCAGGGTCGATGGCTTCCAGCGCTTCAATCGCTGGTGATGGTTCATCATTATTCAGCAGCGCCAACTGCGCGCCATCGATATGGCTGGATGATGCGTTATTCGATAACGTTTCCAGCTCTTTCAGTTTCTGACGTGCACGTTTAATCACTTCTTTCGGTACACCCGCCAGTGCGGCGACGGCAAGCCCATAACTTTTGCTGGCTGCGCCATCCTGTACGCTGTGCATAAAGGCGATGGTATCGCCGTGCTCGCGGGCATCTAAATGGACATTCACCACGCCTTCCATTTTTTCCGGCAGGGTGGTCAGTTCAAAGTAGTGCGTTGCAAACAACGTCATCGCTTTGATGCGGTTAGCCAGACTTTCGGCGCACGCCCATGCTAGCGACAAACCGTCATAGGTTGAGGTTCCGCGGCCGATTTCGTCCATCAGCACTAGACTGTTTTCCGTGGCATTGTGCAGAATATTTGCCGTTTCGGTCATTTCTACCATGAAGGTGGAGCGGCCAGATGCCAGATCGTCTGCTGCACCCACGCGGGTGAAAATGCGATCGACGGGACCAATGACCGCCTGATCCGCAGGCACAAAGCAGCCGATGTGCGCCATTAGTACAATTAGCGCGGCCTGACGCATATAGGTACTTTTACCACCCATGTTGGGGCCGGTAATGATCAACATACGACGCTGCGGTGAGAGCGACAGGGGGTTAGAGATAAACGGCTCACGAAGTACCTGCTCGACGACGGGGTGACGACCGCCTGCTATTTTGATGCCGGGTTTGTCACTCAGTGTCGGACAGACGTAATTCAGCGTATCCGCGCGTTCCGCCAGATTCGTCAGGACATCCAACTCGGCCAATGCGGCCGCACTTTGTTGGAGTTCCGCTAAATGAGGCAGCAGTCGGTCGAAAAGCTCATCGTAGAGTGCTTTTTCTAGCGCCAGCGCTTTGCCCTTCGAGGTCAGAACCTTGTCTTCGTATTCTTTCAGCTCTGGAATGATATAGCGTTCGGCATTTTTCAGCGTCTGGCGGCGTACATAGTGGATCGGCACCAGATGGCTTTGGCCACGACTGACCTGAATGTAATAGCCGTGCACACCATTGAAGCCGACTTTCAGCGTATCAAGCCCCAGTTTTTCACGTTCGCGAATTTCCAGACGATCCAGATAATCGCTAGCACCGTCAGCTAACGCACGCCACTCATCCAGCTCTGCATGGTAGCCCGGCGCGATGACGCCGCCGTCGCGAACCAAGACCGGCGGTGCTTCGACAACGGCGCGTTCCAGTAAATCACGTAGTTCATCAAATTGCCCAATCAGGCTGACCAAACGGCGAACGGAATCAGTATCCAGCGGCGCAAGCTGTTCGCGGATATCGGGAAACTGCTGGAAAGCATGGCGCATGCGTGCCAGATCGCGCGGACGTGCCGTGCGCAACGCGAGGCGCGCCAGAATACGCTCCAGATCGCCGACCTGCCGCAGGTAGGGTTGCAGATCCGGTGTGATTTCCTGCAATGCGCTGATAGCCTGCTGACGCTGCTTAAGCGCATCAATATCGCGGCTAGGCATGTGAATCCAGCGCTTCAGCATCCGGCTGCCCATCGCTGTTACGGTGCAGTCCAGTACGGCAGCCAGCGTATTTTCTACGCCGCCTGACAGGTTTTGCGTCAGTTCAAGGTTACGGCGAGTTGCCGCATCCATGATGATGCCATCCTGTTGGCGCTCCATTGTAATGCCACGAATATGCGGCAGCGAGGTGCGCTGTGTGTCTTTCGCGTATTGCAGCAAACATCCGGCGGCTCGCAGCGCGAGCTTTGCCTGTTCTACGCCAAAACCGGTCAGATCGCGGGTACCAAATTGCAGGTTAAGCTGCTGGCGTGCGGTATCGGGTTCAAATTCCCACATCGGACGACGACGGAGCCCATGACGATTGTCGATCAACTCCATGGACTCAAAGGATTCTGGGTAGAGTAATTCTGCTGGATTGGTGCGCTGTAATTCGGCCGCCATGGTTTCCCGATCGGCGGGTTCACTTACGCGAAAGCGTCCAGAGCTGATGTCTAGCGTGGCGTAACCGAATCCCCGACCGTCCTGCCAGATTGCTGCCAGCAGGTTATCCTGCTTTTCCTGCAATAGCGCTTCGTCGCTGATGGTTCCTGGCGTGACGATACGTACGACTTTACGTTCCACTGGCCCTTTGCTGGTGGCGGGATCGCCGATCTGTTCGCAGATTGCGACGGATTCGCCCATTTGCACCAGTCTGGCAAGGTAGTTTTCAACGGCATGGTGAGGAACGCCCGCCATCGGGATCGGTTCCCCTGCGGAAGCGCCGCGTTTCGTCAACGAAATATCCAGCAGTTGAGAAGCCCGCTTGGCATCGTCAAAGAACAGCTCGTAAAAATCGCCCATACGGTAAAACAGCAGGATTTCTGGATGTTCAGCCTTTAACCTAAAATACTGCTGCATCATTGGCGTGTGGGCAGTGAAATCCTTGTCGGTAGAATCTTTCATATTGATTTTACTCAGTCTTAACGCTTTGGTTCATTCAGATGATGGCGTAGGGTCGATGTTAAATCTTGCCAATGGCTCGTCACCTGAGCATTGAAATGGAATGCCAGAAGTATACTGACTGGCAGATGAAAAACATCACCTGCGAGTGCGCTATCTTACCATTGATGGTCGTTATTTGGCGTCAGACGACGTTACCAGACTGAGACAGGGATGCGTATGCGATTTTTCCTCTATTGCTCAGGCGCGCGAGGCGGCTCGCAAGTTTGCCCGGAATCCTTAAGTCAATGAAGCGAAGATCGAATGCGGCCTGAGGCTATCACTATTGTGAAGCTGATAATAGGTGGGATTTTTGCCCAACGTCGCGATCATTCATAAGGTAAGATTGACACAGAAAAGTAAGGTATCAGCCTCGATAACGGGTTCAAAGCGCTTGCTCGTCAGGAATTGAGAAAGCAGGGGATTGAGCCGAAGGGGCGAAAGTTAGCTAATTAGCAGAACAGATAACCAAGGGAATGGATGATGGTTCTCAATGTTCTTTAACGTCAAGGATGCGAGATATGGACAATTACCTAAATAGAAATAGTGTTAATAATCAATATTTTTTGGCTATGGCTCAGGCAGCCTCGTTTGATCTAATAAAGACAGCCAGAATTGTTTCCGCTCGTCATATTAACGATCTCTTTCTTAAAGCAAAATTTGAAGACGAAATTCGACGTTTTTCTAATGGAAATCTGGACATCGTTAGAAATGCCAGTAGCTCATCGGAATGTCAGATTGCTATTAATAATATCAAGGAAGAATGTACCAATATTGAAAAACAAGGAAAAATGCTTTCTCTTGAAAAAGCCAAGGTATTTATTACCATCAGCATGGAGAAAAGAGATAAGGAATTTGGTTATACAATAAATGCAATCGGTGTAATTGTTGGTGGTGCCCAGTTTGTTTCTGGAGTTGGAATCGCTTATGCCGCGACTGGTTATTTAGGTCGATTTATTGGGGCACATATCGCTCTAAATGGAGCAAATTCACTTAGTGAGAGTATTTTTCATCTTATTGGGCGTGAGGATTCAGTAGGATTTATGAAGTCTGGCTATATACGTACAGCAGAATTTTTGGGGTTTGATAAAAGATCAGGCTTGTTGGCTTATCATTCAGTCGATCTTGTCACTTCATTCTATGGTATCGTCAAATTAACGCTGAAACCTGATGCCTGGAGGCTTTTTCGATATATTCCCAGCGATTATTATAGAAAAATAAATACGATGAGCAGAGCATCGCTGATGTTGAAGATGATCGGGGCTGGAAATAAGATACGAATAATGTCTGATATATATAAAGATGACTCTCTTTAAGATAATAGGCTGGATCAGCCCATCTTACCCTTTCTCTTTAGGTAGGAATATGACTTATATGCCAATTTCATTGGCCCCATGTGATAAACTAAAAAAAGAGAAAGCATCATGACAAAAAAGTAAACAAAGAATTCAATTAAATCAGCTCGTGTGTTAAAAATAAAATTAATGGTAAATGCAGCTATTATAACAACAAACAAAAAGCACCCGTTATAAAACCGTGTTCGTAATGTATGAATCAATCTCTGTAGCGTCTCTTCACTATCCTCACCACGAGAGATTATCTTTCTCATGAAGTTAATATCATTCTGTGTGAAACCATTCGCTAAGAGTTCCTTTTCTGTCTCTTGGTCATTCATGGTTTTTTCTCCTGGTTTTTATTATATTTTATAGGGTGTAGCAATATTTGAACACTATCACCCATCAATTATGTATTAGTAAGTCGAATCAGTCCATAAGAGGAAAGAACTGGTTCTTGCTACCACATGCTCCCATTCGATTGATGCAAATTTGAACGAAATGCTTTCCTGTGGCTGGGTTTCATTATGTGTTAATGAGTTAGGATAGAAAAACTGAATGTCATTGATAATGGCGTCTCTTCGCACCATTTTAAAATAGAGTTCGTTGCCACCGGATTGGGACGTTCTGTAAAACAGAAATTCACAGGTTAGTTTTTCGTTATCACCTAATGCCTGTGCCAGAAGAGGCGTTGCCTTATCTATCGGTTTTCTGATTTCCACAGGGTTGAGGGAAACATTATCCTGCCGAGTTATTCTATTCATTAACTCATAAACAAAAATCTCATCTTCATGGGAAGTCTGATATTTATTGCCAATCGAGTCTGCACTTGAACAGCCCGCAGAGATAAGACCTTGCGTTACGCCAGTGAGTTTTAGATAGATCAAATTTGCCATTATTTATTCCTTAATATTATCCATAATTCTGCCCCATAAATCCTTTTTCCTTATGGGAGGGTAATTTCTGCATTTTTTGGTAAATGAGTCAATAGCCGTTACCGCGCATTGCGCGAGGCGGTTCGCACGTTTCTTGCAGCATCATAGGTAGCAACTAGACTGATTATTCTGTCACTCATTCGGAAGAAAGGAATCTGGATATGGCATTTGATGATTTACGCGGTTTTTTAAACGCGCTTGATGAAAATGGCCAACTGTTGCATATCGATGAGGAAGTTCAGGCTGAGCCAGATTTGGCCGCTGCGGCCAATGCAACGGGACGTATTGGAGAAGGGGCACCCGCGCTTTCTTTTACGAATATTAAAGGATTCGTTGATGCACATGTCGTTATGAATACGATAGGTTCATGGCCGAATCATGCCATCTCGATGGGATTACCGGGAAATACACCGGTAAAACAGCAAATTGATGAGTTCATTCGCCGATGGGATAACTTCCCAGTTGCGCCGGAACGACGCGAGAACCCGCCGTGGGCAGAAAATGCACTGGAGGGGGATGACATCAATCTTTTCGCTCTCCTGCCATTGTTCCGTTTAAATGACGGTGATGGTGGCTTCTACCTAGATAAGGCCTGCGTTGTTTCACGCGATCCCGACGATCCTGAGCATTTCGGTAAGCAAAATGTCGGTATTTACCGGATGGAAGTCAAGGGCAAACGTAAGCTGGGTCTGCAACCGGTGCCGATGCACGATATTGCCATGCATCTCCGGAAGGCAGAAGAACGCGGCGAGGATTTGCCCATTGCTATTACCCTCGGTAACGATCCCATTATTACGCTAATGGGGGCAACGCCGCTGAAATATGATCAATCGGAATATGAAATGGCCGGTGCGCTGCGTGAAAGTCCGTACCCTATATCTACTGCACCACTTACCGGTTTTGATGTTCCCTGGGGCTCCGAAGTTATTCTGGAAGGCGTGATTGAAAGCCGTAAGCGCGAAATTGAAGGGCCGTTTGGTGAATTCACTGGGCATTATTCTGGTGGCCGTAGTATGCCCGTGGTGAGAATTGATAAAGTGTCCTATCGCTCTAAACTGATTTTTGAATCTCTGTACCTTGGTATGCCTTGGACCGAGGTCGATTATCTGATTGGCCCCGCAACCTGCGTGCCGCTCTATCAGCAATTAAAAGCGGAGTTCCCAGAGGTTCAGGCGGTTAACGCGATGTATACCCATGGATTGCTGGCGATTATCTCCACCAAAAAACGATATGGAGGGTTTGCTCGTGCAGTAGGGTTGCGTGCCATGACGACACCGCACGGACTGGGATATGTGAAAATGGTTATCATGGTTGATGAGGACGTCGATCCTTTTAACCTTCCCCAAGTCATGTGGGCACTGTCTGCCAAAGTGAACCCAGCTGGCGATCTGGTCCAACTGCCGAATATGCCTGTGCTGGCGTTGGATCCGAGTTCAAGCCCTGCAGGTATCACCGACAAACTGATTATTGATGCTACAACGCCTGTCGCGCCGGATATCCGTGGTCACTACAGCCAATCCGTGAAGGATTTGCCTGAAGCCAAAGCCTGGGTTGAAAAACTGTCTGCCATGCTGGCGAATCGATAACTAAGGAGTCACAAATGGTGTGTCCACGTTGTGCCGATGAGCAGATTGAAGTGATGGCTACATCGCCAGTGAAAGGCGTCTGGACGGTATATCAGTGCCAGTGCTGTTTGTATACCTGGCGTGATACCGAACCGCTGCGCCGTATTAGCCGCGAGCATTATCCTGAAGCCTTTCGTATTACGCAGAAAGATATAGCGACGGCGCTTGAGTTTCCCGCTATTCCGCCCTTGTTGACGAAATAGGTGGTGTTGAATTAATCATCTCAATCGTGGTTATTTTTGAACGCGATGCGCCGTGTTTCAGGGTACCTCGCGTTTATTCCTTATTCGGCGCTTGCTTCAATATTCTGGACTTTCTGCCAGCTAGCCAGATTTTTCAGCCGCTGTGAATAGCGTTGAATATTGGGGAAACGTTCAGTAGGAACGAGTCGTTCCACGACGGTATTAATAACGAAGCCCAGCATAATATCCGCGCCAGTTAAGGTATCACCCACGATAAATTCTCTCGAAGCCAGCGTGTCGTCTAAAAATGAGAAGACTTTGTCGAATTCGTTGTCAGCGTAACCCTCAAGGAAATTCAGTGTGGTGCCGGTATTCTTTTCAAATTCGCCAAAAATCTTCAATAACACCGGCAGCATGGCGGAGCTTTCTGCAAAGTGTATCCACTGAAGATAATCAATGTATTCGGCTGCGTTTGCATCTGGCGCTAAGTGTCTCGCATGGCGATTGATCAGGTATTCAACGATCGCACCAGATTCTGCGATGACTTTTCCATCCTCTTCAATCAACGGTGATTTACCTAAAGGATGTATCGCTTTCAGTGATGCGGGTGCCAGATGCGTTTTTTCATCTCGCTGATATCTGACAAGCTCATAAGGTATCCCGGCTTCTTCAAGCAACCAGAGGATACGAACAGACCGTGAATCATTAAGATGGTGTAATTTTAATCCCATATTACGTTTCCTTAAATTCTGATGGGTTGAGCTAATCGCCATGATGTTGCCCCACGACGTGTATTTATTCCGTGTAATACACGTAGAGTAGCGATTCCGTTGGCCTTCGGCTAACAAGGCTCTTTTTGTAGGGGCATAAATATTTTTATGAGGTTGCTGCGTTCACCTTGATGGATAAGAACATGATCCGCGCTCACTTCACTACACACATTGGTTGACCTGATACCGGCTCGGCGTGGATCTCCGCATCGATGCTGAATACCCGTTGCAGTAATTCGGGTTTCATCACTTCGTGCGGAGAACCCTGCGCTATCACGCGTCCATCCGCCAACATCACCAGATGATCGCAGTAGCGGCTGGCCTGATTCAGATCGTGCAGGACAGTTACCACCGTTTTTCCAGCCTGATTCAGTTCGCGCAGCAGCTTCATCAGTTCCACTTGATGATTGATATCGAGGTAAGTCGTTGGTTCGTCGAGCAGTACAACGGGGGTATCCTGCGCCAGCAGCATTGCCAGAAACGCCCGTTGACGTTGCCCACCGGACAAATCGGTCAAGCGTTTGTCGGCCAGCTCGACGATGTGCGTTTTCTCCATTGCGAGCTGCACGCGCTGGCGATCGTCTTGTGATAATCGCCCCCACAGCGATAGCCAGGGGCTGCGTCCGTAGGCCACCATATCACGTACGGTAATTCCTTCCGGCGTCAAATGCTGCTGTGGTAACAGCGCCAGATGACGTGAAAGCTGGCGAGCAGAGAACGCAGATAGCGGCTTGCCATTGAGCTGAATAGCACCGGATTCTGGAGTGAGCAGCTTGGCGAAGCACTTCAGTAGCGTTGACTTCCCACAGCCGTTGGGGCCGAGTAGGGCGGTAATTTTTCCCGCAGGCAGCGACAGCGACAGGCCATCAAGAATACGTTTGTCGCCATAACCTGCCGTCAGGTTTTGTGTGGTGAGTTCCATTTAGCGCATTCTCACGAGAAGCCAAAAAAACCAAGGGGCACCAATAATCGCGGTTAGCACCCCGGCGGGTAATTCCATTGGTGGGTTCAGCGTACGCGCCAGCAGATCGGCAAGCAGCAGTACCAACGCACCAGCAACGGCTGAAGCAGGAAGAAGCCAGCGGTGTCGTCCTCCCACCAGATAGCGGATCAGATGCGGCACGACGAGGCTGATAAACCCGATGGGCCCGCAAACGGCCACGCTGGTTGCGGCGAGCGCCACTGCAAGCGTCAATCCCCAGAACTGAATATACCCAATATTGACCCCCAGCGTACTGGCACGGTCGTCGCCTAGCGCCAATAAATCCAGATCGCGGCAAAAGCGCAGGCTGATCGGAATCAGTACGCAGAGGACGGGCAGCGCGACCATGACGAATGACCAGTCGCGTCCCCATAGGCTCCCCGTCAGCCACAGCAGCGCGTTGTTGATATCCTGCGGGCGGGAGAGGATCAGATAATCGGTGAGGCTTGCCCAGGTAGCAGAAAGCGCAACGCCGATGAGCGCCAGCCGCATGGGTGATGATGTTCCCGCGATAAGTCTCAGAAGTAGCAGCCCGACGATGCCGCCGATGAACGCGAGGAGCGGCAACCAGATCACCGGCAGTGAAGGCACCAGCATTAGCGCGCTGACAGTTGCCAGACTTGCCGCGTGATTTACGCCGAGAATATCCGGCGAGGCTAGCGGGTTACGTACTATCCCCTGAACCAATACGCCGGAAATTGCCAGCGCTGCACCGACGAACAGCGCCAGCAGCACGCGGGGCAAGCGATACTGCGTCAGCACGTAATGGTGTTCGTTGGCGTTGTACCAACCGCTTATCAATGCCGACCACGGTAGCGGAATGGCTCCCATGCGCAGCGCCAGAACGCTAGTGGCGAGTAACAGCAGCGTAATCGAGATAAATACAGTGACGGGGCGCATTATCCTCGTTTCCTTGCCAGCCAGACAAAACAGGGGGCACCGATCAGTGCCAGTACCGCGCCGGCAGGCAGTTCGCCCGGCCAGGCGAGCGCACGGGCAAGCAGATCGGCCAGTAGCATAAATACCGCGCCCATCAGCATACTCATGGGCAGCATTTTTCGCTGGTCGTACCCGATCCAGAAACGTGCCAGATGCGGTATTAACAGACCGATAAACGCCACCGGACCGGCTACGCTCACGCAGGCACCGACTAATACCAGCACTGCCAGATTCAAGACAAGGCGTAGGCGACCCAAGTTGACGCCCAGCGTATGGGCGCTTACGTCACCAATATTCAGTAAATTAAGCTGGTTTGCCATTAGCAGGACAACGGGGGTGACGATGATGACAAAGGGGAAGAGTTGCCAGAATTCCACCCAGCGTGCGTGCGATACGCCACCTGCCAGCCAGTAAAAAATGCCATAGGCGTGATCTTCTGCCAGCAGCAGCGTGATGCGAGTTAAGGCCATGCACAGGGCAGAAAGCGCGACACCTGCCAGAATCAGGCGATTACGATCGAGCGTTTGTCGCCAGCCGCCGCCCGCTGCCATCACCATCAGCCAACACAGGCCACCGCCGCAGGCGGCAACAAAGGCGATGGGATAGCCGGAAAGCGAAGACGTGAACGCACTGGTCAGTGCCATCGCCAGTGCTGCGCCGCTGTTGATGCCGAGCAGAGAAGGAGAAGCCAGAGGATTATGGGTCAGGGTTTGAAGCAGAGCGCCGGACAGCGCCAGACTGGCGCCGATCAGTACGGCAACCAGACTACGAGGCAGGCGCAGGTTGAGCACCAGCGCCTCCGGTAGCGAAGACGGCGATCCCGTAATCAGCGCTTTGATAGCACTCAGTGCAGGAATGGGGATCGCGGAATAACAGAATAGGCTGAGCCAGAACACGCCCAGCAGCACTGTTATCGGTAATCCCCAACGCCAGAACGGATGGAAATTTTGCCTCATTGCTCGCTGCTGATGCTAACGGGCTGATGTTTAAAAATCTTCACCGTATCGCTGCCGACGCGTTCCGCTGCAAAGATGCCGCGCATCCGCGCCCAGGCGTTGCTGTCGACAGCGGCAATCTGCTGTTTTTGCTGTGCTTCCAGCATGTTCCAGAGTGCATCCTGCTGCCAGCGTTTCACAATACTTTCTTCGCGATAGTGCGTCACAATCAGCCACTGTGGGTTAATCGCCAGCAACTGTTCCAAATTGATGGAGGCCATCGGCGCATTGTTAATGGGTTTCGGCACGCTCAGACCCAGAGCAGCCAACACGCTGCCGGTGTAGGCTTCGCTGGAATACAGGTTAAACTGCTGTTCGCGCGAGGTGCCGAAAGCGACGCTCGTGCCTTTGGGAAGCTGGTCTGCGTAGGCTTTCATTGTCGCGCGATGCTTAGCAAGACGAGCCTGCATCGCACTGTCTTTCCCTAATACCTTGCCGATGATTTCCGCCGAATGCAGGTTTTCATCATAGGTTTCGTTGCGTGATTTCAGCAGCAGTACCGGAGCGATAGCCTTCAGCGCCGTGTAAATACCGCTGTGGCGACTGCTGTCGGCGATAATCAAATCAGGCTTCAGCGCGCTGATGGCTTCGAGGCTCGGCTGCGCACGCGTTCCCACGGAGTGCCAGGGTTTTAGGTGTTCACGGACTTCCGCCAGGATCCGGTCTGGATCGTTGTCATCGGCGATGCCTACTGGGCTGACGTCTATCGCGGCCAGTGCATCGGCAAAAGAGAGTTCCAGCACCACAATGCGCTGAGGCGGCGTGTCGAGCGTAAAGGAACCCTGTTCATCCTGCACCGTTACTGCATTGGCGCGACCCAGTCCGAACAGACAAAGCACTGTAATCAGTGCAACGCGAAGTAGAGCAAACATAGCGTAACTCCTAATAGTCGTGATCATTCAATAGTCAGGCCGGGCATCTGCCCGGCGAGAGAGAGCGTGACAGTCAGAATTTCAGCGAGCCCTGCATATAGAAGGTGCGGGGTTGGCCAGCATAAATCCCTTTGTTGTTGTCATCGCTGTTCGAACGCGTGTAGTAATCGTGGTCGAACAGATTTTTCACACCAAAGGCCAGATTGAGGTCAGAGAACTGCGGGCCGAAGTCGTAGGCGGCACGAGCGCCCCACAGCATAAAGCCGGGGATACGTCCGGCACTGCCATCGGCGCTTTCGGCAACGGTGTTGGTATTATTGGCAAACTGGCTGGACTGGAACTCACTGTTCAGGTTGAACGTCCAGTTGCCCGGTTGGTAATCGATGCCGAATCCACCCCGATGTTTTGAAGAGAAGGGCACTTGATTACCGTAGGTATCGCCCGCTTCGAGAATTTCAGCATTCACATAGGCGTAGCGCGCATAAACCGATACCGTTTCTAAACGAGGTGACAGGTCGGCGAGGTGATAGCGAGCCTGTGTTTCTAGCCCCGAATGGCGGGTTTTCCCTCGGGTGGTGACGGTATCGTTGGTCTGGTTGGAGTCATACTGGTTATTAAAGTTGACCAGAAAGACGCCCATTTCTGCCGTTAGCGCACCATCGTCGTAGCGGGTGCCGGCTTCCCAGGTACGCGCTTTTTCTGGCTCCACTTTGCCGCTTTTAGCAGCCTTGCCAATTCGGCTGTACTGTACGGTGCCGAATGATCCTTCGGTGTTTGCATAAAGATTCCAGCTGTCGTTGACGTGATAAAGGACGTTCAAGGCAGGCAGCGGCGCGTTGTAGCTGACCGCTTCACCTGTGCCTTTCAGCGTATTGTCCTGATGAGATTTGATGTGCTCGAAGCGCATACCCGGCGTAATTGTCCAGTTGCCAATATCTACGCGATCGTCGATGTACCAGGCGTGCGCTTCTGTCCCCGCGCGGGTTTCGCGGTCGATGGGGCTATTGGTACTCGGCAGCGTCTTGCTAGCGGTACTGGTGAAATAACGCACTTCGTGGGTGGATTCGCTGACATAGCGATAACCTACGCCCACTTCATGAGCGGAGGAACCGAGAGTAAAACTCTGGCTGTAGCGGGGTTCAATGCCGCGCACCCAATATTCGCGTGGAGACAGGGTAAGGATCGCGTTTTGTTCCAGATAGCCGCTGCGCAGCGTGCGCGTGTAGAAGCTCTGAATGTTGAATTTGTGCTGCTGATCTGGCTGGTATTGATAGCCAAAACTGGCAAGCTGACGACGTCCCCAGAAGCGATCGTACGAACGTGTTGACTGCCAGCGGTCAGCATTATAATCGGCACGCGATAGCCCGCCGGGCATATCGGCGCTGCCATCATAATATTGCAGCAGGCTGTTAAAGGTGTGCACCTCGTTTGGCGCGTAGCGGCTTTTCAGCATGACGTCGTCAATACGCGTCGCGCTATGCTCGCGCCAGTCACTGCCGCGCGTGCCGGAGTAAAGCAATGCCGAGCCAAAACCGTTATCGGCCGTGCCGCCAACCAACAGGTTGTGGGTTTCTTTCGGATTGTGCTGTGAAGACGTCGGGCTATGTTGGCCTTCTACGCCAGCGCTAATGCCAAACGCTTTCGGGATCGCGCGGGTGACAAAGTTTACGACGCCACCGACGCTCTGTGGCCCGTAGCGTACTGCGCCGCCGCCGCGTACTACGTCAACAGCATCCATATTGCCAAGAGAAATGGGGGCGAGGGAAAGCTGCGGCTGACCGTAGGGAGCAAAAGGTACCGGAATGCCGTCCATCAGAACGGTGGAGCGACTAGCCAGACGCGGACTCAGACCGCGGATACCAAAGTTCATGGCCAGATCATGACTACCCGTACCGTTATTTTCCGGCGCATAAACACCCGGTATACGGTTTAAGACGTCGCGCATGGTGGTGGCACCGGTCTTGGCGAAGTCTTCACGGCGGATCACATCACGCGCGCCAGCGTGTTCAAAGACATCATTTTCACGGGCTTCACCCAGCCAGTCACCAACGACCGTCAGCGTTTCTTCGGCTGCCGTCGGGATTGGTTCCAGCGTCCAGGCGTTATCACCCAACGCTTTCACTTGCAAACCGCTACCCGCAAGCAGGGCTTTCAGGCCGTCATTAACGGTGTAGTCGCCGTGCAGGCCGCTACTGCGCTTTCCCTGTGTCAGGCTGGCATCCACCGACAGCGTAATCCCGCTGCGGGCGGCATAGTGGTTAAGTGCTTTGTCTAAATCGTCAGCCGCAATATCGTAGCGTGCTGTGGCGGCTGCAGTGGCTGCGTAGGCTATTCCTGTCGTGATACCGACTGTCGACAGCAGGCTGAGCTGTATTGCCATAGCTAAAGGTGTTGCTTTACGAATGGCGCGTAAGAGCGTCATAACATCTCCATCATCATTTTTTTGCATCTATACCTAAGTCGAACGAGAGGGAGAAAAAGGACAATCAAGAATGATAATTTTTTTCGTTATCGTTTAGTTTGCGGGGAAGATATTGACCCAGTAGCGCGTAATATACTGAATTTTAACGGGTAGTGTTTTCTCAATGACCTGTAATACCGTATCGGTATTCTTCAGCGGGAAGGTGCCGCTTAAGCGCAGCGTTGCGACCTCAGGGCTACAGCGCAGCACGCCGTGACGGTAACGCGAGAGGATCGCCATCACATCGCCGAGCGGTTTATTACTGAAGCTGAGAATACCCTGCGTCCAGTTGCTGTCTTCTTCCTCTGCGGATTGGGTTTCACCTAGTTCCCGCGCACTGAAGTGCAGGCTTTCGCCCTGACGCACGATGCGCACTTGTGTCGGATCGTCTGCCAGTACAACTTTCACTGCGTGTTGTTGTACGCTCAGCACCGTGCTGCCTTCTTCCTGACGTACCGTAAATTTGGTGCCCAGCGCGGTCAGTTGACCCTGTCGGGTTTGCACGTAAAAAGGGCGGTTATTGGCATCTTGCCCGGTGGTAATCGCGATTTCGCCATACCAGAGATGAATGCGTCGCTGCTGTGGATCGAAGCGGACATCGACGGCGCTGTTGGTGTTAAGCGAGAGCAAAGTGCCATCTTCCAGGCGCTGCTGACGGATCGCGCCTTTAGCCGTGGCGTAGTCCGCCCGCAGACCTGTTCCAGCGTCAGAACGCCAAAGCTGCCAACTGCCACCCACGCCCAACAACAGCAGCAAACCTTTCATCACTCGGCGACGAGTGAGCTGGGTATCCTGAAGCGCGCGGTGGGCGACGTTGCCCGGCACGACGTTCATCTGGCTGCGTAGGTTTTCTACCTGTAGCCAGGCCCACTGGTGATCTCGATTTTGTTCATACCACTGCTGCCATTTCTCGGTTTGTTGCGGGCTCACGCGTTCGTCGCTCAGTACCGCATACCAATGCGAGGCAGAGCGCAGCGCCTGACGTTGGGAGTCGGTCAGCGGAAGACTCACAGCCCGTGCTCCAGACGAAACAGCAGGCAATGTTCCGTGGCTTTGGCAACATACTTTTTGACTGAGCTGACGGAGACATTGAGCCGCGTGGCAATCTCACCGTAGGCCATGCCATCAAGCTGGGACAGCAGAAACGCCTGTCTCGCTTTGTGGTTCAGTCCATCAAGCATGAGATCGACCCGCTGGAGTGTCTCAAGCTGCTGTTGCTGGATCTCTGGTGAGGGGGCAAGCGCCTCCGGCAACTGCGCCAGCCTGTCTAGATAGGCTTTCTCCAGCGCATTGCGGCGAAAGAGATCGACCATCACGCGTTTGGCAACCGTACACAGGAAAGATTTAGGGTCGCGGATTGCAGTGAGCGACTCGCCGTTCATCACGCGCAGGAAAGTGTCCTGAGCAATGTCATCGGCATCAAAAGAAGATTGGAGTTTGCCCGTCAGCCAGTGCTTTAGCCAGCCGTGATGCGAACCATAAAGCGATTCAAACGTCAGTTCAGCAGAAGTGGTTGCGTGGTCAGACATAATGGTCAGGAGTAGAAAAGTGTATCGGCGGTCAATAATAGAGCGCTATGTTATTATGATAATGGTTCTCATTACAATTGAATCGCGGTGAGATATCGGCACGACAAATGGAATAGAAAACAACTGTCTGTTTTTTAAAGCAAATAGAAAAGAAAATAAATATGTTGCTCTCATGCCGCTCAGACCCTTTGAGCCAGACGGTTATCAAGGCTCTGAAATCCTAATTATTTAGGATATCCATACATTGTCGGAAAAGGTTATGTGCTATGTTGAGTTTCTCGTGATGATGATACGTCGCCCTTCCTATGAGAAAAAACCTGTTAGCTTATTTTCAAACGCTCTATTTTAAGAAAGGTTTGTTCTTATTATCCTTCTGCCTATTTTTTATTCTGGCTTCGCTTTTTGCGTTGGCGCTTGCGATCCATTCGGCTTTCACGCTCAAACAGTTTGAAGGGGATGTAGAGAATTTTTCTAGCGTCACAATTGAACATGCTGGTGAAATAATGGCGCAGGCAACCTCTGCGCTGGATAGATTAGAAGAATATCGTTTGCCTTATTGCGAGGCTCCTCACCTGAATGTGCTCCGCAAGGTGGCTTACGACAATGATTATATTCAGGACGTAGTCTATATCGACGGGAATCGGCCTCGCTGTTCTTCGATGTTGAACGAAATTAATACGATGTTTCTTTCCGCGCCCGACTTTGTCTATAAAAACGCCTACGGGGTTTGGTATAACGTTGAAAGCCCGCTGAATAGCAATAAGAGAATGATTTATGTTGGCGCAACGTATCATCTTGTGGTGTTGAACCCGCGCTCATTTCTGGATGTTTCTTCCTATAGCCATAATATCCAGAGCGCATTGCTGGAGAGAAAGAAACAGGATGGGCAGGTTATCCTGTCGGATTCGATCAATGACGGCGTTTTTCCCCGCCTGATAACGGGAGAAAATCGAACCGATAGATTTTATATTGATAATAAATATTATGTTCTGAAACCGCTATCAAACAGCGATCTTTCTCTAGTGATAAGCGCAGATAAGCCAGTCAGTACCGCACGCTATCTGACGATTTTTTTCTCGGTTTTGCCTCTTCTTATTCTGCTTTCCTTGCTGCTATCCACGTTGATTTCCCGACGAACCTTGACTATTCAGAGCCCACTTTATGTTCTTAACCAGGCACTGAAGCAAAAAGAGTTTGAATTACATTATCAGCCGATTATTGCACTGAATACCGCGCAGGTTGTGGGATGTGAGGCATTGATACGTTGGCGTCATTCAGACGGACACTTAATTATGCCGGATTCTTTTATTCCCATGATCCGTCAGGTTGGGTTGATGAAAGAATTGACGTTATACGTCATTGATGAAGCGCTACAAACCGCTAGCGTATTGAAGAGAAGTTACCCCGAGATGTTTGTCTCCATCAATCTTGAGGCGGCGGAATTCGAGGATATTTCCATTTTCAATTATCTTGTGGAGCACATTACTGCACACGAGCTTGAAGGGACGAATATTAGCGTTGAATTAACCGAATCATCAATGATCGAACCACAAAAAGCCGGACTCATGGTCGAACTGTATCAGCAAAAAGGGATTGACGTTGCCATTGATGATTTTGGTACCGGCTATGCCGGTCTGTCATATCTTGAGCGAGTCAAAGCCAATACGCTTAAAATTGATAAGTCTTTTGTCTGGAATATTAATAACCATTCACCCACGGATATTGTGTTGTCCCATATTGTCAGCATGGCACATTGTCTTAACCAACAAATTGTTGCCGAAGGCGTCGAAACCCCCATTCAGGAAGCCTACCTGAAAAGCCTTGGCGTAGCTTATGCGCAGGGCTGGTTGTATTCCAAAGCGCTCACGCAAGAAGCATTAATTGCGTTTCTGGCGGCAAGGCGAGAAACCATGTCAGACGGGCAGTAAAGTCACGGTAAATGCTGCTTCACTATCAAAAATGAGCATAAAAGGGTAAAATATCGAAAATATGGTAGTTACCTAATGATATTTATTACTTTTTTATTATGAATTTTTCAGGAGTTTATCATGCAACAGTTGCCTCATTGTCCAAAATGCAGTTCTGAATACACCTGGCAAGAGGGTGAAATGCTCAACTGCCCTGAATGCGGAAATGAGTGGTCGGCGACGGGTGATGCGGCGGCTCAGGATGACGCTTTAGTGGTAAAAGATGCCAACGGTAATCTGCTGGCGGATGGCGATACGGTAACGGTTATTAAAGACCTGAAAGTCAAAGGTAGCTCGACTCCGCTGAAAATCGGCACCCGCGTGAAAGGGATTCGTCTGGTGGAAGGCGATCACAACATTGATTGTAAAATCGACGGTTTTGGCCCGATGAAGCTGAAATCCGAGTTTGTGAAGAAAAACTGATTCGAGTGTGGTGATGCGCGCTGGTCTTCCATTTGGTCGGTGCGCGGCACTTTTTCACCTCTGGCTGGTTTTTTCACATCAGACAATCCTTTACCATAGCTGATATTGATTTCTTACCTGGCTATACGGATATCTGATGCGTCATTTGGTTCGTTTTCTCCCTCTGCTCGTTTTGCTCTCTGCCTGTAGCAGTCAGCCAGCTCCTCCTCCCACAGAAGCGCCTTCGGGGAATCCTTTCAAAGGTGGTTTCCTGCTTGAACCTGCACACAATGTCCATCCGTTGGGCGGTGATTTTGCGACTAACGCCGCCACTGCGCGATTTGTCGATAAAATGGTGCTGGAACATGGCTTTAATCGTCAGCAATTGCATGATGTGCTGGTACAGGCGAAAAGTCTGGATTGGGTGATCCGTCTGATGGATAAACAGGCCCCGACATCACGACCGCCTTCAGGGCCGAACGGTGCCTGGAACCGTTACCGCAATCAGTTTATTACGCCAGACAACGTGCAGAACGGCGTAGCGTTTTGGAATCAATATCAGGATGCGCTACAGCGTGCCCAGAATATTTACGGCGTTCCTCCTGAGATCATCGTCGGCATTATTGGCGTTGAAACCCGCTGGGGCAGAGTGATGGGGAAAACGCGCATCATTGATGCATTGGCAACGCTGGCGTTTGATTACCCACGACGTGCCGATTACTTTGCGGGCGAGCTGGAAACCTTCCTGCTGATGGCACGTAAAGAAGGCAACGATCCACTCAGCCTGCGTGGTTCTTACGCGGGTGCGATGGGCTACGGGCAGTTTATGCCTTCATCTTTCAAGAATTACGCCGTGGATTTCGACGGCAACGGACACACCAACCTGTGGGATCCGGTGGACGCGATTGGCAGCGTCGCCAATTATTTCAAAGCGCACGGCTGGGTGAAGGGCGCGCCTGTTGCGGTGCCGGCAAACGGTCAGGCGCCGTTACTCCCGAACGGTTTTAATACCCGCTACTCACTCACTGAACTTCAGGCCGCAGGGTTAACGCCACAGCATTCGCTGGCGGGATACAATGAAGCCAGCCTACTGCGGCTGGATATCGGCACGGGATATCAATACTGGTATGGATTACCGAACTTCTACACCATCACGCGCTACAACCACAGCACGCACTATGCGATGGCCGTATGGCAGCTTGGCGAAGCGGTAGGCCGCGCGCGACAGAACCAGAATTACTAAATTTTGTTGCTTGCTAATAACGGCTGACCACAATCTCTGGGCTGTTTCTTACATAATGCAGGGACGTAAGTGGGGGTTGGCCGTTATCCGGCGTAAGAAATTATGCAGCGGTGAGCGTGACCGCCGAGTGAGCGGCATGGATGCCGCGAAAGCCAGTGCCGCGTCGGACAAAAACGTCAGAGACGTTTTTGAACAGCACTTGTGCTGGCCCGAAGGGCGAGCCCCATTTATGGGGCGAGTAAACGCGTCACTGGTGGCTCGGGTAGCGGTCATGAACACCGATGGCATCGCGCAGCGACATAATTTAGCCGGAAGCCAGGGTTCGCAGGGCGGCGGCGACTGAGCGCCCTGCGTCGGGCGCGTGCTACGAGGTAGCATGAAATAACAGCATTATGGCGCACGAAACGCTCTCTGCGCCTGCATAAAGATGTGACTCCAAGAATCTCACTCTTCCCAATGCTACCTTTGCCTCCAATTTTCCTTGAATCAGCCTCAATACAATCCGCATAGACACCCGCCGCCACCTTATTGGAATATTCGTTCGTGGGGTCTTTTGTAAATCAACCTGTTGCAAACCGAGGCAATCAATGACGACGATGATGGTGGTGTTTCTGCTGGCTGGCATGGTGAAAGGTGTGATTGGCCTGGGATTACCGACGATCGCCATGGGGCTGTTAACGCTGGTCATGCCAGCAGCCAGCGCAGCAGGGTTGCTGATTATTCCTTCGCTGGTGACCAACATCTGGCAGCTCGTCTGCGGCCCGGCCTTTCTTAGCCTGATTAAGCGGTTTTGGACGCTATTTGCCGGAATCATTATTGGGACGTTATGGAATGGGCTGCCCGCGCTAACCTCATCGTCGTCATGGACGAGCGCAGCGCTCGGCGGTATTTTGGTGGTTTACGGCCTCTGGGGCATCGTGGCGACGACCTTGCCGCAGCCGGGACGCCATGAAATCTGGCTCTCGCCGCTGGTGGGCTACATCACTGGAGCAATCACGGCGGCAACGGGAGTCTTTGTGATTCCTGCCGTGCCTTACCTGCAATGTCTGCGACTCAATAAAAACGATTTGGTACAGGCGTTGGGGTTGGCGTTTACCGTCTCCACGCTGGGGCTGGCGTTACAGCTCATGCGGGGGATCGGTCTAGAGGGCATCGATCTCTGGCAGTCGTTGCTGGCGCTGATTCCCGCGCTACTCGGCATGATGATAGGGCAACGTTTGCGCCACGCGATTAGTGAATCGCTTTTCCGGCGCTGCTTCTTTATCGGGCTGATTGCACTGGGTGGATACATGGCGGCACGCGGGCTGCTCTAATCCGCATGCGCTTCGGTAATAAACGCCACGAAATCCTGAACGTAGCCGGGCAAAGTGGAGAACTGACGGGCGCAAATAACCAGATTGCGCGTCGCCCAATCGTCTGACAGCGGGATGGTGTGAACCTCTAGCCGTTCCATCATCCGCTGTGCCGCATGTCGCGGAAGAATACCAATGCCGATACCGCTGTGAATCACCTGCGTGACGGCATCGAAACTGGCTAGGCGCACGCGATAATTCAGACGTTTTCCCAGCTTTCTGGCATGGTCATCAATATGTTCCTGCAACGCAGCACCTTCACTAAGCCCGACAAATTCGGCGTCGGCGATGGCGGAAAAGGCAAGCTGCGTTGTGCCAGACCAGATGCTGGTACGAGGAACCACAACCACCAGTTCATCCTGACGAAACGGGCGAGTTTCCAGTCCGTCTAGCGTCACGGAATCGGCCACAATGCCGAGGTCGGCGGTTTGGTTGCGGATCGCATCAACGATATCGCGGCTGAGCTTTTCATTCACCGCTACGGATATCTGCGGACAAACCACCAAATAGCGGCCAAGTAGGGCGGGTAAATATTCATTCAGCGCTGCCGAGTTACACAACAGGGGAATGTGGCCGCGTAGCCCTTTGCCGTATTGGTGTAATTCGCTGCGCATATGTTCTACCTGACGCAGGATAATGTGGGCATGGTGTGCGAGTGAAAAACCTGCGTCGGTAAGCGAGACGCCTGCTTTTGATCGCAACAGCAGCGGTACGCCCAGTTCCTCTTCCATTCCCCGTATTCGTTCGCTGGCGGCCTGCACGGTCAGGCTGGATGCCGCTGCACCACCGGTAATGCTGCCTGCTTTCTGAATATTGAGAAACAGTCGGAGATCGGTGAAATCGAATCGCATAGGGGAATCTGTCTCGGGTGAGCCGATACCCACTATTATGGTCGCGAGTCAGGGCGACGGCAATCGCCCAGCCTGTGACTTATTGAAACTCCACCCTATTTCTTCCTTTTTCTTTGGCTTTATAGAGCGCTACGTCTGCTGCACCGTATAGCGCATCAAAACTGGTCTTCTGCGGTGCCCAACTGACGCCGAAGCTGGCAGTAACGCGCTGCTGTGGCAGCACGCTGAGTGGCATCCTGTTGAGATCCTGATGGAGTTGGCTGGCGAGGGCGACGGCCTGCATGAGCGTATGCCCTTCCAACAGGATCGTGAACTCTTCACCGCCGACGCGACCAATACTGCTCGTGGTATTCAGGACGTGCTGTACGCGTGATACCAGATCGCAGATCACGGCGTCGCCGGTAGGGTGACCATAGGTATCATTCACCTGTTTGAAGTGATCGATATCCAACACGATGAGCGCTGCCTGATTGCGTTCCAGCGCGTGGTTTATACGTTCAATAATCGCGCCACGGTTATACACACTGGTCAACGGATCGTGGCTGGCTTTGTACTCTAACTCGACCGCCAACTGATTGAGCTGCGCATTCAGACGATTGAGCTCTTTCTCTGCCCGATCGCTGCGTGAAATCAGGCGATGCGACTCTCGTACCAACCGCTGGTAGTGATCGGTTAATGCCATTAGCGTATCGCGATAGACTTCTGCTGGCCTTTCCTGCTGGTTAGCAATGTTGCGCGCGGCGAGCAGAATGTCATATTCCGGTGTAAACAATTCAATTGTGCTCATGATTATCACTCAAAATCGTGCTGTGAAAGGTCAGGGCAGGGAAATCGATGTGGAGTTCTTCACCAAATTCTTCTGCAATGTCGTCGTCTTTGTCGTAATACCAATACAGCGCAATAGAGAGCGCCTGTTCAGCCGCTTGGTTAAGCAGGTTGAATAAACTGAACAGCATCTTGGTGCTGGAGCTGTTGAAGTAAATCAGGGAGACGTGTATTTCGATGCTCGGGAGTGCCTCATCCGGTGGCATCGTTTCTGCGCAGGTCGTCAATGCATGCAGATATGCCTGAATCTCGGTGAGCAGCGGGCGATAAAACGCTGCCGCATTCTCAGGATAAGATTCGCCGGAAAGATAAAGACGGTGTGTGTCAAAATGGAAATCAACTGCCGGGGTACAGGATGTCCCCGAAATATGGAGGTTGCTTATGGTCGTTATATTTTTCATGTCAAATGATTGCCTTCAGATAAAACGTAGATAGCCCCGTTGATGCGTCGGCCCGAAACGTAAACTGGAGTGGCTCACTGGCATCACGCGCGACGGTCAACAGCCCCATATCCGCGCCTTTACTTGATGACGGGGTTTCATCACGCAGAGAGACTTTGTAGGCGAGTCGGATTTCATCAAGCGTCATACCGCGCAACGGTTCAAGACGTCCCCGCAGCTTCTCGACATCGTCAGGGCGTACCGGATTAGCGCACAACAGGAAGTATTTCCCATTTTCGTAACCCAGACACACGGAGCCATGACGAACCTCGACGGGGCTCTCAAGAGCGGTTAACTGTGTGGCGGAATAGCGGGTGATGTTCTGTACCATTTCCACGAATGTGGAGAACAGTCGGCGACGGATACCGGCGGGAAGCTGCTTTTTCTCCAGCTGTAGCCGCATGGTTTCAGCCAGTGAACTGATGATGTTTTGTGAAAAATAGCCCACGTAATACAGCGTGATGTCATGCTGATGAGAGGGCGAAAAGAACTCGGTGTATTTGATGTTTGGCATCATTCTGCCTACCTGATTAAACAAAAGTCGAACAATGTCGGAAGCCCCAAAATGTTAAATCGTCTCGTCGGGTCTGATCGCCCTGGTAGATCTTGTGTGCTGACAGGAGTTGGTTAGCCAGCTCACGCATGGGTTGGTTTTTATAGTGCTGTAGGTGCTCCTGTAGTCGACGTTTACCAAACATAATCCTGCGTTCTCCGCCAATTTGATCCGTCAGTCCATCCGTGGTGATGAAAAACATATCGTTGTCATGAAGCGGCAATTCGTAGCTCGACCACTGGTAGTCATAAGGCGTTTCGGTATAGCCGATACCCATACGATCGCACTGGAGTGGTGTCATCTGTCCGGTGTGGCGTTGCAGCATGAAGGCTGGCATCCGTGCACCGGAAAACGTCAGCGTGTTTCGCGTCATATCGCAGAACACCAGCATCGCATCGCAGCCGTCATTAGAGGTAGAAAGCTGCCGTGATTCGCCGCGTTGCCCCAGCGTATCTTTGATGTGGCGGTTGATCGCTTGCAATAACTGCGCTGGCAACATTGGGCCGTGCTGTGTGAGTGCCTGTTCCAGTGCGGAAGAGAAAATTAGCGTCATGAATGCGCCGGGTACGCCGTGCCCGGTACAGTCCGCGACGGCGGCCAACCAGCCGTTTTGATAGGTTTTAAAGGCATAGCAATCGCCGCCGACACAGTCCCGTGGCTCCCAGGCTAAGCACCAGTCAGCCAGCGAGCGGGACATCGCCTGCGTTGACGTCGTCAGCATCGCGGCCTGAATCACGCTGGCATATTCGATGCTCTGCATAATCTGCTGATGTTGACGCAGGTGCATATCTGATACGGCCTTGATCAGATCGATACCGAGCCCGATACCGATATAGCGTCCGTTCTCGGTGATCATAAAACCGTCCGTCAGCGATTTATCACCAGTAATGACCGTTTGATCGGCGACGTCGTTTAATGAGGCCAGCGCATCAACGATCAGCGGGTTCTTATCCATAAACGCGATGCAGCTCTTTTTGTCGTACAGCTCGCGATAAAAAGGCCGGGACATCTGCGAGAGAAAAATATGGCGGTTGATTAAGCCGAAAGGGCGTCCATCCTCAACGACAGGCAGGCTGACCCATTCTTTATTTTTATTAAACAACTGCAATACGGTGGCGTTGTCGGTGTTAGGAGAAACATCCGGCAAAGGAATACAAAGATCTCGCGCCACCGGAGTACCCCGGAGGAGTGGTCGGGCGCGAGGAACGGACATGGAGATCATGGTTAATCTTTGGGCGGATTTATCTTTAAGTAAAAATACCTGCCCTTGATGACCAAATGATGACAATTACCCGCTTTGGGTAAGGTTATTGTGCGTCTAGTACGTTGGCCATGATCTGATTTTGCCAGTCGAAGTAAGGGTTAAACGTCAGGCGCACGTGGGTTTTGCCGTTTTCTCTATATCCCCAGTCGGAATACCACAGCGTGCTGCGATCCGCGCAGGCCGCCAGGTCGCTATTGGTTTGTCCATTGGCACAAATGACGATTGCTCCCGTTTTGCCGTATTCCTTATTCTCTGGTGAAAACAGGAGTGACATATGCGAAAACTGGCTGATACGCCATTCAGGTAGCGAGCCGGTTCGTACCAACACGCGCGAGGAATGCACGCCGGCAGGGCGATCGCCATACCAGATCAGGCGGCTGCGCGGATTGGTAAACTGCGTATCGAACGCGTTAACAACATAGGTCGTATCGACGACGGAATCATGCTCCGCCAGCACGATTAACACCGGTTTGTCATAAGATTTTTTGGCCAGTTGTGAACGAACACCGCTGCTGGAATAGTAATATTGGGCGAAACCATTGGTCGGTACTCGCATATAGCGGGTCGCTAGCTGCTCAGGATAGCCGGGGCGCGGTGGCATCAGCCAGTCGGTGAACACAGACAGCAGTGGCGTCATGAAATCGTATTTTTCGTTGGATTTAATGGCCGGTGAAAATAGTACCAATCCTTTGATTTCAGGATGTTGTGAGGCGTATTCCAGAGCCAGATTGCCGCCGGTCGAAAAGCCGCCCAGATAGACCTCATCGACCTCTTTACTGAGGATGGCGGCCTGCTCGGCGACCACTTTGCGCCAGTCATCAACGGTGACGTGCAACAGATCGGAGGGCCGAGTGCCGTGGCCTGGCAGCAAAACGGTTCTGACCAGAAAGCCTTGTTTGACCAATTCCGGCGTGACGTCAATGAACGAACCGGGTGAGTCTCCCAGTCCGTGCACCAGCAAAATCGCTTTATGCGGTTGACCCGCAGGACGGGTTTCACTCGGCGTGTTCCAACGTAATTCCAGCTGTTTATCCGTGGTTTGGAAGGCTCGATGCTGCGCTACCCAGCGTGTAGTGTCTTGCTGATAACGCTCGAATGATGTTTGCCCTAATGGCGTGATGTCGCGCGGATTACTATTGCATCCGACGACGAAAAGCACGCCAATGATAGCGAACAAACCTGTCATCACTCGTTTCCAGACTGCCCACGAAACGAACCGGAATACGTCTATTGTCATTTATGCTCCTTGCCTGCTGGCAACATCAACCTGCTCGCTAACGGGATATGGCGTTTCGACACCACTATATCTGAAATTATTTGGCATGCATGGCGCTCAACGTGCTGGCGCGGTGGGGCTTCATGTTATACTTCAGACAAATTGGGCGTTTTTTCTGTCTTTTGGTCAGGCCAATATTACGATGGCCGATGTTGAATAAAGGGATGGCGGTATGCGTTTATATCAGCAGATTGGTGACAATCTTCGCGCGGAAATTCTGAAGGGAAACTATCAGATTGGCGACCGCTTGCCTCCCGAACGTGATATTGCTGAAACCTACAACGTCAGCCGTAGCGTGGTGCGTGAAGCCTTAATCATGCTGGAGTTGGAAAAGCTGATTGAAGTGCGCAAAGGTTCCGGTGTCTATGTCATGCAACTCCCGACGGCACAGGGAAAAGACAGCGTCGTGGACAGCGATTATGGTCCTTTCGAGTTGATGCAGGCGCGTCAGCTACTGGAAGGTGAAGTCGCTGCGTTTGCCGCAATGCAGGCGACCAAGAGTGACATTGTGAAGATGCGACAGGCCATTGAACAAGAAAAGGCATCGCTTGAGAACGGCAGCGTGGATGAAAGCGCCGATGAACAATTCCATTGCCTGCTGGCGCAGTCTACCCAAAACAGCGTCTTAGCCAATATGGTGTATGAGGTTTGGCAGGCACGTAAGCGCAGCCCAATGTGGCAGGGAATTCACTCCCATACCGATGATTTCAGCTATCAGCGCCAGTGGCTGGACGATCATGAACAGATCCTGCGTGCCGTATCGCGTCGTGATGTGAACATGGCGCGGCAGGCGATGTGGCAGCATCTGGAGAATGTAAAAATTAAACTGTTGGAAATCTCGAATGTAGACGACCCCACATTCGATGGTTACCTGTTCGAGTCTGTTCCCTCACGTCTGGAATCCTAATTTCCCAGTATGTCTTTTCTTATGTGAACTTTCTCTCCGGCATCGCATCGGTGTACGGAGAGAAAAATATGTCAGACCAAATAGCCCTGCTCTTGACTGTTTTTTCATTCCTATAGCCTTTTTATGCATGCTGTTAGTCCAAATAACAGATTTTTTGTGTAATTGGTCAATCAATTTGTGAGTTTCGTTTGACAGCCGATTTCGGTGAGGTAGGCTTTTGCTATCTGGACGAAAACCACTATTTTGGCAAAAAAAGGGTAACTCGGTATGGAACAAACTTGGCGTTGGTACGGCCCGAACGATCCTGTCTCATTGGATGATGTGCGGCAAGCCGGAGCGACCGGCGTGGTGACGGCGTTACACCACATTCCCAATGGTGAAATTTGGACCGTTGAGGAGATTGAAAAGCGCAAAGCTGAATTGAAGGCGAAAGGGCTGGTATGGTCGGTAGTAGAAAGCGTACCGGTTCATGAAGAGATAAAGACTCAGACAGGGAATTATCAGCAACATATTGCCAACTATCAGCAATCGCTGCGCAATCTGGCGCAGTGCGGCATTGATACGGTGTGCTATAACTTCATGCCGGTGCTGGACTGGACGCGAACCGATCTGGAATATACGCTGCCGGATGGTTCAAAAGCGCTGCGTTTTGATCATATTGCCTTTGCGGCTTTTGAACTGCATATCCTGCAACGCAGCGGTGCTGAAAAAGATTACACGGCGGATGAGCAGGCACAGGCTGCCGACTACTACCGTGCGATGAGCGAAGAGGATATTGCGCGGCTGACGGGCAATATTATCGCGGGTCTGCCGGGGTCCGAAGAGGGCTATACGCTGGAGCAATTCCGTGGGCGCTTGGCGGAGTATGATGGTATCGACCATGCCAGGCTGCGTGAGCATCTTGGGCATTTCCTCCGCGAAATTGTGCCAGTGGCGGAAGCCGCGGGTCTCCGCCTTGCTATTCACCCCGACGATCCACCGCGTCCGATTCTTGGGCTGCCGCGTGTGATGTCCACGATTGACGACATGCGCTGGTTAAAGCAGACGGTTGATAGCCTTCATAACGGTTTTACCTTCTGTACGGGGTCTTACGGTGTGCGGGTAGATAACGATCTGGTTAACATGCTGGAAACGTTTGCCGATCGTGTGCATTTCACCCATCTGCGTGCTACCTGTCGCGAAGAGAATCCCAATTCGTTCCACGAAGGGGCGCATTTGCAAGGGGATGTGGACATGGTGGCGATCATCAATGCCATTCTGGCAGAAGAGCTGCGTCGTCAAAACGCGGGTGATCGTCGTCCGATCCCGATGCGGCCAGATCACGGGCATCAGATGCTGGACGATCTGAAAAAGAAAACCAACCCCGGCTACTCGGCAATTGGGCGTTTGAAAGGGCTGGCTGAACTGCGTGGTGTTGAGCTGGCGCTGAAGCGCACGCGGTTTACCGAGTTGCAGCAGGGCTGATGAAATGAAACAGACCGTGCTTAGTAGCACGGTCTGGTGAAGGTTGATGCGTCAGGACCCCAGAGGGGTTTATACCCGTCATACTTCAAGCTGCTTGTGCGTTGGCAATACTCTGCTCATCTCTGAGCCTTGCCCTGAAGGGCCGCCGTAAACGGCGTTCAAATTGGCTAAGCCAATTTGTCCTTGCTCACCCCAGTCACTTACCTGAGTAAGCTCCTGGGGATTAATGAACCTCATAAATGAGGTTCCCCCTTCGGGCTAGCGCTAGCGCTGTTCAAATCGGTTTAAAACCGATTTGTCACGCGATTGCCGCCTTCACGCAACTCGAATTATTTAGGGTATAGATATGAATTATGCCAGCAGAATTACAGAGCTTTCACGTTTGAACGGCTGACTTTGCAGTTCTTGGTATCCCATTTCTCGCCGTGTTTAGGTGATTCGCCTTTGCCTTTTTCTACACCGGTAAACTCTTCACATACAGGCGGTTTACCTTCTTTGTAGTTTTTAATGCGTAGATCGCGAATTTCAGCGACATCACCAAAGTTGCGGTTTACACCAGCAATGCTGCCGATGGTGCCGTTAACGGTTGCGCTGATGATGGTGAGGTTACGTGGGCCACCATTGTTGGTGCAGTCACCGCAAGAACGCCACAGTTTGCCGTGTTGACCTGTCAGGGTGAAATTGCCCTGTACGATAGTGTGGCTGTTTTTGGCATTCTGTTGCAGCACTTTGTCCGGTTTACCGCCAGGGCCATTGGTGGTGTTATGTGCAATACCGCCGACGATGGTCATGGTTTTACCCAGGTTGGTTGCTGCATCTTCACAGACGTCTTCCCAGATCACGTTTTCGATACGGCAGTTGCCTGATTTACAGTGGATACCGTCAGAACCGCCTTTTTCAGAGATACGCAGGTTCTTGATGCTGGCATTTTCCAGCGTGATAACAGGGGGCTGATCGTCACCGTCGCCTTTACAACTCAGACCCAGAGTAATACCGCCGCAGTCGACGGTTTTATCTTTGATCACCGCGCCCGCTTTACATTCTGAGCTGGCAGCCTTAAGTGACGCTGCGCGAAGTGGTGCCGGATCCAAACTGGCGTTGGTCGGGGCTGCGTTAGATTTCTGAACGCTATTATTGCCGCTAACCGTATCCACCCAATACCAATATTCCGACTTCGGATTAGCGGTTAAATCCGTAAAGGTTCTGTCGGTGGAATTGAGTTCTGCGATTTTTTCGCTGCCAGCCTGATTATTATTGGTGCTGCGATACACATCCTGACGAACAACATTGCCTGCATCGGTAGACCAACTTAAATAGGTAGCATTATCTTTTTTCAGCAGCATTAACATAGTGTCATCAGCTTGAGCCTGAAAAGAAAAAGCAGCAGTACATAAAAATATCGGTGTTAAATACTTAAACATGTGTTTTTCCTTGTAAATTAAACGGATATTTTTTCTCTTTATTTAGGGAATAAAGAGGGAGTCCTAGCGCATCGAGGGGGATTATATAGTAGAGAGTATGAAATGAATAATAATTCGGCGGAATTGTTGAGATTAATCAGATTATTTAATTTAGTCTGTTATTATTTTATATTTAATTTTATTAATTGTTTATTATATTTTATTTAATTATTTTTTGAATAATTAATAAGGATTCGGAAGGTTCTTATTAAAAAATAAGAAAAATGAATATCTCTGAAGAGAGAAAAATCTTACCACTCGCCGACAGATGCACGTGACGGGATTCGTTTTGTTTCCACGTTCTGTTGATACTTCATTTAATTTTCTGGTGATAATTTAATCACGCGTAAACCGTATGTCTTTTCCAAGAAACACATACCCTAAATAATTCGAGTTTCAGGCAGGCGGCAAGAGAATGACAAATTCGTCTGGAACGAATTTGACCAGCCAACGGCTGGCCTTCGGCGAGAGACAGGATGTCTCTCATTTAATCCCGATGAGCTTACAGAAGTAAGTGATTCGGGTGAGTGACAAATCTGCCAAAGGTAGGTTTGAACGCTGCTTGCAGCGGCCCCAGCGGGGCGAGACACACGCAAGTGTGCCGAGTATCGCAGTCAACGCACATGCAACTTGAAGTATGACGGGTATAGACAAGGTTTTATGTAAATGGACTTTTATTAATCTACATGTGTATGTCCGACAATTTTTAGTTTCTATAAAAGCGTTTTATTTTTCTTATTAAGCCAGAAGGAAGCGTAATTCCTTTTTTAGTGACAACAACATTGCGGATATCTATAAAGTAAGGTTTGACATGGAATATCAATCAGGCAAACGCGTTTTATCATTATCACTGGGCCTTATCGGCCTGTTTAGTGCTTCGGCATGGGCTTCTGATTCGCGAACGGTGAGCGAACCGAAAGTACCGACTTCTTGTGCGGTGCTTAAAGCAGATAGCAGCACGGCCACCAGTGCCATTCAAAAAGCACTGAATAATTGCGGGCAGGGAAAAGCGGTAAGATTGAGCGCGGGAAGTTCTTCCGTCTTTCTCAGCGGTCCGCTTTCCCTACCTTCAGGCGCCAGCTTATTAATCGACAAAGGGGTGACCCTGCGGGCTATAAATAACGCCAAGTCTTTTGAGAACGCACCTTCATCCTGTGGTGTGGTTGATAAAAACGGTAAAGGCTGTGATGCTTTTATTACCGCCGTGAGTACCACGAATAGTGGAATTTACGGGCCGGGCACCATTGATGGGCAAGGGGGCGTGAAGCTTCAGGATAAAAAGGTGAGCTGGTGGGAGCTGGCCGCCGATGCCAAAGTGAAAAAGTTAAAACAGAATACCCCTCGGCTGATTCAGATTAATAAGAGCAAGAATTTTACGCTGTATAACGTCTCTCTCATTAACTCTCCGAACTTCCACGTCGTGTTCAGCGATGGTGATGGTTTCACCGCGTGGAAAACCACGATTAAAACGCCGTCCACCGCCAGAAATACCGATGGTATTGATCCGATGTCGTCAAAAAATATCACTATTGCCTACAGTAATATTTCAACGGGTGACGATAACGTCGCGATCAAAGCGTATAAAGGCCGGGCAGAAACACGCAATATCTCCATCCTCCATAATGACTTTGGTACCGGACATGGCATGTCGATCGGTAGCGAAACCATGGGTGTTTATAACGCCACTGTCGATGATTTGAAGATGAACGGCACCACCAATGGCTTACGCATTAAAAGCGACAAATCGGCCGCTGGCGTGGTCAACGGTGTTCGGTATAGCAATGTCGTGATGAAGAACGTGGCGAAACCGATCGTGATTGATACGGTGTATGAGAAAAAAGAAGGGAGTAATGTCCCGGACTGGAGCGACATCACGTTTAAGGATGTGACATCTGAAACCAAGGGCGTCGTGGTACTGAACGGTGAGAATGCTAAAAAGCCGATAGAAGTGACGATGAAGAATGTCAAACTGACCAGCGACAGCACATGGCAAATCAAGAACGTCAACGTTAAGAAGTAGTTCCATTATTCGTTGTTTTGTCATGACAGCGCCGCACGGGAAGCCGAGCGGCGCTTTTGCTTGTGACTTATACTCATTGTACCGTGCGCTGACTTAACGCTCACGCAGCGCTTCATTGACCTTGTTCAGCGGCTTAATCAGATAATCCAGCACGCTTTTCTGGCCCGTTCTTATCTCGACGCTGGCGACCATACCGGGCACGATAGGGAATTTCTCACCCACCTTGTTAGTCAGCTCCGCCTGCATCGTTCGCACATAGACGCGATAATAAAACTGATCGCGCCTGACTTCGTCCTGAAGGGTATCGGGCGACACGCTTTCGACTTCACCCGTTAAATTGCCGTAGATGGAAGAATCATAGGCGGTGATTTTTACCGTGGCAGGCAAACCCGGTCGGATATAGGCAATATCGCGTGGATTGATGCGCGTTTCGATCAGCAACTGATCTTCCAGAGGTACGATCTCCATCAGTTTACCGCCCGGTTGCAGCACCCCGCCAACAGTGGTTACCTGAATGTCTTTCACAATCCCACGCACTGGGGACGTGATGGTGGCGCGCTTGAGCTGGTCGGCTTTTCCGCTGACCACTTCCATCTGTGCCTCCAGATCGGCGTTGTTTTTGACCTGTTCTTCCCGCGCCCGCACGGCGTATTGATTGCGTGCTTCATCGATTTTCCCGCGTATTTCAGTAGTTTGTCGGCGTAATCGGATCACCTCAACGGCGCTGGCGGCACCGCGCTGTACCAGCGGCTCCGTCATCCGCAGCTCCTGCTCCACCAACTGCATCGACTGTTGAAGGTTGGCGACCGTTTCATCGCGATTGCGCAAACGCGATTCATAAAGCTGACGTTCCCGCGCGGCCAGCGCAGGCTCCTTCGTGGTTTCTGCGCTGAATTTTAACGGTGCTCCGCTGAGTTCGGCGTGCAGACGTTCAGCCGACGCCCGCAGCGTCTGTACGCGCGAGAACGCTTCGCCGTAGACAGACTGAAAGCGGTTGATGTCCAACTGTGCCAACACCTGTCCTTTCTCGACGACGTTACCCTGCTGCACATAGAGCTGGCCGATGATCCCGCCATCCAGACTTTCAATCACTTGCGCGCGGGTCGACGGGGTTACCTTACCGCTCCCGACTGACACTTCATCCAGCACGGCGAATTTGGCCCAGACAAAAAACACGACCAGCCCCAGCAGGCTGAGCCAGATAATGACGGAGACGCGTCGACCCTGGCGTTTCAGGTCATCATGGATCGTGATGCTACTCATTGTGTTTCCCCTTACGCCACGCTTTGTGCGCTATCTGCCGGTTTACTGACGGCCTTCAAAATCTGGTCACGCGGGCCATCTGCCACGATGCGTCCGCTATCCATAACGATCACGCGGTCAACCAACCTGAGCAGGGCCGGGCGGTGCGTTACCAGAACCAGCGTACGGCCCGTGAGCCAACTGCTTAACTGGTGAATAACGTGGCCTTCCAACTGCTCGTCCATCGACGCGGTGGGTTCATCGAGCAGCACAATCTGAGGATTACGTAACAGCATCCGACTAAGCAGGATCATCTGCCGCTGCCCGCCGGATAAACCGCGCCCGCCCTCATGAATGATACGATCTAGGCTGGCGGCGTCCTGTTGGATCAGGCTGAGCGCGCCGCTAATACGCAGTGCCTGTAGCAGCTCCTGTTCGGTCGCGTGTGGATTACCGAGCATCAGGTTCTGCCGCAGGCTGCCGAAGAACAGGCGGGAGTCCTGTGACAGGAAACCCAACTGGCGGCGGACATCGGCCGGGTCGATCTGGCTGATGTCGACACCATCAATGATGACTTTGCCGCGCGTCGCGGTCGCCTGATTGGCGAGCAGCTTGAGCAGGGTAGATTTACCTGCGCCGACCTTACCCAGCAGCGCCACTTTTTCCCCCGGCTTGATGTCCAGTTTCACGATCTGTAAAGCCGTATCGCCCTGCTCGGGATCGTAGCTGTATTGGACGTTGTGGAGCTGGAAATGACCCTGAAGGATCGGGCAGTGTGCTATTTTTCCCTCTTCCGGCCGATCCAGCGGTTTTTGCAGTAGATCGTCCAGTCCGGTCATAGCGGTTTTGGCGTGCTGCCAGCGCGAAAAAACCATCGTGAGCTGCATGAGCGGGGCAATGGTACGGGAAGACAGCAGGCTACAGGCCACGAGCGTACCGGTGGTGATATCGCCTGCCAGCACCAGATAGCTACCGAACACCAGCATGCCAGCATAGGTTAACTGCTGGACGGTTGATGCCCAGCCGCTGAGTCGAGCACCCCAGACGCGCTGCTTCATCCCGATTGAGGCACTGACTTCGTGCGTTTGCTCCCACTGGCGCTGGAAGTAGGGTTCAGCCTGCAAGGCTTTGATATCTTCGATCCCTTCAATGGACTCGACCAGCACCGCATTACGCAATGCACTTTCACGCATTCCTTCTTTGGCGAGCTTTGCCATCGGCCATTGCAGCATCAGGCCGGGGATCACAATCAGCGGGATTGCCAGCATGGGAATAAACACTAACGGGCCGCCGATCATCGCCATGATGCCGAGAAACAGAAAGACAAACGGCATATCGGCTGCGGCACCGACGGTCGTTGAGGTCAGCAACTCACGCACCTGATCGATTTCCCGCAGTTGCGAAATAAACGAGCCTGTGGACTTCGGGCGGGCTTCATTTTTTATCGCCAGTGCGCGGGCGAACAGCATCCCTGACACGTTCAGATCGATGCTCTTGCCCATTAAATCGGAGACGACGGTGCGCGACAAACGGATAGCGTATTCGAGGGCGGCAGCCAGCAGCACGCCGAAAAACAGCACCCACAGCGTGGGGATCGACTGCGCCGGGATCACGCGGTCATACACCTGCATGGAGAACAGGATCCCCGCCAGTGCGAGAACGTTACCCACGATAGACGCCAGAGAGATTTCCCCGATCTGCCGTTTTGCTCCGCGAAAATGTTGCCAGAACCAGTGCTTGCGATACGGTTTGACGAAATCATCGATGCGGGAGTCTCGACCACGCTCGGCGATGCCGACCAGCACAATAATGCCCTGACTGTGTTTGATGAGCTCTGTCAGTGCTGCTTCACGCTGAAGATCGCCGCCATCATCCAGCCAGTAGGTGGCGATTCCCTCGTCATTCACTGATTCGATGACTATAACGCCGCCGTCATCGGTTTCCGCCAGCACGGGGAGAATTTTGTTGCGCCAGCGGATCTTCTCCACGTGTCGCAGGCTGATGGTTAGCCCCATCAGGTGGCTGATCTGTTCTAACTGGCGGGCGATGGGAAGCTGTTCATACCAGCTCATCTGCTGGCGTACCGACTGGGCATCGACCACTTGCCCGTAGTGGGCGGCGGCGCGCGCCATCGCGGCAATCCAGATCTCAGTGTTGGTGACTTGTGTCATTTACATTCCTGCATGTTCTTATCCGGCAGGCAAGCCGGCTTACAGCGACGGGAGCGTCTCGCCACTGGCTTGATAACGTTCAATACCCAGCATATCCAGTAGATTATCGACGGCCGCAGCATAGTTCACCGCCGCCTCCCAGCCGTCGTATAACGCGCCGATGCGTGAGGTTTCGGCCTGTAACACGTCTTGTTCGACGCTGAGCAGGTCGTTCAGGCTGCGTTTGCTGAGCTTGTATTCATCCTGATAAACGTTGCGCGTATAGGTCGCGCTGGTGATTTGCTGCTGGCTGGCTTTTTCGCGCTGCTGTGCACCGATGAGGTCGGCATAGGCCGTTGCCGCTTTCTGGTTCATATCCAGCTTCGCTGCTTCGACCTCGGCCTGCGCGGCTTCGCGCGTGCCTGATGCGGCATCAACGCGTGCGCTGACGGCACCGCCCTGATACAGCGGGGCTTCCACAACCAGCTGTAGCTGGTCGTCCCAGTAATTACGCCGATCGGTTTCATAGCGGGTACGCCCCGCCTGTACGGCAACGGTTGGCCAGTGCTGGGCTTCCGCCTGACGAATCCGGTGGCGCGAGGCTTCCTGCTTGGACTGCGCGCTCAACACTGAATTACTCTGCTGGTAAGGGAGCGCTTTGAGCGTGATTTTTTGTTGCAGCAGCACCCGTGGCAGGTCGGGCAGGGCGGTGGGGAGGACGCCGGTCAACACGCTGAGCTGTGCCAGTGAGGAACGTTCCAGCGCTCGATATTGTTCCAGTGTCGCCTTCATGCCTGCGATACGGGTTTCCGCTTGCAGGATGTCAGATTGCGTGCTGAGTCCGGCTTCGGAGCGGAGCGTCGCGATATCTTTTACCTGACTGAGTGAGGTGATATTGCGTTCGGCCGCCTGATTCAGCTCCTGATAGCGTTTGATTTTCAGGTAAGTGAGTAGGGTTTGCTGGCCGACTGTGGTCATGATGCCATAGAGCTGGTAGCGGTAGGCATCTGACAGGCTGTGCTGCTCATCAATGCTGCCGCCTGTCTTGCCGAAATCGTACAGGAGCTGTTTCAGCGTGATGCCTGCGGTGGAGTTGCTGCTCATCGTGCCACCGGTATCACTTTGATCTGACCGGCCGACGTTACCGCTCAGGCCGATTTGCGGAAACCAGGCGCTTTGCGCCACGCGCAGATCGGCGTCGCCGACGCGAATTTGTGCTGAGGCTTGGGCGATTTGCGGATTGCGTGCGAACGCGCGGAGAATGGCCTGCTTGAGATCCAGACTCTCGACCTGTTGTTCTGTTGGTGCGGCGGACCAGTCAAACGCGACGGTCTGAGCGAGCGACGGCGCGCTATAGAAGAAGGGAAGGCTGGTGCAGGCCAGCCCGAGTGCCAGCACATAACGCGGTGTGTGAGTTAGAAAAGTGCGATTGCGCGGAAAAAACATGCCCCTGATAAAAAATCTGATAAAAAATGGTGTGTGCATCAATTGCCCCTGTTTTCATTACTCTTTGTTTTAGTTCCTTTAAAGGAGGGAGAGGGCGCGCTGGCAAAATGCGTTAATACCCCTTCCACTTTCCCTCTTCGTCATATTTCTATGCTGCTGTTGAGGCTGTTTCGTGCGCGATAATGGCGCTATTTTTATGCTACCTCGTAGCACGCGCCCGACTCGGGACGGCTCAAACGCCGCTCGCCCCGAGACCCCAGGCTTTTGGCGGAAATTATGCCGCTGGCGCGGTTCCATCGGTGTTCATGAGCACGATTCGAGCCGCCAGTGACGCGTTCCCTACGCGGCACTGACTTTCGCGGCATCCATGCCGCTCACTCGGTGCTCATGCCCACCGCTGCATAATTTTTACGCCGGGTAACAGTAAAACCTCATCATAAGAGGACTGCCGTTACACCATATTGACGAGCAGCCCTTGCTGCACCAGTACGTCTCCCAGGCTGTTGGCGCTATCCAGCGATGAATGGTGGTAGACATCAAAGTGCTGGCCATCAACATCGCGCTGTCCTACCGTGCTCCAGGCTCCGTCACCCGGGATCAGGTTCACCTTGCTGCCTTCTCCCCCGAGGATCAGCAGATCATCTTCTGGCCGGTCGGTGACGTTCAGGGCGCGGTCGAGATCCAGCGTGATGCTGTTGGTACCGTTTTGGCCTAAATCGAAGATCTCCACGTTGTCGATTTTCAGCCCCAACGCGGTGAGATCCAGATTGAGTTCGATGCCATCCAGAACCAGCGTATCAATGCCGTCGCCCCCATCGATCTGGGTAAAGTCGAGGGTTGAGAGCGTAATAAGATCATCCCCTTCGCCGCCTTCGACATCCGTACCTGTTTGCACACTGCCGTCGGCCAGACTGATGACGACGCCGCCGATGGCATACACGCTGTCATCCACTTCGGTGCTGGCGCTATTGTCGATGGTGGTTGTATCGCTGAGTGCAGCTGCCGCTACTTTCGAGCTGACATGCAGAGTTTGCACATCGGTGCTTTCCTCGCTATCGGTCTGTTCAATAGACAGCGAGGCCACCTGAGCAAGACTGTGATCGTCGACATCCAGTGCCATCATGCTCATGAGCGGCAACCCAAGGGAGACACCGGATGTGAGTCCGGCGGACACCCCAGTAAAGTTACCCGCTTGATCGGTGACGGAAGCTTCAACCGCCGTGCCCAGCAGCGCGGTAAGAATCGCGGCCACGTTGAAAATGTTGATGCCCAACAACGAGCTGGTGAACTGTGCGCTCCATTTGCCATCAGCACCGACAGTCCCCTGTAGCGTTTGACCAAGCAGCGTGACGTTAACTTTTGCACCCTGCTGCACGTAGCGTGATGTCCCGCTGACGGTGACGCCGTTCGCCAACAGGCCAACGGTGTTCCCCACCAGCGACCCCACCGCGTCAATACCCAACTGCGGTAGCTGGTGAGTTTTGACAATGACATTGGCGCTAGTATTGTTGGTATTGCCATAGCGATCGGTGACTTTGACGCCGACGGATAAATTGCCATCGGTAATGTTAAGCAGGTTGGCGCTCGGTACGCTGATGCTCCAGGTGCCGTTGCTGGCGACGGCAGCGCTGACCACGAGTCCACCCACGGTCAGCGTGACATTACCGCCAGCCGCATTGGTCGTGGTTCCGCTGATGATCTGGTTCACGCCAGCTTCAGCTAGATTCAGGTAACCGTCTCCGCCAAACAGGGAACCGAGGTTGATGGTTGGCAACGCGTGAACGCCCACGCCTACCGAGGCACCCGCGCTGGTCGTTTTTCCTGCTGAGTTGGTCAACGACGCGCTGAGAGAGAGCGTTCCGTCCGTCAAACTATTGAGATCGAGTGATGGCAGGCTGACGGACCAGGTCCCGTTGTTTTGCACCACGGCAGAATACGTCTTGGTACCCAGCGAGATCTGGATAGTGGAACCTATCGCATTGGTACTGGTGCCGCTGATGAGCTGACCCGCAGCCGCTTCGACCGCATTCAGCAAACCATCACCGCCAAAGAGCGGGTTGATGGTCAGCGTTGGCTGGGCATTAATCGCCACGCTCAGAGAGCCGGTTCTTTCGCCCACGTTACCCGCAGCATCCACCAGGCGGACGCCGATGTTATTGACACCATCGGTGAGGGCTTTCAGATCGAGGTTAGGAACCGGCAGGCTCCAACTGCCGTTTGCACCGACCGTTGTGGTGTAGGTTTTGCTTCCCAATGTGACATTGAGGGCGGTACCCGCTGCCACATTGGTTGTTGTCCCGCTGATCGTTTGTGCGCTCAGCAGGCTGGTGAGATCCAGCACGCCATTGTTGAACAGCGTGTTAAGCGTGATGGTTGGCGGCAGTATGGCAATATTAAGGCCAGTGCTGATGCCATTGCTGTTGCCTGCCGGATCGGTCACTGTCGCGCTGACGGTGAGGTTGCCGTTGGTCAGACCGGACAATTGCAGCGGCGTTACGTTGGTGCTCCAGGTGCCGTCACTGGCTACGGTGGCGTTCAATGTCAGGGTGCCGATGCGTATCACCACCGACGATCCTGCTATCGCGTTGGTGGTCGTGCCGCTGATCGTCTGCGTCAGCGCCGCCTCTGCGACATTGAGGAAACCATCGCCGCCAAACAGCGAACCAAGACTAATCGTCGGCAAGTTTTTGGCAATAATGTTAATGGCGCTGTTGACTGTGCCAATGTTGCCGGAGGTATTGGTGACGGACACGCCAAGCGTCGCGCTGCCATCTGCCAGTGCGCTAAGATCTGACGGTTGCAGCGTCAGGCTGAATATGCCACCCGCCCCGACAGTAGACAGGAACGTTTTGCTGCCAAGGGTAACGGTAACTTGCGATCCCACACTTGCATTGGTAACCACGCCACCGATTGTTTGTGCCACCACGGCTTCTGCGGCATTGAGGAAGCCATCGCCGCCAAACACCGGGTTCAGCGTAATCACAGGCTGTGTGAAATCGAACTTGATACCTGCACTACCGTTGGCGCTATTGCCCACGGTATCTGTTGCAGTTGCAGCCACAGTGAAATCACCGTTGCCCAACCCTTGCAGAATACCCAATACGCTAGGGGTGACTGCGACACTCCATTTGCCATCTGCCCCGACGACGGCTGTCGCTATTTGTGAGCCTGAGACGCTGAGCGTAATGGTTCTACCAACCAGACCCGTGGCGGTGCCGCTGAGGGATTGGTTGACCAGCAGATCGGTCAGATTGAGCACGCTATCACCAAAGACCGGGTTGAGCGTAATGCTCGGCAGATTCCTGATGATGGTTGGAACGTTGACGATCTGGCTGGTGGTGTTGCCCGCATGGTCGGTGACCGCCACGCCCAGCGCTAAGGTACCATCCTGCAAGGCTTGCAAAGCAAGGGCGGGAACGGACAGGCTCCAAGCTCCGCCAGCGCCGACGGCAATACCGGCATAAATAGTGTTACCTAGCGTCACGGTGACACTCGCGCCCGCGGCGATATTCACATTGCTGACCACGCCGCTGATAATCTGGCTGGTGGCGACATCGGCCGCATTCAGCGCACCATCGGTGAAAGCGACGACGGAATCAATCACCGGCAGGGATTTCAGTACGTCAATGTTAACCAACTGGTTTTTCACATTGCCGTGTGAGTCGACGATATCGACATTCACCTGCAACAGCCCGTTACTTAATCCATTGAATAACGTCGAAGGAAGTGAAACGCTCCAGGCACCGTTGGCGCCCACCGTGGCCTCCACCGTGGTGCCTAACACTGTGACCTGTACTTTCGCGCCCAGATAGTTACCCGTCGCGTTACCACTGATGACCTGCGTCACTAGCGATTCGGCCAGGTTGAGGATGCCATCATTACCGAAGATATCGTTAATACCTGCGCCGAGCGTTTTATTGAGAGCAACGTCCAGCGTGGCATCAACGTGTGTCGTGTTGCCGGATGTATCGGTCAGCGTTACACCGATGACCTGCGCGCCGTCCATCAGGCTTTGCAAATCGACAGACAGCACGGGGATCGTCCAGGTTCCATTTGGGCCGACGGTGGTCGTGCCGGTTAACGGCCCTGCGGTGAGCGTCACGGTGGCACCTATTTCGCCCGTCCCGGTAATCGCTCCGCCTGCCAGCGCCTCTGCCAGTGTCAGAATGTTGTCATCAAACAGCGTGACGCCGAGCAGCGGGATGGCGGTATCGACGGTAACAGCCTGCGTATCGGTGGTGGTATTGCCCGCTTTATCGGTGAGGGTCGCCGTGATGGTGTGGCTGCCATCCGCGAGCTGCGCCAGATCGGACGCGGGAACATTAACCGTCCAGACTCCTGTTACGGAAACCTGCGCGCTGTAGGTTTTCCCATTCAGGCTAATCGAGACAATTTGCCCAGCATCTGCGACTGAGGCGGTACCCGTAATCGCCTGCTCTGTCGTCATTTCTGTGGCGTTGAGCACATTGTCTGACGTAAAGGAGACGATGTTTAATGTTGGGGCAATGGTGTCCACGATAACGGATGTTGTCAGGGTAGCGTCATTTGATGTGGCCGTTACGCTATAGACCCCTGACCAGCAAAGGCTGGCAGAGCTGAAATAGTTGTGCTCCAGTTACCGTTGATGTCGGTGACAATGAAAGGAGGGGTCTGAAGTGCCACTCCGTTAATCGAAACTTGTATGAGTGACATCGCTGACGAAGAACCGATAGAGCGCCCAGAGATCGTGATGTTGCCGCCTATCTCTGCGGCGTTGATGATGTTGTCGGTCGAAATTGGGTCAATGGTCATCACCGTCGGCGGTGGCGTCAGGTTGACGTTAAAGTTAACGCTGGCCGGTGTCGTTGGGTTTCCGGCCCGGTCTTCCGCACTGACGGAAAGGGCGTGCTGTGTATTGGACAGCGCGATGAGCGCCGAAGACGGGATGTTAACGCTCCAGATCCCGCCGGTGAGCACTTTCGTGGTGTAGTCACTGCCATTCAGCCTGACGGTGACATTTTGCCCGACTTCCAAACCGGTTGATGTCCCGCTGACCGCCTGCGTGGTGCGGCTTTCGACATAATCAAGGCCATTCAGACCGGCGAAGGCGGTAATAGAGACCGTCGGGGCGGCTTGTACGGCCAGGATTGCCTGAGAATTCAACGTGCCGCTGTTGCCTATGCTGTCTGTCGCCGTAATGCTGATGTTTTGGGTGCCGTCAGCAAGCAGAGCAAGTTGGACCGGCGTCAACGTTGCCGTCCAGATTCCGCCACTAAGTTGTACGACAAGCGGTTGCCCTCCAAATGTGACATTCACGCTCACCGCGTCACCCGCGTTACCGCTTAGTGTTCTGCCAGCAAGCGTTGCCGCTTCAGCGATACTTAGGTAGCCATCGCCAAACGGTGTATTGAGCGTAATCGCCGGTGGGGTGAGGTCACTGACAAACAAGATTGGTGTCGAACCGACGTTGCCTGCGGCATCAACGGCCGTCACCGTGATGGTATGCTGGCCGTCGCCCAGTGAGTTCAACGCATTCGGTGGCAGCGTAACGGACCAGTTACCTGCATTATCCACCGCCGCAGCGTAGCGAATGCCGTTGAGGTCAATCTCCAGTTTTACACCTTGCCCACTGCCGCCAATTTGCGTGCGTCCAGAGAAGGTGAGTGCTGACGCGGCTTCGGCGCTACTCAGAATGCCATCGACGCCAAACGGCAGCACGTCGACAGTCGGCGCGGGCAGGGTTAATGCTGCACTGATATCGCGTGAAACGCTGGTATTGGTATTGCCTACCCGGTCAGTGACGGTGACGGCAATGCTGTAATTGCCTTGGGTGAAGATCGCCAAATCGGCAGGGGACAGATCTCTGGACCAACTGCCTAGCCCGTCTGCAGTGGCGGTAAAGGCGGTTTCCGCCAGCGTAGTTTTATTGGTCACGGTAACGGTGACGTTTTGACCCACGCCAGTAATGCCGGTTTTACCGGTCAGGCTCTGGATAGCCAGAATTTCGGTGGTGTTAAGAATCCCGTCGCCAAAAGGCAGATCCAGCGTTGCTACAGGCAGGGTTGTCGTCAGAATATCTGCTGTACCTGACGTAGCGCTGGTATTGCCTACGGCATCGGTGATGGTGACCGTAAATGTAGCCGTGCCATCTGGCATATTAATCAGCGTGGTACTGTTCAGTGACAGCGTCCAACTGCCATCGACATTGACTGTCGCAGGGAAGCTGGTGCCGTTGATGCTGACCGACACGGTTTGCCCCACGTTGCTGGTGAGCCCCGTTTGCCCGGATAGCGTACCACCCAGTAACGCATCAGCTTCGCTCAGCTTGCCATCGCCGAAGGGGGTATCCAATGTAGCGACAGGCACACCCACAATCACGCTGGTGAACGTTCCGCCGCCTGTTCCGGTATTGCCTGCGTGGTCAGTCGCGGTCACGTTGATGGTATGTGTTCCATCGCCGAGTGAAGACAAATCGGCGGCAGGTAATGTCACATTCCACTGACCATTGGCCGCAACGGTGGCAGTGTAAGTGTGGGTGAGAGTGCCGTTGGTGATTGAGACTGAAACGCTTTGGCCTGGATCGAGTAGCCCTGTTGTACCCGTTAGCAGTTGATCGACTGTGCTTTCCGCCTGATTTAACGCACCGTCAATAAACGGCGGGGTGACGCTGACGGCGAAATTGGTATTAATGACGATATCCAACGCCCCACTCGCGCTTCCCGTATTGCCTGCGCTGTCAGTGACCGTTGCGCTGACCTGTACGTTGCCATCTGCCAGTATGCTAAGCGCATTGGCGGGGATGGTGGCACTCCATAGCCCTCCCGCCAGCGTCAGGCCCGTCACGGTATAAGCCCCTATGGTGACCTGAATCGCCGTCCCGACGGGCAGATTGGTGTAGCTGCCGCCGATGGTCGTTGCTGTTGCCAGCTCCGAGATATTAAGGACATTGTTGTCATAGAGTGCATCCAACGTCAGCGTCGGCAGAGACTGCGTTTTCAACGTAATATCAATGCTGGTCGCGCTGGCATTGCCTGCACCATCCGTCACGCTGGCTGCTAGCGTTTTCACGCCATCACCCAACGCCAACAGATCGGCCGCTGCAATGGCGATCTGCCAGATACCGTTACTGTCAGCAACGGTACTATAGACAGCCACACCGACTTTGATAGTGACCTGGAGACCCGCTTCGGCCTTGCCGCTCAGCGGTAATCCGGCTAGCGCGTCTGCCAGACCGATATCGCTGGTATCGGCCAGCATGTCGATGGACAGCAGCGGTGGGATGGTATCGACCGTAAACGGATGGGTCGCCGTGGCAGGATTCTGCGCGATGTCATTCACCGCCGCGGTGACGTCTTGGTTACCCTGTGGCAGATTTTGAACATCGCTGGCGGGAACCGTGGTGCTCCAACTGCCGTCAGCGCCAACGGTAGCCATGTAGGTTTTGTTATTCAACATCACCGTCACACGCTGTCCCGTCTGAACATTCGTCGTTGAGCCCGAGATGAGCAAGTCAGATTGGCTATTCTGCGCGCTGATGATGTCATCGCCTGACAGCGTCGCAATGGTGATGCTCGGCAGGTTGGCGGCATCGGTGATGACGGTAATCGCGTGGGTAGCTGAACCGGGGTTGCCGCTTACGTCGGTCACGCTGGCACTCACGGTTTGCTTACCATCAGGCACATTGCCGACATCCGTGGCTGGAACCTGAACACTCCAACTGCCATCTGCACCCACGGTGGCAAAGTAGGTCTGATTGTTGAGGACAAGGGTGACCTGCTGGCCCTGCTCTACATTCTGGCTGCTGCCGGAGAGTGTCAATGGCAGTCCCGACTCTGCCAGATTGAGATAATCATCGTTAGACAGTGTGGCTATTGTCAGAGTCGGTGCTTTAGCTGGGTCGGTATCCAGCGTAATTGTATGGCTGACCGTGCCGGTATTGCCTGCGGCATCAGTCAAGGTGGCGGTGATGGCCGTGATGCCGTTTGGCATGTTTTGCAAGTCGCCAGCAGGCACGGTGACGCTCCAGGTGCCATCGGCTTGTGCCAGCCCTTGATAGATCTGCCCATTGATGATGACGTTGACAATGATGGGGCGACCGCTGTCGTTGATGGGAGATGTACCACTGATTTGCAGCGGCAGCAGGCTTTCTGCGATGTTGATGATATCGTCGATGCCAATCGGGTTGATGGTCAGCACCGGTGGGGTCAAATCAACAGATGCGCCGCCCTGAACGGTGGAGGTATTACCTGCCGCATCGCTGACGGTAACGGAAATATTGAGTAGGCCGTCTGCCAGCCCAGTCAGGGCGGACGATGGCAGTTGAAGGATCCAGTTGCCGCTGCTGTCAACCGTACCGGAATAGACCGTGGTGCCAACCGTGACACTGACGGTTTGCCCTGCTCCGCGCAAGCCCGTGGTACCGGAGAGTGTCTGCCCGGCTTGTGCGTCGCTAAGATTCAGGTAGCCGTTGCTAAATGGCATATTCAGCGACGCTACTGGTGGGTTGTTGATACTGATACCCAACTGCTGTGTACCCGATAGGGCATTGCCAGCCTGATCGACTGCCGTAACATGAACTGTGGTGATGCCATCACCCAGCAGTTGCAAGTCGCTGGGCTGAATGATGGCACTCCAGGTACCGTCTGGCTGCACCTGTGCGGTATAGGTTTTTCCGTTCAATATGATGTTTACATTGGTGCCCGGCGCTACATTGACAGCACCGCCGTTAATCGTAATGCCGTTTGTCGCTTCCAGTGCGTTTAGCTGGTTATCCCCGGTGATTGGCGCAATAGACAGTCCACTTGCATTGGTATTGACCGTGACGGTGCTGCTGGAGGTGGCAGTATTGCCAGAGGTATCACTCACGCTAACGGTAATCGTCTGGTCACCGTTAACCAGCAGGGCCATATCGGCGTCCGAGATCGTGGTGCTCCAGCTCCCGTTTGACAGAACCACGGCAGTATACGGTTTGCCATTGAAGACAATCGTCACCGTCTGGCCTTGTTCTACATTCCTACTGGTGCCGCTGAGTACCTGACTGACTCGTGCTTCCGCACCGTCAATAATGTTGTTACTGGCGAAAGTACCCACCGTGATGACAGGTGCGTTTAACGGGCTGGCATCGACACCAATAGTCTGCGTGGTGGTGGTGGTATTGCCTGCCGCATCGGTCAGACGAGTTACGATGCTGTAATTGCCATCTGACAGGTTGCCCAGATCGGCTGATGGAATGGTGATGCTCCAGGTGCCATCACTACCGACGGTGCCGCTGTAGGTTTTGCCATTCAGCGTCGCGGTGACGGTTTGTCCAGCGCTTGACGGCGAGGCGGTACCCGTGAGCAACTGATTACTCAGCACCTCGGTGCTGTTCAGTACGTTGTCGGTAGCAAAGTTGGCCGCTGTCAACGTAGGCGGCGTACGAGCCACGGTAACATTGCTGGTTAGGGTATTGCTGTTTCCGGCTGCGTCGCTGACGCTAACCTGCAATGTTGTTGCACCATTTGGCAGATTTTGCAGGCCATTCACAGGCAGAGAAATCATCCAGTTACCTGCCGTATCAACGATCCCTGTGTAAGTCACACCGCCTAGTGTAGCGGTGACGATTTGCCCTGGTGAGGCGATACCGGTTGTGCCGCTGAGCGTCTGGATAACGCCAGCCTCTGCGGCATTGAGGATACCGTCGCTGAACGGCGTGTTCAGCGTCAGTATTGGGTTACTGTGGGTAAACACGTCAATGGTACGGCTGCCGCTTAATACATTCCCCGTACTGTCTACCGTGGTGACCGTTAACGTTGACGAACCGTCGGCCAGCGTGCTGACATCTGCCGCAGACACGGTGATGCTCCAGGAACCGTTCGGCTGTATAACCCCACCGTAGCTTTTCCCGTTTAACATGATTGTGACGGCGGTGCCCGTAGCCACGTTCTGGCTGCTGCCGTTGATGGTCAGATCTTGCGCGGCTTCGGTTTGATTCAGTTTGTCATCGCCTGCGACGGTATCGATGGCGATACCGCTCAGGGCGGTATTCACGGTAATCGTCTGGCTGAGTGTTGCCGGATTACCGCTGACGTCGTTGACGCCGATCGTGACGGTATGTGTGCCTTGTGCCAGATGAAGGAGATCGACAGAGGGCACGCTGACGCGCCATTGGCCGTTGCTGTCAACCGTTGTGGTGTAGGTATTGTCGCCGAGTGTAACGGTAACGCGCTGCCCAGCTTCGACATTCAGGCTGCTGCCGCTGATGATTTGTGAAACGTTGATTTCACCACCGTCGATGATGTTATTGAGCGCGATAGCATTGACGGTGAGGAGAGGCTGGTTCGCTGGGCTAGCATCCAGCGTTAATGACCCCGTGCTGGTGGTGCTGTTACCCGATGCCCCGGTCAATGTCGCCGTAACCGTGTAATTGCCGTCAGCCAAAGCCTGGAGATCGGCAGCAGGGATGGTGGTACTCCAGCTCCCATCAGCCTGAATTTGTGCCTGATAATTTTTATTGTTGACGGTGACAATGACGGTGCGTCCGGCATCCATTTGTAGCGCATGACCGGAGATCAGCTGATCGTTCAAACTTTCGGCCGCATTGATGATACCGTCGCTGGTCAGCGGTTTCAGCGTCAGAATAGGGCGAGCCATGTCGACGGTAACATCGCGAGTGCTCGGTATGCTGTTGCCTGCGGTGTCGGTCGCTTCTACACGGATGGTTTGCACGCCGGTTAACAGAGATTGTAGGTCTGCGGCGGGAAGTGCTGCGATCCAGTTACCCTGATTATCCACAGTTGCTGTATAGGTTTTGCCGTTAAGCGTGACAATGACGCTTTGTCCCCCTCCGCTGATGCCGGTTTTCCCTGTCAGGTTCTGCCCGCTGGTCGATTCGATGATGTTAAGTATTCCGTCGCCGAAAGGCTGGTCGATCGTGGGCTGTGGCAGGTTATTAATATGGATATCAATGTTGCGGCTGGCGGTCACTGGGATATCGCCGGGGTTAGCGACGCTGGCGGTAATGGTTGCTGTGCCATCCGGTAACGCGAGCATATCGCTACTGCCGATCGTGATGCTCCAACTGCCGTTCGCGGCAATCGTGCCTGTATAGTTCTTGCCATTGAGCGTAACGGTAACGCTTTCTCCTAGGGTGACGTTGACCGTCGAACCCGAAATGGTCAGCGGCTGTGATGCTTCGAGGCGATTAATCTGGTTATCAATTGCGACAATACTGATAGAGATACTGTCACTGCTGGTGTCGATAGAAGACCATATTTCATGATTCCCGGTGTTCCCTGCCAGATCGGCGATCTGGGCAGAGATAGCTACCATTCCTTCGCTGAGTTCAGCCATATGCTCAGCCGGAATTTCTACACCCCAATTGCCACCACTCTGGATGGTAGCAAAGTAGAATTTTTTGTTAAGGAGAATGGTGGCGACCTGACCTGTTTCCACATTCGAACTGGTGCCCGTCAGCCACTGGCTGACTTTGAGATCCGCCGCGCTGATAAGGTTATTTTCATCAACAAAAGCATTAACGAAGATCGTTGGCTGGAACGCAGGGTCGGCACTCAGCGTAACGGATTTCTCGACGCTGGCGGTATTCCCGACAGCATCGGTTAGCGAAGCGGATAGCGTGTAGCTGCCATCGGTCATGCCGCGCAGGGCGGCGGTGGGTAAATTGATGCTCCAGTTGCCATTGGCCGCAACAACGCCGGTATAGAACTGTCCATCGAAGGTGATAACGACGGTGCGACCTGCTTCGCTGATTGACGCGGTGCCGTTGACGGTCTGGTTGTTTTGCGATTCGACCAGATTGATGGTGTCGTCGCCCGCAATGGTGCCGATGGTCAGGGTCGGGGCGGTGAAATCGGTATGGCTGACAAACGTATGGCCAGCCTGATTGCCCGCGGCATCCTGTGCCGTCACCAACAGTGTGTTATCACCTTCTGGCAACTGCTGGAGATCGGCCGCAGGGACGGTGACTTTCCAGTTGCCTGCCGTATCAACCGTTCCTGTATAAGATTTACCGCCGAGAGACAAGATGACACTCTGGCCCGCGCCGCTGATGCCCGTGTGGCCGGTAATCGTCTGGCTGACCAACGCCTCTGCGCCGTTCAAGGAACCATTGCCGAACGGGGTATCGATCGTCGGTTGAGGCAGAGTATGAATGTGGACGCCGAGAGTGTGAGCGTCGGTTACGGCAACGCCTCCCACCACATTTACGCTAGCGGTTACGGTAGCATTGCCGTCTGACAGAAGCTGGAGATCGGCACTGGGGATTTGCAATGTCCAACTGCCATCTGCCGCAACGGTGGTGGTGTAATTTTTTCCGTTCAGCGTAACGGTAACTGTCTGCCCCGCAGGAACATTGGCGGTATTACCGCTGATCGCCAGCGGTTGAAGGGATTCTGCTCGGCTTAACAGGTTGTCACTGGCGACGATGTTGATCGCGATACTGTCGCCAGACTTGTCTACGTTGATATCCCGGCTTCCGCTCGCTCCGTTGCCTGCTTTGTTATTCACACTAACGCTAATACTGTGTGCACCGTCTGCCAGTAGTGCTATATCCGCCGTTGAAACATTGATGCTCCAGACACCGCCGGATTGCACGGTAGCAAGATAGGTTTTTCCATTCAGGCTAATGGTGACAACTTGCCCAGCCTCTACGTTAGCTGTCGTTCCGCTTAACTGCTGGCTGACTTTGGCTTCCGCACCATCAATAACGTTATCGTCTGCGAAGTTATTGATGGTGATGGTTGGGGCTGTGGTTGCGCCGCTATCAATGGTGAGCGGACGGGTAACCGTTGTGGTGTTGCCCGCGGCATCCGTCAGCGTAACGGTCAGACTTTGGTTACCGTCAGCGATAGCCACTAAATCTGCCGTTGGCAGTGTGACGCTCCAGTTCCCGTCGCTACCGACGGTGGCGGTGTAGGGTTTGGTATTCAGTGTAACGGTGACGGTAAGACCTGCTTCGCTAAGCGATGCCGTTCCACTGACGATCTGATCGACCGCCAGTTCCGCACCGTTGAGGATATTGTCTTGGGCGATGGCTGAGACGGTGAGCGTGGGCGGCGTTGTATCCACGTTGATGTTTTGCGTCACCGTGGTTTCGTTGCCTGCAATATCGCGAACAACAATTTCCAATACGCTAACGTTATCCGATGGCAGGTTTTGCAGCACGTCTTTAGGGATCGTGACCGTCCAGTGCCCGTTGGCATCCACCGTTCCGGTAACATAATACCCGCCGATCGTCAGGCTGACGGTCTGGCCCCTGCCGCTAATTCCGGTTTCCCCGCTGATGACCTGATCCTGTGCTGCCTCTGCTCCGTTTAATACGCCGTCGGTGAAAGGCGGCGTCAGCGTAATGGACGGAAGGGTATTGATGTGTACATCCAGCGTGTGGTCGACGGTGACGGTTTCTCCGCTTATCCCTTGCACGCTGGCAGTAATGGTGTTGCTGCCATCCGTCAGAGCAAGCAGGTCGGCGCTAGGGATGTCCACAGACCATTTGCCATCTGCCCCCGTTGTTGCGGTGTAGGGCTTTCCGTTCAATGTGATGGTAACCGTTTGACCCGCAGCAACGTTGGCCGTCGTGCCATCAATGGTTAGCGGCTGTCCTGCTTCCACGGCATTCAGGCGATTATCAAATGAGATGATACTGATGTTAACCGCTTCAGCGCTGGTATCCACCGTGATGGTTTGTGGTGGTAGCGTAGTGGTGTTGCCTGCTTTATCCGTTAGTGACGCAACCAGACTGTAGGAGCCGTTAGTCAGCGCCTGGATATCGCCGGAGGGAATGAAAACACTCCATGCACCATCGCTCTCTACGGTGGTGGTATAGGTGATACCGTTGAGTGTCACTGTCACTGTCTGGCCGACATCCGACAGGGAAGCCGTACCGGAGACAAACTGTGAGGATTGCAGTTCGTCGGCGGTGAGCAGATTGTTTCCGGTAAAGGGTAACAGGGACAGTTCCGGCGGTGTGGTGTCGACAATAACGGTGCGGCTGACCACGGTAATATTACCGGCATTATCGGTAACCGTGAACGACAGCGCGTGTTCACCTTCGCTCAGTGCGCGCAGGTCCGCCGCAGGAACGGTCAGGGTCCAGCTACCGGCTGCATTAATGGTGGCGCTATAGGTTTTCCCATTTAGCAAGATAGTGACTTGATGGCCCACCTCACCCGTTCCGTTGAGGACCTGGCCGTTTGCCAGCTCTCCGACGGTGAGATAATTATCACCCGTGAATTTATCAACGGTTAAATTTGGTGGCAGGGTATCAATGGTGAGATCGAGGGTTCTTTCATGGACGACGCCGTTCGCACCCGGCACGCTCACTTTTAATGCGTAAATGCCGTCTTCCAGCCCAGTAAATGCATCCGCAGGTAGCGTAAATTGCCAACTGCCATCGGCGGCTATCGTGGTGGTATAAACCACGCCATTCAACGTGATGGTGACCGTTTGCCCTGCGCTGACGCCTGTTGTTTTCCCACTGAGGATATGAGGTTGGCCGATTTCCGTACGGTTCAGCCCATTATTTCCCGCGAAGGTATCAATGGTTAAGGGGGCTGGAGCAGGAGCCGGTGTGGTGTTGTCATCGCTCGATGAGGCAACGGCGACCGCGACCCCTGCAACAGCAGCTCCGCCGAGAGCGATAGCACCGAGAACGCTGCCCAACGTGGCGGTCGATAGCGTGCTGGCGGTGCTACCGATCAGTAATGACGTCATATCACCCAGTGCAGCGTATTCTGGCGTAAGGGCAATGGCTTCTGCTGTAAGTGCGGCCCCTTCTGCGGCTGCTGCGCCGGAGAACTGCGCATGGATGAGCCGAGTACCATCATCAAAAACCAGTTCACTGTGGTAGCCAGCCGCGTCCAGCGTGAAGAAGCTTTCATAGCGGACGGTTGTGCCGTCTTTCATGTGCAAGATAAGATCGTTGCCGACGCGCTCATAGCGAGACACGATGTCTGGTGTGGCATTGATTCGAACGGTGCTGCTTTCCAGCAGCTCGACATTTGTTGCTCCCTGAGGGACTGTACTGATGAATTGGCCACCGTTACGTGACAGGATATTTGTATTTCCCGAAATAATATTCATATCTGACATGAAGTAGCCTCTTACTTATCTGCAACCATTGTCTGATACCTCTCCCAGCAAATTGAGTGCCGTAGTGGATAGGTATGGGTATATGCGCAACCAAAAAGAAGGGCGCTAAAGCTGACCTGGTTCAGAAACAAAAACAGTAAGAGTGGCTAAAGATACGGTGTGCTATCACTCTTTTACGGGGATTAGGCCATCGGGATGATATTCATCCAATTCTTGATATTTATAGGTGCGGCTTAGATAAAGATCCAACTTTTTTGAAATGTTTTGAAAATAAAAATTATGACAATATTCTTACGTATTAAATGGTTTAGCGGACTGGTTTTCTTATTTAATTATTATCTCACTAATTATCATGTTGAATTACCATCACTTAGCGTTCCTGATGGCGTGGTGGTGCGCTTTTGGCGTACATTCGGGTTAAGGGAGGGGGTAGGGATTTCGCGGGTAACCGTGTCTTTATCTATATTTATTGTATCAATGTGTTTTTATTGTTTTTTGGCGCTAAAAAATGAGCGTCAACAAAGATAGCGGTAAAAAGTGATAGCAAATCGTGATGATTTATCATGATTGCTAATGCGTTTTTCCTATGGCTCTGGGAGTGAATTTGCGGGGAGTGAGTTGGAGGGCGGGCTGAATATGAGAATTATTCTTGATATCACAGTTATCACCATTACACTGCGGACGATTGTTTTCATCATAGAGACCAGGTTGTTATGGAGTTGCTCCGCATTGTTTACCAACAATACCGTTGGCCATTTCTCGCCGTTATTATTTTAAGTTTACTGAGCGCAGCCTTAGGCATTGGGCTGATTGCCTTTATCAACCTGCAATTGATTGAAACGGTCAATCAATCGTTGAGCGTCTTGCCACAGTTTCTGGGCTTACTGCTGCTTCTTATGGGGGTGACGCTGGTATCGCAACTGGCGTTGACCACGCTCGGGCACCATTTCGTTTATCGCCTGCGCGGGCAATTTATCAAGCGAATTCTGGATACCAACATTGCCCGTATTGAGCAGATTGGGAGTGCGCAATTGCTCGCCAGCCTGTCCAGCGATATCCGCAATATCACCATCGCGTTTGTGCGCCTGCCGGAGCTGATTCAGGGCATTGTGCTGACTATCGGCTCAGCGGCTTATCTGGCGTGGCTCTCTCCAAAAATGCTAGTCGTGACGTCCATCTGGATTGTGATAACCCTCTGGGGCGGATTCATGCTGGTTTCCCGCGTGTACCGCCATCTTACTCAGGTTCGAGAAGCGGAAGACCGCCTTCAGAAAGATTACGAAACCGTGATTAACGGCCGTAAGGAACTGACGCTCAATCGGGAGCGGGCGCAAAAACTGTATGAAGAGGTTTATCAGGCCAATGCGCAAGATTATCGACAGAATGTGATTCGCGCCGACACCTTCCATCTCAGCGCGGTGAACTGGTCGAATATTATGATGCTGGGCGTGATTGGCGCGGTTTTTTTCATGGCAAACAATCTCGGCTGGGCGGATACCAATGTCGCGGCGACTTACTCACTTACGCTGCTTTTTTTACGGACGCCGATGCTTCAGGCTGTTGGTGCACTACCAACATTGTTGAGCGCGCAAGTGGCGTTTAATAAGTTGAAACGTTTTGATTTGGTTGATTATCAGGAATCTTTTTCCTCTGCAATGGCGCCTGCCGATTGGCACACACTGGAACTACGTGACGTGGTGTTTCGTTATGACGATTCCGGCTTTGAAGTTGGGCCAATCAATCTGGTGATAAAGCGCGGCGAGCTGGTGTTTCTCATTGGTGGGAACGGGAGCGGGAAATCGACGCTAGCGATGCTGCTGACAGGGCTTTATACGCCAGTGTCGGGTACGCTGCTGCTGGATAACCATCCCGTTACGCCGGAAACTCGAGGAGATTATCAAAAGCTATTTTCTGCCATTTTTACCGACTTCCACCTGTTCGGACAAATGATGGGGCCGCAGGGAGCGGAGCCGGATACGGCGCTGGTCGATGGCTGGTTGGAGCGCCTAAACATGCAGCATAAGCTGACGCTGGAGAATCATCAGGTGATGAATTTGCAGCTCTCACAAGGGCAGCGTAAGCGTGTAGCACTACTGCTGGCGGTCGCCGAACAGCGCGACATCTTGCTGCTGGATGAATGGGCCGCCGATCAGGATCCGCAATTCCGCCGCGTGTTCTATCTTGAGCTGTTACCGCAGTTGCGCGCATTGGGGAAAACGATTGTGGCGATCAGCCATGACGATCACTACTTTGAACATGCCGACCGACTGCTTGAAATGCATCAGGGTACGCTGTCAGAACTGACGGGTGCCGCGCGTGAACAGGCCTCGCAGGATGCCGTCGCGCAGATTAGCCGCTAGCGCAAGCCAGCGCGGCAAAATGTCGCGCTGTGAGTCATGGCACACCGTTAGCGTGAAGTCTGACGGGCATATATTAATTCGTTGAATTCTGGGGCATTATAAGCGCCAATGTTGGCAGGCTGCCAACAGAGTTGAGGTTTTTTACTTACAGATCAGGCACCTGACGTATCTGGTCTGCCACTTAACTCAATAAGTTGGTATATGTTATGAAAAGGATGTTTAACGCATTATTCGTTGTTGTTTTTGTTTGCTTTTCGTCTCTGGCAAATGCGGCAGAAAATCTACCTAACATTGTCATTCTGGCAACGGGCGGTACGATAGCGGGTTCCGCAGCGGCCAATACGCAAACCACTGGGTATAAAGCTGGTGCGTTGGGCGTAGAGACGCTGATTCAAGCAGTGCCAGAGCTGAAAACGCTTGCCAATATCAAAGGTGAGCAGGTTGCCAGCATCGGCAGTGAAAATATGACCAGCGATGTGTTGCTAACGCTAAGCAAGCGCGTGAACGAGCTGCTGGCACGCAGCGATGTTGATGGCGTGGTCATTACGCACGGTACGGATACGCTCGACGAATCTCCTTATTTTCTGAACCTGACGGTGAAAAGCGACAAGCCAGTCGTCTTTGTTGCTGCGATGCGCCCGGCAACGGCAATCAGTGCCGACGGCCCGATGAATCTGTACGGTGCAGTAAAAGTGGCAGCGGATAAAAACTCCCGCGGTCGTGGTGTGCTGGTTGTATTGAACGACCGTATTGGATCTGCCCGTTTCATCAGCAAAACCAACGCCTCTACGCTGGATACCTTTAAAGCGCCAGAAGAAGGTTATCTGGGCGTGATTATCGGTGACAAAGTTTACTACCAGACTCGTCTGGATAAAGTTCACACCACGCGTTCTGTGTTTGATGTGACCAACATCGATAAACTGCCAGCCGTCGACATTATTTATGGTTATCAGGATGACCCAGAATACATGTATGACGCTTCTATCAAGCACGGCGTAAAAGGCATCGTGTATGCGGGCATGGGCGCAGGTAGCGTATCCAAGCGCGGCGACGCTGGCATCCGCAAAGCGGAAAGCAAAGGCATTGTTGTCGTGCGTTCCAGCCGTACCGGCAGCGGTATCGTCCCACCAGATGCAGGTCAACCTGGTCTGGTTGCCGATTCTCTTAGCCCAGCAAAATCACGTATTCTGCTGATGCTGGCGCTGACAAAAACGACGAACCCAGCGGTGATTCAGGATTACTTCCACGCTTATTAATCGCTTGTGCGGTTTTTTAGTGTGCCAGCCCCGCCTTTAAACGCGGGGCTTTTTATACCCGTCATACTTCAAGCTGCATGTGCGTTGGCGTCGCTACTCGGGCCACTTATGTGGACCTCGCCCCGTTGGGGCCGCTGCAAGCAGCGTTCGAATCTGCCTCTGGCAGACTTGTCAGTCACCCGAATCACTTACTTGAGTAAGCTCATCGGGATGCCCTCGCTCGCCGCGTTACAAGGCTTATGAATAAGCCTTGCCCTATCGGGCCAACGCATTGCGTTGTTCAAAACGCTAGCGTTTTGTCCTGCAACTCGAATTATTTAGGGTATATTTACTGTCATCCCATTTTTACTTTTAGTTATTCAACTTTTCATTCCCACTGAGAAGTCACTTCCCTCTCTGTCGATTTTATCGGTATGATTCAGCCCACGACAAAGCTGGTAATCACCCCCATTTATCTTTGATACCCGAAATAGTTTGAGTTGCGGTACCGCACAACGCGTGTGCAGCTTGATATCGGGCGTAACGGGTGAGTAAAAAAGAAGGATTCGTCATTACATGACACACCCCATTTTTATGGTTGGTGCCAGAGGCTGTGGGAAGACCACCATTGGGCATCAACTGGCGCAGGCGTTGGGATATGACTTTGTCGATACCGACCTGTTTATGCAGCAGACGACCAATATGACGGTCGCTGATGTGGTCGAGCAGGAGGGATGGCATGGTTTCCGCCAGCGTGAAAGTCTGGCGCTTCAGCAGGTGGCGTCTAACCGCTGCATCGTCGCAACAGGCGGCGGAATGGTGCTAGCGGAAGCCAATCGTCGTTTTATGCATGATAAAGGCATCGTTATTTACCTCCACGCGGATGCAGAACTGCTGGCTCAGCGACTGGAAGAAAATCCGCAGGATGACCAGCGACCTACGCTGACAGGTCGTCCCATCGCAGAGGAAATGGCCGACGTACTGGCTGCGCGTGAAGCGCTTTATCGCGGTGTGGCGCATCACGTTATTGATGCGTCGCAGACGCCGGACGCTATTGTGACAAGCGTGTTGAAGGTGCTGCGCTCGTCGGCAGCGTAGGGTAGCAAACGGGAACTGGCAAAATAATCATCAGTCAGTGTTACTGAGCACTAACTTTCAATGAATAGATCGTGACAGTGGCTCAACTCTCCTTTTAAGATGAATTTCATGAATTTTTCGACAATAGGTGCCGCGCTATGCTGAATGTAAATGAGTATTTTGCAGGGAAGGTCAAGTCAATCGGTTTTGAAGGCGACAGCATTGGTCGCGCTAGTGTCGGTGTTATGGATGCGGGTGAATACACGTTTGGAACCGGGCAGCCGGAAGAAATGACTGTGATCACCGGGGCATTGAAAGTACTGTTGCCCGGCGCACCGGATTGGCAGGTTTTCACTCCGGGAGAAACGTTTTTTGTTCCAGGAAAAAGCGAGTTCAATTTACAGGTGGTCGAGCCGACATCTTATTTGTGTAAATACCTGTAATTTCCCCCCTCCTTACCAATAAAAAGAAAGTGGCTTTCCGTTATGAATGGAAAGCCACTTTTTGTTGCCCGCTATTTTTTAGAGTCGACAGACACTTTTCATTTTCCTTTCGTAACACTAATCATTAATTCCATATATGAGTTATTTTGTTTAATTGAGTTTATTAATTAATAATACGAAACAATAGTGAGTTTATTAAGAATTATCCCTGAATTGTTAAAAATCAATGAATAATCAACCTTATCAATAATTTTTTATTATGGAAAATAATAAGTGATTTATTCTTTGTTGTGTCTTTATCGTGGTTTTTTACTTCGGTTTTGTAGCGAGTTATTCATTACTTCTCTTTTTTTACGTAATGACTTGGTTGAACGTATTAATTTTCAAAGCAACTTTTAAGATAAATGACGGCTGTAAAATGTGATCGTACTCAAGTTTTATTTTACTGTGCCGTTATGGATAGTATAACTATTCTACGCAAAGAGTATTTTATGCTGAAAACGACCCGTTCCCGCATTCTTGCGGCCTGTTCGACCATTGTTGTACTTTCACTTGTTATCAATACCTTTCTTAATTACACCATAGCTAATAACGCAAATAAGGAATCGATCCAGAATACGCTTGATGCGGTAGCGACGAGCCACAGTATAGCGGTGAGCGACTGGGTTGCTTCTAAAACGCAGATGATCTCCGCACTGCATGACCGCGCCATTCAGGATGAAGATCCTATTCCGTTGTTTAAACAGATTGTGGCATCTGGCGGGTTCCTGAACGTATACATGGGGTACGCCAATGGTACTGCCAAGTTTGCCGATCCAGGCGGCATTCCTGCTGATTACAACCCTACTATCAGGCCTTGGTATCAGCAGGCAGTGAAAGAAGGCAAGCCGCTGGCAACTGCGCCGTACGTTGATATGGTAACGAATACGCTGGTCGTTTCTTTTGTCGCACCTGTGCTAGAAGGAAGTACGGTCAGAGGCGTAGTCGGCAGTGACGTGACGATGAAAAGCGTGATCGAAAACGTCAAGGCTATCAACCCTAGCCCGGGGAGTTTCGGCGTGTTGATTGACCGTAACGGTACGATCATTGCGCATCCGGATGAAAAACTGACGCTGAAAAATATCACCGACATCGCCCCCGCGATTAATCTGAACGACGTGCTTTCAGCAGATAGCGCCCGCGATGTGGATTTCTCCGGATCGGCAAAGCTGGTATTGGCAAAGCCGATTACCGGCACAAGCTGGTACATGCTGGTGGCACTGGATAAAGCTGAAGCTACCGCAGGCATGCGTTCTCTGCTCTCCACATCGGTCATTACGCTCGTCATCATCGCGCTGTTGGGGACGCTGGTTATCGGCTTCATCATCACGTCAACGCTCAAGCGCCTGCTGCAAATCCGCGACGCAATGGATGATATCAGCAGTGGCAACAACGATCTGACGCAACGTCTGCCGGATGAAGGGCATGATGAAGTGTCACAAATTGCCCGCTCGTTTAATATTTTTGTCGATAAGATCAGCCAGGTAATGGTGCAGATTCGGGATATCAGCGCATCGCTTCAGGTTGCTGCGGATGAAATCTCAGCGGGAAATAACGATCTCTCTGCGCGTACGGAATCTGCGGCGTCGAGTATCCAGCAAACGGCGGCTTCACTAGAAGAAATCTCTGCTGCGGTAACGCAGTCGGCAGGATCTGCGCAACAGGTTAACGCTAAAGCGCTGCTGCTGTCGAAAGATGCCGGTACGGGTGGCAAAGTCGTGTCTGATGTGATTGTCACGATGGAAGAAATCGTGGTCGCGTCGGGCAAAATTGGCGACATTATCGGTGTGATTGATGGCATTGCGTTCCAGACTAACATTTTGGCGCTTAACGCCGCCGTAGAGGCAGCGCGAGCGGGTGAACAGGGCCGTGGCTTCGCTGTTGTCGCGGGTGAAGTTCGCAGCCTTGCACAGCGTAGTGCGCAGGCCGCAAAAGAAATTAAAGAGCTGATTGAAGCGACGGTCTCCAGTGTGACGTCTGGCTCAGTACAGGTTCGTCAGGCCAGCGACAAGATGAATGAAATTGTCGGTGGTGTATCTACGGTGAGCTCGGTGATGTCTGAAATTACGCATGCAGCAGATGAGCAAATGCGTGGCATTAACGAGATCAACAAAGCTGTCGCGCAGTTGGATTCGATGGTGCAACAAAACGCCGCGCTGGTGCAGGAATCTGCTGCCGCCTCGGGTGCGTTGCAATCACAGGCTGAAGAACTGAACTCCGTTGTCGGGGCATTCCGGGTCTAACGGATTCAGTCGCTGATGAGGTATCGCCCGCCGTCTGAACGGCGGCGGGCAATCACCGACTGTATTAACAATCGATCGTATTAACGTTGGGCTTCGCCGCCTAACGCTTCAATCAGATTCGCAATCAATGCAGCCAGCTCGCTGGTCATCAAAATGAAATCGGCATCAAACCGCTGAGCAAAATCTTCCCGATCGATATCGTCATTCTGTTCCCGCAAGGTATCTGAGAACTTCAATCGTTTTACCGAGCCGTCATCAGACAAGACCAGTTGAATGCGTTCCTGCCAGTCCAACGCCAGCTTGGTAACCAGCTTGCCCGCTTCAATATGCACGGCAATTTCATCGCAGACCAAATCCTGTTTTTTACAGCGGATAACGCCACCGTCTTCCAGAATCGCTTTCAGCTCAGCTTCATCCTGTAGCGCAAAACCAGCTGCGGGCTCACCGGAACGAACCCACTCGGTCAGCGTCAGCTCGATGGGATTTTCCATCGTCAGCGGTACAACAGGCAGAGAACCCAGCGTTTTTCGCAGTAGCGCCAGCGTGTCTTCTGCTTTTTTTGCACTGGCGGCATCGACCATAATCAGGCCGTTAACCGTATCGATCCATAGCCAGACCTGGCTGAAACGGCTGAATGCACGTGGCAGCAGGCTGTGCAGCACTTCGTCTTTCAGCGAATCTTTTTCGGTTTTTTTCAGCTTGCGGTGCTGCTCCGCTTCCAGACGTTCAATTTTGGCCTGAAGGGTTTGTTTGATGACGGGAGACGGCAGAATTTTTTCTTCTTTGCGAACGCAGATAACGATTTGCCCATTAACGACGTGCGTTAATGCATCGCTATGCGATCCCATCGGCGATACCCAACCCGTTTTCATCATATCCTGACTGCCGCACGGGGTGAACGCGAAGGCGCTGAGCCGTTTTTCCATTTCATCCGCAGACAAAACGTTATCTTTGGACAGCATGCTGTCACGGCTTAGACGGTAAATCATTAAGTTTTTAAACCACAACATGGTGTTATCCCTGACTGGGCGCGCAGGTCTGCACGCGGGTTTGTAATGTTGCGCGCATGATAACGAATTCGAAGCCGCAATGTGGAATAAAATACCCGGATTCAGAGGAATACCTATCACGCTTTGGATTGCAGTTGATTGGTTTCTCTGGTTATACCCGTCATACTTCAAGCTGCATGTGCGTTGGCCTCGCTCAGTCACCCGAATCACTTACTCAAGTAAGCTCATCGGGATTTCTTCGCTTGCCGCCTGCCTGCAACTCGAATTATTTAGGGTATATATCTATATAAGAAAGTTTTCAGGTCGGTGACAAACTTACTGTTGTAGGACAAGAGCGACCACCGCTCGACCAACTTTGTCAGCGGCCTCATTTCTCGGGGAATCCGAGCCTATTTACCACACGTGGGGGAGACATCATGAGAATCGGTATCGATCTGGGCGGGACGAAAACAGAAGTCATTGCGTTGGATGACGAGGGTCAAGAACGTTTTCGGCAACGTATGCCGACGCCAAGAAATGACTATCCGGAAACCCTGCGGACTATTGTCACACTGGTGGCGATGGCTGAAAAAGCGATCGGCTGCCACGGTAGCGTCGGCGTAGGCATTCCCGGTACGCTGTCGCCGTTTACCGGCAAGGTAAAAAATGCCAACTCCACCTGGCTCAACGGTCAGGCGCTGGATCTCGATCTCGCCACGCTGTTAAATCGACCCGTACGGGTCGCCAATGACGCGAACTGTTTTGCTGTTTCAGAAGCGGTAGACGGTGCTGGAGCTGGGAAGCAGACCGTTTTCGCGGTCATCATTGGCACTGGCTGTGGATCGGGAATTGCGCTGAACGGGCAGGCTCATGTCGGTGGCAACGGTATTGCTGGCGAATGGGGGCATAACCCGTTGCCCTGGATGGATGATGACGAACAGCGCTATCGGCAAACGGTTCCCTGCTACTGCGGCAAGTCTGGCTGCATTGAATCCTTTATTTCCGGTACGGGATTTGCGCTGGATTACCAGCACCTGAGCGGTCAGCCACACAAAGGTGAGGCAATCATTGCCTTAGCGGAGCAGGGTGATGCCATCGCAGAGCTGGCATTGCAGCGCTATGAACATCGTTTGGCAAAATCGCTGGCGCATGTGATTAACCTGCTCGATCCTGACGTGGTGGTTCTTGGCGGTGGAATGAGCAATGTTTCTCGCCTTTATCAGACTGTGCCGGAAAAGATTAAGCAGTGGATCTTCGGCGGCGAGTGCGAAACGCCTGTGCGGCAGGCTATACACGGCGACTCCAGCGGGGTACGCGGAGCCGCCTGGCTATGGCCAAAGACGGAGTAAGGCTAAACGGCGTACTGCGGTGCCAGTCGGCTGACGCCCAGCCCGTTAACTTTCTGCACTTTGATCTGTACCGGAATACGCTCTTTCATGGCTTCGACATGACTGATGACGCCGATGGTTTTACCGGAGGCGTTGAGGTTATCGAGCGCATCTAACGCGATATCCAGCGTTTCGGCATCCAGTGTACCGAAGCCTTCATCCAGAAACAGAGAGTCGATGCTGGCTCTATGGCTGACCAGATCGGATAGCGCCAAAGCCAGCGATAGACTCACCAGAAAACTCTCGCCACCAGATAGTGTTTTTGTATCGCGTTCGGCATCGGCCTGCCAGGTATCCGTCACCAGAAGTTCCAGCTCGCCACCGGGCTTACGTTTTAGCTGATAACGATCGTGCAGGCGTGAAAGCTGGAGATTGGCGAGGTAGATCAGATGATCCAACGTTAGCCCCTGAGCAAATTTGCGGAATTTATCCCCTTTACTCGAACCGATCAGCGAGTTTAACGCATCCCAGTCATCATACATTTGCTGGCTTTGGGCAATCTCGTTAAGCAGGGACTGTTGATTCTCGCGCCGTTCCCGATCGTCAGATAGCTGACGTTGGAATTCTCCCTGTTGCCGCAGGTTGGCTTTCAGCGCTTCGTCCTGTTCTGACAACTGCTGTTGTACCAATTCCTGCGTTGCTTCTTCTGGTAGATATGCAGGCCGTTTTTGTTGCAGCTCAAGTAATGCCTGTTCAGCCTGCTGGTGAAGCGCCGCTGCCTGCTGCAAGCTCTGGTACAGCTTCTCTTTCAATGCTTGTAGGGTCTGCCGTTCCTGTTCATCAAGCAGCGCATTCAGGAAGGCGGTTTCATCAGCAAAAGCACTTTGCTGCAAAGCCTGAGTAAACCGTTCAGTCGCACTATCACGTTGGTGCGTGCTCTGTTCATACTGCTGTTGCGTGCGGGTCAGTTCTCCCGTCAGGCGGCTCAACGTTGTTTCTGCGTGCTGACGTGCCGACTGGGCTAATCGGAGCGTGTTGTCATACTGCTGGCTGGTTCGTTGCAGTTGTTCACGCACATCCGCTGTTTTCCTGTCGCCGAAAAGCGCTAGCCGCGCTTGTTGGCTCGTGTTGAGTGCGTTGTTGTGCTGTTCCAACTGCTGTTGCTGCGCCTGTAGCAGCTGCTTTGCCTCGGTCACGCTGTGATTCAGATGCTGAACATCGCTTTCCAGCGTGGCTAACAGAGGGATTAAGCGAGACTGCTCCTGTTCTTTGGCTTTCCAGTCTTGCCATTCGCTCTCGCGCTCAACCAGCCAGCCATCCTGAGCGTCATCTTCTGGCAAAATAAGACCTGCATTTGCCAGCGTCTGCGTGATTTCCTGAGCGTACTGCGTGAGCTGCTGCTGCACGTTTTGGAGCGACTGGGCAGTTTCTTCCTGTGTAACGCGTAGCGAGGTCTGTTGCTGGGTATTCAACGCAATTTTTTGGTCGAGTTCCCGCAGTAATGTCCCATCATTTGTCAGTGAATCCTTACTTTCCTGCCACTGCTTTTGCTGCTGTTCGCGTACGCTAATCTGCTGGCGAATATCCTGTTCTTCGGCCTCGCGTTGTGCAAACCAGGCAGCAATCGCATCCTGCTGTTCCAGCGTGCAGTTAACTTGTAAGCGCTCACTGACATCTTGCCACTGTTGCAACAGCGTTTGATGTTCGCCATCGTTCTGAGCGATATCCTGTTGCAGCTGTTCCCGCTGCTGCTCTAGCGAGGCCAGCCGTGCCGTCGTATTCGCCAGTTTCGTTGCTAATTGATTTACTTCCAGCTGTAGGGCCGTCAGGCGACGTTGAGTTTCGGATGGTTGCAGCGCCTGATAGCGTTCAATCGCCGGATGCTCAGTCGAACCGCACAACGGGCAAGGATCACCAGCCTGTAACCGTTGCCGTTCAGCTTCCAGCTTAACGATCCGTTCTTCCTGCCGGTACACCGTTTCCAGATCGGTCAGATGCTGGGTGCGTTGCTCGTACTCAGACTGTTGCTGTTTCTTTAAGGCTTCTGACTGGCTGATATGCCCTTGTATCTCATCTTGTCTGATGAGGTGCTGCTGTTTACGGGCGTAAAGACGCTGGAACTGGTCGCTGATTGCCGCGAGCTGTTGGCGTGCGGTTCGCTGGTCGATGAGTTGATGAAACCGCTGGTGCAAGGCGGAAAGTGGCTGCTGTGCTTCTTGATTTTTCAGTGTCTCATCGTGTTGTGTGAACAACTCGCGCGCGGCATCAACGACCGTTTGTTGTTCACGCTGCTGTGCCGCCAGCGTCTCGGCCTCTTGCAGGAGCGCTGTCGACAGCTCGGTGTGCTGTATCTGTTTTTGGCTTAGCTTCTGCTGATCGTCCTGAAGCTGGCGCAACTGCCGAAACTGTGTGCGCCACAGAGGAAGTTGTTCTCCCCACTGCTGATGATGCGCGTGTTGCTGACGGTAAGACTGGATTTGTTCAAGCAGTTGTTTGGCCTGCTGTTGCTCCATCGCGATCTGTGTTTGTTTGCTTTCGTCCGTTTGCAGGCGACGCTGTGTTTTTTCCAGCTCGTCCTGCTGCTGGGCTTTTTGCTGCTCCAACGTGGCAATACGATGATCAAGCGGAACAACCTGTTCGTTGATCAACAACTCTTGTTTCTGACGTTCCTGTTTATGCCCATTAACGTCCTGATCTGCCTTTTCTTCCTGCTGGCGTAACGTTGTCAAAGCCAACTGTTCTGCGCTCTGTTTCTCAGTCAGTTGTTCAATCTGCTGGACGAGCGTAAGGGATTCCTGCCGATTCCGCTCTCGTTCCTGATGTAGCGGCCTCAGTTTTTCTGCCGGTTCGCTGGTGGCTAACTTGTCGAGCTGCGGCTTGGCCTGCTGAATGGCTGATTCGGCGCTCGCGTGTTGTGCCTGCGTGTTGGTGAGCTGCGTTTGCCGCAGCGTCAATTGCTCAAACCAGCGTAGCGTAGTCAGTGCTTGCTCACGCTCGGCGTTGCCCTGTTGCTCTTGCTGGAGCAGCTCGGCAAGCTGTGTTTCTACCTGCTGACGCTGCTCATCGGTCAACAGTTGAATACCTGACGCGCGCGCCTGTAGCGTGCTCAGTGCTACGGTTGCCTGTTTGTGTTTTTCATAGACGCGTTCGGAAATCAGTCCGTAAATATCCGTACCGGTTAGTTCTTCCAGTAGTTCCGCTCTGTCGTCTGCTTTTGCGTTGAGGAACGCGGCAAATTGCCCCTGCGACAACATCATAGATCGTGTAAAACGGCCAAAATCCAGTCCAGTGAGCTGCGTGGTCATCTCTTTCTTATCATTGAGCTTTTCACACAGGATTTTGCCACTTTCAATGAGGGCGAGTTCGGCCTTGGGGGCCTGTAAATTACCATCCGGCGAATTTCTAGCCCGACGCTGGCTCCAGAAGGCGCGATATCCGACGCCTTTAACTTCAAACTCTACTTCGGCGAGACACTCTGCCGTGTTGCGGGTCATCAGATCGTTATTACCAGCGGAAAGTTGACCCAACCGTGGTGTTTCGTGATACAGCGCCAGACAGATGGCATCGAGCAGCGTGGTTTTTCCTGCCCCGGTTGGGCCGGTAATCGCAAATAAGCCGTTGCTGGAAAATGGCTCCTGCGTGAAGTCGATCTTCCATTCGCCTTTCAGCGCGTTGAGATTCTTTAAGCGCAGACTGAGGATTTTCATTTGGCAGACTCGCTATTTTCCAATTCATCAATAACCTGATTAAACAGCGTGCGCACACGCTGTTGGCGACCGTCTTCCATTTCTGTCTCCGTTGCCAGACGACGTTCAAAAACGTCATGCACGCTCAATTCGTTTAGCGTTTCTTTGTCCTGTCGGGTCATCGCCTGCAAACGCTGTTCGCGCGTGCGGCGCAGCAGAAGTACCTCAACGGGCAGGTTCTCGGTCATCGCCTGAACGCGCTTTTGCATGTCGCTCAGATAATCCTGCGTGCTGAGTTCGATACCCAGCCACACGGGTTTATCGCCCTGATAGTTCTCGAAGGCGGACAGCTGTTGTTCAATGTCACTCAGACTGCCTTTAATCAACTGCATCGGCTGGGTTACGGGAATGGGCAGTAGATCTATTTTCGGCGGCGCATCGGGTATAAAACTGACCAGACAAACGGATTTCTCGCTGCCGAGTTCATCAAAACTCAGCGGAATGGGGGAGCCGCTGTAGCGAATGTGCTCACTTTGGGTCACGCGCTGCGGGCGGTGAATATGCCCGAGGGCGATATAATCCGCAGGGGGAAAAGCCTGAGCAGGGAAGGCATCAAGCGTACCAATGTAGATATCGCGCACGGATTCCGAAGCGGTTGCACCAATCGTCGTCAGATGACCGGTTGCAATAATCGGTAGCGGTAAGCCAAGCTCATCGCGTTTTTGGCAAGCCAACTGGTAACACTGCTGGTAATGCGCGGTAATCGCTTCCTGTAGCGCGAGCTGTTTTTCATCACCGGATTGTCCGGCTTTGCTGGTTAGTACATCGCGCGGACGTAAAAAAGGAATCGCACAGAGCAGTGCGCCGGGCTGCCGCTGACGGTTTTCCAGCAGGAGCACCTGCTGGGCAGGATCGTCGCTGGCGCAGGCAATCACCCGCGTATTCAAGCAGGCCAGCAAACCGCGGGATTCATTCAGCATCGCGACGGAATCATGGTTGCCGCCGAGAATGACAAGCTGGCAGCCTGTGCGCTGTAGTTCTACCACGAAGCTATAATACATTTCCCGCGCATAGCTGGGAGGCGAACCGTTATCAAAAATATCGCCTGCGACTATAATGGCATCGACGTGGTGGTGTTCCACCTGAGCGATAAGCCAATGCAGAAAAGCCTGATGCTCAGCAGCGCGGCTTTTGGTATAAAAATATTGCCCTAAATGCCAATCGGCGGTGTGGATAATGCGCATCGTGCTCTCTCGATATTCATGCCGTGCGGCGTTGGATGACGTTGTCATTGTCCATTATGTGAAATGGTGTGTCGTCGCGATGGTGCTTTGTCACCGTAATGCCATGATTATATATAGCAGGGATGACGGCTGTCGCGGTGGAATCAAGAGTTTGGAAAGCGGCTCGAAAAATAGGATGTACGCGCTGTAACATCATGCGACGGAGGGCAGTGCGTTTTTCATAAATCTGTCATAAAACTGACGCATAATGCCTTTCGCCTGCTAACAGCGACGATGATTAACGACAGGATTAACAATGGCAAAACGCATATTAGTCGTGGAAGATGAAGCACCCATTCGTGAAATGGTCTGCTTTGTACTGGAACAAAATGGTTATCAACCCGTTGAAGCCGAAGATTATGACAGCGCGGTAACGCAACTGTCGGAGCCTTTCCCTGAACTGGTGTTATTGGACTGGATGCTGCCAGGAGGTTCGGGCCTGCAATTCATCAAGCATATGAAGCGCGAAGCACTGACGCGTGATATTCCGGTAATGATGTTGACCGCGCGTGGCGAAGAAGAAGACCGCGTGCGTGGGCTTGAAGTGGGGGCGGATGATTACATTACTAAGCCGTTTTCACCCAAAGAATTAGTGGCGCGTATCAAAGCCGTTATGCGCCGAATTTCACCGATGGCGGTGGAAGAAGTGATCGAAATGCGTGGCCTGAGCCTCGACCCTTCGTCGCATCGTGTGACGACCGAAGAGCACGCCTTGGATATGGGGCCGACGGAATTTAAATTGCTGCATTTCTTTATGACGCATCCTGAACGTGTTTATAGCCGGGAGCAGTTGCTGAATCACGTTTGGGGCACTAACGTTTATGTTGAAGATCGTACTGTCGACGTCCATATTCGTCGCCTGCGTAAAGCGCTGGAAACCAGCGGACATGACAAAATGGTGCAAACCGTTCGGGGAACGGGCTACCGTTTTTCAACGCGTTACTGAGGTGGTCGTAACCGGAGAAACACTAACGTGCTAGAACGTTTATCCTGGAAAAGGCTGGCATTGGAGCTAGCTTTTTTTTGTTTACCCGCGCTACTGCTGGGGCTGATTTTTGGCTATCTGCCCTGGTTTCTGCTGGTCGCCGTTTTAGGCCTGCTTTGCTGGAATTTTTATAACCAGCTCAAACTTTCTTATTGGCTGTGGGTTGACCGCAGTATGACGCCGCCGCCCGGTCGCTGGAGCTGGGAGCCGCTGTTTTACGGGCTCTATCAGATGCAGTTGCGTAACCGACGCCGACGCCGGGAACTGGCGCTCCTGATCAAACGGTTTCGCAGCGGTGCTGAATCCTTGCCGGATGCCGTGGTGATCACCACCGAAGAGGGGACGATCTTCTGGTGTAACCATCTGGCGCAGCACCTGCTCAATTTCCGCTGGCCGGAAGATAACGGTCAGAATATCCTCAACTTATTGCGCTATCCTGAATTTACGAATTACATGAAAGGACAGGATTTTAGCCGTCCTCTCACGCTGCAATTGAATAATTCCCACCATGTTGAATTCCGCGTGATGCCTTATTCTGAAGGGCAGCTGCTGATGGTGGTGCGTGATATTACGCAAATGCACCAGCTCGAAGGGGCCAGACGTAACTTTTTTGCCAATGTAAGTCATGAGCTGAGAACCCCGCTGACGGTGTTGCAGGGCTATCTGGAAATGATGCAGGAAGAAACGCTGGATGCGGCGCTACGCGGGAAAGCGTTGAGTACCATGCAGGAGCAGACCCGACGCATGGACGGGCTGGTCAAACAACTGCTGACGTTGTCCCGCATTGAAGCGGCGACGGCGATCGATCTGAATGAAAAAGTCGATATTCCACTGATGCTGCGCGTGTTGCAGCGTGAAGCGCAGACCCTGAGTCAGGGGCGTCATGAAATCGTCTTTCGTGTGAATGAAAATCTCCGTGTGTTTGGCAACGAAGAACAGCTGCGCAGCGCGGTATCTAATCTGGTGTATAACGCGGTCAACCATACGCCAGAGGGAACACGTATCGAAGTCTGCTGGCAGAAGATCCCACAAGGTGCGCAATTTCAGGTCAGCGATAACGGGCCGGGGATTGCCGCCGAGCATTTGCCGCGTCTGACTGAACGTTTTTATCGCGTGGATAAAGCGCGCTCGCGACAGACGGGTGGCAGCGGGCTGGGGCTAGCGATTGTTAAGCATGCGCTTAGCCATCATGATTCCCGTTTGGAAATCATGAGTGAGGATGGTCTGGGGTCACGTTTTGTCTTTACGTTGCCGAATCGGTTGATTGTCCCTACCTCTCTGGCTGAAAATACGGTGAAACCTTCAGCCTGACGGAAAATGCTATCCATGAAATCCGCCATACGTATTGCGAGCGCTTTTTTATTGCTGTTCAGCGCGTTTTGCTTCGCGCAGCCTCGCCAGATGCTGGCGGGTAACCTCTCCAGCGCGGGGTCGGATACGCTGGCTAACCTGATGGCCTTTTGGGCGGCGGATTTCAGCCAGCATTATCCGAACGTGAATTTACAGATTCAGGCCGCAGGGTCATCCTCCGCGCCAACGTCTCTGGCATCAGGAGCCGCGCAGCTTGGGCCAATGAGCCGGGCGATGAAGGCCAGCGAAATTGAGGCGTTCGTCCAGCATTATGGCTATCCGCCGCTGGCTGTGCCGGTGGCAATGGATGCGCTGGTTGTGTTGGTTAATCAGGATAACCCTCTGTCAGGGCTGAATTTGTCACAGCTGGACGCTATCTTTTCGATTACGCAGCGTTGCGGTAACCATCAGCCGATAAAACACTGGGGCGATCTTGGGCTACGCGGCAGTTGGGAAAAGCGCACGCTACTGCGCTATGGGCGCAATTCAGCATCGGGAACCTATGGGTTCTTTAAGCAAAAAGCGTTATGCCGCGGCGATTTCCTTCCTCAAGTCAATGAGCTGCCCGGTTCGGCGTCCGTTGTGCAGGCGGTTGCTGCATCAACCGATGCGATCGGCTATGCCAGCGTGGGTTTTCGTTCCAGCGGTGTAAAAATGCTGCCACTCGCCGCGCAAGGCACCGACTACATTTATCCTTCTACTGAAAATATTCGCAGTGGTTTGTATCCCTACACCCGTTATCTCTACATCTATGTCAACAAAGCTCCCGGACAACCGCTGGAGGCGCTGACGGCGGCATTTTTGGCACGCGTGCTGTCCGAAACGGGACAATCGCTGGTGAATCAGGATGGCTATTTGCCGCTGCCGGAAGAAACGCGTCGTCAGGCGCGTCAACAGATTGGCCTGCCTGAATAATTCCTCTTCCCATCATGAATTTGCGCTATTTTCACGCTACATGAATTTTATTCACGTGATGTGAAAATTCTTCTATTGCCCCGCGATTCGCCACGTGACAGGATAGTTTTAAATTTAGACGTCCAGATGGCTAAATAAGATTAAATGTAACTATCCCTCTGGGTAAATATTTCATATTGAAACTATCTGTCAGCACGCTTCTTTCCTGAAAGTGAGTGCTGACAACATGTCAGGAGCGACATATGGCGAACACCTTATCCCCTTTCCGTGCCGATATCGTCGGCAGTTTCTTGCGTCCGGCTGCGATTAAGCAGGCGCGTCTTCAGCATCAGGCGGGCGAGATTGATGATGTCGCGCTGCGGAATATTGAAGATCGTGAGATTCTGCGGGTGGTAGAAAAGCAGCGTGAAGCTGGCTTGCAGGTTGTGACGGACGGTGAGTTGCGCCGTGCATGGTGGCACTTTGACTTCTTTGCCGATTTGCACGGTGTAGAACGCTATGAAGCCGATCAGGGTATTCAATTCAACGGTATTCAGACCAAATCCCATGCGATTCGTGTCGTGGATAAAGTGAGTTTTAACCCTCAGCACCCGATGCTCGATCATTTCCGCTACCTGAACAGCATTTCTGGCGATGCAGTCGCTAAAATGACGATTCCTAGCCCGAGCGTGATGCATTTCCGCGGTGGACGAAAAGCGATTGATGCGACGGTTTATCCCGATCTAGCCGACTACTTCGACGATCTGGCGCAAACCTGGCGCGATGCGATTCACGCATTTTATGATGCAGGCTGTCGCTTCCTGCAACTGGATGACACCGTGTGGGCCTACCTGTGCTCTGACGATCAAAAACGCCAGATCCGTGAACGTGGTGAAGATCCTGCGCAGCTGGCACGTACCTATGCCGACGTACTGAATAAAGCACTGGCTGATAAACCTGCCGATCTGGTTATCGGTTTGCACGTTTGTCGTGGCAATTTCCGTTCGACCTGGATTTCTGAAGGCGGATATGAGCCTGTTGCAGAAATTCTGTTTGGGGAAGTGAATGTCGATGCATTCTTCCTGGAATACGATACTGAGCGAGCGGGTGGGTTTGAGCCGCTGCGTTTTGTTAAGCCGGGCCATCAGCAGGTTGTGCTGGGACTGATCACCACGAAGAACGGCGAGCTGGAAGAGGCTGAAGTCGTACAGGCGCGTATCGCGGAAGCGGCAAAATATGTCGATCTCAGCCAGATTTGTCTGAGCCCGCAGTGTGGCTTTGCTTCAACGGAAGAGGGCAACAGCCTGACGGAAGATCAGCAGTGGAATAAGTTGAAGCTTGTCGTGGATATCGCCAATCGCGTCTGGTGACACCGATGAGGTAACCTTATTCCTATAATGGATATACAGAGGCTGGATCATGCGATCCGGCCTTTTTTGTGGCCGTTATCCTGCTTTCTACCTGCGACGTTTTTGTGCAATATGTTTTTTTTATGATCGAACGACGCATTTTATGCCATATTTTGTCAGTTTTATTGCAATGAAATATCGATAAATGCGCAAATCATGTGTTATGCAAATCATGATAAACCAATTTATATTCTTATTTTTTAGTGTAAATAGGCTAGATACTCTGGTTTTTGGATCTCCGCTTGTCTTTTTACGCTATAAACGGTTTACTTAGCACCCAATATGGCTGTGCAAAAAATAACTCCTCTATGCTCACCATCTTTCGCGTCGACAGAGTGTTGGCACCATGCTTCGTGCTACCCGTTTGCGAACGGCTTCTGCGGCGATAAACGACACGATTTTCTTTTTATCGATTTGATACAGGCAACACGACATCACTATGAGTCATCGTTTAACTTCCAAAGATATTGTGGCATTAGGTTTTATGACCTTTGCTTTATTCGTGGGGGCAGGAAATATTATTTTCCCGCCTATGGTGGGATTGCAGGCTGGAGAGCACGTTTGGACTGCGGCAATCGGCTTCTTGTTGACGGCGGTTGGCCTACCTGTGCTGACTGTCATCGCTCTTGCCCGAGTCGGCGGCGGCGTTGATGCGCTAAGCTCGCCAATTGGCAAAAAGGCCGGTGTGGTCTTGGCGACCGTGTGCTATCTGGCTGTCGGGCCGCTGTTCGCGACGCCGCGCACGGCAACCGTTTCATTTGAAGTCGGTCTGGCTCCTTTGGTCGGTAACGGGGCGGCTCCACTTCTCATTTACAGCCTGATCTACTTTGCTATCGTCATCGGCATTTCTCTGTATCCAGGCAAACTGCTGGATACGGTCGGCCATGTGCTGGCGCCGTTGAAGATTATTGCTTTGGCGGTACTGGGTATTGCTGCGGTGCTGTGGCCTGCGGGCACGCCGATTCCTGCAACAGAAGCATATGAGCATCTGCCGTTCTCCAATGGCTTCGTTAACGGCTATCTGACGATGGATACGCTGGGTGCGATGGTCTTTGGTATCGTGATCGTCAATGCGGCACGTTCGCGTGGAGTGACGAGTTCAGTGCTGCTGACGCGTTACACCGTGTGGGCTGGGTTAATTGCGGGCATTGGTCTGACACTGGTCTATTTGAGCCTGTTCCAGCTCGGTTCTGTCAGCGGTGAACTGGCGCCGCAGGCACTGAATGGGGCTGAGATTCTCCACGCTTATGTGCAACACACGTTCGGTAACATGGGAAGCAGCTTCCTAGCGTTGTTAATCTTTATCGCGTGTCTGGTGACGGCGGTGGGGTTGACCTGTGCGTGTGCTGAATTCTTTGCACAATATCTGCCGCTGTCCTATCGCACGCTGGTATTTGTTCTCGGGGCGTTCTCAATGGTGGTGTCCAACCTTGGATTGAGTCACCTGATTCAACTTTCCATTCCTGTGCTGACGGCAATTTATCCACCGTGTATCATTCTGGTTTTACTGAGTTTTACGCTGCGTTGGTGGAATAGCGCTTCACGTATTGTAGCCCCCGTCATGCTAGTCAGTCTGTTATTTGGCATGATTGATGGTATAAAATCGTCGGCTTTCAAATCGTTGTTGCCAGAGTGGAGCCTCAACCTGCCGCTGAGTGAGCAAGGGTTGGCCTGGCTGCCACCGTCACTGCTGGTTTTACTGGTTGCAGTGATTTACGACAGACTGTGTGGTCGTCAGGAAGTTACGGTACATCAATAATATCGTTCATACCTGATCGCGCTGGGGTGGTAGGGATATCCTACTGTTCCAGCACAGCGTTGGGTTTCTGCACCACAGGTATTTGCCTGTGGTTTTTCTTTTTGTAAGTTTTTTTTTATAAGACAGGGTTGCTTATCAATGGAACAACCATCCTCCAAGCTCAAGCGTGGGTTAAGCACGCGGCATATCCGCTTTATCGCCCTTGGTTCGGCGATCGGAACCGGTCTGTTTTATGGTTCCGCTAGCGCGATCCAAATGGCTGGCCCCAGTGTATTGCTGGCATATCTGATCGGTGGGATTGTCGCGTATATCATCATGCGCGCACTGGGCGAAATGTCGGTGCATAACCCGCAATCCAGCTCTTTTTCTCGCTATGCGCAGGATTATCTCGGGCCGTTGGCGGGGTATGTCACTGGCTGGACCTACTGCTTTGAGATGCTGATTGTCGCCATTGCTGATGTGACCGCGTTTGGCATTTACATGGGCGTCTGGTTTCCTGCTGTGCCGCACTGGGTATGGGTCTTGAGCGTGGTGCTTATCATTGGTGCCATCAACCTGATGAATGTGAAAGCCTTTGGCGAACTGGAGTTTTGGCTCTCTTTCTTCAAAGTGGCCACCATAATCATCATGATTGCTGCCGGGATCGGCATTATTATCTGGGGCATTGGCAACGGTGGCGAGCCCACCGGCATCCATAATCTGTGGACTAATGGCGGGTTCTTCAGTAACGGGGTGATGGGGATGATTCTATCGCTACAACTCGTGATGTTTGCGTATGGCGGCGTGGAGATCATCGGGATCACCGCTGGTGAGGCCAAAGACCCGCATAAATCCATCCCTCGCGCGATTAACTCTGTACCGTGGCGTATTCTGGTGTTCTATGTCGGCACGCTGTTCGTCATTATGTCGATTTACCCGTGGAATCAGGTAGGCACCAACGGGAGCCCGTTCGTACTGACGTTCCAGCATATGGGTATTACAGCGGCGGCCGGCATTCTGAACTTTGTTGTGATTACCGCTTCGCTGTCGGCAATTAACAGTGATGTCTTCGGCGTAGGCCGTATGCTGCACGGGATGGCAGAGCAGGGTCATGCACCGAAGGTGTTTAGCCGTGTTTCCAAACGTGGTATCCCGTGGGTAACGGTCGTTGTGATGATGATGGCGCTGCTGGTGGCGGTGTACCTGAATTATATTATGCCTGGCAAAGTGTTCCTGGTGATTGCGTCACTGGCCACCTTTGCGACGGTGTGGGTGTGGATCATGATTCTGTTCTCTCAGATCGCATTCCGCCGCCGCCTGAGCCCTGATGAAGTGAAGGCATTGGCATTCCCGCTACGTGGTGGTATCGCGACCTCCGTGTTCGGTATCGTCTTCTTATTCTTCATCATCGGTTTGATTGGCTACTTCCCGGATACCCGCATATCACTGTATGTCGGCATCGTCTGGATATTGGTGCTTTTAGTGGGCTATGTCTGGAAGAAAAAGCGTCAGAGCGCGGTGGCTGCACAGAATTAAGCTAGCCGCTTGCTATCAGAAGAAGCGCTCAGAACAGAGCGCTTTTTTAGCCTATTTCTAGGTTTTCGGAGCCGTCATCTGCTGTCCCATTATCCGCATATCGTGGCCAGTCGGTGTTTGGTGAATACGGAGATCGAACTCCGGCAAGATCGCAAAGATATGGTCGAAAATATCGGACTGGATACTTTCGTAATCAACCCAGGCGGTGGTGTTGGTAAACGCGTAAATTTCCAGCGGTACCCCTTCAGACGTTGGCGCAAGCTGCCGTACCATCAATGTCATTCCTTTATGAATCCCCGGATGGGTGCGTAGGTAAACCTGAAGGTAGGCGCGGAACGTACCCAAATTCGTCAGACGACGGCCGTTCAGCGGCGATGTCAGGTCTGAATCGGACTGCGCATTATGCTGATCTAACTCGCTCTTCTTATTCTGAATATAAGCCGATAGTAACTTGCTGCGCAGCAATCGTACCTGCTCGTCTTCCGTCATGAAATGCACGCTGGTGGTATCGATATTGATGCTACGCTTGATGCGCCGTCCCCCAGATTCTGACATCGAACGCCAATTCTTGAAGGAATCGGACACTAGCGAGTAGGTGGGAATGGTGGTGACGGTATTGTCCCAGTTTTTCACTTTTACCGTCGTCAGTCCGATGTCGATGACGGCACCGTCAGCGCCATATTTCGGCATTTCGAGCCAGTCTCCCAGTGTCAGCATGTCGTTGGCGGAAAGCTGGATGCCTGCGACTAGCCCCATGATCGGATCTTTGAACACCAACATCAGCACAGCGGCCATTGCACCTAAACCACTAATCAGAATCAGTGGTGATTTCCCTATGAGCAGTGACACCACCATGATACTGATGACGATAGTGGCGATCAGTTTCAGGCTCTGGAAGATACCGCGCAGCGGCAGTTGTGCAGCGACCTTGGTTCGGGCGGACACATTGAGCAGCACATCGAGTAGCGAGAAGAGGGACAGCAGCGCAAAAATCATAATCCACACTTGGGAGCAGATGATGAGCGCTTCACGGGTTTCACTTTGCGCGGGAAGCCACACAAAGACCTGAATATTGAGGATTACCCCCTGTAGTAAGAAGGCCAGCCGGTTAAACAGGTTGTGTTGCGTCAGCGCCTGTTTCCACCCGTGGCCTTCTGTCTTTCCTGGCTTATTGAGTGAACGCAGAACCATTCCTTTCAGCACAACCTGATGCAAAATCAGGTGAATGACGGCAGAAATGAGCAATATAAGCCCAAGAACAATCAGTAATGCAATGATGCCAGCGTGTTGTATGTCTGCTTCTCTCAACCACAGCGCGAGGTTTTGTTGCATGCGTTCTCCTTTTATTCCATTTATTCCATCAATCTGTCGTGCATTAACACGATGTGAGGTTAAGGCTAAGGATTTAGTAACCGTGTTGCCGGTCAAGCATTTTTATGAGTCGTCATCCCATAATTTTTGTCATAGGGCTGCTGCGTATGCAGCACGCCATAACACAGATGCACCAGTTTCCTCATCGCCGCCCCTATCGCCACCATCTTCGCTTTTCCTTTTAGCCGCAATCTTTCATAGAGCGCTCTCACATGACTGTTCCAACTGATAGCCGCTATGGCTCCCATATACAGCTTTGCCCGGATGCCCGGCGGCCCTATTTTAGACAATCTGGCTCTGCCACACACCGAGGTGCCTGAACGTCTCTCTACAGGGATAACCCCCAGATACGCCGCCACCTGTTCCGCACTCCTGAAGTGATTACCCCGGATGATGGCTAACATATTCCACCCGATTTGCTCTCCAACTCCATCAATCGATTGCAGAAGTTTCAGGTCGTTTTTTAGCCTGGGATGCTTATCTATATGCTCCGCTATCAGGCGTTCAATCCTTGCCAGCTCATCCTTTAAATTTCGTTCAATCGACTCCAGCGAGGTCAGGACTTCTTCCGGGGCCACTGTGGATTTCAACGTGCTCAGCCGATTTTCTACGCGTTGTTTATCATCAAGCACGCTATCCCTGTGCTGCAATAATGCCCTGAGTTTTCTTATTTCTTGCGAAGGCGGAACCCAATTTTCTGGTTGTTTCAGGTAGCCATAGCACGCCAGAACATAGGCATCCACTTTATCCGTTTTCGTCAATATCCCCATTCCTTTGGCAAATTCACGCACTCGATGGGGATTTGCCACTGACACAAGAATGTTAGCCAGATGAAGGCCATAAGCGAGGTGTTCGTGATAAATGCCCGTCGCTTCCATGATGATATGAGCTTGGCTCGGTTCACATTTTTGCAGGGTTAACCATTGAGCCAAAGCCTGTGCTGAGTTGGGGCCATTGGGTAACACTTTCGTCTTCCGTTTACCTTTAATGCCATCAACCAATAAGCACACATCGATAAAACGTTTACTGATATCAATGCCGACGTAATACATAATGTCCCCCCTTTCACTGAAGCCGTCACGCCCGTTCCGCTTGTACATCCAGAGTCAGTGCTCTAGGTAACCGTTCAATGTTAATGCTGGCGTGAAAGGTGAAACAGAGGGCTTAAACTCAATCGCAAGGTTATAGCCTTGGCGCCCCTTGGAAGCTCACTCTGTTTCATGTAGTGATAGCTAATCACTACATGAGAAAGATACAAGCGCCCCTAGTCAACCTTTTGTATTCTCTGGGATCGCGTAGGGAAGGGGAAAATGATTAGGGAAACATCACGAACAAAATAAATATCCTCCGGCATAGCCGGAGGTTTTTCATATGCGCCTATAAGGCTCTCTTACCTGCCGCGCCCTAACAGGCGCATCGCGATCTGACATTTGCATCTATGGATTACTTACGGCCCGTAAACGGGCTGCCAGGATATGGGATCGAGAGTTGCTCACCCATTTTATCCTCTGCCAGTTGGTGCTTTATGTATTCTTGTATCCTGACCGTGTTTTTCCCTACCGTATCAACGTAATACCCTCGGCACCAAAATTCCCTGTTACGGTATTTGAACTTCAAATCGCCAAACTGCTCATAAAGCATCAGGCTGCTCTTTCCCTTTAGGTACCCCATAAATCCCGAGACACTCATCTTAGGCGGGATTTCCAGAAGCATATGGATGTGATCCACACAGCATTCCGCTTCCAGAATATTCACGTTTTTCCATTCGCACAGCTTTCTTAAAATACTGCTATCGCTTTGCGTTTTTCCCCGTAGAACACCTGCCTTCGGTACTTCGGCGCAAAAACTATGTGATATTTACAGTTCCATCGCGTGTGCGCTAAGCTCTTTTCGTCCCTCATTGGGACCCCCTTTTGATTTCTTGTTGAACGTTTGCAGTTGCCAGACCGCAAACTGTTTTAACAAATCAAAAGGGGTTTTTATAACTGGCCCAAAGCTGAAAGCTTTACTGAACCCCCAGCCTAGCTGGGGGTTTTCTGGGCACAAAAAAAAGCCAGTCGCATAGCAACTGGCTTGATTATCACATTACCCATGAGGGCAAGGATGGGTATTACAGCTTGTCTGCGTTCTCAGACAGGTATTTTGCTACGCCATCTGGTGACGCACCCATACCTGATTTTCCTTTTTCCCACTGTGCAGGACACACTTCGCCGTGCTCTTCGTGGAATTGCAGTGCGTCAACGGTACGCAGCATTTCATCGATGTTACGACCCAGTGGCAGATCGTTCACCACCTGGTGGCGAACTACGCCGTTTTTGTCGATAAGGAAAGAACCACGCAGTGCAACACCGGCTTCAGGGTGCTCAATGCCGTAAGCCTTCTGAATTTCACGCTTAATGTCAGCAACCATCGCGTATTGCACTTCACCGATGCCGCCTTTATCCACAGGGGTTTTACGCCATGCGTTGTGAACAAACTCGGAGTCGAAGGAAATACCAACCACTTCTACGCCACGCTTTTTGAATTCAGCATAGCGGTGATCGAAAGCAATCAGTTCTGATGGACAAACGAAGGTGAAGTCCATCGGCCAGAAGAAAATCACGGCAGCTTTACCGTTGATGTGCTTCTTCAGGTTGAAATTTTCGACGATTTCGCCACTGCCTAAAACGGCAGCTGCGGTGAAGTCTGGGGCTTGACGAGTTACCAGGACCATAATTACTCCTGTAGATAGCGGTTAATAATCGGAGGATGTAAAAGACAGCGATCAGTATAGGGATTCTGCTTGAGTGAATACAGGCAAAGAGACCAATCAATGAGATAGCTTTTGTCTATTGAACTCATCGCTATTTCCTTTCAATAAACCACATTAACCCTTTTAATCGAAAGGACAATAGGTTGCGTAGAAAAACGGAAAAGTTATGAACTCACAGCTGCTGCGTTTTCGCTAGCTGCATCATGCGTGGATAAAATTGCCAGAAGAGTATTTCAAATTGGTGATAGTGCTGCTCGATATCCTGAAAAGAACCGGACAGTGCGGCCAGCTTCGGGCGTCGCACTGACATTCTGTGCAGTACATCCGCGATAAACGGCAGTTCCGCATAGCGCGTCATCCAACGTTCCGGCCACAAATAGAGATTCAGGTTCTGAAAGCGTTCAGGGGTTTGCGCCAGATGGGGCTCGATTTGTGATTGAGCGCCATCGATAAAGATCTGTAAAGGCGTGTCCGGCACCAACTGTAGCCAGTGACGTGCAAGATAGTGATCCCACAAAACATCTAGCGTAATGGGGGCAACGCGGCGGAACTCATCACTGAAATACTGACGTGCCTGTTTGACTTCCGGCAGGCTGTCGGTCAGTGAGTCAACGCGGCGATGCAGGCGGATACCCGCGACGATCTCGTCAGCGTAGCTGTCCTGTGGGTTGCCGCGAACAAAGTCCGCCATCAGATTACCTAACAGGGAGCTGTCGGCCAGCGTGGCCAGATGAAGGTGGGCAAGAAAATTCATGGCAACAGTATATACCCTTCATCTTTCGAGTTACAGGCTCGTTGGCTGCCCTTAAATACTCGGCCCGTCGTGGGCCTCGCCCTGAAGGGCCGCTGCAAGCAGCGTTCAAATCTGCTCCCGACAGATTTGTCACCCCAGTCACTTACTGATGTAAGCTCCTAGGGACTCCCTCAGTTGCCGCCTTCCTGTATCTCGAAATCTATTGGGTATCATGCATTCCACGTCTCAGGTGCTTATTCCTTGCAGCCATGCGCTTGCGGCTCTAGACTAGGCCGCCCATTTTTATGTATTAACAGCTAAGTGAATTGCCATGCGTGTTGCCGATTTTTCGTTTGAACTTCCTGAATCATTAATTGCCCATTATCCACAAGCGGAACGCAGTGGTTGCCGCCTGTTGTCGCTGGATGGGCCGACGGGGGATCTGACGCACGGTGTGTTTACCGATTTGCTGGAGAAATTGAATCCGGGCGATTTGCTGGTATTCAACAATACGCGCGTGATTCCGGCACGCTTGTTTGGTCGCAAAGTCAGTGGCGGCAAGCTGGAAGTGCTGGTGGAACGTGTGTTGGATGATCATCGTATTCTTGCCCACGTTCGGGCGTCAAAAGCGCCAAAGCCGGGCACGGAACTGCTGCTGGGTGATGATGAAAGCGTCAAGGCTACGATGGTCGCTCGTCATGACGCGCTATTTGAGCTGCATTTCGATGACGCTCGCGATGTCCTGTCGATTCTGAATGACATCGGCCATATGCCGCTGCCGCCTTACATCGACCGGCCTGATGAAGACGCTGACCGTGAGCTTTATCAGACGGTGTATAGCCAGCGTCCGGGGGCTGTAGCTGCGCCGACGGCGGGCTTACATTTTGATGAGCCGATGTTGGCCGCGCTGTGTGAGAAGGGCATCGAAATGGCGTTCGTTACGCTGCACGTAGGTGCTGGTACTTTCCAGCCGGTTCGCGTCGATACGATTGAAGATCACATCATGCATGCTGAATATGCTGAAGTGCCGCAAGATGTCGTCGATGCCGTGTTGGCGTGCAAGGCGCGTGGAAATCGCGTGATAGCGGTTGGCACTACCTCGGTACGTTCACTGGAAAGTGCTGCGCAGGCCAGTCAGGATGCGCCGATCGCTCCGTTCTTCGGTGATACCAAGATTTTTATCTATCCGGGCTATCACTACCGCATTATTGATGCGCTGGTGACCAATTTCCATTTGCCCGAGTCGACGTTAATTATGCTGGTGTCGGCCTTTGCCGGTTACCATAACACGATGTCTGCCTACCGTGAAGCGGTGGCAGAGCAGTATCGTTTTTTCAGCTACGGTGATGCGATGTTTATTACGCATAACCCGATGGCCGAACAAGAGAAAGTGGGATAAATCCTGCTTTCTACATAATAGTGATGCCACAGATCACGCTCTGTCAGGCATTAATACATCATGACCATCAGACTGTTTTTCTGATGCTGGAGGCTAAGTGAAGTACGAATTACAAACAACAGACGGCCGTGCGCGACGCGGTAGATTGATTTTTGATCGTGGCGTGGTAGAAACCCCTGCGTTTATGCCCGTGGGCACTTACGGCACGGTGAAGGGCATGACGCCGGAAGAAGTGAAAGAGACTGGCGCACAGATCTTGCTTGGTAATACGTTCCATCTGTGGCTACGCCCCGGTCAGGAAATCATGAAGCTGCACGGCGATCTGCACGACTTCATGAACTGGCACGGCCCGATTCTGACGGACTCTGGTGGTTTTCAGGTGTTCAGTCTCGGCGATATTCGCAAGATTACCGAGCAGGGTGTGCACTTCCGTAATCCGATCAACGGAGACTCGATTTTCCTTAGCCCGGAAAAATCGATGGAGATTCAGCACGATCTCGGTTCCGATATCGTGATGATCTTTGATGAGTGTACGCCGTATCCTGCCGATTGGGATTACGCCAAGCGCTCCATGGAGATGTCACTGCGTTGGGCGAAACGCAGCCGCGAGCGTTTTGACGAGCTAGAGAATAAAAATGCGCTGTTCGGCATTATTCAGGGTAGTGTTTACGAAGATTTACGTGATGTATCCGTAAAAGGGCTGGTAGACATTGGCTTTGATGGGTACGCTGTGGGCGGTTTGGCGGTGGGTGAACCGAAAGAAGACATGCACCGTATTCTGGAGCACGTTTGCCCGCAGATTCCAGAAGATAAGCCGCGCTATTTGATGGGTGTTGGCAAACCGGAAGATCTGGTTGAAGGTGTACGCCGCGGCGTCGATATGTTTGACTGCGTCATGCCAACGCGCAACGCACGTAACGGGCATCTCTTCGTGACTGATGGCGTCGTGAAAATCCGTAATGCGAAGCATAAAGATGACGTCAGCTCGCTGGATGAACACTGTGATTGCTACACGTGTCGCAATTATAGCCGCGCCTACTTGCATCATCTTGACCGTTGCAACGAAATACTTGGAGCACGGCTCAATACCATCCATAACTTGCGTTATTATCAGCGTTTAATGGCAGGTTTACGTCAGGCCATTGAAGAGGGTAAATTAGAGCACTTTGTGGTGGATTTTTACCAACGGATAGGCAAAGCCATTCCGCCGCTTGCTGAAAAAGACGTTGCTGCAAGCAACTGACAGCCCGTTTGCTATGAATTGCATTTTGCTGTGAAGCGTTTTTACGATTGTAAGGTTGATAATTTATCTTTTTGATAGCTTATCTTTTTGACAAAAAAGAGGATATTTAAATGAGTCTTTTCATCTCCGATGCTGTAGCTGCAACCGGCGCTCCGGCTCAGGGAAGCCCGTACTCTCTGGTTATTATGCTGGCCGTTTTTGGTCTGATTTTCTACTTTATGATCCTGCGTCCTCAGCAAAAACGCGGCAAGGAACACAAAAAGTTAATGGATTCCATCGGCAAGGGTGATGAAGTCTTAACGACTGGCGGTCTGGTTGGTCGCGTGACTAAAGTGTCCGACACTGGCTATATTGCGATTGCGTTGAACGAAACCAATGAAGTGGTTATCAAACGTGATTTTGTGGCTGCCGTGCTGCCGAAGGGCACGATTAAGGCCCTGTAATTTCCGATTTTCCCGAAGGGAACTGCCGTGTTAAATCGTTATCCTTTGTGGAAGTACCTGATGCTGGTCGTGGTGTTGTTTGTCGGCCTGCTCTACGCACTTCCTAACCTATATGGTGAGGATCCGGCGGTACAAGTTACTGGCGCGCGGGGAACCGCCGCCAGCGAAACGACGCTGATCCAAGTCCAGAATGTTCTAAAAGAACAAAATATTACCAGTAAGTCAGTTGCGTTGGAAAACGGTGCAATTCTGGCTCGCTTCTCTAACCCTGATATTCAGCTCCGCGCGCGTGAAGCGCTCGTTAATGAGCTGGGCGAAAAATTCGTCGTCGCGCTAAACCTTGCACCTGCCACGCCAACCTGGCTGCGGTTGTTAGGCGCTGAACCGATGAAATTGGGGCTTGACCTGCGCGGCGGCGTTCACTTCCTGATGGAAGTGGATATGGATACAGCGCTGGGTAAACTGCAAGAACAAACCATGGACTCTTTGCGCAGCGATCTGCGTGAAAAGAACATTCCTTATGCCGCTGTGCGCAAGATTGATAATTACGGCGTCGAAATTCGTTTCCGTGATGCTCAAACGCGTGATGATGGCCTCAATTATCTGACGTCTCGTCACCGCAATCTGGTTCTCAGCAGCAGCGGTAGCAACTTGCTACGCGCAGTGATGTCTGACGAGCGTCTGCGTGAAGCACGTGAATACGCAGTACAGCAGAACATCAATATCCTGCGTAACCGTGTGAACCAACTGGGCGTTGCCGAACCGCTGGTACAGCGTCAGGGTGCTGACCGCATCGTTGTTGAGTTACCGGGTATTCAGGATACGGCGCGCGCGAAAGAAATTCTTGGCGCAACTGCTACGCTGGAATTCCGTCTGGTCAACAGTAATGCTGATTCGACTGCAGCGGCGAACGGCCGTGTGCCGGGCGACTCTGAAGTGAAAAACATGCGTGACGGTTCACCCGTTGTGTTGTTCAAACGCGTGATTCTGACGGGCGACCATATTACCGATTCGACATCAAGTACGGATGAATACAATCAGCCTCAGGTGAATATTTCTCTGGACAGCGCTGGTGGCAACACCATGTCCAACTTCACCAAGGACAGTATCGGCAAGCTGATGGCAACGCTGTTTGTGGAATACAAAGACAGCGGCAAGAAAGATGCTACGGGTCGTTCGATACTGGAAAAACACGAAGAAGTCATCAACGTGGCGACGATTCAGTCGCGATTGGGTAACAGCTTCCGTATCACTGGTATTGATAACCCGAACGAAGCACGTCAGCTTTCTCTTCTGTTACGTGCGGGTGCGCTGATTGCTCCAATCCAGATCGTGGAAGAACGTACCATTGGTCCAACGCTGGGGATGCAAAACATCACTCAGGGCCTGGAAGCCTGCTTGTGGGGCTTGATCGCATCGATCCTCTTCATGGTCTTCTTCTACAAGAAGTTTGGTGTCATCGCAACGAGTGCACTGGTCGCTAACCTGGTATTGATTGTCGGCGTGATGTCGCTGCTACCAGGGGCTACGCTGACCATGCCGGGTATCGCGGGTATCGTGCTTACGCTGGCGGTCGCAGTGGATGCTAACGTACTCATCAACGAACGTATCAAGGAAGAACTCAGTAATGGCCGTTCTGTGCAACAGGCTATTCATGAGGGCTACAAAGGTGCATTTAGCTCGATTGTTGATGCGAACGTCACCACTCTGATTAAGGTCATCATCCTGTACGCTGTGGGGACAGGCTCTATCAAAGGGTTTGCTATCACTACCGCTATTGGGATTGCGACCTCAATGTTTACGGCGATCGTCGGTACTCGTGCCATCGTTAACCTGCTTTACGGCGGTAAACGTATCAACAAACTGTCTATCTAGGAGTGCGTTGTGGCACAGGAATACAGCATTGAACAACTAAACCATGGGCGTAAAGTCTATGATTTCATGCGCTGGGACACATTGGCATTTGTGATTTCCGGTCTGCTGATCATTATCTCTATCGCGATCATGGGTGTACGTGGTTTCAACTGGGGGCTCGACTTTACCGGTGGTACAGTCATTGAGATTAACCTTGAGAAACCTATCGATCTCGATGTACTGCGTAGCTCATTGGAAACCTCTGGTTTTTCAGAGCCACAGGTGCAGAATTTCGGTAGCAGCCGTGACGTGATGGTGCGTATGCCACCCGTTTCTGGCAGCGAAAACGAAGCGCTCGGTAACAAAGTGCTGACGGTGGTGAATGATACCTTCCAGCAGCATGCAACGGTAAAACGTATTGAGTTCGTCGGGCCGAGCGTGGGAAGCGATTTGGCACAGGCAGGCGCACTGGCGCTGTTGTCTGCGTTGATTGCCATCCTTATTTATATCGGTTTTCGCTTTGAATGGCGTCTGGCGTTGGGGGCCGTGCTGGCCTTGGCGCACGATGTAATTATTACGATGGGTCTACTATCTCTGTTTTATGTTGAGGTTGACCTAACGATAATTGCCTCGCTGATGTCGGTAATTGGTTATTCACTTAACGATAAGATCGTCGTGTCTGACCGTATTCGTGAGAACTTCCGCAAGATTCGTCGTGGAACGCCTTACGAAATTACCAACATTTCTCTGACGCAGACGCTGCACCGTACCATCATCACTTCAGCAACCACGCTGGCGATGATTTTGATTTTGATGGTCTTCGGTGGCGCGTTATTGCATGGCTTCTCACTGACGATGTTTATCGGTGTAATCATCGGTACGATCTCTTCTATCTACGTTTCTTCTGCTCTGGCGCTGAAACTGGGTATGACGCGTGAACACCTGCTGGTTCAAAAAGTGGAAAAAGAAGGGGCGGACCAACCGTCTATCCTGCCTTAATCTGCTGACCGTAAACATAAAAAACCCCGCGTTGCGGGGTTTTTTGCATTTTAGCGCAGGGACATGTGTTAGGGGGACTCGGTTGCGGCAACAGGTGGCGGACTTTGTATTTCCTGAACCTGATGCACTCGAACAAAACCAAGTTCTTCCGGCGACAGGCCGCTCAGACGTAATTCAATAAGTGCTTCGGATTTTGGTAACAGCGTGGGAGAGACAACAAAAGACTGTGTCTGTGTGTCGCCAGCTAAAGGTTTACCACTCACGGGGTCGAGTCGTCCCCAATCAAGCTGTGCGCCAAAGGCTGGCAGCCCTTTCGCATCAAGTGTGCGAATGTGCAGTAACGCACTTGTTCCGTTCGCTTCTGTCTCGATATTGCGTAGCGATACGCTGAGTCTGCCAATACTGCTTTCCAGCATGGTGCTGGTTTGTGCTGCGGGCAGTAAATAAACGCCGGAGGTGGATTGGGAGTTCAACGCATTTTGTCGTTCTAACGCGGTGGCCTGATCGGTCAGCGTTTGTAATTGCTGATTTAACTGACCTATCTGATTCTGCAATTTTGGCATCTGGCGCTGTTCGGCGCACCCAGCAAGCAAAAGTAGTGCTGGCAGGAAGGTCAGTACGCGATATCGGGTTCTCATATCTGTGTTTCCCCTTTCGATGTTTTATACCCGTCATACTTCAAGCCGCATGTGCGTTGGCTTCGTTCAGTCACCCGAATCACTTACTCAAGTAAGCTCATCGGGATTCCCTCGCTTGCCGCCTTCCTGCAACTCGAATTATTTAGGGTATATTCATTGATCCGTTAATCCCTGTTGCTGAGTTTAGCTGTGATTAAGCCTGAGTCATAGGAGAGGCGGCTTTTTTCATCCCGCTATCAGAAGAGATGCGAAACCCTTCGCAACGTGGATCAGGAGTTTTGGTTAGTCCGTTAATTCAGGGTAAACTGTCTCTACGTTAAGGATTACTGGTCAGGACACATCATGCATTGCCCGTTTTGTTCCGCTGTTGATACCAAAGTCATTGATTCCCGTCTGGTCGGCGAAGGTTCGCAAGTCCGTCGTCGTCGGCAGTGTCTGGTTTGTCATGAACGTTTCACCACGTTTGAAGTGGCTGAACTGGTACTGCCGCGAGTCATCAAAAGCAATGAAGTGCGCGAGCCTTTTAATGAAGATAAATTGCGCAGCGGCATGCTAAAGGCGCTGGAAAAAAGGCCTGTGAGTTCTGATGACGTCGAAATGGCGATTAATCACATTAAATCTCATCTTCGTGCTACCGGAGAACGAGAGGTGACCACCAAGATGGTGGGGAATTTGGTGATGGAAGCATTGAGAAAGCTGGATAAAGTCGCTTATATCCGGTTTGCATCGGTGTATCGCAGCTTTGAAGATATCCGTGAATTTGGCGAAGAGATTGCGCGTTTGCAGGATTAAATCGTATCGATTCGACAGAGATAAGAGGTTCGGGAATGAGTGCTTTTCAGGAAAACGGCCAGTCGCCGCAGGATGAATTATACATGGCGCGTGCGTTAGAACTGGCGCGTCGTGGCCGTTTTACGACAGCACCCAACCCTAATGTTGGCTGCGTGATCGTGCGTGATGGCGAAATTGTCGGCGAAGGCTACCATTTCCGTGCTGGTGAACCTCACGCAGAGGTACATGCGCTGAGAATGGCGGGGGAACGTGCGCATGGCGCCACGGCCTATGTCACGCTGGAACCGTGCAGCCACCATGGCCGAACGCCGCCTTGCGCCGATGCGCTGATTACTGCTGGCGTTTCCCGTGTGGTTGCTGCAATGCAGGATCCAAACCCGCAGGTTGCGGGTCGTGGTTTACATCGCTTACAGCAAGTGGGGATTGCCGTTAGCCATGGCTTGATGATGGCTGAAGCCGAGAAAGTTAATGTAGGCTTCCTGAAACGTATGCGGACGGGCTTTCCTTACATGCAACTCAAAATGGCGGCGTCTTTGGATGGGCGCACTGCGATGGCATCGGGAGAAAGCCAGTGGATTACTTCACCGCAGGCACGGCAGGATGTACAGCGTTTTCGCGCTGAGAGTGCGGCGATTCTAAGCAGCAGTGCGACAGTCTTGGCCGACGATCCTTCTCTCACTGTACGGTGGTCAGAACTGGATGCTGATGTCCAGAAGCGCTATTCCGAAGCCGATCTCAGGCAGCCCGTTCGGGTCATTGTAGACGGCCAACAGCGGGTTACACCACAGCATCGGATTGTTAGCCAACCGGGTGAGACCTGGCTAGCACGAGTGCAGGCTGATGAACAGACATGGCCACTGGGCGTTGAACAAGTCATGCTACCGCAGCACAATGGTGGGGTTGATCTGGTGGCGCTGATGATGGTGCTGGGAAGACGTCAGATTAACTCTGTCTGGGTTGAAGCGGGTGCCAGTCTGGCTGGGGCGCTGCTTAATGCTGGTGTCGTTGATGAACTTATCGTTTATCTTGCCCCCAAACTATTGGGTGAAAATGCTCGTTCGCTTTGCCTCTTGCCAGGGCTGGATCAGCTGTCTCAGGCTCCGGAATTTGACATCGCAGAAGTGCGCCAGGTTGGCCCAGATTTACGATTACGCCTGAGACCCAAATTCTGATGTGCATGTAAATACGCGGTGCGTGTTCGACAAAACCGAATACGTGCCAGCAAAAATTATGATAGAATCCGCCCCCCTGCGGGGCATAAAGACCAGATAAAGGAAAGCTATGAACGTTATCGAAGGTGTTGTTGCTACTCCTGATGCTCGTGTGGCGATTGCGATTGCGCGTTTTAACCATTTTATTAACGACAGCCTGCTGCAAGGTGCGATTGATGCCTTGAAACGCATTGGTCAGGTTAAAGACGAAAACATCACCGTTGTCTGGGTGCCGGGTGCTTACGAACTGCCATTGACGGTTCGTGCGCTGACCAAAAGCGCGAAAAATGGCGGTTATGATGCTGTTATTGCTCTGGGAACGGTCATCCGTGGTGGAACAGCGCATTTTGAATTTGTTGCTGGCGAATGTAGCTCTGGCCTGTCCTCCGTTGCGATGGACAGCGAAATCCCTGTTTCTTTCGGCGTTCTGACGACGGAAAGTATTGAACAGGCGATTGAGCGTGCTGGCACGAAAGCGGGGAACAAAGGTGCAGAAGCTGCCTTGACCGCGCTAGAAATGATTAATGTATTGAAAGCGATTAAGTAAGCCTGATTAAGTAAGGGGAATTCCGTGAAACCTGCTGCTCGTCGCCGCGCTCGTGAATGTGCGGTTCAAGCGCTTTACTCCTGGCAATTATCTAAAAATGATATTGCCGATGTTGAACACCAATTCCTGAGCGAGCAGGATGTCAAAGATGTCGACATTACCTATTTCCGTGAATTGCTGGCGGGCGTTGCCACTCAAGCTGAGAAGCTTGATCAACTGATGGCACCTTTCCTGTCTCGCCAGATTAACGAATTGGGACAGGTTGAAAAAGCGATTCTGCGTTTGGCGATGTTTGAGCTGAGCAAGCGCGAAGACGTTCCTTACAAGGTGGCGATTAACGAGGCCATCGAACTGGCTAAAATCTTCGGCGCTGAAGATAGCCATAAGTTTGTGAATGGCGTGCTCGACAAAGCTGCTCCGAGTGTACGGAAAGGCAAGAAGTAAAATGAATCGAATCAGGGCCGGATATCCGGCCCTGATCGCTTTTGAATGATAGGTTGGCTGGAAAGGTTATGGTTGAAGGTGAGTTTGACCTTATTGCCCGCTATTTTAATCGGGTTCGAAGTTCACGTCGCGATGTTGAATTAGGCATCGGTGATGACTGTGCGTTACTCACGGTGGCAGATAAGCAGATGCTGGCGGTGAGTACCGACACGCTGGTATCTGGTGTTCATTTCCTACCTGATATCGATCCCGCCGATCTGGGTTACAAATCTCTGGCAGTGAATTTAAGCGATCTGGCTGCAATGGGCGCCGATCCTGCCTGGCTTTCTCTCGCTATTACCCTACCTCAAAGCAACAGCCAATGGCTGTCCGCGTACAGTGACAGCTTATTTGAACTGCTTGATTATTATGGCATGCAGTTGGTGGGCGGTGATACGACGCGCGGTCCGCTTAGCCTGACGCTGACTATCCACGGTCTGGTGCCTGTTGGCCGAGCGTTAACGCGCCGTGGGGCCAGAATTGGCGATTGGATTTATGTTACTGGATCATTAGGTGATAGCGCTGCTGGTCTGGCTATCCTCCAGAATCGACTTCACGTTGATGATGATGGAGCGCGGCAAGGGCTGCTTCAGCGTCATCTTCGTCCTCAGCCCAGAATCCTGCAAGGGCAGGCGCTGCGCGATCTCGCCAGCTCGGCTATCGATCTTTCCGACGGTCTCATTTCTGATCTACAGCATATACTTAAAGCCAGCGAATGCGGTGCGCGTATTCATCTGGACGCGATCCCACAATCTGATTGGTTGCGAAGCTGTACTGACGAAGAACAGGCTTTGCGCTGGGCGTTATCTGGTGGTGAAGACTATGAGCTGTGCTTTACCGTGCCGGAAATTAACCGTGGTGCGCTGGAGCTTGCCTTGGGGCATCTCGGTGCCGCCTATACCTGTATCGGGCAAATCGGGCCTTCATCTGAAGGATTACGTTTTTTCAGGGATAATAAAGCGACCGAGCTGAACTGGAAGGGGTATGACCATTTTAGCGAGCAAAACTGATTCCGAGAATAAGACGAAAGGCGCTGAAGTGGCAAAACGCCGCTTACGGCTGAGTAATCCGTGGCACTTGTTGGCGACGGGGTTTGGTAGCGGTTTATCGCCTTGGATGCCGGGTACGGTAGGATCGCTGGCAGCGATTCCACTGTGGTATTTCATGTCGTTCCTGCCGCTTGAATTGTATTCGCTGTTGGTGATGCTGAGTATTTGTATCGGTGTTTACCTGTGTCATCAAACGGCAAAAGATATGGGTGTTCACGATCACGGCAGCATCGTCTGGGACGAATTTGTCGGTATGTGGATTACCCTGATGGCGATCCCGGTGGATAGCTGGCAATGGGTAGCGGCGGGATTTTTCGTCTTTCGCTGTCTGGATATTTGGAAGCCTTGGCCGATTCGCTGGTTTGATCGCAACGTGCATGGCGGTATGGGGATCATGATCGATGATATCGTCGCGGGGGTGATCTCTGCGGGAATTATCTATTTTATCGGCCATCACTGGCCGATATTCTGACGCCACGTCATTAGTTAACCGGGGTCATGTGCCCCGGTTTGCGTTAATCGCTTATTCCATCCACTGCGTGATTCTGCGCTCAATGCCTGCAGCATCCAGACCTAGATCGACGCGAATTTCTTCCTGCGAACCTTGTGGGATAAATACGTCTGGTAGCCCAATGTTTAGTACCGAGACAGCAAGGCGTTTCGCCATCAAGAATTCATTAACACCGCTCCCTGCACCGCCCATAATCGCATTCTCTTCCAGCGTCACAAACGTGCTATGAGACTGCGCCAGCTCTTCAAGTAACGCTTCATCCAGCGGTTTCACGAAACGCATGTCGACGAGCGTGGCGTTTAACTTCTCTGCCGCAGCCTGAGCTTCCGGTAACAGTGTACCGAAATTCAGAATCGCGATCGTTTCGCCCTGACGGCGCACCACACCTTTGCCGATTGGCAGCTCTGATAGTGCTGTCAGCTCAGTACCCGTACCGTTTCCACGTGGGTAACGTACCGCCGTAGGACCTTTCTGGTAGTGATAGCCCGTGTGCAGCATCTGGCGACATTCATTTTCATCGCTGGGCGTCATGATGATCATATTTGGGATGCAACGTAAGAAAGAGAGATCGAATGCACCCTGATGCGTTTGCCCATCGGCACCGACGATGCCGCCGCGATCGATAGCAAACAGAACCGGTAGATTCTGGATCGCCACGTCGTGGATAACCTGATCGTAGGCACGTTGCAGGAAAGTAGAGTAAATGGCGACGACCGGATGATAGCCACCGACAGCCAGACCCGCAGCAAATGTGACGGCGTGTTGTTCGGCAATCGCCACGTCAAAATATTGCTGCGGATAGTCACGGGAAAATTGCACCATGCCGGATCCTTCGCGCATCGCTGGCGTGACCGCCATGAGCTTGCTGTCTTTGGCTGCAGTTTCCTGTAGCCATTGACCGAAGATTTTGGAATAGGTGGGTTGTGCGCCTTCTTTGCTTTTTGGCAACGTACCGCTGGCTGGATCGAATTTTGGTACCGCGTGCCAACTGATCGGGTCCTGCTCGGCGGGGGCGTAACCCTTGCCTTTCTTCGTCATGATGTGCAGAAGCTGTGGGCCTTTCAGATTGCGCATGTTTTTCAGCGTATGCGCCAATGCCTGAACGTCATGGCCGTCAACTGGACCAATATAATTAAAGCCCAGCTCTTCAAATAGTGTACCTGGCACAACCATGCCTTTAAGGTGCTCTTCGGTGCGTTTCACCAGCTCTTTGATGGGAGGCAGGCCGGATAAGACCTTTTTACCGCCTTCACGCAGGCTGGCGTAGAGCTTGCCGGATAACAGTTGTGCGAGATGGTTGTTCAATGCGCCGACGTTTTCCGAAATCGACATTTCATTGTCGTTCAGCACAACCAATAGATCGGATTTAATGTCGCCCGCGTGGTTCATTGCCTCAAAGGCCATGCCTGCGGTAATTGCGCCGTCACCGATTACACAAACGGTACGGCGACCTTTGCCTTCACGCTCGGCGGCAACGGCCATACCCAGTCCAGCACTGATTGAGGTGGATGAATGTCCGACGCTTAATACATCATATTCACTTTCATCGCGCCACGGAAAGGGGTGCAAACCGCCTTTTTGGCGGATTGTTGAAATCCGATCGCGACGACCTGTGAGGATCTTGTGCGGGTAAGCCTGATGGCCGACATCCCACACCAGATGATCAAAAGGCGTGTTATAGACGTAGTGCAGCGCAACCGTTAACTCAACCGTCCCTAACCCTGAAGCAAAATGTCCACTTGAACGGCTGACGCTGTCCAGCAGATATTGGCGCAGCTCATCGCACAGCTTTGGCAGGCTCTCTTTCGGTAGCAACCGAAGTTCATCCGGTGTTTCCACTAACGCCAATGTAGGGTACTTCGCGGTATCAAAACTCATTAGAGACTCATTAAGTAATTACTTATCGCGTTCAACGATGAAATTCGCCAGCGCTTGTAGTGGCGCAATATTCAGGGGGATCGGGCTGGATGCGACAAGATCGTCGAGCGATGCCAGTGATTCCTGATAGAGCTCCTGTGCTTTTTTTCGTGCATTATCTAACCCCAGTAAACTGGGGTAGGTGCTTTTACCTAACTGCTGGTCTGCACCCTGACGTTTGCCTGTTGTCGCGCTGTCGCCAACAACATCGAGAATATCGTCCTGAACCTGAAAGGCGAGCCCAATCGCGTTAGCGTAGCGATCCAGATGGGGCAATGCTGCGCGGCCAGTATCACCCGCGGCTAGCGCACCCATCCGAACGGCGGCGCGGATCAAGGCGCCTGTTTTGTGGCGATGAATCCGCTCTAATGCAGTCAAATCGACCTGATGGCCTTCTGCTTCCAGATCGAAAGCCTGACCGCCGCACATGCCAGCTACGCCACTTGCCTGCGCGAGTTCTGAAATCATCGCCAGCCGATCGCGGTCAGAGACCTGCGGCATCGGCGCATCGGCCAGAATAGAGAAGGCCAGCGTTTGCAATGCGTCGCCCGCTAGAATGGCAGTGGCTTCGCCAAATTTGATATGGCAGGTCGGCTGTCCGCGGCGCAAATCGTCGTCGTCCATCGCCGGTAAATCGTCATGAATCAATGAATAGGCATGGATACACTCTACTGCCGAAGCCGGAGCATCCAGACTTTCTAGCGGCATGCCAAACAGTTCACCAGTAGTATAAACCAGAAACGGACGCAGGCGTTTGCCCCCTAAGAGTGAGCCATACTCCATCGCATTGACCAGTGGACTACTCTGAAAGGGGAGGCTGGCGATGAAGTGCCCCAACATACGGTTAGTACGTTGGTAATGCGCATTCAGTTGCGTACTAAAATCGGTCATAGCGTGTCATTATCCGGCGTAAACGGTGACAGCGACGCATCGGGATCGTCGCTCAGCAGAATTTGCACGCGCTGTTCGGCCTGTTGCAGCTTTTGCTGCCCTTGACGAGCGAGCTGGATGCCATGCTCAAACTCATTTAGCGCATCGTCCAGCGGCAGTTCACCTGATTCGAGGCGGGTAACGATTTTTTCCAGTTCGTTCAGTGAGCTTTCAAAGCTGACTGGCTGCTCGGTCTTCTTAGGCATAGTGGTTTCGGAATCCTGGTGTTATACGCCGTTGGCTTGTGGCGGCAAAGCGTGGTGTTGCGTTTGGTCATCCGTGGATGGCGCGACGATTATACGGTTAAAACGCACAGTATATCTGCATATAATGATATACTCCGCGCCTTGGATGCTATTGGTAAAATCATCTCTGTTCTGGCTGATTTTACCGATAACGTGATTTTAGTGCCCAGGGTAAATTTATTTACACCTTTCTGATCAAGTAACGACAGCCACCATGAAGTTTATCATTAAATTGTTCCCGGAAATCACCATCAAGAGCCAATCTGTTCGGTTGCGCTTTATCAAGATTCTAACCGGAAACATTCGCAACGTATTAAAACACTATGATGAAACGCTGGCGGTTGTCCGTCACTGGGATCATATCGAAGTTCGGGCTAAAGACGAAAATCAGCGTGAAGCGATTCGTGATGCACTGACGAGAATTCCGGGTATTCACCATATTCTGGAAGTTGAAGACCACGCCTATACCGACGTGCACAACATCTTTGAACAGGCGTTGGTGCTGTATCGTGAACGGTTGGAAGGCAAGACGTTTTGTGTGCGGGTAAAACGCCGCGGTAAGCATGAGTTTAGCTCACAGGACGTGGAGCGCTATGTTGGCGGCGGTTTGAACCAGCATATTGAGACTGCGCGAGTCAACCTCACTGCGCCGCAGGTCACTGTGCATCTGGAAATCGAACAGGATCGTCTGCTGCTGATTAAAGGTCGCAATGAGGGGATCGGCGGCTATCCGATTGGCACGCAGGAAGATGTGTTATCACTGATTTCCGGTGGTTTCGACTCCGGTGTATCCAGCTATATGTTGATGCGTCGCGGATGCCGCGTGCATTACTGCTTCTTCAACCTTGGCGGCGCAGCACACGAGATTGGTGTGAAACAGGTGGCACATTATCTGTGGAACCGTTTTGGAAGTTCACACCGTGTTCGTTTTGTTGCTATCGATTTCGATCCCGTTGTCGGTGAAATTCTGGAGAAGGTCGATGACGGCCAGATGGGCGTCGTGCTGAAACGTATGATGGTGCGTGCTGCCTCCAAAATTGCCGAGCGTTACGGTGTTCAGGCGTTGGTGACCGGTGAAGCGTTAGGGCAGGTTTCCAGCCAGACGCTGACTAACCTGCGTTTAATCGACAATGCCTCCGATACCCTGATTCTGCGCCCGCTGATTTCTCATGATAAAGAACACATTATCAAACAGGCTCGCGAACTGGGCACGGAAGATTTCGCTAAAACGATGCCGGAATACTGCGGTGTGATCTCCAAAAGCCCGACGGTGAAGGCAGTGAAAGCGAAGATTGAGGCCGAAGAGGGCCACTTTGATTTCTCTATCCTGGATCGTGTGGTGAGCGAAGCGCGCAATATTGATATTCGTGAGATCTCCGAGCAGACCAAGCAAGAAGTGGTTGAAGTCGAAACGGTTGCATCATTTACGCCAACCGACGTACTGCTGGATATCCGTTCTCCAGATGAACAGGATGATAAGCCGCTTGAATTGGCTCAGATCGAAATCAAATCCTTGCCGTTCTACAAGCTGGGTACGCAGTTTGGCGATTTGGATCAGAGCAAAACCTACCTGCTTTACTGCGAGCGTGGCGTGATGAGTCGCTTGCAGGCGCTTTACCTGCGTGAGCAAGGTTTTAGCAATGTGAAGGTATACCGTCCGTAATAGAATAAGGCGCGCAAGCGCCTTAGACTTGCATTCCATTATCACCGTTTTCGTTCCTCAAATAGATTTATCGCCGTATCGAACACGCGCAAGCGCCTTTTTCATCTACGTTAATCGTGATAGTTATAAATTCCCGGCGGCAGAATGAGCTGTGCGGCGACCTCGGCGGCTTTTTCTTTCCCCAGTAGCAAATCAATGATCTTCAGAGCGAAATCCATGCTGGTGCCAGGCCCTTGTGTGGTTAGCAAATTCACGCGTGGATCGTAGACGACGCGTTTTTCCATCCATTTCTCTGGTGCGATACTTTCTTTGAATGTGGGATAACCCGTCATGTTTCCCACGGGGAACAATTGATGATATTCAAGCACCAGAGCAGGCGTTGCACACATCGCGGCGACAATTTTTCCTTCCAGATGCGTTTGTCGAATGCACTCCACCAGAATTGGGCTATCGCGGAAGCACTCCGCGCCTTTTAGCCCACCCGGTAACACCAGGACATCGAAAGGCCGATCGGCGACCATAGCCAGTGGCGCATCGGCCAATAGCCTGACTCCGCGTGAGCAGACGATTTCAAGATTGCCATCGCTGGCTACGCTAGCGAGTGTTACCGTTATACCCGCGCGGACAAGCAAATCTATGGTGGTGACGGCTTCAATTTCTTCACTACCAGGTGCCAGACACACCAGCGCCGATGCGGTCATAATCATTTTCCTTTTGCTTAATATAGTCAAACAGGCGGGCATTTTCGGGGAGTATCAGGCCGTGGAGACGCGCACGGCGCAGTAAATACCCAGTGATGTAGTCAATTTCGGTATGCCGCTGAGCGATGATGTCCTGCAACATCGATGAGGTATTTGCCGCGGTGTTCTGAATAATTTGATTAACGTAGATAAGTAGGCTATCTCGCGATGTATGGAAGCCTTCCCGTTCCATGACGCTGACCACTTCCTGACAAAGTGAGGCAATAAGCTCCGGGTAGGCCGAAAGCTCGCCATTGGTGCAGTGATATTTCACCGTTAGCGGATTGATGACGCAGTTAGCTGCCAGCTTCAGCCAGCAAGTGGCGCTAATGTTGGTATGCCAGGCTACATCCGGCAAGGCCTGATGTAGCATTTCAGCTAAATGACTTTGACTGCTGTCCCCGTTAAACGTACCGATATGCGTCGTGCCTGCGGCAACGTGTACAACGTTGGTTGCGTCGCGCCGTGCTGCATGAGTGGTGATACCTAGCACCAGCGGCTGCTGTAGTGACGGCAACTCTTCCCGCGTACCCATCCCGTTATGTAACAGCAGAATCGTGCAATGTGGGTTAAGCTGGGGCAACAGTACGGTAATGGCATCGGAAACTTGCCAGGCTTTTAGCGTGACCAGCAGCAGTTCGCTCTGGGCAAGATGATCGGGATCGTTAGCTGTCAGGTTGAGATTGCAGTGCTGACCGTCCAGCATGGTGACATTGACCGAACAATACGGTTGCGGAATGCGCAGCCATCCTTGGACATCATGCCCTTGCTGATGTAACGCGGCGAGCCAAAGTTGGCCCAGCGCGCCACAGCCAAGAACGGTGATTTTCATGTGCGTCTCCCTTGTTTGATGCGGGCGCTGTCGATCGCTCATCTTAGGCTATCATTCACATCGTGATCTTGTGCTATTCGGCCAGTTTACCTGATGCAGAGTAAAAATCGGGATCGTGTCTGGCATCTTGCTTATCGCAGAAGAGCGGTTATTATGCTCGCCAGCCAAATTTGTCAGGAGAGCGAATTATGCCATCTTTCGATATTGTTTCGGAAATTGATATGCAGGAAGTCCGTAACGCGGTGGAAAATGCGACACGCGATCTGAGCACCCGCTGGGATTTTCGTAATGTTCCGGCCAGCTTTGAACTGAATGAGAAATCACAGAGTATCAAAGTGGCCAGCGAATCTGATTTTCAGGTACAACAGCTGGTTGATATTCTGCGTGAAAAGCTAGTTAAGCGAGGTATTGAAGGCGGTGCGCTGGAGATCCCTGAAGAGATGGAACACAGCGGCAAAACGTACAGTGTGGAAGCGAAGCTGAAGCAAGGCATTGAAACTACGCTGGCGAAGCAACTCATCAAGCTGATCAAAGACAGCAAGTTGAAAGTGCAGGCGCAGATTCAGGGTGAACAGGTACGCGTCACCGGTAAAGCACGTGATGATTTACAAGGTGTGATGGCGTTAATTCGTGGTGGCAATCTGGGACAGCCGTTCCAATTTACCAACTTCCGTGATTGATGCTTTTAGCCATCTGCCGATGAAAAAAGCCAGCGAAAGCTGGCTTTTTGCTTAACTTAGGCTTGACCCGCTAATTGTTCTAACTGTTGGCGATTGGTCTTTTTGCTGTCTATCTTCACGTAGGCGCTGTATTCATCCGGCACGATAACCACTTCGGCGACGCCTGGCTGGGTGCGAATTCTCTGTTCCAGCTCACTATCCTGCAATGCTAAATCGGACAGTGCGATTCTCAGGCTGCTAAGGTAGGGCGGTTCCTGCATGGTGAAGCTGACAAGTAGCCAGATGGCCGCAATAGCTATGCCAGCCATAAACACAGCGGATGCACCATAAAGCTCAAACAGCCCGCCACCGAGACTTCCTCCAATTGCTACACCGATAAACTGTGTGGTGGAGTAAACGCCCATTGCAGTGCCTTTATACCCCGCAGGTGATTCCTTGCTGATTAGCGATGGCAACAGCGCTTCCATGACGTTGAAAGCCAGGAAAAACAGCTGTACGCCGACGATAATTTGCCAGAGATGGTTACCTGACGCCCACAGAACAATCTCTGCCGCTACCAGTACCACGATGCAGCCGATGAAGACCTGCTTCATCCGTCTTTTCACTTCAGCATAAATGATGAAAGGCACGACGCCAGCAAAGGAGACCAGCATGGTGACCAGATAGACTTTCCATTGTTCCTGCGGAGCCAGTCCTGCGGATTCCATTGCGCGGGGTAGCGCGACGAAGCTCGACATTAATAAAATATGCAAACACATGATGCCGATATTCAGTTTCAGCAGGCGGCTATTGCCGAGTACTTTACGGAAACTACCACGCACCATCGCTGATTCTCGGTTTAGGACGTGTGCGGGTGCAGAAGGAATCAGGGTCAGCGTGATAGCAATACCCGCGAGTGATAGGACGGCGATGCCCCAGAAGAGCGCCTGCAAACCGAAGGCGTGGGTAACGATAGGGCCAACGACCATCGCGATAGCAAAGGTGACGCCAAAGCTCACGCCGATAAATGCCATGGCCTTGGTTCGGTTCTGTTCACGAGTCAGGTCTGAAAGCAGCGCCATGACGGCGGCAGAGATGGCGCCCGCGCCTTGCAATGCTCGGCCAAGGATAATGCCCCAAATAGAATCGCTCAGTGCAGCGATGACGCTACCAAGTGCAAAAATCAGCAGCCCCCCGACGATCAACGGCTTTCTGCCAATGCGGTCGGAGACCAGACCGAAGGGGATCTGGAAAATAGCCTGCATCAAGCCATAGATACCAATCGCAATCCCGATCAGTGCTTCACTGGCACCTTGTAATGCCATACCGTAGGTGGTCAGAACGGGCAACACCATGAACATGCCAAGCATGCGTAGTGAAAAAACGGCACCCAAGCCCCATGTGGCGCGTAATTCGCCTGGGGTCATTTTATTATCGTTCATTCATTACCTCTGAAAACAATTGGCGCTATTTTAGTGTGTTATTGGCCAGACAGTAAACGATAGGTTTGTTACGTGATTTGGCGGAAGGGGAAATAGGGGGAAAAGAAAAAATACAGGGAGCGTTTTTAACGTCGTTTGTGACTGGCGTGTAGGACGTTTGCCATAAAAAAACAGGTGGACGAGCCACCTGTTTTTCTTAATGCATAGAACGAAGCTTGTGATTAACGCAGGTAGGTCAGTAGGACTTCATGCGTTGGAGCAATTGAATCCACGGACATCATGACGCTCAGTGAGGTAATCGCGACGATGGAGAAAACAAACAATTTTCTTGCCCATACGCGGTCATCAATTGCGTTTTTATAGCCAGACAATGCCATACCCAACCACCACACGCTGACTGCTGCGGCAACGATCAGATATTTATAGCCGGCATAGCCGCCGAGAGACAGCATCAATGTTGCTACTGCAAACGCGACGATATAGAGCGTGATGTGGTTTTTCGCAACGGAGATACCTTTCACCACCGGCAGAACGGGGATGTTGGCTGCCTGATAATCCTTGAAGCGGAAAATTGCAATCGCGTAGGAATGCGGCATCTGCCACAGGCTAAAGATTAACAGCAGAATCAACGCGCCAGCGTCGAACTGGTTACTGACGGCACAGTAACCGATAACCGGTGGTGCTGCGCCGGACAGGCTACCAATCAGCGTGCCATAAACAGAATGCCGCTTCATGTACAGGCTATACACACCGACATACACGACGAAGCCCATCACCGCCAGCCACATAGCCAGCGGGTTGGCTGCGATGTACAGCAGAGCAAAGCCCGCAATACCTAACAGCGATGCGTAAACCAGCGTTACCTTCAGCGAAATCAGTCCTTTTACCAGAACCCGATTTTTGGTTCTCTCCATTTTCTTGTCGATGTCGCGGTCAATGACGTTGTTAAACACGCAGCCAGACGCAACGACTAACGACACACCCACGAGGGTGGCGAGAAACAAGGGATAATCAATGCGGCCTTGTGCCGCAAGGAGAAACCCACCGATAACGGAAATCAGATTTCCGAAAATAATTCCTGGTTTAGTAACTTGCAGGTATTGCTTAATCATCTTTTACGGCTCTGTTACTGGATCATCATATTGTGGTGTGCGCTCATCATAATCCAGATGGAGCCCACAACAACAATCGCGATAATCAGGACGGCAAACACAAGAGCCACCACGTTCCAGCGCTCTTCTGAGGACGTATTCAGGTGCAGGAAGTACACCAGATGCACCAGAATTTGAACAACTGCACATCCCACCACAGTGAAAAGAATGGCGTTATGTGAGGCAGTGCCGCTCATGACCATACTAAAAGGAATGACTGTCAAAATAACGGACAGAACAAACCCTATCACATATGATTTAACGCTACCGTGGCTGGCACCTGCATGATCGGTTGTTGAATGACTCATTAGATTGCCCCCAGCAGATAAACAACGGTGAAGACACAAATCCACACCACGTCGAGGAAGTGCCAGAACAGGCTCAGGCACATCAGACGCGTTTTGTTGGTTGCAGTCAGGCCACGTTTGGACACCTGAATCATCATGATGACTAACCAGATAAGACCGCCCGTTACGTGAAGCCCGTGGGTGCCGACCAGCGCGAAGAAGGCAGACAGGAACGCACTGCGATCCGGGCCATAACCTTCCACGATCAGGTGATGGAATTCATAGATTTCCATCCCGATAAACACCAGACCGAACAAGAAAGTCACACCCAGCCAGGTATTAACCTGAGATTTGTTGCCCTTGTTCATGGCGATCATTGCCATGCCGTAGGTAATACTACTGAACAACAGTGCGAACGTTTCTACCAGCACGAAGGGCAGTTGGAAAATGTCCTTCCCGCTCGGGCCGCCCGCAGTACCGTTAACCAGTACTGCATACGTTGCGAACAGTGACCCGAAAATGATCAGGTCGCTCATCAGGTAGACCCAGAAGCCGAAGACCTTGTTGGCTCCTGTGTCGTGGTGCCCATGCTCAGCATGGGCAGTATTGTGGTTAGTCAGAGTTTCAGTTGACATGTTTCACGCCTGCCTTACTGAGTTGATCAAAATTCTGATTCTCAATTTGCTCAATTTCTTTAACCGGTACGTAGTAATCCACGTCCTGATTAAAGCTGTGCACAATCCAGGTCACAATCATGCCTGCGAAGCCAGCGATGGCCAGCCACCAGATATGCCAGATCATAGCAAAACCGAATACCAGGCTAAATGCCGAGATAATCACACCGGCACCAGTATTCTTCGGCATGTGAATCTCTTCATAGCTGGCAGGACGTTTGTAAGCTTCACCTTTCTCTTTCGCTTCCCAGAAAGCATCACGCTCGTCAACATGCGGCACGATAGCGAAGTTGTAGAACGGCGCAGGAGAAGAGGTTGCCCACTCCAGCGTGCGTCCACCCCATGGGTCGCCCGTCAGATCGCGGTTCTGGTCACGGTCACGGATACTGACGTAGAACTGGATAACCTGACACAGTACACCGATACCGATTAATACTGCACCGATGGAGGCCACAACCAGCAAGGCGTGGAACTCAGGGTTGATTTGCTGGCTCAGACGACGCGTCATTCCCATGAAGCCGAGGACGTACAACGGCATAAAGGCAACGAAGAAGCCGATAATCCAGAACCAGAACGCGCGTTTACCCCAAGTTTCGTTCAGCGTGAAACCAAAGGCTTTCGGGAACCAGTAAGTAATACCCGCGAAGCAACCAAACACCACGCCGCCGATGATCACGTTATGGAAGTGAGCAATCAGGAACAGACTGTTGTGCAGGACAAAGTTTGCGCCCGGTACGGCCAGCAGTACGCCTGTCATCCCACCGATGGTAAAGGTGATGATGAAGCCCGTGGTCCACAGCATCGTGGAGTGGGGCTGAATACGACCTTGGTACATAGTGAACAGCCAGTTGAAGATTTTAACCCCAGTTGGGATTGAAATAATCATAGTGGCTATACCAAAGAAGGCGTTGACGTTCGCGCCGGACCCCATGGTAAAGAAGTGGTGCAGCCAAACGATGAACGATAGAACCGTAATCGCAATGGTTGCCCACACCAGTGAGGTGTAGCCAAACAGACGTTTTCTACAGAAGGTAGCAACCACTTCGGAGTAAACACCGAATATCGGCAGCACCAGAATGTAAACCTCAGGATGACCCCATGCCCAAATCAGGTTGATGTACATCATCATGTTGCCACCCATATCATTGGTAAAGAAATGGGTGCCGAGGTAACGGTCAAGTGTCAGTAGCGCAATGGTAACGGTCAATATCGGGAATGCGGCAATGATCAGCACGTTGGTACACAGCGCTGTCCAGGTAAATACCGGCATTTTCATCAGCGTCATGCCTGGCGCACGCATCTTCAGAATCGTCGCGAAGAAGTTAACACCAGTCAGCGTGGTACCTATACCGGATATCTGTAGACTCCATATCCAGTAATCGACCCCGACGCCGGGACTGTACTCCTTTCCTGAAAGTGGCGGATAGGCCACCCAGCCAGTCTGCGCGAACTCACCGACCCCGAGAGAGAGGTTGATCAAGATAACGCCAGCCACAAACAGCCAGAAGCTGAGGGAGTTCAGGAATGGGAAAGCAACGTCACGCGCACCGATCTGCAAGGGAACCGCAAGGTTCATCAAGCCAACAACGAACGGGGTTGCCACGAAGAAGATCATGATGACACCGTGCGCGGTGAAAATCTGATCGTAGTGGTGAGCGTTTAGGAAGCCTTCTTGCCCGGCAGAGGCAAGAACCTGCTGACCGCGCATCATGATGGCATCGGCAAAACCACGTATCATCATCACCAAGCCGACGATGATATACATGATACCGATTTTCTTGTGGTCTACGGAGGTGAACCACTCGGCCCACAGCCATTTCCACTTACCTAAATAAGTGATTGCCGCCAGCAGCGCAAGGCCACCAACGATGATCGCCGCCACGGTGACCATAATAATGGGTTCGTGGTACGGAACCGCATCGAGTGTAAGTTTTCCGAACATCGTATTATCCCTCGGCTCCTTTGTGCGAGCTATGCTCGCCCATGTTCATACCCTCACCGTGTTGCATGTTTTCATCGGGCTTCATGCCTTCACCATGATGTTGCATGTTCATGTCGTTGCCTATGAATTTGCGAATAATATTATTGAACAAATCCGGCTGGACACTGGAGAAGTATTCGACAGGATGGAATTCACTTGGCTTAGCCAACGTGTTGAATTCATCCATGGTATTCAGTGTCTTGGCGGACGCACGAACGTTCGCAACCCACTGATCGAATTCCTGCTGGGTTGGTGTGGCAATCGCGGTGAACTTCATACCAGAGAAGCCTTTTCCACTATAACCACCAGAGATACCGTCGTATTTGCCCGGTTCATTAGCAATTAAATGGAGCTTCGTCTGCATTCCGGCCATGGCGTAAATCTGTCCACCAAGACGAGGGATGAAGAAGGAGTTCATCACGGAGTCGGATGTAATCTTGAATGCAACAGGCACATTGGCAGGGAAAGCCAATTCGTTAACCGTAGCGATACCAAGATCTGGGTAAACAAACAACCATTTCCAGTCAAGCGAAACAACTTCGACATTGATAGGTTTGACGTCTGATACCAGCGGCTTGTACGGATCAAGCGAGTGAGTCGTCTTCCAGGTAATCGTGCCAAGAATAACGATAATGATAATTGGTACAGTCCAGACTACAGCTTCTATCTTGTTGGAATGTGACCAGTTCGGGGTATATTTTGCCTTTTCATTAGAAGCACGGAACTTCCAGGCAAAAGCTATCGTCATAACGATAACGGGAATCACAACGATCAACATCAGCCCGATGGCAGTCAGTATTAGCGATCTTTGTTCTAACCCGATCTCTCCTTTGGGGTTCATTAGCGCCATATCGCAACCGCTCAGTAGAACAGTGGCTGCAAATAAAGACAGCATCCCAAAAATTTTATTGTATTTCTTGAGTCTCATCTAGCGACCTCAATAACAAGGGCTCTATTGTCATTTCATGCGAGCGGGCATTTTACGGGAAGGTTACTGCACTGTAAACATGATTAAGGTTATGTCAGCCGATTGTTGCTGTTTTTTGCCCTTAATGTCACAAAGATAGCCAAAATAAAAATGGTATTTAAAAACAGCAAATTAAGCGGCTACCCAGATGAGAGTATGGATGGATAATAAGAAATTACAACTGACCGTAACGCTTATTTTCTGTTGTTATTTTGGTGAGGTTTTTTGCACAACATGTGTTTTTGATAACGAATGAAATTATTTCTGAAGAGATTTTACGAGGAAATAAAATTCCCTCTAGCAAGATAATTATGAAAAAAATAATTAAATAAAGAAAATGGTGTAATAGGTTCAGGCAGCAAATGGCGCTACCTGAACGAATATCGTCAGTGTACGGATGGCTTAGACGCTCGTCTGAGTGACAGATAGTCCAGCAAGCTACCGAAGAAAATGCCCGACAACGCGAGCGTACAGCCTGCGGTGAGCAGGTATTCTGCCAACAGATGTAATGAATACCATTCCAACGCATTGCTGATGAGCAGAATGAGCCAGAGTGCCAGTAATATCACTCCTAGCCCTAACACATATAAGGCCTGTTTGTAATAATTCTGAAAGCGTGTGCGTAACTGAAAGGTGTCTGTTTTCTGGGTAAATTCCAGCGTCTCGCGGCAAATCATCAGGATTGCCAGGCCCGGTAATGCGGCAAAAATCGAGAACAGATAGAACCATGCCCAGCCGTAGGATTCGACAAACCAGCCTGCAATAGGGCCGACGTAAACCCTCCCGACGGCTGCAAGGGCAGAGAGCAGGGCAAACTGTGTAGCTGAGAAGGATTTATTACACAACGTCATCAACAGTGCGACAAAGGCTGCTGTTCCCATACCGCCGCAGAGATTTTCCAGAAAAACAGCGCTGGCCATGGTGAAGAGACTTTTGTCTGTGATAGCCAGCAGCCAGTATCCTGCATTGGAAACGGCCTGGAGGAGTCCAAACAACATCAACGCTCTGAACAATGAGAGTCGCTGCATCAGTAATCCGCCGTAAATCGCGCCCACGATGGTGGCGAATAGTCCAAGCGTTTTATTAACCAGCCCGACATCACCCGCATTGAAACCAACGCCGCGTATCAGGAAGGTCGTCGTTAAACTGATCGCAAAGGCGTCACCGAGTTTGTATAACACGATCAACAGAAGAATGAGCCAGGCGTTATTACGTTCGAAAAAATCGCGTAGAGGGGCAACAATCGCTTGCTCCATGGTGCGTGGCGCAGGCTGGCAATTCAGTGGTTCTGGTGCAAACAGGGTAGCAAATACCCCAATCAGCATTAATCCTGCCATCAGCCAATAGGTTGCCTGCCAGCCGAGATAGCGATCGGCCATCCACAGTGCCAGCCCACCTGAAACCAGCATGGCAAGCCGGTAGCCTAATACTGAGGTAGCCGCACCCGTACCGCGTTCTTCAGGGGGAAGTAAATCCGTCTTATAGGCATCAAAAACAATATCCTGAGAAGCCGAACAGAACGCGACCAGAACCGCCAGCGTAGCCAGCCACCAGAGATCGCGAGCTGGGTTCATAAACCCCATACCAATAATGGCAGCAATCAGCAGAAGTTGACTGAGAATCAGCCAGCCACGGCGTCGGCCAAGAAACGGTGGGGTGTAGCGGTCCATCAGCGGGGACCACAGAAACTTGAATACGTAGGCTTGGCCAACCAGAGAGAAAAAACCAATGGTTTTCAGATCGACATTCTCGACGGTCATCCAGGCTTGCAATGTGCCGGAGGTCAATGCCAGTGGTAAACCGGAAGCGAAGCCAAGTAACAGCATAAAAAGCGAATTACGTTGGCTGAATAAAGTAATGATGCGACTAAACATGAAGAGTCCTTTCCCTTGCTCCGCGATAGGTCAGGAGCAAGGGAAGCGGCGTACAGAAATTAACGGGCGTTTTCTTTGACGAAGCTGCTTACGCTGGTGTCTTGCGCCATGTCGTTGATGACATCGCCTAACACGGTGTTAACCGCATCAGTGATTTTTTCGTTGCTCGCAGTGAAAGCACCCTGAACGTTATAGGTTGAGCGGTAGTTTTTCACTTGCTTGTTGCCATTTGCTGCCTGAGACATGATGGATATATCGGCTTTGGTCGTGATGTTGTAACGCAGGTTGCCTTCAGAGACATCGGCGTACAGGTGGTTTACCACGATCTGCAAGGCGACTGGGCCACCTGTTCCGATCATATAGCCACGCGCGGTCATTTGCTTTTCCAGTGCTTCTTGCAACAGGAAACGCAGATCGCGGGAAGGTGTCAGCGTAACCAGTTGTCCATCGCGATTCACTTTTGCCAGAGCCTGATCGGCGCGCTGGTCTGCACCATTGATGCTAATCGTCACGCCCATCAGCGTCGGATCCTGAGAAGGCAGGCTAATTTTTGGGGTGACGTTCAGCGTGTTGCTTTTTGCTGCACACCCGGCAAGCAGGATGACGGCCAGAAGAGGGAAAAATAATTTTTTTAACATTCGTATTTTCTCAATAATGATTAGTGTGGTGAGCTGACAAATATTGTTGATATCATATCATCGCCACTGGCAGGAAAAAGAGCCGATAGCAGGTAAATTGTCCTGAAATTCATCTTTTTCATGCTTTTGACCTGAAAAAACTGTTTTTGTCACATCAATACCGTCGATTGCATATCAACCTGTTGCGAATACGCCTCTGCTCGTCATGCCGTTTTTACGCATAACAGGTTGAAAACCGCTAAGGTTATAATGATTCGGGCATCGGTGAATGACAGTCATGTCACGTTGATCTCCCATTTTCCCCAAGCCGAAAGGGTAGCCGTATGATGCGTGAAACGATAGAAGAGAAGCTGCGTGTGGGTTTTGAACCCGTTCATTTAGAGGTCACTGACGAAAGCTATCGGCATAACGTGCCTGCTGGAGCGGAAAGTCATTTTAAAGTTGTGCTGGTCAGCGATAAATTCACCGGGGAGCGCGTGATTGGGCGACATCGCGCAGTTTATGCCGTACTGGCTGCGGAACTTGCGGGTTCGGTGCATGCGTTAGCGCTGCATACGTATACGACAAAAGAGTGGGTCAGCTTGCAAAACGCCGTCCCTTCTTCACCGCCCTGCGGTGGTGCTGGCATCCTTTCTTAAGTCATGAATATGACCCGTTCCTGACATATCGGAGCGGGTTACTGACAAAAACTGTGAATTCGTTGCTGTAATAGTCTGCCCGCCGTTCTCGACTCATCCTCTCTATATCGCTATAATGCTGCGTCTATTTTTCCTGAATGTATTCGGGACGCTTCTGACTACAAGGACGGGGTTGGCAATTTCCCGGTTCTGCGGGGTTGATTCGAGCGGTGCACCTTAGGTGGTGGCAGTCTGAATAAGCTTTGCTGTCGTGAGAGTTTTTCGTCGCGAGAATAGTTTTGGGGTTGACCGATCACTGTGATTTTTTGAGGTAACAAGATGCAAGTTTCAGTTGAAACCACTCAAGGTCTGGGACGTCGCGTAACGATTACCGTTGCTGCTGACATCATTGAGAGTGCGGTGAAGAGCGAGCTGGTCAACGCGGCCAAAAAAGTACGTATTGACGGTTTTCGTAAAGGCAAAGTGCCGATGAATGTTGTTGCTCAGCGTTATGGTGCCTCTGTGCGCCAGGACGTATTGGGTGACCTGATGCAGCGCAACTTTGTTGACGCTATCATCAAAGAAAAAATTAATCCGGTTGGCGCGCCTAACTATATCCCTGGCGAATATGCCGTAGGTGGCGACTTCACTTACTCTGTTGAGTTTGATGTGTACCCGGAAGTCGAACTGAAAGGTCTGGAAGCAATCGAAGTTGAAAAACCGGTTGTTGAAGTGACTGATGCTGACGTTGATACCATGCTGGACACGCTGCGTAAGCAACAGGCAACATGGAAAGAAACCGACCGCGCTGCAACAGCAGAAGATCGTGCAACGATCGATTTCACGGGTTCTATTGACGGTGAAGTCTTCGAAGGCGGAAAAGCGTCTGACTTCGTACTGGCAATGGGCCAGAGCCGCATGATCCCTGGTTTTGAAGACGGTATCGTTGGGCACAAAGCGGGCGAAGAATTCACTATCGACGTGAACTTCCCAGAAGATTACCACGCTGAAAATCTGAAAGGAAAAGCGGCTCAGTTCGTTATCGTCCTGAAGAAAGTTGAAGAGCGTGAGTTGCCTGAACTGACTGAAGAATTCATCAAACGTTTCGGCGTGGCTGATGGTTCTCAGGAAGGTCTGCGTGCTGAAGTTCGTAAAAATATGGAACGTGAGCTGAAAGGCGCGGTGCGTAACCGTGTGAAAACTCAGGTTCTGGACGGACTGATCAACGCAAACGAAATCGAAGTGCCAGTTGCACTGATCGATGGCGAAATCGATGTTCTGCGTCGTCAGGCTGCACAGCGTTTTGGCGGCAACGAGAAGCAAGCGCAAGAATTACCGCGTGAGCTGTTCGAAGAGCAAGCGAAACGCCGTGTTGTGATCGGTCTGCTGCTGGGCGAAGTGATCAGCAGCAACGAGCTGAAAGCTGACGAAGCACGCGTTAATACACTGATCGAAGAGATGGCTTCTGCTTACGAAGATCCGCAGGAAGTTATCGAGTTCTACAGCAAGAATAAAGAGCTGCTGAACAACATGCGTAACGTCGCTCTGGAAGAGCAAGCGGTAGAAACTGTGCTTGCTAAAGCCAAAGTGGTTGAGAAATCAGTAAGCTTCAACGAACTGATGAATCAAACGACTACGGCATAAACCTTGTTGATATCAACATTGTTTATTGCGTAGCGGGGTGCTTCCCTATTAAAGCCCGTGCCTTATGGCGCGGGCTTTTTGCTTATAGCGTTGCGTAATCGTCGTGCTGATGGCGATCGTTCAGGCGATCTTTGATCTTCGGTGTTGAACGTCTTCGTTCTCGTCAGACAATACGCAAGGGATGACCGCCTGAAATTGCACTACTATTAAGTTAGGTGAAGAATTTATTAGTTTAGGCAGAGAATTTATTAGTTCAGGCAAAGAGTTAAACCACAGATTTGCTATGCCGATAACGTGTTAATAATAAAACAATTGGCTCTTTAATAGAGAGCGATTGATAGTGTAAGCTTGAAATACAATGCATGTGCCCCCACTCACTGAAGAGGAAACGCTGGCACAGCAGGTAAGGATTCTCGGCCGTTGGGTTGTTCAACAGGGCGGGGTGGGGTTCCGTAGTCATCCCTATCTATCTCTAGTAGAATTGAGCAATGCAATGATTGAACAACGCAATAAGAGTGCCGGACGCATTTTATCTAGGAGACGTGAATGTCATACAGTGGCGAACAAGAAAGACAAGCACCTCATATGGCGTTAGTGCCGATGGTGGTTGAACAGACCTCGCGTGGGGAACGTTCTTACGATATCTATTCCCGTCTGCTAAAAGAACGGATAATCTTCCTGACTGGTCAGGTTGAAGATCACATGGCGAATCTGGTTGTGGCACAGATGCTGTTTCTGGAAGCCGAAAACCCAGAAAAAGACATTTATCTGTACATTAACTCTCCAGGTGGCGTGATTACTGCGGGTATGTCCATTTATGACACCATGCAGTTTATCAAGCCGGATGTAAGCACGATCTGTATGGGGCAGGCTTGTTCAATGGGCGCGTTCCTGTTGACGGCGGGAGCCAAAGGCAAACGTATTTGCTTGCCTAACTCGCGCGTCATGATTCACCAGCCATTGGGTGGTTTCCAAGGGCAGGCAACGGATATTGAAATCCATGCCAAAGAAATACTGAAAGTGAAAGCCAAAATGAATGAGCTGATGGCGAAACACACGGGACAATCTCTTGAAGCGTTAGAGAGAGACACAGAGCGCGATCGTTTCCTCTCTGCCAGCGAGGCAGTAGAATACGGTTTGGTAGACTCCGTATTCACTAACCGTGGGTAATTCTCCGCCATAGTAGCGGTTTTGGTGTAGCTAAAAATCAGTGTTCGACCGATAGTCTGTTGTGCGGGGTTATTTGACGCGTATTGGCTATAAGTATCGGCGTTCGTTGTAGCGATATCGCTGTGGTTGGCCTGCGGGCAAAAGACGAAGAAGAGGTTTAACTCATGACAGATAAGCGCAAAGACGGTTCAGGAAAGTTACTGTACTGCTCTTTTTGCGGCAAAAGCCAGCATGAAGTGCGTAAGCTGATTGCCGGGCCGTCGGTGTATATCTGCGATGAATGTGTTGACTTGTGTAACGACATTATTCGCGAAGAAATTAAGGAAGTTGCGCCACACCGTGAGCGCAGTGCGTTGCCGACGCCGCACGAAATTCGCCGCCACCTTGACGATTACGTCATTGGTCAAGAACAGGCCAAGAAGGTGTTGGCCGTTGCGGTATATAACCACTATAAACGCTTGCGTAATGGTGACAGCAGCAACGGGATCGAACTGGGTAAAAGTAACATCCTGCTGATCGGTCCGACCGGGAGCGGTAAAACGCTGCTGGCTGAAACGCTGGCGCGTTTCCTGGATGTTCCGTTCACTATGGCGGATGCTACCACGCTGACCGAAGCCGGTTACGTCGGTGAAGATGTTGAAAACATCATTCAGAAGCTGTTGCAGAAGTGCGATTACGATGTGCAGAAAGCGCAGCGTGGGATTGTCTATATCGATGAAATCGACAAGATTTCTCGTAAGTCAGACAACCCGTCTATCACCCGTGATGTGTCTGGTGAAGGCGTGCAGCAGGCGCTGTTGAAGCTGATCGAAGGAACCATCGCAGCGGTTCCGCCGCAAGGTGGGCGCAAGCATCCGCAGCAAGAGTTCTTGCAGGTTGATACCTCCAAGATCCTCTTTATCTGTGGTGGTGCATTTGCGGGGCTAGATAAAGTGATCGAGCAACGTACCGACACGGGACGCGGCATCGGCTTTAATGCAACGGTTAAAGGATCGGCTGAAAAAGCGACCGAAGGCGAGCTGTTAAGCAATGTTGAGCCGGGTGATTTGATTAAATTCGGTTTGATTCCTGAGTTCATCGGTCGTCTGCCTGTCGTTGCGACGCTGAGAGAATTGAGCGAAGACGCACTGATTCAGATTCTGCGTGAGCCGAAAAATGCGCTGACCAAACAGTATCAAGCGTTATTCAATCTGGAAGGCGTTGATCTGGAATTCCGCGATGAAGCGCTGACGGCGATTGCCAAGAAAGCGATGGCGCGTAAAACCGGTGCTCGCGGCCTGCGTTCTATCGTTGAAGCTGCTCTGCTCGATACCATGTATGACCTGCCATCTCTGGATAGCGTGGATAAAGTCGTCATTGATGAATCTGTTATTGCGGGCCAGTCCGAGCCATTGCTGATCTATGGCAAGCCTGAGACACAGCAGGCTTCCGGCGAATAATTAATCAATTTGGCTGTATCAAAAAATAAAAATGGGGGATTTATCCCCCATTTGTTTTTTACACGCATGCTGGTCGTTGAATGTGAGACATTTATCCCCATATACTCAAATACCTATTTGATGAAACCGTGAAAACCGCGTTTCACGAGATTCCCATAACCTGGCGGAAACGAAACTAAGAGAGAGCTCTATGAACCCTGAGCGTTCCGAACGCATAGAAATCCCCGTATTGCCATTGCGCGATGTGGTGGTTTATCCGCACATGGTCATTCCGTTGTTTGTTGGTCGGGAGAAATCGATTCGGTGCCTTGAAGCCGCAATGGATCATGATAAGAAGATCATGCTGGTGGCACAGAAAGAGGCCTCAACGGATGAGCCAAGTATTAACGATCTTTTCTCGGTAGGGACAGTAGCCTCAATTCTTCAAATGCTGAAACTGCCAGACGGCACGGTAAAAGTGCTGGTCGAAGGGTTACAGCGTGCGCGTATTACGACGCTTTCTGACAGCGGTGAGCATTTCGCTGCACACGCAGAATATCTTGATTCCCCGGCGATTGATGAGCGCGAGCAGGAAGTTCTCATGCGCACGGCAATCAATCAGTTTGAGGGATACATCAAGCTGAACAAGAAGATTCCGCCGGAAGTTCTGACATCTCTGAACAGCATTGACGATGCCGCGCGTTTAGCCGACACCATTGCTGCGCATATGCCGCTGAAATTGGCTGATAAGCAGTCTGTACTTGAAATGTTCGACATCACTGAACGCTTAGAGTACCTGATGGCGATGATGGAATCCGAAATCGACCTATTGCAGGTAGAAAAACGAATCCGCGGCCGTGTTAAGAAGCAAATGGAAAAGAGCCAGCGTGAGTACTATCTGAATGAGCAAATGAAAGCCATTCAGAAAGAGCTGGGCGAGATGGATGACGCACCGGATGAACACGAAGCGTTAAAGCGTAAGATTGAAGCGGCAAAAATGCCGAAAGACGCGCGTGAAAAAGCCGAAGCTGAATTACAAAAGCTGAAGATGATGTCGCCAATGTCTGCGGAAGCGACGGTGGTGCGCAGCTATATCGACTGGATGGTGCAGGTACCGTGGAATGCGCGCAGCAAAGTGAAGAAAGACTTGCTGAAAGCGCAGGAAATGCTGGATACCGACCATTATGGTCTGGATCGTGTGAAAGAACGTATCCTTGAATATCTCGCAGTACAGAGCCGTGTCAGCAAGATTAGAGGGCCGATTCTGTGTCTGGTAGGGCCTCCAGGTGTGGGTAAAACCTCACTCGGCCAGTCTATCGCCAAAGCGACTGGACGTCAGTATGTGCGCATGGCGCTAGGTGGCGTGCGTGATGAAGCGGAGATCCGTGGGCATCGCCGTACCTATATCGGTTCAATGCCTGGCAAACTGATCCAGAAAATGGCGAAAGTCGGGGTGAAAAACCCGCTGTTCCTGCTGGATGAGATCGACAAGATGTCTTCCGACATGCGTGGCGATCCGGCTTCTGCCTTGCTGGAAGTACTCGATCCTGAGCAGAACGTCGCGTTTAACGATCACTATCTGGAAGTCGACTACGATCTGTCCGATGTGATGTTTGTTGCGACGTCTAACTCCATGAACATCCCAGCGCCGTTGCTTGACCGTATGGAAGTCATTCGTCTTTCTGGCTATACCGAAGACGAAAAACTGAATATCGCCAAGCAGCACTTGCTGCCGAAACAGATTGAACGTAATGCGCTGAAAACGGGCGAAATCTCAGTAGAAGACAGTGCGATTGTTGGCATTATCCGTTATTACACGCGTGAGGCTGGCGTGCGTAGTCTGGAGCGTGAGATCTCCAAACTGTGCCGTAAAGCAGTAAAAACGCTGTTGATGGATAAATCCACTAAGCATATTCAGATTTCGGGCGATAACCTTAAGGATTTCCTTGGGGTACAGCGTTTTGACTATGGCCGTGCGGACGATGAAAATCGCGTAGGGCAGGTGACTGGATTGGCCTGGACGGAAGTTGGCGGCGATCTGTTGACGATTGAAACCGCCTGCGTGCCGGGCAAGGGTAAACTGACCTATACCGGTTCGTTGGGTGAGGTCATGCAAGAGTCGATTCAGGCTGCGCTTACCGTCGTTCGCGCCAGAGCGGAAAAATTAGGCATCAATACTGATTTTTACGAGAAGCGTGATATCCACGTTCACGTTCCTGAAGGTGCGACGCCAAAAGACGGCCCGAGTGCGGGCATCGCGATGTGTACTGCGCTGGTTTCTTGTCTGACAGGTAACCCAGTGCGTGCTGATGTGGCGATGACGGGTGAGATTACCCTGCGTGGTTTGGTGCTGCCGATCGGTGGTCTGAAAGAGAAACTGTTGGCCGCACACCGTGGTGGTATCAAGACGGTATTGATTCCTGATGACAACAAGCGCGATCTGGAAGAAATCCCACAGAACGTGATTGCCGATCTGGAAATTCATCCGGTGAAACGTATCGAGGAAGTGTTGGCGCTAGCATTGCAGAATGCGCCTTCTGGTATTCAGGTGGTCTCGACCCCTAAAGCCAGAGCCAAGGCCAAGGCAAAATAGTGACCTGTCGCAAAAACCCTTGAGAAAATCAGGGCTGGTGAGTGAAATCGTGCTTGCCAGCTTTTTTTTGTACCGCTAAGTTAGAGCACTGTTAGTTTTAGCCGTAACTGGCTAAGACATGACAGTATTGATTATAAGTTACGTGTCGCGTCTTGGGACATTGAAGCGCGATAAGAGAATTCCAGAGGGGATGACAGAGTGAACAAGTCACAATTGATCGACAAAATTGCCGCAGATGCTGATATTTCCAAAGCGGCAGCAGGGCGTGTGTTAGATGCAATTATTGGTTCCGTTACCGAATCCCTGAAAGAAGGGGATGATGTTGCTTTGGTTGGCTTTGGTACTTTCTCAGTGCGTGAACGTGCTGCGCGTACCGGTCGTAACCCGCAAACTGGTAAGGAAATCAGTATCCCTGCGGCAAAAGTACCAGGATTCCGTGCTGGTAAAACGCTGAAAGACGCCGTTAACTGATTATTACGTCACAGGTTTGGCTGATAACCACTTCGGGTGCCAAACAATACCTGACGCAATGATATTGGTAGGGTAAGATACGAGGCGCATCATTTTATGATGTGCCTTTTATTTATCAGGACTATACATTCCCGACACTCGACAGAACGTGGCGGGCAATAAGCTTAAGTGCGCCCTAGCCTTGTATTGGGCTATAGCAGTCGCAAGGATGCATGGCTCCGGCCAGCGCAGGGAGTTTTATCCATTCTACAGCGGAGTGTTGTCACATTATGATGGACAATTTACGTACGGCCGCGAATAACGTCGTGCTCAAAATTATTCTTGCTTTGATCATCGCATCATTCGTTTTAACCGGCGTTGGTGATTATCTTATTGGTGGTTCAGGAGATTACGCTGCGAAGGTGAACGGGCAGGAAATTACCCGTGCACAGCTTGAGCAGGCGGTACAAAACGAACGCAGTCGTCAGCAGGAAACCCTGGGTGAGAATTTCTCTCTCCTGGCGAGTAATGACGGTTACATGCAGCAGTTGCGTAGGCAGGCACTCTCCCAACTCATTGATGAAACCTTGTTGGATCAGTATGCCAACAAACTGGGACTAAACATCAGTGATGCGCAAATCAAACAGGCGATCTTTGACGTTCCCGCGTTTCAGACAAATAACCGTTTTGATAATGAAAAGTATCTGGATCAGGTTCGTCGACTGGGCGTAACACCGGATATGTATGCTCAGATGCTGCGTAAGCAACTGACTTCACAACAGCTGATTCGCGGTTTTGGCAATACATCGTTCCTGCTGCCGCAGGAGATCGAGAATCTGGTGAAACTGGCTGCGCAGGATCGCGTTGTTCGTGTGGCAACCATTGATATTGCTGCCAAGGCAAAAGCTCAAGCGGTTGCTGACGATGAAGTTCAGGGCTATTACGACCAGAACAAAGGGAATTTCATCGCACCAGAAGAATTCAAAGTCAGCTATATCACGCTGGATGCAGCAAGCATCATGGATAGCGTGAAAGTGGACGATGCGGCTATCAACGATTTCTACGAACAGAATAAGAACGACTATTCCCAACCTGAGCGCAAAAAATTCAGCGTCATTCAGGTGAAGAATGAGGCCGATGCAGCATCTGTTCTGGATTCGCTTAAGCAAGGTGGCGACTTCGCTGCGTTAGCGAAGGAAAAATCAACGGACATCATCTCACGTCGCAACGGTGGCGATCTGGGATGGATGGACGAAAACAGCATGATTGATGAGCTTAAGCAGGCAAAACTGACTGAGAAAGGTCAGGTTTCCGCAGCGATTAAATCATCTGTTGGTTATTTGATTGTGCGTCTGGATGATGTTCAGCCACAGCAGGTCAAACCGCTGAGCGAAGTGCGTGCCGCGATTGCTGAGAAAGTGAAGCACGAGAAAGCGCAGGATGGTTACTATGCGCTGCAACAAAAAACCAGCGAAGCGGCTAGCAACGACAACGAATCCCTGGCTTCAGCAGAAGAAGCGGCCGGCGTGAAAGCAACGCAGACAGACTGGTTCACGCGTGAGAAGGTTCCAGCTGCGCTGAACTTCCAACCAGTAACGCAGGCTATCTTTAGCGGTGCGTTACTGGGTGAGAACGGTGCTGCGGGCAACAACTCTGATGTGATTAACGTTGACGGTGACCGTGCTTTTGTTCTGCGTATCTCTGAGCACAAGCCTGAAAGCACTCGCCCTTTGGATCAGGTTCGTACCGAGATCGTAGAGGCGTTGAAGCGTCAGAAGGCTGAACAGCAGGCTCGTGTGGACGCTGAAAAAATTCTGGCTGAGCTGAAGCAAGGCAAAGATGACGCGCTTAAAGCTGCCGGGTTGAGCTTTGGTGAAGCAAAAACGATGTCTTCTATCTCTCAAGGTGATGCAACGGCTGAGGCGATTTTTGCTATGCCGCATCCACAAAAAGATAAGCCGTCCTATGCGATTACTCAGGATCAGGCGGGTAACATCGTGCTGGCTGCGCTGGATAGCGTGACGCCACATCAGCTAAGCGATGAGCAGAAAACACAGTTTGCCAGCCAGGTTCAGCAAGGTTCTCTGGGCGCGCTGTTTGATTCTCTGCTGTCCAGCTTGCGTAGTGAAGCGAAAATCAAGATGGGCAATGCGGCGCAGGAACAGCAATAAGCTCCGCAAAAATTTGCAAATCGTTGCAACAACTAAAGGCCGCTTTCGCGGCCTTTTCCACATTTAAATTCTGCTGTTTGCGGTGTTGATGGGTCTGCGGCAAGGTAGCCGTGCTGTCACACACAAGGAGGAAACAGCATGAAAAAATCAGGAATAAAAGCACTGTGTTTGATCATTGGAATGAGTTTGTCTGGGTTGCCATTACTGGGCCAGGCTGCAGCTAAAGCCGCTGACAGTACAGCGACGGCGGTGAAGTCTGCGCCAGCAGATCAGAAAGCGGAAAAGGCAACGCTTCCTGATGGTGATGAGGATAAGGTAAGCATTAATACGGCGAACGCTGCGGATTTGGCTGAAATAATGAACGGTGTCGGCCTTAAAAAAGCGGAAGCGATCGTTAACTATCGTGAGCAAAATGGCGCTTTTACCCAGATCGATCAATTAACTGAGGTCCCAGGAATTGGCGCTGCATTAGTTGAACGTAATCTCTCTCGTTTAAAACTGTGACGTTTTTAATACTGTGATACCGGTCGCAGCCCAGTTGAGCACTTCCTCGGGGCTGCGAACCTCTGCTAGGCTAATTATCAGGTCATACCAGTTGTTGGTTTTGTCACAGGAGCATGAGTGTTATGCAGACTTTCATTACCGTTCGTGGTTATCACATTGATGTCTATCAGCACGTTAATAACGCGCGCTATCTGGAGTTTCTGGAAGAGGCGCGTTGGCAATGGCTGGAAACGTTGCCCGCTTTTGGCTGGATGCAGAGTAACAATATTGCTTTCGTCGTAGTGAACATCAATATCAACTATCGCAAGCCTGCCGTTCTCGGTGACGTTCTGCGTGTTGATAGTGAATTACTTCAGATGAATACGAAAAGTGGCGTGATCAGTCAGAAGATAACCCGAGTATCTGATGAAAGTGATGTAGCGGATGCAACGCTGACATTTGTCTGCATTGATTTATTGACGCAAAAAGCACTGCCGCTTGAGGGAGAGTTACTGGAACACTTAAACGAGATTCGTCGTTAACATAAAGCAACATGCCGCATCTGTTCGACGTGGCATGCTGTTTTTACTGGATGCGTGAAATTTCTGCGAGCCGAAGTCTCAGCGTAACCCAACTTTCTGCTTCAGTGAGGCCATGACCGCTACAGCGTCTTTTTGATATTGTTCGAGTCCGTTTGCGCGTAAATGGCAGGCGGCACACTGACCACATCCATCACCCTTGATGCCGTTATAGCAGGTTAGCGTGTGGTAACGCACGGTATCGAGCTGCTGGTAATAATCCGCCAGCGCCCAGGTCTCGGCCTTATTGAGCCACATTAGTGGAGTTTCAAAGCGGATATCGCGGGCGATACCAAGGACAATAGCCTGATTTAGCGCCTTTACGAATTCGTCGCGACAGTCTGGGTAACCGGAAAAGTCGGTCTCACACACGCCAGTAATGACGGCTTCTGCACCAACCTGATAGGCGTAGATAGAAGCGAGTGTCAGGAAAAGTATGTTTCTTCCCGGAACGAAGGTGTTGGGAATTCCTTGTGCATTGGCGTCGTAATCAGGAACCGGGATGCTGTCGCGCGTTAGGCTGCTGGTGGCGAGTTCATTCAGTAAGCCGACGTCCAGAACCTTATGCGCCGTTGCGCCCAGTTTCTGGCTGAGTTCTTGGGCGACATCAATTTCCGCGCGGTGGCGTTGTCCGTAATCGAAGGTGATGCAGTGGACGTCATCATAATATTGCAGAGCCTGAATCAGGCAGGTTGTGGAATCTTGTCCACCGCTAAAAACGACAACAGCACGTTTCATTCTTCATTCACCTTAACGCGACGTTAACCGCAAGACGTCTCTAACGCACTGCGGTGCAAAGTCGCTATGTTACCTGAAACCAGGTTACCTGAAAAATAGCCTGTATTCAGCGTTGTGTCCGCGCGTTGACTACACCAGCCTCACGCTAGGCTGGGTTCCTGCATGATAGCGGACATCTTCGGATTGTTCAGGGCGTTGAGGTAAGGGCCAATGTCGCCGATGTTTTTTTCTACCCAACTGCTGTTGTAGTAGGTGTCCAGATAACGTTCGCCGCTGTCACATAACAGGGTCACAATCGCGCCTTTTTGGCCACGATTAACCATTTCTTTGGCTAATTGCAGCATGCCCCAGACATTCGTACCGGTAGAGGCACCTGCTTTTCGGCCTAATACGCTTTCCAGCCAGTACAGCGTTGCGATGCTGGCAGCATCCGGCACTTTGATCATGCTATCAATAACACCTGGAATAAAAGAAGGCTCGGCACGCGGGCGGCCGATACCTTCTATCCGACTGCCGCACGGGCCAATGATGGAACGATCCTGTTTCTGATAGCAGTCGTAGAAAACGGAGTTTTCTGGATCGACGACGACCAATTGCGTATCCAGACCCTGATAGCGAATGTAGCGCCCGAGCGTGGCTGACGTGCCGCCCGTACCGGCACTCATCACAATGTAGTCTGGTACAGGATGGGGTTCACGGGCCATTTGGCGGTAAATACTGTCGGCAATATTGTTGTTGCCACGCCAGTCAGTGGCGCGTTCCGCGTAGGTGAACTGGTCCATATAGTGGCCGTTCATCTCTTGCGCGAGCTGTTCGGAGGCGGCATAGATTTGTCCCGCCTGCTCAACAAAATGGCAGCGTCCGCCATAGAAAGCGATTTGCTCTATTTTTCTTTTTGCGGTGCAGGACGGCATGACGGCAATAAACGGTAAGCCAAGCAGGCGTGCAAAATACGCTTCTGATACAGCGGTACTGCCAGATGAGGCTTCGATAATTGGCGTGCCTTCTTTAATCCAACCGTTACACAGCCCGTAGAGAAACAAAGAGCGCGCCAGTCGATGCTTCAGGCTACCGCTGGGATGTGTGCTTTCATCTTTGAGATAAAAATAGATACCGGGATAATCCGGCAGGGTAAGGCGGATAAGATGCGTATCAGCCGAACGCTGAAAATCAGCTTCGATAGCGCTGATGGCATTTTTAACCCAGGCATTGGTCATGATGAAAACTCGGTTAGATAGCTATGCGAATAGATTAACGAGTTTTCAGGATAAAAAAATTACCTTTTTATCTCTTGATGGGTGGTTTAAGGGAATTATTTACTCTTTATTGATTCATGTGGGGGTGTTTTTACTATCGAGATACAGGAAGGGTCGCTATCCTAAAAATCATGGTGACGGTGATGGTCTTGCTGTAAAAGTCATTAAGGTCATCAGCTATACTGATGGCACCAATAATGCGATCCCCTCGTTTTTGGGCGGAAAGAACATTGCTTTTATCTCTTAATGGCGGAAAGTAGGGAAATACTTTCTATGGATCGGCCTTATGTTGGGTAAAACATATTGGGTAACACTATGCTGGATAAAATTGATCGAACACTGCTGAATATGTTGCAACAGGATTGCACGCTTTCGCTTCAGACGCTGGCTGATGCGGTTAATCTGACATCCACGCCGTGCTGGAAGCGTCTTAAGCGTCTGGAAGAAGAGGGAATCATTCGGGCTCGGGTGGCGCTGCTGGATAATGAACGTCTGGGATTAGGGCTAACCGCGTTTGTCTTATTAAAAACGCAGCAGCACAATCGTGACTGGTATCAGACCTTCACTCGCGTGGTGTCCGACATGCCGGAAGTGCTGGCCTTTTATCGCATGGCGGGCGAATACGACTACCTGATGCAGGTCCAGGTCGCTGATATGAAAAGCTATGATGATTTCTATAAGCGGTTAGTGAATGGTATTCCCGGGCTGGTCGATGTAACATCTAGCTTTGCTATGGAACGAATCAAACATACCACGGCACTGCCTTTATCCCTGTGATTCATCGTCCATACTCGTCATACTTCAAGTTGCATGTGCGTTGGCAGCATTCAGTCACCCGAATCACTTACTTGAGTAAGCTCATCGGGATTCCTTCTTTTGCCGCCTTCCTGAAACTTGAATTATTTAGTGTATATCCATCTTTTGTATAATCACTTTTCTGAGTCTGTCATGACCCATTTGGCTATTGGAATGAAAACCGCGTGAGACTGTTTGCTCAACTGAGTTGGTATTTTCGTCGTGAATGGCGGCGCTATCTGGGGGCGGTCGCGCTATTGATTGCGATTGCTATTCTACAATTACTCCCTCCAAAACTGGTCGGCGTTATTGTCGATGGTGTGACGCAACACGGCATGTCGATGACCGAAATGATGAAGTGGATTGGCGTTATGCTGCTTACCGCCGTCATGGTCTATCTGTTGCGGTACGTGTGGCGCGTGTTCCTGTTTGGGGCGTCATACCAGTTGGCGGTTGAGTTACGAGAAGATTTTTACCGCCAACTGAGTCGTCAGCATCCTGCATTTTACCAACGCAATCGTACAGGTGATCTGATGGCGCGCGCCACGAACGATGTCGATCGCGTAGTCTTTGCCGCCGGAGAGGGCGTACTGACGCTGGTCGATTCGATGGTGATGGGCTGTGCTGTGCTGGTTGTCATGTGCACTCAAATCAGCTGGGAACTTACCCTGTTGGCGCTGCTCCCCATGCCGGTCATGGCGCTTTTCATCAAACGCTACGGCACCCAACTGCATAACCGTTTTAAATCCGCACAGGCGGCGTTTTCTTCGCTTAACGATCAGGCGCAGGAAAGCTTAACCAGCATTCGGATGATTAAAGCCTTTGGGTTGGAAAACTACCAATCTTCGCGTTTCGCACAGGTTGCGGCGGATGCCGGCGCTAAAAACATGCACGTCGCTCAGGTTGATGCCCGCTTCGATCCCACGATTTATATTGCCGTCGGGCTTTCAAATTTGTTGGCGATTGGTGGCGGCAGTTGGATGGTGATTAACGGTTCGATAACGCTGGGCTTATTGACCAGCTTTGTCATGTATCTCGGATTGATGATCTGGCCGATGCTGGCGCTAGCCTGGATGTTTAATATTGTGGAACGTGGCAGCGCGGCATATGGCCGCATTCGTCAGATGCTTGCGGAAGAGCTGGTGGTGAAAGACGGTGAAGAATCATTGCCTGCCGGACGGGGCGTGTTGGAAGTGAATCTCTCTGCATTTCGCTACCCGGATAATACCCGTGATGCTTTACAACATGTTCAGTTTACGTTGGCGCCGGGGAATATGCTGGGGTTATGTGGGCCGACAGGGTCAGGGAAAAGTACGCTGCTGGCGTTGATTTTACGTCATTTCGATACTCTGCCGGGAGAGATTCGCTATCACGATCGTCCCTTGAACACGATTCGTTTGGATGAACTCCGGAGCCGTTTTGCCGTTGTAGGGCAAATGCCTTTTTTGTTTTCGGACACGGTAGCGCAAAATATTGCACTAGGGCGGCCTGATGCCACGCAACAAGAGGTTGAACAGGCGGCGCGGCTTGCGAGTGTTCATGACGATATTCTGCGTTTGCCTCAGGGCTACCAGACCGAGGTTGGCGAGCGTGGTGTGATGCTATCGGGCGGTCAGAAACAGCGGATTGCGATTGCGCGTGCGTTATTGCTAGATGCTGAGATCTTGGTGTTGGATGATGCGCTGTCTGCGGTTGATGGGCAAACGGAGCACCAGATTTTACAGAATCTCAAAACATGGGGTGAGAAACGGACGCTGATCATCAGCGCACATCGCCTGTCCGCGCTAACTGAAGCGAACGAAATCGTGGTGTTGCAACAGGGACAAACAGCGCAGCGTGGCACGCACAGAGCGTTGGCAGCAGAGCCCGGTTGGTATCGAGATATGTACCGTTATCAGCAACTGGAGGCGGCGCTGGATGATGTGCCGCAGTTGGAAGGAGCGGAAAATGAATAGCCCTCAACGGTTTTGGCCCACCCTGAAACGTCTGCTAGCTTATGGTTCCCCTTGGCGGAAACCGTTGTTACAGGGTGTCCTGATGCTGTGGATTGCTGCTATCGCTGAAGTTTCTGGTCCCGTTTTGGTCAGTTATTTTATTGACGATCTGGTGGCAAAAGGCCAATTTCCGCTGGCGATTGCGGCTGGCTTGGCAATGGCCTATATCCTGCTGCAAATTCTGGCAGCCTCGCTGCACTATTTTCAGACCCTGCTGTTTAATCGGGTCGCTGTGGGTGTTGTTCAGCAACTGCGTATTGATGTAATGGATGCCGCGTTGCGTCAGCCGCTTAGCACATTTGATACACAACCTGTTGGACAGTTGATTTCACGCGTCACCAATGACACCGAAGTAGTTAGAGATCTGTACGTCATGGTGGTGTCAACGGTATTACGTAGTGCGGCGTTGGTTGGTGCAATGCTGGTGGCGATGTTCAGTCTGAACTGGCAGATGGCGCTCGTCGCGCTGATGATTTTCCCCGCGGTCGCAACGGTCATGGTGCTGTACCACCGCTTTAGTACGCCGACGGTGCGCAAGGTGCGAAGCTATCTGGCGGACATTAACGATGGTTTCAACGAAGTGATCAATGGCATGGGCGTCATTCAACAATTTCGCCAGCAGGCACACTTTGGCAAGAAGTTGGGGGCAGCCAGCCATAAACATTATGAAGCGCGTATGAAGGCCTTGCGTCTGGAAGGTTTTCTGCTGCGGCCGCTGCTGAGCTTATTTGCCGCGATGGTACTGTGTGGCTTGTTGATGCAATTTGGTTTTAGCTCGATGGGATCGGTTGGCGTTGGGGTTCTGTACGCGTTTATCAACTACCTTGGCCGCCTGAATGAACCACTGATTGAGTTGACTACCCAGCAATCCATGTTGCAGCAGGCGGTCGTCGCTGGTGAACGTATCTTTGAACTGATGGATGGCAAAAAGCAGACCTACGGCAATGACGAGCGTCCTCTGGTTACCGGGCGTGTCGATATTGACGATGTCTCTTTCTCATATGGCACAGAGAAACGTGTGCTACAGAATATTTCTCTGACGATACCTGATCGCGGATTTGTCGCTTTAGTCGGGCATACCGGTAGTGGGAAAAGTACACTAGCGAGCTTGCTTATGGGGTATTACGCGCCAGATGAGGGTGAAATTCAGCTTGATGGTCGGCCGTTATCGACGCTCTCTCATACCGTTTTGCGCCAAAATGTGGCAATGGTCCAACAGGATCCCGTTGTGCTGGCGGAGTCCATGTTTGTGAATGTGACGCTGGGACGTGATATCAGCGAAGAGGCCGTCTGGCACGTGCTGGAAGTGGTACAGCTTGCTGAACTGGTTCGAGATTTTCCTGAAGGATTGCATACGCGCATCGGCGAACAAGGGAACAACCTGTCTACCGGACAAAAACAGCTGTTAGCGATTGCGCGAGTCTTGGTGCAAACGCCTAAAATCCTGATTCTCGATGAGGCCACTGCGAATATCGACTCAGGTACGGAGCAGGCGGTGCAAAAGGCGCTACGTATCATCAGGGAACAGACGACCTTGATTATCATCGCCCATCGGCTTTCCACTATCGTTGAGGCTGACACGATTATGGTGCTCCATCATGGGCAAACGGTTGAGCGGGGAACGCACGAGCAACTGCTGCAACAGCAGGGGCGCTATTATCAAATGTATCAATTACAGCTAGCCGGAGAGGATCTCGCTGCCATCAGCACGGAATCTTGCCCTGCATAACACGATTATCGGTAATGCCACGGTCTGCACTGCCTCGTATGGTGCAGACCAACAGTCTACGCATCGCTTCGCACCATCAGTAAGCATCGTGATTCTGGTTTTTACTCGCTCTGCACTAAAAATACCCTCCATGCACTAATTTAGTGCAATTCTTGCTCCGAATTCTTCACTATTCCAGTCCTGTCGCGTTTGCTTTTTGCACTTTTCTCTCTCTAATCGCGTTCTCCCTCCTGATTTATGCCAGATAAATCATTTATGGCACACCGTTTGCTTTAATCATGACGTAGACCGACTTCATAGAGTACGTAATCGAACAAGTGGCGGGCGAAAGCCTGAACGTAATGGCTAGGGGGAAGATAAATGAAACTGGTTACTGTGGTGATAAAACCATTCAAGCTGGAAGATGTACGTGAAGCGTTATCTTCTGTCGGCATCCAGGGGCTCACCGTCACTGAGGTGAAAGGATTTGGTCGTCAGAAAGGGCACGCGGAGCTATATCGTGGCGCAGAATACAGCGTTAACTTTTTACCCAAGGTAAAAATTGATATCGCGATTGCAGACGACCAACTGGACGAAGTGATCGACGTCATCAGCAAAGCCGCGTACACCGGAAAAATTGGTGATGGCAAAATTTTTGTCGCCGAGTTGCAAAGGGTTATCCGTATTCGTACGGGTGAAACTGACGAAGCCGCACTTTAACAACACCTAGCGTAGATACGTAAATAGGGATGGATGAAAATGAAAAAACTACTCTCTTCATTAGGTCTCGGTGTGGCGGCATTACTCCCGTCCTGGGCAATGGCTGCGACACCGACGATTGATAAAGCGGATAACGCTTTTATTATGATTTGTACCGCATTGGTACTCTTTATGACTATACCGGGCATCGCACTGTTTTATGGCGGCCTGATCCGTTCTAAGAACGTTCTGTCCATGATGACGCAAGTAAGCGTAACGTTCGCGATGGTCTGTATCCTGTGGGTAGTTTACGGGTATAGCCTGGCCTTCAGCGAAGGTAACGCCTTCTTCGGTGGTTTCAGTACGTTTATGCTGAAAGGCATTGGGATTGAGTCCATCAGCGGCACCTACTACCAGTTTGTGCATGTGGCTTATCAAGCTTCCTTCGCCTGTATCACCGTTGCGTTGATTGTCGGGGCGATCGCTGAGCGTATTCGTTTCTCTGCTGTGCTGATTTTTGTTGGGCTGTGGCTGACATTCTCTTACCTGCCAATGACGCACATGGTATGGGGCGGTGGCTATCTGGCGGCGGATGGCGCATTAGACTTTGCTGGTGGTACGGTCGTTCACATCAACGCCGCGGTTGCTGGGTTGGTTGGTGCTTACCTGCTGGGTAAACGTGCTGGTTTTGGTAAAGAAGCCTTCAAACCGCACAACCTGCCAATGGTGTTTATCGGTACCGCGATTCTGTATATCGGCTGGTTTGGTTTCAATGCGGGTTCTGCGGGTGCTGCGAACGGTGTCGCTGCTCTGGCTTTCCTGAACACGGTTGTTGCAACTGCTGCTGCGATTCTGGCATGGGTTGGCGGTGAGTGGTTGGTGCGCGGTAAGCCTTCTCTGTTGGGGGCGTGCTCTGGCTGTATCGCAGGTCTGGTGGCAATTACCCCAGCGGCGGGTACGGTTGGTGTGGGTGGCGCTCTGATCATCGGTCTGGCTGGTGGTGTTGCAGGCCTGTGGGGCGTAACGGTACTGAAAAGATGGCTGCGTGTGGATGACCCGTGTGATGTGTTCGGTGTTCACGGCGTGTGCGGTATCGTTGGTTGTATCTTGACGGGGGTATTCACGTCGGCATCGCTGGGTGGAACGGGCTATGCAGAAGGTGTGACAATGGCACATCAGGTTTGGGTACAGCTGTTCAGCGTGATTGTTTGTCTGGTGTGGTCTGGCGTGGTGGCATTTGTCGCCTTCAAGGTAGCGGATATGATCGTCGGTCTGCGTGTACCTGAAGAGCAAGAGCGCGAAGGTCTGGATGTTAACAGCCATGGCGAGAGCGCTTACAACCAATAAGTAAGGCAGTTCAGATACAGTGAACAGGCGTGGAGGAAACTCCACGCCTGTTTTGTTTTACGGCTAACGTTGTTCAAACTGCGTTGTTTTAGCGTTGTAATACGGTTTGTCAGCAGATTTACTGCTGGCGACGACGCATCACGCCTTCCTGCACGCTGGATGCAACCAGCACGCCTTCTCGAGTATAGAATTGCCCACGAACGAAGCCACGAGCGCCGGATGCGGATGTGCTTTCCACGGTATAGAGCAGCCAGTCGTCCAGCCGGAAATCACGGTGGAACCACATTGAGTGATCGATCGTGGCGACCTGCATACCCGGTTCCAAAAAGCCAACGCCATGAGGTTGTAAGGCGGTGAGTAGGAAATTGCAGTCAGACGTATAGCCAAGCAGATATTGGTGAATACGCTTATCGTCCGGCAACGGGCTGCTGGCACGGCACCAAACGTGTCGTACTGGCTCGTCTACTTCGCCCTTGAGCGGGTTATGGAATTTAACCGGGCGCATCTCTATCGGGCTGGCCTGAATAAATTTATCGCGAAAGCGGGGTGGAAGAAGATGCTGCATATCTTGTGCGATTTCTTGCTCGGATCTCAGCGCCTCTGGCGGTGCGACATCTGGCATCACATTTTGGTGCTCAAAACCTTCCTCATGGCTTTGAAATGAGGCGGTCATATAAAAAATGGGGCGACCATTCTGGATAGCGCTAACGCGGCGAGCGCTGAAACTGTTGCCATCGCGCAGGTTTTCAACGTCATAAATAATCGGTTTCTGACTATCGCCGGGTAACAAAAAGTAGCTATGAAAAGAGTGAATGTTGCGCTCGACAGGAACGGTCTGCTTAGCGGCCGACATAGCTTGACCGACGACCTGCCCACCAAAGACCTGGCGCAGCCCCAAATCATCGCTTTGTCCGCGAAATAGTCCTTCTTCGAGTTTCTCTAAATGCAGGAGGTCGAGAAGGTGTTGTAGTGATTGACTCATGGTATCGGCCTCAATGGATGCGGATGGTAATTATCTATTTGTTTTTAAAGGTATAAAGTATCCATCCATGGACTTTTATTATAATGAATGTGCGGTTTTCAGGGAAAAAATCAGAATTTTGCACCATCATTATTGTGTTTAGTGACTCATACTGTTTATGAGTGCCGGTTTTCGATGCCGGTAGTCTGACAATAATAAAGGAGACTGACCGAATGAAATTATGGCATATCTTAGGCGGTATCACGTTATCGATGACTCTGGCTGCATGTGCACAGAGAAGTGATTATGGTGTTTCTCCTCAGACAGGTGCACCTGTCACCAGTGTTTCCTCTCAGCGCCCGGCTGTTGCGATGCCAGCGGTAACGGGTACTGTAAATATTCGTCAGCGCATTGCGCTACCTCACAACGCGGTTTTGACCGTCACAGTATCTGATGCATCTCTGGCTGATGCGCCTTCAAAAGTGATTACTCAGCGCGTGACGCGTACGGAAGGAAAGCAGGCTCCTTTCCAATTTGAGTTGCCGTATAACCCGGCTGATATTCAGCCCAACGCGCGTATCTTACTTAGCGCAGCGATTGCGATCGACAATCGTATCGTCATGGTGACGGAGAACGTCTTGCCGGTCATTAGCAACGGGGTAAATAACGCCGATTTGGTGTTGGTACCTGTCGCTTCTGTTCCCTTACCGGCGAAAAATCAGGAATCAATGATATCTAACCCGACGAATCAGACCCCTCATATGCTTCAGGGACAGCCTGCATCGTCATCGATGGCTCCGCAGCCAGTCTGGTAATACATCGGTATACGCGCCGTTATGGCGCGTATTGCCAACGATATTTAGCAAGATCAATCTTTCCCTGACGATTAAAAATGATGCCTTCTGCCTGCAATGCAGACTTCTGGCGCACATAATCTCCACCGACTAGCGATATTTCTCCTTTACGATTGATTACCCGATGCCAGGGGAGTTTGCTGTCTTTCGGTAGGCGTTTTAACACTCCGCCGACTTGCCTCGATGCTCTGGGTGAGTCGGCAAGCTGCGCGATGTCGCCATAGGTTGCTATTTTCCCATAAGGAATCGCCGCGACAATTTGAAAAACGCGTTGGCGGAAATTATCGTTTTCTTCTGACATCCGCGGGTGTTCCCGTGTTTCTAAGCCGATTGATCATCATAGTGGCATAGTGAGGTGAGTAAGAAAACAACGGTTAGTATGGGTTAGCTTGCAATTGCCTATCTCATCGCCGATAATGCCCACCGCTTTGTGACACACTGTTGTTATCATGTGCAAGCTGTTATGAAGTCGTCAATGGAGGCCCTGTCGGTTCTCCCGCAACACTAACCTGTGGACTCGGTCAGATCCGGAAGGAAGCAGCCGCAGCAGGAGACGTGTGTGCCGGGATGTAGCTGGCGGGGCCTCCACCAATTTAGCTTCTGTATAACCACGCTATCGTCAGATCGACCTTTGTTTTCTACCCATAGATCCCATCCTTTGTCACATACCCTAAGTCGCTCTCCAAGCATAAGCTCTGAGTCACCATTTCCTGCTCTCGGTTTTCTGGAAAGATTACTCATGCTTCTTTGCTTAGCGAGTAATAATCGCGGCAATTATTACGCCCTCTGTTTTTATCACACTATATACTATTAGTGATGTTATCGATGCGATTGTTATAAATGATAAGTGGCGAGGGAATAAGCGTGAAGTGAGAGGTGATTTTCATTTTTACTTAATATTAAAAATACAATTTGTTACAAGTATTACTTAATTAATGCATTAAAAGATAATAAAAACAAAGGCCGATAATATTATCGGCGCAGTGTATTTAATGTCAGTTTTTGTATGCGAGTCGTTAGAAATTAACGTACGTATCGCCATACTGCGGTAGGGATTTTGTCGTAGAGTTTGTTCATTGTCAGTTCAGCCAGACGATGATCGGCTGCGGAAAAGAACATCTCCAGTTCATCATTGGAGAGCTCATACTTGTTTTTTTCAATAACACGTTCGAGAGTGTCAATGGTTGTGCATTTACGCAAACGCATCAAATAGTCGATTTTTTTCATAATGGCCTATGCAAACAGTACCTGGTGGTTAAAAAATATAAATAAATTATTGCTTAAGTTTTAGCAGGCGTACAGACGTTCTCCCCTGAGAACATTCCGAATAATTTTGCTTTGGATTTCTGCCAGCGCCGTAGTTCAGCATCATTAATGCCATAGTTGCTAAACAAGACGTAAGTATCATCCAAATACTTTTCAACCTGCTCTGAAAGCTCACTTTCGTTAGGGTATTTTATTTTAAATGTGAGAATAAACGTAGCGATATGCTCAATAAGTTCATTTAATTGGAGATTGATCGCAGATGTTGGATCGTTGACCCAGCCGTGACTGCTATCGCCTAACGTTGCTATGCTTTCGTCACACAGATTCTCACATAAGAATCTGAGTTGGGCAATATCATAATGTTTCGGTGTGTACTCATCCATATCAATCCCTCCGTTAAGCCGTTATTCAGTGTTACTGCGGTTAACACCTGGTAAACAGGTAGACTGATGAAACTTGCAAGATAAAGACATTAGCATTGTTTCGTATTCATGCTGTTACAGGCAATACGTTGATGCATTGTGATTCGTTCAGCAATGAATGAAAAAACAGAGATTTTCTTACCTCCTACTATCTACTATGTCGCGAAATAGGGTTGGCGTAAATACCAACATATCATGACTTAACCTTAAGTATAGCTCTACCGTGTTGGTTACGATTACGTCATTCTATATATGACTATAGCAAAAGTGTTCGTAAAATTCGCGGATAATAGATAAGGTTTTCATTGCTATTTATTTTGATTAAACCTCTGATTTTTTGTTGTTGTAGTCAGCGTAGAATAAACTTGGCTGCGGATTATTTAATTATTTCTATCTGAAAATATGAGTAATGGCAGAAGTAATGCGAAGAGGCTTTCAATTGATAAGATGGAGGGAGGCTCGTTATCTTATTGTTTCAGCTGTTTTTTCATGAAAGTAATCCCGTACAGCCTTGTTAGTGTCATAACGCAGACTGTAGCGGGATGCGCTAGGGAAAGATTAACCTTTTTTCTTTTTTCCGCCTTGCACGGCCTTAAAGCGCGGGTTGGATTTACATATAACGTAAACTCGCCCACGACGGCGGACCACAATACAATCTTTATGGCGATTCTTTGCTGAACGCAGCGAACTAAGCACCTGCATTTAATAACCCTCTCTGATTACTTGAAGAAGTTCCCGAAACGCTGCTGGAAGCGCGCCGTGCTACCTTCTTTGGAATATTCTTTTTGCTTCCCGGTGTAATAGGGATGCGATGCCGAAGAAATCTCGATGACGACGTAAGGGTAGTTGGTCCCCTCAAGCTCAATGGTCCGATCGGTTTTAATGGTTGACCCAGTCCTGTAATAGACATCCGCGCTGGTATCATGAAATACCACTGTGCGATAGTCAGGATGAATACCCGCTTTCATAGTTACCTCAATTGTTATGTTATAACATATCTATCATGTTGCGCTTTTTTAGCATCAGGATCAACTATTATGTTTCTGTGAGGCGGCAGTATTCTCTAAGCCGCTGTAGATACGGATAAGATGAAAACAACTCGGTGCGTCGGGAAGTGAGGGGAGGGACGTAAAAAAGGCCGCTAGGCGGCCTTTTAGGGGATATATAGGTGGGGTTCAGTCTTAGTGAGCGGTTGTATCGTCTACTTTCTTGCTGAAACGACGGCGGACAACAACGAAGAACACCGGAACGAAGAAGATAGCCAGCACGGTTGCCGTAATCATCCCGCCCATTACGCCAGTACCAACGGCGTTCTGTGCACCGGAACCAGCACCGCTACTGATTACCAGCGGCATTACACCGAGGATAAAGGCCAGTGATGTCATCAAGATTGGACGCAAACGCATACGAACAGCATCCAGCGTTGCTTCAATCAGTCCTTTCCCTTCTTTTTCCATCAGATCTTTAGCAAATTCGACGATCAATATGGCGTTCTTCGCCGATAGCCCTATGGTTGTTAGCAGGCCCACCTTAAAGTAAACGTCATTTTCAAGACCCGTCATATTCGCTGCAATCAATGCACCGATGATCCCCAATGGAACAACCAGCATGACGGAGAACGGAATTGACCAGCTCTCATAAAGCGCCGCCAGACACAGGAACACGACAATCAATGAAATGGCATAGATTGCAGGAGCCTGGTTGCCTGATAACCGCTCTTGATAGGACATTCCCGTCCATTGGTAGCCGATACCTTGCGGTAATTTAGTGACGAACTCTTCCATCAATGCCATGGCGTCACCGGAACTTTTACCTGGAGCCGCTTCGCCCTGTATTTGCATGGATGGCTGGCCGTTATAACGCTCCAGACGCGGTGAACCGTATTCCCAGTGACTCTGCGTGAAGGCGGAGAATGGCACCATCTGTCCGTTACTACCGCGGATGTACCAGTTTTTGATGTCATCTGGCAGCATACGGAAAGGCGCGTCGGCCTGAACGTAAACTTTCTTCACGCGACCGCGATCGATAAAGTCATTCACATAAGAACCACCCAGCGTTGTTGCCAACGTTGAGCTGATATCTGACAGTGACACACCAAGTGCTTGTGCTTTTTCCTGATCGATATCAAGACGGAATTGCGGCGTATCTTCCATCCCGTTCGGACGAACTTGCACCAGCGTATCAGGGCGTTGTGCTGCCATGCCCAGTAACTGATTACGTGCTTCCGTCAGTTTTGCGTGCCCAAGGTTAGCCTGGTCAATCAACTGGAAGTCGAAACCTGTTGCGGTACCCAGTTCGATAATCGCAGGAAGGTTGACTGCGAAAACCATAGCTTCTTTATACTGGCTAAAGGCCGCGTTTGCTCGGCCTGCAATCGCCATAACTTTATTTTCTGCGCCGCTTCGTTCACTCCAGTCATTCAAGCTGGCGAAGGCCAAACCGGCATTCTGCCCACGACCAGAGAACCCGAAGCCCGTCACGGTAAACACAGACTTGACGTTACCTTTCTCATTGTCGAGATAGTATTGCGTCATTCTGTCCATGATTTTCTGGGTGTTTTCCTGCGTTGCACCTGAAGGTAACTGAACAATGTTCAGGAGAACCCCCTGGTCTTCGTCCGGCAGGAAAGACGTTGGCAAACGTAAGAACAACAGTGCCAGGCCCACAACAATCAGCAGATAGATGACCAGATAACGGCCAGTGCTGCGCAGGATATTCGCCACGCTGTCGGTGTAGTGCTGCGTGCTCTTCTCAAACAGTCGGTTGAACCAGCCGAAGAAGCCTTTTTTCTCACCATGATCGCCTTTGGCGATTGGTTTCAGCAGTGTTGCACAAAGTGCTGGTGTCAAAATCAACGCAACCAGAACCGACAGCACCATCGCCGAAACGATTGTGATGGAGAACTGACGATAGATTGCCCCTGTTGAACCACCAGTAAACGCCATCGGGATGAATACGGCGGACAGCACCAGTGCAATACCGACCAACGCGCCTTGGATCTGCTCCATGGATCGTTTGGTCGCTTCTTTAGGCGGCAGACCTTCTTCCGCCATAACACGTTCTACGTTTTCCACGACGACGATGGCATCGTCCACCAGAAGCCCGATGGCAAGAACCATCGCGAACATCGTCAAGGTGTTTATCGAATAACCAAACGCGGAGAGAATAGCAAAGGTCCCCAGCAAGACGACCGGCACTGCGATTGTTGGGATCAACGTGGCACGGAAGTTCTGCAGGAACAGGTACATCACAAGGAATACCAGTACAATAGCTTCCACCAGCGTTTTCACTACTTCGCTGATCGAGATCTTAACGAAGGGCGTTGTATCGTACGGGTAAACGACTTTCAGGCCAGAAGGGAAGAACTCTTCCGCTTTCGTCAGGGCATCTTTTACGGCAGTTGCGGTATCCAGCGCGTTCGCGCCTGTTGCCAATTTGATACCGATACCGGCAGCAGGTTTCCCATTGAAACGTGCGATAACGTCGTAGCCTTCTGCACCCAGCTCAACGCGTGCGACGTCTTTAAGGCGAACCTGAGACCCATCCGCGTTAACTTTCAGCAGTATTTTAGAAAACTCTTCTGCTGAATTCAGACGGGTTTGCGCAATGATCGAGGCGTTCAACTGCTGGCCGGGAACCGGTGGAGCGCCCCCCAATTGTCCTGCGGCGATCTGGTTGTTTTGAACACGGATTGCTGCGCTGACGTCACCTGCAGTTAACTGATAGTTATTAAGCTTGTTCGGATCCAACCAGATACGCATGGCGTACTGGGAGCCAAATAGCTGCGCGTCACCTACGCCAGATGTACGGCTGATAGGGTCTTTAACGTTAGCGGCCACGTAGTCAGCGATATCTTCCTGCGACATTTTACCGTCTTCACTAATGAAGGCGGCAACCATGAGGAAGCTGCTACTTGATTTCTGAACGTTAACCCCTTGCTGCTGTACTTCCTGCGGTAGCAGCGGCATGGCCAGTTGCAGCTTGTTCTGCACCTGAACCTGCGCGATGTCCGGATCGGTACCAGCCTCAAAGGTCAGTGTAATCTGGACTGTACCTGAGGAGTCACTGCTTGATGACATGTACATCAGGTTATCGATACCGTTCATATTCTGTTCGATAACCTGCGTAACGGAATCTTGCAGCGTTGATGCATCGGCCCCAGGATAGTTTGCTGTTATTTCAATCGCGGGTGGCGCGATTGTTGGATACTGGGCAATGGGTAATTTAACAATTGCCAGCAACCCCGTCAGCATCACCATGATGGCGAGTACCCATGCAAAAATGGGTCGATCTATAAAAAACTTAGCCATGAATTGTACCGGCTCCTGTTAGAACGTCTTAAGACTTCGCGGGTTCTGCTGACGCTTGTTGCGCCTGCTGATTTTCTGGAGCGACTTCTTTAGCTTTCACCTGCGCACCGGGTCTGATTTTTTGCAGACCAGTGACAATAACGCGATCGCCCGCTTTCAAGCCTTCGGTAACCAACCATTTGTCACCAATTGCTTTACTGGTTTTAAGCGTGCGTGGCTCCACTTTATCGCCTTCCCCAACAACCATCGCCGTGGCCTGACCACGCGGATCGCGGGTGATACCTTGTTGAGGTACTAACAAGGCCGTTGGGTTAACACCGGAATCGAGGCGAGCTCGTACAAACATACCGGGGAGCAGGTTATGCTGTGGGTTTGGGAAAATAGCGCGCAGCGTGATGGAACCTGTGGTTTCATCTACCGTTACATCAGAGAATTCCAATGTACCCGCTTCGGCATATTCGGTACCGTTTTCCAACAGCAGGCGAACATTCGCTTTGCCTTCATTCTGTTTCAGCGTGCCGTTTTCCAGCTCTCTCTTCAGTTGCAGGAAATCATTACTGGACTGCGTGACATCGATATAGATTGGATCCAACTGCTGTACGGTCGTTAATGCCGTTGCTTGGCCGGTGGCCACCAATGCGCCTTCCGTCACCGTGGATTTACCCACGCGGCCTTCGATTGGGGAATTAACTTTGGTGTACGCCAGATTTATTTGTGCAGTGTCTACTGCTGCTTTAGCTGCCTGAACCGCTGCGTCAGCCTGACGAGAAGTGGCAACTGCCTGATCGTAATCCTGCTTGCTGACGTAGTTGGTGCCCAGCAGTGGTTTATAGCGGTTAACCGTCAGGCGGGCAATTTCTGCCTGAGCCTGTGCCTGAGCAAGTGAACCTTTGGCGCTATTATAGTTTGCCTGGTATGTCGCAGGATCGATCTGATACAGCGATGCGCCAGATTTAACGTCAGATCCTTCAACGAAGTTGCGTTTGAGGATAATACCGCCAACCTGTGGGCGAACCTCTGCAATGCGGTAAGCACTTGTACGGCCCGGCAGTTCGGTCATAACATTCAGTGCTTCCGTTTTCAACGTAACAATACCCACTTCAGGCATCTGCTGCTGTGCGCCGCCTTGCTGATTGTTGCCGTCATCACATCCTGCAAGCATTAAGCCGCCAGAAAGCATCAGAACTGCCGCCAGAGGCGTTAGCCCTCTGTTTTTGTTCATAGATAAACCTCAAGTGTCCGATTTGAAATTGACCAATGGATCACAAGCTCAAAAACCCATTGCTGCTATAGTCTTATGTTCATGCTATGTTACATACATACTTGAATGTATGTAAATCTCACTTTCCTTCAAATACAGCGATATGGCACGAAAAACCAAATTATCATGGCACGAAAAACCAAAAAACAGGCTCAGGAAACCCGGCAACAGATACTGGATACTGCGTTAAGAGTGTTCTCTGAGCATGGTGTGTCTGCGACTTCATTGTCTGACATTGCGACTGCTGCTGGTGTGACCCGCGGTGCTATTTATTGGCATTTTAAGAACAAAGCCGAAATTTTTGATGAAATCTGGGCTCTGGCAGAGTCAAAAATCAGTGAGTTTGAAATAGAGTATCAGACAAAATTCCCTGATAATCCACTCCGTGTGATGCGTGAATTATTGATTTATATGCTGCGTTTAACCGTTAGCGATACTCACTGGCGTTCCATTATGGAGATCGCTTTTCACAAATGTGAGTTTGTCGGTGAAATGTTGCAATCGTATAATGCACGCAAAGAGCTTTATCTTTCCTGCTATGTCGATATCGAAGAAAACCTGATTAAGTGCATCCGCATGGGAATGTTGCCAACGGACATTTATCCCCGTCGTGCGGCGATTGCGCTGCGGGCTTATTTTTCCGGCGTGATGGAAAACTGGTTATTTATGCCGGAAAGTTTCGATCTCGATCAGGAAGCGCCAGCGCTGGTGGATGCCTTTATCGATATGTTGCATTTTAGCCCTGCGTTACGCAAACCTGCTGAGTAAGTCGTGGTTCGCCCGCGTTAACACCTCTTGTCTTTAAAGCGCTGAGCTATTTGCCTTGGGCGGAGGATTCAGCGTTGCTTTCTTCTTGCGAGAGCTTTTTCTCAAAATCGGCTCGTACCATTGCCAGTGCGGCTAGCGCGATACGAGGGTCGATTTGGTTTTCTTCCAGCAGCATAATCAAATCAACCGCCAGCTTGACTTCGGGTGGGGCGTTTTCAAGTGACATAAATCAGTACCTCTCCTTTCTCGGCGAAGCTGCCGCGCTACAGTCCTTGTTCCCGGCGTTCGATCTGACGCTCCAGGCGTAATAGTGCCTGACGGCAGCGTGACAGCCGTCCTTCCAGCGCGGCCAGCTCTTTTTGCAGCCGTTGTTGCTCGCTGAAAAGCGTCTGTGTAATGAGCAGACTTTCTCTGTCCTGAATCATGGAAAGCAAGCGGCGTTCATAATCCTGATGCTCCGCCAGCTTGTGATACACATCTTCCTGTTGTGGTGCGACACGTTGCTCTTGCTTGCGCAATGATTGCGTTGCCAGTTCACGCTGCAATGCCGCTATCTGGCTAACCAGCTTTTCAGCCAGAAATGCCACACGATCGGTGCGCTGTTCGGCGACTAGCTGTTTTATTGCATGCAGGTTTTGTTCAACCTCGGCGCGATAGTCACGTAGTCGGGTGCCGTAGCTGCTAAAAAGCTGACGATCAAAGCGCGATTGCGGCACCGCTTTATCCGCCAACGGTTCAAGCTCTTTCGCCAGCGTGTTAATTTGTTGTTCAAGCGCCTGCAGCAATTGATGCGTATTCACTTTTTTCCCTTACGGTAAGGCTGATGATTCAGCAAGCCGCCTTTATGTGGTGTGCCAGCGCGTGGTATATCGCATAACTAGCCTACGTCGCTTTATGTACTGCATGAGGATATCTTAACTAATCCATCAGGCAAGGTGGTGATAAAGTGTGATGGATATTGTCGTAGGCAAAGCATATTGAGTAGACAAAACATATTTGGTAGTGAACAAAGCGTAAAGGTGAATATGTATCGTGTGTTGCTGATTATACTGGGGTGGGTTTCCGTTGTGCTGGCAACGTTGGGTGTCGTATTGCCTTTATTACCGACCACACCATTCTTGTTACTGGCCGCTTGGTGTTTTGCCCGCTCGTCCCCGCGTTTCCATGACTGGCTGCTGTACCGATCCTGGTTTGGTAGCTATCTGCGCCACTGGCAGCAACATCGAGCCTTGCCGCCAGGAGCCAAGTGGAAGGCCGTCACCATGATTCTACTGACGTTCGCGCTTTCGCTCTGGCTGGTCAAGCTAGTCTGGGTCAGGCTCTTGCTGTTGGTCATTTTAACTATTTTGCTGACCTTCATGCTTCGTTTACCTGTGGTTGATCCAGAACAACAAACGCAGGGCGCGGATCCGAAAAGATAGCGCAAACGGCGGCCTCCGTGACGGGTAGACAAAAAATACCCACCCAGAGTGCGGATGGTTGCATTTATCCGTCACTTTGACTAGATTTGAGCGTTTTCGTGCACGGGTCGCCATTTTCCTCTTTGTCATAATGCTTATTCATCACATCGTGCGATGATAAAAGCCTTGTGGCGACCGGCATTTGTATGTTCAGAACGTTTTATCAGGCACAACTATGACGACCGTAACAGCGCAGCAGCAGGCAGAATTAATTAAAAACAGTATCAAAAGCATCCCCGATTATCCAAAGCTGGGCATACTGTTCCGTGATGTCACCAGCCTGCTGGAAGATCCTGTGGCCTATGCGGCCAGTATTGAAATGCTGGCGAACCGTTATCGCAACACCGGTGTGACGAAGGTTGTCGGCACCGAAGCGCGTGGTTTTCTGTTTGGCGCCCCAGTTGCGCTGGCGCTGGGTGTGGGTTTTGTTCCCGTGCGTAAACCGGGCAAACTGCCACGTCCAACGATCAGTGAAAGCTATGAACTGGAATACGGTTCAGATACGTTGGAAATTCATGCCGATGCGATCTCCGCTGGTGATAATGTGCTGGTGATCGACGATCTGCTGGCAACGGGCGGTACGCTTGAAGCTACGGTGAAATTGATCCGTCGTCTGGGTGGCACGGTAAAGGATGCCGCTTTTATCATTAACCTGTTCGATCTGGGTGGCGAGCAACGCCTGACTGAGATGGGTGTAACCTGCTATAGCCTGGTTGACTTCCCCGGACATTAATCATAACAGTCTCGCCGATAGCGGCGTGGCTGTGTTAGCATGATCGCCTCAATAACTCGACTGTTGCGGTATTGATGAGCTATCAGGTTCTTGCCCGTAAGTGGCGTCCCCAAACCTTTACCCAAGTTGTCGGTCAGGAACATGTCCTGACCGCGTTGGCTAACGGCCTTTCCTTAGGTCGAATCCATCACGCTTATTTGTTTTCTGGCACCCGCGGTGTCGGGAAGACGACAATTGCCCGTTTGCTGGCAAAAGGGCTGAATTGCGAACAGGGCGTGACGGCAACGCCGTGCGGCCAGTGTGATAACTGCCGAGAAATTGAACAGGGTCGTTTTGTCGATTTGATTGAAATCGACGCCGCATCTCGTACTAAAGTCGAAGACACGCGCGATCTGTTGGATAACGTGCAGTATGCTCCTGCGCGTGGGCGATTCAAGGTGTACCTGATTGACGAAGTACACATGTTATCGCGCCACAGCTTTAATGCGTTGTTAAAAACGCTGGAAGAGCCACCTCCGCACGTCAAATTCCTGTTGGCGACCACCGATCCGCAGAAACTGCCAGTGACCATTCTGTCGCGTTGTCTGCAATTTCATCTCAAAGCGCTGGATGTCGAACAGATTCGTGCGCATTTGGAACAGGTACTACAGGCGGAAAATCTCGTCAGTGAACCACGTGCGCTGCAGCTTCTGGCGCGTGCTGCCGATGGTAGCCTGCGTGATGCGTTAAGTCTGACCGATCAGGCCATTGCCATGGGGCAGGGGCAGGTCACGACGGCTTCAGTCAGCCAAATGCTGGGTACGCTGGATGATGAGCAGCCGTTGGCACTGATTGAAGCGCTGGCGAAAGGCGATGGCGCACAGGTGATGTCACTGCTTGATCAGGTTGCGGCTCGGGGAGTGGACTGGGAATCGCTATTGGTGGAAACCCAGACGCTGTTACACCGTATTGCGATGGTTCAACTGCTGCCTGCGGCGTTGGGCGATGATTACGCGGCAGTTGAAGCCCGTATCCGAGAGTTGGCGCGAGCGTTGCCGCCTGCGGACGTGCAGCTTTATTACCAGACGATGCTCATTGGCCGCAAAGAACTGCCTTTTGCACCAGATCGTCGTATGGGTGCTGAAATGACGCTGTTGAGAGCGTTGGCGTTTCATCCCAGCCAGATTATTGCCGAACCTGTTGCACCAGTGAGTGCCGCGCCTGCTCAGGCTGCGCGTGCGCCTTCTATCCAGCCGACTGCACAGCAGCAACCTGCGGCAACGGCATCGACGATGGCTCGTGCGCCAATGCCGCACAACACTGAATCTCATGGCGACGTACTACCGTCATCTTATTCTCCCGAACCGCCGATGGATGCCTCCGCGTATGCGCCGCCGTTAGGGGAACCAACTGCTACGGTCGGTTCTGCGGATCAGCATAGTGAGAGTGAATTACCTGATGCGACGTCCCAATTGTTACAGGCTCGCAGTCAGCTCCTGCGAAAACAGGGGAGTACTCCACCAAAAAAGGCTGAACCGGCAGCGTCTGACAACACGCGGCCGGCAACCTCAGCACTGGAGCGATTGGCTTCGGTAACTGAGCGCAGCATTCAACGGCAAAACGCGAAAACCTCTTCCACCGAGCCTAAAAAGCCGGAAGCGTACCGTTGGCGGGCGCAGAATAAAGTCGAGGAAGAGAAGGTCGATGTGGCGACGCCAAAAGCGCTGCGTTCGGCATTAGAGCACGAAAAAACGCCTGAACTGGCGGCACGACTGGCGGAAGAGTCATTGGAACGGGATCCATGGGCGGCGGAAATCCATCGCCTGACGCTGCCAAAGCTGGTACAACAGCTGGCACTCAATGCGTTTAAAGAGAGTGATGAGGCAGGCAAGATGCATCTGCATCTACGTTCATCTCAGCGGCATCTGAATTCGCCTGCGGCGCAAAAGACGCTGCTGGACGCATTGACGGCTCACTATGGGCATCCTGTAGAATTACTGATTACGGAAGACGACAACCCAGCGGTGCGAACGCCGCTGGAGTGGCGTCAGGCCATATATGAAGAGAAGCTGGCGCAGGCGCGTCAGTCGATTCTAGACGATACAACGATTCAAACGCTGCGGCGTTTCTTTGATGCGGAACTGGACGAAGAAAGTATCCGCCCTGTTTAACCGCTGCGAGTGCGCAGCCCGACGTGATAGAGAGAAAACTATGTTTGGTAAAGGTGGAATTGGCAACCTGATGAAGCAAGCCCAGCAGATGCAGGAAAAAATGCAGCAGATGCAGGAAGAAGTGGCGAATCTGGAAGTCACGGGCGAATCGGGCGCGGGTCTGGTGAAAATCACGATCAACGGTGCGCATAACTGCCGCCGTGTTGAGATCGATCCAAGCCTGATGGAAGACGACAAAGAGATGCTGGAAGATCTGATCGCAGCAGCGTTCAACGATGCCGCTCGCCGCATCGCTGAAACGCAGAAAGAAAAAATGGCATCGGTTTCCAGCGGTATGCAATTGCCGCCGGGCTTCAAGATGCCGTTCTAATGCAGACCAGTCCGCTTCTTGAATCATTGATGGAAGCGCTGCGCTGCCTGCCGGGCGTTGGGCCCAAGTCGGCGCAGCGCATGGCGTTTCAACTGCTGCAACGTAACCGCAGCGGTGGTATGCGCCTAGCGCAGGCGTTGACGCGGGCGATGTCCGAAATCGGTCACTGTAGCGATTGTCGGACATTCACCGAGCAGGACGTTTGTGCGATTTGCTCGAATCCGCGCCGTCAGCAAAATGGGCAGATTTGCGTTGTAGAAAGCCCGGCTGATATTCATGCTATTGAACAGACGGGGCAGTTTGCCGGTCGTTACTTTGTACTGATGGGGCATTTGTCGCCGCTGGATGGCATTGGCCCGGACGACATCGGTTTGGGGCGGTTGGAAGAGCGCCTGCAAGTGGAATCGGTAAACGAAGTCATTCTGGCTACTAACCCGACGGTAGAAGGCGATGCCACAGCGAACTATATCGCTGAACTCTGCGCACAACACGGCGTGATGGCTAGCCGCATTGCACACGGTGTTCCCGTTGGCGGTGAGCTGGAAATGGTCGATGGCACAACGCTTTCCCATTCGCTCGCGGGTCGTCAGCCTTTCCGGTTTTAATCTGTCGGCTGTCAGCGTCACTCTCTGGCAGCCGCAGTCTTCTTTTCTTCTCCCACCATTTTCGTGATCCGCTGAAATTTACCCCTTGAAATCATCTTGGTTTATCCCCACTTGCTACTTATCGTCAGTTTAATCAGCCTGAATAATATTAGGATTGAGGTAAGCAACAATGAGTATGAAAGGCCAAGAAACTCGCGGGTTCCAGTCCGAAGTTAAGCAACTCCTGCATTTGATGATCCATTCGCTTTATTCCAACAAAGAAATTTTTCTGCGTGAATTGATCTCCAACGCCTCCGATGCGGCAGACAAGCTACGTTTCCGTGCGCTGTCCACACCAGAACTGTATGCGGGCGATGGCGACCTGCGCGTGCGCGTATCTACGGATAAAGAAAAACGTACTCTGACGATTTCTGACAACGGTATCGGCATGAGCCGTGACGAAGTGATTGATAATCTCGGTACGATTGCGAAATCGGGCACTAAGTCCTTTCTGGAATCCATGGGTTCCGATCAGGTTAAAGATAGCCAACTGATTGGTCAGTTTGGTGTGGGCTTCTACTCTGCCTTCATCGTTGCGGATAAAGTGACCGTGCGTACCCGTGCTGCGGGCGCAAATGCCGATCAGGGCGTGTATTGGGAATCTGCCGGTGAAGGCGATTACACGATTGCTGACATCACCAAAGACGATCGCGGAACGGAAATCACTCTGCACCTGCGTGAAGGTGAAGACGAGTTTCTGGATGACTGGCGTGTGCGTTCTGTCATCAGTAAATATTCCGACCATATCGCGCTGCCAGTAGAAATCGAATCTCAGACAGAAAGCGAAGAAGAAGGCGGTGAGTCCACCGTTAGTTGGGAAAAAATTAACAAGGCACAAGCCCTGTGGACGCGCAGTAAATCTGAAGTCAGCGATGATGAGTACAACGAATTTTATAAGCACATCTCCCATGACTTTACCGATCCGCTGAGCTGGAGCCACAACCGTGTGGAAGGCAAGCAGGAGTACACCAGCCTGCTCTACATTCCCGCACATGCACCGTGGGATATGTGGAATCGCGATCATAAACACGGTCTGAAATTGTATGTTCAGCGTGTATTCATTATGGACGACGCCGAACAGTTCATGCCGAACTACCTGCGTTTTGTTCGCGGCCTGATAGATTCTAACGATCTGCCGTTAAACGTTTCCCGTGAAATTTTGCAGGACAGCCGTGTGACGCAAAACTTGCGTAATGCGTTGACCAAGCGTGTGCTGCAAATGCTGGATAAACTGGCGAAAGACGACGCGGAAAAATACCAAACGTTCTGGCAACAGTTCGGCTTGGTGCTGAAAGAAGGCCCAGCGGAAGACGGTAGCAACCGTGAAGCAATCGCGAAACTGCTGCGTTTTGCTACCACGCAATCCGACAGTTCCGCGCAGACGGTATCGCTGGAAGATTACGTTAGCCGGATGGTGGAAGGTCAGGACAAGATCTACTACATCACCGCAGACAGCTATGCAGCGGCGAAGAGCAGTCCACACCTCGAACTGTTCCGTAAGAAAGGTATCGAAGTCTTGCTGTTGTCCGAACGCATTGACGAATGGATGATGAGCTACCTGACCGAGTTCGACGGTAAATCCTTCCAGTCTGTCAGCAAAGCGGATGACACGCTGGATAAACTGGCTGATGAAGAAAACGATGCGCAGAAAGAAGCACAAAAAGCGCTGGAGCCGTTTGTTGAGCGAGTGAAAACTCTGTTGGGCGAACGCGTTAAAGACGTACGTTTCACATACCGTCTGACCGATACGCCTGCGATTGTCGTGACGGATGCCGACGAGATGAGTACGCAGATGGCGAAACTGTTCGCCGCTGCGGGCCAACAGGCGCCAGAAGTGAAGTACATTTTTGAACTGAACCCAGAGCACGCGTTAATTAAACGTGCAGCTGACGTTTCTGATGAGGCTGAATTTGGCGAGTGGGTTGAACTGCTGCTGGATCAGGCTCTGTTAGCCGAACGCGGTACGCTTGACGATCCGAACCTGTTCATTCGTCGTATGAATCAGCTATTAAGCGCCTGATATTGATGTTCTTCAGACCCCGGAACCAACCGGGGTCTTCCCCGATTTTTACTCGTCCTTCCTCTTACGAGGGTTTCTTCGTCTACACTGAATGGCAACATTGGGCAGGCGGCAAACCATATTTTTAGGTATCTGACTTTTTTTCATCTGCCTACGCGATGCTGAACCGAGCCCGTTCCTTGAGCATAAGCGTCTGGAATGGTATGGTTCAGCGTTTTTCAAATTTATTTTATAAATATTACATAGCAAGGGGATTTACGCGATGCGTATTATTCTGCTGGGCGCTCCGGGCGCAGGCAAAGGTACTCAGGCTCAATTCATCATGGAAAAATACGGTATTCCGCAGATTTCCACGGGTGACATGCTGCGTGCAGCGGTAAAAGCCGGTACTGAATTGGGCAAGCAGGCTAAAGAAATCATGGACGCGGGTAAACTGGTCACTGATGAACTGGTTATTGCTCTGGTTAAAGAGCGCATCGCACAGGACGATTGCCGTAACGGTTTTCTGCTGGATGGCTTCCCACGTACCATTCCGCAGGCCGATGCTATGAAAGATGCTGGCATCGATGTGGATTACGTTATCGAATTCGCAGTTCCTGACGAACTGATCATCGATCGTATCATTGGCCGTCGCGTACATGCGGCGTCCGGTCGTGTTTATCACGTAAAATTTAATCCGCCTAAAGTTGAAGACAAAGACGATGTGACAGGCGAAGATCTGAGCATTCGTAAGGACGATCAGGAAGATACCGTGCGCAAGCGTCTGGTTGAGTACCATCAGCAGACTGCGCCACTGGTTTCTTACTATCAGAAAGAAGCTGACGCAGGCAACACGCGCTATTTCAAAGTGGAAGGCACGCGTAAAGTGGAAGAAGTTCGCGCAGAACTGGAAACCATTCTGGGCTGATTTTTCTAAGCGAACCGGATTCCACCCTCTGAATGCCAGACAATTGTCTGGCATTTTTTCGTTCTGAAACCCTCTCTTGTTTATTTTCCTCTATTAGTAGCATCGGTATTACCCTTGTTATCTACCCGTATTTGTTTAGCTTTTTTTCGCTACAATAGGAATCTGATGTTACGCACTGGCGGGCTGAAAGAAAGCCTGCTTCTCCATAAAAGGAAGACGGCGATGAAACAAGAGAAATACGGCGTGCTGATGGTGAACTTAGGGACACCCGATGCCCCGACGCCGCAGGCGGTGAGGCGTTATCTGGCAGAGTTTCTGAGCGATCGGCGCGTTGTGGATACGCCGCGTCTGCTATGGTGGCCGCTGCTGCGCGGTATCATCCTGCCAATTCGTTCCCCACGAGTGGCGAAGCTCTATCAATCGGTCTGGATGGAAGGGGGATCGCCGCTGTTGGTGATTAGCCGTCGACAGCATCAGGCGCTGGCTGCACGTATGCCAGACACGCCGGTTGAGCTGGGTATGAGCTATGGTTCGCCCAGCTTGCGTTCAGCGCTGGATAAGCTATTGGCGCAAGGTGTAACGCAACTGGTGGTCTTGCCCATGTATCCGCAATATTCCTGCTCAACGACCGCCGCCGTGTGGGATGGGCTTGCTGCGCAACTGCGTGATAATCGCCAGTTGCCTGCGATTCGCTTTATCCGTGATTACGCTGAACATCCTGCTTATATTGCGGCGTTGAAGCACCGTGTTGAGCAGTCTTTTGCTGAACATGGCGAACCGGACAGATTGGTCATTTCCTACCACGGCATCCCGGTGCGTTATGCCAATGAAGGGGATGACTATCCGCAGCGCTGTCGAGCGACCACAGAGGCGCTGATTGCCGCACTGGGGTTGCCGGAAGGTAAAATAATGATGACCTTCCAGTCTCGTTTTGGCCGTGAGCCCTGGCTGACGCCTTACACAGATGAAACCATGAAGGGGCTACCTGCGCAGGGAGTCAAACACATTCAGATTATGTGCCCCGGTTTTGCCGCTGACTGTCTGGAAACGTTGGAGGAGATTGAAGAACAGAATCGTGAAATCTTCCTGCACGCTGGTGGTGAGGCATTCCACTATATTCCCGCACTCAATGACGATCCGCTGCACATCGATCTGTTGGAACAGTTAGTTGGAAAAGCCGAGTAGAGAAGAGAGTGTTTTTGTCTGGCGGTGCTTGAAAGCATTGTGCTTGCACCTGACAGCGTAAAAAAATGGCGGGCATAATGTGCCCGCCATTTTTGTATTCAGCCTGTAGCGGCTTAGATAGGACACGCCTGAGGTGCTGGTGGGATTTCATCCAGCTTCAGCAGCGTGATCATACTGTTAGCGATTTCCCGTTCGCCCATTACCACCTCGTTGGCACCGTGTTCGGTAATGTAGCTAACTTCATCGTCATAGTGCGCGCGAGCAATAATCTCCAGATCGGCGCGTTTCTCACGGGCCGCCGCGACGATTTCACCGGCTTCATAGCCGTTAGGAATTGTCAGTAATAGCCAACGAGCACAGTCGATACGAGCAATATCCATGACTTCAGGCTTTGTGGCGTTGCCCAATACGGCTTTAATGCCTTGCTCACGTAGGGCATCGACGCGTGTACGTGAATTCTCAACGACTACCACGGGAATGCCTGCCTGATGCAATTTGGCGCCAATCAGGCTACCAACGCGACCATAGCCGACCAGCAGAGCATGGTTGCACATATCGACAGGAATCTGTTTCTCTTCTTCGATGGCTTCTTCTACGATCTGCTCTTCTATTGTTTCGTTCTTCGCCAGATAGCGTTCAAGCAGCGTAAACAGCAGCGGGTTTATCATGATAGAGAGAATGGCACCAGCTAGTACCAGATTTCGACCTTCTTCGGACAACAGCCCCAACACAATGCCGAGTCCGGCTAAAATAAAGGCAAATTCGCCGATTTGCGCCAGACTGGCAGAAATCGTCAACGCTGTCCGTTTTGAGTGACCAAAGAGGCGAACCAGTGCGAAAGCAGCGGCTGACTTACCGAACACAATGATTGCCAGAGTGATAAGCACGGAAATTGGGTCGTTCAGCAGGATCATCGGATCAAACAGCATGCCGACAGAAACGAAGAACAGCACGGCGAAGGCATCGCGCAACGGCAGCGTATCGTGAGCTGCCCGCTGACTAAGTTCAGATTCGTTCAGCACCACACCGGCAAAGAATGCGCCCAGTGCAAAGGAGACATCAAACAGTTTCACTGCGCCAAAGGCGATACCCAGAGCCATCGCTAATACTGCCAGCGTGAAAAGTTCGCGTGAGCCGGTGCTGGCGCTTTTTGCCAATACCCACGGCACTAGACGGCGACCTACCACGATCATCAGGGTGATAAACGCGATGACTTTACCGATGGTCCAGGCTAAATCAGCCAGCAGCTTGCTGGTGTCAGCATGCTCAGCCCCGATCATGTCGCCAAAGGCTGGCAGCAGAACCAGCGTAAGCACCATCGCCAGATCTTCTACGATCAGCCAGCCGATAGCGATTTGGCCACGCTGGCTATCAATAAGCTGGCGTTCTTCCAGCGCACGTAGCAGAACCACGGTACTGGCGGTTGATAGACAGAGGCCAAAAACCAGGCCGCTCGCCAGGTTCCAGCCCAGCATGGTGGATAGCCCCATTCCAAGTAGCGTTGCCACAGCAATCTGGGCTATCGCACCGGGAATGGCTATAGACTTTACCGCCATGAGGTCTTTCAGCGAGAAGTGCAGACCGACGCCAAACATCAGCAGGATTACGCCAAGTTCAGCCAGTTCTGATGCTAGTGAGGTATCGGCAACAAAGCCGGGAGTAAAAGGACCGACAAGCACGCCTGCGGCAAGGTAACCAACAAGGGGAGAGATACGTAGGCGGTTTGCCAGAATACCAAGGATGAAGGCAAGAACCAGCCCCCCAGCAATAGTAGAAATTAGCGGTGTTGCAGCATGCATCCCAACTCCTTGTGCCATAGGTGAAACGTAATTGAGCGGATTTACCCTTCTTGCCTTGAAGCTACAGCGTGGTTAGCGGCGCTTACGTACCCTTATCACTCTTATTATGTACCGAAAAGCGCATTGGGATTCGTTCGTTTGCTGTCTGGCTGCAACGCCAATATATTCTGGGTATACACAAATTCTATTGCATATAGCGAAATGTTGCTTGGATAAAAGTGGTATTTTATGAAAAACATCACCTTCTCAAGTTAAAGATAGTGTAACACAGATTTAGGGATGGTTTCTCACGATAAGCATTGATAAACATGCGTAATTATTCTGATGGCGTGATGTTCTAGGCTGTAATGCCTTACTGCTTTTCTGTGTATTCAGCGGAATAAATTTATCCACCTGCGAAAATCCTCAGAAAACAGAGGATAAACGGCGTGATGTCAGGTTATTCCAATGAAGCATCCATATTAGCAAGAGTTTATGACGGCGTGACGATGGCACCAGGCCAGCGTGATATCACTACAGCTGCTATACCTAATATGGTTTTTTTGCCTATCGCACATTGCTGATGGACAGCGTGAATGCGCTTCGCGCATTGTTCATCTGGCTGTGCTAAGTTGTGCGATAAATTATAGTCTGTGCGATGAATTTCTCAGTGGTTCCACTGAGTCTTTAAAATAAACGGAGATTTATCATGCGTTTTTCAATAAAAGCTCTGGGATGTGCGATGGCGGTATCGCTAGCGCTAACGCCTGTAATGTCAATGGCTTGGGAAAAAGACAAAACATACGCCATCACTATTTTGCATACGAATGATCACCACGGCCATTTCTGGCATAACGATCACGGCGAATATGGTCTGGCGGCGCAAAAAACATTGGTCGATCAGATTCGTCAGGAAGTGGCGAGTAAAGGTGGCAGCGTATTACTGCTTTCCGGCGGTGATATTAATACCGGCGTGCCTGAGTCCGATTTGCAGGATGCGGAGCCCGATTTTCGTGGTATGAACATGGTTGGCTATGATGCGATGGCGCTCGGCAACCACGAATTCGATAATCCACTGTCTGTACTGCGTCAGCAGGAGAAATGGGCAAAATTCCCACTGTTATCGGCCAATATCTACCAAAAAAGCACCGATAAGCGGTTATTCAAGCCTTATGCCCTGTTCGATAAGCAAGGTGTGAAAATCGCGGTTATCGGCCTGACAACGGATGATACGGCCAAATTAGGCAATCCTGAGTATTTTACCGATATCGAATTCCGTAATCCTTCGACGGAAGCGAAACAGGTTGTTGAGCAATTGCGTAAGAGCGAAAAGCCAGATGTGATTATTGCCGCGACGCACATGGGGCACTATGACGATGGTAATCATGGCTCTAATGCACCGGGTGATGTGGAAATGGCGCGTAGCTTGCCTGCTGGCTATCTGGACATGATTGTCGGCGGTCACTCGCAGGATCCGGTCTGTATGGCGCAGGAAAACAAAAAGCAGGTGGATTATGTGCCTGGCTCGCCTTGTGCTCCCGATCGCCAGAATGGTACCTGGATTGTTCAGGCGCATGAGTGGGGTAAATATGTGGGTCGTGCTGATTTCACATTCCGCAATGGTGAATTGAAACTTGAGCATTATCAGCTGATTCCGATCAACCTGAAGAAAAAGGTAGAGAAAGACGGCAAAACTGAACGTGTCTTCTATACGCATGAAATCATGCAGGATTCTGACGTCATGAAAATGCTGACGCCGTTCCAGGAAAAAGGACAGGCGCAGTTGGGTATCAAGATCGGTAGCGTGAAAGGCAAATTGGAAGGCGATCGCAATCAGGTGCGTTTCCGTCAAACCAATCTGGCACACGTGCTGCTGTCTGCGCAACTTGAGCGTGCAGAGGCAGATTTTGCCATTATGAGCGGCGGCGGCGTCCGTGATTCGATTGAACCGGGTGATATCACCTATAAAGATGTACTGAAAGTTCAGCCGTTTGCCAACACGCTGGTTTACGTGAATATGAAAGGCAGCGACGTCGAGAAATATCTGGCCGTAGCCGCCAATAAAAAGGTGGATTCCGGTGCCTATGCGCAATTCCTTAACGTCAGCCTGACGGCAGACGGGCAGGGTGTGCAGAACGTGAAAATCAAAGGCGAACCGTTGCAGGCCGATAAAGTTTACCGCATGGCAACGCTGAACTTTAACGCGATGGGTGGTGATGGTTATCCGCGTCTTGATAACCTGCCGGGCTATGTGAACACCGGTTTTGTTGATGCTGAAGTACTGAAGCAGTACATCGAGAAGCATTCTCCGCTGGATGCGGAAGCCTATGCCCCGAAAGGTGAGATTGTTTATAAGTAATTAATAATCATGGCGGTTTTTGTCTCTCGACCGATGACAATACCGCCATTTTTCTGGGCGCTATCCCGAGAAGTCATACTGCATCTAAGCCTGTAATTACCTACATGGAACAAATCTAATTTACTGATTTAATTGATTAAATAATCTTATGCTTAGTAAAGTGCTTTAAAATAACAGACCAACCAAATAAACGATACTCCTGATACACCCTCACTAACGGAGTAGTCGGCACGATGAAAAGCGTAAATATTGAAATTAATGTCTGTGACAGTACAGGTAAATCAACATGTACTGTTAATCCCCCGATTCAGGTTAATTCTCACTCTTGCTGCCATTCAAATAACGGAGACGGGCAAGATCCCGGTGTTTCTGGTGTTTCCTCCGTATTTGGACGGACTGGCGTTGTCACTGCACAATCCGGTGACTATACGGCCGATCAGATTACCGAAACCGCCACCAGAAAATTTGCTACACCGGATGAAAAAGCAGTCTGGAATGCGAAGCAGGCTGAATTAATCTCTGGAACGAATATCCGCACGCTCTTTGGTCAATCGTTGTTAGGTAGCGGTGATTTTTCACCAACGCCAGCGCAAATGGGTGTATCAGCGGTAGGGCATACTCACACCACATCAGAAATCACCGACTACACGCAAAAAACAAAGCAGCTTATCCATTCCTCACTGGAAGCAGGGGCAGGCGTGACGCTGAGCTATAACGCTGCGAGTGAGAAAACAGTAATTAGCACAACGGGTGGTTCCGGCAGCGGTAACTCTGGTTATATCGTCGCCGAACGTCAGGGTGCAGCGGCAGGGCAAAATCACGCGTTTACCATTAGCCCACAAAATACGTTCAATCTTGCGGCGTATGCGCTGAAAGAAGAAACTGGGGCTGCGAATCAGACTTATGTGGTTGATGATTTTAATGCGTCGAGCAAAATTAACTATGAAACAACAAATGATGTTGTTTTTGATGGAAAAATATATCCGAATATTGGCGGAAGTGTTGAGCTTGTTAAGAACGGTGATTTTTATTCATCGGAGGTGAATTCGGGTAATCGTGCTGTCTCTATTAGTCTACCCAGTGTGTCAATTGTACCCGTAATGACGGCAGACTCTGATCGCGGTTATATTGCATCGGCATCTTCAATATATTCGCCATCGTATCCTGCATATATCGCATTTGATAGAAATGATTCTAGCCCCAATAACGTGCGTGACTGCTGGGCATCGAATCAGAGGCCGACAGACAGTAACCCTCAATGGCTGAGTTTGAAATTCCCTGACCATCAATATATTACTGAGTATGCGATAACAAACCGTGTATATGCTGGGCTGTCAAATCCAAGGTCATGGGAATTACAAGGGAGTAATAACGATAATGACTGGGCCACTCTGCATGCTGTATCAAACGATGAAAACAACACATCGGGCGTTATTCGCCGATTTACAGTATCGACTCCGGGGCGATACATGTCGTATCGATTATTGTTCACAGCATCGAATGGCGGCGATAATTTTGTTTGCATCAAAGAATTATCGTTGTTCACCGGTTCAAAGATGTTACTTAAAGCGGGTGATCAATGGTTTACTGTGAGAAATGGAATTTTGTCAAATGTTCCTGCTCCAACCAGTGCCAGTGATTTTATTCGTGATGGTTTTATCGCATCAGGAAATATCCAACAATACCCATCCAGTAATATATATTCAGGGGAGGGAATACATGTTGACGTTCTTTACACACCACAATCCCAGCTATCAATTCAACGCTCTCTGCTCCCTGGTGGATCATGGTCACAAATCAATTCCGCAATCTTAACAGCTACGCAGACGGGCAGCGGCAAAGTGCGCGTCGCCGTAACGCGAGATCTGATTAACTGGCATGTCTTGCGGAACGGGGCGTGGGTTGATGTTGGTGCGCTGTCAGCAGATACGGCAGGTGCAACGGCGTTGATTGCTGATGGTATGACGCCAGCCGAGCTTGGTGGGATTACTGCGGCACAGTGGACGCAGTTGTTCTCATCAAACAATGGCGTACCGGACTCGCTTGCGTTTGCATTCGCACTTGATATCACCGATCCGGTGGCAGACGCTGCGACCATTGATCGGCTGGTGCTGAACGTCAACGACGCGTCTAGCTGGAAAGTGCAGTCACCTGCGGAAGTGGGAATCCGCTGGCGCACTGATAGCGTGACATTCCGTACCGTGACGGCGGGTAATTACAAACTGGCGTATCAGGTTCCGTAATTCTTCTCTCTACTGCCTATTCCAACGGCCGCGTATATCGTGGCCTTTTTTCATCTTGGTTTTATATAAAAAGAATAAATTATTAAAACGCTTTAAAATAATACTCTCTCTAAATAAACGACACTTCTGATGCCTTTTATCAATGGAGCCATCAGTACTATGAAAAACATCAATATTGAAATCAATGTTTGTGACAGTACAGGCAAATCAACATGTACCGTTAATCCTCATCCTTGCTGTCATTCCGATAACGGAAGTGGGCAAGAACCCGGTGTTTCTGACGTTTCCTCCGTATTTGGACGGACTGGTGTTGTCACTGCACAATCCGGTGACTATACCGCCGATCAGATTACCGAAACGGCCACCAGAAAATTTGCTACACCGGATGAGAAAGCAGTCTGGAATGCGAAGCAGGCTGAATTAATCTCTGGAACGAATATCCGCACGCTCTTTGGTCAATCGTTGTTAGGTAGTGGTGATTTTTCACCAACCCCAGCGCAAATGGGCGTAGCCGCAGCAGGGCATACTCACACCACATCGGAAATCACCGACTACACGCAAAAAACAAAACAGCTCATCCATTCTTCACTGGAAGCAGGAGCAGGCGTGATGCTGAGCTATAACGCTGCGAGTGAGAAAACGGTAATTAGTTCAACGGGCGGTGGTTCCGGCAGCGGCAACTCTGGCTACATCGTCGCCGATCGTCAGGGCGCAACGGCAGGGCAAAATCACGCGTTCAACATTAGTCCACAAAATAAATTTAATCTCGCGGCGTATGCGCTGAAAGAAGAAGCGGGTGCTGCGAATCAGACTTATGTGGTTGATGATTTTAATGCGTCGAGTGAACCAAATTACAAAGCGACGAGTGCAGTTATTTTTGATGGCATGGCCAGTCTTTATACTGGTTCAAACTATCAATTAATGTCAGATGAGGGTTTTTACTCTGCTGAAGTAAAATCGGATGGTGAGAAATTAGATATCGCGGTAATGGCTGATTTTTCTTCGTCCGTTATTCCTTTTATGACATCTAATACATTGCCAGTAGGTTATACAGCGAGTGCATCTAATGAATCTCTAGGGATGTATAAAGCTTTTATCGCGTTTGATGGATCTAACAATTCAGGTCCGCCACCCAACTGTTGGGGAACTGATGGTACATGGGTACCTTCTATTGAACGTCCCCACTGGCTACAAATCGACTTACCAGCGGAAGAGGTCATCGGTGGTTATCAAATTACCAACCGTAGTCAACTGGATATGGGGAATATTCGAACGTGGAAACTCCAAGGCAGCAATGATAAGAGTGTAACGTGGGATGATTTACATTCCGTTACCGATGACGCGAATAATGAACCTGGTGCGATAAGGAATTTTACTCTCTCACAAGTCGCTAGTTACAAAAGTTACCGTCTGTTAATTACAGCTATTAATGGTAGTAGCCCATATGTCACTATTTCAGAATTAAAATTTTTTCAACCAAATGGAAAGTTTGTCATCCATACTGGTGGGAAAAACTATGGCTTCTCTGGAAGCATACTGACTGAAATCACTGGAGAGTTGACCCCAGAAAAAATAGATCTGTTAGGTGTATCGAAAATCGATTCATTAAATACGACGCTGCCTATTTTTACTACTCCTGTAAAACTGATTTCTGATCGGCAGATTAGTGTGCGCACAACATATACACCATTAGAGCAATTAGTCATTCAGACGTTATTAACATCAACTGATTCATGGTCACGAATTAATTCCGCAACGTTAACGGCAACGCAGGCGGGCAGCGGCAAAGTACGCGTCGCCGTCACGCGGGATCTGATTAACTGGCATGTCTTGCGGAGCGGGGCGTGGGTTGATATTGGTGCATTGTCAGCAGATACGGCAAGCGCTACGGCGTTGATTGCTGATGGTATGACGCCATCTGAGCTCGGTGGGATTACTGCATCACAGTGGACGCAGTTGTTCTCATCAAACAATGGCGTGCCGGATGCTCTCGCGTTTGCGTTCGCGCTTGATATCACCGACCCAGCCAAAGATGTTGCGACCATTGACCAACTGGTGCTGAACGTCAACGAGGCGTCTAACTGGAAAGTGCAGTCACCTTCGGAAGTGGAAATTCGCTGGCGCACCGACAGCGTGACATTCCGTACTGTGGCTGCGGGTAATTACAAACTGGCTTACCAAGTTCCGTAATCGCTCACCAGGTTAAATATTCCAATGGCCGCGTATATCGCGGCCTTTTTTTATTCTTAATTTTATAGAGAAGGAGGTATCAGATTAGTAAAGCACGTTGAAATAATACACGGGTCAAATAAGTGATATTTACAATTCCTTTTATCAATGGAGTTATCAAAATAATGAAAAGCGTAAATATTGAAATTAATGTCTGTGACAGTACAGGAAAATCAACATGTACCGTTAATCCTCACTCTTGCTGCCATTCAAATAACGGAGACGGGCAAGAACCCGGTGTTTCGGGTGTTTCCTCCGTATTCGGACGCACTGGCGTTGTAACCGCACAAGCGGGTGATTATACCGCCGAGCAGATTACCGAAACTGCCACCAGAAAATTTGTTACACCGGATGAAAAAGCAGTCTGGAATGCGAAGCAGGCTGAATTAATCTCTGGAACGAATATCCGCACGCTCTTTGGTCAATCGTTGTTAGGTAGCGGTGACTTTTCACCAACGCCAGCGCAAATGGGTGTAGCAGCGGTAGGGCACACTCACACCACATCAGAAATCACCGACTACACGCAAAAAACGAAACAGCTCGTCCATTCCTCGCTGGAAGCCGGGGCGGGTGTGACGCTGAGCTATAACCCGGTGAATGAGAAAACCATCATCAGTGCTGCTGGTGGTTCCGGCAGCGGCGGTTCGGGCTATATCGTCGCCGAACGCCTGGGCGCAACGGCAGGACAAAATCATGCGTTCAGCATTCGCCCACAAAATGCATTTAATCTCGCGGCGCATGCGCTGAAAGAAGAAACCGGTGCGGCGAATCAGACTTATGTGGTTGATGACTTTAATGCATCAAGTGAGCCGAATTACAATGCGACCAATGCGGTTATTTTTGATGGCGCAATGCATGAATATACCGGCGATATATTCACGCTTAATAACCATGATGGCATTTATTCTGCACCAGTTCGAGCTGATGGAGAGTCGATTAATCTTTCCGTTGTTGCAAAATCTGTTGTTCCGAAAATGACATCAAATACAAATCCAATCGGATATGTCATTAGTGCCAGTGATATGTCCAGACCTCAATTTTTACCCTACTTTGCATTTGATAATGACAATAATTTATCTAGTAATGAATATGATTGTTGGGGAGGGTTAAATGCTGCGACTGTAGCCAATCCTCACTGGATTAGGGTTGATCTACCAACTCCAACAACAATTTCCGGTTATAGCTTTGCTAACAGAACGGTCATTTATAATAATGGTCCGAAAGACTGGATTTTTCAGGGCTCTAATGATGGGGGGGCAAGCTGGGATGACTTACATGTTGTAAATAATGATGTCAATAATACGCTCGGCGCTGTCCGCCGCTATAATTTCTCGCCTGCGGAGGGATATAAGAGTTTTCGGCTGTTTATTACCGCTGGTGGCAATAACAATAACTACCTGACATTAAAGAAATTTAACCTATTTCAGTCTGAAAAGGTTTTAATTAGCAGCAAGGGTAAATGGTATTCTGCAAATAATGGTTCACTGACTGAGGTTTCCTCGGCTGATTTTGATAGTGGGTTTACTCATTCAGGCTGGATTTCAAATGAATCAATCTCTGATTTGCTGCCAATCAAGATTGTTGGTAGTGCTCAAATTGATTTACGGTCGTCGTATATTCCTTATACGCAGATTGCTATTCAAAAATCACTGACGTCTGCCGTGTGGTCAAAAATCAATGCCGCAACACTAACAGCAACGCAGACGGGCAACGGCAAAGTGCGCGTCGCCGTGACGCGAGATCTGATTAACTGGCATGTCTTGCGGAGCGGGGCGTGGGTTGATGTTGGTGCATTGTCAGCAGATACGGCAGGCGCTACGGCGTTGATTGCTGATGGTATGACGCCATCTGAGCTCGGTGGGATTACTGCATCACAGTGGACGCAGTTGTTCTCATCAAACAATGGCGTGCCGGATGTTCTCGCGTTTGCGTTCGCGCTTGATATCACCGACCCAGCCAAAGATGTTGCGACCATTGACCAACTGGTGCTGAACGTCAACGAGGCGTCTAGCTGGAAAGTTCAATCCCCTGCGGAAGTGGAAATCCGCTGGCGCACCGACAGCGTGACATTCCGCACCGCGACGGCAGGCAATTACAAACTGGCGTATCAGGTTCCGTAATCGCTCACGATACTCAACATTCTACTGGCCGCGAATGTCGCGGCCTTTTCTTTTGATGTCGTCCAATTTTTCTCCCGCCACTCACTACGTCATTCTAACCGCTTAGCACGCTATTCTGCCGCCTACCCAAATACCCGCTCTACGCGCGTACGCGATGACGTACCGTGCCGCCACTATCTTCCTTATCTGAAATACGCGATGACTTGCGTTATCGCACGGCGCTTTACCAGGGTTTATTTTTCTACCGCTAACAAAATCAAACGATTGTGATTTTTAATTGAAGGATGTCTTATGAAGAACAATTCCATTCTTAAACACATCCCCTGGATGATTCTTGGAATCATTGGGGCTGCCTGCCTGGGCGTAGTTGCACTACGTCGCGGTGAGCATGTCAGTGCCTTATGGATTATTGTTGCTTCTGTCGCCGTTTACCTCGTGGCCTATCGATACTACAGCCTGTATATCGCACAAAAAGTCATGCAGTTGGATCCGACCAGAGCAACACCTGCCGTTGTTAATAACGACGGCCTTAACTATGTACCAACGAACCGTAACGTCCTGTTCGGGCACCACTTTGCCGCTATCGCAGGTGCAGGTCCGTTGGTCGGGCCGGTGCTGGCCGCGCAGGTTGGCTATCTACCGGGTACCTTATGGTTGCTGGGCGGTGTAGTGCTGGCGGGTGCCGTGCAGGACTTCATGGTGCTGTTTATTTCGACCCGCCGTAATGGTGCGTCGTTAGGCGAAATCGTTAAGAAAGAACTCGGTCCTGTACCGGGTACGATTGCGCTGTTCGGCTGCTTCCTTATCATGATCATCATTCTTGCCGTACTGGCGCTGATTGTGGTGAAAGCGCTGGCAGAAAGCCCGTGGGGCGTCTTTACCGTTTGTTCTACGGTACCGATCGCGCTGTTTATGGGCGTCTACATGCGCTTTATCCGTCCGGGTAAAGTCGGTGAAATCTCGGTGATGGGGATCGTGCTGCTGGTTCTGGCAATCTGGTTTGGTGGTGTCGTTGCACACGACCCGTACTGGGGCCCAGCGCTGACCTTCAAAGATACGACCATCACCTATACGCTGATTGGCTATGCTTTCGTATCCGCATTGCTGCCAGTATGGTTGATTCTGGCTCCGCGTGACTATCTGGCGACCTTCCTGAAAATTGGTGTCATCGTCGGTCTGGCGATTGGTATCGTGATCCTGAATCCCGATCTGAAAATGCCAGCGGTAACGCAATTTGTGGATGGTACCGGCCCAGTCTGGAAAGGTACGCTGTTCCCGTTCCTGTTTATTACTATCGCCTGTGGTGCTGTATCTGGCTTCCACGCGCTGATTGCTTCTGGCACTACGCCGAAATTGATGGCTAACGAAAAAGATGCACGTTTCATCGGTTACGGTGCGATGTTGATGGAATCTTTCGTGGCGATCATGGCTTTGGTTGCGGCGTCTATCATTGAACCAGGTCTCTACTTCGCGATGAATACCCCGCCAGCAGCGTTGGGTATTACGATGCCGGATCTGCATCGACTGGGCACGGCGGATGCGCCGATGATTCTGGCACAGTTGCAGGACGTATCCGCACACGCGGCGGCGACCGTTAGCTCCTGGGGCTTCGTGATTTCTCCTGAGCAGATTATGCAAACGGCGAAAGACATCGGTGAACCTTCTGTTCTGAACCGCGCAGGCGGTGCACCAACGCTGGCTGTCGGTATCGCACACGTGTTCCACCAGATCATTCCTGGTGCCAACATGGGCTTCTGGTATCACTTCGGTATTCTGTTTGAAGCGCTGTTCATTCTGACGGCACTGGATGCGGGTACACGTGCCGGTCGCTTCATGTTGCAGGATCTGTTGGGTAACTTCGTTCCTTTCCTGAAGAAAACTGATTCTCTGATTGCCGGTATGATCGGTACGGCGGGCTGCGTCGGTCTGTGGGGCTACCTGCTGTATCAAGGCGTGGTTGATCCACTGGGCGGCGTGAAGAGCTTGTGGCCGTTGTTCGGTATCTCTAACCAGATGCTGGCTGCGGTAGCGCTGGTACTGGGTACTGTTATCCTAATTAAGATGAAACGTACGCAGTACATTTGGGTAACGCTGGTTCCTGCGGTTTGGCTGCTGATCTGTACCACTTGGGCGCTGGGTCTGAAACTGTTCAGCGACAACCCACAGTTGGAAGGCTTCTTCTACATGGCGAACATGTTTAAGGGCAAAATTGCAGAAGGCGGTGCCGATCTGAGCGCGCAGCAGATTTCGAACATGAACCATATCGTGACTAACAACTACACCAACGCTGGTCTGAGCATTCTGTTCCTGATCGTGGTGTACAGCATTATCGCGTACGGTATCAAGGCGGCATTGGCTGCACGTAAAGTGGCTGAACGTACCGATCAGGAAACGCCGTATGTTCCGGTTCCTGAAGGTGGCGTGAAAGTTTCTTCCGGTCACTAAGCCACACGCGCCCGTCAGATTTTGCGAGACAGCTTGCAAGGTTGAACGTGAAAGATGACGGGTACAGATACCCTGTATAATGTATAACGTTATACAGGGTATTTTTTATCTAGCCGCTATTGCAGGCGATGGTCTGGAGGTAATGATGTTTGGCAATCTGGGAAAAGCAGGAAAATATTTGGGCCAGGCGGCGCGTATGCTGGTCGGTATGCCAGATTATGATACCTATGTGCAGCATATGCAGACCAATCACCCAGATAAACCTGCGATGACGTACGAAGAATTTTTCCGCGAACGCCAGCAGGCGCGTTACGGCGGAGACGGCAAAGGCGGGATGCGCTGCTGTTAACGACTTGGAACCGGTTATGACTCAACCTTTATCATCTGATGTAACTAAACCCGTGTATGTCACTATTCTGACCGGGTTTCTCGGTGCAGGAAAAACCACCTTATTGCGGCATATTTTGAATGCCGAACACGGCTATAAGATTGCCGTGATTGAAAATGAATTTGGTGAAGTTCCGATTGATAACACGTTAATCGGTGAACGTGCCAGCCAGATTACGACGCTGAGTAACGGTTGTATCTGCTGCACGCAGTCCAATGAGCTGGCCGATGCGCTGCTCGATCTGGTTGATGGTGTGGATAACGGCACGTTGGATTTCGATCACGTTATCATTGAATGCACTGGTATGGCCGATCCGGGGCCGGTGGCGCAAACCTTCTTCTCTCATGAAGTTATCTGCGAACGCTTTGTTCTGGACGGAATCATCACGCTGGTTGATGCGGTGCATGCGCAACAACAGCTCGATCAGTTCACCATCGCGCAGTCGCAGATTGGCTATGCCGACCGCATATTGCTAACCAAAACTGATGTGGCAAGCGAAGATGAGACGCTGCTACCGCGTTTGCAACGCATCAATGCGCGTGCGCCGATCTATCCTGTGGTACACGGTGATATCGATCTGAGCGTGCTGTTTAACATCGATGGCTTTGTTCTTAGTGACAAGCTGGACGTGAAAACGCCGGTATTTCGCTTTGTCGCCCCTACGCAGAATAACGTGCAGTCGATTGTTGTGTATCTCGATGATGCCGTTGAGCTTCAGGCAGTCTCCGATGTGATGGAAAACCTGTTGCTACAATTCTCCGATAACCTGCTGCGTTATAAAGGCATTTTGGCCATCAACGGTGATAACCGTCGCCTGCTGTTTCAGGGTGTCCAACGCTTGTATAGCGCTGACTGGGACAGAGAATGGCTTTCTGATGAAGAAAGAAAGAGCGTGATGGTCTTTATTGGTGTGGATTTACCTGAACAGGAAATCCGTGACGCTTTTGCTCGTCTGACGGCATAACGCTATTTTTCTTATCTGTGCTGGCCGCCCAGGTCAGCACAATCTCTCTAGTCTACGTTCTTTCGTGCTTTCTGCTCTGCTTGTATAGCGCCGCGTCTAACGGAGGCGGTACGCGTCATACGCCTATTCTCTGCATGGGAATCGTGCAATTGCACGAAAAAATCCCTACCTTATTGTAATTATTACGAATACATCTAAAACGTGATCGTCTCTCGCTTTTTAATGGAATGTTGGTGGTATTTTATTAAAACGATATTTCATTATTTAGTGGGGTTAAGTATGCGTAGTGGTCTTGCTCTGTCATTAATGGCTTCCTGCATCACGCTGGGTATTCAAGCTGGTACGGCACAGGCCGCCAGTTCAGTGAAATTCCCAGATAAAATCTGTGACGTCACGCAATACGGGGCCGAAGGTCACCGCCTACAGATCGCACTAAATACCGAAGCGTTCCAGAAAGCGATTGATGATTGCGCTGCGGCGGGTGGCGGAACGGTACACGTTCCTCGCGGTAACTATCTGGTCGATCCGCTGTTCCTGAAAAGTAACATCCGACTGGATTTGGCAAAAGATGCGACTATCGTTGCGTCGACTGAAGTGGCGGCGTATCGCGCAACGGAAAAAACCAAGTACGCTGAAGCGGAAAATGGCTGGCTTCCCTTTATCAGTATTGCTGATGCGCAGAACGTGGCTATCACGGGACAGGGCACGATTGATGGGCAGGGCGCCGTCTGGTGGGAGCGCTGGCGTGAGAATATTCGCGCAACCGGTAAGAAAGGTGGGACCGATCGTCCCCGTCTGATTTATATCAAAAGTTCCAGTAATGTGCTGGTGGACGGTGTCACGCTCACGCATTCCCCGAGCTTCCACGTTGTGATGCGTTACTCGCATGATGTGGATGTGAACGGCACTCGGATTCTGTCTCCGTGGCATGCACCAAACACCGACGCTATTGATCCGATCGACAGCCAGAATATCCGTATCACTAACAACTATATCGACTGTAATGACGACCATATTGCGATAAAAGCCGAGAAACCGGATAGCCGCTTCCCGAATGGCGTCGTGGATAACATCTATATCGCCAACAATATCCTGAAGCAGGGGCGCGGTATTTCCATCGGCAGCGAAACTTCTGGTGGTGTGAATAACGTGCTGGTTGAAAACAACCAGTTTGAAGGTTCCATGTACGGTATCCGCATTAAAACCCTGCGCGGTAAAGGCGGCGAAGTGAAAAACATCACTTACCGTAATACCAAAATGGTAGATGTCGAAATACCGCTGGTTTTTGCCGCTTACTATAAAGCTGCGCCGATTGTGCAGGCTGAGGTAGACAAAATGCTGGCCGAAGGCGGCTTCACGATGGGTGAGCAGATTTATCCACCGGATACCGATCCAGAGCAGCCATTTGATCAGTACAAGACACCGCATTTCAGCAATGTCACCATTGAAAATCTGGAATCTACCGGTAAGACCAAGGCCGCTGCGTACATTATCGGCGTGCCGGAAGCGCCACTCAGTGGTTTCCACTTTGATAACGTGCGGATTGATGCGGATAAAGGTATTCGCGTAAGGAATGCGGAACTGCAAACCAAAGGCCTGATGGTCAATGTGAAGGAAGGCCCGGTGATGCAGTTGGATAAAGGGGCGAAAGTCGATCAGTAATCGATTATACCCTAAATAATTCGAGTTTCAGGAAGGCGGCAAGGGAAGGAGTCCCGATGAGCTTACTCAAGTAAGTGATTCGGGCGAGTAGTGCAGCCAACGTACATGCAACTTGAAGTATGACGAGTATATGAAGCGGTAGCAGGGGACACACTGGCCGTGGAGTCCTCTGCTATCTGCTTCGCTTTGATACAATATAGCCAGGCAGGTTATGCTCGTTTAATCGCGGTATTAATCATGCTTGGCGATATCGGCAAAGGTGGCGCGCAGTAGCCGCGCCAGATCGTCTGCCGACAATTCGATATCCAATCCACGTTTACCGCCGGAAATGAAAATGGTACCGAACTGGCGTGCCGGTTCATCAATCACGGTCGGCAGCAGTTTCTTCTGCCCAAGCGGGCTGATCCCTCCCACCAGATAACCTGTTACGCGCTGAGCGATGACCGGATCGGCCATATCGGCTTTTTTGGCGGACAGTGCACGGGCGACTTTCTTGAGATCCAACATTCCAGCGACTGGAGTGATGGCCACAGCAAGATTTTTTGCATCACCATTCAGAGAAACGAGCAGCGTTTTATAAACCTGTTCTTTATTCAGCCCCAGCTTTCTAGCCGCTTCCTCACCAAAGTTGGTTTCGTCGCTGTCGTGGTGGTAGCTGTGTAGCGTAAAGGCGATCTTGTTCTTTTCGAGTAAATTGACTGCGGGTGTCATGACTTCACTATCCTTAAACCCTTTTTGGGTCTTATCTTGCGGACGCGCTGATGCGTCATAGTGTGTTCTTTCACGGAGTGGTTGAATGACCGTTGTTGAGCAGCGTAGGTAAATTCTCATCGCCATACAGATGCAGCGCACCGACGGCTACCACGTAGTTTCCGGGCGGCAGCGCCTGAAGCTGTTGTTGCCAACGACGGTTACGCTGACCCATCAGCAGGTCGGTCATTTCATTGCTGAACGTTGCGGGGATATCCGGTTTATAGGTGCCGGGCTTGCTGTCTAGCCACCAGCCCACCATCGTTTGCAGCAAACGCGCGTTGGTGTGCCAGTGCTTAATGGTGTCTTCCAGCAACAGCAGACCGCCCTGAGGCAACTGTTGTAATAGGTCAACCTGCGTCTGCTGTCCTTCCAGTTCAATAACCTGAATACCATGAGATTTCGCAGCGTTAATCAACTGATAATCAATGCCGTAATCGGGGCGTAAGCCCAGCAGCTGTGCTTGTCTCGCTTGCAGCATCAGCGCGGCCTGCCAGCCTGGAAGCGTATTGATATTACTCTCATCGAAAGAGAGCGATTCACAGATTTTTTGTAGCTGTCGGTAGTTTTCCGGGCTGAGGCGCTGTGCGAGCGGTAGCTCGGCATCGCTGTGTCCGAAGGGAGAATGAGAATCAGAGATATCGGCTTCTACAATGAGTGCAGTTGCCTGCTTGAGCTGTTGCAGCAGTATATCGGGCAGCGGTGCCATATCCAGGCTACCCATATGAATACTGCCGACCAGATGCAGCTGTCGTTCATTGGCAAGCTGAACATCTATCGCCGGGTAGGCATAAGCCAGCGGTGAAATAAAACCAAGAAAAGTCGCGATTCTACGCAGCAGTTGCCCCATTGATTCCGCCTCCTGATGTGGGAATAGCTATGCTAAACGCTAGATGCAGAACAACACAAGGTATACCGCGGGTCGAGCTACTGTAGTGGTGTGGTAAGACGATTATGCGTAAGAAAGGGGGCGCCATCATTCGCGATGAAGATGGCGCACTAACATTACTGATTTTTAGGTTTAAAACGCAGTAAGCGGTTGGCGTTACTGACTACCGTGATGGAGGACAGTGCCATGGCAGCACCGGCGACGACTGGGCTAAGCAGCGTTCCGGTCAGTGGATAGAGCACGCCAGCAGCAATCGGAATACCCAGCGAGTTATAGATAAATGCGCCCAGCAGATTCTGCTTCATGTTACGCAGCGTGGCATTGGACAGTGCCAGCGCATCGGCGACGCCGTGCAGGCTGTGGCGCATCAGTGTGATAGCCGCGGTTTCAATCGCAATGTCGCTGCCGCCGCCCATCGCAATACCGACATCGGCCTGCGCCAGTGCGGGGGCATCATTGATACCATCGCCAATCATTGCCACGCGTTTGCCTTGTGCCTGTAGCTTTTTGATGGCCTCCGCCTTGCCGTCTGGCAGCACCCCAGCGATCACCTGATCGATACCCGCTTCTTTAGCGATGCTCTTCGCCGTTAGCGGGTTATCCCCCGTGAGCATAACGAGCTGATAGCCCTGCTGATGCAGGCGCTGCAAGGCGCTGACGCTATCCGCTCGCAGCGGATCGTGGATAGAGAACACCGCGATGATGTGACCATTCGCCGCCAGCAACACTGGCGTGATACCGCGCTGAGCCTGTTCGTTGATCAGCGTTTCACCTTCGGTGGTATCGACCTGATGCTGTTGGAGCAGCGGCGGATTTCCCAGCAGCAGATTCGCATCGCCAATCTTACCGCTGACGCCGAGACCGCGCAGCGTGCGGAACTGCTCGACTTGCGTTAGCGTAAGATTTTCCGCTCGTGCAAGAATTGCCTTCGCCAGCGGGTGATTAGACCCCTGTTCCAGCGAGGCCGCCCATGCCAGTGCCTGCTCCTCTGTTACGCCGCCGAACGTGTGAATTGCCACGACGCGCGGTTGTCCCTCAGTTAGCGTACCGGTCTTGTCAAACACCAGCACATCCAACTTGCTGGCCTGCTGTAACGCATCGGCATCCCGCACCAGTACGCCAAACTCTGCTGCTCGCCCGACGCCGGAAATGATCGACATCGGCGTTGCCAGCCCAAGCGCACAAGGGCAAGCAATGATCAGGACGGTTGTGACGATAATGAGCGTATAGACTATCTGCGGCTGTGGCCCCACGAAGAACCAGATCGCGCCGCTGAGAAGCGCGATGGCAACAACAACGGGAACGAATACGGCAGAAATCCGATCCGCGAGCTGCCCGATAGCGGGTTTGCTGCTTTGCGCCTGCCTGACCAGTCGGATGATACGCGACAGGGTGGTTTGGTTGCCGATCGCGTCCGCACGGAAGAGAACGCTGCCATCCGAAACCAATGTGCCTGCGTGAACCGTATCGCCGGACGTTTTGGATTGTGGGATTGGCTCACCGGTTAGCATGGCTTCATCTACCCATACTTCGCCTTGCAAAATCTCGCCATCGACTGGAATACGGTTGCCAGTTGTCAGGCGTAGCGTCATGCCGGACTGGACTTCAGACAGTGGAATAGATTTCTCACCTTCCGGCGTCACGACGCGAGCAGTTGGGGGCGTTAAATCCAGCAGCCGCTCTAAAGCGCGTGAAGAGCGTTGGCGAGCACGTTGTTCCAGCGCATGACCCAGATTGATTAAACCGATGATCATCGCGCTGGCTTCATAGTACAGATGACGCGCCGCCATTGGGAAAAGATCCGGCCACAGGTTAACGGTAATAGAGTAAAGCCATGCCGCGCCCGTTCCCAGCGCGACCAATGTATCCATGGTCGCCGCCCCGTTTTTCAGGCTGCGCCAGGCGTTACGGTAAAAATGATTGCCGGCTAATACCATCACCGCCAGCGTCAGAATACCGATGACGAGCCACGGAGTTTGGTTCTCTGGCGTCAGGCTCATGCTGCCGCCCAATACGCCCCATAGCATCAGCGGTACACCCAGCAGTAAACCTAGTGCTGCCTGCCATTGAAAACGGCGAATGGCCTGCTGAGACGTTTGCTGCTGGCGCGCGCGGCGTGCTTCTTCGTCCTGAATAATTTCAGCGCCATAGCCTGCTTGCTCAACGGCAGCAATCAGCGCTTCCGGCTTGGCGTGACCACTCACTAACGCGCTACGCTCAGCCAGATTCACCCGCGCCTGCGTGACACCGCTGACGTTTTGCAGCGCCGTTTGTACGCGGTTCACGCAGCTGGCACAGCTCATCCCCTGAAGCAGGAGCTGTACGCTGTCGTCAACATTGGTGGAGTGGGTAGTTATTGCCGGAAGAATACTCTCGGCCGCTGGCAGCGCTTCCGGCGTCGTCGCTACCTGTGCCAGCGGCTCAGTTTTTGGGTGAACATTCTCCTGCACGCTGGCGTGATAGCCAGCTTCTTCAATGGCGCTAATCAGTATGGTGGCTTCGACGTTGCCATACACGGTGGCTTGTTCTTTAGTGACATCTGTCGCCACGACGCCGGGAATGGCTTCCAGCACTTTACGCGTAGCGGCGACACAGTGGTTGCAGCTCAGGCCAGAAAGCTGAAGAGACACATCCGGCGTGGTGGCAAGCTGTGCGTCGTAGCCTGCCTGCTCGATAGTGTCGATCAACATTTGGGTATCAATGTCGCCGCTGACTCTGGCGTACTGCTGAGTGACGTCGGTTTGTTCGATAGCGGGTAGCGCGTCCAGTGCTTTTTTAACGCGTTGGACACAGTGCCCGCAGGTCAGTCCCTGCAACGACAAGACGATAGTTTGAGACATAATAATTTTCTCCCGTGATCACAGCCGGAGGTGAAAGACGTTGACCGGCCATCTGATTTCTACTAGTTATTGAATAAGGTAAACCTTCTAGCAAGGGGAGGGTCAAGGGGGAAATCATGAATATCAGTGATGTTGCGAAAAAAACCGGCCTCAGCAGTAAAACCATTCGCTTCTATGAAGAGAAAGAACTTCTAACCACGCCACTGCGTTCTGAAAATGGTTACCGCAGTTACGATGACCATCACGTCGAAGAGCTAACGCTGCTGCGTCAGGCCCGTCAGGTGGGGTTTAATCTGGATGAATGTCGGGAACTGGTTACGTTATTTAACGATCCGCTGCGGCGAAGTGCGGATGTCAAAGCGCGAACTTTGCAGAAAGTGCAGGAAATCGAGATGCATATCGAAGAGTTGAAAACGATGCGTGAACAGTTGCTGGCGCTGGCTGAACAGTGTCCGGGGGACGGTGGCGCGGAATGTCCGATAATCAATAATCTGGCAGGCTGTTGTCAAAACGATAAATTGTCAAAAAGATAAACCGGCAAAAGAGTAAACGATCAAAAAAGTAAACTGGCATAAAGGGGAGACAGGCTCCCCCCAAATAATGCGTTATGTTAGCGCTCGGTTGGCCGCACATGCAGCGTGATGCCATCAATGGCAATCACTTCAACATGAGTACCGACAGGCAGATCCTGCTCTGATTTTACGCGCCAGCTGCTGTCGCCGATGTTTACCCGACCAAAACCGTTAGTAATGGGTTCTGACAGGGTAGCTCGCAGGCCAACCAGCTGTTGTCCGCGCTGGTTGAGCGTCGACTGAGGACGGGACAGCGTCCGTTTACGCAGCCAGTACCACCAAAGCAGCGCCGTGACGATGGTCAGAACGGCGAAAATCGTTCCCTGCCATGGCCAACCCAGCGGCATCACCCACGTTAACAGCCCAACCAATACCGCCGATAGGCCGCTCCACAGTAAATAGCCACTGGCACCCAGCATTTCGGCGGCCAAAAGCAGACCGCCGAGTGACAGCCAGAACCAGTGTGCATTTTCCATCACCAGTTCAATGCCCATTATTGACCTCGGCTATTTTTACTGTCTTTAATTAGCTCCGTGATCCCGCCAATAGCGCCCATCAGGTTGCTGGCTTCCAGCGGCATCATGATCACTTTGCTGTTATTAGAAGAACCGATTTGCTGCAAGGCATCGGTATATTTCTGTGCAACAAAGTAGTTAATCGCCTGAATGTTACCTGCCGCGATAGCTTCAGATACCATTTTGGTTGCCTGCGCTTCTGCTTCCGCTGCACGTTCACGCGCTTCCGCTTCCAGGAACGCGGACTGACGCAAGCCTTCTGCTTTCAGAATCTGTGACTGCTTTTCCCCTTCGGCTTTCAGGATAGCGGCCTGACGAATCCCTTCGGCTTCCAGAATATCGGCACGTTTGTTACGTTCTGCTTTCATCTGCGCGTTCATCGCAGCAATCAGTTCCGCTGGCGGGCGTACGTCACGGATCTCAATACGTGTGATCTTAATGCCCCATGGGTTGGTGGCTTCGTCAACGATGTGCAGCAGGCGCGTGTTGATGCTATCGCGCTGAGACAGCATTTCGTCTAGTTCCATCGAACCCAGTACGGTACGGAAGTTGGTCATGGTGAGGTTTACGATAGCCTGTTCCAGATTGCTAACTTCATAGGCGGCCCGCGCGGGATCGATCACCTGAATAAAGCAGACGGCATCAATGGCTACATTGGCATTATCGCGTGAGATAATTTCCTGAGAGGGAATATCCAGCACCTGTTCCATCATATTAATCTTACGGCCGATACGATCCATAAACGGCACGACTAGGTTAAGCCCCGGCATCAGCGTTTTGGTATAGCGACCAAAACGTTCTACAGTCCATTGGTATCCCTGTGGTACGACTTTGATGCCAGACCAGACGATGATAAGTGCAACAAAGATCAAAACGGGAATGACGGTGAGCATAGTATTAACCTCTATTTATGGCTGTTTTTGTGAGTGTCCCAGAGAAAATTAGACGGAAATGTATTGCGTTGACGATTCTAGCGCCATCCTCGGCTAAAACCTATCTTTGACGGCAGTCGGCCGGATTATCCAGGCCGACTGGCTAACAGGGGAAAGAGGTAATAACGAATGGTTTGTCTGTTATCAGACGCGAGAGGCCACTGCTGGTAAACCCGTCAATAGGCGCTGCGGCGCGTTGATGAACTGGGGCGTACTAACAGAATCAGTAAGAACAAAGGTGGATACGGATGCCGATAGCTGTTGCGCCAAATCTTGCAGCGATTGTGTCGCTGCGGTGGACTGTTCAACCAACGACACATTTTGCTGTGTAGCCCTGTCAATTTGCCCGATGGCAAGATTGATCTGATTGATTCCTTCGCTCTGCTCCCCGCTGGCACGCGCGATTTCATTCATAATCTGACCGACAGTCGACGCGTTGTCGACCAGTGCACCAATGGATGATTCAGCCGTTTCAACCATCTCCATGCCTTCGTAGATTTTCTCTACCGAGTTATCAATCAGTGCTTTAATCTCTTTGGCGGCTAATGCGCTACGTTGTGCCAGATTACGCACTTCACCCGCGACGACGGCGAACCCACGTCCTTGTTCACCCGCTCTGGCGGCTTCAACGGCCGCATTCAGCGCCAGAATATTGGTTTGAAAGGCGATGCCGTCAATGGTACCGATAATTTCCACCATACGCCGCGATGAATCACGGATATCGCGCATTTTCTCTGTCACCTGCTTCATCGTTGTTGTGCTGTCTTGCATATCCTTCGATGCTGCGGAAGCAAGGGTGTCAGCACGATGGGTATTTTCGGCGGTATTTTGCAGTGTGGACGTTAATTGTTCCACTGATGCAACGGTTTCTTCCAGCGAGCTGGCCTGATGTTCGGTTCGCGCTGACAGATCGCTATTTCCAGCACTCAACTGCGATGTTGCGGTGGAAATCGCACTGGCACCATCACGAACCTGACTGACAATATCTCGCAGGCTGGTTGTCATATTGTTTAATTCATTAAGTAAGATACCCGCTTCATCTTTTGTCGAGCTTTGAAGAGAATGCGTCAGATTACCTTTTGCGACCTGTTGGGCTAAATGCAGTGCCTGTGTTAATGGCGGAATAATGCTGCGAATGACGATGCGAGAAATAATAAAGCTAAAGATAATACCCGCTATGATAATAAATAGAAGAAATAATCTGGCTGTTTGATATTCATCGTGCACCGTTTTTTCCGATTGAATCATTCTATTATTTGATTCATCAATAAATTGTTCGGCGAGTGACTTTAGCGTGGTGCCGAGTGGCCAGGTTACATGCAGCGCTTGTTCACGCAGCCCGTCTTTATTTCCTATTTTTGCTTCATGAAGTAAGTTGTCGCTCGACTGGGCAAAGGCCTGATGCGCTTTTTCCAGTTCGCCCAATTTCTCTTGAAGCCCGGGATCGCCGACGACCAGTTTCTGTAGTTGATCCAGAGTGTTGAGCATATTACTGCGATGTTTTTTAATCGCTTCAATCGTAGCATCGGTGTCCTCCTGCTTTTCATGGATAAAAAAAGCGGACTGTTCGACGAATACGTTATTTATTTCACTAATTAAGGTATTGGCATAAGCCGTGGTGGGGTATAACGTTTGAACAATTTTCTCTACTTGATTATTAAGGCTAGATAAATTAATCGTTGAAATAAAGCCAATAATAGCAAGTATTACCATCCCTGCACCGAATCCGGTGTTTAATCTTGTACTTATTCTCATGTGATATATCCTTTTTTTGCTATGTATAATCAGAAAGGTAAAGCAAATGTATATCTGGTTGTGACGTGATGGTTATTATTATGGCATGGTGTGTTGATGTTATTTATTTGTTCTGAGTAGAGAGAAAATAACCAAATAATCGAGCTTATTCAATTAAATAATCTTCAATAGCAAGGACAAAAAATATGAAAGAGATGGGGGCTAGATATCGAGTTCGATGTCGCCTTGCGGCATACAGCAACAGGGTAGGATTTCATCTTGTTGGATGCAGGCCAGCGGTGTTTGCCGATACGCTACGCGGCCTTTTACCAGACGCAGTCGACAGGAACCGCAATAGCCAGAGCGGCACTGATATTCAATGCTGACACGGTTGGACTCCAGCACATCCAGCAGGGAAGAACTATCGTCTGAACAGGAAAACTGCGCACCGGATGTGCGCAGCGTAATAGTTGGATTGCTCATCGATTACAGTTGGAAATCGCTCAGATCGTCATCGCTGACTTCTGAATCGATCTGACCGACCAGATAAGAGCTGACTTCGACTTCTTGAGGTGCGACCTGCACGTTATCAGATACCAGCCAGGCGTTGATCCATGGAATAGGATTGGTGCGCGTCTGGAACGGCAGTGGCAGACCCACGGCCTGCATGCGGATGTTGGTGATGTATTCCACGTACTGGCACAGAATATCTTTGTTCAGGCCAATCATTGAGCCGTCGCGGAACAGGTATTCAGCCCACTCTTTTTCTTGCTGAGCGGCGAGTACGAACAGGTCATAGCACTCTTGCTGGCATTCTTCGGCAATCAGCGCCATGTCAGGATCGTCATGGCCGGAACGCATCAGGTTCAGCATATGCTGCGTGCCAGTCAGGTGCAGCGCTTCATCGCGGGCTATCAGCTTGATGATTTTAGCGTTGCCTTCCATCAGTTCGCGTTCCGCAAAAGCAAACGAGCAGGCAAAGCTGACGTAGAAGCGGATCGCTTCCAGCGCGTTCACGCTCATCAGGCAGATATACAGCTGCTTTTTCAGCGCATACAGGTTCACCGTTACGGTTTTGCCGTTAACCTGATGGACTCCTTCACCCAGCAGATGATAGTAGCTGGTCATCTCAATCAGCGAGTCGTAGTAGCCGGAAATATCCTTGGCGCGCTTCAGGATCTCTTCGTTAGTGACGATATCGTCAAACACCAGCGAGGGATCGTTCACGATATTACGGATGATGTGCGTGTAGGAACGTGAGTGAATAGTTTCCGAGAATGCCCAGGTTTCCACCCAGGTTTCCAGCTCAGGGATAGAAATCAGCGGCAGCAGCGCTACGTTCGGGCTACGTCCCTGAATCGAATCCAGCAGCGTTTGGTATTTCAGGTTGCTGATGAAGATGTGCTTTTCATGATCGGGCAGCGCCTGATAGTCGATGCGATCGCGGGACACGTCAACTTCTTCCGGGCGCCAGAAGAAGGACAGCTGTTTTTCGATCAGCTTTTCGAAAATTTCATATTTTTGCTGGTCGAAACGCGCAACGTTGACAGACTGGCCGAAGAACATCGGTTCGAGCAGTTGGTTATTTTTGTTCTGTGAAAAAGTGGTATAGGCCATGAATCTCTCCAAAAAAATGCTGGAAGCATTTTTTAACGCCAGTTGCGGCTACGGGTTGGACGCCCGCGCTAAAAGGATGAAAGGCTGCAATGCAGCCTTTCATTATTGGCTTAAATCTTACACGCGCCGCCTTCGCAGCCATCGTCCTGCGGTTCTGCCAGCAGGTCGTCTTGCACGTCTTCAGCGCCGTCACGGGTGTTTTGATAATACAGTGTCTTAACGCCAAATTTGTAGGCTGTGACCAGATCTTTCAGCAACTGTTTCATCGGTACTCGACCTGACGGGAAGCGTGATGGATCGTAGTTAGTGTTGGAGGAGATCGCCTGATCGACAAATTTCTGCATCACACCAACCAGTTGCAGGTATCCATCGTTATTTGGCATTTCCCACAGCAGTTCGTAAGCATCTTTCAGCGTTTCGTATTCTGGCACGACTTGACGCAGAATGCCGTCTTTGGACGCTTTGACGCTGATGTGGCCGCGCGGTGGCTCAATGCCGTTGGTGGCGTTAGAGATCTGAGACGAGGTTTCAGACGGCATTAGCGCAGACAGCGTGGAGTTACGCAGGCCGTATTCTTTGATATCGCTACGCAGCGCTTCCCAGTCGAGATGCAGCGGTTCATTACAGATCGCATCCAGATCGCGCTTATAGGTATCGATAGGCAGAATACCCTGTGAATAGGTGGTTTCATTAAACCACGCGCAGGCACCTTGCTCACGCGCCAGCACATTCGACGCCTTCAGCAGATAGTATTGAATCGCTTCAAACGTTTTGTGCGTCAGGCCGTTGGCGCTGCCGTCGGAGTAACGCACGCCGTTTTTCGCCAGATAGTAGGCGAAGTTGATGACGCCAATTCCCAATGTGCGTCGGCCCATCGCACCGCGCTCTGCTGCCTTAATCGGATAATCCTGATAGTCCAGCAGGGCATCCAGCGCGCGTACTGCGAGCGTCGCTAAATCTTCCAAATCATCCAGACTATTAATCGCGCCGAGGTTAAACGCTGACAGCGTACACAGTGCGATTTCACCGCTCTCATCATTCACGTCGTTCAACGGCTTGGTCGGCAACGCGATTTCCAGGCACAGGTTAGACTGACGAACTGGCGCAATCAGCGGATCAAACGGGCTGTGCGTGTTGCAGTGGTCAACGTTCTGAATATAGATACGGCCCGTGGAAGCACGTTCCTGCATCATCAGGGAGAACAGTTCAACCGCTTTGATACGCTGCTTGCGGATGCTGTCATCCTTTTCATATTGCACATACAGGCGTTCGAATTCATCCTGATCGGCGAAGAAAGCGTCGTATAACCCCGGTACGTCAGATGGGCTGAACAGCGTGATCTCTTCACCTTTTACCAAGCGCTGATACATCAGTTTGTTTAACTGCACGCCGTAATCGAGGTGACGAACGCGGTTGCCTTCTACGCCACGGTTGTTTTTCAATACCAGCAGGCTTTCTACTTCCAGATGCCACAGCGGATAGAACAGTGTGGCAGCACCGCCGCGTACGCCGCCCTGAGAGCAGGATTTTACGGCTGTCTGGAAATGTTTATAGAAAGGGATACAGCCGGTATGGAACGCTTCACCGCCGCGAATTGGGCTGCCGAGTGCACGGATATGGCCTGCGTTGATGCCAATACCCGCACGCTGGGAAACATATTTCACGATAGCGCTGGACGTCGCGTTGATGGAGTCCAGACTGTCGCCGCATTCGATCAGAACGCAGGAGCTGAACTGACGAGTTGGGGTACGCACGCCCGCCATGATTGGCGTCGGCAGAGAAATTTTGAACGTGGAAATCGCGTCATAGAAACGTTTAACGTAATCCAGACGGGTTTCACGCGGGTAGCCGGAGAACAGGCAGGCGGCGACCAGAATGTACAGGAACTGGGCGCTTTCGTAGATATCACCGGTGACGCGGTTTTGTACCAGATATTTCCCTTCCAGCTGTTTAACCGCAGCATAGGAGAAATTCATGTCGCGCCAGTGATCGATGAAAGCGTCCATCTGGGCAAATTCTTCGGCGCTATAGTCTTCCAGCAGGTGCTTGTCGTATTTGCCCAGTTCGACCATGTTGGTGACGTGAGTCAGCAGGGCTGGCGGCTCAAACTGGCCGTAGGCTTTTTTGCGCAGATGGAAGATGGCCAGACGCGCAGCCAGATATTGGTAATCTGGGCTTTCGCGGGAGATCAGATCGGCTGCGGCCTTGATGATGGTTTCATGAATATCAGAAGTTTTGATGCTGTCATAAAACTGAATGTGGGAACGCAGTTCCACCTGAGAAACGGAGACATTGTGTAAACCTTCTGCGGCCCAGGTAATGACGCGGTGGATTTTATCCAAATTGATTTTTTCTTTGCTGCCATCGCGTTTTGTAACTAGGAGGCTCTGGTTCATGTTGGGGTTTACCTGTTGATGAAAATAAAAAATATCCCCTGTTTACCCACAGAAATACCTCTGTGACTAACTCTGTGGATAAATACTAGATATAGGTGTTTTTTGATAAAAAGCTACTACATGGTGAGTATTGTAGTGGGGATTCTTTTAAGAACAAGAGTTGATTTTAGGTTAATTTACGGTTCCTAAATCTCGTATTTTGTTAAAATCCTCGCCTGATAAGGCCTGTGGCGATGTCAATATTCTGGCAAAAAAAAAGAAAATTTGACGATTTGATGGCTTTAACAGCAGAAGCGGAAAGGCGCACGGCAAAAAGCCGTGCAGCATTTAAGACTATTCTGGATTAGCACTGTTTGTCGTGGCTGGTATGCAGCATGTAGTTCACGTCTACATTTGGCCCAAGTTTAAAGCGGTCCGTCAGCAGATTGTAGTGCAGTCCGGTGATATGCCTTTCGCGCAGTGGCGTATCATCAACCCAGCGCATCAGCTCTGCCGGGCGAATAAATTTCTTAATATCGTGCGTGCCGCGTGGCACCATTTTTAAAACATACTCAGCACCGATAACGGCCATCATCCACGCTTTCGCATTGCGGTTGATCGTGGAGAAAAACACGTGTCCACCGGGCTTGACCAACTTAGCGCAGGCTTGCACTACGGATTGCGGATCGGGAACGTGCTCCAGCATCTCCATGCAGGTGACCACATCGTAAAGGCCTGAGTGGGCGTCTGCATGTGCTTCTACCGTTTCTTGCACGTAATCGACCGTGACGCCGCTTTCCAGCGCATGCAAGCGCGCGACCTGCAGCGGCTCTGCGCCCATATCCAGCCCGGTGACGTCCGCGCCTTCACGTGCCATGCTCTCGGCCAAAATGCCGCCGCCGCAGCCGACATCCAACACTTTCTTGCCGAACAAGCCTTCCGCGCGCTGCGAAATATAGCCCAGACGCAGTGGGTTAATGCGGTGCAGTGGCTTGAATTCGCCTTCTAAATCCCACCAGCGTGAGGCGATAGCCTCAAATTTGGCAATTTCCTGATGGTCAACGTTCGGGGTTTGATTTTCTACATTCATGTTTCATCGCAGCCTTTCATTATCTTCTACTGCCGCGAGTATACCCCTTCATGTCGTAACGTGCAGCGGTGTCGCTTTTCTCTACAGGATAAACACGGATTGGGAAAACAGTCTGCTCAGGGCGGAAGGGAGTTTCCCCCGAAACGGCGGTTTGTGATATAATTTTTCACCTTTTGAACAGTTCACCTTTCTGAACGGTTCACTTTTCTGAACACGGGTAGATGCCTAAATAGAGGGATAGCGGCTCCATGAGCGACCTTGCCAGAGAAATCACACCGGTCACTATTGAAGAAGAGCTGAAAAGCTCGTATCTGGATTATGCGATGTCCGTTATTGTCGGACGTGCATTGCCAGATGTTCGAGATGGACTGAAACCGGTACACCGCCGCGTACTGTATGCAATGAGCGTACTGGGTAACGACTGGAACAAACCGTATAAAAAATCCGCCCGTGTCGTCGGGGATGTCATCGGTAAATACCACCCGCACGGCGACTCTGCCGTTTATGAAACCATCGTGCGTATGGCGCAGCCTTTCTCGCTGCGCTACATGCTGGTTGATGGTCAGGGCAACTTCGGTTCGATTGACGGCGACTCTGCTGCGGCCATGCGTTATACCGAAATTCGCATGTCGAGAATTGCTCATGAACTGCTGGCCGATCTCGAAAAAGAGACGGTCGATTTTGTGCCGAACTATGACGGCACCGAGCAGATTCCTGACGTCATGCCTACGCGTGTTCCCAACCTGCTGGTTAACGGTTCTTCCGGTATCGCTGTCGGGATGGCAACGAACATTCCACCGCACAACCTGACAGAAGTCGTGAACGGTTGTCTGGCGTATATCGACGATGAAAACATTAGCCTCGAAGGGTTGATGGAACACATCACAGGCCCGGATTTCCCGACGGCGGCGATCATCAATGGCCGACGCGGTATTGAAGAAGCTTATCGCACCGGGCGCGGCAAAATTTACATCCGTGCGCGTGCCGAAGTTGAAGCGGACGCGAAAACCGGACGTGAAACCATTATCGTGCATGAAATTCCGTATCAGGTGAACAAAGCTCGCCTGATCGAGAAAATTGCCGAGCTGGTCAAAGATAAACGTATTGAAGGTATTAGCGCACTGCGTGACGAATCCGATAAAGATGGTATGCGCATCGTTATCGAGATTAAGCGTGACGCCGTGGGCGAAGTGGTTCTGAATAATCTGTACTCTCAGACGCAGCTTCAGACGTCATTCGGCATCAACATGGTGGCCCTGCATCAAGGCCAGCCGAAGATCATGCCGCTGAAAGATATTCTGGTTGCGTTTGTGCGCCACCGTCGTGAAGTGGTGACGCGTCGTACCATTTTTGAACTGCGTAAAGCCCGTGACCGCGCCCATATTCTGGAAGGTCTGGCGATTGCGCTGGCGAACATCGATCCGATTATCGAACTGATTCGTCGTGCCGCATCACCCGCTGAAGCAAAAGCCTCACTGATCGCACAAGCGTGGGAATTGGGCACCGTTGCCGCCATGCTGGAACGTGCGGGCGATGATGCTGCACGTCCAGAGTGGCTGGAGCCAGAGTTCGGCATCCGTGAAGGTCATTACTACCTGACGGAACAGCAGGCACAGGCGATTCTGGATCTGCGTTTGCAGAAACTGACTGGCATGGAGCACGAAAAGCTGCTGGATGAATATAAAGACCTGCTGGCGGAAATCGCCGAGCTGCTTTATATCCTCAATAGCCCTGAGCGCCTGATGGAAGTGATCCGCGAAGAGCTGGAAGCGATCAAAACGCAGTACAGCGACGGGCGCCGCACAGAAATCACAGCGAACACCGCCGACATCAACATCGAAGATCTGATCAATCAGGAAGATGTAGTTGTCACGTTGTCTCACCAGGGTTATGTGAAGTATCAGCCGCTGAGCGACTACGAAGCACAGCGTCGCGGTGGCCGCGGCAAGTCTGCTGCACGTATAAAAGAAGAAGATTTTATCGATCGTCTGCTGGTGGCCAACACCCACGATACGATTCTGTGCTTCTCTAGCCGTGGTCGTCTGTATTGGATGAAGGTATACCAATTGCCGGAAGCCAGCCGTGGTGCGCGTGGTCGTCCGATCGTCAACCTGCTGCCGCTTGAACCGAATGAGCGTATCACCGCGATTCTGCCGGTACGTGAATACGAAGAAGGCCGCCACATCTTCATGGCAACCGCGAGCGGTACAGTGAAGAAAACAGCGCTGACGGAATTCAGCCGTCCGCGTAGTGCGGGGATCATCGCGGTTAACCTGAACGACGGTGACGAGCTGATTGGCGTCGACCTGACCGATGGCAGCGATGAAGCAATGCTGTTCTCTGCGGAAGGTAAAGTGGTGCGCTTCTCCGAACAGGCAGTGCGCTCCATGGGCCGTACGGCAACGGGTGTGCGTGGTATCAACCTGCAGGGTGAAGATCGCGTGGTATCGCTGATCATTCCTCGCGGCGAGGGCGATATCCTGACCGTCACGCAAAATGGCTTTGGTAAGCGTACTGCCGTGAATGAGTACCCAACCAAGTCGCGTGCGACGAAAGGGGTTATCTCTATCAAGGTTAGCGAGCGTAACGGTAAAGTGGTTGGTGCGGTTCAGGTTGATACCGCAGACCAGATCATGATGATCACCGATGCGGGAACGCTGGTGCGTACGCGTGTATCTGAAGTCAGCATTGTGGGTCGTAACACACAGGGTGTGACGCTGATTCGTACAGCGGAAGACGAACATGTTGTTGGTCTGCAACGTGTTGCCGAACCGGTAGAAGATGAAGAGCTGGATGGCGTAGTAAAAGTCGAAGGCGAAATCGCCGAAGACGATGATGCTATCGACGACATTGATGGCGATGATGATATCGCTGAAGATGACGAATAAGCCTTTTCCTTAAACCGGAATGAGTAGAGTAAGCCAGCGCGATGCGCTGGCTTTTTTTATCGACTCTCGGTAGTGTATCAGCAAACGGGTTCTCCCCTCATTCAACGGTATCCACTTGAAATATCTCGCCTCATTCCATACCACATTAAAAGTCTCCCGCTATTTGTTTCGGGTTCTGGCGGTCATGCTGTGGGTGTTGGGCGCGCTGATATCCATTTTCTATGTTACTAAAGTATTGAATGAAAAAGAGTCAGAGCTGAGGCAGGAATATAATCTCAGCTTTGATCAGTCGCAGGGTTACATCCGACATGCGTCGGATATTGTGCGCGAACTCCAGTATCTGGCGGCAAATCGTCTTGTGCTAGCGAGAGAAAAAGCAGAACCGCCAACTGAAGGAGGCCCCGGTGTCTCCGTTTATGCCCTTGCTCCTGGCGCAACGTGTTCCACGCAATATGGCGGGAATGCGGCACTGCTCTCATTGAGCCATTTTTTCAACGGTTGGCAGGATAATTTCTCTGCCGTCTACGATCTTAATCGGGTCTTTTTTGTCGGCGGCGATCGGCGCTGTATGGTTGATTTTGGCATCCGCAACCAGTCACTTGACCGCGATAACTTGCTTAAAAACGTGCAGGATCGGTTTCAGGATCAGAAGAAAAATCGCCCCCAAACCGGTCGTGATGAAACGCTCTATTGGATTACTCCCGCGTCTATCCCCGATGTCGGCTATTTATATGCGCTGACGCCGATTTATGTGGATAACAAGCTGGAAGTCATCATGGGAATTGAACAGACGATTCGTCTGGATGACTTCGTCACCGTGGGTAAGTTTCCCATCAATGCCAGACTGCTGGATCAATATAATCAGGTTGTTTTGCAGTTTTCCGATGCTAAAGATCGCTATACGTCTTCGGTAGACAGTTATCCTTCCGATCATAACTATTTTGGCTATGTGAATGGGTATGATGAACTCATTCTGAAAAAGTCGCTGCCACCGACGTCATTCAGCATCGTGTATACGCTGCCGTTGAAAGTCCTGCTCTCTCATATCAGCGCATTGATGATTAACATGCTCGTGCTGAATATTCTATGGGCAATTTTTCTGTTTGTGTTGGCTTTGGTATTTGAGCGGAAAATGCTGTTGCCTGCGGAAGTGAATGCGTTCCAGTTGGAAGAGAATGAGCAATTCAACCGCAAAATTGTGGCGTCGGCGCCAGTAGGGATTTGCATCCTGCGTATTAATGACGGCACGAATATCCTCAGTAACGAGCTGGCGCACAACTATCTCAACCTACTGACCCACGAAGACAGGCTGAGAATTACCCGCATCATTTGCGAGCAGCAGTCCAAGTTTGTCGATGTCATGACCAGCCGCAATCATCATCTGCAAATCAGCTTTGTCCATTCGCGCTATCGTAATGAAAATGTGGCAATTTGCGTGCTGCTGGACGTCAGCGCGCGCGTCAAAATGGAAGAATCGCTACAGGAAATGGCGAATGCCGCCGAGCAGGCAAGCCAGTCGAAATCGATGTTCCTTGCCACCGTCAGCCATGAATTGCGTACGCCGCTTTATGGGATTATCGGTAACCTCGACCTGCTGCAAACCAAGTCGCTGCCTAAGGACGCCAACCGTCTGGTCGTGGCGATGAACAACTCTTCTTCGCTGTTGCTGAAAATCATCAGCGATATCCTCGATTTTTCCAAGATTGAGTCGGAGCAGTTGAAGATCGAACCGTGTGAGTTTGCGCCGCATGAGGTCATCAGCCACATCACCAGTAACTATCTCCCGCTTGTGGTCAAAAAACGCCTGACGCTGTACTGCTTTATCGCTCCGAATGTTCCTGTCAGCCTGTTTGGCGATCCGGTGCGTTTGCAGCAGGTATTATCTAACCTGTTGAGCAATGCCATCAAATTTACGGACACGGGCTGCATCATCTTTGAAGTAGGCTGTCGCGATGGCTATCTGGAATTTGTGGTGCGCGATACCGGCGTGGGTATTCAACCGCGCGAGGCAGTGAAGCTATTTGATCCATTCTTCCAGGCTGGGAGTGGTGTGCAGCGTCATTTTCAGGGCACAGGTTTAGGACTGGCGATTTGTGAAAAGCTGGTCAATCTGATGGACGGCGACATTACCATCGAATCGGAGCCTGGGCTCGGCAGCCTGTTTGGCGTCAGGATTCCGTTGTATAAAGCGCGCTATGCCCCTATGGCAATCAACGCCAGCCTGCAGGGGAAAATATGCTGGCTGAGGGTGCGTAATGCTCGGCTGGAGGCGTATCTACTCGCTCTGTTGCAGGAGCAAGGCATGCTGGCTGTGCGTTACCAGAATCAAATTGTGTCGCCCGATGATGTGATGATTAGTGATTACACCTCGGCAGAGGACATTGGCGTTCGGGCGCATATCGTGATGAGTGGCGCACATAACGGATCAGCGCAGAAAGTTAGCGAAGGTCACTGGTTGCAAGGGACATCGACACCTCAGCACTTGCCTGATTTGCTCGAGAAAATCTATCGCTCAGAAAGTGAGGACAGAACTAGTCTCGAGATTTCACCGCCGCTGACTAGCTATGTGCGTGCTGAGAATGGCGACATTATGATTCTGGTCGTTGACGATCATCCGATCAACCGTCGACTGCTGGCCGATCAGCTTGGCTCTCTGGGCTATCAGGCGATGACGGCGAATGATGGTGTAGATGGGCTGAGTGTATTGAGTAAAAACCACATTGATATCGTGCTGACAGACGTCAATATGCCGAACATGGATGGTTATTTGTTCACACAGCGTATGCGTGAGCAGGGGTTACGCTTCCCGGTTATCGGTGTAACGGCAAATGCGCTAGCGGAAGAACGAGATCGTTGCCTTGGGGCAGGGATGGATAACTGTTTGTCAAAACCGGTTACGCTGGATACGTTGCAGCAGGCGCTGGCGTATTACAGTAACGTGGTGCGTCAGGCGAGAACATCCGTGGAATAACCTGCACCAGCGATTGCCGGTGCAGGAGAGGAAAAACTTAGTCTACCTGAGTGCCATTAACGGAAGACAGGTAGTTCAGCAGGGCGATATCGTTCTCGACGCCCAGCTTGGTCATGGCTGACTTCTTCTGGCTACTGATCGTTTTAATACTACGATTCAGTTTTTTGGCGATTTCGGTAACCAAAAAGCCTTCTGCAAACAAACGCAGCACTTCACTTTCTTTCGGGGACAGGCGTTTATCGCCGTAGCCGCTGGCACTGATTTTCTCCAGTACTTTGGATACGCTATCCGGCGTGAATTTCTTCCCTTTTTGCAGGGCTGCCAGCGCTTTGGGTAAATCGGTCGGCGCGCCCTGTTTCAGCACGATGCCTTCGATATCCAGATCCAATACTGCGCTCAGAATCGCCGGATTGTTGTTCATGGTGAGAACAATAATCGAGAGGTGAGGGAAATGGCGCTTAATGTATTTAATGAGGGTGATGCCATCGCCGTATTTATCGCCAGGCATGGATAAATCGGTGATTAAAACGTTAGCGTCCAGCTTAGACAGGTTATTGATCAGCGCTGTTGAGTCTTCAAATTCGCCAACCACATTGACCCATTCAATCTGCTCAAGCGATTTTTTGATGCCAAAAAGGACAATAGGATGGTCGTCGGCAATAATTACGTTTAGGTTACTCATCGTTTTGGTTACTCATCTTGTTGGCTACCTTGCTGCCCTTTAGGTTCTATTGGGGATAGTAATGCACTGACAAACCGCTCAATTTCATGAAGGTTAGCCTCGATTTGTACACTATCGTGCGCGGTAATATGCTGTTCAAGCTGTTCACACAGCTGTTTGCCAGGATGCAGATTCAGCATGGCAAACACGCCTTTCAGCCGGTGTGCCGTCTGCGAAAGCGACGGGAAATCGCCTGCTTCCGCTTCAGTATACAGCCTCTTTAAATCATCCGGTACTGTCTCCACGAACAGCGAATAATAGTCACTTGACGCCAATTGAGCGGCGTAAAATTCGACATCGTTCGGTTCTCCCTCTTGCATTGCATCGGGTGGTGTTTCCAGTTGTAGTTCAATCAGCTTAAGCAATGCCTCCAGCAGGAGGTGGCTGATATTATAGTTCACCCGCAAACGGCGCGGGCCCAAAGGTGTTACTGTGTCATCTTCATGACTCAAGAGCAGCGTATAATCCGCTTTTTTCTCCGGGTCATCAGTAATAAAGATATCTGCTTCCTGATTAATCTGACGTTCATCGCTGACTTGGTAATTAGCGCCCCAGTTTGTCAGCATATGGCCGACAATATGCTGTACTTCATCAGACGTCACATCTAGCAGAACGGTAATACCATCCAGCAGTTTTTCTTCCTCAACGGGAAGCGTTTCCGGTTCCAGTTTGAGCGTCAGGATATAGTGTGTGCCTAACCCGGACTTACTGTTGATAGTTAACGCGCCGCCCAGTTTATTACAGAGTTGATTGCACAAAAATAAGGTCAATCCTGAATTTTGTCCGAAACGATCGGAAGCGGCAGGATGTAGGAAAGGATGTCGAATATTTTCCTGCTCTTTGCCTGAAACATTCGTCCCTGTATCGCTGACCTGAATAATCAGCGTGTCCGACTCATTATTTTTTCTATCAATCGACACCGTAATTTTGCCGTAATCCGTATTGGTTACCGAATAATTTAGCAGCAGCGCCAGCGTTTTTTTCAACAGCTCTGCATCACCGATGTAAGTTTGATTACTGTCCAAATTGTAATGATGGAATAGGGTCAGCCCTTTTTGATTCAATCGCGGCAGCAGTTCAAGGAGCACATTATCGATAAGCGCCAGCGGTGAAAAGCTGTCGTTGACCACGGCCCATTCCTGCGCTTCCAGCTTTTCATGCAACGCGATATTTTCCAGCAGTTCGATAGCGCAGCAGGTATCTGCTGTGAGTTGATCCAGCGTTTGTGTTGGTACGGTTGCCGTATCGCTGTGGCGTATCGCATGAATATGCTGCTGTAGTGAAATCAGCGGCTGTTTGAATTCGCTGAGCAGGTTTTGGAATAAACGTTTTCTGGCATGAATATTCTTTTCGTATTCACGTTGGGCTAGCAGTAATTTCCGCTGCACCAGAATCTCTTTATCCTGCTCACGCAGTAGGAAGAGGCAATAGTCTGGCGAATATTGGCTACGGATTTGGCGGATTTCATACATCTCATTATTAATGGTGACCTGAATGATGCCCTGATGCTCGTCCGCCATATTGGTGATTTTTTGCAAACTCAGGTGCGGAAGCAAATGCTCCGCACGTTCATTTTGTATGATCACTTTGTTGCTGTTGAAATCATAAACCAGCACACCCATCGGGATTTTTCCCGTTGTCTCGCGGTAAATATCCAGCTTCTTCTCTAACTGATGAGATAAATCCTCCCCAGGATGCGCATACTTCCGACGGAAAAGATAAAAACCCGCGATGGATACACTCAGCAGAACCAGATTCAACAGCAGAAGCCAGATGTTATTGCGCAATGAATCAATAATCAGTGCTTTTACGGGCATCTGAAAAACGATTTTTATTGGCGCATTCACGAGCGTAGCGGAGATGTCTAAATTAGAACCATGAAGCTGCACGTCGGCCATGCCTTCGCTCGCATTGCTGCTATCCATATTGCTGGCCGCTGGCGTATCCGGCTTCAGCATAAGGTACTCACGCGGAATGGTGTCTGGAATTAAATCGTTAATCGGCAGATCGAACGCCAGAATTGTCGCCAGATGACCCGGCTGATTGAATGTAGTGCGCAGCGTAAAATAGTAGTCGTTATAGAAACGTAATTTACGCAGCGGAGAAAAACTTTCGCGTTCGTCTAACACATTCGCCTGTTGCAGCATTTCCGTCCGGCGGGCTTCGGCGATAACCGTAATATAATTGCCGCGGAACTGTGAGGAGATATCTTTCAGCGTCTGCGTAGAGATCATCGTCAGGCTATTGTCGATGCCATTCAGGTAATACATGGAATAGACGTTATTCTCTGCTCCCCAGAGAATATCGAGGTAACGCGATATGCGGCGGACCGATGTCAGCGTTGCCTTATCATGTTGCCCAAAAATCAGAGCATCCGTCTTCTGACCGTTTTTTTCTACGTAGAAAACATCGGGCATTAAATTAATCGCGGTAATGCTGGCGTCGCTAGTGGACGGTTCGCTGTTCAGGCTGCCGTAAATTTGGTACGTGAAGAAACGGTAGGTATCGATACGTTTCTGTATGCCTTGGGCAATGGTCGTCAGTGAATGTTTTTTGTCCGCCAACAAATCGTTGATGTAGCTATAGCCGAACGTTCCGGTAATAAGGAACGATAATACGGTAAGGAGGGTAAAATAACGCAGGATCATGGCTGGCATCAATTAACGCTCCTGATTAGCGGATTACGGCACGCGCGCTGGCGCTGACGGCAAGCAACAGCAGAGCGACAAACCCGAATGCGGTGGCTAGATTGCTGAACTGGGCAATAAAACCGAGAATGGTCGGGCCGATCAGAATACCTGCATAGCCTACCGTTGTAATAGAAGCGATGGCCAAATTTGGCGGCATGATTTTTTGATTCCCCGCGGCGCTGAAGAGGATTGGTACCACATTGGATGCGCCGATACCGACCATAACGAAGCCAAGAATAGCGGTGATTGGGTTATCAATGCTGATCGTTAACACCAGACCGAGTGCAGCACAGAGGCTGCCACCGGTAAGAATGGCGTAGCGTCCAAGTGCATTAACGATGCGATCGCCATTCAGCCTGCCCAGCGTCATTGCCACGGAAAACGCGGCATAGCCCATGCCCGCTTGCGCGCCGCTCAGGTTGCGTTCAACCGTTAAAAAGAGGGCGCTCCAATCCAGTATGGAACCTTCGGCTAAGAACATAATGAAGCACAGTGAGCCAATGAACATCACCCAACCGCGTGGAATAACAAACAGTGGGCCGCTGTTATCTTGATTCGTGGTGCGCAACAGGTGCTTGTGCGCGGTTGTCATGAATATCAGCATGAGGGCGACAATAGCCAGAATAGCCATCAGTGGAGACAGGCCAAGCCACAGCAGGGCGCTGACGCCACCGGCCCCGACAATCCCCCCGACGCTGAAGAAACCATGAAAGCCAGACATCATGGCTCGGCCGCTGGCACGTTCCACGATGATAGCCTGAATGTTCATCGCGACATCGATCATGCCGATGGACGCGCCAAAAAAGAGTAGCACGATCGCCATCATAGGCAGTGTCTCTGCCTGCGTCAGTGCGGGCAACACCAGACAAAGCAGTGCACTTGCCAGCAAAATAACGCTGCGGCATCCCAGCTTGCTGGTGAGGAAACCGGTGAGTGGCATGGCCAACAGTGATCCAATCCCGAGAGAAAGCAGCAACATCCCCAGAGAGGCATCGCTGATAGCCAGTCGCGTTTTGACAAACGGCACTAACGGTGCCCAGGACGCCATGGCAAAGCCTGCAACAAAGAAAACGATGCGTGTCGCTGCCTGTGCTTTTTTGCCTGGCAGATTCTGATTACTGCATAACGGGTTGGAATTCAGTGTTGTACTCATCCTGAATGAGGCTATCCGGTCGACGTAACAAGGGCCTATTTTTACCATAATTAGCGGTCTGAATGAAAAGAATCGTGGTGCTCATCACGCCTATAATTGACAACAAACTTTGCTGGCTACTCTCCTTCGTACAGCCTTAGCTGCTTTTGGCTTGCAGATCGAATGTGGCACGAGCTTGCTCGATGATTTCAAGGTTTTGCTCAGCCCACACCCACACGCCACAGAACGCTGCTCCAAGCCCAAGACCGAGATCCGTCAGGCGGTACTCCACCTTTGGGGGGATAACGGGATGTACGGTGCGGATCACTAACCCTTCACGTTCCATCTCACGCAGGGTTTGCGTCAGCATTTTCTGGCTGATCCCTGCCACTTTCTTTGCCAATTGTGTGAAGCGCAATTCCCCGTTTTCAGCCAGAACCTCAAGGATGAACATCGTCCATTTGTCCGCTACTCGGCCGATCACTTCGTTAACCAGTGCTTCTACGCGTGGATCTTGCTTCGTCGCTGATGAAAGCTCTCTCTGGACTTCTGAGTGTTTAGCGAAATCGATGCTCATAGGACACTCTCTTTCTTGTGGGTAATGGTGATCATTATGATGCTTTTCTTTCCCGAAGTTTGCGTATCGCAGCGTCGAGAGTCAAGTATCGAAGTTCCTTAAAGCCCGTATTCTCTACGCTTACTATTTGGTAAGTATTGCACTTTATGGTGCCTACTTCCCAAAAGTTTGTGAGGTGCTTATTCTTTGAAGCCTACCCGCTTTCCAGTAGAAAAGTGCGTCTGCATTTGTGCGCAGCTCTGTTTCGTCGAACTGCGACGTTGTGCCCTATTGCGCACGAATACTGTCGGAAGACGGGCATCGACTATGCGGCTGCATAGCGCCTGAATTTAAAAGAGATAGTTCCTGAATGTAAACGAGAAGGGGAAAGCTAATTATGCAAACGGCAAATAACACAATACTCATTACGGGAGGGGGTTCCGGCATTGGTCGCGAGCTCGCACAGCGTTTCAACGATCTCGGCAATACGGTCATTGTGACGGGTCGGCGAGCTTCTCTCCTGCAGGAGACGATCGATGGACGACAAAATATGCACGCGTTCGAATTAGATATCGATGATCCCAAGGCTATCAATGCGTTTGCACAGCGGATCGTGACGGAATATCCATCCCTCAACATCCTGATTAACAATGCTGGCATCATGCGTTACGACGATCTGAGTACTAGAAGCGATCTGTGCGATGCGCAGGCGCAGGTTACTACGAATGTGCTTGGGCCTATCCGCCTCACAAATGCCTTCATCGATCACCTGAAGAGCCAACAGAATTCAGCAATCGTTAACGTGTCTTCCGGTCTGGCTTTCGTTCCGCGCGCTGATGCGGCGGTTTATAGCGCGACTAAGGCTGCCGTTCACTTCTACACCCTGTCATTGCGGCATCAGCTCGTGGATCAGGTGGAAGTCATCGAACTTGTTCCACCGGGTATCCAAACTGAGCTCACGCCCGGTCAGTCGGATCGCGAAGGTTACATGCCTCTCAACGCATACATCGATGAAGTTATGGCACTGTTTTGCGAGCAACCGACGCCAAACGAGATCGTTGTGAAGCGCGCTCAACTGCAACGCTTGGCTGAGCGTGAAGGGCGCTTCGAACAGGTGTTTGATTTGATCAACGTGCGGGCAACTGAGCAGCGCGCTAAGGGTAAATAAGCCGTCGTCATACAGGCGGTATCGCTTTCTGCCGTAATCTCAAATCAACAGTGAAGGATTTCGTTATGTCCACACAAGATTTCAACAATCCCGTTCGTTCTAGTGAGGCTAGCCTTTTCAGACGCAAGATCCTGACCGCCGCCGCCATGGCAGCGCCAGCCATACTGTTAATGGGAGCGGCGAGTAGCGGAGTTCAAGCCGCACAACTCAAGCCGGCTACTGGCAAAGTCGCATTGGTTACGGGATCGTCACGCGGGATCGGCGCAGCCACTGCCAAGGAATTGGAAGGCCGCATGATTTCGGTCAATGCCATTGCTCCGGGATTGGTCAACACGACTCTCTTCACCGATGGCAAGACGCCGCAGCAAATTGCTGGTTTTGCCCAGCGCCCGCCGCACAAGCGATTGGCTGAACCAGAAGATATTGCCAACGTCATCTCTACGCTTTTCAGTAATGACGGCGGGTGGGTGAACGGTCAAACCGTGTTTGCCAATGGTGGCATTATCTGACGGTGGGGCAGTGTACGTCTATGATGGCGGAAACCGCTGCGCTGGCTTGATAAATTTAGGCTGGCGTATCGGATCGTCGTAACACGGATGGGGGCGTTCGGCGAAGTGCTTGGCCTGGAACACTGTAAAAAAAATGCCGATTAGATAATCGGCAAAAGAAATCAGTCAAATTGAAGCAATAATGATGATGGAATAGGATTTTAGTGCGATGCACGCGCTCAGTTTTGTTGTTTGATGCGATTTCAGGTTGTGCTCACCGTTATTGTCATGCCCGTAAGGGTGGCGAACAGGGATGGCACGTTATAAAAAATGCGATCGGGCGTACTCTGCTGAAGGTAGCCTCTTGGTCTTGAATAACCTCTCACCCACGACGTGTTTTTTTCCCGTATAATCCCCTACTTTGTGTTAGGTCTCCGGGGTAACGGTGAAACAACTTTCCGACTTGCTGCGGCATTTGCAGCAGGATTTGCGCGAGCCACAGCCTGAACGCGCAGGTTTCAGACAAATAACGCGTTCCTTAACTCTCAGCGATGCGTCTGAGCTACTACCGTGGCTGGCGACCCAGCCAGTGTACCCCCAATTCTATTGGCAGCACCGTCAGGATCGTGAAGAAACCGCCGTTTGCGGCAAGGTGTGTGGATTTCATCACCTTCAGGATGCTGAGGCATTCCTCGTTCAGCAGCAGTGCGATCCCGATGTGCGTATCTGGGGATTGAACGCGTTTAATCAGATAAAAGAAGGTAGTACCTCATCACCTGGCTATCTGTTTTTGCCTCGGGCAGAACTGCGACGTCAGGATGATACGCTCAGCCTGAGTATTAACCTGTTCAGTGAAACGTCATTGCAGCAGGATGCCGATGAAGCCTCGGCATTTATTAACCTGCTGCTGCCACCAGCGTCACTGCCTATTTTGCATGCGGAAGTGCAATCCGTCGGGCACCAGCCGGAGCGCCAGGGGTGGATTGATTTACTCCAGCGGGCGCTGCATGACATTAAAGCTGGGCTGATGGAAAAGGTCGTTCTGGCGCGGGCAACTACACTAACGCTCACACAGCCGCTTCAGGCAACCACCTTTATGGCCGCCAGCCGTGCGGCGAATCACCACTGTTTCCATTTCATGCTGGCGCACGATGCGCGCCATGCATTTCTCGGTTCTAGCCCAGAGCGGCTCTATCGCCGACGGGGGAGAGAACTGGAAACGGAAGCATTGGCAGGAACGGTGGCAAGCGATCGCGATACGCTTAAAGCCGCTGAGCTGGCTAGCTGGCTGATGAAGGACACTAAAAATCAGCATGAGAACATGTTGGTGGTGGATGATATTTGCCAGCGATTACAGCAGTCGGCGCTGTCGCTGGATGTGATGCCGCCGGAAATTGTGCGTCTGCGCAAGGTGCAGCATCTGCGCCGTACCATTCATGCCACGCTACGCACGGCTTCTGATAGCGCGTGCCTCGATGCATTGCAGCCTACGGCGGCGGTAGCGGGGTTACCGCGGCAAGAAGCGCGCCGTTTTATTGCGGCGCATGAACCGTTTGAGCGTCGTTGGTATGCGGGTTCTGCGGGTTATCTTTCCCGTCAGCAGTCTGAATTCAGCGTGGCGCTACGTTCGGCCGAGGTGCGGGATCATGTTTTGACGCTTTATGCCGGAGCCGGAATTGTGGCGGGTTCTGATCCAGAACAAGAATGGCAGGAGTTAGAAAACAAAGCCGCTGGGCTGAGATCCCTGCTAGACGGTGATATGTCATAGTTTTGTTTTATGATTGTTGTGTCAGGTACTGGTTTATATCAAAGTCAGCGTAGTAAAAAAAAATATAATAAGGCTGATCGCGATAGTCGTTGAAGGGCAACCAGGCCACCAACAGTTTGATCATTATTATTTGCTATACCCTAAATAATTAGAGTTGCAGGCAGGCGGCGAGCGCACGACTCCCAGGAGCTTACATCAGTAAGTGACTAGGGCGAGTAAGAGAAGCCAACGCACATGCAGCTTGAAGTATGACGGGAATAACCTGCAACCTGAGTTGTTGAGTCCATCATGTCAACAAGTGTATTTAATCGCCGCTGGGCTACATTATTGCTGGAATCGCTGACCCGCCACGGTGTCCGGCATATCTGCATCGCGCCTGGTTCTCGCTCCACCCCGCTGACGCTGTCCGCGGCGGATAATCATGCGCTGATTTGCCATACGCATTTCGATGAGCGAGGGCTTGGGCATCTTGCGCTGGGGCTGGCAAAAGCCTCGCGTGAACCTGTTGCGATTATCGTGACATCCGGCACGGCTGCCGCGAATCTCTATCCCGCAATCATTGAAGCAGGGCTGACGGGTGAACGGCTGGTCGTTCTGACGGCTGACCGCCCGCCGGAGCTGATTGACTGCGGTGCGAATCAGGCGATTCGTCAGCATGCACTGTATGCTTCACACCCTACGCTGGCGCTGGATTTACCGCGCCCTACGCCCGATATTCCGGCCACCTGGCTGGTTTCCTCTGTGGATAGTGCCATGGCGCGGCTTACGCACGGCGCGTTGCACATTAATTGCCCCTTTGCTGAACCGCTGTATGGTGCCGATGACGGCACGGCTTATCAGGACTGGTTAATGACGCTGGGTGACTGGTGGAACAGCCGCGAGCCTTGGCTGCGTGAAATGCGCCAGAGTTCGCTGGTGGTGCAGCCGGACTGGCCGCAGTGGCGCCAGAAACGTGGCGTCATCCTCGCTGGTCGCGTTAGTGCTGAACAAGGCACGCGTCTGGCGGCATGGGCGAATGAACTGGGTTGGCCGCTGATTGGTGATGTTCTGTCGCAAAGTGGGCAGCCTTTGCCCTGTGCAGATATTTGGTTGGCGCACCCTGAAGCGGCGAGTCTTTTACGGCAGGCGGAAATCGTCCTACAGTTCGGCGGAAGCCTGACCGGCAAACGTCTGCTGCAGTGGCAGGAACAGTGCCAGCCGCAAGAGTTTTGGTTAATTGATGATTTATCGGGACGACTGGACCCGGCTCACCATCGCGGACGCCGTCTGGTGGCGGACGTTAGCGAATGGCTGTCTGCACATCCGGCAGATAAACAGACGCCGTGGGCGGACTTGCTGGTGGATATTGCCGATAGAACGCAGCGGCAGGTCGACGCGCATCTGGTTTCCCGCTTTGGTGAAGCGCAGCTGGCGCAGCGAATACCGGCGCTTTTGCCGCCTGACGGGCAGCTGTTTGTCGGCAACAGTCTCGTGGTACGCCTGATCGATGCGCTGGCACAGCTCCCGCAAGGGTACCCTGTGTATGGTAATCGAGGGGCCAGCGGTATTGATGGCCTGATTTCCACACTGGCAGGTGTACAGCGTGCCACGGCGAAAGCGACGTTGGGCATCGTCGGCGATCTCTCCGCGTTATACGATTTGAATGCGCTGGCGCTGTTGCGTCAGTCTCCCGCTCCGTTAGTGTTGATCGTGGTGAACAATAACGGTGGCCAGATATTTTCCCTGCTACCAACGCCGGTTGAACAGCGCGAAGCGTTTTACTGCATGCCGCAAAATGTGGAGTTCGGGCATGCTGCTGCGATGTTTGGCCTGAATTACGTGCGAGCCGAAAGCTGGGAACAACTGGCGGACACGGTGTCGGATTGCTGGACTCAGGGTGGCGTCACGCTGCTTGAAGTGGTGGTTGAACCGAAAGACGGCGCGGAAACGCTCAATGAACTGGTCGCGCAGGTGGCGGCGTGGACTCACTAGATTTTCAGGGGCTAGTCTGCCGGAAAGTGACGCATGGCGCGGTTGCTCCGATGCAGCCGTGGCTGGTATGCCTACATGGTTTACTAGGCAGTGGCGAGGACTGGTTGCCTGTTCTGCCGTTTTTTCGTGACTGGCCTGTGCTGCTGGTGGATTTACCCGGGCACGGCGCGTCACGAGCCATTGCTACCGCAGATTTTGCCGAGGTAAGCCGTCAGCTAACCGCAACGCTGCTGGCGCAGGGTATCGAGCGTTATTGGCTGTTGGGCTATTCGCTCGGCGGGCGCGTTGCGATGTATCACGCCTGCGAGGGGCACCATGACGGCATGTTGGGGTTACTAGTCGAAGGTGGACACCCCGGCTTACCAACCCCCGAGCAGCGTACGGAGCGTATCCAGCATGATGCACGTTGGGCGCAGCGCTTTCGTCAGGAGCCACTGCCGGATGTCTTGCTGGACTGGTATCAGCAAGCGGTTTTTGCCGATATTGACTCAGTACAGTGCAAACAGCTGATCGCGCGCCGCGGTGCTAATCACGGCGCATCTGTTGCGGCGATGCTGGAAGCCACCTCGCTGGGGCGACAGCCTTTCTTGGCGGAGCGTCTCCAGTATCTGTCGATACCTTTTGTTTACTTATGCGGTGCCAGTGACGTGAAGTTTCAGACGCTGGCGGCGCAATACGGCCTGCCGTTACTGAGCGTTGCTCAGGCGGGTCATAATGCTCATCAGGCGAATCCGGCGGCCTACGCCGAGCGGGTTCGCACTTTTCTTTCGCATCCCGTTAAGGATTGATAACTATGCTTTATCCGAGTGAAGAACTGCTTTACGCACCGATTGAATGGCACGATTGCAGCGGCGACTTCGCCGATATCCTCTACCATAAATCCATCGATGGTATTGCCAAAATCACCATTAACCGTCCTCAGGTACGCAATGCGTTCCGTCCGCAAACGGTAAAAGAGATGATTCAGGCGCTCGATAATGCCCGTCACGATGACGGTATCGGGACGATCATCCTGACCGGTGCTGGCGATAAAGCATTCTGCTCCGGCGGCGATCAGAAAGTACGCGGTGACTACGGCGGCTATCAGGATGACAGCGGTGTGCATCACCTGAACGTGCTGGATTTCCAGCGCCAGATTCGCACCTGTCCGAAACCCGTCATCGCAATGGTGGCTGGGTATTCCATCGGTGGTGGACACGTTCTGCACATGATGTGTGACCTGACGATTGCGGCAGAAAACGCCATCTTTGGTCAAACTGGCCCGCGTGTCGGTTCCTTTGACGGTGGCTGGGGCGCGTCTTACATGGCACGCATCGTTGGTCAGAAGAAAGCGCGTGAAATCTGGTTCTTGTGCCGTCAGTACGACGCTGCGCAAGCGCTGGATATGGGGCTGGTGAACACCGTTGTACCGTTGGCCGATCTGGAAAAAGAAACCGTGCGCTGGTGCCGTGAAATGCTGCAAAACAGCCCGATGGCGCTGCGCTGCCTGAAAGCGGCGCTGAACGCGGACTGCGATGGTCAGGCTGGTTTGCAGGAACTGGCAGGCAACGCCACCATGCTGTTCTATATGACGGACGAAGGGCAGGAAGGTCGTAACGCGTTCAATGAAAAACGCCAGCCGGACTTTAGCAAATTCAAACGGAATCCGTAATGCGTCAGGTCACTCTCTATCGTTACAGCGTGCCGATGGAAGCCGGAGTGGTGCTGCGCAATCAGCGCCTGAAAACTCGCGATGGCCTTATCGTTCGCCTGCAAGAAGGTGAACGGTTGGGCTGGGGTGAGATTGCGCCGCTGCCGGAGTTCAGTGTGGAAACGCTGGCAGAAGCGCAATCGGTCGCGCTTGAACAACTGGTTGCGTGGGCGGCAGGACGTGCATTTTCTGACGATCTTCCGCCGTCCGTTGCCTTTGGTTTGAGCTGCGCGCAGGCCGAATTGGATCAGCACCTGCCACAGGCGGCGGACTATCGCAAAGCGCCCTTGTGCAATGGCGATCCTGATGAGCTGTTCGAGATGCTACAGGCGATGCCGGGCGAGAAAGTGGCAAAAGTTAAAGTTGGCCTGTACGAGGCTGTGCGTGACGGGATGATCGTTAACGTACTGTTGGAAGCCTTACCAGATCTGAAACTCCGTCTGGATGCCAACCGCAGTTGGACGCGTGCCAAAGCGGACGGCTTTGCCCGCTATGTCGCCCCGTCATTACGTCCACGTATTGCCTTTCTCGAAGAGCCCTGCAAAACCCGTGATGAATCCCGTGAGTTTGCGCGTGAAACGGGCATCAACATCGCCTGGGACGAAAGCGTGCGCGAAGCGGATTTTCGGGTGGAAGCCGAACCGGGTGTGAGCGCGATTGTGATCAAGCCGACGCTAGTTGGCAGTCTCGCGCGCTGCCAGCAACTGGTGCAGGAAACGCATCAGGCTGGATTAACGGCGGTGATCAGCTCCAGCATTGAATCCAGTCTGGGCTTAACGCAACTGGCGCGTTTGGCACACTGGCTGACGCCGGATACGGTTCCTGGGCTGGACACGTTGGATCTGATGCAAGCACAGGTGATTCAACGCTGGCCGGATAGCACGTTGCCGCTTCTGGCTGCTGAGCAACTGGACGTGGTATGGCAATCCTGACTGACTGGCCGTGGCGATACTGGGCTAGCCAGACGCCCCAGTCTGTCCCGTTGAATGAGCCTGTCGCGCTGATTGAAGATGAAACCCGCTGGAGCTGGCAGGTGCTCGCCCGGCGGGTAGATCGTCTGGCAGAGCATTTCGTACAGCAGGGCGTGACTGCCGAAAGTACGGTAGCGCTACGCGGGAAAAACAGCGTACAGATGCTGTGCAGCTATCTGGCGCTGTTACAGTGTGGTGCGCGTGCGTTACCGCTGAATCCACAGTTGCCCGATACGTTAACCGAGATGCTGTTGCCCGCGCTGAATGTGACCTATGGCCTGTGTCTGGCGGATAAGCCGTGGCCGAATGCTGTACGCTCACTTTCTTTACCATCAGCTTCCTCGTCATCGGGTGATACCGAAGAAACCAACTACACAACGCGATTACGCTGGCAGGCTGATCGGCTGGCGACGCTGACATTGACATCCGGTTCTAGCGGAATGCCGAAAGCGGTAGCTCATACGTTCGCAGCCCATCTCTCCAGTGCGGAAGGCGTGGTTCAGATGATGGCGTTTTCTGCCAGCGACAGTTGGTTGCTGTCACTTCCGCTCTTTCACGTTTCTGGGCAGGGCATCGTCTGGCGCTGGCTTGCTACTGGGGCAACGATGGTTGTTCGCGCGCATCAGCCTTTGGAGAGTGCGCTGCGTGATTGCACCCACGCTTCTCTGGTGCCGACTCAGCTATGGCGACTGCTCTCGGAAAATGCCTTTCCTGAAGCATTGAAAGCGGTATTGCTCGGCGGTGCGATGATTCCGCAGACGCTGACACAACAGGCGGAGGCACGCGGTGTCAGCTGCTGGTGTGGCTACGGTCTGACTGAGCTGGCGTCCACGGTCTGTGCTAAGCGTGCCGATGGGCGTTCAGGCGTCGGAATGCCGCTGCAAGGGCGCGAGATCCGACTTATGGACGAGGAGATTCTGCTGCGTGGCAGCACGCTGGCTGCTGGCTATTGGCGTGACGGAAAACTGATTCCACTGGTCGATGATGACGGCTGGTTCCACACATGCGATCGCGGGCTATTTACCGAAGGCGAGTGGCATATTCAAGGGCGTCTGGATAATCAGTTCTTCAGCGGCGGGGAAGGGATCCAGCCGGAGAATATCGAGGCCGTGCTGTTGACGCATCCCGATGTTCAACAGGTATGTATTGTTCCCATTGAAGACGCGGAATTCGGCCACCGTCCTGTTGCGGTGTTGGAGCTGACACACACCACGACGCTCGCCGCGGTACGCGATTGGCTACAGCCGCAGCTTGCTGGCTTTCAGCGCCCGGTTGCGTATTATGCGCTGCCAGCCGAACTGAAGAATGGTGGAATTAAGCTGTCTCGCCAACAGGTAAAAAACTGGGTCAAGGCAACCTATCTCCACCCTAAAGGGTAGGGCATCTCGGCTGGATGCTATTTATCTGGAGTGTGAGAGCCTGAACCCACCTTGAACCTTTGATGGTTGGCGCTGGTTTCGCGATCAAACTGCGCCAGTTTTTCTAAAAACCACATGTCCTGAAACTGTATTGGGCTGCGTCTTTCGGCATTCACCGTAGGATGAACGTCTTTCTCTGTGGTGCTTTTCCCTACCGCTACTTTTCCTTCTCTCACGATCGCTTCCTTCCGCCTATTTTCCCATCATCCATGATGAGTACTATTGTCCACTTTGTGTTTTTTGGGCAAATAGGTGGCACTTATTGCTGCTATTGTCAGCAATTTCCAATGAGCATTTTTATGATTATTAACAGAATAAATCACTGCTCAGGGCAATTTCATGCTGGAGTGGGGAGATGTTTCGGGTAGAATCGGCAACGATAACATCTTTACACGCGCGTTTAACGACGGTTTTAAGGATATTGAAAATGAAAAAGTTTGTGATTGCCTGTGCGGGAAGCCTGTTACTTGCAAGTGCTTCTGTACATGCCATTAGCCTTTCTGGGGAAGCAGGTCGTGATTACGCTGGTGCCAGTGCGGGCTTCGGTCTGGGTATTCCTGGTCTTGCTGGCAATGTGAGCTACGCCCACGGCGACAACAACAATGACGTCTACGGTTTTGGTCTGGGATACACCATTCCCGTTGGTCCACTCAAGCTGACTCTGGGTGGCAAAGCGCTGTATTTGAACCAGGATCACGGCAATGATGGCTATGGCGTTGCACTGGGTGGTGGCGTGCAGTGGCCGCTGAGCCGCCAGTTCTCGCTGTATGGCGAAGGTTATTATGCACCGGATGCTTTCTCCAGCCATGTCGATCACTATGTTGAAGGGAAAGCGGGCGTACGTTGGCAGGTGTTTGCACCGCTGAGCGTCGATGTCGGTTACCGTTACATCAATATGGCGCGTGAAAACGGCCCAGATAACAAGTTGGCTGATTCTGCCTATGTCGGCGTTGGTCTGAGCTTCTAATATACCCGTTATACTTAAAGCCGCAGGTGTGCTGGCTTTATGTTGTAGCCGGAAAGAAAAAAGAGCGTGAATGTTGAGTTCACGCTCTTTTTTTATGACGGACATCCTTGTCCGTCACCCTTTGGGCCGTTGCTACGCAACGTTGAAAAACGCTCCCTGCGTTTTTTTATGTCTAGGGCGGCCGAAAAGATTAGCTGATTGACGGCAGCCAGCCTGCCACCATCGCCAACTGGATCAGGATGATGCTTATGCCGCTGACGAAGACCATAGCCAGAACCGGCACACCGCCACGAGTTGCACGTATTTCAGGATTCTGTTTGCGTACTTGCCAGCTCAGCAGAACGGGAATGAGTAATGCCAGCACGGCCAGTGCAATCGCCGCATAGCCCAGCGCCATTACGAACCCTTGCGGGTAAAAGAGTGCGAACACCAGCGGTGGAATAAAGGTCAGCAATCCCGTCTGCGCGCGCCCTGTGACGCTATTTTTACGCTTAAATAAATCGGCTAAATAATCGAATAATCCGAGCGCCACGCCGAGGAAAGAGGTCGCCAGTGCCAGATCGGCAAACAGGTGGACGGCCAATTCAACGTGCGGTGAGGCAACGAGTGTGCGAATTGCCTGCATCAATCCATTCAATCCTGCCTGATCGGTCAAAATAGCATTGAATGTCGAAGAGCTCAGACTGCCCAACATCGCGAGCTGCCAGAAAATATAGGCAATCAGCGGTATCACGCTACCAATAAGGAATATCCGGCGCAGCTTACGACTGTCACCACCCATGTAGTGCACGATACTGGGGATACTGCCGTGAAAGCCGAATGAGGTCAGAATAACGGGTAATGCTGAGAGCGTCAGACCCTGTTGCAGCGGCAGCGTTAACAGATTGACGCGCTGAATATGCGGAACCATGACGGCTAGCATGATGACGAGCATCAGTACTTTGCCGCTAAACAGGATGCGGTTGAATAAGTCGACCGAAGATGTCCCGATGCAAACGACACCGCCAGCAACCAGCGTGAAGAGCAAAATCCCTGCGGACAGCGGAAGTGAGTAGCCACTCCACTGGCTGATGCTGCTGGCGAGCAGTTCGCCTGCGCCGCTGATATACGCCGCCGTTAGCGCATACATCAAAAATAGCATGCTGAAACCGGTAATCCACTGCCCCCAACGGCCGAGGTAGATTTTTGCCAATGTGCCTAACCCCGTGTGCGACGGTTGATGCTGATACACTTCAACCAGCAACAAGGCGCTGTAACACATCAGTGCCCACAGGACGATCAATATCATTAATGTGGTACCAAATCCGACGCCCGCTGTTGCCAATGGCATCGCCAACATTCCTGCTCCAATTGTGGTACCAGCAACGATGAAAATACTGCCAAGAGTACGATTTTTCACCTATTCCTCTATATATATAGCGTGGTTATGCAGATATTTTTGGCTGCAGGGTAGAGTATTCAGTGATTCCTGTCAAAACGCCGTTACGAAGGGTGTAATTTTATATTTACACTGGAGTGAGATGCGTCGGCGTGGCGCATTATCGGGCTGGCTGAAAGAAATATTGTGTTTGTTCATCTGACTTTCTAAAGTGGTTCCAGAATCATCATCAGGAGTGAAAAAATGCTTAGGGTTGAGATGTTATGTACCGGCGATGAAGTGCTGCATGGTCAGATTATTGACACCAATGCAGCCTGGCTGGCGGATTATCTGTTTCAGCAGGGACTACCGATGACCAGCCGGATGACGGTGGGTGACGAGCTCGATGCGCTGGTGACGGCGATAACACAGCGTAGCCAGATAGCCGATATCCTGATTGTGAATGGCGGCTTAGGGCCGACCAGCGACGATCTCAGCGCATTGGCAGCGGCCACCGCAGCAGGTGAAGGGCTGGTTGAGCATGCCGAATGGCTGGCGCGTATGGAGGCTTTCTTTGTCGAGCGCGGCAGAGTGATGGCGCCCAGCAACCGCAAACAGGCACAAATCCCCGCCAGTGCGGAGATGGTGGATAACCCGGTGGGCACCGCCTGTGGTTTTGCGCTTCAATTGAACAAATGCCTGATGTTTTTTACGCCGGGCGTACCCTCTGAATTCAAGGTCATGGTCGATCAGCAAATTATGCCGCGTCTGCGCGAGCGTTTTGCTGTCGCAGATGCGCCGCTGTGCTTGCGTTTGACCACTTTTGGGCGCTCCGAGAGCGATCTGGCAAGCCAGTTGGATGGCATGGCATTACCGCCGGGCGTGGTGTTGGGCTACCGTTCCTCTATGCCGATTATCGAGCTGAAATTGACTGGTCCAGCGGCACAGAAGGAAAAAATGGAGCAGCTGTGGGAAACCGTGCGCACCGTCGCAGGGGAAAATGCCATCTTTGAAGGCACTGAAGGGCTACCGGCACAGTTGGCTCGACGTCTTGCCGAACGTGATATGACGTTAGCGGTGAGTGAACATTTCACTGCTGGGTTGCTCAACTGGCAGCTCCAGTCTGCAAGCGTTCCGCTGGCGGGCGGAGAATTGTTGGCAAACGCTCAAGACACCAGCCTATCTGGGCTAGTTGACTATGCACGCCATCTGGCAGAGCGCCAAGGCGCATCGTTAGCGCTGGTGGTCGGTAGTCGGGACGATGCTGAGCTTTCCTTGGCTCTGCATACGCCCGAAGGATCTTTCGCCCAAACGATACAGTTCAACGTGCAGCGCTACAGTCTGAAAACCCATCAGGAAGTCGTTGCGATGCTGGCGATGAATATGTTGCGCCGCTGGCTAAACGGCTGGCCAGTGTACGGCGGGCACGGTTGGATCTCGGTGCTGAAGACGCTGTAGTCAGCGAGGAATTGAGGATCTGATCCTAATGCTGCCTCTTAGCCACATTTCTATTCGGCTTTCGGGGCAGTTTCGTGCGCGATAGTACCGTTATTTTCATGCTACTTCGTAGCACGCGCCCGACAGGGGGCGGCTTGTATCTTTCTCATGTAGTGATTAGCTATCACTACATGAAACAGAGTGAGCTTCCAAGGGGCGCCAAGGCTATAACCTTGCGATTGAGTTTAAGCCCTCTGTTTCACCTTTCACGCCAGCATTAACATTGAACGGTTACCTAGAGCACTGACTCTGGATGTACAAGCGGAACGGGCGTGACGGCTTCAGTGAAAGGGGGGACATTATGTATTACGTCGGCATTGATATCAGTAAACGTTTTATCGATGTGTGCTTATTGGTTGATGGCATTAAAGGTAAACGGAAGACGAAAGTGTTACCCAATGGCCCCAACTCAGCACAGGCTTTGGCTCAATGGTTAACCCTGCAAAAATGTGAACCGAGCCAAGCTCATATCATCATGGAAGCGACGGGCATTTATCACGAACACCTCGCTTATGGCCTTCATCTGGCTAACATTCTTGTGTCAGTGGCAAATCCCCATCGAGTGCGTGAATTTGCCAAAGGAATGGGGATATTGACGAAAACGGATAAAGTGGATGCCTATGTTCTGGCGTGCTATGGCTACCTGAAACAACCAGAAAATTGGGTTCCGCCTTCGCAAGAAATAAGAAAACTCAGGGCATTATTGCAGCACAGGGATAGCGTGCTTGATGATAAACAACGCGTAGAAAATCGGCTGAGCACGTTGAAATCCACAGTGGCCCCGGAAGAAGTCCTGACCTCGCTGGAGTCGATTGAACGAAATTTAAAGGATGAGCTGGCAAGGATTGAACGCCTGATAGCGGAGCATATAGATAAGCATCCCAGGCTAAAAAACGACCTGAAACTTCTGCAATCGATTGATGGAGTTGGAGAGCAAATCGGGTGGAATATGTTAGCCATCATCCGGGGTAATCACTTCAGGAGTGCGGAACAGGTGGCGGCGTATCTGGGGGTTATCCCTGTAGAGAGACGTTCAGGCACCTCGGTGTGTGGCAGAGCCAGATTGTCTAAAATAGGGCCGCCGGGCATCCGGGCAAAGCTGTATATGGGAGCCATAGCGGCTATCAGTTGGAACAGTCATGTGAGAGCGCTCTATGAAAGATTGCGGCTAAAAGGAAAAGCGAAGATGGTGGCGATAGGGGCGGCGATGAGGAAACTGGTGCATCTGTGTTATGGCGTGCTGCATACGCAGCAGCCCTATGACAAAAATTATGGGATGACGACTCATAAAAATGCTTGACCGGCAACACGGTTACTCAAGCGCCGCTCGCCCCGTGACCCCAGGCTTTTTGGCGTGAATTACGCCGCTGCGCGGTGCCTTCGTCGATCGTTCCCGCTTTCGAGCCGCCAGTGACGCGTTTACTCGCCCCATAAATGGGACTCACCCTTCGGGCCAGCACAAGTGCTGTTCAAAAACGTTTCTGACGTTTTTGTCCGACGCGGCACAGGCTTTCGCGGCGTCCATGCCGCTCACTCGGCGGTAACGCTCACCTCAGCGCAATTTTTACGCCGGGCAAACCTGCCCGAAACCATCGAATCAATTCAGCATAAAACGATGAAAAAACAACGGTGCTGATACTTGTTTGAAAATAAGAAGGCCAGAATCAACGTTCTGGCCTTTTTCACAAGAGAATTAATACAGCAGCGAATAAAGCTGACGACGGTAGCGGGCGGCGAGGGCGTCGCTGGTGCCGAGGGCGGCCATGATGTCCATTAGCGTTTTACGTGCGCTGCCGTTAGCGACGGCCAGATCTTTCTTCAGGAATCCCATCAGCAGTTCAAGCGCTTCTTCATTACGACCAACCTGATGCAGTTGCAGAGATAGCTGCACTGCCAGATCTGCATTTTGCGGGTCCGCGTCCAACTGCTGCTGCAAATGCTGAATTTCTGGTGTATCTGCTGCCTGTTTCAGCAACTCAATCTGAGCGACGAGGCTGTGATAGCGAGTGTCTTGATCTTGCAAAGGAATGGTAGCCAACACGGCTTCGGCGTCTTCACTGCGTTTAATTTGAATCTGTACTTCCGCCAACATCAGGCCGATGTCGCTGCGCTGCTGGCTGAGTTGCCAGGCGTCTTTCAGCAACTGCATTGCTTCCGGCAGTTTGTCTTCCTGAATCAGCTGCTGTGCCTGAGCGACTTTTAGCTCTTCTTCTTTCGGCAGTGCGCGTTTCAGCAATTCGCGAACCGCTTCTTCCGGCTGTGGGCCTTGAAAACCATCCAGCGGCTGTCCGTCTTTAAACAGATAAACGGTTGGGATTGAGCGCAGGCCAAACTGGGCGGCTACGCGCTGCTCGGCATCACAGTCAACCTTCGCCAGAACAAACTGTCCTGCGTATTCCTGCGCCAGCTTGTCCAGCACTGGCTCCAGTTCCAGGCAGTGTTGGCTACGCGCCGACCAGAAGTAAAACAGGACGGGCAGTGTCGCGGAGTGTTCCAAAACCTGATTTAGGTTGGATTCGTTAACGTCAACGATAGTCGCTTGTTGTTCTAACATGAGTATTCTCTCTTACTTCTTGAATTCGTTTGATCTTTAGATGGGGCCTGTTGATGTGACTTACAAGCCTCGTGCAGAGGTGAGTGCGCAATACGTCACCCTCTGTCGCCTTATCCTCGTAATACTTTATCCAGCAGACACCCCGGTAACAGACGACGCAGCCAGGTTAAGGCGTGAGCCACCAGCGTTACGGGGTAGCGTAATTTAGGTCGTGAACTTTCCAGCGCATGATGGAGTTTCGGCAGTATCGCTTCCGGCGGCAACGTGAAGCGTTTGGCGATACCGGGATTGGTGACCGGCTTGTCCGTCTGCGTTTGCGCCACGTTATCAGTAAAGCGTGTGCTAATCGGGCCGGGTTCGATCAGGCTGACGCGCAGCCCGCTGCCGTGGAGCTCCATGCGCAACGCATCCGACCAGGCTTCCAGTGCATATTTGCTGGCGGCATACGCGCCGCGTCCCGGCGTGGACACCAGCCCCATGACCGAACTGGTCTGGATGATACGGCCTTCGCCGTGTGGCAGCATTGCGGGCAATAGCAACTGCGTGAGCTGATGCGTGCCGAACAGATTGCTGGAAAACTGCTGTTCGAGCTGCTGGCGTGAAATCGTATTGAGTGGCCCATACAGGCCGTATCCGGCGTTGTTAAACAAACCATACAGACGGTTATCGGTCAGTCTGATCACGTTCGCAGCGGCCTGTTCAACGCTGGCGCTGTCATCCAGATCGAGCGTGATTGCTTCCAGACCCAACGCGGCAAGACGCGTGACATCCTCTACGCGACGGCAGGCCGCAATCACACGATAACCGCGTTTTTGCAAATCCTGCGCGGCAATCAGGCCAATGCCGCTAGAGCAACCGGTAATGAAGACCGTTTTTTGCATAACTTTACCTAATTCAAAAGCCTATTTATTAAGACTCATGGTTAACTAAGGGTTCCAGCTGCTTCGCCATCCATTCTGCGATAAACGGTTGTGCATCACGGGTTGGATGGATGCCATCTTCCATCATCCACTCCGGTTTAAGATACACCTGCTCCATAAAGAAAGGCAGCAGAGGAAGCGCAAACTGCTCCGCAAGTTTGGGGTACATATTGCTGAATGACTCGGTGTAGCGGCGGCCATAGTTGGTTGGCAAACGAACCTGCATGAGCAGCGGCTTAGCGTTAGCCTGTTTGACTAGCGTAATGATTTTCGCCAGATCCTGCTCGATATTGGGTGCAGGAAACCCCCGAAGCCCGTCATTGCCGCCCAGTTCAATCAACACCCAACGCGGCTGATGTTGTTTCAGTAGAGCAGGGAGGCGTGCCAGCCCCTGTGCGGTGGTATCGCCGCTAATGCTGGCATTAACCACGGCGATGCCTTTTTTCTGCGTCTGCCACTGCGTGTTCAGCAGCGTTGGCCAGGCGTTAGCGGCTGGCATCTGGTAGCCCGCACTGAGGCTATCGCCCAGAATTAATAATGTGTCAGCGGCGAAAGCGCGTACGCTGCATAATCCCAGAAGCAAAAGGACGAAAACATGTTTGCGAAGACCAGCCCAGCGAGTGCTACGCCAAGCAAAACTGCGCACGTAGAAAACATTCTTGAAGTTCATCATCTTAGTAAGCACGTTGGTCAAGGAGAGAATCGGCTTTCCATCCTTACCGGAGTTGAGCTCATTGTCAAACCTGCGCAGACAATTGCCCTGATTGGCGAATCCGGCTCCGGTAAGTCAACCTTGCTGGGGATTCTGGCTGGTCTGGATGATGGCTCCGAAGGTGAGGTTAGCCTGATGGGCAAATCGCTGAACGCACTGGACGAAGAAGGTCGCGCGGCACTGCGTGCTCAACACGTCGGTTTTGTCTTCCAGTCTTTCATGCTGGTGCCGACGCTGAACGCGTTGGAGAACGTGCAATTGCCTGCGTTGCTGCGCGGTGAAAGCGACAGCCACAGCCGTGGGCAGGCCGAGCAACTTCTGCAACAGCTCGGGCTGGGTGAGCGCTTACATCATCTTCCCGCCCAGCTTTCTGGCGGTGAACAGCAGCGTGTGGCGCTGGCGCGTGCGTTCAGCGGTCGTCCTAACGTGCTGTTTGCCGATGAGCCCACCGGGAACCTAGATCGTAAAACCGGTGAACGCATCGTTGATTTGCTGTTTTCCCTCAATCGAGATTATGCCACTACGTTAATTCTGGTGACGCACGATGAGCAACTGGCGGCACGCTGCGAGCGACGTCTGCGGTTAGTCGACGGCAAACTGCGGGAGGATGCATGATCTGGCGGTGGTTCTGGCGCGAATGGCGCTCTCCTTCCTTACTGATTGTCTGGCTGGCGTTAACGCTGGCGGTGGCCTGCGTGCTGGCGCTGGGTACGATCAGCGATCGCATGGAAAAAGGGCTCAGTCAGCAGAGCCGTGATTTTCTGGCGGGTGACCGCGTGCTGCGTGCATCGCGACCTGTCGCGGATACCTGGCTTCTGGACGCGCAGCAGCGCGGGCTGACGCTCAGTCGGCAGATCTCCTTTATGACCATGACGTTCGCGGGCGATACGCCGCAACTGGCGCAGGTTAAGGCTACCGACCAGCGCTATCCGCTGTACGGCAATTTGCAGACGCGTCCTGAGGGGCTGCATGCCGAAGCGGGAACGGTGCTGGTGGCCCCGCGCCTGCTGGCGCTACTCGGCTTGAACGTCGGTGACATGCTGGACGTCGGCGATACCTCGTTGCGTATTAGCGGTGAACTGATTCAGGAACCGGATTCCGGCTTTAATCCGTTCGAAACCGCGCCGCGTATTCTGATGAATCTGGACGATGTCGAGAAAACAGGGGCGATTCAGCCGGGCGGCCGCATTACCTGGCGCTACATGTTTTCCGGCAATGAAAAACAGATTAGTGAGTTCAGTAACTTCATCAAGCCACAGCTCAAGCCCGATCAGCGCTGGTATGGCATGGAAGATTCTGAAGGCGCGCTGAGCCAGTCGTTAAAGCGGTCACAGCAGTTCTTGTTGTTGTCGGCGTTGCTCACGCTGCTGCTGTCTATCGCCGCCGTTGCAGTGGCGATGGGGCATTACTGCCGCAGCCGCTATGATTTGGTCGCTATTCTGAAAACATTGGGAGCAGGTAAACAAGCGCTGAGGCGTTTAATCATCGGCCAATGGCTCTCTGTGCTCGGGCTGGCGGCGGTTTGCGGTAGCGTGCTTGGGCTGGGATTTGAAGCGCTGTTGATGAAAATGCTGGCTCCGGTGCTACCTGCTGCATTGCCAGCCTCTGGGCTATGGCCGTGGGTATGGGCGTTGGGATCGCTGGTGTTGATTTCGCTGTTGGTTGGGCTAAGGCCGTATCGACTGCTATTGGCGACACAGCCACTGCGCGTGCTGCGTCAGGATGTGGCGGCGAACGTGTGGCCGCTGCGCTACTACCTGCCGATTGTTGTGCTTATTGTTGTCGGCCTGCTGGCCGTGTTGTCCGGCGGCGGCGTGCTGCTGTGGTCGCTGCTCGGTGGTGTTGCTGTACTGTCGCTACTGTTGGGCGTTATCGGTTGGGGCGGGCTGCTGCTGTTACGGCGTTTGACGGTTAAACGACTGGCGTTGCGTCTGGCTATTAATCGCCTGTTGCGTCAGCCGTGGTCGACGCTCAGCCAACTGGCCGCATTTTCTCTGTCCTTCATGCTATTGGCGCTGCTGTTGGTGATGCGTGGTGATTTGCTGGATCGCTGGCAGCAGCAGTTGCCGCCGGGTAGCCCGAACTATTTCCTGCTGAACATTACGGCAGAACAGGTGCCGCAGGTGAGGGATTTTCTCTCTCAGCATAATGTGATGCCAGAGCAGTTCTTCCCGATTATTCGCGCGCGTCTGACGGAGATTAATCAACAGATCGCGACGGAAGTGATCCATGAGGACGATCCGGGTGGTAACACGGTAAACCGTGAATTGAACCTAACGTGGATGAATGGGATTCCACAACATAACGTGCTGGTGGAAGGGGAAGCGCCGAAGGCGGGCGAAGTCTCGATGGAAGCGAAAGAAGCCAAAGAGATGGGCATCAAGATTGGTGATACGCTGACCTTTACTGGTGATACGCAGCCGTTTAGCGTCACGGTGACCAGCTTCCGTCAGGTGGACTGGGAAAGTCTGCGCCCGAACTTCTTCTTTATTTTCCCCGTGGGGGCGTTGGATAACCAGCCACAGTCCTGGCTGACCAGCTTCCGTTACGATGGCGATGAGAAGATGATTACCCAAATGAATCGTCAGTTCCCGACGGTGAGCGTGATGGATATCGGCAGTATTCTGCGTCAGGTAGGGCAAGTCTTGCAGCAGGTCAGTCGTGCGCTGGAGATTATGGTCATACTGGTGCTGTTCTGCGGTGTCTTGCTGCTGCTGGCACAAATTCAGGTCGGGATGCGTCAACGGCGTCAGGAGTTGATGGTGTACCGGACGCTGGGTGCGGGATTACGCTTGTTGCGCACTACGCTGTGGTGTGAGTTCGCGGTACTGGGTTTGGTGGCTGGAACCGCGGCGGCGATTGGTGCTGAATCGGCCCTGTGGCTGTTACAGCGGAAGGTCTTTAACTTTGCCTGGGAACCGAATGTCACGATGTGGATAACGCTTCCGTTAATCGCGGCGTTCCTCCTCTCGCTCTGTGGTGGTTGGCTGGGTGTGCGGCTACTGCGCGGCAAAGCGTTATTCCGGCAGTTCGCGGGGTAACGATTGCATACCGCCATACTTCAAGCGGCATAGGCGTTGGTTTTGTTACTTGGCCCATTCGTGGGCCTTATCCTAAAGGGGTAACGCCTTGCGTTATTCAAAACGCTAACGTTTTTCCCCGCATTTCTAATTATTTAGAATATATAACGTCAAATACTCGATATTAGCGATGTGCTGATTTGGTGGCTAGAGTTAATTATTTCAGACCGGTTTTATTTTAAAGTATTGTTATTTTCGCTGGAGGAAATAATAACGACGAAAGTGTCATTCTTATAAGTTCGCCTCTTTTTTATTTATCAAACGGGAATGCTTTTTATTTGAGAGTCATAAGATTCTGCGATAAATGACGCCCATAAAATAATAATGATTATTATTTCCTTCCGATAGTGCTTTCCATGTGTCAACACCAGTGAGGTAACTGAAGCGATCTTACTCATGTTTTTATGAATAATAAATTTTTGATGATTAAAAAATGATGCAAATCAATTCGATGTTATGTGCAAGGAGTAATCAGTATTGCCATTAAGTTTGTAGTGAGTTGCTCACTGGCTAACTGAAGGTATGTAAGAATAATGACTGAAGAAAATAAAATGTTTTTCCGTGAGGGTGTCAATCGTCGTGATTTCATGAAGCTGTGCGCTGCGCTGGCTGCCACCATGGGGCTGAGCAGTCGAGCGGCGGCTGATATCGCTTCCTCGGTGAGTTCTTCTGCGCGGCCACCCGTTATCTGGATTGGAGCACAGGAATGTACAGGCTGTACGGAGTCTTTATTACGGGCGACTCACCCGACTATTGAGAGTCTGTTGTTAAACGTTATCTCTATGGAATATCACGAAGTGCTTTCGGCAGCGTTTGGTGAGCAGGCGGAGGAAAACAAACACCACGCTATTGAGAAATACAAAGGCCAATATGTGCTGGTTGTGGATGGATCTATCCCCATAAAGGATGGTGGAATCTACTGCATGGTGGCCGGTAAGCCAATAGTTGACCACATTCGCGAAGCCGCGCAGCACGCCGCAGCGATCATCGCAATTGGGTCTTGCTCCGCATGGGGCGGGGTTCCTGCAAGCGGTGTTAATCCTACCGGCGCGGTCAGTTTGCAGGAAATCCTGCCTGATAAAACGGTCATCAACATCCCTGGCTGTCCCCCTAATCCGCATAACTTCCTGGCCACCGTCGCCCACATCATTACCTATCAGCGTCCCCCTGCGCTTGATGCGAAAAACCGTCCCGAGTTCGCCTACGCCCGTCTGATTCATGAGAATTGCGAGCGCCGCCCGCATTTCGATGCGGGGCGTTTTGCCAAACAGTTCGGTGATGACGGCCATCGACAGGGGTGGTGTCTGTACCACCTCGGCTGCAAGGGGCCGGAAACGTACGGTAACTGCCCGACTCTGGAGTTCTGTGATGTCGGTGGTGGCATATGGCCGGTCGGAATCGGCCATCCATGCTATGGCTGCAATGAGCAAGGTATCGGTTTTACTAAAGGGATAGCTCAACTCGCCAGCGTCGAAAACCCCACACCGCGTAATGCCAAACCAGACGTGATGAGTCAGGAAGGGGGGAATGTCAGCCTGAGCACGGTCGGGTTGCTTGGCGGTGTTGTGGGGCTGGTGGCTGGCGTCAGTTTGATGACGGTGAAAGAGCTGGGGCGGCAACAAAAGACCAATCGTAACGATGGTGATCAGCCCTCGCGCAAGGAGTAAGCCGTGGACAGACGTAATTTTCTAAAACTGGCTACTGGCGGGATGATGACGGTCGGCATCGCCCCCTCTGCGTTGGCGAAAGCAGAGAACAAGCCGCCAATTCCGAACTCGCTTGGCATGCTGTATGACTCAACGCTGTGCGTGGGGTGTCAGGCATGCGTCAGCCAGTGTCAGCGCATCAACCATAGTGATGCACCGCATGGGGCGACCTACGCCTATGCGGGCACGGAACCGATATGGTCGAACAACGATAAGCTCAGCCCCTACACCAACAACATTATTCAGGTGTGGAGTGATGGGAGCGGCGTACATAAAGACCAGACGGAAAACGGTTATGCCTATATCAAAAAACAGTGCATGCACTGTGTGGATCCCAACTGTGTATCCGTTTGTCCGGTGCAAGCATTACGTAAAGACGCCCATACAGGCATCGTGCATTACGATCCCGATGTGTGTACCGGTTGCCGTTACTGCATCGTGGGGTGCCCGTTTAATGTGCCGAAATATGACTATGACGACCCGTTCGGAAAAATTCACAAGTGTGAGCTTTGCAATCAGAAGGGCGTTGAGCGGTTGGATAATGGAGGGTTGCCGGGGTGTGTTGAAGTCTGCCCGACGGGGGCGGTGATTTTCGGCACGCGGGAGCAACTGCTGGACGAAGCTAAAATGCGCCTTGCAGGGAAAAGAGGAGAGCCTTACCGGTTTCCACGCCAGACATTGCAGGGGAACGATCGGTACGAACATCCTCTTCCACATTACCAGCAACATGTGTACGGCGAGTTGGAGGGGGGCGGAACACAGGTGCTGGTGTTGACTGGCGTACCGTTTGAAAACTTAGGGTTGCCACCGCTGGATAGCCTATCAACGGGGGCGCGTTCCGAACATGTACAGCACTCCTTGTATAAAGGCATGGTTCTGCCGTTTGCTGCACTGGCAGGGATCACTTTCCTGGTGCAGCGCAACATGGGTAAGCACGATCAGGACGAAAAAGAGGATGAACATGACGATGCATAAAACGAGCCCCCTTGGCGGGCGGCTGGTGAGTTGGCCCGTGATGTTGCTGGCACCTTTCATTGTGTTGTGCCTGTTGTTGATCGTGAAAAGGCTGGTGCTGGGGATTGGTTCCGTTTCCGATTTAAATGGTGGCTATCCATGGGGTATCTGGATTGCTTTCGATCTGTTGGTCGGAACCGGTCTGGCGTGTGGTGGCTGGGCATTGGCTTGGGCTGTCTATGTTTTTAACCGCGGCGAATATCATCCATTGGTGCGTCCTGCGCTGCTGGCTAGTCTGTTCGGTTACTCACTCGGCGGGTTATCCATCACGATCGACGTGGGGCGTTACTGGAATCTGCCCTACTTCTTCATTCCCGGTCATTTCAATACGTCGTCAGTGCTTTTTGAAACGGCAGTGTGTATGACGATATACATCGGCGTGATGGTGTTGGAATTTGCTCCGACGCTGTTAGAGCGCTTGGGGTGGAAGGTTTCGCTCAGGCGGTTGAATAAGTTGATGTTTTTTGTTATTGCGCTGGGGGCTTTGCTGCCATCAATGCATCAGTCATCTATGGGTTCGCTGATGATTGCCGCGGGTATCAAGGTGCACCCGCTATGGCAAAGCTACGAAATGCTGCCGCTGTTCTCGCTGTTAACCGCTGCTATTTTGGGATTCTCAATTGTGATTTTTGAAGGATCTCTGGTTCAGGCGGGCCTTAGGGGGAAAAGCGTTCAGGAGACACCGTTATTTACTCGGTTGACCCGCACCATCGATATTCTACTGTTGTTGTTTATTGTACTGCGCTTCGGGGAGCTTATTGCGCGAGACAAGACCGCGTATTTGTGGCACATCGATCGTTTCGCCCTTTCATTCTGGGTGGAAACACTGCTGCTGGCGATCCCTCTGCTGCTTTTTCGCCGGAAGAATAATCGTCGCGACCCTCGCTTGTTGTTTATCGGTGCGCTGTGCATGGTCTTTGGTGCGGCGTTCTGGCGTCTGAATTATTCCCTATTGAGTTACAACCCAGGCAACGGCTACGGCTATTTCCCAACATTCAGCGAGCTGCTGATATCCATCGGTTTTGTGGCAATAGAAGTCTGTGCCTACATCCTGTTGATCCGGTTGTTGCCAGTGTTGCCTGTGCATCAACACAAAAATGAAAATAAATCGTTAGAGGTAGAGCATGAGCCAACGCATCACCATTGATCCCGTCACCCGTATTGAAGGGCATCTGCGCATCGATTGCGAAATTGAAGACGGCAAAGTGGTTAAAGCCTGGTCATCCGGCACCATGTGGCGCGGTATGGAGGAGATAGTCAAAGGCAACGATCCGCGCGATGCGTGGATGATTGTGCAACGTATTTGTGGGGTGTGTACCACCATTCATGCGTTGGCCTCTGTGCGGGCGGTGGAAAATGCACTGGGGATGGAAGTGCCGGTCAACGCCCAATATATCCGTAATATCATCGCGGCGGCGCACAGTATTCATGACCATATCGTGCACTTCTACCAACTTTCTGCGCTGGATTGGGTTGATATCACTTCGGCACTACAGGCCGACCCGAAAAAAGCCGCAGATCTGCTAAAAGGCCTGTCAAACTGGCCGCTGAACAGTGAAGCAGAATTTGCTCAGGTGCAGCAGAAGATTAAAAATCTGGTCGGTAGTGGCCAGCTCGGTATTTTCGCTAATGGCTATTGGGGACACCCGGCGATGTCGTTGCCGCCGGAGATTAACCTGATTGCCGTCGCTCACTATTTGCAGGCGCTGGAGTGTCAGCGTGATGCCAACCGGATAGTCGCGATTCTGGGGGGAAAAACGCCGCATATTCAGAATCTGGCCGTTGGCGGCGTGGCAAACCCTATCAATCTTGATTCACCGGGCGTGCTGAATTTGGAACGCCTGATGTATCTGAAATCCTTTATCGATCGTCTTGGTGATTTCATCGAACAGGTTTATTTGGTCGACACGGCAGTTATCGCTGCTCATTATCCTGAGTGGTTCACTGTGGGGCGAGGAGCCGACTGTTATCTCTGTGTACCAGAACTGCCTGTCGATCGTAAAAGTGAGACGTTCCTGATGCCGGGCGGGTTTCTGGATAATGGAAAATTTCGTCCGATAAACAATCCGCATGATGAATACCTGCTCAAGGGGATCGAGGAAAGTGGCAAACATGCCTGGTATCAGGATGATCAGCCGCTGGCTCCTTGGGAGGGGTTGACCCGCCCGAATTACACCGGCTGGCAGGATGACGGTAAATATTCCTGGGTGAAATCGCCAACCTTCTACGGCAACGCGGTAGAAATGGGGCCTTTGGCGTGGCTGCTGTGTAATCTGCGAGCTGGCTATCAGCCCGCACAGCATTATTTCACACGCGCCAATGATATTTACAAAACGCTAACCGGTAACGTAATGACGGAGGAGCAACTGCCATCAACGTTGGGGCGGGTTTTAGGGCGCACCGTACATGCCTGCGTGCTGCATGACACGCTGGCACAGCAGTGGCAGGCGCTGGTGACGAATATCGGTAATGGCGATCATGAAACGTTTATTCCCCCTAACATTCCTGATAAAGGTGAATTCCGCGGTGTGGGCTTTATTGAAGCACCGCGCGGTGCGCTGTCACACTGGGTGGTTATCAAAGATGGCAAAATAGCCAACTATCAGGCGGTTGTGCCTTCAACCTGGAATGCGGGGCCGCGCAATTTTAACAATGAGCCTGGCCCTTATGAACGTTCTCTGGTGGGGACGTCGGTGGCAGATCCGTACAAACCGCTGGAAGTCGTGCGAACGATTCATTCGTTCGATCCCTGTATGTCCTGCGCCGTGCATCTTGTCGATACCACCGGTCAGGAAGTGACCAAGGTTAGGGTGCTGTGATGAGCATTCTGGTGCTGGGGATTGGCAACCTGCTGTTGGGCGATGAGGCCGTGGGCGTTCGCATTATTGAAGCGCTTGAGCAGCGCTACCGTTTGCCGGAGCACGTCGAGGTATTGGATGGCGGCACGTCAGGAATGGAACTGATGGACGTAATGGCAAACCGTGATCACCTGATTGTGGCCGATGCGGTTCTGGCTGATAGCCCACCCGGCAGTGTCGTGGAACTGCATGATGAGGAAATCCCCGCGTTCTTTACCCGCAAAGTGTCGCCCCATCAGCTCGGGCTTTCCGATGTACTGATGGCGCTACGGCTGACGGAGGAATTCCCACGCCGGTTGACGCTGGTGGGCGTTGTGCCTGCATCGCTTGAACCCGGTATCGGCCTGACGGCCTTGGCCAGTCGGGCGATTGAGCCTGCGCTGGCTCAGGTTCTGGCGGCGTTACGGTCTAGCGGCGTGGTCGCCGAGTTGCGGGAGGCGTCTGATGCCGGATGTTGTTAACGGGTTTCAGCACAATCCAGCTGCACAGTTAGAAACGGCTTTTCAGGCGATCGCGGAGAGGGAAATGCAGTCTTTGCCCTTTTTTCAGCCTCAGATTCCGGTGTCCGCGTGCGGATTTCAACTGTTTGAGCACCAGTGGATTGGCTGCATGTTGACGCCTTGGATGCTGAGCTTGCTGGTACTGCCCGGCCCGGATCAGTGCTGGCTACGACGGACTGTCGGGGAATCGCTGGGGCTGAGCCTGCCTTGCGGCGATATCCGCTTTACTGTGGGTTATGTTGACGGATGTGGACAATATCTGGCTTCATCTCTGATGTCACCGTTGAAGAAAACCCTGACGGCGGAAGCGATGCTGACGCTGGCAGAACAAACCGCTCGCATGGCACTTTCCTTACCTGTGGTGGACGGCAATATGCCTACCAGTCGAGGTCGTAGGGCATTTTTTCATCTCTCGTAGAAGTGTATAAGTCAGTGAGAGCACGCTGGCGTTATCCGCCAGCGTTTTCACGATGTGCATGCTAACAAATGCGCGGTAAAGGCTCCGCATGAGGAAGATCCAGCGTGCGCTTCACGCTGTAAAGCCCGGTTATGCGTACACCTTTCCGTTCGGTTACTTCGCCAATCAACGCCGCATCACATCCCAATGGGTGCTGATGTAGGGCCTCCATCACGGCGGACGCGGATTCTCGGCGGGTAATAATGACCACTTTACCCTCATTGGCGAAATTTAGCGGATCCAGTCCCAGCAGTTCGCACACGCCGCGAACAACGGGTTTTACTGGCAACTGCGCCTCGATAATGTCCATCCCATATCCGCTGCTGGCTGCAAATTCATGTAGCACGGCATTCACACCACCACGTGTGGCATCGCGTAGCGCTTTGACGCCGGGTATCGGTAGCAGCGTTTGAATCAGGGGAGTTAACACCGCACAGTCGCTGGCGAGCTCACCTTCCAGACCAAGCTGTTCGCGCAGATTGAGGATCGTCGCCCCGTGATCGCCCAGCGTTCCGCTGACGATAATGACATCGCCTTTGTCGATCTGATGGGTTCCCCAGCACACCTGATGGGGAATGGCACCGATGCCTGCCGTGTTAATAAAAATTTTATCCGCCGCGCCGCGCGGAACCACTTTGGTGTCGCCAGTGACGATATCCAGACCCGCTTCCTGAGCGGTTTGCGCCATGCTGCGCACGATAGTTTCCAGCATCTCCAAACTTAACCCCTCTTCGAGGATAAAGCCGCAGGAGAGCCAGCGTGGTCGCGCACCGCTAACGGCAATATCATTGGCTGTGCCACAGATTGCCAGTTTTCCAATATTCCCACCGGGAAAGAATAACGGATCAATGACATAGCTGTCGGTAGAGAAAGCCAGCCTGTCACCGCTGGCAGTGAGCTCCGCCAGCGATAAGCGTGCCGCATCTTCTTGTTCTGCGAGCCATGGATTAGAGAAGGCCTCTATAAACAGGCTAGAAATCAACTGTTGCATCGCTCGGCCGCCGCTGCCGTGGGCGAGGGTAATGGTTTTCATCATGCTGTCTCCTGTGCGCGATATTGATACCAGGCGGCGCACGCGCCCTCAGAAGAAACCATCAGCGCGCCGAAGGCACTTTGTGGCGTGCAGATTGTGCCGAAGAGCGAGCATTGATGGGGTTTACAGCGTCCGGTTAATACGTCTCCACAGCATGCCCGCGGATCGTCACTGGTTTCTTGCGGCTGTAGGCGAAAATAACGTTCCGCATCGAACTGCTGGTAATCTGGGGTTAATGTCACGCCGGATTCACCAATAATCCCCAGACCACGCCATTCGGCGTCACCTTTCAGCATGAAAACATCCGCTATCGCTTTTTGCGCTAGCGTGTTGCCTGCATCTGGCACCACACGGCGGTACTGGTTTTCAATATCAGGTTGACCGGCGAGTTTTTGCTCGATCAACATGAGAACACTTTGCAGCAGGTCAACCGGTTCAAATCCCGCTATGACCAACGGGCGCTGGAATTCAGTGGCGATAAACTGGTAAGCATCAACCCCGATTACCATGCTGACATGTCCCGGTGCGATAAAAGCGTCAATGCTGTTATCCGGCTGTAACAGCAGGCTGCGTAGGGTGGGGATGATAGTAATGTGCTGACAAAAAAGGTAAAAATTGTCGACGCCATCGGCCTTGGCTTGTTGCAGGGTGAGTGCGGTTGCTGGCATGGTGGTTTCAAACCCTAGGGCGAAAAACACCACGTTGCGCTGTGGATTATCGCGAGCCAGTTTTAGTGCATCCAGAGGGGAGTAAACCACGCGGATGTCTGCGCCACGGGCGCGGGCATCCAGCAAAGAGCCATTTTTCCCCGGAACACGGAGGGCGTCGCCGAAGGTACAAAAAAGCGTTTCTGGATGGCTGGCTATCTCAAGGCAGTTGTCGATACGCCCCATCGGCAGGACGCACACCGGGCAGCCTGGGCCGTGAATAAATTCAATATTTTCCGGCAACAGTTGATCAATACCAAAGCGGTATATCGCGTGCGTATGACCTCCGCAGACCTCCATAATGCGCAACGGACGCTGTTTGGTATAAGAAAGCATCGGGGCCCGCTGGTTAAGGTGGGCAATAAGCGCCATCACTTTCTCGGGATCGCGGTATTCATCGACAAGATGCATTAGCGCTGATCCTCACCGTACAGCAACACGCCGACATCGGGTTCGACGCCAAACATCTTTTGTAAAATCTCCAGCGTGTTGCGGGCTTCCTGTTCGTCAATCACGCTCATGGCGAAGCCGACATGCACCAATACCCACTGATCAATTCGCGACTGGCCATCGTCGTCATATGCGCCGACTAATAACATGTTCACTTCGCGGCGAATGCCGCAAACATCGACCCAGGCAGCACTGTCGCCGATAAGCTCTTTTACCTGACCGGGAACGCCTATGCACATTGCTGTTGCGCCTCCAGCCACGTTAACCACTGCTCCATACCGTCCCCTTTGGTGGCGGAAACCAGCAGGATTTCAATATCCGGGTTAACCTCACGGGCGTAGGCTAGACATTTTTCAACGTCAAAATCGAGATACGGCAGCAAATCCACTTTGTTCAGTAGCATTAGGGAAGCCGCTGCAAACATATGTGGATATTTTAGCGGCTTGTCTTCTCCTTCCGTGACGGAAAGAACCACCACCTTGTGACGTTCACCCAGATCGAAACTTGCAGGGCACACCAGATTGCCAACGTTTTCGATAAACAGTATCCCATTATTCGCCAGCGGTAGACGCTGCATGGCGTCATGGATCATTTGTGCATCCAGATGGCAGCCTTTTCCGGTGTTGACCTGAATGGCAGGTGTACCTGTTTCGCGGATACGGGCGGCATCGTTGCTGGTTTGTTGGTCGCCTTCAATAACAGCACATTCGGCGCGACCGCGCAGGCGTCGCAGTGTTTCCGTCAATAGCGTGGTTTTGCCGGAACCGGGGCTGGATACCAGATTGAGCGCCAACTGCTGTCTGGTGGAAAACTGCGCGCGATTGTGGGCGGCGATCTGGTTGTTTTTATCAAGAACATCGATTTCTATTTGCAGCATTCGGCGCTGCGTCATTCCCGGTGCGTGGGTTCCCGCTTCCCCATGTCCGTAGTGCAAATCTCCCGAACGGGTTTCCTTAGGTATAAAAGAAGGTGTTTTCAGTCCGGTAATCTTTATGGCTGGATGCACGGCTGGTGCAAAAGGGGCACTGCGAAAAGCGGAATGGGGATTATGTTCATCCCCTTCGATATAGCGGTTACCTTCGCCGCAACCACAGGTTGTACACATATTAAATCTCCTGTTCTATTTCCATGCGTTTGAGCTGGATGCCATCGTCTGCCACAATTCGCAGGTTATCGCCCTGACATTGCGGGCAGCGACGTACCTGGATGGTTAACAGCGTGACAGACTGTTGGCAGTCGTAGCACCAGCACTCTGCTTCCTGCTGGTGGAGATGGAGCTGGCATCCTTCCGCCAGCGTGCGGCGACATACCATGCCAAAACAAAAATCGAGGGCGCTGGTTTCAACGCAAGAAAAAGCGCCAATCTCTAGCCAGACGGCTGTGACCTTTTTGGCCCCGTGTTGTTGGGCTTGTTGTTCAATGATTTCGATGGCGCGCTGACAAAGCGTGAGTTCATGCATAATGTCTCCGAAGCAAAACCATACCGCTGTAAGCGATAGGCCATACTTGTCCGGCTGCTTTTTCTGCCTTAAGAAGTTCTATTTTCTCAGCTACTGAAACCCTTTTTTTTGATGCTGTCGGGTATTGTGATGAGATTTCGCCCAAATCTTTCCAGCGGTGGGATGAAAAGTAAGGCTAATAAGAGACTCACTGCCAAAGAGGTATGCGGGAAGCAATACGCGTGCCGTTGTTTTTGACGGCATTCTATTATTGCTCATCAATATAAGAATGTGCGGTATGTGAGAGTTTAATTATATTCCGGTAACAAGTGCCGATGATTTCATAATAAATGAGTTTTTTATGACTGGTTGGTATATATCATGCTTAAAGTCTATGGGGTGCAATATTATCGTCGTGTTGTTGTATTATTCTCTATCGTTATAATAAATTAATTTATCGGCAGGTTATAGGAATAATACTGCGATATGTAGCGAATGTTATTACGCCATCCCAAAGGTAGAGTAATGTTTCTTAGTTAATGTTTTATTAATAATTATTTATCATGCTATGTTTTTTACTCTACAAAAAATGTAGGCGCTAAACGTGAGAAAATAAAATATTGTGTCAGATCAAAGTACCGGGTACTGTCGATTTTATTATTTTCCCACCTCCTTATAATTAGCGCATCTTAATTCGGAAGTGGTAGCTAAATCCCCGATGATTTCACTAAATACTTCCCGAGTTGCTGGCAACTGGGATATCCGGCGCGAGAAACTGGTCGATATCGCGGAGGCATTGCTCCGCCAGCAGGATCCACTCTCCGTTTTATCGGTCCTGACCGCGCTATCCTCTGGGTTCGTTTTCTTCCAGTCGGCTACGTTGTCGTTGCCCAGCTATGGTTTCTGGCAGCAGAATGTCACGCAGGAAACACCACAACAGGATGAGTTTTGCACTGGTGGTGGACACTGTACCGTGCCACTAAATGGTACGAGTCTATTACAGGGGGAATTGAGTTTTATTCGTTCCCGTGGTGGACATTTTACGCCAGAAGAGCTTGGTTTTCTGCGTCAGGTGGCCTGCCTTGCTGGCGGAGTGCTTTCCCATATTTGCCACAACAAAACCTTGCTTGATGAGTCCCAGCAGATGCGACATCAGCGCGATCATTTCCGCATTCTGGTCGATATTACGAACTCGGTGCTATCTCATCTGGAGATGGATGCGCTGGTGCAGGAGGTCTCACGGGAGATCTACCGTTTTTTTGGTGTTCAGTATATTGCGATGGCGCTCAGCAACAGTGAAAAAACCGCTGATTTCCGCCTGTGGTCGACCTATTATCCCCCTGATTCCCCGGTATCCCGCCATCAGAGTACATTTCCTCGTGCGAAATCGTTAACTGAGCACGTTCTACACAGCCACGAGGTCGTCGTGCTCAATCTTGACGACGATCGCTGCCAACAGGCTCACGATATTTTTTTTGATGAATTGCGTTCTCGCCAGTTGTCTACGGTGTGTCTGTTGCCGCTTTCTTTCAATAGTGAGCCGCTAGGTGTGCTGGTTCTGGCTTATGAGCAAGCGGATTTTTTTCATGACAATCATCTGAATTTGTTGCAGCAAATAGCGGCTCGTATCGGCATCGCTGTGGATAACGCCGATGCTTACGGTCAGATTTCGCGTCTGAAAGATACCCTAAAGAATGAAAATATCTGGCTCAATGCGCGTATTCAGAACACGGATGCCGAGGGCGATATCATATATCAAAGCGCTCAGATGCGGTCGGTATTGGAGCAAATGAGTATGGTGGCGACGAGCGACAGTACCGTACTGATCCTCGGGGAAACCGGTACGGGTAAAGAGCTGATTGCACGGGCTATCCATAAGATGAGCTATCGCCATAAGGGGGCGATGGTAAAAATGAACTGTGCCGCGGTGCCTTCCGGTCTGTTGGAAAGCGATCTATTTGGGCATGAAAAAGGGGCATTTACTGGCGCTTCCACGGTTCATATCGGGCGTTTTGAAATGGCGGAAGGCGGCTCGCTGTTTTTGGATGAAATTGGCGATATGCCGCTTGAGCTTCAGCCCAAGCTGTTGCGGGTGCTACAGGAGAGGGAAATCGAGCGGCTAGGGAGTAATAAGGTCATCCCAGTCGATGTACGCCTGATTGCCGCAACCAATCGCGACCTGAAACAGATGTCTATGGATCGCGAATTCAGAAGCGATTTGTATTACCGGCTGAATGTTTTCCCGATCTCTATTCCGCCGCTACGCGAACGGCCTGAAGATATTCCTCTGCTGGCGAAATTCTTTGTCCAGAAAATTGCGCATAGAATGAAACGTAGCATAGACAACATTCCGGCGCAGGCGCTGCGCCAGCTCTGCCAGTATCCCTGGCCGGGAAATGTGCGCGAGCTGGAAAATGTCATCGAAAGGGCGGTGATCCTGACCCGAGGTTCAACGCTGAATTTGCAGATGCACGAGCTGAATGTGTCTGTACCGTCGGTATCGGTGAAAGAGAATAAAATTGCTCTGACACCGCCGCCAGAAAACGATGAGACTGAACGTCAGCGCATCATTCAGGTGCTGCGAGAAACCAACGGCGTGGTGGCTGGACCACGTGGTGCGGCCCTGCGGTTAGGGCTGAAACGCACCACGCTGCTTTCGCGTATGCAGCGGCTGGGGATTTCGATATACGATTTATAACCGTTTGACGGGTAAATAGCCGGAGCATGGCTCCGGCATCATGCTAGCAGGCTAGGCTTCTTCAACCGTGAGTTGAGCAAACGGGCCGTCACCTTCCCATTCCGGCAGTTTCCGATACACGGTTTCCACTGCCTGTTTGATTTTTTCCGTCATCGGGTAACAAAACCCGACAATATCTGGCTGAATCCCCAGAAAAATAACATCTGGAACCGTCTCTTTTAATCGCTCTATTAAGAAGTTAAGCGGCATGTTGTGCGTGCTCATCATAAACATTTCGGCAATGTCGTCTGGGTCGATAAGTCGTATGTCGCCCGGCATTAAGCCCATATCGGCAGCATCCACAATGAGTACCCGGTCGGGGTGTAACGCCTGAATGTGATGCGTCATATCTTCCGGCGTAGCGCCGCCATCAATGGGAATCCAGCCCGTAATCGGGCCGGCCGCCATCATTTCCGCCAGCAGCGGGCCGGCACCGTCGTCACCCATCATTTTGTTACCGACGGTCAGAAGGATATCAGGTGTGGTATGTGTCATCGGTTCATCCTACTTTATTGGCAATCTGTTTTTTTACGATGAGATAAATAGCGGGTTCTTGCTGAATTTCTGCCAGCAGACGCAGTAGTGTGGTACTCCAGGTTTTAAACGGCTCCAACTGCCTTGTTTGCGCCAACGGGGCCAGCGCGTGGGCCAGCATGTCGACGTGCGTGCTATCAATATAAATTTCTCCGAAGGTCAGCAGACCGTTCATTTTGCGCTGTGCGTCTCCGGTGCCGAGCATGGCTGTCCACTGCGGATAGCGATCGAGATCGCAGGTCAACTCGGCTTTCAGGCAATCGATCACGCCAACATGGTGGCCAATCGCCAGTGAGTAATACATCACCTGCTGGGGCTGTTCGGGCACAGATTCACTGTCGAGAAATTTCTGGCGCAGCGACCAAAAGATAACCTGATCCTCAGACATTCGGTGCCTCCCGCAATAGCTGCATCAGGCTCTGTACGATTTCACGCAGGCGTGGGTCGTTTTCCTCGCTGAGCCAGACATCCAGTTTTTGGGCGGCAGTAGAGAGATCGGAGCCCGCCAGCAGAGTCAGTAACCGATCGCTGATTTCACGGCCTTGCCGATATCCAGCCAGTCGACGGGCTTCCCGCTCAACCATAACGCGTGTCGCCAGCGGTATGGTGGGCAGCAGAGTTTCCGCGCGCTCTCCCGGCAACTGAATGTGGTCTTGCCCTTTCAGTTTTTGCTCCAGCAGGCCGAGTGCTACGGCAAAGCCGTGGATCGTCGCGGCGGGTGTCGGCGGGCAGCCAGGGATCCAGACATCGATAGGGACAATGCTTTCACTGCCGCCCCATACGCAATACAGGTCGTGGAAAATGCCACCGCCGCAGCCGCACGCCCCGTAGGAGATACAAATTTTAGGGTCCGGCGCAGATTCATAGGCTCGCAGGGCGGGAACCCGCATTGCGCGGGTGACCGCACCGGTAAACAGTAAGATATCGGCGTGACGCGGCGAGGCCACCACTTTGATACCGAAACGTTCGGCATCAAAGATAGGCGTAATCGCGGCGAAGATTTCGATTTCGCAACCGTTACAGCCACCACAGTCAACGCGATAGACGTAAGCCGAACGCTGAATATCTTTCAGCAAACGGCCTTTCAACTGGGCAGCCTGCTCATCGAGGGTAATGGGCTGGCTGACATGATGGTTTATTTTCATTTTTGGCTGGCTCATTTTGCCTCTCCAATGTGATAACTCAGATTGGTGCGACCGTGATGATTCAGACTTTGTTCACGTTTGCAGGCCGGACAGGTTTCAAACTGGGGTCGCATTTCTTCTATGCTCTCAGCATCAATACCGGAATGGGCCAGCAGCGCCATGGCATATTCCACCGATTTCTCTGCGGCGAAGGGCTGACTGCACACTCGGCACTTCAGCAGCGTGAAGGTAGCGCGGGTGTATAAGTCCGGCTTGTGGGTTACGGCCAATTCAAAATCTGCTGATAGCTGAATGGCGCGAGTTGGGCACACTTCTTCGCAGCGGCCGCAAAAGATGCAGCGCCCAAGAAACAACTGCCAGGTGCGGGCACCTGTCTCAATGTCGGTTTCCATGGTCAGCGCATTGGCTGGGCAGGCGATGGTGCAGGCACCGCAGGCGATGCATTGCTGGGCGTCGTATTCCGGTTTACCGCGAAATCCAGGGCAAACCTCCAGAGGCGCAAACGGGTATTTGACGGTGACATTGCCAGCCTGCCAGATGGTTTTAAATAATTTCAGCATCATTCATCCCTCATTTCAGCGGCGAATTCTTACGTTCAATGCTGTAACGCTCGATCTCTTTGTAAGGCACCGTAGTGGATTTGCGTTTTTTAATGTCCACCAGCGTAACGCGGTCGGTGCATGAATAGCAGGGATCGAGACTACCGATAATAAGCGGCGCATCGGAGATGGTGTTACCGCGCAGCATATAGCGCAGTACCGGCCAGTTGGCGTAAGTTGCCGCGCGGCAGCGCCAGCGGAACAGTTTCTGGTTGTCGCCTAGCATGCTCCAGTGCACGTCTTCTCCGCGCGGGGCTTCGGTATAGCCCAGTGCGAACTTATACGGTCGGTAGGTAAAGCCTTCGGTCAGCAGAGGGCCTTCCGGCAGGTGAGCCAGACCAAACTCCACCATAGATAAGGATTCCAGCGTCTCTTTCACCCGCACCATTACGCGGGAAAACACATCGCAGCCGTCCAGTGTGAACAGCGTTTTCGGCAGCGCGCTGTAGCCTGCGTAATCATGGTCGAAACGCATATCGCGGGCAAAACCACTGCCGCGAATCATCGGGCCAACCGGGCTGTAGTCACGCGCGATCTTACGATCCAGCAGGCCGATGCCTTGGGTACGTTGCTCCATATTGGGTGTGTTGAGCAGCATATCGACCAGTTGGGTCACTTCGGCCCGCATTTCCTGGACCAGTTTGATTCCTTTCTGGCGCTGTTCTTTCAGGATGTCGCGGCGGATACCGCCGATCAGATTGAGTCCGTAGGTTTTCCGCGCGCCAGTTAGCAACTCCGCCAGCGCCATGGATTTCTCTCTGACTCGGAAGAACTGCATAAACCCAGTATCGAAGCCAATAAAGTGGCTGGACAACCCAATATTGAGCAGGTGGCTGTGCAGGCGCTCCACTTCCAGCAATATACTGCGGATAGCGTGAGCACGCGGTGGCACGTAGATGCCCAGCGCGTTCTCCACCGAGGAGGTATAAGCTACGCTGTGCGCGAAACCACAGATCCCACATACCCGGTCAGACAGGAACGTCACTTCGTTATAGCCCATGCGGGTTTCCGCCAGTTTTTCCATGCCGCGGTGGACATAGAATAGGCGGTAGTCCGCATCGACAATACGTTCTCCGTCAACAAACAGGCGGAAGTGGCCCGGTTCATCGGAGGTAATGTGCAGCGGACCGACGGGGACGATCCGTGCCTCGCTGCCGCCTTCATTTTTAAATTGATAGGTTTCAGTTTGGGTCGTTGGCTCTGGGCGTAGCCGATAGTCCATGGTGTCTTTACGCAGCGGGTAGAGATCGTCGGGCCAGTCATCCGGCAGCACCAGACGGCGTTCATCCGGTAGCCCGATGGGTATCAGGCCGTACATGTCTCGAATTTCGCGCTCCCCCCAGACGGCGGCGGGAACTCGCGGGGTGACGGAGGGGAATTCCAGCGTCAGGGGATCCACATACGCCTTAACCACGATCCAGCACTTCTCCCCCTGTTCCATGGAGAGCGCATAATAGACCGCGAAATTACCGTTTAATGTTCGTTCGTCGTTGCCAAACAGCACAGGTAGCCAGCCGCCTAACGGGTAATAAATAAACTCTACGACGTCTGGCAGCGACTCGGTTTTTATCGTAATAGTCAGTTGATCGTGAGTTTGCCACTCCTCATCGAGTACCGCCGCCGGGAATTTTTGGCGAATTTGCGCCAGGTAGTTCCCCCCCAGTTTTTGGTCGCTCTGAATGGCCCTGACGTGATTATCGTAAGTCACTTTTCTCTCCTGATGAGGTATTAACAGCACGGCGGCCAGCGGTACTCACGGAACCACTTGCCCAGGGCCAGGTGTAATGCGGCTGTACGGCACGGCTGTCGCGTTGCAGCACGACGCTGGCCGCGTTTTCGAGCATCTGTACTACCGGATGTGGAATGTAGGTTCCCATGATCAGCATGAGCACTAGCAGGATCGCCATGGGCAAGGTGGTGAGAAGCCCGAGTTCACCTCGGCTGACCTGCTGCGGTGCGGAACCAAAAATGATGGCCGAGATCATGCGCACCAGCCCTCCCATCACCAACGTCAACAGCAGCAGTAGCACGATGGTTAGCCAGACATGATCGGCGCTTAGTGCAGCGACCACGGTCATGAATTCGCTCAGGAATAGGTTGAAAGGGGGCATTCCACCCAGCGCTAGCGCACCGCCAGTCATCAGTACGGCGGAGAAGGGCACGACGTTCAGCATGCCTTTGACGACGGTAATATCACGCGTGCCGTATTTCAGCAGGACATTACCTGAACCGCAGAACAGCAGGGTTTTTCCCAAACTGTGGTTTAGTGTGTGAAGCATCGCCGCCAGCACGCCCAGCGGGCCGCCAATCCCCAATGCCACGGCAATGAGCCCCATATTCTCTACCGAGGAATAGGCCAACAGACGTTTTATGTCGGTTTGTACCAGAATAAAGAATGCCGCGACTGCAATGGAAAGCAGGCCGAAAACGATAAGCAGTGTGCTGGTGAAACGGCTGCCGATGGTGCCGTTAATAATGATGTTGTAGCGGAGAATGATCAGTAATGCGCAGTTCAACAGCACCGCAGAGAGTAGGGCGCTGACCGGACTTGGCGCTTCGCTGTGCGCATCTGGCAACCAGGCGTGCATAGGAAACAGGCCTGCTTTAGTACCAAAGCCAATCAGAACAAACACGAACGCCAATTGCATCAATACCGGATCCAATAGGGAGGCATGTTGCAGAACATCGGTCCAGAAAATGGCGTCGTCTGGGTTGGCCAGAATGTTGGTGGCGTTGGCGTAAACCAGAATAGTACCGAACAGGCCAAACGCGACCCCGACGGAACAGATGATAATGTATTTCCACGCGGCTTCTAGAGAGGAACGCTGATTGTAGGTACCGACCAGAAAGGCGGAACTTAACGTGGTGGCCTCAACCGCTGCCCACATCATAATCAGATTATTACTGGTGATGGTCAGCAACATGGTGAATATGAACAGATGGAAGAAGCCGTAATAGTTGCACAGCCCGGTAACGGACACCTCGCCATCGTCCACTTCATGGCGCATATACCCGATGGAGTACAGCCCTGTAATAAAGCTGACTATACCGAGAATGGCCAAAAACAAGAGGCTCAGGGCATCCACATGCAACCATTTATGCGCGGCCAGAATGTCACCGTGATAATAAATCAGGGAAACCACCCACAGCGATTCGACTAACAGCGCCGCAATCCCGATAGCATGCAGTGTCGTGACCAATATTCGTGCGGCAGATCCCGCCAGATGGCAGCTAAAATTCAGCACGGAGATCCCGAGTGGTGTCAGCAGCAGCAATAAAAGTACAGATGTATCGCTCATCCTGTTACCCCTTCAGCGCGGTCAGTTGGTCGACACTCAGCGTATTGAGTGTGCGCCAGATCTTACGGGCCAGTATCGTCATGATGATGACGGCAAAGATTGCGTCAGTGGCGATACCAATTTCCACCAGCTCTGGTGCCTTATTCGCCAGCAGAGCGAGGGTGAGGTGCGAGCCGTTCTCCATCAGGCAATAGCCAAATACCTGTTTAAGGATGTTGCGCTGTGTGACGATGCAGAGCAGGCCTACCATAAAATGGCCCAGCGAAACCGCCAGCGCCGGTTTCAGCGTTGCAAGCAGCGGTAGCTGAACGGGTTCAGCGACAAACCAACACAGAATGACGATGGCGGCGGCGAGGATCATCAGTACCGGAAGGCTTATCACACTGCCTTCGTGGGCAGGATCGCGCATGGTGCGAAACGCGAAATACAGGATGGCGGGGACGAGTACAACCTTCGTAAAAAAGGCGCTAATGGCCCATGTCCTCAATTCGTGGGCGTCCAGCGTATAAGACAGCGTTAAAAACAGCAGTACCAGTATCAGCGCCTGAAGTGAATATAGCCAACAGGATGCCGTAGGACGTTTTACGCCGATGACCATCAGCGAGGTGAACATCATCAGCCCCGCCAGATTATTGACGATAAGTGAACCGGTCATAATCAATCTCCCTTATCCAAGCCAGATTACGGCAATGACGCTGGAACAGAACGACATCACGATCAGTACCAACAGTACCAGTCGCATCGTTATGGGCAGCGGTGAAGCCTGAACCAGTTCTTCACTCGGTTCTCCGGGGACAACCTGGCCGAACCAGTAGATAAGCCAGGCGAAGCTGGCGACAGACTCGATCAGCACCAACACCATCAGCGGCGTCATTACCCAGAATTCGTGAGACATGGCGAACCCTGCTGCAAAGATGGGGAATTTGCTGAAAAAGCCGTTAAGCGGCGGAACGCCAGCGATAGCCAGTGCCGCGATACAGAAACCGATACCCACGACGGGCATTTTGTTGATCACGCCGCGTAAACGCGGTAACAGGCGGGTGCCGCAACAGTAGCTGAGGGAACCGGCCACCAGGAAGAACAGGCTCTTCGCAAAGGCGTGGTTGAAAATGTAGGCAATCCCACCCTCAAAGGCTTCACGGGAGCCAAAAATGGCGATGGACAAAGCAAGGAAGATGTAACCCAGCTGGGTGATGGTGGACCACGCTAACAGGCGTTTCATATCTTTCTGCGGCAGGTACATCAGGAAACCGTAGACGATAGTCAACGTGGCCATGCCAATGCCTACCCAGCCAATCACCAGCGGGATATGCCCAGATTCAACAATCGCGCGGGCATAGATATAGACCCCGACTTTCACCATTGAGGCGGCGTGCAGATAGGCACTGACCGGCGTCGGTGCTTCCATGGCATCCGGTAGCCACGCCTGCAACGGCAACTGGGCCGATTTGCCCCAGGCCGCGAACAGAATGCCGCCGAACACCAGCAGCGCCGGGGTGCCGCTTAGCTGAGACAAGGCAATCAACGCAAACGTACCCGTTGAGATAAATAGCATGGCGGCGGCAATAAACAGGCCCAGAGAGGCGACGTGGGTTATCAGCAACGCTTTCAACGCTGAGCGCTGTGACTTCGCCGTCTGATAGTAGCCAATCAGCGCCCACGAGCAGCCACCCGTTATTTCAAAAAATAATAACTGGCCGAGGATCGTGGAGGACATGACCAGCCCAACCATGGCACCAATGAAGATCAGCAGGAAAGCATAATAGCGGTTGGTCCCCTCATGCGGATGTTCTCGGTTGCCTGTATTCAGATAGCCGATTGAATAGAGACTGACCAGTAGACCGAGGAAGACGACGGCAAAAACGATCAGCGTACTGATGCGATCGACCGTAAAACCAAACAGCGCCACGTTGCCATAGCTCAGAAGAGGAAGCGTAACGGCTACTTTCCCGTGTTCCAGGAAGCTCCAGCCCAGAATCAGAGTGCCAAGCGTCGCCAGCAAAGCGAACCCTGTGCAAAGCCATTTCGCGCTGTGCTTCGGCGAACATGCCGTCAGCAACGCGCCAATAAATGGCAGTAACAACGTTGCGAGGGCCGTATTGGTCATAAAGGATGAACTTTCCATCATGATGTTTCAGACTCCCTACAGACCGGTCAGATAAAACACAAATGACAACGTGGCAACGCCAAACCCTATCCAGGTGACCCGGTGGGTCAGCAGGAAGCGTCCGCGAGCCAGACTGTTTTCAAATAGCGACGCCAGTACAAAAATCACCAGCAGTTTGATAAGCATCAGGACAAGCGCTAGCACCAGAGAGCCTGCGGTGATCTCCGACGCTTTACCGAATGGCATGAACACCGCCAGAAACAGTGCGGCAACCACCACCTGCTTTAGGCCAATGCCCCATTTCACCAGCGCTAAAGCACAGCCGGAGTATTCGGTCAGCGGCCCTTCCTGCAATTCCTGCTCCGCCTCTGCCACGTCAAACGGGATTTTTCCCATCTCGATAAAACTGGCGAAGCCGCAGGCCAGCAGCGCTAGCAGCGTAGCCGTTGGTGAGCTCCAGGCGTCCGTCAGCGTGGCGCTGATAGTCCCGATGTTCGTGGAACCCGCTATCAGGGCGACAACCAACAGGCCAAGAATGAGTGTCGGTTCAACCAACACGCCCAGTGTTAGTTCACGACTGGCACCGATACCCGCGAAGGTGCTGCCAGTGTCGAGACCGGATAGGGAAAAGAAGAAACGGAACAGCGCAAACAGATACAGTAGGGTGATGATGTCACCCGCACCGCCAAAGGGCGACGTACGGGTCAATACCGGTAGCGTCATTGCTATCAATAACATGCTACTCAGCAACACCCAGGGCATCGCGCGAAAGATGATGCCGGATTGCGCCGGAGCGACGTCCTGACGTCCGAGCAGTTTGACTATATCGCGGTAGTCTTGCCAGATACCCGGCCCACGGCGTGAGTGCATGCGGGCGCGGATCTGGCGGGAAATACCGGTAAATAAAGGTGTCAGTAACAAAAGTATCCCTGCCTGTATCAGCGCAAAGATGCCCATCATTAGTGACGGAGTTTCTTGCATCGTCATGATTTCTCCCTCACACCGCGACAATCAGCAGCAGTACGGTCAGTGCTGCAACTACGTACAGACAGTAGAGACGGAAGTCGCCGCCCTGTAATCGCTGTAGCTGTGCGCCAATACGCCGTACCAGACGCACCAACGGGTAAATGATTTTTTCATCCCAAAACGGCTCGGTGATGGTGGCTCCCTGAGTGATACCTTGCAGCGCTCTGGATAGCTGAGGGGCTGGGTTAAGCCGCTGGCGCATGCGATAGAGCCCGCCGAACATCGCGCGCAGAGGTTGCGTAAAGCCGCTGGCCGAGACGGCCATCTGCGGTTCCCAGGCGTAACCACACGCCCATGGGTCACCCTGGCGGCGAAACGCGGGACGATTACCTTTCAGGAATAACCAGATCAAGAGCGGCAGCACCGGCAACGCGATGAGCAGGATAAAGACGAGTGCCGGGGAGAACATCGCCTGCTCGGCCTGAGCCGGAATCAGCAAGTTTCCCTGCGCGACTGCCACATCCTGAGCACCGCTCAGCGACATCGCAACCTGAGCAATAATGGGCGCTACCTTGCTTGCACCAAGGCCTAGCGCTACGCAGCACAGTGCCAGCAGCAACATGGATAACGTCATTTGCCACGGTACTTCTCGGGCCTGACTGGCTTCCTCGCTACGTGGCGCGCCGCAAAAACTCACGCCATAGACTTTGACGAAGCACATCGCGGCTAATGCCCCCGTGATGGCCAGCATCACAATGGCTACGGGGGCACTGAGGCGCATGAGAACATTGCCGTCGTGGCTCATGCTGAACAGTGACTGGTAGGTGTACCATTCACTGATAAAGCCATTGAGCGGCGGCAGGGCGGAGATGGACATGCAGCCAATCAGAAAGGCCAATGCAGTTTTGGGCATGAGTTTGCCGAGGCCGCCCATTTTTTCCATATCACGGGTATGCAGGCGGTAGATGACGGCACCCGCGCCTAAAAACAGTAGCCCTTTAAACACGGCGTGATTCAGCAGGTGATAGAGCGCGGCCAGCAAGCCGAGCGTCGCTAATACCTGATGCTGAGTGGCGATACCGACCATCCCTACGCCAACACCCATCAAAATTATCCCGACGTTTTCGACGGTATGCCAGGCTAGCAGACGCTTAATGTCGTGCTCTGCCAGCGCATACAGCACACCCAGTACGGCGGAAATGGATCCGAACGCCAGTACCACAATCCCCCACCACAGCTGTGGTGCTGCCAGCAGATCGATACCCACTTTGATGATGCCGAAGATACCTATTTTCACCATGACGCCGGACATCAACGCGGAGGCGTGAGACGGCGCCGCTGGGTGGGCGCGCGGCAGCCAACTGTGCAATGGCAGCATGCCCGCTTTGGCACCGAAACCGAAAAAGGCCAGCAGGAAGACGACCGAGGACAACACTGGAGAGAGCGATAACCGGCGGAATTCCGCAAAATCCAGGCTGCCGCTTTCTCTCCACATGAGGAAGAACGCGATCATAATCAGCACCGAACCGGCATGGGCAATAAAGAAGTAGAGCAGACCTGCGCTGACGGATTCACGATCCTGTTCAGAAATAACCAGAAACCAGGAGGCTAGCGACATGGCTTCAAACAGAATAATGAAGTAGAACGCATTATCCATCACGACCAGACCCACCATGGAAGCGATAAACAGATTCATAAAGCCCCCCATACTGCCGGCACCTCGTCCTATATATTCACGGACATAGGCGATGGAGTAGAGCGAGCAGACTGTGACCAGCAGCGAGATGACCGTCACCATAAAGGCGGCCAGCATATCGAGACGCACAGTAAAAGCAGCAAAGTTAAATAGGCCCTGCGTAGCGTATAGCTGAATCTGCCCGCTCAACAATACGGGTACGGCGCTGCATAACCCCAGTACGCCACCGCAGATAGCGGTAATGGCGGCGATGATGATTGATGCATTTTCTTTGCGCGCCATAAGCAGGGATAACACGGCGCCTGTGAGGTAACAGATCGCTGACCACTGAAGCAACTGAAGTGAATCCATGATTATTCGCCCCCTTCCTGCTGCACGGACATGAAACCCCGTTCATGAAAGGATGACAGCAGGGTTTTCAAACGTCTGGACTGGCTGTTGGTGCTGATGGATTGGCTATCCACCAGAGAGATGGATTTGGTCGGACAGACCCGGATACATTCAGGACCCGTATCTTGGAAATCACACAGATCGCATTTCACCGCGATGGCGCGAATACCGGCGTTCCAGGCGATAAAAGGGTTAGTACCGGGCGCGCTACCGGGAACGTCACGCAGCAGCGCTTCGGGAATCCCGTTTTGTAGCAGAGTTGGGGTATTAACCGACGTGCTGCCGGACGGAGTAATTGCGCCGAAAGGGCAAACCAGCCCGCAGAGTTTACAGCCGATGCACAGACTTTCATTCAGCACAATGGCGGCGTTTTCATGCGTAATAGCATTGACCGGACAGACGCGGGCGCAGGGAGCATCTTCGCACTGGCGGCACATTAACGGGGCCGTTTTATCCTCGGTTTTCACCACGGTTAGCCGGGGGAGTCCCTGTAGCCCCTGCGCTTTATGTACTGACGTACATCCGGCCATGCAGGTATTACACCCGATACAGAGCTCGGGGTCCGCAATAACAAAGCGGTTCATGTTCAGTCCTCAGGTTCAGACGACGGAAAGTAAATCATCACCTGCACCATAAGCACAATTCGTACCATTATTTTATTTTGTTTTTATTCAATTAGTTATGTTTTATTTGAGCGAGAAGTGCCGCGAGTGTCGAACCTCATACCTTGAATATCGTCACTTTTGTCTACGCGTGTGACAGTGGAAAGTGAGGGGCGATTGCTGAGGGAGTGGCAAAACGGTGGCGTGGTTTCCCTTAGCCGGGAAGTACAGAAAAACGCTGCAAAAATGTGAAGATAAATAAAATCTGCCTGACAAGCATCAACGTTTTCACTCCTGGACTATGAATAATCACATAAAGAATATGGATATTGGTTGGGATGAATCAGGAGCCTATTCTTTGCTTGTATTCTTGTGTCTCGCATCGTCATAAGTGTCGAAATCGCTAATTTTGACAATGTTATTTAAAAAAACATATTAAAAACAGATTGTTATTGATTGGCGCGTTTTATGCATACCTGACTAAGTACGATTAAAAAAATAACCTCGTAGTCGGAGAATATGATGAACCGTTTTGTCATTGTTGATTCGAGCAAATGTATAGGCTGTCGCACTTGCGAAGTGGCCTGTGTCGTGTCGCATCAGGAAGCGCAGGATTGCGCCTCCCTGACGCCGGAAAGTTTTTTACCCCGCATTCACGTCATCAAAGGGGCGAATGTTTCAACGGCCGTCATGTGTCGGCAGTGCGAAGATGCCCCCTGTGCCAATGTCTGTCCGAATGGGGCGATTACGCGTGAAAAAGATTTCATACATGTCCAGCAGTCACGCTGCATCGGCTGTAAAACCTGTGTTGTTGCTTGCCCCTACGGTGTCATGGAAGTGGTTTCCCGCCCGGTGATGAAGAAAAGGATCACCGGTGAACCGTTCCTGTCATACAAGGTGGAAGCCAACAAATGTGACCTTTGTAATGGTCATGTGGAAGGCCCTGCATGTATCAACGTCTGTCCGACGAATGCCATTGTCTGTATTGACCGAGATAAGCTGGAATACATGAACGTCGAAAAACGTCGCCGTGCCGCGCTCAATTCGATTGAAATCCTGAATTTCTGATGATACCTGACTTCGGTCAGGCCCGAATTCTTTCACTTTTAACAGGCCTGTTATTAATGAAAAAGATCACTAGCGTATGTCCGTACTGCGGTGCGGGTTGCAAACTCAAACTTGTTGTTGAAGACAACAAGATTATCCGAGCCGAAGCGGCTGACGGCGTCACGAACCAGAATGAACTGTGCCTGAAAGGGTACTACGGGTGGGATTTTCTCAATGACACCCAACTGCTGACTCCCCGCCTAACGCAACCCATGATCCGCTATGAGAAAGGGGGGCGACTGACTCCCGTTTCCTGGGACGAAGCTATCCGCTATACCGCACAGCGTTTTAGCGAGATTAAAGCGAAATATGGCCCGCGCTCCATTATGACCACGGGGTCATCACGCGGGACGGGTAATGAAACAAACTACGTGATGCAGAAATTTGCCCGTGCGGTGCTCAACACCAATAACGTGGACTGCTGCGCACGCGTTTGTCACGGCCCTTCCGTGGCGGGGCTTCAGGAAGTACTGGGTAATGGTGCGATGAGTAACTCCATCAGCGATATCGAAAACTCTAAATGCCTGCTGATCTTTGGTTACAACAGTGCGGACTCGCATCCGATTGTAGCTCGTCGCGTGGTGAAGGCTCATCAGAATGGGGCCAAAATCATCGTTTGCGACCCGCGCCGTATCGAGGCAGCGCGTATTGCCGATCAGCACCTCCAGTTGAACAACGGTAGCAACATGGCATTGGTGAATGCGTTCGGCTATGTCCTGCTGGAAGAGAAACTCTACAACCAGCACTATGTTGACCGTTTTACCGAGGGGCTGGACACCTACCGTGAAATCGTCAAGGACTATGCGCCGGAAGCGGTCGAACATCTCACCGGTGTACCGGCGGTGGATGTGCGCCAGGCAATGAGAACCTTCGCGGCTGCGCCATCAGCGACCATTATGTGGGGAATGGGTGTCACCCAGTTCGGTCAGGCTGTTGATGTTGTTCGTGGGCTGGCGGGGCTGGCGCTGTTGACCGGTAATTTAGGTCGTGAAAATGTGGGCGTCGGCCCGATTAGAGGCCAGAACAATGTACAGGGGGCCTGCGATATGGGGGTACTACCGAACATGTTCCCCGGCTACCAGTCTGTAACGGATCCTGATGTCCGCGCGAAGTTTGCCGATGCCTGGGGAATTTCACCGGCGGTGATGGATGACAGCATCGGAACCCGCATCACCGAAGTGCCGCATATGGCGCTGGAAGGGAAAATCAAAGCCTACTACATCATGGGAGAAGATCCTTTACAGACCGAGGCCGATCTCAGTCTGGTTCGTAGAGGGGTCGAAGCGCTGGATTTTCTGGTGGTTCAGGACATCTTCATGACTAAAACCGCTGAAGTGGCTGATGTGCTGCTGCCAGCTACCTCTTGGGGTGAACACGGCGGCGTATTTACCTGTGCGGATCGTGGGTTCCAACGTTTTGAAAAAGCGATTGAACCGAAAGGCAATGTAAAACGTGACTGGGAGATTATCAGCCTGATCGCCAGCGAAATGGGTTACCCGATGCATTATGCTGATAACCAGCAGATCTGGGACGAAATGCGTAATCTTTGCCCGTTGTTCTATGGTGTCACCTACGAAAAAATGGGCGATATGGGCCATATTCAGTGGCCGTGTCCGACGTTGGATCACCCCGGGACGCCCTATCTGTATCAGGATAGCCACTTTGATACACCGACCGGCAAAGGCAAACTGTTTGCCACGCAGTGGCGTGCGCCAGCGGAAGTGCCGGATGACGCGTACCCGCTGGTGTTGTGCACCGTTCGTGAAGTCGGGCATTACTCCTGCCGTTCCATGACGGGTAATTGTGCTGCGCTACAGGCGCTGGCAGATGAGCCGGGGCGTGTGCAGATGAACCCGCAAGATGCGAATCGACTGGGGATTAAGGATAACAATCTGGTCTGGGTCAGTTCACGACGCGGTAAAGTGATTAGTCGTGCTGATATCAGCGAGCGCATCAATAAAGGCACTATCTACATGACCTACCAGTGGTGGATCGGTGCCTGTAATGAATTGACTCAGGACAATCTGGATCCGATATCCAAAACACCGGAAACCAAGTACTGCGCGGCGAAGGTGGATGTGATTGAGGATCAACGCTGGGCGGAAGACTTTGCCAGTACGTCCTATAACGATATGAAAGCCCGCTTGCGCGCAGCCGTGGCGCATTGAGGCAAGGGGACATGCGGGGCGCAATGGATAACACGGGCGTGGTGCTGAGTATTCGGGGCAAGGTTCAGGGGGTTGGCTTTCGCCCCTGGGTCTGGCAACTGGCGAAACAGATGCATCTGTATGGCGATGTCTGTAATGATGGCGCTGGCGTGCAGATTCGTCTGATATCGGCACCGCAGGCGTTTATCCATGCGCTTCATACACAGTGTCCGCCGCTGGCGCGTATTGATGTGCTGGATCAGTCTGTCATGTGCTGGAAAACGTTACCGACGGATTTTACCATTCGCCCCAGCCATGGCGGCACCATGAATACCCAGATAGCACCGGATGCCGCTACCTGCCCATCTTGTCTCGCTGAAATGAACGATCCGGCGCAGCGGCGCTATCGCTATCCCTTCATTAACTGCACTCACTGCGGGCCGCGTTTTACCATTATTCATGCCATGCCCTATGACCGCCCGTTGACGGTGATGGCGGAGTTTCCGCTTTGTCCAGCCTGTGAGTCGGAATACCGTAATCCCCGAGATCGGCGTTTTCACGCCCAGCCTGTGGCCTGCCCAGATTGCGGCCCCCATGTCTTTTGGCAGACGGTTGATCGACGTTGTGAGGGCGAAGCGGCCCTTCAGGCTGCGGTAGCGATGTTGAAGGCCGGGGGAATTGTTGCGATCAAGGGGATTGGCGGCTTTCATTTGGCCTGCGACGCCCAAAACGATGAGGCTGTCCGGTTGTTGCGTTTGCGTAAACACCGTCCAGCGAAACCGCTGGCAGTGATGATAGAAAACGCCAGCGGCCTGCCCGAGTTGACGGTAGCGCGGTTAAGCAGCCCAGCAGCGCCAATTGTTCTGGTAGACAAGCGGATAATTGGTTCCCTTAGCGAGAACATCGCCCCTGATCTGAATGACGTGGGGGTTATGTTGCCATCTAACCCATTACAGCACCTGCTGATGCAGGATATCGGACGTCCGCTGGTGATGACGTCTGGAAATCTTAGTGGGCATCCTCCGGCGCTAACCAATGAACAGGCGTTGAGTGAACTGGCTGGTATTGCCGACGGTTGGCTAATGCACAACCGGGATATTACCCAGCGAATGGACGATTCGCTGCTGGATACGCGCGGCATGATGATACGACGAGCCAGAGGGTTCGTACCGGATGCGATCGCCTTGCCTTCTGGCTTCAAGAATATCCCGCCTATGGTGTGTTTGGGGGCGGACCTGAAAAACACGTTCTGTCTGGTGCGCGGCGAGAGTGCGGTATTGAGCCAGCATCTGGGTGATTTAAGCGACGATGGCGTTGAATCGCAGTGGCGCCGTGCGTTTGATCTGATGTGCCGGGTTTATGACTTCACGCCTCAGCAGGTCGTGGTGGATTCCCACCCCGGCTATCACTCTCTCCGATTGGGGCAGCAGATGGCGTTGCCGTGCCATTACGTTTTGCATCACCACGCCCATATTGCCGCTTGTCTGGCTGAACATGGCTGGCCGTTGGACGGAGGAACCGTTATTGGTCTGGCGCTGGATGGCGTGGGAATGGGGGCTGAAGGGCAGCTTTGGGGCGGAGAGTGCCTGAAGGTGGATTACCGCGTCTGCGAGAGATTGGGCGGGTTGCCACCGGTCGCTCTGCCGGGGGGCGATCTAGCTGCACGGCAGCCGTGGCGCAATTTGCTGGCGCATTGCCTGGCTTTCGTTCCTGACTGGGAGACTCTACCGGAAACGGATAGCGTTCGCCGTCATCCTTGGGGGCCTCTGGCCAAAGCGATCGCACGGGGGATCAATTCTCCTACTGCATCGTCCGCTGGGCGGCTTTTTGATGCCGCGGCAGCAGCGCTGGGATGTACGGCCGAGGTTCAACGCTATGAGGGAGAGGCGGCTGGGCGGCTGGAGGCAATGGCTACGCGGTGTGGCGGGGTTGAGCATCCGGTGACGCTGCCCTGCGTTGCGGGTCAACTGGATATGGTGACCTTCTGGCGGCAGTGGTTGAACTGGCGTGCGGAGCCAGAAGCCAGAGCATGGGCGTTCCATGACGTGCTGGCAACCGGGCTGGCTTCTCTGGTCCGTCATCATGCACAACGACTGAATATCGATACCGTCGCCTGCGCGGGCGGTGTGTTCCACAACAGGCTGTTATGTCAGCGGCTGGTGTCTCGTCTTGATGGCCTTAACGTGCTGTTACCTACGCGACTGCCTGCTGGCGATGGTTCAATTTCTTTGGGGCAGGCGGTGATAGCCGCCGCACAGTTACAATCGACTATAAAGGATAAACTTGATGTTACTTCCCGTTCTGCGCAACCATCCCCGTAGCGCGATGCTGTTAATATTGCTGTTGTCGGCAAATCTTGTTTCATGGTGCTGGGCACTGGTTGTGTTCCAGAATAATGGTGCACTGATAGCGGCCTGTTTGCTGGCCTGGTCTTACGGTTTGCGGCACGCGGTGGATGCCGACCATATTGCCGCGATTGATATCGTTACCCGTAAAATGATGCAGCAGGGACAGCGCCCGTTAGGGGTAGGGGCCTGGTTTTCACTCGGGCACTCAACGATTGTGATCTTGGCTACGGTGGCGATTGCGGCGACAGCGGCGGCGTTTCAGAAAGATATCGAGTGGTTCCACGATGTCGGCGGCATTATCGGAACATCGATTTCTGCCTTTTTCCTGTTGGCGATGGCGCTGGTGAATCTGGTTATTTTGCGCGGCGTCTGGCGAAATTTCCGGGCCTTAAAACGTGGTGAACCGCTGCAAAACCGTGATGAGATGGGCGCTTCTGGCGGGATGATGAGTTGGCTTTTCCGCTCCACCTTTCGGATGGTCGATAAAAGCTGGCATATGTATCTGGTCGGTTTTTTGTTTGGGTTGGGCTTCGATACCGCGACGGAAATTGGTGTACTCGGTATCTCCGCTGCCAGCGCCTCTCTCGGTGTATCCATCTGGTCAATTCTCATCTTTCCAGCCTTATTCGCCAGCGGTATGGCGCTGATCGATACCTTGGACAATATCCTGATGGTAGGCGCATATGGATGGGCATTTAACAAACCACAGCGCAAACTGTATTACAACATGACTATCACCGGCGCTTCGGTGGTAGTGGCTCTATTTATTGGCGGTCTTGAGGCTCTGGGGCTGCTGGTGGATAAGTTTGATTTGCAAGGCGGGGCATGGACTGTGGTCAGCAGTCTCAATGATAGCCTTGGCAATGCCGGCTTTATCGTGATTGGTATATTCGTTGTCTTCTGGTGCGTATCAATGCTGATTTATCGCTGGAAAGGCTATGATTCATTGGTGGTAAGCTAGTATCGCTTGTTCTACGTGGGTTGCATTTTTTGCCAACCGCGACGGAAGACTCGATCGGGTTTTAACGGTGACAGCATTTCTGCGTGCATACATGCAGGCTGCTGTTATCGAGCTGTGGATGCTGGTTTATCTATGGGGATTTTCTGGGTAAGAGTAAGACAGAAGTGGTAAGGCTCCGCAGGAGAGCCTTACAAATATGATGAACCGACAGTATTACTCGGCAGCATAGCCCTGTGGTGGGATACGCACGCTGTCCAGCCAGGCTTCATTATCACGCATCACCAGTCTGCCGTTCAGGAACCAGTTAATGACCATCGGATAAATCGTGTGCTCATGCGTCTTAACGCGTTCGCTTAGACTTTCTTCCGTATCGTCATTAAATACAGGCACCTTCGCTTGCAGAATCAACGGGCCGCCATCCAGCTCATCAGTGACAAAATGTACGGACGTGCCGTGCTCCCGATCGCTATTTTCCAGCGCCTTACGGTGCGTATGCAATCCAGGATATTTTGGCAGCAGAGACGGGTGAATATTCAGCATTTTTCCTGCAAATTGAGCGACGAACTCCGGACTGAGAATTCGCATATAGCCCGCTAGAACCACCAGCGCTGGTTCATATTGCTCAATTTCGTTTGCCAGTGCCGCATCAAATGCGGCGCGGTCAGCAAAGTCTTCAGGATTCAGGACGCAGGTAGGGATTGCGGCATCCTGTGCGCGTACTAATCCATAAGCCTCCGCATTATTACTGAATACGGCGACGATATTTCCTTTAAGGCGTCCGTTCTTACAGGCGTCAATCAACGCCTGTAAGTTGCTTCCATGACCTGAAACCAAGACAACGATGTTTTTCATCAGTTAATAACCACTGCGTCTCCGGCATCGGTTTGGGTAATGACGCCGATTTTCCATGCGTTTTCGCCGCTGCTGTTGAGTAATGCAACGGCCTCGTCTGCCTGTTCGGCTGGCAGTGCGATGATCATACCAACACCGCAGTTGAAAGTACGATACATTTCGTGGCGGCTAACATTACCGGCCTGTTGCAACCACTTGAAAACCGCAGGCCATTGCCAGCTGGATTCGTCGATAGTTGCCTGCATGCCTTCTGGCAGAACGCGTGGGATATTTTCCCAGAAGCCGCCGCCAGTCAGGTGAGAAATGGCGTGGACATCCACTTTCTCAATCAGGGACAGGATAGATTTCACGTAGATTTTAGTCGGTGCCAGCAGGTGGTCGGCCAGTGATTTACCTTCCAGCTCGAATTGCTCTGGATCGGTTTTGCTGACTTCAAGCACTTTACGTACCAGTGAATAGCCGTTTGAGTGCGGGCCGCTGGCGGCGAGGGCAACCAGAACATCACCGTGTTGAACTTTGCTGCCGTCGATGATTTCTGATTTTTCTACGACACCGACGCAGAAGCCAGCAACATCGTAGTCTTCGCCGTGATACATGCCCGGCATTTCGGCGGTTTCGCCACCGACCAGTGCACAGCCTGATTGCTTACAGCCTTCCGCGATACCGGTAATCACGCTGGCAGCGGTGTCGACATCCAGCTTGCCCGTTGCGTAATAGTCGAGGAAGAACAGCGGTTCGGCACCCTGAACGACCAGGTCGTTCACGCACATTGCAACCAGATCGATACCAATCGTATCGTGGCGCTTCAGGTCCATCGCCAGGCGCAGTTTGGTGCCGACTCCGTCAGTGCCGGAAACCAGAATCGGTTCGCGGTATTTTTGCGGTAAGGCGCACAAGGCACCGAAACCACCCAATCCACCCATAACTTCCGGGCGACGAGTCTGTTTCACTACACCTTTGATACGGTCTACCAATGCATTACCTGCATCGATATCCACACCTGCGTCTTTATAGCTGAGAGAGGTTTTGTCGGTCACTGCTGAGTCCCCACGAAGGTTACGGGTTGTATTCAAAAACAGACTTGTATTAAAAAACATGGCATTCAGAAAACACGGTATTTGGAAAACATACTGTGGTAAAAATAATGCGCGCTAATTCTAACAGTGTAGGCAATCGTTTGCGAGTGATGAGTCATCGGCTGGCTATTTTTCGTTAATGCCGACAATTTCTCTTCTCGGTTGATCTGGATCAGGCTTAATCGTATGGCGCTAAGTAAAAAAGGCGGTATAATCCCGCGATTTTTTTTACGACGGGCTCTCATGCCCGCCGCCCTGCGGGCCGCCGCAAGCGGTGTTTAAAAACGCATTTAGCGTTTTTTGTCCGTCCACTAGCCGATGGGGAGATAATGATGAAGATCGTCGAGGTGAAACACCCACTCGTCAAACATAAACTGGGTTTGATGCGTGAGAACGATATTAGCACTAAGCGTTTTCGTGAGCTGGCTTCCGAGGTAGGAAGTTTGTTGACTTACGAAGCGACGGCCGACCTGGCAACCGAAAAAGTCACCATTGATGGCTGGTGCGGTCCGGTTGAAGTCGATCAGATCAAAGGCAAGAAAATTACCGTCGTACCGATTCTGCGTGCAGGATTGGGGATGATGGACGGCGTGCTGGAAAATGTTCCTAGCGCGCGTATCAGCGTTGTCGGCATCTACCGTGATGAAGAAACGCTGGAGCCTGTTCCTTATTTCCAAAAGCTGGTTTCCAATATCGAAGAGCGCATGGCGCTGGTTGTTGACCCAATGCTGGCAACCGGTGGTTCAATGATCGCGACGATCGATCTGCTGAAGAAGGCAGGTTGTCACAGTATTAAGGTACTGGTGTTGGTCGCGGCGCCAGAAGGGATTGCCGCACTGGAGAAAGCTCACCCGGATGTCGAGCTGTACACGGCATCAATCGATAAAGGCCTTAACGAGCAGGGTTACATCATGCCGGGTCTGGGTGATGCGGGCGATAAAATATTTGGTACGAAATAACAGGTAAGCCGACTTGATAGTCGGCTTTTTTTTGGCGTAAACCTAAGTATTTCCTATGGTTCGCCACAGCCTGTATTACGTCACACGCGTTCTTTTATTACATCAGCAGTCAACATCATCCTGCTTCACTACGGTGGGGCGGGGTGAGTCTGGCTGTGATAACAAGTGCGGCTCTACCTGCACAACACTACAGAGGATATTGAAGATGACTCGTCGCGCCATCGGGGTGAGTGAACGACCCCCCTTGTTACAAACCATCCCGTTGAGTTTCCAGCATCTGTTCGCGATGTTTGGCGCTACCGTTCTGGTACCCATTCTGTTCAAGATCAACCCAGCAACCGTGCTGTTATTCAACGGTGTGGGTACGCTGCTTTATTTATTCATTTGTAAGGGAAAAATCCCGGCGTATTTGGGATCGAGCTTCGCATTTATTTCCCCAGTATTACTGCTACTGCCGTTGGGATATGAAGTTGCGCTGGGTGGCTTCATTATGTGCGGCGTGTTGTTCTGTCTGGTGGCGCTGATTGTTCAGAAAGCGGGTACTGGCTGGCTGAATGTACTGTTTCCGCCTGCGGCAATGGGAGCGATTGTCGCTGTCATCGGCCTTGAACTGGCGGGTGTGGCGGCAGGAATGGCTGGGTTGTTGCCTGCGGATGGTGCATCTGTGGATTCCACCGCGGTGACGATTTCACTGGCGACGCTGGCGATCACCATTCTGGGATCGGTGCTGTTTCGTGGCTTTCTGGCGATCATCCCGATTCTGATTGGGGTACTGGCTGGCTATGCGCTGTCATTTGCTCTGGGTGTCGTTGACTTGACCCCGATTCGTGAGGCGCACTGGTTCGCGATGCCGACATTCTATACGCCGCGTTTTGAGTGGTTTGCTATTCTGGCGATTCTGCCTGCGGCGTTAGTGGTGATTGCGGAACACGTTGGCCACTTGGTTGTGACGGCGAATATTGTGAAGAAAGATCTGATGCGCGATCCGGGGCTACATCGTTCCCTGTTCGCCAACGGGATTTCTACCGTGCTGTCTGGTTTCTTCGGTTCTACGCCGAACACCACCTACGGTGAAAACATTGGCGTGCTGGCAATTACCAAAGTTTATAGCACCTGGGTTATCGGCGGTGCGGCGATCCTCGCGATCCTGCTTTCCTGCGTGGGCAAACTGGCTGCGGCGATTCAGGCTGTACCGGTTCCTGTCATGGGCGGCGTGTCGCTACTGCTGTACGGCGTGATCGGTGCATCCGGTATTCGCGTGCTGATTGAATCTAAAGTGGATTACAACAAAGCGCAAAACCTGATCCTGACCTCCGTGATTCTGATCATCGGCGTCAGCGGCGCGAAAGTGCATCTTGGCTCGACCGAGCTGAAAGGCATGGCGCTGGCGACAGTTGTTGGTATCGGTATGAGTCTGGTATTTAAGGCCATCAGCCTGTTCCGTAAAGAGGAAGAGATCCTCGATGCGCCGGAAGAGAACGACGCACGTTCATAACCGCGTCATTCTCCTTGTTGAGGCCGTGCGTATCGCGGCCTCAACAGGGCCAGGTTTCTGTGGTAAACTCGATCCGTTTTCCTGCCCGTTTTGCTTGAGGTGATTCTGAACACGCCGGCACAGCTTTCATTGCCACTCTATTTACCCGATGACGAAACATTTGCCAGTTTCTATCCGGGTGAAAACGCGTCTCTTCTTGCCGCCGTCAATAATGCGTTGTATCAAGAGCATGGTAGCTACATCTATTTCTGGTCACGCGAAGGGGGCGGACGCAGCCATCTGCTGCATGCAGCCTGCGCTGAGCTGTCGCGTCAGGAACGCGCGGTGGGCTATGTGCCGTTAGATAAACGTGCCTACTTTGTGCCGGATGTGCTGGAAGGCATGGAACAGCTGGCACTGGTGTGTATCGACAACATCGAATCGATTGCAGGCGATGAAGCGTGGGAAATGGCGGTATTCAATCTGTATAACCGCATTCAGGAAACGGGACGAGCCCGGCTGTTAATTACCGGCGATCGTCCGCCGCGTCAGTTGAATTTACGTCTGCCCGACCTTGCTTCTCGTCTCGACTGGGGACAAATCTACAAGCTACAACCGTTGTCGGATGATGAAAAGGGTGAGGCGTTACAGCTTCGTGCCAGACTGCGTGGGTTCGAATTGCCGGAAGACGTGAGTCGTTTTCTGCTCAAGCGTTTGGATCGGGAAATGCGCACGTTATTTATGACGCTCGATCAGCTTGACCATGCATCCATCACTGCACAGCGCAAGCTGACCATTCCTTTTGTGAAAGAGATCCTCGGGCTGTAACTGAAGATTGCTGACGACTATCGTTTCAACGATCACTCACAACTACCTACATTACAACGACAGAATCTCCAGCACCTGTTCTGGCGGGCGGCCAATGCGTGCCTGACCCTGCGCCACGACGATAGGACGCTCGATAAGTTTCGGATTATCGACCATCGCCTGAATAAGCTGCGTTTCTGTCAGCGCGGCGTCGGACAATCCCAACTGCTGATAAATCTCTTCTTTGGTTCTCATCAACTCGCGTGCACTGTTAAAGCCTAACTGCTGGATAAGCTGAGCCAGCGTCGCGGCATCGGGCGGCGTGTCGAGATAGAGCACGACGTCAGGGGCAATATTGTGCTCTTGCAGCAGCGCCAACGTTTCACGGCTCTTGGAGCAGCGCGGGTTGTGGTAAATCGTCACGGATGGTTTGGTTGAAGATGCTGTCATCGTCATGCTCCTTGTCAGGATTTTTGGTACTGGCGGAAACGCTGCTGTAACTGACGGAGTTGGTCGATGCGGGCGTCGTAGCGCGCCTGCTCCAGACTCCCCAATTTGACCAGTGAACTCGCGTTGCTCAGTAACCGAATAGATTGATCGAGCTGACCGTTAAGCGCCAGGCTCTCTGCGCGTGCAGCCAGCTCTTCTGCGCGCTGTCCTTGGGCTGCTGCGGTTTGCGCCAGCAGATCCCAGCCGTTCGGATCGTCAGGGTGCGCATAGGTGTAGCGATACAATATTTTGCCGGCAGCAGCAGGCTGTTTCCCTTCAACATAGGCATTGGCCAGATTAAGCTGAAGTACTGGGTTAGCCTGCATTCCGGGCACGCTTTGTAAACGGGCGATAGCCTGCGCCGCGCGATTTTGTCCCAGATCGATGTCGGTCATCATGTCCAGAAACCACGGATTGTCAGGCGCGCTGCTTAGCAGCGGTTGTAACACGTTACGTGCTTCATCGTACTTCTTCGCCTGATAAAGCTGAATCGCGCGGCCATACTTCGCGGCCAGCTGTTCTCGTACGTTACCCTTTTCCCATTGCACCAGCAGATCGTCGTTCAGCGGGCGATCCGGTGAGCCATACATGCCAAAGGTGCGTATCTTGGCGAACAAGAAATCTTGAGAAGACTGCACCGGCGTTGAGCGCATCTGGTTGGCGCGGTTGCGTGCATCAGACAGGCGACTTTCTGGCAATGGGTGAGTCAGCAACATTTCCGGTGGTTTTGAAGCATAGCGCGATTGATCAGCCAGCTTTTGCAGGAAATTCGGCATAGCTTGCGGATCAAAGCCCGCGCGCTGCAGCACTTGAATCCCGATGCGGTCTGCTTCTTGTTCATTCAGCTGTGTGAAGGTAATCATTCCCTGCTGTGCGCCCGCTAGCGTACCGCTGAGCGCTGCCATCCCCAACTGTGGGTTGGCCATTGCCAACAAGATGGAGCCGAGTGCACCGACCCAGGTGAGTGGGGCGCTGCGCTGCTGAGATTCCATGCTGCGCGCTAAATGTCGTTGGGTAACGTGGGAGATTTCATGCGCCAGCACGGAGGCCAACTCGCTTTCGCTATCGGCATAACGGAACAGGGCGGAATGCAGTACTACGTTGCCACCGAAGAAGGCGAAGGCGTTGATGTCGTCATTACGGATCAGATAAAAATGGAACGGCGTGCGCACGGAATCGGCCTGTTTGACCAATCTATTGCCGAGCTGATTAATGTAATTGGACAGCAGTGGATCGTTGATAAGCGGCGCGCCCGCTCGTAGCTGACGGACGTAAAAGTCGCCCATCGCCAGCTCCTGATTGATACTGAGCGTACCGCCTGCGGTGGTGCCGATATCCGGCAGTCGATCCTGCGTGTCGGCCTGAGCAGGAAGCAGGTTGCCAGCCAGTAGCGCCCCAAACAGGACGGACATGACCGTTTTTCTTAACCGAATAGACATAACGGAAGATAACCTTATCAACAGCTAACGTGAAAGCATTCTGCCGACTATCTTAGCCAGCGATGGCAGACAAAGAAATGCCCGAACGGGAAAAACGTGGTGAAGAGAGAAAAAGGCAGGAAAAACCGGCACCGATTACGGTGCCGGTGGACGATCTGAAAACCGCGAATCAGGCGCTTTTCAGATAATCGAGAACGATGTCGTGGTGGTTGCTGGTTTTGAAGTCGTCAAAAACCTTCTCTACCTTGCCGTCTTCATCGATCAGGAAACTGATGCGATGAATACCGTCATAGGTTTTCCCCATGAACGTTTTCTCTCCCCAAACGCCAAATCCTTCTGAAACCTGATGATCCTCATCAGAAAGCAGCGTGAAATTTAAGACCTCTTTCTCGACAAAGCGAGACAGTTTTTCTGATTTGTCTGTGCTAATACCGAGAACTTCAACACCACGTTTTTTCAAATCATCCATGTTATCGCGCAGGCCACAAGCCTGAACGGTGCATCCTGGCGTCATCGCTTTAGGGTAGAAATACACCAACACTTTCTGTCCCTGGAAGTCGGTTAAATTTACTTGTTCGCCATCTTGGTCGGGCAAGCTAAATTTCGGTGCAATATCACCGGCTTTCAGTGTGTTCATCACGACTCTCCGTCTTGTTTCTCTTCATGCTGTGGATATACCCATAAATAGACTATTGGGCATAGTTAACGACGCTAATACTGCCTTGTGCGTGCAGTTCTGTACATAGCTGATGAAAGGCTGGCTCAATAATTGAGCTATCAAGCGTAGCAGAACTGTGTGCGGCAATCTGAATATACAGCTGCGGCGGTTTGCCACCCTCTGCGGGCTGCGTTTTGGAAACCAGCTCGGCAATGTTTAACTGGTGAGAATCGAACAAATCGGTAAAGCGCTCAATGATGTGAGGGGAGTCGGCAACGTCAACCTTCACCCAAACGGTAGAAGGGGTTGGCTGACTGGCCTGTGACTCCGTCCGTTTCATCACGATCAGCAAATCCATCTCTGCGCCTTTCAGCGGCAGGGTAGATTCAATCAGCGTTATCGCGTTCCAACTGCCGGACAGCAGCATAATAAACGTGAATTCTTTGCCCAGCATGGCAAGACGGCTATCTTCGATATTGCAGCCACAGCTACTGACGTGCCGGGTAATCGCATTGACAATACCGGAGCGATCAACCCCCAGCGCGGTAATAACCAGATAGTGTTCTTGTGAGCTTGGCAACATCATGCTTCCTGTCTTTTTTCCCATTAATACATGGTAAACATAAAAAATTGCCTGGAGCAATTTTTAACGCCGTTTACGGCGGCACAAAGGGCGGCGGGCAGGGATAGTCCGCCGTAAAAAACTGGAGCAATTTTTAACGCCGTTTGAGATTGCCCAGACAATATTTCGTGATTACGGGCATTCCGCGTTAAGGTGAGTTCTGGTCACCAGAGATAAAGCGCTTTTAACCATGCGACGCCATCACGTTAATAACGACTGGGTAAAACAGGCTCAGCATCCTGCTTCGTTCGAGCGAATTGAGGCTTTCTTCCGTGGGCATGGCTACGAACCCCATCGGCATGACACCTATGCGATTGGGCGGACGCTATCCGGCGTGCAGCGTTTTCACTATCGCGGCAGCCTGTGCAATAGCGTGCCGGGGGGGACGTTGGTGCTTCATCCGGATGAGATCCATGATGGTGAGGCGGGTTCTGTCGACGGTTTTCAGTATCGTATGATTTACCTTGAACCTGCATTGATCCAAAAAATCCTCGGCGGTAAACCCCTACCTTTCATTAACGGCGGCATATCCAACGATCCACGCCTGTTTGCTGCAACGGAACCGTTGCTCAGAGCGATGGAAGACGCTTTCGATGAACTGGAGGAAGATGATGCGCTCTACGATCTGGCGCAGGCGCTGTCTGCCGTTGGTGGGCAACGATATCAGCGGCGTTTATTCGACTATCATGCTGCCGAACGGGCGCGTGAATATATTCATGACGCCTTTGATAAGGCGATTACGCTTGATGAGCTGGCGCAGGTTAGCGGTCGGGATCGCTGGAGTCTGACGCGCGATTTCCGCGCACTCTTTGGCACGACGCCCTATCGCTATGTCACCATGCGTCGCCTCGAACACTGTCGGCGACGCATGTTGGCGGGTGACAACCTCGCCGATATTGCCGCTCTTGCAGGCTTCGCTGACCAAAGCCACATGACGCGCCATTTCGTTAAAGCGTTTGGCATTTCCCCCGGTCATTGGCAGCGTATGTTCACTACGTTTTAGCCTGCTTGCACAATCGTTCAATACAGTCGCTACTCTGCTTCGCTAACCTGAAGGCGTCATCATAAGGAGAGACAGTATGTATAAATCGATTAATTTTGCCCAAAAGTTAGCGTTATTTGACGATTGCTGGCAGCCGAAAGTGATTGCTGAGATGAATGACTATCAATTCAAGATCGTTAAGATTCAGGGTGATTTCATCTGGCATTCCCATCCCGATACGGACGAAACGTTTATTGTGCTGGAAGGTCAATTGAGAATTGATTTTCGTGACGGCGATGTGCGTATCAATGCAGGGGAAATGTATGTCGTCCCGCGCGGCGTTGAGCATAAGCCTTATGCAGAACACGAAGTGAAACTGTTGCTCATTGAACCGAAAGGCGTGTTGAATACGGGTCATGAAGGTGGCGAACGGACGGCTGAAAATGATATTTGGATTTGATCAGTTGGGAAAAAAATGCCGTAAAACGTCTTACGAGTGATATCTCCGTCGCAGTGAACGGACTGCTTTTGTGCCAAAACATCAGAAGCATTTTTAATTTCGTTTGCTGCGTCATAAAAAAACCTGCGTCAGACGCCTACAACGCCCTTGTCCGCTTGCTTTTGCATAGAGGTCAAAAGTACCATGAAGCACTTGTTTGTGGAGGGGATGGCCAATGTTTACGGGAAGTATTGTTGCGCTAGTTACGCCGATGGACGCCAAAGGCGCCGTCGATCGGGCGAGCTTGAAAAAACTGATTGATTATCATGTCGCTAGCGGTACATCGGCGATTGTCTCTGTCGGCACAACGGGCGAATCTGCCACGCTGAGCCATGACGAACATGGCGATGTCGTGCTGCTGACACTGGAACTGAGCGACGGACGTATTCCTGTTATCGCGGGAACGGGTGCTAATGCCACCGCTGAAGGCGTTTCTCTGACCAAACGGTTTCATGGCACGGGCGTTGTTGGCTGCCTGACGGTCACACCGTACTACAATAAACCGACGCAGGAAGGTCTATACCAGCACTTCAAAGCGATCGCCGAGCATACCGATCTGCCGCAAATCCTGTATAACGTACCTTCCCGCACTGGCTGCGACATGCTGCCAGAAACCGTTGCCCGTTTGTCTGAAGTGAAAAATATTGTCGCAATTAAAGAAGCGACGGGGAACTTAAGTCGGGTAAGCCAGATCCAAGAGCTGGTTAGTGAAGACTTCATTTTGCTGAGCGGCGATGACGCCAGCGGTCTGGACTTTATGCAACTCGGCGGTAAAGGTGTGATTTCCGTGACAGCGAATATCGCTGCGCGTGAAATGGCAGAACTTTGCAAGCTGGCGGCGCAGGGCAATTTTGTCGAAGCGCGCCGTTTAAATCAGCGCCTGATGCCACTGCATCAGAAATTATTTGTTGAACCCAATCCTATCCCAGTGAAATGGGCTTGTAAGGAATTGGGACTCATGGCGACCGATACGCTGCGCCTGCCGATGACACCGCTGACCGATTCCGGTCGTACGGTGATGGGGCAAGCACTTAAGCAAGCGGGTCTGCTGTAATCGTTAGGGAGATTTAATGAGTTATTCATTACAAAAGTCGATGGTGGCGAAAGTCGTTGGCTTATCACTCGTGATGTTGCTTGCGGCTTGTTCCAGCGATCAACGCTATAAGCGTCAGGTCAGTGGCGATGAATCCTATCTGAAGGCACCGGCGCAGCACGCGCTGAATACGCCTGCCGGGATGATTTTACCGGTGCAGAACGGGGATTTTGATATACCGCCAGTTACCCTGAATGGCGCGGTCGGCAAAGAGCTGGATATTCGTCCTCCAGTACAGCCATTGGCTTTGTTGAATGGTTCCCGTACCCAGACCTCAGGAGATACGGCAACGCTGTTGTTAGAAAACAGCGCGCAAAACAGCCAGATCTGGTCTCAGGTTATCCGCGTGCTGCAAGACAAAGCGTTTACTATTGCCAACCGTCAGGATGCCAGCCAAACGCTGACGACCGACTGGATCTCATGGCCGCGTGAAGATGAAAACGTTCCGTATCAGGGGCGTTATCAGATTTCCGTACAGCAGCAGGGTTATCAGGTTGCTCTAATCGTGAAACTGCTGGGCTTACAACTGAACGGTCAGCCGGTGACGACGAGCGATCAGACGCAGCGCTACGCTGGCCTGATGCTGAATGTCCTCAGCAATGGTCTGGACTCTCAGGCAACGGCACGCGAAAATGCGCTGGCAAACCGCACCGTTGGTTCGTTGGATGTGCAGAGCGGCGCGGATGACACTGGCCTGCCGCTGCTGATTGTGCGCGGTCCGTACACCGTTGTGTGGGAGCGTCTGCCTGTCGCATTGGACAAGATCGGCATGAAGGTTAACGATCGCAGCCGTCCGCAGGGTTCTGTTTCCGTGACGTATCGAGCACCAAGCGGCGGAACCTGGGATGACCTGGGCGCGAAAAACCCTGAACTGCCTAACGGCGATTACAAATTGCAGGTCGGTGATTTAGATAACCGCAGCAGTCTGCAATTTATCGATTCCAAAGGACATACGCTAACCCAGTCGCAGAACGATGCACTGGTGGCCGTATTCCAGGCGGCGTTCAGTAAATAACGCATAAACCAAGGGTCGGATTATCCGGCCCTTCTTCATTCAACAATCTCTACCCTAATTGACGGGCGCTATCGGCAACCGTTCGGGGAAGCGTTAAATATCGGGTCGTATTTTTTGACCCTCACTGTGTGGAGTAATTAAAGATGCAAAAGCTAGCTGAGCTGTATCGTGGAAAGGCGAAAACCGTCTACACCACCGAAGATCCCGATCTACTGGTGCTGGAATTTCGCAATGATACATCAGCAGGAGACGGTGCGCGCATTGAGCAGTTTGATCGTAAAGGAATGGTGAATAACAAGTTCAACCATTTCATCATGAGCAAACTGGAAGAAGCCGGAATCCCAACCCAAATGGTGAGCCTGCTGTCTGACAATGAAGTGCTGGTGAAGAAACTGGAGATGGTGCCGGTCGAGTGTGTCGTGCGCAACCGCGCGGCGGGATCGCTGGTAAAACGTCTGGGTATCGAAGAAGGCATCGAGCTGAATCCGCCGTTGTTCGATCTGTTCCTGAAAAACGATGCCATGCATGACCCGATGGTGAACGAATCTTACTGTAAGACGTTCGGCTGGGTGAACGAAGAGAATCTGGCTCGCATGAAGGAACTGAGCTACAAAGCGAACGATGTGCTGAGCAAACTGTTTGGCGACGCTGGGCTGATTCTGGTCGACTTCAAGCTGGAGTTTGGTTTGTTCAAAGGCGAAGTGGTGCTGGGTGATGAGTTCTCACCAGACGGTAGCCGCCTGTGGGACAAAGAAACGCTGAACAAAATGGATAAAGACCGTTTCCGTCAGAGCCTTGGTGGTTTGATTGAAGCGTATGAAGAAGTTGCGCACCGTATCGGCGTAAAATTAGACTAACTGCGCAATCGTTTACGTTCAGGTCGCTAATCGGCAATATACTGGCGACCTGAATGTTTTACCTATTTCCCTCTCGAAAAACCGCCTTTCTCTTCTCGTCTTTGTCCGAATGATTTGCTGACCTGTCCCTCACTCCGATTAGTGCTATTATCGCGGTTTGCTTAACGCGCAACCTGACTACTTTCGACAGACTCTCATCCATGGCTTACTTCGATCCAACGTTGTTAATTCTGCTCGTCCTGGCGGGGCTGGGTATCATCAGCCACAACATGACCGTCACGCTGGCGATTCTGGTGCTGCTGGCGATACGCATCACGCCGTTGAACAGCTATTTCCCGTGGGTAGAAAAATACGGTCTGAGCATCGGTATCGTTGTTCTGACTATTGGTGTGATGGCACCGATTGCCAGCGGAAAAATTACCGCCAGTGAAGTGATGCATTCCTTCCTGCATTGGAAATCTCTGCTGGCGATTCTGATTGGTGTCGCCGTGTCCTGGCTTGGCGGACGCGGTGTGTCGCTGATGAGCAATCAACCCTCGGTTGTGGCGGGGCTGCTGGTGGGAACTGTCATGGGCGTGGCGCTGTTTCGCGGTGTGCCCGTCGGGCCACTGATAGCCGCAGGGCTACTTTCTCTGCTGATCGGCAAGACCTGACCGATCTGGCGCGTGTGATGATATTGCGTGATTTTCTCCACAGCCAACACCAGCAGCAACGCTATGGCGCCCGGCGACTGCTGGTGCTGAGCGGTGAGGCGAACTGGTGTGAAGAACAGGCGCTAACGCTTAGCCGCCAGTCAACGGGTGACTGGCTATGGATTAGCGAACACGCACCTGACTTTGTCACTTCGCTGCCAGCCAGTCGTGTTCGGACATTACTGGGGCGAGAGTTTCTTCACTCGGTATTTGATGCGCGCAGCGGTGTGGATGTCGAAGCGCTGGCGATGCTGTCAGGCACGTTACAGGCTGGTAGCTGGCTGATTATGCTGGTTCCGTCGTGGCAGGAATGGTCGACGCTGCCGGATCAAGACAGCCTGCGCTGGAGCGAAAACGCGCAGCCGATTGCTACTCCGCACTTTATTCAGCATTTTCAGCGACGGCTGCTGGCCGATGACGATGTGGTTCTCTGGCAACAAGGCCAAGAACCTGTGATTTCGCCACTGGCTGTAAGATCAGACTGGCAGCCTGCGCAGGGTGAACCGACCGCGCAACAGCAGCACATCCTCCATGAGCTGAATACCGCCGAGTCTGGCGTATTTGTGATTACTGCACCGCGCGGGCGGGGAAAATCGACGCTGGCGGGAATGCTGACACAGCGTAGCCGCGGAGTTTGCTGGATCACCGCACCTTCCCGTTCAGCGACGGATATTCTGCAACAGCACGCGCGCGGCGATGCGCCATTCTGGGCACCGGATGCGCTGCTGGCACACTGTCGCCTTCATGGTGTACCTGATGTCGACTGGCTGCTGATTGATGAAGCAGCGGCGATTCCGTCTTCTGTACTGACTGCGCTGTTGCCCTATTTTCCTCGCATTTTGATGACCACGACGGTGCTGGGGTATGAAGGCACGGGACGGGGTTTTCTGCTGAAGTTTTGTGCGGCATTGCCGCAGTGTCGCGTATTTTCGCTGGAAGATCCTCTGCGCTGGGCTACTAACGATCCGCTGGAACGCGTGTTGGATCAGGCGCTATTTTTCAACGAACCAGCCTTGCTTCATTCTCCGCTGAATCCCGCTGATGGCGCACTGACTCAGCCCTCTGCCGAACTGGATATTCGAACCGAACGTGCCGACGACTGGCTGACACATCCCGAACGCCTGATGTGGTGCTACGCGCTATTGTGCAGTGCTCATTATCGTACCTCGCCGTTGGATTTGCGCCGATTGATGGATGCGCCGGGCATGCATATTGCCAGCGCACAGGTGGCGGATGATATTTGTGGCGTGCTATGGCTGGTGGAGGAAGGCGGTCTGTCTGAGTCACTGGCTCATGATGTTTGGGCAGGACGGCGACGCCCGCGCGGTAATCTGGTGGCGCAATCGCTGGCAGCGCATGCTGGCTTGTGGAAGGCACCGACGCTGCGTGCGCGTCGTGTGAGCCGGATTGCGATTGCGTCGTCATCTCGCCGACAGGGGATAGGGCGAGCATTAATCGCAGAGCAGACACGTGAGGCACAAAAGCAGGCGCTGGATTATCTGTCGGTTAGCTTCGGCTATCAGCCAGACCTGTGGGCGTTCTGGCAGTCGTGTGGGTTTCAACTGGTGCGCATCGGCAGCCATCTTGAGGCCAGTAGTGGCTGCTACAGCGCGATGGCGATACTGCCGCTAAGTGACGCGGGGTATGAACTGGCACTGCAGGGGAGCCAGCAATTGGCGCGCGACTGGTATTGGCTACAACGCATGATTCCGCTGAGCCTCGCGCTGCCGCAGACGGAAAATACGGAGCTGGATACCGAAAGTATTGCGCTGAATGACGACGACTGGCGTGAGCTGGCGGGTTTTGCGTTTGCGCATCGGCCGATGGAGGCGAGCTTCGCTGCGATCTGCCGCCTGCTGATTCACACCTCGTTCCCGCTGCCTGCGCTACGTCTGTTGGCGGAAAAACCGAGTGAAGGCGAACAGGCTGCTGCTACGTTAGGGCTAACTGGCAAAAAAGCACTACTGAAACGCTGGCGAGAAGAAACTACCAGTGCGCTAATCGAGCTCGATGCGCAACGCTGTGAGCGCTGGCGAAGAAGCGTAATGTAGGTATAGATAGCAACACGAAATCCACTCATTGCATCACTTTTCAGAGACACGCCGCGAATTTTTGCAGCACGTTTGCTATTTCCAATGCTTCCGATGCAGAGAGCTCAACGGGGTCGTGATGTTCTGTCATTGCCTGGATCTGGATAGATGTGCCTTGTTCGATCCAAATGCGAACGGCTCCATCACTGGTTTCAAAATAGTTTTGCGTTGATTCGTCTTGCATGGTTATTCACCCGAGTAGGAAAGTGTGTGGATGTGTTTATTGAATCCTTTTAAACCCACGAACAACGGCCTTAACCGTGCCTCGATAGCAATGTTGATCGTTACCTATCAGGCTATTCGACCATTTTTTTACTATTGAATCATCAGGTTTATTGGCGGGGCGGCAGGTGTATCTACTTTTTCGCTATCATGCTGACGCTGACAGCGTGGCTGCCAGCATCATGCGTGACCAGAAGGACGCGTCAACGCCGCGTTATGAAGGTGCAGACTACTGTATCAGTCCAGCTGTGATTTGAAGGCGGGCGCATGACGAAGCAATTCCCACAGCGTTTCCTGTAAGGGGATTTTCTGCGCTTCTGACAGCTGTGGGTAGCGCTGATAAAATGCGTCCTCTTTCGCGGAAAAATCCGAGTTCTCCTGAAGCCACTGTTCACGTAGCGCGGTAATTTGCTCATCCGTTAGCTTTTTGCTCGGCGTGGCGTCTTCCTGTGCCTGAAACCAGCGGAAGCGCTTATCTGGCGTTGCGCGTTCTTCTCTGCTCCATCCGTCTTTAATTTGCAGGATTTGCGCCAGCGCGAAGCCAAGAGTGGTGCTGATGCTGCGCCAGCTATCAGCGTCGGACGCGGCAGGCGGCGGCGATAGGCTGGCGAGTATTGTTGCAATATTCTTTTCCAGACCCAGTTCGGTAGCCGCTTTTTCTTCCCAGCTTATCGCCTGCTGGTGCAGTGCCGTCCATTCGCTTTCTGCCACGGCTTCACCCGCTAACAGCTGTGAAATTGCCTGAACCCACTGCTGGCGTAAGCCATCTACGGTTTTATCTGCCAGCCAGTCAGACCATTGATTCTCTTCGTGACTTAACCAGTGGTGCAGCCATTGAAGCGCAACGCCATCTGCCGTTTTTCCCGGAGCGAGAGCCGCAAAGAGGGCATCAACCTGTTCTGGCGTGGTGCTCGGCAGTTTCTCCAGCAGCAGGCCGAGCGAGGCCGGTAATCCGGTGATGCGTTCAAAGATGCGAATGTCTGCATTGTGCGCCAGCGCAGCAGAGACTGAGCCTTTGTTGTCCTGCCAGTAGGGGGAAAATGCGTGTTCGATATTGCCGTCCACCGCATGCTGACGTAGGCGCTGGTGGAGGAAAGTGTGCAGCGAAGCATCACCATAGAACGTGCTCCACGTAACGCGAGTGTCTGCCAACGGCTGCGTGGTGTTCTGTATCGCAATCTCGTGCGATTCCAGCCAGCCGCGTAGCTGCGCCAGCGTTTTCACGCCGATCTGCCGTGAAATCTCTTGCCCATTTTTAAACAGCAGCAGCGTAGGAATACCGCGCACGCCAAAACGCTGCATGAATGCCGGATATTGCTCCACATCCAGCTTGGCGACGGTCAGGTTGTCTGGCGTGTTATCCGCAATCGTGTTCAGCAGTGGAGCCAGCGTTTTACACGGCTGGCACCAGGGCGCCCACAGATCGAGCAGAATGGGTTTGTCGCTAGTCGTGAGCAACGCATCCAGCGAGGTATCGGTGGCAGTGATAATGGCGTCTGACATGGTGTCTCCGTTTAGAGAAAATCGTGAGTAAGTTAAGTAGGGGGCAATGAACCGTGACGCACGGCTTACTGCGAGCCGCCTACGGTCATGTTGTCGATACGAAGCGTTGGCTGGCCGACGCTGACGGGCAGGGATTGGCCTTCTTTAGTACAAGCGATATTGCCGTCATCCAAAGCCAGATCGTTGCCCACCATCGCGACGTGCAGCAGTGCTTCTGGTCCGTGACCAATCAGCGTGGCACCTTTAACCGGGCGGGTGACGCGTCCGTTTTCAATCAGGTAGGCTTCTGTGGTGGAAAAGACGTATTTCCCGCTACTGATATCAACCTGCCCGCCGCCGAAGCCGACGGCGTAGAGGCCATTTTTGACCGACGCGATCACTTCTTCGGCAGGATATTGTCCGGCCAGCATGTAGGTGTTGGTCATGCGCGGCAGCGGCAGCGCGGAGTAGGAAGCCCGACGCGCGTTGCCCGTCAGGGCGGTATTCATCAGTTTGGCGTTGAGGCTGTCCTGTAAATACCCGCGCAGGATGCCATCTTCGATTAATGTCGTGCACTGCGACGGCGTGCCTTCATCGTCCACATGCAGCGAACCCCGCCGGTTGGCGAGCGTGCCGTCATCCACGACGGTAATGCCCGGCGCGGCGACGCGTTCTCCTAACAGACTGGAAAATGCGGAACTGCCTTTGCGATTAAAATCGCCTTCCAACCCGTGCCCGATAGCTTCATGCAGCAAAATGCCGGGCGAACCTGCACCGAGGATTACGCTGTAAGTGCCTGCCGGAACCGGACTGGCATCCAGATTATTCAGCGCTTGATCGACAGCCTGATTAACCCACTGGCTGACCGTCTCGTCAGCAAAGAATCGGTAGTCGAGGCGTCGCCCGCCACCGCTGGAACCATTCTCCCGGCGACCCTGCTGTTCGACGACGACATTGATGACCAGATTCACCAGCGGGCGAACATCGGTGGCGAGTCGACCGTCATGTCGAGCGATCAGAATGGTTTCGTGTGAAGCATTCAGGTAAGCCGTTACCTGCGTCACGCGGGGATCGCGGGCGCGTGCCTGTCTGTCGATCGAGAGCAGAAGCTGACGTTTATGTTCTTCGGTTACGGCCAGTAAGGGATTGTCTGACGGGTAGAGCGCGGTAATGCCGTGCGGCAGCGTTGCGGGGAGTGCCACCGTGGCGTTCTGTCCCTGACGGCTGATTTCTCTTACGGTATTGGCCGCTTGCAGAATCGCCTGCGGACGGAGGTCATTCGTGTAGGAGAACGCCGTTTTCTCGCCGCTGACGGCGCGGACGCCAACGCCCTGATCGCGACTAAATCCTGTTGGGCGCACGATACCGTTTTCTAACTGCCAGCCTTCCTGCTGGCGGCGTTGGAAATAGAGATCGGCATAGTCCACCTGACGCTGCATGATGTGGTTCAGCGCGTGCGTTATCTCCGTCGTTTCCAGCGAAAATGCCGACAGCGCAGGTGAAACTCCCGCTCTGGAAGCGTGTATTGGCATGATGGTGATCCTGTTTCTGTGACGCGATGTGGGATTACTGCCCGGCGATCTGCATCTCTTCAATCAATAGGGAACCGCAGGAGAGATTACCCTGCGTGTGGATGTCCGCCCCGAGCGCGACACAGTGCAAGAGCAGCGTTTTCAGGTTGCCTGCGATGGTGATCTCTTCGACCGGATACTGAATCTCGCCGTTTTCGACCCAAAAGCCCGCCACGCCCTGCGAATAGTCGCCCGTCATTGGGTTCAGTCCGTGTCCTAGCAGCGTGGTGACCAGCAGTCCTGTGTGCATCTGGCGCAGCAGCGCTGGCAAGTCATCGCCAGCGCGACTTTGGCTGCTGCTGACACTCAGGTTATAGGCTCCACCTGCGTGTCCGGTCGTCGTGAGCCCCAGGCGTCGAGCGCTGTAGCTTGAGAGAAAATAGCCTTGTGCAATGCCGTCGTGGATGACATGCCGCGGAGTCGCGGCGACGCCTTCTGCATCAAAGCAGGCGCTAGCTAGTGCTCCGGGAATAAACGGATTTTCATACAGGCTCAGGTGCGGTGCAGTGATGGACTCACCGAGGCACTGACCCAGAAATGACGTGGAGCGATAAAGCGCCGCACCGCTCAGCGCACCGACCAGATGATGAACCAAGCTGTGCGCCACGGGGGCATCAAACAGCACTGGACAGCGGCGGGTTGAGAGTTTTCGTGCACCTAGCTGTGCTACCGCACGTTGCGCGGCGGTGTGTCCGATAGTCTCTGGCGAGGTCAGCAGAGATGGCGCTCTGCCGGTGGTATGCCAGAAACCCTGCTGGCGTTGCGTATCGTTACGCGCAATCGCATGGCTCCACAGGGTGTGTAACGATGTTGGGTAGCCCGCCGAAAAACCGGCAGAGTTCGCCAGAATAAAATCTCCCTGCTGCGAGGTGATTTCCGTGCTCTCGCTGTAGCCATGTTCATGCGTGGTATTGGCGGCCTGCTCGGCACGCAGTGCCAGCGACAGCGCTTGCTCAACTGTCAGCGTATCGGCGTTGTGCAGCGAAAGATCGTAAATCTCACGGGCGAAATACTGCGCTTCCGGCAGACCGCTACACGGGTCCTCATCGGCATATTTTGCCAGCGTGCTGGCGGCGTCAACGGCATCCTGCAACGCTTCCTTGCTAAACAAGGTCGAAGAAACGGTGCCCGCGCGCTGGCCGAAGTAGACCGTAACGGACAGGAAGCGGCTTTGGTTTTGCGTCAGCGTATCAATATCGCCGTTCCTAACGCGGATGGTGCGGCGGTTTCCCTGCGAGACGCTGACGACCGCCTGACTCGCGCCTTTTGCGGCCGCGAAGTCCAGCACGTCTCCGGCCAGCGACTGAAGCGTGTCGGTCTGCGGCGTAGCAAGAACGGGGGATTCATCAAGAGAAGACATTATTCGGTATCCATGCGTGACAGTGTTCTACTCATGATGTGCAACGAAGAAAGAAAAGCGTCACCACACGCCGAAACTTTTTTTACGCTGAGGCATTTGGATGATGGAGAAGATGATGCGCTCTGATGCTGGCGAGGCTGTCAGCACCAGAGCGAAAGAGGAAGTCAGGGGGCTTTGACGGGTTGCAGGACGAAATCGATTTTGCTCAGGCCACGCTGCTGGGCATTCGTCATGACATACGCTACCCGACCATATTCGACGGCCTGATCGGCAAACAGCCGTATATTCGGGTGAGTGCCTTCGGATGAGGCCGCATCGAGTTTGGCGATCAGTTGGGCATCATCGACCGCTTCTTTATTCCAGTTAATTTGTCCGGTTGCGGTAATCGCGATATCCACAGCTTGTGGATCTTTCTTGATTTTTTCGACGCTGGCGCGCGGTAGTTCCACTTTGACGGCATGATTAATGACCGGCAGGGTGATCATGAACACGATCAGCAGCACCAGCATGACATCAATAAACGGCGTCATGTTGATGTCGTTAAGCAGGGCGTCTTCCTGACTTTCAAACGGGGATGACATACTCATGGCGATGTTCCTCTTCAGGCGGAGCGCTCAACGGGGTGAGTCGGCTCATACCGCGCCGCACTATTAAGGTCGGTAATACTGGTATCCACGCGTGCGCCAGTCAGCAGGTAAGCGTGCAGATCGTGCGCAAAGCGATTCATGGCATGCAGAACGATGCGATTGCGGCGGTTGATCGCGTTGAATCCCAGTACAGCGGGAATCGCCACGAACAGGCCAAACGCCGTCATGATCAAGGCTTCGCCGACAGGGCCAGCAACCTGAGCCAGATCGGGCTGGCCGATGGTACTGATGGTTTGCAGCGCGTGAAAAATGCCCCACACGGTGCCCAGCAAGCCGATAAACGGCGCGGTACTGCCGATAGATGCCAGCGTGCCGAGGCCGGATTGCAGTTTGCCTGAGTTGGTGTCCAGCGTGTTGCTCAGGCCGCGTACCAGCCAGTCGCTGAGATCGACGTGTCCGCCCAACGTGGAAGAGAATTTGTGTGGGTGTTTCAGCAGCGCATGCCCTTCGATCACCAGATCGCGGAACGGGTTAAAACGCTGCTTACCGAATTTCTCGACGCTCTCTTGCAGGCTGGTCGTCTGCCAAAAGGTATTCCGACTGTATTGCACGCTCTTGTTCAAGGCGAACAGCTGTCGTGCTTTGAGCAGCATGACCGTCCATGATAGCAGCGACATAATCAGCAGAATGATGGCTACCGAGTGGGTGACTACGTCGCCCTGCTGCCAGAAATGGTGGATATCTAACGTGTTCATGTGTGACCTCTTATGCAATAACCTGATTCGGGCGTTTTTGCGAAACGGCGGATGCGCTATTTCAACGCGGGTGCTTTCTTAGTGAGTCAGCCGGAAATTAACGGGCTGAATCGTCATGACGGTAATGGCCTGTCCATTTTCGCGGTAAGGCGTACAGCGTGCCTGTGCTACGGCTTCAATCGCGGCCTGATCGAGGGCGTCATAGCCGCTACTGCGGGCAATGTCGTGTCGAATCAATCGTCCCTCCGGGCTAATTACCAGACGAACCAGCACATTGCCTTCCTGCTGGAGACGCTTGGCGCGGCGAGGGTAGTCAGGTTGCGGGACGACACAGCCAACGGATGCGACCTGCTTAGGCTGCGCACCTGGGCTGTTCTGCATCAGATTGCCTTTGCTGGCGGTCGACAGCGGGCCTAGCGTCGCTTCCGGTGTGGCGGGAGACGGCTCCGGCGCCGGACGCGCCGCAGGCTGACGCTCGGCGGTGGTTTTTGGGCGGACGGGCTGCGGTTTTACCACTGGTTTAACCGGCGGCTGGTGAACCTCTTTTTTGACCGGAGGCGGTGGCGTTTGCTGTTCCTCAACGACTGGCTTTTCAGGAACGGGCGCAATTTCACGTTCACCCTGTTCTGATGTCAGCACGGGTGGCTCCGGCGACGGTTCAGGAATCGGTTCAGGTTCCGGTGCGTCAACCATCGTGGCCTGAATGCTGATACTGGCTGCTGGATTGAGCAGGTTGATTGGTGTGTATTCGGTGGTTCGCGTGATGAGTAAGGCGGCGACACCAGCATGGATCAGCGCAACCGTCAGAAAGCTGAGCGCAATCTTCCCCATTTCTCCCCGGGCGGGCGCTGCCACCGTCATGCTGCGCGACGGCTGTGCGGGTGCGACGTCACGCCGTGCGGCGGGTGCCGCATCAACGCGCGCGTTTAACGAAAGGTGTTGCACGGATGCCTGTTGCACGTTTTCCTCTGCTGCTCTTGCTTACGGTGTTGAGCGCTTTATGCCGCCCTGAACATCGGGATTGTGATGACCTCTATTAACGATGTGCAACGAGGCAGGAAAAGTGTCACCACGTGCGTGAAATTTTTTGCGGCTTGCCATCCCTGACTACCACCTTTGCGAGCCATCGCTTATACGCGTCTGGCGTCGGCGGCGCGGATATGTATCCAGTAATCGGTGGTATGCACAATCGCGATGGGCATGGTTTGCGCCAGAGAGTCCAGCGTGTAGTTCAGATTATCTAGCGGGAAATTGCCGCTGACGCGCAGATCGGCGATAGCGGGATCTAACCGGATAATGCCGGGAGTGTAATCACGCAGCTCGCTGATGACCGAGGCCAGAGAGCGATCGCGGACTTCCAGACGACCCTGCATCCAGGCGCTTTCCGCCTCCGGCGTGACGGCAACCTGATAGAGCGTTGAGCGATCGAACCAGACGCCTTGACCCGCGTGAAGGCGCAGGCTTTGGCCTGCGTGGTTAGTCACCTTGGCGATGTTATCCAGCACGCCGACGTGGATACCGCCGCTTTCATGACGCACGTTCACATTGGCTTGAAGCGCGACGATATTGCCCATGTGGGTATCAATAATAAAAGGGCGCTGTGCATCCGACTTAATCTTCGCGAAGACACCGCCGTTGAGAATGCCGACCTGACGAAGGGTATTTTCTGGTTCAACGTTGATATCGACGGCGGTACGCGCGTTCAACATGAGCGTGCTGCCATCGCTGAGCGGAACCTGCTGACGCTGTGCCGTGGCAGTCTTCACATCGGACAGAAGCGGTGACAGGGGGTAATGCTGGTTAAGTAGCAGACTGCTTAGCGAGGCGACAGCCACCATGCCCAGACCATATTGCAGGACTTTGCGCCGACCTGATGGTGCTAATAGCGCCTGGCGAATCGGTTCGTGAGGCAGTGCGGCGAGAAGCGGCTGAAATTTCCCCAGCGTTTGCTCGATGCGTTGGCAGGCGCGCTCATGTAGAGGGTTTTCGTATCGCCAGCGGCGGTACTCATCGTAATCGGTCTGTGTTGCTTCGCCGGAACGCAGCAGCACCATCCATTCAATCGCCTGTTCGGCAATCGGGTCATCCATGTGTCGTCTTGCCATGCGGTTCACCTATAAGTCACTGCTGTCCTGCGTGGCCAGATAGCAGTTGGTCAGCGCTTTGGCGATATATTTTCTCACCATACTGGCGGAGACATCGAGCTGTACGGCAATGTCGGCATAGGTCATGCCATCAAGCTGGCTGAACAGAAATGCCTGCCGTGCTTTGGTGGATAGCCCATCCAGCGCTTGATCGATAGTGAGCAGCGCCTCCATCAACAGCTGTTGCTCTTCCGGCGACGGATGGTGAAATTCAGGTTTACTCGCCAGCGCGGTGAGATAGGCTTTTTCCAGATCGCGGCGACGCCAGTTTTCATACAGTACGCGTTTGGCGAGTGTGGTTAGCATCGCGCGCGGTTCCTGTACGTTGGCAAGATTTGGTAGCGAGGCTAAACGTAAAAATGCCTCTGAGGCGACATCTTCCGCTTCACAGCCGTAGGCAATACGGCGGCGTAATCTTTCCGTTAGCCAGCGATAATCGCTGCGAAATATCAGTGACAGTAAGTCGGGTTTTTTAACAGCCTCTGTGTACATGGGCATCCTTAAATCGCGTAAATCACAACAATGCTTGAACCGGGATACCCCAGGGCCGCAGAAAAAAAGGAACGATGCGTCCTGTGCTGTTTTTAAGTCAAAATTTGCAGGAGTCAAACAACGTTTTTTTTCTATAGTTAGTTAGAAATGTTCTGTTACTGACCGGAATGGGTAAATTGCTATTTCTGGATGTTTCTTGGCGGGAGATAAAAAAGACGATTCAGAAGCGTGATTCATTTTTTATATTTAAAAATACAGAGAAAAGGTTTTTCCAAATCAATCTGTTTTCTACCGAGAAAAAATAATTACGGGAAAAATGACTTTCCCGCTGTCACTTTTTCATCGTCATTGCACAAATCATACGAAGACCAATAAAAACTGATTTTTTGAAGCAATTGACGAGGGAAAAATGAAAAAACGTAATACTGCCTCTCCCGCTCTGGGGTTGAGTTTTAAGAAGCGCTTATTCTTCACTAATATGTTGGCGATTAATTCTGCGTTATTCGTGGGGGCGACGACCGTTCCTATGGCCGTCTATGCGGCGGGTGAAAATGACACCGTGGCATTTTCTATTCCTGCGGGCGACCTGCAAAAAGGGCTATTGGCAATCGCCAATCAAAGCAAACAGACACTCTCTTTTAATCCTGCGCTGGTGGCGAATTATCAGAGTGCCGCGCTGAATGGCAATTATTCAACGCGTCAGGCTATTTTACGCTTGCTGCAAGGTACGCCGTTATTATTGACGACGACGGGTAATGGCACGTTGACCATTGTTTCTTCCCGCGCTAATGATGCAGAAGTGGCGCAGGCGAGTGATAAAACGCTACCAGCGATTACCGTCAGCGCAGGCAGTGAAGATGAAACCGTATTGAACCCCAGCACCTCCTCTTCGGCATTACGCACCAGCACGTCGTTGCAGCAAACGGCACAGTCGGTTCAGGTGATCAGTAATAAGCTGATTACGGCACGTCAGGCCACATCGCTGGAAGAGGCGTTAAAAAACTCGGGCAGCGTGGTCACCATTCAGTCAAACCGTGGTGCGCCTACGTATTGGATGCGCGGCTATGCCGTAACGTCCGGTGCGACGGATGGCCTGTCGGGCTCCAGCAATGCTGGTATTGGTCAGGGCACGGCGATTGAGGGGGTCGAACGTGTCGAAGTGCTGAAAGGGCCACAATCGGTGCTCGCGGGGAGCAGCTCCGCCGCGGGAACCATTAACGTTGTGCGTAAAAAACCGGTAACCGAACCGTTGCATGTCCTCAAAGTCGAGGCGGCGCGCTACGGTGAATTTAAAACGGCTATCGATCTGGGCGGCGCGCTCACGGACGATAAAGCGTTCAGCTACCGTTTGAATGCCTCAACCATGAAATCTCAGCACTCCTTTCCTGATTACAACGGTAACCACGGTGATTATTTAGCCCCAGCGCTGACCTGGAAAAACGACAATACGCGGATCACTGTTGGCGCGGAAGTGAATCAGGCACGTAAATCGGGACCTGCCGGAACGATTTACGCTAACGGAAGAATACAGAAGCTGCCGGAATATCGTCTGGGGGATAAAGACGATCATAACAAGATGAAAACGACGAATGCCTATTATGAATTGGAGCAAAAGCTCGTCGACGATTGGACATTTAATAGTAAAGCGGGTTTCCAGAGCACGGCTTCGCAGATGAAGATGAACGAAACGCTGGATATCGCCGCCAATGGCAACAAAATCAGCCATCCGCTGGCCTATAAATCCACTAATCAGACGTGGAGCCAGCAAAATGATATTCGCGGGAAAATCGAAACCGGGCCCGTCACTCAGACCCTGTTGGTTGGTCATGACTATAAGCATGAACGCTACGCCAGCTATGACGGCAGCTTTATCCTGATGACCAATGGGAACGTGTATAACCCAGACTCGCTGGTATTCCCCAGCATCGGTGAACCGAATAGCCGGACGTACACGTCTAAGCTGATTCAAAGTGGTTTCTTGTTCCAGGATCAGATCGATGTCTTTGACCGTCTGCATTTCCAATTGGCGGTGAAGCGCTCGACATGGAACAACAGCTATTTGGTGGGAACGCGAGCATCGACGTACACCGCGACCAAGTGGATCCCCAATTACGGCATTAGCTTCGATATCACACCGGACGTTACGATTTACGCCAACTTGCTGAATAGCTTTAGCGGCAGCGCGCAGGTTTCGCGCTCTGGTGTCCAGCTCCCGCCAACGACGGGGCAGTCTAAAGAAGCCGGGCTGAAGTTTAACCTGCTTGATGACAACCTCACGCTGACGACAGCCGTATTCAGCATTGAGCAAAAAAATCTGGCGGTAACGGATAGAAACGGTTTCCCGATTGCGACCACGGGGAGAAAGAGCGAAGGCTTTGACGTGGATTTGAATGGTTCTTTGTTGCCGGGATGGGATGTCACGGCCAGCTATACCTACTCGGACAATAAGGATCCTACTACCGTTCGTAGCACGATTACGCCGCGCCACTCTGGAAACGTGTGGACGTCTTATGAAGTGCAGTCTGGACGCTATCAGGGTGCCGGTGCATCAGTCGGTATCAGCGGTTCATCGAAAACGCAGAACGGCCCGGCCAATAACGTCTTCACTATCGGCAGCTCGGCATCAACCGATGCATCGGTGTTTTACCGCCAGCCTGACTGGTCGCTGACGCTGGGCGTCAATAACGTCTTCGATCGCGATATCTACTACACCAGCACGACGCCGCTGTATATCGGTGTGAAAGAAGGGCGGACGTGGCGTCTCACTGGGACGTATTCGTTCTGATAATCCGTTCGGCCAATCTGTTAGACAAATAACGAGAACGGTCATTCACACGAATCAGCAGGTAGAAACGGCGCATGAACGCAAGCGAGACGAGTACGACAAGACCGGGCATCGGCCAGATTCTGATGCCCTATTGGCAGGCGCCAGAGAAGTATCTGGCGCTGTTTATTCTGGCGGTGATTATTAGCATCAATCTGGGTACGGCCTACATCAGCGTGGAGGCGAACCGAGTCTCGGGGAAATTCACCGATGCGTTGATTGGGCTGGATTGGGAGCAAATAAAGCCGCTGTTTATCTTCAGCTTCATCCTCGGTTTGAGCGCGATGATGCTGAGATGGGTAAACGTGCTCAGTCAAGGGTATCTGGCGTTGCGCTGGCGTACCTGGATGACGCTCAATTATATCCGGCGTTGGACGGGGACATCGGCTTATTACGAAATAGAGAGAGACGGTGCGCTGTCGAATATCGATCAGCGTATCGCCGATGACGTTAACGAACTGGTGTCGGCCTCGCTGAACTTTTTTCTCGGCCTTATCTCGGTCGTCATCAGCACTGTCACGTACACGGCGCTGCTGTGGTCGGTGTCTGGGGTACTGCGTTTCTCGTTTATGGGCAGCGACTGGGCGATATCCGGCTATATGGTTTACGCCCTCTATATCGAATATATCCTTCAGGTTGCGCTGTCGCACTGGCTGGGTAAGGCGTTGATAAAGCTGAATATGAATCAACAAAATGCGGAAGGTGACTTCCGTTTTCTGGGTGTTCAGTTACGTGAAAACGCGGAACAGATTGCTTTCTATCAGGGAGGGGCGCGGGAAGGCGAACGGCTGGCCCAGCGGTTTGCTCGCGTGCGTGACAATGCGCTAGCTGTGCTGCTGCGTGGTTTTAAGGTGTCGTTTGGTCAGAGTCTGTTTAGCCATTTTCTCTCACCGTTGCCGACGCTATTGGCGCTGCCACAGCTGTTACGTGGAGAGATCACCTTTGGCGATTTGACGCGGATTCAGATGGCTTACGGTTCTCTGGGGGCGACGCTGAGTTATTTTATGCAGGCGTATCAGTCCTTTACGCGCTGGCTGGCGCTGACGAAGCGTTTGCAGGATATGGAAGAAGCGCTGAACAAAAGCGTGCGGAAATCATCACCTATTCGGGTGACGGAACACGATGGCCTTGGGTTTTCCTGCGAGAATCTGCGGCTGTTAACGCCGGATGGCCGTGCGCTGACCGCGTTAGATGACTGGCAGGTCTTGCCCGGTGAGCGCTGGATGATCAATGGAGCATCGGGCGTGGGTAAAAGCACGTTGCTGCGCGCCTGTGCCGGACTATGGCAGCACGGTAGCGGGGCGATTGCACTGCCTCGCCACTGTCGCACGCTGTTTTTACCGCAGAAAAGCTACCTCCCGACGGGAACGCTGAAAGCGGCATTGTGCTACCCCAGCAATGTGCGGGATTTTACCGACGGACAGTGCCGACAGGCGCTTATCAGCAGCGAATTACCGGACATGGCCTCGCAGCTGAATGATGAGGATCGCTGGCAGCAGCGGTTATCCGGCGGTGAGCAGCAGCGAATGGCGATAGCCCGTGCGTTGTTGCATCGGCCCGATTTTGTTTTTCTGGATGAAGCCACCAGTGCGCTCGATCCTGAGACAGAGCAACTGGTGTATCAGGCATTGGTCACTGCCTTACCTGACAGCGCGATTATCAGCGTAGCGCATCGGGAATCGCTGGCGGCTTTGCATACTCATCATCTACACCTGACACCGTTAGCCGAAAGTGACCGTCGGTATGCGAGGGATGCTCATGTGGGCGATGACGCACCGCCGCATCCAGATTCTGATAGGGCATTTAGTGAACGTGGTTTGGCCTGGCGCGGTGAGTGATGTTTTCTGCTGTCTTCAATGGGAGACTTCCGCTCAAACAGGGGCGGAGTTATTGCGTTTCTAAGAGTCGGAAAACCAGAGACGTTTTCCCCAGTTTCTCTGGGTAGTCGGCAATTAACGTCAGTTCGGTCTTTTTCTCTCCAGACCAGAGCTGGCATTCCACTCTCTTGCGCTGAGGGGAGGCGTCCATCGCGTAACTGCACAGGGGAATTCTGCCCGTTCTATCTGGTATAAAAGCTATGTCATAAGGCGGAAGCGTCAGCTCCACCATGTTTTCCCCCACACTATCCAATTCCTCAAGAATCTCTTCGTAAATAGCCGGGCTCACGCCAAAACCCACTAAAGCAGCCGGATCGCCATGTTGGATGCTGCGCAACAGTTCGCCCACGAATCGATAGATTTCATCTCTGTCCTGTGCCATTTCTTACTTCCTTTATTTCAGAATTGTGGTGGCTGATATGGTAGAAAAAGGATACCTAAAAAGAGTGAGTCTGCACTTTCTAATATAACGTGTTCTTTTCGGTGACGGCGTGGATATCAAATTGACGCCGACGGAGATACCGCCAGCGTCATAGATTATTAGAAGGAAACGTCGACGCCGCCGCGCAACACTTCTTCGTTACCGCGATCGGCAAAGTGTTTGTCAGCACGTAGGAAGAAACGCGCATCTGCCGCTTTACCCACGTCCAGCCTCACGCCTGCCCACTGCGAGTCTTTGTCCAGTCGAATGCCCGGTATATCGAGGCGTTCTCCTTCGCGGCCCAGTCCGCTCCAGCGGGCGGAGACATCAAGCGATGGGTTGGTAAATGCATGTTGGTACTCACCGCTAACCCCGATGCTGCTCCACCATCCCTGATTCCATTGCAGCAGGGCGCGCAGATTAAGCCCTGTCAGACCAACGGTACGCGAATAATCGTTGCCTTCTCCCGTCAGCCCCAATGCGCTGCCGGTATCCGTAAATCCGCCAGTAGACAGGTAGCTGTATTTGAGACCTGCATAGGGTTGAACGCTAAAGATATCGTTGAGTGCAAATTCGTATCCCGTTTTGAGCAGGCTCTGCCAGCTATCGCTTGACGTGCTGCTGGAAACGGCTTCGACATTATTCAGCAGGATAGAACGCTTCAGCTTATCGCGGCCGTGCTGATAGCTCAGGTTGCCCTGAACGAACCATTCCGGCGTGAGGTTGTAGCGCGCGTAGGTCATTACTCCGTGCAACTCATTCTCACTACTACCGCCGCTACCGTCGTAGTCTGCTTTGATCTGGCTGTTGGTATAGGCAATCCCGGCGCGTAATCCTGGGGTGTTGAAATCGGTATCCGTACCGATGGCTGTCAGGGTGATATCGTAATGGCTACCCAGATAGCCGGACTGTTTCAGATCGCCGCGCAGCTTGCCAGTTTCAATCCATAGCCCGTAGTTCTTCCCGTTCCCTAACAGATCAAGTCGGTTATTCAGTAACTGGTTCTGGTAATCCAGGCTGTTAAACAGAATGGCATTGCTGGATGCATGCGCCTGACCAGACAGTGAATCCAGCGCGATGGCTGCGGCACTCGCGCTGCCTAACTGCTGGAATGCGGCGGCTTTCGTCAGCAAACTGGATTGCTGCTCGCTGGTCGAGGATAAGGCTGACCAGCGGTCGGCAACCTGTAGCGCCGATTCAACATTGGCAGCTGTCTGCAATTGTGCGGCGCTTTGCAAGCCGCTGTTGATGACCGCGTCTACGGTATTAAGGCGGCTGAATGCGCCCGTGACCTCGTTGCTGCCGTAAGTCAGGTTTCCTGTCAGGAATAGCCCGAGGTCGGTGGTGCTAAACGTGCCGCTGATGCCCTGATTGCTGTGCAGCAGCGTTTCCTGCGTTTGGACGATGTAGGTGTTGCTGGGCAGGCCAACGCGTAATCCACCATTTAACGTAGCCGTTCCCTCTATGGTAAACGGATTTGCCAGTGTCACGTTCAGCAGGCCGCTGCTGCCCTGAGTATAGTTACCTGCGACGGTCAGTCCGCCTTCTGCGGTGGTGGCAACGATACCCGTATTATTCACATTACCGCCAATCCGGCCTTTTCCTGCTAGCGTGCCGAAGCCGGATACGCTGGCGTTGCCCGCAATTGAGCCGTCAACGTACAAACGGTTGGCGGTGATTTGTGTATCACCTTTATAGGTGTTGGTGCCGGTCAAATGCAGAGCGCCACCTGCATTGCTGGCGCCGTTGACGATCAGGCCGTAGTCGCCGCTGATATCGTTAGCGAACGTGTAATCGCCTGCGGTTAAACGAGCGGTGAAGTTATCGGCATAAAACATTGCCGGGCCTTTTACGGCTTTATCGACGTCCAGATCGCCCCAGCCAAAGGTATCGTTATAAGGGCGTCCGTTGGCGGTATCAGCTACCGCGATATAAGCGGGATGGAAAATACTTCCTGTGACGTTACCTTCGCTGTCCCTGATGATTTCGTAGTAAGAATTCTCCGCGTCGTATCGGGTATAGCCATCGGTGTGGTAGGTCGCGGTGGTGAGCAATGTCTGTTGCAGGTTGTAGCCGATCATCCACGGATAGGCCGCCTGTACTCGGGATGCCCCGCCTGCAACGCGTGGTGCGGCAAAAGAGGTGCCGTGCGAACGTTCAGACGAACTGCTGCCTACAACGGGATAATCCACATAGCCTGGCGCACTCATGCAGTAGGCCGCGACATTGCCGCACTTATCAAAAAGGTAAAGTTCAGCAGGGCGCTCGGTTCCTTCCTGCCCGACCCATTCAGGGATGTAGCCAGTAACGGCGAGAATGCCTTTTTGCAGCGAGGCATCACCAAAAATCAGTGGGATCTGAGTATTAGGCGAGGGGGTGGAACCAGCATTATTCCCCGTGGCGACGATGCTCAGTGCCTCGGCATCGACGATGCTTTTCAATTCGTTACGGACTAAGAGATAGCTAAAGTTGTTACTGGCATTATTCAGCTCTGCGGTGGTGGTGAGACGCTCATCCGCGGCGTAGGACATATTGATAATTTTCACGCCTGAATTGAGCAGCCAATTCACGGCGGATGTGGTGTTTTGATAGTTAAAGCGATTGTTTGCCGATGCTTGTGCGATGTAGAGTTCGCTATCTGGTGCCACGCCTCCCGCATAGCTTTCCGTCGCCAAACCAGCCAGCGCCAGTGCGACCAGCGTACCGTGCCCGTTAACGCCTTGATCATCGTTAAGTTGCGGGCTGCCTCCAATAAACGATGAAAAATGCAGGTTGCCGTAATTAAATTCTGGCCGACCTGCTTCCAGGCCGGAATCAATAATTCCGACTTTAACGGCGGAGGCTGTCGGCGTTTCCGGCGTGGTTGGCGTCGTGGGTGTGGTAGGTGTCGTCGGTGTTGTTGGGGATGGTGACGTTGGCGCGACGCTGGCGGTTTCACCGCTGCCTCCTCCGCTACTGCCACAACCTGCCAACATCAGCAATGCGATACTGATATTGGCGGCGATGATGGATTGACGAAATGTTTTTCTTTTTAACGACGCATTCTTTTTTAATGAAAATAGCTGCGCTGCTGCTGTCATTTTATTTTCCCTGCATTTCTAGAACATGGAACCGCCTCCCAAATAAAAAGGGATTTGGAAAGTAAGGTTGACGTTAATGCGATGCATTATTTCGGGGTATAAACCTTATTTGCATGAAGGACGGTTTCTGGTAGAAAAGAACCTCAGTCTCCTTCACTGATCTTTGTGCAATAACCACGGAAAAGTGACAGCGAGAGCGCCATAATTTTTTGTTGAATCAGGATAAGCCGATGCTGGAATTACGCCCTAACTGTGAACACTGCGACTGTGATTTGCCGCCGGACGCCGAAACGTATATCTGCTCCTATGAGTGCACGTTCTGTCCTGACTGTGCGGATTCTGTATTTCACCACGCCTGCCCGAACTGCGGTGGTGGATTGGTCAAACGGCCGGTGCGTCCGGCGCGTTGTTTGACGAACGATCCAGCCTCAACGATCCGTATTATCAAACCGCACTGACAGGACGAGGCTGTGAGGTTTTCCCTCTGTCATTGCAAAAAATGGAACATCTCGTTCAGTAATTCCCGATTTCTCCTGTCAGTGCGCGGCGTATAGTGAAAATTAACCGTACTTTATGACGACTGTCGCCAGGTGTTGCGTTTGACGCATGCCTTCAGGAGAGAAACGTGAATCAAGATTATGTTGTTGTTCAGCAACCCTCAGAAGCAAATCGATTAATCCTGCTGTTTCATGGAGTAGGCGATACCGCCGCAGGCATGGCGCAGATTGGGCGCTATTTTGCCGCCGCCTTACCGCAGGCGATTGTGGTCAGTATTGCCGGGCCGTTCAGTACTGGCTATGGCGACGGGCGGCAGTGGTTCTCTGTTCAGGGCGTCACGGAAGAGAATCGGTTATCTCGTATTGAAGCAAACTTGCCGCGTTTTGTTGATACCGTGCGTCACTGGCAGGAACAAAGTGGCATTAGCGCGGAACAAACCGTGCTGGTGGGGTTCTCGCAGGGGAGCATCATGTCGCTGGAAGCGTTGAAGTCTGAGTCCTCGCTGGCTGGGCATATTATTGCGTTCAGCGGACGCTTTGCCGTTTTGCCAGAAAAAGCCTTTGCTGATGTCGCTGTGCATCTGATTCACGGTGAAGCAGATGGCGTGATTGTGGTCGGGCATGCTCATGCTGCCGCGCATCGCTTTCAGGAATTGGGAACGTCGTTTACGTTGGATATCGCACCCGGTGTCGGGCACGGTATTGATGAGCAGATGCTGAAGCAGGCGCTGGTTTATCTGAAATAAATATACTCATCAGATTATCTTATTGGTGATGTTTGATGTGGCAGTGTTCGTTATCATTACGTACGGTGTGCGTAATGATTTTTCGGCGCTGCCACTATTTAATGTAGAGGATATATTTTCTGGAATGAGATTTTATCCATATTAAAAATAATATAATCCATATTCTGATGTTAAATAATATAGGCAATATTTTTATTTGTGTTGAGTGTTCAATATTTCCCTTCTTTTTTCGGATATAAATATCACATCCTTATGGAAAAAGAGGGTGTGCCATGTTTAAGCGTATTAAAGTCATTACTATCCTTGTTATTTTATTGTTTGTATTAGGAATATCTCAGTTTTTAACAGGGGCGCTATCCGTTCGAGCATTGATGAGCGATAGAGACAGTTTCCTTGTTTCTCAACGCTCTAACCAGAATGTGGCCGCCTTTACTGATGCCTGGATTATGATGAATCAGACGCGCATCGCTATCGGTTCTATTATACAAAACATGATGCTGGGGAATGCGGATAAAGAGGCCATGCAGGCGCTTTTACAGCAGGCTAAATCACAACTGGCTGCCTCAGAGAGTAGTTATAAACACTATTTGTCTCTGCCTAATACACCCGGATTAGATGACGCATTATCCAAAAAACTTGAGGCGAGTTATACCGCTTACGACAAACTACTGAATGATATTGTGGATTCGCTTTCCGGTGGATTGGCGGGGGCGGCGATGAAATTGAGTAGTGGGGCGACGCCGTTTAACGTGGCGATGCAGGATGCCTACATAACCTGGCGTGCGGCACAAAATCAGCTGTCGGATGATGGCTTACAGGAAAACCACGTCGCATTTGAAACGATGCTGTGGCTTTTGGGCGCACTGTCCGTGGTCGTCGTGCTGGTGATTATTCTCAGTTGGATCGGGTTGCAGCGTATTCTTTTGCACCCGCTGCGTACGCTCATGCGGCATATCAGCGCTATCGCCGAGGGTAATCTGACGCATCATATTGATACCGCAGGTCGTAATGAGATGAGCCAACTGGCGGCGGGGCTGCACGATATGCAGCAGTCATTAATCCGTACTGTGAGTCTGGTTCGTGACAGTTCCAACTCCATTCATTCCGGGGCCAGTGAAATTTCGGTAGGCAGCAACGATCTGTCTTCGCGTACGGAGCAACAGGCCGCATCGCTACAGGAAACAGCGGCCAGCATGGAGCAGCTAACCTCAACGGTGAAACAGAATTCAGACAACGCGCGTCAGGCTACGCTGCTGGCAAAAAATGCGTCAGAAACGGCCAACAAAGGTGGCACTGTCGTCGATAATGTCGTGAAAACGATGAATGAGATCTCTGACAGTTCACAAAAGATCGCCCATATTACCAGCGTGATTGATGGCATTGCTTTCCAAACCAATATTCTGGCGTTGAATGCGGCGGTAGAAGCGGCACGAGCGGGAGAGCAGGGGCGGGGCTTTGCCGTGGTGGCGGGCGAAGTGCGCACGCTAGCACAGCGCAGTGCTCAGGCTGCCAAAGAGATCAAATCGCTGATTGATGATTCGGTTAGTCGCGCCAATACCGGTTCTTTGCAGGTTAAAGACGCGGGCGATACGATGAAAGAAATCGTCAGCGCCGTGAGCCGGGTAACGGATATTATGGGCGAAATCGCGTCGGCATCGGATGAACAAAGCCGGGGGATCGATCAGGTCGGACAGGCGGTCAACGAAATGGACCGTGTTACGCAGCAAAACGCCTCGCTGGTTGAAGAGTCGGCTTCTGCCGCGGCAGCATTGGAAGAGCAGGCCAGATTTTTGCAGAATGCGGTTGAGGTGTTCAAAATTAATCAGGCGGTAGCGCAGGAACACCGCGCGGCGAGCGCATCTTCTCTTACTGCATTACCAAAGTCGCTTCTGCCCAAACCCACGTCCGCCGGATCATCAAATGCGAATTGGGAAACGTTTTAACCGAGGAATCGTGTTGCTGTTCCCCAAAATGTGTAGCACGAAGAAAGCAATGCAGGCAGTAATGGCCTGCATTGTCTTTTAACTGACAACAACCCGCTTTAAACGCGTTCGACGATCATCGCGATGCCTTGCCCACCGCCGATGCATAGCGTCGCCAATCCCAGCGTTTTGTTATAGCTGTGCAGCGCATGTACCAGCGTGACGAGAATACGCGCACCGCTCGCGCCGATAGGGTGGCCCAACGCAATTGCACCGCCGTTGACGTTCACTTTCTCTGGATCGAGATGAAGATCGCGCTGTACCGCTAGAAACTGTGCGGCAAAAGCTTCATTTGCTTCAATCAGGTCAATATCACCGATCGTCAGCCCAGCCTTAAGCAGGGCTTTCTGTGTCGCGGGAATCGGCCCCAGCCCCATCACTTCACTCGGTACTCCAGCAGACGCCCAACTGCGGATCCGCGCCAGCGGGGTAATACCCTGTTTTTTCGCTTCGGATTCACGCATTAACACCAGCGTCGCGGCGGCATCGTTAATGCCGGATGCATTGCCGGCGGTGACGGTGCCGTTAGCGGAAAACGCCGGACGTAACGCGGCCAGCGATGCCAGCGTGGTGTCGGCGCGAGGGAATTCATCCCGATCGAAAATCCGCGTCTCTTTTTTGCTACGCAGTGACAGCGGGGTTATTTCGGCTTTGAAGCGGCCAGCTTCAATCGCGGCGACGGCTTTCTGCTGTGATGCCAGCGCCACTTGATCCTGTTCTTCTCGCGTGAGCTGGTAGCGCTCGGCGATATTTTCCGCCGTGGTACCCATGTGGTAATCGTTAAACGCACACCACAGGCCATCCTTAATCATGATGTCAACGAGCTTGCCGTCTCCCATGCGGTAACCGTGGCGCGCTTTCTCCAGCAGGTAAGGCGCGGCGCTCATGTTTTCCATCCCGCCAGTCACGCAGACCTGATTATCGCCGGACAGAATAGACTGTGCGCCCAGCACAACCGCCTTCAGACCGGAGCCACATACTTTGCTGATGGTCAGTGAAGGCGTTTCAAAAGACAGACCGGCAGCCTGGCTGGCTTGATGTGCGGGGTTTTGGCCCAGACCGGCTTGCAGCACGTTGCCGAGAATCACTTCATCAATCGCCAGCGTGTCCGGCAGCGTCGACAGGCAGTCACGGATGGTGGCAGATGCCATGTCGATGGCAGAGGTGTTGGCCAGACTGCCTGCAAATTTACCAATTGCGGTGCGCTTGGCATTAACAATAACAACGGAGTCGTTCATGATCGCCTCGATTAATGAATGCTGAATGGTTTTACATCGGCGGACACGATGAAGTTCGCCTCGGTTTTTTGGCGCAGTTCGTCCACGGTGATGTCAGGGCTGATTTCGGTCAGCACCATCTGCTGATCGATAAACTGGAAGACCGCCAGTTCAGTGACGACCATGCTGACTTTATTGGCGGCGGTTAGTGGGTAGGTACATTGGTGCAATAACTTCGCATCGCCATTTTTGGCGCAGTGCTCAAGGGCGATGATGACCTTCTTCGCCCCGACCACCAGATCCATTGCGCCGCCCATGCCAGGCACCATTTTTCCCGGCACCATCCAGTTGGCGAGGTTGGCGTGTTCATCGACCTGCAAGCCGCCCAGCACGCAGACATCGACATGGCCGCCGCGAATCAGCGCAAAGGAAAAGGCGCTGTCGAACATTGCCGCCCCCGGCACCATGCCGCATGCCTGACCCCCAGCGTTAACCAGATTGCCATCCGGTTCGGTAATCGCGCCGAGCCCCAAAAAGCCGTTCTCTGATTGGAAGGTAACTTCAATGCCGTGCGGCACGTAATTCGCGACTTTGGTGGGTAAGCCAATCCCTAAATTCACCACGTCACCGTTTTTCAGTTCCAGCGCGACGCGGCGGGCGATTAATTCTTTCGCATCCATTATTTCTCTCCCAAATAAAGGTGATCGACCAGCGCCGCTGGGGTGACAATACATTCCGGCGCAAGTTGGCCAACCGGAATAACCTGCTCGCATTGCGCTACGACTTTCTTCGCGGCAAGCGCAATAAGCGGATTGAAATTACGGGCGGTGAGGTGATAAATAAGGTTTCCGCTGGTATCGGCAATGCTGGCCTGTAATATGGCGAGATCTGCTTTAATTGGCAGTTCTAATAAATAGGTAATATCGTCAATTGTTATTTTTTGTTTATTCTCTTCGACGATGGTGCCAACGCCGGTTGGTGTCAGAAAACCGCCTAAGCCCGCGCCGCCGCTGCGAATACGTTCCGCCAGCGTCCCTTGTGGCACCAGCTCTACGTCAAGCTCGCCGGAGAGCATACGGCGTCCGGTTTCCGGGTTAGTACCAATGTGTGAAGTAATCAGTTTTTTTACCTGACCACTGACAATTAACGGCCCAACGCCGGTATCGACAAACCCGGTATCATTTCCAATCAGCGTTAAATCAGAGACGCCGGATTTAATGATTTCATCTACCAATAATTTCGGTGTTCCGACGCCCATAAAACCACCGAACATAATTGTCATTCCGTCAAATAAATAAGAACGGAAATGGCTGGCATCAATGACTTTATTGTTCATTGCATATTTACTCTTAAATAATGACTCTGAAAGTTGTTGCTCTGAAAAATGGCCGCACGAATCCCCGCAGATAAATAAATATCTGCTAATCATGGCGGCACATGTACGTATTTTTCGGGAACAGAGGGAATTGAATAACTCCACCTGTTCCCTGTTATCGGATTAAATATCGATATCCAGTATGGCCGAGCTCAATCCTTTACCGTGCATGTCCAGCGCCAGTGAGCGCGTGACGCCGCCGCCGAGTGCGCCGTACATGACGAAGTTCAGTGCGCCGATGCTCGGTAACTCATAGCGAACGACATCACCTGTCACGATATCGGCAAACCAGGATTTCACTTTTTCGGCAGTGATCTTCTCTTTCAGCACTTCATAATCTTCCGCACGGTAAGCAATCAGCGAAATATTGGAGGTATTTCCTTTATCACCGGTACGAGAGTGAGCAATTTCACGCAGTTTCATTATTTAATCTCCAGATAATCAACGGCTGGTGTGACGCAGGCGCGAGACAGCAGGGTGGAATCCATCGCCAGTATTTCTTTCACTGATTTGTTAACACCGCCGCCGCCTGCCGGGCCGTTGGTATAGAGCGTTTCGACTTCGTTGCCCACTTTCACCGCCTGTGCTCTGGAGGTGCAGCGTGCTGCGACGCGAGCGCGAACTTCATACGGCTCGCTGCTTTGCGACCGCTGTGCGCCGTGCAGTGAATCAACGCCGATCAGGTCGTAGCGCACTTCCTGAGGATCAAGCTGGCACAGGGCAAAACGTCCTTTGACGATGTCCAGCGCTAAACGGCCACGTGCCACTGCACCGGGACCGGCGTAAGAAATTTCACCTTCGCCGATGAACCCGTCCTGATAGCCGACAGACACTTTCAGCGTGTCGGTTTTTGCGCGTCCGGTTGCACCCTGTACACGCACGCGGTTCTCACCGTCTTGCGTAAATGTTACGTGGCTGAAATCGGCAATCACGTCTGGGGTGATGTAGCTGTCCGGGCGGTGGATTTCGTACAGCAGCTGTTCTTTACAGGTATCCACACAGACGCAGCCGCCGGAACCTTCAACCTTGGTGATCACGGCGCTGCCATCTTCGGTAATTTCCGCAATCGGGAAGCCCAGACGGTCAAGGTTAGGGATGTCTTTAACACCAGGGTCGGCATAGTAACCGCCGGTGATTTGTCCCGCGCATTCCAGCAGGTGGCCGAGGCAGGTGCCTTTGCCCAGACGATCCCAGTCATCGGCAGCCCAATCGAATTCGTACATCATTGCGGACAGGAACAGAGAGGGGTCGGAAACGCGACCGGCGATAATCACGTCCGCACCCTGACGCAATGCTTCAACCAGCGCATCCGCACCCAGATAGGCGTTGGCGGAAAGAATGTCTTTACCGCAGCGTGAAACCGGTAGGCCAATCTCATCCAATTTGGAATCTTGGGCAATCAGTACCGAGTGCACATCGTCACCAGTAACGATCGCAATCTTCAGCTTGTCTGCGCCGAGTTCTTTGGCGATTTCCAATACGCGCTGACCGGCGGCGACAGGGTTCGCCGATCCCATATTGGTGATGATCTTGATACCTTTTTCCAGACAGAGCGGCAGCACGGCGTGCATACGGTCGGCCAGTAGTTCGTTGTAGCCTTTTTCCGGGTTCTGCTGTTTCTGCTTTTGGCCGATAGCGATAGTACGCTCCGCCAGACATTCAAATACCAGATACTGAATGTCGCCTTTTTGAGCCAGTTCTACGGCCGGTTCGATGCGATCGCCAGCATAGCCAGCGCCAGAACCAATACGAATTGTTTTCATAAACTTACCTTTATCAATGAAATGTGTCTGTTGGCGTAATCAAGGGGAATCGTGTGTTCCCTACAAGGGGAAGACCCCGAAGATGACGCAGGCGAACGTCATGATGACGCTGGCGGCCCAGAGCACAGGAATAGAGAACTTCTGGTGGTCGGCGAGATCGACACCCGCGAGACTGACCAGCAGGAAGGTGGCTGGCGTCAGCGGGCTAACCGGGAAGCCGGTGGTCATCTGTCCTAATACGGAAGCTTGTGCGACCTGAATCGGCGGTACGCCCAGCATGTCCACGGTGTGGGCAATCACTGGCATGATGCCGAAGTAGTACGAATCAGGGTCGAACACCAGACTCAGCGGCATGGAGATCAGGCCGACGATAAACGGAATGTGGGAGGCAAAAGATTCCGGCACAAAGCTGACTGCCGAGAGCGACATGGCTTTCAACATGCCCGTACCGCTCATGATGCCGGTGAAGGCACCCGCCGCGAACAGAATGCTGGCCATCATCAGTGCGGCTTTAGCGTGGGCGTTAATACGCTCTTTCTGCATTTCAACGTTGGGGTAGTTGAACATCAGCGCCAGCGTCAGGGCGATCATGAAGGCGACCGTCGGTGAAATTTTGGTAAACACCATGGTGCCGATAACAGCAAGAACCAGCGCAATGTTGACCCAGAACATCTTCGGACGACGCAGCACTTTTTCTGCATCGGTCAGCTCTTTCACATGCTCTTCAGCCGTGATGGATCGCGAGCCACCTGCCAGTGGATTACCTGCTGCCAGCCCCAGACGTTTCTCTTCTTTCTTGCCCCAGTAATAGCCCATGAGCACCATGAACGTCAGGCCACAGACCTGTGCCGGGATTAGTGGAATGAACAGGTCGTGTGTGGTGGTGTTCAACGCGGCGGCGGCACGGATCATCGGCCCGGTCCACGGCAGGAAGTTAACCCCCGCGCTGAGTGCCGTAATGCCGACCAGAATACGCTTATCCATACCGAGCTTATTAAACAGCGGTAGCATGGCAGGAATGGTGATCAGGAACGTGACGGCACCGTTGCCGTCCAGGTGTGCAATCAGTGCTAACACGCCCGTACCGATAATGATTTTTACCGGGTTGGTGCCGACCATGCGTAAGATCCCTTTGATAATAGGATCAAACATACCGGCATCGGTGACTACACCGAAGAAGGCGATGGCAAAAACAAACATCGCTGCCATCGGTGCCAGCTTGGTGATGCCGTCCACGACGTATTTCGCGGTATCGGTGCCGCTACCTGCGGCAAGTGCACCGAGAACCGGAATAACGATGAGCGCCACCAGAGGCGACATTCGCTTTGTCATGATGAAAAATAGCAGGGTAGCTATGGTGAGTACCCCGATGAGAGCCAGCATAAAAGTTCCTCATTAGTATAATTTACCCGTCATACTTCACGCTGCTTGTGCGTTGGCCGCCCTTACTCACCCCAGTCACTTACCTGAGTAAGTTCCTGAGGATTCGCTCGGTTGCCGCCTTCACGCAACGCGAATTATTTAGGGGACTGTATGTTGCCCATATGTTTCATTTACAATAAATTAAACAACTCAATAACAATCCATGTAATAATTAACAAATAAAAAATGAATGCTTATCCCAGAGTCATTTGATTTTTTGTCTGCGCTATTTTTATCACCTCTGCCCCTCTTTATACTAACTCGTAATAGCAATGGTTTTATTCGTAAATCTGATGGGTTTATTTCATTTGTTAATGGAATTAATTGTTCTGGTTTTCTTATTAATGGCTAATTGGTTGATTTGGTTTGTATAGTTAGGTCTTTTTGTTCAATTGTTTTTTACGGTTTGTGATATTTATCTAGAATGTCCATTTTTATGAATGCCGGACGTTGTTTGAATGGAATTAAATAAATGCGGGAAGGATCATAAAAATAGTAGGTGCCATTCGTTTTCTATTGAATTTGTTCCTTTCTTACCGGAGACTTCATTTTATTTATATAAAAACACTATGAACCTATCGATAAAACAATTACGCGCCTTTATCGCACTGACTGAGACTGATAATTTCACGCGTGCCGCTCAGAAAATAAATCTCTCTCAGCCTGCATTTAGTTCATTAATTGCCGGGCTAGAGGAAGAAGTCGGCTATCGGCTATTTGACCGTGATACACGCAAAGTGCAGCTCAACGCCGACGGCCTCCATTTCATTGATATCGCCCGTCGACTGGTGCAAACCCACGATGATGCCGTGGGTGAAATCAAGTCTTATGCCACAGGCTATAAAGGGAAAATTGTGCTGGCGGTACTGCCGTCAATGGCGGTGGAATGGTTGCCTCAGGTGCTAGCGCAATATCACCGCGCTTACCCCAAGATTAAGGTTGAACTGCTGGATACGCAGTGGGATCGCTGTCTGAAAGCCGTGCTGGATGGGCGTGCCGACCTGGCGCTGACGGCAGGGCAGCCGTCAGCGGGAACGTTCAGCTCCCGTATGCTGTTCGCCGACAGTTTTTATTTGATCTGCCATAATTCGCATCCGCTGGCGCAGCAAAACAGTGTTGATGTGGTCGACGTGGCGCAATACCCGTTTGTCGGGTTTTGCAAAGGCACCAGCATCCGGCAGTACACCGATCAGCTTATCGAACCGGAGGGTTTTAACTACGTGCTGGAAGTGCGTCAGTTAACCACCATGATGGGGCTAGTGGCGGCAAATTATGGCGTAAGTATTGTGACGGGGCTGACGCTGTTCCAGTTCCAACACAAAGATATCGCGATTATTCCATTCCGGGATTTATCGTTGCAGCGTGGCATCTATCTGGTAACGGATAAAGAACGCCAGCTTTCGGTGTGCGCAAAAGAGTTTTATGATTTTCTTCTGGATCGTGCGGAAAGTTTTGTTCCCGCTGCGTGAGAATCCAAACTGCCTGCAACGCGAGCTTAGCTGGCGTGCAGACAGTTTGGTGATGACAGGCGTCAGGGTTTTTTCTTCGGCCAGTCGTCGTCTTCTTCATTGTCCCATTTATCGTTGTTGTCACGATGCGGCGGCAATTTCGGTTTGTTGAGCAGAAAACGCGTATGGTCAACGTTGCGTAATTCTTTGATGCCGTTAATCAGCATGCCTATCAGGATAATCAGGATTATCCACCAGTAATCAGCCAGCCATGCCATGGTCACGCCTCATCAACGTTATGAATGTAACGGGTAAACAGCTGCGGCAAGTGCTGGCAAAGCCAGTGGTAGCCTGCAATGTCTTCATCTTGCCAGGCGGCAAGGATGAGGTCCGGTGTAAGCTGTTCTTCCGCATACTGTGCTAATGGATAATAGCTGATATGCCAGGGTTCGACTGCGACACCGCCGAGATCGTGCGCATAAGGCCGGTAAAAACCGTATTCATGCATGTGCGCGCTCAGCCACGTGTTCAGTGCGGAAAAATAGCCACCTTCTTCATACTCCCACGGCTCCAACTGGAGCGCGCTGTCTGCGGGTAATAAATCCGGGTCGTAGATATCAAGATCGCTGCCCCAATGGTGACGGCTGGAGCCGGGCATCGCAGACCAGCGCAGAATGGCTTCACAGCGTTCGCCGTCGTCCAGAGACGAGATATCTAGCGGTTGGCTGTTGGCATCCATGACGGCACGTTCGCCACGAAACTTGCTATTCCAGATCTGACGCTGGCGCTCGAAATCGCGAAACGTGCTGGCGGGCTGTAGGTTAAATCCCGCTGTTTTTGCCGCATGCTGTAGCGCCAGAAACGCCGTTACTGCCTCCGGCTGAAGACGATGACGACCGTGTAAAGCGACCAGATGCTGGTCACTTTTACCGGTTAACATTGCTGGCGTCATCATGCGATGAGCTGCTCCATAATGCGCTGGTACATCCGGCTCAGTAGTTGCAGGTCTGCCGCGCTGACGCATTCGTCCACTTTGTGGATCGTGGCATTGACGGGGCCGAGTTCAACAACCTGCGCACCCATGCGGGCAATGAAACGGCCATCGGAAGTGCCGCCATTGGTCAGCAGCTCTGGGGTGACTTCGTTGTAATGTCTGACGGCATTCACCACGGCATCGACCAGTTCGCCGCGTGCGGTCAGGAATGGCTGTCCGGAGAGTTTCCAGTCGATGGTGTAATTAAGCTGGTGGCGATCCAGTAATTCCGCCACGCGCTGCTGGATTAACACATCTGTTAATTCGGTGCTGAAGCGGAAATTGAACTGCACAAACAGTTCGCCGGGGATGACGTTATTGCTACCCGTGCCGGCCTGAATATTGGCGATTTGCATGGTGGTCGGTGGGAAGAAATCGTTGCCCTGATCCCACTCGGTGGCGATCAGTTCGTTTAGCGCTGGTGCTGCTCGGTGAACGGGGTTGTCCGCCAGATGAGGGTAGGCAACGTGCCCTTGCACGCCGTGTACGCGCAGATTCGCGGTGATAGAGCCGCGACGACCGTTTTTCACCACGTCTCCCACGACATGCGTGCTGGATGGCTCACCGACCAGACAGTAGTCCAACCGCTCGTTACGTGCCATTAGCGCGTCGACCACTTTTACGGTGCCGTTAACGGCGCTGGCTTCTTCGTCTGACGTAATCAGAAACGCTAAGCGCCCCTGATGGTTAGGATGGGCTGCGACAAAGCGCTCGGCGGCAATCACCATGGCTGCCAGTGAACCTTTCATATCTGCCGCGCCGCGACCATACAGCATACCGTCACGAATGATGGGCTCAAACGGCGGATGCTGCCAGTGGCTTTCATCGCCGCTGGGAACCACGTCGGTGTGCCCGGCGAAAGCCAGAGTCTTCCCTGTGCCGCGCCATGCCCAGAAGTTTTGGGTATCGCCAAAATCCATCGCTTCGACGGTAAAGCCAATTGCCGTCAGGCGTTCAATCATGAGTGCCTGACAGCCCTCGTCATTCGGACTGAGGGAAGGGCGTTTAAGTAACTGTTGAGCGAGCTCTATGACTGGGCAAGACACGTTATTTGTTCTCCGCAATAAATTTCTGATAGCTGTCGATACTAAATCCAAGCAGCGCATTGCCGTCATCGGCAATCAGTAAAGGCCGTTTAATCACTGCAGGCTGTTCCAGCATAATATTTTTAGCGGCCTCTGCGCTGTCGAGAGTATCGCTGTTGATCCGTTCACGCAGTTCTTCGCTGAGCTTACGCCAGGTTGTTCCGCGCGTGTTGAGTAAAGCCTGAAACCCCAGTTGATCGATAAAACGCTGTAGCAACTGTGCATCCAGACCGTCGGCGCGGTAATCATGAAACTGATATGCCACCTGTTGATCTTCCAGCCAGCGGCGCGCTTTCTTCATGGTGTCACAGTTTTTAATGCCGTATAGGGTCAGCGCCATAGGGGTAAAATCCTTTCTGCTTATTGGTTTGCATGACGATTGCTGTGTAGGACAGCATGGCCTGATTGGGCACAATCGTGCGATAGCCCAGCATGCCGAAAAAAGGCGGGCAGATCTACTGTGAACTGCGTTGCAGAAATAGACGATAGTACACTTTTTATACTTTCATAACACTTTTACCTGATTAAAAAGTGTGCGTATAATATGTCGCCGTTAATCACCAAGAGGTTCGCATGGTAGAAGCTGAAGTGAGTACTTGGAAAGATTTTATTGAAGCAATGTTACGCAAATAATAACGAGAAGTACCGATAGTCATTGCATACCAGGAATAAAATCATACGAATAAAGCAGTATTGAGTCTCTCAATACTGCTTTTTTTCTATGCCCGTCATACTTCAAGCTGCATATACGTTGGCAATACTCGGTCCATATCTGAACCTCGCCCTGAAGGGCCGCCGCTAGCGGCGTTCAAATTGGCTAAGCCAATCTGTCCTCGCTCACCCCAGTCACTTACCGATGTAAGCTCCTGGGGATTCACTGTGTCGCCGCCTTCCTGCAACTCGAATTATTTAGGGGTAAAAAGGGGAAACTTGAGTAAATAAAAGAGGGTATTATTGGTTAGTGTGCGAATCTTGTTTTTCTCTATTAAATTCATCAGGATGACTGGTTAAGTGCAAATTTCGCTGCAGCGATGGCGTGGAGGTAACTGGTATCAAAAAGAGGAACCGTCGCATCTCCAGCGCTGATTAATAGCGGGATCTCTGTACAACCCAGAATGATGCCTTCCGCTCCTTGCTGTTCAAGCTGCTGGATAATTTCCCGATAAACCTGCCGCGATGTGTCGTTAATGTTGCCAAGGCACAGTTCGTCGTAAATGATGCGATTAACTAATTCTTTCCCCGTTTGGTCAGGAACAATCACGTCTACACCAAACCGTTCCTGAATGCGCAGGCGATAGAAATCCTGCTCCATTGTGTAGCGGGTACCGAGCAAACCGACTTTCTTCAATCCGTGCTGTTTCAGGCTGACACCGGTGGCATCGGCAATATGCAAAAGGGGAAGCTGGCTGCTGAGTTCAACCTCATCAGCGACTTTATGCATGGTATTGGTACAGATGACGATAGCGTCTGCCCCCGCTTGGCGTAATCCTACGGCGATATTGCTCAGTACGGCCGCTGCCTGCGCCCAATCACCTTGTGACTGCAATTGTTCGATCTCATGAAAATCGACACTGTGAAGAATGATTTTGGCGGAGTGCAGGCCACCAAGTTGGTTTTTCACATATTCATTGATAATGCGGTAATACGGGATCGTGGATTCCCAACTCATACCCCCGATCAGACCCAGCGTTTTGCTTACCATGGTGCTTCCTTTGATATCATAAAAAGTGATGAATCGGCCCGAGCTGAGCTCTCTGCGTTCTGCATCGAGTTAAAATAGGGCAGCGAAGTCGCTCGGTATACATTTTTAGCGACTTTTATCACTTTTTATCCAACTTCAACTGGACAAAAGGTCAATCTATTGTTGTACTGTACCTGACACAGATTTTGTGTCTTTCATTCATGTAAAGGTAAGTTTGATGTCTAAGATTAAAGGTAGTGTTAAGTGGTTTAATGAGTCGAAAGGCTTCGGTTTCATTACTCCAGAAGACGGTAGCAAAGATGTGTTCGTACACTTCTCTGCAATCCAGAGCAATGGTTTCAAAACTCTGGCTGAAGGTCAGCGTGTAGAGTTCGAAATCACTGACGGTGCCAAAGGTCCTTCTGCTGCTAACGTTAACGCTATTTAATTATACCGATTTCGTGAAAAACCCGCCAATGGCGGGTTTTTTTTGCTTTATTTTCCATGTTATATCAGTGTGTTGTCACCCAGGTGACCAAGGTAAACGCCAATGCGGTCATAAGTAATGAGCCCGCCAAATTCAACAGCACGTGTAACCCTGCCGCAGCCAGCTGTCCGCTTTGCAGAAACATCACGACTTCTGCGGAAAAGGTCGAGAACGTCGTTAAGCCGCCGCACAGCCCAGTAGTAATCAATATTTTCCAGTCCTGATCGAGATGAGGATGGCGCAGGAAGAAGGCTAACGCGCCGCCAATAACGAAAGCCCCAATCAAGTTGGCAAGCAGAGTGCCCAACGGTAGCGTTGGATACAGGCTGTTAAACTTAACGCCCAACTGCCAGCGCGCCACGCTACCGACTCCGCCACCGATAAATACCGCGAGTAATGTACTAAACATAGAGACCTTTCTTGGATTGCTTTTGCATGGATTATTTTCGCATGGATTGTTTTGCGATCTCGGAGAGTCTTGGGCAGGACGCTACGCCCTCTCTGCGAGGTGGACGTAGACATCATTAGCCGAGCGGCGGTTGCACCCTATTTTTCAGGCCGCCAGCGTTTTTATCGGCGTTAGGGTAGGGAGGAATGTCATCTCCGCTTTAGTGTGAAAAGTTTACGCCGTCAGACGGGATTTTTGTAGTGATGCAGGGCGGAAAGTTGTAAAGCAATCTGAATGCACGCGAAAGCGCCGTCTTACTTTGTTACAGATGGCAATTGTGTCGTGCTGCGTAAGGTTTTACATAGAGGACATAGGATACAAAGAGTTTTTTCGACAACCATTTTTTTCGACAACAATAGTTCGACAAGTACGTGTTCTCGTTCGCTGGCGTCTCCAGCCTCTGTAAATCAGGTAGGTTTGTATGGAAGGTATCAGTATTGCCAAACTGTTGGTAATTGGCGCATTAATCATTCTGCTGTTCGGTACGAATAAACTTCGTAGCTTGGGCGGCGATTTAGGTGCGGCGATTAAAGGCTTCAAGAAGGCGATGAATGACGATCAACCGGCCAAGACGGATGAAACGGCTGCGCTGAATGATTCGTCTCGCAAAGAATTCTGATCGCACTCCACATAACAAAACGGACGGCAATTGCCGTCCGTTTTTTATTCCACACAAAAAATGTGTAAAAAACTATGAGCGCTTATTTTACTTCAATGCCCTTGGCCTGCAGGTCGGCATGGTAGGACGAGCGAACAAACGGGCCGCAGGCAGCGTGGGTAAAGCCCATCGCCATCGCTTCGGCTTTCATCTCATCAAACTCATCCGGGCTGACGTAGCGCTGTACTGGCAGGTGATGACGGCTTGGCTGTAAATATTGTCCTAGCGTTAGCATGGTCACCCCGTGGCGTCGCAGATCGCGCATAACTTCCACGATTTCAGCATTGGTTTCCCCCAATCCAACCATCAGGCCAGATTTAGTCGGGATATCCGGGTGCGCGCTCTTGAAGTTTTCCAGCAGCTTCAGCGACCATTCATAGTTCGCACCAGGGCGAACCTGACGGTAAACGCGCGGCACGTTTTCCAGATTGTGGTTGAACACATCAGGTGGCGTGGCGGTCAAGATTTCCAACGCACGATCCATACGACCACGGAAATCTGGCACCAGCGTTTCGATACGAATATGCGGATTTTTGCGGCGAATAGCGCTAATACAATCCGCAAAGTGCTGAGCTCCACCGTCGCGCAGGTCATCGCGGTCAACGGAGGTGATCACGACATAGCGTAAGCCCATGTCGTGGATCGTCTGTGCCAATTTCTCTGGCTCATTAGCATCCGGCGTGAGCGGGCGGCCGTGGGCAACGTCACAGAATGGGCAGCGACGCGTACAAATGGCACCCAGAATCATGAAGGTCGCGGTGCCATGGTTGAAGCACTCGGTCAGATTCGGACAGGACGCTTCTTCGCAAACTGAGTGCAACCCGTTTTTGCGCATTGCCGCTTTGATTCCCTGAATACGGCTCGAATCCGCCGGAAGTTTAATCTTCATCCATTCAGGTTTGCGCAGAAGCTCTTGGCGTTCGGTGACGACGGTACGTACCGGAATTAGGGCCATCTTATCGGCATCGCGGTATTTGACACCGCGTTCGATCTGAATCGGTTTACTCATGTTTGCGTAAGTTCCAGTTCTGAATCGTTTCTTTAAATTTATTATTCAAATTCAAAGGATTATGTTTTTTGTTAAACTTTTTTTTAAAAAACTATAAAAATTATATCATCTTGCCTAATCACAATCAGCCCTTGCACGATCAAAATGAAGAAATTATGTGAATAAAATGTAATTTATCAAAAAACGGTCGTCTAACTAACTGATTTTTATTGACAGAATGAAACAGGTTAACCAAAAAGCGGCTCACCCTGAACGTCCAGATTCCACGGAATATATTCGGGTGCGGAATAGCCGACTAACTGCAAAAAGGTCTTCACCAGCACGGGCGAGGTGTCATCCAGCGTGACGCCCGGCACCAGATCGCTTAGCTGCGTCATTTCCATACCCGCGTAACCACAGGGGTTGATGCGTAGGAAAGGAGAGAGATCCATGGCGATATTGAGCGCAAGCCCGTGGAAAGAGCAACCTTTACGAATACGCAGCCCTAGCGAACAGATTTTACGCTCACCTACGTAGACGCCGGGTGCATCAGGGCGCGCATGGGCTTCAATCTGGAAATGTGCCAGTGTACCAATCACGGTATTTTCAATCGTGGTAACGAGTTGGCGAACGCCGAGCTTACGACGTTTCAGGTCAATCAACACGTACATCACCTGCTGACCAGGGCCGTGGTAGGTCACCTGGCCGCCTCGATCGCTCTGAATCACGGGAATATCGCCGGGCATCAGTACATGTTCGGTTTTGCCAGCCTGACCTTGTGTGAATACGCGAGGATGCTGAACCAGCCAGATTTCATCTGGGGTTTTATCATCACGTCGGTCGGTGAAGTTATGCATCGCCAGAGAGACGGGTTCATACGGTTGCACGCCGAATTGACGTACGATGATCTTATCCTGTAGCAAGTGTGTCATCTTCAGGTTAAGGAAAGGTGGGGTGATTATAACGGCGGGAAGCCTCAGCGAACAGCACTATGCAAAATTACACAATACAAAGCTATGGTCACAAAACCATAGTTACGCAGCCATGCCGCACTCGCCAATGTTCCCGCACGTTCTTCTTACAACACCATCCGCACGATGTCGATATTGCCCAGTTCTTCGTACAGTGTTTCCACCTGCTCAATGTGAGTCGCCGTGATGGTGATGGAAACAGAGTGATAATTCCCTTTGCTGCTGGGTTTGATCTGCGGAGTGTAGTCGCCAGGCGCATGACGCTGTACCACTTCAACGACCAGATCAACTAACTCCGGCTTTGCTTCACCCATGACCTTGTAAGTAAAAACGCACGGGAATTCAAGCAGTTCGTTTAATTTGGTTTTCATTTGCGCTCCAGATAGGGTAATACCGTCGGTATTAGCACTGACATATGTACATCATACTAGAAAATATAACTCCCGCATTCTGCGGGAGTTAAGGATACGACTTATATGGGGACGTTTAGGCCCCAGACAAGGGGGATTAGCCGAACCAGTGATGGAACATCAGTTTGATGTAATCGATCATGCGGCCAAAGATTCCGCCTTCTTTCACTTCGTTCATCACCACCAGCGGGCGCTGATCGATGGTCTTGCCATCCAGTTGGAAGTTGATGGAACCCACAACCTGATTTTTGGCTAACGGTGCATGCAGTTCTGTGTTGTCCAGAACATAGCTGGCTTTCAGATCTTTCATACGGCCGCGCGGAATGGTCAGGTAGGCATCTTTCTCCACGCCCAACGCAACGCGATCGTTGTCGCCAAACCAAACTGGCTCAGAAGCGAATTCTTTACCTGCTTTCAACGGTGCGACGGTTTCAAAGAAGCGGAAGCCCCAGGTCAGCAGTTTTTTGCTTTCTGATTCGCGTCCTTTAGCATTACGTCCGCCCAGTACCGCCGAAATCAGGCGCATCTGACCTTCTGTTGCCGAAGCGACCAGATTAAAGCCAGCTGATGACGTATGGCCTGTTTTGATGCCGTCAACATTCAGGCTGGAATCCCACAGCAAGCCGTTACGGTTAGGCTGGCGAATATTGTTGAACGTGAACTCTTTCTCTTTGTAGGTCGCGTACTCTTCTGGAACATCTCGGATTAACGCCTGACCGATCAAGGCCATATCACGCGCTGAACTGAACTGGCCGGGTGCATCCAGACCGTGCACGGTTTCAAAGTTGGTGTTTTGCAATCCCAGCGCTTTAACGTAACCGTTCATCAGGTTAACGAAAGCATCTTGGCTACCCGCAACGTAGTCGGCCATCGCGACGCAGGCATCGTTACCGGATTGCAGGATAATGCCGCGATTTAATTGGGAAACAGGCACACGGTCGCCTGGCTTCAGGAACATCAGGGAAGAACCCTGGAAGGTTGGGTTACCCGTTGCCCAGGCATCTTTACCGACGGTAACGATGTCGTTCGGGCTGATTTTTCCTGATTTAATCGATTGACCAATGACGTAGCTGGTCATCATCTTCGTTAAGCTGGCCGGATCGCGGCGCGTGTCGGCATTCATTTCCGCCAACACTTTCCCAGAGTTGTAATCAATCAGGATGTAGGATTCAGCATCGATTTGCGGGACGCCGGGGATCATCGTTTTAAGATTGATATCTTCGGCATAGGCAAAGGAAGAGGCACTAATGACGAGCAGTGCGCCAAGCGCAGTACGCTTAGTAAAACGAGACGTGTTTACAGTATTCATGATTGGAACAACAACATCCGTGGGTATGAGTTAAAAACGAGCCACACTATAGCAGATGGGGAAAGGGCAGGCATCAGGCATTACGTTACGTGATTTTGCAAAAGGGCGGTATGTTCAATGCCATAGCCGCCGCTTTTGCTTCGTGAGCCTGCCGATTATCCGTTACTAGAGAGTGCCGGGTGCGGCGGTAATAAACGACTGCTGCTGAGCTTCGACTGACAAACGTTGTTGAAGTTCAGCGGCTTGCTGACGATTCTGGAATGGCCCCAGTTGGATACGGTACAGCCCACCACTTGCCGTGACTTTACCCACCACACGGAAGCGTTCACTTAGGCTGCGCTGCCAGGTTTGCGCTCGCTGCTGATCGCTCAAGGCACCGACCTGTACCACATAGCGACCTGTAGTAGCAGAGGACGTTGTTGCTGCAGGAGCGGTAACCGCAGCGGCAGCTGGCGCGATGTTCATTGGCGCAGTGGATGGTGTTGCGGTTGGCGTCACGTTTGACTCAACCACGCCAGCACGCAGTGCAGAAGGCGCCCCTAAAAAACCGCCGCCGTGCGATGGTGCGCTGCTCTGCGGCTGAGCATTTTCTGTTGGTGTGCTCAGGCTGCTATTGCTGATCGGGCGAACGGCGCTGTTGGCGGTGGGGGACGTCGTTTCCATCATGGGCGTACCCAGTCCGCTGGCACCAAAGCTCGGGCGTTCCGGCAGGGAGAAGCTTTGCTTGGCAACGGTGGTGCCTACGGTTCCTGGACCGGAGAGCGTGCCGTCAGGCGCGACGCTGATGAAATCCACTTTTACTTTGGTGTTGTTAGAAATGTTGAGTCGATCGCCTGCCGCTTTCGACAGGTCGATGATTCTGCCCGGCGTGTAAGGCCCGCGGTCGTTGACTCGAACAACCAGACGGCGACCGTTGCTTAGGTTAGTCACGCGCACATAGCTCGGTAGGGGCAGCGTCGGGTGGGCAGCAGTTATTGCATTAGGGTCAAAAACTTCGCCGATTGACGTGCGGTTACCGCTGGCTTCTTCGCCGTACCATGTTGCTAAACCCGCTTCGCTAAAGTTTTGCGGATCTTTGACAATTTTATAGGTCTTGCCTTTGATGCTGTAGTCTTGCAGAGTACCCTGATTGTAGGGTTCATAACGAGGTTCTGCACCACCGATCTCTTCCGTCGGTCCGCTGTAAACTTGGGTGACTGGCGGCGCTGGTTGCCGCTGTTCCGTTGTGGTACAGGCCGCAAGCGCCAGAGTTGCTACGCCGACCCAAAGCCAATCCTTACGCATTGCTCACCTCGTGTTATAAATTCTTAGATAGCAGTTTGCGGTGAGTATGTATCGACATGACGATACCGAACCCCGCCATTAAGACGACCAGCGCCGACCCGCCGTAGCTGATTAGCGGTAGCGGCACGCCAACGACAGGAAGTATACCGCTAACCATCCCGATATTGACGAAAACATAGAAGAACAGAATTAACATCAGCCCGCCGACCATAACCCGGCCAAACGAGGTTTGCGCATTAGCGGCGATCATCAGACCGCGCATGATCATGAACAGATACATCGCGAGCAGAATCAAGACGCCAATTAACCCGAGCTCTTCTGCCAGCACAGCAAAGATAAAGTCAGTGTGTCGCTCTGGCAGAAACTCTAACTGAGACTGTGTGCCATGCAGCCAGCCTTTTCCAGACAAGCCACCTGAGCCTATGGCAATTTTCGACTGAATAATATGGTATCCGGCACCGAGGGGATCGCTTTCTGGATCGAGCAGCATCATGACTCTGGCGCGCTGATAATCATGCATAAGGAAGAACCAGAGTAGCGGAATAAACGCGGCGAGTAGCAGCACGGCGATGCCAATTAAGCTCCAGCTCATCCCCCCTAGAAAAAGGACAAACAACCCGGATAACGCGACCAGAATTGAGGTGCCTAAATCCGGCTGTGCGGCAACCAACAACGTAGGAACAAAAATCAGAATCAGTGCGATCGCCGTATTTTTTAGCGACGGCGGGCACATATCACGGTTGATAAAACGAGCAACCATCAGAGGTACGGCGATCTTGGCTATTTCCGATGGCTGGAAACGAATGAAACCCAAGTCCAGCCAGCGCTGTGCGCCTTTACTGATTTGTCCAAAAATATCCACGATTAGCAGTAAAATCACACAGACTACGTAGAGATAGGGGGCCCAGCCTTCGTATACGCGCGGGGGGATTTGCGCCATCACGATCATCACCGTAAATCCCAGCACAATTTGAATGACTTTTCGCTCCATCATGCCGACGTCTTGCCCGCTAGCGCTCCACAAGACAAATAGGCTATAGCCCAGCAGTGCCAGAATGCAGAGAAGAAATGGCAGATCGATGTGGATTTTCGCCCAGAACGATCCCTTTTGTTGGCTATCGGTCATGAATGTCTGTTACTCACTTTCGCTACCCGGTGGCGCAGGTGGCGCACTAGGTAAATCGGTATTGTTATCACCCAGCAGGATATGATCGAGGATCTGGCGGGTGATGGTGCCAACGGTCGGGCCTGCGCCACCGTTTTCCAGAATAATCGACATCGCTACTTTAGGGTCCTTATACGGGGCAAACGCAACCATTAATTTATGGTCTCGCAGATGTTCTGCGATCTTGTGCGCATTATAGGTTTCGTTTTCTTTCAGGCCAAAGACCTGTGCCGTACCGGATTTTGCTGCAATTTTATAAGGTGCATCATCGAAACTTTTGTGGGCAGTTCCGTTAGGCCTATTCGCTACGCCATACATGCCGTCCTTCGCCACTTCCCAATAACCTGAGTGGATGTTGCCAATCTGCTGATTTTCGGTCTGTTTGAAAGGTATGATCGCGCCATTTTCCCGCGAGCTATAAAGCAGATGCGGCGTTTTGACCTGGCCGTCATTGATCAGCGTAACCAAGGCTTTATTCATCTGGATAGGCGTCGCAGTCCAGTAGCCTTGACCAATCCCGACTGGAATAGTATCACCCTGATACCAGGGTTTTTTGAATCGTCCTAATTTCCACTCTCGCGTTGGCATATTGCCTTTGCTTTCTTCCGAAATATCGATACCGGTTCTTTCGCCGTAACCAAATTTGGTCATCCATTCAGACAAGCGATCGATACCCATGTCATAAGCGACCTGATAGAAGAAGGTATCCGCGGACTCTTCCAATGATTTGGTGAGGTTAAGGCGACCATGGCCCCATTTTTTCCAGTCACGGAAGCGTTTTTCTGAGCCAGGCAATTGCCACCAGCCGGGATCGAACAGGCTGGTGTTAGTGGTGATCACACCTGCGGTCAGGGCGGAAACCGCGATATAGGGTTTAACGGTAGAGGCTGGAGGATAAATCCCCTGTGTTGCACGGTTGATCAACGGACGATTAGGATCGTTTTGTAATTTTGCATAATTTTTGGTGGAAATTCCGTCGACAAACAGGTTGGGGTCGTAACTGGGCGTGGAAACCATCGCCAGAATACCGCCGTCGCGTGGGTCGGTCACGATCACGGCGGCGCGGCTGCCTTCCAGCAATTTTTCAATGTAGATTTGCAGGCTTAGGTCCAGCGTCAGATAAATATCACGCCCAGCCTGCGGTGGCTGTTCGTGGAGCTGGCGGATCACTCGGCCACGGTTGTTAACTTCAACTTCTTCATAACCGGGTTTGCCGTGGAGCAGATCTTCGTAATGACGCTCAATACCCAGCTTGCCAATGTCACGCGTGGCGGCGTAATCGGCAATTTTTTCTTCTTTGGTCAGTCGCTCCACTTCTTTGTCGGTGATTTTGGAGACATAGCCTGTGACGTGGGTTAGTGCAGATCCATAAGGATAATAGCGGCGTTGATAGCCCTTAACCTCAACGCCGGGGAAGCGGTATTGGTTGACGGCAAAACGGGCAACTTGAATCTCATCGAGTCCGGTTTTTACCGGAATAGAGGTAAAGCGGCGTGAACGCTTGCGCTCTTTTTCAAAATTTTCCAGATCGCTATCGGTCAGATCGACGACCGGGCGCAGCGCTTCCAGCGTATCGTTAAGGTTGTCGACTTTGTCGGGCACCAGCTCTAATTGATAGATGGTGCGGTTCAACGCCAGCGGCGTACCGTTACGGTCGTAGATAATGCCGCGACTGGGCGCGATAGGAACCAGCTTAATGCGGTTCTCGTTGGAACGCGTGCGATAGTCATCAACACGCAAAATTTGCAGATGATAAAGATTAGCGACTAATACACCGGAAAGCAGCAAAATGCCCAGAAATGCCACCAAAGCGCGGCGCACGAACAGGGCAGACTCAGCCGTATAATCACGAAAGGGTTTACGTTCTACTTTCATCCAGTGTTATTTCACATGTTTCATCGTATCGCCTTACTCCCGGTGGTAAGGGTGATTAGTCGTAATGCTCCATGCACGATACAGGCTCTCCGCTACCAGTACACGCACCAACGGGTGTGGCAGCGTTAATGGTGAGAGTGACCAGCTTTGCTCCGCTGCGGCTTTGCACTCCGGCGAAAGCCCTTCAGGTCCGCCAATCAGCAGACTGACATCGCGCCCATCCTGTTTCCAGCGCTCCAACTGTTGCGCCAAATGCGGCGTCTCCCAGCGAGTACCTGGAATATCCAGCGTAACAATACGGTTGCCTTTGCCTACTGCCGCCAGCATCTGTTCGCCTTCGCGCTCCAGAATGCGTTTGATATCGGCATTTTTACCCCGCTTCCCCGCTGGGATTTCGAGCAATTCGAAAGGCATGTCTTTCGGGAAGCGCCGCATATAATCGGTGAAGCCAGTCTGCACCCAGTCGGGCATTTTGGTGCCAACGGCGACCAGTTGCAGTTTCATGCTAGCCCCACAGCTTTTCCAATTCGTATAACTGGCGGCTTTCTTCTTGCAATACATGAACCATCACGTCACCTAAATCGACAACAACCCAGTCAGAGGCATTTTCACCCTCAACGCCGAGTGGAATCAGACCCGCCGCGCGTGAGGATTGCACGACGTGGTCGGCAATAGATGCAACATGACGTGTAGATGTGCCCGTGCAGATAACCATGTAATCGGTGATGCTGGATTTACCCTGGACGTTGAGTACAACGATGTCCTGAGCTTTTAAGTCATCGACCTTATCAATAACGAAGTCTTGGAGTGCTTGACCTTGCAAAGGTTCCCCCTCAATGGCGTTCTGTCAGTAATTGATGAACGCGTGTGGCGCTGAATTGTTTAGGAAAAATGTAAATCACCGAGTAATTGCCGAGAATTTCCGTTTTTCCCGGTGATTGAAACCAGCCGCGGAGTATATCACGCGCTTTTGCCGAGTGGTATAAAGCCCGTGGCTGATGGGTGGGAAAACCTGCGCTATTGGTACAGGCTGTGTTCGTTGATGTAACGGAGTACGACAGGCGGTAATAAATCGTGGCAATCCAGACCTTGCTGGCGTCGCTGGCGAATATCCGTTGCGGAAATAGTGACCAGCGGTGTGTCTGCCAGGAAGATTCGCCCATGCGGTTGCTGATGAAGATCCTCAGGCATGTGAGTCTGATGATCGTCAAGCCACTGTTGTAATTCTGGCGTTTCCAGCGTCGAGCGATAGCCGGGGCGAGCGCACACGAGCAAATGACAAACGCCGAGCAGATCCTGCCAGCGGTGCCAGTGGTGTAGCGTCAGCAGCGAGTCTTGCCCGATGATAAATCCCAACGGCGCATCATGGCCTTTTTCAGCTCGCAGTGCTTCCAGCGTATCAATGGTGTAGGAGGGCGTTTGCCGTTGCAGTTCACGATCGTCCACGGTAAAGAGCGGGTTGCCTTCCACAGCCAGTTCAGCCATATGAAAACGCTGCCGGGAACTGGCTTCGGGTTGTTGTCGATGTGGCGGAACGTTATTGGGCATCAGGACGACCTGAGTCAATCCCACTAGCTTTGCCAGCGCGGTGACCGGCTGAAGGTGTCCGTAATGAATGGGATCGAACGTGCCGCCAAAAAATGCTGTTAACGATGGCACTGCGGTGGGCTTATTCAGATGAATGCCTCCGGCAAGGCTTTGCCGCACAGCAGCATGGCAAGTGATTCAAGTTCAGACCAAACGGACTGACCATAGTCTTGCTTTAACGTTATCTCCACCTGCGCCAGCAATCGCACGGCCTGCTGTAGCTGCTGAAGAGAGAGACGCTGTAGTGCCTGAGTGAGCAGGTCACGCCGGTTTTGCCATACTTTTTGCTGATCGAATAACGTGCGCAGCGGTGTGTCTGACATGCGCCGTTTCAGCGCCAACAGCTGTAGCAATTCACGCTGCAGCGTACGCAGTAAAATGACGGGTTCGCAATCTTCCTGCTTTAGCTGCTGCAAAATGTGCCACGCGCGTTTGCCTTTTCCTGCCAGTAACGCATCAAGCCAATGGAACGGTGTGAAGTGAGCGGCATCGTTGACTGCATTTTCTACGCGTGGCAGGGTCAGCTTGCCATCGGGGTAAAGCAGCGCGAGCCGTTCTAACGCCTGAGACAGTGCGAGAAGGTTGCCTTCATAGCAATAGCAAATGAGCTGCGTGGCCTGTTCATCCAGCGTCAACTTCATGACTTTGGCGCGTTGAGCAACCCAGCGTGGGAGCTGTGCCTGTTCTGGCGTCAGGCAATTTATATAGACACTGTCTTGTGCCAGCGCTTTGAACCAGGCGCTGTTTTCCTGCGCTTTAGTCAACTTATGACCGCGCAGAATCAGCAAAATGTCGGGGTGTAACAATCCAGAGAGCTTGACCAGATTTTCGCTCATCGCTGCATTCGGGCCGTTTTCCGGCAAGATCAGCAGGAGAGATTGGCGCGAAGCAAACAGGCTGAGCGCCTGACAGGTACCGAAAACTGCATCCCAGTCGGTGTGCAGGTCTAGGATGAAGCTGAAATGCTCGCTGAATTCGTGTTGTTGAGCGACCCGTTTAATGCTGTCGAGACTTTCCTGCAGCAAGAGCGGGTCTGTACCAAAGACCAAATAACAACCGCGCAGCCCCTCATGGAGCTGCGCGGTGAGTTGTTCGGGGTAAAGCCGAATCATGAACGCTTGGCGGAAGTGATTGAGTCGGTGGACTGCAGCCGATTTTTGACTTCCTGGCTACCGTTGATGGTCAGCAATTTACGTACTAACTGCTGGGCAGCCTGCTCACGCATTTCCTGACGGACGATGTCCTGTTCGGCATCTTTCGCCAGTGCAGCCAGCGGGTTATCAAAGAACGTGCGGAACACCGTCACACTGAGCGGATAAATATCTTCACCCGGCATCAGCACTTGCGCCTGCAACGTCAGCACCATTTGGTATTCCGCTGTTTTACCATCCTGAAAAATAGAGACGGTATCGCGCGTTTCGCTTGAGCCCAGTACCCGCAGAGACGGGATATCCTGACGCGTCGCGTCGTCAACGATTTTCACATCGCTGAGACGGAGCTGCTCGCGCACTGAACGCGTTAGCGGGCCATAAGGGTCACTGCTGTCGAGCACCAGCGTTTGTAACTGCGCAGGCACTTGTGTCGTGCCGCGCAGATGAAAACCACAGCCAGCGGTGATTAACACTGCTAGCCCCAGCACCAACGTGAATAGACGATGTCGCACAGTTCCTCCTTGCCTTAACCCACAACCAGGTTAAGCAGTTTACCAGGGACATAAATCACTTTACGAACTGTGACGCCGTCCAGATATTTCGCGACCAGCGGTTCCTGAGCAGCGCGTTCGCGAACCTGTTCTTCGCTGGCGTCAGCGGCAACGGTAATTTTACCACGTACTTTACCGTTAACCTGAACGACGACAAGCTTGGAGTCTTCTACCATCGCGTTCTCATCAGCAACCGGCCACGGCGCAGTATCAACGTCGCCTTCACCTTGCAGCGCTTGCCACAGGGTAAAGCAGACGTGCGGCGTGAACGGATACAGCATACGAACGACGGCCAGCAGCGTTTCCTGCATCAGCGCGCGATCCTGATCGCTTTCCTGCGGCGCTTTTGCCAGCTTGTTCATCAGCTCCATGATGGCGGCGATCGCGGTGTTGAAGGTCTGGCGACGGCCGATATCATCGGTCACTTTAGCGATAGTTTTGTGCAGATCGCGACGCAGTGATTTCTGATCTTCGGTCAGTGTAGTGATATCCAGTGCTGTTACAGCACCTTTCGCGGTGTGCTCGAATGCCTGTCTCCAGACGCGTTTCAGGAAGCGGTTCGCGCCTTCTACGCCGGATTCCTGCCATTCCAGCGTCATTTCTGCCGGAGAAGCAAACATCATGAACAGACGAACGGTATCTGCACCGTATTTCTCTACCATGACCTGCGGGTCGATGCCGTTGTTTTTAGACTTCGACATTTTACTCATGCCTGCGTAGACCACGTCACGGCCTTCGTTATCTACGGCTTTAACGATGCGTCCTTTCTCATCACGATCAACGGTAACGTCGGTAGGAGAAACCCAGTTGCGCTCGCCGTTATTACCCAGATAGTAGAACGCATCGGCCAGCACCATGCCCTGACACAGCAGACGTTTGGCAGGTTCATCGGACGTAACCAGACCGGCGTCGCGCATCAGTTTGTGGAAGAAGCGGAAATACATCAGGTGCATGATGGCGTGTTCGATACCGCCGACATATTGATCAACGGGCAGCCAATAGTTGGCAGCAGCCGGATCCAGCATCCCTTGATCGTACTGCGGGCAGGTGTAGCGCGCGTAGTACCAGGATGATTCCATAAAGGTGTCGAACGTGTCGGTTTCACGCAGCGCTGGCTGACCGTTAACGGTCGTCTTCGCCCATTCTGGGTTAGATTTCAGCGGGCTGGTGATACCATCCATCACGACATCTTCCGGCAGAATGACTGGCAACTGATCTTCTGGCGTTGGGACAACGGTACCGTCTTCCAGCGTCACCATTGGAATTGGCGCGCCCCAGTAGCGCTGACGGGAGACACCCCAGTCGCGCAGGCGATAGTTAACTTTACGCTCACCAATGCCTTTTTCTACCAGCTTATCGGCAATGGCATTGAATCCAGCCTCGAAATCCAGTCCATCAAATTCACCGGAGTTGAACAGGCTGCCTTTTTCTGTCATCGCCTGAGCGGACAGATCGGGCTCGCTGCCATCGGTATTCAAAATAACTGGTTTGATAGACAGATCATATTTGGTGGCGAATTCCCAGTCGCGCTGGTCGTGGCCCGGAACGGCCATCACTGCGCCTGTGCCGTATTCCATCAGAACGAAGTTGGCAACCCAGATAGCGACTTTTTCACCGTTCAGTGGGTGAATGGCATACAGGCCGGTCGCCATGCCTTTTTTCTCCATCGTCGCCATATCAGCTTCAGCGACTTTGGTATTACGGCATTCTGCAATGAAATCAGCCAGCGCTGGATTTGTTGCGGCAGCTTGCGCTGCGAGAGGATGACCTGCGGCAACAGCAACGTAGGTCACGCCCATGAACGTATCTGGGCGAGTGGTGTAAACACTCAGTTTCTCTTCACTGTCTGCCACGTCAAAGGTGATTTCCACACCTTCGGAACGGCCGATCCAGTTACGCTGCATGGTTTTGACCTGCTCAGGCCAGCTTTCCAGCGTATCCAAATCATTCAGCAATTGGTCTGCGTAAGCGGTGATTTTGATAAACCACTGCGGAATCTCTTTACGTTCAACCTTGGTATCGCAGCGCCAGCAGCAGCCGTCGATAACCTGTTCGTTCGCCAGCACGGTCTGGTCGTTCGGGCACCAGTTAACGGCGGAGGTTTTTTTATAAACCAGACCTTTTTCGTACAGCTTGGTGAAGAACCACTGTTCCCAACGATAGTAGTCGGGTTTACAGGTCGCGACTTCACGATCCCAGTCATAGCCAAAGCCCAGCAGTTTGAGCTGGTTTTTCATGTAATCGATGTTGGCGTATGTCCACGGGGCTGGCGCAGTATTGTTTTTGACCGCAGCACCTTCAGCAGGCAGGCCAAACGCATCCCAACCGATCGGTTGCAGAACGTTTTTCCCCAGCATGCGCTGATAGCGGGAAATCACGTCGCCGATGGTGTAGTTACGGACGTGGCCCATATGTAGTCGGCCAGAAGGGTAAGGCAGCATGGAAAGGCAATAGTATTTTTCCTTGCCAGGCTGTTCGGTGACTTTAAATGTCTGCTTCTCTTGCCAGTGAAGCTGGACGTCCGCTTCTATCTCTTCTGGGCGGTATTGCTCTTGCATGGCTGCCAGGGGTCCTGTTTAGTGAAGAATCGCTACGTGAGTAGCCTCTTCTGATTCATAACAAAAGATCCGCATAGCATAGCCGTAAGCGGCGCGGGCAACAACACCCAGCGCCCGACTGAGGAATATTTCTGATCTGTAAGCAACATACTGCGAGGGATTGCGCAAATTGGCGACAATTCCTCAGACAGGTGGAAAAAATAATCTAAAATAGAGAGAGATAGGCAACGTATCGGTTTTTGGCCTGATGTGTCAGACGGCGAATCGTCGTTCTTTATCACCTTTCAACCCGCTTATTCAGGAGGAAGCATGAATAAAATAGCCCGCTATTACCGCGAGTTAATGGCTTCAGTGACGGCTCGGCTGAACAACGGTGAACGCGATCTCGACAGCCTGGTGCTGAGCGCCCGTAAAACCTTGCAGGAAAGCTCGGAACTGACGCAGAAAGAAATAGAACAGATAATTCAAGCTGTTCAGCGCGATCTGGAAGAGTTTGGCCGCAGCTACAGTGAAAATCAGAATGAATTTACCGACAGCGTTTTTATGCGGGTGATCAAAGAAAGCCTGTGGCAGGAGCTGGCGGATATTACGGATAAAACGCAGTTGGAGTGGCGTGAAATCTTCAAAGATGTGAATCATCACGGGGTGTACCACAGTGGTGAAGTCGTGGGGCTAGGTAATCTGGTCTGCGAAAACTGCCATCACCACATCGCGTTCTACACGCCGGAAGTCTTGCCACTCTGCCCGAAATGCTCACATGATCTGTTCCATCGCCAGCCATTTCAGCCGTAAGGCTGTCTAATATAGAAACTGTGTCATGGCATATTTAGGTTATTGGTAAGCCCATTTGCAGAACGAGAACGGTGATAATGGGATAGAAGAGTAAAGCGTTTGCGCCATGGATGGCGCAATCCGAGCGTACAGGGATGTATTTACAGCGTCTTTACGATCTACCCATTACCACCGCTCGACGCATTTTGTCCGTCCAAAGCGTGCCTTACGGCACGCTTTGAGGGATATTAATGCAGGATTTTCGCCAGGAAGTCTTTCGCGCGTTCGGACTGCGGGTTATTGAAGAAATCATCCTTACGGGTGTCCTCAACGATTTTTCCCTCATCCATAAAGATCACGCGGTGCGCCACTTTGCGGGCAAAGCCCATTTCATGGGTGACGACCATCATGGTCATGCCTTCTTGCGCCAGTTCAACCATGACATCCAGTACTTCGTTGATCATCTCTGGGTCGAGCGCAGATGTCGGTTCATCAAATAACATTGCGATAGGATCCATACACAACGCGCGGGCAATTGCGACACGCTGCTGCTGACCGCCGGAAAGCTGTCCTGGATACTTGTTAGCGTGCGCCGACAGCCCCACACGTTCCAACAGCTTCTGCGCTTTGGTTTTTGCTTCCTCGCGTTTGCGTTTTAGTACTTTTACCTGCGCTAGCGTCAGATTTTCGATAATCGACAGATGCGGGAACAGTTCAAAGTGCTGGAACACCATTCCCACTTTGGAACGTAACTGGGCCAGATTGGTTTTTTTATCGTTAACGATAATGCCATTGACGGTAATGTCACCTTTTTGAATTGGTTCCAAGCCGTTTACGGTTTTGATCAGGGTTGATTTGCCCGAGCCAGAAGGCCCGCAGACGACTACGACTTCACCCTTTTTTACTTCTGTGGAGCAGTCGGCTAGCACCTGAAATTGGCCGTACCATTTAGAGATATTTTTCAGGGAAATCATCAAACCGTCCTTTTTTTCAGGTAACTGACCAGCATTGAGGCAGTAATGCTGAAGAGAAAATAAATGAACCCAGCAAATAGGATCATTTCAACTTGTGTTCCGTCACGCTCGCCAATGGTTGAGGCGGTACGGAAGAAATCAGCGAGGCTGAGCACGTAAACCAGTGAGGTATCCTGAAACAGAACAATCCCTTGCGTCAGCAACAGTGGCACCATAGCGCGGAATGCCTGTGGCAGAATAACCAGCTTCATGGATTGCCAGTGTGTCATCCCTAATGCTAACGCGGCGGAGGATTGACCGCGTGATACGCTGAGGATACCCGCACGAATGATTTCCGAATAATAGGCTGCCTCGAACAGCGAGAAGGCTACCATAGCTGAAATCAGTCGAATATCGGTTTTCGGCGATAGCCCAAGCACATTTTGTAATAAGCTAGGAACGACCAGATAGAACCACAGCAGAACCATGACGAGCGGAACGGAACGGAATAGGTTCACATACAGTTTGGCGAACCAGCTAATCGCCTTTATCGGCGACAGGCGCATCACCGCCAGAACCGTACCCCAGACAATCCCGAATACTACCGCTGTTAGTGTAATTTTGAGTGTGACTACCATCCCCTGAATCAGGTACGGCATGCTTGGCCCAATTGAGCTCCAGTCAAATTCATACATGGTTTATTTGCTCCCCATATTGCCCGGCAAACGGGTTTTTCGCTCAACGACCTGCATGATCAACATAATGATGGCGTTGATGCCAACGTACGCCAGCGTGATGGCGGTAAAGGATTCATACGCATGGGCGGAATAGTCCAGCAGTTTCCCTGCCTGTGCCGCCATATCAACCAGACCAATCGTGGATGCGATAGCCGAGTTTTTTACCAGATTCAGCATTTCTGACGTCAGCGGCGGAACGATCACGCGATACGCATTGGGCAGTAACACATAACGGTAAGTTTGTGGCAGCGTCAGACCCATCGCCAGCCCAGCGGCTTTTTGCCCGCGAGGTAGCGATTGGATGCCTGCTCTCACCTGCTCACACACGCGTGCAGCGGTGAAGAGCCCCAGACAAATCATTGATGACAGGAAGAACTGAATATTGGGGTCTAACTCGGCTTTAAACCACATACCGATGTCGACGGGAAGTAGCTCAGGAACCACCAGATACCAGGTAAAGAACTGGACAATCAGTGGGACGTTGCGAAATAGCTCGACGTAGCAAGTACCAATGCTCGAAAGAAAACGGTTCGGGACGGTACGTAAGATTCCAAATAAAGAACCAATGAGGAAGGCGATAATCCAGGCACAGATAGATAATGTGACGGTGACTTGCAGACCGGACAGAATCCACCCGAGGTAGGTTGTGTTGCCGAAGGGGGCGTCTTGTAGAAATATGCCCCAGTTCCAATCTATTGACATAACGAACTCCGGTAAAAAAAGGGTAGCGAAGCTACCCTGAAGATTGATGAGCGGCCATATTCCCGTTCTTTTTCAAACTACAGGCGTATTGTTTATTTTCCTGTTTATCGAAATTTCTCGGGGCAACATGTGATGGGGAACGACCATCACATGCCTGTCTGTCCTGCCACGAATCAGCAATCAGAGGGCAGAGTGATTCTGCCCTTATTCTCATTATTAATTAGTTTAGCGCTTTGTCATTTGGCGCTTTGAACAGCGCTTTCATTTCGTCTGACAGTGCAAAGTTCAAGTTAAGATCTTTTGGCGGAATCGGTTGTTTAAACCAGCGATCAAACCATTTTTCTGCTTCGCCAGAGGTTTGTACTTCGGCGATGGTGTCATCAACCAGTTTCTTGAATTGTGGATCGTCTTTACGCAGCATACAGCCGTAGGCTTCTTCAGACTGGGCTTTACCAACGATATCCCACTGATCGGCACTTTTCGCTTTTGCACGTTCGCCAGCCAGCAGAGCATCATCCATCATAAAGGCTACAGCACGGCCGCTTTCCAGCGTACGGAAGGAGTCGCCATGATCTTTTGCACTGATGATGCGCATCTTCATCTGTTTTTCTTCATTCAGCTTGTTCAGCAGAACTTCAGAGGTTGTACCGGAGGTCACTACGACAGTTTTACCTGCCAAGTCTGGGAAGTCTTTTACGCCGGAATCTTTTTTGGCTAACAGGCGCGTACCGACAACGAAAATGGTGTTAGAGAACGCGGCTTGTTTCTGACGCTCCAGATTGTTGGTCGTCGAACCACATTCCAAATCGAATGTACCGTTCTGTAACAGAGGGATACGGTTCTGAGAGGTGATAGGAAGTAGTTTGACCTGCAGGTTAGGCGCATCCAGTTTTTTCTTAATCGCTTCGACAATTTTGTCAGAGTAGGCCTGAGAATAGCCGACGACTTTCTGCGTATTATCGTAGTAAGAAAAAGGGACGGATGATTCACGGTGGCCAATGACGATCACGCCATTATCTTTGACCTTTTTCAATGTACCGGCCAGATCTTCAGCCTGGGCTGCACTGGCGGCAGTGCCAAGCAGAATCAGTGATAATGCCAGTTTACGCATTTGCATGTTCTAACTCCTTTGCTGTCGTTGCTGCAATAGTTATAGCGCTGTCATCAATAACCATAAGGTTAATGTGTCCGTTATCTTCAAGTTAACACTGTCTTCAAGTTGACATCGTATCGCTGAAGCACTCATGACACGTTGCTACTTCTCAGTGATAACGTTGCACCGTTAAAGCGCGAAGTTACTGCGTACACAGTTAAAAAGTAGCTGATTGTAAATAGATTGAAATGGAAATGTTTTCTTTTTGCGATATCCGCCGCACCAAATGGCAGCAAAGTCAGAGGTTGGCACCAAGTTGGTGCGTTACTTGCCCTGCGAGAGGGCTTTACGCTGACGTAATATCCAAAAAAATACAGAAACAACCCTTTACAGGGTAATAAGAGGCAAATACCGTGCCATAAATAAAAAAGGCATGCAAAAGCATGCCCTTAGGGAAGTGAGGAGAGAGCTGATTATCGGCGACGTAAACCGAAGAAGACCGCAGTGATGCCACCCAGCAGCGTAACGAACCAAAGCGGCCAGGAACCGAAGCGTGCATAAGGCGTTATACCGGTTGCAGGAACCACCTGCGTGTCCAACACCGCACGCGTAAACTGCGGCAGACTGGCACTGACCTTGCCATCTGGCGCAATCACTGCGGTGACGCCGTTGTTGGTACTACGAACCAGAGGGCGCCCTAATTCCAGCGCGCGCATGCGTGCCATCTGAAAGTGTTGCCATGGGCCGATTGAGCGGCCAAACCAGGCGTCGTTCGAGATGGTCAACAGCATATCGGTGTCTGGCCGAAAATTATCGCGCACCTGTTGGCCTAAGATGATTTCATAGCAAATGGCGGCATTAAGTTTGAAACCATGGACAGAAAGCTGTGGCTGAACATAGTCACCTCGGCTAAACGACGACATCGGCAGATCGAAGAACGGAGCCAGCGGGCGTAACAGCGTTTCTAGCGGGACAAACTCGCCGAAAGGCACCAGATGATTTTTGTTATAACGGTTCATCGTAGGGTAGCTGTACGGCTTTTTGTCACCGAGTACGATAATTGAGTTATAGAAATCAGTCTTGTTGCCATCACGCCGGATATCGACGATACCCGTAATCAGGCTGCTATCACGGCTACGCAGGATATCGTCAATCTGCTTCAGATACGCACCCTGACGGCTTTCAATATCGGGAATAGCGGTTTCCGGCCAGATAACGATAGGCGCCTTATCCATATAGGGCAGGCTGTTATCCAGATAGATCCTCAGTGTATTCAACAACTCATCTTGTTCCCACTTCATTGCCTGCGGGATATTGCCTTGTACCAGCGCGACATTGACGGCACGTTCCGGTTGCAGGGTATACCACTGCACGTTGCGCAGCGGCCATGATAAAACGAAAACACCGATAGCGATGGCCGCTGGTGCGATTTTTCGCTGATTGATGGCATAAACGAGCAGTCCGCTGAGGCACATCAATAGGAAGGTAATGGTGTCGATACCCAGAATGGGCGCGATACCTTTTAACGGGCCGTCAATTTGGCTGTAGCCGAATTGCAGCCACGGAAAGCCGGTGAGCACCCAGCCGCGCAGAAATTCGGTTAGCTGCCAGAGTACGGGAGCGGCAAGCGCCAGACGCCACAGCGTTGTTTTCGGCCACAAGCGTGAGAGCAGGGCAGAAAACAACAGAGGATAGAGCGACAAATAGGCGGCGAGTAAAATGACTATCGCAACATTGACAGGGCCCGGCATTCCGCCAAATTGCGCGATACTGACGTAAACCCAGTTTACGCCGCTGCCGAATAGACCAAATCCCCAACAAAACCCTATCCAGGCTGACTGGCGAGCGGTGCGGTTTAGCGTCAGCGCCTGCAGACCCATGAGCGAGATAATCGCCGCAGGCCAGAAATCAAAGGGAGAAAACGCCAGCGTGCCACAGGCACCAAATAAGAGCGCCAGCAGGGCTTTAACCTGCTGGCGTTGTAGAAACGAAGCGACAACCATTGCCAAATTATTCTTCCAATTTTGGTTGAGGGGCATTGTCAGGGATTCTGACATGAACCTGAATAATACGGCGACTGTCTGCCATCGCAACCTTAAACAGGTAACCTTCTATGTCGATGGTTTCGCCACGAGCAGGAAGATGGCCGAAAGACTGCATAACCAGGCCACCAATGGTGTCGACCTCATCATCGCTGAACCGGGTGCCGAAAGCCTCGTTAAAATCTTCGATATCGGTTAACGCCCGAACGGTGTAAGTCTGACGATTAAGCTGACGAATATCTCTGTCTTCTTCATCGTCGTATTCATCTTCAATTTCGCCGACGATCAGCTCAAGGATATCTTCAATCGTGACCAAGCCGGATACGCCACCAAATTCATCGATGACAATCGCCATGTGATAGCGCAGCGAGCGGAACTCATTCAGCATTCTATCAACGCGTTTACTTTCCGGCACAACAACAGCGGAACGCAGAACTTTATCCATACTGAACGGTTCGGAATCGCTGCGCATAAACGGCAGCAAATCCTTGGCCATCAGGATGCCTTCAATATGGTCTTTATCTTCGCTAATGACGGGGAAACGGGAGTGGGCGGATTCGATAATCACGTCCAGACACTCTTCCAGCGTTTGATCGCGCTTGAGCGTAATCATCTGTGAGCGAGGGATCATGATGTCGCGCACACGCTGGTCGGCGATATCCATGACGCCTTCGAGCATATCTCGTGTTTCAGGATCGATCAGTTCATTCTGTTCGGAATCACGAATCAGAGTGAGTAAACCGTTACGATCTTTTGGCTCGCCGTGAAAAAGCTGATTAAGAATAAGAGAAAAGAAGCCCTTTTTGGGACTGGGTGCATCGCTGTTTTGAGAATGGTCGTCGCTCATGCGTTTTAATTAACATCACTCTTGTTAAAGGATTATTGCCAGCAACTGGAAGCGGCACAGTGGCTGATGTGGAACAGATAAGTACCCGATATCTTCCCGATCTCGGGCTAGATAAAATGTATTTCTATTTATTCGGTGAGGCCATCTTTTTCTGCAAGGTAAGGGTCGGCATAACCCATACTTTGCATAATTTCGATTTCTAGCGCTTCCATTTCTTCGGCTTCGCTGTCTTCGATGTGGTCATACCCTAGCAGATGCAGGCTACCATGGACAACCATGTGCGCCCAGTGCTCTTCTACGGTTTTTTCCTGCTCTGCGGCTTCGCGTTCTACAACCTGGCGGCAGATGATTAAATCGCCAAGCAGAGGAAGCTCGACCTCAGGCGGTGCCTCGAAAGGAAACGACAGCACGTTGGTCGGCTTGTCTTTACCGCGATAGGTGTTATTCAGGTCGCGACTTTCGGCCTCATCCACGATACGGATGGTGACTTCAGAGACTTCCTGAAACTGCGGCAGAACGCCTTCCAGCCAGCGCTGAAAGTCTTTTTCTTCCGGCAATCCCTGTGCTCGCTCGCTGGCGATTTGTAAATCGAGAATCACCTGACTCATTTTTGCTCCTGGTCTGATGCTGCAGCCTGTGCTTCCCGCTTACGCTGTTCTGCTAAGGCGTCTTTACGTTTCTGGTCGGCATTTTCCCATGCTTCATAGGCATTCACAATCCGCGCAACTACCGGATGGCGTACCACGTCTTCGCTGTGGAAAAAGTTAAAGCTGATCTCTTCCACATCGGCCAGTACTTCAATCGCGTGGCGTAAGCCTGATTTCAGATTTTTTGGCAAGTCGATCTGTGTGACGTCACCGGTGATGACGGCTTTTGAGTTGAAGCCGATACGTGTCAGGAACATTTTCATCTGTTCGATGGTGGTGTTCTGGCTTTCATCCAGAATGATAAAGGCATCGTTCAGCGTTCGGCCACGCATGTAAGCCAGTGGTGCAACTTCAATCACGTTACGCTCTATGAGCTTCTCGACACGTTCAAAGCCCAGCATTTCAAACAGAGCATCATAAAGTGGGCGCAGGTAAGGATCGACTTTCTGGCTCAGATCGCCAGGCAGGAAGCCCAGCTTCTCACCAGCTTCGACCGCTGGGCGTGTTAACAGAATACGGCGAATATCCTGACGTTCCAATGCATCCACGGCGGCTGCAACGGCTAAGTAGGTTTTCCCCGTTCCCGCCGGGCCAACGCCGAACGTGATGTCATGATCGAGGATGTTGGCGACATACTGCGCCTGATTCGGCGTACGCGGTTTGATTACGCCGCGTTTGGTGCGGATATTGACCACTTTGCCATAGTCCGGAGTGTGTTCCGCAGACTGCTCCAGCACGCGAGATTCTTTAATCGCAAGATGAATTTGCTCAGGGTCGATATCACCGATGACGCCGCGCACTGGAGCCGTATCGACATACAGGCGTTGCAGGATATCGGCGGCAGCTTGCGTCAGCAGGTTCTTGCCGACCAGTTTGAACTGATTGTCTCGGCGATTGATTTCGATGCCTAAGCGACGCTCTAACTGTTTAATATTGTCATCAAACGGGCCGCAAAGGCTGAGCAGGCGTTGGTTATCTGCGGGTTCAAGGGTAATTTCTTTTGTTGTTACGTTCAAATTATTCCTCTTGAGCGTTACGGTGCTGGCACTCTTTCTACCCGCACAAAATGAACTGTTATTAGATGGCCTGATGTATCCGCCATGTGAGTGAATTATTCATCGTGAATGCCCGATGCTGCAAGTCACAATAATGATATTGGGATGCTGTCTCGCAAAAGCAAATGTAAGCGCCTTGAAATTGAAACTGATTGAAGGCTAAAAATAGCCTGCTATAAAAAATGCAGGGCAGCAGCTCAAAGGGGACAGCAATGGTAGTCAGCCATAAAAAATGGGTGACAAAGCCACCCATCATTGCGCTTAGGCTGGAATAAACGTTGATTACGGCTGGTAAAATCCAACGCCGATTTCATTCTCTTTGCGAGTACGAGCAATCACGGAAGACGGTGATTCATGCACGCGCAGATCCATTTGATCTTCGGTCCGCACTACGATGCCGCGCAGCGAGTTGGTATAAACGTCAACAATTTCAACATCGACGAATTTACCGATCATATTCGGCGTGCCTTCGAAGTTGACGACGCGGTTATTTTCCGTGCGGCCAGATAGTTCCATCACGCTCTTACGCGAGGTGCCTTCCACCAGAATACGCTGGACGGTGCCCAGCATGAGGCGGCTAAATCGCATTGCCTGCTGGGTGATGCGTTCTTGCAGAAGGTACAGGCGCTGTTTTTTCTCTTCTTCCGGCACGTCATCGACCATATCCGCAGCCGGTGTTCCCGGACGAGCGGAATAGACAAAGCTATAGCTCATATCGAAATTCACATCGGCAATCAGCTTCATGGTTTGTTCAAAGTCAGCCTGCGTTTCGCCAGGGAAGCCGATGATAAAGTCAGAGCTAATCAGGATGCCTGGACGCGCATTGTGCAGCTTACGGATGATGGCTTTGTATTCCAACGCAGTATGACGGCGTTTCATCATCGTCAGAACACGGTCAGAACCGCTTTGCACTGGTAAATGCAGGAAGCTGACCAGCTCCGGTGTGTCTTCATAAACGCTGATAATATCGTCTGTAAATTCAATCGGATGACTGGTGGTGAAACGAACACGGTCGATCCCGTCAATGGCGGCGACCAGACGCAGCAGTTCGGCAAAAGAACAGATTTCACCGTCATAGGTTTCGCCGCGGTAGGCGTTAACATTCTGCCCCAGAAGGTTAACTTCACGCACGCCTTGCGCGGCTAGTTGAGCGATTTCAAACAGCACATCATCGCACGGGCGACTGACTTCTTCGCCTCGGGTATAAGGCACAACGCAGAATGTGCAATATTTATTGCAGCCTTCCATGATGGAAACGAATGCTGTCGGCCCATCGGCACGCGGTTCTGGCAGGCGATCGAATTTTTCGATTTCAGGGAAACTGATGTCAACGATGGGGCTACGCGTACCCTGAACGTGATTAATCATTTCCGGCAGGCGGTGCAAGGTTTGTGGGCCAAAAATAACGTCAACGTAGTGCGCACGTTCACGAATGTGTGCACCTTCCTGCGAGGCAACGCAGCCACCGACGCCAATAATCAGTTTCGGATTAAGATCTTTCAGCGCTTTCCAGCGACCAAGTTGATGGAAGACCTTTTCCTGCGCCTTTTCACGGATCGAGCAGGTATTGAGCAGTAAAACATCGGCTTCTTCAGCGATTTCAGTAAGCTCATAGCCGTGCGTACTTCCCAGTAAATCAGCCATCTTTGATGAATCGTACTCATTCATCTGACAGCCCCAGGTTTTAATATGCAGTTTTTTTGTCATCGACTTGCCATTACTCAGTGCGGAAGGAATAGGAAAAATTCCCCTCATTTAGGATGGGTATTGTAATCGTTCGCTGACGTTGTGACCAGTGCTGGAAGCCGAGCTAATTTGATAACCCCTTACTTTCTATAAAAATGCGGCTTTTCTGAAAAGTTACCCGCAAATCCAGTACACTATTTTCATGCATTTTTACTGGTGTGAATAAACCAGAATCAGAGGGGATTAGCCAATATGCATTACGATGCGATTGTGGTTGGCGGTGGAATGGTTGGCGCGGCCGCGGCGCTCGGGCTGGCACAGCAAGGATTTCAGGTTGCGGTGATTGAGCAGGAAATACTAACGCCATTTGATGCCACCAGTCCGCCAGATTTACGGATCTCAGCAATTGGCTATGCGTCGGTTGCGTTACTGAAAGAACTAGGTGCATGGCAGCGAGTGCAGCAGATGCGCAGCGCGCCTTACCGCCGGCTGGAAACCTGGGAATGGGCGAACGCCAGAGTGGTTTTCGATGCTGCCGACATTCACCTGCCTGAACTAGGTTTTATGGTGGAAAACCGTGTGCTGCAACGGGCACTCTGGGAAAGTTTGCAGGAGGATAAGCGTTGCCAATGTTATTGCCCAGCGACGCCGCAGGGTCTGCAACGCAGGGATGATGGCTGGTGTTTACAGCTTGCTGACGGGCAGAAGCTAACGGCTTCGTTGCTGATTGGTGCTGATGGCGCGAACTCTCAGGTTCGCCAGTGGGCAGGGATTGGCATCAGCGGCTGGCAGTATCGTCAGTCTTGTATGTTGATCGGCATTGAAACTTCACAACCCCAGCAGGATGTTACCTGGCAGCAGTTCACACCGAGCGGCCCGCGTGCGTTTTTACCGCTGTTTGACCAATGGGGATCGCTGGTGTGGTATGACAGCCCACAGCGTATTCGCCAGCTTCAGGCGATGCCGCTTGCACAGTTGGATAAAGAGATTGCTATCGCGTTTCCTGAGCGGTTGGGTTCAGTCAAAGCGCTCTCTGCTGGGTCATTCCCGTTGGTCAGACGCCATGCGCAAACCTATATCAAGCCTGGCTTGGTACTGTTGGGTGATGCCGCGCATACTATCAATCCGCTGGCGGGGCAGGGCGTTAATCTGGGATATCGCGATGTTGAGGCGCTGCTGGATGTGTTGATTAGCGCGCGTAATGCGGGAGAAGAATGGGCTTCTGAACGTGTATTACGGCGCTACCAGTGCCGCCGTATGCCGGATAATTTGATGATGCAAAGCGGGATGGATTTGTTCTATAACGCGTTCAGTAACGCATTACCGCCGCTGAGTTTTGCGCGCAACATGGCATTGATGGTCGCACAGCGCGCTGGTGTGTTAAAACAGCGCGCATTGAAATACGCCATTGGCATCTGACTGATTATGCGGACACCGCCCGCTACAGTGCTGGCTCGGCGGTGAAGATAATATCGGTGTCCGCATTAGTGGTTGCCTTAAAGCGAACATTTCCTATCTGCCGAACGCCTTTACCCGAGGTCTGGCTATCCTGAAGCAGGCCGAACATCATCTCGGTCATCTCAGGGCTTTCGAGACTATTTCCACCTGATAACGTGCTCTCACCCAATAGCGCAGAAAACGCGGCAGTGACGATTTGCAGATTCTGTCTTGTTGCTTCGGGGGATTCTGACGCGGCGTTGAGTATCACGAGCCCATTAAGCTGTTGGCTTTTACTCTCTATTGACCCAATTAATCCGACGTGCTCGTTAAAAATGTGCTGGAAATCATCGACGGATGTTCCCTTTTCCACGTTAATAGCCAGTTTGAGCGGGATATTGAGTTTCGTCAGATTAGCATTCATCCGGTCAGCGAACGTTTGCGCTGACATCTTGAAAGAAGCTACTCCGGCAGCATAAGTTGGTGTGAGAAAGCAAAACAGCAATGCCACGCTGAGTAACAAAGTGGTTAACTGCGCACGTATGGCTGATCGCCACGACTTGCTGACGTTATTCTGCCGTGGCACCACAATGTGGCTGAAATCATGAGTAACAGAGGATATAGATAAAACCTTCATGACTGCCCTTTTGGGAAAATCGAATAATTGATTTGGATATGTTAGCACTAGACTATGTTAATACCAGACATAACAAAACGGGGCGACGTCTTTCGACTGTCGCCCCGTTTCTTTGCTGTTTTACCAGCTTAATTTGGCTGGGGTACGAGGATTCGAACCTCGGAATGCCGGAATCAGAATCCGGTGCCTTACCGCTTGGCGATACCCCAAAAATTTGGTGGCTACGACGGGAATCGAACCTGTGACCCCAGCATTATGAGTGCTGTGCTCTAACCAGCTGAGCTACGTAGCCAAATGTACTGCTGTTATCACTTCATCTAAAAAACTTTCTACTATCTAGTAGATGGCTGGGGTACCTGGATTCGAACCAGGGAATGCTGGTATCAAAAACCAGTGCCTTACCGCTTGGCGATACCCCAATAGGACAACATATTTTTCTAACATACTATTTGAAATGGCTGGGGTACCTGGATTCGAACCAGGGAATGCTGGTATCAAAAACCAGTGCCTTACCGCTTGGCGATACCCCAATCACAACAAACACTAACAAGCTTCGAAAAGCAATGTCAAACCGAGAAGATGATAATGGTGCGGGAGGCGAGACTTGAACTCGCACACCTTGCGGCGCCAGAACCTAAATCTGGTGCGTCTACCAATTTCGCCACTCCCGCAGAAAGATGGTGGCTACGACGGGAATCGAACCTGTGACCCCAGCATTATGAGTGCTGTGCTCTAACCAGCTGAGCTACGTAGCCATCTTTCCGCTTCACCTTCATCGGCGTTGCGGGGCGCATTATGCGTAGTTGGTCTAATTGCGTCAACTAGTTTTTTCCCGAAAAGTGCCCTCAATGTATCGTTTGTTTGGGTTGTGAACAGTATGGTGAGAAAAACGTCAAAAAGCACGCATTCCCAATCAATTAAGCGCACAAAAACGGGCCATGAAAGGCCCGTTGACTGATGAAATTAAATCGAATTATTTGTAGGCTGATTGGTGTACACCAACCGCTCGGCCTGATGGGTCATCCAGTTTTTTGAAGGATTCATCCCACTCAATCGCTTTAGCCGACGAACAAGCGACTGACGGGCCACCAGGGACACATTCTGCTGCACTCGGAACGGGGAACAGCTCTTCGAAGATTTCACGGTACAGGTAGGCTTCTTTGGAGCCTGGGGTGTTGTACGGGAAGCGGAAGCGTGCAGTTTCCAATTGTTGATCGGTAACCTGATTTGCAGCTACTTCTTTCAGAGTGTCGATCCAGCTGTAGCCCACGCCATCGGAGAACTGTTCTTTCTGACGCCAGGCAACGCTGTGCGGCAGGTCAGATTCAAAGCACTCACGCAGGATGTGTTTTTCCATCTTGCCGTTGCCGCACATTTTGTCGCGCGGGTTGATGCGCATGGCGACATCGAGGAAGTTTTTGTCCAGGAATGGCACGCGAGCTTCCACGCCCCAAGCTGACATCGCTTTGTTAGCGCGAGCGCAGTCATACTGGTGCAGTGCCAGCAGCTTACGTACGGTTTCTTCATGCAGTTCTTTGGCGTTTGGCGCTTTGTGGAAATAGAGGTAGCCGCCGAACACTTCGTCAGAACCTTCGCCTGACAGCACCATCTTGATGCCCATCGCTTTGATTTTACGCGACATCAGGTACATCGGCGTTGAGGCACGAATCGTGGTGACGTCATAGGTTTCGATGTGATAAATCACGTCGCGAATCGCATCTAGCCCTTCCTGCACGGTGAAATGAATTTCGTGGTGCACGGTACCGAGGTGTTTAGCGACTTCCTGCGCGGCTTTCAAATCTGGCGCACCTTCCAAACCAACGGCGAAAGAGTGCAACTGAGGCCACCAGGCTTCACTGCGCGCGTCATCTTCTACACGACGTGCGGCATATTTTTTGGTGATCGCGGAGATAACGGAAGAATCCAGGCCACCAGAGAGCAACACGCCGTAAGGCACGTCAGACATCAGGTGGCTTTTCACCGCTTCTTCCAGCGCATCGTGCAGCGCTACTTTATCCGTTTCGTTGTCTTTTACGGCATCGTAATCAAACCAGTCACGCTGGTAATATTCACGGATTTCACCGTCTTTGCTCCACAGGTAGCTGCCTGCTGGGAATTCTTTGATGGTACGGCAAACTGGCACAAGCGCTTTCATTTCAGAAGCGACGTACAGGTTACCGTGCTCATCGTAGCCCATGTACAGCGGGATGATACCAAGATGGTCACGACCGATCAGATAGGCATCTTTTTCGCTGTCATACAGCGCAAAAGCGAACATGCCGCGCAGTTCGTCCAGGAATTCAGGGCCTTTTTCCTGATACAGCGCAAGGATGACTTCGCAGTCGGAGCCAGTTTGAAACGCATAACGGTCACCGTACTGCTGACGCAATGCCTGATGGTTATAAATTTCACCGTTAACGGCCAGAATGTGGGTGCGCTCGGCGTTGTAAAGCGGCTGTGCGCCCGTGTTGACGTCAACGATAGACAGACGTTCGTGAGCCAGAATCGCTTTGTCGCTGGCATAAACGCCGGACCAGTCTGGTCCACGGTGACGCATTAAGCGGGATAATTCCAGTGCTTTCTTACGCAGTTCAACAGGATCGCTTTTCAGATCAAGCACACCAAAAATAGAACACATACATGACTCCCAGTAATTACGAATTCGACCTTAGTGCCATTGATTTAGCATCAAAACGCCATAGGAATTCAATATTATTTAATGAAAAAAGCAATTGGTGTGGTGTTTCGTTAATTTATTGGCTTTTTTTGTGTTGATTCGTCAAATTCATGCAGGGGAAAGGCCGGGTTTTTAGTGATTACATAATCCGGCCAGAAAGGGAATCAGGCGTTTTCGAGCAATTGCTGTAGCAGAACACCGTTTAGCATCGCACGTTTGACCAATGCGAAGGCGCTGATAGCCGAAAGATGGTTGAGGCTGGAGATCTCAATTGGCAGATTATGACGAAATTCTTTCAATACCTGCGTGTTGATGCAGCGTTGAATCGCAGGAAGCAGTGTTTTTTCTGCTTCGGTAATTTCACCAGCAATCACGACTTTCTGTGGATTGAACAAATTGATCGCGATGGAAAGTGCTTTACCAAGATTGAGTCCAACCTGTTCGATGACCTCACGGGCGAGGTCATCGCCTCGGTTAGCCGCTTTGCAAATTGCTGAAATCGAACTGTTATTCGCAGAAAGCTTGCTGGGATAGCCCTGACGGAGCAGATGCTGTACGCGTTGTTCAATTGCGCCGTTGGCGACGACGGTTTCCAGACAGCCAAAGTTACCGCAATGGCAGCGATCGCCGAGTGGATCGATCTGAATATGACCGATCTCGCCGACGTTGCCGTTACTGCCGAGAAAAATTTGTCCGTTGACGAGAATTCCTGCGCCTGTACCGCGATGCACACGTACCAGAATTGAATCCAGTGAATCGTGGGTGGCGCCAAAATAGTGTTCCGCCAGTGCCAGACTGCGGATGTCGTGACCGACAAAGCTGGTGACGTTGAAGTGGCGTTGCAGATTTTCGACCAGTTTCCAGTTATTCACGCTGATATGCGGCATATAGCGGACGATACCTGCAACCGGATCAACCAACCCCGGTAGCACCACAGAGATCGCAATAAGCTCGCGGATACGGCGCTGGTGGCTGGCAATAAAGTCGCTGATAGACTGAAATAGCGTGGCTTCCAGCGACTCCTGTGTTTTCTCTTGCAGCTCGTAGTGCATTTCTTCCAGCGCTTTTCCCTGCAAATCGTACAACGCGATGGTGGCGTCATAACGACCGAGACGTACGGCGATGGTATGGAAAGGGCGGTTTTCGGTGATAATTGAAATGGCGCGTCTGCCGCCAGTTGAAGCCTGCTGATCGACTTCTTTGATGAGCCCGCGCTCCAGAAGCTGGCGGGTTATTTTGGTAACGCTGGCGGGAGCAAGCTGGCTCTGCTCTGCTATTTGAATCCGTGAGATCGGGCCTTGCTGATCAATCAGGCGGTAAACCACCGCGCTGTTTAATTGCTTAACCAGATCGACATTCCCTATCTGCGCCTGTCCGCCTGTGGTCATTAAAAGGTTACTCGCTTCTTTAGGTATAACGCGTTGTTTCGTCAACATGGGGTAAACCTTATCTTGGTTTCCCCCACGTATTTCCGCTTTACCTCAAGACGCTTTTCGCTTTATCCCCAAACAGGATTGCCGTTAACAAACGTCTTGAGAATGTGATAATCACGGTCAAATGCGGTTAGATTGGCCACTTTACCGCTTTCAATACTGCCTAAATGTTGATCGACGCCGATGGCGCGAGCTGGATAGAGCGTTGCCATCCGAATGGCTTCATCCAGAGCAATACCTGCGTGTTCGACGCTGTTACGTACGGCTTCGATCATCGTCAGGGCCGAACCGCTCAGGGTGCCGTGTTCATCGACGCAGAGACCATCACGGTAGTATATGGTTTTACCAGCAAAAATGAACTGGTCAATATCTGCGCCCGCCGGTGCTGTGGCATCGGTCACCAGCACCAGCTTATCGCCCTTGATACGCTTACTGTTGCGAATATTGGCCCAGTCTACGTGACGTCCATCCGCGATAATGCCGCAATAAACTTCCGGAGCATCGTAAATCGCGCCGACGAGCCCAGGTTCACGGCCAGTCAGATAAGGCATGGCGTTGAACAGGTGAGTGGCGAAGCGGATGCCAGCGGCAAAACCCTGCTTAGCCTGTTCCCAGGTCGCGTTAGAGTGTCCGGCGGAGACGATAATGCCTGCCGCAGTTAACTGGCGGATGACTGCTGGTTCGACTTCTTCCGGTGCCAGCGTGATTTTCGTAATCGCTTCTGCGTTGGCACACAGAAAATCGACGAGCGCTTGTGTCGGTTTGCGGATAAAGGCAGGGTCATGTGTGCCTTTTTTTATCACGTTCAGCCACGGGCCTTCGAGGTGCAATCCAAGCGCTTGATGCTTATTCTGCGCCAGCCAGTCTCTCATCACGTTGACGCTGTGTTCCATGAACGCATCGCTGGAGGTAATCAGCGTGGGTAAAAAACTGGTACAGCCCGAACGCTGGTTCGCCTGCTGCATGATCTCCAGCGTTTTGACGGAGATCGTGTCCAGCGAGTCGTTAAATTGCACTCCGCCGCAGCCGTTCAGTTGGAGGTCGATAAATCCCGGAGCGAGAAACGCACCGGCCAGATCGTGTTGTTCAATGCCGGCTGGGAGCTCAGCAACTGGGCAGACTCGCTCGATCAGCCCATTGGCAATCACGACAGCGTGATTATCCAGAATCTGATGGCCGGTAAAAATCCGGCTATGGGTTAACGCGTACATCATCGACTCCCGCGATCGGTTAGAGGTTCTTCATACTTTCCGTTTCTAACTCACGGAAGTATTTAACGGTTTTTACCTTCAGCTCCATCGTTGAAGGTTCGTCGCAGACCATGATGGCTTTGGCATGAAGTTGCAGACAACTGATGGTCCACATGTGGTTGACGTTGCCTTCTACCGCAGCCTGTAGCGCCTGGGCCTTGTTACGACCGGTCACCAAAATCATCACTTCTTCAGCATCCAGCAGCGTACCGACACCTACGGTCAGGGCAAATTTAGGCACCAGACTGACGTCCCCGCCGAAGAAACGGGAGTTTGCGATACGGGTTTCTTCCGTCAACGTTTTGATGCGGGTCCGGGAAGCCAAAGAGGAGGCGGGCTCATTGAAGGCGATATGTCCGTCATTGCCCACGCCGCCCATGAAAAGATGAATTTTCCCGTAGGACTTTATTTTCTCTTCATAACGGCGACATTCTGCTGTGATGTCTTCTGCGTTGCCGTTCAACAGGTTAATGTTTTCACGCTGAATATCAACGTGATTGAAAAAATTCTGATGCATGAAGGTATGATAGCTTTCCGGATGATCGGTTGGCAGGCCGACATATTCATCCATATTGAAGGTCACAACGTGTTTAAAGCTCACCAGACCCGCTTTGTGCATGGCAACCAGCGATTTATAGGCTTCCAGTGGTGAACTGCCCGTCGGTAGCCCAAGAATGAAAGGGCGCTCAGCGCTGGGCTTGAAAGCGTTAATTTTCTCAACGATGTGGCGGGCGGCCCATTTTCCGACGTCGGCGGCGGTAGTTAAGGGAATGAGTCTCATCAGCGCTCTCCTGATTTTTTAGTGGAATTAAATATGTTATTGCGTAAATCGCGCCGGTTGCGCGTTTTGTCTATGCATTAAAATTAGTCTACTCCGTTTTTTTTAATCTTGAAATAAGTTGGGGTTTTATTCAGGTATAAACTTTTTGTATGCAGTTTTTTGGTGATTTTTATCACATAATTACGGGGTTTAATTTGTGTAGCGAATTATTTTTCTTACACTCCCCCTAAGAACCCTCGCTGGGTCTGTTTTTTCGACAATGACGCTTTTTGACAGTGAAGTTTTTCGGCAGGTTTGTTTGCCCCACAACATTTCATTTACCTCACAAAGGTAAGAGAGGGAAAAGTGAGTACTCTGAGCTATTTACAAAAAGTCGGTCGGGCATTGATGGTGCCTGTTGCGACACTGCCTGCTGCCGCTATCCTGATGGGTATAGGTTACTGGATCGATCCGGTTGGTTGGGGAAGCGAGAACGCGTTGGCGGCACTTCTCATTAAATCGGGTGAGGCGATTATCGGGCATATGGCGGTACTGTTTGCGGTCGGTGTCGCTTATGGTATGTCGAAAGATAAGGATGGCGCGGCAGCATTGACCGGCTTTGTTGGTTATCTGGTGCTGACCACGCTGTGTTCACCGGCCGTTGTCGCCATGATTCAGCGGATCCCTGTTGAACAGGTGCCCGCTGCGTTTGGCAAGATTGAAAACCAATTTATCGGGATTCTTGTTGGTGTGATGTCCGCTGAACTGTATAACCGCTTCAGCCAGGTGGAATTGCCTAAAGCGCTGTCGTTCTTCAGTGGGCGGCGTCTGGTGCCGATTCTGGTTTCTTTCCTGATGATTCTGGTGGCGTTCATTTTAATGTACGTCTGGCCGGTGATTTACAATGCGCTGGTATCGTTTGGTGAACACATTCAACAGTTGGGGTCGGCTGGTGCTGGGGTTTATGCCTTCTTTAACCGCTTACTGATTCCTGTTGGGTTACACCACGCGCTGAATTCCGTGTTCTGGTTTGACGTTGCGGGTATCAACGATATCCCTAACTTCCTGGCTGGTCAGCAGTCTATCGATTCAGGCAAAGCCGTGGTGGGGATCACAGGGCGTTATCAGGCGGGCTTCTTCCCGATTATGATGTTCGGCCTACCGGGAGCCGCGTTAGCGATCTACCACTGCGCGCGTCCTGAGAACAAAAGTAAAGTTGCCGGGATTATGCTGGCGGCGGCGTTTGCTTCATTCTTCACTGGGATCACCGAGCCGCTGGAATTCTCATTCATGTTCGTGGCACCAGTGCTGTACTTCCTTCATGCGCTACTGACGGGTTTTTCCGTCTTTATCGCTGCCAGTATGCATTGGATTGCCGGGTTTGGCTTCAGTGCTGGTCTGGTGGATATGGTGCTGTCCTCGCGTAACCCGCTAGCCACCCAGTGGTACATGCTGATTGCACAAGGGCTGGTATTCTTCGTCATTTATTATGTGGTGTTCCGCTTCACGATTACTCGCTTCAATCTGTTAACACCGGGACGTGAACTTGCCGTGAGCGGTAGCGAAGCCGATGGATATGACGTGAGTACTGCATCTGCGGGTGAGAAATCAAGCGATACGGCGACGTTGGCGCGTGGTTATTTGCAGGCGCTGGGCGGCAAAGCCAATCTGATAGGTATTGATGCCTGTATCACGCGTTTGCGTTTGAATGTGGCTGACTCTTCTCTGGTTGATGAGGCGCAGGCGAAACGTCTTGGTGCGGCAGGTGTTATTCGTCTGAATAAGCAGAGTGTGCAGATTGTTGTGGGCACACAGGCTGAATCAATCGCAACCGCGCTGAAAGCGGAACATGATAAAGCGTAATATGACATCGTTACTTGTTTAACGCGGTGTTATGTCGATGAAAGTGATGGGCGAGATAGCAATCTCGCCCTTTTTTTCGTTATGAATAATTAACGGTTGTTTCCCAGCGTAGCTTGTTGGATCATTGTCGGTTATACGTCGTTTTAGCATTGAGGAATGAAGAATGAGTGAGGCTGAAGCCCGCCCGACTAACTTTATCCGTCAGATTATTGATGAAGATCTGGCGTCCGGTAAGCATGACCATATTCAGACGCGTTTCCCGCCAGAGCCGAACGGCTATCTGCATATTGGGCATGCGAAGTCTATTTGCCTGAATTTTGGTATCGCACGTGACTATCAGGGGCAGTGCAATCTGCGTTTTGATGACACCAATCCGGTGAAAGAAGATATCGAATACGTTGAGTCGATCAAACGTGACGTCGAGTGGTTGGGTTTTTCATGGAGCGGCAACGTTCGTTATTCTTCTGATTATTTCGATCAATTGCACGCTTATGCGGTTGAGCTGATCGGTAAAGGGCTGGCTTACGTTGATGAATTGACGCCCGAACAGATTCGTGAATACCGCGGCACGCTAACGGCGCCGGGTAAAAATAGCCCTTACCGCGATCGTACCGTGCAGGAAAACCTGGCACTGTTTGAAAAGATGCGCAACGGTGGGTTTGCTGAAGGTACAGCTTGTCTGCGTGCAAAAATCGATATGGCCTCGTCCTTTATCGTGATGCGCGATCCGGTGTTATATCGCATTAAATTTGCCGATCACCACCAGACGGGCAATAAGTGGTGCATCTACCCGATGTATGATTTCACCCACTGCATTTCCGATGCGCTGGAAGGGATCACGCATTCACTGTGTACGCTGGAATTCCAGGATAACCGCCGTCTGTACGACTGGGTGCTGGATAACATCACCATTCCTTGTCATCCGCGTCAGTACGAGTTTTCCCGCCTTAACCTTGAATACGCGATTATGTCTAAGCGTAAGCTGAATCAGCTGGTTGTGGAAAATGTCGTTGAAGGATGGGACGATCCGCGTATGCCGACCATTTCGGGTCTGCGTCGTCGTGGCTATAGTGCGTCTTCTATCCGTGAATTCTGTGTGCGCATCGGTGTAACGAAGCAGGATAACAACGTGGAAATGGCCGCGCTTGAATCCTGTATCCGTGATGATCTGAATGAAAATGCCCCGCGTGCGATGGCAGTGCTGGATCCGGTCAAAGTGGTTATCGAGAATCTGCCAGCCGAGCACGAAGAGTTTGTTGCGATGCCTAACCATCCGAATAAGCCAGAAATGGGCTCACGTCAGGTAGCATTCAGCCGTGAAGTTTATATCGATCGTGCTGACTTCCGTGAAGAAGCTAACAAACAGTACAAGCGTCTGGTCTTGGGTAAAGAAGTTCGCTTGCGTAATGCCTATGTGATCAAAGCCGATCGCATTGAAAAAGACGAGCAGGGCACTATCACCACCATTTACTGTAGCTATGATGCGGAAACGCTGAGCAAAGATCCGGCAGATGGTCGTAAAGTGAAGGGCGTCATCCACTGGGTTTCTGCGGCGCATGCGGTGCCAGCGGAATTCCGTTTGTACGATCGTCTGTTCAGTGTGGCAAACCCTGCGGCGGCGGATGACTTCCTGTCAACGATTAACCCAGACTCACTGAAAATTACGCAAGGTTTTGTAGAAGCGAGTTTGGCACAGGCCGAAGTAGAGAAAGCGTATCAGTTTGAGCGTGAAGGTTACTTCTGTGCCGATCGCGTTTACTCCAGTGCAGAACACCTAGTGTTTAACCGTACGGTTGGACTACGTGATACTTGGGTAGGCTAAGGCCACCGATAAGAAGACAAGAATAAAACCGCCTCGGCGGTTTTATTCTTTTATGCGGTCGATTTATCGTGTGGCGTCGTGCAGGGTTTCATCCTCGCGGCAATCCCCTTCACTGCAATGCCCATAGAGATACAAACTGTGGTTGGACAGTTTAATGCCATGTCTTTCTGCGATCTCGCGTTGACGTGCTTCGATAGATTCATCGCGGAATTCAATGACTTTGCCGCAGTCGAGGCAAATTAAGTGATCGTGATGATGCTGCTGCGTCAATTCAAAGACGGATTTGCCGCCTTCGAAGTTATGACGGGTTACGATGCCCGCATCATCAAACTGGTTAAGTACGCGATAGACGGTAGCAAGACCGATCTCTTCGCCCATATCAATCAGTCTCTTATATAAATCTTCCGCACTGACGTGATGGCAGACAGGATCCTGTAACACTTCCAGTATTTTCAGTCTTGGAAGAGTGACTTTCAGGCCGGCCTTCTTTAATGCGGTATTGTTGTCAGTCATGCGGGTTTAGTCCTGTTGCTTACTTATCAATGGAGGCTGCCTAGCCTATGACATCGGTCGGCTTAAAAAATGTAATCACGTCTCAATTATAGAACCGCGCATACAAAATGAAAACAAGGGAATGTTAACAATATTGTCCCCATTCACACTACTGATATACAACGCAATCCGTTGTTGATGAATGAGGAAATGGTTATGCACGTATAAAACCGATGGGATTATTGTACAGGTTTACTGATAGAAGTTAAAAAAATGTATCAATTATTATGAAAGGTTTTACCTATCAATGCTGTTTTGGCTCTGATAGGGGATATCAGAGCCAAAATGGCTTAGCCAACTAGCTCTTTCAGATTCAGTTCATCACTGATCTGCTTCACCCACGTCGTCACGCGTTCGTTGGTGAGTTCAGGCTGACGGTCTTCATCGATAGCTAAACCAATGAAGTGATTGTCGTCGGCAAGCCCTTTAGATGCTTCAAAATAATAACCTTCTGTTGGCCAGTGGCCGACAATCGTCGCGCCGCGAGGTTCAATGATGTCACGAATGGTGCCCATAGCATCACAGAAGTATTCCGCGTAGTCTTCCTGATCGCCGCAACCAAACAGAGCAACCAATTTTCCTGTGAAATCAACTTCTTCCAGTGACGGGAAAAAGTCATCCCAATCACATTGAGCTTCACCGTAATACCAGGTTGGAATACCCAATAGCAGAATATCGAAACCTTCGAGGTCTTCTTTGCTGCTTTTGGCGATGTCATGAACATCCGCAACGCCGCTGCCTAACTGCTGTTGGATCGTTTTGGCAATGTTTTCAGTGTTGCCCGTATCGCTGCCAAAGAATATTCCGATGAGTGCCATGAATTGAATAACCTCTTGATTCCTAATGGTATGGTGTAATATTTCACCCACTTATCCGTTAATAATAACAGACACTCACATCTGGAGAAACTCGTATCGGTAAGGAGGCGTAAATCAAGAGCGGGTGACAGGCGGAGGCAAGGAAGGGAAATGAAAAACATCACTGTTAATGTTAAATTCCACATGGTTAATAAGGTTTATGTTATCGTCTGAGAGTAAACGCACATTTCCTTAATATCGTCGCGGTTATTTATTCATAACAATGTTTCATTTTTTATGAATGTGCTTTTTATTTTTACAACTTGTACCGGTTGTAATTAAAAGCAGGCTTCTTTTTGTGAAAAATAAAAGTCACGGAACGGAACGTTACTATTCAGGAGAATTAAAATACATACAAAGGATAATGTTTTTTAGCGAATTGAAAACCTGTAACATTTTGCGGGAATATTCCTAATGAAAGGAAATAAGAATTATAACCATTTGCAGCTGAAACGATGCAATGCCGTGATGATGATTTTATTCTTTTGATGTTAAAGAATAAAATGAAAAATCACCTCTAATTGCTTTGCTGCGAAATGGCATATCCCTGCTATCAGAGATGTGGCGAGTATGGATAATGCTCTTACTTGCAACCCTCTGATTAAAATCCTTATATCTATAAAATAGGTGGGTTTATTCTCAATGTGAAAAATTATATTAATAAATATAGCGAGAACGCTAAATATTCTCTGTATTTAGCCGATGAGTTAGCGTGGTTTTTGAGTTTTCAACTCGGTGAAATTTGAACGCTAGGGAGAAGTGACCTGTTTCATGGTGTGAATTTTCTGATTCATATCGGTTGATTAGCGATAAAAATCTTTTTAACCATTTTCCTGATTTGGAGTGAGCTATGAGACTTATAAAAAATATTGCCATCAGAACCGCTATGCTATGGGTGCTGGGCACTTTTTGCGTTCTTTGGGGCGGCGTATCGATATATACCATGTTCTCTTTTAAAGAGATGACGGCGACCTCGAAGACCAGCACCTTGCTGGTTCAGAACATGAATTTTATCAACCAGGGCAACGATCAATACTTCCGTATGGTAACCCGTCTGGCGCGCGCTGTTGACGCTCGTCGTAGTGGCGATAACGCAACCGCAGATAAAGAGCAGGCATCGGCGTTAGTTGCACTGGATAAACTGAAGTCTGATCTGGTGGCGTTTAATGCTATCGATCATGCGAGTCTGGACGATGCGCTGGTACAGGCTGTCAGCCGTGACTGGAATAATCTGGTTGTTCAAGGCGTTGAGCCACTTTACCAAAAGGCCGCAGCCAACGCGCTGGATGACTACCAAAATCAGGCCAAGAACGTTGTGCCGCCATTGAGTCGCCAGTTTGGCGCATCTCTATCCGCGTTCAGTAACGCCAGCGCAGAGAAATTCGATGCGGCGGGTGTGCGTTTTGAACAAATCACCACGATTGGGCAGAACATTTTGCTGAGCGGGTTGTTTATCGGCCTTATCATGCTGTTCCTGACCGACCGTTATCTGGTGGTGTGTCTGGTTCGTCCGTTAAATGACCTGCGTTATCACTTTAGCGTGATTGCTTCTGGTCATCTGGGTAAGCCAATTCTGGACTTTGGTAATAACTGTGTTGGTCGCCTCTTCCCATTGCTGCGTGAAATGCAGGGAAGCTTGGCCAGTACGGTTAGCACCATCAGAAACAGCACGGACTCTATCTATCAGGGCGCTTCTGAGATTGCTGCGGGTAATAACGATCTGTCTTCACGTACCGAAGAGCAGGCTTCCGCATTGGAAGAAACCGCAGCCAGCATGGAGCAACTGACGGCAACGGTGAAACAGAACGCCGAAAACGCCAACCACGCCAGCCAACTGGCATTACAAGCCTCGACAACGGCGAAGAAGGGCGGTGAGATTGTTGAGAACGTGGTGAAAACCATGGCGGAAATATCCGGTAGCTCAAGAAAAATCGCAGAAATCACCACCGTGATTAACGGTATTGCTTTCCAGACCAACATTTTGGCACTGAACGCAGCGGTAGAAGCGGCGCGTGCGGGTGAACAGGGACGTGGGTTTGCCGTGGTAGCAGGAGAAGTTCGTAGTCTGGCGCAGCGCAGTGCGCAGGCAGCGAAAGAGATTGAAGGGCTGATTTCTGAATCGGTTCGCTGTGTGGATACCGGCTCCAATCTGGTTAGCGACGCCGGTGACACCATGCAGGATATCGTCCGTGCGGTTACCAATGTGACGGATATCATGGGTGAAATCGCCTCTGCCTCGGAAGAGCAGAGCAAAGGTATAGCGCAGGTTGGTCAGGCTGTGGCGGAAATGGACAGCGTAACGCAGCAAAACGCCGCGTTGGTTGAACAGGCATCGTCGGCAGCCTTGTCGCTGGAAGAACAGGCGGCGTTGTTGAACCAGACTGTGTCGCTGTTCCAACTGTCCGATTCGCAGTCAGCGCTGCAAGTGGCTGCAAAACCGGTGCAGAAAGCGCAGGCGATTGCGCCGCGTGCAAGCAAAGCGCTACCGGCCAGTAGCGACAACTGGGAAAAATTCTAGCTGTCGCTTTAATCCAGGATGGTATTTTTAGTCTTGGGTTAACGTTCAGGCGGCGTCAGAAATGGCGCCGCACAAGATGTGAATACTGCATTATGTGAATCGCGTGTTACGTCAATCAGGAATGCTGTTCGGCCAATTGTGCCAACAGCATCTCTTCAATCAATTCACTGCGGCTAATGTTCCGCTCTTCAGCAAGGCTGTTCAGGATATCGACAGCATCGCTGTTAATTTTTAATTCAACACGGCGCAAGCCACGAACTTTATCGCGACGTAGTTGATTACGCTTGTTAATTCTTAGTTGTTCGTCACGAGTGAGCGGGTTGGTCTTGGGGCGGCCCGGACGACGCTCATCTGCGAACAGATCCAGTGTGGTACGATCCGTTTGTTCTTTTGCCATAAGTAATGATACTGCAAGGTATTCGGACCAAAATACACCACGCTGCCTGTCTTGTTCACAAATAAAACCGATGCCTATTCTTATCCTGCAACAGGATTGTCAGGTTGCGGTTTGCCTATATGTGGAACATGCCGGGAAGTGGTGCGTGCATTTTGATGAAGTGGTTACAATGCTTGTGGCTGAATCAGCCGTCCCTCTACTGCGAGCGCCATCATACCCTAGCCACACTGGCGGCGACAACGGTTAACTGCCGTCGTCGCTATGAATCCGCCAGTGTGCGTACCGTCTGGTTAATTCGCGTCCAGAAAACGGTGGATAGCACGCAAAACCGCATCAGGTTTTTCTGAGTGAACCCAGTGGCCAGCGCCGCTGATGACATGTGCACGCGCGGTTGGGAACTGGCGCAGCAGTGAATCACGGTATCGATCGTCCAAATAGGGGGAATCACCGCCACGAATGAACAGTATTGGTCCTTGCCAGGCCGGAACCTCTTGCCAGCCCACGATGTTTTCGTACTCATCCCACAACACTGGCACATTAAAACGCCACTCTCCCTGCTGGAAAGATTTCAGCAAAAACTGAATTACCCCTTCTTCTTTTATATGCTGGCGCATGAGTGCTGTCGCTTCGGTTCGTGATGTCAGACCGGCTTCCGTTACGGCGCGTAGCGCAGCGAAAATGGTGTCGTGGCGGCGTACCTGATAATCCACTGGTGCGATATCAATCGCGACTAGCTTGTCCAGCCGTTCGGGAATCAGTGCGCTGAGCGCCATGGCCACTTTTCCGCCCATCGAATGGCCAATGACAATAGCGCGTTCGATGTTCAGCTCGTCCAGCAGCGCCAGCACGTCCTGCGCCATTGCGGGGTAGTTCATCTGCGATGAACGCGGCGACAAACCGTGATTGCGTAAATCGATTTGCAGAATGTCATGCGTATTTTGCAAATCTCGACCCAATACACCAAGGTTATCTAATGTGCCAAACAGGCCATGAATCAGGACAACAGGGAGTTTATCTGTGGGCTGGTGCGCATTTTGCCAGCGATGATTCAATTTCATGGTGAAGTTCATTCAGAGAGACATGGGCTTAGGGTATCATGACTTTAGAATCGATGTTGTCACTGAAGGAACAGCATAGCTACTCGAAGGAATGTGAAAGGCATTGGGGCATAGTCTGACTTTTGGTATTGTCCCATTATGCCGCTGTTCGATAATGTTTGAACGCCTGTATAATCCTTTTGATTTGAGTCATCTACCCACCGATGTCGGGTTGCAGGAGGGAAACGCCTCTGTAATTTGCATGATAATGGGTAAAAACAGCACTGGATAAAGATGAAAACTATTGAAGTCGACGAAGAGCTTTATCGTTATATTGCCAGCCACACACAGCATATTGGTGAGAGCGCATCGGATATTTTACGGCGCATGCTGAAATTTACTGCTGGGCAGCCTATCGCAGCGCCAGCAGTAGAGGCGACGGCAACGGTGATATCTCAGCCTGCCGCTGCGCCAAGTCCGCGCGATCGGGTACGAACCCTTCGTGAGCTGCTGCTGTCGGATGAATACGCTGAACAGAATAAGGCTATTAATCGCTTTATGCTGGTTCTGTGCACACTGTATACCTTGTCGCCACAGGAATTTGCTGCCGCGACGGAATCGCTTCATGGCCGCACCCGAGTCTACTTCGCGGGCGACCAACAGACATTGCTTCAGCATGGCACACACACAAAGCCTAAACATATTCCGGGCACGCCATACTGGGTGATTACCAACACGAATACTGGCCGTAAACGTAGCATGGTTGAGCACATCATGACGACGATGCAGTTACCTGCGGAACTGACAGAAAAAGTGTGTGGAACCATCTAATCATCTATTTATGCCCTAAATAATTCGAGTTGCGCGAAGTCAACGCACGGATTAAGGGGATAACATTAACCACTTATCTAACAACACTAACTACAGCGTTAGGGAGAAGCGCCAATGGCTAATCACCCAAGGGCCGGACAGCCTGCCCAGCAGAGCGATTTGATTAATGTGGCACAGTTAACGTCACAATATTATGTGCTGCGCCCAGAAGTCGGCAACACAGCGCACGCGGTGAAATTCGGTACGTCGGGCCATCGTGGTAGCGCGGGGCGTCATAGCTTTAATGAACCGCACATTTTGGCGATTGCACAGGCGATTGCTGAAGAGCGCAAAAAGCAGGGCATCAGCGGCCCTTGCTATGTAGGTAAAGATACTCACGCGCTCTCTGAGCCGGCATTTATTTCCGTGCTGGAAGTGTTGGCTGCTAACGGTGTGGACGTCATCGTTCAGTTGGATAATGGTTTTACCCCAACGCCTGCGGTGTCTAACGCGATTCTGGTTCACAATCGTCAGGGCGGTGCGCTGGCGGACGGCATTGTGATTACGCCGTCCCATAACCCGCCGGAAGATGGCGGCATTAAATATAATCCACCGAACGGCGGCCCTGCGGATACCAACCTCACCAGCGTGATTGAGACGCGGGCGAATGCGTTGCTGGCAGATGAACTGCGTGACGTGAAACGCATTACGCTGGATCAAGCGTTGCAAAGCGGGCATGTCCACGAGCAGGATCTGGTTCAGGCCTATGTAGAAGGTCTGGCTAGCGTGGTAGACATGGCGGCGATTCAGCGCGCCGGTCTGAAGCTGGGCGTCGACCCGCTGGGTGGTTCCGGTATTGCCTACTGGCAGCGCATCGCAGAGCATTACAAGCTGGATCTGACGTTGGTTAACGATGCTGTCGATCAGACATTCCGCTTTATGTCGCTGGATCATGACGGCGTGATCCGTATGGATTGCTCGTCAGAGTTCGCTATGGCTGGGCTGCTAGCGCTGCGTGATAAATTTGATCTGGCGTTTGCCAACGATCCTGACTATGACCGTCATGGTATTGTCACCCCGGCAGGGCTGATGAACCCGAACCATTATCTGGCGGTGGCGATCAACTATCTGTTCCAGCATCGTCCACAGTGGGGACAATCTGTTGCCGTCGGCAAAACGCTGGTATCCAGTGCGATGATCGATCGCGTGGTGGCAGATTTGGGCCGCAAGCTGGTGGAAGTACCGGTTGGCTTCAAATGGTTCGTTGACGGTCTGTATGACGGCAGCTTTGGCTTCGGCGGTGAAGAAAGCGCGGGAGCTTCTTTCCTGCGCTTTGACGGTACGCCGTGGTCGACGGATAAAGACGGGATCATCATGTGTTTGCTGGCAGCAGAAATTACTGCCGTGACGGGTAAAAACCCGCAGCACCATTATGATGAGCTGGCACAACGCTTTGGTGCGCCGAGCTACAACCGTATTCAGGCTTCTGCAACGCATGCACAAAAAGCCGCGCTGTCTAAACTGTCGCCTGAGCAGGTATCAGCCAGCACGCTGGCAGGCGATCCGATTACTGCTCGCCTGACCGCTGCGCCGGGCAACGGGGCATCGATTGGTGGCCTGAAAGTGATGACGGAGAACGGCTGGTTTGCTGCGCGTCCTTCCGGTACGGAAGAAGCCTACAAGATCTACTGTGAGAGCTTCCTCGGGGTCGAACACCGTGAGCGCATCGAGAAAGAAGCGGTAGAGATTGTTAGTGCGGTGCTGGCAAGCGCCAAATAAGTGAAAAAGGCGCTGCTTGCAGCGCCTTTTTTAATCTCGTACAACCAGAAAATGCAGAACACCTTTATCCTAACGCAACAAGTAGTGCGCCCACCGAAATGAGTGCAACGCCGGCTCCCGCCACCAGTGAAATTTTTTCTCCCAGCAGGATGACTGCCAACACGACGGCAAATACCACGCTGAGCTTATCGATTGGCGCGACCTGTGCGACGTTACCGGTCTTCAACGCGACAAAGTAAAACAGCCACGACAAGGCACCCGCGACGCCACTGAGCACAATGAACAACAGCGCTTTCTTATTGGCAATAATCTCGCCGACTAGCACCAGCTTACCTTGTGCGACCACCACTCCCACCAGAAAAAGTGCCATGATGACGGCACGAATTGCGGTCGCCGTATTAGCGTCCAAATTTTGCAAACCGATCTTGCCAAATATCGCGACCATCGCGGCGCATACCGCAGACAGCAAGGCGTAAATCAACCAACTACTCATGACGATGTATTCCTGAAGAAATGACGGGCACGTACCGCGGGAGAGATTCTCCATGGACGTCGCCTGATACAGAAAGATGATTTTACGGCATAAATCGATAACCGATAGCGGTTTCAGTCAATAGATGGCGCGGTCTGGCGGGGTCGCTTTCCAGCTTCTGGCGCAGATGCCCCATATAAATACGCAGATAGTGGCTGTGCTCGACGGCGTTTGGCCCCCAGACCTGCGTCAGGAGTTGGCGCTGCGTCAGTACTTTACCTGGGCTAGCGAGTAAGGTTGCTAGCAGACGAAATTCGATGGGCGTCAGGTGCAACTCCTGACCATCGCGATTTACCTGTCGGTTAAGTAAATCGACGGTGATCGTACCGAAACTCACCAGCGGTGTTTCCTGCTGGGTATGGCTGTGGCGACGCAGCGCGACGCGCAGTCGAGCCAGCAATTCGCCGATGCCAAACGGTTTGGTTAGGTAATCATCGGCACCTGCGTCCAGTGCGTCTATTTTATCCTGCTCGTCAGTACGGGCAGACAGCACAATGACAGGCAGGCTGCTCCACTGGCGTAAATCACGGATGTAGTCGATACCGTTGCCGTCCGGCAGGCCTAAATCGAGAATAATCAGATCGGGTTTACGGGTGGCCGCTTCTAACAGGCCGCGCTGCATCGTTTCTGCGTCAAACACGCGGCAGCCTTCGCCTTCCAGCGCCTGACGTACAAAACGACGGATCTCTTTTTCATCTTCAACGATCAGAATAGTGGCCTGCAATGGATTCAGTGCTCCTCAATATCTTCCGGTTCGAGATCCGGTGGTGCCGACAAGGGTAGGGTGAAATGGAAGGCTGCACCGCCACTTTCCGCATTCGTTGCCCAGATACGGCCGCCGTGAATTTCCACAATTGCCCGGCAGATGGCTAGCCCCAGTCCGACACCGGGAATCGATGACTCTTTGTGGCCGCGGGAGAATTTATCAAAAATCATGCTTTCCTGTCCGTGCTCAATCCCTGGGCCATTGTCCTGCACGATGATTTCCAGTTCGTTTTCCTGCGTATCGGTTTGCGTGATGGTATTTATTGAAATAACGCTTGCTGAAATAGCGATCGTGGCCTGCTCTCCGGCGTACTTCAGCGCATTCTCCAACAGGTTAATGAACACGCGTTCCACTAAGCTGGCATCACAATAAACCAGAACCATCTCATCAGGTAGATTAACCTGAATGGTGTTTTTCGCCAGTGCGGTTTCCAGCTGTTGCAGGGCACTACCGATTAACTCCTCCGGCGTTTGCCACTCTTTGCGCAGGTTAAAACCATCCGACTGAATGCGCGCCATATCGAGCAGGTTATTTACCAGCCGCGTGGTGTTCAAAATGTGCTGGCGGATCTGGTTAGCCTGCTGGGCATAAGGCGAACCTTCGCTTGCCAAATTCAGCGTCAGAATTTCAGCCTGACCAAAAAGCACCGTCAGTGGAGTGCGTAAATCGTGCGAAAGTGCAGCAAGCAGCGAGTTACGCAATTGCTCACGCTCGGCATCCAGTCGGGCATTTTCCGTACTCTGCATCAGATGCAGACGTTCCAGCGCATTGGCGATCAGCACGGTAAAAGTTTCCAGCAGGCGCTGCTGCTCGGGAATCATCAACTGCCGCGCGTTATTGGGTTCTATCGCCAGCACACCGAAGATTTGCTGCGTGGTGGCGAGCGGCAGAATCTGATACGACACGCCGGGCAGGGTGGATGTTCCCGCTCCGGCAGGCGCACGATGATCGAAGCTCCAACGAGCGATAGCGTTATCGACAATCAGTTGGTGATTATCCCGCGCAGGTTGCGGCAAGTCGGGCGAGGTGTGATGCAGGCTATCGGTCAGCAGAACTGCGATCTTTGCCTGAAACGTGGTGCTAAGAAAATGCTGGCTGGCTTCGACGATATCGGCGCTGGACAGGCTGCGGTTCAGCGCTTTGGACATCTCATACAGATGACGGACGCGCTGCTCGCGATAACGGGCGACTCTGGCCTGATAGCGCACGCCTGCCGTCAGGTTACCGACCAGCAGGCCGACGCCGAGCATCACGGCAAAGGTCACCAGATATTGGGCATCGGATACGGCAAATGTGCCGCGTGGCAGAATAAAGAAGAGATCGAAACTGGCGACGTTGATGACAGCAGCGAATACCGACGGCCAGCGGCCAAAGAAAAGCGCGACAACCACGACGGCCAACAGATAGATCATCACCAGATTGACCGGCTCCAGCATGGCAAACGGCGACCACGACGCGAGCAGAGTGATAAAGGCACACAGTAGCGTTGCCAACCCGCAGCCGAATAACTGCATGCGCCATTTTTCTACCAGCCCGCGCGCATCGGGCGTTTTAATCGGTGCGGCAGACACGTCGTCCTGCACGGCGACCACAACCAGATCGAGATCGGGCCCCAGTCTGCCGAGTCGTTCGGCAAAACGCGTGCGCCACCACCAGCCGAAACGCTGCTCCACATGACGACCAATGACGATTTTTCCGAGGTTATGTTCACGCGCGTAGCGCAGGACGGCAAGCTCTTCATCGGGTTCGGACAGCGTAACGGTTTCGGCTCCGAGATCCTGCGCCAGTTTTAATGCACGTAAAATGGCACGTCGCTGCGGTTCGGGTAAGCGATGCAGGCGCGGCGTTTCGACATAAACGGCGTGCCAGGCACTGCCTAGGCGCGCCGCTAACCGTGCTGCTGTACGCACCAGTTTTTCATTGCCCGTGCCGTGGCCGATGCATAACAGAATAGCGTCGCGGGTATGCCAGACCTGCTCGCGACCTTGTCCGGCACGCATAGCGCGCATTTGATCGTCAACCCGATCGGCCATGCGCCGTAGTGCCAGCTCGCGCAGGGCGATCAAATTGCCTTTACGGAAAAAATTCTCGACGGCACGTTCGGCCTGTAGTGGCAAATACACTTTGCCTTCATTCAAACGCTGCCGCAGGTCGTCTGGCGGCAGATCTACTAAAATGACTTCGCTAGCCTGATCGAAGATCGGATCTGGCACCGTTTCTCGCACCCTGATCCCGGTGACGCCGCCGACCACGTCATTCAGGCTTTCCAGATGCTGAACGTTCACCGTAGTAAAGACGTCGATACCGGCATCGAGCAGTTCCTGCACATCCTGCCAGCGCTTGGGGTGGCGCGAACCGTTGACGTTGCTGTGCGCCAATTCGTCGATCAGAATCAGTGCCGGACAGCGTGCCAGCGCGGCATCCAGATCGAATTCGACAGTATGGCGACCGTGATGACGAAGATGTTTGAGCGGCAGTTGCGGCAACTTATCCAGCAGCGCGGCGGTTTCGCTACGTCCGTGGGTTTCGACCACGCCAACAAGAATATCCAATCCCTGCGCCCGTAGCCGTTGCGCTTCCTGCAACATGGCATAGGTTTTCCCTACGCCCGCGCAGGCGCCAAAGAAGATTTTCAGCTTCCCACGCGGTGGCGCACCCACCTGTGCGAGCAGGCTATCGGGATCTGGGCGGCGATCTTCACCGTCAATCATGGTCTATCCCTTATTGGAGCGGCCTGAACAGTTGCCAGGCCGCAGCAAAGACGGCGGGGAGTCTGGCTCCCCGTATATACCCTAAATAATTCGAGTTGCATGAAGGCGGCAACCGCGCGAATCCCCAGGAGCTTACACAAGTAAGTGACTGGGGTGAGTAAGGGCAGCCAACGCACAAGCAGCTTGAAGTATGACGGGTATAATAATTAATAGTAACGCACTGTCGATTATGGCAGCGGTTTTTCCTTATCCAGTGCTAAATTCAGCAACAGAACATTGATCGCTGGCTGCCCGATGAAGGCGGGCTTGCTGGTCTCAGTAAAGCGATCGATCAATTGCTGTACCTGCTGGAGCGACATCCCTCTGGCCTGCGCGATGTAGAGCGCCTGATAGCGTGCCGCCTCTGGAGAAATCTGCGGATCCAGCCCGCTGCCGGATGCCGTCAACAGCTCAACTGGAACCGGCTGCTGATTGCCGATGGCCTGATGCCAGTAAGTGGCGCGTTCACCAATCTGTTTATCCAACGCCGGATTGCTGGCGGCCAAGTTGCTACCGCCGGACGCCAGCGCGTTATAAGGTGCATCTGACGTCGCGGAAGGACGCCCCTGAAAATAGCCAGCCTGACTGAATGACTGCCCGATCAGGGATGAACCGATGACGGCATTGTCACGATAAATCAGCGAGCCGTTTGCCTGTGTCGGGAATAGCCACTGTGCCAGCACGGTCGTCAGCAGTGGGTACGCCAAACCAGTAAACAGCAGCAATAACAAGAATAAAAACAAAGAAGAACGTAAATAGCGCATACCCGTCAGTCCTTAAGCCAGATTCAGTCCGGTCAGTAACATATCAATGAGCTTGATACCGAGGAACGGCACCAGCAGCCCGCCAAGACCATAAATCCACAGATTGCGACTTAACTGTGCCGCCGCGCTCATGGGTCGATAGCTAATCCCTTTAAGCGCCAGCGGGATCAGAAATACGATAATTAACGCATTGAAGATCACCGCCGACAGCATGGCCGATGTGGGGGAATGCAACTGCATCACGTTTAGCGCATTGAGCTGCGGATAGGTGGCAGCAAAAGCGGCCGGGATAATGGCGAAATATTTCGCCACGTCGTTGGCGATACTGAACGTCGTCAGCGAGCCGCGTGTCATCAGCATCTGTTTGCCGATATGCACCACTTCAATCAGCTTGGTCGGGTTGGAATCCAGATCGACCATGTTGCCCGCTTCTTTCGCTGCTTGCGTACCGGAGTTCATGGCAACCGCCACGTCGGCCTGCGCCAGTGCGGGAGCATCATTGGTGCCATCGCCAGTCATTGCCACCAGCCGACCTTCGGCCTGATATTGGCGAATCAACGCCAGCTTGGTTTCCGGTGTGGCTTCCGCCAGAAAATCATCGACGCCTGCTTCTGCGGCAATGGCTGCTGCCGTAAGCGGGTTGTCGCCAGTGATCATCACGGTTTTGATCCCCATGCTGCGCAGTTCGGCGAAGCGTGCCTTGATACCGCTTTTCACGATATCTTTCAGCTCCACCACGCCAAGCACGCGTTTGCCTTCTGCAACGACCAGCGGCGTCCCTCCACTGCGTGCGACGTTGGATACCGCTTCCTCGACCTGATGCGGGAAATCGCCATTATTTGCTTCAATGTAGCGACGCAGAGCATCAACAGCGCCTTTACGAATGGCACGTTGGCCGAAATTGACACCGCTCATACGCGTCTGGGCGGTAAAGGGAACAAAGGTCGCGTCCAGTGAACGTAAGTCCTGTTCCGCCAGGTTAAAGCGCTGCTTTGCCAGCACCACGATGCTGCGGCCTTCGGGGGTTTCATCCGCTAAAGACGCGAGACGTGCGGCGTCAGCCAGCGCCTGCTCGGTGACGCCCGGTGCAGGCAGGAAAGCCGAAGCCTGGCGGTTACCCAACGTAATGGTGCCAGTCTTATCAAGCAGAAGAACGTCGATATCGCCCGCTGCTTCGACTGCCCGACCGCTGGTGGCAATGACGTTCGCTCCCAACATTCGGCTCATCCCCGCTACGCCGATAGCCGATAGCAGGCCACCGATAGTGGTCGGGATCAGACAGACGAGCAGGGCGACAAGTACCGTCACGCCGACGATATCGCCGCTGTGATTAGCCTGTACACCAAACCATGAAAACGGGTAGAGCGTGGCCGTGACCAGCAGGAAGATGAGCGTTAACTCGATCAACAGAATGGTCAGTGCGATTTCGTTTGGCGTTTTACGACGCTGCGCCCCTTCGACCATGGCAATCATTCGGTCGAGGAAGGTTTCGCCGGGGTTGACGCTACACTGAATCACCAGCCAGTCGGACAGCACGCGCGTACCACCAGTGACGGACGCGAAATCACCACCGGACTCGCGGATTACTGGGGCGGATTCCCCAGTAATGGCGCTTTCATCGACGGACGCGCCGCCTTCCAGCACCTCACCGTCGCACGGGATGGTTTCACCCGCGCTCACCAGTACGAGATCGCCTTTACGCAGGCTGTCGGCTGGAACCGATTCCGAACTGGCATCGTGATTGGGTGCAGAGAGCTTGTTCGCCCAACTGGTTTTCTTTACGCCTTTCAGCGCGTTTGCCTGTGCTTTACTGCGACCTTCCGCCAGCGCCTCGGCCATGTTGGCAAATAGCACGGTAAACCATAACCAGAGTGATACCAGCCCGGTAAACACGGCATTGCCTTCCGTTTTACCCGCCAAAATAGCCAGCCAGACGAGGGTCGTCAGCATGCTGCCAAGGTACACCACAAACATGACCGGGTTGCGCCACTGCACGCGCGGGTCGAGTTTCTTCAGCGCATCTTTCAGCGCCGAGCGGATTAATGTTCTGTCAAACAGCGTTTGCTGCTTACGTTTGCCAACGTGGCGGGAGGCCTCACCCTGTTGAGATGAGGTCGGTTCCTGTGTTGCCTGATGATTCATCGTGTGACGAGTCATAAAGAGTCTCCAGCCTTAGTGAGTCAGGCCGAACTGTAAATGTTCAGCAACTGGCCCTAACGCCAGTGCAGGGATAAATGTCAGTGCGCCAATCAGCAGAACGATAGCGATGAGCATGCCGATAAACAGCGGGCTGCGCGTAGACAGTGAACCTTTGCTTTCTGGCTGGCGCTTTTTCACGACCAGCGAACCGGCGATCGCCAGCACGGGCACCATAACGGCAAAACGGCCCAGCAGCATGGCGACAGCGAGCAAGACGTTATAGAACGGCGTATTGACGCTCAGGCCAGCAAATGCGCTGCCGTTGTTGTTCGCGGCGGAAGATACGGCATAGAGCACTTCACTGAAGCCGTGCGCGCCGGGGTTCAGAATGCCGCTGCGACCGGCTTCTGTACTCAGCGCCAGCGCGGTGCCGAGCAACACCAGTGCGGGGGGAATCAGAATCGCCAGCGCCGTCATCTTCATCTCATAGACTTCGATCTTTTTGCCCAAATATTCCGGTGAGCGACCAATCATCAGGCCAGCGATAAAGACGGTCAGAAGCACGAACAGCAGCATGCCGTACAGCCCAGAGCCGACACCACCGAATACCACTTCGCCAATCTGCATCAGCCACATGGGAACCATGCCGCCGAGTGCCGTGAAGGAGTCGTGCATGGCGTTCACCGCACCTGTCGACGTCGCCGTGGTGACAACGGCATACAGGCTGGAAGTCAGAACGCCAAAACGTGTCTCTTTGCCTTCCAGATTTGCCGCGCTGTCCGCCCCTAATGTCAGTAGATGCGGGTTACCGGTGACCTCCATTTTCATCACGACGGCCGCGGCGACGATAAAGATCAGCGCCATCGCCCACAGCAGCGCATGGCCCTGACGCTTGTCGCCGACGGCTTTACCAAAAGCGAAGCACAGCGCAGTAGGAATCAGCAGGATCGCCAGCATTTGCACGATGTTGCTGAGTGCCGTCGGGTTTTCAAACGGATGCGCCGAGTTTGCGCCAAAGAAACCGCCGCCGTTGGTACCCAGCAGTTTAATCGCTTCCTGTGAGGCGACCGGCCCCATCGGCAGCGTTTGGGCTGTGCCGCCCAGCGTGGTCAGATGTTGATAAGGCAGCAGATTCTGCAACACACCCTGACTGACGAAGAACAGCGCCAACAGCAGGGATAGCGGCAGTAACACGTACAGCGTGATACGCAACAGATCGAGCCATGCGTTGCCCAGTGTATCGACACAACGACGGGAAAATGCGCGGATTAACGCGAAGGCCACCGCAATACCGCTGGCGGCGGAAAGGAAGTTTTGTACCGTTAGGCCGACCATCTGACTCAGGTAGCTCAGCGTATTTTCACCGCTGTAAGCCTGCCAGTTAGTGTTGGTGACAAAGCTGACGGCCGTATTTAACGCTAAATGCCACGACAGACCTGGCATATTTTCTGGGTTAAGCGGCAGATAGCCCTGCGCCATTAACAGCACAAATAGGACGATAATGCCGATCAGGTTGAGGGTCAAAATAGCCGCAGCATACTGCTGCCAGCGCATCTCCGTTGTATCCAGAGCGAAGAAGCGCGCCGTCCCCGTTTCGAATTTTTGCAGGAACATCCCTGTTTCGCCCTCAATCAGGCGAGCCAGTCCGCTACCCAACGGTTGGGCTACGATCAGCACAGTGAGCAGCAGGCCAAAGATCAGTAAAAAAGCGTCAGCGGCCATCAGAATTCCTCCGCCTTCAATAAGGCATAAACCAGATAGGCCAGTAACAGCAGCACGAGTAGGCCGCCTAAGACGATGCTAAGCGTCACAACACACCTCCAGAACAAAATAGACAGCATCAGGGTAGGAAAACGCAGGAAAAGAAGGTGCAAATTTCCCGCCTGTGGGCGTAAAAAAAGTATAAAAATGGAGTGAAAAGTAGACGCTGGAGGTGGTGATGGGGTTACGGTGCGAACAAAATCGTCTGTGGCGAGAAGGTGGGAGTAAATTGATCCAATCTAAAAACCATAAATTAACTAATGGTAAGTTTATTTTTAACCTTGTTGTAACTTAATGACGTGATGGCGAAAAAAGTTGGCGATTATTTCATCTTTTACTGGTCAGATGAGTAGTAAACTTTCAGAAAAGGCGGTAAAATTTTAACCAATGTCACAGTTCTTATTTTATCGTTATGAAAAGCGCTTCTGAAAAAGAGTGCTTATCCCAGAGGAGGATCGTTATGTCGCTTTATACTACTTATCCCTTGCACCGTATTCTCCTGCGTCGCGCTGCCGTGATTGCTATCGGCGTGCTGGCGTTACCGGTGATGCTGTTTCGCCGCGATCGGGCGCGTTTCTACAGCTATTTACACCGCGTCTGGCTGAAAACCAGCGATAAACCGGTATGGATGGCGCAGTCCGAAGCCGCCGCCTGCGATTTCTATTAATATTATTGATGTTGTCGTTGACCACCCTGTGCGTGTAATGGTGACGTCAGCACATTGCGTACTGACGTCACTCGTTTGAAAAAACATCACATTTAACGGCAACCATTAAGCGCCAAATCCGCAGCGGAAATGGCGCTTATTTTGTTTTTAGCGCATGAAATCGTAACGCCAGCAACATCACCGATAGACTGATAAACACCGCAACGCTTGCCATTGCCATACCATCCCCGACTGAACCTTGCTCGAACTGACGCCAGACAAAAATGGACACCGTCTGCACGCCAGCAGGTGATAGCAAGAGTGACGTCACCAGCTCGCGTGACGCGACGGCAAAGACCAACATCATGGCTGCCAGCAGGCTGGGAAATACCAGCGGGAAAACAATCAGCCGTAATGCTGCCATTGCGCTAGCACCGTGAACGCGTGCTGCAGACTCCAAATTACTGCCAATTTGCGCCAATGCCGCACTGCTATAGCGGACGGGGTAGGGTAAAAGCAGGCAGCTGTATGACAGTAGCAAAATTACCCAGGTGTTATAGGGCGTTATCGGCCAGAAACTTTGATTCCAGGCAAGAATCAATCCCACCCCGACAACAATTCCCGGCAGGGCAGCAGGTAACATCGACAGTCCATCCAGCACTGCCGCCCCTCGAATACGCTTGGCGACGACAAACCAGGCTGCGAGAAAGCCGACGGTTCCTGTCAGTAACGCACTGCCGACGGCTAGCCCCAGACTGGTCGTTAATGCGGGTAGTGCTTCGTTTTCATAATCAATCAACATGGTGAAGTGCTGCCAGGTTAAATTTTGCCAGGAAATAGTGCTGGAGATGGTGGCAGAAAACGCCGTAATTAGCATGGAGGCAAGTGGAACCCCTACGGCCAGCAACCCCACGACGCTAAACAGCATTAACACCGGCCAGCGCCATATTCCTAATGGACGAGTGACAATTGCGGTGGGTTTGCCTGTGGTTGTTTCCACATTGCTACCGGCGACGATCGCCCGCTGTAGGGTAAATGCACAGAGCGCGATAGCAACCAACAGCAAAGACAGCACCGCTGAGCCGGAGAGATCGATCGGCCAGTCCGCCAGACGCTGCTCGATATTTGTCGTCAATACCTGAATACCTGCCCGCGATCCCAGTGCTGCGGGTATGCCGTACTCTTCGATCGCCAGCGTGAAGGCGAGTAGCAGGCTGGCCGCTGTCGCAGGTAGCGACAATGGCAGTGTGACCCGCAAGAATGCCTGCCAGCCGTTGGCACCGTGAACGCGTGCGACATCGGCAAGGCGGTTTCCGCTCGCGGCCATACTGCGTGAAACGGCGAAATAGACTACCGGGAAAATATTTAGCGTCATTACGCCAATCATGCCAGGTAATGAAAACAGAGCCTCGCCCAGTTGAATAGGCAATATCTGTTCGGCATAACCCCTTGGCTGTAGAGCCAGCATCCACGATAGTCCGGCGATATAAGGTGGGATCAGGAAGGGAATGAGAAACAGTAAATCCCAAAATTTTGCCAGCGGTAGCGCAAAGAGCCCGCGCAGCGCACCGAGTGGAATAGCAATTACCGCACAACACAGCGCAACACCAAGTCCAAGCAGTAGCGTATTTTTCAACAAAGCAAACAGGCGCGCTTGCGCGAAAACGTCCGCAAAGGCCGAGAACGGATTCGAAAAAGAACCGGCACCTAAATTTGGGAAGATTGCCTGTAGCGCAACAAACAATACGGGAATGCCAACCAGAATAAAAAGTACCGCCACCGTCAGCAGTGGCAGTATAGCAAACTTGTTCATCTGATACTCCAGCCTTGCTGACTGTTGTCAGCAAGGCATTATCGATACTCGTCATCCTTCAAGCTGTTGAGCACTTGCTTGGTTGCTCGATCCCTCCGTGGATTCATGCATGTATTGCTCAGAAATATCGCGTTGTTCAAAACGCGAACATTGTGTCCTACAGCTTGAACTATCCAAGGTATGTCATGACTGAACAGGCTTAGCGTTGGCCAAACAAGGCGGCGAAGCGATCGAGAACGGCTGCGCGGGAAGCTGAAGCGCTATCGCCTTCCGGCAGCAGCGTCAGGTTCTTAAACAGAGGGCGTTTGGCTTCAATATCCTGACGCGCTGGCATCAACCAGGCTTCCGCCACGGCTTTCTGGCCTTCAGGCGACAACATGTAGTTGATGAAGTCTTTTGCCTGCTGTTGGTTTTTGCTGCTTTTCAGGATCATCATTGGGCGAGGGGCAATGACGGTGCCGCTGGAGGGGAAAATGACTTTAATTGATTCACCTGATTCAATGCTGCCGTAAGAAACGTAGTCTACCGCACCGAAAACGGCGGCTTTCGCGCCCTGCAACACGGGCGTTAATGCCTGTGCATTCGGGCCTGCGATGATCATGCCGTTGGCTTTTAAGCGATCGAACATCTCCCACGCTTTATCTTTTTCCGCATTTTGCAAACCAATCAACAGATCGAGCGAAGCGCCGGACAGCGCAGGATCGGGTGTCGTGACTTTATCTTTAAATTCAGGCTTGGTCAGGTCGTTCCAGTCTTTAGGTTCTGGGGTACCACTCTTGCTATTCCACACAATGCCCAGCGCGGAAATGCCCTGTGCCACGTAGAAAGGGGTTTTGAACTGTGCAGGCACGGTGGCCGCATTCGGGCTATCAAATTCCAACAGCCAACCGCGTTGCTGCAAATCTGTTGCGGTATCCCAAGAGGCAGAAATCAGGACATCTGCACGTGGATTGGCTTGTTCGGCTTCCAGTCTGGCCATGACTTTACCGGTTGTTGCCTGAAAAACATCGACTTTCACGCCAGTCTGTTTTTCATAACCGGCTGCCAGTTTCTTTGCCAGTGCTCCCGGTCCAGCGGTGTACAGCGTCAGGGCATGTGCGCTGCCTGTCACCGCGGCTAATGAGAGAGCTATACCCATAATGATGCCTCGTTGATTCATGGCAAACAGTGTGTTTTTCATTGCATTTTTCCCCAAAGTTAATGTGTGGTGATATCAGTAATGTGGCCTTGCGACATGTGAACAATGCGGTGTGCCAGTATGTTGGCTTCGCCTCTGTCGTGGGTGACATAGACCGCGGTGGTACCAAGATGGCGTAAGAGTGATGCCATCTCCTGACAAAGCGATTCGCGTAGATCCCGGTCGAGATTGGATAACGGTTCATCAAATAGCAGGATGTTCGGTTCCGCGATAATGGCGCGAGCCAGAGCGACTCGCTGTTGTTGGCCGCCGGATAAATCGGCAGGTTTACGATCGGCAAAATCGGCCAGACCGACGCGCGCTAGCGTGACGTCAACTCGTTGACGGCAGATATCGCGTGGGACCTTCCTCATCAGCAGCGGGAACACGACGTTTTGTGCCACGGTCATATGTGGCCATAGGGCGTAGTCCTGAAATACCATGCCAAGATTGCGCTGTTCAGGCGGTAGGGATAGCTGGTGACCAGCAACCTGACGATCGCCAAAATGGATGGTGCCTGCATCTGGCTGTAGCAACCCAGCTAGCAACTTTAGCAACGTACTTTTGCCGCAGCCGGAAGGCCCCAACAAGGCCAGAATGGTGCCTTTCGGCACATTGAGGCTGATAGAGTCGAGAACCGTTTTTCCTGCGAAAGCGTGGGATAATCTGTCGATCGCAATCGCGGTGGGCGTGGTGAGTTCAGCCGTGGTCATCATCACCTCCGTGCAATAACGGGAGGCGATATCCATTGTGATATCGGTGGAGCAGACGAGCGCTTTTGGGCTGCCAGTTTAAAAGGCATAGCAAAGCGTCCCGCCAGTAAAGCAGGGGGGAAAAACATGGGGTATCCTCTTTGGGACTCTATATCGGAATGGGGATTGTAGTCGGGGAATAAGGCTATTTGATGACAGATAAAAATAGAGTAGCGGTGTGTCTTTCTGATATGAATTCTGGCCGCAGAGAACTCGTCCCTATTTGATCGACATAATCCATCAATCTCATGATTTATTACTTTATTCTTCACTGCAACTACACAGAATCGTGGTGAAATCCGCTATGCTGATCAGAGGGTTTGCAGAATGTCATCAAGGCAAGCCACATTGACAAGCGTGAGGATAAATCATGACGTTCGAACTCATCCCTATTGGTATCAGCGCCTGTCTGCTCGGCAACCCCGTGCGGTTTGATGGCGGACACAAGCGTCTGACGTTTGCCGCTGAACAGCTGGCGCCTTATTTTCGTTTTGAACCTGTTTGCCCGGAAATGGCGATTGGTTTACCCGTACCGCGTCTTGCACTCAGGCTAGTGCGAGAGGGGGAAAACCACATCACACTACGTGCCAGCAACGGCTCATCGCTGGATGTCACCCAGCAGATGACGGTGTTTTCTGCTGACAAAGTCAGTCAGCTTCAGCATTTATGCGGGTATATCGTTTGCGCTAAATCGCCAAGCTGTGGCATGGAGCGCGTGAAAGTTTACGATGAAGCGCAAAAGGATGCGCGTAAAAGTGGAATCGGCCTGTTTACGCAGGAGTTGATGCGGCAAATGCCTTGGCTACCGGTTGAAGAAGACGGACGCCTGCACGATCCCGGCTTGAGGGAAAATTTCATTGAACGCGTTTATGCGCTGCACGAATTGAATCAGCTATGGAAAAACGGGCTGAGCCGTGGCGCGCTTATTGCCTTTCATAGCCGCTATAAATTACTGCTGCTGGCGCATTCCCAGCCAGAATATCGTGAGCTGGGGCCGTTTGTTGCGGGGATCGATAAGTGGGAATCGCTGGAAGACTACATTGTTGAATATCGGACGCGGCTGATGAAGCTGTTGTCGACGCCTGCGACGCGACGCAATCATACCAATGTGCTGATGCATGTGCAGGGCTACTTCAGACGTCAGTTGAATTCTCAACAGCGACAGGAATTGGCTCTGCTCATCGATCGCTATCGGCAGGGCTTGCAGCCGCTATTGGCACCGATCACGTTGCTAAAACATTACATGGCGGAGTACCCCGATGCGTATCTGGCTCAGCAACGTTACTTTGAGCCATACCCGGAAGCATTGCGCCTGCGTTACGGACACTAGTTTGATCGCCCGAGGAATTTCATGACCACGCATGTCGTTACACATCATGCCGTTACACATGTAGTCTGGCTGCGCAATGACCTGCGCATTACCGATAATCTGGCGCTGTACTCGGCCTGTCAGGATCCGAATGCGACCGTGTTGGCGGTATTTATTGCGACGCCCGCACAGTGGGAAAAGCACGATATGGCACCGCGTCAGGCGGCTTTTCTGCTAGAAAATCTAACGCTGGTGCAGTACGCGCTGGCCGAGAAAGGCATCCCGCTGCATTACCATGAATGTGGTGATTTTGCGGCATCGGTTGACTGGCTGGTGCAGTTTTGTGTGCAGCAGCAGGCCACCGATCTTTTCTACAACCATCAGTATGAAATTAACGAGCGCCTGCGTGATAAGCAGGTGAAAGATCGGCTGGCCGATAGTCTGGTTTGTCACGGCTATCATGACAGCCTGTTGCTGCCGCCGGGTAGCGTGCTGACGGGCAATGGCGAGATGTATAAAGTGTTCACGCCATTTCGCCAAGCCTTTATCAAGCGCCTGTTGGAAGCGGATACCACGTGCGTACCGGCACCGGATACACGCGGCGAGCCGATAAATAACGTGCAGGCAATGACGCCGTTCAGCTATCCGCAGCGCGAAGTGGATAGCAACGATTTTCCCAGCGGTGAACGTGCGGCGTTGCAGCAGTTGCGCCGTTTTTGCCGCGAGCAGGTGCAGGATTACGATCGGCAGCGAGATTTTCCGGCGCTGCCCGGCACCAGCAAATTGTCTCCGTATTTGGCGCTTGGAATCGTATCGCCTCGCCAATGTTTTAATCGCCTGCGTGCCGAATGCCCGGAGCTGCTGGAACGGCGTGAGGGCGGTGCATTTACCTGGTTTAACGAGTTAGTCTGGCGTGAATTTTACCGCCACCTGATCGTCTCCTGGCCGCAGTTATGTAAACACCGTCCGTTCACCGCGTGGACGCAGTGGGTGAAATGGCGGGAATCACCGGAGGATTTAGCCGCCTGGCAACAGGGTAAAACGGGCTATCCAATTGTGGATGCCGCGATGCGTCAACTGAATGAAACGGGGTGGATGCATAATCGACTGCGTATGATCTGTGCCAGTTTTCTCGTCAAAGATTTACTGATCGATTGGCGTGAAGGCGAACGCTACTTTATGTCGCAGTTACTGGATGGCGATTTGGCGGCGAATAACGGCGGCTGGCAGTGGGCGGCGTCGACGGGTACCGATGCGGCACCTTATTTTCGTATTTTTAATCCGACAACGCAGGGCGAGCGTTTCGATCCCGAAGGTCGGTTTATTCGTCACTGGTTGCCTGAGCTGGCTGCGGTGCCGGATAAAGACATTCATCAGCCCCATCGCTGGGCCGACAAACAACATTTTAAGCTGAACTATCCGCTGCCAATTGTTGACCATAAAACCGCCCGTCAGGATACGCTGGCGGCGTTTGAAGCGGCAAAAAATATCGGCATGGCGAATAACGATCAAGAAGAGAAGGGTAAGTATGCGTAATACGGAACTGGAAAGCGTCATTAATGAGAAACTGAGTACGGCGGCGTTTCAGGATTACGCGCCTAACGGTTTACAGGTTGAGGGGCGTGCCGAAGTAAAACGTATTGTGACGGGTGTCACCGCCTCGCAGGCGCTGCTGGATGCGGCGGTAGAGAAGCAGGCCGATGCGATTCTGGTTCACCACGGCTATTTTTGGAAAAACGAACCGCAGATTGTTTGTGGTATGAAGCGTAACCGACTGAAAACGCTGCTGCTTAATGATATCAACCTGTACGGCTATCATCTGCCGCTGGACGCACACCCGGAATTAGGGAACAACGCACAGCTGGCGGCGCTGCTGGAAATTCAGATGCAGGGCATGATCGAACCGCTGGTGCCGTATGGCGAGCTGGCACAGTCCATGACAGCAGAGGCGTTTTGCCGCCGTGTAGAAAAACGGCTGGGGCGCACTGTGCTGCATTGTGGGGATAATGCACCGCAACAGATACGGCGCGTAGCGTGGTGTACCGGCGGCGGTCAGGGTTTTATTGAGCAGGCCGCACGATTCGGGGTCGATGCTTTTATCACTGGCGAAGTGTCTGAGCAAACTATCCATATCGCTCGCGAGATGGGGCTGCACTTCTTCGCAGCCGGACACCACGCTACCGAGCGCGGCGGCATTCGCGCATTGGGTGAATGGCTAGCGGCGCAGCATGGTTTCGATGTGACATTTATTGATATTCCTAACCCAGCCTGATGGGCTGAAAGTGTCGGTATCGCACATAAATCATGGCGCATTTTTTATGTTGGCATCGTTGTTGCTTAACTATTGAGAAGAGAGTGTATCAGTAAGCAAGGCTAATCATTTGACCCTGTTCACCATGATGGATAAAACGCGATTCAGGAGGAAAGATTGCAACGAGCACGGTGTTATCTTCTGGGCGAGAGAGCTGTCGTACTAGAACTGGAACCGCCAATGTCGCTGGAGAGCCAGCAGCGGATATGGGGACTTGCTGAGCGCCTGAATCACCATGAAGAGGTGCTGGAGGCGATTCCGGGCATGAACAACCTGACGGTGTTGTTGGCGCATCCGCAACAGGTGGCGCTGGATGCGATTGAACGTTTGCAGAGCTGGTGGGAAGAAAGCGAATCGCTCGCGTTTGATCCACGATATATCGACATTCCTGTCATTTATGGCGGAGAGGCGGGGCCGGATTTGACGGAGGTTGCTGTTCACAGTGGCCTGACGGTGAGCCAGGTTGTTGAAGCGCATGCGGCTGCACAGTACGTGGTCTACTTTTTGGGCTTTCAGCCGGGGTTTGCCTACCTCGGCGGGTTAAATGAGAAACTGCATATGCCGCGTCGTGCCGAACCTCGCCTGCGTGTGCCTGCGGGATCGGTCGGGATTGGTGGCGCGCAGACGGGTATCTATCCGCTGGCAACGCCGGGCGGCTGGCAGCTGATCGGCCGCACCTCATTGAAGTTGTTTAATCCGCAAACGATGCCGCCAACGCTGCTGCGCCCTGGAGATAACGTTCGGTTTCTGCCACAGAAGGAGGGCGTATGCTGAAAGTTATCCATGCCGGATTGCATACATCAGTGCAGGACGGTGGTCGCGTCGGCTTTCGTCGTTTGGGAATCAGCCAGTCAGGTGCGCTTGATCTACCTGCCTTGCAAATGGCTAACCTGCTGGTGGGCAACGCGGAGAACGCCGCTGCACTGGAAATTACACTGGGCAAGTTTACTGCAACGTTCACCACGGCCTGCTGGGTGGCGCTGACTGGTGCGGACTGCCACGCTGAGCTGGATGGAAAACCGCTCTGGACTGGCTGGCGTTTTGCGGCAAAACCGGGGCAAACGTTGAAAATGCGTCTGCCGCGTAACGGAATGCGTAGCTATTTGGCTCTGTCCGGCGGTGTGGATGTGCCAGAAGCGCTCGGCTCGCGCAGTACCGATTTGAAAGCTGGATTTGGTGGTTTTGATGGGCGTTTACTCATTGATGGCGATGCGCTTCCGCTGGGAACCCCGACTCGCGAACTGACGCGAGAAGTCGGAATCAAGCAGCTGTTATTCAGCAACCGCGTGCGGGCATTGCTGGGGCCGGAGTATCAGGAGTTCAGCGAAGAGATGCAGGAGCTGTTCTGGCGAACCTCCTGGCAGTTGAGTCCGCAAAGTAACCGCATGGGTTACCGTTTGCTGGGCGCTGAACTACAGCGCACCACACCGTCAGGCAATAAACCCCGCGAGCTACCATCACATGGGTTGCTGCCGGGCGTCGTGCAGGTTCCACATAATGGTCACCCTATTGTACTGCTGGCAGATGCGCAGACTACGGGGGGGTACCCGCGTATTGCGAGCGTGATCGAAGCTGACTTATTCCATCTGGCTCAAATTCGACTCGGTGAACCCATACATTTTATTCACTGTACACAGGCTCAGGCGCAAAAAGCTGCTGACGAACAGCGGCGTTACCTCGAACAACTGGCGTGGAGGCTGCATGACTATTGATCTGAATGCCGATCTGGGCGAGGGCGGTGAGAATGACGAAGCGCTGCTGAAGTTGGTGACCTCTGCCAATATCGCCTGTGGATTTCACGCGGGTGACGCGCAAACCATGCGTCAGTCGGTACGCTGGGGAATAGGTTATGGCGTCGCGCTTGGTGCACACCCTAGTTTTCCGGATCGTGAACATTTTGGCCGCAAGGCGATGAATGTGCCTGCGGAAATTGTCTTTGCGCAGGTGGTGTATCAGCTTGGCGCGCTCAGCGCGATTGTCGCTGCTGAAGGAGGGACGCTGTCCCACGTTAAGCCTCACGGTATGCTTTACAATCAGGCCGCGAGCGAGCCAGCATTGGCTGATGCGGTAGCCAAGGCGGTGAAGGTCGTTAATCCGGCGTTGCGTTTGGTCGGACTGGCGGGAAGTGAGTTGATTCGTGCCGGAAAACGATTAGGGCTAGAAACTCGTCAGGAAGTGTTTGCCGATCGCTGTTATTTGCCAGACGGGTCGCTGGTGCCGCGTACTCAGGCTGGAGCGCTGATTAATAGCGATGAACTGGCGTTGGCGCAAACGCTGGAAATGATTCAACGTCAGCGGGTTAGGGCGATTGACGGTTCTTGGGTTAACGTACATGCGGATACTGTGTGCATCCACGGCGACGGGCAACACGCGCTGCTGTTTGCTCGCAAGTTACGTAACTGCTTTAGCCAGCACCAGATAGCAGTTGCTGCGACATAATCATTATTTTTGTATGACGGGGATAATAGATGAAAACCGTTTTGATCACGGCATTTGAACCTTTTGAGGGCGAAGCGATTAATCCCTCATGGGAAGCGGTAAAAGACCTTCATCAGCGAGAGGTTGGCGGTGCGCGAGTGGTAGCTTGCCGTTTATCTTGCGTCTTTGATCTGTCACTGGAGCAGCTTTATCGTGCGATAGCCGAATGGCAGCCGGAAGTGGTGATCGCGGTGGGGCAGGCGGGAGGCCGTGCTGATATTTCTGTCGAACGCGTGGCGATTAATATTAATGATGCCCGAATTGCGGATAACCGAGGCAACCAGCCGATTGATACGCCTGTGGTGGAAAAGGGGCCAGCAGCGTATTTCTCGACGCTGCCGGTGAAAGCGCTGGTGCAGGCATTACGCGTAGCGGGAATTCCAGCCTCAGTGTCGCAAACCGCAGGGACGTTTGTCTGCAATCACGTAATGTACGGGCTTTTACATCAGTTACATCAGCAGGGTGATGTGGTTCGCGGCGGATTTGTTCATATTCCGTATTCACCTGAACAGGCTGCACGACACCCCGGAGAACCGAGCATGCCAACGCCGTTAGTCACGGCGGCGTTGGAAGTGATGATTAAGCAATCGCTGGTGCAGCAGGTTGATGTGGCGGTCACTGGCGGGGCATTACATTAATTTAGCGAATCGCTCAGTCGCAGAGCATCTGATTTTCAGGGAGTAGTCGAGTATGCCGGAAGGGCCGGAAATTCGCCGAGCGGCCGATAAGCTGGTTGAGGCCGTCGTGGGAGAAACGCTGACGCGCGTCTGGTTTGCGTTTCCAGAGCTGAAACCGTACGAAACAGAATTAGTCGGACAGCAGATCAGGCAGATCGAAACGCGCGGGAAGGCGCTGCTGACCTATTTTAGCAACGATCGGGTGATGTATAGCCACAATCAACTGTATGGCGTGTGGCGAGTCGTGAATGCGGGTGAATCGCCGGAAACGAAGCGGGATTTACGCATCCGGCTGGAGACGCAGGATCGCGCCATTCTGCTCTATAGCGCGTCAGATATTGAAATGCTGACACGGGATACACTGACTACGCATCCTTTCTTGCAACGCATTGGGCCGGATGTATTGGATCTTTCCCTGACGCCAGAAAGGGTCTGTGAGCGTTTGTTATTATCGCGTTTCCGTCGTCGTCAGTTCAGCGGGCTGTTGCTGGATCAGGCTTTTCTTGCGGGCTTAGGGAATTATCTGCGCGTTGAGATTCTGTGGCAGGCGCAGCTGGCACCGCAGCATACGGCTTCGCAGTTGAATGAGGAACAGTTGCAGACGTTGAGTCGAGCGCTGCTGGAGATTCCTCGGTTGTCCTACAACACGCGCGGCACCGTGGATGAAAATCGACATCATGGGGCAATTTTTTCGTTCAAGGTTTTCCATCGTGAAGGGGAAAATTGTGAGCGCTGCGGCGGAACCATCGAAAGAACGATGCTGTCATCACGCCCGTTCTATTGGTGCCCGCACTGCCAGAAGTAAAGGACGAAGCGCTGTTTTTAGATGAATTGAAAAGGATTTCGGATGAGTAATAGAAATGATATTAGGGATGGTTCTCTCTTTGATAGGCTCAAATCAGGTATTGTTTATACCGAAGTGAAATTCTTGGGCGGAAGAGTTAAGGCATGAAAGTAATAAAGTATCTATTACTGCTTGTGGTTCCTGCTGCAATGGTGGGGATGTTATTTGTATTTATTGTAGTATCGGGTTCCACGGAGATAAGAACGTATACTGAAAGTGATTATTTCGCCTACTATGCGTTCACCGATGAAGATATTCGCAACGCCCCAAGGATATCGCGCAATTACGCTTTTGAATATGTGCCCGGTGATGGTTATGCTCCATCAAATGCTATCATTTTTAGTGATACCTCTGATGCTACTCCGCTAAAAATGTACCTAATAACATTGGGATATGAGCAGCAGAAGCGGAAGGAAGGGGGGCAGGATGTCTGGAACAAACAGACCGAGATTGAAGAGGCAACATTCTATGTCTGGGTTAATAAAGAAGCTAAGCAGGTTCACCTTACTAAGATATTCCATTACTAACAGCGTAATTTCTGTATTTCAACCTACATTAAAATTCATCATGAGTGACTAGTCCTGATATGGGTTGACAGTTTTCTGCCTGTAAAACGCCTGATGAACCTCATCGGGCGTTTTGTATTTCAGGGCCTGATGTGGCCGCTCATGGTTATAAATCGCCACAGATTCTTTTACCATTTTCCTCGCTTGTGCCAGATTAGCTGGGCGAGAGAGTAAAAACTCATTTTTCAGGATGCCGTTTATCCGTTCAGCCAGCGCATTCTGATAGCAGTCATAACCATCTGTCATTGAACAGGTTATCCCATTTCTCTCATGTACCGACTGGTAAAGCGCTGAACAGTATTGTAGCCCTCTGTCAGAGTGGTGTATCAACGGCCCTTTTGTTTTTCTTTGTCGTAACGCACGTTTGAAGGCTTTTACCACATTTTCAGTTTGCAGATTATCCCCTACATGGTAACCCATGATTTTTCTGGAACAGGCATCCGTGACCAAACTCAGATAGACCGTGCCACTGCGTACTGGTAGATAAGTAATATCGGCGACCCAGACTTGCTCCGGCTGAAGGACAGTAACCTGTTCGGGGCCAGACTTCAGCAAGTTCGGATGCCGGTAAAAACGATGATGGCTGTTGGTCGTTTTGTGGTATGCCCGCTTTACGGGTACCAGAAGCCGGTGTTTACCCAGTAGGCTAAACAGGCGGTCACGCCCGATATTGAGTGTTTCACCTGCCTGACGGTTCAACAGAGAGTGGAGTTTGCGTGTGCCTATACGTGGCTGACGGCACCGAACTCGGGCAATAAAATCAAGAACCTGACTATTGTGTTCATGTCGTTTATTGCACCTTGCATTATGCTGGTACCATGCCTGTCTGCTGTGCCCCAGGAGCTGGCATGCGCGTGTCACGGTGACTTTTGGGGCCTGACTCTGCGCAAGGACTTGCCGGGCCGCTTTTTTACGACACTTACCCCGTAATCATTTTTCAGGACGTTGATAACAGATTCAAAAAACTCAGCTTTCTGATTCGCCAGCTTAAGCTGCTCTTCAAGTTCTTTGATTCTTTGCTCGGGTGTAAGTGGGGTATTTGTCTGAGCCACAAGCAGTTTCCTTTTCATCAGGTCAGGAAGTCCGGGACTCCAGTCAAGCTGGCCATATTTACGCAGCCAGACAAGAACGGTGGAGCGCCCCTGAATGCCATATCGCTGCTGGGCCTGTTTATAGGTCATCTCGCCTTTTTCGACCTGTTCAACGACGGCTATTTTAAAGGATAGAGGATAATCACGTTGGGTACGTTTGAACTCAGTCATCATCACGTTCTCCGTATTTAAGTCAGGGACGTGTCAACGCTATTCAGGACGGATCAGAGATAGAAAAAAGGCCGGATAGCGATATCCGGCCTTTTTTATTTACGTACTGAATGAATTAATCGTGTTTCAGATTAGACGAGAAGTCACGTTTGTCGTAGCCGGTGTACAACTGACGTGGACGGGCAATTTTGATGCCGTCGTCGTGCATTTCGCTCCAATGCGCAATCCAACCTACGGTACGTGCCATCGCGAAGATAACGGTAAACATGGACGACGGAATCCCCATCGCTTTCAGGATGATACCGGAGTAGAAGTCCACATTCGGGTACAGTTTCTTCTCAATGAAGTACGGGTCGTTCAGCGCGATATGTTCCAGCTCCATCGCCACTTCCAGCAGGTCGTCTTTTCTGCCCAGTTCTTTCAGCACTTCATGGCAGGTTTCACGCATCACTGTGGCGCGTGGATCGTGGTTTTTGTACACACGGTGACCGAAGCCCATCAGGCGGAAAGAGTCGTTCTTGTCTTTTGCACGTTCGATAAACGCTGGGATGTGTTCTACGCTGCTGATTTCTTCCAACATACGCAGACAGGCCTCGTTCGCGCCGCCGTGCGCCGGTCCCCACAGCGAGGCGATCCCCGCGGCGATACAGGCAAACGGGTTTGCACCAGACGAACCAGCAGTACGTACGGTAGACGTCGAGGCGTTTTGTTCGTGATCGGCATGCAGGATCAGAATACGATCCATCGCACGTTCTAGCACCGGATTCACAACATACTCTTCACAAGGTGTGGAGAACATCATGTGCAGGAAATTACCCGCATAGGACAGGTTGTTTTTCGGATAAACAAACGGCTGGCCCAGTGAGTATTTGTAGCACATTGCCGCAACGGTCGGCATTTTGGACAGCAGGCGATAGGCCGCGATTTCGCGGTGGCGTTCAATATTGATGTCCAGTGAATCGTGGTAGAACGCCGCCAGTGCACCGGTAACACCGCACAGGACAGCCATTGGGTGTGAGTCGCGACGGAAACCGTGGAACAGACGAGTAATCTGCTCATGGATCATGGTGTGACGAGTAACGGTCGTCTTGAAGGTTTCATACTGTTCTACGGTCGGGGTTTCGCCGAACAGCAGAATGTAACACACTTCAAGATAATTAGATTTTTCAGCCAGTTGGGAAATTGGGAAGCCACGGTGCAGCAGAATGCCTTCGTCACCGTCAATATAAGTAATCTTGGATTCGCAAGATGCGGTAGAGGTAAAGCCGGGGTCAAATGTGAAGTAACCTTTGGAACCGAGGGGACGAATATCAATCTCATCATATCCTAGCGTACCAGATAGGACATTTAGCTCAATCGGTTCTTTACCTTCTAGGGTAAGTGTTGCTTTTTTATCAGCCATTTACAGTCTCCTTAGCGCTTTTAATTTTAAAAATTTTCACTGAAGAAATACCGTCATGCCTGCGCACCGGACGAAAAATGACCAGTGAAACTCTGTTGTGACACAGTCGTCAAATAGGATACAGAGTAAGGCGGATAGCCGCATTCAGGATGAAAAATTCGTTCTCCAGGTAATTAGCGATCTTCAGGCAATTAACCATGCTCTGAATAGATTGTAGTCATTACCTATGACTTTTACGTGGACTCTCTTCACTGTTACATAAGTTAGGTCAGTGTGGAAGTGTCGCCGTCGTGCTTTAACACATCATAAGAAATTCAATCCCCTATTTGTAATTGAAATGTTGAACTTTTGTCAAATCAGATAATTAATTTTATATAAATTGTGAAATTCGTGATCTAAATCACTGTTCGGGGCAAATGTCACCAAACAGTTTGTATGGGAATTGTAATGGGAATGTGAAGGACCTATACTCCCGCCAGGTCTCCGGAATCACCCTGCAGTAGGAGCACCCAGTATGAAAGGATCATGCGCTGTTTAGACACCGGAATGTCGATGTTTGAGCGCGTATCATAAACCCACTCTCAGGGCTGTAACTTTCATACTGTCTGACCTCACATCAGGCCCGGAGGAAGAAACAATAATAAAAGCTGTGTGGGCAAATCCGTGAAAAAACAAAGACCTGTCAATCTGGAATTGCAGACGATTCAGTTTCCCGTTACTGCGATAGCATCTATTCTTCACCGCGTCTCCGGCGTTATCACCTTTGTCGCTGTCGGTATTTTACTGTGGCTGTTAGGCACTTCTCTTTCTTCCGAGGAAGGATTCCTGCGCGCTGCGGAAATTATGGATAGTTTCATCGTCAAATTTATCGTTTGGGGTATCCTCGTCGCGTTGGCTTATCACATTGTTGGTGGGATACGTCACCTGTTGATGGATTTCGGCTATATAGAAGAAGACCTTGCCGCAGGTAAGCGTTCTGCAAATATCTCCTTTATTATTACTGTCGTGCTTTCAATTCTGGCTGGAGTCCTCGTATGGTAAGCAATGCTTCTGCGTTAGGACGCAATGGCGTACACGATTGGTTACTGATTCGCGCTTCCGCCATCGTCATTGTTCTGTATGTAATTTATCTCATTGGCTTTATTGCTACGGCTGGCGACATCACTTATGAAATCTGGCATGGTTTCTTCGCGATGGCCCTCACCAAAGTATTCACACTGCTAACGTTATTTTCCATTCTGGTTCATGCCTGGATAGGGATGTGGCAAGTGCTGACCGACTACATTAAACCGCTGGCCCTACGCCTGACTTTACAGTTGGCGATTGTGATAGCGCTGTTGGTGTACGTCATTTATGGAACAATTGTGGTGTGGGGTGCGTGATGAATTTGCCAGTCAGAGAATTTGATGCAGTGGTTGTGGGTGCGGGTGGCGCAGGTATGCGTGCCGCACTACAAATCTCCCAAATGGGCCTGTCCTGTGCCCTGTTATCTAAAGTGTTCCCAACCCGTTCCCATACTGTGTCCGCGCAGGGCGGTATTACCGTTGCGCTGGGTAACACCCATGAGGATAACTGGGAATGGCACATGTATGACACCGTAAAAGGGTCGGATTACATTGGCGATCAGGATGCAATTGAATATATGTGTAAAACCGGCCCGGAAGCGATTCTGGAACTGGAACACATGGGATTACCGTTCTCCCGTCTGGATGATGGCAGCATTTATCAGCGTCCGTTCGGTGGTCAATCCAAGAATTTTGGCGGTGAGCAGGCCGCACGTACCGCCGCTGCCGCTGACCGTACTGGCCATGCGCTGCTGCATACGCTGTATCAGCAGAACCTGAAAAATCACACCACTATTTTCTCCGAATGGTACGCACTCGATCTGGTGAAGAATCAGGATGGTGCGGTTGTCGGCTGTACGGCGATTTGTATTGAAACCGGCGAAGTGGTTTATTTCAAAGCGAAGGCAACCGTGCTGGCAACCGGCGGTGCGGGGCGTATCTACCAGTCCACGACCAATGCGCACATTAATACTGGCGACGGTGTAGGGATGGCGTTGCGTGCCGGTGTTCCGTTGCAGGATATGGAAATGTGGCAGTTCCACCCAACCGGGATTGCGGGTGCGGGTGTGCTGGTAACCGAAGGCTGTCGTGGTGAAGGCGGCTATTTGCTGAATAAGCACGGTGAGCGTTTCATGGAACGCTATGCGCCAAACGCGAAAGATCTGGCAGGCCGTGACGTTGTTGCCCGTTCTATTATGATCGAAATTCGTGAGGGCCGTGGCTGTGAAGGCCCGTGGGGACCACACGCCAAGCTGAAGTTGGACCATCTGGGTAAAGACGTTCTGGAATCCCGCCTGCCGGGTATTTTGGAATTGTCGCGCACGTTTGCTCACGTCGATCCGGTGAAAGAGCCGATCCCTGTTATCCCAACCTGCCACTATATGATGGGCGGTATTCCGACCAAAGTCAGTGGTCAGGCGTTGACGGTGAATGAGAAAGGCGAAGATGTGGTGATTCCAGGGCTGTTTGCCGTGGGTGAAATTGCCTGCGTATCCGTCCATGGTGCTAACCGTCTGGGCGGTAACTCGTTGCTCGATCTGGTGGTATTCGGCCGCTCGGCGGGTATCCACCTGAAAGAGTCTCTGGAAGAGCAGGGCGAAAGCCGTGATGCCAGCGAATCCGATATTGATGCGTCGCTCGACCGCATGAATCGTTGGAACAATACCCGTTCTGGTGAGGACCCGGTGGAAATCCGCAAAGCGCTGCAATCCTGTATGCAGAACAACTTCTCGGTATTCCGCGAAGGTGATGCGATGGCGAAAGGGTTAGAAGAGCTGAAAGTCATTCGTGAGCGCCTGAAAGACGCGCGTCTGGATGATACATCAAGCGAGTTCAACACCCAGCGCATTGAGTGTCTGGAACTGGATAACCTGATGGAAACCGCGTATGCAACGGCAGTTTCGGCTAACTTCCGTACTGAAAGTCGTGGAGCCCATAGCCGCTTCGATTACCCGGAGCGTGATGATGAGAATTGGCTGTGTCATTCGTTGTATCTGCCGCAAACCGACAGCATGACGCGCCGTGAGGTGAACATGCAGCCTAAATTGCGTCCGGCGTTCCCGCCGAAAATACGTACTTATTAATTGCGGAGATCAAACGATGAAAGTCGAATTTTCTATTTATCGTTACAACCCGGATGTTGATGATGCTCCGCGGATGCAGGATTACCAGTTGGAGGCGGAAGAAGGCCGCGACATGATGCTGCTGGATGCGCTGATGCTGCTGAAAGAGCAGGATCCGACGCTCTCATTCCGTCGTTCGTGCCGTGAAGGCGTCTGTGGTTCCGACGGCGTTAACATGAACGGCAAAAATGGGCTGGCCTGTATTACGCCCGTTTCTGCGTTACGGCGTGGTAACAGCAAAATTGTTATCCGTCCTTTACCTGGATTACCGGTTGTACGTGATTTGGTAGTGGACATGGGGCAGTTCTATGCTCAATATGAGAAAATAAAGCCTTACCTGTTGAATAATGGGAAAAATCCGCCGGCGCGTGAACATCTGCAATCGCCTGAACAACGTGCCAAACTGGATGGATTGTATGAGTGCATTATGTGTGCCTGCTGCTCAACATCCTGCCCGTCGTTCTGGTGGAACCCAGACAAATTTGTTGGGCCTGCGGGGTTGTTGGCTGCGTACCGTTTCCTGATTGACAGTCGTGATACGGAAACCAAGCCACGACTGGACGATCTGGATGATGCGTTTAGCGTCTTCCGCTGCCACGGCATCATGAACTGCGTCAGCGTTTGTCCGAAAGGGTTGAACCCGACCAAGGCTATTGGTCATATTAAATCGATGTTGCTGCACCGTAGCGCGTAACTGATGGTTAATACGTAACGCGTTATTGCATAAAGATTAAGTAGTAAAACATGTATCTCCCTCTGAAGTTGCTATTCTTCAGAGGGAGCGCAGGAAACCTTTAAAAACCGGCTTATGCGCCGAACCGGTTTTTAAAGGTTCCTTAGGGGGGATGGATACCCTAAGCGCGTACCGATTGTACGACAAGTGAACCGTTTGTATGGCGAACGATATACGGACACTAATTACATGTTAACCACGGCGAAAACTGAAGCTTATTAGCTTAAGGGATCATAATGCAGAACGGCGCGATGAAGGCCTGGCTGGATTCCTCCTATTTGGCGGGTGCGAATCAGTCCTACATAGAGCAACTCTATGAAGATTTTTTAACCGATCCTGACTCGATCGAACATAGCTGGCGCTCGATCTTCCAGCAATTGCCTACGAGTGGGGTCAAACCGGATCAACTCCATTCCAAAACGCGTGACTATTTCCGCCGTCTGGCGAAAGACTCTTCGCGCTTTACCTCATCAGTCACCGATCCCGATATTGATGTCAAGCAGGTCAAGGTATTGCAGCTGATCAATGCGTTCCGCTTCCGCGGGCATCAGCAGGCCAATCTGGACCCGATTTTCCTGCGCCCTCAGGAACCTGTGGCAGAACTGGATTTGGATTATCATAACCTGACTCAGGATGACCTGCAGGAATCCTTCAACGTGGGTTCTTTTGCCATCGGCAAAGACACCATGAAGCTGGAAGATCTGTATGACGCGCTGAAACGCACCTATTGCGGTTCTATCGGTGCGGAATATATGCATATCACCAGCACGGAAGAGAAACGCTGGATCCAGCAACGTATTGAATCGGTAACTGGTCAGGCGTCGTTTACGGTAGAAGAAAAGCGCCGTTTCCTGAAAGAGTTAACCGCGGCCGAAGGGCTGGAGCGTTATCTGGGGGCCAAATATCCTGGCGCTAAGCGTTTCTCGCTGGAAGGTGGTGACGCACTGGTTCCCATGCTGAAAGAATTGATTCGCCATGCAGGTGCAAACGATACTCGTGAAGTCGTATTGGGGATGGCACACCGTGGTCGCCTCAACGTGCTGATCAACGTATTGGGCAAAAAATCTCAGGATCTGTTCGACGAATTTGCCGGTAAGCATAAAGAACACCTGGGTACTGGTGACGTGAAATATCACCAGGGCTTCTCGTCTGAATTCGATACTGCTGGCGGTCTGGTGCATTTGGCGCTGGCGTTTAACCCTTCGCATCTGGAAATCGTCAGCCCGGTCGTGACGGGGTCGGTACGTGCACGTCTCGATCGTCTGAATAGCCAGAGTGGTCCACGTGTTTTACCTATCACCATTCACGGCGATGCGGCAGTCAGTGGTCAGGGCGTGGTGCAGGAACTGTTGAACATGTCGACAGTGCGTGGTTATGAAGTTGGCGGTACGCTGCGTATTGTAATCAACAACCGTATCGGCTTCACGACCTCTAACCCGCTGGACATTCGTTCCACCGAATACTGTACCGATATCGGCAAAATGGTGCAGGCACCCATTTTCCACGTTAATGCCGATGATCCAGAAGCGGTGGCGTTTGTTACGCGTCTGGCGCTGGATTTCCGCAACGCCTTCAAACGTGATGTGTTCATCGATCTGATTTGTTACCGTCGTCATGGTCATAACGAAGCTGATGAGCCAAGTGCAACACAGCCGATGATGTACCAGAAGATCAAAAAACATCCTACACCGCGTAAGGTCTATGCCGATCGTCTGGAACAAGAGAAAACCATCACGCTGGAAGATGCCACCGAAATGGTCAATCTGTACCGCGATGCGCTGGATGCTGGTGAATGCGTGGTGGAAGAATGGCGTGAGATGGATATGCAGTCCTTTACCTGGACGCCGTATCTCAATCATGAATGGGACGAGCCTTATCCGCACAGTACGGAAATGAAACGTTTGCAAGAGCTTGCAAAACGTATCAGTGAAGTACCGGAAGGGATTGAGATTCATCCTCGTGTTGCCAAAGTTTATTCTGACCGTGCCGAAATGGCCGCTGGCAATAAACCGTTCGACTGGGGTGGTGCGGAAACGCTGGCCTACGCCACGTTGGTCGATGAAGGGATTCCGATTCGCTTGTCTGGTGAGGACAGCGGTCGTGGTACGTTCTTCCATCGGCATGCTGTCGTGCATAACCAGAAAAATGGTTCCAGCTACACGCCGTTGAACCATGTACATAACGGACAGGGCGAGTTCAATGTGTGGGACTCCGTGCTATCCGAAGAAGCGATCCTCGCGTTTGAATACGGTTATGCGACCGCAGAACCGCGCACGCTGACTATCTGGGAAGCGCAGTTTGGTGACTTTGCCAACGGTGCGCAGGTGGTGATCGATCAGTTCATCAGCTCCGGTGAGCAGAAGTGGGGCCGGATGTGTGGTCTGGTCATGCTGCTGCCACATGGTTATGAAGGGCAGGGCCCAGAGCACTCGTCTGCCAGACTGGAGCGTTATCTGCAGCTGTGCGCTGAGCAAAATATGCAGGTCTGTATTCCGTCAACACCGGCACAGGTTTATCACATGCTTCGCCGCCAGGCGCTGCGCGGTATGCGCCGTCCGCTGGTAGTGATGTCGCCGAAATCCCTGTTGCGCCATCCGTTGGCAATCTCTTCACTGGATGAACTGGCAAATGGTTCCTTCCAGCCAGCGATTGGTGAAGTAGAAGAATTAGATCCGGCAGCCGTGAAGCGTGTCGTGCTTTGTTCCGGTAAGGTCTACTATGATTTGCTGGAACAGCGCCGCAAGAATGAGCAAAAAGATGTCGCAATCGTCCGTATTGAACAGCTTTATCCGTTCCCGCATCAAGCTGTTCAAGCGGCACTGGAACCTTTTTCCCAAGTTCATGATTTCGTATGGTGTCAGGAAGAGCCGCTGAATCAGGGAGCCTGGTATTGTAGTCAGCACCATCTCCGTGAAGTAATTCCGTTTGGATCTTCTTTACGTTACGCAGGACGCCCGGCGTCTGCATCACCCGCCGTTGGCTATATGTCCGTACACCAGAAACAACAGAAAGATCTGGTCGATGACGCGCTGAACGTTGATTAAATAAAAGGATAGATAATGAGTAGCGTAGATATTCTTGTACCCGACCTGCCTGAATCTGTAGCTGACGCCACTGTTGCTACCTGGCGTAAAAAGCCCGGCGATAGCGTTCAGCGTGATGAAGTATTGGTTGAAATTGAAACTGACAAAGTTGTGCTGGAAGTTCCAGCCTCTGAAGCCGGTATTCTGGATGCTGTGCTGGAAGACGAAGGCGCGACCGTCATGTCTCGCCAACTGCTGGGTCGTATTCGCCGTGGCGATAGCTCCGGTAAAGAAACTGGCGAGAAATCTCAGAGTAAAGAATCAACACCGGCACAGCGTCATACCGCTGGTCTGGAAGAAGAGAACAGCGATGCACTCAGCCCGGCAATTCGCCGCCTGATTGCCGAGCACGATCTCGATGCATCTGCAATCAAAGGCAGTGGCGTCGGTGGTCGAATTACCCGTGAAGACGTGGATAAGCATTTGGCTACCCAGAAGAAAGATTCTGGTAAAGCCGCTAAGCCTGAGGCTCCGGCGGCGTCTCCTGCACCAGCTCTGGGCGCGCGTAGCGAAAAACGCGTACCGATGACGCGTCTGCGTAAGCGTGTTGCAGAACGTCTGCTGGAAGCGAAAAACAGCACGGCAATGTTGACGACGTTTAACGAAATCAACATGCAGCCGATCATGGACCTGCGCAAGCAATACGGCGAAGCCTTTGAGAAGCGTCACGGTGTACGTTTGGGCTTCATGTCCTTCTACATCAAAGCTGTCGTTGAAGCGCTGAAGCGTTACCCTGAAGTGAATGCCTCTATTGATGGCGAAGATGTGGTTTACCACAACTATTTCGATGTCAGCATTGCGGTTTCTACCCCGCGTGGTCTGGTCACACCGGTACTGCGTGATGTGGATGCGCTGGGCATGGCCGATATCGAGAAGCGCATCAAAGAGCTGGCCGTGAAGGGTCGTGACGGCAAACTGACGGTTGAAGAATTGCTGGGTGGTAACTTTACGATTACCAACGGCGGTGTCTTTGGTTCTCTGATGTCTACCCCGATCATCAACCCGCCACAGAGCGCGATTCTGGGTATGCACGCCATTAAAGATCGCCCAATGGCGGTTGATGGCCAAGTGGTTATTCTGCCGATGATGTATCTGGCGCTGTCTTACGATCACCGCTTGGTCGATGGTCGTGAATCCGTCGGCTTCCTCGTGACGGTGAAAGAGATGTTGGAAGATCCAGCGCGTCTGCTGTTGGACGTGTAGTCCGACAGCTAGCGTTTTCTTTCGGGTGGTTAGCCCTGACGGTTTTCCGCCCGAAACACAAATTATGTGCTATGCAGGCCGTTTTTTCTCAACGGCGTTATCCAAATATATCAGAGAGTTTATGGCGCTTTTTTCTACCGCAAGAGTCGGTGAGGGAAGCTGTCTGCCGACTTATCTCCAAACCTAAATGGATAGAACATCATGAATTTACACGAGTATCAGGCAAAACAACTCTTTGCTCGATATGGTTTACCGGCACCGACCGGCTATGCCTGTACTACACCGCGTGAAGCAGAAGAAGCCGCATCTAAGATTGGCTCGGGCCCGTGGGTTGTAAAATGTCAGGTTCACGCAGGCGGTCGCGGTAAAGCGGGCGGCGTTAAAGTGGTCAGCAACAAGGAAGACATTCGCGCTTTTGCTGAAAACTGGCTGGGTAAAAAACTCGTTACTTATCAAACTGACGCGCAGGGCCAACCGGTTCATCAGATTCTGGTTGAAGCGGCAACGGATATCGACAAAGAGCTTTATCTGGGCGCGGTTGTTGACCGTGGCACGCGTCGTGTCGTGTTCATGGCATCCACCGAAGGTGGCGTAGAAATTGAAAAAGTTGCGGAAGAGACGCCGGAACTGATCCACAAAGCTGCCATCGATCCACTGGTCGGCCCACAGCCTTATCAGGGTCGTGAACTGGCCTTCAAACTGGGTCTGAGTGGCAAGCAAGTTGCCCAGTTCACCAAAATTTTCATGGGCCTGGCGACGCTGTTCCTTGAGCGTGACCTGGCGCTGGTAGAAATCAACCCGCTGGTTATCACCAAGCAGGGCGATCTGATCTGTCTGGATGGCAAACTGGGCGCGGATGGTAATGCACTGTTCCGTCAGCCTGAGCTGCGTGAAATGCGTGACCCAAGCCAGGAAGATTCCCGTGAAGCGCATGCGGCACAGTGGGAACTGAACTATGTTGCGCTGGACGGTAACATCGGCTGTATGGTGAACGGTGCTGGTCTGGCGATGGGAACCATGGACATCGTGAAACTGCACGGCGGTTCGCCTGCTAACTTCCTCGATGTTGGCGGTGGCGCGACGAAAGAACGTGTGACTGAAGCATTCAAAATTATCCTGTCTGACGACAAGGTAAAAGCCGTCTTTGTTAACATCTTCGGTGGCATCGTACGTTGCGATTTAATCGCTGACGGTATCATCGGCGCGGTAGCCGAAGTGGGCGTTAGCGTGCCGGTTGTGGTACGTCTTGAAGGAAACAATGCGGAACTGGGCGCCAAGAAACTGGCGGATAGCGGCCTGAATATTATTGCCGCGACCAGCCTGACGGGTGCAGCTCAGCAGGTTGTTGCAGCAGCGGGAGATAAATAATGTCCATTCTGATTAATAAAAATACCAAAGTTATCTGTCAGGGTTTTACTGGTAGTCAGGGGACATTCCACTCTGAGCAAGCACTTGCTTACGGTACGCAAATGGTCGGTGGTGTGACGCCAGGTAAAGGCGGCACGGAACATCTGGGTCTGCCCGTATTTAATACGGTGCGTGAGGCAGTAGAAGCGACGGGCGCAACGGCATCCGTTATCTACGTTCCGGCACCGTTCTGTAAAGACTCCATTCTGGAAGCGATTGACGCAGGTATCGAGCTGATTATCTGTATCACCGAAGGCATTCCGACGCTGGATATGCTGACGGTGAAAGTGAAACTCGACCAGAGCGGTGTGCGCATGATCGGCCCGAACTGCCCAGGGGTGATCACGCCGGGTGAATGTAAAATCGGCATCATGCCGGGCCATATTCACCTGCCGGGTAAAGTCGGTATCGTTTCTCGTTCAGGCACGCTGACGTATGAAGCCGTGAAGCAAACGACGGATGCCGGGCTGGGTCAGTCCAGCTGTGTCGGTATCGGTGGCGACCCGATCCCAGGCTCTAACTTCATTGATATTCTGAAGCTGTTTGAACAGGATCCACAGACAGAAGCCATCGTGATGATTGGTGAAATCGGTGGTACAGCGGAAGAAGAAGCGGCGGCGTACATTAAAGAGCACGTGACTAAACCTGTTGTTGGTTACATCGCGGGTGTGACGGCACCGAAAGGCAAACGTATGGGCCATGCTGGCGCCATCATTGCCGGCGGTAAAGGCACTGCCGATGATAAATTCGCAGCGTTAGAAGCGGCAGGTGTTAAAACCGTTCGCAGCCTGGCGGATATCGGCGATGCTGTAAAAGCGATACTAACACGTTGATCGACTAGTCGATTAAACACGCTAGCCACCCTCGGGTGGCTTTTTTATGCATAAGAGGATGACATCCAGAAGGAGCAAATATGAGAAATGTTGTTAATTTCAGCAACAATTATAAAACAATAAATGAACGGAATAATAAGTAATAAAATAATAAAAATCATACAGAAAAAAGAATAAAGGAAATGCGTTTTATTGCATGTGAATAATCGAACTCCAAAGTAAATAATATATTGCGTAATTAATCATTCTTAAACCGTGGGGTCACATTGCATTAACAATTGGTGCAATAAAGAAATTAATGCAACGCGCCAATCACGAGAAAAGCGTTAAATTGTTTTAGATCAAAAAACGCCTCTGGATATAATTTATGAAATAGGCTTAAATTGCGCGAGGTCAATTATCGTCTTTTGTGTTGTTTAGTGGAAAAGTTGATTTGAAGCCAAAAACCTAGTCTAGGTCACGTAAAAACCTATTTATTGTAGGGGATTACAGGCGTAATATACGGCTACCTCCTTACGGGGTACGCTATTTGTAATACTTGTGATTTATCTTGAGCTTGCTGTCGGGGCGTCGCGGTGTGACTGCCTTGGTGAACGTATTTTTAGCGTTTGTTACAGCCTGTGTTAAAGCAATTCTTGTTGTGTTCTTTTTGGGTGTAATGGCCGGATGTTTGGCAGCTTGTTAGCGTTTGCAAGCTAATCCCTTCCTGCGAGGAGCAAGGAGTCAAAATGTTTGATGTAGTCGAACTGTCACGTTTACAGTTTGCCTTAACCGCAATGTACCATTTTCTATTCGTACCATTAACGCTGGGGATGGCGTTTTTGCTGGCGATTATGGAAACGGTATATGTGCTGTCCGGCAAACAAATCTATAAAGATATGACCAAATTCTGGGGCAAGTTATTTGCAATTAACTTCGCTCTGGGGGTTGCTACCGGATTGACCATGGAGTTTCAATTCGGGACCAACTGGTCATATTTCTCTCACTACGTCGGGGATATTTTCGGCGCACCGCTAGCGATTGAAGGCCTGATGGCATTCTTCCTGGAATCGACCTTTGTTGGCTTGTTCTTCTTCGGTTGGGAGCGTTTAGGAAAAGTGCAGCATATGGCCGTTACCTGGCTGGTTGCACTGGGCTCTAACTTCTCTGCACTGTGGATTCTGGTCGCCAATGGCTGGATGCAAAATCCTATCGCATCGGATTTCAATTTCGAAACCATGCGTATGGAAATGGTGAGTTTCGCCGATCTGGTGCTGAACCCGGTTGCTCAGGTGAAATTCGTTCACACGGTTGCCGCAGGTTACTGTACCGGCGCGATGTTCATTCTAGGCATCAGCTCCTACTATCTGCTGAAAGGCCGCGACATTGCGTTTGCCAAGCGTTCATTCGCCATCGCAGCAAGCTTCGGTCTGGCTTCTGTTCTGTCCGTTATCGTACTGGGTGATGAATCCGGTTATGAAATGGGTGACGTGCAGAAAACCAAACTGGCAGCGATTGAAGCAGAATGGGAAACACAGCCCGCTCCTGCATCCTTTACGCTGATTGGCATCCCGAACCAGGATACGATGGAAAATAACTATGCCATCAAGATTCCTTACGCTCTGGGGATCATTGCCACCCGTTCGACTGACAAAGAAGTCACAGGTCTGAAAGAACTGATGGCGATGCATGAAGTGCGTATTCGTAATGGTATGCAGGCTTACCACCTGCTGGAAGAATTACGTGCGGGCAATACCGACCCTGAGGTTAAAAAAGCGTTCGATCAGTCTAAGCAAGATCTGGGCTATGGTCTGTTGCTGAAACGCTATACGCCGAAAGTCTCGGATGCGACAGAAACGCAGATTAAGCAGGCGGTTAAAGATTCTATCCCACGCGTTGCGCCGCTGTACTTCTCTTTCCGTATTATGGTGGGCTGCGGCATTCTGATGCTGTTGATCATCGGCCTGTCTTTCTGGACCGTTCTGCGTGGCAAAATTGGTCAGAAACGCTGGCTGCACCGCATCGCACTGTATGGTATTCCTCTGCCGTGGATTGCTATCGAAGCAGGCTGGTTTGTCGCTGAATATGGTCGTCAACCTTGGGCCATCGGTGAAATTCTGCCAACGGCTGTCGCGACGTCATCACTGACAGCAGGGGATATCCTGTTCTCAATGGCGTTGATCTGTGGTCTGTATACGCTCTTCTTGGTCGCAGAAATGTATCTGATGTTCAAATATGCACGTTTGGGGCCAAGCAGCCTGAGAACGGGGCGTTACCATTTTGAACAACCTATAGCGGCTGCGCAGGAAGCACGGTAAACAGGAGTCCACTATGTTTGAATATGAAGTCTTACGTTTTATCTGGTGGCTGTTGATCGGTATTTTGCTGATTGGCTTCGCTATCACTGATGGTTTTGACATGGGTGTGGGCATTCTGGTCCGTCTGATGGGGCGTGGAGATACCGAGCGTCGTGTCATGATTAATAGTATTGCTCCGCACTGGGACGGTAACCAGGTATGGTTGATCACCGCAGGTGGCGCGCTGTTTGCTGCCTGGCCGATGGTTTACGCTGCCGCGTTCTCCGGTTTCTACATTGCCATGATTCTGGTGCTGGCCTCACTGTTCTTCCGTCCTGTTGGCTTCGATTACCGTTCAAAAATCGAAGATCCACGCTGGAGAGGGATGTGGGACTGGGGCATCTTCATCGGTAGCTTTGTCCCGCCAGTTGTCATTGGTGTCGCGTTTGGCAACCTGTTGCAGGGGGTACCGTTCCACGTCGATGAATATCTGCGTCTTTACTACACCGGAAACTTCTTCCAACTGCTGAATCCGTTTGGCTTGTTGGCTGGTGTTGTGAGTCTGACAATGATTCTTACTCAGGGGGCAACCTACCTGATGATGCGGACCACGGGCGACCTGCACGTGCGTTCCAAATCTGCCGCGCAGATTTCTGCGCTGGTGATGATGGTGACGTTTGCTCTGGCTGGCGTGTGGGTGGTTTACGGTATTGATGGTTATGTGGTGACGTCTGCGATTAATACCGCGGCTGAGTCTAACCCACTGCGTAAAGAAGTTGTTCAGCAGGCGGGCGCTTGGCTGGTTAACTTCAATAACCATCCGGTACTGTGGGCTATCCCTGTGTTGGGCGTGGTGCTGCCAGTGCTGACTACCCTCATGGCGCGCGCAGAGAAAGGGGCATGGGCATTCTTGTTCTCTTCTCTGACTATTGCTTGTGTGATTCTGACTGCTGGGATCGCTATGTTCCCGTTCATCATGCCGTCAGTCACCGTGCCTAACGTCAGCTTGACGGTATGGGATGCGACATCGAGCCTGCTGACGCTGAAAGTGATGACAGTGGTGGCGATTATTTTCGTTCCTATCGTGCTTTCTTATACCGCATGGTGCTACTACAAGATGTTCGGTCGTATTACCAAAGAGCAGGTTGAGCAAAACACTCACTCTATGTACTAAGTAAGGAGCTTAATTTATGTGGTATTTTGCCTGGATACTCGGAACGCTTCTTGCTTGCTCACTGGGGATTATCACGGCCCTGGCTATTGAGCAGAGTGAGGCAAGCAAAGCGGCTGAAGAAGATAAGCAATGAGTGATCTGGTCGATAAACTCTATCGCCTGATGGATAAGAGCCCGATAAGGGCTCTTTCCCTCATCACGGCGTTGCTGTTGGCTGGCTGTGTGTTCTGGGATCCAACGCGCTTTGCGGCGCGCACCAGTGAACTTGCTGTTTGGCAGGGGCTGCTGTTGATTTGGGCCGTTTGCGCTGGCGTTGTTCATGGCGTTGGTTTCCGTCCACACCGTCTGCTTTGGCGCGCGTTTTTCGCACCACTTCCCGCCTTTGTGATCCTGTGCGCAGGATTGTACTATTTCTTCGGCTAAAATAGCCTCCTATTCCATTTAGTTATGGGTTGCTTGCAGCCCATAATTATTTTCTCTCCGCTGTCACAATCCATTCCAAACCTCATTTCTCTTGCGTATAGTAGCGAGGTTTAATGCATTACCGGGATGTAGAGTGAGTAATTCGTTGTTTCGCTGGCCAGTTCGAGTCTACTTTGAAGACACTGATGCAGGTGGTGTTGTCTACCATGCACGCTATGTTGCCTTTTATGAAAGGGCAAGGACTGAGGCGTTGCGTGAGCGCAACTTTCACCAACAAGCCTTGCTAAGTGAACATGTCGCGTTTGCTGTTCGTCGGATGACGGTGGAGTATCTTGCTCCTGCGCGCCTCGACGACATGCTGGAAGTACAGAGCGAGGTTATCTCGCTGCGTGGTGCTTCTCTGACTTTCGCACAGCGTATTCTCAATGCTCATGGCACCCTGCTAAGCCATGCTGAAGTTTTGATCGCATGCATCGATCCACATCAAATGAAGCCAATTGCGCTTCCTAAGTCTATTGTCGCGGAGTTCAAGCAGTGACTGACATGAACGTTTTTGATTTGTTCCTGAAGGCAAGCCTTCTGGTTAAACTAATCATGCTGATTTTAATCTGTTTTTCTATCGCTTCCTGGGCGATCATCATTCAGCGTACCCGAATTTTAAATGCGGCAACGCGTGACGCCGAGGCGTTCGAGGACAAATTTTGGTCGGGCATCGAACTGTCGCGTCTCTATCAGGAAAGCCAGACTCGTCGCGATAGCCTGACGGGCACTGAACAAATCTTCCATTCAGGTTTCAAAGAATTTGCGCGGTTGCATCGTGTTAATAGCCATGTGCCGGAAGCGGTGGTAGAAGGTGCATCCCGTGCGATGCGTATTTCAATGAATCGTGAATTGGAAACGCTGGAGACACACATTCCTTTCTTGGGTACCGTAGGTTCTATCAGTCCGTATATCGGCCTGTTCGGTACCGTTTGGGGGATTATGCACGCCTTCATCGCGCTGGGCGCTGTGAAGCAGGCAACCTTACAAATGGTTGCGCCAGGTATTGCCGAGGCCTTGATTGCTACAGCAATCGGCCTGTTTGCGGCGATCCCTGCGGTCATGGCGTATAACCGTCTTAGCCAGCGGGTTGGCAAACTGGAGCAGAACTACGACAACTTTACGGAAGAGTTCATCGCTATACTGCACCGTCAGGCATTCTCCATCGACAACAGCAAGTAATCAGGGGGGATCATGGCACGAGTACGCAGAGGCCGTCGTGAGCTGAAATCCGAGATCAACATTGTTCCGCTGCTGGACGTGCTGTTGGTACTGTTGCTGATTTTTATGGCGACAGCGCCGATTATTACGCAGAGCGTTGAGGTGGATCTGCCGGATGCGACCGACTCAAAAACGGTCTCAAGCAACGACAATCCACCTGTGATCGTAGAGGTTTCAGGCGTAGGACAATATAGTCTGGTTGTTGAGCAAAACCGTATGGAACAGCTTCCTGCAGAGCAGGTGGTTGCTGAAGCACAATCACGGCTGGCAACCAACCCCAAGACGGTCTTTTTGATTGGTGGCGCGAAGGACGTTCCTTATGATGAGATCATTAAAGCGTTGAATTTGTTGCATCAGGCTGGCGTAAAATCCGTTGGTTTGATGACACAACCGATTTAAATGAGCACATCACGGTAATGATCGTTAAGCCTATTTCTGGCAACACTGTTTTTGGGAATCGCTTGTGTTAAAGGCAAACGAACAAAACGATAAGCTGAAACGCGCCGTTATTATCTCGGCTGTTTTGCACATCATACTGATTGCTTTGCTGCTCTGGAGTTCGTCGACGCAAACGATGGATGCCAGCGGGGGCGGCGGAGGCTCGTCAATTGATGCAGTGATGGTCGATCCGAGCGCAGTGGTGGAACAGTATAACCGCCAACAACAGCAACAGACGGATGCCAAACGTTCTGAACAGCAGCGTCAAAAGCAGGCTGAACGGCAGGCCGAAGAGCTTCAGCAGAAGCAGGCCGCTGAACAGCAGCGGCTAAAAGATCTGGAAAAAGAGCGTCTGCAAGCGCAGGAAGAGGCGAAAAAGCAGGCTCAGGAACAGGCTGAACAGCGTAAGCAATCTGAAGCTGCGGCTCAGCAGGCAAAAGAACAGCAGAAGCAAGCCGAAGCGGCTGCGGCAAAAGCGAAGGCTGAAGCTGAACAGCAGGCAAAAGCAGCAGCAGACGCTAGAAAGAAAGTAGAAGACGAAGCGAAGAAGCAAGCTGCTTCGGCCGCTGCGGCTAAGAAGCAGGCGGAAGAAGAGGCTAAAGAAAAAGCCGCTGAAGCCGCCAAGCAGAAGGCAGCAGAAACCGCCAAAGCAGAAGCTGCAAAGGCTGCCGCAGAGGCAGCAAAAGAGGCCGAGCAGGCTAAGCAAAAAGCAGCAGCTGAGGCAGCTAAACAGAAATCTGACGCTGAAGCCACGAAGAAAGCTGAAGCAGCCGCAGCGGCTAAGAAAGCCGCTGATGATAAAAAGAAAGCGGCAGCAGAGGCCGCTAAGCAGGAAAACGCCGTCGATGATTTGCTGGGTGGTTTGGCGTCATCGAAAAATGCGCCGAAATCCGGCGGTGGTGCACCTGCGGGTACAGGTAACAATAAGAAGAGCGGTGCATCAGGTGCAGCGCTTGATAGTTATGGTGGTCAGGTTCGCTCAGCCATTCAGAGCAAGTTTTATGACTGGCAGCTCTACAAAGGGCGTACCTGTACATTACGGATTAAGCTGGCGCCAGATGGTCTGCTGATTGATGTCACGGCTGAAGGTGGCGATCCGGCGTTATGCCAGGCAGCTATTGCGGCTGCCAAACAGGCCAAAATACCGAAGCCGCCAAGTACGGATGTTTATGAGGCTTTCAAAAATGCGCCAATAGACTTTAAACCGCAGTAACCGGGCTGTTTACCCAATAGATTTAAGATTATTACGATGGTAAATGAACCAGGTTATGTTGTTTTGTTGACATTGGTTTGTTTTTGTTAAAATTCTGCTAATTTATCGTAGACTTCGCGTCTGGATAAGGGAGATGAGATGAAGCAAGTACTGAAAGTTGCGGTAGGCTTTTTAATGCTGTGGGCAGCGGTGCTGCACGCGGAAGTACGTATAGAGATTACCCAAGGGGTAGACTCTGCACGCCCTATTGGTGTGGTTCCGTTTAAATGGGCCGGGCCGGGCGCTGCGCCTGAAGACGTAGGCGGCATCGTGGGTGCTGATTTGCGTAACAGCGGTAAATTCAACCCGATCGACGCAAACCGTATGCCTCAACAACCTGCAACAGCATCTGAAGTGACGCCTGCTGCATGGACTGCGTTGGGTATTGATGCGGTTGTGGTTGGTCAGGTTCAACCGAGTGCCGATGGTAGTTATCTGGTTTCTTACCAACTCGTTGATACGTCAGGTAACCCTGGTAGCGTACTGGCTCAGAACCAGTTCAAAGTGACCAAACAGTGGTTGCGCTATGCTGCGCACACGGCCAGTGATGAAGTGTTTGAAAAGCTGAGCGGTATTAAAGGTGCGTTCCGTACTCGTATCGCTTACGTCGTGCAAACCAACGGTGGTCAGTTCCCTTATGAACTGCGCGTTGCGGACTATGACGGTTACAACCAGTTTGTTGTTCACCGTTCACCACAGCCGCTGATGTCCCCGGCTTGGTCCGCAGACGGTAGTAAACTCGCCTATGTAACATTTGAAAGTGGCCGTTCAGCGCTGGTTATCCAAACGCTGGCAAATGGTGCGATCCGCCAAGTTGCGTCTTTCCCACGTCACAACGGCGCACCTGCTTTCTCTCCTGATGGCAGCAAACTGGCATTTGCTCTGTCTAAGAGCGGTAGCCTGAATCTGTATGTGATGAATCTGGGATCGGGTCAGATCAGTCAAGTGACTGATGGCCGCAGCAATAACACGGAACCAACCTGGTTCCCAGACAGCCAGACCTTGGCCTATACTTCAGACCAAGCTGGCCGTCCTCAAGTTTACAAAATTAATGCTAACGGCGGTGCTGCACAACGTGTGACCTGGGAAGGTTCTCAGAACCAAGACTCAGATGTGAGCGCCGACGGGAAATTTTTGGTAACGGTGAGTTCTAATGGTGGGGCTCAGCATATTTCCAAACTGGATCTGGTAACGGGTGCCGTACAAGTATTAACGGACACGTTCCTGGACGAAACGCCAAGTATCGCACCGAATGGCACGATGGTGATCTACAGCTCCAAACAAGGGCTGGGTTCAGTGCTACAGTTGGTTTCGACAGATGGACGTTTCAAAGCGCGTCTTCCGGCTACTGATGGACAGGTTAAATTCCCTGCCTGGTCGCCGTATCTATAAGTACAGATATGTACAATAAACTCGTCAAAGGACATAAGAAATGCAATTCAATAAAGTGCTGAAAGGCCTGATGTTGGCTCTGCCGGTACTGGCAGTGGCCGCTTGTAGCTCCAACAAGAACGCAGACAATGACCAATCTTCCATGGGTGCTGGCAACAACGGCATGATGGACGGCGGCAACGCGTCTTCTTCTGAGCAAGCTCGTTTGCAGATGCAAGAATTACAGCGCAACAACATCGTTTACTTCGGTCTGGACAAGTATGATGTGAGCTCTGAGTTCGCTCAGATGCTGGACGCACACGCTGCATTCCTGCGTAGCAACCCGTCTTACAAAGTGACTATCGAAGGTCACGCGGACGAACGCGGCACGCCAGAATACAACATCGCTCTGGGTGAACGTCGTGCCAACGCGGTACAAATGTACCTGCAGGGCAAAGGCGTTTCTTCCGATCAGATCTCTATCGTTTCTTACGGTAAAGAGAAACCAGCTGTTCTCGGTCATGACGAAGCGGCATATGCCAAAAACCGTCGTGCCGTTCTGGTATATTAAGAGAATCGCATGAGCAGTAACTTCAGACATCACCTGTTGGGTCTGTCGTTACTGGTTGGCGTAGCGGTCCCTTGGGCCGCTACTGCCCAAGCGCCAATCAGTAATGTCGGCTCAGGCTCGGTCGAAGACCGCGTCACTCAATTGGAGCGTATTTCTAACGCTCACAGTCAGCTTTTAACCCAACTTCAACAGCAGCTCTCTGATAATCAGCGTGACATTGACAGCCTCCGTGGGCAGATTCAGGAAAGTCAGTATCAGTTGAATCAGGTTGTTGAACGGCAAAAACAGATCTATCAGCAGATTGATGGATTAAGTTCGCAATCATCTTCTACACCGACGACAGGCAGCACACCTGCCGCTGCGGTGAGTACTGATACCGGTGCAGCCAATACGGCCGCACCGGCCAGTACGGGTGATGCAAATAGCGATTACAATGCCGCAGCCGCGCTCGTGCTGGAGAAGAAACAGTACGATCAGGCTATTAGTGCGTTTCAGGCATTCGTCAAGAAGTACCCTGATTCAACTTATCAACCTAATGCTAACTATTGGCTTGGTCAGTTGAATTACAACAAGGGGAAAAAGGACGATGCGGCGTACTATTTCGCCAACGTTGTTAAAAATTATCCCAAGTCACCAAAAAGTTCTGAAGCCTTGCTGAAGGTTGGGGTGATCATGCAGGAAAAAGGTCAGGTTGATAAAGCCAAAGCCGTTTACCAGCAAGTTGTAAAAATGTACCCCAATACAGAAAGCGCAAAGCAGGCGCAAAAGCGTTTAGCGGGATCGTAATACCGTATTAATTGGCACAAAAATTGCGCATCATGAGCGGTTTTTGTGCCTAAACGTCTTAAGAGTAAGCAATCAAACAGTTTTTTAAGAAAATAGGTTGCGCTGAAAATTTAAATCAGTAATATGTGCCGCCGTTGCCAAGGCAAACAGCAAAGCGCTGAAGCAGCATGAAATTGGGTCGTTAGCTCAGTCGGTAGAGCAGTTGACTTTTAATCAATTGGTCGCAGGTTCGAATCCTGCACGACCCACCAATTTCAAACGTAGTGTCATTTAGTATCAAGTAGTTCCGCATTGCGGGTCGTTAGCTCAGTCGGTAGAGCAGTTGACTTTTAATCAATTGGTCGCAGGTTCGAATCCTGCACGACCCACCATCTTCTAGTAATTAGCGGTACAATTCCAAATTAAATAATCCAGCCTCTCTGGTTACCAACATAACGAATACCGTGACTTTTAATCAATTGGTCGCAGGTTCGAGCCGAGCGAAGCGAGACAGCAACGCGCTAGCGTTGACCCCGAAGGGGCGAAGCCGAAGGCTGAGTCATCCTGCACGACCCACCACCACTTCAGCAGTAAAGCTCCTTCGTTGAATAAATTCATTTTAAATTACATATTGCACGTGTCGTGTCTGTAGTTGAAAACCTGTGCTCAGGTTTGAGCCGAGCGAAGCGAGACAGCAACGTGCTAGCGTTGACCCCGAATGCATCCTGCACTATCCATCATTTCAGCCGTAGAATTCCTTCCTCGAATAAATTCACTTTAAGATGACTATCGCACGTATCGTGCCGATGAGATAAAACCCATTATCATTCCTGCTCGTTAAGCCTTTGGAGTATATTAGGTCTTTACCCCTCTCTATGGACTATATAACCCGTCAGGAACTGTTTTCTAATCCTATCGAGCAGGGATGGAGTCATTGCCACAGGGAAGTGCGTATAGCCCTGTTTAGGAAGATATATGATTGGTCCGTTGATTAATGGTGCCGCTATCTTGATTGGTAGTGGTTTGGGCATTGCTTTACGTCGCTTTATCCCTCAGCGGTTGCAGGATGGCCTGCCTCCCGCGTTTGCGATGGTGTCGATTGCAATGGGTATCACGCTGGTTGTTAAAGTCCAGCAACTACCCGCAGTGGCACTGGCTATCGTGATTGGTGTTGCGTTAGGCGAACTGCTACGCATGGAATCCGGCGTCCAGCGTGCGGGTACGATGATTCAGAAAGGATTAAACCGCGTTCTGCCTGCACAAGAGCATCGCTTACCGCAGGATGTTTATACCCAGAATTTTACTGCGCTAATCGTTCTGTTTTGTGCCAGCGGTACAGGTGTGGTGGGGGCGTTGACGGAAGGATTAACCGGTGACTATCAACTGCTGATTATTAAATCTGCTTTGGATATTTTTACCGCGCTGATTTTCTCCATCACGCTTGGCCTTGCTGTGATGTCGATTGCGATACCGCAGATGATTGTCCAGACGCTGTTGTTCTTCTCCGCCAAATTGATTATGCCCTTTATGACAGAGGTCACCATGGGCGATTTTTCTGCCTGTGGCGGGATTATCATGATTGCGGTAGGGTTGAGGATTGCGCAGATCAAATCATTTGCGGTAGTTAACTTCCTGCCTGCTTTAGTTCTGGTTATTCCTATCTCTCTGTACTGGCATCGCTTCTTCGCCTAAAGCGCCCGTCTGATTAGCGGCTGACGATCGATGGCATGTCGCCGCTAAAAATTTGTATAACCTCCTGGTCGGTAAGCGGCATATTTTTGCTACACACATAAATATGCTTTCCTTGCGGGCTGATACTTTTGGCTAGTTCTATATAGCTGGCAAACTCTACTTGGCTATGGCCGCCTTCATTCATCTCCATGGGATGGATGATGACGTTGTGTGAGCAGAGCAGATCAATTAGTCGTTTGGCTGCCACCTTACGTGTGAGTCGATCCAATAGCTTCATCGCAGGAATCATCTGCCCGAGCAGTAAGCGTGTGGTTGTAAAAGGCACTTCTGATTGCTCAGTCACCTCTTTCTTCGTGTCCACGTTTCTGACCGTCAGGGTATCGCGATATAGTCTGATATAGAGGCTGGCCATGCCATTTCTCTCCTTGTCTCTCTTCTGCTGATAACACCATCCACGCACTTCATATTATTATTTTAAGCATAGTAAACAAAATGGTGGGTTTTATGGAAAAAACACCGCGACTTTAGGCGGGATTTTCGGTATTTTGTTTAGGATAAAAAACTCCGGACTGATAATAAATCAGTATCAGGTGTTATAACCCGACTTGTTATCGTGGAAATCCATAATGAGTATTCTTTTTGATAGCAATGAGACCATTTATCCCTTTCCGCCGAAGCCCAAACCTTTATCGGCTGATGCAAAACAGCATTATCGTAGCAGGATAAAGACGCTGCTGCGGGAAAGAAATGCGGTTATGGTCGCGCATTATTACACCGATCCTGAAATTCAGGCGCTGGCTGAAGAAACCGGCGGTTGCGTAGCGGACTCGCTGGAAATGGCACGCTTCGGTAGCACCCATTCAGCATCGACGCTGTTGGTGGCGGGTGTTCGCTTTATGGGGGAAACCGCCAAGATACTCAACCCGGAAAAGACGATTCTGATGCCCACGCTGGAAGCAGAATGCTCGCTCGATCTCGGTTGTCCCGTCGATGAGTTCAGCCGTTTTTGCGATGCGCATCCAGACCGAACGGTGGTGGTGTATGCCAATACTTCCGCGGCGGTAAAGGCGCGTGCAGATTGGGTGGTTACATCCAGTATCGCGGTGGAGTTGATCGAACATCTGGATAGCCTGGGAGAAAAAATTATCTGGGCGCCAGACCGTCATCTGGGAAGCTATGTACAAAAACAGACGCAGGCAGATGTACTGTGCTGGCAAGGTGCATGCATTGTGCATGACGAGTTTAAAACGCAGGCGCTGCAGCGCATGAAGATTTTGTACCCCGATGCGGCAATTTTGGTGCATCCGGAGTCGCCACTGAGCGTGGTAGAGATGGCTGATGCGGTTGGGTCAACCAGCCAGCTGATTCAGGCGGCAAAAACGCTGCCACAGCGTGAACTGATTGTGGCGACCGATCGCGGTATTTTCTACAAGATGCAGCAGGCCTGCCCAGAGAAAACATTGCTGGAAGCGCCGACAGCGGGTGAAGGGGCAACCTGTCGTAGCTGTGCTCACTGTCCGTGGATGGCGATGAATGGGCTGGAGGCGATTGCTAACGGCTTGGAGCAAGGTGGCGATGCACATGAGATACATGTTGATGCCGCTTTGCGAGAAGGCGCGCTAATCCCGTTGAATCGCATGCTTGATTTTGCGGCTTCGCTAAAATTGCGCGTGAAAGGGAATGCCTGACGGCGCTCCGGGGTAGCTTGATAGACGTTTCTTACAATAATTGAGACAGGGTGGTGAGATGGATTTTTTTAGTACCAGTAATATTTTAATTCATATCCCTTTGGGGGACGGGGGATACGACCTTTCCTGGATTGAGGCGATTGGCACGCTATTTGGGTTGCTGTGTATCTGGTTTGCGAGCCAGGAAAAAACCATCAACTATCTGTTTGGGCTAATTAACGTCACGCTGTTTGCTGTGATCTTTTTCCAGATTCAACTTTACGCCAGCCTATTGCTGCAAATCTTCTTCTTTGCCGCCAATATTTATGGCTGGTACGCCTGGACGCGCAAGACGGATGCGCAAGAAGTGGAATTACGCATTCGCTGGCTACCGATGCAGAAGCTCATTGGCTGGTCGGTCGCCTGCGTAGTCGCGATTGGTTTAATGACGTTTTACATCGATGCGGTGTTTGCTGTGCTAACGCGTATTGCCGTTTCTGGCATGCAGGGGCTTGGATTGTCGGTACAAATGCCTAACCTTCAGCCGGATGCGTTCCCATTCTGGGATTCCACCATGATGGTGTTGTCGATTGTGGCGATGATCCTCATGACGCGCAAATACGTTGAGAACTGGCTGCTGTGGGTAGTGATTGATGTGATAAGTGTGGTAATTTTTGCTTATCAGGGCGTGTATGCGATGGCGGTAGAATACGCAATCCTGACGCTGATTGCCCTGAACGGCTCTTGGCTGTGGATTCAGAGCGCGAAGGAAAATCGCGTCAGCGCGGTTTCAAACGGCGTGTAATCCAAACTTAATGCTTGTGGTGATGGCCTTCTGCATCATGCTTTTCACTATCATGAATAGCCGAATGATGGTTTTCCTGATGAAAAGAGCAGTGGTCATCATCACAGCGTTGATATTCCATCTGAATTGTCGCGTGTTCAATCTGGTAATGCTTCAGTAAGTATTCCTGAATACGTCTTAGCAGCGCATCATGATCGTGAGGCGGCACCACCTGTGCATGCAGCGTCATCATCGGTTTTTCGCCAACCTGCCATAAATGAACATGGTGGATGTTCCTGACCTCGGGAATATTCAGCGTCAGATCTTTCTGTAGCGCCTCAACGCTGAGCTGGCTCGGCGTGCCTTCTAACAGTTCGTGAATACTCTCTTTCAATAGCGCCCAGGCGCTACGCAGCACCAGACACGACACCAAAATAGAGAGAATAGGGTCGATAGGCGTCCAGTTGATATAAAGGATGATGACGGCTGCGGCAATCGCGCCCACGGATCCTAACAGATCACCCAGCACATGTAGGGCCGCTGCGCGGACGTTAATATTTTTCTCTTCGCTACCGTGATGTAACAGCCAAAACGCCACGATATTTGCCAGTAACCCGGCAATGGCGACAAGCAGCATGGGGATGCCAGCAACGGGCTGAGGGTCATAGAAGCGTTCAATCGCTTCCCAGAAGATAAAGGCAGTAATCAGTATCAGCGTTAGCGCGTTCACAAAGGCGGCAAGGGTAGTGAGCCGCAGATAACCAAAGGTATGGCGCGCATTCGGTTTACGCTGTGCGAAACGCACGGCGACAAGCGCGACGAACAGCGCAGCGGCATCGGTCAGCATATGGCCTGCATCCGCGAGCAGCGCCAGAGAGCCGGACAGCAGGCCACCAATAACTTCTGCCACCATAAACGTGGCGGTAATGATAAACGCGGCCAGCAGACGTTTACTGTTGCCTGATTCTGTGTGGCTGTGGTTATGTGCCATAAATCACCCTGAGTTACGTTTTCATTCCACTTTACTGAAACCCACAGAGAAAACCTACCCTGTGTTCACCGACCTGTCGGTTGGGCTATTTTTTGGTGAAAATAGGACGGATGCGGTATCTGAGAGCATTTGATCGCGCAAATCCTACTGATTTCAGCGTCCTGATAACAGCAGCTTGACATATAATAATCAATCTTCAATATGAAACATCCCGTTTCTCAGGCTACCTGCACAGGCGGGATGGCGCGTATTGGATGGGGCTAACATACCGTTTCGGAACCGATGGATTTATTTATGAATTACCAAAATGATGATTTAAGAATTAAAGAGATTAATGAACTTTTGCCGCCGGTTGCTTTGCTAGAAAAGTTTCCAGCCACGGAGAAGGCCGCGGAAACGGTATCGTTCGCGCGTACTGCTATCCATAAAATTCTTAACGGCAATGATGACCGCCTGCTGGTAGTGATTGGTCCTTGCTCGATCCACGACACGAAAGCGGCGAAAGAATATGCCGCGCGTCTGCTGACGCTGCGTAACGAGTTGAGTGACGATCTGGAAGTGGTCATGCGGGTTTATTTTGAAAAACCACGCACCACGATTGGCTGGAAAGGGCTAATCAACGATCCGCATATGGATAATAGTTTCCAGATCAATGATGGCCTGCGCATTGCGCGCCAGTTGCTGCTGGAAATTAACGATATCGGTTTACCCGCTGCGGGTGAATTCCTCGATATGATTACCCCGCAATACCTGGCGGATCTGATGAGCTGGGGCGCTATTGGCGCACGTACTACAGAATCTCAGGTACACCGTGAGTTGGCATCTGGCCTGTCATGTCCTGTTGGCTTTAAAAATGGCACTGATGGCACGATCAAAGTAGCAATTGATGCAATCAACGCCGCCAGTGCGCCGCACTGCTTCCTGTCTGTCACCAAATGGGGGCATTCGGCTATCGTGAATACCAGCGGTAACAACGATTGCCACATCATTCTGCGCGGTGGTAAAACGCCGAACTATAGCGCTGAGCACGTTAAAGACGTGAAAATTGGTCTGGAAAAAGCGGGCCTGACACCGCAGGTCATGATCGATTTCAGCCATGCGAACAGCAGCAAGCAGTTCAAAAAGCAGATGGAAGTCTGTACTGATGTCTGCGGACAGATCGTACAGGGCGAAAAAGCGATCATGGGCGTGATGGTGGAAAGCCATCTGGTTGAAGGCAACCAGAATCTGGAAAGTGGTGAGCCGCTGGTTTATGGCCGTAGCGTTACCGATGCTTGCATTGGCTGGGAAGATACAGAATCCCTGCTGCGCCAGTTAGCATCTGCCGTACGCGAGCGCCGCAATAAGTAATATCGAATAGCGTGACAGATAGCGGACAATAAAAAACCCGGCGCAGGCCGGGTTTTTTCATTTCAACGGTAAATTACTTCGCTTTACCCTGATTCGCTACTGCGGCAGCTTTTGCGGCGATTTCGTCCGCGTTGCCCAGGTAGTAACGTTTGATTGGCTTGAAGTTCTCGTCGAACTCATATACCAACGGCACGCCAGTCGGGATATTCAGTTCCAGAATCTCGTCTTCGCCCATGTTGTCCAGATATTTCACCAGTGCACGCAGTGAGTTACCGTGAGCTGCGACGATAACGCGCTCACCGCTCTTGATACGTGGCAGGATGGTTTCGGTCCAGTAAGGCACAACACGTTCGATGGTCAGCGCCAGGCTTTCAGTCAGTGGCAGCTCTTTGTCGCTCAGAGCAGCGTAACGTGGATCGTGGCCAGGGAAACGTTCGTCATCACGTGTCAACTCTGGAGGCGTAATTGCGAAACCACGACGCCATTGTTTAACTTGCTCGTCACCGTATTTCTCAGCGGTTTCGGCTTTGTTCAGACCCTGCAGTGCACCGTAGTGGCGCTCATTCAGTTTCCAGGATTTCTCAACTGGCAACCAGGCTTGATCCAGCTCGTCCAGTACGTTCCACAGTGTGTGAATGGCACGTTTCAGCACGGAGGTATACGCGAAATCAAAGGCAAAACCTTCGTCTTTCAGCAACTGACCTGCGGCTTTGGCTTCTGAACGGCCCTTTTCGGACAGATCAACATCGTACCAGCCTGTGAAGCGGTTTTCGTTGTTCCACTGGCTCTCACCGTGTCTTACCAGTACTAGCTTAGTTACAGCCATAGCTAAACTCCTTCCTATCCTAAGATTTCTGTGATAACTGATTTCATTATAGGGGTGGAGAACGGTTATCGGCAATCGATAGTCGATGGCAAGCGTGATTTATCCGCAGGTTATTTGCGTAAAATCACGCTCTGGCTTTACCGTTTCAGCAAACCGGAATCTCCCTTGTGCAATAACAGATAAACCGCTGGAATCACCAGCATCGACAGCAGTGGGGCACTAACCATCCCGCCTATCATCGGCGCGGCGATTCGCTGCATGATTTCGGAACCGCTACCGCCTCCCCACATGATGGGAAGCAGCCCCGCCATAATCGTTGCCACGGTCATCATTTTCGGCCGCACGCGCAGAACCGCCCCTTCGTGGATCGCATCCATTAGCTGTTGGCGCGAAAGCGCCTGACCATCCACACGGTGCTTTTCTACCGCATGGTTGAGGTACAGCAACATAATGACGCCAAATTCCGCCGATACCCCCGCCAGTGCAATAAAGCCTACCGCACCGGCTACAGAAAGATTATAGCCAAGGATATAAAGCAGCCAGACGCCGCCAATGAGCGCGAAGGGTAAGGTTGCCATAATCAGCAGTGCATCTTTGATGCGGTTGAAGGTGATATACAGCAGCACAAAAATGATCAGCAGCGTAAAGGGCACGACGATTTTCATTTTCTCCGTAGCGCGCTCCAGATACTCAAACTGACCGGACCAGCTTAACGACACGCCTTCTGGCAGCGTGACCTGCTGGGCAACGGCCTGCTGCATGTCTTCAACGGCGGATTTCAGGTCGCGGCCGCGCAGGTCGACATAAATCCAGTCTGACAGTCGACTGTTTTCGCTTTTCAGCATAGGCGGCCCTTCGCTGACGCGAATATCGGCCAGTTCTGCCAACGTGACTCTGCTGCCATTGGCTGTCACGATAGGCAGGTCGCGTAATTTTTGCAGCGAATCGCGTAATTCACGTGGGTAGCGGATGTTGATGGGATAACGCTGACGACCTTCAATGGTTTCTCCGATGTTTTGCCCACCGATAAGCGTAGCGACCACCGACTGAAGTTCCTCGACAGACACGCCGTAGCGTGCGGCACGCTGACGATCGATATCAATATCGATATAGCGCCCGCCCGCCAACCGTTCCGCCAACGCAGACGTCACGCCCGGAACCTGTTTTACTACCTGTTCGATTTGCGCGGCGGTACGTTCGATATCCTCCAGATTGTTGCCGTTAACCTTAATGCCCACCGGACTTTTGATACCAGTTGCCAGCATATCCAGACGGTTGCGAATCGGCGGCACCCACACGTTGGCGATGCCCGGCAGGTTGACGGTACGATCTAATTCGGCAACCAGCTTGTCCATGGTCATGCCTTCACGCCATTGGTCGCGCGGCTTCAGCCTAATCGTGCTTTCCAGCATGGTCAGCGGCGCAGGGTCGGTTGCCGTGTCGGCTCGGCCCGCTTTGCCGAAGACCGACTCGACTTCGGGCACCGTTTTAATCAATCGGTCTGTTTGTTGCAGCAATCGGCCTGCTTCCCGTGCGGAGATACCGGGCAGAGTCGAGGGCATATACAGCAGGTCGCCCTCATCCAGCGGCGGCATAAATTCGCTTCCCAAACGGCTGAGCGGAAATAGCGTCAGTAGCAATAGCAGGCCGGAAACTAGCAGTGTGGTCTTCGGGTAACTCAGCACTTTTTGCAGCACGGGATGATAGAGCGCGATCAGCCAACGGTTAATTGGATTCGCCTGCTCGTCCGGTATCTTTCCGCGTACGAAATACCCCATTAACACCGGCACCAGCGTAATTCCTAATCCGGCGGCGACGGCCATGGCGTAGGTTTTGGTAAAGGCCAGCGGTGAAAACATACGGCCTTCCTGTGCCTCCAGTGAGAACACGGGGACAAACGACAGTGTAATGATCAGCAGACTGCAAAACAGCGCGGGGCCAACTTCCACCGCGGCCCGTTCAGCCAACTGCCACCACTCGTTATTTTGCGGCTGTTTCCCAGGGTTTTCATGTCGCCACTGTTCAATGACTTTATGCATGTTTTCTATCATCACGATGGCGGCATCCACCATCGCGCCGATGGCAATCGCGATACCGCCCAGCGACATGATGTTAGCGTTCACGCCCTGATAACGCATGATGATAAACGCCCCCAGAATCCCCAGCGGCAGACTGATGATCGCCACCAGCGCCGAGCGGAAGTGAAACAGGAACAGGGCGCAGATGGCGGCGACGACGACAAACTCCTCCAGCAGTTTGAAGCTAAGCGTGTCGATGGCGTGTTCAATCAGCTGCGAGCGATCGTAAGTTGGCACGATCTCCACGCCTGCGGGCAGGCTTTTTTGTATTTCCTGTAACCGTGCTTTGACGGCATGCAGCGTATTCAGCGCGTTTTTGCCATAGCGCATAACGATGATGCCGCCAGCCACTTCGCCTTCGCCATTCAGTTCCGCGATGCCGCGCCGCATCTCCGGGCCTTCTCTGAGCGTAGCCACATCCTGCAATAGCACAGGAATGCCGCTGCGGGTGGTAATCACCACGTTATTAAAGTCTTGCGCCGTTTTCAGGTAGCCGGTGGTGCGTACCATGTACTCGGCTTCCCCTAACTCCAGCACAGAGCCGCCATTTTCCTGATTAGCCGCCTGAACGGCACTGACGATCTGCTGGTGGGTGATGCCCTGCGTCCGCATACGTTCTGGATCGACGACGATCTGATACTGTTTGACCATACCGCCCACGCTGGCGACTTCCGCTACATCGGGAACGGTTTTTAGCTCATATTTCAACAGCCAATCCTGAAAGCCGCGCAGATCGGCCAGACTATATTTTCCGCTGCGATCAACCAGAGCGTATTCGTAAATCCAACCGACGCCAGTGGCATCCGGGCCGAGTGAGGTTTTCGCATCAGCAGGCAGACTAGACTGCACCTGACTGAGATACTCCAGCACGCGGGATCGCGCCCAGTAGGGATCGGTACCATCTTCAAACAGCACATAGACGTAAGCGTCGCCGAACATGGAGAAGCCCCGTACCGTTTTGGCGCCCGGCACGGAAAGCATAGTGGTCGTCAGTGGGTAGGTCACCTGATTTTCCACCACCTGAGGTGCTTTCCCCGGATAGCTGACGCGAATGATGACCTGTACGTCAGACAAGTCGGGCAGGGCATCCAGCGGTGTTTTTTGCAGAGAAAGCAGGCCCCACGCTGCCATGAACAGCGCTGCCAGTAAAACCAGCAGGCGGTTTTTGAGCGACCAGCGAATCACGTAGGCAATCATGAGTGACCTCCATGTCCGGCATGCGGATCGTCAGCGGGTAAAAAATGCAGAACGTGAATCCCGCTATCATCCATGTTGAACTGGAAATTGACGGTGCTGCCGATCCCCACACCTTGTGGTAGCCCTGACGATGGCAGCGTGAAGTCCATCGTCATCGGCGACCAGTTGAGTGCCGGAACGGCTTCATGCTCAATGGTGACCTGATTGCCGTTTATCGCTTTGATCACTCCCTGAGTTTGATAGCCAGCGGGAGCGGCGAGCGTTGTCGATGTTGTTGGGGGGATCGATGTTTCAGCATCAAGTTGTGGCAGTGCGCTGCGCAGACTGGCTTCGGAGTCAATCAGGAACTGACCAGAGGTGACTACGCTGTCGCCTTCTTTCAGCCCATCAATGATTTCCACCCAGTCGCCCAACGATGCGCCCGCGGTGACGTTACGCGGAGTGAAATGGCCGCTGCCGTCGCTCAGTAAAATCCTATTCTGGCTACCGCTGACCAACAAGGCTTCCTGTGGGATCGCCAGACGCGGCTGTGCCTGAGTGTGAGAGCGTTGGACAGTCAGATACATACCGGGTTTTAGCTGCTGTTGCGGGTTGTCCAGAACAACGCGCGCTTTTAACGTGCGCGTCGTGCTATCCAACACGGGTAGTAGTTCGCTGATTTTGCCGTGGAAGGTTTTACCCGGCCAAGCGTTACTGGTAGCGCTGATATCGCTGCCGATCGTTAGCTGTGCTGCCTGTGCCTCTGGGTAATCGACATCTACCCAAATCGGGTTCAAGCTGGCAAGCTCGAATAACGGCTGGGCAGGACTTAACTGCATACCTTGCCGCACTTCCAGCTTATTAACGTAACCATCTCCTGGTGCGGTAATCGCAATCCTGTCTTGCGGTTTGCCGCTACGTTCTACCTGCTGAATAATGGCTTCCGGCATGAATAGCAGTGACAGCCGCTGGCGAGCTGATTGTGTCAGTACTTCGTCGCCCAGGTGCCGTACCGCTAGATATTCGCGCTGCGCTGCCGCCCAGGTTGGGTTCCACAATGTGGCTAGCGTCTCGCCTTTCTTCACTTGCTGTTGCAATGCATTGACCGTGAGTTTCTCGACAATGCCGCCGCTAGGCGCGACCAGCGTGTGTAATCCGCGTTCGTTGAGTGTGACGGTGCCATAGCCTGTGGTGCGGTCGGCAAGTTCGCGCATTTCTGCTCGGGCTGTGCGAACGCCAAGGTTTTGCTGCTGACGGGCGCTGACGGTGACTCCGCCGTCTTCCTGCACGTCATCGGCATAGCGGGGAACCAATTCCATATCCATAAATGGCGATTTTCCCGGTTTGTCGAAACGCTTATCCGGCACCATCGGATCGTACCAATAGAGAACGGACCGTTCTGGCTCGGCGGTAGAAGGCGAGTGCGGTGTTTGCTGTTTGCCAATCAGATAGCCCACACCACCTGCACTGAGAATAGCCAGCGTCATAAGGCTAAGCATCAGTGATTTTTTCGTTACGGTTTTGGTCATCGCGTGGGGCCTCCCTGTGGCGTTAGATAGCGGATAGCGGCCCAGTATTGAGCCATCTCCCGAGCGGTATCCTGAACGGCAATTCGGCTTTCGAGCAGCGCCCGACGGGCATCCAGTACGGCGGAAAGATTGCTGCTGCCGGATTGATACTGAGCCTGAATCAGTCTGATGCGCTGCTGTTGCAGCGGGAGAATCTCGTTGCTCTGACGCTGCCAACGTGACTGTGCTGCTTGATATTGAGCAATCAGTGTATCGAGTTGCGCCTGGTGTTCTCGCTCGGTGAGCAAGACTCTGTCGCGGGCCTCCATGCTGCGCGATACGTCTGCGGCGTAGTCCTTATCTTGACGTTTGGATTTGAACAGCGGTAGATCGACTGTCACCATCATGCCGGCCATGTCATCGTAATCATCCCCACGTTTCGCGTAATAGACTTCAACATCGACATTAGGGGTGGCGGCAACGGCTGACTGTGCGGAACGCGCCTGAGCCAACTCGGCTTCACGCTGTGCCTGTTGCATTTCTGGATGCTGATGAATGGTGCCGCTCAACACATCCGGTGAAGCTGGTAGCCGTTCAAAGCGAGGAAGATCGCCGTTTACATTGATATCTGCAATACCGGTAAGCTGCACCAGTCGGGCATGTGCAATGTGGGTGTCCCGTTCGGCATCAGCCTGTTTGTCCTGCATGGTTGCCAATGTCAGGCGAGCATCCAGCACGCTACTCGCTTCACTACCGGCCGCCACGCTCGCTTTTTGCGAAGCGATCTGCCGCTGGCTTTCGTTGACCAGCGCTGTGACCTCGCTCAGTGCTTTGCGTGAGAGCGCCAGATCCAGCCATGCCTGAGCGGTTTCCCGTTGCAGGCGAGCACGGATACTTTCGCTATTACTTTGCAGCACATTGGCTTCTACCCGAATGGCCTGTGCCTTGCTATCACGTTTACTGCTGCTGACGTAGGTTTGCATGACGCCGATACGTTGCATCGTCATGCCTTCCCGTGTGAGTCGGCTACCATTGTTGCCGCCCAATGGCAGGTTTTCGACGCCAAATTTCAGTTTAGGGTCGGGAAGCTGTGTGGCGGAGTCGGCCATGTTCTGTAGCGCGTTAATCTGGTGTTGATTAGCTGACAGATCGGCGGAGTAACGTTCCGCTGCCTGTAAGGCCTGTTCAAGACTCAGATCTGCCGCAAAAACGGCGGCAGGTAGCCACAGCAACATCGCCAGACACGCGCGCGCGGCGTCGTGTTTGGATAAGTTCATGATGTGCTCCGATTAAGGCTGCTGTGGCGTAATCGCGGTCAGGATGTAGCCGCTGTCATTCTGGACAAAGCTGAATGTGACTGGCGTGTTGACAGGGAGTGGTGTTATTTCGCCACTTGATGGCAGCGTGAATGCCATTGTCATAGCGGGCCATTTTAGGTCGGCAATCGGAGCATGGGAGAGCGTGACGCTGTTGGTATCCCATTTCTTTATGGTGCCACTGCTTTGATAAACGGCGGCAGTGGCCGCAGGGGGATTGGTATGCATCATCGCGTGATGCTGGTGGTCGTTTGCCCACACGGGGAAGATGAAGGAAGAGACGAAAAAAATCAGGCTGCTGATAATGGCTGAGTAAGTGATACGCATAAAAATAATCCCAATGAAAATAATTGATAAACAAGGTGTTGCGCTCGATGGCGCAGGCGTTATCAATCGCTTGGGTTATTCTCTGAATCGGCAGAAGCGGATCTCAGCGGGAGGGCCAACCGCAGGAGGAGATAACCAGAGATCACATGCCTGATTAAGCGTGATTGGGTTATCCGCTAAAACGAGTTCATTACTGACTGGCAGCGCCAACAATGCCAGCGATCCATTATCCTGCTTCACGCTGTCCGGCACGCAGTGCTTTTCACACAGCGGCGTTTGCTGGTCTGCTGCGTAAGACGCTTTCGCTGCATGGTTAGCATGAGAGGATAGCGGCTGAACGTCAGCCTGTTGCAGATGTGCTTGATGCTGGATAGCAGGGGACGCCTGACTGAGCGTCATATCGCATTGATGACCTGCGATAGCCAGTTGTGCATTCAGGAAAAGCCAACACAGTGCCAATAGCCATCCCCACCTGCCTTTATGGCGCAGATGATGAATGAGTAATGGAGACCGTGATGATGCGGACATGGCATTTCCTTTGTGGATGTCATGGAAGTGTAAGCGCCTGAGCTGGAAGGGGGCAAGCGGGGAATGGCATAGTTTTGTAAAGTAGTTTTGTAAATTGGCAGATACTCATCTGCCAATGTTATCAATGAGTTAATTATATTTAATCGTGCGGTTACTGGATGAGAAACTGGTACGTGGTATCCGAGCGATAGACTTTACCCGGTTTAAGCCAGCAGTCGGGCTGTGGCCAGTCTGGATGATTCGGGCTGTCCGGCAGGAATTCGCTTTCCAGCGCGACACCAGCATAGTTTTCATACTGACCACCGTCTCGCGAAGGTGTACTGGCCAGAAAGTTGCCGCTATAGAGCTGTAAGGCAGGAGCACTGGTGAAAACGCTCATCAGCACGCGACCATCGGATGACCACAAATTGGCAGCCGGGCTTTCGCTGGATCCGCAGGTGCGATGTAATAAATAGGCGTGATCGTAGCCGCCGACGGCCATTTGATCGCTATCGCGTAAGAAATCTTCCTCCAGCGTTTTTGGCTGGCGAAAATCCATTCCGGTAGCGTTTACTGGTGTCAGATCGGCGTTAGGAATGCCCGCGCTATTGACCGGCAAATAATAGTCGGCAAATAGCTGCAACTGGTGCTCACGCACATCAGTCAAATCGCCATCAAGGTTGAAATACGCGTGGTTGGTCAGGCAAACGGGGCAGGCTTTCTCCACGGTAGCCTGATACGAGATTTCTAACGAATTATGTTCGGTCAGCGCGTAAGTGACCTGCACGTTAAGGTGTCCTGGATAGCCTTGATCGCCATCCGGCGAGTGCAGTTGATAAGTCACCTGTGTTGCATCCTGACTCGCAATTCGCCAGCGCCGGGCATGAAATCCTTCAGGGCCGCCGTGCAACTGGTGCTCGTTTTGGTTTGGTACCAGATTAAAGGTTTCTGTTTCTCGGCTGAATGTGGCTTTGGCTATGCGATTGGCATAGCGACCAATTGATGCGCCGAGGTAAGCGCTTTGCTGCGGATACTGTTCAGGCGATGCACAGCCCAATAGGACTTCTCGCACTTCACCCTCTGGCAGCGGGAGCTCACAGGAAAGCCAGGTTGCACCCCAGTCCATCAGACGCACGCGCATGCCTGCCTGATTCTGCAAGGTCGTTAATTGAAACGGCTGACCATCTGGTGCCAGCGTGCTAAGACTTTCATTCAACATGACTTGCTCCTGTAGAGGCCCGACAAGATAGAGGGGCGATGCGTGTAATGCTGGGGGAGGCAGCAGAAATGAGTTTGCTGACAAAGTACGACGAGCGGTGATAATGGGTAGATCGTAAAGACGCTGCAAGTACATCCCTGTAAGCTCGAGCCGCGCAGATATGAATCTCATCCCTGAGATTCACCCTTTCAGGGTCGTCGCAAGCGACGTTCAAAAACGTTCCTGACGTTTTTGTCCCTGGCGCGGACGCTTTACTCTTCTATCCCATTATCATCGTTCTCGTTCCGCAAATGGGTTTGTCGACGGTCTGAATCCGCTCTGCTTCTCTTCCCTTAATCCGTCACTCGACGTGAAAAACGTCGTTATGCGTCTTCGTACCCATTAGGGTGGTTGGATTGCCAGCGCCAGGTATCCTGCGCCATTTCTTGTAATGAGCGCGTGACTCGCCAATTAAGATCTTTCGCTGCACGTTCTGCATCCGCCCAATAAGCTGGCAGATCGCCTTGACGGCGCGGGGAAAAATGGTGAGCCAGCGGCTTACCACAAGCCTGACTAAAGGCTTCGACGACCTGCAATACACTGTAGCCTACGCCTGCACCCAGGTTATAAATATGTACGCCAGCACGATTTTGTAGGGTGTTCATGGCGGCAATATGACCGTCAGCCAGATCGACAACGTGGATGTAATCGCGTACGCCAGTGCCGTCAACGGTAGGGTAGTCATTACCGAAGATCGCTAGCGACTCTCGCCGGCCAACAGCAACCTGAGCGATATAAGGCATCAAGTTATTGGGAACACCTTGCGGATCTTCGCCCATCTCGCCTGATGGATGCGCACCGACTGGGTTGAAATAACGCAACAGCGTAATACTCCATTCCGGTTCCGCATGTTGCAAATCTTGTAGGATCTGCTCAACCATCAGCTTGCTGCGGCCATAAGGGCTGGCTGGGTGTCCGGTTGGGAAACTTTCCTGATAAGGCGTGTGTGGTTGATCGCCATAAACGGTGGCGGAGGAGCTGAAAATCAGGTTTTTCACACCGGCTTTCTTCATCGCTTCAACCAGCACGAGCGTACCGTTGACGTTATTGTCATAGTAACTCAGCGGTTCACGCACGGATTCACCCACGGCTTTTAAGCCTGCAAAGTGGATGGCGGCGTCAATGGTGTGCTTAGCGAAAATGTCGTCCAGCAGTGCGCTGTCGCGGATATCTCCCTGATAAAAAATAGGCGTCTTATCCGTTAAACGCGTAATGGTTTTAACGACGCTAGCCTTGCTGTTACACAAGTTATCGAGAATGACGGGAGTGTGCCCAGCAGCCAGCAATTGTACGCAAGTATGACTTCCTATGTAACCGCTACCACCTGTGACGAGAACGTTCATAATGACCTCTATTATCGCAATGCTGCAAAATAACATGGCTAGGTGCTGAAAAAGGTGATCTACAGCGAGAATTCGCCTCTGTTATCGATGGTTTTTTTACGAATAAATGTAGTGAAGCGTAAGCTACAGTGTAATTGACCTTGGCTTTCGACCCTATGTTTTATTTTGTGGTAGCGTTATCATCCCTGTTTTTAGGCGTTATCTCCATAGCTCATCAATTTGATAGTCATAGATATCATTTTGCGGGACGAAAGTGAGCCGATGCGTGATGCACTCAGGCGCGTCTTCCGCGTGATGGGAAACAAAGAGTAGCTGCGTTTCGCCCTCGCCAATCAGAATATCCAGCCAGCGGCGTACCAGTTGGCGATTGAGCGGATCAAGCCCCTGTAGAGGTTCATCAAGTATGAGCAAGGCAGGGTGTTTGACTAGCGCCCGGGCAATCAGCGTCAGACGCTGCTGACCCCAGGAGAGCGACTGAAACGGGGTATCAGCGATAGCGCCATTGAGACCAAGCAAGGTGAGCCACTGTTCGGTCAGGTGACGTTGACGATCGGAAACTGCTTGATAAATACCGATAGAGTCAAAGAAACCAGACAGGATGACGTTACGCACGCTGGTGCTGACACGGTAATCCAAATGGAAGCTGCTACTGACATAACCGATGTGGCGCTTGATATCCCAGATGGTTTCACCGCTGCTGCGCTTACGGCCAAATAGGGTTAGATCATTGCTATAGCCTTGCGGGTGATCGCCGGTAATCAGGCTGAGCAGCGTCGATTTCCCTGCGCCATTTGGTCCGACGATCTGCCAATGCTGGCCGGGCAATACTTCCCATGTCAGCTTGTGCAGAATAGGGAGGTCGTTGTACTGCACTACACCGTTGCGTAGCAAAATACGCGCTTCATCGGCGGGTAGCGTCATATACCGTTGTGGATCTTCGGGTTCTGGCAGTGAACTTCCCGACAGTTTTTCGCTAAATGCGAGCTGAGCCACCAGCGCTTCAGAGAGGATCGTCTCACGCTCACCGACGCGGGTCAGCGTACAGTCTGCCAGCACACCAATATGGTTGATAAAATCAGGAATATCATCAAACCGGTTCAGAATGAGTACCAGTGTGTAGCCAGCGTTTGCCAGTTTCCGCAGTTCGTCAGCAAGCTGTTGGCGAGAGGCAATATCCAGCCCATCAAAAGGTTCATCAAGGATCAGCAGATCGGGCTGAGGCATCAGTGCCTGACAAAGCATTGCCTTGCGAGTTTCCCCCGTCGAGAGGTACTTGAAGCGACGATCCAGCAAATGCGCAATACCAAATTGGCGTGCCAGCTGTTCACAACGTGCGGGATCGTTGAGGCTATCCTGAATCACTTCTGCCGTAGTGCGGCCAGTGTCATCCTCACCTTCACTTAATAGATCGGTGTTATTGCGCTGCCACTCGTCGGAAACCAGCTTTTGTAATTGTTCAAACGACAGACGAACAGGATGTTGAAATCCGGTTATTCGTTCACCGCTCAATAACGGTAGCTCGCCAGAGATCGACCGTGCCAGTGCCGATTTACCACTTCCGTTGGCCCCGACAAAGGCCCAGCACTGGTCTTGTTCAAGCGTCAGTTCGTCCAAACGCAACATGCGGGTATCGCTGAGACGAAACAACCCTTGCGTAATTTTCAACAATGACATCTTCTATCCTTCGTCAGTGGCCTGTAGCGCTAAAGTGGTATTAACAAAGCGTGGCGATGATGACCCGGTCGGCATGGAAACAGGCCTTCACATCCATTCCCTGTTGCAGCTTTTGCTGCTCAAGCAAGGTATTCGGCACCATGGCACACAGCGTTTCTCCCCCAGTTAGCGTAATCAGAATTTCGCTGTTTTCCGCACCGTGCTGAATGGCCTGAATTTGTCCTGGCAAGACGTTATCTACTGCAAGCGCGGTGGAGGTGGCGGCATACACATCGATCCACGGTGCTTTAATCAGCGCCAGCACCTCTTTCCCTTTCTGTAATTGCAGACGCTCGGCGCTTTGTTGCGTAATCAGCGCGCTGATCGTTGTTTTACCATCGGCGAGTAAAATATCCAGATGTTGTTGCACCTGTTCTTCACCGCGTGCGAGCACAGTTCCAAAGAATTGATTACGTGCGCTGGTTTGCAGCGAGAAACGCGCGATGGCTGCCAGCAGGCTATCCAATGGCAGTCCATCTTCCTGCAAGACATCAAAGGCTTTTTGCTGAATTTGTGCGAGTAAATCGTACAACTGAAGAAGGCGTTCGCCATAGCGGGTGAGTTGTGCACCGCCGCCGCCTTTGCCGCCCGTCATGCGCTCGACGATAGTTTGCTCGGCCAGTTGGTTCATCTCATTGATGGCATCCCATGCGCTTTTATAGCTAATCCCCGCCAGTTTGGCTCCCTGACTGATTGAACCGGTATGGCGAATTTGCTTGAGCAATTCAATACGCCGTGGGTCGGCGAATAAACGCTGTTGGAGTTTCAGGGTGAGAAGAATTTCAGCCTGCATAGTGAGAGCACCGTCGATGAGTTTAATTCTCTGTATTGTCGCTATTTTTTTCATCAGGGGCAAATCGCACAAATAGACGTACTATTTTCTATCACTGCGGTAGACTACATCACAATTACGACGATTTCGGTTTACAGTGAAATAGCGCATTGTACCCTAGATAATTCGGGTTGCGTGAAGGCGGCAACCGCGTGAATCTCCAGGAGCTTACACAAGTAAGTGACTGGGGTGAGCAAGGGCGCCAACGCACAAGCAGCTTGAAGTATGACGGGTGGCTAAAGTAGCGTTACCGTTGCAATAATGAAAGTGAGGTAAGCATGTTGGAGTTGTTGAAGAGCCTGCTGTTTGCAGTTGCCATGGTTCCTGTGATGATGGTGATTATCATGGGTGCGATTTATGGCTTGGGCGAAGTATTTAACGTGTTGTCCCGCATCGGCCATTCCGACGGTCAGCGCACAAAGAATCAGCACTGATTCACGATCCTTTTCTATTTTGATGTCCGGCTTCTTGCCGGACATTTCTTTTCTACCTCTCAGCATCTACCTCTTTAAAGCACATGACACTGCTTCATAATTCGTTATATTATTATTTACACAACGATAATTGTCAGGAGACAAGAATGAAGCAGCAATGGTTAAAATGGTTTGCCGCATTGACACTCAGTGCAGGAATGGCGTTGCCCGCGGTGGCAGAAGATAAAGTCACGGTGTTCGCCGCGGCATCACTGACGAATGCGTTGCAGGAGATCGCTACGCAATATCAGAAAGAGAAAAATGTCGCCGTTGTGGCGTCTTATGCCTCATCCTCAACGCTGGCACGCCAGATTGAACAAGGTGCGCCTGCCGATCTGTTCATTTCCGCTGACCAACAGTGGATGGACTACGCGCAGGATAAAAACCTGATGGATACCGCTACGCGTCACACGCTGCTGGGCAATGAGCTGGTCGTGATTGCGCCGAAGGCGAGTGCGCAGAAAGATATCAGCATTGACGATAAAACGGACTGGAAAAGCCTGCTGAAAGGCGGACGCCTAGCTGTTGGTGACCCAGATCATGTGCCTGCTGGGATCTATGCCAAGGAAGCATTACAGAATCTGAAAGCCTGGGATGAACTTTCCCCGCTGATGGCGCGAGCCAACAACGTGCGTGCAGCCATGGCGTTGGTGGAACGTGAAGAAGCCCCTCTGGGTATTGTTTATGATTCTGATGCGGTTGCTAGCGATAAAGTTAAGGTTATCGGTACGTTCCCTGCGGCGAGCCACAAGCCTGTCGAATATCCAATCGCGATAGTGAAAGAGCATAAAAAAGCTGCGGTTACCGGTTTTTATGACTATCTGAAAACGCCTGAAGCGGCGGCAGTATTTAAACGCTATGGCTTCGCGCCGCGTTAATGATGCTGAGCGATTACGAATGGCAGGCGGTTGAGCTGAGCCTCAAAGTTTCCGTTGTGGCTGTGGCGTGCAGCTTGCCGTTTGGGATACTGATGGCGTGGGTTTTGGTGCGCTGTCGGTTTCCCGGCAAATCACTGCTGGATAGCATTATCCATTTACCATTGGTGTTGCCACCCGTGGTCATTGGTTACCTGCTGCTGGTGGCGATGGGAAGACGCGGCGTAATCGGTTCCTGGCTCTATGACTGGTTCGGCTTCAGCTTTAGTTTTAGCTGGCGCGGTGCCGCGTTAGCGTCGGCGATTGTCGCGTTTCCGCTGATGGTTCGGGCGATCAGGCTGTCGCTTGATGCTGTCGATATGCATCTGGAACAAGCTGCTCGGACACTGGGTGCCTCACCTTGGCGCGTCTTTTTCACCATCACATTACCTCTCTCTTTTCCTGGGATCGTGGTTGGAACCGTATTGGCGTTTGCCCGTTCGCTTGGCGAGTTTGGCGCGACTATTACGTTTGTCTCCAATATTCCTGGTGAAACCCGAACCATTCCACTGGCAATGTATACCCTGATTGAAACGCCCGGCGCGGAGGCTGATGCAGCAAGGCTGTGTATCATTGCTATCGTCTTGTCGCTGGCTGCGCTGATGGCATCGGAATGGCTAACAAACTGGAGCCGCAAGCGGTTGGGGGGATAATGCTGCAACTCGATTTTCATCAACAGCTGGGTAGCCTTGAACTCCACGTTCAGTCTGAACTGCCCGCCAATGGTATTACCGCTATTTTCGGTGTGTCTGGGGCAGGAAAAACCTCACTGATCAACGCTGTTGTTGGCCTGACCCGACCTGATGGCGGCCGGATTGTGCTCAATGACCATGTGCTGGTGGATACGCAGCAGCGTGTTTTCCTGCCGCCAGAAAAACGACACATCGGTTATGTGTTTCAGGATGCTCGCCTGTTTCCGCATTATCGTGTACGCGGTAATTTGCGCTACGGCATGGCTGAAAAAATGGCATCGCAGTTCGATGACATCGTCAATTTACTGGGTATTGAGCATTTACTTAATCGCTACCCGCTGACGCTATCTGGCGGAGAAAAACAGCGCGTTGCGATTGGTCGGGCGTTGCTGACTGCGCCAGAATTGCTGCTCATGGATGAGCCGCTGGCATCGCTGGATCTGCCCAGAAAGCGTGAGCTGTTGCCCTATTTGGAACGGTTGGCGAAAGAGGTCAATATTCCCATTCTGTATGTCAGCCATAGTCTGGAAGAAATTGTCCGGTTAGCCGATCATGTTGTGGTGCTTGATAAAGGCAAGGTGAAAGCGCAGGGGCTGCTGGAAGAGGTGTGGGCCAGTAGCGCGTTACGCCCTTGGTTACCGAAAGATGAGCAGAGCAGCATTCTGAGTGTGCGCGTGTTGGCACAGCATGAGCATTACGCAATGACGGCATTGGCATTAGATGACCAGCAGGTATGGGTCGGAAAAGTCGAGCTGGCGCAGGATGCCGTATTGCGCATTCGCGTGAATGCCGCCGATGTCTCTCTGGTGCTACAGCCGCCGGAAAAAAGCAGTATCCGTAATGTGCTGCGTGCCAGCGTAGAGGAATGCATTGATGTTGACGGACAGGTTGAAGTGAAGCTGGCCGTCGGTCAGCAGACGCTGTGGTCCCGTATTACACCGTGGGCACGGGACGATCTCGCGCTTCATCCGGGGCAAATGCTCTATGCGCAGATTAAGAGTGTGTCGATTACGGCGTAAACACAGGCTGAGCGCTAAGGCAGTGTCCTGCATCGCTCGGTCTATTGTGTGGAACAGCCGATATTCTGTGACTAAGATAACAAATTGAGGATTGAGAGTGATTTTCAATTCGTTTTTTCTACCGTGTGAACAAGGTAGTCAGATAAGTTATCCCGGCTTCATTATTTTTTCATCATAAAAAGTAATCGATTACTTTTTGTTTTCACCTGTGCTACGGGATAAAAATAGGAGAAGGATATGCCTTGTATGACATTGTTACGCCGTGCGTTCGCGATACCGCTGTTGTTGATGGTTTCATCTGGTCTGGCGCTTGCTGAGCGTCCAGCAGAAAATCAGAAAATAGCGTTGCAGATGTATACGCTGCGTAGCGTGAGTACGCTTGATGAGCAATTCTCTATGGCGCACAACGCTGGATTTAAGGCCGTTGAGCTTGTGGGGACGCACGGTATCAGTGCGCCAGAAATGAAGGGGTTGCTGGGGAAATATCAGTTGAAAGCCATTGCTGCGCATGTCCAGTTTGGCGAACTGAAAGGTAATATGGCTGAGGTTGTGGCCTTTAACAAAGCCATCGGCAACCGCATGATTATCGTGCCGTGGCTCAATGTTGAAGACCGACCCAATAGCGCAGAGGGATGGCAGCGCTTTGGTGCGGAAATGAACGACCTTGGACGTGAACTGAAGAAGCAGGGCATGCAACTGGCTTATCACAACCACAATTTTGAGATGAAGAAGTATCGCGGTAAAACGGCGCTGGAAATCCTGTTAGATGCCGCAGAGCCAGAGAATCTGATGCTGGAAATGGATGTTGCCTGGGTATCCCGAGGTGGGCAGGATCCAGCGCGCCTTCTGCGCCAGTACAAAGGCCGTATTTACTCGATTCATGCGAAAGACAATACCTCCATCGGTATCCGCGATGATGAAATGAACTTTGCGCCACCGGGCGAGGGCATTTTGGCGTGGGAAGAGATTCTCCCTGCGGCGGCCAAAGCGGGCACCCAATGGTTTGTTGCTGAGCATGATTTGCCTAAAGATCCGCAGGCTATTATTTCCGCTGCTTACCAGTCGTTATATGAAAAACTGAGTAAGATAAAAAGTAAGTAAGAAATAGCGATACCAACCTGCGGTCAACGGGCCGCAGGTTGTCAGATGTGGGATTATGAACGGTGTATTCTTCGTGGGTTAGCTGGATGCCCGTTCGACAAACGTCCATTCCAGTAAGCGCTTTTCTGTTTCGCTGGCAGGCTGGTCAATCTGTTGTAACAGTAACTTCACGGCTTCTCTGCCGATATGCGCAGACGGCTGCTGAATAGTGCTGAGCTGCGGTGAGGTGATGTAGCCCAGCTCTGAACCGTCAAAACCGATCACGGCAATATCCTGCGGCGCACTCAGCCCCGCTTCACAGATTGCAGATAGTGCACCGGCTGCCAATGTGTCGGACACCACGAAGACGGCGTCCGGGCGCTCTGGGGCGTTAAGTAGCTCGTTCATTGCCGCTTTTCCACCCTGATAGCTCAAGGCGCTGGCGTATTCTACCTTGCCATAATCAAACGCATTTTCCGCGATAACGTCACGATAGCCTTTCTCTCGCTGCTGGGCGTAGAGATAATTCATATCGTGGTTAATCATCGCGATACGGCGGCGGCCTTTGCCAATAAAGTGATTAATGACAAAACGGGACGCCTCTGCATCATCAATACCGACGGATGAAACGGCGGAGGTATCATCATGCTCGGCGCACTGTACCCAAGGCGCGGTGCCAATCATGTCCTGAAGCGCTGACAGCGTCGAAATGGCGTCCATGGTAATCACGCCGTCGACCATTTTACCGGACAGCAGTTGCAGGCTGGAGTGGGCGCGAACGATATCAGAGCCGGAATTGCACAGAAGTATGCGGTAGCCATTTTCTTCTGCTTCCGCCTCAATGCCTTTTACCACATCGGCGCAGAAAGGGTTGGCAATGTTGGAAACCATGACCAAGAGCATGTGGCTGCGTGCGGTACGTAGCTGTCGGGCTAGTAAATTCGGCTGATAGTTACTGTTTTTTATCGCATTGAGAACACGTTCCCGGTTTTGCGGCTTCACGGTATCAATGTTGTTCAACACCCGTGAAACTGTTGCGACCGAGACACCCGCTATCCGTGCTATTTTTTGAATCGACATAATTCAGAAGGCACTCACGCTACTTATGCTTGGCTGAGCAGATTACCATAAATATCTCTGGCTGCATCCCGCAGGCGTCGCACCTGCGGGATGCATAACAGAAGAGAATGAATCGCCTGATACCTCAGTTAGCGACCTTCACCCACGTTTGCTGCTGATGGCTTTGTACGATGGCGTCAATGATGAACATGATGTTCGCACCGTCGTAGAAGGTGGCAAAATTGAACGGATCGACGCCGGGATGTTTGCCGTCGCGCAGGTAGGTGTAAAAATTCGCCATCATATTTTTGAACGCATCCGGCCAGCCTTCGATATGCCCACCAGGGAAGTGGACTGCGGCGGCGGCTTCCGGGTTCAGCAACGATGGATCATCCGACAACAGCTGATTGGGTTTATCGCGATGGCCGATCCATAGCTGCTGCGGTGTTTCCTGATCCCAGGCCAGCGATCGCTCGCTACCATTCACTTCGAACGTTAGGCGGTTTTTCCGGCCCGCGCTGACCTGAGAAACGGTAAACGATCCGCGGCTACCATCATCAAAGCGTAGTAAAACGGTCGCGTAATCTTCGGTTTTAACGGGTTTGTCGTCGTACTCGGGCAGCGTATCGGATGAGGAGAACGTGGCTGCACCATTCCGATTGGATTTGCGTATCGGATGGACGATAGCGAAATCAGCGAACACTTCGACAATTTTCCGGCCGGAAATAAATTGCACTGTATCGCACCAGTGCGAGCCGATATCAGCCACTGCACGAGAAATACCGCCGTATTCTGGTTCAACGCGCCAGTTATAGTCGGTGTCGCGCAGCATCCAATCTTGCAGATAGCCGCCGTGTAGCGCAAAGAGTCGGCCGATCTCCTGACGCTTAATCATGCTGGCAGCTTGCTGTACCATGCCAAACTGGCGATAGACAAAGCTGACGCCGTGGACAATGCCTTTTTCTTCCGCCAGCGCCACCAGTTCACGTGCTTCTTCGCTGGTCATACACAGCGGCTTTTCCGAAAAGACGTGTTTACCGGCCTGAATAATCTGCTTATTGATCGCCGCATGGAGATGGTTTGGCGTGCAGTTGTGGATCGCGTCGATGCCTGGATGATTTAACAAATCAGCGACGCTGCCGTAGGCATGAGGAATGTTGAGCTGACGGGCTTTCTGTTGAGCGACATCCAGCGAGTTTTCCGCCAGTGCGACCACATCAACAAAGCCGAGCCGACGAATCGCCTCTATATGTGCCGGGCCAATAAAACCGGAACCAATAATACCAACGCGGATCATTCTGCGTCCTCCCCTTTTAATCCCAACATTTTTCTTACTAACGGACGATCGTCGCTGGTGGCGGCAAAATCGTCAAAGGCGCGCTGAGCGACAGGGATAATGTGGCGATTGATGAATGCCGCACCTTCTTTCGCCCCGCAATTGCTGTCTTTCAGGCAGCATTCCCACTCAAGCACCGCCCAGCCGTCGTAATCGTATTGTGCAAGTTTGCTGAAGATAGCGCCAAAATCGATCTGCCCATCCCCCGGTGAACGGAAACGCCCGGCGCGTTCAGCCCATGACTGATAGCCGCCGTAGACGCCGCTTTTGCTTGATGGGGTAAATTCTGCATCTTTCACATGGAACGCTTTGATTCGCGCATGGTAGCGATCGATAAAGCCAAGGTAGTCCATCTGCTGCAAATGCATATGGCTCGGATCGTAAAGAATGTTGGCGCGTGGGTGATGATTGACGACATCAAGGAAGCGTTCAAAGGTCACGCCGTCGTGTAAATCTTCGCCAGGATGCAGCTCGTAACACACATCCACGCCGTGTTCGTCAAAACAGTCGAGGATTGGTGTCCACAGTCGGCCGAGTTCTTTAAAGGCCTCCTGAATCAGTGCTTCTTTATGCGGTGGCCACGGGTAAAAATAGGGCCAGGCCAGCGCGCCAGAAAATGTGGCGTGGGCGTTGAGCCCTAAGCGTGAAGAGGCTTTTGCTGCCTGCTTTATCGCTGAGATCGCCCACTGCTGGCGAGCCTGCGGATTGCGGCGGTAGGCCAGCGGGGCGAAATCGTCAAAGGCAGCGTCATACGCAGGGTGGACGGCGACAAGCTGTCCTTCCAGATGGGTCGACAGTTCGCTGATAGTCAGCCCGTGCTGTGCCAATAGACCTTTCACCTCATCACAGTACGTTTGGCTGTCGGCGGCGGTGGCGAGATTGAATATATGTGGATGATTGCAGGGAATTTGCAGCGCTTTAAAGCCTAATCCGGCTGCCCATTGCGCCAGATTTTCCAGCGAGTTAAAGGGAGCCTGATCGCCAATATACTGGGCGAGAAAAATACCCGGTCCTTTTAACGTTTTCATTATTACCTCCTTTGGCAACGGGTTGTGGTCATGAATACCGTTGCACGATTGCGATAGCAGTAGTGGAGAATGCGTAAGGATGAGGTGCGTGCCATAGGCGGCCTCATCCCGTTTTCTCCTTAAGTAATCCGTATCAGACGGTTAGGCGCGTTCTTCTTTATATTTGAAGGAGAAGAGGAAAATGATGGAGATAATGGCCGCAGCAATCGCAGGAACCCACCAGAACGTTGCCCAGATTTCGGGAGCGTTTAGCGTACCGTTGTCGAAGAGGCGGTTGTAAATCGCACCGGAAACCTGCGATCCCAGCAGCATGCCGATCCCGTAGGTGAACAGAACCACCAGACTTTGTGCCTGACCTTTGATTTTTTCTCCGGCGATACGATCGGTGTAGATGAAGCCAATGACGAAGAAGAAGTCATAGCAAACGCCGTGCAGCAGGATGCCGATGTAGAGCAGCCAGCGCGTTTCTTCATTCACGCCCATGGCGAAGAGGGCATAGCGCACGAACCACGCCACCATGCCGATGAACAGCATGTATTTCACACCCAGCTTTCTAAACAGCAGCGGGATGATCAGCATAAAGACGATTTCGGACATCTGACCAAATGACATGGCGGTGCTGACGTCGCTGATGCCCGCATTGCTCAGGAAGGACGCGGTGTAAGCATAATAGGTGCCTAGCGGGATGGAGATCAGCATGGCGCAGATGGCAAATACCAGAAAATGACCTTTTTTCAGCAGCGCGAATGCATCGGCACAGAACAGATCGCGCAACGCCAGCGGTAAGCCTTTTGCCGGGGCTGGGGTATGCGGTAGCGTCAGGCTGTAGGCTGCCAGAATGGCAGAACACGCGGCAGCGACGTAGAAAATATTGACGCTTGCTGAGATGCCTGCTGTCCCGATGCAGACTCCGGCGACAATCCAACCGATGGTGCCGAAGACCCGCACAACAGGGAAGCTTTTCTCACTATTAGTCAGGTTATGGAATGCGATGTTGTTGGTTAATGCCAGCGTTGGCATAAAGCACAGCGTGTAGGCGAACAGCAGGATCAATAGCTGTGAGCCGTCTTCATTGATCAACGCGGCAGGAACAAACCACAGGATGACCGCGCCGATGAGGTGCAGCAGCGCCATGACTTTCTGTGAGGGGAAGAAGCGGTCAACCACCATGCCCAGCACAAATGGAGAAAGGATCGAGGCGATCGGCCCAGCAGAGAAGGCGTCGCCAATCATGGCGGCCAAATTATACTGTGTCATAACCAAGCCAAGGGTGACTGACCATGAACCCCAGATGAAGAACTCTAAGAACATCATGAGCGATAGTCTGGGAACCACGAAGGCTGGCTGTAACGATTGGGTAGTGGTGTTTTCAGATGAAGAAACCATACGGTATCCCTCTTAAAAGTAATCGATTACAATTTGTGTTTTCAGAATGTAATCGATTACTTTTAACTTAACCGCAGCTTTTAGCCATAAATGAGATCCTTATCACTAGAAAGTTATATAGCCATAGCGTAGCGGGCTGTTTTCGCGCAATGATCGGATATCTGCTTTGCTTGAGGGGAAAAGAAGAATGACGCACTTTGTTTTAGTGGGCGATGTCGGCGGCACCAATACGCGTTTGGCGCTGTGTGACGCCATGACGGGTGAATTGTCGCAAATCGAGACGTATTCCGGGTTGGATTTCCCTTCTCTGGAAGGGGCGATTCGTGATTATCTCGATTCGCGGCAGGTCACGGTGCAGGACGCCTGTATCGCGATTGCCTGCCCGATTACTGGTGACTGGGTGGCGATGACGAACCACACCTGGGCATTTTCCATCGCTGAAATGAAAGCGAGTCTGGGTTTACGCCACTTTGAGGTTATCAACGATTTTACTGCTGTTTCCATGGCGGTTCCGGTGATGGGGAGTGAAAGTTTGCTTCAGTTCGGTGGCGGGGAACCCGTGCCGGGTAAGCCCGTTGCTGTGTATGGCGCAGGCACTGGGTTGGGTGTCGCTCATTTGGTTCATGTTGCCAACCAATGGATCAGCCTACCAGGTGAAGGGGGACATGTGGATTTTGCGCCCAATAGCGATGAAGAAGACAACATTCTGGCTATTCTGCGTCAATCATTAGGGCATGTTTCTGCTGAGCGTTTGCTGTCTGGGCAGGGGCTAGTGAACATTTATCGTGCCATCGTGCTGTCTGACGATCGCACACCGGAAGCGTTGGAACCGAAAGATATTACCGAACGTGCCGTCAACAATACGGACGTGGATTGTCGTCGCGCGCTGTCGCTATTCTGCGTCATCATGGGGCGCTTCGGTGGTAATTTGGCGCTGAATTTAGGCACGTTTGGCGGCGTTTATATTGCTGGCGGCATCGTACCGCGCTTTCTGGAGTTTTTTAAAGCCTCTGGCTTTCGCGCGGCTTTTGAAGATAAAGGGCGGTTTAAAGGCTATATGCAGGATATCCCCGTGTACCTGATTACCCATGAACAGCCAGGATTAATGGGGGCGGGGGCTTACCTGCGACAGGTGCTGGGCAGCGCGCTGTAAGTCTGTTCAATAGTCGAACGCAATCAGGAAAAGCGACGTGACCGCCTACTATCACACGTTGCCTGATTGCGTAATCGCGGGTTATGCCAGAATGCGGGTGCGGATAAGATCTGCGATGCTAGGTTCTTCATTGCTGCCAATCACCAGATCGGCACGCGCTTTGATCTCGTCGGCGCTGTTGCCCATTGCAACACCCAATCCTACGCCTTCTAGCATGCTGATATCATTAAAGTTATCGCCAAATGCTACGACGTCCTTCATGCTGATACCTTGCTCGCCGAGCCATTGCTGAAGCAGTTTTCCTTTGCTATTGCCGGTTTGGGCGATATCAACCTGATCCTGCCATGACCACTCGCAGGCCAATCCGAGCTGCTTTTCCACTTCTGCGGCGAAATTGTTCAGCGTGGGGACATCGGCGTGTGTGGTCGCGAATTTCCAGATGTCGTGAGATGCCTCTGTCTGACGCACCAGATTTTCCACCTGTGCGAAACGTGGGCGCTGCTGCTCCGGCAGGCTAGAAGCCCATGCCAGCGTGCGAACCACGTGTCCGGTAGGATACTGGTAATACATGTCGTCATCGGCATACATCAACCCATGAATATCAAATTCTTCCAGCAGTGTGATGACATTTTTTGCCTGATCGACAGAGAGCGGATTGGTGTGTGATGCTTGACCTTTTTGGTAATCATAGACATAGGTGCCGTTGCAGCAGATTGCGGGCGTATCCAACTGCAATCCCTGATAAAAAGGGTGGATTGCTGAGTGGTGGCGTCCAGTGACGATCATCACTTTTATGCCTTGCTGACGAGCCAGCGCGAGGGCGCTAAGAGATTCAGGGAGGATTTTTTTCTGTTGATTCAGTAGCGTACCATCAAGATCAAGTGCAATTACTCGGTAGGTCATAGTTGTCTCGCAAATAAAAATGTGGGTATCAAATTACCCTTACGATAAAGGACACGGCGAAAAATAGACAGACAACAGCGAGATAAAAGTGTTTAAGGTTGGCTTGGTGACGAAGTATTCGGTGTTGTGGGATGAAATGGGCTTCTAGAGGATGTTATTGTCTATTTTCTATGCTTTCAACGGTTTATCATCTATTTTTTAATCAATCAATCACAACGTAGCTTTACAATACGCGGCGTACTGTTTATAGTGCGCGTCATTGCGGAGGAGTGGCCGAGTGGTTGAAGGCACCGGTCTTGAAAACCGGCGACGCGAAAGTGTTCTAGAGTTCGAATCTCTACTCCTCCGCCACTTTCAATGTATCTTCTGTATTTCTTCTTGTTGTCCTTTTATCTTCCCTTAATGTTCTGTGCCATTACTTTTCATCATCCATTCATTATTGCTCCATCATCTGCGCCCGTTAGCCAAATCGATCGTTACTTAAATCAGCTATTGCTTAAATCAATAGTAGCCTTGCGATGTCTCTGTAGAATAGAGTGATTGGTCATTTATGGTCTACGTGCGTCAGGGCAAGCCAGTTCGTTATCCTTTCAATGAACCTCTTCTGAGCTTTCCTGTGCCGCCACATTCGCGTGAAATAAGGAGAATACGATGCAGCAAGTGGTTTATGTCGCCAGCCCGGAAAGCCAGCAGATTCATGTTTGGCAGCTCGGTGCTCAGGGAAATCTGACATTATTGCAAACCGTTGAAGTCCCAGGGCAGGTTCAGCCGATGACGATCGCGCCAAATAAGCGCCACCTGTATGTCGGTGTTCGTCCTGACTTCAGGGTTCTAAGCTATCGTATTGATGAACTGGGTAAATTGACGGAAGCGGGCGTTGCCTCTTTGCCGGGTAGCCCGACACACCTGTCTACCGATAATGATGGACGTTTCCTGTTCAGCGCGTCTTACAGTGGCGCTTGCGTTAGCGTTAGCCCGATTGATGCTGATGGCATTGTTGGCGAACCAATTCAGCAGCTAGATGGATTGGAAGGGTGCCACTCTACTAATATCGATCCAACCAATACCGTTGTGTGGGCGCCTTGCCTGAAAGAAGACCGTATCCGCCTGTACGATCTGGGTACGGCGGGCGAATTGAGTGCACATCAGCAGGCTGAAATGACGACGGTATCGGGTGCCGGTCCGCGCCATATGGCTTTCCACCCGAATCAGCGCTTTGCCTATTGCGTGAATGAACTGGACAGTTCAGTCGATGTGTATCAATTAGATGCAGCCAGCAGCGACGTGCAGAAAGTGCAGACATTGGATGCTATGCCTGTTGGCTTCAGTGATACGCGCTGGGCGGCAGATATTCACATCACGCCGAATGGCAGTTTCCTGTACATCAGCGATCGTACAGCCAGCTTGTTGAGCGTTTTCCAGGTATCTGAAGACGGTAGCACGTTAACGCTGACTGGACATCAGCCGACCGAAACGCAGCCGCGCGGCTTCAATATCGATCACACTGGTGAGTTCCTGATTTCAGCAGGGCAGAAGTCGCAGCATATTGAGGTCTATCACATCGATCAGCACACGGGCGATCTGCAACCGCTGGCGCGTTACGCCGTCGGCCAAGGGCCAATGTGGGTGTCGGTGCTGGCGCTGGACTAACTACGAGAAGCACAACATTAAGATTAAGCCCTGCGTTGATCCGCAAGGCTTTTTTTGTCGCTAATTTTGTGAAATGCTAATGTTGTGACGTGTTGATGCTGTGAAGTGTTGATTATGCAGAGGGGCGACAATTAGCCCCGGTATTCGATAATCGACAAACCTGCGTTGTAATCCGTGCTGTAGATAATGCCATCGGCATCAACAAACACATCACAAGACTGAATAATCTGCGGCCTGCCGGGGCGTTTATCGACCATTGTGGCTGGCGCAGCAGGTACCAGTGCACCAGTTTCTTTCGGCTGATACGGATTACTGATGTCATAAGCCCGTACTCCCGCATTTTGATACGTGGCGAAAATCAGTGATGAACTGATGAAGCTGCCGGGTCGATTTTCATGCAGGTTATGTGGGCCAAAGTGCGCGCCTTTCTTCACATAATCCGTCTCTTTCGGCTGTGGAAAGGTAGCGATGCTGACTGGATTACTCGGTTCACGAATGTCGAACACCCAAATCAATTTCTCGCCATCTTCCTGATTATCCAATACCGCTTCATCCAATACGATCAACAGATCGCGATCCGGTAGCGGTAGCGCCGTGTGTGTGCCACCGCCAAATGGTGGGCTCCAGTTACGGTGGCTGATGAGCTGTGGATTGGTGCGATCGCTCACGTCCAGCAGCGTCAAGCCGCCATCACGCCAGCTTCCGTAGGCGGTGTCGCCGCTGATGATGGCATGGTGAAGCGCGTAACGCTTACCTTCCGGCCAGCTTGCGGTTTCTCCGCCAGCGGTATGCATGCCGGGTAACCAATAACGTCCTGCAACTTCAGGGTGCTGCGGATCGGCCAGATCGATAGTCAGAAAGATGTAGTCGCTATAGCCGTCGAGCAAAGCAGAGACATAGGCCCAACGCCCGCCCACGTACCAGATGCGGTGAATGCCGATGCCGTCTAACGGCAGGAAGCTGATTTCGCGCGGTTTATCCGGCGTTGAAATATCGAAAACCCGTAATCCGGCGCTCCAGCTTTTGCCTTGCTGTTTGGTACTGACGGTATCGGCGACGGAGCGGGTGTAGTAGACCTTTTCCTCGGCGAAGCTGGCATCGGCAAACAAATCGCGCGCATTGACGACGAGCAGGAGGTCATCATGCGTTTGCAGATGGATGTTCCAGGTGCCGGGCGGGGCAGCAATAAACCCCGCTGGCTTGGGATTCTTGGCATCGCGCACATCCACAATCGACACGCCTTGTGAAACCATGTGCCCGATGTAAGCGTAGCCGCGATGAACCATCACCTGCACGCCATCGGGTCTGCCGCCCTGATCGCTGTGTCCAATCAGCCGCATATTGCGGCTGTAATCGGGTGTTGGCAGAGGAGTCGATGCCATGAGTTATCTCCGTATTATTTCGCTTGTTTGGCTTCCAGTGTAGCAAACCACGGTGCGATAAAATCATCCGTATGGCCCCAGCCTGGGATGATTTTCGCCAATCCGGCGACGTTGACCGCGCCCGGCTGGCTGGCTAACAGTGCTTGTGGAATTGCAGCGGCACGGAACTCGTAGGTTGCTGGCGTCGGTTCACCAGCAATCTTGTTGGCAACCAGACGCAGGTTCACTTTACCGATCAGCTTAGGATCGACGGCCACGCTGACTTTCCACGGGCTGCTCGCTTCGCGCATCAGTTGTAAATCCTGATTAGAGATGTCGATGCTATATAGCTTGATTTCAGTCCGGCCATTTTCTTTCAATGCTTTATAAGCACCCTGGCTAAAGGCATCCCACGATCCCCAGATCGCATCGATTTTGCCTTTCGGGTACTTCGCCAGTACCGCGCCGACTTTGTTGGCGGTATCACCTTGTACGTCAGAGGACACGGCACCAATCGATTCCAGTTCCTTGATGCCAGGGTTGGCTTTCAGGATTTGTTGATAAGCGAGCTGGCGGCGTTCCATCGGCGGGAAGCCTGCAACCCACAGTTTGATGATATTGGCTTTGCCGTTGAAGTCCTTCACCAGTTGGCCGAAGGATTCGTTAGTGAGTGAGGCGTCATCCTGTTGGGTGACGGTCACGCCCGGAATCTGGCCGTTCACGGCGGTATCAAACACGGAAACGGCAATACCGCTGTCGACGATGCGCTTAATCAAATCGGTAGAGTAGGGATCGCGGCCCTGTGACAGGATAATGCCATCATATTTCTGGCTAATGGCCTGATTCACGAAATCCTGAAAACGGGCGTCATCGCCGTTGCTCAGGAATGTGCTGACCTTGAAGCCTAGTTTTTTGCCTTCTTCGAGCACGCCGGAAACAAACTGCGTGGTGTTGTCGTCAGATCCCAGATTGCGGATAACGGCGATCCGAACCGGACCATTATGATTGGCGATAGCGGCTGGAATAGGGGCAATGGTGGCGTTCTGATTAGCCAGTGCCGGTAATGCTGTCAGTAAGCTCAGTGCAAGCAGGGCAGGCGTAAATTTCTTCATTATCAGCTCCGTGGCGTTTTATAAATTGATGTTGTGTCGATGACAGTATTGTTATGTAGTTTGCGTCACTACTTTATAGCTGTCTTTATGTCTGGATGTCTATTTAAAAATAATACTGCATCATAGCCGTTGAGCGATAGCCGAGAAAGAGGGGAGGATTATGACTTTTGGATTTAAGTTATAACGATTAGTGCTGACTGCGGATGCAAAGAAAAATGCCCGCGAGGCGGGCATTTAAGGAGAGCTGTTAGATGAGGAAAGAGTGAATTATTTCTTCGTCTCTTTCTCTTCCATTTCACGTGCCCAGCGCGGGTGGTGCTTACTCGCCCAGCGTTTGGAGACCTTGCCTTCAATCATGCCCTTGATCGAGCCTTTAACCCAGAATGCCATGTACATGTGGATCAGGATGGCATGGATTAGCACGATAGCCGCCGCCGCGTGAATCAGAATTGCATAGCGCACGACATCAATCGGGAACAGGTGAGCAAAATAAGGACGCCACATGATAACCCCGGTAATCAGCAGGACCAGCGTCAGCCCCATGATGCTCCAGAACATCATCTTCTGGCCTGGGTTGTATTTACCCACCTGAGCCACTTCATGTTCATTACCTTTCAACACTTCAATAATGTTGAGGAACCACGGCAGATCGCGCTTCTTCGGAATGTTATGACTAACAAAGCGGAAGAACATCGGGATCAGACAGATAACGATCAGCACGCCAAAGAACGGGTGCAGAATACGCCCCATTTGCGGCGTACCAAACGTCTGCGTCAACCATTGCAGGGTTGGGAAAAACAGAGCAATCCCTGAGAGCGCGACCAGGAAAAAGCTAATCACCACAATCCAGTGACAGATGCGATCGATAAACTTGGTGCGCAAAATCATTTTTGGTTTACTCATGTTTGTCTCCCCCTTCTTTATCTTCTCCCTCATGCTCATGCTCCATTTCCTCTGTGTTCGGACCCACACCGATGTAGTGGAACATTAACCCAGCAAAGGTGGCGACAAACCCTAGCGCAGAAAGCGGCTTCAGAATGCCTTTCCACAAATTGACTGGTGTCGAAATCTGCGGATCATCCGGCAGGTTGTGATAGAGCGATGGTCTGTCCGCGTGATGCAAAACATACATTACGTGCGTACCGCCCACGCCCTGTGGATCGTAGAGACCGGCGTGTTCATAACCACGGCTTTTCAGATCGGCGATGCGCTCTTCTGCCAGATGTTTCATCTCTTCTTTCGTACCGAAGCGAATGGCACCAGTCGGACAGGTTTTCACACAGGCAGGCTCTTGCCCAACGCTAACCCTGTCGACGCACAGCGTACATTTGTAGACGCGGTTATCTTCTTTATTCAGACGTGGAATATTGAACGGGCAACCAGCGATGCAATAGCCGCAGCCGATACAGTTTTCGGACTGAAAATCGACGATACCGTTGGCGTACTGGATGACAGCACCAGCGGAAGGACAGGCTTTCAGACAGCCTGGGTCGCTACAGTGCATACAGCCATCTTTACGGATCAGCCATTCCAGACGATCGTTCTCTTCCACTTCGGAAAAGCGCATCAGCGTCCAGGATTTAGCGCTCAGATCCGCAGGGTTATCATAAACCCCGAGGTTATGGCCGACTTCGTCACGAATGTCATTCCACTCTGAACAGGCCACCTGACAGCCTTTACAGCCGATACAGGTGGTGACGTCGATCAGTTTTGCCACTTCGCTTTTGTCATTACGCACATGCGGAGGCGGTGTAAAACCGTTGGTGGCCGAACGTTTAATAATATCTTGTGATTGCATTGACATAGTTGGCTACCCTTACACCTTCTCTACATTAACCAAAAACGCTTTGTATTCAGGCGTTTGTGAATTAGCGTCGCCGACGCTCGGGGTGAGTGTATTAGCCAGGAACCCTTTACGTGTGGTTCCTTCAAAGCCCCAGTGGCAGGGAATACCAATGGTTTCCACGCTGTGTCCGGCAATTTCCAGCGTTTTTATACGCTTGGTAACGACCGCTTTGGCTTTGATGTAGCCACGTTTGCTGGAGACTTTGACTTCATCGCCCGCTTTGATGCCTTTGCTCTTCGCCAGATTTTCACCGATCTCAACAAATTGCTCTGGCTGCACAATCGCGTTCAAACGCGCATGTTTTGTCCAGTGGCGGAACAATTCGGTAATCGAATACGTGGTCGCCACGTAAGGGAAGTCCTTCGCTGTACCCATTGTTTTCGCATCACGTGCAAATAAACGCGCTACCGGGCTGGAAATCACCGATGGATGCAACGGGTTAGTGCCGATAGGTGATTCGATCGGTTCGTAGTGCTCAGGGAACGGCCCGTCTACCAGTTTGTCCACAGAGAACAGACGTGCCAGACCTTCAGGCAACATGATGAACGGCCCGGTGTCTTTGCCCGGCGGCACGGTGGCGGCGAAATCTGGCACATCAATGCCTTGCCATCTCTGGCCGTTCCATTCCAGCAATTTGCGCTTGCTGTCCCACGGTTTACCTTGCAGGTCGGCGGAGGCGCGGTTGTAGAGGATGCGGCGGTTTTGCGGCCAGCACCATGACCAGTTCGGCGTGCAGCCCAGACCGGCATCAGCATTGTCGCGTTTATCCATCTGGTTACCGGCTTCCGTCCAACTACCGGCGTAAATCCAGCAGAAACTTGACGTCGTACCGTCATCACGCAGCTGTGAGAAATCAGCAACCTGCTGGCCTTTTTTCAGGATCAGTTTGCCGCTGTCGTCGTAGATGTCGGCCAGCGCCATACCATTGGCTTCACGGGCGATCTCTTCCGGCGTTGGATCTTCCGGGTCTTTATAGTTCCAGTTGATATTCATCAACGGATCGGAATAAGCCCCGCCTTCTTCGGTATACAGTTCACGCAGGCGCATCAGCAGCTTGCCGAGGATTTTACCGTCGTGATGAGCTTCTCCTGGTGGCTCGGCCGCCGCCCAGTGCCATTGCAACCAGCGACCAGAGTTGGCGATAGAGCCATTCTCTTCGGCAAAGCAAGAAGAAGGCAGACGGAAGACTTCAGTCTCAATGGACTTCGTATCCACATCATTGAATTCGCCGTAATTCTGCCAGAACGTGGACGTTTCAGTGATCAACGGATCGATGATGACCATATACTTGAGTTTGGAGAGTGCTTCGGTCGCTTTGTTCTTGTTGGAGAATGCGGCAACGGGGTTAAAGCCTTGAACGATGTAGCCGTTCATTTTGCCTTCTACCATCAGCTCGGTTTGCACCATGACGTCATAGCTACGATCCCACTTCGGTAACCAGTCATAACCCCAGTTATTCGCAGCCTGTGCGTGATCGCCGTAGAAGCTTTTCATCATACTGATAAAGAACTTCGGCGTGTTTTTCCAATAGTTAACCTGATCGGGCAACAGTGCTGTTGGCGTAATTTGCGTGAGATAGGTTTTCAGATCCGGCTGTTTTTCTGACGGCAGCGGCATATAGCCAGGCAAGTTTGTCGTTAGCAGTCCGAGGTCGGTATAGCCCTGAATATTGGAGTGACCGCGTAGGGCGTTGATGCCGCCACCGGCCATGCCGATATTGCCTAGCAAAAGCTGGATCATGGCTGCTGAGCGGATAATCTGCGCACCGTTAGTGTGGTGCGTCCAGCCCAGTGCATACATGAACGTCGCGGTTTTATTTGGCACACAGGTTTCTGCCAGCGTGCGGCAAATGGTTTCATAATCTTTGGCTGACGTACCACACAGAGAGGTCACCATTTCCGGCGTATAGCGGGAAACGTGTTTTTTCAGCAGGTTCCAGACGCAGCGTGGGTGAGACAATGTGGTGTCGCGTTTGGCAAAGCCAGACTCATCCAACTCATACTGCCAGCTGGATTTATCATATTGGCGAGTTTGCTCATCGTAGCCGCTGAACAAGCCTTCGTCGAAGTTGAAATCTTCACGCACGATCAGGCTGGCGCTGGTGTAGGACACCACATATTCGCGATGAATTTTCTCATGTGTGATGAGGTAGTTAACAATGCCTAGCAGGAAAGCGGCATCGGAACCCGCGCGAATTGGCGCATACAGATCGGCAACGGCAGCGGAACGGTTAAAACGCGGATCGACAACAATCAATTTTGCATTATTGTGCGTTTTCGCTTCAACAGCCCATTTGAAACCAACCGGGTGCGCTTCTGCCGGGTTACCGCCCATCACGATAATGACGTTGGCGTTTTTGATATCAACCCAGTTGTTGGTCATCGCGCCACGGCCGAATGTCGGTGCCAGTGCGGCGACGGTAGGTCCGTGACACAAGCGAGCCTGACAGTCGATTGCAACCATGCCAAGTGCGCGGGCAAATTTCTGGTCGAGAACACCGGTTTCATTGCTGGCGGCAGAAGAGCACAGCATGCCAGTCGTCAGCCAGCGGTTAACGGTTTCGCCTTTCGCGTTGGTGCGTTGGAAGTTGGCGTCGCGGTCAGCTTTCATCAGGCGCGCGATGCGTTCAATCGCGTCGTCCCAGCTGATTCGTTGCCATTTGTCTGAGCCCGGCGCGCGGTATTCAGGGTAGAGCAGGCGGTTTTCGCTGTGGATGTAGTCGACCAGGCCCGCACCTTTCGGGCAAAGGGAGCCGCGGCTGACTGGATGATCCGCATCACCTTCGATATGAAAAATGGAGGGTTTTGCATTCTTGGCGCCATCGCCCAAGCTATACATGAGCACACCACAACCGACCGAACAGTATGTGCAGTTGTTACGCGTCTCTTTCGCTCGTAACAGTTTGTATTGACGTACTGATGCCATTGCTTCCGTGGGTGTAAAGCCTAATACCGCGAGAGTGGTTCCAGCCATCCCCCCCGCGCAAACTTTAAAGAAACCTCTTCTATTCAGTTGCATTAGTTTCCCTGTGTAATTATGTGTCATTTTTGTTGCGAGCAATTTAACAACACACAATTTGTGGGCTTTGCGCAAAATCAAAATTTAAGTATTTAAATCCCCATTACACCTACAAAGAGGTATTTTTTTTATGCGCTGTATATTGTAATACATAACGTTTTTGTTATTTCATGGTTACAAATTATGCGGAGCGACGAATCGGTCGGAGGGGAATAAGCGGATATTTGTGGCGGAATTGTTGCAAAAAAAAAGCCGGATAAGAATCCGGCTTGATGTGGTTTTTATTTGACCTGCATACCAGGTTGAGCACCGCTGTCCGGACTCAGCAGGAAGATATCTTTCCCGCCCGGACCCGCTGCCATCACCATACCTTCTGATATGCCGAAGCGCATTTTACGTGGAGCCAGATTGGCGACCATCACAGTTAAACGGCCTTCCAGTTTCGCTGGATCGGGATAAGCCTCACGAATGCCTGAGAAGACCTGGCGAGTTTCGCCGCCCAGATCCAACGTCAGACGCAATAGCTTGTCAGAGCCGTCAACAAGCTCGGCTTGCTTAATGAGTGCAATACGCATATCGACTTTGGCAAAATCGTCAAAGTTAATGGTGTCTTGCACTGGGTTGTCAGCCAACGGGCCAGATACGACGTTTTGCGCTGTGACCATGTCTTCTTTAGAGGCGTCAACCATTGCGCTGACTTTATCCAGATCGATGCGGTTGAACAGCGCTTTGAATGGATTAACCTGATGGCTCAGCAGCGGGGTAGTGATAGCATCCCAGCTCAGTTCCGTGTTCAAAAAGGCTTCTGTACGTTGCGTCAGCGCAGGCAGAACTGGCTTCAGGTACGTCATCAATACGCGGAACAGGTTAATGCCCATTGAGCAAATAGCTTGCAGATCGGCATCCCGACCTTCTGCTTTCGCCACCACCCAAGGAGCTTGTTCGTCAACATAGCGGTTGGCGATATCCGCCAGTGCCATGATCTCACGAATGGCACGCCCGGATTCACGGCTGTTGTAGGCTTCCGCAATGCTGGCGCCAGCGTCGGTGAAGGTCTTGTACAGCTCAGGATCGGCCAGCTTGTCCGCCAGTTTGCCGTCAAAGCGTTTGCTGATGAAACCCGCATTACGCGATGCCAGATTCACAACCTTGTTCACGATGTCCGCATTCACGCGCTGGACGAAATCTTCCAGATTGAGGTCGATGTCATCAATGCGAGAAGACAGTTTTGCGGCGTAGTAATAGCGTAGGCAATCGGCATCCAGATGTTGCAGGTAGGTGCCTGCTTTAATGAAGGTGCCGCGTGATTTAGACATCTTGGCGCCGTTGACCGTAACATAGCCATGCACGAACAGATTGGTTGGTTTACGGAAACCGCTGCCTTCCAACATGGCTGGCCAGAACAGGCTGTGGAAATAAACGATGTCTTTACCGATGAAGTGATACAAATCCGCGTCTGAGTCTTTCTTCCAGAAATCATCGAAATTCAGATCGCCACGTTTGTCACACAGGTTCTTGAACGAGCCCATGTAGCCGATTGGTGCATCTAGCCAGACGTAAAAATACTTGCCCGGCGCATCAGGGATTTCAAAGCCAAAATATGGCGCATCGCGGGTAATGTCCCACTGTTGCAGACCAGAATCGAACCACTCCTGCATCTTGTTGGCGACTTGCTCCTGCAATGCACCAGAACGTGTCCAGGCTTGCAGCATGTCGCTGAAAGCCGGTAGATCGAAGAAGAAGTGTTCTGATTCACGCATCTCCGGCGTCGCACCAGAAACCGCGGACTTCGGTTCGATCAGCTCCGTTGTGCTGTAGGTTGCGCCACACACTTCACAGTTATCGCCATATTGATCGGCAGCCTTACATTTCGGGCAGGTGCCTTTAACGAAACGATCCGGCAGGAACATACCTTTCTCTGGATCGTACAACTGAGAAATCGTGCGGTTTTTAATAAAACCGTTCTCTTTCAAACGACCATAAATCAGGCCTGACAGCTCACGGTTCTCTTCGCTATGCGTAGAGTGGTAGTTGTCATAACTGATATTGAAGCCGGCAAAGTCCTGTTGATGCTCCTGACTCATTGCTGCAATCATCTGTTCTGGCGCAATCCCCATCTGCTGTGCTTTCAGCATGATCGGCGTGCCGTGAGCGTCGTCCGCACAGATAAAGTGAACCTGGTTGCCGCGCATTCGCTGGTAACGAACCCAGATATCGGCTTGAACGTGTTCAAGCATATGACCGAGGTGAATCGAACCATTAGCGTAAGGCAGCGCGCACGTTACCAAGATTTTCTTTGCGACTTGAGTCATGAGGAACTTGCTTTCTTTTGTGAATAGAGGGAGATCGATGTTAACCGATAGCGCCTTGCTGCGTAAACCGCTGGCGTGAGTAAAAACGGCAGGAAACACCCTGGCAGATTCTATTTTGCGTAGCGTTTCCACGTTTTTGATGCCGAAGGGCGTCAGGTGACTATGGCTCTGATATGCTATACACGATCTCAACGGTAAAATATGAGAATTTCAAGGAGCCGGAATGAACGCTACAGTCCCCGAACAACGTCCTGAAGCATTGCGTGCGATGGTCACCGGGGTTTTATCTACTTTTCAGCACCCGACACTGAAAAACAATCTGACGACACTGAATGCGCTACGCCATTGTGCGTTGCTGGATAATGTCTTGCACATCGAACTGACGATGCCGTTTGTCTGGCTCAGTGGTTTGGCAGTATTAAAAGAAACGGTTAGCGATGAGTTATTACGCTTATCAGGCGCGAAGGCAGTCGAATGGCGCTTAACGCACGATATCGCTACGCTGCGCCGGGTTAACGATCAGGCTGGCGTGAAGGGCGTGAAAAACATCATTGCCGTCAGTTCTGGTAAAGGTGGGGTCGGCAAATCGAGTACGGCGGTCAACATGGCGCTGGCATTGGCTGCAGAAGGTGCGAATGTGGGCATTCTGGATGCCGATATCTACGGCCCTTCTATTCCGACCATGCTGGGTTCTGCCAGTGAGCGTCCAACGTCGCCTGATGGTCAACACATGGCGCCGATTATCGCGCATGGCCTGGCAACCAACTCGATTGGTTATCTGGTGACGGACGATAATGCGATGGTGTGGCGTGGCCCGATGGCCAGTAAAGCGTTATTGCAATTGCTACAGGATACGCTCTGGCCGGATCTGGATTATCTGGTGTTAGATATGCCGCCGGGCACGGGTGATATCCAACTGACGCTGGCGCAGAGTATTCCTGTCACCGGTGCGGTTGTCGTGACGACGCCACAGGATATCGCGCTGATGGATGCCATGAAGGGCATCGCGATGTTTGAAAAAGTCAGCGTGCCGGTGCTGGGTATCGTTGAGAACATGAGCGTACATATTTGCAGCAACTGTGGTCATCTGGAACCGATCTTCGGAACGGGCGGTGCGCAGAAGCTGGCGGAAAAATATCACTGTTCTCTGTTAGGTCAGCTTCCTCTACATATTTCCCTGCGTGAAGACCTTGACCGTGGTGAGCCGACTGTGGTTAGCCAGCCGGACAGTGAGTTTACTTCTCTGTACCGTGAACTGGCGGGACAGGTTGCCGCTCAACTCTACTGGCAGGGGAACGTTATCCCCAGTGAGATTTCTTTCCGAGCGCTGTAACGCTTCTATCAATGCCGGGCATCGTCCCGGCTTGTTGACTGCATCAGTGCCTTGTTTCCCCTGACGCAATACGCGGAAAGGGTGGCGTGAAGGGGGCTAACTCCCTATAATTGCCGCGTCAAAGCGCCTGTTGGCGCATTCCCCTCTCTTTTATTTATGTTAATCAGGTCGTTAATACCATGACTGATCAGTCTCACCAGTGCGTCATCATCGGGATCTCAGGAGCGTCCGCTTCGGGTAAAAGTCTTATTTCCAGCACCTTGTATCGTGAATTGCGCGATCAGGTTGGTGATCAGCATATCGGGGTGATATCTGAGGACAGTTATTATAAAGATCAAAGCCACCTGACCATGGAAGAGCGAGTAAAAACCAACTATGACCACCCAAGCTCGATGGATCACAGCCTGCTAATCAAGCATTTACAGATGCTGAAATCGGGTCAGGCCATCGAAGTCCCGCAGTACAGCTACGTCGAGCACACCCGTAAACAGGAAACAGTGCATATTGAACTGAAAAAGGTCATTATCCTGGAAGGTATCCTGCTGCTGACGGATGCGCGCCTGCGCAATGAGATGAATTTTTCTATTTTTGTCGATACGCCACTGGATATTTGCCTGCTGCGCCGTATGCGTCGCGACGTTAATGAGCGTGGCCGTTCAATGGACTCCGTGATGGAACAGTATCAAAAGACCGTGCGCCCGATGTTCCTGCAATTCATTGAACCCTCTAAGCAGTATGCCGATATTATCGTGCCGCGCGGCGGGAAAAACCGCATTGCGATTGATATTTTGAAAGCCAAGATAAGCCAGTTTTTTGAATAATATGTCCTGAATCATTCAGGTTGCGTGACAAAACGTGAGCGTTTTGAACAACGCTCTGCGTTGGTCCTTTAGGACAAGGCCGTATGGCCTTGTAACGCGGCAATCGAGCGAATCCCCAGAGCTTACTCAGGTAAGTGACTGGGGTGAGTAATAGCCGCCAACGCATAAGTAGCGTGAAGTATGACGGGTATGGATGAGGTTTATCTGATAGATACCGGTGTCGAATGGAGAATAAGATGAGACTGTGTGACCGTGACATTGAAGCCTGGCTGGATGATGGCCGACTGGTGATTACGCCCCGTCCGCCAACTGAGAGGATCAGTGGTGCGACAGTTGATGTTCGTTTGGGAAATCAGTTTCGCGTCTTCCGCGGACACACTGCGGCTTTCATTGACTTAAGCGGCCCGAAAGATGAAGTCAGCGCGGCGCTGGATCGCGTCATGAGTGATGAAATTAATTTGCCGGAAGGTGAGGCATTCTTCCTGCATCCGGGAGAATTAGCACTGGCAGTGACGCTTGAGTCCGTAACGTTGCCGGATAATTTGGTTGGCTGGCTGGATGGTCGTTCTTCGTTAGCCCGTCTGGGATTGATGGTCCATGTCACCGCGCACCGTATCGATCCAGGTTGGCAAGGAAGAATCGTGCTGGAGTTCTATAATTCAGGTAAGTTGCCGTTGGCGTTACGCCCCGGCATGATGATTGGCGCACTGAGTTTTGAACCGCTTTCCGGGCCGGCTGCTCGTCCGTACAACCGCCGTCAGGATGCCAAGTATAAAGATCAACAGGGTGCGGTAGCGAGCCGGATCGATAAAGACTGAGCGTTTGGCGACAGGCCTGTAACGTAAAACACAGGTAGCCGTGCGTTTCGCAATGAGGATGGCATGAGAAGATTTCTGACGACGCTGGCAATTCTGCTTGTGGTGCTGGTGGCAGGAATGACGGCCTTGGTCGTACTGGTTAATCCAAATGACTTCCGCGCTTACATGGTGAAGCAGGTTGAGGAACGTAGCGGCTATCGTTTGCAATTGGATGGCGATCTGCGTTGGCATGTGTGGCCGCAGCTGAGTATTTTATCTGGCGGTATGTCATTAAGTGCGCCGGGTTCGAGTGCGCCTATTGTCAGCGCTGAGAATATGCGCCTTGATGTGCAACTGTGGCCGCTGCTGTCGCACAAGCTAGCAGTCAAACAGGTGATGCTAAAAGGAGCGATTATTCGCCTGACGCCGGAAAGTGAGGCCAAACAGTCGAACAATGCGCCCATTGCTCCTTCAGGTTCGCAGGCTCCATCTGAAGAACGACGCTGGCGGCTGGATATCGATAAGATAAAAGTTGCCGATAGTCTGTTGATTCTACAACGTAGTAATAATGAACAGATTAATGTTCGCGATATTAATCTTGCGATGGAGCAGAGCAGCGATCGCCAGATCAATATCGAATTATCTAGCCGTATCAATCGCGATCAGCGCGATATTGCCTTCTCTCTCGCCGCAGATGTCGATTTGCTACATTTTCCTCAGCAGGTCAATGCGAATATCACCAAACTGGATTATCAGCTCCAAGGGGCAGGGATACCGGCAAATGGTATCAGCGGAACGGGAAGTGTACTGGCGAGTTATCAACAGCAGCCTGAAAAAATCACGTTTAGCCAGCTTTCACTCAACACCAATAATAGCCAGTTATCTGGGGCGGGTAGTGTGACGCTGGGTGATATCCCGCATTATGAATTGGATCTGTTGTCTGAAAAACTGGATTTGGATTCTCTGCTGGGGATCGCGTCGGTCAAAGAGAACAACGCTCCTACGGTGGCTGTTAAACCATCTGCTCCCGTTATTTCAAATGAAAGTGGTGCAGCTAAGCCAGAAGATAGCCTACAGCAATTCACTGCTCGTCTGTCGTTACAGGCCGCATCACTGATTTACCGTGGACTGGATGTGCGACAATTTGCGCTACGGGCGGACAATCAGCCAGGGTTATTAGACATCACTACTTTAAGTGGCGAACTGGGGGACGGACATTTCTCATTACCCGCTAAAGTCGTGACAAAATCATCAACTAACATTACGTTACGGCCAGATCTCAAGAATATTGAACTGTCTCAGTTGATGTCCGCGTTTGCGCTGCCTGCTGAGACGGTCAGCGGAAAATTGTCGATGGCGGGACAATTTAGTGGCAATAGCTTTGCGCTTCCTGCATTGCTCCAACAATGGCAAGGAACGGCGACGCTGCAAGCCAATAATGTGCGTCTACAGGGCTTAAATATCCAGCAAATGGTGCAGATGGCCGTGGCGCGTAGCAACGGAAATGTACGTGGGCAAGAGCGCTACGAGCGTTATACCGAACTGCAACAACTGACCGGAAAAGCACAGTTGAACGCGGGTAAGTTGCGTCTTACCGAACTCAATGGTCGCTCAGAGTTGCTGTCACTAAGCGGTGTCGGCCAATTCGATTTGCCAGCTCAGACGTGTGACGTCAATTTGAATGTCTCTATCACGCAGGGGTGGCAGGGCGATGAGCAACTGGTCAGCGTGCTGAAAAATACCGCGATCCCATTACGCGTCTATGGCGAGTGGGATAAATTGAACTACCAGCTACAGGTGGATCAATTGTTGCGTAAACGTCTACAGGACGAGTTGAAGAAACGCCTAAATGACTGGGCAAGCCAAAATCAGCAAAACCAGAAGGGCAAAGATCTGAAGCAATTGCTCGATCGCCTTTAATTTTCAGACGCGCTGCGTTCTGGGCCGATTTGCTGTTTCCTGTCAGCAAATCGGCGGCTTCTCCCTAATACCTTTCCTTATCTGCCACCTTTCCCCAGACAAACTTTGTGCATGATGTCTCTTTTTTAACTCCGCATATTGATATTTTTCTCTTTTTTTATTTTCTAAAGCAGTAAACTCCGCTCCCTGTTTTCGGTGCGGTGCGACTCCGCTGCCGGGGAATTTCTGTCAGATAATTTATTACTCAGGTATCGAAACTCACTATGCTCGAACTTTTGATTGGTGTTGCTGTAACGATTCTGGTTGGTCGTTACATTATAAAAGGGTACTCCGCGACTGGCGTGTTGCTGGTGGGGGGCCTATTACTCTTGGCAATCAGTGCCATGCTGGGGAAAAACATATTGCCAGCCAGTGCGAAGGCGACGGGCTGGAGTGCGACGGATATTGTTGAATACGTAAAAATTTTGCTGATGAGCCGTGGTGGCGATCTCGGCATGATGATTATGGTGCTGTGTGGTTTTGCGGCTTACATGACGCACATCGGGGCGAATGATGTCGTCGTTAAGCTGGTTTCACGCCCGCTTAAAATGATCAACTCGCCTTATTTGCTGATGATTGCGGCCTATTTTGTCGCGTGTCTGATGTCGCTGGCGGTGTCATCAGCCACTGGGCTGGGCGTGTTATTGATGGCAACGCTGTTCCCTGTCATGGTGAACGTCGGTATTAGCCGCGGCGCGGCTGCGGCAATCTGCGCATCCCCTGTGGCGTTGATCCTGTCGCCAACGTCGGGCGATGTGGTGCTTGCTGCACAGGCATCGCAGATGAAATTAGTGGATTTTGCCTTTAAGGCCACGCTACCGATTTCCATCATTGCTATCATGTGCATGGCCGTCGCGCATTTCTTCTGGCAGCGCTATCTGGACAACAAAGCGAATGTTAGCCATGAGATTCTGGATGTCAGCGAAATCACGACGAATGCCCCGCGTTTTTACGCCATTCTGCCGTTTACGCCGATCATAGGCGTACTGGTCTTTGATGGTAAATGGGGGCCGGAGCTTCACATTATCACCGTACTGGTTATCTGTATGGTGCTGGCCGCGGTGTTGGAATTTGTCCGTTCGTTCAATGCTCAAAAAGTATTTGATGGGCTGGATGTCGCTTATCGTGGCATGGCAGATGCTTTCTCTAGCGTCGTAATTCTGCTGGTCGCGGCCGGTGTCTTTGCTCAGGGGCTTGGCACGATTGGTTTTATCAGCGGACTGATTAGCCTCGCGCAGTCATTTGGCAGCGGTGGGTTGGTGATTATGCTCGTGCTGGTGGTAATCACGATGCTGGCAGCGATGACGACAGGTTCAGGCAATGCGCCATTTTATGCGTTTGTTGAGCTGATTCCGAAACTGGCATCGCAAATGGGTATCAACCCTGCCTATCTGGCCATTCCGATGCTTCAGGCTTCCAATTTAGGCCGTACCATTTCCCCGGTATCCGGCGTGGTAGTTGCGGTGGCGGGGATGGCGAAAATATCGCCGTTTGAAGTGGTGAAACGCACATCGGTTCCGGTGCTGGTTGGGCTGATTGTGGTGGTGATTGCCACAGAAATTATGATACCTGCCTGATAACACATAGCAAGCAGCCCCTACCGTTCTGGAAGGGGCTGTAAGTACGGATATGCTGTCGGCTGTGCTAGATCGTCATCATCACACTTCAAAATCAGTCTGTGGCTCGTCGTTCGGCGTGATGCGGACCTCCACGATACGATGGCTTTCTACCGCCAGAATAGTGAACTGGTAATTATCGATTGATAATGTATCGCCCACTTGCGGAACCCGCTGCGTGTGCTCCATCAGCAGCCCTGCCAACGTATAGTATTCGCGTTTTTCATCCAGCGTCAGCGGAACATACATCGTCAGATCTTCCAGCGGAATATAGCCGTTTACGGTCCAACTGCCGTCGTCATTTTGCTGAACGCTGTGGCGCGCATCGCGATCTTCACCTTCGCGCGGTAGGTTACCTGCGATGGTTTCCATCACGTCGCTTAATGTGACAATACCTTCCATTGAACCAAACTCATCAACGACAAACGCAAAATGTGTCCTTCCTTCTCTAAACTGTTCTAACGCCTGCAAAAGCGAGAGTTGTTCGGGGAACACCAGCGGCTGACGGATCAGAATGCGTGGATTAAACGGCTCGCGGTTTAGCTGCTGCTGTAGTAAATCGGCAACATTTATGATGCCCAGCGGCTCGTCAGAGGTATTGCTGTCGGTGACCACGAGCCGAGAATGCTGGTTGGTCGTTAACAGCTTAGCAAGCGCACCCTGCGTAGTATCCAACTCAACCGACTCAATATCATGCCGCGACGTCATAATGCTGCTGATGGTTCGCTGTGCCAGCCCCAATACCCGCTTTATCATCCGGCGTTCCTGGATATTGAAAACCTCCCGGCCTGCTCGGGTGTTGTCGGCAATCATCGACGAGGTTTGATTGTCCAGCTCAGCTTCTTCATGATTGCCGCGCAAAATACGCAAAACAACCTCTGCGGTGCGCTGGCGTAGCGGAACCGTAGAAGAAAGAAAGCGTCGGCGGTTAAACAGGGAAACTTGATTTAACATCTCGATCAGTACCGAGAAACCTATCGCAGCGTAGAGATAGCCTTTGGGGATGTGGTAACCAAAGGCGTCCGCCACTAGGCTGAAACCAATCATCAACAGGAAGCTGAGACACAGGATAACGATGGTCGGGTGTTCCGCGACAAAACGGGTCAGTGGCTTGCTGGCCAGCAGCATCAGGAGAATAGCAATCGTCACGGCGGACATCATGACCAGCAGATGGTCGGTCATGCCGACGGCGGTGATCACGGAATCCAGCGAGAATATCGCATCCAGTACCACTATCTGAGCGACTACCGGCCAGAAACGTGCCCCTTTACGTTGGGCTTGCTGATCTTCATCCTTTCCTTCGAGACGCTCGTTGAGCTCCATGGTGGCTTTAAAGAGTAGAAATAGCCCGCCAATCAGCATGATGACATCTCGAGCGCTGAAGGTATGTTCAAGGAATGTGAAGAGGGGGGTCGTCAACGATACCAGCCAGGAAATAGACGCCAGCAAGCCCAGCCGCATAATCAGGGCAAGAAGCAGGCCGACGACCCTGGCTTTATCGCGTTGTTCTTTTGGTAATTTCTCAGCCAGAATGGCAATGAAGATAAGATTATCAATGCCCAGAACCAGTTCTAGGACAACCAGCGTGGCCAACCCGGCCCATATCGTTGGATCAGCGATCCACTCCATATCTATTTTTTCACCTTTAAATGAACATAACCCCGATAGCGTATCAGGGCGTGCACAGATGAACCAGAATTTGCAGGGATATTCTTTAGCGTGCGGTGCCGTCAGTAGAAACTATGGCGTATTTTTGTACGTTTTTTATGTGTATTAGGTCAGGTTAAGATTGACTAATGTTAAAAAATCCCATTATCGACCTTAAACAAAATTTTATGCTGTATAACGGCAATACAGTTCGTAACATTTGATCATGCTATGTATCCGAGCATAGAATAACGCGCCGTTGCTAAACTCCACATAATTATGTGGTTTTGCACTCGAGCAGCGATTTTTATAACTGGAACTGGCTGGCTGCAGTCTTTTAGTCGGTTTTTTATACTTATGGAGGTTTGCCACAATGGATGTTCATAGTCTTATTCCTAAAAGCCCTTTCCTAAACATCTTATTCTTGTGCTCCCACTTGGGTGGTTAATACTATGTTAGTTCTTTTGACTGAGCCATATCCCTCACTACGAGTGATTTGGACTGTCTGATGTATCTGTTGCCATAAGGGTATCCGGTTGACGGTATACTCTGCCTGTACAATAAAAATCATAATAAATACGTAACTTAACGCTCTAAAATTTAAACCACAGGACAGGGGCCGTACTTTGATAGTGCATTGGTAGCTACAAGCCAAGGGCGGTAGCGTGCCTGATGCATAACACACAACGGTTAATGATGGTGTAAAAAATGCAAGAATTCATAGTGATCTTTCTAAGCGCTTTCGCCGCACTTTTCTTAGCAAGAAAAGCGGCAATCCGTGTTGGTTTAGTCGACAAACCCAATGTACGCAAAAAGCACCAAGGCCATATTCCCCTTGTTGGCGGTGTGTCCATCTATCTTGCGCTATGGGTTTTATATGTGCTGCAGCCAGATTGGCTACCTGATTTCTCTCTCTATATGATTTGTGCCACCACGCTTTTGGTCGTTGGTGTACTAGATGATCGTTTTGATCTCCCTGTATTACCCCGCGTGGGATTACAAGCGGCTGTGGCTGCGCTAATGATGTATGCAGGGCTGTACTTAGAGACATTGGGAAACGTTCTCTTCGGACATGAGCTTGCCCTCGGTATCTTTGGCTACACGGTGACATTATTTGCTGTGTGGGGAGCTATCAATGCCTTCAATATGGTTGACGGTATTGATGGCTTACTGGGGGCGCTATCCTGTGTGACGTTTGGCGCACTTGCTATTGTGTTCTACCTTGGTGGTCATCATGAGCTAGCACTCTGGAGCGCCTGTCTGCTGGCCGCAACATTGCCTTATATCCTCCTTAATTTAGGTATATTGTGGGGGCGGAAATTCAAGGTATTCATGGGTGATGCAGGTAGTACGCTGATCGGTTTTACGGTGATATGGTTACTGATGCTGGCGACGCAGGGGGAAAATGCAGTTATTCGTCCGGTCACGGCGCTCTGGCTTATCGCTGTTCCTCTCATGGATATGGTAACAATTATGGTTCGCCGTATTCGACGTGGTGATAGCCCGTTTAAGCCCGACCGTGAACATTTGCACCATATCTTAATGCGTGCGGGCTTGACCCCGCATCAGGCTCTGGTTGTTATTCTTTTTGTAGCGATGCTATTTTCAGCTATAGGTATTTTAGGCGAGCGTATTGGCATCGCTGAGTCTATTATGTTTAGTGTATTTATGATGGCTTTCTGCGGTTATTTCTGGATGATCAGCCGGATATGGCGTGTGTTGACATGGTTTCGTAGAACAACGCGGGGTACGAATTCAGGCGTAACGAGCGTCGATAAAAATGGCACCACGCCGTTAAAACGGTGAATTGCTAGTATTTTATACCGTAGACCGCGGGTTAATTTAATAATTTATTCTCTATAATAATTGGCTGTTTTGTAGGGATTTGCGCAATATTCAATCAAGAGCGATGGCATAGACAGGATGATAAAGCACAAACGAAAATTGATGCCCTTGATGGTGTCGGTAGCGCTACTTAGCGGTTGTACCCTGGTTCCTGGTTCCCACCTTTCTACTAGCGGTAAAAATGTAGTTGAGCAGCAAGATGCGGACTTCAATATCGATAAACTGGTCAACGTTTACCCGTTAACACCATATTTAGTGGAAAAAATGCGCCCCAAGCCACTGATTGCGCAAACTAATCCTGCTTTGGAAAAGGAACTGCAGGGTTATGAATACCGCATCGGTATTGGTGATGTCATTATGGTGACAGTATGGGATCACCCTGAACTGACGACTCCTGCGGGGACGTACCGTACCGCGGCAGATACGGGAAACTGGGTTCACTCCGACGGCACGATTTTTTATCCATATATCGGCAAGGTGAGTGTTGCCGGTAAAACGGTCACCGAAGTTCGCGATCAGATTATGGGGCGTTTGGCACAATATATAGAGTCGCCACAGGTCGACGTCAGTATTGCCGCTTTCCGTTCACAGAAAGCTTACGTGACGGGTGAAGTAGCGACATCGGGGCAGCAGCCGATTACCAACGTACCGTTAACGGTGCTGGATGCGATTAACAAAGCTGGCGGGCTGACGGAAAATGCCGACTGGCGTAATATTGTGTTGACCCACAATGGCAAAGAGCAACGCCTCTCTCTTCAGGCGCTGATGCAAAATGGCGACCTTTCACAAAACTATCTGCTCTACCCCAGTGATATCCTCTACATTCCTCGTAACGACGATCTAAAAGTGTTCGTTATGGGTGAAGTCAAAAAGCAAAGTACCCTCAAAATGGACCGTAGCGGCATGACGCTGACGGAAGCGTTAGGTAATGCTGAAGGGATGGATCAAACATTTTCTGATGCTACGGGGATCTTTGTTATTCGTTCATTACGCGGAACACAAGGTCCTAAACTGGCAGATATCTACCAACTTAATGCCAAAGATGCCACCGCGATGGTGATGGGAACGGAATTTCAGCTACAACCGTATGATATCGTGTATGTAACCACAGCACCGATTGTTCGCTGGAATCGCGTTATTGGTCAGCTCGTACCTACTATTTCTGGGTTCAATGAGTTGACCGAGGGTTCGCTGCGAATTCGTACTTGGCCGTAGAGATAATTTATGTTTGATTCAATACTTGTCGTCTGCGTGGGTAATATTTGCCGTTCCCCTACGGGGGAACGGTTGTTGAAACAGGCTTTGCCGACGAAAAGAATCGCTTCTGCTGGATTAGGTGCATTGGTAGGAAAGCCCGCCGATGCAATGGCAACCGAGGTGGCAAATCAGCATAATCTTTCTCTCGAAGGGCATGAGGCGCAACAATTAACCTCTGCCTTATGCCGCCAGTACGACCTGATTCTGGTGATGGAGAAAGGCCATATTGATGGAGTGAGCCGCATGGTGCCAGAGGTGCGAGGCAAAACCATGCTATTTGGTCATTGGCTTAGTCAGCAGGAAATTGCTGATCCCTACCGTAAAAGCCGCGAAGCATTTGAATTCGTTTACTTACAACTTGAGCAGTCTGCACAAAAATGGGTGCAGGCGTTAAATCGTTAATCATCAGAGAATCCGATGACAGAGAAAACTTCAGTAAAAGTATCTGAAACTAATTCAGATGAGATCGATTTAGGGCGTTTATTAGGGACATTGCTGGATAACCGCTGGTTAATTATTGGTGTGACGGCGGTGTTTACCGTTTTAGGTATTATGTATGCCATGCTAGCCACGCCGGTTTATAAAGCCGATGCGTTGATTCAGGTGGAGCAAAGCTCTGGGAATTCTCTACTTAAAGATATTTCTAGCGTTTTGCCCGATGCTAAGCCAGAGTCAGCAGCAGAAATTGAGTTGATCAAATCTCGCATGGTAATTGGTAAAACAGTTAATGATCTTGCGTTGGATGTTAACGTTCAACAGAAATATTTTCCGATCTTTGGCAAAGGACTTAGTCGCATCATGGATGCGGAGCATCAGGAGATTGCTGTATCGCGGCTAGAAGTTCCTCAATCTTGGCAGGATGAAAATATTGAGCTACGTATTCTTGATAATGAAAACTATTCTGTCGAGGTTAGTGATGCCATAAAGTTTAATGGTAAAGTAGGAGAAATTAAAAAACACAACGGCTTGTCTTTACTAGTCAGTGATATCAATGCTGAAGCCGGTACCACTTTTTATCTGAGAAAACTTAATACGATCACTGCGATTAACTTTGTATTGGATAATCTGACAGTTGCTGATAAAGGAAAAGATACTGGGGTACTTGCACTTAGCTATGAAGGCGAGGAGCCAGAGCTAACGAATAAGATACTCAATAGTATCAGTCAAAACTATTTGCAGCAAAACGTTGAGCGTAAATCAGAAGAGGCAGGTAAAAGCCTAGAGTTTTTGAAAGAACAGCTTCCGTATGTTCGTTCAAATTTGGATGAAGCTGATAATAAATTAAACAGCTATCGTCAGAATAACGAATCAGTTGATTTGTCACTTGAAGCTAAGGCTGTTCTGGATACGATGGTCTCGGTAGAATCTCAATTAAATGAATTAACTTTTAGAGAGGCTGAGATTTCTAAACTCTACACTAGAGAACATCCTGCGTATCGTGCACTGATGGAAAAACGGAAAATCTTGGAAGAAGAGCGTGATAAAGTCAATAAACGAGTAGGAGCTATGCCAAAAACCCAGCAGGAAATCTTGCGTTTAACGCGTGATGTTAATGTGGGGCAAGATGTTTACATGCAATTACTGAACAAACAGCAGGAACTGAGTATCAATAAAGCCAGTACGGTAGGTAATGTGCGTATTATTGACTCTGCGGCGATCCAGATAAAGCCAGTTAAACCAAAAAAAATACTTGTAGTGCTGCTTGCGATGATTGTAGGAGGAATGATTTCTGTCGCATTTGTAGTACTCAAAGCTTTATTACATAAAGGCATTGAAAGACCTGAGCAATTAGAAGAGTTGGGAATAAATGTCTATGCCAGCGTGCCACTTTCTGAATGGCAACAGAAAAAAGACCGCGCTTTACTGGGCAATAAAAACAAGAAAGGTAATACTCGGGCGACGGATCTGTTGGCAGTAGGGAATCCTGCAGATTTAGCAATCGAAGCTATCAGAAGCCTGCGCACCAGTCTGCATTTTGCGATGATGGAAGCGAAAAATAATGTGTTGATGATATCTGGTGCTAGCCCTGCGATTGGTAAAACATTCGTTAGTGCTAATTTAGGGGCGGTGATTGCCCAATCAGGACAGCGCGTACTCATCGTCGACTGTGATATGCGTAAAGGTTATGCTCATGAGTTGATGGGGACTGATGGTTCAAATGGGTTGTCAGATATTTTATCCAGTCAGTGTAATGCAGGGAATAGCGTACGCAAAACTGCGGTAGAGAATATGGACTTTATACCCCGTGGACAGGTACCGCCGAATCCATCTGAATTACTGATGCATAGCCGTTTTGCTGATTTTGTAAGATGGGCTGGAGAACATTACGATCTTGTTCTTCTTGATACTCCCCCAATTTTAGCAGTTACTGATGCCGCAATTATTAGCCGCCATGTGGGCACTTCTCTGCTTGTCGCGCGTTTTGAGATGAATACGGTAAAAGAAATTGAAGTCAGTATTCGTCGCTTTGAGCAGAATGGTACTGAAATTAAGGGGGTAATCCTTAACGCGATTGTTAAGCGTGCCGCTAGCTATTATGGATATGGTAATTATAATTACTATACTTATGAGTATAAGTCTGACAAATAATTCGATTTTATAGCACCTGCTAAGATATTTAGCAGGTGCTATAGTGAGTGGGAATTCATATTTTTATTTTTAATCGCTATCTTTACCCTCAGTTTCCCTCCTGTGATACATATCTTCAGCATGTTCTTAAATATTGAAGCCTTTAGTGTTAAACATTGATGTTACGTGTTTAATGTTAATACTTTTATGTGTTCGGAAGGTCGGGCTAAGAGTTTAAGTAATAATGGTGATTAGGTTTTTTATCATAGAATATTAAACAATGAAATATAGCGCTACGAGTGCTGCATAATTCAATTTTCGTAAACGCTTATATTCAGGAGATAACTAGTGAAAGGTATTATTTTAGCTGGTGGTTCAGGTACGCGTCTTTACCCTATTACACTTGGTGTTTCAAAACAGCTTTTGCCCATTTATGATAAACCAATGATTTATTATCCGCTGTCGACATTAATGCTTGCGAATATCCGTGATGTGTTAATTATTACAACTCCAGAAGACAGTTCTTCTTTTTTTCGTTTGTTAGGTGATGGTTCAAAATACGGCATCAATATTACGTACGCAGTTCAACCGAGTCCTGATGGGCTAGCACAAGCCTTTATTATAGGTGAGTCTTTTATTGGTAACGATAAATGTTGTCTGGTTCTTGGTGATAATATTTTCTATGGTCAATCTTTCTCGCGAACCTTGGCTCAGGCTGCTAGCAATGATAGCGGTGCTACCGTATTTGGTTACCGTGTAAAAGATCCAGAACGTTTTGGTGTTGTCGAGTTTGATGATAATAACAAAGTGCTCTCAATCGAGGAGAAACCGAAAAAACCTAAATCTGATTGGGCGGTTACTGGGCTTTACTTTTACGACAATCGTGTAATTGATTTTGCGAAAGCGGTTAAACCTTCCAGCCGTGGTGAACTGGAAATTACTGCTGTAAATCAAATGTATCTGAATGATGGTAGCTTAGATGTTGAATTGTTAGGACGAGGTTTCGCATGGCTTGATTCTGGTACTCACGAAAGTCTGCATGAAGCATCTTCCTTTGTTGAAACCATTGAGCACGTCCAAGGACTTAAAATAGCGTGCCTTGAAGAAATCGCATGGAGAAAAGGGTGGTTGAGTGGTGAAGAGCTCGCCAAGCGCGCTGAGCCGATGCTTAAGAATGACTATGGACAGTACTTAATATCTTTGCTTAAATCTGCCAATTTGTGAGAGTTAAAATGAAAGTGTTAATTACAGGCGCGAATGGTCAAGTTGGCAGCCGTCTGGTAGAACGGTTAAATAGAAAGGCGGAAATATTGGCAATGGACCGAGATGTATTGGACATTACAAATAGGGAAGCTATTTTTAAAACAGTAGAAGGCTTTAAGCCGAATGTAATTATTAATGCCGCAGCTCATACCGCTGTTGACAGAGCAGAGCAGGAGGTCGAGTTATCTTATGGGATCAATCGCGATGGTCCTTTATACCTGGCAGAGGCAGCACAAAGTACCGGTGCTATAATATTACATATCTCTACGGATTATGTGTTTAACGGGGAAAACGAAAAACCGTATGTAGAATCTGATGCTGTAGACCCAAAGAGCATATATGGTAGAAGTAAGTTAGAAGGTGAGTTAGCTGTTGCAAATGCATGTCAGCGCCATATTATTTTGCGAACTGCATGGGTATTTGGTGAAGACGGGAATAATTTTGTCAAAACGATGTTAAGGCTTGGAAAGGAGCGCGATACATTAGGGGTAGTCGCTGATCAATTTGGTGGACCTACTTATGCCGGCGATATAGCGGATGCATTAATTTTGATCGCTGAAAAAACACAATCCCATGATTTTAATCAATGGGGAATATTCCATTTTAGTGGGATGCCTTATGTCAGTTGGTTTGAGTTTGCCGATAAAATTTTCTCGATAGCTATTGAAAAAATGGTCTTAGATAAGAAGCCGACTTTATCTCAACTAACCACTCAAGATTATCCGACCCCGGCACAGCGTCCGAATTTTTCTAAGCTTAACTGTGAAAAAATAAATCATACCTTTAAAATAAAACCTAGTGACTGGATTCGCGCATTAGAAGATATCTATTTATATAAATAAGTGATTAATTATGAAAATCATTGATACAAAAATACCAGATCTTAAAATTATAGAACCTGACGTTTTCGGCGATGATAGAGGTTTTTTCTTTGAGAGCTTTAACCAGAATAAATTCGAAGAGGGTATAGGTTTTTCAGTTAATTTTGTACAGGATAATCACTCTAAGTCAACTAAGGGGGTTCTTAGAGGATTACACTATCAATTAGCGCCACATGCACAAGGTAAGTTGGTCAGATGTGTTGAGGGTGAGGTTTTCGATGTAGCAGTAGATATCCGTAAGCCGTCTTCAACCTTTGGTCAGTGGGTCGGAGTTCATTTATCTGCAGAAAATAAGCGTCAGTTCTGGATTCCCGAAGGATTTGCCCATGGGTTTGTTACGCTGAGTGAGTCGGCTGAGTTTCTTTATAAGGCTACAAATTATTATTCTCCTCAAAGCGAAAGAAGCATTAGATGGAATGATCAAGACTTAAATATAATTTGGCCTCTAAGCACTGTTCTATTATCTGAAAAAGATAAAAACGCATCTTTCATAAAGAATGCAGATTGCTTTAAATAGTGATTATTTAGCCTAAGGAAGTAACTCTCTATGCAGATTAAAATAATTCAACTTCAGACTCATGGTGATGATAGAGGTTCTTTGATTGCTCTAGAGCAGGATCAAAACATTCCTTTTGAGATTAAACGTGTCTATTATTTATTTAGCACAAAAAAAAATGTCAGACGCGGCTTTCATGCACACAAAGAACTTAAACAGGCAGTAGTAGCGGTACGTGGTTCATGTCGGTTCTTACTTGATGATGGCAGTGAAAAGATAGAGTTACTATTAGACAACCCGGCACAGGGGTTATTAATTGAATCTTTTGTGTGGAGGGAAATGTATGATTTTTCAGAGGATTGTGTGCTAATGGTATTGGCTGACAGATTCTATGATGAATCAGATTATATAAGAAATTATGATGAATTCATCGGTTTAATTAAGGTGTAGAATAATGTTTATTCATCCCCTTAGCGATGTTTGCTCTAGTAATATCGGTGAAAAAACAAATGTTTGGCAGTTTTCTGTTATATTAAAGAATGCTGTGATTGGAACGAGTTGTAATATTTGCGCCCATACTTTTATAGAGAATGATGTAATTATTGGTGATAATGTTACTATAAAATGTGGAGTATATATTTGGGATGGGGTGCGTATAGAGGATAATGTCTTTGTGGGGCCTAATGTGACATTTACTAATGATAAAAGACCTCGTTCAAAACAAATTCCTGAAAAGTTTTTGAATACAATAATAAAAAAAGGTGCATCAATAGGGGCGGGCGCAACTATATTGCCTGGCTTAGTTTTAGGTGAGAATTGTATTGTTGGGGCTGGTTCGGTGGTTACTAGGGACGTCCTTCCAAACAGTGTTGTTATTGGTAACCCTGCTAGAGCGATTAAAACGGCGGATGATATAGATGATTAATTTTTTAGATTTGAAAAGTATTAATGAGCAATATAAGAATGAATTAAAAGAGGCATGTTCAAGAGTAATTGATTCTGGTTGGTATATTAATGGTCCTGAGCTAAATGATTTTGAAAAATCATTTGCTAAATATTGTGGTACAAAACATGCTATTGGGGTGGCTAATGGATTGGACGCATTAGTTCTTGTATTGCGGGCCTGGAGAGAGCTTGGAAAACTGAAGGATGGTGATGAGGTTATCGTTCCTGCTAATACTTATATAGCATCTATTTTGGCAATTACTGAAAATAACTTAACGCCAATTCTTGTTGAACCTAATCCCTCAACTTACAATTTATGTCCAGATAATGTTAGGGCGGCTATTAGTTCTAAGACTAAGGCCATTTTACCTGTGCATTTATATGGGTTGATATCCCCTATGCCAGAATTAATAGACATAGCAAATGAGTATAATTTATTAGTTCTAGAGGATAGTGCCCAGGCCCATGGAGCTAGTATCAGCGGTCGTAAAGTTGGCAACTGGGGAGATGCGGCGGGATTTAGTTTTTATCCTGGTAAGAATTTAGGTGCATTAGGTGATGCAGGTGCTATTACAACTAATAGCGATGAACTAGAACAAACAGTAAGAGCACTGAGAAACTATGGTTCTCACAAAAAATATGAAAATATATATCGTGGTGTTAATAGCCGCATGGATGAAATTCAAGCAGCTATGTTACATGTAAAACTCAGCTATTTGGATAAAGAGAACTCTAGAAGGAAAGAAATTGCTAATATGTACATGAATGGCATTAAGAATGTGCATATAACATTACCATCTTCTCCTAATGATGCTGCACATGTGTGGCATTTATTTGTTGTGAGATGTCAATGTCGAGATGAAATTCAAGTCTATCTGGAAGAAAATCAGATACAAACACTAATTCATTATCCAATCCCTCCCCACAAACAAAAAGCATATACTTGCTTTAACAAGAATTCTTTTCCTATCACAGAGAGCATTCATCAGGAAGTATTATCGTTACCAATAGATCCGACGATGCAGAATGACCAAGTCAATTACGTTATTGAAAAAATTAATGGTTTTCTGTATGAAAAAAATATTTAAAGTAACCGCGATGACTGCTGGACTTACCATTATGAGGATGCTAGTAGGATTCGTAATTGCTAAAGTTGTAGCAGTGTATACGGGTCCTACTGGCATCGCGTTGTTAGGACAAGTGCAAAGTACGGTTGCATCACTTACTGGGATAGTTAATGCCTCAACTGGCGCTGGGGTAATACGCTATACAGCTGAGCATAAAGATAAAGGATTTGAGGCTTGTGCCCCGTGGTGGAGCGCAAGTTTGCAGTGGGCTGTGGTCCTGTTGGGAGTAATAATGCCGTTGGGATTATTGCTATCTGAGCATCTTTCCCAATGGCTATTCTCCAGTAGCGGATATTCTTGGCTAATAATCGTTACCGTGATGGTGCTTCCTTTTGCTGTTATAGGAAATTTAATTAATTCAATAATTAATGGTCAGCAATTATATATACGCTATGTTCTTATGGGAGCCGGAGCTGTATTTATATCTGGTACAGTGATGGTAATCCTTATAGCTAAACATAACTTGCAGGGTGCTTTGTTAGCGGCATCAATGCAAACAGGCCTTATCGGTGTTGTCATGTTGCTTTCATCATTACGCCAACCTTGGTTGAAAGTTCGCTATTGGTGGCAATGGAACGTAAGTACACAACGTAAGGCTATCGGCGGTTATATCCTGATGGCGATCACCACTGCGTTAACGGTACCGATCGCATTAGTGTTGGTTCGTAAAATTTTAGTCGCAGAGGTCGGATGGGAACAAGCTGGACAATGGCAGGCAGTATGGAAGATATCAGAAGTATACCTCGGGGTTATTACAATGGCTTTGGGTACGTATTATTTGCCAAAGTTATCGTCTCTAAAAGATCCTGCATCGATACGCAATGAAATTAACCAAACCGTAAAAGTAATTTTACCGCTTGTTGGGTTAATGGCATTTTCCATTTACCTGCTACGAGATTTCGTTATTACAGTATTATTCACTGAGGCGTTTCGTTCATCTCGAGACCTTTTCGCAATTCAGTTGATAGGGGATGTAATTAAAATAATTAGCTGGCTGTATGCCTATCCTATGCTGTCTCGTGGTTGTACTAAATGGTTTATTTCAACCGAAATTATTTTTTCTGTTATTTTTGTATCTTTGTCATATATTTTTGTTCCTATGTTCGGTGTTCTAGGTGCCAATTTGGCTTATTTAATTAACTATACTATTTGCATGTTATATATTATTTTTTTTGTAAAACCATGGTTGCGATAAAGTGTATGAAAAAAAACGTCCTTAAGTTAAAGGAAAAAGTAAAAAAGTTAAAGGGAAATCATATTTTACTTTATTTTTTGATATTAAATATCAAAGAAAAACCCTTGGTAGGGGTATTTGTCTTTATTTATAAATACATTTATTCGTGGTGTATAAGTATGCGTCTTTTTGGAATTACTTTATATCCCCGAGTGTTTTTTTCTAAAAATGTATTTAAAGTGGTAGTTAATAAATCTAGTAGTTGTTTAATAAAATCAACTGAGAAGGTGGCAATAATATTTGAAGGTTTTTTTTCTGGGAATAATGCAACTGTGCTTTCCTTTTCTGATAGCTGCCAGATTAATTTTAACAAAAGGTTTTTATTAGGCGATGGAGTTAAAATGATTGTTCAGAAGAACGCGAAATTATATATTGGTGGTGGTGGAGATGGAAATGTTTCCGGAATAACTTGTAATTCTATAATAATATGCTCCAAGGAAATTAATATAGGAGAGGGTACTATTATTTCTTGGGGGTGTTATATTACGGACACCTCAAATCATAAAATAAATGGGAATATAAAATCACAAACTATCACTATCGAGAATAATGTTTGGATTAGTGAAGGTGTAACTATCTCCGCAGGAAGTGAGGTCGGAAGTGGTTCAATTGTAGGCGCGAAATCATATGTTAATAATAAATACCCTCCAAATTCACTCATTGTTGGGTGTCCAGCGCGTATTAAAAAGGTAAACGTATTTTGGGATAGATGATAAATAAAACTGTATTTGCTAATTTCAACGTTTTTTCCATTGCTTTAATCAGGTTTTAAATATGAATATTAGTGTTTTGGTTCCTGTCTATAATCATTCATTGTATGTTGAAAAATGTTTAGTAAGCATATGTGATGCTTACAGCGGCAATATAGAATTAATTGTTTGTGATGATTATTCAGTTGATGATAGCTATGATGTTGCAGATAGAACCTTAAGGAAATTAAAAGAAAAAAATGGAAAGAGACTGAATTACAAACTATTAAAAAATGATGCAAACCAAGGTGTCTGTTTAACACTAAATCGCTGTGTTTCAGAAATAACCTCTGAATATAGTTACTTAATAGCAAGTGATGATTTTTTGGTAGATAACTCTCTAGATTATGCAGTTGAAGAAATAAAAAAAAATAAATATGATGCTTTAATTAGTGATTGTCATGTTATAGATATGGATGGAAAAATATTATTCCATAGTTCTTTCTTTGATTATAGAAAAGCCTTTAAAAATGGACTGAAATCTAAATATATTCACGATGAGTTGGTAATGAATTGGACTGTGCCGGGGCCTGCACTATTATTAAAAAGCTCAGTATATGGCACTATAGGAAATTACCAAGTAGGTTTGAATGCCGAAGATCGGGACTTTTATCTTCGACTAATATCAAAGTGCAACGTTGGTTTTTCGGAGCATAAGATAGCATGTTATAGAATTCATGGTGATAATATTTCATCAAAACCAGTTTATTTAAAGGGGATTGAAAATGAAATGACACAAGTTAATTTTAAGTATAAAGATAACTTTCATGGAATATCAAGATTGTATCTTAAATCATATGGGTATGATTTAAGATATGGGCGTAATCTTCTGAGCAGAATATATAGAAAGTCATTATATTCATTTTTTCAAATGAAATTGATTTTTTTGAAAAAAATTAAAATGATTTGACCTTACTTTTCTCCTCTCGTACTCGTTAAATATTATAAATAATATTTCCATCTTTATGTTATCTCAAGGAAAATGAACATATGATGCCGATTAGTCGGATGGTTAGGCCTCTATTGTTTTTAATGCTGACTTTTTTTATTATTCCTGCAAAAATAAATCTCTTTAGTATTGAAATAACCACTCCTTATATAGCAATATTTCCTTTTTTATTTTTATATTTATTTAATATAATATATGCTCCACCAAGCAAGAGAGAGTTTTTTATATTGTTCTCTTTTTTAATTGCTCTGTGTTATTCTTTAATTATTATTTTGTTATATGGTGCCGTAGAGTGGTTTGTTTTAAAATTAGTCCTCATTGGGTTTGCTTTGTTTGTTTCGTCAATGCAGATAGTGCGGTTATATTTCAAAATTTATGGTGCCGACGCTGAAAAAATTCTAGTCAATGATTTAATTTTCATTGGAGTGATGAACGCTTTTATAGCAATACTGATGTTACTGTCCCCTAAGGTGTCTGATTTTTTTTATAATTTTATTTCTACTAACGAAAATAACATAACACATCTGCAGCAGGGATATAGATCATCTGGACTTTTTTACGCTGGGGCCTCTATATTGTCGGTGTTTAATGCAATGGTTTTTTTATTATGTGTTTTCCGCTTCGCAAATAATTCGTCCCGTAACAACATGAAAAATTATATGTTAGGGATTATATGTTCTGCAACTTTACTCTTGGGGACGTTCATTTCGGGGCGGTTGGGGATAATATTAATTATTGGAGTTATTGTGGCTGTTTTTTTCATTCCGAATAGCCCTGTAAGCTTCAGAAAAATGCTTTTTATAATTTTTTCTGTTCTTTGTATTAGCATGGCTACTATTTTAATAGTAGTACCATGGGAGCAAATCACTGGTATCGCAGGATGGGCTTTAGAAATCTTCATTAATATGTATAAGTCAGGGAAAATAGAATCTGGTTCTACAGGACTCTTATTCGATACAATGTATTTTCTTCCCAAGAACCCAATAGATATGTTTTTTGGGATGGGGACGTTTGGTCGTGGAGACAATGTTGAGTACATAAATTCTGATGTCGGTTACGTTTTAATGATATTTTTTGGTGGCTTTATTGCTATCCCAATTTTATTCCTACCCTATGTCGCTTGCTTTATTTTTGCAAAAACATTGAAAGATAAAAATATAAAATATATTGTTTGTTTTGTTTTGTTTTTTATTCTTATTGGTAATTTTAAAGATGTATACCTCTATGGCATTAATGGTGTCACACAAGTTTTGTTTATATTGGTTGCTGTTTTTATAATAAAGGGTAAGTATGCGAACATCGATAGTGATAGTTAATTGGAACTCAGGTGAACAGTTGCTCGATTGTGTTAATTCTATTTTTAAATATGGAATGGATTATGCAGATAAGATAATCGTCGTCGATAATAATTCAACAGATGATTCCATTTCTTATTTGCCAAAAAATGAAGAGAAACTGGATGTGATTCTATCTGATACTAACCTAGGTTTTGGTAAAGCATGTAATCTTGGGGCTTCAAATTTAAAATCAGATTTTATTCTTTTCTTAAATCCTGATGCGAAGTTACTAGAGGATACCCTAAGGAAAACAATGGAATTTATGACATCACAATTTGCAAAAGATAAAAAAATAGCAGTTTGTGGTGTTAGGCTTAATAATGAAGTTGGTTTAGTACAGAAATGTTGTACTTATTTTCCCTCTTTAATTACATATTTTGGTCACTCTACTGGTTTGTCAAAATTATTCCCTAAGAAATTCCCTTATATTTTCATGCACGATTTTGATCATCTTTCAAGTAGAGAGGTTAATCATTGCATTGGAGCATATTACTTCATGAGGAGAGATGTCTTTGAGGAACTAGAGGGGTTTGATGAAAGGTTCTTTGTTTATTTAGAAGATCTTGATTTGTCATTAAGGATATCAAACGCTGGATGGAAGGTTTATTATTATTCAGAAGCTACAGCTTTTCATAAAGGGGGGGGGACATCAGAAAAAGTTAAAGCCTTGCGCTTGTTTTATTCCTTACAGAGCAGGATAACTTATAGTTTTAAGCATTTTTCTAAGGTTGATGCACTATGGGTTGTTTTTTTAACTATGTTCGTAGAGCCTTTTTCTAGATTGATTTTTGCTATTTCTCACTTTTCTAAACAAGAAACGAAAGACACTCTGTTAGGCTATCAAATGCTTTGGGGAGAATTACCAGCTATTATAAAGAAAGGCTTTAAAAATGACTGATAAGAAATTATTGGTATTATCTCGCTATGATATCAATGGTGCCAGTAGTCGTTTAAGATCATTTCAGTATATTCCATTTTTTTCAGAGAATGGGTACGAGGTTACTGTCTCGCCGCTGTTCGATGCTAAATACTTAGATCAACTCTACAAATATAACAAACGTTCATTAATCACAGTTTTTTATTCTTACGTGCGAAGGATCTCTAGGCTGTTGAGGTTAAATAAATTTGATGTTTTATGGATAGAAAAAGAAACCTTACCATTGTTGCCCGCATTTTTTGAAAATATCTTAATATCATCTAAAATTCCGTATATAGTTGATTATGATGATGCTATTTTTCATAATTATGATCTTCATTCGGTACCATTCATTAGGAATTTACTGACGAACAAATTAGATTCTTTACTTAGAAATTCTTATTGTGTTCTTGTTGGGAACAGTTATCTTTATGATTATGTGAAAAATCACGGTGCGAAAAAGATAGCCTATGTGCCAACGGTAATAGATATAAATAAATATTCTTTTTCCTCTATTTCTCAGAATGTTGGGGAATATAGAATTGGCTGGATTGGTTCTCCTAGTACAAGTAAATATCTGCAACCAATGATGAAAGTGCTTGATAGATTGCCTAAAGAACTTAATGTTCGATTAGTAACAATAGGTGCTCCTCATTTGAATAATTGTCCTGTCCCATTGGAACAGCATCAATGGTCAGAAGAAAGTGAATCTGAGTTATTGGCTTCAATAGATGTCGGAATCATGCCATTACCAGATGAACCATGGGAAAGAGGTAAGTGTGGTTATAAACTAATTCAATATATGGCTTGCGGGCGTCCAGTCGTTGGATCACCGGTTGGTGTTAATAAAGATATAGTTACGGCTGATGTTGGTTTTTTAGCAGAAAGCGATACAGATTGGGGGACTAGTTTGGAGACTTTAGGGCGCGATATTTCTCTAAGGACTAGTATGGGAATCAATGCTCGCTGGAAGGTTGAAAAATTATATAATACATCAGTCACTGCTCCGGAAATATTAAAAATATTAAATTCAATATCTTTTCGTAAAGTAAATTGAAATTGTATTTGATATTGTATTTTTATTAAGGTAAATGTCATGAGTTCATTGAAAAATATACAAATTTGCATTGTGGGTTTAGGTTATGTTGGATTGCCATTAGCTGTTGAATTTGGTAAAAAATACAAAACGTTTGGATTTGATATAAACAAAAATAGAATATTGGAGTTGAATGAAGGTAACGATTCAACACTAGAATGTTCTTCTGAAGAAATAAAAAGTGCTGATAAATTAAAATATACTTCTAATATAGAAGATGTTAAGGAGTGCAATGTATATATTGTAACAGTACCAACTCCTATTGATGAGTATAAAAGACCTGATTTGAGTCCTCTTATTAATGCATCTAAGTGCTTGGGGAGCGTGGTCTCAAAAAATGACATCGTGATTTATGAGTCAACGGTATATCCAGGTGCTACAGAGGAAGACTGCATTCCTATTATTGAATCAGTGTCTGGATTGAAGTTTAATGTAGATTTTTACGCAGGATACAGCCCAGAAAGAATCAATCCAGGTGATAAAACTCATAGAGTAACTACGATAAAAAAGGTAACGTCTGGATCAACACCTGAAGTCGCTGAATTTGTAGATTCCTTATATCGTTCTATTATTTTAGCCGGAACTTATAAAGCTAGTTCAATAAAAGTTGCTGAAGCAGCAAAGGTGATAGAAAACACTCAAAGGGATCTCAATATTGCATTGATTAATGAACTAGCAGTAATTTTTAACCAGCTGGGAATAGATACTGAAGAGGTTTTAATTGCCGCTGGAACAAAATGGAATTTTTTACCATTTCGTCCGGGATTAGTTGGAGGACATTGTATTGGCGTTGATCCTTATTATCTCACACATAAAGCACAAGCAATTGGTTATCATCCAGAGGTTATTTTAGCTGGGCGTCGTATTAATGATAATATGGGGAAGTATATCGTTTCTCAATTAGTAAAAAAAATGCTTAAGAATAATATAAATTTTAGCAAGGCTAATATATTAATTATGGGGTTGACATTTAAAGAAAATTGTCCTGATATCAGAAATACAAAAGTTGTTGATATTATAAATGAGTTGGTTGAATATGGTATGTCCCCTGATGTTTATGACCCATGGGTAAATAACGAAGAAGCTTATGATGAATATAATGTAGAATTAAAAGACAATCCGGTTATAGGCCATTATGATGCAATAATATTAGCAGTCGCTCATGATACGTTTCGGGAGTTAGGTATCGATGGGATAAAAAAATATGCTAAGTCTAACCATATAATTTACGATTTAAAATATATTTTGAATTCAAATGAATCCGATTTACGCCTTTAATATAGGATGGAGGTGGTATTTATGAAGTATGAGCGTGTTTTGGCCGCGTTGGTAAAACATCCCAAAGTTTGGTTGGTTACTGGTGTGGCTGGTTTTATTGGCTCTAATTTACTAGAGCATTTATTAAAGTTAGATCAAACCGTCGTTGGGTTAGATAACTTTTCTACTGGACACCAGCATAATTTGGATGAAGTAGAAAGATTGGTTAGTCAAAAGCAGTGGGGGAGTTTTAAATTTATTGAGGGAGACATTCGCGATTTAACGACCTGTCAGCAGGCTGTTGTTGGTGTTGACTATATATTACATCAGGCTGCCTTGGGGTCCGTACCTCGTTCGTTAAATGATCCCATTAATACCAATTCAGTAAATATCACTGGTTTTTTAAACATGTTAGTGTCTGCAAGAGATGCTGGGGTCAAAAGTTTTACCTACGCAGCTAGCAGTTCTACCTATGGTGATCATCCTGTACTACCAAAAGTAGAGGAAAATATTGGTAATCCACTATCCCCATATGCAGTGACAAAATATGTCAATGAGTTATATTCTCAAGTTTTCTCTAGATGCTATGGCTTTAAATGTATCGGATTACGCTATTTCAATGTATTTGGTAAACGTCAGGACCCTAATGGTGCCTATGCGGCAGTAATCCCCAAATGGGTATCAGCTATGATCAAAGGTGAACCTGTTATTATTAATGGTGATGGAGAGACGAGTAGAGATTTTTGTTATATCGAAAACACTATTCAAATGAATATATTGGCCGCGGTTGCATCTGATGAAGCTAAAGATCAGATTTATAATGTTGCTCTTGGTGACAGGACATCTCTGAATCAATTGTTTTATGTGATAAAGGATGCCCTAAACAAAAACAATATCATCGTTGAATTACAACCTAAGCACGCTGATTCTAGAGCAGGAGATGTACGCCATTCACAAGCCAACATTTCTAAAGCGAAGAGATTACTTGGATATGAGCCAATCTATTTTATAAAGGACGGTATTGATCAGGCCATTCCCTGGTATATATCGTACTTCAAATAATGCACATGACTTATTTTTAATTTTTTATTGCCTCTTCACCACCATTTTTTAGTGGTGAATGCAATTATTTTTTTACGTTAAATTACTTCCCTTAACTTAACTATTTATTCACGTTAAGTTATATATTAATTTTATGGATAATATGAACCAGAAAGAAACAATTGTTTTAACGGCAAATACATCATGGTATCTCTATAACTTTAGGCGTAGTACAATAAAGAGATTAATGGATCTAGGGTACCGTGTTATTTGCGTCTCACCAGTTGATGATTATTCTAATAGATTTTCATTATTAGGCGCAGAGTTTCGAGAATTAAAAATTGATGCAAAAAGTATATCCTTTAAGACGGAGTTTTTAACTTTTATTGCTCTTTACTTCCTTTTAAAGGAAATAAAACCTTTTTTTGTATACAATTTTACCATTAAACTTAATGTATACTCTGGTTTGGCTTGTCGGATTATTAATTTACCTTATGCGAATAATATTTCTGGGCTTGGTACTGCTTTTATGCATGATGGGATTCGTTATAAATTAGCTAGGTATCTTTATGGAATAAGTAACAAAACCGCCGTGGAGATTTTTTTTCAGAATGATGATGATATGCAATTAGCGATCTCGAAAGGATTTGCAAGTAAGCATAGTTCTACTTTACTACCTGGTTCCGGTGTTAATGTGGATGACTTTTCATATCAGAGGAAAACCATATCTTCTGGGAAGGATTTATGTTTTTTAATGGTAGCTCGCGTAATAGCAGATAAAGGTGTCAGAGAGTTTATCGGCGCTGCTTGTTATATTAAATTAAAATATCCAAATTGTCGATTTATCTTAGTAGGGGATTGTAAAAGCAACAATAAAACATCCTTCAGTAAGGAGACTATTAACGAGTGGTGTAATCAAGGTGTTGTTGAGATTGTCGGACATCAAGATGATATAAAAAACTGGATCTATACCTCTGATATCGTAGTTTTGCCCTCTTATCGTGAGGGAATGCCGCGTACTATTCTTGAGGCTGCTAGCTGTGGCCGGCCAGCTATTGTTTCTGATGTTCCTGGGTGTAGACAAGCAGTTGTCAATAATGAAACTGGTTGGCTGTGTGAGCCCCATTCGGTACAAAGCTTGGCTACCTGCATTGAGCATTGCCTTCATCTTAGTGAGGAAGATATTATAAAATTTGGTCATAATGCACGGCGGCATGCGGAAAATTTTTTCTCAGAGGAAATTGTTATTAATAAAACAATTAAAGTGTTGTCAAAACTGTGAGGGTTAATTTTCAGTGAAAAGAAAAGTAATTAATAATTTTTTTATTTTCTTAATATATAACGATTTTCGTGCCTTTGTTGCGTTATTCGATTTTCGTAAAATAAAGTTATTATGATATAATAGTCGTGTTTTCTACGCTAATTAGTTATTGGTCTCTTCTCTTTGTTCAGTACCAGCGTAACATTACCTCTCCATTGTGCTTACATGATCCTACCCGGCATATATGGACGCTCAGCCAGTGTAAGGTGTTTCCTGCAATGATCAAAACGAGTAATTGCAGCCATATATCAGGTTTCTGATGGGGCTTTCATTACCCCGAACCATGATGAGCCCCGCTAGGTGAGTACCAATCAATAAGTACGGGCTATTATTGCCCCGTCTAAATTTCGCATATTACCTCTCCACTTTAGCCAGCCCATGTTGATTACCGGGGAACGGTGAGGCTGCGTTCATGAATTGATTTACCCGTTCCAGTAACTGCTATATATACCGACACTAATGGTTATGCGTTATGGTTTCGTGCAACGACAACCACAGCAACTCTATCGGATTCAGCCATGGTGAATAGGTTGGCAGGAACAGCAACCGGAACTTCTTGTTTTTTTCCTGCCAACGCTCCACCTTGCGGCTTTTATGGATAATGTAATTATCAACCACCGACGTAATGGATCCTTCCCGTATCCGAATGCAGTGCGCCTGCCAGATAATACTTTTGGTTCTGTCCTGGCGTAGTAATACGTTTCTGTTGCCCTTTCAACATCCCGTCCGCGCCGATTTTCGGATTCAGGTCGATATCAACTTCATCCTGATAAAATGCCGGATGGTCCATCTGCTTCTGGGCGACAGTGTGTTCGATGGCGAGTCGTTTTTCCTCATAATGCGGGCCTTTGATTTTTAGTGTGGGAGCGGCTCTGTGCCAAACAATGTCTGCCAACTTAAGGTATCGATGCAATGTAGCGGGATGAAGTGCCACGTCAAAAAGTCGTTAATGACGCGCGCCAGAAGTTCCGTACTCCATCGGGAGCTCAGCCAGCCGAAATCCTGCGGAGAGCGTTGTACCAGCAACGGAATAACCTGAAGAATATCAGCGACAGGCCACCGGGTAGCGCATCCGGGCATGAGTTTTTGTTGTCCTTCAACACCATGTAAAGTAAACCAATTTATCCATCGGCCGACGGATGAGCGAGCAGCGCAGAGCGCGTTAGCGACCCCGGAGACAGTCATACCCTGATGCAGCATCAGCATGGCAATTAGCCGTCTGGCGTAATTTTTATCGCGTGTCTGCTGGATTTCTTTACGCATCAGTAGTCGTTCTTCATCAGGGATTACTGCTATGATCGGCATCGCTCAGTCGGTTGGTGATTTGTTTTGATTTGGCGATTGTTCAGAACGCTCAATTCGGACTGAGTTCCCTTCAAGTTATCTACTATTTTGCAAAGTTATTTAGGACCGGGTCCGCATTTAGATGGGTAAGACCGAACGTCCACCCAGACACATACTTGCAACGTGCGGCACAATGGCTCCAGTATTATCATTACTGACCCTCGGTCGGCTGTACTTTAGAGTTTCAGCGCATCAGAAAAAGTCAGCTACCAGAGATCGCTTTGTGGCTGATTAGGTGTAATCTTAGTGCCATGAGTAGCGTTGTGGCATTACGCTACAAAGACAATAAACCAGATAAAAACCATCAGATTGAAGAGAGTCAATCCATGACATCATTGAAAGCGATTATCCCTGTCGCAGGTTTAGGGATGAATCTGTTACCGGTGACCAAGGCAATTCCTAAGGAAATGTTGCCGCTGGTTGACCGTCCGGTGATTGAGAAGATCGTCAACGAGTGTGTGAGGGCGGGGATTAAAGAAATTGTTCTGGTAACGCATGCGTCGAAAAACGCGATCGAAAACCATTTCGATACCTCGTTTGAGCTTGAGTCTCTGCTTGAAGAGCGCGCGAAGCGTCAATTGTTGGCCGAAGTTCAGGCCATCTGTCCGAAAGGCGTGACGATCATGAACGTCCGCCAAGGAGAAACGTTGGGGTTAGGGCATGCGGTCTCCTGTGCTCGTCCAATCGTCGGGGATAATCCGTTTGTGGTGGTATTGCCCGATGTGGTGTTGGATGAAAGCACGGCCGATCAGACGCAGGAAAACCTGGCGCTGCTGATCTCTCGTTTTGAAGAGACCGGCCACAGTCAGGTACTGGTGAAGCATCGTCCTTACGAAGTTCTTCCAGAGTATTCTGTCGTCGATTGTGAAACCCCGCTAGTGAATCCGGGCGATGCTGCTGCCATTACGTCTATGATTGAAAAACCCGAGGCACCGTCCGAAACGGGATCTGACCTTTCTGCGGTCGGGCGCTATGTTTTAACTGCCGATGCCTGGTCTTTGCTGGATAAAGCTGAACCTGGCGCATGGGGACGTATTCAGTTAACGGATGTGATTGCCGATATGATCGCGACCCAGCAGGTTGATGCGGTACAGATGTCGGGCAAGAACTTTAACTGCGGCCGTAAATTGGGTTACGCGCAGGCATTTGTGTCTTATGGGTTACGCAATCCTGAATTTGGTGCCGAATTTAAAGAAAGTATTAAGGCGCTGCTGAAAAAGTAATATTGGGTTGTGACACGCTGTAAAACCGCAGATCGTTGAATCGTTCTGCGGTTTTTCCTTTTCCCCGCCATACGTTCCGATTGGGTGAGCTTTCGCTATCAAACCAATCACTACCCACCCACGCAAAGCTGAGTTACCATGTTGGCCTGTTTTTAAATTGCCTGTGAGGCCGCAACGCGAGACGTTGTCGCCGTTGCAGGCAGGTTATCCTTCAGACTGGAGTTGCTTTAATGTCCAAACAGCAAATTGGCGTTGTCGGTATGGCGGTGATGGGGCGCAATCTGGCGCTGAACATTGAGAGCCGTGGCTATAGCGTTTCCATCTTTAACCGTTCTTCCGATAAAACCGATGAAGTTATCGCGGAAAATCCGGGCAAAAAACTGGTGCCTTCTTACACCGTTGAAGCTTTTGTCGAATCCCTGGAAAAACCCCGCCGTATTCTGCTGATGGTGAAGGCTGGTGAAGCAACCGATAAAACGATTGAATCTCTAAAACCTTACCTGGAAAAAGGCGATATTCTGATCGATGGTGGTAATACCTTCTATAAAGATACCATTCGCCGTAACCGCGAACTGTCCGCTGAAGGATTTAACTTCATCGGTACGGGCGTATCCGGTGGGGAGGAGGGTGCGTTGAAAGGGCCTTCCATCATGCCAGGCGGCCAGAAAGAAGCTTATGAGCTGGTTGCGCCGATTCTGGAACAGATTGCAGCACGTGCTGACGGTGAAGCTTGTGTGACCTACATTGGCGCTGATGGCGCAGGCCACTATGTCAAGATGGTGCATAACGGCATTGAATACGGTGACATGCAGCTTATTGCTGAAGCTTATGCATTGCTCAAGCAGGCGCTGAATCTGGACAATGCCGAGCTTGCTACGACGTTCTCTGAGTGGAACAAAGGCGAGTTAAGCAGCTACCTGATTGAAATCACAGCCGATATCTTCAAGAAAAAAGATGAAGAAGGTAAATACCTGGTTGACGTGATTCTGGACGAAGCGGCTAACAAAGGTACCGGTAAATGGACCAGCCAAAGCTCTCTGGATCTAGGCGAACCTTTGTCTCTGATCACGGAATCCGTTTTTGCCCGCTACCTTTCTTCACTGAAAGATCAGCGTGTAGCTGCATCTAAAGTACTGACTGGCCCAACGGCTCAGCCATTCGGTGGCGATAAAGCCGAGTTCGTTGAGAAAGTACGTCGTGCGCTGTATCTGGGCAAAATCGTTTCTTATGCTCAGGGCTTCTCACAGTTGAAAGCGGCATCAGACGAGAACAGCTGGGATCTGAACTACGGCGAAATCGCCAAGATTTTCCGCGCGGGTTGCATCATTCGCGCACAGTTCTTGCAAAAAATCACCGATGCATACGATCAGAAGGCGGATATCGCTAACCTGCTGCTGGCACCTTACTTCAAGAAAGTGGCAGACGAATACCAGCAGGCACTGCGCGATGTAGTGTCATACGCTGTCCAGCAGGGGATCCCGACGCCAACGTTCTCTGCGGCCATTGCCTATTACGACAGCTACCGCTCAGCCGTGCTGCCTGCTAACCTGATTCAGGCTCAGCGCGACTATTTCGGTGCGCATACCTATAAGCGTACGGATAAAGAAGGTGTATTCCATACCGAATGGTTGGAATAATCGTTTTTATGCTTAGCTTTCTTATGATTAGATAGTGCAGTTTGTTAAAAAACGCCAGATTAGGAAATATCTGGCGTTTTTTATATCGATGAATCAATGAATTGATATCGTTAAGATATCTATGACTTTTTTTCTGAAATATTGTAAATTTCATTAAAGAAATCTGCTCTTTTACCGAGATCATTGCTGTTTATTACAGTGGGATCTTGCTATTTTTAGCAGTGTTGCAAAAATTGAGTGGTAGTTTTGCTTTTTGGTATTACTTATCAGAGGGGGGTTCCTCTTAAAGATGCTTTGTATCATAGAAAGTTTTATCGCCATTGAACTGTAACTCATTACTGGGAGGATCCCAGTAACGGTTGGTAACGAGGCAAATAAGATGTGTTTGCTGCTGTGCTGGCTGAAATAAAGGACGGGGTATGGTCTTTTTTGACGGTACTCCACCCTGAAGTACTTCATGTTAAAAAGGAAATCGTAATGAAGAAAACGTTAATCACGCTGGCCGCTGTTCTGGCCATGTCGTCAAACGCGTTTGCTGTTGATGGCGTCTCGAGCAGTACTGCTGCTGGTACCTCTACCTCCACGACCACCGGCGCAAGCGTTGCTGGTGCAGCGGGTGCGGCGGGTGCGGGTGCTGCTGCTGGTACTACTGCACTGATTGCTGTTGGTGTTGCTGCTGCTGTTGCTGTTGGTGTTGCTGTTGCTGTTTCCAGCAATGACAACAACGATGCTACGGGCACAACGACGGTAACTACCGGTACTGCTGGTTAATTCCGTTTAAATTCTAAGGCCACTTCGGTGGCCTTTCTTTTTCCAGGCTGCGCTGTTCAACGAGAACTGCATTTCATGACAAAAATAAAACGAATGGCAAAGGTGCATTCGCTGATTGCCATACCTCTTTTATCGATTGTATTGACTGGCTGTTCCCAAAATGTGGAGCAGGTGGGGAAAACGTTCAAACTGGCATTTTTTGGTCAGGATGATACCCATGTGACGGCCAAGCAGGTTGCCAATACACCCTATGCGTCGGCCTATCTGAAAGTGGGAGAGGCACCGCAGGCGTTTGTCGTGCTCGCTTTTGCCGAACAGAATCAGTTGAAATGGATCGGGGCCGATAAAAATATGCTGGCGACCCAACATGGTCGTGTAGTGAAAACTCAAGGCTTCGGCGAAGATATTACCTATGTGGATAACCTGCAACAGGATCCCCTGACATTAGGTTTATTGAAGACATCGACGCCAATGACATGGCAAAGCCGGGTTGAGTGGGCTCAGGTCTTCCGCGGCGGTTACGATATCCGCTCTGTTTTTCAGGCCCGTGGCAAAGAAACGATAAAAATTCTGGATACCTCGCGTGAGCTGTTGCGCTTTGATGAGCAGGTGACCGTCCCCGCCTTAAATGAATCTTACACCAATAGCTACTGGCTCGATCCGACTAACGGAAGTGTGGTTCAAAGCCAGCAGTATATGGGGCCGGGTATGGCATTGGTCACATTCACCGTATTAAAACCCTACGTACAATAAGGGGCTACCATGTTGGCACTTAACCGTATCGCTGCCTTGTTGTTGCTGATTTCCGGCGTTGCGACGTCTGCGCAACTGACTGTGAAATCGCCTCAAGAGACGATCGCCGTCATTAAACTAGACGACGGTGTACGTCTTGAAAAATTTTATGAACAGGTTTCCTGGCCACAGAATATCAACTGGAAAACGGCGTTTATTTCTGATTTTGCGACGACGCAGAAGGTGCGTGCGCAGGGCGACGTCTTGCTGCAAAAGCTGGCTGAACTGGAAACGCGCTGGCGTAATTCAGGTGATGGCGATCTGGCTATCTCCACCTGGCTTCTGAGAAAGGCTATTACCCCGATTACTGTTGCGGGTCGTATCCGCACCGATTTGGATCCTGACCGCGTACGTGTCCATAGTGAAAATAACCGACCTTTGGTGGGGGAGTATGCATTATATGTGGCTCCTCATGATGATACGTTGTCGCTGATTGGCTTGGTGAATACCTCTGCGGATGTAGGCGAGTTGGAGACGTCGGGAAAAGTAGTGCTGCGTGCCGGATGGTCAGTCGAGAATTATCTCGCTGGACGGCGACTTCTTGCCGGATCTGATAACAGTTACGGCTATCTGATTGGGGGAAATGGCCAATGGCGCAAAGTGCCATTGGCGCTGTGGAACCGTCAGCATAGTGAACCTGCTGCGGGCGAAACGATCTTTATCGGTTTCAATCCTTCTGTTTTACCTCAGGATATGTCATCACTTAACGATCAACTTGCTGACTACCTTGCTAACCGGATCCCACTCGAATGACCAAGAACAGAAACGTTAAACTAGGCTGTCTGTCGTTGGCGATTGGCGGCATTCTGAGTGCGCAGGTGATGGCGGCTGAAACAGAAAACAGCCGTACTGCGACGAACCCGAATCTGCGCTTTCAGCCTGCGGGTGTATCGCAGTCTGATTTCGGTGGCTCGGGGCTATTGCAGACGCCGACCGCGCGGATGGCGGAAACTGGCGAGTTTAGCCTGAACTACCGTGACAATGAGGAATATCGGCGTTATTCCATATCCCTCCAGCTCTTTGAATGGCTGGAAACGACAGTGCGTTATACCGACATCCGTACTCGCCCTTACAGTAACAATGCTGATTTTAGTGGTAGCCAATCCTATAAGGACAAATCATTCGATCTTAAGGCCCGTTTGTGGCAGGAAAGCTACTGGATGCCGGATGTATCGCTGGGGTTCCGCGATATTGCCGGTACGGGGCTGTTCGATAGCGAATATCTGGTAGCCAGTAAGCGTATGGGACCGTTTGATTTCACCCTGGGTATGGGGTGGGGCAACATGGCCGAGAGTGGCAATATTAAAAACCCTGCTTGTTCATTAAAAGCCAGTTTCTGTCAGCGCAGTGGTTCTCATAGGGCTGGTGGGGGTCAATTTGAGGTAGATAATTTCTTCCACGGACCGGCCGCACTGTTTGGTGGCGTAGAGTACCAGACTCCCTGGGATCCGTTGCGCCTAAAGCTAGAGTATGACGGCAACGATTACAGTGCAGAACGAACATCATCCAATGGTGTGCCACAGGCGCTTAAGCATGATTCTCCTTTCAACATCGGCGCGGTTTACCGCGTAGGTGATGTTTTGGATACCACACTGTCGTGGCAGCGGGGCAATACGCTGATGTGGGGCTTTACCCTACGTACCAACTTTAACAGTTTGAAACCAAACTATTTAGACGATGCGCCACCAGTCTACGCGCCGGTGCAGGATGGTAAAGGGACAAACTGGCAGTTAGTCTCGAAAGAGCTGAATGATAAGGCCGGGTATAAGGACGCTGATATCTACGCGGACCAAAAACAGGTCACGATTGTTGCCGATCAGACAAAATATCGCGACAGCGATCAGGCCACACAGCGCGCGGCGACGGTATTGGCAAACCATGTACCGAACGGTATTGATGAATATCACATTGTTCAGCGCAGCCAGCGCTTACCGATTGCCAGCACGGAAGTGGATGCCAAAGCTTTCCATCAGGTCCAACAGGCGGCTGTTCCGCTGGGTCAACCCGAACCTGAAACGCATCGTAAAGAGCCGGTATCCGACGTGCGTGGTCAGCAGGTGCTGCTCGCGGAACCTAATCGCCTGACGTACTCATTAGATCCGACGCTGACGCAGTCTTTCGGTGGCGCTGAGTCCTTCTATATGTACCAGATTGCGCTGAAAGGTAACGTTGACTATCGGATCAGCGATCACTGGAGCGTGGGAGGAACCGCGACGCTGAACCTGTTGGATAACTACGACAAGTTCAACTATAAAACGCCGCCGGTGGATGGGTCAGCATTACCTCGTGTCAGAACCTGGGTGCGTGAATACGTGACCTCTTCGGATCTGCTGCTGACCAATCTGCAATTAACTCGTAGGGATAACCCTGCACAGGATTGGTATACCCAGGTCTACGGCGGCTATCTGGAAATGATGTACGCGGGTGTCGGGTCTGAGGTGCTGTATCGTCCGTTTGGTAAAAGCTGGGCGCTGGGGATGGATGTTAACTATGTCAAACAGCGTGACTGGAACGACATCATGAGAATGGCTGATTATGATGTGGTGACAGGCCATCTGACTGCCTACTGGGAACTGCCGTTTGTGGAAGGTGCGGTGGCGAAAGTGAGTGTGGGCCGTTATCTGGCAGGGGACAAAGGGGTCACCATCGATCTGTCTCGCCGCTTTGACAGCGGGATTGTTGCAGGTGCCTTTGCGACCAAAACCAACGTCAGCGCCGCTGAATATGGTGAAGGGAGCTTCAGCAAGGGCTTCTACGTCTCCATACCGTTTGATCTGCTGTTCACTGAACCAACGGTGAAACGTGGCGCGGTTGGCTGGGTGCCGCTAACGCGTGACGGTGGTCAAATGCTACAGCGTCGTAGCTCGCTGTATGGCCTCACCGATCACTAATCGATCCCGTTCGTTTAGGGCGTAAATCAAGCCCGTCATGGCCAAGTGCCACGGCGGGCTTTTTTGTGCGCGTTTGCTTTATCGATCAATATCACCACTTGATAACTTATTTGAACTATTTCATTTGGTCATTGTTTGTATCTTAATCATCTGATGTTGAGGATTGCACTTCTGAAGCCTTATTTCGCAGTCGCTTGTAATTTAAAGCGTTACTGGCAGAAAGCGTGACAGGGCAGGAAATTTTTAAGAGGAAGTGTGTCCTATGGGTAATGATTGAAATAGTTTCGTCATGGAATATTCATATAGTGAAATCTATTATCTCCTGCCGCAATGGCAAAATAAAAACATAGCCATAGATGTTCATGGTAGTGCTGACAGGAGAGTGCAACTCAATGAATTTGCCTATTTCCGCTGTTATCTCGTTAGTGATGAGTTCTGCCTGGTGTCTCCCTCTGCATGCAGCCGTGCAGGATAATTCTCTTGGTATCTATCAACTTATTCAGGAGAGGATGGCGCTCATGAAAGATGTTGCGGGGTACAAAGCCCGTCAACACCTGCCGGTTGAGGATTTGAAGCAAGAGGACCGTATTTTGAGTAAGGCGCGGGAACAATCTGCTGCCGTTGGTTTATCCCCTCAGAGTACACAGCTGTTTTTTACTTCATTAATGAATGCCAGCAAAGCCATTCAGTATCGCTACATGGCGGACTGGCTCGCGACACCGGAGAGCGACTGGACACCTCGTTCGCTGAACGACACGATCAGGCCCACGTTACTCACGATTGACGACCAACTTCTGATTAGTATTAAACGTTATCTCGCGAATGGCGGGCATTTTGCGCCTCAACAAGAGGCCACGTTTCTTTCTTCTATTAATGTTGAGCATCTGTCACAGAACGACAAACGCCAGATTTACGCGGCATTGAGTCACATTGAACCAGACGGCAAATAGCTGAGTGGGAGAGAAGACGATGACTTACCAATTATTGAAAGGGAGTGAGCGCGGAAACATCGCTGACGCAGCGTACCGTGAGCGCTGTAATGTTAATGAGAGCGTCAGGGTCATGTTGGTACTGCGTTTTACTACGCCAGATGATGAGTATTACACCGAACTGCACGATAGCATCGATCCACAATTTGGCGGCATCAACGCCAATAAGCCGCTGTCGCGTGCCAGTTATGCCAGAAAATTCAGCGCTGATGATGCTGATATAGAGCATGTTCGTGCGTTTGCGCGACATTATCGGCTATCTATCGAACGTGAACATCCTGCCAGCCGCACCGTCTTCTTGACGGGCACGGCAGGGCAGATAGAGCAAGCGTTTCGCGTGAGCTTAGCCCGCTATGATCACAAAAACGGGGCTTTTCGTGGGAGATCGGGAGGGATTTATCTGCCCGAATATCTACAGGGCGTGGTTATCGCCGTGCTAGGGCTTGATGAGCGTCTGGCGACGGAGTGTTGCCTGCGTATGAATCGTCCGTTCTCTAATACAGAAAAGCGCCCGCTGGGCTATACGCCGCTAGAGCTGGCTGAGCATTATCACTTCCCTGAGCATGATGGCGCCGGGCAGTGCATTGGCATCATTGAACTGGGGGGCGGGTATCGCTTACCGCAGTTGGAGCACTATTTTAAACGCATGGGCGTTAATCCACCGCAGATTGTCGATGTTTGTGTGGGAGGTGCCAAGAATGCCCCAGCATCGTTGGATAGCGATAAAGAAGTGAACCCGATTGATATCGAAGTACAGATGGATATCGAGATTGCCGGCACGTTGGCACCGGCAGCCAAAATTGTGGTGTATTTTGCCCCGAATACCGATGCAGGGTTTTTAGAAGCAATCAATACCGCGATTCATGATGAGAAAAACGCACCGTCGGTCATTTCGATTAGCTGGGGCGGCAGTGAGTCGAAATGGACAGCGCAATCATTACAGGTTTACAACCAGGCTTTTCAAACCGCCGCTGCATTAGGTATCACTGTGTGCGTGGCCTCTGGCGATCAGGGAGCGAAAGATGGCGAGCCTCACGGGCTGCATGTGAACTTTCCTGCTTCCAGCCCCTACGTTTTAGCCTGTGGCGGCACTCGGCTGCAAAAAACAATGGAAGAAACCACCTGGCACAGCCGAGACGGCAGCGCGACGGGGGGCGGCGTCAGCCAATATTTTGCGCTTCCCGGTTGGCAGTTAGGGTTATCTCTGGCAGACAAATACGGTGGCCATCACCCTCTGCAACACCGTGGCGTACCGGATGTCAGTGGTAATGCCGATCCCGAAACGGGCTATCTGATTGAAGTCAACGGACGGGAAGGCGTGGTTGGCGGAACCAGCGCCGTCGCACCGCTGTGGGCGGGATTGCTGGCGCGAATGCTCGCGCTGACCGAGTCGGCATCGCTGTTTATTCCCCCCTTGCTGTACCGTAATCGTAATAGCTGCAAGGATATCGTGCGGGGGAATAATGGGGCGTTTGTGGCTTCAGAAGGATGGGACGCCTGTACGGGATTGGGCTCGCCCGATGGAATGAAGCTACTCAGGCTGTTGAAGCGGCTCGTTAGGCTTAACGGTGCACGAGACCATGATGGTGCTGAACGGTAGTCTGCATTCTTGGGATGGCTGGCGTAGGGGACGAATCATGCTCAGACGAGGGGATTATCGGTGATATTCATCACAGATTGCCCGACCTTGGTTTGAGTCTGCGACGGTTAGCAGATATAACCCGATAAGAAGGACGTGATCGGGCTTAGGCCTGAGCGAAACCTGATACGACGCATGTGATTCAGACATGTCCGTATCAGGTTTTTTTTTGCCTGAATTCAACCCGATCGCGTGCCACCCATAACATCAGTGATGTCTTGCTGACATTATCTCGTTAAGGAAAGGAGAAAAACTGTGAAATACCGTCATCTTAAACGTTTCCCAGAGGGGTTTTTATGGGGCGCGGCGACATCGGCTTATCAGGTTGAAGGGGCATGGAATGAAGACGGCAAGGGGCCGTCGGTGATTGATGCCAGAACATCCTATCCTGAGGGCACCACGGATTTCAAAGTCGCCAGTGACCATTATCATCGCTACAAAGAAGATGTCGCACTGTTTGCCGATATTGGCTTCAAAACCTACCGTTTTTCCATCGCCTGGAGCCGCATCATCCCCGATGGCAGCGGTGAGGTAAACCCGGCAGGCATTACGTTTTATCACAACCTTATCGATGAGTTGTTGCATTACGGTATTGAGCCGATCGTCACGATGTACCATTTCGACCTGCCGCAGGCGCTACAGGAAAAAGGTGGTTGGTACAACCGGGAAACGGTGGACGCGTTTGAACGCTTCGCCAACGTACTGTTTGATGAATATGGCGAAAAGGTGAAGTACTGGCTGACCATCAATGAACAAAACATGATGATTTTGCACGGTTCTGCATTAGGCACGTTGGATCCGACGCTGGAAAATCCTAAGCAGAATCTCTATCAGCAGAACCACAACATGCTGGTGGCTCAGGCAAAAGCGATGAATGCGCTGCATGAAAAAGTGCCCGGCGCGAAAATTGGGCCAGCACCCAACATTGCATTGATTTATCCAGCCTCAGCGAAGCCTGAAGATGTGATGGCGGCCTTCAACTATAACGCGATCCGTAATTGGCTCTATCTGGATATGGCGGTATACGGACGTTACAACACGGCTGCCTGGCGCTATATGGAAGAAAAAGGCTATACGCCGGAGATTCTGCCCGGTGATATGGATATTCTGGCGTCGGCCAAACCTGATTTCATCGCGTTTAACTACTACACCTCGCAAACGGTTGAAGCCAGCAAAGGCGACGGGTCGGATGAGATCGCTCGCGGAGGTGACCAACACCTGAAATCGGGCGAAGAGGGCGTGCACCGTGGCGCAAGCAACCCGTGGTTGCAGAAAAATGCCTTTGGCTGGGAAATCGATCCTATCGGCTTCCGCAATACCTTGCGTGAACTGCACGATCGCTATCATTTACCGCTGATCATCACAGAAAACGGGCTGGGCGCGTTTGATACGCTGGATGAAAACGGTGAGGTTCAGGACGATTACCGCATCGATTACCTGCAACGCCACATTGAGCAAATTCAGCTTGCGATTACCGATGGTGTGGATGTCTTCGGCTATACGCCATGGTCGGCGTTGGATCTCATTTCTACCCATCAGGGATGCTCGAAACGCTATGGTTTTATTTACGTTAACCGTGAAGAATTCGATCTGAAAGATTTGCGGCGCATCCGTAAAAAAAGTGCATACTGGTATGCTGATGTCATTAAAAACAATGGGCTGGATAGCTCAGAAGCGTAAATGATGAAAGAAGACGCCTCGACAATACGACGTTCGAGGCGTTAAACGGCAGGGAAGGCCAGCGCGCTTTTCCGTGAGACAGGACGGCTGATGCGATGATCATTGAAAAAATACTGAGCAATAACGCCGTGCTGGTGTTGGCTGATGACCAACGGGAAATTGTGGCGATTGGTAAAGGTGTCGGCTTTGGCAAAAAGGTCGGTGATCCTATCGATCCGCTACGCATTGAAAGTCAATTCGTGAAGAAAAGCGACGGTATCGCGGACGTGCTATCACAACTGCTGGCGGATATTCCGCCTGACTGTCTGGCGGTCACGCAGCAGATTATTACTCTGGCGCAAAAAACGCTGCGGCTCGATGTGCAGGACACGTTGTTTCTGGCATTAAGCGACCATATCAACTTTGCAATCCAACGCCATAAGAAAGGACAGACGATCAAGAATCTGATGCTATGGGATATTCGCCAGTTCTATCGCGGTGAGTTTGCCGTTGGGTTAGAGGCGCTAGCGTTGATTCGCTCCAGATTGGATATCGATTTACCGGAGGATGAAGCAGGGTTTATTGCGCTGCATCTGGCGAATGCGACAAATAACAGCGACATGCAGAGCACGATGCAAAGCGCGGGTATCATTAAAGATATTTTGACCATTCTGAAATACGATCTCCACATCACGTTTGACGAGCACTCTCTCAATTATCAGCGTTTGATTACGCACCTGAAGTTCTTCGCGCTACGTTTGTTAAACCGGGAAACGGTGAGCCACGGTGACGACTCTATCTATCAGGGAATTACCGAACTGATGCCGCGTGCCTATGCCTGTGCGATGAAGGTGTATGAGTATGTGGAGAAGAATTACGACTGCCGGCTGACCACTGACGAAGTTATGTTTCTGACCATTCATATTAACCGTTTACAACCCTCTCCCTCTTAGCCACATCGGCCATCGTGACTGACATGGCGGCGCAATGACAGGTACGGAACGAAAGCCACGGGTAAGACCACCGGGAGTTAACATTCGTGTTACTCTGTTTAGCCGTTACGACACGAGTCTGTTATGTAACAGAATAAATTAAAATACTGTTCACTGATGCTCACATGCTTTCAGTCATAATGTTCTTTTTTCTCGCTATTCGTTAGTGAACCGCATGGGGGTCGCTATGTCAGCCTCGTCGCCGATGTTTTTGACGGTAGATGTACGTCGCTCAGGGCTACGCTTTTCCCAGCGAGTCTATATTCCACGTATTGTCGGTACGATACTGTGCTCTCTTTTTATTTCCTCGGTATTGATTGCCAAACCCGTGCCGATTCTCGCGTGGGGACTAATGCCTTTGTCTGGCCTCACATTGCTTACACTCTATCCCTACGTTCGCGCGATCCTATGTGGTGCGAGAAGCGTAATTTATTGATTGATGTGGCATTTGGTGGCATCTGGATAGGATTCATGGGCGTGAATCTTTTGCCCAGCGCACTGATTGTCGCGATGGTTGGTATGAACGGTACGGCGGGTGGTGGAATCAAGCTATTTGTTCAGGGCATCGTATTACAGTGTGTGACCTGCGTGCTGGTTCTTATGCTGTTTGCTGTACCCATTTCGCTGGATACCACGCCGGTTCAGCTTTATACCTGCTTGCCGATGTTGCTGATTTACCCGATTTTTTTGGGTTATGTCACCTACACGACCGCGCTAAAACTGGCAGAGCACAAGCGTATGTTGATGGAAGTCAGCATTCATGACGGTATGACCAGCCTCTATAACCGTCACCACTGGGAACGCCTGCTGAAGCACGAGTATGATATTTGCCAGCGTTATAAGCGTACCGCCACGTTAGTCCTGTTCGATATCGACCATTTTAAAGCCTTTAACGATAACTTTGGGCATAACGTCGGCGATCAGGCAATATTGCTGCTGGCGCGTGAACTGACATCCGGTTTTCGGGAGACGGATGTGATCGGGCGATTCGGCGGCGATGAATTTGCCGTTATTTTACCGCAAACCAGCGCGGGAGAGGCGCTGGATGCCGTGAATCGCATTCGGGAGAGTTTGTCGTTGAAGTTCCTGAACCAGACCCCGCAACTGGCGGTGTTTGTCAGCGTCGGTATTGCGGAGATTTCACCGGAAATGGGCCAATATATTGACTGGTTAAAGGCCGCCGATATGGCGCTTTATCGGGCAAAAAACAAAGGCCGCCGCCGAACCGAAGTTGCCTGAATACACCTGGCCACCGCCTGATTCCTTTTATCCTGTCTGACAATGACCAATAAACCCTTATCGCTATTGAGGTGGTGACAGGGGTTTTGTCTTCTTTATACCTTCAGCAATACCATACCCGTCGCAAACGATACCGAACTATCCCCGCCAATTTTTAGAAATAGGGGGAAATAATACGCATAATTCCTGTTTGATCTTTACATAAAGCAGGTAGGGATTCATGCAGTGAAAATTTACGTTTAAGTGGGGAAATATCGTAAAAAAAACGATATTTTCTTGATATTTATAACATATTTTTATTATCAGATTTTGTTAATGTTTTCGGGGGAAATGTTTCTTTTTAAAAGCTATTGTTAATAGATGTATTTTTATGAAAATATATCGGCAAGATCTTGTCTCTCCAGTTTTTTCCTTTCTTATCCGACACCCTCTGTCGGCGGGGACGGCGTGAACGAGTGATGTCTGGTCACAAAGAAAACATCATTTAAATTAAACATCGGGCAAAGAACAATGCGGCTTTAAGGAGTCCTGCTATGGTGTGGCGTAATTGGTTTACTCGATCTTCTCAGCCAGCGAATGCAGTCAAGCAGGCGGCGGCAAATCCGATTCAGGTCTCCTCATTACCGGTCTATGTTCTTGAGCCGCGTATATTGTTTGATGGGGCGATTGCGGCAACGGTGAATGACACTGCGGCAAACACATCGGAACCGATTGCCGATCGCGCTGCGTCTGACTCCCATGCCTCTACGGCAGATCAAACCACCCATGATTCCCAATCAACCGCGACGCAGGATATTGATATTACGGCGGTGGCTGATGGCACGACGTCCTCGCGTAAAGAAGTCGCCTTTATTGATACGTCGGTGAAGGATTATGAAACGTTGGTCTCGGGGATTAAGCCCGGCGTTGAGGTCGTATTGATTGACGGCTCGCGCGATGGCTTGCAGCAAATGGCCGACTGGGCGGCGACGCATACCGGCTATGACGCTATCCATGTCTTTTCCCACGGCTCGGAAGGCAAAGTGAATCTGGGTACGCAGGTGCTGACGGATTCATCGCTGAAATCGAGCGACGTGCAGGCACAGCTTGCTGCCTTAGGCGCAGCATTAACCACCGAAGGTGATTTACTGCTTTATGGGTGTGATATTGCCGGTGGCGCACAGGGCGATGCGTTCTTGGCAAATCTGGCGCTAGCCACCGGCGCTGATGTTGCCGCATCCGTTGATGTCACGGGCAGCAGCGCGATCGGCGGGGATTGGGTGTTAGAAAAGCACACGGGCGATCTCGAAACTGAAGCCCTGGCTATTGAAGCTTATAGCGGCGCGTTGGCTACGATAACGTTCACTGATAGCGACAGCGATTTGTATACCTCCACGCTAGTGCGAGACGTCGGAGGACGTCCTGTTACTTTTTCTGGTGGTGAAAATTCTGGTGGTTTGTATCTCGATGGGGATTTAAATAATCGTGGGCTCTATGCGCTGGAGGGCGCTGATAGCTCCACTGGAGGGAGCGATATAAAACTGACGATCGCCCCCAATTCTGGTTATATGTTTGATTTTAACGGGTTCCGTGCGCTTGCTGATAGCGGCACAGTGAATATCGTGGTGACCTACGCGGATAATTCAACGGAATCCTTCAATTTCGATGCGAGTAAAACCAGCCTTCTGGCGGTTAATTCATTCTCCACGATCGCTGGTGCCACCCAGGTTGTGATTACCTCCAGCCGATATGCGGTATTGCAGGATATCAACATCACCGATGTGAGAACGGCTGCGGTTATTCCACGGATCGCGGCAGCCACCTATGACGCCAATACCAATGTGTTGACGGTGACCGGGGCTAATATGGTCGCGGGTGACACCATTGATGTGTCCAAGTTGACGCTGGCGGGTGAAAACGGCAATACCTATACGCTAACCAGCAGCAATGTGACCGCAGTCAATGCCACCACATTCAGTATCACACTGAATTCGATTGACCAGCTCAACGTTGAAGGGCTGCTAAACAAAAATGGTACGACGTCGGCCGCAAGTGGGACAACCTTTAATTTGGCCGCGGCTGCGGGGTGGGATGCCACACAATCTTCTACTCCAGCCGATCTGGTTCGTAACGGCGTCACCGTCAATAATGTTCAAATGCCAACCATCACCTCTTCGACGTACGATAGTTCGACGGGCACATTGGCGGTTACTGGCACCAATTTGGTGAAGCAGAGCGGGGCGAATAATGATATTGACGTCTCTAAGCTCACCTTCACCGGTCAAAGCGGTAGCACTTATACGCTCAGCGCAACCAGCAATGTTGAAATCGTCAACTCCACTTCTTTTATAGTGGTATTAAGCGCAACCGATAGAGCCGGACTTAGCGCGATAATGAACCAGAACGGTACGTCCTCTTCGGGTGGGACGACCTATAATCTCGCCGCCGCCGACGACTGGAACGGGCCTATAACGGGTGGAAATATCGCAGATCTGACTGGCAACGGTATCACCGTCAGTGGGTTCAATACTGCACCGGTGATGGGTAACCTGAACGGCGATGGCGTTAACTTTACCGAGGGCGCGTTACCGATTAGTTTAGACGCGGGCGGTAATGCTACGGTTACGGATGCGGATTCAGCCGATTTCAACGGCGGCAGCGTGCGGGTAGCAATCACCACTAACCGTAACAGTAGTGAAGACGTGTTAGGCATCATGAACCTGGGGACGGGTATAGGGCAAATCGGCGTGTCTGGCTCGAATGTCACTTATGGTGGCGTCGTGATTGGCACCTTTACCGGGGGCTCTGGTGTGAACGATCTGGTGGTAGCTTTGAACGCCAGTGCGACTCCAGCCGCCGTTCAGGCATTAGTTCGCGTCCTGTCTTATCAAAACAGCAATACGACCGATCCTGCCATCACGACGCGTTCCGTTAGCATTACCGTGAATGATGGCGACGGCGGGAGTGCTTCCGCAATGGTGACCGTTGGCGTCACCGGGGTGAACGACGCCCCTACGCTGTCTGCCACCGGTAATAATGTGACCTATACCGAAAACGGTAGCGCCGTCGATCTTTTCAGTAACGTTTCAGTCAGCACGGTTGAAGCTGGGCAGACCCTCACGCAGTTATCGCTTGTTGTCAGTAATGTGTTGAATGGCAGCAGTGAACAACTGCAAATCGATGGAACAACCATTGCGTTGATCAACGGTAATAGCGGTACCACGACCACGAACGGTTTGTCTTATTCCGTCAGCGTGGCTGCGGGCACCGCCACGCTAACGTTGAGTAAAGCCGGTGGTATCAGTGCCTCGGCGGCAGCCACGACGATCGACGGCATCACCTATCGCAATACCAGCGAAAACCCCACGGGGCCGGCTCGTACTGTGACGCTGGCGAGTATTTCTGATAATGGCGGAACAAGTAACGGCGGAGTGGACACCACAACGCTGTCGATTACTTCCACGATAACCGTGGTAGCGGTGAACGACTCACCGACGATTAGCGCGCCTGCTTCGATCACAGTAACGGAAGATCAGGCTAAGGCGATTACTGGTATCAGTTTCGCGGATGTCGATGCTGGTAGTAGTAGCGTCACCGTGACTTTATCCGTGGGCAGCGGCGTGCTCAATGCTAACGGTGCCGGCGTCAGCGTTGTGGGAAATGGTACGAGTAGCCTGACGTTGACGGGTTCCATCACCAGTATCAACGCATTTATTGCAGACGGAAGTGTGCTATTTAACCCAGCGAGCAATGCAACAGGGGATGTCACGCTGACGGTTGGTATTGATGACGGTGGGAATACGGGAAGCAGCGGTGTCAAAACCGCGTCGAGCACTGTGACGCTGAGCATTGATGCGGTTAACGACGCGCCAGTCAATGGCGTACCTGCTGCACAGGTGGTACAACAGGATGGTTCGCTGGTATTTAATACCGCTAACGGCAACCTGATTTCCATCAGTGACGTCGATGTCGGCGGTAATACGATGCAGGTGACGTTGACCGCGACGAATGGGTTACTGACTTTGTCGTCATTATCCGTACTGACTTTCAGCGTGGGATCGGGCACTGGCGATAGCACGATGACCTTCCAAGGTAGCCTGACCAATATTAACAATGCGTTAAATGGCCTGACGTTTACCCCAACCAGTGGCTATAACGGCAGCGCGTCGATCCAAATGGTCAGTAATGATTTAGGCAGTTCAGGCTCCGGTGGCGCGCAAACTGACACCGATACCATTGCCATTACGGTGAATCCTAATAATCCCACGATTACCAGCGTCAGTGCGAGTAGCGCCGATGGGGTCTATAAAATAGGACAAACCATTCAGGTTACGGTGGCATTTGATTCCAATGTCGTTGTCGATACCACTGGCGGTGTGCCAACCCTATTACTCGAAACGGGCGCGTTCGATCGCGTGGCGACGTATGTGGCGGGGTCTGGATCTAATACGCTGACCTTCGAATATATCGTGCACAGTGGCGATCTGAGTGCCGATCTGAACTACGCCAGCACGTCTGCGCTGTCGCTCAATGGTGCGACGGTTCAGGACAATGCTAATCGCACGGCGGTGCTGACCTTGCCAGGGCTCAATAGCCTTAATTCACTGGCGGCACAGAAAGCCATTGTTGTCGATGGCGTGCTACCGACGGCGGCTATTACGGTAAGCGACAACGCCCTGAAAGCGGGTGAAAGTGCTGAAGTCACTATCACCTTCTCGGAAGCGGTGACGGGCTTCAGCAACGCTAATCTGTCAGTGGCGGATGGCACGCTAAGTAACGTGAGCAGCACCGACGGCGGCGTGACATGGAAAGCGACCTTCACCCCGAACGCCAATGTGACCAACGCCGGCACGGCGATTGGGATGAACTACACCGGCGTCACCGACGCAGCGGGTAACGCCGGCGTGGGCAGTGAGACTTCCGGTAATATCAGCATTGATACGGCGTTGCCGACAGCGACGATAGCTGTCAGCGACAACGCCCTGAAAGTGGGTGAAAATGCCGACGTCACCATCACCTTCTCGGAAGCGGTGAGCGGTTTCAGCAATGCCAATCTGTCGGTGACAGACGGTACGCTGAGCAACGTGATGAGTAGCGACGGCGGGGTGACATGGACTGCGACCTTCACCCCGAATGCCAACGTGACTAACGCGGGCATGGCAATTGGCCTGAACTACGCCGGCGTCACCGACGCGGCGGGTAACGCGGGCGTGGGCAGCGAAACCTCCGGTAATATCAGCATCGATACGGCACTGCCGACGGCGACGATAGCGGTGAGCGACAGCGCCCTGAAAGCAGGTGAAAGTGCCGAAGTCACTATCACCTTCTCGGAAGCGGTGAGCGGTTTCAGCAACGCCAATCTGTCGGTGACAGACGGTACGCTGAGCAACGTGACGAGTAGCGACGGCGGGGTGACATGGACTGCGACCTTCACCCCGAATGCCAACGTGACCAACGCGGGCACGGCGATCGGTCTGACCTACACCGGCGTCACCGATACGGCGGGCAACGCGGGCGTGGGCAGCGAGACGTCCGGGAATATCAGCATCGATACGGCGCTGCCGACGGCGACGATAGCGGTGAGCGACAGCGCCCTGAAAGCGGGTGAAAGCGCTGAGGTCACCATTACCTTCTCCGAAGCGGTGACGGGTTTTAGCAACGCTAATCTGTCAGTGGCGGACGGCACGTTGAGCGTGGTGACCAGCACCGACGGCGGTGTGACATGGAAAGCGACCTTCACCCCGAACACCAACGTGGCCAACGCGAGCACGGCGGTTGGGCTGACCTACACCAGCGTCACCGACGCGGCGGGTAACGCCGGCGTGGGCAGCGAAACCTCCGGTAATATCAGCATTGATACGGCGTTGCCGACAGCGACGATAGCCGTCAGCGACAACGCCCTGAAAGCGGGTGAAAGTGCTGAAGTCACCATCACCTTCTCGGAAGCGGTGACGGGTTTCAGCAACGCTAATCTGTCAGTGGCGGACGGCACGTTGAGCGCGGTGACCAGCACCGACGGCGGGGTGACATGGAAAGCGACCTTTACCCCGAACACCAACGTGGCCAACGCGAGCACGGCGGTTGGGTTGACCTACACCGGCGTCACCGACGCGGCGGGTAACGCCGGCGTGGGCAGCGAGACCTCCGGTAATATCAGCATTGATACGGCGTTGCCGACAGCGACGATAGCCGTCAGCGACAACGCCCTGAAAGCGGGTGAAAGTGCTGAAGTCACCATCACCTTCTCGGAAGCGGTCGGTGGTTTCAGTAACGCCAACCTGTCGGTGACAGACGGTACGCTAAGTAACGTGATCAGCAGCGATGGCGGCGTGACGTGGACAGCGACCTTTACTCCTAATGCCAACGTGACCAATGCGGGCACGGCGATTGGGCTGAACTACACCGGCGTCACTGACGCGGCGGGTAACGCGGGCGTGGGCAGCGAGACCTCCGGTAATCTCAGCATTGATACGGCGCTGCCGACCGCGACGATAGCCGTGAGCGACAACGCCCTGAAAGCGGGTGAAAGCGCTGAGGTCACCATTACCTTCTCCGAAGCGGTGAGCGGTTTCAGCAACGCCAACCTGTCGGTGGCAGACGGCACGCTAAGTAACGTGAGCAGTACTGACGGCGGCGTGACATGGAAAGCAACCGTTACCCCGAACGCCAACGTGACCAACGCGGGCACAGCGATTGGCCTGAACTACACCGGCGTCACTGATGCGGCGGGCAACGCGGGCGTGGGCAGTGCCACTTCCGATAGTTTTAGCATCGATACCGCTCGTCCTGTGCCGGTTAGCCTGACGCTGACGGAAACGTCAGGTTCGCAGGCACTGAGCTACACCCTTGTCTTTTCAGAAGCGGTGACGGGATTAGATGTTCGTGACTTCTCTCTACTTAACGCCAACGGCACCACGGCGACAATTGGTGCGGTGACAGCGCTGAGTCCGACAACCTATCGAATTGATTTAACCAATGTGACAGGGGCGGGTGCAGTGCAGTTAGTCTTTACCGGTAATCACGGTGGGGTGACGGATCTGGCTGGCAATAACCTGAACGGTCAGGGTATCAGCGGCGACGTTCATAGCAATACTGCACCGGTTGCCAATGGTATTGGAAATCAGTCCGCTAGCCAGGGGAGTGCGTTTACCTTCACGCTGCCTGCTAACGCGTTTGTTGATAACGATGCGGGCGATAGTCTGACTTACCGCGCCTCGTTATCCGATGGTTCGGTTTTGCCGTTCTGGCTGGTGTTCAATCCTCAGACGCAGACCTTCTCTGGTACGCCAGAAAATGCTGACGTGGGATCGTTAGCGATTCGTATTACCGCAACCGATAAAAACAACGTCTCGGTGTCCAGCGATTTTGCGGTTGTCGTGAATAACGTTAATGATGCGCCGACCACCACGGGCATTAGCAACCAAATGGTGAATGGTGATGGGGCATTTAGCTTCCAGATTCCTGCTAACACCTTCTCTGATATTGATGTGGGCGATACGCTGCGCCTCAGTGCAACCCGGGCGGATGGCTCCGCGCTGCCAGCCTGGGTGAGCTTCGATCCTGCAACCGGCACGTTTAGCGGATCTCCAGGGCTTGCAAATAGCGGTGAACTGTCAATTCTGGTTACCGCAACGGATGTAGCAGGTGCTAGCGTGAGCACCACATTTGTCTTGCGTGTCCTGTCTTCTACGCAACCGGATGGCGATCCAGAATTCAAATCGAATGCTGGTAAGCCAGCGGTGGCGATTGTTGGTAATAACGCTGCGGTCCAAAGCCAGCTTTCGTTGTTGACGATAGGGGCGGCGTCAACCAGTGGCGATGGCCTGTTGGGTGCACCGTCTTCACTCTTTAATGCTGGTGGGGTGGAAGGTACCACGCCGGGAACCGCCAGTGTGTTTAGCGCAGCAGCACAAGGCGGTGGTGTGGTGGGCGGTTCTGCTGTTGCCGTGGCTTTTGCCAACAATGGTGTAAATCGTTATGAGCCCGGTATACCACGCAGCAATGTCTCTGATTTCAACCAGCCGATGGGGGGGAAATCCACTCTGGCCGGGATGTTTGTGAATAATATCATTCCAGACAATACCGCGCTTGAGGTGTTCAGCGGCGGCAGTTGGCAATCCGTGTCGGAAGGCAACTCGACATCGGTAATGTCGCCCGTCTCCATCTTTGGCGCGCCCGTATTTAGCCAGCAGCTAAAAGCATTGGATGACTATGAGCGTCTGCAAATCGCCTCTCTCGAAGGCGCATTGCAAAACATGAGCAAACCAGCCTGAAACGGCGGTGGCAGGGTGTGATGAATACAATAAAAAACAGGGGTAAGGAATTGACTATGCAAAGATGCCCGAAAATTTTCAGCGTCACACTGCTGACGCTGTTAGTTAGTGGATGTGCGGTATCAACTCAGCCGCTCGATAAAGCAGAAAGTACCCGGCGTGCGGATAACGATCTGCGCGTGATGTTCAGCAATCAAGAGCCCGTGACGGCACCCATTACGTTACACGATGCGATGGCAAGGGCGCTGAAATATAACCTCGAAGCGCGCTTAAAAGTGATGGAACAGGCGCTGGCGCAGGAGCAGGTGGATCTGGCACGTTTTGATATGTTGCCAAAAATGGCGGCCAATGCGGGGTATGTGACGCGCAGTAACGTGAGCGCTTCCAGTAGCCGTAGTATAGAAAGGGGCGTCACCTCGCTGGAGCCGTCGACCTCGCAGGATCAGACCCGCCGCGTCGCGGATCTGAATATGGTGTGGAATATCCTCGATTTTGGCGTCAGCTATGTTACGGCGCATCAACAGTCGGATAAGCGCTGGATCGCCGAAGAGCGTCGCCGTAAAGTGGCGCACACCATCGTGCAGGATGTGCAGTCGGCCTACTGGCGAGCCGTGGCGGCTGAACGTTTGCTGCATCGTATTGATGCCTTAATCGAACGCGTTGACATGGCGCGTGAGAACAGCCAGAAAATGTCGGCGCAAAAAGTCGGTGACATTATTGAAGCCTACAGCTACCAGCGCGCACTGCTGGATGCGACGCGCCAGTTGGAGGAGCAGCGCCGTGCGCTGTCTCTGGCGAAAACCGAGCTGGCAACGCTGATGAATTTGCCGCTGGGCACAGATTACAAACTGGTCTTGCCGAAGGAGAATGAACTCGTCGAGCCAGAGCTGAAAGTGGCCTTTAGCGATCTGGAGAAGGCGGCGTTAGTGAACCGCCCTGAACTGCGCGAACAGGATTATCAGGTACGTATCAGCGCGGCGGAAACGCGTAAATCACTGCTTCGTATGCTGCCGGGGATTGAAATGTCAGTCGGGGGAAACTACGACAGCAACTCGTTTCTGGTTAACCAGCATTGGGCGGATGCTGGGGTGAAAGTGACCTGGAACCTGTTCAATCTGTTCTCCGGTCCGGCCGCTATCGATGTGGCAAAAGCGGGCGAAACCGTTTCCGAAATGCGCCGTCAGGCGATGTCGATGGCGGTACTGGCGCAACTTTATGTGGCCCGCGCCAATTTCAATGAAGCGCAGCGCCAATACCGTACTGGTAGAGAGTTACAGAAGCTGGATGTAGATATCCTTGAACAGTTGAATAACCGTTACAAGGCCGGAAATATCGGTGAATTACAGCTGATTCAGGGCGAGTTGAACGCGGTGAATACTTCTTTGCGCAATGATTTGGCCTATGCTGAATTGCGTAATGCGTATGGCCAGATCTTTGTTACCGCGGGCTTGGATCCTCTGCCAGCAACGCAGACCTTGAATGATATCCCGTCGGTAGGGAAGGCGCTCGATCAAACGGAGAAGCGTTGGGCGACCGGTAACCTTTCGCTGTAAGGAACGGTGTGCGGTCTGGATATTCTCCTTCAGACCGCCTCATAACACACTGCGTGTTGGATGACGATGTTGAATAAGAAAATCCTATTTGGGAAAACGATGCCGTTGAACATGATGTTTCCTCGCAGGAGGCTGCATGACATTCTGCCGAAAAAAACTGCGCTTTCTCTCGTGCTAATCGCGTTGCTCTCCGGTATGCCTTATTCCGTTATGGCAGAAAAGATAGAGGATGAGCTACAGCTCGCTCCGGTAAGCAATGCTTCTGCAAACCATCGTGCGACAGAGACCTCGACGAGAGAGGCCAGAGGCGTATTAAGAGCGGTGGATCAGGCGACACTGTCCGGTGAGCTGAATGCGAAAGTGGTTGAGATGCCGTTTCGCGACGGTGAAGCGTTCCAGAAGGGCGATTTGCTGGTGCGTTTTGACTGCTCGGCCTACCAGGCACAGTTTGCTGCTTCGCAGGCCGCCATGAGGGCGGCACAGCAGGAGCTGAGTCAGAACAGACAGCTGGCCGAGATGAAATCCGTCGGCCGCAATGCGGTCGCGGTGGCGGAGGCTCGTCTGGCGCAGGCCACGGCGGAAAGTCAGGTTTATCAGATTCAGACTAACCGCTGTCGCGTTGTTGCCCCATTCTCTGGTCAGGTTGTATCGCGGAAAGTTCAGGTCTCGGAATATGTCGGTCAGGGGATGCCACTGCTGGAAATTGTGGATAACCGCCATCTGGAAATCAACGTTCTGGTGCCTTCACGCTGGCTCGCCTCACTCAAACCGAAGCAAGCATTTACTTTCATTCCCGATGAAACTGGCGTGCCGCTACAAGCGGAAGTGCTGCGCATTGGCGCACGTATTGATGAAAGCAGCCAGACTTTGACGCTGATCGGGCGAGCGATCAAACCCGATAATAGTTTGCTCGCAGGAATGAGCGGCAGCGCTCGCTTCACGGGGCAACCGTGAGCGAATCGCATGCCTTCACGGTTGAGCGGGTATTTGCCGAATTCATTCATCTGGAGCGCCTGGCGCGTAGCGCCAAAAATAGCGAAACGCTCGCCTACTCGATGGTGAATGACAGCCAGAAGCTGTTCTGTTTCCGTCATGTCGCGCTGGTGATCAATGGGCGTGTACGTGCCGTTACCGGGGTTTCCGTTCCCGATCCGCATGCGCCGTTTGTCGCGTTTATTGAACGCGCAGGCAAGCAACTGGTTACTCAAAAAGCCGCTGAGCAAGTTACGACGGTGCGTGCCGAGTGGTTTGATACGCAAACGCAGAATGACTGGCAAACGCTGTCTGCACAAGAAGCGCTCTGGGTACCGTTAAAAGATCGGCAGGAACAGCTGATTGGCGGATTGTGGTATGCGCGAGACTTGCCGTGGCAGGAAAACGATCGGACGCTGATGGCGCAGTTAGCCGATGCCTATGCACATGCCTGGCTGGCGCTGGAGCCGCGCAAAGCGTGGCGGCCTGGGATTCCGAAAGCCAAAGCGCTGATTGGTCTCGCTGTACTCATTGGGGCGCTGCTGATACCGGTTCGTCAGTCGGTACTGGCACCGGCCGAAGTTGTGCCGCTGGATGGACGCATCGTGACGGCACCGCTGGATGGTGTGATCGCTGAAATCACGGTTAAGCCAAATCAGGTCGTGAAGAAAGATGAGGTGTTGGTACGGTTTGATAATACCATGCTGAAAGCTCAGGCTGATGTGGCAGAGCGGGCGCTGGGCGTAGCCGAAGCCGAGTGGCGATCTGGGTCACAGCGGGCTTTTCAGGATGCAGATTCCAAATCGAAGCTTGATTTGCTGTCGGCACAGGTCGAGCAAAAACGTGCCGAACTGATGTATGCCAGCGATCTACTGTCGCGCAGTGAAGTCAGGGCGGAGCGTGATGGTATCGCTGTGTTTGCCGATGGCGATCGGCTGCGTGGGAAGCCCGTCAGAACAGGGGAACGCCTGATGGAGCTGGCTAATCCTCAGCAGGCGGAACTGAAGATTGAGCTGGATGTGGGCGATGCAATCCAGTTTCCGGTGGAAGCCGATGTGGCACTCTTCCTGGATAGCGACCCACTGAAACGCCATGAAGCCACGCTACAACGTATCGCCTATGAAGCGGCGTTAACCGATCGCAGCACGTTAGCTTATCGACTCGATGCCCGTTTTATCGCCGACGCACCACGTATCGGCTTACGCGGCACGGCGAAGATTTACGGTGAATATGTGCCGCTGGGCGTTTACCTGTTCCGCCGTCCCCTCGCGGCGTTGCGCAAGACGGTTGGGTTCTGATGGCTGTTTTACCTCCGCTACGTGACGATCTACACCTCTCCCCGGCAGCGCCAGCGCGAGATGGTTCCCCCCAGTGGACGTTAGCGGATACGATTTCTGGCCGCTATTTTAAACTGAACAACACGGCAATCCGCCTGCTGCGTCACTGGCCCCTACGTGAGTCGGAACAGGTGATGGTCGCGGTGAATAAAGAGCCCGGTATACCGCTTGGGAATGACGATCTGGAGCAGTTCCTGCGCTTTTTGCGCGTACACGATTTGATCGCGGGCAGCGATAAAGAACAACGAAGTAGCTACGAGGTTAAAGCGGCCAGCCGCCGCCGTAGCCTGATCAAACAGGTGCTGCATCAGTATCTGTTTTTCCGTATTCCGCTGTGGCGTCCCGATCCTTTTCTGAATAAAACGTGGCCGTGGCTACAGCGCTATGGCGTCACGTTGCTGCGCGTGGCTTTTCCGCTGATCTTACTGCTGGGCATATTTCTGGTCAGCCGAGACTGGCCACGCTATCGCAGTTCGTTTCCGCATCTCTTCAGTCTTGAAGGGATGATGGCATTTGGCTGCGCCCTGATTTTCGCAAAATTTATTCATGAGCTTGGCCACGCCTACATGGCAAAAAAGGCGGGTTGTCGGGTTCAGAGTATGGGTGTGGCGTTCATCGTGATGTTCCCGATGCTGTATACCGATGTCAGCGATGCCTGGCGGGTCGGCGATCATCGTGCGCGTGTGCTGATTGGCGCAGGAGGAATTCTGGCGGAGCTGCTTTTGGCGACGCTGGCGCTGCTGGCCTGGTCGTTGTTACCTGAAGGGCCGTTGCATTCGGCGGTATTCCTTCTTTCCAGCGCCACCTGGATTACCACGCTGTTCATCAACGTTAATCCGCTGATGCGCTTTGATGGCTATTTTATACTGAGCGATGCCTGGCGTATCGATAATCTGCAAGGGCGCGCCTATGCCCTGTGCCGCTGGCACCTGCGAGAAAAGTTGTTTGGCTATGGTGACGTGCCGCCGGAGCGCTGGTCGCCTCCGATGGCGAAAAGGCTGCTGTTGTGGGGATATGCCTCTTGGGTGTGGCGTTTCTTCCTGTTCTTCGGTATTGCGCTGGCGGTTTACCACTATTTTTTCAAAGTGCTGGGCATATTCCTGATGTTGGTTGAAGTCGGCTGGTTTATCGTTCTGCCTATTGTGCAAGAGTGCGCACAGTGGTGGCATCAGCGCAAACGCTCGCAGCGCCGCGCCGTCTGGCGTACCGCGCTGTGTTTATTGCTACTGCTCATGGTACTGTTTTTCCCCTGGCGCAGTCAGGTAGAAATACCAGCGGTGCTGGAAGCATCTCGCGTCAGTACGCTGTATTCGCCCGTTGCCGCACAGCTGAAACAGCTACAGGTGAAGGATGGACAGCGGGTTGAGGCGGGCGATGTCCTGTTGACGTTGACATCCGGCGATCTCGATTTCCGGCTGGCGATTATTCGTCAGCGTATCGGCATCCTGCAATTACAAATGCGCCGTCAGGCGGCGAATCGTGACACCGTGGGCGATTCGCTGATTCTGGAACAGGAGCTGGCGGCGGCGCTGGCACAATATCGTGGCCTGAAAGCACAGCAGGAACGGTTGCAAATCCGTGCACCGCAGTCTGGCGTGGTGAGGGACATTGCTGTCGATTTAACGCCGGGACGGTGGCTGGATGCCGATCTGCCGCTGTTGCGCGTTGTGAGCAGCGACGGTGGTCGCCTGCGTGGCTATCTGCGTGAAGACAAACTTAATCGCATTACTGCTGGGATGTCCGGCCAATTTATTGCTGATGATCCGGCGCGTGCCGCGGTACCTGTGATATTGAAAGACATTGATCCGACAGGCATTGCCTTCATTGAGCATAACATACTGGCTTCCGAGCACGGCGGGCCGATAGCGGTAAGGCGGGATGAGCAGAAACGGCTGCGCCCGGTTCAGGGTTGGTATGGTGTAAACCTTGATGTCGCTACCGATTTGACGTTGCCATTACAGCCACTGCGTGGCCTTGTTGTGATGAATGGAGAAGCGGAATCGCTGTTCACCGGGATGTGGCGTCAGGTTGCGGCTTTAGGTGTGAGAGAAAGCGGGTTCTAGGCCAAATAGCCTAAGCGTATTGTCATCGCTATATGGCGGATAGTATTCCGCCACCATCACGGTATTCTTCTTGAAAAGCATTCCATGAGATGTTGATTTTTTAAATCTCTATCGGAATTCATTAAATAGTCATCACGATAATTCCATATTTTCTTTTTCTTATTAACTTCTTTTTATTGTGGTTTTTATTTCTTTTTTTACATATTCATGAAATGAAATTTGAGTTTTTACATAAATAATCAAGCCAATAAATCGATGATAAATATCGCCGATATGACTTAACGATTGTTTTTTTACCGCCGTTTTTAGCTGAGAGGGGAAACCCTGTCGTGGTTACCAATGGGATGGCATAAGGAAAATTCATATGAAAAGTGGTCTGAAAACGTATTTATGTATGGCAGCAACGGGGCTTTCTCTGTTTTCCGTTTCTCAAGTGGCTCAGGCAACGTGTTCCGACGAAGCTTACACGGGGTCTATTTGTTATACAGCAGCAAATTATTGCCCGAATAATTATGCTGAAGCGCAGGGACAGCTCTTACCTATTAATATTTATCAGGCATTATACAGTCTTGTGGGGACCACGTTTGGAGGGGACGGACGTACAACGTTCGGCATCCCAGACTTACGTGGCAGAAGCCCGATTGGGTTAGGCCAGGGGCCTGGGCTGGCGAATGTTGTCGCTGGAGAGACACGTGGGGTGGAAACCAACACGCTGACCGTTGCTCAAATGCCAATTCACAGTCATTTAGCTACGTTCACACCCACAGCAGGGACTTCGGGGAAAGTTGTCATTAACGCGACAACGGATAAGGGCACATCAGCCACACCCACCTCGGCGGCTAACCAGTTAGCGATGTCTGATAAGCCCGCCGCACTTATTTATGCGGCACCAGGGGCAACGAGTACACAGGTTCCGCTGGCGGGTGTCAGCGGAGGCGGATCGAGTGGCGGTGGTACGGTCACTGTAGGTAGTAACGGCAGTTCACTGCCTGTTACTAATATTCCGCCTCAATCGGCGTTAAGAGCCTGTATCGTGTTAAATGGAATTTATCCACCTCGCCCATAATGGCTGTATTGTAAAAGTGAAGTAAAAATAACCCCGTCGAAAGACGGGGTTATCGCAGAATAATCAGAACACAAATAACATATTAATGAGGTAGAGCTTCTTTTGGATGCAGCCCTAAGTTACCCGGAGACGGTTCGCCTTTCACTTCGCCGAGATACAGACCGATCTGAGCGCGGAATGATTCTACCGCAGCACGATCGCTCATGAAGTCGGCAAAGGCTTGCGGGCTGGTGTTCTTATATTCCCAGATAGGCTTATAGCCAGCTGGTGGCGCGACGTCAGTACGAACTGACCACATATACCAGACATTGCTCTGCGTCTCTTTATCCAGCAACCAGCTCAGATAGAGCTTGGCGCTTTCTGGGTGCTGAGCCTGTTTGAAAATAGCCGCACGCTGTGCCCAAGAGACAAACGGATCGTTTTTAGGCAGAATAAAACGGGAGTTGGCGTTTTGGTCGGGAGCGAGCGCGCCGTCTGTAGAGAATGTCGCCGCTGATTTGCCGCTTTCAACATCGTCTGCGGGAGCCTGTGTGCCGCGTACATAAACCGGATTCTGTTCTTTGAATTTAGCGACATATTCCCAGCCGTATCTATCAACAACCTGTTTAAACCAGAACAGTACCGCGTCGTCATCATTCGGGTAGGTTAAGACAATGCTGCCTTTCAGATCGGGACGCAGATAATCATTGGCTTCTGTCGGCCAGGCGTTTTCGGCAATCAGCTTGGTATTGACCACGTTGCTGAACGCATCGACAAACACGCCAGTCCAGGCGCCGTCTTTGTCTTTAAACGCAGGGTACACTTTATCCCAGCCGATCGGTTTGTAATTCAGTAACACGCCATCTTTCTTCCAGCGCGGGTAATCTTGCAGGGTTTGTAGCTGTACCACATCCGGCACCAGCGTCTTGGTCGTCAGTTGGTTATCAATACGTGCATCGTGGAATTTACTGTAATCCACAATGACGTTGAGTTTCATGCCCGGAAAGCGTTTTTCAAACGCCTGTTTGATGCCATCCTGCTGACCCGGTGTGTCACCACCGGCATAGACGGTCACAATACCGCCTTCTCGAAGCGCGTTCTGATAAAGCTCATTGATCGGACGCTTATCGGCCTCTACTGCCGCATAGCTGGTCGCTGCTGTCGCCATCAGCGCCGTAAATGCGACCACCTGTTTTATTTTAAACATCGATTCCTCCTGAATGAGTGCCGATATCTACCGACGCATATTTATCCCTTAATATTGTTGGTTGGATAAGAATGCGTTGGCGATATTATTAGAATGATTATCAAATTATTTCATTTGTTTGATATTCATTATCCTGCTGAGTTAACAGTGAAATGACCTGTTGTCAGAGGGTTTTTGTATGTTATCTGGTTGTGAAAAATGTGAAACAGGAAAAAATTGAGATTTTAATTCAAAAAAAATGAATTAAATTTGAGTGTGAAAAAAAGCAAAATGAGGAAGGCGTTGTGACGATATGTAGGCCGCATGGCGACCTAAAATTGGATTGATTCAAACTGTGGGAATATTACTGTCAAATGGATCCATCAGCAGAAATGTGCACTCGGCTCGCTGGTGGCTATTTATCATGGGAACCAGACGCTGGAAGTGTTCAGTCTGGCAGTGAATGTCCAGTGCCGCTCTATCTGGCCAGGTTTCGATAAAGGTGAAATGCCCCGGATCTTTCTGATTGATAAAAAGCGCGTAGGAGATGCACAGCGGTTCCTGTCGCGTTTTCTCTACTAATTCACGGTACAGCGGCATGACGATCTCAATGCTCTCAGTGATGCGCGGTGCGATAAATGCACCGCTATTGGTGAGATAAATGAAGATGGTTTTTTTTGCAAAATATGAAATGTAATTACAGTTTATATGATGTTGTCTGTTCCATAAGATGTCAATTCGTGGCCTGAGTGATAGCTATGCAGTGTTCCTATGCATGTATTGACATCACTCAGTTAAATTAACGATGTATCTCTATTTATGCTGATGATACACATCAGGCCTGATCCAGCTATTGCCATGCTTGCCGAACCATTTGCAGCAAAAAAACGCGCCGAACGCTGTGTCTCATCAATAAATGAATGAAATCGTATTGTCTGAGAGAACCCCCCGATCGGTGGGTGATACTCAGAAATATTACTAATCCTAAAGCCAGCAGGGGCTTCTACAATCATCACGTTATAGTCTCCATGAGTTGTATAACCAGTCTTTATAAACGGTGTGATTCTCCCGCCAAGATTGACAGTCGGAGCACCGGCGGTTGCCGTTACTGTTATTTGGTAACTATCAGATGTTCGAGTTGCGGCCCGACCTCCATAGCCGACCGCGCATTCACGGATGGGAGAAAACGAACTTTGACGCAAAGCTGGAAATGTTAAATTTTTGACAACATTAAATACAATATCGTCACCTTGCTTTTTGAAATGAATATTGTCATGACGCCAATATGCCGGATCTATTTTTGCGAATACATGATACAAATCGATTAGTGAACAATCGTTATCTACTGCAAGATCTCGCATCGCTGAAATGTAAGGCTTCAATTGTGAATACGGCCGCCCAGCCATCGGAGGGGGGCTCATCAGTACAATTACTGCGTCACTAATATCACTGCGCATTCGTTCAATAAAAGAGGCGATGTTAGTCTTAAAATCAGCAACTGGGACACTACTGCTGATATCATTAGCACCAATGATGTAGTAAACAATGTTAGGTGAGTACGCTCCGACTAGTGAATCATACTCACTCAAAACCTGAGCGCTAGTATATCCACCCTTAGCTGTTATTTTTGCCCATGTTCGGTTTGCGTGAGTCACGCCGTAGACTGTGATGCTACCGCCTGGAGTTGCCGTCAACGCATTCCTAACATTCTGTAATTTGATCTCTGATGGGTTCGAACCGCCAGTTATCAACATGTACTCACATGACTGATAGTGCCCGTCATTTGATGTGTTGTCATACGTAATGCCGTTAACGTCAAATTTCACAGCACTAGCTGCCGGGGATTTTGCGATGATCAACGCAGTGCTGCCGGAATATGTATTAAAAACAGACAACGATTGGTTAGATGAAAATGTCCAACTCAACGCCATGGAGTTTATTGCAATGTTTTTTAAATTGGTATTATCAACAGCAACTAACAGAGCGTCTGAAATCCATTTCAAATCAAAAATGCTCGTAAATGCAGGAGTCGCAGTAAATAGAGCATCACGTAATAAATGCGACCATGAGCTAATGCCGAATGGTTGAGCTGTCGCATAACCAGCTCCGTTCACACCCCATCCAGATTGATAGCCAAAGCCATTAAATCCTAACGAATCCCCGGTTATTACTACACTATGAGCAAACGACAGAGAATTTGCTGATTCTGCGATTTTTGATATATCACTATTGATAACAGTAAAACCGGGCTGAAGTTGATTGAGTTCATACTGAATAGTATCGAGCTCATACTGAACTGTTTTTCCTGTCAATGTCGTAACTAACGATGCCCCCATGCCTATACCGCTTGAACCGAGATCAGAACGCAAACTCGCATCACCAACATCAACCCAAATCCCGTCAGGATTATCACCAGACCAAATCCCACCATCGTCTGCTGGAGAAGCCCCAGCAATAACATGCGGAGAATCAAGGTTTCCGCGATAGCGATACCAGGAGCCGTCGAAGCTCACAATCTGGGTCGGCAGTGAAACCTCAAGCCCTACGGTCCATACACCCAATTGCATCCAGCCTAAATTATCGAACGCCGTACCAAATTTCTCATACAACCAGCGGGTTCTGTTTGTCAGGTCTTTTAGCGGTTTATTCGCTGCACCATCTGGGCCACCGCCGACAGGGTCGTTACGCTCTATTTGATAAACGCCGTCAGCCCATTGCGGCGATTCGGGTAAATTAGCCATTTGTTTTCTCTCCTGGTGCAGCAATTAATAAGCGAAATTGTGTTCGCCGTTAAAATCGATTTCGTCGTTATACGTGATGGTGCGCCAGTCATTAATCATTGAGATGCGCCCGAACATGCCCAGTTCTCGTGACGGAGTCTTTTGCAGATCGGGCAGTATTAATGACGTGGTTTCTAATCCGACGAGGTTATTGCCTGTATTGATCAGTTCTAACATTCCGACAGGATCGATATTGAGGCGGTAGAGTTCGACCAGCGTTTTCCCGCTGTTCTCTGCTAGATTGATGCTTTCATAGCGCAACCCGAACTCGCCTGGTGTAGACGTCAGTACGGGAACAGCCTGATGGCTGGCATAGTCATAGCTGGCGTTAACGGGTTGCTCTGCGGGCGTTGTCAGGAAATCAATTGCGCCCCAGTCTGCATCGACGGTGTAATCAATTCCCTCGGTCAGACCGTCCAATACAACCGAGCGAACGTTCTGAAAATCCAGACAGATACGGTTTCCTGCCACGATGCCCTGCGGTAATACCTCACTGTTCCAGTTCTGGCGATATTTGTACTGTTCGCCGTACAGCAGAATAGCCAGGTTATCGGCGGACACGTCATGCCACGTTGCTGTGATGCCGCCATTTCGTGCAGTGATATGACGCTGGGATTGCAACAGGCTTCCGCCGCGTGAAACTTTTCCGACCTGCTGCTCATAGGTCAGCGCCACATTCAATGATGAGACGTCACCAATCCAGCGCCAGTTAACGCGGCGGTCAGCGTCGCGTTTAGAGAGATAAACTTTGCCCTGGCCATAGAAATAGTTTTCCTGATTCATACGCTACCCTCTGGCTCTGGCTCTGGCTCTGGCTCTGGTGTCGGTTCGGGGACATAAACGCCGACGGGCAATGTCGCCTGATAGCGATACAGCGATTCTGTGCCGTCGCGTGTACTGAACAGCGTCAGAATGTGCGTAGCGGCGTCAATATCTTTATCATCGGACTGATATGGCACAGACACTGTGCTATCAGCTGTTGTCAGCGTCCAAACCACCTCGTTCGTCGCCATGTTCGTCAACGTAATGACATATTGCACGCCCGGTTCTGGCCCAATGCTTCCTTCCGTACAGTCAATCAGCCTATCGGCTTGCAGTAAGCGATCACGATGTGCATACGTTAATGAGTAGGTTTCGGCCGTGGCGACAACAACGGGATATGGCGCATCGTTGATGCGAATATTTCCGGGCAGATACGGGCGATTCTGACGATGATTCATCGGGCGAGACCAAATCGGTGCCAATGCTGCATCGAGCATTTCAGCACTGGTGCGCGTCAGCAGCCGGACATCAACGGTTTCACCCGTAATGTATTCGACGTTGTCAGACTCAATCGCATTTCTGTATAGACGAACGCGTGTACCAGCAGCGTGAACAGCGGGAAGCGTATCGCCACAGGCGCGGCCAATGGTCAGTAACTCATTTGCCACGTCCACGGCATCAACACGCATAATCTCATTCCCGACGATCACCCCATCACCGACTGTCGGCACTCTCGACATCGATACATGCATCGTTTTCGTCTGGCGAGACATCCCTGTTAACAGCGTGCCGGATGGCGTCCAGTCGCCGAGACCACGATCAGCAAACTCAGCACCAGCAGCGCGAGTCTGCAACTGATAGTTCACAGACATAGCGGTCGGTGCAGTGGCCATCACGCCAACATAACCCCCTTCAGGTTTCAGATAGTCCAGTTCTGCCGCGCTCATCGTCCCGGCCAGTATCATGTACGGGATTTCTATTAACTGGATATCGCTGACAGCGTGCAAAGAAGCATCAGGCGGCGTCCATTCGCTGCCTTGCTGGCCATTGCTGTATGACGTCGCGGGCAGGCCAAAAACGTCTTGCACCGTAGTAACAGTTAATGCACCGTTTTCGCCCTCTGTGATTTTGCTGACGCGCATCACCATATTGATGATATCGCGATCGGGCAAAGAAATGCGGAACACGCTGGCAGGGGCCAAATCACCGCCACGACGGTCAAACTGGTTGACTAGGCGCGTTAACCCAGCGGCCCCCATTTCTAAATTACGCTGGGCGACGCGAGCGGCCAGCTCCTGGGTCGGAATAGCTTTGTACTCGGTTGAACTCGAAATCAAGCCGACTGACTGAATAGAGCCGAGGTTCTGCGCCCTGACAGTGCCATCGGTATTCGTCACTGGGTCACGGAATGTCACAACAATTTCATTCGGAGCCGAGTCAGTGCTCACACTGTCATCGTCCTGAACCGCAATAATGCCGTTGTCATACGTGAACAGCGGTAAATCAGCGGGGTTATAGTCATCACGGATCAGCTTCAGAGTCATTTTCCCTGTTGCTAAATCGCCGTATTGTGCCGCGCCGATGTGGTCGAGGATCTGTTGCACGAACGTATCCAGTGAGTCCTGGCGGTTGTATCGAAAGCACAGGCCAAAATTTTCGGCGTAGAGCTGGTCGGCAGCAACCTTGTAGCTGTCCAGGTCGAAATCGTCATCGAGCGATAGTCCACGTCCCCAGTCACGGTTCATCCCGCACTCAATAAGGATGTGTGCGGGATTCATCGCATGAATGGTGCGTAGGTTTTCAGATATCGACTCGATAGCTTCAGCCCGAATTTCATCGCGAGTCGGTTCGCCTGGTGGGGGCGGAACAGGCAGGCCCAGTTCATCCAGAACAACGGGTGGCCAGTTATCGTTCAACAGGTAATTGGTATTGAGCTGGGCATCATCATTACGTAGAACAATCCGCGCTTTCTCTGGATACCAGACAACGCCCTTGTCCCACCCTTTATCGATGCGGCGAACGCGGTACTTCCACGGCTTAGGGCTGGCGCTGTAACAGCTCACCAGTCCGCTAAACAGCGTCGTCACTAATCCGCGAAAACCGGGGACAAGTCCGGTCAGTAAGCGTCGTAATGCCGGGGTCGGCTCTTGTGTCGGCTCACCCATCATCACTTCCATCGTGCCCTGAATGCCGCCTTCACCGCCCGTATCGTCACCGCCAAACAGGCTAGCTTTATCGATATAAAGAGAAGTGTTGCCGTTGATTTGGCCGGGTGTCCCAGCAAAAACGTTTTTATCGTCTGCGGTGATAGCCACGATTTCATTGACCGGGCCACGTCCCAGCCCCGCCTGGACATCCCAAGAGTAGCGATAGCCAACCGTGACTTTTTTAGACCCTTTACCGCCGCCGCCCATCTACTGAGCCTCACGCTGTTGAGTACGCGCTTCAGCCAAACGAACGATATTCAGTGCGATAGCATCACCCGTGGCCAGCAACGCATCAGAATCAATCCCGCCGTTAGCCAGGAACGCTTTCAGGTCGAGCTGATAGCGATTGAAAAACATCCGTAGCCCGCCTGCGCAGCCACCGCCCGCACGTACATGCTCCATCGTAATCAACATAGTGAACCCCTTATTTCTTAATCGCGTCATAGCGATAGTTGCCATAGGCGAGAACAAACCAATCCTCAGTCCAGCAGTCGCCAAAAAATACGCACTGAGCTGTCCCTTCATTTGGCTGCGGCATCTCCCAGTCTTCCGCAGTGGCGGCATCTGGCGTTTTATTTTTAGGTTTTGGTGTTAATGCCTGGTTCAACAGATATGAAGCAACCAGGATCGCGACATACTTAGCTATCGCTAGCCACATAGCTTTATCTCCTAGAACAGTTTGATGATGGTGAATGGCGACTTGCCAGGCATATGCGGTTGGCCACCATAGTTCAGATGGTTTGCGAACTTCTCAGCGCACTGACTGATAGTCCGGTTGCAGCCCGGAAATAGAGTAATTGCCAGTCCTTCCGATAGCCCCGACGTGCCGCCAATAACGCCAAGCTGATTGCCGTTCTGCACTTTCAGGCCGCGACGTTCAGTAATACCGTCCGTTTCCCACTCAATATAACCGCCAGTAAACCAACCATTTTCTAGTTCTGCGGGTAGCGACGTGACTGTGATTTCTGCACCATCTAAGCTGTCAATGACAAAACCAGACACGCCGAAACTAGCGGGGTCAACGTTACAGTTGTGGTCATACAACGCATATGGGCAAGCGCGGCCATACGTCAAACGCAGTCCAACGCGGGTAAATGTTGATGCCAGACTTGCAGTAACCAGCCGTGTCCGGTCGATTGCCTCGCGTTTAGCTTCTTTAATCGTGCCTATCCACACCGTTTTGAATTCAGTGCTAGTGTCATCAACATGCACGCGATAGATACGTATGCGAACGGGCCGGGATGGTGATACCCCGCGAAACAGCCTCGCGACGGGGTTATCAGATGGCACAATCACGTCGAGATTATCCCCGCTACCAACGATCAGACCGCTGTCGCTGATTGCCTGTGCTTTCCACTGCACCGTATCCAGATGAATGTCTTTGTCCGCATTCGTGTAGCGATAGAACAGCACATCGCCCCGGACGAACTCATAGAGCGTTACCGGACGGCCATCCGCCGTTGAGTGTTCAAACTGATTCCAGCTCATCCCGGATCCCTCTGAATGTTGTACTCACGCTAGCCACCCCGTCGCCATCCGTCGTGTGTTGCCACTCGACTGAATCTGACTCTTGGCGGCATAACGTAATAAAAGAAAGCGATTCGATATCGTCCAGTGCCAGGCTGAGCGCGGAGCCATCCAGTAACAGGCGCTCGACCGCGCCAGATAACACGCTTGCGGCAGTGATGCGACGATAAAAGCAGGTGCCGTCTGTACGCCGGATACGCAGGTCACGACGTCCGGGCACAATGCCGAAATCCGCAAACCCGGCGTTCTCGACGTCGATCACATTGCCGTTCATACCACTGACGGGATAAAAATCGTGGTTGGGGCTGGACACCCAAATGGCACGCTGACGACCGCGCAGAAAATAGAACAGACGACGTAACGCAGACTGTTCATCACGGCCAAAAGGCATCCAGGTATGAGCCTGCATTACGAACGAACGTCGCGCGGTGTCTGTCCGGGCAACTAGCCCAGAGCCGTTATCTAACTCCAGCAACAGGCGCAGGTATTGGCCTGTGACCGATTCGCTCCAGTTTGAATCCGGTTCCAGAACAGGATGCTGGCGATAGACGGGTAATGCGGCAACGTCATCGCTGAAGGCGTTGTGCTCATCAACGCGAAAACGGATCTGCGCGGCAGACAGTGACGTGTTATAGCGCGTGAAATCCGGCGGGTCGGTCAATACCGCGTGACGAACAGGGTATAACGTCGCTCCGGCAGGCCAGCGTTCAGCCAGCGGCGCGGACAGATTCAGGCCGTCTGATGTGACGTTTTCAATATCAATTAATGATGACCGGGCATTCATGGCCAGCCCGTCTTTTAGTAACAGTTTTCCGCCTGCTGAAAAGTCCCGGCCGACCGTATCTAACGTAATGATATTGCCACCGGCGGCAATATCTGCCGGCAACACATAAACGTCCGAGAATACGGGCATAGCCCAGCGTGCCGCGCCCGCGTGGAACACGGCGTTTTCCAGCCGCTGGCGGTCATTGTCTGCTAGCAAGATGCTGAACTCGAACGTACGGCGCGGAGATAACCGACGCGCAATACGCTGTTCTGCCCCTGTGGGTGACTGGAGAACATCGGTTTTCCACTCCAGGGTTTCAGTTACGCCGCCCGTCCAGTTTGGCTCTACCAGCCATGTGATTATGTTCATCACTATTCCACCCCCAGGATCTGTTTCAGCGTGGGGGCATTAGCACGGACAAACGTCAGCATTTCGCGTTTACCTGCTAACGTTTTCACACCTGAGCTAAACAACTCTCCGCTATCCAATACCAGCGTCTGTTGCAGCGTTGGGGGAGCGGAATCTGTTACGCGGCTCTGGCGTTCGGCGGGTTCAGGAATAGAGGCTGGCACATTGAATGCGGGGGCAGGGATACCTGCCAGGCCCCCCGTCGCATGACGAACGCGTGGTGCCCAGTCTTCTAGTGCGGCAATACCGTGCTGGTTAAACGCATGTAGGAACGGCAGAGCGCCTGGCTGCTGAACCACCGCAGCTCGCGTGACGAATTCATAATCGGACAACATTGTGGGGATCGAGTCGCTTGTCGTCGTACCAGGCCCGCGAATGTGCCCGCCTTCTGCCGCAAACAAGCTGGCAAACATACCGCCCGCACCACCGCCCGCACCACCGCCACTACCCATCAGGGACGATGTGGCCATCATCGCTAGTTGCTGCGCTGCAATCTGCGCCATGCTGTTGATAATCGACAGAGCCAGATTACCGACTGCGTCGCCGAGCGACATCGTGCCTTTAGCCAGCCCCATGATCGAGCTTTGCAGCCCGGACTGGAGACCGTCTTTAAACGCAACCGTCAGCTCGTTGCCGCTTTCCTTCAGCTTACCCAGCTCGCCTTCCAGCGTGCTGATTAACCCGCGAATGTTCTCGCCCGCTTCGCCTGGCTGCGTCGCCAGTTCGCGCATTTTCGGCAGGTACTCTTCAATCTTCGCGCCGACCTGCGTGTGCAGTTCAATCAGACGCTGGCGACCGTCAAGTTCGGTCAACAATCCGCCCTGGACTTGTGCTTGAATGCTGGTTTCCTGCTGACTACGCCACGCCAGCAGGTCTTCCATTTCCTTTTTCAGTGCATCCGTGCGGATTTTCGCTTCCTGCATCGGCAGCAGCTTATCTAGCCAGTTCACACCCTCTGTGTTACCGCTGGCCGTAAACTCGTCGCGCAGCTGCTGGTACTGATTGCGAACCTCTAGCAAGGATGCACCGGCGCTGTCACCCGATGCCCTCATGTAATCGATTTGTAGTTGTAGGTTTTTGTCACCGAATTCACGAGCATTCAGCGCAGCGTTTGCAGCTTCAGCAAGCTTGCGTTGCTCATCGGTCAGATTGCGAGTAGCGATTTCTTGTGCGCGAGTCGCTGCCGTTCCCTGCGTTTGCTTTGCAGCTTGTTGAACTAGTGAATCAACAAAACGCTGGTTTTCTGCGGCACTGCGTTTAGTTTCAGACGCGGCGGCACGCGCGGCTTTAATCTGCGCATCTTGCGCGTCGGCTTGCCTCGCTAACTGGCGGGCCTGTTCTTGCATTGCCGCTGTTGCATCGGACAACGAGCCGTTCCGAATTTCCGCCTCAACCTTTTCCAGTTGCGTCAATGCGCCTTTCTGCTCAATCGTTTGGCGTAATGTGTCGTTGTATTGTTGTGCTTTCTTGTTTGACGTATCGAGTGCAGCAACATCAACGTCCCACTGGCCACCAGAGAAGTTCTGCCCATCAGTTGACGTTACACCACGGCTGCGCAACGTATCGCTGCCACCTTGCGTCTTCCACAGCGCCTCATAGCGCTTGCGCGTTTCTTCAATCGCGTCGGCTTCTTTATCAAGCTCAGTCCGATTATTTGCCCATGTTTTTTCCAGCTCACGGGATGCAGCCAGAGATTTTCGTTCTGTTTCTTGACGATCAGACTCTGCTTTGGCAACAGCATTTGCTGCGGCTTCTTTTTTTTCTAACGCTGCCAGCTCTTCTCTGTCTGCTTTTACCTGCTGTTGATAAACGCTTCCACGCAATGCGATATCAACATCGCTTCCCGCCTGAGATAAACGCTGTCTTAATTCAATGATGCGATTGGCACGAGACTCACTTTCTGAATCCAGTCCAAATGTATCTGACGCTGCGCCCTTAGCTGCTGCGATAGCTTCACTCATCGCACCTTTAATATTTTTCCAGCCGCGAGCAACCCAATTCAATTCCTTTTCGAGTTCGGACAGACGTGTTGTTGCAGCCTTTTTGTATGCCTCAGACGCAACATCAATTGCTTCCTCGGTTTTACCTTGCTCTTCTAAGGAACGAATACGTTGATATGTTGCAGTGTCCAGAAAATGATATTTGTCGTTGCTGTTAGCTGCCCAGTCGCTGACGCTGTCGGACATTTTCACAAACTCACTGACAACCTGATCAGCAGATTGTCCGGTAAGCTGAGCCATCGCTGACGCGGCCTGAGACACGCTGTTTATGGTGTCAGCGGTGAACTTGCCGCTGCTGACTAACCCCGTGAGAATGTCGCGAACTTGCGAGTATTTGCGATTGAGTGCGCCGCCACTCTGCGCCATCTGTTCAAGCTGACCCGCCGTTACACCTGCGTAGTTTCCTGTTTGAGCAATGGCGCGGTTAAACGCGTCCTGGTCATTCATCACGCTGATAACAGCGATGCCCACAGCAGCGATAGCGGCGACCATACCGCCCATCGCTAAACGGGCTGGGGTAATCAGACTGGTGAGTGCCCGGAACGTGTTACCGATGCCGCCGAACGAATCTTTAATCTGCCCACCTTGCTGAATGGCCACCATCCAAATCGGCATTCCCGACGCGAGTGATGTGACAACGTCGGTAATTTGCATGGGCAAAAAACGCATTGCTTGTGCGTACTGGCCAGCGCTGAGACCGCCGCGATTCATCGCTGCTGACGTGTCAGTCAGTCGCTGAATAAATGGGGCGGCTTCAGTCGTCACACCGAGCTGCGCCGCTTTGTACTCCAGCAGCTCAGCCGTGGTCATGTTCATCGTGTCGGCTTGTTCGCGCAGACGTGCGATAAACGCTTCTTTGGCGGCTCTGGCCTGGGATTCAACCTGTGCAGCTTCCCGTGCAGCTTGCGCTGACTCGCGGGCAGCCTGTGCCTCTTTGCGTCCCGCTTCGCTCGCCGCATACGCATTTTTTTCGACCTGATCGCGCATCGCGTTCAGCCGTGCGGTGTACTCATCGAGATCGTCACCGCCGATTAACCCTGAACCACTGAATTCACTGAGCTTGCGCTCCATTTCATCCAAACGTTCATACGCACCAACAACGGGATCAATACGCCCCAACAGCCCGGACAGTGCGGTCTGTTGTGCCGCTAAATCAGTATTAACGTCGCTGGTTGCGTCTTTGAGCGCTTCAGATGCGGTGTATGCCTGGGAAACGGCATTCTGATAATTTGTTGTATTGGATGAGGTTTGTTGAGTTGTCGCACCGACGCGTGCGATTTCAGTAGCCAGCGCAGATTGCGTCTGCCCATGTTGTTTAGCCGCAGAAGCGGCAGCGTCCTGCGCCGCTACCATCGCAGTCCATTGAGCGTTCCCGCTGCTGGCCGCTGCACTGGCCTGATTGATATCACCAGTCAGTTCCCCAACAGCGCTGCGGGCTTCGTTGAGGTCGGCAGTGATACGTAACGCTAAATTCAAATCATTGCCTGCGGCCATTGGTACACCTATACGACTTATTTTGTGAGTGTGTTAATCCGGCTTTTAGCCGAATCTCCGCCAGCGAATCCGGCGTTAACGTCGAGGATCAGGTTAGCGCTGTCCTGGCCTTGCAGACGCAGCGCTTCCTTGTAATAGAGCGTTAACTGGCGGTGGGTGTAATTCGGGAGTCTCTCGGCGTTATGTCCGGCTCTGACGAGTGTTGCGAAGACGCTGCCGAATCCGACGGTCTGTTGTTTTTGACGTCCAGCACTGTCAGCCGACGGACGGCAGCGGTCATAAAAAAACGTTTGTTAACCGTCCACCACCAGTCCATCAATGTCTGGCCTTCCGATGCGTTTAACGTTGCTGCCCATTCGGTAGGTTTATTAACTGAACGGGCGATCAGTACAGGAATGATGTCTGCATGACGTGCCAGCAACGTTTCGACATCATCGAACGCCAGCGCACGATCTTTCATAACGTCAGCCAGCGCCAAGACCAGTTTTGCGATGGGCTCATGCAGTGTCAGAGAATCCACCAGGCTGTATTCCCGAACCGTCAGTGACTCACCCGCAATGTTGATCTCACGAGATGAAATCAACGTTTCCAGCTCGTTGGTCGTGTTGTTCTGTTCGCTCATTTATGCCGACTCCGCAACGTTGATGATGCGACCAAAACGGCCCAGCAATGGATCGTTAGGGCGGGCTGTATCAAACAGAACTCCGGCAGTGGTCTCTAACGCCGCCAGCGAGGTGTCATTGTTGATTAATGCCAGGGCAGAAACTGGATCGAACGCCAGCGTGTACAGCTCGACAATAACCGCCGCGCCACCTTCAGCTAAGTTGATGCCCTCATAGCGCAACGCGAGGTTTTCGGGCTGAACGCTAAACAGCGTGGTATTGATGCCACCTTCATACTTGTAATTCACTGACACCGCGCCAGCCTGTGCCGTCAGAAACTCGATAGCGCCGTACATCGGATCCACTTCATAGTCAGTACCGGCAACCAGCGTCCCGATCACAACATCACTGACGTTCTGCTGCGCCAGCGTCAGACGATCACCGACAGCGATATTGCTACCGAGCGCCTCCCCCGTCACCGTGCCTGCCGGAATCACCGCGTGTTCGCCATACAGCACTTGCGACAGATTCTGCGGGCTGTATTCATGCCATGTTGACGTGACCGTGCCGTCCTTACTGGTTGGGAAGCGGCGAACCGTGGCTCGCTGGCCGCTGTATGACTCGCGGTGTGTCAGGTTCTCCACTGTCAGTGCCAGCGATAACGCAGAGACATCACCGACCCAGCGCCACGTTTTGGGTTTGCCGTTGGCGTCACGTTTAGCCAGATAGACTCGCCCTTGGCCATAAAAATACGTTTCAGGCTGTGCCATGATCGTCATTCTCCTGCTGCTTTACGTTTTTAACTGCCGGCGCGGATTGGGCGGCGGGCGCGGAAATTAATTCGTGTTCACGGAGCCAGTCCGCGTCGCGGTCACTGACTTCAATGGTTTCACCTGCTGCAACACGCTTACCGTTATGCGTGTGTGGAGCCGTGAGCATTACCTTTGGCATCGCATACCTCCAATAACTCGTTTGGTTTGAAAGGTGTCCATCCACACTAGCGTCCCGGCGTCATAATCCAGCACGTCGCCGCGCAGCCACTGAACGGGTGTGGTATGCAATTTCGACGGCAGAAAACCGATGAGCTGATCGCGCACCTGGCCGATGAGAGGATGGGATTCATGCGCCAGCGCCAGCGCTGCATCACTGCTGTAGTTACGCACGGCAATCGCCACGCCGAATACCATCGACGCGACCTGTGCACGCCCCGTGCCAGGCTCCCCCTGTTCCGGCCCCATCAGCACATACGCCGATGGCGTTGCAAACCCGTTCAGGTCGGTGATTTTGCTGTACTCCACCACCGTTCCGATTGTCGTAAACGGCTGCGGGTCGAGCGCCTGTAGACGGGCTACAATGAGGGAGATATCAAACGGGGCGCTGCTCATTTGCCGTAATCCCTCAGTGAATCCATGCTGAACGTGCGACCGGGGCCAGTGACCTGCGGTGAACCGCCTGCCGGCTTTTGTGTATCGCCGAGGCCGAGACTGAATTTGCCGTCAGCAGCTTCACGTAAAAACCGCAGCGCATCGCGGTAATCACGCACAATCGGGTCGTTGCGCTCATCAGAAATGCGGTGGGCGTGCAATTTGTAACGGGCAATGGAACGTGCCCAGGACGTCAAAATCGGGAGCACGTTAGCTAATGGCAGCGAGTAACCACGTTGTTGCAAATATCCGTCGATCAGGGTTTGGGTTTCTTCAACCACATCACCGATGCGTTTCGTCGCCATCAGCGCGACATCAACCTGCTCGGCTGGCCACTGGCTGGTTTCCTCGCCGCGCAATACCGCATCGAGAATGTCCGGGTGGGCGATAGGCTTGCCGACCTGCTGCGCAACCTGTGACAACTCCACCGCGCCCGGACGCTCGGCGAGTTGTGCGAGTGAGATATACCAGTTCGTGGCCATCGGATTACGCCGCCACGGCGTTCTGGAAGAAGTAGCCGACGTCAGGGGCCACGATCAGTTCTTTGACCGATTCACCGACGCGAACGCGCTGACCACCGCGCATCCCCATATCCTGATCGGGAATAGAGCCGGAAATACGGTTGCCGAACTGTGCCGTCACGCCAAATGTGACTCCCGCCTGGGTATTGGCCAGTTTGTTGCGGTAAATGAACGCGGCATGATTCGCCCAGGTGCGCTGTAGTTGGGGTTTCTGACCTGGCCGCGCGATATTGACGAACGCTGAACCAACCAGAATTTCTTCCAACTCCAGTAGATCGCGCAGGAATTGCAACGGAACCATCCCATCATCGCCCGCTGAGCCGTTATAGGCTTTTACAATGGATGGGTTCATACGCAGCGCCGTAGCAGTTGCACGCCCAAAAATGGCAACATTAGGCCGCATGATCATCTTGTCCAGCGCGGTCACAATCGACTTAATCGGTTTACTGTCAGCTTTATCCCATTGCGCTGCTGCGGCGACGTTCTCTTTGTTGCCTGCTGAGTAGGTATTCGCCGAGAAAACCGTCCGGGCGGTACGCACTTCACGATCCAGTTCAATCAGGTCGGAAACCTGCTCTGTCGCACGCCCCAACGGATCATAGTTTTCCGGCGCGTTATCAATATCTGACTGCGGCACGGGGGCATCCAGTGCATAGTCACTGGTTGATGCCGTTTTCTCATCAGCGCTGAACTCAACCTGGTTCGGTTGAGAGGTGCGGCCAACGTTGGTATTCGGTAACGTGAATCCGTCGGTGAGGTCATATTCCCACCATTTGAATTCAGATTTTCCGACCGGCACTCGCGGCAGAATGCTGTCGGCAATCAGCGATGCGTTGCGGTATGCAATCGCAATCGCGGTCAGGTGCGGGTCAATAGGAAATGGCGCGGCCATGTGAGTTCTCCAGATAATCAATCAGTGCCGGAGCCTATCCCGGCGGCGAGGCGCGGTATTCAGTTACTCGGATGTACCGAGTTGCAGCACACCGTGTTTTTCAGAACCTGAATAGGCAATCAGACCGTTATATTCTGGTGATACCGTCCCACCATCGGCCTCAAACGCAGGGATGCAGCCATGCGTTATCGTGTAGGAGGGCTGACCCTCCGTTTCCGCAAATTCGGCCAGAGATTTGATTTGCGAGGCCGTCAATACCAATTTGTTCATGTTGTCGCCCTGTTATGAGTGCGTGTTGACTGCCAACTGCCTACGACAGTTGCCCTGGTGCAATCCAGACCGAGCCGACGTCATCTTCTGCGCCGTCGTATTCGGCATAGCCGATCACAAACGTCCCGGCAGTCGCGGGGATAGCCCGACCTTCCGCATCGGACGTCAACGGCTGGTCAGCGATAACGTCGGCACCATAGGTGACAGGAGCCAGGCCACTGCGGATCACATCCACCGTGTCACCGATGACGCCATCAACAGCGGTACTCACACCGATAATCAGTGCGGTTCCACCCGTAGCCTGAGTGACCGCCCCTTCAACATCGCCCCGCACAATCAAGCGGCGACGGGTAACGGCACTCTCGGCTTTGTGCCCGGTAATCAGTCCTGGGATATTCATTTATTTCCCCTGATTCTTGACGTGATTGACTGCGTCGGTGGTAGACACCGAACGCCCCAGCTTCAACTGCTCGGCCTGATAGGTACGCGCCTGATCAGCAACGGCGCTCACATCAGCGAAATCCAGCGGCTCGCTGCCTGTGCCGAGTGACTTTTCGGAGAAGTCCATCACATTGGGTTTTTCTTCCAGCAGCTTGCGCAGCAGCACTTCCGGTTTTTCGCTGACAGACGCGGAGCCATCGGCGAACGAAATCGGCTCATTGCCCAGGCTGAACAGCACCTCAACCAGCGAGTTTTTCTGGCGCGGCAGGATTTTTCCGGCAGTCACCAGGCTGTCGGCAAATGACGTGATATCGTCACGGCGCTGCTTTTTTCCCGCCTCTGCGTTCGCTTTCTCTTGCGCCGCAATTTTCGCTTCACGCGCCTGTAGATCGGCTTCACGCTTCGCCAGCTCGTCAGCTGGGGTTGTGGTGGTCGCTGTGCTCGGATTCTTTTCTTTAAGCGCCAGGGCGGCTTCACGTTTGGCCAGGTCTTCTTCTCGTTTGGCCAACGCTTGTTCTTTTTCATCCACGGGGTGCTCCTCGGCATACGCCAGTTGGGGAATAACAGAGTTGTTCGCCTTCGTGGCCATCTCTTCTAACGATTTGATGCGCCACTGCGGCAGGATTTGGTCAGCACGCTCGCTGCCTTCTTTTTCGACGAGATAGTCACGGACGCCACGCAGCAGATCGGCCAGCAACTCCGTTTCAAACGGCAGCGCAAACTCCAGCGGTGCGTTATCGCCGCTGGCTTCTGAGAACTGCACATCAGGTAGGCCTTTTATTGCCGGCGGAACCGCGCCGAGAAAACCGACATGGCGGGCATAGTAATGACCGGGTTTTGGATTGTTGGGCGTGTCAGGCAGGTAAATAGACAGTGAGCGTTTCTTGTAGCTGCCCGCATTGAACGCTTCGGCGAACGCCGGATTAACCTGTTTTGGTTCGGCATAGACCAGCCCGTCACGCACTTCTAAACGTTTAGCCCAGCCATAGGCAGGAGCCGTCAGGCTCGGATGACCGATCACAAATGGCGCTTCAGATAACGCAGGGTCATAACTGCTAGCGAGATCGATGCAGTTATCGAGCGTGAACGTTACCGTCCGCCCATCGACTGCGGTATGAGTCCCTGGTGCGAAAACAGCAAGTGTTGCAGTAGAAGTTTGCGTGGTCATTGTTATCGTCCGTTTTGTATTACGGGACGATGATGACGCAGTGCGCGGGCGGGGTAATCTGCCCTCGTTCAGATAATTTCTGGGCGGGATGGTTCGCGATGCGGCAGAGACAGGGCGGGAGACTGTCAGGAACGTTATTAAAAACTATTATAATACGTTCGCAATAGGCAACTGCGGCCATTGAACGACAAACCGCGCTCAATGGCACACCGTGCGTTTTATCCGCCTTTTTTACGTTGCAGGGACGAGCGGGCTATTTCCAGTAAACGCTCGGTATCCGTGGCTGATACACCTAGCCAGGGGCGAGCGGGGATCGTGATGCTGTAGTTCGGCAACGTGTGCCACTGGCTGAAGTTCGACTTTTTCTTGCTGACGAACTGATTGCCGACCTCTGTTTTCCCGTCGCGGTTGCGTTTGGTTCGGTAATACGCCTGCTGGCTGCGTGCAGCAATCTGTATCGTGCCACCGAATTGATGAATCGCCCCATAAACCCGGTCAGTTCCGAATAACAGCTCGTTGGCGTTAACCTGCCAGCGCAGCGTATTACGCAGATAACCGTCGCGGGTCAGGATTTTGTCAGTGTTCTTGCGCTTACGCTTCTGATAGCGGGAAGAGAGCGACTGCCAGGCCGTGCCATCTGGGGCTTTTTGTTCCGTAAATCGCTGCTGATGCAACTCCAGCAGCCGTTCTCCCATACCCTGCAACATTGTCTGTGGAAATTTTAACGTGTCATCAATCGCGAGCAGCACCTGCAACGCATCACGATAGTCCAAAGCCAGAGTTGCGCCAGCCATCTTCAATTCTCCCGCCGATACAACAGCACGCCGCTGCGCAGAGACTGCAACAGGGTTTCATCTGCTGCAACATTGCCAGCCCAGCCATCCGTCCCGGTTTCAAACACAACAGACGACACAGACGCATCGGGCAACGCAACGCGGGCCAGATAGCGACGGTGGACGACGGATTGCTGCTGCTCAGGAGAGAACACCACCTGCGCCCAAATTTCATCCGGGGACTGAATACCCTGTGCCAGTAGTAGGAGCTTGTCAGATTCGGCTATCTGGCCGTTACCGTTCGGCGCGGCGAACATGTCAGCCCCGATAGCGAGGCGCTGGCCCGTTGCGTCGGTGAAGACAGCAGGCTGTGTCAGTGATGCCTGGAACGCGGACAGAAACGCATTGATAGCGTTATCGCTGTCAGATTGCTGCGTGGCGGGCTGCGGCGGCGGGAGCGCTGGGGAACCCGTGGACGGTGTAGAGAGACTGTCTGGCGATATGTCAGCTGTCAGCGGATCATCACCACGCGGCGGCGGCACTTGGCTAAACTCGCGGGTGCGTCCAGGCGTGTGTTCAAATCCCGGATCGATGCCCAGCGGCACAAACACGGTACGTGGCCCGCCCGGACTGCGCTGACCAATAACCCGCTCGACAAAAGTGATCTGCGGCGCGGTATCCGGGCCTGCTTTCCCCATCCGTTTAATGTCGTCTTCTGTGCGGGCAATCACGCTGCACTGACAGCCCCAGGCATTGATCGGGAAGTGGTAAATCCACCACGGATCATCCCAGCGCAGCACCATGCCATTCCACGCCAGATGCTCTGTGCGCGGCTCGTCAACCACGTCGCTGTGAACATACTCCCAGTACGGGTGCGTTTCACGCATCGCCATTAGCTGCTGATAGCGGCCAGCCATATACGACGCGCGTAGGTTGGTTTCATAGATGACGCGAGAGCGCCATTCAAAGCCGCCGTTATAACTCCAGCCGTAACGCTGGACTATGGCCGCAAACTCTTTGCGGAACTGCTCCAGCGTGCCGCCAGTGATAGCCTTTTCTACCGCTGTGCGCAAATCAGCAACCAGATCGTCACGATTAGCCCCGGCGACCATAAATTCATTATCGTGTTCCGCACCGTAGACGTCCGTCCAGGCATCGGTTTTCGTATTGAGCTTTCGCTCTAAGAAACCGATCTGCTCACGGAACGGGAGCGAACCATAGCTGACGTTACTGGCCATTCATTGCCTCCAGCAGATCATTACGGCCCGCTAACGCGGCAGCTTTCATCGCCAGCGCGAGGGTTTCGGCGTAGTCGTCGATGTTCATTTCGGGCAACAGGTCAGTGAGTCCGTCACGCAGCTGCTCCAGCGAATCGGCGTTATCGACGAGTTCACGTATCTGCGCGATCCACCGGTCTGTGACGGGCTGAAGCTCGGCGTTTAATCGGCTGGCCATCCGGGCTGGGGCATCGGGTTCATGTTGATGTTCAGCAAAGCTGGTTGGAGGCGTACCTGCCACCTCTACGGGTTTTGGCTCCCATTCCCCACCATAAGTGTCTTTGACATTGCCCAGCGTCGGTCGGAACCCTGTTGATTCCACAATGTTGCGGTCACGCTCTGAACGTGATTTGAGGTCTTCCGGCTCTTCAAAAATACGTGATACTTGCGGCGCCGCTGCGCCAGGGAAATTCAACTCAGTCAACCAGCGGCCAGGGCCGCGATTCCACGACTCGCAAATCAGGTCGGCATCCGATTTGGCTATCGAATTCAAAATATCAGATTGCAGCGACTCATCGCCGCCGATCCCTTTTGACGCACCGCCCGAACTGGATATCTGGCCGACAACGACACGACGAATGGCCTCATTCATGGCGTTATACAGCGACTGATAATCTGCGGCACCGGAACGGCCTGCGGCTAACAGTTCGATGGCCATCCCATCGGGCATAATCACGCCCGTATCAGTGGCCAGTGCGCGAGTCAGTGCCAGCAGGTCACGTTTTTGCTCCGGTGTCGCCCCTGCGGGATATTTTCCGGCAACCGTCGGCATCCCGAATTTATCCAGGAACGTCAGCCAGAACTTAACGCCGTTACGCTTGAAGAAGACAGGCCAGTAGAGCCAGTGGGCTAGCCCCAGTCCATAGGGTTCATCATCGTGATCGGCACCGATGGAATAATGCCAAAAATATGGCGCTGGGCATTCAATCCCTTCAGCCATATTGCGCGGGATCAGCAATCGCAGATCCCCTTTTGGCGTATAGCGAAATCGCCTGCGGTCGCGAACTTTTACGTCCTCTATCCACAGCAAATTATCTCTGACGCCGTAGATCAATTCGGCAACGGCATAACCATAAAATACGCCGTAGTGCATCATGCGCGTGATGCGGTCAAACCCCAGCTCAGTAATTTGCTGGCGCATTGCGTCCGCTGCGGCGATATCAATCGGGTTTTCTCCGCCCGCATCGACCTGAATTTCGCGAGACAACAACGCGTCCTGGCGTTGCGTGAGTGCCGATTTCACTTCATCGTCTGCCAGCACCTCACGATAAATCTGTAGATCCTGCGCCCCGCGATGGCGCAGAACGCTGTCATCCGATTGTGCCAATGCCCCCAACCATGGGCGAGTAATATCGTTGCCGTCACCCGTGCTGGCGATTTCCTGCCCCAGTGTTGGGCGTTTGGTTTTCCCTGTCAGACGTTGCCACAGACTCATACATATCCTCCAAAATCATTCGTGCCGCGCACCGTGCCAAACCCCGTATCCGTAATTTCACCGTCCGATGATGAGGCACCATAGCCATTTAAATGCTGGTAGACACTGCGCTGGCCCGCAGACTGAAAGGCAATTTCAGCAGCCAGATTTAGAACGGCATAATTCCCCAGGCAACCCGCAATCGCTGAGTCACCGTGCCGAACCAGTTCTGCATCCTTCAGGTCTTTACGTTCCAGAGCCGCAACCATCGGCACACCATCGATGGTTTCTACCGTACGCAGGTCTTGCGCAATGTTCTCATCACGCGGTAGGTCAATCATGTTGTCTTCAAACAGCCCGGTAAACTTAGGCATCCAGATGCCATACCATTTTCGGTTCAGCGTGATTTCGGCGATGCGCGGGCGACCGTAGCGGTCAGCGGTGTACTCGGCCAGCACCATGCCGGGGCCTGTCGCATCGATAGCCCCGCCCGACTGGCGGGGCAGGTTGTCAATGAACCAGAACAAGATTTGCTGTTGCAGACCGGATGGTACGTTGTGCAGTTCGATGGCGAACGGGACAACGCGCCGTAACGTTTGGGTAATTTCAAATGGCCAGATCACAGAAAAGTGGCGATGGCGGGCAAAGTCCATCCCGAACGTATGGCGTAAATCAGGATCGAGGCAATCCTCCATCACGGGTCGCAGATAATGTTCAATCCACTCAATACCCCAAGACTCGCGTTCTGACTCACTCAAATTGATAAAGTCATCATCCAGCGCCAGACGAACAATCGGACGCTCCTGTGGCATGGCGCGTTCAATCCACACGCCGGGGATACACACCCCATTACCGTCACGCGGAATGGCGTCCAGTTCTTCACGCATTGCCGATTTACGCGGCCCGTATGCATTACGGATACGGCTGTACCAGGTCTTTTTACCGTCAACGGTACAGGGTTCGCCACTCATCGCACACACGCGCTCATAGAGACCATTAGCCACAGCATCATCAAACGTCACGGTAAAAATGGCCGCATCATCACCATATCGTCCAGATTCGATATCCAGACAAAACTGATTAAACGGGTTGTTTTTACCGTTGTGCGAGCTGATCACAACAATACGGCCACCCCAGATCAACAACGCCGTCGCGGCATCGAGTACGCCCTGAACATCAGCATGGAACGCCGCCTCATCAATAACGACCACCCCCTGAAGTCCACGAATGTTCGCGGGGCGAGATGAGAGTGCAGTAACCTGAAAGCCACTGGCGAATCGCACACGATAGGCGGTGATTTGTCGGGTATTTCCCTGGGCATCCTGATCGTCGAAAAGAAATTCCTCAATGCTGGAAACATCCTGAGATTGTTGCTGGGCGATAACGCGGGCGAACTTACCAACATAGCCAATGAACTCCAGCCCTTTCTCCTTGGTGTCACCGATATAAAAGACGTTATTCCCCCCCGCAACCTTCTGCGCCCCGGCAATCAATGTTGAGTTCAACCCCCAGGCAAACGTAATGCCCGTGCGTCGCCCTTTAGGAATGGCCAGAATGGACTTATTGAATTTCAGGCACTCGATTTGATGCGCCATCAGCACACCATCAACAAATGGATTAAACGCAAACGGGATATCACGGGCGCGGGCGGGTAGTTCGTCCCATTCGACGGTACGTATCGTTGATGTTAATGGCTTCATTACTTGATCCCGAGCACACGTTCGCGCCAGAACTGCACCTGATCTTCACTCAGTCCCTGCGCACTGGCCACTTTGTCGAGGTTCTCTTTCTGTTCTTGCAGCAGACGCTCACGCGCTGTGCGTTCGATGTCCTTGCGCTCGTCGATAGAGGCTTTACGTGCCTGAAGGACATCTTTAGCGGCACGAGCAAGATGGCGCACGGTATCAATATCGGGAGTTTCTTCTGCCTGCGCCTCAAATGCGGCATGCGTTGTTAACGTGGTGACGGCCTGCACCATCAGCGCACCGGCTTTCTCGTCGGGGTTTTCACCGAGTTCACTCACCAGCAGTCTTGCCATCTGGTCTTGTTCACGCATGCGGGACACGACCTGCTCAAAGGACTGCTTATAGCGGCCTAATGCGCTGCGAGACGGCGTCTCGTCGGCGTTGGGGAAACGCTGGCGAATGTCAGCGATCAGCTCATCGAGCGTCAGCGCATCTTCTCGCAGTCGGCGTTCGATGTGTGACCGGACATCATTTGGCAACTTATGAATAGTGGATTTACGGCCCATCTCATCCCCCCGCAGCAGGACGTTTGACACCGGGGATCATCGCACGGCCAGCCGCTGCATCTGCACCGCGTTCGGTTAATCTGGCAACCAGCACGGTTTCGATATCGTCAACAGTGACCAGCCCCTGTTCCTCTAGCCAACGCAGTTCAGACTTGACCTGGTCCCGGCTGGGCGCATGGCCATAACGGGTTAACGCCGAATAGATCACCGAGCTGTTGCTGCTGTAGCTGGGCATTTCAGACAAAAAACGCAGAATGACCAGCCGCTGATCTTCGCGTAAAAAATTGGAAAAACTGTTGTTCACCACGCCCTCTCTTATTTGTTCTGCAGTAGATAGTCGTTGATCGTCTCTGTACGGCGAGAAATCGCGGTAACCTGCGTCATAAGCCCGTTTAGCCCCGCTTCGGTGCGGCTCAGGTTGCTAATCAGTTCCGTAACCTGTGCTTGCGTTGGCACCTGTTTCACCTGCGCTTCCAGCGTCGTGATGCGGGTGCGCAGCTCCAGCAACTCCTGTTGACTGGCAGATTGACGACCGATCAGCCAGGTATAAATCCCCACAACGGCCATCACAATCCACTGCAAAAACTGCCAGTTGAAACTCAGTTCATTTATTCCCACAGTCGCCTCCCTGGGCGCATTTGATAACGTCAATCAGTCGGCCAGCACAGAGGCCGTACTGGTCATAAAGCTGTTTTTGCGCAATGGCCATATCGTCCATGCTGTTACTGACTGCTGCCACCGGACGCTCGCACGGCACTGCCAGACTCGCGGGTAATACCGGTTGTGGCTGCGGTTGCGGCGCGTTCGCGTGCGGCGGCGAGTTGCTGCATGACGTCAGCGTCAAACATGCACATAACACGGCTGTTAGCTGTCTTTTTGAGAGCTGCACGGATGGCCTCTGTTGATTGTTCGTCCGCAGCCTGGCGGGCGTTGATTTGTTGTGCCAGTTGCTGACTGGCGAGATTAGCGTTAGCTGTGAGTTCGCGAGTACCCGCGATGAAATCGTTTAGGGCGCCAGCGGCCTGCTGGGTTTCAGCGCTGGATTGCGTCAGTTGGGTATCTGCGACACCTTGCTTATAGCCTGCGCTGTGGATCATAAACACAGTCACGGTAATCAACCCCGCCCACACCAGATACCGGGCAAAAACCTTGATGGCTTCAGTCATCGCACACCCCCGCCCCCCAGCCTGCATTGGCATAGAGCGGTTGCCAGCGGTGAATAATGCGGTCGGGATAGCCGCGATTCTCGCGGAAGTTGGCTGGCGTGCGTCCTGCGTTAACGGACTCGACCTGACCCCAATAGCGTGAGCTATCCAGACCGCGTTGCTCGGCCAGCTTGCGATCACGCTGTACCCAGCCCAGACCGCCGTTGTAAGCCGACAGAGTAAAAGCCATCCGATCACAGTCACTGGCCGTTACCGGGATGCGCTGCCAGTTCCAGTGGTTGTACTGCACCAGTGCACGTATGGCCCATGATGGGTTATAGGGCTGATTAGCTCCCAGCTCGGCAGGATAAATCCCGGCAATCCACTGCGACGTCGCGGGCATAAACTGCGCCAGCCCAACAGCACCAACGGGAGAGCGGGCGTTAGTTTTCCACGTCGATTCCTGATGGATTTGCGCGGCGAACGTCGCCACTGGGGCATTGATGCCCCAGATCGCACGGGCATTACGCGTTAATTCGCTCTGGTAACGGCGGGCATCGGTCGGGATATCAGCCAAAACAAGGGCGGGATTACACGCACTGAGTAGCAGCGACAAGAGGATTAGCGCACGCATCGTCACAGCCCCAGCGTCACGCCCAGTACCACAGCCAGCACAATCAGCGCTCGTCGCAGCAGAACGGCGGCAAACACATGCTCATACCCCGTCGCAATCGGGTATTCCGGTTCATTACGGCCACCGACACCAGGCACGGGTTTACCCTGTGTCTTTTTCCAGTCATCAATCAGGTAACTGCCGGGGCTGGCATAGGGGAACAAGGCGCGGTCGAGGTGGTAGCCGAGCACCACAGCAACCGAGACCAGCGACAATTTATAGACGGTGACGCTGAGTTGGGCGGGCGAAACCAGCGCAATAACGATAAGCAACAGGACGGAGAGGAGGATCCAGCTACGCAACCGATGTGGAAAAACTTTATGAATAAGTGACATGGTGATTCCCTGGTGTTGAAAGAAATAACAACGAGCAGGGACATTGTGGGCGGCGAGGTGGCTTTTGTAATTTGCCCTCGGACAGATTATTTACCCCGCCTCAGCGATCAATATGGCGAGGCATTTTTATCACATCACAGAGGACATTATGAACAAGCAAGATATTGAGAATGATATTCAGGCAACAGGTAAAACAGCACCACGAATTACCCCACAGCATATTGAGAGTGTAATCGCGAGTGAGGTCTATTTCACTGCTGCCGATGGCGTTCGCGGAGCCACACCACCCGGATTGCGCACCGCTGTTCCGCGCGAATCTCACAAACTGCTGACAATTTGCGTACTGGAACTAGCGAACGGCTTTACCGTCACGGGAGAAAGCGCCTGCGCCAGTCCTGAAAACTTTAACGAGGAAATTGGCCGTAAAGTCGCACGCCAAAATGCCATCAACAAAATCTGGCCGCTGGAAGGTTATCTGCTGAAAGAACGGTTAGCTTCTAACGTTTAGATATTTACTGTAATCACAACATCATAAAACAAAGCCAGCTTACCGCTGGCTTTGTCATTATTTAGTCACCGCAGTAACCCCAGAGGTGCACTCTTTCTGGCTTCGCATCTGCTGTAACTGCGCCAGGCGAGTATTCGCACTTTCTAATGCGCTGTTCTTCTCCATCGTATTTCCGATACCAAAATCTCCTAGGAACGACAGAACAGAACGGCCATCAAATTGGCTTTCTTTCTCTACATGATTGAGATAGCCATGAACCTTAGCTTCCTCTAACTCAATTTCACGACACGTCATCGTGTCTTTCTCGTATTGAGTGATCTCACCCTGACGGCCATAATTTTTAGTAGAGCAGCCCACAAGAACGGTTAAAGAGGCTGCAAAAATCCAGAGGTAACGCATATCACTACTCCTTGCTGTGTGTAAAAATTAAAAACTCTGTTTATATTTTAATCACTTGATTTCAGGGAGGATGAACCGTACTACATCATTAATTTTCGTATCGGTAACACATGTTGCAGAAACGCCAACCAATGCTCCATGCTGATTTTGTAGTTTTAATGTAAATGGTGTCCATTCATATGTAATTTCATCCCCATACTTCACACCATTAATGTCATCAATTTGAACGTTATCAGGATTAGCAGATTGCATACGCAGCATCATCTTGCAAACATCTATAGCGTTCGGTTTTGTATCTTGCTTCGGTTTTGATAATGAAAAAATAAATAGAACAACAAAAAAAACCACAATGAAAATCGACGTTACACCTAAGCAACCCTTTACGTTACCCAGATCTTTTTTTCGCTTGATACCGCAATTGGGGCAAACAATAGCCTTATCTGAAATCTCTTTACCGCATTCAGAACAAGGAACCAAAGCCATTATAGACACCTCAGTAAAACCAATTTACGCAATGTGAACCATGAAAATCAGTTCCAAATAGGAACAAATCAGCCCGTTTTTTTAACTCGTTCAAGCTCAGCAGACAATTCTTGAAGTTTCTTTTCCATGTCTATCATGCGCTGTTTTTCCTCAGCGCCTCGCAGCAAGTCCCTTCGTACATCTGGGTCTAGCTGATTTAAAAGCTCAAGCAAAGTTAAATCACTTCTACTGAAAGTAGGTTCTTGATTATCTACCGAGCCTCTCAGCATTGAACCAGATCCTGTCAATAACCAATCTAGCGATATTCCCTTTTGCTTACTGATATCTACGCATTTTGCGTATGGAACTTTGTTCCTTGATTTCCAACTGCTAAGTGTCTGAGGACTTACGCCAATTTGGAGACATAAGGCGTTATCGCTGGGGGCGCTGTAGATTTCTTTCAATCTAGATATAACAACCTCGGACTCACTCATACTCATTTTGTTGATCAATTCCTTGATATACGCAATTTGCGTAGGTACAATTAAACACATTGAGTACACAATAACCCAACGGGAACACTATGAACAAACGAAAGATTCAAGCCCGTCTGATTGAGCGTGACAGCAATTTTCGTCAGTTCGCGCTGTGTGGCGGCTATGAACCCCGCACAGTCACACAAGCGGTGGCGCGGTGGGCGGGGAAAACGAATCTCCCTCGCGGACGGCTGACCTACAAAATTCTACGCGATCTATCCGTGGCCATTGGTGCAGAGGTTATCCCTGGCATTCTGAATGAAGTGGAGTAAAGCGATGAAACCCAACCAACTAACACCCGGCATGCGCGTATTACTGAAACCAGTAAATGGTCGTGGTCAATCCGAACCCGCGACTGTTGTACGCCATGTTCCCGCAATCCCTGCTCGTCCGGCATACACCACAATCCGCTGTGATGGTTACGCAAAGTTCGGCCTGCCTGCTGATGTGGGTTGTATTCATTTGCTGGATGCTGATATCGCATGGCGAGTACAGCCTATGGAGCAAACGCTATGAATAAACCCCAAACCTCCAGCTCTGGCGCACGCATTCTGCGCGTTCTCAAAGCCCTGCGCGGCCACACGCTGAATGGCGTCTCAAACAGCGATCTGGCTAAGGCACTGGATGAGTCCCCAGCCAACATTAACCGTGCGCTGAACACCCTGATTGAAGAGGGGATGGCCATCAAACTGGAGAACGGTCGCTTTGCATTGGGCATGCAGATTCTGCAAATCGCCGTTGCACACAGTAACGAAATGAGCCGCGCACAAGAGCGCATCAATGAAATCAACCAGCGCGTTCTGGCTGGCGGTCGCTAACAACGAGGAAAGATAACGATGGCACGTACTACATCCCCAACAACAAACTTAATGCCTGATGCCAACCTGAATCCTGAAATCGCTGGCGCACAGCAACTGATTGCGAGTGTACAAGACCAATTCAGTGATGAACGTGACCTGCTGAACCAGCTATTAGGGCAGGCGCAGATGGCTGAAGCGTTCGCCAAATTGTCCAAGACTGTCTTGACTTCAAAAATGGCTTTTGTGAAAGAAAACAAGCTATACCAATCCCTTAAAGGAAAGAGAAGCCAAGACGGTCTTGAGTTTTCAGGAACGTGGTCTGAATTCTGCAATTTACTAGGGTACACACCTGAACACGCCAATGAGTCAATAAACAACCTGCAATCATTCGGCGAAGAGGCCCTTGATTCCATGTCCCGTATGGGCATCGGCTACCGTGAACTGCGCCAGTTCCGCCGCCTGCCGGAAGACCAGAAAAGCGCACTGATTGAAGCCGCCAAAGACGGCGACAAAACGGTGTTGCTGGAGCTGGCAGAGGAAATGATCGCCAAACACACCAAAGAAAAAGAAGACCTGAGAATCGATCTGGATATCAGCCGCCAGACCGTCGCAGAGAAGAAAGATGAAATCGACAACCTCAAGAACGAGCGCGACGACTTCCGCACTCGTCTGACACGTCGTGCAGCGACAGAGACACCGGATACCGAGGGCGTTTCAATAGAGACCGAGGTGGCGGGGTTTAAAAACGGCGTAATTGCCGCGCTGGTTGAACTGAAAAGCGGCTTTAACGCACTGGCCGATCACACCGAACGCACGGGCATTTTTCACATTGGCCTGATGGCGGGAATTATCGATGACCTCCAGTTGCAGTTGAATGCGTTACGCAACCAGTTCGATTTACCGGAACACCGCGATGACGCTCCTGATTGGGTGAAAGAGTCACAGGAGAACAACCATGAGTAATACACCGGTAATGGACAGCCCAGACGTGCTACGCCACGCGCTGCACCACCATGTTCCTGATATGCGCAACGGCTTCACCATTCAGACTCGTCACGGTGATATCTACGTGACTGCCGATGACGCCGCGCCGTTTGCTGATGCAATGGAGTACTTGTTGATGCGTAAAACCCGACAGATTCAATACGAGCCTGATATGCAGGCTCGCGTAGAACAGTTATTACGAGAGGCTACCCGTTCAGATGGTAAATGCCTGCTTAGTCGCGAGGAGGCGTTTCAAATGCTCCAAACGACTTCAGCATCCCGTACAGCATCTTCCGAGCTTCAAGCAAGCGAGCTGACTCACCAACATGCTTGTTTTGCTCAGCGCGATTGTAATCGTCATAGGCCTGTTTCCACTGAGGTTCAAGACGACGTAACACCTCGGGATGTTCATGAGCCATCACTTTTAGCAGATCAAGCATTGCAAGAAAAACACCCGTCGACCAGTCGTCTACGTGTTCACTCTTTTTGCTTAATTGTTCCTTTAGATACTTATTGTCTTTCATTGGTTCCACACCTGCATTCAGAGGAAGAGAAATCAAAATATCATAAAAAACAGGGGCAATAACCATGACCGTTAATAACCTGAACAGTAATAACAACGGGATATTGCCCGCTGAATTGGGTGAAAAACTGGCTAATGCTGACGAGTGCTTGCAGGCACAGAGGGAACGAATCCGCGCTCGACGCCAGCGTCTTCACTCAGCCCGCATGTTCGCGGATAAAACGCCACAGCCGATACGCAAGCAAATCAACGCGGCATTGCGTCAGTTAATTCACCGCCTGCGGAAATGGTGGCAACAATGAGCGGCGCACTGACAGAACGACTGGTTGCAATAGCACAGGCCGCACGCAACGCAGCACACGGCGGACGTGGCGCTATCTACAACACGGCCTGCGCTGAGCTGGGGCTGTCTCGCGCAACGCTGTTACGCAAGCTGAAAGAGGTTTCTATGCCTGCTACCCGTAAACGTCGAAATGATGCCGGAAAAAGCGCACTGACTCGCGATGACGCGCTAATGATTTCCGCGCTGCTGACGGAGTCCACGCGTAAGAACGGCAAGCGGCTGTATTCAGTTGCTGACGCTGTCGCAGAGCTGCGGGCAAACAACATGATTACGGCTGAATTTGCAGATACGGCGACAGGTGAAGTTCGTCCGCTGGCAGAAAGCACCATCATTCGTGCGATGCGCGGTTACGGCGTGCATCCCGATCAGCTGATGGCACCGGAACCCAGCACCAGACTCGCCAGCCTACACCCGAACCATTGCTGGCTGATTGATGCGTCAATTTGCACACTCTATTACCTGCAAAACGGCAAAAAAACGACCGGATTACAGGTAATGAGCAATGACCAGTTCTATAAAAACAAGCCGAAAAATCTGGCACGTATCGCGAATGACCGCGTGTGGAGCTATGAGATTACCGATCACACCAGCGGCTGGATTTACGTTGAGTACGTGCTGGGCGCTGAATCTGGTGAAAACCTCTGCTCGGTACTGATTAACGCGATGCAAGAGCGCGGTGGCGCTGACGTGCTTCACGGTGTGCCGAAAATCCTGTTCATGGATCCCGGCTCTGCAAACACCGCAGCGATGACGCGCAATCTGTGCAAATCGCTGGGCATTGAAATGATTGCTCACAAAGCCGGAAACGCCCGCGCCACGGGGCAAGTCGAGAAAGCGCGGGACACTATCGAACGCAAATTCGAGCCGGGATTGAAGTTCGTTGAAGTAAACAGCCTGGATGAGCTGAACGCGATGGCGAAGAAGTGGCGCAGCCATTTCAACGCGACAGCAATACACAGCCGCCACGGGCAAACCCGTAACAACATCTGGCTGCACGTGACGGCTGAACAACTGATTAAAGCACCGTCTGTAGCTATTTGTCGCGAACTGGCCATCGCTGCGCCGGAACGTCGCAAGGTTCAAGCGACGCTCGAAATCTCGTTTCAGGGTCGCCAGTACGATGTATCGAGTGTGCCAGGCGTCATGGTCGGCGAGTTCGTCATGGTTACACGTAATCCGTGGCGTACCGACGCAGCACAGATCGTGCTGACGGGCGAAGATGGCCATGAAGTCTTTCACCTGGTCGAAGAAGTACCAGAGAACGAATTTGGCTTCTCAACCAATGCCGCGATTATCGGCGAAAGCTACAAGAAACCCGCTGATACCGTTACCCAGCACGTTAACCAGCAGATTGAACAACTGGTAACGGGAACGGACTCCGCAGAGGCCGCAGCCGCATCGCGCAAAGCTAACGCGGTTCCGTTTGGTGGGCGGTTCGATCCCTACCGCAGCATTGATGACACGACATTGCCGTCATATCTGCCGAAACGTGGCACGGCGTCAGAGGTTCGCGGCCCGCGTATCGAACAGCGTCCGCTGACTCATGTTGAGGCCGCGAAGCAGCTGCGTGAGCGACTGACGGCAAACGGGCACAGTTGGACGGCGCAGCATTACCAGCAGTTAGCCGCGCAATACCCTGATGGCGTTCCGGCTGATGAAATTGAAAACGTTGTCGAGTTGCTGATTGCGACACCTGCCGCCGCTAACGTCGTTGGCATTCGTTAATAAGGGGGGGACATGCTGCAACTGAAAACCATTATGGCCAACCACGGGATCAATCAGGGCGCTCTGGCGACCGCCGCAGGCATATCACAGCCTGCAATCGCGCAACTGGTGAATCACGGTATCTGGCCAAAGCGTAACGCCGAGGGTATCCGGCAGAGTATTTCCCGCATGTTGTCACATCGCGGTATCGATCCAAACGGGGCGTTTGAAGAAGTCCCGGCAGCAAGCATCACCACCGGGACAGACGTCCCACTGCAACAGGCAAATGATGAGGAGACAGAAAATATGCTACTGAAAAAACAGGTACTACGTCCAGCTACAAAAAAAGCGTTCAGCATGTTCCGCGACCCGTTCGCTGATGACGCGATGCAAAGCGCAGAAGACGTTTTCACCACGCCGGATATCCGTTACGTGCGTGAAGCGCTCTATCAGACCGCCCGCCACGGCGGTTTTATGTCCGTCATCGGCGAGTCTGGTGCGGGTAAATCGACACTGCGCCGCGACCTGATTGAACGCATTAACAGAGAAAACGCCCCGATCATCGTCATCGAACCGTATGTGCTGGCAATGGAAGACAACGACGTCAAAGGCAAGACGCTGAAAGCGGCAGCGATTGCCGAGGCGATTATCAGCACTATCGCGCCGTTAGAGGGCATCAAGCGCAGTCAAGACGCCCGTTTTCGTCAGTTACACCGCGTATTGAAGGACAGTTGCGCAGCGGGTTACAGCCACGTTCTGGTGATTGAGGAAGCCCACAGTCTGCCGATCCCCACGCTGAAGCATCTGAAGCGGTTCTTTGAGCTGGAAAGCGGGTTTAAAAAGCTGCTGTCAATCGTCCTGATCGGCCAACCAGAACTGGCGGTGAAGTTGTCAGAACGCAACATGGAAGTCCGCGAAGTCGTCCAGCGCTGTGAAGTCGTCGAGCTGCTGCCGCTGGATAATTCCCTGGCCGATTTCCTGCAATTCAAGTTTGGTCGCGCAGGCAAAAAGCTGGCTGAAATTGTTGATGACAGCGCGATTGACGCTATCCGGGCACGACTGAGCAATACCGTTAACAACCGCAAGAGCATCGTTAGTCTGCTGTACCCGCTGGCCGTCAGCAACCTGATGATTGCCGCGATGAATCTGGCCGCTGAAATTGGCGTGCCTGTCGTCAATGCTGATGTGGTTAAGGGGGTTTAGATGAAATCGATACCGAACATTAAGCAGCAGTTGGCAGACGTGCAACTGGCGATGGCGGCATTGAAAGCAATGAATGCGACAGTTCAGAGCGTCATGATGTGCGGTAGTAAGCCCGTTATCCGTATTGCAAGAAATGGTCACTGCGCAAAAATGCTGGAAAACGGCAAGGCTATTTATACCGAATTTGGCGTTAACCACACAGGCCGCTTTCGCCAGGGCATGTTTGAACAACATGGTTGCCGCATTATCTGGTCTGAATCTCTCCATTAATGAGGAAATAACAATGACTGAAATTAATAAAAACGACTATATGACTGACCGTAAAGGTCGTCTGGTGCCAATTAATCAGGTGTCTGATTACGATCAGGAAATGGATGCATTTGTGAATGATGCTATCCGTGACGCAAAGTTGAAAAACGACGAATTGCGCGAATTCAAAAAAAAGTCGTTCGATAATTGCTATGCCTGGCTGGATTTGGTTGCCGAAAAATACGGGCGCACTCGCGGGGGCGTTAAGGGGAATGTAACGTTTTCGTCGTTTGACGGCAGTAAGCAAATCAGTATCAAGGTGCAGGATTCGTTGACGTTCGGCCCTGAGTTGCAGATCGCAAAGCAACTGATCGACGAATGCGTCAAGGAGTGGTCAAAGGGAGCCGATGAAAAGCTGCGGGCGATAATCGACGATGCATTCCAGGTAGATAAAGAAGGAAACCTGAGCACCTCACGCATTTTGTCTCTGCGAACAGTAAAAATTGAGGATGATCGATGGAAAAAAGCCATGGAGGCAATTTCAGAGTCATTAATGGTGAAGGTATCCAAGACGTACATTAATTTTCGTGAAAAAGACGAGTCGGGGAAATTAATAAATATCTCATTAGATATCGCCGCCATTTAATTATTAAAAAATGAAATTGATTTTATTTCGGCGTCAACGCCGGGGAATTCTGCACCCGTAATTCAGTAAAACACTATTTTGGAGAATGATTATGGCCCATTTACCACCTGTAAAACGCCTGGAGAAAACGGCGCAATTTATCCGCCTGGCTACCCGTCAGATTCAGGAAAACACCCCTGAATTGGCACTGCGCACCCTGAGCAACGCAGCGAACGAGATCAACATCCTGCGTAAAGACCCTAAATCGGAGGAACTGCCATCATGAAAATGCGTTATGTGAACCGTTCTTCTTTATATAAGGAGGCTCTCAAGAAATGGGGGCCTGAAGCACAGATGGTGAAACTGACGGAAGAGACTGGCGAACTGGTTGTCGAAGCTGCCCGCTGTATTAATGGTGTCGGTAATGAAGTCGCGCTGGCAAGTAAAATGGCAGACGTCGAAATCATGATCGAACAGTTTCGTTTAAATGGCATGGCGACTCTGATTGATTATCAGAAAGAACAGAAATTGCAGCGTCTGGTGCAGAGATTAGGGGTGGAATATTCACCAGAAAAAGCACAATCGCAGGCTGAAGCACTAGCTTATACACGCGGGTATCAAGATCGTTGTGACGAATTAGCTAAGGCTGTGGGAGGGAGAGGTAATGAATAAATACCGCTGCACCAAATGCGACAAAATGCTCCCTGTGGATAAATCATCAATTAAAGCTGGGGATAAGGTCAATATTCTCATTGAACGAGTAAAACAGTCCCAACGTAGCACCAATATTAGATACAGCACTAAAAAAGTCACCGTAATAGAAGTAAATAATGACCTCGTTAAAATACAGTTTGGCGACGGTGTTAAAGAACTGTCATTGGATGATGTATCGCCTGCTGATGCCCCAAATACGCTGACTTATGCATTTATTGGTGTGTGTGAGTGCGGAGGTGACGCATGATTATCGGCTTTGTATTACTTGTTTCAGCTTGTGGTTTTGATGCTTGCGAAGCAATGCCTGTCTCGGATGATCTTTATCTGACAGAAGAGTCATGCATTCTGGTATTGGATGCTATCCATGAACGTCGCCCAGCCGCCGTTCTGATGTGCGGAGCGGTGTGGCGGGAGGATGGCGATGAACAGAAACCAGCTAATTAAACTGATACACGTTGCAAAGCGTGACCGCAAACTGGATGACGATACATACCGTCAGTTTCTGGTCAACTATACGGGCGTCAACAGCACGCGGGATATGACAGAACGGCAACTGCAACAGGTACTGGATGCAATGAAACAACTGGGTTTCAAAGTCAAAAGTACAAAGCCTCATAAAATCACGGCTACTGACGCACAGTCTAAGAAAATACGTGCGTTATGGCTGGAAATGGCTGATGCAGGCTACGTTCGTGACAGTTCTGAACGTGCTATCAACGCCTATGTACATCGCATCACCGGCGTCGGGCGGTTGGAATGGCTCAGTACAGACCAGGCTAGCCGTGTTATCGAATCACTAAAGAAATGGCAGGCCCGCGAACGCAAGGCCCAGTCTGTCCAGTGAGGGGTAAATCATGATCACACCGATGGAAGAGAAGCGTCATAAGCTGCTGTCTGAACTAGCCGATCACGTTGCAGAGACAGCAACAGATTACGGCTGCTCTGCCGAACACGCTGAACAACTGGGGCTGGCTGTGGCTAATTTTTTGGCTGAACATTTCGGCGGGCAAAATTTCACGTTCCCACGTGACTATGTCTATAAGCTGGCCGTGCGTGATCTACATATTTACGACGAGCACAAAGGCAATAACTGGGCCGAGCTAAGTTCAAAATATGGTATCACTGAACGTGGTCTGAGAAAGCTGATCCATCGTGTTCATCGACGCCTGATGAAAAGCCGACAGCCGAATCTGGATTTGTTTGACAGCGAAGAGTAAAATTAAGGGCAGAAGAGTTAAATTTTCTGCCCTTGTTTCTTTTACAGTATGTGAAAGGTAATTACAGTAATCTATCCCGATAAATCCCCAGTGGTTCCACTAAATCCCATTTATCTCAGATTCTCTTAGTTGTTTATCTCACTTCTAATCATCTCAGGTTTAATAAAATCCTGTGCGATGACTTGAAGCATAAAACGGGTCTCCCTATATGTTCATCCTGCTAAGTAAATAGTTCCGGCTAGCCGCGCTGCTGTTTTTCGCTCTGTTCTGCGCCGTTTCCCTGCCGATAGGCTAGCGATACCATCAACGACTGCACCAGACACAGCGTGGCAGACTGTGAACGGAACGCATCAACCTGCGCTTCCTTCACCACAAAACAAACGTCGCTGAGCGTTGCCAGCGGACTGATTTGGCTGTCGGTAATCACAATTTGTCGCGCACCAGCTTTAGCCGCCATCTCGCTGACCATCACGGTTTCCTGTGAATAGGGTGAGAAGCTGATGGAGACCACCACATCGCGCGAGTTAACGCGGCTGAGTTGTTCGCGAAACATGCCACCCAGACCGTTGACCAGAATCGCACTGCTTTCCAGGTGGCTGAGCGCATAGGTGAGGTAGGTCGCGACGCTGAACGAGCGCCGTAGCCCCACGATATAAATTGTGTCCGCCTGCGCCAGCAGATCGACCGCTTTTTGCAGATCCTCTTGCGGGGTGCGTGCTGCCAGCTGTTGCATCGCCTGCGCGTTTGAGCGCGCAAACTCATGCAGAATATCCAACGGCGTTTCTGGCACTGCGTCAGCTTCCATCGCTCGAAACAGCCGTGCACGGTCGGTATAGCTTGCCGTCTCCTCCACCAGATTCATACGGAATAGCTGTTTCATTTCATTGAAGCCGCTGAAATCAAAGGCGTTGGCGAAGCGGATCAACGTTGAGGGAGGAACATCCGCGCGTTCGGCAATCACCGCAACGGTATCGAACGCGATGCTGTTGGTATTATCCAACACATAGTGCGCGACCTGCTGTAACCGCTTGCTGAGCGAATCATAACGCTCACGAATCTGTTCCTGTAACTCTCTCAGGCTGGTTGCCATGGGCATATCGGGTCATCTCCCAAAGACGTGTAAGACTCACATATCACAATTCTGCCCACTTCCGTCGTGCCTGTGATGATTGGCGCTTGAAACGGAACAGAAAATTCATTTCTGGATACGGCTGTTTTATCTGTACGACATTTCTGGCGACAAACCTTTTATCGATAAGGCTATTTTCAGAGGCTGCTCGCCTGTCTTTGTGGACAGCTGGCTTCAAGTTTACATAAAAATTCGCAGCGGATCACAATAATCAACATTTATTTTATTTTTCCATTAAATGGAATATTCATTTCATATACTGTAATCCGATGTCAGCCGTTTGTCTCCTCAAAACCCACAAAGGTGTAAACATGGAAACCGTATCTAACTTCATTCAGGGGGCGATTGCCTCCAGCAACAGCCAGCGCTACGCGGCGGTGTATAACCCGGCGACGGGCGAGCAGATTCGCCAGGTTGTGATGTCTGATAAGGCGGAAGTTGAGCAGGCCATTGCCAGCGCGGCGGCGGCATTCCCTGTGTGGTCGAAGCACTCTCCGCTACGCCGTGCGCGCGTCCTGTTTCGCTTCAAGGCACTGTTGGAAGAACGAATGGATACGCTAGCTCGGCTGATTTCACAGGAACATGGCAAGGTCTATTCCGATGCCGTGGGGGAAGTGACGCGCGGGCTGGAAGTCGTTGAGTTTGCCTGCGGTATTCCGCACCTACAAAAAGGTGAGCACTCGGCGAATGTTGGCACTGGCGTGGATAGTCATTCGCTCATGCAGCCACTCGGTGTGTGCGCCGGGATTACGCCGTTTAACTTCCCGGCGATGGTGCCCATGTGGATGTTCCCGATTGCACTGGCGACGGGTAATACCTTTGTGCTTAAGCCGTCGGAAAAAGATCCGTCACTCTCGCTGTTGTTGGCGCAGTTGCTGAAAGAAGCCGGTCTGCCAGATGGCGTGTTTAACGTGGTCCAGGGCGACAAAGAAGCGGTTGATGTGCTGTTGACCGACCCACGCGTGCAGGCGGTGAGTTTTGTGGGATCGACGCCAGTGGCGGAATACATTTACCAGACTGCATCGGCGCACGGCAAACGCTGTCAGGCGCTGGGTGGGGCGAAAAATCACTGCATCCTGATGCCGGATGCTGACATGGACATGGCTACCAGCGCGATTATGGGCGCGGCATTTGGTGCGGCGGGCGAACGCTGCATGGCGCTGTCGGTAGTGGTCGCGGTAGGTGATGACACAGCAGAAGCACTGCACCAACGTCTGAGTGCGCAGATAAAAGCGATGCGCGTTGGGCCGGGTCTGGTCGACGGGCAGGAAAATGAAATGGGGCCGGTAATCAGCGCGCCGCATCGGGCGAAAATTGCCGACTATATTCAAAGTGGCGTCGATCAGGGCGCAACGCTGCGCATTGATGGCCGCACGCTGTCTGTCCAAGGGCATCCGCAAGGCTACTTTATCGGGCCAACGCTGTTTGATAACGTCACGCCGGAGATGAAAATCTATCAGGAAGAAATTTTTGGCCCAGTGCTGTCCGTGGTGCGCGTGCCGGATTACCAGGCGGCGGTGACGCTGATTAACAATCATGAATACGGCAACGGCACGGCTATTTTTACCCGCGATGGCGAAACGGCGCGCCAGTTCTGTGAAGAAGTGCAAGCTGGCATGGTTGGCGTAAACGTACCGATTCCAGTGCCGATGGCGTTCCACAGCTTTGGCGGCTGGAAGCGCTCCATTTTTGGGCCACTCAACGTCCACGGCAACGACGGCGTGCGCTTCTACACCCGCATGAAAACCGTCACCAGCCGCTGGCCTGCCAGCGTCCGTCTGGAACACCACACCAGCAGCTTCATCATGCCCACGCTGGAGTGAGGCGCGTAAGTGTTTTGTGCTGCGTTTGTAACGATAACAAGTGCTGAAAATGTGCTGTATCAATAATGTGTAGTTTTAGGGGGAACACGGGGATGAGGTTCCCGCAGGGACGCCTCGCCCCGTGGTATACCCGTGTATCTCGATATTGCAACAGGGATCAGTCGTTTTAATCCTCCCTTACGTGAAGGAGTAGATCAATGGATACGTGTCGCATCACCATGGCGCAGGCGCTGGTCAGGTTTCTCAACCAGCAATACATCAGCGTAGACGGTGAAGAATCTCCTTTTGTGCAGGGTGTCATGACCATTTTTGGTCACGGTAATGTGCTGGGCATCGGCCAGGCGCTGGAGCAGGAGGCAAACCGTCTCACCGTGCATCAGGGGTGCAACGAGCAGGGAATGGCGCACATCGCCGTCGGGTTTGCTAAACAGCACAAGCGGCGGAAAATCTATGCGGTGACCTCATCGGTGGGGCCGGGAGCGGCGAATATGGTGACCGCAGCGGCGACCGCCACCGCTAACCGTATTCCGGTGCTGCTGTTGCCCGGCGATCTCTTCGCTTGCCGCCAGCCTGATCCGGTATTACAGCAGGTCGAGCAATATCACGATCTGTCGATTAGCACCAATGACTGCTTCAAACCGGTTTCCCGCTATTGGGATCGTATTAATCGCCCTGAACAACTGATGAGCGCGCTGATTAACGCCATGCGTGTCCTGACCGATCCGGCAGACACCGGTGCGGTAACGCTGTGCTTACCGCAGGATGTACAGGCGGAAGTCTGGGATTATCCGGCATCGTTTTTTCGCAAGCGCGTCCATCACCTCGAACGTCGTCCGCCGGATGCTGCGCGGCTGGATGAAGCCGTGGCGTTGATTGCGAGAAAACGTCGTCCAATGCTGATTTGCGGCGGCGGTGTCCGTTATTCCGGCGCACATGATGCGCTGGCACAGTTTGCCGAGCAGTTTGCGATTCCCTTTGGCGAAACGCAGGCGGGCAAGGGCGCACTTGTTTCATCGCACCCGCTGAACTGTGGCGGCATTGGCGTCACGGGCGGGCTGGCGGCGAATCGGCTGGCGCAAGAGGCGGATCTGATTATCGGGGTTGGAACGCGTTTAACCGACTTTACCACGGGTTCCAAATCACTGTTTCAGAACCCAGATGTCGAATTTTTGCTGCTCAACGTTGCCGAGTTTGATGCACTAAAACTGGATGCGCTGCCCTTGATCGCTGATGCCCGTGTCGGGCTGGAAGCGTTGAGTGAACGATTGGCAACGGTGTCGTATCGTAGCGGTTGGCAGCAGGCTGTCGAACTGGCTCGTGCGGAATGGGAGCGCGAACTAGAGCGGCTGTTTACCGTGCAGGATAAGGGTGAACTGGTGCCAGAAGTGGTAGATGGTCTGGAAGACAAGTTGGACGAATACCGTCAGACGTTGAATACCCATCTGACGCAAACGCGCGTACTGGGCATACTGAATGATGAACTGGAGGATAACGCGATTGTGGTTGGTGCGGCTGGCTCGTTGCCGGGCGATCTACAGCGTGTGTGGCAGGTGAAAACGCCGGACAGCTATCATCTGGAGTATGGCTACTCCTGCATGGGATACGAGATTGCGGCGGCTATTGGTGCTCGCCTTGCGGCACCACAGCAGCCAGTCTACGCGATGGTCGGTGATGGCTCCTATTTGATGCTTCACACCGAACTACAAACGGCGGTACAGGAGGGCATCAAAATCACCGTGTTGTTGTTCGACAACGCAGGTTTTGGCTGTATCAACAACCTGCAAATGAGTCAAGGAATGGGCAGCTTCTGTACGGAAAATCGCTACCGCGATGCGGAATCGGGGCAACTGCGTGGTGCGCTTATTCCAGTGGATTTCGCCAAGAACGCCGAAAGCTACGGCTGCAAAGCGTGGCGGGTGCATGATGAGGCATCGCTCAAACTGGCGCTGGCGGAATCACGTCAGCATGCAGGCCCGGTACTGCTCGATATCAAGGTGCTGCCGAAGACCATGACGCACGGCTATGAATCCTGGTGGCGCACGGGCACGGCACAGGTCGCCGACAACCCAGAGATTGAGTCTGCTGCCAGTAGCGTGAAAGCTGCGCTTTCCCGCGCACGGCAATATTAGGTGAATTTCCCTGCGTCACTGTCTCTTAGTCACATTTTTATGAAGACTAAGAGACGGTTTCGTGCGCGATAGTGCCGTCATTTTCATGCTACCCCGTAGCACGCGCCCGACAAGGGACGGCTTGTATCTTTCTCATGTAGTGATTAGCTATCACTACATGGAACAGAGTGAGCTTCCAAGGGGCGCCAAGGCTATAACCTTGCGATTGAGTTTAAGCCCTCTGTTTCACCTTTCACGCCAACATTAACATTGAACGGTTACCCAGAGCACTGACTCTGAATGTACAAGCGGAACGGGCGTGATGGCTTCAGTGAAAGGGGGGACATTATGTATTACGTCGGCATTGATATCAGTAAACGTTTTATCGATGTGTGCTTATTGGTTGATGGCATTAAAGGTAAACGGAAGACGAAAGTGTTACCCAATGGCCCCAACTCAGCACAGGCTTTGGCTCAATGGTTAACCCTGCAAAAATGTGAACCGAGCCAAGCTCATATCATCATGGAAGCGACGGGCATTTATCACGAACACCTCGCTTATGGCCTTCATCTGGCTAACATTCTTGTGTCAGTGGCAAATCCCCATCGAGTGCGTGAATTTGCCAAAGGAATGGGGATATTGACGAAAACGGATAAAGTGGATGCCTATGTTCTGGCGTGCTATGGCTACCTGAAACAACCAGAAAATTGGGTTCCGCCTTCGCAAGAAATAAGAAAACTCAGGGCATTATTGCAGCACAGGGATAGCGTGCTTGATGATAAACAACGCGTAGAAAATCGGCTGAGCACGTTGAAATCCACAGTGGCCCCGGAAGAAGTCCTGACCTCGCTGGAGTCGATTGAACGAAATTTAAAGGATGAGCTGGCAAGGATTGAACGCCTGATAGCGGAGCATATAGATAAGCATCCCAGGCTAAAAAACGACCTGAAACTTCTGCAATCGATTGATGGAGTTGGAGAGCAAATCGGGTGGAATATGTTAGCCATCATCCGGGGTAATCACTTCAGGAGTGCGGAACAGGTGGCGGCGTATCTGGGGGTTATCCCTGTAGAGAGACGTTCAGGCACCTCGGTGTGTGGCAGAGCCAGATTGTCTAAAATAGGGCCGCCGGGCATCCGGGCAAAGCTGTATATGGGAGCCATAGCGGCTATCAGTTGGAACAGTCATGTGAGAGCGCTCTATGAAAGATTGCGGCTAAAAGGAAAAGCGAAGATGGTGGCGATAGGGGCGGCGATGAGGAAACTGGTGCATCTGTGTTATGGCGTGCTGCATACGCAGCAGCCCTATGACAAAAATTATGGGATGACGACTCATAAAAATGCTTGACCGGCAACACGGTTACTCAGTTGCCGCTGCCCCTTGACCCCAGGCTTTTGGGCGGAAATCATGCCGCTAACGCGGTGCCTTCGTCGGTATCTGGCTTAACGGACCGCTTGCGACACGTTCCCGACGTGGCGCAAGCTTTCGCCGCGTCCTGCGGCTCATCCTACGCCCGCTATCTCCTCAGCATAATTTTTACGCCGGATAAGGGCAAAATCCTTGGTGACTCCCTGTAGTTGCATCTCCGATATGTTGGAATGCAATGGGAGGGAATAATTTGAAATATCTATTTCATTTTCAAACCACGGTTTCATTTTCCCTCCTGCTGTACGCCAGCACCTGACCGATCCGCTGATAGTCATGTATATCCCCATAAACGTTCTCACCCGATGTGTGATTGTGGTTGCAGAAAACAGCGAAGATGTCATGAAAATGTTAACTGGCGCGCAAAAACATAATTTTCAATTTATACAAAACTGAAATAAATGTTTTATTTTAGCTGTCGGGATTTGCGGTAAAAAGTGAGTGATGGGGATGGAGAGAAGAGACTAGCCGTTAGCCCGTCACTTTATCAGTCTGGCGTTAAATACCACTCAGGTAGCAAGGGAGCATCTATGTTTAACATCGCTTTATTGGGCGCGGGTCGTATCGGTCAGGTCCACGCAGTGAACATCGCGGCACACAAAGAAACCAACCTGTACGCGGTGGTCGATCCCAACCCCGCAAATGCCACGGTGCTGGCAGAACGTTACCATACCAAAGTGCAAACTGTTGACGAGGTCATGAACGACCCAGCCGTGCACGCCGTCCTGATTGCCTCCGCGACTGACACGCACGCCGACCTGATTGAGCTGGCCGCTAAGCATGGCAAAGCCATTTTCTGTGAAAAACCGGTACATCTGGATATTGCCCGCGTTCGCGACTGCCTGACCGTCGTCAAACAGCAGAACGTGCCATTATTTGTTGGCTTCAATCGCCGCTACGACCCGCAATTCCGCCGCGTCAAAACGCTGGCTGGCGAAGGCAATATTGGCAAACCAGAATCTCTCCTGATTATCTCCCGCGATCCTTCCCCGCCGCCTGCCGAGTATGTCCGCGTTTCCGGCGGTATGTTCCGCGATATGACGATCCATGATTTCGATATGGCGCGCTTCATTATGGGCGAAGAGCCGGTGTCGGTCTTTGCACAAGGCAGCAATCTGGTCGATCCGGCGATTGGTGAGGCGGGCGACATTGATACCGCATTTATCGTGCTGAAATTTGCTTCTGGCGCGATGGCGACCATCGTCAACAGCCGCCGTTCGGGCTACGGCTACGATCAGCGCCTTGAGTTACACGGCGCGAAAGGCGTGCTCACCGCAGGCAACATCCGTGAAAACGTAGTCGAGCAGTGGACGGATGACGGTTGTCTGTCCGCGAAACCTGAATATTTCTTCCTGCAACGCTATCACGCGGCCTACGCGGCAGAGTGGCAGCACTTTGTCGATGTGCTGAATGGTCGTACGCAGCCTGAGTGCTCCGGGCTGGACGGTGAACGCGCGTTGAATCTGGCGGATAAAGCGTTTGAATCACTGGCTCAGGGCAAGGAGGTCGCCGTGTAACCGCATCGGCACAGCGCGTTTTACCTGCTTTCAACCCTACACCTATACCCATAACAGAAGCAGAGAAAAGACATATGAAAAAGATCATTAGCGTTACCGCAATCGCCATCGCACTGGGTCTGTCTGGTCTTGCTCAGGCCCAAAATGAACAAATCGTTTTCAGTACGCCGAATCTCGCTATGCCGTTTGAAGTTCACATGCAGCGCACTGCTGTCAAAGCCGCCAAAGAACTGGGCGTGAATTTGCAGGTTCTGGATGGGCAGGGTAGCTCGCCGAAGCAGGCCGCCGATTTGGAGAATGCCATCACGCGTGGTGCGCAGGGCTTCGTGGTGTCACCAAATGACGTTAATGCGGTTTCCAGCGCCGTGACCGAAATTCAGGATGCCAAGCTGCCGGTGGTGACGCTGGATCGTTCGGTGAAAACGGAAAAAGCGGTGCCGCATTTTGGTGCCAACAACTACAAAGGCGGCCAGGCTATCGCCGACTATGTCAAAACCAAGTTCCCGGATGGGGCAGAGATCATTTTGCTGACTGGTCAACCGGGTTCTTCTTCTAACATCGAAAGGACGCAGGGGATTCGCGACAGCCTGAAAGCGGGTGGCAGCAAATACCACATTGTGGCTGACCAGACGGGAAACTGGATGCGTTCTGAAGGGATGCGCATTGTGGAAAGTGTTTTTCCTTCACTGCCGAAACGTCCGCAGGTGATCCTCTCCGCGAATGACGACATGGCACTGGGCGCGATTGAAGCGTTACAGGGGCAAGGTCTGAAACCCGGCGAGGTACTGGTGACGGGATTTGATGCCGTACCGGAAGCGCTGGCTCGCGTACGTGACGGCTGGCTGGCGGTGACCGCCGATCAGCGTCCTGGCTATGCCGTGACCACTGCGTTAACACAGTTAACCAATAACATCCGCAGTAAAGCGCCTATCACCGGGGCAGACTACCAACCGACCATGATTACCAAAGATAACCTGAACGATGCCGAGCGCATTGGTGAAGCGGGTAAATAAATCGTTTCCCACGCCATTGTTAAATCATATACCCCAAATAATTCGAGTTGCAGGAAGGCGGCAAGAGAGGGAATCCCGATGAGCTTACTCAGGTAAGTGATTCGGGTGAGTGAACGAAGCCAACGCACATGCAGCTTGAAGTATTACGGGTATAAAAGGTATTCAGCAGGCCGCATCCGTGCGGCCTTGCGGGAGGAAGGTACGCATGACGGAACCCCTACTGAACATCACCAATCTGGCAAAGAGTTTCTCTGGCGTTTGGGCGCTGAGCAATGCGCAACTGACCGTACAGCCGGGAGAAATTCACGCGCTATTGGGAGAGAACGGCGCGGGTAAATCGACGCTGTTAAAAGCGCTGGCAGGGGCGCAGCCGCAGACCAGTGGCGATATCTGGTTTGGCGGCCAGCAGCTGTTACCGCTCGAATCACCGGTTGAACGCCAAAAGCGGGGAATTATCACCATTTATCAGGAATTTAATCTGCTGCCGAATATGAGCGTGGCGGAAAACATGTTCCTAGGGCGTGAACCGCAGCGCAGTGGATTATTTGTCGACGCGCTGGCGGTCAATCGTGAGGCGAAAGCGGTACTGGATTACCTGAAATTGAATATTGCGCCGACGACGCAGGTGGCGCGTTTGAGTGTAGCGCAGCAGCAAATGGTGGAGATCGCCAGAGCGCTGACGCTGAACGCCAAACTGATTGTGATGGATGAGCCATCGGCGGCGCTGAGCGATAGCGAAGTCGACAGCCTGCACCGCGTGGGACGTGAGCTAAAAGGTCGCGGTGTGAGCGTGGTGTATGTGACGCATCGGCTGCATGAAGTTTTCCAACTATGCGACCGCTTTACCGTGTTTCAGGATGGCCGCTACACCGGTTCTGGGGATGTTGCCAGCACCAACGTGCAGGAAATTATTCGCCTGATGGTGGGGCGTGACGTGGTGTTTAACCGTCGCCCGCCTTCCGAGACGCATCATCAGGATAAGCCGGTACGTCTGGCGGTGAAGGGCTTAAGCCGGGAAAAACCGCCGTTGGATGCGCACGGCATTGCGCTAAAAGATATCAGCTTTCAGGTGCATGAGGGCGAGGTGCTCGGCATTGCTGGGCTGGTCGGTGCAGGGCGCACGGAAATCGCACGCTGCCTGTTTGGTGCCGATGGGTTCTCTACCGGTGAGTTTGTGCTGGATGACGCGCCTTATCATCCGTCCACGCCGCTGCATGCGCTGTCGCAGGGTATTGCTCTGGTGCCGGAAGACCGCAAGAAAGAGGGCGCGGTACTGGGGTTATCGATCAGGGAAAATATCTCGCTCTCCAATCTCTCGTCGCTCATGCGCTGGCGCTGGTTTGTGAACCCCCGTAAAGAAGACGATCTGATTGACGCCTACCGTCAGGCGCTGCACATCAAGATGGTGAATAGCGATCAAGAGGTGCGCAAGCTGTCGGGTGGTAACCAGCAAAAGGTGATTCTTGCCCGCTGTATGGCGCTGAACCCCAAGGTATTGATCGTGGATGAGCCCACGCGCGGCATTGATGTCGGCACCAAGTCCGAAGTCCATCAGGTGCTGTTCGATATGGCGAAACGGGGCGTCGCCGTGATTGTTATTTCCTCCGACCTGCCGGAAATCATGGCGATTTCCGACCGCATTATCACGCTCAGTGAAGGGCGGATCAGCGGGGAAATTCATGGCGATGACGCCACAGAAGAAAAACTGATGACGATGATGGCCATTTGCCACGACGCATTACACGCAGCATAACGGAGGTGACGCATGTCCCAGCAGCCGCTTTCTAAGACCATTACGCCGTCCAATACGCGCGGACGTTTTGACCCGATTGCTTTTTTTGAACGCTTTGGCGTGTTTATTTTCATGATTTTGCTGCTGATTTTCTTTCAGTCGCAGAACGGCAACTTTCTGTCCGAACGCAACATCACCAACATCCTTACCGAAGTGTCCATCTACGGCATCATGGCCGTAGGGATGACGTTCGTCATTTTGACTGCCGGGATCGACCTGTCCGTTGGCTCAATTCTGGCGGTATGTGCGATCACTGCCGCCTCAGTGATTAAAGGCGACAACTTCACCACCGTCGATCCCGATGCCTGGTACGGCTTGAGCTGGCTGGTCGCGTTGGGCGTCTGTCTGGCAATGGGCACTTTCATTGGTTTCCTGCATGGTTTAGGGGTGACCAAACTGCGTCTGCCACCGTTCATCGTCACGCTGGGCGGGATGACCATCTGGCGCGGATTAACGCTGGTGATGAACGACGGTGCGCCGATTGCGGGCTTTGATCCCGGCTATCGCTGGTGGGGACGGGGAGAGATCCTCGGTATTTCGGTGCCGATCTGGATCTTCGCGCTGGTCGCCTTGCTGGGCTATCTGGCGCTGCATAAAACTCGCTGGGGACGCTTCGTCTACGCCATCGGCGGCAACACCGAAGCGGCGCGACTGGCTGGTGTGAATGTGCAGCGTGTACTGGTCAGCGTCTACGTCGTGATTGGCTGCCTGGCCGGACTGGCGGGCTTTATTCTCAGCGCTCGTCTCGGCAGCGCAGAAGCCGTCGCGGGGATCACCTTCGAACTGCGCGTCATCGCCTCGGTGGTGATTGGCGGCACCTCGCTGATGGGCGGCTATGGCCGGATCAGCGGCACGATTATTGGCTCGATCATCATGGGTATTCTGATTAACGGATTGGTGTTGATGAACGTATCGGCCTACTACCAGCAGATTATCACCGGGTTGATTATCGTGCTGGCCGTGGCGTTCGACACCTATGCCAAGAGCCGTCGCGGCGCTATCTAATCCGCGCCTGTACCGAATCTTTTTTGCACCGAGGTGGATATGAAGGATGTACGCATTGGGTTAATCGGCACTGGCTATATCGGGCGTGCGCATGCCATCGCCTACGCGCAGGCACCGACGGTCTTCCCGCTGAAAGGGAATCTGGTGAAAGCCATGCTGGCGGAAGTGTCGCCGGAACTAGCGGCTAAACGGGCGCAGGAGTTCGGTTTTCAGCGCTCAACCGCGGACTGGCGTGAACTGGTGGCCGATCCCGACATTGATGTGGTGGATATCTGTGCGCCGAACTTTCTGCATAAGACGATGGCGATGGCGGCCATCCAGCACGGTAAGCATGTTTACTCGGAAAAACCGCTGGCGCTGAACGCGCGTGATGCCAGAGAAATGGTTGATGCTGCGCAGCGGGCGGGCGTGAAAACGCTGGTGGGCTTCAACTACATGAAGAACCCGACCTCACAGCTGGCCAAAGAAATTATCGCCAACGGCGAAATTGGCGAGGTGGTGCATTTTTACGGTACGCACAATGAGGATTATCTGGCCGATCCGAACAAACCCGCAGACTGGCACTGCTTTAAAGAAACGGCAGGGCTGGGGGCATTAGGAGATCTGGCGGCGCACATCGTCAACATGGCGCAGTATCTGGTTGGTGATATCGCCAGCGTCTGTGGCGATCTGCAAACGGTAATTGCGCAGCGTCCGACGGCATCGGGCAGCAGCGAGTGGGTACAGGTGGAGAACGAAGATCAGGCACATGCCATGGTGCGGTTTGCCAGCGGCGCACGCGGCGTGATTGAAACCTCGCGTATCGCCTGCGGCCGAAAAATGGGTCTGACCTACGTGGTGACCGGCACCAAAGGCACGCTGAGTTTCACGCAGGAACGCATGGCGGAGCTGAAGCTGTATCGGCATGACGAGCCGGAAAATCGGCAGGGATTTAAAACGCTGCTGACCGGGCCACAACACCCTGATTACGCGGCCTTCTGTGCCAGCGCCGGACACGGTATTGGATTTAACGATCAGAAAACAGTGGAAGTGCGCGATCTGATCGACGGTATTGCGGCTGACGTCCCCCTATGGCCGGATTTCGAAGAGGGCTGGAAAGTATCGCGAGTTCTGGATGCGATAGTGCAGTCACACGAAACGGCGCGCTGGGTGAACGTGGACGAGGTGGGCTAATTAAGGCTTTTTTTACGCGACTTTTTTACAGGGCTTGCTGCTATGAGTAAGGAAAAGACGTTTGATGTGATTTGCATGGGGCGCGTTGCTGTCGATCTGTACGGGCAGCAAATCGGCGCGCGCCTGGAAGATATGGGCAGTTTTTCCAAGTATCTGGGCGGGTCGTCCGGCAACGTGGCTTACGGTACGGCGCGACAGGGGTTACGTTCTTCCATGCTAGCGCGGGTGGGCGACGAGCATATGGGGCGTTTCCTACGTGAAGAGCTGAATCAGGTCGGCTGTGACACCAGCCATTTGATTACCGATAAGGAACGCCTGACGGCGCTGGTGCTGTTGGGAATCAAAGATCGCGATACCTTTCCGCTGATTTTCTACCGCGACAACTGCGCTGATATGGCGATTTCGTCGGAGGATTTCACCGAAGATTACATCGCATCGTCCCGCTGTCTGGCGATTACCGGCACGCATCTCTCTCATCCCAACACGCGTGCCGCGGTGCTAACAGCGCTGCAATATGCGCGGCGCAACGGAGTGAAGACGGCGCTGGATATTGACTACCGTCCGGTGCTATGGGGGCTGACGTCGCTGGGCGATGGCGAAACCCGTTTTGTTGAGGCGCAGGCGGTTACGGCACAGTTGCAGCAGGTGCTGTCGCTGTTCGACGTGATTGTCGGCACCGAAGAGGAATTCCACATAGCTGGCGGCAGCACGGATACCTTGCAGGCGCTGCGCACGGTACGGCAGCACACGCAGGCGGAGCTGGTGTGCAAACGTGGAGCGCTGGGCTGTTCGGTGTTTAGTGATGCCATTCCCGACCATCTGGATAAAGGCATTACGATCAAAGGCGTGCGCGTGGATGTTCTCAACGTGCTGGGCGCGGGCGATGCGTTTATGTCCGGCCTGCTACGCGGCTATCTCAACGGTGAAGGTTGGGAGAAAGCCTGTGCTTACGCCAATGCCTGTGGTGCGCTGGTGGTATCACGCCACGGCTGCGCGCCAGCAATGCCAAGCAAGATCGAACTGGATAACTATTTAGCCCGTGCGGCGAGCGTTCCGCGTCCCGATCTGGATGAAGAGCTTAACCATCTACATCGCGTTACGACACGCCGTAAACAGTGGAATGAACTGTGCGTGATTGCGTTCGATCACCGCAGCCAACTGGAAGACATGGCGCTGAACTGCGGCACGGAAATCAGTCGTATTCCGGCGCTGAAGAAGCTGATTTTGCGTGCCAGCTATGATGCGGCGCAGCAGGCGGGGCTGGAGGGCAAAGCGGGTCTGCTGTGTGACGGCACGTTCGGTCAGGATGCGCTGAATGATATCACCGGAAAAGGCTGGTGGATTGGTCGACCGATTGAGCTACCGGGGTCGCGTCCGTTAATCATGGAGCGGGGCAACATCGGCTCACAGCTGGTGAGCTGGCCGCTGGAGCACGTGGTGAAATGTTTGGTGTTCTTCCACCCGGAAGATGCCCACGCGCTGCGGCGCGAGCAGGAAATGAAGGTGATGGAGGTCTATCAGGCCTGCCGTCAATCCGGCCATGAACTGCTGCTCGAAGTTATTCTTCCCGCAGGGATGGCGCACAGCGATGCGCTTTATCTACGCGCCATTCAGCGCTTCTATAACCTCGGCGTGCGGCCAGACTGGTGGAAACTGCCACCGCTGTCCGCCGAAGGCTGGGAGCAACTCACGCCTCTGTTGGCGCAGCGCGATCCTTACTGTCGCGGCGTGGTCATCCTTGGGCTGGATGCGCCGCTGGAAACATTGCAACAAGGCTTTAGCGCCGCCGTCAATTTCCCGATCGTGAAAGGGTTTGCCGTCGGGCGCACCCTGTTTGCCCAGCCTGCGCAAAAGTGGCTGCGCAATGAGATCGATGACGCCGAATTGATTGAGCAAGTTAAACATAACTACCTGCAACTGATCGCCGTCTGGCGTCAGCGCGGTTAACCCGTTTCTATGTGATCGAATAAAGGGAAAATAACATGACTGTTCAACTTGGTATAAATCCACTCACCTGGACAAATGACGATCTGCCTTCTCTGGGGGCGGACACGCCGCTGGAAACCTGTTTGACTGAAGGGCGGCAGGCGGGCTTCGCCGGTTTTGAATTAGGTAACAAGTTCCCACGTCAGGCCAGCGTGCTGGGGCCAATCCTGCAAGCGCACGACTTGCGCTTAGTTTCTGGATGGTACTCCGGTGAACTGCTAACCCGCTCAGTAGAAGAAGAAATCGAAGCGGTGCAGGGGCATCTGGCGCTGTTACGCGATCTCGGTGCGACGGTGCTGGTGTTTGCAGAAGTGACGGGCGCGATTCACGGCGATCAGCAGAAACCGGTTCATCTGCGTCCGCGTTTCCCTGAAGAACGCTGGCCGGAATATGGCAAAAAGCTGACCGAATTTGCGCGCTACACGCAAAGTCAGGGCGTGCAGATTGCTTATCACCACCATATGGGTACGGTAATTGAAAGTGCGCAGGACGTGGATAATTTGATGGAACACACCGGGCCGGAAGTCGGGCTGCTGCTGGATACCGGTCACCTGACGTTCGCGGGGGCCGATCCGGTGGCGGTGGCGAAACGCTGGATTAACCGTATTAATCACGTTCACTGCAAAGATATCCGCCCAGACGTGCTGAAAGACGTGAAAAACCGCAAAACCAGCTTTCTGGACGCAGTGTTGAGCGGCGTCTTTACCGTGCCGGGCGATGGCTGCATTGATTATCCAGCGGTGTTCAGCATCCTGAAAGCCAATAGCTACAGCGGATGGTTAGTTGTTGAAGCGGAACAGGATCCGGCCGTCGCACATCCGCTAACCTATGCAACGCTGGGCTACAATAACTTGCAACGTTTCGCTCAGCAGGCGGAATTGATCTGATTTGTGGTGGTATAGGAGGTAACAAGATGTCCCGACTCTTATCTCGTCATCGTGCGCCTGATGAACACGGACGTACGCAACACATCACGCCGGAAACGGCGGGCTGGCGATATGTGGGGTTCGATATGTACCAACTGGCACCGGAGCAGGTGCTATCGCTACCCGCCAGCGATAACGAACGCTGTCTGGTACTGGTCAGCGGTAAAGCTACCGTTGTCACGCCGAGTGAGCATTTCGAGCAGATTGGCGACCGAATGAGCCCGTTTGAGCGTAGAAAGCCCTATGCGGTTTATGTCACTGCTGGCGAAACGATTACGGTGATGGCACACACCGCGCTGGAGCTGGCAGTGTGCGCTGCACCGGGGTTCGGCACACATCCGACCCGGCTGATCGCGCCGCAGGATATTGACGCCGAGCAGCGTGGTGTCGGCAATAACCAGCGCTACGTGCATAACATTTTGCCGGAGGATAAAGCGGCGGATAGCCTGTTGGTGGTCGAAGTGTACACCGACGAGGGCTGTACCAGCTCCTATCCTAGCCACAAGCATGACGTCGATAATCCGCCGCAGGAAACCTATCTGGAAGAAACCTACTACCATCGGTTGAATCCAGAGCGGGGGTTCTGCCTGCAACGTGTCTATACCGATGACCGTTCATTAGATGAATGCATGGCGGTATACGATAGAGATGTGGTGCAGGTACCGCGCGGCTACCATCCGGTCGCCACGATTGCGGGTTATGACAGCTATTATCTGAATGTGATGGCTGGCCCCACGCGCCAGTGGCGTTTCACCTGGGAAGCAGATCACCAGTGGATTAACAGCCCCGAATACGCGGATAAACACAGGCAGGGCAACGCGTAGTTATGCTGCCTTGGTAACAAACAAGAGCAGGGAGCGTTGTGGTGTGCTCCCTGTTTTTTCTTGTGTTTAAATCATGTGATTTTTTAAATTATGTCGCTGCTGTTCCCGCCATTGCAACGCGCCTTCTTTCAAATAGCCAATGTGGCTGGCCATGAGTTCGGCTTCCTGTTCACTGTGCGTGACTAAAAGCGCGGTTTGTCCGGCGTCGCGCAGAATGTCGCGGACTTCCTGACCGAGTCGTTTGCGGCTGTCGGGATCGAGGCTGGATAGTGGTTCGTCGAGCAGTAGCACGGCAGGTTGGGGCGCTAATGCGCGTGCCAGCGCGATACGCTGCTGTTGTCCGCCGGACATCTCATGTGGATAGCGCAGCCCCAACGCGGCGAGATCGACCAGTTCAAGCATGGCGCGAACGCGCGATTGCTGAAGATCTTTCGGCTGTTTTCGCAGGCCAAAGGCAATGTTCTGTGCGGCGGTCAGATGGGGAAACAGCGCGTAGTCCTGAAACACCATCCCAACATTGCGCTGTTCCGGTGGTAGATGCACGTCTGGACCTGCCACGCAGCGCCCGCCGACGTGAATGGTTCCCTGAGTCACGTGCTCGAAACCGGCAATGGCGCGCAACGCTGTGGTTTTGCCGCATCCGGATGCACCTAGCAAACAGGCCAACTCACCCGCGACTACCTGCATGGAGAAACCGTTCAGCACATGATGGAAATTATGCTTGTGCCCGTAGGCGACGTGGACATTATTCAGAACGAGTGTAGCCTCAGACACCTTGACTCTTCCTCATGATTTTCATTCTTTCTCAACCGATGTTTTTAACTGGCTGCGTGCCAGCAGCACAACGGGGAGCGTGCCAGCTATCACAATCAGCAGTGCGGCAATTGCGCCTTCTTCATAGGTGCCTCTGGCCGCTTCGGCATAGAGGACGGTCGCCAGCGTCTCGAAATTGACGGGGCGCAGCAGCAGTGTCGCAGGAAGTTCCTTCATCGCGTCGGCAAACACCAGCAGCGCGCTGGTCACCAGTGCTGGGCGCAGCAGGGGAAGATGCACGCGGAAAAACGTCACCAACTCGCTTTCACCCAGCAGACGCGACGCCTGTTCCATCACGGGCGGAATGCGTGTCAGCCCGGCATCAAGCGCGCCTATCCCAATCGCCATAAAGCGAATAGCGCAGCAGACCACCAGCAGGATACCGGCGGAAAGCAGCGGTAATCCTTTATAACCGATTAGGTCGGCGAGGAAATTATCCGTCGCCATACCGGGCGTCAGCAAGCCGATCGCCAATACGGTACCGGGAACGGCATAGCCCAGTGAGGCGATTCTCAATAGGGTACGGCGTCGCTCTGGCGTTCGGTCAGTGATGGCAGAATGGCGGGCATACCACGCAATAATCAGGCTAACGACGGTAACGACCAGCGTGACACCAACGGCCAGCAGCAGCGAGTTCTGTAACGACTGTATCAGGCCCGCGGAGATCGTCACGCTATCGCCCAGTCGTTTTGCGCTTTCCCATGCGAGAAAGAGGGCTGGGGCGATAAAGCCAAGCAGAATCGGTAACGTGGCTGCGCAGGTCGCCAGCCCAGCACGGACGCCTTTCAATGGTGTCGGTATGATGCCGCGCATTTGTCGGCTGGTGCCGTAGCGCTGGTTTTTCCGACCATAATATTCCAGCGTCAGCAGCAGGATGACCACCGTTAGCATGGTGCAAGCGATCTGTGCCGCAGCGGGTAAATCCGAACGGGTGACCCAAGTCGTGTAGACCGTCACGGTCAGCGTATTCACCCCAAGGAATTCGGACGCGCCGATATCATTCAGCGTTTCCAGCAACGCCAGACTAGTGCCGACGGCCAGCGCAGGACGTGCCATCGGCAGGGCAACGTGCAGAAAGGTGCCCGTCGCGCTCAACCCCAGCGTGCGTGCGGCTTCCAGCAGGTGTGCGGGTTGGCTGATAAACATGGCGCGCATGGTCAGGTAAACGTACGGATAGAGCACCAACCCGAGCAGTAGAATCGCGCCCGTCATGGAGCGCAGGTCCGGCAGGCGGAATTGGCGTGGGCTGTCATAACCAAGAATACTGCGGATCGCTTCCTGAATCGGGCCGATAGGGTGCAGTAGATCGAGCCAGGCAAACGCGACAATATAAGTTGGCATCGCTAGTGGTAGCAGCAGCGCCCAGCTAACGAACTGCCTGCCGGGGAAATCAAATGCGGTCACCAGCCAGGCGCAGCCCGCGCCAATCACCATCACTAATGCGCCGACGCCGACCAGCAGAATCAGCGTGTTTAGCGCAGCATCGGGCAGCACGTAGCGCGTCAGGTGATCCCAATGGCCAACGCCCGCCCCCGCCGCTAGCCAAAGCAGAGAAACCAGCGGAGCCAGTACGCCAAGCGCAATGACGACGGCGGCGATGCGAAGCGGAGAAAAAAAGAGGCGCGGCCGCCCGAAGGCGCCGCGCAGGGTTGACGAGCCGGTCTTATTGATCGAATCCAACTTTATCTACCAACTGACTAGCTTGTTTACGGAATTTAACGATGTCAGTCAGCGGAATGCTATCTACATTCACTTCACCAATCGCGCTGCCGATGGTGGAATCCAGCGTGACGCCTTTGCGTACTGGGTATTCATAGTTCGCCTGCGCGTAGAGCTGCTGAGCTGGTGCGGAAACCAGATATTCCATCAGCTTCACGGCCTGATCTTTATGCGGCGCATGGCGTGCAACGGCTGCGCCAGTGATATTGACGTGCGTGCCGCCGTTTTCAAAGGTAGGCTGAACCACTTTGATGGCATCGCCCCATTTACGGGCATCGGTTCCTTCTTTGGCATTCTTCATGTGGCCGACATAATAAGAATTCGCCAGACCCACATCACAGATACCGCCGAGGATATCGCGTGCGACATCGCGGTCACCGCCAGTGGCTTTACGTGCCAGATTCTCTTTCACACCGCGCAGCCAGGTTTCGGTTTTAGCTTCGCCATGGTGTGCGATCATTGCTGCTACCAGCGCGGTATTGTAAGGGTGCTGACCCGCACGGATACATACTTTGCCTTTCCATTTCGGGTCGGCCAGATTTTCGTAAGTAATGCCGGTCAGCGGCAGTGATTTTTCCGCATAAAGTACGCGGGAACGCATCGACAGGCCAAACCACTGGTTGTCTTTATCGCGCAGCGCGGCAGGGATGACGTCGGTTAGCGTGCTGGACTGAATCGGCTGCGTGACACCCGCTTCTACCAGATCGATCAGGTTGCCAGCATCAACGGTCATCAGCAGGTCCGCCGGTGAGTTTTGGCCTTCCGCTTTCACGCGTTCCAGCATGCCGTCTTTGATGAACACGGTGTTTACTTTGACAGACGTCTCTTTGGTGAAGGCATCAAGCAGCGGCTGAATTAGCCCTGGCTCGCGCGTGGTGTAGAGGGTCAGGGAATCTTCTGCGGCGACAGCTGGCAATGCATAGGCCACCATCAGCGATGAGGCCAGCGTGAGCAGGCGCGCTTTTTTGCGCAGAACAGACAGCGTTTTTGACATGTTATTATCTTCTCCAGAGTAAATGTGATGCATAGATTAATAAAATAAGGAGATATTTTCGGCAGGCGATTAAAACAATATATGATAATCACTCTTGTTTGCAATCTCATTAACGCGGTTTATTCACTATCGTGATGAGGGTCAACCTACGCGTGCATCAGGAGAAATCAGCGTTTTACTTGTGGGCATATTGATAAAAACAGTGATGATTTGCTGTCTTGAGTAAAGCGATGACTACGGCGTCTGACTTGCGGCCAGCCTGCTGATATGAATAGTCAGCCAGGTGAGTTCGTCTTTCGGTAAGGCCATTTGGTATTTTTCCTGAACGTAATCTCGGATGGCCCAGGAAATAGCCATCGCCTCAGGATAGTGTTTCAGTAGCTCCTGATAGAAATCGTCCGTGTGTCCGGGCGCGATTTTGCGCGCAATCACTCGCTCGGAGAAATAGCGAAGATGGGTGATAAAACGGAGATAATCGACGGTGTTGACATCAATATTCTTGTTTAATTTATAGCGGACAATGTCTGCCAGACGATTCACCAGCTGAACCTGCTGATGCGCATCGGCAATTTCGGCGCTGCCAGCGGCATTAATCAAGTGAAACGCAATGTTGACGGCTTCATCATCAGGCAGCGTGACGTTAAAGCGCGCCGACACGCAATCTTTTGCCTGTATCCCGATGGCGTACTCTTTTTGGTAATAGCGTTTCACTTCCCAACTGAGCTTATTGATGAAGTGGTTGCCCGTTTTACTGCGTTCAACCGCAAAATAGAGATGTTCCGCCAGCGTAAAGAACAGCACCGAATTCAGTTTTTCGGCGTACTGACTTTGCGCCAGCGTGACGATCTCCTGCGTAACGTCAAAAAAAGCCGCAGGAATGGTGTCGGTCAAAGAAAGAAAATGCCGCGATTTCAGATTTTCCAGCGGAATGAAAACCTGCTCAACGTGCGTCACATCAATCAAAGAACCGGGTCTGGCACCAAATCCGATGCCTTTACCCAACAGAATCATCTCCTGCTGTTCATGATCGACTAACAGCATGCTGTTGTTTAAGGCTTTCTTCACTTTAATCACGCTGATTCCCTCATCACGATAACGTTTGATCACGACCACTTCCTGCGGTGACACCTCGCCTGCGGCTAAGTCTGTCCGTCAGGTGAGATCGCTGCCGTTGGTGGCGATGACTTTTTGATACCAGTAGAACGAATCCTTTCTCAGACGCGCCAGCGAACCGTTGCCTTCGTCATCCTGATCGACGTAGATGAAGCCATAGCGCTTGGACATCTGTGAGGTGCCAGCGCTGATGATGTCAATCGCTCCCCAACTGGTGAACCCCATCAACTCAACGCCTTCGCCAATCGCTTCACGCATTTGCTCGAAATGTGAGCGGAAATAGTCAACGCGATAAGGATCGTGGATTTTGCCGTTCTCGACAATGTCTTTCGCGCCCAGACCATTCTCGACAATAAACAGTGGTTTCTGGTAGCGATCGTAAAGTTCCAGCAGGGAGATTTTCAGTCCGATGGGGTCGATCTGCCACCCCCAATCTGAGGCGGGAAGGTACGGGTTTTTCACCCCCAGAACGGTATTTCCCGGTATTCTCTCGGCGTCTGGCTGTGTGGATTCGGTAAGCGACATGTAGTAGCTAAACGACACAAAATCCACGGTGTGCTGCTTGAGAATCGCCAGATCGTCGGGCTGCATGGTGATGTGTATACCGCGCCGTTCAAGATCGCGTTTGATAAGCGGTGGGTATTCGCCGAACACCTGCACATCGGCATAGAAATAATTTTCGAGATTCTTCTTCAGCGCCGCTTCGACATCCTGTGGTCGGCAGGAATGCGGATAGGTTGTTAGCTTGGTCAGCATGCAACCCACCTGACTGCCGGGGATTTTTTCATGGCAGTCGCGGGTGACGAGGGCAGAGGCGACAAACTGGTGATGCAGCCCCTGATAAATATCTTGTTGAGCCTGACCCGGTGCGCTTTTCTCTTCACGGATACCCGCCGTGGTAAACGGGTGACGATGGATACTGTCGATCTCGTTAAAGGTTAGCCAATAGCGGACGAGATGCTTATAACGATCGAAGCAGACATTGCTGAAACGCACAAAGGCATCCAACACATTACGGTGCACCCAGCCGTTGTATTTCTCACTCAGCGCTAATGGCATTTCATAATGTGAAAGTGTCACCAGCGGCTCGATGCCACGCTTACGCATCTCACTGAACAGATCGTCGTAAAACTGCAAACCGGCCTCATTCGGTGTGCTGTCTTCTCCGGTAGGGAAAATACGCGACCAGGCGATGGAGACGCGTAGCACCTTGAAGCCCATTTCAGCAAACAGTGCCAGATCGCCTTGGTAGCGGTGGTAAAAATCGATGCCGCGCCGTTTGGGATAAAACGCGTCATTTTTTCCATTGAACGCATCGGCGATGTTTTCATCCGTCAGCGCCATGTGAGCATGGTAATTCTTCAGATCGAGATTCGGCTTCCAGGTGATGGCGTCCGCGACTGACGGCCCTTTGCCGTCCTCATTCCAGGCGCCTTCGGCCTGATTTGCGGCAATTGCGCCGCCCCATAAAAAGTGTTCCGGGAATGTGATGTTTTTATCCATTACACAGACTCCTTTAAGGTCATGATGATGGTGTGGGGATCGATGATGGCGTCAGTGGCTTCCGGTATCACACGAAAGCGCTCGCTGTTGGTGATGACCATCATGACAACGGGATCGTAACCCGCAGCGATGAGGCTATCGAGGTCAAATTCAACGAGGATATCGCCAGTGTTAACCTGCTGTCCCGCAGCGACTTTCGGCTGAAAGCCCTTACCATTGAGTTTTATGGTATCGATGCCAATATGGAAAATCAGTTCGGCGCCACTGTCGGTGAGCATGCTGACGGCGTGACCGGTTTCAAACACGTTTTCAATGGTGCCGCTTGCCGGAGCGTAGAGCACGCCTTTCTCTGGGATGATAGCGATGCCGTCACCCATAATACGTTTGGAGAAGATTTCGTCATTCACGCTTTCCAGCGGAATCACTTTTCCTTCAATCGGGCTGGCGAACTGGCACTCGGTAACCGCGTGATGGCTTTCTCCTTCCTCTACTGCGGCAGCGGGTTTTTCCTCTCGCCAGAGGAACAGCGCGGAGAGAAAAGCAATGACAAAAGAGAGCGCGGCACCGGCGATGGCATAGACGATGTTCCAGCTATTTTCCGGCGAGACGAACATGGAGATGCTTGCCAGACCGGGGCCAACCAGCGCAAAGGCTTCAACTGCCATCCACCCGATAAACGCGCCGCCGACCAGACTACCTGCCAGTACGCTGTAGAGCGCTTTTTTATTCAGCAATGTAATCCCGTACAGCGCGGGTTCGGTGATGCCAAATAGGGCGGAAATACCGGCTGAAAGCGCCGTCGATTTTAGCGTTTTGTCTTTGCTCTTAAGCGCAATCGCCATACAGGCACCGGATTCGGCAATATTGTGTGCGAGCGACGCGGGAAGATAGAGCATTTCCTTACCAAACTGGCTCATGGATGAAACGGCATAAGGCAACATCGGTTTATGCATCCCCGACGCCACCATGAAGGGCAATGCGGCGGCGAGCAGCGCTGTCGCCACAAAACCGAGCTTGCTGTATAGCCAGAGGATCACGCTAGCCAAGCCTGCACCGAGTTCATAGCCGAGCGGCCCCAGAACCAACAGCGTGACGGGAACGGTCACCAACAGCGAGAGCATCGGCGATAGGAAAATACGCAGGGCGCTAGGGGAGTAGCGATTGAAGATTTTTTCGGTTTGCGCGTAAAAAAGCACGCACAGAATTGCCGGAAAAACCTGTGATGCGTAAGCGACGTTCTTCAGGTCGAGAGAGAGAAATTCTGCGCCTTCCGCCAGCTGTTTAGACATGGCGGGCAGCACCATGACGGAGACGGCGGAAACGGCGACCAGCACATTCACTTTCAGCTTCATCGCGGTGGTAATGCCCACCAGAATCGGTAGGAAATAGAGCGGGGCGGAACCGATGTTATCCAGCACTTTATACGTTGAACTGTCTTTGGTGAGCCAGCCGAGTAAGTCCATCAGCAATAACAGCGATTTGAGCACGCCGCCACCGGCAATCGCAGGCACCAGCGGCTGAAAAACGCTGATGATAAAATCGATAACCAAAGCCGTACGGCTGGTTTTTGCTGGTGTAGTGCGAGCGGTTTCCTTACGGCCAGCAGCGAGATGCTGCACCGCCTCGTACACCTGCATGACTTCGCTACCGATAATCACCTGACACTGCACGTTGACGCGAACACCCAGCACGCTGGGCACTTTTTCCAGCTCGCGCTGGTTCACCCGGCTGTTGTCGTAAAGGCTCAACCGAAGTCGTGTAGAGCAATGTTCAATGTGTTCAATGTTGTCAATTCCACCGACTAATGTGACGATTTTTTCAGCGGTGGTGGCATAGGCTGTCGCGTTATTATCTGCTGCTGTGTGGCTCATACGACGATTTCCCTGATCCAGAAATGAAAAAAGACCTGAAGCTTTTCCCATGGTGTTGAGTGGGAGAGCTTCAGGTCTTGCCTAGAAAACTAGTTACACGCCTGTGCTGCTGTTGTAAGTCCTCGCATGCGGGAAAGTCAAACAGATCGTGCAGCCTTGATGGGTAAGTGTGATGGCAATAGCAGAATGAAAGGTTTAGCCTGACGGGGACGATGAATCTCAGGCATGTTGCATAAAATATGGTGCTTCTTAACCGATTATAGAAAACAGAACGAGGTAAACTCACAGAGTGCAAATCGGTGGGTGAGAGACGAAAGGTGCGTATGATTTCTGTAACACGGGGAGGCTATCGTAGATATACTCAGTTTGCGCCGATAGCGGTTTTAAATACGTCACGAATTATATTAATTGATTGTTTTTATTTAAAAATATGCACCGTTAGGATTTATTGTTATGACTGATAATTTGCTTTCTCACCTTTCGGACGCATTACGTTCAGAGGCTTCCTTCGAGGGGCTCGTTCGCCAGTTATTGGTTATGTTGGAACTGGTCACCGACCTGGAGTCGACTTACCTGACGCAAGTAGATACCGAAGCCGGATTTCAAAGTATCCTGTTTGCTCACAACACCAAAACACTCAATATCCCTGAAGGTGTGTCGGTTCCGTGGCATGACACGCTGTGCAAACGTGCGCTTGACGAAGGACAGAGCTATACGCCTAATGTGGCCGAATGCTGGAGTGATTCGCAGGCGGCGAAGGAGCTGGGTATTATGACCTACGCTAGCACGCCAGTGCGCATGGATGATGGACAATTATACGGCACTCTCTGTGCAGCAAGTTCCGACCATAAGCCGCTGACAACCAAGGGTGAGCAGATCCTCAGTTTATTCGCGCAACTGATAGCTCAACAGGTGCAAAAAGAGTGGCTGGTGCAGCAATTGACGGCCGCAAATGCTGCGTTACATGAGTATTCTTACACCGATTCACTGACTGGGTTGCTTAATCGCCGAGGCGTATTTTACTCGCTGGAAGCGCTGTTTTCTCAGGCCGAGAATGACAATCAGCAGGTGCTGATTGTGTTCATTGACCTCGATGGTTTTAAAAAGATTAACGACCAGTTTGGCCACGAAGCGGGTGATATCTTCTTACAAGAGGTTGCTCAACGTTTGTTAATGTGGGGGAATCCGGGGGATGTCGTCGGGCGTCTTGGTGGCGATGAATTTGTTTTTGCCCGGATGGTAAACGTCGTGCCGGGAGAAAACTATCGCGTGGTTTCTTCCTTCAGTGACAGCATTACGCCGGTGTTGCAGGGGAATTACCCTCTCGGTTCTGTCAGTATCGAATACTTAGGCGCAAGCATGGGGATCGTTATGGCAGATCCTTCCGTTGATGAGCCTGACGGCGTAATCCGTCGAGCCGATGCCGCAATGTACGCCAATAAAGTCGCGCGGAAAAAAGATCAAACCAGCGCTTTTGACGTCATCGCAGCACAGTCATAAATGTCTATGCAGAGGTAGTCATCTGTTCATCAGGCATCTTTGGTTGCATCCAGAGTGAGCTTACCATCTTCTAAGTGAAGCTTGGTGGGGGAAAGGAGCTCAAATAGGCGGTTGAACGGATCGTCGTCTTTGCCTGATTCCCCAGTCATAAAGTTGAAGTCCATTTCTATCAGGTACTTCAGACGTGGTACATAGCCTTCCGGTGCCTGTGCTTGTTCGATTAATGGCAGGCTTTCATGATGAGATAACACCATTTTGAAAAATTCGGTTTGTTTAAACTCACCGCGATTCCACTCCAGCTTACTTTGGGCTATTGCCATCGTGCGCCAGACTTCTTCTTGATCGTAAGCTTCGCTCCAGGCTGCTCTTCGCTCATTCACGGTAAAAGTTCCGCTGTCGTCATAGGTAATCAGTGCCAATTGTTCACGAGACAGGCCCTTAAAGGGGTTGCTTCCTTGACGGTTATTATACGCCGTAGCTTGTTTCGCTCTGGCTAATCGCTCAGGGTCATCGCTATCAGGTATTTCTGCATCGTGCGCTTTTTTGTTATTGGCGTAATTCTCGCCGAGGATCTCATTATTCGCGCTTTTGGCTTTGGCTGCCAATGTACTACGGTCACTAGTGGCATCTCTGGCTTCGGCTCTGACGGCTGCATCGCTAAGCTGTTTTGCCAGTGTGGTGATGCCGTTATATTTTTTATTTGAATAACCATCAGACCCTGTAGATGCTTGCTGTGTGCCTTCGGATACGTTTTCCTGCTTTTTTATCAAACGACTGTCATTAGTGGACTGCGTATCTGCCACCGTACTTTTTGCAAGGCCATTGAAGTTAATCATTCATTCTTCTCACTCGTTGTGATGAAGGGATAAGTAACGACTAATGCAGCTTATCCCTATTCATAAAAAACGTCTGAGCGTTGCTCAGCTATTTTTTAGTACGGGTGTTATCTCATGGTGATTTCTACGTCTGAGTCGTGAGTATTAACGTTGGCATAAGTCACCCTCAGATCGCAGCGTGCACCGTTGCCAGGTGTGGTGCTCTTAGTCCATTGGGGGATTTTATTTCCCAACACATACTTCACAGTATATGTCATATCAAACTGGCAAACCTTGGTTCCAACCTTGTAGCGAACGTGCATCGAACCAACGTCACTGATTGGATTGGAGATCGTATATTGATTTGAATCCCCAGATTTGACGAATTCGCTTGGTGTAGGTGAAGCATTCGCCTGTGAGAAAACTTCTGCTGTTGTCGTTGGCGAAAAAACAGCATCTGGAGCACTGGATGCACTAAGGTTCTTAAAGGTCACATTGAATTTCGGGCCCGCATTAGCAGCCGCTGATGCAAAAAGGGCGGTCATAAACAGTGAAGACAACAGAATATTGCTTGATTTCATTTGAAAAAACTCCATGTATTTTCATCTGCGACTACAGTCTTTTTATTCTTTCTCTCTTACTACGTGGAATACGACGCTGTGTGCTGTAGCCATAAACGCAGGCAGACCACGCGATTTCATAACAAATCGGCATTATATAAAAAATGTTTAAGTATTTATGGTTATTTTAATAACGCCTTATAGGGTTTTAAAGTCTATTTTCTTTCCATTCTTAATTTTTCAATGCTAATTGTTAAGTTAATTTATAATTAGCGTAGTAATTATTAATCTAAATGCCGCTATTCGTCGGGATGGGATAATTGTGTTATACGAATCGCTATAGACAGGTTTCTCTTACTGAATTAGGTAATCAGCTAATGCTAACGTGACTGCACTTTTCAGGTTAGTGAGCGACACAGACAAAAAGAGTCGTCATATTGATGGTTGCGGTCGATAAGCCTACACTGCGGCGTGAATGACTGTGTTGAGTAATTGGAGAGTAGGGGGCAGGGGGCGCTTGTTCAGTCAAAAGACATCCAGCGCCTGTTTTTAATAAATAGGCATGGCTGTACTAACGATATATCTTAAATTATTCGAGTTGCGTGAAAGTCTGCGTATATACAGCCTGAATAATTATCGTGCTATGCCGCTTTACCAGCCGCAGACGTTAGTGTCTTCATCCGCATCGTAACCACGCACGATATTAACCAATTCTTTCACTGCGTCAGCGGAAACGGTTTTATCTTTCAACGCTGAAATTTCAGAGAAATCTTTGTCAACAGCTACGCCATTATTATTATTGGTTACCGTCAGTAAAAAACCTTTGTTATTGTCGCCAGTTAAAGACAGATTGTTGACTAATTCTTCAACCGCACTAGCAGCGAAATCGGGTACATAAAAAGCCATCGGTTTAAGATAAACCTTCTCTGCTTTTTCATTATTATCGCGGTTCAACAGTGTTAATGAGTATCCTTTATTTTCAGTTGTCATTCTTTTTACCTCAACCTTCTATCAGAATTTTTGGATCGACATAAAAATCTACGTTGAATAACGTATCATCAGATAACGCTTCAATTCTGTGCCACTTTTCTGGAGGGAATACGCCAAATTGTCCGGCTTCAATGGTCAGCGTTTCGACTGGCTCAGAACTCGTTTCATCGGTATAACCATAATAACGAATTGTCCCTTGCATCACGCACAAACGCGGGTAAACACCTTGCCGTGTTCCGGCATCTAAATGGCGCTGCCAGATAGACGCGGGTGCAGTCTCCTTTGTCCAAAACGGTGTTGTACGGGTATGAATATAATTCGCTGGTATGACAATTCGTTCCATGTTTAAACCTCATCTTTTACCCAACCGCATTATGGATCGGGAAGTGAAAAACCATATGATGCATATCATATACCTCTTTCTGTGCTTGTGAATTATTTTTTGCTAGTTAAATTCTTACAATACCAAGCCACTCGTAAAAAGGTTGTATTGCCGATACTCAATTAGGGTTATTGTTAAGTGGAAATCAAAAGAGTAAAAATGAAAAAATATAACGCTAATCTCTTATGAGGTATGAACTCAAATGAAAAAGAATGTAAAACTCAGTTCATTTTATTACGGTTTTCCGGTTTTTCTTGTTACGACAACGGATAATAGCAGCGGGAATATCAATATTTCCTCTGTATCATCGTCAATTTCTCTCGGTGATAAAATCATTATCGGCGTCACCAAAGGAAGTAAGACCTGTAGTAATTTATTATCCGGTTCTGATGTGGTTATTAATATTCCTGATTACAAACTTTGGGAGAAGGTTGAAGAACTGGGTAAATTGACCGGAAGCGATACGCTATCTGAAGGTCAGATAAAATGGGGCGTTCAGATATGCCACGATAAATTCTCCAAAGTTGGTCTTCATTCTGAAGCCTCGACTGATATTACACCGCCTCGGGTGATTGAATGCCCTATCCAGGTAGAATGTAAGACTGTCAGCACCACAGACAAAGGTCGTTTTATTCTTGTCGAATTGGATATTGTTAATGTCTGGGTGGACAGTGAGCTATTAGGATCAAATGATGTCATTGACTCGTCAAAATGGAAGCCTCTGATATACAACTTCCGCGAATACGACACGACGGGTGACGCACTAGGATTTAATTTTAAATACGGTCATTAATCGCATAAAGCGAAGGTTGTCGCTGTATTAGCGAGTGGCAACTTTCGCTCTAGGATCTCCCGTTCTGCTGGTGTCTGAAAGTCATTAACACTGACTGCCGATGAGCAGTCGATGAAAATGCGACATAATATGCACCTATGCTATTGAGGCATGGGCTTTCCTGCATAGGTAAGTTGTGGGTATAATTTCACTGCCTTTCTTATCTTTCTCTTTTCCCCCTTCTTTAGTGTTTTTTTACTCTGCTTTATTCAGAGGAGAATCGTATGGTTCATATTCAGCAACGTATCGTGCTGACTGGCGGTCCCGGTTCAGGAAAAAGCACGCTTATCGACGCTCTTACTCAACGTGGGTACACATGCTCAACAGAGGCCGGTAGAGCCATTATTCAAGATCAGATTGCTATTGGTGGAAATGCGCTGCCGTGGGGAGATCGTGCGGCATTTGCAGAAATGATGCTGTGCTGGGAAATGCGCTCGTACCATCACCTTGACGACGGTAATACACCGTGTTTTTTCGATCGCGGAATTCCTGATATCGCGGGCTATCTGAGCCTCTGTAAATTAGCTGTTCCAATGCATCTGGAGGAGGCAATACGAAAATTTCGCTATTCTGACCATGTATTTATTGCTCCTCCATGGCGAGATATTTATGCGCAAGACACGGAGAGAAAACAATCTTTCGAGGAAGCCGAATTAACCTATCGGGTTATGCTCGATACATATCAAAAATACGGCTACCAGCTATGGGAGCTTCCCCGTGTTCCTGTCGATGAGCGCGCTAATTTTATCCTATCAAAGATTTAGCGTACGAGTTCATATAGCAAAAATCCCGCTTAAGGAAACGTAAGCGGGATTTCTACATTTGAGCCATCTGACTGGGGTAATTACAGTGCCAGCATCACAGATAAAGGCCAAAATTCCTTCTTCAAGTCGTCAACTGATGAAACCTCGTTGCCTGAACGCCGTCTTTTTTTCGATGCTGAATTCTCATCGCATCTTCTTATTCCCTTACAAACAAATCACCGACTCAGAATGTCTAAATGAGACAAACGTCATGCAATACTCATGCTCCGATTGGCCGGGAGCAAACGTCATCCCGGTATACGCGATAAGCTGGTCACTGAAATGTTTCCCATAACAATTTCATCAGTAGAGTGCACGCCAGTAGCAGGAAAAGCCGGCGTATCCACTGGTTTCCTCCCTTAAGTGCGATCTGCACTCCAATAAAAGAGCCACTGATTGCGGCGATCCCCAGGGGAATAGCCAGTTCATAATGGATGAGACCGTTGGGAATGAGGAAAAATAACGTGGCGAAATTCGTGCCAAAATTGACGACTTTTGCGCAGGCCGTTGCGCGCAAAAAATCAAAATGAAAGAAGCGGATAAACAGGAACAGGAGAAAACTTCCTGTTCCCGGACCAATAAACCCGTCATAAAAGCCGATAGCAAACCCCAGAAAAATCCCTTTTAGAAGGTCAGCACGCGTTGGTGACTGACTGTCGTCATTATTCCCGAACTGTGGTTTGAACCAGGTGTAAGCTACCATTGCCGCGAGTACGATAATAACCACTGGGCGCATCCATGCTGACGGCATAAAGTCCAGTAGTCTGATCCCTGAGTAAGCACCAATCACTGCACTTACAGCAGTGGGCAGGATCAGTTTCCACGGCAATCGCAACCGTGTCATAAACTGCCTGACAGACATCAGGTGTCCCATAACAGAGGAGAGCTTGTCGATGCCCATGATTTGGGCCGGGGTGAAATGCGGGAGGGTAGTATAGAAGGTTGGGATAGTGATCAACCCGCCACCGCCTACTGCGGCGTTAATTATCCCTGCGATAAACGCTACCGGGAGCAGTATGTAAAGCTCGTCGCTCATTTAGGTTCCTTTCTTAACTGCACATCGGACTCTATGGTCAGATTTATTTCCGATAAATCATGAGGATGTGACCTATGGGATCGGGAAATAGGGGAGCATCCGCGTTAAATTTACTGGTGGCCGATAGGATAGGATTGTGTTGAATTGCCGTCCAATATATAAATAAGCATCAATTTATATCTCTGGAAATATAAGTGGAATTTCGTCATCTCCGGTATTTTCTGGCAGTCGCTGAAGAGCTGCACTTCACTCGGGCAGCCGAAAAACTCAATATTGGCCAACCTCCGCTGTCGCAGCAGATCCAGTCACTTGAACGCGAACTGGGTGTAACGCTTTTCAACCGGACGAGACGCAGCGTAGCCCTGACTGAAGCAGGTGAACACCTCGTCATTCAGGCGAAGGAAATATTACGGATGAGTGGCGACCTGCGGGCTGAATTGCGCGATATTGAACAGGGAAAAACGGGGGAGTTGCGGATAGGTTTTACCACTACCGGTTTATTTGTGGATGAACTCAGCCTTCCCCTTAAAACCTACAGGCGCAGTTATCCTGACGTCAGGGTCTCACTCAGTGAGATGTACTCCCGCCAGCAGTTTGATGCGCTCCTTCATCAGGAGATTGACATCGGCTATGTGCGCCTTACCCCCGAGACTCGTCAGGATGGACTGGACATTCGTATCCTCAGACGCGACCGGCTTTGTGTTGTCCTGCCGGACGATCACCCTAAAGCTACGGCCGATTCTCTGACCCTCTCTGATATGCGTAATGAGCCCTTTATCTTTTACCCTGAACAATCAGGAGCGGCGGTCCCTGAACGGGTCAGACGACTTTGCCTGCGGGCCGGATTCACTCCTGTTGTTGTCCAGGAGGCCGCAGAGGTACTGACGCATATTGGACTTGTCGCCGCAGGTGTAGGCATTTCTGTGCTCCTGAGACCCGTTGACAGGCTCAGACCTGGAGGTGTGGTGTTCATTCCTTTGGCCGATGATGATGCTGAATTGTGTATGGCCCTGGTGACCCGGAGTGAAGAAAGGAATATGCGAATTCTTAACTACATCAATCTGGCGGTTTCAACTTCATCACCACATGGAGTCGGTTTAACGTGAAGGTACAGGCCGTGTGAATCGAGTCGTTTATGGGGCTAAGTTGCGGATTTTCGAGTCGTTAAGAGACATTTGGGGGTCACTCCGTCATCGAACCAGCCTGACCCCAAATCTGACCACCTCATTCTCCTGATGCGGAGTGAAAACGGAATGTAGGCAGGGAACGCTTTGCACATGAATTTATTAAACAAAGTGCTGAAAAGCAAAAATCCCGCTTAAGTTGCCTTAAGCGGGATTTTCTAAATTGGCTCCTCTGACTGGACTCGAACCAGTGACATACGGATTAACAGTCCGCCGTTCTACCGACTGAACTACAGAGGAATCGTGTGAACGGGGCGCATAATAACGGCGTGTGCCGCGCATGTCAAAGGCGTAAACCACAAAATCGCACTGTTCGGTGAGAGAATGTTCAATCTGCCGATATTTTTGTCAAATACCGGCGTTTTATCGTGTCCTGCTGCCGCTAAAGTGTATTCACCGATGTTTTCTGTTTATCAGAAAAAGCATATAACGGCCCTTTTCCTGACAGGGTAAAGAGGGATATCGCCGTAAAAGAAAGGGCAATACCGCCTAAGATCAGATAAGTGCCATGGAAACCGATGCTGTCATACATATTGCCAGCAAAGATAGACATGAAAATGATCGATACCTGTTTAAAGAAGCAGAAGCACACTAAATAAATCGTCGCGGAGAAGCGGACTTCAAAAACGGTGGTAATGTATTTGAAGCAGCCGACAATCAGGAAAGGAACTTCGAACATGTGTAGCGTCTTCAGCACAATGACTTCCAGCACAGAGTCGGCAAAAGCAGAGCCAATAATCCGCACGGACATAATTGTACCGGCAATGAGCAGGGCATTTTTACCACCGATACGGTTCACAATAAGCGGCGCAAAAAACATGATGGTGGCATTAAGCAATTCACCCAGTGTTGTAACGTAGCCAAATACTCTGGTGCCTTCTTGCCGGGTCTCGAAGAATGAGGTGAAGAAGTTGGCAAACTGCTGATCGAATACATCATAGGTGCAGGAAACGCCAACAACATAGAGGGTCAGGAACCAGATTTTACGTTCTTTTAGCAGTTCGGCCGCCATTTTCAGGTTGAACGGTTTCTGGTTGGAGCCTACCTGATCGGCAACGATAGCGCTGGATGAGATTTCTGGTTTTGCCAGCAGCAACAGGATGGCGAGGATGACGGCACAGCCGGAGCCAAGCCAGAAAACAAACTGGTTATTGATGGTAAACATGATGCCGACAATAGAGGCGCAGAGCGCCCAACCGAGGCAGCCGAACAGACGTGCACGGCCAAATTCAAACTGACTGCGACGGCTGACTTTTTCGATATAGGCTTCAATGGCTGGTGCGCCGCCGTTGTTGATAAACCCTAGATAAATCCCGCCGACGATAGAACCTAAAACGATGTTGTATTTTAACAATGGGCCAAAAACATAGATAAAGAACGGAGCAAAAAACACGAGCATTATGGTGATAATCCATAGCAGGTGTTTTCTCAGACCTAATTTATCGGACAGCAAGCCAAATATAGGTTGGAATAGTAAGGCGAAAAAAGAAATACAGGCGAAAATGATGCCTGTGTCGCTTTTACTTATTTGATTAATATCATGAAGCCAAATAGGGAAGAAGGGAAAGTAAGCCCCCATGATGAAGAAATAGAAAAAGAAGAATAGACCGAATATCCAGAAATTTTTATTATGTAGGTAGTACATGTTGTCTTCTCCGATATGCATAATATCCGCAACATTTATTTTGATGGCGGATATATACTTGCTGGATACAACTGAGATTGAAAACCGCGGTACACCCGCGCTCTTTCGTTGTTTTTTAATACTGTTTTTTCATATCAATAGGGTTAGTGGTGTTGAATAGTGACGCGATAGTGATAATGCGTTGCCGTGAGTAAATCATCACAATGAACGCTGGGGCTCCAGGAGTCATCACCACCAATTCCCATATGGAAGCCATCCAGATTGAGCCAAACGCCTTTTTCCTTTTCTAATAAATGATAGTGGGTACATGTCATCAACTGTGTTAGCCCGTAGCGGCTTAGCCCGAAGTGGAAATTTCCGGTGATAGTCCATTTACCATATGTCAGTGAACGCGTGTTGCAGCGCAGCCCGTTCTCCGATGGGAAAATGTAGGGCGTGTGAAGGTCATCCAACGGCAGATTCCAATGCCCATGCTGTGCCGCGAGCTGTCGGTCGGGATAATTTTCGTGTGGTCCAAGTCCGATCCAACTGACCTGAGGCTCGACGTCAGCTAATTGGCAGCTCAAGCCGACTCTGGCCAGTGACGGAAGTACCGTACTGACATCAACGTCGACATCGACGGTCATCACGCCACCGGTATCAATCTGCCAGCGTTTTTTACTCCGTAACAGAACCTGCCCCGCATGGCGGAATACATGCTCGGTGACAATGTGCACGGCATCGGTGAGTTGGTCAGCCTGAATCGCGACACACTGCGTCTGCAATTGATAAAGCCCTGCCGATTTCCAGCGTTCGGCCCAGGCGCGTGGGTCGATGCGGTCAACCTCACTGATACCGATGTCGTTATCCAGTGGAGCCCGAACGAATTGATCCTGCAAGGGAGTCAACAGTGCTGGAGTACCAGTTGTCCACCACTGCTCTAGCCAACCGCTCTGGCGGTTAAATCGCCAATGTTGTTCGCCCTGAACAACGTCAAAATAGGTATCTGATGTTTGCAGGACTGGTGGTTTTTTCTGCCCAGAGCATGATGCCTCGGGCATATGAAGCGGTGTAGGGAGTTGCCACTGATCCCAGGCACTGCGGTGGTTTGCTTCCGACCAGGCGGTTTCTCTGGGTTGCACGACTTCAACATTGAGCCAAAGCTCCCCTGTGCGATCGGTTGTGGGAAGTGACTCCAGCAGCGTCAGTGTTTGAGTAGCTTGCGGGGCGAGCCTCAGCGGCAGCGAACCTTCTGCTAGGATCTTATCGTCTAGTGTAATGTGCCAATTCAACTGCTCGTTGTCCGTATGACGGAACAGGTATTCACTGGTAACGCGTAATTCACAGGGGGATTCAGCCTGCCAGACGAATTGAATATGTTGCTGTGCGCGTTGCGCTTCATACAGGCTGGGATGTGGAGTGCGATCGGGGAAAAGTAGGCCGTCTAGACAGAACTGGCGATCGTTCGGCATGTCGCCAAAATCTCCGCCGTACGCCCAGTAGGCATTGCCTTGTTCATCATGGTGGATCAGTGCCTGATCGACCCAATCCCAGATGAATCCACCCTGTAACCGAGGATATTGCCGGAATGCTTTCCAGTAGCGGGCGAATCCCCCCAAACTGTTGCCCATCGCGTGCGAGTACTCACAGAGGATGAGTGGCCGATGTTCGCCCGGCATGCTGATCCATTTTGTGATCGACCATTTGGGTACGCTGGGGAAGGGCTGATCTTCATCAACACGGGCGTACATTGGGCACACAATGTCGGTCGCACGACTATTCGCACCGCCACCTTCGTAATGCACGGGGCGGGTGGGATCGTGGCGTTTGATCCACTGGTAAAGCGCATCATGGTTTGCGCCGTAACCGGATTCGTTCCCCAATGACCAGATAATGATGCAAGGGTGATTTCGATCGCGCTGCACCATCCTTGATACGCGCTCGCTGTAGGCTGGCAGACACATGGGATCGTCTGACAGACGATTCATCGGCTGCATACCGTGCGTCTCAATGTTCGCTTCATCCACCACATACAGGCCATAGCGATCGCACAGCCGATACCACAGCGGATGGTTGGGGTAATGGGAGCAGCGCACCGCGTTAAAATTATGCTGCTTCATCAGCATAATATCGCGCCGCATCGTATCTTCATCCATCACCTGACCGTTCTGCGGGTGATGTTCATGGCGGTTAACGCCGCGGATTAGCAGCGGTTTACCATTCAGCAGCAGCAAGCCGTTGCTAATTTCAACTTTTCTGAAGCCGACATCATAGGCTTCCGCTTCGAGCAGCTCGCCTTCTGCCGTTTCCAGTGCGATGACGGCGCGATACAGATGCGGTAGCTCGGCGCTCCACAGATCGGGTTGTGGTACGTCAAGACGGAGGGCGGCCTTGTCGTGGTAGGCACCACGCTCATCCACAATGTCGCCACCGAACGCCTGTCGTGTCTCGCCAATGAGGTTATTACCGCGCCAGAGCTGTGCATGTATGCGATGGTTTTTGGCTTCAGACTCGGAGAGTGTTGCCTTTACCTGAACATCCAGTGTGCCATGGCGGAAATCGGCGCTTAGCGGCGTAGTGAGTTGAACATCGCTAAGATGAACCGTCGGTTTATGTAGAAGTGTGACGTCGCGGAAGATACCGCTCATACGCCACATATCCTGATCTTCCAGATAACTTCCGTCAGACCAGCGTAACACCATCACCGCCAGCCGGTTCTCTCCTGCTGTCAGATAGCGACCAATATCAAACTCCGCCGGTAGACGACTATCCTGCGAATAGCCGACCCAGTGGCCGTTGCACCAGAGGTAAAACGCGGAATTGACGCCATCAAAAATAATCCGTGTTTGTCCGCTGCTGAGCCAGTCATGATTGACTTTAAAAGTGAGCGAGTAACAACCGGTGGGATTATCTTCTGGAACATAGGGTGGGTTAACGGGGATCGGGTATTTTACGTTGGTGTAAATCGGTGTGTCATAGCCCTGTAACTGCCAATTGGAAGGAACCGGAATGGCAGTAGAATCAGGTAAATTTTGCTGTAGCCAGCTTTCCGGTACGGCTTCGGGGCGAGTGAAATAACTAAACATCCACTCGCCATTCAAGCGGCGAAGACGCTGAGACGGCTCATCTTGATGCGCGGCAGCCACGCTTCGCCAACTGTTGAATGGAGGATGAGCAGGGAGCCTTTGATAGTTGGTACAAGCTGGATTTTCCCAATCACGTCGAGCAAGAATTTCTCGCAGCGTGGCGTGATGCCGTGTTGGATTCGGTAGAACGGTATCGCTCATGATGGCTTTACTCCTGAACGTCTTGAACCTGTCATTGTGGTTGGATGATTTAAATTGTTATCCGCTCACAATTTATGTTTTCCATAACATATCGACTTGCCAAAGTGAGTAAAGAGGAATGTGGCAATAAAGTGGAAGCGATCACAAAGATCGTTTGCAAAACAAATGAGATAACATCGAATTTGGAAAGCGGTGCGCAATAAATCAACAGGGATGAAATGGTAACTTGTTGTTTATAAGATAATTTTGTTATGGTTTAGCCGCTGTGGTGATAACGGTGTTGTTGTGTAACGGGTTACAAACGCTGGAGCTGGCGTGTAATGTCCAACAGGTTTTTGGTGAGTTCTTGCAGAGAGGCATGGGTTGATGAATGGATGGCGGTGCTATGGCGTACGATCAGTTCGGTGGGTAACAGCAGTGATGTGCTCTGTGTAGGATCGCGCAGCGTAGCGAGCAAACGGGTGACGCCTTCTTTACCTAATAGCCTGAAATCCTGGCGAATGGTCGTCAGTGGCGGGGTGTAATAAGCGCTGTCCTGAGTATCGTCAAACCCGATCACCGACATCTGTTCCGGCACACGCAGGCCATATTCGTGCAGCGCGCGTAGAACGCCAAGCGCCATTTGATCGTTCGCGACAACAATGGCGGACACACGCAGGGATTGTCCCAGCAGAGCCAGTGTTTGGTGATAACCAGAAGCGGCGCTCCAGTCACCGTGCAATACGGAAGCGGGGGATAATTGCTGTTTTTCCAGCTCGGATATCCAGCCTTCATAACGTAGGCGTGCGGAAATCGAGGTCATTGGCCCAGTCAACAGAGCGATATGTTGATGCCTCAATTCCACCAGATGCGCGATAGCCAACCGCGCACCGTGGTCAGGATCGAACATGACATTGAGTATGTCGGTATGGGGATCGGCATCCATAAACAGCACGGGCGTATCAGCACAAGTTTGGCTAATGTGGGCGACTTCATCCGTTGATAGCGGAACATTCACGATGACGCCACTAACTCGCTGAGAAAGCAGGTCGTTAACGGCGTTATTGCAGGTGTTGACATCCGAACTGCTCAGCATGGACATCACGATGTTGATCCCCAACTGGTTGGCGGTGCTCTTAATCGCAGCGGCAATTTGTGAAGGGGCGTGCAGTGAAAGATCGGTGGTTACCAGCCCCAGCGTGGTGATGGTTTTCCCTGCTAGCTGCTGCGCGACGCGGTTAGGTGTGTAATTCAGCGCCGCCATCGCCTGTTCCACTTTACTGCGAGTACGAGATGAAACGTGAGGTGCTTGATTCAGCACTCGAGAAACCGTCTGATAGGAAACCCCTGCGTACTCGGCGACATCGTTTAATGTGATGGGTTTCTGTTTCATAGCGGCTATTCCGTGCGTGAAAGGCCATTATCATAGCAAATCGCGTGGGGAATCCGTAACAGGTGTGTGTATTCTGGCGTAATTGAGGCTGGTTAACATGAAAGTGTGCCAGAGCTGGCTTGTCAAAAGTAACACTGGGAGCAAATGCTCCCAGTGCGTGATGGATAGGTATCCGATATTTACTGTTCGGAGAGGACAAACATACCGTAAGGGTGAATTTGCAGATAGTAACTGTCGCCCGGATTCGGCTGAAGCTGAGTGGCATTAACCTGCAACAGCATCGATTGGCCGTGCCAGTCCACCTGCACTTCATACTGCGGCCCCATATAGGCGACCTGCGTGATGGTGCAGCGCTGGCTTTCGTCACCCTGATGGCTGAGTGTTATGGCCTCAGGGCGAATACCGACGGTCGATTCACTTAATCCTGCAGCAAACCCCTGCGGACGCGGAATGAGGTAGCCATAGATATTTACGCTGTCTGCCGTGAAGGTAGCAGGGAAGATATTGGCGTCCCCCATAAAGCTGGCCATGAAGCGTGAAGCGGGCTGGCGATAGAGTTCCTTCGGTGCGCCCAATTGCATGATTTTGCCTTTGTTCATCACCAGAACCATGTCGGACACCGCAAAGGCTTCGCTCTGATCGTGCGTGACGTACAGCGAGGTGATGTTGAACTGCTGCTGAAGCTCACGGATTTTCTCACGCATACTGCGGCGCAGGTTGGCGTCAAGGTTACTCAGTGGTTCATCGAACAGCAGTACTTTAGGTTTGAGGATCAGCGCACGCGCCAGAGCGACACGCTGTTGCTGCCCACCGGAAATTTGGTCGACATAGCGATCTTCAAACCCTTCCAGATCGACCAGCGCCAGCGCTTCTTTCACGCGTTGATTGATTTCTGCCTTTGGGCGACCGAGCATTTTCAGCCCATAGCCGATGTTTTCGCCCAGCGACATATGCGGGAAGAGGGCGTAAGACTGGAACACCATACAGATATCACGCTGTTGAATCGAGCGCTCGGTGACGTCTTCGCCGTCGATGAAAATTTGGCCTTCTGTCGGTTTTTCCAATCCGGCAACCGCTCGGAGTACCGTGGTTTTACCGCAGCCTGATGGCCCTAGCAGCGTGACCATTTTTCCCTGTGGGATAGCCAGATTCAAATCATCAATGACGGTGTTGTTGCCGAAACGTTTAGTGATGTGCTTCAGTTCGACAAAGCTTTTTTCAGTATTCAAGGTAATCACTCCGCTTAGGCATTATTCTTGGCTTTCGTGCGGGAAACCCGCGCTTCACCGACCAGATAATCGAACAGGAAAATAATGGCCAGCATGACCACAATCAGGATGGAACCGTAGGCAATCGCCATACCGTATTCACCGTCTTCCACGCGGTTAAGAATGTAAGACGTGGCGACGCGAGTATCCGGTGTAACCAGAAAGATAATGGCGCTGACGGTGGTAATTGCACGTACGAAGCTGTAAATCAGTGCGGACAGAATGGCCGGACGTAGCAGCGGTAGCAGAATATAAAACACCGTGCGCATCGAACCCGCCCTCAGGCTGAGTGACGCTTCGTCCAGTGATTTATCCAACTGCCCCAGCCCAGCGATACCGGCGCGAATACCAACCGGCACGTTACGCATGACCATCGACATGATGACGATCACCGCGGTTCCCGTTAAATAAACCGGCGCGCTGTTAAAGGCCAGGATGTAAGACACACCGGCAACGGTGCCCGGCACCGCAAAGCACAGCATGGTGGTGAACTCGATAGCCTTCTTGCCGTAGAACTGCTGGCGCACCACGATGTAGGCGATAAGCAGCCCGAACAGTGCCGTAATCGGTGCGGCGATACCCGCGAACAGTAGTGTATCCAGCAGGGAAGGCCAGGCGCCGTCGCTAAAGCCTTGCCCGAACAGCTTGCTGAAGTTTGCCAGCGTCAGGGTGTAGTCCACGCCCCAGTTAACGGTAAAGCTGCCGTAGAAAATGCTGCCGTATAGCAGAACGTTAAAGGCAATCCATACATAAAGCAGGATGCTGACGATCCATACCAGAGAAACGGGCAGCGGTTGCACATCACCCCGAGAGGATTTGCCGGAAATCGTGACGTAGGAGCGTTTACCGATCCACAGATATTGCACGCAGAATACGGCCAGTGAGAACAGCAGCAGGACAACGCCGAGCGTACTGGCTGACTGGTAATCCAACTGTGCACCCGTGATATAGAAGTAAATCTGGGTAGCGAGTACGTCGAAGTTACCGCCTAGCACTAGCGGGTTACTGAAATCGGCCAGCGACTGGACGATCACGATCAGGAACGAGTTAGCCAGCGCCGGTTTCAGCAGGGGCAGGAAAACCCGCTGGAAGGTTTGATAGCGGTTGGCACGCAGCGTGTAAGACGCTTCTTCCAGTGACGGATGAATTGTCTTCATCGCGCCTTCGAGAATCATAAACGACATCGGCGTGAAGGCGAGCACCTGCGCCAGCCAGATGCCAGTAAAGCCATACAGCCAGTTGGTGTTCGTCAGACCAAACCAAGTCACCATCAGCTCGGTGATATAACCGGAGCGGCCCATCATCAGCGTCACGCCTAACCCGACGACAAACGGTGGCGTAACGATAGGCAGGATGGAGAAAATGCGGCCGATAATTGCGGAACGTCGTGCAATACGCGAGGTATAAATCGCTAGCACCATACCGAAGAAGGTGCAGCCGATACCGACGGCAACCGACAGCAGGAATGAATTCCAGATCACCCGTAAAATGTGGGCCTGACTTAGAATCTGCATAAACGACAGCGGCGCGAATTCACCACTGTCGTTGGTGAACATCGGAATGAAGATGGCGATGCTGGGGTAAAGAATAAACACGCTAATCAGCGCGATGATGCTGATGAGCGAGCCGATGACGAAGCGATCGCCACCTAGCCAGTCAAGCCGCGAGAGCGCCAGCGTAATAATTGCACTCAGCGCAACAAACAGCCCAAGGGTACCATAGCCCATGCCACGGCCTTCAATGGTCGCACTGATGACCACGAAGAGGGCACAGAACAACGCATAAGCCGCATCAAAACGGTGGCGACCGCGCTGTTCCCGGCTGGGCGTAAGCAGTGGACGCGCCAGTAATCCTAACGGGAGCAGAAACCAAAGCAGGCTGATATTCAGGTTCGACCAGCTGTAGGCCGCCAGCAGTTCATCGCGTGAGGCATCGAGCAGGCCATAATCCAGGCTCCACGCTGGCAGCAGCAAAAATGTCGCTGCAATCAGCGCCAGCCACAGGAAAATGGGATCCCGTTTAGGCGTCGGTGAGAGAGTTAGTGTGTGTGACATGATGGTTCCCTGGTGCGTGCAAGTTTTATCGAATTGTTTTATGAGATTGAATCGTCACAGGTATTGGTTGGTTAATAATATTGAGTAATGGTTAATCAGCGATGCTGGGAGCACTGCGCTAAGCGAAACGCGCGTATCGCAGTGCTCCCGTTCTTTTTGCAATCAATCAAGGGCAATCAATCGAGATTATTGGCCCATTTTGACTTCGTTAACCCACTTGGAAATCAGCTCTTTACGCACGTCTGCCGCGCCGTATTTATCCATGTCGTAGTTGATCAGTTTCAGATCCTGCAACTTCAGCGACAGCGGGGACGCTTCAGCAGTGGTGTTAGTCAGAATCTGGTAGGACTGCCCTTTCTTCCAGGAGAGTTCTTGTGCTTCTTTTGACAGCGCCCAGTCAACGAACAGCTTGGCGTTATCCATATTGCGCGCGCCTTTCAGGATGCTGACGCCGCCAATCTCATAACCAGTGCCTTCACACGGGGAGATCAATGCCAGCGGTGCGCCTTTCTCTTTTTCCAGCGAGTAGTCGTGCAGGAAGCCAATGCCGATAGCGGTTTCGCCACGCGCGGCGTTACGTGCGGGGGCAATACCGGATTTGGTGTATTGCGATACGTTGGTGTTCAATTTCTTCAGATAATCAAAGGCCTGATCCTGACCCCAAAGCTGGGAGAAGGTCGCCAGTGCGGTATAGGCTGTACCGGAACTCTGTGGGTCAGCAATCTGAATTTCGCCTTTGTAGATAGGGTTGGTCAGATCTTTCCAGCACTGTGGCACCGGCAGATTTTTCTCTTTCAGGCGATCGGTGTTAACACCGAAGCCGAGAATGCCGACGTAAACCGCAGACGAGTAGTTGCCTTTACGTTTAGCGGGATCGCGGAACTGCGGCATGATCTGATCAAGGTTTTTAGACTGATAGGGTTCCAGCAGATCCATTTCGCCCGCTTGAGACTGCGGATCCAGCGTGCCGCCGTACCAGACGTCAGCCTGTGGGTTCTTCTTCTCAGCATCGACTTTCGCCAGCGTGCTGCCGGAACCGTTGCGGATAAAGGAGGTTTTAACATTGTGTTTTTCACCGAAGGCCTTGGCTTCCTCCTCGCAGAAGGCGTTGGTGGCGCTACAGTAAATGACCAAGCGACCTTCAGCCCGAGCGGTAGTAGTGGTAACGGCAGCAACGGTCAGTCCAGCGGCGATGAGGGTCGTTAAGGTAGTCAGTTTCATGATGTTTTCCTTTGTATATCCCCGTCATACTTCAAGTTGCATGTGCGTTGGCAATACTCAGCTCATCTCTGAGCCTCGCCCTCACGGGCCACCGCAAGCGGCGTTCAAATCGGCTAGCCGATTTGTCCTCGCTCACCCCAGTCACTTACTGGAGTAAGTTCCTGGGGATTCGCTGTGTCGCCGCCTTCCTGAAACTCGAATTATTTAGGGTATAGTTATCGATTGTTATTGCTATTTTGATGTCATCAAACGTTCCCGGCGGCTGACACCAGCCATCAGCAACGGCATCAATAACAGTCCGATGCAGGCTGAGGCCAACGCCAGCAGAGTAAAAAATCCCGACCATCCGTAGTGTTGCAGCACCTGTGCTAGCGGCCAGCCCGCCAGCGCCGCTCCCAGATAGGCAAACAACGCCAGAAAACCTGTCACCGTGCCTGCGGCATCCTTATGGCTGTATTCCGTCGCAGCCAGACCGATCAACATCTGTGGTCCAAAAACAAAAAAACCGATACTGAAGAAACAGGCTGCGAGCAGCGAGTAGTGGTGAATCGGTGCCAGCCACAGCGCGGTCATGGTTAAAAATAGTCCGAGTGCAAACAGCAAAATCATCGGTGCGCGTTGACCACGGAACAGCAGATCTGAACCCCAACCGGCAAACAGCGCTCCCAGCAATCCACCCAGTTCAAACAGCGACAGCGTGGCATTCGCGCTGAGCAGGTTGAAACCGTGGCTCTCCGACAGCCAGATGTTTCCCCAGTCATTCAGTGCGATGCGAATCAGGTACACCAGAATGTAGGAAAACCCGAGCAGCCAAATGGTACGGTTACGCAAAATCGCATCGCGCAGAATCTGACGCATCGGCATCGGCGGACTCTGCTGCTCCTGACGAAGCTCCAGCGCGTCGCGTCGCCACTGACCGACGCTTGGCAACCCTTGCTGCTGCGGTTTGTCGCACAACTGCCAACACAGCCATAGCCCGATCACAATCCCGATAATGCCCGGTACCAGCAGCGCCGCTTGCCAGCCCCATTCGGAAGCCAGATAGCCTGCGAGTAAGGGAACCGCCGCGCCGCCGATGTTGATCGATGTATTCCAGCATCCCCACCAGAGGCCGCGCTCATTGCGCGAATACCAACTGCTCAGCAGTCTGGCGCAAGGAGGCCAACCCCAGCCCTGAAAGAAACCGTTTAGCGCCCAGACAATCAGCAAACCAGTGAGCGACTGGCAGTACATGAACAGAATGTTCAGCACGCCAGTAATCATTAGCCCGACACCCATAAACCAGCGCACCTGAGTGCGATCGCACACGATGCCGGAGATAAATTTGGACGCGCCATAACAGAGATAAAACAACGTCCCCAGCAGACCGATATCGCCTTTGCTTAACCCTAATTCCAACTGCATCACCGGCATGACGAAGTTGATGCTTTTACGCGTCAGGTAAAACGTGGCGTACCCGATGACCATGGAAATCAACAACCGCGGTCGCCAGTAGCGATAGCGCTGACTGATTTGTGTTGGTGAAAGCTGTCCCTTGGGAAACATGGGTGCCTGCATGGGGTTCTCCGTCGCGTTGAGAGAAGAGTAGGGGATGCGAATTAAAAAGGATGAGACAAGGTTTTAGATGGCTAGGAATAATTCCTAGTTAGTCGTCTTTTTGTTTAAATTTTGTGGGCAGGTTAACAATTATGTGTGTGCCACGCGGCGCAGCGGGTTCACCGCTGATGGCGGCTTTCACCAACCAATTTCCACCCAGCGCCTGCACGCGTTCTTCAATACCCCGTAGTCCGAAGCCGCCGCCTGTCGAATGTGTACTGCCTTTTTGTGCGATGCCCACGCCGTTATCAATGACGTCGAGCGTAATCAGGTCATCCTGCTGGCTGAGACGGACGGTAATCTGCGTGGCGCTGGCGTGTTTGTTGATGTTGTTGAGCAGTTCTTGCACCAGCCGATAAAGCGTGAAAATTACCACGTCATCATGAGGGGGCGTTGGGAGCTGATAATCCAACTGAAACTGGATGCCGCGAGCCGCAAAGGCGAACTCATCCGCTAGATGATGCAGCGCTTTATCCAGTACCATTTCATCCAACACCGGCGGGCGCAGTTGGCGCAACAGCTGGCGTGTGGTGTGGTGGATTCGTCGCGACAGCTCGCTGATTTGTCCGGCTGCATGTTGCGCCGCATCGGCAGGCGCACTGTGTTTCACCAGCATGGCCTGAATTTGAATCGCAGTGATGTTTTGGCCGATATCATCGTGTAGCTCGCGCGCGATATCTTTGCGCACGGCCTCTTCGGTATGGATGATGCGTTCCATCAGCCGCCGCCGGGTTTTTAGCTCCTGTTCCAACTGCTGACGATAGCGCTGGAGCCGCTGTGCCAGCTGTTGCTGACGGCTGATGGCAATCCCCAACCCAATGCCGAGCAGCGCCTGCGTAGAGAGAAACAGCTCCAGCTCGCGCAGGTCATCAAACGCTCCGCTCACTTGGCGCGTGACGGCAATCATCAGGCTGCCGAGTACCGCGGACAGTACGCCGCCTTGCCAGCCGAATTTATACGCCATCACCACATTGGGCAGAAAAACGAAGATCAGCAGCAGGCGTTCCATCTCGGGTGTGAACGCCATTTGCAGGCAAACGCCGATAGAAAAAAACAGCGAGCACCAAATCAGCAGTGAAGTACGCAGTGGTGGATCGGGGATCTCCTGTGCCAGCAAGGTCTGCAAATGCTGCTGCTTGATGTATTCGTACAGCAGATAGATGAACGGAATCAGCAGTACGCCGCCGGTAAACGTGGCAAGCAGTGTTTGTGTCAACTGCGAATGTAACCAGGGGCCGATAACGATACCGTGAAGAAGGGTGTTAAGCGTCAACGCCGCTAGTAACAGCAGCAGTCGTTGCCAATAAAGTGTATAGCGATGCCAGATTTTATGCGTGATGACCGCGGGAATCAGGCTCAGAAAAGGGGAAAGCAGCAATAGCGAACGCGTCATCAACTGCTCGCTGATAAGCCAACTCTGGATAGCGATTTCCGAAAGTAGCAAGGTCGGCCAGTATTTGCGCGGCAGCAAAATCATCAACGCCAGCCGCAGCCCTTGCGGTAACAGCAGCGTCGCCTGCTGGCCGTTATTGCTCAGATAGAAACTGATGGTCCATAGCGCCAGCCAAATCAGGCTGTAGAAAAAGGCCAGAAACAGCGTCATACCGATGACGTGCAGGCGGCGCATGGTTTATTTCCCGGCCAGCAACTGGTGTTGCAGCGCAAAGTGCACCAGTTCTACCGTGGATTCACACTGTAATTTACTGAGAATATTGGCGCGGTGAACATGAACCGTCTTATGGCTGAGCTCAAGTTGTTCAGCGATGCTTTTGACGCTAATCCCGTTGACCAGCAGGCTGAATATTTCCCGCTCGCGTGGAGTCAGCGTCAGTAACTCCTTCGGTGGCTGCTGCTGATGACGAATGGCGTGCAGCGCGTCGGCGCAGAGGTAAAGGCCGCCGCTGCTGACCACGCGAACCGCCTGGACTAGCTCTTCCGGGCCGCAGCGCTTCGTTAGGTAGCCGCCCGCGCCTGCATCCAACGCACTTTGTACAAATGCAGTGGTGTCATAGATGCTCAGAATAATGGCGCGAAAATTGGGGCGCTGTTGACGTAGGCGGGTTAATAACGACAGGCCGCTTTCATCCGGCATAGCGATATCAATCACGGCAACGTCAATCGGCTGTTTGAGCAAATGCGGCCACGCTTGCGCCGCCGAGGCATATTGTCCCACTACCTGAATGTCATTCTCTAATGTCAGAAGCTGTGCAAAGCCAGACCGTACAACGATGTGATCGTCAACCAAAGCCACATTAATCATGGTTTCGCCGTGTGAATCCAAAGTCATCAAAGTGTCATAATGCGGGGGAATGCAGAGGCGAGCAATAGTAGATAATTAAAATGGAATCGGCTTAACAAATTTACCTCACTTATTGATCGAATGATGAAAGGCATATTGATAGAACGCGGAGTTATTTGACTCATTTTATCGAGAGACATACTGTTTTTCTCTTTAAATCCGTGTAGTTAGAAATCGATGTATTTAAGGTGTCAGGTGAAACAGAATGATGAATAAATGGCGTATAACGCTGGTGGCGGGAATGGTCACAGCAGCAATGGCGTTGACCGCATGCGATAACGAAGGTAACTCTGCCAATCATATTAAAGTCGGTGTGATTAACGGCGCTGAGCAGGATGTCGCTGACGTCGCGAAGAAAGTAGCAAAAGAGAAATATAATCTGGATGTCGAGCTGGTCGGGTTTAGCGGTTCGCTATTGCCGAACGAGGCAACGGATAAAAGCGATCTGGATGCGAACGTATTTCAACATCGTCCTTTCCTGGAACAGCAAAATCGCGAACACGGTTATAAACTCGTGGCGGTAGGGAACACCTTCGTTTTCCCGATGGCAGGCTATTCTAAGAAGATCAAAAACATCAACGATCTGAAAGACGGCGATACCATCGCGATTCCTTTCGATCCTACTAATCTGGGGCGAGCGCTGTTATTACTGGAGAAAACCGGATTAATTACCCTGAAGCCGGACACGGGTTTATTGCCGACGGTACTGGATATCACGACCAATCCACACAACCTGCGTATTATGGAAGTGGAAGGTGCACAGTTGCCACGTTTGTTAGACGATCCGCAAGTGACGGTGGCGATCATCAGTACGACATATATTCAGCAAACGGGCTTAACACCAACCAAAGACGGTATTTTCATTGAAGGTAAAGAATCACCGTATGTGAATATCATTGTGACCCGTGAGGATAATAAAGAGGCGGAGAACGTGAAGAAATTCATTAAATCCTATCAGTCTGATGAAGTTGAGCAGGCTGCTGACCGTATTTTTAACGGTGGTGCAGTGAAAGGCTGGTAATATACATTTTGGTGCTGCCATTTTACTAAAAGATGGCAGCGCATTAATTAATAGTTGAATTATTCGCAAGGTTGTTTTTTTATTAAACTCAATTAATAAGCTTAATGAAATCCCTTATATACACTCTTTAATTGTCGGCGATGTGTTATTTATTATCGATTAAATAATGCATCGGAAGACACTACTATTCACTAATTGTAAAGAGGGATATTTATGGCTTATCCAACAACAAACCTTACTGGGATTATCGGTTTTGCAAAAGCAGCGAATGTTACCGGAGGGTCGGGCGGTAAAGTTGTTACGGTAAATTCTCTGGCCGATTTTAAGTCTGCCGTGAGCGGTTCCACAAAAACCATCGTGGTGCTTGGAGCATCACTAAAAGCATCAGCCTTGACCAAGGTCGTATTTGGCAGCAATAAAACCATTGTCGGTTCTTTCGGCGGGGCTAATGTACTGACTAATATTCACCTACGCGCTGAGAGCAATTCAGCTAACGTTATTTTCCAGAATCTGGTTTTTAAACATGATGTCTCTATCAAGGACAATGACGATATCCAGCTGTATCTGAACTACGGTAAGGGATATTGGGTGGACCACTGTTCATGGCCGGGGCATACGTGGAGTGATAGCGACGGCAGTCTCGATAAACTGATTTATATCGGTGAGAAAGCGGATTACGTCACGATCAGTAACTGCTTATTCTCAAACCATAAATATGGCTGTATTTTCGGCCATCCGGCAGATGATAATAATAGTGCATACAATGGCTACCCACGTTTGACCATCTGCCACAACTATTACGAAAATATTCAGGTTCGTGCGCCAGGCCTGATGCGTTATGGTTATTTCCACGTATTCAACAACTACGTCAATAAATTCAATCTGGCCTTTACGGTTGCGCAGAATGCCAATGTGCTTTCTGAACGCAACGTATTTGGCACCGGAGCTGAAAAGAAAGGCATGGTTGATGATAAAGGCAATGGTTCAACCTTTACGGATAATGGTAGTTCACCGGCAGCGGTGGCGAGCAAATCACCGGCGGCTAAATGGACGGCATCATCTAACTATTCATACAGTTTGATGACAACCGCGGCGGCTAAATCCTGGGTTGTTTCTAATTCTGGGGCGCAAAGCAGTGCGCTGAAATTTCCGTCATAATTATTAACCGTTTTTATTACGATCTTGTCTGCTTAATATTTTATTAGGGATTGAAACTCATTAAATATTGAGTATGTCGCAATATGCCACTCGGCGAACATGTTAATGTCGAGTGGCATATTTATTTAAATTATTTAATATAAAAGCTAAGGCTAATTAAGCGGCGATATTATTTTTCTGGTTGTGGGTGAAATACCACTCAACCGTTTTCTTGATTAACTCTTCCGTGGCATCGACATAGTGCTGTGGTGACGTTCTGACTTCCTGTTCCAGAATCAGTGGAAGCTCGGTGCAACCTAAAATGATTTTCTCGACGCCAGCCTGCAATAGGCGATCTTTTACCGGCGACAGCATGCTATAGGCTCCAGCAATATCACCGGATTTATAGGCATAGATACTTTCCATTACCTGGTGTTGGTCAGCATCATCCGGCGTGTAGCACTCAATATTATCGTTTGTCAGGTTGTCCTGATAAATTCTCGCTTTCACTGTCGCTGTCGTTGCTAATAAGCCGACTCGTGTGGTATTGGCATTCCTAATTGCCTGACAGGTCACATCAATAATGCTGATCATCTCCGCGCGGCACTGTTGTTTTAGTTCATTGAACCAATAATGTGCGGTATTACACGGAATAATGATGCACTCAGCGCCTGCATTTTCGAGAATTTTCATATATTGCAGCATTTTACCCAGCGGTGAAGCGCTGTGCTGAAGAATGCACTGTGTTCTGTCTGGGATATCAGGAATAGAAACCGCAATCATTGGAATGTGGTCTTGATCCCGATACGCTGGCGTGTTTTTGATCAATTTTTGCATCGCATCGACGGTGGCGCCCGGCCCCATACCACCTAGAATTCCCACGAGACTGTTCATGCTGTTAACCCTGTAGCATTATGAAATTAAAAGGATAATCGCATACTGCTGGGCAATGTGAATTGCTAAATTCCCATCTGCTATGTATGATTTGCATAACTATTGGCATCTCTATGCTTTTACTGGGTTTAACGGTGCGCGGTGGGAAGTATCTTTGTTGACGATGTAAAACACGGGTATAGGAAAAAACATGGCGCTGAGCGTGTTGAGTGAGGGGTGATGCTAAACAATATCGAAACCAAGTGGCTCTATGACTTTATCATGTTGGAAGAGCACCGGAGCTTTACGCTGGCTGCCGAGAAGCGGAATATCTCTCAATCCTCATTTAGCCGGCGCATTCAGGCGCTGGAAGCGGCGGTCGGGTTTGATATTTTCGACCGTAGCGCGCTGCCGCTGCAATTAACCGAACAGGGTCGCGTGTTCCACGCCTATATCCGCAATACGCTGGACGACTTGGAGTATCAGCTCAATAAGCTGCACGGTGGGGATAATTACAAGAATAAGATCACCATTGCGGCAGCGCATTCGCTGTCGGTATTTATCATGCCGGAGTTGTTAAAAGACGTGCCGGACCCGCAGGAAAAAATCTTCTATGTCGAATCGATCGATGTGGATGAAGCGGTGCTGAATCTTAAAGAAGGGCGTAGCGACTTCATTTTCTCGTTTTACAATGAAGATCTGATGGGCGAGCCCTTTATGCACGAGAAGATACTGGAATCTCGGCTTTATCCGGTTTGCGCGTGCGACAGTGCAGGAAAGCCGCTGTTTGATGTGAGCGCCTCATCTGTGCCGTTGCTCAACTATACCGAGACGAGCTATATGGGGCGTCAGGTCAGCCGTTACTTATCCAGCGTCGACAGCGATAAGTTCACCGTCAATTTTGTTTCTTCCATGAGTGACTTGCTCAAACGTATGACCAAGAAAGGGTATGGCATTGCCTGGCTGCCGGACTATTCGATTCAGGAAGAGCTGAAAAATAAAGAGCTGGCGATCCTGAGCATGGAAAATGCCGTGATCCGCATGGGTGTGTATCTGTATCGCCTTGATGCGCGACTGAATGTGGCTTCCGAGAAATTCTGGCGCTATATGAAAGGGCTGTCATCGACGTCCGGACTATAAACGTCGCGATAATATCATTGTACGACGAGAGATAAAAAAATAGCGACCCGAAGGCCGCTATGATGAAACACTCATTCAGCATTAGCTATTTTGCGTGGCCTGCTGAGGTTCCTTATAGGCGACGACCTCATCGGTAACCTCTTCCTCATCATCGTGGATGTCTTTTTCCAGACTGGCCACAACGGCGGTAGAGATACTGTTACCAATGACGTTAGTTGCAGTACGACCCATATCCAGGAACTGGTCAATACCGATGATCAGCAGAATACCGGCTTCCGGCAGGCTAAACATTGGCAGCGTTGCGGCAACCACGACGATAGAGGCACGTGCTACGCCCGCCATCCCTTTACTCGTGATCATCAGCGTCAGCAGGATCAGGATTTGCTGGGTGAGGCTTAGGTCGATGTTGTAAGCCTGTGCGATAAACAGAATCGCAAAGGATTGGTACATCATGGAACCATCAAGGTTGAACGAGTAACCCAGTGGCAGCACAAAACTGGTGACTTTTTTCGGTACGCCGAATTTGGTCAGTGCTTCCATGGTTTTCGGGTAAGCGGACTCGCTACTCGCGGTAGCAAAGGCCAGCATGGTCGGTTCACGAATCAGTTTCGCCAGCGTCATGATGGCTTTGCCCAGGAACAGGTAGCCAACCAGGAACAGAACGCCCCACAGCACGGCCAAGCCGAGATAGAACTCACCGATCAGTTTACCGAAGTCGTAAAGCAGTCCCAGGCCTTGTGTGGTAATCGCGGAAGCGATTGCGGCAAACACAGCAATAGGTGCCAGCGCCATCACGTAGTCGGTCACGCGGAACATCACTTTGGTCAGTTCTTCGATCATGGAAATGATCGTGGTCGCGTGTTTGTTTTTGCCTTTTACATAGGCAAGTGCGGAGCCGAAGAACAGAGAGAAAACCAGAATTTGCAGGATTTCATTGTTCGCCATCGCTTCTACGATGCTTTTCGGGAAGATATGGCTGATGAAACTCTTAAGCGTAAACCCGTCTGTATTCAGGCCAGTCGCAACCTGCTGTACCGGGATTTCGAGATTCATGCCTGAACCAGGTTGGAACAGGTTCGCGAAGAGCATACCGATAAGCAGAGAAATAAATGATGCGCTGACAAACCAGATCATGGCTTTCATACCGATACGGCCAACGGCAGAGGAGTTTCCTCCCATGCTTGCCAGGCCAGAAACCAGCGTAGCGAAGACCAGTGGTGCGATGATCATTTTAATCAAGCGCAGGAAAATATCGGTAACCATGTTGAAATAAGATGCAACTTCTTTTGCTCGACTGCCATCAAGATACTGATGGCAGGCCCATCCGATTAATATCCCCAAGACGATAGCCAAGACTATCTGTACAAGTAACTTCTGCCTTTGCATATAAACCTCATGTTGATGAATTGATTCAGACAACACAATATTATTGCCGCGTGATGGTTGGTGCTTTCCCTGAATACACCAAGCCCTCACCCGAACCTGTTATTGGGGTGTTGTGTCTGCCCGCCGATATTACAACGATTCTTGCTTTTTACATTTTTTTTCTACGGATTGTTATGTAATTGTGATCTTTGTCATGCGAAAAATGCATGTCCGCACCGCTTGTAATGATAAATGGGGATGTGGTGCGCAGATCGCGTAAAGCGTGAGTTATTTATTAATTCATTATTAAACAATATCTTAGTTTGTTTTTTTTGCGGTAAAGGCAGATGAGCTAAAGTGTTGAAGTAGTGTTGCTAATGATATGTGGCTATACATCAATAAAACAGATGGTGAATTACTTAAAGATTAAGTAAAAATAAAAGAACAATTAACGAAAACTTTATATACATGCCATTCTATGAAGAAAATAATTTTTTAATTATTTAAATCGTGACTTTGTTTTTTGTTTCCTGGGTTTTATTTTTTTGCTGTTGATGTGGAGCTTAATTATTGTTCTATGTGTTTCTGTTTGTAACTACCTGGGCGTTTAAGGTGTTTAAAATGGTGTTTTTTATTTTTTAAACATATGTTACTGATGATTTGAGACCTCGCTGTTGGTTATTTCACCGAAAGAGATCAATGCTCACTTTATTGTGGCATGCTTTTTCCAGGTGTTTTTTCATCCTATCTGCTGCACTTTCGATCTCTCCCCGTTGCAGGCAATCAAGAATGACCAGATGTTCGGCAATCTGTTCCAACCTCTTGGGGTTGAAGACGGGACTGCCTTGCCGATATTCCACCAGGCGCCGTAATTGATTGATTCGCTGTAGACTATGGTGGGCGAAGCGGTTGCCGCTACAGGCGAGCAGCGTTTCATGAAAGTGCGTATTGGCATCGAACATTTCATGGGGCGTGAGCGTCAGATAACCGCCATTAAGAATATCTTCCTGCTGCTTACGGCAGGCGTGAAGCGTGTGCGGATCGATATGGAACTGCGGGGATAGCAGGCTGACTGGCTCAACCAGCAGGCGAAAGGTGAAACTTTCCTCATAGGCCGCGACGGAATCGATAATCGGCGTGGTTCGCCAGCCTTGACCAGTACGAAACTCTAGCCAACCTTCCTGTTGAATACGCGTCAGAACGTTACGCAGCACGGGGCGGGATACTTGACACTCTCGCATGAGATCCACTTCTGAAAATTGCTCGGGTAACCGCCGTGTGAGGCGCATATCGACAATCTTCTGGTAGAGCGGATCTTCGCTGCTGGCGGCTAATTCGGCGACTAATTGACCCAGTTCATGAGCATGGCGGTCGAGGTAAAACCCTCGGTTGCGATGGTAATGCAGCATACCTCTTGCTGTCAGATATAGTAGCGCAGCCTTGACCGGTGTGCGTGATGCGTTCAGCTCCTGCGCCAGCGATGATTCGATCAGGTGAGCGCCGAGTGGCAGTTGCTCACGGCGAATATAGGCGACAATCTGCCTGACAATCCTTGTCTGTAGTGGAGTTAAAGCCATCGCTATCCTGCTATGTCGTTTAGGGTGTTACGGAGATATCGCTGTGCTCTTGCCTGCAAGGATCGCCTGCTAGCTGAATGTGCTCCGGCTAGACCGGAGCAATCCTGACTCACTGGTGATAGAACGGAAACGCGCCGAAGACAATACCACCGACCAGCAGCGACAGACTGACAAAAATCGCCCATTTGATCGCAAAGCGTTGGTGATCGCCGATGTCCACTTTTGCCAGACTGACCAACAGATAGAGCGACGGCACCAGCGGGCTGAGCAGGTGGAACGGCTGGCCGACTATCGAGGCACGGGCGATCTCTTCTGGCGTAATACCGTAGTTGATCGCTGTCTGGGCGATAACCGGTAAGATTCCGAAATAGAACGCATCGTTGGACATCAAAAAAGTAAAGGGCAGGCTAATGAGCGCCGTGAATACGGCAAGGTACGGCCCGAAACTCTCTGGTATCACCTGTAAGAGACTCTTCGCCATCGCATCGACCATTCCCGTTCCGGATAAAATTCCGGTGAAAATCCCAGCGGCGAAAATAAGTGATGTCACCGCCAGCACGTTAGCCGCGTGTGAACCGATTCGCGCTTTTTGTTCTTCCAGTTTCGGGTAGTTGAGCATGACGGCGATGGCGAAGCCGGCCATAAATAGCACCTGAATGGGTAGAAGGCCGATCACCAGAAACACCAGAAGCAGGGTGGTAAGAATAAAGTTGGGCCAGAACATTTTAGGGCGGCGATTAGCGTCGCTTTCTTCGTCACTGCCGTTGCCCAGATTGATCGAAACATTCTGGAAGTTGCTGACATCAATGATCCCCAAGCGTTTACGCTCCTGAAGACCCAGAAAAACGGCGACGCCGACCAGCGTCAGGCTGGCTAAAATAATCGCGGGCAGCATGGGAAGGAATACGTCCAGCGCATCCACGCGCAATGCGGCGGCGGCGCGCGCCGTGGGTCCTCCCCATGGTGAAAGGTTCATTACCCCGCTGGCAATGTTAACCAGACACGTTAACCCCAGCACGTTCATGCCCAGCCGTTGATAAAGCGGTAGAAAGGCAGCAATTGCTATCATGTAGGTGGTGGTACTGTCACCATCCAGCGCGACCATCAGCGTTAATACGGCGGTGCCAACCAAAACTTTTAGCGGATCGCCTTTGACCAAACGGAGAATGAAGCGCACCAGCGGATCGAACAGCCCTGCATCGATCATTATGCCGAAGTAGAGAATAGAAAATGTCAGCATAACGCCAGTGGGTGCCAGTGTTTTGATGCCGTCCAGCATCATCGCGCCCAGTCCCTGATAGAAACCCGCGGCTAGCGCAAACAGCGTAGGGACAAGAATCAGCGCGATAAGCGCAGACATTCGCTTGGTCATGATCAGGTACATAAAGCAGATGACCATAGAGAAACCGAGAATAGTGAGCACAATATGTCTCCTGTTTTTATTATTTCCCAAATAATTTACTGCCTTTCTCTGCGGCAAATTGAAGGCGCTAAAAGCCATGCAGTTTTTATAACCACATATCGAAAGGTATAAGGTCTGGCTATTTCCCAACGTCAGAGACGTTTAGGATAATACGAATGAAGATAGGAGATTAACTTCCAGGGTCGATACGCATAATCAATGACAAATAATGAGGGAGCAATAAGGTAACGGTAATCGGTAACATAAACGACCTCGATTCGAGCAATAATAATATTCCTTTTATCCCTGTCAGTTGCCATTTAATCGATTGTTTGGTAATGACTTTACGCGTAATGCGGATGATTTTAACATCACGGCTAACAGGGGCTCTTTTTGTTAAAAACAAATTAAAGCATTGTAAAATGAAACGCAAATTGCGCTAAATTGGAATAAAAAACAATTGAACGACAGGAAGGTCGGTGATAGCCAACATAATTTTAAAAGATAAACAGAGATGTGAAAATTTAATTTCTGCGTAGAAAACTATTAGCGATTAACGGAAATTCATCCGTTTTCATTAATAAATATTTACAAGATGAGATAGGAGAATAAAGACATTATCGGTGAGGAGACTTAAACGCTGTCTAAACCGGCGCTTATTTTCTGAATCACTCGAACGTTCTAAACCCAATAATTACCTAGTCGCCACGTAAAAATTCGCGACGGCTTAGGTAAGGGAGATTAGCTGACGTTTTCTGCGGTGGTACGCAGGCGATCTTTCAACTGGCTGTATTCCTGCTGAACGTAATTCTCCGCTGCCTGTTGATCGTCAATGGCTTCCAGCTTTACGGCGCAGTGTTTGTATTCCGGCGTTTTGGATACTGGATCGAGATGATCCAACGTCAGCTCATTGCAGGCACCGATCCACCACTGGTAAGTCATATAGACGGCACCTTTATTGATGCGCTCGCTGACGGCAACGCGAGAAATAACCTTGCCGCGCCGCGATGAGATCCAAACCAGTTGCTGATCGTCTATGCCTAAACGTTCAGCGTCATACGGGCTAACCTGTACGTAGCCGGGTTCATCCGCCAGCGTTTGCAAAGCGGTGCAGTTACCCGTCATGGAACGGCAGGAGTAATGGCCGACTTCGCGCACGGTGCACAATACCAGCGGGTAATCTTCATCCACCAGCTCCATCGGTGGCCGCCATTCGGCAGTTAGCAGTAGACCTTTCCCACTAGGGCGATCGAAGTGGTTGCCTGCATATAGCCACGGGGTGCCGGGGCTGTCTTCCGTCGGACATGGCCACGGCACATAGCCTAATCCGGCCATTTTTTCGTAGGTCGCGCCGTAATACAGCGGGCAGAGTTGCCGCAGTTCGTCCCAGATTTCCTGCGTATTGTTGTAGTGCATCGGGTAACCGAGAGCCGTCGCCATCAGGCTGATGATTTCCCAGTCGGGTTTGACATCGCCCTGCGGTTCTACGGCTTTATAAAAACGTTGGAATCCTCGGTCAGCAGCGGTATAGACCCCTTCGTGCTCGCCCCAGGATGTTGCCGGTAAAATGACATCGGCAATCGCGGCAGTTTTGGTCATGAAGATGTCTTGTACGATCAGTAACTCCAGCTCGTTGAACGCATCGCGCAGCATCGACAGATCTGGCTCGGTTTGCAGTGGATCTTCGCCCATTACGTAATTGGCTCTGATTTTCCCTTCTTTTATTTTATGTGGAAGGTCGGTCAGCGAGTAGCCAATTTTGTCAGACAGCTCAGGCACGCCCCAGGCATCGGCAAATTTCGTCAGCGTCGCCTTATCCGTGACGTTTTGATAACCGGGGAACATATTGGGCAGCGCGCCCATATCGCAGGCACCCTGTACATTGTTTTGCCCACGCACCGGCCCGACGCCAACGTTCGGACGCCCCAAATTCCCCGTTAGCAGTGCTAAACCGGACAATCCTTTGACCACATCAACGCCTTGACCCCACTGCGTCACGCCCATTCCCCATAGAATGGTGGCGGACGGTGCGGCGGCATATATCCGCATCGCGTCTCGAATCAATTTTGGTGATAAACCGGTAATGTCGGCGACATACTCGGGCGTGTATTTTGCGACGGTCTGACTGAATTCCTCAAAGCCTTCGGTATGGCGGGCGACATAAGCTTTATCGTAGCGACCTTCGTTAATCAGCACGTTAGCAAACGCGTTGACCAGCGCCATGTTGGAGCCGTTTTTCAACGGTAGCCACAGATCGGCGATACGTGCGGTTTCAATATGGCGTGGATCGCACACGATGATTTTTGCCCCGCGTGCTTTGGCCTTCAGGATCCGGCGTGCCACGATAGGATGAGAGTCCGCGGCGTTATAGCCAAAAATCAGGATGCAGTCGGTCTTTTCGATTTCACAGATGGAATTACTCATTGCGCCGTTGCCCAGCGTGACTTGTAATCCGGCAACCGAAGGGCCGTGGCAGAGTCGGGCGCAGCAGTCGACGTTATTATTGCCGGTTACCGCTCGGGCAAATTTCTGCATCACGTAGTTGGTTTCATTGCCGGGGCCGCGAGACGATCCCGTATGCATAATCGACTCGGCACCGTACTTCTCTTTGATGGCTTTCAGTCGAGAGCTGGCGAAACCGATGGCTTCATCCCAGGAGACTGCTTCAAAGGGCGCCCCTTTTTGACGGCGGATCAGCGGTTGTTTCAATCGAGGCGTGAGAATCTTGGTGTCGTTGAGAAAATCCCAGCCGTAGTAGCCTTTCAGGCACAGTTCACCTTCGTTGGTGACGCCATTTGCCCCTTCCGCACCAACCACTTTGCCGTTCTCTACCAGCAGGTTAATTTTGCAGCCTGACCCGCAATACGGGCAGACGGTAAGCACTTTCTGCATGATTTTTCTCCAAAGCCGAGTTTGGGATCGTAAGAACTGCATTCTTGTAGCGGCGTATTGATGCAGTTGTTTAACCTTCGATAATCGCCGATAAAGAAAATTAATTTACTGATCGTGGTCATGCTCAGCGCGTGACAAATTGTCCTAACGCCTTGAGCGTTACGACCTTTTTCCATAGGACATTTGTCTGGAAAATAACGTGATAGCGTATTCATCCTCTTTATCCGTTAATGCCTATACTGTTTTTGACGATACTAACTCTATGTGCCACCGACTAGGCTGATGTATTCATGCCTGCCGGCTGTTTAAAACAACGGAAACTGGCCTCTCAAGGAAGATAACGCATTCTGTTCGTTAATTTTTTTGAGCTCGACTTCCCATCTAATGGGTAATGAATCAGGGAATTCCAGAACGTCTGTCAGATCGCGCGGGATAAAGGGCGTGATGCGACGGACGGCACCGTCATGAGCAAAAAAGTAAATACTTTTCCGACAGCGCGTGCGGGCGGGAAATATTTGTTAACGTCGCGGAGTGCATTATGGAATTTCTAAGAAATGTCAGCATAAAAATAATGGTGCTGCTCATAGTGGCTTCCCTGCTAGTGGCGTGGGGAGTAGCATCAGGATTCAGTCTTTACTCACTTTATCAGGTCACCAATTTGCTTGATAAAAGTGAGACTCAGCGAAAAACGTATTCCCATCTGGTCTATGGAACCGATCAATATTTTCGGGCCGTCACTCGCATGGAAAGAACGATGGACTATTTGCAGCGTAACGAGCCTGAAAACGCCAGAAAGACGTTGGAAATGGCACAGGTTGCGCTAAAAAACACCAAGGATTCGCTAGAGAAATTCCAGGCCGCGGAGCACATTGGCGTTGAGTCAGCGGCGGTGGATGCGGTAAGCAAAACATGGACTACCCTGATTGCTACTGCGATCGATCCGATGAATGCGGCGCTACAACGTAATGATTACGAAGGATTTCGACAGATATTCCGTTCTGTTTACCCACCTATTAGTTTGACGTTTGGCGAAGACATCAAACGCTATTCGGACAATATTACCGCCTCCTCGTTGATTCCAAGCGTGAATGAACACAATAACCAAAATCGTAATTCGTTGATTGCTGTGATGGTTATTGGCCTCATTGTGCTGATTTTCACGGAATACTATCTAAGGAACTATCTGGTTATCCCGATTTCAGTGCTTAAATCCCATCTGGCACAGCTAACGGCAGGCCGCTTAGGCTGTGAGCTGGCGGAGTTTGACAAAAACTGTGCGGGGAGGTTGATTCCCGATATCAAGCGGTTGCAGAAAAGCTTGCGTGATACGGTAACCGTCATCCGGCAGAGCACATCAGAAATCAACAACGGGACGTCCAGCATTAAGGATGGCAACGATAATCTCTCTAGCCGCACGGAACAGCAGGCGGCGGCATTGCAAGAAACCGCCGCCAGTATGGAAGAGATTAGCGCCACGGTGCGGCAGACTACCGATCACGTGCATCAGGTACGCCAACTGGCGAAAGATGCTGCTGAGATGGCGCAAAAAGGCGGAAATATCAGTACCAACGTGATGGCGACAATGGATGGCATCAGTGCCAGTTCGCGGCAGATTTCCGATATCACCTCGGTGATTAACAGCATTGCGTTCCAGACCAATATTCTGGCGCTGAATGCGGCTGTTGAGGCCGCGCGTGCGGGGGAACAAGGACGAGGATTTGCCGTGGTGGCTGGTGAGGTTCGTACGTTGGCGCAACGTAGTGCACAGGCGGCGAAAGAGATCGAGGCGCTGATTGCAGAATCCGTTTCACGGGTTGAAACCGGTGCAGGGCAGGTAAAGCAATCCGGCGAGGCGATGACGGCAATTATCGCGTCCATCGCGCATGTGAACGATCTGATTGGTGAAATTGCGGCAGCAACGGATGAACAAACGCGCGGTATTACGCAAATTAGCCAGGCGGTGCACGAAATGGATAGCGTCACACAGCAGAACGCGACATTGGTGATGCAATCGGCAGAAGCCGCCGCTCGTCTGGATGAGCAAACCAGTGAACTGTCTGCCGTAGTGGACGTATTCAATCTGGATTCGGATAGCGATTTGCAAACCGCGTTCTCTCGTCCGGCTCTCGCTGCTCCTGTTCATCGCGCTGTCGGGCGGAGCACTACACCGCTGTTGTCAGCACATGGCCGTCACGGCGATGGATGGGAAAAGTTCTGATCCGTAGTGGGTTGAACGCGTGACATAAGTTGAACGCACACAGAGGTTGGGTATGAGATAACCAACGAGGCTGATAGCAAACAGGGCGGAAAGGAGTCTGCCAGTTTCCTTGGTATCTGGTGAGAGAGTGAAAGTTATTGGGCTGTCGGCCAAAAATAGTGGCGAAAAGCGTTAACAGAAACCTGCCTAATGCCTTGGATTACAGAGGAAAAATGGCATTTTATTCTGTAAATCTGACTGTGGTAGTGTAAAGAAATGCCATTTTAAGACGGTAGTCTCTGGAGATAGAGCCATTTATTTTAAATTTAGGCATGATTATTGCTTTGTTTTGAAGGTGGTATTTTGCCGTTTTTGCGATCAAAAACCGTATTTTCCCAAGGGTATAGGAAGGTGATGGGATTTTTTGACGTTAAATAAATGATTGAAACTATTTGTTACATACTAAAGTCATTCTTGCTTATCTTTTCGTGACGTAAATCAAGACAGATGACGACTTCAAAGTGATAATAAGAATAAATATCATTTGTGCTTCACCACACGCTTATGTCTATCTGGCAAAAAACGCTTCTGTTGTTGTGTTGGTTGTTGAGCTGTTCAGTGGCAGTTGCCGCGACCGATTACGCCACATTCATTCAAGATATCGAAACCAGGCTGGATAAAACGGCTCAGCTCTATGAGCAGCAAAAGCCGGATGACGCCCGCACTGAAGTTCAGATGGCCTATTTTGAGGTATTTGAAAACCTCGAAGGCCCTATCCGCATCAATATCTCCGCGCAAAAAAGCTATCAGCTAGAAGCGACCTTTGGTGAAATTCGCCGCATGATTGGCGAAGGAAAACCGCAGGCTGACGTGCAGGCAAAAATCTCATGGCTGAAGGGTGAACTGGATGCTGTTTTGCCCGTGCTGTCGGAAGGGCACAAGCTGGTTGCGCAGGAGCAGCACGGTGCCTACGACAATGCTGAGATCGCGCCGTACTGGCAACAGAGTTTTAAAATCATCGATGACCAGCTCGCGCTGGCCGTGACGGAATATCAGGCCGGCGATTACAAAAAGGCCAGCCAGAGCGTGCAGCAGGCGCACTATCAGGGGTTTAAAAACTCCGAGATGGAAATGTCTGTCCGGCAGAATCGCTCGGCGCAGCAGGCTGCTTCCATTAATCAACAATTCTCTGCATTGATTACGTTAGCCAGCCAACCCGAGCAACTGACAGACGTTGCCTATCGGGTCACCACGCTGTTGCAAGATATCGAGGATGTCTTACCGGGGTTGCCGACAACGCGCGATAGCCAGCAGGCAACGGCGACACCTGCCGCGAATGCCGATACTGATGCCGTGCCGGATGCGAACTGGGCGAAAGTCTCCGAGGATATCAATCAGGCCATTGCCGCCGCTATCGCACAATATCGCGAGGGTCAGATTAAACCCGCCATCATGGCGGTGCAGGACACCTACTTTGATCTGTTTGAAGCGACGGGCATGGAGAACAAAGTCGGTTCTCGTGATGCGGCGTTCAAATCGACGCTGGAAGGGTATTTCACCCGTCTGGTGAGCATGATGAATGCCAAACAGCCTGTGGAGCAGTTGCAAGGACAGGCCGACGCGTTGCAGCAGGAACTGGCGAAGGCGGTCGCCATGCTAGGCGACGGCGGTGAAACGCACTGGAGCCTGTTGATATACAGCCTGATGATTATTGTGCGTGAAGGGCTGGAGGCCTTGCTGATTGTGGCGGCGATCGTGGCCTATCTGGTGAAAAACAATCAGCAGGACAAGCTGTCGCTGATTCGCCAGTCGGTTTACGTCGCATTGCTGTGTAGCGTGATTACCGCGGTCATTTTCCAACTTGTGTTCACCAATTCGGGTGCCAGCCGTGAGTTGCTGGAAGGCATTACGATGCTGATCGCCGTGGTGATGCTGTTCTTCATGAGCTACTGGCTGTTGTCCAAAGTGGAAGCGCGGCACTGGAAGGCTTATCTGGAAGGCAAACTGTCCCATTCGCTGAGCAGCGGTTCCATGATCGGTCTGTGGCTAACCAGTTTTCTGGCCGTGTACCGCGAAGGTGCGGAGACGGTGTTGTTCTACTACGCGCTGGTGGGTGATGCCAACAATATGGCGGGGCACCTCTCCATTCTGGCTGGGTTTGCCATCGGCTGTGTGATCTTACTGATCGCTTACTTTGTGATGCGCTACACCATCGTCAAATTACCGCTTAAGCCGTTCTTCATGTTTACCGGCTGCTTTATGTACCTGATGGCGTTTGTGTTCGCAGGTAAAGGCGTACTGGAACTGATCGAAGGCAAACTGTTTGAACCGACGTTGTTGACTAGCGTGCCGGAAATCAGCTGGCTGGGTATTTATCCTTATGTGGAAACGCTGATCCCACAAGTTGTGCTGGTTGCCGCAGCGTTACTCGCCCTGTGGGTGATGCGGCGCAGAGCGTCAGCCGTCTGATAAAGAATGAATTCGACATTAATTTAATACTGAAAGCAATAAGAGCAGAAAATAACCATAACAACCCCAATCGCCTGGCGACACAAGTGTGAGGGGAGACGACTGAGATGAGGATGGGTTTGATGAATATGCAAAAAAGTCTGATTGCGGGTGCCGTTATTGCCGGTATTTTCACCGCGCCGGCTGCGCTGGCGTTTAAAGAATATCCAGCAGGTGAGCCTGTTTCCCTGAACGAAATGGAAATTGCGGCCGTTTATCTGCAACCTATCGACATGGAACCGCGTGGGATGGGGCTGCCTGCTGCTAAAGCGGACATCCATTTGGAAGCGGATATTCATGCTGCTGAAGGCAACAAGAACGGTTTCGGTGCCGGTGAGTGGATGCCGTTCCTGACGATTGCTTACACCCTGACCAACACGGATACCGGTGCGAAGCAGGAAGGAACCTTTATGCCGATGGTTGCCAGCGATGGCCCACACTACGGCGCGAACATCAAAATGATGGGCGTGGGCAACTATAAAGTGACTTACCACATCGATCCGCCGTCAAAAGCCGGTATGCACCGTCACACCGATGGTGAAACGGGCGTAGGCCGCTGGTGGAAACCGTTTGATGTCAGCTTTGACTTCAAATACGTCGGCATAGAATAAGGTCTTCTGTCCGCGATGCACTGTCGCGGTCATGTTCACGTCTCTGCGGGTACATTATTGCTGCCCGCAGAGGCGGTGATTTTCTGGTTAGTGTACTGATGCCGTCAGACAGCATGCTTAACCAACGCACCTGCAACTTGAACGCGGTTTGCAGCGGCGAGGCCCATGTGTGGGCCGAGTAACAAAGCCAACACACCTGCAACTTGAAAGGTGACGGGTATATATGAGTTATTTCTTTATCACGACACTCCAATCCTTCCTGCCGATTGCACTCTTGCTGGGGCTGAACTGGAGTCATCGTTCTACACCGACGATCGGGCCGCTGGCCTGGGTCACGCTACTGGCGCTGTGTGCCGGTACATTTATTGGTGTTCACTTTCCTAACGGGCAAGCGTTTCTGCTTGGGTTTACGGCACTTCAAGCGCTTGCTTTGATCCTGTTTCTTGCCTGTCAGTGCTTTTCCCATCCGCGTCTCGGCTATGTGTGGCAGGCGCTGTTAGTGGCCGGTGCTGCGGTGCATTGGGGCAACGATCCCAATCTGACCGCGTTGACGACCACGCATGTCGTGAATACCGATCTGCTGTTGAATTTCAGTGCCGTGATAGTGGCATTTGGCTGGCTAGTGTTTTGTGCCGCGCTGTGCGGCATGATTGTGCGCCGCATTCGTTTACTGCGTTGGCCTCTGCTGGCTTTGCTGGTTGTGCTTCTGCTGTTGCCCATAAGCGGCAATCTGCTGCTGTTATTGATGAAACTCCAGGCGCTAGGGTTAACCAAACCGCGCCTGAGCTATGTGGCGCACGTCACCAATAGCGCCTATTTATTGAATTACCTCAGTGCGTTGGTTATGGCGGTTTTAGCCGCCAGTTTGGTCTGGCCGCTGTTGCATGCGCGCCGTGAGATGCAGGCTGCGCATGAGGCGATTGAAAAACGCAAAGCGACAGCCGGCTATCGTAATGTGCGCCGTACGTTGCTGGCGACGGTCGCGGCGCTGCTGGTTGTCGTCTTCGCTCAGCTCTATTGGGACAAGGTGGCGTCACAACCGCCTCGTTTGTCGGAAGCCCAACCAGTGACGCTGGCGGCCGATGGCAAAGTGCATATTCCGATTGAGCAGGTACGCGATGGCAAACTGCATCGCTTCGTCTGGATTGCCGATGATGGCAAGGCCGTGCGCTTTTTCATCATTAACCGCTATCCCGACCGTCTGCGTCTGGGCGTGGTGTTTGATGCCTGTCTGTTGTGTGGTGATCAGGGCTACGTGATGGAGGGCAATCAGGTGATTTGTGTCGCTTGCGGCGTGCATATTTTCATTCCTTCTATAGGGAAAGCGGGCGGCTGCAATCCGGTGCCGATTGAAGGATGGAGCAACGACGATAATGAACTGGTGATTGGACGAGCTTCGCTGGCGGCGGGCACTAACTACTTCTCGACGGTGGTATCGATGGACGTGATCGATCCGGTTGATGGTTCCAAACTGACCAACGTGAACGCAGAGCATAAATATCGCTACGGCGGTAAAACCTACTTCTTCTCGTCGGAAGCGAACTATAACCGCTTCCGCGAAAGCCCTGCGAAATTTGCCACGGCCAAAGCGGCGGCTGGCGAACCGGCGGAGGAGGAATAATCATGCTGTGGCGACTGTTACGCCAGTCCTGGCGCAGAAATATTCGACGCAAATCGCTGGCGGTGTTGACCGTATTTTTGGCGGCAGGGCTGATCTCCGCGCTGCTGGCAGTGTCCATCGATATCGGTGACAAGATGGCGCGTGAGCTGAAGTCCTACGGCGCGAATATTTTGATTGAACCCGCGGGTCAGGCGGCGCTGCCCACTCTGTTCGGCGAGCGCAGTAATCCGCTGGAAGGGCAGGATTTTCTTGATGAAGCCGAGCTGCCGAACATCAAAGATATCTTCTGGCGCAATAATATTGTTGGTTTCGCGCCGCTGCTAAGCGGTGATGTTGAGATCAATGGTCAGCCCGTTGCCGTATTGGGTACGTTCTTTTCTCAGCCTGTCGCCGTACCGGATGAAGAAGACTATCGCACAGGGCAAATGACCGTTAGCCCTTACTGGCAGGTGGCAGGGCAGTGGCCGCAGGAACCGGTGACGACGGAAAATGTGGCGCATGCGTTGGTGGGAAAACAGCTGGCGACGCAAACGGGCTGGAAAGTGGGGGATAAGCTCGCGCTGCACGGCTCGAAAGGGGACGCAACGGTAGAAATTAGCGGCATTCTGAGCAGCGGCGGCGATGAAGAAAGTCGACTGGTGATGCCGCTGGCAACGGTGCAATCGCTGCTAGGACTGGCGGGTAAAATTCAGGCCATTCGCGTGTCGGCGCTCACCGTGCCGGAAAATGAACTGTCGCGGCGGGCGCGTGAAAATCTGGAAGCGCTAAATGCCGAAGAATATGACCTCTGGTACTGCACCGCGTATGTGTCTTCGATTGCGCACCAGTTGGAAGAAGCGATTTCCGGTTCGGTCGTGCGCCCGATTTGGCAGGTGGCTGCGTCGGAAGGCGTGGTGATCGACAAGATTCAACTGCTATTGGCGGTGGTGACTTTTGCGGCGCTGGTGGCTTCTGCGATGGGGATTGCCTCTCTGATGACCAGCACCATCATGGAACGCGCCAAAGAAATCGGGCTGATGAAAGCGCTGGGTGCGCGCCAGTGGCAAATCATGTTGCTATTTTATCTGGAGGCGGCATTGAGCGGATTGGCGGGCGGCATCGCAGGTTGTGTTGCAGGCTGGGGGCTGGCGAAAGCGATTGGCCTGATGTTGTTTGGCGTACCGTTGAGTTTCGCGTGGATCGTTATTCCGTGCGTGCTGATGATCTCGATGTTGATCGCCATTATCGGAACGTGGTTCCCTGCGCGGAAAATTGCCAAACTGTATCCGGTAGAGGTGCTGTATGGGCGCTAATAGCTGGATGAACAGTATGTTCTGGCGTTTGGTTTTTCGCGCGCTGCGGTTGCGTATGCAGCGCGTCAGCGTGGTGTTCGCCGCACTGACGGTAGGGGCGGCGATTGTGACAGCGATGTCCGCCGTCTATTTTGATATCAATGCCAAGATGAGTCAGGAACTGCGTACCTTTGGCGCGAATTTCTACATTGGCCCAGCGCGTGGCAACACGATCCCACAAAGCACATTTCAGCCGATTATCGACAACGCACCGGCTGGGTTAATCAATGCATCTAGTCCTTATCTGTACGGCATGGCGCGTACGGAGCTGGAGAAAGTGGTGCTGATGGGCGTGTGGTTCGAATCGCTACGCCAACTGGCACCGTACTGGCAGGTCACAGGCAACTGGATTGGCGTCAGCTTCGACGATCGTAATGCCATGATCGGGGTAAAACTAGCGGAGCGGTTGAACGTCAAAGTCGGCGACAGTATTACGCTGGTGGACGACGGCGAGAAGCAGCGCTTGCAGATTAAAGGCATTGTGGAATCCGGCGATGCGACGGACAACATGCTGATCGTAAATTTGGATCTGGCGCAAAAGTGGCTGGATAAAGAAGGCGCGATCAGCAATGCGCTGCTCAGCGTTAGCAACGATCTGGGGCAGGTCGATCGTTTCGCTGCCCAACTCCAGCAGCAGTATCCACAGTTGGAGATCCGCCCGATTCTGAAAGTGTCGGCGTCGGAAGGTCAGGTGCTGAATAAAATCAAAGGGCTGATGGGACTGGTATCGGCAGTGATCCTCGTTTTGTCTTCACTGTGTGTGAACACCACGCTGATGGCGATTGTTGGCGAACGCGCGCGCGAGTTTGCGCTACAGAAAGCGCTGGGCGCGAGTGGACGAGACATCATCCGGCAGATGTTGGCTGAAACCGGCATTATCGCGTTGGCTGCCGTGGTGTGCGGTTCGCTGCTGGGTTATCTGCTGGCACAGGTGCTGGGGATGGCTGTATTCAACGCGACTATTTCGCTGCGTTTGCCGGTGTTCCCGCTCACGCTGGGGCTGTCTCTGCTGGTAGCGGCGGTTGCTGCCGTAGTTCCTACCCGGCGGGCGATTTATGTCGAACCGGCCAAAGTTTTGAAAGGAGAGTAGTGCGATGTCTGTAGAGGTAAACGCGCAGGAAAAGGCGCAGGCAACGGAGGCGGTGATTGAAACTCGCCAGCTCTATAAACGCTTTGGTCAGGTTACTGCGCTGGAAGATATCAATATTCGCATCGCACGCGGCGAGTTTGTTGCCATCATGGGCGCGTCCGGTTCCGGCAAAACTACGCTAATGAACATTCTCACCTGTCTGGATACGGTAAGCGAAGGGCAGGTGTTGTTGGACGGTGTCGATGCCGCTGCGCTGGATGAGGAAGGGCGACGTCAGTTTCGTGCCGATAAAATTGGGCTGGTATTCCAGCAGTTTCACCTGATTCCGTTTTTAACCGCGCTGGAAAACGTGATGCTGGCGCAGCATTACCACAGCGTGGTGGATGAAGCGGCGGCACAGCGCGTACTTGAGCAGGTTGGGCTGGCGCATCGTATGGATCACTTACCGAGCCAGCTTTCTGGCGGTGAACAGCAGCGCGTCTGTATCGCTCGCGCATTGGTCAATGAGCCTCCGGTGATTTTCGCCGATGAACCGACGGGAAATCTGGATGAAGAGAACGAACAGCGAGTGTTGGGGCTGCTGAAAGATCTGCATCGACAGGGGCGTACCATTGTCATGGTGACGCACAATCCTGAGCTGGGGCGGTTTGCTGACCGCATTATCCGTTTGCAACACGGTAAGTATTTTGGTGAAGAGGTCAATCATCATGAAATGGCGTAACGGTATTACCGCGCTTTGCCTGCTAGGCGTAGTCGCACTGAGCGGCTGTAAGGAAGAGCAGGTTAGCGTCGGAGCACAAGCGCCTGCGCTGGCAGCCTACGATCTGGCGGGGCAGCAGGTGGATCTGTCGCGCTGGCAGGGGAAAAGCGTGTACCTGAATTTCTGGTCTTCTGGCTGTGGCGGCTGCATGGTTGAAATGGGCGCGCTGGAGAAGTTGAGCAAGGAGTATGGCGATAAAGTGGTCGTGGTGGCGGTTAACACCGATCCGGATGGCGTAGATATCACCTCAATGTTGGCGCATCACAGCGTGACGTATCCGGTGGTACGCGATCAGTTGGGGATTACCAAAGAGCGCTATCAGGTCAGCGGTACGCCGACCTCATTTATCATTGATACCAACGGCAAGGTGACCGATCAGCATCAGGGCGTAAGGGACGAAGCGCAACTGACTGAACTGTTTCAGAAGCTGGCAAGCCGGACATAACGACCGGCTTGTTCCACATATTATCTTTCTCACATCTTTCGCGGTGTACGCTATTCTGCCCGTGAAACCGACACCTGCACTTCCACCACTACAGGTTCCGGTTTCACCCGCATAGCGTAGATCACGCCGCCAATCAGGCAGGCGATGCCGCAAAGCGTCAACAGCGGCGGCCAGGATTGCCGAATCATAAAGGCATAGGCCAGCCCCGCCAGCGTTTCAAACACAATCAATGGCCCTACCAACACTGTCGGCAGGCGCTGGCTCGCCTCGTTCCAAAATAGCGTGCCGATCCATGAACAAAACAGACCAATCGCAATCATCAGCGGGATGAAAACCTCAGGTCGTGGGCCGAACGGTTGCGTAAACGCCTCATCCGTCAGCGCCAGATGACCGCACACCAGAATATAACCCACCAGTGCCAGCGGTAGCGTGACCAGACCTTGTGCGGTGGTCCAGGTAAGCGGCGTATTGCTTTTGTGGTCGCGCAGCCAGCGTGCATTGCGCAGCGGATACCAGGTCCAGCAAATGACCGCACAAAACGCCATTGCAATGCCGCTGGCGTAGCGCCATACATCGAATGTAGCCGTATTTCCCTTCAGCTCGGCAATATTGACACAGACCAGTCCGGCGGCAATCAGCAACAGCGAAGGGAGAAGCCGACGCCACGCCACGCGGCCGTCATGCTTGCTGTACAGCACATTGGCGGTGACGGAAATCACGACGGGCAACGTGCCGATAATCATCGTTGATATCGGCGCGCCGGTGCGTTGAATCGCGCTGGCGAGCAGAAAGTAGTACAGCAGATTGCCGATAACGGTGAGCTTCGTGGCTTCCAGCCAGTCGCTGCGGGTAAGCTTGCGCAGGCGGCGACGATCGAGCCAGGCCAGCGGCAGGGCAATCAACCCAAAAGCCAGATAGCGTCCAGTGGACTGCAATGCGGCAGAATAGTCTGGTACGAGCAGCGGCCCAACGAAAATCAATCCCCACATCAGCCCAGCGGCAAGCGCAAATAAAACACCCATCAGCATGATAAACCTGTTTGTTCACAATATTTCATCGCGCCAGTCTAGGAAGAGTCGGCGACGAATTATTGTAGGATATTGCTGTTTGTCATCGGGGCGCTGAAAGTATTCACGCTAACAAGGCTAGCGCAGAACCGGATAAACCTGTTTTTGATAGCGAATGGGCGTGACGCCATAGCGCTGAGCAAAGGTGCGAGTCAGGTGCGCCTGATCGGTTAACCCAACGGCGACTGCAACATGGGCGGCCGCCATACCTCGTGTCAGCATCTGCTTGGCCTCATACAGCCGAATCGCCATCAGCATCTGGTGCGGCGTCACGTGAAACTGGGCTTTGAACTGGCGTAGAAAATGGTACGGACTGAGGGAAACCAGTGCCGCCAGCTCTTTTAAGGTAATGGTGTGGGCGAAATTCTCCCGCAGATAAGCTTTCACCACATCAAAGCGATGGAACGGTTCAATAACCTGACGTTGTGCAATGTGCGCGTGGGGCCGGAAAAGCGCAATCAGCGACAGCAGCAGGCTTTCACTCGCTAATGGGTCGGTCGTCTGCCACAGCGCAGCCAGCGTCATAGCTAACTGACGTGCGGTAGCGGGATCGTGGCGCACGACGTCGGTAAACCACCAGCCTTTCTCGCCGGAGACGCTCTCCAGCACATCAGGTGGAATGTAGATCATGCGATAGCGCCAGCCGTCTTCCGTGGCGGATTCCCCGGTGTGCAGTTCATCGGGGTTCATCAAGACTAATGAATCGACAGGCGCAATATGTTTGGCACCACGGTAGCGGAATCGCTCTGCGCCGTCGTCAATGGTACCGATGCCAAACGCCTCATGCGTGTGTGGCTCAAAGGCATAGCGGCAGATATGCGCGTGATAAAGCTCTATGCCGGGCAGCGTCGGCAAGTGCCGAAACTGGGCATAGTCTCTTTCATCGGTAAAGTGTTCCGGTACGCCCTGCATGCTGCCACCTTGTCTTTGATTCTGACCGTCATCATAGCAGCGATAGCACTTCAGCTTGAAGTCGTGCGTCCTATTTAGCCTGAGCAGAAACACTGGAAAAAGGGAATAAAAGCACCGAGATAAATAGATCAGAAAAGCATAAATCATAGCGAAATGGTTGATTGGCGCTGCGTGAGACATAAAACTGCTTTTATCTAACATTTTGATTTTACTATTTATGTCTATTCCTTGTTAGGTCATCTATCGCGGCAGACATACCGTTAGTATAAAAAAATATAATCAACTCCATTTGCTTATTTGTTCTGCCTCTCATTACTTGGATCAATGTTGCTATCTGTAATAAAGAACAAGGGAGTGAAAGGTGAACTTTCAGCAACTGAAGATTATTCGTGAATCAGCACGGTGCAACTATAACCTGACCGAGGTAGCGAATACGCTGTTTACCTCTCAATCCGGCGTGAGTCGCCATATCCGCGAACTGGAAGAAGAACTGGGGATTGAAATTTTTATCCGTCGCGGTAAGCGCCTGTTAGGGATGACCGAGCCGGGAAAAGAGCTGCTGGTGGTGGCAGAGCGTATTCTGAATGACGCCAGCAACATTCGTCGGTTGGCGAATGTCTTCACCAATAACGACACCGGGCAACTGGTGATCGCGACCACGCATACGCAGGCGCGTTACAGCCTGCCGCCAGTGATTAAAGCCTTCCGATCGCTGTACCCACAGGTGCGTTTGGTGCTGAATCAGGGCACGCCGGATGAAATCGTGGCGATGCTTCATTCTGGCGAAGCCGATATCGGTATTGCCAGTGAGCAATTGATTAACGATCCCTCGTTGGCAGCATTCTCCTATTATCGCTGGCACCATTCGGTCATTGTGCCAGAGCACCATCCGCTGACGCAGGAGCCAGTTATTACGCTGGAAATGCTCAATGCGGAACCACTGATTACCTATCGTCAGGGGATTACGGGGCGTTCGCGCTTGGATCGGGCGTTTCAGGCGGTGGGCATGTCGCCGGATATTACGCTCAGCGCGCAGGATTCGGATGTGATTAAGACTTATGTTGAGCTGGGGCTTGGCGTTGGGATTGTCGCCGATATGTCATACGACCCCGTGCGTGATAAAGGTCTGGTACGGCTGAATGCCGAGCATCTGTTTGAAGCTAACACGGTCTGGCTGGGGCTCAAAAAGGGACAATTACAGCGTAATTATGCCTGGAAATTTATTCAGCTGTGCAATACCGAGCTGTCGCTGGATGACATTAAGGACAAGGTATTCTCTGATAACGACGAAGCGGTGATTGATTACCAAATCTGAGTGATTGCACACTTTCCTAACCTGATGCCCAGCCAGCGTTTTTTCTGACTGGGCAGACGTTTTCCTTTCTACTTCGCTGCCATTTCTTGTTCCTCAACGTCCGCCATTTTTTGTACTCGATTCAGCATAAATATGATTTATCGTGCCGATAATCTGCTTGATCTGATCGTGGTGGAATAGTAGCATTCCTGTCATAACAATAGCTTATGTATTTATTTTTGTTAAGCGATACAAATAGTTGTGCATTTTTATTGAATAATTATGTTAACGACTTTTGTGTCACAGTAGAAAAATAACGCTAGCAACCAATCAGATATTCTTACTAGTCACTCACCTCCACGTTGATTTTTTCGGTTCGTATTGCGCCGGAGTCGCGCTAGCGCCATGTCAGTAATGGCGGGGAGTTTAAAACGGAAAATGACGATGAAAACACAAAAAATCAGCCTAGCCTGGCAAATCCTTATTGCGTTAGTTCTTGGTATTGCTCTCGGTGCCGTACTGCATGAACAGCAGGAAAGCCGTCAGTGGCTCATCAGCAATATTCTTAGCCCAGCGGGTGATATCTTTATCCGCCTGATTAAAATGATTGTTGTCCCCATTGTTATCGCCACGCTGGTTGTTGGGATTGCGGGTGTAGGGGATGCCAAAAAGCTTGGGCGTATCGGCTTCAAAACTATCCTCTATTTTGAAATCATCACGACGGTGGCGATTATCCTTGGCATCACGCTAGCCAATGTCTTCAAGCCGGGGCTTGGCATCGATATGTCGACGCTGACGGCTGTTGATATCTCTCAATATCAAAAGACTACCGAGCAGGTGCAGAGCGGCTCGCATAGTTTGGTGGGGACGGTGCTGTCGCTGATTCCGCCGAATATCTTCGCGGCGATGGCACACGGTGAAATGCTGCCGATCATTTTCTTCTCGGTGCTGTTTGGTCTGGGGCTATCTTCGTTGCCTAAAGAACATCGTGATCCGCTGCTGAGCGTCTTTCGCGGCGTATCGGAAACGATGTTCAAAGTGACGCACATGATCATGCGCTACGCGCCGGTTGGGGTATTTGCGCTGATTTCCGTCACGGTTGCCAACTTTGGTTTTGCTTCGCTGTGGCCGTTGGCTAAGCTGGTGATGCTGGTTTACGCGGCAATCTTCTTCTTTGCGCTGGTGGTGCTCGGTGCGGTCGCACGGCTGTGTAAACTGCGAATCACGATGCTGATCCGAATTCTGAAAGATGAGTTGATTCTGGCGTACTCCACAGCCAGTTCAGAAACCGTGCTGCCGCGCATCATTGAAAAAATGGAAGCCTATGGCGCACCGAAGTCGATTACCAGCTTCGTGGTGCCGACCGGTTACTCCTTTAACCTTGACGGCTCTACGCTGTACCAAAGCATTGCCGCGATCTTCATCGCGCAACTGTACGGAATCGAATTGTCGATTGGGCAGGAAATCGTGCTGGTGTTGACGCTGATGCTGACCTCCAAAGGCATTGCCGGCGTACCGGGTGTGTCGTTTGTCGTACTGCTAGCTACGCTGGGCAGCGTCGGTATTCCGCTGGAAGGTCTGGCGTTTATTGCGGGCGTTGACCGCATCCTCGACATGGCGCGTACCGCGCTGAACGTGGTGGGAAATGCGCTGGCGGTGCTGGTGATTGCCAAGTGGGAACACCAGTTCGATGAGAAGAAAGCGCGAGCCTACGAGTGTGAAATCAAAGGCATCACTACCCAGCCCGCCGAGCAGGGGTAATACCGTCACATTCCAAATTGCATGTACAACGGGCGCATCGAATAATCGATGCGCCCGTTTCTATTGAGTACCAACGTAATAGTAGAATACTGAGAAAACTATTCTATGTACTATATTAAGTAGTTAGCTGTTGAATAATAGGAAATTGATTTCTGAATGCGTGAGGGATTATGGGGAATGGAAATAATATTTACCGGTGGTTTGCTGGTCAAACTATTGAAGGAGCAAAGGGGATCAAGAGCAAACCCCAGTCTTACTTTAGGGATGATCCTATTTATCTTCCCCCCAAAAAAAGTGAATGGACTGCTCTGGTTGAACAATGTAAGCCGGAGGTAAATCCAATAGCAAATGGTGTATTTATTTGGACTGAAATCAAGGGCGCCGGACATGTTTTTGTTTCAGTTCATGAGAATAATGATGCTCATGTGTATACCTATGGTCGATTTGGCCGGCGATGGTTCGGGGCTCTTTTAGGCGATGGAATTCTTAATTTTTTGAAATATGAAGATGCGAGAATGTATTACAGGAATGAATTATATAAAATGGAAGCTAAGGTATTTCGCATTGATGACGCAGATCTATTTATCACGAGAAAATACTTTGAACGGTTGTGGGAAAATGGCGCTCCTTCCATCCAAACTCCAGACATGCGTGATGCGACTCAAAGACGTGGGAAAACTGTTGATCAGTATGATGTGACAGGTAAAAACTGTACCACTCACACCATGGATGGAATTAAGTTTGCTGGATCGAGCGTGTTCAGTGCAGGGTACAACACAAACTCTCAAATGCGCGTTGATCTGGAAGAGAGTTTCGCCGTACCTGTATCTTTGCAGCGATATTTAATGGGGAAAAGTGCCGGAGCATCAATGCAGGTTGCAGACGTGACTGGCGAGTTCAAAAAGCAATACCCCAACATAGATAACTTTATGCCAACAGAAGAGACGCTAAGGTCAAGGGGAGAGTCAGCTGTTACGGAAGTGGCTTCAGCTTTAGGATATGGCTCATCTTATTCTGGTGGCTCAGTGGGCGGTTTATTAGGTGGTTTTAGCGATGTTAACAAATAAAAGAAAAACTATCGTTAGATGGTCAGGGATTCTGTTCGTCTCATGTTGCTATTTTATCGTACTTCATTTTGCCAAAAGATCGTTTTTTAGTTTCCTTGAGAAGGAATCAAGGCGAGTTTCAGATGCTATGACGATGAGTGAATACAGTAATGCGATCAATATAGTGCAAGCTAAGGCTGGTGTAATCGATGAGGTTGGTTTTTTTGGCTTTTTCATCTGCATCTTGTTAATTATTTTTATCTTCAAAAAAATAAGGTGATTTACATGAGGGAGAATAGGGGAATGTACTTTTTGAGATGGGGAAGTATTCTATTTATACTGTTTTGCTACTTGGTATGGTTGTTTATATCATTACAGCCTATGTCTGTTTTTATGGAGAATGAAACCCTACAGCTTTCTAATTCTGTTTCAGCAGAGCGGTATTCATCCTCTCTCCGCCAGATCAAGGATGCAACAGAGAATGCTTTTAATGGATATGTGTATGGTTTTTTAGTCTGTGTGCCAGTGGTATTGCTCCTTTTCAAAAAGGTTCGTTAGTTTGCCCTTAGCGGGATGACATGCCATGGCTGATGGTTTTTTCCCAACAATGCCTGATTGCTTCATTATTGGGAAAAAAGCGTTATCTGCCGTCATGCCGCGTGGCTGTTGATCGTGTTCTCTTCCAGCGTTTGCGTACGCCATAGCGCCTGTTGAATTCGTTCCGCATCTGTTGCGAACGGCAGACGAGCAGCAATTTTAGGGGCGATTTTCACGTTCTGCGCGATGCTTTCAACCAGCAATGGACGTTCGTTCAGACCAAGGGCGCTTAGCGTGATTGGGCTACCGTAGCGGCGCAACTGGGCGAACAGTTCTTCGCGGTCAGCGTCGTTATCGTGCTCCAGAAAAGCCTGTGCAGCCAGACCAAAACCCACTTTCTCTCCGTGCAGCCAGTCATGCAGTTCCGGCAGGCGAGTCATGCTGTTGTGGATAGCATGCGCGACGCCGATGCGTGGCACCTCATCTTTCATGCTATTCGCCACGCCAGCCAGTGCAATAACGGCATCGATCACACGGCGCAGGGCAGGGGTGACCAACCCTTGTTCATTATCCGCGATGGCCTGCTCGCCGTACGTATTAAACGTTTCTACGGCCAGCTTTGCCGCCTGCGCTTTGAGCGCTAACGCCAGTCCAGCATCGCCGTGGCGCAAATACGGTTGAAATTCGTACCACTTTGCCAGTGCATCCACGATACCGGCTTTGAGGTAACGTGAAGGGCTGTGGGCGATGATTTCACTGTCTACCAGTACCCACACTGGTAAACGCGTCAGTGGAAAGGGGCCGTTGTGCGCACCGCTATCGCTGTAAATCACGCTGATCGGTGACCAGGCGGCGCAGGTTGCGGCAATGGTGGGGACAGCGATGACGGGGATCTGCCCCAGAATATCGCCGACAGCCTTGGCAACATCGAGCACACGGCCGCCGCCAATGCCTAAAATCAGTTCCGCGCTGAATGTGCGCGCCTGTGCAGTTAGCGTCTCGATCGCGGGTTTGGTGCAATCGCCCGGCAAGAATTCGACCTGATAGCGTAAGCCGTGTTCATTGAGGCTGCGTTCGACGGCATCCGCCGTCGTTTTCCATGCCTGCGGGCTGGTAATAATCAGTATTGTGCTGGCGTAAGGCGCCGCGTATTCGCCGACAGAACGAATGACGCCATCACGATTCAGATAGGTTTGTGGCGCTTGTATTGCAATCATGTTCGCGATCTCTCATCTCTGTGGGAAAAGACCAACCAGTTGTAACAGTGATATCGAACGCCGCAAAAGAACAATTCTGGTTATGAATGGGTAGATTTCGCATAACCAGAATGACGTTTAGCGCTGCATTCCCCAGCGTTTCACCGTGAGCTTTTCGATGGTAGAAAACACCAGTCCTTCAACCAGCAGCCCGATGATGATGACGGAAGCCAGCCCGGCAAAAACACGGTCGGTGTAAAGCTCGTTACGGTTCTGGAAGATGTACCAACCCAAACCACCATTGCCGCTGGATGCTCCGAACACCAGCTCAGCGGCGATCAGGGTGCGCCAGGCAAATGCCCAGCCGATCTTCAGGCCGGAGATAATCGATGGCAGCGCCGCAGGGATCAGGATCGCACTAATGTAGCGAAAGCCGGTCAGGCCGTAGTTGCGACCCGCCATACGCAGCGTTTCCGAAACGCCGAGAAAACCGGAATAGGTGTTCAGCGCCATTGGCCACATCACGGAGTGGACGAGCACGAATACCAGACTCTTTTCTCCCAGTCCAAACCACAGCAGCGCTAACGGCAGTAACGCAATCGCGGGCAGTGGGTTGAACATGGAGGTCAAGGTGCCTAAGAGATCGCGCCCGAAACGGGTGGACACCGCCAACGCGCTGAGTGCCAGCGCGAGCAGGCTGCCGATGATATAGCCTTTCAGCAATGTGCCGAGAGAAACCACCATCTTATGCGGCAGTTCACCGCTGGCGACATCGTCGCGAAAGGCCTGAAACGTTTGCAGGAAGCTGGGCAGCATCAGGTCGTTATTTTGCCAACGTGCGCCTATTTCCCACAGCAATAGCAGCCCAGCCAGCAGCACCAGCTTGCGAATCCAGGCCTGATTCCACAGACGGGTCGCCAGCGGCAGAGGTTGGGCGAGGGTAAAATCTTTCAGCGGTGCCAGTTCACGCTGATACTCGGGCCGCACGGGGGGCTGGATGCTCATAAGTTTTACCTTGCGTGGATGTGATGGGTGACGGCGCGTCGACATCGGTTGGAAAAAGAAGATGGTGAATGCGCTGCGCCGTGCCCTGAAAATCTTCGCTGCCCTGATCGTTTAGCGCGAACTGATGGCAGTTGATTTCCGCCCGCACGCGACCCGGATGCGGTGAGAGCAGCAAAACTCGACTGCCGACGATCAGCGCTTCCTCAATCGAGTGGGTGACAAACAGCAGCGTGAAGCGCACCTCTTCCCACAGCGCCAGCAATTCTTCCTGCATTTTGCGGCGGGTCAGCGCATCCAGTGCGGCGAACGGCTCATCCATAAGCAGCACTTTTGGCTGCATGGTCAGCGCCCGCGCGATGGCGACACGTTGTTTCATCCCGCCGGATAAGGTATGCGGATAGGCATCGGCAAACTTCGCTAGACCGACCTTATCGAGAAAATAACGGGCACGCTCTTCTGCTTCGGCTCGCGTTGCCTGACGGCTGGCAACCAGCGGAAACAGCGTATTTTCCAGCACGGTTTTCCACGGCGGTAGCTGGTCAAATTCCTGAAAGACCATAATGCGATCTGGGCCTGGTCGTGTGACGCGCTGCCCGTCCAGGCGGATTTCACCGTCTACCGGAGACAAAAAGCCGCCGATAGATTTGAGCAAGCTGGATTTGCCGCAGCCGGAAGGCCCTAATAGCACGAATCGTTCGGCGGGAAAGACGTCAAAACTTACGTCATGGGTGGCGCGTACCAGACTGCGCCGCGTGCGATATTCCAGCCCGACGCCGTCCACCTGCAATAGTGGCTGGCCGACAGCGTCGTGAGGGTGGTGTGTCATGCTTGTTCTCCTACGTGGCGACAACGATAATCGTCGAATGAGCCTGACTCTGGCCGTTTAGCTACCCGGCTGGTCGTGGATTTCAGCAAAGAAATAGTCCTTCCAAGAGGCGGCTTTGTTTTTCAACACGCCAAGCTGTTGCAGCTTTTCGGCATAAACGTAGGTGCGCTCTGGGGTGATAGTGAAATCGATCTCAGGATCGGCAACGATGCGTTTCACCAGTTCAGGATCCAGCTTCGATTTCTCTACCCGAATATAGGTTTCGGCGGCGGCGGCTTTATCCGCCTTGATGATCTGTGAGGCTTCTTTCAGGGCTTCATAGAAGGCGCGGTAGGTTTTCGGGTTTTCGTCATGGAATTTCTGTGTGGTGTACAGCACGTTGAACGTCGCCTGACCGCCGAGTACGTCATAAGAGCTCAGAATTTTGTGCACATTGGCATGCTCCAGCGCCTGATATTGGAAAGGTGGGCTGGAGAAATGAGCATTGATTTCGGAACCACCTGCGATAAGTGCCGCGCTGGCATCGGGATGCGGCAGGCTGACGGAAATCTTGTCGAAGCGTTTGAAATCTTGTGCGCCGTAGAGTTTCGCCGTTTCGATTTGCAACGTGCGTGACTGGAATCCGACGCTTGCGGCAGGTACTGCGATACGATCTTTATCGCTCAGGTCGCGGATAGATTTCACCGCCGGGTTATTGCTGAGTAAATAGTTGGGCATGGAACCGAGCGAGGCAATAGCTTTCACATTCTGGCGACCCTGCGTGCGATCCCATACTGTCAGCATTGGTGGAACACCTGCGGAGGCCACATCCAGTGCGCCGGAAAGCAACGCTTCGTTAATCGCCGTCGCGCCAGAAAGCGTGCGCCAGTCTACCTTGATATCCAGCCCTTGCTGCTTACCGTGCTTTTCTATCAGGCTCTGGTCTCGCACCACATCCAGAATCAGATAACCAATGCCAAACTGCTGTGCAATGCTGATGGTACCTTCCGCATTCGCACCAAATGCCGTTAACGTCAGGCCAATCATGGCGGCAAGGCGTGTGAAACTCGTCGATTTTTTCGCGGGTAGTGAGTGATTCATTATTGTTATCTCTCATGGTTAAGCAGTAATAAAAAAGGGTATGAAATAAATAATAAAAACGGCAGGTTAATATTTAAATAAATAACGTGCTGTAAATAATGTACTAAGGAAAACATCCTATTTTCTTGGGGCGTTGCTGATAAAGTGTTTTTTGGAATAAGTTAGAATAAATGTAATTTATATCGGTGATGCATAAGATAAAACAAGTAAATAACCGCCTTAGCTAAATATTCGCTATAGATAGTCTTATTTGTCAGTTATGGATAAAAATCTGCGCGTTATAGTGGCGATAATATTCATTGTTATTGTGGTATGCCGAGAAAAATATGCCTGTTTTTACTCATCATCATTTACGCGATTATTTACGTGACCGACTGACAGAAAATGACGTGGACGCATCAATTGCAGAAATTGTGGCGGATAACCTCGTCGAATCCAGCCTGAAAGGGCATGACTCGCACGGCGTGAGTATGCTGCCGCGCTATATCGACGCGATTCGAGAAGGTGGGTTATCGCCTCATGCACAGGCAGAAAAAACGCTGGATTTCGGCCCGTTAGTTTCGTTTGACGGTCAGCAGGGATTTGGGCAAGTCGTGGCAAAGCAGGCGCTGACAGAAGGGATTGAACGTGCGCAAACGCATGGCCTAGCGGTGGTTAGCCTGGCAAATGCTCACCATCTTGGGCGCATCGGTGCATGGGCGGAACAGGTCGCAGAGGTTGGGCTGGTGTCGCTGCACTTTGCCAACGTGTATACCAAACCGGTAGTGCTGCCGTGGCAGGGCCAACAGGCACGTTTCGGGACGAACCCGTTCTGTGCCGGTATTCCGGTTGAACACGACGATCCGGTTATTCTGGATTTTGCTACCAGCGTAATTGCCGGTAATAAAGCCCGTATCGCGTGGAATGAAGGCAAATCGGTTGCTCCCGGTTGCATCGTTGATAACGAAGGTAACCCGACGGTGGATCCGCGTTGGTTGATGGAACACCCTTTGGGGGCACTGCTACCGTTCGGCGAACATAAAGGTTCGGGGCTGTCGCTGGTTTGTTCTCTGCTTGGCGCAGCGCTGACCGGCGGGAAAACCGAACGTACGGCGAAAGGTGAGGGTAAGCAGATTATTAACAGCATGCTGTCGATTTTAATCGATCCGCAAAAATTAGGCGGCGCGGCAACCTATCAACAGGAAATCCCAGCCTTATTAGAGTGGGTACGCCAATCCCGAGATGATAACGAATTATTACTGCCGGGCGATAAAGAAAAACAAACCTATCTCCAGCGGTTAGATAACGGGATTTTTGTCGATGATGTGAGTTGGGGACAACTATCTTATTTAAATAACAGAGTGGCCTGATGAATTAATTTATTAACTTATTTAAATTTTTACTTATTTAACCCTATAGGGAAAAACAATGAAAAATATATTGAATGCGGTCGGTGTCAGTGGCTTGTTATTAATGACCACATCCGTACTGGCGGCAGAAAGCAATGCTCCTGAAAAGCATCCTGATGAAGTTCGTGTGGCCTACAGCGGCGGTTCACAGGTATTAGTCTTAGCCAAAGCCGATGGTTCGCTACAAAAAGCATTGGGCGCGCCAGTAAAGTGGGTGCAGTTTGCTTCTGGTGCTGATGCGCTGAATTATTTCGCCAGTAATGCGATAGATATCGCCAACTTTGGTTCCAGCCCGGCGACAGCCGGTATTGTCAGAAAGCTACCTGTGGAAATCGTTGGCGTCTCTGGCGTGATCGCTACGTATGAACGCCTAATTGCCAAATCTGGCATCACTACGCTGAAAGATATCGAAGGTAAACGCGTCGCTTATCCGCCAAATTCCACGGCGCAGTACGCGTTGGAAGCGGCAATCGCGGTGAATAAACTCGATCGCAGCAAGATTACCCTTATTCCGCTACGTCCGGCTGAGATGGTAGCCGCATGGAAGCGTGGCGATATTGATGCAGGCTACGTCTGGGCACCGTTCGCGCAGGAGTTGGAGGCTTCCGCCGGACATGCGATTTTTGCGACCAAAGATCTGCAAAAAGATGGCTATCTGATTTACAACAACTACGTGGTCAGAAAGGCCTTTGCCCAGCAGTATCCAGAAACGGTGGCACGCTTCCTGCGGGTGCACCAACTGAAAGTGGATGAGTTCCGTCAGGATCCGGAAAAAGCGGCAGCGATTGTGGCAAAAGAAGTCGGTGCGCCAGTCACGACAGCAACCAATACGCTGTCAGGGCTGGAATACCCGACGCTGGAGCAGCAGGCGACGGCACAATGGCTGGGTGATGGTAACAACACAGATCGGAGCGGCATCGGTCAGGCGGTCGCGAAAACGGCGCATTTTCTGGAGAGTATCGGCGAAGTTCGCCAGCGTGATATTCCTGCGTCGTTCGCCGACTCCATTAATTCCTCTTATTTGAAGCAGGCTGCAAAAGGGAATTAACGGGTCGTGAAAAGAACGTCTTATGTGTTATTGAGCATCACGTCTGTGGCGGTGGTGCTCGCGTTGTGGCAGTTGGCGGGGGCGAAGCAGTGGGTAGATCCGCTGCTGCTACCGCCGCTGTCGGATATCATTCTGACCGCCGGGGAGCTCGCGCAGGACGGCTACCGGCAGGTATCGCTATGTGAACATATTGCCGTCAGTGTCGCTCGGGCGCTGAGCGCTTTCAGCATCGCCATTATTCTTGGCGTCCCGCTTGGCCTGTTGATGGGGCTATCGCCTCCGACTGCTGCCGTTTTTAATCCTTTCGTTCAGTTTCTCCGGCCGCTGCCTAAAATTGCACTTATTCCTCTGGCGGTGGTCTGGCTGGGAATCGGTGAGGCATCTAAATTCTTTCTGATCTTCATCGCTACCTTTCTCAGCGTCGTGGTCGGTGCCTGTGCTGCCGTTGAGCGTGTGGAACGTTCCCGTATCCGCGTTGCACAAACGCTCGGTGCCAGTCGCCGACAGATCTTTTTCCACGTCGTTTTGCCCGATACGCTGCCGGAGTTGTTCACCACGGTGCGGCTGGCTATCGGTATCGGCTGGACGTCCTTGATTGCGGCGGAAATGGTCGCCGCTACGTCAGGCATTGGCTGGATGGTGATGAATGCCAGCGCCTATCTGCGTACCGATATCGTTATGTTGGGCATCTTATTACTAGGCGGCATTGGCTATGCGCTCGATTTGCTGTTGGTCGGTGCGCAGCGTGTCTTCGTGCCGTGGGCGGGGAAATCATCATGACAGAACATGCTCAGCCTGTTGCGCCGCACATTGTTGTGGAACGCGTAAGCCTCACGTTTCCGTCACAAAGCGGCCCGCTAACGGTACTGGATGACGTATCTCTCCAGATCGCCAAAGGTGAATTCGTGGTGCTGCTTGGCCCTTCCGGCTGCGGCAAGTCAACCATTCTCAACATGATCGCCGGTTTTGAAGCCGCCGATAAAGGGCGCGTGCTGTGCGGCGATGAACCTGTTCGTCGTCCGGGACCCTCGCGCGGCATGGTATTTCAGCAGGCCAATTTATTTCCCTGGCTCACGGTGCTGGAAAACGTGACGTTTGGCCCACGGATGCAGGGCGCGAATAAAGCCCAACTTCAGCGTGAAGCAGAAAACTATTTGGCACTGGTCGGGCTGGAAGGATTCCAACAGCACTATCCCTGGCAGCTCTCTGGCGGAATGAAACAGCGGGTGGCGCTGGCGCGTGCCTGGCTGCCGAATCCCGAGGTGCTGCTGATGGATGAGCCGTTTGGTGCGCTGGATGCTCAAACCCGTTTGATGATGCAGGAACTGCTGCTTTCTGCCTGGCAGAAAACGGGCACCACGCTGTTATTTGTCACGCATGACGTGGATGAAGCGCTGTTCTTAGCCGACCGGGTATTGGTGATGTCTGCGCGTCCCGGTCGTATTGCGGAGGCGATCTCGCTGCCGTTTGGCCGCGAAAGAGACATTGAAACTCTGGCTCAGCATCCTGACTACGCCGCATTGAAGCAGCGTATTTTACATCGCGTTCGTGAAGAAGCGCGTCGTCACCTCAATCTGTAATCCGAATTTCAGGAGAATATTATGCATCTTGCCCGATTCCCCCGTTTATCACTGGGTCATTTTCCTACGCCGCTGGAAGTGTTGCCGAACCTGTCTGCTTATCTGGGTGGACCGACGATTTATATCAAACGCGACGATGCCACAGGGCTGGCGACCGGCGGGAATAAAACCCGCAAGCTGGAGTTCCTGTTAGCCGATGCGCAGCAGCAGGGCGCGGACGTCATCATCACGCAAGGGGCGACACAGTCTAACCATGTGCGGCAAACCATTGCGGCTGCAGCAAAGCTGGGGCTGAAAACCAAAGTGCTGCTGGAAAAGCGCGTGGAAGATTATGGTGAAGATTATCAGCGCTCCGGTAACGTGCTGCTGGATAACCTGCTGGGCGGTGACATTATCGACCACCTTCCTGCGGGTACAGATATGCAGCAGGCGATGGAAACACTGTCGGAATCGCTGCGTAAAGAAGGGTTTAAGCCTTATGTCATCCCCGGCGGCGGTTCCAGTCCGGTAGGCGCGTTGGGCTATGTCGCCTGTGCGGAAGAACTGTTGTTCCAGTCTAGTCAGCAGCGCTTGCGCATCGATCATATTGTTCATGCGACGGGCAGCACGGGTACGCAAGCGGGATTGGTTACCGGACTGGCGGCAACACATAGCCAGATTCCGCTGTTAGGCATCAGTGTCAGAGCGCCCAAAGCAAAGCAGGAGGAGAATGTTTACGCGTTAGCGCAGCGCACCTGGCAACTGCTGGGCATTCCGGGCGAACTGTCGCGCAGCACTGTGCAGGTAAACAGTGACTACGTTGGCAAAGGTTATGGTATTCCCACTGAAGGAACGCTGGAAGCACTCAGACTGTTGGCGCAGTTGGAAGGGATTTTGCTCGATCCGGTCTATTCAGGAAAAGGGATGGCGGGACTGATCGATCTGATCCGTCAGGGACATTTTCGCGCCGATGAAAACATCGTCTTTATTCATACTGGTGGTTCAGCGGGGCTGTTTGGCTACCGTCAACTGTTCGAACAAACGGCAGCACAATGAGCATACCGCTGATTGGCGTGCTGGGTGGCATGGGGCCGCTGGCAACGGTCGATCTGTTGCATAAAATCATTGAGGAAACGCCTGCAAACCGCGATCAGGAGCACGTGCCGGTGATTGTCTGGAATGTACCGCAGATTCCCGACCGCCAGCAGGCGCTGGCAGGAACCGGTGAATCACCGTTACCGACGCTATTGCATGCTGTCCAGCAGCTTAATCGCTTATCGGTCAGTCATATTGTGGTGCCGTGTAATACAGCACACCACTGGTTTGACGCGTTGGCTGAGGCAAGTCATGCGCCGCTGGTGCATATGGCCGATGCCACGCTGCATGTCATCACACAACCTGCGAAGACAAAGAAAGTGCCACAAAAAATCGGTCTGATCGCGACCCACGGGACGCTAAATGCCGGATGGTATCAGCAGCGTTTTGCCACGCAGCTAGATGCTGAAACCGTGGTGCCGGACGAGCAGGAAATGACGACACTCTTCGTGCCAGGGTGCTATGCGGTAAAGCGTGGCGAACTCCAGCACGGTGGGCGTTTGTTAGAACAGCTTGCGGCACAGTTGGTGGAACGCGGGGCAGAGCGTCTGGTGCTGGCCTGCACGGAGGTTCCTCCTGCGCTGGAGGCGGTGGCGTCACGCTGGAGAGATATCAGCATCGATCCAACGCGAGCATTGGCACAGGCCTGTGTTCGCATCTGGCAACAGAGATAAAAAAACGCATAGTGCGTTTTTGAGAGTGCTGACAAAGGTCACCAAGCGGTAGTAACGGATAGATCGTAAAGACGCTGCAAGTACTTCCCTGTAAGCTCGAACCGCGCCATCCCTGGCGCGGACGTATTCCGTTACTCCCGTTTTCATTCAGTAAATAGGTTTTTCAACGCCACTTGCAATGGCTTGTGAGGGGGCGTGCCATAAAAAAGCCGCCCATTGCTGGACGGCTTTTAGGTACAAAGAACCGAATTACAGGAAGCCGTACATCGCGGCGAACACCCAACCAAAGACGCAGGATGTGCTCACGCCGATCAAGCCAGGAAAAATGAAGCTGTGGTTGATAACGAAACGGCCGATTTTGGTGGTGCCGGAGCGGTCGAACTGGATAGCAGCCAGATCGCTTGGGTAGGTCGGCAGAATGTAGTAACCATAGCAGGCTGGTGCAGATGCCACGATATACGCGGGATCCACGCCGATGGCTAGCGCAACAGGGACAATCGCCGCCAGCGCTGCCGCTTGCGAGTTAACGAACTTGGACACGATCAGCAAGATAATGGCGTAAGCCCAAGGATAGACTTTCACCAACGACCCGAGCGTGGCTTTGATCTCTTCCAGATGCGCACCGAACATGGTTTCCGCCATCCAGGCGATACCGTATACCGCGACGATGGCAATCATCCCCGAACGGAACACTTCGTTTTTCGATATCGATGACGGATTGGTTTTGGTTGCGATAATGATGATAGCGCCGGAGAGCAGCATAAACATCTGAATCACCAGCACCATCGACAGCGGCTTGCCAGCGAACACTGGGCGCAATTCTTCAACAGCACCCAGAACGGCTACCGCAGCGATGGTTGCCAAAAAGATCCACATGGCGACCCAGTTGCTGCGCGGCAATTTTCTGTCCAGCAGCGTGGCGGTATCGCCATACACATACTGCTTGTTTTCTGGATCGGCGATGAATTTCTGGAAATCTTCATCCTTGTCCAGATCCTTACCGCGGAACCAACTGAAAATCCCTATCGCCAGAATACCCAGCAGGGTAGAAGGGATGGTAATAGACAGCAGGTCGAGGAATCCCAGATGTTTACCCTGGAAGGTGAAATTAGCCAGCATGGCAACCAGCGAGACAACCGCAACGGATACCGGGCTGGCAATAATCCCCATCTGTGCGCCGATTGAACTGGCAGCCATCGGCCTTTCAGGACGAATATTATTCTTGATGGCGACATCATAAATAATCGGCAGAATGGTATACACCACGTGGCCCGTACCACACAGGATAGTCAGAATACAGGTGACAAATGGCGCGATAATCGAAACGTATTTTGGGTTACGTCTCAGCATACGCTCCGCGAGTTGTAGCATGACATCCAGCCCGCCTGATGCCTGAAGTGTTGCCGATGCGGCTACCACGGCAATGATAACCAGCATGACGTCAACGGGCGGTTTACCCGGTTGCAGTTTAAAGATAAAGACCAGAATAACGAGTCCGACCCCGCCTAATAAACCCAGCGCGATCCCGCCTTTTCTTGCCCCATAAAAAAGGCAGATAAGGACAATGACTAATTGAATGATGAAATCCATAGTAGCCCCATTGAATTGCTCAATATACTCGTCATACTTCAAGTTGCATGTACGTTGGGCCGCGTTCACTCACCCGAATCACTTACTTGAGTAAGCTCATCGGGATTCTTTCTCTTGCCGCCTTCCTGAAACTTGAATTATTTAGAGTAGTTAATGAACTGATTAGTTAGAATTAAAATAAGTTGGTTTTTACTGCGGGTACTATATGGACGGGTTGTTATTTGTTTTCTTGATCTAAATCTATTAATTTTTACCTTTGTCCTATTTCATGAAAATAAAAGATCTCGCTCGCAATAATCATATCTTTCTGGTTTCTTTAGTTTTTTAAGTGTAATTTTAATTTATTAATGATTTCGGTGAGCGTTAGTTGGCGCGGTTGTTAATGATTGGTGGGGTGTTTTTAATAGTGATTAAATCCATGTTTTTATTTTGTTGTGGTTTGTGTGGTTTTATTTTTTATTTTCGTTAACGATCACCACAAAAAATCATACCTTAATGCCAATCCCTCTACCTCTAATGGAGTATTTATTCATATTTCGTTGTTTTTAAATGATTAGTTTAAAAATGATAAAATGAATCCCTTTTTGGTAATGAAGTCAACGCCAGACCATAGCTGGATAGTCGAAAAATAAAAATAGTGGCTACGTCACTGCTATTTACCTCAAGAATATAGCTAACGTGTTTTCTGCGATGTTTGCATTAGATGCGAAGGGAAACGTTCTTTATAGTGTGATTAGTTATTAATATAAAATTTCTATAAGTTTTATAGAATATCTGGATGCAAACTATTTTCATTTCAAAGAAGAATGTGGCCGAATATTAGCACGTCAGCGACCCTGTCTTCTTTCAATCTGCACCCTTTATGCCGCTAGATATGCACGAAATAGGTCGCTAACTGACGCAGTGTCTGTTCATCTAGCGTGCCTGCGTAGTAACGCAGTTGTAGCCAGGCCGTCAGCCAAGTATAACGTGCCTCGGTCAGGTCGCGTCGTGCGCCGTAAAGCTGCTGTTCGGCATTCAGCACGTCAAGATTCACTCGTTCCCCACCCTGAACGCTCTTCTGGGTCGCAGTGACCAGCGCTAGCGCAGATTTTTCCGCCAGTTCATAGGCGCGGATTTTCGCCTGACTGCTGGTGACCAAATTAAACTGGCGACGCAATTCCGTCTGAATGGTTGCCGTTTGCTCATCTTTTTCCCGCGCGGTTTGCTGATAGCGCTCCTTCGCCTGACGCGTCGCCGCAGAAACGCCGCCGCCCGCAAAAATGGGTACGCTGACGCGGATGCCAATCGATCGCGTATCGTATTTCTGGTTGTAGCTGTTTTCGGTATCTGACTGCGTGTTGCGGGTGCTGGCGACCAGCGTGACCTGTGGCAGGTGACCCGCCCGGTTACGCTCAATGCCGTATTTCGCCACGGCCAGCGATTGGTTCAGCGCCAGTAGCTGAGCGTTGTGACGTAACGCCAGTGATTGCCAGTGCTGATAGCCCGCAGGTTGAAGTGGCAGCGGTGAGAAGCGCGGGGTTAACGCCGCAAGCTGTTCGACGCCAACCGGCATTCCCAGCAGCGTTTCCAGTTCACGCAGGCTGATATCCAGATTGTCCTGCGCTTCGATGAGCTGCGCCTCCGTCAGATTGACCCGCGCCTCGGTTTCCAACATATCGGTGCGGGTGCCTTCCCCTTGCTGGAAGAGACGTTGATTCAACTGATACTGCTCGCGATAAGCACGTTGTTGTGCCTGAACCAGCGTAATCTGCTCACGGCTAAACAGCACGTTGGTGTAGGCCTGAAATAGACGTACCAGTAACTGTTGGCTGGCATCGCGCAGCTGTTCGTCTGCCAGCACCGCGCTGGCTTCACCCTGTTGATAGCGCGACCATGCCGCGTAGTCGATCAGCGGTTGTTGCAGGTAAAAGCTGGAAGCGCGGCTGGTGTAATCCCGCTCCGATTGTTGGCCGCCAGTGGTGACCGTAGAATCATTGCGAGACTGGTTGTAGTCATAGGTGACTTTCGGCAGCAGTCCGGCGCGCCCGATGTTTTTCTCTTCGCTGTCGGCGTTACGGGCATGCACGGCAGCCTGGAAAGCGGGATCGTGCGTCAGCGCATGCTGCCAGGCCTCCATTAACCCCAGCGCCTGACTCGGTGCGCTGTAGATCAGCGCGAGGAAGAAAGAAGCGGCATAAACGGGTACGGTATAGCAGGAGCGGATCGCCGCGCGGTAAATAGATGAAAGGCGCAGCATGGTTATTCCTCGGTCAGCGCCAGATGCAGGCGATCGGAAAGTGGTTTGAACAGGTAGTTGAGCAGGGAACGCTCGCCGGTACGAATAAAGGCTTCCACCGGCATACCGGGGCGAACATCTAGTCCTGCAAGTTGCTGCTTACCGTGTTCATCGACGTGAATACGCAAGGCGTAATACGGTTTTCCTGTCTGTTGCTCGACTAACTGGTCGGCACCGATGAGTGCGACAACGCCGGAAATACGCGGTGTGGTGCTTTGATTGAAAGCAGAAAACAGCAGCTCAACTGGCAACCCGTTATTGACTCTGTCCACCAGCTCGATAGGCAACTGTGCGTCAATTAATAACGGTTGCCCATCGGGAACGATCTCCATCAGCATCTGCCCGCTATTCACCACGCCGCCTTCGGTGTGCAGCGCCAGCCCGACTACCGTGCCGCTGGCGGGTGCGCGAATGTGTGTGTGCTGAAGCTCATACTCCGCGGTTTTCAGCCGCTGGGTGAGATCCTGAATCGAACGCTGGGTATCGGCGAGCTGGGCGCGCACGTCTTTTTGATATTCGTTCTGACTTTGCTGGATCCTTTGTTCCAACTCGACGACCTGCTGCTGGAGTTGCACCTGATTATTGCGTTCCTGCGCAATCGCGCCTGCCAACTGAGCGGCCTGTCGCTCGACGTCCAGCAGGCGATTACGGGCGATATAGCCTTCTTGTGCTAATGGACGTAGTCCGCGTAGCTGTTCATTGACAATCTGGAACTGCGTTTGACTGCTGGCAAGCAACGCCTGTGAACCCTGCGACTGGGCTTTTGCCCCGATTATTGCAGCCTGCATGGCAGCGCGTTCCTGTTGCAGTGCCGCGCGACGACTGATGAAAAGCTGCTGCTGGGCGATCTGGATCTGTTGTGTGACGGTGCTGTATTGCTCTGTAGCGGCAGGGAAGTGGATCGTGTTCAGATCGTCGCGTTCTGCCAACAGGCGCGCTTCGCCTGCGTGTGCTTCCTGCAACTGCGTGGCCAAATTATCGCGCTGTGCCTGAGCGGGAGTTTGATCCAGCGTGGCAAGAATTTGCCCGGCTTGCACACGATCGCCATCCCGCACGGTAAGCGAGGCGATGCGTCCGCTACTAACGGGCTGTACCGCTTTGCGGTTATCTGCGACGACGATCCGGCCGGACACCGCGACGCCTTTATCCAACGGTGCCATGCTTGCCCAAAGTAGCAGGCCACCAAAACCAACCAGAACCAGCCAGAGTCCGTGCTTTAAATAGCGTCCAGCATCGGTATGTAACGGCATCGCTGCGACGTTATCCTCCACCGGATGCAGGGGGACTGTCGGCTGTGATGTGACTTCGCGTAACGCGGACATGGTTATCCTCTTCTTTCCATAATGCTTTCCTGACGACAGGCGTTGGTGACCAATGCGCTAAGCTTCATTTATCTGGTGCGGCATGGCGAGGCGTCGGCGCGCTGTACACCATGCTGAGACCCGTTGAGCTGGGTTCCTTTGGACTAAAGGCATTCGCGGCGTCTGCTGTTTTAACCGGTGCGGGTTTGGCGCTGACGGGTTTAGTCATCGGTTTGGTCATAGACGCATTGGCGGGCTTGGCACGCTGTAGTTCTTTCAGCACCTGCTCTGTGGCACCGAAATACTGGATCTGCCCAGCGCGCAGGACTAACAGCTTATTGGCGCAGGACAGTAGGGCGGGTTTATGCGTGATCAGTACCTGCGTGCTTTTGGCCTCCTGCTGCGCGGCAATCGCGGCTAATAAGGCTTTCTCGCCGTCGTCATCCAGACTGGCATTGGGTTCATCCATCACGATCAGGCGTGGCTGGTTGTAAATAGTTCTGGCAAGGGCGACGCGCTGTTTCTGTCCGCCGGACAGCCCAGCACCACCTTCACCCAAAAGTGTATCGTAGCCCTGCGGCAGCCGTAGAATCATCTCGTGAACGCCTGCCGTGATGGCGGCGGCGACGATCTTATCGGGATCCGGCTGAGTGAAGCGTGCGATGTTTTCGGCAATCGTTCCGCTGAAAAGCTGCACATCTTGCGGCAGATAGCCGACAAAACGGCCTACGTCACCTTTGTCCCATTGATGCATGTCGGCACCGTCCAGCCTGACTTTACCGCCGAGTGCAGGCATGGCGGCAACCAGCAGGCGGGCGAGGGTGGATTTCCCTGAACCAGATGGGCCTAAAACGCCGAGTACATCGCCGGGAGCCAGTTCAAATGTGATATTGGCAAGGATGGGAGTGCGAGTGTTGGGCGCGTTGGCGCTGAGCTGTTCCACCTGAAGCTTACCCACTGGTGCTGGCAGTGCCATGCCAGCAGGTCGCGCGGGGTGGTTATCGAGCAAGATATTGACACGCTGCCAGGCGAGACGCGCCTGCATCCACTGTTTCCAGACGCCAATGATCTGATCGATCGGGCTGAGCACGCGACCTACCAGAATGGAACCGGCAATCATCATACCGGGTGTGATATCACCGTTGACGGCCAGCAGTGCGCCCAAACCTAGCATTAGCGACTGAAGCGCCAGCCGGGTGCTCTTCGTCAGCGAGGTAATGTTGGCGCTCTTTTCGCTGGCAACATTCTGATAATAGAGAAACGCTTTATGCTGTGTCAGCCAGCGTTCGCGCATGGCAGGTAGCATTCCCATCGCTTCTATAGCGTCGGCGTTGCGCAGGTTGGCATTGGCTTGATGCGTCGCCTGAACGGTGTTCTGTGCAGCTAATGCTAGCGGTTCGCGCGTCAGTTTTTGGTTCAGCCAGGCGAGTACAATCAGCACGATAGCCCCCGCCAGCGCCATGACGCCCAGCCAGGGATGCAGTAAGAAGATCACTAAGAGATAAACGGGAAACCACGGCGCATCAAAGAAGGCGAACAGCGCGTTCCCAGTGGCGAACTGACGCAGGGCAGTAAGATCATTTAAGGCTTGTCCGGCACCTGCCGTTCCGTTCTTGAGGTTGCTTTCAAATGCCGCATTGTAGACACGCTGATTCAAACGCATATCCATCTGCGTACCGAGGCGGATTACCACGGCGCTGCGTATCCATTCTAATAATCCCATCAATAAAAACAGCACTAGCATAATGATCGTCAGCATCGCCAGCGTCATAGTGCTGCTGGACGGCAGTACGCGGTCATAGACCTGAAGCATATAAATGGCTGGAGCCAGCATCAGCAGGTTGATGACGGCGCTGAACAGGCCAATTCCCCAGAACCCCTGACGGTAGGCGGCCAGCGCGTCAATAATCTCCCTGCCTGATGAGGCCGGACGGGGTGCGGGCATGGGATGTTCCTTCTTCAATAAAATCGCCATCGTTCTCACTGTGGGGTGCCCACAACGTGGAAGAGGGGGAAGTGGTTAGCCGTACCGCTATTGACGCGGCTTCCCAACGGTTATTACACTCAATAGACCGCCGCGGTGCCGTACCCCTCATACTTCAAGCTGCTTCCCTGCAACGTGAATTATCTGGGGTATATACTCTCTCCGTACCGCGACGGTGTTCACTCAAACGGCTAAAAGCGTCATCTTTTAGCCGTTTTCTTATGCCGCTAGCAGATCGGCCGTTTCGGCGACGCCAACAACGTCAACCACGGTATCGGCAGAGAGTGCCGCATCGGAGGTCGTTGTCGCGAAGCTCAGGCTATCCAGGCTCGCATTAATGTCGATACCGGCATTCGTCAGTGCATCCAGCAGTGGCTGAACCTGACCACTCATCAGGCCATAAATCACGTCGTGAACCACGCCGCGATCGCTAACGGTCAGGTTGGCCACATCGGTGGAGAGATCCAGCCCGCTGAAGGTGACTTCCGGTTCGGCAAGAGAATACGTGGTGCCTGCGGTGGTGCCGCCTTGCAGAACATTACCGAATGACAGGCTGTCCAGGTCGCCGTACAGCGTATGAGCAGGAGGGGAGAAGAGGCTATAGGTCAGATCGCCGCCCGCAATGAGCGCGGAGAAATCGTTCTGCGTACTCGTGATCGCATATTGAGTACCGTCTATAAAGGTATCGCCGCCGTAAAAGCCCCCAGTGTTATTGCCACCGACTTGTGTATTACCCGCGGTATGGTTAACGTCACCAAACGCTGCCGACCATTCAGTCAGGTAGCTGGCAATGCTGTAATTGGCATAGTAGGCATCGTAGGTAATTGCAAAACTCATAATAGATTCCTCATTAACTAACGATCGACAGGCACGGTCATCCGTGTCTGTGGTGAAAGAGGATGAGCCATCCCATCCCCTTTGTTTTCCTGTTTCCCGTGTAGGGAAACAGAGAAATCAGAATCGGTATTCCACGCCAGCCTGTACCGTTCTTCCTCGGCTCGGCGTGTAACCCAGTGATTCGCCATAGCTCACGATGTAAGTACGGTTAGCGATATTCTCGACGGAACCGCGCAGCGTCAGGCTGTCGGTCAGACGATAGCTGGCGTACAGATCGTAAACTTCATATTTAGGCCAGTCGGCTAAGTAGGCAGAATTGCTCGGTGCGGCGGTATCCTGATAGCCAGGAGCAAAACGCATGGTGACGCCCATATCCAGCTTGCGATCGAAGACGCGCGTCCCCAGCGTGACGGAACCCCGGTCACCGGGTAGATAGGCGGCGTTGCTGAATAACAGCGTTTTCTGGCAAGAGGAATCGCTGGCGGTGGTATCGACCGGCGTGGAGTAATAGTTGCCTCTGGAGCCGCCAACGGTTGTCACGCCGCCCATCCAGGCCACTGGCGCACAGAAATCGTTATTGCCGATCATGTGGGTGTAGGTGGCATCGACATATAAAAAGCCCGCGTCGTAATTCAGCTGGTATTCCATGCCACGGAAACGGCTTTTCGCCAGATTGTTCTGGAACACGGAATTGCTGAGGGAATAGCCGTTATAGCCCGGTTTATTGCGCGCGCCGTTCAGGCTGATGTAGTTGTTTATCCGCGTGTCGAAGTAGGACACCTTGGTGACCAGTCGGTCGCCATCCATAAACAATTCGGGTTTCTGAATATTGAACCCGACTTCCCAGGCGCGTGAGCGCTCCGGCTTGAGGTTGGGATTCGGATACAGGTAATAGTTGCCCGCGCTATAGGTGCCGTTAGCGAAGGTTTCACTGACGGAAGGTGGCCGCCAGGACAGACCGTAGCTGGTGAACAGCTGTAGCCATTCAATGCCAGGGCGGACGCCAGCAAACAGCGTGGGGGAAAGTTTGCCGTGCTCGTCATCGACATTCCAATCCTGCGTAGTGGTCACGAACGGCGGGCAGAGCGCGATCGATCGTGCCGTGCAGGGATTCGTGATGGTATAGGGGATTTCCCGATAGCTGATGCTGGTGGTGCCGCGTAACCGATAGCGATCGTAACGCAGGCCACCTTGCAGTGTTACCCACTCGTCGTACGCATAATTCAGATTCGCGAATAGGCTGGCCATCGCGCGGTTCCCCTCCGGGGTCGCGTTACTGGCCGTGCTATTGGTGCTGTCCGTGGTGATCTTGTCGTAATAGAAGTCCAATCCGTAATCGGCTTTCAGATCGTGCGCGCCCTGCTGCCATAGCGTCGAGGTATTCTGTGCCTGCGCCCCGTAGGTACGTAACCGCGTGCTCTCGTGATAGGCGCTGGTATTGGAAAGGGCGTAATTATCGGTGTCGTTATTGGTATCGGCGTAATAAATTTTGGCTTTAAAGTCGAGCCAGCGCTGGTTGTCCGGCTTCAGGCTGTAATCCAGTGCCGTACTGCGCGCCATAATTTCGCTGTGCCCGCTGGCTTTCCAACCCAGTTCAGTATTGGAGAGATTGGACAACGTCCCAGCGTTTTCAGAAGAGGTTTGCGTTTGCATATAGCTGAGCTGGACGCGCTGATTGGCAGGCAGATTCCAGCCGACTTTCGCCAGCCGTGAGCGCATGGTGTAGGCTGCGCTGGTCACCTTCTGATGCTTTAAATTATTCGCCCACGTTTCGTAATTGCTTGAATTTCCGGGAATACGAATACTCCCGAGGTTGCCGTCATTACCCGGCCAGTAGTCGCCCAAATGGCGTTCGCTGGCACCGACCAGAATATCGCCGCTTTCGTTACCCAACGCGAGAATGCCGCTACCAATAAAATGTGTTCCGTTATCGCCCGTGCTGGCGTGCAGTTTTCCGCCCAGTTCTTTACCCGGAGCCAGAAAATCGTGTGCGCTGGCAGTATTAAACGTGGCGACGCCGCCCAGCGTGCCCGCGCTGCCCATCACGTTTGTTGCACCTTTCTCAATGGTCGCGCCGGAGAGCAGCTCCGAGTCGATATACATCTGTCCGTTACGCTGGCCGTAACCCGTTTTTTGGAAATTCTGCCGCACGCCGTCGATATTCATATTCACGCGACCGAAATCCTGTATCCCGCGAATGTTCACCGACAGCGCAGGATCTTGCTGGCTGACACTGGAGTAAACGCCAGCGGACTGTTCCAGCATATCGGCGGCGTGGCGGGCAGGGCGGTTATCCATCTGCTCGCGTGAAATGACGCTAATCGCACGCGGCTGCTCGTAGATCCAGTCGCCCGGATTGGCGACGGTAAAGGCGCGAACGGTCATCACATCGTCTATTTTTGCCGTATCGACGTTAGCTGAACGAGGGCGCAGGGTAATAACACCGTTGTTGCCAATCTGAAAATCGACAGGATTGGTACCGAGCAACTGGCGTAGCCCTTGCTCGGGGGGGAAACGCCCTTGAAGCCCGGAGGCCTGCATGTTTTCCAGTTTTACGTCAGCAAAAAAGACCTGTAACCCTGCTTGTTCGGCGAAGCGCAGCAGTGCGCTACTCAACGGCTGCGCGCTGATGGAAAAAGCGACGCTTTGACGAGCGGTTTCCTGAACGTTGGCGGACTGTGTCTCTGCTTGCGCATAGTGGAACAAACCCGGCAGCGAAAGCGCGATGCTGACGGCAAGAGAAAGTGGATTAATTTGTAACAAACGGCTGTCTTGCTGTTGTGTTTTTTTAAACATTTTTCGCCTGGTCTGTCATCCGTTAAATCATCAATAAACATTAATAAACAAAGGGATAATTAACCCTATTTTTCTTAATGAAAATGATAATAAAAATCATTACCTAAATATGAAGACGGCTGAGATGACAGAACCCGTAAAAAAATATTTAAATTTTTTTCTCTACTGAGTTGCGGCTTTGTGAACGTAAAGGGAGTTTTCGCGTGATTACCACTCCCGAACGGCATGGCAGGAGTGGGGAATACCGGTAGGAGAAGGGATCAGTACAGAATCGTGACGCCGGGGAGTGAAACCGTTTTGGCACCCAGTTCGGTGGTCATGGTTTGCAACGCGCTATCCAGCTCGTTCAGCGAAAACATTCCGCTAACCTGACGCTGGCGCAGCGCTGAGCTGGAGATGATGATGGTGCCGGATCGATACTGATTGATACGGGCGATCACGATAGCCAGTGGCTGTTGATCGAATATCAGTAGACCGCGCCGCCAGTCGCCGCGTTCGCGACTATTCCAACCGGGGAGGCGAGTCATCCCTTGTTCGGTATAGCGTGCCGCCTGTTGTTCATCAAGCCGCAGCGCTTGGCCGTTTGCCGTTACCTGAACGCTGTGTTCTATCACGCCGACGGTCGTTGTCTGTGATGAATTTTGCACCATAAACTGCGTGCCCAACGCCTGTGTGGTGCCGGACGCGGCATCAACAAGAAAAGGGCGTTTTTCCTGTGCATTCGTCGGTGCGACAGTGAACCATGCCGAACCTTGCAGCAGCGTAACTCGCCGTTCTTGTGGCGTGTAGGCGAGAGCAATGGCGCTGCCTGCGTCCATGTCGACCTCACTGCCGTCCGGTAGCGTGACGTGTTTGACCTGATGATCTGCACGATAATCGGAGCGCAACATCATGATGCCGTCGGATATCCATGCCGTGCCGAAACTGAAACCCAGTAGCAATAGGGCCGCGATTTTCCACTGCGTCGCGCGATTGACGCGTCTGACAGGCACTATTGCTAACGGCTGTGGTTGCAGGCCCTGACTTTGTAGAGCTTGTTTTTGCTCGGCGCTGAGCGACCCGAGTCCATGCCAGAGCATCCCAGCCTGTTCCACTGCATGGCGATGGCGAGGATCCTGTGCCAGCCAGCGCTGGAATGTCAGTTCCTGTTCATCGTCCAGCGGCGCTTCGGCCAAACGTATGGCCCATCGTGCTGCCTGCTGATGGATTTCAGGGGGATAATCGTTCATGTTGTAGGCCTGGAGTATGTAGGGTCTCTAAATAAGTAGACGTCTGACGGCAATAAACCCGTAAATAATTTGTGATTATTTCATGCTGGGCGATTTTCTTCACGAGGCGCGGATCGTCATCATGGCGTGCAGGGCCATGGCAAGATGCTTCTCAACGGTGCTGAGGGAAATAGTCAACTGTTGAGCAATTTGCGCCTGCGTCATGTGTTCAAACCGGTGCAGATGAAATATCTGCTGCGTACGTTCAGGCAATGTCGCCAGTACGTTTGCCAGACGCTCCAGCTCTTGTTGGGCGATCGCCGCTTGATCGAGCTGAGGAGCGATATCCGGCAGATAGTCTAGCGTCGCATCCACGTCGTCAACCGACGTCGCCATCTGCCAGCGTTGCTGGTGGCGGATATGGTCGAGCAGCAGATTATTTGCTGTCTTATAGAGATACGCTTTCTTATCGTCTACATCATCCTGCTGTTCCAGCCGTTGCGCCAACCGTAAAAAACTCTCTTGCACCAGGTCTGCCGCTGCCTGAGGGTCGCGCAGTTTATGATTGAGATAGCGTTCTAACCGCTCGGCATAGTGGTTGAACAGCATTCTGAGTTCAGACTCTGACATGCCAACGTCCCGTCAGGTGACCTTCCTGCCGCCTTGCGGCAAATTTAGGGTATAAATATGATGTAATTGATAATTATTATCACATATGACGAACGGGAAAGCAGAGTTAAATCTTCTTCAGATTGGCGGATTTTTGCCGTCGACTACACTTATCTTTGTTGACGCATTATTTGATTGAGAGGAATGACGATGACGACGAAGGACGATCCCAAAGAGGTGACGGTCAGCGAAGGGCTGGCAAAGGTGCATGAAGCATCAGAGCAACTGACAAAAGAAGAGATCGACGCGCTGGCGGAGGAAGCCAGACAGGCCGCGACGGAGACGAAGAAAACGTCGGGTAATACGCCCTGAACTGAGGCTGCTTGTGGCAGAACTCATTGACTGTCAAACATAAAGTGGCAGGTTTTTTGCACAGACATTTTGCAGATAGTGATGAAAAACACGATCGTTTTCTCTCTGTAAGGAAAATGTATGCATGACAAATTACTGATAGAAGGCAAGCTGGTCGCGGGAAAAGGCGAGGCATTGCCGGTATTCAACCCCGCAACAGGAGAGCAAATTGCCGCGATTGCGCAGGCTGATTTGCACCAGGTTGATGCAGCCGTTCTGGCTGCGGAGTCCGCTTTTGCACATTGGGGACAAACCACGCCGAAAACACGCGCGACGCTGCTATTAAAAATTGCCGATGCCATCGAGGAAAACGCCGAGGCGTTCGCCGAGCTGGAATCACTGAACTGCGGTAAGCCTTACCATGCGGCGCTGAATGATGAAGTGCCTGCGGTGGCGGATGTCTTTCGCTTTTTTGCCGGGGCGGCGCGCTGCCTGAGTGGTTCGGCGGCGGGAGAATATCTGGAAGGGCACACCTCCATGATTCGGCGCGATCCGGTTGGCGTGGTGGCGTCCATCGCGCCGTGGAATTATCCGCTGATGATGGCGTCGTGGAAGTTGGCACCTGCGTTGGCAGCAGGAAACTGCGTGGTGCTGAAACCGGCGGAGCAAACCCCGTTAACGACATTCTATTTGGCGCACCTGCTGGCGGAGATACTCCCCGCTGGCGTGGTCAATATCGTGTTCGGGCGCGGTGCAGACATTGGTGATGCGCTGACAGGACATGAGAAAGTGAATATGGTGTCGCTGACCGGTTCTATTGCGACTGGTGCGCATATCCTTGCGCATACCGCCGCGAGCGTAAAACGGACGCATATGGAGCTGGGCGGCAAAGCGCCAGTGATTGTGTTCGACGATGTTGATATCGATCAGGTGGTTGATGGGATTCGCAGCTTCGGTTTCTACAACGCGGGGCAAGATTGTACCGCTGCCTGTCGGCTGTATGTGCAGCGTGCCGTCTACGATGAAGTCGTGGAGGCATTAGGAAAAGCGGTGGCGACGCTGAAAATTGGCGATCCGCGAGATGAAACGACCGAGCTGGGGCCGCTGATTACCGAACCGCAGCTTAAACGAGTAATTGGTTTTGTCGAACGCGCCAAAGCGCTGCCGCATATCACGGTGGTGACCGGTGGTGAGCGGGTAAAAGGGCAGGGATTCTACTTCCAGCCTACGGTGCTGGCGGGGGCGAAACAGGACGATGAAATCGTCCAGAAAGAGGTGTTCGGCCCGGTAATATCCATCACGCCATTCGACGATGAAGCACAGGTGATTGGCTGGGCGAATGCCTCGAATTACGGGCTGGCGTCGTCGGTTTGGACGCGCGATATCGGGCGAGCACACCGCTTGGCCGCGTGCCTTCAATATGGCTGTACCTGGGTGAATACCCACTTCATGTTAGTCAGCGAAATGCCACACGGCGGACAGAAGCTGTCCGGCTACGGCAAGGATATGTCGATGTACGGACTAGAGGATTACACCATCGTGCGTCATATCATGATCCGGCACTGAGGTTATTCACTCTGCCGCAGGAATCCTGTTTGTCCTGAAAGATAAGTCGAGTAATGAGATAGCGCGTTTGTCCAACCTTGGCGCGCCCCAAAAGAGGGCGCGCTGAGCAAAAGCAGGGCAGCGCAAGATACGGTAATTCCCTTCATACTAACATTCACTCTGTCATTCGGTTATTAATTTCAAATATCCGCATTTAGTTCAAATCATCTGCTGGAATTTTGCTTTAGATCGCGTTTTTGTATTTTATTTTGATTTGGGGCAGGCGACTGGCGTGTTATGTGCATTAATTAAATTGGCATCGCGTGATGTCCGTTTTCAAGGAGCGCATTTTGTCCAGATCAAACGCCCACCTTAACCCGCTAGAGTGTACTCAGCAGGCACTGCATTGGATTCATAGTGACACGCTATCCCACGATGACATGGCGGCACTGAATCGAGAAGTTTTGAGTTGTTTTCGTGAATACGTCAACCCGGGTTTTCTGGAGTACAGAAAATCTGTCACTACCGGCGGCGATTACGGCGCAGTCGAATGGCGCGCCAGCGGCCCGAATACGCTGATTGATACCCAAGGGAATGAATATCTGGACTGTCTGGGCGGTTACGGCATTTTTAACGTAGGGCATCGTAACCCTAACGTCATTGCCGCCGTTGAGAGCCAGCTTGCCAAACAACCGTTGCATAGTCAGGAACTGCTTGACCCTTTACGGGGGCTGTTGGCAAAAACGCTGGCGGCACTGACGCCGGGTAATTTGAAATACAGCTTCTTTAGCAATAGTGGAACGGAATCGGTTGAAGCTGCCCTGAAGTTGGCGAAGGCTTACCAATCACCGCGCGGTAAATACACCTTTATCGCCGCGACAGGGGCGTTTCATGGGAAATCGCTAGGCGCGCTTTCCGCCACCGCCAAACCCGCGTTTCGTCGTCCGTTTATGCCGCTGTTACCCGGCTTCCATCATGTTGCTTTTGGCGATATCAGCGCCATGCGCAAGCAGGTTCAGCAATGCCAGAAGACCGGCGATGACGTTGCTGCCATCATCCTTGAACCCATTCAGGGGGAAGGCGGCGTGATTGTGCCACCGGAAAATTACTTGCCTGCTGTCAGAGCATTATGCGATGAGGTTGGAGCATTGCTGATTCTGGATGAGGTACAAACTGGCATGGGGCGTACGGGCAAGATGTTCGCCTGTGAACATTATGGCGTGCAGCCCGACATTCTGTGTCTGGCGAAGGCGTTGGGCGGCGGTGTGATGCCGATTGGCGCAACGGTGGCGACGGAAGCCGTATTCTCCGTGCTGTTTGAAAACCCGTTCCTGCACACCACGACGTTCGGCGGCAACCCGCTGGCCTGTGCGGCGGCGCTGGCGACCGTCAATGAACTGCTGACGAAAAATCTGCCAGAACAGGCGGCAATCCAAGGGGCGTTTTTGTTACAGGGCTTACAGCAACTGGCAGCCGAGTATCCTCAACTGATTATCGAAGTACGAGGAATGGGGCTGTTGCAGGCTATCGAGTTCAGGAAAAACGAGATCGGGTATGCTTTCGCGAAAGAGCTGTTTCAGCGTAATGTTCTGGTCGCGGGTACTCTGAACAATGCCAAATCGGTCAGGATTGAGCCACCGCTTACCATCACGCGCGAGCAATGTGCCCGAGTATTGACGGAAGCGAAGGACGTGCTAAAAAAGCTTAATGGCACGATGCCTGACGAAAATAAAATGAAGGAATATGCAGTAGAGTGAAAAACGAGACGGAAACACGCAGCACCCGATTAGCTTCAGTTCGAAAGCCAGTCAGCTCCCACTGACTGGCTTTTTTCTTATGTTGATGGGCATTACGTCCTCAGCCTTCATGTTTAAAATCTAATTAATTCCGCAGCGTTACGCTATATATAGAGTCTCACAACGTCATGATATGGGCGCTATTGTGACTCGGTTTTAACTATTAGCTTTCTAATTTATAAATTCGATTTAATGAACAAAGATCGGGCTTTTTTTCTGATAGAAAAAAACGATCGAATAAAGGGAATTGAACGGTTTAATGATCGTTATTTCCGATCGATCTTCGATTTATGATAGTGTAAAGTTATAGACTGTAGAGGCGCTCATCTCAACATGATGTTTATAAACGTGCTGACATCAATTAAACGAATGCTTGCCCACGTTGAGTGAGTGGGTAGTCAACGTTTAGCTTTTTCTTAATCATGACTCAATTTTAGTGATGCATGTAAATAATGTAACGTATGAAACGACGGAAAAGGAGTTTTGAATTACTTTATCAAGTAAATAATTTCAGTAAGTAAGTGTCGTTAACATCCAGGCAATGTGAAACATGAAAGTTATATATGGCTAAATGAATTTCTTATGCCAGTATTCTGCTACGTGCATCAGAAAGTAAGAAGTTTAGAGGGGTCAGGGAGCCTGTTGCAATAGCGATTCGCTTTACCGTTTGTCGTATTTTATTTAGATAAGATAAATAGTGGCTAATATGTCTATCAATCGCAATTGGGTAAATATTGTAAGAATATAAGATTCTGGTGCTAACATGGATTTTTTTAAAAATATAAAAATTGGGAAAAGGCTTTCTCTTGGATTTGGTTTGTTAATCATCCTGACACTGGTTTTGTCATCCGTTGGCTATTATTTCATGAAGAATATTGGTGCCGAAGTTGATGAGATCACTGAAGATAGAATGATGAAGGTCGATATGTTGCGCGATATTCAGGATATACTGAATACTAATGTTCGGACGCTGCGCGACATTATCCTCCTTCCTGCCGATAGAAACCAGGAAAAACAGGCTCTCAGGGCTGTCATAGTAAAAACGACTAACTCGGCAAGTGAAATATATAAAAACCTCGATGCGAGCATTTCCTCGCCAAAAGCGCGGGAGCTGTTTAATCAACTTGTCGATATAAGAAAACAGTATAGCCTGAGTATTAATAAAGCGATTGACTATGCGATGGAAGAGCAAGATGCGTTGGCTACCGAATTGGTATTTGGCGATATAGCGAATATCCAGTCGCTCTACTTTACCAAGCTCAATGAGTTGACTGAATTACAAGTCTCATTCGTTGATCATGCTAAGCAGGTGACAAAAGAATATATCCACGACGCGTTGCTGTGGATGTTAGTGCTATCCATTTTCTCCACGGTTTTAGGCTGCTTTACGGCCTGGCTATTAACCCGAAGTGTCACGGCACCGTTATCTGTTGCGCTTTCTTCTGCGAAACGTATCAGCGAGGGCGATCTGAGCGGTTCTATTGTCGTCAATAACCGTGATGAGACAGGTCTGCTGTTGGAGGCCATGCAGGAAATGCAAACTGCGCTGATACGGATGGTTGTTGGCGTCAGAAACAATGCAGAAAGTGTTGCCACGGCCAGTATGCAAATTGCTCAGGGTAATGCTGATTTATCGTCACGGACTGAAGAGCAGGCGAGTGCGCTGGAAGAAACCTCTTCGACCATGACGCAATTAGGTATGACAGTAAAAAATAATGCTGATAACGCACTTCAGGCGAATGTGCTGGCGAAAAATGCAAGTACCGTGGCGCAGCAAGGGGGCGATGTTGTCAATGAGGTGGTGGGCACGATGAGAGCGATCAATGAAAGCTCGCATAGCATTGCAGATATCATCAACGTCATCGTCAGTATTGCCTTTCAGACGAATATTCTGGCGCTCAACGCCGCTGTTGAGGCGGCGCGAGCGGGTGAGCAAGGCCGGGGTTTTGCTGTTGTGGCAGGAGAAGTACGCAATTTGGCACAGCGGAGTGCTGAAGCCGCTAAAGAAATTAAAAATCTGATTACCGCCAGCGTTGAATGCGTCGAACGCGGCTCTGTTTTGGTTAATAAAGCGGGTGACACGATGCAGCAAGTTGTGATGTCTATTCGCCAGTTGAGCGATACGGTATCAGAAATCAGCTCTGCCAGTGCCGAACAGTCGACTGGGGTTGAACAGGTTGGCATCGCTGTTAGCCAAATGGATCAGACCACGCAGCAGAATGCTGCGTTGGTGGAAGAGTCTGCTGCTGCCGCGCAAAGCCTCAAGGAGCAGGCGGATCAGCTTGTCAGAGAGGTTTCCGTGTTTAGAGTCTCGGGTCATAAACCCTCTACGTTGAAGCCAGCAACTCAGGCGCTCTCACTTGTGGCGATGCTCCCTGTGTCTACCCGTGCACCTACTCAGAGTGCGTCAGATTGGACGAGTTTTTAAAATATTATGGCAGCCAACATATCAGGGATACATTAAAAGTCGGCGAGCATAACAACAAGAAATCATCTTGGTAGAGATTGCATAAGCATTTTTGCCAGTCAGCATGCGCTGACTGGCTTTTTGCATCTGTACCATCGCGTTTCTTTGCATGCGCTACGGTGTGTTGCTCTCTGCCAGCTTTTCGACCAGATCAAGACGTGCCTTCCACGGATCGGCTATCTCGCGAGTCTGCTCCGCACCTGTCGCAGGGATAAACAGAATGTTGTCCTTCTGGCTGTTATAAGCGTTCCATGCTGGCAAGCCGGTAGCGTTAGGGTTACCGGTACGGGCAAAGTTCACCCAGTACTGGTTCATCTGCTGTGCGACCGCGCGATCCTGCGGTGTAGCTTTCTCGCCATAACGTGCAGTCACCGTGTTAAAGACATACGGAATCTCACTGGCGTGAACGGCTGCAGGCCACTGCGCGCGCATGCTATCGGCAACATAGCCAAAGCGGAATTGCCAAACGGGCAGCGCAGCTTTATCCCAAACACGTGCAACAAATCGCGCCGGTTCGACCATTAAACGATCGCTGGCAATCGCGGTTGCTATCGCCTGTGGCGACAAACCATGGTAAGCCTGAAGGGCTTGTTGCCGATCGCCAGCCGGGAAAACGGCTACAGCGTCTTCTGGTGTGGCGACTTTCGGTGGGAAGCCGATATCGGCATCCGTTGCACCAATCATTAGCGGCACGTGCTGAAAATGGCCCTGACGATAGCTATCCTGCGGTTCTGCGGCGATCGCCTTGCCATCGAACATTGGGCCGGAGTAGTCCGGCGTGCTCATGGTGGCCATATTCAGCCCGTTAACCACGTTTTCTGCGGGAATCTGCCGCAGCGCCGTCAGCGCTTTCGCATCGTGACCGCTAATGCCGTTCGCACTGGCGAAAGCGAGGCCGGCCTGCTCTGCTTTTTGCCAGCTTTGATTCGGTGCCAGATTGTGTCTGCCGGAACCGGATTGAATAATGGCTTTCTGGAATAACCCCTGAGATAGCTCACTGGTGAGCAGCGACCCGACGGCAAAACCCCCTGCGGATTCACCAAACAGGGTGACGTTTTGCGGATCGCCATGAAAGGCGGAGATGTTTTTCTGTACCCATTTCAGCGCCGCAATCTGATCCATCAGGCCATAGTTGCCACGCAACGGCTGGTCAGCTAACGCCGGATGTGCAAAAAAGCCAAAGCGTCCGACGCGATAGTTGAAGGTGACGAAAACGACGCCCTGACGGGCAAACTCCTGCCCGGAATAAATCTCAGGCGAGGCGCCGCCGTTGACGAAACCGCCGCCATAGATCCACACCATCACAGGCAGCGCGCCCTTAGCGTTGGCTGGACGCCATACGTTAATGCTCAGGCAATCTTCACTGAACCCGACGCCAAGCGGGGCGGCATCACCGGGAAAAGGGTTCTGCATACAATCTTTGCCGTATGTCGTTGCCGGACGGATATCGCTCCAGCTTTGCACAGGCTGTGGCGGCTCCCAGCGTAGTTTGCCAATAGGGGGAGAGGCAAAGGGAATGCCTTTAAAGGCGTCGACACCTTGTGTCACCGTCCCGCTGATGCGGCCGCTGTCTAGCGTAACCTGCGGGTCGTTTGCCAGTGCCTGCTGGCTGGCGGCAGCCATCAGTAATATCAGGCTGGCAGTGATTTTTTTATTCATGCATTTTTCCTTAGGGATGAAAACAAAAAAACCTGCCAGGCGTGATGTATACATCACGCCTGGCAGGTTCGCCTCTTAACTCGTTATACTTCAAGTTGCATGTGTGTTGGCTACGTCAGTCACCCGAATCACTTACTTGAGTAAGCTCATCGGGATGAAATGAGAGACTTCCTGTCTCTCACCGAAGGCCAGCCGTTGGCTGGTCAAATTCGTTCCCGACGAATTTGTCCTTCTCTTGCCGCCGTCCTGAAACTTGAATTATTTAGAGTTTATCAATCAGTCACGCCCTGTAATGTCACTTATAGGCGCTTTGTATCCGGCTGACAACCTTGGGTACGCAGAAATATGATAATCATCAACATGATGCAGCAACGGCATTGTCAGTTTTTCGGCTCCGGACGTTGCTGAATAGATGCGGTTACCTGTGTTTGCGGGCAATCAGTACATTTAATGGTGCCATGGGGAATGCCTGATGACGTCGAGTTTCGACAGAGGTAAAACCGGCTTCCATTAGCCACTGTGTCAGTTGTCCTTCCTGCGTGACGTGGCGGCCACTCATTTGCATCGGTAGATAAAATGGCAGAACTGGTGCTGCATCGTCGGCCTCTTCGGCGATCTCCGCCTGTGCAAGAACCAGCGTCCCTTCCGATGTGAGTGCGTTATAGAGTGTGGTTAACATGGCGGGAATGTCCTCGACAAAATGCAGGAATGAGGAACTCCAGATTAGATCGTATTCTTCACTGGGAAACGCGCCGCTTTGTGCTGACAATCGTGCGGATAACCCAGCGTCGTCGATATTGCGTTGTGCTACGGCGGCGGTTTGCGGTAGGTCATAGACGGTGCCGGAGATCTGAGCATGGCGCAACGCTAGCGTAATCGCCACCCAGCCGGGACCACCGCCCAGATCGAGAACGTGCCTGATTTGTGGGAAATCTGGCAGCCCGGAGAGCAGTTGATCGGCAAGATCTGCGGTTATCGCTCGCTGCTCTTGTGCGATTTGCTGTTCTGCCGCATTGGCCCACGCGGCATCGCGGGGTAACTCGCTTAGCTGCGTAGGCAACGGCAGGTGCATACCGTCGCTGAGTCCCTGACCAAACTGGCGCAGGCTGGAGAGACGAAAACGCCAGGCGTCACCGAGAAAATGCGGGCTACTGCGACAAAGCACGGCAGCGCTGGCGGATGCGGTTCGGTAGCCACCATGATGGCGTGTCAAAAGCTGCATACTCCAGAGGATCTCAAGCAGAAATCCGGTTTTCTCCGGCTGCCAGCCCAGCGCTTCCGCCAGTTGCTCTGGCGTGGTGAGATCCTCCAGTCGGTCGAAAATCTGCTGTTCTAGTGCCAGATGTAACGCGTCAGCTTGCACGCTGCTGGCGGCTAGCTGCCATAACGTCTCTAATGGATTCATAAGTGGCTTTTCTCATTGATGGTCAGTCGATAGGGAATATGCTATCTATAAATGAGAATGGTTATTATGTTCATTGATATGCGAGACGGCGTTTTTCATATGCGAAACGGCGAGGGAAAATGATGCAAAAACAGCGACAGAGGCGAAGTGAAAAGCCAGCAGGCGATCGGTGCTGTGCGAGTGAGGCTGACATCTCAGGCTCGCGTCGTACTTTGCCAGATAGCATCGGTGAATGTTGGTCGGATTTCAGCCGCATTGATGCCGATCTGTCGTTGGCCCGTTCGCAATACCGCCCGCGTCATGCTTTGGTGGAAGAAACACACAACCCACATTCACAGCCGATGCTGGTTATGACGTTTGCGCTGGCAGGAGAGTCGGCCTATTACGATAGCGATGGTTCGCAGGTCTGGTTTCGTCAACAGCATGTGACTATCACGACGTTTGGTGCCAGCGTAGGCGAGCGGCATTATCAGGCTCAGCAGCACGTCGATCAGCTACGGTTACTGGTGGGGAAAGCTGCGGCTACCCGCTATTTTGGCGCGGAGTGTGTCGAACAGCTGTTTAGTGATGATGGGATGCAGCAGCGAGCATTTACGCCCGTCTCTGCGGCCTGCCAGGTTCATGTCAATGCGCTGTGCAGCGACGTCGATCCGCTGAATCGCCACCTCCACGCCTTAAGTTTGTTATCGCAATATCGACATTTTTTGCAGCCGAAAGGCGAACGTGGCGGTATTCACCCACAGGAACGGCAGCAGTTGGAGCGAGTATGCAACTGGATGCGTGAACATCTGGCTGAACCGCTAACGCTAGCCTGTATTGCCGCGCAGTCTGGGATGAGTGAATCCAGACTCAAACTTGGGTTTCATCGCTGCTTTGCGAGTACGCCGGGTCAAATGTTATTGCGGATGCGGATGGAACGGGCGCATCAGCTATTAGAACAAGGGTTTCAGGTGGCACAGACGGCCTGGCAAGTCGGCTATCGGCATCCTGCTAATTTCAGTCTGGCATTTACGCGCTATTTTAACCGTAATCCGAAAATGATTGCTCCGCGGAAGTAATCTATTGTGCTTTTGCTATGCCTCTCCCTGTCTGATTTTGGTATCCTTAATTGTTATGTTATAACATAACTTAAAGTCACAATGACATCACGGAGAGAAAGATGCAGAAAACGACAATCGCAGCGACTCTGGCGCTGTTGATAGGGGCGGGAAATACGAGCGTTCAGGCGCACGATCATGAAGTATTGCGCGGGCGATTAATCTTTTCCGATCACCAGAAATCGACGCTCAGCGTGTTGGATCTGGACACCTTCAAGGTGACACACAACTTTGACGTGGGTCGGGCGAATGCGGCGCTGGTGCCAACGGAGGGCGGGCGCTTCACGATCGTCAACCTTTACGACGACGCGGGTACGATTGCTTTTCTTGATACCGGTCTGACCTATGAATCGCACGACGATCATCTGGACGTACATAAAGGTGAACCACGTCTTCTGCCGCTGCGAGTGAAGGGAGACAAACCCTCGCATATTACCTCGGAGAACGGTTGGGTGGCCTGGTCATACGATGGCCTACGTCCGTGGGACGGCCCCAGCCAGCCGGAGTCGGTTATGATCCGTTTGTCAGAACTGGATAGCGCAAATCCTGTTGTTGAGAAGCGCAAAAGCCCGGCACCGCAGCACGGCATCACCGCTCCATTGGGGAATAATCAGTGGCTGATTTCCGTACCCAAAGCGGCCTATGCCAAAGGCGATGATAAGACGGTGACATCGCGACCTAACGGTTTCGTGGTTTATCAGCAAGACAAAGACTGGAAAGCAATAGCGGACTTTAATCAGGAACAGGATCCGCAGCGCTCTTGTAAGGAGTTTCACGGTCACAGCGAACTGAATCACGTCCATGTTTTTGGCTGTAACGCGAAATTGGCGGACGGTGACGCGAAAAGCGACGGCGGTGTGTTGATCGTAAAAAAACAGAGCGGGAAATGGGGATCGCACAAGCTGGCTTACCCTGACGATCGCCGCACCAGTACGCTGAAATCCGGCCTGCAAGGCACCTACGCGATTGGTAATTATGGTGGGTTGGGTGGGCAGCCATTTAACGCGCTCATTCGCATCGATCCTCAGGCCAAAAAGCTCACAGCGCAGGATGCATTTTCCATCCCGGACGGTCAGGCAGTGTGCAAATTTGAGGTCTCTGCCGATGGTAAACGGGTCGCCAACCTGACGCCAGATGGCAAGCTGCGCTTATATGACGTTGCACCGAACTGGAAGCAAGTTGCCAGCTTTGATGCAGTTGAGGCGTTTGACTGCGCTTACGGCGCGAAAACGCCAACACCGTCGATTGCCATTGTCAGCGGTAGCGTGTACGTCAGCGATCCGGTGAATCAGCGTATTCGTGAATTCTATCTGAGCAGTTCAAAGCAGGGACTGGATATTAAAATTGACGGCGCGCCTACCGAGCTGGCAGGTAAGCGCTAAACACGTTTCAGGAGAAAAGCGGTATGCGGGCAGGGATGCCCACATGCTCTATAACTATGGTGTGGTGCTTAGCGACCAACGAGCCGTAGCTGAGTGCAGAATGGGCAACCGCAGCCATTAATGGCGGTCGCATCACACTGGCCGGGGTGGATCGTTTCCAATCCCATCGGCGTAAAGCCAGAAAAAGTGCGTTTGGCCTCATCGATATTACGTAACCCAGCATCATCGGACGGGGCTATTTTCGCCTGAAACGCCGAAGCTTGTGCCGCCACCAGGGAAAGGAACAGAACTGACAGACCTTTTCTCATCGGGTTTATCCAGTATGAAATTTGGTTTGTTATAACATAACAAATTTGATCAATCCAGAGCGGCCGACCGCACGAATGAGGTCGGCTATCTGAGCAATATCCTTCGATTAGCGGAACGGGGGTTCGTTAAAGGTGCGTAGCTTGCGCGAATGCAGCTTGTCGCTTTCCGCCCGCAGCAGATCGATGGCGCAGATGCCAATCTGCAAATGCTCCGAAATCGCCCCTTCATAGAAACGGTTCGCCTGTCCTGGCAGTTTGATTTCACCGTGCAATGGCTTATCCGAGACGCATAGCAGCGTACCGTAAGGCACGCGGAAGCGATAACCCTGTGCGGCAATCGTCGCGCTTTCCATATCCACCGCGACGGCACGACTGAGGTTAAACCGCAGTGCGGACGCTGCGTAGCGCAATTCCCAGTTGCGGTCATCGGTGGTCACAACGGTGCCAGTACGTAGGCGCTGCTTAACCTCTTCCCCAGGCATCCCGCTAACCATCTTGGTGGCGTCATACAGCGCGCGTTGCACTTCTGCAATGCTCGGAATCGGGATATCCGGCGGCAGAACGGCATCCAGAACGTGGTCGTCACGCAGATAAGCGTGTGCCAGCACGTAATCACCGATGGACTGACTTTCGCGCAGGCCACCGCAGTGGCCAATCATCAACCACGCATGCGGGCGCATGACGGCGAGATGATCGCAGATGGTTTTGGCGTTGGAGGGCCCGACGCCGATATTAACCATCGTAATCCCTTTACCCTGACGAGGAATCAGATGATAGGCAGGCATCTGGTGGTTCTTCCAGGCCAGATCGGAAACCGTCTGCTCGGGATTCGGCGTGTCGGCGGTGATATAGATACCGCCAGCGCACGACAGCGCCTCATAGGGGCTATCAGGATCGGCAATCTGTGCACAGGCCCAGCGTACAAACTCGTCGACATAGCGGGTGTAGTTGGTGAAGAGAATGAACGGCTGAATATGTTCCACCGGCGTACCGGTATAGTGGCGAAGCCGTGCCAGCGAGAAATCAGTGCGCAGCGCGTCGAAATGCGACAGTGGCGACGTGGTGGTGGCATGAAACAGACCATCCGCCGTCTCGTCCCCAATCTGTGACAGCTCTGTGGTTGGGAAGTGTTTGGCGATGCCAGCGCTCATCGAGCGGTCAAGAATCAGATCGGAACCGTCGAGCACGTAGGGGAACGGAATTTCCTGCTGTGACGGGCTGGCTTCAATGATGACGTCATAATCCCCCTCCAGCAGCGCCAGCTGTTCCGCCAGATAAGCACGCAGGAATGCGGGGCGGGTGACGGTGGTGGAATAACTGCCGGGATGGGTAAAACGCCCATAGGCGCGATGGCGAGGATGACCGGTCGAATTGCCGCTCCAGCTAACGCGTAAGGCGGGGTAGGAAAATAGCCCTGCTGCACGCGCAGTGGCGTCGGGCAGCGTACCATCATTGATGAAGTCCCCGATGGCGTCGCGCAGTGCTGAGACGGCATCATCATACAGCGCTTCCAGTTTATCCAGAGTCTGAGTGACGGTAAGACTGACGTGGGATCCGCTGTTATGCATATTCTCTCCTTAATTCACACACTGCACTGTTCATATTCTGAACTTCTGTCACATTCTGTACTTCGGCAGAAGTTAGCTCACAGCGTAACTGAAGATGCGCAGACCCGCCATCGTGAAATCTGGCGGATCTCCGATCGTGAGGAGAAGGGCGCTAGTGCTTGTGGCGACCAGACAGATTTGCCGCGCTTACGGCCAGTATCGACAGCACGCCGAGCGCGGCAGCGGGGGCCAGCACGCCCCAGAAAGCACGTTCGATGTACGGCATACCTTCCGCCAGTACGCGTCCCCATTCTGGCGTCGGTGGTGATGCGCCCAGCCCTAAAAAGCCGAGCGATGCCAGCGCCAGTGCGATGCCGGGCAGTCGCAGCATGGCGTGACGGAATAGTGGGCCAACCAACGCGGGTAGAACATAGAACAGGCTGCGTCGTATCGGTCCTACGCCGAGTATCGGCAGCATCCGAATATAAGGGCGTGCATTGGTTTCGGCGACCAGCGCTGCCGTGTGAGCAGCGAGCGGTGCCCAACTGACGGCAATCACGGCAATCGCCGCACCCGTTGCCGTTGGGCCGTTGACGGCGGCAACCAGCAGCCCGGCAATCACTGGCGGCAGGGCGTTAGTCACTTCGATGGGGCCGGTGAGCAGGCGTGGGAATAATCCAACTAGCAGGCCAATCGCCAAACAAGCTAACGACACCGCCAGCGCTAGCAGACAGGTATTTAACGTACCGTGCGCGACGCGCGCCAGCAAATCGCGCCCCATTGCATCAGCGCCAAAAGGCAGCGTGAATGACGGCGGTTGCAGGCGCATAAAAGCGGAGGTATAGGGATCGCGCGGCAAGCCTGCCAGCAACAGAAATACCAGCAGCAGCACGCAGATAATCGGTAGCCAGATGGCATGACGAGATACGGAATGACCACGCTCTTCCGGCACGGGCATTGCCCCGCTGCGCAGCGCGCGTCCGAGAATCAGCAGCCGTACGCCGCTTGCCACCATTCCTGCCAGCGAGGCGATGAGTAAGAGAATCAATACGCCGACCTGCAAGGCAGGGAGATCCTGCGCCGCAGCAGCGCCCAGCGTTGCGCGTCCCAGACCGGGAATGGCGAACACTTTTTCGACGGCAATTGCCCCACCAGTGAGTGATACCAGCACTAGCCCGACAAGCGGCATCACGCTGGGTAGCGTGCGTTTCAGCACCGCCAGTGCGATATGGCGACGGTTCACCCCCGCGACGCTCCAGGTCGTTAACCAATTCTCGCTAAAGGTGGCGGAGAGTGCATCGGCGAGAATTCGGCCAAGGTAACCGCCTGCCGGGATCCCCAGAGCCAGTGACGGTAGCACAGCATAGTGCAAGCCCAGCCAGCCATAGGGGGGAAACCACTGTAGCCAGACGGCACCGACGATCAGCAGGAACGACGCCAGCAGAAACTCGGGCAATGCGGTAAATAAGGCAGCGAACAGGCCGCCTGAACGGTGAACCTGACCGCGCAACCCCTGCTGAAAGGTTGAAGCACACAGCACGGCAGCCAGCGTGAAGGCCACCAGCGCCGAGGAGGCCATCAGCGTGAGCGATACACCCGCCGCCTGCAACATACCTGGAAGCACGGGTCGGCCTGAAACCCAGGAATTGCCCGCATCGCCGTGCAACAGGCCAGTCAGCCAGTTCAATAGCAGCTGCAATGGGCCTTGATCCAGCCCGAGGGAATGGCGAATCGCGTTTAGCGTTTCTGCGGTCGCTTCTTGCTCACCGGAGCGAGCACGTAGCAGCGCCAGCGCCGGATCCTGACCGGATAACCACGGCAGCATACCAATCAGTACCACAATCCCCGCCAGCGTCAGCAGTCGCGAAAATAGCGGGATCAGCACGCCGTATCGCGGGCGTTGTGTCTGGTTGATAGTCGCGCAGGTGCGGCAATATAGCGATTCGCTCATAAACTCGTCATCTTTCTGGTTGCAGGTGCGTTACCTGTTATTTCGTACCGGTAGCAATATGCGTGGCGGCGTTAATCAACGTGCGTTCACGCGGGTCACGCAGTGCGTCTTTTACCTGTGCGCTTTCACCTTGAATCACTCGCTCATGCAGCATCGGGATTGCAGCATCGCTAGCCAGGATCAGGTTCTCTGCTTGCATAATGGCCTGACGACGAGCCTCTCCGGCAGGAATGGCGGACGCTTTTTGCAGCGCCTGATCGATTTCCGGGCGGCACAGTTGGGCGATATTGAACGACCCTTCGCAGGCAAAATCGCTATACAGATAAGCCACCGGATCGCCGGAATCCAGCACGGTGGCGCGGGATAAAATAAAGGCGTCAAACTTGCCAGCCAGCGCGTCAGATTCGATCTGCGCATATTCACGCACCACCTGCTTCACCGTAAATCCGGCGGCGGTGAGCTGTTGTGCCAGATAGACCGCGACTTCAGGCAGTTCAGCACGATCGCTGAAGGTTGCCAGCGTGATGGTCGCGCCAGCAGGCGTACCGGCCTTCACTGGATTTGCGACAGGCTGGCGCAGCGTCGCCGCCCACGGCAGAGCAGGGCCTAACAGACCTTGGGCGACATCGGCACGCTTCTCATACACGTTGTCCACCAACTGCTGACGATTGATGGCATCGCGTACGGCAGCACGCATTGCGGGGTCTTGCATCACACCATGGCGCGTATTCAGATACAGCGTGTTGGTACGCGGCATCGGCACTTCATGCACCAGTGATTGATCCAGCAGCGGTGCCTGAGAAACGGGAATGGCTTCGACAATATCTGCCGTGCCAGTACGCAGGGCAGCAGCACGCGCTGCGCCGTCGGACACAAAGCTGACGTCGATACCGCTGGCCTGTGCTTTCTCGCCCCAGTAGCCATCGAATCTATCCAATACTGCACTGCTGGTGCCCGTGACAGTGCGCAGAACGAAAGGGCCGCTCCCGGTATTGATCGGGTTGACGATTCCATTCTTGCCGTATGCCGTGGTGGAGAGAATCGCCAACTGCGGGCTGGATAAACGCTGCGGTAGCAGTGGATCTACGTTGGCGGTGGAGACAATGACAGCGTTATCGCCATCGGCTTTGACCGTTAACTGCACGCCATCCAGAATTCGAGGTTTAGGTGAAGCGGTAGAGGCCACCGTGAGCGCATTGACCACCGTGGCGGCGTTTAACGTGGTGTTATCGTGAAAATGGACATCGGGGCGCAGTTCAAAACGCCAGGACTTATCATCGATCTGCTGCCATTTCGTCGCCAGCGCAGGCTGGGCTTCGCCGAGTTTATCGAGCACCACCAGCGTTTCCGCCGTACTCCAGCGCGACAGTTTAAAGGCGTCATCGCTCAGCGGCGTCAGACCGGAGCGCGGCGGTTGGAGCATCGCCAGTTTGATTCGCCCGTCATGATGCGAGGTGTGGTTTTCTTCAGGCTCATTAAAGCAACCTGAAAGCAGCAGTGTGGCTGAGAGCAGACCGAAAATAGGCCACGGGGTATTACGCATATTCATCAGTCTGCCCTTATTCATTCACGGTTGAATCGGATTTAAACGGGCGGCAGATGATCATCATCGCCAGTGAGCTACACAGCGGTACGGCGGCGAGCAACACCCATGGAATCGCGGCCTGTGGCGACGGCGTCAGCGCGCGATCGAGCTGGCTGCCGAGTATGAAGTTACCGACCAGCACGGTGATACCGCCCATTGACGCTAGCGCGCCATAGTGCGCACCCAGATTTTTGTTGTTGGCAAAGCGTGGGATGAGATCCATCCCGACAGGGACGATCAGCATCTGTCCCAGCGTTAGCAGGGTAATTAATGAGATTGCGGGGAGCAGGCGCTGCCAGCCTTCCGGCGGCGTGGTGGAGGCAAACAGCGCCACGCTAAAGAAGGATGCGGACAGCAGCGCGAAACCTAATGGCAGCATGCGTGCCGCACCAACCCGACGGGCAAAACGCGCCAATGGGAGCTGTAATCCAATCACCAGCAGGGACGCCAGTACAAACAGCGGGCCGAGATCTTTCTCGCTGCTGCCGGAGCGATGTAGTTCAACCGGTAGCGCCAGATAGAGCTGATTATAGCTGAACAGGTAAGCGCTGTAGGCGATGATGAAGGCGACAAAGCGCCGCTGGCGGAAGGTCTCCCACCATGGAGCGATGTGCAATTCTCCTTGATTCCGCTGTGTTGGCGGCAAGCTGAAAAACAGGACGATGAGCGCGATAACAAAGACGCCAGCACCTGCCAGTGCCACGCGTTGGAATCCGTATCCGGCTAGCACCGAACCGAGCAATGGCCCCAGTACCGCACCCAGCTCGCCGCAAATCGCAAATAGGGCGAACCACTCGGATCGGCTGCGTTTTCCCTCTTTTTCACTTTGCGTCCCCGCTTGTGCCATCAGCGCTTCAATGGCAGGAGAGAACAGGGCACCGCCGACACCGGTCAGGCAGGCACCGAGGATTATCGGCCATAGCGAGTCGCCCAACGCCAGCAGGAGATAGCCGCTGATACGGACGACGCAGCCGCACAGGATAATCACGCGTGCGCCGAAGCGATCGGCCAGCGCGCCGCCGACTAAAAACATGCCCTGTTGAGAAAAGGTGCGAAAACCAATTACCAGCCCGATAGCCCAGCCGGAAAGCAGCATGTCGTCGCGCAGGAAAATAGCCAGAAACGGCACGACGGCATAAAAACCAATGTTGAAAACAAGCTGGCTACCCAGAAGCAACGGGGGATAGGGCCGTGGGGCGCGGTTGGCGGTAAGGTCTGACATTGAATCATCCGTTATAAAAAAGTCGCGATATACTCGTCATACTTCAAGTTGCATGTGCGTTGGCTGCGTTCACTCACCCGAATCACTTACCTGAGTAAGCTCATCGGGATTCCTTCGCTTGCCGCCTTCCTGAAACTCGAATTATTTAGAGTATAGAAAAATTACGTTATGGCTTAATAAACTATTAAAACAGTCAGTTATTGTAAGGAACGCGTTTTTAGCGAGCTAATAGCCGGAGGCCGACAGCCCAGGTACGGCCTGCAATAAACGGGCGGTGTGCGCCTGTTTTGGTGAAGCCAGCACCTCGGCGGTGGGGCGATCTTCAATGATGCGCCCGCTATCCATAACTAGCATCCTGTCGCATAGCCCAGCGAGCATGGAAATGTCGTGCGATACCATCAATAATCCCATCTTGTTTTGTTCCGTGACCTGTTGAAGCAGGGCTTTGATCTGTTCACGCAGCGGCAAGTCCAGACCGCTGACGGGCTCGTCTGCCAATAAAAATTCGGGGCGAACAATCAGTGCTCGCGCCAGCGCGACGCGCTGTGCCTGCCCACCGGAAAGCTGCCCTGCGACCTTGTCCAGAAGCGAAACGCTTAGCCCAACTTGATCCATAACCTCACGCAAATTCTTTTCACTAGTGCGACTGCGTTCATCGGGACGGAGTCGCTTCAGCGGCTCCGCAAGGAGATCGGCGACGCGCTGGCGTGGGGCGAGCGAGCCTGCCGGATCCTGTGGAATATACTGAACGCGACGGCGATACCACAGCAGCGAACGCACCGAACCGGGCTTAATCAGGTTGCCGTCGCAGTACACCACGCCACTCTCAGGCGCTTCAAGCGCGAGCAGGGTCTTCAGCAATGTGGATTTACCACAGCCTGAAGCACCGACCAGACCGACGCGTTCGTTCTGTTGCAAATCCAGCGACAGGTCGTGAAAAATGGCGCTGGCAGGATCGGTCTTTTGCCACGGCAAACGCGGCGTCTGGCGATAGCGGCTGACGTGCTCAAGACTTAAAAACGGTGAAGACACCGCATGCAGGTGGTGATTCATCCGGCAAGCGCTCCGGCAACGGCGGTGGGCAACCCATGGCTGGATAGAACATTACTGGATAAAACATTGCTGGATAAAACAGCGGTTGATAAAAAATTGTCAGCGCGACGCGCGGCAGCGACCAGACTACGGGTATAGGGATGCTGTGGTGCATTCAGGAGTTGCTGCATACTGCCGGATTCAACGATTTGACCATTTTCCATTACGAGACCACGCTGGCAGAGTTGAGCGGCGACAGCGATATCATGCGTAATAAATAACAGGGCAGGCGCATCCGACTGCGCACTACGTTCCTGTAAGACCTGCAATACCTGCTGCTGGGTGATGACATCAAGCGCAGTAGTGGGTTCGTCCGCGACCAGCAGACGAGTTTTGCCAAGCAGCGCGAGGGTAATACAAATACGTTGACGCTGACCGCCGGACAATTCGGCAGGATAGCGTTGCAGCAGATTAGGAATATCGTCCAGCTTCATGGCGGCCAGAAGCGCAGAAAGCTCAGCAGAAGAGGGCGTTTTCAACGCCAGTGACAGCTGCTTTCCTAACGGCATGAGGGGATTAAGGGCTGTTGCAGAATCCTGAAAAACGGCAGAGACGCGGCTGGTATGCTGGCGTGCCAGTGCTTTCAACTGACCCACCTCTTCACCATTTACCTTAATGCTGCCGCTAATCTGGCAACCTGCGGGTGGAGTGCCTATTACCGCTTTGGCGGTGAGTGATTTACCTGAACCCGATGCGCCGAGTAAACAGACGCGTTCACCTGCGGACAGCGTAAAGCTGATATCGCTGACTTTGGTTTCACCACCAATAGACAGGCTGAGGTTCTCTACCTGAAGCGTGGCGTCTGTATGTCTGTCCCAGTTGATCATGGCTTGCGTATAAGGTTGATGTAAATCGATATGTAATAACATAACAAATTAAGGCGAAATGATGCAAAGGAAATGTGATCCAGAGCGAATAAATCACTCTATCGACGCAGCCTTAATAGCACGCGTCGATGATGAAATTGGAGAGAGTAAATCGTAGGGAAGCGCGGAGTGTCTTTAGTTGTTACTCGTTAGGTTCATTACTGAGCTGTGCCAGTTCTGTCGCACTCAACTGAGTAATCTGACAAACCTGAGTCGGCTCCATACCGCTTAACAGGAGTTGGCGAGCAATCTGGCGGGCACTGGTTTTCATACCCTGCTCCATGCCCCGTTGCATTCCTTGCTGTATGCCATGCTTGATACCTTTTTCAAACCCAATTTTCTCAAGCTGCTGTGCGATAGTCATGATCGCCTCCCGATCCGTTGACAGAGATTGCGCGACGGCCTCAATAAACTCTGCGGGTTTTGATGTGTTGCCGCTTCGTGCGATGTAAAACAGTATCGCTCTTTTTTGCGGCAGAGGTATCTGCCAGCGTTCAAATAATAGCCCGATATCTTGCGCCAGTTCCAGCATATCGTGGTGTATCGCCATCCTTTGATCACACTTCTATGGAAATTCAGAGATGGTTTCGTGCGCTGCACAGTCGCTATTCATCTTTGATACCGTACACGCGCCCGACTCAGGGCACTCAATTGCCGTAGCCCTGAGAACCCTGGCTTCCGGCTAAATTATGTCGCTACGCGATGCCATCGGTGTCCATGACCGCTAATCGAACCGCCAGTGACGCGCTCCCTGCGCGGCACTGGCTTTCGCGGCGTCCATGCCGCTCACTCGGCGGTCACGCCCACCGCTGCATAATTTTTTAAGCCGGATAATGGAGAGACCATCATAAGTTGTGACATGTGCGTAGAAATCAATGTGGATGGATAGAAGCGATCTCATTGGAAGCGAGATCGCTTTAGGTGTCGTGGGGTTTAGGCTTGCTGCTCCGCCAGCCATTGACGCAGGCGTTCGGGCTGTTGTGCACCACTTAGGCGAGCACGTTCTTCACCGTTTTCAAGCCATAGCAGAGTTGGCAGTGTTCTTACCGCCAGTTTTTCTGCCAGTGCAATATGATGATCGGCGTCCAGGTAATGGCTCGATAACTGGCGGTATTCCTCATTATCCAGAATCGTTTCCAACTGGCGGTAAAGGCTCTTACAGTGGACGCAACGCTCGGCACCGATTAGCAACAGCTGTGGTTCAGCTTGTGCTGCCAGTTCTGCCCAGTCGTTGACGGTAAGCGGAGCAAAGCGCTCTCGGTTGACGGCAAAGAGTTTCGGGCTGCGTTTAAGGTCTTCGCTGTCGGTCGCTACGCACAGGGCATCACCGCTCTTTTTATAAGGGCGGGTGCCGTCAATACGGATCACGCTGGTGAAGCCGGGCGCGGCGGCTCCCGGCTGGCGTAGCTGAGTGTTATCCGGAGCGATCACTGGTGTTTCCTGCGGGCGAGGCAGCTGTGGCACCCACTCGTAGGGTACGCGGTAGGCGCGATACAGCATATTGGTGTTCACCGTCTTGCCCCAGTAGGGGGAGATAAACTCCCAGACAATTTCGTGATCGGCGGTGACTTCAAATAGCCGACCGTTAGCGCCTTCGTTAATCAACGTATTGCCGTTCGGCAGACGCTGGATATTGCTGATGTACGGGCTATAAAAACGGAAGGCGTCGGTCGGGTGTGGAATACCTGCTTCATAAGGCGAATAGCGCCAGACGATATCCAGCGTCACCGGATTGATTTCCAGCACTCGGGAATGGTCGCGCCAGGCATTTTTCACCCCATCGGGAGATGCCGGATTGGGTGCGCCGTAGCCTGCCCAACCGCCGTTATCAAACACCAGAATATTGCCTGCGCCCGGCAAGCCCGCCGGGATCATATGTGCGTGGTGCTGGCCGATAATCCAGCCGATGTGTTTGAGTTCAGGTGTGTTGTAATGGGGGCCAAGCTGCCAGACGATGTTACCGCTCTGCTTGTCGATGATGGCGATAATGTTGGATTCGCGGGCGTCCCAGATGATGTTATCGGGGTGGAAACGGGTATCGCCCTGATCGAACCACGGATTGGGGCCGAGTGCCGACATCGAGTTGATATGCATCCAGTCGCCCATCCCGCCGCCGCTCTTGCGCAGGTTGGGATTGTTGTACAGCGCGGTTTTGGCATCGTCGTCAAAACTCAGTTCGTCGAAATGGTCGCTGCACCGCCACTCCCATAAAATATTACCCTGCCAGTCCACCTCGATGATGGTGTCATCAAGCAGCAACTTATCGCTGATGCGTTCATTGTGCAGGTTGGTATGCGCCAGTAATAGTGTGTTGCCGCCAATCGACTCCGGCTCTTGCCCCGGTGCGTAATAGCCGACCGGATTGCCGCTGCGCTGGTAATCATGATGGACGCGCGCCATCCATTCGGGCGGAAGGTCTGGATCGGTAATGTGTTCATAACCGTTGAATTTCCAGACGACGTTGCCGTCCCAGTCCACCTGAATCAGATCGACCATGTCCTGCATACCGTAGCGCGAATCACGTTCGCCGCTGTGTCCGAGGATGTAACCGCCGGGCAGAATTTTATTGGGGAAGCCGTGTAGACCTTCCCACAGGCGCAGTTCGGTGCCGTTCATATCCACCAATACTGCACCGCGCTCCAGTGCCTGAAAAACGGTGTAGCCGCCCCAGGCTTTTTCTGGGTTGTAAATCGTCGTGCCGGTCGGGTAGACGGAAGGGTGTCCCATGATGGTGCTCCAGTATTTACGTGATCAGAGAAGAGAGGGCGGCAGCCGTGTCGGCGGGCTGCGTCAGTAGAGCAAGCAGATCGCTGCACTGCTGGTGAAAAGCCTGGCTGTCACGCTGGCGCGGATGTGGCAGCGAAATGGTTGCAATCTGGCGGATACGTCCCGGTCGCGGTGCCAGCACGACAACGCGGTCGGCGAGATAGACCGCTTCCTCGACGTCGTGTGTCACCAGCAGCGTGGTGGTGCCTTCTGCCTGATGAATACGGCGTAGCTCCTGCTGCATCTGCTGACGGGTCAGGGCGTCCAGCGCGCCAAAGGGTTCATCCAGCATCAGGATGCGTGGATTGGCGACGAGCCCGCGCGCGATAGCTACGCGCTGCGCCATGCCGCCGGAAAGTTGGGCGGGCAGTGCGTCGGCAAAATCCTGCAAATGCACTAACTGAATGAAATGGTCGATCAGATGTTTCCGCTCTTTTTCGCTGATTGACTCATTCGCCAGCCCGAGAGCGATGTTTTGCCGCACCGTCAGCCACGGAAACAGGCGTGGTTCCTGAAACACCATGCCGCGCTCACGTCCGATACCGCGCACGGTTTTTCCTTCGACCAGCACGCGCCCCTGATAGTCGTTGTCTAACCCGACCAACATGCGCAGCAGTGTGGATTTGCCACAGCCGCTGCTGCCGACAATTGCCACCAGCTCACCGCTGTGAATCGACAGAGAAAAATCCTCAATCACCGTCAGCGCCTCGCCCTGTACGCGAAACTGCTTGCGCAAATGGTCGAACTGCACCACTGGTGGTGGCACATCAGGGGTTATGGACGTCATACGATTTCTCCTGCGGAACGCCAGCGCGTCATCCGCTGTTCCAGACCTAATCCGACGCGATCGAGCACCGCGCCCGTTAATCCAATCAATAACATGCCGCTGATAATCAGGGGCATATCCAGCAACTGCTGAGCGTTGATCATCAGGCTGCCGATTCCGGTGCCGGATGACATGAAATATTCTGCGCCGATGGTGCCAAGCCAGGCGTAAATCAGCGACAGGCGTAAACCCGCGAAGATGGCAGGCGCAGCGCCCGGCAAAATCAGGACTCGCAGACGAGTCGATAAACGCAGTTGCAACACCTGCGCGACTTCCTGTAAGGCCTGCGAACGTTGGCGAATACCGCGATGGCTGGCTACCAACATGGGAAAGAAAGAGGCGAGTGCGACAAACGTGATTTTTCCAGCTTCATCGTTACCGACCCAAGCGGTCAGCAGTGGCAGCCAGGCAAATAGAGCAATCTGACGTAGCGTCGCGACCGTGGGGGTGAAGAGGGCGTCGCTGGTGGCATTCAGTCCCAGTAGCACGCCGCCTACGAGGCCCGCGATAATGCCGCATACCGCACCGGCGAGCGCACGGGTCAGACTGGCCTGCATTGCCTCGGTCAGTGAACCATCGCGGACGCCTTGCAACAGCATGTGCCACACGTCGGCGGGTGGGGGAAGCAAGAGCGGATCGATCCAGCCGAAACGGCTGGCCTGCTGCCATAACAGCAGAAGCAGAAAGGGTAAAACCAGTGCCGATAGTTTGCGAGACGGCGTCGTGGTTAATCGGCTGAGTGGTGGGTGTGGCCAGAAGACCAGACGGCGCTCCAGTTGGTTAATCAGCCACTCCATCGTCAGCCCTGCCAGCCCGATGACGGCGATGCAGACAAACACGATGTCTAGCTGAAACAGCTGACGTCCCCATACCAGCAGATAGCCGATGCCCTGAGACGATGCCAGCAGTTCGACGACAATCAGCGACACCCACGCCTGCGAAAGCGCGAGTCGCAAGCCGGTTAGCCAAGTCGGAAAGGCGGCAGGCAGCGTTAATTTGATGAGGCGTTGGTGCCACGGCAGGCGCAGGGTACGGGCAACTTCTTGTAGCGCATGTGGCACATTGCGCACGCCCGTTTGCGTATGCAGCGTCACCGGAATAATGACAGCCTTGATGATGACCGCGAGCTTCAATGCGTCATCAATGCCAAACAGCACCATAAATAGCGGGATCCAACCTAGCGTTGGGATCTGCGCCAGCGCGTATACCGTAGGATGCAGCAGGTTTTCGGCGCGGCGTGATGCTCCCATGAGCGCTCCGAGCAACGTGCCTGCCAGCAAACCTGCCAGCAGGCCGCCTACTAACCGTTGCAGGCTGATAAAGAGCTGCGGCAAGAGATCGTTATGCCAAAGTTCGACGGCGGTGCTGGCGACGACGGAAGGGGCAGGAAGAATCTGAGTGGGCATCCAACCGTAGTGAGTACTGATGTACCACAGCGCCAGCAACGCCAGCGGCATGACTATTGGCACTATTATTGGCACGACAAGAGAATAGACCCGCGCTATCGGCAGAGCAGGCCAGACGGTCACGGTTTTTTTCAGCACTATAGACTTATTCATTTTATTCCACGAAAGCCCCACGGCTGGATGAATAAGTAATAAAAAACAGGTTTACACGCGGAAGGCCAATGCAATAAAGCGATGGCCGTCGTGCAATAAATGCATATGCGAATCCCAAGCCCGCCAGCGCTGATTTATGCTTTTTTCCTCTGAACAAACCTGTAAATGTTATTTAAGCCTGACGCCGACGGTTCGTTAGTTTTCATGGCAGATGAAACGAATTATTGAGGAATAACCGTATGCAGCATGCAACCCCTTTAGCGTTGATAACCCCTTATTCTCGCTGGCGACTGGGGATGAATAAGATCCTTGGCATGACGTTACTGATGAGTGCCGCACTCGTTTCCGCGGTACAGGCGGATGATGGTGTAACGTCGGATGCACAGAAGCCGACGGAAATTCGTATCGGTTTACCGGATCAAAGTGCTGGCAGCAAGCCCTTTATTCGCGGGCCATTGGGACTAGCCCATATTCAAAAACAGTTGGAGAAAGAATTTGAGCCGCAGGGCATCAAAATTCAGTGGTCGTTCTTTAAAGGTGCAGGGCCGGCGGTGAATGAAGCGCTGGCGAACAAGCAGTTGGATGTGGTGTATCTGGGCGATCTAGCCGCCATTATTGGCCGTGCGGGTGGTCTGCAGACGCGGGTACTCGTGGGATCGCGTGGTTCTAATTCTTATCTGGCGGCAACGCCGGAATCGGGTATTCAACGCATTGAGGATTTACGCGGCAAGCGGATTGCAGTCTACAAAGGAACAGCCGATCAGCTGTCATTTGAGCGCGCCATTAAAAGCGTCGGGCTGAACGAACGCGACGTGCGGGTAATCAATCTTGACTGGACTGCGGGCAAAGCGGCGCTGGCCGCCAGACGCGTTGATGCGGTGTGGGGCGGCGCCTCTCTGCTGGCGTTGCGTCAGCAGGGCATCAATATTGTCACCACTAGCCGTGCGCTGGGGTGGGCGAATACCACGCAGGCTGCGGTGCTGGCGACGCAGAATTTTATCGATCGCTATCCGGGAACGACGCAGCAACTGGTGAATGTGCTGGTGGACAATGCGCAGTGGATCGGCGATGCGCAGCACCTGCCGGAATATACGGCGCTGATGTCCGAGCAGAGCCAGATTCCACAAGCTATTTTTCAGGAAGAGCTGAAAGCGGAAGATCTCCCATTCCAAAGCTCGCCGCGCCTCGACCCGTTCCTGATCAGCAGCTTGCAGGACAGTATCGATCGGGCGAAAGCGGCTGGGCTGATTCGCAACACGTTTTCAGCCAGCGACTGGTTTGCCGGTCAGTTTGCCGATCGGGCATTAAAGGCCAAAGGACTGGAGTCAAATTGGCTGGTGTATGATGCCAGCGGTAATCCGACGAAATAATCATCAAGGCGCTCACAGGGTCGGCAGTGCCGGAGCCGGTGAGCGCAACCTGTCTTGCGCCAGTATGGTTTCGATCATCAGTTCGGCCAGCGGCGGCAGCGTCCTTTGCAAACAGGTGACAATGCCGAAGCGGGTTTGCATGTTGCCCCATTCCGGCGGTGTTCCCGTCAGCGGAATTTCTACCAGCTGATGGCTTAATCGTCCCAACGCGAAGCCATCCTCGCTGGCGAAGCTGATAGCCTGCGTATGCCGCAGGATACTGAAGACCGAATAGATATGGTCACATTGAATCTGCGGACGATAGTCGGGCTGGCGCGTGAGGGCAGCCAAAACCTTGCGCATGCCGACAGGCATAAAAGGAGAGGCGAGCGGAAAGCGCAGCAGATCGTCTGGCGTGATATTTTCCTGCTGGGCTAGCGGGTGTGAGGAGTGGCAGATAAAGAAGCAGCGTTGCTGGCTTAATGGCTGCACATGGAGGTTCGTTTCCATTTCGGCCTGCCAGGTATCGGCAACGATGAAAGGCCACTCGTCGGCCAACAGCCGCTCACGCAGCGATTGCCAGTTATCCACGCTGTAGGTGACTCTGGCTCGCGGACGAAGGGCATGGAAATGTGCGACCGCTTTGGGGATCAGCGTGGTAGAGGGGGCAGGGCCGCAGCCAAACGTCAGTTCACCTTCCTGCGCCTCGCTGATCTGCTGCATGTCGGTCATCAACTCCCAGGACAGCTCCTGCATCCGCCGCGCAAACGGCAGCAGCGTATTGCCCTGCCACGTCAGCGCAAAACGTCGGCTCTGACGGTCGATAAGCGGATGTCCCATCGTTTGCTCCAGCGCCTGAATGCTGCGGCTGAATGCCGACTGCGACAGGCAGACCGCTTCTGCGGCCTGTACAAAACTCCCGTGTTCGGCCAGTGCAAGAAAATTGCGTAATTGCCGTAAATCCAGATGCATGTTGCAGCTACCTACCGTATCGATTTTCCCCACTTTTAGGCGGAGGTCGGATAGCAACGCAATGAATAAAACGTTATAAGTTATAGCGAATTGATTGCTATCGACCTTCAGGCTGCGGTCAGCGGCTATCTTGCCAGCGCACAAGAAAAGTCCTGAATTTCTTCCACGGAGCCGAGACTCATATTGAACACGTCGAGGCTACTGGCGAGCAGCACCTTCTCGCCTGTTGGCGTAGAAACCATAGCAAGGCCGTATTTACCGATAGATTCATTTCGCTGCTGTGCGTAGCGATCCAGGGTTTTGAACGGATCGCTTTGCGCCAGTTCGTTCGCTGTGAGCGTTTTTGCCAGATAGATATGACCATTAATTTTCGTTGGTAGCGCTTTCCAGTCGCCAGAAAGCGTCGGGAATTGCTGATTCAGCGTTTGATAAATATCCGGGCGCAGGCAGGCAATGTGGATATGCAGCTGGTTTTGCGTGCGGCCATAGCGTGAGTTAATTGCCAGCGAAATATAATCGTCTTTGATCGGTTTACCTGCTTCGCGCGACAAATGGCCGCGCCGATCCCACGCCTGCATGAAGAAATTAGGCGTGTTTTGCTGTAAGAGTTCAGGGCTTTCGATGCCGCTGATTTTATCCGTTGGGAGCAGTAGGTCGTGATAGGGGCCGTTTCTGTCATCAAAGAGCACGTAGCCCTCTGCCAGATTAACCTCCAGACAGGGTGCCGGATTACCACTGCGCTGCTGGTTGGGCACGCACTGTTCACTGACGATTTCCCACAGCGCGTTGCTGTTTCCTCGGCCAACCTTCCACCCTATAGCTGTGGCCGCCGCGAGCACAATGATGGCAGAAACCGTGAAGATCAGGATCGTGTTGCGTTTCATGACGGGTCTCCGGCTGGCGCAAAATATCAGGGTAAACGGATCATGAGAAAGTAGCGATGGTCAGTATGGAACAGGAGCGATGTCATTAATATGACCTGCGGTAAAAGGCGAAAGCCTAATCGGTAACGGATTGTAAGAGGTAAGAGGAATGGAGGATAACGTGCAGGGATGACAGAGCGTCATCCCTGCAAGGCATTGTGTTACGGATGCGGGACGATAGAAATCAGAATAAATCGACGCGCACGTCCACGCCGACGGTTCGGCCTTCATTGACCTGCGCATAGCCGGAGGTACCGCTCATAAAGCCAAAGGTGCGGTAGCGACGGTCGAAGACGTTATCCACATAGCCCGCGATATTCACCCGATCGGTAGCCTGCCAGCTAAGACGCAGATCGGTGGTGGTATAGGTGCCCTGACGCAGCGCGTTGTCGCCATCGAAGTAGTGCGGCCCCACCACGTTGAAGGCCAGGCGCGGCATTAACGCCCCGAACGAGGTATCAATCAACCCGTTCAGGCTAGTGCCTGCACCGTAGCGCGGAACGAAGGGAACGCGTTTATCCTGATAACTCTCACTGTCGCCACTAAATTCAGAACGAACATAGGTGCCGTTGATATCCCATGACCAGTTGGGAACAAACTGCCACTTGACCATCATCTCTACGCCGTTAGCGTCAGCGCTACCTGCATTGCTGAGCGTTTGCATACCAACAGGGCCGGAATACAGTTGCATATCACGCGTGTGGGTATGGAACACGGCACCCTGAAGCTGTACATCGCCGCTCTGGTAGCGTGAGCCGATTTCATAGTTAATCGATTTCTCCGCACTGTAAGGAATGGCCTGTGTACCTGCGGCAGGTGAGTAGTTAAAACCGGTTGGCTTATAGCCCTGTGCAACGCGGGTATAGACACGCCAGTCATTATTCAGCAGATAGCTGGCTGAGAGTTGCCCCAGTACCTGATCGTCATCGACGCTGTTGCTATCACCCACGTTCATGCCGGAGAACTGCTGGTGGTAACGGGTGTCGGCCTTGTCGTGTGATACACGCAGCCCGCCGCCCAGATCGATACGGTCAGTCAGGTGCCAGGTCAGATCGCTGTAGGCGGCTAACGTCTCTGTTGATGTGTTGGCATTGCTCTGCATAAACGGAGAGCCTGCCATGCTGTAGGTCAGATCGAGCTTTTCACGCGTGTTCTGTCGGTAAAGGCCGAACACCATATCCACCGTGCGGCCTGCACCGTGTGTGGCAGCCCGTAGTTCCTGCACATCCTGATTCCAGCGCTCTGGCATGTTGGCAATCAGCGTACTGTTTGGGAAGGTACGGTCATAATTCTGCTGCTGCCATGCGCCGATCAGGCTGAAGATCCAGTTGTCGGTGGTGTATTTTCCACTCAGCGACTGGCTATGGGTGCAGCGGCGTAATGTAGGATCGGGCGCGCCAGCGGCAATCTCCAGCGTCCGGTTTTTAGCATCGCCAAACGGCAGATAAGTATCTTGCGTGGCGCGCGTGCAGTCTTCCGTCAGTGCCAGACTGGTTTCCCACGGTTGACCATCGGGTGCCAGTCGCAGTCGAAGATTCCCAACGCTGGATTTTGTCCCGCCGAGGTTATCGCTGCCCGTCGCAGGGTTGGTCATCGCGCCCGAATCGACCTGACGCAGCAGGGTGACGCTGCCATACAGCAGGCCATCCTGAATGGGGCCGCTAACATTGATTTTGCCGTGATAACCGTCGCGGCTGGCAACGCCGCCTTCGACATAGCCACGCGGTGTGCTGTCCGGCTGCTGAGTCACGATATTAATAATGCCGCCCTGTGCGCTTTTACCGTACAGCGTTCCCTGCGGACCGCGCAGCATTTCGATGCTTTCCACATCGGAGAGTGCCTGCACGGTGTTGGTGGCGAGCTGCGGTACGCCGTCCACGTAGACCGTCACGGCCGGGCTGTAGAAATCCTGTGCGGAAGACACGCCGCGTAGTGAAATTGAAGGGAACAACAGGCTGCCGTTATTTCCGAGGTTGAGGCCGGGCAGAACCCGAGTCAGCTTGTCGGTACTGGTGACACCAGCATCTTTAAGTTCTGGTGCCGTCACGACGGTAGATGAGACGTTATTGGCCGAGGCGGAATAGGGTGACTGTTTGCTGGCGGAGACAACAAGCGTATCGTCCTGAGCCGCAAAGGCACAGGACGAGAGAAACACGCCGGTTAAAGCGAGTGGATAAAGGCGCATTATTTTCATTATTAAATCCCTGAAAAGACTAAAATCGATGTCAAAGGCAACGGTTTTCATCACGACACGCTTTTATCTCGGTCCGAAAATATCACGATCCGAAAAGCGAGTGAGACAGAGAATGATGAAAGTTAAATGATAATCGTTTGCATTTTTTGAGCTACCCGTATCGGGTCTATTTCAACCCGAATACAGTAGATGTCCTGTACAGTTTCCCTTTCGTTAATCCTGATCTCGGTGGCTTACTGTTGCTGGGGAAATACCTTCCGAAAATACGCGGGAAAGCCTTGCCGATAGGCGTTTGGCGGGCCACAGGCTGGCGATGGCGAAGCAGGCCAGCACGCCCAGCGTGGTCTGATAATTCGTGTGATGCGCGAGTTGAAGCGCGGCGATCGACACGATCATGGCGACAGCAGCATCGGTGGATTGGAACAGTGCATAGTCGGACGCGGGCTGATGCGGCCTGACCAGCCCCATCAGGACGTTGTATAACGTGACAAACCCGACGGCGGCAGCCAGATTGACTACGCCAAAGAGCACAATCCAGATATTCAACGAATACAGCGGGTAACCGATGGCCAGCACGATAGCTAGCAGAGCGTGCACAATCATCACGGGCAGCAGGCAGCGCAGTGCGCCCAAACGTCGAATCAGGACGTTGGCGAGCACAATCCCTACGCCACTGACCGCCGTGCTGTATACGGTCATAACGATACCGAGCTGACTCAGACTAAGCTGTTGATCGATGAGCATAACGGTCTGTAGCGCCATCATGCCGCGCATTGCCAGATAGAAAATGGCTGTGAAGGCTAATACCGGCCAGAGCGCGTTGAACGTTTGACGATTTAGTGTCGGGCGCACGGTGGGATCTGTGTGACGTACGGTCTGGCGGGTGTAGCGCAGCGGCAGGATGAGCATCAGCAGCGACAGCCCTGCCAGTGCGAAGAAACCGCCTCGCCACCCAGCATGTTCGGCAATACTCAGGAACGCATAAGAGCCGAACAGAATGCCCAGATAGCTGCCGCCGACCTGTGCGGTATTCGCCAGCGCGCGACTGGACGTGTTGGTAGTGCAAATCGTGATGCCGTCGGCATAGATGTCATGGCTGGCGGAGAGCAGCGCCAGCAACATCAGCGTAATAACGATAGCCAGAACAGATTGCTCCGGTGAAATGAGACCAATCACCACCAGCGTTATCGCCATGGCGATCTGGAGCAACACCAGACTGCCTAAATAGGGGTTACCACGTAGAGGAAGGGCGTGGCGCTCTCCCCACGGTGCCCACAAACATTTGGCAATCCACGGAAGAAAGGTCAGTGACAGCCAGCTTAATTGTGCAAGATCCAATCCGGCATGACGAAAATAGCCTGCGACGCCTTGCATGATGAGCGCGGTGATCATGCCCTGATGGAGGTAGAAACACCAATAGGGCAGGTAGCGTGTTATTGGGTTGTGCGTCATGGTTTGTCGCGATCCAGCAGCGTTATCGCTAGCGCCTGTGCTTTAAGGTGGAGATAGGGTGTTGCTACGGAATCGGGCATGACGGTTTCTCCTGCGTGTAATGGAGAAAATGATAATCATTCGCCATTGCGGCGCTACCCGAATCCAGTCTATTTGTACCCGTATCGGGATGATTATTGCGCCAATTGCTCGCTAAATATTCAGACGTTTAAACGCAGAAGGCGTGACGCCGAACTGCTTTTGGAACGCCGCACTAAAGTGGCTGGCGTTGGCATAGCCCAAATCGGTGGCGACTACCATGACTGGTGTACCCGTGACAAAGAGCCGACGCCGCGCTTCATGCATGCGTTCGGCCTGAAATAGTCCATAGATGCTGTTATTGAAGAGTTGACGGAATCCGCGTTTCAGCTTGAGTACGCTTAATCCGGTTTCTCTGGACAACATGGCGATGGTCGGAGCCTGTGACAGATCCGCCAACAGACGATCTTTGGCACGCAGTAGTTTCTGGCGATCGGCCAGATTCAGCGTGTCCTGCTGGGGGAGGGTGTCGGCATGTCCAGCAACGGCAAGGCTGACCAGAATCATGCTTTGTCCCAGCAGCCATAGCGGCGCATGGCTGCTTTCATCTGCCTGCTGTGGTTGCGTTAGGCTGGACAGTGCGTGGCTTAATACCTGAGCAGTTCCCCGCATTTCGGCATTGCAGTCACAGTGAGTGCAGAGACGACCGGAATCCAACTGTTGTTGCAGCTTCCCCGTGAGATTTGGCACCCAGCTAGCCAACAGATCAGGGCTTAGCGACACCGTGACGCTTTCAAACTGCCCAGCATAGGACGACGTGCCCTGACAGTCCGGCGTGTAGCTAATGCAGCCCGAACCCTGCTTCAGTACGTGTTCTCGTCCCCGATCGCCCTTCAGTGCAAATTGCGAATCCCCCTGCAATGAACAGGAGAAATTGATACGTCCCCAATCGTCGTGCAGGTGCATGGTGGTGGGCTGTCGGAACTGCCCACGCCACACCAGAATATCCAGCCCTTCCTGAAGCGTGGCGCGCAGCAGACTACAATCTGCGCCAGTATTGGGTCGCACGACGTGCAGCTCAGCAATCAAATTTGAAATTGTGACTTCAGGTTCGCTGGAGGCTTTCAGTGGGGAGGCATTCAATGGACAGACTCCTGAACATGCGGGCTGCGGCATCGTACGATCGCGGTAATGCGGTTGATGACAGTCACCCTGTACGGATTCGGGTATAAATCGGCTCGAATCGGGTAGATACGCAGTTGAGAATAGTTATTATTCCTGACTTTGTTGTCGCCGTCGAGTTGATTTGCGGGTCTTGCGGGTAAGCGACTGTGCGGGAAAGAGAAAAGAGAGAAACTATGTCACATTCTGCTGTTGATGAGGGTTCATCGGCTGCCGCGCCGCATTCTACGCCACAACGTCGAGCCTGGCACATTATGTACCCCGTGCGAGGGCAGATTCGCCTGGCGATGTGCCTGTCGGGGCTGTCGGTGTTGGCGGGCATCGCTTTTTTACTCTCTCTGGCATGGAGTGTCCAACTCCTAATCTTACAACCTGCATCATGGCCGCTACGCCCAATGAGCGGTGCGGTGCTGTGCCTGACCGTCAGTTATCTGCTGCGTCTGCTGGCCTTTAATCACTCTCACTATGCCGCGTTCCGACTGGAAAATCAGATTCGCAACGCGCTGGCGGAACAGCTGGCGCGCATTCCGCTAGGGGAAGTACAACGTCTGGGCACGGGGTCGCTGGCGAAGATCCTGCATGATGATGTGAAAGCACTTCACCTGTTTGTAGCGGACAGTACGCCGCTCTACGCTCGCGCCTTTGTGGCTCCGCTGTGTACCGGGGCGTTGCTGTTCTGGCTGGACTGGCGTTTGGCATTGGCGGCCTTGCTGGTGCTGGCCATCGGAGCCGTGGTGCTGATGCTGGCGATGCGCGATGCGGGCGAGATGAACCAGCGCTATAACCAGGCGCGGGAAGAGGTCAGTACCGCGGTGATTGAATTTGTTCAGGCGATGCCGGTGGTGCGTACCTTTGATACGGGGGCGGCAACGTTTGGGCGCTATCAGCAGGCGTTGGAAAATTATCTGGACGTGCTCACGCGCTGGTATCGGCAGGCGGGATTCTCGGCGCGTTTCTCCTTTGCCGTACTTAATCCGCTCCCGACGCTGCTGGCGTTGTGCTGGGTGGCATACAGTTTCTACAACCACGATCGTCTCGATTTCGGCCTGTGGGTGGGTGTGCTGCTACTGGGAAATGGCATGGCGGAGGCTGTTATGCCGATGATGGCACTGAATCATATGGTGGCGAAAACCCGATTGAGTATCAGCAGAATTCAGGATGTGCTGGCATTGCCGCCGCTGCCGGAAGCGGAAAATGATGCCTTGCCTACCGATGCCAGCGTGTGTTTTGAGCAGGTGAGTTTTCGTTACGATCGGCTGGCGAGCGACTGGGTGTTGGAGGACGTCAGCTTTCAGGTGCCCGCAGGATCGGTCACGGCGCTGGTGGGGGCATCGGGTGCAGGGAAAACCACGGTGGCTCGGCTTATTCCCCGCTTTTGGGACGTGACGGCTGGGCGCATTTTGATTGGCGGTGTCGATATCCGGCAGATGAAAACCGCCACGCTGATGCAGCAGGTGTCGTTTGTTTTTCAGGAATCCTTCCTGTTTGCGGACACGCTCGCCAATAACATCCGGCTTGGTTTACCTGAGAAAAGCATGGATGAGGTGATTGCCGCAGCGACGGCGGCGCAGGCGCACGATTTTATCATGGCGCTGCCGCAGGGTTACGACACGCTGGCTGGTGAGCGCGGTCAGTTCCTTTCTGGCGGACAGCGCCAGCGTATTGCTATTGCGCGGGCGCTGCTGCATAACCGGCCGATTCTCGTGTTGGACGAACCGACGGCTTTTGCTGACCCGGAAAATGAAGCCGCGCTGCTGGCGGCGCTTGGCGTTCTGATGCAGGGGAAAACGGTCATTATGGTGGCGCACCGGTTGTCGACGATTCGCGATGCTGATCAGATCGTGGTCTTTGATCACGGGAGGCTGAGCGAATCTGGTCAGCATGATGTGTTATTGACCGCACAGGGTCGCTATAGCGAGCTGTGGCGACATTATGAGCAGGCGCAACAGTGGGCACTGGGCGGCGCATCACCACGTATCGGGCAATCAGAGGAGCGTACGTGATGAACGAAAACCATTCCGCCATAAACCATGCCTCAATAAATCATGCCGTCATAACCGCGCGGCTATCCGCAGGGTGGCACACGTATCGTCAACTGGAACGCGTTACGGGATCGCAGTCAAAGGTATTCCGCTGGTGTTGCCTGAGCCTGCTGGCGGCAGCTATCGCGCAGGGACTCGCGCTGGCATGTCTGTTTCCGCTGCTGTCTGCATTTACCCACGCAGAAGCGTCACTCGAGATAGCAATGTGGCTGGCGATCATGACGATCCTGAGTCTGTTGACGCTGATGCTGCGCTGGTATGGGCAGGGTTTTGAATATCGCGGGCAGCTTGCGGCGGTGACCCATGAACTGCGTATGCGACTTGGGGAACAGCTGCGGAGTATGCCGCTAACCACACTTCAGTCTACGCGGGCAGGGGATATCAACGCGCTATTGCTGGGCAGCGTGGATGAGAACCTGAATTACATGCTGGCGATAGTAAACCAGTTGCTACTGGCCATCGTGACGCCCGTCGTGATAGCGCTCGTCATGCTGGTGGTGGAGTGGCGGTTAGGCGTGAGTCTGCTGTTGCTCTTTCCGGCCATCGCACTGCTTTATCGCTGGAGGCGGCCTGCATTTGCGCACACGATGCAGGCGCTGGCGGAGGCTAATCAGCAAACCAGTGCCGATATCGTCGAGTATGTACAGGGACTCGCCGTCCTGAGAACCAGCTGTCAGCAGGCTGAAAGCACGGCGGCGCTGCGTCAGCGTTTTCAGCATCTACAGCAGATACAAACGTCGGCGCATCGTAACGGAGCCAAACCCGGCGCGGTAGTTGCCAGCATTGTGGAGTTGGGGCTTCAGGGTGTGCTGATTTTGGGTATGAGCGGTGTTGTTTTCGGCGCGTGGGATGTGGCAATTGTCGCCGCGATGATGGTGATTGTAGTGCGTTTTTCTGAACCGCTGGCGACGTTTGTCAGCTATACGGCGGTGTTGGCGTTGATTGATACCGCGTTGCATCGTATTGACGATCTGTTAGCGATTGAGCCGCTTCCCGTGCGCCAGCCTGCCGAGGTGCCGACAACGTATGCGATTACGTTCGAACAGGTGAGCTTTCGCTATGCGGATAAGGCTGAACCGGTGCTCGATAGGGTGGATATCATTCTGCCGGAGAAGGGGATGACTGCGTTGGTTGGGCCATCTGGATCGGGTAAAACGACGATAACGCGACTGCTAATGCGTCATGCCGATCCGCAACATGGGCGCGTTTGTATCGGAGGTGTGGATATCCGCCATATTCCAACACGTAAATTAAATAAGCTGATTTCCGTGGTGTTTCAGGATGTCTATTTGTTTGATGATTCGGTGCTGGCAAATATTCGAATGGCGCGGCCGGATGCCAGCGATGCAGACGTTGAGCAGGCTGCCGATGCCGCTCAATGTCTGGAATTTATTCAACGATTGCCGCAGGGATGGCAAACACGGCTGGGTGATATTGGCGGAAGATTATCCGGCGGTGAGCGGCAGCGTATTTCGATCGCGCGGGCATTATTGAAGGAAGCGCCGATTGTGATTCTGGACGAGCCGACGGCGGCGTTGGATACCGAAAGCGAGCTAGCCGTACAGCGTGCGATTGACAGGCTCGTGCAGCATAAGACGGTTATTGTCATCGCACATCGGCTATCGACAATCGTGGGAGCAAATCGAATTCTGGTTGTCGAGGATGGCGTTATTTCCCAGCAGGGAACACATAACGAATTACTGCTTGCTGAAGGGCGCTATCGCGCGTTGTGGCACGCGCAACAGCAGAGTAAGCGTCTATCTCACTTATAACGGCTCAGGTTTAATGAGCTGTAATTCCACGCCCAGCCTTATGGCATGTTTGGCATTCAGCACGCCCAGTTTTTTTACCACATTACCAATATGGAATTTCACGGTGCTGATTTTGATATCCAGAATCAGCGCAATTTCCGGGTAAGTTTTTCCCATGCTGGCCCAGTAAAGAATTTCGTTTTCACGTTGAGAGAATATCTCTTTGTCACCTTGCTTTCTGCTCTGCGGGCTTTGCGTAATCTCTTTGTAAAGCGTGGTGATTTTCTCATGAACGGCAATGAGCAGCATTTGCAGTTTGTCTTTGTTTTCCTCAACAATACTTTCCATATCCGTTGGCGCATGTTCTTCGAACATAATCGATAGCGCTGCCAGATGATTATTGTTGTCATGCAAGACAAAGGTATAACCATTAACAATATCGTATTCTTTTGACAGATTAAAAATCTTGGAGAATTTCAGCTTAGAGTTAATAACGATGTTGTCTTCCCAAGAGAATGGCGAGACGGTATTTATCGCCGTTAAAATAACGGGATCAATATGCTGATAGTTATTTTCTTTATAGGTATCAACCCATTCTTGCGGGTAATTTGAAATGATCACAACCTGAGACGGGTTCTTCTTATTCATGATCATGTAGGCGTATTTCAGGTCGCCATACTGCTTTAACTTTCGGCCGAGATAGCTTTTTATCGTGTTATTGATAATTTCATTGTCAGAGCAAAATACAGACATGTAACGGCCTCAATAAAAGCGAGAATGCACCCATGATATAGATGACGTCATAAAAGTATAGTGCTGACCTATACCTAAGTCTAACTACTGTTACTCCATGATATCACTTATAATTTTTTCATGAACAGGACAATTTATAAAAAAATTTAAGAAAGTAAATTTTAAAAAAAATTGTTACAAATTGATTTGCCAACCCAGGGATTTACCCATAATTTTGTTCCTGTTCTGTCGACTGAATTTAGGGTGTGTGGTGCTAAGCCATGCGCCCTAAAAGCAGTTTCCCCATCATACCGCACATTGTCTATACGCTGCTTTTCCTGCAACGAACAACGAGAAATACCCGTCATTCGGGGCTGGATAGTAAATAATCCGTTTTCCCTTATCAACCTCCGTCGTCCTTTGGTATTCATCGTTGTGCTTTTCTTGCCGTTCTCCTATTTTTACAGACGGTGATGTGGCGTTGTGTAAAGAGGCGGCGGCGAAGCTAATGTTTTGATAATATTGCTATATCGAATCCTATTTTGCTCGTCAGCACAGTCTGGCAGGAGTGGTGATGAAAGTCCGCACTAAGGCTCGTCGTGAGGCCATCGTTAAAACGGCGGCGCAGCTTTTTCAGGAAATGGGCTATGAACGCGCCACCATGAATGAGCTGGCGAAGCGGGTTGGCGGTTCCAAGGCTACGCTGTATGGTTATTTTTCAACCAAGGAAGCGCTATTTACGGCCGTCGTTCGTGAACATGCGACCATGCATTTGTCCGAGGCAACGGCAGAGTTGATGACGGATGCTCTGGCATCCGAAACGCTGGAAGTGCAGTTGACGCGTTTCGGCGAGCGCATTCTCTATGTGCTAACCAACGATAGCAGCGCCATGGCGATTTATCGGATGGTGGTTGCGGAGGCCGGACATTCCGATATTGGTTCTCTGTTTTATGAGTCAGGCCCGAAAGAGAACGTCGATAAACTGTCTGAGCTGATGGCGGCGGCGATAGCGCGTCAGGCGCTGAAGCCGGGCGATTCGCGTGTACGAGCATTGCAGTTTCTGGCGCTACTGACGGCAGAAATTGATGACCGCATATTCCACCGTCATTTACAGCCAATCAGCCTCGAACGCATCCGCGAGATCGTGGGGAATGCGGTCAGTATGTTTATGGCTGGGGCGGCGGCGTAAGACACGTTCCTTTTCTATCCGGCATCCAGCGGGTCGCCGTTACTGCGATCTGCTCCGCCAGCCGCGTAATGACCTGCTGCTGAGCCTGCAACATTGTAGTATCACCACTCGCTGCCAACTCGGTGAACTGGCTTCGGCAGAGCAGGCGGGTGCGACCTTCTCCCCCAGTAGCGCTAAGGCTCCAGTCGGCGTCAAACGTCACAAATTGGCCGGGCCAGCTATCAAATCGTCGGACCTGTAGGTGGATTCTGACCACCGGCGTTTCTGCTGCACGTACCAATCCTGAAACATCCTGCGTGTTGAGACGTTGCGTCAGCCCGGCGGAAAGCGCGGTGCGAATTTCTTCCCCCAACGGACTGAGCCAGCGCTCGTTATCCAGCACGACGGCACCGCTGTTACCCTGTCGGATAACGAGCTGTGACGTATCAATTTGCGCTGGTACGCCAACAGGCAGCACATCAATGAAAAAGGGAGCGGTGTGCGCTGTGGTTGCAGCCGATGATGCTGGTGCGAGCAGGGTGTGATAGTGCACCGGAGGCGATGAGCAGGCGCTCAGTAACGCGATAACGACCAGCGGGCAGAATGGTGCCACTCGTTTCATTTTGAGGATCCTTTTTGAGTCGCGGTGTCGTGAGTCAATGTTGATGCCGATGAGTCATTCGAGCGTCCTTGCAGCAGGGACTCTGGGTGCCGATCGATCTGCTCAGCCAGATTGCGCAGGGCGCGTAAGGTGCGCTGAATTTCCTGTAATGACTGTGTGATGCCCAACTGCAACGGCGAATCCTCTTCCAGCATATCCTGTGCGCGACGTGTGGCCTGCTGTATGTGTTTCATCAACCGATTGGCCTCTGGCAACGTCTGCCCGTTAACCTGTTGAAGCGCTTTATTGGCTTCTATCAACGTGGTGTTCATGTTGCGGCCGATAGCATCCAGCGGCATGTTATCGATCTTGCCGATGATGCTCGCCATCTGTGTCTGTAACCGATCGAATCCCCCATTGACGGTAGGCAAAATCAGCGGGCGAGCGTTGGTATCAAACGGCACTTTTGCTGCATCGGGCACAAAATCGAGTGAGATATAGAGCTGCCCAGTCAACAAATTGCTTGGCGCAACCTGTGCTCGCAGACCGTGTTCAACCAGATCGCGGGTAAACTCTGCCGTTTGCTGTTCGAGCGACGCCACCTGCTTTGGCAGCTTATCCAGCACGTTACCGAGGCGGTTAGGAAACACCTCAATACTGACGACCGTAGGGAAGCGATAGCCTGTTTTACTGTAATCCAGCTCAATGGTGGTCACGTGGCCGATTTTGACGCTGGAAAATTCCACGGGCGCGCCGATCTCCAGACCGTGTAACGATCGGTCAAAACGGAGTTTGAAGAGGATGGGGGGACCATCAGGTGGCGATAAGGCTGATTCCTGATCGCGTGCTAGTTGGTAGGTAGTCAGCGGTTCCGGTCGGGCGATAGCGCTATCCAGATCGGGGGTGGAAAAAGCGATACCGCCCGCCACGACGGCGGCGAGGGTTTGTGTTCTAAGGCGAAAGCCGTTGGCGTCAACGGAAAGATCCATCCCACTGGCATTCCAGAAGCGAGTATTCGGCGTAACAAACCGGTCATAGGGAGCATCAATAAAAACCTGAAACTGGACACTACGGCCATCGTTGTTCAACTGATAGGACGCAACGCGACCAACGGGGATGCGACGATAGTAAATTGGCGAACCGCTATCCAGCGACCCGAGATCATCAGCCTGAATGACAAAACGGCTGCCCGGCATACCGTTAATCACCGCAGGGGGCGACTCCAGACCGGTAAAGCGAGTTTCTCCCTGCGCTGATTCGCCTTTATCGGCGCCAATGTAAGCACCCGAAAGCAGGGTATCAATCCCCGTCACACCGCTGATGCCGACGCGCGGACGAACCACCCAAAAGCGGCTATCGGCATGAGCCAGACTGTCCGCATTTTTATTGAGCAGCACCGTGACGAGAACTTGTTTACTGTCCTGACTGAGCGTGATGTCTTTTACAATGCCTACGGCTACATCTTTATATTTGACGACGGTACGATCGGCTTCAAGACCCGCTGCGCTCTGAAAGGAGATCACGATTTTCGGCCCGCTACCTGACCAGGTGTGAATCAGCATGGCGAGCCCCGTTAGCATAGCGAGCGCCGGTACCAGCCAGATTAATGAGATTCGCCAGCGTTGGCGGATAATTACCGGATCGCTGGGTTGTTCGTGGATCATTTTTCGTCACCTTTCCAGATAAGACGCGGGTCATAGCTCATGGCAGACAACATGGTCAGTACCACCACCAGCCCAAAAAAAAGAATGCCGCTGCGAGGTTCCGCTTCACTCAGGGGAGGGAATCTGACCAGCGCAGAGACGGCGGCAATGACGACGACATCCAGCATGGACCAGTAACCTACCCATTCCGTTAGCCGATAAAGCGCAGCACGCTCGGCCATCGCCTTACGGCTTTTTTGGCGTGACATGAAGAGCAGCAGACCGAGAATCAGAAATTTCATACAGGGAATGACGATGCTGGCGATAAAGATCAGCAGGGCAATGCCGTAGTCGCCGCTGTGCCAGAAATCAATCACGCCGCTTAGGATGGTGCTTTCGCCTCCCAACCCGAACAGGCGGGTATACATCACGGGCAACACGTTGGCGGGGATATAGAAAATTAGGGCCGTGACCAGTAGCGCAGAGGAGAACGCGGTGCTGTCCTTGCGGGGGGAAGTCAGCCGCGATTGGCAGCGTGGGCAACGTACCGCGTCGTGTGGGTTTGCATCATGCAGGCAGACGAGGCCGCACAGCGGACAGGCGACCAACGGTAACGGCTGGTCGGACGGATTACTTTTCATGGCTGACCACGCTACGGTTACTGTCCGTGGGCACCAGCGACCATAACGGGCGAAGATCGAGACTATTGACGACAACGAGCAGCAACATCAGCGCCGCTAGCGCCCAGCAGCCTGCTCCCGGCATCACCTGCATAAAACCGGAGAGTTTGATGGCGGCGATCAGAAAACCCAACATCGCAATCTCCAGCATGCTCCAGGGACGAAGCCACAGCAGTATCTTCATCACGGGAATAAAGCCGGGGGCACAACGATCTTTATTGGCGAACATCAGCACCCAGCCAGTCAGGATGATTTGCAGAAAAGGCGCCACAATCAGGATAAAAAAACAGCCTATCGCCAGCGGTAAAGTCGCACCGTTAGCCAATGCGAGCGCCGCTTGCCAGAGTGTCGCCGTATTCTGCAGTGCATGGAAACTGACGGTCAGCACCGGATAGCTATTCGCGATAAAAAAGACAATGACCGCCGTTTGTATCAGCGCCAGTCGATGCCCGGCATTGATCCATCCTGACCGATAAAGTGTGGCCTGACAGCGTGTGCAGCGTGCTGCCTCACCGGGATTTAACGCCCGGTAGCGGTGCACGCTGTCGCAGTGCGGACAGATAATTAAATGGGGGTAGATTGTCATCATGCTGTTCCGCACCGTGTGTATAGGGTCTTCTTCGCTTACTTCAGCATGTCGGCCAGTTCTTCCGCCGCTTTATCGATACCGACTTCTGCGGCGCTCAGTGCCCCCACGCTGGCGCTGACGTTCATGGCGTTTGGATACTGCTTCGCGATATAGGCATTGAGCAGTTTGTTGGTCGTCGCATCGTAAATTTCAACGGCATAGTTCACAGATCCATTGAGCAGGCCTTCTTTACCACGAATAGACTGCACGATGTTGTAGGGGCCGCCAGCCAGATCAAATTTGGTAAACGTACCAGCAACGGGTGTGGTGGTATCGGCCCCTGTCAGCGTCAATTTCAATCGCAATGTGCCAGGGGCTGGTGAGGTCACTTCATTGAACCGTGAACGTAAGGTTTTGCTGAACGCATCTTGCATATAGGCGGCCAGCGACTGTCTGTCCTGCGGTGACATGTCGTTAAATTGGTTATCGCTGCCCTGATAAATGCTGACGGGATCGATGATGATGTGGGTGTATTGCTTCCAGTCGACAGGCGTGGTGTAACGATAAGGAATGCGATCCGCGTGCTCACCTGAGTTTTGCGCCAATTGCGAAGACGATGCGATACCGCTGTAGCGCACGGGAGAATTGCTCGCGCAACCTGCGAGTATGACAGCCAGAGCCAATACGGTAGGACGTGCAACTCGGGATAATGTGAACATATGAGAATCCTGTAAAAAGAACTGCTGAATAGCGTGATGACACGCCGCCTTAGCCACATGACGTCCAATAGCGCCAACCGTTTACTGCCGCTATGCGTAAATGGCGGTATAGGCACTCTTTATAAAACTGAACTGTACGGTATGTTTTTAGTTTTTTATGGCTTCGATGTCAAGAGGGCGTGAGGTTTTCTTCTCAGGCAACATTTCTGTCACGATTTGGGATAAGGAGTTGGCAAATCCTGCCGATAGTAATGATTCAGGGAATGTTATCTATACCTAAAGGATGCTAGCCGACTGTTATACTGAAGAGGGCTGATATCCGTCTACTGGTCCGATGATTGCCATCGTTGGACGATGAAGTTGACACAATTGACAAGTATTTTACGTTTGACGCTGGATAAGATTGAAGAACACGACTATCACGTACAGTGGAGCGGCCAGATGTTAGTTCATGTTTACTCACATCTCGAATGTTGCCTGATTACGCTATACCTATAAATAATGACTCGCACTGAGGAAAGCATGGATAATTTTCAAAAAGAGATTGATGAGAGAACAAACCTTACCTCTGCTAATAAATTCGAACTCTTATTATTCCAGCTGGGCAAATCACCTGAAGGTGGCAAATCTGAGCTGTTTGGCATCAACGTGTTTAAACTGCGTGAAATTGTGCCAATGCCTACGTTGACCAAAGCGGCTGGCATGAAATCGCCGATGCTGGGTATGGTTAACATTCGTGGGCAAATCATTCCCGTTCTCGATCTTCCTGCTGTGGTCGGCAGTGCACCGGATACGAACCTGAACATTCTCCTTATCACTGAGTATGCACGCAGTACGCAGGCATTCGCGGTGGAATCGGTAGATGATATTGTTCGTCTGGAATGGAGCCAGGTTCTGGCTGCTGAAGCGGGCGTGAGTAGCTCCTATATCACCAGTATTGCGCGCCTTGATAACGACAAAGACAGTAATCGTCTGGCGCTGGTGCTGGATGTTGAACAGATTCTGTTTGATATCATTCCTGGCGATCGTGAAACTAAGCTCAAGAACGCAGAAGAGAAGATCTATCCCTACACGCCTGGTGCGATTGCGATTGTGGCGGAAGACTCCAAAGTCGCCCGTTCGCTGCTTGAGCAGGGGCTAACCCAGATGGGTATTCCGTTTAGTATGCACATTACTGGACAGGATGCCTGGAACAAGATTCGACTCATTGCGCAAGAAGCACAGTCAGAAGGGCGACCTATTTCGGACAAGATCTCACTGGTTCTGACCGATTTGGAAATGCCGGAAATGGATGGCTTTACGCTGACAAGAAATATCAAGCGTGAAGAATATCTGAAGAATATCCCCGTGGTGATTCACTCTTCACTGTCTGGTAGCGCGAACGAAGATCACGTACGCAATGTTGGTGCGGATGCTTACGTCGCGAAATTCGAGATTAATGAGCTGTCGACGGCGATCCAGACTGTGTTGAATAAAGTAAAAGTACGCCGCTAATTAATTACTCTGGCGTATTACAACATTCGGCCTTTGCCTCCTCCTTACAGGAGAAGACAGAGGCCGATTTTTTTGTCGCTAATTCTCTGAATCGCATGCTTTTTGGTTTCTGAACACGCTGAACCAGAAAGGCGTAACCGTCAGAGAAGTATGGCTATCAGAATGAGGTGGTGACCCCCGCATAGTAGGCGCGGCCCGGTTCGTTATAGGTAGACGCCCCTTTCGCTTCACGGTAAATCTGCTTATCAAACAGGTTACTGATACCGGCATTGACGCGCAGGTTCTTGTTGAACTGGTAGTTCACGCCCACACCTGCAACGGAGTAGCTGCCGATTTCGCGTGAAGACAGCCCGCTGTTGTATTCTGTCCAGTTTGTCGCGTATTGACGTGGTTTTTGCTTACCGTACATCGTCCAACTGACATTGGCAGAAAGTTTCTCTGTTGCCTGCCAATCCAGCATCGTATTGACGGTGTATTTCGGGATGATCGACAGTGGGTTACCGGTGTCTTTATTTTTCGACTCAATCATATAGGTCGCGTTAGTGTTCCAGTCCAGCGTGTCTTCAATCACCGGCACCAGCAGGTTGGCTTCTAACCCTTCGACCAGCGCTTTACCGCCATTTTCCCAACGCAAGATCGCCGCATTTGACTGTGTCAGCCCGAGAATATCGGTGCCGGAAACAATCTTGTTTTTATAGTCATTGCGGAAATAGGTCACACCCGCCTGCCAGCCGGCATGCTTGAACTCCAGACCGATTTCTTTGTTGACGCTGATTTCGGGATCCAGATTGTCATTACCTGCCAGATAGCAGCCGCCGCCGTTATTATAATCCACGCCGAACGGACAGCCGTTACCACGTGAATAGAGCAGGTAGCCAGTAGAGGATTGATAAAGATTCGGTGCTTTAAAGGCGCGCGCAATACCGGCTTTCACGCTGAACATCTCGCCCAGTTCCTGCTGAATGTTCAGGCTTGGGCTGTAGTTACCGCCAAATTTGTCGTGGTAATCGAAACGCAGGCCGGGAATCACCTTGGTGCCAGGCACGACTTCGATATTGTCTTCAAAGTAGATCGCACTGAGTTCGGCGCTGTTTTTGCTGCTGCGTTGAGAAGGGTTGACGGATGTGCCGGGGAGGGTATCACGACTGTCTCCTGGGTAACTGTTTGCGGCAGGATCGTTTAACTGCTCCCGATTCCACTCTGCACCCAGCGTGAGCATTTGTTCAGCCCAACGCTCAAGCGGAATATTCAGCTCGCTATTAATACGCAGATTTTTCAAGCGGCTGGTGCTATAGCGATCGCTATTAATTGATCCTTCAACTCGGCCATACAATCCTTCATCAAGCCGGGTGTTATTCGTTTGGTCGTAAGCGAAGCCCAGCTTGGATTGTCCCCAATCCCAGATGCCGTTATGGGTAATGGCATAATTCTGGCGATACAATCGGTTGGTTTCTGCACCGCTCTTTGCCAATGATTCAGGCGTGTTACTACCAAGTACGCTGGGATCGAGGCTGAACTGTGTATCGCCAGTATAGATATTACCCTGACGGCTATAGCCTGCTTCAACATCAACGATCTGCTGCGGAGAGAGTTTCCAGGACAGCAGCGTATTGAGATCTTTATTGCGCACGCCTTCACGCCCGGCAGCCGCAGAACCGTTCTGGTTCCGGTTAATATCCCAACTGTCGGAATCGGTTTTATTGATATTACCGTACAGACGCATGGTGAGCGCATCACCAGCCAGTGGGCCGCTCAGGTTGATATTGGCGCGGCGGGTGGCACCTTCTTTGCTGTTTTCCGGCTGATTGCCGTACAGCGAGAGTGAGCCGGTCCAGATAGTGGACGGACGTTTGGTGATGATATTCACTACGCCACCGGCGGCACCGGAACCGTAGCGAGCCGCTGCAGGACCACGTATCACCTCGATACGTTCCACATCTTCGACGGGCACCCAGTTAGTATCGCCTCGGGTATCCCGTTCGCCATCCCAGGCGTAGCGAATCGCATTACGCGAGGTGACGGGACGTCCATCGATGAGAATCAGCGTATTTTCCGGCCCCATACCGCGCAGGTCGATCTGGCGGTTGTTGCCTCTTGCCCCTGTGGCGCTGTTTCCCGTTAAGTTTACACCTGGCATTTTGCGGATAATGTCCGAGAGATCGTTAACGGGCGGTGTTTTTTTAATGTCTTCTGCCGTGATGATAGAAACGCCAGGCTGCTGTTTTAATTCCTGCTCAGCAGTGGCTTTGACCGTCATCACATCTTCATCGGCAGCCTGTGCCGTGCCTAAGTGTACCCCGAGCAGCCCGGCAACAATCAGAGCCAGTGGTTTTATGGTATGGAATTGCTGTTTGTGCATTTTTTATTTTCATCCCTAACAACGCGCAGATATACGAATGCAAACGAGAGTTATTTGCGTTTGATAGTTTGATAAAAAATAGTACATATGTACAGTTTTTTGTAAGGAATGGTCGCGAGAGAGGAGAAATGAGAACGGCTGTGGGATGAAACGGTTTCTCTGTGAGAAACCGTATGACTTAGCGAAAAGCGTTATACAGCGCCGAAACCGCCTGATAGACCAGATCGCGTGGCAGGGCCCGCTCATGTTTTTCCAGCAGTGCACGGATGAAAAAGCCGTTCAACAGCGTACCTAGCGGGAGTGCGGCGTTATCCGGAGCAACCACTTTGATGATAGCGACCACGGTGTTAGACCATTCGAGCGCGATGGGGCGCAGGGAAGGGCGTGAAATGGCGGCGGTAAAGAGCTCGTACTCGCGCGCCAGCTCATCAATATCTTCGATGCCACGCATGACAAAATCGGTCAGGACATCGCACGGGTCGTCATGGCGACGCTGGAGAAACCAGCTAAACATATCATCACGAAACAGCGCTATGGCGCTAATCATGACGGCATTCAGCATGTCGTCCAGACTAGTAAAGTGGTAAGTGGTTGACCCTAACGGTACATGAGCGTCATGTGCGACGGCGCGGTGGGTTAATGCCCCAATACCGTCACGTTTGATGAGATTCGTGGCAGTTTCAATAATATGAGTCGCGCGCGAGTGCACCATTTTCAATCCCGCTCCGCTCGGCGTGACGCCTTTTTCCGCCAACCAGGCGATCGCCTGTTCTGAGGTGGTTTCGCCAGCAGGAATGGCGGGTATTTCTCGTGGGGAAAAAGGGAAAGAAGCTAGCGGTGTAGCGTGGTTATCTGTAATCGAGCGTGTGATAACCGTATGTGTAGCATCGTCTGACGTGAACAAGGATTTGGCATCATTAAGCATGGCTTGCCGCTCCTCGCGATCTAACGTCACGAACCCCAGCCCCTGTAATAGGAAAATGCCTTCTGTGGCGAGAAAAGCCAGACGAATACGCTGCATAGCCGGTGTCGTATCACGTAGCCGATCCAGCCTGGTGCGATAAAACTCCCGCACGGGTTCCAACATCGAAGGGGAATGAACCAGCGCGGTGAGTAGGCCAACGGCGCGAGATGTCGTCTCCTCTTCTTCCTGAGCAATCGCAGTGATGTGCCCCAGCACCTCTGCATGAGGTTGGTCGCTATAGCGTGCAGTTTGCTGCTGTGCCTCTTGCTCAAAACGGGCAAGCTCACGCGACAGCATGGTCATAATCAACAGGTCTTTACTGGCAAAGCTGTAAACGAGCCCACCCTTGCTAATGCCCGCTTCTGCGGCAACGGCATCCAACGTAAAACGATGTACGCCATCGCGCAGCAGTACCTTTTCCGCTGCGTCCAGAATCAGATCGTTTTCAATGGTTTTTTTGCGCGCCATCACATTACCTTGTATTTTCGACTGCTCAGTCATATATTGCGCTCGGCAATACGCATCTTATCCGATTCGCTACCCCATTGCTGTCGGTTATTCATGATTACGTGGTCTATTTTTGAGGTGTTATCGATGTCTGATTCGTCTTTATTGGCGTCGCGCAGTTTTGTCCTCATCGGCATTTTAGGCATCCTATGCGCGTTTGATGCCATGTCGATTGATATGTATCTCCCGGCTTTTCCCGCGATTCAGCAGGATATTGGTGCGGATGCCGCAGGAATGCAGACCTCGCTGTCTGTCTTTTTGATCGGGCTGGCGCTTGGGCAATTGGTCTATGGGCCGCTGACCGATCGCTATGGCCGCAAAGGGCCGCTGCTGCTGGGTATCGTGCTATTTTCTCTCTCTTCCTTACTTATCGCCCATGCTTCCACGCTATCGTGGTTTGTCTTCTTCCGCTTGATGCAAGGTCTCGGTGGTGCAGCCGGATTGGTGATCCCGCGCGCCATCGTGGCAGATTTGTACTCGGAGCGGGATGCCGCAAAGGTATTCTCGCTGCTCATGCAGGTGATGGCGATAGCGCCGATTATCGCGCCACCGTTGGGTGGGGTTCTACTCGGTACGCTGGGCTGGTCAGCTATTTTCTGGGTGTTGACGGTGGTCGGCATGTTAATGCTGTTTGCCACCTGGCGCTGTGTGCCGGAAAGCCTTCCACGGCGTGACCGCGTCGGCGGTGGCATGTTGTCGGCCTTAACGGGCTATGTCGTGTTACTGCGGCAGAAAAAATTCATGGGCTATACGCTTTCCGGTTCTTTCGTGATGGGTGGCCTGTTTACCTACATTGGCGCATCTGCCTTTATTTTCATTGAATATTTCCACCTGTCGCCCACGACCTACAGCTATATTTTTGCGTCAAATGCGCTTGGTATGGTGGCACTGGGGCAAATCAATATCTTTCTGCTCAACCGCTGGCGTGAATACCAAATCTTGCCCATCGGAATCGCTCTGCATGTTGCAGGAGGGCTGGTGTTATCCGGCGTTATATTGGTTGGCATAACGTCGCTGTGGGTCATCACGGCATTGCTATTCCTGACCATGAGTTTCCTGAGTCTGGTGTTCGGCAATGTGGTGGCGGTGGCGATGAATGCAGCACCCGGTCAGACGGGGTCGGCTTCCTCGCTGCTCGGCGTATTGCAGTATGTCTTCGGTGGGGTCGCTGGTGTGATTATGGGCGTTGTGCATGACGGCACTTTGCTTCCGCCAGTGATGCTATTAACCGCCTGTGGGATAGGGGCACTGCTGAGCTGGTGGTATGCCTCGCGGCAGGTGGGCATCGATACGGTGGAAAATAGATTGGCTGATGATCGTATGCCGGAAAGGGAAGGGCACTAAGGGTGAATGGGAATGCCGCCTGCATTGAGCAGGCGGCAGACGATTAATCCAGATCGGACGCCTGATGGCGTTCGGCGGCCTGCTCAGACTCTTCGCCCCACGTGCGGTTGACCTTCCGACCGCGAATCACCGCCGGACGGGCGGCAATCTCATCGGCCCAGCGTTTCACATGCGTGTATTCATGCACGGACAGGAACTCCGCAGCGGAGTAAATCGCGTTCTGTACCAGCCCGCCGTACCACGGCCAGACGGCAATATCAGCAATCGTGTAGCTATCGCCAGCCAGATAACGGCTTTCTGCCAATCGACGGTTGAGCACATCCAACTGGCGCTTGGTTTCCATCGTGAAACGATTGATCGGGTATTCAAATTTTTCCGGCGCGTAGGCGTAGAAGTGCCCGAATCCACCGCCAACGTAAGGGGCGGAACCCATCTGCCAGAATAGCCAGTTCAGGGTTTCAGTACGTGTGGCGAGGTCGTTTGGCAGCAGTGCCCCAAATTTCTCAGCCAGATACACCAGAATGGAACCAGATTCGAACACGCGAATCGGTTTATCACCGCTTTGGTCAAGCAGCGCGGGGATCTTGGAGTTCGGGTTGATGTCCACAAACCCGTTGGAGAACTGATCTCCATCGCCTATCTTAATCAGCCAGGCATCGTACTCGGCACCCGTGTGACCCAGCGCCAGCAACTCTTCCAGCATAATCGTCACTTTCACGCCATTTGGCGTCGCCAGCGAGTAAAGCTGAAGCGGATGTTTACCAACGGGCAGGGCTTTTTCGTGCGTCGGACCGGCTATCGGGCGGTTAATATTGGCGAAAGCACCGCCGGAAGACGCGGGCTGCCAGACTTTTGGTGGCACATAGGCAGGGGTCGTAGCCATTCAAAAACTCCTTATGCATGAAAAGAGAGCGAGTTAAGCCAACACCATAACAAACTCACGCCGTTTGCTGATACCGTTCTGTTCTATCTCTACTGCATATTGATATAACGCGAGATCCGCACATTGCTGAGTGGAAGCGGCCAATGTGCGGATCGTCGTCAGGGCTTAATAACCGACGGTAAAGCGTTGACGAGAGTGTGCTGGGGTTTCAATTTCATCAACCAGTGCGACAGCATAATCGTGCGACGTTGCTCACACGATGATAGTCATTTCATTTTATCTCCACAGAAGTATTGGAATACCGTTTCCGGTTTCGCTCACGGGCCTGTGCATATCGTCTGCTGTCACTCCATAATCCAAATTATAGCTTTACTGCTATATAGCATTTGATCTATATTTATAAGGAGGATTTGTGTGGAGAATTGAAACGACGGACGCGTTTGATCGCTGGTTAAGCGCATTAAACGATATGGATCGAGCTTGTGTGCTTGCAGCACTTATTGTGCTACGGGAAAAGGGGCCCATGTTACCTCGACCTTATGCTGATACGGTCAAAGGTTCCCGCTATAGCAACATGAAAGAGCTGCGTATTCAGAGCCGAGGGATGCCGATACGGGCATTTTTTGCCTTCGACCCACATCGTAGAGGGATCCTGCTCTGTGCGGGTAATAAGTCTGGTAATGAAAAGCGTTTTTACGATGAGATGATCCCGTTTGCCGATCGAGAATTCACCAATTATCTGAAAAATAGAGAAAAAGGAGTAATGCCATGGGCAGAACGCTGGAACAGCTTCTTGCGGATGAAAAACCAGAAGTCGTCATTGATGCTCACGTTATAGCAGCAGATATGTTGCTCAATATTCACCTCGCTGAACTGCGTGATAGAGTGCAAAAAACGCAAGTAGAAATGGCGCAGACGCTTGGATTAAAGCAGCCGACCGTGGCGGTAATGGAGAAACCTGGTCGCGATCTGAAACTTTCCACACTCAAACGCTATGTTGAGGCGACCGGCAGTAAGCTACGTCTTGACGTCGAGTTGCCGGACGGCTCTCATTACGAATTTATGCTGTAATGCCCCACGCATTTTGACCGCGAAGAGGGCGCCCGAACATCCTACTTATCCACACCGGCTGTCGCCTCATTAATCAGCGTGAGATAGCGTGAACTCGAAATGTTCCTGCCGGTGACGACGCAGACGGTTTTACGTCCCCCAATCTCCTTCGCGTAGCGAATGGCTCCCGCGACGGCTGGCACCCCCGAAGGTTCGACAACATGGCGGTGAAGTTCGAGCATTGACAGCATTGCGGCTTTAATTTCAGCTTCTGATACCGTGAGCACGCGATCGACACGGTCACGAACCAGCGGCCAGGTCATCGCACTGGGCTCAATATAGCCGCTAACGCCTTCAGCGATGGAGGAAGCCAGATCGACGGGAAGCGTTTCACCGGCCTCTTTCCAACGGGCAAATGTCGGGCTGGCTTCACTTTGTATACCCCATACTTCGATAGCGGGGTTGATTGCTTTCACTGCCGTCGCAATCCCTGAGATAAGCCCGCCGCCACCGATATTCACCAGGATTATCTCTGCATCCATCCAGTCTTCCATAATCTCAAGGCCGACAGTGCCGCCACCAGCAATCATATGTGGATTGTCGTAAGCCGAAACGAAGGTGGCACCAGACTGTTGCGCTGCTGCTATTGCCGCCTGCCTCGCTTCTTCGATGTCATCAAAAAACGAGATACGGGCACCACAACCTTTCATGGCCGCGACCTTCATCGGGTCTGCTGAGCGTGGCAAAAATATGGTTACGGGGACACCTGCCACTTGTCCGGCATAGGCGAGCCCTAATCCGTGATTTCCTGCCGTTGGGGCGATGACACCAACGCGGCGCTGTTCTGCATCCAGGTTAGCAAGAACGTTTGCCGCGCCCCGTAGCTTGAAGCTACCGGTCTGTTGGAGGTTTTCCATCTTGAGCCGAATTTCTGCACCAACGAGAGCGGATAATTCCTGCGAGTGGTCTAGCGGTGTTCTGCGTATCGTTGTTTTAATCTGCTGAGATGCCGCGTAAATGTCTTTCAATGTTACAGAGGCAGTTGCTCTCTGGTGTTGGCTTGTCATAGTATTCCCCTATCAACTGTATATGGAAATGACTATATAGGTATTTGGCTATATGAACAAGCATGCAACGACAGCGGCCGATCTACTACGTGCGCTCGGTAATGAGCAGCGGCTCATCATTCTGGAATGGTTGGCCGATCCTCGGGCACATTTCCCAGAACAGCAGGATGGCGATTTGGTTAAGGACGGGGTATGCGTCGGATTTATCACTGAGAAAATCGGTCTGAGCCAGCCGACTGTCACTGGCCATCTTCAATATCTAGCGAAAGCCGGGATTGTTACATCGAAACGCATCAAGAACTGGGTGTTCTACAAACTTGTCCCTGAGCGTTTAGACGAGGCAACCGCTGTATTGTCTGAGCTTGCGAAGGTCGCTGCGCGTCACCATAAACCGTCAGAATAGGCCTCTGTTTTTACTTCGGCTATTGATTGGATTATTTCTGGTATCGGCAGCGATATCTAACTCGCTGCTTTCGGGGCGCGTGTAGTTAGCGCTGTTACCGCACTGGCTGCGGTAAACAATGCGATGATCCATGCCATCGTCCACGGTGTCCCATCGCTCAGTAGTGCAAGTAGCAGGGAAGAAATAATGCCGCTGCCGTACTGTAGCGACCCGATTAATGCCGATGCCGAACCAGCAATGTTTGGCACTGCATCAAGCGCGGCGGCAGTTGATGTTGCGGCGATGATGCCGTTCATCGAAAAGAACACAAACACGGAAATCACAATCAGGGGCATTCCCCCGATATTCAGTTTTGTGCCGATAGCAAGAATGAACGACGCGACGGTTGCGATCAGCACGGCAAATTTAAGCAGCGTCTCAAGTGGATAGCGCTGAACCAGACGACGATTTGCCACGCTCATGCCCATCACGCCGACGATATTCAGCGCAAATAGCCAGCCGTAGTGCTGTGGATCGACACCGAAGTAGGTGATGTAGACGAAGGCCGAACCGGTAATAAAGGCGTAGGCGGAGACATAATAGAGTGTCAGGCATAAGGTGAAACGCATGAAGTTAGCGTTCGTTAGCAGTGCATAATAGTTGCGAAAGGCGCTGGGCAAAGAAGCTTTTACTCGCCTGTCTTCGGGTAATGTCTCAGGTAGCCAGCGCAATGAAATCAGCATCATGATGCCAATAATCGCCAGCAGCCAAAAAATGGCATGCCATGACGTTACTTTGATCAACTGCCCGCCGAGTAGGGGCCCAGCAATCGGGGCAATCGCCATCACGATGATTAACGTAGAGAGCATTTGCGCCGCACGTGTACGACTAAAGAGATCGCGGATCATCGCGCGCGCCAGCATTGGGCCGGTACATGCTCCCAGCGCTTGAAAGACACGCCAAAAAACAATGTGCGATATATCCGTAGACAGTGCACAGCCTACCGATCCGATGATAAACAACACCATACCAATAAATAGCGGTATTCGGCGGCCCAGATGGTCGCTTAACGGCCCCCAAACCAACTGCGCGATGCAAAAGCCGATTAAAAACCCGGTGATGGTGAGTTCGGCATCGCCTTGTAAATCTTTTGCCATGATGGGCATGGCGGGTAAATAAATGTCCGTCGATAAAGAAGTAAATGCCATCAGTGCACTGAGAATGGCAATGAAAAGTAGCCCTGAAGTTTTTTCTGAGCGCGTCTGAACGTGAGTCATATCTATCCGTCTGGTTTTACATGCTTTGTATTATCTTACCGGGATTGCATCCTGTGATAATCGTGCGCTACAGGATAGACGTTATGAATGACACTCATAAATCAGCGGTGATTTAAGCTGAGAAGGGGGACGCAACCCCCGTAAAGTTAAAAAGACGCATGCTTAGCGTGTTATCGGGTAACCCGCTTCCACTTTGGCAGGTGGGTGAATCCTAGGACGGTAAGTATCATTCCGCCAGACAGAAAAAAGGTTAGTTGCATCCCGTTAGCGAGGGAAGCGGGCGTGGCATGGGCGAAATCTTCCGTTCCGACACCTAACGCGAAGACCTGTCCCATGACTGAGGCACCTGCGATCAGCCCAATATTGCGCGACAGGTTAAGCAGACCAGAGACGGTACCGCGCTGATTATCAGGAACATCGGCAAGAGTCGCGGTGTTATTTGCAGCCTGAAAGAGCTGATAGCCTGGCGTCAAGATAATAACGGAAAGGATGTATCCGGTGACGCCGAGCAGAGGAGGCAAGATCGCCAGCATCAAGGTGCCAGTAACTACGAGGGAGAGTCCGGCGGTGAGCGCGCGTCCAAACCCCCAGGTATCGACCAGTCGGCCTGATGGAATTCCGCAGAAAATCGCAATAGCAGGGCCAATGGCCATAACAACCCCCACCAGCGTTTCTTTCAAGCCCAGACCCGGACCAAGATAGTAAGGACCGACGATTAACGTCGTCATCATGACGGAGGTGACGGCTGCATTGATAGTGAGATTTGACAAAAGCGTAGGGTTCCGAATGGGTGATACGCTTGGTGCGAGAGTCTTTTTCTTAACCGATGCGGTTGGCAACAGGATGAAAGCTAGAAACAGAACGATCGCCACCAGCGGGATCTGCACCCAGAATAGGCTACGCCATCCCGTTGTTGTAAGAAGAAATCCTCCGACAGAAGGGCCAAGCGCAGTACCCAGTGCGGATACCGTTCCCAGTACTCCCATCGCACGCCCGACATGTTTCTCACCGGCAGTTTGCCTCAGCAGCGCCATGCCGAGCGTCATCAGGAAGGCCGCGCCGATCCCCTGAAGTGCTCTTGCCCCGATGAGTTGCCACAGATGGGGCGCAATGGCACACAGCAGTGACGCGAGAGCAAAGAGCACAAGGCCTGCAATAAAAACGGGCTTCAGCCCATAACGATCGCCAAGGCGGCCTGCGATGACAACCGAGATCGCCATGGCCGCAAGATAGGCGATGACAACGGCCTGTACCTGTGAGAATGGCGCAGAAAACACGGCCGTCAGTGTCGGAAGGGCAATATTGGCAATACTGGTTCCCAGTGAAGCAGACAGTATCGACAGTGCCAGTGTGATAGTGATCCTTGTGTTGCTCTTCTCCGGCTCGTCCGAACGATTAATTACCATTTTTTATCCTTGTCAGAATGTGGGTTCCAGAGGATGCTACAAAGTAAAGTCGACTTGAGGTCAAGTATGAAATTTCTGGATATTGGCGACGTCTCGGAAAAGAGCGGGATCAAGCCTTCAGCGTTGCGCTATTACGAAGAGATTGGGCTGATTGCTTCGGTATCCCGGCATGGGCTCCGGCGGCAGTTTTCTGAAGATGTACTGCTGCAACTCAGACTGATTACGATGGGAAAATCGGCAGGGTTCTCACTTCAGGAAATTGCTGGCATGTTTAACAAAAATGGGATGCCAGATTTGCCTCGCACCGCGCTTCATCAGAAGGCCGACGAAATCGATCTGCAGATCGATGAACTACGAGTATTGCGTGACACGCTGCGGCATGTTGCCGACTGTTCTGCGCCATCGCATATGGAATGCCCAACCTTCAGGAAACTCGTTGAAGTCACGCACCGAAGGGGCCAGACGAGTGAAAAGACGAGCAGCGCAGTCACTCGAAAAGTGCCGCAGAGTAAGAAGAATAAAGTTTGATACTCCGTCTTTGGCAGGGTTGCCCCGTACCGCACCACTTTTATGCAACCGGTTTCTTATTTCTGTTCACGCTTTCTTTTTTCCTCTAGAATTTCTGCCGTTCGGGTCGCGCTGAATCAAATCAACATCAGGCGGACCTTCGACGATCGTCAATAAAGAATCATCATCGATAAAGGATAAGTGCCATGAGTGAAAGATTTCCGCACGGCTTTATGTGGGGCGGTGCCACCGCAGCTAATCAGGTCGAAGGGGCCTACAATGTTGACGGCAAAGGGCTATCGATTGTGGATGCCATTCCCGGTGGCAAAGCGCGCTTAAACATTGTGGCTTCCGATGCGTTTGATTTCACTCTGGATGAGCAGCGCTATACCTATCCAAACCATAAAGGCATCGATCACTACCATCGCTTCCGCGAAGACATTGCGCTGTTTGCCGAAATGGGCTTCAAATGCTATCGCTTCTCCATCGCCTGGACGCGCATCTATCCGAATGGTGTTGAGCAACAGCCCAACGAGGCGGGGCTACGTCATTATGAGCAGGTCATTGATACCTGTATTGCCCACGGCATTGAGCCTGTCATTACTCTCTCTCACTATGAGATGCCGCTGCATCTTGCTACCACCTTTGGCGGCTGGAAAAACCGTGAGTTAATCGGCCACTTCGAGCGGTTTGCCCGCACGGTGCTGGAGCGCTTCGGCCGCAAAGTAAAGTACTGGATGACCTTTAACGAGATCAACAGTGCTGCCCATTTCCCGATCATGAGTCAGGGGCTGACGGTGCAAACTGGCGCGCTGGAACCACAGGCCAAATTCCAGGCGTGGCATAACCAGTTTGTCGCCAGCAGTCTGGCGGTGAAAATTGCGCATGAGACGAATCCGCAGATCCAGATCGGCTGCATGATTCTGTTTGCCACGAATTATGCTTATGACTGTAACCCTATCAACCAGTTGGCGGCGCTAAAAGAGACGCAGTCATTTAACTTCTACTGTGCGGATGTGCAAGCGGGCGGTAAATATCCCTACTACGCGAAAAGCCTATGGCAGTCGCTGGGGGTCACGCTGGATATTCAGCCGGGCGATCTGGAGCTGATCAAACAGCACACTGTTGATTACATCGGCTTTAGCTACTATATGTCTTCCACCACTTATAAAACTGACCCAGATGCGGCGGCGGCCCACGGCAACCTGCTGGGCGGTGCGCGTAATCCGTTCCTGGAAGCCAGCGAATGGGGATGGGAAATTGACCCGGTGGGGCTGCGAATTGCGCTCAATCAGCTGTACGACCGCTACGAAAAGCCGCTGTTTATCGTCGAAAACGGGCTGGGGGCGGTGGATAAACCGGATGAACATCACTATATCGCCGATGATTACCGCATCAACTATTTGCGCCAGCATATTGAGGCAATGGCAGGCGCGATTGCTGACGGTGTTGAACTGATGGGCTACACCCCATGGGGCTGTATCGATCTGGTCAGCATGTCTACCGGCGAGATGGGCAAACGCTACGGCTTCATTTATGTCGATCTGGATGACACGATTTCCGGCAGTGGCAACCGCTATAAGAAAAAATCGTTCCATTGGTATCAGAAAGTGATTGCCACTAACGGCAGCGATATCAGCTAAATAAAACGTTCCCGATGCGGAGTGAATAGGCATCGGGAACGTTTTTTATGTGGGTAACTCAAGCCACATCGTGTTCAGATCTTACAATCTGGTACAGTCTTAAAAATTACAGGTATAATTCCACACATTATTCAATTGGTTTAGATACGAAGATGACAAAACTCACCTTACAAGAGCAGATGCTAAAAGCTGGATTAGTGACCAGCAAAAAAATGGCTAAAGTCCAGAGAACGGCTAAAAAATCACGCGTTCAGGCTCGTGAGGCAAGAGAGGCTGTGGAAGAAAATAAAAAAGCACAACTTGAGCGTGATAAACAGCTAAGCGAACAACAAAAACAAGCCACTTTATCTAAAGAATATAAAGCTCAGGTGAAGCAGCTCATTGAGATGAATCGAATCATCCTTTCCAAAGGCGATATTGGTTTTAACTTCACCGATCAGAATTTAATTAAAAAAATCCTGGTGGATAAGCTAACTCAAGCTCAATTGATTAGCGGCCGTCTTGCCATTGCTCGTTTGGTTGTTGATAGCACTGGAGAGAGTGAATACGCGATTATTCCCGCGATCGTAGCCGATAAAATCGCGCAGCGAGATGCGAACAGTATTGTATTAAACAGTGCGCTGAGTCAGGAAGAGCAGGATGAAGAAGATCCGTATGCTGATTTTAAAGTGCCTGATGATTTGATGTGGTAATTAACGTTTTGCATATGCTTACGCATGAAAAGCCCTGAAGGGCTTTTCATTACGATGTTATGTTCAGTCAGTTCTTGAAAAATGCAGTGTTATTCTAGACCGTTGCCAACACTTTTCCTGCCAGCCTGACTGGATTATGTCCTTTCGTTTACCCGTTTTATCGTATCTACACGAGTGCTTTTTTGCTGTTCTGGTTATCTGCCATTCGGCGAAACGTTAACGTTGAGAAGAATGCCGGCGTGTACGATGATTGCCGCTAGCACTCTGATGATGGGTAAATCAAATCAGGAGAACGCAAGATGTCTGATCATCCTAAAATTGCTCTTATTGGGCCGGGTGCTATCGGTACCACCATCGCCGCAGCATTGCATGAAGTTGATCGAACGCCAGTCCTTTGCGGACGTACCGCGCACCCGCAGTTAATTTTGCGTCACGATGATGGTGAAATTGTGGTGCCGGGTCCGGTATTGAACAATCCGGCGACTATTAGCCGTCCGTTCGATCTGGTATTTGTCGCGGTGAAAACCACTCAGGTAGCTGATAGTGCAAACTGGTTGGCCGTGCTGTGCGATGAAAATACCGTAGTATGTGCTCTGCAAAATGGTGTCGAGCAGAAAACCCAGTTGGAACCTTTTGTCAACGGCGCAAAGGTGCTGCCTTCGGTAGTCTGGTTCCCGGCACAGCGCGAGCCGGATGCCTCAGTCTGGTTGCGTGCTAAACCGCGCCTCACTCTGCCGGATGTGCCGCAGGCAAAACGGGTAGCCGATGTGCTCAATGGCACACGCTGCGCGGTTGAACTATCAACCGATTTTACCTCCATTGCATGGCGTAAACTGCTGCAGAATGCGGTCGCTGGTCTGATGGTCCTTGCTAATCGCCGCGCTGGGATGTTTTCACGTGGGGATATAACTGAACTGTCACTAGCTTATCTGCGTGAGTGTCTGACGGTGGCGCGTGCGGAAGGCGCAGTACTGAACGATGACGTTCCGCAGGAGATCGTTGACGGTTTTCATCATGCCCCTGTGGATTTAGGCACCTCCATTCTCGCCGACCGCCAGGCAAACCGCCCACTGGAGTGGGATATTCGCAACGGCGTGGTACAGCGTTATGGTCACTTACATAATATTTCTACGCCCATCAGTGACGTGTTAGTGCCTCTGCTGGCGGCAGGGAGTGAGGGGCCGGGTTGACGCTGTTAACTGCAAGGGAGGGGGGTAAGACAGAATCGCCGCAGGTTTGAGCGATATACGGTTCCTTCGCAATCCCGCTCCTGCAGCCCCGTTAACGACTGACCGCCGTGTTTCACTTCGTGTCACTTATGCGTTCATCTGGCCGACCCTCGCGTACCAGAAATTTATCGTCCAGACTTAAACCAAAGACGTAGTCTGCGCAGGCATTGTGCTTTACACTGCGCGCTGCAAAAACTGAGTAGATAAACGATTAAGTAGGCGGTAATGGCGATGAACGGAACGATCACAACCTGGTTTAAAGATAAAGGTTTTGGCTTTATCAAAGATGAAAACGGTGATAACCGTTATTTTCATGTGATTAAGGTCGCCAACCCTGATCTGATTAAGAAAGATGCGGCGGTCACTTTCGAACCCACCACGAATAACAAGGGGTTGTCAGCGTATGCTGTGAAAGTTGTACCGGAAAGCAAATACATCTATATCGCGGGCGAGCGCCTTAAGCTCACGTCGATCAAGTCTTATCTGGTTTACAGTGAAGAAGTGCCTGCCGATACCCGTATTGACAAAGAAAATACGGTACTGTCTGTGGGGGTACTGATGAGCAGTATCAGGCCGAAATCAGCCGCTAAGCCTGATGAAATGCGCTCGCTGAAAAAATTGGCAATCACCACCTTTCAGGGAACGACGTTAATCTTCTCGGAAGATGAGATAGACGTGGATGCCACGGTGAAACTGCTCAAGGTCTAAAATAATTCGGACTGACTCTATGTCGAAATCCTATGCTGCACATAAGCAGGGTTTCGGCATCGCTAACTGACCTCAGTGCGCCGTGATACACGGCTCTTTCACAAACGCCACCAGCAACTCTGGGAACGACTTATGAACAATGAAGTATCACTTAAATATTACGACATCGCGGATGAGTATTCGACGGAATCAGCAGAGACGGTGAGCGAGTCAGAACGTGAATCCGTGGCACGCTATTTCCAACTGCTGATCACCCGTTTGATGAATAACGAGGAGATCAGTGAGGATGCGCAGAAAGAGATGGCTAGCGAAGCGGGTATCGACGAGCGACGTATCGATGAGATCGCTACATTCCTGAATCAATGGGGCAATGAGTAACTTCCTTTAAGGCCATTTGGAACGGATTCACGTTAGCGCTGTTCTGCCTGAGTTCCGCTTTTACCCTACAGCCAGAATCTGCGAAAAAATCCCGCTTAAGTTTCCTCAAGCGGGATTTCTAAATTTGGGTCCCTTGCTGGGATTATGTTTGCCAGAAGACAGTGGCTAATATTTGAGCGAAAGACGGCATTCCTTTTTGTCAAAACCATCCGAATGGCCACCATTTAACCTGAGTGTTGTATTTAATGCTGATAGCTGGTCAGTAACCATATTCTATCTATATCACCTACTGGCCCGTTTGTGGCTGTAACTGATAAACCCATGCTGTCATCTGCTGGCCTTCTGCCGTGGTGACAAGAACCTCAACGCGATCGTAGCCCTCTTCAAATTCATCCAGCATTGGCCAATGTGCTTCAAGGTTATCGGATAAAAACAGGTAACCGCTGACATGCGGCCCGTTATCATCCAGTACGATCCCAGGAAACCCGCGGCAGCGCCCCAGCCACTCTCATAAAATGTGCCTTTCACGTAACCGGGCAACCATTCTCCGCCAATCCTTTCCAGAATATAAGCATTAACGTGGCCCAGACGCAGCGTACCGTAGACAAATAAGCGTTCCATTTTCCCTCGTCAATCAAAGTAATGCATACCCAAAGGGTGAAGAATAATGATCAAGTTAGGATTTAATAAAACGGTTCGCAACAGGTTTTTCATGATTGGAGTATTAAGCGTAAATCACTTCCCCAACATAAGTCGTCACCGAAGATGAAGGGCCCATATGCTGACCTGCATGCACCGGTTCACGACAACAGCGTAGTAACCTCTGTATCGTGGCATCAAAGGATAATTAGGTAATGAAGATGGTTTTTAGATAGGTGTTAAATGAATTAACTTGATGAAACAAAAACAGAATAGCAAAAACCCCGCTTAAGTTCCCTTAAGCGGGGTTTTCTAAATTTGGCTCCTCTGACTGGGATCGCCTTTGCCAGTAACTGGCTAATAAGTAAGCTAAACCTGAATCCCTTCTCTGTCAAGACCACCAGAATGACCACCAATTTTGATTACTAGCCATCAGTCAAAGCAATTATATATAATTTTACCATTGGGGCTATTAACAACCTCTGCTTCGAGAAAAAGAAAGCTTGTATCAATACTTAAACGTACGCTATCACACAAGGGTTGTAGGCAAATAAAATATTGATTGTTATCATTTCTTTTTATTGAACCAAGCTTGATATTTGGCAAGATCAGAATAGCGCTGAGGTCGTCCCAGTGAGATGGGTGTTGCTGATTCATACCACGACTGAATCGCCTATTAATCCAGCCACAAAGTGATGGAGCCACGGCTGATAATAGTTGTGCCAGCTCGCGATTTGCCACGGGACGACCTGTGTTGAAAGATGATGCGTGATCTGATCCTTCAACTCAGCAAAAGTTCGATTTATTCAACAAAGCCCCGTGGCGATTCACACAGTGTCACCCAACGGATTCATTCTTCGGTATTTGTAAGCCTTTTTAAGATCTTCCACTAAAGTCTCTGCGGTAATTACTGCCCATTTAGCCAAATCGGCATTTATTATTTTAAACGGCCAGCTATGTGGTCCATCTCTTAAAGTAATGGAGGCAGGTATTTTTGAGTAGATGCTAGGCTTTTTCTTTGTGGGCGGAACAACCTGTTCATAATCTGCAGCCTTGAAATGCACTAATTCATTTCTGATATAAATCAAATCTTTTGCAGATTGCCATGAGGTTTGTTTGCTCAACCACCCTGGGTGGGTCAAGCAATCAGCAATTTGCTGCCACTTTATTTCTAGATTTCCTTTGCGCTGATAATCAAAGGCTCCTTCATCAGCTAAGCATTGAGGGATAGTCATGCTCGCAACTTCATTATGATCTTTATTTTGATATAAAAAAAATGAAACTTGATTTATAAAAGCTTCAAGGTGACAGACTGACAAAATGACTGCCGAAATAGAGCTAACCAAATCATTTTTCTCAGCTGATGTTTCTAGCATCTCTTTTGCAGCAACTAAATGAACTGTTGCCATATCGGGCAATTCTTTTATTATTACCCAACCGTCACGCACCTCATGTTCTGACCAAGATTTTCTAACCTTATCTTTTGGAATGATACGGAGGATGAAATCTAGCGGAGAAACCTGTATTCTAGCCGACGACATTTCCTCATGCACAGCAAGAACATCTTCAGAAAATCCGTCATAGATATAAGGGATGTTGATAGGTTCGTAATCAGCTGTTCCACAACAATTTATATATAAATTGTTGCTACCGCACGGGCAAATGGCCTTTTCTTCAGTAGGCACCTTGTTAATGGCAGTCTCTTTTGCTTTCGCTTTAACTTGATCTAATTGTTTATTCGAGATGTAAATTAGCGCTTCATCATCAAGCTCCTCGCCTATTGCTCTGGCTTCCAGTATATGTTTTTTTGCGAGTTTGAATTGATTTAACTTTTTATATAAAGAGGCGAGATTTCCGATGGTTGAGGCAATATCTCGCTTATCACCAATTAATCTACTTAAATACAAGTCATGCCGATAGTTTGAAAGAGCACGTCCGTATCTCTTTTTGCTTAGGAAATATGAACCCAGATTGCAGTAATTATTTGCAAGCCCTTTCAAGTCACCAATTTTTAGCTTTTGAGTAGTTGATATTTGAACCCTTTTGAGTCCCTCCTCTTGATCTTTTTCTTGTTCAGACTGTAGCATCAAAAATGCGATGTTTGCTTGTACACGTCCAATATGTTCAGCTTCGTCTTCAAAATCTTTTAGGAGCTGAGCTGATTTATCCCAACAATCAATGGCTTTTTGACGCTCACCATTTTCAGAAAATGCTTTTCCTGCCTCCAATAAAATTGCGCCACGGACACGCCTCTCAATTTCTTCGTTTGCAGGATTGTTTTCCCACATTGCGAAAATATTTTTGTACATATCACATGCAACATCCGTGTATCTTAAGGCCGAATAGGATGAAGCAAGCTGGTGGAAAGTATAAATTTGCAAGTCAGTATCTTGATCGATGAGTTCAGCCATCTCCTCTAACACTGTGATTGCAATCTTATGCCTGCCTTGGCGTTGATAGGCACTTACAAGTCCAAGCTTTGCATTGATGCTATCTTCTTTATTGAGCTTACCTGACTCAATCAATGGATTAATAATATCAATTGACTTTTGTATGGCAGAGAAATTATGCTCAAGACTAATTTTTCTTGCCTCCAATATAATTGATGAGTTGGTTCTGTTTTTACTTTTCAAAAAACAGCATTTTTTATATTTTAGTTTGCTCCCACAAATGCATTTTTGATTTCTTCTAATTTTTTTCACAGCGCTTATCCCCTCTAAATAGCTGCGCAGAATAATAGGACACTTGAATGGGACTCAGTCCGGTTTAGCGATTCAATCAATCGCTAAAAATCACTAACCGGGCTGAGTGATGCCGATCATAGCACCAATTTCCTGTGAAGAACGATGCCTGATGCATAAAGCAATCCATAAAACACGCGATAAAAATTATGCCCGCAGGCTGACAGCCATGCTGATGCTCCACCGGGGCTGTCGCCGAATGAATATGAACAGCAGTATTATCAACGGCTCGAAAGTGTCTAGATTACCCGTAGTGATTGGATAGAGCTTGCAAACATGACACTCTCGTGGCACCCAGCCATACCGTGATGCATCCTGTCCTGAAAATTAGCAATTACCCTGGAATTGAATTTTTTTCCACGCTTAACTTGTTTCTTCGTAAGTGTAAGGTGAGGGCCGTGTTGAAAGGACTATTCCGTAGATAGCCTTACTTACCATAGCAGCAGTTCGTTGAATCGACGCTGCCGAGGGAGCTTTCGATTCCTTAATTACTCATACAGAGTCTGAAGCTGAAAATTGGCAGTTTATCAAGAAACAATGCTAACACGATGGCTCTTTGCCGGTCAGGTTTGGAAAGATTAAGTCTGCGAAACCGCCTGAGTTACCCCTGTTTGGGGAGGTTTTAAAGGTTGATCCGGGAATCTAATTTGCATTCCTTGCCCCTGTAGTTCAAGAGTCAAAGTTGTACGCTGTACTGCGCAACACCATGCAGATTCTAGCGTTGTGGATCCTATGGATAGCTGACTGTAACAATGGGCGATGGATAAACCACGGCACAATTAGGGTGTAAGCCGAGTACTGGTACTCGATGCTGGACTGTGGGTGGGGTTTTGGCTGGTAATAACACTTTCAAAAAAATAACATAGTTAGTGATCGATGCCATTATGCAGGGGTATAATCTTATTCTATGATTTTTCGAACAAATTAGTTGCCATTTCTGGCAAATCATATATGTGGCCAGGTAAAATGATGACATCCGGTATGGTGATATGAACAGTATTTTTGCAAGAGAAGGAGATGAAATCCGGGTTCTTTCACTGTTTTCTGGCTGTGGAGGGATGGACTTTGGTATTGAATCTGCCGGAGGAACGATTGTTTTTGCTAACGATATCGTTGAAAACGCCTGTAAAACATTAGCGAAGTATTTTCCTGATACTGATGTTAAGCATGGCGATATTTCTCAAATTCAAACTTTTCCATCTGTGGATGTTGTCGTTGGTGGCTACCCGTGTCAGTCATTTTCGATGGCTGGTAACAGAAAGCCCAGCGACGATGCGCGGACCAATCTTTATAAGCAATTTCTTCGGGTATTGAATATCGTTCGACCTAAGTATTTTGTAGCTGAAAACGTTTCAGGATTACAGCAGTTGGGAGCAGGTAGCTTTTTAGAACAACAAGTTAACGCCTATCGGGACGCAGGATATCAAGTTAGCCACCATCTTGTTAATGCAAAATCTTACGGTGTTCCACAGTCACGCAAGCGCCTATTTATTATTGGCGTCAGAAACGATCTGGGGCAATATTTTGAATTCCCGGCAGCAACGCATGGTAAAGCGACCTTAAAGAATCCGCACTTAAAACCTTATGTTTCCCATGGTGAAGTTATCCGTGATTTGCCATTATGGCCAGAGGGTGAGTTTTACGAACGACCTCACGATCCTGAGGGGCATTTCTCATGGTACTTTATGTCCAGAAATCGTAAGGCCAAATGGGATAGCCCTGCTTATACCGTCGTAGCGAACTGGCGACATGTGACGTTGCATCCAGCAAGCCCAATGATGAAGTTAACATGGTCAAATCTTGAGGATGGCTGGAAGCAGCGCTGGGATTTTTCTGAAGAATATGAACATGTTGCTATTGATTCAACCCGGCCTAAGCTGGAACAGGCTAGGCGTTTGTCATGGCGGGAATGTGCCAGAATACAGACGTTTCGTCATGATTTTGAGCCTGTTGGTGATATTGAGTCTCGCTTTACTCAGATAGGCAATGCAGTTCCTCCGTTACTGGCCGAAATCCTTTTTCAACATCTATTTTCTGGTGATGGGTTGAAAATGAATTTGATGAAGGGCGAATAAAAATCATGAGCATGTCTTTCCCTATTTCTTTAGATGAGTGGAATGCAGCACTGATTAACGCCGTTTTTTTTGAGCCTTCCCGTGCGGGTGTATTTTTGAGTCGAATCGATACTACTGGAAGAATTTTTGAGCAATTGGCTGGTTCTCGTAGTAAAGAAGAAGCTAAGCAAAGCTTTCTAGATTCGTTTGGTAAGGAAGAAAGAAAAATACAACGTTATCTCAGAGATGATTTAACGCTTGATAGTCTGACTCAAATAAAAGGCATTCCACCTCATTTTTCTATCCTATATTTAACGTTACTTGCCGCCAGTGCTGATAATGAAACTCATGATGAAGGAGATTTTAGGGTTAGATTTTCTGTATTGTTGGGGCTGAATAGAAATAAGAAATTTATTTTTAGAGATTTGCCTAGTCTATGGCGAAGAGTTGAACAATGGAGTCAGAGTAAACAGGGTTGTTCTCGGTTATTTTTACCCGATCCCCAAAGTGAAAAACTGATTGGGTATTCTAAGAGGCTTTCTTTTCCTTGTTATAGAGATGAAGTTCGTTTACGAGCCATACTGATTCGTAATAATCTGGACAGCTATTCAACATTTGAATCTGTTAATCAAGTAATACACCAAAGAATTGATGGTTTTAGTGAAGTATTTGTCAGCGAATTCAATGAATTTTATACGCTATTATCAACCGCAGCCATGCAGCAGGCATACAGTAGCCCGTTCTGGGGGGCAGTGAGGGATATTACGCGGCATGAAGAAAATCAACAAGCCAGAGAGAATGGGTTTTTCTGCATTCACTTAGACGCTACCGATCCGCAACTTCCAGAAATTTATCTGTTAATGGATGATGTTGGTGCTCAGATTTTGGATACCGATAAAACTGAATCGTTACCTGAAAAATTGGAGAGTTATAGTTGCATTTATTCTCAGACCAACGTTAATGCTACATTAACGAGTTTACTTTCATTTCTACAAAAAAGAAAAAAAGGTTTAACTGGATCTCGGGTTGGCATGGCGTTACAGGCTGGGTGTTTACCACTTTTCAGGGACGATTCTGGGTATATCAGTTCCGATGGTCATCATTTGGACGATGGTCTGGTTTGTCTGATCATCCGTCGTGAATATGTTGAACATATTCACACCATGTTTAAGCATATTGGCCTGAATGTTAAGACGCTAGGAATAAATACAGATTCTGACGATTGGGAAGTCATCGTTTTTGATGCGATGAGTAGGCAGGAATTAACCGATCTTGCCAAATTACTTCCTAGTGCCGCTCGTAGATTTATGGTTCAGAGTTGGATACCTGCTCGACCTTATATCACAGGTGCAGCCCGTTTTGGGCAGTCGATATTACTTAACCCAGCTAGTACGCCGATTATTCATATGGCGGGTGCCATTGGCGGGGAATACGTAATCAGAGATTCCGATCATATAGAACTGATCAGCGGCATACTAACGTCAACACAAGACGGTGAAGGACTATTTATTTCTCCCGAAAAACTCACCTCATTATCCGGACAGGCGTCTTGTCGCTATCAGTTAACGCTTGAGGAACAGGTTGAACCACTGGTTTTTGACATTCACGTCCTCGATCATGCGCCTGATGCTCCGTATCGTAAAGTTGCCGAACAGCATGACTGGCTTATTGATGGTCAACGAGGAACATTAGTGCCATTAAACGATGTTCAGTCAATGGAGTATCTGAAAAAGCAAAAAACTACCTCGCTAGACGGATCATGGTCGCTATGGCGATGTGATGAACGTGTGCCTGTAGAGTGTACACAGGTTGATTTGCACATGCTTCCTGCCGCATTTGACTGGTTAGCTGAAGCACTGGCACTACGTTTTCAAAAACGCAGCACGCTACCCTTTGATGAGCTCAATAAACATATAACGCCCGTATCACTGGTGACAGGTATTCCTGCATGGCAGTTGCGCCGGTTGCTTTTTGCCTCAGGCTGGCTTTGCGTAATAGAAAGACGACATGCGCCGTATCCGGTGGTATCACTGTCAAAACGTACATTGTCTGTTTGTGAAACGGTACGAGGAATCACTGCCCGAGTCGGTGGTATGTTGACGAAAAGCGAGCGTCATCGTCTGCAAGGTTTGTTGAAAGAGAGTGAACGGGTAAAACGTTGGTCAACAGCGGATAATGATTTTGCACTTGGCAGTATTGAATTAATTTTGTCAGGAACTGATCGCGTAAAAGAGCTGCTTGAACGGTTCGATTGGCAGTTTCTTGTCAGAGACGATTTCTCTGTTGGCCCATTGAGTGGCGTGCTGCTACCCATGACTCAAATAAAGCAAGTTCCAACTTTGCCACCCGATATTTATGTGGCGCTCTGGCAGACAAAAAACAACCAATGGTCAGAAGAAATCCAGCCAACAAATAGCGACCTGTTAATGCGCTGTAGGGAAAAACAACGTAATCGTTATTTTATTCGGGCGGATACGGGGTACTGGCAAACTGATAGCTTTGCCTGGGCGTTAATGACTCACGTCATTAGGATGGAAAAAACACTTGGCACTCAAAGCCACTATGGGGATCTCTTCTGGTCTAAGACGCTAATTACTTTACCTATTTCTGTCACGCAGTGGTGGTTACACTTCGCCGGTGGTTGTTGTACCGTCAGTGATGACGGAAGGATAATATTTGCTGGTAGAGGGGATGAATTGTGGGGGGGCGTTGAGTGTGATGATAATGCCGTTCTCCCGGTTAATCGAGCGGTTACTCGGCGTGCAAGGGCTCTGGCACTACGCAGGATAAGCAGCATCAATTAATTTCTTAAATCAATCATTAAGGAGCTCACTCAGGATGGCTAAAAAACAACATATCATTAAAGAAAGATTGAGCCAGATGTATTGCTTTGGTGCAGAGCCTTTTGAATTGATGAACTGTCTGAAAGAGTCTCAGAAAAAGCTTATTGGGGCTGGCGCTAAAGCGGATAATTTGCCCAAAGCTTTGGACAAGACATTGCAATTTTTGAGTACTTTACCACCTAAGGCCCATTCCATTGTACTGATGTGGTTTCGCTCTCACGTGCAATTTCCACAACAAGGTGATCCCCAAAAAATCATTCATGAGATTCAGCTCGCAGAAAATAACGATAAAGATATAAAACCGCTATGGCGCGCAATCTTAGGGTTCTACGTCACTCAGCCTTGCCCTGACATCGTAACGCAATTTCTTCGCGGCGAAGAAATTGCGCTACCCGTTGATGAAAACCCTAGTGAATCCAACGATAGTTTGTTAGAGCAGCCAACTATTAATGTGACTGATGAAGATATCGAGCAGTGTCTATTAATCAGTCAGGGATGTGACATACCGTCTTCCGATCGAGTAATCCCGGCGTTTGTTGCTGGGCTTGTTGCTACGTTAAAGGGAGAAGTGGAAGCGGCCAGCGAGTGGACATCGAGGTTATCCGATCACCCACTTCCTCTGGGGCAAAAATTAGGTAGACTCATTTCAACGTTTGGCGTCGATCGCCCTCAGGAAGAGGCTGACAACGGAATAGTATTATTGGCAGAGTCTATTGCGCCAGACGATATCAATGGCGATATCGACGAAGTGTCCTTTATCGGCAAAGTGATGAGAGTGCTTCCCTCAGGCGAATTCTTTGTTTTGCCTATTGGCCTGTTTATTGACAATGAACTGCGGGATCTTTCAAATGCCTATAGCCAGATACTCTATCCCGAACGTGGCGAAGTTATAGGGTACTCAAACCGTTTCACCAAGAACATGGTTCATGGGGAATTAGGCATATGGCAAGCCAGACACAAGCCATCCGATAAAACGGCCCAGTATGCACTGACTGACTACCAGTCTCGCGTATACCCCGTTGTCAAAATCCCCTATGTTTCTGGCGAACCGGATGCGATTCGTCAATGGCTATTAACCTGTTACCAACCGCAAGATAACTCTCCTGCTATCTTCTTCTTGACCGATGGTCTGGCGTTAAGATTACCCGGAGACATTCTTGATCCTAAAAAATATGATTTTGACGTACCTTTGGATTCTTATCGGGAATTAAGCTGTGTGAAGCTGCGCTCTCAGTCAATCACTATAGTGCCTCAACTCCCCGGATTGAGCGAAAAATATGATTGTGCGCCTGCCAGTACATGGATAAAACGGCTGTTAAAGTTAGACTATTCATCGACAGATTTTCCTGTTTTCAGCAAATCACACTTACAACGTTTAGCTCACTTTATGGCTGAATATGAGTCAGATAATCGAAGTGCATATTTACGCGCGTTGACGCAACTTGAGCAGGTTGCGGTTTCAAGAGAATTTCTGGACGATAGCATTCAGCAACTGTTGACGTTGCCAACGATAAAGACGCAAATTTATGCAGAGAAGCAAGTAATACTTGCTCAATATGAAAGTGAGCAGGAACAACTCAGACAGACAATTGCATCACTGATGGATAAGAAGACGCAGCTTGATGCAGAAATCAACCGACAGGAAAAAACGCTAAAAAGCGAAACAAACCGTATAAAAAAAGCGCTACTCCAGCAGGAGGCTGAGCTGGATTCACGAATCAGGCAAACCTTTGAGCAAGCGTCGCAGGCGGGTATAGAAACGTTGGCACAGACGGCGTTGTTGCGAACGATGATCGCTGGCTCGGCCACACCTACAGCCGTTATACCATCAGGACGAATCCCCGAACCTGCCTCGATCGTTCCGTTACCTCAGTCTTTCCTTCCGCCGAAAGTCAATGAAATAACCAGCAAAAGAGTGCTACAGGTCGCGATCGAAGAACAGGCAGCGGTTACCGGGCTAAGCGAAAATCTGCTGTTCAGTTTGATTGCTGCCGCAAATGTTGTACCCGTTGTCGGGCTAACAGGAAAGTACGCCCAGAAAACGGTCGCTTCTTTAGCCAATATTCTGTCGGGAAGCGTATGGGGGGAGGTTTCTATTCATGGTGATCTATTTAGTATCAGCGATTTAATGAAATCGCCTGTGCTAATCAGGAGTGCAAATAGCACGAGCTCTATGACGCTGGGTGACTTCTTGGCGCATCAACAATCAAGCGGGTTAACGACGATAGTAAAACTACGTGGGTTTAACCGGATGCCGCCGGAAACATTACTTCCCGAACTTAACGAATGCCTGTTTAGCAGTGGATATTCTGCGGGACTATGCTGGAAGGATCAAAATCATACCTTGCGGCAACTTTCGTTTAGTTGCCCTGTATTGTTTGTATTAACATTTGCCGTTGGTAAAAGCACGTTCCCACTACAGGGGCCGGTTGCCCATCAGTTGCCTGTATTTGTGGCCGAATATAGCAGTACACAGGTTGAGCAGACTGAATACGCACCAGCCGAATATTCTACGGATATTGCGCCCGCGTGCGTGGCCTCCAAATTATGGTCTTCGTTATACGCCGATGCCCACCCTAAAGATAATCAGCAGCAAACTATGAGGGCGGTGTTAAACGCATTGGGTTATTCCGACGAAAAATCTCAGGCGCTGGCAATGCTGGCGTTTACTATTGGGCGCAGTGTCACAGAAAAAATAACCGCAGAAATTGAGCCATTGGCTCCTGCATTAATACCTTATGTTCAGGAAATCACTCATGGTACATCTGTAACCGTGCTTGATCATCTGTTCCAGCTATAAATAAACAAGGGCATTTTATGAATAACCCACTGGAATCATTTGAATCAATAAGGGATTTTTACATCACCTATCTTGAAACTGCTTTTCGTATAGGTTCTCCCGATATTCAGGCATACCGACGTAGCTTACTGGAACAGCAAGGCACATTGTGTGCAGATCTTTTTCTGGAACCAATGCCAAGATATCAGGATTATGGTTTAACCATCAGCGATTTACATAATGTGGCTGAAGGCGAGGAATGGCTGCCAGGATTTACCGAGCAACAAAGGGTCGCATTTATCGACCTTTGTTTGGGAGGGCTTTTGCCTCGTGATAAAGCCGACTCCACCAAAGGACGTTTTAAACTCTATACCCACCAGCTAGATATGCTGAAAAGAGGTGTACAGCCTGCAATGCCGGGCATCGTCACATCAGGAACGGGGTCAGGTAAAACGGAATCCTTTCTGCTGCCAGTTCTGGCTCAAATTGTGAAAGAAGCGAGTGGCTGGCCGAAAAGTCCCATGCTTAAACGCTGGCAGCCGTGGTGGCATAGTGAAGTAAATACTCAGCCTACGTTTATGCGTGAGGCAGAAGCATCAGCACGGCCAAAAGCCGTGCGGGCGCTAATTTTGTACCCAATGAACGCACTGGTTGAAGATCAACTGGTGCGTATGCGTCGGGCGCTTGATTCCCGCGAAGCACATGACGCGATGGATTTACACCTAGGCTGTAACCGTATCTTTTTTGGTCGTTATACTGGCGCAACGAAAGTCACAGGCTGGTTAAACCACCCCCGGCCGGGGAGCGAAGAAAAAGAGAAAAAAGAGAAAAAACGTGTTGCTGGTAAAATCACTGAATTGCGCGAATATCTGCAATCCGCTGAAGACACGCACCGGGAAGCTGTGCGGCAGGGAAGCCGGGATCATGACGATAACCTGCAATTCAATTTCCCCGGCGTATCAGGTGGGGAGATGCTTAGCCGTTGGGAAATGCAAAAATCACCGCCGGACATACTGATTACTAACACCAGCATGCTCTCTACGATGCTGGTACGAGAGATTGACGATCCGATTTTTGACCAAACCCGAGAATGGATTGAACGCGATCCTGACGCTTATTTTTATCTTGTCCTTGACGAACTGCATCTTCAGCGCGGTACGGCAGGGACCGAAGTCAGTTATTTGCTCAAGCATCTCATTAACCGTCTAGGACTGGATCAGGAACAGCACCGACATAAGCTGCGTATTCTGGCATCCAGTGCCTCACTGCCCGTTGATGGCCCAGAAGGTAAGAAAAGCGTTGAGTATTTATGGGGGATGTTCGGTCAGCGAGGACTGCCAGTGGGTGCAGCAGCCAAAGACTGGGCCGATTGCGTGGTGAATGGCGCCATGGTTGCTCCAACACAGGATAATACGCTGCATTTTCACGGCGATCTCAACGATTTTTGCGATACGGTAAAACAGCTACAGGGATCCTCACTGCCATCTTTGCAACACTGGTCAAATGTTGCCCGAAGTATGGGGGGCTATCATGACGAGCCGTGTATGGAAAACCTGGCTCAAAGGGTTGTTGTTCAGGCCGCCTGTATGCTTGAAAACGGTTGCTATACTGGTGGAAAGTCTCCGCGTGCTACATCAATAACTGCTCTGGCAGAGCGTTTATTCCCCTCCCATTCCGCAGGACGTGAGGGGATTCGTGCATTAATATGGTTACGTGCTGCTACTGATAGCTGGCCTGAGTGGTTTTCACATCCCTTTCCAGACGATATTCCATTGCCACGTTTTCGCGCCCATGCGTTTTTACGGGCGCTGGAAGGATTATATGCAGCACCGCTACCTTCCCCCTCAAGCGCATCAACAGAAGAAAGAGATCAGCACTTTTTTGCCGATCTGACGGTTGAGTCTGGCCTGCGTTATGGCGAGCGTCACTATGACAACAAAAAATCACGACGCGTAGAATTACTCTACTGTGAGTGTTGCGCCACACTATTTTTTGGCGGCAAACCCTCTGCTTTCTCGGCGACGGATAGCCGTATAGAGCTTTTACCCAACGATCCCGATATCGATCAACTACCTGAACATGCTAAATCCGTTATGGTCGAACGACGTTCCGCCGAAGAATATGCGTTGTTTATGCCGACCGTCGATCGATTCTGGCCCAGAGGAGAAGGAACTCCAGTCGATGAGGACTCTTTTGGCAAGTGGATTAAGGCCGGTTACGATCCGTTTACTGCGGCGATTCAACATGCGTTATCACCTATAAGACCGATTGGACAAACACATATTGCAGGTTGGTTCTATTATGTCCAATCGGGTGATTTTACCTCGAAGAAAAGAGGCCAGTCGTCCAGTCAGTCACCGGGGAGTGCGCTGCCTTTCCAGTGTCCAGCATGTGGTACGTCGTATAAATACGGTAAAGGCAAACTATCGCCTATTCGCGGTTTTCGTGTCGGCTTTGCGAAAACCACGCAGCTCCTGGCCAGTACATTGATGGCAGAATTACAGCGCTCCGGCGATCGGGAACGTCTGGTCACATTTTCTGACAGTCGGCAGGATGCTGCCAATGCGGCGCTCGATTTGGAGTCAGGTCACCATGATGATGTTCGCCGTGAGATTGTTGTGCGCTCGCTTAAGGAACTGTCAGCGAGTCAGTGCTCCCATAAAGAAGTGGTTATACAGTTAGAACAACTTAATAAACGAAGAAAAGAACTAATTAGCAAAGAGATTAAAGAGGGGCGGCTCTCAGCGGAAGAAGACAAAGAATTAGGGCAGCTTTTTGGCGAAAAAGAGCGGCTGAATGACTTATTGCTACTGCCACAGGCAGACAGCGTATCGCTGAGCAGCATACTGGAGCCTGAAGCACCAATCGCAGGCAACGGCCTTAATCCTCTGTTGGCGACGTTAGTTGACGCGGGTATTCATCCTACCGATCGAACAGGAATATCTCCTGTTCCTGACCCCTCAAAACAAAAACATGATGAAGAAACTATCACTTTTGCATGGCAGCAATTATTTGAAAAAAACAAACAGGCCAAATGGTGTTGGAAGAAACATCCTTCCTATGAGGATAATCTGGACGTTGCCCGGAAGGAAATCTCCCGCGACCTGAAACAACTGGTCGGGGAAAGCGTGTTCAGTAAAACCTATTTTGCACTGGAAGAAGCAGGATGGGGTTATCCCTGCCTTCCTCTGGCTGACAGCTGCACGCGGGAACAGTTGGCTGTCTATGACGCTATGCTTCGCGTATTGGCGGATGCCTATCGAGTCACACCGTCCCAGTATACAACAACAGAAACGCGCTGGAATGTTGCAGACGATGTGAAGCCTAAAAATCGGTTACGCCGTTTTAGCGATGAGCTTTGTAACCACTCCAGAGTCAAGACATTATCGCTGATTGGCGACTTTCTGGTGCACCTCAAACGCTCTGGTCATCAGGGCGGCATTATCGACATTGGAAAAGTACACTTTCGTTTAGTAGAGGCTACCGCTCTTTTCTGGCGCTGTAGTCACTGTGGCCGCGTGCATTTGCACAAGGGGGCAAAACTTTGCACCCGCTGTTATGCGCCACTGCCTGAAACATCTTCTGGTAACGCGGGGGAATTACAAACCCAAAACTATCTCGGTAAACGTATATTGTATGCTTCCCGTATCAGTAGAATGCGTTCTGAAGAACTCACGGGAATGACGGGGAATCCGGCAGCGAGATTACGCCGTTTTAAAAGTATCCTGATTGCTGATGATGACGACATATTGCCAAAAGGGCTGGAGGACTTCGAACCTCATCCTGAGCTGGACAGAGCCGCCAGAGAGGTGGATGTACTCTCAGTTACCACCACGATGGAAGTGGGGGTTGATATTGGCGATCTACGCGCAGTTTTTCAGGCCAACATGCCGCCGCAACGTTTTAATTACCAGCAACGCGTAGGGCGAGCGGGACGACGTGGGCAGGCTTTTGCATTTGTATTAACGGCATGTCGCAGCAAGAGCCATGATTTATTTTACTTCCGTAACCCGGAAAAGATCACCGGGGATCTCCCTCCGCCACCTTTCTTAACTACTAAACTGGAAATGATCTGCCAGCGCTTAGTGCGCAAAATCTGGCTGGTGTCCGCTTTTAAGTGGCTCAGAGAGCAAGTAGTGGATTCGGGTCAGCCGTGGCCGGTTGATGGTGACAGACATAAACCCGACAATCACGGAGAGTTTTTTCAGGTCCATTGGCTAAAAGAACATCAGGCAAACTGGTTGCCGCGCATTCGTAACGCGCTGAAAGAAACCATCAACGCGCGTGATGAGTTTGCTCAAGCCTGCATGCAACAGGATGAAATATTCTACCGTACAATAATCCAGTATCTGACGCCGGAATGTCTAATACAAGATATAAAATCAGTACTGGACGACGACGCTATGGCAGGAAAGGGACTGGCCGAAGCGTTGGCCGAACAGGGAAAACTCCCTATGTACGGTATGCCAACCCGAACACGACTTCTGCTGACAAGGCCGGTGAGTACAGACGAACATGATATCCAGTTTGCCAGCATGGATCGCGATCTGGATATTGCGATTCAGGAATTTGCACCGGGAAAATATCTGGTACAGGACAAGCGCCGTTACTTTACTGCAGGCTATGCCGGAATGCTGAAGCAAAGCTACAAAAATCCGGCCGAATTTTTCACTGAAGCTGACGAACCGGGAGAGTGCAGGACGATGACCGTTTGCCCGGTGTGCAAAGTCTGGGTACTGGTGGGCTCGATGACCGCTGTATGCAGCGCCTGTGGTGGGGTCATGGATGGTGCTGAGCAATATTCGTGTTACGTACCCCACGGATTTATTACCACTTTGGAAGATAAATCTGCAAAAGAAGACTTTGACCAAAACCTGACGATGGTCAGCAGAGTATCTATTGCTGAAGCTTACTCAATTGAGAATGCAGTATCTGTACCTGATTCTAATGTTGCCATCCAGCTAAAATCCCAAACCTGCCTTAACAGGTTAAATCGTGGTGTTTATGCGGACAAAATATGGAGTGGTTTCAACGCGATACAAGGCAATCTAAGGGTTCCATTCAGAAAGGCGGGAGTATATCAGCCGCTTTGGGCAAACCACGTATGGGTAGACAGTAACCTTCTTGAGGCTGATTTATCACTTAAAAACCGCTTCACCCCTATGCAGGAAAGCCGAAAATCGTTTTATCTCTCGGCACCTAAAGTAACCGATTTACTGGCGTTGATGTTGGTTGATACTCCGGCGGACCTCCAGTTACAGTACTTGCAAGGCGCACTGACTCCTGCATTTCGGGCGGCCGCGCTATCTGCTTCTTTTATCATCGTCAACTATGCTTCAAAAGAGCTACTTGATATTGATCCGGAAGAAATTGAAATTCTGGAGCCTCGCGTACAAATTTTAAAAAACGGTATTTCTGCACCGATATTACAAATGGCCGATCGTCTGGTTAATGGTTCTGGATTATGCGAGCGACTACAGCAGATCGGGAGCTCTGGTTCTCCGATTGTTCTTGAAGTGATGAATGAGATTATCAATGACGAAGGATCCTATCCACTAAAAGAGTTTTTAGAACCGCAACATCGCGACGTATGTTTTCAGGCATGTTACTACTGCCTGCATCGGTACGGTAATCAGGCTTATCATGGCTTGCTTGACTGGCGTCTGGGACTTGATGTCATTCAACTACTTTTGGATAAAACCTATGATGCCGGACTACATGGAGATTTTTCATCCCCCGGCATCATTGACTGGACGGTTAATGCCAAACGACTGGCCGAAGAGGCATCATCTTTATTTAAGGGGAGTGAAGTAAAAATCGTGGGAAATATCCCACTGATAGGTATTAGCCCACAACGCTGGGCGGCAGTACTGCATCCTTTCTGGAGTTATGACGGGGTTTTTAAAGCTAATCCTGAACTTGAGGTGCTCTCGCTTGAGGAAGATATCGTATTTACAAACACCTTTGAGCTTTCTCGCCGTATGGGAACCGTGATGGCAAAACTGTGCACACCACCTCCTTCGAGCGGAAAATGAATATAATGACGTTGGAGCGTACCCGACCGGCGCTCCCCTCTAAGCTAGGCGTATTTATTACCTGCCCAATGAGGTATTTGCTGGAAAGCGAGCAGCATTCTTTCCGGTGTTTGCCTTTGCCTCCTCAGGCTGTTCTGGGGAGTGCCGTGCACAGACTGGCTAACACGTTGCAAAAAAGGAGCGAGAATGATCCCGAATCAATCATCCAGAGGCTTGAAAACGATGTTGTGGCGACCTTGATAAAGACTCAGCAAGGAACACTGGCGCTATGGGTCTGGGAACACTATGGCATTGCAGGATTAGTATCGCGTCAGGCGTTGATCAAATACATTCGTTACGCCAAATCGCTTGTTCCTCCGGTTGCTGGACGGGTTGGACATTTGCCAGATATGATAAAAATGCGGGACAGTATTATTCCGATAGGCCGGGAAAAACTGCTGAAAAGTATTTGTTTCGATATGCTGGGACGTGCCGATCTTATTTACCGAAAAGAAACCGGGCAGATACGGGTTGTTGACTTTAAAACCGGCGAAGTGAGAGACGAAAAAAAACAGCCGAAAGAAGAATATCTGTTACAAATAGCGGCATATGGCATGATGGTAAAAGAGCTGGCTCCTGATATCAATATTGAACTGGAACTAGCCGGAATGGGGGATAGCTGGACCGGTGTATTGGATAATAGCCTGCAAGAATGCGTCAATCGTGTTCTTGTCTCATTTAATGAAATATTACCGCGTAATACTTCTTTTTCTGCACTTAATATAGCTCAGCCGAGTGGGCATTGTGTTCAGTGTGCAGGCCGTTGCTCGTGCCCGGTTTACTCAAAAAATTTATGTCATTTCATGCAACAACCCTGCCCTGGCGATCGTCATTTTAGCATCGATATTCATGGGCGATTACTGGAGGTTGAGATGGATAATAATTTTACGACTCTACGGCTCCTACTTCCTGATGGTTATATGGCAAAAGTATTTCATATTCCGACGCGATTTATTCCTGAGTCTAATGAGATGATAGGTAGCGACGTGACTCTGTATGGATTGAATGTCTTTGGCGATAGTTCGGAAAATAAAATCCCACGAAATTTTTATGTTGTGGATACTCAGGAACCCAGAAGATCGGCATTTCAGTTTTGCCTGCAATGGAAGAAAAATCACTAAATATTGTCTCGAAAAATAATAGAGGAAAGCAGAGGGGTTTATTAAGAATGCTTAACAGACATAATAATTATATACTCTATGGTTCGATTTTTTTTCTGCGATCCACTTTCCAGTAATTTTCTTGCCGCTCATCATCAATCGCAGTTTCCTTACCCGCGCCTGCAAAATCAGGGGGCGGGATTGGCATCCTGACTAACTTCATCGACGACACAAGGCGTTAGCGCTTTTTTGTGTCGTGCGAGCCAGGCGGGGGCGTCGTAAGACGTGCCGGTGTCGATGAGGCCGGTAATGCCAACTCCGTCCGGTCCCACTATCCCTGAAATTGGCATTTCTGCTGGCGGTAATAAACATTACTCATCGGAGGTTGCCCTATGGCTACAATCCTCACCCCTGACTGCGATTTAACCGATCTATTGTCCGTTCCCTTCAACGTCGCTACGGATCTCACCGTCCTGGCCGACTATGGCGCGCACTTCGCCGAAACTCTGATAGAAACCGACGATCTGGCGCGGGGAACTGAGGATAATACCTGTTGAGACCCTGAGTAGGATGCTCCGGTTACTGCGGAGTGAAATCTCTCACCCCGGATCCGAGTGGTGGTAGATAGACTGTAGGCGGTGCTCAATAAGGAGACGGCCTAGACCAGGTTATGATTGATGCCGGAACGAGACAATTTAAGAACAAACCATCCCGGTTATCAGGATCGTTTCGCCCGACAGAAAAACATGCTATCACCAACAAGAAATTCCTGTCAGTGCCAATCCCCGACTCATTACCACCAGTCTATTTTCACCGCGGCGAACCAAGGGGCGCTACGTCCGGCTATACAGGGGTGGTTTTTTCTCCCGCGTGATTTCCGTTCTCGTATCAGCTTCCGGTTAATCGTTTCCCAGCACAACCCGTCCCGCAAGGGTAAATGGCACGCATTCTGCGCCTTTGCGTGCCGGAACGATGCCGGGAAAGCGAACCGTCAGGCGATACGAAGACGAAAATTACACCACTGACGGAGAAAAGACATGAACATTTCCCTGCATACCACCCAGACTAGCGCCCCTAACACCGCAGTGGCGACCAGCGTATCCCCGCTGGAGCAGTCAGGCTCCTCAAAAACGAAATTTTCTCAAACCAGAACAGATATTTATCAGACCATCACTGACAACATTATTGTAGCGCTTGAAGCCGGTGTAAAACCGTGGTCTTGCCCGTGGCAACGAGTGTCGGGCATGTCTGGGTTGCCTTCCAACTTCGCAACCGGCATCGCGTATAGCGGAATCAATATCATGCTGTTGTGGTGCAGCGCGTCAAAACAGGGCTTTGATGATTCACGCTGGATGACCTACAAACAAGCACAGGCAGTAGGCGGACAGGTTCGCAAAGGTGAGCACGGTACTACAGCTATTTTCTATACAACCTTAGAGAAGGAAAACGAAGACGGCGAAATTGACCGGATCCCGATGCTGAAAACCTTCAACGTGTTCAATATTGAACAAATTGATGGTCTTCCGCTGACAACTGAAACAGTCAGCTCAGAAGAAACCTTTGACCCTTTGCCTGAGGCTGAAAATCTGTTCCGGAATAGCGGCGCAAACATTATCGAGCAAGGACAAAACGCCTTTTTCCAACCCTCAACTGATGAAGTCTGGCTACCGAAGCGCCAACTGTTTTCAGATGCACCTAATTTCTACGCTACCGCCCTGCATGAGTTGGTGCACTGGAGTGGTGGCAAAGGCCGCCTGAATCGTAAGATTAAAGGTAAATTTGGCAGTGAGGATTATGCTTTTGAGGAGTTGATCGCCGAGTTGGGAAGCGCGTTCCTGATGGCGGATTTGGGGATGGTCGGAGAGGTCCAGCACGAAAGCTATATTGCTTCCTGGCTGAATGCACTGAAAAACGACAAACGCTATATTTTCAAAGCTGCCAGTGCGGCATCAAAAGCGCATCGTTATTTAATGGATAAAGCCTGAGGGCAGGGGCAAGAAGCCGCAATGGCATGTGGCTTAAAGCAGTGGGCGAAGTAGGTGTGGTGCTAGGGGGTATTATTCCACTGCGAATTTTCCTGGCACCAGATGCCAGGAAAATTCGCAGGCTGCGGGGCGGGCGGCAAAGAGCCCGTCAACCCTTTAAATGTATTGGCTCAGACTTGATCTGGCTGTGTTCTCTATTAAAACACGATTCATCCTGACAGTCGGCAACGAGCGAGAAGCGGACGTTAACGTTCAATGCAGCGTGCGGCAAAGTAGTCCGATTGGCTTGTTTTGTTATGTGCCGAACTCATTGTGCGCTCTGAGTATCCGGTGTGCCCGTCTAATTGTTCGTTAGCTATTGTAACTCATTAAGATATATAGAATTGATAAATAGCCTAATTTAGGGGCCTTGGCGGCGTGGCACCGTTGACCCAAGGCCATTTGCGGGTGATATCAATAGCTTCTTTGATACAGATTGCAATGAAAGGCCATATGCATAGACGACAAAACTCTCTCCCAGGCTAACAAGCAAAATGATCTTCGGGAGTTAAATGTCGACCGAGAAACATATTTCCCAGCTCCGCGACAATATCTTATAGAGGGGTACCAATGAGCCCTGCGGGTCTTGAACAATTACAGAATCTCGATGTATACATGCTAGCTGACATCATGAAAGCGATAAATCCGCCCATTCTCGTTCACCTCTGCCACCTTTCTCAAAGCCTCCGCTGGCGACAAACCGAACTTTCGGGTTAACACAACGAACAAATGATAGAACTCGGATTTCAAATCCGCTGCAAAGATCCCCGGATCATCAGATCCCAAACAAATAGACATAGGGACGTCACCTTCAACCGCCTCACCCGGCAAGCCTATCCAGCGAAAGATATGATGTTCGCTGACATCTCGATACTGACTTATGCGAGTATTGCTGGTTGGAGGGCATTCTATCGCAATGTTTCGGTCTGCCATTTTTGCCATTACAGCTTGTTGTAATGCAATAACTGCTTCATCCGGCAAATATTCCAGGGCAACTTCAACATATTCAGCACGCTGCTTTTGCGCATTGTCAGATGTAAGCCATTGCTTATACAACTTCAGCGGCCTTTTAATACCTGCCGTTTCAGCCAACTCTCTGGCGCGCTCGTACTCTTCCAACCATAGGGATCTGGGTTTTAATGGCCCATCCAGTTCACCCAGTAGGCCTTCCGATTCAGCCAACATCCCCCGCAACTCAAACACCTGATCAAGGGTGGTAATCGAAATTTCTTCTTCCAGTGAAAATACCTCATGGGCCAAATGAACCGCTTCAATCGCTGCATCACTAGCGTAACGCAGCAGTTCCGGATGACTTCGAAGTTCCCGCCAGATAAATATCAAATCGAGCAGTCGCGTTTCTTTGGTCATGGACAAAGACAATGGCAAAGAGCGTTTCCAGATGCCAGGTGTGATGCCAATCGCCGTGCAGTGACCAAGACGGTCGCCATTCCGCAACGGCAAAAACCTCAAGGCATCATCAATTGATCGAATACCACTGATCAGATGCGGGAAGTCCTCGCCAACATGATAGGTAAAATGAGCAACACCCGATTTAGCCAGCACCCTGAACAAAGGTCCAAACAACTCTGGTGGAGCATGCATCTCATTAGCAGCAGCATCCACTCCTCGAATCCAGCGTGTTAAGCGCGGCTCATGCTTCAGCATGTCCATCAAGATAGCGGCCTGATTCTTCAGGTCCTTGAATAGTAATGCGTAAGGATAAACCTCTCCCTTTTTTGGCTTTCTTTTGATAAAGTGCGGCACTAGCGCCAGCTCTGCACACTTGCCATTAGTTTCAACCCGTTCGAGATTATCGAGTACTTGCGACACAGTCAGCGGCTTATCATGCACCCATTCAAGAGGCATATGAGCACTCAGGTATTCCCAATACCCTCTTAACACACTGAAGATCAATTTTTGCATTTTGCTGGGGTCGCTCTTCGGAGCAAAACGTCCTTCCAGATAACGCACCTGAGAATACACACCGGCGCCATGCGCATGTTTGAAACGAGACAAATAAGATTTCTCGGTTTCTTCTCTCAGCTCCGTCATGGTGTATTTCTGGAACTGATCAAAACCGAAAAAATCGTCTCGCTGAACCAGTAAGGTCAGGTACTGATTTTGAATCAGAAGGTAAATCCAAAGCAGTCGTTCCAATCCTTCGGGCGCACCATACCGCCATTTTTCCAACAACGCGGTTAGCCAGCAAAATTCAGACTCCTGACTGTATTTGTCGTCAGTTGGCCAAACCGTCGCAAACCCATACTCCTGGTCATAATGCAGAATTGTGCTATCCGCTAACTGCTGCGGATTCTGCATTGATGCTATCCACTCTGGTAACTCAACGCCCTGGGCGACCCGACAAAGAATTTCGCGAATATTGCTAGCGATTTGCAAACGATCCTTGAAGATTTCAGGCGTCAGAGAGGGGTCAATCTGGGCGCAGAGTTGTTTCATCTCTTGAGATGCCCAGCCCTTATCAAAATCTCTGATGCTAACTTCTGGGTGCTTGAGTGCATCCAGCCAACACTCTTCCGCACTGGTACTGCCATTCAGATGTTGGTGAGTTTCGTGTAGGCGTTCGCGGGTAATGTAGTCCTCAACCGTCGGATGATATGGGTATAAGGGCCAGCGAAAACTATATTCCTGGCTGGCAGGCCCAGAGTTAAAGACCTGATGACACGCCATAATTGGCAGGCACGACACTCGGCTCATCAGCGTTTGCCATTCCGAGAACAAAGCAAGATCGGTTCTAGGTCCGTCTTTCTCGTTTTTAACAAATTTTTCAGCGATTAGGCGCAAGGCCGCTACTGGACCAAGTTTCATATTTCGCTGTTTGAGTCGCTGTTCCAGGGATGACCAAGCCGACTTGGCTACATGATCAGGCAAACTACGCGTTTGTTCGTATTGAGTAAGGAACACGGATGACTCCACCCTGTCATCAAGTGATATCTCATTTAACGAGACGGTGCTCAGCCGATCCAACAGCAATGCCGAGTTAAGAAGAAACCTTTCCATACCCAATCCTTATACGAAGGCCATTATTATTTTTATACGTTGTCACTTATTGAAGGCAACTTAGTTTTCCTAGCTGGTGTAGCCTTATCGTATGATGCTCCAACGATTGTGGAAGAATTCAGGGATGTTATAGTGTTTTGAGACGCCTGCTGTTTAATGCTTCTTTTTCGATTATCATTTTCAGATAAATAATCCCATTCTTCTTCGGAAAGTAATTTATCGCCAACAATCTCACCAATCAGTTTAAGGAAACTTACTTCCTTGCTCAGTGCTTTGGCTGAACAATTAACCCCCCCTACAGGAAAAATGAACGGATGTAGAATTGGACAGCTAATTAATAAGAAAAACAATGGATGGGTATCTTTCCATTTTTTCTTATCCACTTTCAATTTTCCATTCATAACATTTATCTTTTTCTCAAACTCATCAACCGAAGTGACTGGATTTAGTCTTAACCCTTCACCAATATATTCCCCATTACTAACTGAATGATATAAACTCTCTTCAACCAATACCGCATGAAGAAAAGCCAAAACATTAAAACGCATAATTTTCGCAGCATTTGATTGACTGGCCATTAGTCCATGCTCTGCATCTTTATAGAGCCTGGTTTTATGCTGATCAGCCACATTATTAAGGTTGAAATAGAACCGAGTCCATACTTTACCAATCAAAAGTGCCGACGGACGAATTTCAATCTCAATTTCATTTACTTTATTAAGCCATTGCTCTACTTTTGTAATGGCATCAGAAAATTCCGATGTGCCATCCTGCTGATTGTCATCCTGTTGACTGTCATCAGTTGCTTCATCATCCATGGGATCAAGGTCAACATCCAAAACAGCAGCATCTTTATCCGCCCTTTTACTTGAGCCTTTCATTTCTGCACGAGCAGCAGCCTCGCTCCATGGGGGAACAATACATGTTGTCTGAGCTACAACTTTATTAAAAGCATTGGTAATGGCAGGTTTTTCACGACGACATGCAGAGATATCTGCAATGGCACCAATCAGATTAAAAACACTACTGAAATCCATAAGGTTATTTGAAGCTACCGTACTCAAGGAAGCCGCCATTGCGGCTTTTGCCAAACCATTTTCAGTATCAATGTTAAATTTTTTGTAACCCTCGGGCATCTTTTGGCGTGATTTACGATTTAACTGCACCATGCCAAGAAAAACGCCAACCTTTTCATCATTAGGGTTGTTGGCAACCACAGCACAACATCGATTAGCCCAATGTGAGGCGCTTTCAATTCTGCCAACAGACATATAAGCTACATATTCACTAACAATCTGGTCGAATTTTTCTCTATCATTTTCAGCCTGTGCTAACTCGGTCACAAATTGATTGAATATGCTGACGGAACCACAACCAACTAAAAGCATCTGTAAAAATTTAGACAGACTACCCTGACAGTTTTCACTTACCTGAGAGGCTAAGTAAATAGAGCAATTTCTTAATGCTTCACTTTCAGACTGAGGCCGCAAATAAAATCCGGTATTAAAATCACGATCCTGCTTTACATAGGTAAATATATCCTTACAGAGCGAATCCATACCAAATCGATGTTGTTCATAATTTAACCCAGCTCGATAAATGCTGCTTAGCATCGAACCATATAAGGCATTTCTAAGTAAATTCGGAACTGATAACTCATCAGATCTTTCATTGCTGCCTTGTTTACCATCATGTTTTACCGATGTAGCATGATATTTTTTGGTGTAGAAATCCTGAAGCACCTGCATCAACAACCGCACTGGCTGCTTCAGCAATTCATTCACATACATGTCTGCATCAGAGCCCTCTCTCAAATTAAGGCCTTCCCTAACAGCATCGCCAATCGCTTGCCGGACATCTATGGCAGCAATATCCTGCATGTCAAGCTTAGTTTTAACCTTAATATTCTCTTTACCGCCTTTTCCCTTTTCGCCGACCAGTTGCAACATAGTTTTCAGTTGAATACGCTTTTGTACCGGAAAAAGTTTTAATAAATATTGCTGTTCAAGGTGTTCAACCATATAGCCCCGCTCGGCTAAGCGGGCGCTCTCTTTTTCCTGATCGAGCAAAGTTTTGCTGTAATTTTCGTATTGCTTACCGCGAATCAATTGCGAATATAGCCGCAAGTCACCTGTCGCCACCACCAACAATTTCTGGCTATTAAAGAATTTACGAATAGATTCAAGTACATCCCACCCCGCTTCAAACTGAGTATCAATATCATCAAACGAGATCAAAATGGCCTTGCAGCCGAGAATTTCACATGCACGTTCAACCAGCTTCTCAAAGATTTCTGACAAATCCTGGCCACCAATGGAGTAATCAAGCTGGGCATCCAGCTTCAAAGCATCACTGAAATATTCCGGCTTATATTCCTTGTCTGTGAGCAGATGTAAACCACGCTGGAGCTGCGCAAGGTGATTCTGCCATTGTTCTTTTTGTTTTTTATGGTCATTCGACGACCAGCATCCTTTTAACTTGTCGGACACCATTTTATTCAGACGGGCAGTCACAGTGACCAAAATGGGTTCATGACGCGGCAACTTGGTAGGGTCGATGGTTGGCAAACACTTGATGCTGACATTGACATCACCTTTGTCACTGTTCAGAGATTTGACCACGCTATTGATAAAAGTGGTTTTACCCGCACCGCGAGTACCATCCACAAAAAATACATTACGACCGGACTCATCAATAAACCGCGTTAGCCCAGCAGACTTATCGGTTTCAGGAGAGGTAACCGAGTTCCGAATACTCTCGACCAACTGATCACGCAGAGATTTCTGAATGAGATCATCTTCTTTGGTACTGCCCGGAAGATTGGGCGCAAACAAGTTAATGATGATTTTTCCCTCGGTCGTTTCAGTCTGTACGCTGTCTATCATGTTCGTATCGATCCATTTTTTTGATTTTTTTGCCAGCCTGAGCATTAGACTGGTGCTTTAAATTTACACTGCGTTGATTTATGCAATGCTCATTGACCTTAGCTTCAATCAGTTCGTTGGGGCGCGCTTCGCCACGATCCATCCTACAAAACCACCTGCAGCGAAGGTAAAACTGACCACCTCATTCATTACCCCCATCCACGCGACTGAACGGTTCATTTTGTCGCGCAGACATTACTGTACGGAGTGTGGGACCGAGGGTAAAGCTTGACATGCTCATATCGTGTCGGCACACATCCACTAGTTCTAACAGATAATATACTAGCGTTAACTTATTGATAAATATTAACTACAATTGATTAATACTCCTGTTACTAACAGCGTGCTGGTATATTATTACTTTTTTCTGGCCATTTGTTTTTAGGTTGTTCTACCCTAAGTACCTAAATTGTCTTGACTTTGACCTTCTTCAGCAACAAATGAGTGTTGCCTGTTTATTTGCTCAACGCGAACCTGTTTTATGGCGAAAATAAACAACTATTAGTATTTACCCACATGAACAACCAATGTCTGCTTCTGGCACAAAGTTGCCAGTCAGATGAGGTAATGGCCTTGAACCATAAAAGTGTCAGCTCAAATCTGAGCTAACACACTCTTAGAGGCATTTAACCCGGCTTCAATTATCAATATCCCTTCCTGTATCACCTGAATGAGCAGTGGTACTCCGTGCTGCCGCAATACGCCCGCGAGCAATTTCCACATAATCCACTTCTCGCTCGATACCGATGAAACAGAAACCTTCCATCGCCGCAGCTTTGCCGGTGCTTCCACTCCCCATAAAGGGATCAAGTACAGTGCCGCCCGGAGGCGTAACCAGGCGGCAAAGGTAACGCATCAGTTCGGTGGGCTTTACACACGGATGATTGTTACCCTCACCACGGTCTTTTTTACTGGCTTTTGCACAATAAAAGAACCGACTGGCGCTGCTAATTTCTAGCTGTTGAGGGGTATCCCGGAATCTGGCAAGCACTGCGTCACTGCCATCATGGATAAGATTGGCTGGCCAGCGCCCAAAAGGGTTTCCTTGCTTAGCCATACCGCCATCACCTTTATTTCTGCCTCGCCACATGTGGTTAGGATCCGAACCACCCGGCCCATTAGGGTAATCATAGGGGGATTCTCCTTCTGCCAGAGGGATCCTGCACCTGCTGATGTTCAGAGTGCCGGTACTATGCTCGCATAGGTTCGATGCTATAGACCCCCTGAATGGCTTACGGGCAAGGGTAATCGGCTCCAGTGCGGGCTTTAACGCGTGGTGAGATTTAGGAAAACCCGAACCGTATACCCAGCCCAGCATTCCGTCACGTCCAAATGTCGCGTCCAGCAATTTGAGCTGATCCGACGATAAACTTTCGATGAGTACCCTGGCAGCATTATTGGTCTCGTAGAGAAATACAATCATGTCACGTATTTCAAAGCCCGCATCCTCAATACGCGCTGCCATCCGGTGTTGAGTGCGGGATCCCGCGAACGACATCAGATGACCGCCGGGTTTGATTACACGCAGACATTCTTTCCAGATGGCTTGTGAGGGGACATCATAGTCCCATGTCTTACCCATGAATTTAATACCATAGGGCGGGTCGGTCACTATGCTGTCCACAGAGTTGTCCGGCATACTGCGCAGTACGTCAAGGCAGTCACCATGAGTCAAAACGTCATGCATGGCAGTCCCTCCCGTCATCGCCACCCACTGATGAAGAGGGGGACTTCTGCTTATCACTGATACTATTTTCCAGTTCATCAATTGTGCGGAACAGAAACATCTCGCGGTTTTTCGCATCAAACGGAACGGGCACACTGTTTCTCATCACCGTCCTGATGCTGGCAAACAGCCTGATCAGCGACTCCTTGGTTTTATCATCCGGCATCACATACATCGCATAGTGCCAGCGCCCGGCGTCGCTGGCTGTCAGATGACTGCCAATAATACTGATGTAACGGGCGCGGGTTTTCATCGACCGCTCTGTTTCCACTGCGACGATGGCACCGCTGCTTAAGGTAATAATGCCATCAGGTCGGTGCCGGACACCCGGGTACCGCGACATAAACTCTCCCCGATCGCCGTTCAGCCAGCCTGTACCGCCTTTTTCTTCAAGCGCGATCCTGACCCGCTGGTTTAACAGTCGATGTTCCAGCGTCGAGTGTCTAAGTTTTCCCGGCTCAAAATAGGCGGGAAAAACGTTGTCACTAGCGCTAACCACCATTGCCAGTCCCTGCATGGTGATCCCCCACAATGATTTTTTCCCGGTCAATACCGGATACTCATGTTTATTCAGGAGACCCATTGCAACCGCTTTATTAAGCAGGTTATACATCGCATGGTTATGTTTTCCTTTATAACCGACAACTTTTTTTAAGGTCCGAAAATCAGAGAATGTTTCTTCCTTGAGAAAATACAGCAATGCCCGCATTCTCCGCTTTGCGGCTTCATTTCTTTCAGCAACGTTATGAACAAGCATTGATAGCCTCACAGGTTGATAGAGGGTTTGCGGGTCTGGCTTTCTTTTTCGGTATGCAGGTTTTGTTTATGTTCAAACGAAAGCAGGTCGATATATTGCTTTTTTACCGGTATGTGGAATAGTTTGGTTGCCTTCGCCAGATCATTCTGGGTAAAAACAAAACCAACAAATTTTGGGAGGTTAAGCAACATGTTGCTGTCTATATAATATCTCTCAGCCTGGCGGATCATCCTGTCAGTTTCTATTTTCTCCGTCAGGGAGATATCCGTTTTTACTTTCCTCATTTCATCATCAACCAGAATAGAGCCGGTCATTCTTGCCACCCAGTCGGCGGTATCCGGATCGCGGAGGCGATAAACCAGCATAAACTTGCAGTTCTCAATCACCGAACCGGCAACGGCATCACCCTCCAGATCTGCCGGGCAGTCATATAAATCTTTAACCGACTGGTGGGCCATGATGATATGCACGCCTTTATCTCTTGCCGCGCCAAGCCCCTCAAGCGCAGGGCGGGACAGGTGATACTTGAGTTCATCAAGGAAAATAGCGACAGGACGAGGTTTGCCTTTTATCCGGTCACGCGTTTCGGCTATCTGAATCAGGCGGGTTAATATCATGCGCTGAGCCGATATGATTTTCTGATTACGCATCGAGCCGATGATATAGCAGCATCCGCCCTTATCAAAAATGGTCTTTAATGAAAATCCGTTGCGGGCATTAATGGAATTCACTAAGGCAATTTCCTCAAGCTCACCATAAAAAGCAGGCACATCTTCACTAATGGATTTCACAAAATCAGTGTTAAATAAGTCGCATAACGTCATTCCCTTTTCATAAATAGCTGCCGTATTTCTGGCTGCACGGCGATCGGCGATACGGTAAAAGTCAGCGCCTTCGCCTTTTTTACCCAGGCTGAAACCGGCATTAAACAGCTCCTCCAGTTGTTCATGAGAAATATCAACCAGTAAATCAAGCTGGAAATGAAGGTCATTCAGGTTAATGAGGACAAATTGTTTTCCCGCTTTCTGACAGGCTTCCCGCAGTACATGCGGTGCCCATTCATCATTTTTAGGATCTTCGACAAATACGCCTTCACCTGAAAGTATTGCCTGATAAAGCAGCACACAGGCACTGACACCTTTGCCAGACCCTGTGGTGCCGATAAGGTCGGCGTGTTGAGTTTGAAATTCTTCAGTGGTGATATATTGCGGCTGATCATCTTTGTCCAGCCCGATAAAGATACCGTTATTCAGGTCAATATAATCCAGCGGATTATACGCAATGCTGTCAGGCAACATGTCCCTGACTTCACGAACATCCGTTCTGACATTTCTTTCCAGTTTACTTTTTTTAATCATCCGGTGTTTCAGACTGTCGACTTCTCCGGCCAGCAGCCTTCGGACAGTAATATGAAAAGCCAGACCGGCAAACGTAAATCCGACCGTCAGTATCCAGAGTGATAATCTGAGCAGAATGTTATTGTCGAGTACTTGAAAGAAAAAACTCAGCCCCTGAATAGTCAGCGGTGACAGGGTGCCGAATATGAAAAAGAAGGTGGATACACCCGCCACCGATTTTAACCAGAAGGGGGCATTTTTTCTTTCTTCACGTGGCAGATGAAAAATGAATGGCAGCGTCAGCCCGGCAAATATGGACAATATTACCGGGTTGTATTGCAGCCAGAGCAGAAAAAAAGAAAATGCATCCGAAAAGGCATTCAGCCTTTGCATCAGATGAGTTCCCATTGCAGTGATCTCCGGTCTGATTTCGGTGTGGCGGGCGCATCATATGGGCGTCACCGATGGACGTCACACCCCACGCCCATACGCGACGCTCATCGATGACGCCCATAAAAGGATGAAAAGCACTGAACGCCTCCGGCGCTCATGCCCGTTATCCGCGCTTTCAGAAAACAGCCGACCTGTGGTCGTCAGTCCCCTGAAACGCCCGAATGACGGGCAACGGCGTGTGACATTACGCTCGGGCTGGACGCTCTCACTGCATGTCACATGGGGGTAATGTCGTGGCTGGACGCCACGCCAAAACCCCCGAGGTCAAAGGCGGCACACCGTCGCCCGCTACGCGCGACCAACCCCTTTAAGACGGTCGCTTTCGCCTTTTTATTCCCTTTGCTCGTTCCTCGCAGCGTGAATAAAAGGGAAGCTGACCTTTAAAGGAGTTGGTCGCGCCACGCTACCGGCTTTTGGCCGGAGACTTAGCAGCGACGGTGTGCGGGGCTATGCCCCCCAAATAAACCGCTATCGTGGGCGATAGCTTTTCGCTCGCTGGGGCGGCGAAATTTATTCGGCTCCCCCGGTCTGCAAAATCCGCGTGGGCGCGGCTGTTTGCAGATGGGTTCGGCGACGCAAATTAGCAATTTCTTTGAAATTGAATTTACTCGCCTTACACCACTTTTAAATTTCTGCTATTCGCATAAAATTAAAAGCCTAAAATCGTCGACCGGTGCCGAGTTTGCCATCCAAATTTGACAGGGGGAGCGGTAACAATTCAGATATTGTTATTGCTGTTTTTCTTTTAGTTCAATTACGCAAACGGCCAAATTTATTAATTATCTGGTCGATTATTTTCGGCTCGGCTGATTTGCATTCTATCAATAAGTTTCTTCGGGCGTCGGCGGTACGATTAGGTTGAAATCCGTGTCTGTTCTTTTTCACAATATTAAAGAAAGATCGTTCAGCCGACTGACATTCATTTCCTCCACTATTACCGGTTGTCTTACCGTACAGACATAAAACAATCTCACAGGCATCAGCAGCCATTACGGAAGAGGGCAGTAAAAAATTTATGCAGAAAAGGCAGGCTGTGAATATGATTGTTCTCATATCAAATACCTTTATTGGGAATGAGGGGGCTTTAACGGTTCATCTATCTGAATGATTTCTTCATTTGATGAAGGTGTACAGGTTTGAAATAAATATCTCCCATCCGACGAATATCACCGTGAATATCTACGCTGACGATGATATCCACGCATTTAAGCACCTTGCGTAACAGCACATCGAACGGGATATTTTTGCAGTCAGGGTTCTCATAACAGCGGTCAATGATCCCTTCAATACACTCTTCCGGGCTGCCTGCGTGCAGGGAGGTGATAAGGCCTTCATGCCCTGAACCGATAATTTTCAGCGCATCCCACGCTTCCCGCCCACGAATTTCCGCCAGCAGAATCCGATCTGGATTCATTCGATAATTCGCTCTGATAAGTCTGCCGGGTGTGATAATCGCCTCGTCTCCGGCATCCGCCGGGTAAAACAGATGAACATAATTAGCGTGGTAGTAAAAACGGATTTCAGGATTATCTTCAATCGTGGTTAGCCTGAGATGTGACGGAATATAGTGCAGCAACGTCTTCATATAGGTGGTTTTACCAGAGCCGGTTTCACCAACAATAAAGATCGTTTTACCGTACTCGACGGCCTTTTCGATAAAGTGGGGAATATCACCATTGTTGTAGCATCTGGTCAGTTCATCATCTTTACCTTCATTTCTCTCCTTACCGGCTATCCGATTATAAAAACCGGCATCAATCCAGGACTGATGTGTTTTCTGCTCAAATGACGGGTTTCGCAGCGTAATAGATACAGTATCCCGCTCACAGGCTGGGGGAATAATAGTCTGGACACGTTCACCTGATCCTAATGTGGCGGAAAGGATAGGGGAGGTATCATCGATATTGTCCTCATTCCATGAGGCCAGTGCTTTGGCAAAAGCATGGCACTGACGTAACGTAACCGGAGAATCATGCTTCTGCCATCGACCGTTTATTTTGGTGTGGATCTCTCCGGGGCGGTTAATGGCGATTTCCGTCAGGCCATCCAGTTTGAGATAATCGCCGAACAACTGGTTTTTCATAAAATCCAGCGACAGGTTTTCAGCGTTCATACCACCTCTTTTTTAGACGCAGTTGATAAACGGAAGAGAAGTCGATATCCGTACCGGTCATGATGCCGATCACATCGCCCTGATTGAGGTACATCGTGGGCGGGATATTGATGCTGTTTTCTAACGCCGTTTTCGCCATTTCTGACGCGGCAGAGCGGGTGTTTTCGGTGTAATCGGTATTGCGGTCTTTCCCCGGAGCTGAATCTGATGCGGCGGCAGCCACATCTTGTACGGTGCTCAACATCAACGCATTGCCGAACCGTTCCCAGAAATGGGTATCAATCCATCCGCTAATTCCAGCCTCACCCAACGGGCCGGTGGCTTCGGTATCAATCAGCGGGATTTGCAGGCTGCCGGGTTCCGGTGTGCGTAATTCCGTCCAAATGACAAACATTCGGCTCCGGCCATGTTGCAGCGCCCCGGTGCGGTAGATGCCTCTGGCGACGCTTCCGGCAGGGAGCAACTTCACGTGATTGTTAGCGCTATAGACATCTTCGCCGATAAGGCAGGAAATACGACCGCCCACATCAGAGACAAAACGCCGCATCATCGAGCACGGAATATAACGATCAACTGGCAGGTAAAGATTGGGATCGAGATCCAGTCGCCTGACGCTGGTCACTTTTGCGACACCGGGATTGGCGTCGTTAGTCTCTGTGCCTGACATGGTTGCAGGTGTGTCTTTGCTCTGCGTGCCGGAAGGTGCAATTTGTGAAGCCTGAGTATTACCGCGTTGTGTGGACTCAGCGGCACTACTTGAGCTATCGACCAGTGCCGCCGCCTTATTTAAAGCAGGTGGCTCTGACGGTGATGCCGTCTGTATTGGGTGATTATCTGTTGCGGTTTCCTGTTTGTCCTGACCGAATAGCCCGAACGGATTGTTGTCCATACCGAGGTTTTTACGCTCATGTTGCCCTGTACTGGCTGATGGCGGTGCTGGGGTTTCAACCGACTGATTATCGCTTTGCTTTAATGCGACAAGGAAGCGATCTCCACCCAATGCCAGTGCAATCAGTGCGCCCAGACTCAGCAGGCTGACCACCAGCGTCCGGCGGCTGGAGGCTTTTTTGAAGCGGGTCACTTCAGGTTGGCCGGGAGGTGTGTTTTGCTCTGGTGCCTGACTCGCCATCGTTGAACGGGCGCGTTCACGGGCTTCAGCCTCCAGCTCCGCCACGGTTTTTTCCGTTGTCTCTGAGTCTGCTTTATCAGTCATCTGGCCTCCAGTGTGACGACAGGTGAAACGGTGTCACCGCTGCCAACGGTGGCGTTGCCGAATGACGTATTCTCAATCCCGACTACCGAACCGCCATAGCGCAACACCAACTGTGGAGACATTGCCCGCACGACGACCACGGTGTAGTTTCCGTGTTTGGTTATGCGGGGTGTTACAGTCTGTTCCTGCCCGTTAACGACCCGGAAGATAGACGGAAGGATTTTGACGGGAGAAAAACCGAGATAGATAAAGCGGCCATCATCGTAAGCGAAATCAGGTGCAATGGACGCTGAACCGGCAGCGACTCGCTTGGTATAAAGCCAGTTACGCGGCGTGGTAACCTGCTCAAATGCTGTCGTTATCTGCTGCTTTTCCTGTGTTTCACGCAGGAGTTTCAGACGCGCTGCGCTGGCTGCCTCTGATCGCCTGCGCTCGTCATCCGGATAGCGAAAACGAATAATAAAGGCCTGTGAAGGCGAGTCATTCTCCAGTACGTTCAGTTCCAGACTGTAATCGCGCTTTGATGTCACGACAAAGAGATTGGTTCTCCACTCGCTCGCCGTTGGCAGAAACACTTTATTGACGTTGTTGCCGTTATCATCGGTTACCGGTTGGGTTATAGGGTTTGGGCTGACAGCTACCCGGTTATCGCTTTTTGTGACTTTCCAGCCCTTTGGAAAACCCGCTTGTGCGTCGATGACTTCTTCATCGTCATCAAACAGGAGTGTGGTGAGGTAGCCGGGGCGGGTGTTGACGATAGTCGCATTTTGGCTGTTATAGGTGACATTTTGCATTCGGCTGTCATAGGTGCTGCTGCGCGGTATTGCCGCGCTCCAGGCTGTGGATGACATCAGAAGGAGCCACAAAATCACTGTTTTTTTCAGCATCATTCACCTCTCAGTTCTTTATCGCGCTGATAGCTGGTCACAATGAACCCCAGCGGATTCACTTCTCGCTGGCTGTCTGTAAGTTGTTTTCGTGGGAGGTAGCGATAAGTCAGCCGGATGTTCCAGACATCTGTTTTAACCGAGTTATCGACAATGCGGCGGATAGTCCGTTTAATGCGTAGGGTTGCCAGATGGTCAGGCGCTGTCGCGGTCGCGTGAACGTTGGAGATAATGTCGATAGATACGACATATTCCGCTTTATTGAAAATGACATCGGGTGCCTGATTGCTGTTAAACCCGTCGAGATAATCCCGGTTCACACTGTCGCTGTTGAATAACTGCACATCGTCATAATCGCGCTGGAGAGCAAAATAGTTATAGCCCTCGCGGAGCCTGACGTAATGCGCCGCTAACGCCTGAGCCAGTGCTTTCTCTGTGGAAATACTCTGCTCTTTAATCCGGGTCATATATTCATAGCGCCCGGTCTGTTTATCCACCGACCATAATTCGATTTCGGTGGTTTTCAGCGGTAGCAGAATGATCAGTGCGGTGATCGCCATTGCGGCCAGAGAAAACCCTATGGCTGCTATTCGCCACGCTATCCTTTTTTCCCGTTCATCCTTTTCCAGCAGGACAGATTCAAAGGCACGGGATGACGCAATGATGTTTTCTGTTTCAGACATGCTTTGTCAGCTCCTGAATAATTGCGGGAGAATTAACTGGTTGAGGATCGCCAGATACCGGCGGGAGGTCGTGCCGATGCTGCGCACAGCCCGTGAGGACGCACAGCATCAGAAAGACGAGGCTGGATTTCATATCGATACCTATGTTTGTCGAAGACAGAAATGCCGTACCGGCGGCGGTTGCCACGGCACGCGGTGGAGAGACTGCGTTAGGAGGGGATTAGCGGTTACGCTGTTGGTTGAAACGTTTCATGCTATCGATAGACGCCGCACGTTTTTGCCATGCGGATAGGGCTTTGCTGGTGCCTGCGGCGATAAGTGAACCTGTTGCAGTAGCGGCGCTGACGCCCGCTTTTGTCGCAAGTCGCGCACCTGTCGCACCGGCTTTCATGACCGGTTTCGCTGCGTCAGAAGACGGTTTAGCCAGCCCACGTAGACCGCCCATAGCGGCACCCTGTAGTGCTGCTTGAACGGCTACGCCGCCTAGTGCATTCGCGATTTTGGCTGAAAACCAGATAATGACACCGGAAATAACACCCGCAACGCAGCACTGAACACCCAGTGTGATGATATTGGCGCTATCTGCAAAGTTAACCGCTTTATCTAATAAGCCATTGAGATAATTAATGACAATCCTGATGGATAACGCGGAAAACATAATCGTCAGGATCACCGTGAAGATAATTTTCAGCCAGTTGTTAAACATTGGAATAAGGAATCCATACAGCAGGCAGAAAATAAATAACGGTGCAGTGGTGGTCATTAATACAATGATAATTCCGGCTAACAGGTTAACTGCCGAACCAAAGAGCAGAGTGACGATTGCACCTCCCCAGACCAGCAGTTGGGCAATACCGCCGTTGAGTTTTACATAGGTGGAATCATCCTGTTGATAAAGCTTTTGTCCTATCATTTGCGCTTTCGCCCAGACGGTATCCAGTAACACCCAGACGTTGTCATCACCGCTGACGCCGTCGGTTAATCCGTTAATGGCCGAAATGGCTAAATCCAACCAACCATCGAGATTTAAAACGAACGTCATGATTAATAGCATTCGCCCGACATCCCATATGACATCTTCTACAGGCGTTTGGAGTTTTCCAGCCAGGGTTTGATAACCCCGATAAATGACAAATAACGTGAAGGAACTGACGGTAATAACGCTTACCATATCGCCGTACACGGAGGTTTGTCCCCGCAGTACGGCATGTAAACCGTCAGTGATCGTGTTGTTCATTCCAACAAACATACCACCTGACATAGATTACCCCTTTAATTCAAATCGGGAACCTTGGCATTTTCCTGACGGAGTTCAAATCGCGCTTCTCGTGCATTTTTGCAATCTTGGGAGTCATCGCCGGATGATTCACACGCTTTATATCGCTGGTTCATTTCATCCGGATGTTCTTTGTACCATTGCGTTGATTTCGGGTTGTCACACCCCGACAGAAATAATGAGCCTAAAATAACTGTAAAAATGCAAAGTGACGTTTTCATTCTTACCCTCTCAATGGTTAAGGTCAGGAATCGGAGCGGCGAGTTGTTGTTCATTGAATGCTTTTTGCCGTTGTTGAGTCAACATCACGGATCGCTGTTCAGCCTGTTTGACCGACATTTCCCATTGGCTGGTTAATGCGTTCAATTGTACGCTTTTGGCTGCTACCGCGTTAGCCAGGTCCTGTGACTCTTTCGAGTCTTTGGCGTTGGCAATACGGTCGGATAAGTCTGATATATCGTTTAATGTGCTATTAATCTTGTTTTGAACATCGCTGGTACTCTCAATTGAGACCGCCTTATTGAGAACAAGTTGTTTGCAACTTTCCAGATAACGTTGCGATGAACTGGACTGATTACAAATATCGAACGATTGATATTTTTTATATAGGCGCTGAAGGTCAGAAGAATAATAACCGTTTGAGTTGGTCAGCAGGTCATCCAGTGAAATACCATTTTTACGGAGATGCTCGATATCGTTTTTTAGGCTTTTCGCCTCGCGGAGAAATCCCTGAATATCTCGTATACCTGTTGCGGTCGCTAATTGCTGCTTATAGGCATCAAGCTCGCTTTTATAGTGAGTGACCGTTTCCTGCCATTGCTGGAGTTTCTGTATCCATTGGTTAATCGACTCGGTATTACTGGCGGCATCAAATACCGGGATACCGGCACTTATCGCTGGTGTAGACATCAATAGCGATAACGCCAGAAATATTTTTCTGGTCTGCATGGTGATGATCTCCGGGGTGAATATCAGATTGCCTGCTTAAGAAACATTTCTTTCCAGTCTCTGGGTGACATGCCTTCCTGATAAATGGCATCAAATATTTTCAGGTTGTCTTCGCTGCCGCTCAGGATTTTGGTGATGTTTCCGAGGCCCGATAAATCCATCCTTGCCATGGCGACAAACGGGCGAGTTTCACCAGCACGCAGTGGTGTTTTCAGGACAACCATATAGTGCTCGCTCGGATCAAGGTTGCGAACAATGTCGTAAACGCTTTCAGGGACTTTCATTTTCTCCACGTAATCCGCACGGCTGGCTTTGGGGTTAGCGAGAAAGATTTGCGTGCTGCACTGCTCAATAATCGCCGGAGCGATGGGATGTCTGACGATTTCATCGGGCGACTGGGTAGCGGGGATAAAAATGCCGTTCAGCTTGCGGATCACTTTGAGCATATTGAGGGAGAATTTAGAAAACTCGACATCCGCCAGCCATTTCCAGAATTCATCCATGAACATTACCAGTCGGCGACCATCCAACAGACTGGTGACGCGATAGAGCAGGTAGAAGGTGATCGGCCCACGTATGTCGTCATCATCCAGGAATTCCGTACCGTCGATACCAAAGTTATCAATATTGCTGATGTTGAATGTGTCCTCCTCGTTATCGAACACCCAGCCGAATTCACCGCCCTGCGCCCACTGTTTCAGGCGTATACGCAGACCGTTGGTCCGTGCCTCTTTGGTCGGAGGTTCGGGCAACACTTCCAACAGTCGGGTAATACCATAACGGCGATATTCCGGCGGATAGTCCAGCATGATGGTGTCCACCGCAGTGCTGATACGCTCTTCATCGCGGGGATCGAGTGGCTTACCGTCACGACGGCACAGCATCCGGAGCAGCCGCTTGATAAAGCTGATATTCCGCCGGGTAGGCGGAAGTGAGAACGGGTTGAATCCGGTAGGGATACCGGTCCGGATACGGAAATAGCGCCCGCCCATCTGGCGGATCGACATCTCCGCCGCTCTGTCTTTATCAAAGTAAACGGTGGTCAGCCGTTTGATGGTGGCAGAAGCGGAGAATGTCGCCGGATTGCGGTACTTCTGCATGAGCTGTTTCATCATCGTCATCAGTAAAGTCTTTCCTGAACCTGTTTTACCGATGATGGCGGTATTACCCGGCGTTTTCTCATTGAAGTCATTTCGTCCTGCCTGACTGTCATGCAGGTTCAGATAATAACCGCCACCACCGGGGGATTTCAGGATGGCGATAGCCTCACCCCACGGATTGCCGTGACGTTTGTGAGGATGAAAGTTATGCAGACTCCCCATATCCGCGTAGTTTTGACTACTGACCACTACCAGACGTGGTCGCAGCGAGTAGACGCCGGGGAGTTGAGCCAGATAAGCGGCAGGTAACGACAACGTAGACAGGGATGTCATGATACCTAGATCGTTAAAAGGCTGAGCCAGTGCATTGGTCTCCTTTACCACCTGATCGGCGTTGGCGGACGAGACCAATAGGGAGAAGTGATACTTGCCACAAGACACATGCCCGGACTGGAGCAGATCGCGTAAGACGATCAATTCCTCACGCTGTGAAATGGCGTCATCGTCGGTTGAATTCAGCCGTTTTTCCGCCAGTCGGATATGATTTTGCGCTTCATCCCGTGCCATACAGGTGAAAGATTGCGTCAGGACATACTCGCTTTCAGCATACAGCAGCGCATCCAGCAGCCCGGTATAGGTCTCCGGTGAATAGTCTTTAATTTCCAGACTGCGGAAAAAACGGGAGCTGCCCACCGTCTGACATTCGGCGGTATCGGTAGTGAAGAACACATCCGGCGTGCTGAGTGTGTGATAAAACGGTGTGCTCGTCACTGCCACGTTCTGCCATTTCCCCGCCATCAGGCGATGGTAGAAAGCCAGTTGCGAAGAGTAAACCCGACCCTTTTCCTCATAGAGGCCCAATGGTGTTGTCACGTAACGTGACAGGGCGGTGTTGATGGCTTCATGGTGCTCCAGCATCCCTTTCAGAGCATCATCCAGCGCCGCTTTCCTTTTTCCGGCTGGCTGCGTCTTCATGACTTTTTTTTCCAGCGTGGAGAAAGGGGCATAACAGATGGTGAAAAACAGCCGATGCCGCCAGAGTGGTTTCTCTTTTAGTGGCTGGTAATAGCGTTCCGTGACTTCATCTGAAAAGGGAATGCCCGAACTGGCCTCAAAGCCATCCTGATATTTCTCCCGTATGCGGTGGATATAGAAGGTGATAGGTAGCCCTTCATACGAGCGGATCAGGTTGTTAAGGTGGCTTGCCAGCAATGTCAGATGATGTTCATCCTCACATTCAAACACAGTGCCGCCCAATTCCCACGTAGCGACTAAATCACTGGAGCGATTTCTTATGATGTGAGGATGAATGTGGGAGGAGTAAGGAATGTATTTATCCAGCGTGATGCGCTCGTTTAATTTCATCTTATCGGTAAACTCCGAAACATCGACGGCGTCATAGTGGTTTGCCAGCACTGCATTGGCACCGAAATAGCGATTCGTGGCAAATCTCCCACGGGTTTTAAAGGCCAGCCACAGCAGTCCGAAATAATGAATATCCGTTCGGGCTTTTGCCTTCATTTCCAGCCAGGCAGGGATTAATAACAAGGTAAGGTAATAGCTGGTGTAAACCGACAGCAGGACGATCGCCCCGCTGACGATCACGAACGGAACGAGAGGGATACCCATAATGGCGGCAGGGCGGGTTAGTGCTTTGTTCAAGGTGGTCATCGGCTCCCCCTAGGATGCCCAATAAGCACCAAAGCCCGATGCGCCGACAATCAGGATGGCTCCGATAATGACGTTACGCATGTCATGCAGGCTTTTACCGTCAAACAGCACCTTGTAACCGACCCACATGGTTGCCAGCGTGATCGTGACGGCGGCCAACCCAAGCAAACCACTGGACGTATTACTCAGCGTATCGTTGGCTTTATTAAATCCGCTCCCTGCTGCCGGCGTCTGTGTCGACATCAACAGGGAAGAAAGAGCAGGCCAGTATTTACGTTTTTGCATCGTCATTGCTCCTCATTAATTACAGGTAGAGATACATCGCCGCGAAGGATGGCGTCGGGATAGTGCAAGGAGGCTAAATTCGGTGTGGTTTTATCGGTAAGTTCACCGCGCAGGACGGTGGGCGGATAATGAATCTCTGAATTGGATTGGCTGGTGGTACTACGCTTGAAATCTTCCCGCGTCGACGGGACCGCATAGCCAATACGCTGGATATAACTGGTTTGGTTAAAGGCGGATTCTGGCAACTGACCCGTATCGAAATTGCCGGAATAGTAGCAACTGAGTGCTCTTTTCAGCGTGCCGCCTCGCTGGGAGCAGTCGGTGAGGATACGCTCAAAAATGGACAGATTGGTGCAGGGATCTAACAAGTCATGGGCGGTCACACCGTAATGCCGGAAATTGGTGCTGGTTATTTGCATCAATCCCACCGAATAACGGCGACCTTTTTCTACCACCTGTTTGATGATGTTGACGGCAGCTTGCTTGCTGGTAGGCTGATGAGAAATGATACCTAGACTGCCGGGTTTTCTCTCTTTCTTTGGCACAATTTCAGCGACGGCATAAGGATTAAAGCCGGATTCTACTTTTGCCACATCAGACGCGGTGGATGGGTGAATAGTGGCGGCACACTGCATGACCGCCGCCATAAAAGCAGTGGGTGAAAGCATGGTTGCCTCGGTAACAAGTCTAGCCACACGTAGCCATCAGATAGTCGATGGCAAGGGAAAAGGAGGGAGAGTTGAGCGTTAATCGTGCTGAGGTGCTTGCGGCGTATCGCTATCATCCTTGGGTTCAAGAAGCACCAGTTTGCCGGAGACAGCAATACCGGGTGTTAGTACGATGTTCAGTCCGGGTTTGCAGTTATGAGCGAACGCTACGCCGACTTTTGTCCAGTAGGTGTTCTTCTCTCTGCTGGTATCGGGTTGGCTTTCCTGCGTGACAAACACGTGATAGGTAGGTTTTCTCATGCTATTTCCTTTCATAAAAGTTATGGCGAATTAACTCAATCGATCACATCCCGATTCTGCATTCCGGTTTCAACGGGTCAGCGAGAACATTCAGCGGCACCCTGAATTGTGGTTATGTGACAGCCCGGTTCATATTTTTAAAGAGCAATACCCGCCCCGGACGAATAAACGTCCATAAAGCTCGCCAGTGGAAGGTGGCGTGATTAGCGTGCGATATTGGCGACAGGATGAGAATGAGAAAATCAAAAAGGGAATGAGAGAGAAAATGTGTAGTGTGGTAATTATTTATAATAAATTAATTTCATTATATCGGATTTGAACTAGTGCTTTTTTGGCTCTGACCGCTATATCTAGCATGAGTGAAAAGTTTGTGTCAGAAGTTGTCGTGAATTATTAAGAGAAAGCATAATCACTATGCAGATAAGCTACGGCATGTTATCTTTGATATACGATGTGATTTTATAATGAATGGGACTAAGATTTTATCATGGAAATAAAACCGATGAAAAAACTGTATTTCGATCATAACGTAATTATTGATATAAAAGATAAAAGAAAGCCATCTGTCGTAGAAAAAATTGAAAGTATGGATAGGGATAAATATCAGGTTTTGTTCAGTCCTGCACATGTTGAAGAAGTTGCAGCATTAAAAATGCATCATGGGCGAGGAGATGATGAAATTAACTCATTCCTTGAGTTGTTGGCAAGAATCACTAACTCACATGCGTTACTCCCGTTTAAAAGAAGAAATATTGTTCAGGTAAAAAACTTTGGGGTATATGTTTCTATTGAAAATCCTAGAGATACATATGGTAGAGTTATTGCTGAGTATGGAAATAACAGCATAGCCGAAACTCTTCAAAAAGAGAAAATTGCCAAGGGTGAATCTCTAGAGAAAAGAACAGGCGTTACGTCAAGAGAAACAAATTCAATAGATATTCAAAAGGAAATCGATATATTCAAACCGAGACTCCATGGAATTATCCTTGAGAATTATCAATCTGCCCCTCCTATTTTTAGTGAATACCTTCCAGCACATGCTCCAGATTGCCATGAAATAAAATTCGATTTTTTAGGTAAGTATTTTCCTTTGCACGAAATGACCATAGAGAAAATATTTGAGTTTTTTGAGGTAAGGAGATTCTACCCAGACAAGTCTACCCAGTTTTTGTCGGGGTTACACGATACAACACACGCAATATATGCTGCGTATTGTGATGTTTTTGTAACAAATGATAATAAGTTAAAAAATAAAGCGACGGAAGCTTATAAATGGCTTGGCGTTAATACATTAGTTCTAACCCCCAGCGAACTCGAAGATTATCTAAATTGATAATATAATTTTTTAATTAACTCGATGGTTTTATATTAACTAGATAAGAATTATTACTGGAGTGTTCCCGAGGTATATAGGAATTTTATGTGAGCTCGGGTGCACTCAATTACTATTTAGTAAAGTCAAATACCTACTCATCGCCAACGATTAAGTTTATTTTTGTTCTAACACAAAACACTTTCAGAGCAAGTTTTAGCTAACAAAAATAAGCAATGGTGGTGATGGTTTTTGGTTCAATATTTTACTTGTTATAATATTCATGTTATTTATTAAGATGATAAAAACGCACAGCGAAGATCATTTCTCTGCGCGTCTGCTTACATATTATCAGCGTTGGCGGCGCTCAAGTATGGTTTGGCATTCCGTACAGGTTGCCACGCCCGGCAGGGTTTGCCGTCGCTGCTCGGGAATAGGTTCACCGCACAAACGACAGTATTGTAATGAGGGTGTGGCTGCTGGCTTAAAACGATTCTGTTCAATCATTTCTTCCAGACGTTGCTCATTAAATTCCTGATCGCGATCGATCTCATCTGGCATGCGATGTCCTCCTGTTCAGTGCTTCTTTCTCACAAAGAGTGATACGGTTCCAGACGGCGGTCAGGGAAGGCCCTTTTTCCCTAGAGGACAACGATTCAGTGACCTGCATCATTGCTTCTAGTGCGTCAGGTGTATCAAGGTTTTCAGCGCGGTTCTTTTTCCATAACAGCCAGATTTCGGCATCAATGGCTTCATCTGGGATAGGCGTTCGGCCATAAGGGATGGTGACACCCAGCAACCGGCGGCGAGTGCAGACTTCATTCGAGGTGAGGCCAAAAAAATGATTAAGGAGTGCAATAGATCCCCCCAATCTGATGGCCCGATTTATCTGCTGCTGGCGCTGCGCTTCCTGATGGGACAGCGTCAGGATCTGTTGTAGAGTGTCGTGGCGGACAGTGATCGACATAAACTGTGCCGATGCCCGGCTGACGATAAACAGTTCGTCGAGGGATAGCTGATTGAGGGCATTCAATTCGTCGAATGTGAATCCTAACGTTTCACAATAACGAAAATTACCTTCCTTGAGTGCGGCAAGGGCGTTTGTTAATACCGCGTAATTCAGTGAGGGGAACATAATGCTATATCTCCCTTCAGCGCGTTAAGCGGTTAGATAATTTGAAGTTAATCCATTCGTCAATTTCAGATTCAAGCCAAGCCACACTGGCTGGTCCAATCTTTATTGAAGATGGAAAGGCACCTTCTTTCATGTACAGGTAGATTTGCGAGCGTTTCAGGCCGGTTTTTACTTCCACTTGTTTCAGACGTAATAACTGATGCGATGTCATAAATACCTCCAGTGCAGAAATGGGATATTCCCGGAGATGACAAAAAAACACAGTGAGGGAAGGAGTGAAAGTAGAAGAGCCCGTATTACGGACACCACAATCCTTAATACGGGTTTTCAGATTGGAGCGTGTAACATCATTTTAATTGGGGACCTAAATGGACGTAGGCGAACCACGTTCAAGCGCTGTTTTTAAGGTATCGCCGCTGAATCGGTCGGTCATGCCTTCGGCTGATGCCCACTGTTCAAAGATGGACAGAAGCTTATAAGGTTGCCTGATTAATGGTCTGATAGACTCATTGTTTTTACAGGCAAGCCAGAAAAGTCGAGATAGCGGTGTCGATATTCGTGTTGAAGATAGTGGGTCCATTTTTTTCTTGGTCACGATGTTAATTAATTTATCAAGTTCAGAGTTTCTAATGACAAAACAGGCGTCACGAGGTAGAACATGAGCAGGAAAATACTCTTTTTCCAAGTAACAGTTTATTCTCTGAGAGAATATTTCTTTGTGTACATCTTGTGCAATATTCTTAGGGAGTCTCATGATTTGTTGTTTTATCCTTTTCTTCCATGTTACCCTTTCGAATAGTTGAAATATTTCACCCTGTAAGATTACTGTTATGCCATGATTAAATCCAATGGCTCCTGTTACCGGTAGAGGGATTTTAAGAGAATAGGCAAGTAATTTCTGTATTAGAACATGTTCATATCCCATTAATTGGGTGTCAAGAATTCTCTGTGTGGGTATTATATATGCACCGTTAGTGCTAACAATAAAATTATATTCGTTAATGAAGGTTGTTTTATCAAAAAAACATAAGCGATTAATTAATGAAGGTTCTGATTCCCTAAGCTTTACTTTGTTGTCTGATCTTTGAATTTTTCGTAATGCTATTGGTGATTGAAAGTAAATGGAAAGACGAATGCTACCATGTAATGCATGTCTGTAAATGTCATTTTTTTTTAATTTCCAGCCCTTTTGTATTTGTCATTTCAACTGCTTCACTTATAGTCATCCAGTCAGGAGAATTAGAGTTTGTACTTGGAAATGTTTGTTTTTTTGACATGGTAAACTCCATCATTTTATGGGGTTTTTCAAAAAAAATCACGAAATTGTTCAGTGATTTTTTCAGGGTGCGGGATCATACAACGTGATGATGTCTGAATTTTATTGAATGATAAGCGCCTCAGACGGCGTTTCCGGACCATGTCTGGCTGTAGGAAAAAAGAAGAACATATACCAGATTAAACTAATCCAGCACTCAAAATTCGCGACGAGTTTTTCGCAAATGCTAAAACTAATTCTGGTTTGGACTCGAGTTACTAGAGCCACTTTCACCGTCAGTTTTAAATTCATTTGTTGCTCCTCAAATAAGTACAGTTAATAACATAGCGCTGAGTGACATGGCATAATCGAGGCGATATGGTGAGTTGAGTAGCGCCCCATCATCTGAACTGGGGCGGGGGCGAATTTGTATTTATTGACAGTGCCTAGCCACAAGCTACCGCGAAGTACACGTCGAACAACGATCAGAAGCTATATGTCACCTTCAGGCTGCCCGTGGGCGATGTTTTTCGCTGAACAATTGGACTATTTCGTGCGTCACCAGCTAACTGCGTAAAACCTGCTGCGGCAACTACGCTCCAGTCTTGATTAAGCTTGTGCGTCCAGTCCATATTCAGTGAGTAGGCATAAATTCCAGACTTGGCATCATATCGAGTAAACCCCGATGCGGCCGACTGTGAAGCACTTACTCCGTAGTAAGTCTGCATGTACTTACTGGTTCCCCAACTACTGGTCAGCGCCAGCGTCACAGAGTTTTTCGATGACATATAAAGCGGGCTGACAATGCTGAAATGCAGAGCCTCACCATTGCTTCGCTGAGAAACCGGTACCTCAGCCTGCAATTGAAAATTAAGCCAGTCGGTCACCTCGTATCCTAGGCCAAGCATACCGATAGCTGAGCCCTTAACATCACCCATACCGCGCAGGTAGTCGCTACCGTAGCTGAGTGAGTCACTGTCCACGTCACGATCCTTTCGGCCTGCGCGATAACTCAGCGCAGCGCTGTAATCAAATTTGCCGATGTTGTTACCGTAACCGATACCACGCGTGGAGCTGACGAAGAAACCATTTACCATTGAGTAATCAATCACTAGGGCCGTCGTGACTCGGTTTTCATCCGAACCAGAATAACGTGGCGCAACCTCCACCCCTCCTCCTAGGGTCAACTCGTTGCCCTGTTTCTGTTCTGCTGCCAGTATTGGGGTTGCCAGTAATGCTAGGACGAATCCTGACAACAATTTTCCCAGGGTACGCCCCGAGAGTGAATGGAGGAACTTATGACTCAGTTCGATCTTTCTCATTAAGGAAATCCTTGTGGGTTCAACTGACTACGATACAAGCGGTTTTAAACGCCAGATTGCTCAGTTTGAATGCTGACCCTGAAGTTCTCATGAGCCAAAAATGAAGAAATACTGAAGTAAGTTCCAGTTCTGCAAACCTGATAGATTTACTGATACCGTTTTTTTCTTCAGACGTTCTTCATTCACTGTTGATAAAGTAACTATTGTGAAAATTCTCCTAATCGAAGACGACATCGATCTCGGCAATGGCGTACGTATTGCCCTCACAGACCAGGGATTAGATGTCATATGGGTTCGCCGTAAAGTGGATGCTCTGCATCAACTCGATGTATGCGTGCCAGAACTTGTATTGCTCGACCTCGGCCTGCCCGACGGTGATGGCATGAGCCTGATGGTGCGTCTGCGTCAGCAGTTCAAGGGGATCCCCGTCATCATCCTGACTGCTCGGGGCACCCTGCAAGATCGCTTGACTGGGCTGGATGCTGGTGCAGACGACTATCTCGTCAAACCTTTTGTTCTCGCCGAGTTATTGGCCAGGGTGAGAGCACTTGTGCGGCGCAGTTATGGTTTTCAGAATGAGGTGATAGAGATTCGAGGGCTATCTCTCCATGTGCCGACTCGTCGCGTGACCGTGAGCGAAAGGCATGTTGATTTGACGGCAAGTGAATACGCGCTGCTTGAAACGTTAATGTTGCGTGCCGACCGTGTTATGACACGTAGTTTTCTGGAAGAAAGAATCTTCGGTGCAAAAGAAAATATGAGTAATGCGCTCGATGTACATATGGGAAATTTGCGTCGCAAAATCGGTGACGGCTATGTGCGAACGGTGAGAGGTGTTGGGTTTGTCATTGATACCGTACCCATTCAGAAGGGGGGAGGTTGATGCGTAATTTTTGGCACTATCTGAGAATCCCAACGCTAGTACGGCGAATTATGATCGCCCAGATGCTATTACTCACGCTGATTTGGTGTATTTTTCTGACCTACATTTTATGGGATAACTTACGTAGCCCTCCAATGCTATCAGGCAGCAAAACCTATGAAACCATCCTGACAGTGGTGGATCGTATGGGGGATCGCCCGCGCGATCTAACCGATGTGCTGGAAAAATTCAGCAAGGCATTACGGGAAGGCTATGGCGGAGGTGAAGACCCAAAAATGTCAATCAGCCTAATCGTTCGGAAGAATAAAGAGATAATTTATTCATCTGATGGCGCTCCGGTAGGTGTGACAAACACCACTTATGGGATGATTCAAAGTATTCAGAGTAGCGGCCGCACTTGGACTAGCCGTACTCTGAAGTCTAGGAGCTCCGACACAGAGGTGACACTGCTCACTCCTGCTGGAGGCTGGAACTTCTTCATATACCTGAACTCGCGCGGATACTACATATTACCGCTGCTGGTATGCATTCCCTTTCTTTTGTTTCCTGCATGGCTGTCAATCCGCATTGCAATGCGTCCTTGGAACAAGGTGGCGAATGAAGTTTCCTTACGAACACCAGAAGATATTTCTCCCTTAAAAGCAGTACCAAAGCACAAGGAGCTTCGCCAAATAGTGGACGCGATTAATATATTCCTTGCTAGGGTACGAGAAAGCACTGAAAGGGAACGGACTTTCATTGCAGATGCCGCGCACGAGTTGCGCACTCCGCTGGCTGCAATGCGAGTCAATGTTGAGGCTTTACAGTCCGATGTAAGCAACTGTAGTCAACAGGAATTGCTTGCAGGGATTATTCGTAGCAATAGCCGTGCTGCTCGTCTCGTCAATCAGTTGCTGCTGCTGATGCACAGTGAAGCGCGCATTGACACTGTTATGGAGCCTGTGCCGCTGACGACGCTAATACAAGAGCGAATGGCTGAGTTGGCACCACTTGCTGCTGAGAGCAGAATTGAGCTTGAGTTCTACTCTCATGAGGAAGTCTGGATTACAGGTGTCAGGGAACGCCTGATGTCGCTGATCGACAACTTAATTGAAAATGCTGTGAAGTACAGTCCTGACGGCGGGCGGGTTGAGGTAGAGGTACGATCATTAGATAAATCCACTCAATTGCGTATCTCAGATGCAGGGCCCGGAATCAGGGTTGAATTGAGGGAGCGGGTGTTCGACAGATTTTTTCGTGATCCCAATCAGATACAAAGCGGGAGCGGATTGGGGCTTGCAATAGTCAAAGCGGTTGCGCAGCAACACAACAGCAGTGTTTTCCTAAGTACGTCTGCAGAAGGTGGGCTCATGGTTATTGTTGATATCCCAAATAAAAATTCCGTCTGAAAGAAAACGCGATTTTGATCCTAACCCTGCGTAGGACATTTACCAGAATAATGGAGCATAAATTGAAATATTTGGCCTTGGCTACAATATTATTTTCTATATCACTTAGCGGATGTGCCATAACCGTAAGCGATTTAAAAAATAGCAAATCATCTTTAGACGGCAGTTTCATTAGCAAGACAGGGTCCTCCGATACTTATCGAACCCTAAGGCACATGGCAAGACAATGTCTGGAATATCAGTCATATTCAGGAAATCCGGTCATCGTATTAAGCGAGTTCGACAGTGAGCGAAAAATAGGTGAGATCAATCAGAAGCTTCTTTCAGAGGGATTGTTTATCAACAACACACTAATTGAGATAGAAAACCATGGTGGTGACAAAGCTAAGATTAGTCTATATACAACTAAGAATATCTTGAGCACAGGTATCAGGTCACCAAATATAAGTGATATCAAGCGATGGACTGACGGCGATAGAGCCTGCTAATATAACTCTTAGCCATAAGACCAAGCATTCCATCCTGAAAATTAGCAATTACACTGAAATTGAATTTTTTCCACGCTTAACTTGCATATTTATAAGTGTACGGCCGTGTTGAAAGGGTTATTCCGGAGATAGCTTTACCTGCCATGGCAGCAGTTCGTTGACACAAGTTCACCAGATAGTCGGCGATGTCATTCAGCACGTGGCGCAGGTAGTGTCCCGAATCTATACCCGTCCAGTCGATAACTGCCTATCAGTTTGTACAACATCGCTCCTCTCTCACCTCCGAGATCGGAGCCGTAGAACAGCTAGTTTTTTGCCCCAGATTCACCAACCGCAGAGCATTTCCCGCGATGTTGTTATCCAATTCCGCCAGCCATTTTCTGCATCGTACGTAAGGACCAGTCACTGGTTTAGAGCATAAGCGAATGCTTCCGCCAGTTCGGAGTGCGCGACAGCGTTTTAATTTTCCTGCAACTAACCTTCCTACGCCTTTAGGAGCGGTTTCGCCATCTATTAACGTTGTTAGCTGAACAGGTAAAAGTACATAATCCTCAATGAGGCCGGATGGAATGATACGGCCTCATATCCAAGATTATGCCGTCTTAATGTTATCCCCTTGATCCCCAGATATACGGTGGCACATAGGCTTCCCTGCACGTATCCAGATAATCCGACCACCATTGCATCATCGCTTTTCGGGCATCGAGATATTCTGCTTTATGGATGTAAGCCGCTCGAACGCTATTGCGTTCCTGATGGCTCATCTGCCGTTCAACCGCATCCTGCGCCCAGAGTCCAGATTCCATCAGGGCACTACAGGCCATTGTGCGGAATCCGTGCCCACAGATTTCATCTTTCGTGTCATAACCCATCAAGCGCAGCGCCTTGTTGACCGTGTTTTCGCACATGGGTTTATACGGATTATGGTCACCGGGGAATATCAGTTCCTGATGCCCGGATATATCCCGTATCTGTTTCAGTATAGAGATGGACTGACGAGAGAGGGGAACGATATGTGGCGTGCGCATTTTGGCACCGCGCCCGGAATAACGCACACCAGGAATGGATTCACGGGTAGCCGGAATGGTCCAGATTTTGTTTCTAAAATCGATCTCAGACCAACGGGCAAAACGCAATTCGCTGGAACGGATGAACAGGTGCAGGGTGAGTGAGACTGCCAAGCGGGTTAATTCACGTCCTTGCTTGTAGTCCTCAATGCTAGCCAACAGCTCCGGCAGTCGCTCCAGTGAAAGGGCAGGGTAGTGACGTTTAACTGGAGGGGCGATAATGCCATCCAAATTTGCCGCCAGATTGTGCTCTATTAATTCCTGATGCACGGCATGACGCATGATGTTGCACATATGCTGCCGGGTACGGGCCGCCACTTCCAGCAAACCTTTTTTCTCAATCCCTTTCAGCAGATCGATGAAGTGGCGAGTTTTCAACTCTGTGACTGGCAAGTGTCCAATTATCGGGAAGATATGGTTGTTCATGCTGGCAAGCAGACGGGTGGCATGGTTCTCTGACCATGATCGGTTGCTTTTATGCCACTCCAATGCCACATGCTTGAAGGTTTTTTCTGGTGAGGAAGTGGTTCTTTCAGCAGAGCGCTGCTGTGCGGGGTTGATATTCTGCGCTAGCAATTTTCGGATACCGTCACGCTGTTGACGAGCTTCGGCCAGAGAGACATCAGGGTAGGCACCTAAGCCGAGGCGTGATTCTTTTCTATTGATGCGATATTTGAGATACCAGAGACGTGAACCGCCTGGATTAACTAAAAGGTACAGACCGTGAGAATCGGAAACTTTGAAGGGTTTAGCGGATGGTTTTAAGTTGCGGATTTTTGAGTCGTTAAGAGACATTTGGGGGTCACTCCGTCATCGAACCAACTTGACCCCAAATCTGACCACCAAATTCTCCCGATGCGGAGGGAAAACTGAAAATGCATCGGGAAGACTTTTCACGCTAACTCATTGAATCCGAATCATATAAGGATTCGCAAAGCGGCATGAAAACAAGAATTTGGCTCCTCTGACTGGACTCGAACCAGTGACATACGGATTAACAGTCCGCCGTTCTACCGACTGAACTACAGAGGAATCGGTTAAGTGCGATGGATAATAGCGGGAGCGTTTCGGGTTGTCAAAGACTGTTATGGCTCGGTGCGTTTGATTGCCGAACTAATAACCAACATATTGAAATTATTGCTCAAGTTGAGCGCTGAAAAGCAATGAGATGTGCTGATTGATAGGCAGGCCTGCACCCTAAAATAGCAGGAATTGCTTTATGATGGTGCAGATTGGTATTGGAGCGAGAGCTGGTTCCCCATACAACATCGGGGCTTTGGTTAGCAGAATCATTGCTTTTCCTTATTTTACCTGTGGCTTATCAATGAGGTATCACTTTTTCTTAGGTATAGGGGCATAATATGGCGCGCTTTTTGCTACCTCTTTAGGGTAACTACTCAGGAGGCAGACATGAATCTTAGACGGCTCAAGTATTTTGTGAAAATCGTTGATATCGGTAGCCTGACACAGGCTGCTGAGTTGCTGCATATTGCACAACCGGCGCTGAGCCAGCAGGTCGCGACGCTGGAGAGTGAACTCGAAAAACAGCTGCTGGTACGGAGTCGACGTGGTGTTACGCCTACCGAGGCAGGGAAAATTCTTTATTCTCATGCACAGACGATATTGTCACAGTGCGAACAGGCAAAGGATGCGGTGAGTGGCGCACGGCAATCAATGAGTGCGTAAGCGTTAGTCATAGAGCCAGCCATTTCCCGATGGCTGGCTATCAATCCAGTTTTCTTGCTAGGTATTCTGTGGAATTGCATGTCTTTTTTGTGATTCTTATCACAATACCCATTGTGATATCGAATTTCTTCCAAACAATGACGTTGCTCTTAAAAATAAAATGGTTTTTTAGTTTTTTTACTTATTTGGTTTATTTATCTGCAGTTCCATTTTATTGCCGCAATGTGAATATGATTTCCTTAAAATGGTAATAGACACTAGCGGTCAGGCCATTCACAGTGTTACATTAATCTTCGTTATGTTTTCTCTAATCCTGTGCACCAAAGAACAGGTGTTGCCTTATGGGTGTATGACGGTTATTTTTTTGATTAAGGAGTTCAAATGAATAATATCCTCTCTCATCTTTTAATAAAGCTGGCAGAAAAAGAAGTTGGAGAAAAAGCGCTTAACGCGAAGATTGAATCGTTAGAGATGCTGATTTCCGTTATTGTTTCAACATTTGATGATAGTAAAATCAATGAGTTAAATAAAAAGATTGAAGGTGTCGTGGCTGATGCTTCGCAGAGGAAGGATGATCATAATCACTTAGCTTTCGAACTATTGGCAAAAAACATCAATCGAATCACAACCGTTTCATTACGGGAATAACTTTCTTATATATCAATGGTGACGACATTAATTGATCGCATATTAATTTCCCCACATCAATTGAGAATTGTTTATATCCAATAATAGAGAATACTTGTGCTATGCGTGACTTTGCTGAAAAAAATTGAAGGCGCCGACGTTGTCCGCGCCTTTCTTGCATTTATAAGCTTTACTTCACGTCAACAGCCCGCTTTTTTCGACGAATAAACTGATAAGCAATAGCCAGAACAATAAACCACAGCGGCGTAACAATAAGCGCTTGGCGTGTATCTGGCTGTAATGTTAACAGTACAATAACAAAAGCGAAAAAGGCTAGGCATACCCAGCACATAACAATACCCAATGGCATTTTATATGATGACGCTGCATGTAGCTGAGGGCGTTTTTTACGGTATGTCAGGTAAGAGCACAGGATGATGCTCCAAATGAACATGAATAAAATCGCGGAGACGGTGGTCACCAGTGTAAAGACGGTCATCACGTTCGGAATCAGGTAGATCAGCACTACGCCCGAGAGTAAACATATACAAGAAAACATCAGCCCGGTCGAAGGAACCGCGCGTTTAGAGAGCATGCCGAAGCTCTTCGGTGCATCACCTTGTTTAGCTAGGCCAAAGAGCATGCGACTGGTTGAGAACACGCCGCTATTGGCTGAGGATGCCGCAGACGTCAATACGACGAAGTTGATCATACTGGCGGCGGCAGGTAAGCCAACAAGGACGAACATTTCTACGAAAGGACTACGATCCGCAGTAATTGCCCCCCACGGTGTCACGGACATAATCATGATTAATGCAAAAACATAAAACATGATAATGCGAATCGGGATGGCGTTAATTGCACGTGGCAGCACGACTTTCGGATTTTTAGTTTCAGCAGCGGTTGTACCAACCAGTTCGATACCGACAAATGCGAATACGGCTATCTGGAACCCAGCAAAGAAACCACTTATCCCTTTAGGGAACATGCCGCCATCATTCCAAAGATTGTTAAAAGAGGCGACGTTTCCTGATGGGGAGGAGAACTGCATCATGACCAGCGCAACACCGACCACAATTAACGCAACGATAGCGACAATTTTTATCATTGCGAACCAGAATTCCATCTCACCAAACAGTTTTACGGTTGCCAGATTTAGCGTTAGTAATAGCAGAACGCAAAGCAGGGAAGAGACCCACTGCGATAAATCGGGAAACCAGAACTGAGAGTAGGCACTAATCGCTACAACATCGGCAATTCCGGTTACGACCCAGCAGAACCAATAAGTCCAGCCTGTAAAGAACCCTGCCCATGGCCCGAGTAGGTCAGCAGCGAAATCGCTGAATGACTTATAGTTGAGATTGGAGAGTAATAATTCTCCCATTGCGCGCATGACAAAAAACAGCATAAAACCAATGATCATATAAACGAAGATGATCGAAGGGCCAGCCATGCTGATTGTTTTGCCCGAGCCCATGAAGAGCCCAGTACCGATGGCTCCGCCAATGGCGATGAGCTGAATATGACGATTAGTCAGATTCCGTTGCAGTCCCTCTCCCTGTTCAGGGGCAAGGTCTGCGGTTTCTTTTGATTGTTCGACCATGTCAGTACACTTTCCTGTTTCTGTCTGTGATGTTTTTTTATGAGCTCTTTGGCGGCTCTCGTTTGCGAAAAATCTAAACGAATAAGATAGCGCAACCGCAGTACTTATTACAGCGGATGTCTGAGATAGCCAGGCATTAAAGAGGGCAGATAATGATGTAAGGCGATGCTGTATGTTTTTTGCCCTAAATGAAGAGGATATAAAACGATGAGATGCATAGATATATACGCTGGGCAGGTTAACAAAATTGCCAACGGCTAACAATCCTATTATCGCGTGTAAAAAATTAATATGAAGTATTTGACAGGTGCGCTCGGGAGGAGAATAATCCCCCCTGTTGGGTCGTTAGCTCAGTTGGTAGAGCAGTTGACTCTTAATCAATTGGTCGCAGGTTCGAACCCTGCACGACCCACCAACAATTTCAAAGAGTTATAGTTTTATTTTAAATTTGTTATAATTTTGTTTTCTTTAGCCTTTTTCCATCAAATTGTATCCATCCTTTAATTTCATCGTATTTTTTATTAATTCCATTTTCTCTTTATTTTATTTCATGTCTATTTCAGTACTTCTCGCTTATATCTACGATGACCTCTGGCGTATCCTTTATTCAATGACGTCTAACGTTGAGTGAAAATATAACGTGGTTGATGGTATAGCTTAAAGTTGCTACCTCGCTTGGTGAGGATATGTCTCATGCACCCCGAAGAGTGGTGAGAAAGTGCTATGCTTAACAAACGGAATAGTCGACAGATCATATGATGATGTTGCGAGTTGCATGCACAGGGTTGTGTCCACATCCACTGGGGGCGGCGTTTAGAGGTAGCGGAAGTTTCCTGGTTAGCCATAAGCAAGTTTCTGCTTGATTTCGGAGGTTTATGTGGGATTCGAAAAATTACTGGCTGTCATAGAAAAAAGTCACCAGGACCCAAAATCGGTTATCTCGTTGTCTGAACTAAGCCAGGCAATCCATGAGATAATTTGTACCGAAAGTTCAAAAGAGTACAAAATAAATGAGTGCTTTACGGAGTTGAGGGAGCTGGTTGATGAAAGAAAAGCACTTTCCAGAAAGCAGTTCCTGGATAAAGCATTGGTGACGGAATTAACGCAATATAAAAAGAAAGAAGAGGCGCTACTTTTGAAACTCATGAGTATTGGAAATAAATAGACGAGAGTCTCTATTTTTTAAATCAGAACGATAATGTTAAATATCACTACACCGCCAGATCAAATTACTGAGATGGCGGTGTAGCAATTAGTGCTATTTGCGGTAGCTAGTTTTGATTTGTTTAATCGTGTTATCAAAAACGGCCGCTTGCTCTGTATCTTCCAATTGAGCAATATATCTTTCCATATTGATGATAACTTTACCGGCGTCTGCCTGGCCGATTGCTTTTAATAACAGCGTAACCATAGCCTTCAGGCAGGTGACCTCATGGGCCAGTGTTTCAGCGGATGCGGCAGTAGAAAAATCTGCGTTGCTCATGTTTTCTCCTCAACAAGAAAAAGATGTTTTCTTTCGCCTGCTGCGGGCGTCACCGCTGGCACGACAGGCAAAACCAGATAGGCGGGAGTATACCATAAAGCATATTATGGATTGATATTATTCGCGGATAACACCATTTTAGTGACTGTTTTTTATGCATTTAATTTATTAATATAGCGTCTATATTTTGGGCGTCTTTTTGTGGCAAAGGCTATAAAGGCTATAGATGTGTTTTGTTTAATACATATGATGTTCGCTATGGACGTTTTTCCCTGAATATATTATTTGTATAATACAATTGCAGGCGATGATGAAATTCCTAACAACACTTCGCTTACAATAGTGACTTTTTATTGACATTTAAGATGAGTGTCCAATTGCATGCCATTTGATTGGCGTTGTTTTTCATACATTTTATGCTGTAGAACTGTTTATACTGCGCGGCGTATTTGAAATGTTAAGAGTGTGATCAACATACATCCTCAGGTTAACGATATATTGTTATGATCGGGAAATGTGCTTTATTCCTTCTCGGTATATTTTAAAATACATATTCATATAAATCTGTGTTCATTATTTTTTGAAACCAACGTAGTATCACCTGCAAGCAACTTTTCATGTAAGTGTTACTCCCTTTTTTGGAGAATTATTCTTTGATTAGCGTTTTTCTTGTTGATGACCATGAACTGGTGCGGGCAGGGATACGACGCATTCTTGACGATATCAAAGGTCTGAAAGTGGTTGGTGAGGCATGTTGTGGAGAAGATGCTGTCAAATGGTGCCGAAGCAATGATGTTGATGTTGTTCTGATGGACATGAGTATGCCGGGCATCGGTGGCCTTGAAGCAACGCGTAAAATCTTGCGGTTTACTCCAGATATAAAAGTCATCATGCTTACGATTTATACGGAAAATCCATTACCCGCTAAAGTGATGCAGGCGGGTGCTGCAGGATATGTCAGTAAAGCCGCTGCCCCTCAGGAAGTGATCTCCGCCATTCGAGCAGTACATGCAGGTAAACGGTATATTGCTTCTGATATTGCTCAGCAGATGGCATTAAGCCAGTTGGAACCGCAGACGGATGCGCCGCTTGAGTGTTTGTCTGAACGCGAATTACAGATTATGCTAATGATAACGAAAGGGCAGAAAGTGACTGAAATCTCAGATCAGCTCAATCTTAGTCCTAAAACAGTGAACAGCTATCGTTACCGCATGTTCAGCAAGCTGAATATCAACGGTGATGTAGAACTGACGCATCTGGCTATCAAGCATGGGCTTTTTACCGCGGAGACATTGTTAAGTAGTGAGTGAGAGTTTCGATGCTTCGGCATTTTTAAAAACGGTAACGAGCCAGCCTGGGGTCTACCGTATGTACGATGCCGGCAATACGGTCATCTATGTTGGTAAGGCAAAAGACTTAAAAAAACGACTTGCCAGCTATTTCCGCAGTCATGTTGCCAGCCGTAAAACCGAGGCGCTAGTCAAAAGCATCAAGCATATTGATGTCACGATCACGCATACAGAAACTGAAGCCTTACTGCTAGAACACAATTATATTAAGCTGTATCAGCCGCGTTATAACGTCTTGTTACGCGACGATAAATCCTATCCCATGATTTTCCTGAGTGGTGATTCTCATCCACGCTTGACGGTTCACCGTGGCGCTAAGCATGCGAAGGGTGAATACTTTGGCCCATTTCCTAACGGAAATGCCGTGCGCGAAACGCTAATATTGCTGCAAAAACTGTTTCCGATACGCCAGTGTGAAAATAGCGTATATCGCAACCGCTCTCGCCCTTGTTTGCAATATCAAATCGGCCGCTGCCTTGGGCCTTGCGTGAGCGGTTTGGTTAGCGAAGAGGATTATCAGCAGCAGGTTGAGTATGTTCGCCTGTTCTTGTCTGGCAAAGATCAGCAAGTATTGAATCAACTTATCTCGCGGATGGAGTCGGCCAGTCGTGACCTGCGTTTTGAAGATGCCGGACGAATACGCGATCAGATCCAAGCGGTTCGGCGGGTGACGGAAAAACAATTTGTTTCCGGTGACGGAGACGATTTGGACGTCATTAGCGTTGCTTTTGATGCTGGTATGGCCTGTGTGTATGTCCTTTTTATCCGACAGGGAAAAGTGCTTGGCAGCCGGAGCTATTTCCCCAAAGTGCCTGGTGGTACGGAATTGGGCGAGGTCGTGCAAACTTTTGTCGGTCAATTCTATTTACAAGGAAGCTTGGGCCGAACGCTTCCTACAGAAATTCTGCTTGATTTTACCTTACCTGATAAAGACTTGCTGACGGAATCCCTAACGGCGGTGGCGGGGAGAAAAGTACAGATTCAGACGAAACCCCGTGGCGATCGTGCTCGTTATCTCAAATTGGCGCGAACGAATGCTGCCACAGCACTCGTTACGAAATTGTCTCAGCAATCCACCATTCATCAGCGTTTGGCTGCATTAGCCAACGTATTGCAGTTGCCAGAAATCCACCGAATGGAGTGTTTTGACATCAGTCATACTATGGGGGAACAGACTGTGGCATCCTGCGTGGTATTTGATGCTAACGGCCCGTTACGTTCGGAATATCGTCGCTATAATATCAGTGGCATTACGCCTGGTGATGATTATGCTGCTATGGCGCAAGTCCTCCAGCGTCGATATGGTAAAGCGTTAGATGACAGTAAAATACCGGATGTCATTGTGATCGATGGTGGGAAAGGGCAGCTCGGTCAGGCTCAAGCCGTGTTTGACTCCTTGCAAGTATCGTGGGATAAAAATAAGCCTCTGCTGCTTGGTGTTGCGAAAGGCAGCGATCGTAAAGCCGGGCTGGAAACGCTGTTTTTTGAGGCGACCGGTGAGGGCATGGCCTTGCCAGCTGATTCTCCAGCGTTGCACGTTATCCAGCATATTCGCGATGATTCGCATGACCACGCGATTGGCGGGCATCGCAAGAAGAGAGCAAAAGTAAAAAATACCAGTACGCTGGAGCTTATTGAAGGTGTCGGTCCTAAGCGTCGCCAAACCCTGTTAAAATACATGGGAGGGTTACAGCCTTTGATGAATGCCAGCATTGAGGAGATTGCAAATGTTCCAGGAATTTCGCATGCATTGGCAGAAAAAATCTTCCATGCATTGAAACACTAGGGACAATGTAGCAACATACTCCTAGTATCCACTCCAGCCAGATAGTTACCTAAGCGCTATGCAATTTAATATACCGACGTTGCTTACCCTGTTTCGTGTTGCTCTTATTCCGTTTTTCGTGCTGGCGTTTTATCTTCCATTCGTCTGGGCACCGCTGCTTTGCGCGCTGATCTTCGTGTTTGCTGCCGTAACGGATTGGTTTGATGGTTTCCTTGCCCGCCGCTGGAAGCAAACCACGCGTTTTGGTGCCTTCCTCGATCCTGTTGCGGATAAAGTGATGGTGGCTGTCGCTCTGGTGTTAGTTGCGGAATATTATCATTCCTGGTGGATTACGTTGCCCGCAGCAACGATGATCGCGCGGGAAATTATTATTTCAGCATTGCGCGAGTGGATGGCTGAAATTGGCAAGAGAAGCAGCGTTGCCGTGTCGTGGATAGGGAAGGTTAAAACCACGGCTCAGATGATGGCGCTTTTTGCTTTGTTATGGCGGCCGGAACGCATTGTTGAAGGTATTGGCGTTGTGGCGTTGTACATAGCGGCTGTGCTGACTTTCTGGTCTATGTTTCAATATTTGAATGCTGCGCGCCACGATTTGCTTGAACCTTGATCGAAGCGCCGTAAAAACCAGCAAACGAATGCAGTTGCTTGATAATTCTGTTGACTCATCGCGTCAGGTCAGTAGAATGCACCGCATCAACAGCAACGCTGGTTTGTAAGAAGTTAGATAAATCAGTAAGTTCTGTGTTGCGGGAATAGCTCAGTTGGTAGAGCACGACCTTGCCAAGGTCGGGGTCGCGAGTTCGAGTCTCGTTTCCCGCTCCAATTTAAAGCATCGGCATTTGCGGATGTTGGTTAGTAAGACCTGAATATTTTGGCGCGTTAACAAAGCGGTTATGTAGCGGATTGCAAATCCGTCTAGTCCGGTTCGACTCCGGAACGCGCCTCCAATATTTATGCCCGGGTGGTGAAATCGGTAGACACAAGGGATTTAAAATCCCTCGGCGTTCGCGCTGTGCGGGTTCAAGTCCCGCCCCGGGCACCATTGATAAAAAAATAGACGTCAACCGACGTCTATTTTTTTGCCTAAAACCCACGACTTTACTGGCTTCTCCTCCATTCCATACTCTCCCAACGTCAACGCAATTCAACCTACATCAACTTGCTTGTGAGTATACATCTGAGTATATATGTTGGTTCTATATTGCTCTGTATACTCACCGTAAGCACCTATGAGGATATTGATAATGGCTCTGACCGATATCAAAGTGCGTTCGGCAAAACCAGAAGAAAAAGAGTATTCACTGACTGACGGTGATGGGATGTTTCTGCTGGTTCATCCCAATGGTTCCAAATACTGGCGGCTGCGCTTTCGTTTTGGTGGCAAGCAACATCTCATGGCATTAGGCGTTTATCCTGAAGTCTCTCTTTCTGAAGCGCGTCAGAAACGGGATGAAGCTCGGAAACAGGTCGCTGCGGGCATCGATCCCCGCGAACATAAGAAAGCGATAAAAGCGAAACAGGAAGAGGATGAAAAGACCTTCGAAGTTGTGGCTCGCGCCTGGCACGCCGACAACAAGAAGTGGTCGGAATCCCATGGCGAACGTATCCTGAAAAGCCTGAGCGACAATATTTTCCCCGCTATTGGCAGCACACATATCGCAGATTTGAAAACACGCGACTTACTGGCACCGATCAAAAGCGTTGAACGTTCAGGACGCTTGGAAGTTGCTAAGCGTTTAAAACAACGTGTGACTGCCATCATGACCTATGCCGTACAAAACGGTCTGATTGACTATAATCCGGCGCAGGATATGGCAGGGGCGATAATGCCTGGCAAAGTTGAACACCGCCCTGCATTAGCGCTTGAACGTTTGCCTGAACTTCTTGGCCGCATTGACGGTTACAAAGGCCGTGAATTTACCAAGTGGGTTATTAATCTCTCCCTACTGATTTTCATTCGTTCCAGCGAACTCCGTTTTGCCCGCTGGCCGGAAATCGACTTTGAACGAGCGTTGTGGACGATTCCTCCAGAACGTGAACCAATCCCCGGAGTGAAATTCTCCGAACGCGGTTCAAAAATGCACACGCCACATCTCGTTCCACTAAGCCGTCAGGCACTGGAGATCCTTAAAAAGATTAGAGAGGTGAGTGGGCATTGTGAATTGGTTTTCATTGGCGATCATTCGTCACGAAAACCTGTTAGTGAAGGGACGGTAAACAAAGCGCTGCAAACGATGGGCTACGACACGAAAACGGAAGTATGCGGCCACGGATTTCGTACTATGGCCTGTAGTTCTTTGATTGAGTCAGGGTTGTGGTCTAGGGATGCGGTAGAGCGGCAGATGAGCCATCAGGAGCGTAATGGCGTTCGTGCTGCGTACATTCATAAGGCGGAGCATTTGGATGAGCGCAAACTGATGCTGCAATGGTGGGCAGATTTTCTGGATGCGAATCGGGAAAGGGGTGTTAGTCCGTTTGATTTTGGGAAGATTTAACAAATCTACCCGTGGAAGTTTTAATCTATATCTTCGAGCCTGTCCATAATTCTGTGTAACTGCCCACTTGTTAAAGGTGATCGCTCAGGCGGTCACCGAACTCGATAATAAAACGGCTCATTGCCAGCCGCCAGTTCCGGATTGGCATACTCCATTTTTTCGACGCATCCTTGATCGCCAGATAGATAACCTTCCGCACCGAGTCATCTGTCGGGAACACTTTGCGTTTCTTAATCGCCGCCCGGATAACGCTGTTCAGCGATTCGATGGCATTCGTAGTGTAGATGGCCTTGCGGATATCCGGCGGGTAATTGAAGAACGTATTCAGGTTTTCCCAGTGGGTACGCCAGCTTTTGCTGATTTGCGGGTATTTGTCGTCCCAGACTTTCGCGAACGCATCAAGCGCCATCAACGCTGCTTCTTCCGTCGGAGCCTGATACACCGTTTTCAGGCCGCTGGTGACGGCCTTGTAGTCCTTCCATGCCACGTATTTCAGGCTGTTACGCACCATATGGATGATGCACAGCTGGATATGTGTCTGAGGATAAACACTGTTTATCGCATCCGGGAAGCCCTTCAGACCGTCCACGCAGGCAATCAGAATGTCCTGAAGGCCACGATTTCTTAGCTCTGTCAGCACACTCAACCAGAACTTTGCCCCTTCATTTTCGGCCAACCACATACCCAGCAATTCTTTCTGGCCTTCAATGTTGATACCCAGCGCAAGGAAGACAGCTTTGTTTATCACACTACCATTCTGGCGGACTTTTACGACAATACAGTCCATATAAACAATGGGATACAGCGCATCCAGTTGACGATTTTGCCACTCGGTAACCTGCTCTTTTACGGCGTCGGTGACTTTAGATATCAGCGTGGGTGACACATCCGCGTCGTACATCTCTTTGAATGTATAGACGATTTCGCGCGTGGTCATGCCTTTTGCGTAGAGGGATAAAATCTGGCTGTCCATCTGCGTAATACGCGTCTGGTTTTTCTTTATCAGCTGAGGCTCAAAGGTATTTTCACGGTCACGCGGTGTATTCAGTTCGATTTCGCCATCGTCGGACAGTAGCGTTTTAGATGAATAGCCGTTGCGGGTGTTTGAGCCTGTTTTGGGCACATTTTTCTCGTGCCCGAGATGGTCAGTTAACTCAGCATTAAGCGCCGTTTCGACGGTTAATGTCGTCAGCATACGGGAAAATTGGTTGAGATCGGCTTCGGTTTTAAGGCCTTTAGCCAGTTCAGCCGCAAGGGCCTTGAGTTTCTTTTCGTCCATAATTTGCCTGCCTCCGTAGTTGGAGTGAACATATCAAAAACAGGCAATTACACAATTTTAATTACAGTCTCATATCTTCTGCGGGTTATTTTTATAATTTATATCAATAATTATCAGATTTTTCATATGCTGGTAAATATCATTGCTTCACCTATTCGCTGAGTATAATCGCAAAATCTCCTGTACTCAGTTTCTCGTGAGTGTTCACTTAATCAAGTAATATTTATATTATCCCCTCTGATCGGGGGCACACCCTCCTTGGTACTATATTAACGGTTTATATGCTCGAGCGGTTAGATCTGTTTGGTGCGCAGCACCAGCAGGAAGACAATGCAGTACTAACGATGTTACAGGACGGCAGGGCGCAGGCCGATGCGCGTTTGCAGGCTCTGTTGGGATCGGACCCGTAACCTGTCTAAATACATCAAAGGCGCCGAGGAGATATGCGCAGAGAATTGGTGTTTGAAACATACACTACAAAAGAGTTCCATTTGTACCAAATTGAATTTTTTTTTCGAAAATATGGTGGAATATTATATATGGATTTACATGGTCATTTGCTTTATGTGGATATCACCCAGATCTGCGGCATCGGCTGTGCGTTCTGCATGTATGCGGATAAGCACGTGACGGGTAAGAGTATGGTGCTGTCAACGCAGGCACGTGACAACCTGTCGGCGCTCATTAATGATCCATCCGTAAAGCGTATTTCCGTGAGTGGAGAAGGTGAACCGCTCAATAACATCCATACCTTTTATGAGTTACTGGCGTTGTCCCGAGGGGGCAACAGCTTTGAGTTTATTACCAGCGGTTTTTTTCGCCATGAGAAGATGGAAAAGATCTTTGATGAGATCAATCGCCTCGTATCCGCCAATGGTGATACTTGTAATATTCGCCTGAGTTCCGATAGCCATCATATTGAAAAAGTAAAATGGCGTGCACATGGATTTAGCCTGGATTATGTTCAGCGTAAAAAGCCGTCATCGCTCAGTTTTTCATTTCGCTCAATTGATACCGATCGGGACTTCACTCGCGAATATCTGGTGAGCGAACTGGACTCATGGGGAATTAACGCCAGCATAAAGCCAGTCAGCGTACTGGAAGACAAATTATTAATAGGTGCGGACACGTTTAACATCGACTACAAAAATCTGGTTCATCCGGCAAGAGATACGCCGGAGGGTTATCTGGACTTACAGGGATATATTGCCGCGATTGAGTCCAAAGTGGATAAACCTTTTACCTTTGGCAGCCTGAACCGTGCACCCCAGCCCAATGGCATGGACGTGACAATTAAACCCAACGGCGATGTGTTTCTGTACGGTATTGAGACCGAGCGTGTTGCAAATATCCATTCTGATGCGATCGACTGGCATCATCTGGCGAGCCATGTGCGGGAAAATCCCTTGTCGCGCGCGTTATATACCCAGCCGTTAACCGAACTGCTAGCGCGGCTGGAAGACACCCCGCAGCTTCGCGCAATAATCGCGACAGCCAATAATCCTTACTGGCTGGTCAAAGAGATGGGGAAGCATTCCGGGTTGCTTGAACAATGGAAGGCTGCATGATTGACTCGCACTGCCACTCGTTCTACTCGAAACATGCTGTAGGTACCATCGACGAACTTGTTTGTGCCTCGATTGCTGCGGGGGTAACGGTACTTACCATCACGGATCATGCGCCGTTCCCGGTGGATGCGCAGAACCGTTTGCTGGAATCGGAACTGGAGAGCTATTTCACCGATATTGATAAGGCGCAGCAGGCCTATAAAGGCGAGATTACGCTGCTACGCGGTCTGGAACTCGATTGTATGCCGGGTACTGAGCGTTATAACCGGCAGTTACTTGCCCGCTATCCAATGGATTTTGTCATCGGTTCAATTCACTACGTCACTGTTGCCGATGAGCCGATGGTGAAGGTCTGGGAACTGCCCCGGTTAGCGGCAGACTCCTTTCTGGACAAGTACTTTGCTCAGCTTGAAGCGTTGCTGGAAAGCCGGTTGTTTGATGCGGTTGGGCACGCTGACACGCTACTGCGCGCAATCCCAGATGATGTGTTTTTGCGTCGCTTTGAACCGTTAATTGCGCCGCTCGTACGCAGCGGTATTGCATATGAACTGAATGCTTCGGGTCTGCGAAAATCCAGCCTTGATCCTACGACGGGTAAAGAAATTGCAGGAAGATGGTCCTATCCTTCCCGCGCTTTGCTGGAGAAATTACTGAGGAACAATGTTCCATTGACCATCGGATCCGATGCGCATGATCCTCGTGATGCCGGAGCGGGGATCGCCGAGTTGGTGGAGGCACTCAGGCCATTAGGGCTTCAATCCATCAGCTATTATCAGCAGCGTCAACGCATTGATGTTCTGTTGGATGACCTTCAATTTCACACTGTGCCAGCATCTCGCTAAGGAGCTTCACCATGAATGGACTAAAAACCCCGCATTCACTTGCGTGGAACACGTTGCACAACGAACCGCTCGCAACCCAGTTGGCAATGTTTCGCCAGGCCAGTGCACAGATCAATGCGCAGGATGTTAAATCCGGTTTTCGCGCGTTCGCGACCGATTTGCTGGCGCGCGGTTTGATCGACATGTCCGATTACGTCGCTATTTTTGGTGGTAAGGCGCTGCATTATCTGACGCCGAATGTGACTGGATCATTTTGCGATATGAGCACCGGTGCTGACGCGACAACATTGGCGGGCATTTATAGCCGTGCGAAATATGGCGGAGTGAGCGAGATACGCTATCTGGCACGGTGCGTTATCGACTATCTTGCCGCAGAACTGGATGACACCTCCTCTTCATGGTCAGGGATGTTTTGCCAGGCCAAAGAGGAGGGAGATAGTGTTGTAATGATGACCACGGGCTGGCGTAATGTGCCTTCCACGGCCAATGTGCTCTACGATATCGTGGTTGAGGAAATTAATCTCACGTTGGCGCATAAAGGATTGCCCACCATTATCAACGTTAAACTGCCTAGGATTGCGCCGCCGTGTGAAAATTATGCCAGCCTCAGCCAGGCCGAGCGCGATCGGGTCAATCTTGTGCAGGATCATGTGATTCCAGCGGAGAATTTTTACCGCCGGAGCGGCGTGCATGTCATTTTTGGCGATGACGTGCTGGTGACTGGGGCAACGGCGGACAAAGTGTTGTATGAATCGCTGTGTAATGGCGCCCGGTCATTTCGTGCCATTTACCCTGTGGCGCTAGATCCCCAGGTGGCATTAACCGATGCGTCGGTGGAGGATCGGCTGAACAGCGTGAGCGTGAAGCAGCATCTGGATGAAAACGTCGCGCAACTGCTTTCTGCTCCGGGCTATCAGCCCATTCTGCGTGCGTTGCGTCTGTTATTTGGCGAAGACAACCGGGGTAGTTTACCGGCTTTCCTGCCAAATGTGCCGGTGCTTACCTGGCTTAATCTGTATAAATCAGCGTTAAATAATGAGTTTTTGGCTCAGCCTGCATGCGCGCCATCACTGGTGATGCTCAGAACATATCTGATGCAAAATGGGCTGTTGTGTGCGAAAGGTAAGGTGCTGGTGAAATGACGTCCGACACTATCCATTACGTCAGTTACTGGGAAAACGCACCGGGTCAGACCATGCCGGCTTATGTTGCCCTAGCACTGGTTTCTATGCGCAGAGCTCTAGGCGATCGTTTTCTTCTGCTTACGCCGCGAACGGTAAGCGAGCACATCGATGCTGACATCATGAATAAAGCTTGGGCTTTTGAACCGCTGAGCTTTACGCTGGCGAACGGCATTGAAGCTATTGTGGCGAAGAGCGATTTCATTCGCATGGCGTTTGTGCATCGCTGGGGCGGGGCATGGTTGGATGCGGATACGTTGCTGTTTAGGGATCCGACTGTTGAGTTATTTCCGACAGGGCTGAGCCATAAATTGCACTGGCATAGCGAGTGTATTTTCGCGTCCCTGCCGGGAAACCCCATACTTGCGCAAGCCTTAGCTATAGGGCTTGAGAGCGAGAACCACGCTTGGGGTAATCCTGGAAGAATCAAAAATATCATTGCCCAGGCTGCCGATGCTGCCATCCCAATTGGCGGGGAGGTCATCGATCCCGGATACCGTCCTCTTTACAACTTTGCTGGTTGCGAGGTGATGCGTCGCACCGATATTGCCGTCGGGGCATTTTTGATTAACGACGTGGCCATTCTCAAACTTTACAACACCTATTTCCGGCGTACCGAAGCCCGGAGAGAAACCGTGGCTGAATTCCTGGCGGGTGGCTCGCTGCTGGCAAAACTGTTTTTGCATATTGAGGCGAATGCGGATTACTGGGTTGATGAAAGTGACAAATTGATAGCTTCCGTTGCCTGAGCACCGCTTTCGCCCAGTACGATAGCCTCAGCGGGTAAGTGGAGTCGACAGTGCGTGGCGCCATTGAGGTTAATGAGCGGCGCGATTGCTTCGTGAATGGTCGGCGTCCGGCGGTGTGGCGAGCCGTGGGCAATATACAACCATGCGGGGATGCGTTCAGGTAAATGGCTGAATTCAAGTTCAATGCGCAGTAGATCGAATATCTCGGTGGTGCGCCCACTGGGAGTCCAAGCCAGCGGCGCGGTACGGTGATCGGGTCGCACGACTGCGACAGGAATGCTGAATTCAAGGTTGATCGTCCCGGCATAACAGCCTGCAACTTCAGTAAATTTTTCACAGATTAAGGGAAGTTGTCGCGCCAGTGTGCCCGTCGCTACCCCTAGCCCGGGGATGATTCTGGCGTTAAGCGACATGCTGTTTTTCGCTTCTGCTGGCAGCGTTAAGAGAGTTTGCAATGCGTTCATTAATGACGTTAGCGAAAAAGCATCCATATTTTTTTTGCCCGTTCGGCGGAGTGTTTCTGACTGTTGCTCGCTGTAGATCACCTGTGTAAAAGGTGAGCAAGGCGGCAGCCATGGGTTATGTTGACCTGCAATCAACGGGTAGATCGCCACCAGTTTCGCCTTCAGGCCAACAGCCATATGCACAATGGCTGTATCCACACTCACAACTGCCTGCGCGCGGCGAATATAGCCTGCAACCTTTTCGGGTGTTAGCCCATCGCGCACGACCACCACATTATTGCGTGCAACGGCGCTTTCCAGATGCTGCGCGTAGTACAGCGTTGCAGGGCTGCAAAGAATTCCCACGGAATGGCCGGGAAACTCTTCGGCGATAGCTTGTAGAGCTGCGGTTGCACGTGAAGGGGATAGCCCCTTGTCTTTTCGGCTGGCATAAGGATTAAAAAGGATTTGAGGGGAAAGTGCCGCAGACGGGAGCTCGGCAGGCAACGGTACAATGTACTGGCTGTCGATCACTTTCGCGCCCAGATCCTGCAGAATATACTGGTACTGCTCCACGATATTGAGCGTGTTTGCAGCAAAACCCATTTTACGATTCACACAACGCAGCGCATCATCAAGAGAATAGAGACTCGCCGGGCGGAGTAACCGCATAAAAACGATTTCGGCAGGTTGCAGTCGTCCAACCAGATGAACAACGACATCGACATCACTTAGCCGATTCACCAATCTGTGTAGTTCACGAAGCCCTGGATGCGGATTAGTAACGATGACTTCATCCACACCGAAGGTGTTGGTATGCATTTCAGCTAACTCGTTAACCGTAAGTACAGTCAATCGGGCATTGAGCTTACGTGATTCGCGAAAAAAGAAAGAAGATACGATGGCATCGCCCAATTTCGCATCCCAGCGAAGCAGCAGAATATGTAGTTTTTCACCGGGGGCTTTCGTGGGCAGAGGTTTGTCCGCCAGCAAGCGGAATATCAGCCTGGAAACCGCTTTGCGTAAAATCTGTAAACTCAACAATGTGATCACCAGCCATTTGCTCAGAGGGCTGATCCCGACCACACGGTTGTTTCAGCTTGACGCGGCGTATTCTAATCGTGAATTAATAGCACATGACATCACTATTATCCCTCGGTCGGTTTTTTCCTATTTTACATGGTGTTCATTGCGTCACAGGAACTGCTGCCGGATGTAACCAGCCCCTGAATATCATAGAAGAGTATGCATCCAATGAACTCATATTGACGGAACGGCATCCGATTTTAAGGAGCGCGAGAATGGACAGCCCCACCAACTGACCATCTCGCCCTGCATAGCGGTATCGTGGAACTACTCGATACTGTAGCACTAACACGTTGATGACTAAGGTTTTACATGCTTGAAAGCAGCATCCCTTGCTTCCTGAATTTTTTGAATGATCGCTTTTCTTACCTGATTTTTACTTCCTTCCTCTAGTCGCGATAATCGTTCGATACTGAAATCAAATGTGGTTCCAGAGAAATTATCATCTCTTGAAGTTTTTCCTGAAAATGAAAATTCAACACCACAGTCGCCAGTATTTGCACCAAATTTGAAAGCATATGTAGCAGTCATTTTTATCAAAAAATAATATTGGTAGTAGCTCGGTTCATGGAGAAGGAATATTTTACTAAGATCACTGCCTTTTATTTGTATTTTGTTGACATAACCTTCCATCCACTCAATTCGTTGTTCTTTCGGCAGTGCTCCGGCCTCCTGATCACGAATGATCTCGAAGTTACCGATCTCCTTGAAAGAGAAATCAGGTGTATTGACAGATGTCAATTGCAGAAAGAAACGGATACGTTCACTGTTTGTGAAGTCATCAAAAAAAATGGATTCAGGTTGTTCGCTCGATGTTATACCTTTTGATTTGTAGAACTTACCGATGGCCCCAGTAATGGCATCGTTGAGCTTATTGGTGTCCTTGGATGTTCTGAATCTATTGACCTCAATTTCCAAACCACTACCAGATTGTTTAAGCAGTATTTCTCCCGGATAAACAACCTCCTGCTCTATCCAGTCTTTGCTGAAATCTAGTACTCGCAAGGAATATGAAATCAGGACATTTCCATCAGGGTCAACCGAAATAGAGGGTTCGGAAGCAAACTCACGATCATCTTCAAGTTTAATGCCCTCAATCGCTGAATCGAAGTTATTAAGAATTTCCGATCTCCAGTCATCACCTGAAGATGTCAACTTAAAATTGCAAGACGAATACTTCTTTCCTGACTCTCGAGAAAAGGACTTTTCAACAAGCCTCTTGAATTCGGCTGGAGTTAACAAAGAAGCACTCAAAAGTGGTACTGTATCGGATTTGTTGGCACTGCCTATAAATATCCCTTTCTCCTTGAGTGTCTCTGTGATTTCACCACTGCTGATGTGCTCACTATTGAGCAATACTCTCAAGCGATCCCCCCACAGAATTGCTCGCTCGTAATCAAATTGTTTGGCAGGGGGGTGTCTACTCGGTGTGTTCATAATCAATACTCCAGAAGATCAAGGAGAGATTCTTTATAGCAAAACACTTTAATACGTGCTTTCCTCTCTTGGTAAGCCATCAAGACAGCATCTTTTGCTTGCTTGTCATCCGCAGGGTGGTAGCTTTCCAAGCCAATAAATATGTCCTCAACCCACCCGTCAGCGAAGTCGAAAGCCAGACTGCAAATTTTCTTCAGGGATTCTTCCGAGAAAGCTTGTTTGGCATATAGACACAGAGAGGGCCTTTCTCCCAGAGTGAATCTAATGGGGATAATATCGGAAGCTATGAGTTCTATTGGTAGTACATCACCATATCTTTCATCTGCAGAAGCAATCACATTCCCAAGTTTTGGATAATAAAAACTATACTCTTTCCCCTGCTTGATGGACCTAAAATGGCTAATTGCTTCTTTAATGAATGAGGCCCGTGACATATCTAATAGATAGAGTGGGCAATTTGAGGACAGGTCAAGTTGTATGTTGCTTAGGGCCGGTTTGATGTCTTTTTCTAAATTTTCGCTGTCCCCATGCAGCCAGACAAGAAGGCCCACATGTTTTTTCTGCCTACGGCCTTGGAAGGTTTGTAGTTTCTGTGAGATCTCAGCGCTTATTTTTGAGCAGGAGACAATCTCATCAAGCTCGGACAAGTGTTTTTTGAATGCAGTCCTGACTCCTTGATCCCCTTTAGGATAGCCTTTTTTGGCATTTTTAGATGAGATATATACAACATCAGTCCGGCTATCATGAAGTGGATTGTCATAGAGGAAAACAAAGTCATTTCCGTGAGTTTTCTCTCGGTTATGAGATTTATTTATGCAAGGTACGCTGACACCTTTCAGCAGATTGTTCCATCCAATCAACCTCAAGAGTTCTTCTGTGATTTTTTCTCCATTCTCACCAGAGGTTTTCGACAGCTCACCCATTCTTTCTCTCCAAAGTTACATTTATTTTTATGGATTTACCCTCGAGCTTGAACTCCACGTCACTAAATGAAAGGCCATCAGGGATTATCAAGCTAATATCGTTACCTAAGTTGATGCGATTGAATATTCTATTCAGCTTGGTCTGAAGACTTTTTGCTGAGATACTAATGTCTCTTGTATCAACCAATCCTTTGCGTTCAACCAGTCGGTTTAGTTCATTGTCCCATACATCAGGAGATACATATTTTTCAGACACTTCCCTGATTTCTTCACCCAGCACCTTGTCTTTGTCTGAGCACAAGGCTATTACTTCCCGACAAAACTCTTGTCGCGCTAAAGGGCTTTCAATATTTTCACGAACTTTCTCTATCAATCCGGTAGCAACGGCTGACTTAGTGCTTTCATTTGGAATCTGCTTTGCCTTCAAAAAGTCATCAACCCAGTATTTTGTTCGACTACTGAGCCTATCAATGGCATAGATAATATCGGTCCCATCAACAATCAGAGCGCCCTTGTCAATCAAATCGGGATTTATGCCGCTGGAGACTTCGAGTTGTTGTGTTTTTCCATCTATGCGAGCAGATAAATACTGTTGCTTTGATTCTGACTTGTAGATTCCAATTGCAGAACGATATACATCACCCACTTTAAGCTTATCAAACAGAATCACAAAAAGATCGCCAGACGCAATGTTGGGGTGATGAGCAGAGGAATATAAGTGAGTGGCCAGATTTTTCGACAAATCTTCAAACGATATTTTTTTGCTAAAAAATCCCGAGGTATGATGCGCCACATCGTTTAGCGCTATATCACTCTCGTGGCTCAACATATATTGATTCTTGCCGCTGACAATTCCACGTAAGTAACCGCCAAGTATTACGTTAGAAATGCTATCTGTAATGGTGAAGCATTCATCCGCCAAAACCAAAGGTTCTTCTCTCAAGCGGTTCCCAACCTGATGGAGTATGACTGCTTTGACAATCGACTCACCAATTTCCATTAACTTTCCCCTTTAGATCAAACACCCACGGTGCTAGGTAGTGTGCTCGATTACCCTAAATTTGCCTCAGTTTCTACTTTCAATTCAAACGAAGCAAGCTGTAGGCTACGATATTGGCACAACATGGAAGAATACCGGCAGGTCCGGGAGGGACTATCTGTCCGGCCCCTCGACGAGCCTTCGTTCCCGGCGACGGTCTATGCCTGCCTGATTGAAGGCTATGGCTTGACCACTACGAATTTGGATTCGTAGTATGTGTTGCGTTGTGGGAATGACGGTATTTGTGCGCATCCCGGATCTTTTACGGCATCCCATGACCACCAGGAATCACCAAACTCCTGCTGATACCACGCTTCTTTCACTGTTCTGTGCTGTAAATAATCCTCAGTGTCACGCCCCCATACTTCGAGCGGGACGAAATCTGCACCATTGACATCCGTTAGTATGAAATCGGGATGGTACTGATCTTCCGCTGAATCATAGATCAATGGCTTGGTAAACTGGCGCCGTTCCTTAGCCAGCTTTTCTTCAATAAGCCCTTCGTAAGATGAATCGAGTGGGATCCATCGTTCACTCACCATCATTAAAACTACCTGGCGAATACGTGCGGAAAAATATACCCGGTTAGACTTCACAGATTTTCTTTCTTCTGGCACGTCGGTGACGGCAATTGCGATAATTTTACCACCACGTTGCCACCATGCTACGTCACGTGGAAATCTGGTTAAGGTATTTTCCCAACGCGAACTATCAATGGTTAGATATGGCATCCCGGCAGGAGGACTGCTCTTTGTGGTTCCAACCAAAGGCAGATTATTACTAGTAATCAGAGCTGAAGACCATTCATTCAGTTCTGATATGACAACCAGACGACGACTATTCGCACAGGCGTAACTTACAGCCTTCTTATTGCCGTACCCGTTTTCTTGTAGCAATAGAACATCGCCCAGAACTGTATAGCCTTGTTTAATGCTGCTGGATTCCTTTTGCAAACGGTTCATGACTGTTGTAAGGCTTCTCTTGTCTTCAAGCCATGGGGCCCATTCATTTAATCCCGTATTTTCCCAAAGCAAATGAAGAAGACCCAACATTTTCATCTTTCCGAGGCGATTGACCTGCCGCCTTTCCCGTGGGGGATGCACCGCTGCCGGAGTCGCACGCTCAGGATCAGTCACTGATACACGTAACGAAAAATCCAATCCTATTCGTAAGGTCCCATCTTCCTCTTCTCTGACAGCCGATGATGAATATGTTTTTGCACCACCATCTGTATTTACACGAGAGTGATATGCGCAGGACGGCTTGTGTCTGGGACCCGTGTTTGGGTTACGACAGAGAGTAAATGGACCGGAACCTTTATTACTTCGGATATATAGCTTAAGTTCTTGAGCTTGGTCACAGCAGCAAGTCGCAATGTAATTGTGATTATCCCAGGCCAGTTTTAACGAATTCTGAAAAAAGGAATCTGCAGTAGATTTTTGTTGTTCTGGCGAAAAGTAATAAGGCGTTTCTTTTTCAAGAAGATGTACGCAGACTTTGGACTGTTGTTTCCTTTCCATTGACCTATCCTATTGTGATTCTTTCTCAATCAATGTTTTATCGTATTAGCCATTATTATTCAAATTTCCCATGTTTAAATCATGGGTTATAGATCTGCAAGCCGTAGGTCTGTAACTCCTATGGTAAGAGAGCTATGCACTAATGGCATAGACTCAATCCACACATTGCGTGCTTACTTTTCCACCATTACACTCACGCTATCACGGACTACACTGTTAGATATTTCAGTTCACTCAGGCCGCATGAATATAATGGTAGATTACCGTCGAACGAGTCGGAAAATCGGTTCTTGAAAAATGCTAAAGCGGTGGACAGTATTTGTTGACCAAATCATGCTGAATCAACTCACGATTTGGCGGCTCTTTACTCCCTTTCTGCGGTGAACAATGCTCGTCGTTCTGCAACTGCCAAAAACCATCTCCCTTCAGCCGCCAGAATGGCATTTCAGGGTAATGAGCGCGCCGTTGTGGCCCAAAGCTGTTCAAAAGTGCCAAGAGCTGCGGACGGATTTCGTCGCCATAGTGAAACAGGCGCGGGTGTCCTTGCTGATAAGCCGATAGGACATAAAGCAGCAGCAACGGCTTATGAGGCGCACGCTGATCTCCTCTACGCCATATAGACATATTGGAAATTGCTGTTTGAAGTTCCTGAGCAGATGGCATACGCAACACGGGCTGGAAAGGGATATATTGCGATAATGCTCGCAAAATCAGTGGGATTCAAGCGTCCTGTTGCTCTTAGAATGTTACCTCACGCCACCTTATCGACGTAGATAACCCTGTGATGTTCGGCGTCAGCGATACTTTGCATATGTGAAATTCTGGCGATGAGTAAAAAGGTGAGCAGATCCTTTATGCCATATTTTCTGTAGATATTGTTTTTCATGTTGTTGGCGGTTTTATGGGTTATCGCCATTTTCTTTGCGATGGTTTGTATTGCTATTCCGTCCAGCCAATAGCCGAAGAATATTTTCTCATTCGGTGATAACGATATCGTCTTGCCTTTTATTTCTCTGAACGATGACAAGGCAGAGATCACTTTTTTAATCGTACTCATCGGTGCGTGTTTTGATAACAGCAATACCTTTTTAGCTATCATCACTGGTGTATGTTTGCGGTTGTTCAGAATAATGATGAATGTTCGGTGGTTGGCGGTAATGATGTGAGTCAATAGCACCATATCGATACCGTGTTCAATATCAACGACAGTGATGGGTACATTACCTCCATCCTTATTTCCCAGACAGGTAAACGCCGCCGTGGTGAAAGGGCAGCGGCTGAATATTTCAATACTCATGGCGATAGTGATTCAGTAGAAAAATAACAAAGTGATATCTGACGATGCATCATCCCTGTAACAGCTTTAATATGTTTCCCGACTGCTGATTGGCTTGTGACAAGACGGCCATCGATGCCTGCTGTAGGATCTGGGCTTTTGTCATCGCGGAAACCTCAACGGCATAATCGGCATCCAATATGCGGGAGCGGGCAGCAGCGGTGGCAACCTTCTCTTGTGACAGTACGGTAGTGACGGATTCAAATCGGTTCATCTGGCTGCCGTATTCACTGCGGTAACTGTCCAGCGTTTTCAGTGCGTTATCGAATATGGCTAATGCCGCACTGGCCTGCTCTGGTGTACTTAGCGTGACAGCGGAAAGCCCCAGCGATTGGCTGTCCGCTGGCGTTGGGTTGAGGGTGACCGTTTGCAATGCATCACCAAAACTTGCTCCGACAACAAACGTCGTTTCTTTGCTGATCGGCACTGAGGGCGGTAGCGGCGTGGCTGGCTCTGTCGGTGTGGGAAGTTCATCCCAGCTTGCGCTGCTGTAAAACGCACCGCTGCCAGCTACGATAATAATCAGGTCTTCCGTTACCTCATCAATATGAATCTTTTCCAGTTGGTTTGCTGCGCCCACATTCCCATCGTTAAATCCCCCGGTGTTGGCATCTTCAAAACGGTCGCCATCACCGCTGTAGGTGATGGTCATGCCTTGATAAGTGGTCTGTGCCCCTGCGTTGATATTGTATTCCCCGGCTTGGAGCAGCGAATCTGCCGAGTAGGTGGCATTGGGTAAAAAGCCGTTATCTTGCGTAATCACGGCGGTATTCATGGTGCTTTCATCCGTTACGCCGTTTGCTGACCAGACAATATCGGCGTCTGCGCCTTCTGCGGGCGTACCTGCCAGATGCCTGCCATCTCGCGCAAAGAGCTGGATATCGTCATCGGCGCTTAATGAGTCGATGGTAATGGTAATATTTTTTGCGCCAGCAGGAATGTAAGCCAGTGAAACCACACCAGAAGTGAAGGGATACTGGGTATTGGCATCGGGAAATTTCTCTGCCAGCGGCAACGTGTTGCCCAATTTGGCTGGCTGAGGGCCAGGTTCAGTGGGGGCCAGCGGGTAACGACCAAAGATTTGAGTCGATGAGGCGATACGGTCGATTTCTTCCCTAATCTGCTGATATTCACCGTTCAGGCTGGTCTGGTCGGTATCGGACAGCGTACCGTTTGCCGCCTGCGCTGCGAGCTGCCTGCCGCGTTGTATCAGGTTATTGATGGCATCCAGCCCGCTCTCAGCCGTTTGCATCAGACTAAGACCGTCTTTCATTCCGTTAGTTATGACGCTGTTGGCATTCAGATTGGCGGTCATCCGGTTGGCAATAGCCTGACCGGCGGCATCATCCTTCGTGCCGTTGATGCGCAGACCCGATGAAAGCCGCTCAATCGCCTGGCTCAATCGGGTAGCCGATTTATCCTGTTGATTCAGTATCGTTAAATGCAGAGAGGTAATCGGCGTCATTGCGCACCTGTCCTGATTTGGCAAAAACAACGGGATGATTTTTATCTGCTGATTATTGATTTACCGGATAACAGGCAATAGTCAGTCCTTCCCGAAAATGGGAATAAAAAACAGATAAAACATTACGTTATGGTTATTCTCGGCAATAGCTTATCGACGGTGGCGATCAAAAGATAATCGTTTTGATAGATCGATGCGATCGTATCGATCGGCGTTACCGATCAAAAGCGCTTTAAGTAGGCATTCACGTAATGGCATGAAAATTAAGCAGGTCGGTGGTCTGTCCTGTAAGCAATGCAGGAGAAGAAGATATATTCTCAACGGAGATTTTGATGGGGAATGTGTGGCTGATCATTCGGGTCGATAACAGAAATGGCCTGTGCCACATAGGTTATGGGAAGAGAAACGGCACAGGACTATTCACTCACAGACTTAAGAAATTAATCTGATGTCACTGTAGGCCATCCTTGCACGATTTTACCACCGTGGGCGCAACTATCTCCCATTCTTACGACTGGCTTACCTTCTATAGTGAATATAGATGAGCCCGCGACCAATCCATCTGGTATCCCGACTCCTGTACACAATGTTTTACCACCTACCACAGCAACAGGGATCCCGTTGATAGTAACAATCGACTGTCCGGCATCAATAATCGGTCCGCCCACGTGTGGCACTGGGCCGGGCTCGACTTTCGGGCAAACGTGCATGTGTCCAAGTATTGCCACTGGCTTTCCCATACTCCCTCCTATAATAAATAGGGTCTTCTTTGTTTTTCCGCTTGCGCATCTGCATCACTTAGATTGATGCGAATACGGCCATTAAAATCACCACCATTTACCCAGGAAAAAAGGCAGGCATCCGTCCGCTGAATAAACGGGTTGAGCTCAATCAGCGTGGTAGCAAACTCGCTGTCCTGATAAGTTATCGCCACATCTGCGACCACGGAATCAACGTGTAATACAGGTAAGAGCTTTTGTAAAAAAGCGATGAGTTGAAGGCGTATTTCGTTTTCCTTTTCTTTGATAAACGGAAAGTATTCCAGACAGTGATATTGAGAAACGCCAATCACTTTGCCCTCTTTGATAAAGCACCTGAATTCTCCCCAGCGGAGAATTTCACGCCACTCTCTCAGATACAGCCAAACGGGTGTTGACGATTGCAGGCAATCCCAAAGATAGGAGGCGACACGACGATTTGAGACCGCGAGTTGTTCAATCACGCCATCAACCGTCTCTAACCGAGGACGCGCATAATCGTGGTAGCTAACACCTCCGAATCGCAAAAAGGCCGGTTTATTCAACACCGACAAGGCATATTCGATATCTTCACGTAATTGTGCAGAATATAGTGGTTTTTCCAGTAGCCCTCTAGCATTCATAAAATCATGAGTATTGGCTCCGATGGCAATAACGTCTCGCTCATGAAGTTCAAACCCCTCACTCAAAAACGATAAATCCAACAACTCTTTCGGCCAGTTCTCAATAAATGTCGCCTTATGTTCAGAATACATATTCGACCAACCTTAACATCCTGTATTGATGAGCCATGAGTATAAATTACAACTCATCTTCCGATGTTGGCATACTTAAGAACTCTTTTAATGAACGAGCAATAAGCCCTAACCCTTCACCTACAACCAGATTATCGACATAATATCGCCAATTAAAAATGTGTTGATAGGTTGGTGAACTATTCCTAATGTCATAAACAATACTGGAGTCTGATGCTCCATCATAACTAGAACCAATAACTATTAATCCATTGGGCAATAATGAACGGGATTCGTAAATAGACTCCTGAGATAGCCTTGTATATTCTACAATGGAATTACTACTGTAAATAATATCTATTCCGATAATTCTGCTTCCATCGTTGTATTTTGCCAAAACACTGTCAATATCATCTACCGGACCAATAGGCTTGTCATTTGTTAAAAACATCAGCTCTTGCATTTCGTTAGAAAGCACTACCCCCAACTCGTTTTGAATAAACGCTATAGATGCATTTACTCTATTCACATCTGGAGTAAAATCGGGTTCATCCATATCCCAGTTATCAAGATCAGATTTTTCAATAGTCATTTAATAATCCTCGCTACGCCACATCGAATCTCCACCTTTATGAGGAGTTCCCGAGTTAACAGTCCCAGTTTCGGCATCCTTAAAGGAATGATGCACTCTTTTATCAACATAACTCATTGTTACACCATCAGGTTCATGATGCCAGACACCATATTCCGAATCTGCTTTAGTAAGGGTTACATCTTCTTTTTCCTTTAATGCGTTTTTAGCTTTGGTAAAATCCGATTTTTTCCCCTGCATATCAACTTCTACTTGGTAAGGTTTACCGTCCTTACCCATCACTTTTCCGTCCTTTAGTGGAGGAAAATCTGAGAAGTCTGGATGCCCGTCTTTAAACGTGATCCCATCTTTTCCATGCCGCTGTACGGCAGCATACAGACTTGGATTTTTCTCTGGGTCTGGCATATATTTCCCAGTCCCTGGAGGACTAGGGTTGCCATCTTTGTCTACCCACTTCCCTTTATCGGAAGAAGGTAATCGACCAGGGTCCATGGATTTATCATTTTCAAATTTTTCACGAGCCAGTTTTTTGCATTTCTCATCTTTACAATTACTCAATTCTTTATCTAGTTTTTCTTTTTTTCTCTTTGCTATCAACTCCTTCCAGTACTTCTCTGCATTTTTTCTTGTTGTTGTAAATATTTTTTTTGTTAATGCTGTTTTCGCTGCGGAGACAGCCTCTGCAAGCTTCTCTACCTTGGCTGCTATTTTGCCGCCTTTAATACCGTCACCAATAACTGGGATAAACCCCAGAGCATCTAGTGCGGCACCACTCCAGTCCAATTTGTATAACGAACGTCCCAATGCAGCAGCATCGGCTACCGTTCCAGCTGGCGGGGGGATTGCGCCAGCAACGGCGAGACCACCATCAACTAGCAATTCACCATACTGTGATTCAAGCTCAGCCAGTTTCTTGCGATCGGCTTCCAGTGCTGGGCTGTCGCTTTGCTTTCTGATATTCGCCATGATTGTCCCTTAATCCAGACGGATAAATGTTTTCAGACTCGGAAACCAGTAATTAGGGTGGCTGTTCATGAGGGCATCAACACCTTGGTCTTCGCTGACCTCGGTAAACAGCGCTTCCAGACGTTCATCTTCCTTCCGCGTCGTATCCGCCAGGATTTGCTTAAAGCCGTCAAACTCGAAGAAATTCGACCCGACGCCCCACATGAAATACAAAAACTTCGCCTGATTGGTCGGTTTATGAATATCAAGTTTTTTCGCTATCTCCCGACCATTCCGCGTCATGGTGTACAGCGTTTCTGGCGTATGCCCCTCTTTGTGCTCCGGCAGCGTTTCCTCCATCACCTCATCAACAAACCAGCGGGAGAAATCCTCGTCACTCATCAGGTGTGATTCCATTTGCAGGTCATTAAACTGCCACATGCGTCATGCTCTCCTCAGGTGATGGCGTAACCGGTACTATTAGTTGCGCCGTCTGTAATCCGCCGACATCATGGGTGTAACGCATGAGCTGTTCCGGTTCATTGAGCGTTTCGGCATAGACGGCATACAGCGGGGCGAAGAAGTCTGTCTGCTGCGCGGGCGTCAGTTGCGGAATAAACTGATTAAAGGTTTTAGGCTGATAAAAGCGGAAAAAGTAGGTTTTGCCGTTATTGATGACTTTGGTGAACTTTTTGAAATGCCTGACCAGCGGTATCAGTGGCAGCGTGCTACGTACCATGATGCCCCATTGCTGCATATAGCCTTCGGCCAGCCACCAGTCAAGCACATCACTGTGGGCGTCAATCTGAACCAGATACGGCGCAACGTGACCCAGGCTATCCAGTACCGATACATCAAACAGCGAACGGTAAGGTGGCGCGAACCCCTCCAGACAGATGGCGATGTCTGGGCTGGCTGCTGCATTGAGCAACAGATAGGTATAGAGCGCGTGTTCTTGTTCATCCACCCTTGTGGTCGCCGGGGTAAATACCACCTGTTTCAGGCCGTCACTCACCGCGTCATAGGGATTTTCCAGCATCCTGACTCCTTATTTTTTCTTGTACGGACACTCTTCCGTGAACGGCTTGTCACTGCTTAGAGCTGCCGCCTGCTCTGCGGCTCCCCCAGACATGTCGATAGACGGCGCTTTCAGCTTGATGCTTTTCGCCTGAATAGTGATACCGCTGTCATCAATAGTAATGGTGCCGCCCGGCCCGCCAATCACCATTTTCTCTTTGGCGTACAGCGTATGTTTTTTGGTACGGGAGAAGATGGAGTTTTTGCTCTCGATATCGTACTTATCGCCGACCAGCAGTTTAAGCACCTGTCCGACCGACAGCGTCTGGGTGTGACCTACCAGCGTGTTTTTATATAGGCCAACCTGTTCGGTACTGGCAATCCCGGTGGTATCCGAGCGAAACTTTTCGACGACGGTGTTAAAAATACCGGAGCCGGGCATCAGGCTGGAAAGCAGTCCGGCCAGTGAGGTGCCTTTTGAGGCCAAATCCAGCCCGGCTTTGCTTTTGAATCCGCCGGCGTCGGTAAACGATTTTCCCGCCGTCAATGATAACGTTTCTGCCGCTGTGCCCACCTTATTGATATCATCGGCGAACTGCTCCACACCGGGCTCACCCACTTTGGTCGATTCCTTTTTCATGAATTTGCCGCTGTTGGCCATCAGGCTGAACAACCCACCCAGCAACCCGAGCCCCTGACCGCCTATTGTCAGGTTCATATTGCCGCCTACCCGGTGCTGGTGGTGTTGACCGATTTCGGTACTGCGATTATCGCCGATACTTTCCACCTTGCTGGCATCGACCCGCGTCGTCATGTCGTGCAATATCTTGACCGACATGTCTTTCTGGGCGTGAAGATGGATGTTCTCCCGCCCTGACTCGTCTTCAAAAGACAGTTCGTTATAACCGTCTCCCTGATGCGTGTCGGAGCGGAGCACCATCTTGGTCTTATGCTCCGGCAACGTATACGGCGACGGATTGGTGGCGTGAAACGTTCTGCCCGTGACAATCGGCTGGTCCGGGTCGCCTTCAAGGAAGCTGACAATGACCTCATGGCCGATGCGCGGGATGGCTATCAGGCCATATTGGCCGCCCGCCCAGCCCTGGCTGACCCGTACCCAGCAGGAGCTCTGGTCGTCACTGGAGCCGTAGCGGTCCCACGGGAATTGCAATTTGATGCGGCCATATTCGTCACAGTAGATTTCCTCACCAGCGGGGCCCACCACGGTGGCAATCTGCGGACCATCCACCATCGGCTTGTACGGCAGGTCGGCACGCCAGGTGCTTTTGGCGCTGATGACCTCGAAGCTGTTGCTGTAGGTGGTCGGTTCACCGCCACTTTCTTCTTCCAGCGCTTGTGGCTGTTGCCCGCTGTGGGTAATGGCCACCAACTGCCAGCCGGTATTGAGCGCGGGGTTGGGGTGTTCGGTTAAGGTAAAACTGTTGCCGGGCATCAGCATGGCGGCATTGGATTCACCCGAGCCGGTCATCGCATTCGCGCGTAACGCATCCAGCCGGTAGCCGGTAAAAGACTTGCCGCTCGGATCTTGCTTGAACCGGCCGGGGTAGTCGAAGTGCTGGTAGCTTTCGCGCTGGTGCGCTAATTCGCCGCTCATCTTGCTGTGCAGCAGGCCGTAGGCGGGGGTTTTGAAGCTGTAATCCTTGAGGGCGACTTCGGCGGTACTGACGGCTTCGGCGTAGCGGAAACGGCGGACATACTCGCCTTCGCTCAGTCCCTGCGTGGCGAGGTTGAAGAATAGCTCAGGGCCTTTGCTGAGCGCCCCGGTATCATCCGCAAAGACGACGCGGTGCTTGCCGTCTTCAAACTCATGGAAGAAGTACAGCCCTTCTTCCGCTGCCAGACGGGTGACAAACGCCAAATCACTCTCACGATACTGTACGCAGTATTCGCGCGGGGCGTGGTCGTGACGCAGCGCAAAGGCATAATCGGTAATGCCAGACTCTTCCAGCAACGTACCGATAATGGCCTCCGGTTTTTGTGCCTGGAAGAGGCGGGCATTGGTACGCAGTCCCAGCCGCCACAGCGCCGGGCGAACCTCTGCCTGATAGCGTGTGCGGCGAAAGCCGGTGTCGCCCTGGGCGAATGCGCTGATAATCCCACTGACGCGCCGTTTCAGTTCGCCTTCGTACCACACCAGCAGTTCGCACGGCTGGTCGAGTACGGCGCCAAAATCGACATCCGACAAGGCACTCGCCAAATTCAGCGACAGGGCAAACGGCTGGTTAAGGGCCTCGCTGAGCTGAAAATCCACCACGGCAAACGTCGAGGCGGGCAATGCACCGACCTTTACCGTGAATTGTAATCCTGTACTGTTTGCCACGTTTATTCCCTCGTTTCCCGTGATGAACACCGTGTTGTCTGCACTCAGGTCTGGGAGAATCAGACCTCAGGACAGTGCACGCAGAAAACCCGGCACAGGGCCGGGTTAGAGACAGACGGATTACGCTTCGACCGGTGCACGCCAGTCATCAGAGCCGGAAGTCCCGGCAACCGTGTGCTCCCAATCAATTTTGCGGTAGGCCAGCGACACTTCGATTAGCTGGGTGTAATCCAGTTTTGATGGGTCCTGACAGTGTGGCATTTTGCAGTCGATGTCGACGATGGTGGCATCGGTCAGCACGGTAGAGAAGAAGTGCTCCTGTTTCCCTTCCACTGAGGTGCGATACCATTTCAGAGTCACGGTCGGCAGCATTTCTCCGGATGCCAGAGAGTTGTACATCAGTGGTACGGCTTTGTTCAGCGCGACGGTGAACTTGAACGGCTTGTGTACGCGCTGGCCGGATGGCTGACCGGATTGCGGGTCGGTGGGTACGGTAACCACGTGTTTGAATTCCTGTACCAACATCTCGTCTTCGTGGCCCTGCACGTAGATATTGCCGACAGAGTCAGAGGTGAAGGCCCCAGCGGTGATGTTGCCCTGCGTTTTCCCTTCGATGCTGATATAGCATGGAGTTGGCATAGTCTTGCTCCTTGTTGTTGAACGAGTTGAATAACGTCACGTTCTGTATAGCAATCTCCGTGCCAATTTTTATCTCATTGTTTTTACTAAATAATCACTTAAGTTAAATTTTTCCTAAGTCAAATTTGAGCAAGAAGTTGCGCAGACCTCGCGAAAAAACGGCATCCATTGCGCAAAAAGTGATTTCCACCAGAAAGTGAGCAAGAAGTTGCACAGAATGCGCAGTTATGCTGAAAGTTTGAGTTAAGTGTGTGAGACGGTAGTCTATTCGGAAGGTATTGACGATGAATGGGGAGGATATCCTCATAAATTTATCAATATCAAGCAGGGTAATAATCCCTCCAGTAACCAAAGCAGGCGAAGAAAACGTATTCGTCAATCATTGCCCGACGTGCTGGCTGAGTGCGCAGAAGGGTCTTAATCCACCCCTGAATCTGTCTGTCGGTTTTATCAGCCAGTGATGTCCATTCACGATAAGACAGGCCGTTAAGCAGCTCTGACCAGCACAGTAATGTTAACGTTTCCTGAATGCCGGGTTCATTTTCCCGATCAAATAACCGCTGAAGGCTGTCACCCAATTCATCCAGATGCAGCCGGTCACATTCACTGATCAGAATACCGCCCAGCATCGGATACCGTTGAAGGTAGCGGCTGGTTTCCACTGGCAGAATGGCTCTGCTGGCAACCTCAATACGCGATACTCTTGATTTCTGCATTAGTTTCGCGGGGACAATCAGATGCGCCTTATGCTGGTCTGGCAGGGAAACTGCCGTCAGGCTCAACCGGTGAAAAGTATGAATTTTTCGCGTACTGATACCCTGATGGATGGCGTGCGCAGCACTGTCGTCAAGATGGCTTTGGTACTTATCCAGCAACGTGGATAGCGTCGTATTACGTGTCATTTAGAAAAGTCTCCAACATGCTGAATAACAGACAGCCGATGTTCTCCATGGAATCGGATGGCGATCTTCTATTCGCGTTTTAGTAAAACAAGAGGGGAATGAAGACGTGACTACTGGCGAGATTGATCGATACGTTGCTGTAACCAGGTTTCGACTTCACTTTGCAGCCAGCGAGAACTACGACCTAGCTTAATCGGCTTCGGAAATTCACCCAGTTGAATCAGCTTGTAAAACCATTTGTCGGTTAGTCCGGTCAACTGGGTGATGAAGGTCATATCGACGAACTGGTCGTTAAGAAGGCGGTAATCGGTAGTGGCGCTCATCGTTTTTTCTCCTCAAGTGAATGGAGAAGGAGCCGGAAAATGGAAATTGGCGAACTCCTTCAAATGATTCACCAGCGGAATAATTTTTTACAAATGAGAGCGACTTTTGTTTCTGTTGCGTCCTCCACTTTTACATTGGGAAGGAATATCGCTGCACTGAAAAATAATTCTGTCTGTCTTCTGAGCCTTTTTACTGAGATAACTCAGAATATATAGCATATCGTCTCGACCAGTATTGTTGTCCCAAGAGGTAACTCGCTCACCCCGTACGTCATAATATTCCCGGGGGTTACACCAATGCGTATAACCCGCATCATCGGTAATATCATCCCAGAGTTCAGCTACAGAAAGAAACGTATTCCATGTCTTACGGTGTTTCTGGCCGTTAAGATAAAATGCTGCATGGATATGAAAGCCATGAACTTCGGTATACTCCAGTACCCACACGTACCCTACAAGTCCTCTTATACTCACGCTTTGTTGGAGTAACTTAACCATATCTCCTACAATGGTATTTTTATCTGAGTGTTTAAATTCGTAACTCGTTTTAATATATGCAAAGTCTATGCGCAACATCAGTAGCTTTGAGTAGCGCAGGAACAACATCTCCTGATGTGCTCTAAGTTTTTGGTTCAGATGCATGTCATGCTGATAGTTTGGATTGATGCTTTTACACTGACGTTTTTTCATGATTTCTATTTCGGTGAATTTATCTCATGATAATGATTCAGTGCGTTAATTTTTAATTATGCATGGAGTATGCCAGACGTTTTTTATAGCCACATGTCCGGGTTTGAATGTTTTTTAATAATGCGTCTATTCACTAAGTGAATGATGCTAGTATTTATCTAGCAGTGATGACTGGATTTATTAAATAATACTTTATTCCTTAATGAACCACATCAGCGACGAATCACCCTCATGTCATGAGGCCGGTTCATATCCACGCTTGCATAAATCAATCAAAAAGTACTAAATTAGCACATGAAATAAGTTTATTGTAAATCCATAAGCATTTGATTTTATGGATTTTACTTGCAATAAAATTGTATGATATCTGTTATGAATCATACATAAATAACCTAAAAAACACTACTGTATGTATCAGTAATTCGCAAGAAAACATGCCTTTTCCATGCTTTTAGATGACCTGATTTTAGTATCATGAATCACAGTTTTTTGATGATGTTTGTAGTAGTTTCATTAAACAATGAAGACACCAGCGGTAAGGATGGAAGATGGTTAGGTATATTGAAGTTAAGTCCATTAGGGAGGGGGTTTATCTTCTCTGGAGGATGGGGCATTCAGAAGAGGCAAGACGATTTTCATTCGGCATACAGAAAAATGTGCAACTGATTAATGATAAGATAAACAGTATTATTGATGCCGATGTGCAGGAGAGTTACGGAGCTACGCGCATTACAAAACATGTGCTCCGGTATAGCGCAATTTACCGTGAGCATAGCGTCGATGAATCACAACTGGTATGGATTAAGCAAGATCAGTATGGTTGTATGTATTTTTGGTTACGGTTAATAAAAGAATATGTGACTTTCTACTCTGAAGACGCGGAGGATGCATACCCTCAATATTGTTTTCGTCGAAGAAGACATCTCTGGCTTATTGGTGAGCATTTACCTTCGGCGATACCTGATACGCCTGAGCAATGTTATCTGGCTATATTGTCCATTCTCGATATATTGCTGACCCGGACAAACAGAAATGACTCAATTACATCTGAAATAAAAGATGATTACTTAAAGAACAAAAAAAGGTTCAGAAAGGATTTTTCATGGATGGTTGATGCAGGAAAAGAAAATATTGAATGGATAATGGAACAATTTTTTTCGGAACGTCGCATATTTAGGGATTTCAGAGATATCAACATTATTCCTGAGATGCAGGCTTTTGCCATTCCTGCAATATATTATCTCTGGAATGAAGAACCAGCAGAAAAACAACTTTTCCTGAATACGTTGCGAAAACGCTATGCAAATATGAAGCATCGTAAGAAAGTTGCCACCAAAGCACCGGTCAATATTCGTATTTCTGAAAGTTCTAAAAAAACGCTGGTAAAACTTGAGAAGCGTTTTAACCGTAATAGGGCTGATGTGATCGAATTTCTGATAGAAAAAGCATGGGCAGAACTGAATCAGAAAAACTAAAAAAAATCTCAGTTATATATCACCTCATTGAGTTGCCCCTATTTCAATTCATCAGGCCATCCATCCCGGATGGCCTTTTTCATTCTGAGGCTGATATGAAAAAATCGTCAGGTTATTCCCTGATCCGCCGCCATCTGCGGCGCTATCCCCGTTCGTTACGTCACGCTCTTATGCAGGAGCTGACCCAACTGGTCACCTATGAACCGGTGATTGGCATTATGGGCAAAACCGGCGTCGGAAAATCGAGCTTATGCAATGCGCTGTTTCGCAGCGAAGTCTGTGCAGTGAATGCTGTCGCAGCCTGTACCCGTGAGCCACAACGTATTCGTCTGCGTTTTGGGCGTCATTATCTTACGCTGGTTGATTTACCGGGTGTCGGTGAGAGCCAGCAGCGGGATGAGGAATATCGCGCACTGTATCAATCCCTGTTGCCGGAGCTGGATATGGTGCTGTGGGTATTGAAGGCGGATGACCGCGCCTATTCTGCCGAGGAGCAGTTTTATCGGGATGTGTTCGGCTCTGTGAACGGTAAGCACACGCCGATACTCTGGCTGCTCAATCAGGTCGACAAGATTGAACCGAGCGAGGAATGGCACTGGGCCTCTGCACAGCCATCATCCAGGCAACGGGAACATATGGCACAAAAGCGGGCGGCTATCGGGCAACAACTCGGTATCGTGGCAGAGAACATTTTACCGCTTTCCGTTAAAGGCCGTTATCAACTGGGAAAGATGGTGGAGGCGATGATAACCCTTCTCCCAAAGCAGGCTCGCAGTCCGGTCATTCCTCATTTACGTGCTGAGCACCAAACCGAAAGCGCGATACAGCAGGCCAAGGCTGGGTTTTCCGACACGGTAGTCAGTGCGGTGGATTGGGTTATTGACCATGCGCCGTTGCCTCAGGTAGCAAAACAGGTGCTGCATGGCGTCACCCATTCCGTTGCCAGAGTGGCAAATGCCGTGTGGTCTTTCTTCTTCGACTAACATTTTTGCTGCTTCCCATCAGCTTTCTTTATCGTCACCGATCGATTTTGTCGATCGAACCGATCGAATTGATTTGTTATACCGCCATTTCTCCCCGCTATAAAATCGACATTCCATTCTGAGGATTTTTTACTTTTACGAATCAATAACATGTTCATGTAACGCGTATGCGTCTGGAGGGCAATGATGCCGTTGTTACTGCTTTGGGTGGGGCTGGCAATCGTGTTGGGATGCGTGGCATCCAGCAGCGGTCGCTCGTTCTGGGGCTGGTTCATTTTGGGGATGGTCATCGACCCGTTACTGGCCGGATTGCTGTATTACCTGATTTGCAGAGAAAAATAATATGCGAACGCTGTTGAAGCTGTTTGGCCGCTTTATGCGCTGGTATATCACGCTGGTGATTTTTATGGCCTGCCTGCTTTTTATCATCAATACCGTTGGCGGATGGGCCGGTTTTTAACCGAGAGCCCTTCCGAAGGAAAACCACAATGAAAACACAACCTGCACTGCCATGCAGCGGAATGCTGCTGGCCTCCCTGATGGTTCTTCCCATTCTGTCTGTACAGGCAAAGCCTGCTGACAATGAACCGCAAATTATCACCGACAGCGAAGGGCATATGGTTTGCCATCTCTGTGGACCCGACAGGAAAGACAGTTTCTTTATTTCTGACTATCCACAGGGCTATAAAAATAAAACGGATCAGTACAGCAAGTTATGGGACATGACGCGCTATACCATCCTGCTGAATGATGCCATTCCTGCTTACACCGCTAACCGGACACCCGATTTTTATTACATCGATAAATATGCCGCGTTGCCCACCGTTCACTTTATTGAGTTTGACGATGACCGCTCTGATTTATCGGCTGTAGCGAAGGTATCGGTGACGGAAAACAAAAACAACATGCTGCTCACTGTCACCTGGAAGAATGGAGAGAAAAACCGTTTCCAGATGAATAACCAGGTTCTGGCGTATCAGGCACAAGTACTGAGAAACACGCAGGACCAGCTTTTCTGCCGGAATTGCGGTGACAGCGGTAAAGATGTGCTGGTTCAGGGCGCGGATACCGCCAGCCTTTATACCCGTCTGACCGATACGCCGTATTACGCCTTTCTGACGCAAAGTGCCGGGATGGCCTGCCCGGCAGGGAGCTGGTATGCCGTCGATAAAACGAATCCCGCGCCTGAAATCAAGGCGATTGACCTCAAGGATTGCAGTGAAATCGTGAAGGTTGACAGTACCCATGATGCCAACAACACCACGCTTAACCTCACTCACTACAACGGCAAAAAGGACACGCTGACATTCAGCCATCGTTGAGTGTCACCGCCTCTGGTCATCGGAAGGCTTCGAGCCTGTCGAGTAAAGGAAAATATCATGAAAAAAGCATTTGTCGCGCTCTGTCTGGGATTGTGTTCGCTAAGCGTTTTTGCAGAAAAAGCGCCTGTCAGAGTGCAAACCCGTATTGCCTCAGGAAATTGGTATGCCGGTCCCTATTATCCAAGGATATCCGTGACAGCGTTGACAGATTCTGTCGTTGTCAAAGACATTGTGGTTAATCGGGGAAATTGCCAGCACCTTTCCGAAGCATCCTGGAAGCCCGTTCGACTCCGCTTCGGCAGCACTTTTGAAACGACGTTTAAGTCAAAAAACTGGGGAGCCGCCTGTAATGTCCTTGAAATTATTGTCGAGACCGATCAGGGCATATGGGAATTCCAGATGGAATAACGACTGACCTTATTCACGGTTCCGATGCCTCGTGCGCCTGTGCGAGGCATTGTATTTATTGTGCTCTTGTCATCCATTTCACCCTTCTTTTTCATCATCCATCGTTTAGATAAGGAATCACCATGTCATGCAATTCATTGGCAGGCAGTATTGCGTCCAGAGAGCAACGCATCATCCAGATGGCGTTGTGCCTGTTGGAAAAACGCGTGCGTAAAAATGCGCGACAGTTCAAAACCTCTGAGGACACCAAAAGCTGGTTAATGCTGGAACTCAGCAGTCTGGAGCGTGAAGTCTTTATGGTGCTGTACCTGGATAACCAACACCGTCTGATAGAAAAGGAAGTTATCGCGCTGGGTGGTATCAACAGTACCGAAGTGCATCCGCGTGAAATCCTCAAAGCCTCACTGCGCCATAATGCCGCCGCCGTGATACTGGCACACAATCATCCTTCCGGCTGTGCCGAGCCCAGTCAGGCTGACCGCCATATCACCGACAAGCTGAAGGAATCACTGTCACAACTCGACGTCAGAGTCCTCGATCATCTGGTTGTCGGCGGTGCTGAGGTAGTGTCATTCGCTGAACGTGGCTGGTTGTGATGATCACATTTATTACCGCTCTTTTATAAGGAAACAATCATGCCATCACCGGATACCCCTGAATGGGGACTAAAACGTGCCGTCACGCCGCGATTCGGAGCCAGACTGGTGCAGGAAGGTAACCGTCTGCACTATCTGGCAGACCGTGCCAGCATTGTCGGTACGTTTAGCAAAACAGAAGCCCAAAGTCTGGAACGTTGCTTCCCTGAGCTAATTAAGCTGTTGGAACAGAAGCTACACATGGGGGAACTGAATCACCGTCAGCAGGGTTGCATCACGTTGTATTGCAACGAATGGACCTGTGAAGCCGATACGTTGGGCAGTTTTGGCTACGTGTATATTGTTACCTATCCCTCTTCGGCAGCAGCAGAATAACCTGCAACTTCTCTCCCATTCTGAGCATTTTCCTGATTTTATCGACCTAACCTGTAGAGAGTATTCCCATGCAAACATCACCTGCAATCCCGTCACGGGAGGATCAATCCTGCGCGTCACCTATAGCCGTCTGGCAACAACTCCTGACCTACCTGCTGGAAAAGCACTACGGCCTGACGCTGAACGACACACCGTTCTGTGAGGAAAACGTAATTCAGGCGCATATCGATGCTGGCGTCACGCTGGTCAATGCCGTCAATTTTCTGGTGGAGAAATACGAACTGGTGCGCATCGATCGCAACGGCTTTAACTGGCAGGAGCAATCGCCGTTTCTTACCGCCGTTGATATTCTCCGTGCCAGGCGCGCTACCGGCTTGCTCAAGGCATAAAGATTGCGAGCGGCTTTCCAGTCACATCGCACCAAACCTGTTTATCCTTCTCCCCGATGCATAATGCGCCAGCCCTTACCGGCTGGCGCATTTGCTTTTATCTATGGACCACAAATGATGCAAATTGAACCCGAGGTTTTGACCGAACACACCGAGCTGATTTGCTCGACCAATATCGAACGTATCGTTACCGGACGTGATACCGCGCTGCAACAGATAGAACAGCTCCTCAACCAGCTACAGGCTATTTCAACACTAACAGCGACTATTGGTGGCGGCACCGCTGAAGACTGGGCGTTAAAGCAAGGGCATCGCTACGACTGCTGGCTGACAGAAACACCTGGCAAAGCGATGCCTGCCATTACCCGCACACTGGATCGTAATATCTGGCGCGACCTGATGCTGAAATCCGGCATGCTGTCGCTGATGGATGCCGAAGCGCGTAGCCAGTGGCATAAAAATCTGGATGAGGGTGAGCTACCGGCTATCAGCGAAGCCAATATACTCAGCACGTTTGAGCAACTTCACCAGAGTAAACAGGAGGTATTCGAGCGCGGGGTGATCAATGTATTCAAAGGGCTGTCCTGGGATTACAAAACCAATCACCCTTGCTACTTTGGCAAGAAAATCATCATCAGCAATCTGGTGACATATAACCGCTGGGGCTTTGGACTGAACTGGGGCTGGCGACGCGATCAACTGGCCGATCTAGAGCGTATGCTGTATCTGCTGGATGGTAAACCGATCCCCGACAACCGTGTCGATGTCACCATCCGGCTAATGGACCATATCCGCGATAATCCTCACGAGCAGGAATACGAGGATGAGTTCTTTAGCGTGCGTTACTTTCAGAAAGGTACTGGGCATCTCACCTTTAAACGTTCTGACTTGATCGATCAGATGAACGATATTATTGCCAAATATTTTCCAGGGATGTTGGCGGCAAGGTGATTATCGACAGGCTAGGGGGCAGGATGGAGGTTATCCATCGCGCCGCATCTGGTAATGTAAAAGGGGATGCGGCATGTTGTGGGTCACGTATCGTTTGGCGGGAGAAGGGCGATGATGAGAAAAGGGAATAGCTGTACCTCAAAAACAGACTCATTAACCGATGATGTGAAAGACGCAGATACGGCTGCGATCAATCACTCTCGTATTATTACGTCATCGGGGGAGGGCTGGGATAGTTGGTTTGCTGCTGAAAATGCCACTTCAGATTTTATGGAGGACAGGGAGCAACCTAAAACATCTCAGACCTGATGATAACGGTGACCCGATTGCCAAAAATGCACTTGCTATCTTGATAACGGTTTTGCTATCTACATTAAACCGCGATAGCATCTAACCGCTGAATGAAGTTGTACCGATGTTATTCATACATCAGATTTTGCATCGCAACATTTTTACCATCACTGTTGAATTGTGTGGCGAGTAGTGGCTGGCGTAAAGGGATAAAGACTGAGTATACAAATGAGGATATATCGACTATGTTCACTCATGATGTGTCTTTATTTTCAATAAGATGGGGTTGTTTTTCAAGTCCCGCCCCGGCACCATTGATTTAAGCTAATAAAAACAATTAGTTATATAATATTATACGCCACCGCAAGGTGGTTTTTTTGTGCCTAAAAGTCCCTTTCCTAATATTCTTCCTAATATAGTTTTTGTGTCAGTGCTAGATATGCACTATTTTGACTTTTATTCTGACCATCAGCCACTAGGCTGTGTCCCTTAACTTAACAACCGCTTTAAAAATAACCTGATCGCCCCCAGCTTTAGCATACTCAGGTAGTTTCTGGCTGTTTTTTCCGAGCGTGTAGCGATACGACGATTTTCTTTGAGTATCGCAAAGCAACGCTCCACGACATTGCGTTTTTTGTACAGGCATCTGTCGAGGGGCCGACGTCTGTCCTGACTAGCTTTCTCATTCGATTTAAATGGAATCACCACTTTTATTCCCTTTATTTTCAAATGAATGCGGAGGCTGTTACTTGAGTAACCCTTATCCGCCAGTACCGCTTTCGGACGCGATTTCAGATACCCACTTCTTCGGATAATCCCGACCCGATTAAGCAACGTTTCCGCATACCGGCTTTCGTGGGCTTGCCCGCCGCTCAGACAAAAACTCAGCGGTAACCCTGTGCCATCTGTCGCCAGATGGATTTTGGTGCCAAAGCCGCCGCGAGAGCGACCCAGCCCATGGTCCTCGCGTTCATCGGGATGTTTTTTTTCGCACAGGCCGCCGCTTTCAGGGCGCGAACGTTACTGCCATCCAGCGCGATAACATCCCAGTCAATCAGCGCTTTTTCATCCAAGATCTGGAGTAATTTATTGAAAATACAGTTCATTACTCCGGCTTTAGACCACCGGTTAAAGCGGTTGTAAATAGTTTTCCATTGACCATAACGCTCAGGTAAATCCCGCCACGGCGCACCAGAGCAAAGAACCCAAAATATACCATTCATGACATGTCTGTGAGCAAAGTAAGGACGCCCGCCTCTGGAAGAACCTCTTTCAGGTGGCAGCATGGGATAAATCAGCGCCCATGCTTCATCGGGGAAATCGTAACGAGCCAAATTAAAGAATTTTTTGTGGTGAAATCATGTCATTGATTGTACAAAAAATAGTTACGGGACACAGCCTAGAACGAACAACATTTTACAGTTGTATCTGTCTGTCACTGCCGATGGTCAAATGTCCTGATATTGTCTGTTTCTCTGCGAATAACCCTAAATCTAAAAGATCTTTCGCCATCATAAGAACGTCTATTTTTGAATTCGTGCCTGCTCGACGGCCAGTCGTTCTACTGCTCCCGCGCGGAGTGTAGCCAGCTGTTTGAGTAGCCCTTCTGCATCCACCATGGGGTGCGGTTGGTTGGGTTGACGTACTTTCAGCTGATTTTGTATTTCAATTTGGCCGTTACTAAAAGGATGGGCGGTGAGATGGACTGTAATCGGGTGCTTAGCATCTTCCACCATCGCCTTGATACGATCAATGCTTCGGATGTAGGCCTCAACCTGTTGCGGACCGTCGATAGCATTTAACCCTAATCCACCAATAGTCATCGCGCGATAGGTGTTATTCCCCTCTTTGACATCAAGTACATAAGATGTGGTTCCCCAAGTGTGTCCAGGGGTAATGTAGGCGTAAAATGTGGTATCACCCACCGCCAAGGCACTGCCGTCTTTGACCAAAATGTCAGTGGTTGCTGGGTCAGGCATTGTCCATGCGTTAGGTTTCCCCTGTGTTTTGTTCGCATCCGCCTGCGCTTCCTTCCATCCTTTCTCAGACATGACAAAACGTGCGTTGGTGAACGACTTGAGTTTAGATACGCCGCCTACATGATCAAAATGTCCGTGTGTTAGCAGTACCATTTTGATATCTGCTGGCTCGACGCCGATTTTTTTAATGTTATCGATAAGTTGATCTGTAAATTCCCCATACAGCGTATCTATGAGCACTGGGCCTTCGCTGGTTTTGATGAGCCAGGCCGAGACCCAACAAATGCCGACATAATAAACATTATCAAAGGCCTGGTAAGGTTCGACAGTCTGAGCCTTTGCATCATTCAGCCAACTCCCAAGTTCGGCAGGCATTTTCCCGCTGTTTCCAAATTGGTTGAAAAGTTGGTTGATCGTTGAGGATGGGCCGCACCCTGTCAGTGAGGTGGTAGCGGGACTGTTTGTTTTTGTACCTTTTGTTTCTGTGCCTTGTGAGGGAAATGTGTGAGCCGTAGCAGCCATGCTGATTAAAAGTAAGAAAGCGGCCAAGGGCGTAAGACGTTGGTTTTTCATTCTTTATCTCTTGTCTGGATAGTAAAACTCGGACTATAGTTGCAAAAATCGGATGAATAAATACGAAGTAATGCAAACTAACGTTGCATATTTCGAACAATATGAGGGTTTATGGATCGCTTTGTTGCCATGCAGGTATTTGTTGATGTGGTTGAGTTAGGAAGTCTCACTGCCGCAGCGAACAAACTGGATATCTCGCGGGCCATGGCTACGCGCTATATCGCATCATTGGAAAAATCATTTGGCGTCCGGTTATTGCATCGTTCCAGTCGCAGTTTGGGGCTGACCAGTGCTGGGAGCGAGATTTTGTCGTATTGCCGACAAATTTTAGCTCTGAATGATGATATTAGTGCGGCCCTTGAGAGTAAGAGCCAGGAGCCTAACGGCCTGATTCGGGTTGCAAGCAGTATCTCATTTGGTCAATCCTATCTGGCCGATGCGATGAGGCGCTATGCTTCCCAATATCCCAAAGTTGCTGTCGAAATGGTGTTGAAGGATGCATCAATGAATCTGGTGGAACAGCGGATTGATCTGGCTATTCATGTGGGTGACAAGCTCGATCCGAGTGTGATTTCACGCCAGCTGACCCGATGTGCTTCTGTCGTTTGTGCCACGCCCGATTATTTGGCACGTAATGGAATGCCCCAGCGGCCAGACGATCTCAGGCAGCACAACTGCTTGTACCACACGCGTTTTGGCAATGTCTGGCGTTTTCAGAGTCCATCGGCTAACGGTGAGAATCTGGCGATGGATGAAGTCGATGTCACGGGTAACTTTGCTGCGAATGATAGTATGGTGCTTTTGCATACCGCGCTTGCGGGCGGGGGAATCGTTCATTTACCCGCTTTTACGACAGCTCCTTATCTTCGCACCGGCGCACTGGTTCGCATTTTGGCGGACTATTTATTACCGGAGCTGGGCGTCTATGCGTTATACAGTTCACGTAAATATTTACCGACCAGTACACGAACCTTACTGGATTTTTTGCTTAATGATTTAGCAAACGACAACGTTGATGACGCTAAGAGGCCATCCGTGTCTCGATCACTGACGGCCTGATATATGGCGTTAGAATAGGCACTGATGGGCTACAGGCCTATATTCAAAGCTTTAGTTGAGAGGTTGGAAGACGGGGTTGAGGATGAAATGGCAGATTGGTGTGGTAGAAAACCACTCTTTTAACCGCCGTTAAGAGACGGCGATAAATAGCAAAACGGCTGTTACTGAATTTTTATCTATTTGTTTTTTCGACATAAAAACTTATCTTTTATCACGCCATCAAAGAAACGGCCTTTAGAGACGACAGCGTCAGAAATAAACTTTTTGTAGATGGATTCAGGCACGCCAACATATTGATAGATATCTTTGTTATGAAACGCTATCTCGAGGGTGTGTGTTTGTGGGTCATACCCAATGGAATCAATTCGTGACGATGAAACCTGCAGTCGCTGCAATGCTTGTTCCTCCCTTGTGTAAAATAAGTTCAAAGTATAAAAAATTTACTGCATGACGCCTTGTCGACGATCATGCTTATTTATGGTTCATCGCGGGTTAGCGTGAAAAAATAGAAAACGGTAGTAAGCATGTTTAGGCGTGTATTCGCCAAAAACACACCCTAATCTCCAGACTGCTGCCATGAATGCTAACCTGACTTCATGTTTCTGGAAAGCGTTTGATGTTGAGGCCCACACTAAAATTGCCCCACATACACGCTTAATTATGCCCCAGCCAGTGAGTCAGTGGCGATGGGCATGAATATCGCGCTCGTTTGGTATACAAATAACGATGTTGCCTCGTGAGCGGCTTCGCGTAATTCTGAGCCAAATGAGACAATTCTGCGGCGAGTGCGATACACTTCGACCATCTTATCAATAGGGTACGTTAGCGAATTATTTGGCGTGAGCATTAAACGAGTAGCAGCCTGCCTAGCCATTTTTTCTATGATGATGCTGTTTATTGCCCCCTTGATTTCAAAATCACTGGTGCAGCTATCGGCCTGTCAGGTATCCGCCCATCACATGCCTGCTGCGTCTCAGCATCACCATGGCGTAGATGATCATGAGACATGTCATCGCGGCAGTACGCCGCATAATCTGATGATGTCCAGCGTCGGTCTTTCGCCGATGGAGGACATTGCCTGCGGATACTGCCAGCTTCTTGTGCATTTACCGTTCATTCTTTCGGTCATATTGCCATTGCTCTGGTTGCTATTATCCGCACACCGGCCGACGTATTCCCCTAATTTTGTTTGCCCAACGTTATTCCGACCCTATTGCCCACAGCGTGCCCGTGCGCCTCCCGCGACGGTTTCTTTGCTTTGAATCCTTTTAATTAACGACATCCGTCGGCGTACTTCCTATGGTCGGGCGATCCCTCCATAGGCGTTCTGCCGCATGTTGTTATGGCATAAGAAACCGTAAGGCAACACAATGAAAAAAATTGAATTTGTATACACGCCCGCCGCTTCTCTGGTGCTGGTGGCGCTATCCTCTTTACCCGTGATGGCCCAAAGCGATCACGATCATTCCGCTTCTCACGCTATGCTGAATGATGATGCCGTGATGGTGGTGACTGCCCCCGATACTTCTCCTCTTACGCTGGTGACCTCGCCGAAAACCCCGCGACAGCCTGTCCCGGCCAGCGATGGCTCGGATTATCTGAAAACCATTCCCGGGTTCTCGCAAATACGCAACGGTGGAACGAATGGCGATCCCGTTTTCCGGGGCATGTTTGGATCGAGGCTGCGTATTCTTTCCAATAATGGTGAGATGTTGGGCGCTTGTCCGTCACGTATGGATGCACCGAGCTCGTACATCTCGCCCGAAAGTTATGACCTGTTAACCTTTACTAAAGGGCCGCAGACCGTACTTTGGGGGGCGGGAAACTCAGCGGGAACCGTGCGATTTGAGCGGACGCCGCCGCGTTTTGATAAGCCGGGAATACAGGGCAATGCCAGTGTGCTGGCGGCGTCAAACGATCGTCATGATGAAAATGCTGATGTCAGATTCGGGAGTGAAGAGGGCTATGTTCGACTCATTGGTAATAAATCACAGTCGGGCGATTACAAAGAGGGTGATGGAAAACGCGTGGCATCAAAGTGGGATAAATGGAATGCGGATGTGGCGCTCGGCTGGACTCCAGACAGCGACACACTGTTGGAGCTGACCGCAGGCAAAGGGGATGGAGAAGCGCGCTACGCTGGGCGTGGCATGGATGGTTCGCAATTTAAGCGTGAGAGTTTGGGCCTGCGTGCCGAGAAATCCAATATAGGGAACGTATTCGATAAGCTTGAGGCGAGTGTGTATTACAACTATGCCGATCACGTTATGGATAATTACACGCTGCGCTCACCGGGTGGTATGGGGATGATGAGCATGCCAATGGCCAGTCAACTGGATAGAAAAACGGTTGGCGGACGGATGATGGCAACGTGGATATGGTCCGATTATGAGCTGAAAAGCGGGGCGGACATGCAGACGAATACGCATCGCCGTTGGAGAAATGATGGCTGGAAGAAAGATGCGCAATTTAACACCTATGGTGTCTTCAGCGAACTTACCTGGCAGGCCTCAGGGCAGAGTAAGGTCATAGGGGGAACGCGTATTGATAAAACCAAGGTCGAGAATGACACGGGCACTGGCGTGAGCGAACGGCACGATACGTTACCAGCAGGTTTTATCCGCGTGGAGCATACGCTGGCCGATAGCCCAGTAATGCTGTACGCAGGCGTTGGCTACACCGAGCGCTTTCCTGATTATTGGGAGCTTTTCTCGCCAACCTATGGGCCGGGCAGAACGCAGAGTGCGTTCGATCATGTTAAAACCGAGAAAACAACCCAGCTTGATATTGGCGCGCAGTACAGCGGCGAACGTCTGAGCAGTTGGGTCTCTGCCTATGCGGGACGGGTTAATGACTTTATCCTGTTCCGCTATGATCCGATGAATGCCAGGAGCAGCGAGGCGGATAATGTTAATGCGACCATCATGGGAGGCGAAACGGGATTCAGCTATAAATTAACGGATAGCTGGAAAACGGACGCCAGTCTGGCGTATTCCTGGGCGAAGAATACGGATGACCATCGGCCGCTGCCGCAAATTCCTCCGCTGGAAGCGCGCTTGGGATTATCGTGGGAAAAAGGTAACTGGAGTAGCACGGGTTTGCTGCGTCTGGTGAGTCAGCAAAATAGGGTGGCGATTAGCGAAGGTAACGTTGTCGGAAAAGACTTTGATAATAGCCCCGGCTTTGCGATTTTCTCGGCTAATGCGGCGTATCGTGTTAACCAATACGTCAAACTGAGTACGGGTGTCGATAACTTGTTTAACACCACTTACAGTGAACATCTCAACCTTGCAGGTAATAGCAGTTTCGGTTATTCAGCCAACACATCCGTAAACGAGCCGGGTAGAACCTACTGGGCGAAGGTGAATGTTACCTTCTAATTTAACGTTTTAACGTATGGATAAACCGCACTGTGGCCATTTTTTGACGGATTACAGTGCGGTTTTGGGAGTGATACGCTGCGTGAAACTCGCACTTTCATTTTATCTGCGAAGATTAGTCTCAATTATTTCGATGAAGGCTGACAAATCCCGAGTGCTGAACTATTTTCATAAGTAATTATCACGTTACGGAGGTTGATATGGGATTTTGGCGCATTGTACTGACTATTCTTTTACCACCGTTGGGCGTGTTATTGGGAAAAGGGATTGGTGGGGCGTTCATTCTGAATATTATTCTGACGCTGTTGGGTTATTTTCCCGGTTTGGTGCATGCGTTTTGGGTGCAGACAAAAGACGATGGAATTTAATGGCTGAAAAAGCTGAACGACGGTCATGACGAAATAATGGGGAGGCAACATGCCTCCCCATTATATTTTGCGAACGTGCGGGACAGGCGATTAATAATAGCCAATCAGTTTCCACCACACTAAGCCGACGATAAAAATCAGGGCGACGTTAAACGTGACGATGCAGAAATTAATTTTATAGAAACGGTGGCGTTCAAAATAGCCCTGAGCAAAGTAGATAGGGCCAGGGCCACCGCCGTATTCGGTATTTCCCCACATCAGGTTGCTAAAAATCCCAAAACAGATGGCGACCATCATGGGCGGCGCGCCTGCGGCTATGGCGGTGGCGGCGAAGGGCGCATAAAGCGCAGCGACGTGTCCAGAGGCGGTAGCAAATAGATAATGCACGTAGATATAGAGGATGCCGAGAATAACGAAGGTTTCCATCGCGCCGAAACCCTGGATGGAATTTCCCAGCTTAACGGTCATCCACTTAATAAAACCAAGGTCAGACAACCCTGCTGCGAGGCTGATAATGACGCTGAACCAGATGACTGTATCCCAGGCTGCGCGATCGCTGAGGACGTCTTTCCACTGGACGGCCTGAGTGACGAACAGATAGGCAACTAACGCCAGCCCGACGGACGTGGCAGAGAAACCGGTGATCAGGCTGGTGCCCCAGCCGAGCAGCGCGAGTACAAAGCCAAACGCCACTTTTTTCTCTGCCGATTTCATATTCCCCAATTCCGCCAGTGATCGGCGTCCCATCTCCTTCGCTTCTGGTGTTTTTTTCAATTCCGGGTTCAAAATTTTATAAACCAGCAGCGGCATGAGACAGAAGCAGCACATTGCTGGTACGACAGCCGCAATAAACCAGCCGCCCCAGGTAATATCCACGCCTAATGAGGTTTTTGCCAGACTGCCAACGAGCGGGTTGGCCGCCATGCCAGTGAGGAAAATCGCGCCAGTGATCGGCGTAAACTGAAAGCAGACCATGATCAGAAAATCCCCGATCTTTTTACCGCTAACACCGGGTGTTGAGCCTAATACTTCATTAATTGAACGTGCGATGGGAAAGATAATTCCGCCCGAACGTGCGGTGACGGATGGCATAGCGGGTGCCATGATTAGGTCGGATACGCCCAGTGAATAAGCGATCCCCAGGCTGCTTCCGCCGAATAGTGACAGCATTTTGTAGGCGATGCGTTTTCCCAGCCCGGATGTGACAAAGCCCAGAGAGAGGATATAGGCACAAAAGATGAGCCAGACGGTGCCGCTGGAAAAACCGGCCAGCGCTTTAGCTTCTGTTAATGTTCCCGTGAAAATGGTGATGCAAAGGACAAGCAGCATAATCGCGCCCGACGGCAGAGGCTGCGTCAATATTGCTGCGATAGTGGCGGCAAAAATCGCGAACATATGCCATGCCTGTGGCGTAAGGCCATCAGGAACCGGAGAAAACCAGATAATCAGGCCCAGCAGGAGAGGAATAATAACTGCGACTATTTTTTTCTTGGTGGATGATTCGGATGACATAGCGTCTCCTTAATCGTGCAATCAATGGTTATCCGCTATCGTTCCCGGCAAAAGAGAGCCTGCCCAGACGCGTTATTATCTTGCGTCTGGGGAATATCGATTTCAGTCTGAGAATTAGGGAGATACTGGATAATTACCGGTGATGACTACTTTCTTTCCATTTTATTTACTACCTGGTCAACCATTTCAGGGGCGCTCCCCAAATAGTTGACGGGGTTGGCCAGGTCTTCGATTAATTTGGGATCGAGTCGGCTTGCGACGCTTGGCATAGCATTGAGAACATCGGCCAGCGTGCCGCCTTTCTCATTTACGATACGGCAGGCATCGTAGACGATGTCATGCGCTTCCTGACGACCAATATACGGTGCCAGCCCCATCATCACGGCTTCTGCCACAATAAGGCCGTTGGTCATATTGAGGTTTTTCAGCATCATCTTCTCATCAACAATGAGGCCGTCTAGCATGAACTTGGCTTGATGAAGTGCGCCTGCGGAGAGAATGAAACTTTCCGGGATGGCGATCCACTCCGCATGCCAGGGGCCCGTGGCGCGTTCCAGATCTTGCACCATCGCATCCAGCATTAACCCAGCCTGTTGACGAACGCCTTTGGAACAGGCCAGCATCAGTTCGCTGGAAATAGGGTTACGCTTTTGCGGCATGGTGCTGCTGGCTCCACGGCCTTTGACAAACGGCTCATACAGTTCGCCGAATTCGTTGGAGGCCATCAGCATCACGTCATAGCCAATTTTCCCTAACGAACCGGTGATGACCGCCAGCAGGTTGACGGCTTCGGCAAACCCATCACGAGCCACATGCCACGTTGAGGTCGGTACACCCAGACCCAGTTCGGCCATCAGTGCTTTTTGCACCGCGAGTCCTTTGTCACCCAATGAGGCCAATGTCCCTGCGGCTCCCGCGAACTCACCCACCAGCACGCGAGGGCGCAGTTGGGCAAGGCGCTCGGCATGGCGGTCGAACATATCTAGCCAGATGGCCGCTTTGTAGCCGAACGTAATCGGTAGTGCCTGTTGTAAATGGGTTCGCCCAGCCATTGGCGTATTACGGTAACGCACGGCCAATCCGGCCAAAATAGAACGCAGCGCCTCGATATCTGCGTCAATTAACGCGAATGCATCACGGATTTGCAGCACTACGGCGGTATCCATAATGTCTTGGGTCGTTGCGCCCCAGTGGACATAACCGCCAGATTGACCGGCCTGTTTGGAAATCTGGTGTACCAGCGGCAGGATAGGGTAGCCCACAATTTCTGTTTCGTGGCGCAGCAGCTCAAAATCGAGCGTGTCGGCGTTACAGCTGGTAGTGATTTCTGCGGCAGCCTTTTCTGGAATCACACCACAACGCGCCTGCGCATTGGCCAGTGCGATCTCTACTTCTACATATTTACGGATGAGTTCTCGGTCATCGAAGATCGCCCGCATTTCCGGGGTACCAAATGAATCACGGAATAGAACTGAATCAAGCACATTCGAAGCCATAACGCCTCCTGAAGCGGATGTATTGGTGATAAGATGCAGACCATATCCGCGATAAGATGAAGCGTGCTTACCTTGATGAGCGGCATGGACTGGGAAATTAAATATCCGTACATGTCTAAATGTCCGTACATGTTGTATTTATAACATCATGTCCGGACAAGTTAGGGAAGCAGTGAAATGTCATTTTGTGATGCAGGGCATCAATATTGATTAAGAGCGTGAGCCGATGAAAGAACCCTTGTATAAGCGCATTGCCCGTGAACTCAGCCAGAATATTACGCTGGGCCAGTACCCAGCTGGTTCGTTGATCCCCTCCGAGCTGGAGCTTTGTGAGCTGTATCAGGTTAGCCGCCACACTGTCAGGGAGGCGCTGCGCGATCTCACGGAAGCGGGTTTGCTATCCCGTCGCAAGGGCGTGGGTTCCGTTGTTGTCGATAATGATGAAAAGCGGGAACGTAACCATCCTCTGGCTAGCCTTGAGGATCTGTTTGTGTTGGCAAAAACCAACCTGCGCGTAGTGAAGAAGATTGATGAAGTCGTGGCGGATGTTGAGCTGGCAAAGATTATCGGCGGCAAGCCGGGCGATCGCTGGCTGCATATTGCCAGTATTCGTGAAGACAGCCAGAAAAAGGACTCCCCGATATGCTGGACTGATAGCTACGTTAGCCCGGATTATGCCAAGGTCAAAAGTCTGGTACGCAGCGATCCGTTTGCTTTGATTAGCGATTTAATTGAAAAGCATTATGGCGTGCAGGGGGAAGAAGTGCGTCAGACGATCTCTGCCGTTGGCGTTCCGGCCAAAATAGCGAAAACGCTGGGCGTTGACGTCGGTTACCCAGCATTAAAAATCGTACGCCATTATCTTGACCGCTCGGGAAACGTTTTTGAAACCACAGTATCGATCCATCCCGCAGACCGATATACCTGCTCCATTACGCTGAAGCGCCAAACGGGAAACCGAACGTAATCCGCTTAATACCTTATGCTCGCTTCCTGTCTACATGTGCCTGCATGCATAATGCAGGCACAACGTTTGTTGCTATTGCGCACGCACTACCTGATTGCGTCCCTGCTGTTTGGCCTGATAAAGCGCGATATCGGCGCGGTTTATCAGCATACTGAGCGTTTCTCCAGCCCGATATTCAGCAACGCCGCAGCTGACCGTTACCTGAATAATCCCTTCACGATAGGGAAGGTGCGCTATTTCAATACTCTGGCGTAGCGCTTCGGCGCGCTGTTGTGCGGCGTTGATGTCGCAATCGTCGAGCAGAATGACAAATTCTTCACCTCCCCAACGGCAGGATTGATCGCTGGAGCGAGTATTGGTCGACAAGATGGCGGAGACTTCTTGTAAAACCAGATCTCCGACGTTGTGACCATACCTGTCATTGATTTTCTTGAAGTGGTCAATATCAATGAGAAGAATGGAGAGCGACTTGTGCTGTAAGGCATTTCTCGTACCGAGCCGATGGAATAAGTAATCAAATGCCTGTCGGTTCATGAGGCCGGTTAATTTGTCGGTCGTGGCCATTTGTTCTAAACGGCGCTGATATCCACCAATGGTCAACCACAGTAGGAATAAGAAGAGAATGCTGACAAACGTGCTGATACCAAGATTTTTTAGCAGCGTGTCGAACAGCCGCTTTTCACTGGGATGGCTGGTTTGTTCTACCATCAAATACCAACCGAATTCAGGAATTAACCGAGTGTTAAGGAAAACATGATCCTCGTTTGATTGGTATTCATACGCACCGCCGGGAACGGTTAGGATCGTCGTGGCAATAGTGCCCAATCCCTGCTGTTGCTGAATCTTGAGGGGGCGGTTATACGTTTCTCCATGTAAGGTAATATTACCTTCTTTATCAATAAAATAGATTTTTCGGTTATAGCGTTGCTCATATTTCTCAATAAGGAGTTTAACGCGTTCAACTGGAATACCTACGCCGGTAATGCCGATAAAGTTGCCTTCATAGTCCACGACTTTGTGATTGATAAAAATATCAAGACGCGTGTGATTCTCAGGGTCGAACGAGATATCGATGGCATAAGGCATCTCGTCTGATAGCGTGCGGTGTTGGAAATACCACTGATCGTCTGGTGAATCTTCTGAGACGGTTTTCAGGATGCGCTGTGGATCGTAGTAGCGCTTGGTTTTATCCGAAATAAAGAAAGAAAATACGGTATCGAAGCGACGATCGATTTCTCGCAGGTAGCGGAACATAGCTTGCGGATCGTTTTCGTCCTTCAGCACCCAATCGCGTAGAAAGGTGTCGTGCGCCATCAGCGATGAAATAAAGATAGGTTTTAACAAGTCCTGCTGGATTTCAGAATAGACATTATCACTGGTCAGCGGCAGAGTATTTCCTTCGATTTCTTCTTCCAATGATTCTTTAGCCACTTCATAACTGGTCCAACTAATCACCAGAAAGGCGGCGAGCAGCATTGCGCCAAGTATTATGATTGCGCGTGTTTTGTCCAGCCAGCGTGAGTTATTGATGAATCCAGTCTGCAAAATAATATCCCCAGAGAATCATTGATGAAGTAGGTGAATAAGTCTCTGTTTTCACCTAAAAATTGTGGTGCAACATTTTACTGGACTGACTGCGTAACACTATTGGGTAAATGAATCGCTGACTCGTAGGATTCAGTATAGTGGTTACATTGTGGAAGTATTAGAGCAGATTGCCGGAACGTAATGTTTTGTATTGTACTGTGGGCTTTTTAAAGCTCCCTTGTCGGTTTGATTATCCGTATGGTTAGATTCAATCAAACAATAATGTTGGGTGGATGACCATGAGCCATTATTCAGCAGCGAAGGAATCGGGCCCAACAGCGCTTTTATTGATTAATAAGCATGCGCGAAATGGTGATTCCTCTGCTCGCGATGTGAAACAGTTATTACAGCAAAGCCAGATTACCCTCGTCGAACCTGATGAAAAAGAGACAGGCTCATACAGCGATATTATACGTGCCTATGCGGATCGGGTTGATTTCGTCATTGTCGGCGGTGGCGATGGCACGTTAAATTCAGCGGCTCCCGGTCTGGTCGATACCGGGTTGCCGCTGGGCGTGCTGCCATTAGGCACGGCAAATGACTTTGCCCGTACGGTGGGGATCCCCAGAGATATACGGCAGGCCGTTCAGATTATTATCAGCGGCCAGCGGCGAGCGGTTGATTTGGGGGACGTTAACGGGCATCTGTTCTTTAATGTCTCCAGCATTGGGTTTTCTGCGGCACTGGCGCGCGGATTGTCCGCTAAGTCCAAAAAGCGTTGGGGCACATTAGGTTATGCACTGGCGGCCTTTAAGCTGCTGAAACAAAGTCGTCCCTTCCGCGTTGAGATCGAGCATGACGGCATCAAAGAGCGGGTTAAAACCGTGCAGGTGTCGGTGGGGAATGGGCGTTTCTACGGCGGTGGCATGGCGGTCGCACAGAGTGCTGCGCCCGATGATGGTCAGTTGGATGTGTATAGTCTGGAAGTCTCCCACTGGTGGGAAATGGTGGCGTTGATCCCCTTTATCCGACGGGGGACGCACGGTCGCTGGCGCAAAGTCCGCGCTTTTTCCGCCAAACAGCTGACGCTGAGTACTTCAAGGCCACACGATATTAATGCGGACGGCGAGTTAATCGGCAAAACGCCAGCGGTGTTCGGGATCAGAGAAAAGGCGATTCAGGTTTTTGCGCCCCCGGTGCCTGGTGATAATGGATAGACCGCAAACAAATAGGGACACCGCATGGTGTCCCTATTTGTTCATAAAGAAGGATTCAGCGGATTATTTAAATACGCGGAAACGTTCTTCAAAGGCAATATAGGTTTTCTCACCAGCGGGTTGCTCAACGGAACCGAATGGCATTTGAGCACGCAGTTTCCAACTGGCAGGCAGATTCCACTGTGCTTTGACATCATTGTCGATCAGCGGGTTGTAGTGCTGGAGTGAGGCACCAATTTTTTCCTGCGCCAGCGTCGACCACACGGCGAACTGAGCGATACCCGTTGAGTGCTCTGACCAAACCGGGAAGTTATCGGCATAAAGTGCGAACTTTTCCTGTAGCGCTTCAATTACGCTCGTGTCTTCAAAGAACAGGACGGTTCCCGCGCCGGCGGCAAACGAAGCGAGTTTGCCTTCTGTCGGGGCAAAGGCGTCCGCAGGCACAATTTTCTTCAGTTGCTGTTTAACAATATCCCACAGCTTGTGGTGCTGCTCGCCGAACAGAATGACAACGCGGGAAGTTTGTGAATTAAAAGAGGAGGGGCTTTCATTAACAGCTTCGGTAATGAGCGCGGTAACCTGATCTTCTGATATCGGTAGTTTATTACCGATGGCATAGATTGAACGACGGGCCTTGATTGACTGCAAAAAAGCATTACTCATGGTGTGTTCCTCAGTTTACGTGATGACTTACCTTAATACTGTGTCACTGATGTTTGCCGTATTCAATGACTTATCGTGCCGGATACCAATCTTTCCACTTTCTGCTTTACCCGCCGCAGACGTCGCAGCGGGGATTTTTCGGCAGCGTAATTTCGCGAAATTGCAGCGTCATCGCATCGAACATCAGCAAACGACCAGTGGCCAGCTTGCCATAGCCCGTTAGCAGCTTAATGGCTTCCATCGCCTGCAAGCTTCCGATAGTCCCCACCAGCGGCGACATCACGCCCGCTTCTACGCAGGTCAGTGCATTGGCTCCGAACAGGCGGCTGAGACAATGGTAGCAAGGTTCATCGGGCTGATAGGTAAAGACGCTGATTTGGCCTTCCATCCGAATCGCTGCACCAGAGATCAACGGTTTTTTGAGCTGAAAGCCAATACGGTTCAGGCGATTACGGATAGCAACGTTGTCGGTACAGTCCAACACCGCATCGTGCTGGCTGACCAGCTCGCTCAATGCGTCGTCATCGAGATCGCCATCAACGGTATCAAGCGAAAGATGTGGGTTCATGTCGGATAACGTCAGACGCGCCGATTCGACTTTTGCCATCCCGATACGGTTATCGCGGTGCAGAACCTGACGTTGCAGGTTAGACAGAGAAACGGTATCAAAATCCAGCAGCGTCAAATGGCCGACGCCCGCCGCAGTCAGATACTGCACGGCGGCACAGCCCAGACCGCCCAGACCGACAATCAGCAGGCGTGAAGCCTTGAGCTTTTCCTGCCCGTCGAAATCAAAGCCGCGCAGTACAATCTGTCGATTGTAGCGCAGCATTTCTTCATCGCTCAGTTCCGGCAACATACTCAGTGTCCCAGCAGGGCGTTGAAGGGCTCGATTTCTACCCATTCACCGGCAGCGACGCGTCCACGATCCTGCTCAAGTACGATGAAACAGTTACCGAGGCTAAACGAGCTGAAAACGTGCGAACCCTGATGCCCGGTGGTTCTCACTTCCAGCTCTCCCTGCGCGTTGCGGCTGAAAATGCCACGCTGGAAATCGGTGCGACCCGGCGTCTTTTTCAGTGCGCTGGTGGTTTTGACGCGTACACGCGGCGGCTGGTGCCATTGCGTATAACCAGACAGGCGAGCCAGCAGCGGCTGAACCAGTTGGTAGAATGTCAGCGCAGCGGAAACCGGATTCCCCGGCAGGCCGCAGAACCAGGCGTGTTGTAGCTTGCCGAAGGCGAAGGGTTTACCGGGTTTAATCGCCAGTTTCCAGAAATGGATGTCACCCAGTTCATCCAGCATTTGCTTGGTGTAATCGGCTTCGCCAACGGAAACGCCGCCGCTGCTAATTACCAGATCGGCAAGCTGGTCAGCCTCATGGAATGCGGCACGCAGCGCGTCAGGATCATCTCGGATGATGCCCAGATCGTGCACCTCGCAGCCCAGTTGTTCCAGCATCAAACGCACGGCGAAGCGGTTGGTATCATAAATCTGACCGTCTTCGAGCGGCTCGCCGACGCATTGCAGTTCATCACCGGTTGAAAACACCGCGACTTTCAGACGGCGTACCACGTCAATCTGCGCAATCCCCAACGACGCTAGCAGCGGCAGTTCCGCTACGCCTAGCTTGCAACCGGCGGGCAGCACGCTGGCACCCGCCTGAATATCTTCTCCCGCCAGACGAATATTCTGGCCGGGTTTTACCTCATGAGGGAAACGGATGCCGTTCTCGCTGACTTCAGCCTGTTCCTGCATGATCACTGCGTCGGCGCCTGCGGGAATCGGCGCACCGGTCATGATGCGAATGCAGGTTCCGGCAGGCCATTCGGCAGTGAAAGGCGCGCCAGCGAAGGCTTTACCCGCCAGAGGCAGCGGTGCCGCAGCGGACAAATCGGCGCAGCGTACGGCATAGCCATCCATCGCGGAATTGGCAAAAGGCGGGACGTTAATCGGAGAGGCGATAGCATGGGCGGTGATCCGTCCTGCGGCGTCGAACAGGGATACGCGCTCTGTCTCGGTAAGGGAAGGAACCTGAGAAAACATATTTTCCAGAGCTTGTTCAAGAGTCAGTAAACCTGAGTTAACGCTTTCCATCTTCACTCCACCGTTTTTCATCAATACAAAATACAACGTGTTTCATTAACACTGCGTGTTTCATCAATACGACTGATTACATCAATAAGCATTGTGTTCCGCCGACGTGTCGTGCATGGGCGAAAATCGATTTCCTATGCCAGTATTAATTATGTCAGAGTTCGTAACGTGGGTGAATGTACGCAGGTCAAGGAATACGGCTTTTATACCCGTCATACTTCAAGTTGCATGTGCGTTGGCTGCGTTCAAATACTCGGCCCGTCGTGGGCCTCGCCCTGAAGGGCCGCTGCAAGCAGCGTTCAAATCTGCTCCCGGCAGATTTGTCACCCGAATCACTTACCGGAGTAAGCTCATCGGGATGCCTTCTCTTGCCGCGTTATTCGGCCTTATGGCCTCACCCCTTCGGGGTCAGCGCAAGCACTGTTCAAAAACGCCTTGCCGTTTTTGTCCTGAAACTCGAATTATTTAGGGTATAGCGCATGACTCGTCAGGCATCAAACGACAAGGATGGGGTGCGAAAGCGTCACTTTTTTCCCACAAGTCGAACTACTTCGGGCAAAGGTGTGTGCATCTGCGTGAGAGTTCACGCCTTACGGCGCGTCTATCTGGCGGTTAACTTAATGTTATAAAAAGAATTTTTCACTGTGTTGATTTCAGTTTCCGCTTTACATCATACCTTGCGCTAAATATAGTCGAAAACCGCTGATAATTTGTCCCTGATCGCGCTGCGCTGATTTTAGCCGCATTTATATGGAGATTCGCCGTTCATGTTGCCCACACAGGATCATTATTCCTCGTTGTCTTCCCCCGTCCCGGGGCTGATCTTGCCTGAAAAACGGGTGGTAGAGGTGCGCAACCTGAGTGTCTATTTCGAGCAGCAGGGGCAGCGGACGGACGCGGTACGTAATTTGACGTTCTCTGTCGATCGGGGGGAAACGCTGGCTATCGTCGGAGAGTCGGGATCGGGCAAGTCGGTCACGTCGCTGGCGCTGATGCGTTTGGTCGAACATGCAGGTGGGGTGATTCATCAGGGAGACATGCTATTCCGTCGCCGTGATGGGCAGGTGCTGGATCTTCGTGGTGCTCGCCAGCGGATGATGCGAACGTTGCGGGGGGCGGATCTGGCGATGATTTTCCAGGAACCGATGACATCACTGAATCCGGTTTTCCCTGTTGGTGAACAGATAGCCGAGTCGATTCGTTTGCATCAGAGAATGGACAGGCGTGCCGCGCGTGCAGAGACGTTGCGTATGCTGGATCTGGTCAGAATACCGGAAGCGCGCAACGTGCTGGATCGCTATCCCCACCAGCTTTCTGGCGGAATGCGCCAGCGGGTCATGATTGCGATGGCGCTGTCCTGCAAGCCGTCTCTGCTGATTGCTGATGAACCTACGACCGCCTTGGATGTCACCATTCAAGCGCAAATTCTGCAACTTATCCGTGTACTACAGCGTGAAATGGACATGGCCGTGATTTTCATCACCCATGACATGGGCGTGGTGGCGGAAGTGGCTGAGCGTGTATTGGTGATGCACCGAGGGGAAAGCGTCGAAGCGGCCAGCGTGGGGCAGATCTTTACTGCGCCGCAGCACCCCTATACGCAGGGGCTTTTAGCGGCGGTTCCGGCGTTAGGTTCGATGCGCGGACAACCGTTCCCAGCAAAATTCCCGCTACTGGATCAAAACACGGCACGCCTTGCGGACAACGTGCCACAGGATACCGTTCCCGTGGATGCCGCGCCGATCTTGCAAGTCAGCAATCTGGTGACGCGCTTTCCGATTCGCAGCGGATTACTGAACCGCGTGACCCGGCAGGTGCACGCGGTAGAAAAAGTGAGCTTCGATCTCTGGCCGGGCGAAACACTCTCGCTGGTTGGTGAATCGGGATGTGGCAAATCCACCACTGGCCGTGCATTGCTCCAACTGGTTGAAAGCCAGAAGGGCGACATTACCTTTAATGGTCAGCGGATCAATCAGTTGAAAGGCGCGGCGTTACAGCATCTGCGGCGCGACATTCAGCTCATTTTCCAGGATCCGTATGCCTCATTGGATCCCCGTTTGACGGTTGGATTCTCAATTATGGAACCGCTGTTGGTTCACAATATTTGTCGCCGACAGGAAGCGGAGAAACGCGTGGAATGGCTGTTGTCACGCGTAGGGTTGGAGCCTGAACACGCCCGACGCTATCCGCATGAGTTTTCTGGTGGGCAGCGCCAGCGCGTTTGCATCGCCAGAGCGCTGGCGCTGAATCCCAAAGTCGTCATTGCGGATGAGGCGGTATCCGCGCTGGACGTGTCGATTCAGGCACAAATCATCAATCTGATGCTAGAACTACAACGTGAGTTCGGCATCGCATTTTTGTTTATTTCACATGATATGGCGGTGGTCGAACGCATCAGTCATCGCGTGGCGGTGATGTACATGGGGCAGATTGTCGAGATCGGCCCGCGTCAAGACGTATTCGAACGACCCCGACACCCCTATACCCGCAAGCTGATGTCGGCCGTCCCAGTTGCTGACCCCTCACGCCGCCAGCGTGAGCAGGTATTGCTGGTTGATGAAATACCCAGCCCGATTCGGGCGATTGGCGATGAACCGACAACGGCACCTCTGGTTCAGGTTGGCGAGCGACACTTTGTGGCACACCACCCGATTGCCGGTGCTTATTGACAGGGATTCATAAGGAGAACGTAGCATGAGCGTAATGACAATACAGCGGCGCTGGTGGATGGCCGCAGGGGTAACCGCAGCAATGGTGGCATCACCTGCCTGGGCTGCCAAAGATGCAGTTATTGCCGTGGGTTCCACGTTTACCAGCTTGGATCCCTATGATGCCAATGACTCGTTATCGCAAACGGTGGCGAAATCATTCTATCAGGGGCTGTTTGGCTTCGATAAAGACATGAAGCTGATTAACGTGCTGGCGGACAGCTATGACGTCAGCCCAGATGGCCTGACGTACACCGTCAAATTACATCCCGGTGTTAAATTTCATGATGGATCGGCGTTTAACGCCGCTGCCGTCAAAGTGAATCTGGATCGCGCCAGTAATCCAGACAATCGCTTGAAGCGGTATAACCTGTTCAAGATGATCGAAAAAACTGAGGCCGTGGACGATCTGACGGTGAAAATCACGCTAAAGACGCCGTTTTCGGCATTTGTTAACAATCTAGCGCACCCAGCAGCAGTGATGATCTCGCCAGCGGCATTAACGCAATACGGCAAGGAGATTGGTTTCCATCCGGTAGGCACCGGCCCATATCGCTTTGTGGCCTGGAATCAGACCGATTTTGTCAAAGTTGAGAAATTCAGCGGCTACTGGAAGGCGGGGTTGCCTAAGCTAGACAGCATTACCTGGCGTCCGGTGGTGGATAACAATACGCGTGCAGCACTGCTGCAAACGGGTGAGGCGCAGTTTGCTTATCCGATACCGTTTGAGCAGGCCAAGGTACTAGAGAAGAATGACAAGCTGGCGCTGGTGGCGTCACCGTCGATTCTGCATCGCTACATCAGCATGAATGTCACGCAGAAACCGTTTGATAATCCGAAAGTCCGGCAGGCACTGAACTACGCGATTAACAAAGAGGCGCTGATTAAAGTGGCGTTCTCTGGCTATGCAACGCCAGCCGAAGGGCCACTGCCGAACAGCATCGATTATTCGGTAAAATATCATCCATGGCCTTACGATCCGGCCAAAGCGCGCGAGCTGCTGAAAGAAGCGGGCTACCCAGATGGTTTTACCACCACGCTTTGGTCGTCACATAACCACAGTACGGCGCAGAAAGTCTTGCAGTTTACGCAGCAACAGCTGGCACAGGTTGGCGTGAAAGTGCAGGTGACGGCGATGGATGCGGGGCAACGCGCGGCGGAAGTGGAAGGTAAAGGCGTTAAAGAAACGGGCGTTCGCCTGTTTTACACCGGCTGGTCGGCATCGACGGGCGAGGCAGATTGGGCGCTATCGCCGCTGTTTGCTACGGCCTCCTGGCCACCGGCACAGTTCAATACAGCGTTTTACAGCAACCCGCAGGTTGATGCGGATCTGGCTAATGCGCTGAAAACGACGGATCGAGCGGAAAAGCAAAAACTGTATAAGGATGCGCAGGATAAAATCTGGGCCGATGCGCCGTGGATTTTCCTTGCAACAGAGCGTTTAGTATCGGCTAACAGCAAGAAACTGACGGGTTTCTACGTCATGCCAGATACGTTATTCAGTTTTGAGGATGCCGATCTGACGGAATAATTCACTGCAAAAGAATGACCAGGGAGTCGGGTGGCCGTCAGGCTACCCGCTGTGGTCAACACGCGTCTACTTATAGGAGAGCCTGACACATGTATGTGGGAAACCGTTCATGCTGAATTATTTTATTAAACGGTTACTGGGGCTGATCCCCACGCTCCTGATTGTTATGGTGCTGGTGTTTCTGTTCGTTCATCTGCTGCCCGGCGATCCGGCGCGTTTGGCGGCTGGACGGGAAGCAGATGCTGCCGTGATCGAAATGGTACGGCAGGATTTGGGCTTGGATAAATCGCTGCCACACCAGTTCTGGCACTTCTTGACCCATATTCTGCAAGGGGATTTGGGGACATCGATGGTGTCGAAGCGGCCAGTCACGGAAGAGATAGCCATGCGTTTTATGCCAACGTTTTGGCTGACGGTTTGCAGCATGGCGTGGGCGGTGATTTTTGGCATGGCGATCGGCATCGTGTCCGCCGTGTGGCGTAACGGCTGGCCGGACAGGATCGGAATGACGTTGGCGGTATCTGGCCTCTCTTTCCCTGCGTTTGCGCTCGGCATGCTGTTAATGCAGATTTTTTCCGTTGAATTAGGCTGGCTGCCGACAGTGGGAGCGGATACCTGGCTGCACTACATCTTGCCTTCGCTGACGTTAGGTGCGGCTGTAGCGGCGGTGATGGCGCGTTTCACCCGTGCGTCGTTTGTTGATGTACTGCAGGAAGATTATATGCGTACTGCGCGGGCAAAAGGCGTGCGCGAATCGCTGGTTGTGCTGAAACACGGGCTGCGCAATGCGCTGATTCCAGTGGTCACCATGATGGGGCTGCAATTTGGCTTTTTGCTCGGTGGCTCCATCGTCGTGGAGAAGGTTTTCAACTGGCCGGGGCTCGGGCGGTTGCTGGTTGATGCGGTAGAGATGCGCGATTATCCGGTGATTCAGGCGGAAGTGCTGCTGTTTTCGCTGGAGTTTATTCTGATTAATTTGCTGGTCGACATGCTGTATGCCGCGATTAATCCAGCCATTCGTTATAAATAAGGAAAGGGAATGAGACACTGGCGACGTAAAGCTATGTTGGCGACGCTCCCTGTCATTAGGGATAAACCCGTTCGTACACCGTGGCGTGAATTCTGGCGGCGCTTTCTTCGGCAGCACGTCGCGGTGGCTGCTGGCCTGTTTGTGCTGCTGCTGATTGCCATTGCTTTTTGGGCACCGTATCTGATGCCCTACGATGCCGAGAACTATTTTGATTATGATCGACTCAATGAAGGCCCCTCGTCGGCACACTGGCTGGGCGTGGATTCATTAGGACGTGATATTTTCAGTCGGATCCTGATGGGGACGCGTATCTCGCTGGCGGCAGGCATTTTCTCGGTACTGGTGGGGATGATGATTGGCACAACACTGGGTCTGTTAGCGGGTTACTACGAAGGGTGGGCAGACCGAATCATCATGCGCATATGCGATGTGCTGTTTGCCTTTCCCGGCATTTTGCTAGCGATTGCCGTTGTGGCGATTATGGGCAGCGGGATGGCAAATGTGGTTGTTGCCGTTGCGATTTTCAGTATTCCGGCTTTCGCCCGTCTGGTACGAGGAAATACGCTGGTGCTGAAGCAGCTTACCTATATCGAATCTGCCCGCAGTATTGGTGCCAGCGACGGGACGATCCTCTTTCGGCATATTCTGCCCGGCTCGGTGTCTTCCATCGTGGTGTTTTTCTCGATGCGGATTGGAATGTCGATCATCACCGCTGCCAGCCTGTCATTTTTAGGACTGGGCGCGCAGCCACCAATGCCGGAGTGGGGTGCGATGTTGAACGAAGCGCGATCGGACATGGTGATTGCTCCACATGTCGCAATCTTCCCGAGTCTGGCGATCTTTCTGACGGTATTGGCGTTTAATCTATTGGGCGACGGTCTGCGCGATGCGCTCGACCCAAAATTGAAGAGCTAAATAAAAAAAGCGCGACAACGAGTGCCGCGCTTTTCAGCAGTAAAACCGTCAGCAATTAGAACGAGGTACGTTTATAGCTGCGGTACTGTGGTTGCCAGAAGTTATGGTCAATCGCCTTCTGCAATGCATCGGCAGAGGTGACGACGGCCACACCTTGCAGCTGAGCGGCTTTACCCACTTCCAGTGCGATACGCTTGGACACCTGCTGGATATCGGACAGATCCGGCAACAGAGCGCCTTCACCGTTATTCGCCAGAGGCGAGCAGTCAGCCAGAGCACGGCTGGCAGCCATCAACATACCGTCAGTGATACGGTTGGCCCCTGACGCCAGTACACCTAGCCCGATACCTGGGAAGATATAGGAGTTGTTGCACTGCGCGATAGGGAAGACTTTATCCTGATAGTGAACTGGAGAGAACGGGCTACCGGTCGCGACCAGCGCTGAGCCTTCTGTCCAGCGGATGATATCTTCTGGACGCGCTTCCACGCGAGATGTCGGGTTAGACAGCGGCATCACGATAGGGCGAGCGCAGTGTTTGTACATTTCACGGATGATTTCTTCCGTGAACAGACCCGGCTGGCCGGATACACCGATCATGATGGTCGGCTTGGCATTGCGTACCACTTCCAGCAGTGAAATCGCGTCGCTGTTACAATCCCAATCAACCAGCAGCTCACTTTTCTGCACCAGCTTGCTCTGGAAATCGAGCAGGTTCGGCAGTTTGTCCGTCAGCAGACCGAAACGGTCAACCATGAAGACGCGTGCACGTGCTTCTTCTTCGCTCAGTCCTTCTGACTTCATCTGCGCAATGATTTGTTCAGCGATACCACAGCCTGCGGAACCTGCACCCAGGAAGGCAACTGTTTGATCGCGTAACTGTGTACCTGCTGCGCGGCTGGCGGCAATCAGGCTACCGATAGCGACGGCCGCGGTGCCCTGAATGTCATCGTTAAAGCTACAGATTTCATCACGATAGCGATTCAGCAGCGGCGTGGCGTTTTTCTGCGCGAAGTCTTCAAACTGCAACAGCACATTCGGCCAGCGGCGCTTCACGGCCTGAATGAATTCGTCAACGAATGCATAGTATTCGTCGTCGGTGATACGCGGATGGCGCCAGCCCATATACAGCGGATCGTTCAGACGCTGCGGGTTGTTGGTGCCCACGTCCAGAACGACTGGCAGGGTGTAGGCTGGGCTGATGCCGCCACAGGCGGTGTACAGTGCCAGTTTACCGATCGGAATCCCCATACCGCCGATACCCTGGTCGCCCAGACCCAGAATACGCTCACCGTCGGTCACCACGATGACTTTCACGTTTTGTTTGGTGGCGTTTTGCAGCATATCGTCGATATGTGCGCGGTTAGGGTAGGAGATAAACAGGCCACGGGCGCGGCGATAGATATCAGAGAAGTGTTCACAGGCTTCGCCAACGGTCGGGGTGTAGATGATTGGCATCATCTCACTGAGGTGACCATCCAGCAGGCGGTAGAACAGTGTCTCGTTGGTATCCTGAATGTTGCGCAGGTATACGTGTTTTTCAATATCGTGTTTGAATTCCTGATACTGGCGCCAGGCGCGTTCTGCCTGTTCTTCGATAGTTTCAACGGCTTCTGGCAGCAGGCCTGCAAGGTTAAAATCAGCGCGTTCTTCTTCAGTAAATGCGCTGCCTTTATTCAGCAGGGGAAATTCGAGCAAGATCGGACCAGCATAGGGGATGTAGAGAGGACGTTTGCTTTCGTATTCTAATTCCATGACTTTTTACTCTTCGGGTAACAGAAAAGACACTCAGGTGTTGTCGATGAAAAACTGCTGAGGATCTTAAATTACCCAGAGAATATGTACAGAAAATGTTAATTTAAATAGTTACAGATGGCTTGCATCTTGGCTGAAATACAGGCTTTATCGATTCACCTCTCTTTTTTCATCCTCATGCCGCTTAAATTTTGCGCTTCTCTCTGCTGTTATTCCTCAATAAAGTGGTGTTCAACGTCGGTGCAGCCCAGCTCGGCCAACATAATTTGTGAGATCGCCCAGTGGCTGACAACCGCATTACGGCGTTCAACGACAGCCGCGTGCTTAATGGTGATCGAATCTTCGCCAGCAAGGTTCATCAAATTCAACGCGGATTGTAAAGGTGGCAGGCTAGGGTTGAACGCGGCATTTTCTGCGTAGCGTCCGGTATAGATGTTGCCGCTTGTAGTTTCCAGCGCAATGCCGCTGATAGCGTTGCTGTAGGGGGCGTGGCTACGGTTGGCAGCATCCAACGCCTGACGCGTGAGCGCATTCACATTCTGCAAGGTCGCACCGTGGTTGACGTCATCCATCAGCAGCGTATCGATTTGCAAATCGACGGGGCCAAAGGCATCCGGTAGATAGTGGCTGAGTACGGCTGGTTGGCGACCCGGCAACTGAATACGTAGTGACGCCGCATTGCGCAATTCATTCATAAATTGGCGACAGTGGCCGCATGGCGTGTAGTTCACGGTCACGGCCCGCAATCCACGCTCATTACGCAGCCAGGCATGGCTGACGGCGCTTTGTTCTGCATGCACCGTTTGCTGAAGCTGAACGGCGGTAAACTCCATATTGGCACCAAAGTAGAAATTGCCGCTGAGTCCTTGCGCAATGGCACCAACCTGAAAATTCGAGATAGAGGCTTGTGCGCAGGCGGCAGCCAGAGGCAATAGTGCAAAGGCCAACGCATCGGCGTCTAGTAGGGTAGCCTCGCATACTGCACTCACCTCGTCAGCGGTTAGCATGGCGGCGAAATCTGGTTTATCGATCAATGGGCCGAGCGCGTCTTGCAAACTGGCAGATAATTGCTGGAAGGCGTTTTCAAATCGTGGATGCATGTCGGCTTACTCTCTAATTACCCGTCAATGACGTCATGTTAGGGAGCAGAGTAGCAATAAATTGTGATCAAAATCTCTTTGTTGAATGAAATGACTGCAAATTAACTACTAAATGCGAGATGTATCTCAATTTTATAGCGTGAACGATGCGGGTACACATCGTTCACATCAGGCTTCAGCCAGCAAAGTGCAAGAGCACGGGAAATACCAGCGGAGCGATCAGCGATGTGATGATCCCACATATGACCAGCGCCAGTGAACTGAATGCGCCTTCCTGATAATCGACCTCTGCGCTGCGCGCCGTGCCAAGTGCATGCGAGGCGGTGCCCATCGATAGCCCACGTGCGGCTTTGGTTTTGATGCCCACACGGTTGAACAGGCTGTGGCCTAATACGGCACCAAGAATACCGACAAAAATCACGCAAACGGCGCTGATCGCCGGAATACCACCAATCGCGCCAGCGACAGCCATCGCAATGGGGGTAGTGACAGATTTTGGCAGTATTGAGGCGGCGATTTCTGGCGATGCACCCATCCACAGTGCCACCAGCGTGCCAGAGATAATCGCCGTCAGGCTACCGATGAAGCACACGCTAAGGATCGACTTCCAGCGCGCGCGAATTTGGTGTAGCTGTTCATAAAGCGGGAACGCCAGCGCGACTACCGCAGGTTGCAGCAGATCGTTAAGCACTTTGCTACCTTGAAAATAGTGCTCGTAGGGAATCTTCAACACCAGCAGCAGTGGAATAATAATCGCCATCGATACCAGCAGCGGGTTCAACAGAGAGATCTTGGTCAATACGGCCAGCTTACGTGCGGCGAAAAAGACGATCAGAGTAAGAGGCAGCGACCACCACAAATAGCTGAACATTATTCGTTATCCTTCGGCGGCGTGCGATCGCCAGCCATGACTCGTTCACGCTGCATAATCTGGGTACTGAAACCCACAACCAACATGACAATAAAGGTGCTGATCAGACAGGAAACCACGATAGGGCCAAACTGCTGGCTGACCAGATCGTAATAATTCATAACGCCAACGCCAATGGGGACGAACAGCAGCGCCATATGACGAATAAGGAGGTGGCAGCCCGGTTTTACCCACTGAGCGGGCAGGATCTGCGAGGCGAGTAGAGTGAACAAGACCAGCATGCCAATGATACTGCCGGGGATAGTGAACGGAAGTAACGCGGATACCGCATTGCCTGCCAGCAGGCAGAGATAAATCAATGCGAAAGCGCGTAAATACTGCCAGCAAACGGTGAACGTATTACGCATGGGAAATTCCTGATTAGCAGAGGGGACTATCATAACGCTAATGGAATTTACGTGCCACAGCTCACGAATCTTGTTACGGGGGAGACGGCTTTTCAGCCTAAAGAACGAGCAACGCCTGTCTTAACTGAAAATAAAAAGAGAAAGTCGGTGAGAGCAATCCGGTTCAGCCCTGCGTTAACGTGTTCATTGGCTGCTTACCAAGGAGGCGTTGAAACGCAAGACGCGTTATTTTACGTCTACGCTCCATTCGGTGATAGCGATTTGTCCCTCTCCGCCAAAGATCTCGGTGCCAAACTCAACGCTGCTGATATATTTTGTATCGCTCATCCATTTCTTTGTTTCCACTAAATAGTGGGTGAAATGACGAATATTGAGTGATGCACTGTTAGTGTTGGAAGTATGGACAAAAGAAAAGACATTCCAGCCCCCACCATTATCCGCATTGATCCAGCCTTTGAATACATTCCAACTGCTACCGTCGAGGAAAACTGTTTCAATATAATCACCTGCAGGACCTGCATTGGTATCATTTAGCCAGATCATCAATTCGTCGGTAGGGGAGGAGTCCCAGCTAGCTTTATCGGTGGTATGAAACCAAATGTCATAAGCCGCGTTGTAAGTGCCCGTTGCATTGATAGAATAAGTGACGTTACTGGTGATACTCTTATTACTGGATAATTGTATCGGCAATCCGCTATTTGACGTATAGCCAGCAGTCCAGTGCCAACCGCTCACCAGTGAGGGATAGGCTTTGACGCTGTGGGTGCTGCTCGGCCAGTGCCAGTTCCACCCCATGCTGATTGGGCTATTATAGAAAATCGTCTGTTGCCATCCTTCTATTTCATCTTTTCCCCATACGTTATTGAATATATAATATTTATTATTCTCAAAGTGGAGTTTATCAGCCTCTTTTGAGGAACTGGCGGCAGAGAATGCTAATGATGAGAGTAACAAGGAAGAGAATATTGCGATTAATAAAACGCGGAAAATACGGTATGGATGGGTATCCACAGTAAGCAGAATTAATCTATCTATAAATATGTTATTGAGATACTTCAATCTGAAATTTAACACGCATTCATCCAGTGTCTATTGTTGATTAATTATAATGTGTGGTGAGCTTAGCAGTTTATGTTATTTCGCGCTATGTCAGAGTGATTTAGTGCATGATTTATGAATGAAATAGAAATTTCATTCATGGGGGGGTAATAAAGGCTGTAATAAATATAGATAATATAAAATAAAGCCATGGCGTTATATCAAGGCGCCCGGAAGTGTGCGCCTTGTGCTGGCGATTATTCAAATAACTGTGCGTTATGGATGGCCGCACAGACGGCGTCGGTTAGCTTACGCAGTTCATCAGGTTGAATGATAAACGGCGGCATCAGATAAATGAGCCGACCAAACGGTCGAATCCAGACGCCACGCTCGACGAAGAAGCGCTGTAGCCGCGCCATATTGACCGGACGCTGTGTTTCCACTACGCCGATAGCGCCTAGCACGCGAACGTTCGCCACCAGTGGGGAATCTGCACAGGGTTGCAGCGCTGCTCGCAATTGTCGCTCAATATGTTGCACTTGCTGCTGCCAGCGGTTATCCGCCAGTAAGGACAGACTGGCATTGGCTGCTGCGCAGGCCAGCGGGTTACCCATAAATGTAGGGCCGTGCATAAAACAGCCTGCTGCACCGTTGCTGATAGTTTCAGCCACCGTTCGGGTGGTCAGCGTGGCTGAGAGTGTCATATAGCCGCCAGTAAGCGCTTTTCCCAGGCACATAATATCCGGCGAAATTCCCGCATGCTCGCACGCAAACAGCTTGCCAGTGCGACCAAATCCGGTCGCAATCTCATCGGCAATCAGCAAGATTCCCCATTGGTCGCACAGTTCCCGTACTCGGCGCAGGTAGGTTGGATGGTAAAAACGCATTCCACCCGCACCCTGTACGATCGGCTCCAGAATCACGGCCGCGACCTCGTGAGCGTGCGCCGACAGCATCGCCTGTAATGGCGCGATATCGGCTTCTTGCCACTCGTCGACAAAACCGCCTTCGTTGATAGAAGCACAGGGCGGCGCATCGACAAATAAATGAGTTGGTAAATAACCCTGATACAGGCTATGCATCGAATTCTGTGGGTCGCATACGGACATTGCACCGAAGGTGTCACCGTGATAGCCGTGACGCAGAGTGACAAAGCGCTGGCGAGTTTCACCGCGCGCCTGCCAATATTGCAGCGCCATTTTCATCGCCACTTCTACTGCCACCGATCCGGAATCCGCCAGAAAAACGCATTCCAGCGCATTTGGCGTGATGTCCACGAGCTTACGACACAGCGCAACCGCTGCCGGATGCGTTATTCCGCCGAACATCACATGCGACATCTGGCTGAGCTGGGCTTGTACCGCCTGATTGATCATAGGATGGTTGTAACCGTGAATCGCCGCCCACCACGATGACATCCCATCAATCAGGCGACGTCCGTCATCCAGATGCAGCTCGACGCCGCTGGCTGAGGTGACCGGATAGCAGGGGAGCGGTTCTGTCATCGAGGTGTAGGGATGCCAAATATGGCGCTGGTCAAAAATGATGTCTTCCGGGCTCATGATGATCTTTCGTCAACCAAAATGGATTCTATTTGGTTGACAGTATATCGGGTTAATTTACACTGACGAAACGATTTTAGTTTGGAGATGCCGAGATGGCTGACCGCATTTACTGGACGCTTGAGCAAGCGCAAGACTTATTTAATAAACCCTTTCTGGAACTGATGTTTGAAGCACAGCAGATCCACCGTCAGCATTTTGATCCCCGTCAGGTGCAGGTGAGCACGTTACTGTCGATTAAAACCGGCTCCTGCCCTGAAGACTGTAAATATTGCCCACAAAGCTCCCGCTATCGGACGGGAATTGATACTGAACGCTTGATGCAGGTCGAACAAGTGCTGGATTCCGCCCGTCAGGCGAAAGCCGCTGGGTCGACGCGCTTTTGTATGGGGGCAGCGTGGAAAAATCCGCACGAGCGTGACATGCCATATCTGGAACAGATGGTGCAAGGCGTCAAAGCGATGGGGATGGAAACCTGTATGACGCTGGGAACGTTGCACCACGATCAAGCTGAGCGTCTGGCGTCAGCTGGACTGGATTTCTATAACCATAACCTCGACACCTCGCCAGAGTTTTACGGCAGCATCATTACCACCCGCACATATCAGGAGCGTCTGGATACGCTGGATAAAGTGCGCGGCGCGGGCATTAAAGTCTGTTCTGGTGGCATTGTTGGATTGGGGGAAACCGTGCGTGACCGCGCGGGGCTGTTGGTGCAATTGGCTAACCTGCCAACGCCGCCGGAAAGCGTACCGATCAACATGCTGGTTAAGGTGAAAGGAACGCCGCTGGCGGATAACGATGACGTCGATCCGTTTGACTTTATTCGTACTATTGCCGTGGCGCGAATCATGATGCCGGCCTCTTATGTGCGCCTGTCCGCCGGACGCGAGCAGATGAGTGAACAAACGCAGGCAATGTGTTTTATGGCTGGCGCGAACTCTATTTTCTACGGTTGCAAACTCTTAACGACGCCAAATCCGAAAGAAGACAAAGATCTGGCGCTGTTCCTCAAATTAGGTCTGAACCCACAGCAAACAGGGACCGAATTTGGGGACAACCAACAGCAGCAGCGCTTGGCAGAGCAATTGATTAATGCTGATAGCGAGCAGTTTTATAATGCTGCGGTATAGCGCCTTGTACGCAAACAGCTGGGTTAGGCGTGCGCAATCATGAGCTGGCAGCAACGTATTGAAGCCGCGTTGGTACAGCGTCAGCATGATGATGCTTACCGCGTGAGGCAGGCTAATCAAGGCGGTAGCGGACGCTGGTTGATGCAGGGCGATCGCTGCTACCTGAATTTTTCCAGTAACGATTATTTGGGGCTGAGCCATCATCCCGAGATTGTGCGTGCCTGGCAGCAGGGGGCTGAGCAATACGGCATAGGCAGCGGGGGTTCCGGGCATGTGACGGGATATACCGATGCCCATGCCTCACTGGAAAACCAGCTTGCCGATTGGCTGGGTTACCCGCGTGCGTTGCTGTTTATTTCCGGCTATGCCGCAAATCAGGCCGTGGTGGCTGCGCTGGCACAGGCGGAAGATCGGATTTTTGCCGATAAACTCAGCCATGCTTCATTGCTGGAAGCTGCCGCACAGTCACCGGCGACGCTGCGGCGCTTTAAACACAATCAGGCGGATAGTCTACAAGCGCTGCTGGATAAACCGACGGATGGCCAGACGCTGGTGGTGACCGAAGGCGTTTTCAGCATGGATGGCGATACTGCCCCGTTGTCTGCGTTGCAGGCACAGTGCAGGGCGCTCGATGCCTGGTTGATGGTGGACGATGCGCATGGGATTGGCGTGCTGGGCGATGAAGGGCGCGGGAGTTGCTGGCAGCAGGGCGTCAAGCCGGAACTGCTGATTGTCACGTTCGGCAAGGCGTTTGGCGTCAGCGGCGCGGCGGTGTTATGCGCCGAACCGCTGGCCGAATACTTCCTGCAATTCGCCCGTCATTTGATTTACAGCACCTCAATGCCTGCGGCACAAGCCTGTGCACTGAGCGCGGCAGTTAACTGTGTCCGGCAGGGTGACGCACGGCGTGATGCGCTACGACGGAATATCGCGCTGTTTCGCGCGGGTTTTTCGAACTCGTCATATCAACTGATGAATTCGCAGAGCGCGATTCAGCCGTTGATTGTTGGCGAGAACGCGCGAGCGCTGGCGCTGATGAACCATCTGCGTGAGCAGGGCGTGTGGGTTAGTGCGATGCGGCCACCGACGGTGCCGCCCGGCAGTGCACGTCTGCGCATTACGCTGACGGCGGAACATCAACCGGAAGATATCAATCGCTTGCTTACGGTATTGCACCATGCTGACAGAAAACTATAACAAGCAGGCGATTGCGCAGGCGTTTGGGCGTGCGGCGGGGTGCTACGACCGCTTTGCCGAACTGCAACGCACCAGCGGAGAACGTTTGTTGACGCTGATGCCTGCGCATAGTGGTTTGCAGGTGTTGGATGCGGGCTGCGGGACAGGACACTTTAGCCGTTACTGGCGTCAGGCTGGCAAACATGTGACTGCGCTGGATTTGTCGGCAGATATGCTGGCATATGCCCATGAACTGCATGTTGCAGATCGCTATCTGGAAGGGGATATCGAAAATCTGCCGCTGGCGGATCGCAGTGTGGACATCAGCTACAGCAATCTGGCAGTGCAATGGTGTGATTCACTGCCACGCGCGCTGGCAGAACTGTATCGGGTCACGCGGCCGGGGGGCGTTATTGCGTTTGCGACGCTGGCAGATGGGTCCTTAAGCGAACTGTCGCAGGCGTGGCAACGGCTGGATGGGACGCAGCGGACGAATCACTTTTTGCCGCTCTCCGCTATCGACGCGGCCTGCCAGCCTTATCGTCATCATTTGGTACAGGAACGTGAAGTGTGTCTTTTTCCCGATGTGCTGGCGCTGATGAAATCGCTGAAAGGGATCGGCGCGACGTGGCTGCATGAGGGGCGTTCGCCGGGGCTATTGAGCCGAGCACGTCTGGCGGCGTTGTCTGGCTGCTATCCGCAAGAACAGGGCGGCTACCCGCTCAGCTATCAACTGGTTTATGGAGTGATTTATCGTGATTGAACGCTGGTTTGTGACGGGCACGGATACCGAAGTCGGGAAAACGGTCGCCAGCACGGCGTTACTCCAGGCAGCTCGTCAGGCGGGACACCGTACCGCAGGCTATAAGCCCGTGGCGTCCGGCTGTGAGATGACGGCAGAGGGGATTCGCAACAGCGATGCGCTGACGCTTCAGGCCAATAGTAGCGTCCATCTGGATTATCAGACGGTTAACCCACTGGCGTTTATGGAACCGACGTCACCGCATATTATCAGCGCGGTGGAGCAGCGGCCTATCCATCTCTCGACCCTGTCAGCAGGGCTACGGGTAGTAGAAACACAGGCTGATTGGGTGCTGGTGGAAGGCGCAGGCGGGTGGTTTACGCCGCTGTCGGAGCAGGACACGTTTGCTGATTGGGTGATACAGGAACAGCTTCCCGTGATTTTAGTGGTCGGTATCAAACTGGGGTGTATCAACCACGCGATGCTTACCGCTCATGCTATTCAGCACGCTGGCCTGCGTCTTGGCGGGTGGATCGCTAATGACGTTATTGCGCCTGGGAAATGGCACCAGCCGTATCTGCAAACGCTGCAACAGCGCTTGCCTGCGCCGATGCTGGGTGAAATTCCTTATTTATCGGATCTTCTGCAACATAATCTGGGGCAGTATATTGATATTGGGTTATTAGCGGAGTAATTGACGTCATTAAGGCTTTTCAAGTCAGGTAAGAGTGGCTGAACAGGTATAAAACCAAGCGAATCGTGCCGTCTGTGGACCCGAATGAAATGATGGTCGGTCTACAGCGGTATTCCTGCCGCTATTATGGCGATGAGGATTTTTGGTAAGCCATCGCTTGTGTTTACTCATCGTAAGATTGTTGTTGTTTTTTACCCGCATCCCTTTCATGAGTATAAAATCTACATTTTTATCCAAATTAATAGATAAAACCTTCTTGAGTTTTTCTCTAACCCCCTGCTACGACTGAATTGTGGCATTTTAGCCCTCCGCTGTTTTTAGTCTTTTTCCGTCTAATACTTATGCGATAAATCACAGAAAGAGTGTGAAGAAAATCCATATCAGGGAGAATCACGAATGAAGCAGGTATTTCTCTAACTCAGTGCTGATGCGGGGTTGTGGGAGTTATCCACCATTTCTGTGGATAACTATGTGAATTATGGATAGACAACACGTTCTAACCGAGAGCTGGCGCGGGTTGTCGCTAGGTTGGCGCTATTCTCCACGGTTTTTCTAATCTATTTATTATCATATGGTTAAGTAAAATCAAGCGCCTTGAACAGCAACGATGCGTAGTTGCATAAATTAACGTCACGGGTCATCCCTACATGTTACATTTTTATCAAAGCTGGGGATAAAGCATCATGATTTTATCTGGTAGATTGAATATGAATGTGCTAGCAAATTCATTTGTCGATTAATCATCCAACCCAGCGATAATTTTCTTGATGCTGTTTTTATATCCAGTATCATGATAGTGGCAAATTTCGCTATTGGCACTCAGAATAAAGCATCGCGTGTTTAACGTTGTAGGGCGATGTTTGTTTGTGCGGTGAGTTGTGTCTCTGATGTCACAGCCTGTGCCGGATATCGTCAGTCTATGCCTTTTACCTGCCTCCGTGCGTCCACCCACGAACATCGTATTTAGCGATGAGTAATAACGATAAGTAGCGTGTTTAACGATGAGCAAAGCATTTACACTGAATTCCGATTTTAAACCAGCAGGCGATCAGCCTGAGGCCATTCGTCGTTTAAAGGAAGGTCTGGAAGACGGGTTGGCGCACCAAACGCTGCTCGGGGTAACAGGCTCAGGTAAGACGTTCACGATAGCCAACGTGATTGCCGATCTCAATCGACCGACGATGATGCTGGCGCCTAATAAAACGCTGGCAGCCCAACTGTACGGCGAAATGAAAGAATTCTTCCCCGATAATGCCGTCGAGTACTTCGTCTCGTACTACGACTATTATCAGCCGGAGGCCTACGTTCCAAGCTCGGACACCTTTATCGAAAAAGATGCGTCGGTTAACGAACATATCGAACAGATGCGTCTTTCTGCGACAAAAGCGCTACTGGAGCGGCGCGATGTGATCGTCGTGGCCTCGGTATCCGCTATCTATGGTCTGGGCGATCCCGATCTCTATCTGAAAATGATGCTGCATCTGACGCAGGGGATGTTGATCGACCAGCGTGCCATTTTACGGCGCTTGGCTGAATTGCAATATGCCCGCAACGATCAGGCGTTTCAGCGCGGTACCTTCCGCGTGCGTGGCGAAGTGATCGATATCTTCCCGGCGGAATCTGACGCAATCGCGCTGCGCGTTGAATTGTTCGATGAAGAAGTGGAACGGCTGTCGCTGTTTGACCCGCTGACGGGTCATATCCTCCAAACCGTGCCGCGCTATACCATCTACCCGAAAACGCACTACGTTACGCCACGTGAGCGTATTTTGCAGGCGATGGAAGACATCAAGGTTGAACTAGCCGATCGCAAGAAGGTACTGCTGGCGAACAATAAGCTGGTGGAAGAACAGCGGCTGAGCCAGCGCACACAGTTTGATCTGGAGATGATGAACGAGCTGGGTTACTGCTCCGGCATCGAAAACTACTCACGCTATCTTTCTGGACGCGGCCCCGGCGAACCGCCACCGACGCTGTTTGACTATCTACCAGCCGACGGGCTGCTGGTGATTGATGAATCCCACGTTACGGTGCCCCAGATCGGCGGTATGTATCGCGGCGACCGTGCGCGTAAAGAGACGCTGGTCGAATACGGTTTCAGGCTGCCTTCCGCGCTGGATAACCGGCCGATGAAATTTGAAGAGTTTGAAGCGCTGGCCCCGCAGACGATCTATGTGTCTGCGACGCCAAGCAACTATGAACTGGAAAAATCGGGCGGTGACGTCATCGATCAGGTGGTTCGTCCCACCGGGTTGCTCGATCCGATCATTGAAGTACGACCTGTCGCGACACAGGTGGATGACCTGCTTTCCGAGATTCGCCTGCGTGCTGCGATTAACGAACGAGTGCTGGTGACGACGCTGACCAAGCGGATGGCGGAAGACCTGACGGAATATCTGGAAGAACACGGCGAACGGGTACGTTATCTGCACTCGGATATTGATACCGTCGAGCGTGTGGAAATTATCCGCGATTTGCGCCTGGGTGAATTCGACGTGCTGGTTGGCATCAACTTGCTGCGTGAAGGGCTGGATATGCCTGAAGTGTCGCTGGTGGCGATTCTGGATGCCGACAAAGAGGGCTTCTTGCGCTCCGAACGCTCCTTGATCCAGACGATTGGCCGCGCGGCGCGTAATTTACGCGGCAAAGCTATTCTTTACGGCGACAGAATTACGGCATCGATGGCGAAAGCGATTAGCGAAACGGAACGCCGCCGCGAGAAGCAGGAAGCCTACAATGCGGAACACGGGATTGTACCGCAGGGGATCAATAAGAAGATTTCCGATATTCTGCAATTGGGACAGTCTGCGAACAAAGGCAAAGGGCGAGGCAATCGTAAAGCGGCAGAACCGGCAGCGCGTTATGAAATGATGACGCCGAAGGCGCTGGAACTGAAAATTCGCGAGCTGGAAAGCAATATGTTGACGCATGCGCAGAATCTTGAATTTGAAGAGGCTGCGGCCCTGCGCGATGAAGTGCAGGCATTACGCGCACAATTTATCGCTGCATCCTAGCGGTGCACGCGTTCACTGAGGATCGATGATGGATCATACTATACCGGGTGTAGAAGTACTGTTTGTGGCGGGTTTCGGGCCGATCGTGAAATCACTTTCTGCCAGCCATGCGCTCTATGTCGATACGCTGAAGTTGCCGCTGAAGCCGGTTGCTGAAGGGAGCGATTATCTGGTGACTGATGTGATGGATGGCGTGAAGCATTTTGCGCTGTGGCCACTGTCACAGGCCAGTGAATCCTGTTTCGGATTGGATAATTGGCCTGCGTCGCACCCTGAACCGCAAAGTTGGCTGGAGTTTGAAGTGGCTGACATGACGGAAGCGACAGAGGCGCTTAAAGTGCAGGGCTATACACTGCTGGTAGAAAATCGTCTTGAACCTTGGGGCCAGCAGGTAACTCGTTTCCTGAGCCCCGAAGGGATTCTGATTGGCGTGACTTATACGCCGTGGCTGCGGGATTGAAGGGGCTGCCATTAATGCACTCTTTTTGATGCGATGCTTCATTGTCAGGAGGACCTAGAGAAAATACGGCGGTCACTAACGACATCTGAGAACGGCTAGCTTCTGAGGAAATACGAGGTTTTAAGGGATGATTGATAGGGAATTAATCAAAAATAACGCCAAAACATTTCTTATTGTTGTTGCGGCGCTGTCTGGCTGGACGATATACAACTACCAGCAAAAAATGCAGTTTGAGGATTATCGCAATGAGCAGCTCAATCAGATTCGCGAAAGGGAACTCGCGTTGGTGAAGCAGACGTCGGTTGTGGATTTTCGTGAACAGCAATTGGCAACGCGCGAAGAGACTCTTGATAGCCAGATTCGGCAAATCGCTGAGCGTGAAGGGCGGCTTGATCTGCGTGAGCAGAACGTCGCGCTTTCGGTTAAGTCGCTGGAACCTGAATTAAGAATCAACAAAGTACGCGATGACCTTTCTGCTTTGATGAGCAAGTTCTCCGATTTAGGCGTAAACCTCGCTCATCTTCCACCGTGTAATGACGCCGATATGCTGAAACGCTATTTTCAGGCTGAGGCAATTTTGCATGAGATTGGCAGCCGTGCTCAGGCTGCGAAAATATACGAGGAATACCGCCCGTTCATCAGCATGAATACTCCCACGTTGGTGAACATGGAGCGCTGTGAAAGCCCGAAAATCCCGCGGTAGTGTCAGCCTATCCCAGCTTTTGCAGCACGACGTCGATGGCTTGGCGCAGTAATTGACGGTCGTGATGATGGGGCACATCCTCCGCAGCCAACGCCTGCTGCACGACTAGACGGTCACCTATCTGGCTGACATCAACTTTTGGGCCGACGATTGCTGCATCAATAACCGGTTTCCCCACTTTGCGTTCAATCCAGAACAATTTTTCCGCCAGCGTCAGGCGAGCAGCGGGATTGCTTTGTTCATTGCCTAGGTTGCCAATGTACACCATGGGTGCAGGCGTGCGGCGGAGCGCCTGCGTTAGATCCTCGAGCAGCAGCAGCGGCATTAGGCTGGTCAGGAAACTGCCGGGGCCAATCAAAATCAGATCGGCTTTGGCGATGACATCGATGGCCTCACGCGTTGTTGGTACGGTTGGATACAGCATCAAATCTTGCGGTAAGGCCGCCAACTGATCGATCTCGACTTCGCCATAAACGGGGTTACCTTGCTCATCAATCGCCATTAAATCGACAGGGTGCTCGGACATCGGAATTAAAAAGGCGTCCACTTTGAGCAAATTGCGAATCAGATTGATAGCTTCCAGCGGGCGCACGCTCAGGTGATCGAGTGCTTTTAGCATCAGGTTACCCAGATTGTGTCCGGCAAGCTCGCCGTTACCGTTAAACCGATATTCAAACATCGCAGAGGCTACGCTGGGCGTTGTGATCAGTTGGTTCAGACAGTTGCGCGTATCGCCCCAGGCAAGGCCACCTTCGGCGCGGCGGATGCGGCCGGTAGAACCGCCGTTATCCGTGGTCGTGACAATGCCGGTTAGCCGTGAACCCAGGGAAGAGAGCGAAGACATGACACGACCTAAACCGTGTCCGCCTCCTAACGCGACAACCCTGTCGAGGTCGGCCAACGTGCGATTGCGCATAGAGAACCTTATGAATAAGTCAGAGGAATATGAATAACGTGTATACCCGTCATACTTCAAGTTGCATGTGCGTTGGCTGCGTTCAAATACTCGGCCCGTCGTGGGACTCGCCCTGAAGGGCCGCTGCAAGCAGCGTTCAAATCTGCTCCCGGCAGATTTGTCACCCGAATCACTTACTTGAGTAAGCTCATAGGGGGTCCTTCCCTTGCCGGTTACGATGCTCATTGCCGAGCATCGCCCTCGCGGGCCAACGCTTCGCGTTGTTCAAAACGAGTACGTTTTGTCCTGAAACTCGAATTATTTAGGGTATAACAATTGCCGCTAAGGTAGCTGATTTCACCTTAAAAGGCGAAAAATCCTCACACTGGCATGACCTGAGACAATTTCTACCACACATTTTCCCGTATGCTGTGCAACATAAGATATTGAAAATACGTTATATATTATTTTATATATCGATTTTGAGAGTGGTTAGCGGGGCTTTTTCGCAGTAAACTGCTCAATGAAATCACGGTTCTTTACTGGTAATCCTACCGCTGTCTGACGGATAACCGATGAGAATCAAACTCCTAGCCTTGGTGCCTAAGTGATGCGCTTATTGCGCATGATACGGTGCCTTGGCCGTGGCCTTCGCGGTCACCAGGGTGCGAGGTAGAAATGCCAGCATCTCCCGTATTTGGAAAGGTGTTTATGGTGAGTCAACTGACTGATGCGTTTGCGCGCAAGTTTTACTATTTGCGTCTGTCTATCACAGACGTCTGCAATTTTCGTTGTACCTACTGTCTGCCGGATGGTTATCAGGCCAATGGCACCAATCCACATCGCTTTTTATCACTCGATGAGATTCGTCGCGTCAGCCGCGCCTTTGCTGAGTTGGGAACGGAAAAAGTCCGTCTTACCGGTGGTGAACCGTCTTTGCGTCGTGACTTCGTCGATATCATTGCTGCTATTCGAGAAAATCCAGCCATTCGTACGCTGGCGGTGACCACCAACGGTTACCGTCTGGCTCGCGACGTGGCGCAATGGCGTGATGCCGGACTAACGGCACTGAATGTCAGCGTCGACAGCCTGGATGCGCACCAGTTTCATGCAATTACCGGGCAGGATAAATTCCGCCAGGTGATGGACGGCATCGATGCGGCGTTTGACTGCGGTTTTGCCAAAGTTAAGGTTAACACCGTGTTGATGCGTGATGTGAACGCAGGCAGTCTGCAAACCTTTCTCGACTGGATTAAACACCGCCCCATTCAACTCCGCTTTATTGAACTGATGGAAACGGGAGAGGGGGGCGACCTGTTCCGCCGTCACCACGTTTCCGGTGAGGTAATTCGCCAGCAGCTATTGCAGCAAGGGTGGCAACAGCAGCAACGTGCACGCAGCGACGGTCCTGCTCAGGTGTTCTGCCATCCAGACTATCAGGGTGAAATCGGGCTAATCATGCCGTATGAGAAAGATTTTTGCCTGAGCTGCAACCGTCTTCGCGTGTCTGCTATCGGTAACCTGCATCTGTGCCTCTTTGGTGAGCAGGGCATTCCCCTGCGTGATTTGCTGGCTGACGATCGTCATCTCGATGATTTGAAAATGCGTATCTCGGGTGGATTGTCGACGAAGAAGCAGACGCACTTCCTGCATGAAGGCAATAGCGGCATGACGCAAAATCTGTCATTTATCGGCGGTTAATCCGCGACATCACTGATTCTTAAAGGAGCCTGACATGAGCAAAGTCAGCAGCGAATTTGTTTCTCTCAATCTGGCGGTACTGACCGTTTCCGAACGCCGTACGGCGGAAGACGATACCTCCGGCGACTATCTGCGCGAAGCAGCACAGTCCGCAGGGCATCGTATTGTCGACAGCGCTATCGTGAAAGAAAATTTGTACCAGATTCGCGCACAGATCTCAGCGTGGATTGCTAGCGAGGAAGTACAGGGTATTTTGATTAACGGTGGTACGGGCTTTACGGCAGGCGATGTAGTGCCGGAAGCCATTGGTGTTTTGTTCGATCGCGAAATTGAAGGTTTCGGCGAACTGTTTCGCATGGTGTCGTATGAAGATATTGGCACCGCGACACTGCAATCCCGTGCGCTTGCCGGTCTGGCTAATCAGACGGTGATTTTTGCCATGCCGGGTTCGACTCGCGCCTGTCGAACGGCGTGGGAACGTATCATTCAGGAACAGCTGGATGCGCGTCAGAAGCCGTGCAATTTTTACCCGCACTTAAAAAAATCCTCTTAACGATAAGCCTTACTCACTATGTCATCATCTAAGCCACAATTGACCCACATAAATGCCGCTGGCGAAGCCGCAATGGTAGATGTTTCCGCCAAAGCGGAGACCGTGCGTGAAGCCCGTGCTGAAGCCTTCGTTGAAATGGCACCGCAGACGCTGGCGATGATTATTGCCGGTAGCCACCATAAAGGCGATGTGTTCGCCACCGCGCGTATTGCCGGGATTCAGGCAGCAAAACGTACCTGGGAGCTGATTCCGCTCTGTCACCCGCTACTGCTGAGTAAAGTGGCTGTCGAGCTGGAAGCACAGCCGGAGCACAATCGGGTTCGCATCGAATCCGTGTGTCGCCTGACGGGGAAAACCGGCGTGGAGATGGAAGCGCTGACGGCTGCTTCTGTTGCCGCGCTGACCATCTATGACATGTGCAAGGCCGTGCAGAAAGATATGGTGATTGGCCCAGTGCGCTTATTGGCGAAGAGTGGCGGAAAATCCGGTGATTTTACAGCGGAGGGGTCATGATTAAGGTTCTGTTTTTTGCACAGGTGCGTGAACTGATCGACACAGACAACCTATCGCTGCCTGCTGATTATGCCACCGTAGAGGAGGTTCGACAGGCGTTGTGCCAGCGTGGGGCTCGTTGGGAATTAGCATTGGAATCCGGCAAGTTGTTGGCAGCGGTAAATCAGTCGCTGGTTGAGCTGTCGCACCCGCTACAGGATGGCGATGAAGTGGCATTTTTCCCACCGGTAACGGGAGGTTGATCGTGGCAGAAACGCGCATTCAGGTCGGCGAAGAGAACTTCAACGTAGGTGATGAATACCAGTGGCTGTCGCAGTGTGATGAAGACGGCGCAGTGGTGACGTTTACGGGGAAGGTGCGTAATCACAATCTGGCGAAAAATGTCAGCGCGTTGACGCTGGAACACTATCCCGGCATGACGGAAAAGGCGCTGGCGGAGATTGTCGAGCTGGCACGCGAACGTTGGGAACTGCCGCGTGTGAGCGTGATTCATCGAGTCGGCGCACTCTATCCGGGGGATGAAATTGTGTTTGTTGGCGTCAGTGCTGCCCATCGCAGCGCGGCATTTGATGCCGCCCAATTCATCATGGATTACCTGAAAACCCGTGCGCCATTCTGGAAGCGGGAAGCCACGCCGGAAGGCGAGCATTGGGTGGAATCACGCGACAGTGATAAACAGGCCGCGCAGCGCTGGTAGTCGATTTCTGTGTTAGGATAAAAGGATGGCGGGGAGAGAATATCTAGTCTCGATCCCCCAATCAGGCGGTTCGCGCCGCGTTAATCAGATAACTTCATGCAAAGGTAACATCATGGACAGATATCCACGCTCGGGTTCAATCGTTGAGCGCTCGCAGTCTGGTCTCCAAGCCTATATGGCACAGGTTTATGGTTGGATGACCTGTGGCCTACTGCTGACGGCGTTCGTCTCCTGGTATGCGGCGAATACGCCCGCCGTACTGAATTTTGTTTTCTCAAGCCAGATCACTTTCTTCGGACTGATCATTGCTCAACTGGGGCTGGTATTTGTCATTTCCGGCATGGTACAGCGCCTGAGCGGCACCGTTGCCACGTCACTGTTTATGCTCTATTCCGCGCTGACGGGGTTGACGCTTTCCAGCATTTTCATTATGTACTCCGGTGAATCTATCGCCAGCACTTTTGTCATTACGGCGGGGATGTTCGGGGCGATGAGCCTGTACGGTTACACGACGAAGCGTGATTTAAGTGGCTTTGGCAGCATGTTGTTTATGGCGCTGATCGGGATTGTTCTGGCTTCGCTGGTGAACCTGTGGCTGAAAAGCGAAGCGCTGATGTGGGCAGTAACCTATATCGGTGTGGTGGTGTTTGTCGGTCTGACCGCGTATGACACCCAGAAGCTGAAAAATATCGGCGAGCAGTTGTCTGTTGATGACAAGGATAGCTTCCGCAAATACTCCATCGTCGGCGCGTTGACGCTGTACCTCGACTTCATCAACCTGTTCCTGATGCTGCTGCGTATTTTCGGTAATCGTCGTTAATTTTACGCTCCTATCTGGCGCGATTCCTCGCGCCAGATAGCGTACCTCCCGTAATCCCCCTCCTTATTCACGCAATATTCCGTCGAAAAATCGCGTAGGCTGCCGAACCGGTGGTTAGCGTGATGATCAGCAGCGGCCATAAGCTGCCCCAGATAATGCTGAAGTCCGCGTCCTTGAGGTAAATCTGCTTCGTTATATCGGTGAAGTGACGGATGGGGTTAATCCAGGTGATGTGCTGTAACCAAATCGGCATGTTCTCAACCGGTGAGACATAGCCGGAAAGCAGAATGGCGGGCATCAGGAAAACGAATACGCCGATAAACGCCTGCTGTTGCGTTGAACAAAGTGAGGAAATCAGCAGGCCGAAGCCGACCAACGACAGACCATAGATCAGCATCGTGCTGTAAAACAGCAGCAGCGATCCGGCGAAGGGGATATGGTAAATCAGTATGCCCGCTAGCAGCACTATCGTGGCCTGAAATGTGGCGACTATCAGCGCAGGCACGGCTTTGCCAATGAATATCTGGCTAGTCGATAGTGGCGAAACCAGTAATTGTTCCAACGTACCTTGTTCCCGCTCGCGCGCGACGGAGAGCGCCGTAACAATCAGCACGCCGATAGTGGCGATCATGGCAATCAGCGACGGCACCACAAACCATTTATAGTCCAGATTTGGGTTATACCAGTGGCGTACCACCAGCTCGCTGTTGTTATGAAATAAATTGCTCTGGGTAGCGCTGCTTTGAGCTGGTTTGGCCGCCAGCAATTCCAACTGATAATCACGCACGATGTGCTGCACATCGTTGGCGGCGATCTGTGCGCTGTTAGAGCGTCTGCCGTCCAGAATAAGCTGAAGTGAGGCGCTGTTCCCGCTGGCGATATCACGCGAGAACTGCGGCGGGAAACGCAGAATCAGCAGAGCTCGCTGATTATCCAACGTCGGTGCCACGTCCTGCGGGCTATGTAGCATTAACACGTGAGAAAAGGACTTTGCCTTGGCAAAGCGCTGCGTCAACTCTATGGCGTGGGGGCCGCTATCTTCGCTGTAAATCGCAATGGTTGCGTTGGTCACGTCGAGCGTTGCCGCGAAGGGGAACAGGGAAACCTGAAGGATAACGGGCAGCACCAGAATGGAGCGCGTTTGCGGATCGCGCAGCAGCGATTGCAGTTCCTTAATAATCAACGTCCACAGACGATGCAGCATAATCGCTCCCTAATCCAGCCTGCGCCGGGTTTGCCAGGCCGTCAGGCCAATAAAGACAATCGCCGAGAGAATCAGAAACAGCAGGTTTGTCATTAGCACGGTACCGATATTTCCTGCGAGAAACAGCGTTTGCAGCGTGCTGACGAAATAGCGCGCCGGGATGATGTATGACACGCCTCGAACAAATTCCGGCATGCTGTCAATTTCAAAAATAAAGCCGGACAGCATGATGGCGGGTAGAAATGCTGCATTCAACGCGACCATGGCGGCGTTGAACTGGTTGCGGGTGAGGGTGGAAATCAACAACCCCATACCCAGCGTGCTGGCAAGGAACAGGCTGCTGATAATAAACAGTAAAATCAGTGAGCCGCGATAGGGCACCTGCATGATGAAGGTTGAGACCAGAATACACAGCGTCATAGCGATCATCCCAAGGACGTAATATGGGATGAGTTTGGACAGCAGCAGTTCTGCACGAGTGACCTGCGTGGAGAGTAGCGCTTCCATCGTCCCGCGTTCCCACTCGCGGGCAATCACCAGCGAAGTGAGGATGGCGCCAATCACCGTCATAATGATGGTAATCGCGCCGGGAATGATGAAATGTTGGCTGATGGCGGCTGGATTAAACCAGTAGCGCGATTGCACCTCGATAAGTTGCTCGAACGTGTGGCCGCGATCTTCTGCTCGCTGCTGTTGCCAAAGCAGCCAGATTCCTTCCGCATATCCCTGAACAAAATTTGCCGTATTGGGTTCGCTGCCGTCGGTGATGACCTGAATCGGCGCACTATCGCTTGGTCGTGCCAGCCGTTCGGCAAAATCAGAGGGAATCACGATCAGGCCACGAATGCTGCCAGCCTGCATTTGCTGAATCAACTGCTGGCGGTTATTGCTGATAGTCGGCGCAATAAACGGCGAGGCCGCAAACGTATTAGCCAGATCGCGTGCGTCTTCACTTTGTTGTTCCAGCAGAATACCGACGTGCAGGCGGCTGGAATCCAGATTGATGCCGTAGCCAAAGATAAAGAGCAATAGCAATGGAATCACGAAGGCAATTAACCCGCTGCTGGGGTCGCGCAAGATTTGGCGCGTCTCTTTTAGACACAGCGCCCGAAGACGACGCCCCGAAAAGTGCGTGCTGCCGTGCTGGCTCGCGTTGTCCTGTTCAACGTTATTCTGTTCAACCACGTTCAGCCTCCCCGTCGTACGTCTGAATCAGCGTAATAAACGCCTCTTCCATCGTCGGTGATGGCGTCTGTGTATTGGCAGCCTGATGCTTCAGTTCGTCCGGCGTACCGCTGGCGATTAGTTTGCCGCGATACACCAGCCCGATGCGGTCGCAGTATTCGGCTTCGTCCATGAAGTGGGTGGTGACCATGACGGTGACGCCACGGTTGACCATGCCGTTGATGTGTATCCAGAACTCGCGCCGGGTTAGCGGATCGACACCGGAGGTCGGTTCGTCGAGAAACAGAATATCGGGTTCGTGCATGAGTGCACAGGCCAGTGCCAGCCGCTGTTTGAAGCCCAGCGGCAGGGCATCTGGCGTTTGGCGGTAAATCGGTTGGAAGTTGAAGGCCTCGGTCATTCCGGCCATTTTATCGCGCTGTACTTTGCCTTTGAGTCCATAAACGCCGGAGAAAAATCGCAGATTCTGCTCGACCGTCAGATTGCCGTAGAGTGAGAATTTTTGGGCCATGTAGCCCAAATGCTGGCGTGCTTTACCGGAGCTGGTTTTCAGATCCATATCAAGCACCAACGCCTTGCCCTCGGTTGGCACCAGCAGGCCGCACATCATCTTGAAGGTGGTTGATTTTCCGGCACCGTTTGGGCCGAGCAGGCCGAAGATTTCGCCTCGCTTCACCTGAAAGCTAACGTGGTCAGTCGCGGCGAAATCGCCAAATTTTTTCGTCAGCGCTTGCGCTTCAATCACCGTTTCACCGCCGCTGATATCAATCTGCGGCATGATGCTCGCCAGCGATGAATCACTGGTTGGGCCGCTGCCCAGTAGATCGATAAACGCATCTTCAAAGCGCGGATCGGTATCGTGCAGGCTGCCGGTTTCCAGATGCAACGCTGAGAGCAGCGATGCCCGATCTGCCTCCGGTTTGAGCATCAGTCTGACGTATTGCCCTTGAATCACGCCGTCGCTCACCTGCGGCAGACGCAATGCTTCTTGCAGCACATCCCTGTGTCGGCGAGTTCCGGTATCAACCAGTATGCAGCGTCCCGCCATGCGTGCGGTCAGATCGCGTGGCGCACCGCGATACAGTAGCTCGCCTTCATTCAGCAACAGCACATCCCGACACTGTTCCGCTTCATCGAGATAAGACGTGCTCCACAAGATTAACATGCCGTCGTCAGCCAATTCGTGCACCATCTGCCACAGCTCACGGCGGGATATCGGGTCGACGCCCACGCCCGGTTCATCCAGCAGAAGTACCTTAGGTTGCCCCAGGAGCGTACAGGCCAACCCCAGTTTCTGTTTCATGCCGCCGGAGAGTTTGCCTGCCAGTCTGTCGGTAAAGCGAGTCAGGTCAGTAAACGACAGTAAGCGGTCAAAGGTTTCTTTGCGCACATCGCCGGTGATGCCGCGCAGGTCGGCATACAGCGTCAGGTTTTCCATCACCGTTAGATCTTCATACAGACCGAATTTCTGCGGCATGTAGCCCAGAATGGCATGGAGCTGACGATCTTCTTTGATGGGATCCAGATTCGCCACGCGCAGCGTACCGTTGCTGGGCGTTAATAACCCCGCCAGCATGCGTAGCAGGGTGGTTTTCCCCGCGCCGTCGGGGCCGACTAGTCCGGTCACTGCGCCGCTGCGTATCTCGGCGGTGAGGCTGGCAAGCGCGGGTTTTTCCTGTCCGACAAAGCGCTTCTCCAGCCCCTCCAACGCAATGTGCGTGGGAGAATCAGTCATGACGTTCGGGCTTATTGACGCGATTGGCATCTCCAGTGCGCGTCTCCTCAAAACGTAGCGTGACCGGCATCCCTTGTCGTAGCCCATCATCGGGATCGGTAACTACAATGCGTAGGCGGTAAACCAGATCGGTACGTAAATCTTCCGTTTCGACGCTTTTCGGTGTGAATTCGGCACTTGGTGACACAAAACCTATATTGCCGCGATAAGGCTGATTGGGGCGGCCATCGGTGTAAATCAGCATTTGGCTACCGGGCACAACGCGGCCGAGATCTTTCTCGCTCGCGTAGGCGCGTACCCAAATGGGGCGAGTCAGTGAGAGGGTGAAAACGGTACTGCCTGCTGCCAGCATGCTGCCTTTTTCGGCGGCGCGAGTGAGGATCACGCCGGGAGAGGGGGCAAGCAGTTCGGCGTCCTGTTTATCCAATTCCGCCTGTGCCAGCCCAGCTTCGGCCTGTGCCACTGCCGCCTGCGCGGCGGCTATTTCCTGTGGTCGGTTACCGCTTTCGAATTGGCTTAGTTTGTCTTTCGCCGCCTGTAGTGCCGCAAGCGCCTGATTACGCGCCGTTCTGGCGTCGTCCAGCATGTTGGCGGAAATGGCGCGTTTATCCCACAACCCTTGCTGACGCTGGTAGAAGCTATTGGCGTAATCATAGGCAGCCTGACTCTGAACAGCCTGAGAGCGTACCTGCGCGATCTCTTCCTGCCTGTAGCCTTCCAGCGCCAGTTGAAGCTGTGCCTGTGCGCTGGCGAGGTTTGCCTGTGCTTGGTGCTGGGCATTCAGATAAGGCGCAGCGTCGAGCGTTGCCAGCGGTTGGCCTGCCTGCACGGCATCGCCCTCATCAACGTGTAATTCGGCCACTCTACCGCCGACGCGGAAGGCCAGATTGACGGTGCGGATATCCACATTACCGTAAAGCGTTAATGGTTTTTCCCGCTGCTGATGGTGGTGATAAAAGCCGTAACCCGTACCGAGCAGGATAAGGACGATGGCAGCGAACGCCAATTTTCTCTTGTTCATCACGCATAGTTCCTTGTTTGTCTGCGGTGTGCTTGTCGGCGGCAGCGATCCCGCAGGCCGTTAAAAGGGCACGTCGTTTCTTATTTCTGGAGACTCTTAATCATATGACGGGTTACAGGGGGTGATGGTGATTTGTAGTGATCGAGTTCACAAAAATACATGTCACTAACCATGATTCACCCGCATCGCTGCCTATATCCGACATAACATCTTCTTTTTGTTAAAAAAGTGAAAATAAGCTGTAGCTATTGTAATTAATTTCATTGAATGATAATAATTGCCATTAGCAATTGCATTTTCATTGGTACTGACATAGTGGCCTGCCAGCATTGACGTTGTGCCATAGGGGGTAAACCCTGCGTTCAATGCCAGAGCCGATAGTGATCCGCCAAAGTGCTTCGCGTAAGACGAAGCATTTTGGCATTTTTTTGTCTGTGCTGCGGTGAGTGGTCTGCCACAGGCGATGATTTTTATTCACGGTTGGATATATAACCAAAGGGGAAGGACAGTGAACCAGATGCGCACTTTACTTGCATTGATGCCATGCGTGCTGATTGCTCCGGCGTATGCACAGGATGATACGGCCAAAAAGGGTGATTCAAGCGGTGATGAGATGGTGATTACCGCCTCACGCTCGAATATCCAGCAGCAGAAAGCGCCGCAGGTGGTCACGGTGATTACCAAAGAGCAAATCGAGCAGCAGATGCAGGTCACCTCCGACTCATCGCAAATTTTGAGCAATCTGCTTCCTTCGTTCTCCCCAAGCCGTCAGAAAATGAGCGGCAGCGGCGAAACCTTCCGCGGTCGCGCAGCGCTGGTGATGATCGACGGCATTCCCCAATCCAACCCACTGCGCCCCACTGGACGTGAGATGCATACGGTCGACTACTCGATGGTCGAGCGTATTGAAGTGATTCACGGTGCCAACGCCACCAACGGGATGGGGGCGATCGGTGGGGTAATTAATATTATCACGCGTCGCCCAGAAAACGGTTCGTTTAACCAGCACGTTAACGTACAGACCACAATCCCAACGGAAAAGATTCGCGGTGAAACCGCCAGCTATAAAACCACCTATCGGGTCGACGGACGTGAAGACTATCTCGACTACCTGTTCGCGATTGGCTATGAGAATCAAGGGCTGTATATGGATGGTAACAACCGGCCTGTTGGTGTAGATAATACGCAGGGCGATACCATGGATTCGCGAGCTTATGACCTATTAGCAAAAGTTGGCTACTGGCTGGACGACTACCAGCGCATTCAGTTGAGCGTAAACCGCTACCACATCAAAGGCGAAAATAACTACCTCAGCGTGGATGGTATTCGTACGCAGGGTATTCCAACTACCTCTGTGCGTGGCACGCCGCCGGGTGAGGCACCGAATAACAGTATTTGGACAACAGGCTTAACGTATGAGCATCACGATCTGGCCGGAATGAAGCTGTCCGCGTTGGTGTTTAACCAGCGCTATGAGGCATTATTTGGTGCGACACAGTCATCTTCTTTCCAGGATCCAACACTTGCACCCGTTGGCTCGTTTTACGATCAGTCACAGTCAGTGGCTAATAAGTACGGCACCAAGTTGGCGCTGACCAAAGATGACCTGCTGGATGATACGCTGAAAGTTACGGTGGGTTTCGATACGCTATACGATAAAGGGAAACAGGATCTTTATCTGACCAAGCGCACCTACGTGCCAAAAATGGAGTACACCAACTATTCACCGTTTATTCAGGGTGAATATCAACTGCTGGACGATTTAGTTCTGCATGCTGGAGTACGTCATGAAAGCGCCAAACTTAAAGTAGATAGTTTTCAGGCTCTGGCTGCGAATAATGGTGTATTTGTTGAGGGTGGGTCACTAACGTTCAATGAGACATTGTATAACGTTGGTGCGGTTTATTCGGTTACCAACTCGCTAGATGTGTTTGCCAGTTATTCAGAAGGTTTTGGGATGCCGGAAGTGGGGAGAGTACTACGAGATGTGAGAACCTCTAACGTCAGGCTAAGTAATTTTAATAACCTGAAGCCGATTGTTACAGATAACGTAGAAACAGGATTCCGCTTTAAAAAGGATCGATTTGATTTTGAAGCCAGCTACTACCAGTCCAACAGTAAATTGGGCGATCGTGTAGAGCAGCAGGGCGATACTTTTGTCTCTAAGCGTGAGAAAACGCGTATTCAAGGTATCGAAGTGACCGCAGGCTACCAGATTAACGACCAGCATAAAATTAATGCCTCTTACGCCCACAGCGAGGGGAAGTATGACAGCAACGGCGACGGTAAGCTGGATAAGAAACTCAACGGCCTGAATATCGCGCCGGATCGTCTCATCACCAGTTGGTCGGCGAACTGGAACGATCAATGGAGTTCATTCGTGCAGGCAAATTATGCTTTCGGCCGCAGCTTTGACGATGCGGGATTGGCGTTTGACGGCTACCTGCTGATGGATGCGGCGGTAGGGTACAAACTGCCATATGGTCGCCTTAATGTCGCGGTGGCTAACCTGCTGGATAAACAGTACATCACCTACTATTCGCAGGCTGGACTCAATAACAACACGCGCTATTTCTCCGGGCGTGGACGCACGATGACCCTGGGTTATTCGATTGATTTCTAAGGTTACCTTGTTTAGCCATGTCCAAAAATCAGCAACACGGCCGCGTTTTTCGCTGGCCGTGTTGTTGTCTTTTCTGCTGGTGACGCTAGCGCAGGCGGCTGAATCGCCGCGTCAGGTTCGGCATGCGTTGGGTGTGACCACCGTGACGGGGACGCCGCTGCGTATAGTGACGCTATTTCAGGGTGCGACGGACTCCGCTGTCGCGCTGGGAATCAAGCCGATTGGCGTGGTGGAGTCGTGGACGGAGAAGCCGATTTACCGCTATTTGCGCCCCGCGCTGCAGGGCGTAACGCTGGTCGGGCTGGAAACGCAGCCCAGTCTGGAAACTATCGCGCTACTCAAACCCGATCTCATCGTAGCCTCTACTTTTCGACATGAGAAAATCTACGGTCTGCTGTCGCAGATCGCGCCAACCATCGCACTGGACAGGGTGTCTGAATTCAAGGACACGGTACAGATGATGGGCGTAGCGCTGAACAGGGAAGATAAGGCACACGAGATTTTATCCCACTGGGATCGACGCGTGAATTCGCTGCGTGACAGGCTAAAGGCGCGATTCGGCGATCGCTGGCCGCTCAGTGTTTCCATTCTCGAATTCCGTGAAGATCACATGCGTACTTATCTGCCCGCCAGCTTTGCCGGGTCGGTGCTGTCGGAAATCGGCTTTGTCTGGTCGCGGCCGGAAAGCTACACGTCAGGTGTAATGCAAAAGCTTACGAGCAAAGAGAGTATTCCCGTGGTGGATGCCGATCTATTCTTTGTGCTGCTGCGTTCAGACAAACCTGCGGTGGCGCAGAATTATCGAGATTGGCAGGCTCACCCGCTTTGGCAGCGGCTACGTGCACCTCGGCAACAGCAGGTGTATCCAGTCGATAACGTGGCCTGGAGCCTGTCTGGCGGTATTTTGGGCGCGAATAATATGTTGGACGATATCGAACGACAGTTCGCTGGTAAAACGGAACCCGCTAGCAAAAAAAGCGATATTGCAGAGGAGAGTCAGACGCGATGAGACAGTGCATCGTGATGGCAGCGGGTATCACACTGCTGCTGTTGAGTATCGTCGCTAGCCTGATGCTGGGACAAACCACGATTTCATTTGGTGCCGTGTTCAGGGCGCTATTCTATTACGATCCGCAGCAGATCGATCACATTCTGGTGCTGACGACACGCCTGTCGCGGACGGTGATTGCCCTTGTTGTCGGTGCCAGCCTTGCCGTTGCTGGGGCGCTAATGCAGGCATTGACGCGTAACCCACTAGCCTCGCCGGGGATATTTGGCATTAATGCCGGAGCCATGTTTGCCGTCGTGCTGCTGTCTTCGCTGTTGACCTTTTCCTCGCAGGTTGCGTTGGCATGGACGGCCTATCTGGGCGCGGCTGTTGCTGGCGTCATGGTGTATGTGTTGGGAACGTTGGGCAATGCGCGTTCCAGCCACTTACGCATCGTGCTGGCCGGTGCAGCTATCAGCGCGCTGTTTATTTCGTTTACGCAGGCGCTGCTGGTGATCAATCAGGATGGGTTGGATAGCATGCTGTTCTGGCTGGCCGGTTCGGTATCCGGGCGCAACCTGTCGATGCTATTGCCGCTGCTGCCATACTTTGTTATCGCGCTATGCCTCACGTTACTGCTGTCGCGTCATCTGAATATTCTGGTGGCGGGCGACGAGATCGCCAAAGGACTGGGGCAGCGAACCGCACTGGTGCGCGCGTTGTCTGGGCTGTGCGTGATCGGGTTAGCGGGTGGCGCAGTGGCGATAGCCGGAAATATCGGTTTTATCGGGCTGATTGTGCCGCATATTGTGCGGCGCGTGCTGTCAGCCGATCACCGCTGGCTGTTGCCCGGCTGTGCAATTTTCGGTGGCACGTTGCTGCTGCTGGCCGATGTTGCCGCCCGTTTGCTGATTGTGCCGCAGGAAGTGCCGGTCGGGGCAATGACGGCTTTGCTGGGAGCGCCATTCTTCATTTATCTGGCGAGAAGGGGAATACGGCATGGGTAAGGTCTTTACCGTGCGGATGGGAAGCCTTTCGCGCCAGATTGATTTGCGCACGTCAATGGTGGCGCTCTCGCTCCTGCTGGCGCTATTAGCTGTCGTGTTCCTCTCGCTGTCACTGGGACAGGTTGTGCTGTCGCCCACGCAGGTGCTGTCGGCGCTGTTGGGAAAGGCAGACAGCGGCATACACTTTATCGTCAACGATCTGCGTTTGCCGCGTGCACTGCTGGCACTATTAGTCGGCGGCGCGCTGGCGATATCTGGTTTGATTCTGCAAAGCATCGTGCGCAATCCGCTGGCCTCGCCGGATATTCTGGGGATTACCAGCGGCGCATCGGCGGCGGCGGTATTCTTTCTCTCGTTTCTGGCGACAACGATAAGCCAGCGTTGGCTCCCACTGGCGGCAATGAGCGGGGCGTGGATTACGGCGATCGCTATTTATCTACTGGCCTGGAAACAAGGTGCATCTCCGCTACGCTTGGTGCTGGTCGGCGTTGGACTGTCCGCCATCATGGGAGCGGCGGTTACGATGATGTTGGTGTTTAGCCCGATCGGCACGACATTGACGGCCTATGTGTGGCTGACGGGCAGCATCTACGGCGCACAGTGGCAGCATGTGTCAGCGCTGGCGGGCTGGTTGCTGCTCGGTGCACCGTTTCTGGTGGGGCTGGCGCGACATGTCAACGTGCATGAACTGGATGACGTGCTGGCCTGCGGTGTTGGCCAGTCTGTCGGGCGTATCCGGCTTGCACTGTTGACGCTGAGTGTCGCGCTGGCAGGAGCGGCAATTGCCTACGCTGGTGCGATGGCGTTTGTCGGCCTGCTAGCACCGCATATTGCGAAAAAGCTGGCGAGCCGTTCATTTCCCGGACTGGCGCTGGTGTCGGCGTTGACGGGCGGTTTACTGGTGGTGGTGGCCGATTTACTGGGTCGTACGGCGTTCCTGCCGCTGGATTTACCTGCTGGCATTTTTATCTCTGTGCTCGGAACGCCCTTTTTTATCTATTTATTGCTTCGGCAACGCTATTGAGATCGCAAGGTTATGCTGTCAAAGAATGTGCCTCCAACAAGTAGCGATTCCCGTGATGCGATTGTCAGTCAGTCGCTGACGCTAAGTTACGATAAGCAGATCGTCATTGACGCACTGGATATCTCGCTGCCAGCCCAGAAAATTTCGGTGCTGGTGGGCAGTAACGGCTGCGGTAAGAGCACGTTATTAAAATCATTCGCCCGTCTGCTGAAACCAACAAGTGGGACGATTATTGTTAACGGGGCGGATATCCATCGGCAATCTACCGTCGAGGTGGCGAAATCCCTGGCGATTTTGCCGCAAACGCCGACCGCGCCGGAAGGTCTGACAGTCTATCAACTGGTGAAGATGGGGCGTTATCCGCACCAGTCGTGGCTGAAGCAGTGGTCGACAACGGATGAGGAAAAAGTCCTTGAGGCGCTGCGCAGCACTGGCGTACTTGCATTAAAGGATCGCGCGGTTGATTCTCTGTCCGGCGGCCAGCGTCAGCGGGTATGGATCGCGATGACGTTGGCGCAGGATACCGACATCGTCCTGCTGGATGAACCGACCACCTACCTCGATCTGGCGCATCAGATGGAGGTGTTGGATTTGCTACGAGAGTTGAATCTCCAGCAGCAGAAAACCATTGTCATGGTGTTGCACGATTTGAATCTGGCATGTCGCTACGCGCATCACATGGTGGCGGTGCATGACCGGACGGTGTTTGCGCAGGGTAATCCGCGCGACATTCTTACCGAGGCCACGGTAAAAACGGTGTTCAACCTGAATTGCCGCATCATTGACGACCCATTCTTTGGCACGCCGCTGTGCATTCCGTTTGGGCGTGAAGCCGCGGAAACGGTGGATAATGTCGGCTAATCGTCTGACGCCAGCGCAGTGGGCAATGCTCTCCGGCACATTGCAATTGTCGGATGCCTCGCAGCGGATAGGCCATGACAGCTGTCCGAGTCGGAGAGTGTTGGAGCCAGACTGTTGTCGTTGGCTGCTGGAAACCCTGACGCCACCGTTGCTTTCGCCGTCGATCAAGATTACCGCTTCTCTTCTGGTGAAGCGGATAGGGTTCTTAACCACGGCCGCCAGCCTGTACACCATGTCGGTGTATAACAAAGGGCTGAACATGGCGCTGGATAACAGCGTGCTGGAATTTGGACACAGCCGTCTGTGGACATCAACGATGCCGCTTTACGATCTGACAGTGTCTCAACCAGAAACAGGGCGGCGGGAAGCGTGGCGCGATAGCCTGTTCGACACGCTGTTTGCTCAACATCTGTCGCCGATCTTGCATTCGTTGTCAGCGGTGTCGGGTGTGCCGCTGCGTATTCTGTGGGAGAACGTCGCCGTACGGGTATTTTCGTTATACGAGCAGCGCATTGAGTGGGACGATCCGGCGGCAGTGTGTTCGCAGGGAATGACGCTGGCACAGCAGGTACAGCAAGATTTCGACGCTTTACTGGCTGCGCCCGGGGAACGCTTTGGCTGTGATGATAATCCGCTAAGACCGTTCTTTCGTGCGAAAACGCGAGTTCCTGTTGCGGGGAGTGCGGTGAACTTTCGTGAGGTGCGCTTTCGTCGCACCTGCTGTTTTTATTACAAGGCATCGCAGCCGCAGGAATACTGCCAAAATTGCCCATTACTGCGCCCCGTCAGAAAAACAGGCTGACACAGATAAAAATCTTTCAGCTGTTATGCCCTAAATAATTCGAGTTGCAGGCAGCGGCCCTTTAGGGCGAGTATTTAAGAGAAGCCAACGCACATGCAGCTTGAAGTATGACGGGGATAGAATCTCTGCTACAATCATCTACAGTCATGCACCGTAGTTGTGCTCGTTCACCGTGGTTGTTGCGTATGTTGTTGTTACGTGAGTTGTTACGTTAATAGTGGCCCGCCAAACCCGTCTTACTGACCCTCTGAAAACTACACCGGCTGCTGTCCGGTCAGAGCGGATCTGGAGTTGTTCTTTTTATGTCATTTGATTCTCTCGGCCTGAGTGCCGATATTCTGCGCGCGATTGACGAGCAGGGTTATCGCGATCCTACTCCTGTTCAACGCCAGGCGATTCCTGTCGTGCTGGAAGGGCGCGATTTAATGGCCAGCGCCCAAACGGGTACGGGTAAAACCGCAGGTTTTACGTTGCCACTATTGCAACTGTTGACCAGCCGTGAAGCGCAGCATAAAGGGAAAGGTCGCCGTCCGGTACGCGCGCTGATCCTGACGCCAACCCGTGAACTGGCCGCGCAGATTGATGAAAATGTGAAGGCGTATAGCAAGTATCTGAGCCTGCGTTCACTGGTCGTCTTCGGTGGGGTGAGCATTAACCCACAGATGATGAAACTGCGTGGCGGCGTGGACATTTTGGTGGCGACGCCAGGGCGTCTGCTCGATCTGGAGCACCAGCGCGCTGTTGACCTGTCTCAGATCGAAATTCTGGTGCTGGATGAAGCAGACCGGATGCTGGATATGGGCTTCATTCACGATATTCGCCGTGTACTGGCGAAGCTACCTGCTAAACGCCAAAACCTGCTGTTCTCCGCCACTTTCTCGGATGAGATCAAAGCGCTGGCGAACAAACTGCTGACCAATCCGGCTTCGGTCGAAGTCGTGCGTCGTAATTCGCCGTCTGAACTGGTCACGCAGAATGTGCATTTTGTTGATAAGCGCCGCAAGCGTGAACTGCTGTCGCAGCTGATTGGTGAAAATAACTGGCAGCAGGTACTGGTCTTTACCCGTACCAAGCACGGGGCTAACCACTTGGCTGAGCTGTTGGAAAAAGACGGTATCACCGCTGCGGCTATCCACGGTAATAAAAGTCAGGGTGCGCGTACTCGCGCGCTGGCCAACTTCAAGGACGGCGGCATCCGTGTGCTGGTCGCGACAGATATCGCCGCGCGGGGTCTGGATATCGACCAGTTGCCGCACGTGGTGAACTATGAGCTGCCGAACGTGCCAGAAGATTACGTTCACCGTATCGGCCGTACCGGTCGTGCGGAAGCAACGGGTGAAGCGCTATCGCTGGTGTGTGTGGATGAACACAAACTGTTGCGTGACATCGAACGTCTGCTGAAGCGTGAGATTCCGCGTATCGCTATTGAAGGTTACGAGCCGGATCCGTCCATCAAGGCCGAGCCGATTGTGAATGGTCGTCAGGGCAGCCGTGGCGGCGGTGGTGGCGGTGCGCGTAACTCGGCACCTCGTGCGCAGTCTGGCGCGCCACGCGGTCAGTCCGAACGCAGCGATCGTAGTCAAGGTCAGGGCGAACGTCGTTCAGCCGATGGCAATCGCCAGCCGCGTAAAGCAGGCGGTAATAGCGATAGCCCGTGGGGTACTGGCGGAAAAGGGAATGGCGGTAAGAGCAGTGGCGAAGGTCAGCGCCGCGCACCGCGTCCACAAAACCGCAGCAAGCCAGCGGACAAGTAAAATCGAAAGGGAGCCAGTGGCTCCCTTTTTTATCGCGCTATTTTTGCCATAGCAGGTGTGCAGTTGGACTGCGTGGGCGACAGAGCATCACCGCGCTAGGCCACTGCCAGACGATGTCTACTATTTGCGCGATAATTACCATTTGGGTATAATAAAAGCTCCAAATGGAGGTTTGTTATGAAAACATTTAGCTTATCCACGACTCAGAGCAGGCCGCCCCGTTTATGGCAGGTGGCGGGATTAAACCATTCTGATGGTGTGGCGCTTTTGGGACAGATTAGCGAAGGCCTTGAGGGCAAGGTTGCTAATCTTATCGCTGACTGGGCGAAGATAACGCAAAACGACCTGCGTAAAATGTCCGGCATTCCGTCAACGACGTTTAGCCGCAGCGTCAAAGCGCGATTTAGCGCCGATCAAAGTGAACGGTTGGTGCGTATCATCCGTGTTATTGATCGCGCCGTAGAACTGTTTGAAGGTGATAAGGACGAGGCTCAAAAATGGTTGAATGAGCCAAACAGGGCGCTTGGCGGAAAAGTACCAGCAGAACTGATGGTATCCGAAACCGGGGCTTACGAAGTCATGAAATTACTCACGCGCCTGGAACATGGTGTGTACTCTTGATTCTCTATCGGCTTACAAAGACAAAGTATCTTTCTACAGCCTGGACGGGATTCGGAGCAAAAGAAGCTGGAGGCCGCTGGAACAGTGTTGGCACCTCGATGGTTTATGTCTCAGAAACCGCATCGCTTACCATGCTGGAGACGCTGGTACACCTGCATGCCGCGCAGATCCTGGATTATTACACGCTAATGCGTATCGATGTGCCTGAAGATCAGATTCAGAGTGCCGATATGGACGAATTGCCAGACAACTGGGCTGCTGAAGAAGCGCCACCGGATCTGGCGGTATACGGTGATGCGTGGATCTTTACCAAAAGTTCGATAGCGTTGCGAGTCCCCAGCGCCCTCTCGCCCGTAGAGTATAACTACCTGTTAAACCCTGAACACCCGGATTTCTACGGGATCATTCAGCGGGCAGAGACTATACCGTTCCAGTTTGATAGTCGGCTAAAGCCCGATCGTAAATAATGCATCCCGGGTATCAATCTATTTAGTAGTGATTAAACGCTTTTAGATGATTACCGTTTAGCTCCGCCAGTCACCTGAATTACCTATTCAAAACGGAATACGCCCTGACGCCATCGGCGCTGCGGTTGGTGAAAACCTAGGTGAAGTAAACGTGGATTTTATCTTTTAGCGGCGGACGCTCGTCCGCCTCATTCTTTTCTGAAAGTAATTATTTCGCTGCCAGCAGGCATAAATTCAATGCCACTTCATACGATTTCACAAACGACGGCACAGGGAGAAACTCAAAGCGTGAGTGGAAATTGTGCGCGCCGGTGAAGAAGTTCGGCGTTAGCAACCCTTTAGCGGATAGCGCTGCACCGTCCGTGCCGCCACGCATTGGCGTCACCTTAGGTTCAATACCCAGCGTGTCCAGTGCAGCAAACAGCAGGTCTATTGCCCGACGATCGTCGGTAATCGCGTTGCTGATATTGCTGTAGATATCGGTGAGCGTATAGGTCACGGTGCCAGTAGGATACTGCGCGGCAATCTTCTCTGCGATCACTGCAATCTGCTGTTTACGCTGTTCAAACGTGGCTAAATCGAAATCGCGAATAGAGGTTTTGAGCTTTGCTTCACTGGCATTCGCCGTCAGATCGTTAAACCAGACATAGCCCTCGCGTCCTTCCGTGTGTTCCGGTGTCTGTTGGCGATCGAACTGGCTGATAAAGTCATGTGCCATAAGCAGGGGATTAACCAGCACGCCTTTCGCCGACATCGGGTGCGCGGGCACGCCGGTAAAACGAATTTCCGCCGAGGCCGCATTGAAATTCTCATACACCACTTCACCCAGCTCGCAGCAGTCGATGGTGTAGGCGAAATCAACATCGAAGCGTTTGAGATCGAGCGCTTTAGCACCGCGCAGCCCAATTTCCTCATCCGGCACGAAGGCCACTACGATATCGCCGCGTAGCGTTGCATCGGTCAGATTCTCCATGAGCGTCATCACCACGGTGACGGCGGCTTTGTTGTCCGCACCCAGTACGCTGGTGCCGTCGCTGAAGATAATGTCCTGCCCGACATACGGTAGAACTTCTGGGTGTTCCGCTGTGCGCAGCCAGATGTCCTGTTCGGCATTCAGGCACAGGTCTTCACCAGTAAAGCGCAGCGTTTGCGGGTGAATATGCGGCGACAGGCCGACGTCAACCGTATCGATATGAGTAATAAAGCCAATGCGCGGCGCGGATGGACAGTTGCCCGGCTTTACGGCGGTTACCGTGGCGTGCTCATCAATCACCACATCTTGTAGGCCTATCGTACGCAACTCGTCCGCCAGCAGACGCGCCATCTCATGTTGTTCCGGCGTGCTGGGCAATGTTGTGGAACTGGCATCGCTTTGGCTGGTGACGGCGAGATAACGGTAAAACCGATTGCTGAGTTGATGAGCCAGACTGTCTGTCATAACGAATCCTTTTTATTCAGTAAGAGCCATGATTGTTATCCTAACGTAGAAATTATTTCATTTGAGGGTTTTATTTGTCATTTTATCGTCATGATTTTTATAGCGGTGTGGTGAAACACAAATAACAAGCGAGGTCTGGGATGAGAAAGGCAGGAATACGATTCACATTGGCTGCGTTGACGCTGGCGGTTGCCTCAGCGGCATCGGCGAATACACTGGTGTATTGCTCTGAAGGATCGCCGGAAAACTTTAACCCACAGCTTTATACCTCCGGTACCAGCGTGGATGCCAGTGCGGTGCCGATTTATAATCGTCTGGTGGATTTCAAGGTCGGCACCACGGAGCTAGTATCGAGTCTGGCGGAACGCTGGGACATCAGTGCCGATGGGCGCGTGTATACCTTTCATTTGCGCAAAGGGGTGAAGTTCCAGAGCAACAAATATTTCAAACCCTCACGTGATTTTACCGCCGATGACGTAATTTTCTCTTTCATGCGGCAAAAAGACCCGCAACACCCTTACCACAGTGTCTCGAAAGGCACTTATGCCAATTTTGAGAGCTTGTCGTTTGGCTCACTGATCCAGAATATCGAGAAGGTGGATGACCACACGGTGCGTTTTACGCTCTCCCATGCGGAAGCGCCGTTTTTGGCTGATTTAGCCTGGTATTTCGCTTCTATCCTCTCTGCGGAATATGCCGATGCGATGCTCAAAGCCGGCACGCCGGAACGCGTGGATATGGACCCGATTGGCACCGGACCTTTTGAGTTAGCGCAGTACCAGAAAGATTCGCGCATTCTGTTTAAAGCGTTTCCAGATTATTGGGAAGGCAAGGCCAAGTTGGATCGGTTGATCTTCAGCATCACGCCAGATGCTTCCGTGCGTTATGCCAAACTGGAGAAGAATGAGTGTCAGGTGATGCCGTTCCCTAATCCTGCCGACCTGCCGCGTATGAAAGAGAATAAAGATATCGTACTGATGCAAAAGGCCGGGTTGAATACCGGCTTCCTGTCGTTCAACACCCAAAAAGCACCGACGGATAATGTGAAAGTGCGTCAGGCGCTGACGATGGCGATTAACAAATCGGCGATTATTGAAGCCGTTTTCCAGGGCACTGGCACTGCGGCGAAAAACCTTCTGCCGCCAGGCGTCTGGAGTGCCGACAGCGAGCTGAAGGATTATGACTACGACCCCGAGAAGGCGAAGGCGTTGCTGAAAGAAGCCGGTTTGGCGGAGGGAACGGCTATCGAACTCTGGGCGATGCCGGTTCAACGCCCGTATAACCCGAACGCTCGTCGTATGTCGGAAATGATTCAGGCCGACTGGGCGAAAGTCGGTGTGCAAGCCAAGATTGTCACCTTCGAGTGGGGCGAATACCTGAAGAGGGTGAAGGGGGGTGAACATCAGGCGGCGTTAATGGGCTGGACAACGGCGACAGGCGACCCTGATAACTTCTTCGGGCCGTTGTTTACCTGTACGGCGGCCAACGGTGGCTCCAACTCAGCAAAATGGTGTTACGCCCCGTTTGATAAAATTATTACCGACGCGCGTGCCTCACAGGATCATGAACAGCGAATTGCCCTATACAAACAGGCGCAGCAGATGATGCACGATCAGGCTCCGGCCGTCATGATTGCGCATTCCACCCTCTTTGAACCGGTGCGCAAAGAAGTGACCGGGTATGAAGTTGACCCGTTCGGTAAGCATATTTTCTATCAGGTCGATGTGAAGAAGTAAGAAGCAGAAAGTCCGGCACGCTGTGCCGGACTCTGGTGTTATGCGGTTATTCGGCTTCATCGCCGTAATACAGTTTACCGATGCGAATAATATCGCGCCCCTGTGATTTGCGATGTTTATTGGAATCGCGCAGGGAGTATATGCAGCCGCAATATTCTTGCTGATAGAAATGTTCACGCTTGCTGATTTCGATCATGCGAGCCGAACCGCCGCCTTTACGCCAGTTGTAATCCCAGTAGGTGACGCCAGGATATTTCTGCGCCGCGTTCTGGCCGCATTCGGTAATTTGCTGCATGTTTTTCCAGCGGGAAATCCCCAGCGAGCTGGAAATGACGCTAAAACCGTTTTCTGCGGCATACAGCGCCGTGCGCTCGAAACGCATGTCAAAACACATGGTGCAGCGAATGCCGCGTTCGGGTTCCCACTCCATGCCTTTGGCTCGCTCGAACCAGTTATCCGAATCGTAATCTGCATCGATGAAAGGCACGTTATGCTGTTCGGCGAAACGGATGTTTTCCTCTTTGCGGATCAGATATTCACGCTGCGGGTGGATGTTGGGGTTATAGAAGAAAATGGTGTAGTCGATGCCAGAAGCGGTGATGGCTTCCATGACTTCACCAGAGCAGGGCGCACAGCAGGAGTGCAGCAGCAGTTTGTCTGCGCTATTTGGTAATGAAAGCTGCGGGCGTTTAAATTCTGCGGTTTTGACATTCGACATAAATAAACAGTCACTTCGTTGTGGTCCGTAAGGACGGTATCATCACAAATTCGTAACGAATTATTGATGATATGCCCACGTGAGGCAACCTCTGGGCGCATCTGGCGTTATCTTTCCCGTCGCGTTATCCGTACAATGTCCCTAACAACGGGCTTACGTGACCTGTATTATCCTAATATTGCCTGCTTTTTGGCTGTGTTATTTACGGCTATCATCAACGATCGAAGAGTTATTGAGTAGCGTTATGCGTGTTCTGCTTGCCCCGATGGAAGGGGTTCTCGACTCACTAGTGCGAGAACTACTGACCGAAGTAAATGATTATGATCTGTGCATCACCGAGTTTTTACGCGTGGTGGATCAGTGCCTGCCGGTTAAGTCCTTTTATCGCCTTTGTCCCGAGCTACAGCATGCCAGCCGTACGCCGTCCGGCACACTGGTGCGCGTGCAGCTACTGGGACAATATCCGCAATGGCTGGCGGAGAACGCAGCGCGTGCGGTGGAGCTGGGTTCGTATGGCGTCGATCTGAACTGCGGCTGTCCGTCGAAGCTAGTAAACGGCAGCGGGGGCGGCGCGACGTTGTTAAAAGATCCCGAGCTGATTTATCAGGGCGCAAAAGCCATGCGTGAGGCGGTGCCCGCGCATTTGCCGGTGACGGTGAAAATCCGTCTGGGGTGGGATTCCGGCGCTCGTCAGTTCGAAATTGCAGACGCGGTGCAGCAAGCGGGTGCCAGCGAGTTAGCAGTACATGGCCGCACGAAAGAAGACGGTTACAAGGCCGAGTGCATTAACTGGCAGGCGATTGGTGAAATTCGTAAACGGTTGTCGATTCCGGTGATTGCCAATGGCGAAATCTGGGACTGGCAGAGCGCACAGGATTGTATGGCGACAACGGGCTGTGACGCGATCATGCTGGGGCGTGGTGCGCTGAATGTACCGAACCTGAGCCGCGTGATTAAATATAACGAACCGCGTATGCCGTGGCCTGAGGTTATGTTACTGCTACAAAAATATGTGCGGCTGGAAAAGCAGGGTGATACGGGACTGTACCACGTCGCGCGTATCAAACAGTGGCTCGGCTATTTACGTAAAGAGTACGACGACGCCACCGAGTTATTCAGCGAGATCCGCACGTTGAAGACCTCAACGGATATCGCACGTGTGATTGGTGAGCTGTAGGTGCTCACCGCATTCTTTTGCTTCTGTTCAATTTTAACCCACCTCATCGCTCTCCAGCGGCCTGCGCTTTACTTTACGAATCGGTTGACGGTATAACACTCCATCTATCTGGAAGTCTAAACGTCTACTCCCGCTTAGGGGCTATTACTGTCCTGCGACATCAAGCAGTACGAGTTTATTGATAAAGAAAGGTCATCATGGAACAACACGCATCTGGCTCGGAAGGGCAGTTTAAGCGCACGATGAAAGCTCGCCATTTGGTGATGCTTTCGCTCGGCGGCGTCATCGGTACCGGCCTGTTTTTCAATACGGGCTACATTATTTCCACGACGGGCGCGGCCGGGACGTTATTGGCGTATCTGATCGGTGCGTTGGTGGTGTACTTGGTGATGCTTAGCTTGGGCGAACTGTCTGTCGCGATGCCGGAAACTGGGGCGTTCCATGTGTACGCTTCCCGCTATCTTAGCCCGGCAACAGGCTATACCGTGGCGTGGTTGTATTGGCTGACGTGGACGGTCGCGCTGGGTTCGAGCCTGACTGCCGCTGGTTTTTGCATGCAGTATTGGTTCCCACAGGTGCCGGTCTGGACCTGGTGCCTACTGTTTTGTGTGCTGATCTATCTGCTGAATGTTGTCTCGTCCCGCTTCTTTGCCGAAGGGGAATTCTGGTTCTCGATTGTTAAAGTGGTCACAATTCTCGCCTTTATCGTGCTGGGCGCGGGCGCGATGTTTGGCTTTATTCCGATGCAGGACGGTTCTCCCGCGCCGTTCTTCCAGAACATTACCGCGTCCGGCTGGTTCCCACACGGCGGCCTGCCAATATTGATGACGATGGTGGCGGTGAATTTCGCCTTTTCTGGCACGGAACTGATCGGCATCGCGGCAGGGGAAACTGAGAATCCGCAGAAGGTTGTGCCAATGGCGATTCGCACGACCGTTGCGCGACTGGTGATCTTCTTTCTGGGTACGGTGCTGGTGCTGGCAGCGATTATTCCGATGGAAGAGGCGGGTATTGCCAAAAGCCCGTTTGTGCTGGTGTTTGAAAAAATTGGTATTCCTTACGCCGCCGACATTTTTAATTTCGTGATTTTGACGGCGATTCTGTCTGCCGCGAACTCAGGGCTGTATGCCTCGGGACGTATGTTATGGTCGCTGTCTAACGAAGGCACGTTGCCGCGCCGGTTTTCTCGTCTGACGCGTCGTGGCATTCCGCTCTTCGCCATCTCTGTGAGTATGTTGGGTGGGCTGCTGGCGCTGTTTTCTAGCGTGGTCGCGCCCGATACCGTCTACGTGGCGCTGTCCGCGATTTCCGGCTTTGCTGTGGTGGCGGTGTGGTTGAGTATCTGCGCCTCGCACTATATGTTTCGCCGTCATCATATTCGCTCCGGGAAATCACTTTCCGAGCTGCAATATCGCGCACCCTGGTTCCCGATAACGCCGATTCTTGGCTTCCTGCTGTGTTTGCTAGCTTGCGTCGGACTAGTGTTTGATCCAAGCCAGCGGATTGCACTGTGGTGTGGAATTCCGTTTGTTGCATTGTGCTACGGTGCTTATTATTTCACGCAATCAGTGAAGAAACGTGGATTAACGGGAGTGGAAGACATTGCGTAAAAATACGGTGATCGACATGCTGGCAACGGCATCAACGATTGTGCTGGACGGTGCGTTGGCGACGGAGCTGGAAGCGCGCGGCTGTGATTTAACGGATCCCCTGTGGTCGGCGAAAGTGCTGGTTGAGAATCCGGCGCTGATTTATCAGGTGCACCTCGACTATTTCAAGGCTGGGGCGCAGTGTGCGATTACCGCCAGCTATCAGGCAACGCCGCAGGGGTTTGAGGCTCGCGGGTATAGCGAAGCAGACTCGCTGGCGCTGATTGCCAAAAGCGTACAGTTGGCGGCGCAGGCTCGGGATGATTATCGGCGTGATAACCCACAGGCTGGGACGCTGCTGGTGGCAGGATCGGTAGGGCCTTATGGCGCCTATTTGGCGGATGGTTCGGAGTATCGTGGTGATTACCATCTGCCGCAGGCTGAGATGATGGCATTTCATCGGCCGCGCATTACGGCACTGCATGAGGCGGGTGCGGATCTTCTGGCCTGCGAGACGCTGCCGTCTTTTGCGGAAGTAGAGGCGCTGATTGCGTTACTGGCCGAATTCCCTCAAGCGCAGGCCTGGTTCTCCTTCACGCTGCGTGACAGTGAACACCTCAGCGACGGTACGCCATTGCGCACGGTGCTGGAACGGGTTAACGCTTGTTCGCAGGTGGTTGCTGTGGGCATTAACTGCATTGCGTTGGAAAAGGTAACGTCAGCGCTGACGCACCTGTCTTCGCTAACGGATTTACCGTTGGTGGTTTATCCCAATTCCGGTGAGCAGTATGATGCCGTAACCAAAACCTGGAGCAGCGCTCACGATGCAGCATGCCAACTGACAGCGTATCTGCCCGAGTGGCAGGCCGCAGGGGCGCGTCTGATTGGCGGTTGTTGCCGAACGACGCCAGCCGACATTGCCGGTATTGCACGCTGCTGCAAGCACGGGGATTAGTACTCATAAGGGGATGCCGTGATGGAAAATGATGTGGATCTGCAACATGCGTACTCGCTTGCCAGACAGCGCGTAGCGCCCGATGTGCCGGTAACGGTGCTGTATATTGGCGAACAGCAGACGACGGTCATCTGCGGTACGGCATCACAGCCGTCGGCAACTCTGCAATTGACCATTGGTTTTGACAAAACAGCGGCGACGTTTTTCAAACATCTTCCCCCGACGCCGGACGAGATGGAGCTGGCGATCATGGCGGTAGAAGATGAGGTGACGCGTATTCGCCACGACATCCCTGCGGATTCCACTCTGTTCGCTTTCGACTCTGCATTGGTGACAATCGCACAGATTTCGGGAGCAGAAGAAGAGGAAGCGGGATGGCGGTTGCCGCAGGATGATATGGAGCGAACGTTTAAACGCCTGGAACGCGTCATGATGGGGAGCCCAGCGACCTGGGAGGGGATTCCGCTAGAGAACGCCTTCTCCGCACGGTTACTTATTTTGCGTGAGTTTATGCACCATCACGGCTTTGATTCTGCACTGATTCTGCTATTACCGACGGTTGCTGCGTGAAGAACTAGCGGTTTCTTCCTTCTCAGCTACTATTAACGGCGGTCAGCGTCCAGTGCGGCTCTGACCGCATTTTTTTGATGATAAATCGCGGATGGCATTTGTTAGCGGTTAATTGTTGCCAGAAAATTGCGCACGGATATCTGACGTTGTAAGGTAATAACGCGGCATGATTATCGAGGCAATGCTATCAAGGTCATGCTATCGCGGTGTTAGGATGTGACAGGACGTAGGGTGTTAATCAAGGAGGATGAGAGGACGGCCATTGGGCCATATTATGTTACCTGTATGATCTATTTTTGCGGATGACTGAACCATTATTATCTTGAATTTCCGTATTACAGCGTATTAAAACGCTGTTCTATATTGCGGGAAATCATTTTATTTCAGGGAATCCAGTGAGGGGAAAGAACATGGTTGAACATTTCACAGGGAAATATGAAGTTGAACTTAAATTCCGCATCGACGATATAGCTGTTTTCAGAAATACGCTTTTTAGTCTCCACCCAGAGGCTTTCGTCTTTGAAAATAAAGAACATGATATTTATTACGATGATGCTGAGAAGCGACTGCAGCAGCAAAATATCAAAATGCTGGTGCGCCGCATGGAGCCATCGGGGATAAAACTCTGGATTGTTAAAGGACCAGGTGCCGATCGCTGCGAAGCGGTTAACGTCGAAGCCTTTGAAAAAACCGACAGCATGCTACAGACGTTAGGGTATAAGCCTCTTTTTGAAATTCATAAAATCCGCAGTATCTACTTTTTAAATGCCTTCCATATCACGCTTGATTATATTGAATCTCTTGGTTATTTCGTGGAAATATCGGTGATGACTGATGATGAAACCCAGTTGAAAGCACTCAGAGATCGGTGTATAGAGTGTGCGCTACGGCTTCAATTATCATTGGATAATATTGAAACGAAATCTTATTACCAATTATTAGGTTTTAACTGATTGTTCTTCTCTGGTTATTGAATTGTTGCTTTTGTTGTTTTATTTACACATGGGAAAATGATGAAGAAATCTATTCCGGCGGTGCTGGCCACGTTAGTGATGGCTTTTTCTCTGTCCGTTCATAGCAGTAATGTGGCGCAATATAAAGATGGCACCTATATCGGTAAAGCGCAGGGGAAGGCAGCAGAAGTTGAAGTCACAGTCAGTATTAAAGAAGGGAAGATCGCCAACGCTGAGGTGTTGAAGCATGGCGATACTGAAGCGATGATGCTGAGCGCAACGGATCAAATCGTGCCTGAGCTTATTGAGAAGCAGGATATTAGCAAGGTGGATGCGGTAACGGGGGCAACGTTATCGAGTCAGGGCGTGATTAATGCGGTGAAACAGGCGCTGGAACAGGCAAAAGTTACACCGTAATTGAACAGGAACGTGGCTACCATTTTTGATAAGGCACCGCCGATAAAGGAATCGCACTAACGTGGACAACCTGCTGATCATTTTGCGTCATACGCCTTATTGGGTGTGGGCCGTTTTGGGTTACCTGATTTATGCTGGCGTAAAAGCCAGTCAGCCGAGGCGACAATCGCTGGCGCGGATGTTAGTCGTACCAGCGATTTTCATGGTGTGGGGCATTAGCTCGATTTTTCACACGCTGATGCTCCCGCTTGCGGCGGCGGGTGGGTTTCTACTGATGTTGATGATTGGGCTAGGTATCGGGTGGACGTGGGGGGCGACATCAGGAACCTATCTGCCGGAACCGAGCTGTTTTCAACGCACTGGGTCGTGGTGGCCGCTGGTTCTGATGCTGCTGACGTTTTGTTCTCGCTTTTACTTTTCCGTCCAGTTGGCTCGGTTTCCCACGTTGGCACATGACCCTGTGTTCTGCCTGTTATCCGGCGCGGCAAGTGGGATTACTGCGGGGATATTCAGCGGCGTCAGCCTGCGTTTACTCAACCAGATGCGCAAAATAAGACCATATTTGAAGTAATGCTAGTAAAAACAACGGGTTGCTAAAACCGTCTGTCAACATTTGTCACAAAGCTTTTCTGCTGCATGAGTGCGTGGGGAAGGGCGGTAAATTATAATGCTGGTGCCTATCCCTTTCATTTAACAGAATTCTGTTTAAGTTATTGAAGAATGACTAAAAATTTTAAGCTTTCTCTTTGTGGCCTGTTGATGTTGTCAACCCATGTTGTGATGTTGCCCCAGGCTGTGGCGAAAGCGCCGACGTATTCCGCGGGTACTGCGCATCAGGAAATTGCTTCCGGTAGCGCCATGGTGGTGGATCTGCGCGATAACCATATTCTTTATTCCAGCAATCCTGACGTCGTCGTGCCGATTGCTTCGGTGACGAAGTTGATGACAGCACTGGTCGTGCTGGATGCCAATCTGCCGCTGGATGAAATCATTTCTGTGGATATCAGCCAGACGAAAGAAATGAAAGGGGTGTACTCACGTGTTCGCCTGGACAGTGAGATCAGCCGTCGTGACATGCTGCTACTGGCGCTGATGTCATCCGAAAACCGCGCTGCTGCCAGTCTGGCGCACCACTATCCGGGCGGCTATCAGGCGTTTATCCACGCGATGAATGCTAAAGCTCGTGCGTTAGGTATGACACACACGCGCTATGTGGAACCCACCGGGCTGTCCATCGATAATGTCTCGACCGCCCGCGACCTCACTAAGCTCCTGATTGCCAGCAAGCAATATCCGCTGCTGAGCCAGCTTAGTACCACGCAGGAGAAAACGGCGACATTCACCCATCCGGCATACAGCTTGCCGTTCAGAAACACCAATCATCTGGTCTATAAAGCGGACTGGAGCATTCAACTCACCAAAACGGGCTTTACGAATCAGGCTGGACACTGTCTGGTGATGCGTACGGTCATTAATCAGCGACCTGTTGCGCTGGTGGTATTGGACGCATTCGGTAAGTACACACACTTTGCGGACGCTAACCGCCTGCGCAAGTGGATTGAAACCGGTAAGGTCAGCGAAGTGCCCGCTGCTGCGTTGAGCTATAAGAAACAAAAATCACTGGCTTCCCGTCAACCGCAGAGCATGGCGAATATCGAAACGGAATAACAGATCCCCTTCCCACTGCTTTGGGTGGGGGATATTTTAACGGTGGCCGAACAGGCCACCGCCTGCATCGGTATTACGCGTGAGCGCGAAAATCCTCTATCACTTCACCTGCATTTGTCACATCTTCCTCGTGCGCTGCTTCACGCCAGGTTTCTGCTAATGCATCTTGTAGCCATTGCTGCATCGCGGGTAATGCCAGCAAGCGTTCGCAGTAAGCGGCAGCTTCCGGTGAGACGGAAAGCTGATAGGTTTTGATACGGAAGACGACGGGTGCAAAAAACGCGTCTACCGCCGAAAACTGTGTCCCCGCCAAAAATGGCCCGCCAAATCGTGTTAATCCTTCCAGCCACAGCTCACTAATACGGGCAATGTTGCTGCTGAGATCTGGAGACATCTCATTCAACTTGACGCGCACGCCGCAGCTCATGGCGCAGGTATTGCGCAGTGCGGTAAAGCCTGAGTGCATTTCGGCGGCGGCACAGCGTGCCCAGGCGCGGGTTTTGGCATCGGCAGGCCAGATGCCGGGATGCTGCTCAGCCAGATATTCGGTAATCGCCAGTGAATCCCAGACGGTGGTTTCGCCGTCGATCAGACAGGGAACCTTTGCCGTTGGCGAAAAGGCCTTAAATGCGGGTTGTGCCATGCCCGGCGAAAAAATAACCTGCTTTTCTTCAAAAGGAATCGACAGTGTTTTCAACAGCACCCACGGGCGCAGTGACCAGGACGAATAATTTTTATTGGCGATGTACAACTGATACATGTCTGAGGCTCCGTGTGTTAACGACGCTTTAGCATTAGCACGAAAGACGATAGAAATCATCCTGCTCGCCGAGCGGTTCAGCAGTTTATTGCTCTGTTACTAGGATTATTATGCAAACGGAAAGCGGGGAATGTGAATTATGCGTATCGTCTAGCATTATTCTTGCAGTTTTTATTAAATGAAATCTCAACAAATGCACTATATTACGCGCTGTGCATTTGAGTGCGTCGGTGCGGCAACCACTATCGGGAAGCCTTATTCGCTTAAGGCAGGGAAGGTGTCTTTTGCCTTGTCAGAGAAGGGATGTGACCGTCGAAATCTTCAACCTGTCTTGTGCTTCAGCGCCTCGTTCTGCTCTGATGCCTGGATTGACTGGGTCTTTATAACGAATGAAATGGCTTACTTCACTGACTATAGCAATTGGACTTGCCTGTAATCCGGCGTTTGCGCAGGAATTGACGTCTGTGCCGGCATCAATATCGCCTTCACATCAGCAGCGTGATGCATTTGTCACGGATCTGCTGAAGAAAATGACGCTGGAAGAAAAGATCGGCCAGCTCAGATTAATCAGCGTCGGGACGGATAACCCGAAAGAAGCCATTCGGGAAATGATTAAAAACGGCCAGGTTGGTGCGATTTTTAATACGGTGACCCGCCCGGATATTCGTGCGATGCAGGATCAGGTGATGCAGCTCAGCCGCCTGAAGATTCCTCTGTTTTTCGCCTACGATGTGGTGCACGGTCAACGTACCATTTTCCCTATTGCTCTGGGGCTGGCCTCCAGTTGGGATATGGATGCGATTGCGAAAAGCGCGCGCGTGGCGGCTTATGAAGCGACGGAAGACGGCCTGAATATGACCTGGGCACCGATGGTGGATATTACCCGCGATCCACGCTGGGGCCGCGTTTCGGAAGGCTTCGGTGAAGACACCTGGCTGACCAGTAAAATTGCTGGTGTGGTCGTAAAATCCTTCCAGGGCGATGACGTAACCGGACGCCACTCGCTGATGACCAGCGTAAAACACTATGCACTCTACGGCGCGGTGGAAGGCGGGCGTGACTATAACACGGTGGACATGAGCCCTCAGCGCATGTTCCAGGACTATATGCCGCCTTACAAAGCGGCGATTGATGCTGGCAGCAGCGGCGTGATGGTCGCGCTGAACTCCATCAACGGTACGCCAGCCACCGCTAACAGCTGGTTGCTGAAAGACGTTCTGCGCGATCAGTGGAATTTCAAAGGCATCACTATTACCGATCACGGCGCGATTAAAGAGCTGATTAAGCACGGCGTTGCCAGCGACCCGCGTGATGCATCACGTCTGGCGCTTAAATCCGGTATCGGGATGAGCATGAGCGACGAGTATTTCGTGCGCTATCTGCCAGAGCTGGTGAAAAGTGGTGCGGTGAGCGTGCAGGAAATCGACGATGCTTGCCGTCAGGTGCTGAACGTGAAATATGATATGGGGCTGTTTGAAGATCCGTATCGTCATCTGGGCGTCGCGAGTTCCGATCCGGTGGATACCAATGCGGAAAGCCGTTTACACCGTTTAGATGCGCGTGATGTAGCGCGTAAAAGTCTGGTGCTGTTGAAAAACCGCCTACAAACGCTGCCGCTGAAAAAGCAGGGTACGATTGCCGTCGTGGGGCCATTGGCTGATAGCCAGCGCGATACCATGGGCAGTTGGTCTGCTGCGGGAGTCACGAAACAGACGATTACCGTTTATCAGGGCCTGAAGAATGCGGTCGGCGATAAAGCCACGATTCTCTATGCCAAAGGTGCTAACGTCAGTAATCACAAAGGTATTATCGATTTCCTGAACCAGTATGAAGATGCCGTGCAGGTGGACAAACGCCCACCGCAGGTGATGATCGATGAAGCCGTAGAAGCCGCTAAGAAAGCGGATGTGGTGGTTGCGGTCGTCGGTGAAGCTGCGGGGATGGCGCATGAAGCGTCCAGCCGTTCGAATATCGACCTGCCGCAAGGCCAGCGTGACCTGATCGCGGCGCTGAAAGCCACGGGTAAACCGCTGGTTCTGGTGCTGATGAATGGCCGTCCTCTGGCGCTGGTGCGTGAAGATCAGCAGGCTGATGCATTACTGGAAACCTGGTTCAGCGGCACGGAAGGCGGCAATGCGATTGCCGATGTACTGTTTGGTGACTATAACCCGTCTGGCAAGCTGCCGATGTCCTTCCCGCGTTCTGTCGGTCAGATCCCGATTTATTACAATCACCTGCCGTCAGGCCGTCCTTACACGCCGGAAAACCCAGGTAAATATACGTCCCACTACTACGATGAAGCCAACGGGCCACTCTATCCGTTCGGTTATGGCCTGAGCTACACCACGTTCAGCGTGTCCGACGTGCGTTTGTCGAGTCAGACGCTGAAGCGTAACGGAACGATCAACGCTAGTGTAACGGTGAAAAACACGGGTAGTCGTGCTGGGGAAACGGTAGTTCAGCTGTATCTGCACGATGTAGTGGCTTCCATTAGTCGCCCGCTGAAAGAGTTGCGTGGTTTTGAGAAAGTGATGCTACAACCGGGAGAATCCCGCACAGTAATCTTCACGCTCGATCAGGATGCACTCAAGTTCTACAATGCCCAGATGCAGCAGGTGGTAGAACCTGGTAAGTTCGATGTCATGATCGGTCTGGATTCACAGCGCGTGAAAAGCGGCAGCTTCACCCTGTTATAATGATGTTTGTTTCGCCGCTGGGAACCACCAGCGGCGAATTAACACCAATGGTGATTGCTGGAGAACAGGGTATTGCAGGAGGAAGGTATGCCGTTGACTGAAGTCGTGTTGGTTGATGAAAATGACAAGCCAATGGGCGTAATGGAAAAGCAGGAAGCGCACGTAAAAGGAGAGTTACATCGTGCGATTACCGTCTATATTTTCAACTCTCATCAGCAGTTGTTATTACAGCAGCGGGCAGAAGAGAAATATCATAGCGGCGGTTTATGGAGCAACACCTGTTGCAGCCATCCCGCGCCTGGTGAAGAGACGCTACAAGCGGCACACCGCCGTTTGTATGAAGAGATGGGGTTACGCTGTGCGCTGACGCCGATGTTTACGCTGACCTATCGTTTGCCGCTGGATAACGGGTTGATTGAGCATGAATTGGGGCATGTGTATTTTGGCGTGACGGATGACGTTCCGCAGATCAATCCCGATGAGGTGTCGAGCTATCAATACCAGTCGATAGACGATATTGCGCAGCGGATGAGGACGACGCCCGAGCAGTTTACCGCGTGGTTCCAACTGACTTTTTCCCGTATTCCAGAGTACTGGCAGGCGTTCAAGTCTGAGCAATCGCGTTAGCCTTGACGATCGCATTCCCTGCCGCGTTTCAGTGCGGCACTGTTCATGCAGCGTGCAGTGGGAGGGAACGGTAGGTCGAAAGCCTCAGCCTGCGTGTTCGATAATAATGTAACCCACCAACATCATGCCGGACATGCCGCCTAAGGCGAGCAGGGCAAAAAGACTGATAATGCCGATTTTTTGAAGAGTCATCAGGTTATCCTTTTGTTAATTGCCCCGAATTATAAAGCCTTCCGCCCATGAAACAAGGCCGAAACGCTCCTCACTTTTTAAATAAACCTCATTACCGAAATAAAAGCAGCAGACCGAAAAAGAGCAAAATGACGCCAGCACCGCGCTCAATCGGGTTAAGCCAGTGCGTTAAACGCTGTTGAATCAACGGGCGAGCGATCAGTGCAGCGATGAGCAGATCCCACACCAATACGATAAAAAACATCCATCCACCGCTGACAAATTGCTGTGTAGGTGTTACCTGTGACCCAAGAATACTGGTCATCAGGCTGATATAGAACAGCATGTTTTTAGGATTCAACAGCGACGAACCAAGCCCTAGCAGGATTTGTTTACGCAGCGTTGGGCAACTGTCGGAGTGCTGTTCTGCCTGAAACGATGGGATAGCGCGGCTTGTCAGTAACTGATAGCCAATCCAGATCAGATAAGCCGCACCGGCCAACTCGATGGCGGTAAAAAGCGTCGGCGAGTGCTGAATGCCTGCCCAGCCGATCGCCGCCAGCAGGATATAAATGCCGTTACCCAACGCGATGCCCAGACAGATTCCCACGCTGCCGCGCAGTCGGTAGCGAATGGCGTAGGCTGTCAGCAGAAAAAAATCCGGACCTGGGCTCAATAGCGCCACAAAATGCGCCAGTGCCAGAGCAGGAAAATGGGCAGGAAAGAGCGAGTCGGCGGAAAAAAGGGGATTGATAGACATCATATTTCTGGCCTCGATAAGTAATCGAAGCCAGTCTAGACAAGGTGTTCGGCTATTTATTGTCAAATATTGATCGTGCGTACTGACCTGGTGTCGCGGAGGTGTATTGCACAAACGTTTTGTGAAAATGGCTTTGATCGCAGAAGCCGCTTTGGTAGCTGGTATCAACCAGCGGCGTGCCTTGCTTCATGAGTAATTTGGCATACTCAATACGGGCGTTATTAAGAAATGCCATCGGCGTAATACCGGTATCGTGACGAAATTGTCGCACAATGGTTTCACGTCGTAGGTTCAATTCATCCGCCAGCGTTTCCAGCGAGGGCGATTCTTGCAGATTATTCAGCAAACGCTCGCGTACGTGACGCGTCGTGGTTTGTAACGCCTGATGGGGTAATGCTGGCTCAGGCAGGCAATACTGCTGCCAAATGGGTGCCAGCATCGCTTTGAGCAGGTTGTCTGCCGACGTGATTTCTCCCCGATGCAGCAGGGCAATAAGATGCTGATAACGCATAAAAAGAGTGGGGTCGCGTAAGACGACACGATTGCAACGCACGCTATCTGTCTGATAATTGCAGTGGGTAGCGATCTGGTCGAGGCACCATGCGGTATCCAGGTAAAGCATGTGATAACTGCGCGTTTTCCCTGGGAGCGGATTACAGCTGTGCGGCTGTTGAGGATCGATAAAGATCAGATCGCCAACCTGTAAGTGATGCGTTTCGTTGCGGTAATGGCAAAGCGTCTCGCCATGTTCGATCGCCCCAATTGAGAATTGCGCATGGCTGTGTGTTTTATAGGCGTGGCTGCTGTTGCGCGTGGTGCGGCTTTCAACGTGCGGCAATCGTGGCGAGAACCAGTACGATTGGTTAATGGCATGGACCGAAGACATAATTTCCCGAAGGTATAGGTTACCGATCGCGACAAATACAGGGCATCACCCTAATCGCTGAGTGGAAGATTGTCGAGCGTGGAATCATCGTGCACGTGATATCGGCTGACGTCGCTGGGCGTCTGTGGGACAATAGCGGCCAGATTACACAGATACAGAGTATGCATGACGCTGTCCCCCGCAATAAAATTGCAGATTGGTCAATGGTATAAGGCCCTGCAAGAGCAAATCCCGGATTTTATTTCCCGCGTTCCCCAGCGACAGATGATTGCCGAAGTGGCAAAAACGCTGGCGGGTGATTACCCGCGCCATCTGGCTATCGAAGCACCAACCGGCGTCGGGAAAACGCTTTCTTACCTTATTCCGGGTATTGCAGTGGGGCGTGCGGAGGATAAAACGTTAGTGGTGAGCACTGCGAATGTGGCGTTGCAGGATCAGATTTACAGCAAAGACCTGCCTCTGTTGCAGAAATTTATTCCCGAACTGAAATTTACCGCTGCATTTGGTCGTCGTCGATATATTTGCCCACGTAATTTGGCGATGCTGGCAACCGATCCCGACGCGCAGGGGGATTTGCCGCTCTTTCTGGATGATGAACGGCTGTCCGCCAGTAAGGAAGAAGAACGCGTCTGTGTAACACTCGAAAAAGCACTGCAAGGTCACGCTTGGGACGGGCTGCGCGACCATTATCAGGATTCGATAGCCGATAGCCTGTGGCAAAAACTGAGCACGGACAAAGCAAACTGCCTTGCGCACAACTGCCATTATTACCGCGAGTGTCCGTTCTTCCTCGCGCGGCGTGAGATCGAGCAGGCCGATGTGGTCGTCACTAACCATGCGCTGGTGATGGCGGCGATGGAAAGTGAGTCGGTACTTCCTCCCCCTAAGAATTTACTGCTGGTGCTCGATGAAGGGCACCATATTCCCGACGTTGCACGCGATACGCTGGAGATGTCTGGTGATATTCATCCGGCCTATATGATGTCGCAACTGGAGCAGCTGGTGCAGCTCATCGGGCAGTGTATGGCGCAGTTTGCCCCTAAATCACCGCCGCGACTGGCCAACAGCGAACGGTTAACCAGCCATTGTGAGGAGATCCGCGAGTGCGCGCTGTCTTTCTCGCAAATGTGTGGGCTGTTTCTTCCGCATGACGGACAGGAAACCGAGTACCGTTTTGCGATGGGGAAAATGCCGGATGAAATGCGCGAACTCTGCGTGCGATTGTTCAAACTGACCGACACGCTGCGGGCGCTGGTGGAGTACATGCTTAACGATCTCAGCGAGAAAACGGGGAAGAATGATGTGGTGCGGGTTTATCACGCATTGCTGAAAATGAGCCGCCAGCAGAGCTACCTGGAATCTATGAGCAAGCTGTGGCGGCTGGCGGCGATGGAAAAATCCTCGAACGCGCCAGTTTCCAAATGGATCACACGGGAAATGCGTGATAACCAGCCGCATCTTCACCTGCACTGCGCGGGAATTCGCGTCTGCGATCAGCTTGAAAGGTTACTGTGGGGTAAGGTATCGCACGTTGTGGTGACCTCGGCAACGTTGCGATCGCTGAACAGTTTTGCGCGCATACAGGAGCTTTCTGGTCTGAGTGAGCAGGAAGGGGACACGTTTATCGCACTGGATTCACCGTTCAATCATCGTGAACAAGGGCGTCTGGTTATTCCTAAAATGCGTCATGAACCTCTGATGGAGTCTGAGGCGCAGCATATTGCCGAGATGGCGCAATTTTTCCGTGCAGAATTACAGCAGGATAAGCACAAAGGTATGTTGATGCTGTTTGCCAGCCAGCGTGCCATGCAACTCTTTCTGACGCAGGTGACTGATTTACGCCTGATGCTGCTGGTTCAGGGAGATAAACCACGCTACAGGCTGGTCGAATTACATCGTCAGCGGGTACAAGAAGGCCAGACCAGCGTACTGATTGGCTTACAGTCCTTTGCGGAAGGGCTGGATCTGAAAGGTGAGCTGCTTTCTCAGGTGCATATTCACAAAATAGCGTTTCCGCCCATCGACAGCCCGGTGATTTTGACGGAAGGCGAGTGGTTAAAAAGCCTCAAACGGCATCCATTTATCGTACAAAGTTTGCCTAGCGCCTCGTTTAACCTTATCCAACAGGTTGGACGCCTTATTCGTAGCCATGGCTGTTTTGGTGAAATTGTCATTTACGACAGGCGGCTGCTAACCAAAGGCTATGGCGCACAACTGCTGGCGGCGCTACCCGTCTTCCCGATTGAACAACGGGATATGCCATAACAAATTCCTCTATATCTGTTCGTCGAATAAGAGGGTAATTAGTCCCTATTTAGCGCTATATTTTTTTATTCTTATTTGTTAGATTTGTCTCGGAACAGCAAGGATGCCGTTAATACGTGTGACAAACTATGTCATTATGCGGCTGGATTTTATCAACCAAGGACAGGTAGCATGATGAGAATTAATACAATTAATAAAAATTCCTTCCTTTTCAAAAATGAATGCTGTTTGGCATTCGCACCTTTTACTGTCCATATCAATAATAAAAATTAGTCATCGAACTTTATTATTTATCATTTGATAATAACGAAAATAATTGGCATTCATTCTGAATGATTTCCTTATAGAGATAATTTTTATTTATATGCGTTTTTTGGATATAAATATTTTTGGGTAAATTGTATCTCGCCAGGAGACGATTAGTTCGCGGCGTATGCAATATATATTGCATGAAGGGATTTAGGATTCTGATCATCCCGATCAGACTTATGGAGAAGAAAAGATGGCTTTACGAGATGACGATACCTCAGCATCTGCATTGAATGCAGCGGGTACGGGGTATAGCGATGTGTACGATCTGTATAATTATCATTCCCGTGGCGATGGACAGCTTAATGGCAAACCCTCGTACACCAGCGATCTTGCCGCGAAGGAAATTGTTCGTGACGGCTTGACGTGGAATGGAACGAATGTATTCGGTAAATCCGCTAATTTGACCTATTCGTTCTTACAGAATGTGAAGTCTATCCCTTCTGGCGATCAGGGCTTTGTGAAATTCAGCGCAGCCCAAGAGCAACAAGCCAAACTGTCTCTACAATCGTGGTCAGATGTTGCCAATCTCACGTTTACTCAGGTTAGCCCTACCCAAAAAGCCACCATCACGTTTGGTAACTATACCCGTGATTCAAATGGTCGGATGGACTACGATACTCAGGCTTACGCTTATATGCCGGGTAACCACTCAGCGGCGGGCAGCGCTTGGTTTAACTACAACGCCGACACGGTGCGTAACCCAGCAACGGAATATGGCAAGCAGACGCTGACGCATGAAATCGGTCATGCGCTGGGCCTGAATCACCCGGGTTCTTACAATGCGGGCGAAGGCAACCCGACCTACCGCGATGTGACCTATGCGGAAGATACGCGCCAGTTCAGCCTGATGAGCTACTGGAGTGAGCAAAACACTGGGGGCGATTTCCAGGGGCACTATGCTGCGGGTCCGCTGATTGATGACATCACGGCAATCCAGTATCTGTACGGCGCAAACATGAACACGCGTACGGGTGATACGGTATACGGCTTCAACTCCAATACGGGGCGTGATTTCTATACCACCACCAGCAATAGCCAAAAACTGATTTTCTCCGTTTGGGATGCAGGTGGTAACGATACGTTTGATTTCTCTGGTTACAGAAACGATCAGCGTATCAACCTGAATGAAGGCGGGTTCTCTGATGTTGGCGGCCTGAAAGGTAACGTCTCTATCGCCCACGGTGTCACCATCGAAAACGCCATTGGCGGCTCCGGCAACGATATTATTATCGGCAACGACGCAAATAATATTCTGAACGGTGGTGCAGGCGATGACGTTATTTACGGCGGCGGCGGTGCAGATACGCTGACGGGCGGCGCGGGCAAAGATATTTTTGTCTATGCCAGCGCGAGCGATTCTTCTTATAAGAACGGCTATGACACCATCACGGATTTCCAACGTGGCATCGACAAAATCGATCTGTCAGCGTTGAATCAAAAAGGTGATTTGCAGTTCGTCAACAATTTCACCGGACTCGGTAATGAAGCGCTGCTTAACTGGAATGCAGAGAGCAATACCACCGATCTGTGGCTGAATTTTGCGGGTCAGACCACGCCAGACTTTGTTGTACATATTGTTGGTCAGCCTTCTGCGGCAACCGATTTTATCGTGTGATGTAGCAAGGACGGGGGGAAGCCCCGTCCTTTTCTGTTATCGACTTGGGGCCACTATGAAAAAATTAATCATCGCGGCGCTGTTAAGTGCAATAAGCGGAGGATGTATGGCGAGTAGTTTGAAGTTGCCTTCAGCAAGTGAGCTAAGCGGCGTATGGCAATTGCGTGGTGGGGAACAACACTGTGAGATTGTTCTGCACAACACGCCGTTAGTGGATAACACCTGGCGTCTTGACGGTGATGCGCAGTGTTTAAAAGCGCTGCTATCCGATGCCCCCGCGGGCTGGCGGCCGACGCCGGACGGTATCACCCTGACGAAAGAACAGGGTCAATCTGTGGCGTTTTTTAGCAAGGAAAAAGAGGGCTATACGCTGATATTGCCTGATGGCAGTACACGTACGTTGCATAAGCAGCCCTGACAGGAGAGGCAAACGCAGTGAGTCAACTATCAAATAAGGAACGTTCGTTGTTGAGTATACTGCGTCCTTTCCGGCGCAGCTTCTGGAGCATTGGGATTTTCAGCGCCATCGTTAATCTACTGATGCTGTCGCCTTCTATTTACATGCTTCAGGTTTACGATCGCGTACTGGCTTCGGGCAATGGCACGACATTGCTAATGCTCACCTTGCTGATTGCCGGGTTGGGGATATTCATGGCGGCGCTTGAATGGGTGCGGAGTCTGGTTGTCGTTCGGCTCGGTACGCGAATCGATCTACAGCTGAATCAACAGGTCTTCAATGCCGCGTTTGAACGCAATCTGGAAGCCGGTGAGGCAAAAGCGGGTCAGGCACTGAACGATCTCACGCAACTGCGGCAGTTTATTACGGGCAACTCACTGTTTGCCTTCTTCGATATTCCCTGGTTCCCCTTCTTTTTATTAGTGTTGTTCCTGATCCATCCGGTTCTCGGTTTACTGGCGCTGGGGGGAACGGTGGTGCTGGTGCTGTTGGCCTGGCTGAATCAGTATCTCACCACGTCGACCTTAGAAAAGGCGAGCCACGAGGCGCTACAGGCCACCCATCTTGCAGATACGCAACTGCGTAATGCCGAAGTGATTGAATCGATGGGGATGTTGACTCATTTACGTCGCCGTTGGTTAGGGCAACACTATCGCTTCATTACCTTGCAAAATCTGGCCAGTGAACGGGCTGCGGTTGTCGGAGCCGCGTCAAAACATTCCCGCATTTTTCTGCAATCGCTGATGCTTGGTGTGGGAGCGATGCTTGCGATTAAGGGCGAAATTACGCCGGGAATGATGATTGCGGGGTCAATTCTTGTTGGACGCGTGCTGAGCCCTATCGATCAGCTTATTGGTATTTGGAAACCGCTGAGCAGTGCGCGGCAAGCCTGGTATCGACTGAATCGAATTATGACGGCTTATCCGCCCAGAACCGAGACGATGACGTTACCTGCGCCAGTGGGGCAGCTCAGCGTCGAGAATGTGTTATTACAGACCCCGCAAGGGGCGTCACGATTGCAGGATATCCATTTCTCGCTTCAGGCGGGGGAAACGCTGGCAATTCTGGGCGCATCGGGTTCAGGCAAATCGACATTGGCACGTTTACTGGTTGCGACGCAAACACCGACACGTGGCAAAGTTCGATTGGATGGTGCCGATCTCAACCAGGTAGATAAAACAGCATTTGGCCCAGCAATGGGTTACCTGCCGCAGGATGTTCAGCTCTTTAAAGGCACTCTGGCGGAAAATATTTCCCGTTTTGGCGATCATGACGCGGAAAAGATCGTCGCGGCAGCGAAGCTGGCTGGCGTCCACGAGATGATTCTTAGCCAACCACAGGGATATGACACGCCTCTCGGCGCTGACGGCAACGGGCTATCGGGCGGGCAGCGGCAGCGTATCGGACTGGCGCGTGCAGTGTATGGCGATCCTTGCCTGCTAGTACTCGATGAGCCAAATTCCAGCCTCGACAACGAAGGCGAAATTGCGCTGGCGCAAGCGATCACACACCTTCAAAAGCGGGGTGCGACGGTGGTGCTGATTACGCATCGCCCTGCATTAACCACGCTGGCGCATAAAATTCTGGTTCTCAATCAGGGTAAGCAACAGCGTTTTGGGCCTGCACGCGACATTCTGAACGAATTGCAGCCGCGTCGTGCTGCGAACCAAGCCCAAATGACACCTTCTGCCGTTGTCCAGCAGTAACAGGGAATGAGAGAAAACAGGGAAAGACATGTCCGCATCTGAATTGAGCGAAGAGAATATGAACCAGACGGCGCGACGTGATGAGAAACGCGCCGTGCGTCTGGGGTGGTTACTGGTGCTTGCCGGGTTCGGCGGCTTTCTTTTATGGGCACTGTTTGCACCGTTGGATAAAGGCGTCATGGTGAATGGCAGCGTCGTGATTTCCGGTAATCGCAAGGTTGTGCAGCACAATCAGGGCGGTATCGTTGATAAAATTCAGGTGAAAGACGGCGATAAGGTCGAGGCTGGCCAGATTCTGCTAACACTGAATGAGGTTGATGCGCGTTCGGCAAGCGAAGGACTGGATGGGCAGTATTTACAACTGGTGGCGCGAGAAGGTCGTTTGCTTGCTGAGCAGCAGCGACTGAATGACATTGCCATGACGGCTCGTCTGCAACCGCTAGCGGAAAAGCCGGAGATGAATCTGATTACGGCATTGCAGCGCGATTTACTGCGCAGCCGTCAGCAGTCTCTCAAGCTAGAAGCAGAAGCGATGCGCACGAGTATTGCAGGCATGGAGGCATCGCTTAGCGCCCAACGTCAGGTGATGTCCAGCAAGCAGAAACAGCGAGAGACGCTGGAACAGCAGCTGCAAGGGCTGCGTTCATTGGCGGCGGAAAACTATGTACCGCGCAATAAAATGCTGGAGAACGAACGTCTGCTGGCGCAGCTCAACGGCGATATCGCACAGCTGGCGGGTGACATTAATCGCACCCGTCGTGATATTGAGCAACAAACGCTGCTAATTGCACAACGCCAGCAAGAATACGACAAAGAAGTGAACAGCGAGCTATCGGAAGTACGTGCGCTGTTGAGCGATGTGGGCAGCAAGAAGGAAAAGGCCGATTTCAATCTGGCGAATATCCAAATACGTGCGCCCGTTTCCGGTACGGTAGTTGGGTTGAAAGTGTTTACGGAAGGCGGAGTGATTGCGCCGGGACAGACGCTTCTGGAGATCGTGCCGGACGATCAGCCTTTGCGGGTGGATGCGCGTCTTCCTGTTGAACTGGTCGATAAAGTCTGGGCGGGATTACCCGTAGAGCTTCAATTTGTGGCGTTTAATCAAAGCACCACGCCGCGTGTGGCGGGAACCGTCGAACTGTTATCGGCAGACCGTCTATTGGACGACAGAGATGGATCGCCTTATTACAGTCTGCGCGTTCAGGTGGATGATGAAGGTAAACGCGCGCTGGAAGGATTGGAGATTAAACCCGGTATGCCGGTACAAGGATTCGTCCGTACCGGAGAGCGGTCATTCGTCAATTATCTATTTAAGCCTTTAATGGATCGCCTGCATCTGGCATTAACGGAAGAGTAACTATGCAAAGGATCGCGATAATCGTGCTGTTTGGGCTGCTTTCTTCGGGCGCAAACGCATTAGGGCTGCTTGATGCCTGGGAACTGGCGCTGCGTAATGATGCGCAATTTCGTGCTGCGGGTTTTGAGCGCGCGGCGGGTCAGGAAGAGGAGACCATCGGGCGAGCCAATCTGCTCCCCAATCTCCAGTACGGCTATGGCGCCAATCGCAGCCATTCCAAAGTCACCCAAACGGATAGCCTCAGCAATAGCACGCTAAAACGCGATTACAACAGCTACACGTCGACGTTATCGTTGCGCCAGCCGCTGCTGGACTATGCGGCCTGGGCTCGCTATCAGCAGGGTGTGGCTCGCACACTGATGGCCGATCAGCGTTTTCGCGACCGCAGTCAGGATCTGATGGTCCGGCTATATAAAGCCTGGAGCAGTGCACTGCTGGCGCAGGAAAAACTGCAATTGCTGGACGCGCAGCAGCGAGCCTATCAGGAGCAGTTGGCGATGAATAAACGTCTCTTACTGGCAGGCGAAGGGACACTAACGGATGTTCGGGAAACGGAGGCGCGGTTTACGCTAATTGAAGCGCAGCGCATTGAGCAGCAGGATAATCTGGATTCTGCGATAACCGATTTAGAAAATATGACCGGGACGGCGCTCGATATTGCCGGACTGCATCCTCTTATGCTTACACAACTTCCGTCTACAGAATCCGCCAAGCAGACGCTGGCGCAGTGGCGTGATCTTGCGGTGCAGCACAACGCTAAACTGGCTACGCAGCGCGAGGGATTGGCGGTCAGCCGCTATGAAATCGAACGCAGTCGCGCCGGGCATTTACCCACGCTGTCGCTGGTGGCATCGTCGCGTAATAGCCGTTCCGAAAGCGAATATAACTACAACCAAAAATACGATACACAAAGTGTCGGTTTACAGCTGAATGTCCCGCTTTATTCCGGTGGTTCCGTTTCTGCATCGATGCGGCAGGCGGCGGCGGAATTCCAGCAAAGTCAGGCGGAGCTGGACGATCAAACCAAGCAAACGCTGGCCGAATTGAAAAAATACTACAATTTGTACAACAATGGATCGGCGAAAATCAAAGCCTGGCAAATGACGGCCTCGTCGGCGCAAGAAGCCGTCAAGGCTACGCGGTTGAGCGTCGCGGGCGGCGAACGTATTAATCTGGATATTCTGCTGGCCGAACAGGATTGGTACAACGCCCGACGAGAGCTGGCGGAAGCGAAGTACAGCTGGCTTCAGGCGTGGTTACTATTGCGCTATACGGCTGGTACGTTGAACGAGAAAGATATTTTGGAGTTAGCAGCCTGGTTTCAGCCTGCCAGCAAGCCCTCATTTTAAATGGTTCAATTCTGTGGGATATTACGCCTCAGTCATACTTAAACTCCTTTAAAATCATCTAATCTCCCCATTTTGCATAATGGCCTCCATTCTTATCAGGAGGCTTTATCGTGAAAAAAATCAAAAAACCGCGTCTTACAGGCTGGATTGTGACATCGGCTTTTCTCTTTGCTGTTATCGGGCTGATTTCACCACAACAGCTTCCCGTCACCATCTATAAGCTCTCGCTTATCTCACTCGCTGCGGTATTAGGCTATTGGCTGGATCGTTCGCTGTTTCCTAAAGCTCGCCCTGGTTTATTCCTCGAACAAGGTGATGAACCTGTGCCACGTGGACGTTTTCCGGTTCGGGATGGTCACCACACGGTATTTGCCGCTGCGATGTTACGACGAGCGCTGATTGTGTCAGCCGTTTGCATCGGCGTGGCAATGGGGCTGTGATATGCGACATCCTCTTATTTCATTGTTTTTAAGTTTAACATTTTTTAGCGCTGTGGCCTGTGCTGACACGATCCCTCGTGCTGCGCAGGCGTACCGCAGTGATGTGATTCGTAGCGCGCGGCTGGACTGGGGCATGAATGCCCCGATTGCTGATTTTGCAGCACAGCTGCATCAGGAAAGCGGTTGGAATCCACGGGCGGTGTCGCCCGTCGGTGCTCAGGGGTTGGCACAGTTTATGCCGACAACAGCCGACTGGTTTAGCGGTATTGTTCCCGAGCTTCGGACAAATCAACCGTTTAACCCCGCGTGGGCTATCCGTGCGCTGACGGGCTACGACCGCTGGCTGTGGACGCGAATCAGCGCCAGTAACGACTGTGAACGCATGGCAATGACCTTATCGTCCTACAACGGCGGACTTGGCTGGTTACAACGCGATAAGCAACGCGCGAAGATCGCCGACAAGGACATACTTCGTTGGTTCGATCATGTGGAAACCGTCAATGCCGGACGCAGCGCCGCCAACTGGCGTGAGAACCGCCATTATCCCGACCGCATTTTGCATCAGCTGGCGCCACGTTATTTGGGCTGGGGGAGGGCGAGTTGTGTGGAATAGTCTGTTTATTACTAGTCTGAAATCCTTTCTTTCGCCGCGCGTGGTCGCCGTCCTGCTTGCCGTTATTCTGCTACTCGCGGTCTATCTGACTGGCCGTAATCAGGGCTACCAGTTGGCGCAAGCGCTGGGGGACGCCACGTTGGCGAAGCAACTAGCGGCATTCAATTTACTCCAGCAGCAGCAGGCCGAGACCCAAAATCAGCTATTACGCGCGGCGGCGGAACAATACCAGCAGCAGGTAGTACGTGGGAATCAACTCGAACAGCGCTATGTGGCAGCGCGTCAAAAACTGGCGGCGGATAACGCCGCTCTGCAAAGGAAAATCGACCATGTTACTCAGCAATACATTGACGAAAAAGGCAAGGTTCAGCCTGTGCAGTGCGTGTTTACTCGTGGCTTCGTGCAGTACTACAACGCCGCTTTCGGTCTGTCCGCCGACGGTTCCCCAGACGTTACCGCCGCTGCCCGCCGCACTGGCGCAGCGTCCGATTTCGGCACAACCGCTGACGCCGAATTACAACCTTCAGGCGTCTCCCAGCGCGATATTCTCGCCAACATCAGCGACAACGGAGAGCGCTACCAGGCGCTGAGTGCGCAGGTTAATGCGCTGCTGGATTACATCGAAGCATTACAACAGGCAAGGGGGGTTACACGTGAAGATTGAAGTGGAGTTTTGGTCGCTGGTCGGCCTGCTGCTGTCGTTTATGAGCTTCCTGTTTGCCGCTGGGCGAATTCTGCTTACCCAGATTGAAAAACGGCTGAATGAGCGTTTTGCCGCTCTGGAAAATGCACGACAAAAGAGCGAACAGGGTTGGACGCGGCTGGAGCGTGAGTTTCTGGAGTTTCGTGCCGATTTACCCCTAATTTACGTGCGACGTGAGGATTACATCCGTGGTCAGACGGTAATCGAAGCCAAACTTGATGCGCTTTACAACAAATTGGAGTTAGTACAACAGCGGTATTCGGGAGGAAATCATGGCTGATACGCAGTGTATCCGACAGGAATCGATGCGCTGGCATTTGCTCATCGCATTAAATAAAACACGTCCTTATACCGCGAATGAAATGTTTTTATTGGCCGTGATGCAGCGGCTGTATACCGATGCTTCTGAACCGGAGCTGCGTCAGGCGCTGGATTATCTGGCCGATCGTAAGATGGCGGTATTGACCAAAGAGATGGGCGGTGTCTGGCTGGCGAATCTCACCCGCCTGGGTGTGGATGTCGTGGAATATGCGGTTGACAGTATGGTTGGCATCGCTCGACCGGAAAAATACTGGGATCGGTAATCCTATAGCGTTTGATTTCTCTTCTGCATTTTATCTTTATCTATGTCGTCATATTTCTTTGCGCCAGCACGGTTGTGCTGGCGTTTTTTTATCAAAATAATTTTTATTTTTCATGTGATTAAACGTTTCTTTATCAATAAACCCTATCGCTGTTTTTTTCTAAAACAGATTAAAAGCCGCAGCCAGTCGTTATCCGGATACTAGCGCCATCAACACGATGTGCCACTAAAACAGTACGCCATCACAACAGCAGGTGAACGGATATGAATACCAGACCAATTATCGATGCGGTGATAGCACGCCTCCAGCAGCACTTACCGGCACTGCGGATCGCGTCTTGCCCAGAAAACATTCTGAGCGAGCCCGATCTTCTGCCACCTGGCGATGTGCTGGTGGGGTATCGCGGTTCTGAGTTTTCCGCACCGGAAGATGTGAATTCTCCGGTTCAGACGCAGCGACCTCAGTTGATGGTTGCCGTGTTGCTGCCGGAACTGGATGGCGAAGACGGCGTGCTGGCCACGCTCGATACCGTCCGTCAGGTACTGGGAGGATATCGACTGCCTGACTGCCACCGCGGTATCCGGTTAGTCCGCGACCGCTACGTGGGTTACACCGAAGGACGCTGGCATTACGCCATCGATTGCACCACCGAAACCCTTTTTATCGAAGACCGCGAGCAGACGGATGGTCCGCTGCTTACCACGGTTAATTATGAGGAGAAAGACGCATGAAGTATCGCTACACCGGCCCCGCCAGCGGCGTCACGCTGGCAGATGGTCAGGAAATTCTGCTTTGGCCCGCTCAGGTGACTGAACTGCCAGCAGATCATGAGTACGTGAAAACGCTGATCGCGCTGGGCTATTTGCTGCCTGTCGCAGGTCAGAATCTGGCTGATAGCGCAACGGAGGTGACCCTTGGCCGCTAATTATTTACACGGTGTAGAAACGATTGAAGTTGAAACCGGTGCTCGTCCGGTTAAGACCGTCAAATCTGCGGTAATTGGGTTAATTGGTACGGCACCTCAGGGTGCGGTAAATGACGTCACTTTGTGCCTGTCCGAAAAAGACGCGGCGCAGTTTGGTAGCCAGTTCGGCGGTTATACCATTCCGCAGGCGCTGGATGCGATTTACGATCATGGTGCGGGTACGGTTCTGGTGATCAACGTGCTGGACCCGGCGAAACACAAATCGTCGGTGAGCGCAGAAAAAGTCATGTTTGACAAAGCGACCAGTTCGGCGCAACTGGCGCACCGTGTGGTTGCCAAACTGGTTCTGACGGCGGCAGAAGGCGGTGAGCCGTTTGTGGAAGGTCAGGACTATACGCTGGATGCGCAAACCGGCGTTCTGAAAAATCTGGGCAAAAATATCGATGTTGCCGCTGTGGTCAATGCATCTTATGACTTTGCTGATGTCACGAAGGTGACTGCCGCTGACATCATTGGCAGCATTAACGCCGCAGGCAAACGTACCGGTATGAAGCTGCTGAACGATACCTACAACCTGTATGGCTTCTTCGCCAAAATTTTGATTTCTCCGGTGTTCTGTACGCAAAACAGCGTAACGACCGAGCTGATTTCGCTGGCGGACAAATTGGGCGCGATTGCCTACATCGATGCGCCAATCGGTACCACTTTTTCCCAGGCACTGAGCGGCCGTGGCCCAGAAGGTACGATCAATTTCAACACCAGCTCTGAACGCGCTCGTCTGTGCTACCCGCACGTAAAAGTGTACGACGCGGAAACTAACAGTGAACGCCTGGAGCCGCTGTCGGCGCGTGCCGCTGGCCTGCGCGCCAAAGTCGATCTGGAGAAAGGTTTCTGGTGGTCGTCGTCCAATCAGGAAATCAAAGGGATCACCGGCGTAGAGCGCCAACTGTCCGCGATGATTGACGATCCGCAGAGTGAAGTGAACCTGCTGAACGAGCAGGGCATCAGCACCATCTTCAACAGCTACGGTTCTGGCCTGCGCCTGTGGGGCAATCGCACCGCTGCCTGGCCAACCGTGACACACATGAAGAACTTCGAAAACGTGCGCCGTACTGGCGATGTGATCAACGAATCCATCCGCTATTTCAGCCAGCAGTATATCGACATGCCGATCAATCAGGCGCTGATCGATGCGCTGGTGGAGTCCGTCAACGCCTACGGTCGCAAGCTGATCGGTGACGGCGCACTGCTGGGCTTCAAATGCTGGTTCGATGCTGCACGTAACGAGCAAACCGAGCTGGCGGCAGGGCACCTGTTGCTTAACTACAAATTCACTCCGCCGCCGCCGCTTGAGCGTCTGACCTTTGAGACGGAGATCACCTCGGAATACCTGGTAACGCTGGAGGGCACTAACTGATGGCCGGGAAAATTGAAGTAAACCGTATTACCAACGCCAACATCTACATCAACGGTACCAACCTGCTCGGGCGTGCGCAGGAAATCAAACTGCCGGACGTCTCGATGATCATGCAGGAGCACAAGGCTCTGGGCATGGTCGGCAAGATCGAACTGCCCGCGGGCTTCGACAAGCTGGAAGGCGAGATCAAATGGAACTCCTTCTACCGCGAAGCGATGCTGGCGGCGGCGAACCCGTACCAGTCGCTGGCGCTGCAGTGCCGCTCCAGCGTGGAACGTTACGGTTCTCAGGGCCGTATCGAAGAAGTGCCGCTGGTGACGCACATGACCATCATGTTCAAAAAGAATCCGCTGGGAACGTTCAAGCAGCACGAAAACCCGGATTTTAGCAGCGCGTTCAACTGCACCTACATCAAGCAGGTGATGAACGGTGAAGACCTGCTGGAGCTGGATTATATGTCCAACATCTTCATGGTGGGCGGCGTGGATCAACTGAACAGCTATCGCGCCAATATCGGCGGTTAATTTATCTTTCAAGCCCGCCAGTGGGGCGGGCGTTTCTATCAATAAGTGAGGTTGCTATGTCCGCAAAAATCTTTGATATTATCGACCTTGAACATGATATTCATTTTCAGTGTCGCGAAGATGTTTATATTTTGGATGCCGCAGAGGAAGCCGGATTTTCTCTTCCGTATGCTGGTCGGGCTGGTTCAGATGGTTCCTCTGTGGCACGTTTGATTTCTGGTCAAGTAGATCAGACGGATGGATCATTTTTAAGCGATGAACAGAAAGCGGCTGGATTCTTTCTGACCGACACGTCTTACCCCCTAAGCAACTGCGCTGTTCGCTTTTTTGCAGAAGAAGATCTGCGTTAGTTCTTACTCAGTGAACAAGGGGCTTCGGCCCCTTTTTTATGTCCGCCAGTTTCGTTTCTAATTCACTTTAAAATCGTTATTCCTCGCTGCACGCGATACTGCTCCCGACATTTACTAAGGAGCTGTTATGCACACTGAAACCTATTCTCTGCAATTCCCTTACACCACCTCTGCCGGTCAACGCGTGGAGTCCATTTCGCTCAAGCGTCTGAAAGTCAAAGACATCAAAGCGGTGAAAAAAATCAGCGATGACCCAAGCAACTGGGACGACGCACTGCTGTCGCGCATGACTGGCCTTGTGCCAGAAGACATCGATGAGATGGACGCGCAGGACTACATGGCGCTGCAAAAACGATTTCAGCAACTACTTGGGTTGGATAACGCAGCCAGCGTTGTTGTGGAAAGCGCAAGCCCTGCTGGCGAGGTGGTTTCGCTTTCAGCCGAGTGAAATTGATGCGCTGGAACTGGACGACTTTGAACGCTGGCTGGATGAAGCCAGCGAACAGATAAAACGTGAGAACGGTGAGGAAGAGTGATTACTGACAGGATTAACTAGGCCACCATCCACCCTAACCCGGCCAGCGATAGGACGCTGGCCGTTTTGCTCCCTCACTACCTGTCTTCTTCTCTCACTTATCTTCCGTCCTCTTCCTCGTCTTATCCCCGTTTTTTGATGGGGAAACCAAACTGGAGCGGCGCAAGCCGCCGTCTCCGATCCGCCCCACAAGGGGTTTTTCTGAATGAGAGTGAACCGTGGATATGCTTTTAAACGGTGTCATGCTGGGCAGAGCGTTTGGTGCCACGCTGGATGACACAAAAAAATCGCTGCAATTACTGAGCGATAGCCTCAAACAGGCGCAGGAGCGGCAGCGTCTGTTTAATCAGTCGCTAGAGCGCTTTGGCGCTGTCAGTTCGCAAGCGATATCTCGCATTGCACAGGCGACGTCCCGGCTGAGCCAGTCGCTACGTGAATTGGAAACCAATCAGGAACGGCTGACGCGTAACCAGCCGAGCAAGGAAACGCCCCGTAAGAGTCGAGATGAACTCGCCGGTGATTTTGAGACTAAGCGTGCGCAGTTTGGTTCTGTCATGAAGCCGATTGTGGCGTCGGTCACACACTATGCGTCATTTGAGGCGCAGTTGCGTGACATCAGCGTTGCTCGTGGGATATCGAGCGAGCAAGAAAAGTTGATGGGGCAGAAGCTACGTCAATCTTCTCAACGCGTGAACCAAACGCCGGATGCATTGCTCGGTAGTGCCGGACAACTGCTTGCTTACGGCATGTCACCGGATCAGGCAACGGATGTTGCGGTAGTGTTGGGTAAAACGTCAACGGCCTCTGGCGCTGCGATGTCCGATCTTACTGCACTTTCGGCCACGTTGGATGACGTGTTTAACCTTAAAGGGGCGAAGACGCTGGAGGAATCATTCTCCCGTATGTTGGCAGGCTCGAAACAAGGTTTCTCCATGGCGTCGATGACGCAATACGCGACTGCGCTGGCTCCAGGGTTTACGGCAATGGGGGCGACGGGTAATCAGGCGTTGAGCCAGTTGGTTTCCAGCCTGAGCGCGACAAAAGGTGCGGATACGGAGGCGAACACGGCTGCCCGGTTGGGTAGTTTCATGAATGCCGTGGGACGAACCGACATTGCCGATAGTTACTATAACGCGGGCGTAGATTATAACGCGTCACTAAAAAGCTACATGAAAGGTGGGTATTCACAGTACGACGCTGCGGTCCAGATTAGTAACCGATTTATCGACAGTAAAGGCAGCCAATTCCAGAAACAGTGGGATATGGCTAGTAAATCGGGCAACGTGGAGGCGCAGCAAAGTTTAATGCAGCGCTACGGGTTGCAGGAGGTGTTCCGTACGCCAGAAGCTGTCAATCATGCGCTGTCGATGAAGCAGAACTGGCAGCGCTATCAAGCGAACCAACAGCGGATGAATAGCCCGGCAGCAACGCAAACGCTGGATCTCGACTTCGCTCGGCAGAATGACACATTGACCGGGCGCTGGAATCAAATGACAACGTCAGTGATGAATATTGCACTCAATGTAGGTGAAGCGCTGACACCGGTATTAGTTTCTCTGAGCGATGCGCTGATCCCTATTCTAGATCAACTCGTGACCTGGACGGCAGCGAACCCTGAACTGGTTCGCGGGATCGTGATGGCCGTGGCCGGTTTCTTCGCGTTCAGAATGGCGTTGAGCGGTGCGAAGTTGGGAATGGACATACTGTTACCCTCCTTGCAGAGCGTTTGGAAAGGCATTCTACAGGGTTGGCAGTGGCTTAAAGCAGGGCTAAAAACGACTGGATTATGGCAGGGCATTCTAAAGGGTTGGCAGTGGCTTAAAGCAGGGCTAAATTCGAAGGGTTTATGGCAGGGCGTTCGAGCGGCGCTGAGCGGGCTGGGTAGTAGCGCGGGGACATTCTTAGGACGCATATTTAGCGTCGTGTTGCGTCGTGTTGCGATGATGGCAATCGGGGCAGTAATGATGATGCTGGCGACCCCAGTGGGTTGGATAGTTGCCGCGGTTGTTGGGGTCGTTGCCGCAATAGTTGGAATAGGTGCTTTGATTTACAAATATTCCGACCAGATTGCCGAAATTTGGAACCAATGCGTATCAAAAATCAGCAATTTTTTCAATTCTCCGATGGAAACCGTCAGTAACGCTATTCCTGATGGTGTCAAAGATTTCTTTAGGTCTGGCCCCAGCGAAGAATTAATCGCTAATAGTAATCAGGCGGCGGCCGTTTTGACCCCAACCCCTCTATCTGCATTGTCACTACAGTCAACACAACATGTTGAATTACCTAAGACTGAGGACACAATGCCAACGCCGCAACAGCGTGTCGCAATGACATCACCTGTCGGTGGAGCGAAGGACAAGTCAGTCACCGCAGCCCCTTTCGAGCGTGTTCAGGTTGCTTTCTCACCCACCATTTATCTCAACGGCCAGAAGGCAGCGCCAACGCCTGAAATGACGAAGACGCTGACGCTTAGCATGAATGAATTGGAAAATATGTTGAACAAGCTGCTCGTCCAGCGCGAGCGCAGGGGGTATGCCTGATGTTTGCAGTATTAGGAAATATTGAATTTAAGGTGACTGCCTACTGGGACGGTTTTAATGCGACATTCGGTGCGGATTATGCAGAACATAGCCGCATTGAAGGTAAACCCGGTCTGCAGTTTATCGGCGCGAAGCTGGACGAAATTACTATTAGTCTGGTGTTTCACAAGCAGTACTGCACGCCGGATGTGGAGTTGAAGCGGTTGACTGAGGCGATGCGGGCGCATCAGGCGATGGCGTTAGTCTTCGGCAATGGAGATTATCGCGGCTGGTTTGTGATTACGGCACTGACTTCGACCAGCCAACATACCGACGCGAAGGGCAACGTATTGGCCATGAATGCCTCGCTAACGCTGCGAGAATACATTGGCGATCCGAAAAATCCGCTCAAGCCGCCTGCGATAGAGACGCCTGTTCCTAATGTTAGCGCCATCACCAAAGCGGTCGATAAAGTGAGCAATTTTGCAGCTTCACTACGCACGGCTGTCACGTATGCCAAGAAGGCTCAATCAGCCGTTAAGGCGGTGAAAACCACCGTTCAGATTGTAAAACGGATGAAGAACAATCCCGAAACCGCGCTGTTGCAAATTCCTGGGCTGCTAACGCAAGTCGGGAATGTATTGACGCCGTTAAGTGAGGTGGAACCGGCGTTTAAAAAAGCGGCAGAGGCTATTTCTGATGCGGCGGTTCAGGCAGAGAAGATGATGCCTGAAATTACAGCGGTTAATAAAGCGGCGAATGAAATGCTGAAGCAGGTCAAGCAAGTTGCCACCTTGTTGCAGGGCGTCGACAGCAAAAACGTTATCGAGAAGCTGGAAGCCATCAGTAAGCATGTGGATGCCGCGAGCGACACATTTAAAGGCGCTGAACCTGCGCTGAGCAAACTGACGGCGGAAATCGTGAAGAGGGTTGAAGCATATGCACCTTGAACATATCACTACACAGGGCGAACGCTGGGATACCTTGTCCTATCTGTATTACGGCGATCCGCTTGGCTATCCGCGGATTATTGCGGCTAACCCGCATGTCCCCATCGTGCCGCTGTTGCCATCGGGCTTGGTGGTACTGATTCCGATTATTGAACAGGCAGAGGCCAGTAAAGCGGAGGATACCCCACCATGGCTGCGTTAACGGAAGAACTAACCCTGCTCTCTCCTGCGGTGTCGGAAGTCCTGCAACCGGCGTTCACACTGTGGTATCAGCAAAAAGACATCACCAATGATATCGCGCCGTATGTCACCAGCGTGACGTATACCGACAGCATCAAGAATGAATCGGATTCGATTGAGGTCAGGCTCGATGATACCGATGGCCGCTGGATGGATAAGTGGTATCCCGGTACGGGCGATACGTTATCGCTCAAGCTAGGCTATCTCGGTGAAATACTGTTTGACTGCGGCACTTTCTCGATTGATGAAATTGAGGTGAGTTCACCGCCTAGCGAAGTGGTGATTCGCGGCGTCGCGACGTCGGTCAATCGTGCATTGAGAACCAAATCAAACCGCGGTTTTGAAGATACGACGTTAGCCGCCATTGCGACGCGCATCGCGAAAAAACATCAGTTGATGCTCGTGGGGATGATTCAGATCATCAAGATCGATCGCGTTACGCAATATGCGGAAACTGATGTCGCTTTTCTAAAGCGGCTCGCCAGTGAATATGGCTATGTCGTGAAAGTGGTCAGCGACCAACTGATTTTTTCCCATCTGGCAACGCTACGCAATCAGGCGTCTGTTCGACAAATTAAGCCAACGGACGTCGCGCGTTTTTCACTGAGCGACACGATCAGCCACGTCTATAAAAATGCCAAGACGAAATATCAGAAAGGGAGTGAAAAGAAGCTGGTGGTTTATGAAGCTGGCGGGAGCGTGAAAAACGAGATGAAGTCTGCTGGTGCTGAGACCAGTGCGGATACGTTGAAAGTTAACGTTCGCGCGGCGGATGCCTCTGGAGCGAGGATGAAAACGGATGCCGCATTGGATGCGCACAACGAAAAGCAACAAAAGGGGTCGATGACGCTGATGGGCAGCCCGCAGTTGGCGGCGGGAAATAAAGTGGAGCTGGTGTCGTTCGGCCAACTTTCTGGCCATTGGTTGATCGAATCGGCTCGCCATATTCTGGAACGTGGCAGTGGCTACACCACGGCGATTGGGTTGATTCGCGGGCCGATTACGGCGGGCAAGAGAAAGTCGGATAGCGGAAAAACGCTGGTGACTTACCACCCGGATGGCAGCCAGACAACACGGACGGTCAAGAGTAAAAAGGAGGTGTTGCCATGAGTTTATCTCGTCGTATTGGCACGATCAGTGCGGTGGATGAGGCTCGCGTTATGGTCCGAGTCCGTCTACCAGAGTGTGACAATCTGCGCACGGCCTGGCTGCCAGTTTTACAGCGTAATACGCAGAATAATAAGGATTACTGGTTACCAGATATTGGTGAACAAGTTGAAGTTCTGTTGGATGGTAACGGCGAGGATGGGTTGGTACTGGGGGCAATTTACTCCGCCACCGATGTGCCAACGCTGGCGGATAAGGACAAAAGGGCGGTGACGTTCGCTGACGGCGCGCATATTGAATACGATCGCCGAACGCATACGTTAACGATCAACGGCGGCGTCCAGCATATTGCGATTAGCAGCGGTAGTGATGTGGTGGTCAACGCCCAGCGGGTCACTATTAATGCGCCAGAAACGACGGTGACTGGCAAGCTACTGGTGCAAGGGCAACTGACCTACGAGAACGGGATGTCCGGTTCCGGTGGTGCCAGTTTCAGTGGTGATGTCAGCGTGTCCGGCAATGTTAGCGCCAGCGGTAGTGTCATGGACACCGGTGGTAATTCCAATCACCACTCGCACTAACGCGTTCTCTAAACAGCTTTACTATTCCTTCCTCTCACCGGGGGCGACAATAGCCCCCTATGAAAACTCAATCTGTTTTTTGGCAACCGGCGCTGCAACGTTCTGGCGACATCGTCGAAGGAATGGCAGATATCATGCAGGCGATTCACATCATCCTGCGGACACCCTGCGGCAGTGACCCACATCGGCCTGACTTTGGTAGCAATCTACATCTGTATCTCGATTATCCGATCGATCGTGCGATCCCGCATGTCGTCAGAGAATCGGTAGAGGCTATTAAACGATGGGAACCTCGCTGCCAGCTACTGGCGGTTAAACCTTCTGTGAATGGTGCTCACCTGACACTGCTCGTTAGCTGGAAAACCGCTAACGGCGCGACACAGACCACGGAGTTGTTATGGCGCTGACAGAACCCAATTTTATTGAACGCGATGCGGCGAAAATTACCGCTGAAATGATCGCGAAATATGAAGCTGACTCAGGGAAAACGCTCTATCCAGCGCAGGCCGAGCGCCTGTTGATTAACCTCTTTGCCTACCGGGAAACCTTAGTGCGTAGTGCGGTTCAGGAAGCCGCCAAGCAGAACCTGGTCGCTTTTGCTCGCGCACCGATGCTGGATTATCTGGCAGAGCTAGTTGGCGTTTACCGTTTGGCGGCACAGCCAGCGCGAGCAGAGCTTCGCTTTACACCCGAAACACCGCTAGTCAGCGATCTGTTGATTCCGGCAGGTACTCGCGTGAGTGCGTCGGACAGCGTGATTTTCACTACCGACAGCGATGCGCTTCTGAAAGCGAGCGGCAACGGTGTCACTGTGCTGGCGACCTGTTCCGAACGTGGCGATGTTGGTAATGATTGGCTGCCAGCCCAGATCAGTACGCTACTGGATGAGATTGGCGACAGCGATTTAAGCGTCATCAATATTACCAAAAGCAGCGGCGGTTCCGCCGAAGAGGATGACGATCGCCTACGTGAACGTGTTCAGTTGGCGCCTGAATCTTTTAGTACGGCGGGATCGAAATTGGCGTATCGCTTCCATGCGATGCGGGCACACCAAAATATTGTCGATGTCGCGGTGATGTCGCCCGAACCGGGCGAGGTGGTGCTTTATCCGTTACTTAGCACAGGTCTACCAGACAGCAGTCTGCTCTCGCTAGTGGAAAGTTTTTGCTCCGACGAGCAGGTGCGCCCGCTGACGGATTTTGTCTCCGCCAAAGCACCCACACAGGTGGACTATGCCATCAATGCCAAATTGACGCTGTTTAACGGCGAACAGGTTGGTGTTGTTCAGGCTGCGGCAGAGAAGGCGGTACAGGCTTGGGTTGAAACTCGTACAGCAACGTTGGGGCGTGACATTGTCCCAAGCCAGATTATCGCCACGTTATCCATCCCCGGTGTGTATCAGGTGGAGCTCGCTTCGCCGTCATTGATGGTGCTTGATGACAGTGAATGGGCGAACTGTACAGGTATCAATGTCAGCATCGTCGGGGTATCGAATGGCTGATTCATTGCAACTGTTGCAACCGCCGCTGGCTGCTGATCCCAGCTTTCGTTCGTTGGCGGAATTGGCTGACCGCTTCGATGACGTCGATCTGAATGCGTTACTGGTTTATCTGGTCGATATTGTCGATAGCAGTGCGCTGCCTTGTCTGGCGGAACAGTTCTCATTGTTTGGTGATGGTTGGGAACTGGCTGAGTCGGATGATTCTAAACGTGCGCTGATCAAGGCCGCTATCGATCTGCATCGCAACAAAGGTACACCCTGGAGCATTAAAGAGATCATTCGCCGCTTCGGCTTCGGCGAAAGCTCGCTGATCGAGAACATTGGCCGCCTGAACTATGACGGCGAAACCACCTATAACAACCTTTATGTACACGGCGATAAAGCAGCGTGGGCTGTTTATCGCGTGCTGCTAAAACAACCGATTACCAACGATCAGGCCAGAATGCTACGCAATGCCATTGGGATGTTTGCCCCAGTACGGTGTCATCTGGCCAGCATCGAATATTGGGAAGTGCCTATCCGCTACAACCGGACGGCGATATACGACAGTAACTACAATCATGGGAGCGCTTGAACATGGCGAATTTGTCAGAGAACCCACAATGGGTTGACGGCATTTACCAAATCGAAACGTCAGATCCGGTCGTAGGTGGACCGGATGGTGTTTCAAACCGACAGGCTAAAGAACTGGCTAGTCGTACACGCTATTTGAAAAAAGAGCAGGAAAAAACAGGTAGCGATCTGGCGACACATGCCGCCGCCGCCGATCCGCATACGCAATATGCACCGAAGGCGGATCCAACTTTTACCGGCACGCCGAAAGCGCCAACGCCCACAATTGACAGTAATAGCCAGCAGGTTGCGACGACGGCATTTGTGAAATCGGTTGGCGCGACGAAATTGGCTAAAGACCAAAATGGGGCGGATATTCCGGATAGAGAGCTGTTCAACCGCAATCTCGGTTCATCGCGTGCTTACAGCTCTTCGATCCCAATTGGAGGAAGTGCCGGTTTATGGACAACGGCAGAGTTTATTGGCTGGTTAGAAAGTCAGGGGGCTTTTGTCCATGCCTATTGGGTTTGTCGTGGTTCGTGGTCGTATGCCCACAATAAAATCATCTCTGATACAGAGTGTGGTCAGATACCACTGGCTGGCTCTGTTGTTGAGGTTGTGGGACAGCATGATGCCACAACAATCAGGGTGACAACGCCTTCCACAGCGCCAAGTGGGCTTAGCGATTCAGCTAATGCACAATTTACTTATGTCTATAACGGTGGTGATTATTCTCCGGGTTGGCGACGTGATTACAATACGAAGAATAAACCTACAGCGGCTGATGTTGGTGCGCTGCCTGAGAAAGCGACGGCTTTAGAGGCAGCAAAATTGGCGACGCCTCGTACCATTAACGGCGTACCGTTTGATGGTACTACTAATATTGCATTGACTCCCGCAAACCTCGGTTTAACTGAAACTGTAGACCTCGCTGCTGGGGCATTGGCAAAAGCCAAGAACGGCGCGGATATTTCTGATAAAACCGCATTTTACAACAACGTGACACTACGTGGCACGTTAGGTGATGGTATGACCTTCGCCAACTGTGATAAAGCGGGTGACTATGTTGTAGCAATAAATGATCCTAATACAGTTTCTGACATGCCTGTTTATAAAGGGCAGAAATTATACGGATATGGTGTGCTTCATGTCTTTCAGCACGGTAATTTCGTAGGGCAAGAATATATCAATCATAGCGGAGATTGCGCTTGGAGGCAGAAGTGGGATGATGGTATTAATGCGCCTTGGGTTATTGCACTCAGTTCATCACGCGTACCGACAGCTGCTGATGTGGGTGCTATAACAAAAACGGATGCTGATAATTATTATGTGCGACAGGGGTCATCAGGTGTTATCTATCAGGACAGTGACCTTGCATGGGATAGCCCTACTGGTGCGTATTTAAAAGATAATGGTACACATTCATCCCTAATTTGGCATATGGGTTTAAATACCGGCTCTGCATCAGCAGCTCAGTTTTATTTTGACTTTGCTAATAGTGGGCTGAAATATCGAAGCTCTCGTGACAATAGTGGTTTTGAAAAACAGTGGGCGCGTATTTATAGCGATCAGGATAAACCCACTGCTGCTGAAATTGGGGCGTTATCACTTAATGAGATCGTTGGTATGCCAATGCCCTGGCCACAAACTACAGCGCCATCTGGTTGGTTAAAATGTAATGGGCAGACATTTGATAAAAATATTTACCCTAAACTAGCACAAATTTATTCGGCAGGCGTATTACCAGACCTTCGTGGTGAATTTATTCGTGGCTGGGATGATAACAGAGGTGTTGATACCGGACGAACTTTGCTAAGTATCCAAGGTGATGCTATCAGAAATATCGTGGGTGAAATTTGGACAACAGCAGTGAATTACCAATTTCTCGGCGAGAATCTGCTATCAAACGGCGCATTTGAATTATCCAAAGAGTTTACTGTCGGCGCTATACCTGACGCAGCAGGTAGTTCCTGCCCGTCCCGTATGAAGTTTGACGCATCACGTATTGTACCGACCGCATCAGAGAATCGTCCTCGTAATATCGCATTTAACTATATCGTGAGAGCAGCATAATGAAAAATTATTCTATTGAAGTTAACCTAGCAAAAATGAATGAATCGGGTTTTAGCATTCAAGCTGGGTGGGTTACTATTTATCAGATTCACCCAGTAAGCCGAGAATATATTGGCGCTAATTATGAGTATTTGCCTATTGGCGTAGGTGTTCCAGCAGGTAGTTACATTGATGCTCCTGAACTTCCTCTGGCAGATTTGGCTCTAAGGCGTAGTGTGGATGGGAAACAGTGGGAGCACGTATCTGACTACCGTGGGCAAACTGTTTATAATACGGAAAACCGTCACCCTCAGAAGATTACGGATATTGGAGGGTTACAAGGCAATCAAACTTTATTGGTACCAACCTCCGAATTTGATAAATGGGAAGATGGAAAGTGGGTAACCGATCTGGAAGCTCAGCGGCAAGCATTAATCACAAATAAAAAACTGGAACTTAATACCAAGTTATCTCAAGCAAGTGAGCGCATTCAGGTACTCAGTGACGCCGTTGAGCTAAACCTAGCAACTGAAGAAGAAAAAAATGAGCTGAAAGCGTGGAAAACATATCGCTTACAGCTCAGTCGGGTTGATATTTCTTCACCAGAAAATATTTGGCCTGATACGCCATTAGCAAAATGAACTAAAAAAATATCCTCCGGCATAGCCGGTAATGCCAGTCAGTTAAGCAACTGACTGGTTGTTTTTACAAGCTTTTCCGTATTTTTGCGGCCTTTCTTTTACCACTCGGGGGAAGGCCCTTTCCCGCCGCATCGGTAATTTTACCAGTTGACCCAGACTCTCCAGATCGCGCATCAGCTCCGGGATCCGGCCAGGTGAAGCTCCCTGTAAACTCATCAACATTCTCATGACCAACCCGCATGACTCTGAGAAGCTCAGTTGATTTGCCCAATATCCTTTCAACTGACTTGCCATCTTTATCATCTGATACCTCACCAGATTGTAGGCCAGCAGCACGCCCCAGAGTTCCTGCTCCACAAGCGCCGGTTTTTTGCTCCTCAGTGTCAGTCTGCTCAGTAACATCGTCTGCTTTATTTCACGGTATCCCAACTCTATTTCCCACCGATGGCCGTAAAGCTCGACCATTTCTCTACCCGGATAGCGCATGGCGTCTGTCATTGACGTCAGCAGATAATACGTCTTTTCTTTCCGGGTAAACGTCAGCAGCCGCGCCGTTATTTCCCTTTCCAGACCCGACCACTTCTTTCGTGCCTGAGGGCTGGTTTTCAGCTTTACCAGATAATCCCCTTTACCCAGCTTTCTTACCTCCTCGTACTGCGCCCCCTTTTTCAGCGGTATCATCCAGTGTCGATGCCTCCCTGCCTGATTCCAGGCATTCAGCAGGCCCAATGAGTAATAACCTTTATCAAGTAATGTCAATGTGTTATCACCGGTCTGGCTTATCAGTTGTTCAGCCAGCGTACACTCGCTTTCTTTCATTGTGCCGAAGGCGGCTGCCGTTAACAGATGGCTGGTCAGCTCCATCTGACAGACCATCTTTACCTGAGGGTAGAGTCCGGGTTGACCGGCATAGGTCTGACGCGGGAAAGCCGCATCATTCTCCGGCGTATCGGGTGTTCGCCAGACAACCCCATCCACAGCCAGCAGGGTCAGACCGCACCAGTGAGGGTGAGTGGTGGCACCGTGCCACAACTGCGCGGTTTGTGTGAACACACGGCGAACAGCCTCGCTCCCCAGTCTCTGCCGGGCCTGGATAACTGCGCTGGTTGCCACGAAGGGGCGGTCACCCGGCAGCATAATATCAAGGCGGTTAACTATCTGATGAAGCGGCTCTTTGCGCTCCAGCGCCATACCCACAATGCACCAGACCATCATTTCCAGCGGGAGACGGCGTTTACGCAGAGTGACAGTCCCGGACTCTTGAAGACAACGGGAGATGAGCTCCGGGTCAAGAAAGTCACCCAAAGACGTCAGGGGATTACGGGTGGAGTCGTAGCAGGAGACAAGATCAAGAGCCTGAGCAATACGCATAAAAAAATCCGGAAACGAAAGACATTTCCGGATTTTTACACAATGACTGGATCGTTCAACCGATCCTTAACTGATCGGCATTACCGGCATAGCCGGAGGTTTTTCATATGCGCCTATAAGGCTCTCTTACCTGCCGCGCCCTAACAGGCGCATCGCGATCTGACATTTGCATCTATGGATTACTTACCGCCCGTAAACGGGCTGCCGGGATACGGGATCGAGAGTTGCTCACCCATTTTATCCTCTGCCAGTTGGTGCTTTATGTATTCTTGTATCCTGACCGTGTTTTTACCTACCGTATCAACGTAATACCCTCGGCACCAAAACTCCCTGTTACGGTATTTGAACTTCAAATCGCCAAACTGCTCATAAAGCATCAGGCTACTCTTTCCCTTCAGGTACCCCATAAATCCCGAGACACTCATCTTCGGCGGGATTTCCAGAAGCATATGGATGTGATCCACACAGCATTCCGCTTCCAGAATATTCACGTTTTTCCATTCGCACAGCTTTCTTAAAATACTTCCAATCGCTTTGCGTTTTTCCCCGTAGAACACCTGCCTTCGGTACTTCGGCGCAAAAACTATGTGATATTTACAGTTCCATCGCGTGTGCGCTAAGCTCTTTTCGTCCCTCATTGGGACCCCCCTTTTGATTTCTTGTTGAACGTTTGCAGTTGCCAGACCGCAAACTGTTTTAACAAATCAAAAGGGGTTTTTATAACTGGCCCAAAGCTGAAAGCTTTACTGAACCCCCAGCCTAGCTGGGGGTTTTCTGGGCACAACTAGAAGTGCGGCCTTTTCTGGCTGCACTTTTGATATAACCATATTGGCTATTGGCTATTGGCTATTGGCTATTGGCTATTGGCTATTGGTTTTTCAAAAAATATCTATCATTTCTTTCTCTGAGGCTGTGATTAAATCTTCAGGATGAAATTTTGGATCTCTTCCTATGTAAAAAACGTCTCATTTTCAGGGTGAGAAAGTATATCATTCGTTAATTATGAATAAATATTTAATAGCTACCATGTGGAAGCGTAAACTGGCTGTGAATTACCATAATTAAAAATATCAATTAATTTTTTGAGTTTCTATAAAACCTAGTCATCGATCGGGGTTCTGTACTGGCTCTTAGCTACAGTTGTTAGGATTACTCGTCACCACTTGGTTTCCTTTTGGCGAAAGAACTACCGTATATTTTTTTAAAATAATGAGCCCATGATGTTGTTGCTACACTGCTATCAATTGTACCAACGAAATATTTTGTTTATGAGTTAACGATAGAATAATTAAATGAGTTATTTTTAATATTAGTTTATTTAGATGTAACTCTAATTTCAGTGCTGCCTTTAAATCTCATTTGTTTTTATTTAAAGTCTGGTTATGACTACAGTAATGCTATTCTACTGGCGTTTCGTATTTGTGAGCGTGAATTGATTGTCGAACGTACGCGGGCTGGTCTTGATGCCGCTCGGTTGCAGGGGCGCATCGGTGGGCGCAAACGGCTGATGACACAGGATGTACTTTTCCGAGCCGAAGCGATGTTAGCGACAGGTGCTACCCGTCTTCAGGTGGCAAATGTCGTCGGCGTATCAGAAAAACCATCTACAAGTACTTCCCCGCGCGGAGAAATGACAGCGTTTCTGTCATCAATTAAAAGCGGCCTAATAGCAATTTCCTCTGCGCCAGAGTGACCAGAACCTCAGCAAACATGTTATTTTCATTGATAAGTTCTTTACTAGGTCGCCGAAAATGAGAGGCCAGCATGGATTACACCAAAATTATCAAAGAAGTGGGGCGCGGGAAAAATCATGCGCGCGATATCGATCAGGCAACGGCTTATCAACTGTATAGCGCGATGCTGCGCGGTGACGTGCCAGATCTGGAGCTCGGCGGGTTATTGATTGCGTTTCGCATCAAAGGCGAATCCGAGGCTGAGATGTTGGGCTTTTATCAGGCGATGGACGAGCATGTGCTGCGCCTGAATCCACCTGCAGGCTTCCCTATGCCGATCGTGGTTCCGAGCTACAACGGCGCGCGCAAGCAGGCTAACCTGACGCCACTGTTGGCACTGCTGTTGGCAAAACTGGGTTTTCCGGTAGTCGTGCATGGCGTAAGCGACGATCCGACCCGTGTTACCAGTGCTGAAATTTTGCGTAATCTCGGCGTGACGATTGCAGAGAGTGCCGAACAGGCTCAGCGCGAGATTGATAACGGCAGTCCGGTATTTATTCCCGTCTCTGTGCTGTGCCCAGTCATCGATCGTCAGCTACAGTTACGCTGGCGTATGGGGGTACGTAACAGTAGTCATACGCTGGCCAAGGTGGCGACGCCATTTGGTGAAAGCGAGGCGCTGCGCGTCGCTAGCGTGTCCCACCCTGAATACGTTTCCCGTGTGGGGACATTTTTTAATGATATCAATGGGCGCGCGCTTCTGATGCACGGCACTGAAGGGGAGGTTTATGCCAACCCGCAGCGCTGCCCGGAAATCCATTTCATTCATCAGCAACAGACTAACGTGCTGCAACTTCGTCAGGATATCAGCGTTGCACCCGATGCGCTGCCTATTGCCAAGGATGCCGCAACCACGGCGCGTTGGACGGTGCAGTGCCTGACCGGTGAAATTGCTATACCGCAGGCGATTCGTCTGCAACTGGCGTGCTGTCTGGTTGCTGCTGGTGAAGCAGCGACAATGGAACAGGCTGTCGCAACGATTAAGAAGCGCCTTGGCTGATCGGTTTGCCGGGGCGGATTCGGACGCGGATTATCGCGCCACTTCACACAGCCAGACGGCTGTCATTTGAAGAGAGAAGGAATAGCATGCAACAGGTAGCGGACTATTTTAATGCATTGAATCGTGACTATCTCGCGGTCCATCAGACGAAAGAAGAACTGTTTTGGCAACTGTACATGGGAACGGGTAACGATGAGGTGTCTGAGCGTTTCTCCGCCGCAGAGAGTGCGTATAAGCGTTTCATTTCGCAACCGCAGCGTTTGGCCGAACTGCGTGCCCACATTGCAACACTGGAGAACAGCCCGCGTGATGAGCAGCAGGCATTGTTACATGGCTTGCAGGGCTGGTACCGGTTTTTCGACTGTAACGTGATTGAAGATCCGCAGGCTCAGGCGTTGATGGACGAGATTATTGCGGCAGAAAGCGCGCTATACGCTAAGCGTAAATCTTATGAGATGACGCATCTGGATGCTAAGGGCGAACGCGTTTCTGCCTCGCTCGGAGAACTGCTGACCAATCAGGCGACCAATGATACCGAAGCCTATCGTCAGAGTTCTCAGCAGGCGCTACGTTCTCTGGAGCAGTGGTTGTTGCAGAACGGTTTTCCTGAGCTGATTTCACTGCGTAACCGCTTTGCCCGCCAGATGGGCTACCGCAACTATTTTGACTATAAGGTCAACAAGACGGAGCGGATGACGCCGGAGCAGCTTTTTGCCATCCTCGATCCCTTCGAAGAGCAGACCCGTGAAGCGACAGCTCGTAGCCTGAAAAATCTGGCGAATGAAAAGGGGGAAGATGCGCTGCAACCGTGGAATATTCGCTATTCTAGCTCGGGTGATGTGACGCGCCAGCTCGATCCTTATTTCCCATTCTCTGCGTCGCTTGAACATTGGATCAACAGCTTCAAGCGTTTGCGTATCGGGTTTAATGGCGCAGAAATGCAGCTCGATTTGCTGGTGCGCAAAGGTAAATACGAGAATGGTTTTATGCACGGTCCGGTGCCGCCGTTTGTGCAGGAAGGAAAATGGGTTCCTGCGCGGATTAACTTCACCAGTCTGGCAAAACCGGATCAAATTGGCAGCGGTGCCAGCGGTATTAATACGCTGTTCCATGAAGGTGGACACGCCGCGCACTTTGCCAATATTAAGCAGAATGCTCCCTGTTTTTCACAGGAGTTTCCGCCAACGTCGATGGCCTATGCCGAAACACAATCCATGTTCTGCGACAGTTTGTTGGGCGATGCTGATTGGCTAAAACGCTATGCAAAGAATGCGCAAGGAGAGACGATTCCTGACGAATTGATCCGCGCGGATATCAGTACTCAGCAGCCGATGCGAGCCTTCAACGATCGACACATCCTGCTGGTGCCGTATTTTGAGTGGCAGCTCTATTCGTGGGATGACGAGGCGCGTACGCCAGAAGCGATGACAAAACTGGCCCGCGACACCGAGCAGCGTATTTTGGGCACCAGCGGTAGCCCACGTCCAACGTTAGCGATTCCACATCTGCTGTCTATGGAGTCGGCGTGTTCTTATCAAGGCTATCTGCTGGCGCTGATGGCGGTGGAGCAGACGCGGAGCTACTTCCTGCAACGCGATGGCTATTTGACAGACAACCCGGCTATTGGTCCCGATCTGGCGCAGCACTATTGGTTACCGGGTAATAGCGTGAGCCATGACGATACACTGCGTAGTCTGACAGGTGAAGGATTCAATCCCGCCTATCTGGCACAGGCTTGTAACCTGACGGTGGATGAAGCCTGGAAACAGGCGGAAGGCACGATGGCACAGGCCGCTCGTCGTCCTCAGCCTGAAGCAGATTTCGATCTGTCTGCTCGTATCCAGGTCGTCGATGGTAGCCGTGTGCTGGCGGATAATGCGCAGGGTGATGAGAAAATGTGTCAGGATTTTGCCGCGTTTATTGAACGGGAATATCCGCGCTCACCGGTATAAGGCTGAAAAGAACAAGGGGGCGAAAGCCCCCTTGTTGATCAGGATACGTGTTGCAGGAATTCACGCAGGCGATCGCTGGGTGGATTTGTAGTCAGCGTTTCCGGGTCGCCATCTTCTGCGATGCGGCCTTTATCAATAAAGATCAGGCGTGAAGCCACCTTACGCGCAAAGCCTACTTCGTGGGTGACGATCACCATCGTCATGCCTTCCTCGGCCAGATCTTTCATTACGGTCAGCACTTCATGACGCAACTCTGGGTCAAGTGCAGACGTCGGCTCATCAAACAGCATCAGCTTCGGTTTGACTGCCAGCGCACGGGCGATTGCCACACGCTGCTGTTGTCCACCGGAAAGCTCGGAAGGGTAGTGATGCGCGCGTTCTGACAGACCTACTTTCGCCAACAATTCCAGCGCCAGTTTTTCAGCCTCCGCTTTACTCGCACCGCGCACTCGGATCGGGCCGAACGCGACGTTTTCCAACGCGGTAAGATGCGGGAACAGATAAAACTGCTGGAATACCATCCCTGCTTCCTGACGGATCAAACGCTCATCAACGCGAGGGTCGTTCACTTTGAGGCCGTCAACAATCAATTCACCGCTGGTAATCTCTTCCAGCTTATTGATGCAGCGCAGCAGCGTGGATTTACCCGAGCCTGAAGGCCCGATGATAACGACAACTTCACCTTGATTGATAGTGAGATCGATATCGTGTAAGACCTGTGTCTTGCCAAAGTGTTTGGATACGTTTTTAAATTCAATCATATAATCTTAAGTCTTCTTTCCAGACGACGCAGAATAAAGCTGAGAACCAGCGTGATGCACAGGTAAATAATGGCAACCGCAGTCCAGATTTCCAGCGCACGGAAGTTGCCCGCGATGATTTCCTGACCCGAACGCGTGAGTTCAGCCACGCCGATGACAATAAACAGTGAGGTATCTTTGATGCTGATAATCCACTGATTACCCAGCGGCGGCAGCATGCGACGCAGGGCGAGTGGAGCAATCACGTGACGTAACGTCGCGCTACGAGATAGTCCAAGCGCCAGACCCGCTTCACGAAAGCCGTTATGAATTGATAATACCGAACCACGGGTAATTTCCGCGATATAAGCACCAGAGTTAATCATGATGGTAACCACAGCGGCGGCAAAAGGGTCAATCCGCACGGATGTGAAAATCATCGGCAAGGCGAAGTAAATAAACATCACCTGCACAACAATGGGGGTACCGCGAATAATTTCAATAAAAACGAGCGAAATGCGGCTGGAAAACCAGCCGCCGTAGGCGCGGGCAAAACCCGCGACTACGCCAATCACCAGGCCGCCAAGCAGACCCAGAACAGAAATCAACAACGTCATTTTTGCCCCTTCCATCAGGAGGGGCAGAGAAGGCCAAATGGCACTCCAGTCAAACTGCATGGAATATCTCCAGATTAAATCGGCAATTACTTAGGTTCTACGCCAAACCACTTCTTGTAGATCTCAGCATATGTACCGTTTTCACGCAGTGTTTTTAGGGCGCCATTCACTTTTTCACGCAGCTCGTTGCTGCCTTTCGGGAACGCGATGCCGTATTGCTGGGCTTTAATGGAATCACCTACCGCCTTAAACTGGCCGTTGCCTGCGGTTTTGATGAAGTAGAGAATATTTGGTGTGTCGTGCAGCACGGCGTCAGCACGGCTGGTGCCCAGTTCCATATAGGCGTTGTCGATGTTCGGGAACTGGCGCAGATCTTTGGTTTTGATATTGGCTTTCGCGTAATCAACGGAACCCGTGCCGCTCTTCACCGCAACCACTTTACCGGCTAAATCCTGCTCGCCTTTGATATCATTGTTGTCGGCTTTAACCATCACCAGCAGGCCGCTGTCGTAATAACCGTCAGAGAAATCGATTGCTTTTTTACGCTCGTCAGTAATGGTAATGCCTGCGAGCGCCAGATCGATGTTACGTGTCTGCAGGGCCGGAATAATACCGCCGAAGTCCATTGGCTTCAGGGTGTACTTCAGATTGAGCTGTTTAGCGATAGCATCCCAGAGGTCGATGTCAAAACCGACGTACTTGTCGCCTTGCTTGAATTCAAAAGGGACGAAAGCGGTGTCTGTTGCGACAATCAATTCTTTCTCAGCGGCATAGCTGGATACGCTCATCATCAGCGTCAATGCAGCCAAAGAGGCCTTAAGTAGTGATTTCATCAAATCCTTCCTATTTAGCAGTTGTGGGAGCTTTTTGTTTTACAGGCGTTTTAAGCATAGTACGAAAGTGACACCCATTAGAACATTAGGTCAATTATCATGCGTTGTGCTTAACCTGTTGTTTTTATTTTATTACCCTGCAGGCGGTGAAATTTTCATCTCCGATTCGCCCAGGCAAGGCGCTGTTATGATTAACTGATTTATACGAGGGAAACAACCGTTGATTAGCGTTATGGCCAATTAATGGAGGCAAAAGCTAATTTTTTGAGCGTCTTAACGGATAAAATGCGTGGTTTGTGCGGATAGCACGAAAAAAGAGGGCGGCTTGAGTGTGTTTCTCGATAAATAAAAAGGCCGCCTAAGCAGCCTTAAATGCGTTCGTTGGAACTCACGCGGGAAGATAGTATCGATTATTCGATGTTGGATTCAATGAACCACAGGAACTGATCCAGATCGCGTGATGCTGCGGTCAGAATGTCCGCAGAGGCTTCATCTTCCGTTTTACCAATGGCCTTGCGTACATTGTTCGCGACAATCGCATAACGTTCTGCCAGCGCTTTCAGGTGATCCTGAACGCTATGGATCGTGGTTGGGTAACTTTTCAGCGAAGTTTGTTTACCCACAATTTGCACGGTACCCAGTGCGATACCACCTATCTGCACGACGCGCTCGGCGATGGTGTCCTGGTGGTCAATAATCGAGGTGCGGAAGCCATCCAGCATTTCATGAACGGCGATAAAGTTTGCACCGCGCATGTTCCAATGTGCCTGCTTGGTAATCAACGACAGGTCGATAAAATCAACAACCAGTTGGTTTAACAGCGCGATCGTCGAGGTCTTAACGCTATCGTCCAAATCATTGCGAGTGTAAAGCAGTTCGGACGGTGCTGATTTCACGAGTTTGGCGGTAGACATAATAGTTATCCTCTTTTTAATTTCATAACTTGACTGTTCAACGTGACTAATTATAGCAGTGGTAAAAATTAATATTGCAAAGAATCACCTATCAAATGGATAGCTATAGCATAACGATATTGTGGTTATTTGTGGTCAGGATTTATCCGATATCAATAATGTGAAAATGATGATGTAAGAAAATATTTTATATTGTCCAGCAACACAACCTCACATCTTGATAAACATCATTACTGCTTAGGTGAAAATAGTTATTATTCTCTAGTTTTATCTTAAAGCATATTATGTGTTATTAAAGGGCGTTATGAATAATGAAAATCAATATTATTGGTACCAGCGGAAGTGGGAAATCTACGCTCGCTCGTCGTTTGTCTGGAAAGTTGTATGCGCCCTACGTTGAAATGGATGCGTTGTTTTGGCTGAGTGGCTGGCAAGGAAGAACGGATGCCGATTTCTTTCAACGACTTGAAAGCGCATTGGAACCAGACAGTTGGGTGCTGGATGGCAACTATAATCGAACGCGCGATATTAAATGGCGCAATGTTGATGTCGTGATTTGGGTCGATTACTGCTTTACCCGTACGCTTTTTCAGGCGGTAAGACGCGCCTATCTTCGTGCATGGCGCAAAGAGGAACTCTGGAGTGGTACCGGTAATAAAGAATCTTTTCTCCGCAGTTTCTTTAGTCGAAATTCGGTTATCCTCTGGACAATAAAAACGTATTCAGGAAATCGAAAACGGTATTTGGCAGATTTAGCTGACCCCCGCTATCGCCATATTCGCTTTATTACGCTACGTTCTCCTCGGGAATGTGAAACCTTTCTGCAACACTTTCCCAAGGAAATACGTACTCATTCTGCTTGAGTTGCCGCTTTGACCGCGCCCGCTGGTTTTATTGTCAGTGTTGCGCCTATTGACGCGATGATAATAAACATAAGCGCCATCCACTGTATAAATGCCAGATGCTCACCGAGGAAAAGGATCCCGGATAGGGCGGCAATAGCGGGCTCCATGCTCATCAGCGTGCTGAACGTTCTGGCGGGCAGACGGGTTAAGGCGACCATTTCCAGAGAGTAGGGGAGCGCGGTGGACAGGATGGCGACGGCAATGCCGAGTGGGAGTATTGAGAACGAGAACAGCGTGCTCTCCGCGTAATACGCACCGATAGGGCAGAAGATCAGCGCAGCAATACAGGACCCGACGGCGACGGTGCCTGGCCCATGGCTTGCACCTGCTTTTTGTCCAAACAGAATATAGAGCGCCCAACAAGCACCCGCACCCACGGCGCAAGCGGCACCCGTTAAATCAACGTTGCCGATATTGTGGCCTAGCGGCAATAAGAACCACAACCCGGCAACGGCCAGAAAAACCCATAGAAAATCAACAGGTCTGCGTGAGGCTAACATAGCAACGGCAAGTGGGCCGGTGAATTCCAATGCAACAGCAATGCCGAGTGGCACCGTCTGCAATGAAAGGTAGAACAGAAAGTTCATGCCACCCAGCGTAATGCCATAAACCAGCAGCGGCAGGCGGTTGCTGCTAAAGCGCATGCGCCACGGTTTGAAGATGATGCACAGAATGATCGTCCCGATTCCCAGACGCAATGCCGTGACGCCAGTGGCCCCGATGAGCGGAAACAAGCTTTTGGCCAGAGCGGCGCCGCTTTGGATAGAAAGCATCGAGATAACGATGAGCAATACAGGGACGAATGATGACGAACGGTGGGAAAATAAGGTCATTCTTTTGGCCTTAAAACAGGTATAACATTCCGTTGCTATTATATCCAATTGTAAACAATTTGTCTGATATGAATTGACTTTTATTGACCTTTATTTACGCATCATTTAACTGACGTGTTTCTGCTCAATACTATTAGCGTACAAACTGAGCGGGAAATTCAGAATCGTCTGTTTTAGCACCCTATGGTGAATTTATTTTTAATCTAACTGTCACGATAAAAAGTTCAATATAATTATAGTGATAGATTGATTTTGACAATATTTGTTACATCTAAAGGCTGTTTGATAAATATTTATAGGGCGGCAAACTCCGAACTTCTTTGTTATATTTACTGCGTTAGTTAGTCTTTCATAAAATGAATTTGAGGCTGTAAATATGAAAAAAATCGCGTGTCTTTCCGCTCTGGCTTGTGTATTAGCCGTTGGCGCAGGTTCTGCATTTGCTGGTCAAAGTACTGTAACTGCAGGCTATGCTCAAGGTGATGCTCAGGGCGTACAAAATAAAGTTAAAGGCTTTAACCTGAAATATCGTTATGAGCAAGATAATAACCCACTGGGCGTTATTAGCTCATTCACTTACCTGGAAAAAAATGGTAGTGATGGTAGCGACTACACCAAAGGCCAATACATGGGCTTCACTGCTGGTCCTGCTTACCGTCTGAATGACTGGGCAAGCCTGTACGGTGTTATTGGTCTTAGCCACGGTAAAGTAACAAACAACGATACCAGCGGCCAGAGCAACTCCAGCAATGACGATTATGGCTTCACCTATGGTGCTGGTGTTCAGTTCAACCCAATCCAGGATGTTGCTCTGGATGTTGGTTACGAACAAAGCCGTATCCGCAGTGTTGATGTTGGTGCCTGGGCTGTTGGCGTAGGTTACCGCTTCTAATCTAACCCGATAGGGTATTTTACCCTTGGTGTTAGCTGTGTCGAAAGAATCCGCTCTTTTTAGGGCGGATTTTTTTATGGCTGTTCATCTCAGCCAACAACGAATTCCACCAGTAATTTATCTGGTCGCTTTCCAAGTGCTCGATATCCAGTTGCGGTTGCTGGCATAGGCAAATGCATGCTGTATCAGTCTGTCATCATATTTTATCTTGACGTTAAGATTCTTTATGTGAAGATAATGATAATTAGATAGCAGTGACTTGCTTAAGTTATTGAGGTTATACATGGTAGTGACATCAACGGCCCGCACGCGGGCTTTTCTGTTCTTCACAATTATTCTATTGGGACTGAATTTACGGCCTGTACTGGCGGGCATTGGCCCGTTGCTGAATCAGATTCAGGCTGCAACGGGTCTGGATGACAGCATGGCAGGTATGTTAACCACACTTCCTGTGTTCGCTATGGGGTGGTGTGCGCTATATGGCGGTCAGTTGCAGGCGCGCCTTGGAGAATATCGGGGAATCACGCTGGGTATCGTGGTGATTGCTCTGGCATGTAGTGCCCGCTGGTGGCTGAATAGTGGCATTGCTCTGTTAGTTAGCGCGGCGCTTGCAGGGATCGGGATTGCCTTGATTCAGGCGCTGGTACCATCGTTTATCAAACTCCACTTTGGTCGCCATAGCAGCCTCCTTATGGGCTTTTATACTACGGCGATTATGACTGGGGCGGCGTTTGCGGCTTCCTCGGTTTCTCCGCTGGCAAACGCATGGGGCTGGCAAAGTGCGCTGGCATGCTGGGGAATTGTGGCGTTGGTTGCGGCAGTGGCCTGGCGATGTATCCCTAAAGTGTATACGGCGAAGCAGGATGCGACGATCGTCTTAGCCACGCGTAGAAGCGGAATGGACTGGCTGCTGATGGTGTTCTTCGGCATTGGGACGGGGGCGTATACTCTGGTGCTAGCATGGCTGCCGCCGTATTACATGCAACTGGGATTAGATGCGACGCAAAGCGGCCTGATGTTGGGCGGATTAACGCTGACGGAGGTGATTTCTGGCCTGCTGGTGTCAACGTTCATCAACCGTTTTCCCGATCGACGCAAACTGCTGCTTCCTATTTTGTTTGTGATGCTGGTGGGTATGATTGGGCTGATTGTGGCTCCGCTGACGTTTACGTATCCCATCATTATTATGCTGGGAATTGGGATTGGGGCGCTATTCCCCCTGTCACTAATCGTGGCGTTGGATCAGGTGACTGAGCCACATAAAACCGGTTCGTTAATGGGCTTTGTACAAGGTGGTGGCTATATCCTCGCTAGCCTTATGCCGTTACTCGCTGGGTTTATACGCCAGCATACGGCAGGTCTGGAACAAGCTTGGATGATTATGACCGTTGGCGTGGTCGTGTTGATTATCATGGCGACCCGCTTTGCTCCGTTGAAGAGCCTGAGTCGCTAAGTTATATATTTTTGCCGTAAGCGAGCGGTTTTCCGCTCGCTATCATTGGTCCGTCGGTGAGCGATAACGCCATAGCCAGCGCCCGCTCATCAGGCGGCGGTAATAGAAAAATCCGCGTACAATCCAGTCAAAGAACATCCCCATCCACACGCCGATTACGCCAAATCCGAGCATCACACCGAGGATGTACCCCGCGATAACCCGGCATCCCCACATACCCGCCATCGCCACCCACATGGTGTAACTGGCGTCCTTCGCGCCTTTTAACCCTGCGGGGAGCACCCAGGATGCCGCCCAGATTGGCATAAATAGTGCATTGAGCCACAGAAGGTGTTTGGCCACGTCGATCACTTCCTGCTCATTGGTGTAAAACGACGCCAAGAAACTGGCGCTGGGAACCGACAGTATGGCAAGAACGCACAGCCCAATATTGGACAGCCAGAAAATATGCTTCAACTGTCGGGTGGACTGCATAATCTGGCCTTTCCCCAATCGTGTGCCAACGATGATCGTGGCAGCTGCACCGAGTGAATTACCAGGAAGGTTAATCAGCGTTGAGATGGAGAAAGCAATAAAATTGCCAGCAATCACTTCGGTCCCCATGCCTGCTACAAAGCGCTGAGTGATGAGCTTACCGATGTTAAACATCACAGATTCAATGCTAGCGGGAATCCCAATACTGAGTACTTCATAGAGAATCGACACAGTAAAAGGTGCAAAGTAAGACTTAAAGGGAATACGCAACGCACCGTTAAAACCATGCATTAGCGTCAGGATCACAAGGATCGCCCCAATATAGCGTGAAATGGTAATACCAATACCGGCACCAATAAAACCGAGGCCATCCCAGGAAAATGCGCCGTAAATCAGTAGGCTACTGATGGCAATATTAAGAATATTCATCCCAATATTGATGACCATGGGCAACTTGGTATTACCCGCGCCACGGAGCGCGCCGCAGCCGACTAGCGCAATGGCGACAGCCGGATATCCCCACACTGTCCATCGAAGAAACGTCAGGGCAAGTGCTTTAACCTGTTCATCGGCCTGTCCTGCAATCAGATCGATAATCGCGGAACCGGCGAATTCAACCAGAGCAACTAACAGAAATGATGACAGGACGAGCAATGACATCGATTGGCGAGCGGCAGAACGTGCCTGCTTTCTATTGCGCTGTCCCAGACTGAAAGCGACGACAACGGCAGTCCCCAAGGCGACCGCAGTAAAGAAGGCGATAATCACCATATTGAAGCTGTCAGCCAGGCCAACGGCTGCCATAGCCTCTTTCCCGAGCCAACTGACCAGGAAGGTGCTGAAAACCCCCATTAGCACGACGCAGAGACCTTCAATAAAGATAGGGAAGGCTAGCGGTGAAATTTCTCTCCAGAAGAGAACGCGGTTGGAGTAACGCTTTTTATACCAGTCTGTATCTTTTAATTTTTTCATGAAACGGTCTTGGATAGATCTCAAGTTTCCCAATCGGCACGGTAAACAGAACCACAAGGTGGCTCGCAAATAGCATTATTTTTGTACGATACTTATTTATACAGTGACTTATCCATACCATTACTGATCGGTGTTGCACGATCTCGGCAGCATGGCTGTTTTTTAAAATAGCGTTCCTATTTACAGAGTATCAGCCGCCAAATTGATGTCCAGCTTGGATTGCTCTTCCCGCATGGAAAGTTGTTGCACGTGGGCATTATTTAATTTAGATTTTACTTAATTAGGTTTATCTAAATTATAGGTGACGCGCATACAAACTGCGATGCTACCTTCCTTATCGACTGAACACCGTATTATGACGGGTTTCAGCGGCTCAAAAGAGGATCACGATCATGTCAACACCACTTGCTATTTCGCCCGTTCAGGCTCGAAAGCTGCTAGATGAAGGCGCGATACTCATCGATATTCGCCAGCCGGAAGAGTATGCCCGCGAGCACATTGCGCAAGCGAGATTGCACCCGCTGAATTCCTCCGCTGGATATTCCCTTCCCGAAGAGGAGAGGAAAGGGAAGGTTGTGATTTTTCATTGTTTGTCTGGCATGCGTTCAGAACAGAATGCTGAGATTTTGGTGAAGTCCGTGTTTCCAGCAACAGTTTTTTTACTTAATGGTGGAATGACTGCCTGGAAAAAGGCAGGTTTCCCAACAGAAATCAATAATAAACAACCAATTGAATTAATGCGGCAGGTTCAAATCGCCGCTGGTGTACTTATTCTGAGTGGTGTATTACTGGGTTACAGCGTAAACAGCACGTTCTTCTTGCTCTCTGGTTTTGTGGGGGCAGGGTTACTGTTTGCTGGAATGACAGGTTTTTGCGGCATGGCAAGGTTGTTAATGAAAATGCCGTGGAACCGTAGTGCCAAACACTGATTTGCCGGGATAGTAAGCGGAGTGTTAACCAACAGCGTTAAAGAATAGGGGCAGTAACATGGACATGAATAACATTCCGTTTGGTACGACTGATTGGTCGCAAATAGAACCCACTGAGCATAAGGGGGAGTCGGGGATAGCGTATTGGCGGACCCAGCGCTTTGATAATATTCGGGTCCGAATTGTCGAATACACGCCTGGTTATCTGGCCGATCATTGGTGCTCAAAGGGGCATGTCCTGCTATGCCTTGAGGGAGAACTTCATACGGAATTAGATGATGGCCGTGTTTTTGTTCTCAAACCGGGAATGAGCTATCAAGTTGCGGATAACGCTGAAGCCCATCGCTCCTACACCGAAACGGGCGCTAAACTATTTGTTGTCGATTGATGTCATTCTTAAGCGTCTGAACTGGGTCTATGCGGATTGCTGGCGTGTCAGTTCCGCTGACGACCCAGCAACATAAAACCCGCTATCTTCAATAATTGCGTATAAGCCTAGTGTTAATCAGTCAGTATGCCGTTGTCGTCTAAAACACCGATAGTCGTTCCGTGATAATCGATTTTTTTCATTCTTTCGGTTCCTTCCGTCAGTGGTTTTACCATTCTCTTACCATTGGCAAATTGAAGACGAAAAAAACCAACCGTAAGAGGTTGGTTTTTCTGGGATTATTTGGTCGCACGAGAGAAGTTGAATTTTTTATTCAATATTATGATTTTTAGATGATTTGTGTTTTTGATTTTTACATCATAGTCCCAACTGTAGTCCCATAGAGAAAAGTCAGTTTAAAAATGGCTATGTCTCGCCCGTTGTATACGCTGGTTTTTAGCGCTGGATGCGTTGTAAATTTAATTTTGCTTTACGGCGTTCCAATACCATCATTTTTCGGGTGTGTTGCCATAGAATCCCATCGAGCAACATAAATTCACGCCACTCGGCTGTACCCAAAGAAAGCGATCTGTGCATCAACTCGCCAACACGTTCAGCAAGGAGCAGGTTTCTTACACGTAGCAATTGCAACTGCGTAAATCGCTCATTATCACCCGCCAAGGGAAAGAATGCCTGACGACTGCGTTCCCCATGTTTCTCTGCATTGGTGTTACCTATGGGAGCGCCTGCGCCGGTACGTTTCCCGCCCCAGCCGGACAATCTTGATTGTTGGTTGTGTTTTTTGTTGTCTTTCATGGCTGCGTGGCGGTTAGTCGGTGGATGTTCGTTCGTTAAAATCCAAAAAGTAAAACACTAAAGATCACCCAGCGTCATGCGTACTGGTTTGGGGTTGCGAAGACGTTCACGGACAACTTCAACTAACTCTACGTCTTCATCATTGAGTAACGTTTGTTTAAATGGGAGTCTTTCATTTTCAGCAATGTATTCCAACGTAAGGCGCAATGCCTCAGAAGGCGTAATACCCAGTTTCTTCAGTGCTGCATAAGAGCGCCTTTTAAGATCGTCATCGATATGGAAAGTAACATTACCCATCATATTCACCTGTGTACTTAGGTTTACTTTTGTGAAGGTTCGTTGTTCACCATTTTGCGGGTAAACGACTGTGCGTATGAAAGACTCGCAGAATCTGGAGCATATTACCTTTCACACGGTAGGGGATGATGTAGGGATAGGGTGTTAACACTAGCTCACGCGTTCCTGGCACACGGCCTGGCCTTCCCATTGCTGGCTGTTGCGGTAGTAATTCCGTTAATCTTTGGACTTCATCTACGAACTGGCTGGCAGCCTGTGGATCGTCTTGCGCGATATAGAGGTATTCGGCTTCCAAATTGGCCGCGGCTTTACGCAGCCATTTAATTTCCATGTCTTGCCGTACCTAATTTTCTAAACAGGTTATTCATTTCATCGGATGAGACAAAATCACCCGCATCGGCCTCTTTTATAGCTTGCTCGATCTCTGCTATCTGCCAGGCTTCCCGCGCAAGGTAGTCTTCAATAGCTTGTCCAGCCAGAAAAGAGCGTGTACGTCCCGTGGCCTTAGCCAGCGCATCAAGTTGCGCGGTTGTCTCATCATTTAAGCGAACGGACATGACGCCCATACTGCTACCTCACTACATTGTGTGTTTTGTATACATTGTAGTAGTGTGAGAAGAGAGAGGCAAGTGGCTACTCAATGGTCGCCGGAATGTCGTTCTCTGTGCTGGTGTGAATTACTGACCAGCGAGTAGCGGATGTCATGTGTAATTTATAGGGGCTGTCATAAGCTAATCTGAGTAGTGGGAAACGGAAACACCAGTACCTGATGTCCAGATAAATCTGGGGCATCAGGTATGCAAAAAAGAAAGGAGGACCTAGGGGAGGCCGAGGGTTAAAATCAGATGAAAGCCTGCATTAGGCGCGAATAACTCAAAGGATTAGTCAGAAAAAAGTCGAGCATAGTTGATAACCCTCGACATAGTCATCTGCTGACCATTATCTCCATTTGCCTTTGGAGCTTGGTCATCTGGTTTCTTCTGCGGCTGTCCCGCTTTAGAGAGCGAGGCTGCCGGGTTGAGCTGGGCATTCTGTCTCATACTCATTATCTCTAAGTACCTATTGTGAATTACCTTTAATGTTTCTTGTAAGTTTAAGCAGTATCGACTCTTAGCAAAATCATTAACCAAGGGAATGTTATTGAATTCTATTCCGTTGCGACCCCAGATTGCTCTATACACTTTTCCGCCAGAGAACGGATCTCGCCTGTACGCATATCGTACAGCACTTGAAATTTTACACCTAATCGATGACGCTGAAAACCCTTTATGGCGTCTCTTTTTTCTGAGTTTTTTTTCAGTATAGTAGACGCATTCAGCAGCAAACATCCCTCCAGACGAACCTAAATCATAGGCGACCGACTTACATCTGACCTGAACCATGGGGGGCGCGTACATATCGAGCATGATACCACCTGTACTTTTATCAAGTACGACCATGCCGAAGAAAAAATCATCCACATCCATGTACAAACTCATCAGGCTGGCGTATTGATCGGCGGTTATCACTTTCAGTTGAAGCGCTTGCATGAGTGCTATCATGGGATGATCTCCACACATAAAAGAGATAGCCTCGCGCTCCCTGAAGTTGATGTGGATTGCTTTCTTTTCAAGAACATCTCTTCGCAGATGCCCATCGGAAGACCATTTCCCATCACATGCAGCAAATTCGCATTCACGGTATATCGTTGTTGTCATATGAAAAGCTGGATTATTGAAATCGCTGTGAATATAACACAGTTAATGTCCCTTCAGCCAAATGAGGCCTGGAATAAAATGCACAGATAGGCCTATAAATGTTCGCACCAGCATAAGTGAGTTCACCGGACGCTTATGCTACAGCGTTGGTTAATACACCTAGGAGTTAAACTTCCGTTTCTGGCACATTGCTAACCGCCGCGACCAGCGGCAAACGACCCGAAGCAGGCGGCTTTCGAGGAAACGTTAGGAATGCAGTCGCATGGACAAGATATTAGAGAGTTGATGTGCCCCAAATGATATGACCGCAAGCAGTAGCGATGTCATTTTAGTGGCGCTAAGGGCTATTTTTGCATAATTTAGATGCGTAGTGGACTGAGTCAAGGCCAGCATAGGCCTGTCGACGAAGCGATTTAAGTTTGATATGTAGAGTCGGAGTATAAATGTCAATTCCTGATGGCATAGCTGCCAAAATACTTGTTAAGTCAGCTAGACATTGCTGCATTTGCAGAAGATTTTCACCATTGCAAATTCAAATACACCATATTGTCGAGCAGAGCGATGGTGGATCGAATGATGAAGATAACTTAATACCAATTTGTATTTTGTGTCACTCCTCTGTTCATGCAAAAACTCACATGACCAAAGGGTTTAGCAGGGCAGAATTAAAAGGGCATCGCGAAGCTGTGTACGATATGGTGGAAAAAGGGAAGTTACCTTTGCAGCCTCAGATAACTGGCGGTGAAATGCACGCGCTATCGGCAGTTATCATTGAAACTTTGAAAGCCGAGGGTAAGAGTAAGGACCTTTCTGAGCGTGCAACAGAGATTTTATTGGCGGTAGCATGTGAGGAAAGCCCAGCAGTAATAGAACGTACTGATGGGGGGCTTTTTATCAAGGCCGGCGGTCAGCGTTTTTTCTTTGATTCGAAGGAAGCAAAGCAATACCCTGAAGAGCTATTTGAACTTGCGCACGCTGGTTTTATGAGCCTTGACGGAGAAACATCAAGTATAACGGATGCTGGCCTTGCTCATGTACAGAAGCTCGTAAAAACAACCGCCAAATATATAGAGAAAAAAGTCAAATGCATGAAGTGCAGTCTGCACTTTACGATTTTTTCTTGGGATCCCGCGGGGCATCGAGCAGATACTCTTCATTGTCCAGAATGCGGGCAGTCTGAGGGGGTGTTTATAGTTTGGGCTCAGCAGAAGTTTGGCTTTATTTCTCAGGAAGTTCCGGGGAACTCATCTCCATGGGACGTTGGTGATCTCACCAAGTTGGCGCACAACAACGACTCTTAACTTTTTGATTTGTTCCAGATCACTCCCTTTGCTTTAGTTTTTTTGGACGAGGGGAGGATTTAAATGTCTTTCTTAGAATTTATTCTTGCTCTCAAATTTGTTGTGTTCGAAATGGACACTTTCGCAAATATAATATTGGCAGTCGTTAGGTTGCTGGGCACGACGTAATTGTGTTTGAAATCTATTAAACCTGACGTCTGAATGACCGTTTTGGCTTGAAAACTGCCCAGTTTCGATAGTCCGCTCGGGGGCGAAAATTGCCACTAGCCAGTGTCTGTAACTGACACAGGCTGTGTGAAAACTGCTGATCACTTTTTGGTCTAAAAGCAGTGACTTAATATGATCAACCATTCTTGATAAATCCATGCTGAAACCAACTTTATCTATTAAAATTAGAAGCATACGATTACATATTGCGGGTGTAGATATGACGCATCACATTAAAGGCCAGGGTAGACATCAAGCGACTTTGCTCCCTGAGGTGCTGGATGATTTTGTCACTGAAGATAACCCCGTCAGAGTAGTGGATGTATTTGTAGAGGGATTACAGCTTGATTCTCTTGGTTTTGAGAGAGTTAATGCGAAGCAGACCGGACGACCTGGATATCATCCCGCAACCCTGTTGAAACTGTACATTTATGGATATCTGAACCGCATTCAGTCCTCCCGCAGATTAGAGAAAGAAACCCATCGGAACGTGGGGCTGATGTGGTTACTTGAACGATTAACGCCTGATTTTAAAACCATTGCCGACTTCAGAAAAAACAATAATAAAGGTATCAAAAACTCCTGCCGAGCCTTTATTGACCTGTGTCGGCAGATGCAAATGTTCACCGATGTGGTTGTTGCCATAGACGGCAGCAAGTTCAAGGCGGTAAACAGCAAATCGAACAACTTCACACCCCAGAAAACAAAAGGTCATATCGAAAGGGTTGAGCAAAGTATCGCGCTATACCTGAACAAACTTGATGAGGCTGACAAGACTGCTGAGTCTGAAATAATCGCAGATTTGACAGCGACGAAGCTGGCATGGTTGCAAAAGCGTTTAGAAGAGTTAAAACAAATCCAGCGGGTCGTGGAGCAGCACCCTGATAAACAATTATCGCTGACAGATCCTGATTCTCGGTTGATGAAAGTAAATAATGTCAACCGTCAGGTTAGTTATAACGTACAGACTGCCGTTGATGCCAAAAATCACCTGATTGTTGCGCATGAGGTGACGAATACACCAGACCGTGGACAGCTAACTGCTGTGACAAAATTAGCGCAAGATGCTGTTGGAAAAGCAGATATTACTGTCTTAGCTGATAAAGGCTATTACAGCCGGGGTGATATCAAAGCAGCTCAGGATTTAGGTGCCGTAGCCTTAGTACCAAAAGGTGATACCTCTGGCGCAGATCGCAAAGGTCTTTTTAATCGCTCATTGTTCAAGTATGACCAAGAAAAAGACATTTATATTTGCCCAGCGGTTAGTGAGCTTCAGAACAGGTTTACAGTAGTCGAAGATGGGTTGGAACTGCAAATGTACTTTAACCATATCGCCTGCCGAGATTGTAGCCAGAGGTCAAGGTGTACCACATCAAAACGAGATCCGAGACGAATAAGACGCTGGGTTCATGAAGCCGAAATGGAAGATATGCAGACCAGGCTTGATGCATCGCCACAAACAGCTGTCGTGCGAAAGCAAACGGTAGAGCATCCGTTCGGGACAATTAAAATGTGGATGGGAGCAACTCACTTGCTGATGCGACGATTTAAAAACGTGAGCACAGAAATCAGTCTGCATGTGCTGGCTTATAACCTGAAAAGGATGATGTCGATCTTGGGTACTGAAGGATTGGCCATTAAGCTGCGAGAGCAATATAATTAGCGGGTGTAACCGCTTTAGCCCCTGATAACTCCCCCGATAACACCCAAAGCCAGGTTTTAAAAGCACCAAACCGCCCTCGAACAAAAATTATCCTGAATACAGCCATCATGATGAATATTCTTGCACATCAGGCCGGAGATAGTACCCAGATACTGCAAACACGAGTTTTCACACAGCCTAGACACATAGCAGACCGCCGCGCCGACTGCGCAAAAAACCATAGCATTTCGATACATGCGTACCGACCAAAAAATTGATTTCAAATTGAATAAAATGAGGTGTGGCGCGGGTTGCAGCGAGGTACGCAGTTCGCACAGCAATGCGTACAACTGCGTACCAAACTGCGAACCACATTGCGAATTTTTCCGTAACCGCTCAGTTTCGTTTTGCGCACTTTCTTGCTGGTAATGGTTTAACCCGTCATGATTTTTGTGTGCGCAAATTCTTATAGATAAGCCAAAGTGGGTCGGTTCGGTAGGTTCAGTCGGTTCACGTAGTCAACTTATTGATAGATAAGATGATTATTTTCATAATTGAACCGACCTATGGGTAGGTTCACGCGGTGTGAAAGTCGGTTCATCAAGCCAGCCAGAAAAGGGGCGTTTGGTCAGGTCGGTTCAAAATGGCTAAAGTCGGTTCAGGGTCGGTTCACTATTCAAATAAAAATAATGTTAAATCAATGTATTAAAATAATGAACCGAATGAACCGAATGAACCGAATGAACCGAATGAACCTACCGAATCGACCTTATTTTACCTTACGCGTGATTTACTCTTCCTCGTCGTCGAGCGTCATGAGCACTACAAAGCGCGGCTGCTTGCCGTCAATGCGCAGTGATTTACGTGTGATGCCTTTGGCGGGTTTATCCAGCATTCCGGCATCGGCCAGCACCTGCGCAAACGCTGTGGCATTGGCACCAGAGGCAATTTCGTTATTGAACACGGCGGGGAAGGTGTGAAATACCAGTGTATCGGCTCCCGGCTTTTTCACCCTATATCCTGCCAGATCCTTGATAGGTAAATCGCGTGGATCTGGATTGGGATGGGGTAAATAGCGGCTGTAGCCAAACTGGTGCAAAAAGGCGTCGGCCTGTTCTACCCAGGCTTTGGCTTCACGGTTGCCCATGCCAAATTCATTTACCCAGGCATAGAAGCTGTGTTGTAGCGCATCGTGGCATTCTTGCGCTGTCCAGCCGGTAAAAGAAGCAGAGAGTAATAAAGCGGCTTCCAGTACGGCAAAACGTGACGCCACCCGCCGCACTTGTTCGCTGGCATCATCGGGTAAGAGTGACAACCAGCGTCGCTCTGTTTCGCGGTAGGTTGTTAGCGCATTTTCTTTCTGGCTGGCAAGGTGAGCGATCCACGCTCGACCAACCGCGCCATAATGCGCGTTGCTGGCATCACGGATTGCGTCAGAATGGGCTTTGCCGTCCTGATAGCCATGAAATACCGTCGCTTTGGTGATCGGGACATTCAGTAAGCGCACCAATTGACCGGCATTCACCCGCCCGCCGTCAGCGCGGATATAGCTTTCCAGATCGATCTCGCCGGTACTGAACGCCATTGCCCGCCAGCGTTTTAGCTCTCGGTTGCCGCCTTCTCTGGCTCCCTGAATCTTACCCACGCCGTTAAACAGCGCATAGGCGGCATCGGCCACGGCTTTGCGATTGCTGCCTTGCCCGATCTCATCCAACGGCATAAAGCCGTCATTGTGGGCGGCGGCTTCGTTCACCAACCCCAGCGAGGTGGAGTACCACGTCAGTTTAAGCGCGTTAGGATCGCCATAGACGGAAGAGGCGATATTGCCGGTGGTGGTTTTGCCCGCAGACGAACCGCCAAACAGGTGGACGCCGAACCCGTCCGCGTTTACCAGCCCGATAAGTGGTGCGGCAAAGGCGCAGGCGATCCCCAGCATCATGGAGGGATTACCCTGTGCCAGCGCTGCGACGTTTTCACGCCAGCTTTGCGCCGTTCCGCTGGTGGCATAACCTCTGGCTGCACCTGATTTACCGTTGAACAAGACGGGAATGCTCGGCGTACCGATAACGGAACCGTCCGGCATCAGGTATGCGCCATGCTGCCAGCCGGTGGCGCTGGCGATTGCCCAGCGGCAACCCGCATGACTGCGACACAAGTGATCGGCCAGTATTGCCCGTAACCCACCTTTGGCCGTAACCGCCAGCCCACCCGCACGCAATCGCGCCCAGCCTTCACGTTCGCCAATATCTCGCATTGGAATGGCTTCGGTACGGGATTGGCTCTCACCGCTTGGCGTCCAGCTTAAAACCAGATAACGCTCTGATTCGTCCGATCCGATACCCGCTACCGTAATAGGATCAGACAGCCAGCTTTCACGCTCGATAATGTCGCCGCTGTCATGGTCAGTCTTCGGCTCTACCCAATACAACCCACCATGACGAATATCTGCGTAAGGTTTTAAGGGGGAAGCGGAAGATGGCTGCTGTTTTTGTCCAGGCTGATAAAGTGAAGCGGCAAAAGCCGATATGGATACCGCCGCACCATGCTGCTGGTAGTAATCATTCCAGTCGGTTTTTTCAGTTGTCGGCGGGAGCGCCACCCAACCGTTTATTGCTAGTGCCGCTTTTTCAGCCGCAATTTTTCCCGTGTTGTTACCATCGGGTTTGTTGTCATTGTCCGCAGCAAGGATGATTTTGGCATCCGGCCAGACAGAACGGCAAGACCGCGCAACATGGATCAGATTCCCGCTATCTAACGCGCTGATAGCGACACCTTGCATCAGTAACGATGCCGTACCGTGGCGTAACCTTCGGCAATGATCACTGTGTCCGTGTGTTCAGGTAGGGTACTAACGGGAATGAATGCGCCTTTCTTGCGGCTACCGGCAATCAGCTTTTTCTCACCATTAGGTTTGATAAGCTGTGCGCCGGTTGTGGTGCCGTCCATGTTTTGCAGTACCAGCAACAGGGAACCACCATCTAAGAGTAGTGAGGGGCGTTGCAGCCCCTTATTCAGCAGATAGCCAGATTGACCGGATACCGCTTTCGCCACCAGCGAATTTACCCGTTCGGTAATCAGACGATTATCAGGCTTTTCACTGGCGGGCATAACGACCGGCAACGGAAGCGCTAGTACCTCGGCGACCTGTTCCGCTGCTTGCCTCGCGTCACACTTGTTCACCTTCATCACCAGATCCAGCCCAGTTCCTGCACCGCAGTGAGAACAAAAATAGGTGCCACGGCCTTCTTTATCGTCAAAACGGTAGCGGGTATTCCCGCCACAGTTGGGGCATTCACTTTCCTGCCGATTGGTCGGGATGCCTAATCGCTGCAAAATCCCTTCCCAATGGCCGTTGGCTTTTGCCCGCACGTCTTGAATAAACGTGTTGCTCATGCGGCTTCGTCCTCCTGCGCACGGTGGAGGGCATCAAGCCGTTCGGCAAGAATGAACATCAGGATCTCTTTTGCCTGCGGTTCCCTTAACTCCACGATGGCATAAGCCAACGCACGGCACTGATCGATCAGTTCTTCCTGTTCCAGCGGTGTGTTATCAAACATGGCGCACCTCCTGAACGGGAAGACGTGCAGCGAAAGCAAATGCAAAACACGGAGACAGCATTTGCCGTGCTTCTTGCTCTGAATAGGCTTCAACGGATAGACGACAAAATGTTTTTGCCTGCGGAGAGTAGGGGTGTACCAGAAAGCGATACTGAAATTTAAGGCGAGTTTGGGTAGACTGTGAATCAGCCATGACGTTACTCCTTTTAACGCTGTGGTCAGAAGCCCGGTACGTGTTGCTGCACTGCCGGGCTTCGTTATGTTAACCTTGAATTCAATCAAGGTGTGCGTACAGGGTAATTCTTGGTGTGCGCACACATAAAGCGCTTTAAATTTCAATTTTTCAGGCAGAGTACCGTCAGTGTCTTTAACGGAGTTAGGCATGGCTACAGGCAACAACAATACTAAATCCATCAAAAAGGGAATCCGTTTCCCACACGAACTTATTGATGAAATTGATGCCAGCGTAGCGCGTGAAAAAGTAGACAATCCCAACGCTAATTTTTCTGCGTGGGTATTGGATGCCTGCGGACGTAAGTTAGAAGCGGAAAAAGACGATAAATCAAAACCGTGATTTGAGCGTTTTTCTAAATAGCTGATGTGCTGATTTTGGGCGTAACAATGCCCGTTCCAGCCAGCGCTAGATTTTTGGATCATCATATTTTTTGATTCCGATATGCCGCTATCGCGGCAATAAAAATGGATGTGTCGGCTTATGCGGTTTCGGTTTGCGGTCACGTTCGGCAATACGTTGCCTTAACCAGTCGCTAACTTCATCCTCGAACCAGCCTACGCGCCGTAAGCCAACCCGAAACCCTTTGGGGAATTCTCCGGCATTGATCATTTCTTGAAAGCTGCTGTCCGAGCTAACGCGCAGAATGGCTTTCACTTCTTTCTTTAACAGGATTTTTCTGTCTAACAGGTTCATACGTGCTTATCTCCAATGAAACCGGCGTTGTCCGGTCAGTGCGGATAGTTAAACGGTTCTAGAGGGAGGTGTATGATAATTTAGGTTTAAAATTGGGAAAATTAAGTAAATTTTTGAAATAATGATTCTGGCAACTGCACGCTGCCTTGCAATCAGTTTATGAAAGAATTCATTCTTATTCGGCGTGTTCTCACTGAGAACAGCACCTATTATATGCACTACATATTCCGCGCGTTTTTTCTGGTTCAGTTTATTGCCCCATATATAAATACAGCATTAACCATTGGCGATGCGTAATCCTCTTGCTCCTTCCGATGCCATTACTTTTCCCGTTGCAGCACTTTCCACAAATTCACCCCACCAGCACATCAATACCTTGCGTTGTTCCAGATAGGTAGAACGGTTATAGGCTCGCCGTACTTCATTGGTGTCGACGTGGGCTAGGGCGGCTTCGATCACATCTGGCGGGAACCCTTCTTCATTGGCGGCGGTACTGAAAATGGCACGTAGGCCGTGGGATACCAGTACACCTTTGTAACCCATACGGCGCAATGCGGCATTAGCGGTCTGGCTGTTCATCGGCTGTTTGGGATCTTTACTAGAAGGAAACAGGTATTCTCGATGGCCGCTAATGGGCTTCATGGCGTCCAGAATGGCTAATGCCTGCGGGGGCAGGGGAATAATGTGATCGCGGCGCATCTTCATGCGGCCAGCGGGGATCGTCCAGGTGTTATCTGTAAGATTTATCTCGTTCCAGCGGGTTTCAGCGGCTTCGGCAGGGCGGGTAACGGTCAGTAGCTGCCATTCAATCAATAAGCGGGTCTGTAGCTCGATGCTGGCGACCGATAACGTTTTCATCAAGCCAGGTAATGCCTCTGGCCGGATGGACGGCATATGGGTTTTCACCGGTGTTTGAAACGCTTTGCGGATCTTGGCGGCAGGGTTTGCAGGAATCAGCCCGGAGTTAACCGCATAATCCATTACCTCGTTAATACGCTGGCTTACCCGTTTGACGGTTTCCAGTTTGCCGCTGGCCTGTATCGGCTCTAGCGCGGTGATGAAGTGACGAGCGGTAAGCTGGGTGATCGGTAGGGTTCCGATGAACGGGAACATGTATTTTTCCAGCGAACGCCAGATATCTTTAATGGTGTTCTCAGCTAGCTGCTGGGATTTTTTCACTTCGTACCAGTCACCGGAGACTTTAGCGAACGTGTTTAGGCTGATGGCTTGCTCTTGTTCGCGCTGCTGTTGCTGGTGGAATTGCGGATCGATGCCTTTACTTATCAGCGCCTTTGCCGCTTCACGCCGTTGTCGGGCTTCTGCCAAGGAAACCGCAGGGAATGAACCAAAGCTGATTAATGCACGTTTCTTCGTATCGGGACGGTAATAATTAAAGCGCCAGATTTTAGAGCCGCTCGGTTTCACCAGCAGATACAACCCATCCCCGTCCTGTAGCGTGTATTCCTTCTCGGCAGGTTTGGCGGCTTTGATCTCGGTATTGGTCAGTGGGGTAGTTATACGAGCCATCGTAGTTATATGCTTTTGTAGTTATATGGGGCGGTATAACTAAGCGTATAACTAAAGTTTCCGGCTGTAAACGGGGTATCCCGATAGATAACAGGCAACAAAAAACCCGCAAACTCAGTGATAATGCGGGTTTCTGTGGGGTTTCCGGTAGTAAACGAGACTAACCGAATATGTATTTGGTCGGCACGAGAGGATTTGAACCTCCGACCCCCGACACCCCATGACGGTGCGCTACCAGGCTGCGCTACGTGCCGATGCTATAAGCATTTATACTACATTTTCCTGACCTTATTGCAATAGCCAGCTAGAACGACTGCTTTAGATTTAGGCAGTTAGTTAGCAATAAAGCGCCTTTCATTCGTTAGTACCTGCAAGAGCAGGGCAAGCTGCGGTTTTTCATCATTCAGCCGATTTCCCGCCATATCGTAAGCCCGGTAGTTGCCGTTGCTTTCCAATACGATGATTTGTTCCAGCGTTGTGATTAGCAATGTGCCACCATTACCGTTAATCAACCACGGATAGCGTCGTTGGGCAGAGAACAGATCCTCACCTTGTGAATAATCATCCGTACCATTTTTAACATGAAGCAGGCGCTGCATCAGCGTTGTCATGACGTCTTTATTGTCCGTCATTTTCGTAATGGTCTGTGCCGGCGTATTCGGCCAGTGAACGATAAGCGGTGTTTGCCACTGCGTGCGAGTGAAACGTACCGCGTTGCTGGTATTGGCATTCTGGTTTTGTGCGGTTGTCACGATGATGACCGTGTTATCCAGAATGTTCTTTTCCTGCAAAGTACGAATGATTTGGCCAATCTGGCGGTCAACGTCCTGAATATTCATTTGGCTGCTTGGCTCTGCGTCTTTGCTAGCGGCATTTTTCGGCGCACTGCTCAACTCAACGTAAGAGAACCAAGGCGCGGGATTATTATCGCGATTGAGCCACTCTTGCCATTGCGTGATGATGGCATCACCGCTTTGCTGTTGTGGTGCGGGCAAGGAAAAATCAGAAAGCAGTGCCTGACGATAGAGCGGACTGTCGAAGCCGTTCGCTGAAAATAACCCGAACTGATAACCCTGCTGGCTTAATGCGGCAATCAACGCTGAGGGTTTACGCGCACTCAGGATGCCGTCCATATAGGTTGTCGAGAGGCCGTAAAACAGATTAAACAAGGCGGCATCTGGCTGAGAACCCGAATCGTAGTGATCGCTGAAGCGCACGTTTTCTGAGGCGAAACGTGACAGGTTTGGCATACGGTTTTGTATGGCATCAGGCTGCGTATCGTCGATCATCACCATCAGCAGGTTATAGTCGCTGCCGTTATCGCGGAAGGTGAGGTTATTGAGCGGATACTCTACCGTCATTGCCTCAGGATTACCCTGTTGCGTCAACCGGCGCTGATATTCTTGTGCATCCAGCAGGCCATGTTTTTCCAAAAACCGACGTGCCGTCATTGGGTAAGATAGCGGTAGATTGGCGCGCTGCATGGTAATCGGGCGATAGAAGTTCGCATCGGCCCAGATGTACATCAGGTGCGAAGCAAAGAACGCTGAAATGAAAACGCCCGCCAGTGGTTTACCAAAGTTGCGGCGATTCAGGCTGCGTAATTTTTGCCAGCACCACGTGCCGAACAGCATCTCCGCCATGAAAATCAACGGAATACCGATAAACATCCACTGCCAGTCGCGGGCAATCTCCCCTTGTCCTGGGTTGACGACGAGCTCCCAAACGGTGCTGTTGAGGTGCAGGTGAAAACGTGTAAAGACTTCCACATCGACTAACAGTATCGTCAGCCCCGTTGTTGCCAGCGCCGCAGATAGGAACCGCAGCAGGCGCTGCGACATCACAATGAATGTTAGCGGGAAGATAACCAGCAGGTAGGCCGCGAAAACGATAAAACTGAAATGGCCAAGCCAGCTCACCAACGCGTAAATCCGACCGAACAGGGACGTTGGCCAATCGGCAACAAACAGATAGCGGCTACCCAGCCCCAGAGTGAGCAAAATGTTGAATAAGGCGAACCAGTGTCCCCAACTGATCATCTGGGAGACTTTTTCGCGGTAGCGCTGACGGTTGGTTACCATACGTTGGTCAAGACTTAGTGAGCTTTATCGGCTTTTTTAATCGAAGCCTGTAGGGCTTCAGCGAAAGAACGCGCCAGAATCTGACGTTGAGTCGGTGCGACGCTGGTGTTAATCAGGTTCGTCACCATGTTACCGAGCACCATCAAAGCAAGATCGGTCGGAGCGTGGTGCTTTTCCAGCACATTGACCATCTCAGAAAGCAGTTGTTCAACGTGTTCGTCACTATAACGGGATGATTGTGGCATAAAATGGCGTATCTCAAGCTGATAAAGTCGCTTATCTTACCGTATAGGCTTATGCTTTTCCGCACTTTTATCATTAACGTACTTTTATCACTGATGTGCTTTCATCAATATGAGTGTAGACGCTCAGCGCGTACTGGTGCGAAGGGGCTGCTTTATGTATTGCGAGTGGTCCGTATCAGTGTTTGAATACGCGCCTTGCCAAAAGGAGAGTTTATCATGAGTCTGGATATTGCCCAGATTGCCCTGCATCAGCTAATTAAACGTGACGAACAAACGCTGGAAATAGTGTTGCGTGATTCCCTATTGCCGACCAATGCGGCAGTAGAAGATATGATGGCTGAACTGCATCGCGTTTACAGCGCCAAGAGTAAGGCTTACGGGCTGTTTAATGAGCAAAGCGAGTTGGCGGATGCGCTGCGGGCTTGTCGCAAAGGGGATGAGGACTTTCTGAGTTTCTCACGCGCCGCGACTGGGCGCCTTCGTGACGAGCTGGCGAAGTATCCGTTTGCAGAAGGCGGCATCGTATTGTTCTGCCAGTATCGTTATCTGGCGGTCGAATATTTATTGATATCGGTACTTAATAGCTGCAACAGCATGCGGGTTAATGAACAACTGGATATCAGCACTACGCACTATCTGGATATCAATCATGCCGATATCGTCGCACGTATCGATCTGACTGAATGGGAAACCAATCCCGAATCCACTCGCTATCTGACGTTCCTGAAAGGACGCGTCGGGCGCAAAGTGTCTGACTTTTTCATGGATTTTCTGGCCGCGTCAGAAGGGCTGGACACCAAAGCACAAAACCGTGGCCTGCTGAAAGCAGTCGATGAGTATTGTGATGAGGCGCAGTTGGATAAAAACGAGCGTCAGAATTATCGCCAGCAGGTGCATAGCTACTGCACTGAGCAGTTACAGTCCGGTGAGGAAATCGAGCTGGCATCGCTGTCGCAGGAACTGCCACCGCTGGGAGAGAAAACCTTTCAGCAGTTTTCAACCGATCAGGGTTATGAGCTGGAAGATAGCTTCCCCGCCGATCGCGGGACACTGCGTCAGTTGACCAAATTTGCGGGCAGCGGTGGCGGTATTAGCCTGAACTTTGATGCGTTATTACTTGGCGAGCGGATTTTTTGGGATCCGGCGACAGACACGTTGACGATTAAAGGGACACCGCCGAATTTGCGAGATCAGCTACAGCGTCGGACGAGTAGCGGTAAACAGTAGCAATCGAGCCAAAAGCAATGCAGCCCTTTTTCTTATCGTCAGGAAAAGGGCTGCAACTGATCTTGCTTGGAGATGAGAATAATTAGAAGTATTTGAGCCAGCGGATGTCTCTGCGACGAACCTTTAAACGGGCAAACGCACGAACAGGCGAAAATAACACGACCATCAGTACCAAGGTACAAGCCCACAATTGCCAAACGGCGGAAAAGCCGAACCATTCACCTTGATTTTTCCCCCAGATCGCAACAGCGGTTAAATACATGCCTTTTAAAACATAAAGATGCAATAGGTAGAAAAACATCGGTGCGGCACCGAAGCTCGCCAATATAACAAGCCAGCGCTTTTGTTGCTGACGCTCAAACAGGGCGAGCAGGCCAAACCCGATACCAAGCGTCAGGCAGAGGAACAGCAGAGACGGCGGGTATTTCGTGATGCTGAAATAGCTCATGAGTGTCTGTGTGATGGTTTCACTCTGCTGCCAGGGTTTATCGCCATACAGATTGATGCTACGTAGTATGAAAAACAGCGCTAACGTGATTCCGGCTAGAGCGAGCAAGACTTTCTGACGCTGAAGCGGAAAGACGTCTTTTCGGTATAGTGCTCCAGCAGCGTAGCCAAGTGAAATGACACCAATCCAGGGAAGTACCGGATATGAAGTACGCATACGGAACGTTTCGCTGATTGCTATCCAACCGCGATCGTGCAGAACTGCCCAGGGAATGGACCAAATGGAACCTGCTGAAGCATGCAGAGGGTCCAGCAGATTATGTCCACCCACGATAACAATTCCCAATAGGAAAACCAGACTGGCAGGTAGCCAGATCAGCGCGCTGAGAGCGAGCATACTCATGCCGATGGCCCAAATCACTTGCAAATAGATGACCTGCGGTGGGAATTGGAACGTCCACGCAAAGTTGATCAACGTGACTTCAAGAAGAATGAGAATTAAGCCGCGTTGGAACAGGAAGAGGGCAGTTTGCCGACGATCTTGCACTTTCTGATGATAAAGTGCCGCAGAGAGCCCGGTTAAAAAGACAAACACGGGAGCACACAGGTGCGCCAGCGTACGATTGATGAATAGCATAGGATCGGTGCTGGTGACATCAATGGGATCGGCGAGTTGCAGGTGCAAATAAAAGGTTTCTCGCACATGATCTAGTAGCATAAGTACCATCACCAGACCGCGCAGAGCATCGATAGCGAGAAGTCGCTGAGAGATATCTCGAGACATGTTCACATTCCTTTGTGAATGAATTTTTATAAAAAAAACGCCGCATAAGCGGCGTTCTTCTTTCCCGGCGTCCCGGAAAACGACTTCAGCGCAAACTAAACGCGAACGAAGTCGATATGAGTCAGTTTAGGCTTGTAAACGTGACGTTGTACAGCCTGAACTTTAACTTGAACTTCTTTACCATCGATAGACAGGATCAGTGTTTCACCGTAGAAGCCTTCTTTCACTTCTTGGTTTTTTACTGAATCGTGTTCCAGTTCGATAGATACTGGTGCTTCTGAACCACCGTAAACGATGGCTGGGAATTTACCAGCGGAACGCAGGCGGCGGCTCGCACCCTTACCCTGACCTTGACGTGCTTCTGCTTTGATAGTAATCATTTTCTTCTCTACTTATATAAAGTAATCCTGCTACAGGCGACCCAGCAGCAGGTTGGGTTATTCAGCTTTTGCGAACAAAAGCGGGCTAAATTCTAGCGGAATATGGCTTCGTGGGCAAATGAATCCCAACATTACTTAGCCGCGGAGCTCATTGGCGCGGCGAAAGCGTCCCTGATAATCAAAGATCTTTTCGCGTATTTGCCAGAATTTCCCGTTTTTACGGGCGACGACAAAGTCGGGTGCGCGTAATAATATCTGCTGTGCGATGACGTCGGCGGCATTCTGCCAGTTAAACGGCGTTCCCGGTGCGCGCTGGTGAACACGTAAAAATTGTTGCAGGAAAACGTGGCGTTGTGCGGTGGAATGCAGGCGAAAACGTTCACTCACTTCGGCACCGTCTTCATCGTGGTAGGTGATTTTTAGCCACTCACCTTTTGCATCCTGCCCTTGTTCGAAGCTCATGCCGCTACAGCGTAAAACCAGCGAATCTTTCAGTTTCAGCGCGGCTTTCAACATGTCGTCGGGGTCGACTAATACCTCGTCACACTGGTGGCAGCGCCGCGCGGCAATGTCATTTTCTGCCCCACAGTGTGGGCAGACTTTAAACCGAAAGCGGAAATCACACTGTTGGCGTTGGCCGCTTTCTGTCATTTCCCAGCCCTGACAGCGGCGGCCATAGTGTTCGATGATATCGCCGTCCGGGGTGGTTTTTCCCCAGAACAGATTGGCAAAGCCGCACTCTGGGCAGAAAACCTGCACGGGCTGGCTACCAGCATGGGGTTTACTGTTGCCGACTTCTGGTGTGTAGAGGTCGTGTGGATTACCCGCGTAATCCAGTATCAGACAGTCTGTTTTTCCGGGATATAAACGTAAACCGCGTCCAACTATTTGCTGATAGAGACTCACAGACTCCGTTGGACGCAGGATGGCAATAAGGTCGGCATGCGGGGCGTCGAAACCGGTTGTTAAGACCGCTACGTTTACCAGGTATCGCAATGACTGCTGCTTAAAGGCATCAATCAACGCATCACGCTCGGCTGGTGGCGTATCGGCGCTGACCAGCGCAGCCTGACCTGCGGGTAACAACGCCGCAATTTCTTTGGCATGCTCGACGGTGGACGCAAAAATCATCACGCCGCGTCGCGTTTGCGCATAATCGACAACCTGGCTGATGATGTGCGGCGTAATGCGCTGTTGGCGTTTAAGTTCGAGATTTAGGTCAGCCTCGCTGAATAATCCGTTGCTGCGGGCGACAAGTTTACTGAAATCATATTGCACCACCGGCATATCCAGCCGATCCGGCGGCACCAGAAAGCCATGTTTGATCATATAGCGCAGCGGTAGTTCATAGATGCAGTCGCGGAACAAACAACGCTCGTCGCCGCGCATCATGCCGTGATAGTGATACTGATATATCCAGCCTTTGCCAAGGCGATAGGGCGTCGCAGTCAGGCCGAGCAGCCGCAACTGTGGATTCGTCTTTTGCAGATGCTGGATGATTTGTTGATATTGGCTGTTATCGTCGTCGCTAATACGGTGACATTCATCAATGATCAGCAGGGAGAAGGCGTTATCAAATTGGTCGAGATTGCGTGCGACGGACTGTACGCTGCCAAAAACCACTTTTCCCTGACTTTCGCGCTGTTGCAGTCCTGCGGCGAAGATATCCGCGTCCAAATCCCAAGCGCAGTATTTGGCGTGGTTTTGCGCGACCAGTTCCTTGACATGCGCGAGCACCAGAACACGCCCACGAGCAAGCCGCGCTAGTTCGGCGATCACCAGACTTTTCCCTGCACCGGTAGGCAAGACGATGACGGCAGGTTGGGTATGTTGCCGGAAATAGTCGAGTGTGGCAGAAACAGCCTCACGCTGGTAAGGCCGTAGTGTGAATGACATTGCTAGTGCTGGCAGATTTTACTGGCGCTGGTGGTGAAACCGGCATCGTGTGGAATAAATTTCCCGCGTTCAGACAGAAATTGCACCAGCATTGACGCCGTCATGTTTTCGGCGGAGCAGGTATGAAAACGTGCTGCGCTGCCGAAGCGGGTTTCTATAGTGGTAATCAGCTGTTCGGTGGTAAATGACTCACCGGACGCGATCATCATTTGCAAAACTTCATGGCCGTGAATAGATGACATAGGGTTGTCCTTAAAATGTAAAAAATTGCCCTTATTATGCCTGTTGATAATACCCAGTGCGAGGGATAAGCAAGGGGCGTTCAAGTTGACGGTCGGCTAAAAAGAGCAACTCACAGGCAGTGAATTGCAGGACGGGCGGACAAAGCCCCGTTATACTATCCTCCTCACAATTTAGGGCCTCACGATTTGAGACCGGCAGTTCTTTTAAATAGGTAGTCAGTTTTAATGCGATTGGACAAATTTTTATCCCAGCAGTTGGAAATTAGTCGTTCACTGGTGGCGCGCGAGCTCCACGCACAGCGTGTTACCGTAGATGGTGAAGTGGTAAAAAGCGGTGCGTTCAAGCTATCGCCCGAGCATAACGTTGAATTTGATGGTAACCCGTTGAAACAGCAAAACGGCCCACGTTATTTCATGTTGAATAAGCCTCAGGGCTACGTCTGTTCAACGGACGATCCCGATCATCCGACCATTCTTTATTTTATGGATGTGCCAGTGGCGTACAAGCTGCATGCGGCCGGGCGTTTGGATATCGATACCACGGGATTGGTACTGTTAACTGACGATGGGAAATGGTCGCACCGTATTACTTCACCTAAACATGAGTGTGAAAAAACCTATCTGGTGACGTTGGAACTGCCGCTGGCCGAGGACACCGCAGCGCAATTTACGGCGGGTGTACAACTGCATAACGAGAAGAATCTTACTAAACCCGCTACGCTTGAGAAGATAACGGATCATATCGTGCGGCTGACGATTAGCGAAGGTCGCTATCATCAGGTGAAAAGGATGTTTGCTGCGGTGGGAAATCGCGTTGTGGAGCTACACCGCGAGCGTATCGGTGACATCTGTCTGGATAGCGAGCTGGAACCGGGGGAATTCCGGGAGTTAAATGCTGAAGAGGTCGCCAGCGTAAAATAATACCGTTCAGAACGACCTTATTTCTAATCTGGAGTTAGTTAGTGCAATTACGCCGTTCTTCTCATCTCGGGCTGATTTTTATTCTTGGCCTGATTTCGATGCTAATGCCGTTAGCTATCGATATGTATTTACCTGCGTTACCGACCATTGCCAACGAGTTTGGCGTAGGGGACGGGCATGTCCAAATGACGCTCAGCACCTATGTACTGGGTTTTGCTATCGGTCAGATGTTCTACGGTCCGATGGCGGATAGTCTGGGGCGCAAACCTGTTATTCTCGGCGGCACGCTGGTTTTTGCGTTCGCAGGCGTGGCCTGTGCGCTGGCGCAAACGGTAGAGCAACTGATCTATATGCGTTTTCTGCACGGTGTTTCTGCCGCTGCTGCTGCGGTCGTTATTAATGCTCTGATGCGTGATATGTTCTCGCGGGATGATTTTTCTCGCATGATGTCATTTGTCGTGTTGGTAATGACGGTTGCTCCCTTAATTGCACCGATTGCCGGTGGTTGGCTCTTGCTGTGGTTTAGCTGGCATTCCATTTTCTGGACGATCTCTGCCGCGGCTTTTTTGGCATCAGCGCTGATTTTCTTTTTTATCAAAGAAACCTTACCGCCAGCGAAGCGACAGAAATTTCATCTACGTACTACCATCGGAAATTTCGCCATACTTTTCCGCCATAAGCGCGTATTTAGCTATATGGTGGCGAGCGGACTTTCGTTCTGCGGCATGTTTTCCTTCCTGAGTGCCGGGCCGTTTGTGTACATCAATCTGTATGGCGTTTCGCCTCAGAATTTTGGCTATTACTTTGCCCTGAACGTCGTTTTTCTGTTTGTGGTGACGTTGTTTAATAGCCGTAATGTACGGCGACTGGGTGCTATGGCGATGTTCCGCACAGGGCTGGTCATTCAGTTTGTGATGGGAATATGGCTGGTGATTGTCTGCCTGTTCGATCTCGGCTTCCTACCGCTGGTGTTCGGTGTAGCGCTGTTTGTCGGTTGTATTGCGATGGTCGCGTCGAATGCGATGGCGGTTATTCTCGATGATTTCCCTCACATGGCAGGGACAGCATCATCGTTGGCTGGCACGCTACGCTTTGGTCTTGGTGCGATTGTGGGTGTTGTCCTCTCACTGGTTTCATTCAACAGCGCCTGGCCGATGGTGCTATCGATGGCGCTCTGTTCGGTTGGTGCATTTCTGCTGTATCTGTACGCGCATCGCTCCCCCGCGTCCTGATTTTTCCCTTCTTTCAGATGCAGGTAAGTGTGCCTGCATCTGAATCTGTTCTTCTCTTTCCGCATTTTCCATTTGATAACGATAGATAGCCTGTCATTCCTTTTTGTTTTGCTAATGTAAAATATTTGACCCAAAAGTGAACGGGTGGGCTAAAAATGGTTGAGATGTTGAATGGAAAAGGTTACATATAACCGGAAAAGAAGAGCGATTCGTGATCAATTTGGCATTAATAGCGCTTGCAATCAGGCTCTTTAGCCACTATCACGATGTGAAAAAGGTGTGTTTGTTGTTTTTTTGTTCGCGAAAAGTGGCGGGAAATGGTGTGAACACGCTACTATGATAAATATGTTACTATTTTGTGAATTATTACCTGAGGGAAAGAGTAGTGGACAGTTTTCAACTTTCGGTAGTTCATCGTTTGCCGCAAAGTTATCGCTGGTTATCGGGTTTTACAGGTATCAATGTTGAACCGATTCCGCTGAGCGGCAGAGAAGAAGACAATAACCTGATTGGTCTCAAGCTATTGAGCCATGATGGCGATATCGCATGGGAAATCATGCGCCAGCTGAATCAATCCCTGTCTGAAATACAGGTTGATTGCGCCGTTCTGGAATGGGAAGGCGAACCGTGTCTGTTTTTGCATCGCAATGATGAAAGTACGGCAATGTGCCGTCTGAAGAATGTCGGTGTCGCTATCGCCGAATCCGTATCGGCGCAGTACCCTTTTTAAACCGCAGCGTCAGCAAACTGGCGCTGCGGTACTTCCTCGTTTATGCCGATTGCGTTCCCGTCATTCCGGTTGAAAACTGCAGCAACTCCCGCGTGTAATGCTCGGCAGGATGTGTGAATACCTGTTTACACTCTCCTTGTTCGACCACTTCACCCTGTCGTAACACAATAACCTGATGGCATAGCGAGCGGATAACCTGCAAATCATGGCTGATAAACAGGTAGGCGATTTTGTGCTTTTCTTGTAATGACTTCAGCAGCGTCAGGATTTGTGCCTGAACGGTTCTGTCCAGCGACGACGTTGGTTCATCGAGGATCAGCAGTTCTGGTTGCAGTATCAGTGCCCGAGCGATGGCGATACGCTGGCGCTGACCACCGGAAAATTCGGATGGATAGCGGTAGCGGGTGGTAGGATCCAGCCCGACTTCCTGCATCACCGCCACCACGCGTTGCTCACGCGCCTCTTTGCTCAATTTGTGATGGACGGTCAGTCCTTCAGCAATAATTTGTTCCACATTCAGCCGTGGGTTCAACGCGGAGTTCGGATCCTGAAAGACAACCTGAATTCGGTGACGGAAGGGCAGCATTTGCTTACGGGTTAGACCTTGCAAAGGCTGGCCGTCAAACCAGATATCGCCGCGCGATTGGATCAGGCGCAGCAGCGCTAACCCAGTTGTGCTTTTCCCTGAACCGGATTCCCCCACCAGACCCAGACTTTCACCGCGGCGTAAGGTGAAGCTAATATTATTAACGACGTGTTTTTCGTCAACGGTACGGCGCAAAAGACCGCGTTTGATAGGAAATGAAACGTGCAGCTGTTCTACCCGTAGGAGTGGTTCACCGTCATCCTCTACCGGAAGCGGCTCGCCTGACGGCTCTGCGTCCAGCAATTGGCGCGTGTAAGGATGCTGGGGTGCGCTGAAAAGTTGCCGACAGCTATTGTGTTCCACGGCCTTACCCGCCTTCATCACCGATACGTTATCAGCTAACTGACGGACGATATTCAGGTCGTGGGTGATGAACAGTAAGCTCATCCCCAATTCCTGCTTCAGCTCGTTCAGCAATTTCAGGATTTGCGCCTGAACGGTAACGTCCAGCGCCGTTGTAGGCTCATCGGCAATCAGTAAGTCGGGCTGGGTCAGTAACGCCATGGCAATCATGACGCGCTGGCGTTCTCCACCTGAAAGCTGATGCGGGAAATCATTCAATCGGCTTTTAGCCTGCCGAATACCCACGCGATCCAGACAGGATATGACTTCGCTACGAGCAGCCTCGGTACGCATACCCCGATGCAGCGAAAGTACTTCAATCAGCTGTTTCTCAATGCTTTGCAGGGGATTGAGCGACACCATCGGTTCCTGAAAGATCATCGCAATTTGGTTGCCGCGTATCTGACGCAGCGTTTTTTCATCGGCATGCAGCAGTGATTGTCCTGCAAAGCGAATATCGCCTTCGGGATAAACCACGGGCGGGGAAGGGAGCAAGCGTAAAACCGACAGTGCGGTGACGCTTTTCCCCGAACCTGACTCACCGACCAGCGCCAGCGTCTCACCAGCGTTCACCGCCAGTGAAAGCTGGTCGACAACACGCTGCTCCTGATCGCCTTTGCGGAAGGCAATGCTGAGATTATCTATCTGCAATAAAGGTGAACTGGACATATTAATGCGCCTTGCTGGGGTCAAAGGCGTCGCGCACCGCTTCGCCGATAAAAATGAGTAAGGAAAGCACGATGGAAAGCACCATAAATACGGTAATACCCAGCCACGGTGCCTGAAGGTTATTTTTCCCTTCCAGCAATAAAGTGCCTAATGATGGCGAGCCCATCGGCAGACCAAAGCCGAGAAAATCCAGCGATGTCAGAGTGGTAATCGAGCCGCAGAAAATAAAGGGCAGATAGGTCAGCGTCGCGACCATCGCATTTGGCAGCATGCAGCGGAACATAATGGCGCGATCGCTGACGCCCATTGCCTGCGCGGCGCGAATATAGTCAAAGTTTCGCGTACGCAAAAACTCTGCCCGAACCACGCCAACCAGACTCATCCAGCCGAAAAGTACGGTAATGCCTAATAGCCACCAGAAGTCCGGCTGAATCACGCTGGACAGGAGGATAATGAGAAACAGCGTCGGCATGCCGGACCAGACTTCGATGAAGCGCTGGCCCCATAGGTCGAGACGTCCGCCGTAATAGCCCTGTGTCGCCCCTACGATAATGCCAATCACGCTGGACAGAATGGTGAGCGCCAGACCGAACAGCAGTGAGATACGGAAGCCATAAAGTACCTGTGAGACTACGTCCTTCCCCTGGCTGTCCGTGCCCAGCCAGTTCTGCCAGGAGGGTGCCGACGGAAAGGATGCTGTGGTGGCATAGTTTATCGTGTCGTAGCTGTAGCGAATCAGTGGCCAAATAGCCCAACCGTTGCTGCTGATACGTTCGGCTATGTAAGGATCACGGAAGTCAGCGGCGGTATCTAACTGTCCACCGAACGTTCTTTCACTATGATCAATCAATACCGGCGTATAGAGCTGACCGTCATATTTCACCAGCAACGGTTTGTCATTGGCGATCAGTTCGGAAAACAGGCTGAGGATAAACAACACCATGAAAATCCACAGCGACCAGTAACCGCGACGATTACTTTTAAAACGCGCCCAGCGCGCCTGATTAATCGGGCTTAAGCGGCTCATTGGCGTCCCTCAAAATCGATACGCGGGTCCACCAGCGTATAGGTTATGTCGCTGACGATATTCAGCAATAAACCGATCAGCGTGAAGATATACAGCGTGCCGAACATGACGGGATAATCACGTTGCAGCGTTGCGTCATAGCCTAACAGACCCAACCCGTTGAGGGAGAACATCACCTCAATCAGCAGCGAGCCGGTGAAGAACATGCTGATAAAGGTGGCAGGGAAGCCTGCAATCACCAGCAGCATGGCATTACGGAACACGTGGCGGTAGAGAATGCTTTTTTCATCCAGCCCTTTGGCGCGCGCGGTCACGACGTATTGCTTGCGAATCTCATCCATAAAGGAGTTCTTGGTGAGCATGGTGAGGGTAGCAAAACCGCCAATCACGGAAGCGATAACGGGCAGCGCGATATGCCACAAATAGTCGGTAATTTTGCTGTACCACGGCAGGGTGTCAAAATTGCTGGAGACCAGACCTCGAAGCGGGAACCAGTCCAGATAACTGCCGCCCGCGAATAGCACAATCAAAATAATCGCAAACAAAAATGCGGGAATAGCATAGCCGATAATGATTAGCGTGCTGCTCCAGGTGTCGAACGGCGTGCCGTTCTTCACGGCCTTCTTGATGCCAAGCGGAATGGAAATCAGGTAGACAATCAGCGTACTCCACAGCCCCAGCGTAATCGAAACCGGCATGCTCTCTTTAATGAGCTGCATCACCGAAGAACCACGGAACAGGCTGTCGCCGAAGTCAAAACGTACGTAATCCCACAGCAGTTTAAAATAGCGCTCATGGATCGGTTTATCGAAGCCATAGCGTTTAGTGATTTCCTCGATGACTTCAGGGTCAAGCCCGCGTGAGCCTCGGTAAGCGTTCTCGATATTGGGCGCGCCGCTGGTGCCCGTGCGCGCCATTCCTGCATCCATTCCGCTATTGGCGGTATAGCCGCTGCCGTGTCCCATTTCGATCGCTGCGATAGCTTGATCGACTGGGCCGCCGGGAGCAATTTGTACAATGAAGAAGTTAATCGTAATAATCGCCCACAGGGTTGGAATGACCAGCAAGAGGCGGCGTAACAGATACGTTCCCATTTTGATTCCTTAACGTCGCTCTGCGGGCAGCGTGGCCGCCTGTTTGGTATCGAACCACCAGCCATCAAAACCAAGTGAATAGGCTGGGCGTACCGCTGGCATGGCAAACTTGTTCCAATAGGCGAAACGGTCATGGTTGGAATACCACATCGGAATCATGAGCTGATTCCAGGTCAATACTCTGTCCAGCGCGCGGCCTAATGACAGCAGGGGGACTTTTTGCCCTTGATGCTTGACGATGTCTTCAATGAGCGAGTCGATAGCGGGATCGCTGACTCCCGGCCTGTTGTAGGTCGAGTCGATATACTGAGAACTCCAGCGAATTTGCAGGTCAGCACTGGGGTAGAGCGACGCGCTGTATACCGTTGCCAGCATATCGAAATCCCGCTTACGTAGGCGGTTGTTGAACTGCGTGCTGTCGATGTTACGCACGTTCATGGTAATGCCCAGTTTTTTCAAGCTCTGCTGGAAAGGTAAGACATACTGCGAATTACCGGCGCTTGGCAATAGCAATTCAAACGTAAATGGTTGCCCGGTTTTGCGATTAACCAGCTTCTGATCTTTCAATTCCCAGCCAGCCTCTTCCAGCAGTTTGATCGCCTTAAGCCAGTTTTGTCGGTCATACCCGCTGCCGTCGGAGGAGGGCGGTTTGTAGGCCGTGCCAAAGACTTCGGGAGGGACTTTGTCCTTCAGTGGCGTCAGCCAGGCCAGTTCCTCTGTGCTGGGTTCACCTTTAGCGGCATACTCAGTATTCTGGAAATAGCTGTCGGTACGTTGATAAGCGTTGTAATACAGCGCCTTGTTCATCCAGTTGAAGTCAAATGCCAAGGATAACGCCTGACGAACGCGACGATCCTGAAACAGCGGCCGCTGGATATTGAACGCTAGCCAACGCGTATCCTGGGCGGATTGATTGACCTGATCCTGCTTAATGATGTAACCACGCCCAAAGTTGCCCCCCTGATATTGGGTTGCCCAATTTTTTGGCGATCCTTCTTCACGCAGATCGAAGGCGCCCGCTTTAAAGGCCTCGAGTGCGACGCTGTCGTCCAGATAATAGTCGTAGCGGATTTTATCGAAATTGTACTGGCCTTTATTGACCGGTAGATCGGCACCCCAATAATCGTTCACGCGAGAATAGGTAACATATTGCCCCGTTCGATAGGCGGTGATGCGATAAGGGCCACTAGCCGGAGGTGGATAGGATAACGGCTCGCTGAACTTATGATTCTTCCAGAATTTTTCCGGCATGATGGGCAAGGTCAGCAGGCTGAACATGCGGTTTTTGTCGGACACGGGAAAATCGAAGCGCACGGTCAGCGGTGCAACGGCCTTGGCGGTAACATCTTTAAAATAGATGCGAAACTGCGGCACGCCCTGCGTCATAAACATATTGTAAGTGAACGCCACGTCGGCCGCCGTGATCGGGGTGCCATCATGAAAGCGGGCTTTGGGGTTCATCTCTATTTCAATCCAGCGGAAATCCGCAGAATGGCGTGTCGTCAGCGCGACGAGCGGATAATAACTGCCGGGTTCGTCATCAGAGGAAGTGAAAAGCGAATCGTAGAGACGTTCAGTACGTGCCGCCGCTGTGCCGCGCAGCGCGAAACGGTTGAAATTGTCAAAGGTACCCAGTGCGCTGAGGGTGATGCTGCCGCCCTTGGGGGCGTCAGGATTGACATAGTCAAAATGGCTGAAATTCTCGGCATATTTGGGTTCTCCCAACAGTGCGAAGCGGGTGCTGTTTTCAATCGTTTCGGCATGCAGCCCAAAGTGGGTCGTGCAAAGCAATACGGCAGCGATAACGCGTTTTAACATCTGACGGCAATCTCCTGCGAGCGGACGTTATCTGATAGGCGACGGGTGTGGACATGCCATACCGTAACGTCGGCGATACCGATTTCTTCGGCATAAAGTTCTTGAAATAATTAACATTCCCATCGGGAAGTCGTGTGTTTTCTTTTTATCATGAAATTAGGTGATAAACCTACCTTAATCACGGCCTGTTAATGTTTCAGGTTGTTGAGTCAGTCATATTTTGCGCAATATGCCGCAGAAGGGGAGAAGCGTAGTGGTATTCGAGGGAAGAGCAGGCATAAAAACATAGGGAACGTTTTTCAACGTTGCGCAGCAACGGCCCGTAGCGTGACGGACAAGGATGTCGTCATAAAAAAACGCCGCTTAGGTTATAAGCGGCGTTAGTGTCATCTCGTTTCGTCGGCTAACTAAACAGTATCACAGCAAGGGACAGATATTGTTTAGCTGGTTTTTCCTTTACTCAGAACGCGGCGTCCTTCTTGATAGCGCTTGTTCCAGTAGTCTTCTGTCATTTTGGAGATAATGACGCCACTGCTGGTTGATGCGTGGACGAACTGATCGTTGCCGAGGTAAATGCCAACGTGGCGCCCGGTTGAACCTGCACGGAACAGAACGAGATCGCCAACGCGCAGTTTGTTGCGCTGAATTTGTTGACCCATTTCTTGCTGTTCATAGGTTGAACGCGGTAAATCCATGCCAAATTGTTCGCGGAAGGTGCGCTGAACGAAAGCTGAGCAGTCAATGCCACGGCGACTATCACCGCCTAAACGGTAACGAACACCTTTCCAACTGGCATATTGGTTAAGCAACTTGGACTTGATGTCCACGTTACGAACCAGTGCTTCAAATTCATCCTGAGAGGCTTGCAGTAAAAGACCATCTTTATCATTAACTGCATGCATATCAGTTTGAGCTTTATGGTTATATGCACTATTACTTCCACATGCGGAGAGCATCATTGCTACCGCTACGGCAGGCACTGCCCGCCAGATATATCTCAGAATCGGTTGAGACTTGACCATTATTGTTATGTTCCCTTGCTGTCCTTAACGATAAATATCGCTATGTAGTGTCCCCATTTCACTGGGGCATAATAAATGCCAAACGAAAACGAGAGTCAGACTAAATCAGAGTTTCTTCCTAGCCAAATACTGATCAGCGAAAGTGTGCCAGAATGCACATTATTTCTCTTTCTGCTGCTAGTTCAGTATGCGCTAAAAAGCAAACCTGAACGAGACTACCGCAACAACAGCAGGATTGCGAGAAGTTTTAACTAATTTATTTATAAGATTTAATGATGTATTCAGCTAAAAAATGTCGATGTAAAAAATCTGAAATCATAGGGATTTATACTGTCGATTTCTTAGGTAATAGTCGGTTTAACAGCGCAATAGCAGCATCGCTTGCTGGTGTTAATAACCACCAACTCAGGCCGACCAGAACAACCGAGAGCGAACCAACAGCAATATCGGTAAACCAATGTGCGCCGATCATGATGCGAGGCAATGAGAAGATGACTGTGATGGCCACGCCGATAGCGAAAGCGGTGCGGGTAAAATAGCGTAGCATAAAGGCAGCGAAGATCATCAGCATCATGCCGTGGTCGCCGGGGAAACTGTCCGATGAAGCATCTTTGGTAGGAATACCCGTTAAATCTGAAACGCGGTTGACGTCACTAAAATAGAGTGTCGGGCTGGCGTGTTGAACCGGCAGTAAATGTCCAGCCTGATTCAGCACCACGGCAGTTAACAGCATGATAAAGCCAATGATCAACAAGCGGCGGCGCTCTGTGGGAGTGGCTTTCAAATAAAACGACAAATATAGTAATCCCATCGCAATGAGCGCACAGCCGTCAAAAGCTCTGTTATTGGTAATGGCGACGACATGTAGAAATGCGGGGCTATCGACCAAAAGACGGTTGAAATAGAAAAAGATGTTACTGTCGAGCGTGAGCCAAAAACCATGATTTTCTGGCAGGTACCAGGATAAAAACAAACCTATACCCAATACATTGAGCACTAAAATAGAAGAAAGACGAGCAAATGACATAAGGTAAAGCATCCAAATACGAAAAAACTCCAGTCTAGTCCACGTTAGCTAAACGAGCCTTTAACAACGAGGCTTGCAACGTATTCCATTCTGCCGGTGTTTCATTGATGACTTCGATACGGCTATCAATCGGTGCCGCTGAACGCGTTTCTATATGAAGATCGTGTCCCTGACGGTTGACGACGAGCGTCCCTTCTTTTATACGCATCACCCCTTTAACCCGGCTCACGGGGGAAAGGCGAACCCAGTCCAGCAGGGCTGCGGTGTCAAAAGCGGTTTCAGGTTCGAATATCCAACCGCAAGCATGGTAGCCCTGTCCCTGATTAAGAGAACGTCGCCAGGATTGCCCACCTGGTAGCTTCAGTGCGGCCAAACCATTTGTTGGTTTGTGTGAATGGTGATGGGCTCCATCAGGTAATTCGCGTACGTTATGTCGCGGTTGATCGAGCTGTTGTCGGTCAACATTTCCCTGACTGACTTCGATAATTTGTCGTCCCTCGCTGCTTACCTGTTGCCATTGTTGTAATGCCGCGAGATCGTCGGGGGCATAGGTATCACGCTTGTTGGCGATAATAATGTCAGCGGCGGCAAGTTGATCGCGGAAATTCTCATTTTCCGTGTAACGTGTGTCGCTTAACTGACGCGCATCCAGCAGACACAGTGTGGCCTGCAATGTCAGCCAAGGCTGATAGATGTCGCTCGTCAGCAATGAGAGAATTTGTTTCGGGTGGCCGAGCCCTGTGGGTTCGATGAGTAATCGATGGGGTTTTTTCTGTTGCAGCAGCATGTTCAGACCAACCTGCATAGGCAGGCCGTTCACGCAGCACATGCAGCCGCCGGGAATTTCTTTCAGGACGGCACCGGTGTCCGCCAGTAAGGCACCGTCAATGCCTATTTCGCCGAATTCATTGACCAGCACCGCCCAGACTTCGTCCTCAGGCTTTTGCGACAGAAGGTGGCGAATCGTAGTGGTTTTTCCACTACCCAGAAACCCCGTAATCAAATTGACTTTCGTTAGCATGGCAGGTTCCTATGTGAGTGGAAGAGTGAGATGTGCCGGATATGTCATCCGGCGACAGGTATCGTGCCGATGGTGCAGAGGTATGTTGTTAGTCTGCGCGGCCCATGTAGCGGCGTTCTGGAATGTGAATGCGGATTTTTTCACCTGCGCTCAAGTATTCTGGAACTGGGATGACCAGACCGGTGCTCATGGTGGCGGGTTTGTTGCGTGAGCTGGCTGACGCGCCTTTAATGCCCGGTGCCGTCTCAATGATTTCAAGGTCTACCGTCTGTGGCAGTTCCAGCGCGATGATTTGGCCGTCCCAGCTTAATACCTGAATGCCTGGCATGCCACCTTCAGGGATAAACAGCAATTCATCTTCTATTTGATCTTTTTTGAAGAGGTAAGGCGCGTAGTCTTCATCATCCATAAAGACGTATTCGTCGCCGTCAATATAAGAGAAGGTGACAGTACGGCGTGTCAGCGTGATTGTGTCGATAATATCATCGCCTTTAAAACGTTCTTCCACTTTCAAACCGGTACGGACGTCAGAAAAACGCATTTTATACAATGTGCTGGCACCGCGGGCGCTGGGGCTCTGGACGTCGATGTCCTTTACCAGCAATAACTTGTCGTTATAGTTAACGACCATTCCGCGTTTAATCTCGTTCGCTCTTGCCATAAAAATTACCTGCTATAAGGAGTGTGATTTTTGTGGCGACACGTTACTCGCGCCGGAGAATTCAGGCAAGTAGATACTCGTCATACTTCAAATTTCATGTGCGTTGGCTGCGTTCAAATACTCGCCCTAAAGGGCTAACGCTTTGCGTTGTTCAAAACGAATACGCTTTGTCCTGAAACTCGAATTATTTAGAGTATAAGATGAATGGGGCTGATATTGGTTTTTTGCTATCGGGCTGCTATCGTGGCGATCCCTATCTCTTGTCAGCCCACCGGAGAGCTTACTGATGGACTGTCGCCCCCACTGCGGAGCTTGCTGCATCGCGGCATCGATTTCAACGCCTATGCCAGGTCTGCCGCACGGCAAACCTGCAAACACGCCCTGTATTCATCTTGATGAGGCGATGCGCTGTGGGTTATTCCATTCCCCTCTGCGACCAGCGGTTTGCGCGGGGCTAAAGCCGCGCGCGGATATGTGTTTCAGCCATCGAGATGAGGCGATGATTTACTTGCTCAAACTGGAAGCTGACACCGCGCCTTGAATTGCAGTGATCAAGCGTCTTTGATGCGCCACATACAATAGATAGAACCGACGATCATCAGCAATGCGAAAAAGAAAACGGCGTGGTAGTCCCAAATTTCAGCAACAATCCCAGCCAGCGAACCGGAGATGATCCAGCCAACGCGTGTGGTATTGGTGAATAGCGTCGTCGCAGCGCCTGCCTGCCCAGGCATTAAATCCTGAAAATAGAGCATACCGATTCCAGCCAGAATTCCGATGAAAATGGCGTTCAGCACCTGTAACGCTAGCAGTGCGGTTTCTCCGTTGAAGAACAACAACCCACCGAAAAACAGCAGGCCAGATGCAACGGCAAGTCGCATCAGGAATCGCTTACCGAAGCGTTTGGCAACGTAACCAGCAATCAGCATCACCGGAATTTCCAGCCCAGCGGCAACACCCATCATGATACCCGCCAGTTTTTCCGGCAGATGGAGCTCATGCACCAGATACAGCGGCATATTAATGAGGTAAATCCCGTTGCAGGTCCACATCAAGGTACACGCGATGAATAGCAAGAGCGTGTCACGACGGTTGCGACGAGGTGATTCCAGCGTGGAGGTGGTTTTTTCCACGGCTTTAGGCATGGAGGGCAGAAAGAATTTGACCAGGATGCCGCACAAGATAAAGACGACGGCGGCGGTCAGATACATTGTGGTGAAGCCGAATCCTAGTGCCAACGCAAAGGCGATGGGCGGGCCGACAACCCAAGCGAGAGAGATTTGGGCGCGGAGGATGGAGCTGAACATGGCCGCTTCACGACCGGTTTTATCCGCGTGCTCGCGTGCCAGCGCAAAAAGTTGCGGGTTTGCGGTTGAGCCAAAGCTGCTTAGCAAGACGCCGATAAAAAGCAGAATAAAGTAGTTACGGTTCCACGCAAACAGCATGCAGGCCAGTGCGCCTAGGAGGCAGCAGACGAATATCAGCGATTTACGATCGCCTTGACGGTCCGAGCGCGTTGCCAGCATTTGGCTGACGACGATACCAATAACCGCGCTGCCGGTATAAAACATGCCCACCATAAAAGGACGAGCCTGTACTTCGTTGGAAAGAAAGAGGCTGAGTGTGGGAAGTTGCAGGGCACCGGCCGTTCCAGTCAGAAAGGCAATAACCAAGAAGGCTGACGATGTCAGGTCAAGTGGACGTCTAGTTGTGTTTGCAGGAGTGAACATAAATTGATAGCGCTTGGAAAATAGGCAGAGGCTGTCGAGCGCGACATAGTACTCGGGTTTATAATGAAACAGAAATCTTGTTTCATTATTTTTCGTCAGCACGGCTTCAGCCATTTGATGATTTTTGTTGGCGGGCAGTGCGTCATCCACGTTAAAATGTGCGTTATGTCAAAATTCTGTTACGTCAGCAGTGTAGAAAGCTTGCATAAATGACGTAATAGAATGAGACTTTTGAAACGTTTCAGCGGGATTTTTTTTGAAACGCCCTAATAATCGACACATTTTTTTCTCACAAAAGCTGAAACGATTCAACATTCAGCAAGAGAGGAGAGCCATGTTCCAGTTGTCACAGCAAGATATTCATTTGGGCGCAGCGGCCAGTAATAAGCAGGAAGCTATCCAGCTTGTTGCTTCAGCACTGACCGATGCCGGGTGCGTTAACGCAGGGTATGTCGACGGCATGCTACAGCGCGAACAGCAAACATCTACCTATTTGGGAAGCGGTATTGCTATCCCTCACGGCACAACTGATACCCGCGATCTGGTATTGAAGACCGGTGTTCAAGTATTTCAGTTTCCTCAGGGCATCGCCTGGGGAGAAGATCAAACCGCTTATGTGGTGCTAGGTATTGCCGCTCGCTCTGACGAGCACTTGGCTTTGCTGCGTCAGCTGACTCACGTTTTGAGCGACGATCGCGTAGCGGCTCGTCTGGCAAGCACTACCTCAGCAGAAGAGCTGCGTAGCTTGCTGATGGGCGAACAGCAATTGGCTGAATTCCGTTTTGACACCTCGTTGATTGCGCTGGATGTGGCGACCGATAATCTGCTGACACTTCAGGCGCTGAACGCCGGTCGTCTTCAGCAGGTCGGTGCGGCTGATGCCAGCTTTGTCAGCACGACCGTCAGCAACAAACCGCTGAATCTGGGACAAGGTGTGTGGTTCAGCGATAGCGCCGTCGGTAACCTCAGCAGCGCGGCTGCGGTGGCACGTCCGGCTGCGCCTTTCAGCGTTGACGGTGAAAACGTGGCCTTGTTGGTGACGGTCGCGGCGGCTGACGATCAGGCTTTTGCGCCTATCGATTACCTGAGCAACTTGCTGATTACGCAAAAAGCGGAACGCCTGCTGACAGCTGATGCTCCGACGCTGCTGGCGCTTTTGACCAGTGACGTACCGGAAGAAAGCGAAGTGCTGACGGCAGAATTTACCATTCGTAACGAACACGGTCTGCACGCTCGTCCGGGCACCATGCTGGTGAACGTGGTTAAACAGTTCACCAGTGAGATTACGGTGACCAATCTGGATGGCACAGGCAAACCGGCAAATGGCCGCAGCCTGATGAAAGTCGTCGCGCTGGGCGTGAAAAAAGGTCACAAACTGCGTTTCACCGCCAGCGGTAGCGATGCGGAGCAAGCACTTGCCGCTATTGGCGACGCGATTACGTCCGGTTTGGGCGAGGGGGCAGCATGAGCAGGAGAGTAGCCACAATCACCCTGAATCCAGCTTACGATCTGGTTGGCTATTGCCCGGAAGTTGAGAAAGGCGAAGTCAATCTGGTTCAGACAGCGGGTCTGCACGCCGCAGGTAAAGGTATCAACGTTGCCAAGGTGCTGAAAGATCTCGGGATTGATGTCACGGTAGGTGGCTTTCTGGGTAAAGACAATCAGGATGGTTTTCAGCAATTGTTCAGCGAGCTGGGCATTGCCAACCGTTTCCAGGTTGTGCCAGGACGTACGCGTATTAATGTCAAATTAACGGAAAAAGATGGCGACGTAACCGATTTCAACTTTTCCGGTTTTGAAGTGACACAGCAAGATTGGCAGCGTTTCGTCAATGATTCGCTGAGCTGGCTCGGGCAGTTCGACATGGTCGCGGTGAGCGGCAGTTTGCCTGCTGGCGTTGATCCTGATGCGTTTACCGACTGGATGTCTCGTCTGCGCACGCAGTGTCCTTGCATTATTTTCGACAGCAGCCGTGAAGCGCTGGTGGCGGGACTGAAGGCCTCTCCTTGGTTGGTGAAACCAAACCGCCGGGAGCTGGAAATATGGGCTGGGCGTAAATTACCTACGCTGGCTGATGTGGTGGATGCCGCTCACGCACTGCGTGAACAGGGTATCGCGCACGTTGTGATCTCTCTGGGTGCTGAAGGCGCACTGTGGGTGAATGCATCTGGCGCGTGGCTGGCAAAACCACCGGCCTGTGATGTGGTAAGTACGGTAGGGGCGGGCGACTCCATGGTTGGGGGGTTGATTTATGGCTTATTAATGCGTGAGTCCAGTGAGCACACTCTGCGTTTGGCTACGGCGGTTTCGGCTCTGGCCGTCAGCCAAAGTAATGTAGGTATTACCGATCGTCCTCAGTTGGCCGCAATGATGGCGCGTGTCGACCTGAAACCCTTTAACTGATACAGCAGGAGACAAACAATGAAAACGCTGCTGATTTTGGATAAATCACTGGGCCTGGCGAGAAGCCAACTGGTGAAGAACCTACTCGGCGCTGCCGCTGCGAAAGCAGGGGTAACGTTTACAGAACATGCCAACGACGCTGAACTGGCGATCGTTCTGGGTGCATCCGCCGCGGCGGACAGCGCACTGAATGGCAAGCAGGTTTATGTCGGTGATATCGAACTGGCTGTTTCACAGCCGGAAGCCTTTTTAGCGAAAGCGCAGGCTGAAGCAACAGCGTACCAAGCTGTCGCGTCAGCTCCCGTTCAGCAACCCGCGGTTGCCAAGCGCATTGTGGCGATAACGGCGTGCCCGACTGGCGTCGCGCACACGTTTATGGCAGCAGAAGCGATTGAAAGCGAAGCAAAAAAACGCGGCTGGTGGGTTAAGGTTGAAACACGCGGCTCCGTTGGCGCGGGTAATGCGATTACTCCAGAAGAAGTGGAACAGGCCGATCTGGTGATCGTCGCTGCGGATATTGAAGTCGATCTGGCGAAGTTTGCTGGTAAGAAGATGTATCGCACCTCGACTGGGCTGGCATTGAAGAAGACGGCGCAGGAATTAGACAAGGCGCAGGCTGAGGCTAAAGTGTATCAGCCATCCGGACAATCCAGCTCGGCAAGCGCGAGCGAGTCTGGTCAGAAAGGCGGAGCAGGCCCATATCGTCACCTGTTGACCGGCGTGTCTTACATGCTGCCGATGGTGGTAGCGGGTGGTTTGTGTATCGCACTGTCGTTTGTCTTTGGTATTGAAGCCTTTAAACAGGAAGGTACGCTGGCCGCAGCGCTGATGAAGATCGGCGGCGGCTCTGCCTTTGCGTTAATGGTGCCAGTTCTCGCGGGCTATATCGCTTTCTCCATTGCGGATCGTCCAGGTTTAACGCCGGGTCTGGTTGGTGGGATGTTGGCGGTAAGTACAGGAGCGGGCTTCCTTGGCGGGATTATTGCCGGTTTCCTGGCAGGTTATATTGCCAGAGCGATCAACAATAAACTGATTCTGCCGCAAAGTTTGACTGCGCTAAAACCGATCCTGATCATTCCGCTGTTCGCTACGTTGATCACCGGTCTTATCATGATTTACGTCGTCGGTACGCCAGTTGCGAAAATCCTGACAGGCCTGACAGGCTGGCTGCAATCCATGGGCACGGCGAATGCGGTGATTCTGGGTGCGATTCTGGGCGCGATGATGTGTACGGATATGGGCGGACCAGTTAACAAAGTTGCCTACGTATTCGGCACGACCTTGCTCAGTAGCCAGATTTACGCACCGATGGCCGCCGTCATGGCTGCGGGTATGGTGCCACCGTTGGCGATGGGTCTGGCAACCGTGCTGGCAAGCAAGAAATTTAACCCGACCGAGCGTGAAGGGGGCAAAGCCGCGTTTGTGCTGGGCCTGTGCTTTATTTCCGAAGGGGCGATTCCTTACGCCGCGCGTGATCCAATGCGCGTTCTGCCTTGCTGTATCATTGGCGGGGCACTGACCGGTGCACTGTCTATGGCGGTGGGCGCTAAGTTAATGGCACCACACGGTGGTCTGTTCGTACTGTTGATTCCTGGTGCGATTACCCCGGTCATCGGCTATCTGTTAGCGATCATTGCGGGAACGGCGGTAGCTGGTGTGCTGTACGCCTTGCTGAAGCGCTCTGATGAACAACTGGCGAAAGCCGCGTAAGTCTTATTATCGTTACAAATTTCACGATGCAGGCGAGCGGGAAAGTTAACCGTCATGCCTGCAAATTGAAGAAAGCGTAATGCCATAACACAAGGATGTGGATGAGATAGCGCCAGTTGGTATTCACCAACTGGCGCTTTTTTTATGTATATACTCGTCATACTTCAAGTTGCATGTGCGTTGGCTACGTTCATTCACCCGAATCACTTACTTGAGTAAGCTCATCGGGATTCCCTCTCTTGCCGCCTTCCTGAAACTTGAATTATTTAGAGTATAATCAGCACTGGGCTTCAGACTTGAGCCAGGCGATTTCGTCGGCCCAGATGTCGGGATTGACTGTTTCCAGAATCATCGGAATACCGTCAAAACGGGTGTCTTTCATGATGTAGCTGAAAGCGGTTTTGCCGATGTTGCCTTCTCCTAGGCTGTGGTGTCGGTCAACCCGGCTGCCGAACGCGCTTTTCGCATCATTCAAATGCATTCCGCGTAGATAGCGGAACCCAACAATGCGATCGAACTCAGCAAAGGTTGCTTCACAATCCGCTTCTGTTCGCAGATCGTAACCGCCAGCGAAGGCGTGGCAGGTATCTATACAGACGCCAACACGGCTTTTATCTTCCACGCCATCAATGATGGCCGCCAGATGTTCAAAGCGAAAACCCAGGTTGCTGCCTTGTCCGGCTGTATTTTCAATCACTGTGGTAACGCCAGTTGTTTCCGCCAGTGCGATGTTAATGGATTCGGCAATACGTGCCAGACAGTCCGCTTCCTCGATCTGTTTCAGGTGGCTACCGGGGTGAAAGTTCAGCAAGCTCAGCCCAAGCTGCTGGCAGCGGGACATTTCATCAATAAACGCGATACGTGATTTCTCCAGCGCTTCGCCGTCCGGATGACCCAGATTAATCAAATAGCTGTCGTGGGGCAGAATCTGTGCCGACGTATAGGCGTACTGTTCACACGCGGCTTTAAAACGGTCAATGACCTCTGCACTGAGTGCAGCAGCCTGCCATTGACGCTGATTCTTGGTAAATAAAGCGAAAGCGGTCGCCTTTATCTCATGCGCGCGAATCACGGCCTGATCGACACCGCCTGCTGCGCTAACGTGCGCTCCGATGTATTTCATGTTGGTCTCCTCGATAACGAAGACATTATGGCATCGCCATATGGGTTAATCAGACGTTAATGGGTAAATAATTTATCGTTAGCTGAATAAATGCTCGAAGAGCAGGTTGATTCCCGCACCACCGATCACCAGCCAGATAAATAGAATAAGTGCCAGCAGCAGCGGTTTTGCTCCTGCCTGACGGATAGCACTGAATTGGGTCGTCAGGCCCAGTGCAACCATCGCCATCGTCAGTAGCACATTATCAAGTTGAACTAACTGGGTGACGAGTGTCGGAGAAAGTAGCGGGAAAGAATTGAAAGCGGCGACGGCAATGAATCCTAAGGCAAACCACGGGAACATCAGTGGAACAGTGTCTTCCGTATCAGTTTTTTGCGTCGTTTTTTTCAGAAAGAATCCGAGTATGAGAAGGAAAGGGGCCAGCATCATTACGCGTAGCATTTTGCTGATAACGGCGATGTTTTCCGTCTCGCCATCGACGGCATGTCCAGCAGCAACGACCTGAGCAACTTCATGTATCGTTGAGCCAAAATACAGGCCGACGATCTGCGGTGTGACCTCAATCCAGTGATGTTCGAGGTTGAGCTGATAGATCCACGGATACAAAAACATGGCTGTCGTACCGAATATCACCACGGTGGAAACCGCGACAGCAATCGCATTGCTAGACGCTTTGACGACGGGGGCTGTTGCCATTATCGCCGCCGCGCCGCAGATGCTGCTGCCAGCACCAATGAGAATCACAGTCTCATTGTCGAGCTTCAGCCAACGCTTGCCAATCCAGCAGGCGAGCAAAAATGTTAGCGTGACGACGGTAAGATCGACGGCGATACCCGTAAAGCCGACGGCAGCAACTTGCTGAAAGCTGAGACGAAAACCATAAAGTATGATGCCCCAGCGGAGTAAGTGCTGCTTGGCCCACTGCACACCGGGATCGCACAGAGGATGAATTCGCGGATAAACGCTATTCCCCAGCACGATCCCAGTTAGGATCGCTAATGTCAGTGAGCCGGGTCCCCAGTGGGCGATTTTCGGAATATTTGCCAGCCAGAGAAGTGAAAAAGTTATTAAACTTACTAACAACAGGCCAGGTAATCGCGCTTTTGCTCCATTGGGTGGTGCTATCGCTTGTAATGTCGCAGGAAGAGCCATGGGTTTGGTGCCTATTCTGACCGTACCGAATTGAGAAGCCAGCTTATAATCCATGAGATTAAAAGAGAAATTGATTATATATTTATAACCTATAAGTATTTCAGATAAAGAGCGCACTATGCATATCACGTTACGTCAACTGGAAGTCTTTGCCGAAGTCCTGAAAAGTGGTTCAACGACACAGGCCTCCGTTGTGCTTTCACTTTCTCAATCGGCAGTCAGCGCCGCTCTGGCGGATTTAGAAGGGCAGTTGGGGGTTCAGCTTTTCGATCGCGTGGGTAAACGTCTGGTTGTTAATGAGCATGGCCGTCTGCTGTACCCCAAGGCGCTGGCATTGCTTGAACAGTCGATAGAAATTGAGCAGCTCTTCCGGCGCGATAATGGAGCACTGCGTATTTATGCCAGCAGTACTATTGGCAACTATCTATTGCCTGCGATGATTGCCCGCTATCGCCATGACTACCCTGAAATTCCGCTGGAACTGCATGTCGGCAATACGCAAGATGTGATCACCCGCGTGTCTGAATTTAGTGTCGATTTGGGCTTGATCGAAGGTCCTTGCCATCACCCTCATTTAATTACGCAGCCCTGGCTGGAAGATGAACTGGTGGTATTTTGTTCTCCCGAGCATCCGCTCAGCCGGGGGACGGTATCATTAGCGGCGCTGGCGGATGCCCACTGGATCCTGCGTGAACGGGGTTCAGGCACGCGTGAAGTGCTGGATCATCTGTTGTTGACGCACCTGTCACATTTCCATCTGGTGATGGAATTAGGTAATTCGGAGGCAATTAAACATGCGGTTCGCCATGGAATTGGTATCAGTTGCCTGTCACGGCATGTGATTGCGGAACAGCTGGCGTCAGGCTCGTTGGTGGAATTGAAGGTGCCGTTGCCTAAACTCACGCGGACGCTGTATTTGGTACACCATCGACAGAAACATCTTTCAAATGTGTTGCAGCGTTTCCTGAGTTATTGCTGTGAAACGCCGTAGTGAAAATATTTTCTGCTGCTAATAATCGGGCGTGAGTTATTAAGCTCTCTTATAACTCGACGATCTTAACTATCCAGTACAACGCTATTTGCTACAATCCCGCCTCGATTTTTAGCACGAGCACGCAGGATAACAATGGCTCAGCACGATATTCAACAAACTACACAGGGCGCACCGACCCTGCGCCGTGAACTGAAAGCGCGGCATTTAACGATGATCGCCATTGGCGGATCGATTGGTACCGGGTTATTTGTCGCTTCTGGTGCGACGGTTTCACAAGCGGGTCCTGGTGGCGCACTCCTGTCTTATGCCCTGATTGGGCTGATGGTTTACTTCCTGATGACGAGCCTAGGCGAACTGGCGGCATTCATGCCAGTTTCTGGTTCATTTTCTACCTACGGATCTCGCTATGTTGAGGAAGGTTTCGGCTTCGCATTGGGCTGGAACTATTGGTACAACTGGGCTGTGACCATTGCGGTCGATCTGGTCGCTGCGCAACTGGTGATGGGATATTGGTTCCCTGAAGTCTCCGGTTGGATCTGGAGCGCTTTGTTTCTGGCGCTGATGTTCCTACTTAATTACATTTCCGTGAAAGGGTTTGGCGAAGCCGAGTATTGGTTCTCACTGATTAAAGTGACGACGGTCATTATTTTCATTGCGGTGGGTGTGATGATGATTACGGGCATCATGAGCGGTGCGGAAAATGCTGGATTCCACAACTGGGAGATTGGCGATGCACCGTTTGCTGGTGGCTTCTCCGCCATGATCGGCGTGGCGATGATCGTGGGTTTTTCTTTCCAGGGAACGGAACTGATCGGTGTGGCTGCAGGGGAATCCCAGGAACCGAGCAAAAACATTCCGCGTGCCATCCGTCAGGTTTTCTGGCGTATCCTGCTGTTTTACATCTTCGCGATTCTGATTATCAGCTTAATCATTCCGTATACCGATCCGAACCTGCTGCGTAATGATGTGAAAGACATTACGGTGAGTCCGTTCACGCTGGTGTTTGAGAATGCGGGTCTGTTGTCTGCCGCTGCGGTTATGAATGCGGTCATCTTGACGGCGGTGTTGTCGGCGGGTAACTCCGGGATGTACGCCTCGACGCGTATGTTGTTTACGCTGGCATCGGAAGGTAAAGCGCCGCGTATTTTCGCTAAGCTGTCAAAAGGGGGCGTGCCGCGTAATGCGCTGTATGCAACAACCGTGGTGGCGGCGTTATGCTTCCTGTCTTCTCTGTACGGCAACCAAACGGTTTATCTGTGGTTGCTGAATACCTCGGGTATGACCGGCTTTATTGCCTGGCTGGGGATTGCGATCAGCCATTACCGTTTCCGTCGCGGCTATGTGATGCAAGGCCACGATCTGAACCGTTTGCCTTATTTATCGCGTTTCTTCCCGCTTGGTCCGATCTTTGCGTTTGTGCTCTGCCTGATTATTACGCTGGGGCAGAATTATCAGGCGTTTCTGCAAGACAACATCGACTGGTATGGCGTCACGGCGACGTATATCGGCATTCCTTTGTTCTTTCTGATTTGGTTCGGCTATAAGCTGTATCGTGGAACGGGTTTCATCAAATATCAGGATATGACGTTCCCGGATCATAAAGATTAGATCGTAAGAATGCAGTAACGGGCGACTCCCTGATGGGCGTCGCCTTTTTTATTACTTTTTTTCTGTTTCACCCTCGCGCTTCACGCTTCCCTTCATGTTGATGTGTTGATTTAAATCAAATTTATTCACCTTGATTTGTCGGGTTATTTTGCATTAACTCGATTTAATAATTGTTTTTTTAATTTAATTGTTTGTTTTTAATGAATAAATAACTGTGTGATTTTGATTTTTATTGCGCATGTAAATGATTTTAATTTTCATTTACAATTATTATTTGCTCATTACAATGTGTTCAACAAAAAAACTCAATGTAAATTATTCGTTTTGAGGACACAGACGCATGGCAATAAATATAAGAAAATCGGTGGCATTGGCTCTGGTTACCATGGCAACGACACCCGTTATCGCCGCACAGGACGATACGATGGTCGTGACGGCTTCAGCAATTCAGCAGAGTTTGAAAGATGCCCCAGCAAGTATCTCTGTCATTACCGCTGAAGACTTACAGCGTGACATCGGCAAGTCCGCCACCGATCTGGCAGACGTGCTTGACCAAGTTGCAGGGATATCAAAAGGAATTGGCACCGATGTCAGTTCTGGCATCCAGATAAGGGGTATGCCAGCTGCTTATACATTGCTATTGGTTGATGGAAAACGTGTTGGTTCAAGTAATGGCGTCAAAACGACTCAGCAAAACTATTTTGACGATATTAACTGGATCCCCGTTGAATCCATTGAACGTATTGAAATCGTCCGTGGCCCGATGTCCTCTCTTTATGGCTCCGATGCTATGGGTGGGGTGGTGAATATCATCACCAAAAAGAATACCCAAGATTGGAACGGTTCCTTGACGGTAGGCACCCGCCAGCCGGAAGAATCGAATCGTGGTGATACCACTAGCTACACCGCGACGCTTGGTGGGCCGCTGGGCAATGGTTTTTCCATGCGATTAAATGGCTCATGGAATAAGAGAAACGCTGATCATACTGATACCTCCGCCCTGCGTTTTGGCTCTGGCCTTGAAGGAAAAAAACGCTATAACTATGGCGCTGAACTGACATGGGACATTAATGACAACCATCAAATCAGCGTCGGTGCGATTAAAGGTAAGGAACAAGGGATTCAGGGCACGACGGCATCGGGGAATGTTGTGAATTTGCGTGGTATCAGCGAATTGGAACGTGAAAACTATTCTTTTGATTATCGCGGGCTGTTTGATTTTGGCAGTGCAAAATTCTCCGCGTATCAGAACAAATACGAAAACTTTGCCAGCAATGTGCCGATCGTCTCGAACAACGTAACCATTGGCTCGCAAGATACTAATTTGTGGAATAAAGACCAGATTTTTGAAGGAAGTATCAGCATTCCTTTTGAGCTGCTTTTCACCCAGAACATCACATTTGGTGGGCAGTGGATGAAGGAGGAAATGTATAATCCTCGCTCCCTGGGTTCGACAGCAGGAACGTCAACTTACGGTTCACATTCTGGCCGTGCCATCAGTAAAGGGGCATTTGTTGAAGATCAGATCGATCTGATGGATGACCTGTCTCTGACATTGGGGTTGCGTTACGACGATACTAAGTACGGTAGTCAGACTACCCCTAGATCCTACCTGGTCTATCAAGCCACGGATCATCTCACGTTGAAAGGGGGCTATTCAGAAGGCTTCAAGGCACCGTCAATTCGTCAAGCGAGCTTAGGCTTCATTGAAACGTCGCAAGGCGCAGGTTGTAATGGGTATGCGGATTATACGGGCGGTGGATGCTACACCACGGGGAACGACAATCTGCAACCAGAAACATCAGAGAACTGGGAAATTGGCGCATTATTTGATTATAACAATTGGAATGCTGGGCTGACGTTCTTTGATAGCCGTTTTAAGAACAAGCTAGCTACTGCACCTGTTGGTTATATCGCGGGTGACACCTCCGGACGCTATTGGTTAGAGCGTGTTAACCTCGATTCTGCTCGTACTCAGGGTATTGAAGGGAATCTGGATATTCCTCTGGTTAGCGAACCTGTAAGCCCTTGGCTGAACAAATTAACGCTGCGCAATAGTTTTACGCGCATGATTAAAGCGGAAGACGGCAAAGGTGTGATGCTGGTGACAACACCTAAATTGACCACGTATTCCTCTCTGGATTGGGCGGTTGATGAGAAGTTGAGTTTTGCGTTATCTGCGCATTATTACGGTAAAATGCTGGGGCTTAACAGCGCTGCGGATCAGGCGTCGCGTAGCTCGACAGCGACTGCCAGAATCCGTAATTCCTACTTCATTTATGGTTTGTCCGGCCAGTACCGTGCGACTAAGAACCTGAAATTTAACGCTGGAGTGGATAACTTGTTTGATAAAGACCCAGTGTCAGCAAGCCCGTCAGGTAACGCAACGAGTGGTAATAATTATTATGTCCCAGGAAGGACATTCTATGCGTCTATGACGGCATCGTTCTAAGTTGAAACACGGTTAAACCTGTCAGTTCTTCCTTGCCGGCCAGTTGGCCGGCATTGTTTGTTAGGGCTGATATTCCTGCAATAAACTCCGTAATACATCGACAAAACCAACTGTCTATGACGCGTTTTACCGAGTCTCTGTTCTACACTACCTCTTTCTAAGCACCCTGACCTTATATCCATCAATATATATCGATACGACTCGATTTATTTTTTGTGATATTTCTGAATATTGATGATAACAATGTCGATGAATGAAATTCATTATATTAGGTATTGTTAATTGCTTTAATGCTGACTACGCTTCAGGTTACGGAGTGATGGATTTCCGATGAGGCAGGAAGTGTAACGTTATTAATACGTTCGTTGTCTTGTGTCATACAGAGAATTTAATTCATTATTTTTGTATGAGAATACCTGTCGTGATTGCCGACTGCGGAACCCTTGATATCTGCAATCGGAGATCAGTGTATGAATAGCAACCAGGGCGCGATGATGTTAAAAATTACCTTTTTGGATAAGGGCTCACTGCCTGAAACCATTTTCCTGAAAAAGACAAGTTTTAGGCGTCCACAATGTCGCCATGAATGGATTGAATATAGCTATACCTCACCCGATCAAGTTATCGCCCGAGCAAAAGACACCCACGTTATCATCACAAATAAAACGCTATTAACGCGAGAGACCTTAGCCGCGCTGCCTGCGCTGAAGCTGATTGCCGTGACGGCAACAGGAACCGACAATATCGATCTTGCGGCGGCTAAAGAACTGGGGATCACGGTCAGAAACGTACCGGGCTACTCGACGCAAGCTGTGTCCGAGCACGTTATTGCCATGATGTTCGCGTTGAAGCACAGCCTTATGGCATGGTATCGCGATCAGTTGGGCGATCGCTGGGCCAGCCAGTCGCAATTTTCTTACTTTGATCATCCGGTCAAGGATATCGCAGGCGCTACGCTGGGCATCGTCGGTGCGGGCACGATTGGACGGGAAGTTGCGCGTCTGGCTCAGGCGCTGGGGATGAAGGTGATTTTTGCCGAACACCGAGGGGTGTCACAGTGTCGTGCTGGATATCTGCCGTTTGAGGAGGTTCTGCGGCTGGCGGATGTGATTTCGCTCAACTGCCCGCTAAATGCGAGCACGCAGCATTTGATTAATTCAGAGACGCTCGCGTTGTGTAAGCCAACCGCGTTTATTATTAACACCGCCAGAGGCGGGCTGATTGACGAGAACGCGCTGGCAGCCGCATTGCACCAGCGTGGTATTGCTGGCGCAGCGCTAGACTGCCTGACGCAGGAGCCGCCGGAAAAAGACAATCCGCTGATGGTCGCGGCAAAAGCCCTGCCTAATCTTCTGATTACTCCGCATATCTCCTGGACGTCCGCCTCATCGCTGCAATTGTTGATGGAAAAGACGGTTGAAAATATTGATGAGTATGTTCAGCAGAACGGACATAAATAATAAGGTGTAATTTGATTTCGCCGGGTATGAGGGAATATTGCCCGGCAGCGAAAATATGATATTCATCAATTTTAATTCATTACTAAAATTGAACGTTTCATCCGGTTGAACTTTTCACTATCGATGGTCTGCGTCATTCTCACTATATCTACCGTGAATAAAAGTGTTTCAGGTCATATGCAAAGCCAAAGTATTCTCATTTGTGATTATTCTGATTCATCTCTTTGTTGTGTGAGGGAGTATTTATTTATTAATAATAACGTCAGGAAATAATAGAGCGAATGCAGTGATAGTTATTGGTGGCACAAAACGATTTAATCAGGGACGGCGTGGATGGGGGGGAATCCGCCCCTAATTCGGATGAATGGGGCGGAAGCAAGAAGTGTCAGCGTTTCTGGATATACGTCATTGCCAGCGCGAGCGCCAGAACCAGACCTTTGATAATATCCATGGCGTAATAAGGTACGGAGAGCATTACTAGACCATTCTGCAATACGCCAAGAATGACGGCACCGAGCAGCGTACCCAGTGCGTTTGGTTTGCCGGACCCTGCTAGCGAGAAACCGATGTAGGCTGCGGCAACGGCATCCATTAAATAGCCGCCCCCTGCATTGACCTGTGAAGAACCGATACGTGAGGCGAGTAAGATGCCACCCAGCGCTGCGAGCAATGAAGAGAACACATACGCCTGTACCCGATAACGCGCTGTGCGGATGCCCGCCAGTCGAGCGGCTTCTGGGTTGCCGCCGATGGCATACATCCGACGACCGTGCTTGGTAAGGGACAGATACAGCTGCACCAGCACCGTTACCGTCAGCATGATGACAACAATCACAGGCACCTGGCCCAACGTGGCAAAGAACTCAGGAATGACACCTTCCGCCATTTCGCCGCTGGGCAGCACCATGTTTTGCGTGATGGAACCGCCATAGCTGTACGTCATCGCCACGCCTTGAATAACGAACAGACTGGCGAGCGTTGCGAGCATATCGGGAATCTTCAGCACGACGATGAGAAAAGCGTTGAATAGCCCGACCAGCGTACACAGCAGGAGCGTCAGGACAATCGCGCCGGTGGTGCCGAATCCATGCCAGACAAAAAGGGAAATAACCAGTGCGTTGGCCAACGAGGCTGTTGATCCTACGGAAAGGTCAAATCCGCCTACGGACAGTGAAATGGAGACGCCAATCGCAATCACCGTGACGATGGCGATAGAGCGCAAAATATTGATGATGTTATAGGGGTCGAGAAAATTTTCCGACGCGAGTCCAAAGAGTGCAATCAGCGCGACGACGGTAATCAGCATGCCCCACTTATAGAGAAACTCGAAAACGTGGTGACGGAAGGGGATCGCCCCGTTAGATGAAAGTGGGTGACTCACGCGGGAGTTCCTCCAGTTGAATATAAAAGTAGGGTTTCTTCGTCAATCTCAGCAGCGTTCAGTTCTGCAACAATTCGGCCATCCCATAGCACGCAGATGCGATCGCAAAGCCCGACAAGTTCGGAAAACTCGCCCGACGCATAGATGATACCTTTGCCCTGTCGGGCGAGGCCGTCAATCAACGTGAACAGATCCTGCTTGGCCTTGATATCAACGCCTTTGGTGGGTTCATCAAAAATCAGAACATGTGCTTCACTGCGTAGCCACTTGCCGATGGCCACTTTTTGTTGATTCCCACCCGACAGGCGCGCGAGCTTTTGCGCTGGGCCAGTGGTGCGAACGGCAAGCTGCTCAACAATCTGTTTCGCCCAGCGCAATGCCTTGCCACGGCTGAATACACTCCAACGGGAAAAGCTGTCGGTGGCGGTGATGCTAAGATTCATGGTGACAGATTCATCAATAAAAATGCCTTCCTTGCGCCGTTCTTCAGGCACTAGCGCCAGACCTTGCTCGACGGATTGGTGAGGCGAATGCGGTTGCCAGGGTTTGCCACGATATTCTCCCTGCGCGATCTGGCAGGGCTCTGCGCCGAACAGCGCTTTGCACAACTCGGTTTTACCCGCACCGGCCAGCCCAGCAATGCCCAGAATTTCCCCTTTGCGTAGTGTGAGCGAGATATTGTGCAGCAGCGTCTCGTCGTGCAAACCGGTGACCTGAAGCAGCGTCTCTTCTGAAGGTGCGGTACGGCGTGGTGGGAAGATATCGTCAAGCCGATGCCCCAGCATTCTCTCTACAATCTCTTCGCCGCTTAGTCCCTGCATCGCGCCGCTGCTGACAAACTCGCCGTCACGTAAAACGGTCAACGTATCGCAGATTTCGCTCAGTTCATGAATACGGTGGGAAATAAACACGATCCCGATGCCATCAGCCTGTAAGCGGCGAACCACTTGAAAGAGACGCGCGCTTTCAGCCTGATCCAGCGGAGCGGTGGGTTCATCTAAAATCAGGAAGCGACACTCGTGGGATAATGCGCGGGCGAGCAGGATTTGCTGTTTTTCAGCTAACGAGCAGGTATCCAGACGTTGGCGAACATTAAGGTGAACGCCAAGCTGGTCAAGCAATGCCTGTGCCTGACGGTATATCTGCGGCCAACTCAGTAGATGCCCGTCCTGCGCCAGCGTATCCAACATAATGTTTTCCGCCACGGACAGCGTGGGAACCAGCGCGACATCGACTTCCTGTTGCACCAGATGAATGCCGTACCGCTTGGCATCGCGTGGCGAATGGACACCGACCTGCTTGCCATTAATCAGAATATCGCCCTGATAGTGATCGTAAGCACCTGACAGGATCGTCATCAACGTGGATTTACCTGCGCCGTTTGCGCCAGTCAGAGCATGAATCGAACCACCTTCCAGTGTGAAATTAACCTGCTTGAGGGCGTGGAAACCAGAAAAGGAGATGGAAATGTTGTGCATTTCCAGTCGGCTTTGGGAGGTAGCGGTCATGGTCGGTGATGCTCTTGGCGGTCAAGGTCATGAAATAACGGAAAAGAAAGGTAGCATACATCCCAGAGAATTTAATACAGCTTCACGTGTTTGAGAGTCGTAGGCTATGAACGAAAAGGCATAAATTAAATAAAAAAGTTCTTAATCAGCCGCAGGCAAGTGAATAAGATGGGATTATCAACACGGTAACGCAACAGATTCAACTACCAGGCAAACATAAGATAAGAGCCGTGCTCAAGATAAGGGGCGGCGAGGAATGTTCAAACATGCACACAACGACTGTTCGCGTACAGGTTGGCCCTGCCAACTATTTTTCCTTCCCCGGCGCTATCGATAAGTTGCTGGAGTTTTACCCGCCAGAGGTGCTGAAAAACGCGCTGTGGATTTACGGTGAGCGGGCGATCGCCGCGGCTCGGCCCTATTTACCAACCGAATTCGAGGCACCTTCAGCCCGACGCGTTCAGTTTAGTGCGCATTGCAGTGAGGGAGAAGTCGCAAAACTGGTGGCGCAAGCGGGCGATGAATGTCAGGTCGTCATTGGTGTCGGCGGTGGGGCCGTGCTGGATACCGCGAAGGTCGCTGCGCGTCATATCGGCGTGCCGCTGGTGGCCATTCCGACTATAGCGGCAACCTGTGCAGCCTGGACGCCGCTGTCTGTCTGGTATAACGATGCTGGACAAGCACTGCGCTTTGAAATTTTCACCGATGCCAACCATCTGGTACTGGTAGAACCACGGATTATGCTGGCGGCTCCGGTGGAATACCTACTGGCTGGGGTCGGTGATACGCTGGCGAAGTGGTATGAGGCCGTGGTTCTCAGTCCCCAGCCTGAAACGCTGCCTCTTTCTGTTCGTCTGGGCTTACAGACTGCGCTGGATATCCGCAATGTCTTGTTGCAACAAAGTGCGGCTGCGTTAGAAGCCGTCAAACGTGGCGAGTTGACGCAGGATTTTCTGGATGTGGTGGATGCGATCATTGCCGGGGGCGGCATGGTTGGCGGGTTGGGAGAGCGATACACTCGCGTGGCGGCGGCGCATGCGGTTCATAACGGTTTAACGGTGTTGCCGCAAACCGAACGCTTTCTGCATGGTACGAAAGTGGCTTATGGCATTCTGGTGCAAAGCGCCTTGTTGGGCGATAGTGAAACGTTGCTCCAGTTGACAGCGGCGTTTAAGGTGTTTGGTTTACCAACCTCGCTGGCTGAGTTGGATGTGGATATTCACGACCGCGCTGCGCTTCAGGCCGTGATTGCTCGTACTTTGCAAGCGGGGGAATCCATTCATTATCTGCCACTGGCGCTAAATGAAGACGTCTTGCTGGCAGCGTTTAACACCGTTGAGTCGAGCAGGGAATAAATCGTAGGGAAGAGGCGGAGAGAATTCTCCGCCCTTAAAGACTATTCTTTATCTTTAAAAACTACTGTGTTTTCTCGTAGGGGAATGAATTTTTGATATAGCTGGCGTAGTAACGGTACTTCGTTTTGCTTGCCATCAGCTCTTCATAAATCATGCGTGCTACACCGTTGTACAGATAGATGCTTCCGTTCAGTAACTCGACTTCTAACTGACTCTTTTCTGCATCGTATCCGACTGAAAACAACTCTGTTGATGAAACTCGTTTTCTCTGCAAAATTAATCACTCCCAACGTATCAATACCGCATCCTGACGATATACCACCTTTCGAGCCTTCTAGCCATATCGTGTTATATACCCGTAATACTTCAAGCTGCATGTGCGTTGGCTGCGTTCAAATACTCAGCCCGTCGTGGGCCTCGGCCTAAAGGGCCAACGTTTTGCGTTGTTCAAAATGCTAACGCTTGATCCTGCAACTCGAGTTATTTGGGGTATAGCTCGAAATATATCTGTGTTAGATAGCAGCATATCTTTATTAGATCATGAATAATCAGTAAACGCTCACAGAATTTCTGCTCTATCGCTTATCAGGTGGCCTGTTGTTCGTTGTCGATGAGGGGATATCCCGATCGCACTGTTAATCCTGAGCAAGCGCTCGTTGAAATGCGGGCTGGCTTTCTATCCGCTCAATGTATTGCTGAATATGTGGGTAGCGGCTGAAATCGAGACGCGTTTTCGCCAAAATCAGCGGCACGGCCATTTGGATATCGGCACCGCTTAATGACTCTCCTGCAAACCAGTCTTGTTGACTCAGATGCTGTTCGATGAACTGAAGCTGAATAGTCAATCGCGGTACAATAAAGGCCTGCTCAATACTTTGCACAATTTTGCGTGCTATCGGGCGGATGAAAAACGGCATCGGTGCGGATTCTGTTTTCGCCAATACCAAACGCATCACCAGCAACGGCATGAACGAACCTTCAGCAAAATGCAGCCAGAAGCGATAATCCAGCAGCGCTTGCCCGCTCTGTGGGCGAAGTCTGCCATTGCCGTAAGTCTCAATCAGGTATTCCACGATGGCTCCGGATTCGGCAATGGTCAATTCGCCATCGGTAATCACTGGCGATTTCCCTAGCGGGTGAATCTGTTTGAGTGATGCTGGAGCGCTAAACGTTTTGGGGTCACGCGCGTAACGAATGATTTCATAGTCAACGCCTAGCTCTTCCAACAGCCAGGTCGCGCGGGTCGAACGGGATTTATCGAGGTGATGAACGTGTATCATCCGTTGCTCCTTTTTGTTTGTCTTGGTTCCGGTAATGGGGGCGGGGCAGGTGTGTAATCGAATATTTTAATGCGACTGCGTTCTAACAGGAAAGAGAAACAGCGCTCAGGGCGTACCTGAGCGCTGTTCTCAACGAGATAAGCATAGCACCATAATGCGAACAACTATCGTGCGGACAACGCTTCTTCAAACAAATACTGAGCGTGGAAGCGCAGGTGATCTTCGATGAAACTGGCGATGAAGAAATAGCTGTGATCATAGCCGGACTGTGTCCGCAGTGTCAGCGGCCACGCATACTGGCTTGCCAATTCTTCCAGTTTTGCGGGTTGTAACTGGTCGGGGAGAAACTGATCGCAATCGCCCTGATCGACCAATATTGGCAGTTTCTTCTGACTATTTGCCAGCAAATGGCAACTGTCATACTGCAACCACTGTGTTTCATCCTCGCCGAGGTAAGCGGTAAGCGCTTTACGCCCCCACGGAACCTGACTTGGGTTAACGATCGGTGCGAACGCCGATGCAGACAGGAATTGTTCTGGGTTACGCAGCGCCAGCATCAGCGCACCGTGGCCGCCCATCGAATGTCCACTGATGGACTGGCGGTTATTCACGTTAAAATGCTGCTGGATCAGCGCCGGCAATTCCGTGCTGATGTAGTCATACATCCGATAGTGTGCCGCCCAGGGAGCCTGAGTGGCATTCACATAGAATCCCGCACCCTGACCCAGATCGTACCCAGCATCATCCGCGACGCCATCGCCGCGTGGGCTGGTGTCCGGCATCACCAGAACCAGACCCAGCTCGGAGGCAACGCGCTGTGCGCCTGCTTTCGTCGTAAAGTTTTCGTCGTTACAGGTTAACCCAGACAGCCAGTAAAGCACGGGCGGTGGGGTGTCATCCTGTGTCGGTGGCAGATAAATGCTGAACGTCATGGCGGTGTTCAGCGTTTCTGACACATGGCGATAGCGCTGTTGCCAGCCGCCAAACATACGGTGTTCTTCCAGCAGTTCCAGTGATGAGTTCATCGCTGTACAGCCTCCTTTTTATTCCTGACAGTGGCGCAATTAACCGAAATGAATCACAGAGCGAATCGATTTGCCTTCGTGCATCAAATCGAATGCAGTGTTGATGTCGTCCAGCCCCATGGTGTGGGTGATGAAGTCATTCAGCGGGAATTCGCCTTTCAGGTAACGATCGACAATGCCCGGCAGTTCGCTACGGCCTTTCACGCCGCCGAAAGCAGAACCGCGCCATACGCGACCGGTTACCAGTTGGAACGGACGCGTTGCGATTTCTTCGCCCGCACCTGCCACACCGATAATGATGGATTCACCCCAGCCTTTATGGCAACACTCTAGTGCGGAACGCATGACGTTAACGTTACCGATACACTCGAAGGAGAAGTCCACGCCGCCATCGGTCAATTCAACAATGACGTCCTGAATAGGCTTATCGTAATCTTTCGGGTTAAGCAGATCGGTGGCACCCAGTTTACGTGCCAGATCGAATTTGCTGGTGTTGAGATCGATACCAATGATGCGACCTGCACCAGCCATTTGCGCGCCGATAATCGCCGACAAGCCAATGCCGCCGAGGCCAAAAATAGCAACCGTATCGCCTGCTTTAACTTTTGCGGTATTCAGCACGGCACCCATACCGGTGGTGACGCCACAACCCAGCAAGCAGACTTCTTCCAGTGGCGCTTCTTTATTCACTTTCGCCAGTGAAATTTCAGGCACGACAGTGTGCTCGGCGAAGGTGGAGGTTCCCATGTAGTGGAAAATCGGCTGACCATTTTTAGAGAAACGGGTGGTGCCGTCTGGCATCAAGCCTTTGCCCTGCGTGGAGCGAATAGCCTGACACAGGTTTGTTTTGCCGGAGCGACAGAATTTACATTCGCCACATTCCGGAGTGTAAAGCGGAATGACGTGGTCGCCAACGGCAACGCTAGTCACGCCTTCGCCAATCGCTTCCACAATCCCGCCGCCTTCATGGCCGAGAATCGCTGGGAATACACCCTCAGGATCTTTACCTGACAGCGTATAGGCATCCGTGTGGCATACGCCAGTGGCGACGATGCGCACCAGTACTTCACCTTTCTGAGGTGGCATTAGATCCACTTCTTCAACCGACAGAGGTTGGTTTGGACCCCAGGCGATGGCGGCGCGGGTTTTAATCATTTGCATGGTGGTGGCTCCTAATGGCATACCGTTATGGATTGTAAGTTGACTGATAGGACGTCGATGTTCATCACTATGTCGTCTCTATTAAATGGTGCTTTGCTGAAAATAAATGTTCATTCCGACTGAGCGGATTGCTCAATAATGAGCTTTTTAAGCGCCTCGACATTCGGGCCGAAAGCGTCGCGCCGCCATACCAACCAGGTTGATGCGGTTGCGATATCGGGTGGTAATTCATGTACCTGAACGCGTGCGCTTGCGGACAGTGATTCGAGGACGGCATAGGGCAGCATAGCCAGTCCAGCACCGCTGGCTACACAGGCAAGCATGGCGTGATATGAGTGGATTTCCATGATGGTGCCGGGCACCACGCCATCCTGGCGAAACCAGTTTTCTAAGCGTTTTCTGTAGGAACAGCTGGGGCGAAAGGCAAACAGCGTATCGTGACTGGCATCTCGTGCATGGGTAATCGGCGAGTGCGAAGGATCGGATATCAGCACTAATCGTTCCGCAAAACATGAACAACCATTCAGTTCATCGTACACGACGGGGCCATCGACTAACGCCGCTGCCAGCGTTCCTGCCCGAACGCGCTCGATGATTTCCCCTGATGTACCGGTATTCAGGGACAGCGAGACATTAGGGTAGCGCTGATGGTAAGCCGCTAATAGCGTAGGCAAGCGGGTTGCCGCCGTACTTTCCATCGAGCCTAACGAGAAATTACCTGCGGGTTCACCCGTGCGCGTCATGCTGATCGCTTCCTCACTGAGCGCCAAAATGCGCTGTGCATAGCACAAGAAATTGTGCCCGATCGGCGATAAACGCAGACGCTGTTTCTCCCGAATAAATAGGTCGGTGCCTAGCTCCAGCTCTAGCTGGCGTAACCGCGTGGTTAGATTTGAGGGCACCCGATGAAGCTGTTCAGCGGCGCGTGCGACGGATCCCGTTTCGGCGACGAGACAGAACATGCGGAGTTGGGTCAAATCCATAACTTTCTCTTTTTGTAATGAACTGATGTTTGATTATTCACTTTTTGTGAAGTGTAGCGGCAAGCTGTGCATTTCGCAACTGGTGTGGAACACGCAGATAGCGAACGCAACCTAAATCTGGCGCGTTGAAACATGCCTGAATGATGAAAATTACGGGCGTAATTATCATCAAGATTAATATCTGGATTTAGAAAATGTAGAAAGCGATAAAATGATCGCGGCCTGAATTAATAGCACCACAATCAACTATTGCAGCGAATAGGGGCATATTTCCTAGCAGAAGAGACTCGAATGAAAAAATAAGAATAATCACAGAAAAATAAAATCGTATTTCCTCCTGACACAATAGCGAAGGAGGGAAAATAAATAGACAATTAAAATAAACAGTTAAATGTATAAGTAAATAGTTGTAACTGAGCAATAGCCAAAAACTATCGCAATTCTTCATTTTGATCGCATTTGTTGATGCAAGGGCGTAAAGTGCCCGGCTAAAGTGCCGATAATGTTAATGTATGGTAGGAATACCTTATCGTTATTGTAAGGAAGTGTATCTTTTGGTCATTAAAGGAAAATAACTCTAACTAATGAGAGTCTTAGCTCTTCATTAAATGACGTAACACCCGGCGTATTTCCAATTAAAAATGTGCAGCCATCTTGTAGAAAGCGCAGAGGAAAATCGCCAGATAATTTATAGGAGTCTTCTGTGAATTTTTTAAAAAATATCACCATCAGGGCAATGCTTTTAACAATATTGGGGCTGTTTTTGGTTGTTTGGGGTGGAGCATCTTTCTTTACCTCTACCTCATTAAGCAGCATGACTAAACTATTGGAGTCCGGCGAAGCTCAGCGTAAAAACGTAGAGATGCTGGTAAAAGGCAATGACCAGTATTTTCGTACGGTTACTCGCTTGTTGCGTTCGATGGATTTTCAGCAAACGGGCGAAACTGCGGAAGCAGAAAAAGTATTTACGTCAGCAACAGCGGCGTTTAAAAACACATCAGATCAACTGGCTGTGTTTAAAGCTGCTGGACATGTCGGCGTCGATAAAGAAACAGCAGACAATATGATCGCGGCGTGGACACAATTGCTGGATAACGGGTTGACGCCAATGCTGAATGCCGCGCGTGATAATCGTCAGGAGGAGTTTCGTCAGCTTTTCCGCAAAGCGTACCCACCGCTGAGTGTGGCGTTTGGCGGCAATATGGAAAAATATCAGACTGCGATTATGTCGTCGTCAGAGACGTCAATGGATGAGGTCTACGGCCTGGTTGATTGGAGTAATCGTATTCTGCTGGGCGCGGCGGTTCTTGGGCTGCTTATCCTGCTGTTGACGGATCGCTATCTGGTTCACTATCTGGTCAAACCGCTAAATATGATCAAAGGCTATTTCCAGGTTCTGGCAGCCGGGCAGCTCGGTCACCCGCTTGACGAGTTTGGTCGTAACTGTGCTGGGCAATTGATCCCTTATCTGAAAGAGATGCAGGGAAGTCTGGTTAATACGGTTTCCATCATCCGCGACAGCTCTGCATCGATTCATCAGGGCTCGAGTGAGATCAAAAGCGGCAACAACGATCTGTCCGCACGCACCGAACAGCAGGCAGCCGCACTGGAACAGACTGCTGCCAGTATGGAAGAACTGAGTGCGACGGTGAAACAGAATGCCGATAACGTTCATCAGGCGACGAAGCTAGCGCAGGACGCTTCTGTAGCGGCGAAAAAAGGCGGTGAGGTCACGGCAGATGTAATGGCGACGATGGCGAGTATTACGACAAGCTCGAAGAAAATTGCAGACATCACCAGCGTGATCAACGGTATTGCCTTCCAGACCAATATTCTGGCGCTGAATGCGGCAGTAGAAGCAGCCAGAGCGGGTGAACAAGGTCGCGGCTTTGCGGTCGTTGCGGGTGAAGTCCGTAATCTGGCGCAGCGCAGTGCTCAGGCGGCGAAAGAAATTGAAAGCCTGATTGCGGAATCCGTTCAACGCGTCAACATGGGATCTAATCAGGTCACACAGACTGGCGAAGCGATGGATTCCATCATTTCTGCGATTACCCGTGTGAACGATCTGATGGGTGAAATTGCATCGGCGTCGGATGAACAGAGTCGCGGTATTAGCCAAATTGGTCTTGCTGTTACCGAGATGGATGGCGTTACGCAACAGAACTCCGCGCTGGTTCAGGAATCTGCCGCCGCCGCTGCATCTCTGGAAGATCAGGCTCGTCAGTTGACTGAAGCTGTATCGGTGTTCCAACTGTCGGCCGCAGAGGCACCTCGTCGTCCTCAACAGCATCTGGCGGAGAAAGCGCCAGCAGCGCAGAAACCGATGTTACTCGCGGCCGCTGGCGGTAAGAAAGGCAACGCCAACGACAACTGGGAAACCTTCTGATAATTTCATGACAAACGGCATCGGGACAATGACGGCCGCAAAAATCAGGTAATTCATCGTTAAAAGCACTGGGATTATTTTCTCAGTGCTTTTTTATTTATCGCTGAACATTTATTACTGAACATTGGTGACTGGGGCATCTATTCACTACTGAATGGGGTTTCTGAGTGTATACGAGCTGGTACGCGTTACTACGCACGGGCGCACCCGCTGCGTTTGATAACTTGAATCTATTTCAACAATCATGACATACAATCGCTGGATAATCGTTACTCTCTCAACTAGAGTGTTGACGGCGCTAGGGTCTGACCGAGACCGAGCGATAGGCATAGCTACACCTGCAGGAGAATAATAATGTCATCACTAAGTAAAGAAGCCGTTATGGTGCACGAAGCGTTGCTGGCTCGCGGTCTGGAAACGCCGCTGCGCGGGGCGTTGTTGGATCGGGATACGCGTAAGCAACGTATTGCCGAGCATATGACGGAAATTATGAATTTGCTGAGCCTCGATCTGGGCGATGACAGTCTGGCTGAAACACCGACGCGTATCGCCAAAATGTACGTTGATGAAATATTCTCCGGTTTGGACTATGCCAACTTTCCCAAAATCACCATCATTGAAAACAAAATGAAGGTCGATGAAATGGTCACCGTGCGCGATATCACACTGACCAGCACCTGCGAACACCATTTCGTAATGATCGATGGGAAAGCTACGGTGGCATATATTCCAAAAGATGGCGTCATTGGCCTGTCGAAGCTCAACCGAATCGTTCAGTTTTTCTCTCAGCGCCCTCAGGTGCAGGAGCGCTTAACGCAACAGATTTTGGTCGCACTGCAAACGCTGTTGGGAACCAACAATGTTGCGGTCTCGATTGATGCGGTGCACTACTGCGTGAAGGCTCGCGGTATTCGTGATGCGACTAGCGCCACGACCACGACATCGCTCGGCGGGCTGTTTAAATCCAGCCAGAACACGCGTCAGGAATTCTTGCGCGCGGTACGTCACCATAATTAAGCCCCTCTTATTGGCGATGATGAAGGAAATACACGTTGTCATCGCCACATTGATCGCCGCTAAATCAGTAAGCATCTTCGCTTTTTCCCCGTCTGTGCATACAATCGCTACTTCGATGCTTTGAAAATGTAATTTGTATGCCTTCTCACACTACACCGTCACCTCATTTGCCACCCTCGCGGATCGTTGCGCTAGATTTCGCGCGTGGCATCGCTATTTTGGGCATTCTACTGCTGAATATTACGGCGTTTGGTTTACCGCACGCGGCATACCTGAACCCGGCCTGGCAGGGACAAGCGACATTATCTGATGCTTTAACCTGGGCGGCGATGGATCTGATCGCGCAGGCGAAATTCCTGACGCTATTTTCTCTTCTTTTTGGTGCGGGGTTACAGCTTCTACTTTCGCGGGGGAAGCGCTGGGTACATGCACGCCTGTTCTGGTTGATGGTCATCGGGCTGATTCACGCCATTTTTCTGTGGGATGGCGACATTTTGCTCGACTATGCGCTGATTGGGCTGGTGTGCTACGGCATGATTCGCCATGCGGAGAGCAGCCGATTGCTAATGCGTACTGGGGCGGTTCTGTATCTGGTGGGGATCGGCGTGTTGTTTGTGCTGAGCCAGATTCTGAGTCTGCAACCGGGGAGATTCTGGCTGCCAGGTATGGCGGATGTCACCTATGAGGCTTACTGGCGGGCGTTAGGTGGACCGGTAGCGTGGGGAAATCGCGTTGATCTGCTAACAGAAAGCCTGTTATCACTGGGCGTACAGTACGGCTGGTTACTGGCGGGATCGATGTTGCTAGGCGCAGGGTTGATGCGCAGCGGCTGGTTGAAAGGTGAGTTCAGTACAGCCCATTATCGTAAGGTTGCCCTGTGGCTGATCCCGCTGGGCGTGGCAATTAACAGTATCGGCGTAGTGGGACAGTGGCTGGTGGGCTGGGAGTATCGCTGGAGCGGGCTGTTATTGCAGATCCCACGTGAGTTGAGCTCACCCTTACAGGCGATAGGGTATCTTGCGTTGTGCTATGGATTTTGGGCCACGCTGTGTCAGTGGCGCATCACATATTGGATTACAAATATCGGGCGTATGGCGCTAACCAACTATTTGCTGCAAACGCTGATTTGCGTGGCGTTGTTTAACCAGCTTGGCCTGTTTATGGCCTTCAGCCGCCTGCAACTGCTGGCGCTGGTTCCCGCTATCTGGGCCGTCAATCTGGTCTTTTCCCACTACTGGCTACGCTATTTCCGTCAGGGGCCGCTCGAATGGCTGTGGCGTAAACTCACCAATGCGATAGGCAAAGCCGCGTAGAAAAATACGCTACGGAGTGACTTTCTCGTTCTGCGGCGTAGGTTCCGATACTGTTTTCGTCGGTTGGTAAGGTTTAGTCTGATTCACTGGCGAGGTCAGCACCTGTTCCGGCAGAACGGCAGGGTAGTCTGGTGCATCTTCAGGGATCTTATGTTCTGCTGGGATCGGCACCTGCGGTCCTAAAAATCGTGGCTCGCGTTTGAGAATATACAGATCGAACAGCGCACCCAGACGAGCACCAAATTCACGAACCCGCACGGTCATCATATTTTTGGGGGACGGGACGGCGTAACACTGCGCCTGAATGCCAAGGTGCAGCGCAATGAATAGCGCACGCTCGCAGTGGAAACGCTGGGTGATGATGGTGAAATCATTGGTATCAAACACCTTGCGCGTCCTGACGATGGAATCCAGCGTGCGGAACCCCGCGTAGTCGAGCACGATGTCCGAAGGTGGGACACCCGCAGCGATCAAATCACGGCGCATCGTCATCGGTTCATTGTAACTTTGCAGCGCGTTATCGCCGCTTAATAACAGATAGCTGACTTTACCGCTGTTGTAGGCGTTAATCGTCCCTTGTATACGGAACAGATAATACTGATTGATCACGCCAGTACGGTAATATTTTGCTGTCCCCAATACGACGCCAACCTGACGTTTCGGCAGGGTCTGAAGCTCATCGTAAATAAAGGGCGCGGTTTTCCAACTGATCCAGCGATCGAGGGCAAAAGCAGAGAGCAGCAGCACGCCAATGAGGGCTAACAAACCGAATGTCAGGCGTTTCCACATGCTTATGCCTCGGGTAAGGCTAGTAAATTAATCATGCCCCAAGGCTACTTTACCTGACAGGGGGACGCAAGATGCAGGCGAGGAACGGGCGGTTTGTTGATTGAATTTTCAGCATTCAGCCCGATATGGCATGAAAATAAAACGCCAGCCTTTCGGGCCGAAAAGCTGGCGTGATAAGCGTATTAAACGCGACTACCCCACAGATCGTATTCATCTGCGTGTTCGACTTTCACTTTGACGATGTCACCGACTTTCACGCTAGTTTCGCCGTTCAGATAAACTGCGCCATCAATTTCAGGGGCATCAGCCATACTGCGACCAATTGCGCCTTCTTCGTCGATTTCATCGATCAGCACCAGCACTTCACGGCCAATTTTATCCTGCAAGCGTTGAGTAGAAATCGCCTGTTGAAGCTGCATGAAGCGGTGGAAACGTTCTTCTTTAACCTCTTCCGGCACCTGACCTGGCAATTCATTTGCCGCTGCGCCTTCGACTGGGCTGAATTTGAAACAGCCTACACGGTCAAGTTTGGCTTCTTTCAGGAAGTCGAGCAGCATCTGGAAATCTTCTTCCGTTTCGCCGGGGAAGCCGACAATAAAGGTCGAACGCAGCGTTAAATCTGGGCAAATTTCGCGCCAGCGCTTAATGCGCTCCAGCGTTCTTTCTACCGCGCCCGGACGCTTCATCAGTTTGAGAATCTTCGGGCTTGCGTGTTGGAGCGGAATGTCCAGATAAGGCAAAATTTTACCTTCTGCCATTAATGGGATCACATCGTCTACGTGCGGGTAAGGGTAGACATAGTGCAGGCGTACCCACACACCCAGCGATGCCAGTTGCTCACACAGACTGACCATGCTGGTTTTGACCGGTTGACCGTTCCAAAAGCCAGTGCGCTGCTTCACATCTGCGCCGTACGCCGAGGTATCCTGAGAAATCACCAGCAGCTCTTTTACGCCAGCATCGACCAGACGTTTCGCTTCATCCAGTACTGAACCGATTGGGCGGCTATCCAAATCGCCACGCATAGAAGGGATGATGCAAAACGTACAGCGGTGGTTACAGCCTTCTGAAATTTTTAGATAGGCGTAATGACGCGGCGTGAGTTTCACGCCCTGCTCGGGAACCAGACTGGTAAACGGGTTGTGCGTCGGTTTAGGGACATATTGATGTACGTGTGACAGCACTTGCTCGTAGCTGTGCGGACCGGTAATTTCCAGAACCTTGGGGTGCACTTCGCGTATTTGATTTTCTTTGGCACCCAAACAGCCCGTCACGATGACTTTGCCGTTCTCATTCAGCGCTTCGCCGATGGCTTCCAGCGACTCTTGTACGGCGCTGTCAATAAAACCACAGGTATTGACGATCACCAGTTCAGCGTCGTCATAACGTGGCACGACCTGATAACCTTCAGTACGCAGTTCGGTCAGAATCCTCTCGGAGTCGACGAGGTTTTTCGGGCAACCGAGGGAAACAAAGCCGATACGGGGTTGTTGCATATTATTCGCTCACAAAATAAACAGAAAATAAAAACCGGAGGATTCTACACCATAGTTGATTATCCTTATAGTCAGTGGTGTGAAACTCAGCATTTTATCGCTGTGACGAAGATGTTTTGACCGACGGATTTCTTCAATAAATGTAAACCTCGCCCCGTTTTTTTGCACAAACACCGCCTGCCGCCTAAATTTACAGGACTTTTGTTGGATGGAGACAACGCTATGTCCGCTTGCTTGATACCTCGCAATTCTGCTTCACATTCGGTGTTACGACGATTTTCTGCTGCGCCACACTGGTTGCTGCTTAGCGCAACGCTGCTGTTTTCCAGCCAACTGTTAGCGGCGGAACCGAAGGTGACAGAATTGCAAGATAAACTGGATCACCCGTGGTCATTAGCGTTTTTGCCGGAAGAACAGGGAATCTTGATCACGGAACGTGCCGGGAATTTACGCTTATGGAAAGCGGGTAGCGCGTTATCAGCTCCCATCGCTGGCGTGCCGAAAGTCTTTGCCAAATCACAGGGGGGGTTATTGGAAGTCGCATTATCACCGGATTTTGCGCAGAATCGGCGTATCTACCTGAGCTTTGCCGAAGAGGGGAGCGATGGCAAAGCGGGAACCGCTGTCGGGTATGGCAAACTTTCTGAAGATAATAAACGGTTAGAGAATTTCACAGTCTTCTTCCGCCAGGAACCCAAGCTGTCGACGGGTAACCATTTTGGCGGCAAGCTGGCCTTTGATCGACAAGGGCACCTGTTTATCGCACTGGGTGAAAACAACGAGCGCCCGACCGCACAGGATCTGGATAAGCTACAGGGTAAAATTGTTCGTCTGACGGCAGATGGCAAGGTGCCGTCCGATAACCCGTTTGTTAACACATCTAACGCGCGGCCGGAAATCTGGTCTTATGGGCACCGTAATCCACAGGGATTGGCGATTAACCCTTGGTCTGGCGTGCTGTGGGAAAACGAGCATGGCCCGAAAGGTGGCGATGAGATCAACATTCCCAAAGCGGGCGAAAATTACGGCTGGCCGATTGCAACACATGGCATCAACTATTCCGGGCTGAAAATCCCAGAAGCGAAAGGAAAAGAGATCGTAGGGATGGTGAATCCCGATTTCTACTGGGAAAAATCACCAGGCATCAGTGGAATGGCGTTCTATAACAGCGATCGTTTCCCGGAGTGGAAAAACTCGGTCTTTATCGGTGCGCTTGCAGAGAAGAACCTGATTCGTCTTACGCTTGAGGGTGACAAGGTCGCGTCACAAGAGCGTTTGTTGACCGACCGGGGTGAACGCATCCGCGACGTAAGGCTGGGGCCTGATGGTTACCTCTATTTGCTGACCGATCACGACAATGGCAAATTGTTGAAGGTCGGGCTGGAGTAAAAAATCAGGCACCGCGTGGTGCCCTGTTGACAAATCCATTTACGGAACGAGAACGGGGGTAATGGGATAGAAGAGTAAAGAGTTTGCGCCAGGGATGGCGCAATCCGAGCTTACAGCTACCGTCTTGATCGTCAAGCTGCTGTAGCGTAATTCTCGTCATACTTTTGCTGTTTCATCACTACACCGTAGCAGATGTGTACCAGCTTTCTCATCACCCCACCCAGCGCTGACATCTTCGCTTTTCCCGCCGCCAGAAGGCGATCATAAAACTGTTTGAGCAGAGGGTTGTGTTTGACGGCAACTATTGCAGCCATAAAGAGTTTGGCTCTCACTTCTGGAGGACCATTCTTTGATAGTCTTGTTCTGCCGCGGACAGAGCTTCCTGAGCGTTTTTCCTTAGGTACAACCCCCACCCAGGATGCTGCCTGTTCTGCACTGATGAAGTGATTTCCCCTCAGGACTACCAGCATTGTACTCCCGACTGCTGACCCTATCCCTTTTATCGACGTCAGATATTCCATATCCCGTTTCAGATCAGGATGGTTATCGATATGGTTATCAATCAGCGCTTGTACCACCTGCAGTTCGTTGTTCAGCACCTGAAGCATCTTTCTGACAGAGGCTTCAACCAGCAATGAACATCGCGTTGAGAGAAGTTTCTCGAGTCGGCTTTTTTCACGACCCACATCGTGTACCAACGCATCACGTCTGCTGAGGAGTGCTTTTAGTTCGTGGATAGCGGGAGAAGGGGGCTGCCACACATCCGGCTGACGCATAGCTCCATACCGGGCTAAAACGTCAGCATCGACAGTATCATTTTTAGTGAGGATACCCATGCCCTGAGCAAAGGCACGGACGCGGGCAGGATTGGCAATGACAACGCGTACAGCCCGCTCATAAAGGCCGTAAGCCAGATGTTCATGGTAAGTGCCTGTTGACTCCATCACCACCTGAACATCCGTGGGAGCGACTTTCTGCTTTGCCAGCCATTCCAGAACGCTGACTGCGACATCAGGTCCGTTAGTCAGTATTTTGGTTTTCTTGCGACCTTTCGGGCCATCTGGCCTGAGGCATAAGTCTATTTTGCTTTTTCCGACATCAATACCTAACTGAATCACACGTGTCTCCTTTCACATATAACCATCACGCCCATTTTCCTTGTTCATGCGGAGTCTATGCTCCTGGCTACCGTTCAAAGTTGATGCTGGCGTGAAAGGTGAAACAGGGGATCTCAGCTGTAAGACAAGGTCTGGCCTTATAGGACGTACCAGATTCACCCTGTTTCAGGTGATGGTAGCTAACCATCACCCACTACCTAGTTCAAGATACAAGGGATGTACTTGCAGCGTCTTTACGATCTACCCATTATCACCGCTCTGCATACTTTGTCAGCAAAATCAGGCACCTTGCGGTGCCTGTATTCACTTAAGACAGCGGGATCATGACGTGTTTTTGATAAGCCGGACGCTCGGTTAGCTGCTGATACCAGCGCTCCAGATGAGGATGTGTCTGACGTTCAATCGGCATATTCAGCCAGCCGTAGACCACGCAGCCTAACGGAATATCGCCCACGCCAAACCGATCGCCGGATAGCCATTGCTGACGAGCCAGAACCGTATCAACAATACCGAACAGACGTTCGCATTCAGCTATGCCTTTCTGTACCAATGCCATATCGCGTTTTTCCGGCGCGACACGCACCATATTAATGAACACGGGGCCGAAAGAAGCCGCAAGCGAGCTCGTCCAGTCCATCCACTTTTCTGCACCCGCACGTTCGCCCGCATCAGCGAAATACAGCGAGTTCTGACCGTACTGTGCCGCCAGATAACGCACGATAGTGTTGGATTCCCACAGCACCAGATCATCGTCCTGTAAACAGGGGATGAGGCCATTAGGGTTCATCGCCAGATAATCGGCATCATGGTTACGGCCGAATTGCCCGCCAGCCACAATATGCTGATAAGACAGCGCAAGTTCTTCCGCGCACCACAGGACTTTCTTGACGTTGGTCGAATTGTCACGACCCCAAATCGTTATCATACCTACCTCTTTCTGCATAAAGGATGTTCAGATGTTTGCGACAGTCGATGAGAAATAATGATATGCCTTTTTAGTCTTTATGATTTAACTTGTCATTCTTAATAATGACAGCAAGTTACATTCAGACAGGAAAGTTACACAATGAAATTGACGCATTCTGTTCGCGCCGCGCTGGGCATCACGCTGTTTGCTGCCAGCATGCAACTTGCTATGGCCAGTAGCGATCCGCAGACGATCACGTTTGGCGTGGCACCGGGGCCGTATGGTGACATGGTGAATCTGGCGATTAAACCTGAGTTGGTGAAAAAAGGCTACAAAGTCGTCGTGCGTGAATTCAGTGATTACGTTCAGCCCAATCTGGCACTGGCCAACGGCAGCATTGACGCCAACCTTTTCCAGCATACGCTGTATCTGGAGAAATTTGCCGCCGATAAAGGGTTAAAAATTTCTCCACTGATCGTTGTGCCGACAGCCAGCATGGGCTTCTATTCGAAGAAGATCACATCGCTAGATGAGCTGAAAAAAGGGGACGTCGTCACGCTCTCTAACGACGCGACCAATCTGGCGCGTGGCCTGCGTTTTCTGCAATCGATGGGGCTGATTACGATTAAGGCCGATATCGATCCAACCAAGGCTTCTGAGAAAGATATTCTTGAAAACCCACGTGGGTTGGTTTTCAAACCGATGGAAGCGGCACAACTGCCTCGTACGCTGGATAGCGTGACAGCATCGCTGGTTAACGGCAATTTTGCGCTGGCGTCGGGCATGAAACTGTCATCGGCCATCAAGCTGGAAACGCTGGATGAGAATCTGAAGAATATTATTGCTGTGCGTACCGACGATCTCGATAAGCCATTCGTGAAAGACACAAAAGCGATCGTAGAATCACCGGCCTACGCGGCTGTGATCAACGATCCAGCGTTGATGTATAGCCAGTTCCAGAAGCCAGAGTGGATGCAGGCGAAAACGCCAGCGCCTGCACAGTAAGCGTCGAGCTATACAGAAATATCATTTGGCCGGTCTATGACCGGCTTTCTTCTTTTCCGCTCAGGCCAGGAGTTTGCGGATAATGATTCAGTTAGAAGGGGTAAGCGTTGATTTCTCCCAAGGGAAGCAACCATCAAATCTCGCGGTAGACAACGTGTCGCTGCACATTCAGCGCGGAGAGGTTTACGGGATTGTTGGCACCAGCGGCGCGGGGAAAAGTACGCTACTGCGAACCATCAACCTCTTGCAGCGACCGACCTCCGGCCGAGTGCTTGTTAATGGTGTGCTTATCAGCGAATTAGCAGGGCAGCCGCTACGGGAACAGCGGCAAAAAATCGGCATGATCTTTCAGCATTTCAACCTGATGCAGACGCGTACCGTGACAGAAAACGTCGCGTTTAGCCTGAAAGCGGCTGGCAAATCCAATGCGGAAATTGCTCTGCGCGTGCCGGAAATTCTAAATCTGGTCGGGCTATCAGATAAAGCGTCGTCTTATCCGGCACAGCTCAGCGGTGGTCAGAAGCAGCGAGTAGGCATCGCCAGAGCGATTGCCAACGATCCCGAAGTGTTGCTGTGCGATGAGCCGACCTCGGCGCTCGATTTGGAAACATCAGCCGCCATTCTGACGCTCTTGAAAGAGATTAACGAGAAACTGGGCATTACCATCGTGCTGATCTCTCATGAGATGAGCGTGATTAAGGCCATCTGCGATCGGGTCGCGGTGATGACGGGCGGTCGAGTTGTGGAAGAGGGCGATGTTTTCGATATCTTCGCTACACCGCAGCACGCGTTTACCCGCCAACTAGTCTCCCATACGCTGGATCTCGCCTTGCCGCCTCGTTTGCTGGAGGATTTACAGGGCACATTATTGAAGATTCTGTTCGTCGGTGAATCAGCGGAGCAACCGGTACTGTCGGACGTGGCGACGCGCTTTGGTGTATCCGTCAACATCCTGCACGGTAAGATTGAATACATCGGTAATCGTGCGTTGGGTATACTCGTGGCGCTATTGACTCATCCATCCGACCCCGAAAAAGTGGCGGAAGCAGTGGAACATATTCAGGTAAGAACGGCGAACGTGGAGGTGCTACATGGCTGATTTATGGATCGATCTGCTCGCGGCGTTCGGTGAAACGTTCCAGATGGTGGGTATTTCCACGCTGTTTGCTGTGATCGGTGGTTTACCGCTGGGGTTGCTGATTTACGTTACGGACAGGAATCTGTTCTGGCAAAACCGCGCCGTCTATCTGTTTGGCACGGTGTTGGTGAATATCATCCGTTCTATTCCCTTCGTTATTCTGCTGGTGTTGCTACTGCCGCTTACACAGATTCTGTTGGGCAATACCATTGGACCTGTGGCGGCGGCGGTGCCGATGTCTGTCGCAGCGATTGCGTTTTATGCCCGTCTGGTGGATAGCGCGCTGCGTGAGATCGATCCCGGCATCGTGGAAGCGGCCGAAGCTTTTGGTGCCAGTCCGATGCGCATTATCGGCACGGTGCTGTTGCCAGAGGCGAAAGCAGGGTTATTGCGTGGCCTGACGATTACGCTGGTGAGCCTCATCGGCTATTCGGCGATGGCGGGTATTGTCGGCGGCGGTGGCGTGGGCGACTTGGCGATTCGCTTCGGTTATTACCGTTATGAAACCGAGGTCATGGTGATTACCGTGATTGCGCTGGTTATTTTAGTGCAGGTGGTGCAGACGCTGGGTGACTGGTTGTCGAAACGCGCCGATAAGCGCGAACGGCGCTAGAGGCTAGGCTCAGGCACGAGGGGAGGCTGTACTGCCATGGCTCCTCGTGCCATTCTCTATTTTTTCTGATTGTGGCGTGCTGCTAGCATTTTCAGATATTCCTTATTTCCCCTAAGTCCTTTCTTTATCTGCATTTTTTTAGAGACTTTCATTTCTTTGACTATCTTTACAGAAACGATGGTTTTCATCCCAGAGATGACGCGTTACCTTTGTATGTTACTAAAGTTTTCAAAACATATTGAAAATTAATAATTTTTAACGACTGATGGATATTGCGGCGAACTCATGAAAACAACTCCTTTCCTGACCAAACTCACGTCTTTCTCTATAGGTACGGTACTGCTTGTTGGTTTGGTGCCTCTCACCTATGCGGAACAGTTGCCAGCCGTGCCGCAGATTGACGCCAAAGCCTTTATCCTGATCGATCACGATAGCGGTAAAGTGCTAGCGGAGAGCAACGCCGATGAGCGACTTGATCCTGCCAGCCTGACAAAAATCATGGCGAGCTATGTGATTGGGCAGGCACTCAAATCCAGTAAAATTCGTCCGACGGATGAAGTCACGGTAGGAAAAGATGCTTGGGCAACGGGTAATCCGGCGCTGCGCGGTTCGTCGCTAATGTTCCTTAAGCCAGGCGATCGCATCCCTGTTTCTGAGTTAAATAAAGGGATTGTCATTCAGTCGGGCAATGATGCCAGCATCGCGCTTGCGGATTACGTTGCGGGCAGCCAGGATGCGTTTGTCAGCCTGATGAACAATTATGCGAAGGCGCTTAACCTGACGAATACGCATTTCCTTACTGTGCACGGCCTCGATGCGCCGGGGCAGTACAGCACCGCGCGCGATATGGCCCTGCTAGGGCAGGCGTTGATTCGCGACGTGCCGGAAGAGTATGCATTGCACAAGGAAAAAGAGTTCACCTTCAATAATATTCGCCAGCCTAACCGCAACCGTCTGCTATGGAGCACGAACCTGAATGTGGACGGCGTGAAAACCGGCCATACCAACGGCGCAGGACACAATTTGGTGGCCTCGGCAACGGAAGGCAATATGCGCCTGATTTCCGTAGTGTTAGGGGCGCAAACGGATGCCATTCGTTTTCGTGAAAGCGAAAAATTGCTCACATGGGGCTTCCGCTTTTTTGAAACGGTAACGCCTATCAAGACTGATGCACCTTTTACCACGCAGCGAGTGTGGTTTGGCACAGAGAAAGAGGCGCGGCTTGGCGTCGCACAGGATGCTGCGCTGACTATCCCTAAAGGGCAGATGAAGAATCTGAAAGCCAGCTTCACGCTGAATCAGCCGCAGCTTTCTGCACCGTTAACCAAGAATCAGGTTGTTGGTACCATCGACTTCCAACTGGAGGGTAAAAGTATCGGACAGCGCCAGCTGGTGGCGATGGATGATATCCCCGAGGCGGGTTTCTTTAGCCGCCTCTGGGATACGGTGATGATGAAGGTACAGCAGTGGTTCGGTGGACTATTCGGTTAAGCCTCTATTCCATTAACGCTATCAATCACGCTGACTATAGGACAGACGCTACTTCCCCGGATGGATTAACTGAATGCCGTTGTTGGAGAAGTAGCGTAGGTAGGATTCGTTCGGGGCGCTGTCGGAAATCACCGTATCAAACAGCGTCATCGGGCCGATACAGGCGCGTTTGATCTGACCGAATTTGCTGTTGTCTGCCACAATAATGATGCGTTGTGCGGTCGCCATCGCACGCTGCTTCATGCCCAGTTCGGCAAAGTTAAAACAGGTCGCGCCTGCGTTAAGTTCGATACCTGCCGCAGAGATAAAGGCTTTATTCGGGCAAACGTTGTCCAGCTCGCAGCGTTGGTTAAGCGGGGTAAAGATCGCGTTATCTGGATGGTATTCCCCGCCGCATAAAATCACTCTGCATGCCTTTTTTTCCTGTAACGCCAAAAAGGTGTTCAGGGAATAGCAAATCGCAGTAAAAGACAGCTCATCAGGAATCGCATCGATGATGAAAGGAATAGTCGTGCCACAGTCGAAAAAAACGGTATCGTTTGCTTCCACCAGATAGGCGGCAGTGGTACCGATAGCCTGCTTTTCTCTTACGTGTTTGGTCTGCTGGTCGGAGACAAAATAGTTTGTGACACCGTTATTCTTCAGATCGCTAACGACGTAACCGCCGAGCAGCATAACGCTGGTGGAATCTGCATTCAGATCGCGGCGCACGGTCATCTCGGACACACCGAGTAGCTGTGCGGCGTCCTTAAGATGGAGTTTATCGGTTTTCTTTAATGCCTGAGCCAGTCTGCCGATTCGTTCGTCGCGCCGCGTTTCCATAAAATTCCCTGCGAGTAAGCTATTTTTTGTTGTTAGTAGTTTCCTGCTGCGGCTGCGTCACCTGAAACGATAGCAACGCCTGAACTGGTGCCAATGCGCGTAGCGCCTGCTTCAATCATACGTTGTGCCGTTTCGCGATCGCGAACCGCGCCGGAGGCTTTTACACCCATCTCGTTGCCGACGGTATTGCGCATCAGTCGAACATGTTCTTCGCGTGCGCCGCCGGTGCTGAAACCGGTAGATGTTTTAACGAACGCGACATCCAACTGACGACACATTTCACACACCAGCACAATCTGGTCGTCATCAAGCAGACAGGTTTCCAATATTACCTTCAACGGTATAGCGGCGCAAACCTCACGCACGGCCTGGATATCCGCTTTGACGGCGTTAATCTTCCCGCTTTTCAGCCAGCCGACGTTAATCACCATATCGATTTCCTGGGCGCCAGCATCAATCGCCGCTTTCGCTTCAAACGCTTTGCTAGACGTCAGGCCTGCACCGAGAGGAAAACCGATGACAGAACACACCTGTACCGGTGAATCTTTCAGTTTTTCGGCCGCTAAGGGAACGTAGCCGGAATTAACACAGACGGCATAAAAATGGTGCGCTATCGCTTCATCGCACAGCGTGACGATTTGTTGTTCAGTGGCGTTTGCTGCCAGCAGAGTGTGGTCGATATAGCGTGCATAGTCAGTCATGGCAAATCCTTGGTTGTGTCGATAAAAAATCAGATAGCGTGATTATGGCACTCAATGATTTTAATGTCACAAAAATAACAAAAAAATTAATATTTGTTATTTTAATAACAAAAAATGAAGTGAATGTGATAGCGGATGTGTGGACATCGGGAAATAGGGAAGAGGTATACTCTAAATAATTCAAATTTCAGGACAAAAACGGCAAGGCGTTTTTGAACAGCGCTTGCGCTGACCTCGGAGGGGAGAGGCCATAAGGCCGAATAACGCGGCAAGCGAAGGACAAATTTGTCGGGAACGAATTTGACCAACCAGCGGCTGGCCTTCGGTGAGAGACAAGATGTCTCTCATTTAATCCCGATGAGCTTACACAGGTAAGTGATTCGGGTGACAAATCTGCCGGGAGCAGATTTGAACGCTGCTTGCAGCGGCCCTTCAGGGCGAGGCCTACGACGGGCCGAGTATTTGAACGTAGCCAACGCACATGCAATTTGAAGTATGACGAGTATAAGGCAGAAAAGAAAACGCCCATCGCTCTTGAACCTGAAAGGCGGGAACGATGGGCTTCCTCAATAAGGGGAATCAAAGAAAAGCAGTGGCACTTATTCAGACTGTGGGTCAAAGAAAAAGTTCTGAGTTTTCTAGAAAGAATTCACGTTTTTTTACATTTTGTTAGCCGGGCAATTCAGGCCAGATAACCACGATAAGTGAACCCGCTAATGTGAGCAGCACGTTAGCGATGGCGTAGGTACCCGCATAGCCGAGAGCAGGAATATTACTGCGTGCGGTATCGCTGATGATCTCCATGGCTGGTGCACAGGTCCGCGCGCCCATCATGGCACCAAACAGCAGCGCTCGGTTCATTTTCAGTACATACGCGCCGAACAGAAAACAAATCACCACCGGGACAAGGCTGACAATCAGCCCTGAAGCCAGCATCTGGATACCCACTTCTCCCAGGCTACTGTTGATGGTGCTGCCAGCACTCAGGCCCACGCCCGCCATAAAGACCATCAGGCCAAACTCTTTGACCATGTTAAGCGCGCCTTGCGGAATATAGCCGAAAGTCGGGTGGTTGGCGCGCAGGAAACCCAGCATGATACCGGCGAAGAGCAATCCGGCTGCGTTACCGATGCCAAAGGTGAAGTTGCTGAACTGGATGGTGATCAGCCCGACCATCACGCCGATAACAAAAAAGGCGCAGAAGGCCAGTAGATCGGTGACCTGACTGTGAATAGAAATGAACCCGATTCGGTCAGCAATGCTTTTTACCCGACGGGCGTCACCGCTGACCTGTAAGACATCGCCTTTATTCAGCACAACGTTATCGTCAAGCGGCATTTCTATCTGGCTGCGGACAATACGGTTAAGGAAGCAGCCGTGGTCAGTCAGTTTCAATTGGCTGAGGCGTTTGCCGACGGCGTTGTGATTCTTGACGACAATTTCTTCCGTCACGATGCGCATGTCCAGCAAATCACGGTCAAAAACTTCTTTGCCATCGCGGAAATTGGAATTCAGACGAGAGTGTGCGTCGGGGTAGCCGACCAATGCGATCTCGTCACCGATTTGCAAAACGGCATCGCCGTCGGGATTGGCCAGAATTCCGTTGCGTCGAATACGCTCGATGTAGCAGCCGGTCTGACGATAGATCCCCAGTTCGCGCAGATTTTTTCCCGCCGCCCAGTCAACCAGCTCAGGTCCGACGCGGTAGGCTCGAATCACGGGCAAATACACTTTTCTTTGGCTGTCGACATCCAGCCCGCGCTCGCGTGCAATTTGCTGCGCGCTGGTGGGAAGATCCTGATGCTGGAGTTTAGGCAGATAGCGTGCACCAAAAATGAGACTCACCAGCCCGACCAGATACGTCAGCGCATAGCCCAGACTCAAATGATCTTGTTCAATACTGAGTTGACCACCCAAACTGGCGGTATTGCGCAGCGTGTCACCTGCACCGACCAGCACTGGTGTCGATGTCATCGATCCTGCCAGCATTCCCGCTGTCAGGCCGATTCCCCAACCAAAGAGTTTACCTAAACCTAATGCCAGTAACATGGCGCTGCCGACCATCACCAGCGCCAGCATGAAATAATTTTTCCCATCGCGGAAGAAAATAGAAAAGAAATTCGGCCCGGCTTCCACTCCTACGCAGAAAATAAATAACATAAAACCGAGGCTCAGCGCTTCGGTATTAATCGAAAAATGTTGTTGGCCGAGTAATAAAGAAACAACTAAAACGCCAATAGAATTACCGAGTTGTACTGGCCCGAGGCGCAATTTCCCCAGACAGAGTCCTAATGAAAGAACCACGAATAAAAGCAGAATGTAATTCCCGTTTAACAAATCAGCGACGTTTATATTCATGGAATGTAACTTGTTGTTTACCAGTAAGTTCTTGATGTTATTCATTATAGCGGCTAGATTTAGCCATGAAATGCATGAATTCCCGTGACGGTATCAATACGCGTCAGCTGAAAGGAATCAGCCTCATTCAGTATAATTTATCCGATAAAAATTGTTCAGTGTAATTATTGTTTAATTTAATGATTGTGGTGTCGCTGTTGACGAAATACGCAGGTCATCGTCTTTTTCTGCGGACGACCTATACGTCGAATAAATCATAGCGAAGCCTCATGTTTTTCATATCGGGGAATAGATACACCGATCATGTTTACCATACCGAACGCTTTCGGTATCTGGTCGATGGAGATTGGGAGGCATATTGATAGGGGGCGATTTATGGCAAAAAATAAAGGTTGGGTCGGTGCGACCTGCTGTTTTCTATTGTTCACCGTGGTATTTCTGAGTCAAAAGATTGAAGTATCGGATGTCGCGGTGAATGACGGACTGCGGGGCAGTCCGGGTATGTTACTCTTTCTGCTGCCCGGTATGGTGGCGTGTTTTCTTTCCGCACGTGGTCGCCTGCTTTACCCGCTGTTTGGCGCGCTGGCAGCGATGCCGGTGTGTTTACTGGTGCTTCACCTGTGGAACACGCCGATGCGGTCTTTCTGGCAAGAACTGGCCTATGTGATGAGTGCGGTCTTTTGGTGTGTGCTGGGAGCGCTGGGCGTGATGTGTTTACGCAGTCTGTATCGACGCTATTTACGCTGAGTGGGTTCTGGACAAGGGCCCATAAAAAAAGCGCGGACTTTCGCCGCGCTCTTGTCTCGCCAGTCTAGGGATTATTACTGGAACAGCGCCAGATGCTCTTTGGCATAGGCTTCAAAATCAGTGCAGCCACCGATGTGTTTTTCATCCAGGAAAATCTGCGGCACGGTTTCAACCGGCTTTCCTACTGTCTTGGACAAATCTTCTTTCGAGATGCCTTCTGCGTGAATGTCTACATAGCGGAAGCTGAAGTCATCACGTTGCTCGGCCAGTTTCTCTGCCAGTTCTTTCGCACGTACACAATAAGGGCAAGCAGGGCGCCCGAAAATTACAGCGAACATGTAAACTCCTTCGTAAAATTAGAAAAATGTTCTCATTCTTGAAACGCATAGCGTGACGCCTGTTGCAGACAAGGTCACGGCTTAAAATGTTACGGTTAATGAGGTTACTGCGAATCGCGCTACTATGCCCGTATTCATTGATGAAAAAAAGTAGTCATTACCTGTTACAACGATTTGTTGAAGCTATTATACCCGTCATACTTCAAGCTGCATGTGCGTTGGCTGTGTTCAAATACTCGCCCCGTTGTGGGCCTCTGCCTGCGGGCCAACGCTTTGCGTTGTTCAAAACGCCAATGTTTTGTCCAGCAGCTCGAATTATTTAGGGTATAGATAACGAAATAATTTTACCGACCCAAGGATGCCAGTGTGACACCAACCATTGATTTGCTACAACGCCACCGTTCCATCCGCGCGTTTACGTCTCAGCCTGTAACGGATGAACAACGCCACGCGATCATTACCTCCGCACAAAGTGCGTCCAGCTCCAGCTTTTTACAGTGCAGTTCGATTATTCGTATTACCGATCCTGCCGTGCGTGAAACACTGGTTCACTATACTGGCGAGCAAGCCTATGTGGCGCAGGCGGCAGAGTTTTGGGTCTTTTGTGCCGATTTTCACCGCCATGTTGAGATTTTCCCACAGGCAGAAACGGGGCTGGCCGAGCAATTGCTGATTGGCTGTGTCGACACCGCGATCATGGCGCAGAATGCGCTGGTTGCGGCTGAATCGCTGGGGTTGGGCGGGGTGTTTATTGGCGGTATTCGCAATCGCATTGCTGACGTGACGCAGTTACTGCAATTGCCAACGCTGGTGATGCCGCTGTTTGGCCTGTGCCTTGGGCACCCGGACGCCGAACCGCAACTGAAACCGCGTATGCCAGCCGCTATGATGCTGCATGAAAATGTCTATCAGCCGCTCGACCGCGATGTGTTGGCACAATACGACCAGCACATGGTGGAATATTATCTGCAGCGTACCGGCAGCCGCCGTGAAAGCTGGAGTGAGCATGTTGAACTGACGCTGAAAAAAGAGTTACGTCCATTCATGCTGGACTACTTACATCAACAAGGATGGGCGATACGCTAGTATCTGTAGGATATTTATGAAGATAGCCATTCTGTCTCGTGATGGGTCGTTATATTCCTGCAAACGTCTGCGTGAAGCGGCTGAGTCGCGTAAGCACAGCGTTGAGATTATTGATCCGCTTTCCTGCTATATGAATATCAATTCGGCGGCACCGTCGGTGCATTATCGCGGACGCCGGTTGGATAAATACGATGCGGTTATTCCTCGTATCGGTTCACAAATTACCTTTTACGGCACGGCAGTATTGCGGCAGTTTGAAATGCTGGGAAGCTACCCGCTGAATAATTCTGTTGCGGTGATTCGTGCTCGTGACAAACTTCACTCATTACAACTGCTTGCCCGCGAGGGAATTGACCTGCCGGTCACCGGATTCGCTCACTCGCCGGATGATACCGGTGATCTGATTGCGATGGTGGGCGGTGCGCCGTTGGTCGTGAAATTGGTGGAAGGTACGCAGGGGATTGGCGTGGTATTAGCTGAGACGCGGCAGGCGGCGGAAAGCGTGATTGATGCGTTTCGCGGGTTGAATGCCCATATTCTGGTGCAGGAATACGTGCACGAAGCTCAGGGTAGGGACATTCGCTGTTTTGTGATTGGCAATCGGGTTGTTGCGGCCATTGAGCGGCAGGCGAAAGCGGGAGAATTCCGTTCAAACCTGCACCGCGGTGGTACGGCGAACAAAGTTAAAATTACGGCGCAGGAGCGTGCGATTGCCATCAAAGCGGCGAAAACATTGGGTCTGAATGTGGCTGGTGTTGATATTTTGCGTGCCGACCGTGGGCCGCTGGTGATGGAAGTGAATGCTTCGCCGGGGTTGGAAGGGATTGAAACAACGACCGGGCTCGATATTGCTAACATGATGATTGAATTTATTGAGCAAAATACTCAGAGGCGCGTCGCAACATCGCCAACAATAGGAAAAAGTTAGTTTTCTGAAACAGATACTGCGCCGTAAAATAGGGTGCTATCCCTTGGCGTGTGGGCATCGGCGTCAGGTTGAGTGAATGTGTCGCCGCATTGCGGAGCGAGGAATGCACATAGTGAGGTACTTTTATAATGGCATCGTCGCACAATATTCCGTAAGCTATGGGCCGTTTTTAACATCGTTTTTGCGTGAGCGGTGTTCCCTTTTCAACAACGCTGTCTTTAATGGTGGCAGGTATGAGGCAAACATGATGGATTCACTCATCGTCCCGGATTTGGCTATGCTACGGCGGTGGCTGGATCAACTGAATATTCTGTATTTCGAATGTGATTCCTGTCAGGCACTCCATCTTCCTCATATGCAAAATTTTGATGGCGTGTTCGATGCGAAAGTTGATCTGGTAGACAATGTGATCCTATTTTCCGCACTTGCTGAAGTGAAACCCAGCGCACTCATTCCTCTGGTCGGCGATCTGAGCCAAATCAATGCCAGCTCGTTGACCGTCAAAGCGTTTATCGACGTTCAAGACGATAACCTGCCAAAACTGATTGTCTGCCAGTCATTCAGCGTTGCTGCAGGAATGACATTGGAACAATTCAGACATTTTATGCAGCAATCCGAAGAACAGATCTCGATGGTGATTCTTGAAGCCGGTGCTAATAATCTGCTGTTTATCGGTGAGGAAGAAGAGGGCTCTGCTGTCGTAGTCACGACCTCACATTTGCATTGATACGGTTGCTGCCAACGGCAGCAATCGGTTTTACTTATTTTCCTTTCGCCGCCATTTATTCTGATTATTTCGCATTATTGCCAGATATTTCTCTTTGTTTGTCGCTAAACGCCTTCATCACATCGATAAAATGTGAATAAATAATCGTTAAAACCCATTTTTTACGTTCAAGTATGGTACGTACGATGTTGTGGGGTTATGCTTTATTCCTGTAAGGGACAGACTGCCTAATCAAGGCTATGTCTGTGTCTGAGCGAATAAAAACCGGTGCATACTCATTCACCAGTTGGATAGCGCGGCAGGACATATTTTGTATCGGAACGATACATACTCATTCTTATGAATCACCCCCTTGAATGGAGGAAGGAACGGATGTTCACCCAACGTAAAAAATGGCTATCGGGTGTTGTTACCGGCTTGCTGATGGCCGCGTCCGTCACCGCATCTGCGGAAGAGAAAACGCTGCATGTTTATAACTGGTCCGACTATATCGCACCGAACACGTTAGCCAATTTCCAGAAAGAAACCGGCATTAAAGTTGTCTATGATGTGTTTGACTCCAACGAAGTGTTGGAAGGCAAGCTCATGGCGGGCAGCACGGGTTTTGATCTGGTGGTACCTTCTGCCAGCTTCCTTGAGCGCCAGCTCTCAGCGGGAGTGTTTCAGCCATTAGACAAGAGTAAACTGCCGAATTACAAAAATCTGGATCCTGAGCTGATGAAGCTCATTGCGCAGCACGATCCTGATAATAAATATGCGTTGCCTTACCTGTGGGCGACCACCGGCATTGGTTATAACGTTGATAAAGTTAAAGCCGCGCTGGGTACCGATGCGCCGGTTGACAGCTGGGATCTGGTATTGAAGCCAGAGAATCTGGAAAAGCTGAAAAGCTGCGGTGTATCCTTCCTGGATGCACCAGAAGAGATTTTTGCCACGGTATTGAACTATCAGGGTAAAGATCCGAACAGCACCAAACCGGGTGATTACACCACGTCAGCGACCGACCTGTTGCTGAAATTACGCCCAAGCATTCGTTACTTCCATTCATCGCAGTACATCAACGATCTGGCTAACGGCGACATCTGCGTTGCAGTCGGCTGGGCTGGCGATATCATGCAGGCGGGGAACCGTGCGAAAGAAGCGAAGAACGGGGTAAATATCCAATACAGCATTCCGAAAGAAGGTGCATTGGCATTCTTTGATGTCCTTGCCATTCCGAAAGATGCTAAAAATCTGGATGAAGCCTACGCGTTTCTGGATTATCTGATGAAGCCGGAAGTAATGGCTGAGATCAGTAATCACACGTATTACGCCAGCGGTAATCTGGCATCCTTGCCTTTGGTGAACGAAGATATTCGTAACAACCCAGGCGTTTACCCGCCAGCCGATGTCCGCGCTAAAATGTTTACGCTCAAGGTACAATCTCCTCAGATTGACCGTACACGTACTCGTGCATGGACCAAGGTCAAAAGCGGCAAATAGCCTTTTGGATCTGGATAGTTATCCAAACGCTTGATGGTTGCTGGTTTCGGCAACTAAAGAATGGATGGGTATAAAATACTCTAAATAATTCAAGTTTCAGGCAGGCGGCAAGCGAAGGAGTCGCGATGAGCTTACTCAAGTAAGTGATTCGGGTGAGTGAACGTAGCCAACGCACATGCAACGTGAAGTATGACGAGTATTAATGTGGCAAAGAACAGGCGGAGATACCGCCTGTTCGCGCTCTATATTGTGTCACACCGCTGAATGTAAAAGTGCCTACTGGCAACATCAGCGGTGTGACTTGTTCTGCTTTTGCCGGAGAGCAATGCGAAGTGAATGACGCAATCCCCCGCCCTCAATCAAAACCTCAAAAAGCGGCCACGCCGCTGCTGGAAGTGCGTAACCTGACGAAGTCGTTCGATGGTCAGGCCGCCGTCGATGATGTCAGCCTGACGATTTATAAAGGCGAAATTTTTGCTCTGCTGGGTGCCTCCGGCTGTGGGAAATCCACGCTGTTGCGTATGCTTGCAGGTTTTGAGCTCCCCACGCAGGGGCAGATTGTTCTGGATGGTCAGGATTTGTCATTGGTGCCGCCTTACCAGCGTCCCATCAATATGATGTTTCAGTCTTACGCGCTGTTCCCACACATGACGGTGGAAAAGAATATCGCGTTTGGTTTGAAGCAGGACAAGTTACCGCGTGCAGAAATCAAAGATCGCGTGGAAGAGATGCTATCGCTGGTGCACATGCAGGAGTTCGCCAATCGTAAACCGCATCAACTTTCCGGCGGTCAGCGTCAGCGTGTTGCGTTGGCACGTAGTCTGGCGAAGCGTCCAAAGCTGTTGCTGTTAGACGAGCCGATGGGGGCACTGGACAAAAAATTACGCGACCGCATGCAGCTTGAAGTGGTCGATATTCTGGAGCGCGTGGGGGCGACCTGTGTGATGGTGACGCACGATCAGGAGGAAGCCATGACTATGGCTGGTCGTATTGCCATCATGAATCGCGGCAAGTTCGTACAGATTGGCGAGCCTGAAGAGATTTATGAGCACCCGAATACGCGTTTCAGCGCAGAATTCATCGGTTCGGTTAATATGTTTGAAGGGATATTGCAGGAACGTCAGGACGATGCGCTGATCATCAAAAGCCCTGGGCTGGTGCACTCGCTGAAAGTCGATTCAGATGTCTCAGTGGTCGATGGCGTTCCGGTTTACATCGCGTTGCGCCCTGAAAAAATCATGCTGTGCGAAGAGGTTCCGGCTGACGGCTGTAATTTCGCGGTGGGCGAAGTTGTGCACATCGCTTATCTGGGCGATTTGTCGATTTACCACGTCAGGCTCAACAGTGGGCAAACTATCAGCGCGCAGTTACAAAATGCCTACCGCTATCGCAAAGGCACACCGACCTGGGGAGATGAGGTTCGGCTGTGTTGGGATGCGGATAGCTGTGTGGTTCTGACGGTGTAACGAGGAAGAATGCCATGACTTTATTTCCTGAACATCACACGGCGGAACCACCGGGCAAGGCCAAACTCTGGCTGCGAGTGTTGATGGCGCGTTGGCGTCAAAAACATGGGCGCAAGCTGGTTATCGCACTGCCGTATCTGTGGCTGCTGCTGCTGTTCATGCTGCCGTTCCTGATCGTATTTAAAATCAGTTTTGCTGAGATGGCGCGAGCGATTCCGCCCTATACCGATCTGGTTTCCTGGATGGACGACAAGCTGGATATTTCCCTGAATCTTGGGAACTACCTGCATTTGTTGGACGATCCGCTGTATTTCGATGCCTATATGCAATCGCTTCAGGTTGCTGCGGTGTCGACGCTGTGCTGCTTGTTTATTGGCTATCCTCTAGCTTGGGCGGTGGCGCACAGTAAACCCTCAACGCGTAATATCTTGCTATTGCTGGTGATTCTGCCGTCATGGACGTCATTTCTGATTCGCGTTTATGCCTGGATGGGGATTCTGAAAAATAACGGTATCCTGAATAATTTCCTGCTGTGGCTGGGCGTGATTGATGAACCGCTGATCATTCTGCATACCAATCTGGCGGTTTATATCGGCGTCGTCTATTCCTATCTGCCGTTTATGGTGTTGCCTATCTATACCGCGCTGACACGGCTGGATTATTCGCTGGTGGAAGCCTCGTTGGATCTGGGGGCACGACCGCTCAGAACCTTTTTCAGCGTGATCGTCCCGCTAACGAAAGGCGGAATTATTGCGGGCTCGATGTTGGTATTCATCCCCGCGGTGGGGGAATACGTGATTCCAGAACTGCTTGGCGGGCCGGACAGCATCATGATTGGCCGTATTCTGTGGCAGGAATTCTTTAATAACCGCGATTGGCCAGTGGCATCCGCTGTTGCCATCGTCATGCTGCTGCTGTTGATTATGCCAATTATGTGGTTCCACAAACATCAGAGCAAAACCGCGGAGGGGGAAGCGTGAATAATTTACCTGTTGTTCGCTCACCGTGGCGTATTGTGATTTTGGTGCTGTGTTTTACGTTCCTCTATGCGCCGATGCTGATGTTAGTCATCTATTCGTTCAACAGCTCCAAGCTGGTTACCGTATGGGCGGGGTGGTCGACGCGTTGGTATGTCGAGCTATTCCACAATACGGCGATGATCAGCGCGGTGCTTCTGAGCCTGACGATTGCTGCCGCCTCGGCCACGATGGCCGTGATTCTTGGGACGATCGCCGCCGTGGTGATGGTGCGTTTTGGTCGCTTCCGTGGCGCTAATGGGTTTGCGTTTATGCTGACGGCACCGCTGGTGATGCCGGATGTGATCACCGGTCTGTCGCTGCTGTTGCTCTTTGTCGCATTAGGGCATGCGATTGGGTGGCCAGCAGAGAGGGGAATGTTCACCATCTGGCTGGCGCACGTCACGTTCTGCACCGCGTATGTCACCGTGGTGATCAGTGCTCGTCTGCGTGAACTGGATCGTTCGATTGAAGAAGCCGCGATGGATCTGGGCGCAAACCCGCTCAAAGTTTTCTTCATTATCACGGTGCCGATGATTGCCCCTGCGCTGCTTTCAGGCTGGCTGCTGGCGTTTACGCTGTCGCTGGACGATCTGGTTATCGCTAGCTTCGTGGCGGGGCCGGGATCGACAACGCTGCCAATGCTGGTGTTCTCCAGCGTCAGAATGGGCGTTAATCCACAAATTAACGCATTGGCTTCCCTGATATTGTTAGTCGTTGGTATTATTGGGCTTATCGCCTGGTGGTTTATGGCGAGAGCAGAGAAGCAGCGTTATCGCGATATGCAAAAAGCGAGACGTGGCTGATTCGATTTCTCATCGTAATTTGTTAGCCTAGCGAAGATTTCCAGCAACGCCGCCAGAGGATGGGGGCGTTGTTGTTTTATATGACTATCACGTTTTATATCCGTATCACGTTTTATATTGGCATCGAATTTTATCGTGGTGCTGTATTTTTGGCGGATAAATGCCGCATGAAGGGAGAGCGTTGAAATTCTGTACACAAAGAAGGAAATGACACAACGCAAAGTTTATGCCCCGGTGCCAGTTATGGTGGCGGGGATTGCTATTATAGCTACCCGTTTTTTGGGGATTTTGCTGCTAGTGTGGGAGTTAGGGCTCAGCGATTTAAGCGGCTGGATTGGTAGCAACGCGGAAGCCTGGGATTCGACGCTGGTGTTACTGTTATCGCTCGTTATTGTCGGCATTGAGATCCGCTGTGGCTTTGCCGTTTTGGCCGGCGTGAATTGGGGGCGTTGGGGTTATATAGTCTGTCAGGGCATCGTTGTGTGTTATCTCTTGCTGGCGTCGCTAAGTGAATTTATGCCAGCGATATTCCATATTTCAGGAGAGAACAACGCCGCCGTACTGCATCAACTCCTGCTACAAAAAATCCCAGATCTTCTGGTGATTGTTTTACTGTTTCTGCCACGGCGCAGTAAGCGCTTTTTTCTGCGCCAGAAATAGACATTTCTATCTCCTGAGCCAATCGGCTGCTGGCTTCGCCCATGAACAAGCGGAAAGTTCGCGGGCTGACGCCGTCAGGGTGATATAATCCTCTCATTCTGTATTATTTTAATAGTTAGATTTTTATGCATTGTGCCCGCTACAACACGGGAACCTGTCGTTCCTGCCAATGGTTGGAAAAAGCCTACCCACAGCAATTGTCTGATAAGCAGCAGCACCTTGAAGGCTTGCTGCAACCGCATGCCGTACAGCGCTGGATACCGGTGCAACCTTCTGCGCAGACTGCATTTCGTAATAAAGCCAAAATGGTGGTGAGCGGCAGTGTGGAACGCCCGTTATTGGGGATGTTACACCGTGATGGAACTGCGGTGGATCTCTGTGATTGCCCACTTTATCCGACCAGCTTCGCGCCAGTTTTCGATGTGCTTAAAGTTTTTATCGCCCGTGCGGGGCTGACGCCTTATAACGTGGCCCGACGCCGTGGCGAACTGAAATACTTACTGCTGACTGAGAGTACGCAGCGCGGTACATTCATGCTGCGCTTTGTCTTACGCTCGGAAACGAAGTTGGCGCAGCTGCGTGCCGCATTGCCTTGGCTACAACAGCAGTTGCCCCAGCTTGAGGTGATATCCGCTAATATCCAGCCCGTGCATCAGGCGATTATGGAAGGGAAAACGGAGATTATCCTGAGTGATGCTGCGGCGCTGGCAGAGCAGTTCAATCAGGTGCCGTTGTATATCCGTCCGCAAAGCTTTTTCCAGACTAATCCACAGGTAGCAGCTGCGCTGTATGCGACGGCGCGCGACTGGGTGGCAGAACTGAAGATTACCAGCATGTGGGACCTGTTTTGCGGCGTTGGGGGTTTTGGCCTGCACTGCGCATCATCCGACATGCGTTTGACGGGCATTGAAATCAGCGCCGAAGCGATAGCCTGCGCGCGTCGCTCCGCAGAACAGTTGGGGCTTAAACAGGTGGAGTTTCAGGCGCTGGATTCAATGCAGTTCGCGACAGCAAAATCAGAAATCCCCGAACTGGTGCTGGTCAATCCACCGCGTCGCGGTATCGGCAGTGAACTGTGCGCTTACCTGAGCCGGATGGCACCGGACTATATTCTCTATTCCAGCTGCAACGCTGAAAGCATGGCAAAAGACATGACGGAACTGGCGAACTACCGCGCGCTGCGCGTACAGCTGTTCGACATGTTCCCGCACACGGCGCACTACGAAGTACTGACGTTATTGAAGCGCGCTTGATAAGCGATGACTGTATGTAATAAAAAATATCTCGGTAGCAATTTACTACGTTGTTGTATCCATGTTCGACAGTATGAAAGTTTCGGGCGTGTCAATTCTAGTGCTTTTCTATGATTTCATCACACGCCCGACAAGGAGCGCTCAATTGCCGCAGCTCCTTGACCATTGGCTTTTGGCGTGAATTGCGCCGCTGCGCGGCGCCTTCGGTGATAGTTCCCGCTTTTCGAGCCGCCAGTGACGCGTTCCCGACGCGGCACTGTCTTTCGCGGCGTCCTGCCGCTCACTCGACGGTAACGATCACCTCAGCGCAATTTTTTACGCCTGGACGACAAAAAAGCGGCGTTATATGCATGATTTCATACGATATCACACTGCGCAGATCGAACCTTATTGCGGGAACCACTTATCATTGATGGTTTTGTACGTGCCGTCGGCTTTGATGGCATCCAGCGCTTTATTCAGTTTTTCTAGCAGCGCCTTGTCATCGGGACGAACGGCGATACCTAACCCGGTGCCGAAGTATTCAGCGTCAGTCACATGCTCGCCAACTGTTGCCAGTTCCGGGTTCGTCTTAATCCACTCGTTGACGACAGCGGTATCACCGAATACGCCGTCGATACGGCCATTCTTGAGATCCAGCACTGCGTTCTGATAGCTGTCATAAGAGACGGTTTGTACTTCCGTGTGCTTATCGTGCATGTATTTCTGGTGCGTCGTGCCATTTTCCATACCGATACGTTTACCTTTCATTGCAGCAAAATCGCTGAATTTCCCTTTCTGCGCGATAACTACGGCAGAGTTGGCATAGTAAGGCTGCGTGAAAGCGACCTGCTTGCTGCGCTCCGGGGTGATATCCATACCGGAAATCACTGCGTCATAGCGACGGAATTTCAACGCAGGGATCAGGCTGTCAAACGCCTGATTGGTGAACGTACAGGTGGCTTGCATTTGTTTACACAGTGCTTTCGCCAAATCCATATCAAAACCGACAATTTCGTTGCTGGCATCCAGTGACTCAAATGGCGGGTAGGTGGCTGATGACGCAAAACGGATGGTGTCTGCTGCGGTGGCGCTGAAGGCGATTCCTGCCAGTAACGTGGCGAGCACTAACTTTTTCATTACTTACTCCTTTCTACTTTTTTTATATAATAGAGTTGCGCGGAAGGATTCCAGCGTCATGGTGATTACCATGCCAGTTATTGAATTTGTATGCAATTAAAATGATTAATAAATCGATTTGTTGCATGTTTTTACATCAGCAGGCAATGAAAAATTTCCGTAAGGGGGGCGGTCAGGGATGGCACGCCATAAAAAAGCAGGCTATCAAAGCCTGCTTTCTAAACGGATAAGTGCGTTAAAGATCAGTTACGGCGTTCGAATACCAGTGAGCGACGTTCAACCCAGCGCATCAATAATGTCAGTAACCCATTGACGCACAGATAGATAATTCCGGCTGCACCAAACACCATCACATCATATGTCCGGCCGTACATCAGCTGACTGTAACCCATGACTTCCATCAGCGTGATGGTATAAGCCAGCGACGTGCTCTTAAATACCAGCACTACTTCGTTTGAATAAGAAGACAGCGCACGTTTAAACGCGAACGGCAGCAAAATGCGTAATGTCTGCTTCTGATTCATTCCCAGCGCCGCGCAGGATTGCCACTGTCCAGCAGGAATGGCTTTTACTGCACCGTAGAAAAGCTGTGTGGTATAAGCCGCGCTATTGAGTGCCAGCGCTACCATCGCACATAGCCACGGTTGTGACAGCAGGCTCCACAGCCAGGGGATTTGCTGGATAGAAGTAAATTGCCCGGGGCCGTAGTAAATCAGGAAGATTTGCACCAGCAGCGGCGTACCGGTAAACAGCGTAATGTAGCCTTTCGCCAACAGTGATACGACGGGCGTTTTTAGCGTCAGCACAACAGTCAGCAGCAGTGACAGCACCAGCGCCACGACAATCGAGACGGCGGTTAATGTCAGACTGGTATGCAGACCTTTTAATAGCTCAGGTAAATAAGCGAGCATCAGGAAGGTCTCCGCTCAAAACGCGTGGTGTGCAGATCAATGCGTTTCAGCACATACTGACTTAATAGCGTGATAACCAAATAGATTGCTGCTGCGACGACATACCAGGTAAAGGGCTCCTGCGTCCGTGTAGCAATGCTTTTGGTTTGCAGCATCAAATCGTTAACGCTAATTAGGGAAACCAGCGCGGTATCTTTCAGTAATACCAGCCACTGATTACCTAACCCCGGCAGGGCGTGACGCCACATCTGCGGCATAATCAAACGGAAAAAGATCGCAGATTTGCTGAGCCCCAACGCTTGTCCTGATTCCCATTGTCCTTGCGGTACGGCTTTCAACGCGCCGCGCAGCGTTTGGGATGCGTAGGCCGCATACAGCAGCGCCAGCGCAATCACGCCACACAGGAAGGGGCTAATTTCAAACATGCCGATATCCAGCTTTACCGGAATCTGCACAATGAAAAGATTCAGAGTAAAGCCATCCGCCAGCATCATCAGCAGTTGGGAGGATCCGAAATAGATAAACAGCACCACCAGAATTTCTGGCAGACCGCGCAAGAGTGTGACTACCGCTGTACCTGTCCAGCTAACGGCTTTCCAGCGAACGGTTTCCCAAACGGCAAACAGCATCGCCAGCGCGAGGCCGAGCACCAGTGCACAAACGGCAAGGCCGACGGTCATCCCGGCGGCGCTTGCAAGAGGTTGAAATTCAATCATTGAGCGTCAGATTACTGCTGGAACCATTTTTTGTAGATGGTCTCGTAAGTACCATCCTGCTTGATTTTGCTGAGCGCATCGTTGAATTTTTTCAACAGCTCATCGTTATTCTGGCGTATCGCGATGCCTAGACCGACACCGAAGTAACCTTTATCCGTCACGCTTTCACCAACGGAGGACAGCGTATCGTTTTGCTTCAGCCATTCGTTAACCACGGCAGTGTCACCGAATACGGCATCCAGACGGCCACTTTTCAGGTCCAGCACCGCATTCTGGTAGCTGTCGTAAGGTACGGCGGTAATTTCAGGATGTTTTTCCAGCAGGTATTTCTGGTGGGTACTACCATTCTGCATCCCTACACGTTTGCCTTTCAGTGCAGCGACATCGGCGACCTTGCCTTTCTGGGCGATAAACAAGGCAGCGTTATCATAGTAAGGCTGGGAGAATGACACCTGCTGCTGACGCTCTGGGGTAATATCCATTCCCGCGATGACGGCTTCAAAACGACGGAATTTCAGACCAGGGATCAGACTGTCGAAAGCCTGATTGCTGAACGTGCAGTTTGCCTGCATTTCTTTGCACAATGCGTTAGCCAGATCGATATCAAAGCCCTGAATCTGGTTATTGGCATCAACAAATTCAAACGGAGGATAGGAGGCTTCTGTCGCGAAACGGATGGTATCCGCGGCGTTAGCAGAGGCGGCACCCACAGCGAATAAGGCTGCAACAATCAATTTTTTCATTGTCATTTTCCTGATAGTAATCAATGTGATAAATAACCAGCGAACTCAGGCGTTTGCGGCTGAGCAAAGTGCGTCGCATCTCCTTGTTCAACGATGCGGCCGTTTTCCATATAAACCACTCGGCTGGCCGTTTTACGGGCGAACTCGACTTCGTGGGTTACGATCACCTGCGTAATGCCAGTTTGCGCCAATTCACGGATGATGTTGACGACCTGAGCGGTAATCTCTGGATCTAATGCGGCAGTCGGTTCATCAAACAGCAAGACCTGAGGTTCCATCATCAGCGCACGAGCAATCGCCACGCGCTGCTGCTGCCCACCAGAAAGATGGAGAGGAAAGCGATCGGAAAAATCATTGAGACGCAGGCGAGTCAGCAGCTTGTCTGCACGCGCTTTCGCTTCTTCCTTACTCAGCCCCAGCACGCGGCAGGGCGCTTCTATAAGGTTTTGCACCACGGTCAGATGCGGCCATAAATTATATTGCTGGAAGACCATCCCAACGTTCTGACGCAGTTCACGTATCGCGTTGTCGGATGGCGTGCGCTGAAAATCAAACTGATTACCAGCGATGGAAAGTGTGCCTGAGCGCGGCATTTCGAGCAGGTTGAGAACGCGTATCAGCGAACTCTTTCCTGCCCCGCTAGGACCAAGAAGCACCAGCGTTTCACCCGCAGGACAATCAAGGGTGATATCAAATAGCGCCTGGTATGTGCCGTAGAAACAGTTAATGCCGTTTAGTTGAATACTCATGCGTAATAATTGAATAGACATTGATGCGGCGAATGTTAACGTTGGCAGAATAGTTATGCAATCACCGTGGGTTAAAATTTGCCAATAAGCGATTTATTGGTTAAATAATAGCACAAAATAGTGGTTTACGGCTTGAGGCCTGCTTTAGGAGAAACGAATGCAATTATCCACCACGCCCAATCTGGAAGGCTTCACCATTACTGAATATTGTGGCGTCGTGACCGGCGAAGCTATCCTGGGCGCGAACATCTTCCGTGACTTTTTCGCCAGTATCCGCGATGTGGTCGGCGGCCGTTCCGGTGCCTATGAGAAAGAGTTGCGTAAGGCACGGCAGATTGCATTCAAAGAGCTGCAAGAACAAGCTGATGATTTAGGTGCGAATGCGATTGTAGGCATTGATCTTGATTATGAAACCGTCGGGAAGGATGGCAGCATGCTGATGGTGACCGTCAGTGGCACCGCAGTGAAGGTTCGCCGCTAGTAAGGAGAGTTGCCTCTATAGAGGGTCAAGCGATATGGCGAAAAAGGCACATAACAGTGGAATAACGATGTTGAAATGGATGGTCTGCATAGCGTTGGGGCTGTTGGCGGGTTGTCAGGCTTCTCCCTCGTTGCAGGAACAGAATAATTATGTGCTTGAGACTGCATTGCAGTCTCGGGCGCAGGAGTCCCGTATTCGTTTTTTGGTGATTCACTACACGGCGGAAGATTTTGCCACCTCGCTGAATATCTTGACGGACGATCACGTCAGCGCCCATTACCTTATTCCGGCACATCCGCCGTTGCAGCACGGCAAGCCGCTTGCCTGGCAACTGGTGCCTGAATCTCAGGCCGCATGGCATGCGGGAGCGAGTAGCTGGCGCGGATTTAGTCGACTGAATAATTCCTCGATTGGTATTGAGATCGAAAATGCAGGTTATCAGCGTACGCTAACGGGCTATACGTGGGAGCCGTTCACCGCTGCACAGATTCAGCTCGTGACCGCAATCGCTCATGATATTGTCGAACGTTATCAGATTGCACCGCAGAATGTGGTGGCGCACAGTGATATTGCTCCACAGCGGAAACAAGACCCTGGGCCGCTTTTCCCCTGGCAGGCGTTGGCACAAGCGGGCATTGGTGCCTGGCCGGATGCGCATCGGGTGACGTTCTATTTGAATGGGCGTCCGCCGCTACAGCCCGTTGATGAAGCGGTTCTGCTAGAAAAGCTGGCGCGTTATGGCTATTCGGTGCCGGAAACGATGACGGCACGCGAAAAGCGGCAGGTGATTGCCGCTTTCCAGATGCATTTCCGATCTGATAACTACCAAGGTCAGCCAGATGCGCAGAGTGAAGCGATCGTTGATGCGCTGCTGGAAAAATACGGCAGCCGCTAAACTGCGTTCTTCTCCGCCAGTTTCGCAGTACGTGCCGCCATGCCACGGAAGATAAACAGGTGGGCGGGCATCATCAAAAACCAGTAGACGAGTCCGTTAAACCCTGAAGGGTGCCAGCGGGCGCGAACATCGATGGTGCGGTGAGTGCCTTTGTCTGTGATAGTAAAATTGAGTTTACCCAGCCCGGGTGCTTTCATGCCGAATAGCAGCACCAGCTGACGCTGTGGCTTGATAGAAATGACCTTCCAGCCGTCAATCTTGTCGCCGACTTCCAGCGTCGGGCGTTCGGGGCGTCCATAAGTCACACCGTTGCCGCAAAGATCGTCCAGTCGGGCACGGATTTTCCATAGCGTATTGGCGTAAAAATAGCCTTCTTTGCCACCAACCTGCTGGATAACCTGCCAGAGTGCTTGGTTGGAGGCTGATGTCTCAAGCGTGTGACCCGCCTGTTTGGGATAAAAACCGTAATTCGGCTTCCAGCGTGCACGTACCTCGGTATCATCTCCCCAGTCAGCCTGCTGTACGCTCTCCATTTCGCTTTGCAGCGTGAGGCGCACAGCATCATCAAAGCTCATCAGCTTTTGTGGAATCAATGCCTGTAGTTCGCGTCCATCGGCCTGTAAATCGTGCTTTAACCCCTGAATCAGAGCGCGGGCGATGGAAGGGGGCACCGATGTCACCAGATGCAAGAACCAGACAGACACTAGATGCGTCGGCATGGGAACTGGAATTAGCAATCTGCGCTTGCCGCTGATTTGAATGAAGCGCTCGAACATCGTCTGGTAGCTGATGTATTCGGGGCCTGCGGCATCCATGATGCGATTTTCTGTCGCGGGGTAATGCGCAATGTCGATCAGATAAACCAGCAGGTTTTCCAGCGCAATAGGCGACGATTTAGAGCGCACCCAGCGTGGCGGCGTTAATATCGGCAGGTTATAGACCATATCGCGCATGATCTCGAACGCTGCCGATCCGGTACCGATAATAATACCTGCACGCAGCTCTGTGACGGGAATACCACTACTACGTAAGACATCACCGGTGATCTGGCGCGCCAGCATATGCGGCGAGGTGTCATCCTTCGCCTGAAGCGATCCCAGATAGATAATCTGTTTTACGCTGCTAGAGGCCAGCGCTAGCAGAAGATTCATGGCAGCCATGCGCTCTCTGGCGACGAAATCCGCACCGTCGCCCATGCTGTGCACCAGATAATAGAGCGTTTCCGCCCCCCACAGGCCACCAGGTAGGCTTTCTGGTTTGGTGAGGTCAACCTGCTGGCAGTCAACGCCCGGCCAGTCCCTCGACGCGAGGGACTCAGTATTTCGACCAGCAGCAATCACCCGGTTGCCCTGCTTGCTCAAGCGTTCGGTTAAATGGCGGCCAATGTAGCCAGTTGCGCCCAGAATTAGGATCGGGGCTAAGGGGGATGTCATGCGTCAGCGGCTCCACAGCAAAATATAACCATGGCTTACTATAACGGGGAAAAGAAAGAAAGTGAGGAAAAGTGTGCGATAACAAGGCGTAATTTAACATGGCCTACCTGCCCGATAGCTGTGCTACCGAGCAGAAGGGGGTAAAGCGGGGGAGAATATCAGGCCAGAACGGTGTTGCCTTGTAGCTGGCAGCTACAGGCCAGAACATAGCCTTGCTCGATCTCGGCAGGCGTCAGTGTCATGGTGCTGGTAGTGGTGTATTTACCGGACAACACGCGAGTTTTGCAACTCCCGCACACACCCGCGCGACAGGCGGCGAGAACCTGCACCTTATTGGCCTCCAGTGCAGCCAGTAGGCTGATACCCACCGGCACACGTAGATTCTTCAGCGGACGGCTGATGGTCAGCGTGATCTGATCGGCGTCTTCATCCACGACTTCATCAGTCGGGCGGAACTGCTCTTTAAATATGCGATTTGACGCCACGCCAAGCTGCTGACTCAGCGTTTCAATCTGGTTCATGTATGGCGCAGGGCCACAGGTCATCACGGTGCGGTTGGTGATATCCGGCACGCGTTCGACGAGCAGATCGCCGCTGATGCGTCCGGCGAGGAAACCGGGCACGGCGTCAAACTCCGCCATCAGCGTCAGATGTAATTGCTGCGGGTAGCGTTGCACCAGATCTTGCCATTCGTTGGCGAAAATCACCTGCTGTGGATTGCGTACGTTGAAAATGACGTGGATATCGGTTTGCGGTTTATTCGCCAGAAGCCAGCGGCACATCGACATAATCGGCGTGACGCCGCAGCCTGCTGCTGCCATCAAGTAACGATCGCTGATCGCGTTGGCGCAGGTAAATTCGCCCTGTGTATCGGACAGCCAGAGATAATCACCGACCTTCAGCGTTTGAGTCAGCCAGCGGGAACCGACGCCGTCGTCCAGCCTTCTTACTGTCAAGGTAATGAAGCGGCTGAGGCCCGGCGAAGAAGAGATGGTATAAGCCCGTAGCGTCTCCTCGCTGTTAGCAATGCTGACGAGCGCATACTGACCCGGCTGATACGGATAAAAGTCATGATTAACCAGTGATATCGTCCAGACATCCGGCGTTTCCTGGGTAATCGAGTGCACCTGCATGCGGTTAGAACAAAGCGGTGTCGGCCCAGCGTGTGGTACTGGCATCGTCATAGTCAATCTCCATAACAAACGGATACGGTGAAGCGTGTAAAAATAGCGGCCCATGAAACGATAGGCTTAGCGTGAAGCATCAATGCCGACACTTCACGCTGCGTGACGAGGAACGCGCTCCTCCGTCCGCGTTGATTCATCAAGCGGCCAGAATGGTGTTCATGTCCTGTTCAACGGTGGTAATCGCCCGCATACCGAATTTGTCGTTCAGAATGGCAAGCAGGTTGTCCGTCAGGAAGCCCGGTGCAGTTGGTCCGGTGTAGATGTTCTTCACGCCGAGGGACAGCAGGGTCAGCAGGATGACAATCGCTTTCTGCTCAAACCACGACAGTACCAGACTCAGCGGCAGGTCGTTGACGCCACAGCCCAGTTTCTCTGCCAGTTTGACGGCCAGAATAATGGCTGCGTAGGCATCGTTACATTGGCCGACATCTAGCAGACGTGGAAGACCTTCCAGCGTACCGAAGTCCAGTTTGTTGAAGCGGTATTTACCGCATGCCAGCGTCATGATCAGACAGTCTTGTGGGACGCTCAGCGTGAAGTCAGTGAAGTAGCTACGTTCTTCACGGCTGCCGTCACATCCGCCAACGAGGAAGACGTGGCGCAGTTTTTTCTGTGCAACCAGGTCGATGACGGTATCGGCGGCGCTCAGCAGCGTTTCACGACCAAAGCCGACGGTGATCATGTGTTCGATTTCGCTGTATGGGAAACCAGCCAGACCTTGTGCCTGTTCGATAACCGGGCTGAAATCGTCGCCTTCCAGATGGTTCACGCCCGGCCAGCCGACGATGCTACGCGTCCAGATGCGATCGCCGTAGTTGCCTACGTTTGGGTCAATAATGCAGTTAGACGTCATGACGATCGCGCCAGGGAATTTGGCAAACTCAGTCTGTTGATTCTGCCAACCGCTGCCGTAGTTACCTGCCAGATGTTTGAATTTTTTCAGCTCTGGGTAACCGTGTGCAGGCAGCATCTCGCCGTGCGTATAAATATTCACGCCGGTGCCGTCGGTTTGCTCCAGCAGCATGCGCAGGTCTTTCAGGTCATGACCAGAAATCAAAATGGCTTTACCGGCAATAGGGCGCACGTTAACGGAGGTTGGCTGTGGGTGACCGTAAGCATCAGTTTCGCCATGGTCGAGGATTGCCATGACGTTGAAGTTCATTTTACCGATGCCCATCGCGTTGTTCAGCAAGGTATCGACATCGGCTGGCTGTGTGCCCAACCACGCCATGAAAGCATGGTATTCAGCATAGAGTGCGTTGTCATATTGACCGAGAACGTGGGCGTGTTCCATGTAGGCCGCCGCACCTTTCAGGCCGTAGAGGTTGAGCATACGCAAACCGTGAACGTCATCACCGATAATGGCTTTATCGCTGTCCAGTGCAAAATCCTCTGCCTGTTGCAGCAAGGTCGGAATATCGTTGCCAGCCAGTTGCAGCGCGGCCATCGGGTGATCTACTGTCGTCGTGGCATCGTGCAGGCGGCAGCGAACTGCCAGCGACTCACGCAGTGTGATAGCTTCCTGCGCGTAGCCAATAATACGTTGGGAATCGAAGTTAACGTTGGTCAGCGTAGAGAAGAAGGCGCGTGGCGCAAAGCTATCGACATCGTGATCGATAATATCCAGCTCGCGTGCTTTCAGCGCCCAGGCAGAAAGCCCTTGTAGCACAGCCACCAGTAGGTCTTGCAGATCGGAGGTTTCTGCGGTTTTGCCGCACATGCCCTGCGCGTAAGAGCAGCCGTTTCCAACAGGGGTACGAATCGTTTGTTCACATTGCACACAAAACATAATGACTTCCTTTTTTAAGTTGCATTTTAAATGCTTGTTTAAAGCATAGTGTCAGCCGAGGCAGGTAAAAAGGCTTTTTTAATGCAACTTTAGGTAAATTTGATTTAGCGCAAGTTTGGCGATGGGCAATGAAAATCACTCTCAATCACAGCCCATAAACGAGGAAGAAAACGATGAGGCTAGCGTTCTTAGGAGGTAAAGAATGCCATCAATATTGGCGCCGCGAGGCTTAATAAGAAACCATGTACGATGGCAGCGGGTACGATATCGACACCCGCGCTGCGTTGTAAAACAGGTAGCGTGAAATCCATCGACGTTGCGCCGCAGAGGCCTAATGCGCACGAGCGATTGCGCTGTGCCAGCGCAGGAATCAGCATAATCGCCAGCAACTCGCGAGTCAGATCGTTGAAAAATGCGGTACTGCCGATGACAGGGCCGAGGGCGTCGGTCAGCAGAATGCCTGACAGTGAATACCACCCATAGCCGGATGCCATCGCCAGACCGGTTTTCAGCGGCAGACCCAGAATCCATGCGGCGAGTAGGCCGCCACCGAGTGCGCTAATACCCACGATAAGCGCAATAATCAGACCGCGACGGTTTAATACGATCTGGCGCAGCGTCATCCCGCTGTTACGCAGTTGAACGCCCACCAGAAATAACAGAAAGATCAGGGCATATTCACTGCCTTTGCTGGCGTAAGTGAACCCCGACCATTGCGTTAAGCCGAGCGAAAAACCTCCGAATACTACGCCGCAGAGTTTGAACGATTCAACGATCATACGCAGTCGGGAAGGCGGTGCAGCCTCTTTAAACTTGCTGTGCCACACGCTGCGTTTTTCCCATAGCCACAGCGCAATACCGTTTGCCGCGACAATGCAGAATGCAAAAACGGCGGTGTAGCGAAAGATCAGTAACAAATTGCTGCTGAGATCTTCCAGAAAGGCCAGACTCATCCCCATCAAAAACAGAATAACGTACACCATCCAACTCAGTAGTTGGTTAATCAGCTGTAATGCTTTTTTGGCGCGCAGTGGTACCAGATAGCCAATGATGAGCGGTAATAAAATAATTAATAATCCTGAATACATCACAGAATTGATGTCCTTACGCGAGAAAAACGGCGCTAACCCGTATTTTAGGATTGGCAGGGGTGGTCGTAGTCAAACAATGAGGTTTTTCTTCTTCATTTCTACCTCGATAGGCGTGACACGGCGGAAACACAAACCGTGCGTTAACAACATCGCGGGATTCATCGGCTACACTTGGCGGGAAGAAAAACGATAATCTATTAAAATTAAACAAATTATCGGAACGAGTAAAGCGCTGTCTGGCAGGATATTCTACTCGGTGGGGATCTTGTCAGCAGAAACCCGCAGGCAGCCGCTACAGGAGAGAAGAATGCATCTGGAAAGTATTGAAATCCTGGGGTTTCGGGGAATCAATCGTCTGTCGTTGCTACTGGACGAGAATAACGTGCTGATTGGGGAGAACGCCTGGGGTAAATCGAGCCTGCTGGACGCACTTTCGCTGCTGCTGGCACCGACGTTGCCGCTTTATCACTTTGATATGCAAGATTTTCACTTCACTCCGGGGGATGAAAACAGTCGGGAAAAGCACCTTCAGATTATTTTCACTTTTTGCGAGACGGCACCCGGTCACCATTTGTCTTCTCGGTATCGTTCGCTTAGCCCCGTTTGGGTGGAGGGAAACGAGTCGCTATACCGCGTTTTTTATCGGCTAGAAGGTGAAGTGGACGAAAGCCAGTCAGTCTTCACCTGGCGCAGCTTTCTGGACGCCGATGGGCATCCGATACCGCTAGATGATATTGACGAACTGGCCAGAGAAATCATCCGCTTGCATCCAGTGTTGCGGCTGCGCGATGCGCGCTTTATGCGGCGCCTGCGCTCCGGGACGCTGGCGGCGACGTTAGATAACAGCAATGAAAAGCTGGCTCAGCAGTTTGAGCAGTTGATGCGTGAATTGGTGCAAAATCCGCAGAAGCTGACGGACAAAGAGCTGCGTCAGGGCTTGGTGGCGATGCGGCAACTGCTGGAGCACTATTTTTCCGAACAGAACGCTACGGGTAATGACCGACGTCATCATCGTCATGCGCGAACCCACAACGGTAAATCGTGGCGATCGCTGGACAACATTAACCGCCTGATTGCCGACCCAAACAGCCGCAGTCGCCGAATTATCCTGCTAGAGCTGTTTTCCACGCTGTTACAGGCGAAAGGGTCTGTAGCGTTGGATCCCCACGCTCGTCCGCTCTTGCTGATTGAAGACCCAGAAACCCGGCTGCACCCGATTATGCTGTCTGTTGCCTGGGGACTCCTGACGCAACTGCCACTCCAGAAAGTCACGACAACCAATTCGGGAGAGCTGCTGTCGCTGGTGCCGATGGAGCAGGTGTGTCGTCTGGTTCGGGAATCCTCACGGGTTGCGACGTATCGCATTGGTCGTCAGGGCATGAATGCGGAAGATAGTCGGCGTATTGCGTTTCATATTCGTCTGAATCGACCCGCTTCTCTCTTTGCTCGCTGTTGGCTGCTGGTGGAAGGGGAAACCGAAGTCTGGATGTTGAATGAACTCGCGCGTCAATGCGGCCATCATTTTGAGGCGGAAGGGGTAAAAGTGATTGAATTTGCCCAGTCGGGTCTCCGGCCTTTATTGAAGTTCGCGCGGCGTATGGGGATTGAATGGCATGTGTTGGTTGATGGTGACGACGCAGGAAAAAAATATGCCGCGACGGCGAAGAGTCAATTAACGGTACAGGATGAAAGTGAGCGAGATCATCTGACGGTGTTGCCCGCATCGGACATGGAGCACTACATGTATCGTGAGGGGTTCAGTCAGGTTTATCACCGTATCGCACAATTGCCGGAGAAAGTGCCGCTATCGATGCATAAAGTCATCATCAGGGCTATCCATCGTTCATCAAAACCCGACCTGGCGATAGAAGTGGCGATGGAGGCCGCGGCGCTGGGCAGTGATGCGATCCCGCCACTCATTCGCAGCATGTTCTCTCGCGTGCTATGGCTCGCTCGCGGATGTGCCGATTAGATGAATGTGACGAGTATAAATAAAAATGCCGTTCAGTGTGCTGAACGGCATTTGTCGCATTATATTAATTTTTACTGTTTAGCGTCGTGTGTTCTGAGTAGAAGTGTAGGGTGTAGAAGGGGTCAGGATACGGCCTCGACGATTTGCGGGACGATCAGGCAGGCATGATTGCCTTTCGGCCCTTGATGAACATCAAACCTGACAACCTGTCCGGCTTTTAGAGTCCGGTAGCCATCCATTTGAATCGTTGAGTAGTGCGCGAAGATATCGTCACCGCCCCCTTCTGGACAGATAAAACCAAACCCTTTGGCATTATTGAACCATTTAACAGTACCTGTCTCCATGCATTGACATCCTTCGCAAGAGTATTCTTTTCAGTAAGGTGTGGTTATTTGGTTACTACGAATACGAATTGATTAAAACCCCATCAATTCATCCGTACACTTTAGTGAAATCGATCCCGGCGTCAAGCGATCCACCGCGTGGTGGCAAGGGGAGTTTGTCAAAGTTTGATGCAGATAACGCTATTGATGAACCAACAATCGTGTTGCGTAATCAAGATATCGGATGCAGGCCTTGAATTTTGCTTTCCGGGAACCATTTCATTCCTCAGGTGGTAAAATAAAAAGTAGACGTGCTACTGTAAATGTAGAGATACCCGTCATCTTTCAAGTCGCAGGCACGCATTTCCTGCTGCTCGGATTTATTGGGAATAAACAGACCAATGTCGCGAGTCGCGATATTCGTTACATGATGTGGATAGAGAATGGGAAACAAAAGTACGTGGTCACAATCGGAAAGCCTGACCGCCGATCAACAGAAAGAAAAATTGCAGCCGCCATCCATGTATAACGTGGTGTTGAATAACGATGATTACACCCCGATGGAATTTGTTATTGACGTTCTGCAAAAGTTCTTTTCTTATGATATTGAACGTGCCACACAGCTTATGTTAACTGTGCATTATCAGGGTAAAGCAATTTGTGGCGTATTCAGCGCTGAAGTGGCTGAAACCAAGGTCGTACAAGTCAATCGTTATGCCAGAGAAAACGAGCACCCGCTGCTCTGTACGCTGGAAAAAGCCTGAAGTCAGGCGATTTATTGGGAGAGGTGCCTATGCTCAATCAAGAACTGGAACTCAGTCTCAACATGGCTTTCGCCAGAGCGCGTGAGCACCGACACGAGTTTATGACCGTGGAGCACCTGCTGTTGGCTCTGCTCAGTAATCCAGCCGCCCGTGAAGCACTGGAAGCCTGCACGGTAGATTTAGCCGCGCTGCGTCAAGAGCTGGAAGCCTTCATTGAACAGACCACACCAACATTACCGCAGAGTGACGATGAGCGAGAAACTCAGCCGACGCTCAGCTTCCAGCGCGTACTACAACGCGCCGTCTTCCACGTGCAGTCTTCCGGCCGCAGTGAAGTGTCTGGCGCCAACGTTCTGGTCGCGATTTTTAGCGAACAGGAATCTCAGGCCGCCTACCTCCTGCGCAAGCATGACGTTAGTCGTCTGGATGTCGTGAACTTTATTTCTCACGGCACACGTAAAGAAGAATCCGATCAGGCACCTAGCGCTGAAAGTCCCGTCAATGAAGAACAGGCAGGAGGGGAAGATCGTATGGAAAACTTCACCACCAATCTGAATCAACTGGCTCGCGTCGGCGGTATTGACCCGCTCATTGGCCGGGAGAAAGAACTGGAGCGCACGATTCAGGTGTTGTGCCGCCGCCGTAAAAATAACCCGCTGCTGGTCGGTGAGTCCGGTGTCGGTAAAACCGCGATTGCCGAAGGGCTGGCCTGGCGTATTGTGCAGGGCGATGTACCGGAAGTGATGGCGGAGTGCACCCTGTACTCACTGGACATCGGCGCGTTGCTGGCCGGTACCAAATACCGCGGTGACTTTGAAAAACGCTTCAAGGCGCTGTTGAAGCAGCTAGAGCAGGATAAAAACAGCATCCTGTTTATTGATGAAATCCACACGATTATCGGCGCTGGTGCAGCGTCCGGTGGTCAGGTTGATGCGGCTAATCTGATTAAACCGCTGCTTTCCAGCGGCAAGATCCGCGTTATTGGTTCCACCACGTATCAGGAATTCAGCAATATATTCGAAAAGGATCGGGCGCTGGCGCGTCGTTTCCAGAAAATCGATATCACTGAGCCTAGCGTGGAAGAAACGATACAAATCATTAATGGCCTGAAGCCGAAGTATGAGGCTCACCATGATGTTCGCTATACGTCGAAAGCGGTTCGCGCAGCGGTAGAGCTGGCAGTGAAATATATCAATGACCGTCATTTGCCAGATAAGGCCATCGATGTGATCGATGAAGCGGGTGCGCGCAGCCGTTTGATGCCTGTCAGCAAGCGCAAGAAAACGGTCAACGTGAGTGACATCGAATCGGTTGTCGCCCGCATCGCCCGTATTCCAGAAAAAACCGTCTCCGCCAGCGATCGTGATGTGCTGAAAAACCTCAGCGATCGCCTGAAAATGCTGGTGTTTGGGCAAGACAAGGCTATCGAAGCGTTGTCTGAATCTATCAAGATGAGCCGTGCAGGATTGGGTCAGGAGCGTAAGCCGGTAGGGTCCTTCCTGTTCGCAGGCCCTACAGGTGTTGGTAAGACGGAAGTGACGTTGCAGCTGGCAAAAGCGCTGGATATTGAACTGCTGCGCTTTGATATGTCCGAATACATGGAGCGTCATACCGTCAGCCGCTTGATTGGTGCACCTCCAGGCTATGTGGGCTACGATCAGGGCGGCCTGCTGACGGATGCGGTGATCAAGCATCCTCATGCCGTGCTGCTGCTGGATGAAATCGAAAAAGCGCATCCGGACGTCTTTAACCTGCTGTTGCAGGTGATGGATAACGGTACGCTGACGGATAACAATGGCCGTAAAGCGGATTTCCGCAATGTCATTGTCGTCATGACCACCAATGCGGGCGTGCGGGAAACACAGCGTAAATCTATCGGTATCATCCATCAGGACAACAGCACGGATGCGATGGAAGAGATCAAAAAGGTGTTTACGCCGGAGTTCCGCAACCGTCTGGATGGCATTATCTGGTTCAATCATCTGTCTACCGATGTTATTCAGCAGGTTGTCGATAAGTTTATTGTTGAACTCCAGGCACAGTTGGACGCGAAAGGCGTGTCGCTAGAAGTGAGCGACGAAGCACGTGACTGGCTGGCAGAGAAAGGCTACGACAAGGCGATGGGTGCCCGACCAATGGCTCGCGTGATGCAGGAAAGCCTCAAGAAACCGCTGGCCAACGAGCTGCTGTTTGGTTCGCTGGTGGATGGTGGCTCTGTGACGGTAGAACTGGATAAAGAGACGCAACAGCTGACGTACGGCTTCCAGAGTGCGCAGAAGCGGAAAGCGGAAAGCGTTAATTAATCGATACCGTGTGTTACCTAAGAGGGATGCTGATGCATCCCTTTTTTACATCTTGTGCACGAGCCCTTCCAAAAAACAAAGCCCTTGCCATGAAGGAAAGGGCTGGAGAGGGAGTCACATCCTCATATACCGCTGGTATCAGCGATGAGCTAACCGGTTAACGGCTGCGGAAGACAATGCGGCCTTTACTCAGGTCGTACGGGGTTAACTCTACAGTGACTTTGTCACCCGTCAGGATGCGGATATAGTTTTTACGCATTTTACCGGAGATATGAGCGGTAACCACGTGCCCGTTTTCCAATTCAACGCGGAACATGGTGTTGGGCAGCGTATCAAGCACGGTGCCTTGCATTTCAATATTGTCTTCTTTGGCCATCGAATCCTCTAGGTCTAACTACCTTTATTTTTTAACCGCAAGATAATGCCGAAAAACCGACATTATGTAAAGAAGCGTTCACGTTTGGGGTGTTATTTACCCATTTTTCTCTATTAAAAAGTGGGTTCTGCGAGCTTTTGTGGTAGCCAACAACCCTCATCGACAGCGATATTCTGCCATTGGGAGAGCTGTTGCAGAAAATGATCTCGTGGAATCTCACTCACGCCAAGCGAAGCCGTATGAGAGTTTAACACCTGACAATCAATCACATTACCGCCGTGGCGAATAAAATGCTGTTGAAACGCCAGCAGTGCGTATTTTGAGGCATTATCCATGCGGCTGAACATTGACTCACCACAAAATAATCGCCCTTGTTCAATACCATATAACCCACCAACCAGTGCGCCATTGTGCCACACTTCGACGGAATGTGCTTTCCCAACCTGATGAAGCTGGCGATAAGCTGAAATTATGTCTGGCGTAATCCAGGTGCCATCATGGTGTTCATGCGCGCAGGCGTGAATAACATCATCGAACGCCTGATTCAGCGTGGCATGAAAAGTATGGCGCTTCAGAAATTTTTTCAGGCTGCGGCTAAGATGGAGTTCACCGGGAAACAGAACCGCACGCGGATTCGGAGACCACCACAAGATAGGCTCACCGGGGGAGAACCAAGGAAAAATACCTTGTCGGTAAGCTGCTTTCAGCCTGGCAACGGAGAGATCGCCGCCAACGGCCAGCAGGCCGTTGGGGTCATCCAGTGCATGATTCGGGTCAGGAAACTGAAGTGATTGAGACGATAACTGATATAGGCGCATGTTTTTCAAACGTTATGTTTCATTGAAATTGCCTTAAACGTGTTGGCGAAATTGCCAATAACGCCCTTGTTGTGCCATCAAAGCCTGATGGCTGCCTTGTTCGATCACTTTACCGTCATCCAGAATGCAGATGCGATCCATCGATTCTAAACCGTATAGCCGATGAGTGATGACAATTAAGGTCTTATCGGCACAGTGTTGGCGGAGCAGCAGCAGGATACGTTTTTCGGTTTCTGCATCCAACCCCTCAGTGGGCTCATCCAACAGAACTAACGGCGCATCGTGTAATAAGGCACGTGCTAAAGCGATACGACGCTGTTCTCCACCGGATAGCTGACGGCCGCCTTCTCCCAACCAGGCATTCAGCCCCTCATTTTCCAGCAGTTTTTCTAACCCGACCTGTTGTAATACTTCGGCCAATTTTTCGTCCCGTGCTGTCGGCGCTGCCAGCAGCAGGTTATCGCGCAGCGTTGCGCTGAATATATGTGCGCGTTGTGGTACCACGCTCATCATGGCGCGGAGATCGTCTTCGCGCCAATCGGCAAGAGCGTGGCCGTTAAGTGCAATATCCCCGTATTCAGCATTCCATGCTCGAGTCAGCAATTGTAATAGCGTCGATTTTCCACACCCAGTACGACCCAACAGCGCCAGATGCTCTCCAGGTTGAATGGAAAGGGAGATATTTTGCAGCACAGGCTGTGGCTGACCAGGATAAGTGAAGCCGACATGTGAGAGTTCAAGCGAAGCCGCGCGCGAGGTTTCCGGACCATGTTCTGGGAATGTGACGTCAACGGGCTGACGAATAATTTGATCGACCCGAGCTGCGGACGCAATAACTTGCCCCATGTGCTGGAAAGCCACTGTGACGGGAGCCAGCGCCTCGAAGGCTGCAAGCGAAGCGAACACGAAGAGGGCGATCAACGCGCCGGGCTGTGGATTACCGCCAACGCCATCGGCTGCCAACCACAGAATCAGGGTAACAGTCAGCCCACTGCATAAAATCATCACCGCCTGAGACAGACCAGTAAGATTTGCCTGTTGGCGCTGGCGACGCAGCCAGTTAATTTCCACCAGTGCCAACTGTTGACGGACGCGATCGAGTGCACCGAAGACGGTTAACTCCGCCTGACCTTGCAGCCAGGTCGTTAACTGAAGGCGGTATTGTGCACGCAGCGCGGTCAAGTCCTGTCCTATGCCGTTCCCCGCCCGATAAAAGAGAACAGGCAGGCACAGGAGTAACGCCAACATAATGGCACCCAGCGTCAGAGCCAGTGAACCATCAATGAAGCTTAAACCGTAACAAACGATAAGAATGACGGCGAAGGCGCTGATGATGGGGGAAATAACACGAAGATAAAGATGATCGAGCGTATCAACGTCCGCTACGAGCCGGTTGAGTAGCTCGGCCTGACGAAATTGTGCTAGCCCTCCCGGGGAGAGCGGTAAAATGCGGGAGAATGTGAAAACACGCAAGCGCAGCAGAACGCGGAATGTGGCATCGTGGCTAACGACTCTTTCGCCATAGCGCCCAGCCGTACGCGCGATGGCGGCACCCCGCACGCCAGCGGCGGGCAGCATGTAGTTAAAGGTCAGTAGCCCGACGATCCCAGCCAGCGAAGCACCTGCCAGAAACCAGCCAGATAGCGCGAGCAGGCCAATGCTGGCCAGCAGCGTAGCAATCGCTAGCACTACACCCAGACTTAAATACCAGAAGTGCTGACGATAAAGCGCCAGAAACGGTTTTAATACCCGCATCGTTTTCACCTGAGCCATCACAGTGCCTCCTGTCGTTGTGCCAGCAGCGCCGCGAAGGGGCCTGTTTCAGCTCGGAGTGTTTGATAATCACCTTGTTGAACTAACCGACCGCCTTCCATCACCCAAATCGCATCATACTCGGTGATATCAGTGAGCTGATGCGTGACGAGTAGCGTGGTCTGGGAGCGTGCAGCTTCGTTCAGCGCTGTCATAACGAGCTCCTCGCTATGAGCATCCAGGCTGGCTGACGGTTCATCCAGCAGCAGTAAATTACAAGGGTGAATGAGGGCACGGGCAACGGCGACGCGCTGTGCTTGCCCGACAGATAAACGTGCCGCTCCGTCACCGATCGTGGTTTCTAACCCCTGTGGAAGCTGTGGTAAGAACTCTTGCACATAAGCGCGTTCAATCGCCTGTTGCAGCTCAATCATACTGGCTTGCGGGTTGCCCAGTAGAATATTGCTGCGCAGCGTCTGTTCCGGCAAATGGGGATTTTGTCCAACCCAGCTCAACTGTTTGCGCCATGATTCCGGCGTAAGCGCGTTCAACGCCTGACCATTCACGGTTAATGAACCGCGGTAAGGCAGGAACCCCAAGAGCGCATTAAGCAGTGAGCTTTTTCCTGCTCCGCTGATACCGACCAGCGCGATACGTTCGCCTGAGCGAATCTCGAACGTCAACGGTTGAGTCAACGGTGTGCCATTCGGTGCGAGGACAACCAGGTCTTCTGCCCTAATGGCAATGGCGGTATCGCTGCTGAATTCGTGTGTGCCGAAGCCGACTGTCTCGCCTTCCTCTGACAAAAAGGTCACTAGCGATTCTGCCGCGCCAATAGCTTGGGCCTTGGCATGATAGAACGTGCCGAGGTCGCGTAGAGGCTGAAAGAATTCCGGTGCCAGAATCAGCACGAGAAAACCGGCGAAGAGCGTCACGCCCGTACCATAATGTCCAAAGTTCAGCTCCCCGAGATACGAGAAACCAAAATAGACGGCGACAACGGCGATCGAAATGGAGGCAAAAAATTCAAGGACACCCGATGAGAGAAATGCCATGCGTAGCACTTCCATGGTGCGGCTACGGAAATCTTCGGAAGCCTGCCGGATTTGTTCGGTTTCAGCTTGGCCACGATGAAACAGACGTAGCGTTTCCATTCCGCGTAGGCGGTCGAGGAAGTGTCCGCTCAGACGAGCCAACGCCAGAAAGTTACGTCGGTTGGCATCCGCAGCGCCCATACCGACCAGCGCCATAAAAAGAGGGATGAGCGGTGCTGTCAGAAACAGAATCAGACCCGCTGCCCAGTTGATCGGAAAGATCGTTATCAAGATAAGCAGCGGGATAAGTGCAGCAAGATACATTTGCGGCAGATAGCGGGCGTAATAATCCTGCATATCATCAACCTGCTCAAGAATCATCGTTGCCCAACTGCCTGCGGGTTTACCCTGTACCCAGGCTGGGCCAAGCTGTTGCAGTCGATCCAGTACCAGCTTACGAATTTGCTGCCGAACGGCTTGTCCGCAAAGAAAACCAACACGCTCACGTACCACACTATTGAGAGCACGTAGAATAAATGTAGCGACCAGAAGGAGGAAGGGCGAGATCAGGGATTCTCGTGGAGCATGAACGATGATCAAGGCATGAAGCAAAGTGGCTAACAGCCAGGCTTGTGCCACGATTAACGCGCCGCTCAGGAATCCAAGCAGCAGTGAAAGCCGTAGCCAACGTTGCGCCAGTTTACTTTGCTGCTTCAGCCAGGCGGTCAGTTCTTGCTGTCTGGTTTTTTTCATCAGGCACCAGTTCGTTATGTTGCAGAAATGGACTTAACAGAAAATAACTCTCATGTAACTGTTAGGTAACAAAATTATCTTCTATCATGCAGAATGACGCCATGTTACCGCGACAGAGACGCGCTGCAAATGAAAAGCAGAAAGGAAATGGGGGAGGCGATCAATTTTTGTGTTGCGGGAGGCAAACTGGAAGGAAGAAAACGGAACGGCAGTTGCCGCCCCGTTTCAGTATCGTATTACTTATTGACGGTCAGTCCGTCCAGGTAACGTTCTGCATCCAGTGCAGCCATACAGCCTGTACCGGCTGAGGTAATAGCCTGACGATAAATGTGATCCATCACGTCACCTGCTGCAAAAACGCCAGGAATGCTGGTCTGTGTCGCATTGCCGTGAATGCCGGATTGTACTTTGATATAACCGTTTTCTAGTTCCAACTGACCACCGAACACGGCCGTATTCGGGCTGTGGCCGATAGCAATAAATACGCCAGCCAGTTCCAGTTCTTCTGCGACATCGCTTTGTGTATCGCGGATACGTACACCCGTTACACCCATGTTATCGCCCAGCACTTCGTCCAGCGTACGGTTGGTATGCAAGACGATGTTGCCGCTTTTGACTTTATCCATCAGACGGTCAATCAGGATTTTCTCTGAACGGAACGTCTCGCGACGGTGGATCAAATGCACTTCCGCAGCGATGTTAGACAAATACAACGCCTCTTCTACGGCTGTATTCCCACCGCCAACAACGGCGACTTTCTGATTACGGTAGAAGAACCCGTCACAGGTTGCGCAAGCGGAAACGCCTTTGCCTTTAAACGCGTCTTCAGATGGCAGGCCAAGATAACGCGCTGACGCGCCTGTGGCGATGATCAGCGCGTCACAGGTGTACTCGGCGCTATCACCGAATAAACGGAATGGACGGTTCTGCAAATCAACGCGCTCAATATGATCGAAGATCACTTCGGTATTGAACTTGGTCGCGTGTGCGTGCATACGCTCCATCAACAGCGGGCCAGTTAAATCATCGGCGTCGCCCGGCCAGTTTTCTACTTCAGTCGTGGTCGTCAGCTGACCGCCTTTTTCCATACCAGTGATTAATACTGGCTGTAAATTCGCCCGTGCAGCATAAACTGCGGCAGTATAGCCAGCAGGGCCTGAACCCAGAATCAATAACTTGTGATGTTTAACGGTACCCATGCTTTCCTCATTTCATGACGGCGGATAATGCTCATACGGATGGTTCCTACGACAACGGACGTCCTTACTATGAACAATTTATAACGATGAACATATCTACCACGGACAATGAGAACGATTGTAAGGAAATTACAGGAGTAAAAAAAGTATGCAGAAAAGTTACTGGCTATTTGTTTAATCGTTAATGACGATGATGATGACAAATCGCTGAAAAATCAGCCACATTCATAAGTAAAATGATTGAAGTCACCTTGGTGAATGGCTCTGGCTTATCCAATCTGGCAGTTTCTTCTGATTTTCATTGTTTTGCTTTGACAATCGGCTGTGCATTTGCGAAAACATCTGGGTAAGAGGAAATTTTTTGTATGTGGACAGTTAAAAGCTCGGCTTTTTATTCGTTTTTGCGCAGATAGGCCTTTGGGCTACGGATATGACGTGATGGCCTTCTTCGCGGTGAGTGAGGCGATAACGAGAAGTTAATGACTGTTGATATACAAAATAGGCAGCGTGTCTTCTTTAAGGGTAACTCTGATACATGAGGTCTATCGGGGTAAAGCGTGTGCAGGGAAAAGTGAAGAGAGACAATAATAATGGTAGACACTAAAAAACGGCCAGGAAAAGATCTCGATCGTATTGATCGTAACATCCTGAACGAATTGCAAAAAGATGGGCGTATTTCCAATGTCGAGCTTTCCAAACGGGTTGGGCTGTCACCAACGCCTTGTCTGGAGCGTGTGCGTCGTCTGGAAAGACAGGGCTTCATTAATGGCTACACAGCGCTGCTAAACCCGCATTATCTGGATGCGTCATTGCTGGTTTTTGTTGAAATAACGCTAAACCGTGGTGCGCCTGATGTGTTTGAACAGTTTAACTCTGCGGTGCAGAAGCTGGAAGAGATTCAGGAATGCCATCTGGTTTCCGGTGATTTTGACTACCTGTTAAAAACACGCGTGCCGGACATGTCCGCTTACCGTAAGCTCCTGGGTGAAACGCTTCTGCGTTTGCCGGGCGTAAACGACACCCGTACTTACGTGGTGATGGAAGAAGTGAAGCAAAGCAATCGTCTGGTCATTAAGACGCGATAAACGTGTGGGTGCAAAACCCGATAAATTCAGCTACACTCCTGTGAATTTATACAGTCCCAGCGCCGGGTTTTCTCGGCGCTTTGTCATAAACCTTACAGGCCCCTGGAGAGACTCTTGAGCCAGGAATATACAGAAGATAAAGACGTTACCCTGAAAAAACTCAGCGGAACTCGTCGTTTGCTTGAAGCGATTTTAATCGTTGTGGCACTTTTTGCGGTTTATCTCGGTGTCGCACTACTCAGTTTCAGCCCCTCGGATCCCAGTTGGTCGCAGACTGCGTGGCATGAGCCTATCCATAATTTTGGTGGTGTGGCAGGTGCCTGGCTGGCCGATACGCTGTTCTTCATTTTTGGCGTTTTAGCTTATGCCATTCCGCCGATTATGCTATCCCTGTGCTGGGCGGCTTTCCGTCAGCGTGATAACCACCAATCTATTGAGTATTTTACCTTTTCACTTCGCCTGATTGGAACATTGGCGCTGATCCTCACCTCTTGTGGTTTGGCTGCGTTGAATATTGACGATCTCTACTATTTCGCTTCCGGTGGTGTTTTGGGAAGTCTGTTGAGCAGCTCAATGATTCCACGTTTCAATAGCATGGGTGCGACGCTAATTCTGCTGTGCGTGTGGGGCGCAGGGTTGACGTTGTTTACCGGCTGGTCATGGTTAACGATTGCCGAAAAAATAGGTGCTGGTGTATTGGGCTGTCTGACATTTATGTCAAACCGTTCGCGTCGCGATGAAGAGTATCGTGAAGAAAACGAGCGTGAAGACGATGAGCATAATGCGCTTAACATTCAGCACGATGAAGTATCAGGCGAACCAATACCGCAACAACGTGATGACGATGATGTCCTGTTTTCTGCGCCTTCCGTTGCTGATGCCATAAAGGGTACGACGACGGATAATAGGGCAGAAGAAGCGTTATCGCCTGCTGTTGAAAATGCGCCAGTCGCTACACAACCGACCTCGTTAGCAGAAACATCAGTAGCGGATTCGACATTATCTGATATAGCGCCACCCCTAGCGCTATCAGCGATTGATGCGACGCCGTCACTGAACCCGCCGTTGTATTCGTTTGAAGTCCCTGAAACACCTGTAGCGATGCCGGAGAATGTTACTACGTCGGAGCCTCATAGCAGCGCGTATCCCCCATTTGGGAATTCTTATGGGAACAGTTCTTATGGAAATAGCTCTTATGAGAATAGTGTTGTACCGCCGATCGTAACGTCATCGGTCGTTCAACCGTTTGCTGAACCGCCACAGCCTGCACAAGAGACGGATTTCAACGCGAACAACACCTTTATGCCTGCGTTCAGTGCCGATGGGGATGATAATCCGCAGATTAAACGCGGCGTAGGGCCGGAACTGCCGCGTCCTAATCCGGTTCGTATTCCTACGCGCCGTGAACTTGCGTCATACGGAATCAAGTTACCGTCACAGCGTTTGGCCGAAGAACAAGCAAGGCTGCAGGCGCAGAATGGTAGTGCAGAAACGGAATTGACGAACGACGTGTATCAGGAAGAGACGCCGGATGACATCGCCCAGCAAGAAGCTGCGTTGCAGCAAGCGTATCTGGACCAGCAGCGCCAGCGTTACGGCGATGAGTACCCGTTACAGGAAGACGATGAAGACGCGCTTCTGCAAGCGCAGCTAGCCAGAGATTTCGCTGCACAGCAGCAGTCACGTTATGACGCGAGTACGTCGTCGCGCGATGAAGAAATTCCTGCTCCGATAGCATCGCCTGCGACCCGTGAGCCGGTTCAATCAAACCCTGTGGTGTCACATAACGCCTTTTCATTCTCACCATTTAGCGCTGAGAGTGAGCGAGAGCCTGAATTTGAGCCACGTACGTTCAGCGAGCCGACGTATTCGCCGCCGGCTTATAACACTGAGCCCGATCTTCCGCCGATGCATGTTGGCGAAGATAAAGACGACAACGATGAGCGCAACCCGTTGATGTTTGAGCAGCCAGTGCAATCGACACCTGCGCCTGTTGACGTTACGCGACAGGAAAATGCAGATGCGCCAACGCATCATCCGGCAATGGATGGCCTAATTCATCCGTTCCTGATGCGTAATGAACAACCGTTGCAGAAGCCGACCACGCCATTGCCAACGTTGGATTTGTTGACTCCGCCACCAGCAAGTGAAGCGCCTGTTGATAATTTCGCTCTGGAGCAAACGGCGCGACTGATTGAAGCGCGGTTGGCTGATTTCCGGGTAAAAGCGGATGTGGTCGATCACTCTCCTGGACCCGTAATCACACGGTTTGAATTGGATCTGGCTCCGGGTGTTAAAGCCGCGCGTATCTCGAATTTGTCGCGTGATTTGGCGCGTTCACTGTCAGTCGTTGCAGTACGTATTGTTGAGGTTATTCCCGGTAGGCCATATGTCGGGCTGGAGTTGCCGAATGCACACCGTCAGACGGTTTATCTGCGAGAAGTGCTGGACTGTGATGCATTCCGGGATAACCCTTCGCCGCTGGCGATAGTATTAGGGAAAGATATTTCTGGCGAACCTGTCGTTGCCGATTTGGCGAAAATGCCACACCTGCTGGTTGCGGGTACGACGGGGTCGGGTAAGTCGGTCGGCGTCAACGCCATGATCATCAGTATGTTGTATAAAGCTACGCCAGAAGACGTGCGCTTTATCATGATCGACCCGAAAATGCTGGAGCTCTCCGTGTACGAAGGCATTCCACATTTGTTGACGGAAGTTGTGACCGACATGAAGGATGCGGCAAATGCGCTGCGCTGGTGTGTCGGTGAAATGGAACGTCGCTATAAGCTGATGTCAGCGCTTGGCGTGCGTAATCTGGCGGGATACAACGAACGGGTGATGACGGCAAATGCAATGGGGCGTCCGATTCCCGATCCGTTCTGGAAGCCGGGCGACAGTATGGATATGACGCCACCCGTGTTGGAAAAACTGCCGTATATTGTCGTTATGGTCGATGAATTTGCTGACCTGATAATGGCAGTGGGTAAGAAGGTTGAAGAATTGATTGCTCGACTGGCGCAAAAAGCGCGTGCTGCGGGGATTCACTTGGTACTGGCGACGCAGCGTCCGTCGGTCGATGTGATCACTGGGCTGATCAAAGCGAACATTCCGACGCGTATTGCGTTTACGGTTTCCAGCAAGATCGACTCACGCACTATCCTCGATCAAGGTGGCGCGGAATCGCTCTTGGGGATGGGGGACATGCTGTATATGGCACCTAACTCCTCTATACCTATCCGCGTTCATGGTGCTTTTGTGCGCGATGAGGAAGTTCACGCTGTCGTTCAAGACTGGAAAGCGCGTGGTCGCCCTCAATATATCGATAATATTGTCAGCGGTGGCGATGATGCTGAAGGTGGAAGCCTGGGGCTTGATAGTGATGAAGAGCTCGATCCTTTGTTCGATCAGGCCGTGGAGTTTGTGGTCGATAAGCGTCGAGCCTCCATTTCCGGCGTACAGCGCCAGTTCCGTATTGGCTATAACCGCGCGGCGCGAATCGTTGAGCAAATGGAAGCGCAGGGTATCGTCAGTTCTCCTGGGCACAATGGCAACCGCGAGGTCTTGGCACCACCATCAATAGAATAGAACGCGGTATTGATTGAAGTCACTCCCCATAAGGGCTGCGCGAGCAGCCCTTATGCAAAGAAGCGTAAAAGCGGCAATAAGCAGATAATTCACCTATCACCGCTCGAGTGGGTTCAGATAACATAGATCTACGAATAACGTGGTCGCTATGTAAAACGCCCGATCTCGCTAGGCGAGGGCGCGTTATATTTAGAAATTCAAAGGATTATGCGTATGAAAAAGTGGTTAGCTATCAGTTGCCTGATTGCAGGTGTTACCTCAACCGCTGTCTATGCGGACGCGGCAAAAGATTTGCAAGGTCGTCTCAATAAAGTAAACAGTTTCCATGCAAACTTCAGCCAGAAGGTAACCAGTTCCGATGGTGCAGCGGTGCAGGAAGGGGAAGGCGAACTGTGGCTGAAACGTCCTAACTTATTTAACTGGAAAACCACATCGCCTGATGAGAGTGCATTGATTTCTGACGGTAAAACACTGTGGTTCTACAACCCGTTTGTTGAGCAAGTCACGGCGACCTGGTTGAAAGATGCAACGGGAAATACGCCGTTCATCCTGATTACGCGTAACGATACCAGTGACTGGAGTAAATACGATGTGCGTCAGAAAGGCGATGATTTTGAACTTACGCCGAAGTCAGCGAGCGGTAATCTGAAGCAGTTCGCGATTAATGTGACGACAAACGGCACGATCAAGCAGTTTACCGCGACGGAACAGGATGGGCAGCGGAGCACTTATGTGCTGAAGAACCAGCAAAATGGCGCGGTGGATGCGGCGCAATTCACTTTCACACCGCCGAAAGGCGTTACGCTGGACGATCAGCGTCAGTGAGGTAAGAGTGAGCAATCTGTCACTGGACTTTTCCTGTAACGAATTCCAACCACTGGCCGCGCGTATGCGGCCAGCGACATTGGCGCAGTATATTGGTCAACAGCACCTGCTCGGTGCTGGTAAGCCGTTGCCACGGGCCATCGAGGCGGGGCAGTTGCACTCAATGATTCTTTGGGGGCCGCCAGGAACGGGGAAAACCACGCTGGCAGAACTGATTGGGCATTATGGGCAGGCCGATGTTGAACGCATTTCTGCCGTGACGTCTGGCATCAAAGAAATTCGCGAAGCGATTGAGCGTGCCCGACAAAATCGTAATGCAGGACGACGCACCATTTTGTTTGTCGATGAAGTTCATCGTTTCAACAAAAGTCAGCAGGATGCGTTTTTGCCGCATATCGAAGATGGAACGATCACCTTCATTGGTGCGACAACGGAAAATCCTTCTTTTGAGCTTAACTCAGCCTTGTTATCTCGCGCCCGTGTCTATTTGCTGAAAGCGCTGACGGCGGAAGATATCGAGCAGGTTTTACTGCAAGCGATGAGCGACAGCGAGCGTGGCTATGGTGGGCAGAATATTGTTCTGCCTGTCGATACTGGGCGGATGCTAGCTGAATTGGTCAATGGCGATGCCAGACGTGCATTGAATAGCCTGGAAATGATGGCGGATATGGCGGAAATTGACGCGCAGGGCATGCGCATCTTGACGCCAGCACTCCTCAATGAAATTGCTGGCGAACGCAGTGCCCGCTTTGATAACAAGGGCGACCGCTATTACGACCTGATTTCAGCTTTGCATAAATCGGTAAGAGGCTCCGCGCCGGATGCGGCGCTCTATTGGTACGCCCGAATCATCACCGCCGGTGGCGATCCGTTATATGTTGCTCGACGGCTGTTGGCAATTGCTTCGGAAGATGTCGGTAACGCCGATCCGCGAGCGATGCAGGTGGCTATCTCTGCCTGGGATTGTTTCACTCGCGTCGGCCCCGCAGAAGGGGAACGCGCCATCGCACAGGCGATTGTTTATCTGGCCTGCGCGCCAAAAAGCAATGCGGTATATAGTGCTTTCAAAGCGGCGATACAAGATGCCCGCGAAAAGCCGGACTATGATGTTCCCGAACATTTGCGTAACGCACCTACCCGTTTGATGAAAGAAATGGGGCTTGGGGCAGAGTATCGGTACGCACACAATGAACCCAATGCCTATGCGGCTGGCGAGAGTTACTTTCCATCTGAAATGGCGGATACGCACTATTATGCACCTACCTCGCGTGGCCTTGAGGGCAAAATTGGTGAAAAGCTCGCCTGGCTTGCTGCTCAGGATCAAAATAGCCCGACAAAACGCTACCGTTGAACTAAGCGTTGCGGTAAGGTTATTCAGGTATTTTCTGAAACCGGCCGCGTAGCGCGCCGTGTACGCCACTATTTCATTTGATAATCATAAGCACAGGATTAGCATGCTCGATCCCAATTTACTGCGTAATGAGCTAGACGCAGTCGCCGAAAAGTTACTGGCTCGCAGAGGCTTTAAGCTGGATGTTGAGACCCTGCGTAAGCAGGAAGAACGTCGTAAAGTATTGCAGGTAGAAACTGAAAACCTGCAGGCAGAGCGTAACTCCCGATCGAAAGAGATTGGTGCAGCGAAAGCACGCGGTGAAGATATCGAGCCTTTGCGTCGTGAAGTTAATACATTAGGCGAAAAACTGGATGCCGCGAAAGCCGAGCTGGATCAGTTGCAGAATGACATTCGCGATCTGGCGTTAACGATCCCGAACCTGCCGGATGATTCTGTGCCGCTAGGTAAGGACGAGACACAAAATCAGGAAATTACCCGTTGGGGTGAGCCGCGTAAGTATGATTTTGCCGTGCGCGATCATGTTGAACTTGGCGAGATGGCTGCCGGACTGGATTTTGCCGCTGCGGTGAAATTAACCGGTGCGCGTTTTGTCGTGATGAAAGGACAGATTGCTCGTCTGCACCGTGCACTTGCCCAGTTCATGCTGGATTTGCATACACAACAGCACGGTTATCAGGAAGCGTATGTGCCTTATCTGGTAAACCACGCCACGTTATACGGTACGGGTCAGTTGCCTAAGTTTGGTGAAGATCTATTCCATACCAATCCATTAAGCGAAGAAGCGGAAAGCAGCCAATACGCACTGATTCCGACAGCTGAAGTCCCGCTAACGAATCTGGTTCGTGACGAAATTCTGGATGAAGAATCTTTACCGTTGAAAATGACCGCACACACACCTTGCTTCCGTTCAGAAGCAGGTTCGTACGGTCGTGATACGCGCGGGTTGATTCGTATGCACCAGTTTGACAAGGTTGAACTGGTACAAATCGTCCGTCCTGAGGATTCCATGCAGGCGCTGGAAGCGTTGACGACCCACGCCGAAACGGTGTTGCAACTGCTGAACTTGCCTTACCGTAAAGTATTGCTCTGCACGGGTGATATGGGCTTTGGTTCTATCAAAACCTACGATCTGGAAGTTTGGTTACCAGCGCAGGACACGTACCGCGAAATCTCTTCCTGCTCAAACTGTGGGGATTTCCAGGCGCGTCGTATGCAGGCTCGCTGCCGCAGCAAGTCCGATAAAAAGACTCGACTGGTTCATACGCTGAACGGTTCTGGTCTGGCAGTTGGTCGCACACTGGTGGCTGTTCTGGAGAACTATCAGCAGGCCGATGGCCGCATTGAAATTCCTGAAGTACTGCGCCCCTATATGGGCGGACTGGAATTCATTGGCTAATCGCTGCTATTTGAATAAAGCGCCTAAGGGCGCTTTTTTTACGCCTTATCTTCGGTAATATTTTTTCATCGTAAAAGTAATTTATCGACCTAATACCGCTCGTATTGCTTGGTTTTTACGTTTAAAGTGTTTTAAAACCAGTTGGTTATAAGAATTCCTTGCTTAACGGTGACGGCCCTTCTGCGAGTATTGATTAATTCTTTCAATCCATAATTTAAGAAAGGCGTTTTAGCACTTTTTGCCCGGATTGACTTTTATATATGCAGTGGCATGATGCGCTCACTCTTCTCCGGTTGCTTGGTTATCCACTCGCTATGTCTGCTTATTCCCGCCCAGTGCTGTTACTGCTCTGCGGACTTTTGCTGCTGACGGTTTGTATTGCGGTATTAAATACGTTGGTCCCACTTTGGCTAAGTTATCAGTCTCTCCCTGTCTGGCAGGTTGGCCTCGTTGGTTCCTCCTATTTCGGTGGTAATTTGGTTGGAACGCTATTAGCCGGTAAATTAATCAAACTGTATGGGTTTAACCGCAGCTATTATTTTGCGGCTTTATTATTTGGCATCGCGATTGTTGGCCTCGGTATTTCTGCGGATATCGGCAGTTGGCTGTTCTGGCGTTTTTTGGCTGGGATAGGTTGCGCATTAATCTGGGTTGTGGTCGAAAGCGCCTTGTTATGTAGTGGAACCTCGACGCAGAGAGGGCAACTGCTCGCTGCTTATATGATTGCTTACTACCTCGGTAGCGTGGTCGGACAGCTGTTGCTTGGCGTGTTGCCTGCGTCATTATTGGGCGTACTGCCGTGGATGGTCGCATTAGTTATTTTGGCCGTACTACCTCTGTTGTTTACTCGCCTTCCTACGCCGCCAGAACAGTACGAAAAGCATGTCAATATGTGGAAAATGCTGACGTATCGCAGTGCGCGTTTAGGCGTGCATGGTTGTATTATTTCCGGCGCAATTTTAGGTTCGTTGTATGGTCTGATGCCACTGTATCTCTCCCATCAGGGGATGAATGATGCGCAAGTAGGCTACTGGATGGCGCTGTTGATCAGCTCAGGGATTGTTGGCCAATGGCCTGTTGGGCGTATGGCTGACCGTTATGGTCGGTTGTTAGTTCTTCGAGTATTAGTCTTTGTGGTGATTATTGGTTGTGCTGCGATGCTCAGCATTAGTCACTATGCTATGGCACCGTCGCTATTCTTATTGGGGTGCGCAGGGTTTACGTTGTACCCCGTCGCTATGTCGTGGGCATGTGAAAAGGTACGTCCTGAAGAACTGGTGGCGATGAATCAGGCGCTGCTCCTCAGCTACACGCTTGGCAGTCTTTGTGGACCAAGCGTTGCTGCGGTGTTGATGCAGAGTTATTCCGATCGATTACTGTTCGTACTCATCGCCGTTATTGCGATGATCTACCTGATGATGTTGCTCAGAAAAGCCGATCATCATTCAACGCCATTAGCTGCTGCTTGAGTCAGTGGTATCAAGGCCGGCCAATGAACTTTGTCCCGCGTCTACCATATTATTCCACAGCGCCTCGGCTACCGGACTGAGACGTTGTTTTGCGTTTCGCACCAGATAAAATATGCTGGTTAGCTTTAAACGATCTGGAGCAATTGCTGCAAGTTTCCCTTTTTCCACCCAAGAGGCTGCATAATGGTCGGGAAGAAAACCAATATGAGTTCCTGCTAGCAGAAGTAACAAACTTCCTTCTAGATGCCAGGCTGTCTGGTGATAACCTTGCTTTGATACAGACCCTAGCTGTTTAGATATCTCGTTTACGGCATGCCCGCCAATTAGCAGCCTGCGAGGATTTAACTCACCAGCAAGCCATTCACGTTCGATCATTGCAGCATTTTCTGCTAGAGAATAAAAGTAGCTATGTTCAACAAAGACAGGCTGATAGAAAATGTCTGCGGGAATGTCATCGGGCAGGGCGCTTAGAACAACATCGAGGTGCCCATTTTTTAACCGCTCCATGAGCGGAAGATATTCCATAATTTCGATTTCGACGTTGACGTCTGGGCTTTGGTCATAAAGATGAGATATCGCTTGTGATACAACGTTGTTGGGGTGAGTGGCGATATTATCCAAGCAGCCTAGTTTTACTTTACCTATAAGTTGATGTTTGATGCGGGCTAGCCTGTTAGCGAAGTCATCGAGTGTGGAAATGACAGATTTTGCTTCCTGGTAGACAACTTCTCCTTCAGTTGTTAAGGCAAAGCCCCCACGGCCACGTTCACACAAAACAAGTCCAAGTGTATCTTCAAGTCTAGACAGATAGTGGCTTAGGACGGGCTGACTCAATCCAGTTGCAGTTTGTGCGTTAGTAATTCCTTGTTTTTCAACGATTTTACAAAAAAGTTTTAACCAGCGAATCTCCAGTTTATCTAAGCGCATAGCATTTCCTTCGCATACATTACATATCTGAATGTTAACATCAAAATATATCTGTATTAATCGATATGAAACCAATTTATCTTGTTGTCACACCACATTATTGATGTGGTCGCCACAAAAATCGTGGTTTATGCGTCACATCAGGGTTTCTCATAAAGCATAATGGTGTTGTTAGCTTGCTGACAACACCATTGTTCTATACGTCGCCAGACAACCTCTATAAAATATCACAACGATACAATAATTATTTGCTGCTTATTTAATGGAGGAGTTATGTCTCAAGGGAATGCTGTACCTGAAAAAGAAAAACAGGAGCGGCAAATCTATGATTACGAATACGAACCTGTCCCTGCTGAAGCTCGAAAGCGCTGGTATGTAATTACGTTAATATGGCTGGCAATTGGGATTGATATTTCAGGTTTATTCCTTGGTACTTTTTTGAGCGGTGGGTTGCCATTTTCTCAGGCCGTTAGTGCCACGCTTATTGGTTCTGCTTTGCTCGGTGTGCTTGCCGCGCTATGCGCTAATGTGGGTTATGGCTGTGGGCTATCAACGACTCTATTAAGTATCTCGGTGTTTGGCAAATTTGGCGGCAAAGTTATCGGCATATTCTCTGCGATTTCTTTGGTCGGTTGGTTCGCTTTCCAGCTTGATTTCTTTGGTGCCATGCTACAAAAGGCATTGCTTCATTATCATTTTGAACCTGGCCGTTTTCCTATCTTACTATTCGGCATGATACTGATGGCATTAACCGCTATTTGGGGGGTCAGATCATTAGGAAGGCTCAGCATGTTTAGCGTCCCTTTAATGCTGATTCTGATAGTAACAGGGATTTATTTGGCTGCAGTTGATCATTCTACACCACCAATAATAGCTATCAAAAACCCCATTAGCATGGGAAGCGCAATCTCTTATGTTGTTTCTATCTGGATTGTTGCGGCCAGTATTATGTCGCCTGATATTGCACGCTACGCCAAAACACGCAAAGACGCTATCTTGGGAGCTGGATTAGGCTTTTGCTTCGGTAATAGCGCGACAATTTTAGTTGCGCTTTTACTAACCCATCTGGTCGGTAGCGATGATCTTGTCGAAATATTCTTTAGTATTGGACTGGGTATGTCAGCCATTGTGATTTTAATCTTTGCACAATGGACAACAAATAGTTCAAATCTAATCTCCGCATCGTTAGGACTCTCTGTGGTCATTCGGGCATTGTCCCGTCCTAAATTAGTGATTTTGATGGCTTTTGTTGGGTTGTTTTTCGCCTACAATGGGATGATTAATAATTTTACCCAATTTCTCTCATTATTGGGGGTGATAGTCTCACCAATCGCTGGTGTATATCTGGCTGAATATTACTTTTTTGATTTATCACCCTCAAAGATCGATATATCAGAACCGAAGAATCTGAACATTGGCGCAGCTGTAGCCTGGATATGCGGAAGTTTGGTTAGCCTTTTGACATCGACAGATTTTTTCAATGTTCTTACTATTAGCTCGATTTCTGCTTTAGATGGAATCATGGTGAGTATGGCGATATATGTCGCATTGCGTAAGGTATTCCCACGAGTTGGGATGTAATTGCTTGGTCCCCTATTTTTAAATAGGGGTTCTTCGTCTTTCTGGACAAATAATGACCCGCTATATTGATTCTGAAACAATAGATGATATTGCTCTGGGAGCATCGGTTCTTGGCACTGGGGGCGGGGGAGATCCCTATCTTGGCTCATTAATTGCCAAGAATGCATTACGTAACACCCAGCCTATTGTTCTGATGAATCTCGATGATATCGAAGATGATTCGCTTTTTGTCCCATGCAGCACTATGGGGGCACCGACGGTTTCTGTGGAAAAAATTATTTCACAGCGCCAGATTGTTTTGGCTTTTGACACAATGGAAACAGTGCTGGCGGAATCAGCCTCGGGTACGTTTTCAATTGAAGTCGGTGGTATTAACTCGCTGATCCCCTTTGTTGTTGCGGCTAAGAAAGGGTTGCCGGTTATCGATTGTGATGCAATGGGGCGTGCATTCCCCGAAGCACAAATGGTGACCTTTTTCCTTGATGGTTTATCTTCGGCACCAAACACGTTAGCTGATGAGAAAGGTAACTCGGTTATCCTTAATCCTATTGATGGTGTGTGGTCTGAACGGCTAGCCAGAGCGATTACGGAGCAGATGGGTGCTGCCTGTGCGATGTGTGATTATCCACTTCGTGGACATGAGCTCAAACGTAGCGCCATTAAGGGAACGCTAACCCTGGCGCAAAATATTGGAAAAACGCTGCGTGAAGCGCATCAGTCGGGCAGTCATCCTGTGCAGTCTCTACTTACTGTGCTCAATGGCCACGTCATTGCATCGGGTAAAATTGTCGATGTTGATCGGCGCACAACCGGTGGTTTTGCTCGGGGTAAAGTGGTACTGGATGGTATGGGGAGTGATAAAGGCGAATCGTTTACGGTGCTTTTCCAGAATGAACTCTTGCTGGCTTATCGTTCTTCACAGTCAGTAGAACCTACGCAGGATAATCTGCTGGCTGTTGTTCCTGATTTGATCTCCATTGTAGATAGTGAAACCGGGCGTCCGATTATCACGGAACATTTACGTTATGGGCAGCGAGTCGATGTCATTGCCTATCCGTGCAATGAGAAATGGCGAACGCCAAAAGGGATTGACGTCGCGGGGCCGGAATATTTTGGCTATCCGGTGCAGTATGTACCAATAGAACAGCTTGCAAACCGCTGAGGTCTTCCCGATGTTACATAAAAATGATTACCGACTCGGGATTGATGTCGGAGGCACAAACACGGATGCGGCAATTTTAGATGCTGATCTGCGCTGTATTGCGACGGCCAAGTTTCCAACCAGTATGGATATCTATAGTGGCATCGAGCGCGTGATTGCTACGGTATTGGCGCAGTCTGGGATTGCACCGCAGCATATTCGCTACGCGATGTTAGGCACAACCCAATGTACCAATGCGATTGTTGAGCGGAAAGGACTGGATCGCGTTGGATTATTGCGTCTGAGCCTGCCAAGCAGTGATAGCGTCCCACCATTGTTTGGTTGGGATGACGAGTGGCAAAAGACGTTAGGCGAGCATTTCTACCAGCTTCATGGCGGCTATGAATTTGATGGTCGGGAGATTCATCCTGTACGGCGGGATGAAGTACTGGCGGTCTGTGACAAGATGCGTGGTCATGTGGACAGCGTGGCTATCTGTGGCGTATTTTCTCCAGTAAATAGTGAGCAGGAATTGCAGGTTGCCCAGTGGGTGAATGCGGCATTACCTGATGTTTCTCTGTCGTTATCCCACCGGATAGGCAGCACGGGATTGCTGGAAAGAGAAAACGCGACGATCCTGAATGCATCGCTGCAAAGCACCGCAAATCGTTTTGTTAACGGCTTTACACAAGCGCTAATTCGGCACGGAATTAAGGCTACGCCATTCTTCGGGCAAAACGACGGCACCTTGATGTCCGAGAGTATGGTGAAGCAATATCCTATTCTGACGATGGCCTGTGGACCAACAAACTCGATTCGCGGGGCGTGCCACCTTTCTGGATTGGATAATGCGCTGATTATCGATGTCGGCGGCACCACGACAGATATTGGCGTATTAGTGAATGGTTTTCCGCGTGAATCGGCAATCGCCGTTGAAGTAGGTGATGTGCGGACGAATTTCAGGATGCCGGATATTATTTCTATTGGCATTGGCGGTGGAACCTGTGTTCGGCAGTCTCAGGATGGAAAACTCACCCTTGGCCCTGACAGTGTCGGCTATCGCCTTCTTGAGCAGGGCGTCAGTTTTGGTGGAGAGACGTTAACGCTCAACGATATTATGCTGCAACTTCAGCGTGAGCGATGGACTGCGGATCTTCCTCTTCCGTTGCCCGAGTTGGATAAAGTACTTTGTCAGCAGGCTTATCGTCAGATGATTGATAAAGTGGAAAGTGCTATCGATCGGATTAAATCGTCGAGTGCGGCTATTCCCGCTGTGCTTGTTGGCGGTGGCAGTATTTTACTGCCCGACGTTTTATCCGGTGTCAGCCAGGTCATGCGTCCACTGAATTTTGATGCGGCAAATGCGGTGGGTGTGGCGCTAGGGAAGGTAGGAGCACAGATCGAACGCGTGGTTAAAATGTCAGATAACGATCGTGAAAAGATAAAGAGTGAATTGCAGCAGCAAACCATTCGTCTTGCGGAAGAGACAGGAGCCATGCTTGGCAGCGTTGAAATCATCGATTATCAGGAAATCCCGCTGGCCTATCTGCCGGGAAATGCAGTACAGGTGAGAATCAAAGCCGCAGGGAATCTGGTTTAACTCGGTGCTTGTCTACAATGTAGCGGGTCAAGATCAATCGCGATGTTGATCCGCTGAAATGAAAATAGCGCGCCGTGTGAGCGCGCTATTTTTTCAGAAAGCGTCATAGGTTAGTAGATTACCTTGTGACCGTAGCTTTCCAGAATCGATTTAACACGATCCATCGTATCAGCCTTCGGCGGTTTAACACCGTCTAACTTGTACTCTTCCCCCATCGCGATCCACTTGTGTTTACCAAGCTCATGGTACGGTAGAAGCTCAATTTTCTCGATGTTCGTCATATCTTTGGTGAATTCGCCCAGCTTGTGCGCGGATTCATCATCATCAGACCAGCCAGGGACCACCACATAACGTATCCAGGTACGCTGGTTACGTTTTGCCAGATAGCGAGCGAAATCCAGTGTACGGTGATTCGATACACCAACTAAATTCTGATGGATATCATCGTTCATTTGCTTCAAGTCCAGCATCACTAAATCGCTGACGTCCAATAGTTCGTCAATGACGGGATCGTAACGGCGCACGAACCCATTGGTGTCCAGACAGGTGTTGATACCTTCTGCCTTACAGGCACGGAACCAGTCGCGCACAAACTCGGCTTGGAGAATAGCCTCGCCGCCTGATGCCGTTACGCCACCGCCGGATGCATTCATAAAATGGCGGTAAGTCACGACTTCTTTCATGAGTTCTTCAACCGTCACTTCTTTGCCGCCGTGCGTATCCCAGGTATCACGGTTATGGCAATACAGGCAGCGCATCAGACAGCCCTGAAAGAAGATAATAAAACGGATGCCTGGACCATCGACGGTGCCACAGGATTCAAAAGAGTGGATGCGACCGATTACTGACATTGCGAGGTTTTCTCCAAATTTGACCGGACAATAGCGGTCTTTATGAGCGCAGTCATGAGAAAGTAGGTACCGATCTGGCAGGAGTTTCTGACAGAAAAACACCGTGTGACAGATGCTGCGTCGAATCTGTTTTGCAAGCCATCCACATGATTAGGGCAACATAGCGGGCTGGCAAAACAGGTTAACAATCTGAACGACAAGCGAGGGCGAGAAAAAGGCCCCACTGACGTGGAGCCTTTATTTTACGCTTTTTCAGACAGCCATGGAAATTAGATTGACTGTGTGAAGGTACGGGTAATAACGTCTTGTTGCTGTTCTTTCGTCAGTGAGTTGAAGCGCACTGCGTAGCCAGATACACGGATAGTCAACTGCGGATATTTTTCCGGGTTTTCCATCGCATCAAGCAGCATTTCACGGTTCATGACGTTAACGTTCAGGTGCTGACCGCCTTCGATGCTGGCTTCGTGGTGGAAGTAACCATCCATCAGGCCCGCAAGGTTAGCTTTACGCACGTTGTCGTCTTTACCTAACGCGTTAGGTACGATGGAGAAGGTATAAGAAATACCATCTTTCGCGTAAGCAAACGGCAGTTTGGCAACAGAAGTCAGAGAGGCAACTGCACCTTTCTGGTCACGACCGTGCATTGGGTTAGCACCAGGTCCGAACGGTGCACCTGCACGGCGACCGTCTGGCGTGTTACCTGTTTTCTTACCATATACCACGTTAGAGGTGATGGTCAGAACCGACTGAGTTGGTGTTGCGCCACGGTAGGTATTCAGTTTCTGAATTTTCTTCATGAAACGTTCAACCAGGTCACAAGCCAGTTCATCTACGCGAGAATCGTTGTTACCGAATTGCGGATATTCGCCTTCGATATCAAAGTCGATAGCCAGACCATCTTCATCACGAATTGGTTTAACTTTGGCATATTTGATAGCAGACAAGGAGTCAGCAGCAACAGACAGACCAGCGATACCACACGCCATGGTACGGAATACGTCACGATCGTGCAGTGCCATTAGCGCCGCTTCGTAGCTGTATTTGTCGTGCATGTAGTGGATGATGTTCAGAGAGGTGACATATTGCTTAGCCAGCCAATCCATGAAGTGATCCATACGTTCCATCACTTCGTCGAAGTCCAGAACGTCGCCTTTGATTGGTTCTGATTTCGGACCAACCTGCATTTTCAGTTTTTCATCCACGCCGCCATTGATTGCGTACAGCATGGTTTTTGCCAGGTTTGCACGGGCACCGAAGAACTGCATTTGTTTGCCAACGATCATCGGGCTTACGCAACAAGCAATCGCGTAGTCATCGTTGTTAAAGTCAGGACGCATCAGATCGTCATTCTCGTATTGCAGAGAAGAGGTATCGATGGAGACTTTAGCGGCATAGTTTTTAAAGCTTTGTGGCAGTTTTTCAGACCACAGAATGGTCATGTTCGGCTCTGGAGACGGCCCCATGGTGTACAGGGTGTTCAGGAAGCGGAAGCTGGTTTTGCTCACCAGTGTACGACCATCCAGACCCATACCAGCCAGAGATTCTGTTGCCCAGATCGGGTCACCAGAGAACAGCTCATCATACTCAGGTGTACGCAGGAAACGCACCATACGCAGTTTCATGACCAAATGGTCAATCATTTCCTGAGCTTCTTCTTCCGTGATTTTGCCCGCTTTCAGATCGCGATCAAGGTAGATATCCAGGAAGGTTGAGACACGTCCGAAGGACATTGCCGCACCATTCTGTGATTTCACCGCAGCCAAGTAGCCGAAGTAAGTCCACTGAACGGCTTCCTGAGCTGTCACTGCTGGACCAGAAATATCACAGCCATATTTAGCTGCCATTTCTTTAATTTGGCTCAGAGCATGATGCTGATCGGCAATTTCTTCACGCAGACGGATTGTTGCTTCCAGATCTTCACCGTTTTCCAGTTTGGATTGCAGAGAAGTGAACTGAGCAAACTTGTCTTTCATCAGGTAGTCGATACCGTACAGCGCAACGCGACGGTAGTCACCGATGATACGGCCACGGCCGTAAGCATCTGGCAGACCAGTCAGAACACCAGACTTACGACAACGCATAATGTCTGGGGTGTAAACATCGAACACGCCCTGATTGTGCGTTTTACGGTATTCGGTGAAGATTTTTTTCAGTTGAGGATCCAGTTCACGACCGTAAACTTTGCATGAACCTTCAACCATTTTGATGCCGCCGAACGGAATTAACGCACGTTTCAACGGAGCATCAGTCTGAAGACCAACGATTTTTTCCAGACCTTTGTTGATGTATCCCGCGTCGTGAGACGTGATAGTTGCAGCAACATTGGTATCAAAATCAACAGGCGCGTGAGTGCGGTTTTCCTGTTTGATGCCTTCCATGACGCTGTCCCACAGCGCTGAGGTCGCTTTGGTTGCGCCAGCCAGGAAAGACTCATCACCTTCATACGGCGTGTAGTTTTTCTGGATAAAGTCACGAACGTTGACGTTATCCTGCCATTCACCTTTGCTAAAGCCTTGCCATGCATTGGCCAATTTTTCATTCAGCTCGGTCATTTTACACCTACCTTTGATATGGATTTCTTAAAACCCGACGTTGCGGCCGATTGCACCTTAGTGGTGCTTGTCTCCACCGCGCAAATAAATTACCCAATATGTTAAACCGACCATTATGCCGCCGCCGATAATGTTCCCTAGGGTGACAGGAATCAGGTTATCGGTAATGAAGTGGCTAACGGTTAAATGTTCAAACTGAGACGGCGCCATGCTAATGGCATTCCAGAATTCCGGGGCCGCAAAATTTTTGATAACGATGCCCATAGGAATCATGAACATGTTGGCGATGCTGTGTTCAAAGCCGCTGGAAACGAACATGGCGACAGGCAGAATCATGGCAAACATTTTGTCTGTCAGTGTACGGCCAGAATAGCTCATCCATACGGCCAGACAGACTAGCAGGTTTGCCAGAATACCCAGACACAATGCTTCAACAAACGTATGTTCAAGTTTGTGTTCAGCTGTTTGCAGGACGTTCAGACCCCACGCACCGTTTGCGACCATATGCTCTCCCGAGAACCAAATAAGTCCAACGAAGAAAAGCGCGCCAATCAGGTTGCCGACATAAACATTAGCCCAGTTCAAGGCTAGTTGTTTCCAGGTAATACGTCCACTGGCTTTGGCAATCACGATGAGAACGGTTGAGGTAAACAAGTCTGCACCGCAGACGACAACCAACATGAGGCCAAGGGAGAAACAGATGCCCCCGATCAATTTCGCGATACCGAAAGGAATCGTCGCGGTCCCAGTAGTGGCAGTAATATAAAAGACGAAAGCGATCGAAATAAATACACCCGCTGTGATCGCTAAATAAAACGTCGTACACGGTTGTTTGGTAGCTTTATAGACTCCGGCGTCTTCAGCAACTTTTGCCATAGCGGCCGGTAGTAATAGAGTGAAGGGGTTGTCAGCTTTCACACTAACTCTCTCTTAAAATTTATCAGCGTTGAGATACTAACAAAGCAGTATACGGTAAAATTTGACGTGGATCATATTGCAAGAAATTAACAGGCCGGTAAGCAGGGTGGAATAGTAGGGTTTTGTGGTTAATTTATTGAATTTTATGATAAAAAAATATTTTAAATTTTACAAAAAGAGTTGAATGGCATACGTTAAACCTACCGATTTAGCGTTAATGAAAATCATGTTTTGTAGAATTTCAGTACCACCTTGTCGAGGTAATTTAATTAAAAATTCACTATTCAATAACAATATTCTGATTATGCATCACGGATAATAAATATTGCCCGTTGGATAATAAAATAGCCCTTTAAAATAAAGGGCTATTAGAGGTGGAGATGTGCAGTTTGCTATTTGTCATAGATCGCACGCATCGATATAAGACACGTGCTGACTGCATCACTCAGACATTACTTGGCTTGCCAATAACGACGTTTAGCCTGTTGCAATTTTTCATAGGCGGCTAGCAGCGACTGGTGCGCAGGTAAAGACGTAAAGGTGTCATCCACGGCAAACAGGCCGTAGAAACAGGTTTCGCCAGCAACAGCAGCACTGGCAGCCTCGAGCGTCTCGCTGCCGTACATTTTGGTAAAGGCATCGTAATATTCTGCTGGATCGCGCTCAGGCTCTTGTGCCAGTAACAGCAGGGTTTGCAGGCAGCGGTAGTAATTGCTGCGCTGTGCCGTAAAGACGGAGTCGTTGAAATCCTGCGTCCATTCTGTCCAGATCAGCGCCTGATCCAGATCGCCACCGGCCAGACCCAGCATGGCTTTCAATTCGCCAACGCGTAGAGTGAGCCAGCCATTATCTTTTCCTGTGGCAATACCAAGCAGCTCACGTACGCGGGTGAAATCATCCAGCCCTTCGTCGTCCAACTGTTGCAACAGTGCCAGATAATCTTCTTTTTCCCATTTGCTGTCCGGCAGCGCCAGCAGTGTGTCACGCAGATGAGCGCCCATGCTGTTGTTAGCTAACAGCAGATCGTCGGCAGGGTAGATGTCTGACATTCCCGGCACGATGATGCGGCAGGCATAAACGGCCAGATGCTCATAGTCAGCAATGTAGACTTCTTTATCTTCCTGCTGGAAGATCGCCATCAACGTGGCGAATTCTTCTTCTGTCGATCCTTTAAAACTCCAGTCGGCAAATTCATAATCCGCTGTTTTCTTGAACGTATCCCAGGAGATCAGACCGCTGGAATCGATAAAGTGGGTTTCCAGATTGGCGTGTTCAGCAACTTCTTCATCATCGAACGTCGGTGGAGTAAACACGTCCAGATCTTTCAGACCACGACCCTGCAACAGTTCAGTGACGGTACGCTCCAGCGCCACGCCGAAGTCAGGATGCGCGCCGAATGAGGCGAAGCAAGTACCGTTAGCAGGATTAAACAATACTACGCAGATGACCGGATATTTCCCGCCCAGTGAGGCATCATAAGAGAAAATCGGGAAACCTTCTTTTTCCAGTGTCGCAATTGCTTCGACCACGCCTGGGTAGCGGTTCAGGACCTCTTGTGGGATTTCCGGCAGGCTGATGGATTCAGCAATGATTCGGTTTTTGATGCTACGTTCAAACACTTCAGACAGCCCCTGAACACGGGCTTCGTTGGCGGTGTTACCAGCGGACATCCCGTTAGAGACGTACAGGTTACCGATGATATTCATCGGAATATAGACGGTTTGCTGATCGGACTGACGAGTAAACGGCAGTGCACAAATACCTCTGCCGGCATTACCGGATTGCAGATCGATCAGATCGCTGGCGCTCAGTTCCTGCTCTGGGTCGTAAAATTGGTGCAGACGGGCATCCAGAATGCCTTCCGGCAGCGCATCATCTTCCGGAATAGGGAACCATTTTTCATTCGGATAGTGAACGAAATCGCCGTTAGCGATAGTTTTGCCGAGGTAGAAGTCAGCAAAGAAATAGTTGGTGGACAGACGCTCGAAATACTCGCCTAACGCAGAGGCCAGTGCCGCTTTCTTACTGGCGCCTTTGCCGTTAGTGAAACAGAGTGGGCAATCGCGGTCCCGAATATGGACAGACCAGACGTTTGGCACTGGGTTCAGCCATGACGCTTCTTCGATGTTAAACCCCAGGTCCTGGAGTTGCTGTTGAAAACGGGCGATGGAATCTTCCAGGGCGGCGTCTTTGCCTGGGATAAACGTTTGAGTCATGGTGTTCACTCTTATCGAGATTAGCGGAAGCGGCATGATACGGATTTTTCTGTCTGGACTCTATTTATTCATAACAGATTGGCAGCAGCGAAAAAGAACAGACTACCTAACGTGTCGTTTTGCATAATGAAAGCGCAATAAGCGTTGCAGCCGCGATGGACGAGTGATAAAACCGATAGCAGGGTAAAAGTAGTGTGGTTATGGCGGTCGTTCCGTTATAACTACGATCTTGTAACAGCGGTATTTTTATAACCGGTAGGTTTATAAAAATGGTATTTGTAACAACGGTGATAAAAACAGCCGCTATTTTTCAGGTGTGGTGAGGGGAAATGACTCAGATTTTTAATTTTAGCGCCGGTCCAGCAATGCTGCCGGTTGAAGTACTGCGTCGTGCTGAACAGGAATTATGTAATTGGAATGGCCTGGGAACATCGGTCATGGAAATCAGCCACCGCAGTAAAGAGTTTATGCAGGTTGCCGCTGAATCCGAACAAGATCTGCGTGATTTGCTGAAAATCCCCTCCAACTACAAAGTGCTTTTTTGCCACGGTGGTGCGCGTGCGCAATTTGCGGCAGTGCCGTTAAATCTCTTGGGTGACCGCTCAACTGCGGATTACATCGACGGTGGATATTGGGCACACAGCGCAATCAATGAAGCAGAAAAGTATTGCACGCCTAACGTGATTGACGTGAAAACGCGTATAGACGATCTGCGTGGCATCAAGCCGATGCGTGAGTGGAAATTGTCTGATGATGCCGCGTTTGTGCATTACTGCCCGAATGAAACCATTGACGGTGTTGCGATTGAAGAAGAGCCGGATTTTGGCGATAAAATTGTGGTCGCCGACTATTCTTCCAGCATCCTGTCTCGTCGCATTGACGTTAGCCGCTACGGTGTGATCTATGCCGGTGCGCAGAAAAATATCGGCCCTGCTGGCCTGACGCTGGTTATTGTGCGTGAGGATTTGCTGGGTAAAGCGCGCCGTGAACTGCCATCGATTCTGGATTATCAGGTTCTGGCGGACAATGACTCTATGTTTAACACGCCACCGACGTTTGCCTGGTATCTGTCCGGCATGGTCTTCAAATGGCTGAAAGAGCATGGCGGTCTGGCTGAAATGGAAAAACGTAACCAAGAGAAAGCTGACCTGCTGTATAGCGCGATTGACGGTAACGACTTCTATCGTAACGACGTTGCAGTAGCGAACCGTTCTCGCATGAACGTACCGTTCTTGCTGGCGGACTCCGCGCTGGATAAAGTCTTCCTTGAGGAGTCAGTCGCTGCGGGTCTGCACGCGCTGAAAGGCCATCGTGTTGTAGGCGGCATGCGTGCTTCTATCTATAATGCGATGCCGTTGGAAGGCGTGAAAGCGCTGACTGAGTTTATGGCCGACTTCGCACGTCGCCACGGTTGATTCACGCCAACCTCGCTACACATTTTGATCAACCCCGGGCTTTCCGGGGTTTTTATGTCCACGTTGAAAGAATAGGCTTCACATGCAGGAATCCCTGACCTTACACCCCATCAAGCTGATTAACGGCACCCTTAACCTTCCAGGGTCTAAAAGCGTCTCTAACCGTGCGCTTTTGCTCGCTGCCTTGTCCGAAGGAAAGACCCGACTGACTAACCTGTTAGACAGTGACGATGTTCGCCATATGTTGACAGCGTTAACGGCGTTGGGGGCGGAATATCATCTGTCATCTGATCGAACCGTGTGTGAAATTATTGGGCTGGGTGGTGCGTTTACAGCATCGCAGCCGCTGGAACTGTTTTTAGGGAACGCGGGTACCGCGATGCGGCCACTGACTGCGGCTCTGTGTCTGACCGACGGAGATATTGTTCTGACAGGCGAACCCCGCATGAAAGAGCGGCCGATTGGACATTTGGTCGACGCACTACGTCAGGGGGGGGCGAAAATTGACTATTTGGAACAGGAAAACTATCCGCCGCTTCGTTTGCACGGTGGTTTCCAGGGTGGCGAAATCAGCGTAGATGGCAGTGTATCGAGCCAGTTCCTGACTGCTCTCTTGATGACCGCGCCATTGGCCGCGCAGGATACGAAAATCAGCATTCAGGGCGATCTGGTTTCCAAGCCGTATATCGATATCACGCTGCATATGATGAAAGCGTTTGGTATTGACGTGCGCCATGAAAATTACCAACACTTCTTCGTTGCGGGTCGCCAGCAGTACCGTTCACCGGGTGATTATCTGGTTGAAGGCGATGCGTCGTCGGCTTCTTACTTTCTGGCAGCAGCGGCGATTAAAGGTGGCGTTGTACGTGTGACTGGCGTGGGCCGTAATAGCGTACAAGGTGATATCCGTTTCGCTGATGTCTTGGAAAAGATGGGCGCAATCGTGCGTTGGGGTGAGGATTACATTGAATGCGAACGCGGTGAACTGCACGCGATCGATATGGATATGAACCATATTCCTGATGCTGCGATGACTCTTGCTACGGCGGCGCTTTTCGCTCAGGGCGGTACCACCACACTGCGTAATATCTATAACTGGCGCGTGAAAGAAACCGACCGTTTAGCGGCGATGGCGATTGAACTGCGCAAAGTTGGCGCAGAAGTGGAAGAGGGCAACGACTACATTCGCATTACGCCGCCAGCCAAGTTGAAAGCGGCAGAAATCGGTACGTATAACGATCACCGTATGGCGATGTGTTTCTCTCTGGTGGCCTTGTCGGATACGCCGGTCACGATTTTGGATCCGAAGTGTACGGCTAAAACCTTCCCTGACTACTTCGAGCAATTGGCACGTCTCAGCGAACTGGCTTGATTCCCTTCCAGGCACGGTTTCCGTGCCTTTTTTCCTCGATCGCCTTCCACTACATCCCACGCTGTTTTTCCTCCAAAATTGCGTAGCACGTTCAGAGAATGTCTTATTTTTCCCGCCATTCCGGCATTGGGGTAACCTTTCTTTGTATTGATGCGTATAATGAGGCTCCGTGATGCCATAAACGGCATAAGCGGAACTTCCCAGTATTAAGGAGAGAGAAATGACGGTGATGGCACCGGTAGTTACGGTTGACGGACCGAGCGGCGCAGGCAAAGGTACCTTATGTAAGGCATTGGCTGAAGCTTTACAATGGAACCTGCTGGACTCGGGGGCTATCTATCGTGTTTTGGCTCTGGCGGCGTTACACCACCATGTGGATATCAGTTCTGAAGATGCGCTGGTCCCGCTAGCCTCTCATCTTGATGTACGCTTTGTTGCAGAAGATGGGCAGTTGAAAGTCATTCTGGAAGGCGAGGACGTTAGCCACGAAATTCGTACCGAAGCGGTGGGTAACACGGCTTCTCAGGCAGCGGCTTTTCCTCGTGTTCGTGAAGCATTATTACGTCGGCAGCGTGCTTTCCGTGAGGCTCCGGGGCTGATTGCCGATGGCCGTGATATGGGGACTGTGGTCTTTCCTGACGCACCGGTGAAGATTTTTCTGGATGCCAGCGCGGAAGAACGCGCACAACGTCGCATGCTACAGTTGCAGGGGAAGGGCTTTAATGTTAACTTTGAACGTCTTTTGTCTGAGATAAAAGAACGGGATGAGCGCGATCGCAATCGCCCCGTTGCGCCGTTAGTGCCTGCTGCCGATGCGTTGGTGCTGGATTCAACGGAAATGACAATCGATGAAGTGATAGCGCGCGCGTTGGCTTATGCCCGCGAAATTTTAGCGTAATCACAGAAAACTGAATTTTTACCTCGTTGTAAGGATGCACAGCGGGGCATGTTAAACAACCCCATCGAGCAGGATGCCAGATGGACGTTAAATTGAAACCCTTAAGATTATCAAACATGACTGAATCTTTTGCTCAACTCTTTGAAGAATCCCTGAAAGAAATCGAAACCCGTCCTGGTTCCATCGTACGTGGTGTTGTTGTTGCTATTGATAAAGATGTCGTACTGGTTGACGCCGGTCTGAAATCTGAATCTGCCATTCCGGTAGAGCAATTCAAGAACGCACAGGGCGAACTGGAAATTCAGGTTGGTGATGAAGTAGACGTTGCTCTGGACGCTATCGAAGATGGCTTCGGCGAAACTCTGCTTTCTCGCGAAAAAGCTAAACGTCATGAAGCATGGCTGACGCTGGAAAAAGCCTACGAAGAAGCTGCAACTGTTACCGGTATTATCAACGGTAAAGTTAAAGGCGGTTTCACTGTTGAGCTGAACGGCATTCGTGCGTTCCTGCCAGGTTCTCTGGTAGACGTTCGTCCGGTTCGCGATACACTGCATCTGGAAGGCAAAGAGCTTGAGTTCAAAGTTATCAAGCTGGATCAGAAACGCAACAACGTTGTTGTTTCCCGCCGTGCAGTTATCGAATCTGAAAACAGCGCTGAACGCGATCAACTGCTGGAAAACCTGCAGGAAGGCATGGAAGTTAAAGGTATCGTTAAGAACCTTACTGACTACGGTGCATTCGTTGATCTGGGTGGCGTTGATGGCCTGCTGCACATCACTGATATGGCTTGGAAACGTGTTAAACATCCAAGCGAAATCGTCAATGTGGGCGACGAAATCACTGTTAAAGTGCTGAAATTCGACCGCGAACGTACCCGTGTGTCTCTGGGTCTGAAACAGCTGGGCGAAGATCCATGGGTCGCTATCGCTAAGCGTTACCCAGAAAGCACGCGTCTGACTGGCCGCGTAACCAACCTGACTGATTACGGCTGCTTCGTTGAAATCGAAGAAGGCGTTGAAGGTCTGGTACACGTTTCCGAAATGGATTGGACCAACAAAAACATCCACCCATCCAAAGTTGTTAACGTTGGTGATGTAGTGGAAGTTATGGTTCTGGATATCGATGAAGAACGTCGTCGTATCTCCCTGGGCCTGAAACAGTGTAAATCTAACCCATGGCAGCTGTTCGCAGAAACCCACAACAAGGGCGACCGCGTTGAAGGTAAAATCAAGTCAATCACTGACTTCGGTATCTTCATCGGTCTGGACGGCGGCATCGATGGTCTGGTGCACCTGTCCGACATCTCTTGGAACGTGGCAGGCGAAGAAGCCGTTCGCGAATACAAGAAAGGTGATGAAATCGCCGCTGTTGTTCTGCAGGTTGATGCAGAGCGCGAGCGTATCTCCCTAGGCGTGAAACAACTGGCTGAAGACCCGTTCAATAACTACCTGTCTGTTAACAAGAAAGGTGCTATTGTTACTGGTAAAGTTACAGCAGTTGACGCCAAAGGTGCTACAGTTGAATTAGCAGACGGCGTAGAAGGCTATCTGCGTGCTTCTGAAGCCTCTCGCGATCGCATTGAAGACGCAACGCTGGTACTGAACGTTGGCGACAGCGTTGAAGCGAAATACACCGGTGTTGATCGTAAAAACCGCGTTGTTAGCCTGTCTGTCCGTGCGAAAGACGAAGCTGACGAGAAAGATGCAATCGCAACTGTTAACAACAAGCCTGAAGAAAACAATTTCTCCAGCGCGATGGCAGAAGCGTTCAAAGCAGCTAAAGGCGAGTAATCACAACGGTAGAATGAGCAACGTAAGTTGCTCATTCTTGTAACGGTAGTCAGTTATCCTGGCTATTGATAGCCACGCATTTGGAGGCGCTATGACCAAGTCTGAACTTATTGAAAGGCTTGCTGGACAGCAATCTCATATCCCGGCCAAAGTGGTTGAGGATGCAGTGAAAGAAATGCTTGAACAAATGGCCTCTACGCTAGCCGAAGGCGACCGTATTGAAATCCGTGGGTTTGGCAGTTTTTCACTTCACTACCGTGCACCGCGTGTAGGTCGTAATCCGAAAACGGGTGATAAAGTTGAGCTGGAAGGTAAGTATGTCCCTCACTTTAAGCCAGGTAAGGAACTTCGCGACCGTGCTAACATTTATGGCTAATCAATAGTCATAAATATAAGCCTTATAAAAGCACCCACTTGGGTGCTTTTTTACATTTATCGATCTTACCTCTCTAAACTTCCGCATTACTGATGATCTGATTACTTATCAGAGCGCCATCTGCCACGTAATACGCTTTTCTTATCGTTCTTAGGCCTGCCAGATAGCCATCTACATACAAAATGTGAATTTTTGGTTTTCAACCGTTTGCATGTTGAAATTTTGAATGTCGTTGCCTATTTTCTAGTCTGAGCATTAACATTTCTAATGCGTTATCTCTAAATAAGGAAAGTGTATGAGTGAAGCGTGTAGTCATTCCGGCAGCATCAGTTGTTCCTGCTGTAGCCCTCTGTGGAAATCATTTCTTCCCGATATACCAATTGATATTCCGGAAATAGAGAACAGCCTACAGATAGAAACGAAATTATTCCGTTCTACGCCAAATAAGGATGGTAGCCCTGGAAAAGCGATTCTGACATTGGAAGATGGACAGGAAATTGCGGTAGAAGCCATGGGAATTCATGGCGGGTTGGTGGTAGCAACAGGTGCATATGAAGATGTGAAGGCCAAAATGCCGAAAAGCACGGTGGAGCATCAATTATCAGGCACGCAAACGCTATTACCGGGGCTGATTGAACCGCATGTGCATATCGTTAACACCGCGATGTTATCTGCCATTGGACATGATGTCAGCCCATTTGAAGAGCAGATATTACGCAAAGATTATAACAGGAACAGTGTGACATCCTGCTTGGCTGAGAAAGTGGCGGGAAAACCGGATACGGGCTGGCTTATTGGATTTGGTGCCGATCCCTCATTGTTTATTGGCGGAGATAAGGAATTTAATGCCACTATTCTTGATGAGCGTGTGACGGATAAAAGACCCGTTTTTGTCATCAATGCCTCAATGCATCTAGCCTATATCAATCATAAGGCTATCGAAACCGTTAAAGCATTCTATCAAACTCAGGGACTTCCGGTTCCCGATATTTCACCAGATGGCATCCTGAAAGAAATCGTGGGTATACAACCTGTCGTGAATGCCATGGTTAGCAGTTATCCCAAAACAGAATTAGCGGTAAGGTTAACCGCTTCAATTCACAAACTATTTGGTGTGGCAAGCAAGCGTGGTGTGACTTATATGCTCGATGCTGGCGTTGAACCTAAAGGCGGTCCGTCTGCTTTTGATCAAGTGAGTTTGCTGGAAAAATGGGCACATTTGCCGGGTTGTCCGGTGCGGATAGGTGGTGCGCTGATCGTTACGAGTGATGATGATTTCAATAGTAAGGTGGTCGATTCTTACACCCCAGGCTACGGCGATGAGCACTTTCACTTACCGTACATCAAAATTATTTCGGATGGCTCTAATCAGGGGCTGACGGGGTATCAGTCCACGCCGTATTGTTGTAACAACCGCTATGAAAAAACGCCGAGTGAGACGAATACCGGCGCTTTCAATTTCGATCCTCTCACGGATATCAATACGCTGGTGGATAGTGTTGTGCAGCATAAATGGCCGCTAATGATTCATACCAATGGCGATGAAGCCATTAGGCTGACGTTAGCGTCATTTAAACTGGCTGGCGTAACCTCAGATACCTACGAGCAGCGTCGAGATCGTCTGGAGCATGCGTCACTGCTGACTGACGATCACCTGTTGGAAATGAAGCAGCTTGGCATTTCACCTAGTTTCTTAATTGGCCATGTCGGATATTGGGGCTGGGCATTTCAGCAAACCATATTGGGAGAGGATCGGGCTAATCACCTCGATCGCTGCCAATCCGCTATTAATCATGGGATGAGAATCACGCTGCACAGCGATAACGGTGTTACACCGCTTGGGCCTCTGCGTATGATGGAGCAGGCTATTTATCGCGTGATGGAAGGTGAGCCTAAAGATACGGTTTCTGATGTGTTGAATGGGCAAGAACGGATTTCCCGTTTCGCCGCGCTTAAAGCAGCGACCTATGATGCCGCCTGGCAATGCCATGCAGAACAATGGGTTGGATCGCTAGTCGCCGGGAAATGTGCCGATTTTGTTATTTTGGCAGATTCTCCGCTAACCTATAACCCGATAGTAAAAGATAACAAAATACTCACTATGCGTGATATCTCGGTTCTGGAAACCTGGAAAGGGGGGCGTAAAGTGCATCATTCTTAACACCGTGATACCGTCATGCTAAAGCCCCGCGTTATCGATAGCCGATAACGCGGGGAAAGGCTTATTTATTGTGACGTTCTTTCAGGCGATTGATGATAGTCGCCAGATCTAAATCCTGATCTTGTAGCAGCACTAGTAGGTGATACATTAAATCAGCCGCTTCGTTAGTCAGCTCTTCACGGTCATGCACCGTTGCCGCTAATGCCGCTTCCAATCCTTCTTCGCCGACCTTCTGCGCAATGCGTTTGGTACCGCTGGCATACAGACGCGCGGTGTAAGAACTGTCTGGATCGGCATGCTTGCGTTCGGCCAGCAGTTGCTCCAACTGATAGAGGAACGTCCAGTCGCTGGCAGCAGGCGAGAAACAACTGCTGGTGCCCAGATGGCAGGTCGGCCCAATAGGGTTAACCAGAATCAGCAGCGTATCGTTATCGCAGTCCGGCGTGATAGAGACAACATTGAGGAAATGGCCAGAAGATTCGCCTTTCGTCCACAACCGTTGTTTGGTACGCGAGAAAAACGTTACCTTGCCGCTCTCTTCGGTAGCCTGCAACGCATCCTGATTCATGTAGCCCAGCATCAGCACTTCACCGGATACCGCATGTTGCACGACAACCGGCAGCATGCCGTCTGTTTTTTCCCAATCGAGTTGGTTTCGTTGTTCGTCGTTTAGAAAACACTCTGCGCTTAACACACTCGAATCTCCACACCTTGTTGCTTAAGATATTGTTTCAGTTCGCCAATATTAATAATTTGCTTGTGAAACACCGATGCTGCCAGCGCGCCATCGACGTGAGCGGTCTGGAAGGCATCCAGAAAATGTTCCATGGTGCCTGCGCCGCCAGAAGCAATCAGCGGGACGTTGCAGACAGCACGCACCAGATTTAACTGGTGTAAATCATAGCCGTTGCGTACCCCGTCCTGATTCATCATGTTCAGGACAATCTCACCCGCACCGCGCTTTTGCACTTCCTCTACCCAATCCAGCGTTTCCCACGTGGTGACCTTAGTCCGTGTTTCATCACCGGTGTATTGATTCACATGGTAGCGGCCAGTGGCGGCATCGTGCCAGGTATCAATCCCAACAACGATACACTGCACACCATAGCGATCGGCCAATCGGGTAATCAACTCTGGGTCAGCCAATGCCGGTGAATTGATGGAAATCTTATCTGCGCCGAAAGAGAGGATTTGACCGGCTTCTTCCACGCTTTTAATGCCGCCCGCCACACAGAAGGGAATATCGATGACTTCCGCAACGCGTGACACCCAGCTTTTGTCGACCACGCGACCATCGGAAGAAGCGGTGATATCATAAAACACCAGCTCATCAGCGCCTTCCTGCGCGTAGCGCTGCGCCAGCGGCACAATATCACCGATGATTTCGTGGTTGCGGAACTGCACGCCTTTGACGACCTGACCGTTACGCACGTCCAGACAGGGGATTATCCGTTTTGCCAGCATGAAATAGCCTCCGCGACGTTAAATTTACCTTCCAGTAGCGCACGACCAACGATAACGCCTTGCACACCGCTGTCGCGCAAATTGGCGATATCAGTCAGATTGCCGATGCCGCCGGATGCCTGAAAGGCAATCTGCGGGTAGCGCTGGCTGATTTCACGATAGAGATCGACGTTGGAGCCGCTCAGCGTACCGTCACGGGAAATGTCGGTGCACAGGACATGCTTCAGGCCGAACGGTAGATATTGTTCAACGACCTGCTCAAGTGTGGCGTCTGAATTTTCCTGCCAGCCGCTGATGGCGACAAACTTCGTGCCGTTAGCGTCGATACGCACATCCAGCGCCAACACCAGTGCTTCTGCACCGTAACGGGTGAACCATTGCTGAACGAGTTCCGGTTGCTTAACGGCGGTAGAGCCGATGACAACACGGCTGGCACCGGCTTTTAGCAACGCTTCTACGTCCTGCTCAGTACGAATGCCGCCGCCGATCTGTACCGGTACGCTAACGCCAGCCAACAGCGTGGTTAACAGTGGAATCTGTCGGGCTGATGGGTCTTTTGCTCCGGTCAAATCCACTAAGTGCAGCACACCTGCACCTTGTTGTTGGTAATCTTGCAAGCGGGGAAGCGGATCGCTTCCGTATTGGCGCTGCTGGCCATAATCACCCTGATGCAGACGGACAACCTGTCCATCAATCAGATCTAATGCGGGAATAATCATGACGCTCTACATCTCCAGAAAGTTTTTCAGCAACTGTGCGCCCGCAGCACCAGAACGCTCGGGGTGGAACTGCACGCCAAAGAAGTTATCTTTTTCCAGCGCTGCGGTGAAGGCTTCGCCGTAGTTGGCTTGTGCAATCGTGTTTTCGCAAACTGGCATGGCATAGCTGTGAACGAAATAGAAATAAGCACCGTCATCAATATCGCGGAACAAACGATGTCCGGCCTTCGGAATCACCTGATTCCAGCCCATGTGTGGCAGAGGCAAGCCGTGGTCTATCATCTTTTTCACTGGCGTATCGACAATTCCCAGCGTGGGGATGCCACCATTTTCGTCGCTGTGTGTCCCCAACAATTGCATGCCGAGGCAAATACCGAGAACCGGCTGGGTACAGGCCTTGATCAACGCGATCAGATCGCGTTCTTCCAGTTGATTCATTGCGGCCTGCGCGGTGCCGACGCCCGGCAGAAATAGCTTGTCGGCTTGCAGGACAATCTCAGCCTCGCGGCTGACAACAGGCGTATACCCCAACCGCTGCACGGCGTAGGTCACCGAAGAGAGGTTGGCGCAGCCAGTATCAAGAATGACGACCTTCATCAGAGCACTCCTTTCGAACTCGGCAGCGTGTCACCCTCGACGCGAATTGCTTGACGTAGCGTGCGTCCGAAGACTTTAAACAGGCTTTCCACACGGTGATGATCGTTACGTCCTTTGGTTTTCAGGTGTAACGTACAGGCCATGGAATAAGACAGTGAGCGGAAGAAGTGTTCGACCATTTCCGTACTCAGATCGCCTACGCGCTGATAGTTGAATTCGGCTTTATATTCCAGATGCGGACGTCCTGAAATATCCAGCGCACAGCGTGCGAGGCACTCATCCATTGGCAGAACGAAGCCAAAACGGCCAATGCCGCGTTTGTCGCCCAGCGCTTTATTCAGGGCTTCGCCCAGCGCCAGACCGGTATCTTCCACCGTGTGGTGATCGTCAATGTACAGATCGCCTTTCACTTCAATGTTCATGCGGAAGCCGCCGTGAGTGGCGATTTGATCCAGCATATGATCGAAGAAGCCGACGCCGGTGTTGATTTTGCTACCGCCTTCCTGATCCAGCCAGACGTTCACATCAATCGCGGTTTCACGCGTGACGCGGTTGACGTGTGCATGGCGGTTACGCTTGGTCAACTGGTTGGTAATCGCTTGCCAGTTCAGCCCGCCACGCTGGTAGAGCAGGCCAGCTATTCCCATATTTTGCGCCAGTTGAATATCGGTCTGGCGGTCGCCGATGACGTAGCTATTTGCTGTATCCATCAGGCCATCGTTCAAATAGGCTGTCACCAGTTCGGTCTTGGGCTTGCGGCAGGTGCAGTTATCTGCCGGTAAATGCGGGCAGATCAGCACGTGCTCAAAATGGATGCCCTGCGATGTCAGAATCTGCATCATCAGGTTGTGCGGTGGATCGAAGGTGTCCTGTGGAAAACTATCAGTTCCCAGCCCATCCTGATTCGTGATCATCACCAGCGTATAACCAGCCTTTTGCAGCGCCAGCAGCGAGGGAATGACATCTGGTTCCAGCGCCAGTTTATCCAGACGGTCAACCTGAAAATCCTCAGGCGGTTCAGCAATCAATGTTCCGTCACGGTCGATAAAGAGGTATTTCTGGCCCACGTGAGCTCCTTAAAATTAAGCGTTGATGCCCGGCAATGATTGTAATGCAGCAACAACGCGTTCACATTCGTAGCGGTTGCCGATAGTAATGCGCAAACAGCCTGCGAGGCTGGGTTGCTTATTTTGGTCACGCAGAATAATGCCTTGATCCCACAGCGTTTTAAATACAGAAGGGGAGGCGGTAAAGCGTACCAGCAAGTAATTACTCTCGCTGTGAAAGACTTCCTCAATGCAGGGAATATTTTTCAGAATATCGCTCAGCCAGCGGCGGTTGGCCGTTACTTCTGCAACATTCGCCTTCATTTTGGCGATCCCTTCGTGGCTCAATGCCTGAGCCGCGATGTCCGCTACGGGGGTGGACAGCGGATAAGGCGCAATGACTTTCAACAGGAGCTGAATCACTTCAGGGTTCGCCAGGGTGAAGCCACAGCGCAATCCAGCAAGTGAAAAGGCTTTGGACAAGGTACGCAGAATCACCAAGTGAGGGAACTCGGCCAGCCAGCTAGCAGTGGACGCTTGCGGACAGAATTCGATGTAGGCTTCATCGATAACAACCAGCGCTTTTCCCTGTGCCAGCGTAAGCAACTGGCGTAAATCATCCCGTGCAATCAGGTTGCCGGTTGGGTTGTTTGGGCTACAAACGTAAACGACCTTCGTGCCATCCAGCTGTGCTTCAATCGCATTAAGATCCAACTGCCAGTCTGATTTACTTGCCGCCGTGCGGCGTTCGACGCCAAACGTCTCAGCGCTGACAGCATACATACCGTAGGTCGGAGGACAGAAAAGAATGGCATCTTTCCCCGGCTCGCAGAATGCGCGAATCAGCAATTCGATACCTTCGTCGGCACCACGGCTGACCAAAACCTGTTCCGGCGTTACGCCTGCGTACTCGGCGTAGCGGTTGATCACCATGACCGGCTGACATTCTGGGTAGCGGTTCAACGTCTGCAACGTTAACTGAAATTCTGGCGCTTGAGGATATTCATTGGCATTCAGCCAGACATCGCCGTTGCCACCCAGACGGCGGGCAGACTGATATGGTGTCAATGCACGGACGTTGGCGCGTGCCAGTTCTTCAATGCTGCTCATGCTTGCTCCTTCAGTGCTGCAACTCGCAGGGTAACGGCGTTTTTGTGGGCGGTCAGCTGTTCAGCCTGTGCCAAAATTTCTATTGTTGGTGCCAGTTGCAGTAACCCCTGCGGCGTGAGCTGCTGTACGGTCATGCGCTTCTGGAAATCTGCCAGACCCAGACTTGAGTAGGTCGAGGTATAGCCATAGGTCGGCAGAACATGGTTAGTGCCGGAGGCATAGTCCCCTGCGGATTCCGGCGACCAGTCACCAAGGAACACTGAACCGGCGCTGGTAATGCTATCAACCAGTGATTCGGCATCGCGAGTCTGGATGATCAGGTGTTCCGGGCCATATTGATTGCTGATTTCAATACACTGCGCCAAATCACGTGCGACGATGACACGGCTGCTGGCAAGCGCCTGACGCGCGATATCTGCACGAGACAACTGAGTGAGCTGCTCTTCAACGGCGTCAGCGACGGCTTTGGCCATGGCGGCATCGGGCGTAAGCAGGATGACCTGTGAATCCGGGCCGTGTTCAGCCTGCGATAGCAAATCGGACGCAACAAACGCAGGCGTTGCACCGCTGTCGGCGATAACCAACACTTCGGATGGTCCTGCCGGCATATCAATGGCGGCACCATCAAGCTGCTGGCTGACCTGACGTTTGGCTTCGGTGACGTAGGCATTACCCGGACCAAAAATTTTATCAACTTTCGGCACGCTATCGGTGCCAAACGCCATCGCGGCAATCGCTTGCGCACCACCGAGCTGAAAGACTTCTTTAATACCGCACAGCTGTGCGGCATACAGAATCTCATCGGCAATCGGCGGCGGTGAACACAGCACCACGCGACCGCAGCCAGCGATGCGTGACGGTGTTCCCAGCATCAGTACGGTTGACGGCAGCGGGGCAGAGCCCCCAGGAATATACAGGCCGACAGTTGCGATAGGGCGAGTAAGCTGCTGGCAACGTACACCCGGCTGCGTTTCGATATCGACAATCGGCAACTTTTGCGCGTTGTGGAATGTCTCGATATTACGCACGGCGATTGCCATAGCCTGTTTTACCTCATCACCCAGACGGGCGGAGGCGGCGGCAATCTCGGCATTGGTGACGCGAATCGCACCCACCTGAACCTTGTCGAACTGTGCGCTGTAGTCGCGTAAGGCACTATCACCACGGCTTTTCACGTTGGTCAGAATATCGCTTACGACGGCGGTAATGCGGTCTGACGCAGAAATGGCTGGGCGAGTCAGCAACTGGCGCTGTTCTTCTGTCGAACAGCGCTGCCAGTCGACAAGCGTGCTGAAACTGCCGGTGCTATTGGTGTTGTCAGCCATGGTCATCACTCCATCATTTTTTCAATGGGCAGGACCAGAATGGAGCTGGCACCCAACGATTTCAACTTTTCCATGGTTTCCCAGAATAGCGTTTCGCTGCTGACCATGTGCATGGCAACACGACTTTGGTCGCCAGCCAGCGGCAGAATGGTTGGGCGCTCTGCACCTGGCAGTAGGGCAATGACTTCGTCCAGACGTTCGCTAGGCGCGTGCAGCATGATGTATTTGGATTCACGCGCCTGAATCACACCTTGCATACGGGTCAGCAGTTTATCGATTAGCTGTTGTTTCTCTGCAGGCATCTCGCCGTCGCGCTGAATCAGGCAGGCCTTGGAGCGGTAAATCACTTCGACTTCACGCAGACCGTTGGCTTCCAACGTGGCACCGGTTGATACCAGATCGCAGATGGCATCAGCCAAACCCGCGCGCGGTGCCACTTCAACGGAACCGTTGAGCAGACAGGATTTGAAATTAACGGATTGTCTGTCGAGATATTGTTTGAGCAGGTGAGGATAAGAGGTGGCAATACGTTTGTTTTGCAAGCATTCAGGGCCGGTATAAGCCTCGTCTAACGGCATTGCCAACGACAGGCGGCAGCCGCCAAAATCCAAACGACGCAGCGTGAAGTAACGCGGATCTTCGCCTTGAGCACGACGGTTTAACAGCTCTTCTTCCAGCACGTTTTCACCGATGATACCCAGATCGACCACGCCATCCATCACCAGACCGGGGATATCGTCATCACGTACGCGCAGGATATCAATTGGCATATTTTCTGCGAACGCGATCAGTCGCTGTTGCTGTAAGTTGATTTTGATACCGCAGCGTGCCAGCAGCTCGCGTGAATCGTCGCTCAGGCGGCCTGACTTCTGCATTGCAATCCGTAAACGTGTTTTATCCAGCATGGAAACCTCATTAACCTGTCAAATTTAAATTTCTAGAAATATAGCGAGCATAAAAAAACCCTCGGAAGGTGATCTTCCGAGGGCTCTCTTTGTGTTCTGCGCCACTGGAAGATCTGAACGTCTTCCAGCACCAACTGCCCGAAGACTAATCAGGATGATGGTGATGATGGTGGTTAAACAGAACGCGTGTCATAAAATGTCTCTTTGTTGTGTCAGTGTTTATGAAATCAATAGCGATTTATCTGTCGAATAACCTAAACCATGTCTGGCCCGTTGTGCAACATTTTTTTAGCAGATAAGGGAAGTTCGTTTTGGTTGGGCGATGCGCCAGCATAATCGCGCTGGATATCGGTTCTTGATAGGCAGAAAAGTCTGCTGAAATCAGGCAGGCTCCGTAGCGATGGCGGTAAAAGCCGTTTACTCTGTAGGCATGGGTGTTTATCACAAGCTCCTTGCAGGGGAGAACGGCAGATGAAAAAGGTATCGATTGTGGGATTGGGCTGGCTGGGAATGCCGCTGGCTCTGGCGCTGAATGGACACGGTTACCATGTGACGGGAACCAAAACCACTCAGGATGGCGTTGAGGCGGCGCGGATGAATGGGATTGAATGCTATCAATTAACGCTGACGCCTGAGCTGGAATGTGATGCTGACGAGCTTAGTGCATTACTACAGGTTGACGTATTAATCGTGACGTTACCCGCTAGCCGAACGGCGGAAGGCGGTGAAGGATATGTGCAAGCGGTGCAACAGTTAGTGAATATGGCGCGCGTGTTTCATGTTCCGCGCATTATCTTCACCAGTTCAACCTCGGTCTATGGCGATAACGACGGTACAGTAAAAGAGACCTCGCCGCTACAGCCGACGACGGTAGCAGGGCAAACGCTGGTGTCCCTCGAACAGTGGTTGCAGCATTTACCCGATACCTCTGTCGATATCTTGCGTCTTGCGGGGTTGGTGGGGGGCGATCGCCATCCCGGCCGTTTCCTGGCGGGTAAAACCAATCTGCCGCGTGGCAATCATGGCGTGAATCTGGTGCATCAGGAAGATGTGCTGTCGGCGATCCTGTTACTACTTAAGCTACCTAACGGTGGGCATATTTATAACCTATGCGCGACAGAACATCCTGCCAGACAGGACTTTTATCCTGAACAGGCGCGCAGATTACACGTGTCTCCGCCGCAGTTTGCACCCGCAACCGATAGCTCTCAGGGCCGGATTGTGGATGGACAGCGCATTTGCCATGAGCTTGGGTTTGACTATCAGTATCCCAATCCTTCGACGATGCCGTTGAACGAGGATGCGTAGGGCTAACCGCAGTGCGTGACCACAAGATTTTACTTCGAGACGGTTCTGATACGCCCGGATGAGCGCGAGGCTATCCGGGCGGAGGGGCGTGTTAAAACGACGTCCAATCACTTTCTGATGAAGCCGCTTTTTTGTCTGCCGTCTGCACACGTTTTGGTAGTGCGTGTTGTTGCGTAGAGGATGACGCGCGTCGGGCTGTGTGGTTGTCAGACTGAGACACGCGGAAGTGTTCAAGCAGCTTCTCCAACAGCACCGCCTGTTCTTCCAGCGAATTGGCGGAAATGGAGGATTCCATCACCAGCGAGGCGTTCTGTTGTGTGGTGGTGTCCAGTTCGCTGATAGCCTGCGCGATTTGCCCAATTCCTCGGCTCTGTTCCTCAGAGGCGGATGAAATTTCCCCCATAATGTCGTTCACGCGGGAAACGGAATCGACGATTTGCTCCATGGTTTCTCCGGCAACCGCAACAAGATGGCTGCCCGCATTGGTGCGTTCGACTGATTCTGCGATCAGGGCTTCGATGTCTTTGGCAGCTTGAGAGCTACGTTGTGACAAGCTGCGTACTTCTCCTGCAACCACGGCAAAGCCACGGCCTTGTTCACCGGCGCGTGCAGCTTCTACCGCGGCGTTCAGCGCCAGAATGTTGGTCTGGAAGGCAATGCTGTTGATGACGGTGGTGATATCGGCGATTTTCCTGGAGCTAGCGGCGATATTGTCCATCGTCGTGACGACCTGCTTCACAACCTCACCGCCTTTAAGCGCGTTCTTGGATGCATCGGCAGCGATCTGGCTGGCATGCTTGGCGTTGTCGGCATTGTTTTTCACCGTTGAGGTGAGCTCTTCCATGCTGGCTGCGGTTTCAACGACTGCGGCTGACTGCTGCTCGGTGCGTGACGACAGATCGCTATTGCCCGTGGCAATTTTGCTCGCCGATTGGCTGACGCTACCTACGCTGTCCCGTACTTCGGAAATAACGTGACGTAACTGTTCATTCATCGTGCCCATCGCGTGGGTGAGCCTTCCCAGTTCATCGTGGCGATCGGTATGAATCGTCGTGGTCAGGTCGCCACTGGCAATGCGTTCCGCCAGCGACAGGTTATGGATAATGGGTCTGGTGATAATCCGAGTAATGTAGATTGAAATGATGATGCCGATAATGACGGCGATGAGACCGATGATCATCGTAATCGTGGCAGAGTTATAGGCCAATTCATCGTTTTTCGCTTTTACGACGGTAATGAGTGATTTGATGTCGGCGCTGCTCCGAGTACCGGCTTTCATCACGTCATTTTCCGCTTTTTTTACATCATTCAATGCCGCGTAATAGGCCGTATTAAGCTGCATGTATTGGCCAATGTAACGCCATAACGTATCGGTTTGCGTTTTAACGTCGGCTGGTAATGAAGGAGATAATGACTGATAGGTTTTTTCTGCGTCCTTATAGCGCGAATCCAGAGCGGCTAAGGCGCTATCGGTTCCTTTCATCTGTAGCTCATAGGACCGATGCTGCATATCGGTTAACAGAAAAGCAATATCGCTTGCGTGATGATAGGTTTCACCGTCGATGAGAGCATTGCTGAGCGCTTGTCGGAAGTTATCAATGACCGTGTTTGCATTTTCTGTATTAATGGCTTCGCGTGCTCCGACCATTTTTTGCGTCGCGGTAGACATCGCAGCAACCGACTGTTGGAAATCTTCTAAGTTATTATGCAGGTTTTTAATAAAACCTAATTCTTCATCACTCCAGGAAAGCGTGTTGGCACTGTTGGTTAACGTTGATGCACTTTTTACAAAATCGGCGAGTATGTCTTTGGTTTTTTCGTCTGCGGTGTAAAAATATTTAACGCGATTAATCTTGGCCTGGAAAACTTCAATATTAATGTTGTAAATAAGGTTCGTTTTCTCATAAATGTCCCGAATGGCAACGAATCTATTCATGCTAAGCGATGACGCAATAATAACGAGTAATAAGATAATGCCAAACCCAGCATACAGTTTATGTGCGATTTTTGTGTTACGAATTCGACTAGCAAGATGCTGCATTATAACTCTCCATGTATGACTCTTTTTTTAATAAAATAACGATCACGATTTCATTCCTAACGGCTGTTTATTACTACCTCCTATGAGTTATCGGATTTTGTTATCGCTATGTTAGTGTCGATATCGGAGATAATAACATTCTGTGATGGATATCAAGGTGAGCTGTGCAAATGCATAGTGTTTTATGGTAATACTGCCAAAATAACGTAGCGTACTGATTATTTAACGATTTATTTATTGCCGAGATATCATTAGGTCATTAAATCCCGCCCTGACGTAATATCAGAGCGGGGCGATTAACTATCAGAATGTCGTCCAGCCGGAATCCTGTGTTTGTTTTGATGCCGGTGGCAGATGCTTTTGCTGTGGTGGTAAACCAGGGATATTCGTTTTTGGCTTACGTCCATCGTTATCAGACAGGCGGAAGTTCGCGACCATACTTTCCAATATTGCTGACTGCTCTTCCAGAGAGTTAGCGGAGATTGACGATTCCATCACCAGCGCCGCATTCTGCTGCGTAGTGGTATCAAGTTCGCTGATGGCGCGGGAAATTTGCTCAATGCCACGGCTTTGCTCATCGGAGGCGGAAGCGATTTCTCCCATGATGTCGTTAACCCGTGAGACGGAGGAGACGATCTCATCCATTGCCGTTCCCGCATTGGCTACCAGTTGTGTCCCTACGTTGATACGTGATACCGATTCAGATATCAGGCTGGCGATCTCTTTCGCGGCCTGAGATGTACGCTGAGAAAGTGTCCGAACCTCGCTGGCTACCACGGCGAATCCACGGCCTTGTTCCCCGGCTCGCGCGGCTTCTACTGCGGCGTTAAGCGCCAGAATATTGGTCTGGAAAGCAATACTATTGATAACGGCAGTAATGTCGGCAATCTTCCGTGAACTGTCTGAAATACCTGACATCGTATCCACCACATTTCGTACCACTTCGCCGCCTTTGTGCGCATTTTGTGAGGCTTCGGTACTGATTTGGCTCGCCTGTTTGGCATTCTCGGCGTTGTTTTTCACAGTAGACGTCAGTTCTTCCATGCTGGCGGCGGTTTCGACTACGGCGGCAGATTGTTGCTCGGTGCGTGAGGAGAGATCGCTATTACCTGCAGCAATCTTGGCCGCAGAGGTTGAAACGCTGTCCACACTGTCCCGTACATCACTGATCATATGGCGCAGCTTTTCGTTCATTCTCCCCATGGCGGCCGTTAACTGCCCCAGTTCATCATCACGGTCAACGGTGATGGTTGAGGTCAGATCGCCAACCGCGATTTTTTCCGCCAGAGAGAGGTTATAAATCACAGGGCGGGTAATTTGGCGAGTAATTAGCAGTGAGATAATGATGCCGATGACCACAGCAATAAGGCCAATGATCATCGTGATCGTGGCAGAACCGTATGCTAGCGCGTCATTCTTCTCTTTGACGATAGTGATAATCGCTTTAATGGAAGCGCTACTTTTGTCTCCGCCAACCTTCACGCCGTCTTCTGCTTTTTTCAGGTCGTTGATACTCTGGAAGTAGTCGTTGTTGAGCTTTTTATAACCGGTGGCATAGCTGCGCAGGCTTTCTACAGCCGCCTTTTGTTCAGGTGTTAACGCCGCAACAGCGGCCTGATAGCTGCTGTCAACGCGACTAAAAGCTGCATCGAACTGCTTCGCCGCATCGGCATTTTGCTTCAGTTGCAATTCATAGGAAGCCTGCTTCAGTTCTGAAACCTGCGTTGCCAGATCCTCTGCCTGATATAGCGTGGCGCTATCCGAAGGTTGCTGGCGCAGTTTGGCGTAAAAATCAGTCGTTATGCTCTGTCCGTTAGCGGCGCTGATTTTGTCTCGATTTTCTACTACGCGCTGCGTGGCTTTGCCCATATCGGTGATGGCGTTCTGGAATTCGGTCAGGTGCTGGCCGAGATCATTGACGAGCGTTGCCCCTTCCGAGCTCCATGAGAGCGTTTTTGCTTCAGTAGTTAATTCTGAGGCGTGTTTAACAAAGCCTGCCATCGTTTCGCGTGACTTTTCATCATAGGAATAAAAATATTTCAGGCGGTTTATTTTTGCCTGAAAGACCTCAATATTAATGTTGTAAATCAGGTTGGTTTTCTCATAGATATCACGAATTTCTCTGAAGCGACCTGCGCTGAGTAGCGATGCAATAATGACCAGTAGCAGGATGACCCCGAACCCAAGATAAAGTTTTTGGGATATTTTAAGATTTCTGATTTTTTTGGCTAAGAACATGACGTCTCTCCGGGGATAAATTACTGGTGTCGGATATTAATAACGATATGACCCGATAATGCTTATCGGATTCATGGTGGCTTTTTTTAGTGTGGGTGAAGAAATTAATAATAATTTGTGAGGGTTATCTCTCGCTGTTGGACAACTGCACAGCAGGTGCCGGTTGAATTACCAATAAGCGGAAGTGTTAATTGAATTAGGAATAAACACAGGTAATTGTGATTATTTTTTTAATCTTTAAAAAATAAGGAAGGAAAATACTATTGTCAGAAATAAATTGAAATATAAATGAGATGAAAAACATGAATAGTTAACTTTAGTCTTAATGTTGGCGCATCTGAGCAATTGATTAATGACGTTATTGCTTTTATTGATTTGTCGGACTTTTTATCGTGCATTGTCGTCTGGCTGTGCCGGATACCCTATGTCGGCTAATGTCATCGCCATAGGGTATGGGCTGCGGCACCTAGTGGTTGCTCTTTGTTCGATACAGCCGACGTGGGTGGCCAATCTTTCCGTAACGCATTTCGATATCGAGGAATTGGTTTTCAACGCAGAACTCCAGATAGCGGCGCGCCGTCGTTTTGCTGAGTCCGGTTTTTTCGACGATATCATCGACAGAATAGAGCGTATCGCCACCATCACTGGCAAAAATCTGTTTGATCAACCCGAGCGTGTTCTCCTCAATGCCTTTTGTGGACGATGAGGAAGCCGCGCCGGACGATTGCAGCTGGTAGAGAATATCGACGTTCTGCTGATCGACAATTTTGTACGTGTGCTGGGTTTTCACGAATTGAATAAATCGCTCCAGCGAAGAACGCAGCCGTGGGTAAGAGAGCGGCTTGATTATGTAGTCAAAGGCCCCGCAGCGAATCGCCTGAGCGCAGGTATTCATATCGCTGGCGGCGGTAATAAAGATAACGGAACAGTCCATTCCTTTGAGCACTTGGCTCTCAATCAACGAAACCCCTTCGCCATCGGGCAAATAGTTATCAAGTAGGATGAGACGAGGTTTGTGTTGCTGAAGGAGTTTTTTGGCTTCAAAAAGCGTAGCGGCAATCCCTACGACACGCAGATTGAAATGTTTTTCAATAAATTCAGCATGAATAGTGGCCAGCTTACTTTCATCTTCAACGATTAAGACATCGAAATGTTCAGTGTGCGGCATGGTGTGAATCCCTGTTAGTGTCTGAAGCATAAAAGAAGATCTCGTATCCGTTATACCCGCCATATCTCATGCTGCCTATGCGTTGCTCAGCATGCGACAACGCAAATTATTGGGGGGATAGCGGGATAAATAGGGAAAATATGCTGCCATTCGGCTGATTGGCCGAGACTTCAACGATTCCCTGCGCCTGATTAAGGTAGCTGGCGACCAAATGCAGCCCCAGTCCGTGGTCGCCCTGTGTTTTACTGGTTACGCCCATCTCAAACAGACTATCGGCAATCGCTGGATCGATTCCTGTTCCCTGATCGGCGATTTCAATGACCAGCTCTTGTTCGCTGTTATAGATGTACACTTCGACAGGATAATGTGGCGCGGTGGTGGCCAATGTGGCTTCCATGGCGTTATCCAGCAAATTACCAATGATGGACATCAACTCTGTTTCACTCAGTGCGGCCGGAATATGCGTGAGCTGGCAGCGTGGGTCGAAAACAATTTCAATGCCTTTTTCCCGAGCGGTGGCGTACTTGCCCAGTAGCAGCCCGCACAGCGCGGGTGAACAGAAGCGACTGGAAACAAAGTCCAGCACCACCTGCGCGCTTTCCGACTGCGCCTCAATATATTTGATGGCTTCGTCATAGCGCTTTAAGTGCAACAGCCCAGCCAGCGTCGCCGTCCAGTTCAACTGCTCGTGACGCAGGATGCGCAGGCTGTTCGCGTAACGCTTCACCTGACTGAGCTGCATGCTGAGCGTATGAATGTCGTTTTTACTACGGAAGCTGATGACCCAGCCCTGAAGTTCATCCTCCAGCATAATCCGTACCCGACTGGCAATGACGGTGGCATGGTTAAAGCGGCAGATCTCATCGTGGGTGTCGCTGCTCCACATGGCTTCGCCGGAGAAGAAGGGCACGGGTTTAATCACGGTATCAATTGGTTTGCCACGCAGCAGGTGGGAAGGTTCATTTAACCCGAGTATCTCTTTGGCTGCATGATTAATGGCGGCAATGCGGTGTTGTTTGTCGATAGCGATGACCCCTTCATAGATCGATTCGAGCAGCGCCTTCTGCTGCCTGACCAGCATGCGGATTTCAAGGGGTTCAAGGCCAAACATCTGTTTCTTCAGATTACGTGAGAACCACCAGGAAAAGATAAACAGCGCGACGAACATCGCGACAATCGCCAGCAGAATATGCGCCAGTTTACTGAACGTTAGGTTGTCGATGTGTGTCTTCAGATAGCCCACAGAGACAATGCCGATCACCTGACCATCAGCGATGATAGGCGCTTTGCTGCGGAGCGAGATGCCGATGCTGCCATGGCGCACGGTAATCACGCTTTTTCCGGCTAATACGTCGAAGTTATCTCCGCCAACCATCTGTGTGCCGACGAGTTTGTCACTTTCTGAGTATTCAGAATGAAACAGGTGACGTGCCTGATCGTCGCCGATGACGATATAGCTGGCATCGCTGCGCTGTTTCAATTGTTGCGAAAGAGAGTATATCTGTTTGATATCTCTATTCTTTACCGATTCAATCAGCGTCGGGATGATGGCGATTTCTCTGGCTTGCACCTGTGCTCGTGTACCCAGCTCGGAATACAGCTGCTTATCGATATCATGATAATAATAGATACCCGTCATTAGCAGCAGTGAAGAGAAGAAGACGATCAAATAGATAAATAATTTGATATGAAAGGAAAGTCTCAATCTCATGATGTGCGGTAGCCTGCGGATAAACGAAAATAGCTGCTGAATTTATCACGAATGGTAATAAGAATGGACTGAGAGAAAAAAACTTGTGAGCAATAACACGTTTAAATATGTTGTTACCAATACGACCATAAAAATAAATAGATAAAATTAAACGACTCTGCTTTCTTTAATAAACAACTTAATTACTTTTTATCAACATGATCATGTTTAGGAAATAAAAACCATAAACGCCATAAAAACCTTAAAGTTTATTCTGAGCGTAAAATCAGCTAATAGCCTGCGTAATAAACGATTTTTGAATATAAACCATAGAAACCATAAACGCCTTTAAAACTCGTTTTTTAATTTGAAGGGAATCACATAATAATATGATCCTGTTCCCTATGATGTGCGGACAAAATAAAACGGGGGCTGAGTTATGAGTACGACTGATGATTCATATATTGTGGTAAATAATGAGGCGGCTGGGAAGGCCTCATTAAAGGAAAAATGGTGGCATGTTCTGGATACCTACAAAGTAGGTATTATTCCTGTGCCACTCTTCGTGTTAGCGGGTGTATTAATCGGCATTGATTGCCTGAGTGGCAAGTTGCCGAGCGACATCGTCGTGATGGTCGCGACGCTGGCATTCTTCGGATTTGCCTGTGGTGAATTTGGTAAGCGTCTACCGATTATCGGCAAGATGGGGGCGGCGGCAATTTGTGCGACCTTTATCCCTTCTGCGATGGTGCATTACGGCCTGCTGCCGGACGTTGTTGTTGAATCTACGACCAAGTTCTACAAAAGTACCAACATTCTGTATCTCTACATCTGTTGCATTATTGTCGGCAGCATCATGAGTATGAATCGGCAGACGTTGATTCAGGGCTTCATGCGTATTTTCTTCCCTATGCTGTGCGGTGAGGTTGCCGGGATGCTGGTGGGCATGGGCGTGGGTATTGCACTGGGCCTGGATCCGTTCCAAATCTTCTTCTTCCTGATTCTGCCGATTATGGCGGGTGGGGTGGGTGAAGGTGCAATCCCGCTGTCTATCGGCTATGCCACGATTCTGCATATGGATCAGGGTGTTGCTCTGGGGCGCGTTTTGCCTATCGTCATGCTGGGCAGTCTGACTGCGATCATCCTTGCTGGTGTTCTGAACCAGTTGGGTAAACGCTATCCACACCTGACCGGCGAAGGTGAACTGATGCCGAATAAAGGCAATAGCCTAGGTGGCAGCGAAAGCAGCGCCCCAGCTTCTGGCTTTAGCGGTAAAGCAGACGTAACGACCATTGCCTCTGGCGCTCTGCTGGCAATCCTGCTGTATATGGTGGGTATGCTAGGCCACAAAATGATTGGCCTGCCTGCACCGGTTGGCATGCTGTTTGCCGCTGTACTGGTGAAGCTGGCTCACGGTGTTTCACCGAAAATGTTGGAAGGTTCTCAGGTTGTTTACAAGTTCTTCCAGACCTCGGTGACGTATCCGATTCTGTTTGCCGTTGGGGTAGCGATTACGCCGTGGCAGGAACTGGTGAACGCCTTCACGATTCAAAACCTGCTGGTAATTATTTCGACTGTAGTGACGCTGGTTGGGACCGGTTTCTTAGTGGGTAGAAAGATTGGTATGCACCCGATTGATGTTGCCATTATTTCCTGCTGCCAGAGTGGACAGGGCGGTACTGGTGATGTCGCGATTCTGACGGCGGGTAACCGTATGATGCTGATGCCATTCGCGCAGATTGCCACGCGTATCGGCGGTGCTATTAATGTTTCTATTTCACTACTGGTACTCGCCAACTTTTTAGTCTGATGTCATTCAGAAAATAAAAATCGGTTGAGCCAAATAAATAGTGTCTTGAGAAATAGAGTGTTGAGAGAAGTTGCGTTGAATTAACGAAATAAAACTGCCATCGGCATGAGTTTATTTTGCATAGGAAATATTATGAAACTTGCAAGCTATCGTTATAACGGTAAGGACAGTTACGGCATTTATACACCAACGGGATTAATCGATCTCGGCGGTAAAGTTGGTCACCGTTACCCTGACCTGAAAACGCTGCTGGCGCAGAATGCATTACACGTCGCGCATGAATTCAGTATGAGCACGCCGGATATTGCGGTTGCGGATGTCACGTTCTTACCTGTTATTACGGCACCAGGGAAAATACTGTGTGTGGGGATGAATTATGCCGCTAAGCGTCAGGAATTCAATGAAGAGAATCCTGCGCCAACATTATTTGTCCGCTTTGCGGATTCGCAAACCGGACACGCTACCCCCGTCATCAAACCGCATTATTCCAGCGAGTTTGATTATGAAGGTGAACTGGCGGTGATTATCGGTAAAGGCGGACAGAATATTTCTCGGGATGTGGCGCTGTCTCATGTCGCAGGCTACAGCTGCTACATGGATGGATCGGCGCGTGACTGGCAGCATAGCTGGTTTACTGCTGGCAAAAACTGGCAGAAAACCGGTGCGTTCGGTCCGTATCTGACCACCACGGATGAAATTCCCGATCCGCATGTATTGGCAATCCGCACGTATCTGAATGGCCGCATGGTTCAGGACGACAATACCAGCAGCATGATCCACAAAGTTGCTGAATTGATTGAATACATCAGTACTTTTACCGAGCTGAGTGCGGGTGACGTGATCATTACCGGTTCACCGGGTGGCGTGGGTAAAAAACGCAATCCGCCGTTGTTTATGAAAGCGGGTGACTGCATTGAAGTTGAAATCGAAAACATTGGCCATTTGCGCAACACAATTGTGGATGCTGCAGCGCCGTTGAAGTCGATTCCGGTAGCCGCTGAAGCTGCTGTGCACTAAGTACCAGGTAAGTACAAGGCTGCCGGCGTTAAAACCGGCAAGCCTGCAATGATTGCCCTAAATAATTCGAGTTGCAGGAAGAACCGTGATGTATGCCAATGATTCCGTCTTTTTTGACACGCTGGATGTGCGCCTTCGGGAGCAGGAGAGGGACGCTGTGCGGCAGTTCCTTGCACACTGCCAGCTCGGCATGGATGACGATATTGACATCGTTGTTGTTGGCAAACTGGGCGGGCGGCTGATCGCTTGCGCGGGGCTTGCCTCCAACACCATTAAATGTGTTGCGGTCGATCCTGAATTCAGACACCTCAACCTGGGCGTGCAGGTGGTGAATGAAGTGATGCAGCAGGCGGCACAGCGCGGCCACTTCCATCTGTTTCTTTATACCCGACCGGAAAATGTCGACATCTTCCGGGGATGTGGGTTCTACCCGCTGGCGTGCTTCCAGGACAGCGCGGTGCTGATGGAAAACACACCGATTGGTATTCAGCAGTATTGTCAGTCTTTGGCGGCGTTTGCGCAGCCCGAAGCGCTCGCGATACGGGCAGATAAAAAGATTGGCGCTATTGTCATGAATGCGAACCCTTTCACGTTGGGCCACCGCTATCTGGCGGAACACGCGGCGCAGTCGTGCGATTGGCTACACGTATTCGTGGTGCGCGAAGACGTTTCGTTTTTCCCCTTCAGCGAACGTCTGGAGATGGTACAACGCGGCGTGGAGCACATTCCCAATCTAACGGTGCATGCTGGCTCGAACTACATGATCTCTAAAGCGACGTTCCCCGCTTATTTCCTGAAGGAAGAAAAACTGATCACCCGCGCTCATGCTGCGCTGGATTTAATCATTTTCAGGAAATATATCGCGCCAGTGCTCGGTATTACCCAGCGCTTCGTCGGCACCGAACCCTTTTGCCCGGTGACGTATCAATACAATCAGGACATGCACTACTGGCTGGAGAAAGACCAGACGGTGTCTTCCCCTGCGTTAAGCGTGGTTGAAATTGAACGTAAACGGCAAACCTCAGGACTGGCAATTTCCGCTTCGGAAGTCAGGAAATTACTCAAACTTCGGCAGTACAGCCGTATTCAGGACATCGTGCCAGCCTCAACCTTTGAGCATTTACAGCGCTATTACGAACCTGAATACGCGTAATTAAAATTAATCAGGATAAGTCTATGAAGATTATTAAGGAGTCCCTGGCGGGTACCTTTGAATCCAGTGATTTGCTGGTCAAAGTGGCACCGGCAGACGGGAAGCTCACCGTGGTCATCAACAGTGAAGTGATTAAACAGTTCGGTCATCAAATCAAACAGGTCGTGAATGACACGCTGAAAGAACTGGGCGTACAGGAAGGGACGATCATTGTGGATGACAAAGGCGCATTGGATTGTGTCATCCGTGCCCGCGTGCAAAGCGCGGTGCTGCGCGCCACAGACGGACAGCAGATTGAATGGGAGAAATTATAATGAATAAACTTCGCCGCAGTATGTTATTCCTCCCAGGCGCGAACGCCGCCATGCTGTCCAATGCGTTTATCTACAAGCCTGACTCCATCATGTTCGATCTGGAAGATGCGGTTTCCCTGCGGGAGAAAGACACCGCACGCCTGCTGGTTTTCCATGCGCTCCAGCATCCGATGTATCGCGACATTGAAACCGTGGTGCGTATCAACCAGCTCAGTACGCCGTTTGGCCTGCTCGATCTTGAGGCTGCTGTTCGCGGTGGTGCTGACGTTATTCGTTTGCCAAAAACCGATTCCACCGATGATGTGGATGAGCTGGAACGCCATCTGGTTCGTATCGAAAAAGCCTGCGGCCGTGAAGTCGGTTCCACTCGCATTATGGCGGCAATTGAGTCTGCGGTGGGCGTGATTAACGCCGTTGCCATTGCTCGCTCTTCCGAACGCATGATCGGGATTGCGCTGGCGGCGTTTGACTATGTGATGGATATGCAAACGGAACGCGGCGATGGTACTGAGCTGTTTTATGCTCGCTGCGCCGTGTTGCATGCGGCTCGGGCTGCCGGAATTGATGCGTTCGACGTGGTTTATCCCAACGTCAATGACGATGCGGGCTTCCTGAAAGAGGTCGATCTGATCCGCAGACTGGGCTTCAACGGTAAATCCCTGATTAACCCACGCCAGATTGAGCTGTTACACAACGCCTACGCCCCTACACAGGATGAAGTGGACTATTCCCATCTGGTGATCAAAGCCGCCGAAGAGGGCGAACGTGCCGGTTTGGGCGTCATTTCCCTGAACGGAAAAATGATCGACGGGCCAATTATCGACCATGCAAGAAGAGTACTGGAACGTGCTCAGGCCTCCGGCGTTCGCAAATAGCCGTTGCGTGATTACACCGCAATTGCCGCTCTCAGGAATCACAGGATTAGACAATGAGTCATTTTATTGAAGCACTGCAAAAGCAGTTCCCGGAAAAACGTCATCTGCAACCCTTCGTCAACGCCAATCAAAACACGCCCTGGCTGAATGATGTTGAACAAAAACATGAACGCAAACTGTGTGCCGATCTGGAAGATGCGATTCGTCACAGCGGACTGAAAGATGGGATGACGATCTCTTTCCACCACCATTTCCGCGAAGGCGATAAGGTCATTAACCGAGTGATCGATACGCTGGCGCGCATGGGTTTTCGCGATCTGACGCTAGCATCCAGCTCGCTGATGAGCTGTAACGCGTCGCTGATCGAGCACATTAAAGCGGGCGTGATTAGCCGAATTTACACCTCTGGGATGCGCGGCAAGTTGGCCGATGCCATTTCTCACGGATTAATGAAAGAACCGGTACAGATTCACTCTCACGGCGGTCGCGTCCATCTACTGCAAAGCGGTGAGCTGAATATCGATGTCGCTTTCCTGGGCGTCCCGTGCAGCGATGAATTTGGTAACGCCAACGGCACCGCTGGGAAATCCAGCTGTGGTTCGCTGGGCTATGCCATGGTCGATACGCAGTTTGCCCGCAAAGTGGTGTTGCTGACCGAAGCGCTGGTGCCGTTCCCGAACATGCCTGCCAGTATCGTGCAAGATCAGGTGGACTATATCGTTCAGGTCGATGAAGTGGGCGATCCGGCCAAAATCAGCGTCGGTGCTGCGCGCGTCACCAGCAACCCGCGTGAACTGCTGATCGCTCGTTCTGCGGCGGACGTGATTGAACATGCGGGTTATTTCAAAAATGGTTTCTCGATCCAGACAGGTTCCGGCGCGGCTTCTACCGCCTGTACGCGTTTCCTCGAAGATAAAATGCGTCAGCAGAACATCGTGGCGCGTTTTGCGCTCGGTGGTATCACTGGCGGTATTGTCGACTTGCATGAAAAAGGGCTGATCGAAAAGCTGATCGACACCCAGTGTTTCGATGCCAATGCGGCCGCATCGCTGGCGAAGAATCCGAATCATGTTGAAATTTCCACTAACGTCTATGCCAACCCAAGCTCTAAAGCAGCCTGCTGCGATCAGTTGGATATGGTGATCCTCAGCGCGTTGGAAATTGACACCGATTTCAATGTTAACGTAATCACTGGTTCAGACGGCGTGATGCGCGGTGCGTCCGGCGGACACTGTGATGTTGCGACGGCAGCGAACCTGACCATCGTCGTTGCGCCGCTGATTCGTAGCCGTATCCCGACTGTAGTGCGTCAGGTGACGACGCGCGTTACGCCGGGAGAGAGCATCGACGTACTGGTGACCGATCACGGCATTGCCGTAAACCCGGCTCGTCCAGAGGTTGCTGAACGTCTGCAACAGGCGGGGCTGAATGTGATGACGATTGAGGCACTTTATCAACGTGCGATTGCGCTTGTTGGTGAACCACGCGCTATCGAATTTCACGATCGCATCGTCGGCGTTATTCGTTATCGCGATGGTAGCGTGATTGACGTTGTTCGTCAGGTTAAAGAAGCCAACGAATAAGCGCTAAACGCATGAGGGAATCGACGATGACAAATGCTGTTTCCATCACTCTGGAAACCTTACTCGCGGCGAAGGAACGCCGCGCAGTTCGCCAGCAAGAATGGCTTGCTCGGCACGGTGCGACGCTGGTGTCGCTGACGCTGGTCACGCCAGGGCCGGTAAAAGATAGAGAAAGCTATCGGCAGGTGATGGCGGAAGCCGTCAAGGCATTCACCTTGTTGTGCCAGACGCGCGGCTGGACGGTGCTGGAGCAGCAAACATTCTGGCTGGCAACAGGAGCGGAAGGGATGTGGGCCATCACCAAGGATGCGCTGTCGGTGAAAGCGGCGACCATTGTGCTGGAAGATAACCACGAACTGGGGCGGTTATGGGATTTCGACATCTTCAGCCCAGAAGAAGGATCGATTGGTCGATCAATGCTGGCGCACAGTGGGCGCACCTGTCTGTTGTGCGATCAAATGGCACATGCCTGTAGTCGTTCGCGTCGTCATTCACTGCCTGAACTGCTTGAACACATTGAGGACAAGGTCAATGCCTACTTTACGCCAGCCTGACGGTGTACGGTCGGTCGCGGTCTCTCGTTCCGCTGCCTGCGAGTCTCGGGAACGTTACCCGTTACCGGATATCGACCAACGGGTAGCGCACGCGCTGACGATGGAAGTCATGTTGACGCCGAAGCCTGGACTGGTGGATCGCGCCAATAACGGATCTCATCGCGATATGGATGTCGCGCTGTTTCAAACCAGCATTCAGGCGATTTCTCCCTGGTTCCGACATTTTACCGATGCGGGCTATCAGCATGCTAGCGTGCCTCTTGCACAGCTGTTGTCCCAAGTTCGCCCTATTGGCATCGCCTGTGAGCAGGCTATGCTGTCAGCAACGAAAGGCGTGAATACCCATAAAGGTGGGATTTTCGCGTTTGGTCTGCTGTGTACCGCGGCTGGTTGGCTGGCAGGGCGGGGAGAACGGGTGACGCAGCGTAGCCTGTGCGACAGCGTTGCCACAATGTGTCACGATTTGGTGCGTAATGAACTGGAGACGTGCTCTGGAGCTGCAACAGCGGGTGAACATCTCTATCAGCGCCATGGCTTAACGGGCGCGAGGGGAGAGGCCGCCAGCGGTTTCAATACCGTATGCCAGCACGCCTTGCCCGCTTTGCAGCAGGCTATTGCTGCGGGGATGGACGACGAAACGGCGCTGTTGCGGACGCTGCTGGTGCTGATGACCTACAATCCTGACACCAATGTCGTGTCGCGCGGCGGAATGGACGGATTAACGTTTGTGCAGGATTACGCGCAGAAATTGCTGGCTGGCCCGCTGGATCGTCAGGCGCTGATAAAAATGGATGAAGCGCTAATTGCCAAAAACCTTAGTCCAGGCGGTAGTGCCGATTTATTGGCCTTAACTTGGCTGCTGTATCACTATCCTACTGAGTAGTTAACGTATGTTGTAAAACAGCGAGCTGGCTTTGTGATGGTTAGCGTCGATGATTTTCATCATTTGACAGCTCGTTGACACTTTTCCGATTGTTCCACTAAAGTTATTGAGAAAATTGCCGATATCGTTTTCACCAACTTCTACCCGTCATACTTCGAGTTACCTATGTGCTGGCTAGTCAAATTCGTTCTCGGCGAATTTGCTCTTGGCTTGCAATCATCTTGTCACTCGGATTATTTAGGGTATGTATCATGCTATTTAGGTACTCCGAGTAATCGTTTTCAATATGCAGCCAGTGCTGTGGCATCGTATGTGGCACACATGGGACTTGAAAGATAACGGAGAGGCGTGCATCAATATAAGCCATTGACACATAATCCATGTAAATATGGTGGAGATGAGAGCGGTGAATGAAAATTTAAAAGAGCAGTTTGTTAAGCGCAACAAACTGGCTATCTGTGCAACGTTGCGCGAGTTAAAGAAGAATGATACGTCTCTACTGGTTCATCATTCTCACGGACAGTTCATCAGTAAAATTCTTGACGTCGTACCCGATAACAACCTGTTTGTCTTCGATTTAGGCGGCATTGAGCGTGAAAATAACCGTGCGCTGTATGCGGGCGCGTTGTCTTTCGTGGCAGAACCTGCTGGTGCGAAAGTTGAATTTAATGCTGAAATTGCGAAAACGGTGAATCACGACGGGCTGCCAGCTTTTAGCGCGCAGATTCCTGAACTCCTTTATCTTATCCAACGCAGAACCTATTTCCGTATCAACACGCCGCTGTGGCCGCCGTTGACGTGCCGTGGCGAGCTGCCGGATGAGAGTGTTTTCACGTTCACTATCAAAGATCTCTCTTTGGGGGGATTGAGCCTGTATACCGACCGTGATACCACGGGGCTGTTGACCGACGGCGACATTATTAAGAGCGTGGAAATGGATCTTGCTGACCACGGTTTCTTCTGCGTGGATTTGCAGTTTGTCGGTCAGGCAATGGTGAAGATTGTCGATAACAAAGGCGAATTGAAACTGACGCAACGTTTGAGCTTCAAATTCCCGTCACTAAACGCGACACAGGAACGGGATCTTCAGCAGGTGATTTTTGAGCTGGAAAGATTACAAAACGAAAAGAAAAAGCGGTTTCAGGAGTTGTAATTTTTAAGTGCAACCCTTTGTTTGGGCTTCACACATAACAGCAACGTATTTCATTACGAGTATTAACGTATTACCTGACTTATTTACCCATAAGTAATACGAAAGCCCGCGTATAGGCGGCCTGAAGTATCATGGGGATAAATAAATTGTTTCCAACGTTCTCAGAGCCTTGTCAGATGAGATCGTCTGGGGCAGAATACGCGCCTTGCAAATAACCGACGTCTAATAGCGTCGGTTATTTTTTTACATTTATGCTCGTCATACTTCAGGTTACAGGGGTATTGGTGTGGTTCTTACCTTCTCTCTGTCGCTCAGGTTTGCTGGGTATAGGGTCTTCAACCAAAGAGGCCGGACAACGATCCGGATAGATAATTTTGTGTGTGCCTGTGAGCACAGTGAGGAAAGGAAAGATGGGTCAATTAGCAAGTTTCGCACCGGTGCCCGCCGGTTTGTGCTGCAAAGGTATTGGTTATGGCGCGACGCAGTCGCAGGTTATCTCTGGTGCTGTTACAGCCACCTCTTCTCATCGTGATTCAGGCGAGACCTGTATCCACTCCCTTATTTTCAGTACGTTTGAGTACGATAATGCCGCGCCTGCCGTGATGAACGGAGGTGTGCGTCATGTCGCTTGATACTCATCTGCCTAATGCTGGCACCAAACGTACTCAGCTCAAAAGAACGCTCACGCTGTGGCCCGTTGTCATGATGGGGCTGGCGTACATGCAGCCGATGACCATTTTTGATACCTTCGGTATCGTGTCTGGCCTGACCGACGGTCATGTGGCGACTGCCTACGCGTTTGCTCTGGTCGCCATTCTGTTCACGGCGTTGAGCTATGGCAAACTGGTAAAACGTTTTCCATCCGCCGGTTCGGCTTATACCTATGCGCAGAAAGCGATCAGCCCACACGTTGGGTTTATGGTCGGCTGGTCGTCACTGTTGGACTATTTGTTCATGCCGATGATCAACATCCTGCTGGCGAAAATCTATCTGGAAGCGATTTTCCCCGGTGTTCCGTCATGGATTTTTGTGGCGGTGCTGGTCGGGCTGATGACGCTGTTTAACCTGCGTGGCATCAATCTGGTTGCTAACCTGAACTCCATCATCGTGGTGGTACAGGTTGCTATCATGGCTGTATTCCTGGGGCTGGTGATTCATGGTGTTTATCTGGGTGAAGGTGCGGGTACGCTGACCAGTATGCGTCCGTTCTGGTCTGAGAACGCCCACGTTGTGCCTATGATCACTGGGGCTACCATTCTCTGCTTCTCGTTTCTCGGTTTTGACGGCATCAGCTCTCTGTCGGAAGAAACGCAGGATGCGGGTCGGGTGATTCCCAAAGCTATCTTTCTAACCGCGCTGATCGGCGGTGTGATCTTTGTTGCCGTCGCGTATTTCCTGCAACTGTACTTCCCAGATATCTCGCGCTTTAAAGAGCCGGACGCGTCTCAGCCAGAAATTATGCTGTATGTCGCGGGTAAATTCTTCCAGTCCGTCATTCTGGTGTTCTCCTGTGTCACGGTGTTGGCATCGGGTATGGCTGCACATGCGGGCGTGTCTCGCCTGATGTATGTGATGGGACGCGATGGTGTGTTCCCAGAACGTTTCTTCGGCTATATCCACCCGAAATGGCGTACGCCGTCTTTGAACGTCTTATTGGTTGGCGTGATTGCACTGTCGTCGGTTTCGTTCGATCTGGTGACGGCCACGGCGCTGATTAACTTCGGTGCGCTGGTGGCATTTACCTTCGTGAATCTGTCGGTGATTTCGCAGTTCTATATTCGTGAACGCCGTAACCGCACCGTGAAAGACACCATTAACTTCCTCGTACTGCCTGTGATGGGCGCGTTGACGGTAGGCGCGCTGTGGGTCAATCTGGAAGCTAGCTCGATGACGCTGGGTCTGGTGTGGGCAACGATCGGATTGTTATATCTGGCGTTTGTGACGCGGAGCTTCCGTCAACCAGTGCCGCAATGCAGTGAAGAACTAGTGTAAGTCAATTGATGGCTTACCTATGAAGAAGAAGCGGAGCCAATGCGCTCCGCTTTTTTTTGTGCCTTATCCCACCAATTCCTGCGCATAGGCGTACAGCGCTTTGAGCTGTGCCATCTTCTCTTTATCGTCTTCATGAAGCTGATACAGGTCGCTGAGTTCTGACAGATAGGACTGCAAGCGTTCCGGCGTAAATACCGCACGCCGATGTTGCAACCAGCGCTGTTGCTCGCGGTCATCCAGCGTACCGGGGAAATTGCGGGCGCGATAACGGAAGAACAGCGGTTCCAGACGATTATCGGCAAACGTGAGATCCAGCGCGGGGAGATTCTGCGGCGCGGTCTCCTGAATAATCTTCATCGCCATGCGGTCGGCATCGCCAAAGAAGCCATCATAAAGCCGTAAATCGACATCATCAGACGCGGCAAAGGCGGGGGCTTCGGCAAACAACGCTACCACTTTTTCCCTGATGTCTGTGTTGTTACGCAGCAGCGTCAGATTATCCAGACAGCGTTGACGGTCGATGCCCAACCTTGCCGCATCCTCCGGCCGTAAGGTATTGGCTGGCGCTAATACTGGGCATTTATTGATGTGCACCAGCTTGAGCGGAACTGCGCTTTGATCGGCAGTCAGCGCATCTCGGCGCGTATATAACCGCTCACGTAATGCCTCGCTGTCTAACTCCAGCAGCGGTGTCATATCGCCAGCCAGATCGCACATGATGACCGCATTACGGTTATCCGGATGCCAGGCGAGCGGCACAATCCAACTGGTGTTGCTTCTCGCCGCGCCAAACATACCGGAGACGTGAACGAGCGGCTTCATTTGTGGGATATCGATCAGCGCGGAAATTTTGTTTTTATTGCGCAGCGGAAACAGATACTCGAAAAGCTTGGGTTGCGCCTGCTTGAACAGTTTCGCCATCGCGATGGTGGCATAAACATCAGACATCGCATCATGCGCCTGCTCGTGCGCGATGCCGTTGGCTTTCGTCAGATGTTCAAGGCGGAAACTGGGTAAACCGTCATCATTTTCGGGCCAGATAATGCCTTCTGGCCGCAGGGCATAGCAGGCGCGTAGCGCATCCAGCAAATCCCAACGGGAATTACCGTTCTGCCAGCTATAAGCGTAAGGATCGTAGAAGTTACGATAGAAAATATTGCGGCTGACTTCATCATCAAAGCGAATATTGTTGTAGCCCATAATGCAGGTGCCGGGCACGCTGAATGCCTCGTGGATCTGACGGGCGAACTCGGCTTCATTGACGCCTTTTGCCAATGCGATCTGCGGTGTGATTCCGGTGATCATCACCGCTTCTGGTTCCGGCAGGTAATCATCGGTCGGGCGACAATAAATAACTAACGGCTCACCGATAATATTGAAATCCATATCGGTACGGACACCCGCAAACTGCGCGGGGCGGTCACGCGCTGGGTGTTTGCCGAATGTCTCGTAGTCGTGTATGAAAAAAGTGGGTTGTGTTTTATCGGCCATATATGCAGTTAGCTACGTGTATGCGCTGAGCCTGAAATTAGGCAAAACAGGCTGGAAAGCGGCAAGGATACCATCGAATCGAATTTTCTGCGGTGCTTTCCTGATTTACACCACTTCCCTGACTTACATCAATAGGAAGGGAGACATAATCACTAGGCATGTGTGTGTCCATTCGGTTACAATTTTCGTTTTAATGCGAATGATAATTAAATTCTTTATTACCTCATCGATTACTCTGTGAGGCGCATTCGGCAACAAACAGCGAAATGGAGAACACACTTATGCGGTTAAATGCAGCGTTTGCAGTGAAGGCGACGTTATTGGCATCTATGTTTGTCTTGGCTGGTTGCGATCAGCAGGCATCGTCCCCAGAAGGGAGTCACACGGTAAGCATTGAGCATGCGCAGGGAACCACTCAGGTTCCGCAGCCGCCGAAGAAAGTGATTGTGTTTGATCCTGCGTCGTTGGATACGTTGGACGCGTTGAAAGCTGAAGGGATTGCTGGCGTACCAAAAAGCAGTACGCCGCTGCCTGCATTTTTATCAAAGTACAACGGCGATAATTACCTGAACGCTGGGACGCTGTTTGAACCTGCCTATGAAGCGCTTAGCAGCGCTAAACCCGATCTGATTATTGCCGGTGGACGCACGCGCGATGCCTACGACAAACTGAGCGGCATTGCACCGACGATCTCAATGGACGTCGATGAACACCAGTTTATGACGAGCTTTATCCAGCGCATCGAGCAGTTGGGCACCATCTTCGGCAAAGAAGATGAAGCGAAAAAACAGATAGATGACTTTAAACAGCACATCGTCCAAACGCGCGCCAAAACGGAAAACGCGGGCAATGCGTTGGTATTGATGATCAGTGGTGGAAAAATGTCTGCCTATGGTCCCAAATCGCGCTTTGGCTTCGTATTTGATGAGTTGGGCTTCAAACCCGCGACCGAGTTCCCTGATTCAGGCCGTCACGGCAACGTCGTGACATCAGAGTTTTTGTTGAGCGTGAACCCAGAATGGCTGTTTATCCTTGACCGTGACAGTGCGATTGGTCGTCCCGGTGGAGAATCTGCTCAACAGGTGCTGGATAACCCACTGATTCACAAAACCAACGCCTGGAAAAACAATCACGTGGTCTACCTGGATTCTGCATCGCTGTATATCGCTGGGGGGCTGCAAAGCTACAAAAACCTCGTGAGTACCGTCAGTGACGCATTGGATAAGAAATAACGGCAGATTACGGCAGAATCAATGAAGTCTTTTTACTATTCACTGGGTCTTTTGTTTCTGGCCTGCATGGTCGTTGTCAGCCTGTTTGTTGGGGCCGGGCAGCTAAACATGCAGGCAGTCTGGAACGACCCAGAAATGCGCGATATTTTCTTTATCAGCCGCGTTCCTCGCACTCTGGCTTTGCTGCTGGCAGGCAGCGCGATGAGTGTTGCCGGTCTTATCATGCAGTTGCTGACACAAAACCGTTTTGTCGAACCGTCTCTGGCGGGAACCACACAGTCGGCCAGCCTTGGCCTTCTGGTGGTGATGATTGCCGTGCCTGGCGCGACGATTTTCACCAAAATGGTGGTGGCGAGTCTGTTTGCGTTGGCAGGCACGTTCCTGTTCATGATGCTGCTACAGCGGATTGTGCTGAAATCTGCACTGGTGGTGCCGCTGGTCGGCATTATGCTGGGCGCGGTCATCAGTTCAATCACCACGTTTGGCGCGATGTATTTTGATCTGTTACAGGCGTTGGGCAGTTGGGAATCGGGTGATTTCTCTGGTGTCTTGCAGGGGCGTTACGAGTTGCTCTGGCTGGTTGGTGTGTTAACGCTGGTGGCCTGCTGGATTGCTGACCGTTTCACGGTTGCCGGAATGGGGCGCGAGTTCTCCGTCAATGTCGGCCTTAACTATCGGCAGGTGATGCTGATGGGGCTGAGCATCATTGCCATCGTCAGTGGCGTCGTGGTGGTGGTGGTCGGTAGTCTGCCCTTTATCGGACTGATTGTCCCGAACCTGATCAGCATGATGCTGGGCGACAATGTGCGCAAAACGATTCCGTGGGTGTGTCTGCTCGGCGGCGGTCTGGTACTGTGCTGCGACATTATCAGCCGCGTGATTCGTTATCCTTTCGAGATTCCGGTGAGCGTGATTCTCGGCGTCATTGGTGCTGCCGTTTTCCTTCTCTTATTGCTAAGCCAGAAACGCCATGTCAGTCAATGAACGTAATACGGTGCTGACCGGTACAGTCAGCGAAAAACGTGCGGGACTATCGCCTGTCCAGCGATTGCTGTGGCTGACGGGTGTGGCTGTCGTGGTGATCGTACTGTTTATGACCATCAATCTAGGCAGCAACTTACGCTACATTTTGACGCACCGTGGGCTGATGCTAACGACGATGCTGCTGGTGGCGTTTGCGGCCAGTGCATCGACCGTGCTATTCCAAACTGTGACGAACAACCGCGTATTGACGCCGTCGATTATGGGGTTTGAAGCCCTGTTTATCCTGATTCAGACGTCGCTGGTCTTTACTTTCGGCATTAGCGGTATTCCGGGGCTGGGTATTGAGGGCAAATTTGTTCTTGAGACGCTGCTGCTTATTCTTTTCTCCGCGCTGCTATATCGCTGGCTGTTTACCGGTAGCCGCAATAACCTGCATCTGGTCTTGCTGGTCGGCATTATCTGCGGCACGTTGTTTCGCAGCATGGCGGGCTTAATGCAGCGTCTGTTGACCCCAGGCGAATTCGCTATCTTACAGGGGCGGATGTTTGCCACCTTCACCCGCACCGTTCCTGAACTGGTTGCGCTGTCTGTCGTGATTACGCTGGTGGTCGCGGTGGTGATCTGGCGTATGCGCTTTCGTTTTGACGTACTGGCGTTGGGGCGCAATAACGCGATTAACCTTGGCATCGATTACAAACGCAGCGTCACGGTCATTCTGCTGTTGGTTTCCGTGCTGGTCGCCATTTCAACGGCGTTGGTCGGCCCGCTGACCTTCTTAGGTTTTATGGTCGCAAACCTTGCCTATTTGGTCATCGGTTCCAGCCAACACCGTCTGTTATTACCTGCGGCTTTCCTGCTGGGCGTCATTTCACTGGTTGGCGGACAACTGGTGCTTGAACATCTGCTGGATATGTCTGGCGCGCTGTCGGTCGTTATCGAATTTGTGGGTGGATCGCTGTTTATTGTGCTGCTACTGAAAAAGGTTTCCGTGTGATTGAGATCGGCAATGTAACTAAAACGTATAATAACGTGACAGTATTGAACAATGTCACCGCGACGGTGCCTCGTGGTGGCGTCACGTCGATTATCGGCCCGAATGGTGCAGGGAAGTCGACATTGTTGTCCATTATCAGTCGCTTGCTGGAAGCCGATTGCGGGCAGGTAAAAGTTAACGGCATGGATGTGATGACAACGCCAAGCGATAAGCTGGCGACGTGTTTGTCCGTGCTACGGCAGGAAAATCAGTTTACCAGCCGCTTGACGGTGGCGGAATTGGTGGGTTTTGGGCGCTATCCTTATACCAAAGGACGACTGAACGCTGACGATCGTGAACGTATCAGCGCTGCGCTGGCTTTCCTCAACTTGACCGAATTGAAAGATCGGTTTTTGGATGAACTTTCTGGTGGTCAACGCCAGCGAGCCTATGTCGCGATGGTGCTGTGTCAGGACACTGAATACGTGTTGCTGGATGAACCGTTGAATAACTTGGATATGAAACACGCTGTGGCGATGATGAAGCAAATTCGCCGTGCGGCCGACGAGTTAGGTAAAACCATCGTGCTGGTTATCCACGACATCAACTTTGCTTCCGCCTATTCGGATTACATCATTGCGATGCGCAAAGGGCAGATTATCTATACGGGAAAACCCGAAGACATAATGGTGTCCGATGTTCTGGAGGATATTTTCGACACGGAAGTGGCCATCGAAGAGGTTCATAACCAACGTATCGCAGTATATTACCGCTGAATACCCGTCATACTTCAAGCCGCATGTACGTTGGCAATACTCAGCTCATATTCGAGCCTCGCCCTAAAGGGCCGCCGCAAGCGACGTTCAAATCGACTAAGTCAATTTGTCCTTGCTCACCCCAGTCACTTGCTTGAGTAAGCTCCTGGGGACTCGTGCGGTCGCCGCCTGCATGCAACTCGAATTATTTAGGGTATGGTTTGGTGACAGAGTATCCGCTTAGCGATGCGTTAGCGCAAAGGGCGTAAGCACTGCTTGAAAGACGCTGGGTATAACCTGTATGGTGAATGCATAAAGAATTTATGTATGACTTAAGGTAAGGGCTAAAGATGGATAAGGACACTAAGCCGTGTTTCCAGGATGTGCTGGAATTCGTGCGCATGTTTCGTCGTAAAAATAAACTTCAACGTGAAATCGTCGACAACGAAAAGAAAATTCGTGATAACCAGAAGCGCGTTCTGCTGCTGGACAACCTGAGCGAATATCTTAAACCTGGCATGTCCATCGAGGACGTGCAAAATATCATCGCTAACATGCGCGGTGATTATGAAGACCGTGTTGATGACTACATCATCAAGAACGCCGACCTGTCTAAAGAACGTCGTGAACTGTCTAAAAAGCTGAAAGCGATGGGCGAAGTTAAGTAACTCAACGCACCGTTTTCTAGCATGAAAGGATCGCTTCGGCGGTCCTTTTTCTTTTTAATTGCCTCATTATCCACCTCCTTCTTTATCATCACTTTTTTCTGTCAATTATGGTGGTATCAAACGCCTGAAAAACTGGAACCTCGTTCGCACGACGGATGCCATTTTTTGCAATTCTGCCGTTTTCTTGCGAAGCGTCTCCCTGCCTGAGTTTTCTGTGCTGTTGCATCAACCTGAATGCCTGCAACATCGCGATTGTGAACCACAGGGAAAGAGAGAAGGTGCATCATGGTAATGGACGATGTCGGTAAATAGTCTGGCGTGGGCGAGCGTGCTCGGCATCCTGCCGCTGCTTTTTTTACCGCAGATCCCTGGGGCAACGCTGCTGTGGTGGGGAATGGTGCTTTCTATCTGCGTGATGTTCGTGGCGGGGCATCATGCTGGAATTCGCTTTGGGGCTTTTGTTGTTGTGAGTTTTTGCTGGGCGCTATTGAATGCTCAAACCCTGCTGCTGCAAATTGATCGTATCACGCAGAATTCAGTTAACGCCGTCGTGACGATAAGCAGCATACGATTCAGTGAACACAATGACGCCTTGCTTACCGTTCGGCTCGAAGAGGTCAATCAGCGCCGAGTCTTCCCACCATTATATGCCCAATTGACCTTATCATCGGCTATGGAACACTGGTGCGGAGGTCAACGTTGGGCAATCACTGCCAATTTTCGACCCATTCATAGTCGATTAAATGAAGGCGGCTTTGATAGCCAACGTTGGGCAGTAGCCAAGCGGCAACCGCTATCGGGTCGTGTACTAGCGGCAAGTCTACTTGATGGTCGCTGCGATTTCCGCCAGCGCACGATTGCGCAGGCAGAGCAGCAGGTGAAAGGATTGCCTTGGCGGTCTATTTTACTGGCGCTGACATTTGGTGAGATGAAAACGGTTAGCCCAGAACTCAAGGCGTTACTTCAGAATACCGGAACGATGCATCTGATGGCGATCTCCGGTCTCCATATCGTGCTCGCGGGTCTGGTTGGTTGGGCAATGGCGCGGGTCTTACAGTATGGCTTTCCTGTAACGTGGATTGGCTACCGTTTCCCATTATTGATGAGCGCTGTGGCCGCATGGGGATATGTCTGGCTGGCAGGGGGGAATCCTCCTGCGGTGCGATCTGCGCTGGCACTTAGCGTATGGATCTGCCTAAAAGTGCGGAGCGTTAACTGCTCAGCCTGGCAGGTTTGGCTGTGGTGTGTCGCGTTGATTCTGGTCAGCGATCCATTAAGCGTGCTGTCAGACAGTTTTTGGCTATCTTGTCTGGCGGTGGCCTCGCTGATTTTCTGGTTTCAGTGGGCACCGCTTCCCCATCGGTTACAGACTCGGCGACGGTGGTTCTGGCTGCGCTGGATCCATTTACAAACAGGTATCACACTGCTATTGATGCCTTTGCAACTGCATATTTTCCATGGTTTCAGCATCACCTCTCTACCTGCAAACCTCTGGGCTGTACCTTTAGTGTCTTTCGTTACCACTCCACTGATTTTGCTGGCATTGACCACTATCGCGTTCGCGCCACTGAGTGAGATTCTCTGGTGGCTAGCGGATTTTTCGCTGCGCGTGGTATTCGCACCGCTGACTTATCTACAGACAGGATGGATTTATCTTGATGCGTCTCTGCTATTAGGGAGTATCGCGGGATGGGGCGCGGTGGTGATATGGCGCTTTAACTGGTGGCGAATCCATCCTATGAGTGTCGGTGCCATGATCCTGGTTTTACTCGTTTTTCGCACAAAGAGTGATGAACCGGATTGGCGTCTGGATATGCTGGATGTCGGTCACGGTCTGGCCATCGTGATCGAACAGCGTGGGAAGGCAGTGCTATATGATACGGGAAACCGCTGGGAAGGCGGCGACATGGCGACGCGAGAAATTCTACCTTACCTGCGATGGCGGGGAGTCGATGTAGAAAAAATCATCTTGAGCCACAGTCATATGGATCACATCGGGGGGCTGGAAACGCTACAGACTGCTTACCCTGAAGCAACGATATATAGCGCTATCAAATCTATAAATCATCGTCCTTGCCAGCGTGGTGAGCGCTGGCGTTGGCAGGATCTCACCTTTACCGTCCTGTGGCCTTTAGCGCTCGTTGAGAGAGCGGAAAATAACGACTCCTGCGTTATCCGCGTTGATGATGGCAAACACAGTGTCTTATTGACGGGCGATCTGGAGGCAGGTGCGGAAAAGGCGTTGATTAATTTAGAACGCAGTGCGCTGCGTGTGAATTTGTTACAAATCCCTCACCATGGCAGCAAAACGTCATCGTCACCTCCCTTTATTCGTGCAGTTAATGCTGAGTGGGCTATGGCCTCAGCGGCACGCTATAACCCGTGGCGACTGCCTTCAGTGAAGATTGTCGAGCGATATCGTCAATATGGTTGCTTGTGGCTGGATACTGCGTCATTTGGACAATTAAGTGCACGTTTTTTCAGCGATTCATGGCATGTTTTACGGTTCAGGGATCACATATCGTCGCGTTGGTATCATCAGTGGTTTGGCGTAGAGCGGTATAATGAGTAAAATGGTCGGCTATTTATTCCCTATTCAGGTTCACTACATGCTGAATGATAAAGATCTCTCCACCTGGCAGACTTTTCGCCGCCTATGGCCGATGATCTCTCCCTTTAAGGCAGGGCTTGCTGCCGCTGCAATCGCACTCATTATTAACGCCGCTGGCGATACACTCATGCTTTCACTGCTTAAACCTTTGCTGGATGAAGGGTTCGGTAAGGCAGACCGCTCAGTATTGCTTTGGATGCCGCTGGTTGTTATTGGGCTAATGTTAGTCAGGGGGGCGTCGGGTTTTGTTTCCAGCTACTGTGTGTCTTGGGTTTCCGGCAAAGTGGTGATGAATATGCGCCGCCGCCTTTTCTCCCATATTATGGGGATGCCGGTGTCGTTCTTCGACCAACAGTCTACTGGGACGCTATTATCTCGCATCACCTATGATTCTGAGCAGGTTGCGGCTTCATCATCTGGTGCGTTGATTACCGTCGTCAGGGAAGGGGCGTCGATTATCGGCCTGTTCATTCTGATGTTCTACTACAGCTGGCAGTTGTCTATCATCCTGATTGTGATTGCGCCGATCGTGTCGATCGCCATGCGTTTGGTGTCCAAACGGTTCCGCAGTATCAGTAAAAACATGCAGGATACGATGGGACATGTGACCACCAGCACGGAGCAAATGCTTAAAGGCCATAAAGAAGTGCTGATGTTTGGTGGCCAGGGCGTTGAAACTAAACGTTTTGATCAGGTTAGTAATCGGATGCGCCAGCAGGGCATGAAAATGGTGTCCGCCTCATCAATTTCCGATCCTATCATTCAGTTGATCGCGTCACTGGCGCTGGCGTTTGTACTGTATGCTGCCAGCTTCCCTAGTGTGATGGAGACGTTGACGGCCGGGACGATCACGGTGGTGTTCTCGTCCATGATCGCGCTGATGCGTCCGTTAAAATCACTGACTAACGTGAACGCTCAGTTCCAGCGAGGTATGGCTGCGTGCCAGACGCTGTTCGCCATTCTTGATATGGAACAGGAGCGCGACACCGGTAAACTGGAAATCGAACGTGCGAAAGGTGAACTTGAATTCCGTCAGGTGAGCTTCGCTTATCCGGCGAGAGAAAATCTGGCACTGAAGAATATCAATCTGCATATCCCAGTGGGTAAAACCGTAGCGTTGGTTGGCCGCTCTGGGTCAGGTAAATCAACGATTGCCAGTTTGATCACGCGTTTTTACGATATTCAGTCTGGAGAAATTCTGCTTGATGGCCATGATTTACGCGAATATCGTTTATCTTCCTTGCGTAATCAAGTGGCGTTGGTTTCTCAAAACGTCCATCTGTTCAACGACACGATAGCGAACAATATCGCTTATGCCCGTAACGAACACTATAGCCGTGAGGAAATTGAGCGTGCGGCGACAATGGCGTATGCGATGGATTTCATCAATAAGATGGAGCACGGTTTGGATACGGTCATTGGTGAGAATGGTGTGATGCTTTCTGGCGGACAACGGCAGCGTATCGCGATTGCCCGTGCGCTGCTGCGTGATAGCCCGATCCTGATCTTGGATGAAGCTACGTCGGCGTTGGATACGGAATCTGAGCGTGCGATTCAGGCAGCATTAGATGAGCTGCAAAAAGATCGTACCGCTCTGGTGATTGCACACCGTCTTTCCACAATTGAAAAAGCGGATGAGATTTTGGTAGTTGAAGACGGCAGAATCATTGAACGAGGCAATCATACCGCGTTACTGGCGACTAACGGCGCCTATGCTCAACTGCATAGAATGCAGTTTGGCGAATGATTGAGCGCATTTGGTCCGGACAATCGCGGCTTTATTGGCTGCTGCTGCCGCTATCGTGGCTCTACGGACTCATCACTTTTCTGATCCGCCAGAGCTATCGGCTAGGATGGCGGAAAAGTTGGCGATCGCCTGTACCCATCGTGGTCGTGGGGAACTTGACAGCGGGTGGCAATGGGAAAACACCGGTAGTCATTTGGCTTGTCGAACAATTGCAGCGCAGAGGCTATCGTGTTGGCGTAGTGTCGCGTGGTTACGGTGGAAAAGCTGAACGCTATCCGCTGCTGCTGGATGAATCGGTGACGACGGCGCAGGCAGGCGATGAGCCAGTGCTGATTTTCCAACGCACGGGTGCGCCCGTTGCGGTAGCCCCGCGTCGCGGGGATGCGGTAAGCGAGTTATTGACAAGGCACACGCTAGATGTGGTGATCACCGACGATGGATTACAGCACTATGCGTTGGCAAGAGATATCGAACTGGTTGTGATTGACGGGATGCGGCGTTTTGGCAATGGGTGGTGGCTGCCAGCGGGTCCGATGCGGGAAAGAGAAAGTCGCCTGGCGTCAGTGGATGCCGTCATTGTTAACGGCGGTGTTCCACAAACAAACGAGATAGGCATGACATTAACGGCGGGTATGGCGGTTAATTTACTGTCAGGTGAATCCTGCCCGCTAAGCCAGTTGCATGATGTCGTTGCGGTGGCGGGCATCGGACATCCTCCTCGCTTTTTTGCTACGCTGCGTGATGCGGGAGTGAACATTGCACGCGAAGTCGCCTTTGCTGATCATCAATCGTACCAGCCAGAACAGCTCGAATCACTGACTAGAGATGCGACACAACCTTTGCTGATGACCGAAAAAGATGCGGTAAAATGTAAGGCATTTGCTCATGATAACTGGTGGTATCTGCCTGTTGATGCGGTGTTAGCTGAGCCCCACGGCACACAATTGCTCGACAAACTAGAAGATATGCTTAATCGGAATGCTGGCAGCAGAACGTAAATCGTCCTTCTGCTACGGTTTTAGGTATCCCCTGTGGGTATCAACTTATTAGATCGCTGCTACGGCGAAAGAAAATGTCGGTCATTGATCGGCCAAAGATGGAGGAAGCATGGATCACCGTTTACTTGAGATTGTTGCCTGTCCTGTTTGTAATGGTCGGCTGTATTTTAATAAAGAGAAACTGGAGCTGATATGCAAGGTCGATGGGTTGGCCTACCCAGTTCGTGATGGTATCCCCGTGCTGCTGGAGAATGAGGCGCGTAAACTTGGGGCTGACGAGATAACACAATGACCTTTACTGTGATCATCCCAGCGCGCTTTGCATCAAGCCGACTGCCGGGTAAACCGCTGGCGGACATCAACGGCAAACCGATGGTCGTTCATGTGATGGAACGGGCTCTGGAATCAGGGGCTCAACGCGTTATTGTTGCCACCGATCATCCTGACGTCGAGGTTGCTGTACGGCAAGCTGGTGGTGAAGTGTGCCTGACTCGCGCCGATCATAATTCTGGCACAGAGCGACTGGCTGAAGTCATCGAGCGCTACGGTTTTACCGATGATGACATCATTGTTAACGTTCAGGGCGATGAACCACTCATTCCTTCCGTTATCATTCGTCAGGTAGCGGAAAATCTCGCAGCCAGTAAAGCAGGAATGGCGACGCTGGCAGTACCGATTGAAACCAGCGAAGAAGCCTTCAATCCGAATGCAGTAAAAGTAGTGACCGATGCTGAGGGATACGCGCTGTATTTTTCTCGTGCGACAATTCCCTGGGACAGAGAACGTTTTGCTCAGTCGAAGGAAACTATCGGCGATCATTTCCTGCGGCATATCGGTATTTATGCTTACCGTGCGGGTTTTGTTCGTCGTTATGTTACGTGGGCCCCGAGCCAACTGGAGCAAATCGAACTACTGGAGCAACTGCGTGTGCTGTGGTACGGCGAGAAGATTCATGTTGCAGTTGCTAAAGCCGTGCCTAGCGTTGGTGTTGATACACCAGAAGATCTGGCCCGTGTGCGACAAGTCATGGCTGGTCAGTAAAACGTATTACGCTAACCGACTATGAGTATTTTATGGGGCGTCTATTCATTACGGAGTAGACACCCATAAAATTCTTCTTAATACCGTCACTTTATTTTTAAATTCTTTAGTATTTATTTAGATAACTATTCTTAAATTTTCTCAAATTACGTTGCATCGCTTTATTTATACAGATACTGCATTCCCATCCTGAATTGAACCGCTGCGAGTGGAACTTTTATTTTCATATTTAAATGCTACTATCAATTCGCCATGTTTTTGCATGGCGTTTTTTGTTATTTCAACTAAGGATGGTAATGATATGAATGCTAAACGTTATATAGCAAAAGTTTTTCTCGGCGGTATGTTAATGGGGGCAGCTGCGAGCAGCAGTGCGGCGGTTTATTACATGGCACCTAACGGTGATGACGCGAGTAACGGCAGTAAAAACTCTCCTTGGAAAACGATCGATCGCGCACAGAAAACGTTAAATCCGGGCGATCGCCTGTGGATCCGTGGCGGTAAATACGTGTTCACTAAGGGGCTGAACGTCTGTGCGACGCGTACCGATGTAGTGAATGCGGTCACGCTGAGTAAGAGCGGTACGGAAGGTAAGCGCATTGAATATTGGGCGTCCAGCGGAGAAGTGCCAGTTTTTGATTTCAGCCAGATGCAGGACGATTGCCGAGTCAAAGGATTCAATGTTGTTGCCGATTGGGTTTCCGTTAAAGGGTTGGAAATAACCGGTGTTCCGCAACGTAATAACCTTAACCATGAATCCTGGGGCGTGTGGAACAGGGGCAGCAATAATATATTCGAGCAATTGAATATCCACCATATTATGGGTACGGGCCTGTTCATCCAGCGTGGAGGAAATAATCTAGTGTTGAATAGCGACTCTCACCATAATTACGATCCACTGACCTCTAATGGTGCAGGTCAAAGCGGAGATGGCTTCGGTGCGCATATCCCTGCTAACCAGCCGGGTAATATTTTCCGTGGTTGCCGCGCATGGGCAAACTCAGACGATGGCTTCGATTTAATCAATGCCTATTCTCCGGTGTTGATTGAAAATTCCTGGGCCTGGTCGCACGGCTATCTACCGGGGACGACACAATCACTGGCTGCGGGTAACGGCAATGGTTTTAAAATCGGCGGCTATGGTGGCGTTTATGTGGCAAATGCGGTGAAACATACCGTGCGTAACTCGGTTGCGTTTTTAAATAAGGCTGCTGGTTTTTATGCCAACCACCATCCAGTAGCGAACGATTTCTTTAACAACACTGGCTATAAAAATAACCCGAACTTTAATATCCGCGGCATTGATGCAAGCGGAAAAGCGATTGGGCTAGGTACGCTGCGCAACAACGTTTCTCACGGCGGTAAAGACTTGTCGTTCTCCGACGGGGCGAACATGCGTTATAACTCGTGGGATCTGAAAATTGTGGTATCAGATGCTGATTTCGAGAGCGTCTCTGTGACCGGATGGGATGCACCGCGTCAGGCGGACGGCAGCTTGCCAGTACTGAAGAGCCTGCATCTTGCTTCGGGTAGCGCGCTGATCAATAAGGGTGGGGATGTCAAACTGCCTTACAAAGGCTCGGCTCCAGACTTAGGTGCCTTTGAACGCGAATAATAATGAAGTATTAGTACACTAGCCCATCATTCACGATATCCCCTGCTGACAAGCAGGGGATATCGCTGCAATAACCTCGACAGGGCGTGTTCCCTGACGTCATTGATCCTCCTTTATTTGATCTGCGTTGAAGTATTTGTCCTTTGCTCGCCGCATCATGGTGGGTGGAGCTATTTGGCTCAGCTGAGGTATAGCCGTTTATGGAACAGTTGAAATCGGAACTCAGTACGGTTTTGGGGGAAAGCCTCAGCCGACTTGAGCGCATAAGCGAACAGCCCTATGCGGATCTGTATGCCTTGTATGATAAAGAAGGTAATGCGATTCCTTTGCTGGCTAAAAGTTATGTTTGCCAGGGGGTGGCGCAGCAGGAAGCTTATAAACTTTCGATGCTGGCGCGTGAAGGCGATGTCCGTTTGCCAACCGTTTACGGGCTGGTAGTGACACAGCAGCAGCCTTATCGAGAACTGCTGCTGATTGAACGCTTGCGCGGTGTGTCGGTAGAGGCACCGCCAAGAAATGGTCAGCGCTGGACGCTGCTGATGGACCAAATTGTTGAAAACGTATTAGCCTGGCACCGGATTGATAGCCATGGTTGCGTGGGCTCTGTCGATAGCACGCAGGACAATGATTGGTTCAGTTGGTATCAACAGCGCCTGGAAGTCCTGTGGTCTACGTTGCTTAATGTCAATGCCCCGCAGCTTACGCAGCAGGACCGTACCGTGCTTTATCGCTCGCGCCAGTGTCTGGAAATGTTGTTTGAGGATTTTGACGATAACTGCGTATTGGTGCACGGTAACCTTTCGCTACGCAGTATGTTGAAGGATGCGCGTAGCGACCAGCTATTAGCGATGATTAATCCGGGGATGATGTTGTGGGCACCCAGGGAGTATGAACTCTTTCGGCTTTGCGAATCCGGCATGCCGGAGCAACTGCTTTATCACTACCTCAAACAGGCACCGGTATCTGAATCTTTCGTCTACCGGCGCTGGCTCTATGTCATTTGGGAAGCAGTATCCCGTTATATCCATACGGGACAGCTAGACCGTCAGCTATTTGATGTGGCTTCCCGCGAGTTGTCTCCCTGGCTGGAATGAGTCTGCGGTTATTCCGCGTCGTGCGGTGTTGCCGTGGTTCCCTTTAGTAACTGCCAGAGTCGACCAAGCGTTTCATACCAGGCTCGCTCGCTGTGCGATAAATAGTAAGCGGACGGGAACACTTTCTCCCACGGATTGAGTGCCGACGTGATCGCCATCTGATTCGCCGGAGCGGGAATTGGCGCTAGCCCCTGAGCCTGGAAAAAACGAATCGCGCGAGGCAGATGGTTAGCCGAGGTCACCAGCAGGAAAGGGCTGTCGCCAACAATTTTAGCGGTTGCCACCGCTTCTTCTTCCGTATCCCTTGGCGTATCCAGTATGACAATATCCTGCTGAGGGATGCCCAAACTTTCTGCTACCAGCGCTGCGGTTTTCGCACTACTGACAGGGTTCCCTTGTGCTGCGCCCCCGGTAAAAATCAATTTTGCACCGGGGTTGGCATGATAAAGGCGAATACCTTCCGTGACGCGCGGGAGGCTGTTACTGATAAGGTTGGAGCTGGGTGCCCATTCCGCGTTATAGGTATATCCCCCGCCTAGCACGACAATATAGTCGGCTTTGCTCGCCTGCGGCGTCTGTTGCCAGGTTGGGTACTGTGATTCCAGTGGTAACAAGAGTCGATCGGCAACAGGTTGTAGGCTGAGTAGAATAAGCATCAGCCAACTGGCTAAAACTATCGTTTTTCCCGTGCGCTGCCGCCGAGTAAACCAGAGCAACAACAGGCCGACACCCATCAAAAGCAGCAGCAATGGCAGGGGTTGTAGAAGGCCACCGACGAACTTTTTGAGTGTGAAAAGCATAAAATCGCATTCCTTTTGAGTGAAAAACCCGCATCTGGGAAGATATCATGCGGTAAGGCCATTTATTCTAAGCCAGCCTGTGCCAAAATGGCAGGCCGGAAAAAATTGCATCGTGCAGACATGTGCTGCACGAGCTTCACCGTTTATATGATGCGGAACAATGACAGATGCAGGATCGCAATTTTAACGATATTGCCGAAAAATTTGCTCAGAATATCTATGGCACAACGAAGGGGAGACTTCGGCTAGCGGTATTATGGCAGGATCTTAGCAATCTTTTGGCCCAGCTTCCGGCACGGCCTTTGCGCATCCTTGATGCGGGAGGCGGTGAAGGGCAGATGGCCTGTCGTCTGGCTGCTTTAGGACATCAGGTATTGTTGTGCGATGTTTCCGATGAGATGATTCAGCGCGCCAAAAACACGGCAGCGGAGCAGGGCGTTACCCATAATATGCGTTTTGTGCAGTGTGCCGCACAGGATATCGCGCAATATATGGAAAGCCCCGCCGATCTGATATTGTTCCACGCGGTGCTGGAGTGGGTTGAGCAACCGCAGCAGGCGCTGAGAATATTGTATGATTGCCTGTCGCCGGGTGGTGCGCTGTCTTTGATGTTTTATAACCATCACGGACTGTTGATGCGTAACATGGTGCTGGGTAACTTTGATTATGTTCAGGTCGGTATGCCGAAGAACAAACGGCGCTCGTTATCGCCAAATCACCCGCTGAATCCGCAAGACGTGTACGGCTGGCTTGATGAGATGGGGATGACCATTAGCGGAAAAACTGGCGTGCGTGTGTTTCATGACTACTTGCAGAATAAGCAGCACCAGATTGATAAGTTTGCCGACATTCTGGAGCTTGAGCAGCGGTATTGCCGACAAGAGCCTTTTGTGAGTTTGGGCCGTTATATCCATGTCATGGCGCATAAACCCCCTTTGAAGGATGCATTATGAGTGATTTTTCCCAGACTGTACCCGAACTGGTCGCCTGGGCACGAAAAAACGATTTCTCCATTTCCCTCCCCACCGAACGCCTGGCGTTTTTGATGGCGATTGCCACGCTTAATGGCGAGCGTATGGATGGTGAAATGAGTGAAGGTGAGCTGATTGATGCCTTCCGTCATGTGAGTCAGGGATTTGATCAGACGAACGAAACCATTACCATCCGCGCCAATAATGCGATTAATGACTTGGTACGTCAGCGGTTGCTTAACCGTTTTACCAGTGAGCAGGCGGAAGGCAATGCGATTTATCGTCTGACGCCGCTGGGAATCGGTATTACCGATTACTACATCCGGCAGCGTGAGTTCTCGACGCTGCGGCTTTCCATGCAGCTTTCTATCGTGGCGCAGGAGCTCAGCCGGGCGGCCGATGCGGCGGAAGAAGACGGCGATGAGTTCCACTGGCACCGCAACGTATTTGCGCCGCTGAAATATTCCGTTGCTGAAATTTTTGACAGTATTGATTTGTCGCAGCGCGTGATGGATGAACAGCAGCAGGGTGTTAAAGACGACATTGCTGCGCTGTTAAATCAGGACTGGCGGGCGGCGATCAGTAGCTGTGAACAACTGCTGACGGAAACGTCATCTACGCTGCGTGAATTGCAGGATACGCTTGAAGCTGCTGGCGACAAATTGCAGACGAGTCTGTTGAGCATTCAGGATGCGATTATGAATAATCCGCATAATCTGGAATTTGTCGATAAGCTAGTATTCGACCTGCAAAACAAACTTGACCGCATTGTGAGCTGGGGACAGCAGACGATAGATCTGTGGATTGGTTATGACCGCCACGTACATAAGTTTATTCGTACCGCCATTGATATGGATAAAAACCGCGTCTTTGCTCAGCGGTTGCGTCAGTCCGTACAGAGCTATTTCGATAACCCATGGGCGCTGACGTTCGCCAATGCGGATCGTCTGCTGGATATGCGTGACGAAGAGCTGACATTGCGTAGTGAAGAAGTGACCGGTGAACTGCCGCCAGAACTGGAATATGAAGAATTTAGTGAAATGCGCGAGCAGTTAATCGCACTGGTCGAGCAGGCGCTGCATAAATATAAGGCGCAGCAGATCCCGCTTGATTTGAGTGAAGTGATGCGTGAATACCTCGCGCAGTATCCTCGCTCGCGGCATTTTGATGTTGCCCGAATCGTGGTCGACCAGGCAGTACGCCTGGGCGTAGCCGACACAGATTTCACCGGATTGCCTGCATTGTGGCAGGCGATCAATGAGTACGGAGCCAAGGTGCAGGCCCATGTCATCGACAAATATTGAACAATTTATGCCAGTAAAACTGGCAACCGCGCTGTCGAATAGTCTCTTTCCTGCGCTGGACAGCCAATTGCGCGCCGGGCGCCATATTGGTATTGAAGAACTGGAAAACCACGTGTTTTTGATGGATTTTCAGGAAGTGTTGGAGGAATTCTACAGCCGTTACAACGTGGAACTGATCCGCGCACCAGAAGGGTTTTTCTATCTGCGTCCGCGCTCTACCACGTTGATCCCGCGCTCTGTGCTGTCTGAGCTGGATATGATGGTAGGGAAAATTCTCTGTTATCTCTATCTGAGCCCGGAACGTTTGGCACATGAAGGCATTTTCAGCCAGCAGGAGCTTTATGAAGAGCTGCTGAGTCTGGCGGATGAAAGTAAGCTGCTGAAATTGGTTAACCAGCGTTCCACCGGTTCCGATCTGGATCGTCAAAAATTGCAGGAAAAAGTCAGAACCTCGCTTAACCGCTTACGCCGGCTAGGCATGATCTACTTTATGGGCAATGACAGCAGCAAGTTCAGAATTACTGAATCAGTATTCCGTTTCGGGGCTGATGTGCGCAGCGGCGATGATGCCCGTGAAGCACAGCTACGAATGATTCGCGATGGTGAAGCGATGCCTGTTGAAGGTAGTTTGTCGCTGAAAGATGACAGCGACGACAATGATCGCACCGATGATACCGCGCCAGAAACGGGCGAGGATGAATAAGTGTTGAGGATGAACAGGAATGATTGAACGCGGTAAATTTCGCTCACTAACGCTGGTCAACTGGAACGGCTTTTTCGCCCGCACCTTCGATCTGGATGAACTGGTTACCACGCTATCTGGCGGTAACGGTGCCGGGAAATCCACCACGATGGCTGCCTTTATTACGGCGCTGATCCCTGACCTGACGCTGCTGCATTTCAGAAACACCACCGAAGCTGGTGCCACCAGCGGTTCACGCGATAAAGGCCTGCACGGTAAACTGCGCGCTGGCGTCTGCTATTCCACGCTGGATGTCGTTAACTCGCGTCATCAGCGCGTGCTGGTTGGGGTTCGTCTCCAACAGGTTGCGGGGCGTGACCGTAAAGTCGATATCAAGCCTTTCACTATCCAGGGATTGCCGACGGCTATTCAGCCGACGCAAATTTTGACGCAGATTGTCGGCGATCGTCAGGCGCGCGTACTTTCGTTGCAAGAGCTGAAAGAGCGCGTCGAGGAGATGGAAGGCGTTCAGTTCAAGCAGTTTAACTCCATCACCGATTATCACTCGCTGATGTTTGATTTGGGTGTAGTGCCGCGCCGCCTGCGTTCTGCCTCCGACCGCAGCAAGTTTTATCGCTTGATTGAAGCCTCGCTATACGGCGGTATTTCCAGCGCGATTACGCGTTCGCTGCGTGATTACCTGCTGCCGGAAAACAGCGGCGTGCGTAAAGCGTTTCAGGATATGGAGGCGGCGCTGCGTGAAAACCGCATGACGCTGGAAGCGATTCGCGTCACCCAGTCTGACCGCGATCTGTTTAAGCATCTGATCTCTGAAGCGACATCCTATGTTGCCGCTGACTACATGCGGCATGCCAATGAGCGTCGCATCCATCTGGATGGGGCACTGGAGTTGCGTCGAGACTTGTTCTCCAGCCGTAAGCAACTGTCGAGTGAGCAATATCGTCATGTGGAAATGGCGAGGGAGTTGGCAGAGCAGAGCGGTGCTGAAGGCGATCTGGAAACGGATTATCAGGCAGCCAGCGACCACCTGAATCTGGTGCAGACAGCGATGCGCCAGCAGGAAAAGATCGAGCGCTACAGTGCCGATCTGGAAGAATTGAGCTATCGCCTCGAAGAACAGAATGAGGTGGTGGAAGAAGCACGTGATCAGCAGGCCGGAAACGAAGAACGTGCTGATGCCGCTGAACTGGAAGTGGATGAGCTGAAAAGTCAGCTTGCTGATTATCAGCAGGCGCTGGACGTTCAGCAAACGCGTGCCATTCAGTACCAACAGGCTCAACAGGCATTGGAACGTGCTCGCACGCTTTGCCAGTTACCGGATTTAACAGCAGACAACGCAGATGAATGGCTGGACAGCTATCAGGCGAAAGAGCAGGAAGCGACAGAAATTCTGCTGATGCTGGAACAGAAATTGAGTGTGGCAGACGCGGCACACGGTCAGTTTGAGCAAGCCTATCAACTGGTGAGCAAGATTGCCGGTGCGGTTAATCGCAATGAGGCCTGGCAGGTTGCGCGTGACTTGTTGCGCGACAGTTCTTCACAACGCTATCAGGCGGAGCGAGTGCAGCCGCTGCGGATGCGGTTGTCTGAGTTGGAACAGCGTCTGCGTGAGCAGCAGGATGCTGAACGGTTATTGCAGGATTTCAGCAAGCGCAACGGTCAGGACTATCAGCCAGAAGAGCTGGAGTCGCTCCAGCAAGAGCTTGATGCCCGTATCGAAACGCTGTCATCGCTAGTGTCGGAGGCGGGTGAACGCCGCATGACACTGCGTCAGGAACTGGATCAAACTCAACAGCGAATTCAGAAGCTGACGGCGCGTGCACCAGTCTGGCTGGCTGCACAGGAAACGCTGACGCAACTCAGCGAGCAGAGCGGCGAAACGTTTGAAGATAGCCGTCAGGTGACGGAATTCATGCAGCAATTGCTGGAACGTGAACGTGAAACGACGGTTGAACGTGATGACATTGCCGCACGCAAACGCCAAATCGAAGCGCAGGTTGAGCGATTAAGCCAGCCGGGTGGCTCAGAAGACCCGCGCCTGAACGCGCTAGCGGAACGTTTTGGCGGCGTGCTGCTGTCTGAAATTTATGATGATGTGACGCTGGATGATGCTCCGTACTTCTCCGCGCTTTATGGTCCATCCCGCCATGCGATTGTGGTGTCCGATCTTTCTCTGGTACGCGATCAACTTGCCGGTCTGGAAGATTGCCCGGAAGATTTGTATCTGATCGAAGGCGATCCGCAGTCGTTCGATGACAGCGTGTTTGCCGTTGACGAGCTGGAACGCGCCGTCGTGGTGAAAGTCGCGGAGCGCCAATGGCGTTATTCTCGTTTCCCAGAAGTGCCGCTGTTTGGCCGTGCCGCGCGTGAAATGCGTCTGGAAGGTCTGCGTGATGAACGCGAAGCGCTGGCAGAGCAGTACGCGACGCTGTCATTTGACGTGCAGAAAACACAGCGCTTGCATCAGTCTTTCAGCCGGTTCATCGGTACCCATCTGGCTGTCGTTTTCGATGAAGATCCTGAAGCGGAAATCCGTACGCTCAGCTCTCGTCGCGGCGAACTTGATCGTGCGATGGCTAGTTTTGATGGTGAAAACCAGCAGCAGCGTCAGCAATACGAACAGGCGAAAGAAGCCAGCGCACAACTGAATAAACTGATTCCGCGTATTAGCCTGCTATGCGACGAAACGTTGCAGGATCGTGTGGAAGAGATTCGTGCGGAGTTGGATGAAACCGAAGAGTCCGCCCGTTTCATTCAACAGCATGGTGCGACGCTGGTTAAGTTGGAGCCGCTGGTTTCTGTCTTGCAAAGCGATCCACAGCAGCATGAGCAGTTGCAGGAAGATTACACTCAGGCGCAGAACGCACAGCGGCAGGCAAAACAGCAGGCGTTTGCACTGACTGAAGTTGTGCAACGCCGTGCGCACTTTAGCTATGCTGATTCGGCTGGGATGTTGGGTGAAAACGCGGGTCTGAATGATAAGCTGCGCCATCGTCTGGAGCAGGCAGAGGCTGAACGGGCAAAAGCACGTGAACAGCTACGTCAGCACCAGACACAGCTGACGCAATACAGTCAGGTTCAGGCATCGCTAAAAAGCTCTTATGATGCCAAACAGGACATGCTGAAGGAACTGACGCAAGAACTTCAGGATATTGGCGTGCGTGCGGATGTGGATGCCGAAGCGCGTGCCCGTCAGCGTCGCGATGAATTGCACGCAGCATTAAGCACTAACCGCTCACGGCGTAATCAGTTGGAAAAGCAGATTACGTTCTGTGAAGCGGAAATGGACAGTTTGCAGAAGAAATTGCGCAAACTGGAACGCGATTATCACCAGATGCGCGAGCAGGTTGTCACGGCGAAAGCAGGCTGGTGTGCGGTCATGCGGTTGGTGAAAGACAACGGCGTTGAGCGTCGTCTACATCGCCGTGAGTTGGCCTATATGGAAGGCGACGAACTGCGTTCCATGTCGGATAAGGCGCTGGGTGCGCTGCGCTTGGCCGTTGCGGATAACGAACATCTACGTGATGTGCTGCGGCTTTCCGAAGATCCGAAGCGACCAGAGCGCAAGATTCAGTTCTACATCGCCGTTTACCAGCATCTGCGCGAGCGTATCCGTCAGGATATTATCCGCACCGATGATCCGGTAGAGGCCATTGAGCAGATGGAAATCGAGCTTAATCGTCTGACCGAAGAGCTGATGGCGCGTGAGCAGATGCTGGCAATCAGCTCGCGCAGTGTGGCAAACATTATTCGTAAAACGATCCAGCGCGAGCAGAACCGTATTCGGATGCTGAATCAGGGGCTGCAAGCGGTATCGTTTGGTCAGGTGAAGAGCGTTCGTCTGAACGTCAACGTGCGTGAAACGCATACCACGCTGCTCAATGTGCTGTCCGAACAGCAGGAAATGCATCAGGATCTGTTTAACAGCAATCGTCTGACCTTCTCGGAAGCGTTGGCAAAACTGTATCAACGTCTGAATCCTGAAATTGATATGGGGCAGCGCACGCCGCAGACGATCGGCGAAGAGCTGCTGGACTACCGAAACTACCTTGAAATGGAAGTTGAGGTTAATCGTGGTGCAGATGGTTGGCTGCGAGCGGAAAGTGGGGCGCTGTCTACTGGGGAAGCCATCGGTACCGGGATGTCGATTCTGGTTATGGTGGTACAGAGCTGGGAAGAAGAGTCTAAGCGTCTACGCGGCAAAGATATCATTCCGTGTCGCCTGCTTTTCCTCGACGAGGCGGCTCGTCTGGATGCCAAATCGATCGCGACGCTATTCGAGCTCTGCGATCGTCTGGAAATGCAATTGGTCATCGCTGCACCGGAAAATATCAGCCCCGAGAAAGGCACCACCTACAAGCTGGTGCGTAAAGTCTACCAAAACAACGAGCACGTCCATGTGGTTGGGCTACGTGGGTTCGGAACGGAAACGCCAGAGACGCAAGAGCAAGCCTCATAGCGATAAACCGTGCTGTTATTTTCTTCTATAATGATAAAGCCGCTTTTTTAAGCGGCTTTATTTTTGCGTAGAGGCTATTTTTGCTTAGAAAGTATGTTTGCGGGGAATCGGTTCATCAACGCGTAAGATAATAACCAGAAGAAGAAGCAAAAATATTTTTCTCTTTATATACTGACGAGAAATGATTACAGGCCGTAGAGGGATTTGCGGTTGTATATTGTAAAGCGGCGTGTCAGTAATAATTTACGCCATATAAAAAACGATCCTATTTCATTCTTTATCGTTTTCTACACGAGAAAAACGAAAGAATGTGTTTACGCCAGAGTGACCGTATGCGAGCGAATTCGGTTTTTTATTTCCATGTTCAACGTGGATTGTCGTGAAAGCATAGTGATTAATGAGTACAGGGGATAAATGGATGTTGTTGTTACATAAGCGAAAAATGGTCAGGCTACTGTTGCGCGTGGGTTGTATTTGGGTCGGAAGCCTGTCTTCTTCGTTTTCGGTGCAGGCAGCCTCTCCGACGGTAATTTCTGGCTTATCACAAAGTTCGGGTGTGGTTTCTGCGGAAAAGAGCCGTGCAGGGCTTCTTTCAGCGCTGCCGCACGGCGTGTCGTTACATTATCTCTCTGATTTATCATCGCTTTATGCCCAACACCAGATGCAACCTATGTGGGCAGACAATCGCGCGGTTCAGCAGTTTCAACAACAGCTGGCCGAATTAGCGATCGCGGGTGTACAGCCGCAGTTCACCACATGGGTGACCTCGCTGACCGATCCTCAATTGACTGGGTTTGCGCGTGATGTCGTGCTATCGGATGCGATGCTGGGCTATTTGCAGTTCGTCTCTGGCGTGGAACGCAGTGGTAATGACTGGCTGTACAGCAGCGTGCCTTATCGCCTGCAATCTCCGGCAGCTAATATTGTTGCTCAATGGCAGCAGGCCGTGAAATCCGGCACCAGCGCGGCCTATGTCGTGTCGCTGGCACCACAGCATTCGCAATACGCCAAAATGCATGAAGCATTGAAGACGATGCTGACGGACAATCGTCCGTGGCCGAACCTGACCCTGACGGAATCGCTACGTCCGGAACAGCAGAGTCAGGGACTGGCGGTACTGCGTGAAATTCTGCAACGTACTGGCATGCTGTCGTCAACAGAGAGTATCACGCTGTTTAACGAAAATACGGCTGCGACAACCACATCACTAACTGAGCAAGCGTCTGTAGTCGATGGCGTCACCAATGCAGACGATCGCTACACGGGCGAATTGGTTGACGCGGTTAAACGCTTCCAGCACTGGCAAGGGCTGGAGGATGACGGCGTTATTGGTAAACGTACCCGCGACTGGCTCAATGTGTCTCCGCAAATGCGTGCCACGCTGCTGGCGTTGAATATCCAGCGGTTGCGCCTGCTACCGGATAATGTTCACACTGGCATCATGGTGAATATCCCCAATTATTCACTGATCTATTATCAGGATGGCGCTGAGCGTTTATCGTCGCGTGTCATTGTTGGGCAACCTAAGCGTAAAACGCCGTTGATGAGCAGCTCGCTGTATAACGTGGTGGTCAACCCGCCGTGGAATGTCCCTACGACGCTGATTCGGCAGGATATCATTCCTAAAGTAGTACGCGATCCTGGCTATCTGGCACGTCATGGCTATACGGTGTTGTCCGGCTGGAGTCAGGATGCAGAAGTGATTGACCCCTCTATGATCGATTGGCCGGGGGTATCACCAGAGCGTTTCCCGTATCGCCTGCGTCAGGCGCCTGGTGCGAACAACTCGCTGGGGCGCTATAAATTCAATATGCCTAACTCAGAAGCGATTTATTTGCACGATACGCCGAATCACAATCTGTTCCAGCGTGATATCCGGGCACTGAGTTCCGGCTGCGTGCGAGTCAATAAGGCATCGGAATTGGCCAGTATGTTATTACAGGATGCGGGATGGAATAATAGTCGTATTTCTTCCACGCTGGATCAGGGAAACACCACCTTTGTTTCAATGAAACATCGGATTCCGGTCAATCTCTATTATCTGACCGCGTGGGTGGCTGAAGATGGCCGACCGCAGTTCCGAACAGATATTTACAATTATGATGATACCGCCCGAGCTGGGACGAAAGTGCTGTCCAGAGCAGGACTGTTGCTTCAGTAAGTATTGAAAACATGGGCATTAGCAGTCTTGGTATTTTATCGTTTTGCGGGGGATCGATGCGATCTCCCGCAAACCCGTAAGCAAAGCGGGTTGACTCACTTTTCTCTGGCAGTTAAGGTTCAAGGCGGTGCGTTTTGTGCCTCCTTTATACCGTTCTTTTAGCCAGGGTACTTGTTCTATGGATCACATTGACAATCATCGCCGTAAGTGGCTTGCACTGGGTGGTGCCGCACTAGGTATCGCACTGCTTCCCGGTCAGGCATTTGCAACGTTATCTACGCCCCGACCACGAATTTTGACACTGGACAACCTGAATACCGGAGAGCGGCTAAAAACGGAATTCTTTGATGGCAAACGGTATAACAAATCAGAACTTTCCCGCCTGAATCATTTTTTCCGCGATTACCGCGCTAATAAAGTCAAAATGATTGACCCCCAACTTTTCGATCAGCTCTACCGTTTACAGGTCATGCTGGGCACCAACAAACCTGTGCAACTGATTTCTGGCTATCGCGCGATAGATACCAATAATGAATTACGTGCGCACAGCCGGGGAGTGGCAAAACAGAGCTACCACACGAAAGGGCAGGCGATGGATTTCCATATTCAAGGTGTTCAACTGGCCAACATTCGTAAAGCTGCCACCAAGATGCGCGCCGGTGGAGTTGGCTACTATCCTCGCAGTGACTTCGTTCATATCGATACTGGCCCCGTCCGCACCTGGTAATTCTCTACCGCAGCCTAAATTTTTTCTGATACGGTTCGTGAATACATCGCGAGCCGTTCAGTTTATTCAACATGGAGTGATATGAAATATCAAATTGTTCCGGTGACGGCATTTAGCCAGAACTGCACGTTATTATGGTGTGAAAAAACCAATGAAGCGGCAATTGTCGATCCCGGCGGTGATGCAGAAAAAATCAAATGCGCTGTCGCAGATGCAGGGATTTTAGTTAAGCAGATCCTGTTAACGCATGGCCATCTGGATCACGTTGGCGCGGCTGCGGAACTGGCGGATCACTATCAGGTCGCGATTATTGGCCCACAGATTGAAGATGCTTTCTGGCTGGAAGGGCTACCAGCACAGAGCCGGATGTTTGGTCTGGAAGAGTATGCGCCGCTGACACCATCACGTTGGCTACAGGAAGGTGATGAGGTCAGTGTGGGGGAGACGACACTGGCGGTTTTCCACTGCCCAGGGCATACACCCGGCCACATTGTCTTCTTTGATGTTGAGTCGCGTCTGGCACAGGTAGGCGATGTTATTTTCAACGGTGGTGTGGGGCGCACGGATTTCCCACAGGGTGATCATCAGGCGCTGATTGCGTCCATCAAAAATAAGTTACTCCCGCTAGGCGACGATGTGACCTTTATTCCTGGACACGGCCCGATGTCGACCTTAGGGCATGAACGTAAAACCAATCCTTTCCTACGTGAAGATGCCGCGATTTGGTAGTGTTTTATAGACTTGAAAAGCAGAAGTAGAAAAGCCGACACAATGTGTCGGCTTTTTTGATCGCAGAAGGATCAGAGTACGGCAACAATCGCTTCGCAGAGCGGTGCCATGTTTTCAGGCGTCATCCCTGCAACGTTGATACGGCCGGAATTCACTGCGTAAACGCCGAATTCGTTACGCAAACGTAGAACCTGCTCCTTGGTCAAGCCGCTGAATGAGAACATCCCATTCTGGTTGATGATGAAGGAGAAATCCTGCTCCGCGCCTTTTTCCTGCAAGGTATTTACGAACAGCTGACGCATACGCTGAATACGCTCACGCATTGCCGTCAATTCCTGTTCCCAAATGGCTTTCAGTGCATCGTTGCCCAGAATGGTAGCAACAATGGTAGCGCCGTGTGATGGTGGGTTAGAGTAGTTGGCGCGAATGGTGGCTTTCACCTGACTGAATGCCTTGTCTGCCGTTGCTGCATCAGCAGCAACCAGCGTGCAGGCACCGACGCGCTCATTGTACAAACCGAAGTTTTTAGAGTACGAGCTGCATACGATCAGTTCATCATGCGTCGCTGCAAAGAGTCGCAGGCCTTCAGCATCTTCTTCTAACCCACGGGCAAAGCCCTGATAGGCGAAGTCAAACAGCGGCAGCCAGCCTTTTGCTACCGAGAGCTCAGCCAGTTTAGCCCACTGCTCAGCGGTAGGATCGATACCGGTTGGGTTATGGCAACAGCCGTGGAACAGCACCACGTCACCCGCTTGTGCGGCGTTCAGGCTGTTCAGCAAGCCATCAAAATCCAGCGCATGATTCGCTGCATCGTAATAGTCATATTGGCAAACTTCCAAACCAGCAGCAGAGAAAACGTTATTGTGATTTGGCCAGGTTGGGTTGCTGATCCAGATACGCTTTGCAGACGTCTGATTTGCAATGAAATCAGCGGCTACACGCAACGCACCGGTTCCGCCTGGGGTTTGTGCCGTACGGGCACGTTTGTCGGCAATGATGGCATTCTGCTTGCCAAACAGCAGTTCCTGTGTGCACTGACCGAATGCTGGCAGACCGTCAATGCCCAGATAGTTTTTGGTGGTTTCATTTTCCAGCAGATAGTGTTCTGCTTTTTTTACGCTGGTCAGAACCGGAGTTTTGCCGGTTTCATCTTTATAGACACCAATACCCAGATTGATTTTATCCGCGCGGTCATCGGCGCGGAAAAGATCGGTCAGCCCGAGAATAGGATCGGCCGGTGCGGCAGAGATATTTTCAAACATTGCCAGAATGTTCCATAACTGAGATGAAATAAGAATTCTCAGAGTACCGTCAGTAAAAGGCTTTGCCAACCGTTGATGTCAAAAAGAAAGGGAAATAACAGGGAGAAGGAGAGAGACGAAATAAAAGACTGGTTAGGCGAGAATAATTGGCGCAAAGCAGAAACAAAAAATACGGAGAGCGTTTTTCAAGTCGCTGGCAACGAGCGCGTGCAATCGGAATGCTATAAAAAAAGACAGAGCCGAAGCTCTGTCTTTTCATGCAATACGAACGATTAACTCGTTACGTTATGCGGTGACAACTTAGAACTGGTAAACAACACCAACGTCTACGCGGTCATTGTTTTCGAGACCGTAAGCGTTGTCTTTATCAAGCAGGCTGATATCGTATTCAACATAAGTAGAGAAGTTTTTGTTGAATGCGTAGGTTGCACCAACGCTTGCATATTTAACGCCGTAGTCGTTTGCGTTCACAGTAGTATTGATTTTGTCTTTACGAGAAACGTAAGCCAGAGTCGGAGTCAAACCAAAATCAAAGTTGTACTGTGCAACTACTTCAAAGACTTTACTTTCGTCAGCTAAAACAGAACCAGTAGTTCTGAAGAAGTTACGACCTTCACCGTAAGTTGCAGCAACGTAGATGTTGTTTGCGTCATATTTCAGGCCAGTAGCCCATACGTCTGCGCGCTCACCACCAGCACTTGACGTGCGTTGAGCAGCGGTACGCTCCTGAGAACCGTAAGAAGCAACAACACCTACACCGAAATCAGTGTCGTAAGATAGAGAAGTTGCCCATGCATCACCGTGGCTGCGATCGATACGTGTGCCACTTTCATTTTTAGCAACGTATTGCAGACCAAATCCTAAATTGTCAACCAGACCAAAGAAGTTAGAGGTGTTGTAGGTTGCGGCACTGCTGACACGACCAGTCAGGGTGTCGGTAACACTGCTGTCGCCGCCGTTTTCTGGCAGTACGTCAGTATAAGCCAAACCGTTGTAAGCCACACCAGTGTTACGGCCGTAGTCAAAAGAACCGAAGTCAGCAAATTTCAGACCAGCAAACGCTTTACGGGTTTTTCCTTCCCCAGCACTAGTGCCTTGTTCTTCAACGCTGTTACCATCAAACTGGTATTCAAAGGTGCCGTAGCCAGTCAGGTCGCTGGTGATTTGAGTTTGGCCTTTAAAGCCCAGACGTGCATAGGTATTGTCTTCGTTTTCTGCACTTTGGTTCATAAATGCATAACCAGCATGTACACGACCAGTTAGATCCAGCTTGTTCGCATCTTTATTATAGATTTCTGCTGCGTTGGCTGCGCCTGCGACTAACAGAGCTGGGATTACTACTGCAAGAATGTTGCGTTTCATCATTATTACCCTCATTGGTGTTATTTAGACACCTGCCACTGCCATAAATAATTCTTTAGGGAACTATTCCTGAAAGTTTGGTGTCTTCCTGTGTCTGAACGCAGTTTTCCATTCACTCGCCCGTTTATCCACCCTAAAGATGCTACAAAGTTCGCAATCGAGTAACAAATGGAAATAATGTGTATCAAAATGTAAAATTCAGGGAACTTTGTGAGACATAACAAAAATTAAAAAAAAAGAGCCGGAAAATCCGACTCTTCTTTTCTACATATTTGTTTTACTTATATTAAATTTTTATTTAGAAACTGGCATTCCTTGGAGTACGCGGGAAAGGGATCACGTCGCGCACATTTTGTACACCGGTAACATAGGCAATTAATCGTTCAAAACCTAAACCAAAACCGGAATGTGGAATGGTGCCGTAACGACGTAAATCACGATACCACCAGTAGTCTTCTTTATTGAGACCCATCTCTTCCAGACGGTTATCCAACTCTGCCAGACGCTCTTCACGCTGAGAACCCCCGATGATTTCACCGATGCCTGGTGCCAGAACATCCATTGCAGCCACGGTTTTACCGTCGTCATTCATGCGCATGTAGAACGCTTTGATGTCTTTCGGATAGTTTTTAACGACAACCGGCGCTTTGAAGTGTTGCTCCGCCAGATAACGCTCATGTTCGGAAGAGAGATCGACGCCCCAGTAAACGGGGTTCTCAAACTGTTGTCCGCAGTTCAACAGAATCTCGACGGCATCGGTGTAATCTACCTGTGCGAAATCGGAACTGACGAATTTCTCCAGTCGAGTGACCGCTTCTTTATCGACGCGCTCAGCAAAGAACGCCATATCATCAGCACGTTCGTTCAGTACGGCCTGGAAAACATACTTCAGCAGATTTTCCGCCAGAGCAGCGACATCATCCAGAGAAGCAAAAGCTACTTCTGGTTCGATCATCCAAAACTCAGCCAGATGACGGCTGGTGTTGGAGTTTTCAGCGCGGAAAGTCGGCCCAAAGGTATACACGTTGGACAGCGCACAGGCGTAGGTTTCACCATTCAACTGGCCGGACACGGTCAGGAATGCTTCTTTCCCGAAGAAATCTTCGCTGAAATCTACTTTACCTTGTTCGGTACGTGGCAAGTTTTCCAGGTCGAGTGTGGAAACACGGAACATTTCACCTGCACCCTCGGTATCAGATGCGGTAATCAGTGGGGTAGACACCCAGAAGTAACCGTTCTCGTGGAAGAAACGGTGGATCGCCTGCGCCAGCGTATGACGAACACGCGCAACGGCACCGATCAGATTGGTGCGCGGACGCAAGTGCGCGACTTCACGAAGGTATTCGATGCTGTGGCGCTTTGCCGCCATCGGGTAAGTATCGGGATCGTCAACCCAGCCGACGACATTAACGTTGGTCGCTTGCAGCTCGAAGCTCTGGCCTTCACCTGGAGAGGCGACGACGTTACCGGTGATTTCAACGGAGCAACCGGTGGTCAGGCGCAGTACGTCATCCTGATAATTCGAGAGATTATTATTAACGACAGCCTGTAATGGATTAAAGCAGGAGCCGTCATAAACGGCGATAAAGGAGATACCGGCTTTAGAATCTCTCCGGGTACGTACCCAGCCGCGCACGGTGACTTCGCTGTCAACGGCGACACGGCCTTGCAGTACATCGACTACAGGCACTACGCTCATAAAATTCTCTCTTTAATTAATCGTGTATAAGAAATGTATCGTGTTTAAAACGGTAAGTGGCCCAATCCGAACCATTTGCTATGTTACTTGCGATGCAACAGGACACAAGCAGAAATCACCGGAATGGCGCGAAGTTTTCGCTCATGTCGGTGAATCTGCTGCAAAGTTGGTCAACCTCTATGAATGAAAGCCTTAACTGGCCTTTTTTACGCGGGGTAAGTCAAACGCTTTGCGTAACTCACACACGAAGTTCTGATCCTGACAGATGGTTTTACCGGGGCTATCGGAGAGTTTTGCCACTGGTTTACCATTGCATTCCACCAGTTTGATAACGATATTCAGCGGCTTCACGCCGGGAATATCACACGTCAGACGCGTCCCCATGCCAAATACCAGATTCACGCGTTGGTCGAAGTGACGATACAACGCCAGCGCTTTATCCAGATTCAAATTGTCGGAGAAGACCAGCGTTTTGCTCATTGGATCAATGTCCAAGCGTTGATAATGAGCAATGGCTTTCTCTCCCCAGTCAACCGGATCGCCAGAATCGTGACGTAGTCCCTGATAGGCTTCGGCGAACGGTAAATCGAAATCGCGCAGGAAGGCATCCATGGTGATGCAATCGGTCAACGCGATGCCTAAATGCGTGGGGTATTCACGTAGCCACATGTGTAGTGCGGCGCGCTGGCTGTTTGCCAGCGTCGGGCTAATTTGCTGATGTGCCTGAAACCACTCGTGCGCCTGCGTACCAACAGGTGTGATACCCAAACGGCGTGCCAGATCGTAATTGCTGGTGCCAATGAGATAAGGAAAATCGGCTTGCAGCGCCGTAACAATAGTTTGCTGAACATCGCGTGAGAAGCGGCGACGTGTGCCGAAGTCCATCAATTTGAACTGGCTGAGATCCACATCTGTGCTGTGTTGACGGAAGCTCTCCAGTGAGGCTGACAGCTGGATCAGCGCTTGATCTGTCGTGACGTTGGGCGAACGATGCCGATGTACGACTTCACTGATCACCGCCAGCAGAGGGACTTCCCACAGAATTACTTCACGCCACGGTCCGGTGATGCGGATATCCAGCTTACCAGCATTATTCTTGATCGAAACCTGCTGCGGATTGAAACGGAAGTCTCGGAGCCAGTGAAGATAGTCCTGCTGAAAGAATGGCAGAGAAGAAAGATAGGTGAACTCATCGTCGCTTAATGACAAGAAACGCATCAGATCAACCTGATGGGCTATCTCGTCGGCGTAAACACCTAATAACTCATCACCGCGACAGCGAAATTCAGCCGCAACGTCGACATCATAATAGTGATGATACACCGCCTGTTGCATGTGCAGCTTGTAGGCATCGGTATCCAGCAATGAGTGTAAAATCGGGGAAGTGTGCAAAGTCATAATGCGTTACAGCATCCTTGTAAGATGCTTATCCACCATCGAGACAATCAGCAATGTCCGGTCAGTATACCTTGATTATCCGTTTATTACATTACGACAACATAGCGAGACGTGCGGGAGTGAAGCACGGTACGATGATTATCCTCATTATTTTGTCGTGGTAACATTAAGATAACAGGCTTAGACTTGATCTTTGATGCTTATGACGAGGTGGAAACTTTATATGAATCAACAGCCGCAAATAAAATATCGCCATGACTACCGTGCGCCGGATTATACCATTACCGATATTGCACTGGATTTCGATCTTCATGCCGAGAAAACTCGCGTAAAAGCGGTCAGTCAGGTGGTGTTGCAGGGGGAAGCAGGAGCGCCGTTGAAGTTGGATGGTGAAGGGCTGACGCTGATTAGCCTGAGCGTTGATGGACAGCCGTGGACACATTACCAGCAGCAGGACGATGGCTTGATTGTGACACAATTGCCTGCGCGTTTTACGCTTAGCATCGAAACGGACATCAATCCTGCCGCCAATAGCGCACTTGAAGGGCTATACCTCTCTGGCGACGCGCTCTGTACGCAGTGTGAGGCCGAAGGTTTCCGCCACATTACCTACTATCTCGACCGGCCGGATGTGCTGGCGAAGTTCACGACGCGTATCACTGCGGATAAAGCTCGCTATCCTTATCTACTCTCTAACGGCAATCGTATCGCACAAGGAGAGCTGGAAGGCGGCCGTCATTGGATTGAATGGCAGGATCCGTTCCCGAAACCTGCTTATCTGTTTGCGTTGGTTGCCGGAGATTTTGATGTCCTTCAGGATCGCTTCACGACACGTTCTGGCCGTGATGTTGCATTAGAGTTGTTTGTTGACCGTGGCAACCTCGATCGTGCTGGCTGGGCGATGACCTCGCTGAAAAATTCGATGAAGTGGGACGAAGAGCGTTTCGGCCTGGAATACGATCTCGACATTTATATGATCGTCGCCGTTGATTTCTTCAACATGGGGGCGATGGAAAACAAAGGGCTGAATGTATTCAACTCTAAATACGTACTGGCCAAGGCAGAAACCGCGACGGATAAAGATTATCTGAACATTGAAGCGGTGATCGGCCATGAATATTTCCACAACTGGACCGGCAACCGCGTCACTTGCCGCGACTGGTTCCAGCTTAGCCTGAAAGAAGGGCTGACGGTGTTCCGCGATCAGGAATTCAGTTCCGATCTGGGTTCGCGTCCGGTAAATCGTATTGATAACGTGCGTGTGATGCGCGGTGCACAGTTTGCTGAAGATGCCAGCCCGATGTCGCATCCGATTCGTCCCGATCAGGTGATCGAGATGAATAACTTCTACACGCTGACGGTCTATGAAAAGGGATCGGAAGTGATCCGTATGATGCACACACTGTTAGGTGAAGAAGGCTTCCAGGCTGGCATTCGTCTGTACTTTGAGCGTCACGACGGCAGTGCGGCGACCTGTGATGATTTCGTTCTGGCTATGGAAGAGGCTTCCGGTGTTGATCTCACGCAGTTCCGCCGTTGGTACAGCCAGTCGGGCACGCCGGTGCTGACCGTGCGTGATGATTACGATCCGCAGACGCAACAATATTTGCTGAGCGTGAGTCAAATGACGCCAGTCGGTGCCGACAAGCAGCAGAAACTGCCGCTGCATATTCCGTTAGATATTGAGCTGTACGATCCGCAAGGGCAGGTGATCCCGCTACAGAAAGAGGGGCAACTGCTGGCATCAGTGCTTAATGTGACTGAATCCGAACAGACCTTCATTTTCGATCAGGTACCTTGTCGTCCGATTCCTTCTTTATTACGTGAGTTCTCTGCGCCGGTAAAACTGAACTATGCCTGGAGCGATGAGCAACTGACGTTCCTGATGCGTCACGCGAGCAATGCATTTTCACGTTGGGATGCGGCGCAGAGTTTGTTGGCCAACTATATTCGTCTGAACGTTTCCCGCTATCAGCAGAAGCAGCCGCTTTCCGTGCCAATGCATGTTATCGATGCTTTCCGCGGTGTGTTGCTGGATGAAACGCTGGATCCGATGCTGGCTTCTCAGATTCTGACATTGCCTAGCGAAAATGAAATTGCTGAGCTGTTTGACATCATCGATCCGACGGCGATCGCTGCCGTACGTGAAAGCATGACGCACACCATGGCGAAAGAAATGGCCGATGAGTGGCTAGCGGTATACCACGCGAATCACGCGCCGCAATATCGTATCGAACACGCGGATATGGGCAAACGCGCGCTGCGCAATGTCTGCCTGCATTATCTGGCGTTCAGCGATGCTGATCAGGCGAGTAAACTGGTGCTGGAGCAGTTCCGTCAGGCGGATAACATGACGGATTCGCTGGCAGCGCTATCGGCGGCGGTAGAGGCTCAGTTGCCAGTACGTGATGAACTGCTGACGCAGTTTGATAACCGCTGGCATCAGGATGGTTTGGTCATGGATAAATGGTTTGTGCTGCAAGCCACCAGCCCGGCTGCCGATGTGCTGACTCGCGTGCGTGAACTGCTGCAACACCGTTCATTTAGCCTGAACAATCCTAACCGCCTGCGTTCGCTGGTGGGGGCGTTTGCGGCCTCGAACCCGTCTGCGTTCCATGCTGAAGATGGCTGTGGTTATCGCTTCCTGACGGAGATTCTGAGCGATCTGAACACTCGTAATCCGCAGGTTGCGGCACGTGTGATCGAACCATTGATCCGCTTGAAGCGTTATGATGCTAAACGTCAAGCGCAAATGCGTCAGGCGTTGGAGCAACTGAAGACGTTGGAAAATCTGTCTGGCGATTTATTCGAGAAGATCAGCAAGGCATTGCAAGACTAATCCTGCCACGCTACTCCTTCTGTCACACGCGGCAGCCGACCGCGTGTGACATTTTCCCTCACGCTAATTTCTTACTTCCGCAAACGTTTTACTTTCCGCAGAGATGGCACTACCATCACCGACCGTGAGTTAAACCGTAATCCACTATTGCTTACCCCCAGCGTAGGCAAGATACCTTTGCGATAGGGATCTCAGGAGACAATATGTTCTATCCCGTTATCAAAAAAGCCCTGTTTCAGCTCGATCCAGAGCGTGCACATGAGCTGACCTTCCAACAATTACGCCGTATTACCAACACGCCTTTTGAATTTCTCGTCCGCCAATCTGTTCCGACTAAACCTGTTACCTGCATGGGATTATCTTTTAAAAACCCGCTTGGTTTAGCTGCGGGATTAGATAAAGACGGCGAATGTATCGATGCATTAGGCGCAATGGGATTTGGTTTTATTGAAGTGGGAACGGTAACGCCGCGTCCACAATCCGGTAATGACAAACCGCGACTATTCCGCATTGTGGAAGCTGAAGGTCTGATCAACCGGATGGGCTTCAATAATAAAGGCGTGGACTATCTGGTCGAAAATGTAAAGAAAACACGTTTTGGCGGTGTATTAGGGATCAACATTGGTAAGAATAAAGATACGCCGGTTGAGCAGGGTAAAGACGATTATTTGATCTGTATGGATAAGGTTTATCCTCACGCGGGTTATATCGCTATCAACATTTCGTCACCCAATACGCCGGGATTACGCAGCCTGCAATATGGTGAAGCGCTGGATGATCTTTTGCTGGCGATAAAGAATAAGCAGACAGAATTAAATGAGAAGTATCAAAAATACGTCCCTGTAACGGTAAAGATCGCGCCGGATCTTTCTGAAGAGGAATTGATCCAAATTGCCGATAGTCTGGTTCGTCATAACATTGATGGTGTGATTGCCACCAATACAACGCTCGATAGAAAACTGATTCAGGGATTAAATCACTGCGGACAAACAGGCGGATTAAGTGGACGCCCGTTGCAGACGAGCAGTACGGAAATTATCCGCCGTTTGTCACAGGAATTAGCGGGACGTTTACCCATTATTGGCGTTGGCGGAATTGATTCTCTGGTCGCTGCTCGCGAAAAAATGGATGCAGGTGCGTCGCTGGTACAGATATATTCAGGCTTTATTTTCCACGGTCCTCGTCTGATTAAAGATATCGTTACACATATTTAATCCGAAATTCCTTTCATTTCTAGCTGGGGGTTTATTTATCCCTCCAGCTAGTCTATATTTTATCCGTTTGCGTAAATAATCCATCAATCGATGTCTGACCTTCTGACTGCGATGTTTATGACGGTGAATGATTATTGCGATGTAAGAAAACACAATCAGTCATTTCTGATATTTCTACTGTGAAGGCGAAGGGTAAATAATATGAAGTTAAAACCTGACGATAACTGGCGTTGGTATTTTGATACCGAACACGATCGCCTGATGTTAGATTTGGCTAACGGCATGTTATTCCGTTCTCGTTTTCCGTCCAAAATGCTAACGCCGGATGCATTTAATGAATGTGCATTTTGCGTTGACGATGCCGCGTTATTTTTTACTTATAATGACAAATGCCAGAAAGCGGCACTGCATCGCGACCTTCAGGGCGAATTAGTCTTGAATGCGTTAGTAGCAAGCCGATTCCTGAAACCGTTAATGCCGAAAAGTTGGCATTTCATCCAACAGCCGGATGCCGTGATCTATTCACCGCAGGCGGGTGATGTTGTACAGGTGCAGCTCACTGAAACTCACGAAACAGCATGTTTTTTGGTGGCGGAAGCGGGGGATAAAGCTTGTCTCTGCCTGCTGGCGCAAGAACAGCTCTCATTAAGTGGGAAAACCATGGTGCTGGGTGATGCCATAAAAATCATGCACGACAGATTAATTCTGGCCGTTGTTCAGAATAGGTCTGAGTGGGAAACTACGCTGGGTGAAGGCACTTCGGCATTTGAGTACGCCAAGGTCGTCTAATCCCCGTCATACTTCAAGCTGCATGTGCGTTGGCTGCGTTCAAATACTCGGCCCGTCGTAGGCCTCGCCCTGAAGGGCCGCTGCAAGCAGCGTTCAAATCTGCCCCCAGCAGATTTGTCACCCGAATCACTTACTTGTGTAAGCTCATCGGGATTCCTTCTCTTGCCGCCTTCTTGCAACTCGAATTATTTAGGGTATCGATTCGTCATACTTCAAGCTGCATGTGCGTTGGCTTGTCTTGACTATCGCAGATGAATGTCGCTCTGCGGAATACAGCTGCAGCTAAGAATCTCACCGTTTGCTCTGATGGCACTTTGCTTCAGTGCAGAAACCTCTCCGCTGACTAACGTCAATTTACAGCAACCGCACAGTCCAGCCCGACAAGAGTAGGGGACGCGAATACCCTGTTGCTCCAATTGCTCTAGCAAAATTTGCTGATTATTCCCTTGTAACGATTTTCCCTGATAGTGGATGGTAACGGCCTGTTCGCTTTTTTCAGGAACGACAAGGCTTTCGACTACTTGACCGGAACCATAAGGACGCGGTGGTTTGGTCGCTAAGACTTCCAGCGTGTCGCCTACGCGAATGATACCCGTATTTCTGGCGACCAGATTTTGCCCGAAATCCACGTCGCCGTTGTCAGCAGTACGGAAAGATTGCAGCGTTGCCAGCGGTTCTGACGACGGGTGCTTACGCCCACGTTCGATACTGACGGTGGTCAAAATGCAGCGGCTACAGGGTTTGACGACGTCAAAAATAATCTCGCCGATACGAATGGTCTTCCAACTGTCTTCGGCAAAGGCTTCCGCGCCAGTCACCACCAGATTAGGGCGAAACTGTTCAATTTTAATTCCGGCGGAGCAGCGCTGGCGTAGCGCCTGAAATGATGCATCATTGATTAATAGAAACGGATAACCGTCGGCGAACGCTAATGGGACATCGGGATGATGCTTAACCCGTCGTGACGGTTCATTACCGACCCAGCGAAGTTGCACGGAACGCTGAAAATAGTGGCTTAGCCAGGTGTTGATGGCATCCGGGGCGACGAGCGCGGTGAAATGCGTGCCCCAAACTTCTGTCGGTTGAGGCGCTTCGATGAAGTCGGCAAAGCGTATCGTGGCAGTTTGGCCATCCGGAGCGGCAATAAACAGCCCATCCGGTAGCAACGCGGGAGTAAATAACACCATTTGTGGATACTGGCGGGCGGTAATAAATGTGCCATCAGGTTCGGTAATCATGAACGCACGATCGTTCGCCAAACCGCTGACAGACGCCATCGCGTGGGACAGCTGTAGCCCCCGCATCGATTTTACTGGGTGTATATAAAGCCGCGTTACGCCGATCACTGACCTTTCCTTGCCGAAGTAAAGCGGCAACTTTATGACAAGCGTCTCGGATTAGCTATAATGCGCCCCAATTTCTTTTTTAATGTTATTTCTTTTTGGTGATAGTGACGACATGAATGCTTTGTTTGCCAGCACGGCGCGGGGACTGGAAGAGTTATTAAAAAGCGAACTCGAATCATTGGGTGCGCAGTCCTGTGCGGTTGTGCAGGGTGGTGTCCATTTTGAGGGTGACAACCGCCTGCTGTACCAGAGCCTGCTGTGGAGCCGTCTGGCGTCGCGCATTCTGCTGCCGCTGAATGAATTCAAGGTACATAGCGATCTGGATTTGTATCTGGGTGTGCAGGCGATTGACTGGTCAACGATCTTTAGCATCGATAAAACCTTTGCCGTGCATTTTACCGGTACCAATGAAGATATCCGCAACAGTCAGTACGGCGCGTTAAAAGTAAAAGACGCGATTGTGGATAGCTTCACGCGTAAAACCGGGCAGCGACCGGATGTAGCGAAACAGCAGCCAGATATTCGCGTTAACGTCTTTTTGCAGCGTGATACAGCTAGCGTCGCGCTGGATTTAAGCGGTGATGGCCTGCATCAGCGCGGTTACCGCGATCTGGCCGGACTGGCTCCGCTCAAAGAGAATCTGGCGGCGGCAATTGTTTCACGTTCTGGCTGGCAAAACGGTACGCCAATGGTCGATCCAATGTGTGGTTCCGGTACGTTGCTGATCGAAGCGGCAATGATGGCATCCGATCGCGCACCCGGTTTGCATCGTACACACTGGGGATTTAACGCTTGGTTAAAACATGATGCTGCACTGTGGCATGAATTGACCAGTGAAGCACAGCAGCGTGCTAGTCAAGGTTTACAGGCGACCACGTCACGCTTCTTCGGATCGGATAATGACCGTCGAGTCATTGAGATCGCGAAAGCCAATGCGCGCCGCGCAGGCGTTGCTGAGCTGATTTCTTTCGGCGTAAAAGATGCAGCACAGTTGCAGAATCCGTTGCCAGAAGGGCCGAAAGGCACAGTCGTCAGTAACCCGCCTTACGGTGAGCGTCTGGAAAGTGAACCCGCGCTGATCGCCTTGCATAATATGCTGGGCCGTAAGATGAAAAGCGATTTTGGCGGCTGGCAGTTATCGCTGTTCAGTGCATCGCCGGAGCTGCTGAGCTGCCTGCAACTGCGTGCTGAACGTCAATTCAAGGCGAAAAACGGTCCGCTGGATTGTGTGCAGAAGAATTATCAACTGGCGGATACGCAGGGTGAATCTGCGGGACAAATCGCGGAAGATTTTGCCAACCGTCTGCGTAAGAACTTGCGCAAGCTGGAAAAATGGGCGAAACAGCAGGGAATTGAATGCTATCGCATCTATGATGCCGATCTGCCTGAATACAATGTCGCCGTCGATCGCTACGGCAGTTGGGTCGTTGTACAAGAGTATGCACCGCCGAAAACCATCGATGCTCAAAAAGCCCGTCAGCGGCTGTTTGATGTGATTAACGCTACGCTGAGCGTGCTGGAATTACCGTCGAACCGTCTGGTGCTGAAAACGCGTGAACGTCAGAAAGGCAAAAACCAGTATGAAAAACTGGCGCAGAAAGGCGACTTCCTTCTAATGGAAGAGTTTGGTGCCAAGCTATGGGTCAACCTGACTGACTACCTCGATACCGGTTTGTTCCTTGACCACCGTATCGCCCGTAAAATGCTGGGTGAGATGAGTCGTGGCAAAGATTTCCTCAACCTGTTTGCTTATACCGGTACGGCGAGTGTTCACGCTGGATTGGGAGGCGCACGTTCAACGACCACTGTCGACATGTCGCGCACCTATCTGGAATGGGCAGAGAAAAACCTGCGGGTGAACGGCCTGACCGGGCGTCAGCATCGTCTGATCCAAGCGGATTGTCTCTCATGGTTACATAACGGCCATGAACAATTTGATGTGATCTTCATCGACCCGCCGACCTTCTCTAACTCAAAACGTATGGAAGAGTCGTTTGATGTTCAGCGCGACCATTTGGCGCTGATGAAAGATCTCAAACGCCTGCTGCGCCGTGGCGGCACCATCATGTTCTCGAACAATAAACGCGGCTTCCAGATGGATGTTGCTGGCCTGACCGCGCTGGGGCTGAATGCCAAAGAAATTACCGCGCAGACCCAATCGCAGGATTTTGCCCGTAATCGTCAAATTCATAACTGCTGGCTGCTGACGCATGCCGGTGAGGAAAAGTAACCGATGTCTTTAATTAGTGTTTCAGGTGCATGGCTGTCGTTTAGCGATGCGCCGCTGTTGGATAACACCGAACTCCATATCGAAGAGAATGAGCGCGTTTGTCTGGTTGGTCGCAACGGTGCGGGTAAATCGACGCTGCTGAAAATTTTGGCCAAAGAAACTCCGCTGGATGATGGTCGCATCACCTATGAACAGGATCTGATTGTCGCGCGTCTGCAACAGGATCCACCGCGTGATGTTGCGGGTAGCGTGTTTGATTTTGTTGCTGAAGGCGTCGCCGCGCAGGCGGATCACCTGAAAAACTATCATGCCATGCTGCGTTTGGTAGAAAGTGATCCCAGCGAAAAGAACCTGAACCAGTTGGCTAAATTGCAGGATATTCTGGAGCATCAGGGGCTGTGGCAACTAGAGAGCCGCATTCACGAAGTACTGGAACAGCTTGGCCTGTCCGCCGATGCGCCACTGGCTTCGCTTTCTGGCGGCTGGTTACGTAAAGCCGCACTCGGCAGAGCGCTGGTGAGTTCACCGCGCGTGCTGCTGCTGGATGAACCGACTAACCATCTGGATATTGAGACGATTGACTGGCTGGAAACCTTCTTGAAAACGTTCCAGGGCAGCATCGTCTTTATCTCCCATGACCGTTCATTTATTCGCAATATGGCCACCCGTATTGTCGACCTCGACCGCGGTAAATTGGTTTCCTGGCCGGGTAACTACGAAAAGTATCTGGAAGGGAAAGAAGAAGCGCTGCGGGTTGAAGATCTGCAAAATGCAGAGTTCGATCGTAAACTGGCGCAGGAAGAAGTATGGATCCGTCAGGGTATCAAAGCCCGTCGTACCCGTAATGAAGGCCGCGTGCGGGCATTGAAGGCAATGCGTCAGGATCGTGCCCAGCGTCGTGAAGTAATGGGTTCGGCGAAAATGCAGGTTGAAGAAGCGGCTCGCTCCGGCAAGATTGTGTTTGAATTGGAAGACGTCAGCTATCAGGTTGACAATAAGGTGCTAACACGCAATTTCTCCGCTCAGGTACAGCGCGGTGACAAGATTGCGCTGGTAGGGCCGAATGGCTGCGGTAAAACCACGCTGCTAAAATTGATGCTGGGTGGACTAGAGCCTATCAGCGGACGTGTGCACTGTGGCACGAAGCTGGAAGTGGCCTATTTCGATCAGCACCGTGCTGAGCTTGATCCAGAACGCACAGTGATGGACAACCTGGCGGAAGGTAAGCAGGAAGTGATGGTCAACGGCCGCTCACGTCATGTGTTGGGCTACTTACAGGACTTCCTGTTCCATCCGAAACGTGCGATGACGCCGGTAAAAGCGTTGTCAGGTGGAGAACGTAACCGTCTGCTGCTGGCACGCTTGTTCCTCAAGCCTAGCAACCTGTTGATTCTTGATGAACCGACCAACGATCTGGACGTGGAAACGCTGGAACTGCTGGAAGAGCTGATCGAAAGCTATCAGGGAACCGTTCTGCTGGTCAGCCACGATCGTCAGTTCGTTGATAACTCGGTTACCGAATGCTGGATCTTTGAAGGCGATGGCAAGATTTCTCGCTTCGTCGGTGGATATTTCGATGCGCAGCAGCAGCGCGCAACGACAACGCCACTGCGAACGACGGCAGGTCCGGCAGTAACTGCGTCAGCGACAACTGCGAGCACCGCACCGTCCGCTAAACGAAGTGTCGGGAAATTAAGTTATAACCTTCAGCGCGAATTAGAGCAGCTACCGCTGCGTATTGAGCAGTTGGAGCAGGAAATTGAGTCACTGCAAGCGCAGATGAATGACGCCAATTTCTTTAGCCGCCCACATGACGAAACGCAGCAGGTATTAGCTGCACTGGCGGAAGCGGAAAGTGCGTTGGAAATCAGCTTTGCCCGCTGGGAAGAGCTGGAAGCACAGAAAAACGGCTAATCTGCGTTGTTTGTGTTATGTCATCAATACGGGAGGTTAACTCCCGTATTGATAGAAGATGTTTTCGGTCAGAAGCTGACGAGTTTGAAGGAGAGGACGCGTGTGTTCCCATCACGATCGGCATGACTGTAATCTTCAACGTGAGCATGGCCATGAACACGAATATGGCCTTGAACATCATAACCATGATGATTATATGCTTTGCCCACAGTGTGACCTGCTGGTGGAATTACCCATGCTGTCACACGGACAGAAGGCAACGTGCCCGCGCTGTAAAACCGCGTTAACTAGCCGCCAGACGGAGCCGCGTAAACGGCCAGTCGGCTACGCGGTAAGTGCACTATGCATGCTATTGCTGGCAAACCTCTTCCCCTTCGTTTCTATGCGCGTAGCGGGTATCACCAGCGAAATTACCCTGATACAGATTCCTAAAGTGATGGTGGCGGAAAACTACGCCAGCGTCGCGACACTGTTTATGCTTTTTGTTCAACTCGTCCCCGCTTTCAGTATGGCGATGCTCATTCTGCTTTGCTTGCATGCGTCGCTGCCGTTGGCACTGAAAAAAAGCATGGGCAAGATGTTGTTTCATCTTAAAAGTTGGGGCATGGCGGAGATTTTCCTGGCTGGTGTGTTGGTCAGCTTTGTCAAACTTATGGCCTATGGTGACATTGGCATCGGCACCAGTTTTATGCCTTTTGTTCTGTTCTGTCTGCTACAGCTGTTAGCCTTCCAAAGCCTCGACCGCCGCTGGTTGTGGAATGATATTGTGCCGCCCCCTGCATTACCCGCTCCCCCTATTTTGGGGAAGAGTGGGTTATCGCAAGGGCTGCGTTCGTGCTCATGTTGCACCGCTATTCTGCCAGCCAACCAGTTAATATGTCCGCGCTGTCACTCACGCGGGCACGCCCGTAAGAAACATAGCCTGCAATGGACGCTAGCCCTGCTGATCACCTCGGTGATGCTATATATCCCCTCGAATTTGATGCCGATTATGGTGACTGAAGCCTTCGGTGATCGGATGGGATCGACGATCATGTCGGGCGTCATCCTGCTGTGGGGAATGGGATCTTACCCTGTCGCGCTAGTGATTTTTGTTGCCAGCGTGATGGTGCCGACGCTAAAAATGCTGGCGTTAGGCTGGCTGTGCTGGCAGGCCAATAGCAAAACTAAAAAAACAGAAGACAGTGAGCGAATGCACGTCATCTATGAGATGGTTGAGTTTGTTGGGCGATGGTCAATGATTGATGTGTTTGTTATTGCCGTGCTGTCTGCGATGGTGCGTATTGGGCGTTTAATGAGTATTTATCCCGCCGTTGGGGCGGTACTGTTCGCGGCCGTGGTGATTCTGACCATGTTTGCTGCGATGATGTTTGATCCCCGTTTGTTATGGGATCGTCGTGATGATGTTCTTCATAAGGAGCCTTCCGTTGGCGAAAGATAATCATGCCGTTGCGGATGTAGAAACAATTAAACGCTGGTCGCCGGTCTGGATTGTGCCGATTGTCACCGTGCTGATCGGTGCCTGGATACTGTTTTATCATTTCAGCCACCAAGGGCCGCAAATTACGCTGATTACCAGCAACGCCGAAGGCATCGAAGCGGGTAAAACCGCAATCAAAAGCCGCAGCGTCGATGTTGGCGTGGTCGAGAGCGTTGTGCTGAGTGACGATCTTCATCGGGTGGAAATCAAGGCACGCCTGCATGACGGCATGGATAAACTACTCAAGCAGGATTCTGCTTTTTGGGTGGTGAAGCCACAGATTGGACGAGAAGGGATCTCTGGACTGGGTACGTTATTATCCGGTGCCTACATCGAGCTGCAACCTGGGGCGAATAAGGATGAGAAGCGCGAGTTTACCCTGCTCGATGCGCCGCCGCTGGCCTCACCGGATGCGAAAGGCATCAGGGTGATACTCGACAGCGATCAATCCGGGCAGTTGAATGCCGGTGATCCTGTCCTGTTCCGTGGCTATCGCGTAGGGTCGGTGGAAACCAGCGAGTTCGATCCGAAAGCGCGTAAAATGCGCTATCAGCTGTTTATTTCTGCCCCATATGACGGCCTGGTCACCAGCAATGTTCGTTTCTGGAAAGACAGCGGCGTAGCGTTCGATATGTCGGCACAAGGCATGCGTGTCGAAATGGGCTCGCTGACCACGTTGTTCAGCGGTGGCGTCAGCTTTGATGTCCCGACTGGATGGGAACTGGGTGATGCGGCCAAGGCAATGGCGCAATATCGACTCTTTGATAGCCAGCGCAGCATTCAGGACTCGTTGTACACCGAATATAAAGAGTATCTGCTGTTCTTCAGTGAATCGATCCGTGGTTTACAGGCTGGTGCTCCGGTTGAATTCCGTGGTATTCGGCTGGGCACGGTTGCCGAAGCGCCATTTTTCCCCAAAAATATGAAACAAGAACTGGATGATGATTATCGCATTCCGGTGCTGATTCGTATTGAACCCGATCGGTTCGAGAAGAAGATTGGCGGCTCGTTCGACTTTGAACAGCACTTGAAGCAGGCTCAATCGCTGGGGCTGCGCGCCTCGATGAAATCGGCTAACCTCCTGACGGGGGCGCTCTATATCGATCTCGATTTTTATCCAAAAGAAAAAGTGGATAAACAGTTGTTCGTTCTGGATGGCTATCCGATTCTGCCTACCATTGACGGTGGCCTGTCACAGATTCAACAGAAGCTGATGGCGGTGCTGGATAAAGTGAATAACCTGCCGCTGAACCCGATGGTTAATGAAGCAACGAAGACGCTGACGGAAAGCCAGGCGACGCTGCGTGAAATGCAAAAAACGCTGGCGACACTGAACAAGCTGACATCCAGCAAAGCGATGCAGGATCTGCCGGAAGATATGCAAAAAACGTTGCTTGAGCTGAATCGGAGCATGAAAGGCTTCCAGCCGGGCTCACCGGCATATAATAAGATGGTGGCGGATATGCAGCGGTTGGATCAGGTCTTACGGGAACTACAGCCTGTGCTGCGTACCCTGAACGAGAAAAGCAATGCGTTGGTGTTTGAGGCCTCTGGTAGTCAAGATCCTCAGCCGAAGAGGGCAAAATAATGATGAAAGTATGGACGCTAGCTCTGGTGCTGGTATTGAGCGCCTGTAGCAGTAGCAATACGCAGAAAACGTACTATCAGCTACCGACAATAGCGGATACCAGCACGACGCAGACTGCTGTGACTCAGGGGCGTCCGCTATGGGTTGAGCATGTCAGCGTGGCGGATTATCTCGTCAATACGGGGCTGGTCTATCAGACCAACGATGTGCAGTATGTTATTGCCAGTAATAACTTGTGGGCCAGCCCGTTGGATCAGCAATTGCAGCAGGCGTTGGTGGCTAATCTAGGGCATAAACTGCCCGGTTGGGTCGTGACCACGCAGCCGCAGGGAAGCGAGCAGGCTGTACTGAACGTTTCTGTTACAGGTTTTCACGGCCGTTATGATGGCAATGTGGTCATCCGTGGAGAATGGATACTGACCTATCAGGGAAAGGTGCTTAAACGCCCCTTCAGCGTGTTGCTGCCACAAACGGAAGATGGTTATGACGCGCTGGTAAGAACGTTGGCGCAAGGCTGGCAGCAGGTTTCTCAGTCGATTGCTCAGCAGGCAGGCTCGCTTAACTAAGTGTGACCGATGGTGGCATTACCTGATCGTTGTTTGAAACAAAGGTGACGCTAAAAACCAAACTTCTAAAAAATAAGCTTCTAAAAATCAGACCTCTAAAGATGTAATGCTGTGATTGCATTGCGTTTTTAGAGGTTTTTTATTGTTTTCAATTGGTTAGGTTTTTTCGTTCTTTGACGGGGAAAATTCCTATTTTGGATCACAAATATGACACTGGTGTGAATTTTGCGCCTTGACCTTTGGCGGCAGAATCGGTATTGATAGTCTGTGGTTGCTTATAAAGTAATCATTGTTTTCTTTCCACCAGATTAATAATGAGGGAAATAAGGCATGAAGAGACAGAAACGCGATCGCCTTGAACGGGCTCATTCACGTGGTTATCAAGCTGGTATTGTCGGTAGACCAAAGGAATTTTGTCCTTATCAATCAATTAATGCCCGGTCTTACTGGTTGGGAGGCTGGCGAAAAGCCATGGAGGACAGGGCTGTTACCGCTTAGCGCGCCTTGTCATTAGAGGGAACGCCTCCGCTTTTGCGGAGGCTTTTGTTTTTTTAAAGGTAAATGTTTTTAAGGGGCTAAATGCCCTGATTCTGCATCTTCTCTGTTCAATCGACACAGAGCTCAACCGACAGACACGATCAACGAACACGATCGGCAAATGTACGCGCCTCGGATGACGATCCGAGGTTTTCTTACTTTTGTAACGTCACTTACGTATTACTTTCGATTTCGATCATTTATCGCCATTTTATTAGTCGTTATTGCTCGATTCGGTCTTTAAATTGAGCGAATAAGGTAATTGTTCATTATTTATTGTTAAAAAATCTATCATTACTACCTGAATGGTATGGTTCAGGGCGGCAATGTAGTGTAATTTTTTTGTTCGGAATTTTCTGAAAATCAGTTAGCGAGTAGAGAGAAGAATATAGTGAAATTACGAACCAGAATTGCACTGCTATGCGGTACGACCTTGTTAGGGATGCTTATTTTATCTGCGGTGGCGCTGAACACGCTCTATAACACGATGATGAGTGAACGCACTGGCCAGCTTTCTACGCTGGTTGAACTGGCTCATTCGGCGGTGCAGAAAGCGTACGAGTTGGAGAAAAGTGGTCAGTTGTCGCGCGACGAAGCAGAGAAAGAGGCCAAACGGACGATCGGGAGTTTCCATCAGGGCGATCGCTATTTCTTCGTGCGCGGCTACACGAATGATGTGAACTATGTACACCCTAATCCTAAGCGCATTGGCATCGTTGATGCGAATGGCGGTAAAGAAGCTGGAGAACGCTATCGTGCTTCGCTTCAAGGCAATACGATTGGTACCGTGATCGCGGAAGGGACGCGTCCAGGGCAGCAAAATAAGGTTGAGAAGCTCTATGCAGTGATTAAATTCGAGCCTTGGGACTGGACGATTGGTTATGGTGATTACATTGACGATATTCAGCAGACGTTCTGGCACAATGCGCTGATCTTACTGTCTTTAGGGCTGGTTCTGCTGTTAATTATTTCCACGTTTGCATGGAATATGCTGCGCACGTTGATGCGCCAGCTTGGCGGAGAGCCGCAATACGCCGTTGATGTTGTTCGCGAAATCGCGGAAGGTAATTTACGCGTTGACGTTGAAACGAAACCGGGCGATCAAACCAGTATTCTTTACGCTATCCGTGCGATGCGCGACAACTTGTCGCATCTGGTTAATCAGGTTCGCAGCAGCACAAATTCTATTGCCACGGCGTCGACGCAGATCGCATCAGGCAACGGCGATTTGTCCGCCCGTACTGAATCGCAGGCCAGCGCATTAGAGCAAACGGCATCGGCAATGGAACAACTGACCGCCACGGTGAAGCAGAATGCCGATAATGCGCGCTATGCAAATGAACTCGCGGTATCGGCATCGGACGTGGCAGTGCGCGGTGGCAACGTTGTCAGCCGGGTCGTCGTAACGATGGATTCCATCAGTTCATCATCTCGCAAAATTGTGGATATTATCGGCGTCATCGATAGCATAGCTTTCCAGACGAACATCCTGGCGCTGAATGCAGCGGTGGAAGCTGCGCGTGCCGGTGAACAAGGGCGTGGCTTCGCCGTGGTCGCAAGTGAAGTGCGCACGCTGGCGCAGCGCTCGGCATCCGCTGCCAGAGAAATTAAAGGTTTGATTGATGATTCGGTTGCCAAGGTTGGAGAGGGCACGGATTTCGTGAAGCAGGCTGGCGATACGATGAGTGAAGTGGTTGAGAGTGTGCATCGCGTAACGTCCATGATGGGCGAGATCAGTATTGCGAGTGCAGAACAGCGCTCCGGTATTGAACAGGTCAATCTCGCGATATCGCAGATGGATCAGAGCACTGAACAGAATGCGGCATTGGTTGAAGAAGCACTGGCTGCGGCACACTCGCTGAACGAACAGGCACAAGAGCTGTCACGTACCGTTGAACAATTCCGTGTGGATGAATCTGCGGGCAGCTATCTGGCGCTGGGCGCAAGATAGATTTACGTGTAGCTATCTCTGAAAGATGTGGCTGATAATATTTATAGCCACACTTTTCAGGCTCTTGATATTTATCTAACAACGAATCAACGAGAGGAATTATAATTTGCCATTGTACTCTATTGGGGCTTGATCAATTCCTACGTCTTTTCTTATCTCGTTGATAAGGCCTATCGCTATCGTGCGTATTTCTTCCCATACATATGGCCTATTGTCATAGGCAACTTGAAGAAGATAGTCAATGAGTTCGTCTTGAGTATCCATAACTCTTTGGGGCGCAAACATAGCCATGTATCCATAGAGCCGTATTCGCTGTTCGTTGAATACATCAAAATGTTTCATTGCTTCATCTTGTGATAAGCGGTTCATATGATATGCATCCAGCTTTGCTAGGAGACTGGCAATGAGGTCAATGATACCTCGATAGATTAGAACTTTATCATTTCGGATTGAGACATATTTGTCCTTCATAAAGTCGAGTTCTTTCTCGATAGTTTTCAGCGACACATTTAGTTTATGCTCCGCTACGTTCAATTGTATTTTTAGTTCATGAGCTTCTTTTTGTAGGATGCGCTGTGCCCAGATTTTACCAAGCCAAGACGAAAGGCCTAAGATAATTGCTCCTGCTGAAAATACAGAAAACAGGCCTGTACCTACTACACTAAATACTTCATCCAAAGCCATATTTATGAATGCCTAATAATTTCAGGAAATAAGCGCAGTAATTATGTATGGGGTAGATTGGGGCTGGTTAGCTGCGCAAAAGATATACCATGAATCGCTATCATAGCATGGGGTATTAAGTGAGTAGAACAAGCTTACGGTGTCGCTCTCAGATTATACAGACGTTGTCTTTTCGCTATGTAAGAGCGACTCTGCAATGTGTATGCTGGAGGGTTCTCGCGGTATTCTGCCGCTCGCCCTTCGTGCCACCATTGACAGGCTTCTCACCTGTTCCAACACCATAAAAGAAAACGCCCTTAACTTGCGTCAAGGGCGTTTTCTTTTATATGGCGGTGAGGAAGGGATTCGAACCCTTGATACGTTTTCACGTATACACACTTTCCAGGCGTGCTCCTTCAGCCTCTCGGACACCTCACCGTGGCCTCGCGGTATGTCATACCAGCGGACGGCGCTAATGTAGGTAAATTGCCGGACAGCGTCAACAAACTTCTGCATTCCATGCGCGCAATTAGCTAAAGTTAACGCAATTTGTTGGTTTGCTCACCGTTTTGCTCTCGCCTTCGTTCATCCCCGGCATTAATCCAAAATGCCATGTTTCATTTGTGTTAATCATGCGTTGTAAATTCGCTCGCTGGCTGCGGAATATCCCTGGAAATGGTATGCTGACTTGCAAACATTGACCCAGGAGAACCTATGTATCCCGTCGATTTACATATGCACACCGTTGCCAGTACACATGCTTACAGTACCCTTCATGATTACATCGTCGAAGCGCAGCAGAAGAATATCCGCCTGTTTGCCATTACCGATCATGGCCCAGATATGGCGGATGCGCCGCATTACTGGCATTTCATGAATATGCGCGTTTGGCCACGTCTGGTTGATGGCGTCGGAATCCTACGCGGTATCGAAGCGAATATTAAAAATATCGAAGGTGATATCGACTGCACCGGACCTATGTTGGATCAGGTCGATGTGATTATTGCGGGCTTTCACGAGCCAGTTTTTCCACCGCAGGATAAAGATACGCACACTGCGGCGATGATCGCGACCATGGCGCGTGGCGATGCACATATCATTAGTCACCCGGGTAACCCGAAGTTTCCCGTTGATATCCGCGCGATTGCGGAAGCAGCGGCGAAATATAATGTTGCGCTGGAGTTGAATAACTCCTCTTTCATGCATTCACGCCAAGGCAGTGAACCAAACTGTCGGGCGATTGCTGAAGCTGTTCGTGACGCGGGTGGTCTACTTTCTTTAGGTTCAGATTCCCATATCGCGTTTTCTCTGGGAGATTTTACCCACTGTGAGCGTATTTTGCAGGAAGTGAATTTCCCGCAAGATCGGATATTAAACGTAAGCCCTCGGCGCGTGCTGGATTTCCTCGAACAGCGTGGAATGCCTGCTATCACCGAACTTGCCGACTTGTGACGGTGTCACTTAAAAGCCGTTACTTAAAAACAGTGCCACTTAAAAATAAATAGGGTTATGAATGAACGAGTTTTCTATTGTGTGCCGCCTATTAGGCACGCTGTTTTATCGCCAGCCGCAGGATCCTTTGCTGACACCGTTATTTACGCTGATTAAAGACGGGAAACTGGCGCAGCATTGGCCGCTGGAACAAGATGCGTTGCTGGCTCGTTTGCAAAAGGGGCTGGATTTACCCGAGATGGCGGCGGATTATCAGGCGCTGTTTGATAGTGCAAGCGGTTCAGTTTCACCGTTGCGCTCGTCTTATGAAAGCGATGGCGATGATGCAGACATTCGTACCTTCCTGCAACAGCGCGGCATGCCGTTAAATGACGGTGCGGTCGGTCATTTTGGTAGTTTGCTGCTTGCGGCGTCATGGCTGGAAGATCAGGCACAAGAAGACGAAACGGCTGCGCAGATTACCCTGTTTGATGAATATCTATTACCGTGGAGCGATCGTTTCCTCGGGAAAGTGGAAAGTCATGCCACTACGGCATTTTATCGCACACTGGCGATAGTGTGCCGCGAAGCGCTGGAGGCCATGCGGGATGAGCTGAGTGAAAGCGAAGAAGATGACGAAGACGAGTCTGAAGCCGAAGAGTAATACGCCAAGCCTACTCAAACATAGCCGATAGCAGACATCGCGTATGCTATCGGCAAGTGAGCGTTAATCAGTAAACAGGATAACAATCTGGCCGGGTTTGATTTCGATGCCTTTTGCCATTTTCTTCGCCATTGATTCCGTTGTGCTCTTATCCGCATTCAACACATAAGCTGGTTTTTGGTCAAAATAGCTTTTCAGTGATTGATTGAGGTAAGGGCTTAGCGTTTTCATTATCGTCTGCATTTTTTCCGGCTGTACGGTGTAATCAACCAGTTCCATGTCCTTCAGGTAAATTGCCCCCTGAGCTTTATCAAATACTGGCTGTGCTTTCAGTGTAAGTTTCATATCCGCAGTCTGGTTTCCCAGCAGGGACGAAATATCGACCTTCGCATTGCCTGCTAGCGTGATTTTACCCGGTTCTGCACGACCAATCTGACTGGATAGCTCGGTCAACACGATATGCGCATCGACTACGCCGGGTACGCCCAGCTGTTTCTGGTAATCATTGTGCTTTTGCAGATACTCATTCACTTCCTGTTCGCTGAGCGTGTATTGCGTGAGTTTATTACAACCGCTGAGTGTAAAGGCGAGTAGCACTGCGGCGGCTGCCATCCATCCTGATTTTTTCATTATTTTGACCTCTTAATGCTATTTTTTACGCGCACAATTTATTTATCTGGGCGGTTTATTCATGCGAAAAATAACCATGATTTCGCTTGGGCATCGTGCGCCCGATGCACAGGGTAAACAATAGGATAGCACTGAAATGGTCGATAACGCCGCTTCAGAACGAAGCGGCGGAGTAAACTGAATGACTAGATTGCCAGACTGCTGAGTAGCGTTACTTGAGTCTGCTTCGCCATGTTATCCCGATAGTCCGCAACGCGGGAAGGCGGCGTAACGCCCGCAACAATAGACAAAGAGCGGAGAAGTGGAAAGAGGTCGATGTCATCTGTTGATAGCACGCCGTTACAGGCATTCGGCTGAACAATCAGTGGATCAAGATCCTGTAAGTCACGGTTCAGTTTCTTAATCAGCCCCTGAGAATGGCTCAGATGATCAGCAAAATTACCGAGCTGAGCTTCTTTCTTGTTAATAAAATATTGTCGGGCAGGCGCGGAGGCAAACTCTTCAAAGGCTGCCTGAGCAAAGCGGGGGATAATCAAACGCGGCGTATATTCGGTAACTTTACGTAGCCAGGCAGCGATTGCTGGATTGGTTGACCCCGTCAGCAGCGGCTTGCGGTCGTAACTATCGATGAAATGAACGATGTCCATGCTTTCTGGCATATAGCTGCCGTCATCTTTTTGCAGAATAGGCACCATCTTTTGGCCGATCAGCCGTTCTGGCGTCGCCGCGTCATCATTCGCCAATATTTGCAATTCGACAGGGATATTTTTCAGACCGAAGATCATGCGCGCTTTAACGCAGTAGGGGCAGTGATCGTAAATGTAGAGCTTCATACGTCGTCTCCTAAATTACAAGGTATAGACAAAGGCCGCGGTGCGACCACGTGTGTAACCCATCATCAAACAAGATAAATTGAGTGTGCGAGAGGGCTCGCGACGAAACAATTGTTTGAATGTATTAGGAAAGTATAGAAGGGCTTTACCGACGAGATCAAACTCGTCGGTAAAATTCAGACTAATGACCACCCAGCATGGCGGGCTCGATACGGCGTTGATTGAACTGCCAATACAGCGCAGCTAACGTCAGGAACCCGATGGTGCCGAGCATGAACCACGGTAGTTCTGGCTGATTCAATGCGTGTCCGGTATCGAATAACCAGCCGCCGCCGCTATAGCCAATCGCGCCACCGAGCGCCAGTCCAAGCCGACTAAAGCCCATATAGCTGCCTCTGGCCCTGGAATCGGCCAGCGAGGCGCTCAACGTTTCACGCGCAGGTTCAGCGATAATCGAGCCTATATAAAACAGACTGATAAGCATCAGCAGTGGCTGAAGCTCTGTCGTCATTCCAATTGGGAACATGCTGACGGACATGATGAAAAGCCCCACCATCAGGCGCTGTTCCAACCGGAAACGCTTCTCGCTCCAGCGGGCGATAGGATAAAGCAGCGTCAGCGACAGTGCCGCTTCAATGGCGTACATCCATTTCACCGCAGACGGTGTCCCGGCGATTTCGTTGACCATAATGGGTAGCATTAACAGCACCTGAACGGCCAACATGTAGTAGCCCGTCAGCGTTAATACATACATCAGGAAACGGCGGTCGCGAATCACTCGCATCAGCCCTTCCTTGATTGGCGTTCTTACCGTTGAAATACGGTAGGCCGGTAGCAGCCAGGCATTTAGCCCTGCTACAAGCACGAAAATAACCGCGCCAACCCAGCAGACAATCTCGAAATCGTACTGAAGCAGCCAACTGCCGAGCAGGGCACCGATAACAGCACCGGCACTGTCTTGCATCATCAGCAGTGAATAGAAACGACCACGTTCTTGTGGGCGGATCAATTTGATCACCAGTGCGGTACGCGGCGGATCGAATAGCGTGCCACCCAAACCTGACAACGCACAGGACAGCCAGAGCAGCCAAGGCTCGTCGGCAATTGCCATGAACACAAAACCGGAAGCACGCAGCAGCATCCCAGTGATAATCATCGGTTTGGCACCAAAACGGTCAGCAATGGCACCGCCAAAAATACCCAGACCTTGCTGAATAAATTGACGCAATCCCAATGCAATACCGACTAATAATGCGGCCCAGCCGAGTTGATCGACAAAACGAATGGAAATAAGGGGGAAAACAACGAAGAACCCTAAAACCACCAGCATATTATCTAGTAATAAAAAATATTTACCCAAGCTCCGAGCTTGCGACATCAGAGGCATGTTTCACCACAACGAAGAAAGGAGGAAAATAACAGACGTGACTATTTTGTACTCTAATTCAACTTTGGTATAGCCTATTGTTGGATAATATTTTTTTATCGATTTAACGTTATCCGAGTAGCATTTCAGCGAGAAAAAATGGTTTTCCTGATTCAACTGCGCAATAACTCGGCGACGAGGATTTTACGTCCATGAATTTATGTGGTTATAGTAAGGATTATCGGGAATGCCGATATTTTCTGCTTATGTGAAATAGTCACTTTTTCAGCGCCGATGAATTTTACTTATCGATAACATGGAGAGTAGGGGGCAAAATGTTTGGCTATCGTTCAACGCCGGCAAAAGTGCAATTGACAACCGATAGGCTGGTGGTGCGTCTGGCCCATGAACACGATGCATGGCGTCTGGCTGAATACTATTCTGAAAACCGTGATTTTCTTAAGCCGTGGGAACCCGTGAGAGACGCCAGCCATTGCTATCCATCAGGCTGGCAAGCGCGGCTTAGCGTGATTAACGAAATGCATAAACAGGGCAGTGCTTATTACTTTCTCCTGTTGGATCCGAATGAAAACGAAGTGTGTGGCGTAGCGAATTTCAGCAACGTGCTGCGGGGATCGTTCCACGCCTGCTATCTGGGTTACTCTCTCGGCCAGAAATGGCAGGGGCAGGGGCTGATGTACGAAGCCTTGCAGTCGGCTTTGTATTATATGCAGCGTCAGCAGCATATGCATCGCATCATGGCTAACTATATGCCGCATAACCAGCGCAGTGGGAACCTACTAACGCGTTTGGGGTTTGAACGTGAAGGCTATGCGAAGGATTATCTGCTTATTGATGGCAAATGGCAGGATCATGTATTAACCGCGCTGACCAACGCCGAGTGGAAGTCTCCGCGTTAAGGAAAAATGATGAAATACCAATTGGATGCTCGTGAAGCCCGCGTGATCGGATGCATGTTGGAAAAGCAGATTACTACGCCGGATCAATACCCGATGTCGTTAAACGGCATCACCACGGCTTGCAACCAGAAAACCAACCGTGAGCCAGTGATGGAACTGAGCGAAAGTGAGGTACAGCAAACGCTGGATTTGCTCGTGAAGAAGCATTTCCTACGCACGCTCAGCGGCTTTGGTAATCGTGTTGTGAAGTACGAACATCGTTTTTGCAATTCGGAATTTGGCGATCTGAAACTCTCTCCCGCGGAAGTGGCTCTGGTGACGACACTTCTCCTGCGCGGCCCACAGACTCCGGGTGAATTGCGTACGCGCGCCGCTCGCTTGTATGAGTTTTCAGATGTTGGCGAAGCCGAATCTACACTTGAACAACTGCAACAGCGTGACGATGGCCCGTTTGTTGTACGGCTCGCGCGGGAAGCGGGAAAACGTGAAAGTCGCTACAGGCACCTTTTCAGCGGTGACGCGAGCGATGCTGCGACTCCTGAAGAGGAAAGCGTGAGCGACAATTCGCCTCCGTTGGTCGAGCGAGTTGAGGCGTTAGAGAAAGAGGTCGCTGAACTCAAACGTCAGCTTGCCGCACTGTTAGCGTAATAGAATTTGTATCAGGGAGAAAATCAGCCATGAAACCTCAGTTTTCATCTGCGGAAAACGTTGCAGAACCTACCGCGTCCATCCAACGTCCCCGTATCGGTGTCGTCGGATTAGGATCTATTGCGCAGAAAGCCTATTTGCCTATTCTTAGTCAGGCTGAACGTTGGGAACTGGTTGGTGCATTTTCTCCCGATCGACAAAAAACGCAGCGGATTTGCCAGCACTATCGGATGACGGGTTTCTCTGCATTGGATGATGTGGCAGCACATTGCGATGCAGTCTTTGTCCATAGCAGTACCGCCAGCCATTTCTCCGTGGTAAAGCAACTGCTTGAGGCGGGTGTCGATGTCTATGTGGATAAACCGCTGGCAGACACGCTGGAGCAAGCGGAAGCGCTGGTTGACTTGGCAGAGCAACAACAAAAAATTCTCATGGTCGGCTTTAACCGTCGGTTTGCCCCCTGTTATCAGCAGCTAAAACAGCGGTTGGATCAACCCGCATCCTTGCGTATGGATAAGCATCGTATTAATGGCGTCGGGCCGCACGATGTGCGTTTTACCTTATTGGACGACTATCTGCACGTGGTGGACACCGCGCTTTGGCTTGCAGGAGGTGATGTCGAATTGATTGATGGTGTTTTACATGCGAATGCGGACGGCCAACTGCTGTATGCCGAGCATCATTTCCAGAGCGGAAACTGTCAGGTGACAACCAGTATGCATCGTCAGGCTGGGAGCCAGCGAGAGTGGGTTCAGGCTGTTACCAACGGTGGGCTATATCAGGTGGATGAGATGCGTGAATGGCGTGAAGATCGTGAAGGAGTGACGCTTCACCCAGCCGTGCCATCTTGGCAAACTACGCTAGAACAGCGTGGATTTGTCGGTGCGGTGCATCATTTCATGGCGGCAGTTGAACAACGGAAACCAGCGGAAACATCAGGTAACCAGGCGTTGCTGTCGCAGCGTATGATTGAAAAATTGCTGGGAAAAAGCTGAAAAGTTCAGCGGTTATGGCAATGTTCGGTAGCTATTACACGCGCAATGCGTAGACTAGTCGCACCTCGCAATCAGGATGACCCCAATGGGTTAATAATCACGCCTGAACCGTTCAGAACATAATCGGATGAATTTACTTAAATCACTGGCTGCCGTCAGTTCCATGACCATGTTATCGCGCGTTTTAGGGTTTGTGCGTGATGCTATCGTCGCCCGTATTTTTGGTGCAGGTATGGCGACGGATGCCTTTTTTGTCGCGTTCAAACTGCCCAACCTGCTTCGGCGTATTTTCGCGGAAGGTGCATTCTCACAGGCGTTCGTGCCGATTTTGGCCGAATACAAAAGCCAGCAGGGTGAGGAGGCCACGCGAACGTTCCTCGCTTATGTCTCCGGTATGTTGACGCTGATACTGGCGTTAGTCACTGTGGCGGGTATGGTCGCCGCGCCTTGGGTCATTATGGTCACTGCTCCCGGTTTTGCTGCGACGCCGGAGCGCTTTGAGTTGACCTCGAATCTATTACGCGTCACGTTTCCTTATATCCTGCTGATCTCACTGACTTCCATGGTGGGTTCGGTGCTCAACACCTGGAACCGTTTCTCGGTGCCAGCCTTTGCACCGACGCTACTTAACGTCAGCATGATTGGCTTCTCGCTGTTTGCCGCACCGTATTTTAATCCCCCAGTGATGGCGCTGGCATGGGCGGTATTGGTGGGCGGTTTACTGCAACTCGGCTATCAGCTACCGCATCTGAAAAAGATTGGTATGCTGGTATTGCCGCGTCTGAAATGGCGTGACCCGAGCGTCTGGCGGGTTATGAAGCTGATGGGACCTGCGGTTTTAGGCGTGTCAGTGAGTCAGATTTCGCTGATCATCAACACCATTTTCGCCTCTTTCCTCAGCGAGGGGGCAGTGTCATGGATGTACTACGCCGATCGCCTGATGGAATTTCCTTCCGGTGTGTTGGGGGTGGCGTTAGGGACGATCTTACTTCCGTCGCTGGCGAAAAGTTTTGCCAGTGGCAATCACGATGAATATTCCCGCCTGATGGATTGGGGGCTTCGCCTCTGTTTCCTGCTGGCGCTACCGAGCGCGGTAGCATTAGGCATTTTAGCCAAGCCCTTAACCGTGTCGCTGTTCCAATACGGTAAATTTAGCGCCTTTGACGCGCTGATGACCCAACGCGCGCTGGTGGCCTACTCAGTTGGGCTGATGGGATTGATTGTCGTCAAAGTGTTAGTACCCGGCTTCTATTCCCGGCAGGATATCAAGACGCCGGTAAAAATAGCGATCGTGACGCTGATTCTGACGCAAGTTATGAACCTGATCTTTATCGGCCCATTGCAACATGCGGGTCTGGCGTTGTCCATCGGTCTGGCCTCCTGCCTGAATGCCGCGCTGCTGTATTGGCAACTGCGTAAGCAGGATATTTTCCAACCACTGCCTGGTTGGAAGGGATTTTTGATTCGTCTGTTGGCCGCCGTTATCGTGATGTCGCTGGTTTTACTGGGCATGCTGTGGTGGATGCCTGCATGGGATGATGGCAATATGACAATACGAATCCTGCGTTTACTGCTGGTCGTCGTCGTGGGCGCAGGCTCCTATTTTGCCACGCTGGCGCTGTTGGGATTCCGTCCCCGAGATTTCGCCCGCCGCAGCGTGTAACAACGTTGTTGAATAAAAAAACGTCTGGAACGTTTTTCAACGTTGCGTAGCAACGGCCCGTAGGGTGACGGACAAGGATGTCCGTCATAAAAAAACGCCATTGGTGCTGCCACCGATGGCGTTTCAGTTTTACGTTGATGGATACGTTTTTAGTCGATGGAGAATTACATCTTATCGACGGTTTCGATACCCAGTGTATCCAGTCCCTGCTTCAACGTTTTCGCCGTGAGCAGCGCTAGTCTTAGACGGCTCTGACGCACATCATCATTTTCGGCGTTCAGGATTGGGCAGTGCTCGTAGAAACCAGAGAACAGGCCAGCCAGATCGTACAGGTAGCTACACATCACATGCGGCGTGCCTTCGCGGGCGACGGAGGTGATGGTTTCCTCAAATTGCAGCAGGCGCGTTGCAAGCGCAAATTCGCGCTCATCACCCAGCGTAATCGGCTGCGTTAAGGTGTCTTCCTGTATTCCCGCACGCTTGAAAATGGACGCGACGCGCGTATAGGCATATTGCATATACGGCGCAGTGTTGCCTTCAAACGCCAGCATGTTATCCCAATCAAAAATGTAGTCTGTGGTACGGCTCTTCGACAGGTCTGCGTATTTAATCGCACCGATAGAAACCACTTTTGCTAACGCTGCCAACTCGTCGCTTTCCATCTGTGGATTTTTTTCCGCGATGAGTTTCAGTGCACGATCGTAGGCTTCATCCAATAGTTCAGACAGCTTGATCGTTCCGCCTGCACGCGTTTTGAATGGTTTACCATCTTTACCTAGCATCATGCCGAACATGTGGTGTTCCAGGCTGACAGAATCCGGCACGTAACCTGCTTTACGCACGATGGTCCAAGCCTGCATCAAATGCTGATGCTGACGGGAGTCGATGTAGTAAAGCACGCGATCGGCGTTCAGGGTTTCATAACGGTATTTGGCGCAGGCGATATCCGTTGTGGTGTAGAGGTAGCCGCCATCCTTTTTCTGGATGATGACGCCCATTGGTTCGCCTTCCTTGTTTTTATACTCATCAAGGAAAACGACCGTAGCCCCTTCGCTTTCAACGGCCAGACCTTTTGCTTTCAGATCGGCAACGATGTTCGGCAGCATACTGTTATACAGGCTTTCACCCATCACATCCTGTTTGGTCAGCGTGACATTAAGGCGTTCATAGTTGATCTGGTTCTGCGTCATGGTGATATCGACGAGCTTGCGCCACATCTGACGGCAATATTCATCGCCACCCTGTAATTTCACCACGTAACCGCGTGCGCGCTCAGCGAAATCGGCATCTTCGTCGTAGTGTTTCTTTGCTTCACGATAAAACGCTTCAAGATCGGACAGATCCATCTCGTTGGCGTTTTCATTTTGCATTTTTTCAAGGTAAGCAATCAGCATGCCGAACTGCGTACCCCAATCGCCAACGTGGTTAGCGCGGATGATGTTGTGGCCTAAAAACTCCAGCGTACGGGCTGCGGCATCACCAATAATGGTTGAGCGCAGGTGGCCGACGTGCATTTCCTTTGCGACGTTAGGGGCGGAGTAGTCAATCACGATCGTTTGTGGTTCAACCGGTGTTAAACCCAGTTTTGGTGCATTCAGGGCATTCTCAACCTGGCTCGCAACCCACTGCTTATCGAGAAAAATATTAATGAATCCCGGGCCTGCGATTTCTGTTTTTTCCGCAATGCCTTCCAGCGCTAAAAGCTGGACGACGTTTTCAGCCAATTGTCGCGGTGGCATGCCCAGTTTTTTCGCCACGGCCATGACGCCATTAGCCTGATAATCACCAAACTGTGCTTTTGCCGACTGACGAACCTGAGCTTCGCTGTCTGCTGGCGCGCCCGCGGCGGTTAACGCCTGGCTGACTTTTTCGGAGAGAAGAGCCTGAATATTCACCGGTTTACCTTAAATAAAAAATTAAGCCTTGCTTATACCATATTTGCCTTTCCTCGTCAGCAGACGGGGGGAGGCAAAAGGATATTCAGGCGAAAAAATACCCGCAGGACGGGAGATAAAAAAGGCGTGGTGATATGAAAAAAATGGATAAGGGGGGCATGGCAAAGAATAAAAGTAGTTTTAGGTAGAATAAAAATAAATCAAATCGCGATCTTAACGTTTTCTTGACCGACTATTTACACCAATCTTATGCGAGTCTCTGGTTTTAAAATGACGAAAAATAGCGTATGCCGCAATAGCGATAAGCGCGATGGATATAATGAGTAAAACCATGATGATATCTCTGCGTTATTATTTGTTTTCTTAATTTATACGTTTTTTTTTCGGCGTTCAATGGGGCAGATCTTATTTAAGATTCATCCCAGAATAGATTGCGAGAAGTATCGCAGATTAACATCGGGTAAAAAGCGTTTCCGTTTATTAATCAAACAGCATGCTTACCTTTTCTTTGCATTTGATGCGTTTCACGTAACGAAGGTGTAAATAAATGTGCATGGAGAAAAGTAGAATTTAATTAGAATGTACTATGGCTATGATATTCTCACTATCGAAAATGGTTATTGATAATGTGATATGCCGCGAGGAGTTTTACCCGATATGTTACCCAATGATTTGATAATGGATTTAGCGCGTTTTGAGCGAGACTTACAGGAATTAGCGGGTGTGCTACAGCTGGATTTGGGCGCGTTTCATGCTGACCATATCTCGCTGCGTTGTCATCAGAACACGACGGCTGAATCATGGAAAGCGGCGTTGCTGAAGGCTGGCAGCTTGCTGTCTGAAAACCAAATCAATGACCGTCCAATCTGTCTGTTTATACTGGATAATGCAATATCTGTCGGCCCCTGGCAGATTGATTGTATCGAATTACCGTGGCCGGGGAAAAAGCATTATCCCCATGAGGGATGGGAGCATGTGGAACTGGTGCTTTCCGGTGATACGGAAACACTGCACCAGCGTGCTTTGACCTGCTTGTCTGATGATGCACTACGTACGCCGGGCATCAAGCTTAAATTTAGTTCTCCGCAAGGCGAAAAAGAACGAATTCCTAATCCGACGTTAGCGGTGACCAATGGAAAAGTGACAATAAAATTTCATCCATTTGATATTCGAGATGTTGTCGCGAGCGAAATGCCGTCGTTATGAAAATAGCTGAGTGTGTAAAGTAATCAGAAGGGTGTCATTGGCTAAACGGTAAAATGGCGTATCACGTTATTCATGCCATTTTCTTTTGCGGTAGAACAGATTAATAAAACTGTGGTTTATGTCATGTTTATTTCGGCAGTGTATCGCGTTCGTTGTGACTCCCGTCTCCTCACGATATGAATGCGAATGCCATAGTTATTACTTTAGTCGACGTGATGATTCGTCGATTTTTTGATAATTAAGAAAAGTAGTCTGGGAGTTTATATGGAGGAGCGGCGATGACGAAACTGGAAGTATGCTGTTATAGCGTTGATTGTGCGATAACGGCAGCGCAGTCTGGGGCTGACAGGATTGAACTCTGTGCAGGACAGCGAGAGGGGGGGTTAACGCCATCCTACGGTGCGCTGCGCGGTGCGCGTGAAAAGGTCGCGATTCCTGTTCACCCGATTGTGCGTCCGCGAGGGGGCGATTTTTGCTACAGTGCGGCGGAGTTTGCTGCCATCAAATACGATATTGAGCAGATTCGTGAGATGGGGTTTCCCGGTGTTGTTGTCGGTGTGCTGAATGAGGAAGGGCACATTGATTTGCCCAAAATGCGCGAAATCATGGTGGTGGCTCAAGGAATGGCGGTGACCTTTCATCGCGCGTTTGATATGTGCCTGAACCCTTACATTGCGCTGGGACAACTCACCGACCTTGGCGTATCGCGCATATTAACCTCTGGGCAACAGCAGACGGCGGAGAATGGGTTACGGTTATTACGTGAACTAACACAGGCGAGTCGCGGTCCAATTATTATGGCAGGTTCTGGCGTACGATTGACTAACGTGCACAAATTTCAGCAAGCCGGTATCCGAGAGCTGCATAGTTCAGCAGGCCAGTGGACGTCATCCCCTATGCGTTATCGCAAAATCGGCGTGTCGATGTGTGCGGATACGGAATTAGATGAATTTAGCCAGTATTGCGTGGATGGTGATGTGGTGGAAGCAATGAAACGGGCGGTCAGCCCGGATCGTGAAATGCAGTACGTATCGTAATGCAAGGTGTTTCATGGTGTAGCGGTTGATAGACTGGATTGCTATAGGACACCACATCGTCATTCTTCAGTTTTGCCGCGCCGCATACCGTTAGGTCTGCATGGCAAGTACCAAGCCCCAGCGTGTTGCTGGGGCTTTTTTTGTCGATTTAGGACTGGTAGATCCCAGGTTTACGTGCAACCAATACCGCTCGTACCGGAGCGGGGTAACCTTCTACCGTTTTCGTTGGATCCTCAGGATCGAGGAATTCAGCCAGCGACTCGGTGATCATCCAGTCTGTCCGGCGCTGTTCCTGCGTTGTGGTGGTGCAGATATCGACGACGCGGACATCAACAAATCCACATTTCTCAAGCCATTTCGTTAAAGCCGCAGCAGACGGGATGAAGTAGACATTGCGCATTTGCGCGTAGCGTTCTCCCGGCACCAGCACCTGATTTTCATCACCGTCAATGACCAGCGTTTCGAGCACCAACTCACCACCTGCCACCAGCTGATTTTTTAATTGCCACAGGTGATCGAGCGGGGAACGGCGATGGTACAACACGCCCATGGAAAACACGGTATCGAACGCAGCCAGTTCGGGGAGTTGCTCAATGCCAAGCGGCAGAACGTGTGCTCGCTGGTCGTCGCCGAGTAGCTTACGCACGGCTTCAAACTGACATAAGAATAGCTGCATGGGGTCGATGCCAACCGCCATCGTTGCGCCTTCACCGACCATCCGCCACAGGTGATAGCCGCTGCCACAGCCTACATCGAGTATCAGACGATTTTTCAGCGGGCTGATATGTGGCAGAACGCGTTGCCACTTCCAGTCTGAACGCCATTCCGTGTTGATATCCACACCGTAAAGCGAAAAAGGGCCTTTACGCCAGGGCATCAAATTACGCAGCAGTTTTTCAATCCCTTCACGTTGGCCGATGGAAATATCGGGCTCCATGCGTGTCGTGACGCTGTCGTTCAAATCCAAAGAAGTTGGCGTCAGCGACGGGAGATGCTCCAGTGAGTTAAACCAGAGTTTGAACTTACCGTGTAAGGATTCTTGTTGCCAACTGCTGAGCTGAGAAGGCAGTGTATTGAGCCAGTGACTAAGCGGGCCCTTCGCGATTTGCTGATAAAAATTGCCGAAATCGATCACGCCTTTTCCTCTGCTTTCACGGCTAATAACGAACCAAAATTAAAACACTGAAACCAGATCTCGCTGTGCTCAAAACCCGCAGATGCTAGTCGAGCTTTATGAGTTTCTACCGAGTCGGTCAGCATGACATTTTCCAGCATGCTGCGCTTCTGACTGATTTCCAGTTCGCTGTAGCCATTTGCCCGTTTGAAATCGAGGTGCATGTTGAACAGCAATTCGCCGACGTCTTTGTCCGCAAAATTGAATTTCTCAGAGAGCACCAGCACGCCGCCGGGATTCAATCCCTGATAAATACGCTCAATAAGCACCTTGCGTTGAGAAGGCTCCAGAAACTGAAGAGTAAAGTTCAGCACCACCATGGAAGCATTCTTGATATCAATGTCCAAAATATCTGCTTCTATAATCTCGACGGGCGTATCGGAACGGAAAGCGTCAATGTGGCTACGGCAGCGTTTCACCATCGCCGGAGAGTTGTCTACCGCGATAATTTTGCAGTTCGGCACATGTATATTGCGTCGCACAGACAGCGTGGCCGCGCCCAGCGAACATCCCAGATCGTAGACGAGACTATCCGGACGGGCGAACCGTTCTGCCAGCATGCCAATCATTGAGATAATGTTGGAATAGCCGGGTACGGAACGTTGGATCATATCGGGAAATACGTCGGCAACGCGTTCGTCGAATGTCCAGTCACCTAAATTGGCAATTGGCACAGAAAAAAGCATATCGCGGTTTGGCATGGCGGAAAGTGCACTGAGAGTAATAAAGAGGCGCGTATTCTAGCAGAAGACGCCGTACCCGTCATACTGCAAGTTGCATGAGCGTTGGCTTCGCTTACTCACCGAATACATTGTGTGGGCGTGGCGTTTGATTCCCGGGCGCATCATACTTGTGCGCCCGAGAGAGGCGGATATCGTTTTTATCTCACGCTATCAATACAGCGTGAAAACTAGATCCCAGGGAAGATAATAGAGATTTGCTGCAATCATCAGGATGAGTGAGGCATAGGTTGCCGACATACCTGAACGCCGCCAGCGGAATTCGCGATGCCGAAGACCGTAGTAGTGAACTAAACGCCCGGTAATCAATAGAATGCCGCAAAAATGGATCATGATGATAAGGGCGCCGTTCATCTCCATCAGTACCAGCAAAATTGCCGCAATGGGAATATATTCCACCGCGTTACCATGTACCCGGATCGCCGTTTGCAATTCATAAAATCCGCCGTCGCCGTAGGCCACGCGATACTGCATTCTCAGTTTTACAACATCAATAGACAGCTTTATCAACAAGATTGCGCCGAGCACGATATAGAGCGCACTTACCATTTTTTACTCCGTGACCTAACCGAAAACGGCTTGCAGAATAATAGCTTTACCTAACGTAACTGTCGCCTGTAAAGGCTGATTTTTTTAGCGGAAATAGGTTACGTTATGAAAGTGTTTATAACTAAATGAACTAACATACCCGAATCCTATGGTTCAAAAGAGCGTCGCCTGCTGCGGCCAATCTGGCTGGGGCGGCAGTGTTGGATAGATCTCGGCGAGTAACGGCCAAAGCTGTTGCGCTAACGGTGGGGCATCACCGATATCCGGTGTGTGAATAAAGAAGAAGGGATTCGCTTCAGGCCACTGCGGCAGTTTGTTACGCCATGACTCGAACCAGCGCAGATTTTCTTCCAGCGTTTCACTCCCGATGAAGCGGATCAGCGGCTGTGTAGCGGTCAGCACGGCGTGTACTGGCACGCGGGGCTTCTTCCGCTGGGCTTCACGCATGGCAACGCTGTCTGGTGCGGCGTGATGAACTGGACGACTGTCGAGAATCACGCGATTTATGCCGCGCTGTTGTAGTCCCTGATTCAGCGCACGCTCCTCATCACCTTTAGCAAAAAATAGCGGGTGACGCACTTCTACACCGTAGCTAAATCCCTGCGGTAAGGCATCAAGAAAGCGCCACAGAACGGGCAACTGTGCTGGCCCAAAGGTTGCGGGGAGTTGCAACCATAGCTGTCCGATACGGTGTTCAATTGGTTCAAGACATTGATAAAAAAGGCTGACATCGTTATCGCAGTTCTGCAAGGCGGCTTTATGGCTGATCGTTGAGGGAAACTTGAAACAAAAGCGAAACTCATCATGCGTCATATCACGCCAGCGTTCGACAACCTCGCGTGAAGGCAACGCATAAAAGGTCGTGTTACCTTCGACGCAGCTAAAGTAGCGGCTGTAGTCGGCAAGATCGTTTAACCCCAACCGACTCCATGCAGGGTGCTGCCATTGCGGTAATCCGATATACATCATCGCACCATAATTTCATTGAGCCTCAATAGGATGGTGACGATTATCGCGTAATTGTCAGGGCAGTGCGAGTGAGCCGAGATAAATCGTTTATAAAATCTCATCCGCCCACTGTGTTGCCTCCATTATCATGGTAAAGAAGTTTTCTTCATCGATACCCAACTGGATTAAGAGGCGTTCAAGTTCTTCCCACTCTTGCTGTTCGTATTTAGCGATTAGCGTCAGATAAACGGCAAGTTCGCCGGTGTTTTCTAATAAGCTTTGATTAATTTTTTCCGATAGTGCGATTTGTGAAAGCAGTAGCGGCATCGGTGAGTCCAATACGGCATCAAGCAGCGATAATAACCCGCAGAGAAACGCCTCGGTGGTATCCGCTTTCACATTAAAAGAGGCATACAGTAACTCGAAAAATCTGGCGCGAATTAAGCTGGTGCGATAAAGCTCGCTAGGTTTATTTTCATTACTATTGGTAATACTAATTAATGACACAAAGCGTTTAAGTTCTCGTTGCCCAAGCAGCATCGCCATGGCACGGAATGACATCGTGGTTGCAGTGATACCGAAACGCGTGTTGTATTTGATATTGGTGATGTGGCGCATCAATTTATAATAAAGCGACAAATCAGCACAGACCAATTCTTCGATCGTAGCATAGTTGATTTCAGGTTTATTAACCTCTCTCAACAACCTGATGGTATTACTGGAGTTATTGACCAATTTTCTCGATTTAATCATTTCAGGACGACTGAAAAAATACCCCTGAAACAGTGAAATACCTAGCTTTTTGCTTTGCACGTACTGCTCATACGTTTCTACTTTTTCTGCCAGATAAATTAACTTACGCTGTGAAGTTCTTTTGATGAAATTTTCAATGTCGCCAAAATCCGACAGGGTTAAATCGAATTTGATGATATCAATGTAAGGCAAAAAACGATCCCATTCTGAACCCATCGAAAAGTCATCAAGCGCAATTTTGAAGCCCTTTCTTTTTAGCTTTTTTACGGCAGCAAATAAATCGTTATCGGGTATCGCATTTTCAAGAATTTCTATAACGACCTTTTCCTGTGGCAATACTTCAGCCTGACCGTTGATCAACATCTGATGGGGGAAGTTAATATAGTAAGGTTGTTCGACCACGGATTTTGTCAATGGATTGGTTAAGAACTGATCGGAAATAAGCTGCGCAGTCGCAAATTCAGGGCTGACGTCGGGGAATTTATTGGTGACGTCCATGCGAAAAAGTAACTCGTAAGCAACGGTTTGGAGGTGTTGATTTAAAATGGGTTGACGGGCAACAAATGAATACATACTTGTTCTCCATGTAAACCATACGCATTAGCCAATAATGGAAAAGCGCTTTTTATTAAAATTTTTATAAAAATAAGCAGTTACTTGGTAATTTTAGCAGATTTTATTAAAAGGGAAGGTCAGTTTCCACAAATCATCATGCTGTGTGCATCGGCATGCCCTATGTCTTTGGGCCGATGACACTTAAGAAAATTAGCCATTTGGAATGCCGCTTTTCTGACGATTTTCGGATCACTGCATGTTGGTGACTCCGTTTTCCTCTGGTGTTCAGTTTTGCAACAATTTTGCCTCGGTTAATGAACATTCCGTTAACTGAAAAGGGAATTTCGTAAAAAGAGTAGGCGACTGCGTCGCAGAGCGTTACCTTCATGCTTATCGTTCGGGCGAATATCCTTTATAATAGCCGCCTTTTTTCATCAGACAGTAACCCAGAAAAACCATGCCGTGCAGCGAAAATGCCACTGTTTTTGCGTTGTGATCTACCGTGAAGAGTAATCTGCCGCGAAAACGTGTGAGTTGACGGATGAGTAAAAGGACATCGTGATGCGTACTAATTATTGCGGGCAGTTGAATTCGTCCCATGTGGGCCAGGAAGTGACATTGTGCGGTTGGGTTAACCGCCGCCGCGATCTGGGTGGTTTGATTTTTATTGATATGCGTGACCGCGAAGGGCTGGTTCAGGTGTTTTTTGACCCTGACCGTCAGGATGCATTTAAACTGGCATCCGAGTTGCGTAACGAGTTCTGCATCCAACTTACTGGTGTAGTCCGTGCCCGTCCAGAAAGCCAAATCAACAAAGATATGGCGACGGGTGAAGTCGAAATTTTTGCCAACGCCCTGACGATCGTTAACCGTTCTGAAGCGCTGCCGTTGGATTCCAACCAAACCAATACCGAAGAAGCGCGTCTCAAATACCGCTATCTGGATTTGCGCCGTCCTGAAATGGCGCAGCGCCTGAAAACGCGTGCACGTATCACCAGTTTCGTACGCCGTTTTATGGACGACCACGGCTTCATGGACATCGAAACGCCGATGTTGACGAAAGCGACGCCAGAAGGCGCGCGCGACTATCTGGTGCCAAGCCGCGTACATAAAGGCAAATTTTATGCGTTGCCACAGTCCCCACAGCTGTTCAAACAGCTGCTGATGATGTCCGGGTTTGACCGCTACTACCAGATCGTCAAATGCTTCCGTGACGAAGACTTGCGTGCCGACAGACAGCCTGAATTTACCCAAATCGATGTGGAAACCTCTTTCATGACCGCGCCACAAGTGCGTGAAGTGATGGAGAAATTGGTGCGTGAACTGTGGCTGGACGTAAAAGGCGTCGATCTGGGTGATTTCCCGATCATGACGTTCGCGGAAGCGATGCGTCGTTTCGGTTCCGACAAGCCAGATTTGCGTAACCCGCTGGAACTGGTCGATGTTGCCGATCTGCTGAAAGATATCGAATTCAAAGTGTTCTCCGGCCCGGCAAATGATGCCAAAGGCCGCGTTGCCGCTATCCGCGTACCGGGCGGCGCACAACTGAGCCGCAAGCAGATTGATGAATACGCCAAATTTATTGAAATCTATGGCGCGAAAGGGTTGGCTTATATCAAGGTCAACGAGCGTGCCAAGGGGCTGGAAGGTGTTCAAAGCCCGGTAGCGAAGTTCCTGAGTGAAGATGTTCTGTCTGCCGTGTTGGATCGTACCGCGGCGCAAGATGGCGACATCCTGTTCTTCGGTGCTGACAGTGCGAAAGTGGTGACCGACGCGCTGGGTGCGCTGCGTCTTAAGCTGGGCCGCGATCTGAGCCTGACGAAAGACAACAGCTGGGAACCGCTGTGGGTAGTTGATTTCCCAATGTTTGAAGAAGATGGCGAAGGCGGGTTGTCAGCGATGCACCATCCGTTTACCGCACCGCGCGACATGTTGCCTTCTGAACTGGCGGCTAACCCCGTTTCGGCGATCGCTAACGCCTATGACATGGTCATTAACGGTTATGAAGTGGGCGGTGGTTCCGTTCGTATTCACAGCGGCGAGATGCAGCAAACTGTATTCCGCATTCTGGGCATTACTGAGCAAGAGCAGCGTGAGAAATTTGGCTTCCTGCTGGACGCGCTGAAATATGGTACACCGCCGCATGCAGGTCTGGCATTTGGCCTTGACCGTCTGGTGATGTTACTGACGGGCACCGATAACATTCGTGACGTTATTGCCTTCCCGAAAACGACGGCAGCAGCGTGTCTGATGACGGAAGCACCAAGTTTCGCCAACCCAGCTTCGCTGGAAGAGCTCGCCATTGCGGTTGTCGTGAAAGGGAAAGCGGCTCAGGATGGAAAATCCGAGAACGAATAAGATGGTATACAAGCGACCCGTTTCGGTTCTGGTGGTGATCTATGCCCGTGATACCGGGCGGGTGCTGATGTTGCAGCGGCGTGACGATCCTGAATTCTGGCAGTCGGTGACTGGCAGTATAGAGGAAGGAGAAAGCGCGCCGTATGCCGCACAGCGTGAAGTCAAAGAAGAAGTTAACATTGATATATCCGCAGAAGCGTTATCACTCTTTGACTGTCAGCGCTGTATTGAGTTTGAGCTATTTACTCATTTGAGACGTCGCTATGCGCCGGGGGTGACGCACAATACCGAGCATTGGTATTGTTTGGCGTTACCTGCTGAGCGCGAGGTGCAATTATCCGAGCATCTTGCTTACCAGTGGCTGGATGTGCCCCATGCGGCACAGTTGACCAAGTCCTGGAGCAACCGGCAGGCGATTGAGGAATTTGTTATTTATCCGGCCTGAACAGGCTTTTTTCGGAGATTTTTATGGCAGGTCATAGTAAGTGGGCGAACACAAAGCATCGTAAAGCAGCACAGGACTCCAAACGCGGTAAAATCTTTACCAAGATTATCCGCGAACTGGTCACCGCAGCCCGTTTGGGTGGTGGCGATCCAGGGTCTAACCCACGTCTGCGCGCAGCGATCGATAAAGCACTGTCCAACAACATGACGCGCGATACTCTGAACCGCGCGATTGCCCGTGGCGTTGGCGGTGATGATGATACCAACATGGAAACCATCATTTATGAAGGCTACGGCCCGGGTGGCACTGCTGTCATGGTGGAATGCTTGAGTGACAACCGCAACCGTACCGTTTCCGAAGTGCGCCACGCGTTTACCAAAACGGGCGGTAATCTGGGCACTGATGGGTCCGTTTCGTACCTCTTCACCAAGAAGGGCGTCATTTCTTACGCGCCAGGTCTGGATGAAGATACCGTGATGAACGCCGCGCTGGAAGCGGGTGCCGATGATGTCGTCACGTATGATGACGGTGCGATCGACGTCTTCACGCCGTGGGAAACATTCGGTGAAGTGAAGGATGCCTTGGATGCGGCAGGCCTGAAAGCTGAAGCCGCCGAAGTCTCCATGATTCCGTCCACGAAAGCGGATATGGATGCAGAAACGGCACCGAAGCTGATCCGTTTAATCGATATGCTGGAAGACTGCGACGATGTGCAGGAGGTTTACCATAACGGTGAGATCTCCGATGAGGTGGCTGAGCTGCTGGAATAACCAGTCGGTGATGCAAAATAAAAACGGCTATCCACACGGGCGAATCGGCGGAGCGGCACGATGACAATCGTAGCATCATGACAATCATAGTAGGCATCGACCCCGGTTCGCGCGTGACAGGTTATGGCATTATCCGTCAGCAGGGGCGGCATCTGACCTATCTCGGTAGCGGTTGTATTCGCACCATAGTCGATGACATGCCCACGCGGCTTAAGCTGATTTACGCGGGCGTCAGTGAGATCATTACGCAATTTCGCCCAGACTGTATGGCGATTGAGCAGGTTTTCATGGCGAAAAACCCAGATTCAGCATTGAAGCTGGGGCAGGCGCGTGGTGTAGCCATCGTCGCTGGTGTGAATCAGGATCTACCGGTGTTTGAATACGCCGCGCGTTTGGTTAAGCAAACGGTGGTGGGAACTGGCGCGGCAGATAAAAAGCAGGTACAGCATATGGTTCGGTCATTGCTGAAACTGTCTGCCAGCCCGCAGGCGGATGCTGCCGATGCACTGGCGATTGCCATTACTCACTGCCACTTTAACCAGAGCCTGCTGCGTACGGCAGCGGCGAAAGTAAACCCGCTGGCAGGAAGACTGCGCTGAAACAGGAGGCTGGATATTCATCCAGCCTTTTTTATGTTATATACTCGTCATACTTCAAGCCATTCATTCCCTATGTAAAAGGAAGCGCAACGTGATAGGTCGTCTCAGAGGCATTATCCTGGAAAAACAGCCGCCGCAGGTGCTGATAGAAGCTAACGGCGTGGGTTACGAAGTCCATATGCCGATGACGTGCTTTTACGAACTCCCTGAACTCAATCAGGAAGCGATTATTTTTACCCATTTTGTTGTCCGTGAAGATGCGCAACTGCTGTTCGGTTTTAATGACAAACAGGAAAGGGCGCTGTTCCGTGAGTTGATCAAAGTGAATGGCGTTGGACCTAAACTGGCGCTGGCGATTCTCTCTGGGATGTCCGCAACGCAGTTTGTCAGCGCGGTTGAGCGCGAAGAAATTGGTGCATTGATTAAACTTCCCGGCGTAGGTAAGAAAACGGCGGAAAGGCTGGTTGTTGAAATGAAAGATCGCTTCAAAGGCTTGAGTGGCGATCTGTTTAATCCGGTTAGCGATATTCCGTTGGCGTCACCCGCTAACGCAGACAGCCGCGTTGGCGAACCTGAAGCGGAAGCTGCCGCGGCACTGGTGGCACTGGGCTACAAACCGCAGGAAGCTAGCCGCATGATTTCCAAAATCGCGCGTCCTGATGCGGACTGTGAAACCCTGATCAGGGATGCACTGCGCGCGGCGCTGTGAGGTATTGATGATAGAAGCCGACCGTTTGATTTCCGCTGACGCCGTTCCTGAAGAAGAATTTCTCGACCGCGCGATGCGACCTAAGCTGCTGACCGAATATGTAGGCCAGCCGCAGGTGCGTGAGCAGATGGAAATTTTTATCCAGGCTGCGCGTAAACGTGGGGATGCGCTGGATCATCTGCTGATTTTTGGGCCTCCTGGTTTGGGCAAAACGACGCTGGCGAATATTGTTGCCAATGAGATGGGCGTGAATATGCGCACAACGTCAGGCCCCGTGTTGGAAAAAGCCGGTGACCTTGCTGCGCTGCTGACCAATCTCGAACCGCATGATGTGTTATTCATCGATGAAATCCATCGCCTGTCGCCCGTCGTGGAAGAAGTGCTGTACCCCGCGATGGAAGATTATCAGTTGGATATCATGATCGGTGAAGGGCCTGCTGCCCGCTCAATTAAACTCGATCTGCCTCCTTTCACACTGATTGGCGCAACGACGCGTGCGGGGTCGTTAACCTCGCCGCTGCGCGACCGCTTTGGTATTGTGCAGCGCCTGGAGTTTTATAATGTGGCGGATTTGCAGTATATCGTTGGCCGCAGCGCACAGTGTTTGGGACTGGATTTGACACCAGAGGGTTCCCTTGAAGTGGCACGCCGTGCGCGTGGTACACCGCGTATCGCCAACCGATTATTGCGTCGGGTGCGCGATTTCTCCGAGGTTAAATCGGAAGGTGCGATTACTGGCGATGTGGCGACACAGGCGCTGGATATGCTGGCGGTAGATACCGAAGGTTTTGACTACATGGACCGCAAGCTGCTGTTGGCAATCATCGATAAATTCATGGGCGGCCCCGTTGGGCTGGACAATTTAGCTGCGGCGATTGGCGAAGAGCGCGAAACCATTGAAGACGTACTAGAGCCGTTTCTGATTCAGCAAGGATTCATCCAGCGTACGCCGCGTGGTCGAATGGCGACGCAGCATGCTTATCGGCATTTTGGCTTAACGCGTGAAGAGTAGTATTGCCTGAAAGATGTTTTTCCATATTTAGGGAGACCAGACGGTCTCCCTAAATTTATGTGATTAAAACCAGGCTTCCCACATTGCCCCAACGTTAAACGAATCGAGCTGCGTGTTGACCCCAGTCGTTGTCCGTGCGGTGTGTTTGTTATCGACTTCCCCGCCAGTGACATAGAAGCGCAACATCGGTCTGAACTCCGGTCCCATCGCGATCGAGACATTCTGGGAAAGCGTCAGTTTCCACCCCTTATTGTCACCGTCCTGGCCGTAATCTACATGCTGATAGCCTGCTTCAAGCCAGGTAGAATGCACGTCATTCCAGAAATACATAGGGCGAACGATAGCATTGTAGTTACGACGGTCGTCCTGACTCGCTGAGTCATTCGAGTAGTCGTGGTAGGCTAACAGGTATGCGACCTGCGTTTGTGGTGTGAATTTGTAGTTACCTTCGAAGCTGGCATAGAAGGTTTTCAGATTGTTCGTTTTGTTATAAACGCTGTTATCCGCATTGTCTGAATAGCGGGTGATGAACTGATTGAGGCTATTCTTTCCCGTGTGGCTCAGAACGGCGCCGCCTTGCCAGGCTTTCATCCGCTCATCGTTATTCACCGCTTTTGAGTCAAAACCATAGTTAGCGTACAGCGCAAGATCCAACGGCCCCAGCTTGATGCCATGCACTTTGGAGGTCAGGGCGTAATTGCCTTTATCGCCCGTGCCGGAGCCACCGGTACAGCTGATGCGTGAGGGGTTCGCATTATTGGCTAACACTTGGGGATTACAGGATTCCACGGCACCGACGGCCGCCACATCGAATTGAATACCGCCGAGTTCAAAATTCTTTATCCCCGCACCCTGACCGTCATGGTTCATCCAGAAGTAGTCGTTGATACTTTGCTGTGGGCGCTGGTGGAAATCTCGTCCCGCCCAGAGATAGGCGTTTGGCTGAGAGGCGAAAAGATTGGTGACGCCGGCATAGGCTTTTTTCAGGTTAACTTCATCGCCCCAGTGGTCGATCATCACGACGATATCCCAGATAGCGCCATTATCACTTTTGAAAGCTTTGGAAAGCTGAAATTCACCGCCATTACCTTCGTTGCCCAGACGGCCTAATGCGGAAGCTCCGTTATAGGAACCGTCAACCCCAACATATTTCTGGTCACCGCCCTGGAATTGCGCGCCGTAACGCGCATAGCCAGTGAATTCGACACCATAAGGTATCGCCATGTCAGGCGTCTTCGGGGCATCCGGTGTCGTCAGAGGATCGACCTGTTTGCTGGCAATCGCGTCTAACTTAGCCTGACGTTCCGCCAGCGCTTTTTCCACGGCTTGAGCAACGATACGATCTAATTGTTCCTGAGTAATGATTTCTTGTGCGAGTGCGGAACTGGAGCAAAGGGCGGCCAGCACCGCCAGCGTAACTGGAAGTTTTTTGCAATTTTTCATAGTCATCTCAATTCGGTAAGTTATTTTCAGACAATAACCATCCGGTTCTGATTGACGTGAATAATTGCACGGCGCTCAGAACAAGGTGATTGTTATTTTTCTAATAGTGCAAGGTAATTAAATAACTGACGTAATCTACCCTCCCTTTAAGAGGTAATATTACCGCTGGTAAAGATGAATAATTTCTTCTGATAATTCGCGGGCGAGCAGTGATGTCATTAAATGGTCTTGAGCATGAACCATAATTAAAGTCATCGGCTGTCTGGCTTCACCTGCATCCTGTTCGATTAGCTGGGTCTGCATATGGTGTGCCTTGCGTGCATAGCCATCGGCTTCCTTCAGCAAATCTTTGGCTTCATCAATGTTACCTTTGCGCGCAGCGTGCAGTGCCTCGAAACACAGGCTGCGCGATTGCCCCGCATTGACAATAATATCCATTACTGCATCTTCTAATGTAATCATGATATGACCTATTTTTTATATGACCGAATACCAGCGGCAATGGTTATTCCCTCTGCCGCATGCTTGAATGCTATTCAGGGCGGAATATCATAGATGATGAAAATATTCCGTCACTGAACGCGTTATTTTATTTATTCTATTTAATACGTTTAACCAATTCTTTATTTACCCCATTAATTACTACCTGCCGTTTTTGCCATCGACAGGCCGCTCTGCATTTTTTGCTCCTCGGTCTTCATCAGCGTACGTTCATAAGCGCGCAGGAACGGTAAATACATCAGTGCGGAAAACATCATGCATAGCAAGCACATGATAAACGGGCTAAAACTCCAATTTGCGGCCCATGATGCACCAATAGGAGCGGGTGTCGTCCAGGGGGTTAGCGATACGACTTGTGCCAGCCACCCCATTTTGGTTGCCGTGTAAGCCAGTACGGCATTGATCATGGGGACGAAGACAAAAGGCAGAAACAGCATCGGGTTCATGATAATGGGCGCACCGAACATGATCGGCTCGTTGATGTTAAAGAAGCTCGGTACGACGCCCATTCTGCCGATGGTACGCAGGTGAGTCACTTTGCTGCGTAACAGCAGGAAAGCTAAGGGCAGCGTTGAGCCGACGCCACCAATTAACAGATAGTGATCCCAAAATCCCTGTAAATAGATATGCGGTAGTACTTCACCTGCTGCCAGCGCTGCCTGATTCACGGCCAGGTTAGTCATCCAAAATGGATTCATAATACCCGTGACAATCAGTGAACCGTGGATACCCGAAAACCAGAAAAGCTGGCATAGCAGCACAGATAGCAGAATGGCGGGCAGCGAGTCTGAGGCAGAAACCAGTGGTGCCAGCAGATGCATAATTGCTTCGGGAATGATCATGCCCGTTTGCGCCTCAACGAAGAGGTTGAGTGGGTGCAGTGTCGCGACAATAACCAACACGGGAATGAGAATTTCAAATGAGCGAGCGACCCCTGTTGGCACTTCTTTCGGTAAGCGAATGGTAATGTTGTGTTGTTTCAGCGCGGCATAAACACGGGTGGAATAGATAGAGGTGAGTAAAGCGGTGAATATCCCTTGCCCTGACAGATACTCCGTAGAAATTTTGTCATCGGCGTAAGGCGCGGCGACGAGCAGAAAAGCCATAAATGCCAGCAGACCGGACATCACAGAATCGAGATCAAACTGTCGCCCCAGACTGGCCCCGACGCCAACGGAAATGAAGAAGGTCATCACGCCCATACTCAGCTCGAAAGGCAGCATCAGTTGGTCGCGATAGGTGATGGAAAAATCTAGCCAGGTGCGGGCAAACCCGACAGTGGTATCGGCAGAGAAGGGAGGGAAAATAAACACCAACATAAATGAGCCAATGATCATAAAGGGGAGTGCGGCAGTAAAACCATCGCGGATAGCGATCACATACTTTTGTTGCCCTAAACGCCCGGCCAGCGGGGTAATCGATTGTTCGATAGAAGCAATCATTGATTGATATAAGGAACTCATGTGAACACCTTTTCGTATGCCACCGCGAAGGCGACAGTTCATCATCAAGTACGTATCGCCACGGTGCATACCGTAACCCGTTGTCTTAACGGGCCGGATAGATAAATCGTGTGTGGCAGCCTTTTGTGAAAGTGAGCCTATATCCGTTATTTTTCTTCCGCGACGGACCGCATTTTCCGCCAAGCACAATGTAAAAACTTATTGCTAAGATGATTGGATATCATATGGAAACCGTTTTCCATGCAAAGAAAAGAGAAGTGTGATGACCGTCAAGGTGTGATGATTTCTGGCCGTATTAATTAGATTTGCATCACATCTTATCGGAAAGAGTGTCTATTGGATGTTAAATGGATAATCGGTTTCCATGCTGAATGGAAACGGTTATACTGCAAAGCAATACAATGCGCTGTTGGTGTTAAAGGTTTCGAGTCGAGTTTAGCGTTTTTCCAGGGGCAAATGATGTCTACAATCAACGATGTATCGCGTTTAGCTGGGGTCTCCAAAGCCACAGTCTCCCGGGTGTTGAGTGGTTCACGCGGCGTAAAGGAAGCCAGCCGCCTTGCAGTGTTAAAAGCGGTTGATGAGCTTAAATACCGACCCAACGTCATCGCCCAATCGCTGTTAAGCCAGTCAACCGGATGTATTGGTGTCATTTGCGCTCAGGACAATATCAACCAGACGACCGGCTATCTTTATGCGTTGGAAAAACACTTTAGTCGACATCAAAAACATCTCTTGTTGCGGTTTGCCAGCAGCAAAGCAGAAGTCATGAATGTGCTAGATGAGCTAACCAGCGGTCTATGTGATGATATTTTAATCATCGGTGCGCGCTTCCCGCTGAATCTGGCCGATAAGAGCATCATCCTGATCGATTGTATGGAGGCTGATACCACTAACAGCCTGCAATTCGATCACGCCTTCGCCACAGAAACGGCATGTAATTACCTGATCCGACAAGGGCGTAGGCAAATCGCGCTGATCAATCCTGCCGCCAGCAGTTCTGCGGATCAGGTGCTTTTGGGATATAAGCGGGCGCTGGAAAATAACTTCTTGCCGTTTAACCGCAACCTGATTTTTATGGATGCGTCTTCCTCGTCGTCGGTAGCGCTGCAAGTGTTGCTCAATAACAGCACGACGCTGAATTTCAATGCGCTCCTAGTGGCGGATGAGCAAGAAGCAAAACGAGTCATCGCACAGCTTCAGGCGTTTAATAAATCCGTGCCACAGGACATTATGGTATTCAGTCTTGCCGGTTCTCTCGATATTCCTGGTATTCCGGCGATTCCTGCAATTGAGTATTCGATGGATGCGGTGGCAGCCAGAATCGTGTCATGGCTCAATGAAAAAACGCAGGATGTTCTGGAGTCGTATGTCTTACGGGGTGATTTAATCATTCCAGATATGGCTAACCGGAAATAAACGCTGTTCGCGTGAACTTACTGATTTTCAAAGTATAAAGCCCTTCTGAAATGTGTATTCGGAAGGGCTTTTTTTTTAGCGGTTTACTGCGGGTTAGGCGGGTTGTGGCTTAAGCAGACTGACAATAAATAGCAGAGATGCACACAGCACCACCGACGGCCCCGCTGGCGTATTGTAGCCAGCCGAGAAGGCCAAGCCGCCTGTCACGGCAATCATTCCAACAATAATAGCGATGCTTGCCATTTGTTCCGGCGTCCGTGCGAAACGTCTGGCGCTGGCGGCGGGAATAATCAACAGTGACGTAATGATCAATGCGCCAACAAATTTCATGGCAATACCAATCGTTAATGCGGTGGTCAGCATTAAAAGCAGCTTGGTGCGCTGTAATTTCACGCCGTCGACGTGTGCCAATTCTGGGCTAATCGTCATTGAAAGTAACGCCCGCCATTGCCAACGCATAACAGCAATAACGACGATCACACCCGCACCGATCACCCACAAATCCTCTGTTGTGACGGAAAGTAAATCGCCAAATAGGTAGGCCATTAAATCTACACGCACATTGTTCATCAGGCTGACAACAACCAACCCAAGCGACAGGGCGCTGTGAGCCATGATGCCGAGTAATGTATCGACGGCCAGATAGGGACGTCGTTCCAGCCAGACGAGGCCAAGCGCCAGAATGAGCGTCACGGCAATAACGGCAGAAAACAGGTTAATGTTCAGCAACAGGCCGAAGGCGACGCCAAGTAAGGAGGCGTGCGCCAGTGTATCGCCAAAATAAGACATCCGCCGCCAGACGACGAACGAACCGAGCGGGCCTGCCGCAATCGCCAGCAAAATCCCTGCCAGCCAACCGGGAAATAACAGCTCTATCATGCGTCGTTTCCACCTTGTCTTTTCAGAATGATACGTCCTTGTAGGTCATGACGATGATTATGATGGTGGCGATAAATTGCCAATTGCTCCGCGCCGCGGTGGCCAAACATCGCTAAAAATTCGGGGTGAAGAGAAACGACTTCAGGCGTGCCGGAGCAGCAGACATGTTGATTAAGGCAGAGAACTTCATCGGTTTTTGCCATCACCAAATGTAGATCGTGCGACACCATCAGCACGCCGCAGTTGAATTCCTGCCGCAGTTGGTTAATCAGATCGTACAGCGCCAGTTGCCCATTGACGTCAACACCCTGTGTCGGCTCATCCAGAACCAGCAGTTGAGGCTGATTGAGCAGTGCACGAGCCAATAGCACGCGCTGGGTTTCGCCACCGGAGAGTTTCTGCATCGGTTGTTCCAGCAGATGTGCAGCCTGAACACGTTTAAGGGCAGGTAAGATATCCTGCTTTTTCACACCGGGGCGCAGTTGCATAAAGCGGCTGACGGTCAAGGGCAGGGTGGTATCCAGATGCAGTTTCTGCGGAACGTAACCGATACGCAGTGCAGGATCCCGTACCAGAGAACCGGAAGTAGGAGAAAGTAGCCCCAATACCACGCGGACTAGCGTCGATTTCCCTGCGCCATTCGGCCCCAGCAGCGTCAGAATTCGACCTGCCTGCAAGGTCAGAGAGATATCTGACAGGATCTTTCGGCTGCCAAATGTCACTGAAATATTATTAAGTGATACCAATGTGGACATATAATTCGGCTTGCATAACCCATGTAACGTTATAATATAACAAACAACACAATAAAAATCGATGGGATCGATCTTCATGCAGCAATCTATTCAGCAAAGAAAATGGTTAAAAAGTGTGTTTGTTGCCGGTGCGCTACTCGCAAGCGGAATGTCAATCAGCGCGGCATCCGCTGCGGTCATTACTTCAATTCGTCCTTTGGGATTCATTGCGTCGGCGATTGCCGATGGCGTGACGCCAACCGAGGTGTTGTTACCTGATGGCGCGTCGCCCCACGATTATGCCTTGCGCCCGTCTGATGTCCAGCGTTTACAGTCCGCCGATCTGGTGATTTGGGTCGGGCCGGAAATGGAAGCCTTCCTCGGGAAACCGTTAGCGAAAATTTCGCCAGCAAAGCAGATCGCGCTTTCTGCGCTGCCAGCCATTAAATCTGAGCTGAAAAAAGAGGCTGGGCATGACCATGAAGATGGGCATGAGCAGGCACATGATGAGCATGAAAAAGGCCACGATCACAGCAATGCCGCCCATGATGACGACGACGATGGTCACCATCATGGTGAGTACAATATGCATATTTGGCTATCGCCGGAGATGACAATACAGGCAGCTGTCGCCATTCATGCAAAATTATTGGAACTTATGCCTCAGAATAAGGACAAACTAGACGCGAATCTGCTTTATTTCACGGATAAAATTGCGCAAGCAGATGAAAAAATTGTTAAGATGCTAGCGCCTGTGCAGGGTAGAGGCTATTTCGTGTTTCATGATGCCTATGGCTACTTTGAGAAACACTATGGGTTAAGTCCCTTGGGTTACTTTACGGTTAACCCCGAAATTCAGCCCGGTGCACAGCGTTTACATCAAATACGAACACAGTTGGTTGAGCACAAAGCCGTATGCGTTTTTGCTGAACCACAATTCAGACCAGCCGTTATTAATGCTGTTGCCAAGGGAACCGACGTGCGCTCGGGTGTGCTCGACCCATTGGGAAGCAATATTGCACTGGGTAGAGATAGCTATGCCGATTTCTTGTTGCAGCTATCGAACCAGTATGTGAGCTGTCTGGAGGAAAAATTATGAGGATACGAATAAGTGCAGCAGATAGTCCGAACTATCGCTCTGGCGTATAACAGTTTACCTCGGCCCCATCGCGTCATGCTGGGGTCGCTTACCGTTGTGACATTGGCCGTTGCTGTTTGGCGGCCTTTTGTTTATCCCCATGTCGATGATGCGCCCGTCATCGTGAAAGATATCGACCTGGAAACCAGCCAACTGCGTACGCTGACGCCTGAAGCCAGTGAACCGATAGACCAACCCTCGCCAGATGACGACATTCCGCAAGATGAGCTCGATGATAAAGTTGCCGATGAAGCTGGCGTACATGAGTATGTGGTCTCTACGGGTGATACTTTAAGCAGCATTTTGACGCAGTACGGTATCGATATCGCGGATGTCACCCAGCTCGCAGAGCAAAATAAAGATTTGCGTAACCTGAAAATTGGTCAGCAAATATCGTGGGCTCTGGCAGAAAATGGCGATCTGCAAAGTTTGACCTGGCAGATGTCTCGTCGCGAAACACGGATTTATGAGCGTGTAGGTGCCGATTTCAAAGAGCGCATTGAGACGCTGAAAGGCGAGTGGCGCAACAGCGTTCTGAATGGTCGGGTTAGTGGCAGCTTTGTCAGCAGCGCGAAAAGCGCCGGTTTAACCAGTACAGAAGTGCGGGACGTAATCAAAGCGCTGCAATGGCAGTTGGATTTCCGTAAGTTACGTAAAGACGACACGTTCTCTGTGCTGATGTCCCGCGAAATGCTCGATGGCAAAAGTGAACAGAGCGAACTGGTCGGCGTTCGTCTGAATACCGGCGGTAAAGACTATTACGCTATCCGTGCAGAAGACGGTAAATTCTACGATCGCGAAGGTTCCGGTTTGACGCGTGGCTTTATGCGTTTCCCGACCATGAAACAATTCCGTATTTCCTCCAATTTCAATCCACGTCGTTTGAACCCGGTAACGGGGCGCGTTGCACCGCATAAAGGTGTCGATTTTGCCATGCCGGTAGGTTCGCCAGTTCTGGCCGTCGGGGATGGCGAAGTCGTGATTGCGAAACGCAGCGGTGCAGCGGGCAACTATGTAGTGATTCGTCATGGTCGCCAGTATACGACACGATTTATGCACCTAAATCGCATATTGGTTAAACCTGGGCAGAAAGTGAAACGTGGCGATCGTATCGGGTTGTCTGGTAATACCGGTCGTTCCACTGGCCCACACCTGCACTATGAACTCTGGGTTAACCAGCAGGCAGTAAACCCACTAACGGCTCAACTGCCGCGTTCTGAAGGGCTGGCGGGTAAAGAGCGTCGTGATTATCTGGCGCAGGTGAAGGAAGTGGTGCCGCAGCTTAAGTTTGATTAACGATACTGACTGCATGTTGTGCCGGTGGCTTGCTGCCGGCATTTTTATTTATAGAACACTGGTTCCTGATTTTTTATTGTCGAGCAGACGTGTTTTTGCGTAATTGTCAGTAGGTGTTGCTAAACGCCGAGCGGCAATTATGATTATGTTTATTGATTGATCTGAAGAGTTTAGGCATGGAAAAAGAAAAAAAATCGAACGCTGAATTTGTTCCCCAGTTTCAACGCGCCTTTTTTCATCCGCGCTATTGGGGCGTTTGGTTAGGCGTTGGCGCGATGGCACTTGCTGCCTATATTCCCGCGCGGTTAAGAAACCCGGTTCTGGGTGGGTTAGGGCGTTTTGTCGGGAGAATATCAAAAGGCGCACGCCGCCGTGCCCGCATTAACTTGCTGTACTGCATGCCGGAGTTAACGGAAGCGCAGCGCGAAACTATCATTGATGACATGTTTGCGACGGCACCTCAGTCGATGATCATGATGGTAGAAGTGGGAATTCGTAACCCAAAGAAAATCGAAAAATATGTTCGCTGGCATGGCGAAGACATTCTGGAACGCATCAAAGCACAAGAGAAGAACGTGATTTTTCTGGTGCCGCACGGCTGGGGAGTTGATATCCCTGCGATGTTGCTGACCTCTCGCGGGCAGCGCATGGCGGCCATGTTCCACAATCAGAAGAATGCACTGGTGGATTATTGGTGGAATCGGTTACGTCGTCGCTTTGGTGGCCGCATCCATGCTCGTAACGACGGCATTAAGCCGTTTATCAGCTCCGTACGCTCTGGGTGCTGGGGTTATTACTTGCCCGATCAGGATCACGGCCCCGAGCACAGTGAATTCGTTGATTTCTTTGCGACCTATAAAGCAACGCTGCCTGCTGTCGGACGGCTGATGAAAGTGTGCCGTGCTGATATTGTGCCGCTGTTCCCAGTATATAACGCCAAAGACGGTTGCCTTGATGTATTTATTCGCCCGCCGATGGACGATTTGGCGGAAGCGGATGATGCCTACATTGCACGGCGCATGAATGAAGAAGTTGAAATTCTGGTCAGACCGAACCCTGAGCAATACACCTGGATTCTTAAATTGCTGAAAACCCGCAAGCCGGGTGAGATTGAGCCATATTGCCGCGATGAGCTATACCGCAACAAGCAGTGAGCTGAGTCGTGTGTAGACGTATGGATAAAAAAGCCGGACGAGAAATCGTCCGGCTTTTTACTATCATAATATCGTCCGCCAACTCAGCTGCGGGTCGGTTATTACAATGATTATTCCACGCGCAGGATGCGGATGGTGTTGGTTGTGCCTACGGTGCCCATGATATCGCCCTGTGTGACGATAACCAGATCCCCAGACATCAGGAACCCTTTATCACGCAGCAGGATAACAGCATCATTGGCGGCAGCAACGCCGTCAGTGTAGCTGTCGAAATGCACTGGTGTAACACCACGATACAGTGCGGTCAGGTTCAGCGTGTGCTCATGACGGGACATGGCGAAAATCGGTAAGCCAGAACTGATACGAGACATCATCAGGGCGGTACGGCCAGATTCTGTCATAGCGATCAGTGCCGTCACCCCTTTCAGGTGGTTAGCCGCATACATAGAAGACATCGCGATGGATTCTTCCGTGTTATCAAACTGCACGTCAAGGCGGTGTTTGGAGACGTTGATGCTTGGAATCTTCTCCGCGCCTAAACAGACTTTCGCCATGGCAGCGACGGTTTCAGCCGGATATTGACCCGCAGCAGTTTCTGCTGACAGCATCACGGCATCGGTGCCATCCAGCACGGCGTTGGCGACGTCCATTACCTCAGCGCGCGTTGGCATCGGGTTAGTGATCATCGATTCCATCATCTGCGTGGCGGTAATGACCGCACGGTTCAACTGACGGGCACGACGAATCAACTTCTTCTGAATCCCTACCAGTTCTGGATCGCCGATTTCAACGCCCAGATCGCCCCTCGCGACCATAACCACGTCGGAAGCCAGAATAATGTCATCCATTGCGGCATCTGAACAGACGGCTTCAGCACGTTCAACTTTTGATACGATCTTGGCGTTACAGCCAGCGTCGCGTGCGAGGCGGCGTGCATAGTTGAGATCTTCACCGGTACGTGGGAAAGAGACAGCCAGATAGTCGACGCCAATTTTTGCGGCAGTAATAATGTCGGCTTTATCTTTTTCCGTCAGGGCTTCGGCAGACAGACCGCCACCGAGTTTGTTGATGCCTTTATTGTTAGACAGCGGGCCACCAACGGTGACTTCGGTGTAAACTTTCAGACCTTCAACCTGGAGGACTTTCAGCTGTACGCGACCGTCATCCAGTAACAGAATGTCGCCAGGCACTACGTCGCTCGGCAAGCCTTTGTAATCGATCCCGACTTTTTCTTTATCGCCTTCGCCTTTCGCTAAGTTAGCATCCAGCAAGAATTTGTCGCCGATATTCAGGAAGATTTTACCTTCTTTGAAGGTAGAAACACGAATTTTTGGACCCTGTAGATCGCCAAGAATGGCAACGTGGCGGCCTAATTTAGCCGCAATTTCACGAACTTTGTTGGCACGTAATTGATGATCTTCTGCTGTGCCGTGAGAAAAATTCATGCGTACTACGTTAGCGCCCGCATTGATAATCTTTTCAAGATTATTATCGCGGTCGGTAGCGGGCCCCAGGGTGGTAACAATTTTGGTTCTTCTGAGCCGTCTGGACATGTATAACTCCGTTCACTTGTGAAGCTGTAGTGTTGCGATTAAGCGTCGAATAACGGTGCAAAATGTCACTTTACAACAAAACTATTTCACCTGCGTTATCCGAACATCGTGTTGAGTCTGATTATCATACTGTACAGGTAATGCTCGTCATCTTTCCATAACCGCCGTTTGTGGTTACATCGAGATGAGGCGGGTAGATGATACCGCTCATTTTTATTACCCGTCATACTTCAAGTTGCATGTGCGTTGGCTTCGCTTACTCACCCGAATCACTTACTTGAGTAAGCTCATTGGGACTCCTTCGCTTGCCGCCTTCCTGAAACTCGAATTATTTAGGGTATAGGATATAACTAAAAGCAAAGCACAACGTAAAACTTACCTATCACCTGAAAGGGTTAATCAATCGTTCGTCTTTATCAAAGCGCGATTCACGTAAGGCTTCTTTGACCCGTTTCAGGTTATCTCGAAATTTTTCCCCACGACGAAGTGTGAACCCCGTCGCCAGAACGTCGATCAATGTCAACTGAGCGATGCGGGATACCATCGGCATATAGACATCGGTATCTTCAGGCACGTCAAGCCGTAAGGCCAGCGAGGCTTCACGCGCCAGCGGCGTGCCATCCGACGTGATGGCGATCACTGTCGCATCGTTCTCACGTGCCAGTTGCGCCATTTCGACCAGACTTTTGGTTCTACCAGTATGGGAGATCAACACCACGACGTCGCCGTCGCTGGAATTCATGCAGCTCATGCGCTGCATAACGATGTCATCAAAATAAACCACGGGGATGTTGAAGCGGAAAAATTTGTTCATCGCATCGTGTGCGACTGCGGCGGAAGCACCCAGACCAAAAAAAGAAATTTTCTTCGCCTGCGTCAGCAAATCTACGGCGCGGTTGACGGCGGTAACATCCAGGCTCGATTTCACCTGCTCTAAGCCCGCCATCGCGGATTCAAAGATTTTACTGGTATAGGCGTCAACGCTGTCGTCTTCTTCAACGTTACGGTTCACATACGGCGTACCGTTCGCCAGACTTTGCGCCAGATGTAGTTTAAAATCGGGAAAACCTTTAGTTTCAAGGCGGCGACAGAAACGATTAACCGTTGGCTCACTGACGTCGGCCATTTTGGCCAGCGTCGCGATGCTGGAGTGAATAGCCGTCTGCGGAGTGCTCAGGATCACTTCAGCCACTTTTCTTTCTGATTTGCTCAAGAGTTCTAAGTGACTCTGGATTTTTTCCAGCATATTCATACGACAAGGGCCATGTAAGTTTTTTCCGATTTCAACTAAAGGTACAACTGGCATGCATTACGTGAAAAAATGCACGTCGTGAAAATATACTACGACCTGTGGTGGTTGGCAGAGAGCAACGCGCTAAGTTGGCGCCTTTTTTTGCCAGAACATGACATGTGTCTAACTTTCAGAAAAGTAATCGACTGTCAGAAACGACGAAAAATTTCGTTTTAGGGCGAACGCATAAGTGACTTCAGCCACTGCACAGACCGATTTATGCAGGTTTTCAGTCAATACTGATCATTATTTAGCATTTTTATGATGGGTTTACTGGCTGTAGTCAAAAAGAGTACATTATCGCTGTAATAAAATTACAGCATCCTGCAACGAGGAGATGAACATGGCGGTAACTTCAACAGCCCAAGCGTGCGATCTGGTTATTTTCGGTGCCAAGGGCGATCTGGCGCGCCGTAAATTGCTGCCTTCCCTGTACCAGTTGGAAAAAGCAGGTCACATCCATGCGGACACCAAAATTATTGGCGTAGGGCGTGCGGATTGGGATAAAGCGGAGTATACCCGCGTCGTGCGCGAAGCGCTTGACACCTTTATGAAAGAAGCCATCGACGATAAGTTGTGGGAAACGCTAAGTAGTCGGCTGGATTTCTGCAATCTTGATGTGGAAGACACGAAAGCCTTCAACAAGCTGGGCAAGATGCTTGACCAGAAAAATCGCACCACGATCAACTATTTTGCGATGCCGCCCAGCACATTTGGGGCGATCTGCAAAGGGTTGGGAACCGCAGGGCTGAATAAAGAACCTGCTCGCGTGGTGATGGAAAAACCGCTGGGTACCGACCTGGCATCTTCTCGCGTGATTAACGATCAGGTCGCGGAATTCTTCAACGAGTGCCAGGTTTACCGTATCGACCACTATCTGGGTAAAGAAACGGTTCTGAACCTGCTGGCGCTGCGTTTTGCCAACTCGTTGTTCTCCTCAAATTGGGATAACCGGACGATCGATCATGTGCAGATCACGGTAGCCGAAGAAGTGGGGATTGAAGGGCGCTGGGGCTATTTTGATAAAGCCGGTCAGATGCGTGACATGATCCAGAACCACTTGTTACAGATTCTGACGATGATTGCGATGTCGCCGCCGTCTGATTTGACGACCGACCGCATCCGCGATGAAAAAGTAAAAGTGTTGCGTTCACTGCGTCGTATCAATCGCTCCAACGTGCATGAAACAACGGTGCGTGGCCAATATTCTTCTGGTTTTGTTCAGGGACATAAAGTGCCAGGCTATCTGGAAGAAGAGGGGGCGAACAAAAGCAGCAGCACGGAAACGTTTGTCGCCATTCGTGTCGACATCGATGACTGGCGCTGGTCTGGTGTGCCGTTCTACCTGCGTACCGGGAAACGTCTGCCAACGAAATGTTCAGAAGTGGTGGTGTACTTTAAAAATCCGGCACTGAACCTGTTCCATGATTCTTACCAGCAGTTACCGCAGAACAAGCTGATCATTCGCTTGCAGCCGGATGAAGGCGTGGAAATCCAGATTCTGAATAAAATTCCAGGGTTAGAGCACAAGCATCGCCTGCAAACGGTGAAGCTGGATCTGAGCTTCTCGGAAACCTTTAATCAGCAGCACTTGGCGGATGCCTATGAGCGCCTGTTGCTGGAAACCATGCGTGGGATTCAGGCGTTGTTCGTTCGTCGTGATGAAGTTGAAGAAGCCTGGAAATGGGTGGATTCCATCATGGATGCGTGGGCGATGGACAACGATGCGCCGAAGCCGTATCAGGCAGGAAGCTGGGGACCGGTCGCATCTGTCGCGATGATTACTCGCGATGGCCGTTCCTGGAATGAGTTTGAGTAATTTTTTGATAATACGTCAGTAACGGGAATGCGGAGGTTATTCGGCATTCCATCGTTTTAATGTATGGCTAACGGTGCGGTCGGACATCTGCGGCGACGCAGATCCCTGTGGCAGGGGCGCGCTATATAATTAATGATGCCTTCGGGCATGACTGGAGATAACTTTTGATGAAAAACTGGAAAACGAGCGCGGAACAGATTTTGACAACGGGTCCCGTTGTTCCTGTGATTGTGGTCAACAAACTGGAACACGCGGTGCCGATGGCAAAAGCGTTAGTCGCGGGCGGCGTTCGCGTTCTGGAACTGACATTGCGTACCGACTGTGCCATCGACGCGATCCGTGCGATTGCTAAAGAAGTACCGGAAGCCATCGTGGGTGCAGGCACGGTGACAAATCCTCAGCAACTGGCTGCGGTTGTTGAAGCGGGTGCGCAGTTTGCCATCAGCCCCGGTCTGACCGAGCCGCTGTTGAAAGCTGCGACGGAAGGCAACATCCCGTTGATTCCAGGTATTAGCACCGTGTCTGAATTGATGCTGGGTATGGATTACGGCCTGCGTGAGTTCAAATTCTTCCCAGCAGAAGCTAACGGCGGCGTGAAAGCGCTCCAGGCGATTGGTGGGCCGTTTGCTCATATTCGTTTCTGCCCGACTGGTGGCATTACGCCGAACAACTACCGTGATTATCTGGCGCTGAAAAGCGTGCTGTGCGTAGGCGGTTCTTGGTTGGTGCCGAACGACGCGTTGGAAAGCGGCGATTACGCGCGAATTACTGAGCTGGCACGTGAAGCTGTTGCGGGCGCAAAAGCCTAAGTTCGCTGGTTACTGAATGACGAAGGCCACTCACTGAGAGTGGCCTTTTTTATGACGGACATCCTTGTCCGTCACCCTGCGAGCCGTCGCAATGCATCAGCCGCTGACTTTTACGCCTGCTGCGACACGCTTTGCGATGTCGACAGCATCGTCTGTCGTTTCTGCACTGGCTAACGCAACGCCCATACGGCGTTTCCCGCTGATATCCGGTTTACCAAACAGGCGAATTTGCGTATGAGGGAGGAGCGCGTTTTCCAGTCCCTGATAACGTACGTTGTTGCTATCAAGTTCCGGTAAAATTACCGCGGAAGCCGATGCACCGTATTGACGAACGGATCCAATTGGCAGCCCCAGGAAAGCGCGAACGTGCAGGGCAAACTCAGACAGATCCTGAGAAATCATCGTCACCATGCCAGTATCGTGTGGGCGAGGGGAGACCTCGCTGAAAATAACCTCATCACCGCAGACGAACAGCTCAACGCCGAACAGACCATAACCGCCGAGCGTTTTCACGACATCGCTAGCCATCTTCTGTGCGCGTTCCTGCGCTAGTGCACTCATCTGCTGCGGCTGCCAGGATTCGCGATAATCGCCGTCTTCTTGTCGATGACCGATTGGCGCACAGAAATGAATGCCGTCAACGGCATGGATGGTCAGTAGAGTGATCTCAAAATCAAAATTAACTAACCCTTCAACGATGACGCGTCCACCGCCCGCTCGTCCACCCTGTTGGGCATAGCGCCATGCCAGCTCTAACTGCTCAGCGGAACGAATCAGGCTTTGTCCTTTGCCAGATGAACTCATGACCGGCTTAACAATGCAGGGATACCCAATTGCATCTACTGCTTGACGAAAGCTTTCTTCGCTGTCGGCAAAACGGTAGGTGGATGTTGGAACGCCGAGTGTTTCGGCAGCCAGACGACGGATGCCTTCACGGTTCATCGTCAGGCGTGTCGCTTCAGCACAAGGGACAACGTGGTGACCCTGTTTTTCCAGCGCCACCAGCATGTCGGTAGCGATAGCCTCAATTTCCGGCACGATGTAATCAGGGCGTTCGGCTTCAACCAACGCTTTTAATGCGTCGCCATCCAACATATTGATGACGTGGCTGCGATGCGCAACTTGCATCGCGGGTGCATCGGCATAGCGATCGACTGCGATCACTTCGATTCCAAGGCGCTGACATTCAATCGCCACTTCTTTGCCTAATTCACCGGAGCCAAGCAGCATCACTCGTGTGGCATCCGCACGCAGGGCGGTTCCAATCGTTAACATAACCTTATACCTGATCGGGTTGTGAAAAATGGCCGCAGTATAAACGAAAACGTTTGCGTGCGCATTAAAGAGGGGACGCTCTGGAATGCGTTACGCAAAAGCGCATCAAGAGACAAGGACGTGGCTTGGCATTGCTAGGCAATCGTGCCACTCTTCTTGCAGTGTGAAAATTTTATGTCAAGACAACGAGATCCGACGCGATGAAGACACCGCAAGCTGAAAAAAGACCCCACGCGATAAGTACACATGGCGATACGCGCATCGACAACTATTACTGGCTGCGTGATGACGAGCGTGCCGATCCGCAGGTGTTGGCCTATCTGGAACAGGAAAACGCCTACAGTGAAGCGATCATGGCTCCTCACGAGGCACGGAAACGGTCGTTGTATGACGAAATGGTTAACCGTATTCCGTCGACGGATATGTCTGTGCCGTATGTCAGGAAGGGGTATCGCTACCAAAGTCGCTATGAGCAGGGTAAAGAGTACGCCATTTATCTGCGCCAACCTGAACAGGCAACAGATGCGTGGGACACGCTGTTGGACGGAAATCAACGTGCTGAAGGGCATGAGTTTTATAGTCTCGGCGCGCTTGAGATTAGTCCTAGCAATTCGCTGTTAGCACTCTCGGAGGATTTCTTATCTCGTCGGCAGTACACGATTCGCTTTCGTGACCTGAATCGCGACGAATGGCTACCGGATGTGATCGAGAATGTGACTGCAGGTGCGGAATGGTCGGCAGATTCAACAGTGCTGTACTACGTGCGTAAACATGACAAAACGCTGTTACCGTATCAGGTCTACCGTCATCGCTTAGGCAGCGATCCGGCGCAGGATGAGCTGGTGTATGAAGAGAAAGACGATACGTATTATGTCAGTCTGAGTAAAACGACATCAGAGCATTACATCACCATTTATCTCAGCAGCACTACGACGACCGAGGTGCTATTGCTTGATGCGACGATCCCAGATGCCATGCCGCAGGTATGCATTCCACGTCGAAAAGATCATGAATATGGCATCGATCACTATCAGGACCGGTTTTATCTGCGTTCCAATCGAGACGGAAAAAACTTTGGTCTTTATCGTTCGGATAAGCCTGATGAACACGCGCTGGAAACACTGATTGCCCCACGTGAGCACTGCGTGCTGGAGAGTTTTGAACTTTTCCGTGATTGGCTGGTGGTGGAAGAAAGAGAGCGTGGTTTGACCAGCTTACGTCAGATTCACTGGCATACGCAGGAAGAGAAAGCGATCACCTTCAATGATGCGAGTTATGTGACGTGGCTGTCGTACAACCCTACGCCAGAAACGGCATTGATGCGATATGGCTATTCATCAATGACAACCCCCAGCACGCTGTATGAACTGAATCTGGACACGGGCGAACAGCAGTTACTTAAACAAGCCGAAGTGAAAGATTTCTCCCCAGATAACTATCGGAGCGAACGTTTGTGGATCACTGCCAGAGATGGCGTCGATGTGCCCGTTTCTTTGGTTTACCATCGCGACCATTTCAGCCCAGGTAAGAATCCGATACTGGTCTATGGCTACGGCGCTTATGGGAATAGCATGGATCCTGACTTCAGCGTTAGCCGTCTGAGCCTACTAGACCGAGGGTTTGTTTTTGCCTTAACGCACATTCGTGGTGGCGGTGAACTGGGTCAGCAGTGGTATGACGATGGCCGGTTACTCAATAAGATGCATTCCTTCACGGATTTCATCGATGTGTCTCAGGCATTGATAGAAAAAGGCTATGGCGATAGGAAAAACATGTTTGCCATGGGGGGCAGTGCGGGAGGTTTGCTGATGGGCGCGGTCGTGAATATCGCCCCTGACCTATTTAAAGGCGTTGTCGCTCAGGTTCCGTTCGTTGATGTGTTGACGACAATGTTGGATGAGTCTATTCCGCTGACGACGGGAGAGTATGACGAGTGGGGCGATCCGAATGAACAAACCTACTATGACTACATCAAGCAATACAGTCCGTATGACGGTGTTACCGCACAACGCTATCCACATTTGTTGGTGACTACCGGGTTACACGACTCTCAGGTTCAGTATTGGGAGCCTGCAAAGTGGGTGGCGAAATTACGGGAAGTCAAAACGGACGATCGTCTGGTGCTGTTGTACACCGATATGGAAGCTGGGCACGGCGGAAAGTCTGGTCGCTTCAAACGCTATGATGATATTGCGCTGGAGTATGCTTTCCTGTTGATGGTGCTTGAAAAGGCTGCGTAAAGTCAGGAATAAGAGCTAACAGCTGCGGTTATGAGGGTAAACCCGTTTTCGGGTTTACCCGATCGGCATGGGACATTACTTCGGTAATACCCGTACTCAGGTGATATCAGCTTGCGGTTTCTTCGCCTTTTTATCGGCACGTTTTTCGGCTGCCGTTTTCAGGGGCTTTTTCTTACTGTTCTTTTTACTATCCAGTCCTTTACTCATATCTTGCCTCGCTTGATAAAAGGTAAGGTTGCCACTCCATTAACCTCTTGTGTGGGTCGATATGCAAGCAGAAAATTGTTTTTGCTGTGTAAGAATGTAACCCGTGGAAAGGGATGTTTTCCACGGTAAAGCCGTCTTAGATTGGAATGAGGGGAATCGCTATTTGGACTTCGGTTCGTAGGGTAAACGAGAGAATTGTAGTGAACGCTGGCGATAAAACATTACACGCTCACGAAAGTAGTTACGCAGGTGCTCGGGTTGTTCTCTCTCAACGACCTCTGGAATGACCGGCATATTGTAACGTTCTTTGAAGGCAACCCCTGACGCCGCCAAGTCTACATTAACCTTATCCATATCCTCTTTGGATAATTCTGCCAGATTATGCCCCATACTACTTTCTCCTGCCTATTGGCCACAGACTGATGTGTGCCACGGTAAAGTAGCAGCGGGGAAATGGCAAGTGTTCGACTTATCATATGAATGTTTATTCTTCTCATTACGGAATGGGAATCATTTTTAATATCTGAACATCATAAAAAATATAGATCGAAGTTGTTATTTTTGATAATAAAAACGATTCGCAATAATATAGTAAAAATCACTCTTAAGTGATAATAAATATCAATAACAATAATTTTAAGATGCTGTTTTTTATGGTTATTTTAATGTTATTGTATTGATGTTAATAAAGTGTTTTTATTTTATTTTTTCAGGCATAATATCCAGAATAATTTCACCTGCCGAGAAAATAGGGAGTTACTATGTTAAAAAAAGAAATGATTCAGAAGCTCAATGAGCAACTTAATCTGGAGTTTTATTCTGCGAATTTGTATCTGCAAATGAGTGCATGGTGCGGTGATAAAGGTTTTGAAGGCGCATCCAGTTTCCTGAAGACGCATTCTCAGGAAGAAATGCAACACATGCAGCGCCTGTTTGACTATCTGGATGACACGGGAAGCTTGCCTGTGTTAGGCGCGATTGCGGCTCCGCCGATTGATTTCGATTCACTGGCTGATGTCTTCAAACTGACCTATGAACACGAACAGCTGATTACAGCAAAAATTAATGAGTTGGCACATGCGGCGATGGCGTTGCAGGACTACTCTACATTTAATTTCCTGCAATGGTACGTTGCCGAACAGCACGAAGAAGAAAAACTGTTCCGTTCTATTCTGGACAAACTGGCGTTGGTTAATGCTAGTGAAGGTGGCCTGTTCTTTATCGATCAGGACCTGAAAAAAATGTCTACGGCAGCACCGTCAGCCTAACGACAACCGGCACCTCTGTCGGTTAATACATATTTGAATAACGCGGGATAATGTTCTCTTTATCCCGTTCTTTCTTCTCTCGAACGACTTGTCACCCTATACCTCGCTGTAAGCTTTATTCTTGGTTTCACACTCGACTTCATCTTCCTCTGTCGCTATGATCGCGTTAGTCGTGATACACAACGTTATGTTTTATAAGGTTTGATGCCGTCTTTTTCTGATTTGGATAAGGCTGCAAAACTCACACACATCATCGTCTGAATACGCATGTCGGGAATACCATGATGAAGAAATTGTTGCTATCTATCGTGCTTACCTCACTTTCTGCGAATGCTTTTGCTGCCGCCAAGTTGGCCAATATCAGCCGATTGGAATATGGCGATCGCTGGGCTTTCACTCGTGAAGAAGTTCAACTGATTTGTCGGCCTGGCAATGCGCTATATGCCTTACATACCGGTACGCTGATGCAATATCCGCTGAATGATGTTGCCATTGAGCAGATGAAATCTGGGCAAGTGAGTGCGCAGCCGATAGACGTCATCTGGCTAGACGATCCTAAACAGCCTGGACAGAAAAAAAGTCTTCAGCCATTTATCGAGCGTGCAGAACAACTGTGCGGGCCAGATGCTAAACCATGAAGTGATTGATTTGATTATTAATGTTAATTGCTTGCCTCTTTATGGTTAATGCAAAGTGTGAAATCTGTTCCATTTGTGATAATTGCGAGCGGACTGATGCTGGAAAACGCGGGGGAGTTGGCTACGCTTTAAGGTACAGGGCTAGTACAGCTTGTATAAATGCCAACTTTTAGCGCACGGCTCTCCCAAGAGCCATTTCCCTAGACCGAATACAGGAATCGTGTTCGGTCTTTTTTTTTGATGTATCGGTTGGTAAACCATCACCAATGAACGAGTGGGGCGAGAGGAATTTCTTCTCAGTCCTTCTTTTAAAGGCTTTTAAGAATAAATGCTTGCTAAAGATTTTCATACATGCGTTAATAGCTCGTCGGTTTGATTCGCAGACCTAAAAAGCAGTTTAGTAAAGCAGTTCTCATTTCAAAGTGTTATCCATAGATATCCCTTCTTTGAGCCTCCTTATTGTTGCTAATTAAATTCTGTGCACAGGCCCTATTCGCCGGAAGGCGCTATAAAAAAATTAAGGTAATTTCTATGTCTAATAAAATGACTGGTTTAGTAAAATGGTTTGACGCTGGTAAAGGTTTCGGTTTCATTACTCCTGACAACGGTAGCAAAGATGTATTCGTACATTTCTCTGCTATTCAGAGCAATGATTTCAAAACTCTGGACGAAGGCCAAAAGGTTGAGTTCACTATTGAAAATGGCCAGAAAGGCCCATCAGCTGGCAACGTTGTTGCGCTGTAATTGAATTAATATTTCTCTTGCGATAGCGATGATGGTGTAAACCGGAGCAGCCAAGAAGAATAGTAAAAAAACCCTAGCGTAAAAGCTGGGGTTTTTTGTTTATGTATCTAGCGAATATCAATAGAGTTTTTATACTTAGGGTTCACCAGAATCACTGGACTATCATCTCATCGTGCATGATTTTTATATTTATGATGCACTATATGCCTATGAGATAGTTAATATCGATCGGCTCTAAGTGGAGGAAAACGTGAGTCGCGTTCGCAAGGTATCCCATCATGGTCGCCATCCATTTTGGTCTTAGGGCAGTTTTGAATGAAAAAATAAGCCTCTTCTCTCGAGTTCATCTGGCTACAATACTGCCTGCCGTCACAAACAAAGCGATTTTCTTTTTGTTTTCGATCTTGTGTTTTTATTTTTTCCGCTCTCCGGCTATCACCATCATGACGATATTGATAGGACGATTCCGACTGAGCAGTAAAAGAGAATGCAGTAGATAATAGAATAATGAAGAGTTTTCGTTTCATCGATACATCCATGAAATAATTGTATAAGAGAAGCCTATCATTCTTGATAGGGCCTAATTATTAATAATTCTTCATTATCAACGGAGGGGGTGTGATAACTACGACATTGATGCTGTCTGAAAATTAAGCTTTTCTATGTGCCGTCGTTCGTCACATTGTGCTTCTTTACGGGTTTTTAACGTGATTGACGAATTTATTTCTCGGTAACAGAAACTATCGACTAAATTTATAGAACACGAAATGACGGGAGGAAACGATGACTGATAAAAATACGGGTACCAAAAATAAGGATAAAGACGATCATCCTGCAAAAGATGCGCCGAAAGATCAGGGAGAAATTCCTCGTAAGCGTGATGACAGCAAAGATGATGTCGAAGATCCGTTTGATGCCAATAAGGATTAATATGCTGGCGACAAGCCTCTGCCGCCAACGTTCTGTGAAAAATTAGTGTGCTTTGACCGCCGCAGTAACTGATGAGTTGGGAGTGAAATAATCATTATCTTCCATAATCGGAATATAAACTCTAACCCACTCGGTGCCTTCAACCATCTCCCAGCTATGTCCTTCGCCCTGTGTATCGGCGGCAATTAAAACCGTCCCGGGAGAAAGCAGGAAAGTGGAACCATCGCTGACTCGAAATTTTAATGTGCCCTTCAGCGTGATGACATATTGTTTACGCGGTGCTGCGTGAACGTTCATCTCCCACGCTTCAGTAGAGTTACTGAGCCAAAATTTTTGTGCGGCGATTTTTTCCAGAGCGGGAACACTGCCTGTTACGAAGGCTGAGTGATTGTCCGGCGTATTGATCAGTTTAATAGCCGGTATCCGGTTTTCCTCAGCATGAGGTGAGGGAGACGTTGCTGAATACGCAGTAACGGAAACCAATAATCCGGCCAACGCCAGAAGAAAACGCGATGTCTTTTTCATTTAAATAAAATCCATATTATTTATACCTGATGAACAGGTAACCCTATGTACGTCAGCTCTTTATATAGCCGTTTATATGTACGCCTTACAACGTCGGGGATGGTACTGCTGAAGTTTATTTTTCACCAGATGGTTACAGCAATTGCATTGATTGGTATATCGCTGGATTTGTTTATATTTTATTCACGATGGTGTGGTGTGCGGGATAGTTGGGGCAGGGAAATTGTTGAGCAAAATACGACAGAGGAGCCCTGAGGCTCCCTGACGTCTGGCTTGATTTATTTATACAGAACTGCAGTGCCGTGTAGCTGATCTCGACCGGTAGCGGAAACGATGCGGTATGATGACGCGCCAGCTTTTTGGGCTTTTTGAGCGACCTGCGCTTCAAAAGCGTCTAACGTTTTTGCACCACTAACGGAGACCGTTGCGATTTCCTGCGCAGCAAAAGCGCCGAAAGACAAAGTAGAAAGAGCGATAACTGCGATAAAATTTTTGATGGTTTTCATGGTTTATTCCTTCACGTTTTATTGTGTTAATTAGGCGATTTGCCTTGATGTGAGAAATGATAACGGCATAAGGTGGCAATGAATATCAGAGAGATTTGTTATTCTCTTTCAAAAATATTGTTCTTTTTTGTTGCGCTCGCAGGAAAAATGCATGGCTGACGGTATTTATCTGTCCGATCAGGAGTGGCAGAAAATCGTTGAGGCGAGTGTATCGTTGGGGATGAATCCGGCCGAGTTTGCGTTAATAGCATAATATTACTCAGGAGAAGAAAATAATCAGGAGACGACGCTGATGCGAGGATGGATGATATTTGCGGTGATACTGGGGGTGTTAGTGGCTCTTGCACCCTGGATTCAGCGCCAGCTTCCGCCCGGTTACGATCCTTTCTCTCCGTTGTCCGTCGTTGACCCGCCTACATTTATTACCCGACTGAAAATGAAGTCTGTCGCCAACGATCCCGAAGCCTGTCTGGAGGTGCTAAAGCAGGCGCAGGAAAATGGGCGGCTGCGATTCTCCAAGGCCAATGATATCAGTGGGCAATGTCCGGTAGCGTCGCCCGTTCGGGTTCAAGGTTTTGGCACGGTCACGCTCAGTTCCCGCTTTCTTGCCAGTTGTTCATTGGCGCTGAGTAGCACGATGTTTGTGGCGCAGGTTGCAGTGCCGCAGGCGGAGTCTCTTGGTACGTCGCTGACGCGTATCGATCATATGGGCAGCTATGCCTGTCGAAATGTCTATCATCGACCAGAAGGGCGTTTGAGTGAGCATGCAACGGCAGATGCGTGGGATATCGCCGCTTTTCGCCTGTCTGACGGACGGCAGGTTAGCGTGCTGAATCAGTGGTCGGATACGGACGATCGTGGACGCTATTTACGCAATACGTTTGAGGAAAGCTGTCGTTTTTTCGGTAACGCGTTGGGGCCGGAATATAACGCTGCACATGCTAATCATTTTCACTTTGGCATGCGTGGTTTTGGCGTGTGTCGGTAGGCATATACAGGAAGGGGTTAAAAATCAGCGTACTCCTGCGCTGGGATCCAGAAACCATCAATATACTCTTCGATAGGGAAGCAGCCAGCACGGCGCAGGCGCTGTTCATCCATCGCTTGCAGACACTGAGCTTCGGTGTTGTAGGCGCCGACGACCAAATCGTCACAGCCATGCCCGAGATAACAAACAAATATCACTAATGCAACCATGCTGTTCTCCAGACATTACTATTACCGCGATGCTTTCTCTCTATCGAAATAATTGTAGATGAAAATCAGTGAGGAAAGGGAGAACGGCTGTTCATCAGGTGGTTTTCTCGCCACCTGATGCAGAAACCGCATTTATTCTTTAGAAAGAGGCAGTGCGGAAGACGCGCCATCTCGGACTAAATCGCGCGGCAGACTGTTTTTTATCCGGCTGCTGATGCGTTTTGCCAGGCCAACGGGCGTGTTCTGGTAGGTTAAAATCAATTCATCCGCAGTAGGAAGCGGCTCTGGATAGCTGTCTTTGCCCTGAAACCACTCGCAGGCGATGCTATTGTTCAGTGCATAGGCATTGCTTGCGTTCGGATCGGCCAGCGCGACAATGGCTTCATGCTGCCAGCGGAAACCCTTGGGGAAGCGTTCGGCGAGTTTAATACCAATGCGTGAGAATTTAATATTACCGAAAGCAGAGGTCAGTGCCGCAGGGAAGAGCCAAATCTCACTATCGCGCTGCCACAGCTGAAGTAACTCCTCATCCCAGCGAATACCTTGTTTACGTGCAGCTTCTGTGAGTAACGCACGATCTTTGTGTGCGACCGGAGAGAACGGGAATTTACCGACTTTATAACCAGGGCGTGGTAGCGGCGGCACGCTGGCCGTTTTACGCAAACGGGCAACAAAGAAGCCTTCACTGTCATAAATCTGTGGGAAGACGTGCAAGAAGCCTTCTTCCGTTGTGGCGAGTTCAGCGTCGGTGAAGAGATCGTCTAACGATTCAAATTCACATGCATCAGGGAACTGTGCCTGTAGCCAACGGCAGACCTGCTGGTTTTCCTGCCTATTCAGCGTACAGGTGGAGTAAACCATTACGCCACCCGGTTTCAGTGCATGGAACGCGCTCAGAATCAGATCGCGCTGCGTAGCGGCAATGTCAGTAATGCTCGCTTGCGACCAGTGGCTCATCGCCGCCGGATCCTTACGTACCACGCCTTCGCCCGAGCATGGGGCATCCAGCAAAATTGCATCAAAGTATTCCGGCAGTGCGGCACCGAAAACCCGCCCGTCGAAGTGTGTAATCGCGGTATTGCTGACGCCGCAGCGGCTGATGTTGGCATGCAGCACTTTTACCCGGCTGGCTGAATATTCGTTGGCGATGATTGCCCCTTCATTATTCAGTCGTGCCGCGATCTGCGTTGTTTTGGAGCCCGGTGCGGCCGCGACGTCCAGAATCGTGCCCAGCGCAGTGTTACGATGGAACAGGGCGCTGACGGGCAGCATGGAGCTGGCTTCCTGAATGTAGAATAGCCCGCTCAGGTGCTCCAATGTATTGCCTAGTCGCGTGTTTTCCTCTTCCACATTAAGCAACCAGAAACCTTCCTGGCACCAGGGAATCGGCTCAAGCTGCCAACCATAAGGCTGCACCAACTGTAGAAAGTCATCGACGCTGATTTTTAACGTATTGACGCGGATGCTCCGGCGCAGCGGGCGCTGGCAGGCGGCAATAAAATCCTCCATCGAAAGGGATGAAGGCATGATGTCCCGCATAGTGTCGAGAAATTCAGCAGGCAGGCTGGCTGGGGTAAATTTTGCCACGGCGTGGTTCCGTACAGGTTATTCGGTCAAACGAGGGGAAGAAGCGGCGAAGTGTAGCACGGATTTTTAATTGATAGCGTGAAAACGACAGGGCGGCAATCGCCGCCCTGATAGGTGATGAACGTTAATTCTCTGGAATATTGGGGATCGCCGTACCCCATTGCCGCCACTCTTTAGGCTCTTCGTTCCTTAGCAGGAAATGCTTTCCTTCCTGTGCTTTGGGGGCGAGTGGTGTGCTGGGTGGAGTGGCAAAAGCGATACCACCGCGAATAAACTGCTGGAAGGTTCCGCTTTTAATGACGCCGCCAACCAGCCCGAATTCCAGATTGTAGCCCGAAGCCTGCCAGAAGACGGAATTATCGCGTACCAGATGTTGATAGCGTTTGCTGATGCGTAGTGATACGGCGATGCGATCCGACAAATTGCCCAGCGACAGTCCGGTTACTGTACCCACCTCGATACCGCGGAACAGAACCGGAGTGCCAACCTGTAATGCTCCCGCTTCCGGCGCATCAACGCTGATATTCAGGCCGTCCTGATAGCGGGAATCAGTGATAGTAGCCTGTTGCAGTTCAAAATTGCGCGTTACGCTGCCGTTGCCCGGCTCGACGTTGATATAAGGCTGGAATAGCGTTTCGAGATGATTCACTCCCGCTGCGGAAATTTCTGGGGTGACGACGGAAAAACGCGTCCCAGAACGAGCAAAATTACGCACATATTCAGGATAGAGCACTGCCTGCACCAGCACTTCATTACGCTGTTCGGACAGCTTCAACGAGTCCAACTGGCCGATGTCGATGCCCAAATAGCGGATAGGCATACCCGGTGCGAGTTTGCTGGCATCGTAGGTACGCAGAATGATGCGGCTCCCCACGGCGCGCGCGGCGGTTTCGTTGTTGTACAGAACGCGCTTACCGCTTTTAATTTCCGGTGCACCTTCCAAATTATCAAAACTGATCGCACCTTTGAGCGCGCGATTCAACGGTGAAGCCTGCACGGTCAGACCTGAGGTGTTCAACTGCACACGGGCACCACCTTCTGCCCAGAACACGCTGTTTTCCGTCAACAATTTGCGGTGTTCAGGACGGATATAAACCTCGACTTCAAAGGTATCCGCTTTGGGGCGCACCTGCATGATTTCGCCCACCTGGAATTTACGGTACAGCACGATGGAACCGTCCTGAATATCAGGCAAGCTATCGGTCACCAAGGTGAGGGTAGGCGAGGGGGTGGCTCCACGAATGCCTTCCTCGGCTTTTTCGAGATCGCTGAACAGTGGGTAGCGTGCCTGAACATCACCTTTGTTGCCCGGTAGAACCTGAATACCGCCGCTGATCCATTCTTGTGCGCTGGCACCCAGCACTTGAATCCCATCCAGTCCCATCTTTACATTCAGGCGGCTGTTAACGATGAATTTGCTGTCGCGATGTAATAGCTGACGATATCGCGGCTCGATCACCAAAATGAAGCTGACACCTTGCTCGTCCAACGTACGTTTCACCACCTGACCAATCTGCACGCCGTGCAGCAGCACGGGCTGGCCGCTATCAATGCCGTAACTTTGTGCCGCTGTAAGCTGGATGGAGAGCGCGCCGGGCTGGGTGAGCTGTTGCTGCCCGCTATCCAACACCTCAAAGTGCTGGCGTGGCTCGCCTTCGCCGGGTAGTAACGTCAGCGTTGGGCCGCTCAGCAGGCGTGACACATTCAGGTCGCTAAGTGAAAGCTGGGGTTTGCTGAGTTCGATACGCGTCCCTTCCCGCATCAGCGAAATTACGGAGGGATCGATGATCAACTCTCCGCTGACCTTACCGTCACCTGGATTTAACGTGATTTTATTAAGTGTCCCGACTTCCAGCCCTTGATACATTAGCGGTGTGCGGCCTTCGGATAAGCTGTCGCCCGAAGGTAAATCCAGCGTGATTTTCACCCCACGCTGGCTTTGCGCCAGATCGGGATAGAGGCGATAGGATTGCTCAGCACCAGCATCTTCACTTTCTTCCGGCGAATCGAACGCAATCGCACCGTTTACCAGCGCCGCCAGATTCTCCATTTCAATTTTTGCACCGCTGACGCTGATGTCAGCATTAAAACCGGACACATTCCAGAAGCGGCTATTTTTCTTCACCAGATGAGTGAAACGGCGTTCAACCAGCACGTCAATCATGACACCGCGGCGATCTTGGGAAACCGTATAGTCATAGACCTTACCTACCGGAATTTTGCGATAGTAAACCAGCGAACCGGTATTCAGCGAACCCAAATCGTCCGCGTGGAGATGAATCAGTAATTCCCCGGTATTAACGCGATATTTGGGCTGCGTATCCAGCGCGGAGAAGTGCTCTTGTGCCTCGCCGGAACCGGGCATCATTCCGATGTAGTTACCGCCCACTAGCGCATCCAGCCCTGAAACCCCAGCGAGAGAGGCTTTCGGTGTGACCAACCAGAACTGCGTACCGCTGCGCAACGCTTCTTTCATATCGCTTTTGATGCTGGCTTCGACTTCTATCGTGCGCAGATCGTCGCTTAGCTTGATATTTTGCACCGTGCCGACTTCTACGCCTTGGTAGCGCACGGGGGTACGCCCAGCGACAATACCGTCGGCGGAGACAAAATCAATGGTGACCGTCGCCCCGCGTTCCTGCTGATTGGTGTAAATCAGCCAGCCGGCAATCATCAGTGCAATGAGCGGCAGTAGCCAAAATGGCGACAGGCGACGCTTGTTTTTCACCGTAGCTTCGGTTGGTGTCCCAGACGAATTATCTTGCATTGTTATTCCACATCAGTGTTATCCCACATCAGACGGCTATCCAGCCATTCGACTGCAAGGATAGTGAGAATCACCGCTGCACCAAAATAAAAAGCAGCAGGCCCCATGGTAAAAGCGAGTAGTTGATCGCGGTTGACGAGCGACATCGTCAGGGCAATCACAAATAAATCGAGCATGGACCAGCGACCAATCCAACGGATAACGCGCAGCATCTTCATGCGCATTATTATGCTGCTTTCTGACCGAATATGAATACTGATCAGTAGCCCAAACAGCACAATAACTTTAGTAAACGGCACCAAAATACTGGCGATAAAGACCACCAGCGCGACCGGAACATTGCCTGATGCGAGTGAAAGAATACCGGAAAAAATCGTGTCCTCCGTACGTGCGCCGTTGACATAAATAATCGATATGGGCAACAGATTCGCGGGGAACAGTAAAATTATAGAGGCAATGAGCGCTGCCCAGGATTTTTGCAGACTTTGCCGCTGACGCAAGCGAAGCGGAATGTGGCAGCGGGGGCAGCGTCCTCGGTTATCCGGCGAGCTAGTGAAATGGCAAGAAAGACAGATTCGATAACGATCCGGTGCAATCAACGGTTTCAGTCGTGGGTAAAACCGCTGCCAAAGCTGGTCGGTATTTAAGTGAATCAGCGTCAACAGGCTTAAGATCATCAGTGCCAGAAAGGCGACTAGCCCGATGCCCGCCTGAACATCTGCGAATTCGCGGACTTTGATTGCGGCGACGGCCATACCGACCAGATAGATATCCAGCATCATCCACTCTTTTAATCGTTGCAACATGAGCAGAATGGGCCGCAGGTTCATACCGATTCGAGGGGCAAAAAACAGGTATAGCAGAGAAAAAACCAGCGTGAGCGGCGCGCCAACGGTACAGAAGGCGACCATACTTGCCGTGAGCGGATCTCCCTGCCGGGTGATCTGCCAAATGCCTTCGAACAGGCTGGCATTAATGGTGACACCCAGCAAACGAATGCTGATCAACGGTTCGGTAAAGGCAAACGGCATGAGTACCAGCATGGCGACGGCCATTGCAGCAAGCCGAGAAATGGTCCAGTCTCTGCCTGAACTGACTTTGGCATCGCAGCGTGGGCAGTTTGCTGTCTGGTTTCGCTTCAACTGTGGCAGCGCAAAAAAAGCATCACATTCCGGGCAGCGATGATAGCGAGCTAGAGTGGATACGGTGCTTTTCGCACCACTGGTTAGCGGTGGTCGGGGAGAAGAAAACGGCGCAGGGCTGGCTATATTATGTATTTTCATCTTTCCTGCGATCCGGTAGAAGGTGTCGAACCCCGTTATTCCCGATGGATAACGTATTCACTGCGACTCAGTGTAACTGAATGATCAATTCATAAAAGGATATGATCTCTGACCGATGTTATTTTGCTGCTGGGAATAGCACTATATGCACGACAACGATACAGTAAAGCGAATGATTCTTCGCGCGAAGGCGTTAATCTTATGGCATTCTGTAATAGATGCTTATGCAGTCTGTGTGGGATCTTTCCGCACCGTTTTGAAAAGACAACGATTATTTTATGAATAAACAGGTATGAATAAACAAGAATTTTATCAGGATCTCATCCGCGATATGTCATCGCTTATTGCGGATGAAAACCGTTTTATTACGATTTTATCAAACAGTAGTGCGCTGCTGTTTGAACGTTTGGATGGGGTTAACTGGGCAGGGTTTTACCTGTTGGATAACGACACGCTTTTCCTGGGACCGTTTCAGGGCAAGGTTGCCTGTGTACGTATTCCGGTTGGCAAAGGCGTATGCGGTGCGGCAATTGCTGAAAATCGCATTCAGCGCGTGGATGATGTTCATGCGTTCCCTGGTCATATTGCCTGTGATGCCGCGAGTAATGCTGAAATTGTGCTACCGCTTGTCGTTAACGGGCAGTTGATTGGCGTTCTGGATATTGACAGTACCCTTTATCAGCGTTTTGACGCGGATGATGAAGAAGGGCTGAAGGCCGTGGTGAGCGTACTTTGTGCTCAACTGGAAGCGAGCGATGTGATGACATTCATCAATTCTCTCACGTTGAGACAAGGTTAACGTGGCAATTGCCGATGGCGTCATTATAATGACGCCTGTTCATGCCTGCGCCGGTTGGCAAACCCGTTGTAATCAGGAAATTTCATGGAAAATCAACCTAAGTTGAACAGTAGTAAAGAAGTCATTGCCTTTTTGGCAGAGCGGTTCCCGCTTTGTTTCACCACTGAAGGTGAAACTCGTCCGTTAAAGATCGGTATTTTTCAAGATCTTGTTGAACGTGTACCGGAGTCTGATAACGTCAGTAAGACGCAATTGCGCTCTGCGCTGCGCCTTTATACCTCAAGCTGGCGATATCTGTACGGTGTGAAATTGGGTGCCCAACGTGTGGATCTGGACGGTAACCCGTGCGGTGAGTTGGAACAGCAGCATGTCGATCATGCCCGCAAGCAATTGGAAGAAGCGAAAGCGCGAGTTCAGGCTCAGCGTGCTGAGCAACAGGCGAAAAAACGTGAAGCAGCCGGAGAAACGGCAGAAGCGGCACGTACTCCTCGTCCTGCTCAGAAGCGTGCGCCGCGCCGCGATGGTTCAAACAATGCATCTCGAAACCATGCATCTCGAAGCAATACATCGCGTAAACCTTCTTCCGGCCAATCGCAGTCCTCTTCTCAGCAACCAGCGAACGCTCAACCGCGTCAGGCGAAGCCTGTCAGCAATGAACGTCAGCGGGTTGCGGTTACGGATGTTTCCAAACTGCAAATCGGTCAGGAAATCAAAGTCAGAGCCGGCAAAGACGCCATGGATGCCACCGTGCTTGAAATTGCCAAAGGCGAAGTCAGAGTACAATTGGCTTCTGGACTGGCAATGATTGTACGCGCAGAACACTTGCAGTTCTGATACGGAGGCCAACCTGGGCATGAACAACTTAATCAGAATAACCGCCATTGCAGGCTTACTGCTGGCGGGCTCTAGTTTTGCAAATGAAAACATTACGCGTGTTGAGCAGATACCTCAGCTACATCAGGAGCCTCAACATGCTACCGTTAGCGACAGGGTGGCCTCACGTTTCCTGCGTTCGCATTATCGTCAGTTTATGTTGGATGCGCAGTTCTCCGAGAAAATTTTTAACCGCTACCTCAACATGTTGGACTACAGCCACAACGTGCTGTTGGCCTCTGATGTGGCGCAATTTTCCGGGCAAAAAGCCCAGTTGGGTGACGCGCTGAAATCTGGTCAACTGGATATTCCGTACGCGTTGTACAATCTGGCGCAGAAACGTCGGTTTGAGCGTTTTCAATATGCATTGTCGCTGCTGGATAAGCCGGTAGACTTGACGGGCAATGATACGTTTGAACTCGATCGTAGCAAAGCCCCTTGGCCGCAGAACGCGGGTGAACTTAACCGCCTGTGGGATGCCAAGGTAAAATATGACTGGCTCAGCCTAAAGTTGACCGGTAAAGATGATAAAGACATCAAAGAGACGCTGACCAAGCGTTACCAGTTTGCGATTCGCCGTTTGGCGCAGAGCAACAGCGAAGATGTCTTCCAACTCGTCATGAACGCCTTTGCGCGTGAAATTGACCCGCATACCAGCTACCTGTCACCACGTAATACCGAGCAATTCAATACCGAAATGAGCCTGTCGCTCGAAGGGATTGGTGCGGTGTTGCAGATGGATGATGACTACACCATGATTAATTCCATGGTGCCAGGCGGTCCAGCAGCGAAGAGTAAAAACATTACTGTCGGTGACCGAGTGGTTGGCGTAAGCCAAAGCGGCAAGCCGATGGTGGATGTTATCGGCTGGCGTCTGGATGATGTGGTCGCGCTGATCAAAGGGCCGAAAGGCAGTAAGGTACGCCTGGAAATTCTGCCCGCAGGCAAAGGGACGAAAACCCGTATTGTCACGCTGACGCGCGAACGTATTCGTCTTGAAGACCGCGCGGTTAAAATGTCCGTCAAGACGGTCGGCAAAGATAAAGTCGGCGTGCTGGATATCCCAGGCTTCTATGTTGGGTTGACGGATGACGTAAAAGTTCAGCTCCAGAAACTGGAAAAACAGAACGTCAGCAGCATCGTGATTGACTTGCGGACTAACGGCGGCGGTGCGCTGACGGAAGCAGTAGGCCTTTCCGGTCTGTTTATCCCAAGCGGCCCTGTGGTTCAAGTACGTGATAATAATGGCAAAGTGCGCGAAGACAGCGACACCGATGGCATTGTGTATTACAAAGGCCCACTGGTGGTGCTAGTAGACCGCTTCAGTGCTTCCGCTTCTGAGATCTTCGCGGCGGCGATGCAGGATTATGGTCGTGCATTGATCGTGGGTGAACCGACGTTTGGTAAAGGCACCGTACAGCAATATCGCTCGCTGAATCGGATTTACGATCAGATGCTGCGCCCTGACTGGCCTGCGCTGGGTTCCGTGCAATACACGATTCAGAAGTTCTATCGCATTGACGGCGGCAGTACTCAGATGAAAGGCGTGACGCCTGACGTGATGATGCCAACGGGCACCGAGACGGTAGATACCGGCGAAAAGTTCGAAGATAATGCGTTACCGTGGGACAGCATCAAAGCGGCCAACTACATCAAGAGCGGCGATCTGAAGGCGCTGATTAGCAAACTGAATGAGCATCATCAGGAGCGTATCGCCAAAGATCCTGAGTTCCAGTTTGTTGCGCAGGATATTGCCCGCTACAACGCGATGAAGGATAAGCGCAACCTCGTGTCGCTCAATCTTGCTCAGCGTGAGAAAGAGAATGACGATGATGAAGCGATGCGTCTGAATCGGATTAACGACCGACTGGCGAGAGAAGGTAAGAAACCGCTCAAATCGCTGGAAGATTTGCCAAAAGATTACCTGGCTCCCGATCCTTATCTGGATGAAACGGTGAAAATCGCTAACGATTTGGCGCAAGACCAGAAAGAGTAATACGCCAACGTTGTTCTGATCATCTTTTGACCGTCCTCAAGCGCCCTGTTGGTTTATCTGACAGGGCGCTTTGTTTTAGATATTGCAGGATGGTGGCGCTACTCCGCCAAGAGTGGATTAACGAATCTTGGTAGGTGAACAGCCAAAACGGGTTTTAAATCGTTCAGAAAAACGAGCCGAGGATTTATACCCACAAGCCTCAGCCAGACGTTGCATACTCCATGACGTCGTCTGTACCAACATCATCGCGTGCTGCATCCGCGTCTCTAATAACAGCACTTCAAAACGCGTCTGCTCGGCGGATAACCTTCGGCGTAGCGTGGCTTCGCTCATTGCCAGCAAACGGCCCGCAGACTGTGCGGTCCAGTGGCGTTCCGGTTCCTCACTGATAAGCGCACGTAGCTGGGTGGAAACGCCAGGCTGTGGCGGTGCGCCAAAGCGATATCCTCGTTCTGACAGCACCAGCAGCATATCCATCAGCCGGAGTTCGAGACGTGATTCATTGAGCTCGTTGCCTGTAATCCCTTCAACCAAATACTGCAATGTGCTGGTGAGTGCGCTATCCAGCGTGAGGATAGTGAAGAGATGAGGATGATGCGCCGATGCGGATTCATCAGGATAGCGGAGATAAAAACGCGCCAGAAGCATGGGTGAAAACGTCAGGAAGATTGATCGAAAAACGGAGTCATAACCGCCGGGTGTTTTCGTCAGATCGACATTCGCATCAGGTGTAATCAGGCAAAGCTGAGACGGCGTGTCGACAATCGTCGTTTTGTTCTGTTCGATAATGGTCAATTGACCAGAAAGAACCAGCAGAAGCGTGGCCTCATAAAAATGAAAACGCGTTGTTTGCTGTGGTGTGCGCAGATGAGGCTGTGCTAATGCGCACAGGCCATACCGCTGTAGCGGCTGGCCTGATGGCAAACGCCACTCCGCCTCTGCAATGAGAGACGGAGAAGCAGGGCGTAAAGCGGTCACACTCATAGCAATTGAGGATTCAGCGTATACAGTCCGGTGAGTTTCGCTTCTGCGAGTACTGGTGCGTTAGCCAGCGCTGCTCGGACATTAGCGCCGTTAATCTCACCTTCTATCGCTAAAGACGGCGTCGCGAGAGCATAAAGTGTGAAAATGTAGTGATGTACGAGCGCATCGTTCCACGGCGGGCATGGGCCATCATAGCCATAGTAAGTGCCTTTCATCTGTTCGTCGGTGGCGAACCAAACAGTGTAGTCATTGATGCCGTGTTTGAGTCCTGTTGGGGCATCTGGGCCTGCTTTTCCGCGCGGAGTAATGCTGCTGGAATGCGAAGCGGCGGCGATTTCGCTGACGCTGGCTGGAATATCCAGCAACAGCCAATGGTTGAAATCAACACGCGGCAGGGAGGCGCTAACCTCGCGGCCTTCCTGATTCACATCGTCACCACGGCTGGGTACATCCGGGTCGTGACAGATCAACACGAAAGACTGTGTCCCTTCAGGAGCGCCGTGCCAGACAAGGTGGGGATTGTGATTAGAAGACAGTGCAATGTGGTTGTTTGCATCAGGAACGGCAAAGGCAAATTCACCCGGGATATTTTCGCCGTCCTGAAAACTATGGCTGGAGAGTTGTAGCATGATGGTGCTCCTATCGTGATCCTTATGAGTGTTGAATCATTATAGAAGAATCCGCGTGTAATTATTTTCCTAATGCCGTCAGGATAATGCTTTTAGCTGTCAATATGATGGCTTTAGGTGCGAAAACTTGCCAACTGATGTTAAAGAAATGACGTCACATATGGATGCAGGGGGCTGACAAAACCCGTCGAGTGATGATTCGGATGCGCTAAACGAGCGTTCAAGCCACCAGCAAGTGTTAGCGCATGGACTACGTCACTCATCATTATGAATGTCAGATAGTCCTGAAAAACCTGAAGGAGTCTGACCCGTCACTGAGCGAAATGCGGCAACGAAGGAAGAGGGGCATGAAAAGCCCAGTTTATAAGCCACATGTTTGACCGGCATACCGTTAGAAAGCAGGTCCATAGACACAAAAATCCGTGCCCGTTGCTTCCAGGTCCGAAAACTGCATCCGGTATCCTCGGTGAAATAGCGTGAAAAAGTACGTTCAGACATTGCAACCCGCCCCGCGAATTCACTTAGGGAAACGTTCCATCTATCGTTGACGAGCATATCTTGAGCCACTTTATGTAGTTTATCGTCACATGGCATCACCAGATCGACAGGAAGCGCTTCGGTTTCATTCACTATTCTGAGCAATAATTGGGCGATCAACTTTTGTGTCAAGTGGTTGAAAGATTTCTCAAACAAACTGGATATCAGGTGTTGTGCGAAAGGCGTCATGCCGATGACATGAATGTGATCCAACGTTTTCATACCGCAGGCTTCTGCCACAAACGAAGGTGTGAAGTACAACGTTCTTAATTCAGTATGAGAAAGCAAGGTGAAGGAATGCCACTGCTCTGCCGGTAGCCAAAGCGATCGTTGAGGGGGAACGACCCACTGCCGACTATCTGTTTGAACCAACATCACACCTTTTACCGCATAAAGCAGTTGCCCTCGCTTATGCTTGTGTGACGGATTCAATGTGCCCCGTTCGTATGATCGGGCGAGACATCCCCAGTCGGCATTGTTCATTTCTATTGTCATTTCATCTATATCGATTGGCGTATCAAATTCAGTTGATGCCGTTATCATAGTTTTTTTCGCAAGTATGTACGAATGAAACGACATTTTTTCTGTGAAATATTCGGAGTCAGGTACCGGCCAACAAGGGGTTATGGTGAAAACTGGCATGCAGATAATGTTGTTTCTCACCTGCCAATGAGAAAGTAAAATATGTCTTCTACTGAAGTAAGCGAACCAACACCAACACAGTCACATGTTGGGAATGACACTGGAAAATTTTTGGTTAACATCGTCGGTGCAGTGGCGTTAACTCACGCATGCAATGATGTTATTCAGGCGACACTGCCATCAATTTACCCGATGTTGAAAGAAAATTTCACGCTGTCGTACGCACAAATCGGCATGATTGCGTTGGTTTACCAAATCACGGCCTCCCTTCTTCAGCCTTGGGTCGGTTTGTATACCGACAAACGTCCTAAACCCTATCTTTTACCCGCAGGGATGGTCGTTACGTTTATTGGTATCGGTTTGTTGGCAATAGCTGACAGCTTTACCTTGTTGCTCGTCTCTGCGGCATTAGTTGGTGTGGGGTCGTCCACATTTCACCCTGAGGCTTCACGGGTGGCCCGCATGGCTTCCGGCGGAAAGTTTGGCACCGCTCAGTCAGTTTTTCAGGTCGGGGGAAATGCTGGCACCGCATTCGGTCCTTTGATTGCCGCACTTTTGATACTTCCTCACGGGCAAATGTCAGTGGCGTGGTTAATGATCATCGCGTTCATTGCCATTGTTATTTTGACCCGTATAAGCCGTTGGACTATCGCTCACGGACATGCGCAGAGCAAAAAACACGATAGCCTCAGTGGTGAAAAGTTACCCCGAGACAAAGTTATTCTTGCCGTTGCCATTGTCAGTATTTTGATGCTGACAAAGTTCACCTACATCGCCTCCATCAGCAATTACTATACATTTTACCTGATTCAACGTTTTGATATTACCTTACGCGACGCACAGTTCTGCCTGTTTGCTTTCCTTGCAGCTGTCGCGATTGGAACGTTTGCGGGTGGGCCGGTTGGCGATCGTATTGGTCGCAAAGCAGTGATCTGGATATCATTTTTAGGGGTTATTCCTTTTGCTCCGATCCTGCCGCATGCAAATTTTTTCTGGACCGTCACGCTAACACTCATCATTGGTTTTGTACTGTCTTCTGCGTTTGCTGCACTTGTGGTGTATGCACAAGAGGTTGTGCCAGGAAGAACGGGTATGGTTGCTGGAATTATGTTCGGCACCATGTTTGGTGTGGGCGGAATTGCTGCCGCCAGTTTAGGTAAGTTGGCAGATATCTATGGAATTGTGTCGGTCTATGATGCCTGTGGTTATCTTCCGTTGCTTGGGCTAGCGACTTTATTGATGCCGGATTCGCGCAGAAAATCAAAATCGCTGCCGCTGAATAATCTGTCTTGATATTTATAAGTCATTTATCGTAAGCGTGATTCGCTTTGGCATGACGGGTGAGTGCGTAAGTGTTGTTAGATCTGTCACCGTTTCATCACAGTACGTCTCTGTGTTGTTTCTACCTAAAGCAACACATAGCCACTACTTCAGATGTTTGTTAATGCATCTCACCCAACAAAAGGGACACAATATGTTTTTCAGCCAGTATGATTCTCCAATGGGGGAGATTACGATAGCAATCGATGGGGAAAACTTGACTGGGCTCTGGTTTGTCGGTCAAAAATATTACGCGCAGTCCTTTCAAGTAGAACCGTCGATAAGCCCCGAACTTCCGCTTTTTTCCGCCATTAAACGATGGTTAGATGCTTATTTCTCCGGCCATAATCCCGCCCTCGATGCACTGCCATTGGCACCAAGTGGCAGTGATTTTCGACTGGCTGTTTGGCAACGGTTATGTCAGATCCCGTATGGTGAATATGTCACATACGGAACCGTAGCCAGAGATGTTGCGGCTGTTATGGGTAAAACCAGCATGTCAGCGCAGGCTACCGGTGGGGCGGTTGGCCACAACCCAATATCTATTATCATTCCCTGCCACCGGGTTATTGGCACCAATAACAGCTTGACCGGGTATGCGGGAGGTATCGCAAAAAAAATTCAGCTACTTGAACTGGAAGGGGTTAACACCGTGAATATGAGCGTCCCTATCAAAGGGACGGCTTTATGATAATGATCGTCTCTAGTCGATCGGATAAAGAAGCAGCATTGCTATCACGTGACACGATATCTCGCGATTAACGACCCGCTTTTAGCTGTTGGAAATAAGTTTCATACAGCGTGCTGGCGCTGCCAACGTCGTTCTGCCATTCGCCTTTGCCGATGGTTTCATCATCTGGGTACAGTGTTTTGTCACCTGAAACTTCAGGTGGTAGTAGTTTCTTTGCCGCCAGATTAGGTGTTGGATAGCCGATAGTTTCTGCAACTTGAGCCGCCACGTCTGGGCGCAGCAGGAAGTCGATCAGCTTCATCGCACCGTCGACGTTCTTGGCGTTGGCTGGAATTGCCAGGCTGTCCATCCAGAAGATGCCACCTTCTTTGGGCCAGATGACATCCAGCGGTGTGCCAGCTTGACGTGCCACATAGGCAGAACCGTTCCATATCATACCCAGATTAACCTCACCTTCAATGAACGGGTTACCGGGGTTGTCCGAGTTGAACGTCAACACGTTCGGCATTAGGGTTTGCAGCGCTTTATAGGCTGCCTCAATCTCTTTAGGATCGGTGGTGTTTGCGGAATAACCCAGCTTACGCAGGGCGATTTGGAACACTTCACGTGCATCGTCCGTCAGCAGCAGGCTATTTTTGTACTTCGTATCCCACAGATCGGCCCAACCGGTGACGCTGGCAGGGTCAATCACTTCATGATTAATACCAATCGCCGTTGCGCCCCAGATATAGGGAATAGAGTAATCGTTGTTTGGATCGAAAGATTTATGTAGCAAGTTTGGATCGAGATTATGGAAGTTGCTGAGCTTGCGGGTATCAATCTTTTGCAGCATGCCTTCTTTACTCATCTTGGAGATGAAATAGGTCGACGGCACGACCAAATCGTAGGCGCTGTCTTTATAGGTTTTCAGCTTAGCGTACATGCTCTCGTTGGATTCATAGGTGGAGTAAATCACCTTGATTCCCGTTTCTTTAGTGAACTGTTCCAACAGACCCGGCGGCACGTATTCGGTCCAGTTATAGAAATAGAGCGTTTTGCCATCGTTGGCATTGGCGGTGCTGATGCCGAACGCCATCGCGCACGCTGCCAGTAGGTGTGGCCACTTTTTCATTATGTTTACCTCCTTATAGGTCCCAAAGAAAATACCTGTCTGATGCCGACAGAGATGAAAATAACGGTATTTATCGTGCGAGCTGCAATCTTATTTTCTGGTGCGGTCACGTAAAATTAGCTGGCTGCTGAGCACCAGCAGGAGCGACAGAATCAGCAGGATCGTCGCCAGCGCATTGACTTCCGGGGATACGCCGACCTTTACCATTGAGTAAATCTTCAAGGGCAGAATTTCATACGCGGGCCCGGTGACAAACGAAGAAACCACCACGTCATCCATCGACAGCGTAAAGCTGAGTAGCCAACTGGCGGCCACCGCGGGCATCGCCAGCGGCAGAATAATCTTGCGCAGAATAATCACTTCGCTGGCGCCTAAATCGCGCGCGGCTTCCAGCATTCGTACGTCAAACCCTTTCAGACGCGAGTAGACGGTCACCACCACGAATGGCAGGCAGAATGTGATGTGGGAAAACAGCAGCGACCAGAACCCGAGTGAGATGCCCAACAACATGAAAAGCACCAGTAGCGAAATTGCCATCACGATATCCGGCGACATCATTACCACGAACAGCATGCCGCCGACAAAAGGCTTGCCGCGAAAACGGTAGCGATACAGCGCGACGGCTGTCAGAGAGCCAATCAGCGTGGCAAACGTCGCGGAAAACACCGCCATCGTCAGCGAGTGCTGTGCGGCCTGAAGCAGGCTGTCGTTGTTCATCAGCAGCCGATACCAATCCAGCGTAAATCCCTGCCAGTTGATGCCAAAACGCGCCTGATTAAATGAATTCACGATCAGAATAATGATCGGAATGTACAGATAAGCGTAAATGATGGACATAAATCCACCGCGGATTAAGCGTCCAGTCATTCCAGCTCTCCCTTTTTATTCAGCAGTCGAGCCGTGCGGTAGTAGATAAACAGCAGTACGCCCATGACTAACGTCAGGCAGATGCTGGTGGCAGCACCAAACGGCCAATCACGTATATTAAGGAACTGGCTTTTAATGACGTTACCGATCAGCAAATTCTTTGCACCACCCATCAGGTCGGCCACGAAGAACAGCCCCATGGCGGGCAGCAACACCAGCAAGCATCCAGCGATAATTCCCGGCATAGTCAGCGGGATCACCACGCGAATAAAGGTTTGCCATTTATTGGCACCCAGATCGCGGGCGGCTTCAAGGTAGGCTTTATCGAGTTTTTCAATACTGGAGTAGAGCGGTAGCACCATGAACGGCAGCAGGATGTAAATCAGGCCGAGAATCACCGCTTCAGACGTGTACATAATCCGCAGCGGCGTATCGATTAGGCCGGTCCAGAGCAAAAATTCATTCAGATGACCACGCGTGCTGAGGAAAATTTTTAGCCCGTAAATACGGATCAGTGAGTTAGTCCAAAACGGCACAATCAGCAGAAACAGCATCAGTGGCTGAATTTTTTTCGGTAAACGCGCCAGAATAAAGGCAAACGGATAGCCCAGCAGTAAACAGCAGAGCGTAGCGATAACGGCCATGTTCAGCGAATGCAGTAGTACTGAAGCATAAAGCGGGTCGACCAGACGCGTATAGTTTTCCAGCGTAAAGACCAGACTGACGAAATGCGTGTCATCGCGCGTCAGAAAACTGGTTCCGATGATCATCAGATTGGGCAGGAAAACAAACAGCACCAGCCAGGCAACGATGAGTGTGATAATGATATTTTGAAAGCGTTTACGCGACGTCTTCATCGTGCAGGACTACCTCCCAACTTTCCACCCAGGTAACGTCCACTTTCTGGTTGAGTGAATGATCGAAGTCGGGATCGTCTTCGTTAAAGAACTCGCTGACCATGACCATTTTGCCGTTTTCCAACTCGATGTTGGATTCCAGCGTCATGCCTTTATAGTTGCGCTCGCGCACGTAGCCAACCATCCCTTCAGCCTGCATGCCGTCGCCCAGTTCTTCAACGCGTAAATCCTCCGGTCGCAGCAGCACGTTAAGGTGTTGTCCGACGTTGACCAGAAAACTGACGGTGATCACGCATTCGTGGCCTTCGACCTGAGCGCGTACTCTTTGTTCATCCAATAGCTCTAGTACGATGGCATCAAAAATATTGATTTCGCCGATAAAACTGGCGACGAATAGATTTTTAGGCTCTTCGTAGATTTCACGCGGCGTGCCGTCTTGCTCGATGCAACCCTCGCGCATCACCACGATGCGGTCGGACATGGTCAGCGCTTCTTCCTGATCGTGCGTGACGAAAATAAAGGTGATGCCCAACTTGCGTTGCAGCGCCTTAAGCTCGTTCTGCATCTGCTTGCGCAACTTATAATCGAGTGCGGACAGAGATTCATCCAGCAGCAGAACCTTCGGCTGGTTGACGACGGCGCGGGCGATAGCAACGCGCTGTTGCTGGCCACCGGATAACTGGTGTGGGCGACGCTGTGCTAACTCGTCCAACTGCACCATTTTTAGTGCTTCAATTACGCGCGGCGTTATTTCTGCGGCAGGTGTTTTCTGCATACGCAGGCCAAATGCCACGTTCTCAAACACGCTGAGATGAGGGAATAGCGCGTAACTTTGAAATACGGTATTAACGTGTCGCTGCTCAGCCGGCTGGTGGGTAATATCCTGCTTTTCCAGCATGATGCTGCCACTATCGACCGTTTCCAGACCCGCTATCAGACGCAGTACGGTGGTTTTTCCGCAGCCGGATGGCCCGAGGATCGTCAGGAACTCACCGTTATTAATGGTGAGATTAAAATGCGAAATGATGTCTTTACCATCAAAGCCTTTATGGACGTTGAGCAATTCAACGACTGGCACAGTCAGGGAGTTTTCTTTCATTAAGGTATAGCTCTATTTCCTGATTTGGCAGATCAACGGCATCTCCGTTGCGATCGTGCCAAGGGTTATCACCTTTCAGCTAGCGTGCGCGGTTAAGGGCGGCATTTTACGGGAAACGTTACCTAACGCCAACTTGTGTGGCCCGACTTCCTGCCACTATAGACGTGAATGGCGGTGATTCAGCCAATGAATTAGCACGCATGTTTCCTTATTGTTACCTGATTTGGGAACACTTCGTGACGCTGCTACCGCTTTTTGCTCTGAATTCTAGTCCTATGGTTTGTTAAATCGGAAAAAAACTGACCTGACGCAATATCTGCCGTGGTAGCCCTATCCATAATGCCTTTCAGGGTTCAGGGGGCATAAGATGGATAAATTACTCGACAGATTTTTAAACTACGTTTCGTTTGATACACAGTCTAAATCCGGTGTTCGGCAGGTGCCGAGTACCGACGGCCAGTTGAAACTGGCGCGTGCGTTGCAGCAAGAACTGCTCGAACTGGGATTTGAGCAGATCGTACTTAGCAAACAAGGTTGCCTGATGGCGACGCTTCCGGCGAACGTTGCCTGGTCAGTACCTGCTATCGGCTTTATTTCACATATGGATACGTCGCCAGACTTTAGCGGCAAAAATGTGAATCCGCAGATTCTAGAAAACTATCGCGGTGGTGACATTGCCTTGGGCATGGGGGATGAAGTGCTGTCGCCCGTCATGTTCCCAGTGCTACACCAACTACTGGGGCACACGCTGATTACGACAGACGGCAAAACGCTGCTGGGAGCCGATGATAAAGCAGGGATCGCAGAAATTATTACCGCACTGGTGCGTCTGAGAAAGAACCAACTGCCGCACGGGGATATTCGTATTGCCTTTACGCCTGATGAAGAAATTGGCAAGGGCGCGCAGTTTTTTGATGTCAAAGCGTTTAACGCGCAGTGGGCTTACACCGTAGACGGCGGTGGCGTCGGCGAACTGGAGTATGAAAACTTTAATGCCGCGTCGGTTCAGGTGAAAATTGTCGGTAATAATGTACATCCTGGTAGCGCCAAAGGCGTGATGGTGAACGCGCTGACACTGGCCTCTCGCTATCATCAGCATGTGCCTGAGAGTGAATCACCGGAGCAGACAGAAAGCTATCAGGGGTTTTACCATCTTCACAACATGAAAGGCTCTGTAGAGCGGGCTGACTTGCACTATATCGTCCGGGATTTCGATCGTAACGGCTTTGAACAGCGTAAACAGACAATGCTGGATATTGCGGAAAAGGTCGGCGCGGGGCTGCACCGAGATTGCTACATTGAAGTCACGATTACTGATACCTACTACAACATGCGTGAGCAGGTTGAGCAGCATCCGCACATTATCGCGCTGGCACAGCAGGCGATGCGGGATTGTGATATTGAGCCAAATATGAAGCCAATTCGCGGTGGTACTGACGGCGCACACCTGTCATTCCAAGGGTTACCATGCCCAAATCTGTTTACCGGTGGCTACAACTATCATGGCAAACATGAATTTGTCACGCTGGAAGGAATGGAAAAGGCCGTGTCTGTGATTATGCGCATTGCAGAGCTGACTGCGCTGCGTGCGAAGCCGTAAGCATTACCATTTTGCAGAGACGAATAAGGCGGGAAATTCCCGCCTTATTCTTGTGTAACCGATTATCTTGGTTTTAATCCGCAAAATACCAGTAACCGCTGTTAATCAGTACCGTGAGCTGCGCAAGGAAAGAAGGATCTTCCAGCGCATCACCCAGCAGTTCCGCATTGATGGCGGGGTGCTCAGCCAACGCAAACAGCGCTTCCTTGTGTGTACTGTTCACTTTCTCCCCGTTAACGAAGCAGCCATCCCCAACGCAGATAACACGCAGACCGCCTAGACGACGCAGTGGTTCACCCTGTTGCAGATACTCATACACCTCGCCAGCCTGATACGGTGGTTCCGGTGGCGAGAGGTCAAGCTCATGGCGAGACTGGGAAATAAACTCACCAAACCAGTTCTGGAAATGTTCCGGTTGCTGTACTAGCTCCAGCATCATTTTTTGCAGTGCATCCAGCTCTTGCGGCAATACGCTGGCGATATGATCTCGGGATGGGATGTTGGGATCGCTGTAGCGATAGCTGCCGAGTTCGCGGGAAAGCACATAATCCGCAAAACCGCTGACCAGTTCGCGAGCATTTGGCGCCCGGAAACCCACGGAGTAGTTGAGCGAATTCTCCAGCGAATAGCCTTCGTGCGGGAAGCCCGGCGGAATATACACGATATCGCCCGGTTCCAGCTCTTCATCAATAATGGCTTCAAACGGGTCGACCTGAAGCAGGTCTGGGTGCGGGCAGTGCTGCTTCATCGGTATTTTTTCACCGACACGCCAGCGGCGACGTCCCGTTCCCTGAATAATGAAAACATCATACTGATCCAGATGTGGTCCTACGCCACCACCGGGAACGGAAAACGAAATCATCAAATCATCAGTACGCCAGTCTGGCAGTTGTCTAAATGGCTGCATCAAGGCGGAAGAGGGCTCATGCCAGTGATCGACCGCCTGCACTAACAGCGACCAATTGCTTTCACCCAGATGGTCGTAGCTCTCGAAAGGACCATGGCTCACCTGCCAACGCCCATTCTGATGGCTGACTAGCCGGCTATCGACCTCATTTTCCAATGCCAGACCCGCAAGTTCATCGGGTGAAATCGGATCGATAAAATGGGTAAAACCGCCTTTAATCAGGAGCGGACGTTTTTGCCAGTAGTTCGCTAAAAAATCCTGCCAGTCGAGATTAAGTTGATAGTCCATACCGTTTTCCAGAAATTCGTTTTTTGAGGAAATGACTGTTCTTGAAGACATGATTTTTCTTGAAGTAATCCGTATTTTAAAACAATCCGCATTTTGACAATAAGTATATACCCTAAATAATTCGAGTTTCATGCAGGCGGTAAGAGAACTAATCCAACGTACATGCAACTTGAAGTATGACGAGTATAGCGGAAGCATTGCTGGCTGTACTGTCTTTCACCCTTCGTTCGAACTAAGGTTCTGGCGGGAGAAAATGGCCTCGACTCGGGCACCACCCAGTGCGCTGTCGCTGATGAGGATCTCACCCTGATACTGTTCGATAATTTCGACGGCAACGGCGAGACCGATACCTTGTCCGGGGCGCATGCGGTCGGCTCGTTGCCCACGCAGGAAGATCATTTCGCGCTTGCTTTCGTGGATGCCGGGGCCATCGTCATCGATAATCAGATGCAGCTTGTGATCGGAATATTGCACGCTGATTTCAACAAATTCCAGGCAGTACTTACAGGCGTTATCAAGGATATTGCCCAGTACTTCCATAAAATCATTCTTCTCGCCCACGAAGGTCAGCTCGGGTGGAATATCGAGCGTCAATACCACGCCTTTGCGCTGATACACCTTATTTAACGCAGAACACAGGCCATCCAGCAGCGCCGGAACCGAGTGTACTTCACGTATCAGCAGATTATGCTCGGAGCGCACGCTGGCGCGATGCAGGTAATAACCAATCTGCTGTGAGATGCGACTGATCTGTGCCAGCATGATCGGCTCAGCCTGATCGATAGTGATTTCTTTGCCGGTACGCAGCGCGCGTAACGTGGTCTGCAAGACCGCCAGCGGCGTTTTCAGACTGTGGGTGAGGTCAGTGAGCGTCGTGCGATATTTATGGTAGCGCTGGCGTTCGTTATTCAGCAGAATATTCAGGTTTTTCACCAAACTGAACAACTCACGTGGCGGCTTTTCATCCAACTGATCGCGCGTGCCTTTTTCCAGTTCAGCGATCTGTTTTACCAGATGCTGAATAGGGCGCAGGCTCCAGTGAGCGCCTAGCCAAAGCAGGGGAAGCACCAGCAGAAGGTTGGCGATCAAGACATAGCTGAACCATTCCCACACCACGTCTTCCTGTTGTAACTCTTGCGGGATGCGGTCAACGACGACAATGGTGATGGAGGGGAGATGATCGGTCTTGGGATACACGTTCACGGCGATGGAATGGGTTAGCGCATTGCTATGTGCGCCATTCAGCGCCCGCAGGCTGCTCAGTAATAAGGTATTGCCTGTTAATACCGCGCTGCTGGTATCGGTGTCGGTATCCAATTCGTGATAGGCCGTCTTGTTCAGCCACTCTGGTTTTATCAGCGCTTCCAGCTCGGGAACATGCTTTTCGCGCCAGAGTACGTTGCCATTCTCATCATATATCAACACCAGCGTGGGGAAATTGATGTCGACATCGGGGGGCGTGACGATATTCAACTGGTTATCGCGCCACTGTGCAAGGCTGTAGTAGAGGTTACTTTCGCCACGTAACAGGCGGAATGAGGTTTTATCAAAATTGACGCTGTAACCGATAATGGCGACGACGCCATAGGCCAACGACAGCGCCAGCACGATGGCCGCTGTCGCGAGTAGAAAACGAATGCGAAGCGAGAAAGGCTGCTTCTTATCACTCATACTGGGCCTGAGGGCGTATCAATATCAAAGCGATATCCTTGTCCGCGTACGGTAGTAATTACATCTTGCGCGTCCGCCTGCTGAATTTTCTTGCGTAACCGTCCCATCAGTACATCAATGGTGTGGCTTTCCCGTAGTTCCGCATCGGGATACAGCTGTAGCATCAGCGACTCTTTGCTGACGACTTTACCCTTGTTGCGAATCAGCGTCTCGATAATCGTGTATTCAAACGCAGTCAGCTTGATTGGGGCGCTGTGGATCATCAGTTCGCGGCGCGACAAATCGATCTCGAAGGGCGGCAGACTGATAATTTGTGATGCCAAACCACTATTGCGCCGCATCAACGCCTGCAAACGCGCCACCACTTCTTCCATATGGAACGGTTTAGTCACGTAATCGTCCGCCCCCGCTTCCAGCACGGCCACTTTGTCCTGCCAGCCTTCACGGGCGGTCAACACCAGAATAGGCAGTTTGACCTGATGCGCACGCCAGCGACGAATCATGCTCATGCCATCTTCATCGGGCAATCCGAGATCGACAATCGCAATATCCGGCATGTTTTCATGCAGAAAATAATCTGCTTCTTTAGCGTCAGACGCCGCGTCAACCTGATGCCCCATTTCGTTCATCTGAACGGTTAAATGATGGCGTAGCAATACATTATCTTCAACGACCAGAATCCGCATCGTTATATCCTCTGTCGAATAGATAGAATCATATTTATTGAAATGCTTTTATGTAGCCTATCTTTCACGTCTGTCGCTCCCGCGTATCAGCATTATACGCAGAGAAAGTCATTTATTTTATTTGTTAAATTATCCACAGGAAGGGTAAACCGGGTATAAACAGGCTGGAAATGGTTATACTCGTCATACTTCGAGTTGCATGTGTGTTGGCTACGCTCAGTCACCCGAATCACTTACTTGAGTAAGCTCATCGGGATGAAATGAGAGACTTCCTGTCTCTCACCGAAGGCCAGCCGTTGGCTGGTCAAATTCGTTCCCGACGAGTTTGTCCTTCGCTTGCCGCCTACCTGAAACCCGAATTATTTAGAGTATGGTGAGCGAGAAAACTGGCGGGCAGGGCGCCCGCCAGAGGGAGTACGAAATTTTGTTTGAGAACGCTTATTTCAGGTCATCGACCATGGCGATAGCGCGGCCAATATAGTTGGCTGGCGTCATCGCTTTCAGACGCGTTTTTTCCGCTTCAGGTAATTCCAGACCATCGATAAATGCCTGAATACCCGTCGCATCAATACGTTTGCCGCGTGTCAGTTCTTTCAGTTTCTCGTACGGTTTTTCAATCCCGTAGCGGCGCATCACGGTTTGAATCGGCTCTGCCAACACTTCCCAGTTGTGATCCAGTTCGTCAGCCAGACGATCGCGGTTCACTTCCAGTTTGCTGATGCCTTTCATCGTGGCCTGATACGCAATCAGTGCATAGCCCACACCCACGCCTAAGTTACGTAGCACGGTAGAGTCGGTGAGATCGCGCTGCCAGCGAGAAACCGGCAATTTGCTGGCCAGGTGCGCCAGTACGGCGTTCGACAGCCCCAGATTGCCTTCCGAGTTTTCGAAGTCAATCGGGTTAACCTTATGTGGCATGGTAGAGGAACCGATTTCGCCCGCAATGGTTTTTTGTTTGAAGTGATTCAGTGCGATGTAGCCCCAGATATCACGGTCAAAGTCGATCAAAATGGTGTTGAAACGTGCGATGCAGTCGAACAGCTCAGCGATGTAATCGTGCGGTTCGATCTGTGTGGTGTACGGGTTCCAGTTGATGCCCAGCGAGGTAACGAAACTTTCGCTGAACTGATGCCAGTCTACTTCCGGGTAAGCTGCCAGATGGGCATTATAGTTGCCGACAGCACCATTAATTTTGCCCAGAATCTCAACCTGTTGCAGCTGACGATATTGGCGCTCCATACGGTAAGCCACGTTAGCGAACTCTTTACCGATGGTGGATGGCGTGGCTGGCTGACCGTGTGTACGGGAAAGCAGCGGGATATCGCGGTATTCCTGTGCCAGCGTTTTCAGCGCATCAATAATCTGGCGCCAGTGCGGCAGGATGACGTCGCGGCGAGCGGTATCAAGCATGAGTGCGTGAGACAGGTTGTTGATGTCTTCTGAGGTACAGGCGAAGTGGATGAATTCGTTAACGGCATGCAGTGCTGGAATAGCAGCGACTTTCTCTTTCAGAAAATACTCAACGGCTTTCACATCGTGGTTGGTCGTACGCTCGATCGTTTTAATGCGGGCCGCATCTTCTTCGCTAAATTCGGCGACAATTTTATCAAGGAAAGCGTTTGCGTCAGCGTCAAATGCAGGAACTTCCTGGATCTCTGCACAGGCTGCCAGTTTTTGCAACCAACGTACTTCAACCTGCACACGGAATTTCAGCAAACCGAATTCGCTGAAAATGGTGCGCAATGTGCTGACTTTATCGCCGTAGCGTCCATCAATAGGGGAAACGGCGGTCAGTGAGGATAATTCCATCGCAAGCAACTCCTGAGATTGGTTTCAATAACAATTATTTTCAAGAACAATTGGTTTTAAGAACACGTAGTTTCGATAATAACGAGTTTCAACAACTGACTGATTTTGAACCAGCCAGTTTTAGTACTAAATCGAGTATTGCAACGCTGGCCTTAATCACACCAGCGTCAGCTATAACGGCAAGAATACCATCAAACGGATGGGCAACGCGCCAATATCTGTTTCGCTTCTTTGACCAGTTGACTGCGTGAGAACATCAATTGTAAGCGCCCACCACCAATCTGTTGCCAGAGCACCGTAGAACGGATACCGGCCAGCAGCGCGGCACGGACTTTAGCTTGCACCTGGCTGTTTTTCAGCACTTCTGGTGAGCCAGTAACCTGAATACGTGGCCCCAGCGTACTGATGACATCCACGTAAATCGCGGCGAGCGCGCTAACAATCGTTTCGGAAAGCAGCTCAAAATGCTCCAGTTGGCGTTCCAACTGCCCGATGCGCTTACCTAATTCGTCAAGCGCAGCAGATTTCGCATTCAGCTTGCGTTCTAGCGCGATCAGACTGAAGGTATAGCGCGATAATTCTGCACCCGCGCCTTTGTTACTGCTGGTATTCAGAATACCCAATAGCGTTTCCAGCCCAACCTTCAGGTTTTGCTCGTCATTGCCGTAAACGGCCAACGTGGATGCCGGATTGAGGTTCAACACGCTGTTCAGCGAGGTATGCAGCACATCGTTATTACAGTTTCCCGTGTGGGCCAACTGCTGAACTAAATGTGCTGATTGGCAAATGCCTGCGAGCGCCAGCGTGATTTCATAATAATTCTTAGCCACGGTTACTCCTGTAAGCGTTCTTCGATGATGCCGCCGCCAAGGCAAACGTCGTCCAGGTAAAAGACAGCGGATTGGCCCGGAGTGACGGCAGCGACGGGCTCATCAAAACGCACGGTAATGCGATCGTCGCCAAGTGGGGTGACGGTGCAGGGAATATCCGCCTGACGGTAACGGGTTTTCACCGTGCAGCGTAATTCAGCGGTCAGCGGTTGGCGATCGACCCAGTGTAACTGCTGTGCGATTAAGCCGTACGACATCAGGCGAGGGTGTTCGTGACCCTGCGCGACATACAGAATATTGTTGGCTACATCTTTATCCACCACGTACCAAGGATCTTCGCCGCCGTCTTTGACGCCGCCAATCCCCAGTCCTTTGCGCTGCCCTAGCGTGTGGTACATCAGTCCCTGATGTTGTCCCATCGGTTTATTGTCGTCGACGGACAGAATCGGGCCGGGCTGTGCGGGAAGGTAACGCGCCAGAAAATCGGTGAATTTACGTTCGCCGATGAAGCAAATACCCGTAGAGTCTTTCTTCTTCGCGGTAGCCAGTTCAAGTTCTTCGGCGATCTTGCGCACCTGTGGCTTTTCCAGTTCGCCGACGGGGAACAGACTTTGTGCAATCTGTTCATGGCTCAGCGTATAAAGAAAATAGCTCTGGTCTTTGTTGCCATCCATGCCGCGCAGCAAACGGCTTTTGCCGTCAACGTCGTGACGACGGACATAGTGGCCTGTCGCGATATAGTCCGCCCCGAGATCCTCGGCAGCGAACTCCAGGAAGGCTTTGAATTTGATTTCTTTATTGCACAGGATATCGGGATTGGGGGTGCGGCCCGCTTTATATTCTTCAAGGAAGAGTTCAAAAACGTTATCCCAATATTCCGCGGCAAAATTGACGGTATGTAATTCGATACCCAGTTTGTCGCAAACGGCCTGTGCATCAGCAAGGTCAGTGGCCGCTGAGCAATATTCCGTGTCGTCATCCTCTTCCCAGTTCTTCATGAACAGGCCTTCAACATGATAGCCCTGTTGCTGTAACAGGTAAGCGGAAACGGAGGAATCAACACCGCCGGACATACCGACAATCACTTTTTTCTGGCTGTTATCTGACATGGGAGTCTCACGAACTGAAATTTACTGGCGCATTGATGCGAAAAACAAGCGGCATATTTTAGCATGTTGAACCGAGGGCTGCATCGCTATTCCTGCCGCGTGGTGGTTAGCTCACGCGTGGCAGGAATGGCAAGATGTCTAAAAAGGCCAGTTAAACGCGCCCAATACGGTTAACGGATAGCGTTCTGGCTGCTGATAGCAGCGAATACTTTCGGCCACTAGCGGTGAACGAAGCTGACGAGAATGCAGAATTTCTTCGGCGGTCACCCAGCGACAGCATTCGATGTCGCTGTCGTGCGGTTGGGTGTCGACCCGCTGAGGCAGATCGAGCGCGAAGCAAAAGCGTAAAAACGGTGTGTTATCTGGGGCAATCCATTGATGCAGACGCAAGAAACTGTGTGGCGCTGCCTGAATGCCGGTCTCTTCCCATAGCTCACGGCTCGCCGCCTGAATCAGCGTCTCGTCGGCTTCCAAATGGCCCGCGGGTTGGTTCCACAATAATTTGTCGTTAATTAACTCTTCGACGACCAGAAAATGGTTCTCGGCCTGTACCACACAGGCAACCGTTACATGGGGTTTAAACATCCGCTATCTCCTTCCATTCTCCGGGTAACAGGTTTTCTACGGTTTGATTGGCCATGCCGTATCGAATCAGACGCAGGGTAGGATACCCGATATTCGCCGTCATACGACGGACTTGCCGATTACGACCTTCATACAGCGTAATTTTTAGCCAGCAGTCAGGAATGCTTTTACGTTCGCGTATCGGAGGATTACGTAGCCACAGCCAGTCAGGTTCCGGCACGATCTCCGCGCCTGCAGGCAGCGTTTTACCGTCATTCAGTTCCAAACCGGTACGAAAGCGCGTCAGTGCGGCCTCATCAGGAATGCCTTCAACTTGAACATAGTAGATTTTGGCCGTTTTTTTCGTCGGCTGAGTTAGCCGTGCCTGAAGCTTGCCGTCATTGGTGAGAATCATCAGGCCTTCGCTGTCGCGATCCAGACGTCCAGCGGCATAAATGCTGCTAATCGGAATGTAATCTTTCAGCGTGCTACGCCCGGCTTCATCAGTGAATTGCGGCAAGACATCGAAGGGCTTGTTGAACAAAACAATCCGGCGCGGCGTATTCTCAGGCTGCCTTTTTCTTGCTGGCTGTGAGCTGAATCGTTTAACTTTGTGATTTTTAACAGGGAATTTATTCATCATCTTTATAGTCGCGGATAACAAAAGCATTATACTCGAAATGGTTTGCGATTGGCGCGGGCTAAATATTCAAGTAGTATTGACACGCATCTTACAAGTCATTAACAAAATTGCGCTCGAAGGAGAGGTTAATGGAAAGCAAAGTAGTTGTACCGACAGAAGGTCAGAAAATCACGGTTGATGTTCAAGGCAAACTGGTTGTTCCGAACAATCCGGTTATCCCGTTTATCGAAGGTGACGGCATTGGTATCGATGTAACGCCAGCCATGATCAACGTAGTGGACGCCGCCGTGAAAAAAGCCTATCAGGGCAAGCGCGCGATTTCCTGGATGGAGATCTACACAGGTGAGAAATCCACGCAAGTTTACGGTAAAGATGTCTGGCTGCCAGATGAAACGCTGGATCTGATCCGTGAATATCGTGTGGCGATTAAGGGCCCGCTGACAACGCCAGTCGGCGGTGGCATTCGTTCTCTGAACGTTGCACTGCGCCAACAGCTGGATCTGTATGTTTGCCTGCGTCCGGTACGCTACTACGAAGGTACACCTAGCCCAGTTAAACAGCCTGAACTGACTGACATGGTGATCTTCCGCGAAAACGCCGAAGACATCTATGCAGGTATTGAGTGGAAAGCGGGTTCTGCTGAAGCAGACAAAGTGATCAAATTCCTGCGTGAAGAAATGGGCGTTAGCAAAATCCGTTTCCCTGAGCAGTGTGGCATCGGCGTGAAGCCGTGTTCCGAAGAAGGTACCAAACGTTTGGTTCGCGCTGCGATCGAATACGCGATTACCAACGACCGTGATTCCCTCACGCTGGTACACAAAGGCAACATCATGAAATTCACCGAAGGCGCGTTTAAAGACTGGGGTTACCAGTTAGCGCGTGAAGAATTCGGCGGTGAACTGATTGATGGCGGTCCGTGGGTGAAGATCAAGAACCCGAACACGGGCAAAGAGATCGTTGTAAAAGACGTGATCGCCGATGCATTCCTGCAACAAATTCTGCTGCGTCCTGCTGAATATGACGTGATCGCCTGTATGAACCTGAACGGTGACTACATTTCTGATGCGCTGGCAGCACAGGTTGGCGGTATCGGTATTGCTCCGGGCGCAAACATCGGTGACGAATGTGCACTGTTTGAAGCCACGCACGGTACCGCACCGAAATATGCTGGTCAGGATAAAGTGAACCCAGGTTCCGTTATTCTGTCTGCTGAAATGATGTTACGTCACCTGCAATGGTTCGAAGCGGCTGACCTGATTGTTAAAGGCGTTGAAGGCGCGATCAAGAACAAGACCGTGACTTACGATTTCGAACGTCTGATGGAAGGCGCTACGCTGCGTAAATGTAGCGAGTTCGCGCAAGACATCATCGATAATATGTAATCTGCAGTTAAGCGCAGATGACTATCAGGGGCCGATTTGGCCCCTTAATTTTTCCCTCAGATTCCTTTCCCCAAAACTATCCTATTTTGTATTCATCACCGTTGGCCTAATTATCCTTTACGGGTGACCAATGCCCTGTGAACCGGGGATGAGCTGGAAGTACATCTGTTCTGGAATCGGGCTGTCCCAGCCTCCCGTATACATTGCGAAACCGATTATGCCGAAAAGGATGCCGAGCACGAGTACAGTCATCGCAATACCGGACAGTGCGGTTTGTCGCCATAGCGGTTTGGCTGCGTCACTGTCTTTTTCCTGCGATCCTGAAGGCTGAATCAGTGAGAAATGGAGCGTCGATGCCACCGGACAGGATTCGACGCAGGTCATGCAGGCTGTGCATTCTGCGGTTCTCACCTGAATTAGCTTATCCACTGGAATGTTAGAGGGACAGGCCTTCGCACATTTGCCGCAATCGATACAACTGGTGGTGTTGCGGCGGATCTTGAAGGGGGACAGCAGCGAAAATACGCCCAAGAGCGCACCATAAGGACATAGGTAGCGACACCAAAAATGACGGACAAACAGGCTGGCAAGCATAAAGAGAAAAATACAGACCAGCGTGACGGTGCCGATATTGCGGAAAAAACCGAGCATTTTGACGTCAGCGATCAGACCGTAAGGTGACATCAGAAACATATAAATGCCCTGCGCTGGCATTGATAAGGCGATGTAGAGGAAAAAACTCAATAATAGATATTTTAGGCTACGTAGCGGAATGTCCAGCCATCTTGGAAGAATGAAGTGGCGGCCAAACATTTTTTTCCCCAATGCACCTACCCACTCGGAAATCGTGCCGATAGGGCAGAGCCAGGAGCAGAACGATTTTTTCAGCAACAGGCTGGTGAGAATAAATGCGAGAAGTAATAGCATTGATGCAAGGTGGATAGGGGGGGAATTACCCGTTTCCCAGGTGAACTTAACGTTCATCAATCCTGCAATTGGCAGCCAGCCTTCGATACCGCCAGGCCTCGACATATAAAGCGTCGTGCCGCCAGTTTCAAAGTAACGTACCCAAAAATAGAAAGTGACGCCGATATAGACATTGACCGTCAGTAGCAGGATCTGTGTTGCTCTGCGCCAAGTCAGTGCGTTACGCCAGTCGTTCCAAGGACGTTTACCGCCGACGGTTCCGGGTCGGCGTTGCCACCGCTTTCTTACTTTCTCGCTCATTGCTTTCAATTGCCCCATTTATTTTTTTTCACTCGGCGTTTTCAACACGCCGAAGGGATCGTGGGGCAACGTTATCATGCTCTTAACGGTCAAAAATTGATTTGTGCATTACAAATGCATGTTTTTGAGGTTTTTAGCTGCTTGATTTGTATAAGAAGATAGGTAGTAACGTGAGCGACATTGCATATGTATTGAATGACTCAATATAGTGTTGGAGGGGTTTTTCTGAAAAAAAAACGGGGTGTTAGATATATAAAAATGATGGGCACGCAAGCGTACCCATTCTATTAATTACCTGGTGAAAATATAGTTGAATATATCTGTTATATTTAAAATTCCGTGCATTTCCTGAATCATCGAATAGAATGTCTTGTTGCATTCACTGCAACTTGAGTTTTTAATTAATTTTTAATTGAGGTTATAAGTTTTTTTTATTAAACTGTATTTTTATTTCTTTATTTAATTTCTGCGCGAAATTATAATTTATTATTCTTTATATTACGCTAGGTTTTTTTGCTTTTCCTGTAGCTCATCCTTTCTCATGGTTCTGACAATTTTATAAATCCATTGCAGTGAGACATTATATTTCTTCGCAAGAGCACTATGATTGCGCCCATCGAATTCTTCATATATTTGGAGATCCCGCTGAGAGGCACGCCAAGAAATCCCCATCGGGAAATAAACATTTTGTCCGCCCCATACGGTCATCATATGTTTGGCAACGGCATTGCCGACCAGTTCGGCGGTTTGTGGATCCAACTCAGTGACGTTTTTGACTGTATCGGCAACGTGTTGAGAAAGTTCGACCAGAAGCTCAGGGCCTTTACTGCGAAATTGTTGCTCAGTCATAAATCACCTTATCCTTAAAGAAAATAATTATTGCTTATGTGGGGATTTGTTCATTGCTATCTCTGGGATAGCAATCGCGTTACGTGTTCATTTAAAACTATAGTTGTTTTTGTGTCAACATCTTTAGTTTTAATTCGAGTTGTTTTTGGTTGTTAATGGAAGTGGGCGCAGTAACGCGATATGCAGACAAGAGGCCAACGAGCAGCAAAAAAAATCCCGCCATAGGGCGGGAAAGCAACACATAGACAGGAGGAATAACACAACATCAACAAGGGGTGATAAAACCATAACATGGTGATTGTATAAAACTGTTATGCGTGGGTAAGGTTATCTGGGAGAGGGTAAACGTTTTTGAAGTACGGAACAAAGCTGGTGTCCGCATTGGCTCACCGGCTTTGGTTAGATGAAAAACGCGATAGAGACGTAAGCGAAGAGCTATCTAAGCCGTGCTATAACAGTACCGAATACCAGAACACACGGCCGATGATTTCGACCTCGGATTCGTAGGCTTCTTCGTCAGCATCTCGGTTAAAGCTATGGATGACAAGGAGGCCGCCAGGCTTGCGGTAAAGTTGTTTGATTCGCTTGAGCTTATCGTTGCCACTGCCTTCCTGAGCAATGGCGTAGAGCTTTCCATCAATGATGCGTTTGTTGTTAGTATCAACTGCAACGGTGGTGCCATCCGGGATGATGGGTTCCATACTGTCACCCGCTGCCGGGAAACAAAGAACACCTGAACCGTCAGTATTTGCACCGACCTTACGCAGCGTGGCTTTGGAAAAACGGAGCTTAAAGCCGTTGTAATCCTCACTTTGAATGCGCCCGTCGCCGCATGCAAACTCAATATCCTTTAAAAAAGGCACTTCCACCTCGTCCTCTGATAGTTCTGTCGTGCTGTCCCAAGCGGATACGGTGCCCCATTTTGATGTTGGCGGAATGCTCGATTCCTGGAGTGATCGAACCACCCTGTCGCTACGCATTGGGCCTTCGCCATTTGCCAACCATTCAGGTCGAATATGTAGTGCATTGGAAAGCTCAACAATTTTGGTTGTCTGCGACGCTTTCCCCACCTCAATCTTCTGTATGGCGGCCTGAGATACACCAATCATGTCGCCAAGTGCTTTTTGGCTAAGCCCTTGTGCAGTCCTGGCGGTCTTTAATCGTTCTGCAAGTGTCGTTTTCATTCGTTCAATTTACAACCTAGGTTGTAATTTATCAAGTGGATATTAATCTTGTTTAAAAAAACCAAAGCTATGTATCGTTGGTGTGCGAAGGTCATCATAAATACAACCATAAAAACAATTTAAGTTGTTATTCCGCGAAGTGAAACCTGTGCGGATGTATGAGACAGCATCAAAATAATGCTATCGCCTGACTATCAAAAATTCTAATAAATGTCAGGCTGTCATAGTATCGTCTTATTCCATCTACTGATTTGACTTAAACATGTGTGTAGCTTGATCTAAATCACAATCTGACTGTATGCATTTTGCTCTTATGAAAATCCCGTTGTGGGAAATACAACCAATAAATTCGTTTCATTAAGCATGCGCATGACTGCGTGTCGCGGAGGATGTATGTCTGTAATTCGCACGTGTTTAAGTCTGTTTGGCGGTGATACGGTAATTGTCCGGTGTGCTAATACATTTGAAGTACAAATGAGTAATGGTGAACAGGAATCGATGACCGAAGAGAATAGTGCTACACAGGATTCTATTTTCCGTCATGCTGAAGGCGAAGTGTATTTAACCGTGCCTTATACAGGAACTTGGGATGTCGTTATTCGAGCAAAAAATGACACGCCTGAACACTCGATAACCTATTTTCCCGCCTGATAATCCCTTGGTTGGTTATATTCTGTTAATAACTTGATAATATATTGTCGTTATCCGGTAGTGAGTCTCTGAATATACCAACCTTCCCCTTTCTTTTCTGCCGGCATTGCTCAACGTTGTGAGTGCGTCGGTATCTTTCTATTTCGTTTTTCATCTATCATCTTAATTGATACGTCCATTTGTTATTATTAATGATTCTAAGGGATGATAGAGTCTGGATCTTTTGCCATACTCACACTCAGCCACCATGCGTCTTGGCTCTTGGCAAGAGAGGGAGCGTTGGTTTACTCATGCTGGCCTGTTGCTCTTGTCGTGCTCATTGCTGCAACATTTTGGATTTATAGCTAAATTTTGTCTAATCTGAACATTAATACGATGGGAGGGGGGAACCCATGAGCCGTGCCCCAATAAGCAAAGATGAAGACAAACGTCTTGCTGCTCTTCGTGAGTATGGCATTAAGAACGTATTATTTGACCCAGGTTTGAGTAACCTGATTAGCTTGGCCGCTAACATCTTTAGTGCGCCTATTGTTTTGGTATCGTTGGTAGAGGCTGAACGTCAACTGTTTGCCGCCAGCGTCGGGGTTCCTTTTTGTGAAACGTCTCGCGATATCTCTTTTTGTGCCCACACGATCCTAAAGAAAAAGATCATGGTGGTGCCTGATGCGCTCAACGATGCGCGTTTCAAAAATAACCCGCTGGTTGTAGGCATTCCCTACATTCGTTTTTACGCGGGCATCCCATTAATTACGCCGTCCGGACATGCTATTGGCACACTGTGCATTATCGATTTGAAGCCCAGAGCGACATTCACCAAGCGTGATGAGCACAATATGCAGGATCTGGCTTCATTGGTCATGGACAAGCTGGAAATGCGACGTCTTGAACTCGCGCGTAAAGCCAGTCAGATTCGTTTTGAAAATATCGCTAATACCTCACCTGATACGATTTTGTGTGTTAATGAGAAGGGGATGATTACCTTCTGGAATACCGCTGCGGAAAATATGCTGGGATACAGTGATGAGGATATTATTGGTCTCAATATTAATACCATTGTTCCTGATGCCTTTATCGTGCAGCTCAACCATTTAGTGACCGACCGTGATTCGCTGATGAAAGGTGTGACGTTGGAACTGAATGTGCAAGCTAAAAGCGGCAGCCTAGTACCGGTTGAATTGTCGGTTTCTATGTGGGAAGACAACGACAATGTTAGCTATGGTGCGATATTGCGTGACATCACAGAACGTCGCCGCAATGAAGAACGGCTGTTTTTGTTAGCGCACATGGATCCGCTTACGGGGTTGGCAAACCGGACATTATTAACATCCAATCTCGAAACCGCGCTAAAGAATGAACCTGCTGTCTGTATCATGATGGTCGATCTGGATGGATTTAAAGATGTTAATGACAGTCTGGGGCATTCCAGTGGCGATGATATTCTGGTGCACGTCGCTAAAAAAATAAAAGCGACGGTCCGTTCCGGCGATGTCGTGGCACGAATGGGCGGGGATGAGTTCGCACTGCTGTTTCCTGGCCTGAATGATAAAAGAGTCGCAGGAAAAATTGCCGAGCAAATTATTCATGAAATTTCTCAGGCGATGATTATTGACGATCACCAAATCAATATTAGTGCCAGTATTGGCGCAGTGCTGTATCCCGACTATGGATTGACGGTGCAAGATCTCTTGACCAGCGCCGATTTAGCGCTGTACCAAGCGAAGTCCGAAGGTCGAAATTGTTACCGTTTTTTCACGCGTGAGCTGCTTGAGGTGTTTCAAGCCAAGCATGCTTTTCAGCTCGAATTTGTGCGGGCTTACGAGCAGCATGAATTTGAAATGTTCTATCAGCCACAGGTAAAACTGGCGACAAATGAGATTGTTGGTGCGGAAGCACTGCTGCGTTGGCGTCACCCTGAAAGAGGATTGCTTGGCCCAGCCGCATTCCTCACCGCACTGGAAAATGGCCCGTGGGCGGAGCGAGTCGGCGATTGGATCGTAGAAACAGCATGTAAGCAGGCCGCAGAGTGGTGTCAGGCTAGCGACAAATATTTTCGTATCAGCATTAACCTTTTCAGTGCGCAGTTTCGTACCGGCCTTTTGGCGCAGAAAATTATGGATACCCTCACTCGAACAGGGTTGGAACCCAGCTCGCTGGAACTGGAGATTACAGAAAACATCATCCTGCGTTACGACGAGAATATGATGCAACCGTTAAAGACGCTGCGGGAAGCGGGAATCGGCATCGCATTTGACGATTATGGAACGGGCTATGCCTCTCTCAGCATGCTTAAAAACTACCCAGTGACTCGATTGAAGATCGATCAAACCTTTGTCAGAACCATGTGCGAATCTCCGCCGGATGCGGCGATTGTCAGGGCGATCTTGTATCTTGGAAAAAGTTTTGGCCTGGGTGTGATTGCCGAGGGTGTGGAAACATTAGAGCAGAGCGAGCGACTACGTGGCAAGGGGTGTGAGGAGGCGCAGGGATATCTGTTTGGGCATCCGATGCCTGCGGAGGAGTTCACTCAGCTACTGAAATTGAATAAGCCGATAGACGTGTAAATGGTCGTACTGTGCCAATCTTCCTTAAAAGCCAGCGTCTGCTGGCTTTTATACTTTGCGCTTCCTACTCGGTTAACAGACTAAAAAGTGGAATGTGGATCACATTTTTTCTATAGTGCTGGCTTGTAACCCAGTACCGGATGTCCCGTGCACGAAATATTTGAAATGCTCCTTGCGGTCTTTGACCGCGCTGCCCTGATGCTGATTTGCCTATTCTTCCTGACAAGAACGCGCCAGTTCCGGCAATTACTGCAAAAAGAGCAACATTCGCCGAGAGAGCGAGTGACGGTGACGGCCATCTTTTCTCTGTTTGCTTTGTTCGGTACGTATTCCGGAATTAATGTTGAAGGATCGCTCGTCAACGTGCGGGTGATTGCCGTGATGTCTGGCGGTATTCTCTTCGGCCCTTGGGTGGGGATCGCGACGGGTATCATTGCGGGAGCACACCGTTATTTAATTGATATTGATGGCATTACCTCTGTACCTTGCCTGATTACCAGCATCATCGCGGGTATCACTTCCGGTTACATCAATAAGAAAATCAAAAAAGAGCAGCAGTGGAGTATCGGAATTCTGGGCGGAATGCTGTGTGAGTCATTAACCATGCTGCTGGTTGTTGCATGGGCGACGCCGATCGAGTTAGGGCTGGATATTGTTTCAAAAATTGCCGTGCCGATGATTCTTGGCTCCATCTGTATTGGCCTGATTGTACTGCTGGTGCAGAGCGTCGCGAATGAAAAAGAGGTGATTGCTGCTAGGCAGGCCAAACTCGCGCTGGATATCGCACACAAAACACTGCCGTATTTCCGCAACATTAACAGCGATTCACTGACGGCTATTTGTAGGATCATTCGTACTGAAATTAATGCGGACGCAGTGGCGATAACGAACACGCAGCACATTCAGGCCTATGTGGGGATTGGAGAAGACAAATATAATATCGGCCACGACATTATCAGCCCGATGACACAGCAGGCGATCCATGACGGTAAAATCATCATTAAAAATAATGATGAACAGCATCTTACGCCGGAAATTCATTCGATGATTGTCATCCCGCTGTGGGAACACGGGCAGGTGACTGGCACGCTGAAAATCTATTATCGCCATGCCCATAAAATTACTTATTCATTACGCGTGATGGCTGTCGGCCTATCGCAAATCATGTCAACGCAAATTGAGGTTTCTCGTACAGAGCAACTGCGTGATATGGCAAATAAGGCGGAACTGAGAGCGCTGCAAAGTAAAATCAATCCGCACTTTCTTTTTAATGCTCTGAATGCGATTTCCTCGTCCATTCGTATTAATCCCGATACGGCGCGCCAGTTGGTCATCAATCTGTCTCGCTATTTGCGCTATAACCTCGAACTCAACGACGATGCGCTGATTGATATAAAAAAAGAGCTGTACCAAATTCAAGATTATATCGCGATTGAACAGGCGCGGTTTGGCGCGAAGTTGACGGTGATTTACGACATTGACGACGATGTGGCGTACAAAATTCCTAGCTTATTAATTCAGCCGCTGGTGGAAAATGCGATAGTGCATGGTATTCAGCCTTTCAAAGGGAAGGGAACCGTGGTGCTGTCCGTGAAAGATCAGGGCGATAAGTTGCTGGTGGCGGTAAAAGATACGGGCCACGGCATCAGTCAGGAAACGATGGATCGCGTTGCGCGCAATGAATTGCCGGGGAATAAAATCGGCCTGCTGAATGTTCATCACCGGGTCCGGCTGCTCTATGGTGATGGCCTGCATATTCGCTGTTTGGAACCCGGGACTGAGATTTATTTCTACATCCCACGAGACGATAAAACCCCGTCGGCGCTGCCGGATGCCGTGCAAGTGCCGTCATCAAGCTATGCTGCTGAGCAAACAGGAGGCAACCCATGAAAGCCATCATTGTTGAAGATGAGTTCCTCGCGCAGCAAGAGCTGAGTTATCTCATCAAGCAGCACAGTGATATTACGATTGAGGCAACATTTGATGACGGGTTGGATGTCCTGAAGTATCTGCAACATAACGAAGTCGATGCGATCTTTTTGGATATCAATATTCCGTCGCTAGACGGCGTTTGGCTGGCGCAAAATATCAGCAAATTCGCGCACAAGCCTTACATCATTTTTATTACGGCGTACAAAGAACATGCGGTCGAGGCATTTGAAGTCGAGGCTTTCGATTACATTCTCAAGCCGTATCATGAATCTCGCATCATTACGATGTTGCGTAAGCTGGAAGCGACCTGGCAACAGCGGCAAATTGCACCCGCCGTTGAAGCAGGCGCGCATTCGAGCGCACCAAGAGGCGCACAGCAAACGATTAATTTAATGAAAGACGAACGGATTATCGTCACGGATATTAACAATATCTACTACGCTGCCGCGCAAGAAAAGGTCACTCTGGTTTATACCCGCCGTGAGGAATTCATCATGCCGATGAATATTACGGAGTTTTGTAGTCGCCTACCGGAAGACTATTTTTTCCGCTGTCATCGTTCTTACTGTGTCAACCTGACGAAAATCCGTGAAATTGTGCCGTGGTTTAACAATACGTATATCCTGCGTTTGAACGATCTGGATTTTGAAGTCCCGGTCAGCCGGAGCAAAATAAAGGAGTTCAGGTCATTGATGCGCCTTTAAAGGCATTTCATTCCGCGTTTCAGGCATCTCATTCCCCATTCGATCAATCACTGTCAGCCCGCTTGTATACTGGCCTCAGCCCATAAGCTGACAGTGTTTTGATGGCTTTTCTCTTCTCCACATCAGCTTATATTTTTTAGCGTGCCGAGTGAATCGGACCCATTTTTGATGTAGGGGAAAACCCATGAATACTAAACCTGTTAATCGGGGATTGATTGTCCTCGGTACCATTATCACCCAAATGGGACTTGGCACGATTTACACCTGGAGTTTATTCAACCAGCCGCTGGTGGACAAATTTGGCTGGACGTTGAGTTCCGTTGCAACGACGTTTTCAATCACCAGTTTCTGTCTGGCATTTGCAACGCTATTTGCCGGTAAATTTCAGGAACGTATTGGCCTGCGCCGCTTGACCATGATCGCCGGCATCGCGCTGGGTGTCGGTCTGATGGCGAGTGCAGTGAGTCCGTCGCTGACGCTGATTTATCTGCTGGTAGGGGTTGTTGTCGGTTTTGCTGACGGCACGGCTTACATTACGACGCTGTCCAATTTGATCAAATGGTTCCCCAATCGCAAAGGGCTAATCGCGGGCATTTCGGTTGGCTCATTCGGTACCGGAAGTCTGTTGTTCAAATATGTAAACAGCTTTTTGATTTCGGAAGTGGGTGTATCAGAAACCTTTTTCTACTGGGGAATTATCGTTATGGCGATGATTCTGGTCGGGAGTTCATTGCTGAAAGAGCCTGCTGCGGTGCCGGTACAGCAAGCTGCGATTCAGGGACAGGCACGCGATTTCTCGCTGGCTGAGATGTTGGCAACCAAAGAGTCGTATTTGCTATTTATTATCTTTTTCACTGCGTGCATGAGCGGTCTGTATTTGATCGGTATTGTGAAAGATATCGGTGTGCAAATGGCAGGAATGGATATGGCAACGGCGGCAAATGCCGTGTCTGCGATTGCGATTTTTAATACCGTTGGGCGTATTGTGCTTGGGGCGCTTTCCGATAATGTCGGGCGTATGCGGGTTATCACCTTTACGCTGTTTGTGACAATTCTGGCTGTGTCCGTGATGACGTTCCTGCCGCTTAATCCAATTCTGTTCTTTACCTGTGTCAGCGCGATTGCCTTCTGCTTTGGCGGCAACATCACGGTGTTCCCAGCGATTGTTGGTGACTTCTTCGGCCTGAAAAATCACAGTAAAAATTATGGCGTGATTTATCAGGGATTTGGTATCGGCGCGTTGTCTGGCTCGTTTATCGCCGCACAACTCGGTGGATTCCAGGCGACATTTATGGCAATCATCATTATGTCAGTCATCTCTCTGCTGATTACCTTGTGGATTAAACCGCCTAAACATCAGCCTGTTGCTGCCTCAATGCGCGCTGATATGGCGCACGCACAGAGCTGATAGAACGCCACGTTAACAGAACATTGCGCTGGGCCTCATATGTTGCCCAGCGCAAAATACTTCCTCTTTTCTGCCTCAAAATCTCTTCCCTTTAGTTGCTGAAATATCGCGATACAGTTCATCACTTTCCCAGTCATCCACGTGTCACAGGCGAACCCTAGCGTCGTTATCGGCACGTCTTTTCCCTGAAGCGGGCTTCCTTAAAAACAACCGATCTTAAAAATGACGTCCTTTAAAAATGACGTCCCTTGAAAATGAGAATAGTAACCGGAGAAAACACCATGATGATTCGGTTTAGGTTCACATCTGTTTTTTTGATGCTGTTGAGTATGGTTTTACTTGTCCCGCTGTCTGCCAGAGCGGCCGTTGAACTGACATTTTGGCATGGCATGGACAGCAACCTGAACACGGAGTTGATACGGCTGGTCAATCGGTTTAACGAATCTCAGACGACGTACCACGTTGAACCTATCTATAAGGGCAGCTATGAGCAGACGCTTGCCGCTGGCATTGCCGCCTATCGCACCGGTAACGCGCCGGATATTTTGCAGGTTTATGATGTCGGTACGCCGAATATGATGCACAGCGGGGCGATTGTCCCAGTGTATGACCTGTTCAAACAGGTTGGTATCGATAATGACGAAAAAGCCTTTCTGCCCGCCGTGGCGCTGTTTTACAGCGACAGCCAGACTGGGCATCTGATTTCCCAGCCGTTTAATAGCTCAACGCCTGTTCTCTACTACAACAAAGATGCGTTCATCAAAGCGGGACTCGATCCCGATAAACCTCCACGTACCTGGAATGAGCTAGCGTACGATGCGGCACGACTGCGTCAGAGTGGGATGACATGCGGCTATACCAATGCAGGACAGCAGGGGTGGGTATTATTGGAGGCTTTTAGCGTATGGAACGGGCTGCCGATTGCGACGAAAAACAATGGTTTCGATGGTGTTGATGCGCATCTGTTGGTGAACGGCCCGTTGCAGGTCGCGCACATTGCTCAGCTTGCAGAGATGATGAAGAAGAAGGAATTCAGCTATTTCGGCCGCAATGACGAGGGCACTACCCGCTTTTATAACGGCGATTGCGGCATATTGACCACCTCATCGGGTGGGCTACGCAAGATTCAGAACTATGCCAAATTCCATTACGGTGTAGGGATGTTGCCTTACAGCGAAGAGGCTAAAGGCGCGCCGCAGAATACGTTCATCGGAGGGGCAAGCCTCTGGGTTATGAAAGGCCAAACGGCCTCTCATTATCAAGGGATTGCTGAATTCCTGCATTTCCTTACGCTGCCGGAAAATGCTGCCGAATGGCATCAGATGACAGGCTATTTGCCGGTGACGCAGCCAGCCTACGATCTGACGCGCGAGCAGGGGTTTTATGCCAGATACCCCGGCAGTGATGTTGCCATGAAACAGATAACCAATAAGCCACCATTGCCTTATACGCGCGGGTTTCGATTAGGCAATATGCCGCAAATTCGTACCATCATGGACGAAGAGTTGGAGAAAGTTTGGGCAGAACAAGAAACGCCCCAGCAGGCGCTGGATAATGTGGTTTCGCGCGGTGATCTTCTGTTGCAGCATTTTGCGCAGTCGGTGTCCCGTCATTCGTGATATATCCCGTTTATGTGGAGTTTTCGACTGATGACAAAGCAAGGTAAAGGTATAACTCAGGAATTAATTACGGCGCAAAACACGGCGGTTCTGGCAGTAGCACATCGCGGTGTTTGGGCATCGGCGCCGGAAAATTCGCTGGCGGCGCTGCGAGAAGCTATTCATCTGGGTGTGGATATCGTGGAGATCGATGCGCAATTAACGGCAGATAGTCACGTTGTCGTGATTCATGATGATACGCTTGATCGCACGAGTAATATGAGCGGCCGCATTGGCCAGATGACGCTGGAGGAGATTCGTCAGGCGCGCTTACGTGGGAGTGACGGCGGTTCGGCATGGCCGCTGAGTAACGAAAAGGTCCCACTGTTATATGAGATTCTCGAAGAGGCGCGAGGGCGTGTGATCATCAATGTAGATGTGAAGCACGATCGCGAATGTGGTGTGATCGCACGCGATATTCGTGATAAAGGACTTAGCGCGGGCGTAATCATGAAAAGTCCGGTTAATCTTTCTTCAGCCTGTTTTCCTATCTTATCGCCGTCTCAGGATACCCAGATACCGTATATGCCGTTGATTCACCTTCAGCGGGGGATAACTGTTGATATTCTGAGGCAGGTTGACGATTTCGGCGTTGCCATGGTGGAAGCTAATTTTGACTACATTGAGGCGTTGGTTGAGACGTCTGCTGAATTTCAACGACTTGGCGTACGAATTTGGGTGAACTCGCTGGATTGCGCGCATTCGCTCGATTATAACGATACGCGAGCCTTAGCCGATCCTGATGCGGTATGGGGAGCATTAATTCGCGCTGGCGTGGGTGCAATTCAGGTAGATCACGCGGCAGCATTTATTGATTTTCGGTCAACGCTGTCGCGCTGATGCATAAGGATTATCAGTAGGCAGGGGGCCGCTTTCCTTTTGAAAAGTGTAAAGTTATGTGGATTTAGTAACTGAAAAGTTAAGAATGCTTGAAAATGCCACGGCAACCCATACGATGTAGGTGTTGCAAACTTTATCTTTCTGCGAGAGGAAATCAGACTTTTATGATGCGTATTGCGCTTTTCCTGATCACCAACCTGGCGGTGATGTTGGTTTTCGGGCTGGTACTCAGCCTGACGGGAATTCAGTCCAGCAGTGTCCAGGGCTTAATGATTATGGCTGGGCTGTTTGGCTTTGGCGGTGCGTTTGTTTCACTGCTGATGTCTAAATGGATGGCGTTACGGTCCGTTGGCGGTGAAGTCATTGAACAACCACGTAACGAAACCGAACGTTGGCTGGTGGAAACCGTGCGTTCACAGTCACAGCAGGCTGGGATCGCGATGCCACAGGTGGCAATCTACCATGCACCTGACATTAATGCGTTCGCAACGGGAGCCCGTCGTGATGCATCGCTGGTGGCAGTAAGCACCGGTTTGCTGCAAAACATGAGCCGTGATGAGGCCGAAGCGGTTATCGCGCACGAAATCAGCCACATCGCGAATGGCGACATGGTGACGATGACGTTGGTTCAGGGGATAGTAAACACCTTCGTTATCTTTATCTCTCGTCTGATCGCTCAGGTTGTTTCCGGCTTTCTTTCTGGCAACCGCGATGAAGGTGAAAGCAGCAACGGTAATCCGTTGGTTTATTTTGCTGTCGCAACCGTGCTTGAGCTGGTGTTCGGTATTCTTGCCAGCATTATCACCATGTGGTTCTCACGCTACCGTGAATTCCATGCGGATGCCGGTTCTGCCAAGCTGGTGGGGCGTGAGAAAATGATTGCTGCACTACAACGCTTGAAGACCAGTTATGAGCCGCAGGAAGAAGGCAGCATGATGGCCTTCTGCATTAACGGCAAATCGAAGTCCTTCAGCGAACTGTTCATGTCACACCCGCCGTTGGATAAGCGTATTGAAGCGTTGCGCTCCGGCGAATACTTGAAGTAATTCACGCTATTATCTTCCCAAAGGCCCATTCGGGCCTTTGTTATTTCTGCGGTTGCTGATTCACCAATCCTGTACTTTCTTCGTCTGACTGTTTTCATTAGATCTGAAACAGGTGGTGAAAATATGAAGAATGTTTTATAAAATAAAACCACGATCACGGAAAAATGAAACATTGTTTCTATAATGCCGATATAACAGGCGTCTCGCGTGAGATTGGTGGCCTGATTTTTGAACAACCGCTGTCGGGGTGACCGATTGGTCGGACGATCAGGAATGTCAGGTTATCGGAGAGTATGCGCGTGTGGCGTCAAATTCTTCATGATAAGTTCTAAGGATTTACGGATGGCCAAAGGTAACAAGATCCCCCTAACGTTTCATACCTACCAGGATTCAGCAACCGGCACCGAAGTTGTGCGTCTAACCCCGCCCGATGTTATCTGCCACCGCAATTATTTCTACCAGAAGTGTTTCTTCAATGACGGTAGCAAACTGCTGTTTGGCGCTGCATTTGATGGCCCATGGAACTACTATCTGCTGGATTTAAAAGAGCAGAACGCCACACAGTTGACGGAAGGCAAAGGCGACAACACCTTTGGTGGTTTCCTGTCTCCGAATGACGATGCGCTGTATTACGTGAAAAATACCCGCAATCTGATGCGTGTTGATTTGGCTACTCTGGAAGAGAAAACGATTTATCAGGTGCCTGACGACTGGGTCGGCTACGGTACTTGGGTTGCCAACTCCGATTGCACCAAAATGGTCGGTATTGAGATCAAGAAAGAAGACTGGAAGCCACTGACCGATTGGAAAAAATTCCAGGAGTTCTACTTCACTAACCCTTGCTGCCGTCTGATTCGCGTCGATTTGGTAACGGGCGAAGCAGAGACTATCCTTCAGGAAAACCAATGGCTGGGTCACCCAATCTACCGTCCAGGTGATGACAACACGGTTGCTTTCTGTCACGAAGGCCCGCATGACCTGGTTGATGCCCGTATGTGGTTCATCAACGAAGATGGTACCAACATGCGTAAAGTGAAAGAGCATGCTGAAGGCGAAAGCTGCACTCACGAATTCTGGGTGCCAGATGGTTCAGCGATGATTTATGTCTCTTATCTGAAAGACGATACCAACCGCTATATCCGCAGCATCGATCCCGTTACGCTGGAAGATCGCCAACTACGCGTCATGCCGCCGTGTTCTCACCTGATGAGTAACTATGATGGCACTCTGTTGGTCGGTGATGGTTCCGATGCACCGGTCGACGTGCAGGATGATGGTGGCTACAAAATTGAGAACGATCCGTTCCTGTATGTTTTCAACCTGAAAACGGGCAAAGAACATCGTATTGCGCAGCACAATACATCCTGGGAAGTGTTGGAAGGGGACCGTCAGGTCACTCACCCGCACCCATCTTTCACGCCGGATAATAAACAGGTTCTGTTTACTTCTGACGTAGATGGAAAACCAGCGCTGTATCTGGCGAAGGTTCCTGATTCAGTCTGGAACTAATAATACTAATAAATCCGCGTCACGTTTCATGGCGCGGATTATTTTAAAATATTTACTTACATATTACTTTATTAAGTCTCTGACGCGGTTATTTCTCAAACTTAACTTGATTATCGTTATTGCTCCATTGCCATAATCAAAGCGTTCCCTTTATACTAAAACCATTGTTCTATTTTTTTTAAAACAAAAAAACCTGAGTAGGGTAACCACAAAAATGGCTATTGCAGATTTAGATAAACAACCCGATTCCGTGTCGTCCGTTTTAAAGGTTTTTGGTATTTTGCAGGCATTAGGTGAAGAGAGAGAAATTGGTATTACCGAGCTTTCTCAGCGAGTCATGATGTCTAAGAGTACCGTTTACCGCTTCTTGCAGACGATGAAATCCCTGGGCTATGTCGCGCAGGAAGGTGAATCAGAGAAATATTCGCTGACGCTCAAGTTGTTTGAACTTGGTGCAAAAGCATTGCAGAACGTAGATTTAATCCGCAGTGCGGATATACAGATGCGCGAGTTGTCTGTGCTGACGCGGGAAACGATCCACCTTGGCGCGTTGGATGAAGACGGCATCGTTTATATCCACAAGATTGATTCTATGTATAACCTGCGCATGTATTCGCGCATTGGTCGCCGTAATCCATTGCACAGTACCGCAATTGGTAAAGTGCTGTTGGCGTGGCGCGATCGTGGTGAAGTGGAAGAGGTTCTGTCTACTGTCGAATTCACGCGTAGTACGCCGCACACGCTGTGTACTGCTGAAGATCTTCTCAATCAGTTGGATGTCGTGCGCGAGCAAGGCTACGGAGAAGATAAAGAAGAACAGGAAGAAGGGCTGCGTTGTATCGCTGTGCCAGTATTCGACCGTTTTGGCGTGGTGATTGCTGGCCTCAGTATTTCTTTCCCAACGATTCGTTTTTCGGAAGACAATAAACACGAATATGTGGCCATGCTGCACACCGCAGCCAGAAATATCTCTGAGCAAATGGGCTACCACGATTACCCTTTCTGATATTCCCTATCGATTCTTGAGCCTGTCTTTACCGACAGGCTTTTTTTTATTTTTGTACCAGTACCATAGCGATGTGCATCAACATGATGCGGTTAACGGATGGGTTTGGGTATCGAACTTGGCTATGCCACGGTGTTAAGATAGCCGACAGGTACTGTCATAGGTGGTTATAAGTGGAGTCGTTGTGAACATATTAGAAGTGGTTTTTGTCTTGCTGGTTGTGTTGTTGGCGGCGCTGGTCTGGTTTTTTGTCAATCGGGCGAGTGTCAGAGCGAATGAGCAAGTGAAATTGCTGCAAGAGATCGTAGAGCAGCAACGTCAGCAGTTAGCATTATTGAAGAAATTGCTGCCCCATAATGTAGAGAAAAGTGAGCCTGAAACGCTTGCTGCCGAGCTCGATAGTGATGATGTGGAGCTAACGTTTAAAAGTGTCATCCCTGAACGTTAATGGCTCAGTCACTGTGTCGCGCCTTTGCCTGTTTACGCCATCTTTCATGCTGATGATGCGAACAGGTATTGAGATAAAAAGAAAGAAGGCTTTACAGGAAGCTCAAAAATAACATGGCAAATGCTCAAAACAACATAGCAGATGATCAACAGGAAATGGTTTTAAAACGAGGGTTAAAAAACCGACATATTCAGCTGATTGCGCTGGGTGGTGCGATTGGTACTGGATTGTTTCTAGGAATATCGCAGACTATCCAAATGGCAGGGCCGTCCGTTTTATTGGGCTACGCTATCGCCGGAATGATTGCGTTTCTGATTATGAGACAGTTGGGTGAGATGGTGGTGGAAGAGCCCGTTGCGGGTTCGTTCAGCCATTTTGCCTTTAAATACTGGGGTGACTTTGCAGGATTTCTGGCTGGCTGGAACTACTGGGCGATGTTTATTCTGGTCGGGATGGCTGAGCTGACGGCCGTAGGGATTTACATCCAATATTGGTGGCCTGAGACACCGACCTGGCTGTCCGCAGCGATATTCTTCGTGCTGATTAACCTTATCAATCTGGTTAATGTGAAGATGTTTGGGGAAACAGAATTCTGGTTCGCTATTATCAAAGTGCTTGCCATCGTCGGGATGATTGTCTTCGGCAGTTGGCTGTTGCTGAGTGGTAATGGCGGCGAAACGGCAACGGTACGTAACTTATGGATCCATGGCGGATTCATGCCGAATGGTGCAAGCGGATTGATCATGGCAATGGCAGTGATCATGTTTTCATTCGGCGGTTTGGAGTTAGTCGGGATCACGGCTGCTGAAGCTGCCGACCCGAAACGCTCTATTCCTCAGGCAACCAATCAGGTGGTATATCGCATCCTGATTTTCTATATCGGCGCGCTATCGATTTTATTATCGCTCTATCCATGGGGAAATGTGGTTGGCGGCGGTAGCCCGTTTGTTCTGATTTTCCATGCACTGAACAGCAACATAGTGGCAAACGTACTTAACGTTGTGGTGCTGACGGCGGCGCTATCGGTGTATAACAGCGGTGTATATTGCAATAGTCGGATGCTGTACGGCTTGGCAAAACAGGGCAATGCGCCGAAATCTCTCGCCAAGGTCAATGCACGTGGTGTTCCCGTTCGTTCTATCGCGCTATCAGCGCTAGCGACTTCACTGGGTGTGGCGATTAACTATCTGATGCCGGGTAAAGCCTTTGAACTGTTGATGGCGCTGGTGGTTTCAACGCTGGTGATTAACTGGATCATGATCTGCTTTGCACACCTGCGTTTTCGTCAGGCAATGATAGAGAAGGGGATTGAGCCTGCGTTTAAAGCCTTCTGGTATCCGTGGGGTAACTATCTGTGTCTGGCGTTTCTGGCGGGGATTTTGGTGATTATGCTGTTGTCGCCGGGGATTCGCATTTCGGTATTGTTAATTCCGTTCTGGATTGCTGCCATTTGGCTTGGCTTCCGGTTCTCCCGCAAAAATAGTGCTAGTGCTGCGTTGAAGTCGACTCAAACGCAGTAAACCGTCTTGTGGCCTGTTCGTCACGATGCAAAGGTGAGCAGGCTACCCATCCGGCTTTAACACACAACTTATAAGGTGTATTATTGCCTCGACGTTATCCATGTCACGCTAGTGCGCGCCTGTCGTCGTGTGCATCATGTGTATATATTTCGCAGAGTACAGAGAAATAGCATGGTTAACACTTTTGATTTTCAATTGATATGCGATTTTTTGCATGTGAGCTTTCGTGTGGCTCACCACTGTAAATAAGGGAATTATAATGCCAGTTATCACCCTTCCTGATGGAAGTCAGCGTCATTACGACCACGCCGTTTCTCCACTGGATGTTGCACTTGATATCGGTCCCGGTCTGGCAAAAGCCTGCATCGCGGGACGCGTCAATGGCGAGCTGGTTGACGCCAGCGATAAGATCGACACCGATGCGCAGTTAGCCATCATCACAGCTAAAGATGACGCAGGTCTGGAAATTATTCGTCACTCCTGTGCGCACCTGCTGGGTCATGCGATCAAGCAACTATGGCCAGATACCAAAATGGCGATTGGTCCGGTTATCGACAACGGTTTTTACTATGACGTTGACATCGACCGTACCCTGACTCAGGAAGACATCGAGCTGCTCGAAAAGCGTATGCACGAGCTTGCTGACACCGACTATGACGTAATCAAGAAAAAAGTCAGTTGGCAGGAAGCGCGCGATGCGTTCGCTGCACGCGGTGAGACCTACAAAATTGCGATTCTGGATGAGAACATCAGCCACGACGATCGTCCAGGTCTGTATCACCATGAAGAATACGTCGATATGTGCCGTGGTCCGCACGTACCGAATATGCGTTTCTGCCACCATTTCAAATTGCAGAAAACCTCCGGTGCTTATTGGCGTGGCGACAGCAAAAACAAAATGCTGCAACGTATCTACGGCACAGCATGGGCGGATAAAAAGCAGCTGGCTTCTTACCTGCAACGTCTTGAAGAAGCGGCTAAGCGCGATCACCGCAAGATAGGCAAACAGCTTGACCTGTATCATATGCAGGAAGAGGCGCCGGGTATGGTGTTCTGGCACAACGACGGTTGGACGATCTTCCGCGAGTTGGAAGCGTTTGTGCGTATGAAGCTGAAGTCGTACCAGTATCAGGAAGTAAAAGGTCCATTCATGATGGATCGTGTAATGTGGGAAAAGACCGGTCACTGGGATAACTACAAAGAAGCGATGTTCACGACTTCATCAGAGAACCGTGAGTACTGCATTAAGCCGATGAACTGCCCAGGCCACGTACAGATTTTCAATCAAGGATTGAAATCCTATCGCGATCTGCCGCTGCGTATGGCTGAGTTCGGTAGCTGCCACCGTAATGAACCGTCAGGCTCTCTGCATGGTTTAATGCGTGTGCGCGGTTTCACTCAGGACGACGCGCACATCTTCTGTACGGAAGAGCAGGTTCGTGATGAAGTGAACAGCTGCATCAAGATGGTGTATGACATGTACAGCACCTTCGGTTTTGAAAAAATCGTGGTGAAACTGTCTACGCGTCCTGAAAAACGTATTGGTAGCGATGAGATGTGGGATCGCGCTGAAGCCGATTTGGCAGCAGCGTTGACTGAAAATAATATCGAATTCGACTATCAGCCGGGTGAAGGGGCGTTCTACGGCCCAAAAATTGAATTTACCTTGCACGACTGTTTGGATCGCGCGTGGCAGTGTGGTACGGTGCAGCTCGACTTTTCATTACCGGGTCGTCTGAGCGCGTCTTACGTTGGCGAAAGCAACGAGCGTCAGGTACCGGTTATGATTCACCGGGCTATTTTGGGATCAATGGAGCGTTTCATCGGTATTTTGACCGAAGAGTTCGCTGGCTTCTTCCCAACTTGGTTAGCTCCGGTTCAAGTGGTGATTATCAATATCACAGATAGCCAGTCTGATTATGTCAACGAATTGACTCAAAAACTGCAAGAAGCGGGCATTCGTGTAAAAGCAGACTTGAGAAATGAGAAGATAGGCTTTAAAATCCGAGAACATACTTTACGGCGTGTTCCCTATATGCTGGTTTGTGGCGACAAAGAGGTCGAGGCAGGAAAAGTTGCTGTCCGTACTCGTCGTGGTAAAGACCTGGGGAGCCTAGACGTCAGTGAAGTTATCAGTAAGCTGCAGCAAGAAATTCGCAGCCGTAGTCTTCATCAATTGGAGGTATAGGTATTAAAGGCGGAAAACGAGTTCAACCGGCGCGTCCTAATCGCATCAACAGAGAGATTCGCGCAAATGAGGTACGCCTAACTGGCGTCGAAGGCGAACAGCTGGGCATCGTAAGTCTAAATGAAGCATTAGAAAAAGCCGAAGAAGCAGGTGTTGATTTAGTTGAAATCAGTCCGAACGCCGAGCCGCCGGTTTGCCGAATTATGGATTACGGCAAGTTCCTTTATGAGAAGAGTAAGGCTACAAAGGAACAGAAGAAAAAACAAAAAGTTATTCAGGTCAAGGAAATCAAATTCCGACCTGGTACCGATGATGGTGACTATCAGGTCAAACTACGCAACCTGATTCGCTTTCTGGAAGATGGTGACAAAGCTAAAATCACACTGCGTTTCCGCGGTCGTGAAATGGCACACCAACAGATTGGTATCGAAGTGCTTAACCGCGTTCGTGACGATCTGAGTGAACTGGCAGTTGTCGAGTCCTTCCCATCGAAGATCGAAGGCCGCCAGATGATCATGGTGTTAGCACCGAAGAAGAAACAGTAAGGCATTCAAGTAGCAATGCCGTGGGGCCTCTGTGTCGTGCGGTTTTGTTCGCCTTATCTGATTCGTTTTATTAACAATGCGAAGTGGAAATAACAATGCCAAAGATTAAAACAGTACGTGGCGCCGCTAAACGCTTTAAAAAAACCGCCGGTGGTGGTTTCAAGCGTAAGCATGCTAACCTGCGTCATATTCTGACCAAAAAGTCGACTAAGCGTAAACGTCATCTGCGTCCTAAAGGTATGGTTTCCAAAGGGGATCTGGGCCTTGTGATTGCATGTCTGCCGTACGCATAAGTAACCTTTTTTTAATTCAGAATAAGACTTTAGGAGAGAGCATATGGCTCGCGTAAAACGTGGTGTAGTTGCCCGTGCACGTCACAAGAAAATATTGAAACAAGCGAAAGGTTACTACGGTGCCCGTTCGCGCGTTTATCGTGTTGCCTTCCAGGCAGTAATCAAAGCTGGTCAGTACGCTTACCGCGACCGTCGTCAACGTAAACGTCAATTCCGCCAGCTGTGGATTGCACGTATCAATGCAGCAGCCCGTCAAAATGGCTTGTCTTACAGCAAATTCATCAATGGCCTGAAAAAAGCCTCTGTTGAAATTGACCGTAAGATCTTGGCTGATATCGCAGTATTCGACAAGTTAGCGTTCAGCGCTCTGGTCGAAAAAGCGAAAGCGGCACTGGCGTAAGTCAGTTGAAAGAGGGAGCTTTGGCTCCCTCTTTTCGTCAAGCTCTATCGTCAAACACCACTGTTTTTGTATTAACAGACTTTTTATTTACAAGACAAGGTAACGCAAGTATGAACGCTGCTATTTTCCGTTTCTTTTTTTACTTTAGCGCCTGAACTCAGGGGGCTTTGCGCATAAGAAAAGAAACGAAAAGTAGCGCTTAAGCCTCCCTCAGGGAGGCTTTTTTGTTTATAATTATCGGTTTTTACTATCGTTTTTAGTAAAACGACATTCTTCAATCATGACCGTTGGCCGCATAGGCAGAAAAAGAGGAACACAATGCCACATCTCGCAGAGCTGGTTGCCAAAGCCAGAACAGCTATAGAAGAGGCTCAGGATGTTGCCGCACTGGAAAATGTGCGTGTCGAATACCTGGGTAAAAAAGGTCACTTAACCCTTCAGATGACCTCGCTGCGCGAGTTGCCGGCTGAAGAACGCCCTGCCGCTGGCGCTGTTATAAATCAGGCCAAGCAAGATGTTCAGGACGCGCTGAATGCGCGTAAGCAAACGCTGGAATCCGCTGAGCTAAATGCGCGTCTGGCGCAGGAAACTATCGATGTATCTTTGCCGGGACGCACCATTGAGAATGGTGGTCTGCACCCAGTGACGCGTACCATCGATCGTATCGAGACTTTTTTCGGCGAGCTGGGTTTTTCCGTAGTAACCGGGCCAGAAATCGAAGACGACTACCACAACTTTGATGCGTTAAATATTCCAGGTCATCACCCTGCACGTGCCGACCATGACACATTCTGGTTCGATGCTAAACGCCTGCTGCGTACACAGACTTCTGGCGTTCAGATCCGCACCATGGAAAAGCAGCAGCCACCTATTCGTATCATCGCACCGGGCCGCGTTTATCGTAACGATTACGATCAGACCCACACGCCGATGTTCCATCAGATGGAAGGATTGATCGTCGATAAAGACATCAGCTTCACCAATCTGAAAGGCACGCTGCATGATTTCCTGCGTAATTTCTTTGAGGAAGATTTGCAGGTTCGCTTCCGTCCGTCTTATTTCCCGTTTACCGAGCCATCCGCAGAAGTGGATGTCATGGGTAAAAACGGCAAATGGCTGGAAGTATTGGGTTGCGGCATGGTGCACCCGAATGTCCTGCGTAATGTCGGTATCGACCCAGAAGTGTATTCCGGTTTCGCGTTCGGTATGGGTATGGAGCGTCTGACGATGCTGCGCTATGGCGTGACCGATCTGCGTGCATTCTTCGAAAACGATCTGCGTTTCCTCAAACAGTTTAAGTAAGGCGGGTATACATCATGAAATTCAGTGAACTCTGGTTACGCGAGTGGGTAAACCCGGCAGTCGACAGCGAAACGCTATCCGAACAAATCACGATGGCCGGGCTGGAAGTGGACGGTGTTGAGCCCGTTGCTGGCGCATTCCACGGTGTGGTTGTCGGTGAAGTGGTTGAATGTGGGCAGCACCCAAATGCAGATAAACTGCGTGTGACGAAAGTCAATGTAGGCGGTGAGCGCGTGCTGGACATCGTCTGCGGCGCGCCGAACTGCCGCCAAGGCCTGAAAGTGGCGGTAGCGACAGTCGGTGCCGTGTTGCCGGGTGATTTCAAAATCAAAGCAGCCAAACTTCGTGGCGAACCGTCTGAAGGCATGCTGTGCTCATTTTCCGAATTGGGTATTTCCGACGATCACGATGGCATCATTGAACTGCCAGCAGATGCACCGATTGGCACGGATATTCGTGACTATCTAAAGTTAGATGACAACGCGATTGAAATCAGCGTGACGCCAAACCGTGCGGATTGTTTAGGCATCATCGGCGTGGCACGTGATGTCGCTGTGTTGAATCAGTTGGCGCTGAATGAACCGGTTGTTGAGCCCGTTGCCGCGACGATTCAGGATACTTTCCCGATTCAGGTCGACGCACCGCAGGCATGTCCGCGTTATTTAGGCCGTGTAGTTAAAGGCATCAACGTTAAAGCGGCAACGCCATTGTGGATGCGTGAAAAACTGCGTCGTTGCGGTATTCGTTCTATCGATCCCGTGGTTGACGTGACTAACTACGTTTTGTTGGAACTCGGCCAGCCGATGCATGCATTCGATCTTGACCGTCTCAACGGCGGCATTATTGTGCGTATGGCAGAAGAAGGTGAAACGCTAACGCTGCTGGATGGCAACAAAGCGACGCTGAATGCGGATACGCTGGTTATTGCTGACCAACAGAATGCGCTCGCAATGGGCGGCATCTTTGGCGGCGAGCATTCTGGCGTCAACGAAGAAACGCAAAATGTTCTGTTGGAATGTGCCTATTTTAACCCGCTGTCGATTACCGGACGCGCACGTCGTCAAGGTTTGCACACCGATGCTTCCCACCGCTACGAGCGTGGCGTCGATCCGGCGTTACAACACAAAGCGATTGAACGCGCCACTCGTCTGCTGATCGATATTTGTGGTGGCGAAGCAGGTCCGGTCGTTGATGTCACTAGCGACACTGATTTGCCAACGCGTGCAACGATTACGCTGCGTCGTGAGAAACTGGATCGTCTGATTGGCCATGTGATTGCCGATGAGCAGGTGAGCGATATCCTGCAACGTCTGGGCTGTAACGTGGTGAAAACCGACGCGGGTTGGCAGGCGACTGCACCTAGCTGGCGCTTCGACATGGAAATTGAAGAGGATTTGGTTGAAGAAGTCGCGCGTATTTACGGCTACAACAACATTCCGAATATTCCTACTCAGGCTCCATTGATCATGACCTCGCATCGCGAAGCGTCGCTGTCATTGAAGCGCGTGAAGACATTATTAGTCGATCACGGCTACCAAGAAGCAATTACTTACAGTTTTGTTGACCCGAAAATTCAGGGACTAATTCATCCGAATGAGGCGTCACTGAGCCTGCCGAGCCCGATTTCCGCAGAGATGTCGGTGATGCGTTTATCGCTGTGGAGCGGCTTGCTGAGCGCAGCAGTGTATAACCAAAACCGTCAACAAAGCCGCCTGCGTCTGTTTGAAAGCGGTCTACGTTTTGTACCGGATGTGGGTGCTGACCTGGGTATTCGTCAAGATCTGATGCTGGCGGGTGTGATTACTGGCTCGCGTTATGAAGAGCATTGGGATCTGGCGCGTCAGGCCGTTGACTTCTATGATTTAAAAGGCGATTTGGAGGCGGTACTCGCGTTGACGGGTAAGTTGTCTGAGGTTGAATTCAAGGTCGAAAACAATCCGGCATTGCATCCAGGGCAAAGTGCTGCTATTTATCTGTGCGGAGAACGCATTGGATTTATTGGCGTTATTCACCCAGAACTGGAGCGCAAGTTGGATCTTAACGGGCGCACCGTGGTGTTCGAATTGTTGTGGGATAAGGTCGCAGACCGCGTATTGCCTGATGCGAATGAGATTTCCCGCTTCCCTGCGAACCGTCGCGATATTGCCGTTGTGGTCGCTGAAAATGTCCCTGCGGGCGACATTTTGGCTGAGTGTAAGAAAGTTGGCGCAAATCAGTTAGTTGGCGTAAACTTATTCGACGTGTACCGAGGGAAGGGCGTAGCGGAAGGTTATAAGAGTCTGGCTATCAGCCTGACCCTGCAAGATACCACGCGTACACTGGCAGAAGAGGAAATTGCCGCTACCGTTGCAGAATGCGTAGCAGCATTAAAACAGCGATTCCAAGCATCCTTGAGGGATTGAACCTATGGCGCTTACTAAAGCTGAAATGTCAGAATACCTGTTTGAGAAGCTCGGGCTGAGCAAACGGGATGCCAAAGAGCTAGTCGAGCTGTTTTTTGAAGAAGTTCGTCGCGCTTTGGAAAATGGCGAGCAGGTCAAGTTGTCAGGTTTTGGCAATTTTGATTTGCGAGACAAGAACCAACGTCCGGGGCGTAACCCAAAAACTGGCGAAGATATTCCGATTACGGCGCGCCGTGTGGTCACGTTCCGTCCGGGGCAAAAGCTAAAAAGCAGGGTAGAGAACGCCTCTCCCAAAGAGTAACCGTGTCACCCAAAAAGGCCGCGCAAGCGGCCTTTTCCTATCTATACACTTTTCACTTTATCAGCGTCATTGTCTGCTGATGCAGCATGCCGCGCGGCTAAACGAACGGTTCGTTCGGTTGCCATCTTTGGCGATGTTTCTCTTTTGGGGTAATCCGGCACTGGTCGATGATCGTCAATTAAATGGCGTATTGCCAGAATCGGGTGACGTAGCAACATCCGTGGTCCCGACCAGCGCATAATCGCTTTGATCGCCTCGCGTTTTGCGGGTTGGTAGCAGTGAATAGGGCAATGCTTACACGCGGGTTTATCTTCACCGAAATGACAACGCTCCAGACGTTTGATGGCGTAGCTGAATAAGTCCTTATACTGTGCACTCGCTCCGGTTTCAGGGTGATGTTTTTCATACAAATCGATCATCAATCCGACGGTACGGATCTCCCGCTGTCGATATTTTCCCAGGGGTTTTCTCGCCATGTTCGTCATGTCCTGATGAAATCACAATAGGTGTATTTTAAATGCAATTTATTGCAAGGGAAACCACTGAAGTCACATCTATGTTTAAAAGGAAGAGGAAAAAGGCGAGGTGGACCCTCGCCGAAAGTAGGTAATCAGGCCTGACCGAACTGTGCCTGATGCAATCTGGCATAGATACCACTTTGTTCCAGCAGCGTTTGATGGCTACCTTGCTCAATGATACTGCCGTTATCCACCACCACAATGCGTCCCGCGTTCTGTATGGTTGCCAGTCTGTGGGCGATGATTAACGTGGTACGGCCCGTGGAAAGCTCACTGAGCGACTGCTGTATCGCCTGCTCCGTTGCTGTATCCAGTGCGGATGTCGCCTCGTCTAGAATCAGGATCGGCGGATTTTTTAGGAAAATACGCGCAATAGACAAACGCTGTTTTTGCCCGCCTGACAGCTTAACGCCGCGCTCGCCGACCACCGTATCCAGCCCTTCAGGTAAATTCTCGATCAACTCATCTAAGCGGGCTCGTCGTGCGGCTTCCATGATTTCCCCGTCGCTGGCACCCAGCTTGCCGTAAGCGATATTTTCCCTAATGGTGCCGCCGAACAGGAAGACATCCTGTTGTACGATACCGATTTGGCTACGTAACGATGCCTGCGTCATCTGGCGGATATCCATGCCGTCAATGGTGATGGCACCATGGGTTAAATCGTAGAAACGGGGTAGCAGAGAACAAAGCGTGGTTTTGCCTGCACCGGATGGGCCGACAAACGCCACCGTTTCCCCCGCGCGAATCGACAGGTCGATATTGCGTAGAATCGGGCGATCGGCGGAGTAGCCAAAGCTTACCTGATTAAACTGGATGTCACCTTTCAACGGACCGGCATCACGCGCATTGGGTGCATCGGTAATTTCAGGAACCGTATCGATCAGTTGAGTAAAGCGCTTGAATCCCGCAATGCCCTTGGGATAGCTCTCTAGCACGGAGGTAATTTTGGCGACCGGGCGGAAGAATACTTCAATCAGCAGCAGGAAGCCGATAAAACCGCCATAGGTGAGTTCGCCCTGAATGACATACCAAATACCGGCTAGCATCACGATAAGCTGTATCAGGCGCGTGCTGAGGTAGCTGAGCGTCATGCTGGCTGTCATGATGCGGTAGGCCTGCAATTTGGTACGGCGGTAGTTTTCGTTATCGTGAGAGAACAGTTTCTTCTCATGGTCTTCATTGGCAAAAGCCTTAACGACACGGATACCGCCCACACTCTCTTCGATTCGGGCGTTGAAATTGCCCACCTGACCGAAGAGTTGGCGCCAGGTTTCCGTCATGCGTGCGCCATAGCGGCTGACGAGGTACCCCATGAAAGGCACGATAATAATCGTCAGCAGCGCCAGATTCAGGTGAACCGTTGCCATCAGAATGAACGCGCCAATAAACGTCATGATAGCGAGGAAGAGGTCTTCCGGGCCGTGGTGGGCGATTTCACCGACTTCTTCCAGATCTTTGGTGACGTGAGTGATGATATGCCCGGTCTTCATATTGTCGTAGTAACGGAATGGCAAATTTTGCAGATGCTCAAATGCCTGTCGACGCATGTCGGTTTCAATCCCCACACCCAGCGCATGTCCCCAATAGTTGACGATGGCCATCAGTGCGGTATTTAGCAGATAGACCGCCAATAGCGCCACCGACGCTAACAGGATCAGAGACCAATCCTGAGCCGGCAGCAGTTTGTCGATGAACGCTTTAATCGCCATCGGAAACCCTAGTTCAAGCAGGCCTGCGATAATGGCGCAGCCAAAATCGAGGACGAATAACCCTTTGTAAGGGGAGTAGTACGAAAAGAAACGCCTTAACATGTATGACTTTTTTAGGTAACGAAATGTGAGGGTGACTATAACAGGTTAGTGAGAGGAATGTGACCGCGGGCAGATTAAGGTTTTTATTGGCTGGGAAGCCCAGCCGAAAACGGATCAGCGTGTGGGCGACCGTGTCGCATACCAGCAAAGCAGTGAGCCTATTGTGACCATTGCGACGCCTTGCCAGAATGAAAGGGCGGGCGTGATGTTGAGCCAGATTGCCGCCAGCAATGTAGAAAGCACGGGCGTAAAGTAAGAGGCGGTTGCCAGCAAGGTCAGATTGCCATATTGAATACCGGCATTCCATGCTGAATAGGCCAATGCGGCTGAAGCCCCCATAAAGATCAATTCCAGCGAACTTGGCAATGTTAATGAAATTGGCCCTTCGGCACTGAAGGAATACTGAATCCATAACACGAGTGACGCGATGAAAAAGAACAGCGATACGCCACTTTTCCCCTGCCCATAACGCTTGGTAATATTGCAGTATAGCGCCCAGGTCAAGGCCGCAGAGAACGCCAAACTGTAGGCTAAGGGGTTAGCAAGAATGTTGTTCCACAGTAGCCCAGGTGTCCAGTCGCTTTCTCCTTTCATAATCCACACAATGCCGCCCAGCGCGAGCGCAAGGCCGGGCCAGAGTAGAAAGCGGCTTTTCTGCTGATTGATAAAAAGAGAAAAGAGTATGGTCAAACTGGGCCATAAATAGTTAATCATTCCGATTTCCATCGCCTGCATACGGCTATCGGCTAATCCGATGGACAGGGACAGAAATATTTCATAGCAAACGAATAATGCGCCACCCGCGAACAAATAGATTCTGGGTAACGTTTTAATACGTGGAAGACCATAAAAGATCAGGAGACACAACGTGCTGGTGGAGTAAATCATCGCTGCGCCGCCAAGAGGGCCTAGCACTTCGGTCAGGCTACGAATAAGCCCAACGGATGTGCTCCATAGGACGATAGCCAGTAGGCCCGTGAGTGTGGCGCGCTGTGGCGTCATGTTTATACCCGTCATGCTTCACGTTGCCTGTACGTTGGTTTTTCTGCTACTCGAATGATGAAGGGATCGATGAAGAGTGCGCAGAAGGAATTAATAGCAAGCCGGACGCCATTATCCGCGTCCGGTGATGGTCATAGCGATAGTTTACTGCCAGAAGTCATCAAAAACAGTAATGGGTGGACGACGCTTGTGCTCGGTTTTGCGATACCAGTTTTCGATAGTCGCCGCATCATGAGCATCGATCTGTTGGCCTTCCAGATAATCGTCGATCTTTTCATAGGTGACGCCCAATGCGACTTCATCGGGGAGCGAGGGTCGGTCTTCTTCCAGATCGGCGGTTGGGGCTTTGGTATAAAGATGAGAAGGGCAGCCAAGTTCGCGCAGCAGCGCTTTACCCTGACGCTTATTCAGTCGGAAAATCGGATTGATATCGGTACCGCCATCACCGTACTTGGTGAAAAAACCCGTTACCGCTTCCGCCGCATGGTCGGTACCCACAACAAGTCCGGCATTCATGCCTGCGATGCTGTACTGCGCCTTCATGCGTTCTCTGGCTTTCTCGTTGCCTTTTACAAAATCGGAAAGCTCCAAGCCAATGGCACGTAAGGTGGCTTCACTGGCCTCGATAGCGGGCTTGATATTTACGGTTAATACGCGGTCAGGTTGGATAAAGGCGATGGCATCTTGGCAGTCAGCTTCATCAGCCTGCACGCCGTAAGGCAGTCGAACGGCGATGAACTGATAGCCAGAATTCCCGGTTTCATTACGTAATTCCGTGATAGCCGTCTGGCACAACTTTCCTGTTAACGTAGAATCCTGACCGCCGCTGATGCCCAAAACTAACGACGTAACGAACGGGTGAGCATTCAGATAATTCTTTAAAAAATCAACGCTAACACGGATTTCCTGTGCTGGATCGATGCTACTTTTCACACCCAACGCAGTGATAATGTCGTTTTGTAATGACATGCCATCTCCCTCCTGAACCTATTGATACTGCAAAAGAATTATTATGATTACTTGAGTGTAAAACGAATCGACGTGAAGAAAAAGGACAAGCTGTCAGGTAGTCGTTTTCCCTATAGATAACCCGTTTTAGACTATCGGCCAATATGTTACATACCCGCGTTATGATTTGAAAAAGTGGTCGCAGCCGACTAGCCTTAGTGTGACCCATTAATAATGAGGTGATGAAATGAAGAATAACAGATTACTGATGTGTATTGCGGCAGCAGGTGCTGTCATGTTGGCGGGATGTTCGGCTTATAACAAAGCAGAAAGCTATGTCAATGAGCCTGTGGTGAAAGATGTGAAAGTGGGAATGACGAAGCAGCAGGTGCATCAACTCGCAGGCAGCGGAATGGAAAAACGGCTGGTGAATGCCAAGGGAACCTGTAGTGATTATCTGCTGAAAAACCGCGATGGGACTGCGCAGAACTATTTCGTGAGTTACAACGACACGGGACATGTTCTCAATAAAGGTTTCCAGACCTGCCAGGCTTATGACACAAATCCACAGCGCTAAGTAACCTGATTGCTCGAAATTGTCATCAAAAAGAGCATATGAAGACGTTATAAATAAAAAACGCCGACAGCATCAGCCGTCGGCGTTTTCTTTTGTGCGGCAAGCGCAGCTTAGCGGTGTGTCAACTCCGCGTCATCCTGTGCGTTGAAAACCGTTTTATCCGTTTGCTTCATCAACTGGCTGGTGACGGTACCGGCTGTCATCGAGCCGCTAACGTTAAGCGCAGTACGACCCATATCGATAAGCGGTTCAATGGAGATCAGCAACGCGACGAGGGTCACTGGCAGCCCCATCGCGGGCAGGACGATTAACGCGGCAAAGGTTGCGCCGCCGCCCACACCGGCCACACCGGCAGAACTGATGGTGACGATACCTACCAGCGTCGCGATCCAAACAGGATCCAGCGGGTTGATTCCCACCGTTGGTGCGACCATCACAGCCAGCATCGCCGGGTAAAGTCCCGCACACCCGTTCTGACCAATAGTGGTACCGAAAGAAGCCGCAAAGCTGGCGATAGATTGCGGTACGCCAATACGGCGTGTTTGTGCCTCAATGCTGAGAGGGATCGTTGCGGCGCTGGAGCGGCTGGTAAACGCGAACGTCAGTACTGGCCATACTTTGCGATAAAAACGCGCTGGATTGATGCCCGTGAAAGACAGGATCAATGCATGGACACCGAACATAATCGCCAGTCCCAGATAGGACGCGACAACGAAGCTGCCCAACTTGAGGATATCTTGCAAGTTAGAGCTGGCGACCATTTTTGTCATTAGCGCCATAACACCATAAGGTGTCAACTTCATCACCAGACGAACAAGTTTCATCACCCAAGATTGTAGTGTGTCAATCGCGATTAACACACGTTCGCCTTTCACTGCGTCATCTTTCAGCAGTTGTAGCGCAGCAACGCCAAGGAAAGCGGCGAAGACGACAACACTGATAATAGACGTTGGGTTTGCACCGGTCAGCTCAGCAAACGGGTTTTTAGGAATGAATGACAGGATAAGCTGAGGAACGTTAAGGTCGGCGACTTTACCGGCATAGTTGCTTTCAATCGCTGTTAATCTCGCGGTTTCCTGCGCACCCTGCACGAGTCCGGTTGCCGTCAAACCAAACAAGTTGGTGACAAAAACGCCGACCAATGCAGAAATTAGCGTGGTGATCAGCAGGGTAGACAGCGTCAAGACGCTGATTTTCCCCAATGATGAGGCATTATGCAGTTTGGCAACGGAATTAAGAATGGAAATAAATACCAGCGGCATCACGATCATTTGTAATAGCTGCACATAGCCATTACCGACGATGTTAAACCATGAGATTGACTGCTTAACAACCGGGTTGTCACCGCCATAAATCAGATGCAGCACCAGACCAAATAACACCCCAACAACCAACCCTAACAACACTTTCTTCGCCAGACTCCAGGATGGGTTGCGACTGGCGTAACCTAATCCGAGTAGTAATGCGACAAATAGCAGAATATTTATGAGTAGCGGAAAATTCATCCGGCTTTGCTCCCTATCAGTGAATCGCTTTGCGTCACACTATCTACGGATGTGCAATGACGCACAGTGCCGTAAGCGACAGCCCGATCTTTCGCGATAAAAAATAACAAAGACGCACAGAATAACAGTTCTTTTGCCATCACGTTACAGAGATATGTCTGACGGCGACCAACGCTGTTATTTCATGTATTGAAAGAGGTACGTTTGTGCCGACTGGAAAAAGCGAAATGATTGCTCGTAGGTGCAGCAATCCAAATTTTTTTGCGGTTGATACAGTGAAAAGCCGATGCAGGCAATACACAGAAAGCGTTCTAATTGGTTACCTTTTTGACTGTTTAAAATCGGCAAACGGAAACGCCACCGGCAGGGCCAGAGCAGGGGGACACCGGAGGGGGTCAACATATCAGCGAGAATGTGGCTTAGATAGCCGACAATCATGGCATGGTAGGCATCCGTCGGAATCGGCCAATCTTGCGGCAGACGCGTCTGAATAAAAAAAATACCCGCGGCGATAGCAAGAAAACTGTGGGTAAAACCTCGATGTCCGAAGAGGCGGGCGATCGGCGCGGAAAGCCACTTCAGGCGTTGTCCGAGAACGGATTTTGGGTGATCGATGTCGGGCAGCAGCGCGGTAAGGAGTGCTCCGGGGATAATGTGCCACCAGTCTCCGGCAGCCAGCGCTGGCGATAGCTCAACTTTTTTAGCCAGAATCGCGCAGGCAACAGAAAACAGCAGGTGTCCTTCCGCAGTCATGAAACTTCTCAAATAAAACTGTTATTTTATACAGTATAAGAGATTATCCCTGCCTGCGGAAGCGGTGACGGCGTAACGATTTATTTCGGTTACGGTGTTCGCTATACCTTTTATGGCGCGGCTTTCGGCAATTCGTTGCTTGCAGGCAACGCGCGCAGCCAGTTATCCAACAGTTGAGGCCAAGCAGCGGCAGGAAGCCCCTTAGTACCGCGTAGACCAAAACCGTGTTTACCTTTCTCAAAGAGATGCATTTCTACCGGAATCTGCTTTGCTCGCAGCGCGCTAAACATCACTAGGCTGTTATCAACCGACACTGACGGATCGTCAACCGCATGTACCAAAAACGTGGGGGGAGTCTGATCGGTAACCTGCTTCTCAGGAGAATAACGCACCACTTGTGCTTCCGTGGGTTGCTCGCCGATTAACTGTTTGCGCGAACCGGCGTGCGCAATATCCGCCTGCATAGAAATAACGGGGTACATCAGCACCATGAAGTCAGGGCGTGCGCTGACGCTATCAACGGTGTCCATCGCGGGGTAAACGGACTGTGCGAATCGAGTTCCAAGGCTGGCTGCAACGTGACCACCCGCGGAGAATCCCATGATACCGATACGCTGTGGGTTAATGTGCCACTTTTCGGCGTTGGCTCTCAGGGTTCTGATGGCGCGTTGGGCATCGGCTAGCGGGGCGTCAGCGCCTTCTTTATGGCCTTCACCGGGCATGCGATAAGTCATCACGAAAAGGGTGTAGCCCTGTTGATTAAAGAAAGGCGCTAGATCGCTGCCTTCTTTGTCCAGCACGACGCGTTGGTAAGAACCGCCTGGCGTAATGAGCAATGCCATGCCATTAGGTTTCTCTGCCTGATAAACGGTAATTTCAGGGCTTCGAATGCCCGTTGCGGCTCGATCGGGAAGAGATGGATCTTTACTCCGTTCGACCACTTGCGGCTGTGACGTTGAAGAAGAGGCACCCGGTGCTTCACCGTGTGGCCAAACAGGAAAAACAGGTTGGGCGTAACTTAATCCATTTACAGACATCATAATGGCCCCGACAAGCAGAGAACGAACAATCATGATAGATCACCTGACAAAGGGAATGAGGGGGGAGTCGTTGGACGGTGGTAAAAATAGGGTAGCCATCACATCGGAGAAAAAATGACTACCCTGAACCGCAAATTTTAATAAAGAAATAACATTCATACACGAAGAGGGTAAATCAGACACAGCAATTCCAACTGCTAAAACACATGTTGCTAAATCAGATATAACAAAGAAACGTAACTAACCTGCTTAACCTACGACGGACATCATAATAAAGGGATGTTAATGATAAAAATGAAACTGAATAAATCGATTAACAATAACATCCCTTTTTCCAACTAATAACGCTTATTTAAATAACAAGATCATTATTAGAAGCTGTACTGCACACCAACACGGTAACGAGTTTGACGCTCGTCGGTATTCTTATCGCCGACAACGTTACCAACTGCCATATAAGGCTTCCAGTTTTTGTCTAACTTATAAGCCAGTTTGACATCGTGTTCGATCTTCCAGTTTTCTTTGTCTGCTTGAAAACCGCTCGGTCCTGCTTTGTTGGCTTTTTTGTAGTCCAATTCGTAATCAATCTGATAATCTTTCAGGAATTTGTAGCTAACAACGGCTGTTAAATTATAACCCGTTTCTTGGGTATAGTTGCTTGCTCCAGTTTTATTCGTATTCCCGCTTTTTCTTAAATAATAAGGACGATAGCGAAGGGAAGTTGACAAATCGTCAGTAATATTTACTTTACCACGCAGGTAAGGGCGGTAGTTGTTGGAATCAGAGCTTGAATCTAAAGAGAAACCTGGTTCCAGAGAGAAGGTTTTGTTGAAGTTGTAAACATAGCTGGCGACAACTTCAGTGCCATTGCTGACGGTTTCATTAAATGGCTTATTCGGTGTATTGTCAGAACCGGATTGTTTCCATTTTGCTTCAGCAGATAAACCGAAACCATTAGCGAAACGGTGAGACATTGAAAGACGATCTTTATGGTCGTTTTTGACAGTGTCTTGCATTTCATGACGATAATCAATTGTTACGGCCATTGCATTTACACTAATTAATGACGTAACAGCCAGAGCTAATAATTTAAATTTCATTGTTATATTCCCTATTGGTTAGGTTGTCGCTTAATAAAAAACACGCATTATGCTTTTTGGGACAAGTTCTATTCTATTTATTATTAAATTACGTTCTGTGATCGAGATCGGTTTGAGTAACAAAAAGTAAAATAGGGTTTCAAATTGTGAGGGAGATCGAGTTGAATATAGCGGGTGTTTTAATTTAAATGAAAAATCCCTGCCGGCAGTGCGGCAGGGATGAATTACAGGATAAATCGAGGTCTACATTATTTCATTGCACGTTTCAGAATACGCTCTGATTGACGCTGGAAATATTTCGCTGCGTCTTCAACAGATTTCTGACCGTAATCGATAGACTGGATGGTATCACCAAACAGAGAAACGATTTGTGGGTCGTCGAAATAAGGAGAAACAGCAACGTCATGTGGCAGAGACAGCGCCAGCTTCAACCCGGCAACAGCTGGAGCATCATCTTTGATGACGCCATCAGCAGTCAACTGAGCCACTGCCGCTTTACTCAACGGTACACCACGTTCCAGACCCAGAGCCTGAGCACCTTCTTTGCTATTCAGCAGGAAGTTGATCAGCTGAGCAGACTCTTTAGGATGCTTGGTTGACTTACCAATAGACAGCATCTGTGCAGGTTTGAAGAACAAACCAGAGTCTTTCGCGCCTGGCAGCATTGGGTAGTTACCCAATTCCAGTTTTGCTGGTGGTTGCAGGTTGTCAGAGTACTTGGTAATAGTGGAGTTCCACATGTAAGTACCAGACCATTCACCATTGATCCATGGCTTCATCTCATACATGTTGCTCTTACCGAAAGAAGCATAGTATTTCGCATCAGGCATGACATGGCTGTCGATCAATTTCTTATACATGCCAAAGAATTCAACCCATTGTGCATCGGTATAGGCGAATTTCTGACTTTTAACATCAATAGCTGGAATGTTGTATTTCTGAACCATGTAAGAGTTCAGCAGTGCCAGAGAATCCTGATGCTCCAACACGATAGGGTAGTATTGGTCGCCCAGTTTTTCTTTGAACACTTTACCGGCAGTCAACAACTCGTCCCACGTCTTAGGATATTCCAGACCTGCTTTTTTCCAGCTTTCGGTGTTGAAATAGAACACGCGAGCGGTAACAGAGATTGGAATACCATTCAGTTTGCCGTTAACTGTGGTGTTTTGCAGTTCTTTTGCATCGAACTGGGTCAGATCCAGAGAATCTTTAACCTTGTTCAGATCGTAAAAACCATCGCCGTTTTTGGAGAAAATCGGCAGCCAGTTCCAGTTGGTCTGCATCACATCTGGCTCAGTGTTACCGGCAATCTGTGTTGTCAGACGAGACAGGTGACCATCCCACCCGGTGTATTCCGCTTTCACTGTGATGTCTGGGTGCTGCTTATGGAACTCTTCAATTGCCTTGAGCGTCTGTTGGTGACGGCTGTTGCCGCCCCACCAGGACATTCTCAACTCAACCTGATCGGCTGCCAGAGATGGCATTGCAACTAATGCCAAAGATGAAGCTATTAACGTGTGTAGGATCGCTTTTTTCATCGGTTACTACTCCTGTTAAAGAGAGATATTTTTTTCTGTTTTTGCATCAAAAATATGGCATTTTTCCATGTCGAACTGGAAATATACCGGACGATGCAGTCCCTTCTCGATAATCAGCCGACCTTCGTCATAAGGAATGCGGCTGGTTAATTCAAAGCCATCGACTTTAATGTACATAAAGAATTCGTGACCCATGTTTTCTACGCGAACCAGTTCACCCTGTGAGTGGTTGCCTTCAAATGGCGTATCTGACACGGAAACATAGTCTGGGCGAACACCGAAGAATACGTCTTGTCCTACATAGCTACGGACTTTGTCTTGCTTCTCGCTGTTCAATACCAGCGCGTTATTACCCACAACAACGCCAATCTGACCGTCTTTCTCGACCAGTTTGCACGGCTTAATGTTCATTTCTGGTGAGCCAATGAAGCCAGCAACGAACATGTTGACTGGGAAGTGGTACAGGTTATCCGGCGTATCGACCTGCATGATGTGACCGAGTTTCATCACGCAGATACGGTCACCCATGGTCATGGCTTCAGTCTGGTCGTGGGTAACATATACCGTCGTTGCCGCTTTACCGCTTTTCTTCAACTGCTTATGCAGGTCAGAAATACGGATACGCATGGAAGCACGCAGTTTGGCATCCAGGTTAGATAACGGTTCGTCAAACAGGAACACATCCGGCTTTTTAACGATGGCGCGCCCTACGGCCACACGCTGTGCCTGACCACCAGACAGCTGGCGTGGCAGACGATCCATTAGGTCTTCCAGTTCCAGAATTTTGGAAGCTTCAGCGACCTGCGCTTCAATTTGCTCTTTAGGCATTTTGCTCAGTTTCAGACCAAACGCCAGGTTCTCTTTTACCGTCATGTGAGGGTAGAGGGCGTAGTTCTGGAACACCATGGCAATCCCGCGATCTTTCGGCACCAGGTTGTTAACAACGCGCTCACCGATACGTACTTCACCGCCGCTGATGGTTTCCAGACCCGCCAGCATACGCAGCGTAGTGGATTTCGCACAGCCAGACGGGCCGACGATAACCATGAATTCACCGTCTTTAATCGTCAGGTCGATGCCGTGAACGGCTTTGAAACCGTTGGAGTATACTTTTTCCAGTTTATTGAAAATAACTTCAGCCATGATAAATCCTCTATTAACCTTTAATTCCGCTGCTGGTCACGCCTTGTACGAAGTAACGCTGTGCCAGGAAGAAAACAATAATGGATGGCAGAATGGAGATGCTGGACATGGCCAGGATTTCATTCCACGGAGCGCCTTCAGTAACGTCGATAGACATTTTCAGCGCCAGCGCAATCGGATATTTATCCACGCTATAGACATAAATCAGCGGACCGATGAAGTCGTTCATTGACCACATGAACTGGAACAGCGCAACAGAGATGATGGCTGGTTTCAAAATCGGTACGACCACATACCACAGTACCTGGAAGGAGTTACAGCCATCGATCTGGGCCGCTTCTTCCATATCACGTGGTACACCACGCAGGAACTGGATCAGCATGAACACAAAGAACCCTTGTGTTGCAAACGCCAGCGGTAAGTACAGTGGCAGATAGCTGTTCAACATGCCCATTTCGCGGAACATGAGGTACTGCGGAATCAACAGTACGGTGCTTGGCAATAGCATGGTGGTGATCAGTGTCGCAAACCAGAAGCCCTTCCACGGAATGTCAAAGCGAGCGAAGCCATAAGCCACAATCACCGAGGAAATAACGGTCAGAGCCACTTTCGGAATCACGTACTGGAAAGTGTTAATCATGTAGTGACCGAAATTGTATTCCGTACCGGTTTTCCAACCGTTAACGAAACCGTCCCATGTGGCGTGTTCTGGCCACAGGCCTAGTGTCGTGAAGATCTCATTGTTCGGTTTGAACGAGGCTGAGAACATCCACGCCAGTGGGTAAAGCATCAGTAAACCAACGAACAGCAGTATCACGTAACGGATAACGGCACTGATTTTTTCTTTACGCAGCGTGCGGCGTACTTCTGCAGCAGCAATTTCTTGTGCTGTAGTCAGGTTTGAATGCATGTCAGCCATTTTTTCCTCCTTTATCAGCGGAGTAGAACACCCAGTATTTCGACGACTTAAAGGAGATCGACGCAAATACTGCAACAACCAGGAACAGAACCCATGCTAACGCAGCACCATAGCCCATATCGAAATACTTGAACGCCGTATCATAGATATAGAGTGAGAACAGGTAGGTGTAGTGCGTTGGACCGCCGCCGGTAATGACGTAAGGTGCCGTAAACTCCTGGAATGCCTGAGTGGTCTGCATGATAAAGTTAAAGAAAATAACGGGTGTAATTAGCGGTACTGTTACTTTCAGGAACATTTGCCATTTGGATGCACCGTCGATCATGGCGGCTTCATACTGTGATTGCGGAACGTTCTGCAATGCAGCCAGGAAGATAACCATCGCGGAACCGAACTGCCATACGCGCAGCAGGGTTACCGACATCAGTGCCAGCGAAGGTTCACCCAGCCAGTTGATGGCGTCAAAGCCAAACACACCGAGGAAGCTGTTTAACAAACCATCGATGGCGAACAGTGCACGCCACAAAACGGCGATTGCCACGCTGCTGCCCAGAATAGAAGGCACATAGTAAGCAGTACGGAAGAAACCGATACCACGTAATTTGAAATTAAGTACAAACGCAATTAACAGCGCGAAGATTAATTTCAGTGGAATGGTCAGAAATACATAGGCAAAGGTGACGCCCATTGATTTCCAAAAGAGATCATCCTCCAGGAACATGCGGTGATAGTTTTCTAGCCCCGTAAATTCAGGTGGATTTATCAAATCATACTCAGTAAAACTGAGGATAAATGACGAAACAAAGGGGAAAGCGGTAAAAACTATCAGCCCTATAATATAGGGGGAGATATAGGCTAACCCCAGCATTCTGTTTTCATTCATAATGCTTACCTATTTGTAATTGTGAATCATTAAAAAAATATAAAATTAAGCCGTTAATAACTCTGGATAAATTAACTCCACGTCATAAACAATTCTATTTTCCCCGTTAACGCAAAAATCACCGTGAACATATCCACCTTGCGTCAAGAACGGTGGAATAGCGTTTAATTTGTTGCGACAAGCGGCAACGAAAGTCAGTAGAGCCAGCGGATAAGTATCATCCAGACGAACATAACGATGCTGTGCAGAGCGAACAAACAAGCCACGATGGAAATGTTGTTCAAACAGAACGCCAGCCAGCTGCGCGGCGTAATGTGCCCAGGATTCTGATTGCTTGTGATCGGCCAGTTCGATAACGGTCAACAAAAGCAGCGGACTGGCGATGTGCTGAATGTCTTCTTTATTCAGCCGTGTCAGCATGGTGTTAACCAGTGCGTACAGATCTTCATCACCACTCAAGCGATAAGCGCGAACCAGCGGTAATAAATAATCGCCTTCTAATGCGAACGGTTTTAGTTCCGTTCCCGCTTTGCCGTAATAGCCATCGCGTTTAAAGCGGTAGCCTGTCATGTCCTGGCCGTTGTTCCACATCGGGCGCAACGTATTGCTGGTGACATCGTAGGCGTACTGATAGTAATTTTTTAACCCTGAAATAACCCAGTTCAGCATTTCTGCATCAGGCTGCGTGCGGAGGATATCCAGCATCGCCAGCGGGTTATCAATCAGCAGTGGACGCATATCGCGGAACAGCACATTGGCTTCACGCGCGATTTCACCGAACTCTGGGCCAAACTGGCGTTGAGCACGATCGCCAAACCAGGACTGCGTCTGGTTGTCGTCTTCCGGTACCGGTTGACGCTGCTGTGGTGAACTGAATTGATATACCGGCATACCGGTTTCTGGGTTGCGCGCCAGAACGTATTGGTGATAAAGATGTTTACCCCATGCTGCGGCATGGCTATCGCCCGTGTACTCTGCATATTTGAACGCGGCGTAAATCAGATCCGTGCCAGCATTAACAAACGTCAGTCCTTTCGTTAACGGCAGAACGGGCCACTGTGCTGGATCGACGACATCATGGCGAGCATGCAGGAAAACATTAGGATCGCGTTTTTTGCTGTAATCGCCATGACGACCCAGATCCAGAGAATCCCAGTCTTCAACGTGCGCGTTCCAGAAACCCTGAAAGAAATTCAGCGTCTTTTCCGCATTAACACGATGCAACAGCGCGTAATAGGGCAGGTGATGTTTTAATTCATGCACCTTAGCTTTGGATTCTGGCCCTTCGCCTTCCAGCGTATCCAGATTAATAAAGCGGTGACCGCCCCAGTAGAACAGGCCGCTATTATCATCAACGAAGTGATCCAGGAAATATTCGCTTTGTGCGATAGCGTGCTGTTGGTAACTATCATCACCCGTAACGACACTCATGGCGCACAGTGTTCTTAGCCAATTCTGCTGGCTGGCAAAATTAGAAATAGGTGCGCTGTGCCCATCTGGGAATTGCCATACGGCTGGCGCATAATTTTCCACATCAAAACCATCAGCCAATAATTGCGTTGGTTTACTTTGGCTGCGGCCTTTTTCCTGAACGCAGGCTATGTGGCTATCTAGTGCTGCAACCCATTCGTCGAGCTGCGATTTCCTGCTGGTGTATAAGTTTTCAAAAATACTCATGGAGTACCTTCTTATGGAACCGTGCGAACAGTTCCTTATAAATAGAAACACTGTTTTGATTGATTATATTGCGCTATTAACCTTGTCGTCATGCACGCAATCTCGAAAGTGTGATCAAAGTCGGAACGTTGTTTTGATTTTTTTTAAGAAAGGATTTTGGCAGGAGAAAGAATGATGAAAAATGAAATAAGAAATTGAAAAATAAATAAAAAGCACAACCTAAATTGTGCTTTTTATCGAAAATTGGCGAAACGCCGCTAAGAAAAATTACACTTAGCGAGCCAGCCAACCACCATCAACGGCAATTGTGTAGCCATTAATGTAATCAGATGCGCTGGATGCCAGGAAGACGGATGGGCCCATCAGGTCCTGCGGTAAACCCCAACGGCCAGCCGGGATACGATCCAGAATCTCTTTGCTGCGGTCTTCATCGGCGCGCAGTTGCTGAGTATTGTTGGTTGCCATGTATCCTGGAGCGATGGCGTTAACGTTGATACCGTGTTTTGCCCACTCGTTAGCCAGCAGACGGGTTACACCCATTACTGCGCTTTTTGATGCGGTATAAGAAGGCACGCGGATACCGCCCTGGAAGGACAGCATAGACGCGATGTTGATGATCTTGCCGCCTTTACCTTGTTTGATGAACTGGCGCGCAACGGTCTGAGACATAAAGAAAACACTCTTAATGTTCAGATTCATGACGTCGTCCCAGTTTTTCTCGCTGAAATCGATCGCGTCTTCACGACGGATGATACCGGCGTTGTTGACCAGAATGTCAACGTGGCCAAATTCAGCAACGGCTTTTTCTACCAGCTCGGCATGACCAGACACGTTGCTCATGTCAGCGGTCAGGCTGAGGAAACGGCGTCCCAGTGCAGTGACTTTTTCGATAGTATCTTTCGGTTCAACGATGTTGACGCCGACGATATCACAACCAGCTTGCGCCAGACCGATAGCCATACCCTGACCCAAACCCGTATCACAACCTGTGATAAGAGCAACTTTACCTTGCAAATCAAAAGAATTTAAAATCATAGCTGTAATCTCTCTGTAAGCGACAATACTTAGTCGTTAGCTGTTACTGTAGGGAACACCGGTAATTCCGGTTGAAAGCGATTAACGTAACTCGCTAACCTTGACGTGATCCATGTCACCGAAAACTTGATTCTCGCCAACCATGCCCCAGATAAAGGTGTAGCGTCTGGTGCCAACACCGGAATGAATCGACCAGCTCGGTGACATCACCGCCTGCTCATTTTTTATCACTATGTGACGGGTTTCCTGCGTTTGTCCCATCATCCATCATTCCTGGCGAAAGCGCCGGGCGAAACAGATGATGCCGCGTGGCAGTGACAACGTCACCTGTTCCTCAACATGCCCGGTTCTTTCTTGTTATGCGGGATGATAGTTTGGATGGGATGTTAATTCAATAAAAATGAAATAATGTTTTATTTATTTCTTGAGGGCCGTCATGGTTTTGCTTATTTTATGTTTCTTCTGGTACTGATGTGGCTAAAATGTCGCAATCCATAGCCATACATTCATTGTCGTGCACGGTTTGTTGACGCAATAGAAGGTATGGGCAATAAAAGCGTTAGAGGAGAGATGATGATGAGAAGATACTTTATTGATGATGAAACGCCATGGGAAGAACTGGGCGGTGGCATTAAGCGTAAAATCATGACCTGGAGCGATGAGCTGATGATGGTTTACGTGCACTTTGATAAAGGTGCAATTGGTACGCCGCACTTCCATGAGATTCACGATCAGATTGCTTATGTTGCCGCTGGCAGCTTTGAAGTTGTGATCGAAGGTGAGAAACGTATCCTGAAAACGGGCGACGCCTATCTGGCGGTGAAACACGAGATGCACGGCGTGGTGTCGCTGGAAGACGGTAGCGTACTGATAGATGCTTTCTCGCCTAAGCGAGCTGATTTCCTGTAATTCCTCAAAGCGTGGCCGGGATATACGTCGGCCACGCTTTCGTCATATCTTGCGACGTCTGCTTTTCTATTCTTCTTATTCCTACACTAAATGTTCAGCAGTCAGTTGATTCAGAGAATCCAACTGATAGTCAGCCAGCACCCAGCGTGCGTCAGCGCGAAACTCAGCCTGTGGAATAACGATGGAACGCATGCGCGCTGCTTTGGTTGCGATCATGCCATTCACCGAATCTTCCAATGTCACGCATTGCGCAGGAGATACGCCGAGTCCGTTTGCTGCATTTAAATACACTTCGGGGTGAGGCTTACTGTACGGCAGCGCCTCGGCAGACATCAGGACATCAAAATAGTGTTCCAGATTAAACATACGCAGGACCTGCTGCTGCATGTGGAGCGGCGAAGCTGAAGCGAGTCCAATCTTGAGATTCTGTTCACGACACAGTTGCAGCGCATGTTCGACGCCAGGCAGAAGAGGACGCTGCTCGGCAACGAGTTCGATGGCGCGATCGATAATACGTCGGACAACCTCATCCCGACTCGGGGTAGCCCAGGGAGAATGCTGATACCAGAGCTCGACAACCATATCGATGCGTAAACCCAGCGTATCTTTCATTGCGTGTCGTAACGAAATATCTACGCCCAGTGAGGCGATAACCTCCAGCTCGGCCTTATCCCACAATGGTTCTGAGTCGATCAGCAGCCCATCCATATCGAAAATTGCCGCGCGTATAGAAGAATTAAAGGACATACCACTGGCTCCGTCCGCAAAGAAAAAGAAAATTTAAGGGTAAACTATACCCTAATAAATCGAGTTGCAGGACAAAACGCTAGCGTTTTGAACAACGCGAAGTGTTGACCCGTCAGGGCGAGGCTATGGAAGGACTGCGTAATACAGTTAACACACGTTGCGTGAAGTATGGCGGGTATGACGTTGCTATTGTGGCTTATCAGGCGGTGCGGGAGATAAAGTATTGACTGCACGTAAACTTACAGTAGGCTACCCGTCGTACTAAAACGATACATTACTAATGTTGCGTCGCTAAGAAGGGGTTCTCATGACGTATCAACAGGCTGGCCGTATTGCCGTCGTTAAACGCATTGCCGGATGGATCCTTTTTATTCCTGCGCTGCTTTCAACGCTCGTCTCGCTGGCTAACTATCTCTACGCTTATACCCAGAAAAAACAGGGCATCGATGCTGTTCTTCTGGATTTTCTGCATCTAATGGTCGACATGGTGCGCTTTAATACGTCTTTCCTGAACATTTTTTGGTACAACTCGCCAGTACCGGATTTTACGCGTTTTTTCAGTGCGGCGACGCTGATGTTTTGGCTGATCTACATCCTGATTTTCATTGGCCTGGCGTTGCAGGTATCGGGTGCTCGGATGTCTCGTCAGGCGAAGGCAATTCGGGAAGGTATTGAAGATCAACTGATTTTAGAGAAGATGAAAGGTGATGCAGGAAACACGCGTGAGACGCTGGAGTCTCGAGTTGTGGTTCCTGGGCACACGATTTTTGTGCAATTCTTTCCGCTTTACATCCTACCGGTGATTATCGCGGGTGCTGGCTATATGGTATTACGCCTACTCGGGTTGCCAGTCTGAATGACGGTCTGGCGCAACTTTTTGCGCCAGATGCTGAAATACCCTACCTGCCTTAGATCAAACATCTCACATTAGATCAAAAGCTGTCGCTCTATAAGCTGTTGTGCCTCAACAATGTGCTTGCCGCCGAAAAGATTGGCGCGGTTAAGCAGATAGTAAATCTGGTAAATGGGTTGGCGATCGATAAAGCCTTTATCCAGCGGCCATACGCTCTGGTAACCATCATAAATCTGCGCGGGTAGGGACGGATAGCGTGGCAACATTGCCAAATCGCACTCTCTGTCTCCCCAATAGCAGGCCGGATCGAACAGATACGCCCCGTCCTGACTATTCGCACAATTATCCGGCCACAGGTCACCGTGCAAGAGGGACGGCTGTGGCTGATGCCCAGCGAGGCGTTCATCGACACGAGCGATCAGTGTTTCAATGTGGCCAAAATGCATCCCTTTTTCCGCCGCTAGCTGCAATTGCCACCCGATTCGCTGTTCGGCAAAAAAGGTCGCCCAGCGTCGCTGCCAGCTGTTTGGCTGTGGCGTTGTCGAGAGGTCATTATCTAAATCCAACCCAAATTGTGGCTGATCGCTCCACTGGTGTAGACGTGCTAATTGTTCGCCCAAACACCAGGCACTGTGGGCATCCAACGGTTTGACCGGAAGATATTGCAGAAGCAGGAAACTGTAATCGCGTGAACTCCCGACACCATAGACCTTGGGCACGCGAACGGTATTACTGCGGCTCAGTAAGTGAAGCTGATCGGCTTCAGCAGTGAATTTAGCCAGCATTTCACGACTATCGCATTTTACGAAGACGTCATGCTCGCCGTAGCGGACGTACCAGGCTGGGTGTATTTCACCGCCGGGTAATTCGCGGTGTTCCTGAATATCCGCAGTACCGTGATGCTCTTCCAAAAGTCGGCTGATAGCTTGCCACATAAGGTCATCCTCCCGTTGATGTTGCCCGATAACGATGCTGTTCACTGGGGTGATTCGTTTACGGTAACCCATTGAGCGCAATAAAAATGGAAAGTGAGAACCGATAGGTTGAGATAGCGAGAAACAAGTATAGTCGGAATTAACAATAGCGGAGTTAGGATGACGCTCAATCCGGCAGATAAGGCAGTGAAATAAAGCATTTAATGACGTAACCGACGGCTATTTCCGGTTACGCCATGCTAAAAGGCTGAGGATATTACAGCGCGTCGGTGACAGCCTGAGATGCCGCCTGACGACGCTGTTTAAGCTGGTGGTAAGTCAACGCCAGTGTGAAGAACACCGCCTGAACGATGACGATGCAAGGGCCGGTTGCGCCATCAATATAGAAACTAATCAGGGTGCCAGCAATACAGGAAACGACGGAAACTAACGTGGCGACAAGCACCATGCGTTCGAAACGTTTACAGACCATGAAGGCAATAATGCCCGGCGCAATCAGCATCGCGATAACTAAAATAACGCCGACGGCCTGTAAGGATGCGACGATGGTCATCGCCAGCAGGCTCAGCAACCCGTAGTGCAGTAGCTTAACAGGGAGGCCAATGACGCGAGCATGATTGGGATCGAAGCAGTACAGCATGAAATCTCGACGCTTTAACAAGATGATAGCCAGCGTCACTCCGGCGATCAGTAATATTTGCGTCAGTTCTTGCTGAGTGATGCCCAGAACGTTACCAAACAGAATATGGTTCAGATGCTGATCGGTATCGATGCGCGCAAACATAACGAGCCCTAGCGCAAACATGCCAGAAAAGATAATCCCCATTACGGTATCTTCTTTGACCCGGCTGTGTTCTTTCACGTATCCCGTCGCTACCGCACAAAAAATACCGGATACGAAAGCCCCAATAACCAACGGGATCCCCAGCAAGAAGGCGACAACGATGCCGGGCAGCACGGCATGAGAAATGGCATCGCCCATTAGCGACCAGCCTTTCAGCACCAGATAGCATGACAACACCGCACAAACGGTTCCTGTTACCACAGCGGCGAGTAGCGCACGCTGCATGAACGGGTAGGACAGGGGATCAATTAGCCAGCTAATGAGCGTCATAATGCATCTCCTGATTGATCGCGTAACCGCAGGCGGCGCGATGCGAGTAACCCATGCTTGGGTGCAAAGACAAACGCCAACAGGAAGACGATGGTTTGTAAGGTGACAATCACGCCGCCAGTTGCACCATCAAGGAAGAAGCTCAGATACGCGCCTGCTGCGCTGGTGATAGCGCCGAGTGCAATAGAAATCACAACCAGACGACCAAAGCGGTCGGTGAGCAGGTAAGCCGTCGCACCCGGCGTAATCACCATCGCGATGACTAAAATCGCCCCGACGGTTTGCAGCGCTGCGACAGTGCAAGCACTCAGCAGCGTAAAGAACAGAATTTTCAGTTTCAGCGGGGAAAGACCAATCGAGCGTGCGTGGTTCTCATCAAAGAACACGGCCAGCAGATCCTTCCACAGCAGACAGAGAATCACGAACGTCACGCCGATAATGATTTCAACTTGCAGGACATCTTCGTCGGCGATGCCTAAAATATTGCCAAAAATGATGGACTGCACGTTAACCGATGTCGGATTGAGCGAAATAATCAGCAGGCCGACAGCAAAAAACGTTGAGAAAATAAAGCCGATAATCGCATCTTCGCGTAATCGGGTAATGTGGCGGATGAGAGTCATTGCCAAGGCTGCGAGCATACCGGTAAAAAACGCACCGGCCGCGTAGGGCAGGCCCAATGCATAGGCACCAGCAACCCCAGGAACGACGGAGTGGGAGAGTGCATCACCCATCAGCGACCAGCCTTTCAGCATCAGGTACGCTGAAAGAAAAGCGCACACGCCGCCGACTATCGCGCTGACCCAAATCGCTTTGACCATGTAGTTATAGCTGAATGGCTGCAACAGGATATCGATCATCAGGGCTTTTTCTCCTCCGGTATCACGCGTGACGCTGGAGGGTCGCTCTTGGTCGAACCATAGAACACGGCCGGACGCTCATCATCTGTCAACACCGTCACAGAGCGGACATCGTCGTCATCGTGAAGGTGAGCTCCCCCGAGGTTAATGTGCCGTAGAACGCCGCCGAACGTTTTCTCCAAATTGCTTTGGGTAAAGGTACTGTGCGTCGGTCCTGCGGCTAAAACGGTGCGATTGACCAAAATAACGTTATCGCAAAACTCGGGAACGCTGCCGAGGTTATGCGTTGCCACCAGAATCAAATGCCCTTCGTCGCGCAAGGTGCGAAGCAGATCGATGATCGCGTTCTCTGTTTTGACGTCTACACCGGTAAAGGGCTCATCCAGCAGCAAAACACTGCCCTGTTGAGCCAATGCCCGCGCCAGGAAAACGCGCTTTTTCTGCCCACCGGACAGTTCACCGATCTGGCGATGTTGCAGCGATGAAAGTCCGACACGCTCCAACGATTCCGCCACAATCGCACGGTCTTGTTTACTGGGAATACGCAGGAAATTCATTCTTCCATAGCGTCCCATCATGACCACATCGGAAACCAAAACGGGGAAGTTCCAGTCCACATCCTCTGTTTGTGGAACATAGGCAACCAGATTCTGTTTCAGCGCTTGATAAATTGGTTGCTGATTGAGCAGTACCTGCCCTGAGGTTGGTTTGACCAACCCCATGATGCTTTTGAACAACGTCGATTTTCCGCTGCCGTTTACGCCAACCAAGGCGCAAATCGTTCCGCCAGTCAGAGAAAATGAGGCGTGGCGAATGGCTTGATGCCCGTTGCTGTAGGTAACCGAAACATCATTGACTTCTAATGACTGTACTGCTCGATCACTACTCATTGATTAAATCCTTTAGCGATGGTTTCCACCGTCACTTGTAACAGGTCGATATAGGTCGGCACGGGGCCTTTTTCTGTAGAAAGCGAATCAACATACAGCACGCCGCCATATTTCGCCCCCGTTTCTTTGCTGACCTGTTTTGCTGGCTTATCGGAAATCGTGCTCTCGCTGAATACCACAGGGATAGCTTTTTCACGCACGGTGTCAATTACTCGGCGTACCTGCTGAGGTGAACCCTGCTCATCGGCATTGATTGGCCAGAGGTAAACTTCATTGAACTGATAATCCTTCGCCAAATAGCTGAATGCACCTTCACTGGTGACTAACCAACGCTGCTGCTCTGGGATACGGGCGAGACGTTCACGTAGTGGTGCGTCGAGAGCCTTAATTTTTTCAGCATAGGCTTTCGCGTTACGGTTGTATGTCTCTGCATTAGCCGGATCGGCTTGAACCAGACCTTTGCGGATATTTTCAATATAAATTAACGCATTGGAGGGTGACATCCAGGCATGCGGGTTCGGATTGCCATTATAGGCACCTTCACGGATAGGAAGCGGGGTGATGCCTTCCGTTACCACAACGGCGGGGACATTTTTCACATTCTCGAAAAAGCGCGTAAACCAGCGTTCGAGATTCATACCGTTCCACAGCACCAGTTGTGCCGACTGTGTCTTCACGATATCGCGCGGTGTCGGTTGATAATCGTGAATCTCTGCGCCGGGTTTGGTAATGGACTCAACGGTTGCGGCATCGCCTGCGATGTTTTGTGCGATATCCTGAATGATGGTAAAGGTGGTGATGACTTTAAGTTTTTCAGCCGCCTGAGCGGATGTGTTGGCTAAAAGCAGCAATGCGCACGGCAGCGCAACACGGCGAAACAGAGCGGACAAAGGGAGGTGAAAGCCAATCATGCGGATATCCTTACAAACCGTGAAAGAGTTATATGAGAATAATTATCAATATCATTTAAGTCAAGAGGCAGAAAAGAGCGGGGAGTTAATATTGAAGGGTGTCTCATGACACAAGAAATCACTGTTCGCAGGCTCGCAGCACGCGCTTGCGTAGGTAAGGAACGCATCATGCTCCTTTAGTAACAGAAATGTTGCTTTAATTTAATGAATCGTACTTAAGGTTACAACGAAAGTCTAACGGTAACAGTAGTGAACTGTCTTGCAACTATACATAGCTATACACATGGTGAAATTTACGCCAAAAAGCGAGATAAATCTTCTATAGGCTTAAGAAAATTCTGATGCTTGCCGATAAACCATAAAGAATGTGAGAGATGTCTCTATTTTATACAAAAGGATTGTCAGTGATATGAGCACAAAATCAGAACGACGTTGGAAGTTGGCAAGTTTGGTCTTATTGACTTTTTTGATGGTACTAATAGCACTGCTGGTTCAAGCAAGTTAATTTCCAGCATAATGAAAGGTTAGGCTATAAATAATTTCTATTATGTAATGTATTAATGCAAAAGATATAGATAGCATAAAAATGACAATCGATTTTAAACATTGATATAAGCGTGGTCGATGTCTGGCTCGCTTTTCGCTAGTGGTCAATATCTCTTCATATAAGAACGTTAATTATAGCTTTTTGTTATGATTGCATGGGCGTTTTGGCTCGAATTGCGACAGTCGTCGCGTATTTTTTTACATAATAGAATCTGAAATTCACTTATTGCTTAGCGTCAGAAGGTGCATGTGAATATAGGCAGACAGACTGCGTTATCGCGTATTAATGAACCAATGATGATGTGAATTTGTGCGGCACATCCACGACTGATAAAAAAGCCCTTGCCATCGTTTACATAGTGTGTAATAACGCTTCTGGGTAAAACGAGGTACAGTTCTGTATATGAATGGCATTTTCAGTAAAGAAGACTTAAGTACAACCTTTAGCGTTGCATGTTGCTTCTCTGCCGATCCTTATCTTAGTGCCTCAAGCAGTAACGACTTTGGTTTGTCTGTATAACGCCTTTTTGGCGGTTTAAACAATTAAAGGAAATATTTGAAATGGCAAAGATTAAAGGTCAGGTTAAGTGGTTCAACGAGTCTAAAGGCTTTGGTTTCATCACTCCTGCTGACGGCAGCAAAGATGTATTCGTACATTTCTCTGCAATTCAAGGCAACGGCTTCAAAACTCTGGCTGAAGGCCAGAACGTAGAATTCGAAATTCAGGATGGCCAGAAAGGTCCTTCCGCAGTAAACGTCACTGCGCTGTAATTTACAGCTCTGTTGCAAAACCCGCCATGGTGCGGGTTTTTTGTTGTCTGCGTTTTATATGCACTCGTGATACTTTTATCTACACCCGTAATACGATAAAGACGTTTTTAATGAGGAAAATGTGCCGATGAGTTATCAGTGTCCGCTATGCCAGTTACCTCTGGAGCGACACCCGCGGCAATGGACGTGCGGTAAACATAGCTTTGACTGTGCGAAAGAAGGGTACGTCAACCTGTTGCCAGTACAGTTTAAGCGTTCGAAACAACCCGGCGATAGCGCGGAAATGATGCAAGCCCGGCGCAACTTTCTGGAAGCCGGCCATTATCAACCGCTGCGCGATGCAGTCTCACAACATATTGATAATATTGTTGTGGATGATGCCGCTGCGTTGCTGGATATCGGCTGTGGGGAAGGGTATTACACCGCAGAGCTTGCACATCGTCTTACATCGCGCAGGGCGATGACGATATATGGGTTAGATGTCTCCAAAGCAGCGATTCAGCGTGCGGCAAAGCGGTATGACAACGTTGAGTTCTGTGTTGCTTCCAGCCAGAGGTTGCCTTTTCGCGATCAATCTCTTGATGTTGTGGTAAAGATTTATGCGCCGTGTAATGACGCGGAGTTGCAGCGTACGATTAAGATTGGCGGCTGGGTGGTGACGGTGTCTCCGGGGCCACGGCATCTTTATCAACTGAAGTCGGAAGTCTACGACGAGGTGCTGTTGCACCCGAGCAAAGATGAAGTGCTCGCAGGCTTTCAACTGATGGATCGGCAGACGCTCGCGTACCCCATGCAGTTATCTGGAAGTGAGGCTGCTGCGCTATTGCAAATGACACCTTTCGCCTGGCGGGCAACACCTGACGTGAGCGAGCTGTTGCAGGCAACCACAGCGTTTAGTTGTGAAACGGATTTTATTATTCGCCTGCATCAGCGTGTTGAGAGCGATGTTGACGCGTGATCGGGAAGAATAAAAACGGGCAGCGCGGTAGTGGGCTGCCCATTGCTTTTATACCCTAAATAATTCGCGTTGCGTGACAAAACGCTAGCGTTTTGAACAACGTCAAAGCGTTGGCCCTCTAGGGCAAGGCTCATTTATGGGCCTTGTAACGCGGCAACTGCGCGAATCCCCAGGAGCTTACATAAGTAAGTGACTGGGGTGAGTAAGGGCTGCCAACGCACAAGCAACGTGAAGTATGACGGGTATATCAGGCGGCGTAGCCGAGATGTTCGTACAGGATATTACAGCCGATACCAATCAGAACCAGCCCACCTATAATTTCTGCTTTTTTACCGAGAATTGGACCGATATAGCGGCCAATCATCATCCCAATCGTAACCATAATCATGGTGGCGCAGCCAATAACCATCGCAGTATGGAAGATATTGACTTGAAGAAATGCTAAACCGACGCCAATTGCCATGGCATCCAGGCTAGTGGCGATCGCAGTACAAACTAACAGCGCCAAACTATGATTTTTGACTGGTTCGCAGCGACAGTCTGAGGAACCTTTAAATCCTTCAACGACCATGCGGCCACCGAGAATCAATAACAGCGTAAAGGCAACCCAGTGATCCCATTCGAGAATATATTGGCTGGCAAAAAAACCAAGCGCCCAGCCGATGAGCGGGGTAATGGCTTCGATAACGCCAAAAATGAGACCAGTACGGATCGCATCACGGAAACGAGGATTATGCAGGACGGCACCTTTACCGATTGACGCGGCGAAGGCATCCATTGACATACCAAATGCTAGGATAAGTGTTGCTGACATATTCATTGTAAAATAGCCTCGGCTGGACGATTAACCATATACACGCAGATCATCCCCAACCCGAATGATGATCTTACGTGTCTATGGTCTCGCCTGCCAATCACGCTTGGCCGCCCGCACCACGTTTTATACCCCAGTAATATGGATATAGAACGAGTATGTTGATACGAGCATTTCTGAAAGGTTACTAATGAGTATTTACTAATCAGAAATCGGCTACTCCCCAATGACGGCGCAACCTTACCATATTATTTATGATGCAAACAACACTAAAAGTTTTAAGTGTTAACAATGCAATTGATAATTATTTTCATTTGCTTGTCGGTGACGAGGGATCGTATAAAATAACGACAATGTTATTGGGGTTAAAATACCATCAAAATATAAGGTGTATATCTGAAGATATTTTAGATAATTTGAAAGGTAAATTTACCTCATTGATTTTCAATCATAAATTTATATATTTTTTCTAAATCATCGAGCTGAGTAACCTGTATCAATAAACGGCGTTTCTCAAGATCGATAACTAACACCCCATCTTCAGATAAATTCATATTTTTAATTCTGGTATAAGGAATGAATATATTTGCATAAAAGAAACCGGTCGATTTAAAAAGTAGTTTGGGACGGCGAATATAGGCCAGATAGCATGCCATGAAGGCTAGGGAAATCAAAAGATAGGTTGTGATAATGGCACCATTACTCATCACATTCTGATAAATAAGAATACCCACTAAACCAATGAAAATCAGCGTGTCGAGCCGGTTCATCCGCTTTAAAGGAACGAGGAGTTTTGTTTTCCCTTTAAGTTTATCCATGATGAATTCGTCATAGATGGCATACGTCAGTGCTAAAGCAATCAGTACCACTAGTGCGATGTCCGTTATCGTCATCCGTATTACCTTTGTCGGTTCGTATCAGTGAATAAAAAACAGCCGGACGCATTGACGCCCGGCTGTTGGATTCTACACGCCTAGCAGGCCGATCCAGTATCCGAAGATACCAATGGCGAAGAAGCCCATAATCAGCCACAGCGCGTTCACCTTGCGCCGTAACAGCCACATACAGCCGAACGTCAGCAGCAGGGGAACGAGCCCCGGCATGAGCTGGTCAAGAATGGATTGAACCGTGGTTACCGTGGTTTCCCCGTTCTGGTTCGTCACTGTCGACACCACCATCGGTATATTGACGTGGGTCCATTTATTGACCAATGCCCCCATGACAAACAAGCCTAGGATTGACGCCGCTTCGGTCATTTTTTGCAGGAAGCCGCCGCCCATATCACTGACGATATCGATCCCTTTGCGGTAACCGTAGGCGACGCCATAGTAACGCACCAACAGGCGAATCAGGTTAAACAGGACAAAGAAGAGAACCGGCCCCAGCAGACTGCCGCTCATGGCAATCCCCGCGCCTAGCGCAGCGAATACCGGACGTGCGGTGCCCCAGAATATCGGGTCGCCAACGCCAGCCAATGGCCCCATCAGCCCGACTTTTAGGCCGTTTATCGCTGCGTCATCAATGGGGGCACCGTTAGCTCGTTGCTCTTCCATTGCCATGGTTACGCCGAGTATCGGAGCGGCAACAAAAGGCTGTGTGTTGAAGAATTCGAGATGGCGCTTGATCGCTTGCTTACGCTCTTCCGAATTTTCAGGATAAAGACGACGAATCACTGGCACCATGGAAAAACAGAAACCGAGTGCCTGCATACGTTCAAAGTTCCAGGAACCTTGAAATAGGTTGGAACGGATAAACACCGCGCGGATGTCGCTGTCAGTGAGTTTTTTGACATTCTTATTTTCGACCATTTTTCTCACTCCTGTTAATCCAGTTCGTTATCAAGACCGTTATTGCCTGATGTAACAGACTGGCCTTGAACCTTGTTATATTTCGGGCTGAGTTGGATATACAGCACCGCCATCACAATACCGATTACGCCCAGAGCGACCAGGTTGAACTCAGTGAACGCAGCGGTAACGAAGCCAAGATAGAAGAACGGCATCAGGTAGCCCGCACGCATCATGTTGATGACCATCGCGTAACCGACGACAACAATCATCCCACCTGCGATATTCAGGCCATTGGTGACAACGTCTGGGATGGAGTTCAGCAGGGCGTGAACGGCGTCAGTACCGACAGAGACTGCGACAATAACCGCAGGAATCGCGATACGCATCGCCTGAAGTAGCAGAGCAGAAACATGAATCCAACTGATAGCCGTCAGGTTACCTCGCTCTGCCGCACTGTCTGCCGCATGTTGGAACGCGACGGTGATGGTACGAACAATAATGGTCAATACTTGCCCAGCGGCAGCGAGTGGAATCGCCAGAGCAATCCCTGCACCAATCCCCTGACCACCAGCAATCACCAGAATGGTTGAGATAATGGAAGCCAGCGCCGCATCGGGTGCGACTGCCGCACCGATGTTCATCCAGCCTAATGCGATCATTTCCAGCGTACCGCCAATAATGATCCCGGTTTTTAAATCACCTAATACTGCGCCAATCAGCGTACAAGCAACGAGTGGACGGTGGAACTGAAATTCATCGAGAATTGAACCCATCCCCGAAACACACGCGACGATAAATATCAGCACAATTTGAAGTGTGGTAATCTCCATCGTACTTCTCCTATAAAATGCGTCTGAGTAAAAATAAATCGCCATCCCCATTGATTTTCTATGTCGACATAAAGCTTTTCAATATCGACATAAATGCATATTTTGAAAATCGCCAGGTCTATAAAACTATTATTGATGGTGATGTTAACGTTAATAGCCTTCGTATCGAGACAGGCATCAACGCGGCATTTTGTTAATCAAGTCCATCATTTTAATCCGGGAATCGGTTGATACTTTCCGAACCTCCAATTCAATACCGCGTTTATCTAATTCACGAAATGCCACAATATCCTTCTCATCGATAGAAACGGCATTATTTACCTGCGTTTTCCCCTGTTTGAACGCCATGCCGCCAATATTGACCGAGGTGATTTTTACGCCATTTTCGATCAGCGTTAATACATCCGTCGGATTGGTGAACAGTAACATCACACGATCGGTGGCATATTTCGGGTTGTCATAAACACGAACGGCTTTTGCCACATCCACCACGTGTGCGGTAACGCCCGGTGGCGCAACCTGAGTCAGCAACGTTTTACGCACGTGATCGGCAGCGACTTCATCGCTGATAACAATAATACGCGAAACATTGGTTTCTTTCGTCCAACGGGTGGCGACCTGACCATGAATCAGACGGTCGTCGATGCGTGCCAACCCAATCTTCATATGTTCGCCGGGACCTGCCGGTGTAGGTACAGCGTTGGCTTTGGGGGGCGGTGGAGGAGAAAGAGGGGGGGCTTTGGGTTTTTCCTGATGCTTCAGCGCCTTGACGCCATCTCTGCCAGCTTCGAGTGCAATAGAAACCAGATCGGAGAAGGACGGATTATCATCCCGAGCCATAAAGGTTTCCGCCAGCATGGGGATATTCACGCCGGCGATAACATCATGGTTTTCTTTATCTGTGACGAGGCGACTGGCGGCGTTAAACGGGCTGCCACCCCAGGTATCAACGAGAAACAGCACGCCTTGCGATGTGTCTAAGTGCGTGAGTTTTTCCTGATATTTTTCTATCAATGTTTCGGCGTTTTCTCCGGGAACGAAATCAATCCAGGCGACATTACTTTGTTCACCAAGAATCATTTCTGCTGTCTTTAACAGCGGTCCCGCAGTGGCGCCGTGAGTGCATAACATGATTGCAATACTCACTTGCTACCTCCTCACGTTCACGATCAAAAAGAGTCAATGTGTCAGGAAACAGAGTTAACGTTCCGGTAGTGAAAACGTTAACCGTCGCGGTATTAGTATGGCTGCAAGAAAAAATTTTACCGTGGATTCATGACATTCACTGTATTCCTCCAGGTTGTCAGGCGAGAAATCGTGACTGACGGATTTATTTTACTTATCGAAAAAATAAATAGTGTGATGATGCTCTAATGCTGACCAGTTAAGCAGGGGACTAAAATGGCGCGGAATAGGAAAATTTGAACGTGTTATCAATGCGAAGCGGGTCTACGAAATTCTTTGTGAAAAATGGTAACAACCTGTTAGAGTAAACATCCCAATAATTGCTTAGGAGCACCGGGCATCAGCCCTTCCCATGGACTGTCACCGACAAACTGTTCTCTGTTTCCCCGCTAATGCTGGCGGTTTTCTGTACTCAGCTGGTCACTCCGACCACATTCAGAATCTCTCTGATTCACACCAACTCTTTTTATTACCATTCAATGCGGCTCATGCATTGATGTCATCTGCTCGTTCATTTTCTGGAGTCTGACATGGAATTTTTGCTAGATCCTTCAATCTGGGCAGGCCTATTGACGCTGGTGGTACTTGAAATTGTTCTGGGTATCGACAATTTGGTGTTTATCGCTATTTTGGCGGATAAATTACCCCCCAAGCAGCGAGATAAAGCCCGCATTATCGGTTTAAGCCTGGCGTTGTTCATGCGTCTGGGCCTGTTGTCTTTGATTTCCTGGATGGTCACACTGACGCGTCCATTGTTTAGCGTTGGCGATTTCAGCTTCTCGGGTCGTGACCTGATTCTGCTGTTCGGTGGGGTATTCCTACTATTTAAAGCCACAGTGGAGTTGCATGAACGGCTAGAGAATAAAACGCACGATGGCAATGGTAATCGCGCGCATGCCAGCTTCTGGGCCGTGGTTGCGCAGATCGTCGTGCTGGATGCGGTGTTCTCGCTGGATGCCGTCATTACCGCGGTGGGGATGGTGGATCACCTGGGCGTCATGATGACGGCAGTGATCATTGCTATGGGCGTCATGCTGATTGCTTCTAAACCACTGACCAACTTCGTCAACGAGCACCCAACGGTGGTTGTCCTGTGTCTCAGCTTCTTGCTGATGATTGGTCTGAGCCTGATGGCGGAAGGTTTTGGCTTCCATATTCCGAAAGGCTACCTGTATGCAGCGATTGGTTTCTCTATCCTGATCGAATTGTTTAACCAAATTGCCCGTCATAACTTTATGAAGCATCAGTCGCACCGTCCTTTGCGTGAACGTACCGCAGAGGCCATTCTGCGCCTGATGGGCTCACGGAAAAACATGGACGATGTGGATGCGGATGAACCGCAGAAGAAGCTCACGACAGAAGAATTTGCTGAGGAAGAGCGCAATATGATCAGCGGTGTGCTGACATTAGCCTCGCGTTCGCTGCGCAGCGTGATGACGCCGCGTACTGAAATTTCCTGGGTAGATAGTGGCAGTTCTGTTGAACAGATCCGGATGCAATTGCTGGACACGCCTCATAGCCTGTTCCCAATATGTCGCGGCTCTCTGGATGAAATTATCGGTGTCGTCCGCGCTAAAGATCTGCTGGTGGCGCTGGAAACTCAGACCGATGTGGAAAGCTTTGCCGCCGCTAACCCGCCAATTGTGGTGCCGGAAACGCTGGATGTGATAAACCTGCTGCCTGTTCTGCGTCGTGCTAAAGGTAGTCTGGTTATCATCGCCAACGAGTTTGGTGTGGTGCAAGGGTTGGTGACGCCGTTGGACGTGCTGGAAGCGATTGCGGGTGAATTCCCGGATGAAGACGAAACGTTGGATATCATCCCAGACGGCGAAGGCTGGTTGGTGAAAGGCGGAACGGACCTCCACGCTTTACAACAGGTAGTGGATAGCAGCGTTCTGGTTGATCCGAAGGAAGAGTATGCTTCACTAGCGGGGATGCTGCTGGCACATAGCGATGAGTTCCCGAAAGTCGGTGCCATCATTGAGTTGTACAACCTGCGCTTCCATATCATTGAGGTTTCCGAATACCGTATTGAACTGGTGCGTGTAGAACGTATCGTCGATCGGGAAGAGGATGAAGACGCGTAATTAGCGCTTTGCGGGGCGATTGTAGAATAAAGCTCCGCCAATGATTTGGTGTAATGCCAGTCGGTTGAGTGTATTGGTACGTTTCTGCGAGTCATAAACAATCTGGAATCAGGTCTCTGATTCCAGATGAACGGCGTGATGATTACACCCTGTGAGCAGTGCGCTGACAGGGTGTTTACTCGCTTGGTTCGGATGTCTATTACTTCACCACTTTGAACGGGTCTGGAACGGTATGTTGGTTAGCATTGTTCCAATAGTTCTGTAATACCCAGCCATATTCTGGCAATCCATTGATAAATGGTGGAAGCATCGCGTCAGCAGTTGGGTTTTTCCAGTCTGCCTGCAGCTCTGCACCAAGTGCAAACACGCTTTCAAGCTCAGCGCCTGCCGCAGTCATTCTCTGCATCGCGGCATCTGCTTCGTATTTGCTCCATGCGCCAGATGCATCAACAACGGGATACACTTGGTACCCATCATTTATCATTGCCAACGTCGGTAAGGTTACACACGTTCCCAATGTGACACCGGAAATGATAATGTGTCGACGCCCAGTTTTAGCCACTAAATCTTCTAAAGCTTTACGGAACGTCGGATCTTCATAAGCATTGATAATACCCGTACGACGGTAAATCGGCTGATCTTTGAATATTTCTTTCAATTCCGGCAGCGTATCGCCATTTTGCCATTGCGCATTGGAACTTGTAATTAATACGGGAATATTCAATGCCTTCGCCATCTGCGCTAAGGCAATAACATTGTTTTTATAGCCTGATGCCTGTTGAAAATCTCGAACGCTAGCCATCAAACCTACTTGGTGGTCGACAAATAACATAATGCTATTTTCAGGCGTCGGTTTATCATAAGCCACGCGACCCGCTTTACGTGCGTCTGAAGGGCTTGTTTTATATGGCAAAACTTTGTCCGTAATAGGACTAACAATATCGGTTGATTTCTGTTCCGCAAAAGAAAATGAAGAAACGCAAAGTATTGTTAAAGCGAGAGAGAGTTGAGTCAATTTTGTACGTGGCATAGTTATCCCGAGAAAATAATAAACAGTGATTTAAATACGACTAATCCAAGTCGGCGCAATTTGAGTGCCTTTATTTGCACCGTACCCAAAATAAATATTGAGTCCGCCAAGCGGCTCCAGATAACGTGAGTTTTTTAGGCCACCCGAATATATTGGAGAGAACCCTATACTTTCGATTAATTCGCGGACAGATTCTTTGGCGGATTCGCTATCTGTGGCATAAAAAGCAGGGACAGTGGCATTCTGGGCAAAATTTGCCCCTTCTGACAAAACTTGAGCAAAAATGGTGTTAAATGCTTTAACAACAATAGCCTCCGGAACCATTTTTGCGATTTCTTCTCCTGCTGAGGTGTTATGCCCAAGGGTTAGTCCCATGTAATCGGCTGTGAGTGGGTTGGTGATATCCACAATCACTTTCCCTTTTAGATCGCCAAGCGAGCGTAATGCGGAGTGCGCATCGTTGTAACCTACCGCCAAAATCGCTATGTCTGAATCGCGCAACGCGTCACCAGACTCGACTGCCACAGCCCCCGGATATTGAGCTGCAAGCGCTCTGGCTTTTGTGAGATCGCGCGCGGTTACACGGACTTCATGCCCAGCTAACGTAAGTTGCTTGACGAACCCTTGTCCCATATTTCCAGTACCTATAACGGCAATTCTCATTGTGTAATCCTCGTGTAATAAAAGTATCCACGACACTTTATTAGTAATGCTGATAATGATAAATAAGGGATAAATAGATATATTGTCTCTCTGGAGGAGACTATGGATAAATTACAAGCGATGACGACCTTTGTTGCCGTAGTTAAGGCAGGAAGTTTTGTCAAAGCGGTGGAAAGTACGGGGTTTTCTAAACCGGCAGTATCACGCCAGGTTATTGAACTTGAAAAGTTTTTGGGGGTGAGGTTACTTCACCGTACCACCCGGCGTATTTCTCTGACGAGTGAGGGGCAGACTTATTATCAACGCTGTAAAGAGGTGTTATCGGTTATCGAGGAGGCCGAAAACCAAGTTTGCGCACGAGCCAATCAAGCACATGGGCGTTTGCGAATCGGTGTACCGCAGGATTTCGGTGTACTTCAATTGGCTCCGCTATGGGGACAGTTTATGGATAGAAATCCGAAAGTTGAGCTCGATATTGTTCTTTCTGATCGTAACGTCGATCCAGTGGAAGAAGGCTACGATTTAGTGGTTCGCATCGGCAATTTACCTGATTCAACGCTGGTATCCTCTCTGTTGGCAACAACGCGTCTGATATTGTGCGCCTCACCCGAATACCTTCGCTTACGGGGGACACCAACACACCCGACAGACTTAGATAAACATGTAGTCATTGCTTATAGTTATAACGCCAGTGGCAACGAATGGTTATTCTGTAAGGAAAAAAGAGAACAGATAAAAGTTAGCACCCATCCGCGTCTCAATGTTAATAGCGGCGCAACATGCCGACTTCTCGCTATCGAAAGCCAAGGGATAATCTTGCAACCAGATTTTCTGGTACACAGTGATATTATAAAAGGGAAATTAGTCGAAATTATCCCGGAATGGCAAGCGCAAACACTGGAAATACATGCCCTTTACCCTACACGCGTCCTATTGCCCCTCAAAGTGCAGCTTTTACGTGATTTTTTATCGGACTCTTTACGTCCCAAGCCATGGCTATCGCCCGCTTATGACCCGTGGGAAAAATTGTTAACAGGAAACTGAATGTTCAATCATTGAATATCTGCCTATTACGACAAATAGCGCTTAGCGCTTTATGATTAAGAAGGCTTTATTAAATAAATTGAATTTTCAGAGGTAGCCAGAAGATGTGGGAAAGGATGGCGGGGACACCCCGCCTCCTGTTCGATCGCCTAGTTCTTTTAATCACATTGGACTTTGATCGCCAGCCCGCCTCGTGAGGTTTCACGGTATTTGGCGTTCATGTCTTTACCCGTCTCGTACATGGTTTCAATGACCTTATCCAGCGATACACGGGCTTCACTGGTGCGGCGGGTAGCCATGCGAGCGGCGTTAATCGCCTTAACGGAGGCAATCGCGTTGCGTTCGATGCACGGAACCTGTACTTGGCCCGCAACCGGATCGCAGGTTAGGCCCAGATTGTGTTCCATCCCGATCTCGGCAGCGACGCAGACTTGTTCTGGGCTAGCGCCCATCAGTTCTGCCAGCCCAGCGGCTGCCATGGAGCAGGCTACGCCCACTTCACCCTGACAGCCTACTTCAGCACCGGAGATAGAGGCGTTCATTTTGTACAGAATGCCAACTGCGCCTGCCGCGAGGAAATAACGAATATAAATGGTTGGGCTAACCGGCTCGATGAAGTGGTCGTAATAGGCGAGGACGGCTGGGACGATACCGCATGCGCCATTCGTTGGTGCGGTTACCACACGGCCCCCCGCGGCATTTTCTTCATTCACTGCCAGCGCGAACATATTAACCCAGTCCACCACGTTCATCGGGTCGTTGGATAGCTTATCGGAAGACACCAGTATACGACGCAGCGCTGAAGCGCGACGAGGAACGCGCAGCGGGCCGGGTAAAACGCCTTCGGTGTTCATGCCGCGATCGATACAGGCACGCATTGTCTGCCAAATGTCGGCAAAGTACGCGTCAATATCCTGTCGGCTATGCAGTGCCAGCTCGTTCCGCATCACCATCCCGGAAAGCGACAGACCATTCTGTTTACAGTGGTCCAGCATCTCTTTGGCAGAATTGAATGTATAAGGAACGGAGACGTCGTTGGCGGCGTCTTTGCCAAAATTCTCGGCATCAACGATGAAGCCACCGCCGATAGAGTAATAGGTTTTGCTATAAATTTCTTTATTGCTGGCAAAGGCGGTGATGGTCATACCATTTTCATGCAACGGTAAATTTTCGCTGCGGAAAACCATCCCACCTTCGCGTGGGAAATCGACCTCGTGCTGTCCGTTAGCCAGCAACAGGCGTCCGCGTTGCTCAACATCGCGGATAAAGCCGGGAATCGCATCAATATCAACGGTGTCCGGCATGTTACCCGCCAGGCCCATGATGATGGCGATATCCGTATGGTGCCCTTTACCTGTCAGCGACAGCGAGCCATACACATCGACGGCAATACGCGTAGTCGCGGTCAGTAAATCCTGATTGATCAATTCATCGACAAATTGCTTACCGGCTTTCATCGGTCCAACCGTATGAGAGCTAGAGGGGCCAATACCGATCTTAAACATGTCGAAAACGCTTATCACGCGAAACTCCTTAAAGACTCAGGATCGTACCCGCAATTCTCTGGTCGCCTGCTTTTAGTTCTGGCGAGACATGACCTGAATTGTAGTGGATATATACCCAAAGATTAGAATAAAACTCGTCAAATCGCGCTATTGTAGTGTGGAATATGTTGCATAGCTTTCTTTTTCGCATGAAATAAACTTATGCCTATGCATAATTTAACTTATCTCAAATATGACCTAAGTCATTGTAAATGTTATGTCTGAATGATTTTTATTCGGTAAGGACGCTTTTAATATGGGGATAATTAGTGGGGGAAAAGAAGTGTCGAGACAAAAACTGCCGAATGTGGCCCGTGCTTAGGGCCTGTCGGAAATTTGTAAAGCAAGCTGGTGGATGATGGCGGCGGTCAGTCCCCAGACAAACTGCTGCTGATACCAGGAGAGGTAAACCCGGTGCCGCTGCTGTTTACGCTCGATATCCAGTGGGTAATAGCGTGTCAACGCAAAAGCCTCGTCCAGCGGCATTTCAAACAGGTCGGCGACTTCATCTTCATTAGGGTGGAAACGAGTCTGTGCGGCGATCAGCCCGACGACGGGCGTCACCTGAAAGCCACTAACGCTGTCCAACGGCGGTAAGACACCCAACACCTGTACATTCTCCGGTGGGATAGCCACTTCTTCCTGCGCTTCACGCAGCGCTGTTTCGATGATAGAACGATCCGTTTTGTCTGCCGCACCGCCGGGAAAGGCAACTTGTCCGGCATGCTTACGGAGATCGGCAGAACGGCGAGTCAATAATAGCGTGGGTGTCGGGTGACAAATAATCGGCACCAGAACCGCCGCCTGCCGTTGTTGATGAACGGGGCGTAGCGGTGGTGGAAGCTGTAGCTGAAAGCGCGTGATAAAGTCGTTCAGCGCAAACGCCGTTGGCGGCAAGGCGATCTCACTCATTTACTCGGTACCTGAATTGTTGGTCTGGGAACCATCCAGCAGGGGAAGAATGCGGCCCACTTTATCAAACGTTTCCTGATATTCAGCCTGTTCCTGACTGTCGGCGACGATGCCGCCACCTGCCCAACAGTAGATTCTGCCGCGTTCGGTTAATAACGTTCTGATGGTGATGTTGGTGTCCATGGTTCCACACACGCTAATGTAACCGACACTACCGCAGTAAGCATTGCGACGCTGAGGCTCTAGTTCCTCAATAATCTGCATCGCGCGGATTTTTGGTGCACCGGTAATCGAGCCTCCAGGGAAACAAGCGCGTAGCAGCGTGGTGGCAGGGCAATTTTCCGGTAGCTGTGCTTCAATCGTGCTGACCAGATGATGTACCGCGGGAAAAGGTTCGACGACGAACAGTTCAGGTACGCGAACGCTGCCCGGAACCGCGACGCGGCCAATATCATTGCGCAGAAGATCGACAATCATCAAATTTTCAGAGCGATCTTTCTCGGAGCTGGCGAGCCTCACGGCCTGTCGTTTATCGGCATCTGGGTCTGCGAGGCGCGGTAATGTCCCTTTAATCGGGCGCGTTTGAATATGATTGTTTTCCAGCCAGAGAAAGCGCTCTGGCGATACGCTGATTATCGTATTTTCCGGCAGACGCAGGAAAGCAGAAAAAGGTGCTTTATTGCCTGCGGACAGTCGTAAAAATGCCTGCCATTCATCGCCTGTATAAGCCGCAGAAAAACGCTGCGCCAGATTGACCTGATAGCAATCGCCCGCCAGAAGGTAGTCCTGTATTTTGCGGAATTTTTCGCCGTACTTATCACGTGACATATTCGGCTGCCAGGCGCTGGCGAGACTGAAGTCGGCTTTCGGGGCATCAACGGGCGGATTGGCTAACCAGTCGAGCCGTGCCTGAAGGGAATGATGTACGATCAGCGTTAATGTTTGCCGGTGATGGTCGGCAACCAGTGCCCAGTCGTATAAACCAATCGCCATATCCGGCAGGTCGATATCCTGTTCTGCCTGTGTGGGTAGCGTTTCAGTCTGACGCCCCAAATCATAGCCGAACAGGCCAAGTGCGCCGCCCTGAAACGGGAAATCAGCGTGCGTCTCGGTAGTCAGCGCCAATGCATCCAGCTGTTGTTGCAGAAGATCAAACGGGTCACTCTCTGAGGTATTGGTTACACCGTCACTTGTGGTTTCCGTCTTGCCGCCGCGTGTGCACAGCGTGGCTAGTGGGTCAGCGACCATGATATCGAAACGATTGTGCGGATGATCGGCAAACCCAGAATGCAGCAACATAGCCCACGGCTGTTGGGAAAAGGGCGCAAAGCGATCGAGCAGCACAGTCGGATAATAAGGCAGCGCGTGATAGAGAACGGCGGAGCCCGTTGCTGTGGCCGAATCGCTTATAGAATCTCTTTTATTAGTGACGTGAGTCGTATTGGCGGCAGTCATGTTTTTCGTGTTGTGTCTACTATTATGGTGTCGATTTTACTGACCACAGCGTACCACAAAGCAGAAATGCTGGTGTATGCCGAAGCGGGCATGCGATGATACGTGCGAATTTATCAACCAGGAAACAATCATGATTGCAGGTATGCCCGCGCTGACACACAAGCAGCAACAAGATGCCGTAGAGCGCATTCAGGAATTGATGTCTGAGGGCATGAGTAGTGGACAGGCTATCGCGCTCGTCGCGGCAGAAATTCGCGAAAACCATAAGGGTGGCAACGTCGCGATGATGTTTGACGAAGACGATGATGACATGGTTAATGATAGCGATGAAGAGCATCATTTTGACGATGGTGAAGAAGAGGAAGAACAGTAAGCGCGCTTCCCCTGCAAGACGTTGGTGGCTTATACCGCCGCGATTGCTTTTATTTCGACTTTAAATTTCGGATGCATCAACTTCGCCTGCACGGTGCAGCGTACAGGCGCGCTGCCAGCCACGACCCAGGCATCCCACGCGGCGTTCATCGCGGCAAAATCATCGGCGTCGGCGAGAAAAATCGTCACGTCCAACAGCTTGCTCTTATCCGTTCCCGCCTGTTTTAGGATCGCATCTATCGCGCTTAGCGCGTTTTCCGTCTGCGACTGAGCGTCGTCATCCAGATTTTCCGGCACGCTGGTGTAATAGAGCGTGTTGTTGTGGATGACAGCATCTGACCAGCGTGCTTCAGGATTAATTCTTGTGATCGCCATGGGTGAGGTTTCTCCTAACGTAATAAAAGCGAATCGCCAAGCCTAACACAGTAGGTGTTGGCACGTGTTCCTGATTTAGGGTGGTAGCGGCGGGTGACTCTTGGCATAATCAGCGCGATATTTTGCCGCGACCTGAAACGGTTAGGGGCTTATAGATTTTATAAATAAAGCATTCCTTTGAAAAAGAGAGCAGGCGTGACGAACGATCGGGTAATCGATGATTTTGCTAATGACGGCGCGCTGGCGAAAGCGATCACAGGCTTCAAGCCTCGTGAACCACAGCGGCAGATGGCGCAGGCTGTCATGCGCGCCATTGACGACAAAACGGCGCTGGTGGTGGAAGCAGGAACCGGAACGGGTAAAACCTATGCTTACCTTGCGCCTGCGTTGCGTTCAGATAAAAAAGTCATCATTTCGACCGGGTCGAAAGCGCTACAGGATCAGCTCTATAGCCGTGATTTGCCGACGATTGCACAGGCGCTCAAGTACAAAGGCAAATTAGCGCTGTTGAAAGGCCGCTCGAACTATCTCTGTCTGGAACGGCTTGAACAGCAATCGCTGGGAGGCGGTGATTTACCCGGCGAAACGCTGAGCGAACTGGTCAGGCTGCGTGGTTGGTCGTCGGAAACAACGGAAGGCGATGTCACGACCTGTGCAGGCGTGGCAGAAGACAGCGCGATTTGGCCATTAGTGACCAGCACCAACGATAACTGTCTGGGCAGCGACTGTCCGCATTATAAAGAATGCTTCGTAGTGAAGGCGCGTCGCAAAGCGATGGATGCCGATATCGTGGTGGTCAACCATCATCTTTATCTGGCTGACATGGTGGTGAAGGAGACGGGTTTTGCGGAGCTGATTCCTGAAAGCGATGTCGTTATTTTTGATGAAGCCCATCAGATACCCGATATCGCCAGCCAATATTTTGGCCAACAGCTTTCCAGCCGCCAACTGCTGGATTTGGCAAAAGACATCATCATTGCCTACCGCACTGAAGTACGTGATGCCTCTCAACTACAAAAAAGCGCCGATCGCCTGACGCAAAGTACGCAGGACTTCCGGCTGGCGCTGGGCGATCCAGGGTTTCGCGGCAATCTCCGCGATGTGCTTGAGCAGCCGTCGCTTCAGCGTGCGTTGCTGTTGCTGGATGATGCACTGGAACTGTGTTACGACGTCGCGAAACTGTCGCTCGGGCGTTCTGCGCTACTGGATATTGCCTTTGAACGCGCCACTCTTTACCGCAACCGTCTGAAACGGCTGAAAGACGTCCAGTTGCCGGGTTATAGCTATTGGTATGAATGCAATTCGCGTCATTTCGTGTTGGCGCTGACGCCGTTGTCCGTCGCCGATCGCTTTCGTGAATTGATCAAAGAGAAGCCCGCAGCCTGGGTGTTTACCTCCGCGACGCTGTCTGTTAACGATCAACTCTTTCACTTCACCGATAGGCTGGGTTTGGATAACGCCAAGACGCTCCTGTTACCCAGCCCGTTTGATTACGCCAATCAGGCACTGCTCTGCGTTCCTCGTAACCTGCCGGAAACTAATCGTCCCGGTGCGGCGAAAAGGCTGGCAGCAATGCTGCGGCCGTTGATTGAAGCGAATCAAGGACGCTGCTTTATGCTGTGTACCTCGAACCAAATGATGCGCGATTTGGCTGCCGAATTCCGTGCCACGCTGACGTTACCGGTGCTGTTGCAGGGGGAAACTGGCAAAGCACAATTGCTATCGCAGTTTGTATCGGCGGGTAATGCCTTACTGGTGGCGACGAGCAGCTTCTGGGAAGGCGTGGATGTGCGCGGCGATACGCTCTCTTGCGTCATTATTGATAAACTGCCGTTTACCTCACCAGACGATCCGCTGCTGAAGGCGCGCATAGAAGACTGTCGCCTGCGCGGTGGTGAGCCGTTCGACGATGTGCAGGTTCCTGATGCGGTGATTACCTTGAAACAAGGCGTGGGGCGTCTCATCCGTGATGTTGAGGATCGTGGCGTGATTGTGATTTGCGATAATCGGTTGGTGATGCGGCCGTACGGCGCAGTGTTTCTTAACAGTTTACCGCCGACACCGCGTACCCGTGATATTCAGCAAGCGATTACTTTCCTGACGCGTAACACATAATCCCCGTTGACGATTGCCGTATGGCCTGACCGATGGTGGGAAGGGCTGCTGCACGGCAGGGGCTTATGCTATGATACGGGTTATTAAGATTTATTTATCCTGCCTGAGGTTGGCATGTCTACGCGAATTCTAGCGCTTGATACCGCAACGGAAGCCTGTTCCGTCGCACTCTGGAATGAAGGCGAAATTCATTCTCTGTTCGAAATTTGTCCCCGTGAACACACACAACGTATTCTGCCGATGGTTCAGCAGGTGCTGGCTGACAGCGGCCTGACGCTCAAGGATCTTGATGCACTGGCCTTTGGTCAGGGGCCGGGAAGTTTTACCGGTGTGCGGATTGGCATTGGTATTGCGCAAGGGCTGGCGCTGGGGGCGGATTTACCGCTGCTCGGCGTATCGTCACTGGCGGCCATGGCGCAGGGCGCTTTCCGCCTGACGCAGGCGACGCAAGTGCTGGCTGCTATTGATGCGCGGATGGGAGAAGTGTACTGGGGCTGTTATCAGCGTGACGCTGACGGCGGCTGGCAGGGGGAATCCGAAGAGGCCGTATTAAAACCTGAACAGGTGCAGGCGTTAACTACCGCGCTGTCAGGCGAATGGGTCACGGTAGGAACTGGGTGGGAAACCTACCCTGAACTGGTCAATCATTCCTCGCTGGTGTTAGCGAAGGGTGACGTGCTGTTGCCACAGGCGCAGGACATGTTGCCGCTGGCCTGTCAGCTATGGCACGCAGGAAAAGCGGTCAGCGTTGAAAATGCGCAACCGCGTTATCTGCGCAATGAAGTGACCTGGAAAAAACTACCTGGCCGCGAGTAGCTAAAACGCACATTTTTCATAAAGTATAACGGGAATAAACAGCAACTTATTCGATGCTGAGCAGTCTAACGATCAGATATCTGAAGAGGGTTGTGCCATGCGTGTACAGATAAAAAGTATGCAAATGAAAAGTCTGCATCTGAATCAGAAAAAAGCACGCTTCTGTATGGTGGCGGCGACAGTGCTGCTGCTTTCAGGCTGTGTCACGGTGCCGGATGCCATCAAAGGCACGTCGCCAACGCCGCAGGACGATCTCGTTCGTGTGATGAATGCACCGCAGATTTATGTCGGGCAGGAATCTCGCTTTGGCGGACGGGTGGTCAGCATCCGCAATGACGTGAATAAAACGCGCCTTGAGATAGCCAGTATGCCGCTAGATAGCGGGGCGAAACCACGGCTGGATATGCCGTCAGAAGGGCGCTTTATTGCCTATGTGAATCGCTTTCTGGAACCCGTCGATTTTAAAGACCAACTGGTAACCGTTGTTGGGCCGATTATCGGCACCGAACAGGGGGCTATCGGTGATAAACCTTATCGCTATGTTGTGATCGATGCGCAAGGCTACAAACGCTGGAATGTCGTGCAACGTCTGATGGTGCCGCCCGGTGGTTATGGTTATGGGCCGTGGGGATGGCGCGCGGGTTATGGCTACGGTTGGGGCCCCGGATGGGGATTTGACGGCGGTTGGCACGGTCCGGCACGGATTGAGAATATCGTGACAGAATAAGAATAGGGCTATTTTACTTGTCATTTTGAACCTGGGCAGTGCTCAAACAAACGCAATTGCGTTTGAACGCCACTTAGGGCGGCCCGTAGGGTGAGCGTAGCGAATAATCCTCACGTACTACGTGTACGCTCCGGTTTTTCCGCGCTGTCCGTGTCCAAACTGACTGCGCCAATAACGCCCTATGGGGTAGGCTCTAAAATTATTTAGTTGGACATAAAGAGATCAGGCGACGCAGGTCGCCTGATTTTTTTTTGAATAAAGAATAAATTAGTGATCGTTCTCGCAACCTTAACATTGTTTGTTAGCTAACTGGTAGGCTGAGTTAAAATTATGTTAATAACAATATGCCTCTGAGGGCGACGACGATGCCACTAAAAAAATATCTCGGGAGTGACGTCTTGGAAAAAATTTGGTTATCACGCTATCCGGCGGATGTACCGGCGGAAATTGATCCAGACCGCTATTCGTCGTTGATTGACATGTTTGAAAATAACGTAAAGCGTTACGCCGATCGACCTGCATTCATCAACATGGGTGAGGTGATGACGTTTCGCAAGTTGGAAGAGCGGAGCCGAGCGTTTGCGGCCTATTTGCAAAATCAGCTTAAATTGCAGAAAGGCGATCGCGTGGCGTTGATGATGCCCAACCTGCTGCAATACCCCGTTGCGCTGTTTGGTGTGCTGCGTGCGGGTATGGTGGTCGTCAACGTTAACCCGCTGTATACGCCACGGGAACTGGAGCACCAGCTAAAAGATAGCGGAGCCAGCACGATTGTTATTGTCTCCAACTTCGCGCATACGCTGGAAAAAGTTGTTCATAACACGGCGGTGGAGCACGTTATCCTGACCCGTATGGGCGACCAGCTATCCACGGCAAAAGGCACTCTGGTTAACTTCGTCGTGAAATACATTAAGCGACTGGTGCCCAAGTATCATTTGCCGGATGCAATCTCGTTTCGTCGCGTGTTACAGGAAGGGCGACGTCAACAGTACGTTCGGCCTGATATCATCAATAGCGATCTCGCCTTTCTGCAATATACCGGTGGCACGACGGGCGTGGCGAAAGGTGCAATGCTCACGCACCGCAATATGCAGGCAAATGTGGCACAGTGTCTTGCCGCTTATGGTCCGGTGTTGAAGGAAGGGAATGAATGGGTGGTAACGGCGTTGCCGCTGTACCATATTTTTGCTTTGACGGCTAACTGTCTGCTGTTTTTTGAACTGGGCGGGCAGAATCTGTTGATCACCAATCCTCGAGATATCCCTGCGGTGGTAAAAGAACTGAAACAGTATCCTTTTACTGCGATTACGGGCGTCAATACGCTGTTTAATGCGTTGTTAAATAATAAAGAATTCCACGAGCTTGATTTCTCGACACTGCGATTATCCGTTGGTGGAGGCGCGTCGGTGCAACGGGCCGTCGCGGAACGTTGGGAGAAGCTAACGGGTAAACATTTGCTTGAGGGATATGGATTAACAGAAAGTTCCCCTCTGGTGGCCGTGAACCCCTACGATCTCAAGCATTACAGCGGCAGCATCGGGCTGCCCGTGGCATCAACGGATGTCAGGATCATTGACGATAACGGCAACGATGTGGGGTCGGGCGAATCCGGTGAACTGTGGGTGCGCGGGCCGCAGGTGATGTTAGGGTACTGGCAGCAGCCTGCTGCCACGGATGACGTATTAAAAGACGGCTGGCTAGCGACAGGTGACATTGTCACGGCTGATGACGAAGGATTCCTGCGGGTGATCGACCGCAAAAAAGACATGATTCTGGTTTCCGGTTTTAACGTCTATCCGACGGAGATTGAAGACGTGATCAGCCGTCATCCAAAAGTCTCCGAGTCGGCGGTGATTGGGGTCGAGAATGAGGTATCCGGTGAGGCGGTAAAAGCCTTTGTAGTCAGACGCGATAACTCGTTAACGAAAGAGGAACTTATTACGCACTGTCGTCGTAATCTTACAGGCTATAAAGTGCCGAAAGAGATCGAATTCTGTGACGATCTGCCAAAATCTAACGTCGGAAAAATTCTGCGTCGTGAATTACGTGACGATAAGACAACAAAGAAAGACGCTGCCGCCTGACGATTTTCCGCGAAAAACGACTGCCAGAGAGAGGCAGGACGCGATATGATGTTTTCACGCCGGTTTATCCGGCGTTCTTTTTTATGGCGATATGGATTTGACCCAGAACCGTAAAGTAAAAACAACCAAGAGAATGACGTTTTGAATTATCAGTTGATCACTTCCGACATCGGGTTACAACAGGTTTGCTCTCAGGCGCGACGCTTTCCGCAGGTGGCATTGGACACGGAGTTCGTCAGAACCCGCACGTATTACCCGCAATTAGGGTTGATTCAATTGTATGACGGCGAACAGCTTTCACTTATCGACCCGTTAACAATTACAGACTGGGCACCCTTTCAGGCGTTACTGCGTGACGAGCAGGTCACTAAATTCCTTCATGCAGGCAGCGAAGATCTGGAGGTGTTTCTCAATACGTTTGGAACATTGCCGACGCCTTTCATTGACACTCAGATTCTGGCCGCATTTTTGGGTAAGCCGCTTTCTTATGGTTTCGCTGCGCTGGTGGCTGACTACATGGGCGTATCGCTGGATAAAAGCGAGTCGAGAACGGACTGGCTTGCCCGACCGCTGAGCGAAAAGCAGTGTGACTATGCCGCTGCCGATGTGTTCTACCTGCTGCCGATGGCCATTCAACTGGTGGCAGATACGGAAACCGCAGGGTGGATGAACGCCGCGCTGGACGAATGTCTCCTGCTCTGTCAGCGTAAACAGGCTATTTTAGCCCCGGAGCTGGCCTATCGTGAATTTGGCAATGCCTGGCAGCTACGTGGCCGGAATCTGGCTTGCCTTCAGCGTCTGGCTGAGTGGCGTTTGCGCAAAGCGCGTGAGCGGGACAGCGCGGTGAATTTTGTCGTACGTGAAGAGAACCTCTTGCAGGTAGCGCGCTGTCTGCCTTCTTCGCTGGGAGAGTTAAGTTCACTAGGGCTGAGCGGCCCAGAGATCCGCTACCACGGGAAAACGTTGCTGGATTGTGTGGCGCAGACAGAAGGTATCTCTGACGCGGATTGTCCTCCGCCAGTGATTAATTTGGTCGACTATCCCGGCTATAAAAAAGCGTTTAAAGATATCAAGGCATTGGTGCAGCGTGCGAGCGAGCAGAGTAGATTATCCGCCGAATTGTTGGCATCACGTCGCCAAATTAATCGCCTGCTGAACTGGCACTGGAAATTAACGGGGCAAGATGCGAGTACGCCGGAAATGTTGTCCGGCTGGCGTGGGCAGCTATATGGCGCTGAGCTGCGTGAAATTGTGCAGAGCTATTAATCACTGGGAAATGAGTATTCTCAATACGCCTTATTTGTTGTGATGCTTCAATTATGGAAATGCAGCAAATAGGGTGACGAGAATATGGCGAAAAAACAAAATAAGAGAAATATAACTGGCTAAATATACAGTTATATTGTGAAGCGAAACGCATGTGATTTGAAGTATGACGGGAATAGATATCCCCTGCGTCAAAGCAGGGGATATTACAGCAGAAAAATCATTTAGGCGTTTCTTCCGCTTCCGGTAATGTAACGTTCAACTCAAGCACGGAAATATCATCTCCTTTTTGCTCTAGTTGAACTGTCACCATCTCAGGATCAATCTGTACATATCTACAGATAACCTCAAGAATGTCTCGCTTTAATTGCGGCAGATAATGAGGCTCGTTATCACCCCGGCGTCGCTCCGCGACAATAATTTGCAGCCGTTCCTTGGCAATATTGGCTGTCGTTTTTTTGCGGGACAGAAAGAAGTCCAGTAAAGCCATAATTTATCCCCCAAAAAGTCGTTTAAGGAAACCCTTCTTCTCTTCTTCAATAAAACGGAAAGGACGCTCTTCGCCAAGCAAGCGTTCAACGGTGTCTGCGTAGGCTTTACCAGCGTCAGCTTCAGCATCCAGAATCACGGGCTCGCCCTGGTTAGAGGCGCGAAGTACGGATTGATCTTCAGGAATAACGCCAATCAGCGGAATCCGTAGGATCTCAAGAACATCTTCCATACTCAGCATGTCGCCGCGGCTTACCCGTCCTGGGTTGTAACGCGTCAACAGCAAATGCTCTTTGATTGGGTCTTCAGAACGCTCCGCGCGGCGTGATTTTGAGGACAGAATGCCCAGAATACGGTCGGAGTCGCGAACGGAAGAGACTTCTGGGTTGGTGGTGATAATCGCTTCGTCGGCGAAATAGAGCGCCATCAACGCACCTGTTTCAATCCCAGCTGGCGAATCACATACGACAAAATCGAACTCCATATCGCCCAAGTCGTTGAGTATTTTTTCAACGCCCTCATGCGTTAACGCATCTTTATCACGCGTTTGTGATGCGGGCAGAATGTAGAGGTTGTCTGTTCTCTTATCTTTGATCAGCGCCTGATTCAGCGTGGCATCACCTTGAATGACGTTCACGAAGTCATAGACCACGCGACGTTCACATCCCATGATCAGGTCGAGGTTACGCAGACCAATGTCAAAATCGATGACAACGGTCTTTTTTCCTTTCTGGGCTAAACCGGTAGCAATGGCCGCGCTTGATGTGGTCTTGCCAACGCCCCCTTTACCCGATGTAACAACAATGATGCGTGCCATAAATGTTTCCTTGGGAGATTCTAGTCTAGAGGTTTTATCGTTAAAACATTGTCCAGCTGGTTCAGGTTGATCCGCGCTGGCTGCCCAAAATATGCTTCCGGTATCTGGTCGCTTAGCCAGTAACGACCCGCGATAGAAACCAGTTCTGCGGCCAGATGCGTACAGAATACCTGGCTCTGAACATCGCCAGAAACGCCTGCGAGGGCTCGGCCGCGCATCATGCCGTAAATATGAATATTGCCATCGGCAATCACCTCAGCCCCTGCGCTGACGCTGCCCATGACGATTAAGTCACAGTTCCGAGCGTAAATCTGTTGGCCGGAGCGAACAGGGGTGTTGATAATTTTCGTTTTCACCGCAGCAGGAACGGCGGCGACGGGTTCGACTACCCGGCGTTGTGCTTTACCTTCGCTCAGGAGGGGAAGCCCCGCCTGTGCAATGATTTTCTTTAATGCGTCATCGGTACATCCGCTGACGCCAACGACATGCAGGCCCGTTGACGAAATAGCCTGCTGCAATTTTATCCAGTCGGTTTCCGCTGTTAATGCAGCAACATTAATGACAACGGGGGCATTTTTCAGGAAAGCAGGCGCTTGCTCTATTTTTTCCTGTAGTGCCTGGTAAATTACCTCGGGTTGGGAATCATGCAAATGAACAACCGATAAGGTAAAGCTGCTGCCTTTTAGCTCTATTGGCGTTTGTGACATCTATCCTGACTCAGTTTCAGCATCTTTTAATCCCTAGAGTAACATTTAAGGCATGATATTCCAGAGCGCTGTAAGCATGTTATAGTCACAATTATATACAGGCAAGATGGCATTCCCATCAAATAGAGTAAAAAAAATGTTTTGTGTGATCTATCGAAGTGCGAAACGCGATCAGACCTATCTTTATGTTGAAAAAAAAGACGATTTCTCACGTGTGCCGGAAGAATTAATGAAAAGCTTTGGCACGCCGCAGCTAGCGATGCTCTTACCGTTGAATGGACGTAAAAAACTGGCGAATGCCGATATAGAAAAAGTGAAACTGGCGCTACAGGAACAAGGTTTTTATCTGCAAGTTCCACCTCCGATCGAGAGCTTATTAAACACGCCCGTGTAAGTGTAAAGAAATAATACCAAGACGTACTTTCAGATAAAGCCGCAAACATAATTTGGCGTGGAATATCTCGACCATTAACATGATATTCCGCGCGATAAATATTCACCTTTTGAGTTTTACTCCGCCCTAATTTAATTGTTTCCATTTTTGATGCGTGATGACGTCGTCTTCAGACCACGCGATTGCCAGCCCGCGCTCCTGAAATCTGTTGGGGTAACCCCCGTTGCGATGATATAACGATGGTTTTGCACCATCGTGTTCTTATATAGCTGTTTTCCTTTTGGGCGAGTTCTGCGCCATGAAGGCAGCGATAATCCAACAGACAGGGCAGGAGAATACCCATGTATCAACACAGAGACTGGCAGGGCGCGCTACTTGATTTCCCCGTAAATAAAGTCGTTTGCGTCGGAAGCAACTACTCAGAACACATCAAAGAAATGGGAAGTGCGACCCCAAGCGAGCCAGTTTTATTCATCAAGCCTGAAACCGCGCTGTGTGATTTACGTCAACCCGTCGCTATTCCTAAAAATCTGGGATCGGTTCACCACGAAGTCGAACTGGCAGTGCTGATCGGTACGCCGTTAAAGCAGGCGAATGAAGAACGCGTTGCTCGCGCAATCGCGGGTTATGGCGTGGCGCTGGATTTGACACTGCGTGATTTGCAGTCTGAATTTAAAAAAGTGGGCCAGCCGTGGGAAAAGGCCAAAGCCTTTGACGGTTCCTGCCCGATCTCCGGTTTTATTCCGGTTGCCGAGTTTGGCGATCCGCAGCAAACCGATCTGGGTGTAAAAGTGAATGATGAAGTGCGCCAGCAGGGCAACACGCGTGATATGATTACGCCGATTCTGCCGCTGATTGCCTATATGAGCCGTTTCTTTACGCTACGCGCTGGCGATATTATTTTAACGGGTACGCCAAAAGGGGTCGGCCCGATTCTGTCAGGCGATATGCTGACGATTACGGTCAATGACCGGACGCTGAGCACGCGTATTATCTAACGCTCTGGCTGCCCGTGTTGAACAACGGGCAGCAAAACTTCCCCGCAGTGCCTGCCAGAATCACGCATCTTTTTTACAACGCTATCGATTTACAACAGGAAGAAACATGACTGAACGCCCTTTTTGGCAGCAAAAAACGTTGTCTGAGATGTCTGACGATGAATGGGAGTCGCTGTGCGATGGCTGCGGTCAGTGCTGTTTGCATAAACTGATTGATGAGGATACGGAGGAGATCTACTTTACCAACGTCGCCTGTAATCAACTCAATATTAAAAGCTGTCAGTGCCGCAACTATGAGAAACGCTTCGAGTACGAACCGGATTGCATCAAGCTGACGCGTGAAAACCTGCTGACGTTTAATTGGCTACCGGCGACCTGTGCCTATCGTTTGATTCATGAGCGCGAAGATTTACCGCAGTGGCATCCACTGGTCTGTGGCACGAAGACAGAATTGCACCGCGAGCGTATCTCAGTCCGTCATATCGCCGTGCGTGAGAGTGAGGTGGTGGACTGGCAAGAGCATATTTTGAACAAACCTTCGTGGGCTAGGTGAGGCCGTAAAGTAAAGAGATTGTCACCGTGATGTGGGTAGACGCCACGGTGACGTGTTGCTGTGCGGTATTAAGTCCTACTGCTGTGCGGCGATTTTATCGTTTATGATTTTTGCTCTGTCTATCGACTGCTGATTCCTGTCAATTTCCTGTTGCACCAACTGATTTTGTTGTGACTGTTGATAGCGAATGGCGTCGGCCTCTGCTTCTTTTTGTTTGAAAGCAATATACTGATTTTGCAATTCAATTCTTGCTTCCAGATCATCCATTTCCCCTTTGTCCACTTTTTTTCCCAACACTTTTGCGTTTAAGACATAGAGTTTCAGCCAAGGTGTTGAAGCGAGTATGGGCTCTTCTTTTATTGAGTAATCCAGACAGGTCGCCATATCGCTGAGGCGAGGGTACCGCTTTTCGCATGCAGATTGGAGCTCGCTTGTTGTTGTACACGACGTCAACATCAGTGGAATAATGGCAAAAAGATATTTCATTACAGACTGCTTCCTTGTGAAAAACCACAGTAATTTTAAGTGATTATACTGTAATGAATGGCGGTTTTCTTCTTCATATTTTTAGGTTACGGCAGTGGGGATTTACACTATCGATAGCGATAAATAAGTAGGCATTGCAGGTATTGAATTGTAAAACTGTAACCCGCATCACAATGTTTCATTAATGATGTTAATCTGCTGTTTTCTAAGTCTATCTTCCATACTCCATTCAAGTTTTTGCTAGGAATTAATGTATTTTTCTTCTTTTCGGCAGAAGTCGAGTGGCGGAGGCTGAGGGCTTCCCTGTGTTATTGCTAGCGTGTTGTATAATTTTAAAGCAATCAAACCAGCAGGAGGGAGAGCATGTGATTAACTTTGAGAAAATCATTCTTGAGTACAGCGAGCAGTACACCGACTTTGCTGCCTCCACCATTGCTTTTATGGAAAGTCAGGAAAAAAAGATCGACGCAGATGAAATATCACGAAGAATTCCGCAGGAAAAGAGACCTTTTTTCAACGAACGATTAGGCCATTATCGCGATATCTACAGACCACAGCAGTGAGGGTTGGCACAAGCCTGTGAGGCGTAGAAACAGTTACCAGAAGCCCGACAATCGTCTCGTCGGGCTTTTCGGTCTATTTCTTAACAGATTATGTACTAGCGGCTGAAGAGGTCGCGTCGCTTCGGACGGAAAGGTTGAGCGATCAACACCAGCACGGCAATCACCAGATAAGCGGCGAAGATGCCAAGTAGCCATTGTGGCATTTCCATAGAGAGAAATTCCCACTGACGTACTGAACAATCACCTGTCGCATTGAAAATGGCTGGGAGCCATTTGTCTAAAGGCAACCATGACGGGAAGCTGACAAAGAAATCACAGGTGGTAAACGGCGACGGATTCAGCAGAATATCCGTGTGTTTCCAAGCCAGTCGAACCCCTTCGTAAGCACTGTATATCCATAACGCGATGGCCGGGTAACGTAATGCGGTTGATGGCGCGACGGCACCAACAATACCTGCCGCGAAGACGCCCCACAGCGCACAGCGTTGGTAGATACACAACACGCAGGGTTTTAATAACATAACGTGCTGGAAATAGAGCGCAGTCAATTCTAATGCTAAAGCAGTAAACGCCAGCAGCAGCCACGCACCACGTCCGCGTGAGCAACGATTAAGAAATCGCAACATAAAAATATTCCATGCTAAACATGACTAAAGCAGCAGTGTAAACCGTTCAGGTTTCACTGCCATCATTTCACTGTGCAAAACGTAACAATATGTTTATTTGATGCTTTTCTATCATTTTACGGCGGCGAAACTGCTATTGATAACGTCATCAAGACGGAAATTGTCGCCACCGTGATTACTATACACGATCGTGATTATGAGTGACTGCCCGATATGGTCAAATTTGGCAAAGAAATCCAATGATTATTCATCAAAAACTCAGTAAACGGCACGAGCGTGAACTCAACACAAAGTAACCCGACCAGCGTCATGACAATCGTGTAAGGCAGCGCCATGATCACCATGCGTCCGTAAGACAGGCGGATAAGCGGAGCCAGCGCGGAGGTCAGCAGGAACAGAAACGCGGCTTGCCCATTTGGTGTGGCGACGGAAGGCAGGTTAGTGCCGGTATTGATCGCCACGGCGAGCAGCTCAAATTGGGGTAACGAGATTTTGCCATTCTCAAACGCATTGCGCGCCTCGTTGATATAAACCGAACCAACAAAGACGTTATCCGATATCGACGATAGCAGGCCATTGAACAGATAAAACTGTGTCAGCTGGGCACTATCAGAAGATTGTAAGACGTAATGGATAATCGGTGAGAACAACTGCTGATCGATAATGACGGCGACGATGGCAAAGAAGACCGTCAGCAGTGCGGTAAACGGCATGGCATCCTGAAACGCTTTGCCGATAGCGTGTTCTTCGGTCACGCCACAGAACGTTGTGGCCATAATAATCACGGAGAGGCCAATTAACCCAACTTCGGCCAGATGAAATGCCAGCGCAATAATGAGCCAGACGCCAATCACGGCCTGCACGAGTAAACGCACTTTATCCTGCGGCGTGCGCTTTTCTGTCATGTCCCGATCGTAATCCTCAAGCACGCGGCGCACGTTATCCGGCAGGTTTACCCCATAGCCGAACAGCTTGAAGCGTTCGACCAGCACACAGGTCAGAACGCCGCAGATAAAGACGGGCACGGTCACTGGTGACATGCGCAGGAAAAAGCTGACGAAATCCCAGCCTGCGCTTTTCGCGATAATCAGGTTCTGAGGTTCGCCAACCATCGTCATCACCCCACCCAGCGCGGTACCGACGCCTGCGTGCATCATCAGGCTACGCAGAAATGCACGGAATTGCTCCAGCGTACGATGATGTTCCTCGCCGTTTAACGCGCTGTCATCGCTGATATCGGCTTCGTCTTCACCTTGTTGAGAGGCGAAGCGGTGGTAAATACCATAAAACCCGATAGCGACGCTGATGACGACGGCAATCACGGTCAACGCGTCTAAAAAGGCAGAGAGAAACGCAGCCGCCATACAGAAGGCGAGTGAAAGCAGGGGCTTAGAATGGATGCGCAGCAGCAGTTTGGTAAACACAAACAGCAGCAGTTGCTTCATGAAGTAGATGCCTGCCACCATAAACACCAACAGCATCAGAACTTCAATATTTCCCGTGACTTCATGCCACACCTGTTGTGGGCTGGTCATGCCTATGAGTATCGCCTGTAGTGCCAGCAGGCCACCAGGCTGTAGCGGATAACATTTTAGCGCCATGCCGAGCGTAAAAATAAACTCCATGACCAATAACCAACCGGCCCAAAACGGGCTGACAAAATAGAACAGCAGCGGATTAATCAGTAAGAAAGCAAAAATAGTCAGTTTGTACCAGTCTGGCGCGTATCCCAGAAAGTTTTTTAACAGCGCACGGTGGAAGGGCATGGCGATCATAATGGGAGGGGAATCCTTATTCGTTATAATAGTTTGATGGTTTTTATCATATAGTAAAAACTTTACAAACGGCCATAAGTCTACCGTTCTACGCTGTAAGAGAGCGGTTTGCAGTCACAATTTTTCATTGAAATGGTTCGAGGTCTGAGTACGGCGCTATATCATGATTCTTTCGTCTGGTATTATGATTCGGCTTTTTTCGGCAATCACCGCTACGGATTATCAAACACATGGTTATAAAGGCGCAAAGTCCGGCTGGATTCGCGGAAGAATACATTATCGAAAGTATATGGAATAACCGTTTTCCTCCTGGCTCTATTTTGCCCGCGGAAAGAGAGCTTTCCGAACTGATCGGCGTGACCCGTACTACCTTGCGAGAGGTGCTTCAGCGCTTAGCGCGCGATGGCTGGCTGACGATACAGCACGGGAAACCGACAAAGATTAACAACTTTTGGGAAACATCCGGCCTCAATATTCTGGAAACGTTGGCCCGACTCGATCACGATAGCGTGCCACAATTGATCGATAACCTGCTGGCTGTGCGCACCAACATCGCCGCCATCTTTATTCGGACGGCGTTACGGCATAATCCGGAAAAGGTACGTGATGTGTTGACCCAGTCAAACGCGGTGGACGACAGCGCAGAAGCCTTTGCGCAACTTGACTACAACGTGTTCCGTGGTTTGGCGTTTGCCTCCGGCAACCCGATTTATGGCCTGATCCTGAACGGTCTGAAAGGATTATATATTCGCGTAGGGCGATATTATTTCTCCAACCCAGAAGCCCGCAAACTGGCGGTGAACTTCTACAGTCGGTTGGAAACGTTGCGTAGCGAAGAGTTGTACGATCAGGTTATGGATGTCGTTAGACATTATGGTAAAGAAAGTGGAGCGATCTGGCATTCTATGCAGAGCGCGATCCCGCGAGATATCGCGGAAGTGCGCCGCTAAGACGTCATACGCTTCAGCGCGAAAGCGTGAAAAGGGGATTCAGGTATTGCCTGAATCCCCTTTGTCTTTTATCGGCGAGATTTTTCACCAGTGTAACGGCGTTCTGCTATGCAGATGCCGCTCCGTTACGCGGCGGGCAGCGTTCAATCAGCTCAATGCTCCCATCTGCGTTAGCCTGCTCCAGATAAACGTCAAAACCCCACAGGCGATGAACGTGTTTCAACACTTCCTGGCTGCTTTTATCCAACGGTGCGCGGTTATGTGGAACATAGCGCAGCGTCAGCGCCCGATTGCCGCGCAAATCCACATTCCAGACCTGAATGTTTGGCTCCAAATGGCTCAGGTTGTACTGTGCGGACAGCTCCTGTCGAATCAAACGATAACCTTCTTCGTCGTGAATTGCGGCAATTTCCAGGTAGTTGTTTCGATCATCGTCCAGCACGGTGAATAGCCGGAAATCACGCATCAATTTAGGCGATAAGAACTGACTGATGAAGCTCTCGTCCTTAAAGTTCTGCATCGCGAAATGCAGTGTATCGAGCCAATCTTTACCCGCAATATCAGGGAACCAGTAGCGATCTTCATCCGTTGGCGACTGACAAATACGCTTAATGTCCTGAAACATCGCGAAGCCCAGCGCATACGGATTGATGCCGCTGTAATACGGACTGTTATACGGCGGCTGATAAATCACGTTGGTATGGCTGTGCAGGAATTCCAGCATGAAGCGCTCGGAGACACGCCCTTCATCATAAAGATGGTTGAGAATGGTGTAGTGCCAGAAGGTAGCCCAGCCTTCATTCATCACCTGAGTCTGCTTCTGCGGATAGAAATACTGACTGACTTTCCGCACTATGCGCAACACTTCTCGCTGCCAGGGTTCCAGCAGCGGGGCGTTTTTCTCCATAAAGTAGAGCAGGTTTTCCTGCGGCTCTTGTGGAAAGCGTCTTGCTTGTTCCGTTGCGGCACCCTGTTCGCGGCGCGGTAAGGTTTTCCAGAGATCGTTCACCTGACTTTGCAGGTAGGCTTCACGACTTTTCTGGCGAGATTTTTCCTCTTCGAGCGAGATTTTTTGCGGACGTTTGTAGCGGTCAACGCCGTAGTTCATGAGAGCATGACAGGAGTCTAGCAGTCGCTCTACCTCGTCCACGCCATAACGCTCTTCGCATTGTGCGATGTATTGTCGGGCAAAGAGCAAGTAATCGACGATGGAGCTGGCATCGGTCCAACTGCGGAACAGATAGTTGCCTTTGAAGAAGGAGTTGTGTCCGTAACAGGCGTGCGCCATGACGAGCGCCTGCATCGGCAGCGTATTCTCTTCCATCAAGTACGCAATACAGGGATCGGAGTTAATAACGATTTCGTATGCCAATCCCTGTTGCCCATGTTTGTAACGTTGTTCGGTTTCAATAAATTTCTTTCCGAACGACCAGTGGGAATAGTTAATCGGCATACCTATGCTGGAATAGGCATCCATCATTTGTTCTGAGGTGATTACTTCAATCTGGTGAGGATAGGTCGCCAGACGGTACAGCTTGGCTACCCGATCAATCTCGTCGAGATAAACCCGCAATAACTCAAATGTCCAGTCCGGTCCATCACTCAGGCGAAGTGTTTTTTTTACCTGATTATCCGTCGATATAGCCATCAGCGCGCCCCCTAACATAACAAGCCTGTACGTGAGATCCCGTTTACTGCTTTCCCGCTGGCTCCTGTCAAAAAATCATCGTGGTTCATTTAGTTATAGCTGAGCTTTGGACACGCGGCAATTGACGAATTGACCGTATTCAATGGATAAAGATCGCTGATGGGATAAAAAAGACGTGTGTTTGCGCTGTCTATCAATCGAGAAGTGCGCTCCCCTGAGAGAGCGCAACATACCGTCTGAACTAGGGGCGTTGGTACCGTTTTAACAGTGCCTGAATATCGTTAAGGCGGGAGACGGCAACCGTGGATAGCTTCTCTTTAGAAACGTTGCGATCGAGCGAGATGCAATCCTTCCACAGAGAACGACCGGCAATCACGCCAGAAGCGCCATTTTTCAACGCGCTCTCTACCTGAGGCAGAAAGGTGGCGTGATCGACGCCCGCAGACAGAACGGCCCAGGGTATTTCACCGCAGAGTGTGGTCACGCGCGCACAGGCTTCATCCGACCCAGGATAAGGAATCTTCAAGACTTTCGCGCCTTGATCGATACAGGCCTGACAGCCCGTCGGAATGAGTTCAGGCAGGAGGCGGGTATAGGCGTCGCGAGATTCATTTTCCAGAGAATAGGTTAGGAACTCGACGACGAGCAGTAAATCCTCCTGCGCAAAATCCTGAATCACGGTACGGAGTGTTGCAAGGTTACGCGTATTGGCTTCTGGAATATCCGGGCGAAGGTAGATCATGATTTTTCCACCGGTGGCCCCCCATTCGCGCACTTTACGGGCCGTAACGCCCTCAACCATTGTGGAGATCCGATAACCTTCCGGACTCGTTTCCCAGCCTGAAGCATCAAGCCCGATGAGCAGGCCGGTATCGCGGGGTAACACATTTTCGTCTATCAGACCCGGTATGGCACAGATCGGATCGACCAGTACACAGCCCGCCTCAGCTGCCAGATAGCGAGTGATGTCATATTTTGTTTTTCCTAATGTTTCATTGGTAATTGCAGCCTGCGCATCAGAGGTCGGTGCTAATAACGTTCGCATACCGCCACGTTGATCGCAGGCAATAACCATCATCGCGCCCGTCGCGTTACAAATTAATTGATATCCCCGGTGCTCCGCTGTTGTCATGGTGTTCATGATAATTACCCTCATAAAATTAATGTAAATAAGCGATTAATCCAGGTGTGTTTTGATCCATTGAATTAATTCCTGATGATTAATTTCCTTATCCTGATCAACCGTGTAACACTTCCCAATGCACATTGGCTGTGCCTGATGTGCGAGTGAAATTAATTCCGGGAGATACTCATCACCGGGATGGCCTTTTATTCTTTCATTCATTCTGGCTTGATATCGTTCTGCCACCCGATCAGATGAGATGGCATTCCATATTTCAAGCGGGTGTTCGATATCACACGAGGTCAGATATTCCTGTAATATCGATTTTTCGCGAAAGCCGAACCAGGCATCGAGAATAAAAATACTATTATTAGGCGCTTGCCTAACGATGTTAAACATCGCCTGATATGCGGCGCATCCCAGTTTTCTATTTAACGATCTATCGATGATGTCGCAGAACTGCATCATGAATGGCTCTTTTATTTCATCGAGGCTTAACCGTGGGAGATGCAATTCATCAGCAATAATACGCGCTACCGTGCTTTTCCCTGATGCGGGTATGCCATTTACTAAAATAATTTTTTTCATAATACCCCGACAATATCATCTGACGTGGTGGCACATCGAATCCGAGAGAGCATGTCATCCTGCTCCAATAGATTGACGATGGAGGCGATGCCTTCTGTAATATGAGCATCACTGTTAACGCCACCGAACATAATTAAAATATCTACCGGTTCGCTTCCCTGAATAGAAAGTGGTGTGCGTAACGTCAATAAGCTGAAGCAATTCTCAATAACGCCACACTCAGGGCGTGCATGTGGAATAGCGATGCCTTCATCAAAAACATAATAAGGGCCGTATTCCTTCGTGCTTTCGATCACCGCAATGGGATAGTCTTCCGTAATACACCCTGCGTTGATTAATGGTTGTGCGGCACAATAAATAGCCTCTTCCCATGTTTTACATATCATGCCGAGTTGAATGCAATTGTGCTGCAAAAGGAAATTTTTTATGCTCATAAAGCCTCATATATTTTTCCGAATGGTGTTTCTGAGTTCATCGATCTGAATGAAAATAGTATCAACGCGATTCCGGTAATCAGGATGAGAAGAAAATAATTGGATGGCCTGATTGTATTTAATCATTAACGTTTTTTGTGTTTCACTATGCGTCGGATCTTGTGCTAAACGAGATTCAAGCTCCGTTAATTCCTCCTCAATTTCCCTGACGCGATTGTCATTTGTATTATCACGGTGACCGGAAGACGGGGCAGGCGATAAAAAACGTTTGAGTAGAGAAAACATAGTGACTCCTTAGCAATTGACACAATGACATTAATGACGACAGGCCATACGACGTGTTTATGCGCTATTGCGATAGTTTACGATTCGCAATAAAGGCAATGGCTGCAACGAACGCGACAAATGCGGCGACAAATAACCAGTCCTGCTGGAAGGCGTGTCCTAATATCAGGCCAGTACCGATGACGTCAGAATCACTGAAGGTGACGCCAGTAAATCCGAAGACTTCCAGTAATGGCACCAGAATGGCAGGCAATAAGGTAATGAAAAGACCATGAACCACACCGCCGATAATTGCGCCGCGCCGTCCTCCCATGGCGTTACCGAAAATACCTGCCGTGCCGCCCGCAAAGAAGTTGGTCAGTAAACCTGGCAAAATCATCGCCAGCCCAAACATCGGGAAAATCAGCATTCCCAGAATAGAACCGACGGTGGTGGCGAGGAAGCCAACAATCACAGCGTTGGGTGCATAAGGGAAGAGCACCGGGCAATCCAACGCGGGTTTAGCGTTAGGCACCAGGCGCATGGCGATACCTCGAAATGCGGGAACCAACTCATTAAGCAGCAGACGGACACCGCTGTAGAGAACGAAAACGCCCGCCACAAACTGCATGGACTGCATAAACGAATACATCAGATAGTTGACGCCGTTGGCATATTGCGCGATGTATTCCGGTCCTGCAGTCACGGCGGGGATGAGGTACATTGGCACCATAACGACGGCCATCGACAGGTAGGTATCCTGCAAGAATTTGAAGTTATCGGGCAGCGTTAAATCTTCTGTAGATTTGGAGTTTTTACCGACTAGCCGAGCGACGGCGGCCTGTACCAGATACCCGATGGTACAAAAATGCCCGAGCGCAACATCATCGGAATTCGTGATTTTACGGACAATCGGCTGTGCCAGCGCAGGCATCAGCACGGCCATAATACCGCCAAATATTCCTCCGGTGAGGATCAGCGTCGCGCCGGTCAAGCCCGACTTATAGCCGATCACGGTACCGATTGTTGCCATCCACAGCAGAGCCTGTCCCGTCAGGAAGATATATTTAAAGGGGGTAATTCGTGCAATCAGGATGTTGACGGCAAAGATCACCATCAGCGTTAACGCGACTTCTGAGCCGAGTTCGCGGTTTGCCAATCCGGCGATGGCGGCGACATCGGTGATGTAGCCCTTCATACCGAAACCGTGGGTAAAGATACTGTTCAAATATGTCAGGGCATCGACGATGATGTTAATCCCCGCCATCATGATGAGGAAACCAAGCAGTGTCTTGAATGTCCCCTCTGCAATTTTCCCTACCGACTTCTTCTGTAAAATCAACCCGATCATGGCGATCAGCGCGATTAATATGGATGCCTGGCCTAATAAATCTTTCACAATGAAATTGATAACGGTGTTCATTTTTCACCTCATGCTATTTATGAGCCTGAATATACGCTAAAATTTTTTCTTCTATTTCATCTTTGTCGGTAAGTTTATTAAGAATGATGACCCTTTTTTTCTCATCTTCACTGGCATCGCTATTCAGAATGTCAGCAAATATTTTCTGGGTTAGGATGACGTCATAATTGAAGGCAGAGGCTTCTGAAATCGTGGTGTGATTGATTTCCGCATCAATGCCCAGCTTTTTTAGTACGGATTTCGCACTCATTTCGATAGCGAAACTGGAGCCTAATCCACAGCCGCAAACGCAAAGTACTTTCAACATAATAATGGCCTCATATAAGATGATGAGTTTTCGCGAGCTTATAAACGTGACTTTCGACATCAACCAAGCGTCGTTCAGAATCCTCCAGATCGATAGGGATCGCTTTGTTGTTATTATTGATAATGATAATTTTATTAGTCAGGCCAGCGTTAATACACCGAACCATTTCTTCTGCTAACAGGGTGCCCTGAATAATTTCTTCCCCGGTGGGCGCGCCATTTCGTAAGCCGTATCCTAAAATGGTTTTTCGGATACGGATTCCAACCTTATGTTCGAGTTTCTTGATAATAGTATCGATAGCGCCCTGAAAGCCGGGAGTGTATTCATGGGTGTAGCCTTCAGAGCATAAAATGATCACGCTATTTTGTTCTGCGATTTTATCCCGAATACATTGTGCTAACGCATCAATATCCCACGGTGATTCTGGAATGAGTGCGATATCGGCATTACTCTTTAATGCCGCCTGTAGTGTTAATTCACCACAATAGCCACCGAGTAATTCAATCATGAATATCCGACCTTGTAATCCACGGCCCGTATTACGCAATTTCTCTACTTCACTCATTACTTGTTCGCAGGCAGTGGAAAAACCAATCGTATAGCTATTCCCTGAGATATCATTATCAATCGTCATTCCTACGCCGTAGCAATGAATACCGTAGTGGCTTAATTTTTTTAGAAATTGAAATGATCCATCTCCTCCCGCCATAATGAGTGCGTCGAGTTTTTGTTTTTGGATGTTTTTAACAATTTTCTCGTAGTCTGTTTTTCTACACTTTCCGGTTTTTCTCCCTGATGTAATCAAGGGCATTGATGCGAGTGAATAATCCACCAGATCGCGGCGAGTGAGGGCTTTACAGCAGTTATCGATAAGGCCATTAATTCCACCATCGAAAATGACGATGTCAGAGGCAGTCATTCTATTCACCTGAAAGATGAAGTTATTTATTCCGCTAACGTCGCCGCCGCTAATGACTAATCCAATTTTCATCGTCGCCCTCTAAAAATATGAATAACCATCGTGTGAACACAATGTTATTAAATTGATGAGGTGTTTTTTTGATGAATGTCGCAAATTTGTATTTAACTATGCGGAGACTTGGCTTGACAGTGATGTCGCTGGTTCTATTGCTGTGATGGTTATCACGATTTAAAAATAAGCAATCTGACTAACTTGTTAATTAGTTTGAGATTTAACATTTTCATCTTTTTTATTTTTTCAGTCCTTTTCTGCTAAAAAACGAATACATATTTTGTGAATGATTTCACAGTTATTTCGTTACGATCTCAATGATGAATCGAAGAGAGAAAAATATACCCTAAATAATTCGAGTTTCAGGAAGGCGGCAAGTGAGGGACAAATTCGTCGGGAACGAATTTGATCAGCCAACGGCTGGCCTCCGGTGAGAGACAGGATGTCTCTCATTTCATCCCGATGAGATTACTCAGGTAAGTGATTCGGGTGAGTGACAAACCTGCCAAAGGCAGGTTTGAACGCTGCTTGCAGCGGCTCCCACGGAGCGAGACACACGTGTGTGTCGAGTAACGCAGCCAACGCACATGTAACTTGAAGTATGACGGGTATAAAGAAATGTTCTCGCTGAGACGAGTGACAATTCCCTCCCAAATGCTAGAGTAGTCTTCAGTTTTACCTTTTAACTAGTGTTTTATTCCATTAAATAAGCATTTTTCCAGCAGATTAGACGGTCTTTAACGGAAAGGAAGGGAGAGCGGTAGCATGCGGGTTGTAATTCTGGGAAGTGGCGTAGTTGGTGTAAGTACCGCCTGGTATCTTGCGCAGGAAGGGCATGATGTTACCGTTATCGACAGGCAGCCGGAGCCTGCGTTAGAAACCAGCGCCGGGAATGCCGGACAGATTTCCCCCGGCTATGCCGCACCGTGGGCTGCACCGGGCATACCGCTAAAAGCGATAAAATGGATGTTTCAGCGCCATGCGCCGCTGGCCATTCGGCCAGACTTCACGGCCACACAGCTTTGCTGGATGTGGCAAATGTTGCTCAATTGCGATGCCCGCCACTATAAAACTAATAAAGCACGAATGGTGCGTCTGGCTGAATACAGCCGTGATTGCCTACAGCAGCTGCGGCGAGATACAGATATCCAGTACGAAGGTCGACAAGGTGGAACGCTGCAACTGTTTCGCACCGAACAGCAATATGACAATGCGACACGAGATATCGCTGTACTCGAAGAGGCTGGGGTACCGTATCAATTGTTGGCTCGCCATGAGCTTGTCTCCGTCGAACCCGCATTGGCGAATGTAGTCGGGAAGCTAACCGGCGGACTGCGTTTGCCGCATGATGAGACGGGCGATTGCCAACTGTTCACCCGCCAATTGGCGGCGATGGCTGCTGATGCTGGCGTCACCTTTAAACTGGGGCGTAACGTCCGTCAACTACGGGTCGAAGGGCAGAACGTCACAGGTGTGCAGTGCGACGACGGTATGATCGTGGCAGATGCCTATGTGATGGCTTGCGGTTCCTATTCAACAGGGCTATTGCGGCAGTGGTTCGATATTCCGGTTTATCCGCTGAAAGGCTATTCACTGACGATTCCTCTGGCGGATGACGCCTCAGCACCGGCGTCTACCGTGTTGGATGAAACGTATAAAGTGGCGATTACGCGTTTTGACAATCGCATTCGCGTTGGTGGCATGGCAGAAGTGGTGGGCTTCAACACCGATCTGAATCCCAAGCGTCGAGAAACGTTGGAAATGGTGGTGCGCGATCTGTATCCCCATTGTGGGCCGATTGAGCAAGCGACATTCTGGACAGGACTGCGTCCGATGACGCCAGACGGCACGCCGCTGGTGGGGCGCTCACCGCTGAAAAACCTGTATCTGAATACCGGTCACGGCACATTAGGTTGGACGATGGCCTGCGGGTCGGGGAAATTGCTGGCGGATATTCTGTCGGATAAATCACCGGAGATTGAAGCCGATGATTTATCCGTGTCTCGCTATACTCGTTAGAGTATCTGTATTCTGCATTCGGTGTTTTGAATTAGCTGCGGGGCAGCGACGTAATGCTGCTCTTGTGGTGACGCGTGAGCAGACGGGCGCGTATCGCCAACAGGGCTGCACAGAGCATAACCAGCGCCAGTGATATTTTTGACGGCAGAGGAATGGCCATCGCACCCAGTCCCAACGCCGCACCGCCTGCCATCTGCACAAAGCCTACCATCGCCGATGCAATACCCGCTTCATTGGAATAAGGCTCCAGCGCATAGCTGGTGGACGGCCCGATCAAAAATGCCAAGCCCGCACAGGCCAGTGCGACGGGCAACATGTAGGTTGGCCAAGTATCTTGCATCGCTTCGGGTAAGAGCGCGACACCGGCAAGCAGCGAAAGAAAACCCGCCCCCATCAGCAGGCTACCGATAGCCAGACAACGTGGCCGACCGACTTTACGGATAATACGATTCGCGAAGAAGCTGACCAGCATGATCCAAAAACCGTTCGCGCCGAAGGCAATAGAAAACTCAAGCGGCGTGAGTTGCGCCTGATTCATTAACACCACGGGGGAAAAGGTGACGTAGGTTAATGCCATCCCCATCGCGCCTGCATTGACTGATGCGAACCCCAGAAAGTGGCGATCGGATAAAAGGCGAGCATATTGGCGCAGCGGCAAACCGTGGACAGGTAAGGTTGAATCTGGGCGTGTTTCTGGCAGAAAGCGGATAACGAGTGCCAGCACCAAAACACTGTAACCAGCAAGGAACCAGAAGGGCGCACGCCAGCCGAAGGCTTCGGCCAAAAGCCCGCCTAATAGCGGTGCCAGCGCGGGTACAATGTTCAGCGTGCCGTTAAGAAAGCCATAAGTTCTGGCAGCATCATCGCCGTTCAGTTTGTCACGCACGCTGCTGAAAATGGCAACGGCGGTGCAGCACACGGCGATGCCCTGAAAAAGACGTGAGAGGATGAACAGCGTCGCGCTGGTGGCCAGTGCGCCCATGATCGCTCCGATGATGTAGATCACCACGCCTGCCAGCGCCATTGGACGGCGGCCATATTTATCTACCAGCGGTCCAGCCAGAAGTTGACCTAATCCCATAACCAGAATAAAGAGGGCGACGGTGGACTGAATCAGCGATTCTGGGCTGTTCAGCGCCACGGCAATGGCGGGAATAAGCGGTAAATAGATGTCAATGCCCAGAGGGCCGAGTAGAACCAGAGTCAGTAAAATCAGAACAAATCGTTGCATAACAATACAGAAATCTATGTTTTATGGGTTCGACAGGGTAATGCGCACACTGGCGGAAAGGAAGTGTTATCTTTGTGACGGTGTCACAAGTGTGTGACAGGAATGTGTTTACGAGATCGAGTACGGGCAGTTATTAACAGGGCGGAGCGTCGTTTATCAGAGGTTCTCCGCCCTTTAGTCAGGCGTGTTTAATGCACTCAGGCCGTTTCAATACGAGGATAAAAATCATGATTCTCGCGCTGCATGCGTTCATAGACCTTACGCAATACGTGATTGGCGTCAGCCCGGAAATCGCGGTCGTGACCAATCAACTGTGAAGCCGTATTCCAGCGTCGGGAAAATGCATCGTAATCTGCGGCAATGGTCTGCATTTCGTTCTGATAATGCTGGCTCATTTTCGTTAATTGTTCATCACCACTGCGCTGAAGAGAAGGGTAAAGCACGCGATCTTCTGCCGAAAGATGCAGTTTGATGGTTGAGCTCATGGCAACAATGGCGCGAGCGATATCAGTGGCGTTCTCCGTCACGCCTTCCCGCGACAGGCGGCGTAGGGTATCAATGCTATCGAGGATTGCGGTGTGCTGGTGTTTGAATTTATCAATATTCATGAGCGATTCTCTGTGCAGGTATAATGCCATTTATAATACATGTATTTTAAATGCATGTTTATGGAAAAGTGCCTAGAGAGAAGAAATTAGCCAGCTAACTGTTAATTATTAACAACTAACAGATAACTGGCTAATTGAGGTGTGCTCAATGTCCTACGGTTTGTTTACGGAAGAGTTCACGGAAGACAGGGTAGATATCATCCTGATCGCGAATATGCTGCATGGCGAAGTTGTCGAACGTATCGCGCAGCGTTTCATATTCACGCCAGAGCGTCTGGTGTGAACGTCGGGTGATTTCAATATAACTGTAGTAACGCACCATCGGCAGAAGCTTACTCGCCAGAATCTGATGACACAGCGGCGAATCATCAGCCCAGTTATCGCCATCCGATGCCTGTGCCGCGTAGATATTCCACTGTGATGGATCGTAACGCTCACGCACCACTTCCTCCATCAGCTTTAACGCACTGGAGACAATGGTCCCGCCGGTTTCCTGAGAGTAGAAGAACTCCTGTTCATCGACCTCTTTGGCCTGCGTGTGGTGGCGAATATAGACAACGTCGACGTTTTTGTAATTTCTGCTGAGGAACAGGTACAGCAGAATATAAAAGCGTTTCGCCATGTCTTTCGTCGCCTGATCCATGGAACCGGACACGTCCATCAAACAGAACATCACGGCCTGACTCGATGGTTCAGCCCGGCGCTCGTAGTTCTTGTAGCGCAGGTCAAACGTATCGATAAAAGGCACGCGTGCGATTTTCTGGCGCAGTTCAGCGATGTCTTGCCGTAACCGTTCTTCTTCCAGCAATTGTGCCGGTTCGGTGTGCGCCAGCTGTTCTAACGATTCTTCCAACTCATGCAGCGTACGGCGTTTTCCCGCTGTCATCGCCATACGGCGCGCCAGCGAATTTTGCAGCGAACGTACCACGCTGATATTGGCAGGAACGCCGTTAGCGGTGTACCCAGCACGGTGCGTTTTGTACTCGTTCATCTGTCGATGCTGCGTCTTCTTCAGATTCGGCAGTGCCAGATCTTCAAACAGCAGGTCCAGATATTCGTCTTTGGAGATCTGAAAGACAAACTCATCATCGCCTTCGCCGTCTTTACTGGCGTCACCCTGACCGGAGCCACTGCCGCCACCTCCTTGTGGCCGCTCGATTTTGTCGTTCTGTACGAAGTGATCGTTACCTGGGTGGACGCGATGGCGGTGGCCTCCGCGCCCCTGATGGAACATCGGTTCATTGATGTCTGCATTGGGGATCGAGACTGACTCCCCGCTTTCGATGTCGGTCACCGAACGCTTATTAATGGCCTCGGAAATCGACTGTTTTATTTGCGACTTATAGCGGCGCAGAAAGCGTTGGCGGTTCACCGTGCTTTTGTTTTTGCCGTTCAGCCGTCGATCAATAAAATAGGCCATGTTTCCCCCAAACGCTGTTGCCAGCATCGTGCATCATTATGATGATTTCCTCACCCGCAGATACCATTCGCACAGCAAACGAACCTGCTTCCGGGTGTAGCCTTTCTCCATCATGCGATCGACGAAGTCATCATGTTTTTTCTGCTCATCCGTTGAGGTTTTGGTGTTAAACGAAATCACAGGTAGCAACTCTTCCGTGTTGGAGAACATCTTCTTCTCGATAACCGTGCGCAGTTTCTCGTAGCTGGTCCAGTTCGGGTTGCGGCCGCTATTGCTGGCGCGGGCGCGCAGAACGAAGTTGACGATCTCGTTACGGAAGTCTTTAGGGTTACTGATGCCCGCAGGCTTCTCGATTTTTTCCAACTCGGCGTTCAGCGATTCACGGTCAAACAGCTGGCCCGTATCTGGGTCACGGTACTCCTGATCCTGAATCCAGAAATCCGCATAGGTAACATAACGGTCAAAAATGTTCTGTCCGTATTCGGAATAGGATTCGAGATAGGCAGTCTGGATCTCTTTACCGATAAATTCGGCGTATTTCGGCGTCAGATAGCCTTTCAGGTGCTCCAGATACTTCTCTGCCAGCTCCTGCGGGAACTGCTCGCGTTCGATCTGCTGTTCCAGTACGTAAAACAGATGTACCGGGTTGGCGGCGACTTCGCTGTGATCGAAGTTGAAGACGCGTGACAGAATCTTAAAGGCGAAGCGGGTCGACAGACCGTTCATCCCTTCATCCACGCCCGCGTAGTCACGATACTCCTGATAGGATTTGGCCTTCGGGTCGGTATCTTTCAGGCTTTCCCCGTCGTAAACCCGCATCTTGGAGTAGATGCTAGAGTTTTCAGGATCTTTCAGGCGCGACAGAATGGAGAAGCGAGCCAGCGTTTCCAGCGTGCCGGGTGCGCAAGGCGCATGCGTCAACTCGCTGTGATCCAGCAGCTTGTCGTAGATTTTGACCTCTTCGGACACACGCAGGCAGTACGGTACCTTCACGATATACACGCGGTCGAGGAACGCTTCATTGTTTTTGTTGTTACGGAACTGCACCCACTCAGATTCGTTGGAGTGCGCCAGAATAATCCCGTTGAACGGCAGGGCAGCAATGCCTTCCGTCCCGTTATAGTTGCCTTCCTGTGTAGCGGTCAGCAGCGGATGGAGCACCTTGATGGGTGCTTTGAACATCTCGACGAACTCCATAATGCCTTGGTTCGCGCGGCACAATGCACCGGAGTAGCCGTAGGCATCGGGATCGTTCTGGGCAAAATGCTCCAGCTTGCGGATATCGACTTTACCGACCAGTGCTGAAATGTCCTGATTGTTTTCATCGCCCGGCTCGGTTTTCGCGATCCCGATTTGCGCCAGAATCGATGGCCACACTTTGACGACTCTGAATTTGGAAATATCACCACCGAAATCCTGTAGGCGTTTTGCCGCCCACGGCGACATGATCGTGCCGAGATAACGTCGCGGAATCGTATACTCTTTCTCGAGTATTGCGGCATCTTCCTGCGGATTGAACAGGCAGAGCGGATGATCATTGACTGGGCTACGCTCGCCGTTGGCGCTGAGGATGTAAATGGGCACGCGCTGCATCAGCGCTTTCAGGCGTTCAGCCAGAGAAGATTTTCCGCCGCCGACTGGCCCCAATAGATACAGAATCTGTTTCTTCTCTTCCAAACCCTGTGCGGCATGTTTTAGGTAAGAGACAATCTGCTCGATAGCCTCTTCCATACCGTAAAATTCTTCAAAAGCAGGGTAGCGAGCAATCACCCGGTTAGAGAATAGGCGCGACATTCGTGATTCTTGGGCGGTATCCACCATTACAGGCTCACCGATAGCCGTTAACAATCGTTCAGCCGCGTTTGCATAAGCGTTGCGATCCTGCTGACAGATGGTAAGGAATTCCTGCAGAGTGAACTCTTCGTCCTTGGCAGCGTCGTAGCGCTGGCGGTAGTGATCAAATATGTTCATAGCGATGCCCGTCCTTCGTCGATTAGCACAGATTAAGAGAGCGTGTGGAATATATGCCTATTAATGTATTGCCCTCCGAAAGAAGAAGTCTTTGAGTCCAGCAACCCTTATGCCAACTTGTAGCCTCAGGGCGTCGTAATTTTATTCATACCTGCTGGTCAGTAAGACGTCACCTTCTGTATTAAAGCGTAGTTTGCATCCGTAAAATTTCCTCTAGTCCACAGACGTATTTTTAAGATATTTCAATGACTCACTTTCAGGAAAATCCGTGTAACATTACCGTTAATAGGCTCTCAGCCTTAAGAACACTGCCTATTACCGACGTTAGCGCACGTAAAACCTATCGAATATATCGGTTATTCGTTAATGTTATTTTTATATAACCTGAACGCGAACGTGTGTAATTGGCTATCATGTTTCATGATGTTTATCTGTAATAGGAAATAGAAAACTGTGAAAAAACCTCAACTATGTGTGCTGGCCGCGCTGATTTCTGGTGCTGTGGTCCTGCCTTCAGCCTATGCCGCCGATGTTTCTCTGGGCCTCGGCGCTGCGGGCTCAACGTCCGTGTACCGTGGTGTTGATAATGATGTTTATCCGCTTCCTGTACTGAATTATGAAAGTGAAAGTTTTTATTTCCGCGGGCTGGGTGGTGGATACTACCTGTGGAATGACGGCGCAAATCGTTTCTCTTTAACGGCTTACTACCTGCCTTTAGGCTTTAAGCCAGGAGATAGCGACGATCAGCGTATGAAGCAGTTGGACAAACGCCGCGGTACGCTAATGGCTGGTGCAGCTTATCGTCATACTGCTGACTGGGGTGAGATTCGTACCGTGTTGGCAGGCGATACGCTGGATTACAGCAACGGCTTCGCGTGGGATACCGCTTACCTTTACCGTTTCTCAATGGGCGATCTGAGCATCACCCCTGGTATTGGTGCAACCTGGTTCAGTGAAAACATGAACCAGTATTACTACGGTGTGAGTGCGCAAGAATCTTCGCGTTCTGGCTTTAACCAATACAGCCCTGGTGATGGCTGGGCTCCGTATCTTGAACTGAGCGCAGGCTATCAGATTAACGAAAGTTGGAGCGCCTGGGCGGTCGGCCGTTACACGCGTTTGTCTGACGAAATGAAAGACAGCCCTATCGTTGATAGTAATCACAGCATCTTAATGAGCGCAGGCGTCAGCTATCGCTTCTAATGCTTTTCGTTAGCATAGTGCATCTGCCGTACAATAATGGGGTGATATCACCCCATTTGCACGTTTATGGTGCGCCGAATGCCATGTTAGGTTGACGGTAAACTCGTTGCGTTGACGGAAAACAAGGGAAAGATTCATGACAAAAGCGATTCATTTTCCAGATGATACTCGCGTACCGGCAATCGGTCAGGGAACGTGGTATATGGGCGAAGATGCCCGAATGAAAGCGCAGGAAGTGACCGCGCTGCAAGCGGGCATCGACCTTGGATTAACGTTGATTGATACCGCTGAAATGTACGCAGAAGGCAGAGCGGAAGACGTCGTCGGGGAAGCGATACGTGGCCGTCGCGATAGCGTTTATCTGGTATCGAAAGTTTATCCGCACAATGCGGGAGGCGAAAAAGCGATACAGGCGTGTGAACGCAGTCTGAAGCGACTGAAAACCGAGCATATTGATTTGTATCTGCTGCACTGGCGCGGCGGTATCCCGCTAGTTGATACGATTGCAGCGATGGAACGGTTGCAACAGGCAGGTAAAATCGGGCAGTGGGGCGTATCTAATCTCGATCTTGAGGATATGCAGGAGCTGTGGTCGCTAAGCGGCGGGCAGCGCTGCATGACTAATCAGGTGCTATACCATTTGGCATCACGCGGTATTGAATTTGATTTGTTGCCGTGGTGTCAGCAACAGCAGCTTCCCGTGATGGCGTATTGCCCGCTGGCGCAGGCGGGGCGGTTGCGTGATGGATTATTCTCACATCCAGTGGTGAATCGCATTGCGCGCGAACACAATATTACGCCAGCTCAACTTTTATTGGCATGGGCCATCCGTCAGCCGGGTGTGATCGCGATTCCAAAAGCAAGTGCTGTAAAGCATGTTCAGGAAAATGCGAAAGCGCTGGACGTGTTGTTGTCTGCGGAAGATCTCGCGCAGTTAGATCAGGCATTTCCACCGCCAACGCGCAAACAGCATTTGGATGTGGTGTAGCGGAAGCTAAGGGATTTGTAGAGAAGGGTGTATGGCATCATCAGCCATACACCAAGATATTTAGGGTATATATAGCAGTAGTTATTTCTTGATGCGGATAACCGTCGTCAGACGAGCCGGAGCCTTGGCGGACGCGACAAACGGTTGATTAATCCGCGCAGTTTCCACACACACGAACGTTTTATATCCCTCATCTGGCATATCGCCAATTGTACGGGAGAGTTCTGCGCCGGGGTTCCATGACACTACATCGCTATGGTGTGTATGGTGGACTTCAATGGTGCGTTTCAGTACGGCATCATGCACCACACTAGTGTCCTGCGGCTGGGTATAGATACGGTCTGTACGATCGGTAAAGACCAGATCGCCTTGCTGCGTTGCCAGTTTGCCCTGATCGACCTTATCAATGAATGACTCACCCAGACCGGCAATGCGAATATCGCTGATGTCGCCGATGTTGAAATAGGTGTGCAGCGCACTGGTAATGCTGTAATCGCCATGTGCTTCTAACTCAATACCGCATTCCTTGCCCAGTTTGAAACGGGCGATGAGTGTGAATTCATGCGGCCAGCTCTTACGCGTTTCTTCATTATCGCGCAGTGTGAATGTGAGTTGTACGCCATGCTCATCTTCGCTGTGGGCGGTAAATTCCCACGGCAGCAGACGGGCAAAACCGTGGTTAGGTTCGGCGAAAGGCCCAAACCAAGGGAAACAGATAGGGACACCGCCGCGAATAGCAACGTGATGAGTAAAAGGCGTATTGTCGCTCAGCCAAAGCACCGGCTCTTCGTTTGTCGGCTGCCAACTGAGCAGGTGCGCCCCTTGTAGTGCTACTGCTGCTCGAACTTCAGGATGATCAACGACGATGACGGGTAATTGATCCAACTGACGTTGGCTGAGGGTGGCGCTAATTTGCTTAGTGACGGGGAGTGAGAAAATTGTGTTATGCATGATAGTGCCTTTTTTTGATTGTTTTTCGTTGTAAAAAGAAATCTGCAGTTAACAATAAAAAAGGGCGACATCACGTCGCCCTTTTTTCACCGAATCATCGCTGACGCTTATTTAGAAATGTGAGCGATCAGATCCAGAACCTTGTTTGAGTAACCCGTTTCGTTGTCGTACCAAGAAACCAGTTTCACAAAGTTATCGCTCAGTGCGATACCGGCTTTAGCATCAAACACGGAAGTCAGTTTTTCACCGTTGAAATCGGTAGAAACCACTTCGTCTTCGGTGTAACCCAGAACGCCTTTCAGCTCGCCTTCAGAAGCGGCTTTGATTGCTGCACAGATTTCTTTGTAAGAAGCTGGTTTTTCCAGACGTGCAGTCAGGTCAACAACAGAAACGTTCGGGGTAGGAACGCGGAACGCCATACCAGTCAGTTTGCCGTTCAGCTCAGGGATAACTTTACCTACAGCTTTAGCTGCACCGGTAGAAGATGGGATGATGTTCTGTGCTGCGCCGCGGCCGCCGCGCCAGTCTTTGTGAGACGGGCCATCAACGGTTTTCTGCGTTGCAGTCGTTGCGTGAACGGTGGTCATCAGTGCTTCAACGATACCGAAGTTGTCGTTGATGACTTTTGCCAGCGGAGCCAAGCAGTTAGTGGTGCAAGAAGCGTTAGAAACGATTTCTTGGCCAGCGTAAGTTTTGTGGTTTACGCCCATAACGAACATTGGGGTGTCATCTTTAGATGGACCAGTCAGAACGACTTTCTTCGCACCAGCAGCGATGTGTTTACGTGCAGTGTCGTCAGTCAGGAACAGGCCAGTTGCTTCAGCAACAACGTCCACGTTGACTTCGTTCCACTTCAGGTTTGCAGGATCGCGCTCTGCGGTAACACGAATGGTTTTGCCGTTAACAACCAGGTGGCCATCTTTAACTTCAACGGTGCCGTTGAAACGACCATGAGTAGAGTCGTACTTCAGCATATACGCCATGTATTCAGCGTCTAACAGGTCGTTGATTGCAACGATCTCGATGTCAGAACGTTCTTGTGCAGCGCGGAAAACAATACGGCCGATACGGCCAAAACCGTTGATACCTACTTTGATAGTCATATATTCCACCAGCTATTGGTTTGTGAATAGAAAATTTGTGAATAAAAGGTTGGTTGTAAAATTACAAAAACCTTGCTGAGCGTCAAGCGGAATCGTGTCAATAGTTGCTGTAAGTCAAACCTATGACCAAACTTTGTGCGAAAACCGCTCGACCCTGTAACTAAGTAACATCTAAGACTGATATGAGGGCGGAATGCATCATATAAAGCCTGTGTTATCCCGATATGTGACGTGTGTCACAATTAAATATTCGTGCTAATAACATTCATAATATTAGGCCAAAACGGCCTGTTAGGTTGTTAATTTTTTGTTATAATCAATGATTAATTGAATAGCTAACACCGCTGTGAGACTTCCATGACTAACGACTCTGCTTCGCATACCCCATCCGACAATACTGAAATGACAGAGATGCAGCGCTATGTCACCCAGCAACGCGGTACTGAGCCTGCGTTTTCAGGCAAATTGCTGCATAACAAGCGTACAGGCGCTTATCACTGCCTGTGCTGCCAGGCTCCGCTGTTTTATTCCGACAGCAAATATGATTCTGGCTGTGGCTGGCCGAGCTTCGATCAGCCCGTCTCCTCAGAGGCGATTCGCTATCTGGAGGATGAGTCACACAACATGCGCCGTATTGAGATCCGCTGCGGGCAGTGTGATGCGCATCTGGGGCACGTTTTCCCTGATGGCCCGAAAACTACTGGCGAACGCTACTGTGTGAATTCTGCTTCGCTGAGCTTTATCGACGACGTTGATGGCGAACGCGTTGACGGGTAATCTGTCTGCGATAAGTGCGATGACGATAAGCTAGATAATATCTTGCTTTAAACGATTCAGCTACTAAAGATCGCTGTCAACACAGGAATCCAGTAATAATAAACCTGATCTTTCTCGGAGCAGAAACCGGATATGGAACTCAATGATCTGATCGACGTCATGACGCCAGAGATTTATCAGCGGTTAGTCACGGCGGTAGAGCTGGGCAAATGGCCAGACGGTGTCGCGTTGACGGCTGAACAGAAAGAAAACTGCCTGCAAATGGTGATGATGTGGCAGGCTCGTCATAACGAACAGGCTGAGCACATGACGATTGGCACTAATGGGGAAATCGTGATGAAGAGCAAGCAGGAACTGAAGCGCCAGTTTAACGGTTCTGATGCGATTGTTACGCTTAAACCCTAGTTGCTCTTAAACTCAATGACTCTTACATCTGGTTGCTCAAACCTGGTTACCCTGAACCCGACGGGTAACCTGTGAGCTGGCAGCCTTAACGGCTGCCGTCATTTTAGGCTGTGAATGGCGCTAGCGTGCTGACGAGAGTGTGGTAAGAAACTGCGTCATGTCTGTAAGCGTTGCTCCACGCTGCACCATTTCTTGCAATGCGGATTCACTGTCGCCGGGCGAAAGGTTAACGCCACGACAGCCATCCACCAGGACTTCGGTGTGATAGCCCAGAGCAATCGCATCCAATACGCTGAACTTGACGCAATAATCGATCGCCAGCCCCAGAATAGTCAAATGGGTGATGTGATTGGCGTGTAGCCACGCATCCAATTCGGTTTTAACCCGATGCCCGTTATCGAAAAAAGCGCTATAGCTGTCGATTTCCGGCTGGGTTCCTTTTTGTACGATCCACTGAATAGCCGATTGATTCAGTGCGGGATGAAAATCAGCCCCAGTGGTTCCCTGCACGCAGTGAACGGGCCACCAGATCTGCGGCCACCCGTTTAACTCACCGATTTCTCCGACCTTGGTATTCGCATTCACGGCAAAACTGCCGTGGTTAGCCGGGTGCCAATCCTGACTGGCAATCACCGCGACGCCAGCGGCCACGCAGGCTTCAATAGCACGGTTGGCAACCTCAATGACGCGGTCGCCTTCGTTAACGGCCAATGCGCCAGCGGGACAAAAATCATTTTGTAAATCAACTAATAGCAATGCTTTTTTCATTACCTACTCCGTGATTAACTCAATCTTTATCGCTCAATTCCCCATGCAGATTTTGCTGCATCAACTGGCGAATGTCATCTGCGCTTAAATCTTGTTGGCTCAATAAATAGTGCAGTTTGGTCAACGCAGCCTCAACGGTCATGTCAAACCCACTAATCACCCCCGCATGCGCCAGCGCATTGCCTGTCGCATAGCCGCCCATATTCACACGCCCGGAAATACACTGAGTCAGATTAACGACCACAATGCCGCGTGCGGAGGCTTCACGCAATTCGTGCAGCAGCCCAGGGCTTTGCGGCGCGTTGCCAACGCCGTAGGAGCGCAAAATCAGCGCCTTCACGGGCTGACGGAGGAAATTGCTGATGACATCGGCAGAAATGCCAGGGTAAATCGTAATCACCCCGATAGGCTGCGGCGTAATGTGATGGACTTTCAGCGGTGGACAGTTGCTGCATTCCACGGTGGGCGCCAGCCGACGAATATGGATACCGGCTTCCAGCAGCGGTGGATAGTTGGGGGAGGCAAAGGCATCAAAACCATCTGCATGGGCTTTGGTCGTGCGGTTGCCGCGTAGCAGTTTGTTATTGAAGAAGAGGGTGACTTCATTAATCGGATGATTAGCGGCAACGTATAGCGCGTTCAGCAGGTTTGTCTGGCCGTCCGAGCGCAATTCCGCTAACGGAATTTGTGACCCTGTCACGATCACCGGTTTGGCAAGATTTTCCAGCATGAATGAGAGCGCGGATGCGGTGAACGCCATCGTGTCAGTGCCATGTAGAATCACGAAGCCGTCATAATCATCGTAGTGGGCTTGAATGTCGTCCGCGATGGATTGCCAATCTGCTGGCGTCATGTCGGACGAATCGATCAGCGGTGCGTATTCATTAATCGTGAATGACGGCATTTCTTCGCGGTGGAATTCGGGCATTTTTGCCAGTTGCTGCTGTAAATGACCAGATACCGGCACATAGCCATTGGCGGAACGCTGCATACCGATGGTGCCGCCCGTATAGGCGACATAAATGGATTTCTTTTGCATGGTGGTGTGAGTCAGGATTAAAAATCAAGTATAGAGGGAAAAACAGCCCGACAATATCATCATAAGCAATGACTATTACCGGGCTATTTGAGACTTATGTAAACGCTACCGGACTTCTCCGCAGGTGAGACAAAATGCGTATCGGTTCTGCGGGTCGTTCAGGTTATTCATGATGGACGGCTGTGAGCGCACGACTTCCGCCAACTGTGCGACTGGTGCTGGCAGCATGGACTGAACAGCAACCGGCAGCAGGGCATAAACAGAGGCGTTCACCTGATTCAACATGGTATCGAGCAGACCCGGCTGTTCGGCATACCAGTTCAATTGATATTGCCCCAGTTTTGCCAGTTCAGCGGCTTTCTTCACGGCATCATCAAAATCACCGATCTGATCGACCAGACCATTTTCTTTCGCATCGCTACCGACCCAGACGTGTCCTTGCGCGATTTCATTGATTTGCTCTGGCGTTTTCTTACGTGCCTGCGCCACGATATCGATGAAGTTCTTATAACCACGTTCGATACTCAACTGCATCATCTGCGAGAATTCAGGCGGCAGTGATTTAGTAATCGACAGATCGGCCAGCGGTGAGGTGGCAACGCCATCCGTGTGGACGCCAAGGTTTTCCAGCGAATCTTCGAACGTGGTAATCACGCCAAAAATACCGATAGAGCCTGTTAGCGTACTGGCACTGGAGATGATCGTGTTCGCCGGCGTTGATATCCAGTAGCCACCCGATGCCGCCATACCGCCCATGGATACCACGATCGGTTTACCCGCCAGACGGAGTGCCATCAGTTCTGAGCGAATCAGTTCCGATGCCGTGACGCTACCGCCAGGGCTATTGACGCGCAGTACCAGCGCTTTCACTTTAGGATCGAGGCGTGCGGCACGAATTTGTGCAGCCGTGGTATCACCACCGACCATTCCTGGCGTTTCCGGTCCGTCAATGATGGCGCCATTGGCAAAGACAACCGCAATCTGGTTGTTATTTTGCACCGGCGGTTTAACGACATAGTCGTAAATGCTGATGAAATTAAAGTTGTTCTTCTGGCTATTCCAGCCGAACGTTTTCACCAGCGATTGTTCAGTCACGGAACGTGATGCCACTTCATCGACCAGCTTGTTATCCAACGCATAGCGTGCGGTGTCACCCTGAACAGCCTGCAAGCCCGCAATAATGTTGGTTGCACCAGGGAAGAGTTGCTGAGGCGTAATCTGACGGTTAGCGGAAACCGTATTTAAATACTGCTGCCACAGCGCGTTGATCCAACGGCCATCGGCATCACGCGCAGCAGGCGACATATCATCACGCAGATAGGGCTCAACGGCTGATTTATAGGTTCCCACACGGAAGATATTGGTGGTCACTTTCAGCTTATCGAGCATGGATTTGAAGTAGAGGTTGTTGGTCGCGAAACCGTGCAGATCAACACTGCCTTGTGGCGTCAATGACACCGTATTGGCAAAACTGGCCAAATAGTATTGAGACTGGTTGTAGCTGTCACCAACGGCATAAATGGGTTTACCACTATCGCGGAATTCACGCAGCGCCTTGCCAATATATTGCAGAGACGGCTGATCGGCACCGGTAAAATCGCTGAGATCCAGCACCATTCCGGTAATATTGTCGTCGCCTTTTGCCTGACGAATGGTGTCGACGATATCAAACAGTGAGTTTTCCTGGCGGCGATTATTCGACGCGCCGAAGAATTCGCGCCCTAATTGACGCAGCTTATTGTTGACGGTCGGCTGATCAACCACCACTCCCGTCAGATCGACCAGCAGTGCCCCCTTCGTGGCCTCTTCCGGCGTCGTTTTTACCTGTGAGTAGATCCCAACGCCAACTAAAATCAGCGCGATAAGGAAAATATTGAGAATAAATTCTCTGATAAAATTAAGCAGACGCCATGTCCACTTAAAAAATCCGCTAAAAATTCGCCACAATGTGCGCATGATATCTCCATGAACGGGTAAACAGCGTGTGCCCTACGTCCTTCAACTCGCCTTCTGGCAAGTGGTGAAGCACAAGGAGTGATAGTATCCTAATGAGCGGACAGTAAAAAGTCAGCATTAAATCACCGTGGTAGCGCGCCCTGTCGGGGTTATCTTGTAACAAAACTTCTACTTGTGCTAACGTGGCGCGCAACGTTGCCGTACCGCAGTTTCTTTCGGAGAAACGGGGTGTACCGCAGAAATTATATTGCCAGACAGGAGATGTGCGATGGATGCTCTTGAATTGCTATTGAATCGTCGTTCGGCCTCGCGCCTGACCGCGCCAGCACCGACAGGTGACGCATTGAATAACATTATCCACGCCGGTATGCGTGCACCGGATCATGGGGCGATGCAGCCGTGGCGCTTTTTTATGATCGAAAATGAGGGTCTGGATCGTTTTAGTACATTACTGACCCGTGCTGCACAGCAAGAAGGGCTGGACGACGCTGGTGTCGATAAAGCACGTCAGGCTCCTTATCGCGCCCCGCTGATCATCACCGTTGTCGCGCATTGTGAAGATAGCCCGAAAGTCCCGCTCTGGGAGCAAATTGTCTCCGCAGGCTGTGCGGTTCAGGCGATGCAGATGGCGGCATTGGCGCAAGGCTTTAATGGCATCTGGCGTAGCGGTGCCTGGACGCACAATACTCTGGTGCGTGAAGCATTCAACTGCCGCGAACAGGATGAAATTGTCGGTTTCCTCTATCTGGGGACACCACAGCTGAAAGCATCGACCACGGTCACGCCGCTTGATACCGACGCATTTGTTCACTACTTCTGATCGCCGTCTTTTGAATAATATCGATTTCCCACCCGTTTTACAGCGTGCTTTCCCGCGAGTTGCGCGGGAAATGCCCAGTCTGCTTGATGGTGAATAATGCGACTTTTTATTGCCGAAAAGCCCAGTCTTGCGCGGGCGATTGCAGACGTGTTACCCAAACCGCATCGACGCGGTGATGGCTTTATTGCTTGCGGTCAGCATGATGTCGTGACGTGGTGCGTAGGGCACCTGCTGGAGCAGGCGCAGCCGGATGTTTATGATGCGCGCTACGCCCGCTGGTCTCTCGCCGACCTACCTATCATTCCTCAAAAATGGCTGTTACAACCGAGACCCTCGGTCAGCAAGCAGTTGAACGCGATAAAGAAACTCCTGAATGATGCCAGCGAAGTGATTCATGCGGGAGACCCCGATCGTGAAGGACAGCTGCTGGTTGATGAAGTACTGGAATATCTTTCCCTACCGGAAGAGAAGCGTCAGCAGGTACGTCGTTGCCTGATTAACGATCTCAATCCACAGGCGGTAGAGCGTGCCGTTTCTCGCTTGCGTGAGAACAGAGAGTTCATTCCTTTGTGCGTTTCGGCATTGGCGCGTTCCCGTGCCGACTGGCTCTACGGTATTAACATGACCCGAGCCTATACGATATTAGGGCGCAACGCTGGCTATGATGGCGTGCTGTCGGTTGGCCGTGTGCAAACGCCGGTGCTGGGGCTGGTGGTACGACGAGATGAAGAGATAGAAAACTTCGTTTCCAAAGATTACTTTGAAGTTAAAGCTCACATCGTGACGCCAGCCGATGAACGCTTTGTTGCTATCTGGCAGCCCAGCGAATCCTGCGAGCCTTATCAGGATGAAGAAGGGCGTCTACTGCACCGTTCTCTGGCAGATCACGTCGTTAAACGCATCGAAGGTCAGCCTGCGTTCGTCACCAGCTATAATGATAAACGGGAATCGGAAACGGCGCCGCTGCCTTATTCGCTCTCGACGCTACAGATTGAAGCCGCGAAGCGTTTCGGGCTGAGCGCGCAGCAGGTGCTGGACGTGTGTCAGAAGTTGTATGAAACCCATAAGCTGATCACATACCCGCGTTCTGACAGTCGCTATCTGCCAGAAGAACATTTTGCCGGACGCCATGCCGTCTTGAATGCGATCGCCGTGCACCAGCCTGATCTCTTGCCACAGCCAGTTATGGATATCGACCGGCGCAACCGCTGCTGGGACGATGGTAAGGTTGATGCTCACCACGCGATTATTCCCACTGCTCGCAGTGCAAGTGCCTCGCTGACGGAAAATGAACGCAAGGTGTATGGTTTAGTCGCGCGGCAGTACATCATGCAATTCTGCCCGGATGCCGTGTTTCGTAAATGTGTTATTGAATTGGATATTGCGGGCGGTAAATTTATTGCCAAAGCACGATTCTTGGCCGAAGCCGGGTGGCGAACGCTGTTAGGCGGCAAAGAGCGTGACGAAGAAAACGAAGGTATGCCGTTGCCCGTGGTGGCAAAGGGTGATGAATTACTGTGTGAACGCGGTGAGGTTGTTGAGCGTCAAACTCAGCCGCCACGACCTTTTACCGATGCGACGCTGTTATCAGCGATGACGGGGATCGCACGCTTTGTACAGGATAAAGAATTAAAGAAAATCCTGCGGGCGACCGATGGTTTAGGCACGGAGGCGACGCGTGCAGGTATCATCGAGCTCTTATTTAAGCGGACATTTCTGTTTAAAAAAGCGCGCTATATTCACGCGAGTGAAGCGGGGCGAGCATTAATTCACTCGCTGCCTGCTAGCGCGGCGCATCCTGATATGACCGCACATTGGGAAGCCACGTTGACGCAGATTAGCGAGAAAAAATGTCGCTATCAGGATTTTATGCAACCGCTGACGAATTCCTTACAGGATCTGATTCAGCAAGCGAAACAAAACGGTGCGGTTAGAGCGTTCAAAGGGCTTTCTGCGCCGCCGTCGGGTGCCTCAAAGCGGCGCAAGCCTCAGGCTAAAAAAGCGAAGGAGCAGGATCAATGAAATCGTTAGTGTCTTTGTGTTTCGTCAGTGTGATGCTGGTGCTGCCCACACTGGCGCAGGCTAATCGCGGCGGAACGGATATTGTCGTTCCTGTTCCACCAGAAGTGTGGGGAGCCGGAGCGACGGTTCGTGAGCAAAGCAATAGTTGTCTGCGCTGCTGTGTGTATGAAAACCGTAATTATTCTGAAGGTGCGGTAGTAAAGGTCGAAGGGGTGATTCTGCAATGCGTGCGGGACAAGCAAACGCTGGGAACGAATAACCTGATATGGCAATTGGTTAAGTAGTAACCGTGAATTAAGAAAATATTACATTCGGCACGACTGTTGGTATTAATCACCGCTGTGGCTTTGATGCCCAGCGGTGATGTCATTTTTACCACTCACTCTTTTTAAAGCGTAAATTCCGCCCAGATTGGCGCATGGTCGGAAGGTTTCTCCATTCCACGAATATCGTAATCAATACCGGTGGCGATACAGCGTTCAGCCAGGAAGGTACTGGCGAGAATGAGATCGATACGCAGACCGCGGTTGTCATCAAATCCAGAAGAGCGATAGTCAAACCAGGAGAAACGATCGTTGTTCTCTGGATTGGCAGCACGGAAGGTGTCGATGAGCCCCCAACCTTGTAAACGCGCCATCCATTCACGTTCTTCCGGTAAGAAGGAGCATTTGCCGGTGCGTAGCCAGCGCTTGCGGTTATCTTCACCGATGCCGATATCCAGATCGGTAGGGCTGATATTCACATCCCCCATCACAATCAGCGGCTGTGTCGCACTATGGTGCTGTTCCAGATAGGTTTGCAGATCCTGATAGAAGCGTGTCTTAGCGGGGAATTTTATCGGATGGTCGCGGCTTTCTCCTTGAGGAAAATACCCGTTTACTACTGTAAATGTGCCGTGCTCGGTGGCGAAGTCCGCCATGATGATCCGACGCTGCGCATCCTCTTCATCCGTTGGAAAACCGCGACGAACTGCAAGGGGCTTATCTTTACACAGCATCGCGACGCCGTAATGACCCTTCTGTCCGTGATAATAAACGTGGTAGCCGTACTTGCTGACATCCTCTAACGGAAACATGTCGTCATGGACTTTCGTTTCCTGCAACCCGATCACATCCGGCTGGTGTTGCTCGATAATGGCGGCCAACTGATGAGGGCGCGCCCGCAGGCCATTGATATTAAAAGATACAACTTTCATGTTCGCTGCCATTCGCTAAAAAATGTGACCAGATGGTAGCAGAAAATGGCGCGTGGCGTCACGGCGAGGCTGCGCTTTCGGACTGAGTTGATAGGCTTATTGCTATGGCTTTACTGACGGGTGAGGCAGATAAAATCGTTGAAAATAAGATTCACTTATATTCAGTTGAACACGAGGCTTATCGACCGTTATACTCCGCACCTCGCAGGAGAGAGGGCGTGTACTCCAGCATACTTCAAGCTGCATGTATGTTGGCATAAAGTATAACGCTCCGCCGAAGGCGCAAACTCCCATAATCGCTCAGGCTACCCTAACTGCGAATTCCATTGAAGCCAACTGGAGAGAGGTTGCGATGCAACCCACCGAAGGGGCAAGCAGCTCTGCTGCGTAAACTCTCAGGTAAAGCGGACAGAGGGAGTGGCACATTTCACAGGATAACTTGTGTGCTGACTTACATCTATCTGATCGCGATTACGGCTGAAGGGATGTCCGGGGCGCTGGCCGCCGGGCGTCGCAATATGGATATTTTTGGCGTAGGCATGATTGCCTTTATCACCGCGCTTGGCGGTGGCACCGTTCGCGATATTCTTCTCGGTAATTATCCCATCGGCTGGACGCAGCATCCCGGCTATATTTACCTCACCATTGGTGCGGGTCTTTTCACGATTATTATTGCGCGCGTTATGCACCATTTGCATCGCTTGTTTCTAGTGCTGGATGCGATGGGGCTCATTGCTTTTACCATTATTGGTTGCAATGTGGCGCTGAAGCTGAATTATTCGATGACAGTAGTCGTCATGGCGGGGATTGTGACCGGGATTTTCGGTGGCATATTGCGTGATATTTTCTGTAACCGTACGCCAATGGTGTTGAAGAAAGAGCTGTATGCCAGCGTCTCGCTTCTCGTCGCACTTTTATATCTGGGTCTAAAATCGCTTAATATCAATCACGATATTAACCTGCTGGCGTCATTCACTATCGGTCTGGCTGTGCGTCTGGCGGCGATTCGCTGGTCATGGCAGCTTCCCGTATTCTCTTATGTTCCTGGACGCTGGAAAGGGAAGGTGTAAGGATATCTTTTCCCCCATTCCATAATATTGTGCTGATGATTGGTGCAAGTGGCGGTGGGGGAGAAATAACGCTAAGCGTTGCTCAAAACCGTACCGGTTTTGTCGAACCTTAGTCGAAGGTTCTCACCTTCCCCTGACGGGAATTTGATGCTTTGGTGTTGGGATGTAATTCAGAGGTGTTGCTTTGAAATGGTGGTGGGGGAAGGATAATTCGGCGCTTCGCACCTCACCCTGTGGGTCAACGCTAAGCGTTGCTCAAAACCGTACCGGTTTTGTCGAACCTTAGTCGAAGGTTCTCACCTTCCCCTGATGGGAATTTGTTGCTTTGGTGTTGGGATGTAATTCAGAGGTGTTACTTGAAATGGTGGTGGGGGAAGGATTCGAACCTTCGAAGTCTGTGACGGCAGATTTACAGTCTGCTCCCTTTGGCCGCTCGGGAACCCCACCACTGGCCTTGCTGCAAGAAGCTTTCGCTTCAAGCGGGGCGCATCATATCAAATGTCACGCCCCTGTAAAGCGGTATATATCAAAAATAAATGCGTCTGCCGTTTTTTTATTCCGTTCGGCGCATCCTTATACAAAAAGATGTCCGATCAACCAATTACAGAATAATGGTACGGTTCCCGTAGACAAAAACACGCTGCGCCAGCACGCGGTATAGTGCACGGCTCAGGACATTTTTCTCAACGTCGCGACCTGCACGCATCATGTCGTCACCTGAGTACGTATGGTCGACGTGAATGACGTCCTGCATGATGATCGGGCCTTCATCCAGATTATCGTTGACGTAGTGAGCTGTCGCGCCAATGATTTTCACACCACGCTCGTATGCCTGATGGTATGGGCGAGCACCGATAAACGCGGGTAAGAACGAATGGTGAATGTTGATCACCTGATTCGGATAGTGCTGAACAAACGCTGGGGTCAGTACTCGCATGTATTTCGCCAGCACAACGTAATCAGGTTTGTATTGGTCGATCTGCGCGATCATCTGTTGATCGTGCTCTTCGCGAGTCAGCCCTTCATGGCTAACCAAATGGAAAGGGATATCAAACCGCTCGACCAGCGTCTGTAACGTATCGTGGTTGCCGATGACGGCAGAGATTTCGACATCCAGACCGCCATACGCGCTTTTCATCAACAGATCGCCCAGACAGTGAGCTTCTTTCGTTACCAGAACGACGATGCGACGACGGCCTGCCGCGGTTAATTCGCGAGACGATCCTTCGGGAAGTGCGCTATCCAGATCGGCTAACAGTGTGGTGTCGTTGAAAATCCCTTCCAACTCGGTCCGCATGAAAAAGCGTCCAGTGCGATGATCGACAAACTCATTGTTTTGCACGATGTTCAGTTCGTGCTTATAACAAATATTCGTAATTTTCGCGATGAGCCCTTTTGCGTCGGGGCAAATGGTTCGTAATACTTTTCTTTGTATATTTTGGGATTGCATGAGTGTGTGGATCCTGTCCAAAAGCTAAAATAACGATCTGATGGTAACGCAGCGGTAAGGCCGCGTGGGCGACTGCCTGTGTTCTATTGTCCGCAACACTTTTTGTATTTTTTGCCGGAACCACACGGGCAAGATTCATTTCTGCCTGTCTGCAAATGAACGCCATCTATATAGTACCAGCGATTATGCTGGCGAAGGAAGCGTGAGCGCTCTCGCATCACTTCTGTACGCTGACTGTCGATTTCCGATATATAACGCGCGGCAAATTCCACATCCCCCTCATCGGGGGTTTTCCCTGAAGATGTTGCCAGTATAGTGAGGCCGAGCCACTGTGAATTCTGGCAGCTTTCAGTGAGAGACTCGCGCCATTTCTCGGGTTGGAGATCGGGATGCCAGGTAGCGATAAGGTAATCGACATCGAGCCTGACGTAGGCGGTGTAGCGCGACCTCATTAATATGACAGGCTCGGCGGCTATGGCGGCGTGCGTGAGGTAGGGTTGACAGCATGCGTTATACTGCAACCCACTGCAGCAAGGGCAAGATTCAGACACGATGTCTCCTGAAGAAAATTTAAGATAAAAACTGATAGATAATAAACAGATCCCTATGCAGGATGCCGATATGTTACCTAAGAAACTCTACGTGTAGCAATGTGCGCTAAAATGAAAACAGGTGGAACAATCATGCAGCGGAAGAAAATTGGCGTAGCCTTGGGATCTGGGGCCGCGAAAGGATGGGCGCATATTGGCGTATTTAATGCGTTAACTGAAATGGGGATCGAGGTTGATATTGTAGCCGGTTGTTCTATTGGCGCACTGGTTGGCGCGGCGTATGCCACAAACAATTTATCTTCAATGGATCGCTGGGTGAGAAGTTTTGGCTACTGGGACGTGATTCGTCTGATGGATCTTTCCTGGCAGCGCGGCAGTTTGTTACGTGGCGATCGCGTTTTTAACAGTGTGAAGCATTTGTTACATACAACAAAGATCGAAGATTGTGATATCAAATATGGCGTAGTGACAACAAACCTGAGTACAGGGCGTGAGCTCTGGTTGACAGAAGGTGATTTACATCAGGCAATGCGGGCCTCTTGCAGTATGCCAGGTCTGCTATCTCCCGTTAGATTTAACGATTATTGGCTGGTGGATGGTGCGGTGGTTAACCCTGTTCCCGTTTCTTTGGCACGGGCAATGGGGGCTGACATCGTAATTGCGGTTGATCTCCAGCACGACGCGAGCCTTAATCATCAGGATTTGCTGTCGATCAAACCGACGGCATCGGACATTGATGCGGAGAATGTTCCACAAGATTGGCGTAGTAGGATTCGGGAACGGTTACTGCGTGGGCGACGTCATCCAGCAGAAAATTCGCCAACGGCGATGGAGATAATGAGTACATCGATCCAGATTCTTGAAAACCGATTGAAGATGACAAGGATGGCGGGCGATCCGCCCGACGTGTTGCTGCAACCGCATTGTCCCCAGATTGCTACGTTAGATTTTCATCGGGCGCAGGAGGCGATTGATGCGGGCTATAAGGCGGTGGAAAAAATGCGTGATGAATTGCTGCCGCTAGCGAAAGAGGCATAGTGAAGAACCTATGCATGTCGTTCAGAGCGCACACGTAGCGAAGAAGACATGTATTAAGAAGATATAGTGTGCCGTCTATCCGGCGCATTGACGCTAAAGCAGATGTGATTATTCGGTGTTTGAAGTAAGGGGTACTGATGGAACAACCACTAGCGGGTAAGCATATTTTAGTCATTGATGACGAGGCCGTTTTTCGATCTGTGCTCGCTGGTTATCTGACTTCTCTTGGCGCTTTAGTTCAGGAGGCGGTTAATGGATTAGATGCTCTAAGTATTCTTGAACATTACCAACCCGATTTAATAATTTGCGATCTGAAGATGCCGACGATGGGCGGAATTGAATTCCTTGAGTGTCTGCGTTTGAAGGATAACGATACGCCAATACTGGTTATTTCTGCGACCAGCCAGATGGCGGACATCGCCAAAGTCTTGCGCCTTGGTGTTCAAGATGTATTGCTGAAACCGATTCGTGATTACATGCGTTTGCGTGAGGCGGTTATGTCTTGCCTCTATCCTGACATGTTCACCTCACAGTTGAATGAGATGGATCAACTGATGCAGGATATGGATTCCTTAAATCAATCTCCTGAAGCGGTAACGAAACTGCTCGCTCAGTTGCAGCCGCCCGTTCAGCAAACGCTTGCTCGCTGCCGTGTTAATTATCGTCAGTTGACGACAGCGGAACAACCGGGTCTGGTGCTGGATATTGCCGCGCTGTCGGACACAGAGCTAGCGTTCTATTGCCTTGATGTCACTCAGGGCGTCAATAATAATGGGACGTTGGCAGCGTTGCTGCTTCGGACGTTGTTTAATGGGTTACTTCAGGAGCATTTGGCCGATCAGCAACATCGTTTACCGTATCTGCCGACGTTATTAAAGCAGGTAAACCAGCTGCTGCGACAGGCGAGCCTAGACGGTCGTTTTCCTTTGCTTGTGGGATATTACCATCGGCAATTAAAACAGCTGATACTGATTTCTGCTGGGTTAAACGCGACGTTGAATGTTAACGAGCAGCAAATAGCATTGAATAGCGGTATCCCTTTAGGAACGCTTGAAGGCGCTTATCTCAACCAGCTAAATTATCAGTGCGAAGCGTGGCAGTGTCAGATATGGGGTGGCGGCGGTCGTTTACGGCTCATGTTGGCGACAGAATAGTCTGATAGACGAGACTGGCGCTGGTTTTGCGTAATACTTCTCTTTCGGTACTATTTTTTATTTCCTACTCTGTAGGGAGTTATCTTATTTTTATTGAACGCCAACGTTGGGACAAGCGTACCCTTGTTAAAGTCGTTATACTCTTCCGGTTATCTTGATTAGATAAATAAAGTTCATTATTTGAACGGTATATAAGAGGCTGTTTATGTCTATTGTGAATAAAAAAGTAAAAAAAGCGGTCATACCGGTTGCTGGATTAGGTACGCGTATGCTGCCTGCCACCAAAGCCATTCCTAAAGAAATGCTGCCGTTGGTAGATAAGCCGCTGATCCAATATGTCGTTAATGAGTGTATCGCCGCAGGGATTACTGAAATTATTCTGGTTACGCACTCCTCTAAGAATTCCATCGAAAACCATTTCGATACCAGTTTTGAGCTGGAAGCGATACTGGAAAAGCGTGTTAAACGTCAGCTGTTGGAAGAAGTCCAATCCATCTGCCCTAAACACGTCACCATTATGCAAGTCCGTCAGGGATTGGCGAAAGGGTTAGGCCATGCCGTATTATGCGCGCACCCGCTAGTTGGGGATGAGCCAGTCGCGGTTATTCTGCCGGATGTGATTATTGATGAATATGAATCCGATCTGAAGAAAGATAACCTGAGCGAAATGCTACAGCGTTTTTCTACTACAGGTCACAGCCAGATTATGGTTGAACCAGTTGAGAATGTAAGTAGCTACGGCGTGGTTGATTGCAAAGGCGTGGAATTAAAAGCAGGGGATAGTGCACCGATGGTTGGTGTGGTTGAAAAACCGAAAGCTTCCGAAGCGCCATCTAATTTAGCCGTTGTTGGTCGTTATGTCCTCTCTGCGGATATTTGGTCTTTGCTGGAGAAAACACCGCCAGGCGCGGGTAATGAAATTCAGTTAACTGATGCCATTGCGATGCTGATGGAAAAAGAAACGGTAGAAGCGTATCACCTGAAAGGTGTGAGCCATGACTGTGGTAACAAATTAGGCTATATGCAGGCATTCGTAGAATATGGCTTACGTCATGATGGTTTAGGCGAAGACTTCGCGCAATGGTTGCAGGAAACGATTGACGCAGAAGAAAAATAACAGAATGTAATAATTACCCTCTGTTTACAAAAACAGAGGGTAGCCTAAAACGGCGACATATCTGTTTTCTCTTTGCACAATGCGTTATAAAGAAAAACCCCCGATAAGTATCGGGGGTTTTTAGTATTCAGTACTTATAAACAATTACAGCAGGAAATCGTCTAAAGATTTACCTTGCTCTTCGATTGCTTTCTTGATTACTGCTGGAGTACGACCTTGACCAGTCCAGGTTTTAGCTTCACCGTTCTCGTCAATGTATTGATATTTTGCCGGACGGGCAGCGCGTTTGCTTTTACCTGCAACTTTCACTGAACCTAAAGATTGCAATAATTCGTTAGGGTCAATACCATCGGCAATCAGCATATCGCGGTATTGTTGCAATTTACGCGCACGTTCTTCAACTTCAGCCTGAACCTGGGTATCTTCTTCGCGGCGTTCATTAACCACGACTTCCAGTTTTTCCAGCATTTCTTCCAAAGTATCCAGGGTACATTCTCTTGCCTGGGCACGCAGAGTACGGATGTTGTTAAGAATCTTTAGTGCTTCGCTCATTGTGATAATCTCAAATTAATATTATTGGTGGCGTGTAGTGTGATAATAGAGTGCTATTTTCTTTTCTGCAATAGTCAAATTTGTAAGTTTGTTAAAAAACATCATTTTTAAAACAGAACTCACATCGTATGTTACATAAATATAAATACTTTCCTGTTATCATAAAAATACATTTTGTATGCCGTTTTTCTCTCTCAAACGACAGTGAATGGCTTATTGATGCCGCGCCGTTGTTATAAGGAATGTTTATATCTTTTATCGTAATGGTTAGCCAGTGGCTGCCGTATGGACAAGATATGGTCGGGGAATAGCCCATTGCACAGCATGAAGACGAGTTGTTACAATAAGTTTTTACGACACGACGATCATATAGCCTGTGTTTGGAGTAGCTGAGTGGCCCAACTTTATTTTTATTATTCTGCAATGAATGCAGGGAAATCGACGGCGCTATTGCAGTCGTCATATAACTACCAGGAACGCGGGATGCGCACGCTGGTGTTCACCGCAGAAATAGATAATCGGCATGGAGTAGGGATAGTAAGTTCACGGATCGGTCTTTCTTCCCCAGCATTATTGTTTAATCCGCAGACATCCTTATTTGAACTGCTGGAGAAAGAGCACCGCACTCAGCCCGTAGATTGTGTATTAATTGACGAATGTCAATTTTTAACCCGCGAGCAGGTGAACGAGCTTTCCGATGTCGTGGACCAATTAGATATCCCGGTATTGTGTTACGGGTTGCGTACTGATTTTCGTGGTGACTTGTTTTCCGGGAGTCACTATTTATTAGCGTGGGCTGATAAGCTGATTGAGTTAAAAACGGTCTGTCATTGCGGCCGTAAAGCCAACTGTGTATTGCGGTTAGATGCGCAGGGTAATGCCGTCCACGAAGGAGAGCAGGTCGTTATTGGTGGCAATGAGAGTTATGTTTCTGTGTGTCGTAAGCATTATAAAATTGCGTTGGGATTAACCCGTAAGGAAAGCGTGTAAGGCGGTTAAATATCCGGCTTGCGGGATGATTAATAAACGGTGCATTGAGACCTGCGCGTGTAATAAAAATGCCCAACCTTAAAAGCGTTGGGCATTTGTAGTGGACTAAACGATGAGGCCGTAACGGCTTACACCTTAATGTGCGGCTTTCTTGCCAGTTTTGGCGGCTTTTGCTACAGGTTCAACGGCTTCCGCTTTTACCTCTTCAGAGAACTTACGTCCATAGTAAGTATCCAGCAGAATCTGTTTCAGCTCGGAAATCAGCGGGTAGCGTGGGTTAGCGCCAGTACACTGATCGTCGAATGCATCTTCTGACAGCTTATCAACCTTGGCCAGGAAATCGGCTTCCTGTACGCCCGCTTCACGAATGGACGTTGGGATCCCCAACTCGGTCTTAATTTCTTCCAACCAGTTCAGTAATTTCTCGATTTTCTGTGCAGTACGGTCGCTAGGCGCAGTCAAACGCAGATGGTCAGCTATCTCTGCATAACGGCGACGCGCTTGCGGACGGTCATACTGGCTGAATGTCGTCTGTTTGGTCGGGTTGTCGTTCGCGTTATAGCGAATCACGTTAGAGATCAGCAGGGCGTTAGCCAGGCCATGCGGAATATGGAACTCCGAGCCCAGTTTATGCGCCATTGAGTGGCAGACGCCGAGGAAGGCGTTGGCAAACGCGATACCTGCAATCGTCGCAGCGTTATGCACGCGCTCGCGGGCAACCGGGTTTTTCGCACCGTCACGGTAGCTGTCTGGCAGATTTTCCTTCAGCAGCTTCAGCGCTTGTAACGCCTGTCCGTCTGAATATTCATTTGCCAGCACGGAAACATAGGCTTCCAGTGAGTGTGTTACGGCATCGAGTCCACCAAACGCACACAGTGATTTCGGCATGTTCATTACCAGATTGGCATCAACAATCGCCATATCCGGCGTCAGCGCATAGTCCGCCAACGGATATTTCTGCCCCGTTGCATCGTCGGTCACGACGGCAAACGGCGTGACTTCGGAACCGGTACCGGATGTGGTGGTAATCGCCACCATTTTGGCTTTGACGCCCATTTTCGGGAATTTATAGATACGTTTACGGATATCCATAAAGCGTAGTGCCAGCTCTTCGAAGTGTGTTGTAGGGTGTTCATACATCACCCACATGATCTTCGCGGCATCCATTGGAGAACCGCCACCCAGCGCAATAATCACATCGGGCTTGAAGGAGTGCATTTGTTCTGCGCCTTTGCGCACTATGCTCAGTGTTGGGTCAGCTTCAACTTCAAAGAAAACTTCGGTTTCCAGTCCGTGCTGTTTCAAGACGGAAGTTACCTGATCGACATACCCGTTATTGAACAGGAAGCGGTCAGTTACGATAAATGCGCGTTTTGCGCCATCGGATGCGACTTCTTCAAGTGCGATAGGCAGTGAGCCACGACGGAAGTAAATGGATTTAGGAAGTTTATGCCACAACATATTCTCTGCTCGCTTGGCTACCGTTTTCTTGTTGATCAAGTGCTTCGGACCGACGTTTTCGGAGATGGAGTTTCCGCCCCATGAGCCACAGCCCAGCGTCAGAGACGGAGCGAGTTTGAAGTTGTAGAGATCGCCGATACCACCCTGAGACGCCGGTGTGTTAATCAGGATACGCGCGGTTTTCATCATATTGCCGAAATGATTCACGCGCTCTGGCTGATTGTCTTGATCGGTATACAAACAAGATGTGTGACCGATCCCACCCATTGCGACCAGTTTTTCCGCTTTAATGACGGCGTCATTGAAGTCTTTCGCTCGGTACATTGCCAGCGTTGGAGACAGTTTTTCATGGGCAAACGGTTCGGATTCATCGACTGCCGTCACTTCACCGATCAGCACTTTGGTGTTTGCAGGGACGGTGATACCCGCCATTTCGGCGATCTTCGGTGCTGGTTGGCCCACAATGTCGGCATTCAGTGAACCGTTTTTCAGCAGAATGCCCTGTACGGCATGAAGTTCTTTGCCTTTCAGCATGTAGCCGCCGTGGGTGGCGAAACGCTCACGTACGGAATCATAAGCGCTGTCTACCACGATGACTGACTGCTCTGATGCACAAATGACGCCGTTATCGAAGGTTTTCGACATCAGGATAGAGGCAACGGCACGCTTAATATCCGCCGTTTCGTCAATAACAACGGGGGTGTTACCGGCACCTACGCCGATCGCGGGTTTACCTGAACTGTATGCCGCTTTCACCATACCCGGTCCGCCGGTAGCCAGAATCAGGTTGATATCCGGGTGGTGCATAAGCTGGTTGGATAAATCGACGGACGGTTGATCGATCCAGCCGATGATATCTTTCGGGGCACCTGCGGCAATCGCGGCTTGCAGAACAATGTCTGCGGCTTTATTGGTCGCGTTTTTTGCTCGTGGATGAGGAGAGAAGATGATCCCGTTACGGGTCTTCAGGCTGATCAGCGCTTTAAAAATCGCGGTAGAAGTGGGGTTGGTGGTGGGAACAATACCGCAAATCAGGCCAATAGGCTCTGCAATCGTAATGGTACCGAAAGTGTCATCAGTAGAGAGGACGCCACAGGTTTTTTCATCCTGATAGGCGTTATAAATGTATTCGGATGCGAAGTGGTTTTTGATGACTTTATCTTCCACGATCCCCATACCGGATTCAGCAACTGCCATTTTTGCTAGCGGGATACGGGCATCCGATGCCGCGAGTGCGGCAGCACGGAAAATCTTATCCACTTGTTCCTGACTGTAAGTGGCAAATTCCTGCTGTGCCTTTCTTACTCTTTCGACCAGTGCGTTAAGTTCAGCAACGTTGGTTACGGCCATAATGCTCTCCTGATAAATGTTAAACTCTTTCAGTCAATTGTTCGCCGGATAGAACAGTATAGATAAACGAGCGGGGTATGTTTCCGTTACCAAGCTATTCTTTCCTACCGACCTCACGTTAATTGACTCAAAGAGCTTGTCAGACGCCGTTATGGCGTGATTTCTACTTTTTAAAATACTGTAACCGCCGATATCGTAAAATTTTGAAATATTGTTTTGAAAATAGGTCAAAATTAAGAGGATTTACGCGTTCACTACGGTATGGAATGAGCATACCTATTTGTGGGTGCCTTTTTTGTGATCAATATCGAATTTTCTTTAAGCTGACACCATTCAGCATGATGGAGTTGATAATCAATATCATTCATTGAGTAAAGACGGGCGTTTTTCTACTCACAACGGAGCGGAAAGGCAGAATCGACGGCGGTGATGCCGATAATTGTCGGCGTCAATTCCGAGCTCAGCCTGTTCGTATAATAGAGACAACCCGTCGTATAAAACGTATTCGTATAAATATTGCTTATATCTTAATCGGGTTAGTTATTTTACGTGCCGCCTATAGCTGGGAAGTTGGGGACCATAAGGCGTGTATGGTTAGTAATGGAATTGTTAAAATAATAACATTTCGCTCAGATAATGACGCGGATAGGTAAGCATGCGTCATCATTTTTGTGCTGTGAAAATGATGAAACCCACTACGATGTTTTTTTGTTCAAAATCTATAAATTGCTGAATATTTAAAAAATACTTGCAAAATAAGATAAAAGACATTGATTATCATGGGGTTAATGTTTGTATCACGCTATTGCAATAAAACATCTACCCGCCTGTAGTAAAGAAAATTAAGCAACATCAATGTAAAAATATTGGCGAATGTGTCCGCTTTTGATAGCTTCGAGTGTCGACCTGTTATTCGTTATTCACCCATAAATTAATTTTATGATTTATTTGGATAATAGGCGTTCTTTTCTGCTCTATGTGACGGCAATTTTACGCATAGAGTCCGGTATGGCGTTGTATCAGACAGGGGCGTTTATAAAGTGAAAATTTGCAAAACAAAACGATGCTTTGTTACCAGTATGATTGCCGCAGCAGTGATGGCGTCATGCGTGAATGTTCAAGCTGCTAATGTACCTGCCGGTGTTGAGCTGGCGAAAGAACAGGTTTTGGTGAGAAACAATGGCGCCGAGGTGTCATCACTGGATCCACATAAAATAGAAGGCGTACCGGAATCCAACGTCGCGCGCGATTTATATGAAGGATTGGTGATTTCCGATCCTGATGGACACCCGATTCCCGGTGTGGCTGAGCGTTGGGAAAGCAGTGATTTTAAAGTTTGGACGTTCCATTTACGTAAAGATGCCAAGTGGTCAAATGGCGAACCCGTTACTGCACAGGATTTCGTTTATAGCTGGCAGCGTCTGGCCGATCCGAAAACCGTTTCCCCTTATGCCAGCTATTTGCAATATGGTCATCTGTTGAATATCGATGACATTATTGCCAGCAAGAAATCTCCCGATACGCTGGGCGTAAAAGCGCTCGATGACCATACGTTGGAAGTCACCTTAAGCGAGCCGATCCCTTATTTTTATAAATTACTGAATCACTCATCCATGTCCCCGGTAAATAAAGCGGCAGTGGAGAAGTTTGGTGATAAATGGACCCAGCCGGAAAACTGGGTAGGGAACGGCGCCTACCGTCTTAAATCCTGGGTAGTGAATGAACGGCTTGTGCTGGAGCGTAACACCCAATATTGGGATAACGCGAAGACCGTGATTAATCAGGTCACCTACTTGCCGATTTCTTCTGAAGTTACGGATGTTAACCGTTACCGTGCGGGGGAAATTGATGTCACCAATAATAAATTACCCATCGAGCTCTTTCAGAAGCTAAAAAAAGAAATCCCACAAGAAGTTAACATCAATCCCTATCTCTGCACGTATTATTACGAAATCAATAACCAGAAGCCGCCATTTAACGATGTACGGGTACGTACAGCTCTGCGCATGGGGCTTGATCAGGACATATTGACCAATAAAGTTAAAAATCAGGGTGACATTCCTGCCTATGGCTATATTCCACCCTTTACTGATGGCCTGAAAGCGCATACGCCAGAGTGGTTTACCTGGCCACAGGCGAAACGTAATGAAGAAGCGAAAAAACTACTGGCGGAAGCGGGTTATACCGCAGATAAGCCGTTGACGTTTAATTTGCTTTATAACTCGTCTGATTTGCATAAAAAAATGGCGATTGCGGCGGTATCGATCTGGAAACAGAATCTGGGCGTCGACGCGAAGTTAGAAAATCAGGAGTGGAAAACCTATCTCAGCACACGCCATCAAGGCAATTATGATGTCGCGCGTGCGGGATGGTGTGCGGACTATAACGAACCGACATCGTTCCTGAATAGTATGCTGTCAGATAGCAGTAACAACACGGCGCATTATAAGAGCCCGGCGTTCGACAAGCTGATGGAGCAGGCTGTTCAGGCGAAAACGGACGATGAACGTGCACAAGTTTATCAGCAGGCAGAATCGCAGTTAGATAAAGATGCGGCCATTGTACCGGTCTATTACTATGCGAACGCCAGGCTGATAAAACCGTATGTCGGTGGCATTACCGGCAAAGATCCGTTGGACAATGTACGGGTGAAGGACCTCTATATCATTAAGCATTAATCCGCAGCTATTTACGGTTTGATGCAAATGAAGTGAGCGAGCAGCGATTAATTTGGTGTTTAATCTCTGGTTACCCATTCCTACTCTGTGGGAATGGGTCGTGAGTCGAATCGATTAATCGTTTTCTCACAGGACTCTAATTCAGGAATCGTGCTGGGATAACTAACACGACAACATTACAGGAGAAAATAATGACACACATCACAACTAAAAAAAGAGTAGCTGCCGCTATTATCGCGGCATTAAGTAGCACGATGGCTGTTTCTGCCTTCGCCGCGACCGTTCCCGCAGGCGTTCAGTTAGCAGACAAACAAGAATTGGTTCGTAACAACGGCGCTGAAGTTTCCTCTCTTGACCCGCATAAAATCGAAGGTGTGCCGGAATCTAACGTGTCGCGCGATTTGCTGGAAGGGTTGGTCATTTCTGACGTTAACGGCAAAACCAGCCCCGGTGTAGCGGAAAGCTGGGATAACAAAGATTTTAAAGTGTGGACATTCCACCTGCGCAAAGATGCCAAATGGTCTAACGGTGAGCCGGTTACCGCGCAAGATTTCGTTTACAGCTGGCAGCGTCTGGCCGATCCAAAAACGGCATCGCCTTACGCCAGCTACCTGCAATATGGTCATCTGCTGAATATCGATGACATCATCGCCGGCAAAAAATCCCCAGATACGCTGGGTGTGAAAGCGATCGACGACCATACGTTTGAGGTCACGCTGTCCGAAGCCGTACCTTACTTCTATAAGCTGCCTGTTTACGTCGCAATGTCCCCAATCAATAAAACCGTTGTCGAAAAGTTCGGCGAAAAATGGACGCAGCCGCAAAACTGGGTTGGTAATGGTGCCTACAAGCTGAAAAGTTGGGTGGTGAATGAAAAAATGGTGCTGGAGCGTAACCCGCAATATTGGGACAACGCCCATACAGTGATTAACCAAGTGACGTATTTGCCGATTGCGTCTGAAGTGACGGACGTTAACCGCTACCGCAGCGGTGAAATCGACATGACGTACAACAATCTGCCAATCGAACTCTTCCAAAAACTGAAGAAAGAAATCCCGGATGAAGTGAAGGTTAACCCGTACCTGTGTACCTACTACTACGAAGTTAACAACCAGAAACCACCGTTTAATGATGTGCGCGTACGTAACGCACTGCGTCTGGGCCTGAGCCAGGATATTCTGACCAACAAGGTGAAGAATCAAGGCGACATTCCTGCCTATGGCTTTGTACCACCCTATATCGATGGCCTGAAAGCATCAGTACCTGAGTGGTTTACCTGGTCACAGACCAAACGTAATGAAGAAGCGAAAAAACTGTTGGCCGAAGCGGGTTATACCGCAGAAAAACCGCTGACGCTGAGCCTGCTGTATAACACTTCCGATCTGCATAAGAAAATGGCGATCGCGGCGGCTTCTATCTGGAAACAGAATATCGGTGTAGACGTTAAGCTGGAAAATCAGGAATGGAAAACCTTCCTCAGCACCCGTCATCAGGGGACCTATGATGTTGCACGTGCCGGATGGTGTGCGGATTATAACGAACCGTCAACCTTCCTGAACAGCATGCTGTCCGACAGCAGCAGTAACACCTCGCACTATAAGAGCAAAGAGTTTGATGCACTGGTGGCGAAATCCTTGCAGGTGAAAACTGACGAGGAGCGCGCTGCGGTTTACCAGCAGGCGGAATCACAGCTGGATAAAGACGCTGTCACCATACCGGTCTATTACTATGCGAATACCCGACTGGTGAAACCTTATGTTGGTGGATTAACGGGCAAAGATCCCCAAGATAATGTTTACGTGAAAGATCTTTATATCATCAAGCACTAATAATAATGGCTGGCGCACGCAACTGTGCTGCCAGCCTTTTATAGGTACGAGCAATGTTAAAATTTATTCTTCGCCGCTGTTTAGAGGCGATTCCAACGCTACTTATCCTGATCACCATCTCGTTCTTCATGATGCGATTGGCACCCGGCAGCCCTTTTACCGGTGAACGTAATTTACCGCCGGAAGTGATGGCGAATATTGAAGCTAAATATCATCTGAACGACCCAATACTGACGCAGTACGGTAATTACTTGCTGCAATTGGTACAGGGTGATTTCGGTCCTTCTTTTAAATACAAAGACTATTCCGTGAACGATTTGGTCGCGACGTCTTTTCCTGTCTCTGCAAAATTAGGGTTCGCGGCATTCATTCTTGCCATCGTTTTTGGTGTGAGTGCTGGCGTGATCGCCGCGCTGAATCAAAATACGAAATGGGATTATACCGTGATGGGCTTTGCCATGACGGGGGTGGTTATTCCCAGCTTTGTCGTCGCGCCGTTATTGGTGCTGATTTTTGCCATTACGCTGCGTTGGCTACCTGGCGGTGGCTGGAACGGCGGGGCACCCAAATACATGATTTTACCGATGGTAGCGCTGTCTTTGTCTTATATCGCCAGCATCGCGCGTATAACCCGAGGATCTATGATCGAGGTTTTGCACTCTAACTTTATCCGCACCGCGCGCGCCAAAGGGCTACCGATGCGTCGCATCGTTCTGCGCCACGCGTTAAAGCCTGCGTTGCTGCCCGTGCTTTCCTATATGGGACCCGCGTTTGTAGGGATTATTACCGGCTCAATGGTCATTGAAACCATTTTTGGTTTACCTGGTATTGGGCAACTGTTCGTGAACGGTGCGCTGAACCGCGACTATTCACTGGTACTGAGCTTGACGATTCTGGTCGGCGGCTTAACCATTTTATTTAATGCGATCATTGACGTGCTCTACGCTGTTATCGATCCGAAAATTCGCTATTAATTGGAGGCGTTATGTTTTGGAATCGAAAAAACGTTGAAGCGTTAGAGAACTTCACCGAGCAGACTGAGATTGAAGGCCGTAGTTTGTGGCAGGATGCGCGCCTGCGCTTTATCCATAACCGCGCTGCGCTGGCCAGTCTGTTTGTTTTGGCTGTGATTACTGTGTTTGTGATTTTTGCACCTCTGCTGTCTGCATTTGACTACGCCGATACGGACTGGGGAATGATGTCAGCCGCGCCGGATATGACGTCTGGTCACTATTTTGGTACAGACTCCTCCGGTCGTGATTTGTTGGTCCGCGTTGCCATTGGTGGCCGCGTCTCGCTGATGGTGGGTGTCGCGGCAGCGCTGGTTGCCGTGGTTGTTGGAACGCTGTATGGCGCGATGTCCGGTTATTTGGGCGGAAAAGTGGATTCAGTGATGATGCGTCTACTGGAGATCCTCAACTCGTTCCCGTTCATGTTCTTCGTCATTCTGCTGGTCACGTTCTTCGGGCAAAACATGCTGTTGATCTTCGTGGCCATCGGCATGGTGTCTTGGCTAGATATGGCGCGTATCGTGCGCGGCCAGACACTCAGCCTGAAACGTAAAGAGTTCATTGAAGCGGCGATGGTTTCCGGTGTCTCCACGCGCGGTATCGTGCTGCGTCACATTGTTCCTAACGTGCTCGGTGTGGTGGTGGTTTATGCCTCTTTGTTGGTGCCAAGCATGATTCTGTTTGAGTCCTTCCTGAGCTTCCTGGGGCTAGGAACGCAGGAGCCGTTAAGCAGCTGGGGTGCTTTGCTGAATGATGGTGCGAACTCAATGGAAGTGTCGCCATGGTTACTGTTCTATCCGGCGGCGTTTCTTGTTGTCACGTTGTTTTGTTTTAACTTTATCGGCGATGGCCTGCGTGATGCCCTCGACCCGAAAGATCGCTGAGGAGCATTAACATGAGCAAGATTGATTTAACGGGCGCGCAAGACGCGCTGCTACATGTTCAGGATCTACGGGTAACGTTTAAAACGCAGGATGGAGACGTGACGGCGGTTAATGACCTGAACTTCACGCTCAATGCTGGTGAAACTCTGGGGATTGTCGGTGAGTCTGGTTCCGGTAAATCACAAACAGCATTTGCGTTGATGGGGCTGCTGGCCCGCAATGGCCGTATTGGCGGATCGGCGCGTTTTCGTGGCAGAGAGATCCTCAATTTACCCGAAAGCCAGCTGAATAAGCTGCGTGCTGAAGAAATCAGTATGATCTTCCAGGATCCGATGACTTCGCTGAACCCTTACATGCGCGTCGGTGAACAACTGATGGAAGTGCTGATGCTGCACAAACGTCTGAGTAAAAGCGAAGCGTTTGAAGAGTCGGTCAAAATGCTGGATGCGGTCAAAATGCCAGAAGCGCGTAAGCGTATGAAGATGTATCCGCATGAATTTTCCGGTGGGATGCGTCAGCGCGTGATGATTGCGATGGCACTGTTGTGTCGGCCGAAATTGCTGATTGCCGATGAACCGACAACAGCATTGGATGTAACGGTTCAGGCGCAGATTATGACGCTGCTGAACGAGCTGAAGCGCGAGTTTAATACCGCTATTATTATGATCACGCATGACCTGGGCGTGGTTGCCGGTATTTGTGACAAAGTGCTGGTGATGTACGCAGGGCGCACGATGGAATATGGCGTTGCACGCGATGTCTTTTATCATCCGAGCCATCCGTATTCCGTCGGCCTGCTTAATGCCGTACCGCGTCTGGATGCGGAAGATGAGGTGTTGGCGACCATTCCGGGTAATCCGCCTAACTTATTACGCTTGCCGAAAGGGTGTCCGTTCCAACCGCGCTGCCCGTATTCAATGGATGTCTGCCATAGCGCACCTGCGCTGGAATCTTTTGGTGATGGCCGCTTGCGCGCCTGCTTTAGAGCTATTGAGGAGGTGGTATGAACAACGCGGACGAGAAAAAGGTGTTGTTAGAAGTGGACGATCTGAAAGTTCACTTTGATGTCAGAGATGATAAGCAGTGGTTCTGGCAGCCGCCGAAAAAACTGAAAGCGGTCGATGGTGTGACGCTGCGTTTGTATGAAGGTGAAACGCTGGGCGTGGTAGGGGAATCCGGCTGCGGCAAGTCTACGCTGGCGCGTGCCATTATCGGGCTGGTAAAAGCGACTGACGGGCGAGTCACGTGGCTGGGGAAAGATCTGCTAGGGATGAGCGCCGCCGAATGGCGCGCAGCGCGTAGCGATATTCAGATGATATTTCAGGATCCGCTGGCGTCGCTGAATCCGCGTATGAATATCGGCGAAATTATTGCCGAGCCGTTGAAAGTTTATCATCCAGAGCTTGATCGACAGACGGTGAAAGATCGCGTTAAAACGATGATGTTGAAGGTTGGACTGCTGCCGAGCCTGATCAACCGCTATCCACATGAATTCTCTGGCGGACAGTGCCAGCGTATTGGGATCGCGCGGGCACTGATTCTGGAGCCTAAGTTGATTATCTGTGATGAGCCGGTTTCTGCACTAGACGTATCGATTCAGGCACAGGTAGTGAACCTGCTGCGTCAGCTACAGCGTGAAATGCGCCTGTCGCTGATTTTCATCGCTCATGACTTATCGGTAGTGAAGCACATTTCCGACCGTGTGTTGGTCATGTACCTGGGTCATGCGGTAGAGCTGGGAACGTACGATCAGGTCTATCAAAACCCACAGCATCCGTATACCCGCGCGCTGATGTCTGCTGTACCGATTCCCGATCCCGATCAGGAACGCAACAAGAAGATACAACTACTGGAGGGGGATTTGCCGTCACCGATCAATCCGCCATCAGGTTGCGTATTTTGCACTCGTTGTCCCGTAGTCGGCCCTGAATGCTCGAAAACGCGGCCATTGCTGGAAGGGAGCTTTACACATGCGGTTTCGTGTCTGAAAGTCGATCCGCAAGCGCTGCTACCGATCTCGGAAGCGGAAGCACAGTAACGGGTTTTATCGGTTATTCATGTAAAAAAGGCGTCTCCTGCGGGAGACGCCTTGCGTTTAGGCGAGATAACTTATTCTTTCCACAGGGCTTATTCTTTCCACAGAATGTGACAAAGCTTGTGGTCTTTTTCTCGGCAAATCAGTACGCGAGCAAAAATATCAGTAATTTCTTCACCGTCTTGTTCAGCCAACCCAATCACGACTTCAGCGAAGAAATCCGGGTTCAGATCGAAATCAACGTGCTCCGCCCAGTCTTCAGCAGGATCGAATAACTCAGCACCGCCGCGCTCTTCGAATTGCAGGTTGAACAGCAGAATATCTGCCGGATCGAGGTTGTCGGCAGCGAGTTCCAAGAAAATGTCGTAGGCCTGTTCCAATGCTTCGTCTTCGGTCAGGCGATTATTCAAATCCATAAAGCGATTCCTGTTAATTCCCAATGGCCTTATTAGAACACGGTAAAACACGTATTTATAGCAGAGGGCTGAAAAAGTAGAACAGCCGCTCGACGATACGTTGCCAATAAGGGCGATTTTGCCACTGCGTCGCGTTTAACAGGCGTGAACGGGCGATATAGTCTTCCTGCACGCAGGCTAAATCGGTGCCGAATCCGGCATCGTCAATCACCAGCGTGATTTCAAAATTCAGCCACAGGCTGCGCATATCCAAATTCACCGTACCAACCAGGCTGAGCTGCCCATCAACCAACACGCTTTTCGTGTGCAGCAACCCGTCCTTGAATTGGTAAATTTTCACACCTGCGGCCAACAGTTCTGTGAAGAACGCACGGCTGGCCCAGCCGACCAACACGGAGTCGTTCTTGTGTGGAACAATAATGCTGACATCAACGCCGCGCTGGGCGGCGGTACAGATGGCATGTAGCAGATCATCGCTGGGCACGAAGTAGGGGGTCGTCATGATCAACTGCTTGCGCGCCGAATAGACGGACGTCAGCAGCGCCTGATGAATCATTTCTTCTGGGTAACCGGGGCCGGAGGCAATAACCTGAATGGTGTGACCACTCTCCTGTTCGAACGGCATGACGTTAACATCAGGCGGCGGCGGAAGCAGGCGTTTGCCGGTTTCCATTTCCCAGTCGCAGCAGTAAATAATGCCCAGTGTGGTCGCTACCGGGCCTTCAATACGTGCCATCAGGTCAATCCATTGCCCAACGCCAGCATCCTGCTTGAAGAGGCGGGGATCAACCATGTTCATGCTGCCGGTATAAGCAATACGGCTGTCGATCAGGATAATTTTACGGTGCTGTCGCAAATCCATACGGCGCAGGAAAGCACGAAACAGATTCACTTTCAGGGCTTCGACCACTTCTATCCCTGCGGTGCGCATTAGTTCAGGATGATGTTGACGGAAGAATTGAACGCTGCCAGCCGAATCCAGCAGAATGCGGCAATGTACACCGCGTCGTGCGGCCGAGATAAGAGAAGAGGTGACTTGCTCAACCAGACCACCGGGCTGCCAGATATAGAACACCATTTCGATGTTATTACGTGCGAGTTCAATGTCACGTAATAGCGCCTTAATCGTGTCATCAAACGTGGTCATCAACTGCAACTGATTGCCTTTAACGCCACCAACCCCTTGTCGGCGTTCACAGAGCTGGAATAATGCGCTAGCGACTTCACTGTTTTCCGTCGCGAAAATACGGCGATATTCCTTTAATTCACGTAGCCATTTTGCCGTTGATGGCCACATTTTGCTGGCGCGCTCAGCCCGACGTTTGCCGAGATGGAGTTCGCCAAATGAAAGATAAGCGATAATGCCGACAAGTGGCAGAATATAAATCACCAGTAGCCAGGCCATCGCTGAAGGCACGGCCCTACGTTTCATCAGAATACGTAAGGTCACACCTGCGATAAGCAACCAGTAGCTAAAAACCAGTAACCAACTTATTACGGTATAAAATGTCGACATAAAAGCAGCACAGTTCCCTTCTGCAAAGAATTAACAAAGTGTACGCATAGATTTATAAAAGGGGAAATGCCTTTCCTCTGAATAAAATAGCGTAATTGGATAAGAAGAGAATGACGGAGGGGGTGATTCACCGATTGTGGTCACGCATTAGGGGTATATAATGCCCAGCGCGAGTGGATTAACAAGAGTCGCATAATGAAACGCAGTCGGAATGAAGTGGGCCGCTGGCGGATGTTGCGTCAGGTCCAGCGTAGAAGAAGTCGCTGGTTGGAGGCGCAATCGCGTACTTACCGCCATATTCGCTCTGCCCGTTACTTGCAGCAGAAGCATCAACGGCGGGCATTACTCTATGCGGTAGCCTACGAGTGGTAAACCAGTGAGGAAAATAGCGACCCGAAGTATGGTCGCTATTTTTTATCACATAACAGATCTTATTCCGCTTATCCCATCACGGGAATGCGCTGCGTTATTTCTTTCTGGTCAATCATCGGGTTCACATCAGCCTCTGTCGAGGGCAGAATAAACAGCGACACCGAGGTATTTAAGCGTTCCGTTTGCTCCAACAGTGAGGAGAAGGTGTGTGCGGAGGCTTCAACCTGTCCTGCGTTTTCTCTGACTGTATCGTTCAGCGTGCTGAGCCGGGCTGTCACTTCATGAATGCTTTCATTCTGCTGGTGCGATATTTCCGAGATTTCGCTCAGGAACGTGCCAGTGCCTTTTGCCGTTTGGATGATATTCTGCAGGCTGTCATTCAGTTTGTTCACCAGCCGTGTTCCGGCGGTTACGCTGTTGTCTGAATCACGAATCAGCACATTAATACTTTGTGCAGAATGGCTGCTTTGCGAAGCCAGCGTGCCGACTTCACGGGCAACAACGGCGAAGCCTCGTCCCATCGCCCCAGCTCGCGCTGCTTCAATTGCGGCATTCAATGACAAGATATGCGTCTGGAATGCCACGTTCTCAATCATCCCAATGGCTTCCGTCATTTCGCGTGTTCTACCTGCAATATCCGACATCGCCGCCTTGACGTCATTCATCATCGTCTCACCCTGCGCGGCGATTTTGCTGGTGTCTTCCGCGTGCAAATTAGCCTGCTGGGTATGTTGCGTGTTTTGCTCGAGATGGTGGCTAAGCTGAATCACGTGTTCAGTCGTCACTTTAAGTTCGTGGGACTGACGATTCGCCTGCTCGGAAAGCCGATGGTTATCTTCAGCCACGCGATCGACCTGCGTCACCATGTGATCAACGCCCTGACGAACCTGATTAACCAAGGTCACCAGACCTTCCTGCATTTGGATGACGCTGGTATTGAGCTGTTCAACTTCCCGAGTTCCGCGTGTCTCTGTGTTGACCGAATGGGAAAGGTCGCCTGCGGCGATCAGTTTTAAATGGGCAATGATGTGCGTCAGAGGACGAATAATAACCCGATTAACGCCAACCCAGACGGCAATGGCGATCGCCAGTAAGAACCCTAACACCGTGATGAAAATGGTTTTCGCTTGATCGAGTGAGGATAAAAATTGTTGTCCATGCTGCTTTTGCAGCGCATCGGTATCTTGCAGATAGTGTGAATACTTCTGAGTAAAATCACTTTGATAGGCCTGAACTGGGACAGCAAAGAAAATATCAATCTGATTGGTGGTTTTTATTCCCTCAGCCAGCTCGACAAGCCCAGAATAAAGCTGGTTGTAACTCTTTTTCAGATCGACAAATGCTGTTGTGTCGGCTTCCGCCGTCGTGGTGGTTTCCAGTAACTGATAATGTTCTTTTGCCTGTTTTAGAGACACCTCCGCCTCATCCATCAGACTATGCCAGCTGCCTTCAGACCCGGTTTCTTTGTCTACCAACAGATAAATACCTGCGCGATTCAGTTTGTCGCTGGCATTCATCACTTCCATCCGCGCTTTATCCATTAACGCTTGTTGCTGGCGCAGGCTCTCGTTAGCAGAAATATCCTGCCGAACCTGCGTCATCGTTTGAGAAATGATGCCGACGGAAACCAATTGTAATAAAGAAAATAACCCAATGATCAATAACAATCCGGAGAGAATACTGAGGCGATGACGGCGGCGGATAGTAGCAACTCCGTTTCGCAAAATCGCAGGCATTAACATGATTGTCGACCCTCTATAGATGAATAGCGGTCAAACTATCACTGTTAAATGACTAAAATATTTCAGCTTTTGACCGGGAGGTAAGAGGCCATGATTTTCCCCTCCAATCATGACCTGTATCAATATACTTGTCATACTTCAAGTTGCATGTACGTTGGCTGCGTTCACTCACCCGAATCACTTACCTGAGTAAGCTCATCGGGATTCCTTCTCTTGCCGCGTTATTCAGCCTTATGGCTTCACCCCTTCGGGGCCAGCGCAAGCGCTGTTCAAAACGCTAACGTTTTGTCCTGAAACTCGAATTATTTAGAGTGTGACTCTTAAAACACTTTTTTGAAGGGTTTCACGCTGACGTGTTGATAGACACCGGCTGTGATATAGGGATCGGCGTCGGCCCATTCTGTTGCTTCGCCCAACGACGCGAATTCAGCGATAATCACGGAACCGCTAAAACCAGCCTGACCGGGATCTTCGCTGTCGATAGCGGGGAGCGGGCCTGCGGTAATCAGTCGGCCCTGATCGCGTAATGTCTGTAAACGGGCAAGGTGGTCTGGTCTTACCGACAGGCGTTTTGCTAATGAATCAACATTATCTTCAGCATAAATGACATAGAGCATAGCGACCTCACTGGTTAGGAAGATACCCTCTCTCGTTTGGGATACTGGGTAGAGATCCCCAGTGGCCAAACGCTATCGGGTAAGAAAAACGTGTTTTTATCATCATACGTGATGTTGTTCGAGGACAATAGGTTGATTTGCCAGACTAATCCCCCCACGATTTCTGTTTTTTTTTACAATTCCATGCGTTGTTATTGAATATGATTGCTATTTGCATTTAAACTTGGGCGGCATAAGAGGATAAAGACAGACTATGCCGCAAAAAAAGTTTTTTTTAACCCGCCGTTACTCATGGCCATTCATACTTTCAGTTGGTTTTCACGGTTCACTGATTGCAGGTTTGCTGTACGCATCGTTTAATAATTCAATCGAATTACCGCAGGAATCTAAGCCTATCAGCGTTGTGATGGTTAACCCTGCGGCTTATGAAGCGGCACCGGCTGCCAAATCTGCGCCAGAACCAGAGCCAGTTAAGCAACCAGAACCGGAACCGATTCCAGAACCGGAGCCAGTGCCGCAGCCGGTTCCTATACCATTACCCGAGCCTAAGCCCAAGCCGCCAAAACCTAAACCGGAACCTAAGCCCGTGAAGAAGGTTGAGCAGCCGAAGCCGGTTAAGCGGGAGCCAACCGTTGAAAAACAGCCGCCTTCGCCGTTTACCAGCGAAGAGCCGACGCGCAATATCAATAATGCGCCAGTGAAGCAGGCGCCTGCGCCCGCAGCAAGTTCACAGTCAAGTGGGCCGCGCCCGTTGAGCCGCGCACAGCCACAGTATCCTGCACGCGCGTTCTCTTTGCGTGTTGAAGGTCGAGTGAAAATGCAGTTTGATGTGGACGACTCTGGACGCGTTGATAACGTTCGCGTGCTTTCTGCCGAACCGCGCAATATGTTTGAGCGCGACATCAAACAGGCGATGCGCAAATGGCGTTACGAAGCAGGCAAGCCAGGTAAAGATCTGGTTGTGACCATCGTCTTTAAAATTGATGGCGGTGCAGCCGTCGAATAATTCACGTCAGGACAAAAAAGAAACGGGGCGTCATCAGCTAAAGATGACGCCCCGTTTTCGTTAGTTTTTCCTATCCGTTAATTATTCAGGGTAGGTAGTGTGTTACAGCTACGCCAAAAAATGACGTCAGACGTTACTCGCTTGGTGTGAAGTTGCTTTTACCTGCTGGCAGCTCACGCGGATGGCCTTCTTCATCGACTGCGACGTAGGTGAATAACGCCTCCGTAGCCCGATAGCGCTGACCAATCGGCTCAGACGACACTTTCTTTACCCACACTTCAACGTTGATGTTGATAGAGCTACGGCCAGTGCGTAAGCAACGCGCATAGCAGCAAACCACATCGCCCACGGCAACAGGTTTTAAGAATGACATTCCATCAACCCGTACAGTAACGACACGTCCCTCGGCGATTTCTTTCGCCAAAATCGCACCGCCCATGTCCATTTGCGACATCAGCCAGCCGCCAAAAATATCGCCATTTGCATTGGTATCGGCTGGCATTGCCAGCGTACGGAGAACCAGTTCACCCTGTGGTAACACGTTTTGTGTGCTCATTGTGTATGCCTCGGTTTAGCGCGATTACTGTTGCTCGCTTTTTTCTTCTTCTGATTTCTCTTGGTCATTAGGTAAGTGGCGATAAATATAGACGCCACAAATCAGCGTAAACAGCAGCGTCACACCGGTCAGACCAAAGACTTTAAAATTGACCCAAACGCTTTGCGGTAGCCAGAAAGCAATATAGATATTAACCAATCCGCATACCAGAAAGAACATGGCCCAGGCGAAATTCAATTTTCCCCAGACGGACTGCGGTAACGAGAGCTCTTTACCCAGCATCTTCTGAATCAGTGTCTGTTTCATGACAAACTGGCTAACCAGCAGGGCAATGGCAAACAACGCGTAGATGATGGTGACTTTCCACTTGATGAACAGATCGTTATGGAACACCAGCGTGAGTGTGCCGAAAACGACAACCATCGCAAAGGTGACCAGCGTCATTTTCTCTATTTTGCGATACACCACCCAGGTGACCACAAGTGACAGCGCGGTTGCCGCAATCAATGCACCCGATGCGATATAGATGTCATAAAGTTTATAGGCCGCAAAAAAAACGACCAACGGTATAAAATCAAGAAGTTGCTTCATTATGTCAATCCATCACTCAACAGTGTCGTAATCATAACCCGCGAGAGTTATCCGATAGCGCATGCCATTATCCTTTATTGTGGAACACCATTCCCGAGATATTGTAATAATTTGCAGAAAATTACAGTGAGGAACTAGAAGTGATAGAGCCTGAGGAAGCACTAGGATATCCCTTGGTGCGGCTTGCAGTCTATGTTTAAGCTCTCCGAGGTGTCAACCGTTTATGTCACCTTTGGGTCACTTCTTGTGTCACTCTGAGCTTCCACTCGCGGGCCTCAGGACCTTAAAGCAGGGAGCCTATAGGGTTGGCCTTGTTGGAGCCGAAAGGTTTCCTAAGGTGTCTCTGGAGGGCATGCGGGGGAGTTTATTCACCTAAGAAGTGTTACATACCCACTCAGATTTTTGTGACAATTTCTTAGACCCCTTTCACGATGTGGTACACCAGAAGGAGGACCAGATAGATGAGCATTAGGTTTGACATAGCGGCCTCCTTAATGAAGTGTACTCATGAACTATTTCGTTAGTACGATTTAAACCCTCAGAGTTTATCTCCAAGGGTCTATTAGTTGCGATGATGTGGGGCTAAAGGCTAGGCGTTAAGCGCTCTTGAATGTCAGACGGTGGACTACTGGAAACTCAGCGGTCGCCTCTACGTTGAACTCACCTTGCTTCACTTTGACGGAACCCGTTGCCATAACGTCGATTACTGTAATCAGTTCTACGTCATAGCCTGCGCGTCGAGGGTCACGGGTCACGATAACCTTGACAGTATCGCCCGCTTTGGTAGACCGGAAGGACAACATAGCGAACCCTTTAGGCAGCAAATAGACGCCAGTGTCTTCACCTAAGTAGCCCATGATAGTACAGCCGAATAGCTCACTGGCGTCTTCATGGCCTGCGCGTTGGGCTGCGCGCTCTAAGACGGCTTCCAGTTTCTCAGGGACCATCAACGCATACGCATCAAGGGTAGCCCCTAGGTGAACCGGAAGGTTGATAGCCAGATAATCTAAAAGGTCCTCAGCGGCGTCTTTAGGCTTAGAACTCAATGCATCGCATTCAATGGTCACAAGGTCAGGGGTCTTAGAAAGGACCTTAGCGACATTACCAGCCATGATACGGCAGAATTGAAGCTGCATGTTTGCAACGGTTTGATGCAGTGAACCATCAGTCCAGCCGCCCATCATATCGAAATCTGATACGTGGGTAGCGGTGGAGCACAGGATACCTGTTTGGGTATTGTCATCACCATGCAAGACAGGGGCGACCATCACCGCAGACCCAGCAATAGCTTTCGCTGTAGGCAGGTTAGAACGGTCACGCTTGCCGCCAGGATTGAAGGTAACTGTGCGGTCCTCCAAAAGCTGCACGTTAAGCGGTGTAGGCAGGGAAGCAAATGGTCGGAACTCAGACGGGAAGATGTGTTGTTGCATCGCATCAGCGAAATCGCCATCGTTAAAGGTGGACTCAAGGGAAGCCTCTAGCGCTTGGATGTAATCATGAACATCATTACCGAATGGCTGTGGGCGTCCTGAGCGGTCCGTATAGCCAACATTAAGAATGCCTCCAGTGCTATCAGACATGCTGACAATTTCGGAGCGGCTGGCATCGGTTCCCCATACGGAATTGGGGACCTTCTGACCGTTGGCATCGACCATATGAGCCTTGAGGTCATCCAAGGTTTTAACTTTAGGCTGGGTCGTATCGATACGTTTAATTTGGTTGTTGCTGCGAGTGTTCATAAGGTAATTCCTCCTCAAAATAGTAATGAATAAATGAATGCTGGGTGAGTGAGCTACAGGCTCCACTTAAGGAGGCTCTGTAGGCTCTTACAGGTGGCTAAATCACAGCCCGAAAGCGGCACCTTTATTTCCGAACTTACGCTGTGCTTCTTCGATTCTGCGTGCTTTCTCCGCTCTCTCAGCTGCAATCTCGGCAGGTGTCGCGTGCATAGCAGCCATACGCTCACGGTGTTGTTCAGCTTCAATACGCTTGCGCTCAGCTTCTTGACGAGCCTGTGCGTTACTCTCAGACCACCAACGGGAATACTTGAGGTAATCACCAGCATTCAGGCCAGCGGCATGAACATCATTGAGGATTGAGTTGGTCTTACCTGCATCATTACCGCAGCCATTGAGCATGGTCGGAATGACAACTTCACAGAAATATTTGGTAGATAACTCCTGACCAAATACCAGTACGGTTTCCTTGTCAGCAGATAAGGTGATATCAAGTTTACGGTATGCGATAGACATAATTTGGTTCTCCTTTGAATTGAGTGAATGAACTTATCGGTCGACCATAGGCGCAATGAGGCCTACGGTGTCTCCCCGCATCGGTCAGTTCAAAAGAGGTGATTGATAGTTGGAACTAGAAGCTAGAAGAAGTCTTTAGGGGACAATCCGGCGCTCACAGCCATGAGACATAGCGCACCCTTCGAGTAATAATCTGCTCGGCCATGCTTTGGCGGTAGACCAAGTTTGCTCACAAGGGCTGATGTTTTGATGGTCATTAGGTTGAGCGCTTGGCGACCTTCAGGCGTCCGAGGGTCAATCTGGGCGTTGTGATGGTGTTGAGTGGTCATGATTACAGAGCCTTACGCTTCTGGCGGTATTCTTTAGCTTTGGCTTTAGAGCGCGCCTCAATCAATCCACGCCAGCGTTGAGCATGTTTCTGCATCCAAGCATATCCACGCGCTGTGACTTGCCACTGACTCTTACCCATGACCTCTTTTGCGACAAAAGAGCCATCGCTGAACGCTACTTTAGGCGGCTTGATTGTCTCGATACCGTCATCACGGTTGCGAACCTTAATGAACTTCCCGCTGCCTAATAGGCCCTCTTTGAGTATCTGAGGAGCGAGACCTAATGACTTGCAGGCCCATGACCACGGGACAGCGCCACCACGGGTTAACCGCCCATCAAATATGTCGGCTTTAGGGGCTGCTATAGATAACTCAGCGTTAGCTTCGTCAGCCTGTAGTATAGCGATACGTTCCCGCATGATTGCGTCATTACGCATGAACACGAAAGCATCAATGACCAATGAATAGAAATCAGTCGAGACCCACATAGCATAAGCAATTGTCCCTTTCTCCGTAGCCCATGTACCACCGCCATCACCATTCACGGTCCGGAAATTTCCGGAGCGGTCAAGTTGTGTGCGGACTTGGTTGTTCCACTCTGAGGGGCGCTTACTGTCCGGCAGGTCCAGAGTTCTATAAATATCGTTCAGATTCCACATTTGATTTTCATCGCATGTGAACGAATGACCATTGATAATGATTGGTAGTAATGTATTCATAATTACGTGTACTCCTTATGCAATGCCCCTATGTCACACCCACGGTCAGCCAACCAGACCCCACGTAAAGGGAACTGACAGCGGCACAAGGGCATTGCATAAAGACTGGTTTGAGGTTGAACCGTGTGAAGGCTCGGTGATTGGTGGAAAGTTGAAGCGTGGTGTTGCTCTAATAGTGAGTCGTTATTGCTGGAGACCAGTTAGCGTTTCAGTTTGAAAAATAGCTCAATGAGGACGACTCAAAGTTGAGGAGTCATAGACCAAATGAAGGTGGGTGACCATGTCTGATATCTCTAGGCTTATCTTCAAGATAATTATTTAGTTATTGATTTTAATTATAATTAGCATCTTTAGGATGGGCTTTAAGAATCTCTAGGCTCTATCTTATAGTGAGTCGTTATTGCTGGAGGTCGGCTATCAGGTTCTCCTTAAGCTGTCTTAGTAAGGGTCTCTAGGCTTAGTCATCTTTGTTAATATTATCTATTGATAAACAATCCTTGAGGGAGCTTTAAGAATATCTCTGGGCCATCTTTAAGGTTTTATCTCTAGGCTTAGCTCTGGGCCTAATAGTGAGTCGTTAATACTTGGTGGTCATAACACTATGTTTTTATTGATATTTTATCTCAAGAATAACTTCTCACGGACCCTCTGGATTCCTTGAAGTGCCTTCGTGATATAAGTGATTGAATATAAAGACCTTGTGGCTTTCAGGAGTATTGGAAGATGCTACCAATGTGACGGTGTCACGCCTATCTCAGAGACCAGCCTAGAAACGCCTAGACCCTCAGCGCACTCGTTGTACTGCTTAGCGCTAATCGCATGGAACACGTTGGCCTTGGCTTGTCCCTCATAAGGAGACTTAGCGATAACCTGCATGGGCGCTGGTATCTTCCACTCTAGGATTGTCTGCTTAAGACCCGCAACCTCATCACGCAGGTCATTAAGCATGAGGCGCATCGCGGAGAACTCTGCTGCAAACTGGATACCTTCAGGTGTCTCTGAGGTCTCAACGTTGTAGCTTCCAGTTTTCCGAATGGATGGTAAGACCTCCTCGGTTACCCACTTGCGGAATGGCTTCGAGGCTTCAGAGCGTCCACGTAGAATCATTGAATACACAGCCGCCTCATCGAACAGCCAAACATTACGCCACCGTGGGCAATCCTTTAAGATCGCGCAATTAGCGATCTTAGACTGCAACTCATTGACCTGTAAGGCTTTTCCAGATACATCTTTCTGTAAGAATAGGCGCACAGCCTGAGCTGGGTCCTTAAGACCAGCTACACGCGCAACCTGTGTTGCCTTAAAGAGCAACTCATGGTCTGGATGACCTGTGATAACTTCCAGCGGCAGGCCTGCGAATGTCATTAAGGATAATTTGATGGTGTTAGTTGTGTTCATCGTTTGGTTGTTTTCATTAAGATATTCTCTCGGTAGCCACCTCATGTGGCGACTACCTGAAGACTACCCTCTTAGCCCATTAAGAATTGTGCATCAAGGCGCTTATCGACTGGCAATGCGTGGTTCAGAGCGACTGCCTTAAAGTTGTCGCAAAGGAGACGTTCGCCTGATGGATAACGCGAGGTGTGCTTAAAGCTACACACTTGTTCTTCTATAGAAGCCCTTAAGTGAGTCATAGCCTTAGTTGGTTTGTGCGGGCATCAATGAATATCATCAATGTAACAGTGTCACTTTTTTGACTTATGGATGCCCGCGAATCCTGCCTTGAGATACCCTTTAAGCGGTGCAATCTCCAATATTTTATTGACCAGTACCACTCAACGCTAACCTCAACGCATCACTCAACCGCCCAATCGCATGACCCTTACCGTACAGGTCATAGGTGATGCTCTGTGAGCTGTGCCCTAAGACTCCTTGAGCGTCTGCAAGAGGTACACCAGCCGCTTTAAGCTTCCCTGTAAGGGAATGCCTGAGGCTATGCATACAGACGTTCTTAGTGTCTTTCAGGGCGTCTATGGAGCCTTTTATGCTTCGCCCAAAGTAAGCCGTATAGGTTCCCGCAGTCATCCCAAAGATAGCGGTCTTAGGTTCCCTTGTGTTGACGAACTTAAGGAACGCCTCAAGGTTGAAGCCATAAGCACCATCAATTAGCGGTATAAGCCGGATGCTATGCTTGTTCTTCACCTTCTTACCTTCATCATCGTTGATATCGATACAGGTGATACCATCGACTACTACGATATTCTCCTTGGTCAACTGTGCTACTTCCGCAGACCTAGCGCCTGTGATGATTGAGACCAGTACAGCCCACCTACGGGCCTCTGGAGCGCTTTCGGCTGCCTTAAGCACCATCTGTATTTCTTCATCGGTCATCGCTCTACGTTTACTTTCAGCGTCCTTAGTGAGCTTCATCTTCTCGATTGGATTGCGACCATGTAAATGACCATTCATCAAAGCGTAATCAATAGCCATGCGCACCTTAACAAACAGCTTGTTCACTGTGATTGCTGCTTTGCCATTCGCTAACAATTCATCACGCGCTTTAAGCCACGCTGAGCGGTCCATAAGGTCCACTGGAGCGTAGCCCCTTACGGTACTAAATGATGACTGAAGGTCTCGATAGCTTGAAGTTGCCAGAGTGGTTACTTTCTCGGCTAATGTCATGCTGACAAGGTCGTCATAGGCGAAAACTGACGAGCTACCACCTTGCTGATTCTCCAGATTTGACGAGAGGACGCCAATAGTTGACCCTTGAGTATGGTTATTGGCGCTATCAGTGTCATTGTCAGCAACGAAATCTAGTAGACCAGTCGCATCGCCATAATCAACACGCTTCTGGCCTGCCTCTAGGACCTTCAGGGATTCCACTATGTGGGCCTGTTGGACCGCGCTCAGTCTCTCAGTGGCGGCTATATTACGCAGATTAACCTTGGCATCTTCTAGCCACGCTATATCGAGACCATTCCAGTAATCATCGGTCGCCTCAGTCAGTAGCCATTCAGCCATAGCTTTCAGATGCTCTCTAAGCTCCTCTTTGCTCACCTCAGGGTTATCCAATAGGAAAGCCTTAGCGGTGGTAGCAAGTTCTTTCTGACGCATTACAGCGATGCTCCTGTTAGTGGTTCTGGTCGATACTGATATGAATGGCTTGGCGTGGCCCTTTAAGCGTAGACGGATAGTGTAACGTCCAGAGCGCCTACGGACTAGCTGAGGAGTCGCTAAGGTTCCCAGCGCTATGTGGGCTTTTTGTGTCACCTTTATGTCAGGGCATTGAGTGATTCCTTTAGACCTAACAGATAGGGACACAAAGTCGAGTGAATTATTATGCAGTAAGTGTGAGTTAATATTCATTAAGTTGACCGTAAGCTCTCTTAAAGTGAATAGAAGCTCAGATCTCTAAGCAGTCCTTAGTAGGAATCTCACATGATTTGCAGAAAATTACGATTGGGTAGATAGCGAACGGGGATTTGGCGAGGCCTATGCCACAGAGCAGTGGCATAGGCGGAATACGAGAAATTAAGCGCGCAGCAGCATATAAAGGCGGAACAGATAAATGAGCAGGATAGCGGAGATCAGATTGCTTAACCCGTTCAGAACTATGCTGAGCACCGTGGGTGAGGAAATCGGTAACTTTGACACGATCAGCAAAATAGCAATTTTAGCCAGCAGCCACATCACGATGGCAGGTGCGGTGGCACGTAAGTTGCCATAGGCCAGTTTGGTGCTCGTTTTGATGGCGCTGAAAATCCCGCTTCTTTCAGTGACGACAATCACGGGTGACAAACTCAGCGCAATAGCCAGCAACACGCCAGGAATGACCAGAAGCATCATGCCAAGCTGGATGAGCAGGGTGCACAGCAGGATGAGGAAAAGCAGACGCAGTAAAAAAGGTGCGGATGCGCCAATGGCGCGCAGGGCACTGGTGCGTTGTCCGTCAGAAACCAACTGGATTAACATCAGAACCCCGCCCGTCAGCAGTACGTTGCCCACTAACGCAGCAAAAGTGCCTGCCGCTGACATTTTCAGCAACACGGTTTGTTGTTCCGGTGTCATTTGCTGAATCAAATCCATTAAGCCAGATTCGACAGAAGATGACAGATCGCTGCTGGAACTGCTCAGAATCTGTAACTCGTCTCCAGAAGGCGATAACGCATGATTCAGTATGACAGTAATGAATGCCGTCAACAGTGACATCATTAAGATGCTGATGAACTGGTTACGGGTAAAATTCATTGTGTCACGGTACAACGTGTTAGCCGTGATAGGCATGCAGGCTCCTTGAAAAAGATAAATCGACCGAAAGAACTTAACTCGCGATTGTAACCTGTTAATCCGCGCTGTGGCACCCCGTCAACGATACAATGCTGCTTTTCCCTTCACTCAAGATCAATGTGACATTGCTACCCATAGTCGTTCTCCTTGTTATCGGTGACGTGTTTTACGGCGCCAAGCGGTTTTTGATCTGGATCAATTCCATGAAATTTAATTGGTTAGTGATAAATGATTCAGTTCAATTTGGGCGTGGAATCTTTAAAAGATGTGATCTGGCTTAAAACAAGAATACCTACTTAGGGGTATATTTCGCTCGAAATTTAAACCCTATATATGGAGTGGGTAATGAAAAAGACATCTTTCTTATTGTTGGCGGCGGCATTAATGCCCGCATTGGCGCAGGCTCATCAAGCGGGTGATTTCATTGTACGGGCAGGAGCAACGACGGTACGTCCCGTTGAAAGCTCAGATAACGTGCTGGGTAGCCTGGGATCGTTTCAGGTTAATAACAATACTCAGTTGGGTCTGACCTTCAGCTACATGGTGACGGATAACATTGGTGTTGAATTGCTGGCTGCAACCCCGTTTAACCACAAAGTCGGTTTGCAAAGCACTGGGACAATTGCGGAAGTGAAACATTTGCCGCCGTCTCTGGTAGCACAATATTACTTTGGTGATAAAGAAGATACGCTGCGCCCGTATCTCGGCGTAGGTGTGAATTACACCCTGTTCTTCGATGAGAAATTTAATGATACAGGGAAAAGTGCAGGGCTAAGCGATCTGAGCCTGAAAAACTCCTGGGGTATTGCTGCTCAGGCTGGATTGGATTACAACCTGGATAAGAACTGGCTGCTCAATATGTCCGTGTGGTGGATGGATATTGATACCGATGCGAAATTTAAAGCCGGTAACGATCAGCAAAGCGTGCATACCCGTCTCGACCCGTGGGCGTTTATGATTGGTGCAGGTTATCGTTTCTGATTACGAACGTAATCTTGTGCGAAGAAGAATAAAAAAACGGCGAAGTTAATAACTTCGCCGTTTTTATAGACAGGAAATAACAAACCAATAAAGAAATACTATTTACTATTGAAGCTATTTTCTAAATGGCGTTAACCATTAGAAACTGTACTGAACACCAACACGGTAGCGAGTCTGGCGTTCGTCAGTGATTGTACTGCCTTTGACGTTACCGACCTGCGCATAAGGTGTCCAGTTTTTGTCGAATTTGTAAGCCAATTTAATATCGTGGCTCATTTCATAATTCTCGCTATCAGACAAATACCAAGGAGCGCCTGCTTTGTTGTTCTTGTTGTATTCGAATTCGTATTCAACCACAAAGTTGGCTGGCAGTTTATAACCCAGTGTACTGGTGATGGTGTAGCCAGTGATAGCAGTAGGGTTTGTAGCAGAATTCGGGTTACCGATGTTATTGCTGTTACGCAGATAGGAGGCACGGTAACGCAGACCATAGTACAGGGAATCGGTGATGTTGGCCGTTCCTTTGATATATGGACGATAGTTATTGTTATTGGAAGTGGAAACCATGTTTAAACCACCTTCCAGCCCAAAAGTTTTATCAAACTTGTACAGGTAACTGGCGGTCACTTCTGTGCCGTTGCTGACAGTTTCGTTAAACGGTTTATTTGGTTTTTTATCGCTGTCAGATTGACCCCACTTGGCTTCCATTGACAGGCCAAAACCGTTATCAAAACGGTGGGACATCAGCAGGCGATCTTTATGATCGTTCTTTGCCGTATCTTTCATTTCGTGACGATAATCAATCGTCACCGCCATGGAGCTTAAGCTGATTAAGGAGGTTACCACCATCGTCAATATTTTAACTTTCATTTTATTATCCCAAGTCAAAGAGAATTATTATTTAAAAACGCGCTGCCACTTTTGTTCAGCGGTTCCATTCTATTTATTATTTCTTACAGTAATGTGAACAAGATCGTTAAAAAGAGAAAATTTCAAATGATCTCAATTATGTGATTTTCTTCGTATTTTATTGGTGGGATTTATGCGGTTTAAAAAATAATGGTTATTTTATTTATTTCTTTAAAATGGGGGTAAATAATTATTTCAATTTGAAATCAATTCTTACATTTATAATGAATTAGACATTAAATAATAATTGAATATATTTTTCGTTAATTAAATAAGAAATAATTTGAAACACTATTTGGCGCGCGACATTGCTTGCGTGAAATACAAATCACGCGCCTGAAAGGTGTTATGAACGCGTAGCCGCTTTCATTTCACTCACAAAGGTGTGTAACTCTGACAGCATGACATCGGGCTGGTTCAGATTTTTTTCGATAATCCGTACGATCGCAGAGCCGGAAATGGCACCCGCGGCACCTGACGCTATGGTTTCACGCACTTGGGCAGGGTCAGAAATGCCAAATCCCTGTAGCGGTGGGGCAGCATGATACTCGTTCAGTTTGGCCACCAGATGATTCAGCGGCAACTGAGCACGCTTTTCTGCCCCGGTTACGCCTGCGCGTGAAACCAGATAGGTATAGCCACGGCCATAAGAGGCGATCTCTCTCAGAAGTTCATCATCGGCATTGGGTGGGCAGATAAAGATAGGAGCAATGCCGTGTCGCAGCGCTGCCGTACGGAAAGCGGCAGATTCCACGACGGGAACATCCGCTACTAAAACTGAATCGACGCCAACCTCTGCACAGCGCTGATAAAACGCATCAATGCCGTTGCTGAAAACCAGATTGGCATACATCAGCAAACCGATCGGAATTTCTGGGTATTTCTGACGTATAGTCGCCAGCATTTCGAAACATTGCCCTGGCGTGACGCCTGCGGCAAAGGCGCGCAGGTTAGCATCCTGAATGGTTGGGCCGTCCGCTAGCGGGTCAGAGAAGGGGACTCCCAACTCTAGCGCATCGGCACCGGCGGCAATCAACGTATCGATAATTTTCAGTGACTGCTCAGGGGACGGATCGCCTAGCGTGACAAAGGGGACGAACGCGCCTTCTTTTTTCTCTGACAGGCGTGTAAACAGCTGTTGGTAGCGCTCCATTAGATTTCTCCCCGATCTTTCAAAATATCGTGCACGGTAAAGATGTCTTTATCACCACGGCCGGACAGGTTGACGACCAGCAGTTGCTCTTTCTCCGGCTCTGCTTTGATCATCTTCAAGGCGTGTGCCAGCGCATGGGAGGATTCCAGTGCAGGGATAATACCTTCACCGCGGCAGAGCGCTTTGAAGGCATCCAGCGCTTCATCGTCGGTGATCGAAACGTAGTCTGCACGGCCGATGCTGTTCAGGTAGGCGTGCTGCGGCCCTACGGATGGGAAATCCAGCCCAGCGGAAATAGAGTACGACTCTTCAATTTGTCCGTCAGACGTTTGCATCATCGGGGATTTCATACCGAAATAGATACCGACGCGGCCATGTTTTAACGGCGCACCGTGTTGGCCAGATTCAATGCCTAAGCCGCCCGGCTCAATGCCGATCAGGCGAACGTGAGTATCGTCGATGAAATCAGCGAACATGCCAATTGCGTTAGATCCACCGCCGACACAGGCCAGCACCGCATCTGGCAAGCGACCTTCTTTTTCCAGGATCTGCGCTTTCGTCTCTTCGCCAATCATGCGTTGGAATTCGCGTACGATAGTTGGGTAAGGATGCGGACCTGCCGCCGTTCCCAGCAGATAGTGTGCCGTTTCATAGCTGCCAGACCAGTCACGCAGCGCTTCGTTACAGGCATCCTTCAGCGTGGAGGAACCGCTATGAACTGGAATCACTTCTGCACCCATCAAGCGCATGCGGAAGACGTTCGGCGACTGACGCTCAACGTCTTTTGCACCCATATAAACGCGGCATTTCAGGCCAAGCAGGGCGCAAGCTAGCGCCGTCGCGACGCCGTGTTGGCCCGCACCGGTTTCAGCGATGATTTCACTTTTACCCATGCGCTTAGCCAGCAATGCCTGTCCAAGCACCTGATTCGTTTTGTGCGCGCCGCCGTGCAGCAGATCTTCACGCTTCAGGTACAGCTTGGTTTTCGTCCCAGCCGTCAGGTTTTTGCATAGGGTTAATGCTGTCGGGCGACCCGCATAGTTTTTCAGCAGATCGGTAAATTCAGCCTGAAATTCAGGATCTTTTTGTGCGCTGACGAAAGCCTCTTCCAGCTGGCGCAACGCCGGGATGAGGATCTGCGGAACAAACTGTCCGCCGAATTCACCGAAATAAGGGTTGAGTAATGTCATAATTTTCCCGTCTGTTTTAGTGTTGCTGCTGACGTAACGTCGCAAAAACGGCAGCAATTTTATGTGAATCTTTTTTCCCCGGTTCGCTTTCCACCCCGGAATTGAAATCCAGCCCTGCGCAGCCTTGCTGTGCCGCCAGCGCGCAGTTATCGCTATTCAGTCCTCCGGCTAACAGCACGTTATCCAGTGACTGATTGTCCAGCAGCGACCAGTTGAAAGTTTTACCGCTGCCGCCCTGACCGTTGTCAAACACGTAGCGATCGACGTGAGTGAGATTACGCTCTGGCATCACATCCGTGATGCTCAGTGCTTTCCAAATTTGGCACGCTGCAGGTAATTGCTGGCGTAGCTGGTCGATCGTCTGTTGATCCTCATCGCCATGTAGTTGAACAGCCGCTAACCCCAACTGCGTCGTGATAGCAACGATATGTTCGACGGGCGCATTGCGGAAAACACCGACATAGCGTAGTGGGGCTCCGGTGATGACATCGGTGGCTTGTTTGGCGTCAATATAGCGTGGAGAACTGGCGACGAAGATTAATCCGCCGTAGAGTGCACCCGCTTGATAGGCTGCCTGTGCATCTACTGCACGCGTCAGGCCGCAGACTTTGTTCTCACCTAGAATGACGCGGCGTACTGCACCGTTCAGATCCGGCTCGGACATCAGCGAACTGCCGATCAAGAATCCCTGAGCAAACGCGCTGAGTTCACGAATCTGCGTATGGCGGTTGATGCCGGATTCACTGATCACGATTACGCCAGCGGGCAGACGCGGGGCGAGTGTCCGAGTACGGTTGAGGTCAATGGAGAGATCGCGCAGGTCGCGGTTGTTGATCCCGACGACACGGGCCTCAAGCTGAATGGCGCGCTGTAGCTCTTCTTCATTACTGACTTCCGTCAACACGCCTAGCTTTAGGCTGTGCGCCACCTCGGCCAGTTGCTGATACTGCTCGTCGTCCAGCACCGACAACATCAGCAGAATGGCATCGGCCTGATAGTAGCGCGCCAGATAGATCTGGTAGGGCGAAATAATAAAGTCTTTGCACAACACCGGCTGATGTACTGCCGCGCTGACCTGTGGCAGAAAGGCAAAGTCGCCCTGAAAATATTTCTCATCGGTTAAAACGGAAATGGCGGACGCATAATCTTTATAGACCTGAGCAATCGCTACTGGGTCAAAATCGTCGCGGATTAACCCTTTCGACGGCGACGCCTTTTTGCATTCCAGAATAAAAGCGGGCTTATCCTGTTTCAGCGCCTGATAAAAGTCGCGCTGACTGGGAACGATCTCATGCTGAAAAGAGGCCAGCGGCTGCGCTTTCTCTCGTTCCGCAACCCAGAGTGCTTTATCACGCACAATTTTATGTAAGACGGTTTCCTGCATGGTTCTATTATCCTCTGGCGGACAGGGCGATAACACGCTGATAAGCCTGCCCGCTATGAATGACTTCAAGTGCCTGTTGCGCATTCTGGCGCAGATCTTCTTGTCCGAACAATCTCAGGAGCAATGCAACGTTGGCGGCAACCGCAGCGGCGTGCGCGCGTTCACCTTTACCTTGTAGCAGCGACGCGAGAATGTCACGATTTTCTTCCGGTGTACCGCCTTGCAATGCTGACAGCGGGTGCGCATCCAGACCGAAATCGCGATGCGTCAGTTCGTAGGTTTCGATCTCGCCGTTATTTAACTCGGCAACCTGCGTGGGTGCATGAACCGCAACTTCGTCCATTCCGCCGCCGTGTACCACTGCGGCACGCTGGTAGCCCAGCACCTTTAGCGTTTCGGCGATAGGGCGGACTAATTCGGGGCTATATACGCCAATCAGCGCCAGCGGTGGGCGTGCTGGGTTAACCAACGGTCCCAACACGTTGAAGACGGTGCGGGTTTTGAGCTGCTGACGAACCGGCATAGCATGGCGAAAACCCAGGTGATATTGCGGAGCAAACAGGAAACACACACCCAAATCGTCTAGCGCCTGACGTGAATCCTGCGCGCTCATATCCAGCTTAATACCGAAAGCGGAGAGCAAGTCGGATGAACCGGAACGGCTAGACACGCTGCGGTTGCCGTGTTTGGCGATTTTCAGGCCACAGCTGGCGGCAACGAATGCACTGGCGGTTGAAATATTAATGCTGTTCGTGCCGTCACCGCCCGTGCCGACGATATCGGCAAATAAATAGTCAGGGCGCGGAAACGGCTGAGCATCGGCCAGTAATGCCGCAGCGGCCCCGGCGATTTCATCGGGATGTTCGCCACGTACTTTCATGCTAATCAACGCCGCTGCCAGTTGGCTGGCTTCCAGCTCACCGCGGATAATGGCACCAAACAGCGCCTGACTTTCCTGACGGCTGATACTTTCCGCGCGGTATAATTTTTCCAGTATGTTTTGCATGATAAATACATCCTGAGCAGTAGACGGTACTCGTGCCTTAGAAGGCTGTTGCGTAGAAGACAGTTGCATAATCGTATCCCTCGTTAAGCCAGTGCCCAGTCCAGCGTTTGTTCCAGCAGTCGAGCGCCGTGTGTGGTCAGGATCGACTCAGGGTGGAATTGAAAACCACAGACGCGATCCGCATCGTTACGCACCGCCATCACCATCGTGTTGAAGTGTGCGTTGACGGTCAGCGTAGAAGGAATGTTACTGCCAACCAATGAGTGGTAGCGGGCAACGGGCAATGGGTGAGGTAAACCGCTAAACATGCCGCTGGTATCGTGGTCAATGGCAGACGCTTTGCCATGCAGGATTTCACCCGCTTGACCGACATGGCCGCCGTAGGCTTCTACGATGGCCTGATGGCCGAGGCAAATACCGATAATCGGCAACTGACCACGCAGGCGTTGCAGCAGCTCAGGCATACAGCCTGCTTCGGCTGGTGTTCCAGGACCGGGAGAGAGCATCAGAATCGGTTTTTCCATCTGTTGTAAACGCGTGATGATGACGTCGGCAGGCAGATGATTACGGTAAATCACGACCTGATGGCCGCTGGCACGCAGTTGATCCACCAGGTTGTAGGTGAATGAGTCGATATTATCGAGCAGCAGGATGTCGGCCATCAGAAGATCTCCTTTGCATGGTGCGCACTGGCAATAGCTCGCAGCACGGCGCGGGCTTTATTACGTGTTTCGTCGGCTTCGGCCTGCGGATTAGAATCAAGAACCACGCCCGCGCCAGCCTGAACGGTGGCAATACCGTCTTCGACATAGGCGGAGCGAATGACGATACAGGTATCCAGATCGCCGTGAGCGGTGAAGTAGCCCACCGCGCCGCCGTAGCTGCCGCGTCGGGTTTTCTCACTTTCTGCAATCAACTGCATTGCCCGAACTTTCGGTGCGCCGCTCAGCGTGCCCATATTCATGCAGGCGCGATAGGCGTGCAGTACATCCAAATCTTCACGCAGTGTGCCAACGACGCGGGAAACCAGATGCATCACAAAGGAATAGCGGTCCACTTTGGTCAGGTCAGCAACGTAACGGCTACCTGGCTGGCAGATGCGCGCCAGATCGTTACGGGCTAAATCCACCAACATGAGATGTTCGGCCAGTTCTTTATGGTCGGTACGCATTTCCAGCTCAATGCGGCTATCGAGATCGCGATCCAGTGAACCATCCGCACGGCGACCGCGCGGACGAGTACCGGCAATTGGGTAAATTTCGATTTGGCGGCTGTCAGCATCGTATTTCAGCGAACTTTCCGGCGAGGCACCGAACAGCGTGAAATCCTGATCCTGCATGTAAAACATGTAAGGGCTAGGGTTGTTATCTTTTAGCGTTTGGTAGGCGGCCAGCGGTGAAGGGCACGGCAGAGAGAAACGGCGTGACGGCACGACCTGAAAAATCTCACCGATGCGGATAGCTTCCTGCATCTGGCTGACAACGTCACCAAAGGCCTCATCGCTCTGGTTACAGCTCAGCGTCATGTCTTCAATAGGTTGGCGCGGCAGGGCTGGAGCCGGTTGAGTGAGCTGAAGTTGCAATTGTTCCAGACGCTGTTGCAGACGCTGCTTTTCGCTGTGGCTTGGTGTAAACAGGCTGGCTTGTAGGTCGGTCACGCGCTTTTGATGGTCAAGCACCAGCAAGGTTTCTGCTAGGTAGAAGCAAAAATCCGGGCAACGCTGCTGCTGGCTTAGCGCAGGCAATGCTTCAAACCCAGCGACCAGATCGTAGGCGAACAGGCCACCAAGGAACATGGCTTCACGCTCGTCCGTTGGGCAGGCAACCAGCGTCAGAATCTGGCGTAGGGCATCAAACACGGACAGCGAACGTAGGCGAGCATCTTCATCCTGCATGTCGTCTGCCAGTGGAAATGTGAGTTCACGACCGTTAGGACGCGGCTGATTGATAATTTCCACAGGCAGCGCAGCATCCAGAAGTGGTAGCAGGCTGGCACCGTTTGCGGTTAATGCCTGAACGGAAACCTGCTGGCCGAGAACGGTGATGCGCAGTGCGCTATCAATGATTAACAGGCTTTTCAGGTTTTCCTTGCTGTCGATTTCAGCCGACTCTAACAGCAACGTGGCAGGTCTGGCACCGCAAAGCTGATGGAAGATGGCGCTGGGGTCGTTACGATAAACGGCCTCAGTACGCAGCAGTTCCAGTTTAGGTTGTGTTGTTTGCATTCTTGCTACCCGTTAAATGTTGTGCCCATCAAATAAAAAACCCGCTTAGTTAAGCGGGTCTGGGAATATCTGCATGTGTGATAACAGCGATGCGTGATTAGTCCACCCGCGATAGGGAAGCGCGCCACCAACCATGTTTCATCATTTTCTGCGTTGCCATTATCATCATCTCGCTGTTTGTGTACCGATCAATGTCTGCGTACTGAACTTGCGTACTAGTTAACTGGTTCGGCGATAAAATGTCAACACCTTCAATAGGATTATTTTATTACTCAGGTAAACGGCAGGGATTACCCTTTTCTTCCTATTAATGGCATCATGCGGCCTTCGCATAGTTCTTGTTAATGGGTAGGCTTGTGCCAGAAGATTCTCAACCGATATCGTCATTTCCACTTTATGATTTGCATAGCCATACTACGGCGTCTGATGGCCTTTTAACGCCGACAGCGCTGGTCAGCCGGGCGGTAGATATGCGGGTGAGCGTGCTGGCCATTACCGACCACGACACGACGGCTGGGCTTGAAGAAGCACAGACTGCGATTGCACAGCAGGAGTTGGCACTAAGGTTAATTCCCGGCGTAGAGATCTCCACGCTGTGGGAAAATAATGAGATCCATATTGTCGGCTTGGGGATGGATATTGCACATCCTGCGTTACGTGGGTTGCTGCAACAGCAGGCGGATAATCGGCAGAGTCGGGCGGAACAGATCGCGACTCGGCTGGAAAAATCCCGGATTCCCGATGCGTTGGCTGGCGCGCAGCGTCTGGCGACGGGAGGTCAGATCACACGGGCACATTTTGCACGTTATCTGATCGAACTGGGCATCGCGGCGAATATGAATCAGGTGTTTAAAAAATATCTGGCGAAAGGAAAAACTGGCTACGTGCCACCACAGTGGTGCTCCATCCCGCAAGCGATCGAGGCGATTCATCAATCTGGCGGTGTATCGGTGTTGGCTCACCCTGGCCGCTACGATCTGACGGCAAAATGGTTAAAACGCCTGTTAGCGACGTTTTCCGAAAGTGGTGGGATCGCGATGGAGGTGGCGCAATGCCAACAAGCGCCGGATGAACGAACGCAGCTTGCTCGCTATGCGCGTGATTTCAACCTAATGGCGTCGCAAGGATCGGATTTTCATCTGCCTTGTGCCTGGATTGAACTGGGTCGCAAACTGTGGCTACCTGCTGATGTCGAGCCCGTTTGGCATCATCCATTATTGGCAAAGTAGCGGGGCATTACCGTCTAATGACATCGCTATCTCATGAAATAACAATCTTTTACCACCGACACGTTCTATAATAACCCTATTGCATTATGACGCGGTGTGGGATGAGCAACGCCGCGATATGTCAGACGCACGAGGTAGGGTCATGAGTCAGTTTTTCTATATTCATCCACAAAATCCGCAACCACGATTAATCAGCCAATCGGTGGAGTTTTTGCATAAAGGTGGAGTGATAGTTTATCCAACAGATTCCGGTTATGCATTGGGATGTATGTTGGGCGAAAAGAACGCGCTGGAACGCATCTGTCGGATTCGCGATCTGGGTAGCGATCATAACTTCACGCTGATGTGTCGTGATCTGTCCGAACTATCGACGTACGCCCATGTTGATAATTCGGCTTTCCGGTTGATTAAAAATAATACGCCGGGTAATTACACGTTTATTCTGAAAGCGACGAAAGAGGTTCCTCGCCGCTTAATGAATGAAAAACGCAAAACTATCGGCCTGCGCGTGCCGTCTAATCCTATCGCACTAGATCTGCTGGCCGCGTTGAATGAACCACTGATGTCGACAACGCTGATGCTGCCGGGAAATGATTTTGCTGAATCTGATCCAGAAGAAATTCAGGAAAGATTGGGAAAACTGGTGGATCTGATTATTCACGGTGGTTCGCTTGGTCAACAGCCTACGACGGTGATCGATTTGACAGAGTCCGTACCGCGCGTTGCTCGTGAAGGCACTGGTGACGTCACGCCATTCTTATAAGCGCTGCGGCGGCTGTAACAATGGGAATACAAATGGCGCGAAGATCGGTATAATCGCGCCAGCATTGCATATGACGAACGATTTTTACGTAACCTGCTGAATTTTATCGGCAGTTATGACTCCCCCCGACGCCTGGGAAGGCGACACTAGAGGTTGCTCAATGAGCGAAAAGTTACAAAAAGTTCTGGCGCGTGCCGGACATGGCTCACGCCGCGAGATTGAAACTATCATTCAGGCTGGACGCGTTAGCGTTGATGGTAAGATTGCCACTTTGGGCGATCGCGTTGAAGTGACGAAAGCCACCAAAATCCGTATTGATGGTCATGTGGTTACCGTTAAGGAAACCGAAGAAACCGTGTGTCGCGTGCTGGTGTATTACAAGCCAGAAGGCGAGCTGTGTACTCGCAACGATCCTGATGGACGTCCAACGGTGTTTGACCGTCTGCCGAAAATTCAGGGTTCCCGTTGGGTTGCCGTAGGGCGTCTGGATGTGAACACTTCCGGTCTGCTGCTGTTCACGACTGACGGGGAACTGGCCAATCGCCTGATGCACCCGAGCCGTGAAGTTGAACGTGAATATGCTGTGCGGGTTTTCGGTGAGGTTGACGACGAAAAGATCAAACAACTGAGTAAAGGCGTACAGTTGGAAGATGGTCCTGCCTCGTTCCGTACTATCCGCTATCAGGGCGGTGAAGGTCTGAACCAGTGGTATAACGTCACGCTGACAGAAGGGCGTAACCGTGAAGTTCGTCGTCTGTGGGAAGCGGTTGGCGTGCAGGTTAGCCGCCTGATTCGCGTGCGTTACGGCGATATTACGTTGCCCAAAGGTATTCCACGCGGTGGCTGGGCAGAAATGCCGCTGGAACAGCTGAACTATCTGCGTGAATTAGTGCAGCTTCCAGCAGAGACAGTGTCGAAACTGCCGGTTGAGCGTGAACGCCGTCGGGTGAAGGCGAACCAGATCCGCCGTGCGGTAAAACGTCACAGCCAGATCAACAGCGCGCCAGCACGTCGCACATCTCCAAAGCCGAAACGTAACGGCTAAGCTTCTCTATACGGGCAGCTTTCGCTGCCCGTTTTCATTTAGCCCATTACTGATAGCTATGGGACTAAAGACTACCAGTCAATGCCTTTTTGTGCCTGAATCCCGTTATCAAACGCATGCTTTACTGGACGCATTTCCGTCACGGTATCGGCCATTTCGAGCAAATCACGGTGGCAGCCACGACCGGTGATGATCACAGTCTGTCCTGCGGGGCGCTGCTTCAATGCAGTGACAACGTCACTTAAATCTAGATAATCATAGCTAATCATATACGTCAGCTCATCTAATACGACGAGGTCAAGCTGTGGATCGGCCAGCATCCGTTTCCCTGCTTGCCAGACATGTTGTGCCGCTTCGGTATCCGTCTGGCGATTCTGCGTATCCCAGGTAAAACCGGTTGCCATCACCTGAAATTCTACGCCGTGCTGCTGCAGCAGATTCTTTTCACCGTTTGGCCATTCACCTTTAATAAACTGGATCACACCAGCCTGTAACCCGTGGCCTATCGCCCGCGTGACGGTGCCAAACGCGGCTGTCGTTTTCCCTTTCCCATTCCCAGTGAACACAATCAGGATACCGCGCGTTTCATTCGCGGCGGCAATGCGGGCATCGACCTTTTCTTTCAGACGCTGTTGGCGCTGCTGGTGGCGTTCATCGCTCATATTGAGTGCTCTTGTCTATTATTCGGCTGGACCGGCTTTTCTACCTGGCTGAGCATCAAAACTCATCCCTGTTTTACGGCGGCTATCATCGCCCATCAGGTAGAGATACAGCGGCATAATATCTGCCGGCGTTTTCAGTTTCATCGGATCTTCGCTGGGGAATGCCGACGCGCGCATACCCGTACGCGTTCCGCCGGGATTAATACAGTTCACCCGCAGATTGTGCGAACGATACTCATCTGCCAGCACCTGCATCAGGCCTTCTGTAGCGAACTTGGATACGGAGTAGGCTCCCCAGTTAGCACGACCTTCGCGGCCGACGCTGGAACTGGTGAAAACCAGAGAAGAGCATGGCGATTTCAATAACAGCGGCAGTAGCGCTTGCGTCAACATGAAAGTCGCGTTGACGTTGACCTGCATAACCTGATGCCAGATCTCCGGTGTTTGCTGTACAACAGGGACAATTTCCCCGAGTAATCCGGCGTTGTGAAGCACGCCATCCAGATGGGGTACAACCTGTGACAGCTCGTCAGCCAACTGAAAGCACTGTGCAGAGGATAAGGCCAGCATATCGCAGACGACAACGTGTGCTGTCGTACCGTGTTCTTGTTCGATCTGCTGCTTAACCGTTTGCAGTTTACTTTCCGTTCGTCCTAATAAGATAACGTGTGCGCCATACCGAGCATAAGTCAGTGCGGCTTCCCGACCAATGCCGTCACCCGCGCCGGTGACCAGAATGATGCGGTTTTGCAGTAAATCGATTTTAGGTTGGTAGTGCACAATGAATTCCTCTTGCCGCGACGCAGAACGTTCACGCTTCAGATAATAGACCTGCCATAGCATATCGACCCGATGCGAGCTGTCGGGGCGTGCGGTTCGGAACGTCAGGTGAAGGCGCATCCAAACAGGGCGAATGGGGGTGTTATGCCTCAAATACCGCACGTTTTCAATGAGACTGCCTCTATTTATCCCTGTGCTGTTGTAAAAAGCAGCAATAGGCATAAAAACCACAGGAATAACATCGCCATATTGCGTGCCATCAGTTAGGTTATAGGAAGGGAATGGCGCGCGACGTCAAGGCCATGGTTGGTGAGTAGGCCAACATTAATTAATACTCAGTCAATGAGGACGGTGTTTGTGGAATTACTTTCTCTGTACGGTTTATTCCTGGCTAAGGCACTCACCATCGTGGTGGCTATTGGTGCGTTAGTCGTTCTGGCATTCGGAATGACGCAGCGTAAGCGCCAGCATAAAGGTGAGTTGCAGGTCACGAATCTGGGCGAGCAATATCAGGAAATGCAGCGTGAAATGCAGACCGCTTGTATGAGCGACACCGAACGTAAGCTGTTATCTAAACAAGAAAAAAAGAAAGAAAAAGAAACGGCTAAGCAAGATAAACAGCGCGCCAAGCGTGGCGAAGAGAAAAGTGTAAAACCGTGCCTGTACGTTCTCGATTTCAATGGCAGTATGGATGCGGGAGAAGTCAGTTCGCTACGTGAAGAAATCTCCGCCGTACTCGCCGTGGCGAAACCGAAAGACGAAGTGTTGTTGCGTCTCGAAAGCCCCGGCGGTGTAGTACACGGTTATGGGTTGGCCGCGTCGCAATTACAACGTCTGCGTCAAGGCGGCGTACGTTTGACGGTTGCGGTCGATAAAGTGGCTGCCAGCGGCGGATATATGATGGCCTGCGTGGCCGACCGTATCGTAGCAGCGCCTTTTGCCATTGTGGGTTCTATTGGCGTTGTGGCACAAATCCCCAATTTCCACCGTTTGCTGAAAAACAAAGACATTGATGTTGAACTGCATACCGCGGGTGAGTTTAAACGTACATTGACGCTGTTTGGTGAGAATACCGAACAAGGCCGCGAGAAATTCCGCGAAGATCTGAATGTCACGCATACGCTGTTTAAGGACTTTGTACAGCAGATGCGTCCGTCGCTGGATATTGATTCTGTTGCAACCGGAGAGCACTGGTTTGGCACTCAGGCGAAAGATTTAGGACTGATAGATGCTATCGGCACCAGTGACGACCTGCTCATTGCCGAAATGGCGAATCATGAAGTATTAAGCGTACGCTATACGCGCCGTAAACGTCTGCTGGATCGTCTGACGGGCAGTGCGGGAGATACCGCTGAACGTCTGATGCTACGCTGGTGGCAGCGTGGTTCGAAGCCTCTGCTGTAACCGAGTATCGTTAAGCCGTATAACATCAAATGCCCGCAAACTGCGGGCATTTGCGTCTAATCGACCAAATAGTATTTTTCGGATAAAACATGCGCAAGATGTTTGAACATGTTAAATACAGCAGTACTTTTTAAGGTTGGTATTCCGCTCTCATCGAGAAAAAACTCACCGCGAAAAACGAGCACGCCGCTTTTTTGTTCTACGCTATCAGCGACCATTCCGTGCAAATAATCATCGTGATGTTTAATGATGTCATTGGCTTCAATTAATAAGCTCTGGCGGTCAATAGGACGTTTTTCTTCATTAACCCGTTGTTCAGGTGACATGATTGCTACTCCTGTACTCACCCTTGAAAAAGGGGGTAGTTACACTATATCAACAATGTTATTTCGAAAACCAATGCGGCTATTTCAAAAATCAACACTGTTATTTCAAAAACTGCATCAAGAGAAAGGGTACTGCGATACGGTTTCAGCGTAAAGTGCAGATTATGATGCAAATGGGCTACATTTTAGGGGCTTACCTGCCGATATTCAATTTAGCAGGAAGCGGATAAAACTGGATTTCCATGCTAATTAGGTTGCGTGGCAGTATTTATCAGGTAGAGTGTGGGATTTTGCGCAGTCAGTAGAATCCGCTCTGAATGCCCCGAAAAATATCTGATTTTCAGAAGAATTCAGCAGGTAATAGTACATATGGGTAAAGCTCTCGTTATCGTCGAGTCCCCGGCAAAAGCCAAAACGATCAATAAGTATTTAGGCAATGACTACGTGGTGAAATCCAGCGTCGGTCATGTGCGCGATTTGCCGACGAGCGGCTCAGTTAGTAAAAAGAGCGCGGACTCAACGACTAAAGATAAAACGAAAAAGAAAGTCAAAAAGGATGAAAAATCCGCGCTGGTTAATCGTATGGGCATCGATCCTTATCATGATTGGAAAGCCAACTACGAAATACTGCCGGGTAAGGAGAAGGTTGTCTCCGAATTAAAAACGCTGGCGGAAAATGCCGACCACATCTATCTCGCAACCGACCTTGACCGCGAAGGGGAAGCCATTGCCTGGCACCTGCGGGAAATTATTGGTGGTGACGAGCAGCGTTTCAGCCGCGTAGTGTTTAACGAAATCACGAAAAATGCCATTAAACAGGCGTTTGAAAAACCAGACACGTTGAATATTGACCGCGTTAATGCACAGCAGGCGCGTCGGTTTATGGATCGCGTGGTGGGTTACATGGTTTCCCCACTGCTGTGGAAAAAAATTGCCCGTGGCCTGTCCGCTGGGCGCGTGCAGTCGGTTGCAGTACGCCTGATTGTCGATCGCGAGCGTGAAATCAAAGCGTTCGTGCCAGAAGAATACTGGGAATTGCACGCCGATTTGCTGGCGGGCAGCGATATTCAACTGCAAATGCAGGTAACGCACCACAACGGCAAACCCTTTAAGCCGGTTAATAAAGAGCAAACGCATGCGGCGGTCAGTCTGCTTGAAAACGCACGCTATGTCGTTGGTGACCGTGAAGATAAACCGACCAGCAGCAAACCGGGTGCGCCGTTCATCACATCCACGCTGCAACAGGCTGCCAGTACACGCCTCGGCTTTGGTGTTAAAAAGACCATGATGATGGCCCAGCGTCTGTACGAAGCGGGTTACATTACCTACATGCGTACCGACTCAACGAACCTCAGCCAGGATGCGCTGACGATGGTGCGTGGCTATATCGGCGAAGAGTTTGGCAAGCGCTATTTGCCTGAGGCGGCGACCGCCTACAGCAGCAAAGAAAATTCGCAGGAAGCGCATGAAGCCATTCGTCCTTCCGATGTTGGCGTACTGGCCGACAGCCTGAAAGATATGGAAGCCGATGCGCAGAAGCTGTATCAGTTGATTTGGCGTCAGTTCGTTGCCTGTCAAATGACACCTGCGCAATACGACTCCACCACGTTAATCGTGGAAGCGGCAGATTATCAACTGCGTGCGAAAGGCCGTACGCTGCGTTTTGATGGCTGGACGAAAGTCATGCCAGCGTTGCGTAAAAATGATGAAGATCGCACGTTGCCAACTGTGGCCGTGGGCGAGGCGCTGTCACTGCAGAAACTGCTGCCAGGGCAACACTTCACCAAACCACCTGCACGTTATAGCGATGCCTCTCTGGTTAAAGAGTTGGAAAAACGTGGGATTGGTCGTCCATCTACCTATGCCTCTATTATTTCAACCATCCAGGATCGCGGCTATGTCCGTGCGGAAAACCGCCGTTTCTATGCCGAGAAAATGGGTGAAATCGTTACCGATCGACTGGAAGAAAACTTCCGCGAATTGATGAATTACGATTTCACCGCGCGAATGGAAAGCCGTCTCGATCAGGTTGCCAATAATCAGGCGGAATGGAAAGCGGTGCTGGATGAGTTCTTCAAGGAATTTAGCCAGCAGTTGGAAAAGGCTGAGCAGGATCCTGAAGAAGGCGGCATGCGACCCAATGCAATGGTGTTAACCAGCATTGACTGCCCAACCTGCTCTCGTCAAATGGGTATTCGTACCGCCAGCACCGGTGTGTTCTTGGGCTGTTCCGGCTATGCACTGCCGCCGAAAGAGCGCTGTAAAACCACGATTAACCTGATACCGGAAGCCGAAGTGCTGAACGTGTTAGAAGGTGATGAAGCCGAAACTAACGCATTGCGTGCTCGTCGTCGCTGTGAAAAATGTGGTACAGCGATGGACAGTTACCTGATTGATAATCAGCGCAAACTGCACGTTTGTGGGAATAACCCAGCCTGTGACGGATATGAAATCGAAGCTGGCGAGTTCCGCATCAAAGGCTATGATGGCCCGATCGTTGAGTGCGAGAAATGTGGTTCCGAAATGCACCTCAAAATGGGACGTTTCGGTAAATATATGTCCTGCACCGGCGAGACTTGCAGCAACACGCGTAAGATCCTGCGCAATGGCGATGTTGCGCCACCGAAAGAAGATCCGGTGCCGTTGCCTGAGTTACCTTGCGAGAAGTCTGATGCCTATTTCGTATTGCGTGACGGTGCGGCAGGGGTCTTCCTTGCGGCCAATACGTTCCCGAAATCTCGTGAAACGCGGGCACCGCTGGTAGAAGAACTGGTTCGATTCAAGGATCGTTTGCCGGAGAAACTGCGCTATTTGGCAGATGCCCCAGCGACGGATAAAGACGGCAATAAAACCCAGGTACGTTTTAGCCGCAAAACCAAACAGCAATACGTCTCGTCAGAGAAAGACGGCAAGGCAACAGGCTGGTCCGCGTTTTATGTTGATGGAAAATGGGTTGAAGGGAAGAAGTAATCTCTTTCCGCCATCCTCTGACCAACTGTGGTTGTGCAGAGAAAATAGCTAAATCAAGCCAGCCGTAAGGCTGGCTTTTTTGATCGCAGAATATCTCTTGATAAAACAGATGTATGAAGATTGTCATGCGGTAGCATGAGGATTGTTGATCCGTGATAGAGAATGATGCGGTTTACCTCGGTGATAATCGCACGCACTGCGTTCTTTAATCACCGACGTCATGTAAAAATGGTTATATAAAAATAATTTTTATGATTAAATGACATTAATTGATGGAAATATGCGCCGGACGATTAAGGCGTAATCAAGGTCAATATATCCCAAATAATTCGAGTTGCAGGAAGGCGGCAAGAGAGGGAATCCCGATGAGCTTACTTAGGTAAGTGATTCGGGTGACAAATCTGCTGGGAGCGGATTTGAACGCTGCTTGCAGCGGCCCTTTAGGGCGAGGCCCACGACGGGCCGAGTATTTGAACGCAGCCAACGCACATGCAGCTTGAAGTATTACGGGTATAAAACGGAACGTCGTTAGAACGTCGTGAGATGCCACGCGCACACTTCAATTGGGAATGGGATAAATTATGAAACTACAACAGCTTCGTTATATTGTTGAAGTTGTTAATCACAACCTAAATGTGTCTTCTACCGCAGAAGGGTTGTACACCTCTCAGCCAGGGATCAGTAAACAGGTCCGCATGCTGGAGGATGAATTGGGCATTCAGATTTTTGCCCGTAGTGGAAAACACCTGACACAGGTGACCCCCGCTGGACAGGAAGTCATCCGCATTGCACGCGAAGTGTTGTCGAAAGTCGATGCCATCAAAGCGGTCGCCGGAGAGCATACCTATCCCGATAAAGGGTCACTGTACGTCGCGACTACCCACACACAGGCCCGCTACGCGCTGCCAAGCGTTATCAAAGGTTTTATCGACCGCTATCCTCGCGTGTCGCTGCACATGCATCAGGGCTCGCCGACGCAGATTGCCGAGGCTGTTGCGAAAGGATCTGCTGATTTTGCTATTGCGACAGAAGCGCTGCATCTGTACGACGATCTGATCATGCTGCCGTGCTACCACTGGAATCGCGCAGTAGTCGTAAAACCGGATCACCCGCTGGCATCCAAAACAGACATCACTATTGAAGAGCTGGCCGCTTATCCCATCGTTACCTATACCTTTGGCTTTACGGGGCGTTCTGAGCTGGATACCGCGTTTAACCGAGCGGGTCTCACGCCGCGCATCGTCTTTACCGCAACAGATGCTGATGTGATTAAGACCTACGTGCGTTTAGGACTGGGCGTGGGGGTGATTGCTAACATGGCGGTTGATCCGCAGACGGAAACCGATCTGGTGACTATCAACGCGAACAGCATCTTCAGCTATAGCACCACGAAAATTGGTTTCCGCCGCAGTACATTCCTGCGCAGCTACATGTACGATTTCATCCAGCGTTTTGCTCCGCATTTAACGCGTGATGTTGTCGATTCTGCCGTTGCGCTGCGCTCGAATGATGAAATTGAAGCGATGTTTAAAGACATTACGCTGCCAGTGAAGTAAGCATCAACAGCCGTACTTAAGCCTTGAAAGCAAAAAAGCCAGACAGTGTCTGGCTTTTTATCATCTATCTATCCTCAAACGCTTCACCAACAACACCTCACCCCGTTATCCGAGCGAGGTGTTAGGGCGGGTTATCAGACAGATGCTGTGGTCGTGACGGTATCCACAGGGGCTTCGGAGACATCCTGCGTCATACGTGTCAATTTTGGTGCGGTCAGCAGCATCAGAACGGCGATGATACCCGTGACGATGCCAATCTGCAGGAAGACATTGCTATAAATCTCAAGAGACGCGTGCGGATCTACGACGTTCTCAGGCACGGCCATCATATTGGCGACGTAGCCTGCGATAATCGCGGCACCGGCAGATGTCAGGAACCAGGCTCCCATGATGAAGCCCATCAGACGCTGTGGCACCAACTGAGCGACCATTGCCAGCCCCAGACCGGAAATCATTAACTCCCCGATACTTTGCAGGCCATAACAGAGGATCAACCAGTTTACGGACACGATACCCTGTTCGTTAGCCATACTCGCGCCCCACGGCAGCACCAGAAATGCGCCGGAACACAGCACCATACCAATCGCAAATTTGTGCGCCATCGGTAGCTGGTCACCCATTTTGTTGTAAACCGCAGCCAGAATCGGGCTGGCAACCATGATCCAGAATGGGTTGAGCGCCTGATACTGCTCTGGCTCAAAGGCAAAACCTAAAATCGTGTGCTCAACGTTGCGGATAGCAAAGAAGTTCAGCGATGTTGGCATTTGGTTGTACAGCACGAAGAAGACGACGGCTTCCAGCATCAGCAGAAGTGCCACGATCATTTTCCGGCGTTCAGCACCGCTCACCGCCAGCATTTCTTTGATGAAGATAGCAACAACAGCCAGTGAAATAAGCGTCAAAATCCAACGTGCGACGCTCTGGTTGTGCAACAGCCAGGTGGAAATGGCGACCAGCGCGACAATACCCACCAAGGTGACGGCCAGTTTCGGCAGATTAATCGGTTGGAAATCTGGCTGAGAACCTTGCGTGCTGACCCACTTACGGCAGAACATGAAGTTAACCAGCGTCAGAATCATGCCAACCACGCTCAGAGAGAAGGCAACGCCCCAGCCGTAGTGCGCGGCAAGTACCGGTGTAGCCAGCATAGAGAAGAAGGAGCCGATGTTCACCGACATGTAGTACATGGTGAAGGCGCCATCAAGACGCGGGTCGTCTTTCGCGTAGCAGGTAGACAGCAAGGCAGATGGGTTGGCTTTAAACAGTCCGTTACCGACGGCAATGGTTGCCATACCGATATAGACCCATGTAACGCTGTGGCCCGAGTAGGAAATCATAGCGTAGCCGAATGCTAGCACGATGGCACCCAGCACGATCACACGTTTGGTGCCGAGGACTTTATCACCCAACCAGCCGCCAATGGCGACGAAGCCGTAAACCAGCGCGCTGAAAGAGGAGAAAAGGGTGATGGAATCTGTTTCGGACATGCCCAACATTTTGACCAGATAAACCGCCATAATGCCCTGCAGACCGTAGTAACCAAAACGCTCCCACAGTTCGATACTAAAGATGAGATAAAACGCTTTTGGCTGTTTGAACGCGTTAATGCTGACGCTTTCGGTGGATTCGCTGTTGTTTGCTGTTGACACAAAGACCTCTGATTTTACATATCTCGTTTTTTTTAACGAGAAAATAACAAGAGTGAGACAGTGAAACTGCAACCTCTTTTGATTGTTATGGGGAGGAAAAACGGCGTTATATTGACGTTATTTTACGGACAGACAAGTCATTTGACATGTTTTGTTACAAGTGGTTTTTGTCGTGGGATAAAACCAGAAAATAAATGTTATGCAGAGTTTAATTTCGCAACTTGCTTTTGCATCAAATGATTATCTCGGTTTTCCGCATTTGTTTTTTATGAAAGTGATATAATCTGCCTTTTACTTAAAATCAAGACAATATCATTAATTATGAATGAATATGCGGTTTAATCTTTTGCATATTACTAAATATGCAGTGAGTGTAAAAAAGCATCAGTGGTAGGCAATAAGATAAATATCGATATAGTTTTTATGCGTGACTATCAATCACTAAATTTTCTATTAAAAATAACTTATTAGCCTTAAATAGTGGTTAATTGTATTTTTATACAGTTCTCTTGAACGAGGCTCCGCTAGAAAGGGCGTGGTTATTTGAGCTGTGAGGCGCTGCGAGCGTGTCTGACTCTGGTAGTAGGAAAGCTAAGAATGAGAGAGCGAAAGACGGTGCGAGTGTGGAATCATCGAGAAGAAGGTCTGGTGATAGCCGTTTCACCAGACTACAACAGATTAAAATTAGGCGTCGACCTTTTCGCCGAACTCACATAAATCCTCAATCAGGCAGGAGCCACAGCGCGGTTTACGAGCAATGCAGGTGTAACGGCCATGCAGGATTAACCAGTGGTGGCAGTCGACTTTAAATGCTGCCGGAACAACTTTCAGCAGTTTTTCCTCTACCTGTTCTACATTTTTACCCGGTGCGAATCCTGTACGGTTACTGACGCGAAAGATATGGGTATCAACAGCAATCGTCGGCCAGCCAAACGCGGTATTCAAAACAACATTCGCTGTTTTTCGTCCTACACCGGGCAACGCTTCTAATGCGGCACGATTTTCAGGAACCTGTCCCTGATGTTTTTCCAGCAATAGGCGGCAAGTCTTGATGACATTTTCCGCTTTGCTGTTAAACAGACCGATCGTCTTGATATAACCCTTAACGCCAACTACACCGAGCTCAAGCAAGGCTTCGGGCGTGTTGGCAACAGGATAGAGCTTTGCGGTTGCCTTATTGACGCTGACGTCGGTTGCCTGTGCAGAAAGCAGTACGGCGATGAGCAATTCAAACGGTGTGCTGAAATTTAACTCAGTCGTCGGATGGGGATTGTTGTCGCGTAAACGCGTTAAGATCTCAACCCGTTTAGCTTTGTTCACAGCGATTCCCCCACGGCACCGGTTGTTGGCACCATTTTCCCTTCGGCGGTAGCGGCACGCGCTCGGCGTTGTTTCATTTTCTCATCGATCAAATATTTCACGGCAAGCAACAGTCCCAGGCCGATAAAGGCACCCGGTGGCAACATCGCCAGCAGGAAAGGGGAATCGAGATGGACAACCTCAATACGGAGGACTTTAGCCCAACTGCCCAGCAGCAAGTCTGCGCCGTCGAACAGCGTGCCGTTACCCAGAATTTCACGCAAAGAGCCGAGCACCACCAATGCGCTGGTTGCCCCCAGTCCCATTGCCAGTCCGTCAATGGCGGAAGGGAAGACGGCATTTTTAGACGCAAAGGCTTCAGCCCGACCGATAACGATGCAGTTCGTCACGATCAGCGGAATAAAAATCCCCAGCGATTGATATAAACCGTAGGCATACGCGTTGATCAGCATCTGTACGGTGCTGACGACGGAAGCAATGATCATGACGTAAATCGGAATACGGATTTCCGCGGGTACCCAACGGCGCAGCGCAGAGACGGCCATGTTGGTACAGGTGAGAACGAGCGTAGTTGCCAACCCGAGTCCCAGCGCGTTAGTCGCGGTTGATGACACCGCCAGCAGGGGGCACAGACCCAGCAATTGAACCAGTGCCGAGTTGTTCTTCCATAACCCGTCAATGAAAAGCGCTTTGGTTTGACTCATTGGTTCTCTCCACAGGCGGACAGCGTGTTGATTTGTGGCGGTAGCGTTTGCAGATAAAGCGCGCTGCGCTTCACGCTATTAATAACGGCACGCGGCGTGATGGTGGCTCCGGTAAACTGGTCAAACATCCCGCCTTCTTTCTTCACTGCCCAGCGGCCGTCATGTTCACCTTGTACCATTAGCCCATTAAACCGCGTGATCCAGTCAGAAATTCGTACTTCGATTTTATCACCCAGCCCCGGCGTTTCATGGTGCTCGGTCACGCGAACGCCGAGTACCTTTCCATGAAAATCGGCACCCACCAGCAGCCGAATGGCACCAGAATAACCATCCGGTGCAGTACTTTCCAGTGCAGCGGCTACCGGTTCACCATTCTGTCGGGCGATGAAAACCCGATGCGGTGCTGACGATCCTAGCGCCGGATTGGTGACAACGTAACACTCCTTCTGAATATCACTGTTGTATAACTCGGCGGGAACCACCTGATCCAACAACATCTTTTGCTGCAACAGCGCCTGATGAGAGATCGTTGGTTCCGTCAACATATTCACCACGGCAGTGACTGCGGTAGTGGAAGCAGCAAACAGAGCCAGTGTTGTCGCGTGGCGGCGCATTGTCGTCATCATGGGCGTCTCCTCAGCGATGGTGGCCGTAAGCGCGTGGCTTGGTGTAATAGTCGATTAGCGGCACAGTAATGTTCGCCAGTAGAACGGCAAAGGCTACGCCGTCTGGGTAGCCGCCATAGGTGCGAATGAGCCACACCAGTAACCCAATCAACGCACCGAAAATCAGACGGCCCCGGTTCGTGGTTGATGCCGTTACCGGATCGGTAGCGATGAAAAATGCGCCGAGCATGGTCGCACCGGACAACAGATGTAATATCGGTGGGGCAAATTTATCCGGCGCGATGAGCCAGCTTAGCAGGGCGCAGAACATCAGCGACAGCAGAAAACTGACTGGAATATGCCAGCGAATCGTGCCGCGCATCAGCAAGAACAGCCCGCCGATGAGAAAACCGATATTAACCCACTGCCAGCCAATACCAGACAACGATTGTGCAAACATCGGCTGTTGCAGAATGGCTTGCGGCGTCTGACCAGAGCGTAAGCTGGTTTTAAACGTATCCAGCGGGGTGGCCTGACTCACGCCATCAACATTGTGCATCAGTTGCTGCATGGTATGCCCGTCAGGCGTGTGTCCGGTAAAAATGATGACGAGCGCATCATGGAAACTGATCGAGATGGTTTGCAGTGGCTCGGGTGGCAACCAGCTCGTCATCTGGACAGGGAAAGAGATTAGCAACACGACATAGCCAATCATTGCGGGGTTAAAGGGGTTTTGCCCTAATCCGCCATACAGCTGTTTGGCGATAATGATAGCGAAGACGGTTGCCATGACCACCATCCACCACGGCGCGAGCGGCGGTAGGCTGATTCCGAGCAGCACAGCGGTCAGTAACGCGGAATTATCAGCCAGGGTAGTTCGAACCGCAAACTTCCTCAGTGACAGTGTCACGCCTTCCGCAATAAGCGCGGTGGCAGACGCCAGCCCGACCTGAATCAAGTTGCCGTAGCCAAAGAAATAGACCTGCGCCAGCATGCCCGGCAGGCAGGCCAGAATAACCCACAGCATGATGCGCTGTGTGCGCTGTTGGTTATGTGTGAACGGTGAACTCGCAATTCTAAAAGCCATTTATTCCTCTTGATGTAACGATGCCTGCGCGGCCTTACGGGCTTTAACACGAGCGATAGCGGCGGCAACGGCAGCCTTACGCGGATCTTCCGGCTCTTGTACTTCAATGGCCGCGATCGGTTCTGATGTTGTCTCGGAAACGACCGGAGCAGTTACTTCTACGTTGGTTGCAGGCTGCTGCGCGGCTTTACGAGCTTTAACGCGAGCGATAGCGGCGGCAACGGCAGCCTTACGTGGATCTTCCGGCTCTTGTACTTCAACGGCCGCGGTGGGTTCCGCTGCTATATCGGGAACGGCTGATAACACTGCCTCTGTCGTATTTAATTCGGACTGCTGTGCAGCCTTGCGGGCTTTAACGCGTGCAAGAGCAGCCGCTACGGCGGCTTTACGTGGATCAAGCTCGTCAGGCATAACATCAGCCGCAGGTGTTTCTTGTTGAGCTTCTTTCTCTCGCACCCGTTCTTCACGTACTAATACTTTACGTGCGGCACGCGCAGCAATGGCCGCACTGTTATCCGGCTGCGCATCAGGGATTACCGTGATGGGCGAACCGATCTCGGCTTCTCCAGTTTGTTTGCGCCGCACGCGCTCCAATGCGGCCTGAACGGCGTCTTTGTCACTGTTGGATACGCCAGCTGCAGCTTGTTTATGGCGCAGTTCACGCGCGGCCTTTTCCCGTTCCAGACGAGCCTGTTTGGCATCAAAACGCACTTTGGCCTGCGCGGCACGCTGTGCGTCTTCGTCAATGGCCCGAATCTCGGCCTTTTCCTGACGATAGTACTGCACCAGCGGAATATTGCTGGGGCAGACGTAAGCGCAAGCACCGCATTCGATACAGTCGAACAGATGATGATTACGGGCTTTTTCGTGTTCTTGTCCGCGACTGAACCAGTACAACTGCTGCGGTAAGAGACCCGCAGGGCAGGCATCGGCACATTTGCTACAGCGAATACAGGATTGTTCCTCGGCAACCGGCTCCATTTCCGAATGTGACGGCGCGAGCAGGCAGTTGCTAATTTTGACGATAGGCACGTCCAGCGACGGCAGAGTAAAGCCCATCAATGGGCCACCCATCACCACCATCGGCTGTTTAGTGACGTGGAATCCACCCTGTTTGAGCAGGTGGCGTACTGGCGTCCCCAGCCGCGCCCACACGTTACCGGGCTGGCGCAAGGCTTCACCGGTCAGTGTCACTACGCGCTCAGTGAGCGGTTCACCGTCGATCACGGCGCGTTTGATGGCGTAGGCCGTGCCGACGTTTTGCATGAGCACGCCAATCGCGGCGGAGTGTTTACCGAACGGGACTTCTTTGCCAGTCAAAATTTTGGTGAGCTGCTTGGCACCGCCTGACGGATACTTGGTAGGGATGACGCGCAACTGCATGTCGCTGCGTTTGCCCAAGGCCAACCGCAGAGAACTGATGGCTTCCGGCTTGTTATCTTCGATTCCGATCAGAATGCGTTTCGGCTGCAACAGGAATGACAGAATCTCGACGCCCTGAATAATCTCATCGGCACACTCCTGCATGAGCCGATCGTCGGCGGTAATGTAGGGTTCGCATTCTGCGCCGTTGATAATCAGGGTTTCAATCCCACGCATCCCGCCTTGTAATTTAGCTGCAGTAGGGAAGCCTGCGCCGCCCAAACCCGCAATGCCCGCCTGATGCAGGTGGGCAAGCAAGGTATCGACACTCTGCGCGCGGTAATCCGCATAGGTCTGTCGCTCGCACCAGCGATCTTCGCCGTCAGGCACGATAATGATACTGAGTTCGGTCAGGCCAGAAGGATGCGCCGTCGTATGCTGGCGAATCGCGTTCACGGTTCCCGATGTCGGTGCGTGAACGGGCAGTGTACGGCCTTTTCCCCGCGTCAACGGCTGGCCACGCAGCACTTTCTCACCGATGCTGACACAGATTTCGCCTTCCGGCCCAAGATGCTGCTTGAGCGGAATAATGAACTGTTCTGGCAGCGAGATCTGGCGTAGTGGCGTCTGGCTGGACTGCGTCTTCATTTCCGGCGGATGAATGCCTCCGTCGAAATCCCAGATCCTGTCTTTTCTAAAGGCGGAAAACAGCTTAAGCATGTCGTTCTACTTGAATAACGCGTACTGGAATCGTATCGAGATCCCATTTCCAGTTAGCGGGAGTCGGAGCGATGGGCCGTAATTCGATACAGTCCGTGGGGCAAGGGGAAACGCAGAGATCGCAACCAGTGCATAAATCGCTGACGACGGTATGTACCGCTTTGGTACTGCCGATGATGGCATCAACCGGGCAGGCCTGAATACACTTGGTGCAGCCGATGCAGTTGCTCTCATCGATCCAGGCAACATGACGTGCAGGCGCTTGAATATCAGCATCGCCTTCCAGCGGCTGCGGGTCGACGTTGAGCTTTTCAGCCAGCTTCAACATCATCGCTTCACCGCCGGGGCCGCATTTATTAATGCTTTCACCATTTAGCGCCACCGCTTCGGCGTAAGGCCGACAGCCAGGGTAACCGCACTGGCCACACTGGCTCTGTGGCAGCATGGCTTCCACTTCTTCCACGATCGGATCGTTTTCGACTTCAAAACGACGTGAGGCGTAGCCAAGCACCAAGCCGAACGCCAGCGCGAGTGCGCTTAATGCCGCAATGGCGATCCAGATAGCGGTCATCAGAATTTCACCAGTCCGGTAAAGCCCATAAATGCCAGAGACATCAGGCCAGCGGTGATCAGTGCAATCGAAGAACCTCGGAACGGCGCCGGAATGTCTGACACGGCGAGGCGTTCACGGATGGCGGCAAAAAGAACCATCACTAGCGAGAAGCCTGCGGCACCGCCAAAACCATAAATCGTCGATTGCAGGAAACCGTGCGACAGGTTGATGTTGAGCAAGACGACGCCAAGTACGGCACAGTTGGTGGTGATCAGCGGTAGGAAAATCCCCAGCAGGCGATACAGCTCTGGGCTAACTTTGCGCACGAACATCTCGGAGAACTGCACCACCACGGCGAGCACCAGAATAAAAGCCATGGTGCGCAAATAGAGAATATCGAGCGGGACAAGAATAAATTCGTTGATCAGCCAGGAAAACATGGAGCCCAGCGTCATCACAAACGTGGTCGCCATTCCCATGCCAATCGCCGTCTCTAGTTTTTTGGACACGCCCATAAAGGGGCACAGCCCAAGAAACTTCACTAAGACGAAATTATTTACCAGAAGGATGCTAACAAAGAGCAATGCGTATTCGGTCATTACGGTGCCTAGAAAACAAAACCGGACTATTATCAGGCATTGTTGGGTTTTCGACAACATACCCAAAGTAGGGGTATAGCCGTCTACTTCAAGGAGCGGAGGATCTGGCTCTCTTAATAAGAGAAACGCCGGGCTATCAAACAGCAACGCGCAGTGCGTTCTGAGCCATAGCCCGGAAGGTGATTATTGCATAACTATTCTTTTTTCACCGATAGCTATTTATCACTACAGAACGTGATGCCAAACAGATTTTGGCACACAGCCGAGATCGAATAAGCGCCCGCCGGATGCTAATTCAGCCCGCCGATGGTCAGCTGCACGATACATGTTGATGATTTCCTGACTATCGGTCAGAGAGTAATTGAGATGATCAAAGAGTTTTTCCAGACTTTCTGTTGAGCTGACTTTCCTGAATTTAAGCAAATAGTCATGAGCGGTCATGGTGAATTGGTCTAATAGTTATGTGGTTGAGATGACTAAGTATATTCAAGCAAGAAAGCCTGTCTAGAGGGGGAAGTAATAAACTACGCTTATTTTTCAACAACAAACGAATGAAAATGAAAAATAATGAATTGACAGGAAAATAACCGACTTTTAAGGCTACGCCGAATGGCGGAGTGATAACACACCAGAGAGTAGGAACGATTAATGCCTATAAAGGGGCAGATTGTGTACGGATGAAAGATCCATACACAATCTGCCCCAAAGCGTGGAATTAGCGACTACAAAGTTTGTAATACACCTCATTCCAGCGCAGAGCATCTTTGAATTCGTGGAGTCGGGTTTCGTTGTCGATCACCAGCAGTTCAATGTTCTGCATCTCGGCGTAAAGCCGCATATGGTCGAGATCCAATGCCTGACTAAAGACGGTGTGGTGTGCACCGCCCGCCAGAATCCAGGCTTCGGCCGCCACTTCCAGCGACGGTTGCGCTTTCCAGATGGCGCGAGCAACCGGCAATTTTGGCAACGGATGTGGCTGCTCAATGGTATCGACCAGATTAACCAACATTCTGAAACGGTCACCCATGTCGATCACGCTAGCGTTGAGAGACGGTCCGGCAGGCGTGGAGAATATCAAACGAGCAGGATCGGCTTTTCCGCCAATACCAAGATGCTGTGCATCCAGAATCGGCTTCTGCTCTTTCGCAATGGTAGGGCAGACTTCGAGCATGTGGGAACCGACGACCAGATCGTTACCATTCTGGAAGTTATAGGTGTAGTCCTCCATAAAGGATGTCCCGCCCGACAAACCGCCGGCCATCACTTTCATGATGCGCAGCAACGCGGCGGTTTTCCAGTCGCCTTCACCGCCGAAACCGTAGCCTTGCTGCATCAGACGCTGTACCGCCAGACCCGGTAGTTGTTTCAAGCCGTACAGATTTTCAAAATCGGTGGTGAATGCGTGATAGCCGCCTTGTTCCAGAAAGCGCTTCATCCCAAGTTCGATCTGGGCTGCATCCAGCAGGTTCTGACGATTAGCCCCGTTGAGTTTCACCGCATCCGTCAACTGGTAACTGGTTTCATACTCTTCGATCAGTGCATCAATATCGCCTTTGGAGACGGCATCAACCACGGCGGTTAAATCGCCCAGTCCCCAGGCACTGACGGAGTAGCCGAACTGAATCTGTGCGCCGACTTTATCACCTTCGGTGACGGCGACTTCACGCATGTTGTCGCCAAAGCGCGCGACCTTCAGCTGTTTGCTTTCCTGAATGGCAGCGGCAACACGCATCCATTTGCCGATGCGAACATGCGCGTTCTTATCCTGCCAGTGGCCGACCACCACCTGATGCGCTTGGCGCATCCGGGCACCGATAAAGCCAAACTCGCGTCCGCCGTGCGCCGTCTGATTCAGGTTCATGAAATCCATGTCCATGGTATCCCACGGCACTTCGGCATTGAACTGGGTATGGAATTGCAGTAGTGGTTTACTGAGTACGCTCAGGCCGCCAATCCACATTTTTGCCGGAGAGAAGGTGTGCAGCCAGGTTAGCAGGCCGATGCAGTTATCCTGGTAGTTGGCATCGCGACACAGTGCCAGAATTTCATCTGGTGTTTTCACCAACGGCTTTAGCACCAGCTTAACCGGCAGATTGGCTTGTTGATTCAAACCCGCAACGACTTTTTCCGCGTTCTCTTTTACCTGACGCAACGTTTCCGGCCCATAGAGATGCTGGCTACCGATGACGAACCAGACTTCAAGCTGCTTAAAATGATCCATGATGACTCCTGTACGTGATCCCCAGAGGGATAAAAATTAGTTTTTTGCCGTAGACGTTGGGCTATAGGCTGGTTCCGCGAGACGGCACCACTGCTGATAGCGCTCATAAAGCTGTTGATAGCGGGCAACGCGCTGGCTGTCTGGCATCAACGTGCGTTCTATGCCGCTGGCCATATGCTGTTGTGCGGTTGGGATATCGACGTGAACGCCAGCGGCGACGGCGGCAAAGATCGCAGCGCCAAGCGCACAGCACTGGTCGGATGCGACGATCTGCAAGGGACGATTCATTACATCGGTACACACCTGCATGATGACGGGGGATTTCCGCGCGATGCCGCCCAGCGCCAGCACGTTTTCGACGGGGACACCTTGTTCTTCAAAGCATTCCATAATTGCGCGTGCGCCAAAGGCGGTAGCGGCAATGAAACCGCCAAACAGCGTAGGGGCATCGGTGCCCAGATTCAGATCGGTAATCACGCCTTTTAAGCGCTGGTTGGCGAACGGCGTTCTGCGGCCGTTAAACCAGTCCAGCACGATAGGCAGGTGATCCAGCGTAGGGTTGTCCGCCCAGTTGCGGGTAAGCCTTTCCAGTAGCTTGGCTTCCATCGCCTGTAGTGACGTTTTAAGTTCAGGATGATCTTTCGCCGCTTCCTGTAACGACCAGCCCAGCAGCCTGCCAAACCAAGCATACATGTCGCCAAAGGCGGACTGTCCGGCTTCGAGGCCGATATAGCCGGGGACGACGCTGCCGTCTACTTGCCCACAAATACCGGCGATGGTGCGGTCAGCAATGCGCTCTTCATCAGCGATCAGAATGTCGCAGGTGGAGGTGCCAATCACTTTGACCAATGTATAAGGCTGTGCGCCCGCACCGACGGTACCGACGTGGCAGTCAAACGCGCCGCCTGCAAGCGTGACCGTCTCAGGGATGCCGAGCCGCTGCGCCCATTCTGCGGTGATGGTGCCGACCGACTGTTCGGCGGTCCAGGTATCGGTAAACAGTGGGTACTGTAATGTCTCTGTCAGGCAAGGATCGAGCGCGTATAGGAAATCTTTCGGGGGGAGTCCACCCCAGCTCGGATGCCAGAGTGATTTATGTCCGGCGCTGCACCGGCCACGACGAATGTCGGCAGGCGCTTGTGTACCGGAAAGCAGGGCGGGCACCCAGTCGCACAGTTCTATCCAGGAAACGGCCGCCTGACACACTACTGCATCTTCGCGCGATACATGCAGGATTTTGGCCCAGAACCATTCGGATGAGTAAACACCACCGATATAGCGGGTGTAATCGGGGAACTGACCGCTGCGGCACAACGCATTAATGGCATCCGCTTCTTCTATTGCCGTGTGATCTTTCCACAGCACGAACATCGCATTGGGGTTGTTGGCAAACTCGGGGCGCAGCGCCAGGATCTGGCCTTGTTCATCAATGGGAGCGGGCGTTGACCCGGTTGAATCCACGCCAATACCCATGATGCTCTGCCGCTGGTCGTTCGTCAGGCGAGAGACCACCACTTTGATCGCCTGTTCCAGCGATTCGATATAGTCCAGCGGATGATGTCGGAACTGGTTGTTGGCAGGCTGACAATATTTACCCTCACGCCAGCGGGGGTAGTAGACCACTTCTGTTTCCAGCTCTTTCCCGCTTTGGCAGTCAACGGCTAAGGCGCGTACCGAATCACTGCCAAAGTCGAGACCAATCGTAATAGCGCCCGCGCTCATGCTTTGCTCCTCATTAATCCCAGATCGTTGGTGTTTACGATAGGCAGGGATAACGAGAGGCGGTTAGGAGTGGTTAGCTGGAAGTATGTATTTTTCTGTCGCGAGCAGCCATTTTGTGAAGCCGGTCAAAGGTTAATGATTGGTTAAATTTGCTAAATGTATGCACAAACCTGTCATTGTTCCGGACTGTGATAGCGCTCTATATTCTTATCGGTAATAACGGCTAAAACATAAAGCGTCTGAATGCTACTGAGTAAAGGAATCACGCTAAGTCTGTGTTTTTCCTTTATCCGGACCGGAAATACCTTACCAGGAACTCGAACTCGCTTCAGCGTCGCTGGCGAATGAAAAGATAATTACACCGGAGAACATCATGCATAAATTCACTAAGGCGCTGGCAGCAATCGGGTTAGCCGCTGTTATGTCACAATCAGCTATGGCAGAGAACTTAAAGCTGGGGTTTCTGGTTAAGCAGCCGGAAGAACCCTGGTTCCAGACCGAATGGAAGTTCGCGGATAAGGCAGGAAAAGATCTTGGTTTTGATGTGATAAAAATTGCGGTGCCTGATGGGGAAAAAACCCTGAACGCGATTGATAGCCTAGCGGCCAGCGGGGCGAAAGGGTTTGTTATTTGTACCCCAGACCCAAAATTGGGGCCGGCCATTATTGCAAAAGCACGTAGCTACAACCTGAAAGTGATCGCGGTTGATGACCAGTTCGTGAACGCTAAAGGTCAACCAATGGATACAGTGCCGTTGGTGATGATGGCGGCCACCAAAATTGGTGAGCGTCAAGGTCAGGAACTGTATAAAGAAATGAACAAGCGTGGCTGGAAAGTGGATGAAACCGCTGTGATGGCGATTACTGCTGATGAGCTGGACACCGCTCGCCGTCGTACTTCTGGCTCCATGGATGCGCTGAAGGCCGCTGGCTTCCCAGAAAAACAGATCTATCGTGTGCCAACCAAATCCAACGATATCCCCGGTGCGTTTGATGCCGCTAACTCCATGCTGGTTCAGCATCCTGGCGTGAAAAACTGGCTGATTATCGGTATGAACGACAACACCGTACTGGGTGGCGTTCGTGCGACAGAAGGACAGGGCTTTAAAGCAGCAAACGTTATTGGTATCGGTATCAACGGCGTGGATGCGGTGAGCGAACTGTCTAAAGGTCAGGCAACGGGCTTCTTTGGCTCACTGCTGCCAAGCCCGGATATTCACGGCTACAAGAGTATCCAGATGCTGAATGACTGGGTCACCAAAGGCGTCGAACCGGAGAAATTCACCGAAGTGACCGACGTGGTGCTGATCACTCGTGACAACTTTAAGGTCGAACTGGAGAAAAAAGGCCTGATGTAATCTCGCCTGATTTCGTAAAGATGCGGATAACGCCGGTCAGCATGATGCTGGTCGAGGTTATCCGCGCTCTACCTGTATCGTTATGAGGAAACAGACATGACAGCACAGTCACCCTATTTGTCGTTTCATGGGATCGGTAAAGAATTTCCCGGTGTTAAGGCGCTTTCGGATATCAGTTTTTCCTGCCATGCCGGCCAGATCCATGCATTGATGGGGGAAAACGGGGCGGGCAAGTCGACGTTGTTAAAAATCCTGAGCGGCAACTATTCACCGTCAGCGGGCGAAATCCACATTCAGGGCAAACCTGTGCAGTTTAGTAATACGATGGATGCCCTGAATGCGGGCGTTGCCATCATTTACCAGGAACTGCATTTGGTGCCGGAAATGACGGTCGCCGAGAACATCTATCTGGGCCAACTGCCGCATAAATACGGCATGGTGAACTATTCACTGCTGCGCTATGAAGCCAAACTGCAATTACAGCATCTGGGATTGGATATCGATCCTGATACCCCGCTGAAATACTTGTCAATCGGGCAATGGCAAATGGTGGAAATCGCCAAAGCGCTAGCGCGTAATGCCAAGATTATTGCTTTTGATGAACCGACCAGCTCGCTGTCTGCCCGTGAAATCGAGCAGCTCTTCCGGGTGATTACGGAATTGCGCAGTGAAGGCCGGATCATTTTGTATGTTTCGCACCGGATGGAAGAAATTTTTGCACTGAGCGATGCCATTACCGTGTTTAAAGATGGCCGCTATGTGTGCACGTTTGACGATATGCAACAGGTGAACCATGAGTCGCTGGTACAGGCGATGGTTGGGCGTAACCTTGGGGATATCTATGGCTATGCCCCGCGTCCGCACGGCGAGGATCGCTTGACGCTGAAAGAGGTAAAAGCGCCGGGCGTGAAATCCACGATTTCCCTGAACGTGAAGCAGGGGGAGATTGTCGGGCTATTTGGTCTGGTGGGAGCGGGCCGCAGCGAACTGATGAAAGGGCTGTTTGGTGCGACCAAAATCACCAGCGGTCAGGTGCTGTTGGATGGCAAACCGCTGGTGGTGAATTCCCCCATCGATGCGATTCGCCAGGGTGTCATGCTCTGCCCAGAGGATCGCAAAGCCGATGGCATCATTCCGGTGCACTCGGTGCGTGACAACATCAACATAAGCGCAAGACGTAAGAGCCTGAAAGCTGGTTTTATTATTAATAATCAGTGGGAAGTGGATAACGCGTCGCAGCGTATTGAAGCGCTGAACATCAAAACGCCGTCCGATGAACAGCTAATTATGAATCTTTCCGGCGGAAACCAGCAGAAAGCCATTCTTGGCCGCTGGCTGTCCGAAGAGATGAAGGTCATTTTGCTCGATGAACCCACGCGCGGTATCGACGTCGGCGCGAAGCACGAAATTTATCATGTCATCTATGAACTGGCGAATCAGGGGATCGCGGTGCTATTTGCCTCCAGCGATTTACCAGAAGTGCTTGGGCTAGCCGACCGGATTATCGTCATGCGCGAAGGTGCCGTCTCCGGCGAACTGCTGCATGCCGATGCCACGGAGCAGAAGGTGCTCAGTCTGGCTATGTTACGAACCCCCGATATCGAATCTGCGGTTGCCTGACCGCGAAGGAGCAAAACAATGTCAACGGTTACGTCTGCAACCTCAGAAAAGAAGAAAAACGGTATGGGACTGTCCCGCATTTGGGATAACTACGGCATGCTGGTGGTTTTTGCCGTGCTGTTTCTTGGCTGTGCGATTTTTGTCCCAAACTTCGCCTCATTTATCAATATGAAAGGGCTGGGGCTGGCGATTTCTATGTCCGGTATGGTGGCCTGCGGGATGCTGTTCTGTCTGGCTTCCGGTGATTTTGACCTGTCGGTGGCTTCGATTATCGCCTGTGCTGGGGTCGCGACGGCGGTGGTGATTAATATCAGTGAAAGTCTGTGGATCGGCGTCGGTGCCGGTCTGCTGCTGGGTGTGGCTTTCGGTCTGCTTAACGGCTTCGTGATTGCCCGCTTGAAGATCAACGCGCTGATTACAACATTGGCAACGATGCAGATTGCGCGTGGTCTGGCGTACATTATTTCCGATGGTAAAGCGGTAGGGATTGAAGATGAGCGTTTCTTCGCTCTGGGATATGCCAACTGGCTGGGCTTGCCTGCGCCAATCTGGATCACCATCGGTTGTATGATTCTGTTTGGCCTGCTGCTGAACAAGACCACGTTTGGTCGTAATACGCTGGCGATTGGGGGTAATGAAGAGGCTGCGCGTTTGGCCGGCGTGCCGGTTGTGCGTACGAAGATCATCATTTTCGCCTTGTCCGGTCTGGTCTCCGCTGCGGCGGGAATCATTCTGGCGTCGCGTATGACCAGCGGCCAGCCGATGACGTCCATCGGGTATGAGCTGATCGTCATTTCTGCCTGTGTGCTGGGTGGCGTATCACTGAAAGGCGGGATTGGTAAAATTTCCTACGTAGTGGCTGGGGTACTGATTTTAGGTACGGTAGAGAATGCGATGAACCTGCTGAATATCTCTCCGTTTGCCCAATATGTGGTGCGTGGCCTGATTCTGCTGGCGGCGGTTATCTTCGACCGCTACAAACAACTGTCGAAGAAAACGGTATAAATGCCCGTGCGGCAGGCTAGTCATCCTGCCGCGTCTTATCATTACTAGCGTGTATCGGAGGCCTGATGTATCACCGTATGGCGCATGAATCTCAGCCTAATCCTCTGCTGCCAGGATATTCGTTCAACGCTTACCTAGTGGCTGGTCTAACGCCGATTCTGGCTGAAGGGCCGCTCGACTTCTTTATCGATCGTCCTGATGGGATGAAAGGCTACATCATTAATCTCACCATGAAAGGACAGGGGCAGGTCTTTGATGGCGATGAGACCTTTTTCTGTAATCCTGGCGATCTGCTGCTGTTTCCGCCTAAATCGAAGCATTTCTATGGCCGCTCATCGGGCAGCGACTGCTGGTATCACCGCTGGGTCTATTTTCGGCCACGTGCCTACTGGGCTGACTGGTTGGAATGGCATACCAAAAGCAGCGGCATCGGGCGTATGAGCCTGCCGAATAACCAACTGTTGCTGGAATTCGACAGACTGTTTGCCAATATCGAGCAGACGCAGCGTTCAGGACGGCGTTTTTCGGAGGAACTGGGCATGAATCTGCTGGAGCGTCTGTTGCTCAGAGCGATGGAAGAAGATCCGCAGAGTCCGCAAAAGATCATGGATCCACGCGTGATTGAGGCCTGCCAGTTTATTACCAGCAATCTGGCCGGAGAACTGCGTATTGATGAAGTCGCACGACACGTTTGTCTGTCGCCGTCGCGGCTGGCGCATCTGTTCCGTGAGCAGGTGGGCATTAATATTCTGCGCTGGCGTGAAGATCAGCGTGTGATTCGCGCAAAGCTGTTATTGCAGACGACGCAGGAATCTATCGCCAACATTGGTCGCGTGGTGGGTTATGACGATCAACTCTATTTCTCACGCGTGTTCCGTAAGCGGGTCGGCGTCAGCCCCAGTGATTTCCGTCGCCGCAGCAGTGAAATCAACTATCCGGCGGCCAAAACGCTGCCCGTGGCATGGGGAGAGCGCATACCCAATGCCGTGAGCGGTTAACGAACATAAAATCGCGCTAGATTCCCCTGGTGATTATCCCTCTCTGCAATCTGGCGGATGACGGGTATATACTGAGTGAGAAATCACAAAGTCAAAATAAGCTAAGGGGAATTGTCATGAGTGAGACCGTTCGTGTTGGGTTGCTGGGCTACGGTTATGCCAGTAAGACATTCCACGCGCCGTTAATTGCAGGTACGGCAGGTATGGAGCTGGTGGCCGTGTCCAGCAGCAATGCTGAAAAAGTGCATGCGGATTGGGCAAATCTGCGGGTGGAGAAAGACCCGCAGACATTATTTAACGATCCCGATATTGACCTCATTGTTATTCCTACCCCCAATGACACACACTTCCCGCTGGCGAAACAGGCGCTGGAAGCAGGCAAGCATGTCGTCGTCGACAAACCTTTCACCGTGACGTTGTCACAAGCATGCGATCTGAGTGCGATTGCCGAACGCGTCGGAAAAGTGCTTTCTGTTTTCCATAATCGCCGTTGGGACAGCGATTTTCTGACGCTGAAACAGCTGCTGGCGGCGGGAACGTTAGGAAATGTGGTGTATATGGAATCGCATTTCGATCGCTTCCGCCCCGAGGTTCGCCAGCGCTGGCGTGAAGACGGCAGCGAAGGCAGCGGGATTTGGTACGATCTTGGGCCGCACTTGCTGGATCAGGCGCTGGAGCTGTTTGGCTTGCCGGTGGCGATTCAGGTAGATATGGCACGGTTGAGGCCTGGCAGTAAGGCAATTGATTATTTCCACGCGACGCTGATTTACCCACAGCGCCGGGTTGTCCTGCACGCCAGCATGCTGGTGGCGGCGGCGTCTGCCCGCTATATCGTGCATGGCACACGCGGCAGCTTTGTAAAATACGGTCTTGACCCACAGGAAGATCGCCTGAAAGCGGGTGAACGTCCACCGCTGGCCGACTGGGGGCAGGATAAACACGATGGCGTGCTGACGCTGTCTCGCGATGGCATCACGGCGGAGCAAACGATCGCCACGATTCCGGGTAATTATCCGGCTTACTATGCGGCAGTGCGCGATGCGCTGACGGGTAAAGGCGAAAACCCCGTCAGCGTGCATCAGGCGATTCAGGTAATGGAACTGATCGAACTGGGGCTGCTGTCTCACGAGCAGAAAAAAGCCGTCACGCTGAAAAATAACTAGATTTGCCGCGTTTTATTCCAGATAGTTAACGGTTTGTTTAAATAGGCGATCTTAGGATCGCCGTAGACTGCCGTTTTGGGCGATCTCCGGATCGCCCGTATTGTTAGGGCGTTAATTAGGCTAAGGCTAGGGGAAAGGTGTCGGGCATGGGGTGGTTACAACGGTTACGCATTGATAAGTTTTTATTGGTTCTGATTTTGGTCGTGGTGACGGCATCGATTCTTCCTGCTGAAGGCACCGTGAAGGTTTTCTTTGAATATCTGACAACGGCGGCGATTGCTCTGCTGTTCTTTATGCATGGTGCGAAGCTCTCGCGTGAAGCGATTACCACCGGTATGGGGCACTGGCGTTTGCACCTCGTGGTGTTTGCCAGCACGTTTATTCTGTTCCCGCTGCTGGGAATGGGCATGAGCCTACTGTCGCCAGTGGTGCTGACGCCAACCTTGTATCTTGGCTTCCTCTACCTGTGTGCGCTACCCGCAACGGTACAGTCGGCGATTGCTTATACCTCAATGGCTGGCGGTAACGTGGCGGCGGCGATCTGTAGTGCTTCAGCATCCAGCATTTTAGGCGTGTTCCTCTCACCGATTCTGGTCGGTTTGTTGATGCATACGCAGGGGGGAGAAACGGATACGCTGCATGCTATCGGTTCAATCATCATGCAATTAATGGTGCCTTTCGTTATTGGGCACCTGTCTCGTCCGCTGATTGCCAAGTGGGTCGAGCGTAACCGTAAGCTGATTAATATTACTGACCGGTCATCGATTCTTCTGGTGGTTTATGTCGCCTTCAGCGAAGCGGTCGTGCAGGGGATTTGGGGGCAGATCAACGGGTGGTCATTGCTGGCGGTAGTCGGTTGCTCGATAGTCCTGTTAGCCATTGTGCTGGTGGTGAATACGCTGGTTGCGCGCAAGCTTGGCTTTAACACCGCTGATGAAATAACCATTGTTTTCTGTGGTTCGAAGAAGAGTCTGGCGAACGGGATTCCGATGGCAAATGTGCTGTTCCCCGCCGCGGCTGTTGGTGCGATGGTGCTGCCGCTGATGATCTTCCACCAAATTCAGCTAATGGTGTGCGCCGCGCTAGCACAGCGCTATGCCAAACGGTTAAACAAGGAACAAGAGACACCTCATCAGTAAGACATTATCGATCTCTCGCTATATAAAATAACGCCCTCGACCTCATACAGTTCGGGGGCGTTGTCATTTGTGACTGCTTAGAAACAGATTAAATAATCTATTACAGTGATAGTTTCTAAAGTGTATCACTTTCTCGATCCGTTACGTTATAACAATACCGGCTCATCAAGATTCATTGTCGATAGAGCAGGATGCAGTTGATGATAATTATTATTTGAGATCGAGGGAAATATGTTTAAAAAAACGGTGTTAACTTTAGCGATGTTAGGGACGTTGGCTTCCGCATCTGTGCAGGCCGCTCAACATATGGAGTGTGTAAAAACCAGTCAAAAAGAGATTGCATCGTTATTTGACCGTTGGAATACCTCGCTACAAACCGGTGATGCGAAGAAGGTTGCGAAAAACTATGCGTCAGACGCGGTGCTGCTGCCGACGCTGTCCGATAAACCGCGGACGACTGACGCAGAGCGCATTGATTACTTTGAACATTTTTTGGCAAAAAAACCAGTTGGTAAGATTGACACTAGCACAATACGGATCGGTTGTAATAAGGCTGTTGATACCGGAACGTACACTTTCACATTCGGTGATGGTAGCGTAGCCAAAGCACGCTATACCTATACTTACGCTTGGAACGGCAAACAATGGTTGATTACCACGCATCATTCCTCAGCGAATCCGAGTAGTTGATCTCTGTAGCTTATCTGTAACAAATTCGCATCAAGCGGCTAACGAGAGTTAGCCGTTTTGGTGTGTCAGGCAGAAATGACTACAGGACGTCACGGTGATTAGGCAGAAGCCCGCTTACGCAGAACCTTTTCACGCAATTGTTGTTTTTCCTGCTCGCTGATAAATGCGATGTTCAGGCCGTTTTCCTGTGCTTTACGCGTTTCTACCGCCGTCAGGCCGGCAGGGGGAGCTGCGACCTCATATTCGTGGCGAATCTCAATGCCTTGAACCGCTGGGTCGTCTGTGTTGATGGTGGCTGGAATGCCGTAACGTAGGAAGTGGATCAACGGATGTTTATCCAGTGATTCCACCGTGCTGGTTTGAATGTTAGACGTCAGGCAGGATTCAATACCGATTCCATTCTCTGCCATGTACGTCATCAGGCGAGGATCGATAATGGCAGTTACGCCGTGCCCGATGCGCTCGGCGCCCAGATGATTAATCGCCTGCCAAATACTTTCTGGCCCAGCCGCTTCACCCGCGTGAACGGTGATGTGCCAGCCGGCATCGCGCGCTTGTTGGAAATGAGAGGTAAACTGCGCGCCAGGGTGGCCGAGTTCATCACCCGCCAGATCGAGCGCCACGATGCGATCGCGTTGTGACAGCAGGGCATCGAGCTCTTGCTGGCAGGCCTCGGTACCGAATGTCCGACTCATGATGCCAATCAGACGAATATCGGTATCGAAATCACGGCTGCCTGCCGTAATACCGTCGATCACCGCCTCAACAACGCCAGCAATCGGTAACTTATGATTCATCGCCATATAGTAGGGAGAGAAGCGCAACTCGGCGTAATCCAGCCCAGCTTTCATGGCATCTTCAACATTCTCGTAAGCGACGCGGCGACAGGCGTCCAGTGAACCGAGAACGGCGACACCCCAGTCGAGTTTTTGTAAAAAACTCAGTAGATCAGGTTCATTTTGGGTGACCTGAACGTGAGGGCGGAGTGCGTCAAGATCGCTGGCAGGTAATGCAATATTGTACTGGCGTCCTAGATCCAGAATGCTCTGGGCGCGGATATTGCCATCCAAGTGTCGGTGGATGTCCGTCAACGGCAGGTGTAAATCAATCATAATGTTATTGTCTGATTACTGTTTTTCATACGACAAAGTATAAAAAGAAATCGTGGTAAATAGCTAATTGTTACCGATAAAATTCAAGCGTTCTGGACAATCGTTGAGCAAAAACAATCTGTTATTGGTTTTCTTGCTCAATTTCAGGTGCGTTTAACTTAGGGATAACCCGGATATACATGAGTTCACTGAGTAATTCGACTAAGGTTTGGCTGACGATCACGGCTGGCAGTAACGGTAGCGCGCCCGGTATTGCCAAGGCCAGCGGTAGAATAACCAGAGAATTACGTGTGCTGGCGCTAAAGGCCACGGCTCGTCCGCTAGAGGAATTCAATCGAAACGCACGGCTAGTTAACCAGCCAAGCAGCGGTGCCAGCAGCGCGAAGAGCAGGTAAAACGGTACCGCGAGTAAAACGGATTCCCAAGTAGCACGCAACTGCGGAATGACTGCTGCCACCACGATAAATAACACCAGCGCCGTAGCGGGAACCGGCAGATAGCCCAATGCGTCCGAAAATGTCGCCATAATACGCTGCCGCGCCGCTAGCCATTGAAGAAGCGCTGCCAGCGCTAAAGGTATGGCGATGAGCCAGATAAATGCGTCGATAAAGGGCGCGAAAACGATGAGTCCGGCGGCATCGTGGCCGAGAAATAGCGTCAGGTAAAAGGGCAACGCCAGCATTTGTAGCATCAGTAATATAGGCGTTGCGGCCAGCAGGCGTCCGGCATCGGCGCGTCCCAGATGCGCAAATGTCACCACGTAATCAATACACGGTGCGAGTAACACCAATATGATGCCTAGCTTCACCAGAGGTTCGGCGGGGAGGAAGGGTAACAGCGCCGCGACCAGCAAGGGAATCACGATGAAATTGGCAACGAGAAGCGCCCCGATGAATCTGATCTGAGTGAGGCTTTTCCCGATCGTGGTCAGCGGAACCTGCAGAAACGTGACAAACAGCATCAGCGCCAACGCGGGATTAATCACGGCATCTAATCGCTCGGTTCCCGGCAGAACTCTGGCTGTTGCCGCTGCCGCTACTACAGCAAAAAAGTAGATCGCGGCCTGATGCGTTTCCATAAAAGGTTTCAGCGCGGACATGACGTTATCTCAATATCAAGCAGAAGATTTAGGGCAGAAAAAACGGTGGCAGCAAGTGCGACCACCGTGTGTTTTAGAGCGTTATATTACCGGGTGCTGGATTATTGCGCCGGTGGTGTGATCGGCTCTTGTGGTGCACCAGGCTGGGATTCGTCACCTTCTTCCGTTGGAACGGAGAAGTAAGGTGCGATGAAATCGGCCAGTGCTATCTTGTTACCGTTGAAGTCAATTTGACCATCAGCGTAGAGCAGTGAGCTGGTAATCGCATTCTCCTTAGTCACACTCATCTGGTTCATTTGACCAATGTCCGCCATCATCTTAGCTTGCTGCTGCGCCATTTCTGTCGCCTGCTTTTGCTCTTCATCGTTAGCTGGTTTCGGCCCCGCCTGCACCATTAATTCTGCCAGCATATCCAGCGGTACGTTGAGTTTGGCATCGAGCTTTTTGACCGATTGACGAATGATTTTTTCTTCATCCGATACTGTAGCGTCAGCGGCTTTATCCGTGCTCTGTAATGGGTCAGTTAAATCCAACGCCAAGGTGAACGTGCCTTCGCCTTTGCTGTTTTTCCAACTGATCGGGGAGATAGCAATGCTCGGGTTGCCTTTCAGCAGTTGTGGCAGGTATTGCAGAATAGACATAGCGACTTCGTGCTGATAGACGTCGGGGTTCATAGCACTCGGATCTTGCAACAGTTTCTGCACTTTTGCCTGATAGGCGGTGAGGAACTGCTTGGTACCCGCGCCGTCAAGCTGTGAAATAGACATGCTCACGTTACCTGAGCCCAGATTGCGGTCGCCGATAACTAAGGAGCCCAGCGTAATGGCCATTTTGCCCGCCAGATTTTTATCATCTTCCGTTGCGCTACTTTGCAGAGAGAAGTCGTTCAAGGTAACGGGATCGCCGCCTTCTACGGTAAACGTCATCGTTTTAAGAGATAGGGCTCCATCGCCTAAATCAATATCGAATTTGCCTTTTTGATTGGTCCCTTTGATGGCGAAATCGGTGACATCGACGTTCTCGGTTTGACCCCAGGCGTTTTTCCTTTCCATCTTCACGCTGCTGATGGTGGTGTCCAGCTTGCTGCTGCGCAGATCGTGCCCGATATCCAACAGTGCTTCTGCGCCGCTGAAGGAGAATTTCTGTTCTGGCGTCTGATAGTCGATCGGCACTAGCGTAATGAGTGACTGTGTATCACCGCTGTAAGCAACGCGGGTTTCGGCCGTGAAGAACGGTTTGTCTTTGGTCAGCTCAAACCAGGCTTTGACTGCCGGGGTGTTGGCCAACTCGGTATGAACAGAGGCCATCGACGGCGCGAGATTGAATTTCTTTAGCTGTGCTAGCGGGAACGGCCCGTGAGAGACAGTTTCATTGAAGACGAGCTCTTCACCCGGCGCAAGGAACTGTGTCCCTTTTGCAGTGCCATCGGTCTGTAAAACATAGGCCAGCGTGCTGCTGAATATTCCGCCTTGATAATCTCGATAGACCACTTTTAACCCAGCGTTCGGGTAAGCTTGTTTGATCTTAGTGTTCAGCGTATCGGTAAAACCATCAATTTGCTGAGCCACCTGTTTGCCGGTGTACCAGGATGCGCCGGTCCAGATGGCGCCCAGAGCAACAATAACGCCTACGGCGACTAACGACTTCTTCATTTTTATTCATCCTTTAGTAAAAAAATGCGCGTTTTCAACGCGAAACGCGGGTAACTCTCAACGTAATGCGCAGGTAACTTTCAACGCAATACGCGGGTAACACAGCGTATGGAACGAGTTATCGGTTAAATACGCGAGCGAGACGCCCCTGTCCCTCAACCGTTATCGGTGATTCATTGGCAGAAATAAAGCAGGATTCTCCTGGGCGTAGCGAGAGCCGCTGCTCATTTTTTTGCAAGATGGCATGGCCGTCAACGCAAAATACAATGGCAGCACTGTCTTGGCTGAGCGTTTGTGGGCTCTGGCTCAGTTCGTGCAGTGAAAAAGCAAAATCATCAACAGGAATGGGGAAGCTGAGTTCATTACCCTGTCGGTGTGGCGTAGTCAGTAATTGGTTTGCGGGTTTGCCTTCAAACACGACATTTTCCAGCAACTCTGGAATATCAATGTATTTCGGCGTTAACCCTGCACGCAGCACGTTATCCGAGTTAGCCATGACTTCTAATGCCACGCCTTTTAGATAAGCATGCGGCGTTTGAGCAAATAGGAACATGGCTTCGCCGGGTTGAAGTGTAATAACGTTCAGCAACAGTGGGGAAAACAACCCGCTGTCATCGGCATAGTCGTGTGTAATCGCGCGAATGGTGGCCCACGGCTCGTCATTTTGACTATTTAGCGCGGCCTTCAACACGCCGAGTGCACGGGATTTTTGCTCACCGTCCATGCTCAGCAGATTAGTGAACAGCATGGCGAGATTCTTTGCGTCGGGCTGTTGTAAAAACGCGGCGATTGACGGGTGCGCACTGGCAATCGGCTCTAGCAGGTGCACAATTTCAGATAATTCTCGGAACCCGTTCATGGCCTGAAAGGGCGTTAACGCGTAGACCAATTCTGGTTTGTGATTGGCGTCTTTGTAGTTTCTTTCGGCAGCATCCAGCGCGATACCTGCGGCATTCTCTTTCGCAAAGCCTTGTTCTGCCGATGATTTACTTGGATGAACCTGAATAGAAAGAGGCTGTTCTGCACACAATACTTTAAACAAAAAAGGTAATTCGCCAAAACGTTGCGCGATCGTTGCGCCAAGATGGGCCGTCGCGTCTTCAGCAATCATCTCACGCAGGCTGCGAGTGTTGCCTTTTTCATCAATAATCGCCGAACTACTTTTAGGATGGGCCCCCATCCAAAGTTCCGCCATTGGTAAATCATTAGGGTTATCAATGCCATAAAGCTCAGTTAACGCGTGTTTGCTGCCCCAGGCGTAGTGCTGGACGCAATTGAGCATTTTTTGCATGTCGGCTCCCTGCTATTACATTAATTGTTAGTTTCTGTGATGCTGGCTGTTAACTACTTGAATGATTATGAATACACTGCATCTTCTTCGCTTCATGGTAATGTTTTATGTAGCGCGATGCCAGACCGTGTTAGTAGACACAATAAGTGTGATAGGCCAGTCAGTGTTATCAGAATAGGCCCAGCGATGTGATTCGATGTCTTCTATTATTTGAATCTGTGTTTTAAGGAGGAAAGGTAATGAGCACGACGCGTAGTGAAAAAGACTCAATGGGGCCAATCGATGTTCCTGCTGAACGTTTATGGGGTGCGCAAACACAACGCTCACTGGAACATTTCCGTATTTCTGAAGAAAAAATGCCTCGTGCGCTGATTTATGCGCTGGCGCAAACCAAGCGTGCGGCGGCTCGCGTCAATATGGATCTCACACTTCTGCCTGCTGATCGGGGAAATGCGATTATTCAGGCAGCGGACGAAGTGTTGGCTGGTCAGCATGCCGAAGAATTCCCGTTAGCGATCTGGCAGACGGGGTCTGGCACGCAAAGTAATATGAATATGAATGAGGTGTTGGCTAACCGCGCCAGTGAACTGCTGGGTGGAGAGCGGGGCAACAATCGACGGGTTCATCCCAATGATGATGTTAACAAAAGTCAGAGTTCTAATGACGTATTCCCAACGGCTATGCATGTTGCGGCCGTGGTTGCGATCAACGAACACCTGATTCCTGAATTGAAGGCATTGCATGCCACTCTGGCGTCGAAAGCTGAGCAGTTTAAAGACATCGTCAAGATTGGCCGTACGCATTTACAGGACGCGACGCCGCTTACGCTGGGGCAGGAAATTTCCGGCTGGGCCGCGATGTTGCAGCACAATTTGAAGCACATCGAAAACAGCGTACCGCATATTTGCGAATTGGCGCTCGGCGGTACCGCTGTAGGAACGGGATTGAATACGCATCCTGAATATGCGGTGCGTGTGGCAGCGGAACTGGCGCAATTAACCGGTCAACCGTTTGTGACTTCGCCGAATAAATTTGAAGCGCTGGCGACCTGTGATGCGTTGGTTCATGGGCACGGAGCCTTGAAGGGGCTGGCTGCGTCGTTAATGAAGATTGCCAACGATGTGCGCTGGCTAGCATCGGGTCCACGCTGTGGCATCGGCGAACTCAGTATTCCTGAAAATGAACCGGGCAGTTCCATCATGCCAGGCAAGGTCAACCCGACTCAGTGTGAAGCGCTGACAATGCTGTGTTGCCAGGTGATGGGCAATGACGTTGCCGTGAATATCGGTGGTGCTTCCGGTAACTTTGAGCTAAACGTGTACCGCCCAATGGTGATTCATAACTTCCTGCAATCGATTCGCCTGTTGGCTGACGGCATGAAGAGCTTTGATGAACACTGTGCGGTGGGGATTGAGCCGAATCACGATCGCATCACTCAACTGCTGAACGAATCGCTGATGCTGGTGACCGCGCTGAACACGCATATCGGCTATGACAAAGCGGCTGAAATTGCCAAAAAAGCGCATAAAGAAGGGCTGACGCTGAAGGCGTCCGCACTCAAACTGAACTACCTCACTGAAGCACAGTTTGATGAGTGGGTTCGACCGGAAGATATGGTCGGTAGCCTGAAAAAGTAATGGCGCTGTAGTCAGCGTTTTATCACGTAGCCTGCCGATATCTATCCGCAGGCTTTTTCTTTTTTATTCTGGTGCGTCGGTATACAGATGCAAACGCGGGATGAGCAGGCGAAGTTCGGCGGCTTTCGGTTTGTGCTTATGTTTGATGTTGTGGGCGTCATAAGGATTAAGTTCGCCGATGATCGGCACATCGCCCCCAGATTCTTGCTGACAAAGCACGAGTAGGGGAGACGGGCAGGGATGTTGCACTTGTTTTTGCTGCTCGGCATACCACACGCGTGCGATGGGCTGCACTTTCACCTGACGTTTGATCTTCAAGACAGCGTCTTCCGGTAACTGCAATACGGCATCCATCTCTTGTTCCACATGCTCAATCCATTGCGCTTTGGTATACGGCACCGTATGTTTTGCGGCGTTCAGGCTTTTGGTCAATTTCTCCAGCAATTCTCCACGTGTCATGTTTTTGATGATGTGTTTATTCGCCCAACCAAACCGGACTGACGCTGGGTTGGTTATAAGCGTCAACGAACGGTAAGCACTGAGCGTGATCAGTCCTTTCAGATGCGAGTGGACGAACTCAAAGCGCTGTTCCGGCTCTAGCCCAGATTCGATGGTAATAATCTGCTCTAGCTCTTTTTTCAACGCATTAATTTCCGCAATAAGCGAGTGTGCCTGCTGATATTGTGCCGTATTTACCGCAAAGCAGAGAGCGCCCGGCAAGCGAATCGCGCTTTTACTGCTGAGTGTTTCCGGATAGTGGTGAATGAACAGACGCTGAAAATGCGCTAGCCCTTTATCACGAGCCTCCTGGCCAACGTACTGGGTGACGGCGATGTGCTCAATCGGATCATGCTCCGTTCCTTTTTCCACAGGGGGAAGGGAGTAGACGCGACCCGCCAGCAGTCGATACGTTGAAAACAGCTGCTGCATCACGGCAAGCTTGGTTTCTAACGTCTGAAAACAGAGGTTCATGCGCTCGATTAGCTGGTAGCGATTCATCTATAAAGCCAATTTAGTTACAACATACTTATGTTTATACTCATAAACACACGCTTCGGCAATTGCGATTATCATTATTTTCAAACAGGGCTGGTGGGGAATAGAGCGAGAGTGGGTAGGAACAACACGGAGTTTACCCTGACTCAGGTAAACTCCAGTAAGAAAAGAGATTAAAGACGGTGTTTTAGTATCAGGCTAACAACCAGCGCGAGAAGTAAGAGCGCCGCAAGGAACAAAGTGATCCCCATCCAGCCGAATGAATGCCAGAAGAATCCCCCTAGCGTACCCGCCAGGCTTGATCCCAGATAGTAAGAAAAGAGATACATGGACGAAGCCTGACCTTTCGCGCGACGCGCCCGTTGCCCAATCCAACTGCTAGCCACCGAATGGGCGGCGAAAAAGCCAGCGGTAAAGAGCATCATCCCACCAAAAACAACGAATAGCGGACTCAAAGCCGTCAATCCCAGTCCCGTTAGCATCAGAAGGATAGAAATACTCAGCACCGGGCCACGTCCGTAGCGGGACGTTAACGCCCCAGCTTTTGGCGAACTGTAACTTCCGGTGAGATAGACCACGGAAAGTAAGCCAACCACCGCCTGACTGAGTAAATACGGTGGCGCCAACAGCCGATACCCGATGTAGTTAAACAGGGTAACGAACGCGCCCATCAGCAAAAAACCCTCAAGGAACAGCAGCGGCAGTCCTGCATCGCGCCAGTGCAGTTTGCTATTCAGCAGTAGCGTTTTCGGACGCAGTGAACCGGGGCGAAAATGGCGTGATTCCGGCAGAATTCGCCAGAACGTTATCGCCGCGATGAGCGCCAGTACGCCGATGACACCGATAGCAACCCGCCACGGAAAATAGTCCGTTAACACGCCGCTAACCAAACGTCCGCTCATCCCACCAATCGAGTTACCGCTGATATATAACCCCATCGAAAATGCCAACACGCTGGGGTGAATTTCTTCACTTAGGTAACTCATGGCGACTGCCGCGACGCCACTTAGCGATAGACCAATCATCGCCCGCATAATCAATATACCGTTCCAACTGGTCATAAACGCACAAATTACGGTACAGATTGCAGCCAGCATCAGCGACACGACCATCACATTTTTACGACCAATCGTGTCGGAGAGCGGGCCGGTGAACAGCAGCCCAAAAGCCAGCATCACCGTTGAGACGGAAAGCGACAAACTGCTGGTTGCTGGCGAAATACCAAAATCCTGAGATAACACCGGCAACAGCGGTTGCACACAATACAGTAAGGCGAACGTTGCTAATCCAGCAGAAAATAGCGCCAGCGTGACGCGCATAAATTGTGGCGTACCACGGGTGATATAGGGTGTTTTACCGGAAAATTTCGGGACAGTATCTTCCGCAGCGTCGGCCGTAGAAATAGGCCAGTCGTTCGGTGCAGAAGATGGCAGGTTACTCACAATAATTCCTTAGCGGGAAAGATAAATCAGACGTAAAACAACAATAAGACGATCATAGAAGAGTGATATTATTTTGTATAATATATTAATAATCATGATTGATACTTTTAAAATATGAATATCGAACTACGTCACCTTCGCTACTTTATTGCGGTCGCCGAAGAGCTGCATTTCGGTCGAGCCGCGGAAAGATTACGGATTTCTCAGCCGCCACTGAGCCAACAGATTCAGATTCTGGAAGAGCAGGTGGGAGCAAAACTTTTAGCGCGCAACAACCGGAATGTTCAGCTCACGCCAGCAGGCGAGATGTTCCTGAAAGAAGCCTGGTCGATCATCAGCCAGGTTGATCAGGCGGCGGAGCGGGCGTCTCGCATTCAACGCGGTGAGATTGGGGAATTAACGATCGGCTTTACGTCGTCCGCGCCGTTTATCAAAAAGATCTCTAGCAGCCTGCTGCGTTTTCGCCAAACGTACCCAGAAGTGCATATTCAAATGATGGAGCTCAACACCAAGCAGCAAATTGAACCGCTGCTGAATGGTAAACTCGATATCGGTATTATGCGCAATAATCCGTTACCAGACGCGCTGGATCATCAACTGCTACTACGTGAACCGCTGATTGCCGTGGTGCAAGAATCCCATCCTTTAGCGCAGCAGGCCGCAGGGCGAGCAATCAACATCACACAGTTGGCAAATGAGCCGTTCGTTTTCTTCTCCCGCGCGGTTGGAACCGCACTGTATGACGATACGCTGACGCTGTTGAAACGCTATGGCATCAGCCCTTACATCACGCAAGAGGTGGGTGAGGCGATGACCATCGTTGGGCTGGTATCAGCGGGATTGGGCGTGTCCATTTTGCCTGCGTCGTTTTTGCGTATTCGGGTTGATGGCGTGAAATATTTGCTGCTGGAAGAAGAGGACGCCACAACGGAGGTTTGGCTGGTTACGGCGCGACATCACCCGCAAAGTGCAGCGGCTAACATGCTGATGTCGCTGATGTTGGCCGGATAATAGTTAAAATATGCGCGCTAAATCACATAACGAATCAAATATTTGACGAGTTTAGTGAAAAGCCCCACCATACCCGCAGTTTTTTTATTTTGCAGCGTGAAAAATAGTCATGCCGCAATAATAAAGATAAATTTTTCAACAGCAGTGCCAGTTATGCCCTAAATAATTCGGGTTGTAGCCAACGCATAGGCAGCTTGAAATATGATGGGTATATAATGCGTAGGAGCCAGGTTTGTGATTGCCGACGGTCAACCAGGACACATCGATCAAATCAAACAAATTAATGCCGGTGCAGTTTATCGGCTGATCGATAAGTACGGCCCGATATCACGTATCGAACTGTCCAAACGCGCTCAGCTCGCGCCCGCCAGTATAACCAAAATCGTTCGCGAACTGCTGGAAGCTCATCTGGTACAGGAAACTGAATATCAGGATGTCGGCAGCAGAGGGCGTCCCGCTATCGGCCTGATTCTAGATACCCAAGCCTGGCACTACCTTTCTGCACGCATCAGCCACAATACCCTGTTATTGGCGCTGCGCGATCTCAGCAGTAAGCTGGTTGTGGAAGAAGAGATCCCGCTTCCCGCAGAAGCCCCGCAGCCGTTGCTTGACCGTATTCTGAATGAAATCGACCAGTTTTTTATTCGTCACCAAAAACGGCTGGAGCGATTAACAGCAATCGCAATTACTGCGCCAGGTATGATTGATGCCAGCAAGGGCATTATTCATCGGATGCCGTTTTATGACGTTGAGGAAATGCCGATTGGCCCCGCACTGGCACAGCGCACAGGGCTGCCGGTGTATTTGCAGCACGACATCTGCGCCTGGACGATGGCCGAAGCGTTATACGGTGCCTCACGCGATTGTCAAAATGTGATTCAGGTGGTGATCGACCATAACGTCGGTGCGGGCGTGATTACCGGAGGACGCATTCTGCACGCTGGTAGCCGGAATCTGGTCGAGATCGGGCACACACAGGTCGATCCTTATGGCAAGCGTTGCTACTGCGGCAATCACGGCTGTCTGGAAACCGTCGCCAGCACGGAAAACATGCTGGAGTTGGCGCAGCAACGCATGAATACGTCCATGAGTTCGCTTTTGCACGGTTCACCACTCAGCGTGGAAAGCCTGTGTGACGCTGCACTCAAGGGCGATCAGTTAGCCAAAGATATCATTAATGATGTCGGTAATAACGTGGGTCGAATTGTCGCCATCATGGTGAACCTCTTCAATCCCGATAAAATTCTGGTCGGTTCCCCTCTGAATAAAGCGGCCAGTATTTTACATCCCGCCATTTTAGGCTGCATTCAACAGCAATCATTCCCACCCTACAGCCACAATATCCAGGTAGAAGCGACCCAATTCTACAATCAGGGCACAATGCCCGGTGCCGCACTGGTAAAAGACTCGCTCTACAACGGCTCACTGCTGGTTAAATTGTTGCAGGGATAGCCATAAAGACGTAGAGCAACAAAACATTGCGCTAACGCAAACCGCCCGAATGAGGCATAGCCTAGACTTTCACGCTTGGAAAGCATTTTAGCTGTGCTTGTTTTTTGGTATTCAGGTGGTCTGGAGTTATCCCATGTTGAAACGTATTTTTGTCACTGGTACTGATACCGCCGTTGGCAAAACAGTGGTATCCAAGGCGCTACTGCAAAAACTGGCGCTGGCAGGCAAATCGGTTGCAGGCTACAAACCGATAGCAAAAGGGTGCGAAGAGACGGAAGCGGGCCTGCGTAATAAAGATGCACTGCTGCTACAAGCGGCCTCCACGCTGGAACTGCCCTATAACATGGTTAACCCTATCGCACTGCGAGAAGATGAAATCAGCGCCAGTGAAGGCACCATTGATTACTGTGCGATGACGCAAGGCCTGCGCCACATGAGCGAGGTGGCTGACATCGTAGTGGTTGAAGGCACCGGTGGATGGCGGACCATCATGAACGATCTGCGGCCGTATTCCGAATGGGTGGTACAGGAACAGCTGCCTGTCGTGCTGGTTGTTGGCATCAAGCTGGGTTGTATCAGCCATGCACTGCTGACAGCGCAGGCGATCATCAACGATGGTTTACCGCTGGTTGGCTGGGCGGCTAACCGTATTAACCCCGGACTGGCAAATTACGCAGAAATTATTAACGTTCTGCGGAAGAAAATCCCGGCACCGCAAATAGGTGAACTGCCTTATTTACCGCGTGCCGAACAGCGGGACCTCTCGTCTTATATCGATCTTTCTGCCGTCAGCTATTAATTTCGGTTGTCCTCTATTCCCGCATCTCTGCGGGAATAAATTTTCTCCGCCACGCCACCTGTTATACTCACAGGCAGTTTTTCTTCTTATCCTGAAAATATAATGAAAACAGAGAATAACCAGAAACAAACACCTGTTCCACATCGCCATTGGATTCTAATCGCCTGTATGTTGGCCATGTTTACGGCGGCGATTGAAGTGACAATTGTCGCCACAGCGCTACCTACTATCATCGCGGATTTAGGTGGATTCTCCCTATTGGGTTGGGTCTTTGCGGGTTATTTACTGACACAGTCGATCAGCATCCCGATTTATGGCCGATTGGCCGATCTGTATGGTCGTAAGAAGATTTTCTTCTTCGGCATGGTGGTATTCCTGCTGGGATCGATTCTGTGCGGATTCTCGACGCAGATGGGTTGGCTGATTGTCTTCCGCACCTTGCAGGGGTTGGGTGCTGGGGCGATTACACCGATTGCGTTCACCATTGTTGCCGATGTGTACAGTTCAACCGAACGCCCGAAAATACAGGGCTATTTGTCCAGCGTGTGGGGCGTTTCCGCCATTATCGGCCCGTTGTTGGGGGCGTTTATTGTGCAACACTTCAACTGGGCGCTGGTCTTCTGGGTCAATGTACCGATTGGGCTATTTTCTATCTTCCTGCTGGCCCGCTATCTGCCGACGATCAATGCCGTTCGTCAGCACCAGTTGGACTGGACGGGGGCGTTCTATCTGGTGGTGTCCGTTGCCAGTTTGCTAATGGCACTGCTACAGGCTGAGGTATTTGGCTATTGGGTGATTCCGTTGCTTGCGCTCTCCGTCGTGGGCGGCATTCTGCTGGTTCGACAAGAAAAGCGTACACAGGAGCCGCTGTTTCCGCTGGTGTTGTGGCGTAATCGGGTCATTATCGCCGGTAATCTCGGCGGATTAGTCGTCGGTGCAGCGATGATGGGCGTGAGCGCCTTTTTGCCGACGTTTATTCAGGGCGTGATGGGGAGAACCCCATTGGAAGCTGGCAGTATATTGGCGATGATGTCGATTGGCTGGCCGCTGGCAAGTACGCTGAGCGGGCGGTTAATGCTGTGGACGTCTTACCGGTTTACGGCGATGTGCGGCGGTATTGTACTGATTATCGGCAGCCTGACATTGTTAACGGTTCAACCGGACAGCAATCTTATGTGGGCGCGGCTAGCCGCATTTTTGATCGGTTCGGGAATGGGGCTGAGCAGCACCACGTTTCTGGTATCGATACAAAACTCGGTGGACTACTCCATTCGTGGCATTGCGACAGCCTCCGCCATGTTTACCCGAATGCTGGGTTCTGCGCTGGGAACGGCAATTCTTGGCGCCACGTTGAACATCAATCTGCACTGGCGATTACCGGAAGTGAGCGATCCGCTCCAGACGCTCATGGATCCGGCCAAGCGCATCCTGCTGAGCGTAAATCAGCTCGATACGATGGCATCGCAGGTCGCGTCGTCAATCCACGGCGTATTTATCGTTTCTGCACTCATCGCGGCAATCACACTGTTTTCCGCCAGAATGATCCCCGCGAGCCAACGCCCAGGACAGACGTAAGCCAGACAGAAATAACAGCAAAAGAAAAGGCGCGAAAGCGCCTTTTGAACATCCAGAGGAGGAGATTATGGTGTTGTTGTCGGTTGGCCTTCTGCTGGCGCAGGTGCGTTTTCAGCATTAGCTTCACCATCGGCATGACGGGTGTAAACAATCTTGTGTGAATCACTCTCGCAGTGACCAACCACCTGACCACCGGCCTGATTCACCTGGTCGTTCGGTACAATATCCAGCGTAAAACCGGATTCTGGCACACCATTGGCGATGATTTTCTGGGTAATATCGGCTTTCACACTCTCGCAAGACGCCTGTGCGGCCAACGGCGCAACCAGGAATAACGCAGCACCAAAAATGACGGTCTTTTTCATCTTTTGATCCTTTTCTCTGAAAAAAGTCTCTTTGAGTATATCAAACGATGAAGATAACGCGAAAAAGCAGCGGAATCAGGCCGTCAATGACGGCCCGTATAGACTTAAACACAGGGGCCAGTGGCACAACCGTACATCATAAACAGCGGAAAAAGGATAACGGCCGGAATCATGAGAGGAGCAAGCAGTACTTCTTTACCCGAGTTATCGCTGCTATTGATTACAACGGGGATTGGCTGCGGCAAGCGTCCATTGTCTGTCGGGCTGACCAGCGAACCTTCTTTCTTACTGAACGTGCCTTTTGCGCTAAACGTGACTTCGCCTTTTCCCATCGTCGTGGGAATTTGGGCTGCGTAGAGCTCGCGTAAATCGACTTCCTGCTCCTTGGTTAGTCGGCGAGTATCAATCATGTTTTTATAGCTCGCATAGACTTGACCATTATTATGGAGAGAAAAATCGACCCTTACACCCATGATGATGTCTTTATAATCGCGATAAAACGCGTAATAGTCCTGATACTCCTTTTGCGTTCTTGCGTCGGGGAATGTGTAAACGTAGGTATTGGACTCAGCGATAAGCGTCCCGTTGTTATTGGCAATATGCGTGATGTTGTCTGTTTCTGGATACGTGCTTGCGCATGAACTGACCAACAAGCACATGATCAGCAGACCCCACAGCTTGATGTGAAAAGAGCGTGAAAATAGCCGTGCTAAATCCATATTCATCCTGATGCACTCCATTTGGGATAAAAACGTGTGTTGCTACGGTATAGCGATAATCATTGAATGTTACGGTGACGTCATCTTCGAATGCAGGCTAATGCGCTGCAATACGAAGATAAAAGGGGAAACCCACGCCAGAAGGCGTGGGTAAAGAATTATGGATTAACTGGACGACCGGTGCGACGATCGAGGCAGCGATCGGTTGTGTTTTCCCAGTAAGCATTGACGTTATAGCTTGCGTTACATTTCTCACGCCCATCAATGGATTTTTCAGTTTTATCGAATTCTTTCTCAACGCGGTTATTAACTTTATTACGCAGCGAGCGGGTTGAATCCCATTGCTCTTTGCTTTGACGCGCCGCTTCTTTCGACAACGCGCTGTCGCCAGAGTCGACAATGATATGGCGCGTATCAGCCAGTGCGGCAGGCTGCCAGGCAGCAGAAGCGATAACCAGAGAAAGCGGGATGAAGGCCCGAATCAAAGAGGAAAAGGAGTAGTGGTTCATGTTTCACCTTGACAGAACGAATGATAAAAACAAACGCCGATGCCGTAAAACGATAACAAGCGCACGGCAAGCGATAGACAACAAAAGGCGACCGCCGTTCCCTGTAACCTTCGCGCTTCGTGCAAAACGAAAGGTTGCCTATAAGGATAAGTATACATCCTTCGCTTCAACGGCACTATAACCGTGCAACATCGGGTTAAATGCTGTTTGTGACGCCATAGAAAAGGGCATGAAACCACGTTCACACCCTTAATTCTCGTCCTGTCGGCGATTATCAGCCTTCGCGATGTACGCTTAACCCTGCAAAAGATTGGCTAACTGGCATCATTTCCAGCGTGTTGATGTTGACGTGTGCTGGCAGGGTAGCAACCCAGAAAACGGCTTCAGATACATCTTCAGCGGTCAGCGGCGTCGTGTTGTCGTAGGTTTTACTGACTTTGTCGTCGTTACCCTTGAAACGCACGGCTGAGAACTCAGTTCCACCGACCAGACCCGGTTCGATATTCGTCACACGGATTCGGGTTCCAGACAGATCGGCGCGTAATCCCAAGCTAAACTGCTGCACGAACGCTTTGCTGGCGCCGTATACGTTACCGCCTGCGTATGGCCAATTTCCTGCGGTAGAACCGATGTTAATAACATGACCGATATTGCGCTCTACCATGTCAGGTAGCAGCGCGCGCGTCATAAACACCAAGCCTTTGTTATTGGTATCGATCATATTTTCCCAATCGTCTACCGATGCCTTATGTGCAGGCTCCAGGCCTAGCGCCAGTCCAGCGTTATTCACCAGCACATCAATCGCCCGCCATTCGGCAGGCAGAGAGGCAACGGCCTGCTCAATCGCCTGACGATCGCGCACGTCTAATTTCAGCGGATATAACGCATCACCCAGCTCAGCCTTCAGCGCATCCAGACGTTCCTGACGGCGGCCCGTCGCGATCACTTTATGGCCCGCGCTAATAAATTTACGGGTAATTGACTCACCAAACCCAGCTGTTGCACCGGTAACAAAAATAATCATGCTTTTTTCTCCCTGACCGTTTTCATATTCTGTTTGTGCCTGATATCGATATAAATAATGAAAGGCATGAGATCATTTAGCCGCGCAATTCCCCGTGGGTCAAGCGTTACTCCGGTTTCAACGATACGGTTCAGGAATAATTGCCCCTCAGGAAGAGGGGCGGATATCGCGCCATAACAGTGCGACAAGACAGGTATAACGGATAATTAAATCCAGTTCTTGTTACGGAATTCTCGCATGGTATCCGCGACCCACTGCATTTCCTGCGGTGTGCCTAGTGAGATACGGCACCAGTTATCCGCCGGAGGAAACGCACGGCCTATCAGCACACCGGTGTCTGCCATATGCTTTTGGTAATCCTTGAGCGGAACGACCAACTGATGGAAAACAAAATTCCCTTCTGACGGCAAGTACGGCAATTTCAGGTCATCTAGCGTCTTCAACAAGATTTGACGCGATACATCATTACTCTTTTTACTGTAGGTAATAAATGCCGCGTCGTTCATGGACGCCAGTGCGGCATCCACGCCGCTAAAGTTAATTTTTTCACCCGCGACATACCGTCCCATCAACGCAATCACGGTGGGATGCGCAACGGCATACCCAACGCGCATACCGGCCATCGCGTGTATTTTTGAGAAGGTTTTGAGCAGAATAATATTCTCTGCGCCTTGAGTAATCATCGGCGAAATAGAGCGAAAACGTGGGTCATTGACGAATTCGGCGTAGGCTTCATCGACGATAAACATCGTATTGGCAGGCTTGCTGACAATCCACGGTTCGATTAAATCCGCAGGCGTAATCGTGCCCGTTGGGTTGTTAGGATTGACCAGATAAACAATGGAAGGGCCACTGTAACCCGCAACGGCCGCTTTTAGCCCTTCAATATCGAACGCCCAGTTGTCGAGCATTTTGACTTTTGTGACTTTCATTCCGGCAATTTTGGCAAAGTGCTCGCCGTCACCGTAGGTTAATTCAGGAATGACCAGTTGCGCATCCAACGATGCGTAGGCTTCAATCGCTGCTCGGATACCCTCGGATGAGCCTGCCGTCAGCAAAATGGAAGGGGCCTCCACCTGATGATGCGCTGCCAGTTTATTGCCAAGCATCAAAATTTCATTCTTTGCGTAGCGGTTGGCTTTCACCACCGCATCACGTGCGGCGGCTTGCGCCTTGGGTGACATCCCCAGTGGATTCTCATTGAAGTTAATACGGATTGGGTTATCGGCCGACGGTGCGGTAAATGCTGCGCTCTCAGGCTGTGTCTCGGCAAACACTCGCGAGCTTAATCCTGTGGTTACCGCAGCTGTCCCCAGCAAGGCGCCAGAAAGTTTTAATAATGCTCTGCGTTTCGGGTTTAACACGTCGCTTTCATTGATTAAAAAATTCATCAAAACACTCTCCTTAGTTACATAATGACAGGAGAGCTAAAGCATAAAGCGCGCCAGTTTTCCCAATCGCTCGATCTCTAATACCTTGTCAAATAGATGAAATAATATTTTCTTACGACAAGTTTTCCCGTATGGCGGGAAATTTCACCTTTTCTTGCGTATCAATTAAAGGTAAAAAAAATTGATTTATTCATCAGGTGATTAAATCAAAGGATCGGTGTTACTTATGCAAGAGATCCATCATGACGCATAAAATGATGCATCATGATGCGCTTGCCCTACGAGATAGCGATTGAGTCACGCTTCCTGATTGTCGGCTTCTACCGCAGCGTACAACCGGTCAAGAATGTCGGGAAAAGCAGACTGCACGCGGTTCCAGCTCGGTACAAACGGTTTATCACCTGGGCTATCGCTGAAGGCATGGCCGGAAAAGGTGATCACATCGGAAAATAACTCCACAGCCGACTCTTCTTTATGGCGGTCAAAACTCAGGCCGTTCATACGGGCATCGTGTTCGAAGGCATCGATCATATCAAGAGCAGTGCGATAGTAGGTCGCACGCAGGACACGGAAAGAATCCGTGGTGATATTCACACCAAGAATTGCTAGCTTGCGATACAGCGCTTTTGTGATATCCGCCGCCATGCGCTGCAATCCTGCGTTCGGATCGTCTTCAGACATCGGCTGATGTTTATGGTCGTAGCGATCCGCGATATCTACCTGACAAATGCGGCGAGTTGCCGTTCCTCTATGGATCTCTGATAGCACACCAATCTCCAGTCCCCAATCGCTTGGAATGCGCAGGTTATTCAGGATTGCGGTGCGCATCGCAAATTCGCCGGAAAGCGGATAACGGTAACTGCGCATGTAATCCAGATAGTCGGAATTACCGTAGACCTTTTGCAGCGATTTCAGTAACGGATAAACCAGTAGGCGTCCCACGCGGCCATTCAGTTTTCCCTCAGCAACGCGGGCGTAATAGCCTTTGCAGAAGTCGTAACTGAAGTGCGGATTCGCCACAGGATAGAGCAGGCGAGCCAACATCGCACGATCATAGGTGACAATGTCACAATCGTGTAAGGCGACACAGGCAGAGCGACGCGATGCCAGCGTGTAACCGACGCAAAACCAGACGTTTCTGCCTTTGCCGGGTTCACGCGGTGCCAGCGATTTTTCTGCCAACTCGTCGCTGAGTGCTTTTAGTCGCGGGCCATCGTTCCACAGAATACGGTGCCGCTGCGGTAGACGAGAGAAAAATTCTCGAGCGTAGAGAAACTGTTCCCGATCGGCGCGATCCAGCCCAATCACAATTTCGCCAAGGTAAGGAACCTGGGATAGCTGCTCGATAATGTGGCTCAGCGCAGGACCTTCCAGCTCAGAATAGAGCGATGGCAAAATCAGTCCCATACTGTTTTGCCCGGAAAATACCTGAAGTTCATACTCCAACTCTTCCGTACTTCTTTGAGTGAGATTGTGAAAATTGGTAATGATTCCATCTTGATAAAATTCGCTCATCATGTGCTCCCATACCATCTTGTGGCTCATTCATGCCAAGAAATGACCGTTGCCGATAAAGTGATCCAGTCCTTCGCTCCAGCCCCGAGGCCCTGAATTCTTTGTGCAATATTGTTCACCGCCATACGACTCAGGGAGGCTAATAATTTGATTTTCAATACCTTTAATTAATACAGCACAGTCTACGGTGCATAAAAGAGAGATATCGTTCGGGCCATCGCCGAGGCCGAGGGTTTTGACGTCAGTATCGTATTTCTCGATATACTGTGTTTTTATCCAGTTAGCCGTAAATCCCTTACTCGTTTGAGCGTTCATGACATGATAGAAGCGACCGCCTTGCGTCAGCGCCAAACCCACATCCGCTAATAATTGGCGAAAATGCGGTAATCTGCTGGCATCATCCAGCCAAAGTAACGGTTCAGAAGCTTCACGCTGTTGCGCTAATCGGGCGTCTTGCTCGCTTAACCCTGTGACTTCGGCTACTTCCTTAACGCTCATATCGCCAAAGCCTTTGAAGCAAAAACCGGATGCGCGCAGTTGCTTTAGCTGTGTGCGAATAATGGAATACCCTGAGTCCATCCTCTTCCTTGGGTAGTCAGGATGGGTTCGCCATGTCGGCGGCAGTGTCGCAATGGCGCCGTTTTCAGCAATATAAGGATAATCATCCAGCCCAAGCGCCTGCCGTAATGGCTCAACTTCGGCCGCTGTTTTACTGGTGGTAATAATCAGCGGAATTGCTTCATTCGTCAGCCGCGTCAACCAGGGTTGCGCGTCATCCCATCGGTAGGTCTCATGGTCAAGCAACGACCCATCGAGGTCGCTGAAAATAATCAGCTTCGTATTGCACATTTGCATAAGTTCTCCATGTTTTATCGTGGATAAACAGAGAGTAACGATGGACGGTTAACGTTAGTCAGAAAGGGCGTGTGTTTGTCAGTGAGGTTGGTATTCGTGGTGTTAATAAACGTGATCATAATCACACTTTAAGGATAGGAGGCAATCCGTATCTTCACCAATAATATAATGATCTGGCTACTTTTCGGCAGGCTGATGAACATCAGCGGACGCTGCTTTTATCCTGAAACGTTTTACGCCAGTCGGTCGGGCTAACGCTAAAACGCTGTTTGAACTGCTGTCGAAAGGTTACTACTGACTGAAAACCCACATTATCCGCAATCGCTTCGATGGAGTGGGAGGTCGATTCCAGCAATGTCTGGCTATGATGGAGCCGTTCCGCCGTTAACCAGCCGCTAACCGTCATGCCTGTGGCTCGGAAGAAATGTCGGGTAAATGTCCTGCGACTCATCTGCACACGGCTTGCCAGCGCATCCAAAGAGTGGGGCGAACTGAGATGGCTGCGCAGATAGTCCAGCAACTGATTGATTTTACTATCCCGCGTATTTTCCGGCACCGGATGTTCAATAAACTGAGCCTGCCCACCTTCACGGTAAGGCGGGATCACCAGACGGCGGGCAGCACGGTTAGCGATAGCGCTGCCGCAATGTTGACGAACCAGATAAAGGCAGCAGTCTATTGCCGCTACCGTGCCCGCAGACGTAATCAGATGTTCATCTTCGACATAGAGCGCGTTGGTATCCAACTGCACATGAAGAAAGCGGGCGATAAAATCCTGCTCAAACGCCCAATGTGTCGAGGCGCGGCGTCCATCTAGCAATCCGGCATAAGCCAGCACATAAGTCCCCAGACACAATCCGGCGATCTGTGCTTTGCGGGCTTCGGCAGTGCGTAGCGCATCCAGAAGCGGTGCAGAAGGGCGTATTTCTGGGTGGCTCCAGTGCGGGACTACGATCAAGTCGGCGTTTTCTAACGCGGAAAATCCGTGTTCAACGTTGATAGAAAACCCGTGTTCTGATGCCACCATGCCCGGTTTTTCTGCACAGAAAAAGATCTCAAACTGTTTTTTTTCATAGAGCATGTCGCTGAAAACCATGCTCGGTATAGATAAATGAAACGGGCTAAAATTCTCGGAGACAACCACCGCGACGGTTAGCACAGCCATAATAGCCCTCGTTCAAGATAAATATGTTCCGGTATTATCCGGTTTAGAATTGCACGCTTTCACCATCGTTCGGCACGTGCACGATGGACTGAAGTTTTTCTTCGTGCAAATAGTCACGCAGTTCAGCACGACTCAGAAGGCAATGGTTCACCGCTTCCATATGCGTTGCGACTATCGCTGCATTGGGTACAAGTTGATACACACGTCGTATATCTTCTTTTCCCATGATAATAGAACCGAAGCCGGGAATAACCGCATTGCCGATATTCAGCGCCACAACATCGGGCGTGTGATGCGTCAGTGCAGCAATAACATGCTGATTCCAGACGGTATCGCCCGCCAGATAAAACGATTTCTCATGAGCATGTCGAAAGACAATCCCGCAGACATCACCCAGTCGTTCCGCCATCTGTGGATTAGCATAGGTTTCATCAGAACCGTGTTGACCGGATGTTTTGATCAGCGTTATGCCGTTGTATTCCGTCTGTTCACCCAATACACGTACGGAGGTAAACTCCGCCTGCCGAATGATGTCAGCATCCTGCGCATTTTGGCTGAAGATCGGCATTGTTTTCGGGATAGCGTCGATGGCTGCATCATCCCAATGGTCGAGGTGCGTATGCGTCACAATCACGGCATCAACATCCAGAATTGCCGCCATAGGCAAAGGAAGATCGACCAGTGGATTACGCAGATGTGCATTTGCCGTTCCCGGGAAGCTGGGATAGGTCGCCTTTGGTGCCAGCATCGGGTCAATCAGGAACGTTTTCCCACCAAATTCCAGTCGTAATGTCGCATTGCGAATCTGCGTTATTTTCATCTTATTGCTCCTATATCCGGTTAACTGGCAGCGCTGTTACGCGCCAAACAGGAGCAGTATAAGAATCTGGCAGATCGCTAACAGTGGCCTAAATGACACTCTTCGATGAGTTTAGGCCAATTTGTCTCAAGCGGATTGTTTATCATCGGCTAGCTGAAATACCTGCCTCAGAATGAGGCAGGTATAAGGGTAACCACTCGGTTGATTTACGCTTTCGACTGTATGCGGTCGCGATACCGGTTTAGTTCTTCCAGTTTGGCCGATGCGGCCTGCTTACGTTTGAAGGCGATGTCCTCGATCTGGCTTGCCGAGGTACTGAAATAGGATTTCAGTTCATCACCAGTCAGGTACGTGCCGCTCAATCTGTTCAGCTTGCTCCAACCGTCTTTGAAGTTATCCACAAACTTGGCTGACACGATGCCAACGGCCTGCCATTCAGCCGTTTGAGTGATGAAGAAATCATTCGTGTTCCGTTTGATGCGCTTCGTGAAACTTTTCGTCGGCTGATTCCGATCGAGCGCTTTCTGGAGCAGATCTGACTGCTCGGTCGAACTTTCTACGACGCTCTGCATGAAATTCGCAAACGTTTTGAAGAAAAAAGAGATTTCGACAATAATTTCACGCATCCGCTTCAGCGCTTTGAGGCTCAGGCCCAGAGACTGGATCGCCAGTTGAATGGTTTCTTCTTCGGTTCGTTGTCCCTTTAGCAGGGCGTTGATTTTTACCAATTCCGCAGCTTGGGTACGTTTCTCTTTTTCATAAGCCTCGACCTTTTCCAGCATTTTCATCTGCATGTCGCGGAGACCTGTCGCCTGTTTTTCTTGTTTCTCTGCCATTCTTCCCATGTTATCGCCAAGGGATTCCAGCGCGGCATTTAAGGCTTTCAGCGCGGTTTCTGTCGCCGAAATCTTGCTGACCTTTTCTTTGATTTCTGCACTGTTGTCTTTGATTCTATTATCGAGAGATTCCAACTGCACCGCTTTCGCGTCTGCATCGATCTGTGCGTCCTCTTCAATTTTTTCCTTTTCGGCCGTCAGCTCCTGATTCTTCTTCTCCAGCTCAGCTTTTTCACGCTCAGCGGTCGTTTTTTCGGTACGTTTGTCAGCAATTTTTCCCTTGGTTTCTATTGCCTTCGCTGTTGTGTCGTTCTCTTCTGTCGCAGTTTCCGCATTGATCAACTGCCGTGCCGTAGAGTTAACTGAGGCGGCAACCAGCGATGCGCCTCCCGTGGCGACCCCTGTGATACCAGCGGTAATTGCCGGAACCATGGATGAAATCATCTGTGCGCCGACGCTCACGATAGACATGATAAAAGCGCGATCCTCAGCCGTTTCTGCTTGCGATTTATATTCGTTCGCCATTTTTTCATACTTGGCGATATCGATCTGCAGGTCTTGTACCAGGCTGTCCAGTTTTTCGCGTTGTGCATTGTTCTCAGCAATTTCTTTTTCTATCTTTTCCTTATTTTTCAAACGTGCAGATAACGCCAGCTCTCCCTGCTGTGTCGTCTTGGTGGTATCGTCAATAATGCTATCGTAGGTATTCGCGATCTTTGTCAAATCGGCACTGACCCGCTCAGCCCGTTTCTTGATTTCTTTGGCCAGATCCACTAAATCCTCGCCAATGAAATCTTGCAGATCCTGAGGATCATTGCTGTCACGGGCCTCTGCCCAGTCACCGAACAGGGTGCGTAATAATTTGAGAATCCGTTCAGCATCCGTCGACGCGCCGCGCATTTTCTGTTCGCTTTCCTGCTGAGCCGCAATCAGGCGACTCATCAACTTATCAATCTCAACCCTGATCTTTCCTTCTTCCTGGGGCGTTGTGTTGTAGGCGATATAAAGCAAATCGATAGCGTTATCGGTGTCTTCCTTGGATCGGGAAACGTCATAGGTGCCCTCAATCCTCCTGATGTAATCCTCAACCAGAGGGTGGTTAACATCAGGCAACGCCACATTATTACTGTCCAGAATTTCCTCGACTTGGGCGTCAATACGTTTATTGACATCGAACTCGATACTGATGATTTTATTTTCAGCAGCCATGTTTCTCTCCTCAGATTCAGCAAAAAGGTTAGTTTGTGCAGATACGCTCGCCACCCGGAAGTTGCAGGCCGTTTATGTCGAGCAATTCTTGAGACTTAAGCAGTAAAACATTCAACGATTCAGATTCTTGGCGCAGGCGATTCACAATAAACCGCCGGTCTGAGGCTGGGTCGAGTCCGTTAAGTTCCGCAATAGAGTCGGCAAACCTAGCGAGTAGGGTGGCGTTATCCTGTTTGAGCTTTCTGATCTCGGCTAATGATACTTTGAGCATGCCGATCCTGTTTTCGACTGCCGCAATATCAGCGCTGTTTTGCTCAGACTTCGTCTGGTTTTCATGTAACCGTGCTTCAGCCTGATTATTTTCATTACGTGCTGCCTCGTACCGTTCTTTGGTTGCAGTGGCCCGAATGTCGATTTCCTTCCTTGCGCCGTCCAACCTGCGCAAATCCCCGTTCAGACCCGTAATTTCTCCGGCAAAGTCACACATGAAACCCAAAAAACCAAACTGACGTTTGCAATCGTCAAGTGCAGCCTCTCTTGCACGAATTTGATGCTTGATTTCCTGCATCTTGTTTTCCAGATCCTGCCGTTCCCTCGATGCCATTTCGAAACGGTTGGAAAACTCCTTAGCGGCAAATGCTGCACGCTCTAACTCGGTAGCTAATTTCTGTTTCTGGGCGTGTAGTTCACCCGCCGTTTCCTGCAATCCATTACTATTAGCCTGAAATTCTGCTTCCTTGTCGGTGTAGCACTGTCCTTTGATGGCGAGGGTTGCATCAATACGCTGCGCGTTAGTAATCTGCGCATTGAATGCTTCAATTTCGGATGGCGTCAGCGTTTGAGTCGCCGCTGACAGAGAAAGGGATGTAGCAAAAAATATGGTGAGAAAAGCAACCCAGAGATAGTTCAAGTGCCGCATGTTGGATTCTCCCTATTAATGTTACCCGTGAGGGGCCGTCATTCTACGGGCTACGGTAACAATAGGGCGCATTACTGCCTATACGGCATTTAGCCGTTTGGCGAATGTCATACGCGTGGAGGTAATATCTGAGAACATGATGTTATTTGTGCGCTGTGCCGTCTTCATACACACTAGCTATCTTAACTAACTGGCTAGCTTATCAACGTACTGTTTCATCACTGAAAAGGACCATTCCATGCCCCATATTGATGTCAAACACTTCCCAAGGAATCTGTCTGAAGAAGAGAAGAAAGCCGTCGCGGAAGATCTTGCTGCGGTCCTGAAGAAGCATTTCGGTTCTTCCGACGAATCGCTTTCTGTCGCGTTAAACGAAATCCAGCCGGAGTGCTGGAAAGATGACGTTTACGACCCGTTCATCAAGCCGCAGTTGGACACATTGCCGAAAAAGCCGGGATATTCGTATTAAAAAATACGCAGTAAAAAGCCGATAACGTTTTGAGTGTTATCGGCTTTTATGCTGCTGTAGAGCAGGGGAGTTATGCGGTCAGCAGTTGCTGTGCCGTGCTTTCAACCAGATCCAGCAGAACTTTGACATCGTCCAGGCTGACCGTTGGGTTCAGCAACGTCAGTTTCAGGCAGGTAACACCGTTAAACTCGGTGACACCTACGTTGGCACGACCTGATTCCAGCAATGCATCACCAATACGTTGATTAAGCAATGCAATAGTTGCGTCATCCGCTGTTGCCAACTGCAGTGTGCGATAGCGGAACAGAACACTTGCCAGTTGTGGTTGCATCACTAATTCCAGCGAAGCGTGTTCATCCACATACTGGGCAACCTGCTGTGCCAGCGTGACGCCGTGATCGATGATCGCCGCATACTGCTGTTGGCCTAACGCTTCCAGGCCCATCCACAGTTTCAGTGCATCAAAACGACGCGTCGTCTGCAATGACTTCGACACCAGATTAGGCACGCCTTGGGCTTCATCGAACTCAGAGTTCAGGTAAGCCGCCTGATAGCGCATCAGTTCATAGTGGCGAGCTTCTTTCAGCAAGAATGCGCCGCAGCTGATGGTCTGGAAGAATTGTTTGTGGAAATCCAATGTAATGGAATCCACCAATTCAATACCGTCCAGATAATCGCGATACTTCTCGGACAGCAATAGTGCACCGCCCCAAGCCGCATCAACATGCACCCAAATCTGGTGTTCCGCTGCCAGCGTCGCAATCGCTCGCAGAGGATCGATTGCACCCGCGTCAGTTGTTCCCGCTGTCGCGACAATCGCCAGAATCTGCTCGCCATTAGCCTTGGCCAACGCCACTTTCTCAGCTAAATCGTTCAGATCCATCCGCGCGAAGCGATCGGTTTTCACCAGCGTAACGCATTGATAACCCAAGCCCAGTAAAGCCATGTTCTTTTGCACCGAGAAATGGGCATTTTCAGAACAGAACACTTTAATTTTCTTCAGGTTACCGACTAATCCATCTTGCTGGATCGAATGCCCTTGACGTGCGAAGAAGGCATCACGCGCTAACATCAGCCCCATCAGATTGCTCTGGGTGCCACCGCTGGTGAATACGCCAGCATCACCAGACTGATAGCCGACTTGAGTGCGCAGCCATTCAATCAGCTTCATCTCAATGATGGTCGCTGACGGGCTTTGATCCCAAGAGTCCATGCTTTGGTTGGTGGCGTTAATCAACACTTCAGCCGCCTGGCTGACCACTAAGCTAGGGCAGTGCAGGTGAGCGACGCACTGTGGATGATGCACCGACAGGCTGTCTTTCAAAAAATACTCAATTGCACGCTCGATAGCAGCCTGGTTACCCAAGCCCTGAGGATTAAAATCCAGCGTGATGCGTTCACGCAGTTCAGCAACCGTTTTCCCCTGATACATCTCAGGCTGTTGCAGCCACTGCATAACGGCTTGACTACTCTGCGTAATCGCTTCCTGATAGGCTTCGATACTTTGCGCAGAAGAGGCCAAAATCGGGTTGATTTTTGTTTCAACTGCTTCTGTTTCAACTAATTGGGACATCGTGGTCATTCGCTCCACTCAGACTGGCTTCACGCCAGCAGACAGCAGGGCGTTTTCAAATTTATCCAGGAAGATTTCCAATTCAGCATTGCTGATCAGCAGGGAAGGCAGTAGACGCAGAACGCAACCATTACGGCCGCCGCGCTCCAGAATCAGGCCTGATTCAAAACATTTTTTCTGCAACAGCGCAGACAGATCGCCGTCAGCCGGGTAGCAACCCATATGATCCTGCGCTTCGTCAGGCTTAACGATCTCAATCCCGATCATCAAGCCCAGACCGCGAATGTGGCCGATCACTGGATAACGTTTTTGCAGCTCGGCCAGTTTGGCTTTCAGCCATTCACCTTGCTCAGCGACTTTATCTGCCACCTGATTGTCTTTGAGGTGCATCAGCGTCGTCAGGCCAGTTGCCATTGCCAGTTGGTTACCGCGGAAAGTGCCAGTGTGGTGACCTGGTGCCCAGGCATCGAACTGCTTCTTGATACCCAGTACGGCTAATGGCAAGCCGCCGCCGACCGCTTTGGACATCACAATGATATCTGGCTCAATACCAGCGTGTTCAAAGGCGAAGAATTTACCGGTACGTGCAAAACCAGCTTGAACTTCGTCGATGATCAGCAGAATACCGTGTTCCTGCGTCACTTTACGGATACGCTGCAACCACTCGGCCGGTGCCGGGTTCACGCCGCCTTCACCCTGAACGGCTTCCAGAATGACAGCAGCAGGTTTGCGTACGCCACTCTCAACGTCGTTGAGCAGGTTTTCAAAATAGTAGGTTAATGCTTTAACGCCAGCGTCACCGCCAATACCCAGCGGGCAGCGGTACTGATGCGGATAAGGCATAAACTGGACTTCAGGCATCATGCCATCGACCGCTTCTTTCGGTGACAGGTTGCCGGTTACCGACAGCGCGCCATGCGTCATGCCGTGGTAGCCACCAGAGAAGCTGATCACACCAGAACGGCCGGTGTATTTTTTTGCCAGTTTCAGTGCAGCTTCAACCGCATCGGCACCAGAAGGGCCGGTAAACTGGAGGCAGTACTCTTTGCCTTGGCCAGGCAATAAGGAAAGCAGATATTCGGAGAACTGATCTTTCAACGGCGTGGTCAGATCAAGTGTATGTAACGGCAAGCCGCTAGTAATGACACGTTGGATGCTTTGCAGCACGTCAGGATGGTTATGACCAAGCGCGAGCGTACCCGCACCAGCCAGACAATCAAGATATTGATTATTCTCAACATCGGTGATCCACACGCCTTCGGCTTTCGCAATTGCCAGAGGCAATTTGCGTGGATAACTCCTCACGTTCGATTCAAATTCAGCTTGTCTTGCCAAATAGGTTTCATTGTTTCCGTTTAATGAATTCGCACCTAAACTGTCAATACGGACTTTATCCGTCATCATATCTCTCCTACAACCGTGTGCTCGCTGGCAACCACGGTTGAATAAATGAATTAAACACGTAACTACTATAAGAAAAACGCGGCCAATATAGGGTTTTTCAGTCACCGACTCAATGATTTATTTCGTTTCGAAACCTTTATTTTTTCACATAAAAATCAACTGGTTGAATGATTAATTGCTAATCATGATGCCATGGCTATCTTACATGCTTATTAAATAAGCAAAAAATATTTCCTGGCAAAGGGCGAAATTGGACAGAAAAGCAGAGAGCCACACGACAAATGGCCTACGGTGAGATCGCTTCTGACTCATGGCGCTTCACATAAATCATTTTTCGATCAATAAGTTGATTGGTTTCTAAGCAGGATAGGTAAAAAGTGGTATGCCATTCCAGAAGTGGTGACTGCTGATGTCGCGTTTTATTATCGATCCTGCCACAGCAGACCGAGTTGCTCCTGCATGCGGCGTTTATCGACATTCACAATCAGAGACGGATGACGGAGGCAAAATGGCTATTTATATGACTCAACAGATGAGTAATCCCAAAACCATTACCATCACTTACTACCGGAAGCAAAGCAGCGAACATGTTAGCCACGATGAATCAGGGCGTTTCACGAAGGATGCCGTGGATAACTATGCAAAATTTAATAACCTTCGCACCGAAGAGGTTGTTAAAGGGAACTATAAGAGTGGGCAAGGCGTGCCAGTGGGCGGTAAAGTTTTTCAAATTTAAGTGCTAAAAAGAAAGCCCGCCAAGTCTGCTATTAGACCCTACGCGGGCTTCTTTTTGTATGACAGCTAGCTGCCCCAGCGGTTCCTTAGGTAATTAACGGCTTCCTGAGTTTGTGGCTGATTAAGATAATTTTCTCTGAACAGAATTGTGCCATTAATGTGCGGCGTAGATTCGTTCAAATCGAGCTGCTTTTTCAACTCTGGCACGCCACCCTTTATCATCCAATCGGGTTCATTCTTTGACGGTTCACCCACTTTATACAGTGCAACGCCAATATAGAGACGCGTGCTTGTGGGCTTCACCACATCCGCCCACCATTTTGCCAATACATCGTAGCGAGCCGCGTCGCGCGCGAAAGGCCAGTAAAGCTGCGGGGCGATGTAATCTAACAGCCCTTGCTGTACCCACAAGCGGGTATCGGCATAGGCTTCATCATAAGCGGCTGCGCCTCGTGTGTCGGAACCTGCCGTATCGTGCGACCGGTTGCGCCATACGCCAGCAGGGCTGACACCGAATTCAACCTCGGGTTTCAACTGCTTGATGGTGCGCGAAACCTGCTCAATCAGCTGTTGCGTATTGTGTCGCCGCCAGTCGGCTTTTGAGCCAAATCCCTGACCATATTTTTTAAAGGTCTCTCCATCGTTAAGCGCAGAATCGGATGACTCAGCATAGAAGTAGTCATCGAACTGCACACCGTCAATCGCGTAGTGCGCCACGACTTCAGCCACGATACTGGTGATCCAGTTTCGTGCTTCCGGAATTCCAGGGTCGAGCACAAAGCGATCGCCAGCAGTGCGAATCCAGTCACGATGCAACACAAATACGCTAGCCGGATTCTGCGACAACGTGCGATTCAGCTCAGTAACGGTTCCTGGCTTGGTGTTGACGGATACGCGATAGGGATTAAACCAGGCATGGACTTTCATACCGCGTTTGTGCGCCTCATCAAGCATGAACTGGAGCGGATCGTAACCAGGATCCTCACCAATATGGCCCGTCAGCATATCTGACCACGGCAATATTTTAGAAGGCCAGAGTGCGGTGCCATCAGGCTTAATCTGGAAAAATACGGTATTGATACCGAGATTTTTCAATTTATCCAGCTTGCCTTTCAGCGCGTCCTGCTGCTGAGTAACTCGGATGGCAGGGCTGCTGGCATTGACTGATGTCACCGGCGGCCAGTCGAGACGGGAGACTGTCGCCAACCAGACTCCGCGTACCGGTTCCTGACTTTGCTGAGGTGTGACCGGAAGAGGCTGTTTAACGGGAGGGACTGGGGTGACAAGTGAACTCGGCGGCTTGGACGCGCAACTGGCAAGTAGAAGCGCAGCAGCAATAAGTACGACTGGCTTTTTCACGTTGGTTAGCTCTTATTTTTGCGACTATTAGCCCATGGGTCAACGGCACTATCATCTGATTTTACGGGAGCAACATCATCCAGAGAATCAAGATACAGCGCTTCAACTTCGGCGCGAGCCCACGGTGTCCGACGCAGAAACTTTAAACTGGATTTCACACTTGGATCGCTTTTGAAGCAATTGATGTTGATTAATTTACCCAGCTCAACCCAGCCAAAACGGTCAACCAGCGCATTAACTTGCATTTCAAGCGTTACGCCATGTAAAGGGTCTTTAGAAATATGAGCGGTCATGTAGTAAAAGTCCGGTAGTTTCAGATGTTGTGTTCAGAATTGGGCTGTTAGCAAGGGAAGGGTACAAGAAAGCAGGGCGAGCGGCAATGTTGTGCAGCCATGTGAGTATGACAACGTTGGTACCAATACACAGGATTACATCAGCAAAGTGCTAGTATGAGCATCCTCAGTAATCATCAAGGAAAGGTAATGAGAGCCAGCATTCAGACGAAGATCGTGAGAGTATGTGAAGCCAAGATTGCGGCTAAAGGAGATAATGTTGGCGTGTCATTTTATGCTTTTTTTGCCAACAAGAATGACGATCCGGAATTACTCATGGAAGTCGCTCAATGGTGGATCATGGAGATGAAGCTAGACCACTTTGAAAAAGCCAGAAAGATCATATCTCTCCTTACACGCTAGACAATAATAAATAAGGGATTTTAATGCTCTGTAAATCGACATCGGTGACTTTGCCTCTGCTAGTAGCATCGGTACTCTTGCTGACAGGATGCGCGCCAGCACCGGATCTAACGCAGTGGAAACGTCCTAATACGGACATCGACGGCGTGCGCATCGCTATGGGTAAATGCGGGGTGCCGCTCCCCGGACCCGATATCCCCAAAACAGACAATGAATCAGTTCTGTATTACCAATGCATGGAGAGTATGGGTTTTACCCGTAAAGACGGATTCAAAATTTGCAGCGTTCGTGTCTACCATGATACCCCAGCCTGCATTAAGCAAGAGCAGGGGTACTCTTTGAGTCAGCGCCAGCTAGAAGCGCTGCCTTTTGTCGCAGACAGAGGGTTTCATCCGATTAAGCCGGATTCCGGCGTGAGCCAATTTTCCTTGATTAGTTGGCGTAAAGCGGGAGCATCGCGGCATTTTTCTCATGAAATCGAAAACGACAAACAAGCACTGGCGGCGATGTATCAATGCGGTTATCCGCAGCCTTTGGGTTCGGTGCCTTACGTGCCGACACTGCGCAAAGCCGCGGATGCTCAACGATGCATGCTGGATAAAGACTTCGAGCCGAAGAACAAACTTAGTCTAGTCTGTCGCAATTACCCGCAAGTCACGGGCTGCCAATGATATGAAGTAAATGTACTCTGGAGCTAGTCATAGAAAAGGGGCTGAATCAAAAAGGAAAGTCAGTATACAGGGGGAAAATATCAACAGTTTCTCTGGCGCTACAGAATAAGGGTAGCGTTGTCGAGGGAGGGGGCTGGTTTAGCTAAAGGATAAAATTATGGTTGGTATTCGTTCCATTCTCCCAACCAGTAATATCCCCTTAGAGAGTTTTATGGGTTTAACATATTAAAGGTTTCTTATGATTGATTATCATTATGAATTGAATGACATTCGTGAATATATTAATAAATTATCTATTGGGAGGATTGAATACATTGATAAAATAAGCGCACCATTCATTCCTGATTTATCTGATAGCTTTAAATTAGATGGTTCTAATGTCGTTCTGATAGGGCAGGAGACTAATGGCTGGCACGGTAATTTGTTTAACGCCATCAGTGATGAAGAAAAAATAGACAAAATAATATGTAACAGTAAATCATCGCATAAAAAACTTTTATCGCAAGGTAAGGTTGATAGTTCATTTCTTCGCTACATACATAAAATAAAAGAGTCTAATAATGGTGAGCTTGTTCAATGGCTTAATTTTTATCTTTGTGATTACAAAAAATCATCATTTTTTAATCTTAAAGGAAAAAACAATGATCTATATGAGTTCATCACAAAAAAATCAGTTTCTATATTATCTCGCCAGTTAAATAAACTCAAACCAAAGGTTATATTTTTTGCTGGTAAGTACCATAACAATTTCCCATTATTAGAAGATGCTATGAATTTAACTTCGCGTGAGAAATTAACTTCTAAAAATAAAAAAATAAGCTTGATGTTATGGAATGGAGAAACGTTAGTCATTAGAATCCCCCACCCTGGTTCATGGAGTAAGGTTTCAAGGCAGGCTAGATTAGATGCTATTGATTACATGAAGTTATTTAATTCTCTTAATGATGTCGAACAGTTTAAAAAAATAACGCAAGTTCCTTCGATATGTCATGTTTAGAACATGAAAGGAACGATTGGCGTTATTAAAAATAATATCGTTCTTACCGTAAAACCGTGGCCAGTGTTACTTGGCCACTATATCTACTTAGCTTTGTGCTGCGGCGATACGTTTTCCAACCTCGGCGGAAAGGTCTATTACGACGCTTGCAGGACGCATCATTACGACGAAATCAGTGATCTTACCCGCATCATTAAATTCAATAATATCGACACCGGTGAGAAGTTCGTCACCCATGCTGGCTTTGAACTCTAAAACGTAACCTGATTTGCTGGAAAAGTGTCTAGCATACTGAAAGTTTTCAAGTACGCTGAAGACTGCTGGCAGAATCACCATCAGTGGCCCCTTGCCGTGGTAGGGGTCTAATGTCGACGGGTTACTGAAAACAACATCTTCAGCCAGTAAATCAGGCAGCCGTTTCCAATCGGCTTCAGCGACGATGCGATGCCACTCCTGAAGCCCGGACTGCACCGCTGCATTAGGTGAGGCCTGTTGGATGTTGTGCTGGCTATTCTGTTCTGCGTTACTCATATTTATTTCCTTCCACTTATTAGTCATAAGATAATTAATGCCATTTCACAGCAGATAAAAAACATGGCAGTTTTGGGTATTTTCTCTAACAATCAGTCTCAGAATGGTGTTAGGAAATATGCCCATCTCACAGGAAAATTTAATATGGGCACGACTTCCTTTTTAGATCATGGAGTCGTGCTAGTGCTGACATTTACCATTTTAAGAAATAGCCGGTTTTCAATTGCTATAGCGTGCGGCTGCACGGCTGTTGCTGAAACCTTGGGCAAGCAGCATTCTTGCATGCTCAAATGCATTCCATTCCTCAATGTCAGGAACAGGAGGGATTGTGACCAGCTCCTGACGGTCAAAACCGATAAGTGCGGCGTTGACTAACTCTTCTACCTCCATGACGTCAGGCACGTTGCTGATATCAGCTCCGATACGCTCGTAAATTTCAGTGCGCGTGGCGGCAGGCAGGACAGCCTGGATATAAATATCTCTAGCATTCAGCTCACTTGCCAGGCTTTGAGAGAGAGTCAGAACATAAGACTTAGTGGCTGCATAAATACCCTGAGAGTATTCGGGTAATAGCGCCAGCACCGAGGCAATATTAATGACAGATCCACGACCTTCCTTTACCATCGCTTTTACCGCAGCAGAAGCGAGAAGGGTGGGCGCAACAACGTTAAGCTGCAGAAGATTTTGCATCTTCTCTGGCTCTGCTTCTGCAAATCCGCCCGCCAAACCTGCGCCTGCATTGTTGACAAGAATATCAATGAAAGGGCCGTCCTGAAGGCGCTGAATCACCTGTTCAAGTTGGGTGTTTTCTGTCAGATCGGCAGTTATCACCTCGATGTCAACGGCATGAGCGCTGCGCAATTCAGTAGCTAGATTTTCGAGACGTTCAGTTGCGCGTGCAACCAGTACCAGGTTGTGACCACGCGCTGCGAGACGGCGTGCGTATTCAGCACCGATGCCACTGGATGCACCGGTAATAAGGGCTGTTGTCATATTTTATATTTCCTAATCATTGTTCAATAATGAATATGTAAAAAAGGTAAAAGCAGAACACCGATTGAAATCCTGAGAATGGGCTTTCCAATATCGGCATTTTTTAATTGTCTTTTAATAAAAACTGATAGGGCATAAATTCAGCTCGGTTAATTCCTATAAATAAGTAATGAAATTATTATTCATCATGAAATAGAATTGTCAGTCACGTGACTTAAGGCTGAGCATCACATAATGTTCGTAATGTCCTACGCCATTTTTCACAACCGGATCTTCTGACGTTAGTGCGCTGATATCCTGTTCATCGGCGATTTGAAACAGCGATACGCCATAACCACCATTTTCATCAATGACAGGACCATGAGCAATGATAGTGCCATGATCCATCAGGCTATTAAGGTAAATACCATGCTGGGTCATTAATGATTTTTCATGCTCGGTCATTGTTGACAGAAAGTCACTTCTTGGAGGAATAAATTTGCACAAATAAAATTTCACAATCTTCTCCTAGTACATGATATTTTTAATATGAACAAGTGTTAATTAGACGGTACGGAATCATAGTCACACTAGACTTAACCCGAAATATGATAAGAGCATATTCATCACGCAGAGTTATTTAAACAGACATTATCTCAATGCAATGAATGTAAAACTTCCCCGTGTCAGTCCAGAAAAAATATGTGGATGATGATGATCAAACAGCACTCTTCACGCTCTTAATAATTGAACTTTCAAACATGCCAGGCGCGTACTGTTGCAGGAAAAGAATCATCCCCGTCATCTTGCCAACCGGATTACTGAATTTAGGTTTTTTTGCCTCGATGAGATTACCGATAGTTCTCACTACGGCTTCCGGAGATTCGGCGTCCTCAATTCCTTTTTGCGTAGCGGCATTGGCCTGAAGACGATAAGAATCATAATCCTTAATACGTTCTCCGGTGGCTGCGACGGCATTATGGCCAAGATTAGTTTTAAACCATACCGGTTCGACCATACTTACGCTGATGTTGAAATGCTCAAGTTCAAAACGCAGTGATTTGAAGTAGCCTTGTACTGCATGTTTTGACGCGGTGTAGTAGGAGAGGTTGGGTGGCCCTATCAGGCCGACAATCGAACTGACCGTGATAATCTGCCCATGTTTTTGTTCTCTGAATAAAGGGAGAAGAGCATTCGTTACCCGCACAGTTCCCCAAAAATTAGTTTCGAACTGCTTCCTACCCAAATCGATCGACGTTTCTTCAGCCAGGCCTGTCACCATATAGCCAGCATTATTGATAAGTACGTCTAAACGGCCGACTTCGCTTATCACATTTTGTCTGAAAGCGGCAACGGAGTCCTCATTGTCAATGTCAAGTTTCAGCAATTTGAATGGGACATTGTGTTGGTGCTTCTCGGGTTCACGGCTGGTACCAATGACTGTGTGTCCGATTTTTTGCAGACTTTTGGCAACGAGCAATCCAAAACCTGAGGATGCTCCCGTGATGATGATCGTTTTTTTCATGCTGTTGTATCCTGTGAAGCACCGCTAACAAGCGATTTTTATGAAACCTGATGCACTTAGCTGACAGCAGTCGCGCTGCTATTTCCCGCAGTTGCAGATCAATAAGCAGTGCTGCTGACGTGTCAGAAAAGAGGCCCTTGTCTATCTGGTCTACGCGTTCCTCAATATTGGACGCTTGACGAAATGGATGTTAGTATCGTTTAGATATTGAGTCAATACAAAAAAGATAGTTACAAGGCAGGACAGCGTTCCCGGGTATCCAATTTTGAAAATGTGTTTTAAAATCAATTAAGTTCCAACCTAATTTTAGTGAATATTATGAAAAATAAAGATTTCTCAAGCGGATCTTGTCCTATTGCAAGAAGCCTCGTTTTTTTAGGGGATGCATGGACAGTGCTGATACTCAGGGATGCCCATGCCGGAATGACTCGTTTTGATCAATTCCGTAAAAGTCTGGGCATTGTGCCAACGATGTTAACCAAGCGACTGGCCTCACTGACTCAGGAAAATCTTCTGCAAAAGAGGCTGTATTCAGAACATCCACCACGCGAGGAATACGTTCTCACAGAGTCGGGACGGGACTTTTTACCTGTGCTGTTTATGTATGAAGCATGGGGACGAAAATACCGCGGAGAAGGTGAACTCATGCGGATCCTTGATGATGAAACTGGACTTGAAGTGCAGCCTGTCGCGATAGACCGTATTAACGGTGCTGAAATCGGTACCAGACCGTTTCACATCGTGCAGCCTAAAGATAGCGGAAATGTAACTCAAGATGGAGGCAGTAATGACATTGTCAGGAGCTGAGCAAAATACATGGATAAATCGTCCTGAATATTCAGAAGTTAGCGAAGACAGAATAGTCATAGTGAGTGATGCGCACACGGACTTTTGGGAAAACACGCACTATGACTTCAGCCATTACACCGGACATGCGTACGGGAAAGAAACTGAGAGCGATTTCACTTTTCAGGTCAGAATCAAAGCGGATTTCAAAGCGCTGTACGATCAGGCTGGGGTTTTCATTGGAGGAACGGAGACTGCCTGGATTAAGGCCGGAATAGAATTTAATGATGGACAGCCAGCTATCGGATGCGTTGTCACTGACAATAACTCTGACTGGTCGACAGGAGTTTTTCCGGGAAATCCAGACGACTTTTGGATGCGGGTAACATCTAAAGGCGACGTCATACGCATCCAATATTCGATTGACGGGAAAAATTGGCCCTTGCTGAGGTTGTGTACATGGCCAGGGACAGGAAAAAAATTCATTGGCGTCATGTGCTGTTCTCCTAAAAGAAAGGGATTAAGCGCCGAGTTTACCGACATCTTATTGACTCCTCCGTTCGATAAGGAGCTTCACGACCTTTCGTAGTAACAAGCAATACCGATGTTCATAAATCCGCGGTTAAAAGGTCATGGAGTTTATTATGTACGGTCATATACGACATAACGGTGTCAATATTGCGTTTGAGAGTTTTGGCGATGAATCGACAGAAGTTATCATCCTTGCCGCTGGACTTGGATCTCAGATGATCAGTTGGTCGGATGCATTTTGTCAAAACGTTGTAAGCAGAGGCTATCGTGTTATTCGTTTTGATCACCGCGATGTAGGGTGTTCCTCACATTTCTACGACTCTCCTGTTCCAAATATGGGGGAGGTTAATAAAGCCATGTCAGCAAACCGTCAACCAGACGTTCCTTACACGTTAGATGATATGGCGGGGGATTTAATTGGTCTGATGGATGGCCTTTCCATCGCAGCGGCACATTTTGTAGGCAGGTCAATGGGGGGGATGATCACCCAGATTATTGCCGCTCATCACCCTGAAAGGGTGCTGTCGCTCTCAATAATTATGTCGAGTTCCGGAAACCCTTCTTTGCCACAGACAACGTCGGACGTCATGGCTCTGATGACGCAGCCTGCTCCCAATCCTTTCCTTAATGAACCCGAATATCTCAATCACCGCCTGCGACTGGCTGAGCGGTTAGCGGGTAAGATCTATCCCTTTGATGTCGAAAGGTACCGCAGCCAATTCAAAGAGGAACTCAGGCGTTCTTTCAACCCTGAGGGATTTGCAAGACACATGGCGGCGCTTGTTGCTTCTGGAGATCGGCGGGCACTGCTGGCCAGGATAGCGGCTCCGACACTGGTGATCCACGGAACTGATGACCCTCTGTTTGTACCTTCACATGGTGAAGACGTTGCCATAAATATCCCAGGAGCGGAATTTATGCTTATTGACGGCATGGGACATGATATTCCGAATCAGCTAAATACCCTCGTTACTGATGCTGTAGTACGGGTCGCACAATGCTGGCATTAGAGATCCTCGTTACGTCCTATCTAGGGAAGCGAGTTTTCTTTTGAAAGTTACTTTTAAAAACATTCAAATCAGGCTCTTACAGGAATGAAATAAGATGATACGAATCCCGCATCATGATGCATTTGCAAAAGTCGAGCAGATACATAAGGGCTGGTCAAGCGACAAGAAGTACTATGTGGAGACTGCCGGGGGAGAAAAGTACCTGCTTCGCACTTCCGATGCCTCCGAATACGAAAAAAAGAAGTCTGAGTTTGAGATAATGCAGAAGTTTACTGACGCTGGAATCAAGCTCTCTTTTCCTGTCGACTTTGGCGTATCTGATAATGGCAAGAGCGTCTATCAGCTTCTCTCCTGGATCGAGGGCGGAGAGGCTTTGGAGGTGCTGGAAACTCTTACTGAAGACGAGCAGTATGTTTATGGCAAGAAGGCTGCTGATATGCTGAGGCAAATGGAAAAAATTGACCATAAGCCAGCATCGCCTGAATGGGCTCAGCTCTATGGAGAAAGAATTGAAAAATACATTGAGCGTTATTTAAACTGCCAAGAAACCATCGAAGATGCAGATAAGCTCATCGTATATCTGCGTGAGAACATTAATCGGATCGGTGAGCGCCCGACAAGTTTGATGCACGAGGATTTCCAGACGGACAACATGGTAATTTCTCCGGAGGGAGAGTTGTACGCCATCGATTTTCAGATGTGCGGGAGTGTCGATCCCTATCTTGCCATGATGTCTGTTGATTTTACCGCAAGGTCTAGCGTTGCCTTCGCAGTGGGGCAGATAAACGGATATTTTGGTGAGGAAGTTCCAGATGAGTTCTGGAAGTTAGATGCATTCTACAGACTCACGGAGATGCTTTATGCCTATCCCATAGGCATAGGTCTTGGCGGAGAAGCAGCAGAAGAGATGCGGCAGATATTCGATGGCGTAGTAAAGCATTTGGATTTCGATAAGCCGAGCGCCCCAGATTGGTATGTGGAAAATAAGAAACGTTGGCAGTCTAAGGAGTGAGTGATGCCAGTTAATGCAGGATTCATGTTATAGGGACGTAGAACCTGCAATTCTTCCATAAAATAACAAACGGTTAAAAATTAGCGAAGCATGCTGTGTGGACTATGAACGATGATCAATGTGATACCTGAGTGGATACAACAATGACAAACAGGTTGCCATGTCCATCAGGATCCATTGCCGTTTACAGTCGGAGATAACCAACTGGTTGAGTGAGTACATGACGCAAGAAACGAGAGGGACGTCAGAAATTACTAACGTATTGATTTATCGCAACGTGGATGTGACTTATGAACTTATTTACCACTACAGGTGATTTAACATAATATACATTATGCGAACCAATGAGCAACCAGGCAGGAACTGGCAGTTTCGCTGAGCTATTGAATCGGTTATTCACGTAAAATTCTCTCAGCGCCTCTTTTCCTACCATCGCCGATGTTTCTGACGGCATGCGGTATGCTTTGAAGTCTGGCGAAAAACAGGCCACGAATGCATCTATATCATGCTCGTTATAAGCCTCAAACTGCGCTGCTACGGCCCACTCTGGTGACATTACTTCTCTCCGTTATACGTTTATATTCATCGTGCTACTGTGTCTGAATAGCCAAGTTAAAAACACGCTGTGCGATTTATCTGGGACTCAGGGTATTTTCCTCTACAATGTGTTTTCCAGCTCGCTTACTAGGTCCATTCCCATGCCCAGACTGACTCAGAAAGACATGACAGAAAGTGAACAGCGTCAACTTAAGACGTTACTCGATCAGGCGAGAAAAAAACAGGATCGTCCGCTGACCAATTCTGAGAGTAATCATATTAAAGATGATTACATCGATAAACTGATGAAGGAACGTGAAGCCGTGGCAAAGCAAGCGCGGGCCGATAAGAAGAAAAATAAATTCAAGCCTGACTCCTCTACAACCTATGAATGGTCTGCTAATACGAATTTACGAGGCCGCCGCTAGCGTCCTGGCATTGGTGATTGAAAAAGATGCGTAATGGCCGCTGCTCGCACACTCTGACTTAATGCTTCCAGCGGCACAGAGCGGATATTCCAACGGTGCCAGTACAGGCGGATATCAATCGGGTTGCCGATTTGCAACTGAACCAGTTCGCTTTTTTCTGTATAAGGTGATGCCATATGTTCAGGGATCATCCCCCACCCTAGCCCTCTGAAAATAGCGCCGACAAAGGCTGCGGTTGAAGGGACAAATTGCTGAGGCGGTTCAATCACTTCAGGAATCAGAGATTCTATGAATAAGGACTGTAGCCGGTCTTTATTGTTAAATATCAGGAGCGGCGCTTTTTGCAAACTGTCTGCATTAATGCCGTCAGCAAAGTACGTATCGTGAAAAATCTGTGAGCAATAGGCGCGATAGCGCATCGTTCCCAGATATTCTACGCCGCATCCTTGAATCGGCTCCGAGCTGGCACTGACTGCAGCCATGACCCGACCTTCACGCAGTAACGTCGCTGAATGCTCCTGATCCTCAACGAGGATGTCGAGCAACATACCAGACTGGTGACAGGCATCTTCCATCGCATCCAGAAACCACCCATCTATAGAGTCCGCATTTACCGCCACTGAGATACTCTGTCTGGCTGGCATTTCAAGCGTACTGAAGAGCTCATGCTCCAACATATCTATCTGTTCTGCATGCCGAAGTAACGCTTGTCCCGTCGGCGTTGCACGGCAAGGATTCCCCCTTACGATCAATACCTGACCAAGCTGATCTTCCAATTGCTTGATACGCTGGCTGATGGCAGACGGCGTGACATGAAGTTTACGGGCCGCAACCTCAAAACTGCCGCTACGGACGATCTCCATGAACGCTCTCAGGCAAGGATAATTTAGGTGCATGGTTATTTTTTCTTAACAAGATCAGGATGATTTAATTTGCCTTAATTAAAGGAACGATACAACTTTCACAGAATTATGAATGCTATACGCGAATCGGGGAAAGTTTGGGGGAATGTGAACAGGCATTACAGGCGTGTCAGTCGGATATATCAGCCCGGCGACCTTATGGTCGCCGGGTGATGTGTGTGTTTTTATCTTAAAAGCGCGTGAGGTAAAGCGTGCTGCTGCTCCAGACGGAAATGCTCTATCGTTTGCGCCAACAGCATGGACTGATCTTCCAGCGAACTGGCGGCGGCAGACATCTGCTGTACCAATGCTGAGTTTTGCTGCGTTACGCCATCCATTTCATTGACGGCAATCGTTACCTGACTGATGCCTTTCGCCTGCTCATCCGATGCGGTGACAATCTCACCAATAATGCTTTGTACCGAACTGACGGCATGCGTCATATCCTGCATGGTTTTACCCGCATCGTTCACCAGTTTCACGCCGCTTTCAACACGCTTGCTGGACTCTTCAATCAGGGCGGCAATTTCTTTCACCGCGCTGGCGCTGCGCTGTGCCAGGCTGCGAACTTCCGATGCTACAACGGCGAATCCTCTTCCCTGCTCACCCGCTCGCGCCGCCTCTACCGCCGCGTTCAGCGCCAGGATGTTGGTCTGGAAAGCGATGCTGTTAATCATGGCGGTAATGTCGCCAATTTTCTTCGCACTATCGTCAATCTGCGACATCGTCTGCACCACCTGACTAACCAGCGATTCACCGCGCTGAGCTATCTTCGTGGCATTCTCTGTCAGAGTCGTGGCCTGATGGGCGTTGTTGGCATTATGTTTCACCGTGGCGGTGATCTCTTCCATGCTCGCTGCGGTTTGCTCCAGCGCGGCAGCCTGCTGCTCCGTACGCGAGGCAAGGTTGAGGTTGCCGCTGGCAATTTCCGCAGCGCCTTGTCGCACGGAATCACTGGCGTCTTTGATCTGTCCGACCACCTGACGCAACTGTGATTGCATCGTATTCAGCGCGAAGAACAGGCTGCTGCGATCGTTGTCTTTCACGTCAATCACATTACTCAGCCGCCCTTCGGCAACAGACAGCGCGATGGTTGCAGCTTCAAGCGGCTCGCCGCCAATAGGTTTAAGCACTTTACGGCTGAACACCCAGCCCAGCAGCGCGCTCACCAACAGAATGCTGATCACCATCATGATGACGGCATTGATCAACTGACGCTCAGATGCGGCCATCACTTGACTCACTGGCGCCACAATCCCGAGATACCATTTTTCCGTGCTGTTGCCGATGGTGACCGGCTGCCAGGTAACCAGCGCTTGTTCGCCCAGAATCGCATCGTCGTGCTGTACCACGGAAGACGTGAAATTGTCTGTCGGGCCTTGCCAGGCTTTGCTCGTCTGAGATTTCTCAGGATAAGAGATGACTTTACCGGCGCTGGATAACAGCATTGCGTAACCACCGCCTTCCCAAGGTTTAATCTGGTTAACTTTTTGTTGCAATGATGCAAGAGAAATGTCTGACGTGACGACGCCCCACAACTTCCCCTGACTGACAATCGGTGCGGCAACTGACGTCAGCAGCGTTGGAACGCCGTTGTAAGCATAGGTGTAGGGTTCGATAAGCGTATCTTTCTGGCTCTTTTGCGGCAGCAGGTAGTAATCGCCTTGGCCGGGTGTCAGATAAGAAAGCAGAGGATGCATGGTGTAATTGCCAGCCTGATCGCGGTCAACAAACCAGGCGTAGCGGCCTTTCGGTGCCTGACCTGGTTGATCGGCAAATTCGGCATCACGTCCGTCAAACACATTCTCTTCAAAAATGACTGAAATCGAGAGGTATTCTGGGTTGTCCCGCAGAGCATATTCCATCATTTTATCGACCACTGCGCGGTCTTTAATGCCTGCGGATGGCAAAGCAGCCAGCCCTTGCCCAAGGTTATGCGCCACATCACGGGCGTAGTTAAGTTCCTGCTGAATTCTCAGGGCTTCGCTTTGGGCGATTTGCTGTAAATAGCGCTCGGCCAAAGACTTTTGTTCACTACTGGACTGCCAACTGAGTACGCCGATGGTGACAGCGAAACCGAGTGCGATGGTGAATGCGCCAGTTAACAATACCTGGGCGCGGGTGCTCATTGTCTTTTTTTGTATTAATTGTTTGGCCATTATGGCTCTCCTGGTGTTGACCCTTATCGTAATCAACATTCCCTTGCAATGAGTTCCCTGCTACTTGTCTATCGGCGTTTTTTTTTTGAACTTTAGCGTAGCAGGAATGAACAAGAGATAAGGGCTGGAGGCCAATGGTCGTCGGAGATCGTTTTTTTACGTCATAGACTTAGCCGCAGTCTGATGATGAGCCCGATTCCAGACTTTTGTGCATGTTAAAACCAGTAATCTGGAATCCCTGTTTTTCATATAACGCCTTGGCGACTGAGTTACCCGTAGCCACTCTCAGTCCGACTTCGTTGATGCCTAACGCGGCAACCACCACGTCCATCGCTGCCAGTGACGCTTTACCGAAGCCGCGGCCACGCCAGGCTGGCAGAAGGCAAAAATCAGATATCCAAGCAGAGTTTCCGTTCAGAATCACCCACAAATAGCCGATGATTATGCCTTCGCCGTCTAAAGAATGAATACACCATAATTTATTGGCTGGCGTATGGATGCCTTGCGGCAGCGCAATATCGATGGATTGCGTGGCGATCGCCCTCGCCTTTTCCGCGCCATACCCTCGGGACTCTTGTAAATCCTGAGCATATTCAAGAATAAAGAACTGACGATAGTCGGGATAATCCGACTCGGTCATATCCGTTAAATTTACCATTGTATTCACTTTACCCAACCCGAGTGACGGCCAGCCTCACGGCTGTTATTCAGCAGTTTCAGCCATCACGTAATTTATTTTCAACATAATCAATATAATGACACAATCAGCGCGGTTCCGATAATACGAAACGAAACCGCGCAGAAACGTCAGGATGCGGTTTCAGATGCCGTTCTGGCCGCCCGGTCGCGAGCGGAAGAAGAACAAATAAAGGCCAGAATCACCATGACAAGCACCGGCAGCATGGCGATGCGTAACCCCGCCACCTCGCCAAGAAAGCCCAATGCAGGCGGACCCACGAGAAACGCAAAGTAGCCCAACGTTGCGGCAATAGTGACGCGAACAGCGCTGTTCTCTCCACTTCCTGCGGCAGAAATCGTGAGCGGAAACCCCAAAGATGCGCCAATCCCCCAGAAGATAACCGCAGCGGCGGCCAGCAGTGGCGTGTCGGAGAAGATGACCAGCGTCAGCCCCAGTGCGGCGGAAGCGGCACTGAATCGGAGAACATTGACCTTACCGAAGCGATCGACAAAATATCCTCCAGCAAAACGGCCCAGCGTCATACCCGCCGTAAACCCGACATACACTAGCGTCCCCGTCGTGTGGCCGAAGTTATGACCATCAATCATCAGTAACGGCAGCCAGTCGTTGGCAGAGCCTTCCGCAAGCGCCATCGCAAGAATAACCACACCCAGAATCAACAGCCGACTGTCTTTAAGTTCGTTGAAAACCTGAGTCTTGTAGTTCCCTTTTTCCTCTTGCCCGGAACTGGCCAAATCACTCAACCACGGCATTTGGCGCATCAGCAAAATAGCGGCGAGTATCGACAGCGCAACCACGACAACAAAATGCAGTGTCGTATTGATGCCAAAAGCCGTCATTGCCATCCCTGCCAGTGCACCAACCAGTGTTCCCAGGCTGAAGAATCCATGCAGTGTTGTCATCAGACTTTTATTCAGGTGTTGTTCAAACGCCGCACCTTCAATGTTGATGGCGATATCAACCAAGCCGACACCCGCACCGAAAATCAATAGCCCCATAAAGGCACTGGGCGTGCTCCGAATCGAAAGTGAAACGGCAAGCACAAGTAACCCAAGCAGAAGCAGCAGAAATCCACTGGCCATGGTTTTACGAATGCCGAGGACGTTAATGACTTTACCCGCAGCCAGTACCCCTAGCATGGAACCACATGAAAAACCGAACAGGATCATGCCCATTGTTTCCGTTGAAGCGTTTAGAACATCGCGCATCACAGGGGTTCGAGTCACCCAGGTTGCCCACGTAAAACCGGGGATGAACATCAGCCCGAACAGGGCGAATTTATTGATAGCGGGTTTTGTGGTCATAGCTCTCATCGTCTTTATTTAAAAGCATTCGTACATACGTACGAATAACTATCGCACGAATATGCACCGCTTTGCACCTGTTTCATTACGTTCTTTTCCACGGGAAGACGCCCGGCAAGATCGCGCCAGACGATATCAGGATGTCAGTTTTATCACCGTATTGAGAATGTCTTCACGGCTAACTGCGTCATCATTGAGATAGTTATGGATCGTATATCCTTCAATCATCGCATCCAGTGAGCACGCGGTTGCAATGTTGAAATGAAGGTGAAGTGACTTTCTGCTGCGTGTCATCCACTCCTGCAATATCAGCCGATATTCTTCTTTACGTGATGCCAGCGCATACAGCTCAAAGCTTAATGTCAGATGACGTGGCGTCGCCCAGATATCGCCACAGATCAGATCAACCACCGCTTCACGCGCGCTGTCGATATCCTTTGCCTGTTTGAGACGGACACGGAATGCCTGTGAGATACCATCAACCATATAGACGAACGCGTTGTTGAGCAGCAATTCAATGCTGCTATAGCGATAGGTCAGCGTCCCCGGAGAAAGCCCGGCCTGTTGCGCAATTTTTCGGTAGGTTGCCCCTCGCACGCCATGATCCAGTATGACTTCCAGCGCGGCCTCAAGAATTCTGTGTTGTGTATCTTTGCCATCATGCGCTGCATCGTGTGATGGTGACATCATTCTGTTCCCCCTTAACTGGCAATCCTGACTATCGTAACCTTTATAACAAAAAAAGCCGCCAGTGGTTCGATTCCCACTGGCGGCTTATGGTAAACGAAAAGCGGTTTAGCCTCTCAATTTACTGTGGTATTCACCTTTCAACGTATTGATTTCTGCTAATGCGGCTTTGGCTTCGCTCACTTTACCGGCATCCACCAGAGCCTGCGCGCTGTCGACTTTTTGCAAAATCTTATCCAAACCTTCCACATAGGCTTTTCTATCTGGGCCATCTGCAGGTTGCTTGGCGAAATCAGGCGGCACTTGCGTTTTAGCATGCTCGACGTGTTCGCGGAATGTGCTCAGCGCAGTTTTCAACGTTGCAGCATCATCCGCTTTCGTCGCCGCGGTATAACTTTTTTGCATACCGCGCATGTCTTCCGACACGGTTGCATTCGCTAAAACCGGTGTCAGTAAACTCCCGGCCAGCAGTACAGAAAAACAGATCTTGGTCATTCTATTCATCTTGAATTCTCGCTTGTGTTCCATAGCACGACATACTCGGAGAATCTGACCATCACACGCCGGCCAGCCCAATATTGATCTTGTTATATTGCGTCCTACGCCATTGCCCACATCACGGAGCGATGACTATGCTAAGTTTATGGTTATTACGGTAAAGATGTTAAATTATTTTTAATCGTTTCGTTATTTTTAATTATATAAATGTAAAAAAGCTCACCAGAGCCACTCTGGTGAGCTTTTTATCAGCACTAATTTTATTGGTAAAATAGATGAACAGTGTTAGTTCAACTGATAATCCAGCGTAATTTCAGCCTTCAGCACTTTTGACACTGGGCAGCCTGCCTTCGCTTTTTGGATAATCTTATCGAACGTAGCTTCATCAATCCCCGGAAGTTTCACCGTGCTATGAAGGGCGATCTTGGTGATCGCGAATCCACCATCGACTTTATCCAGTGAGACATCCGCAGTCGTATCAATTGACTCGGGTTTATGGCCTTCCTCGCCTAACATCAGTGAAAGCGCCATAGAGAAACAGGCCGCATGCGCCGCACCAATCAACTCTTCTGGATTCGTACCGGGTTTGCCCTCAAAACGGGTATTAAAGCCGTAAGGTTGCTGCTGCAATGCCCCGCTTTCCGTTGAGACGGTGCCCTTTCCCTGCTTGATATCACCTTCCCAATGCGCTTGCCCTTTTTTATGGATGGTCATGTAATCTCCTCATTATAGATTAGCCATTGGCAGCTATTCGCGTTGGCGCGAAATTATGCTGTCGTCATACCCTTTAAACCGTAGAACACATTCGGCATAAATCCAAATCGATTACTTCATATCTATAATAATTTCATGCTATAGAAATAAACTCAGTGATATATTTAGTGCTTTATTATTTTAAGATAAAACCGATTTACCTATTTATACAAAACTCGGATTATCGATGGGCCAAAGCAATAGGTTTTCAGAAAATGGAATTCTGTTTTGGCATATTTATTTTTACAACTCACCTATGTTATTAATCTTGAATCATATTGGATGTGAAACATGAATAAAATAACCTCATTAGCGTTATCCGCATTATGCGTCATTCCCTTAATTAATACCGCCCACGCCCAGTGGGAACTAGACGATATCTGTTACGGCTACGCTACCGCAACCGGCTCTGGGTATCAGGGTGGCGCGCTCTTATTGGACCCTATTCCACCGAACATGGAGATCACCGCGTTAAACCGTAGCCAACTGGATTATCGCGGCGTAAAGGCATCTCTGGCTGGGGCTTACCTGAAAGTGAATGGCCCAAAAGGCAGCACGGTGGTTTATGTCACGGATCTTTATCCTGAAGGTGGAGATTGCGCGTTAGATTTATCGTTTAACGCTTTCGAGAAAATAGGCGATCTGCGGGATGGGAAAATTAATATAGACTGGACGCTCATCGAAGCGCCGGTAAATGGCAACGTTATTTATCGTATAAAGGAAGGTTCAAACCCTTATTGGGCTGCGGTACAATTTAGGAATGTAAAATATCCGGTTATTGAGATGAAATATATGCGCGATAACCAGTGGGTTGCTGCACAAAAAACCGATTATAACCACTTTATTGTTGAGCACGTCGGAATGAACGATATTCCTATTGAATTTACCGATGTAAAAGGTAACGTTCTCAGCGACACGCTACCGCCAATGTCACAAAGTACCTCATCCGCTTACCTGATCACGGGCAAGGTCCAACTGTAGTCGCCCACAGCTTGAGGGACGCTGACACCGTGCTGCGTCCCTCGTTTCTGCCAAATTACGATTAATCAAAGCCCACGCCATTTTTACCTAATAAGCATCGAGATACACGGGGGTGAGGCGTCCCTGCGGGAACCTCCCCCTGTGTTTCCCCTAATAACGGACTTAAATGAATGGCACTACGCCACTTTCCCCAGCGTTTTCATCATATTACCTGGACATCGTCTTTAACTCGGGCGTACACGTTCCGTTTCCCACTTTTTCTATTGCCCAAATATTTGTTAGTTTTATCACTTCTTTAAGCGTTTGATTCGCCATCATTCGCACTACAGTATACCCTGTCGCAGATTACATTTTATTTTCTGCTTTAGGCATCATTACAAAAGGTCTCTTTTGCGTGGCAAAATTATTTTTACGTAGTGGAAGTTTGGATGATTTTCTGGCGCTGGGTGAAAACGGGCAGCCAGTTTATGCATCGGCACTTCAATTGCGGGAAACGTTACGTCTCAGAAAACAGCAGCAGATTGCCGATTGTCTGGCGATCCCCCAACCCAACGAGCATGGCGACCGCATTGACTGGTATTCGCCGGTTGACGGTAAAGTCACCTCTTGGATTGCCGCTAGTGAAGAAGAACGAGAAACGGCGCTGTCGTTACTGGAAACCTATCAAACCGCAGTTGCCGACATTAGCCAGCGTGCGCAAAATGCAGAAAAAGCGGGGCAGAAGCTTTTCGGTGTCCTGCTGGCAAAAGCGATACAGTTCCCAGGGGCGAACCACGTCTATCTGGTTGATGGTAAGCCCGTCTTAACATTCTGGGGCTTCGTCAATCTTGATAAGAAATCCCGCCTTGATGCATTGGACTGCCTGCGACCTATCATCAAGGAAGCAGAGCCGCTTTTTGTTGCCCCCGTCCCTGCCGCAAGCGCACCAACGCCGCCGTTGGTCGACCCTGTACCGGAGCCAGAACCACAGCCTGTCGTTCAACCCGAAGCCATCGAACCAACGCCTGCGCCTGCCGCTACAGCAGTAGCTTTGCCTACTCGTCCGCCGTTCTTCCGCCTGTGGTGGCTGTTACCTGCCGCCGCGCTGTTAGCGATTTTGTCATTGCAGATACGCGGCTGCGTGTCAGAACAAGAAAAACCGACATCCGAACAGGCCGCGACGGTCAAGCCAGAAAAACGCGCGTTGTCTTCTTCCACGCCAACTGAACCAACGCCGCCACCAGTTCCGCCGGTCGCAGAGAAAGAGATCGTGAAAGCGGCTGAGCCCCCTATTCCAGCTCCACCTGTTGTTTCTGCTGCGCCGACCGTAGAAGCGGCCAAACCAGAAGCGCCTGCTGCCGTTGAACCAAAAGAGCCGGTTGAACCCGTTGTCGAGCAAGTGCCAGCACTTCCTGCGGGCAAAGATGATTTAGTTATGCCAGCCGATGCTGTGAAAATTGGCTCCATCAAGTTCCTGAACGGCAACTGGCGCGTCATTGTTGATAGTAAAGCGCCGATTACCGGCAGACCACCTAGCCTGCGTTACCAGATTCAAAATGGCAAAGGAACGGCACGTATCACTCATGGTGACGGTGTCACGTGTCGCGCCAACGTTGAGGCTGGCTTAATGGGTTCTGGCAATCTGATCATCAACAGCCGTTCTGGTGCGCGCTGTTCCGATAATTCCCGTTTCCAGATGCCGGAACTGGTTTGTAAACAAGGTGCGTCTGGCACCGCTGCGGAGTGTATCGGTCGTTATGACGCAGACACCGTTTTCCCGATGACGATAAAGCGCGAGAGTAAATAATCATGCTGGCGACGATTACCGATTATAAACAACGCATTACGTTGATTCAGGACAGCGGGATTCAGTTTTTGGATTTTGCGTTAAAGCCACAGTTTTCGGCGGAACAGCCTAACCGCTATGTGCGTAAAAGTGCCAACGGCCCCTTATTGCACCTGCTTTACGATGAACATACGGACAAATACCTGCTGCCTTCTGCAACGGGTATGCCGCCGGAAGTGGTCAAGCCTGAGTTAAGTGCTTCACTTGATCAATCATTGAAGCTGCTGGAGAACATCTGGCTGCCGTTGCCCTTCTTCCGCTTCAATCCGCCGCGTACCTTTATGGGCGGGCCGGATAACTGGGCGCGGATGCGGATCCTGGCTTTGGATACGCCCGATCAGGACGGCAATACGCACCGCATTTGTCTGGCATTCGATACCAAAACCTACCCTGAAGGTCACGAGTTCGAGTCGCTGGCGCCTAATGCTAATGACATCAAAACTGGCGGGAGTTTCGCGCTGGCTTATCACAGCGACGAGCTAGGTGAATTCCTCGATGCAACCTGGGTCGACGGCTGGCTGCGGGAAGTCTTTAGTCAGCAGGTTAAGACGCAGGAAAAACGTGACAGCCATGATGTGAAAGTGGCGCTCAGGGGATTCGAATATCAGGCGCATTACCTGAATGTGTTGGATATGCTGGGCAACCAGCTTGAGATACCGGAAATTCGTATCAACACCAGCACGTTGCAGGAGCCTGCCGTCAACGTTGATCTGATTCTGGACGTCGGTAATTCGCACACCTGCGGCATTCTGGTAGAAGACCATGCAGATGAAAGCAACGGCCTGAAGCAGACCTATGAACTGCAACTGCGCGATCTGAATGAGCCACATTATCTGTATAACGAACTGTTTGAGAGCCGCGTTGAGTTTTCACAGGCGAAGTTCGGCAAGGAAAACTTCTCCGTAGAAAGCGGTCGTGATGACGCCTTCATCTGGCCGTCAATCACTCGCGTCGGACGTGAAGCTAGCCACATGGCGTTGCTGCGTCAGGGAACGGAAGGATCGAGCGGTATTTCCAGCCCGCGCCGTTACCTGTGGGATGAAGAAAGCTATGCACCCGGCTGGCGTTTTAGCCAGACGGACGCACATTCACAAGCCGAACCATTAGCCACTGCCATGCCGCTGACCATCATGCTGAATGATGAGGGGCAACCGCTCTACAACCAGCCGCTGGATGAGCGTTTACCGGTATTTTCGCCGCATTACAGCCGTAGTTCGATCATGACCTTCATGCTTTCAGAACTGCTGGCACAGGCGCTCATGCAGATGAACAGCGCCGCCCAACGCTTGAAGATGATCCACAGCAGCGCACCGCGCCAATTGCGTAACATCATTCTGACGTTGCCTTCCGCGATGCCGAAACCTGAGCGTGAGATTTTCCGCCGCCGCATGCATGAAGCCATTGCGCTGGTCTGGAAAGCGATGGACTGGCACCCGATGGACGAAGACTTCACCACGCTGGCCGACAAGCAGCAGAGCCGGGTTCCAGTGCCTGAAGTACAAATCGAATGGGATGAAGCAACATGCGGGCAGATGGTTTATCTGTATAACGAAGCACAGGTGAACTTTGGTGGCCGTGCTGAAGACTTCTTCGCCAGCATGGCTCGCCCAGATAAAGAACTCGACGAGGGCGAACCCGCAGGCAAAACGTTGCGCATTGCCTCAATCGACATCGGCGGTGGTACCACGGACCTCGCCATTACGCAATATCTGCTTGATGACGGCGTCGGTAACAACGTTAAAATTATTCCACGCCTGCTGTTCCGCGAAGGCTTTAAGGTTGCAGGTGACGATATCCTGCTGGATGTAATTCAGCTTTATATCCTCCCCGCACTACAGGCTGCGCTGAAAACCGCAGGAATGGCTAGCCCAGATGCGCTGATGGCGAAGCTGTTTGGCAATGAAGGCCGTATGGATGCACAGCTTACGCTGCGTCAACAGGTAACGTTGCAGGTCTTCATTCCAATCGGTCGCGCGATTCTGGAAGCTTACGAGCGCTTTGATCCGCTGGACACCAGCGCCGAGATTGAATCCACCTTCGGTGAATTGCTGGAACAGGCACCGACGGAAAAAGTGTTGGAATACATCAATACAGAAGTGCAGCGTGAGTTACCAGTTAGCGATATCGTATTCGATATTTTACAGGTGCCGCTCATCCTCAAACTGAACAAGCTGCATGGCGAATTCCTATCGAACAAAATGAACATCACGCAGAATCTGCGCCTGATGTCTGAAGTCGTGTCGCTGTATTCATGCGATGTGCTGCTGCTTACCGGACGCCCTTCGCGCTTCCCGGGGATTCAGGCGCTGTTCCGCCACCTGCAACCGCTGCCGATCAACCGGATGCTGTCGCTGGATGGCTATCACACCAATGACTGGTATCCGTTTAACAAGCGTGGACGCATCGATAACCCGAAATCCACCGCTGCCGTCGGCGCGATGCTGTGCCTGTTAGCTCTAGACCTGCGTCTGCCGGGCTTTTACTTTAAGGTCGGTGATTTCCAGCCTTATTCCACGGTGCGTTACCTCGGCATGATGGACAGCAACAATGCGCTGACGCTGGATAATGTGTATTACAGCGATATCGATCTGGATGAACCTGATTTTGTGCTGGATCCTAAACACAGCTTCCAGGTGCGTGGTTCGCTCTGCCTCGGATTCCGTCAGTTGGACAACGAGCGCTGGCCCGCCTCCTCACTCTATATGTTATCGATTGTCGATCAGGATTTAGCCCGTAAGGTCGTTGGCGACAGCAAGCTGCGCGTCCGACTGGCTGTAACGAAAGGCGACGATCAAGACAGCCCCGAGCGCTTTGAGATTGCCGACGCGGTATTAGAAGACGGTACCCGCGTTCCACCTCATCATTTACGACTTAAGTTGAACACATTATCCGCTAACGGCTCAGGAGCGACCCATTATTGGATCGATAGTGGGAGTGTATTTAAAAAATGAAACGATTAACGCCTAAACAGCTTTCCACCCGACTTCACGGCCAGCTACAGGCCGTCGCACAAGGTGTTGAACAGGCCATCGACTGGGTTGAAACCACTCGTCAGAACGCCCCACGTCTGGATATTGAAGCCGACCGTCTGATCGTCAAACTGCGTCGTAACCACAATAAAGCGCAGCATCTATCCGATGTGGCGCAGAAAGAGATTGCCATCGGCTTTTTTGGCCTGTCTCAGGCTGGGAAAAGCTATCTTATCTCGTCGCTGGCTGGGGGAGAAAACGGCAAACTGGAAACCTCATTTGAGGGGCAGCAGCTGGATTTTGTCGATCACATTAACCCATCTGATCGAGCCACCGCGCTTGTTACGCGCTTTAGCCGGCAGTCCGGTGTGAAGAACAAATCGTTTCCCGTTCAGTTGCAGCTCCTCAGCGAACTGGATATTGGCAAGATCATGGCCAACGCGTTTTTGAACGATCTCAACCAAGAGACAACGTTTGAGGAGCTGGATGAGCGCCATATCGCCGAGCACATTAAAACGCTGTTGATGCACCGCCAGCCAGAACCCGTCGAAGGGATGAGCCGCGATGAAGTCGTCGAACTCTGGGACTATCTCGTGCGCCACGACGTTAAACGGCAAAAACAGCTGGAAGCGCACTTCTGGCCCGTTGCGGTTGAATTAGCACCTTATCTTACCGTTGATGACCGTGCTCAGCTCTTCTCCGTACTCTGGGGAGAGTTGAATTCGCTGACTTCCGCGTATCGTCATTTCAACCATACGCTGCAACATCTGTCTGGTGCGAGTAAGTTATTAGCACCGTTACGGACACTGGTGGATGATGAGTTAAATCCCGCAGACGGCCTGATCGACGGTTCCGCGCTGGAGCGACTGCACAGTACCGACGATCCCAGCGTGCTGGTACGCCCAGTTCAAAACGGCCGCGCGGGGAAAACGGCAGAACTCTCGCTGGCAGAGTTAACAATGCTGACGGCAGAGTTACTTATCCCGTTACAGTCGCCCCCTAAAGAAGCGCTGTTCGAGCAGGTCGATGTACTGGATTTCCCCGGCTTTGGTGAAATTCGCGAGACGCGCACCGCGCCACCAGCAAAAGGTCAAAACACGCTGTATCCGCTGGCGCACACGTTATTGCGTGCGAAACGCGCCTATCTGCTGGAGCGCTATACCGACAATCAGGAAATGAACGTACTGATGGTATGCAGCGCCGCAGGCGATCGTGCCGACGTTAAAGTGGTTGGTAAAGCGCTGGAGCATTGGGTCAAACAGACTCAAGGTGAAAATGCGCAGGTTCGTAGCAACCGTAAACCGGGGCTGATTTGGGCGGTTACCCGTCACGACCGTCGTATTACGCACGGGCAAAACTACGATGCCGCGGTACAGCGCTATGTCGGTAATCCCGGCGACGCCTGGGGAACGATGCTGGCTATGGATAAACGTGGTGTAACACGGATGGCAACCTGGCTGGGGACCGAAGTTAACCGAGAAGTGAAGCTGGGGCGCATCAGCGAACAGCTTAACGAAATCCAACGTGAACTCAGTGATAACCTGTTAGGTAATTGGTATCTGCCCGTTGATGTTGACGATCCAGCAGAAAAACAGCGCATCGCCGAAACCTTGCTTAAATCGCTCCAGACCCGCACCGGCGTGCACGGCGAACTGCTGGAACGGCTTCTGCCTTCGCGTGATGAGCTGCGCCGTCTGTATCTGCAACAGAAAGGGGCAAACTACGGCGGTTTCCACTCAGATGCCGAAGATCTCTCCACTCCCTTAGCCAATAGCGATCCGTTTGGCGTCGGGATCGAAATCGATCTGTTTGCCGATGAGCCGATCGCTATCGATCAACCTGTCATGCCAGTTCTGACGATCGATCATGGTTATGAGGCGGACTATGCGCACGGTGTGTATCGTTATTGGATTAACTATCTACGCGGCCTGCCGGAAAATGCCCCGCTCCTCGATCTGCTGAACGTGCCGAAATCAACGATCGAAATGCTGGTCGAAGAATTGATTACCGGCAGCATCCGTTTACGGATCGAGGAAGCGCTGGTCGATATGTTGGTCGATGGTGAACAGTTGGGCATCAATCGTGAGAATAAAGCCGACCGTCAGGTTTCACGCGTGCTAACCATTCTCGGCGACTTTGTCGCCTGGCTTGGCTTCCAGCAGCTTGATGAATCCCTGCGCCCTGTCAGCCGTATTAATCGCGGCCATAAAATTTTCGCTAAGCCGGAAAAACAAGCTGTCAGCTTTGGGGCCTCACAGCGTTTAACCAAGCTGTCGCTCACGCCTACCAACAATACGGCGTTTTATATTTATGATTGGCTGGTTGGTCTAAACGAGATGATTATCCAGAATGCGGGCTACTCCGCTGCGCGAGAAGTCAGCGCTGAACAGCGCGAGCAACTCGGCACAATTTTGGCGCTGATTAAACCCGCTGAGAAATAACGTTCAGCTTACCGTTTTTGATATAGGAAACGTGGCGTGACATTGTCACTAATATTCACGTCATGTTTCCTTTTTTCTGCCACATCCTCCTCCCTAATGTGTTTATCGTCTCTCCTCGCTCCTCAAAATCTTATTTGACGAACCGTGGATTCAATCTATACCTAAGTTGATGACTTTCAATTAATAAGCGTTGAGTTCCTCTATCTGTTAGCCATTTTCACCGAGTGGAAATGGGTGACCTTAACAGGAGTGGTTATGACGATAGAAAAAGCGCGCGAGGAAAACGATATCTCGCTAGAAAACGGCGAGTACGAACCTATTTTGCTAAAAATAAGGGCATTCTATCGAGAGCTGACAGCTGAGGGGTTAGCGGAACTGGATGAGATTTATCATCGAGATATTCATTTTATCGATCCCGTTTCTAGCCATCATGGGCTGAGTGCTTTACACCGTTACTTTTCCCATTCACTCGACAATCTGAGCTATTGCCGGTTCGATATCTCTGATATTCATACTTTTCGCGGCGGTGCGACGATGTTCTGGACGATGCACTATGCGCATCCGTCCTTAAAGCGTAATGCGCCGCTGACGCTCGCGGGCTGTAGCCACCTGCTCTTTGCCGACAATAAAGTTATCTACCACCGTGATTATTACGACATGGGTGCGATGCTTTATCAGCATATTCCCCTGCTTGGTCCGTTAATCAACTATCTGAAGTCGAGACTTCAGTCATGAAGCGCGTGTTGATTACCGGCGCCAGTTCTGGAATCGGTCAACAGTTGGCGCTGGATTATGCCAGAGAAGGCTGGGACGTCCTCGCCTGCGGGCGCGATGAGCAACGGCTTCACGCATTGACTCTCGCCTTCCCAACCCTTCGTACAGCGGCATTTGACATGACGGATTTAGACGACACGCGTCAGGCGTTGGAAGGCGTGACGGCCGATCTAGTCATTCTCTGTGCGGGAACCTGTGAATATCTGGACAACGGCGTCGTTGAGGCAGAAAAAATCAGCCGGGTACTGACAACCAACGTAATTGGCCCAGTAAATTGTCTGTCGGTGCTATTGCCACAGCTTGCCAGCCATAGCCATCTGGCGTTGGTGGGTTCGACCGCCAGCCTCGTTCCCCTGCCGCGTGCGGAAGCCTATGGTGCCTCAAAGGCGGCGCTGGCCTATTTCGCCCGCAGCCTGTCGCTGGATTTGCAGGCACGCAATATCACCGTGTCGCTGATTCTGCCCGGCTTTGTGGAGACCCCACTGACAGCACGTAATGATTTCCCCATGCCGATGTTGATTTCCGTGTCCCACGCTTCTGAGGCTATTCGGCGTGGGCTAGCAAAGAAGAAACGTGAAATCGCCTTCCCTCTACGCTTTGCGCTATTACTCAAATTAATTTCTGTGCTCCCACAGTCATGGCAACGTCTGCTGGCAAGCCGCTTAGTAAGGTAAAAAGTATGAAGATTGCCATTATTGGTAGCGGTATTTCTGGCTTAACCTGTGCACTCAGGTTATCCGATCGCTTTCAGGTCTCAGTATTTGAAGCGAACGATTATCTGGGCGGGCATACGGCAACGGTCGATGTGGTTCAGGATGGCACGTCCTACGCCATTGATACGGGTTTTATTGTCTATAACGAGCGGACCTATCCCAACTTTATTGCTCTGCTGGATGAGCTGGGATTAACCGGTCAGCCCACCGAAATGAGTTTCTCGGTCAGTAATCCGGTTTCCGGGCTGGAATATAACGGGCATACCTTAAACACGCTGTTTGCCCAACGCAGCAACCTGTTCCGCCCCACCTTCTATCGCTTCGTTGCGGAAATCGTGCGTTTTAACCGCGTGTGTAAGCGGTATCTGACTGACGATAATTATCAGGGGCTGACGCTAAGCCATTTATTGCAGCAGGAAAAATTCTCTCCGTTCTTTGCTCAGCACTATCTTTTGCCTATGGGCGCGGCAATCTGGTCGTCGTCACTTGAAGATATGCGGCTTTTCCCTCTGTCGCTTTTCCTGACTTTCTTCAACCATCATGGACTGTTAGATTTGGTCAATCGCCCGCAGTGGATGGTGGTGCCCGGAGGTTCGCGGGAATATGTGCGACGCATTGCCGAGCGTGTCCGCGATCGGGCGACGATCCACCTCCAAACGCCTGTCAGCCAGGTAGTACGTGATGACACAGGCGTTACGGTGCATACCGCCGAACAGACACATCGGTTCGATCAGGTTATTTTTGCCTGTCATTCCGATCAAGCGCTGGCGCTGCTGGAAACGCGTACACCCGATGAGCAGCATATTCTCGGTGGCATACGTTATCAGCCTAACCATGTGATTTTGCATACCGACACCCGACTTTTACCGCATAGCCGACGGGCATGGGCGAGTTGGAATTACCGTTTACCGGTCGATCAGGCGCTTAGCCGTTCGCGCGCGTCCGTCACCTATAACATGAATATCCTGCAAGGTATTCGTTCCTCCACCACCTTCTGTGTTTCGTTGAACCCTCAGCAAGATATCGACCCGAGTAAAATATTACATCGCGCGGTTTATCATCACCCCGTCTTTACGCAACAGACGACGGAATATCAACAACAGCGCGAACGCATTAATGGACACAACTGCAGCTGGTTTTGTGGGGCTTATTGGTACAACGGCTTTCACGAGGACGGTGTAAAAAGCGCGCTGGATGTCGTCAGCCAACTCCACCAGAGTGTGCAACATGAATAGCGCATTGTATGTGGGTAACGTTCGTCATCGACGTTTCACACCCGTCACGCATCGTTTTGACTATGCATTATTCATGGCGTTAATCGATTTAGATGAAATCCCCGCCTTGCCGCACGTCGGTATTGCGTTGGAACGTTTTGCTCCTGCATCATTCTATCGCGGTGATTACCTCGGTGGCGGCGATATCAAAACCAAAGCTCAGGATCGAATTGCGGAACTGACTGGGGAACGCCTTACGGGGAAGGTATTGCTGCTTTGTCAGCTACGCTATCTGGGCTGCTCTTTCAACCCAGTCAATTTCTATTATTTGTACGATGAGCATAACCAGCTACGCTGGTTATTGGCAGAGGTGCGTAATACGCCCTGGAACGAACGCCATACTTATGCCGTCGTCCCCGATGGTTCTACGCCCGTTACCAAGGCGTTTCACGTATCGCCTTTTAACCCGATGGATATGGTCTATCGCTGGCGACTCACGCCGCCCGTCGAGCGTTTGCGGATCCACATCGAGAATCACAGGCAAGGACGCGAATTTGATGCGACGCTGTTGCTGCATCGTCAGCCGCTCACTCGCGCCGCCCTGCGTAACCAGCTTTGGTCACTGCCGTTAATGACGATGAAGATCGCCTGCACCATATATTGGCAGGCTTTGAAACTGTGGATTAAACGCTCACCCGTTTATCCCCATCCGCAGTCTGGAAAGAAGGATAACTCATGAGTTCAACGGAAACACAGCTGGTGCGTCACCCAAACGATACCGCTCGCTATACCCGAGCCAGAAAAGTGGTATTTGCCCTGCTTGGACGGATAGAAAATGGAAGTGTGCGCCTTCGCGAACCAGGAGGTAATGAAACGTTCTTCGGGGATCAACACGCAACGCTGCAAGGCGAAATCACGATACATCATCCTCGCGTTTATCGCCGAGTCTTGTTGGGGGGAAGTATCGCCGCCGGAGAAAGCTATATTGATGGCGACTGGAGTTCAACAAACCTCACGCTCGTTCTTCAGCTATTGGCGCAGAATCAGGCACTAATCGATACGCTTGAAACGCGTTTTGGCTGGTTCACGGGGCTATTTCATCGGTTTATCCACTGGTGCCGTCGCAATCGCCCACAACAGGCGCAGAAAAACATCGCCGCCCACTACGATCTGGGCAACCATTTTTACCGCAGCTTTCTCGATAGCGAGATGCTCTATTCCAGCGCCTGGTATCAGCAACCCGACATGACGTTGGAAGAGGCTCAGCGCGCCAAGCTGCACCGTCTCTGTGAACAGTTAGCACTATGTGAAACCGATCATTTGCTGGAAATTGGCACTGGCTGGGGAGGCCTCGCCGAACTGGCCGCCCGTGAATATGGCTGTCACGTCACCACGACCACGCTGTCACAGCAGCAATATGACTACGCGGTTGAACGTATTCAGCAAGCCGGACTGAGTCATAAAGTGACGGTACTGCTACAGGATTACCGCGCATTGACCGGGCAGTATGACAAGCTGGTATCGGTCGAAATGATCGAAGCCGTCGGAAAAGCTTATCTGCCCACTTTCTTCAAACGCTGTCAGCAACTGCTGCGACCACAAGGGCGCATGGTGCTTCAGGCGATTACCATTGCTGACCAGCGCTATAGTCATTACAGCCGTAATGTGGACTTTATCCAACGCTACATTTTCCCTGGCGGTTTTCTACCCTCAATTACCGCGATGACGACTACCATGACGCGGCATACCGACTTTATCACCCGCGATCTGTTTGATATCGGTCAGGACTATGCCCGTACTCTCAGCGAGTGGCGTCAACGTTTTTATCAGCAGTGGCATATGCTGAATGCGCAAGGCTTTGATGAGTCTTTTCAACGCCTGTGGGTATTTTACCTTTGCTACTGCGAAGCGGGTTTTCGCGCACGCACCATCAGCACCGTACAGCTCACGGCGGAAAGGCCATAAGCCAGAAACATAGCGATTGATTTTTTTCACTCAAACCAGAAGGGGCAAAAGACAATGAAACTGAAGGCATTTATCCTGACAGGCGTGCTCTTTTCCTGTTCCACCTTCGCCGCAAGTACCACCGTTACGCTGAATGAAGCGCTGCCAACGGGCGCAGGTAGCAGTATCGGTGAAGTCGCCATTACGGAAACACCGTACGGCCTGCTTTTCACGCCGAACCTGAAGGGATTGGAAGCGGGTATTCACGGGTTTCACGTACATGAAAATGCCAGTTGTGAACCGGCCGAGCAAGACGGTAAATCGGTTCCTGCGCTGGCAGCAGGCAGCCACCTCGATCCGAAAAAAACCGGTAAACACCTTGGACCCTATAACGACCAAGGGCATTTGGGTGATTTACCTGGATTGGTGGCTAATGCCGATGGTACGGCAACCTATCCGATTCTAGCTCCCCGGATAAAATCACTGTCTGAGGTAAAAAATCACGCGTTGATGGTACATGTCGGCGGAGATAACTATGCGGATATGCCAGCAAAACTGGGTGGCGGTGGTGCTCGCATGGCGTGTGGCGTGATTAAGTAAACAAGAAGGAAAAACAACGATGCCATATCGCGAAGGATATGGCATCGCACGTTAACAATCGTTGGTTATCGAATGGCGCGTTTTAATATACGGTTAGCGCCACTGAGGAAATCATCAGCAACCTTATTCACTTCACCATTGCCGTAGTCCAGTTTTTGCAGGCTCGTCGTCCACAATTGCACCAGTTCCTGGTTTTCCATAAACGGTGACACAGGAACCTTCGATTCAGGCTGTGCCGCGGCTGCCCGATAGGCATTGGCTAATAGGTTACCAGGGTTGATCACGCCGATATCTTCCAGCAATTTTTGCGCTTTCGGATTAGCTGGCATCCCGTTTTGCAGTCCAAGTGCCTTCACGCCTTCTGGGTTACTCAGCATGAAATTCATCAACATCGCCGCTTCTTTTGGGTGCTTACTGTTCTTGCTGATTGCAAACAGTGAGGAAGGTTTGCTTGTGAGCCCCGAGTCTTTAGCGTCCAGCATCGTGATAAACGGCCCAGTTTCTAATACGGCATCTTTCGGCATATTGCTCGAATAGGTATAGATGGCAGAATCCCACAGATACATGCCCGCTAATTCGCCGTTAATCCACGGACGAATCTCATAGACGTTGGTGCGCCCGAATGAGGAGAAATAACGCTGATCGGGTATCACATGGGAATCAACCAATTTTTTATAAAAACCGAAGAGTTCCCGTACCTGATCGCGGCTATAGGCAATGCTTTGTTTCTTCTCATCGATCATATCGATGCCGTATTTCTGCGCCATATAGCTACGACCGAGCGTGAGAATATCCAACACATCGCTTGCTCCTTGGGCGACACCGAGCGGATAGTAACCGTCACCCAGCTTTTGTTTAAACACAGGGCCTGCGGCAAACAGCTCATCCCAGGTTTTCGGGTAAGCCACGCCCGCATTGTCCCAAGTGGTTTTATTGTAAATAATACTACGGGACGTCATCGAAATCGGGAGACCTTGCAGTTTCCCTTTTACATCCGCCGTTTTCAGAGCGTTAGGCGGAAAATCTCCTAGCCCCAAAATGTCTTTTTGTTTATTCAAATCATAAAAACCGTCGCCATTGCGGGAAAACTGCGGCAGCCAGTTCCAGTCAATACGAATAACATCAGGCTCTTCCCCCCCTGCCATCTGGGTTGACAGACGGGAAAGATAACCGTCCCAGCCAGCATATTCAGCTTTGACCGTGATCGTAGGGTTGGCTTTTTGAAACGCGTTAATCGCAGCCAGTGTGGCCTCATGTCGCTGATTGCCGCCCCACCAAGAGATGCGGATCTCGGCAGCGTCAGCAGAGTGAGAAAATGCCGCTCCCAAGGGAAGCGCAGCACAGAGCAGGAGTAGGTGAGATAATGTGTTCCGTGTTTTCGCCATAATAGAACCCTTATAATTGTATTCGGAGGTTTCCACCCGCTGCCCTTTTAGGGTCAGACAGGTACTACGGATGCGGAAGCTTTTTCTGCCGAAATGGCAGAGACTCAGATTAATTTCCTCTTTTCAGATTAACGGCCAGATCGCTTATTTTCACTGGCAGTTCGGTGCGTAATGACCGATTGGCGGCAATACCGGTTAAAATAGACATTGCCCCATCTCGGTAATCCGCTGCACGATGTAATGGATCGGGTTCCGGTGTACCAAACAGATCGTTTAACATGACCTGATCGCCGCCGCCGTGTCCGCCCGATTTAAATTCAACCGGTACGACATAAGGCTCGTCAAACATCGGATAGATCTTTATTTCACATTCATTCAGCGCACCTTCATCTTCTTTTTGTCCGCCTCCGTTTACGTAAGATTTTTCTACCAGTTTCATTTCTAACCGACCCTTGCTGCCATTAAACACCACATTCAGCCCTTCCCAAGGCAAATACGCGTTTAATGAATATGTCATGATGGCTTTGCTCTTATAGCGCACCATCACGCCCAGCACGTCTTCAATATTAATACCGTCATCGAAGACACTTTTATCGCGGTAATAACCATCTTCGTGTTCAGCATCTAAATATAAAGCCGTCAGCTGTTCGCTTTGATTCATATGCAACGCAAACGGATCGCTTTCCGCCGCCGCGCTATTATGTGAACGTGAATAGAATTCTGTGACACCACGCGCTTCAGCATTCGCTTTGCCATAAAAACGCAGATCGCCTTGCGCATAGACCGTTTCAGGTTCGCTGTTTAGCCAGAAATTGACCAGGTCGAAATGGTGCGTGGATTTGTGCACCAACAGCCCGCCGCTATTGCGCTTGTCACGGTGCCAGCGGCGGAAATAATCTGCCCCGTGCTCGGTATTCAACAGCCACTCAAAATGAACGGAATAGACTTCACCAATCACCCCTGCCGCAATTAATTCACGAACTTTACTGTGATGCGGTGCGTAGCGGTAATTAAAGGTCACCCGTAATTTACGTCCGGTACGATTAATCGCATCAATAATGGCCTGACATTTTTCTTCATCAATCGTCATCGGTTTTTCACTGATGACATCACAGCCTAATTCCATTGCCCGGATAATGTAATGATGATGCGTTCGGTCTATAGATGTCACAATAACAATATCGGGCTTGGTTTCCGTGATCATCTGCTCAAACCGATCGGCGTGATACGTTGCCACATTATCGTGTCCAAATTTATGGACAATACGGTTGGCGTAATCCATTCGCGTCTGATTTGTATCGCAAAAAGCAACAAATTGTCCCTGATCCTGATAATCTCTGGCGATCGACTCCAGATAAAGGCCCGCGCGGCCCCCCGTTCCCACTACGGCATATTTCTTTTTCATTCTGTGTATTTCCTCCAAATAACGTAGGGCACATAGCTACACTCTTATACCTTTGCCATAAAAAATAGAGCATACCGACATACTTCACCTTCACATTATTGCCATGTGATGATGTTATCTGGCAGTAGGATAAAGATTGGCATGATCCATCTCGCATAAATATAAATTAGAGCATTTCCATTTTAGTGATTGATTTTATTGAAAATATAAAGCGATATATCTCTCTGCATCCCTAGTATTGAATGTGCGCTGGCTTGCGTAAGTGTCACCCGTCAACGGGATTCGCTCTAACACGCGCAGCTTGTTACATAAAAACCAACCAGCTATGTTTTCTACCCAAATCTCAGCCCTTCTCTCTTGTCAGGGTGAAAGCCACCCTTAGCTATAATCGCGATAGTTTTCTCTTTTTCCACTTTACCGCATGACATATCTCGCATTTTATTTTCAATCCTACGGCTGATGCCGGATAATCAATACGTAACTAATGAGAGATGCAGGAAAGCGACAAGCGCGTAAGGAATCACTATGCAGATTTTTTTCCAGGACACTATGGCAACTCCGCTTGGGGAGTTATTGATTATTGCTGATGAAAATAATCATTTACGTGCCGTCGAATGGCGCGAGTATGAAGACGATTTATTTCGCTCACTCAATCGCAGTTATCGAAATGATCCTTTTTCGTTACAACCGCGTCATAATCCCGGTGGCCTGACAGACAGTCTGCAGCGCTATTTTGATGGCGAATTAGCGATTATTGATACCCTGCCTGTCGCTTCCGTAGGAACGGAATTTCAACAGCAAGTTTGGCGGGAATTACGTCGAATCCCCTGCGGAGAAATTACTACGTACGGTGAGCTCGCCACACTGTTGGGACGCACTGGTGCAGCGCGTGCAGTCGGCATGGCAAACGGCTCAAACCCTGTCAGCATCGTGGTTCCGTGCCATCGCGTCATCGGTACTGGCGGTGCACTGACGGGTTATGCGGGAGGGATTCATCGTAAACAGTGGCTGTTAGCTCATGAGGGCTACTTACCGCATCAAAATAGTTTACCGTTATAATTATAACGCCGCGACACGCAAAATTTTTTAACCAAATTGCTTATCGCCGTAAGTGATTTGGATTAATCAACGTGTTAACCGTTCGATAACGCAATAGACGAAAATATTATCGCCACGCAACACTTATATATCGAAATATTTTCCAGAAAAATCGAAAAATTATAGTTAGTTCACTATTTATTGGTCTATTCCGGTGATTGTCGGTCTTATCACGGCCGATAAAAGCTGTTAAAATTGACCAATATCAATTATTGCCTGAGCAAAGCCTATGATCCCGGAAAAGCGAATTATCCGACGCATCCAGTCTGGCGGTTGTGCAATCCACTGTCAGGATTGCAGTATCAGTCAGCTATGCATCCCTTTCACCCTGAATGAACACGAGCTCGATCAGCTCGACAACATCATTGAAAGGAAGAAGCCTATCCAGAAGGGACAAGCGCTGTTTAAAGCGGGTGATGAGCTGAGATCGCTGTACGCGATCCGCTCCGGTACGATAAAAAGCTACACTATCACCGAGCAAGGTGACGAGCAGATCACGGGCTTTCATCTGGCGGGCGATTTGGTTGGCTTTGATGCTATCGGTACCGCTCAGCACCCAAGTTTCGCCCAGGCGCTGGAAACCTCAATGGTTTGTGAAATTCCTTTCGAGACGCTGGACGATCTGTCAGGGAAAATGCCTAACCTACGCCAGCAGATGATGCGCCTGATGAGCGGTGAAATCCGTGGCGATCAGGACATGATCCTGCTGCTGTCGAAGAAGAATGCTGAAGAGCGTCTGGCAGCGTTTGTCTACAACCTCTCCCGCCGTTTCGCTCAGCGTGGTTTCTCGCCACGTGAATTTCGTCTGACCATGACGCGCGGTGATATCGGTAACTATCTGGGCCTGACCGTTGAAACTATCAGCCGTCTGCTGGGGCGTTTCCAGAAGAGTGGTACGCTGGCAGTAAAAGGGAAATACATCACGATCGAAAATATTGATGCGCTTTCCGAATTAGCTGGGTCTTCACGTAAATAATATTTACAGCCTAACTATTTGACGTTGCCACTATTTTTACTGTGGTAACGTCAACGTTCTATCCTCCCTTTCCTCGTCGTTCGTGATATTTCTTATTTTGTTATTCTGCGGCTTATCTCTGTTGTCCAAAGCGATTCCATTGCGGTACTCTTGATTTACAGGCTGTGGAGTAACAGCTGTTTGGAGGAGCTATGGCAAAGTATCAGAATTTACTGGTAGCTATTGACCCAAATCAGGATGACCAACCAGCGCTGCGTCGGGCGGTTTACCTGGTTCAGCGACTTGGCGGCCGTATCAAGGCATTTCTGCCGATTTATGATTTCTCTTATGAAATGACCACCCTGCTTTCCCCCGATGAAAGAGTGGAGATGCGTCAGGGCGTTATTCAACAGCGAACCGAGTGGATTGAGGAGCAGTGTAAACACTACCTTGAAGCAGGCGTTTCGATAGAAATTAAAGTGGTTTGGCACAATAAGCCATTTGAAGCCATTATTCGGGAAGTGATTGCCGGGCGACATGACCTGCTGCTGAAAATGGCGCATCAGCACGATCGGCTGGAAGCGGTTATCTTTACGCCAACAGACTGGCAGTTACTGCGCAAATGCCCTTGCCCCGTGTGGATGGTAAAAGATCAGCCATGGCCGACCGAGGGCCGTGCATTGGTTGCGGTCAATCTGGCCAGTGAAGACCCTTATCACGATCCCCTCAATATCAAATTAGTATCAGAAACGCTGGAACTGGCTAAGCAGGTTGACCAAACCGAGGTTCACTTGGTTGGCGCCTACCCGGTTACTCCTATCAATATCGCCATTGAATTGCCTGATTTCGATCCTAGCGTCTATAACGATGCGATTCGAGGGCAGCACCTGATTGCCATGAAATCGCTACGCCAGAAATTCAGTTTGGATGAGCGCGTGACGCACGTAGAAAAAGGGCTGCCAGAAGAAGTGATTCCCGATCTGGCGGAGCATTTACAGGCAGGCGTTGTGGTATTAGGGTCGCTGGGGCGAACCGGCCTTTCCGCCGCCTTTATCGGCAACACCGTCGAACACGTTATCGATCATTTGAAGTGCGACCTGCTGGCGATCAAACCCGATGACTTCGTTTCACCGATTACACAGGAAGATGGCAACAACAGCTGACTCCATGTTTCATCACGTTCGAATCAAATAATGCCAGCCTCAACGCTGGCATTATTTTTGGCAATACGATGCGACGCACATACAACGTAAAGCATGGCGACTAAAGCTTACTTAAGATGTAAAAAGAGATATAAAAAAGGGGCGATATTCGCCCCTTTCGTTTTCTACTTTGTCACGTCACGCTTACAGCGCTTTCAGAATCGCCTCAACGCTGTCTTTGGCATCGCCAAACAGCATCTGCGTGTTCTCTTTAAAGAACAGCGGGTTCTGTACGCCAGCGTAGCCAGTATTCATAGAACGCTTAAACACGATAACATTCTGCGCTTTCCACACTTCCAGCACTGGCATGCCAGCAATTGGGCTATGCGGATCTTCTTGCGCCGCTGGGTTAACGGTATCATTCGCGCCAATGACCAGTACGGTGTCGGTGTCGGTGAAATCATCATTAATTTCATCCATTTCCAGCACGATGTCGTAAGGCACTTTCGCTTCCGCTAACAACACGTTCATATGTCCAGGCAAACGCCCAGCAACCGGGTGAATACCAAAGCGGACCTTGATGCCACGCGCACGCAGTTTTGCGGTGATGTCATGCACTGGGTATTGCGCCTGTGCAACGGCCATACCGTATCCCGGAGTGATAATGACCGAGGTTGAGTTCTTGAGCAAATCAGCCACATCTTCCGCTGAAGCCTCACGATATTCTCCGACCTCTTCGCTCTCACTCGAGGAAACGCCATCGGTACCAAAACCACCGGCAATCACGCTGATAAAGGAGCGGTTCATCGCCTTACACATGATGTAAGACAGAATCGCACCAGAAGAACCTACCAGAGCACCCGTCACGATCAACAGGTCATTGCTCAGCATGAAGCCCGCTGCCGCTGCCGCCCAACCAGAGTAGGAGTTCAGCATAGAAACGACTACTGGCATGTCTGCACCGCCGATCGATGCAACCAGATGCCAGCCAAATACCAGTGCAATCGCCGTCATCAGAATCAGCGCCAGTACCTGCAACGCTACGCTGCCTGTGTTGACGAAGACCAACAACAGCAGGAAGGATACAACCAACGCCGCCAGATTCATTTTATGGCGATGAGGCAGCATCAACGGCTTAGAAGAGATATTGCCGCGCAATTTACCAAACGCGATAATCGAGCCCGTGAAGGTCACCGCACCGATGAAGATCCCCAGGAAGACTTCCGTCAAATGGATATTGACCATCACCGGATCGGTGATTTCACCGTGGTCGAGGAAGCTGTTAAAGCCCACCAGTACCGCAGCCAAGCCGACAAAGCTGTGAAGAACTGCGACCAGCTCTGGCATTTCGGTCATTTCAACCTTACGCGCCAGATAAATACCGATTGATCCACCGATCGCCATAGCGACGATGATCCAACCAACGTTGCCAGAATCAGGCCCCAGAATCGTCGCGATCAGCGCAAGTGCCATACCGCTGATACCAAAGATGTTCCCTTGTTGCGACGTTTCGTGCTTGGACAACCCAGCCAAACTGAAAATAAAGAGAATTGCGGCAACAATGTATGCAGCAGTTACTAATCCACCAGACATGTGTTACCCCTTAGTTTTTACGGAACATTTTCAGCATGCGCTGAGTCACGGTGAAACCACCGAAAATATTGATGCTGGCAATCAATACGGCAATGAATGAGAAGAATGACACCCATCCGCCATGACCGATTTGCAACAATGCTCCGACAACGATAATGCCTGATATCGCGTTAGTGACTGACATCAATGGTGTGTGCAACGCGTGGCTGACATTCCAGACAACGTAATAGCCCACCACGCAGGACAGCGCAAAAACAGTAAAGTGAGACAGGAACTCTTTAGGTGCGACATTAGCCAGCCAGCCAAACAGCAGAATAGCGATCACGAGGAATGCATATTTCTTCCACGGTGATGTTGGCTTAGCTTCAACTTTCACAGCCGCAGCAGCAGGTTTCGCCTGCTGTGGCTGGGCAGAAACCTGAATCGGTGGAGCCGGCCAGGTGATTTCACCTTCTTTAACAACGGTCACACCGCGAATCACGGTGTCGTCAAAATCAACGTTAATTTCGCCGTTTTTCTCTTTGCAGAGTAACTTCAGCAGGTTAACCAGGTTCGTGCCGTAAAGCTGTGAGGATTGTGTCGGCAGACGGCTAGGTAAATCGGTGTAACCGATAATTTTGACGCCGTTTTCCGTCACGGTCACGCGGTCGGCAACGGTCAATTCGCAGTTTCCGCCCGTTTGCGCGGCTAAATCGACGATCACACTGCCGGACTTCATGCTCAGCACCATTTCTTTGGTGATCAGACGTGGAGCCGGTTTCCCAGGGATCAGTGCGGTAGTGACGATAATGTCGACGTCTTTCGCCTGTGCAGCAAACAGTTCCATTTCCGCTTTGATAAAGGCTTCAGACATGACTTTGGCATAGCCGTCGCCGCTGCCAGCTTCTTCTTCAAAGTCGAGTTCGAGGAACTCGGCCCCCATGCTCTTAACCTGCTCTTTTACTTCAGGGCGGGTGTCAAAAGCACGAACGATAGCACCCAGGCTGCCCGCAGCACCGATCGCGGCCAAACCTGCCACACCCGCGCCGATAATCATGACTTTGGCAGGCGGAACCTTACCTGCTGCGGTAATTTGCCCAGTAAAGAAGCGGCCAAATTCGTGGGCAGCCTCAACGATAGCGCGATAGCCTGCGATGTTAGCCATCGAGCTGAGCGCATCCAGTGACTGCGCGCGCGAAATACGTGGCACGGAATCCATTGCCATTACCGTCACTTGACGGGCGGCCAGCTTCTCCAGCAGTTCTGGGTTTTGTGCTGGCCAGATAAAGCTGACAACCGTACTGCCCGCACGGGTCAGTTCGATTTCATCATCCTGCGGCGCATTGACCTTCAGGACGATATCAGATTGCCAGACTTCCGAACTGTCAACAATTGACGCACCGACTTCTTCATATGCCGCATCGTCAAAACTTGCCAGTTTTCCCGCTTCACGTTCTATCAAGACCGTAAAGCCCAGTTTCAGCAGTTGTTCAACCGTTTTCGGCGTCGCTGCAACACGGGCTTCATTGGCCAACCGCTCTCTTGGTACACCAATACGCATGCTGATACCCTTTTCGCTTATTTTTAACGAAGGTTATTATTCTCACCCTACTCTGTTATACGAATTCGCCGAGACCTGCTGCACCCTATATCCCCGCATTCACACGGTAGGAAGAGGGTCTTATCCTCTTCTTGCCACTCGCTTTTTTGGGGCGTCTCACTGTAGCGAACTCATTTATAACGTACTGAAAATGTGATCGATGATCCATAAATAAAATGAATTTCACAGAAAAGCCGAGTTATTACAGGTTCTGTTAGCCTTTCTTGGTCGAAAATCATGCTCTTCTCAGCCTTTTGTAGCATTATTACAGAAGTATTTGTCTGTGCTGTTTCACAAAAACGGTGTGTTACAAGGTTGTTAATGTGATAAATCACATAAATATCCCTTATGATGTCAAAACAATCATTAACCGTTATTATTAGCACTTTTCTTGTTCCCAGCCGAAGTATCACGGCTTTTTAGCTCCGCTGAAAATGCTAAAGCACAAGAATTTATTCCGTGCGATAATCAGCCCTATTCCGTTACAGGTTGATTGCTATACCTTAAATAATTCGAGTTGCAGGAAGGCGAAAGGATTTTTTATGAAGCTGAAGACTACTGTTATTGCATCCACATTATTGTTATCACTCTCGGCATTTTCAGCGCAGGCGGCACAGGAACTGACACCTGAGCAGGCAGGATCCCTGCAACCTTTTGAGCGAATTACGTTTAAAGGACGTTTTAACGCAATCAATGAAGCGGTTGCCGCAGCATCAAAACGCGCCGACAAAGCGGGCGCCGCGTCGTTTTATGTGCAATCCATGACAGATGCTAATACAAGCGACTCTTGGAATGTTACTGTCGATCTGTACCGCAAAGATGCGCCCAAAGCGAAACAAGATGTGCAATATCGCACCATCTACGGCGTAAAAGAACTGCCGAAAGATGCGGCTTATTTGCTGGAACCTTATGACACGGTCACGGTGAGCGGTTTATTCAGCACTCAACCTGATCTAATCGATGCGATAGCGAAAGCGGCAAAAGAGAAAAATGCCGATTCGTTTTACATCGTGCGTCAAGTTGATGTGAACTCGAATAGTGCGAATCAAAGAGCTACTGCATTTATCTATAAAGCCGATGCGCCAAAGCGCCAGCTTCAGCGTACTGATGCGATCCCTGCCGATTCTGACGCAGGTCGCGCCGCACTTGCTGCCGGTGGTGCAGAGGCGGCTAAAGTAGAAATCCCTGGCGTTGCTTACTCTGATAGCCCTAGCCGCAGTGTGGGTAACTTCTTTGAAACGCAGTCATCAAAAGGTGGACGTTACACTGTAACGTTGTCTGATGGCACACAAATTCAGGAATTGAACAATGCCACTGCAGCGCAGATGGTGCCTTTCGACTCCATTCAGTTCCGTGGCAGCTATACCAATATTACACAGGTGTCTGAAGCCGTAGCCAAACGTGCAGGCGACAAAGGGGCTAAGTACTACCACATCACCAGGCAGTGGGAAGGCAAAGGCAACAATCTCACGATCAGCGCCGATCTCTATAAATAACAGCAGTCGTATAGTGTTGTAGAGAACAGCGAAGCTGTATAAAACACAAAAACCCGCGATATCGCGGGTTTTTTATGGCGAGTTTCCTGCCCGCCACCCTGCGGGCCGTCGCAAGCGACGTTGAAAAACGTTCCCTACGTTTTTTTATGTCAGTAATCAACCGACGGTGAGTAAGATTACTTGCTGGTATCCAGTTCTGGGAAGCTTTTCACCAGATCGTCAATCGCTTTGATCTGTTGCAAGAACGGCTCCAGTTTATCCAGCGGCAGCGCGGATGGACCATCACACTTCGCGTTAGCCGGATCGGGATGAGCTTCAATGAATAGCCCCGCCAGACCGACAGCCATACCAGCACGCGCCAGCTCAGTTACCTGTCCGCGACGGCCACCGGACGCTGCACCGAACGGGTCACGGCACTGTAGCGCATGCGTAACGTCAAAAATCACAGGTGAACCATTGGAAGCGTGCTTCATGACATTGAAGCCCAGCATATCCACAACCAGATTGTCGTAGCCGAAGTTGCTGCCGCGATCGCACAGAATCACCTGATCGTTGCCACCTTCGATAAACTTATCGACAATGTTTCCCATCTGACCTGGGCTGACGAACTGCGGTTTTTTAACGTTGATCACTGCGCCGGTTTTCGCCATCGCTTCTACCAGATCGGTTTGGCGTGCTAAAAATGCAGGAAGTTGGATCACATCAACGACATCGGCAACGGACTGCGCCTGATGTGATTCATGTACATCAGTGATAATTTTTACGCCAAAGGTCTGTTTCAGCTCCTGGAAGATTTTCATCCCTTCTTCCAAGCCGGGACCACGGTAAGAGTGAATCGAAGAACGGTTAGCCTTATCGAATGACGCCTTGAACACGTAAGGAATACCCAACTTCTGCGTGACCGTGACGTAATGCTCACAAATGCGCATCGCCAGATCGCGTGATTCAAGAACATTCATGCCGCCAAACAGCACAAAAGGCAAATCGTTGGCAACGGGGATATCCCCTATCTTGACCACTTTATTCGTCATACTTTTACCTTCATGTAGGAAAATAAATTAACGCTGCATTACTGCAAAACGGTTTCTTACTGTAAGACTGTTTTTTTAATGCAAGACAATCTGTTTTTGCTCTATCGAGTGAATCTGTACTTTTATCATTTCACTCACAGGATCTTCCGGACACTGTTCAACGAAATAGTTGAGGTCGGACAGTGCAATATGGTCGCAATCCAGTTGAGCATAAATCAGGCCACGATCGCGGATTTCATACGGATCGTCTGGGTCAAATTGCAGTACCGCTTCACTGGCTCTCAATGCCAGTTCCATCTGTTTCTCTTCCATCAGAGCGACTTTCAGCGTATCGAGCATTTTACGCACGATCAGGACGTTTTCCGCTTCATCCAAATCTTCATCCAGCAAGCGAGTTGACGGGCCGATGTTACCTTTAAGCCAAACCTCCAGCACATGCTCGCTCAGCGTATCGCCATTGAGCGGATTGATCAGCCACATCTCTTCGTCGAGCCAGTCGGCACGCAGAATCAACTGCGTCGGGAAAATCACCGGCATCAGCGGCAGGCCGAGTTCGTTTGCGATATGCAGGAAGATGATGCCAAGTGACACGGGCATGCCCTGACGAGATTCCAGCACCTGATCCAGCCACAGTGCATCAGATAGGCGATAAACACCGCCAGCACCGCCGAATCCCCAGGTGTGATAAAACAGCTCAATCAGTTTTTCAAGCTGAAGGTCTTGCTCAAGGCCGTCAGGAATAGCGGCTCGGGCGCTCTCAACCAGCTGTTGCAGATTTTGCCGCACATCCTGAGCGGGAAAGTCGCGGCGAATAGCCTGTGAAACCAACACGACACCATCACTTAGCAGTGACTGGTTGAATTCAAAATCAGCAATAGCACTCATAATTATTCCATCAGCAACGGTGACTGGGTCAATGCCAGCAGCACGACCACACCAAAGCATATTAAAGCAGATACAAACGCCAGCCAGCGAACGTTCTGGCTACGGGGGCGTTTCCCCAAGGCGATAGCGCCAAGAAGGATATAAATGATAACGCCAAACAATTTTTCCGTCAGCCAGCTTTGCTCGGGCGTAAACGGATAAGTGTGACTCAGAATGATTAAACCAATACCGCTGATCAATAACAAGGTATCGTTAATATGTGGCAGAATTTTAACCCAGCGCTGTTGCAGTAAAGCCGATTTCTGACACTGCCAGAAAAAACGGATGACAAACAGGGAAATACTGATGCCAACCGTTGCCAAATGAAGATATATCGTGGCTGGGTAAAGAGTTATCACGTCCATTGCTCCTAATAATTGATGGTATCCAACCAGCGCCCTAACGACACGCGGTCATTGCCACCATAGTCCTGACAAGTTTCTATTTGTGTAAATCCTTGCGCCTGCAACAGTTGGCGCACAGCATCACCTTGCTGCCAGCCGTGCTCCAATAGTAGCCAACCGCCGGCGTCTAAATAATGCGGAGCGGATTCAATAATAGTGCGTAAATCCGCCAATCCGTTGTCGGCAGCAATCAGTGCGCTGGCAGGTTCAAAGCGAACATCCCCCTGTGACAGATGCACATCATCAACATCGATATACGGAGGATTACTGACGATAAGCGCAAAGCGCATGTGATCGAGCGGTGAATACCAGCTTCCAGATAAGAAATGGACGTTATCGAGCCCCAATTGCTGGGCATTTTTTGTCGCTAACGTAACGGCATCCGGTTGGATGTCGACGCCAATTACCCGACAATCACGTCGCTCGCAGGCCAACGCCAGTGCGATAGCGCCGGTTCCAGTGCCCAAATCCAGCACGGTGCACGGCGTTTGAGGCAGACGCAACAATGCTTGTTCGACCAGGCATTCTGTATCGGGACGGGGAATCAACGTGGCAGGTGAGACGGCCAGCGGCAGCGACCAGAACTCACGCACACCGATCAAATAGGCGATGGGTTCTCCCTGCTCCCGACGCGCCAGCAGTTCAGTTAACCGCTGCTGTTCAGTTGCGCTCAGTTCGGTTTCACCAAACGCTAGCAAGAACGTGCGCGACTTGCTGGTCACAAAGCCCAGTAGAATTTCTGCATCTCGCTTCGGGCTTTCACCCGCTGCGAGTTGCGCTGTTGCAGAGGTTAACCAATCCTGATACGTCATTATTCCTGCTCGGACAACGCAGCAAGCTGATCGGCCTGGTATTCCTGCACCACAGGCTGAATCAGCGTGTCCAGTTTCCCTTCCATGACTTCATCCAGTCTGTAAAGCGTCAGGTTAATACGGTGATCGGTCACCCTTCCCTGTGGGAAGTTGTAGGTACGGATACGGTCAGAGCGATCGCCAGTGCCGAGCAGATTACGGCGCGTTGATGCTTCTTCCTGATGACGTTTCTGCATTTCTGCCGCACGAATACGCGCGCCCAACACTGACAACGCTTTAGCTTTATTCTTGTGCTGTGAACGTTCGTCCTGGCATTCCACAACAATACCGGTTGGCAAGTGGGTAATACGGATAGCGGAATCGGTGGTGTTAACGTGCTGACCGCCTGCGCCAGAAGAGCGGAAGGTATCGATACGTAAATCCGAAGGGTTGATGTCTGGCATCTCAGCTTCTGGCACTTCCGCCATGACGGCGACCGTACAGGCCGACGTATGAATGCGCCCCTGAGATTCAGTCGCAGGAACACGCTGCACGCGATGACCGCCAGATTCAAACTTAAGCTGGCCGTACACGCCATCGCCGGAAATTTTGGCAATGACCTCTTTGTAGCCGCCATGTTCACCATCGCTGGCGCTCACAACCTCCACGCGCCAGCGGCGTGATTCGGCATAACGGCTGTACATACGGAACAGGTCACCAGCAAAGATCGCCGCTTCGTCACCACCGGTCCCCGCGCGCACTTCAAGAAAACAGCCGCGCTCGTCATCGGGGTCTTTCGGCAACAACAGCACTTGAAGCTCCTGCTCCAGTGCTTCAATCGTTGCTTTACCCTCTTTCAATTCTTCCTGCGCCATATCGCGCATTTCGGGATCGTCCAGCATCATTTCTGCGGTCTGCTGATCCTCTTGCGCCTGCTGCCATTGCTGGAAGCAGCGGGTAATATCCGTAAGCTGTGCATATTCTCGCGACAACGCGCGAAAGCGATCCATATCAGCGATGACGCTGGGCTCACCGAGTAACGCCTGGACTTCTTCGTGGCGTTCTTGTAACGCTTCCAGTTTAGCAACAATAGAAGGCTTCATGCGGGCGGTTAAATCCTGTAATAGAGATGAATGCTAGTCCAGCCCAAGGCTGTCACGTAAAATTTGTAACCGGTTTTGGTCGCCGTCACGAGCGGCTTGCTGAAGGGATTTGGTCGGAGCGTGAATCAGACGATTGGTTAAACGGTGTGTCAGTTCCTGAATCACCGCTTCAACATCATTGCCTTGTTGGATGGCAGCCAGCGCCTTGGCCGTCATTTCCGCACGCAACTCATCGGCTTGAGCGCGATAATCGCGAATCGTTTCCACCGCGGACTGCGCACGCAACCACGCCATGAAATCAGAGCTTTCCTGCTGCACGATAGATTCAGCCTGCACCGCCGCGGCTTTGCGCTGCGCAAGATTATGCTGAATAATCGCATGTAGATCGTCCACACTGTAGAGATAAACGTTCGGTAGCTTGCCAACTTCCGGCTCAATATCACGTGGAACTGCAATATCTACCATCAGCATAGGCTGATTCCGTCTCGCCTTCAGCGTCCGTTCCATCATCCCTTTTCCGATAATCGGCAGTGTACTTGCCGTTGAACTGATCACGATATCGGCATGAACGAGCTGTTCGTCCAGCTCTGCCAAGGTGATGACGTCTGCGCCCACTTCTGTTGCCAATGCCTGTGCACGTTCACGGGTGCGGTTCGCGATCACCATTTTCTGAACGTTGTGATCTCGAAGATAGCGAGCGACCAGTTCAATGGTTTCTCCGGCACCGACCAGTAGCACCGTAACATCGGCCAGTGATTCAAAAATTTGTCGAGCCAGCGTACAGGCAGCAAACGCCACCGACACCGCGCTGGCACCGATATCCGTTTCTGTACGAACACGCTTGGCGACGGTAAAGGACTTCTGGAACAGCCGCTCCAGCTCGCTGGATAGGGAATGACCTCGCTGTGATTCGGCAAACGCCTTCTTCACCTGCCCTAAAATCTGCGGTTCGCCTAATACAAGGGAATCGAGGCCGCTGGCAACACGCATCAAATGGCTAACCGCGGCATTACCCTGATGCCAGTACAGGCTGCCGTTGACTTCTTCTGGGCGCAATTGATGATACTCGCACAACCAGCGAATCAACTGCTCACGCTGGTTTTCCTGTTCGTCAACGCTAAGGTAGAGCTCCGTGCGATTGCAGGTAGACAGCACAACGCCGCCCTGCACCAGCGGTTGCTGTAACAGACTATCGAGGGCCACCCCGAGTTTATCTTGTGAGAACACAACGCGTTCACGCAGAGAAACGGGTGCGGTTTTGTGATTAATACCAAGCGCAAGCAGGGTCATTAGGCTGTTTCTGAGTAATACCGATCTTAGTATGGATTTCGTTTGAGTCGCATTCTACTTGATGCAGGAGTGCAAGAAAAGCGACAGCACGCGATACACCTCGTCTGAGGTATACGCTTTTTGACAAAAAACAATAAACGCCATTAACGAATAACAACCATTGACGCTGAGCGGTAAGCCCGTTAGCGTGACGTATTTCACGGACTTCTTCATTTACAGGATACGACCGACATGCCAACCAAAACCGTCCGATGCCTGCGTTTACTGCCTTTAGCCAGCCTATTGCTAGCCGCCTGTAGCGTTAATCAACCGACTCAAACGGGTAAAAGCCCAACCTCACCAGAGTGGCAACAACATCAGCAAAAAGTACAGCAGCTCAGTCAATATCAGACGCGCGGCGCTTTTGCCTATATCTCCGATAGCAAAAAAGTATCAGCCAATTTTTTCTGGCAGGACACGCCGCCACAGCGTTATAGATTGCTGCTGACCAACCCGCTCGGCAGCACCGAATTAGAATTGCGTGCCCAGCCTGATGGCGTGCAAATCACCGATAATCAGGGCAAACGTTACGTAGGTAAGGATGCCGAATATATGATTCAGCAACTGACCGGTATGGCGATCCCACTGAATAATCTGCGTCAATGGATCCTTGGCATACCGGGTGATGCAGCTGAATTCACGTTAGATGAACGTTATCTGCTGAAAACCATCACCTATCGCCAGGGCAGCCAAAATTGGAATGTCAGCTATCAGAGCTACAACACCGAGCTGACGCCTCCGCTCCCAACCAGCCTGGAATTAGTTCAGGGTGAACAGCGTATCAAGCTGAAGATGAATAACTGGATGGTTAAATAAGCGATGCAACCGACGGTTACCGAGACCTGGCCTGCCCCCGCCAAACTGAATCTGTTTCTTTATATTACTGGCCAAAGGCAGGACGGGTATCACTTGCTGCAAACGCTCTTTCAGTTTCTGGATTATGGCGACACGCTGACGATACGACCGCGTAATGACGACCAGATTAACCTGCTTACCCCCGTAGACGGTGTGGAGAACGAGCAAAACTTGATCGTCCGTGCCGCACGCTTATTACAGCAGCACTGCGAACGCCACAATATTCGCCCTGCGCAGTTTGGCGCCGACATCAGTATCGATAAGTGCCTGCCGATGGGCGGAGGGTTAGGCGGTGGTTCATCCAATGCGGCCACGGTGTTAGTCGCCCTTAATCATGTGTGGCAAAGTGGGCTAAACATTGATACGTTGGCCGAATTGGGGCTGCAACTGGGGGCGGATGTTCCCGTGTTTGTCCGTGGGTATGCCGCCTTCGCCGAAGGCATTGGCGAACAGCTAACACCAGCGAATCCACCAGAAAAATGGTATCTGGTTGCACACCCTGGCGTTAGTATTGCTACACCGTTGATTTTCGGCGATCCTGAGTTGACGCGTAATTCGCCAGTTCGTGATTTAGAAACTTTATTAAACCAGACCTTCGTCAATGATTGTGAAGCTATCGCAAGAAAACGTTTTCGTGAGGTTGAACAGCTACTTTCATGGCTGCTAGAATATGCCCCGGCGCGCCTGACTGGAACGGGGGCTTGTGTGTTTGCAGAGTTTGACACCGAGTTCGCAGCCCGTCAGGTGCTTGACCAGGCCCCGGAATGGTTAAACGGTTTCGTAGCACGAGGCGTTAACGTCTCTCCGCTACAACGTAAGCTTTCTGGGCAACTTTAGGTTTTGCTACACACCGGCTGCCGTGCGGCCAGTCTGTAGCAAACTTAATTCATACACCCGTATGCATATTGTACCTGTTGCTCTTCGCTGCTTGGCAGGTACAATATTTCTCTGGACGCAAGCCTGAGGTTCTTCTCGTGCCTGATATGAAGCTTTTTGCTGGTAACGCCATCCCGGAACTAGCACAACGTATTGCCAACCGTTTGTACACTAGCCTTGGCGACGCCGCTGTCGGTCGTTTTAGCGATGGCGAAGTCAGCGTGCAAATCAATGAAAATGTACGCGGTGGTGATATTTTCATCATCCAGTCCACCTGTGCACCCACCAATGACAACCTGATGGAACTGGTTGTGATGGTCGATGCTCTGCGTCGCGCTTCTGCGGGACGTATTACCGCTGTTATCCCCTACTTCGGCTATGCCCGTCAGGATCGACGCGTGCGTTCCGCACGTGTGCCAATCACCGCGAAAGTCGTTGCTGACTTCCTGTCCAGCGTGGGTGTTGACCGTGTTCTGACCGTTGATCTGCACGCTGAGCAGATTCAGGGTTTCTTCGATGTGCCGGTAGATAACGTATTCGGTAGCCCGATCCTGCTGGAAGATATGTTGCAACAGAATCTGGAAAACCCAATCGTGGTTTCTCCTGATATCGGTGGCGTTGTGCGTGCTCGCGCAATCGCTAAACTGTTGAACGATACCGACATGGCGATCATCGACAAACGCCGTCCACGCGCCAACGTTTCTCAGGTGATGCACATCATCGGTGACGTCGCTGGCCGTGACTGTGTACTGGTTGACGATATGATCGACACTGGCGGTACGCTGTGCAAAGCGGCGGAAGCGCTGAAAGAGCGTGGTGCTAAACGTGTATTCGCTTATGCCACACACCCGATCTTCTCAGGCAATGCTTACGAGAACATCAAGAACTCTGTAATTGATGAAGTGATTGTCTGCGATACCATCCCGCTGGCGGAAAACATTCGTTCACTGCCGAATGTTCGTACGTTGACGCTGTCAGGTATGTTGGCCGAAGCGATTCGTCGTATCAGCAACGAAGAATCTATTTCTGCGATGTTTGAACATTAATCGCTTCTGACTGGGTAACCGCTCACAAACGATAATGATGGAGCCACCTGTAACAAGGTGGCTTTCTTATTTCTACCGTTGTATGTCGCTATAAAAAACAAAAAGCCACCATAGCGAGGCTACAGCGGCTTTACTGTTCAATGTGATCCGTCCTGAATAGCGTTGACACGTCCCTGACTTAAATACGGAGAACGTGATGATGACTGAGTTCAAACGTACCCAACGTGATTATCCTCTATCCTTTAAAATAGCCGTCGTTGAACAGGTCGAAAAAGGCGAGATGACCTATAAACAGGCCCAGCAGCGATATGGCATTCAGGGGCGCTCCACCGTTCTTGTCTGGCTGCGTAAATATGGCCAGCTTGACTGGAGTCCCGGACTTCCTGACCTGATGAAAAGGAAACTGCTTGTGGCTCAGACAAATACCCCACTTACACCCGAGCAAAGAATCAAAGAACTTGAAGAGCAGCTTAAGCTGGCGAATCAGAAAGCTGAGTTTTTTGAATCTGTTATCAACGTCCTGAAAAATGATTACGGGGTAAGTGTCGTAAAAAAGCGGCCCGGCAAGTCCTTGCGCAGAGTCAGGCCCCAAAAGTCACCGTGACACGCGCATGCCAGCTCCTGGGGCACAGCAGACAGGCATGGTACCAGCATAATGCAAGGTGCAATAAACGACATGAACACAATAGTCAGGTTCTTGATTTTATTGCCCGAGTTCGGTGCCGTCAGCCACGTATAGGCACACGCAAACTCCACTCTCTGTTGAACCGTCAGGCAGGTGAAACACTCAATATCGGGCGTGACCGCCTGTTTAGCCTACTGGGTAAACACCGGCTTCTGGTACCCGTAAAGCGGGCATACCACAAAACGACCAACAGCCATCATCGTTTTTACCGGCATCCGAACTTGCTGAAGTCTGGCCCCGAACAGGTTACTGTCCTTCAGCCGGAGCAAGTCTGGGTCGCCGATATTACTTATCTACCAGTACGCAGTGGCACGGTCTATCTGAGTTTGGTCACGGATGCCTGTTCCAGAAAAATCATGGGTTACCATGTAGGGGATAATCTGCAAACTGAAAATGTGGTAAAAGCCTTCAAACGTGCGTTACGACAAAGAAAAACAAAAGGGCCGTTGATACACCACTCTGACAGAGGGCTACAATACTGTTCAGCGCTTTACCAGTCGGTACATGAGAGAAATGGGATAACCTGTTCAATGACAGATGGTTATGACTGCTATCAGAATGCGCTGGCTGAACGGATAAACGGCATCCTGAAAAATGAGTTTTTACTCTCTCGCCCAGCTAATCTGGCACAAGCGAGGAAAATGGTAAAAGAATCTGTGGCGATTTATAACCATGAGCGGCCACATCAGGCCCTGAAATACAAAACGCCCGATGAGGTTCATCAGGCGTTTTACAGGCAGAAAACTGTCAACCCATATCAGGACTAGTCAATGTTCATTCGACTTCATTAACGCTTATGGATGACGCTGGCGGCGGCAACGCTTATCAAAGTGTTTAACCCACCAATAACGGTCTGCGACTTCTTCACGCCCGCTAATACGCGCCCCCACCAACCAAAATATTGCACCAGAAAAAATGCCGACCAGATCAATGTAAGTCATATACTCAGGGACATTTAGTTTAGGAAACTGACTGGCGATGGAGAAGCCAATACCACCAATCATCAGAATCATACCAAGCCCCATCAACACATTACCCAATGCTGCCACGTTCTTGCGTTTCATCTGCCACCTCCAGATTAATTCAGTGGATGAATCGGAGTGCCATTACAGGTTACTTCCTTATATTGATGTAATTATAGACAATAACGTGATCGTATGATTGCGGGAGGGATCACAGATAAAGGGAATGATTAATATTTTTTTACGTTTAAACAAATAAATAGACAAAAATACGAATAATCACATCACTAAACAAATAACAATGTATTCACCTTTCAGTGCCGCGATTTGGCTATCCCCCACTCGGTGTGTAAACTAGCGTTCTCATAGTCACGCTACCCTGCGTAAGTTTAAGCACGTAATCTGGAATATACCGTGAGCAGCATTAAATTAATTGTCGGCCTGGCTAATCCTGGCGCGGAATATGCCGCCACTCGTCATAATGCGGGTGCCTGGTTTGTTGATCGTCTGGCTGAGTCTTATCGCCAGTCGTTAAAAGAAGAAAGCAAATTTTTCGGTTACACCTCCCGTCTAAATCTGGCTGGGCAAGATGTGCGCCTGCTGGTTCCCACTACGTTCATGAACCTGAGCGGAAAAGCCGTTGCGGCAATGGCCACTTTCTACCGCATTCAGCCCGATGAAATTTTGGTTGCACACGATGAGCTGGATTTATTACCGGGGATTGCCAAACTTAAACTGGGTGGTGGGCACGGCGGTCACAATGGACTGAAAGACATCATCAGTAAATTGGGTAATAACCCTAACTTCCATCGTTTACGCATTGGTATCGGCCATCCGGGTGATAAAAGCAAGGTGACCGGTTTTGTGTTGGGTAAGCCGCCGATGAGTGAGCAAACGTTGATCGACGATGCCATTGACGAAGCCGTGCGCTGCACAGAAATTCTGATGAAAGAAGACATGATAAAAGCGATGAACCGCTTGCATGCCTTCAAAGCGGCATAATCTGGTCAGAATACGGATGGTAGATCGAGATAAATCGCCATTCCGTGTATAATCGGCCGAAATATTTCCATTCTGACAGGCAAGATAAAGTAATTGCCTGATTAATAAGTTATTTAAGGTGATATAAACATGGGATTCAAATGCGGTATCGTTGGGCTGCCTAACGTCGGTAAATCCACTCTGTTCAATGCGTTGACCAAAGCCGGTATCGAAGCGGCCAACTTCCCGTTTTGTACCATCGAGCCGAACACTGGCGTAGTGCCGATGCCCGATCCACGTTTGGACAAGCTGGCTGAAATCGTTAAGCCGCAGCGTATCCTTCCTACCACGATGGAATTTGTTGATATCGCGGGTCTGGTAAAAGGCGCATCCAAAGGTGAAGGTTTAGGTAACCAATTCCTGACCAACATCCGTGAAACGGAAGCCATTGGCCACGTTGTACGCTGCTTCGAGAACGACAACATCATACACGTCAATAATAAAGTTGATCCGGCTGATGACATCGAAGTCATCAATACTGAGCTGGCGTTGTCTGACCTCGATACCTGCGAACGCGCCATTCATCGCGTGCAGAAGAGAGCTAAAGGCGGCGATAAAGATGCTAAAGCTGAGCTGGCTGCACTGGAAAAATGCTTACCGCAGTTGGAAAACGCTGGCATGCTGCGCTCGCTGGATTTAAGCGATGATGATAAAGCAGCTATCCGCTACCTGAGCTTCCTGACGCTGAAGCCAACGATGTACATCGCCAACGTCAACGAAGACGGTTTCGAGAATAACCCTTACCTCGATAAAGTGCGTGAAATCGCTGCGGCTGAAGGTTCTGTCGTCGTAGCCGTCTGTGCCGCTGTTGAATCAGACATTGCGGAAATGGACGATGCCGACCGTGAAGAATTTATGACTGAATTAGGTCTGGAAGAGCCGGGGCTGAACCGCGTTATCCGCGCCGGTTATGAACTGCTGAATCTGCAAACCTACTTCACCGCTGGTGTGAAAGAAGTTCGCGCATGGACAATCCCTGTCGGCGCCACCGCACCACAGGCCGCAGGTAAAATTCACACCGACTTCGAAAAAGGCTTCATCCGTGCACAGACTATCGCCTATGAAGATTTCATCACCTACAAAGGTGAACAAGGCGCGAAAGAAGCCGGAAAAATGCGCTCAGAAGGTAAGGATTACATCGTAAAAGATGGCGACGTAATGAATTTCCTGTTTAACGTCTAATTTACTTCTGTTGTCTCATGAGGTTTCAGTAAATCTCGTAAAGACTGATAAAATCCACGCAATTGCGTGGATTTTATCATTTTATAGCGTCTCATAGCAGCGCAGTCAAAAAATGAGTAGGTAGATAGGTAAGCACAATCAACTTCTGAACCGCAGCGGGTAAGCACGCACCTTGCTTTCGGTATTTCCACACCGTTCAACCAAAAATTTTAGTCAGCAATACGTCATCAACCGTTCGTCGCATAATGCCAAGTAAGTGCTCATCATCAGCATCGTGCAGGGTCACAAAAGCTATAAAATCCGCATGTTGAGCAAACTGCTCAAGCGTCGTCTGGGCGCGCATAATTACCCCAGCAGCACATGATACGATCTCTTTTTCGACCACGGATTGATAATATTGCTGATAAAACTCGGCACCTTTTTCATCATATAATGCGCCTAATTGATCCATGATTTCGCTAAGAACCTGACTGGATCGATCATCTTCGAGATCCAGCTCATCCAGATGGTACGAAAAATCACCCGGATTATATTTAATGCCACTGACTCCATCTATATCAAGTGCACTATGGCGCTGATTCTTCCGCTGGAGATACCCAGCCAGTGTAGTATCGAAAGCTCCCAAGGTATTCCAGGAGACTCGAAACCCACCATTTTCAATATCCAAATCCAGGCAGAAGGCATAAACCTCACTGTTTTCCTCGCGCGAGGAGAATACCGACGCAGCGCGTTCAATTTGGCGAAAAAAATATGACTCCATCTGGTCAATATTTAAATTAATCATTCAGCTCCCACCATTATCCATCACAAATCAAATCATCAGAAATCGGCTAAATCAATTTCTTATCGCAGAATGATGATGACATCCTCAGTTAACGGCAACAATCATATATTCTCCCACATAATCACTGCAGACAATGCGACCAGCAGTGCAACGCCCTTTTCATTCGCATTCTGTACTATCGTGGGTCGTTGTCCGATTACGCCTGCAGTCTGGTACTTCCCGCCGCTCACGCAGCAAAACGAATACCGCGCAGGCCGCCAGTGTGGCAATTCCCGCTAATACGTACATGACGATAGTGAAGGACTCCGCATAGCGCTGTAATAGCAAAGCTCCATGTTCAGGCAGGATCGATACAGCGGCATGCAGTTCTCCTAACGCGGTGCGGCTGGAAGCTTCCAGAAGTGCAGCCGATGAAATTGATGCCCCTATCTCCAACTCCATGCCATTCTGAATTAAGGTGGCGAGAAACGCGCTAATCATGGCGATAGCAACACCATCTGCGGAGACGCGTACGGTATTGAAAATCCCCGTCGCCATACCGACGCGTTCTGGCGTCACCACGCTGACAGCCAACGCGTCCATCAGCCCCCACGGCAGGCCGATACCTATACCAATCAGCAACAGCGGTAAATACAACGCTGCTCCTCCTTGGGCAAACCCATACGCCAATCCGATCAGTCCACACGCCACGAGCAGCAGTCCGCCGCTGCACAGCAAACCGGGAGTGAACCAGCGTGTCAGCAACGCCGCCAAAAATGGCACTACAAGCAGTGGCGCTGCCAGCCACACCATCATCTGCCCTGCCTGCAATGCGCTGTAGCCGTCAATGCCGATGAAACGCCCCGGCAGCATCACAATCAGTACGATAAAAAGGAAGGCGGGCGAGGCGGCCAGCACCTGTACACCAATAAATCGGGGAGAACGAAAGAAATCTAAATCCAGCATCGGTCGCGAAACCCGCCGTTCGATGACGATAAAACCAGCAAACACGACAGCTGAGACGAGTAACAAAGCGATAACCGTGGTATTACGCCATCCTAGTTCGGGTATCAGCAGCATGCCGTAGGTAAAGAGTCCCAGAGCCAGCGTAAAGCTAATCATTCCCGGCCAGTCCATTGTGCCTGAAATCGGTTTGCGCACCTGTTGAGTGCTTATCGCGACCAGACCCCAACCGAGCAGGCCAACGATACCCGTAGCATAGAAGACACCCTGCCAACTGCTGGCCTCAACCATCCACCCAGATATCAGCGGACCGAAAGCCAAGCCGAGGCCAAAGGTAGTGCCCAATAAGCTGAAAGCACGCACTCTAGCCCGTCCTTCAAAAAGCGGAGCCAGCGATGACATTGCCGCGGCAAACGCCGCCGCGCCGCCCAGCCCCTGTAATAATCTAAGCAGATCGATCCACAGTACGCTGGGGGAAAACGGAATCGCGAAGGTAAAAGCACAAAACCAGGCCAATCCAATCAGCCAAATGCGTCTGCGCCCGTAGATGTCGGTCAGGCTGCCCGACACCATCATCGCACCGCCATAGCTGAGGATGTAAGCATTCATAATCCAGCTAAGTTGCGCCGGACTGCCGCCCAGTTCCTGGCTAATAGCCGGTAGCACGACCGCCGGACCAGTGAAGCACAGCGGAATCAATAAACCAGTGAGGCAGGCGGCCAGCAGTTGAAGCCAAATTCGGGCGGAAGGAAAAGAAAATAAAGTCATCGTTCTCGTCTGCAATAACGTGATGCCCAGATACACCGACATGCGATGTAACCAAGCGTTTTATGCAGCTTAAGTCAAAGCCATAACGAGAAAAATAGGATAAGGTTATCAACACTTCGGACAAAAATGTCTTAAATAGGCGATTATGATGATGGACAAACTGGGCAGTATCGGCATTTTTGTGCGTGTGGCTGAACGGCTTGGGTTCTCCTCGGTATCGCGTGAGTTAGGAGTGTCGCCCTCTTCCGTCGGCAAGGCGGTTGCGCGGCTGGAAGCACGTTTGGGCGTGCGGCTTTTTCATCGCAGCACACGAACGCTGGCGTTAACTGCCGAAGGTGAGAAATTTCTTGAACGCTGCCGCCGTATCCTGAGTGAGGTCGAAGCCGCTGAACTGGAAATGACGCAGGCCAGCGAAACGCCATACGGTAAATTGCACGTCAGCCTGCCCAGACATAGCAGCCTGTTCGAGCCTGTCATCGCAGAGTTCATGCGGCGCTACCCTGCGGTAGAGCTGGATCTGGATTTCTCCGACCGTTTAGTGGATGTCATCGGTGATGGTTTTGATGCCGCGATACGCACTGGAACGTTGGCGGACTCAGGACTCAAACGTCGTCAGTTGGGATCTTTCCGTCGCGTTCTGGTCGGCGCACCGGAATACGTTGAAGTGCACGGGCAGCCGCAACACCCAGTCGATCTTCAGAGGCATACCTGCCTGCATTACCGTTTTCCCAGCTCCGGTCGCCTCGAACAATGGCCGCTCCCGCCAACGACTGACGAAAACGCCTACGACCTTCCACTCTCGCTAGTCTGCAACAGTATAGAAATGCGTATCCATCTGGCTCGACAAGCTCAAGGCATTGCCTGTCTGCCAGATTTCAGCGTGGCGAAATATCTACGCGATGGCCGATTACAAACCATCCTTGATGATTTCACTCACAATAGCAGCCCAATGTGGATTCTATGGCCCGCCAGTCGTGACCTGTCCCCCAAACTTCGGGCATTCATTGACTGCCTGAGCGAGAAAACGTTTAGCTGATGGAGAACACCCTACCCATTCACCCCGCGACAGAAATGTTGATAAACGTGCTTAACTCTCGTTCCACCCGTTACCACCACTGACTAAACGTCTGCTGTGGGTTATCAACCTGAATGCGTTCACCAATACGCGGCGTCATTAATCGCCAATCCTGATTTTCGCTGGCTTGAGAAATGCGCTCCAGCGGATCGTTCCAGCGGTGGTGCGCCAGCTTAAATTTGCTGTTGTGGCTCGGTAACACCGCCTTGGCCTGCAAGTCACTCGCCGCCTGCGCGCTCTCTTCCGGCGTCATGTGAACGTAGGGCCAATCACTGTCGTATTGGCCGCATTCCAGTATCGCGATATCGAACCCACCCAGCCGTTCGGCGATCTCTTTGTAGTGCACGCCATAGCCACTGTCTCCACCGAGATACAGTCGATGCTGCGCTGTTATCAGCGCAAACGATCCCCACAGAGTTTGGTTATGCTTGAGTAGCCGACCGGAAAAATGCTGCGTCGGGAGCACGTGGATTTCCACCCCGTTCTCTTTCAGGCTGCTGAACCAGTCGCCTTCCGTAATGGCTTTCTGGGGGAAGCCCCATTTTACAAAGTAGGAACCCACGCCGGTCGGTGTAACAATACGGCGAATTTTTCCACGTAGCGCGTTCAGCGTAGGGTAATCCAAATGATCCCAGTGATCGTGAGTGATCAACAGGTAGTCGATCTCTGGAACGTCTTCTGGTGAATACACATTGCTGCCTTTGAAGGCGATATTAGTACGTGGCACCGGCGAGGCGTTGTCGCTAAATACCGGGTCCAGCAGGAAGGTTTTTCCTTCCAATTGAATAAAGTAGCTGGAATGCCCCATCCAGATGATGACGTTATCCGTTTTACTTAACTGATGCAGATTGGTCTTTTCCGAAGGCAGGCGAGTCTCTGGTAATGCGCCCACATCTTTACCGAAAAGAAAGCGATACAGCAGTGCGATTCGATTTTGGCTACCGACCGTCGGGCGAGCAACCGGGTTATGAAACGCCCCATCGCGAAAGAGTGGGTTTTCCGGTTGAGGTTTTACCTCTGGTGAAACGTATTGCGGCTGCTTTAACCAGCCGTAAACGGCTACTGCAATCACAGCCAAAACGAGTAACAAAAGCATAGAGTTTATCCGGTATCGTTTCGTGATGAATATTGTTTTGTAATGAGTACGGTTTCGTAATGATAATTTCAGGCATCGCCTCTCTGGCTCCGGCAGTTATGCACGAACGCTGAGAATCTGGCAAGGGAGAAACGAAGGGTTTTTGGTGCAAAAAAAGCGAAGGCACTCACCTTCGCTCTGGGTTTTGGTGGGGAATTATAGTGGCCTTTCACCAATGACGTTCATCACCCGCATGCTATTTCTTAAGCGCCAGAAGCGTTTTTCCCATTCCGATAACGAATTCGTTCTGTTGTCCGATGACTTTATTTAGCCCTGCTTCATCCTGAATATTGTCGATCGTATTGATCGCCTGAACTTCCAGTACGCGCCCTTTAATCAGCGTCGAGCAAAGAGAATGCAGAACCTTGTTATTCAGAATCGTTTGTAAGCACCGAAAAGGCGTCGCATCATCAATTTGTCCCGCACGCTGATCGGGTTTGATACGCTGACGTAGCATCTCTTTTTCCGTACTGGCGATCACCGCATCCAGATCGCTAGGCTTGGAAGCTATCGGGACGTTGCCCTCTCTATCTGGCGGCAACATAAACAGAGAAACCAACGCCTTATTGCCTGTCGTCGGGTCAACATACTCGGTCTGGACCATATGGTTTGCCGCATCGACCACTTTTTCTCGCTGAATCATGCCCAACAATTGCGCAGGCAATGCATCGGTGAGATCCTGCGTGGTATAACCAACAAACAGGTCTGGATCCTTTGTCTCGGCAAATCCGTGCAGCGGCAGCATCAATAACAGACCCGCAATCCCTTTCTTTATCACACTGATTTTCATTATATTCCCCTACTCTTCATTGTGTGCATCCCTCTACCTCACCACTCGCTATTCTTGTCACGCTGACTTTGATAGCCTTTGCTTTTTTATCACATTTAAACGCAACAACGCATTCTACAACTACAGGAAAGAATAGCATTTTTCATACAAAAACTTGTTGTCGAAGGGTTCCTTCGCTAGAATCGCGCCGTTTACTCACCCCCAATGTGTCATTTGGAGCCCTAAAGTGCCCTGTACGTCAGCCCCCCACTAACCGCCGACGACTGCATTAAGCAGCCTCGATTCGGCGCAGTCTGCGCCAGCGTTGGCTGCGGTACTGGTTCCCTTCTCTTTCTCGCCATCGCGCGGAACAGAGAATGAATCTCCCGCTTCCTCCCCCGCGACTCTGACCTCTGGAATGCCAGTGGGCAGCCTATTGACTCGCGCCCGAACACGTTCGTCGGCCCTCTTTTTTACCGTAGATGGGCCTGGCTGCGCCAATAACGCAGCAGGCGAAAAACATGTATTTACATTCAATACCGTTATTAAAGTATCCGCGTACGCCTCATTTGGAAGGCTCATGCTTACAGCCCGGCGATAATGCGTCGGACCAAATTGCACTGAAAGCGTTGGCAGGCCGCTACGTCGTGATCGAAGAAAAGATCGACGGCGCGAACAGCGGTGTATCGTTTAATGAAACGGCAGAACTTTTGCTCCAATCACGCGGCCACTATCTGGCTGGCGGCTCGCGGGAACGACAGTTTAACCAGTTCAAACTGTGGGCCACTGCGCACGAAATGCGTTTTCTTGAACTGCTGGAAGACCGTTTCGTGATGTACGGCGAATGGGCCTACAGCAAGCATTCCGTGTTTTATGACCGTTTGCCGCACTACTTTCACGAATTTGATCTTTACGATCGTCGTGACGGCATTTTTTTATCGACGGCGCGCCGACATGCCATGCTGGCTGGCTCGCCCGTGTTGTCCGTTCCGGTGCTGTACGCCGGAGAGATGCCAACGAATCCGGCGTTGCTGTGGAAGCTGGTGTTTCGTTCTCTGGCGAAGAGCCAGAACTGGAAAACCGCGTTTGAATCCACCGTCCAGCGTGAAGGTTTGCCACTTGCGCTATGCTGGCAACAAACCGATAAATCGGATCGTTCGGAAGGACTTTATCTAAAGGTTGAAGATGATGAACAGGTACTGGCGCGTTACAAGCTGGTACGCCATGACTTCATTCAGACCATTTTGGATAGCGGCTCGCATCATTCCCGACGCCCTATCTTGCCGAATCAACTGGCTGAAGGCGTTGACCTGTATGCGCCTTGTCCACCGGTATCCTGGGAAATGCTGGGGCTGAATACGCTGCGTTCTTTGGACGCACTCGCCGCCGCAATGTCCAATAAGTAAGGAAGATGACTATTATGGATTGGAATACCATTAGGGGGCTGGTCCCCGCCTCTGGCGCACAGCCAGATTTTGCGAATTGTCTGGACGCATTTCCGGTACTTAAACGCGCCAAAGAGACGCCGCAAGAGCCACGCTATCACGGTGAAGGTGATGTCTGGACGCACACCATGATGGTGATCGAGTCGCTATTACAGCTTCCCGATTACCAAACAGCCACGCGCGAACAGCAGGAGATCTTGTTTTTTGCCGCGTTGCTGCATGACGTCGCGAAATATCGAACGACGGTGATTGACCCGGTGACGGGTCAGATTGGTCAACCTGGACATTCGCGCAAAGGTGCCATCGACGCTCGGGTATTGCTGTGGGATGCAGATATCCCGTTTGCGATTCGTGAGGCGATTTGCCGATTAATAGCGGTGCATCAGGTGCCGTTTTACTGCCTTGAAGATGAACGCCGTCGAGTATCGCCGATCTTTACGATTCGCGAACTCTCTTGGCAGTTGAGCATTCCGCTGCTGGCTACGCTGGCGGAAGCCGATATGCGCGGACGAATCTGTCAGGATCAAGCGCGCGTACTCGACAGCATTGAGTTGTTTCGCGAGTTAGCACGGGAAGAAGGCTGTTACGGTCAACCGAGAGCATTTGCCGATGCCCACACGCGCCTGAGTTATTTTCGCGGTGCCGATGTCCATCCAGACTATCCGCTGTTTCAGGAACCAGGCTCGAAAGTCACGGTGATGTGCGGTTTGCCTGCTTCAGGAAAAGACACCTGGGTACGAACGCATCGACGTGACTTACCGGTAGTCTCTTTCGACGATGCGCGCACAGAACTGGGGCTGAAACATGGCGAAAATGAAGGGAAAGCGGTGCATTGGGCGACCGATAAAGCGCGTTCACTGCTGCGAACCCATGAACCATTCGTGTGGAACGCCACGCATCTGAGCCAGCAAATGCGCACCCGCACGTTGGATCTGTGCTATGCCTACGGCGCAGAAGTGGAGATCGTTTATCTGGAGCGTCCGCGTCAGGAACTGCTGCGCCGCAACGGTAAACGGGACACCACATTGAGCAATAAAACGCTGCAAGGTATGCTGACGAAATGGGAGCTTCCCGCACCGACGGAAGCGCATGTTGTTCGTTATGAAAGCTAAACGATTAATGTAACGAGCTAAAAATGACACGTGATTCGGGCAGAGAAAGCGGTATCGCCACCCCTTTCACTGCCCGACATCACGACATATATCGTATTTACCACGCGGCGCATCAGCTAACTCATGCTGGTTCCCGCCGCCATCACGATTAATATTTATGCGTCACTTAGTTTGACCAGCGAAGCGGCTTTCAGGTAATCCTTTGAATTTATCTGACTTAACTTCAAACAATGCGCCGTCATCTTTTTTAGGCGATGACAGACCAATCCGTGCGCTGGTGCAATAAAGCGTGTCATATTCATCTCCCCCCATAACAGGACAGGTAGTCTGCACCGCAGGCACGGTTAATACGCTATCCACTACCCCATCTGGGTTGTACCGAACGACTCTGCTACCACCCCATTCCGCATTCCACAAGAAGCCCATAGCATCGATACAGGAACCATCAGGCGCGCCCTCACCGGACACCTCAGCGAATATTCTCTGATTATCGAGGGAAGGATAATCGCAGCAGAGAATGCGCTTTTGCAGCGAATCGCAATAATACATCGTGCCGCCATCGGGACTAAAGCAGAGGCTATTCGCGATCGCTACGCTTGGGAGCGCCAGACGTTCAACATCTAACGTTGCGGCATTGAACCGATAGAACGCACCAACGGATTGAGGAGGTTCGCCTTCGTGCATCGTGCCAAACACGTAGTTACCGTCACGATCGCAGCGCCCATCGTTAATACGGGTTTCCGAGGATCCAGGCGACAGCACGATATTGGACAAGGCTTCGGTCTGTAAATTAAAAAATGCCAGACGGGATTCCAGGCCAAGTAATAAGATATCTTCTGTTTGAGTCATACCAAACGATCCAAGTCGTTCAGGCATAGTCCAGCGCTGAGTAGCACCAGATTCTGGATGATATGCCAGCAATTCTTTGCCTACGATATTGGTCCAAAAAAGGCGGCGTGTGTGTTCGCACCATAGTGGACATTCACCCAGTAGATTCTTAGCATCAACGGTAATTTTAAACACCACGATTCCTTAGATTATAGAAATACGCTTGTAGCCAGACAGCTCGCTTAGCGGAATATCATCCTCGACCAGCGATCGCCAAAGAGGGAGATCGCCAAACCAAGCAACATCAGAGTCGCACCGCTAAACTTGATCACCGAGACTGGCCGCGCATTGACTCCCAACAAAGCAAAGTGATCAATGACTAACGAAGATATCAACTGTCCAGCAATGACCAATCCCAACAGTGCGGCCAGGCCAATCCGTGGCACAAGCACCACGTTACACAGAAGCGCGCTGGCTCCGAGGAGTCCTCCCATCAGGCACCATAGCGGCTGAGCGGGTATGGCACCCAGCGACGCCACAATTCCTCCTCGGGCTGATGCCACTACGGTAAGAAAAAGCATGCCGATGGCAAAGGAGAACAGCGCCGCCGCAACGGAGTCGCCGCCAATACCTTTAGAAAGTTGACCGTTTAATGTGGTTTGTAGGGTCACGGCCATTCCAGCACCGAAGGCCATCATGAAGTACACTGCGCTCATGTTTGTGTCTTATCCCTGACCCAGCGGAACTAATACCTCAGCAAAAAGGTCTGGCTCGTATCCGGCAGCAGCAAAAAGATGTTCACGCGACGCGTCGATAGCCGCGCGTAATCTCACGCTATCAACGCCTAATACCTCACCGCCACGTTTGACTACACGGCCACCGATGAGAACGGTGTCAATGTTGCTACGTTCAGCCGCGTGCACCACTGTGCCAAAAGCATTATTAGATGGATAAAGGTTGATATCATCGGTACGGATAAGTATCAGATCTGCCTGCTTACCCGGCGTCAGGCTACCGACTTTATCCTCTAGGCCCGCACACGCGGCACCGTCCATTGTTGCAGCCTCTAACAGCCGGTGGGCATCAACCCTTTTGGATGAATGATGAGAACCGCCCCAGTGCTTGCTGTTCTGACCAATAACACGTTGCAGATAGAAGGCGACCCGCATCTCCATAAACATGTCACCGCTGTAAGATGTCTCATTATCAACACTCAGTCCGGGACGGATGCCGTGTCGCTGAGCGGCTTGCAGCGCAAACATGCCATCTTCAATTCCGTAATGCGCGTCCGATCGAGGGCAAACGTTGACGCGTACGCCCGCTTTTCGCAGAATTTCCCAACCCGCATCGGGAAGGCTTGTACAATGGTTAAAGATATTATCTGGACCCAACAATTCCTCCTGATACAGAGCGTTGAGATGGGCTGCCATTCCCCCTCCAAAGAACTCAGTCACGATGGGTAAGCCAAGTTTTCGGGCTTCAGCCCATAACTCGGGTTCAAGTTGTGCCATTGCCGCCAATGTCACAAGGCTATCGGAATCTGTTCTGAAGTACTTATCTTGCAGACGAGCAAGATTGCCCGGCCAGTGGGCTCGATCCCAATCTCCAGAGACCGGCGCACCGGACGCATGTATGGCACGGATCCCAGTATCAAGCAGTGCTTCCACAGCGGCATCTGAATGTTCACCCGTACGGCTGTTATGGGAGTTATCAATGACGGTGGTAATGCCAGCATCTATACATCCCAACGCGGTAAGGAGATTGCCAATATACATATCGGATGGGCGATAATGCTTGGCAAATGAAAAGTGAGTGGCATTGCAATAATCTTCCAGTGTTTCAGCATTTGGATTGATTCGGCGCAGTTGACCTTCCCAAGAATGACGATGCGTATCGACCATACCCGGCATAGCGATCATATTTTCTGCATTGATGACCACCGCATCATCTGCGCTTAAGTTCTCACCAACAGCAGCAATGGTATTACCAATTATCAGAATATCCCCGCAAGGCAGATTGCCGACCTCTGCATCCATACTGATGATCGTGGCTCCGCGAATGAGTGTTTTGGCAGCCACCGATGCCAGCGGTGACAATATGTCTCTCTTGTAGTCGGTCATTTGTTCGTATCCCAAATTCATCTGTGTGCGGCAATGTATAAAACAATGATTAGCTGAAAAAGCACCCATACGTGTTTTGATTATTCAGAAATCACGAAGAATCTGGAATTCTGGGATATAGTTGACGTAATAAGAAAGCTATTGCGGGATGAGAATGGATCGTTTGCAGGCTATGCAGGTATTTCTGCGCATTGTCGAGACCAAGAGTTTTGTGCGTGCAGCGGATACGCTCTCTTTACCCGCCTCCACCGTTACCAGCACGATAAAAAATCTGGAAATGCACCTACAAGTACGTCTGTTGAACCGGACCACCAGAAGAGTCAGCCTGACCCCAGAAGGCGAACTGTACGTCATGCAATGCCGTGAAATTCTTGATCTGATAGAACACACCGAGACCAGCCTACATAACTTCAAACAGCATCCACAGGGCCGCCTTCGGGTCGATATGCCGAGTGGCATAGCGCATTCCCTGATTTTGCCGAATTTGGTGGATTTTTATAGGCGATACCCCGATATCTATCTGATGATCGGCGTGAATGATCGTCAGGTTGACGTGATTCAGGAGGGCGTGGATTGTGTCATCAGAACAGGTAAACTCAGCGATTCGACTCTCGTCGCCCGTCCTCTGGGACGGCTCAATTGGCTGACCTGCGCCTCGCCTTCATATTTAGCCGAGCATGGTGTGCCTCTATCATTAGAAGATTTATCCCACCATCGAGCCATACACTATTTTTCTAACAGTGCCAGACATGCTAGCGACATGCGTTTTGCAAAGAATAATGAAAATGTGACTATACCGATGACGGGCACGATTGCGGTCAATGAGACAGAGCTCTATATAAAAATGTGTATAGAAGGCTATGGATTAGCGCAGTTAGCGGGGACATTAATTTCAGAACATCTCAGGGCGGGACGTTTGATAGAAGTGCTTGCCGATTGGCGCCCACCTGCCGTGCAGATTTCGCTGCTCTACCCACACCAACGTTTTCTTTCTCCCGCCGTTCGTGCCTTCTCTGACTGGGTAAGCGAGCTATTCAATGACAGAATGGTAGAGTAGGAACCGTAACTTACCAACGGAAGCGCATGCGGTTAGCGATGAAAGCTAACGCAGCCGTAGCGCACGCCAGCGTGGAAGATCGGTAAATCTGATTTCATATTCCGTGCTACCGTGTCTTTCCGCACCAAAATACTGTTTTTCATAGATCAACTTATCGTCCTCAAAACGCACGGGGACGATAAATCCCCCCGCAGCCTGAGAAACCTGGCATTGCCTTTCTTCGAGCACATCAATACACAGCAAAGCCGTTTGCGGACCGTCGCGTTCGGCCGTAGAGAGCCACTCTTGTACCACAAGGTAACGAGAATCCGGCGACCACAGCATGTCCTTGCCGAAAACACGATTTTCCAATGCGTTGCCATCGATCGATAGCGAAAAATAAGGCGGGCCAAACCGAATTTCACCAGCGCAAATCAGCATCGCGCTATGTTGTCGATCGAATGAAGGCAGTTTGTGCAGCATACAAAAAGGTTCCCGAGCTAGTCTGATGTTATCTCGATCAGATTACCATCAGGGTCGCTGACGATCGCTTCATAAAAACCGTCCCCTGTCATACGAGGTGAGGCAACCAGAATGCCGCGTTCCGCTGCTTTGCTGGCTAACGCTTCCACATCCGCTTTACTGCCAACCGAAATCGCGACGTGTGCCCAGCCGCAGCCTTCTTTATTGGTGAACGCTTCTGCCAGCACCGGCAGCGTCATCAGCTCAATGGATGCCCCTTCACTCAGTTGAACGAAATGCGATTCAAACCCAGGGCGATTCCGACTCACATATTTTTCCCCTACCTGAGCAGCGAAGAACTCTTGCCAAAATGCCGCCTGTGCGACCAGATCGGCTGTCCATAATGCAACATGTGCCACTTTCATCATGATTCCTTCTTAATCGTTGTCTTTCACATCGCCATGGTCTGTTATACAAATCAGCGGCGATTACCGCGATCCGTTGAGAATCGCTAGAACCTGCGGATGCAGATCTGGACTACCGGTCGCGACCACGGTGCCACCAGCTTCCGCTCGCTGCCCGTTGAGATCGGTGATGATGCCGCCCGCCTGCTCAATAATCGGAATCAACGCGACAATATCGTAGGGCTGCAATGCAAATTCCACGCAGATATCTATCTGGCCTGCCGCCAGCATCGCCAGCGCGTAGCACTCACCGCCGTAACGCGTCATCAGTGTGCTTTCGGTGAGCTCTGCGAAGCGAACGGTCGGATGCATGCTCAGCGCTTCCGGCGCGGTGGTGTGAAGAATCGCCTGTTCGAGTGACACGCCTTTACGCGTACTTAAGCGTGTTTCTCCCTGCCGATCGCTACGCCAGGCCTGTGAACCATCGGCCCAGAAACACTCTCCGGTAAACGGCTGGCTCATCATTCCCATCACCGCACGTTCATGATGCAACAAACCGATGAGTGTTCCCCACACGGGTAGCCCACACAAGAAAGGCCGGGTTCCATCAACCGGATCCAAAACCCAGCGCACTGGCCCTTCACCGCTCAGACCAAATTCCTCTCCCATAATCGCGTGCTCGGGATAATGGCGCGTGATGTGTTCACGTATCACACGTTCGGCTTCCCGATCGGCTTCCGTAACTGGATCAAAGCGAAAACCCTCTTTTGGCTTCGTTTCAATTTGGTTGGCTTTAAGGGAACGAAAACGCGGCAACGTTTCTTGACTGGCTAACGTGGCAAGCTCATGAAAAAAAGCAATATCGGGAAGCGGCTGACTCATGGTGTTTTACCCTCCTATCGCGTTTGCGCGATCGTATCACTGAGAATTAGGCTGATAGATAGCAATGCTCGATTCAGTTAAATTACACACAAATGAGCATAATAATACGCTCGATTATGAGTGAAAAAACAAGCACCGACAACCTCACTTTCACCTCCGGATAAAAAAATAGCCCCCAAACGCTACCGTCAGGGGGTTATAACAAGAATAGCTAAACTGAATTATTCAGCTCAGGTCAGCGCCGTTGCTGGCGATCACCTTTTTATACCAGTAGAACGATTTCTTTTTCTTTCTGGCTAATGTCCCCTCGCCTCGGTCGTCGCGATCAACATAGATGAAGCCATAGCGCTTGCTCATCTCGCCGGTGGATGCGGCAACCAGATCGATACAGCCCCATGAGGTGTAGCCGATAACCGGAATACCGTCGCCGATGGCATCCGCCATCGCGCTGATGTGCTCACGCAGATAGCTGATGCGGTAGTCATCATCGATGTCGCCCTGCTCGTTAATCTCGTCCTTCGCCCCTAGTCCGTTCTCCACCAAAAACAGCGGTTTCTGATAGCGGTCATACATCATGTTCATCGTGATGCGCAGGCCCAGTGGATCAATCCCCCAGCCCCATTCACTCGCCTTGATATGCGGGTTCTTCAACGATTTCACGATGTTCGCGGCGCTGCTGTTGTGCTCATTCATATCTGCCGACGCACAACGGGAGGCGTAATAGCTGAAGGAAACAAAATCTACCGTGTTCTTGAGAATTTCGTCATCGCCCGGCTCAGAAGCAATCGTGATGCCCTTCTCTTTAAACAATCGTCCGGTATACGCCGGATAGGTGCCGCGCGCCTGCACATCGATAAAGAACAGGTTTTCACGATCTTTATTCAGCGCCGCCCAGACATCTTCCGGTTTACACGACCACGGATAGAAGTTACCGCCAGCCAGCATACAGCCGACCTGATTTTCCGGGTTAACCTCATGCGCAATCTTCGTCGCCAGCGCGCTTGCCACCAGTTCATGGTGTGCGGCCTGATATTTTACCTGCTCCTGATTTTCCCCTTCGGCAAACACCAGTCCCGCGCCGGAAAACGGGCTGTGCAGTAAAATATTAATTTCGTTGAACGTCAGCCAATATTTCACCAGCCCGTCAAAGGCTTCAAAGCAGGTTCGAGCGTAACGCGTGAAGAATTCCACCATTTTCCGGTTACGCCATGAACCGTATTCGGTGACCAAATGCATTGGCACATCGAAATGGCACAGTGTTACCAGCGGTTCCATGTTGTACTTATTGCACTCGGCGAACACATCACGATAAAACGCGATGCCATCCGCGTTGGGCGTCAGCTCATCCCCGTTTGGATAGAGGCGGCTCCAAGCGATGGAGGTACGGAACACCGTAAACCCCATTTCCGCCATCAGCGCGATATCTTCCTTATAGCGATGGTAGAAATCGATCGCCTGATGGCTGGGATAAAACTCATCCTCACGCAGCGCAAAACGCGGTTCTTGCCCCAGTTTCACCGGCAGACGATTCACGCCGTGGGGAATCATATCCACCGTCGTCAGCCCTTTACCGCCTTCAAGGTACGCGCCTTCTGCCTGATTGGCCGCAATCGCGCCCCCCCATAAGAACCCATTGGGAAATGTTGATGCAGACATACGCTCTTTCTCCTTCGTATTTAGTGCTTCATTTAATTCGTGTTCGCTGCGTGCTGCGGCGCGGAAACCTCGTCGCTCTGTACGCGCTTCTCTTCTGGTTTTTCTTCTACTGGGATGTCTTCAAAGCCCAGCAGCAAGGTCACAAAGAAGGAAATCACGACGGACAGAATCATGACGCCGAATACCCAGGCAATGCTCATCGGATTGGCAGGATCGAAGAACTGTACGCTAGTGAATAGCCCCGGCGATGCCATTGAATGGCTCGCCAACCCGCCGATACCGGCGACGGCACCACAGATAAACCCGGTGATTAAACAGGCGATCAGCGGACGTTTCAGACGTAAAGCGACGCCGTACAATGCAGGCTCAGAGATCCCGGCAACAATGGCCGATGCCGCAGCCGCCAGCGCCGTCTGGCGCAGTTCCGGGTTTTTGGTGCGCCAGGCGACGGCCAGTGATGAGCCGCCCAGTGACAGGTTCGCACCAATTTCAGACGGCATAACCATGCCTTCTTTGCCGGTTTCGGCAATGGTTTGAATAATGGTCGGCGTAAACACACGGTGCATACCGGTCATCACCAGTAGCGGCCAGATAGCGCCCATGATGGCAACAGACAACCAGCCCAGATAGTCATGCACGGTGTACACCACCGCAGAAATACCGCTACCGATCCAAATCCCAATCGGCCCGATAAGCATGATGGCAATCGGGGATGCAATCAGCACGATTAACATCGGTTTGAGGAAGTTTTTAGTCACGGCTGGCGTAATACGGTCTACCCATTTTTCAATGTAAGACAGAATCCAGGTCATGCACAGCGCCGGAATCACGGTGTAGGTATATTTCACCGCGGTGACCGACAGCCCCATAAACACCACCTGCTGACCCTGTGCTGCTTTTGCCATCAGATCGATGAACGTCGGATGGACCAATACCCCGGCGATAGCAATCGCCAGCGACATATTGGTTTTGAATTTTACCGCCGCAGACGCCGCCACCATGATCGGCAGGAAGAAGAACGCGCCGTCACCAATCACGTTCAGAATCGTGATCGTCGATGCACCCTTCTCAAACAGCCCGGTCATATCCAGAATCATGGCGAGCAGCTTCACCATCGAGCCGCCAATAATCGCCGGAATAAGCGGTGACATCGTACCAATCAGCGCATCCAGAATCCCTGCACCGATGCGTCGCAGCGTAATTTTATTGTTCACCGGCACCGCTTTTTCAGCAGTCGCACCTTCCGGTAACAGCTTCACCACCTCGGCGTAAGCCTGAGAAACGGTATTACCGATGATGACCTGGCACTGGTTATCGTTTTTCACCACACCCAGCACGCCGCCGATCGCCTTCAATTCGGCAACATTCGCAGCATCATTGTCTTTAAGCACAAAACGCAGGCGGGTCATACAATGCGTCACGGCAGCGATGTTATCAGCACCACCGATGGCATCGACGATCGAACGGGATACAGCCGCATAATTCTTTGACATGGATAGACAATCTCTCGTAATCGCGCACGTTACACCCGTTTCAACAAACCGCTCACCGCGAGTTCATTGTTTGGCATACGCACATTTATTATTCAATTTCATACAGTTATGAAAGTATTCATGCCGGTATCCCTGCTCCATGCAACGTGATGAAACGCTGATGGGTAACCGGTTCCACATGATAGTGTTTATATATGAATGTAATTTCAATAATTTTGTTATGAATATTTTTCTTATGTGATCGTGATCGTCATGAATAGCGTGCTATTCCCCTCGATCGCTTCGGTTCTGCACTCATCACCCTGCTACCAGTCCATATCCTAAATAATTCGAGTTTCAGGCAGGCGGCAAGCGAAGGCATTCCGATGAGCTTACTCAAGTAAGTGATTCGGGTGAGTAAGCGTAGCCAACGCACATGCAACTTGAAGTATGACGGATATAAAGTGTGTAAAATGGTGGAAGTACTCAACGTCTCAGGATGTCCCATGTCAACAATGCAGGAAGTGGCGAAGAAAGCAGGCGTATCAAAAGCGACGGTGTCGCGCGTGCTTTCAGGTAAAGGCTATACCAGTGAAGAAACCAAAACGCTGGTCTATCAGGCCATTGAAGAGACGGGATATCAGCCAAATTTACTGGCGCGTAATCTGGCGACCAGCAAGTCAGCCTGCATTGGTTTGGTGGTGACGAATACGCTCTATCACGGCAGCTATTTTAATGAACTACTGTCACAGGCCGCCAAGAAGCTCGAAGACAATGGGCGTCAGTTAATTCTGGTCGACGGTAAACACAGTGCCGCTGAAGAACGCGATGCGATTCAATTCCTGCTCGGTTTACGCTGCGATGCGATTATCATCTACCCTCGTTTTCTCAACGTGGATGAGATGGATGACATCATCGATAAGCACAAGCAGCCGATCATGGTGGTCAACCGTAAACTACGTAAACACCAAAGCCACTGCATCTGCTGCGATCACAAAGGTTCCAGCTATAACGCCACACAGCATCTGATCGCACGCGGTCATAAAGACATCGCGTTTATCACGGGTTCACTGGATTCACCGACCGCTATCGAACGCCTTTCTGGCTATAAAGATGCCCTGACGGCAGCTAACATCGCGGTGAGGGATGAACTGATTGTGAGAGGAAAATGGACGCCGCGCTGTGGATCGCTCGCCATTACTACCCTGCGCGATAGCCAGGTATCGTTCAGCGCCGTGCTTGCCAGTAATGACGATATGGCGATTGGTGCAATAAAAGCGTTGGATGAAGCTGGCGTTGCCGTACCGAACGACGTCTCTGTGGTCGGGTTTGACGATATTCCTACCGCCCCGTTTTTGAAGCCGTCACTCTCCAGCGTAAAAGATCCGGTGAGCGATATGATCAACGAAGTGATTAACCGCTTGGTCGCTATGCTGGATGGCGGCTATTTCTCGAAAGAGAACCTGTTTTTGTCTGAACTTCGGGTCAGGGATTCCATTCAGAACGGGCCATATGGGTAACCAACCTGCCTGATCTCAACTCGGGGTCGTTTCAGACCCCGTTTTAACACCTTATGTCAGCACCAATAGTGATCAAAAATACCCGGTATCAACAGACTCAGAATTGCCACTGTACGCCTACGCTGTAGCGCGTTTGATCGCCATCACGATGACCGAAACGGCTGCCGATTTCGGAGTACAGATTCAGATTCTCTGCCGCAAGCCACTGCACGCCGACCGTCGCCTTGCCGAAATTCTTATCCTGTTCTCCCACCGCAACGCGGCGGTTTGCGCCATCGACATGATCTTTCACGGTAAAGCTGGAATCGAGCCCATCGGCCAATTCACGCACCCACGCCACCGTCGCGTAAGGTTGTAGTGACATCGTGTTGCTGAACTCCACCTTGCCGCGCACGCGCCAGCCCAGACTGGCTTCCAGTGAATCGACATCCTGTTTTTCATACCGCACGCCAGTCCGCAAATTACCCTTGTCATCAAACGCGTTGATGCGATAACGCGCGTAATCCAGCCCAACAACTGGGCCAGTGCGCAGGCCGCTTATCGGGAAGTCATAACCGCCGCTTACGCGGGCACCGATAAACTGCGCTTCGGTATTACCATCCAGCGTGTTGTCCAACAAAACCGGACCGCCCGCAGATTGCAGGTAAACAGAGCGGCGTGACTCAATCGCCGCACGACCCGCCGTCACTTCGCTACCCAGCCAGACGGGCCCGCCCTGATTCAGCAAACCATAGACACCCGCTTGCCAGGTATCGCTTTCAATATGTCCATTGCGCTCCAGCTTATCCTTGCTGCGCAGCAGGCTCAGGCTGCCACCAATAGTGACACCGTCACTTAATTGATAATCCATCAGTGCATAAGCCATCGCCTGCCGAGAGCGCTGCTGCGGTGCGCGATCAAAACCATTTGACGGAATAACATCGCCCTCAACCCCAATCGCCGTATCCAGCGTGCCCACGCTACGAGCGGTATTTTGCAGCAGCAACCAGCGCTGGTTATGTAAATCACTCAATGACTGACGCTGACGCTTCAGACTCTCTTCCATCGCCTGCTGCGTCGCGGCAGCGGAATACGCCGAGTGCAGCAAATCGGTATTGGATATTTCCAGCAGCAGTCGCGTTACCAGTCGTGAAACGTCACGCAGGCGCTGATCGATACGCTCCTGTCCGAACACGCTGGTCAGAAAGGCTTCGTTATCAACGGTGGGATCATGCCATGTCGCGCCGCCCGGCACTGCGGGATTCGTGGTTTGCTCATAGCCATCTTGATCGCCGATATCCCAGTTAGTGGCCTCCATATAAAGCACGGGAATATCAAACGCCGCATTGAAGCTATCGCCGTCGCTGCAACAGCCGGTTCCCGCCGGATAACTCGCATTCAACCCCGGATTGGTAAACAGTTCGATACCCAGTTCATTTGCAATACGCAGCGTCTGTTCACGCAGGCCTGCCTGAGCGGGATTTGCTACGCTGTTATCGCCAGCGTGAGCATAGAGTTTGTCACCAGTGATCATACTGTCCATGTTAATCATGGCCTTAAGATCGCCCGTGTTTCCTTGCGCAATCAGATCGTTAACCATCGCACGCGAACCGCGTAGCCCCTCTTCTTCTGCACCGAAGGCAGCAAAGACCAGCGTTTTTTCCGTCTGGATACCGCTGAAATTACGCGCCACTTCCGTCAGAATGGCGGCACCCGATGCGTTGTCATCCAGCCCTTGCAGCGTTGGCCGCCCAAAGAAGGTATCAAAATGCGCCCCGGTAATGATGTATTCACTGCTCAACCCGACATTAGAGGCCAGCACGTTTTGTGATGAACGCGTCGTACCGCCTGCCGTCCAGGAAAAATCCTGCCTGACCGTGCTATAGCCGGGCGCCATACGCTGCGTCATCCAGTCCGCCGCACCAGCAAAATTTGCCGTATCGCGATAGCGCCCCGGATAATCATTAATGAGCGTATCCACTGTCTCTCGCGCATAGTCACCATAATCATAAGCCCAGGCCGGTACACATAAACACGCCATCCCTACCGCAACAGCTACTTGCTTCAACATACACCCCACTCCCTTTTCTCGTTATATACCCGTAATACGTCAAGCTGCATGTTCGTTGGCTGCGTTCAAATCTGCTCCAGGCAAATTTGTCACCCGAATCACTTACCTGAGATGATCAACAACAGCGCCAGAGGAACCTTATCTAGGTCATGTCTTTGTTAAAGAAAGAAAAATAGCAGCAATATTCATTCCAAGACTATGGGATAGAAGAAAATGTGATGAAATGTGTCAATAAGCAGCAAATCGAAAGGAAATAATCAGAATTGTGTAATGTAGATTAATCATAGGGTTAATTATGAATTAACCTAATTTCATCAGAAGACGAGCGAATGATTAGCAGGGAAGAAAAAAGGTGATGGAAACGCGACAGGTTTGATGAAAATGCGATGAAGAGGCTTTTATGAGGATGCAACAAAGACAAAAAGGGCAAAACACGCACCGAAAACGATCGTTTACAGCACGTGATTACCCATTTTTATAGAAAATTTAAACGTAAACGTTAAGCTGGTTAGTGGCCGTTGGGCGGTTCACCCCATCAGCTATAGGCGGCTTAAAGACTGAACCGCTATTTTCGTACGCTGTCTGCGTCCGGGTAGCGGCGTCCTGATTAGGGTAACCAGACAGTTGCGACGAGCGGGAAATGCCTTGGACATGATCAGGCTTGTCAGGCGCGGCGTAATAGGACACTGGAGAAACTAGGTTGAGACCAATCATTTTCTTTCCCCCTATTCATCTCATCTGCCAAGAAAACTTATCTTGCTTATTACTGAGTATAGAACAGTCAAACAGGGGGAGTATGTAAGGTTTTGTCTGAAAAACCGCCGCTCATGCAGCCCTCATAAGGGGAAAGATAAGACCCAAAATCATTCTGATTTATTATCAAGCCGTTATTTGTTTTTATTCCACGCGCGCAGGCGTCCGGCCGCATTTTTATAAGGCGAGGCGGTATTAAATTGAATCATCCGACCACGCGTCCACTTTCCGTACCAGCATTCGCCATAGAGTTGTTCATCGGTATAGCGTTCAACCAGTGCGATGAGCGACCGTTTATTCGCGGCAAGCAGTGCGACCAGTTCCGCCCAATCGGTAATAGGGGCATAGTCCTGATAGAATTTTTGTGCCAACAGGCCGAGCTGATTCCATTTATAACCAGCCTCTGGAAAATCAATGGTTTTGCCCTGCTCTTCGTGTTCATGCCATTTCAGCACCACATTGCCCCAACCTAGCAAATACGCCACCAGATTTGCCGGGCTCATCAGCGTTCCCTGCGCATGCCCTGCCATTTCTGGCGAAAATGCTCGCTCTGTAGGCACAGCATCGATCTGCTTCATTAATAGCGCAAACTGACTGTTGATCGCCTTAATCAAGGCTTCCTTGCTCTCCGGAACCGCCATCAAATAACCTCATTTTTCTGCTATAGACAGAATCAGGTTACTGCTCACATAGCGGCACAGCGTTGTCATCGCTCACGTTTCTCATCATTGTTCACGCTTCTAGCCGTTGATCAGCGTTGCGCTAACAGCCGAATCGACGCCTCACGTTCACCGGGTGACGTCACGGGCGTATGGATAATGAACTCATCTACGCCAAAGCGCTGATGATAGCTCTCCAAGCGCTGATGAATATCTTCCGGCGTGCCGTAAAGCACATGCCGTGGCTCCTGTTCGATACGGAAATCCGTCACGCCTGCCTGTCTAACGAAATTCTCGGCCTGTTCCTGACTGCCTACCGTTAGCGGCGGCTTGTTTTCAATATAAACCTTATAGTTATGCTGCGTGCTGGCCAGCGCTTCCGCATCCTCATGACGTTCGGCGGCAATCACCGACAGCGACAGCAGCGTTTGTGCACTGGCTGGTTTCAATTCCCGATAGCTCAAGAGTGATTCCGTCAGCAGCGTTTCGCTGGCGTTAATGAACCCAGCGAACACGAAATTCCAGCCCAGCGATGCCGCTAATCTCGCACTCTCCTGACTGGCTCCCAGCAGAAAGCGCTGTGGCTCATGTTCCGGCAGCGGTGTCGCATTCAGGCTATCTGCCGTACCGTCATTGCTATCCAGAAAACGATTGAGCTGATGTAATTTCTCCGTGAAGGCGACCCGCTGCGCCTCACCGATTTCCTGCTGTAACGCCCGTGTCGCCAGCGGCAACCCGCCCGGCGCTTTACCGATACCTAAATCAACACGACCGCCTGCCAACGCGCTGATGACATGGAAATTCTCCGCAACTTTATACGGGCTATAATGCTGTAACATCACGCCGCCGGATCCGATACGCAAAGTTGTCGTATGCGCTAACAGCCAGGTGATTAAAACCTCGGGAGACGACCCCGCCAGCTCATCGGAATTATGATGTTCGGAAACCCAAAAGCGGTAATAGCCAAGCGCTTCAGCCACTTTCGCTAGCGACACGGTTTGTGCCAACGCCTGTGCCGCGCTCATTCCTTCGGCGATAGGGCTTTGATCTAATAAACTGAGCTTATATCCCACGATGTTTCCTTATTTTTATCGGCTATCTGTTAGCGCTATTCATAGCAATAAATAGTCATAACCAAAAAACAGAAATAGCAAAAAACAGAATAAGAAGAATGTTGCATAAAGGTATAAAAAATAAATATCAATAATGAGTTTTGTTAGCAGGAATATTCATAATAAATGAATACAAAAAACACCATCATAAAAAGACATGAAATATAACCAGATGGTATTTATCCATTGAGTTGCTATCGGCTACCTTTATCATGTTTAAATTTTGTTAAGGAGGTGTATTGATATGGCTGAATCTATCCCCTGTTGTGATACGTCATTTGAGCAACAGTTAATTAACTGGCGACGGCACTTGCATCAGTACCCGGAATTGTCCAATCAGGAACACCAAACCACCGCGCACATTACCCGCTGGCTACAAGAGAAAGACATCCGCCTGCTGCCCCTTGCGTTAACCACCGGTGTCGTTGCCGAAATTGGTCACGGCAGTGGACCGACGATTGCGCTACGTGCCGACATTGATGCGTTACCGATTGAAGAGCTGGTCGATGTCGACTTTCGCTCTCAGCACGCTGGCGTCATGCACGCCTGTGGCCACGATTTCCACACCGCCGTGATGCTCGGCGCTGCCTGTCTGCTGAAAAAACGCGAACATGCCTTACCAGGTAAAATCAGGCTATTTTTTCAACCGGCAGAAGAGGTGTCTACCGGTGCCAAACAGCTTATCCGTGCAGGTGCGCTCGCCGATGTTGCCGCCGTTTTTGGCCTGCACAATGCGCCCGAACTCCCCGCGGGCACCTTCGCCACACGTAGCGGCCCGTTTTATGCCAATGTGGATCGCTTCGCTATTCACATTACTGGTAAAGGCGCGCACGCAGCCAAGCCGGAACAGGGTATCGACAGCATCGTGACTGCCTGTAATATCGTCAATGCACTGCAAACACTGCCTAGCCGCAGCTTCAGCTCGCTGGAATCGCTGGTCATCAGCGTCACGCGTATTCAGGGTGGTAACACCTGGAACGTACTACCGCAAACGGTAGAATTGGAAGGTACGGTTCGTACTTACAATGCCGCGATTCGTGCAGAAATACCGGGACGAATTGAACAACTGATTAGCGGGATCGCCCTTGCGCTGGGCGCAAAAGCGGAACTGAAATGGTATCCCGGCCCGCCTGCGGTCGTGAACACCAGCGAATGGGCCGATTTCAGCAAACAAATTGCCCGAGACGCAGGTTATCAGGTGGAAAACGCCGAACTGCAAATGAGCGGCGAGGACTTTGCCCTTTACCTTCAGGAAGTGCCGGGCACGTTCGTCAGTATTGGCTCAAACAGTGAATTTGGCTTGCATCATCCTCAGTTCAATCCAGATGAAAGCGCCATTGCACCCGCATCACGCTACTTTGCACAGCTAGCGGAAGCCGCACTGCATCGCTTGCGCACCACGAAAGTTACCCCACCACAGGCAGTGTTTTCTTCATCTTAATACGTTGATCTACAAATACAATCACCTCCGCTCGATCGATTGGGCGGAGGGGACTATTCCCTAAATCACTCGCGTTGGCAAGCTGGTGAAAAACCTATTTTCAGAACGAAAACGGGGGTAATGGAATAGAAGAGTAAAGCGTCCGCGCCAGGGATGGCGCGGCTCGAGCTTACAGGGAGGTACTTGCAGCGTCTTTACGATCTATCCATTACCACCGCTCAACGCGCGTATATAGTTTAACGTATAGTCAATGTATTTCATTAACCACGAACCGCATGATAACCACGGGAAAAATACACCAGGCCATCGGTACTTTCGCCCTGCTTAATCGCTAACACTCGGCAAATAAAGATATCGTGCGTCGCCGCGCTCACCACTTCCTCAACCCGGCAGTCAAATGCAACCAAGGCATCCTGCAATACGGGTGATCCCGTGTGTAACACGTCCCACTCCGCCGCCGCAAACCGTTCTTCCGTAGACGACCGGCTTCCAAACAGCGACGACAGCGCTTCGTGGTGTGCCGCTAGCGTATTAACGCATAGATGTTCATTCACCTGAAACGTGGGATACACAGATGAACCGCGATTCAGACACACCAGCAGCGTGCCGGGCGTATCACTGACGCTGGACACCGCAGACGCCGTAAACCCAGCCTTACCTGCTGGGCCATCGGTAGTAACGATATTAACCGCCGCGCTCAGCTTTGCCATTGCATCGCGAAACGCCTGCTGGTCAACGGCGGTAACCGTAGCAGAGGGAACGGCGTCATTCACAGTTACGCGTCGTTCAACTGTCAAATCAGACATGAAATTTTATCCTTTAGATACGGCGAGAGGCATAGCCATTAACATCATACTAACAAAATAAGCCGCGCCATCATCTGAATTTTTTGAATTTCATTATACATTTTTGTTGTTTTACATCACTCCTCGCCTCATCAATAGTGAAAACACGCTCTTAACGTCCTATTAACCTTTCATTGAATGCGTGAATATCTATTAATGGTTTTCTCTGTTGATAGCTTGTTGTTGGTTTATTGATAGCCAGCTTATTAATGAATTTTTCACCTTCATGAAAGTATGTTCGATTAATAAAAGGTTTCTCATAATGAGTAAAAAACAAACATCATCAAAACGGCAATTAAGATTAGGTTTAATATTACAAGGCGCGGCGGGGAATATGTCCGCATGGCGACATAAAAACGTCGTCCCCGATGCCAGTATTAATTTTGGTTTTGTTTTAGATGCGGTAAAAAAAGCCGAACAGGGAAAATTCGACTTTGTTTTCGTCGCTGACGGCTTGTATATCAATGAAAAATCCATCCCCCACTTTCTCAACCGTTTCGAGCCGTTAACGCTGCTATCCGCGCTGGCTACCGTCACCAGTCATATTGGTCTGGTCGGCACACTCTCGACGTCGTATTCCGAACCGTTTACCACCGCCCGGCAGTTCGCTAGCCTCGACCATCTCAGCAACGGTCGTGCAGGCTGGAACGTGGTGACATCGCCATTAGAAGGATCGGCAAAAAACTTTTCCCGCGCACAGCACCCGGAACACGCGCTGCGCTACCGCATCGCCGATGAATTCCTTCAGGTGGCGAAAGGTCTGTGGGATTCCTGGGAAGATGATGCCTTTATTCGCGACAAAGCCAGCGGGCAATTCTTCGATTCTGAGAAGTTGCACACGCTGAATCATCAAGGGGAATTCTTCTCGGTACAGGGCCCGCTGAATATTGGCCGCTCTGCGCAGGGTCGCCCGATTGTGTTTCAGGCTGGCGCGTCTGAGGACGGGCAAAAACTTGCCGCTAAACACGCCGATGCCATCTTTACTCATCAACACACGCTGGAAGACTCGCAGCGTTATTACCGCGAAGTGAAGCAGAAGCTAGAAGAAAACGGTCGCCACGCCGATCAACTGCACGTCTTCCAGGGCGTCAGCGTGATTGTCGGCAATGATGCAGAAGACGTCGAGCGCCAGTATCAGGAAACGGCGCAGTTGGTCACGATTAAGGACGCGCTCAATTATCTGGGGCGCTATTTCGAGCACTATGACTTCTCACAACACCCGCTGGATGAGCCCTTCCCTGATATCGGCGAACTGGGGAAAAACAGCTTCCGCAGCACCACCGATGAAATCAAACGCAACGCACAGGAAAAAGGCTTAACGCTGCGACAGGTCGCGCTGGAAGCGGCGTCACCCCGTCCAGTATTCAGCGGCACGCCCGAGCAAGTGGCGGATGGCTTACAGCTCTGGTTTGAAAATGGCGCGGCAGACGGCTTCATCATTCAGGGGGGCACGCCAGATACACTCAATCACTTTGTCGATCGGGTCGTCCCTTTGCTGCAACAGCGCGGCCTATTCCGTCAGGAGTATGCCGGCTACACGCTGCGGGAAAATCTGGCGCTGGATTATCCGGTGAATCAATTCACGCGCTAGTTTGCACCGCAGGAGATTTACCGTGAAACAGACCCCTTTTATCACTGTAACCGTTCTAGCGACGCTACTGAGCGCCACGCTGGCGATAAGTGCACAGGCGCAAGACACGGAATTCGTCAGCCGTATCGATCTCAAGGCCAATCAGGTTCCCATTCGTACTGAGAAAAACGCCGAGGCTATCGCGCAAATCCCGGCTAATTTCAAATTCGTGACGCCGGGTAAGCTGACGATTGCCGTCTCGGCGCTCAGCTCACCACCGCTGTCGTTGTTGGCTGACGATAACAAAACGATTGTCGGCAGCGATGCTGACATCGCGCGGCTGGTGGCCGACAGTCTCGGACTGGAGCTAAAGCTGGTTCCTGCCTCTTGGGAAGATTGGCCGCTGGGCATTACGGCGGGGAAATACGATGCCGCTATTTTTAATATCGCCGTAACGAAGCTGCGCAAAGAGAAGTTCGATTTCGCCACATACCGCATTGATACGCTGGGTTTCTACGTGAAATCGACCAGTAAGATTACCGCAATCAACAAACCGGAAGACGTGGCCGGTCTGAAAGTGATTGTCGGCTCCGGCACCAATCAGGAAAACATTCTTCTGGGCTGGGATCGGCAAAACCGCGCTAACGGCCTCGCCCCCGTACAGCCAGTCTACGTTACCGACGATGCCGCCGCCAATTTGAGCATTCAGTCCGGGCGTGTCGATGCGTTTTTCGGTCCGCACTCCATCGGCGCTTATAAAGCGGCGTTAACAGGCAAAACGCGCATGGTGGGCAAAGGCCCGACGGTCGCTTATGTCGCGGTCACCACGCAAAAAGGTAACGGTTTGGCGCAGCCAATCAGCACCGCCATCAATGGCGCGATCCATAACGGCAGCTATGCGCAAGTGCTAGATCGCTGGGGTGAAGACGATGAAAAGATCACACAGTCCGTGGTGAATCCGCCGGGTATTGGCGATTAATAAAAGAGACATGTCATTAAAAGTGACACGCTCTTAAAAGTGACAATGTCACCATAATAACCTGCAAGGGAAAGATAAATGCAAAAACAGATCGCCTACACCATCGCACATTTGGCCGCGACACCTCGCGTGCTTCCCTCGCTTCTGACAAGGCTACTGACGGGATCGCTGCTGCTCGGCACGCTGTCCGTAACGACTGGCGCACAGGCGGCTATCGACCTGAAAGCCAATCAGCAGCCGATCCATGCGCCGAAGAATCCGGACGCTATCGCACAGATTCCGACTGATTTTAAATTTGTCACGCCGGGAAAATTCACCGTCGCGATTGCTACGTTGGGTTCGTCACCGCCGCTGGCCTTTCTCGCTGACGACAACAAAACCGTAGTCGGCAGTGAACCGGATATCGCCCGACTGGTGGCAGACAGCCTTGGTCTGGAGCTGAACATCGTTCCCACTTCGTGGGAAGACTGGCCGCTCGGCGTGGCCTCCGGTAAATATGACGCCGCCATTATCAATATTACCGTCACCAAAGAGCGTAAAGAAAAGTTCGATTTCGCGACCTATCGTATCGACTCACTCGGCTTCTATGTGAAATCCACCAGTAAAATTCAGTCCATCAAGGAAGCGAAAGACATTGCTGGATTGAAGATTATTGTCGGCTCAGGCACCAATCAGGAAGCCGTGCTGCTGGCGTGGGATAAACAGAATCGCGCTAACGGCCTACCCGCCTTTCAGCCCATTTATGTCACGGACGATGCTGCGGCCAACCTGAGCCTGCAATCCGGTCGTTCTGATGCCTATTTCGGTCCAAACGTGATCGGCGCCTACAAAGCAGAGCTGACTGGAAAGGTTAAGCATGTCGGCACGGTAAATGGCGGTTACCCCAACGTTGCACATATCGCGGTCACCACGCGCAAAGGCAGCGGATTGGTACAGCCGATTAATACGGCGTTGAACGGTGTGATTAAAAGCGGCGAATACGACAAGGTGCTGAACCGCTGGGGAGAAAGCATTGAGCGTATCGAGCGTTCAGAAATCAATCCGCCGGGACTGGGCGATTAATCCCGCCTTATGGCTATCGCGATGCCATAAGCGAAACGCAATGGCTACCGATAGCCCGTATCCCCTAATGAATCAGGAGCATTAAATGTCCGACGATATCTTCATTGTTACCCAGCCAGAAGATCCTATCGTGGCACCCATTATCGACGGCCTGTTCGCGGAGTATGAGCAGCGCTATGGGGATTTTTTCGGTGAGCGGGAAAGCGATCCGCAGGGAATCTACCAGCAGCCACACGGCATTTTTATTGCTCTGCTGCGTCGAGGTATCCCCATCGCCACGGGGGCGTTTAAACGCTACGACAGCACCACCGCCGAGATTAAGCGGGTATGGACGGATAACTCACTGCGCCGTCAGGGACTCGCGGGAAAAGTGATGCAAGAGTTGGAACAACACGCGCGCCGATTAGGCTATGAGCATTTTTTCCTGACCACCGGCTTCCGTCAGCCTGAAGCGGTGCGCTTATACCTGAGCCACGGTTATACGCCTCAGTTCGATACCACCGTCGATCCCGTGACCTATAGTCTTCCACCTTACGACGGGCGTTTACCGTTTAAGAAAGCGCTGTTCGAAACGGCGGCACCACGGGTTGCACGACAAACGGAAGTCGAGCTTATCACCCGCCATTTGAAAGTGTGTTGACCCTTACGCAGCGGTAATAACCCTATGCACTAGCCACAAAACGACATTTTTCAGCATCACATTCAAATGGTATCGATCATGACGCAATCTCTACAAACGTCGTCTCAGCAACCACCACTGAGTCAGGCACAGGAACCACCGTTGAACATTGTTCCGGCGCGTTATCCTTTTCGTTTTGCCGGTGCACTGTTTTCTCTGTTTATTTTTGCCGGGATTATTCAGTCAATCGCGCTGAACCCGCGCTGGGAATGGTCAGTCTTTGCCGAGTGGTTTTTTAATCCGGTCATCCTTGCGGGGCTGGGGCAAACGCTGCTGTTGACCGCGCTGGGTACATTATTCAGCATTTTCTTCGGCACCGCGCTGGCGCTGGCACGGCTTTCACCGTCTTATCTGCTATCCACATTGTCGTGGCTGTATATCTGGCTGTTTCGATCGCTGCCGCTAATTCTGGTACTGATCATTCTCTACAATTTCTCGTATCTCTATGACGAACTGGCGCTGGGGATTCCGTTCACGTCTATCGTCTTCCTGCGCTATCCGACGATTGATCTACTGGATCAATTTTCCGTCGCCGTACTTGGCCTAACGCTGGTGCAGTCCGCGTATACGGCGGAAATTATTCGCGGCGGTATTCTTGGCGTGGATGCGGGTCAGTTTGAAGCCTCCGCTGCGCTCGGCCTGCCCGGAGGTCGTCGTACGGTGCGCATCATTCTGCCGCAAGCGCTGCGTTCGATTCTGCCCACTGGCTTTAACGAGATCATCAGCCTCGCTAAAGGCACCTCGATTGTCTATGTGCTGGCGCTGCCGGAGCTGTTTTACACCGTTCAGGTCATCTACAACCGTACGCAGCAGGTTATTCCTCTGCTGATGGTCGCCACCATCTGGTATCTGCTGATTACCACGGTGCTATCCATCGTCCAATACTACGTGGAGCGCTATGTGTCCCGCGGTGCGGTGCGTGAAATGCCGCTAACGCCGCGCCAGAGACTTGTTCGCGCCCTGACGCGCAAGCGCGCACGTTAACCCCCCGATTCTGGAGATTCACTATGTCTGAAGCTATCGATTATTTTGCTCACGCCCGAACCACCGCACAACCACAGGCAGAAAACGCTCGCGGGCTGATTGAGATCCGCAATGTGGCGAAACATTTTGGTCAGCATAAAGCGCTGGATGATATCAATCTGACGCTAGCACCCGGCTCCGTCACGGTGATCCTAGGTCCGTCTGGTTCGGGAAAATCCACTCTGTTGCGCACCATTAATCATCTTGAACGCGTGGACGACGGTTTTATCCGCATCGACGGCGACTACATCGGCTATCGGCGCAAAGGGAATACGCTCTATGAATTGAAAGAAAAGGACGTGTTACGCCAACGTATCAACGTCGGCTATGTGTTCCAGAATTTCAATCTGTTCCCCCACCTTTCCGTCTTGGAAAATATCATTGAGGCCCCGCTGGCACATAAACTGTACTCCCGTCAGGAAGCCGAAGATGTCGCCTTTACCCTGCTGGAAAGCGTCGGGCTACGCCATAAAGCACAGTCTTATCCACGACACCTGTCCGGTGGTCAGCAACAGCGCGTCGCGATTGCCCGCGCACTAGCGCTCAAACCGAAAGTGATGCTATTTGATGAACCGACATCCGCGCTCGATCCCGAGCTGGTCGGCGAGGTGCTGGATGTGATCAAATCACTCGCCCGCTCCGGCGTGACGCTGGTCGTCGTCACACATGAAATCGGCTTTGCGCGCGAAGTCGCTGATCGTGTGGTGTTTATGGTGGATGGAAAAATTGTCGAAAGCGGCGATTCCTGGCAGGTGCTAAACCATCCCCGTCATCCACGGACAATCAACTTTTTGAATAAGGTGCTGTGAGGAAGCGCATTGAGCCAGATGTCTCCCTTCTGGCTCTATTTCACGCGTTGACCCGATTTATCAGTGACTTTTTCACCATCTTCTTTGGTGAATGCGCCTCGCTGCGGATCGGGGAGAATATCCAGCACCTGCTCTGATGGACGACATAGTCGGGTTCCCAACGGAGTAACGACAATCGGACGGTTTATCAGGATCGGATATTGCAACATGAAATCAATAAGCTGTTCGTCAGTAAAGCTTTCTTCAGCAAGCCCCAGTTGTGTGTAAGGTTCTACGTTTTTGCGCAGCAAGGCTCGAACCGTCATTCCCATGTCACCAATGAGCGTCACCAGTTCATCACGCGAAGGCGGCGTATCAAGATAGTAAATAATCGTGGGTTCTGCGCCGCTATTACGGATCATCTCCAGCGTATTACGCGAGGTACCGCAGTCAGGGTTGTGGTAAATCGTTATTTTGCTCATATCAATATCTCATTACAACGTGATGGATAGCCGCAGTGCCAACGCAACCAGCGTGACAAACAGCACAGGCAGTGTCATGACAATTCCGATACGGAAATAGTATCCCCAACTGATCGTCATGTTTTTCTGTGATAACACATGTAACCAAAGCAGTGTCGCCAGGCTGCCAATAGGAGTAATTTTGGGTCCTAAATCACAACCAATGACGTTGGCATAAATCATTGCGTCTTTAACAACACCAGATGCGGTGCTGCCGTCGATAGATAAGGCACCAATCAACACTGTGGGCATATTGTTCATGATTGAGGAAAGCAGCGCGGCCATAAAGCCAGTGCCAAGTGTGGCAGTCCACAGTCCTTTCTCCGCAAACAGATTCAGAATACTGGAAAGATATTCCGTTAACCCCGCGTTGCGCAGACCATAGACCACTAAATACATACCGAGTGAGAAAATTACGATCTGCCATGGCGCACCACGCAGTACCTTACCCGTATTGATGGCATGACCTTTTTTTGCCACTGCAAGCAAAATAGTTGCGCCCACGGCCGCAATAGCACTGACGGGAATCCCCAAAGGTTCGAGGACGAAAAATCCGGTAAGCAGAAGCACCAAAACAATCCAACCCGCTCTGAACGTTGCCAGATCCTTAATGGCACTTGCCGGTACTTTTAACCGAGATACGTCGTAGGTTGCAGGGATATCCTTCCGAAAAAACAGGTGTAACATAATCAACGTCGCGATAATCGCTGCAATATCGACGGGAACCATAACCGATGCATATTCAGCAAACCCAAGGTTGAAAAAATCGGCAGACACAATGTTAACCAGATTAGAAACAATCAGCGGCAGGCTAGCCGTATCAGCAATAAATCCTGCAGCCATAACGAATGCCAGCGTCGTACCAGTGCTGAACCCCAAAGCCAACAGCATGGCAATCACAATCGGCGTGAGGATCAGCGCGGCGCCGTCGTTGGCAAACAACGCAGAAACGGCAGCGCCCAGTAAAACAATCCAGGTAAACAACAGACGCCCGCGCCCGTTTCCCCATCGGGATACGTGCAATGCCGCCCATTCGAAAAAACCCGATTCATCAAGCAATAGGCTGATGACAATCACCGCAATAAACGTCGCCGTCGCGTTCCAGACAATATTCCAGACAACCGGAATATCATTGAGGTGAATGACCCCGCTGAACAGCGCGAATACGGCCCCGATGCTAGCACTCCATCCGATACTGAGACCTCTGGGTTGCCAAATCACCAGGATCAAGGTCAGTAAAAATATGATTCCTGCCAATAACATATCAAACCTCATCACATATGGAAAAAAGAATATATCTCTTCCTATTTCAGCATGAAGAAGAAGCGGATTTAGCCAGACACCGACGAACGTCATCACGCAGGCATTGCCATGCGGTACTAATCGTTTCTGCGGCCCAAGCAGGCATGTGTGGAGACAATCGATAATGAATCCATTTTCCTTCACGGCGATCAAGAACTAAACCTGATTCACGTAATATTGCCATATGGCGGGAAATTTTAGGCTGAGACTCCGTGGTGGCAGCGCAGATGTCACAGACGCACAATTCTCCCGCATCTCTGAGCAGCAGGATGATGGATAGCCGAGTCTCATCGGAAAGGATTTTGAAAAGTTGGACGGGTTGTAGCATTTTTGGCTCTCAATACACTCCATATACATATATGTTAATTCATATATATTGGAATTAGAATCCTCTAATGCAAAATGTAGTTAAGGAGCAGAAGGAATGACGCTGAAACTTAAGTACAATGGAGCCATTGCGCCTGACATGATTATTTGAGTGGCAATGGCTCACCATACGGGCTGCTATAAACCTGAACCATCACGCTTTTATCGGTATCAAATGTCGCCACCGTCACAACATCATGAGTGCCAACCGCTCGCCAACATTCAGCCTCAACATCGCAACGATCCTGCTTCTCATACCCCACCGAAGTCAGATAGGTGTGAACATTGCGGGTATCGCCAGTGCCATAGAAATTCACCGTCCATACTTTAGCTTCAGGACCTGTTACGTTCGAAAAACTGAAGTCATAACGATCTGTAATACGCGGCATTTTCTTTAGAATATCGGGGGTATAGAACGCATATTCCCTTTTATCCTGTTCGGTATAATGCGCACTGCTGGCAAAATCCATTTTGATATACGGCCATATCGCACCAACCACAACAGCAATAACGATGGTGCCGATCGCAGCAAAAATCTTCAGCGGTTTACTCATCCTTAAGTCTCCTTCCCTTTTTAACTGAAGCTAAACAATGAACTATTTTCTCAAGGTTGTATTTTACACCGCTTGCCTGACCAGTATGAAAATTTTGTACTAACGAAATGAAACCAAGGTCACTGCACTCAAATCGCGACCATTCCCCGTACGTCGTCCTGCTCCATCGTTTCGCCTCGCCCGCGCTGTATGATTTCCCCGCGAGACATCACCAGATAGCTGTCAGCCAGTTCAGCGGCAAAGTCGTAAAATTGCTCAACCAGTAAAATCGCCATGTCGCCACGCTGCGCCAGTTGTCGAATCACTGCGCCGATCTCTTTAATCACCGACGGCTGTATGCCTTCTGTCGGTTCATCCAGAATCAACAGCTGTGGTTTACAGGCCAGCGCACGTCCAATCGCCAGCTGTTGCTGTTGCCCACCGGACAAATCGCCACCGCGCCGCTGTTTCATTTCATCCAATACGGGAAAAAGCTGGTAGATCTCATCCGGTACCTGTCGCGCCTGTTTGCCCGGAAAACGCGACAGCCCCATCAGCAGATTTTCTTCCACCGTCAGACGGGGGAAAATTTCTCGTCCCTGCGGTACATAGGCAATACCTGCTTGCACGCGCTGGTGGGGTTTACGTGTATTAATTGCCTCGCCCTGCCAGCGAATCGTGCCGGACTTCGCCGGAATCAGCCCCATCAGACATTTCAGCAGCGTGGTCTTCCCCACGCCGTTACGCCCTAACAGACAGGTAATCTCGCCGGGATTTACCTCAAACGACAAACCGCGCAGAATGTGGCTGCCGCCGTAATATTGATTCAGTTCTGCAATTTCTAACATGTTAGCGCCCCAGATAAACGTCAATGACCTGCTCATTAGCCTGGACCTCACGCAGCGATCCTTCCGCCAGCACCTGCCCCTGATGCAGCACGGTCACGCGATCGGCAATGCTCTCGACAAATCCCATATCGTGCTCCACCACCATCAGCGAGTGCTTGCCCGCCAGACTGCGGAACAGTTCGGCGGTGTAGGCGGTTTCTGCATCCGTCATCCCGGCGGCGGGTTCATCGAGCAACAGCAGATGCGGTTCCTGAACCAACAGCATGCCAATCTCCAGAAACTGCTTTTGTCCATGCGACAACAACCCTGCTGGTCGCTGCCGTTCGTGACCGAGTCGCAGCAGCGCCAGCGTGTCGTCAATCCGGTCACGTTGCTCGCCGTTCAGCCTGGCACGCAGGCTTGCCCACACCGACTTGTCGGTTTTCAGCGCAATTTCGAGGTTTTCGAACACGGTCAGCGCCTCAAACACGGTCGGCTTTTGGAATTTTCGCCCAATTCCAGCGCGTGCAATGTCCACGGGTGATAACGTCGTCAGATCGGTAAATTGATCGTAAAACACCTTACCGTTATCCGGCCGCGTTTTGCCGGTGATGACATCCATCAGCGTGGTTTTCCCCGCGCCGTTTGGTCCGATGATGCAGCGCAGTTCCCCCACGCCAATCTGCAACGAGAGATCGGTGAGCGCCTGAAAACCGTCAAAACTCACGTTAATCTTGTCGAGTTGCAGCACCGGATCGGTCTGGTGCCGATGGCGATCCGACGGGTGTAGCTGGGCAAACTGGGTCGGTGAAGAAACCGTCAGTGCAGGCACTGACGGTACAGATACAGGTTCAGTCATGTTTCTTCCTCGTCAGCAATCCAATCACACCACGCGGCAAAAACAGCGTGACGAGAATAAACATCAGTCCCAAAAAGAACAGCCAGTATTCAGGAAAGGCCACGGTAAACCAGCTTTTCGCACCGTTGACGATCCCCGCGCCGAGCAATGGCCCAATTAGCGTTCCGCGTCCGCCCAGCGCGACCCAAATAGCGGCTTCGATGGAGTTGGTCGGTGACATTTCACTGGGATTGATGATGCCAACCTGCGGCACATACAGCGCCCCCGCCAGCCCACACAGCACGGCGGAAAGCGTCCAGACAAACAGTTTGAAGCCTTTCGGATCATAGCCGCAGAACATCAGACGGTTTTCCGCATCGCGCACCGCCGTCAACACGCGGCCAAATTTACTGCGCGCCAGCGCAAACCCCGCTAACAGGCTGGCGGTTAGCAGCAGCACGGTGGCGACAAACAGCCCGATACGTGTACCCGTGGCCGTAATGGGGAAGCCCAGCAGCGTAGTAAAACCGGTAAATCCGTTATTCCCACCAAAGCCGGTTTCGTTACGGAAGAACAGCAGCATCCCGGCGTAGGTCAGCGCCTGCGTCATGATCGAGAAATAGACACCCTTGATTTTGGAACGGAACGCGAACCAGCCGAATACAAACGCCAGTATGCCCGGCACCAGTACGATCAGGCACAGCGCCCAGGCGAAATACTGTGTGCCTGCCCAGAACCACGGTAGTTCCGTCCACGACAGGAATGACATAAACGCGGGCATCCCCTCGCCAGCGGCCTGCCGCATCAGATACATGCCCATGGCATAGCCGCCCAGCGCAAAAAACAGACCGTGACCGAGCGATAGCAGCCCCGCGTAGCCCCACACCAGATCCAACGCCACGGCAACAATGGCATAGCACAGAATTTTGCCGATCAGCGTCAGCGTGTAGGTGGAGATAGCCAGCGGGTTCTCTGCGGGCAACAGCGCGAAAAATGGCAGTATCAGCAAGACCAACAGCATGCCCGAACCGAGGCCAAGCATGAGTCGCGGTGCGCGCTGCGTCAGGGTTATCGTCATCGGCTGTTTAATAGAGTGCGTAATAGGTTGCGTCATCAGTCAATCACCCGTCCTTTGAATGCAAACAACCCCTGTGGCCGTTTCTGAATAAACAACACGATCAGTACCAAAATGACGATTTTACCCAGCACTGCGCCGATCTGCGGTTCCAGCACTTTGTTGAGAATGCCGAGGCTAAATGCAGCCACCACTGTCCCTGCAAGCTGTCCGACGCCGCCCAACACAACGACGAGGAAGGAATCGATGATGTAACCCTGTCCCAGTTCCGGCCCGACGTTACCCAACTGAGACAGTGCCACACCACCCAGCCCCGCTATGCCAGATCCGAGACCAAAAGCCAGCATATCGACGCGTCCGGTCGGCACGCCGCAACAGTCCGCCATCGCCCGGTTTTGCGTCACCGCCCGCACATTCATGCCGAGCCGTGTTTTATTGAGTAATAACCAGGTGAGTAACAGCACGCCGAGGACAAACAAGATCACCGCAATACGGTTATACGGCAGCACCAGATTCGGCAACAGGCGCAGCCCGCCGGACAGCCACGCAGGGTTCGCGACTTCCAGATTCTGCGTACCGAACAGCATCCGCACCAGTTGGATCAGCATCAGGCTGATACCCCACGTTGCCAGCAGCGTTTCCAGCGGACGACCATAGAGATGGCGAATCACCGTGCGCTCCAGCGTCATGCCAACACCCGCCGTGATAAAGAAGGCCACAGGCAACGCCAACAGCGGATAATACGGCAGCCAGGCCGGCGCAAACTGCTGGCACAGCGACTGCACCAGCCAAGTCGCGTACGCGCCCAGCATCAACATTTCACCGTGTGCCATGTTGATGACGCCCAATAATCCATAGGTGATCGCCAGCCCCAGCGCCGCCAGCAGCAAAATCGAGCCAAGCGACAGCCCGGTAAACGCCTGCCCTAACAGATCGCCGACGATCAAACTTTGCTTAATCTGATCCAGACTCTCCTGCGCTGCCGCACGCACACCGGTATCTGATTCATTCGGTGCCTGCGTCAACGGCTGTAACAGTGCCTGCATTTGCGGATCGCCGGTCTGTCCTAATCGTTTAACCGCATCAAGACGCACCAGTGGGTCGGCAGCACTTAACTGGCGGGTAGCAATAGCGATATTCAGCGCATCGTGCACCTGTGCGTCTTTCTCTACCTCAAGCCGTTGTACCAATAGCGGCAGTTGCTCCGCACTGCTGTCACCTTGCAATTGCCGCACCGCATTCAGGCGCGTTGCGACCTCATCACTGACTAACTGGTGTGAAGCCAGCGCGGTGGCAATCAGCACGCGCAGACGGTTATTCATAAACAGTTTTTTAGTCGCGCCAGTCGGTTGAGCATGCCCTTCCAGCGGCGTTAACGTGCCTTGCACATCCATAAACGGCTGTTGATTCTGATCGAGTACCACCGATTCGGCGCGCAGTGCCTGTAGCAGCGGCAAGCGCGCAGGCTCCGGCGCAGCGGCCCATTGTTGCAGTAGCTCTGCCTGCTGCGTGCGGCTGGCGGCGGCGAAATCGGCTGCGGGCCCAGCCTGTGCTAACACAGGAAGCATCAGACACAGCGACAGCACAAACGTAGATAATTGACGATTAATCATCGCAATGTCCGCCATATAAGAAAGGGAATATCTATTCGCACCATGTATTTTGCCTTCTATACCCAGCAGTCTCACCACCACACTTTTATGCTGGTGCAGTGAGTATTTCGTGCGCTATAACGCTGCTATTCATATGTAATATCCGTATGCGCGCCCGACGCAGGGCGCTCAGTCGCCGCCGCCCTGCGAACCCAGGCTTCCTGCTAAATTACGCCGCTGCGCGGTGCCATCGGTGTTAATGACCGCTAATCGAGCCGCCAGTGACGCGTTCCCGACGCGGCACTGACTTTCGCGGCATCCATGCCGCTCACTCGGCGGTCATACTTACCGATGCATAATTTTTACGCCGGATAACAAAACGGTTAAGACCTGAAACTCAAATTTACTGCGCTGATTTTATTGGATGATCGGGCTTCTTATCATTGCCGGCGATGTACGGGCTCCACGGTTGGGCGCGAACCGGTTTATCGGTTTGCCAGACCACGTTGAACTGACCATTTTCCTCGATTTCGCCAATCATCACTGGCTTATGCAGATGGTGGTTGGTGCTGTCCATCGTCAGCGTAAAGCCATCCGGTGCGGCAAAGGTTTGACCCGCCATAGCGGCACGTACTTTATCCACGTCCGTGGTGCCCGCTTTCTCTACCGCCTGCGCCCACATGTGAATCCCGACGTAGGTGGCTTCCATCGGATCGTTAGTCACTACCGTGCCCGAATTCGGCAGGTTTTTCGCTTTGGCGTAGGCTTTATAGGCTTCGACGAATTGGGTGTTGGTTGGGTTCTCAACCGATTCAAAGTAGTTCCACGCCGCCAAATGGCCGACTAGCGGTTTGGTATCGATACCGCGCAGTTCCTCTTCACCTACCGAGAACGCGACAACTGGCACATCGGTCGCTTTGATGCCCTGATTCGCCAGCTCTTTATAGAACGGAACGTTGGAATCGCCGTTGATGGTAGAAACTACCGCCGTCTTACCGCCCGTCGAGAATTTCTTGATGTTGGAAACGATGGTCTGATAATCGCTGTGCCCGAACGGCGTATAGACTTCCTCAATATCCTTGTCCTGCACGCCTTTTGAATGCAGGAACGCGCGTAGGATCTTGTTGGTGGTACGCGGATAGACATAATCGGTACCCAGCAGGAAGAAACGCTTCGCTGCCCCACCGTCTTCACTCATCAGATATTCCACGGCAGGGATCGCCTGCTGATTCGGTGCCGCACCGGTATAGAATACGTTCGGCGACATCTCTTCGCCCTCATACTGCACCGGATAGAACAGCAGCCCGTTTAACTCTTCAAACACCGGCAGCACCGATTTACGCGACACCGATGTCCAACAGCCGAAAACCACCGCCGCTTTATCCTGCGTTAGCAACTGACGCGCCTTTTCAGCAAACAGCGGCCAGTTCGACGCGGGATCGACAACTACCGGCTCCAGTTTTTTACCCAACACGCCGCCTTTAGCATTGATCTCATTAATGGCCATCAGTGCCACATCTTTCAGCGGCGTTTCCGAAATCGCCATCGTGCCGGACAGCGAATGCATTACCCCGACTTTGATGGTTTCCGCCGCCTGCACGCTCCAGGTCAACCCCATACCAACCACTGTCGCAGACAGCGCAAAAACTTTTAGCAATGAACGTCTTTTCATTTATTAGCCCTTAAGTCGTGTTGAGTGAGAATGGAATCGTGTGATGCGTCTGGTGAAGCTGGTTCTGTAGTAACTGACTGAGGCCGTGCCTGCTGTAGCATGTGTAAGGTGATCTTCCTGACTTCGGCCTTACTGACCGCAATGTGGTCGGTTAGAATGCGCTGCGCCTCCTCAGTGTGTTGTTGCAATATCGCTAGCAAAATCTGGGCGTGTTCTTTATAGGTCGCGTCGATGCGATCCTCACGGGTGAAATCGAGACGGCGAATAATGCGGATTTTCTCCGTCAGTTCGCCGTGAATCCGAGCCATTTCACTGTTGCCCGCCGCCATAACCAGCCCACGGTGAAACCCTTCGTCGTAGCGGGACACGGTCTTTCCATCATCCAGACGCGGTTCCTCAATCCAGAAGCGTTTCAGATCCGCCAATAACTCGGCGCAGCGCCCCGGCGGCATCCCGCACAGTCGACGAATGGCTTCGCGCTCCAGCACAATGCGGAAGTCATACAGTTCTTCGAAATACTCAAAATCAAAGGGGCGCACCTGCCAGCCGCTGCGAAAATAGACTTCGACATACCCTTCCCGCTCCAACCAGAACAGCGCCTGACGCACCGGCGTGCGGCTAACCGACATCCGCTCGGCAATATCACTTTCACTGAAGCGATCGCCCGGCATCAGACGAAAGTCGAAAATGTCGTTTTTCAGCGTCTGATACACCCGTTCCGCCAACGCTTCCGGGCGATCTTTGTTATTCTTTTGTGTGCCTGTTCGCATGGTTTTCTCCGCCTCGCCGTTTATTACCTGTCGTCCGTTTTATGCAGACTCGTCCCTTTATCCCAACTGGTCCTTATTCCAGCCATAGCAGGGCATCACCGGGACTGACCGGACGCCCCGGCTGACAGCCGATGCGCTTCACCCGGCCTGACTGCGGCGCGCTAATCGTTAGTTCCATTTTCATCGCTTCAACGATGATCAACGGCTGTCCGGCCTCAACCTCATCCCCTACCTTCACCAGCACTTTCCAGATATTGCCGTTCATATCTGCACTGACCTGAAAGGCATCTTCGTCGTTTTCTACAGAAGCGATTAAAACGTCTTCCTGCGGCGTGCTGTCCTCTTCTTGCTGCCACAGCGCCACTTCAGTTTCAAATGCAGAGGCCTGACGCTGGCGAAACGCGGCGATATCGTCGGCCTGTTCGGTTAGAAAACGCGTGTGCTCAGAGAAATCAAATTCGGTTTCTTCGATATGGATCGCGGCGCGTCCTTCGCGGAAATCCTCACGCAGCGCCGTCAGTTCGGCTTCGCTGACCGGATAAAACCGCACCTGATCGAAGAAACGTAGCAGCCACGGTTCACCCGCGATGAACTGATCATTTTTGAGGAACTTGTTCCAGATCGGCAGCGTGCGCCCCACCAGTTGATAGCCGCCCGGTGAATCCATGCCGTAAATGCACATGTACATGCCGCCGATGCCGACCGTGCCTTCGGCAGTGAAGGTGCGCGCCGGATTGTATTTGGAGCTAAGCAGACGGTGACGCGGATCGACCGGCACCGCACAGGGCGCGCCGAGATAAACATCGCCCAGCCCCAGAATCAGGTAACTGGCATCGAAAATGATGTCACGCACGTCATCACGGCTCGATAAACCATTAATACGCTGGATGAAATCGACATTATTCGGCAGCCAGGGCGCACTAGCGCGTACCGTTTCACGGTAGCGTTCAACCGCACCGAGCGTGGCGCTGTCTTCAAACGCCATTGGCAAATGGACGATACGCGACGGCACTGTCATCTGGCTGACATCGCCGAGCTGGCTTTCCAGATTCAGCAGCACGTCCAGCAGCGCACGCTGGCGGATAATCCGGCTGTCATAACGTACCTGTAGCGAACGCACGCCAGGCGATAGCTCTTCTATTCCCGCCGTCGCCGAAGCACGGATCGCAATCATCAGCAGATGAATACGCAGCCGCAGCGCCAGATCGAGCACGTTCTCGCCGTACTCGATCAGAACGTAGTTGTCGCCTGCCTGACGATAGACGGCAACTGGCGTGGTCGCCGTGGCTTGCACGGCAGCCAGCACCGTTGCGGAACCGTGTTCTGTCGTCGCTAACGAAGGAATGTCGAACGCAGGTGCATGTGCTGTACCCAACGTGGAAACACGAGCAGACTGCGCCTGTTCCAGTGCCAGCGCCTCCTCCGCGCTGATAGGATGGAAACGGATGCGGTCACCCGGTTTGACCTGGCCGACTTTCCACAGTTCCGCTTTGGCAATGGTGACCGGACAGACAAATCCGCCCAGACTTGGCCCATCGCGCGTGAGGATCACCGGAAAATCACCAGTAAAATTCACCGCGCCGATGGCGTATTCACAGTCGTGAACGTTGGAAGGATGCAAACCGGCCTCACCGCCGTTCTCTCGCGTCCAACTGGGCTTCGGCCCCACCAGACGCACGCCCAGTCGGTTCGAGTTGTAATGCACCTGCCATTCTGCCGCGAAAAATTCGTCGATTGCCGCGTGGGTAAAGAAGTCCGGCGCACCGTGCGGGCCGTAGAGCACGCCAATGCGCCATTCGTTGCCGTACTGCGGAATCAGCGCGATGTCCACGGCCTGCGGGGCGCTCACCGGCGCAGGCGTAGTGCAGGCAGGTAATGCGGGTTGCGAAATCGCCAGCATATCCGCCACGCGCAGCGTTCGTCCGGCGTGACCGCCAAATTCCCCGAGCGCGAACGTCGAGCGGCTGCCGAGATACTGCGGTACATCAATGCCGTTGCGTACCGCCAGATAGGTACGACAACCGGACTGCGCCCGCCCCAGCGTCAGTGTTTGCCCAGCCGTTACCGTGACGGGCTGCCAATAGGGCACGACGTCTCCATCCAGCGTCGCTGGGCAATCAGCTCCCGTCAGTGCAATCACCGCCGTACTGTGGAAACGCAACGTCGGCCCTTGCAGCGTAAACTCCAGCCCTGCCGCAGCGTCATCATTACCGACAATGCGGTTCGCCAGACGGAACGCGAAATCGTCCATCGGGCCGGACGGCGGCACACCGATATCCCAATAGCCGAGGCGTCCGGGGTAATCCTGCACGCTGCTCCAGGTGCCGGGCTGGATGACTTCAATCACTGGCGCCGACGGCGTAAAGCTATCGAGCATCCTCGTCCATACCGTTCCGCTACGGAACGCGTCGGTGGTGATAATCTGACGCAGATAATCCAGATTGGTGGCAATACCGTGCAAACGCGTAGCATTTAGCGCCTGCTGCATCTTCTCCAGCGCCAGCTCACGGGTTTCTGCGTGAACGATCAGCTTGGCGATCATCGGATCGTAATACGCAGATACCTCGGTGCCAGTGCTTACCCAGCCATCGACCCGCACGCCGTCGGGAAACGCCACTTCAGTCAGCACGCCGGGGCTGGGTTGGAAATTTTTCAGCGGATCTTCCGCATAGAGTCGTACTTCAATCGCCGCGCCACGCGGTCGTTGTGTGAGCTGCGCCCAGTCAAGCGGTTCATCCGCCGCAACGCGCAGCATGCATTCGACCAAATCCAGCCCGGTGACACACTCCGTCACTGGATGTTCAACCTGCAAGCGGGTATTCACTTCGAGGAAAAAGAACGCGTCGCGCTCGGCGTCGTAGATGAATTCCACCGTTCCCGCGCTGCGGTAGCTGACCAGTTCGCCGAGCTTCACTGCCGAAGCCAGCAACGCCGCGCGTGTGGTTTCTGGCAAATGCGGTGCGGGCGTCTCTTCCACCACTTTCTGGTTGCGCCGCTGTAATGAGCAATCACGTTCGCCCAGCGCCACCACACGGCCTTTGCCATCGCCAAAAATCTGTACTTCTACGTGACGCGCCCGATCGATGCAGCGTTCGAGAAAGACACCTGCATCGCTGAAAAACTGCTCGCCCAACCGACGCACGCTTTCCCACGCGGCTTGCAGCGCGGCAGCATCGGCACAGCGCGTCAGGCCAATTCCCCCGCCACCGGCGGTACTTTTCAGCATCACCGGATAGCCGATCTCGTCTGCAGCGACCAGCGCGTCCTCCAACGAGGCCAGCAGCGGCGTTCCCGGCGTCATCGGCACACCGGCAGCCGCAGCCAGTTCACGGGCGCGGTGCTTCAGGCCAAATTCGCCAATTTGCTGCGCGGTTGGCCCAACAAACGCGATACCCGCCTTTTCACACGCGGCAGCAAACGGCAGGCTTTCGGATAGAAAACCGTAGCCCGGCCAGATCGCTTCTGCTCCCGTCTGCTGGGCAGCCGCCAATACCTTATCGATACACAGATAGCTGTCGCTGGCCTTTTCCCCGCCAATCGATACGGCGATATCGGCATCTTTCACATGCTGTGCGTTTTTATCCGCGTCGGAATAAATAGCCACGCTGGTGATACCCAAGCGCTTTAGCGTGCGCATCGCACGGCAGGCGATCTCACCTCGATTAGCAATCAATACGGTCTTAAACATGGGACGCCTCCTGACGGGCGAGCCAATGACGCCAGCCGCCGAACGCGGTGATATCCGTGGCGTCGCTTAACGCAGCCGGTTCGCAAATAAAGCCTTTAACTCGTCGCCCGTCGGCTAACATCAACGTACCGATTCCCAACGGTGCCGGAATCTCTGCGACAAACTCACCAAAACGCGCCAGCGGGATGTCCCATAGTTCGACGATGATCGCCGCGCCATCGGTGCTTTTCGCTAAACCGGGCTTGGCAGGTTGCGTATTCGCCAGCGCATAAAGACGATAGTTTTCCGCGGTGTGCGTCTCTTCTATCCGTACCGCATCACGGTTGGTCAATTGATGGTTGAGCGGCATACCCGTCAGGTGCGCGCCGACAACGGCGAGGCGGACGTGTGAGATGGAAGGCGGTAAGGTGGTTGGTCCTGCAGGCAGCGCTTTTCCTGTCGCGCCCAGCGTAAGCGCCAGCTGTGCCTGCCAGCGCAGGCCAAAACTCGCTAATGCACGGTCGTGCCACGCGGGTGCAATCAGCGTGATACCCGCAGGCAAACCGTCAGCACGGAAAGGCGCAGGCAGTGCCAGCGCCGAAAGATCGGCCAGATTGGTAAAGTTGGTGTAGGTTCCCAACTGGGAATTGTTACGCACCGGCTCCTGCTTCATCGCCTCACGCGTATGAATCGTCGGCGACGTCGGCACCGCTAACGCATCGAACGAGGCCAGCGTCTGCTGAATCTGACGCGCCAGTTCGGCACGCAGGTATTCGGCTTTGAAAGCCTCTACCGCGCTGAAACGCTCACCGCTCGCCACGATACCGTGCACCACCGGATCCATCAGTTCGGGCTGGCGCAGCATATCGCCCACCGCTACCGTGCGTTCCGCCACCCAAGGGCCTTGGTAAAGCTGCTCTGCTAACTGCGTGAATACGCTGAAATCGATGGGATGCAGCGTCGCACCCGTCGCTTCTAATTCGACCAGCGCGAGCTGCCATGCAGCCTGTGCGACGGCATCATCAAAAAAGGTCGGATCGCTGGGAATAGCAACGCGCGGTTTTTCCGGCAACAAGGCTGGCGCACTGCCCGGATGGCTGCGCGAATAAGCATCTGCGGCATCATATCCGCCAGCCAGTTCCGCGACGGTAAACGCATCTTCAACCGTCAACGCAAATACGGAGATCGTGTCATTCAGGCGACAAGCAGGAACGACACCGCTTGCCGATAGCCACCCTTTCGTCGGCTTCAGGCCGACGATATTATTAAACCCCGCGGGAACACGCCCCGATCCGGCGGTGTCGGTGCCTAATGAAAATGCGACCAGCCCCCGCGCCAGCACCGAGGCCGATCCTGAACTGGAACCGCCGCTGATATAGTCCGCATTGAAGGTATTCGGTACTTCACCAAACGGTGAGCGCGTGCCCACCAAGCCAGTGGCGAATTGATCGAGGTTGGTTTTACCGACAACCACCGCGCCTGCCGCTTTTAATTTGGCTACAGCAGTCGCATCCTTGTAGGCCAGATAGGTGAATGCCGGACACGCTGCGCTCGTCGGCCAGCCTGCAACATCAATATTATCTTTGACAGCAAAGGGAACGCCGAACAGCGGTAGCGCGTCTGGATTTTCACGATACAGAGGCAGCAGCGCCGCGATCTGTGCCTCAAGCAGCTCGGGTGTCGCCAGCACGATCCACGCTGGATCGTCCGTCGAGAAGCTGGCGAGCAGCGCACTTAGCGTCTCTCCTACGCTATCAGCCTGCTGTTGGTAATGCTGTTTCCATTCCTGAAGCGTGAGTCCCGTCATTCTTGGCATAGTGTGAATCCCATCTGGTATACAAGATTGAATTCACTAAAGCGAAAACCATGCCAGTTTTCACCGCATTGATTTATATGGAATTAAATAAGTTCGCTTCATTATCATGCACAGAAAAGGAACAACCGTGCGCTATCGCGGAGCACGGTTGTTATAGATAAATTGTTATGGGTTAACGCGTAGACAGTCGTCGCTCCCCACGTTTCCCCCTGACTAAATTTATTCAACGTCTCGGATTTCATCCGCCTGATAATCGAAGAAATCAAACGCGGCAGTATGCTGGTGCAATACGCTGTCTACGCAGGCGATCCCGACAAACGACCCAGTAAATTCACCATGCTGGCTGTATTCATCCGAGAATTTGATCGTTTCATAGACTTTTCCGACCGGTTCATAATGTACATCGTCATACGACCAGGCGAAGGAAATCGACCGCCCTTCAATCGTCAGCCGTAAATACACCGCATCGGCAGTAAGCCGTGCACTGGCGTGCCAGTCTTCCCGCTTCGCGCCATTTTCCATGTGGATAACGGAAAGTGCCGCACACTGATTTCCTTCGTCATCGTGCTTTTGTAAATAGTGTTTTTGTAAATAGAGATAGTTCATGTTGTCGTAATACAACACTAACCCTGCACTATGCTGAAACACCTCTGGGGTAAAGCACATTTTAGTTTTCACTGTCGTGTAAACAGAGGTCAATTTTCTAGCCAGCACGCTGACTTTATTCGTGGAACTCAACGACTCCTGCCCGCGTAAACAGACATGGCTTGCCCGGCTCGTCAGGTCGGTAAATGAATGTGGATGAATGCGCGGAGCGTAGTAATGCAGGGCGAGCGTATCCTCATTAAAATCATCACGCGCAGGCGTCACGAATGACAGCGATTCAGGCAAGGCGCTCGGTTCGACGACGGCTTTTGCGATGTTGTCATCCCCTTCTAACCGCATCCAGCCATCCGCCGTCCAGCACATTTTCTGTATTGCCGATTCGCGCCCTAAAGGGCAGCATAATTCTGGCTGGAAAGGTCGCGCGCAGAGATGGACCAAATACACCTCGCCTTCGGGCGTTTCGACATAGCTGCCATGGCCTGCTTTTTGTATTTGCACCGCTGGGTTAAAACACTCTGGCCGCAGATAGTCTTTCACACCCAAGATAGAAAAATCGGGCTTCTCATATTCCGCGTTATTCTTTTCAAATAGCGCTGGATTCACCGACGTGAGAATCGGGTTACCTGCATCGCTTTCATAAGGGCCCCAGACCTGTTCCGCGCGCGCCATCGTCACGCAATGCCCGTAGCCCGTCCCGCCTTCCGCGCACATCAGGTAATAGTAACGGCCCCGCTTTGTCAGATGCGGCCCTTCCGCACCAATCCCCGTCATCCCCGCCCAGATTCGTTTCGGGTAGCCGATGACTGCCTGCGTTTCTGGTGAATATTCCACCAGAGAAATCGCGCCGTTGTAGCCATCGCGCGTTTCCCAATCGACGGCCACAATCCATTTCCGCCCGTCATCGTCATGCAAAATGGAGGCATCATAACCACCTGAATGCAAATAGACGGGCTCACTCCAGGGACCCGTGATGTCCGGTGCCGTAATCAGATAATTGTCTACATCGAAATATCGGCCATGCATTGAATTCATCACGCCGTAAATGACGTAAAAAAGTTGTTCCTCCTCACACCAGGTGAGGCACGGTGCCCAAATGCCCTTTGCTGAAGGCAGGCGCGTTAAATCGACTGTCTTTTCATCACTCAAAACATGGGTATGCAACGTCCAATTTTTTAAGTCAGTAGAATGGTAAATCGGTATCCCAGGAAACCACTCAAAAGAGGAAACGGCAACGTAATAATCATTATTATGGCGACAAATAGACGGATCGGGATTGAATCCTTTAAAAATGGGATTTTTTATCATAAGGCACTCCGTTATAACCTATTCTTTAATTACATTTCGTCAGACAGCATTATCTGCATAGCCAATGCTATTTGTGGGTTTTCATTTACAGGATGATTTATTTTCAGGTTTTCGTTATTGCCTCAAGTCTGGCATCATTCAAGGTATAATGATTAATGATAATCACCAGACTAAAAACCAATATCGCGGGATAAATAGAAAACAGGAGCGCGACGGTATTGACGGCTTTTTCTGGCTGAATTGGCACGCCGCCAATATAACCACTCCAGGCTAACAACCAACCAATGCATGCACCGCCCAGCGCGATGCCTAATTTAATGGCAAACAAATTAGTGGAAAAAACAATGCCACTTAATTTCCTACCGCTTTCTTTTTCCAACACGTCAACCACATCAGATATCATGCCCCATTGCAATGGCGTTGCAGCACCCTGAATAACATTCACCACCATGACAACACTGAAAATCAACCAGAGTATATCGGGTGAGAGGAGGTAAATAACCGTCAGTAAAATCGCCTCCAGAAACATGGCATATTTAAACCCTTTTACCTTGTCAATATTTTTGAATACGGATGATGAAATGAATGCACCAATGATTCCAGAAACAATCGCGGCTGTTAATAAATACGTGCTGATATCCGGGCGTTTTAATACGTAGTTACAGTAATAGATCGTGCTGCCACCTTTGAATAACACCGCAATCAGGTTGACGACATTTAAGGTGAACATGCTACGCCAGTCACGATTCCCACATAGCGCTTTAAAATCACGCCAAACAGATCCAGAATTTTGTTCTATCGGGGAAATATATCGCTCGCGGGTGTTTGAGAAACAGAGGTAAAAGAACACAACGCTCAGTGCACTAAATACCATCATGGTATAGAAGTAGCCTTCCTGAATATTGCCTTTACCAATGTATTTTACCAGAGGCAACGCGGAGATAGAGACGATCAACCCGCCGATAGCGCTGAGCGAAAACCGCCACGACTGGAGAGAAACCCGCTGGCGGGAATCGTTACTGATATTGTTAATCATCGCGCAGTACGGCACGTTAATGGCGCTGTAGACGATGGACAACAGCAGGTAAGACGCATAAGCGTAAATCAGTTTCCCGGTGTAACTGAAATCAGGCGTATAAAACGTCAATGTGCAAACCACGCCAAACGGAATAGCAAACCAGAGAATATACGGCCTGAACTGGCCAAACCGCGTTCTCGTTCTATCCGCCAGAGCACCGATACCGACGTCAATAACCGCATCAATCGCCCGAACCACTAAAAACATCGTTCCCATATGAGCCGGCGATAGGCCGAAGACATCGGTGTAAAAATACGCCATAAACAACATCACCGTCTGCCAGACCAAATTACAGGCCGTGTCCCCTAATCCATACCCTATTTTTTCTTTAATACTTATTGCAGAATCAGACATAACTCCCCCACATCAATTTGACAGAGTTCAACCCTTTTTGGACTCGGAGTAGGCTTACTCTCTCATCCTCAAAATCAGGTTATTGATTTTCATCGGGGAGATATGTATAAAAAAAAGATAAATATATAATGAAAGTGAACCCTATGAGTGACGAACATCCCATTTACGAAATCATTCCCGTTTTAACTGGGGAGCTTTATACGCTGGTGGAGGATGACATTCTGAAATTTAACGGCTGTGATGTTATCCCCCACTATCACTTCATGAATGAAATTATGTGGTTCAGAAGAGCAGAAGGTTTATTTTCCATTAACGACGACCAGTATAAAATAAAAGACAATACGCTCATCTTCGTCCCTGCCCTCGTCATTCACGATATGTTTCTATCGCCTCAATCAGATCATCTTCGCTATTTATTTCAGTTCGAAGCTGATTTCATCAACGACACTAACCCATCAATTTCCTCGCTAAAAAAGTCAAAGCCGCTTGTCTTCCATATTGATGAAAAAAATGCAGCGAGAATTGATACACTGCTTTCCTGGTGCAATGAGTTATTTATCCACAATAAGTCCTCACTCTTGATAACGAAATTATTAGCTTCATTTATTGAGTTGGTATTTTCTTTTGATAGTCAGGAGGAAAATAAAAGCAGCCACGATGTTACATCCAGCGCATCAACCCTGATAAAATATCTGTACAGCCTGGAAAACAGCACGGAGTCGGAGATCACCACAGCGGAGGCTTCTGCCGCCTGCGGCTGGTCAAAGTCCTATTTTTCTCGACTCTTTAAAAGTTACTTTGGCATGACCTTTAAAAAGTACATGCTATTAAAGAAAATAAAACACGCCATCCGGTTACTTTCCTCGACGGAGTTAAAAATTGCAGATATTGCTGAGAATGCGGGTTTTACGGACAGCGCGTATTTTTGCATGAAATTTAAAATCGTCATGGGCTGTAGCCCAGCCACCTTCCGACACAGGATCTGGGCATCACAAAATTTGGCCGCCCCCGTTCAAATGACGCCGTGTCTGCCGGATTGATAAACAGCGGTCGTGCGATCGTCAGGCGATCTTCTTCGCGGCCTGCTGCGCCAGAATCGACAGCGCTGTTGCCTTGAAGATATGCGACTGAGACATAGCGCTTTCGGTGCGCTCACGGCAGTCACGCAGAAAATCGGGGAAAAAAGTGCGTTCGACGCTACCAGCGGGGGTAAAGCGCTGTTCACTCTTGCCATTCACCAGATAAACGACATTGCTTTCACCACGCGTGAGATCGACATATTTCCTGATTTCGATATAGCCTTCCGTTCCCAAAATGGTCAGCCGACCGTCGCCCCAGACGCTCAACCCATCCGGCGTAAACCAATCACAGCGAAAATAGCCCGTGGCTCCATTGTCGCCCAGCAGCATCGCATCGCCAAAATCCTCAAATTCGGGGTGGTGCGGGTGGTGATAATTCGCCGTCTGGCTGGTTACCACGCGCGCATCGGTGTTGCCGGTAAAATAGAGAAACTGTTCGATTTGATGGATGCCGATATCGCAGAGGATCCCGCCGTACTGACGCTTTTGATAAAACCAGTCAGGCCGCGCGCCGCGTTCACGATGTGGACCGACGCCAATAGTCTGAATCACTCGCCCAATTTCGCCCCGTTGCACCAATTCACCGGCAAACAGTGCGCTATCCACATTGATGCGTTCATTAAAGTACACGGAAAACTTGCGGCCAGTTTCCGCTACCCTACGTTGAACGGCATCCAACTGTTCCAACGTGGTCAGCGGCGGTTTGGCCGTGAAAAAATCCTTGCCCGCATCCAGCGTGCGCAGCGCCAGCTCGGCCCTGTCACAGGGAATCACCGCACAGGCGATGAGATCGATAGACGCATCGGTAATCAGCTGTTCCGCAGAAGCGGCAAAAGGAACGGAAGGGAAAAGCGAGGTAAATTTTGCCCGATTATCTAGGTCAGATTCGAATACGCCAACCAGCTCAGCACCAGCATCAATGAGCTGCTGACACATGTCATAAATGTGGTTGTGAGCTAATCCAATCGCTGCAAACCGAATCTTCTTCATCTTCACCTCTGCCGATCTCGCTATGCCGAATCACTACAATAGAGTGGAAACGGGACTAGCTAAAGACAAAAGCCGAACAACGCGTTAGAATTTTTCCTGTTTTTTTGACATATCCCTACATTTTCTGCAATGCAACCAAGAAAGATAACCATGAAAAGAAAACGTATTCTGATCCCCCTCCTCATTCTGATCCTGTTTGTGCTCTATCTGAATCGCGATGCGTTGAATCCTTTTGCCCCAGACTGCAAAAACCTGCCTGCGAATCAACCAAAGCCAGAAGCGTGCAAAAAGCCGGTGAAAGAAGTTGCACCCGGTTTTGAGATTTAAGCTGACGTTTTAGCGCGGTTTGGGGATATTGAACTGTTCCAGCGCGGGGTTAACCGTCTTGGCAAAATCCTCCCGCCGATGTTTGAGTTTGCTTTTGGCGTTGAAGAAATTTACCAACTCCGCAATCCCCATACCGATACTGAGTGCCCCGCTCACAGCCCAACCGACTGGGCCTGCGGCAGCGCCAACGGCAGAGGCGGCCGCTGCACCCGCGGCTTCACCGGCAATAGCGCCGACTACTTTCCCGGCAATCGCCGCACCCGCTTTACCCGCCAGCCCAATGGCCGTTTTGCTCCCCGCTGCCTTGGTTAAATCCTCTGCATGCAGCGACGATTTAGCAAAATCCATCACGCTGCGTCCGACATCTTTCACCGCCCGTGCATCGCTTTTTGCTTCCGAACCTACGTGAGACGAAGCCGAAAGTGAAGTATCCAGCCCAACAGATCGCGATGCGGTTGGTGACACCGCTGAAAAACGTTGGCTCATCGCCGCCTGCGCTAACAACGGGTCGGACAGTAAAATGGTGTTAATCTCTCGCGGTACCGCTCGCTCAAAATGTTGCATAACATCATCGTCTTTCTGTAGCGCCTCAATACGTTGATTCAGCACCTTCTCCGTTTCTTCCGTGTTCCGGTATTCTCGCCCTGCGACCACCTGTTCCAGCGTCTGTTGCAGTTTGACCAGCGTCGCCGATTTTTGCGCCCCGCTGTATTGCTGCGGTTGGGTAAAAATAGCGTCATTCAGCTTGCTGATATCGGTTTTCGCTGCCAGCCCCAATGCTGCCGCATTGTGCAGCGTATCCGCCGCTTCCTTACGGTTTGTCGGGGCCTGTTCACGAATCCAGCTTTTCATGTCCTTCATCATCAGTTTGCCATCGTGCGAGACACGCGCCAGTTTCTCCCCTTTAACATCAGCATGTTCCAGGATCCCGAATAATCCCGGATTCGACCACAGTTTGGCGGCGGCTTTAAGCTGAGGTGACAGCGTCGGGTTATGAGTCATGATCGCATTCAGATCGGCCAACGTGCTGGTGCGATCGTTCTGTTGTGGGGGAGAATCCGTGTAGGATTTTTTGGGATCGGCAGCATTAAGCAGGGGTTCATTAGCCAGCAAAAGCGCCGAAGATTGCACTAATCGCAGCGATTGTGCATCGGCTGCCGGATTTTTAGCCTGGTATTCCTTCACGGCGTGACTGGCATCGCTGGCGCGCCGTTCCATGTCTTTAGTAAAAGATTTGGTATCGCGATTTGAGATATGTCCGTCGGCTCTGCCACCATCTTTTGCCGTATCCATCGCCGTATAGATGGCAGGATTTTCACGCAGATAGATCAGTGCTTTTTCCGCGTTTACCCCGCCATCCTGTAGCATTTTCGCTGCGGCTAGCGGGCGGTTCAGTTCCTTCGCCGCCTTCTCGCGTTCGTTTTCCGGCAGATCGCTCAGCAGTGTCGACCACTTTTCCAGTGCTTTCGCGTTGCTGTGTTCAGAGCTATCGATCGCCTGAAGATCGACGAGAGGTTTCGGCTCCGCAATCAGTGAGCTATCTGCAATCTGCATGGGGGGCAATGCGCGCACCGGTACCGTCGTTCTCACATCAGAAGGAACCAGCGGCACGCTCGGCAACGCATCGCCAAAATCGATTGAACGCGAACCCGACTGCGCAGCGGGCAATGCTGCATGTTGCCCATGTTGTCTATTGGCTTCTGTGCCATATGCCGGCGTGGCGTTTCCCCAACTGCCTTTGCTTTCAATACGGTTGATCATCAACGTCCCCATTCTGCTGTTATCAGGCTTAATAAACGGATGTCCCGCGTCATTCGAGCACAGAAAGGCCTGCGAACGTGCTGGCCGCAGCATGACGGAGATAGCTAGATATGAGTGGCGTAAAAATGCAGTGGGTTCCCTAAAAATATTCCGGGATATTTGATGGCTGTCGGTTATTTATTCGTTTTATAGGAACGTCACTTCCAGAAAAATATTTTCGGGCATCACTCAGCCTGACAACAACGATCTCCATGACATCCACTCCTTTCCCTTACAATAATCAGACCAAATGATTACAAAAAATTTCAAAGAGTAACCAAATGTGTGATCCACATAAATGAAACAGCGTTTCCTTTTCACCATAATGCCACACAGCCTAATTATCAAGTTTACTGATTAATTAGATTGACCAGTAAAAGGTAGAAATGTTCGACACTCACTCATCAGCATAAGCCATTTCGCTGATTGAAATAGGCATAAGCAAGGCCGTATATAAGGGGTAACCGATGAATTAATAGATCCTGATTTACCAGGGAAAACGCCCTGTCTGACATTATTAATGGCGTCATCATCATTCCTGGTGATTCTATTTTTACGCCCAAAAAATTACATCAACTGTCTGGTTTTAAAGATAGAGACTGCACTCGCCAAAAATATTATTTATTCAAAAAAGAGAAAGATAGAATGAAAATATACACACGTAACCTACTCATCGTTTGTGCCGGATTCGCCCCTTTTCTTGCCCAGGCAGAAACCGATGGCAAAACCACCTTCCAATATGAACATAACTGGAAGACGGAAGACCGCCGCCACTCAGATTCCATCAAGCTCATTCACAAGAAAACAAACGGCTGGTCATACGAAGTCAAATTCAGTACGTCTGCGGGCGGGAACAGCAACTACGACGTCGCCTATGACGATATGCAAGGCGGCTCAGGCGGCATGGTGATTGGTAAAGACTTCAAGCTAAGCAAGGCCGCAACCTTAACACCTAGCTTCGAGTTCTCCATCGGGAACGCCTCCATGATGTATCAGCCGGGGCTAAAATATAACTACCGAATCAACAGTGACTGGTCCACTTATGGCCGCTATCGCTACGAATATAAAAAACCGACTCGTAGTTCACGTTATTCGATCATTTCCACGTCAGACAAATATGGTTACGCAGGGGAATCTTATTTATCAAAATCTGACACCGGGCGCCACCGTCTGGATGCAGGGGTAACCTATTCTGGGTTTGATAATATTAATTTAACTTACGTCTTTAACTACTATATCGGTGATAACACCACCAAATCGTATAAATATAGCAAGGGTGAATTCACAGAAAGAGAATACGCCGTCTATGACAACGGTAAAACGGACTATGAGCATCAGTTCAAAGTTCAATATAAGTTAAACAAACAGCTAACTCCTTACATTGAGTATGATGATATTAGCCAATCCAGCACATCATCAAGCCGTCAGGGGAAAATCAAAGTTGGTTTCAACTACGTTTTCTAAGAAATGCAGAGTTTTATAAAGTAAATACGCTGTATTTCGTATCGCGTTGATGAAAAATAAAGTCATGAATGAATTTTGTCTATCAGCGCACAGTTTTCATAATTAACGACCAATATTAATGGTGCCCATAATGAAAAAACGCTACCTTGTGGCCGGTATTCTCTTTGCCCAAATTTATGCTATTTCCGCCTCGGCTTCTGATACCAAACTCAGCTATGAACATAGTTGGGGAACAATGAATCGCTATCATGGTGATGAAGTCGGCATGCGACATTTTATGGATAATGGCCTGTACGTCGGCGTTGAGCTGAATTTTTATAATAAGAATAAAGATCTGACCATCGATGATGTCGTCTCGAATTCTTATGCTTTTTATACTGGCTATGCCTACAGCTTAACGCCTGAATTAACACTGACGCCCAATCTGGAAGCCCGCTTCTATTCCGGCGGCACCAGCGGTGAAGGTACAGTGGGTAACATCGGCGATAGTCAAACTTCCGGTGCACGCTATACGCCGGGGTTAAAACTGACCTGGGCTGTGACGGATAAGACGGATCTTCATGCGCAATATCGCTATGACCTCAGAAAAATCACTCGCAGCAAGCGTACCAGCACGGATGATGACACCCACCGTCACCGTTATGAAGCAGGCGTTGCCTACAAAGGCTTTGATAACTTCACGCTGGCGTACACCGCTTACTACTATCACGCGGATTACGTGCTGCAAAACAACAAAAAGCATGACTATCAGCAGGACTTTGACCTGTCTTACACCATCAACGACAACTGGACGGCACACGTTGGCGTTGAAGATGTCGCCAGCGGGCGTGATGTGAAATCACGTGAAGGCAAAGGCAAAGTCGGATTTACCTATACGTTCTAACGCCGACTTACTGCTACGCAATGTTTCTCGGGGATCCTGTTAATCAAACGGGATCCCTTTATTACAGCTACGGATTCACACTCGTTACAGGTAGATAATATGAAAAGATTTGCGCTGTCGCTCCTTGCGGGGCTGGTCGCTTTACAGGCCAGCGCGGCTACACCGGACCGTCTCACCATCGTCAATCAGTATGTTGACAACGTGCTGGCGAAAGCCGGTGACCATTATCACGGTCAATCACCTACACCACTACTTGCTGACGGTGTCGATCCGCGTACTGGCAAACAGATGGAGTGGATCTTCCCTGATGGTCGTCAGGCCGTATTATCCAACTTCTCCGCTCAGCAGAACCTGATGCGCGTGCTGGTTGGTCTCAGCAATCTGAGCGGTAATGCCAGCTATAAGCAGCGTGCCGAAGCGATTGTGAAGTACCATTTTCAGCATTATCAGGATGAGAGCGGTCTGCTGATTTGGGGCGGCCACCGCTTTGTTGACTTAAAAACGCTGCAACCGGAAGGTCCGAGCGAAAAAGAGATGGTGCATGAGCTGAAAAATGCCTATCCCTACTACGATTTGATGTTTAGCGTTGATAAAGACGCGACCGCACGCTTTATTCGTGGTTTCTGGAATGCGCACGTTTATGACTGGAAGATTATGGAAACCAGTCGCCACGGTAAATACGGGCAAAAAATAGGTGCACTCTGGCAAAGCCCGTTCGAACAACAGCCGCCCTTCTTCGCCACCAAGGGCCTCAGCTTCCTGAATGCGGGTAACGATCTGATCTATTCCGCATCACTGCTGTATAAATACAATAAGGAAGATGGCGCGCTGGTCTGGGCAAAACGTTTGGCGCAGCAGTATGTGCTACCACGGGATAAGGCTACCGGCCTTGGCGTGTACCAGTTTACGCAAGCGCTGAAACGCGATGAAACCACCGATGATGCGGATACACATTCCAAATACGGCGATCGCGCCCAACGTCAGTTTGGCCCAGAGTTCGGCCCGACCGCGTTGGAAGGCAATATGATGCTGAAAGGACGCACCAGCACGATCTATTCTGAAAACGCGCTCATGCAGATTCAACTGGGCAAAGATTTAGGTGCGGAAGGTAAAGAGTTGCTGACGTGGACAACCGACGGCCTGAAAGCCTTTGCCAAATATGCCTACAACGAATCCGACAACACGTTCCGTCCGATGCTGGCTAACGGCAAAGATCTTTCCAACTACGTTCTGCCGCGTGACGGCTATTACGGTAAAAAAGGCACCGTGCTCAAGCCTTATGCTGCGGATAATTCGTTCCTGCTTTCGTATGCTCGCGCCTATACCGTTTCACCGGACGCCGAGCTGTGGCGTGTTGCACGTGGTATCGCTGGCGCACAGGGGCTGGGTGAATTAGGTTCAGCACCGGGTAAAGACGTCAAAGTTGATCTCGCCACCAAGAACAACGATCCCTATGCCCTGTTCGCGCTGCTGGATCTGTATCAGGCGAGCAAAGTGAAAGACTATTTGTCGCTGGCGGAAAAAGTGGGCGATAACATTATCACCACACGTTATAAAAATGGCTTCTTCATGGCCGATCCCAACAGACAGTATGCCGACGTCGATACCATCGAGCCTTATGCCCTGTTAGCGCTGGAAGCGGCGGTGCGTAATCAGCCACAGTCCGTTGCCCCGTTCTTGAATGGCGCAGGCTTTACCGAAGGCGGCTACCGCATGGAAGACGGTTCAACGCGCGTGTCCACTCGTGATAATGAACTCTTCCTGCTGAACGTTGGTGAAACACTCAAACCCAACAACAAGAAATAAGCATTAATCTTCAACACGCCAATGGTGGTTCGCTGCCATTGGCAATCCCTCTTACTTATCCCACTCAACCATTCACAGAACAAAATAACCATTACACGGTGCACTTATATAACGTAATGCTGGCCACTATTGATGTGACCAGCATAAGTTGACGCAATAATTTCAGGTGTTAGTTAACCAGCGGGACTTCTGGGTGCACACCGAGCCAGCCCGGCGTTGGTTCTCCTTTGGCTTCACCCACATACAAGCTCAGCTGTGCGCGAAAACGTTCTACCGCACCACGGTCGTACATGAAATCAGCAAAAGCCTGAGGACGCGTGTTACGGTATTCCCAGATATGCTTGTAACCCACTGGCGGCTCAACATCGGTACGTACTGACCACATACGTGAGACCTGAGTCTGCGTTTGCGGATCCAGTACCCAGCTCAGATACAGCTTGGCGCTTTCTGGGTGTTTAGCCTGTTTGAAGATGGCTGCACGTTGCGCCCAAGAGACAAACGGATCGGACTTCGGCAGAACAAAGCGGGTTACAGCATCGGCTGCCGGAACGAGTGCGCCGGAACTGGTAAACGTTGCGCTGTATTTTCCTGTCGCGATCTCAGCACCGGGCACGTTGGTGCCACGTACGTAGACGGGATCCTGTTCCTGCAATTTTTTAACAAAATCCCAGCCGTATTTATCTACAGCCAGTTTGTACCAGAACAACACCGCATCATCGTCGTTAGGATAGGCCAGAATCAAATTGCCCCTCAGATTGGGACGAAGGTAGTCATTGACTTCGCGCGGCCAGGATTTTTCATCCAAAAGCTGGGTATTGACCAGATTGCTGAATGCAATGACATAGGCGCCAGTCCAGGCACCATCCGCATCACGAAACTCTGGGTAGATTTTGTCCCAGCCCCGAGCCTTGTAATTCAGCAGCACGCCTTCCTTTTTCCAGCGCGGGAAATTCTGCACCGTTTGCAACTGCACCACATCAGGAATCAGGGTGTCGGTCGCCAGCTGGTTATCGATACGGGCATCATGATATTTGCTGTAATCGACAATCACATTCAGTTTCATGCCAGGAAAACGTGTCTCAAATGCATTCTTGAAGCCAGTCTGCTGCGACTGCACGTCACCACCGGCATAGACCGTGACCGTACCACCTTCTCTCAACGCACTCTGATAGATTTGATCCAGCGAACGCGTCTCAATTTCGACGCCCGCCTGACTTTGTCCGACGCTGAGACCGGCCATCATGGCCAACATCAGCACTGTTTTCTTCAGGTACTTCCCAGTGTATTGCATTGTGATTTCCTTCACTTAATGAATAAAACCCGTGCCGACAAACAACAGATATCAGCCGTTGAAACGGCAACGGTGTGACCAGCGAATCGTGAGTACGCGACGCGCAGGATTGGAGCGGCGATGAGATCGCCAAAACAAAGTCGAAATAAAAAAGTATGAGCCTTCGTTATAATATCTTCCGCGCAAAGGCCAATATCCACATTTCCGCTATGGAATTAAGTCGTGAGTTTACAGGATTAAATAAAAATGCATACGAAGAAAAAGCGAACGATATAGTTAAAAATATTGAATGGATAAGAGAGGCTATTGTTCTATTCAGTGAGAACTAAATAGTGAGGGGTGGGAATCCATAGGGGGAAGAATGAAATCATTTGGTTTTTATAATAATTAAGTATTGTATAGTTTCACTTTGAAATCATACAAATATAATAACATTATAGTTGAAATCACTTACTATTTCAGCCACTAAAAAAAGACTGCAAATAATTACCACTCGATTAACGTTGGGGATTTATATACTCAGCAGCAAATAATATATGGCCGTTATTATCTGCATAATAGCTATCAGGACTGGGATAAATTATTCTTCTCAATTATCGTTACCTTATCGGTTTCAGTATCCAGAATAAGCAAAGCTTCTTGTGTCGCATCAGCTTGTATTAGAAGTTTTCCCTCACGATCCCAAATCGCCGACTGCCCTGCACAGATAAAATTATCAGCATGACCCACCGCATTCGCCATCAGGACAAACATCCCATGCTTCTTGGCGATCGCAGGATAATGCGCATAAGCCTGCATAACGCCATTAGGCGATTTTGCCACACTTGTAGCATAAAGATCGGCACCCAAGTTTGCGGCCTCAAGAGCATGAATCGGCTGCAAAGACTCATAACATATTGCAGGTACAATCAACTTCCCTTCAATACTAACCGTCGTTTGTTGCATGCCTTGCTTAAAAAAAGGCATTTCATCAGGATGAAGTAACTGCTTTGAATAAAATAACGTCTCTTTTTCAGGTTGAAAAACCATCATCGTTATCTTTATTTCATCGCTAAATTTTACGGGATAACCTACCGCAATAGAAATACTATATTCATCACTCATAGACTGAAAGATATCAAAATTACCCCCCTCAGATGGCAATGCTAAATTTTCAGCGAGTGAGGGTTCATAGCCACTTAATGAAAGCTCAGGAAAGAAGATAATATCAACAGAATTTTTCGCCGCTGTAATAATCATGCTCTGATGCCTTTTAATATTCTCATCGACATTACCGGGGGCTGATTCAAGTTGAGCGACGCAAATTTTCATTATGATGCCTTTTTCTTATAGAGAATAATATTACATGGAATTTATATCACGTAATATCAATAATGGAAAATATGAAATTTTTATAGCGACAGGGGATTTAAATGATCCCTGCGTTTAAATAAATGACAAAAAATCTGTGTTTCACGAAGGAAAAAACGGCACCGAATACACTGCAAATATTCTGCAAGGCCCCAGTTCACAGCCGTGGAAAACGTCACTTTCCAGATATTTTCTCGCATCATCAAAAGAAGACAGCAGGCAATGCTCATTGACATCCAGGTTGAGCGCGGCGACAGATCATTGAAACGGAGCTGCGATTCTGAAATTTGCATTTAGTTTAGCTATAAATATATAAATCAATAGAACTTTCGGCCCCAATACGCCCCAAGAAATGGTTCGTTTCTGCTGACCAATATATAGATGGCTTCTCCCCATCCTCTACTTCTATTAAAAGAGAAAAAATGAAAGCAACATCATACTTCTCTTTTATTTCTTGCAAGGAATCAATTTTGCACCTTAATAAATACAGCAATTTCCTTGTTTGCTCATCCACATCATAGGATTCTTCTTTCTCTGTAAAAATTGACCAACTAGTCTCCGAGCTTGGCCTTTTTCTCGTCCCGCTAATAATACCTTTTCGATGAACTTCCATAGGCTCTATCTGTAATAATGCAGTTATCTCTTCGGGTTCAAAAACATCTCCACAAATGGAAAACTCTGCTCTTACTGTTGTCTTATCCATATAACTTCCTTACTTATTAATAAATTCTCCAGTCGGGATACCTTCGCCTTACCCACCCTTTCTAAAAATCCACAATTGCCTATTATCTTTGATTGCCACTGTTACCCAACGCCATAAGCGCCGACGGCACGTTCAGGGCAACTGGCTGGAGGCGGCGGGATTTGCGACCGATACCTCGGTCGTCATCACCGTTGAACAGGAGCAACTGGTGATACGGCCTGTGGCTGAATGACAGACAAAAATTCCGGCCTTTTTAGGGGCCGGGGTTTATGTTATTTAAGGCTTGGATAGCTTTTCTATTTTCTCTATATCCATAACTATCTGACTATCAAAGTTATTTTGATCCAATTGATTTAAAAAACAACTAATTCTCCGAAAGCAAGGTAATGCAACTTTTATCTCATCACTATTTAAAGAAGATATAGACGATATTAATTGCCCGTCATAATCCTCTCCAGCCAAAGGATCTTGCTTTAAAATAGTTTCAGCTTTTGGCAAAACATCGGCTAAGAACAGATCTTGCCTTATTGCCCGAGCAACATCACCAACTTCTAATTCATCAAGAGGAATATCTATAATACTACTAAACCATTCATCCAAAGATGAATTTTCATTCAGCTCATAATTACTATTACTAATCAGTAATAACTCTCTAAATGTTGTCATATTCCGTGTCCCTTTATCGCTGACTCAAGTTTGTTAATAGCATCAGTTGCTCTTCCGTAAGCTGCCTGCGCCTCAGAATTATTGACATTTTTTATGTGTATTAGCATGATTTCTAAGACCATTAAGAGTATCGTTCATTTCCTTCATATGGTTCCAATACTTACCACTACCATCAGGCTTTATTACTGGATTGCTATCCATATCTTTCAGCGTACCGGTGATATCATGATCTTTAATCGAGTTTTTAATCAAATTATCGATCTTCTTAACAGCACTTTCCTGCTTCTGATTGAGTTTTTGAACAGGTTTATCATTCTGCTGTTTAGGATCATTTTCTGGCGGAGGTGGATTACCAGTTCCTGAACCTGTACCACCCAGCTCCGCTTTTTGCTCGTTAGTCAGATCCTTACCTAGATTCGGATTGGAAGCATTTTCAGAACCGTATTTATCCTGAAGCGAGTTCAGGTACTTCACGGTAATCTCATCATTGCCCATCATTTTCAGTCTGACGAGATGCTCCAGTTCCTCCGCCGAGAGGTTATCCGCGATTTCCTTCACAACAATACCGGTAATGCCCGCTTTCACGCCGATTTCAAGTAACTGCTCCGCTACCTTAGTTCGGCATGGTGCTGCTATCGCACATCCTTCAACCAACGCCTTGCCGAATAAGTTATTCTCAACCGCATTACGCCCTGACTGTGCGCCGCTGGCGGCGGAGGCGGTGCTGTTGCTTGCCAGGCCGGATACCAGCCCCGCAGCCAGTGTCGAGAGCGCGCTAACTGACTGTTTCTCCGCTTCCGTCAGGTCGTTCGCCGTTTTGCCGGGGTATTCTTTGGCCATGATGGCACGGGCGGCCAGTTCACCGCTGGAGGCACCTAGCGCCCCCGCTGCCGCATCCTGACCCGACAGTTGTGCAACCACTGCCCCCACCACTGCATGCGCCATCGCATTTGCTGCGATATCGGACGCTGTGGCTTTGCTCTCATCTTTCGGCATCGTGACATCTTTCACCAACTGTGCCAGATACGGTGACGCGCCGCTGGCAATCGCTTTCTGGATATCCCCGCCCGCCAGTGCCTGAATTGCCGCCGTCGCTGCCTGTGCCGCTCGCTGGAAGTCGCTACCCGTGCCGTATTTCTGCATCTCGGCCTTGTAGGTCGGCGATTCCGTCAGCGCCTTTTTATAGTCCTCCCACTGCGCGACCGAGTCACCGTCTTTCGGACGTTCGACTTTGGAATCACCTTTCGCTTCCGCGGCTTTCTGCGCTTTCAGCTCGCCTTCCGTGCGCACGATATCCATCACCTGCGCGCCGATTTCACCAATCAGCTGCGCCTGCTTCAGGCGTTTCTGCTCTTTCTCTTTGTTAAAGATCGGGCTGAGCGCGTTGTTCGCGTGCTCAACATCACGGCTCAGCGTGGCGATATCCTGCACCTGCTTCGCCGTGTCCCGCAACAGCAGGCTGCCGTCACTCACCGCCGCATAGGTGGTGCTGGATGCATTGCCACTGTTACCCAACGCCATCAGCGCCGACGGCAACGATATAACGCGCTATTACAGCCGAAGCCCCAGTCTGCACGGCTAGAAGCCGCAGGATTTGGGACCAATACACCCGTAGTCACCACCGTTGAGAAAGGTCAACTGCTGATTCGTATAGTGGCTGAATGACTGAAAAAATCTCGGCCTTTTTAGGGGCCGGGAGTTTTGTTATAGGATGATTTGGCTGGCTTTTTTCGGGCCTTACGTTCTTCTAGCATGACCTTTATCCATATTCCGACACCTAAAATAAGGCCTCCAATATATCCTGATTCAAAAAAGGATGAAAAAACGTCCAGCCAACTGAATGAAAAAAAATTCTTTTTAAAATAAATAATTAATGATGTAAGAAGTACTGATGCTGTATCAGCAACTAAAAATAAAACCAAGCAACATAATATCAACTTAGATAATCTGATAAGGCTATTTTTTAGCATTGGCATCATCCTTTTTATCGAGAGTATCTTTTACAGCATTTCCTGTTTTCTCACTGATGTAGCCCCCGATAATTGTACCTGTTAAACCAGATATGGCATCTTTTCCAAGTTTTGAGGTGGCCCCTTTTATTACTTCACCTCCGACACCACCAATAACAGTACCTGCTCCAGCACCTGCAACAGCGTTAGTCGGATCTTCCCCCTTAATACTGCTGCCAATTGCTGCGCCGCCCATGTTGATAGGTGTTGAGGCTATAATACCTTTCCCCGTCGTTGCTGCCGCTGTTACTCCTGCCATAATCGCATCAACGTAACTGAACGGATCTTTTCCGGTAAGCTGAACACCTGTATTAACCCCCACACCAATTGCTGCATTAGCCGCCATACCTTTCACAGTAACACCCAGCACACTGCCTACGAATATGGTAGGCGCATCGCCGATGCTGGCATTAGATTTGTGATAGCCCCAAGTGTTCATGATGGTCTGTGCCTTAGACATGGCTTCAGAGTCAGGGTTACGTTTCATGTAATCCTGTCCTGAGAGCAAACCTTTAACCAGTTCCTGCGAAACTGCGGAACCATACTCCTTCTCCATCTCAGACGCATAAACACGCAGATAACCCGCCAGTTCAGCCTGATCAGCACTACTCATCTGTGAAGGGTCTCTGGTAAATTTATCCACCAGAGCATCACTGCGCTTATCGGCGTTTTCCAGCTTAATCAGCTCATTAGCGGTCGCTAATGTCTTATCACCGTTCTTAATTTTTTCAACAGCCTCATCGAGTTTGTCTGAAGATGTTGCGCCGAGTAAGTTATTCTCCACCGCATTACGACCAGACTGTGCGCCGCTGGCGGCGGAGGCGGTACTGTTGCTTGCCAGGCCGGATACCAGCCCCGCAGCCAGTGTCGAGAGTGCGCTGACTGACTGTTTCTCCGCTTCCGTCAGGTCGTTCGCCGTTTTGCCGGGGTATTCTTTGGCCATGATGGCACGGGCGGCCAGTTCACCGCTGGAGGCACCTAGCGCCCCCGCTGCCGCATCCTGACCCGACAGTTGTGCAACCACCGCACCCACCACCGCATGCGCCATCGCGTTTGCTGCAATATCGGACGCTGTGGCTTTGCTCTCCGTGACATCTTTCACCAGCTGTGCCAGATACGGTGACGCGCCGCTGGCAATCGCTTTCTGGATATCCCCGCCTGCCAATGCCTGAATCGCTGCCGTCGCCGCCTGTGCCGCTCGCTGGAAATCGCTACCCCGCGCAACTGAAGTAAAAGAGTCCCAACGGCATTACACTGTCGGTTACGCCCCCAATGGCGGTAAAAAACCGCACAGCCCGCAACTCAAGCTCAGCGGCAAGTGGCTGGAAGAGCTTGGCTTTAAGACCGGACAGCCGGTGATTGTCACCGTTGAGCGCGGGTGACTGGTCATTGAGACGGAACTACGGTTCTGAATCCCGGCGCTAAGGCCGGGATAACTCACCATTTAAATTAGATCTTCACCATTTAGAAGTACAACAATATTCCCTTCCCCTAATTCTCGTCTGAATACATCTGCTATTTCAGAAGTATTCAAATCGGGAAAGGATTTGTTATTGACCGCAACTAAAAAATAGGACTTTGGTTCTTTTAGGCCAAATTCCTCAGCAACTAATAACTTAGTTTCCTGATTGTACTTTTCTATACGATCATCAATCAGTTCAAGTTGTTGGCGGCTTAAAATCACATGCGGCTCAAACATAAGATATGGGCCATCAAAGAGATGACCAGTGTGTTTCCTCGTCATATCTAGCCTTTCCTTCAACTCACCAATATCTATTGATGTGTAACATGTTATGTCAATTGACATTTACGCACCTTACTTAATTTTTATTGGTTTTCCAGACTGGTCAATAACAATAACTTTATCTAGCCCTTTTATAGGCCAATCATGAAATTGTTTTTGCAAATCGCTAACATTTGCTTTCGTATCTGCCAAATTGATAACGACATTATTAGTTTGACCACTATTCACTTTCTCTAAAGCACGATCGTAAATATTACGAACTGAATTTGTTTTAGGAGCAATATTATCAAAAATTTCTCCATTAATTTTATAGTCTGGGTTTTTAGCTCCAAGCGTTACAGGATTCTGCTCAACATGGTAGCCATTTTGGGACAGAATCGCTGCTCCTTCATTTTCTCGTTGCAATGAACGTATATTTTCCGCTGAAGCATTAGGCGGTAATTTAGTTGGTTGACCGCTTAAAGAGCCCGAAACAGCCTTTTCTGTTTTATTAGTGCTTTTCCCTGCTGCTCCAATAATCCCTGCCGCACTCGTTGCCCCTGCTTGAGCAATCGTATTAATTGCAAGCTGAGATGCTTCATCCGAACCGCCCACTGCCTGTGCGTTATGTATGGCCTTTAAACGTCCAGCTTCCAGAGCAGGCGTCACAATGTGCAGATAAGTCCACTCCTCAAGATCTGCACCATTCAAGCGGCCATTGGCCCGAAGTTTTTCCCCCAGTTCCTCAATTCGCTGACCATAATCTGCCTGCAACTCCGCCATTTCTTTGGCTTTTACAACACAAACATCAACGCTAGAACAATTTTCAACACTCTTGATTTGTTCGTCGGAGATTTTCTTGAACTTCTCCGTCACCCCGTCTTTACAGGCGCTATCACTGCCACAGAATGACATTTCACTTAGCCGTTGACGGTTCTCCTCTGTACTGAGGAAGTTATTCTCCACCGCATTACGCCCAGACTGCGCGCCGCTGGCGGCGGAGGCGGTGCTGTTGCTTGCCAGGCCGGATACCAGCCCCGCGGCCAGTGTCGAGAGCGCGCTAACTGACTGTTTCTCCGCTTCCGTCAGGTCGTTCGCCGTTTTGCCGGGGTATTCTTTGGCCATGATGGCACGGGCGGCCAGTTCACCGCTGGAGGCACCTAGCGCCCCCGCTGCCGCATCCTGACCCGACAGTTGTGCAACCACCGCACCCACCACCGCATGCGCCATCGCGTTTGCTGCAATATAGGACGCTGTGGCTTTGCTCTCATCTTTCGGCATCGTGACATCTTTCACCAGCTGTGCCAGATACGGTGACGCGCCGCTGGCAATCGCTTTCTGGATATCCCCGCCCGCCAGTGCCTGAATTGCCGCCGTCGCCGCCTGTGCCGCTCGCTGGAAGTCGCTACCCGTGCCGTATTTCTGCATCTCGGCCTTGTAGGTCGGCGATTCCGTCAGCGCCTTTTTATAGTCCTCCCACTGCGCGACCGAGTCACCGTCTTTCGGACGTTCGACTTTGGAATCACCTTTCGCTTCCGCGGCTTTCTGCGCTTTCAGCTCGCCTTCCGTGCGCACGATATCCATCACCTGCGCGCCGATTTCACCAATCAGCTGCGCCTGCTTCAGGCGTTTCTGCTCTTTCTCTTTGTTAAAGATCGGGCTGAGCGCGTTGTTCGCGTGCTCAACATCACGGCTCAGCGTGGCGATATCCTGCACCTGCTTCGCAGTATCCCGCAGTAGTAGATTTTCGTCACTATCGGTCATCCCTTGCTACATACTGAAATGTTATTTTCCACAATAGTCCATCAATGGATAATTTCTATTCACTGTTTAGTTCCAGAAGAAGGAGGGGGAGTCCTGAACTTATCTATCAAATTAAAAATCAATGTACACAAAGTTATTACCATTCCTGCAATAAATCCAAAAACAATCGCTCTTTTCATTTGTCCATGAGGGATAAGAAAGTAACCATTTTTTATATAAAAAACAAATGACGCCCCCAATCCAAATACAAAACAGAGCGATATACAAAAGAAGCAAGAGTATAATAATAATTTAAGATAAGTCTTCATTTGTCATTTTCCTTTTTCTCTTCTTGTGTTCCATTTTGTGCCGGAGCATTTATTAAATCTTTGGTATATCCTCCTAAAAATTCAGATCCAAGAGAACCAACAACATCAAATACAAATCCAGGAGTTTTGTCGTTTCCCATGATTTTTTCAACTCCAACAGGAGCATATTTCCCAAACGCTCCACCAGCCCAAGAACCTGCAGCCGCACTGCCAATAGCCCCTATGTTTGGCCCATCAGTAAATACTGCGCTTCCCATCGCTATACCGACGTTCGGTAAAATATTACGCCCAGGTGCCAGCCCACCAGTAACTAACGCAGCTGTGGTACTCCAATAATCATAAGTCTTATTTTTATTGTTTGGCTGGCTCAGGTCATACCATTGGTATGCGGCATTCGCACCGCCACTCAGAACAGAACCGACCACAACTTTCCCTAACGCCGCCGCTGGCCCTATATACCACGCACCCGCTATCAACACACCATTTGTATATCCATTCACGATTGCTTTCGAGATATCCTGTCCTTCAGGCATAACACCCGTCACTAACCTATGCATCGCATACTGACGCTCTTCTTCCGTTATCGGATTCAGCACGTTACCGTTTTCATCCAGCAAATTGGTATTGGTATACAACGATGTCATCGACATACCAACATCAGTCATCCCTTTTGGCATGCCATTTGGACCAAAGTAGTTATTCTCCACCGCATTACGACCAGACTGTGCGCCGCTGGCGGCGGAGGCGGTGCTGTTGCTTGCCTGGCCGGATACCAGCCCCGCAGCCAGTGTCGAGAGTGCGCTGACTGACTGTTTCTCCGCTTCCGTCAGGTCGTTCGCCGTTTTGCCGGGGTATTCTTTGGCCATGATGGCACGGGCGGCCAGTTCACCGCTGGAGGCACCTAGCGCCCCCGCTGCCGCATCCTGACCCGACAGTTGTGCAACCACTGCCCCCACCACTGCATGCGCCATCGCATTTGCTGCGATATCGGACGCTGTGGCTTTGCTCTCATCCTTCGGCATCGTGACATCTTTCACCAGCTGTGCCAGATACGGTGACGCGCCGCTGGCAATCGCTTTCTGGATATCACCGCCCGCCAGTGCCTGAATTGCTGCCGTCGCTGCCTGTGCCGTATTTCTGCATCTCGGCCTTGTAGGTCGGCGATTCCGTCAGCGCCTTTTTATAGTCCTCCCACTGCGCGACCGAGTCACCGTCTTTCGGACGTTCGACTTTGGAATCACCTTTCGCTTCCGCGGCTTTCTGCGCTTTCAGCTCGCCTTCCGTGCGCACAATATCCATCACCTGCGCGCCGATTTCACCAATCAGCTGCGCCTGCTTCAGGCGTTTCTGCTCTTTCTCTTTGTTAAAGATCGGGCTGAGCGCGTTGTTCGCGTGCTCAACATCACGGCTCAGCGTGGCGATATCCTGCACCTGCTTCGCCGTGTCCCGCAACAGCAGGCTGCCGTCACTCACCGCCGCATAGGTGGTGCTGGATGCATTGCCACTGTTACCCAACGCCATCATCGCCAACGTCGACAGCATGCTACCGCCCATCGATGGGCTGGCGCTGAAACCTACGCCGCTGTGCTCCGCTTTAAGGTCGCTATATCAGCCGCCGTCACGCCGACCGCAATGATATGATGAGCTATTACAGCCGAAGCCCCAGTCTGCACAGCTAGAAGCCGCAGGATTTGGGACCAATACCTCGGTCGTCGTCACTGTTGAGCACGGCCAACTGCTGATCCGCATTGTGACTGAATGACAGATAAAAAATCCCGGCCTTTTTAGAGGCCGGGATTTATAAGACGGTTACAAAAGTGGTTACTTTAGCGGTTCTATGTCATCAGGATAAACTGTTAACACGTCTAATGTATTACCTTCACTATCAATAAACTCCACCTCATAACCTAATACAGGTTCTTGATATACGATTACAACAGCACCTTTACATCCTTTGAGTATCGTGTCAGACAAGTCTTTTTTTGCCTTAATCACATCATATTCTTTGATCATATAGTGAACACCAAGATATATATTTCTTAGCCGGAAGTATTTTTCATCACATCCTAAATCTGAGCATCAACCAAATTCCTAATGCAGCAACAGGTCCAGTCATGGCTCCCAATGTAAAACAATCCATTGCAGTCCCCCATGTAAAGTTAAATCCCCCTCCCCTAAAAAAACAAAGAAAATCAAACATCAAATTCAACAAAAAAAATAAAAAAAACATTGCCATAATACAAGAAATCATCAGATAGAAAAAAACACTCACGTTTATCTTCTTATTTTTCATTTCTGATATCCTTTACCTTATTCTCAGTATATTTCCCGCCAACTTCAGCACCAACGGAGCCCCCAAGCCCACCAACAGTTCCTGGGATAGGACTTTTAGGCTTACCTGTTGTAATCCAAGGAAATATAACAGGGATATCACCATATTCATCTCGTACATTATTAAAGATCGGCTTCAAAGGTGCTTCTATCAGTTTCCTTGTCCCAAAAGCGCATTGTTCGCATGCTCAACATCACGGCTCAGCATGGCTGATATCCCGCAACAGCAGGCTGCCGTCGCTCGAACATCATTATATGACTAGATTTTAGAAGCAAACTCCAATATCACTTGCTGGACGCCTTGGGATTTGGGACAGATACCCCGGTCGTTATGGCTGTTGAGCACGGGCAACTGGTGATACGACCAGCGGCTGAATTACAGGCAAAAGAATCCCAGCCGCTAAGGGCCGAGATTTTTGTTAGTCACGCAGTCTAATTACCAATGAATACAATTAACCATGTGGTATATAATAGCCTTGATAGCCAAAGAAAAACTGATCCAAAGGATAGATCTAACTTTGTTAAAAAAACCTTAATAAAATAAAACGATTTTTCATCATCAATTAATCCTTGGTAAAAATATTTACCATACAGAGCAAAGAGAAAGAATGATATCCCTCCAGCCAAGTTAGATATTAATAATAAATTATTAAATTCCCTTCGATATTCAGCTATTGCTGCTGTTATATAACCAAGAACAAGAAAAATTAATGCGCAATTTGATAAAATGCTACGTTTGAAGAACATAAAATTAAAATAAAGTAAAGAGTCCTTGCCTACCTTAGGTCCACCAAGGTTTCTATACACAAAAATAAAAAAACACACTCCCCACAATAACAAGAAAAACAGCATCATAAACGATGATAAATTAAGAACAATATCATTTGAAATCATGGTGTTATATTTCCTTAGTAGAATCACCATTCAGATCTATTTTTTCATTATGAGATCCCGTTGAAGATACTGTAAAATCAATACTTGGCTCAACAGAGAAAGAAAAACCAATACCATCTTTCCCAGCAGTCATCCCTAAGGAACCAAGACCAAAACCGAGACTAGTTGAATAATCACGGCTTAAGTCACCAAACATTCCAGGTGCGTATGGACCAAAATCAATACCTACTGAAGCCACAGCCTTAACACCAAACTCTTTCGTATGTCCGGTAGAAACAGAGAAGTAATCATTATTAATCTCAGCCCCTCCTTTCAAAGCAAGTCCCACACCACCTGAAATCTCAAGCTTTCCATTAGGTTTAACTTTATATGTTACCCCCATCGATGGCCCCATTCCATTTGCAATATTATCAAGACCAGCCTGCGTTTGTTCCTGTGTCAAATTATGCTCGACAGCATACTGTGCCCATGATGCCACCGATGCACCATAATTTCTCGCCCCAGTTGACAGATTGAATCCATCTCCCAAAGCGTTATTATCAACTATTATTTAAGCAAATATTCAAATTTACTTATGCATCCTAAAGCGTTATCCATTTCTGCAACATCCTTAAATAGATCTATTATTTTTTCATATCGTGATAAGCGTGATCTGGATATTTCAGAGTTTAACCATACAAGGTTCACTGGCCGTTCAACCATACTTGTCAAAACATCCCACAGCGCATCAAGATTACGACCATACCAAATAGGGAGGTCAAGTTCTTTTGTAATCACATCATGAAAATCATCTTCAGATTCAATTAGTAAACCATCTAATATTACATTCATTAGCTATTTACAAGTGCCCACGGGTATAAAAGAATCATAATGATCCGGCGTTACATACAATAAACCATCACTTGAATACAACAAGCGAGATGTAGGTTGGGAAGCATTACCACGTGACATCGTATTGCTAAGTCCTATATCTGCTTCAAACCATACGCATCCCGGTGCTGATGGCAATAATTCATCGCTATTTCTGAATATATCGCCCCCAGTTTGCCCTCCTGGCACATAGTTATTAACTGCTTTACCTTCCGACTACCCAGATGCATAAGCATTCATTTTATTTACATAATTAGCGGGCAGCTTCCCTGTAGCCTGTAAGCTTTCGATAACTTCATTTGCCGCCTCCGTCGTTTTCAGATCCAATTTAAGACCTGCATAGTTAGCAGCATTGTGGGCGGCATTATTGGTGTTTTTTGCAACATTAGCCGCCACAGCTTCAGCCTTAGCCACCGTTACTTCTGCCAACCCCGATCGCTCCAGCAGCACCCACACCTCCCGGTGTAATCGCTTCCGCTACCTGCAATCCGGCATTGTTCAGACAAATCGTCGGCGCAGCCTTACACCCTTCCAGTGCCGCTTTTGCCGCCGCCACGATTTCCGGCGTGGCTCCCACGATCATTGCACCACCGGCAACGCCTGCCACACCTGCTGATACCACGAGATTACCCCTTTCGCAATCTCCGCCTTACAGGCAACACCACATTCGTCGCTTTTGCCTAACCAGAACCCTAACGCCGTCCCGGCATCTGCACCCAAAGCGTTATTCTCCACCGCATTACGACCAGACTGTGCGCCGCTGGCGGCGGAGGCGGTGCTGTTGCTTGCCAGGCCGGATACCAGACCCGCGGCCAGTGTCGAGAGCGCGCTAACTGACTGTTTCTCCGCTTCCGTCAGGTCGTTCGCCGTTTTGCCGGGGTATTCTTTGGCCATGATGGCACGGGCGGCCAGTTCACCGCTGGAGGCACCTAGCGCCCCCGCTGCCGCATCCTGACCCGACAGTTGTGCAACCACTGCCCCCACCACTGCATGCGCCATCGCATTTGCTGCGATATCGGACACCGTGGCTTTGCTCTCATCCTTCGGCATCGTGACATCTTTCACCAGCTGTGCCAGATACGGTGACGCGCCGCTGGCAATCGCTTTCTGGATATCCCCGCCCGCCAGTGCCTGAATCGCCGCCGTCGCCGCCTGTGCCGCTCGCTGGAAATCGCTACCCGTGCCGTATTTCTGCATCTCGGCCTTGTAGGTCGGCGATTCCGTCAGCGCCTTTTTATAGTCCTCCCACTGCGCGACCGAGTCACCGTCTTTCGGACGTTCGACTTTAGAATCACCTTTCGCTTCCGCGGCCTTCTGCGCTTTCAGCTCGCCTTCTGTGCGCACAATATCCATCACCTGCGCGCCGATTTCACCAATCAGCTGCGCCTGCTTCAGGAGTTTCTGCTCTTTCTCTTTGTTAAAGATCGGGCTGAGCGCCGCATAGGTGGTGACTTGAAAAACTCAGTTTTAATTCCGGCCAGGCCATTATCGTAACCGTTGAGCGAGGCAAACTGGTGTTTGAACCAGAACTGAAACGCTACCTGATAAAAAGAAGATCACGGTTTAAGGCCGAGATCTTTGAACACATTTCATTTCTCTTTATTCGCTTTGATCCAGGACATAATCCAGATTCCTATTCCCAAGGGGACTCCCCCAGATAGACCTTTTCTAGCTGAGTCAATAACTCCGTTCTGCCACGAAAAGTAAAAAAAACCATCCTTAAGAAAGAATACAGATGCGATACCCAATCTAATAAGAAGCATAGTTAAAGCAATGAGCACAGTGAATGACGTGATTAGAACCAAAAGAGTTTTAATCCCTACTTTATTTACCATTTTGATTATTCCTGATTGCATTTACTTGGTTCTCCGCTTCAGAAGTCGCTGCTTCTGAACTCAAAGCACCGACTACCGCCCCTACAGATTCCGCAGCTCTATCTGAAACCATAGGATTTAGCTTATTGCCATAGGTGATTACTTTACCGCCAGCAGCACCAACCGCCGTACCAATCCCCGCAGCAATAGAAGCAGTTAACGGATCTTTATTCTGCAATTTTGCACCCGTATATGCACTGGCAACGCTTACCACTTCTGTAAACCAGAATCCTCTACCTTGCGTTACCGCACCAGCGCCTGTAGCAATCAGCGCATCTGTATAACTGAATGGACTATTTCCCATTAACTGATTACTAATATTTGCTGTACCACTGATGGCTCCACCGCCAATTATTGTGCCCGCACTCAACATACTGGGTAAAAATACTGGAGCGACAACCACAGAAGCTCCAGCTCCCCACGCGATTAAAAGGCCTCGGACAGGATCCTGCCCTTCCGGCATCGTTCCTGTGATCAATTTGTGCATCGCATACTGACGCTCTTCTTCCGTTATCGGATTCAGCACGTTACCGTTTTCATCCAGCAAATTGGTATTGGTATATAACGACGTCATCGACATACCAACATCCTGTAACCCTTTCGGCATACCATTTGGACCGAATAAATTATTCTCTACCGCATTACGCCCTGACTGCGCTCCGCTGGCGGCGGAGGCGGTGCTGTTGCTTGCCAGGCCGGATACCAGCCCCGCGGCCAGTGTCGAGAGCGCGCTAACTGACTGTTTCTCCGCTTCCGTCAGGTCGTTCGCCGTTTTGCCGGGGTATTCTTTGGCCATGATGGCACGGGCGGCCAGTTCACCGCTGGAGGCACCTAGCGCCCCCGCTGCCGCATCCTGACCCGACAGTTGTGCAACCACCGCACCCACCACCGCATGCGCCATCGCGTTTGCTGCAATATCGGATGCTGTGGCTTTGCTCTCATCTTTCGGCATCGTGACATCTTTCACCAACTGTGCCAGATACGGTGACGCGCCGCTGGCAATCGCTTTCTGGATATCCCCGCCCGCCAGTGCCTGAATCGCCGTCTTTCGGACGTTCGACTTTGGAATCACCTTTCGCTTCCGCAGCTTAAACTCAACGGTAAGTGGCTGGAAGACCTCGGTTTTAACACCGGCCAGTCTGTTATCGTCACCGTTGAGCGCGGTAAACTGGTCATTGAGACGGAACTGCGGTTCTGACCGATAAAAACAACGATCCCGGCTCAAGGGCCGGGAGCATTCAAGCGTATGAAACCAAATTGAAAACTTCTGCTCTTAAGCAATCAAACTCTTCATTTTCATCGAATAGAAGAACACCATCCTTGTAGAGTAATAAGTCATTCAATGACCCCATTCCACCATAAAGGCCCAGAAGCTCTGTTCGGACTACATCTGGAGACACAATTAGTCTATTGGATAGTTCAGCAAGCCCATTAGCCCAGTCAGGATAACCACCTATATTCAAAAGTAGTGCCATACGTTTTAATTTACTTTGTATAACTAGCAATCTATCTTGATTCATTTTAATGGTTTCCTCTCAACAACCTCAGCACCTTTAATTTCCCAAGGTTTAATAACTACAATCTGTTGCGTACCACCGACATATAACCCATTTTGGGTTCCAACTTCACCTACATACACTTTTGTACCTGAGGGGATTTTTATCGCAAAAGATGTATCTATTGGTGACGTTCCCCCGCCAGGCCACTTAGGAAGAACAGCTTTATCGATCCTTGTTTGAATAACACCTTGTGGTGCTTCCGAACTAAAGAACTGACCATAAGGTTTATCGGACACCCCTCCACGAAAAAGAATAGTATCTTCTTTCAATACCATTTCTTTATACCTTCCACCACTAAAAGTGGCTGCTAAATCATTATCTAACGGCCCAGGTTTAATTGCTGAATATTCACCAATAACCTTATTTGGGAACGAAACAACACTGTGACTAACAGCAGATTCAACTTTACCCACTACTTTAGCTACCACTCTTTCCGTGAGTGCCGTCCCTGCTTTCGTAACACCTACTCCGCCTGCGATGGCCGCAGCCAAATCAGACACGAGTTTACCAGCTTCAACACCGGCATTGTACGCACCACTTGCGCCAGCCTTCTGATACTCAGACTCCATCAGATTGATACGGTCAATGTAGCTTTGCTTAACCGCATCCGACATCGTAATAAAAATGTCATCGCTCGTTATCAATTGCTTGATTGCATCATAAGCCGCAGCAGGATCACTGATGGATTTCGATAAGCTCTCGACTGAGTCGTAAATCCCTTGAGGAACACCAACCAGCATACCTGCACCGTAGGCAGCATCTTGCCCCAGACTGATGGCATCCCATTTTGCCCCCACTTGCAATTGGCAGGACATATTGCCTTTACAGGCATCAAACTCTTTATCTCTCTCTGAGCGCTGTTGATTGCTCAGATAGTTATTCTCCACCGCATTACGCCCAGACTGTGCGCCGCTGGCGGCGGAGGCGGTGCTGTTGCCTGCCAGACCGGATACCAGACCCGCGGCCAGTGTCGAAAGCGCGCTAACTGACTGTTTTTCCGCTTCCGTCAGGTCATTCGCCGTCTTCCCAGGATATTGATCGGCCATGATGGCACGGGCGATCAGTTCACCGCTGGAGGCACCTAGCGCCCCCGCTGCCGCATCCTGACCCGACAGTTGTGCAACCACCGCACCCACCACCGCATGCGCCATCGCGTTTGCTGCAATATCGGACGCCGTGGCTTTGCTCTCATCTTTCGGCATCGTGACATCTTTCACCAGCTGTGCCAGATACGGTGACGCACCGCTGGCAATCGCTTTCTGGATATCCCCGCCCGCCAGTGCCTGAATTGCTGCCGTCGCTGCCTGTGCCGCTCGCTGGAAATCGCTACCCGTGCCGTATTTCTGCATCTCGGCCTTGTAGGTCGGCGATTCCGTCAGCGCCTTTTTATAGTCCTCCCACTGCGCGACCGAGTCACCGTCTTTCGGACGTTCGACTTTGGAATCACCTTTCGCTTCCGCGGCTTTCTGCGCTTTCAGCTCGCCTTCCGTGCGCACAATATCCATCACCTGCGCGCCGATTTCACCAATCAGCTGCGCCTGCTTCAGGCGTTTCTGCTCTTTCTCTTTGTTAAAGATCGGGCTGAGCGCGTTGTTCGCGTGCTCAACATCACGGCTCAGCGTGGCGATATCCTGCACCTGCTTCGCCGTGTCCCGCAACAGCAGGCTGCCGTCACTCACCGCCGCATAGGTGGTGCTGGATGCATTGCCACTGTTACCCAACGCCATCATCGCCAACGTCGACAGCATGCTACCGCCCATCGATGGGCTGGCGCTGAAACCTGCGCCGCTGTGCTCCACCTTGAATTCGGCTTTATTGTTAAGCCCGCTCCAGCCGAGCGTCCCCGTTTCCAGCCGGTTTTTCTCGGCGCTGGCGGTAGAACCAATCACGGCGGCGTCAAGCTGGGTATGTTCACCAGTTTTTATACCAAATCCGTCTTTACCAGCAAAGAACCCCGTCTGCTGCTGCACACTATCATAATTGCTGTGCATCTTGTCCTTGCTGAGGCTGATGTAGCCGCTGCCGCCACCGCCGCCCCAGGTAAAGCTGCCGCCTGCCGATCCGCTAACCTGTTTGGAATCATAGCGGTCACTATCCTGCTGGCTTTGCAACAGCAGATTACGCCCTGCGTCAACATCAATGCGCTCAGCGTTCACCTGCGCGCCAATCAGTCGCGTGTCGCGATCGCTTTTCAGCGTGACATGGTTACCTGCATCCACCGTGGTTTCTGACCAAGTATTGCCCGTGCCGGTTTCCCGCCCTTTCGCCGCATTAACGTTAGCAAAAATGCTAAGCCCCGCGCTACCGTTGCTCAATCCCAGACTGACACCGATATTGCCGCCGCTGCTGCTGTTTTTGCCACTCAGCGCTTCACTATTACGGGCAGAGATCAGGTGGATATCTTGCGCCGCGTTCATCATGACATCGCCGCCCGCCTTAAGCTGGCTACCCGCAACCGTGATATCTCCCGTGCGCGCGTCAATACCGATATCTCGCGTCGCATTCAGCGTCGAACCAAAGCTCTGCTTCTGTTCACTAGTCTGGCTGGATCGTGAGTTCTGCGCCCCGAGAGAAATACTGACGCCGACGAAAGAGGCTTCCCCTTTGTTGTTCAACTCGGACTGACTGCCCTGATAGGCCTGATACCCAGCCAGCCCCGCCTTCATCCCCTGAAGCAGCGCCAGTCGACCATCACTTTCGCTTTTTGCCGCCTGAATGCTCTGCACCGCGCTGTTGAGCGCAGCCCCAACTACGCCGGAGAGCGCAATAGTCAGGCCTGCACTTTTCTGCTCAAACTCCTGTTGCTGCTTGCGCGTGTCATAACCCGGATCGATCGTGACGTTGTTGCCTTGCAGGAGGATGTCTTTCCCCGCCACTATATCGGTGCCGCTGAGGGTGACATCGTTCCCAGCCTTCACCGTCACTGAGTCTGTCGTACTGCCAAGCGTGCTGATGCTCTGACTCTGCGTTGCGGCCTGATCGCGCAGTTTTTGGCTAGTCGACGTCGATCCGATGGTGAAGCCGATGCCGCCGCCGCTGAACAAGCCGCTTTTTTTCTTGCTGTGCTCTTCATAGTTCTGGTAGTTCTCTACGCTGGCAGCGGTGTTAACGTCATTATTCGCCAGCAGCGTGACCTGCTTGTCGCCGACCACCGAGGAACCTTGCAGATTGATATTCTGATTAGCGGCCATCGTGACACTGTCACCCGACAGCAGGCTGCCCTTCTCATCGGTTTGCAACGTTTCCCGCAACGTATGCGTCACCGTCTTCGAAAAGGCCTTTTTCTTGATTTTTGTTTCTTCAAAGAAGGTGTGCTGCGTTTCGGTTGCCGACAGCAGATTGATGTCGTTGCCCGCCTGTGCCGTCACCGCGCCGCTGGCCACGCCCTGTGCCGCTTGCAGATTGATGTCTCTGCCCGCCTGCAAGTTCAAGCCCTTGCCCGTTGTTAACTCGGTGCTCTGCTGAGTGATGTTTTGCTGCCAGTCGGCATGACGGTTCCACCAGCTGCCGCTGTAGGTTTCTTCCTCTTGAGACAGCAGATTGAGATCGCGTCCAGCCGCCAGTGTCGCATTGCCTTTGGCATTCAGGCTGGCCGCCTCAGACAAGACATCTCGTCCCGCCACCAGAGCCAGGTCGCCGCCGCTCAGTAACTGGCTGTTTGCCACCTCCTGCGTGCGACGCTGCGCCGTGCTACCGCCCTGATACAGCGTCTCTTTTAGCGTGTCCTGCGCGGTGAGGCGAATATCATTACCCGCCGCCAGCGACAGCGCCGAGCCGCCGGAAAGCTGGCTGGCATCGATCTGAATATCCAGACCCGCTACCGCTTTCAGCGCACCGCCCGCATTGACGGCGCTACCTTGCACGGTCGTGTTCAGCGCGGTATTGCTGCTACCCCACCCGATATCCACGCGATTATTGGTCAGCGTCAGCGCCTCAATCGCCACATTGCCTTTGGCGTTCAGCGCCATATCCTGCCCGGCATTCAACGTGGCCGCCACGTTGCGGATATCCTTGCCCGCGCTGAGGGTCAGGCTGTTACCTGCTACAATTTCGGCGGTTTTACCCAATTCGGTGAACGTGAGCGATCCCGTGCCGCTGCGTGAAGCATTCGGCTGCGCGGTCTGAAAATCGCGCGACGCGGTCTGGTTGATGATGTCGCCGTTAATGCTGGCGAGTTGCAGCGTGTTACCTTCAATCCGGCTGCCGCTGTTGGTGATGTTGTTCAATGCCACCAGATTCAGGCCGCCGTCTGACTTGATCAGGCCGCCCTCATGGTTATCAATCTTGTCGCCGCTGGCAATCGCCAACACTTCAACCGCCTTGATCGTGCCGCTGTTGGTGACGCCGCCGCCCGCGTTCAGCTCAACCTTGTTCGCGACAATCGCGCTGCCCTGCAGGTTATTTTTATCCGCCTGCGCCAGATACAGCTTCGGTGCCAGCACAGTCTGACCGTTGACCTCGATATTTTCCCACCAGACCATACTCTGACTGAGGTTGGCTACCTGATCCGGCGTCAAACTCACACCCAGTTGCAGGTTCATGCCTTTCTGCGCCGCCGCGGCGTTATCGAGCAGCATCTGCATCTGTGCCAGATCGGAACCAGCGCCATTCAGGTGACGCTGCCCGCTCTGTTTCAGCACCGCCTGACTGATGTAGCGGGTATCAAACTCCGCATCCCCCAGAAAACGGTAGTCGTGATCCGCATCCAGATTCAGTTTATCCAGTAGATAGGACGACCCCAACACCTTGTCGGCCTGCGTCCACTGTGAGCGCGTTTCGACTGGCACCACCGTTGACGGTTGTTGCCCCAACAGCGTTTGCAGATCGCTGAACAACGCATTGTCGACCTGACCTAACTGTTCCAGTTTCGGGTTGGTGTGGATCAGGTAGCGGCTGTCCGCATTAGGATCGACAACCAGCAGCCCGTTATTACCTGTCGGCAGTGGGTACTCGGCGAGCGGATTGGTACTCAGGTTTTGGAGTCCATTACCGATGGCGCTCAGCAGCTCAGCAGCAGAAAGAGGCTGTGGCACAGAGGGCGTACCCCCACCCGGAAAGTTGTCTGCACTCACCGTCTGCTTCGGTGTTTCCACAACCACCGCGCCCGGTTTCGCCAACGTTACAGGTGCCCCTACCGTGCCCGCTATCGTGACACCTGTCGTCGAATTGTCCACGGTAACGGGCGTCAGACTCTGTCCGGCATCAGGACGTTGGCCTGTCGACGTGAGCGCAACCGCATCAGAATGGACGACAGGGCTGGCGTTGGGATCGGTTAACACTAGCGCATCATCGGTTTTCAGCGTCAGCGGCCCTGCGGCCTGCTGCCCAGGCGTCATTGTCGTAATGTTCTCAGCCTGCGCCGCCGTTTGCAGCGCGGTGCCAGCCTGCTGCGTCAGCGCGACCGAATCAGGGTTGCTGATATGACCGGAAGTAGCAGGTTGTAACACCACCGCGTCGCCGGTATTCAGCGTCAGCGGCTCTGCGGACTGCTGCCCCTGCGTCAACGGTGTAATGTTCTCTGCCTGCGCCGTCGTTTGCAGCGAAGTGCCAGACTGCTGCGTCAGCACCACGGCTTTACCCGTCGCCGCTACGCCTATGGCATTACCCGCCAACGTCGCCTGTCCACTACCTGCTTTTGTGACGTCAACCGCACCCGCGTTAAACGACGAATCCTGGCTGACCAACTGACGCGTGGTCTGTTTCTGCAATGGCGACAGCGCGGTGATGCTATCCAGCACCGGTTTGGTGGAGGCAGGCATAAACCCACCGCTGCCCGGTTGCAGCGTGGTATTACTGATATCCTGTTTAAAGTTGGCGGTAATGGTGCCGCCCGCCTGAATTAACGCGTTATAGCTTTCGCCAACAGTTTTTTCGTAGGTTGGGGTGTTTTTCAAGATATAAGTAAGATATGGGGAAAAATTGGCCAACATGTAATCAAAACTAGATGGTGTATATTTAACTTTTGAAAGCACACCATTTATATAATACTGTGCTGGTTTGTACTTAGCATTTTCATACTGATATGTTAAATATTTTTTTGTAACCCCTGTTTGATATGACTGATTACTTATACTATTTCCAATTAACTCTATTTTTTTTCCTGAAACGATCTGAGAGGCATCATTAATTAGGAGAGTTGAATTTATAGAAATATTATTTCCAGAATAGATTCGGCCATCATAACCTAGTACAGATATATTAATTTCCTTATTTGCTATTATAATATTTTTAATATAAGCATGTTCGTAGGGAACATATAACGAAGATGATGGCTTCATACCATATACTATTGATTCATCACTAGAATATCCATCACCTCTATAAACAGAGATGAAACTTACGACCCCATAATCCTCAGGTTTAAACCATTCGATCGGGATATTAGCCGTCGTTTTACCTACCCAATCCGGCACCGAGTCCCCAGCCAATTCACTCTCCGTCACCACCAACCCTTCACGCTGGTTAGTCAACGTACCAGTATTAATCGTGATATCGCCGGACTGCGTTTCGATAGTACCTGAACTGTTTAACAACGAGGTGCTGGCCGTGCCTTGGTCGTCACGCTGAATGAGCAGGTTATTACCTGCCAGAATGGTGCCAAAGACGTTGGTGAGGGAATCGGACAGCAAGCGCATATTGCCGCCCGCATAGAGCATGCTGCTGTTATGGAGCGTGCCGCCCGCCTGAATCAGCAGATCGCTCGTAGTGCCAATCAGCCCTTTATTATTCAGCGTGTTATCACTGACCAGCGTCAGATTCCCGCCAGCCTGAACGCTGCCCGTTTCCAGTTGTACGATGTCTTTCGCGCTGATACGCGACTCACCGCCGCCCGCCTGAATGTTGCCCTGATTGGTAAGCGTACCAGTACTGGTCAATTGGACGGATTTACCCTGTAACGTCCCGCGCTGATCGAGGTCACCCGCGACGTTTAGCGCTAATTTTTGCCCCGCTGCCATGCTCTGGGTGAAGGTCAGCGGCCCGGTGATATCGGCAGTCAGGTTACCCAGCGCGACCAGTTGCCCGTCCTGTTGCAATGTATTAGTTTTCAGGCGCAAATCCTGCGCGCTGTAGAGCTTCGCGCCCTGACGGTTGATCAGCCGCTGCGTCTGCAGCGCCAGCTGTGTCAAGCCCAGCAGCGTGCCGTGGTTGTCCAGTTCGTCGGCGATGATTTCCAGTTCACCCGCCTGCACCAGCCCGTTATTCACCCACTGCGGGATTTTCAGCGTCAGTTTATCCTGCGCCATCAGGCTGCCCTGCTGGGTAAACTGTGCGGTATTCACGTCCAGCCCACGCCCCTGCAGCCAGCCGTGGTTTTCTACCGCCGCTGATTTCAGCGTCGTGGTGCCGTCGGATAACAGCTGTCCGACCTGTTGGTTGACGATGCGGTCTGTCGTGTCCAACTGTAGCGCAGCGGTGCCCTGCACCGTGCCGCCGTTGGTGACGGTATTGCCCGTCAGCGTGGTGTTGACGGCTTTTATCTCGCCCTGATTATTCAGCGCGACCGCCTGCACGTTAAGCGTGCCGTCGCTGCTTAAACGCGCCTGTGGCGCATTACTGAACTGATTTGAGACTGTCGCGTTAAGCGCGCTATCGCCACGCAGAGTGCCGTGATTCGTGATCTCATCGGCACCCAGCGTCAGCGTGCGGCCCTGAACCTGTCCACGGTTAGTGATGTCATGCGCCGTCAGGCTGAGATCGCCGCCGCTGACAAGTTGGCTACCCTGCGCGCCCTGATATGATCCGGTCAGTTGCAACGTACCACGCTGCACGCCCAGCAGATTTCCCTGTTGATCGAGGTCACTGGTTGTCAGACGCAATTCGTCCGCTTGCCACAGCCCCTGATTGCTCAACACGCCAGTCGTGAGTTCGCCCACGCCGCCGCTGAGTAAACGTCCCGCCGCCAGATTGTCGACGCGATCGGTCAATTGCAGCGTAAAGCCGCCGACACCCGTCAGCGTACCGCTGTTTTCCAGCGTCTTGCCCGTTAACGTCACCGTTCCCTGCGAGAACAGTTCACCCTTATTTGTTAGCGCGTCGCCGTTGAGCGACAAACCGTTCAGCCCCGCTACGGTGCCACTGTTATCGAGCGATTCGCCATTCAACGTCAGCGTACCCGCCTGCCATAAACCGGCGTTTTCTGCCTGTTTAGCATTAAGGGTAGATACGCCTTTGCTGAGCAGTTGACTGCTTTTATCGCCGACATAGCGCAGCACGTCGAGCAAACGCAGTGCGTCGGTGCCCTGAATACGTCCCTGATTATCGATTTCACCAGCCCGCAGTTGCAGGTCGTTAGCCTGTAGCGTGCCCGCGTTGATCAGCGATCCGCTGTCAACACGGCCTGCGCCGTTGGTCAGCAGTTCACCACCGGCGCGGTTAAGTAGCGCATCACGGTTTGTGACCGTCAGGCCATTGCTGCCCAGCACGCGCCCGCCGTTCTCCAACGTACCTGTGGTCAGGCTCAGCGTTCCCGCCGCTATCTCTCCGCTTTGCGTAACACGCTCAGCATTGATAACCGCATTCCCGTCACTCAGTAGGTGGGATAAATCGGTTCCCTGATAGGTGCGCAGTAAATCGAGGCGAAGGCCATCCTGACCGAGCAGCGAACCACCATTAATCAGGTCGTTCGCGGACAGTTCCAGTGTTTTCCCCTGCCAGAATCCGTCGTTAATAACCTCACCTGCCTTCGCCAGCAAGGCGCCACTGGTCAGCAGTTGACCATCGCGACCTACCGTCAAGCCTTCGCGCAATTCCAGCGTGATGCCGCGTTCACCGACTAGCGTACCCTGATTGTTCAGCGCCCCGCCGTTCAGCGCCAGCACTCGGCTTTCCCAGCGTCCGCTGTTGTTCAGTTGATTACCGTGTAGCGTCAGTGTGTCGGCCGTGTGCAGCAGACCTGCGCCCTGATAGTCGCCACGGAGCAACAGTGCGCCGTCAGCAATCAGATTGCCCGCGTTGCGAATATCCGTACTCTGCACGTCCATCTTGCCTACACTGGAGACCGTACCCTGATTGTCGAACTGGCTGGCGCTCAGCCAGCCGTCACCGCCGGAGAGCAGCGTGCCCTGATTGGTTAACACGCTGGCAGGGTTGTTGCTATCCAGCGTGATAGCGAATCCACGATCGCCCTGCATCCGTCCGCGGTTGGTCAGCTGTTGTGCCTCAAACGTCAGGCGTTCTGCCTGCACGTCACCGTCGTTTATCACACTTGCAGCGCGTAAGGCGGCAATGCCCTGTGACAGGAGCGTACCGTTTTGTTGGTTAGTCAGGCTGTGGGTTGTCGTCAGCGACAAGGCATTGATGCCGAAAATCTGCCCACTGTTGGTCAGATCATTGGCCTGAAGCGTGATATCGCCCGCCTGCCACTGCCCGTGGTTGTCGACCTGATCCGCCGTCAGCGTGCTGCGGCCCTGACTCAGCCATTTGCCCTGATTGCGTGCCATCCCCGCAATCGCCAGCGTCAGTGCATCCACACCCAGCATTTTTCCGCGGTTATCCAGCGTCTGGGCGTCCACGGTCAGCGCGCGGGCTTCCAGCGTACCCTGCTGATCGAGGCTTTTCGCGATTACACCCAACGTATTGCTGCCGCTGATAACACCGCGATTATCCAGCTTATTGCGCAAGTTCAGTTGTAGATCGTCCGAACCCAGCATCTGCCCGTGGTTGAGCACGTCCTCCGCGGTTATATCGATACGCTGGCTAGTAAGGTCACCGGTGTTGGTCAAGTCACCACCCAGCGTTAACTGCAGGCTGCGCGTGCCGTTGATCTGGCCATCGTTAGTGAGATCGTTGGCGGTGATGGACAGCGCATGGCTGTTCAGCGCGCCCTGATTGTCGAGATGATTGCCGAGCAGGAACGTTAACCCGTTAACGCCCGTCAGGGTGCCGTGGTTGAATACATCGTTAGCATCAAGGGTCAGCGCATTGCTGCTGATGTCACGCACATTGTTCAGTGTCCCAGTCAGATCCAGGGTCAGGCTGTCCACGCCCGTGATAGCGCCGCTGTTGGTCAGGTCATTCGCATTCAGCGCCAACGCTGCACCGTACAACGCCCCCTGATTATCCAGGCTATCGACGGCGGTCAATTCAAGACGGTCAAGTCCGTTGATTTTCCCGCTATTGACCAGTCTGTCGGTCTGTGCAGTCAGTTGATAGCTGTTCAGCGTGCCATGATTGGTTAACGCATTATCCAGCACCAGTTGCAGACCGTTAACACCAGTGATATTGCCCTCGTTGGTCAGTGTCCGTGCGGCAAGCTCAGCATTTTCACTCCACAGTGTGCCCTTATTGTCTACATCACCGTTTACCAGCGTCGCCTTAAGCGATTTATCGCCCTGAATGTGTCCACGGTTGATCAGGTTTTGTGCGTCCAGCGTCAGGCTATCCGCCTGCCATTCACCGTCATTTTCTACGTTGGTCGCCTGCAATACCGCGAGTCCCTGCGTGAGCAGCTTGCCATTTTGCGTATTGCCCAAACGGTTTTTCGCCGTCAACGACAGCGCAGACAGCCCCAGCAGTTGCCCGGCATTTTCGACGTTATCTGCCGTCAGCGTCAGCGTGTTGCCCTGCCAGAAACCGTCGTTCACGACCATCCCCGCCTGCGCCTGCAGGGCACCGTTGGTAAGCAGTTTGCCGGTGTCGCCGACCGTCAAGCCTTCACGCAATTCCAGCGTGATACCGCGTTCACCGACTAGCGTACCCTGATTGTTCAGCGCCCCGCCGTTCAGCGCCAGCGCTCGGCTTTCCCAGCGTCCGTTGTTGTTCAGTTGATTACCGTGTAGCGTGAGTGTGTCGGCCGTGTGCAACAGACCCGCGCCCTGATAGTCACCACTGAGCGACAGTGCGCCGTCGGCAATCAAATTGCCCGCGTTGCGAATATCCGCACTCTGCACGTCCATCTTGCCTACGCTGGAGATCGTGCCCTGATTGTCGAACAGGCTGGCTTGCAGTTGGTTATCGCCACCGGACATCAAGGTGCCCAAATTGGTTAAACGGCCGGCAGGGTTGTTACTATCCAGCATGACCGCTAACTCGCGATCCCCCTGAATACGCCCACGGTTGCTCAGCTCTTGTGCTTCAAACGTCAGGCGATCAGCCTGTACCTCACCGTCGTTTATCACACTGGCGGCGCGTAAGGCGGCAATGCCTTGTGACAGGAGCGTACCGTTTTGTTGGTTAGTCAGGCCGCGAATTGTCTTCAGCGACAAGGCATTGATGCCGAAAATCTGCCCACTGTTGGTCAGATCGTTGGCCTGCAACGTGATATCACCCGCCTGCCACTGCCCGTGGTTGTCAACTTGATCTGCCGTCAGCGTGCTACTGCCCTGACTCAGCCATTTGCCCTGATTGCGTGCCATCCCCGCAATCGCCAGCGTCAGCGCATCCACGCCCAGCATTTTTCCGCGGTTATCCAGTGTCTGGGCGTCCACGGTCAGCGCGCGGGCTTCCAGCGTACCCTGCTGATCGAGGCTTTTCGCGATGATACCCAACGTATTGCTACCGCTGATAACAGCGCGATTATCCAGCTTATTGCGCAGATCCAATTGCAGATCGTCCGAACCCAGCATCTGCCCATGATTGAGCACATCATTGGCCGTTATCGCTATTTGCTGGCTGGTAAGATCGCCGCGATTGGTCAACGCCTCGTTGAGAGACAGTTGCAGGCTGCGCGTGCCGTTGATCTGGCCATCGTTAGTGAGATCGTTGGCGGTGATGGACAGCGCATGGCTGTTCAGTGCGCCCTGATTGTCGAGATGATTGCCGAGCAGGAACGTTAACCCGTTAACGCCCGTAATCATGCCGTGGTTGAACACATCGTTAGCATCAAGGGTCAGCGCATTGCTGCTGATATCACGCACGTTGTCCAGCGTCCCCTTCAGACTCAGAATCAGGCTGTCCACGCCCGTGATAGCGCCGCTGTTGGTCAGGTCGTTCGCATTGAGCGTCAACACCGTACCGTACAACGCCCCCTGATTATCCAGACTATCGACAGCAGTCAATTCAAGACGGTCAAGGCCGTTGATTTTTCCGCTATTGACCAGTCTGTTGGCCTGTGCGCTGAGCTGGTTGCTGTTCAGCGCACCCTGGTTAGTTAAGGTGTTACCCAGCGTCAGTTGAAGACCGTTAACGCCGGTGATGTTGCCTTCATTAGTCAGTGTTCGGGCGGCAAGCGTGGCGTTTTCGCTCCACAGTGTGCCCTTATTGTCTACATCACCGTTTACCAGCGTCGCCTTAAGCGATTTATCGCCCTGAATGTGCCCACGGTTGATCAGGTTTTGCGCGTCAAGCGTCAGGCTATCCGCCTGCCATTCACCGTCATTTTCTACGTTAGTCGCCTGCAATACCGCGATGCCCTGCGTGAGCAGTTTGCCGTTTTGCGTATTGTCCAGACGGCCCTTCGCCGTCAACGACAGCGCAGACAGCCCCAGCAATTGTCCGGCATTCGCGATCTCGTCTGCCGTCAGCGCCAGCGTGTCCGCCTGCCAGTGTCCGCTGTTTTCCAGCCGATTAGCCGTCAGCGTGCTGGTACCCTGACTCAGCAACTTGCCCTGATTACGTGCGGTATCACGGATGGCAAACGTCAACGCATCCACGCCCAGCATCGTGCCCTGATTGTCGAGTGCGTTTGCCTGCACCTGCAGATCGCGACTTTCCAGCGAACCCCGTTGGTCGATCTGATTAGCGTCAAGCTGCACCCGCTCACTACCGCTAATCAGGCCACGATTGTGCAAGCCGTCTTGCAGCGTCAGATGCAGGTCGTCACCGGAGAGTTCACCCTGATTAAATAGATCGGTCGCTGACAACCGTAGCGTCGCTCCGTAGAGTTCGCCCTGATTCGTCAGGCGATCGTCAAGCGTCAATTGCAACGCGTCAATCCCTGCTATTTCGCCGCCGTTGAACACGTTATCTGCCGTGATATCGATCCGTTGCCCCAGCAACGTGCCCTGATTATCCAGCGTAAGCCCCTTCGCCTGAATGGCATTCGCCCGCCAGTGCCCGGTATTCGCAAGCGTCGTGCCGGACAAGGCCAACAAACCGTCCGTATTGAGCGACCCGCTTCCCTGATAATTCCCCGTCAGCGACAGCGATTTCATTGCCACCACAGCACCGGTATTATCAATCGACTCACCAGTCAAGGTTGCTGCACCGTTGCTGGAGAGCGAGCCTTGGTTGGCTATTTGCGTGGCGCTCAGGTGTACGTCCCCGCCGGACACCAGCGTGCCGCGATTGTCCAGAACACCGCTGTTTTCCCCCGCATACTGAGGTGACACGCTCAGGCTGAGTTGCTGTGCATCTGCCGCCAGCGTTAACGCCATCGCCAGAAAAGACGGCTGACGAAGAGCACGCGTTGGCTCCACGATAATGCCGAGATCGCGATCGGCCTGAATCCGTCCCGTGTTAGTGAAACGCTCGGCCTGCAACGTCAGGTTATCCGCCAGCCATTCACCGTGATTATCCGCCTGAGCGGCCTGCAGAACCGCCGCTCCCTGCGTGAGCAATTTGCCGTTTTGCTGATTGGTCAGCCCATGGTGTGCCGTTATCGACAGCGCCTGAATACCGAGCAATTGCCCTGCATTGGTCACCTCATCCGCTTCCAACGTGAGACTGTCGGCCTGCAGCAGTCCACTATTGTCCAGTTGCTGCGCGGTCACCATCCCGTTGCCCTGCGTCAGCACATTGCCACTGTTTGTGACATTGCCTGCGATGGCGAGCGTCAGCGCATCTACACCCAGAATTTTTCCCTGATTGACCAGCGAGGCAGCGTCCAGCGTGACGGTTTTCCCCTCCAGAGTGCCGAGCTGTTTGACCTCTCCTGCAGTCACTGCCACCGACTGGTTGCCGCTGATGACGCCCGCGTTATCCACTAATCCCGCCACATTCAGTTGCAGGGTATTGATACCCTGAATGTCGCCGCGATTGTTCATGCCTGATGCCGTAAGAGACAGATTGTCGCTGCGCAACTCACCGACGTTATCCAGACGGTCAAACAACGTGATCCCCAGAGAATCACCACCCACAACGCTACCGCGATTCGTCAGACGGTTCGCCGACAGCGTCACGTCATTCCCTAACACCGAGCCCTGATTGGTGAACGACAACCCTTGCAGAGACAGCGCCCGACTTTCCCAGTGCCCGTCGTTAACCAGCGTGTCGCCCTGGAGCGTCAGCGTACCTGCCGTGTTCAGCAGTCCGCTGCCCCGATAGTCGCCGTACAGCGACAGCCCTGTCGCTGCCACCAAACGGCCGTCGTTAATCAACGACATTCCGGTCAGTGCAGTTTGACCCAGACTGGATAGCGTGCCCTGATTATCTATCAGACGCGCAAACAGCGTGGCGTCACCGCCCGTCGTCAATGCGCCACGGTTGATTAACGTGCCCTTGCCTTCAACGGCTGGTAGCGTCAGGGATAAAGCGTCATCCCCCTGAATCTCACCGTCATTGGTTAAATTATTTGCCGTCAGAGTCAGTCGCTGTGCCTGCCATTCTCCGGCATTGACGACATCCGCCGCGGTGAGCACCGCCGCACCCTGAGTAAGTAATTTGCCACTTTGCTGATTGGTCAACCCGTTGGTGGCCGTCAGCGCCAGTGAGGCGATACCGAAGATCTTTCCAGCGTTATCCAGCGAGCCCACCTGAAGTGCAGCGTTTTTTGCCTGTAATAACCCGGTATTATCAAGCTGCTGCGCCGTCACCGTGCTGTCACCGTCACTCAGCAGCGTCCCCTGATTAGACAAGTTGCCAGTTATCGCGAGCGTCAGTGCATCCGTACCGTGAAGCGTGCCCTGATTGGTGAGACGAGCGGCTTCCGCATGAAGCTGGTTGCCCTGCAGCGTACCGGTGTTATCTAGATCTCCGGTGATTGCCAGCATCAGCGCGTCGGTGCCGTAAAACGATCCCTGATTAGTGAGACGAGCGGCTTCCGCGTGAAGTTGGTTGCCCTGTAGCGTGCCGGTATTATCAAGATTGCCGTTTAAGGAGAGTGACAGACTATTGATACCGCTGATGTTGCCGCTGTTGTTAAGCGCGCCACCGACTGTCGTAAGGTTTAACGCCTGTAGCGTGCCTCCGTTCTGAATGTTCGCTGCCTCAATACGCAGCGCATCACCGCTTAACCAGTCGCCGTGGTTGGTAAACGCATCAGCGATAGTCAGGGTTACCGCACCCGGCGCCTGTACCTGCCCGCGGTTCGTGAGCGTATTGGCTTGAAGAGTCAGCGTATTGCCCTGCAACGCGCCGTCATTACTCATGGCATCGCTGACAATCGCCCAGTTCCCTGCCGTCAGCAAACTGCCGCGGTTGTCCAATTGCGCAGCCTTTATCTGTCCGTCGCCGGTAATACTGGTTTTACCTGTATTGAGCCAGCGTTCGGCATTCATCAGGAACTGCTGCGCTTGAATCGCGCCGTCTGTTTCTGCCTGTCCGGCGTTCAGCGTCAGTTCGGTGCCCGCCAGCAGCGTACCGCTGGCAGATTGCGTCAACTGATGCGTAGCATCGAGGAACAACGCGTTATTGGCCTGAAGCGTCCCCTGATTGGTCAGGGTTTCGGTATGCAACTGTAATTCAGGGGCGGTGAGCGTGCCGTCGTTGCTAATGTGCTCGGCGGTCACGTGTAAGGCAGTACCGGCCTTAACCAGACTACGGTTATCCAGCGTTTTCCCCAGCGTCAGCGCCAGTTTTTCTCCCGCGCTGAGCGTGCCGCCATTTACTACACTGCCGCCATGCAGCGCCAACATCTGCTGCGCATTGATGGTGCCGTGGTTTTCTGTCGTCTGATTGGTCAGATCGAGTTCATTAGCCGTCACTTCGCCCTGATTGGTAAACTGACGACTTTGCGCGGTCAGCGCGGTCGCTTGTAGCGTCCCATCGTTGCTGATGCTGTCAGCCAGCAGAAACAGCTGGTTATCCGTCAGGATCTTGCCCTGATTGGCAAGCGCCGTTTGCAGCTCAAGCCTGATATCGTCACGCGCACTGAGTAAGCCAGTATTATCCAGTCGGTTCGCATTGACCGTCAGGCGTTCTGCGGCGGCCAGCGTCCCGCCGTTAGTCAGGTGAGTGCCGCTGAACGTAAACCCCTGTAGCGAAGCGATATCACCCTGATTATCCAGCGAATCGACGGTCAGCGAGATCGTTTTCCCCGCCAGCGTACCACGCTGTACTACCTTCCCACCGTCAACGGTCAGCGCGTTACCTGCGGTTAGATTCCCCTGCCAGTCACCCTGCTGCGTGACGCGCACCGTGGCGTTGTTTTTCGCCTGAAGCTGTGCGCTACCTGCGCCATTGAGGTTTTTCGCCTCAAGACGAATCGTGTCTGCGTCCGCCATTCCCGCCAGCGACACCACGTCCCCACGCACATCAAGTAAGGCATCCGCCTTAATCCCGCTTTTGGCATCCTGCTTCAGCGATTTCCCTGCACCGATCGTGATCTTACCCGCCGCAAGCTGCGCATTAGAGAGTGTGACGCCGTCACTTTTTAGGGATAATTGATTGGCGGATTTGACGGTACCTTGTGCATCCACGCCTGCGCTGATAAGACTGTTCTGCGCAGTCAACTCACCGCCGGACTGGAGATCGATATCCTGCCCAGCACGCAGCCTGGCGTCCTGCAGCGCGATGTCCTGTCTGGCTTTCAGCGTCAGGGCGCTCCCCGCCTGCTGCTTGCCCTGCAACGCTAGCGCGTCAGCATCAGCCTGAATGTTTCCCTGCGCTACCGCATCACCGAGGCTGAGTTTACCGTTGGCAGACAGCGTGATATCACCGCTGCGTGCACTGAGATTGCCGACGTTTACACCCACGCCTTTATCACTGGAAACCAGCTTGATGCGATTGGTGTACATCCCACCGAGTGCGCCAGTATCCAACGCGACTTTTACACCATTAACCGCACCGCCATCCGCCGCCTGCGCCGTCACCTTGCCCGTCGCGTCAACCTGATTGGCACCCAGCACAATCTGCGTGTCATTGGCATTCAGCCCGGCATTAATCTGCGCGGTACGGGAAATCAGGCTAAGGTAGTCGCTCTTGCTCGCATCCAGCCCCTGCCCAGTCAGCGTGATATCGCCGCGTGTCACGTCAATACGTTGCAGATTGCCCTGCGCATCCAACTGGGGTTTCCCAGTGGTCAACGTCACCTGCGGGGTGTTGATAAAACCGCAGCCATCGCAAGTGATGCCGTTCGGGTTGGCAACGATGACGCTAGCCTGTTTACCGCCCACTTCCAGGTAGCCCGCCAGCGTACTGCGGTTGGTCGACACAACTTCGTTGATAATGGCGTCGGCGGCTTTCCCCTTCAGATTGGGGTTGTTCTGGATCAGCCCACCGAGCTGGGTAGGATTGAGCTGTTCTGTGCCGTTATTCAGGATCAGACCAGGCTTGTCGACGTTAAAATCGTGGTACTGGTTGTGGGAGATCCCAGCACTGTTTGGCGTGGCGATGTTGATAACCGGCACGCCGTTGCCAGCCTGATCCAGCGAGGTATTACCCGTTGCGACCTGCACGCCTGCGGCCATTGCTGGCAATAGAGGCTGAAATGCAATGAAGTGGATCAGCGTATACGCCAGCAGGCGCTGTGTGGTTTTTATTGGTTTCATCCCTGATCCCCTGTCTTAACAATAAATAGTTAAAAATTAATAATTAAAAAGAAAGTGCAACGCGATAATAGGCAACAGCGTGATCCGGTTTTAGCCAGTCGGGATGTGCCAACGGCCAACCAACCGTGATTTGCTGTGAGAGATATTGATTAGCAACGCCCATTCCTACTGCCGCGCCCCACAACGTACCCGACGATTCGCTGTCTGCCTGTTGTGAGAAAAGATGCCCACCGTCCACCGCCGCCGTAAGCGTGACACTGCCCAACAGCGGCAACTGCGTCGCCCGCCAGTTGACTTCGTTGCGCCAGTAGCCACCACGATTACCGGAAATGTAGTGCTCTTTGAAACCACGCACGGAGGTTTCTCCGCCCAACGTTACCTGCTCGCTGCCATACAGACGCTGTGGTGAATACTGACCATAGAGGTTGGTGAGGTAATGGAGGTTGTCAGCAATCGGGTAGTAATAACTGGCCGCCAACGTCACCTTATTGAATTCGGCGCGCAGCGCATCGTCAGATTTACCCTCATCGCTTTCTGCGCCAAACCAACGCGTTCCGCGGCTGTAAGCCGGATTGAGTGTCGCCAGCCCGCCCCACAGTTTCTGGCTGTGATTAATGCCGATAATGGCGCTGCTGAGTTTGCGACTACTGGATTGCAGCAGAACATCATTCAGGTAGTTCTGCCCGATACGGTGTGACATGCCCGCCGAGAGGCTGGTTTTCATGTCGCCATTGCGAAACACCACACGTGACAGCGTGGCGCGGTGCGTCTGGCTGTCGCCCGTTGAATGCCAGAGAAAATCTCGGTTAGTGAAATCGTTGCGATAACGACTTTGAGAATAGTCGTAGCTGAGCGTCCAGTAGCCGTAGGGTAATGACACCCCCGCCTGTAAGCTTTCGGCATTGCGGCTATCGCGAAATTCACTGCTGTGCCCACCGTTGATAAACCACTGGTCGGCTAGCCCCAGCACATTATCCGCCCACAGGCCGCCGTTTAGCTGCTGTTCCCCAGTGCTTTTCTGCCCACTATTATCAAAACTGATGTTTGCCGTTAGCGGAATCTGCTTTTTACTGGTGAGGTTCACGATGGAATAGCCAGGCTGGCTACTGGGCTGAATTTCGATACTCACTTGCTGCGTCGGCATGCGGTTGAGCTGTTCCATGCCCTGCTCGATATCGCGGAGATTGAGAATTTCGCCCTCTAACCCCGGAAAGACCTGCTTTAATGCCCGTGTCGATTCATTATTAATATTAATGAATTCGAGGCGCCCTTCCAGAATATCAATCTGTAATATTCCGCTTGAGAGATCTTGCTCGGAAATAAAGGCACGACTGGTAATGTAACCCCGCTCGATATACCAATTACTGACATCATGGATCAGCTGATTTATATTATTAACATTTACACAACGATTAATATAATCTCTGCTTAACGTATTTTTATCTTTTTCACGTAGCAAAGAACTGTTGCGATAATGAATATCCTTAATGAAAAAGCAGTGTTCCGCATCGCTTCCTTCATTAGGTTTTATCGTCGTTTGTGGCTGATTTAACTGTAATAAATCATCGCGCTGCTGCCGAGATTGATCGATCACCTCGGCCTGCCGTTGCTGAATATCAATTCTGTCCGCCGGATTAAGCGGCGCGGAAAATACAGAAAATGACATAGAAGAAAATAACGCAGGCATGATAACAATCAGCCTAAAAAAACCACGCATGGTTTCATCCCTGATGATAATAATTTTTTCGGCATAGTAGAACCGTTAATTACCAAGCTCAATATGTCAGGTAATATATAATTTTATGACAATCGGTTTGCGTTAAGACGCGATAAAATATCTCCCTAAGTCATAATTTTAGGTCGGTTACACTTCCTAATACAATACTGCGTATTTCATGACCTTTTATTGACGATTTTCTGCCAGAGAGTCACCTCCCCCATAGCCTCGTTGATGCATCATATTGTATATTAGCGCCTCATCACCGCGAATCGATTGCGGCATCAATCCCTATTTCAGTCTCATCACGTTGCGCAGCACTTCTCTCTGGGGGAACAGTGAATTATCCAATTGGGCAGATCAATCACAGCTATCTGGGATCCAGCGTTTACACCATGCTGCGTGAAGCGTTAATTACCGGTCAACTCAAACCGGACGATCGCCTGAGAATACGGGAGCTTGCCGCACAGGTTGGCACCAGCGTAACGCCGGTACGAGATGCAATTCTGCAACTGGCGAAAGAGCAGGCTCTGGTGCTCAAGACACCGCGCGATATCCGCGTGCCCCAACTGACTGAAGCCCAGTTTATAGAGATCCGCACATTACGGCTGGCGCTGGAAGGCACGGGCGCCGAACTCGCCGCCGCACACATTACGCCGAAGATGCTGGAACAGATTGAAGAGAATATTCGCCAAAATCGTCTGGCGATTGATGAGAACAATCTACGCGAAGCGCTGCGGTTAAATAGTGAATTTCACCTGTTTCTGGCACAGGCAGCGCGTATGCCGCTATTGACGCAATTTATCGGCAGTTTATGGATGCGCACAGGCCCGCTGATTGCGCAGGCCTATGCGCATTTTTCCGTGCAGATGGCGATCGAACATCACGAAGACGTTCTCGCAGCCCTACAACAACACGATGCCAGCGCCGCCCGGCAGGCCATCCAATCTGACATTCTGGACGGCAGCGAAACAATGCTGGACTTTATTGCCATAGATCAATAGCGTGCGGCGTTAAGCTGCCATGAGTCGCGGTAATAAGCCGCGAATCAGCAATCGGATCTCTTTTGCCTGGCTGATAAACGCGGGCAGCAGCGCGGTAAAACCCGGTTCGTCCAGCGACGTTGCGGTGTGCTGAGTGCACAAACGCAGCGTCGAATTCTCATCCAGCGCCAGCCAGCAACCTTTCATCGCCGCCATTTCAAAGTTGAGCATCAGCATGAGCTGATACACCGCCGTGCTGACCTCCCCCTGAAATCGCATCACCTCACCGTGCAATAGCAGTACGCTGCTGCTGGCGGGGACTTCCAAAACCACCGCTTCCTGCCCGTCTGGTTCGCGCAGTGCACAGATGCCGTCCTGCAAGCCCAGTTGAGTCCGGCTGAGTGCACCATAATGGCGTAATAAGCGGGCAATATGCTGTTGTGTTGGTGTCATGTTGTTCTCCTTAATCACAATTAGCTTTTCAGTTGCAGCCCTTCTTGCTGTAACTGCTGCAAAGCATTGGCCGTGGCAGGATTGGCTTTTGCAATCTCGCCGCTCAGTTTGTAGCTTTGCGGTACGGTTTGATCCTGTCCGTAGCTGAAGCTGACGCTACCCAGCAGTTTATTCATGCTGACACCCGCACTGCTTGAGGCGTTGATGATGACTGCCGGGGTATTGAACCCTTCGCTCTTCTTCACCGTCTGCGAAACATCGATACTGGCGAGACGTAAATTATTGCCATCCTTAAACAGCGCAATGACATCATCCTTACCGTGCGTCTTGTTCTGGATGCCCTTTTCTATCTTCTCCCGCACATCGTCTTTCAGTTCCAGCCCAACCGTTACCGAGGCTCTGTCGCTATCCTGCAAGCGGCTTACGATATCCTTTAGCGCCGGGTTGTCCGCGATCAGTTGATTGATACGGTCGGCATTACTTGGCGGAAGCGAAGAAAATAAATGGTTGCCAATAACCTGAAACAGCCCGTTTTCCGTCAATTTGCTGAGATTGGTGTAGGACGTCGTGTGCTTAACGCTATCCAGCGTTGCCCCATCACGCTGCGCGACATCCTGTCGCACATTCAATTTTTGCAAACTCAGTAGCCCCTGATGCTGATCGTCAGTTTTGGCCGTTTTATCGGCGAAGTGCTCATTCAAAATGGCCAACTGATCGTCCGGTTCCGCGATTTTTTTCACACCATCGATCAACAGTTGACTGGCAGGATCGTTGAATGCGGAGTTCAGCGTCTTGGTCAGCGCGTCAATGTCCTTTTTCTCCAACGGATCGGCTTTCTTCATACCCAAACTAATCGATTGGTTAGTGCGCGAATCTGCCGCAACATTCACCCCAATGCTGGCGGAGGTGAAGAACGGGACGGTACCATCCGGCGTGTTTCTGGCGGCTCCAGCACTGATCGTGGCGTTGGCACCCATCGCCGCTTGATTCATGAAACGCAGGCGGTTGTCGGATTCGGTGTAGGTGGTGGATTTCTCTCCTTGCGCGACGCTGGACGAGCTGGTGCCCGACAGCACGTTGGCGCTCGCCGTCAGGCCGACAGATCCGCGTAATGTGGCGCTGGTGGGTGCCGCGCCTTTTTCTGTCAGGTTTATCCCACCACGCAGTTCCAGTGCCGCATTGCTATCCAGATTGAAGCTGACCGTTTTACCCGCCTTCACGCTGTGCTGCTCGCCTTTATCCAGCAGGGCAAGCGGATTGATCGTGCCGCTCGACAGACCGTCAATAAAACCGGGCAGTTCTTCTTCACTGAGGGTAAAGTTCAGGGCGTTTTGCTGCGCCATTTGCAGGCTGGCGGATACACCGAATGACGCGCGGACATCCGGTGCAAAGCTGTGTTTGCTGTTAATGTTTTGCGTCATCTGCGCCGAGGTTTTTCCGGTCAGGTACTCGCTGACGTCATATCCGCCGGAGTAGCTCACTTTCCCGGTAATCCCGCCCGAACGTTCGAAGGCAACATTAATGCCGTTTTCACCACGGGAAAAACTCAGGTTGTAATTTCTTTCGCCGCTGACACCGCCGCCCGGCACCGGAGGGAAAGGCAGAGGCGTGCCGCTGACGACAAACGACATAGATGCGCCGCCGCCATAAGTCCGGTTAAACGCGATGCTTTCGTTGCTGTCCAACGACAAAACGGTCGCCTTCATTTTATCGATCAGGTCTGTCTGGCTGGCCGCCTGCATCACGGTTTTCGAGGTCACGCTGACGGCATTCTCTTCTTTCCTAAACGCCTTCATAAAGGTTTTAACCGAATCGTAATCCGCCTCCAGCGATTTGTGATTGGTGAACCCCATGTCAGTCATTTTCTTCACCGGATTGTCGCCATAACCCCCCTGCCGTAGCGCATTAAGCTCCTTCATCATCGATGCCAACGCCGCCTCATTCGGCGAGGTGCCTGATAACGCCCCAGCGCGGTCGGCCAGTTTGTGCAAATCGCCCAACACCAGGGTATCCAGCACCAGCCGCGTTTTTGCCAACGACAGGGCATCGCTGGTGTCACGCTGTTGCCCAAACGCCTCGCTATTTGGCTTCTGAGCTATCGGCGTTTTACTGTCTACAAAGGCTTTTATCAGCGTACCGGCGGTACTCGTTTTCGATGACGGGTGGCTCTCCATCGCTGCCAGCAGCACCGGAGCCAGATCTTTTTCTCTGCCGTGCACACTGGCAGGCTTACCTTCTGGGTTCATCACACCGTTATCGCTTACCACGCCCTGCTGCCTGCCGATAAGCAAGGCTGCTTTGGCCGAGCTGTTTTCCAGTTCGGTCTGGAACTGTTTTAACAGGTTTACTAAGGGTTTCCCTTGCTCTCCCAGATCCAGCTTGTCGAGCTTACTCGCCAGATCCATCGCCGTTCCCTGCGGCTGGCTCGTCGTGGCATCCAATTTTTTCAGTAATTCGGTCTGCATGTCGTAAACGGGTTTCAGTCCTTCTCGGCCGCTAATTTGATGCTGAACATGGTCGGCAAAGGTTTTCAGCGGTCGTGGTACTTCCATGGAGAACGAGACAACATGGGCTCTGAGCAAATCTGACAGTTTGCTTTTAACCTGCTGTGACTCTTCACCCGTTTTACCCAGAATCTGAACATCGGCTTTAACTGACACGCCGGTCAGCGGTATCTTCGTCCCTTTTGTCGCCACATCCAGTCGGCCAAACACCGTTTCTGCGGCACGCGCTTCCGAGGGTAATGGCGCTTCTCCTTTCGGCACAGTCGTTTTCCACGCGCTCCCGAGTTGGGTGTGAAGTTCATGATCGTCATGCGCAACCTGCAAATGATGCTGCGCATCCGTACCCAGCGAATTCACTTTGCCCTCTGCTGGCGTCTTAACCGGCTGCCATTGTGCCTTGTCATGGTTCGCGGCATTCTGCCAGTCGTCTTTCGGTAGCTGAAAGAGCTGCCCTTCTTTATTCAGAGCGAACAACGTCTGCTGATGATCCAGCGTGATGTCCTGTATCTCACCGGACAACCCATTTTTAGGCAGTGCCAGCGGCGGCGCGGCGGGCTTATCCGTTCCCAGCTTGATCTGGTGAAAATGCAGATCGCCCTGTTTATCGACGGCAATAAATTTATTGCGGTTGACCACCGCCATCGCCGACACACCATCATCCTTGGCAACACCAGGGAGCGCCGTGCCCGCAGACGGCGTCATACGCACCTGCGACAGCGCAAAAACAGTGTTGTCACCGTGCGTAAACGACTCTGATTTCTGATTGATGGACAGTGGCGTGATTTCGCCGTCTTTCAGCGTGTAAGCCTGATTGTCCAGCCCGCGCTTTAATTGGCTGGCTTCAACACTGGACGCTTCCCAGTTTTTAGTATTGCCATTGTAAAAATGGACTTTGCCATCCTGTAGCCCTATTTGCCCCAGTCGTCCCAGATCTAAGGTGTCTTTCGCTGCTGGTGCCTCTGTGGTCAGACCCAGTTTATTATCCACCACCAGACTGTCGCTCAGGTTCCACCCCGGCGTTGGCGACACCCCATTCGGCCCCAGAGGCGCGACATGTTTTTGTCCCTGACGATCGGTGGCGAGTGCCTGCGTCTGCCCGTGTTCATCGTGGGCAAATCCGGTAATATGGTGGTCCGTCCCCAACGCTGCATTCAGTTCAGACGTGCTGACTGGCGTTAAGGTGGCGTGTTGCTCGCCCGCCTCAGGCAGCGGTGCGTGATAAAGTTTGCCATCATTATCGGCAACCAGTAGATGTTCAGCGGTTAATCCCACCGCTTTCGCATACACCGGTTCATCATTTCCCAGTTTGAGATCCACCGGCTGCGGCGCAGCATCCAGCGCACTCATCAGATGCAATTGTGTCAAATGATCCTGCTCGGTCAGCACGGCCGATTGCCCGTTCTGGTTGGCGGAGAACGCCGTAATCTTATCGCTGAAGGCTGATGACGCCGTCCCCGACGACAAGTTACTCAAGGTGTGATCATCTTTAACCGCGTACAGCTGACCATCTCCTTGCCGCGATAATTGGCTATGGGGGACGTCGCTGTTTTTCTGCCAAACGCCAAATTCGGTATTCAACGAAAACAGCTTGCCGTCATGCAGACGCAATTGCTCGCCCGCGCCTGAAGCCGAGTCGGGCTGCCGGTGGACGCCCGTCAATAGCTCGTGGTTCATCCGTCCAGATAGCGGTACGCTCGTGGATTCACCTGATTTTGTTTGCAGGGAGATATGTTGTGACGTGGATTCCAGCTGTACGTTATCCACACCCAATTTACCCGATGGCATCGCGCTGCGACCGCTGCTGTGGAGTGCAATGTGCTGATTTTCATCACTTTGAATAACGAATAGCCGCCCTGATTTGTCGGCTAACGCATGCTGTTGTTCGCCCACTCGCCCATCTTGATTTTCATGATGGGCAGCGAACGGTTGGCTGTTTTTCCCTATGGTCTGCTGCAACAGTGTAGTCAACGCTTCCGGTAAGCCCTTGCCGAACTGAAGCTTACCGTAGCTGTCCAGCGCGATATCGGCTTTAGCCGCAGGCGTCTGGTTGCCGCTGCCGTTTATTTTTATATCGGCATCTGCGGTGGAAGCAAAACGCGGCAAGCTCTGGATAGGCCCACCTGACGCCAGCGAATCACGCTGCGTGCGCGGTAAGTTCTGACTCATGCCTTCCGATGCAAATAGCTCGCGCAAAGTCGTCGAGCGCGAACCCTGACTCTTCACCTGACTGCTGCTTCCCTGCTCCAATTCAGGCGGTTTGTTTTTATCATGCAAACCTTGCTGAATCAGGGATTGCGCCCCCTTCTGGCTCGCACTGGTACTACTGCCCTGCGATAACGATGTTTTAGCTAGCGCAGCAGGTGCAATTTCCGAAATGGACAGACTGGGCTGAACATGCTGGATTTTCTGCATAACAAGTTCCAAGAGTGATGAAGTGAACGTGCCAGTTAAGTGGTCGTTTTCGCCTTCCGGTTCCCATCATCTTTCTCTTCCTCGCTCGGGGAACCACATCACACCGCGCCTCACTTAATACGCAACAGACGTAAGCCTGTTAATAACCCATCACGATTCACTTTCAAGGAGATGTTATGGCTGATATGACAATTACGCTCAGCATACAACCCGGTGCAGGTCTGTCATCGACAGGCCTGAATTCCCCACTTTCAGGCAGCAACGGCGGGGCGTCACCACGTTCTGGGCAGCAAGATAGCCAACTGATGGAAGCGCTGAGCACATTGTTGAGTGCCCTTCTACCCAATTCACAAGGCAATACGCCCTCATCAACAGACGGCAGTTCGCAGGGTCAGACTGGCGCAGGCAATGCGGGGAATTCAGCGTTAGGGCAAAACGGCAGCCCTGCCGATATGCTGATGAAACTGTTGGAAGCGCTGATCCCCGGTAAAAACGGCCAGGAAGCAGGGAACCCGCTCGCTTCCGGTTCGTCGGGCGCAGCAGGCGGCAACAGCGGTGCCTCACCGTTAACGGGCTCATCTGGTACTGGCGGCGCCGGAGGCACCGGTGCCGCACAAAATCCAGAAGATCTGAGCCGTTCTCTACTGCAAGATTCGGCAGGCAGCGCATTAGATAATGCCATCAGCCCAACAGAGGACGGCGGTGGCCAACTGAGTGGCAACGATCTGTTAAAAGCACTGCTGGAATTGATTGGTAATTTGATGGATTCACAGAAAGGTGAATTTGGTCAGCCACAAGGTAGCGGCCAATCACAAGGTGGCGGATCGCCGTCAACGGGCGCGCCGCAGGCGTCATCTGGTGGTGGAGGCGGTGGTTCACCTGCCGCACCGTCTGCACCATCTTCATCGGTCGGCGGTAGCGGCGGTGCAGCGCCCGCCCCACTAACGGCTGCGCCAACCAGCGTTGATGGCGGTTCGGCCACCTCACCCGCGGCGTCAACAGCAGGTGCTGGCCCGGTATCCTTCCCAACCGCCAGCGGTGATGCCACGGTGGTAAATGACACAATCAAAGTCGGTCCCGGTGAGGTTTTTGACGGCGGCGGCAAAACCTTTACCGCTGGCAGCAAATTAGGTGATGGCGGTCAGGCTGAAGGCCAAAAGCCGATATTTGAACTGGCTCAAGGCGCAACGCTGAAAAACGTGGTGTTTGGGGATAATGCAGCGGACGGCGTACACGTTCGCGGTGATGCCAAAATTGATAACGTGCACTGGACCAACGTCGGCGAAGATGCGCTGACGGTGAAATCAAACAACGGCAAGCCTGCCAACGTTGAAATCACCAACAGCAGTGCTCAAGGCGCTTCCGATAAAATTTTCCAATTGAACGCGGATGCCAACCTGACTATCGATAACTTCAAAGCGAAAGATTTCGGTACGTTCGTGCGCACTAACGGCGGACAACAGGGCGACTGGAATTTGAACCTGAGTAACATTGACGCAGAAAACGGCAAGTTCTCGTTCGTGAAAAGCGACAGTGAAGGGTTGAACGTCAAAGGTAACAATATCAACCTGACGAACGTCAATAATCACTACAAAGTGCCCGACTCTGCCAACTTACAGGTGAATTAAGATGCCAAACACGATGACATCGCCCACGCCGACTCGCTGGGCGGATCTCGCCAGGCAAGGCGGATACATTACGCCCGCTCAGCGTGAATCATTCACCCAGGCTATTCATCTGGTGAGAGCACAGTTGAACACGGTACTGAGTCAGTCAGGAACACGGCGACGGGGTGAGTTCGAGTTCGATAACTTTGTGGATTCTCTGGAACAGGACTTCCTGCATAAGGCTGATATCCATAAGGAAAATGGACTACATAGCGACGTGGCGCAGACCTCGTTCTGGCTCGCTCGTCTGATCGCCGATCGCTGTATTGCAGTGCGCCAAATGTAATACTTGTGCCATACAATACTGGGGAAAAAGCCAGCCTGGGAAACCTGTGCTGGCTTTATTAGGATTTGCGTCGACAGATAGCAGGCGTAAGTAAACCCTTACCCAATGCTTACCGTTCCCCCGCCAATCACCACGCCGCCACAGCTAACCGCATCACCAGTGCGAGCAGCAGGCTTTCCATCAATGAGCACGCTGGATGAACCACCGCTAATACTCCGGTCATGACCGTGAGGAACCAGAGGATCGCCTTGTCGAGCCAACGGCATACCATCAACCTTAACCGTTGATGAGCCCGCCGCGACGGGCGTCGGCGGATAGTTACCGTGTCCCGTATCGCTATCGCCTAATTTAACTGCGTTACCCATATTTAGTCCTTTATTAATCCGTTTATTAAAACACCGAGATAAGTCAGTTTATTTAATAGGCTGCTGGTCCGTTTTAGGCTGCTTAGCACGGTAGGCATCCATTATCGGCGCCCAGTCCATTCCCTGTGGAATTGGGTATTGCTTAAACAGCTCGCCGTATTCTTTGTCAAAGTCTTGGAGCGTCACGGTGTATTGGCTCACACCAATCGGAAATTTTTTATCATACCAATTGTCTGTCACCTCTTCGGCGATACCACGGGCAAGCAACAGATCTGGGCTAACGCCAAGCCCCCGCCCCATCAAAACCACTTCATAATAGCCGCCAGGTGCTAGGCCAAAATACAAACGGTCGCGGCGATCGTATCGCCCCTGAATTTGATAAACCGCTCTCATTCTCTGTTCTAAATCTGCAGGTAAATCAACCTTGATGCGGTAACGCTTGCGATCGTAGAGAGACACCATTTCTATCACCGCGCGGTCGGGAACCGCCATTCCTTCTACAGGTAAACCGCCACCACCGGCCCAATAGTAACGTTTCTCTGTAATCCGTTTTACACTGGCACTAGGTCCTACGCCGCCCCCTGGATAGCCGCCAATTAATGTCTCGCCACGATAAAACTCAACGTTAGTGGTCCACGTTTCATCGATATTACTGCCGGTACCATATCGCCATGAAAAAGCTGAGATCGTTGGAGTCGTCGCACAAGCAGCCAATGAAACGCAAAGCCCCAGCAACACAATACATTGTTTAAACATCATGCCTCCTGATTGCCTATTATGTGCCGACGCTCTTTACTCACGGTGACACAATTACTTCACTGGTTGCTGGTCCGTTTTAGGCTGGTTGGCGCGGTAGGCATCCATGATCGGCGCCCAGTCCATGCCCAATGGGATAGGATGTTGCTTAAACAGTGCGCCGTATTCTTTGTCAAAATCATCAATGCCGTATTGTTCAGCTACAGAGACTTTTTGATCATACCAATCATCCATCACCTCCTCGGCAATACCACGGGCAATCAAGAGGTCTGGTTTGACAAGCAACTTATCGCCTTTCAATAGCACTTCATAATAACCACCGGGTGCCAGTCCAAAATAGAGCCAGCTACGTTGGTCAATGCGTTCGCTAATCTGATAGCGCTGTTGCATTTGCTGGGCTAAATCAGCCGGTAAATCGACCTTGATCCTATAACGCTTCCGATCGTAGAGGGATACCATCTCTATCGAAGCCCTGTCAGGGACGGGAACACCATCGGTAGGTAACCCACCGCCCCCGGCCCAGTAATATTTTCTATCAATGATATCTTTGTACGGTGCGCCTGCGTTACATCCACCACCGGGATAACTGAATACGATTTTACCGTTATGATAGAAAGTGGCTTTCGTCGTACAAAAACTGTCAATATTGCTACCTGAACCATAACTCCAGCTAACCGGAGTTCTTAAATTCGGGCTTGAACAGGCGACCAGCGAGATGCTGAGGCCCACGACCATAATCAAATACCTGAACATCATGCCTCCTGATTGCCTATTATGTGCCGCCGCTCTTTACTCACGGTGACACAATCATTTCACAGGCTGCTGATCCGTTTTAGGCTGCTTAGCACGGTAGGCATCCATGATCGGCGCCCAGTCCATGCCCAATGGGATAGGATGTTGCTTAAACAGTGGGCCGTACTTTTTGTCGAAATCGTCAACGCCGTATTGTTCAGCCACAGATACTTTTTGATCATACCAATCGTCTGTCACCTCCTCAGCAATACCACGGGCAAGCAACAGATCTGGGCTAACGCCAAGCCCCCGCCCCATCAAAACCACTTCATAATAGCCGCCAGGTGCCAGGCCAAAATACAAACGGTCACGGCGATCGTAGCGTTCCTGAATTTGATAAACCGCTCTCATTTTCTGTTCTAAATTTGCCGGTAAATCAACCTTGATGCGATAACGTTTGCGATCGTAGAAGGAAACCATCTCTATCAAAGCCCTGTCAGGAACTGGGACGCCATCGGTAGGTAACCCTCCCCCCCCAGCCCAGTAATAACGCTGGCCTGTGATTCTGTCGCTCAGCAGCCCGCCCGCCCCGCCACCCGCTTCACGGTCGGCGTAAATGAGTTTTCCATCACGGTAAAACTCTGTTCGCGTATTGTTAGTGATATTAATGTTGCTACCCGTGCCATATCGCCATGAAAAATCGGACATCGTGGCCGACGTAGTACAGGCGACTAATGAAACACAAAGCCCCAGTAACACCATTAGTTGTCTATACATCATGCTTCCTCATTCCCTATTACGTGCCGACGCTCTTTACTCACGGTAGTTTCAAATTTGCTTGTATTGGCTGGACTGGCGATACCCTGATTGCTGGCGCTACGATGGACATAATCGCGGCGCAGTGACTGATAAACCTCCGCAGAGAGTTGCTGGCTCAGATTTTTCACTACACCCTGCTCGGTGGCCGCTAATGCCCACATCTCATCTAGTTTAGTCAGATTGACCGCTGGCAGTTTGGCTGAAAGTGGTTCAAGCTGAAGCTGTTTATCTTTTGATCGCCACGCCTTAAACGGCACGCTGGCGGCTCGTCCCGCTTCCACCATCATGTGTAGTGGAATGCGCGAATACTCCCCCTCCACCACGCGGCTCATCACCACCTCCACATACACGGCCTTTTTCGGCCACGTATCATCTTTGCCACGCCGTCGGATAAACGAATAGGGGATCAAACTGATCGCCCCTACAGGAGGAATAGCGGCACGCAGCACATGCGGGTGAAGACGTTCAACCCAGCCTAAAGCAATCTTCTCCTCAGCATAGGCGTGGGCCTGACGATAGGCCTGGCTTTCATCATCCGGCGTGGAGGTCGCTTCTTCACTCATAAAGCGCTCCAGTTCGAGGCACTCGGTCAGCGCCGGATCGCTGTTCGGATTAGGCAGGCTCCAGCGGCTGTAATACCCGCCGCCAAGATCAGAATGCGCGCCCGGAAGCGCCATTTCAGTGAAATGTGGTGGAATGCTAGTGCCAATGGCAGTGGGAGTGACGCGCGTTAAGGGGAAGTGTTTCCGCACCTCATCCAGCGCCGTCAAATGCACCAATCGCTCGACGCTATCCGCATGTAAACGGATGTTCAAACTCGGATGGTAGGATGAGGCGACCGTATCAAAAATCCCGACAAACGTGATCCGTACATCCTCCCTATTGGCCCAGTCAAACCCAGCCTTAAGACGAATTGTAGGTGTTTTAGCCACCGCCAGTACCAGCGGATGATCGGCTTTTTGGTCGATGACATTCACAAAATGGCGTGCCGCCGCCGCTCCACGGCTGAAGCCAAACACATCGAATACAATGCGGTGAATGCAATCGATGTTAGGTAATACGTTCTTCAAATCATCACCAATCGCTTCTGCGATTGATTGTTCACAGGCAAAGTTAACCTTGCCAACGATAGAGGTATTTTCACCGCCAAAATCGAGGTCCAGCCCTTTTGTCAGCATATTGTCCGATCGGTATTCCATCCCCTCCTTGCCAGCGACGGGATCGCGAGTGCCAATGCCGCTGATATAGCTATGGGCGACCAACGGGCCAGCAGTCAGATCGTATTGGTTAAATAGTTTACCCACATTAGTAATATCGTTCGCCGCACTGTCACTCACCGGAAGCCGTCCCATCTGGCAGCCACGCAGTTCTTTCTCTCGCTGCACCGGATCGGAGCAGGTTTCAGCCAGCCATTGCTCCACTTTTTTAAGACCAGACTCGGCATTATACGTGTTATTCCCCGTACCATCGAAGAACACGCCGATGCGCAGCACGTTGATCTGATAACCTTTTACTTCTATAACGTAAGAATGCTTGGTAAAGAAACGGACACTACCGGCTTTGCCTTCCTGATGCGCCTCTGGCAAGGGTTGCTCAGGCGCGGTCAAGCACAGGTCTCCGGTGGTCGCCTTAATATGTTCACGTGGCGTTTCATCATACCCAGCTTTCTCTGCCACATAGGCAGGGACGGCACTTTGCCCGTCCTTCAATATTTCACGCGATTGCGCTGCTTTGAGCCAAGGCAGCGTCTCCAGTTTGACGGCTATCGGGCCTACGGCAAAACCACGTACGACTACAGGCCCTTCTTTGAGGGTGACCGTTTCGGATTTTCCGGTATCGTCGGTCAGTGTCGCTTTCAGCCCCTTGAACGGACGATTGTGTTCATCACGAACCTCAATCTCTATCCAGGTATCGTAACGTTCGCAGGGAATACAGTGGGGATCGGCTGCCATTAGTTATCTCCTATCAACGCGTTATGCTGCACCATCCAGTGGTTGACCTGCGCGAATTCAGCTTCAGTCAGCATCAGCGGCGCTCGAATACTCTCCAGAGGAAGCCCGACCTGCAAGGTCAAAGAGCCAGCCACCACACCATCGAGCACATCGTCCTGAACCCTCTCCGCATTGGCTTGCCTGAGAACGGACAAAATAGTCCCTGCCGGATCGGGATGACGTTCCATCATGCTCGTCATGACCTGCCACAGACGCCGACGAAGAATATAGCCGTGACGTTTTTCATCATACAACGCCGCCATATGGTGTGAGCGGATGTGAAACCAGGGCCTTTTTAACCGGGGATGGAAGGGAATATCAGGGTTACGCGTAAACCCATTGTCGTTGATCCAGAGTCCATTGCAGGGGCCAAGCACGGCATCCCGCTCTTCTGGGCTCATGGCGCAGAACATCGGAAAAAAGATACGAGGTTCAGAGAAACGAAACCAGACAGCCTCTCCTTCACGGATAGCCAATATCAGGCTTTGCCAATGGTTGCGAACGACTTCAAGAGACTGTTCACTGACCAGATAGAATCCACTCAGTGCTGGAGAATTCGCCACGAATACAGGTGAAGGATTAGACAGCAGCCAGGGTCCAAGTGCGGCTTGTTCTTCAAACTCGGTCCCCGCAAAGAGGGGGAAAGCTTCACCTTGGCTGAGTTCATAGAAACGGGCTACTGCCGAGCGATCTACCGCGCCGTCGACAATAGCAAAGAGAGTGCCGCTATGCTGGGCTTGCCACGTATTCAGACTCATGCGTTGCCTCCCTTAGCGAGGGGGCAAGGTTTGACAAGCGGTGACATCGATTCCATGCTTTTATGAATGGCAGGGGCAGGCAATGTCGCGGGTGGTGCAGGAGGGACGGCAACCCCCCCCGGCAGAATGGGGCTCTGTCCTGCCCAACCAGAACCGCTCCCAACACTGCCCCCAGAGTTAATTTTGATAGCCGGGCCCACCACGCTAACGCCGCTGGGATCGATCTTGACGAAGCTTCCCCCGACTTTCAGCGTCAGTTCCGCCCCTGCTTCAATAACCACCTTAGCGCCCGCTTTCACATGCACTTCTTGACCCACCTCGACTAGCAAAGCCTGCCCCAGTTTCTGGTGCATTGAGGCATCGACGTTCAGTGAGTAATCCCCTTTAACATGATCACGTTTCTCGCTCTCAACCGTCAGGTGATCGTTGGCTTTAACGCGAGTTACACGGTCATTATCAATATCCGTATGTGCATCGCGTTTGATATGCCAGACAACATCATTCTCAATCAGCGCATTGAGATCTTTCTGACCGTGAATATAAATCTCTTCCTGCCCTGCCTGATCTTCAAAGCGCAGCTCATTAAATCCTTCGCCCTGATGGGTTTCCGTACGCAGCACGGTGCGCGTCTTGTGCGCAGGCAAGTCGTAAGGAGGACGGTTGGTCGCGTGGAACGTACGCCCGGTGATAATCGGCTGGTCCGGGTCACCCTCGAGGAAGCTAACAATCACTTCATGACTGATGCGTGGGATAGCGATCATGCCGTACTGACCGCCCGCCCAGCCCTGACTGACACGCACCCAGCAGGAGCTCTGGTCGTTGCTCGCACCGTAGCGATCCCACGGGAATTGCAGCTTCACCCGACCGTACTGGTCGCAGTAAATCTCTTCTCCCGCCGGGCCGACGACGGTGGCGATTTGCGGGCCATCGACCATCGGTTTGTATGGTAACTCCGCACGCCAAGTCGTGTTGGCGCTAATGACGTCGAAGCTGTTACTGTAGGTGGTCGGTTCGCCGCCACTTTCCTCCTCCAGCGCCTGCGGTTGCTGCCCGACGTGCGTGATAGCCACCAGTTGCCAGCCGCTGTTCAGCGCCGGATTGGGGTGCTCGGTCAACATGAAACTGCTGCCTGGCATTAACATCGCCGCATTCGATTCACCCGCGCCGGTCACCGCCCCGGAACGTAGCGCATCCAGCCGGTAACCGCTGAACGCCTTGCCGCTCGGTTCTTGTTTATAGCGCCCCGGATAATCGTAGTGCTGATAGCTTTCGCGCTGGTGCGCCAGCTCGTTGCTCATCTTCTTGTGTGACAGCCCGTAAGCCGGGGTTTTGAAGCTGTAGTCCTTCAATTCCACTTCTGCCGTACTCACCCGCTCTGCGTAGTGGAACCGCCGGACATAGTCGCCTTCGCTCAGCCCCTGAACCGCCAGATTGAAGAACAGCTCGGGGCCTTTGGTCAGCGCCCCGGCATCATCAGCAAACACCACACGGTGTTTGCCTTCCTCAAACTCATGGAAGAAGTACAGGCCTTCCTCTGCGGTCAACCGGGTAAGAAACGCCAAATCGCTTTCCCGGTACTGCACGCAGTATTCCCGCACCGTATGGTCATGACGCAACGAAAAGGCATAATCGGTGATCCCCGCTTCTTCCAGCAATATGCTGATAATCGCTTCCGGTTTCTGTGCCTGAAAGATACGGGCGTTGGTGCGAAGCCCCAGTCGCCACAGGGCAGGCCGGACTTCTGCCTGATAGCGCGTGCGGCGAAATCCGGTGTCACCCTGCGTGAATCCACTAATAATCCCGCTGATCCGGCGTTTTAACTCGCCCTCATACCAAATCATCAGTTCGCACGGCTGGTCCAGTACCGCACCAAAATCGACATCCGGCAACGCGCTCGCCAGACTCAGCGACAGGCTGAAAGGCCGGTTCAGCCCCTCATCCAGCCTGAAATCCACCACCGCAAACGTGCCTACCGCCAGCGCGCCGACCTTTACGGTGAATTGCAATCCGGTACTGTTTGCCATCGGTCTTCTCCTTATTATTCTTGTGCTGTTACCACGGCGACCGCACGCCTCGGGTTCCCTCGGCGCGGCACGTCACTATCCTGATTAACAGCAAAACCTGAGTTGTGGTCTGAGTCTGCTCACACCACGACCTAGGTTGATAAAAACATCACACGGGAAAAATATGATTTCAGAGAAAAACGCAGAAAATCAGGGGGAATAGAGATTCGGTGTGTTCACGCCATCGGAGACAAAAAAGATAAGGGGTTGAAGCGGAGTGAAGAATAATGAAAACGTTCCATGTGACATCCTTGGCGCTATTCCTTTTGAGAAAATATAGGTAAAGGATAACAAGATGTTTATAGAGCTAATAGCATAAAGAAAGGACAAAACCTGAGTAAACTAATTGATTTGAATTGCAATAATTTCATTAAAACTAATAACAAGAAAGCAGAGCTTACGCCCTGCTCCCAGTCGTTTTTCGTTTTAGCTTACGAGTTTTTGCAGCCCCATATTGACGATGCGGTCACCGATCATAGCCGCATCAATACCCAGAGAAGCCCCGCCGTTGCCACGAGCATTCAGGTTGGTATTGCCGGTATCACCCGCTACCGCGCTCTTGATCATCCCGACAGCCTTCATAAATTTATCCATGCTGCCTTTGGTCATGCCGTCGTCATCCGGCTTGCTCAACGCCTTGGCCCAGGATTTGTCATCCTGCTTCGCCGTCTGCCAGTTATCTTTCTGGTATTCCGGCTTACCGAAGACTTCAGGATATTGATCCATAAACTGACCAATTTCTTTTGCCATCCCCCGATCTTCTTTATCCACGAAGTAACGGGTCGGGCTGTCATTGTGCGTGCTGATGTTATTCAGCTCCTGCAAACCGGCCTTTTGCCCAACGCTCATCCCCAGCGTGCTACCCAATTGATTGAACGCCCCTGCGCCACTCAAGCCTTGCAGACCGTTGTTACCCAGTTGCAGCGGTGAGTTCTGGCCTTGTGCCTGACTCAGGCCGTTGCCCAAAATCGCGGATAAGGCATCGTTAACACCTTGGGTATACGCCGAAATTTCCGGTGATGCAGGCTGTTTATTGCCAAACAGGCCGCCCTGTTGCTGTGACATACCGCCGCCCAGCAGATCCTCCAGCGCACTAAACAGCAGGCTGCCCATCATCGCTGTAGGATTCATGGCATTCATACCAGCCCCCAGCGCCCCACCTAAACCACCACCGAGTGCACCACCCAATCCGCTGCCAAGGCTGCTCCCGAGACCACCGGCCAGACCGCCGCCAAGGCCTTGTCCCAGCAATCCGCCGCCTAATCCGCCTAGGCTACTTCCCAGACCGCCGAGCGCACCGCCCAAACCGCCCCCCATACCACCGAGGCCACCGCCCATCATGCTCCCCATGAACATCATGGTGGTCATGATATCGGACAGCTGTTCTGCAATATTGCTACGCTGGCCACCAAACCCCGATTGCGATGGCGATGAGCCGTTTTGTGAAGACTGAGATTGAAATAAACCGCCGTTACCGCCCGCTTTGATCGTAATTTGCAAAGAAGTACCGCCACCAAGAGAATTAAGCATAATGTTTCCTCAATGAATAAATGGAGTATGAAAGCGCCAATAGGTTTGCGGTCAGCCCGCGTGATTGTGACACTCCCCCATTAAGTGATTTTCTTGCCTGCGCGGTTCCCGTTTTACACACGAAAACACATGACTTTTTTACGATTCAGCGCGGAGGTAGACCGGCTAAACGCCACAATTCGTCGATCGCCACGACCGAGTCAGTCAACGTGGATAACGAGCGGCGTAACCGCAGAGTGTACTGCTCATCCAGGCTCAGGCTGCATGCAGGTAGCGCGTCAGCGTCCAGAAAGCGGCGTTGTAAAATTTGCCGCAGCATACCGGGATAATGTCGGGCAGGTGCTAACGTTAAGATGAGTTCAACCTGACGCGATGACACTGCCGTAAACCACAACCTGACACCCGGTTGTACTCGCCAACACGCCGTCTGCTTGGTTTCCAGCGCAGAGAGAAAGTCATGCTGATTGTCGAATACTTCCGCTGGCTCACTCATCTACGCTTACCCTGCTGTAATCCGCCGGGCCATTGCGCAGGTCAGGCTGCCACCAGATGATGAGCTGTCGCGTTTCCGGCTGCGGACGACAGGTGACTGAAGCACAGTTAGTCACCTGTCGTGGTGAATTGCAGGCACTCAATAAGAATGCGATGAGCACCACTAACCATGTTTTATGCTTCATAAGCATCTCCTCTAGCGGATAAGGTTATTAATTTGATATCAGCACGTTACGTCGAGCAGGCTGGGGCGTTAGTGCAGGCTGCAAAGCCAGGAACACCTCACTGGATTCCCCCGGTGCCAGCGTCGTTTTCGGCCACACGGCCACCGCCAGCGTGCGGCTACTGGCACAGGCCGCTTCATCAAAACGCTGCGGCTGTGTGCCTCCGTTACGCACCACACCGACACTCAGGCGTACCTGGCCGTTGCCATACCACTGATAGCGCGTGCTGTCATAAATCAGACCCGACTGTGAGCGGCACACCTCTCCCAATCGCGCACCTTTGCTGTCGGCCTGAAACCCAGCGGGAAGCTGGCGACTGGCAAGATCGCGGAATGCGCCTTCAATCAGGCTATAGAGATCCGTTTTACCGTTGCGTTGCGCTACGCGGTTCATGGCGCCGTTCAACTGCTGGCGATTGACGGAGGACACGTAGCGCGTAGGATCGGTTTGATCGCCGACGAGATGCGGCGTAAGAATAAAAAGGCGCTCGCGGCGAGAGACTTCATGACGCGTTGAGGTAAACAATTTTCCCAGCAGCGGAATATCGCCGAGGATCGGAATACGACGATCGCGATCACCGCTCTCCTCGACGTGAAAACCGCCCAACACCAGCGCACGGTTCTCCCCAATCAGCGCCTGCGTGCTGACGGTGCCGCGCTTCACGCCAGAGGCTTCCCCCTCGCGCCCTGTCTCGACCTGACCGTCTTCGATATCGATAACCAGTTGAATGCTGCGCTGTGCGCCTTCCCCGATCACCCGCGGTGTCACTTGCAGACTGGTGCCCGCTGTCACCGGTTGAATGTCCGCAACGCGCTCACCCGTCGCCGTGATGAACGCCGTCCGGCTGAAATCAACAATCGCGGGCTGATTCTCAAGCGTTAGCACGGAAGGATTGGCGACGATGGAGGCGGTTCCTTCACCCTCCAACGCCTGAATATCGGCGAAGAAACGCTTGAAATCACTGACAAACAGCGTGCTTCGCCCCATCATCATCGTGCTGCCCGCACTTACGTTGCCAAGCTGTGCCTGCCAGTTTGCTTCCAACCGCGACAGCGCGGTACGATCCACATCCAGAATAATGGCATCAATGTTGACCAGATTTTGCGGTACATCGATATGCTCGACGAGCTGTTGGTACTCCGCACGACGCTTCTCATCATCCCGAATCAACAGCGCATTATTGCGAACATCAGCAGAAATCTTGCCGCTTAGTGTCGCGCGGCCAGAAGCCTCGCCGCTGCGCCCAGGGCTATTGCGGGTTGCCAACCGCGTCATCAACGAACGCGTACTGTCACGCATGGCGTCCATCCCCGTATCTGGCTGCACGGGCATCGGACCAGATGCGCCCGCCGGTGCGGCTCGCTGACCATCCATCAGTTCATTGAGAATGGTCGCGACGCCCGGAATCGTGATTTTTTGATCGCGGTATTGCAGCGTTCGGTCGGATACAGAGGCATAGCGCAGCGGGAAAATCATCACCTTACGCCGTTCGTCCTGCTTTTCCCGCTGTTGGCTAAAATTACGGATCAGATCGATATACGCCTGCGGTCCAGTAACCAGCACCACGCCCTCTTCAGGTAACTCTCCCCAGCCGAAGCGTGAATCGAGCAGCCCGATACCGCTGAGTGCCTGTTTGATGTCAGGCGCAGCATCCGGCGAGATCTCCAGACGCACCGATGCCTGTTCATCCTGTGGGCTGACATACAGCGCATTGTTATACACGAACCACTGGAAACGATGCTCCAGCGCCAACCTATCGAGAAACAGCGTGGGGTTATCCGCCCGAATTTTCGCCGTCACCTCATTGTCCGCAATATTGCCCATCACCAAATCCACGCCGTGGCTGTTAGCGAAATCCGTCAAGATCGCCGACAGCGGCGTTTGCTCGGCAGAATACGCATACGCCCCTTTATTCCAGTCGGCTGGCGTGGCGGCGTGCGCCAGCGAAATCACCCCGTTCACAGGGATAATCCCAATCAGCACGACCGCCCAGCAAAACCAGCGATAGGCCACCAGCAAAATGCTATACGATCCATTACGCATCAATCCCTTACGCATGTCGTTCTCCTTGCAAAAAAGCCAGCGTGCTCAGATTAAGTGGGGCGGAAATAGGCGCTTTTTCTCGCGATGTGAGCAGGCCCAGCCAGGCGTCCCGTTGATTAAGTAAGGTTTCCAGGCTGCGGCATAACTGCATGACGTCGTCGGCATCGGGCCGCATCCATAGCCAGAACTGCTCATCCTGCGGTGAGAGCGAAAGTACTGCCGTATCCTCCTGAAACTGCGCTCGGGCGGCATCAGCCAACTGTAATGCGCGTGTCAGCATCGACTCATCCGGCACCGTGTGCAGCGGAATAGCCGCACTGCACGTCACGCCCGATGACTGCCGCACCATCGCCACCGCGCCGCCATCGATCTCCAGCTTCAACATCGATGTTCCACCGTTTAGCCAGCGTTCCAGCATCGCGGCTAACTCAGTTGAAGTCATTGATGATGGCCTTTGCCAAACCGTGTTTAACGCTCAACAGTTGCCCGACAGCCCAACTGGCATTGGAATAATCCATACTGGCTTCAAAAAAAGCGTAGCTATCCGCTTGGCTGGCACCGCCTTCGGCAACATTCAGCGCAATATCATCAAGTTGTTGCTGAGAATCGACCAGGTGCGCGTCAAGGCGACGTTGCATGGGGTTAAGGGACATAGCACTCTCTCCTCATAGGGTATTTTCTTCACAAGACAGGTTTCGGTCGTCAACCTGATGTTTGGGTCGCTAACCTAAGGTTTTAGTCATTGACCTGATAGTGAGTGGTTAACCCCAGCGTGCAGTTCCCACCGTTCGAAGGTGATTTCACATCGCGGCGGAATGATCGGGAGGAATGAGCTGCTGTGTCGCCTGCCGCCAGCTCAGCGACATCACGCCATGCGCCGTAATCAGCTTCATGGCATCGTTATCCAAAGCCTCATCGCTGGCGAGACGCCACGCCAAATGCGGATGCGCGTCTAACCAGTTTTGTACATCGGCAAGTTGGCCGGGATGGCAGTACAGCGTTCCCCGGCTCTCCCCTTGCTGTTGCTTCAGCAACTGCCGCAGTAAGGCATGGTGACGCGACGGCGCAGGCGTCTTATCCAGCAAATGTGCCAACGCATCGCGCAGCAGTTGTCCGGCTTGCGTAACGATGGTTTGCTCAAGGTGCAGCCTGTCTTGTCGAACGCCTTGCAGGAGCGTATTTGCCTGCTGCCAGAACGCAGCTTCTGCGTTTTCGACCGCCTGCTCACAGAGCGTTTGAGCACGTTCGTTCGCCTGTGCCACGATCGTATCCGCCTGCGCATTAGCCTCTTCCCAGAGTGTCCGACTACGCCGATGTGCCGCGACCCGCTCCGCCGGAATAATCACCGTTTCATCCCGACTTGCGCCGGGTAATGTCACAAACGTCTTTGTCGTCAGCATGCTTCGTCCTTAGCAAAATGAATAAAAATGAGGAGGTTATACGGATGCTGACGCCTTCCAGATTAAGGCATCGCATAGTGCATTCAGCCGGGAGGCAGGTAATGACATGGCCGGAGCCTGGCAGTGAGCTCCCCAATCACGGGGAAAGAGCAATTGCAGACGCGGCCAGCACGTTTCACCATAGCGAACGCGCAACAGCATCAAGGCGTCTTGATAGCGTGATGTCGAGGACACTGACGTTGATTGAACAGAAAATGCGGCCGATGTCGGTAGCCATAAACCCGGCCGCAGCGCCTTTGCCAATCGCTCACACCATATGGCCTCTGCATCAGCGTGATTCGGTTCACGTAGAGGCTGACACACCCGAGCCATCAGGCGTAACACCGTTTCCCGCTGCGCCGTATCTAGCGCTCCCATTTGTATCAGCGAGGCCAACGGATCCGGCGGCAGCACCAGCGGCAGAGAAAAATAGCGATTAAGCTGTACAGCATTCACATGCAACCAGTCGCGGCGCTGTGGTGAATCAGGCAACATAACGCCATCCGTCCACCAACTGGGATCCGCTTGTAACAGACAGTCCTCTACCCACCAGGTCACCCACGCAAGCGGTGTGATGCCATCCGGTTCGCGCCCTCTGCTTTGCGCTTGTGTTGTCATGGTGACGACGACGCCCTCGCTTTTTTCTGCTGCCATTGTCGCAGGTAAGGTGTGCCAACGCGCCAGCCTAATAGCCCAGCCAGCATCAGGCCAAACAGCCCGGCGCTCCACTGCCAGCGCTTCATCTCATCTGGCGTCAGCGTGAACGGCCCCAGCGTAACAACGGGGATCGTGTCCTGATACGGTTCAGCCGGAACAAAAACGATCGCCAGCTCTTTATCATCCTTACCAGACAGACCGGGAATACTGCTAGCGACCATCCGACGGATACGCTGCTCCATCCCATCCGGTTCCAGTTCGGCACGATATTTAATAAACACCGCCGCTGAGGCGGGCTGAACCGGCTCCCCAGGCGCGATACGCTCGGGCAACACCACATGCACCCGTGCTACCAGCACGCCATCGATCTGCGCCAGCGTGGCTTCCACCTCCTGCGACAGGGCATAGATATAGCGAGCCCGCTCTTCCAACGGCGTCGAGATCACGCCACTTTTCTGAAAGACTTCTCCCAGATTGGTGCGCGACTGCTTCGGTAAGCCCGCCGCATTCAGAATGTTGACGGCGCGCTCCATATTTTTTGCATCAATCACCAGCGTAACGCCGGTTTTGTCTACCCGTTTCTCCGCACCGATCTGATAGCGACCAAGCATTGAAATCGCCTCGTTGGCATCGTTCTCCGACAGCCCGCGATTCAGCTCAATCGGCTCGCCGCAGCCAGCCAATAATCCGATCAGCAGGAGAAACACTCGCTTATCGATTTTCATAGGCCGCTACTGTAAGTTGGTGAGTTTTTCCAGACTTTGCACACTTTTCGCCACCAGCTTGGCGCTCAGCAGGCTCTCCAGATAGAACGACGACAGCGTTCGGGTCGCATCCAGCACGTCCTTGGGATTATTGGAGCGCATCGACTGGCTGATGTCGCGTTCGGCAGATTTGAAGACGCCGTTCAGTCCCTGAGATTTTTCCGCCAGCGCGCCCAGCCACTGACTATTACCGCTCTCTGCCGTCATCGGTGCCGACGACAGCGCCGCACTAAACCAGGAAACATCCTGATCGTTGGCGGAAAAGGAAAAAGACGTGCCGTTGCCCGCCAGCGGAGCATCCCCCGGTTGAGCCAGCGTCGTAGCGTGGTTGATTTTCATGGTGTGGATTCCATCGCGGACGGGATAAAATAAAGCCGGAGCATAGCCCCGGCTCGTTGACTCACGATCAGAACTGGATAGCTTTCGCCGCTTTCTGCCCGGAGTTCATTGATTTGGAAGCAGAATCCATCTGACCATCCAGAATGGAGTTTTCCGTATCCAGCGCAATTTTCTGTGCCTGAGCGCCAGCTGCACGAGTCAGAGAACCTGCCATCGCGGTATCCAGAGTCTGAGACGCCGCCTGAGATGCAACCTGAGAAAGTCCTAAAGCCATGATATATCTCCAAATATGATGAATGTTTACGGTAGTGAACTGTCATGCTGTACATACAGTCATCTTGTTCATTCATTAAGTAGAGATCGGGCTGACGGAGTTCCCGCTGAGAGGTAATTCTTTCAGTAAATTGTATTCGAGGGGAAGAACTAGCCCAGTTTTATCAATCTTTCCGACCGTTAGCTGGCGATCATTTTCCTTTAAAATAGCAAAGACCATGATTGCGCCTGCCGAAAGCGCACGCGTGGTTTTGATTTGTAGGATCGTTTACGCCATTCTTCTGTCCCTGTAATGGCTGATAAACGCTGTACCGTTGGCAAGGATGCGATATCTGAATCTATGCCGCTTTTATTTCCGTCATACTGCCGGATGATCGCTATGCTCGCCTTAACGACGAATACTGGATTGTGGTTCAGACTGGTTTCAATTTCACTTAGCAGCGCACTGCTGGCCCTAGTGCTTGGGCAAGCCATTGTCGCCAGGCTGGAGCAAACACAGCTGCTGAACTATAGCGAGGAGGTACTCAATCAGGGAACTGCCGTCGCGAATGAAGGTCGGGAAACCATCAACCGGGTGCTGACGCTGAATAACGCGCCTTGCTCCAATGCCGATCTAAAAGAATTGCGCCTGCTCTCTTTTTACTCCGTTTATCTACGCGATATCGGGCGTATCAAAAATAACTATCTCATCTGCTCTGCTGGCTGGGGAATACTCAACCCTCCGATTTATTTGCTGCCGCCAAACCTGACGACGCCCGATGGTGTACAACTGTGGACCGCAATGAAAGATGTGGTTGATCCACGTATTACCGCGGATATGGCAAGCCTCAACGGTGTAGTCACCATCACCGCCGCCGCCGCATTTCGCCGTTTAACTCAGCCGCCCGCCCAGCATAGCGCGATGCTACTCACGCGTAATCTGGACCACGTCTATCAAAAATTTGGCGACATAGACCTGCCTGCGTTTAAGCAGACACGGCAACAAAATAACGCGTGGCTGACCATGGGAAAACGCCAAACGTTTTCCTGTGTGTCAAATCGGGATATCTGCGTACTGGCTCAGTTGGATTCTGCGGGTATTCTGTATCATCCTTGGTATGTCATCCTCTCCCTTCTGTTTCTCGGGTCGCTGATTGGTGCTGGCTCTACCTTCTCCTATCAGCTCTACTACGATCGGCATCAGGCTTTGCCATCACAGCTAAAACGCGCGATCAAACACCAACGGTTTCAGGTACATTATCAGCCGCTGATCAGCCTGCCACAGCGTGCCATTATTGGCGTAGAAGCGTTGGCGCGTTGGAAAAACGAGCACGGCGACAACGTATCGCCGGAATATTTCATCAATATCGCAGAAGAAATGGGCTATTTAACGGATCTGACTCGGATCATTACGCGTCAGGCATTGCATGATATGCAGCCATATCTCACGCAGGAAACGCCCTTCCTCCTCAGCATTAATCTGTCGGTAACCGATATTGTTTCACCTGACTATCACCACTTCCTGCAGAATATGTGTGACGAACTGGGGATAGACAGAGCGCGTGTCATGTTAGAACTGACCGAGCGTTCGAGCACATCCCATCAGACGCTGGCCAACGGTCTTGAGGCATTGCGACGCGCAGGCTATAAGGTCGCGCTTGATGATTTCGGCACGGGGTATTCCAATCTGGATTATCTGAGCCACTTATCGTTCGATATGATCAAGATTGACAAGGTTTTCGTCGGTGCCATCGGCACGGACTCGGTCAATGCTGCCATGGCGGACCTGCTCTTCACCTTGGTCAAAAAACTGGACGTCCCTGTGATTATCGAAGGGGTAGAAACACGCGAACAGGCCGCTTACATCCTGCAGCAGTGTCCTTCAGCGATGATACAAGGATGGTATTTCAGTAAAGCGGTAGCATTAGGCGATCTACCGGATATCCGTCACTATCAGTGTCCACCGATAGAAACGGCGTAACCTGAAAGCAGGTCTACCGTCAAAGGTAGACCTACCATAATCGTCCACGGTATCCGGGTGTTTAAACGATCGGTTTACACAGTCGCCATGCGTTTATCATGCCTGACACGTTTCCCCGCCCCCAGCGCACATTTCTCGCACCGTCACGTTAAGCACTTTCAGGCGATGATAGAGCGTTCGTTTGGGGATCCCCAATTCCACAATCACATCGTCAATACAGTGGTCGTGGCGACGCAGCGCATCCTGAATCAGAAATTTTTCAATCCGCTTTAATCGGTCTTTTAGTTGCAAAGGGCGCGGGTGCAGCAGCGGCTGAATTTCAGCCAGCGGTGGCAGCCCCAGCGCCCAGCGATCCGCGGCAGCTTTCAGTTCGCGGATATTGCCCGGCCAGCTGTGGGTCAGCAGTTGTTCGTAAATTTCTGCCGTCATCGATGGCAATGTCATTCGCAGGCGTATCGCCGCTTCCTGACTAAAACGCTGAAACAGCGGCAGAATGAGATCGCTGCGGGAACGCAGGGTCGGCAACTGGATTTTTACCGTATCCAAACGGAAATAGAGATCGCGTCGAAACAACCCTTTTTCTACCAATTGCAGCAGCGGCGTTTGCGTCGCCACAATCACACGCATATCCACGGGAGTGAACTGGGTGCTCCCCAGCCGCTTAACACCACGGCTTTCCAGCACGCGTAGCATCTTGGCTTGTAGCGTCATGGGCATACTGTCGATCTCATCCAGAAACAGGATCCCCTTATCTGCACTTTCCAGATAACCGGCGCGGGAGCGGTTAGCCCCAGTATATGCACCCGATACCACACCAAACAGCTCGCTTTCAGCCAGATTTTCCGGCACGGCGGCACAGTTCACCGCCACCAAAGGGCCGCTGCATTGAGAAATGCGATGGATCCGGTTTGCCAGCGTGTCTTTCCCTGTCCCCGTTTCGCCTTCAAGAACGATGTCGACATTGAGAGGAGCAATAACATTGATGATTGGCAACAGCGATGAGTGAATATCTTCAGCCGTATGCGTGGAATAGCTCGACGGTGACGAGGAATATTCTAGTGATCGGTTTGCTAATGGGGGATTTTCTAATGCTGAATTCTCTGATGATGAATGCCCTAATGATGAATTCCCTGATGATGAATAGTGCTGTCTGTCCTGACGGTAATGATTATTCATTAACTACTCCTGGGCCCAAACGGGCTAACTCACTGCTTTCCATAACATGGGGCGACCACCGCATTTCTCCGCGTAGCGCGCACCGATTCATCACTGGTGGAACATTGACAAGCATTACCGTCATTGAATAATGAAACCATCAGGCATCGCTGAACATCAGGTAGGAATTCCAGAGGGATTTGTAGGGAAATGCCTACAAAAAATCGGCCAAAATGAGTAAAAACAGCCCGTTACTCTTTCAGATAATTCGCAGGAAAACGAAAAGATATTGTCAGGAAATTGTTAGCTTCAGCAAAAGGGATTCACCGACTGTTGAATCCCTTTTATCTGTTATTGCTTCGCGATCCCATTGCTAGGGAATGAGCTTTTTACTAAAGACGTATTTCACGATCTCCACATTGGTACTGAACTGCATTTTTTCCATAAGTCGCGCTTTATGGGTACTGACCGTTTTGTTGCTGATGGCCAGCTCATTGGCGATGGTGTTAATCCCCATCCCCTGCGCAAACATAATCATGATTTGGTGCTCTCTGGCCGTCAGGATATCGTGCTCGGCTCTGCCGCCCTCCGTGTAATTGGAAAATACCAGTTGCTCAGCAATGGTGTGATCGATATAGCGTGCTCCCTGTGCCACACGCCGGATCGCCGCCAGCAGCGCTTCCGGGTCTTTATCTTTGGTGATGTAGCCTCTGGCACCGCTTTTCAGGGCATGCTGTGCAATCTGCGCCTCGCTGTACATGCTGAGCACCAGAATCGGCAGACGCGGATATTGCGCCACCACGCGTGAAATCAGCGCTTCACCGCTGATACCGGGCATCGACATATCCAGCAGCAGCAAATCGGGCGCCACGCTGCGCAACTGCGCCAGCACCTGTGCACCATTTCCTGCTTCAGCGACGACGCTCAGCGAGTCATCCAGCGCGAAGATCTGCTTGAGTCCTTCACGCATGATGACGTGATCGTCGGCGATCATTAAACGTATTTGTTTGCCCATCGCTCATTTCTTCCTTTTGTTATTCTTGTCCCGCGATTAACGGATATAGCCATTTTTAGGAAACGTTAACTGCACCTGCGTACCTTTCCCGGGCGCACTTTCAATGATGACTTCGCCCCCCAGCATGCGACCTCGCTCTTTCATACTCATCAGGCCGAAGGCGTTTTTATTTTTCGCATGGGAATCAAATCCTTTTCCGTTATCCTTGATGCACAGCACGACGCAGTCCTGCTGGTTTTCCAGCGTAATGATTACCTGTGTGGCAGCCGCATAGCGCGCCACGTTAGTCAACGACTCTTGGGCTACGCGAAATGCCGCGGTAGTGCTTTCGTCATTCAGTGCCAACGTTTCCCCCGGCGTTCTCAGCAGGCAGGTTGCGCTATAGTGTCGATTAAATTCGTCGCACAGCCATTCCAGCGCGGGCGTTAGCCCCATGTTTAATACATTCGGCCTGAGTCGCGTCGAGACGTTACGCACCACCTGAATCGTTTGGTCAGCCAGCTGCATCAGCTTTTGCAAATGCGCCTGCATCTCTGGATTTTCCTTGGCAAAACACATGCGCATCAGCGACAGGCTCATGCGGATCGTGGTCAGGTGCTGTCCCAGCTCGTCGTGAATTTCCTGTGCGATATGCTTACGCTCTTCCTCGCGTGAAATCTCACGCTGACGTGCCAGCAAGCGCAGTTGCATATGTGAATCGGCCAGCTTCTTCTCCGCATAGCGAATGGCGGTAATGTCTCGCCCCACGGTCAGAATGGAAACCAGTGCGCCACGCTGGTCGAACTCCGGCACGCAGCGAATATGGTGAATGTTCTGATGACGCTGATCGCCTTTCCCTAGCTCTTCCATCACTTCGCCTTCCGCACTGCTGCGGGTATCAAGAACCTGCTTCACCAGCTGTTCCATGCGGATGGCGCATCCCGCTCCGGGCATCAACTCCGTAATCATTCGCCCCCGAAGCTGCTCTACGGTAAATTCCAAATGTTTCAAACTGGCTGGGTTGGCATACAGGCAATTCAGGCCGGGATCGAAGCGAATAATCAAATCCGGTGAATTTTCTACCAGCGCGCGAAATTCCTGATCCCGCGCGTAAGCCAGCTGTTCGATATGTTTCCGTTCTCTGATATCTCTGACTACACACATGCTGTAGCTGCGTCCTTTATGTTGGAAATGCGTTAGATTAACTTCGACCGGAATCGTCATGCCGTAGCGAGTGAGGTGCCGGGTTTCAAACGTAGTGCCCACGCCAGATTCATACTCCAGCAACCAGTCTGGCGAGCGATGCTCGGCGGCCCAGCAGGGATCGATATCAGCAACGCTCAGATGCATGAATTCCGCGATGCTGTAGCCCAGCGTCTGGCTGGCAGCCTCATTGACATAACAAAAACGCTGATCTGAATTGACGATATAAATCGCGTCCTTGATACGGCTAAACGCAAAATCCACCAGCTCCAGTTCGGGGGCCTTGGTTTGTTCATCGGAACGAAAAGGTTGGGTAAACATCATTGCCATCTCCTTATTTGAATTAAGACATTCGTGCAGCCACCCGCCGTGCAGGTCGCGCAATACGGCGTCTCAACATTCCAGAAGATGGACAGGAAACCCTGCAACGGCTAAATGCGACCTGATATCACGGCGTGCGATCTGTGTCCTGAGCGGCAACCGCCCTATTGAATCAGGCGGTCACCACATCAAGCAGTGAAAAACGGCGGCGGCAGGCACGTCCTTTCGTCCCGTGGGATAGCGTCAGGATTCAACGGCCTGACGGATCACACCTCGGGCACGAGACAGTCGTGACCGCACCGTACCGATGGGGATCCCCAACTGCAACGCGAGATCCTGATAGCTGGCATCGGTGTCCAGCAGTTGCATTAGCATCTGACGGGTATCCTCCGGCAATGAGACGATGGCATCCATCGCGCGTTTCAGGGCTCGCTGGCTTTCGGTAATGGCGCCGGGGTCGAGTTCTATCGCGATATGTTCCAGCATCTCATCGCCCATTTCCTGAGCGCGCTGTCGTGCCTGTTTGAAATAGTTGCGCACCAGATTAAGAGCAATGCCGAACACCCACGTCTCCGGCCGCGATGCCCCCGCAAATTTATCCTGATGTTTGAGCACTTCCAGGTAGGTCATTTGCTGTAAATCCTCAACGTCATCATGGTTGCTGACGCGTTTGCGGATAAAGTTATGCAATTTCTTTCCGTGTTGACGAAACACCTGTTCCCAATCGACAGCTAGCGCCGGGTAAAGCGAAGGGGTCTGTTCGGTGTGTTTCAGGGTAGACATTTCCATTTGCTGACTCTCCGTTGTTGTGCCCTATTGGCAAAAACGGAAGAGCAAGCCTTGTGCCAGCCCGAAATAATTTTTATTCCACTGATTTTTAATCAGTTATTTTTTACTTTGCTTTTTATCGCGCCACTTGTTGCCAACGCCAACGGCGTGAAATTGCAAGTTATTGCAATCAGTAAAACGGCATTTAATCCAATCCGCCATCAAATTCAGCCTGCTCCGATGACTTCACATCGGGGAACCCATCCTTTTCTGCGTCCACACAGCAATACATGCGTATCACTGCACGTTCACACCACGACACGTAGCCGATTCATTCAGGATGACATCATGATCAAAATACCGACGGTTCTCCCCACTAGCAGCGCCCTGCCGCGCCCTGTCGTCGTGGATGACGATCCCGTGCCACAGATTGCGATACAGCAAACAAGTTCGCTACACGCTTCACCCGGTTCTCCGCTTTCGACCTCAATGGAGGAAGTGGCCATGGCGTTTGGCGAGCAGGCCGAACGCAGGAGTAAGTCGCTGAATCGGCGCCAAATCGCCCAGCAGCCAGAAGCGCGCGCCACTGCCAACGTCGAACGGATCGAGAAACTGACGGAACTGTTCAAAATGTTGGAAAATCCGTCACAAAGTACCCTCGATCAGCAGTTGAGCCGCATGCGCGATCTGTTGATGCGACAAGGTTCGCCGTCTCTTGACGCAGTGCTGGAGGCTGCAGGCAACGATCCGGCACGTGGGGATATTCTGCTGCGCCACATCCAGCAGCAATCCGCGCAGCAGCCTGAGCTGGCAACGGCAGCAGACAATGCGCTACAGCAGTTGCATCAAGAGAAAGGACCGGAAGTTCGGGCTGGCCTGAATACGGCAACGGCCATTGCACTGTTCAGTACGCAGCCGGAACAAAAACAGGCGATGCGCGAGCTGTACTACCAGAAAATCGTGCATCAGCAGTCGGCCAGTGCGCTGCTGGATTCCCTGTTGGAACGCTTTGATGCTGCGACATTTTCCATTGGGCTGCGCACGTTGCAGCGCGCATTAGCGGCGGATATTGCCTCACTGACGCCGTCTATTTCAAAAGCCGTTCTCAGTAAGATGCTGAGCAATCTCAACGATTCCCGTCACCTGAGCCACACGCTGTCATCCAGCCAGACGCTGCTCATTCGATTAGCGAACAAAGTGCCCGCATTTACGCTGGGTGCCGTGGAATTGACGCGTCGTTTGATTGTCCTGAGCGCCAACGGTGCCTACGCCCGCGATCTGCATAATCTCGGTCGGGAAGTCGCCGGTACCCAGGTGCAGCATCAAGCCATGTTTTTCAGCGCCCTGCTGCCGCTCGTCAGCGACCTGCCACATCCGCTGTGGCGAGACAGCAAAAATCGGCAAACGGCGCTGCAACTGATACGCGGCATGATTGGCGATATCGCCCAATACGAGAAACAGCAGGCCAAAAGTACTCAGCGTGATGAGCTGGCACAGCCAAAACAGCCCCCGCACACGCCGGATAAGGGGCAGCCATGAATCTGTTGATTATCTGGCTAAATCGCATTGCGCTGAGTGCGATGCAGCGCTCAGAGGTGGTGGGCGCGGTGATCGTCATGTCTATCGTTTTCATGATGATCATCCCGCTGCCTACCGGGCTGATCGATGTGCTGATCGCACTTAATATCTGTGCCTCTTCCTTGCTGATTGTGCTGGCGATGTACCTGCCTAAACCGCTGGCTTTCTCGACGTTTCCGGCTGTACTGCTGCTGACCACCATGTTCCGGCTGGCGATCTCCATTTCCACCACGCGCCAGATCCTACTCCAGCAGGACGGTGGCCATATCGTTGAGGCTTTCGGTAACTACGTGGTGGGCGGGAATCTGGCGGTCGGTCTGGTTATTTTCCTGATTTTGACGGTGGTGAATTTTCTGGTCATCACCAAAGGCTCCGAGCGTGTGGCCGAGGTAGCAGCACGCTTCACGCTCGATGCGATGCCCGGTAAACAGATGTCCATCGATAGCGATCTCCGTGCCGGGTTAATCGAAGCCCATCAGGCACGGCAGCGGCGGGAAAATCTGGCGAAAGAAAGTCAGCTGTTCGGCGCAATGGACGGCGCGATGAAATTCGTTAAAGGCGATGCGATTGCGTCGCTGGTTATCGTGTTCATTAACATGATCGGCGGCTTTGCCATCGGCGTGTTGCAACACAATATGGCCGCGTCCGATGCCATGCACGTCTACTCGGTATTGACCATCGGTGATGGGCTGATCGCCCAGATTCCGGCACTGCTGATTTCACTGACCGCCGGGATGATCATTACTCGCGTCTCGGCCGACGGGCAAAAAGTGGATGCCAATATTGGTCGAGAAATCGCGGAGCAGCTCACCAGCCAGCCCAAGGCATGGATCATTTCGTCTATCGGCATGTTTGGCTTTGCGCTGCTGCCGGGAATGCCAACGCTAGTGTTTGTCGCCATCAGCTTGTCCTCGCTCGGCAGCGGCCTGTTTCAACTCTGGCGCATCAAACAGCAGGGGCAGTTAGATGCCAGCCAGTTGGAAGCGGATAACATGCCTGCCGAACAGAATGGCTATCAGGATCTGCGGCGTTTCAACCCCACACGCGCCTACCTGCTGCTATTTCATCCCGTCTGGCAAGGGCAGCCGACAGCGACGGCGCTGGTGCAAAATATCCGTCGTCTGCGTAACCGGCTGGTCTACCGTTTTGGCTTTACGCTGCCGTCCTTTGATATCGAATTCAGCGACCGTCTGGCGGAAGATGAATTCCAATTTTGCGTCTATGAAATTCCCTATGTTAAAGCCACGTTTGTCACCGATCAGTTGGCGGTTGCCAATGGTGCCATCGAACAGGCTGACGCGACGATCGCCACGCCGGGCCACACGCTACGGGATGAAAGCCAGTGGCTATGGCTGCCACTGGCGCATGTCGCCCAGCAACCGGACGACATACCGCGCTGGACATCAGATGAGCTGATTCTGGCTCGCATGGAACAGGCCATTCACCGCACGGGTTCACAATTCATCGGCTTGCAGGAAACCAAATCCATTCTGGCCTGGCTGGAGAGCGAGCAGCCGGAGTTGGCGCAGGAGCTACAGCGCATCATGCCGCTCTCGCGCTTTGCCAGCGTGCTGCAACGGCTGGCTTCCGAACGTGTACCGCTGCGGTCGGTGCGCCCTATCGCCGAAGCGCTGATTGAAGTTGGTCAACACGAACGGGACACGCTGGCTCTGACCGACTACGTGCGTCTGGCGCTCAAATCACAAATTTGCCACCAGTACAGCGATGAAAACAACCTCGCCGTCTGGCTACTGACGCCGGAAAGCGAAGAACTGCTGCGTGATGCGCTACGCCAGACGCAGAACGAAACTTTCTTCGCCCTGACGCAGGACTACGCCTCAACGTTGCTCAGCCAATTGCGGCAGGCGTTTCCACCGCTCTCGTCACAGAGCAGTCTGGTGCTGGTAGCACAGGATTTACGCAGCCCGCTGCGCACGCTGTTACAGGACGAATTTCACCACGTCCCCGTGCTGTCCTTCACCGAACTGGAATCTACCCTGTCGATCAACGTCATTGGACGCCTTGATCTTTACGACTCCCCTAATCCCTTTAGCGCATAGGAAGACACCATGTTTGAATTACGCGTGCTGACTGGTTTACATCGCGGAGCGGCGCTGCCGCTCTGCGGAAACGCCTGGCGCATCGGTGCAGCCGATGATGCCGACCTCGTGCTCTACGATCCCGGCATTGCGCCTTATCACGGCCAACTGGAGAAAACCGCGGACGGCTGGGCGCTCAGCGCACAGGACGGCACCTTGTGTAATGCGGAAGGCCATACCGTCGAACAGATCGACGTGTTGCCGCCCGGCACGCCGTTTGCGCTGGGGCAGATTTGGCTCTGCATCGTGGCCGCCGATACCCCCTGGCATGATGACCATGAAACCCCTCTGACTGCGGAAGAGGACGTTTCCCCTGCGGATATCCCCGCCGCCGCCCCACCAGCTCAGACCACGCTGGCACCTACGCCGCTACCCGCGCCACGTCTGCCGCTGTGGGCCAAAGCCAGCTACCTGCTGCTTGGCACATTGCTGCTGGTGATGGTGGGCAGTTGGCAACTACAGGAGAGCGTCGCGATGCCTGCCGCTCCACCGCCGCAGGATACCCGCAAGCCGCTCGGCACGCTGCCACAGTTGGAAAGCACGCTGCGCATGATGTTACAGGAACGGGAACTGAGCGCGGCCGTGAAAGTGGCGGCGTATCAGGATCGCCTCACGCTCACCGGGCAATTAACGCCAGACGATCAAAAAAAGCTGGAACGGATGCTCGCCCAACTCCACCAACGTTATAGAACCGCGCTATCCGTTGATAACCGGACACAGCTGAAAACGGAGCAATTGCCGTTTCAGATCGTTCAGGTCACCAGCGGGTCACGCGCCAATGTCGTCACAGCAGATGGCCAGCGCTTTTTCATCGGCGATGAGATCGACAACCTGCGTCTGGTGAGAATTGATGAACACCAGATTGAATTCAGCGGCAGACAACAGATAACGGTGAACTGGTGATGCAGACACAACCTTCCTCTTTTCCGCTGCTCGATCAGTGGGTCGCCGAGCAGCGCCAACATCTGGCGGGTTACGCGCCGGTGGAGAAAAAAGGCCGCGTCATGGCCGTCAGCGGTATTTTGCTGGAGTGCAGCCTGCCGCAGGCACGTATTGGCGATCTGTGCTGGGTGGCGCGTCAGGATGACAGCCAGATGATGGCCGAAATCGTGGGATTCAGCCCGGACAATACCTTTCTCTCCGCACTCGGCGCGCTGGATGGCATCGCACAAGGTGCAACCGTGACGCCGCTGTATCAGCCGCACCGCATTCAGGTGTCGGAACGCTTGCTGGGCAGCGTGTTGGACGGATTTGGTCGGGCATTGGAAGACGGCGGCGAGAGCGCCTTTGTCGAACCGGGTCATGTCATGGGGCGCACGCAGCCGGTGCTGGGTGATGCCCCGCCGCCAACCTCACGACCACGCATTAGCCAGCCGCTTCCCACCGGATTACGCGCCGTCGATGGTCTGCTGACCATAGGCCAGGGTCAGCGCGTCGGCATTTTCGCTGGTGCGGGCTGCGGTAAAACCACGCTACTGGCTGAACTGGCGCGTAATACGCCGTGCGACGCCATCGTTTTCGGGCTGATTGGCGAACGTGGGCGCGAACTACGCGAGTTTCTCGACCACGAACTGGATGACGAGCTGCGCAGCCGCACCGTGTTGGTGTGCTCGACTTCCGACCGTAGCAGCATGGAACGCGCTCGTGCGGCGTTCACCGCCACCGCCATCGCCGAGGCCTACCGCGCCGAAGGCCGTCAGGTGCTGCTGATTCTTGACTCCCTGACACGTTTTGCCCGCGCCCAGCGTGAAATCGGTCTGGCACTAGGGGAACCACAGGGGCGAGGCGGGCTACCGCCGTCGGTCTATACGCTGCTGCCGCGTCTGGTCGAACGGGCCGGACAAACGGAGGACGGTGCCATCACCGCGCTCTATTCCGTTCTAATCGAACAGGATTCCATGAACGATCCGGTTGCTGACGAAGTTCGTTCGTTGATTGACGGACACATCGTGCTCGCCCGACGTCTGGCGGAACAAGGGCATTATCCGGCTATCGACGTGCTAGCCAGCCTGAGTCGTACCATGAGTAACGTCGTGGATACCGATCACACCCGCAATGCGGGCGGCGTACGGCGTCTGATGGCGGCTTACAAGCAGGTTGAGATGCTGATCCGCCTCGGCGAATACCAGCCCGGTCATGACGTGCTGACCGATTCGGCAGTCAACGCCCATTCCGAGATCACACAGTTTCTGCGCCAGTCGATGCGTGAACCGATGCCTTATGGCGTGATTCAACAACAGCTCGCCGGAGTCAGCCGCTATGCCCCATAACACCGAACGCGATGCCGAGTTACAGAGCGTGTTGAACCTGCTAATGCCGATACGCCGCCAGCGTTTAAGCCGCAGTGAGCGCCAGCAGCGGCAGGAGGAACAGCAGCTTATCAGGATTGCGGAACAGCAACGCCATCACCAACAGCAGGTCGAGGCGCTGCGGCAGGCCAGCCACACGCAGCGCGACGCGTTTGCCCGAGAAACCCAGGGACAACGCCAAACGCTGGAACACCTGAAAAAACACCTTGCCGCCGAACAGCGCTTACTCAGCGAGATAGCAACAGAAGCGCAGCAGGTTCAGGCAACACAGCAACAGCACGACGACCAGCAGCGTCAGGTTGATGACGCCCGCAACGCGACCCGCCAATGCCAAAAAGCGGTGGAGAAACTGGAATATCTGCTTACGTTACCTCAGGAGCACGTATGAATAACCGACAGATTGCGTCATCCGAGTCCAAGGCAACACAGAATACACAGGCCGCGCTACACGGCAAATCCTCGCGCGCAGACGATCCGCGACATACCGATTTCTGGGAAGCCTTCACGTTTTCAGACGGCTTTGAAGACGCGTTCTATCAGGAAACGCCTATCGTATTGCCATCGGGCAACCCCATCAGTCCGCCGCTGCTGCTACATAGCGAGGCACCAGAAAACCCACAAAACGTGACACTGTCACAGTGGCTGCCACTCCAATGCGAGCTGATTGAGGCGATGGACAACATTTGCGCGCCACCGTTTTCCTTCAGTCTGCAATTGCCGCAGTTGGGCGACATCGATGCCCGTTTAGCCAATTTGGTGCCACGCGGCTGGGACATCTCGCTGCGCTTTAGCCGGGAAAGTTACCACCAGTTAAAAGATCGGCGTGAAGCCTGCCGTCGTTCAATCGCCACTGCGCTGGACTGTCCGATCAACCTGCGTTTTGACGCCAGAGAGTATGAGCGATGAGCCAGAATTCACCCGACTTCAATTCCCCCTACTTCAACTCGCCGCACGTCAGGCCGCTGGCGCTGCCGACCATGTGCACGCAGCACGCCCGCATCAGATCGACGCTGGCAGCTGGACTATCGCTGCCTTTTGTTCGCGATGGGAGTGCTGGCTGGCTGCATCTTCAACTGGCACATGATCATGAGCGGATAGAGGAAACATCTGTCGCACAGACAAGCGACTGGCGTAGCGATATCGGCAATTTCTCATTGGCCGATCCGTTTCCTGTGCTCAGCCTGCTGTCCGACTGCCCACTATTACCCCTCACCGAAAACGACGACGCGGCACAGGCGTGGTACTGGACGCTCTACAACCAGTCGCTGAACCCCGTGCTGCGGTCGCTGGTGGGAGAAATTTATCCAACGGGAGCGACCTCGGAAGCACGTGATTCAACACAGCAGCACGGCACCCAACAGTACAACACCCAGCAGTGCAGCACCCGACAACACAGCACCAAACAATGCAGCAATGGTGCCGCACTCTGCGCTTGGTTCAGCGTGAACTGGAACGGGATTGTCGTGCGTAGTCGGATGCAGGCCGCTGACGCCGTCTGGCTAACGCTGTTTTCCCGCGTTGACTGGCATCGCCAGCGCCATGCGCTACCCGCAGGAATGACTATCGCTATCCCGCTCACGCTGGCTGACGTCGTGTTGCCGTTTACCGCACTGCATCAATTCCAAACCGGCGACATTGTTCTCCCTAACCGCCCGTGGTTTACGCCATCCGGCGAGGGAACGCTGTCATCTGGCACGCTACGTCTGCACGGCACGCTGCAACTCGCAGAACACGCCCCCTACACCTTTACCGTAACCGACATGGAGACTGTCTCAATGCCCTCGTCAGCTATCGACACAATGCTAACCGCTCCCCACTCAGAGTCATCGGCGCTTGCATTTACGCCCGGGAGTGACAACGTCACTGAAAATTTACCGCCGCTGCCGATTACCTTACAACTTCGCTGCGGCAGCCTGACAATGACGCTGGCGGAATTGCAACACCTTGCCAGCGGTAGCGTACTAACGCTGCGCGATGTGGTGCCGGGGCAAGCCTGGCTGTATCACGGAGGTATTGCGCTGGCGAGCGGCGATCTGGTCGATGTGGAAGGCCGATTGGGGCTACAGATTACCCAGCGCTTTTCCGCACCAACGCATAAGCTGCCAACACAGGATGAAGAACACGCCGCCGCACAGGAGCTGGCACCATGACGTCCGGCGCGTTCGACCCGTTGATGTTTGCGCTCTTTCTGGGCGCACTCTCTTTGATTCCGCTGATGATGATTGTCTGTACCTGCTTTTTGAAGATTGCGATTGTGCTGCTGATTACCCGCAACGCCATCGGGGTACAGCAGGTGCCGCCGAATATGGCGCTGTACGGCATCGCACTTGCGGCGACGATATTTGTCATGGCTCCCGTGTTTCAGGACATCAGCAAACGCGTGCAGGAAAAGCCGCTGGATATGACCGATATCACCTCGCTTCAGGCCAGCGTGACCTACGGGCTGGAGCCGCTGCAAACCTTTATGTCGCGCAATGTTGACCCGGATATCCTCACCCATCTGCATGAGAACAGCCTGCAAATGTGGCCAGCCTCGCTATCCGAGAAGGTGAATACGCAAAACTTGCTGCTAGTGATTCCGGCTTTCGTGCTGTCGGAGCTACAGGCTGGGTTCAAAATCGGCTTCCTGATCTATATCCCGTTCATCGTCATCGACCTCATCGTCTCCAATGTGCTGTTGGCGCTGGGGATGCAGATGGTCGCCCCAATGACGCTCTCGCTGCCGTTAAAGCTGCTGCTGTTTGTGCTGGTCAACGGCTGGACGCGGCTGCTAGACGGCCTGTTCTACAGCTACCTGTGAGGTCGCGATGGAAATAATCACGCTTTTCCGTCAGGCCATGGTGATGGTCGTACTGCTCTCTGCACCGCCGCTACTGGTGGCGGTGATTGTTGGCGTATTGATTTCACTGCTACAGGCGGTGATGCAATTGCAGGATCAGACACTGCCCTTTGCCGTCAAACTGATATCCGTCGGGCTGACGCTCGCGCTTTGCGGGCGCTGGATTGGTGTAGAGCTGATGCAATTAGCCATTACCGCGTTCAACATGATTGCACAGACTGGGGTATAAATCCGCATGATCGCCACCATTCAGCACATTTACGACTTTATCATCGCCATTACGCTCGGTATCGCCCGGCTGTATCCCTGCTTTATTCTGGTGCCGGTTTTTTCACTCAACGTGTTGAAAGGCATGATGCGCAACGCGGTGGTGATTTCCCTGACGCTGCTGCCCGCTCCCATCGTGCAGCAGCAGCTTCTGTTGACGCCGCTCTCCTGGCCGATGCTTCCCGCACTGTTGTTCAAAGAACTCATGGTGGGATTGCTGATTGCACTCATTCTGGCGATGCCTTTCTGGCTATTTGAATCTGTCGGAGCGCTGTTCGATAACCAGCGCGGTGCGTTGATGGGCGGCCAGCTCAACCCCGCGCTGGGTTCGGACGCCACACCGCTCGGCCATTTACTGAAACAGACCCTGATTCTGCTGCTGATTATCGGTATCGGCCTAAAGGGGCTAACCCAGCTGATTTGGGACAGCTACCAGATCTGGCCGGTCCTGTCCTGGCTGCCTGCACCGAGCGAAAAAGGGTTTGAGGTGTATCTCAACCTGCTGACCGACACCTTTACTCATTTGGTGGTGTACGCGGGACCGCTGGTAGCGCTACTGCTGCTGTTGGAGTTCAGTATTGCGTTACTCAGCCTGTATAGCCCGCAGCTTCAAGTGTTCGTCCTGTCGATTCCAGCCAAATGTCTGGTCGGGATGGCATTTTTCATCATTTATATGCCGGTGCTGCAATATTTAGGCGACTACAAACTTCAGGGGCTGCTGGATCTCACGCACCTGATCCCGCTGCTTTTTACGGCATCGAACAGCTAACAAGGCGGAACCGATGAGTGAGAAAACGGAAGAACCCACAGAGAAAAAACTGGAAGACGCGCGTCGCAAAGGGGAAGTGGGACAAAGTCAGGATGTGCCCAAGCTGCTGATCTGCGTCGGTCTACTGGAGTGTGTATTGGCGCTGGCGGACAGCACGATGGGGAAACTGCAAACGCTGGTGCAACTACCGCTACAACGGCTTGGTACACCGTTTGCACAGGTGGCGAAAGAAGTTTTTCATGACGCCGCCGTGCTGGCGGGTACGCTCTGCCTGCTGTCTGCGGCAATTGCCGTGCTGTTACGCATCGCGGGCGGCTGGCTCCAGTATGGCCCACTGTTTGCGCCCGAAGCGCTGAAGCTCGATCTCAATCGACTGAACCCGATCAACCAGTTCAAGCAGATGTTTTCGATGCGCAAGCTGGTGGAAATGTTGACCAATATTCTGAAAGCGGTGGTGATCGGTACGGTTTTTTATAAAGTGGTGGTGCCCGAGTTAGAGGCGTTGGTTGAATTAGCCTATGGCGATCTGCACAGCTTCTGGCAAGGAGTGAAAGCGCTGCTAACGCGCATTACTCGAACAACGCTAACAGCTCTGCTGGTGCTGTCGGCACTGGATTTCGGCATGCAAAAATATTTTTTTCTCAAGCAGCAGCGCATGAGCCATGAGGATTTACGCAACGAGCACAAAGATTCCGAAGGCGATCCGCATATGAAAGGCCACCGCAAATCGCTGGCGCATGAACTGGCGAATGAATCCGCCGCGCCGCGCCCCAAACCGAAAGTGGAAGAGGCCGATATGCTGCTGGTCAACCCGACGCACTATGCGGTGGGACTCTACTATCGCCCCGGCAAAACCCCGCTGCCGCGCATCTTGTTTAAAGGCGAAAACAAAGCAGCGCAGGAGCTTATCGCACAGGCGAAAAAAGCGGACATCCCTGTGATTCGTTTCATCTGGCTGACCCGCACGCTGTATCGCACCACGCCGGAAGGTCATTATATTCCACGCGAAACGCTTCTGGCGGTAGCGCAGGTGTATCGCGCCTTGCGTCAGCTCGAAGATGAGCAAAAACGCGAGATTATCGAGATGGAGTGAAAACACTCCAACGTATATTTAGGATTCAGCGATCTGACTTAAATAATACGCTTCTCCCTGACGCAGTTCCGCCATCATGAAATCCAGAAAAGCCTGCTGCTGAGGCGCATGGGCTTTGCCAGCGAGCGTTTGGATCTGGAGCGAACGCTGGTCGAGCTGTTTGATATTCAGCGGCTTCAGGCGCATCGGTTCCTGTAAGCACTTATACATCACGGAGTAAAAGCTACAGGCCGTGACCGCCCCCGGCGTGCTCATCGCATAGTAATAGAGCGTGGTGAAGTTGTTGCAGCACAGCGTCGGTTCCAGAAAAGTGCCATTCATGCGGCATGAGAGGTCAAACAGCTGCCGCAGCGTAGTCGACGATTCCGGCAGCGCCAGCGGGAAAGGATGCAGATCCGCCAGTTGAATAGACTGGTGCGCCAGCGGATGTTCATCCGACATCAGCAGCATCAGTGGCGCAGGCAGCGCCAGTTCCACATTCACGCCCTGCTCCGGTGCCAGCGCAAACTGGAGCGCGATATCCACTTCGCCATTACGGATCATCTGGGACACCTGCATCGCCGAATCCACTTTCAACCCAAAGGTGGTATCCGGGTCATGTTGGCGGAAGCGCGCAAACAAGGTCGGCAGTAGATCGAATGCCATTCCCTCCGTACAGCCAATCCGTAACAGTGCCCGGCGGCTGGCCTTCAGCCCCTGAATCTCCGCCACGGCAGCATCCATATCCATCATGCTCTTGCGCACATGGTTTTCCAGAATGCGTCCGGCATCATTTAACACCATGCCGCGCGCATGGCGCTCGAACAGCGGCACGCCAATGCGTTCTTCTAACCGCTGAATCTGACGGCTGATAGCAGAAACGGCAACAAACAGGTGTTGACTGGCGGCGCTGAGCGAACCGGTGGTGGCAACCACCAAAAAATAACGAATCTCAGAGCTGTGCATACCGGCCTTCCTTTCAGACAGAGCGAGGGGGATTTTGAGGTTTATATTAAAAGCAAAGCTTAATTGCAATTTTTATTATTGTTGCAAACCTCATTTTTCCTTTAAATATCGGTAACTTCGGCACATTATCCAGCAAGGAAAGGCATGACCAGCGCAGACCTTATTCGTATCGCCTGTGAACGTTTCGATCGCGGAGAATTTAAGCAGACGCTGGCACGGCGTATTGCACACACCAGCGAGAGTCAGAAAACCGATAACCAGCCTGCGCTGAATCGCTATCTGACTGACGAGATCCAGCCCACGTTGCAGGCGATGGGATTCAGCGTAGAACTGATCGCCGCGTCGGATGAACGTCATCCCCCTTTCCTGCTGGCCGAACGCATTGAAGATCCTAGTCTGCCGACCGTGCTGTCTTACGGCCACGGCGACGTGGTGTTCGGTGATGAAGAAAACTGGCGCGATGGGCTCACACCCTGGGAATTAGTGGAAGAAGGCGACCACTGGTACGGACGCGGCAGTGCCGATAACAAAGGCCAGCACAGCATCAACCTGATGGCGCTGGAGCAGGTGTTTCAGGCGCGTGGGCAGCGTCTGGGCTTCAACTGCAAGCTGCTGTTCGAGATGGGTGAAGAAATTGGTTCACCGGGGCTTGCCGAGCTCTGCCAACAGCACAAAGAAGAACTGGCTGCCGATATTTTTATCGCCTCCGACGGGCCGCGCCTTAATGCAGAACGCCCGACGTTATTCCTCGGCTCTCGCGGCTGTGCCAACTTCCGTTTACGCCTCAAGGCACGTGAGCAGGCATACCATTCTGGTAACTGGGGTGGACTGCTGAGCAATCCGGGTACACAGTTAGCGAACGCCGTGGCCAGTCTGGTAGACGGACAAGGACGAATGAAAATCGACGCCCTGCTGCCCCCGCCTCTGACGCCAGCACTGCGGGACATTCTCAGCACGATCGACCCCGCAGGCAGCGAGGGCGATCCAGCGATTGATGAAAACTGGGGTGCAAAGGGACTCACGCCTGCCGAGCGGTTATTTGGCTGGAACACGCTGGAAGTGCTGTCATTCATTACCGGTAACCCAAACAAACCGGTGAATGCGATCCCCGCTGACGCGACTGCCATTTGCCAACTACGCTTCGTGGTCGGCACCGACTGGAAAAATCTGGCACAACATGTACGTCAACACCTCGCCCAGCACGGCTTTGATCAGGTAGACGTTGAGGTGCTTAACACGTCTCCGGCAACGCGGTTTAACCCCGAAGATCCGCTGGTAAACTGGACGCTGGCACTGATGCAGCAAATCAGCGGTAAGCAACCCGCGCTGTTACCGAATCTGGGTGGATCGCTGCCTAATGACGTATTCGCCGACATCCTCGGCCTGCCAACGCTGTGGATCCCCCACTCTTATCCTGCATGCGGCCAGCACGCCGTCAACGAGCACATGCTGAAATCCATCGCCCGAGAAGGATTAGCGATCATGACCGGCCTGTTCTGGGAGCTGGGGGAGCAAGGACATGCGGTGTTAGAAAAACACAGAGAGTATGTACATCGGAAGTGATGTTTAGCGGCTGATCACAACGCGGTATAAACGCAAAAGTGGCCGTATTAGACGGCCACTGAATACTATGGAAAACAGAACGTCTTCCGCAATTACATCATCAGAGAATAGCGCTTAGCCCTTTTCTCTCGATGACCTCAAGTATCCGTAATGCCGCTCCCGTTGGTGAGCTTACCCCGCGTTCCCATTTCTGAACGCTATTGGCCGACATATTAATGATGGCAGCAAGCTGGCTTTGGCTAATTTTTTCACGCTCACGGATGGCTCGTACTCTGCTCGCGTCCATACTGGCGCGTGATTCCGTTTTTTGACTTTCCGCTACCAAGCGATTGATAGCGTCAAGATCGACGTCACTGGCCGTACCTGCGGCATGTTGACGCTGAATCATGCTCTGTATATTTAATAAGCGCTTATCAACCATTTATCACCTCAACAAGCTCTTTGTTTTTAAGGTCCGTTTCAAGATCGGCATCTGATTTGTTTTTAAATACCGATGATGCAATTTTAAAAGCCGCCAATACATCATCGGGAATTTCCTTCCCACGCGTTGATACTGTGTTTTTCTCCCATCCTTCAAAGAAAACACGTTACCTTCTCGATGATAAGCCACTATTGTCCGGGCTCCACCACGTTTACCCAGACCAGTAGAAACCCGTTTCTTATACACACCGCCACCGAGACCTTCTTTATCTGGATGATCAATAATGTCTGCCGCAATATCACATAACTGCTGATCGGTTATGCCCGATTTTCTGCGAGATTTATCGTAGTGACGCGCAACAAAAATCCTTTTTTGTCCCATAAAAATGCCCGATATTACTATGGTATTTATTACCATAGTAATATCGGGCAATCGCGTCAAACAATTCTCAGTATGACTTACTCAGACTTCGCCTTCTTCATCCATTCCGGCTTCTGGAACGCGTGGAACATGGAGTTTTTATCCGCAAAGAATGCGGCGAATTCTGGGGATTGAACGGCAGCTTTTAGATCTTGGGCAAACGGTTTGTCGGCATCTTCCGCACGCACAACGATCATATTTTTCAGATCTTCCGGCAGCACATCTAACTGAATCGCGTCAGACAGATTCAGACCCGCAGAAATCGCGAAATTGGCATTAATCAGCGAACCGGTTACGCCGCCCAGCGCACGCGGTAGCTGTGCCGCTTCCAGCGGTTTAAAGACCAGCCCTTTCGGGTTTTCCGTGATATCACGCAGCGACGCTTTGGTTGGCGTAATGTCTGGATTGATCTTGATCAGGCCATATTTTTGCAGGAAATCCAGCGAACGAGCCAGATTTGATGGATCGTTTGGCAACGTAATGATATCACCCGCTTTCAGTTCATTCAGCGAGCGGACTTTGTTGGAGTAAAAGCCCATGCTGGCCGTCGGCACGGTGATCACTTCCGCCAGTTTCAGCCCTTTATCCGCGCTGAAACGGTCAAGATAGCGGCGATTTTGAAACAGGTTGGCGTCGATACTGTTGTTCGACAGCGCCAAATTCGGCTGGATGTAGTCGCTGAATTCGCGCACTTTCACCTCGTAGCCTTTTTTCACCATTTCCGGTTTGATCGCTTTCGTCACCATATCGCCATACGGGCCCGGCGATACGCCGATGGTGATTTCTTTGCCTGAATCTGCTGCGTAAGCCTGAGAAATGCCCAACGCCAGCATAAGTGGAATAAGTTTTTTCAATCGCATCGTCGCGTTCCTGTCTGTCCGATTTAGTCAGTGTTAGCCGTTTTTCTAACGGCATTGTCGTTATATAGAGCAGCAACACCTGGTTAAGATCGAGATACCGGGAGCGACCACGGTGCGAGGCATCCCTACGGGAACCTCATCACCGTGTTTCTCCCTAAATCCACACTCTTATTCACAGTGCGACATCGCTCATTATTTTTCTCTATTTTTATGACGTTATTCCCTGGTGTTGGATAACGTTTTACTGCCCACTACTTTTGAAACTTATTATCTAACAATTAATTAAAACAAAAAGGTTTCCTGTCCGTAGCAATATTTGTCGTACAGTTCAGGGTTGATATCAAAGCCAATTCCCGGTTTATTTGGCACCGCGACACAGCTGTCGTTGTCTAATTCGACAAACGGCAGCATGAAGTCTTCATGCCAATAGCGGGAAGACGGTGGAATATCGTGCGCGTAGACAAAGTTCGGCAGCGTAGACACCGCAATGTTGTGCGCTTTACCGACCGCCGTATCCAGCATACCGCCGCACCACACCGGAATATTGTGCGCCTGACAGTAGTCATGAATCAGCTTGGTTTCAGTAATACCGCCCACGCGCGCCACTTTGATATTGATGATTTTGGCGCTGCCCAGCTCTATTGCTTTACGAGCATCTTCTACCGACGCAATACTTTCATCCAGACAGATAGGCGTATTCACCGCCGCCTGAAGTGTTCGGTGGTCGATAATATCGTCGTGTGCCAGTGGCTGTTCAATCATCAGCAGATTGAATTTATCGATGCGCTTAAAGAAATCAATATCGTCCAGCGTGTAGGCGGAATTGGCATCCACCATCAGCGTAATATCACCAAACTCCTGACGCAGCGCCGCAATATAGTCGTAATCTTTTCCCGGCTTGATTTTTATTTTGATGCGCTTATAGCCTTCCTTCAGGAAATTATCGACCACGCTGACTAATTTATCGGGCGTTTCCTGAATACCGATACTGACACCTGCTTCGACCTTATCCCGTACGCCACCCAGTAATTGATGCAGCGGTACACCTTTTATCTTTGCGTAAGCATCCCAAATGCCACCTTCGATTGCCGCTTTAGCGCAGTTATTACGCTTTACCGGAGCGAAAATATCGCGAACCTGAGAAGGATGTTCAATATCTCCAGCCTGCTTAATCATCGGGATCAAGAAGTCACGCATAATATGCCAGGCGGTGACGTTGGTTTCTTCGTTATAAAATGGCAGGGAAATAGCGGAACAATCGCCATAACCAATCTGCCCACCTGCGTGAATTTCCGCGATGGAAAAGTGTTTTTCCGTCTGCGTCGCAAAGCTGGTGGTAAATGGCGTTTTGAGCGCCATTTTCATTTTTCGTAATACAATTTTGTCTATTTTCATGACATCTCTCTGCTGTCCTGAATAACGTATTCTGTCGCGGCTTAGCGGCGTTCGCGCTTATTCGCTCTTCGCGAGAGCATATCGCCCAGCGTTTGCACGACTTGTACCAGTACGACCAATGCAATGACCGTCACGACCATGACTTCGGTTTCATAGCGATAATAACCGAAGCGGATCGCCAGATCGCCGACACCGCCGCCGCCCACAATCCCAGCCATCGCCGAGTAACCGATCAGGCTAACCAGCGTGATCGTCAGGCCGCGTAATAAGCCTGCCAGAGCTTCAGGCAACAATACGGTAGCGATGATGCGCGTCGGACTGGCACCAAAGGCTTCCGCCGCTTCCACAATACCCGGATCGACTTCACGCAGTGCGGAATCCACCAGACGGGCATAAAACGCAATCGCCGCTACCGACATCGGCACCGCCGCCGCCACGGGTCCTATCGTGTTCCCCAGCAGCAACTGTGTTAATGGCAACAGCAGCACCAGCAGGATCACAAACGGGATCGAGCGGATAATATTCACCAGAATGGTCGATATCAGATAAATAAAACGGTTCTGCCAAAACAAATGGCGATCGGTCACATAAATCGCGATACCTAATGGCAGGCCGAATATCACCGCACAAAGCGTTGAAATACACACCATCGTGAAGGTTTCACCGAAGGCAAAGACTAATTCACCGAATAACTCAGTCATTGATGACCTCCACCCCGAAGGTATTCTGTCGAATATAAGCAATAGCCGCAGCGAGATTTTCCGCTGCCGGATCGTCACGATATGAAATTTGGGCGATGATATGTCCCAACGCGCGATCGTTAATGTATTCAATATTCCCGTGCAGGATATTCACCGATACTTGGAACTGCTGCGCAACGTCGGATAATATCGGTTGTTCTACCGAATCATCGGCGAAGAGTATTTTCAGCAGGACGCCTTTATTATTTTTCTTAAAGCGTTCAGGTAATTCGACCGGTGTGGTATGGCTAACCAGCTGTTTAGTATAAGCGTGTTGAGGTGCAGAGAAGATCGTAAAAACCTCGCCCTCTTCCACAATATTTCCGCCCGTCATCACCGCCATGCGCTGACAAATACTTTTAATCACGCTCATTTCATGGGAAATCAGCACGATCGTGATACCCAACCGAACATTAATACTTTTCAATAACGCCAGAATAGACGCCGACGTTTCCAGATCCAGCGCCGAAGTAGGTTCATCACACAATAGTACTTCGGGATGGTTGGCAATAGCGCGGGCTATGCCCACACGCTGTTTCTGCCCGCCACTCAACTGCGCCGGATACGAGGTCCCTTTATCCTGCAACCCGACCAGCGCCAGAATTTCCGGCACGCGCGAGGCAATCTCTTCTTTACTCTTGCCCGCGGCACGCAGGCTGAATGCCACGTTGTCATACACATTGCGGGTATGCATTAGATTAAAATGCTGAAAGATCATACCAATACGCTGACGATGCTGGCGCAGTTCGCGGCCAGAAGCATCGCTGATCAGCGTATCGCCAAGAAAAACGCGCCCTTCGGTTGGACGCTGCAATAAATTGATCGTTCGCAGCAGCGTACTTTTTCCCGCGCCGCTGGTGCCAACAATCCCAAAAACTTCACCCTGTTGAATGGTCAGGTTGACGTTGTTCACCGCCCTGGACTGTGCATCTTTACCGGCGGGAAAATCAACGCTCACGTTTTCTAACCGAATCATTACCTGACTCACTCCTGCTGTTACTGACTATTTTAAGAGATATAACGTTGGCATACGCAAGGTAAGCCTGTTTGATGTAGGGAAGCCTGTGTTCGTGGGTAAAATCATTTCGCATTAATGGGCGTTAAACCTATCCCACGGAACTGTTTCACTTGTTATGTTGAACAGAGATAGGCTCTTCATCGCTTTTTGGTATTGAGGAATAACCGGGCTATTTATAGCTGCCATTTTTGTTATAATTAGATTAATTTCTTATAAATCAATAAAATATTGAAAAATATTCGTCTGTTTAAGTTAGAGAGAAATGAGCTTTGCGTCAATGATAAAAAAAGCAAATCACCCTTCTGTTTTTTAGAAACTCTTTTATGTCTTTTTCTTCTATATAGTCACTCGCTGCCTTTGTTTATCCCGTGGACGTTTCCTGCATCACCAAACATAACAAATCATGATAATTCTTTGATAAGTATCTCAAAATATATCCTGAAACATTACCATCACAATCAGCGCCTAGCCTGAGCCTGCACAGACAAACGTTTGTCCTCCCAATAAGGATGCCATCATGCGTTATCGCACGACTATGCTTGCGACGATCAGAGTGTTACCGATTGCCAGTCTTTTTCTGCTACCGCTTTCCGGGATTGCCGCCTCACCCCAGCCGGACAGCGCGACTATCAGCACCATTGTGGATTCCACCACGCAGGCCAGTAGCCGCCCTCACGTTATTGAACTGGAACAAACCATTCAGGCCGCGCTGCGCAAAGCAATCCAAGGCGATGCGCCACAGCTCACTCGTGCGCAGTTAGCACAGGCACAAGAAACACCACAGATGGCGGATATCAACTGGCTGAACGCCAGCGGTTATGATTTCGCAGTCAAAGCCAACCAGCAGGCAGGCATTGCGCTACTGGAATCCTTCTCACACCTTTCTACCGATGTGTTGCAGCAAAACACGGCTATCGTGACACGCATTAACCGTGAAGCCACCACGGGACAACGTGAGCAGGCAGTCGTCGATGCTGAAGGTCAGGGATATCTCTATTATCTGGCGGATGCGCTAGGCCCGAGGCTGGGCAAGATGTTTATCACCGCCTATAACCACGGTGAAATACGGAAGGCCGCCGTGTTACTCAAGCTATCGGGCGTCAGTACGTCCGCTGCCAAGCTGCATTTCAACTATCCTCGCCCTTTTCTACAGCCAAATAACACCATTCATCTGGTGCCGGATACTGCCGTGATCGGCGATAACAAACTCTATACAGCAACCGGTGGCGCGTTTCCGAGCGGCCATACCAACACTGGCTATACCGATGCCCTACTGTTAGCGGAAATGATCCCTGAACGCTTCGTCCCGCTAATCGATCGCGGCGCACGCTATGGCTATTCACGCGTCGTGCTGGGCGTCCATTATCCATTGGACGTGATAGGTTCACGGATGATTGCCGAACGCAACGTGGCCCACTACCTCAACGACCCACAGTATCGTCGGCTGTTTGAACAGGCCAAGACCGAGTTACGCAGCGCGTTAGAGAAAGCCTGTGGCACCACGTTGAGCGCTTGCGCCAAGAATGCCCCGCAGGACGATCCTTACGCGGCACCGCAGATGAAAACGTTTTATCACTACACCATGACATACGGGCTGCCTGCTCAGCCTGGCGTTACGTCTGCGGTTATCGTTCCCGAAGGTGCTGAGGTGCTGCTCGACGCCGTGCTGCCACAGCTTTCTGCCGCCCAACGCAAAGATTTGATGGTGAAAACTGCGCTAGCCGATGGCTACCCACTGTCCGGCGCGCCGGGTGATAACGGTACGCAGAATTTCTGGCAGCGCCTCAATCTCCATGAGGCCGTGCAGTTGGCTCAACATCGTTAACGGTTACCCTTTTCCTTCGCGTTTTCTTACGCGGGGGAAAAGGGGTGTGATTAGGATATAAAAGTTAATAACGGAAATTTATCATCCGCATTATTCTCTTCACCTTCTATATTTTTTCATTTTCCTTAAAAATCAGCCGCCCTGCTTTTTTTAAAAAAGCCATTCTGGCAACAACATCACACCATAATCCTGATTTCATGACGTAATCTTCATAATTATTTCCTTCACTTAGCTGTAACGCTAACTTTCCGGCTAGGATAATATTTTAATTATTATTTATCACTCAGCATAGAATATCGAACGCTTTGTAAAGCAATGTAAGTTACTGCTATCACAAGCCCTCTAATGCCATTTTAAAATTTTAGTTTATCCCGATATAAACATTCTATTTTTCGCGTCGATATAAAAACACCGTCCCTTACCTAGGGATAATTTAGAGGTACTTATGAGCATTAAATTTAAATTAATTTCGGTTATGTTGTTAATGGCATTATTGCTTTTGGTTGTCTCTTTTACCGGCTTGTTTGGCATGAACAATACCAATCAGTCGATGAAAACCCTGTATCAGGATCGACTGATCGCGCTGGGTTACCTGGATAATATAACCAGACAGGTGAATAGCGTGATGTTTGAAATTGCCAGCGTTGATCTCTCGCAGCCAAGCAATGTCAAAGCAGGACTGGCGCACATCGCAGAAGCACAAAAAATTTATGATGCGCAATGGGATTTATACAGTAAGACTTATTTAACTGGCGAAGAAAAAACACTAGAAGAACAGTTTGCCATTTTGTACAAACAGTACAATGAAAAAGCCGTTATTCCCGCCATTAATGCAATACAGAAAAATGACACTGACACATTAGAATTTATTATCAATCACACATTAAAAAGCGAATATGAACCCCTACAAAAAATTGCTGACCAGTTGATTAAATTACAATCTGATGTTGGTCAACAACTCTATTCCGAATCACAGGGTAGTTTCAATAAACTATTATTTTCTGTAGTGATTATCCTTCTGGCGGGAATCGTTATCGTTGCGTTATCAGGCTGGCGGTTGATTATGTCAATTGCCGTACCGATAAAAAATGCCGTGGAGTTAGCAAGAAAAGTAGCGAGTGGCGATCTAACGCATCGCATCGCCATTACCTCGCGCGATGAAATGGGTCAACTGCAAACCGCGCTGCGGGAAATGGTGTTGAATCTGACGGATATTGTAGAGCGCGTACACAGTAACGCCGACATTATTGCGACAGCATCCAGCCAGATTAGCAGCGGCAATATCGACCTCTCTTCTCGAACCGAACAGCAGGCCAGCTCACTGGAAGAGACGGCGGCGTCAATGGAACAGATGACCTCCTCCGTCAAACAGAATGCAATGCATGCCTCTCATGCCAGCCAGTTGGCAACAACCGCCTCACAGCGTGCGGTTGATGGGGGCAAAATGATGGGTGACGTCACATCCGCGATGCAACAGATGGTGTCATCCGCAGAGAAAATCACCAACATTATCGGCGTGATCGACGGCATTGCTTTCCAAACCAACATCCTCGCACTGAACGCCGCGGTGGAAGCTGCTCGCGCGGGAGAGCAAGGCCGAGGCTTTGCCGTCGTCGCGGGAGAAGTCCGCACGCTGGCGCAACGCAGTGCAAACGCCGCCAAAGAGATTAAAAGCCTGATCGGGACGTCCGTCGAACAGGCGAACCTTGGCCACACTATCGTCATTGACGCTGGCAGCACGATTCAAAGCGTGGTGGAGGACATAAAACGCGTCGCGTCGATCGTGACCGAAATTTCCACCGCCAGCAATGAGCAAAGCCTGGGCATTGGGCAGATTAATACCGCCATTTCACAGATGGAAACCGTCACGCAGCAAAACGCCGCACTGGTTAACGAAGCCGCCGCTGCCGCAGGTTCATTGTCCGAACGGGCCGGTGAACTCAGCCATGCCGTGGCAGCGTTTCGTATTTAACGCCCTGTCCTTTTCATGGCACCCGCGCAATCGATTATCTTCGCGTGCGGGTGCCGATTACTGCTAATACGTCACTCAGCGTGGTTAAAAAGACATCCGCGTGTTCTTCCAGAAACACCAGCGGTGGGCGAATTTTCAGTATGTTTGCCGCTGGCCCCGTCGCGCTGATGAGCACGCCGCGTTGACGCATCGCATTCACCACCTGCAACGCGGATTCACTTGCTGGTGCTTTACTTTCGCGATCGCTAACCAGCTCCACGCCAATAAACAGGCCGTAAGCCCGAATATCACCCATCAGCGGGAAATGCTGCGCCAGCTGCTGTAACCCTTGCCGCAGATAATCCCCCACCCGCTGAGCATTCTGCTGCAACTGATCTTCCCGAATCACCCGCAGCACCGCGTGTGCAGCCTGGCAGGAAACAGGATTGCCACCAAAGGTATTGAAATAGCGCACATCGCGACCGAAGGCGTCGAACAGCGCGGAACGCCCAACCAACCCAGCGATAGGATGCCCGTTGCCCATCGGTTTCCCCAGACTCACCAAATCCGGGACGATATTGTGGCGCGCAAAGCCCCACAGTGATTCCCCGGTGCGTCCAAAGCCCGGCTGGACTTCATCCGCAATAAACAGTCCACCCGCCTGACGAATCAACGCCGCCGCCTGCGCCATTTCACCTTCCGGCGCACAGAACACGCCATCGCTGGAAAAAATCGTATCCACCAGCAACGCCGCAGGGCGAATGCCTTCCTGCTGCATCTGCGCCAGCGCCTCACGAATGCTGGTAAGAAATGCACCCGGCTGACGATAAGTGTCCGGCGCGTCGATCAGCTTCACATGGCTACCTCGCGCCACGCCATCCCCCAGCGACGGTGACAGCTCCGCCAGCGCGCTGGTCACCCCGTGATACGCCCAGCGCGTCACCAACACCCCCGTCCCGCCTGTGGCATGCCGTGCAATACGTAAAGCCAGATCGTTAGCCTCACTGCCAGTGCAGGTCAGCATCACATTGTTCAATTCAGCGGGGAATTCGCTCAGTAAATCTTCTGCAAAATCGACAATCGCGTGGTGCAGATAACGCGTGTGGGTATTGAGCTGTGCGCTCTGTCGCGCCATCGCTTCAACCACCGCGGGGTGGCAATGCCCGACCGAAGCTACATTATTGTAGACATCCAGATAACGTTTCCCTTGATGATCGAACAGCCACACGCCCTCACCGCGTGCGACGTGCAGCGGTTCTTCATAAAACAGGCGGTAACCGCTGCCCAGAACCCGCTGACGGCGCGCCAGCAACGCGTCTGTCGCTGTCATTTCAGGCGTCATTCCTTTCTGGTTCATCGTACATTCTCCGGGCAAACCTGCTGTAGACGAGTCAAAAACTGCGCATGGGAATAGGTCGCAATGCGCTGCAAACTGTGCCAACAGCGCGGCACATTACGCAGCAGATACTCCCTATTATCGGGGTAGCGTGATGCACGCCACTGCGCGATGGTCAGGGTCAACGCCATGCGGGTCGCTATCAGATCGGGCAGCAGTGCGATCTCCTCCGGCGCTAATGGAATACGTTGGTGATAGGCCGCAACAAACGGCACAACATGCTCCAACAGATCCGTCCCATCACCAATCTGGTACGCCAGTGCCGTCGCAACTTCGCAGATTAACGGGGCGAATACCGCATCGCCAAAATCGATAATGCCGGTAACCCGCGTCGGCAACGTGCCATCCACTAACACGTTATGCGGATTCAGATCGTTATGAATGACCTGACGGCGTAGCGTCGTCAACAGCGGCGCGACATGGCTGTCATAACGATCAAAAATACGCTGAAGATGCTGATACTGCTGCGGTTCAGAAACGAAATCGAGGTAAGGACGCACCTGCTCAGCACGGCTGATATCCCACAGCAGCGAACGGTTTGCCGCCGGATGTGTAAAGCTGTGAAGTGCGTTATCCAACTGCGCCAGCGTGCTCCCCAACTGCGGCATCAGCGCCGTTGATGGCGAGGCCAGATACTGCGGCATTCCAGCCAGATAGCTCACGAGTCGCACACGCAGCAGTACGCCATCGATCTCAACGCCGGTTTCCGGCTGACCCGCTTTTGTCAGCCTGATACGCGGTACGGGCAGCTCAGGTGCCTGACGCGCAAGATGCAGCAGCAGCGCGGTTTGAAAATCGCTGACGTCGGCGGGTTCTGCCGCGTTGATGACTTTCAACATGTAGCATTCGTCTGGCGTGACCGTCAGACAGAAATTCACATCGCGCTCGCCCTGAAGCAGCGACATCTGCCCGGACAAGCCATATTCTTGCTGCGCAACCGCCAACGCCTGCTGGCAGGAAACCTGCGGTACGTCCTGCGTCATTAATTCGTCGTCGTGCGGCGAAGCCTCGGCAAATACAGGCGGATTAGACGCCGGGAGCGGGAATGTCGGAAAAAGTGCGGTAAGTTGCCCGTCAGACATGCTGCCCTCCATTAACGTGAATTTCCGCGCCGTTGACATAAGAAGCACCGGACGTGCAGAGAAAATAGATCAGGCTGGCCACTTCTTCGGGCTTACCTAAGCGCTGCATCGGTACCTGCCGCTCAATGATGGCGTCTGTACCGGGCGACAGAATCGAGGTTTCAATTTCTCCCGGCGCAATGGCATTCACACGAATGCCGTGCGGACCAAAATCAAACGCCATTTCTCGCGTCAACGCAGACAGCGCCGCTTTTGAGGTGGCATAGGCCACGCCAGCAAAGGGATGAACGCGCGAACCGGCAATCGAGGTCACATTGATGACGCAGCCCTGTGAGGCTTTAAGTTCATCGAACAGGCCGTTTGCCAATAGCGCACAGGAAAACAGGTTAACGTTGAAGACGCGCAGCCAGGTCGCATAGTCCGTATCGCGGACGCCCAGACGTTGGCCGCCTTCCCCTTTTGGCGAAATCCCCGCGTTATCGACCAGCGCATCCAACCGCCCACCCAGCTTTTCCTTAATCAGCGGCAACGTCTGTTGCAGGCTGTCGATATCTTCCAAATCGAGATGAATATGGTTGAGCAACTTTTCTGCCCACGGGCACTCTTCCGCCCAGTTCTGGCGTGAAGCGGTAAAGATCCGCCACCCCGCCGCGTGGAAATGTTTAACGGTAGCATGCCCGATTCCCCGGCTGGCACCGGTCAGCAATAACGTTTTTTGCGCTGTCATACCGAACCTCCTGAACCCTGTTACACAATAATCTTTTTACACAACACACATCAAAATGGTGTTTGATGCATCATCATTTTGGTTTTAAAAAAAGCTGAAAAAATTTTCAGCGAAAAAAACGATTTTTCCCTTGGCGTAGAATGATGCTGAAGAGAAAACGTTTTCCAGGATGAGCAGCATGGATGCTGCGAAAGCCAGTGCCGCGTCGGGAACGCGTCACTGGCGGTCCGTCAGGAAAACGTTATCTCTGAAGGCACCGCGCAGCGGCATCATGTACCGCCAAAAAGCCAGGGTTCCAAGGGCGACGGCAACTGAGCCGCCCTTGGTCGTGCGCTCTCCGATGTAAAGGGAGAATAAAATATCAAAGCGCACGAAACATCACTCACACGCTATGATTACCCCCCACTCCGTAACCGCTCCGAACGGCGACGTAAAATTTCCATCACGATCAGTAGGATAAGCGCCGCACCGACCATCATCGTCGCGGCGGCGGCTATCGTTGGGTCGAGGTTTTCACGAATGCCAGCAAACATCTGTAACGGCAGCGTGCGCTGGCGCGGGCTGGCAAGAAACAGCGTGACAATGACCTCATCAAACGACGTTGCGAAAGCAAAGAGCGCACCGGAAAAGACTCCCGGCGCAATCAGCGGAAATGTCACCTTGCGGAAAGCCAGCAGCGGCGAAGCGCCCAAGCTGGCAGCCGCGCGTGTCAGGTTGTGATCGTAGTTCTTCAATACCGCCGTGACCGTAATCACCACGAACGGCACACCCAGCATCGCATGGGCCAACACCAGTCCCAGATAGCTGTTCAGCAGCGACAGTTTGGCGAAGAAGAAAAACATCCCTACCGCGACAATCACCACCGGCGCAATCATCGGCGAAATCAGTACCGCCATCACCAGCGATTTGCCACGAAATTCACCACGTACCAGCCCGACTGACGCTAATACGCCGAGCACCGTCGCCAACAGCGTCGCCAGCGGTGCAATCAGCAAACTGTTACCCAGCGCCCCCAGCCACTCGCTAGAGTTGAAAAACTCTCGATACCAGCGCAGGGAAAATCCCGTCAACGGATAGCTCAGAAACGACCCCGCATTAAACGAAAGCGGAACAATCACCAGCACAGGGACGATTAAAAACAACAGCATCGCCGCACCGTAGAAATTAAAGAACGTGTTCCACAGTCGGATACCCACTTCACCCTGCTGTCTCATTTGTTATCTCCCCAGAATAAGGTTATGGATATCGTACTTAATGCGCCGCCGCTTCCGCATTGGTGCGCGTCACGCGGATGTAAACCACGTACAGGAGCGTCACGATGATCAACAGTTGCGTACCCAGCGCGGCCGCCATTCCCCAGTTCATGGTGGTATTAGTGAAAAACGCGACAAAGTAGCTCAGCATTTGGTCGCTTGGCCCCCCCAACAGCGCAGGCGTAATGTAGTAGCCAATCGCCATCATGAAGACCAGCAGTGCCCCCGCCGTCACACCCGCGTAAGTTTGCGGCACGTAAACCCGCCAAAACGCAATAAACGGATGCGCACCCAGCGAGATCGCCGCACGCACATAGTTCGGGGAAATGCCTTTCATTACCGCGTACAACGGCAGAATGAAAAACGGCAGCAGGATGTGGGTCATCGAGATATAGACACCGATGCGGTTGAACACCAGCACCAGCGGTTCATCAATAATCCCGGAGCCAATCAGCGAACGGTTGATCAACCCACCGGACTGCAACAGCACAATCCAGCTCGCCGTCCGTACAATCAGCGATGTCCAGAACGGCAGCAAAACCAGAATGAGTAGCAGGTTAGCGCGGTTAGACGGCTGTTTTGCCAGCCAGTACGCCAGCGGATAGCCCAGCCCCACGCACAGTAGCGTCACGACACCCGCCATCAGCAACGTGCGCAGCAGCACATCCACATACAGCGCCTGATCGGCTGGTAGCGGAACGATTTGCTGGGTAGTGGCATCAACTTTATGGTCAAACACCGCCAGCAGGTAATAGCTGGTGAAAGGCCGCGCGGCACGATCGAACGTTTGCCAGGTCGCCAGCTCTCCCCACATCGGCTGTTCACGTATCAGTTGGTCACGCACATCGCTGCTGCCCTCAACGGGCAGCTTACGCAATGTGCGGGTAATCAGCGTGCGATATTCTGACCCTTCATACCCTAACCGTTTAGTGATCGAGCTTAACTTGCCGCTGCTGCGTGCATCACGCAGATCGCCGACCAGCGCCCGAAAGACCGCCTCATCCGGCACATCGTTACCCGACCAGAGCCGCATAGCGGCAATGGTCTGTGGCATGTTGTCGCGCAATTCTGGATTGGAGACGCTTTTCCCCAAAATCGAGGTGATCGGGAAGAGAAAACTCACCACGATAAACAGAAACAGCGGTGCAATCAGCAGCAAAGAGCGTTTCTTATAGGCTTTCTGCGCGATCCACAGTTGCTGCTTCAAGGTTGAATTTTCTTCGTTTCCGCTTGGCGGTACAGCGGCGACGATATCACTCTGGGACATAGGCTCTTTCTCCATCATCACGTACGGTAAATCACTGCAACTTTATTGGGCAGCCCAGGCGTTGAAGCGTTGTTCCAGCTCTTCACCGTGATCGATCCAAAACTCAGTGTCTACTTGCAAGGCCTGTGCCAAATTATCTGGAGCCGTTGGCAGATTGGCGGCAACAGCCGGAGCCAGCAGGCTGGTGGTCTTGACGTGTGTCGGGCCATAAGGAATGTTCTCAGCGAACACCTTCTGGTTTTCCGGCTGGTTGGCAAACGCAATAAACTGCTCCGCCAGTGCCTTATGCTTGGAACCTTTAACAATCGCCCAACTATCCAGATCGTAAATGCTGTCGGCCCAGACAATCTTGAAGTCATGCCCCTCTTTCTGCGCGGCTGAGACGCGACCGTTGTAAGCAGACGTCATCACCACATCGCCCGATACCAGCCATTGCAGTGGCTGCGCACCAGATTCCCACCATTGGATATTCGATTTGATCTGATTCAGTTTCTTAAAGGCGCGCTCGACACCCTCTGGCGTCGCCAGCACCGTGTAGAGATCTTCACGCTTCACGCCATCGGCCAGCAGCGCGATTTCCAGCGTAAATTTGGCGCTTTTACGCAACGCACGCTTGCCGGGATAATCTTTCACATTCCAGAAATCGGCCCAGCTTTTCGGTGCCTGTTTCAGTTTCTCTGCGTTGTAGGTCAAGACGGTCGACCACAGGAAGATCCCCGCGCCGCACTCGGTGACTGCGCCTTTGACAAACTGGGATTGATCGCCCAATTTTGACCAATCCAGCGGCTCGAACAGCCCTTCGCTACAGCCGCGCACCAGTTCAGGGCCTTCGACTTCCACGACGTCCCAGCCCACTTGTCCGGTTTCTACCATCGCCCGGATACGCGCCATTTCACCGTTATACTCACCGGCTTCTACCGTACCTTTGCCCGCCGCGGCGAACGGTTTGTAAAACGCCTTATCTTGCGCATCTTTGTTCAAACCACCAAATGAGATCACCGTGACAGATTCCGCCTGTGCCTGACAGGCCATCGTCACCAGAAAAGCCGTCGCCGCGATTTTTTTCAGCGCCTGACGCGTGAACAGTCCTTTTGCTTTGGAGGAAGTATTGAGTTTGGACATTGCTTTGCTCCTGGAGTGGTAGTCAACGTAAAGGTCAAATGCGAATCACAATTTTGCACACGCTATTTCGCGCATTACACTCTTGATGCATCATGTATCAACATAATCATGCAAAAGAATATGAGCATAAACTGTGCCAATTCAAAAATTTTATTGATGTTTTACTGCTGTGACGGCGGGAACGGCGATGAGGAACATCAGGGGGACGCAATGTTGCTGTATGCCTGACTGTATTTCGCCATTTTTGCCATATTGTGGTGCAATCCATCTTGCCTTGCACCACTCAGACGCATTGCGCGTCTGTTGCACGCGTGCCGACATTAACTGCCGACACGCGCGGCTTACCGACTATCGGGGTGAAAACCTTATCGGGAAAGATCGACGCAAAGGTATTTCATTTCCAGATAGTCTTCGATACCGAAACGTGAGCCCTCACGGCCCAGTCCCGACTGTTTCACCCCACCAAACGGCGCGACTTCATTCGAGATCAATCCGGTATTGATGCCAACCATGCCGTAGTCCAGCGCTTCTGGCACCGTCCACTGGCGTACCGCGTCGCGCGTGTAGACATAGGCTGCCAGACCGAACTCGGTATCGTTCGCCATCGCAATCACCTCGGCTTCATCACTGAAGCGGAACAGCGGTGCGACTGGCCCGAACGTCTCTTCACGCGCAAAACGCATCTCGCGGGTCACGTCGCCGACAATCGTTGGTGTGAAGAACGTGCCGCCCCGTTCGTGGCGTTGGCCGCCCAGCAGCAACGTTGCTCCGTGCGATAACGCATCGGCAATGTGCTGCTCGACTTTGCTGACCGCATCGTTATCAATCAGCGGCCCCTGCGTCACGCCGGGCTGCGTACCGTCGCCTACATTTAATTTACGCACTTCCTCGATCAACCGTTCTACCAGCGTCGGGTAAATCCCGTTCTGCACATAGATCCGGTTAGCACAGACGCAGGTCTGCCCGCTGTTACGGAATTTGGAGGCCAAAATGCCTTTCACTGCCTGATCCACGTCGGCATCATCAAACACGATAAACGGCGCGTTGCCCCCCAGCTCCAGCGACAGTTTTTTCACCGTTGGCGCACTCTGCGCCATCAGGATACGACCAACTTCCGTGGAACCGGTGAAGCTCAGCTTGCGCACCACAGGGCTATCGCACAGCACCTTACCGACAGATTGTGCATCGCCGACAATCACCTGCAACACGCCGCGCGGAATACCCGCCTGCTGCGCCAGCTCCGCCAGCGCCAACGCGGTAAACGGTGTCTGCTCCGCAGGTTTAACGATCATCGTGCAGCCCGCCGCCAACGCGGGGCCGACCTTACGGGTGATCATCGCCGCGGGGAAATTCCACGGCGTAATCGCTGCGCACACGCCGATGGGCTGCTTAATCACCATCAGGCGCTGCTGCCCCTGCGGCGATTGCAGTACGCTGCCTTCAATACGTTTAGCTTCTTCCGCAAACCAGTCGATAAAACTGGTGGCATAGGCAATTTCGCCCCGCGCTTCCGCCAGCGGTTTTCCCTGCTCTGCCGTCAGCAGCACAGCCAGATCGTCCTGATTGTCCATAATCAGGCGCACCCACGCCTGCAATAGCGCGGCACGTTCCTTTCCCGTCTTCTTACGCCATTCAACCAGCGCCTGTTCTGCGGCAGCAATGGCTTGCTCAGTTTGTGACACCGTCACTAGAGGCACTGTACCCAGTACCTCGCCCGTCGCCGGATTGGTGACATTCAGGCGTTCACCGTTTTGGCTATCCAGCCACTCGCCGTCAATCAGGCAGTGTTGACGGAATAAGGTTTGTTGTTTCAGTGAAATAGCGGTTTTCAATGAAGTAGATGATTTCAGTTGCATAGCTTCTCTTCTATCGTGTTAATACGCGCGTCAGGATATTCATCGCCTTGCTGAACTGCTCATCGGGAACCGTCAGCGGATACAGGAAACGAATCACGTTGCCATGCACACCGCAGGTCAGCAACAGCAAGCCTGCTTCTAACGCGCTTTTCTGAAATTGGCGGCTAATCTCTGCCGAGGGTTTACCCGTGTTCGGATCGCTAAATTCAGCCGCGACCATCGACCCTTGTGCACGAATCGCCACCAGTGCTGGACACTGCGCTTTCACTTTCTCCAGCGTTTCTACCAGTGCAGCCCCCAGCCGCTGCGCCCGTTGGCACAATTTTTCTTCTTCAATCACATCCAATACCGCCAGCGCGGACGCGACCGACAGCGGGTTACCCGCATACGTACCGCCCAGTCCACCCGGCGATGGCGCATCCATCACCTCAGCACGGCCGACCACGCCAGAGATCGGGAAACCGCCGCCCAGACTTTTCGCCATGGTGATCAGATCCGCTTTCTCAGCATAATACTCCATCGCAAACAGCTTACCGGTACGCGCAAAGCCCGTCTGCACTTCATCGGCAATCAGCAGGATGCCATGCTCATCGCACAGCTTACGCAGCCCACTGATAAAGGCAGGTGGCGCGACATGAAAACCGCCTTCGCCCTGTACCGGTTCCAGAATAATCGCAGCAACCTGATCGGCAGCGATGTCGGTATGCATCAGACGTTCGACGCTTTCCAGTGCCTGTTCAACGGTGATGCCCGCCTTCTCATTCGGATACAGCGCGTGAAAAATGGAACCAGGAAACGGACCAAATCCCGTGGAGTACGGCGCCACTTTGCCCGTCAGCGTCATGGTCAGCAGCGTGCGACCATGGAACGCCGCGTTGAAAGCGATCACGCCAGGACGCTTGGTGTAAGCACGGGCGATTTTCACCGCGTTTTCCACCGCTTCCGCCCCAGTAGTAAAGAACGTGGTTTTTGCCGCACCTTGAATCGGTGCCAACGCGTTAATACGCTCAGCCAATGTGACATAGCTACCGTAAGGCACAATCTGATAGGCCGTATGGGTAAAGCGATCCAGCTGTTCGCGCACCGCAGCGACAATTTTCGGGTGACGATGCCCGGTGTTCAGCACCGCAATCCCGGCAGCGAAATCGATAAACTCTCGTCCTTCCACATCCCACAGAGTGCTGTTTTCGGCACGCTCAGCATAGAAATCACACATGACACCTACACCACGCGGTGTGGCGGCCAGACGGCGTTGATTCAGTTCGCTATTCTTCATTGTCTGCTCCGGTATCCCAAATACATCTGTTATTAGTTGAAGATGATGAGTTGAACGATGACAGGTCGTTGCAAGATGATGATGTCATTTAGACGCGAGATGGTTCTATAATCCAGTGCCAGTTTTGAATATTTGAAGGATCCACTTTGCGCTCACTCCTGACCGACTTATTGCTTCAGCGTTTAGCCAACCAGCAGGATGGCGCACTGAACAAGCGTTTATACGACAGCATCCGGCTCGCGATTCTTGACGGCGCGATTGCCGCAGGCGTTCGTCTACCGTCGTCACGCGATCTGGCGCAACAACTCGCGCTGTCACGTAATACCGTGCTAACGGCTTACGAACAGCTATTGGCTGAAGGCTATATCGAGGCGCGCAAAGGAAGCGGGACCTTCGTTACGGAACAGTTGCCCGACGGCAACATGCAGCCCGTGAATAGCGACAATGCGGGGGAAATACGGGAGCCTAAGCATGAGCTTTCCCGTCGCGGTATGCATCTGCTGGGTTATGCCGGAGCCTCCGTCCGCCAATGGGGAGCATTTATGCCCGGCATCCCCGATATCGCCAGTTTCCCTCATGATTTATGGCGGCGTATTCAGACGCGGTTGACGCGGCGCGTTCGCCCTGAACAACTTTCTTATTCACCGATTGGCGGCTGTCCCGAACTCCAGTTGGCGCTGGTGGACTACCTGCGAGTCGCTCGTTCCGTGGAGTGTACGCCGGAGCAGATTCTGATTACTGAAGGCACCCATCAGGCGATGGATCTGCTCGCCAAAATGCTGTGCAATCCCGGTGATTTGGCATGGATTGAAGATCCCTGCTATTGGGGGATTCGCAATGTTCTGACGATTAACGGCCTGCGCATTGCGCCTGTCGATGTGGATGAACAAGGGCTGGTGCCGCCGGATACCCTCTCGCCCGATGCCGCACCGCGTTTGATTTGCGTGACACCGTCACATCAATATCCGCTGGGCGCAGTGATGAGCCTGGTACGTCGTCAACGGCTGCTGGCACTGGCACAGGAGCACGGCTGCTGGGTGGTGGAAGATGATTACGATAGCGAGTTTCGCTTTTCTGGCAGCCCAATCCCCGCACTGCAAGGGCTACAGGCGCAATCACCGGTGATCTACATCGGTACATTCAGCAAAACGCTCTACCCCGGCCTGCGCGTCAGTTACATGGTGCTGCCGCCGCTGCTGGCGCAGTCGTTGAAGACGGCACATTCCGAGCTCTATCGGGGAGGACATTGGCTAACGCAGGCAACGCTCGCACAGTTTATCCGTGAGGGACACTACGCCGCGCACATCCGCCGCATGCGCCTGTTGTATGCCAAACGCCGCGCGTTATTGACGTCGTTGATCGAACAGCATCTGGGGGCGGATTACGTCGGAGATAACAGTAATGCCGGTCTGCACATGCTGCTTAGCCTGCCGCCCCACGTTGATGATGTTGTGCTGAGCGCCGCCATCCTACGCCGTGGCGTGATGGTCAAACCGCTTTCAAGCTACTACCTGCAACCGACGCAGCAGCGCGGTTTATTGCTGGGCTACGCCAGCATCGAAGAACCTCAAATGGAGCAGGCTTTCGCTGTGATTGTGGCGTGTATTCGGGCGCTGAATACGCATGATTTGAACACCTGACGGGGTGCATTTTTATAGGGCACAGCGATACAGCATGCTCGCACCGTTAGAGTGCCACCTATCGATGACGCGCCCCATTACAGGGCATTCATCGTAGCAAGCGACGGCATTTTTGCCTGTCGTAGTATGACAATCCTCAACTTTCTCGTATCCGGCATGGTTTATGCATTCTTATGAATAACAGTGACTGCCGGAGAGTGAAAAAATGAGAAATTATGTCAGCTTCAGGAACGTTCAGAAGACCTACGACGGCGACCGCCTGATCGTTAAAAACCTGAATCTGGATATCCGTGAAGGTGAATTTCTGACCCTGCTTGGGCCGTCCGGCTCGGGAAAAACCACCAGTTTGATGATGCTCGCCGGGTTTGAAACCCCAACGCAGGGGGAAATCCTGCTGCGCGATGCACCGTTGCATCATCTCCCGCCGCACCAGCGCGACATCGGCATGGTGTTTCAGAACTACGCGCTGTTTCCACACATGACCGTGGCGGAGAATCTGGCATTCCCGCTGTCCATCCGCCGTCTAAACCGTGCTGATATCAAAGAGAAAGTCGATCGGGTGCTGGATCGCGTGAAGCTGACTAGCCTAGCCGATCGCTATCCCGCGCAGATGTCCGGCGGCCAACAGCAGCGTGTGGCGCTGGCTCGCGCGCTGGTCTTCGAACCGAAACTGGTGCTGATGGATGAACCACTGGGTGCGCTGGATAAGCAACTACGCGAGCATATGCAGTTAGAAATCAAAGAGCTGCATCAATCGCTGGAATTAACCGTGGTCTACGTCACCCATGACCAGAGCGAAGCGATGACGATGTCCAACCGCGTCGCCGTGTTTAACGACGGTGTGATTCAGCAGATGGACAGCCCAAGCGATATCTACGAAAAACCGGAGAACGCGTTTGTGGCGCAGTTTATCGGCGAAAACAATACGCTGCTCGCCACGCGCGCCGAGGCCGAAGGCGCGTTCTATCGGGCGACGCTCGACGACGGTACATCGCTGCGTGCGCTGAAAGTTCGTCCCAGCTCGCCGGGCCGTAAAATCACACTCTGCATTAGACCGGAACGTATTCACGTCAATGCAGCTCATACCGATAACACGATGCAGCATGTCAAAGCACGCATTCAGCAGTTCATCTATCTGGGCGATCACGTCAGGATGATGACGGAAGTCGCAGGCCAGCCGCAGTTTATGGTGAAACTCCCTGCTAACGAGATTCAGCCGCACTGGAAAGCGGGCACCGAAGTCAACCTGTCGTGGCAGCCAGAGCACCTACGCGCGCTGGATAGCATCATCACACATTAATAGCCACGCATTAATAGCCAAGCACTGACGGCATCGAGGATATGCTGAAAAGACAATCAGATAGGAAATAAGAAAGAAAGCACGTTGCCCCTGAACAGGGGCGACGGATAAAAAATTCACGCGATAATAAGAGGAAGAGAAAAATAATTAGCGCCATAGCGAATAAATTTTATTTAGGTAATTAATGGGCGATTAATCACAACTCAAAAATATCTTATTTATTAACGACAGAATATAGCTGGCGTTTTTTATTGATATCTATTTAAACTCATTGCTGTTGTTAGTGCCACCCCTTCACATTTCAAATTGCAGCTCCGTTATTAAATAATAACGGTTACTCTGCAAATCGAATTAGTTAGGGCACATTCTAATGGATAGAGATCTCAATATAAGGGAATCGGTATGGATACGCCGCACTTCTTTGCCCTGTCTGGGAAAACAGCGCTAATCACCGGAGGATCTCGTGGATTGGGGCTACAAATTGCTGAAGCGCTCGGTGTTCAAGGCGCTCATATTATCCTCTCAGCGCGCCACGCCGATGAATTACAGGCCGCACAATCACACCTCGCCTCATTGGGTATTCGTGCCGAATGGGTTATCGCCGACAATACGCAAGATTGCGATATTGAGCGCCTCGCAGGGGAAGCCATCGCTAAAACAGGTCAAATAGATATTCTCGTCAATAATGCTGGTATTGCGCTCGGTGCACCGGCGGAAGACCATGCCATTGCGGACTGGGATCGCGTAATGAACCTGAATATTCGCAGCCTGTTTCTATTAACGCAGAAAATCGGCAAATGCAGCATGATACCCCGCCGCTATGGGAAAATTATCAACGTGGCATCGCTGGCTGGTTTACAAGGCAACCTTCCCGGCTGGCTGGAAGGCATCGCTTACAGCACCAGCAAGGGTGCCGTGGTAAACTTTACCCGAGCACTGGCGGGTGAATGGGGGGAATTTAATATTACCGTCAATGCGCTTGCCCCCGGTTTTTTCCCTTCCACCATGACGCAGAATCTGTTGAGTCGGGTTGGTGTCGATGCGCTGGCTCAAAAATCCCCACTGCGACGTATTGGGGATGATGACGACTTAAAAGGCGCAGCAATCCTATTTGCCTCGGAAGCCAGTAAATATATTACAGGCCAAATACTGTCTATTGACGGCGGCATGAGCGCCATATAAATCCCTTCCACATTATTAGCTATCAATTCATTCCCGCCAACGAGGCTTATGGAGGAGGCACGTAATACAGCCAATAGATGTGCAATGTGAAATAGGACGGATATAAATTTATACACGGTATTTTTCAGTCGAGCTAATTACAGGAGTAATAGCGATGAAAAGTTGCTTTGATGGATGGTCACCACAGGTTATTGATAGTGAAGATAAGACGGCAGTCATTGCGCATATCGAAAAATATCGGTTTGCAATCGTTGCGGGCGAATGGAAATACGATGATTCCGACTTCCAAAAAATGTCAGCGCTTTATTCGCTGGGGGACGTTTACCAATCAGCCTTTAACCGTCAGGAACATAAAGAGGGCGTATCCACATCCGGAGTGAATCAGATTGGCGGGCTCTCACACGGCACACATGTGGTTTTCAATAGTACCTCACACCTTTCTCTTCATACTGATGGTTCTTATATCCCAATCGGGAGCATAAAAACGTCGATCCTTCTTTGTAAACAGCATGCGAGCCAGGGGGGCGGAACCGTCCTGTTCGATAGCGTCTCCGCCTTTCAGCGACTCCAGGCTGAACACCCTGATTTAGCGAATATTCTGCTCGAAGAACAGATTTTCAGACGCCGTTCAACCGGGACACAGTCTGGAAAACAGTATGCCCATATCGGCCCGGTTTTTCGTCCCGATCGGGACGGTGGGTTTATTGGCGGGTTTACACTGGATGTAACCGCTGACTGGGACTACTCCCGCAGCATCAACCCGCGCGTCGTCGAGGCGGTCGAGTACCTGTCGCAACTGGCCACTGAAGGTAGCCGCTATCACCTGACATTCCCGCTCTATCGCGGGCAAGCATTGATTATGCGTAACGACAAAATTTCTCATGGTCGCCATGCCTATACGGACGATCCCGCCCACCCGCGAACCCTGCTGCGAGGCATGTTCACCAGCGCACCCACCCTGATCGCATAATCAAGGAGAGATCATGAACGATCGTTCAACCACGGAATCCGCGTTAGCGGCACGTTGGGATGACTGGCTGACGTGCCCCTCTGAGCATCTTCAAACCCGGATGCAGGATGATTTAGCCGAGACATCGATAGGCGAGAAAACGCGGGCAGCAATGCTGGCATTCGTTCATGAATATCGACTCAGCGGCGTAAACTGGAGCGCTCAGGGCATACGCGGAGACGAAGTTCAGGAACAGCTACAGGATCTTCAACACGACGCGCCGCCCTACTTTGCGTTATTTTGCGAAAAAATCGCCCTTGCTGAAAAATATAAATGGGTTGGCGGCAGCGTAGATGCAGACATTCTGGCAGCACAAACCCGCTATCAGAAATTTGCCATCGTATCCACGCCCAGAGCAGGCACTCACCTGCTCCGCACCCTGCTAGGTTCTCACCCGAATATTGAAATGCACGGTGAAGCATTCAATCGGTTTGGCCAACATTTGCTGCCCTATTCCGTTAAAGACACCGCTATCGAGACAATCCTGCATCGCCACCTGTTCAGGCCCTATTTTGAATACGTTGAAGCGGTCGGTTTCGTGCTGTTTCGAGATCTTGATACCCACTGGGGCGATACGCCTATCTGGCCTTCACTGTTAGCGATCCCTGATCTGAAGCTGATCCTGCTGGAAAGAAGAAGCCGTCTACAGCAATTCGTGTCGTTAAAGAAAAGCCTGCGTGACCGCATCTGGTACGTCGGCCAGCATGATAGCCGTCCGACTTCTAAAGAAAAAATAGCGGTTTCTGCCAATGAATTAACGGCGTTCATCGACAGTAATCTGGAAAATCAGGCCGCATTTTATCAGGCCTTTCAGCACCATGACATCCTCACTCTTGATTACGAAGACGTCATGGCCACATCGGATATCGCTGCCAGAACCGTGCTGTCCTTCCTTGGTATTTCCGATTCCAGGCTCTGTGCTGGCACAGGGAAAAAAGAGACCCGAGCGATTGATTCGATCGTCAGTAACGTTGACGAAATCAGAACCACACTGACAGGGACACAATATGAATCCTACCTCTAACCCCTACTGGCCACCTTACACGGCTCTTGCTGAAAAAGACGAACGGCCGATTATTCACCGTGGCGAAGGGGTTTATCTCTATGATGAGCACGGCCAACGTTACTTTGATGGGATGTCCGGCTGTTATAATCACTGTTTGGGACACTCTCACCCTGAATTTATTGCCGCCCTGCAACAACAATTATCCACACTGATTCATGCCTGCAATATCTATTCAAACACCCAACTCCCCGGCGAACTGGCAGAAAAACTCGCCGCTAAGCTAACCGATACTCATCTTCGCAAGACGTTCATCGTTGGAAGCGGCAGCGAAGGCGTTGAAAGCGCATTAAAAATGGCCTGGCAATATCAGGTCAACCATTCCCGTCCGGCGCGAACGCGAATTGTGGCGATAGACGGCGCGTACCATGGCTGTACGCTCGGCGCGATGATGGCGACAAGACGCCCGTTTATCAACGAGGGCATTCTGCCGTCTATCCTCGCCAGCAATACCATAACGATGCCCCCACCTGAACAGCTCAGCGACATCAGCGCCTGGGAAAGTCTGCTGGAAGAACAGGAATCAACCATCGCCGCCGTCATTATTGAACCGATTATGGCAATGGAGGGCACTCGGCTATTGCCTGAAGGCTTCCTGCAACAGCTCTCGCTGTTAACAAAAAAACACGATATTCCGCTGATCTGTGACGAGGTTTATTGCGGCGTTGGCCGCGCTGGGACGTTCTGTGAATCCGTTTCACGAGGCGCACAGCCTGACATTGTCATTTTCAGTAAGTGTCTGGGCGGTGGCATTCCCATCACTGCCGTGCTTGCCACAGAAGCCATTACAGACAGCTTCAAAGGACAAATGCCGCCGTTTTTCCGTCACGGCCACACGCAATCCGGCAACTTGCTAGGCTGCCGCGCGGCACTATTTGTCATGGATTATCTGGATACGCATCACCTCTATGATGAGGTCACGGCAAAAGGAAGGACGATCCTCAAACTCGCCAAACAAAATCTCCCTCAAACCGAGGGTCTGCTCAGCCTGCAAGGCAAAGGGCTGATGCTATCGATGACATTTTCCTCCCTCGAACAGTGTGGCCGTGCGCAGGCGGCAATACGCCAGCATGGCGTCATTGTAGGTGCAGCAGGTCCATATTTAAAACTGGCACCGGCCTTCACGATTTCAGACAAGGAAATAGAGGAACTGATTCAACGCATGACCACCGCGCTGGGAAGCCTCTGATGGGCGTTAGCCGCCACTATCCGTCAGGTGTAATTAACACCCATCAGATATAATTAACAACAGGGAGTGAAAAGATGTCCCACTATTTTGATCTTGAACGCATCATCCACGGCAATCGACATGAAACCCCTTTCCAGTGGGGCGAATTAACCGAGATATGGCGTAACGGTAATGTCGCCTCAACGCTTGCTAACGAGTTCCCGACCGACGGGTTTAACTATCGAGAACGTAACGGTGGTTATTTTTATCGCCGAACTCTTGTTCCTTTAGCATCCGGCAAGGTGAGCGACACCACGACGCTGTCCAATGCTTGGCAGGGAATGTGCAACGAGCTGGTCTCTGACGACTTTACTGCTGCCCTCTCCGCTTTCTGTGGTGCCGACCTTTCTGAATTCAAAATGGAAGCGGTGGCATTTCGCGGCGGGCGGGACACGCACTACTTACCCCATGTTGACGCGTCCCTGAAGCGCGGATTCCGCCTGATTATTTATTTCAACGCCGAATGGGAAGAAAGCTGGGGTGGTGCCTTTCAGATTCTCAACCCAGAGAACCATGCTGACGTCTGTCATTCCGTTCTCCCGATGATGGGCAACGCCAGTGTCATCATCCGCAACGGGTTTTATGAAACCTGGCATTCGGTCGTGCCGCTAACCGGCGTTTCCGTCAAGACGCGTAATGCACTTAATATTACCTATTACGAACCCGGCACGACGAGTACAGCGCAGTGAAGAGGCTTATTTTCCTCTACGGGCCGCCTGCGGTGGGGAAGCTCACTATCAGTCGCCTGCTGATGGAGAAAATGGGAGCAACGTTATTTCATAATCATCTGACGTATGATTTAGCGATGGCCGTGCTCCCGCCTGATAGTGCATTTATCACCATCAGGCGCTTCGCTTGTCGGCTAAGGCTCTATGCCATCGAGTAACCGTGTTGCCGGTCAAGCATTTTTATGAGTCGTCATCCCATAATTTTTGTCATAGGGCTGCTGCGTATGCAGCACGCCATAACACAGATGCACCAGTTTCCTCATCGCCGCCCCTATCGCCACCATCTTCGCTTTTCCTTTTAGCCGCAATCTTTCATAGAGCGCTCTCACATGACTGTTCCAACTGATAGCCGCTATGGCTCCCATATACAGCTTTGCCCGGATGCCCGGCGGCCCTATTTTAGACAATCTGGCTCTGCCACACACCGAGGTGCCTGAACGTCTCTCTACAGGGATAACCCCCAGATACGCCGCCACCTGTTCCGCACTCCTGAAGTGATTACCCCGGATGATGGCTAACATATTCCACCCGATTTGCTCTCCAACTCCATCAATCGATTGCAGAAGTTTCAGGTCGTTTTTTAGCCTGGGATGCTTATCTATATGCTCCGCTATCAGGCGTTCAATCCTTGCCAGCTCATCCTTTAAATTTCGTTCAATCGACTCCAGCGAGGTCAGGACTTCTTCCGGGGCCACTGTGGATTTCAACGTGCTCAGCCGATTTTCTACGCGTTGTTTATCATCAAGCACGCTATCCCTGTGCTGCAATAATGCCCTGAGTTTTCTTATTTCTTGCGAAGGCGGAACCCAATTTTCTGGTTGTTTCAGGTAGCCATAGCACGCCAGAACATAGGCATCCACTTTATCCGTTTTCGTCAATATCCCCATTCCTTTGGCAAATTCACGCACTCGATGGGGATTTGCCACTGACACAAGAATGTTAGCCAGATGAAGGCCATAAGCGAGGTGTTCGTGATAAATGCCCGTCGCTTCCATGATGATATGAGCTTGGCTCGGTTCACATTTTTGCAGGGTTAACCATTGAGCCAAAGCCTGTGCTGAGTTGGGGCCATTGGGTAACACTTTCGTCTTCCGTTTACCTTTAATGCCATCAACCAATAAGCACACATCGATAAAACGTTTACTGATATCAATGCCGACGTAATACATAATGTCCCCCCTTTCACTGAAGCCATCACGCCCGTTCCGCTTGTACATTCAGAGTCAGTGCTCTGGGTAACCGTTCAATGTTAATGTTGGCGTGAAAGGTGAAACAGAGGGCTTAAACTCAATCGCAAGGTTATAGCCTTGGCGCCCCTTGGAAGCTCACTCTGTTTCATGTAGTGATAGCTAATCACTACATGAGAAAGATACAAGCTGCTCTTTGCAGAGGATCAGCGCGACCTGATCACAACCTTCTGCTATGAGGGAAGCAAAGACGATTGGTACATTGAGGCGATAAAAACGCTGTGCATGGAACATGGCGCTACGCCATATTTCGTTCAGCTCTGTAGCGACGAAGCACATCTCTTAAACCGGGTGGAAAATGCTGACCGACGTCTGTTCGGTAAAGTGAATACACAGGATAAGCTCAAAGAAATTCTCAGGAATTACGACTACGCGGATACGATCAATGCGGCACTGCAGCGTTCACTGCACACGTCTTTGCTGACACCGGATGAAGTTGCTGAGCAATTAATCGACTGGTTTTCTGCATATTAACAACAGGAAGCGTGTTGCCCCTGAACAGGGGCAACAGATGCATACTCTAAATAATTCAAGTTTCAGGACAAAACGCTAGCGTTTTGAACAACGCAAAGCGTTGGCCCGCTAGGGCTAGGCTTATTTATAAGCCTTGTAATACGGCAAGCAAAGGACAAATTCGTCGGGAACGAATTTGACCAGCCAACGGCTGGCCTTCGGTGAGAGACAGGATGTCTCTCATTTCATCCCGATGAGCTTACTCAAGTAAGTGATTCGGGTGACTGACAAACCTGCCAGGGGCAGGTTTGAACGCTGCTTGCAGCGGCCCCTGTGGGGCGAGACACACGCAAGTGAGTCGAATAGCGCAGCCAACGCACATGCAGCTTGAAGTATGACGAATATAGAATTAATCCCGAATCTTGCGGTACACCCACAGCACAACAATCGCGCCGACAATTGCGACGATAAAGCTGCCGAAGTTAAAGCCATCCACTCGACCGAACCCAAAGAAAACGCTGATGTAGCCGCCCACGACCGCACCGACAATCCCGAGCAGCACCGTCAGGATAAAGCCACCGCCGTCTTTACCGGGCATAATCCATTTAGCCAAAATCCCCGCAATCAAGCCAAAAATAACCCAGGACAGAATACCCATACTTACTCCTCGCGTTTTCGTTTCACCACACCCGACTTGCCGTTCGTTAGCAAATCGGGCAGTTAAGCAAGTATAGGTGAGGATTTGGGAAGTGGTGGGTGGGGCACAACTGGATGATAGAAAGCGCATATTGTTTATTAATGAAATTATTTTCAGCCACATCTCTAGATAATACTCTGGCAAGTTCACACCTTCGGATAAATCATCTCGAATTCAGGGCTATACCTTCTTAATTACTGCAACTGTAATAGCAAGAATTTACTTATTCTGCCATCAGAATAAGTAACAAGCAGAAACGATCATGCCGTTTAATTTCACTCGGAAAAAAATATAACCAACCGAAATTATGGATAGCCCATGAATCATTTCAACCGAAATAAAAGTAGAATTACTCCAACCAAAAAAACAATACGATTCATTAACAATCCATTTACCAATGACTAATGTCATGAACGATTATAATAAAAGTCGGCCATCACGGAAAACACCTTTAATCATTAGCAATAACGAACCTTATAAATACAAAAATAATTAACTTATATATCAATGAAATAAGAAAACACACAGCGAGCGCGAACCAATAACAAAAAACCGACTACACTGATAACGACACAACCACTCCCGTAATAAAAAACCAGACAGTAAATAAAAATATAGTTAATAACTGTAATTATAAAGCCAATACAATATTACTCTAGAGGAAATATTAGTATGAAAACCATTACTACTGGCAATACGGAAAACGAAAAAGCTGCAATGTATTTATTGGAGCAAGCGATGGGTTATACCTATCAAGCATCGCTACGCGCAGTGGCACTTCTGGGTGTAGCCGACCACCTCAAAGCAGGGCCACAACACATTGAAACACTAAGTAAAAAACTAAATGTAGATGCTCAAAATTTGCACCGAGTTATGCGTTTACTTGCTACGCGGGATATATTTTCTGAATTAGAACCGGGTCAATTCGCGCTTACACCGGCAGCCGAATGCCTATGTGTCTCCGCAAAACATCCCCTGCGTGACGCCGTGCTTATGCTGACTGATGAAACCTTCTGGCGCCCTTTAGGTGAACTGGTAGAAAACCTACGTGGTCACTCCAGCTTTAAACAGATTTATGATATGTCATTCTTTGAATATTGGTCGAAGGATCATTCCAAGAATTATGACTTCCATTCTGGCATGTCATCGATGTCAGAAGTGGAGAATATATTCCTAGTACGCAGTTATGACTTCCCCGAAGGCGCCACAGTTGTTGATATCGCAGGAGGAATGGGTGGTTTGTTATTACAAGTTTTACAAGCTAACCCGACGCTACACGGAATTCTATTCGATCAGCAGCACGTATTAACTCGGCATCGTCTTGGTGAGCTAGGCGATAATTCTCGCTGGCGGTTGCAGCCAGGCAGTTTCTTTGAATCCTGTCCACCAGCAGATGTTTATTTACTGAAATACATTATGCATGACTGGCCGGACGAAAAAGCCTCTATTATCCTGAACAATTGTCGCAAGGCCATGCATCCAGGCGGAAAAGTATTGGTGATGGATCCAGTACCTCCAGAAGGAAATATCCAGCATTTCGGAAAAGAAATGGATATTTTATTGCTGTCTAGCTTTGACGGTGGCAGAGAGCGTACCGAACGCGAGCTAAAACAGCTGTTTGCCAGCGCTGGTCTTAAAATTAATCGCATTATGGAAACTGGCAGCTTAATCTCGATTGTTGAAGCGATTGCCATTTAATTATCACTAAACCAGAAAGAAGCCCCTTCGGGCTTCTTTCATTAGCGTACCAATAACTTAACGCATCATAGCAATCTGACATTAAACGCTTTCCCCCTTCCCTACTTCGCATACAAATACACCGACGCCCGTGATACGCCGAGGTGCTGTGCGATGGTTTCCATGGATTTTTTGACTTCCAGCAGGCCGTTGTCTTTCAGTTCCTGAAGCAGGACTTTTCTGTCCTGCGCTTTTAGCGCCCGTGGCGTGGTGGCAAGCCGTGCGGCGAAAAGATCGATGTGTTGTCTGATCGCCGCTGCGCCATTTGGTTCTAAATGCTCGGTTACGGAGTCCGAAGCAAGCTGGGTGAATTGCGCCAGCGCATTCTGCATGCCGCGAAATAGCGTCATATCGACATTCAGGCACAGCGCAGCGACATAGTCGCCTTCCGCATTTTTGATGCCGACTGAGGTGCTTTTTACCGGACGCCCATCAGCAAACTGGTTAGCATAGTTCGCTAAAATATTAGGAAATTCAGGTGAAGCGATTCGAGCAAGACCCAGCTCCGTCGCGGGTGCGCCTACCTCCCTGCCAGAGAGGTTATTGTGAATGGAAAGTATCGCGTGTTCCGGGTTCTTCAGATCGTGCACGACCACCTCACAGAATGGCGCAAACGTCTCGCTCAACCCTTTCGCTATGGCATCTAACTGCGTCAGCAGCAGACCTTCTCCAGATGCAGACATATTCCTCTCCAATACCAATACCGACGCAACCGCGTTTTCTGGCGCTGAGTGTACTGTAAGTACATCTGCTTTAGTACCATACGCCGTTCTCGTTTTGCCCTTTCCCCGCAGCACTCGATGCGTCTCACGTAAGCTGAAAATATGAAGATAAATCAAATTAGACAATTTATCTAATTTTATATATTTTGTTTATCAAGCATTCAACAGCATCGAGGACAACAGCCTCGGTATTCACAATCACGACTAGCAGGTGATCCAGATATGAGCGACTTACGCCTCCCAACCTTTGACGATGTGGTAGCCGCAGCGGAACGTATTGCTGGCTATGCCAATAAAACACCAGTCATGACATCGCGCACGGTCAATGACGCATTTGGCGCAGAGGTTTTCTTCAAATGTGAAAACTTTCAGCGCATGGGCGCCTTCAAGTTTCGCGGTGCCATGAACGCGCTGTTACAGTTCTCAGATGAGCAGAAAGCCGCGGGCGTCGTCACCTTTTCTTCCGGTAACCATGCGCAGGCCATTGCCCTTTCCGCCAAATTACTCGGTATTCCGGCAACGATTGTTATGCCGCACGATGCGCCAGCAGCCAAGATCGCAGCAACACGTGGCTATGGCGGGAACGTAGTGCAATATAATCGATATACCGAAGATCGTGAGCAGATCGGTAGAGATCTCGCCGAAAAGCAGGGTCTGACGCTCATTCCCCCTTATGACCACCCGCACGTTATTGCCGGGCAAGGCACAGCCACGAAAGAACTGATGGAAGAAACCGGTGAGCTGGATGCCCTGTTCGTCTGTCTGGGCGGCGGCGGATTATTGTCAGGTTCTGCGCTTTCCGCACGCCAGCTGTCTCCACGTTGCAAAATTTATGGCGTCGAACCTCTCGCAGGCAATGACGGGCAGCAATCCTTCCGTAGCGGCACAATTGTGCATATTGATACACCCAAAACCATCGCCGATGGCGCACAAATTCAGCATCTGGGTAACTATACCTTCTCCGTGATTCGCCAAAACGTTGATGACATTCTGACGGTAACGGATGACGACCTGATTGACGCGATGCGGTTTTACGCCGAGCGAATGAACATCGTCGTGGAGCCAACGGGGTGCCTCAGTTTCGCGGCGGCGCGCAATCTCAGGGAATCACTACGCGGTAAACGCATTGGCATTATTATCAGCGGCGGTAATGTCGATATCAGCCGCTACGGCGCATTTCTGACCGGTAGCGCTTGAGGAAAAAACGATGATCTTTATTTCTGAAGCGGAATCGGCAGCGCTCATCAGCCATGAGCTGGCCTATGATGCCGTTTGCGAAGCCCTGCTCGCGGCCAGTGAACCGGAAGCGCGCAGTTTTCCAGTCGTACACGGACAAGGCTCCGATCCAAGCAATACATTCAGCGTTAAAGCCTCTGCAACCCGTGAGCTTGCGGGGCTAAAAGTGGGTTCATTCTGGCCGGGGAACCCCGCTAACGGCCTGCCCCGCCACAATTCCCTTATTCTGCTGTTCGATCAGCAAATCGGGAAAATGGCTGTGGCCATAGAAGCAGGAAAGGTTAACGCCTTTCGTACCGCCGCCGCCGATGCCGTCGCAGCCGATTTGCTGGCAAGACCCGATGCCTCAGTTTTGGCGGTGTTCGGAACCGGTCATCAGGCTCGTTACGAATGTGCTGCGCTGGCAAGAATACGGCCCATTCGTACCGTACTGATTGTCGGACGCGATAGCAGCAAATCCGCAGAGATGGCGCAAGAGCTCAAGGCTGCGGGGCTGGATGCACAAGTCAGCGATGCCGAAAACGCGTGCCGCGCAGCGGATATCATCGTGACCGCCACGCCATCACGCGCGCCGCTGTTTAACGCCGAGTGGGTCAAGGCAGGAACGCACGTCGTCAGCATGGGATCGGATGCTGCTGGCAAACAGGAACTGCCGCCAGAGCTGTTTGCCACCGGTCGCCTGTTTTGCGATCTGCCTTCCCAATCCAGAACCATTGGTGAGTTTCAACACGCGCCAGCGCATGTGGCACTAACCGCCATCGGCGATGTAATTAGCGAAAACGCCGCGGGGCGGAAAACGCCGGGCGACATTACCATTTTTGACAGTTCTGGCTTGTCCATTCAGGACTTATATATTGGCCAACGCATTCTTGCTGCCTGGCAGGCAGAGAAACAAAATGGAGACATGCAATGAGTAACGTCGAGTGGCTTAACACGCTGGAAACGCCCTTTTTGCTGATTGATGAGTTCCGCTTTCAACGCAATATCGACAGACTTTATCAGCGTACAGAAAATCTAGGCAGCCAGGTTAGACCGCATCTCAAAACGCTACGCTCGATTGAGGCCGGTCGCTATTTGCTCAAAGATTCCGCCTCACCGGCGACGGTTTCGACGCTGGCAGAAGCGGAGGCTTTTGCCGCTGCGGGTTATACCAACCTGCTCTACGCCGTAGGGATCGCCCCGCACAAGCTGGCGCGTATCGCTAACCTCATCCGTAAAGGCGTGAATCTTCATATTCTGCTGGATAGCGTGGAACAAGCGCGGGCGGTGACGGATTATGCTCTCGCCAATAACGTGACATTTTCAGTATTTATCGAGATCGACTGTGACGGACATCGCGGCGGCATCCCGCCAGAAAGCGATGCGCTGCTTGAGCTAGCGAAGCAGATCGATGGCAACGGGGCGACACTCACTGGCCTGCTGGCTCATGCGGGAGAGTCCTACGCCTGCCGCACGGATGAGGCGATCAGAGCAGCCGCGCGTGCCGAATGCGCAGCCATCAACACTGCCGGACAACGTGTACGTGCGCTGGGGATTACCTGCCCCGTGCTCAGCGTCGGTGCCACGCCGACGGCACACTTTGCCGAAGACTTAACCGGCATTACTGAAGTCAGAGCGGGCGTGTTCACTACATTCGATCTGGTGATGAAAAATGTCGGGGTCTGTTCGCTGGATGATATCGCTCTGTCAGTCGTCAGCACGGTGATTGGGCATAACCGCGAAAAAGGCTGGGTGTTTATTGATGCGGGCTGGATGGCACTCTCGCGCGATCGCGGTACGGCTTCTCAGGCAAAAGATTACGGTTACGGGCTGGTTTGCGACCTGCATGGCAGTCCTTACCACGACCTCTGCGTGACCGTCACCAATCAGGAACACGGCATCATCGCGCTACCCGCGGACAGTGGATTCTCAGTCGATAATTTCCCCGTCGGCACGCGGTTGCGGATATTGCCTAACCACGCCTGTGCGACGGCCGCGATGCATCAACACTATCAGGTGCTGAAATCACACCGGCATGAGCAGGAAACCTGGCAGCGCATTACCGGATGGTAAGTGTCATTGTCATATCGCCCGATCTGAACGCATCGGGCGATGTTTTACACATAATTTCCGCAGCTCTCTCAGCGCCGTCAACCTATTAGGTTCAGTTGTTCGTCCCTAACGTCGGCTCGCAGTTGACAGGGAAATTCACCGAGTGAGCAATGTAGCACGCATCATGTGCTAGTTCATGCAAGGTGGCATATTGCTCGGCAGTAGGCTGCTTTTCGCCGCTGAATGTTACCTGCGGGTGCAGCGTGACGTCCAACATCGCCATTTTCCCCGCCGCGTTCACGCCCATTGTTCCCACCGCGTGGTCCTGATAATCATCCACGCAAAACCGCTTTTTGGCCGCAATCGAAAGGAACCACAGCATATGACAGCTCGACAGTGAGGCTACGAGCGCCTCTTCGGGATCGACCGCATCTTCCAGCGAAAAAGGCAGCGGTACGACATGAGGTGACGATGAGGCACGCAGCGTAATACCGCCATCAAACTGCCACTGATGAAGTCGGCTGTAGCGGTTATCAATGAAATCTTGCCCATCGCGCTGCCAGCAGATTGAAGCACGGTATTCAGACATGGCTCAGTTCCCTTTGTTATGGCTTTCCAGCCCGCGCAATAGCGTTGCGAGGTTGGCATCAAGCGCCGCCAGCACCTCGGCAGGTAGCACCGAGAGTACCTGTCGCTCATTCTCAATATGCGCCTCAACGGCACGGTTAATCAGTTCAAGTCCCGTACTGGTGAGCTGCACGAGCGTACTGCGCGCATCCAGTTCGTTCTGCACACGTTCGATAAATCCTCGGGTTTCAAGGCGCTTGAGCCGATGAGTCATGGTTCCTGACGTCACCATCAACGTGGAGAAGAGTTCGGTCGGGCTAAGGCAATGCGGCGCACCTGCACGCCGCAGCGTAGCCAACATATCAAACTCCCAACTGCTCAGATCGAATCTGGAAAAACAGGATTCCAGACGCTGATCCATGAGCACAGCACATCGTCTGAGGCGCCCAATCGGTCCCATGGGGCTGGCATCCAGATCGGGACGTTCGCGCCGCCACTGTTCAAGGATGGCATCTACCGCATCGTAGTCGCGTTCGTTGGTTTGATTTTTCATTTATCTTGACTTCAAGCTAATTGATCAACACTATCATAGTATCTTGAATTGAAGGTAAAGTCATGAATACTCCATCCTCACCACATTATTGGCGTGACGTCATACTCACGGCGCTGGCTCCCGCGATTTGGGGGTCAACCTACATTGTGACATCAGAATTTTTGCCACCGGACCGTCCCTTCACGGCGGCGCTTATCCGCGTACTGCCTGCGGGTCTGCTGCTACTTTTATTCACCCGCGTCTTTCCCGCCCGGCGAGACTGGTGGCGTGTGGTCGTGCTCAGCGCCCTGAATATCGGTGTTTTTCAGGCGCTGCTGTTCGTCGCGGCTTATCGTTTACCCGGCGGATTGGCTGCGGTACTTGGTGCCATCCAACCGCTGCTGGTGATGGTGCTGGTCTGGGTGGTGGATCATCGCGCTCCCCGACTGGCTACGCTGTGGTCGGCGGTAATCGGTGTGGTTGGCATGGCCGTTTTACTGCTGTCGCCGCAGACAATATTTGAGCCCGTGGGAATCGCCGCCGCGCTGCTGGGTGCTGTGTGTATGGCGACGGGAGTCTGGTTGACGCGTCGCTGGCAGCTTGATTTACCCGTACTGCCGCTTACTGGCTGGCAACTTTTCATCGGTGGGTTGATGCTTGCGCCCGTTGCATGGCTAGCCGATGCGCCACTGCCAGCATTGACTCTGTCGCAGTGGGCGGCTTACACCTACCTCTGTCTTGCAGGTGCCGTGCTCGCTTATGGACTCTGGTTTCGCGGCGTATCACGTCTTCCGACGGTTGCCGTTGCATCATTGGGGTTGTTGAGTCCGCTGACTGCCGTGCTGCTGGGCTGGGCGTTACTTTCACAGTCGATGACTGGCACAGCATTCTTAGGTTTGGCGATCGTGTTAGCCAGCGTCTTCGCCGTGCAATGGACGACGTCGCGAAGCAAGTAATCGACTGAACTGTCGATGCTGAGTGCTGTTGGCAACGATAAAAAGTCGAGCGGGAATAGTGGGTAGATCGTAAAGACGCTGCGAGTACATCCATGTAAGCTCGAGCCGCGCAGATATGAATCTCATCCTTGAGATTCACCCTTTCAGGGCCGTCGCAAGCGACGTTCAAAAACGTTCCTGACGTTTTTGTCCCTGGCGCGGACGCTTTACTCTTCTATCCCATTATTCCAGCTCTTATTCTGTAGATAGAGTTTTTAACGATCTTCGGTGTTATATCAACACTGCCGTTTTCTATCATACTTAGCGACGGTTACGCACTAATTGGTAGCGGCGGGTCAGGTACTCAACAGGCGCGCTCCAGATGTGAACCAGACGGCAGAACGGGAACAGAACGAACAGCGTTAGCCCCAGTACGATATGTAGCTTGAAGATCAGCGCGACACCCACCAGATGCGCAGATGCACCGCCCTGGAAGTACGCCACGCTCTGTGCCCAACCGACCAATTTCAGCATTTCGCTGCCGTCCATATGCTGTGCAGAGAACGGGATGGTCAGCACACCTAAACCTGCCTGAATCACCAGCAATGACAGAATAAGAATGTCACCGACGCTGGAAGTCGCACGAATACGTGGGTTAGTCAGACGGCGCTTTAACAACAGCGCGCCACCGACAAACGTCAGCAAACCTGCCGCACCGCCGCCAAACATCGCCATTTTCTGTTTTACATCCATTGGCAGGAAGGCTTCGTACATCCAGTGCGGCGTCAACATACCAAGGAAATGCCCGGCAAATACGCCCAGAATCCCCAGATGGAACAGGTTAGACGCCAGACGCATCCCTTTCTTATCCAGCATTTGGCTCGAACCTGCGCGCCAGCTGTATTGGCCGTAGTCATAGCGTAGCCAACTGCCGATCAGGAAAATAGCCATCGCCAGATAGGGATAGATGTCAAAAAAGAATATATTGAAATAGTTCGTGAAAGCACTCATTAACGTTGCCCCCCCGCCGATGTAGCGTCAAGATTCAGATATTGCGGCACCACCGCGCCAGCAAAGCGGCGTTGGTGTTGCGTTTGTTGGGCCGATGCGCAGCCTTCTTCGCCGAGGAACTTAACCTGTTCCTCTTCCCACACGGCATCCAGCGCCTGCGGCGTGTCGTCGCGCGCTTCGTCAGCGACCTGGTGTGTGACATCGTCACTTTTCAGGTCGCTGCCAGACAGCGCCAACAGCAGATCAAACAGCGCGGCATAGCTGCTGTCACGCTGCTGCAAACGCGCGCCAATCAGCGCCAGAATCGGCGCGATGTCGAGTAAACCCGCGCGACTCTGCGCGGGCTCCAGACGAGAAAGGTACTCAAGATACAGCGGCAGGTAATCCGGCAGCTCACGGCAATCCAGCGCCAGCCCCGCATCTTGATATTGTTGCATGAGATCGACCATCGCCTGACCACGGTCGCGAGACTCACCGTGGACGTGCTCGAACAGCAGCAGCGAGGTCGCCCGACCGCGGTCAAATAGGCCGCTATACTCCGCCTGTTTGTCCAACAAATCCTGCGCGCACAACGTGTTGATGAACTGCATCAGTTGGTGGCTCTCGCGCAGCGGTAAGGCATCTTCCTGCTCTACCGCTTCGATCAATTCAGCCCTGTTTTCCCACAGCTCGCTATCGGGATAGTCCAACAGGCGGGCAATAATCCGCAGACTAATCATGGTTCGTCTCCCGCATGATTTTGCTGTTCATGTCGCGCGTTTTGTTGCTGACATCAATGGCATCAATACGCTTGCTGTTGAACAGGTTGAATTTGGTATCGCTGCCGTGGCAACCATCACCAAAGCTGAAGCCGCAGCCTTTGCTTTCTGGGAAAGCTTCACGCGCCAGTTCACGATGGCTGGATGGGATCACGAAACGGTCTTCGTAGTTAGCAATCGCCAAATAGCGGTACATTTCCTGCGCCTGTGCTTCCGTTAGCCCAACCTGCTCCAGCGCGCTGGTATCGATCTTGCCTTCTACGGTTTCTGCACGTTTGTAGTGACGCATCGCCAACATACGTTTCAACGCTAACAGGACTGGCTCGGTATCCCCTGCGGTCAGCAGGTTCGCCAGGTACTGAACCGGAATACGCAGGCTTTCTACGTCCGGCAGTACGCCAGTGTGCGCCAATTGACCTGCATCCGCTGCAGACTGAATCGGTGACAACGGCGGAACGTACCAGACCATCGGCAGCGTGCGGTATTCAGGGTGCAGCGGCAGCGCCAGCTTCCAGTCCATCGCCATTTTGTAAACCGGCGACTGCTGTGCCGCTTCAATGACGCTGTTTGGAATGCCGTCTTTCAGCGCTTGCTCGATGACTTTCGGGTCATGCGGGTCAAGGAACACATCCAGTTGGCTCTGGTACAGATCTTTCTCGTTTTCCACAGAGGCCGCTTGCTCGATGCGATCGGCATCATAGAGCAGCACGCCCAGATAGCGGATACGTCCAACACAGGTTTCTGAACACAGCGTTGGCTGACCACTTTCGATACGCGGGTAGCAGAAAATACATTTTTCTGATTTGCCGCTCTTCCAGTTGAAGTAAATTTTCTTGTACGGGCAACCGGTTAAACACATGCGCCAGCCGCGGCACTTGTCCTGATCGATCAGGACGATGCCGTCTTCGCCGCGTTTGTAGATCGCGCCGCTCGGACAGGTCGCCACGCACGCCGGGTTCAGGCAGTGTTCGCACAGACGCGGCAAATACATCATGAACGTGTTTTCAAACTGGCCGTACATCTCTTTCTGCACGTCATTGAAATGGACGGGATCGAAGTTTTTGTCCTTCGAACGTTTGCTGAATTCGCCGCCCAGATCGTCTTCCCAGTTCGGACCCATCTCGATTTTCTTCATCCGCTGACCGGTAATCAGCGAGCGCGGACGGGCGACAGGCTGATGCTTACCTTCCGGCGCTTTACGCAGGTTCTGATAGTCGTAATCGAACGGTTCATAGTAGTCGTCGATTTCTGGCACATCAGGGTTAGCAAAAATTTTAGACAACACGCTGATGCGGTTACCCATACGCGGTTCGAGCTTGCCGCTGATCTTACGGATCCAGCCGCCCTTCCACTTTTCCTGATCTTCCCAGGCATGGGGATAGCCCACGCCCGGTTTGGTTTCGACGTTGTTGAACCAGGCGTATTCCATCCCTTCACGGCTAGTCCAGACGTTTTTACAGCTAACGGAGCAGGTGTGACAGCCGATGCATTTGTCCAGATTCAGCACCATGCCCACTTGTGAACGAATTTTCATCAGGCTTTCTCCTGCTGTACCGCTTTCTGAACATAGTCCTGGCCTTCATCATCCAGCCAGTCGATGCGTTTCATTTTACGAACCACGACGAATTCATCTCGGTTTGACCCGACGGTACCGTAGTAGTTAAAGCCATAGGCCAGTTGGGCATAGCCGCCGATCATATGGGTCGGTTTCGGGGTGATACGGGTCACCGAGTTGTGGATACCACCGCGCTGCTGGGTAATTTCCGATCCCGGCAGGTTAATGATGCGTTCCTGCGCGTGGTACATCATGGTCATTCCCGCCGGCACACGCTGACTCACCACCGCACGCGCCGTCAGCGCACCGTTGGCGTTGAACGCTTCTATCCAGTCGTTATCCTCAATACCCAAATCGCTGGCATCCTCTTCGCTCAGCCAGATGATCGGGCCACCGCGACCCAGCGTCAGCATCAACAGGTTGTCGCTGTACGTGGAGTGAATGCCCCATTTCTGGTGCGGCGTCAGGAAGTTCAACGCTTTTTCAGGGTTGCCGTTAGGTTTCTGGTTCATCACCGGTGCCGCAGCACGGGTATCAACCGGCGGACGGTACACCAGCAGGCTTTCACCGAAAGCACGCATCCACTCGTGGTCTTGATACAGCTGTTGGCGGCCTGACAGCGTGCGCCACGGAATCAGCTCGTGAACGTTGGTATAACAGGCGTTATAGGAAACGTGTTCGTCTTCCAGACCAGACCAGGTCGGGCTGGAGATAATCTTGCGCGGCTGTGCCTGAATATCGCGGAAGCGAATTTTCTCGTCTTCTTTATTCAGTGCCAGATGCGAGTGATCGCGACCGGTGAATTTACTCAGCGCTTCCCACGCTTTCACGGCGACCTGACCATTGGTTTCGGGAGCCAGAGACAGAATGACTTCTGCTGCATCGATCGCCGTTTCAATCTTAGGACGACCCGCCGCCGCACCGTCAGCCTTGGTGTAGTTCAGCTTTTTCAGGAAATCGACTTCGGTCTGTGTGTTCCAACCGATGCCTTTACCGCCGTTGCCCAGCTTGTCCATCAACGGACCGAGCGAGGTGAAACGTTCGTATAGGTTCGGGTAATCGCGTTCTACCATCATCAGGTGCGGTGCAGTTTTGCCTGGAATCAGGTCGCATTCGCCTTTTTTCCAGTCATCCACACCGAACGGCTGCGCCATTTCTGCCGGGGAATCGTGTTGAATAGGCAAAGTGACCAGATCGGTTTCCTGACCAAGGTGACCCTGACACACGCGGGAGAAGGTTTTCGCAATGCCTTTGTAGATTTCCCAGTCGCTTTTGGAATCCCACGCGGGATCGACGGCCGCAGACAGCGGGTGAATAAACGGATGCATATCCGAAGTATTCATGTCGTCTTTTTCGTACCAGGTTGCCGTTGGCAGAACGATGTCGGAGTACAGGCAGGTGCTGGACATACGGAAATCGAGCGTCACTACCAGATCCAACTTGCCTTCAACGCCTTGATCGCGCCATTCCACTTCTTCCGGCTTCACGCTGCCTGCGGTACCCAGATCTTGTCCTTGAATACCGTGCTCCGTACCCAGCAGGTACTTCAGCATGTATTCGTGGCCTTTACCGGAAGAACCCAGCAGGTTAGAACGCCAGATGAACAGGTTGCGCGGGTAGTTTTGTGGACTATCCGGCTGTTCAGCGGCAAATTTGATGTCGCCTGACTTCAGCGCGGCAACGGTATATTCCTGCGGCGCCATCCCTGCGGCACGCGCTTTTTCTGCGATATCCAGCGGGTTAACGTTGAGTTGCGGTGCAGATGGCAGCCAGCCCATACGTTCAGCACGCACGTTGAAGTCAATCATGCTGCCGCTAAAGCGGGATTTGTCCGCCAGCGGCGACAGTAATTCTTGCGGCGTGACCGTTTCATAACGCCATTGGCTGGAATGGTTATAGAAGAACGACGTACTGTTCATGTGACGCGGCGGACGCTGCCAGTCCAGACCAAACGCCAGCGGCGTCCAACCCGTTTGCGGACGCAGTTTTTCTTGTCCGACGTAGTGCGCCCACCCGCCACCGCTCTGACCGACACAACCGCAGAAAACCAGCATATTGATAATGCCGCGGTAGTTCATGTCCATGTGATACCAGTGGTTGATACCCGCACCGACGATGATCATGGAACGACCGTGCGTTTTATCGGCGTTATCCGCGAATTCACGCGCAATACGGATGATGTTCTGACGAGAAACGCCCGTAATTTCCTCGGCCCAGGCTGGGCTGTACGCTTTTACATCGTCGTAATCACGCGCGCAGTTGTCGTCACCCAGACCGCGATCCAAACCGTAGTTCGCCATCGTCAGGTCATAAACGCAGGCAACCAACGCTTCGCTTCCGTCAGCCAGCGTCAAACGCTTAACTGGCAGTTTGTGCAGCAGGATTTCTTGCAGTTCGACATTGTTAAAATGTTCGCTAACCGCGCCGCCAAAATACGGGAAGCCGACATCAACCACATCGTCGTGCGACCCCAGCAGGCTCAAGCGCAGTTTAACTTCTTCACCGCTGACGCCGTCGCGCTGCTCCAGGTTCCATTTGCCCTGATCGCCCCAACGATAGCCGATCGACCCTTGCGGTGCCGTCAGGTTGCCACTTTCATCGTCAATCGCGATGGTTTTCCACTGCGGATTGCTATCATGGCCGAGGTTGTCCACCAGATCGGAGGCACGCAGCATACGACCTGCGGCGTAGGAACCGTCTTCACGCGGTTCCAACAACACCAACATCGGTAAGTCTGTGTATTGACGCACGTACTCGCTGAAATACTGGCTCGGTTTGTCGAGGTGGAACTCTTTCAGGATAACGTGACCCATTGCCAGCGCCATCGCGCTGTCGGTGCCTTGTTTTGGATTCAACCACTGATCGCACAGTTTGGCGATTTCAGCGTAGTCCGGCGTAACCGCAACCGTTTTGGTACCTTTGTAGCGAACTTCGGTAAAGAAGTGGGCATCCGGCGTACGGGTCTGTGGAACGTTAGAACCCCAGGCGATGATGTAAGAGGAGTTGTACCAGTCAGCAGACTCCGGTACGTCAGTCTGCTCACCCCAGGTCATCGGTGATGCTGGCGGTAAGTCGCAGTACCAGTCGTAGAAGCTCAGGCACACGCCGCCGAGCAGAGAGAGGTAACGCGCGCCCGCTGCGTAGGACACCATCGACATTGCAGGAATCGGCGAGAAACCGATAACGCGGTCTGGGCCATAGGTTTTGGCGGTGTAAACGTTAGAGGCGGCAATCAGTTCGTTAACTTCGTTCCAGTCAGAACGCACGAAACCACCACGGCCACGAATTTGTTTGTAGTATTTGGTTTTTTCGGGGTCGTTGACGATGGATGCCCAGGCATCCACCGGATCGCTGTGCGCCAGTTTCGCCTCACGCCACAGTTTCATCAGGCGCTTACGCATCATTGGGTATTTCAGGCGATTGGCGCTGTACAGATACCAAGAGTAGCTGGCACCGCGTGGGCAGCCGCGAGGCTCATGGTTAGGCAGGTCTGGGCGGGTACGTGGATAGTCAGTCTGCTGCGTTTCCCACGTCACCAGACCGTTTTTCACATAAATCTTCCAGCTACATGAACCGGTGCAGTTTACCCCGTGGGTAGAACGTACAATCTTGTCGTGCTGCCAGCGACTGCGATAGCCATCTTCCCAGTCACGATTGCTATTGAGGGTCTGCCCGTGACCGTCAGAAAACGGTTCGGCCAGTTGTTTGAAGTAACGTAACCGGTCAAGGAATTTGCTCATCCGGACTCTCCTGCTGCGAAGCCTGTTGGCCCCTGTCGTTATGAAATGCTCGTAGCAGACATCTGTTTTTGCTGACGACACATCGCTCAAATTGGCGCTAGGTTATCCAGCAACCGCGCCGCCAAACTTGATAACGATCAAGAGTGTCCCCCTGTGAAAAACGGAGTACACCGCCAACTACCACCAAAGAATTATCACGCCAAAAATACATAAACAAATGATTTTAAAAGATAAAAATAAAACCACTAACTTTGTGTTTATACTGAATTCATACACACGACTATTTAGAGGTAGTAGTCAGAGGGTGACGAAGAATCGAGCAAATTCAGTAAGGGGTAGCCGGATGCTGAGCGAAAAAAACGCCGCTCCGAAAAGGGCGGCGTCTTAGTGATATTTTCATTCGGATATCAGAGAATGTTTCGTGCGCAATACCACTATTATTTTCATGCTACCTTGTAGCACGCGCACGACAAGGAGCGCTTGTATCTTTCTCATGTAGTGATTAGCTATCACTACATGAAACAGAGTGAGCTTCCAAGGGGCGCCAAGGCTATAACCTTGCGATTGAGTTTAAGCCCTCTGTTTCACCTTTCACGCCAACATTAACATTGAACGGTTACCCAGAGCACTGACTCTGAATGTACAAGCGGAACGGGCGTGATGGCTTCAGTGAAAGGGGGGACATTATGTATTACGTCGGCATTGATATCAGTAAACGTTTTATCGATGTGTGCTTATTGGTTGATGGCATTAAAGGTAAACGGAAGACGAAAGTGTTACCCAATGGCCCCAACTCAGCACAGGCTTTGGCTCAATGGTTAACCCTGCAAAAATGTGAACCGAGCCAAGCTCATATCATCATGGAAGCGACGGGCATTTATCACGAACACCTCGCTTATGGCCTTCATCTGGCTAACATTCTTGTGTCAGTGGCAAATCCCCATCGAGTGCGTGAATTTGCCAAAGGAATGGGGATATTGACGAAAACGGATAAAGTGGATGCCTATGTTCTGGCGTGCTATGGCTACCTGAAACAACCAGAAAATTGGGTTCCGCCTTCGCAAGAAATAAGAAAACTCAGGGCATTATTGCAGCACAGGGATAGCGTGCTTGATGATAAACAACGCGTAGAAAATCGGCTGAGCACGTTGAAATCCACAGTGGCCCCGGAAGAAGTCCTGACCTCGCTGGAGTCGATTGAACGAAATTTAAAGGATGAGCTGGCAAGGATTGAACGCCTGATAGCGGAGCATATAGATAAGCATCCCAGGCTAAAAAACGACCTGAAACTTCTGCAATCGATTGATGGAGTTGGAGAGCAAATCGGGTGGAATATGTTAGCCATCATCCGGGGTAATCACTTCAGGAGTGCGGAACAGGTGGCGGCGTATCTGGGGGTTATCCCTGTAGAGAGACGTTCAGGCACCTCGGTGTGTGGCAGAGCCAGATTGTCTAAAATAGGGCCGCCGGGCATCCGGGCAAAGCTGTATATGGGAGCCATAGCGGCTATCAGTTGGAACAGTCATGTGAGAGCGCTCTATGAAAGATTGCGGCTAAAAGGAAAAGCGAAGATGGTGGCGATAGGGGCGGCGATGAGGAAACTGGTGCATCTGTGTTATGGCGTGCTGCATACGCAGCAGCCCTATGACAAAAATTATGGGATGACGACTCATAAAAATGCTTGACCGGCAACACGGTTACTCAATTGCCGCGCTCCTTGACCTGTGGCTATTTGGCGCTAATTGTGTCGCTACGCGATACCTTCGGCGTTCGTGGCTGCAATCGGGTCACCAGTGACGCGTTCCCGACGCGGCACTGGTTTTCGCGGCATCCATGCCGTTCACTCGGTGCTCATGCCCACCGCTGCATAATTTTTACGCCGGAAAAACGGGGATAGAGAATATTCCGGAACTTTAGACTGCTAATTTTTCTTTCTAGCATAGAACAGCCACGTCACCAGAACACACACCACGTAGCACACCACAAACACTTTCATGGCGCCGGTGGGTGAACCGGTTAACTCAAGCGACATTCCGAAGGCTTGGGGAATGAAGAAGCCGCCGATCGCGCCAATCGCCGAAATAAAGCCCAGTGCCGCTGCGGTATCCGTGGCGGCCGCACGCTGCGCATCAGCATCGCTCCCGCCTTGTGATTTAACGCGATCTCCCGTTAATTTACGGAAAATTACAGCGATCATCTGAAAGGTTGAGCCACTGCCCAGACCGGCAGTTAGGAACAGCATCATGAAGATGCCAAAGAACATCCCGAATGAACCCGCAGAGTTTGCACTCGGCAGAGACAGGAATAACAACACGGAGAAAATCGTCATCAGGATGAAGTTAATCAGCGTGACTTTCACACCGCCAAAACGGTCGGACAGCATGCCGCCAACTGGGCGCGCCAACGCCCCCAGCAGTGGCCCAAAGAACGCGTAGTACAGAATCACGATGTCTGGAAACTGCGTTCTGGACAGCATGCCGAAGCCTGCTGAAAAACCGATAAATGAGCCAAAGGTGGACAGATAGAGGAAACTGAGTACCCACAGGTGCATTTGCTTCAAAACTGGTAACTGCTTGCGTATCGACGCATTGGCCGTCGAAAGATCGTTCATACCAAACCAGGCAGCCGTTGCGGCAATCACCAAAAACGGTACCCACATCCAGGCGGCATGGTGCAACCAAATCTGGTGACCATCAGGCTGCACAACGCCATTGCCGGAGAACCCCAGAATCGGCAGGAAAATCACCACCGGCACCAACAATTGCATCACGCTCACGCCGAGGTTACCCAACCCGCCGTTAATCCCTAACGCACTACCCTGACGTGATTTGGGGAAGAAGAAGCTGATGTTAGCCATGCTGGACGCAAAGTTAGCGCCGGCAAAACCACACAGCAGAGAAATCGTGACGAAAACGCTGTAAGGCGTTTGTGGGTTTTGTACGACAAATCCGAGCCAAATACACGGGATAACCAGAATGATGGTGCTTAACGTCGTCCAACGGCGGCCGCCAACGATTGGAATAACAAAGGAGTAAGGCACGCGTAGCAGCGCGCCGGAAACGGAAGGCAGCGCGGTAAGCAAAAACAGCTGGTCTGTGGTAAAACTAAATCCGACCTTGTTTAGGTTAACGGCCACGGTGCTGAAAATCATCCAGACACAAAACGACAACAGCAGGCACGGTACAGAGATCCAAAGATTACGCTGTGCTATCCGTTGTCCGCCAGATTGCCAAAATTTTGTATCTTCAGGATTCCATTCCCTTATCAGCGTGCTTTGCGATACTTTTTCGGATGATGAAGGCTGCGTCATAAAAAACCTCGATAAATAAAAACGCGGTAGAATTAAGGCGCAACATTAGGGATTACACCGCAGGTAAAGTTGATGCAAATCAACGCGCTGTCAGGTAAAAAAACCGAGTAAAAATAACCACACTCCTTAATGAGTAATAAAAATAGAAAAATAAGCAACGGTAATTCAAGCTGTTATATCGCTATTTTTTCTTACTGTCATATCCCCTTTCAAGGCATGGATATTCAGTGGTACTCACTAGTGGGTATGGGGTTATCTCGTAGGATCGGGAAAAATGCCGAAAGGGTTATCCTTCTCGGTACGGGTTTTCTACTCCTCCAGCAGAGGTCGCTTTATTATGTTGAAACGTTTCCTGCTGCCGCTGTCGCTCGTCAATCAGGTTGCACTATTGATGTTGCTACTCGGTTTGCTGGGTATTGCAGGTATGTCGATTTCCAGTTGGATGTCTCAAAGCATTCAAGGGAACGCGCACGCCATTAATAAGGCGGGCTCGCTGCGTATGCAGAGCTACCGCCTGCTATCGATGGTTCCGCTCTCTGCTGAGAATGAAATTTACCTGCAAGAGTTGGAAGAAGACGAAATCAGCAGTGACTTGCAGCAGGCGGTACGTCGAGAAGGGCTGACTGAGCAATTCGCTGCGCTGCGTGTTTTCTGGCTGGAGAATCTGCAGCCGCATCTGCGACAGGCAACGCACTCTGCCGATGCTTCGGCGGATGTTGCACGCTTCGTAAAACAGCTGGACGATCTGGTTTCCGCCATCGACCATAAAACCGAACAGCGGTTGATGATGGTCACGCTGGTGCAGCGTATCTTCATCGGCATCATGTTCATCCTGTTGATCACGACATTTTTTTATTTGCGTCGCCGCCTGCTAACACCGTGGCAACGTTTAGTTTCGATGGCGCAGGCTATCGGGCAAGGTGATTTCACCCAGCGTGTCACCATCAACGGCCATGATGAAATGAGTAAGCTGGGACAGGTGCTGAACAGCATGTCGGACGAACTTTCCGCCATGTACCACAGTCTGGAACAGCGCGTCGCCGAGAAAACAGCCGATCTGCAACAGAAAAACGATCTGCTCTCTTTCCTTTATCGCGCCAGTCGGCGCCTGCATACTGGCGCACCGCTGTGCAGCCGACTGATGCCAATCCTGAACGAACTGCCGTCGTTGACGCCGCTTCGCAATATTCAACTGCGGCTGTATGAAGACAACAATCAGGAACAGTTTCACCAGTTTAGCGATTGCAGCCAGTCACAGCCGGATCATTGCCCAGATAACAGCTGTCAGAGTTGCGGTATGCAGGTAAAACGTGAAGAACTGCCGGGTGAACCTCACTGTTGGGATCTGCATGACAAGCATGGGCAATATGGCGTCGTGTTAGCCACGCTGCCGGGCAATACCGTGCTGAGTCGCGATCAAAATCAGTTACTGAATACGTTATTGGAACAGTTGACCAGCACGCTGGCGCTGGAGCGTCAATCCAACCATCAACAGCAGTTGATGCTGATGGAAGAACGCGCGACGATAGCCCGTGAACTGCACGACTCTATCGCGCAGTCGCTCTCCTGCCTGAAAATTCAGGTGAGCTGCCTGCAAATGCAGGGCGGCGATTTGCCTCCCGCATCGCAGCAGTTGCTGACAGAAATGCGGGAAGAGTTGAACACTGCGTATCGCCAACTGCGCGAACTGCTGACGACCTTTCGGCTGAAGCTTTCTGAATCGGGCTTACTTGCCGCACTGCGGGCATCGGTCGATGAGTTCGGCAAGCGACTGGGATATCCCATCGAACTGCATTACCGTCTGCCGCCGCAGTCGGTATCCGCTCATCAAGGCATTCACGTTCTGCAAATTGTGCGTGAAGCACTGAGCAACATTTATAAACACGCGCAGGCCACGCAGGTCGATATTACGCTGCAATTACGTCAGGGTTACATCGAGCTCAGCGTGGCCGATAACGGCATCGGTATTCCTGATGATGCCAGCCGCGCCAACCACTATGGACTGATTATCATGCGCGACCGTGCACGAGGTTTGCACGGCGAATGCATTGTTCGACGCCGGCCGTCGGGAGGCACTGAAGTGAATGTCAGTTTCCTCTCCGAATACCGTCACCGGCTGCCATTAACAGGAGAAACACATGATTAACGAAGACGCGGCCACTCTACTGCTGATTGACGACCACCCCATGTTGCGCAATGGCGTTAAGCAACTCATTAGTATGGACCCAGAATTGCAGGTGGCAGGTGAAGCCAGCCACGGCGAACAGGGTGTTGAGCTAGCGGAACAACTGGATCCGGATTTGATTCTGCTCGATTTGAACATGCCTGGTATGAATGGTCTGGAAACGTTGAACCGTCTGCGGGAAAAATCGCTGTCTGGCCGCATTGTCGTCTTTAGCGTATCGAACCATGAAGACGATGTGGTCAATGCATTAAAAAACGGTGCCGATGGTTATCTGTTGAAAGATATGGAGCCGGAAGATTTATTGGCTGCGCTGCATCAGGCCGCGTCAGGGAAAATGGTACTGAGTGAAACGCTAACGCCGATTCTGGCCGCTAGCCTGCGCGAAAGCCGTCACAGCAGCGACCGAGATATTCAACAGCTCACGCCACGCGAACGCGATATTCTGAAATTGCTGGCTCAGGGACTCTCCAATAAAGTGATTGCCCGCAAGCTCACGATTACGGAAAGTACCGTCAAGGTACACGTCAAACACCTGCTGAAAAAAATGAAGCTAAAATCACGGGTTGAAGCGGCCGTTTGGGTATTGCAAGAAAAAGTCATTTAATCAAACGGTAATAATAAGCAGCTATGATCAGCGGTACGGATAAGGCGCTCAGGCGCCCTTCCTATCGAGATTATCCTCGCGCGAGCGAGGATGCCGCAGCAATTGGTGGAAATGCCACCAACCCCTTCCTCAAAGTAAACGGCTGCTAAACAGCATCGGCATTTATAGCCATTATCCTAATTAATGTGACGTTGCTCTCGTCTAAACTAGTTCGTAATCGCATTTTTCGGCTTTTACATCGAGTTTAACGTTGAGGAACAACATGAAGAAGGTCAGTAAAGAGCGATTTATCGGCCTGGAGTGGCTACGATTTTTGCTCGGCTGTTATGTGATGATTTATCACACGGTCCACATTTACCCCCAGCGTGAGCGCATTCCGTTCTTGAGTGAACTCACCAGCATGGGATTCTTCGCGACCAGCACGTTCTTTGTCCTGTCTGGCTTTTTGCTTGCACACGTGTACATTAAGGACGGACGTCTGCGTGAGCCTGTTCGCCAATTCTGGGCCAAACGCTTCTTTAATCTTTACCCTATCCACATCATTGCCCTGCTGTCTTCGATTGCTGTTGTCACGCTGATGCAGTGGCTGGCCGTGCCGCCGGAAGGACAAGTCGCCAGCGCCCGTTTCGTCATTTATGACACCAACGACCCCGCTGCCGATCCTGAAACGCTGCGCCATTACATGACGAATGCACAGTTGGCGTTCAACGGGTTATTGCAGGTACTGATGTTGCAGGCATGGAATCCTTACTTCCTGACCTTCAATGCCCCGTTATGGTCGCTTTCTACGCTGTTCTTTTTCTATCTGGCGTTTCCGCTGTTAGCCCCGCGTCTGTTGAACAGCCGCCATCCGTGGTTGTGGATGGGGATCGTCTGCCTGCTGTATCTGCTGCCACCGATTTGGGTTATTTGGCAGCAGCAGTTCGGCATGCCGTATACAGGACTGTTGCAACGTGGACCGATCTTCCGTTTGCCGGAATTTCTGGCTGGGATTTTGGGCTATGCGCTGTTCCGTCATTATCGCCAGAAAGATCGCTCACCGCTGAGCAAAGGCCAGCGTTACGGCGTCGCCTTCTTCATCGGTGTGAATTTCCTTGTCGCCACATGGCTGTTCACTAAAGGCGAAGCCTATTGGTACTTCCTGCTGCACAACGGTTTGATGCTGCCAGCTCAGGTCGGCTTGGTTTGTCTGAGTGCGCTGGCGCGTGAACCTAACAGCGAATGGCTGCGGCATTGGTCGCCGCGGCTGGGTGCCGCATCGCTCTCCATCTTTGCGCTGCATGTTCCGCTGTTTAATCTGTTCCGCACCTTGGAACAACTGGTGCGCGGTAATCCGATGGCCTGCTTCAGCGATTGGGATCAATGTATTGCCGCTGCGGGTCAGGTGCAGTTGTCCATGACTGGCTACATTATTTTCCTGCTCAGCACCGTGACGCTATGCGTTCTCTTCCAGGAACGGATCGTGTTCCGCGTAAGGACGTTCCTGACCTCGCGCTTCCTTAGCAACAACACATCGCGCACGCAGCGCACCGCGTAGCGCTATAACGGCACTCGATTCTCTGGCCTGAAACAGACTGGGCCAGAGATTCACCACCCCACATCGGCATCCCCCTCTACCGCTAGAAATGTGACAGATATCGCGTTATAGCGGTTAATCATCAATAGCAACTTTTATAACTATTTACATTCTAATCAATTATTGTTTTCGGGTAGAGCATCACCCCGATTCCTGTTAATGTTTGCCGTTCCGGGCTAAACCGGTTCGTTTTTATCGGCTGTACGCCTTTGTCTCTGACGGGCGTCTCACTACATGTCACCACGGTTTATTTGGCAATAATGACACTATCCAAACACGCAATCTCTTCCCTCAGCTTGGTCATCGCCCTCTCCGCAGGCATTACACAAAGCCGCGCTGACACCATTTGGCTGAACAATGGCGACAAGGTCACAGGGAAAATCACGCTGCTTGACGGCGGAAAACTCTTTATCAACACCGACTATGCAGGCTCCATCTCTGTAGCCTGGGATAAGGTGAAAACCTTTGAAAGCGATCATGGCCTGGTGATTCAGGGTGAACGCTACGAGAAAGGCGTACTGTACCCGGCGGTGAAGGCAGGTGAAAACCGCGCTGTCGTCGCGACCCCGTCGCTTTCTAACGAAGCAGCAGGTCCGCAAACATTGCCACTTTCCGAAATCACCTCCATCGTGGCGCAGAAGCCGCTGGTGACCGATTTATCCTGGAAAGGCAACATTGACGCAGGCATGTCGCATAAGAAAAGTTCGACAGAAACCGACAACTACGATGTGACGCTAAACACCAAAGCGCGTCACGATACGTGGCGACACAACCTTGATGCCAGCTACCATTTGGCAAAAGAGGATAAAGTCGAGAGCACCAAGAATGCGGCTGGCGAATATGCGCTGGATAAATTCGTGGATGAAAACTGGTTCTGGCAGGGTCGTTATCAGTACAAACGCGACTGGATTGAAAGTATTAAAATCAACCGTTCTTTCGGTCTTGGTCCCGGTTATCAGTTCTGGGATAACGATTTAGGCGCGTTTTCACTGACATCACTGGTCAACTCCCAAACCTTCGTGTACCGCGATCAGGGCGATGATGATTTCTACTCTGGTGCGATAAAGTGGGCATACAACCGCTATCTATTCAGCAAATCAGTCGAAGCCTTCACCAACGGTGAATTCGGGCGTTCATTTGATGGCACCGCGCCAATCTATCTGAAAGCGGATGCAGGGTTGCGCTTCAAGCTGACCGACTGGTCTTCTATGACCATGAAAGTGTCACGTACCCGTATCGAAAGTAATCAGGGGAATGTTGACGACACGCTGTACACCATGGGTGTTGGTGTCGGCTGGTAATACCATCGTTTCACTGCGTCTCAAGGTGAACGGCGATCTCGCTGTTCACCTCAAATCTCACGCTCGCCGCGTCGTTATTGTCCGCCCCCTGCTGCCGTAGGACACGACTGTTGCAAGGTACGCACTCGTTGCGCCAATTCGCTCACACTTTCATCTTCCGTTCCGTGATTCCTTAGTTCTTGCTCTAGCGCAAACAGATATTGCGCATTGGTACCGAGTGGACCGCTTGCACGGGCAATCAACGGTGCAACACTCTGAATACAGATATCATTTTCGTTCAGGGGATGTTCAGGCTCAGAAACAAACACCAGCGCCGTCAGCGGTGCGCCGTTCTTGCGATGCAGTTCGCACCAGAGCGGACGATAGCAGCCCGTCAGCATTTCACGCTTCCACAGCAGCTCCAAATCTTCACGCAGTGAGGTCTCCGGCAGTCGAAAAGCCAAGCCCGTTGTTTGTCCACCGGGTTGCAGCGCCAGCATCCGCCCCGGCTGTGTTACCGTGCCGCGGCCAATGGTGAGGCGCAGGCAGAAAGCACGCTGCCACCCCGCCAGCGTTGCCAGACAGATTTCTTCGGCATCAAAAACCGGGTTCCACATGAGTGAACCGTAGCCAAATACCCAGACAGGACAGCTATTGGGCCGTAGCGCCAGCATCCTGTCCAACGAATCAGCCCGCTGTTGCGGCGTGAGCAGTAAGGTTTCTTCAATACACCCAAAAGACGTTCTACAATCTGCTTTCTGCAAAAAATCGCGTGTTAACACTACTACCCACCTCCAACCTTACTCTTTTTCTGCTCGTCAGATCGGCTCTCGCCCTGCGTTTAAAAACCTAATTGCTTCATCTGCTTAATTTTACAACACCATAGAACTTGAGGTTATTCATTTATGGCTTTGGGATCAAGTTTGATACTGGTCACAAAACCTGAAAAAGTTCGTGATAATGTTTCATTCATACATGATGCAGCATTAATACCCTAAATAATTCGAGTTTCAGGCAGGCGGCAAGGGAAGGCATCCCGATGAGCTTACTCAGGTAAGTGATTCGGGTGAGTGAACGCAGCCAACGCACATGCAACTTGAAGTATGACGGGTATATCAACTTAATCGGCAACTCATCGCCAGACTTGACGCTTTCCTGACACAAACCTCATTTTTGTGACGTCAGGAGCCTGCCGCAATCCATTCGTTTAATGCAAAAGCGCTAGCCGCGTATTTATTTCGAGAAAAATGTATTTGTTTCGAGAAAAATAACAACAAAGGCACGAAATGATAATAGTTATCATCTCGTGTTATTATCATCACTACACTGGAATTGATTACCACGGAGACACTGAATGGCAACGCCGCGTCAGCCTGTTTTAGTTCAGGTTAAACAGATCCACGATATTTCCCCTCATTTACGCTGCATTACTTTTCATCATGACGCGTTGCGCGATTACCCAACCGAGCGATATGGCGCGCATATCAAACTCTTTCTGCCTCAGGTTGGACAGCAAAAACCGGTTCTACCTACCATTGGTGAGCGCGGCCCGATCTGGCCAGAAGGCGAAGCTCGCCCCATCGTTCGCACCTACAGCGTCCGCGCATTGCGCCCTGAGGATGCGGAACTGGATATGGTTTTCGCGCTGCATGAACACGCGGGGCCTGCGGTCAATTTTGCTCGTCAGGCCAAGCCCGGCGACTGGGTGGGTATTTCGCAGCCCGGTGGCCCACTCCCGATGCTGCCACCTGCAGCCGCTTATTATCTGGCTGCCGATCCGTCGTCGCTTCCTGCGCTGATGGCGCTGCTCGAGAATTTGCCTGACGACGCCCAAGGACATGCCGTAATTCGTGTCGACAGTGAAGCGGATAAACTCAGCATCGCGAAACCCTCACAGCTTCAGCTGCATTGGATCATTGGCGGGACAGACGCGACCGACACGCTGTTAGAGCATTTCCAGACACTTCCTGTGGCTGATAATGCATTTTACTGGTTAGCCGGTGAAGATCGCATCGTGGTTCAGCTTCGTCGCCATGTGCGTCGCGAACGCGGGTGTGAGCGAAATCAGATGTACGCTGTGCCTTATTGGCGAGAAGGGTTAAATGAAGAGGATTATCATCATAAACGCCACGATATCATGGACAATCCTGACGAATAACCACAAAAAACACATTTGATATTATCATCATAGGGAGAAGATACGCAGATTCTCCCTTTTCATTTAAATTTCAATTCAAAGCGTAAAAATCCGTAAAACTTCCCGCATACACACGACAATCTGTTATCATATTGTTCGTTTTATTACGTTATAACTACTTTTTAGTAACCTTTCGCGGTTTATTATTGTGTTACAGCCATGAATAAATGGTTTTATACTTTTAATAAATTGCTTTATGCCCTAAATAATTCGAGTTGCCGGTACGCTGACTTGGAGTATGACGGGGATATTTTGCCGCATCATTCCTCTGGATAAGGAGAACTCCCGCAATGAAGTCTCATGCTGAGGTGGTCAAAACTCGCCATCATGAATACTCACTCGTTTTTCCTGTTATTGCGCTTGCCATACTCTACGTGTGGGGCAGTTCACAAGATTTTGTCGCCATTCTCGGCATTAACGCCCTCGCGCTAGCCGGAATACTTTTCAGCGCATTTAGCGTGGTACGTCACGCCGACGTGCTTGCACACCGCTTGGGTGAACCCTACGGTTCGCTGATCCTCAGCTTGTCAGTCGTCATTCTTGAAGTCAGTCTGATTTCAGCGCTGATGGCTACCGGTGACGCAGGCCCAGATCTGATGCGTGACACCCTCTATTCTATTATCGTCATTGTCACTGGCGGCCTGGTGGGCTTCGCCCTCTTGCTCGGCGGCCGTAAGTTCGCCACGCAGTACGTCAACCTCAGTGGTATCAAACAGTATCTGATGGCGATCTTCCCATTGGCCGTGATTGTGCTGGTTTTCCCCAGCGCCTTGCCCGATGGTAACTTCAGCGTAGCGCAGTCGCTGATTGTTGCCGCGATTTCTGCGGCGATGTACGGCGTTTTTCTGTTGATTCAAACGCGTACGCACCAAAGCCTGTTTGTGTATGAGCATGAAGACGAAGGTGACGGCGACGATCCGCATCATGGTAAACCGTCCGCACACAGCTCACTGTGGCACACTGGCTGGCTGCTGGTTCACCTGATTGCCGTTATTGCGGTAACCAAGATGAATTCCATGCCGCTGGAAACGCTACTGACCGAAATGAACGCACCGACGCAGTTTACGGGCTTCCTGGTCGCACTGTTAATCCTCTCTCCTGAAGGGCTGGGAGCGATCCGCGCCGTCCTGAAAAATCAGGTACAGCGCGCGATGAACCTGTTTTTCGGTTCCGTACTCGCGACGATTTCCCTGACAGTTCCTACCGTCACGATCATCGCCATGATTACTGGCCGCACACTGAACTTCGGTCTGGATATGCCGCATATCGTCGTGATGCTGTCCGTGCTGGTGCTATGCCACATTACGTTCTCCACGGGCAGAACCAATGTGTTGAGCGGCAGCGCACACTTGGCGCTTTTTGCCGCCTATTTGATCACCATCACGCTGTAACCCCTTTGCCGACGCGGTTTTAGCCGCGTCGGCCCCGCCAAACCTCACTTCTCTTGATGTATATCTGGATCTTCTGAGCGCGTCCGGCGTATCGTAAGGCTGTCGTCGACGGACCGGCAGGCCCGCCATGTTGATTTACTTCCTTACTTTGGTTTCTGCTTAGATGAAAACGCACGGAATTAACGGCGTCAGGCCGTTCAGCGCGCTGATTGACGCGTGCTGGCGCGAAAAATATACGCTACAACGTTTTATCCACGACATTATTGCTGGCGTTACCGTCGGCATCATCGCCATCCCGCTGGCAATGGCACTGGCGATTGCCAGCGGCGTTCCTCCGCAGTACGGGCTGTATACCTCAGCCATTGCTGGGATCGTCATCGCCGTCAGCGGTGGTTCACGCTACAGCGTATCGGGCCCGACAGCGGCTTTCGTCGTCATTCTCTATCCCGTGTCGCAGCAGTTTGGGCTATCCGGCCTGCTGGTCGCCACCTTGCTTTCCGGCGTGTTTCTACTGCTGATGGGCCTCTGCCGCTTCGGCCGTCTGATCGAATATATTCCACTTTCCGTCACGCTGGGGTTCACCTCCGGGATCGCCATTACCATCGGTACCATGCAAATCAAGGATTTCTTCGGCTTGCAGATGGCAGTCGTGCCCGAACATTACGTCGAGAAAGTGGCGGCGCTGGCACAGGCACTACCGACTCTGCATTTTGCTGATACGTTGATCGGCGCAACGACGCTGCTGGTGTTGATCGTCTGGCCCAGACTCGGTATCCGCCTGCCTGGGCACTTGCCTGCGCTGCTGGCGGGTGTCGCGGTGATGGGGATCATGTCGCTACTGGGTGAAGATGTGGCCACAATCGGTTCCCGATTCAGCTATATGCTGGCGGACGGTTCGCAAGGGCAAGGGATTCCACCTATCCTGCCGCAACTCGTTTTGCCATGGAACATTCCGTCGCCGGATGGGAAGACGATGACGCTGGATTGGCAAAGCATTTCCGCTCTGCTGCCTGCGGCATTCTCGATGGCGATGCTGGGGGCGATTGAATCGCTGCTGTGCGCCGTTGTGCTGGATGGCATGACAGGCAAAAAACACAACTCCAATGCAGAACTGATGGGACAAGGTTTCGGTAACATCATTGCGCCATTCTTTGGCGGTATTACCGCGACCGCTGCGATTGCCCGTTCCGCCGCCAATGTTCGCGCGGGCGCCAATTCACCGGTTTCCGCCGTGATCCATGCGCTACTGGTGTTGTTGGCGCTGTTAATACTTGCCCCGTGGCTGTCTTATCTGCCGCTGGCCGCGATGGCATCGCTGCTGCTGATCGTCGCTTGGAACATGAGCGAAGCACATAAGGTGGTGGATTTACTACGCCACGGGCCGAAAGACGACATTATTGTGATGCTGCTCTGTATGTCGTTGACCGTACTGTTCGATATGGTGATCGCCATTACCGTTGGTATCGTGCTGGCCTCATTGCTCTTCATGCGTCGCATCGCGCAGATGACACGTCTGAGCGAACTGCCGGACACTAAAATACCGGAGCATCTGGTATTGCGCGTTAACGGTCCGCTGTTTTTCGCCGCAGCGGAACGCATCTTCAACGACCTGACGGTACGCAGTGAAGGCTACCAAAATATCATTTTGCAGTGGGATGCCGTGCCGGTGCTGGATGCAGGCGGACTCAATGCATTCCTACGCTTTAGCGAAACGTTGCCCGAAGGCAAACAGCTCATCATCACCGATATTCCCTTCCAGCCGTTAAAAACGCTGGCACGGGCGAAGGTTCACCCGATTGAAGGTCGACTGAGCTTCTACGGTTCATTGGCGCAGGCCATTGAGGCGACGACGGTGCGTTCAGCGGCAAAAACAGAGTAGAAATAGAGGACAGGCCACGCCGTGCTAGTGCTGCACGGCTGGCATCTTGAACCGGACGGACAAGCGTTCGTCCCGCAGCGTTAAATCCAGCGCCTCGTCACATTCGTTGCTAATGGCGTTCAGTTGCTCATTCGTCAGAGAGTAAGGCAGTTGAATATCAAACGCGCTCAAACCTTGCTGGCGTGCCAGCGTAATCAGTCTGATGATGTTGGTTTCGTCACTCACCTGCGTTGAGAGCACCTGTAACGCCAGTACCTTTAGCCGATCTTTCGGCGTGCTCTGCCGAGCGGATGCCATCTTGGTCACCATGCCAAAAATCGGCATCACGCCATACATCGCATCCACGAAACGCCAACGTTTCTTGCACAGTGCCGCCAAGTAATCCGTGTAGTCCAGACAGAGTGGCTCACTGGAACTTGTAGACTCAGGGGATTTGTCCATACTCCCTTTTCTCCTCTTCGCCAGTGGTTTGCTGCGCACTCCCCTGACGGGTATAAAACCATAAACTGTATAGTGATTTCAGGTATATTGTCACGGTTAGCCCCCTTTTGACTAGCGTGTTGAGGAGACCTAATTGTGACAACTTTTTCTTCTGCTCCCGTGTTAATTACCGGCGGCGCACGACGTATTGGTCTGGCGCTGGCGCGTTCACTTTTAGCTCAGTCGATTCCCGTCATTATCAGCTATCGCACGCCTTATCCTGAATTGGACACGCTAGAGCAAGACGGTGCTGTTTGTCTGGCAGCAGATTTTTCCACCACGGAAAACATCTATGCGTTTGCTGAGAAAATCCGATCACTCACACCACAGCTACGCGCAATTATTCACAACGCCAGCCGCTGGGAGCCAGAAAACCCCACCACGCCACCAGAAAAAACGCTAGCGGACATGCTGCAAATTCATGTCTATACGCCCTATTTACTCAACCAACTGCTCGAACCCTGCCTGCGGGGGCAAGGCATTGCTGGCGCGGATATTATTCATCTAACGGATTACGTGGTTGAAAAAGGCAGCGAGAAGCACATCGCCTATGCTGCCAGCAAAGCGGCGCTGGATAATATGACGCGGTCGTTTGCCCGAAAGCTAGCACCGGAAGTGAAGGTCAACGCCATTGCTCCCAGCTTAATCCTGTTTAAGGAACAGGATGACGACGTATATCGACAACAGGCGCTGGAAAAGTCATTGATGAAAATCGCGCCCGGCGAAGAGGAGATTGTCCGACTGGTGGATTATCTATTCAGCAGCCGCTACATCACTGGGAAAACGTTGGGCGTTGATGGCGGACGGGCATTACGCTAAGGCTTTGAGTCGTCACGTGAGGATAAGAAAATCACTACCAGTGAAGTTCGCCAGCAGCTTACTGCACACCTAACACGCCTGTGGCGCTATGGGCTAGTTCTGTCGCGCAGCCACGAGGTTGCCGAAGAGTTAGTCCAGTCTACCTGCGTTCGTGCGCTTGAAAAGAGTACACAATTTACCCCAGGCACCCGAATCGACAGATGGCTGTTCTCCATTCTCCACTCAATATGGATTTCCGAACTGCGCGCCCGCCGCGTACGTCAGGGGCAAGGATTTATCGAAAGCGAGGAATTGCTGGCTCCAGATACCCATGAGCGGGATAACGATCGTCTGCATTACCAGAAAATAATGCAGCGAGTCAGCGCACTGCCAGAAGCACAACGCAACACCGTATTTTTAGTTTATGTCGAAGGGTTTACCTATCAGGAGGCGGCAGACACGCTGTCAGTACCGATCGGCACTATTATGAGCCGACTGGCCGCCGCACGGGGGACGCTGGCTAAATCAGTGGATACCCCGCCCTCTGCAAAGGAGAAACTGTCTTGAAACCCATGCGTTTTACTCCCCCTTATAGTGACGAAGCCATTGTTGCCTGGTTGGATGGCGAGATGGATGAGGCTGATGCACAAAGATTCAAGACACTACTTGAGGGGGACGAACAGCTTGCTGAGCGCACCGCCGAACTGATGAAAAGCCAGCTTGATTTTGAAGAAGCCTTCGCTCCGTTACTCGATAAAGCGCCTGAGGCGAAGATGCAGGCCAGGCTTGAGGCATTAGTAACGACAGCGCCAATACCCAGCAAACCTTCATCTCACGTGGGAGTCAGTCGCCGCTCGCTGATTGCTGCTTCCCTCAGTTTTCTGGTGATTGGTTCAGGGATAGGCTACTTCGCACGTTCGCCCCAGATTACTCTCAGCGACGGCGAGAAAATTCGCGACCTTGAAGCCCAGTACATGTCTCTTTACAGCGCTAAAACTCTACTCGATGCGGACAGCTCCGCACAGACCTTGCAGAGTGGGCTGTCTCGAACTGCCCAAGACATAGGATTGTCTCTCAATGAACAACAACTGACGCTTCACGACGCAGAGTTGAAAATGGTACGTCTGCTGAGCTATGACAATACGTCAATTGCGCAGATTACCTGGATGCATGCCAAATATGGGCCGATGGCACTGTGTATTTCCCCTGAGCATCAGGCAACTGCCACTGCGCTTAACAATGAGCAACGCCATGATATGCAGGTTGTCTGGTGGCGTGATCGCGGCTATCAGTTCGTATTAATCGGTCGTAGCCCTGTTACGTCGCTAACGGAAAGTGCGCTCAGGTTACAAGCGTCGCTGGCATAAACAGTGAATGCCCTCCACGCACGGACAACTCCGCCTGTGTATGGAGGGCAAATATCTATACGTTGTGTCGGGCTTTCGCCTGAATTTCAATATTAATCGCTACGCGATCGTCCACTACCCCAGTAAACCGATCCATATTAAAAGATGAGCGCGAGATAGCGGTGGTGGCATGAAGAAATAACGCCCCCTCATTGGATGAGGTTCCCCCATGTTCTTCAAGCGTGGCTTCCAAAATTACCGGACGTTGGACGTTTTTTACCGACAGTGAACCAAAAACCCGAAAGTGACCATGACCCAGCGCCACAACCCTGCTGCTGGTGAAAGTAATCGCGGGATAGTGTTCAGCATCAAAAAACAGGCTGCTTTTTAACTGATAGGTCAACAGGCTGTTGGAAGCCTGTAGCGTCGTAATGGGAATTTTGACATCAATACGGTCATTTATTTCCTTTTCAGCATCCAGTGTAATGTTACCCGTCACGCCGTCGAGAGAGGCCTGTGACGGGTGTCCAAATGCTTGCCATGAAAGCCCAATAACCGTGTTATCAGTAGCAACGGTGTAGTTAAGCGGCATAGCGTGCAACAGTGGGCTGATGAGCAGCCCGAAGGCCAGTACAGGAACGATGCGAGTCATAACAGGATTCTCCTCAGAATAGACAACGCGTAAACGCTCCAGAGCATGACTTTATTCGGACACGTTTCACTATTTCTGTTCATTCTGAGGAAAAAGTCTGGCGAGCTTTGCATTAGCAACCCGCTCAACAAAATTGCTGACGCGATTACGACCCTTTTTTCTTCACACGGCCCTTGCGCTGGTAGACTTTATGCTCGACAACATATGTCAGGTAGGCGGCGCGCGTCATCCCGCCAGTATGTTGGGCAAACGCATCGTAAGTCGTCTCAGGTGAAAAACCAAACTCAGCTAATACCTGCTCCCATACTTCACGGTGTTCTGGGTTGAGGAGCGTTTTATCCCAGTCCGGGAACCCGCTATCGACAAAACAGTCGACTGACACGCTGCTATAGGCACCATTGTTCATATAGTTACGCCCAGTTTTCAACGCCGTATCCTGACTGGCTTTACTGATCGAACTCGGTCCCCACGACAGACGATAGTCGCTTTTCTGTGCGCTGATGCTTGAGCCATAGCCAACGGGAAACAGGATGTCCTCTTCCGACAACATTTTCGATCCCACATATTCGTAGTTGCCACGCAGAAAAGGGTTATCCATAACAATCCAGCATTTGTCGGACAAAGGCGAGGCAACAATCTCCGACAACGATGGATTACGCTCGGTCGTGCGGAAAAGGTAAGGCCGAACAAACAGTGGCATCGTCATCACATCATTCCAGATGCTGTGTTCAGCAAACAGCTCGTCCTTTTGCATCTGGCGCAGGTTGCCAATAACCAAAACATAGCCATCGGTATGTAAATCTATTTCCACCCGAAAGATATCGCCTGGAATGGTTTTGTGTTGCTGGTTTTTTGTACGCGCCAACCGTTCCAGCTTATCCGCATAATCAGCGGGTAAACGCTCGTGATAAGATTTCAACCATTCGACAATGTCTTCTTTACGGGTCAAATCGCGGCATTCCGACAGAGGCAGTCGGACAGAATTTCGATAATTACTGACGTTAATATAACCGTGGCTTCCCGAGTTCAGCGTTCTGACACCCGCCGAAAACACAATGCCGTCAGCGATTACGCTGGAAACGCTGGTGTAAGTGAGTTTTTTCTCTTTACCGCGTGCCGTTCTCGGCAGAATAACCTCACGCCCACGCGTCTGAATAATGACATCGTCTTCCTGATAGCTTAACTCGGTGGCCGTAATACGCTTACGGATCGTATCGCCATCGAAACAAATAAAATAGCCGTCACGGACGGTTAAAATATCCCATTCGGCCGATAACGGTTCCAGCCCAAAATAAGGACGTAAGGCTTCCTGCATCCAGCTAGTTATCAGGTCAATTGGTTTCATCTTCAGTACGGTTCCCAGTGAAGTATTCAGTAATGATGTCGTAGCCGTTCTCGGTAAACGACGAGAACCGGGCGTAATACTGCCTAAAAAAGACACGCACCGCAGCTTATCTAATTTTGATAGGTAAACAAATACTTAACACCCATTTACGCTTCCCTTCTCGTTTATCACTTATCATCAAGCTATGCTATGCGTAGTGAGACGGGGATGACGTAGATACCATGCATAAGATTGTTTTTATAGAAGATGATACTGAGGTTGGAAAATTGATTGCCGCCTACCTCGGCAAGCATGACATTGATGTTCAGGTTGAAGCACGAGGCGATCAGGCATTAGCCTTTATTGAGCAACAGCAGCCCGATCTCGTGCTGCTGGACATCATGCTGCCCGGCAAAGACGGGATGACTATCTGCCGTGAATTGCGGCCACAGTACAGCGGCCCGATTGTGCTGCTGACGTCGCTCGACAGCGACATGAATCATATTCTGGCACTGGAAATGGGTGCCGATGATTACATTCTGAAAACCACACCGCCGGCGGTCTTGCTTGCTCGCCTGCGCCTGCATTTGCGGCAATACGCCACGGCACCACAAACGGTGGCAGAAAATGCAGCGCCCGCCGCGTTGCAGGTGCATAAATCGCTACACTTCGGTCTGCTCTGCATCGACCCAGTCAATCGGGAAGTGACATTAGGGCAAGAGCACATCGTGTTATCGACCGCCGATTTCGATCTCCTTTGGCAGTTGGCAACCCATGCTGGCCACATCATGGATCGCGATGCGCTGCTGAAAAATCTGCGCGGCGTGACCTACGACGGCATGGATCGCAGTATTGACGTCGCTATTTCCCGCCTGCGCAAAAAACTGTACGACAACCCGCTAGAGCCGTTCCGTATCAAAACGGTACGCAACAAAGGTTATCTGTTCGCCCCCAATACCTGGGAGAGCGTCACGCTATGAGAAAGCTGTTCGTCCAGTTTTTTCTATTGCTGTTCGCCTGCTTTGTCGTGATGACACTACTGGTCGGGCTGGTTTATAAGGTGACGGCTGAACGCGCCGGACGTCAGTCCATGGATGATCTGATGAAAAGCTCGCTGTATCTCATTCGTAATGAGCTGCGCGCTATTCCGCCCCGCGAGTGGCATAAAACTATCAGCCAGCTCGATTTAAATCTGTCGTTCAAATTGCACATCGAGCCGGTGAGTAAATACGCGCTGAGCCCCAAGAATCGGCAGCGTCTGAATCAGGGGGAAATTATTGCGCTGGACGACGAGTACACCTTTATCCAACGCATCCCTCGCAGCCATTACGTTCTCGCCGTCGGCCCTATTCCTTATTTGTTCTTCCTGCACGAAATGCGGCTGCTGGATTTACTGCTGGTGATGCTCATCGGGCTGTCGCTGGCGTTGCCGGTTTTCCTCTGGATGCGGCCACATTGGCAGGCCATGCTAAAGCTGGAGAACGCCGCGCAGCGTTTAGGGGATGGTCATCTGGAAGAACGTATTCACTTTGATAGCACCTCAAGCCTGTTTCGGCTGGGCATTGCCTTCAACCGGATGGCAGATAACCTGAACCAGCTCATCAACAGTAAAAAGCAACTGATTGACAATATCGCGCACGAACTGCGTACGCCGTTGGTCAGGCTGCGTTATCGACTGGCGATGAGTGACAACCTGACGGAAGACGAGCAACAGGCATTAAATCGCGATATTGGTCAACTTGAAGCGCTGATTGATGAACTGCTGACCTATGCCAGACTCGATCGTCCACAGGTGACGCTGCATCTTACCGATATTGATATTCCTTCGTGGCTACAGGCGAAAGTTGACGATTTTCGGCTTATACATCCTGAGAAGCACATCTCGCTGGACATGCCTCATTCAGCACAGATTGGTGCACTTGATTTGCGTCTAATGGAGCGGGTCCTGAATAACCTGATCGGCAACGGGTTGCGCTTCTGCCATAGCCAATTGCATATCAGCCTGACGTCCGACGCCGACCATATCGCCTGTCTGCAAGTCGAAGATGACGGCCCCGGCATTGCACCCGAAAGCCGGGAAAGCGTTTTTGAACCGTTTGTCCGTTTGGAGGCAGGTATCGAAAACAGCAGCGGTGGATGTGGACTCGGATTGGCGATTGTTCATGCCATCGCGCGGGCTTACGAAGGCAGCATTACCGTGGATGAAAGCCCACTCGGCGGTGCCCGTTTCCGCTTCTGCTGGCCGGTAAAAACCACAATGACACAGGCCGCCATCACCATTCAGCACTAGCGCCGAGACAGCGGTAACCCCGCTGTCTTTCAATGTATCTATCACCCTTCCAGACTTGTACATTAGGTTACACGCCGAAACCAATCACTCACTGAAGCCGCCCTCGGTTTCTCCTATTCTCTCTTCAACGGCCCGCGTGAGGGTCACGAAACGTGAATGAGATAACGAGGAAATGATGATGAATAAAGTATTAGTTATGATCGCAGGTGCGGCACTGGGTCTGTCCTCTGTAGCGTTTGCCGCGGATACCGTAACCAGCGCACCTGTTCAGCCTTCTGCAACCACCACGACCTCTGCTCCGGCTAAAGCCGTTCACCATAAAAAGCAGATGAAGAAAGCGAAACCAGCCGCTGAACAGAAAGCGCAAGCTGCCAAGAAACATGTGAAAAAAGCTAAACCAGCTCCTGCACAGAAAGCACAGGCTGCCAAGAAACACGTGAAGAAAGCTAAACCAGCTCCTGCACAGAAAGCGCAGGCTGCTAAGAAACACGTGAAGAAAGCGAAACCAGCCCCTGCACAGAAAGCGCAGGCTGCCAAGAAACACGTGAAAAAAGCGAAACCAGCTCCTGCACAGAAAGCGCAAGCTGCAAAGAAACACGTGAAGAAAGCTAAAACGGCAAAACCAGCTACTACCACGCCAGCGGCGTAATCGGTTAGCACCCGCTCCTTCCCTCATCGGGAAGGAGTCACTTCTGGTTAGCCCGAGTTTGCATCACGTCACTCAGGGCTTATCGCAGTAGACATTATCAAACACTCGGTTTACCGGGTGTTTATTTCATAGGGGGACGGGAGAATGATGCGGCGTTACTCATTTGAAATTATGTTATCTCTTGTTCTGCTCTGTGGCGTTATTACTCTGAGTTTTTTTCTTTAGTCTGCAGTAGGCATATCACAGTCTTTATTAATCACACGGTTACCATCAAACCGTTATTGAACACCAAGTTCCATACGCAGAGAAAGCGCAATCTCGATATGGCACACCCTTCAATAAACAATTCATGTCATCCCCTTCGAACTCAGTCTGAGTGATATCACCAAATAATAGAACGTCGAAAAAATTAGATATCGATCCAAACAAAAATTTTGGAATAGTAAAGTTTTATCACTCTGCGCCGTTTATATCATTACACTCCGAGCAATACCGAGAACATCATAATGAAAAGAATCCTGCAAATATCTGCCATATTGCTTAGCACTCTGGCTACGACATCGTATACATTCGCGTCCCCCTCTCCGTCAGCCGGTATCATCCGCTTTTCGGGTGCCATCGTCGAACCCGTCTGTGATGTTACAACGCAGTCGAGCAACGTGACCGTCAGCTGCGAACGGCAAGGAAAAGTGCAAACGCTACAAATGAAAAACAGTTCACAATACGCTGCCTTACCACAAGGCATCGGTTCCGTGAGTTCAAAAACGTTGAGTTCAGATGCACGTATCGTGATCGTCAGCTACGAATAAGACTGACGCGCTAAACCGTATGTTGATGCAAAAACGCTACGCCACTTAAGCGTGGTGGCGTAGCGTTCGATGCAGTTATGTCATGTCTATCCTTTTACACTCAATAACATTTTAATTCCCCGCTCCACACCAACAATTACATCTATAGTTAAGGCAACACGCTATATTTAGCGCCTCAAAATGACTTTTATCATAAGGCCCATTGACGACATGCGCATATCAGCCTGTTTGCTATGTTCATTATCCTTTATCGCCCCGTTAAGTTGGGCAGAATCCTCGCCAGCAGACATCGCCGCGCAGAAACAGCAGCAAATCTTATTTTTCAACCACGACGATCGGGATATCGTTCCTGACACGTCTGTCTGGCCGTGGCAGGCAATTGGTCAGTTGGAAACCGCCAGTGGCAACCTCTGCACCGCGACGCTTATCTCTCCGCATCTGGCGCTAACGGCTGGGCATTGCGTGGTCACCCCACCGAAGGGCGAGATAGATAAGCCCGTCGCACTGCGCTTTCTGGCAACAGAAAATGGCTGGCGTTATGAAACAACGGAAATTGAAGCGTTGGCGAATAAAACACTCGCTAAAAAATTAAAAGCCGACGGCGAGGGGTGGATCGTTCCGCCTTCGGCAGCACCGCTGGATTACGCCTTAATTCGGCTGAAACAAACACCGCCAGACATTCGCCCGCTCCCGCTCTGGCAAGGCAGCCGCCAAGAATTGATTCAGGCTTTGAAGGACAATGGTCAACGCGTCACGCAGGCAGGCTACCCAGAAGATCATCAGGAAACACTTTATCGCCATCAGGATTGCTTAATCACCGGCTGGGTTCACCCTGCCGTTATGGCGCACCAATGCGACACGCTGCCTGGCGATAGCGGATCCCCTCTGATGCTGAACTCGGCGGCAGGTTGGGTGCTTATGGGAATTCAAAGCTCAGCACCCGATGCCAGTGAGCGCGATCGGGCCGATAATCGCGCTGTTTCGGTTACCGCCATTCGTCAGCAGTTAGAAACGTTGGCAAAACTTAACTCACCAGAACTAAGCTCACAAAAACTTTCACCAAATTAATGCTAACACCCACTACGCAGAAACCCCTCAGTCAGGTGGAAATCGCGATTAAGCGATACTGCCTGACGCGGGTCGTTTCCCTTCGGCTTCATGGTATAAAAAAATATCTGTTCTATTCTTATCAGAGGTATAGGTTAATCATCCATATTGTCGCCCCGACAGCGGCGCGGCAATTAACCGGACTTTATTTTACGAAAGAGGTTTTTTTATAATTAGGTTTTCATTTATTCGCAGAGCATTTCTTCAGCTAAATCGGTTATCTCTGCTCGCAAGTAATGGGGAATTATCATAAATGCATATCGTACATTGAACACCGAAAACACGGCTTAAGACAAAAAAGCCACTGTCCCTTAACGGGAAGATAAAGGTGATATAATAAGTTACCTCAATTTTTAGCCTCTATGTTATTGTGTCGCCGTTAAATTAAATTGATGTTGTCGCGGTTATTATTGCGAAAAGGAAGAGTCTACATGTTAAAACATTTGAGCCATGACGAAAAAAAACGCATGCAGACTCTCGATGAATTACAAAAAACCGATATATCTCAAGACGATATTCTTCACAAACTCACGAAAATGGCCTGCCAACTGCTCGAAACTCCCACGGCGCTCGTCACACTAACCGGTTCTAAATCTCTGCATGTTAAGGCAAAAAACCATTTTCCTCTGGATGATATGGATAAAATCGGTTCATTCGACCATTTTACCGTACAAACGGGCCAAGCCTTTGTCTGCCCCGATGCCATTCAGGACGACCGTTTTAACGATAGCCCTTATGTAACTGGCAAGCCTTTTATCCGTTTTTATGCTGGTGTTCCGCTTAAGACCAAAGAAGGCTATGCCATCGGTACGTTCAGCATTATCGATTATGTTCCACGCACCTTCACTAAGGTCCAACTGCGGTTATTACACGATTTAGCCGCTATTGCGATGGTGTTAATGGAATACCGCAATGCGATTGGCCTGATTGATGCCGTGACCCTGTTGCCCAATCGCCAGCGACTGATTGATGACATCAGCCACATTACCGACATTCACGAGAATTACCTGCTTATTCTGATTGATACCATCGACATTTCTTACGCTTATGAAATGGGATGTGCGCTAGGTATGCCAACGGTAGAAGGCCTGCTGAAAGATATCGGGGTCTTTTTACGCCTTAGCTTAAATTCATCAGATAATCTTTACTCTGCCGCTGTAGGTCGTTTCGCACTACTGGTGAAGTCGAACAAGAAAGAACAGGTTCTGGCAGAGCTCGACGCTTGTGCCGAACGGATTCATGAAAGTATCGCCAGCCATATTCCGCTCAAGCTGGAGCTTTTTGTCGGCTATACTGAATTTCAGATTCCGGCCAAAGATCCCCATCAGATCCTGCGTGAGTCGATGAGTGCGCTGCGCGCCGCCATCGCCCAGAATATCCGCCAGTTCGCTTACGACACCGAGGCCGATAAGGCGCAACAAATCGCCTTTACCCTACTCAATGAGCTGGCCGATGTGTTACAGAACAATAAGCCGGGTTTGTATCTAGTCTATCAGCCAAAATTAAGCATCAAGACCAATACCGTTATTGGTGCCGAAGCGCTGATTCGGTGGCGTCATCCTACATTAGGTGAGATTTACCCTGACCAGTTTATTCCGCTAGCGGAAGGCACGACGCTAATGCGCCCGCTAACAGACTGGGTCACCCGCGAAGCGGCATGTCAGGTGAAACAATGGCGTCAGGAGGGGTTAACCTTCCCCGTGTCGATTAACGTTTCTGCCCGGAATTTTTCCGAAAATGACTTCATCCCGCGCCTCATCGCCATTCTGGAGAACCACGGCCTTACCCCTCAGGACATTGACATAGAGTGTGTCGAAACGCAGAAAATCATCGAAAGCACGGAAACGCTCGCCACCATCCAAACGCTGCAACAGCTCGGATTTACGATCGCGCTTGATGACTTCGGTACGGGGTATAGCAACTTAAGCTATCTGCGTAACATTCCCTCTACGGTGATAAAGCTAGATAAATCACTGATTAAAGATATAAAAACTGACCACAAAAGCCGCGTTATTGTGCAATCCATTATCAGCATGCTGCACAAGCTGGATTACATTGTACTGGCGGAAGGGGTGGAAAATAAGGAAACGCTCGAACATCTGGCTCAGTTTGGGTGTGATGAAGTACAGGGTTACTATTTCTCCCGACCTATCCCACCCGATGCCTTTACCGCCTGGTTAGCGGCGCGCTCGTCACAAACGTCTGCATAACAGTCCCGTAAAACGGGCCATTCAACAAACGGTATGGAGAACGCACATGACTCTTCTTACTTCAGAGGATGAGCTCGCTGTCAGAAATGCCATGGCTCTGCTGGAAGCCCCTTCCTTTGCAATACAGGCGGCGAATCTGGTTGGAAAACCGATTGAATGGAGCCTATCGAAATTACCGTCCATGGTAAAAAACAAAATACAGAATCTCGTTCACGCCGCGCTACACAAAGCGGTAAATGCCGCACTCTATACGCTGGACGATGCCCCTGCTCGCGAAGCGTCGCCAAAGACACATAAGCTAGCCGTCGCCGCATCCGGTGCGGTCAGCGGTTTTTTTGGTGCTGCCGGCCTGTTGGTTGAACTGCCTATCAGCACCACGATCATGATGCGTTCCGTAGCTGATATTGCCCGCAGCGAAGGATTTTCCCTCACTGATTTTTCCGTCAAAGCCGCCTGTGTAGAAGTTTTCGCGCTCGGCGGTACACAAGAAAGCGACGATGCGGCCGATTCGGCTTATTACGCGTCACGCGCCGTACTTGCTGATATCACAAGGCATGCCACACGAGAGTTGATCGGGATTGCAGGAAAGAAAAGCGCGGAGAAAGCGTCAGCGAGGGTAACCACTGCACAGGCAGGGAAAACACTGGCAAAACTGATTGATGTGGTCGCCACCAGACTGGGTGTCACCATGACGGAAAAAATGGCCGCGCAGATTGTCCCCGTAATCGGAGCCGCCAGCGGCGCTGCCATTAATACGCTTTTTATTCACCACTATCAAAACATGGCGAAAGGTCATTTCATCATAAAACGTCTGGAGCAGCAGTATGGCGAAGAGGCGATCAGGTCGGCTTACCTTGAGCTAAAAAAGCCATCATCGCCGACCTGATGTGATAAAGAGAGATTACCCTTCTACCTGCTCCATCGCTTGTAATACGCGCTTATCCGAGATCGGGAACGGCGTCCCTAGCTGCTGGGCAAAATAGCTGACGCGCAGTTCCTCAAGCATCCAACGCACCGCTTTCACATCGTCGTCGTCACGTCGTTCCGCAGGCAGCTTATTCCACCACTGTTGCCACGCCTGCTGAACCTGTTCCACTTTCAGCATCTGCGCCCTGTCACGGTGGACATCCTGCGCCAGCTTCTCCAAACGTCGCTCTATCGCGTGCAGATAACGCAGCACGTCCGGCAGGCGCTGCCAGCCGTTTTCGGTCACAAAGCCGCGGAACACCAAGCCGCTCATCTGGCTTTTGATATCACTTAACGCCAGCGCCATCGCCATATCGACACGCCCTTTCAAACGCTTGTTAATGGTGAAGACGGCCGTCAGGATTTGCTCAACCAGCTTTGCGATATCAACCACCGTGTCGTTCAGCTCTGCGCGTACTTTCTCATGCAACTGCTGGAAGGCGTCTTCCTGCCAAACGGGGCCACCGGATGACGCAATCAGTTTGTCCACCGAACAGGCGATACAATCATCGATGAGATCCAGCACTTTGCCGTACGGGTTGAAATAGAGGCCGAGTTTCGCCTTATTCGGCAGTTTTTCATGCAGGTATTTGATCGGCGAAGGAATATTCAATAACAACAGACGGCGCAGCCCTTGTCGCATTACCTGCTGCTGCTGGTGCGGCGTGTCAAACAGGCGAATCGCTACGCTATCCTTTTCATCAACCAACGCGGGATAGGCTTTGACAGAATAGCCGCCACGCTTCTGTTCATAACAATCCGGCAGCGAACCAAAACTCCAGACGTGCAGGCCGCGTTGCTCTAAACCGTCATCCACCACGGATGATAGCGTTTGTTGCACTTTATCCTTGAGATGATCTTTCAGCGCGTTCAGGTCTTTACCTTCCCGCTGCGTCCTGTTTTTCTCATCGAGGACGCGGAAAGTGATTTTCAGATGATCGGGCACCTGATCCCACTGCCACGCTTCACGCGGCACCGTGACGCCCGTCATCAGCCGCAGTTCACGTTCCAGCGCATCCAATAACCCTTTTTCCAATGGCGTAGTGCGCGCCAGAAACGCCTCTGCATAATTCGGCGCAGGGACAAAATTACGGCGTAACGGCTTAGGCAACGATTTAATCAGCGCGATCGTCAGTTCGCGACGCACGCCGGGAATCTGCCACTCGAAGCCCTCTTCACGCACCTGATTGAGGATAGGCAACGGAATATGTACCGTCACGCCATCCGCATCCGCACCCGGCTCAAACTGATAGGACAGGCGCAATTTGAGATTGCCCTGATGCCAGAAGTTCGGGTAGTCCAGCGCGCTCACTTTCTCCGCACCGTCTTTGATCAACATGCTCTTTTCAAAATTAAGCAGGTCAGCGTTATCGCGGCTGGTCCCTTTCCACCACTGGTCAAAATGACGCGACGACACAACATCATGCGGCAAACGCTGATCGTAGAAGGCAAACAGCGTTTCGTCGTCTACCATAATGTCGCGACGGCGCGATTTATGCTCTAAATCTTCTACCTCAGCCAGCAGCTTGAGATTAGCGCGGAAAAAGGCGTGATGCGTTTGCCAATCACCTTCCACCAGTGCGTGACGAATGAACATCTCACGCGCCAGCGTCGGATCGATTGGGCTATAGTTCACCTTACGTGCCGCGACAATCGGCAGCCCGAAGAGTGTCACCTTCTCCTGTGCCATCACCGTGCCCTGCGCTTTCTCCCAGTGAGGATCGCTATAGCTCCGTTTAATCAGATGCTGAGCCAGCGGTTCGATCCATTCCGGCTCAATACGCGCGGCAATACGACCCCACAGGCGGCTGGTTTCCACCAGTTCGGCCACCATCGTCCACTTGGGCGGTTTTTTGAATAACCCGGATCCAGGGAAAATAGCAAATCGGGCGTTACGCGCGCCGCTGAACTCTTGTTTCTCAATATCTTTCTGCCCGATATGCGACAGCAAGCCAGTGAGCAATGCACAGTGAATACTCAGGTAATCGGCCGGTTCGCTATTGACCGGTAGCCCCAATTCTTTCACCACCTGACGCAGTTGCGTGTAGATATCTTGCCATTCGCGAACGCGCAGGTAGTTAAGGAAATCCATGCGGCACTGACGACGGAACTGGCTGGAAGACAGCGCCTTCTGCTGCTCACGCAGATAGTCCCACAGATTGACGAAAGCCAGAAAATCCGAGTCTTTATCAGCAAAGCGGCGGTGTTTTTCATCCGATGCCTGCTTCTTATCCATCGGCCTTTCACGCGGATCTTGAATCGACAGCGCGGCAGTGATCACCATGACTTCGCGCACACAGCCCGTTTTACGCGCTTCCAGCACCATGCGTGCCAAACGCGGATCGATCGGCAATTGCGCCAACTGTTGCCCTTGCGGCGTCAGATGGTAGTGCCCATTCTCCGCGAGATGAATCGCACCCAGCTCCTCCAGCAAGCGCACGCCGTCCTGAATGTTGCGCTTATCCGGCGCTTCAACAAACGGGAATGCGGCGATATCACCGAGCCCGAGTGACGTCATTTGCAGAATAACGGAGGCCAGATTGGTGCGAAGAATTTCGGGATCGGTAAATTCGGGCCGCGACAGGAAATCCTGCTCGGAATAGAGGCGGATACACACCCCTGCGGCAACGCGACCACAGCGCCCTTTACGCTGATTCGCCGACGCCTGCGAGACAGGCTCAATCGGCAGACGCTGCACCTTGGTGCGGAAGCTATAGCGGCTGATACGCGCGGTACCCGGGTCGATCACATAGCGAATCCCCGGCACGGTTAGCGACGTTTCCGCCACGTTGGTCGCCAGCACAATGCGACGGCCGTGATGTGACTGAAAGACGCGATTCTGTTCCTGATTCGACAAGCGCGCGTACAGCGGGAGAATCTCGGTATGCGGCAAATCCAGGCGCGTCAACGCCTCTGCCGTATCGCGAATTTCACGTTCTCCGCTCATGAAGACCAGAATGTCACCCGGCCCTTCGCGCGTCAGCTCATCGACTGCATCAAAAATCGCCTGTAGCTGGTCGCGCTCGCTGTCGTCAGCGTCTTCCACCACGGGACGATAGCGCACATCCACCGGATACGTCCGGCCCGACACTTCAATGATCGGCGCATTATTAAAATGGCGGGAGAAGCGCTGCGGATCGATGGTAGCCGACGTAATAATCACTTTTAAATCAGGGCGCTTTGGCAGCAGTTGGCGCAAATAGCCCATAATGAAATCGATATTCAGGCTGCGTTCGTGCGCTTCATCGATAATCAGCGTGTCGTACTGCATCAACAGGCGATCCTGCTGAATTTCAGCCAGCAAAATACCGTCGGTCATCAACTTGACCAGCGTATTGTCACCAACCTGATCGTTAAAACGGACTTTATACCCGACGCTGCCACCCAGCGGCGTTTCCAACTCTGCCGCAATGCGGTCGGCAACGGTTCTGGCAGCCAGACGGCGTGGCTGCGTGTGGCCAATCAAACCATGTACACCGCGCCCCAGTTCGAGACAAATTTTCGGCAACTGCGTGGTCTTACCCGACCCCGTCTCGCCTGCGACGATAATCACCTGATGATGACGCAGCGCCTCCAGTATCTCGTCTTTTTTCTGGCTAACGGGCAGTTGTTCAGGATAGTGAATTGCCGGACAGTTTGCCCGCCGGTTCTCGACTTTCTGGCGTGCGGCGGCGATTTCCCCCTCAATTTCCTGAGCGATGGCGGCCTGAGCTTGTGGGCTGCTGACCTTCGCGGCGCCCTGCAAACGGCGGCGCAAACGTTGCCGATCGCGAAGCATTAGCTCACTTAACTGCGTAGATAATGCACTGAGAGGTGATTTCACGTTGCTCTTCCTTAATCGTTTTCTAATTCTTTTCTCTGTCGGGACGATGATCGCCACCGAATCTGGCTCAACTGAGCCTAACCTGATTTTAAGGCACTGAATTTTTAAGCCGTGGATAGTAGCACATTGTCATAAACGGCTCTAATAGCACCGCCCAGTCTTATAAAGACCGGATTTATGTCAGTACGGTCTTATGCAGGAACTGTCTTATTCAAGAAAATCGAATAAAGACCTCGAATATTTGCACTTTTCACTTTCCAAAGCACCGCATAAGATGTGACACATCAAAGGGCGTTATGTTGTCGCCCACTTCAATCACTAAAGGAATTGGCAATGAGCAAAGTATTGGTTCTGAAATCAAGCATTCTGGCAGGTTATTCTCAGTCAAACCAACTGGCCGACCACTTCACCACCCAGTGGCAGTCTGCACATCCAGACGATAGCATCACCGTACGCGACCTGGCCGCTCAACCGATTCCGGTTCTTGATGGTGAATTAGTCGGCGCACTGCGTCCTTCCGATGCCACTCTGACTCCGCGTCAGCAGGAAGCACTGAAACTGTCCGACGACTTAATCGCTGAATTGCAGGCACACGACGTGATCGTGATCGCTGCGCCAATGTATAACTTCAACATTCCTACCCAGTTGAAGAACTACTTCGACCTGGTGGCACGTGCGGGTGTAACGTTCCGCTACACCGAGCAAGGCCCTGAAGGTCTGGTGAAAGGCAAACGCGCTATCGTATTAACCAGCCGTGGTGGTATCCATAAAGGTACCCCAACCGACCTGCTGGAACCGTACCTGCGTGTGTTCCTTGGCTTCCTCGGCCTGACTGACCTTGAGTTCGTGTTCGCTGAAGGCTATGGCTACGGCCCGGATGTGGCACAGAAAGCGACCGAAGAAGCGAAAACACAGCTGTCCCAACTGGTCACCGCATAACAGATCATTGTTACCGACCTTGCCATTACATTGACTTAATTGGCTTAATTATTGCGCGCCTTCCGGCGCGCTTTTCTTTATCTCATCACCTGCCGCATTGTCGGATCTTTCCAGTAGTTGCGTCGCTTCTTTATCCGCTTTGATGTGAATCTCATGCTCGATCTTCACATTCATATTGATGGTGATCGGTTCTTTGGGCGCGGCAACCTCAATGCGCGGCACACATCCCGTCAGGAAAGCTACCGTGCAACACACCAGCACTGTCTCGCTTTTATTCATTGTTCTGCCTTGAGTTTATTCATTCGCTTGCTGTTCCAGCGTATCCCGCAAATTATCGCCAAAGCGCAGACTGCGCCATAATTGGAAAATATTCTCCTGATGACGATAGTTAAGAGTAACCTGTCGCTTCGCACTGAGCTGCGGGTTTTTCCCCTGCACCCGCGATGTTAATGTCAGCTCACCTTGGTTATTCAGGTCAAGCGTGGCATAAGAGCGCCCGATTTCCAGATAGCGCAACCAACCAATCGCCGCACCGCCCGCCAAACTTTTACTCGCTAACTCATCTGCCAATTGGTTATCCAGTCGCAGCGTCAGGAAACCATCGTTGGTAATTCGTCCACCTGCAATCAGCATGGTCGGGTGATTAAAATTCAGCGGAAGTGTGCCACTTACCCGCCCAGACAGCGCAAGCTGCTTTTGCTTCAACACGGTGATCAGTTCGCTTAGATCGACACTTTTAACGGCAAGCAGTGCCGATTCCCGCTGCGGCCAACGCAGCGTCGACAGGCCGACATGCCCATTCAATACATCCATATCAGCCTGAGACATCACCAAAGGCCGTCGCTCACTGTACGGATAGAAGCCCTGTAGATCGACGCGAATATTACTCATCCGAAACAGGTTATCCAACACGTCGATTCGCAGCGTGACGGGCTGCTTGACGCCCAGTTGCCAGCGCTGATCTTTCAGACGGTAAGGCAGCACAAAATTTACCCCGCTAACTTCGCCATCCTGTAACCACAGCCCGCCATTTTTCACCACCCAATGCCCACCCGCGCTGAATCCCTCTTTACGTGCAGCGGAAAATGCCGCCTGTGCGTAAAACTGTCCAGCGCGGATATTCATTTTCAACAACGGGGAAAGCAGAGGCTGAAACACCTTAAGTGGCTGTGTTGGCCACCATGCGCCACCGCGCAGTCGCTCACCATCCCAGCGTCCGCGCAGCCTGACCGGCCCGATATTCTCAGCCTGTAGCTGCCCCTGTAGCTGAAAGTCATTCGGGCTGCGCCCCTGCATTTCCAGCGTTAACAGTGAAGGCGGTAAATAGCCACCGTTACTGAAGTGCGCTCGCTCGGAGGCCAGTTGCAGCGCCCCTTGAAAATGCTCGCCTGAACGGGCGCGCTGCCAGCGGATCGGCTCAGTAATCGTCAGGCGCGGCTGGTGTACCGTCACAATGCCATAGCCCAGTTGGTCCAACCCACTCGACAGTTGACTCACTTCAAGCAGCGTATCCTGCCAACGACCTCGCCCGGCTACGTCCCACTGTCCTTTCAACGGCGGCAAGTGTCCACTTCCCCAATAGCGCCATTGCCACTGTCCTTGATCCGGCCAGAAATCCTGCGCCTGACCGTCAAGGTGCAGATTAAAGCGCCCCCAGTATTCTTCCCGCGCCTTCACAATCGCCTGTAGCCGCCCATTCACACCCGTCGCACTGACTCTGACGCCAGCCAGCGGCCAACGGGCTTCTTCAAGATAAACTTGTGGTGCGGGCGTTCCCCAGGCACGTAGCAGCGCGCCCGGTAAAAGAGAGAGTTCGGGGTTGAGAATAGAACCCTGCAAAATCCCCGGTAGCGTCGCCGTCAGGGAGAGCGCCGGTAAGTTAGCCTGTCCGGTAAGCTGAAAGCGCAATTCACTGTTGAGCAAACCGATATTGCCCGGCCCCAGCACCAACACAGCATTAGCCTTGCCGTTATGTCCTTGCGTCAGCATATTCAACCGCGCATTAATCGTGGTGGCATCCAGCCCTTGCCGCCAGTGCTGTAATGTCATCGCCAGTTGCCCAGAGAGGGGCTGCTCCGCATAAGGCCAGCGCCAGACGCCGTTAGTGACCTGAATAACGTCATCCGTCAGTTGCCACGGCAGCGAGATTAGCGGCGTCTCATCATTCGCGGCATTCAGCACCAGTTCGCCTTGCTGATTATGCCAATCCAGCAGGAGCGAAAGCGGGTCCGGCGTCTGCCCTGAATCCAACTTTCCGGTGAGCCTCCCTCGCACCGGTGCGGCATCCAGCGTGTCGGACAACGCCATCTCACCACTGACTTGCAGGCGCACAAACCCCGCAGGCGTGGCGAGCATGCTCTCGTGCAGAGTCAAACGTGTGTCATTGAGTTCGGCCTTAAACGCCAACTGATCGCCCTGATAATCGAGCGTTTGTTGCTGTTTGCCATCACTACTGAATCTCACCTGCCCGGCATAATCCTGCCAGGGCTGTAGCGTAAATGTCTTTACCTGAATATCGGCGGCAGGCAGTCTCCGCTGCCACTGCGATAGCTGTGCCGCGGGTTCAGTGCCATTACCTGCTGGCACATGTTGCAGGCAGTCGCTGTTTAACGTCACGGCATCAATATCGGCATGCCACCGCCAGCTATGCCAACGTAACGTCATATTCCGTACGTCAAATAGCGTGCACTCCCCAGCCGTAATACGGAACCCCGCGCTATATAGCCCACCGCCCTGCCAGCTGGGTGCCCCATTCACGGTCAAGGACAGACCCGTCGGTAGCCAGATGTCGGCAAGGCGCGGCAACCACTGCGGCAGTGTTCGCCAGGAAAGAAACAGCAAGGCGACGGATAGAAAAACGATTGGAAGTGCCTGTTTTTTAATCATTAGCAAATATTAAGCATCCCGTTTAATGTCCGTAAAAACCCGTACTGAATTTATCTGTTGATCATTCACTCACAAACAGCTCTTTTTATTAACAAACAACCCTATCCAACTCACATTTCCCCCTATTGTGCGTACAGACTTATAACCCCTTCGTGGTAAAATGTTTAATTGAGGTTATATTTTGTAATGAATCGCGTTATCTCATCATGAACAAAGCGTTTCTGGACGGATATCAGGATTATCTCCTTTTGTCCGAATCGCCTTAAAAGAGCAATGAGCAACCTGAACCATTACCGCTATCCGCTGATTCATTGTCGTGGGTATGCCTCATGTTAAATCAGTAATCGGACACAGCATATCAAGGACTGCTTTATGCGTAATAACACCCCTGTCACCGACCATCAACTCCCTCTTTCTGAAAAAACCAGACTCATGTCGGTCACCACGCCAGAAAGTCATATTACCTACGCAAACAAAGATTTTATTGATGTCAGCGGCTATACCACTGATGAGCTGATGGGGCAGCCCCATAATCTTATCCGACACCCGGATATGCCACCAGCCGCCTTCGCGGATATGTGGAAAACACTGCGCGCGGGCAATATCTGGACGGGGATTGTAAAAAATCGGTGCAAAAATGGCGATTATTACTGGGTGAAATCCAGCACAACGCCGTTGAGAAAAGGCGGTGAGATTACCGGTTATATGTCTGTGCGAACCGCCGCGTCACCCGATGAAATCCGTCAGGCCGAGGCGCTCTATGCCAGTGCGAACGAAGGTAAACTGAAATACCGCACATTCCATCACGGTTTGCTGATTTTTACTGGGCCGTTACGCATCTTGAGTCTTTTTAAAACCATGCCGCTGCGCTGGCGCATCCGCAGCTATTTTCTGCTCTTTAGCCTGATTCCATTAATCGCCGCCTATTCTCTGTTGGCAGGAACGGCATTAGCTTCTGTGCTTTTTCCGCTGCTCATTGCCTGCTGTTTTGTCAGCGGAGAGCTTCTGGTGCACCATGTCGCACGCCCCATCGAACAAATCCTGGCTCAGGCCATGCGTTCCGCTGCCGGACAGGCAGATAATCTAACGCAGCTTAATCGCGTGGATGAGATTGGCATGTTAATGCGCGCGGTAAACCAGTCCGGTATGAATTTCCGCACTTTCGTGGACGATGTGAACACCAATCTGAGCGAGTTGAAAAACGCCTGTAACGAAATCGCGCAAGGCAACCATACGCTGGCACAGTGCTGCGAGGAGACCGAAGAAAGCCTGCAACAAACTGCCGCGTCGGTGGAACAGCTTACCGCAACAATAAAAAGTAATGCAGAAGCCTCGCTTCAAGCGTCTCTCTATACGCAGGATGTGAATCAGGCGGTGAACTCCGGCGAACAGGCCGTCAGCCAGGTCTCCGATACGATGGAGACGATCACCCGCTCCAGCGAACGTATTACGGATATCGTCAGCGTCATGGATAATCTGGCGTTCCAGACCAACATTCTCGCCGTGAACGCCGCCGTCGAAGCCGCACATGCCGGAGAACAAGGTAAGAGTTTTGCGGTGGTCGCCAGTGAAGTTCGCTCGTTGGCACAGCGCAGTGCCTCCTCCTCCAGCGATATTTCGACCATTATTGACGAAACGCTGAATAGCATCCGCACCGGCGAACAGCAAGTCTCACACACGCACAAATCTATGAGCAATATTCTGCTTCAGGTTCAGCACGTCACTAATTTGATGAATGAGATCAGCCTCGCAACGCAGGAACAATCGTTAGGGCTGGAGCAAATTAATGAAGCGGTAAATCGCATTGATGAACTCACGCATCAGAATACCGCATTGGCCAGTCAGTCACATTCCGCTACCGATCACCTGCAACAGCAGATATCGAGCATGGTGCAAGCTGCCTCGGTCTTCAGCCTTTCCCGCTAATCTCATCTTTACGGGTGCTCATATCAGGGTACCCGTCTCTTTCTCTTCATATCATTTCCCGCGGCTCTTCAACATGTGTTCCCCACCGTGCAAATTCGCAAAGGCATAATATACTTAGCAAATGAATGCTTTTGGTCATCAGCATGTGTGTTTGCAGCAAGTCTGGTCGGACAACTACTTTCCGAAAGAAAAAATAACGGAAGAAACTAATGAGAATATATAAATCCCTGAGCTAATTATTTCTCAGAAATTGCCGTTAATTAAATAGCATTAATCGCTTTTCAGTTAGCTAATGGATTTAAAAAATATCACGTTTATACCCTGAATAATTCGAGTTGCAGGACAAAACGCTATCGTTTTTGGCAATGTAAAGCGTCAGTCCGTTAGGTCAAAGCTCACCACGGGCCGAGTACTTAAAGACGTCAACGCACAGGCACCTTGAAGAATGACGGGTTTATGCTTGCTTATACTAAAAGGATCAATAAATGCGTAAGAATTTTCCTGTCAGCGATATTCAGTATTTATTAGATGAAAAAGCCAAGCTAATGTCGGTTACGACCACCGATAGTCATATCACGTATGCAAATGACGATTTTATTGATGCCAGTGGTTACGACTTTGAGGAAATCCTCCACCAACCTCACAATATTGTACGTCACCCAGATATGCCTCCGCAGGCGTTTGCCGACATGTGGGCAACGCTGAAGGCAGGTAAAATCTGGACGGCAGTCGTCAAGAACCGCCGCAAGAGTGGCGATTACTATTGGGTGAAGGCCAGTACGACACCGCTGATGAAGGAAGGGAAAATAACAGGATATATGTCGGTGCGAACGCGTGTTTCTCAGGAAGAGATTCGGCAAGCAGAAGCGCTTTACCATCAAATGAATGAGAGTAAATTAAAAAACCGCCGACTCTTTCAGGGACTCTTGATTTATAAAGGGCCGCTAAAATTCCTTAGCTTATTTAACGTCATTCCCGTACGTTGGCGGATAAGAAGCTACGTTTTCTTTTTTATGCTATTCGCGCTTCTTTTCTTACTGGCTACCCTTCCTCTCACTACACCGCTATTAATTTTTGTTTTAGTGCTGCTCACTGGCGCGATAATAACGAGCGAATTATTAGTTCAACACCTAGCAAAACCACTGGAAAAGATTCTACGCCAAGCCATTAATTCTGCATCTGGCCAGGCGGATAACTCATTTCAACTTAATCGAGTGGATGAAGTGGGCATGTTATTACGCGCCGTTAATCAATCCGGCATGAATTTCCGCACGTTTGTCGATGATGTCAACGGCAAACTAGCCGAGCTACGCCACGCCTGCGGCGAGATTGCTTCCGGGAATTACACGCTCAGCCAACGCTGTGAAGATACCGCGCAAAGTTTGCAATCTACCGCGTCATCAATGGAAGAGTTAACGGCAACGATTCAAAGTAATGCGTCTGCTACACAGTTGGCGACACGCTGTGCGAATGATGCCAATCAGGCCGCCGACGCTGGCGAGAAAGCGGTCAGCCAAGTAACAGAGACGATGGCGACCATGACGCGTTCCAGCAAAGAGATCACCGACATCATCAGCGTGCTGGATAATCTGGCGTTCCAGACCAATATTCTGGCGCTTAATGCGGCAGTAGAAGCAGCTCACGCTGGAGAACAAGGAAAGAGTTTCGCCGTGGTTGCGGGGGAAGTTCGTATTCTGGCACAGCGTAGCGCTGCTGCCGCAAAAGACATCGCGGAGATTATCGACACCACGATTGCGAATATTCACACCAGCGACAAATTGGTCAACCATACCAGCCAGTCAATGCAAAATATTTTAACGCAGGTGCAGCAGGTTACGCAGCTTGTGAATCAGATCAGCCTGGCGACACAAGAGCAATCACAAGGGCTGGGGCAGATTAATTCCGCAGTGAACAACATTGATGAATTGACGCGCCAGAACACCATCTTAGCGACACATTCCAGTTCTGCCATCAACAGCCTGGAACAGCAGATATCTACCATGTCCGAAGCCGTATCGGTCTTCAGCATCCCTCGCTAAATCCGTTCTTATGCAGTTATCACCTCTTATTTTCAAACCGTTACTGTCAGTAAGGTAACGGTTTGTCACCGCCCAATTTTCTGATAGCTTAATCTGAGGATTTTTCGGAGAAACTATCAATGAAACTGGCAATTTACAGCACTAAGCAGTATGACCGTAAATATCTGGAACAGGTCAATCAGCAGTTTGGCTATGAACTGGAGTTTTTTGATTTCATGCTGACATCGCGCACAGCGAAAACAGCCGCGGGCTGTCAGGCCGTCTGCATCTTCGTGAACGATGACGGCAGCCGCGACGTGTTGACCGAACTGGCGGGGTTAGGCATTAAAACACTGGCGCTACGCTGTGCAGGCTTTAACAATGTCGATTTGGAAGCCGCTAAGGAGTTGGGTATCAGCGTGGTACGCGTTCCCGCGTATTCCCCTGAGGCCGTCGCTGAACATGCCGTCGGCTTAATGCTGACGCTTAACCGCCGCATTCACCGCGCCTACCAACGTACCCGTGACGCAAACTTCTCTCTGGAAGGGCTGATTGGATTCAATATGCACAACCGGACGGCAGGCATTATCGGCACCGGTAAAATCGGCATCGCCACCATGCGTATCCTGAAAGGTTTTGGCATGCGTCTGCTGGCCTTCGATCCCTATCCGAATCCGCAGGCGTTAGAATTAGGGGCGGAATATGTCGATCTCAAAACGCTGTACGCCAACGCGGACGTTATTTCTCTGCACTGTCCACTGACGCCAGAGAATCATCACCTGCTGAATCAGGCGGCCTTTGCACAAATGAAGAATGGCGTCATGATTGTCAATACCAGCCGTGGCGGACTGATCGATTCACAGGCCGCGATCGATGCGTTAAAGCAGCAGAAAATTGGCGCGCTGGGTATGGACGTTTATGAAAACGAGCGCGATCTCTTCTTCGCCGATAAATCTAACGATGTAATCCAGGACGATATTTTCCGCCGCCTATCGGCATGCCACAACGTCCTGTTTACCGGACATCAGGCTTTCCTGACCGAAGAAGCGCTGATCAGCATTTCCCAAACCACGCTACAGAACCTAAAAGACATCAGCCAGAATACGCCCTGCGCAAATTTGGTTACTCCTTAAGGTTTTCTGCGGCAGTGCAGACTGCCGCACACTCACCCCGCAGGACAACTTCCATTCATCAGCGATTGTTCGCTACAGCGCTTGCCATTGGCTAACTGGCAGGCTCCCATGCTCGCGCCATCAAGCTGCCGAGAGATCGCCATCGTCCCGCCAATCAATGTACAGCTGACGTCAACCGGAGAACTGCTTTTCAGCAACACGGCGGTACTCTTATCATCATTTAGCGTAGCGTCTTGTTGGGCAGCCGCAGTATTTTCACTATGATTACTGCATCCCGCCAGCAGGAGCGCAGCAGCAGCACATAGCCATGGAAACAATTTCATGTTTTGGCCTCGTATCGGATGGACCATAGATTCTGACGCCACATTGGGCACCAAAATCTGACGAATAGACTTTTCAGACAAAGACTATATCCACCACACCCCACATCGGCAACACATCATGAAGTAAAAGCGGCGTCAATCGCCTAAAATCCGCATCACAGAAAGACGACAACGTCGCCACTTGTCGTTTGGAAAGGTGCTCTGGACTCCGAGTTTTTTCGCAATCGGCACTCTTCCATGTACCGCTTTTTAACGAAAAAAATAACAGACAATATATCGCCAGTTCTCTATTGAAAGAATCAACATGGCGCAATTAATTTCAAATTTAATCATTTCATTTTAAACAATTAAATGATAGAGGATTTATTTTCTTTCTTCATTAAATACAATGTTCACCTTGACAGCCTTTATTTACTTTATCGCTATTTTTTCCTTTTATTCATATAAGCAAGGCAGCAAATTCAATTGATAAACAAAAATGAATGCCATAATCTTATTTTACTGCTCTCCGAAAGACTAATAGAGCATCACAGCAATTAAATTATCAATCAAATTCAATGAGGTGAAATAATGTCAGAACAACTTCTTGGTGGATGGACTGCTTTCCATGATTTGAATGATGCAGATAAAGCGCTTTTTAAATCCACCGTGCATTTACTGGGCGTGACCTACACACCTTTGTTTGTCGCAACACAGGTGGTATCCGGCACGAACTACTCCTTTCTGACGAAAGGCACGGTAGCGTCTCCAGAAGCACCGCTGAAAATTGTCAAAATCCATATATACAAACCGCTAAGCGGCGATGCGCACATTACTAGAATTGAAGAAATTCTGCCGCAATAAACAGTTCATGGAATAAATTTCGCTACGGCTAGTTTATTTACCCTACTAGCCGTAGCACCGTTTTACGGGATATTTTCGACTTACTATAATCGCCTCCTTTCTTACCTTAACTCCACCCAATTTTGACGACGTTCCTCTTGATGTGAAAAATTAAGAAAAAAAGTGACTGACCTTCAACTAAAACCCGTATTTTTTCTCGGTCACAAACTGTGGTTCCTTCCAATTAGGACCTTTTACAACGGTTCCATGTTTATTTTCAAGGACACCGTTGTGGAACAGTTTATTGTATTTATCAGAAAGTTCACCACTGGATACAACATCGAAATTAGTATAGGTATAAAGTCTATCCAATTGTCGATAGTCTGATGTTAATGCGAAAACCGTAAGAACATCATCCAAAGTTTCATTTTTAATAATTTCTTTCATATCAGCCACTTTTCCCTCCTATTGGAAAACACAATGCCCCAGCACTGTTTTAGCGTGCCGCCATCAGGATTCGGTAAAGATCGTAAATCCTGCCTTAATCATGAGGTGATTGAAACAAGCTCTCTCAATTTTCACGGCCTAAGCATCAAACCGTAGCTGACATTACGCGATAACGTTCCTATAAGACGACGAGCACAAAGCAGCAACGCCCCCCACTCATCGTGGTAATTAGGAACACCGCTGTAAAACGATCTGGCATTCGTCGCCGTAATCCGTACCATACACGCCATGATCGTGCAGACCGTGTTGGCGTCTGCGCTGAACCGTTTTCCATCCGCAATGCCTTTTGCAACGAGCACAGATAAAAATGTCAGAAAATCAACAAATTAACCATAAAGAACAATACAACCTCAACAAATTGCAAAAGCGCCTGCGTCGTAACGTCGGCGAAGCTATCGCTGATTTCAATATGATTGAAGAAGGCGACCGCATTATGGTCTGCCTGTCCGGCGGGAAAGATAGCTTCACCATGCTGGAAATTCTGCGCAATCTGCAACAAAGTGCGCCCATTAACTTTTCTCTGGTCGCGGTGAATCTGGATCAGAAGCAGCCAGGATTCCCGGAACATGTTCTGCCGCAATACCTTGATACCATCGGCGTGGAATACAAGATCGTCGAAGAAAATACCTACGGAATTGTGAAAGACAAGATCCCAGAAGGGAAAACGACCTGCTCACTGTGTTCACGTCTGCGCCGCGGGATTTTATACCGCACCGCGACGGAACTCGGCGCAACAAAAATCGCCCTTGGTCACCACCGCGACGATATTTTGCAAACGCTGTTCCTGAATATGTTCTACGGCGGAAAACTGAAAGGTATGCCACCGAAGCTGATGAGCGACGACGGTAAACATATCGTCATCCGCCCTCTTGCCTACTGCCGTGAAAAAGATATCGAACGCTTTGCTGAAGCTCGTCAATATCCGATTATTCCGTGTAACTTGTGCGGTTCGCAGCCCAATCTGCAACGTCAGGTGATTAAAGACATGCTGCGCGACTGGGATAAACGCCACCCTGGCCGTATTGAAACCATGTTCAGCGCTATGCAGAACGTTGTTCCTTCTCATCTCGCCGATCACACGCTGTTTGATTTCAAAAGCATTCGTCAAGGTAGTGACGTCGTGGATGGTGGCGATCTGGCTTTCGACCGCGAAGAACTACCGTTACAGCCTGCTGGCTGGCAACCGGAAGACGATGACGAAATACCGTCAATTACCCGTCTTGACGTGCTGGAAATAAAATAAGCGCGGCTTATCGCCCAAAATGGCATTACCGCTAAGAATAGGGACACGGTGGCAAGAAGCAGCAATTGCTGTTTCACCACCGTGTTTTTTATTTCCGTTTTCCACCGAATACCGTGCCGCTATCTATCTTGCGGTGGTTCAGTAATAGGTTCATGTTCTGGCCCTGTTGGTGACGGGTCAGGAATGGGCGGTGGATCGGGAAACGGATAAGGTGACGGGTCGTTCGGTACAATAGGAATCGGTTCAACCGGAACCGTGTCGGCTTGCAGGTAATCCATCGCGCTTTGAATGCGCATATTTTCCTCCTCGGTGTTGGATAATGTTAAGGCAAATCCAGCTACTGAAGCAGTACAGACATGCGTTACAGCTGGCCGAGCAGCACCAGCGCTTCCCTTTAAGCGTAGTAAGCTAATGAATAAAATGCCAAAGGCATTTTACAACGTCGCCTGCGACGGCCCGAAGGGGAGTGGCGCGTTAGCCCACTATAATAAAATGCCAAAGGCATTTTACAACGTCGCTTGGGGTGAATCAGGAAGGAACAGGATCGGGGGACAAAAAAAAGCCGACAAAACTGTCGGCATGGTGTGAATCAATTGTGCTATGCAGTAATTCAAAAAAGGAAGTAAGACAATATGGAGCGCAACGCCCATCGCTTGACGTTGCATTCACCTGCGGGAATGATAGTGCCGCACAATAAGGTAAAAAATGTTGATATTGCTCAATTTACGCGTGGTTTTTTAGTCGTTCACGACAGTTTGTGATTCTCTGCGCACCCACTCGCCGCAAGTCCCTATAGCCATTTACTGCGTTTTAACCACCATGCAACGCCGCCAACCAATATCACCAACATCAGGCAGAACGTGACAAAGCCAAACGGCGCATCGCCACCGGGAATCCCTCCCAAATTGACGCCAAATAAACCGGTTAAGAACGTTGTCGGCAGAAAAACCATCGCCAAAAGCGACATCGTATAGGTACGACGGTTCATGGCTTCGGTCATCAAGGCGGTAATTTCATCCGAAAGCACCGTGGTGCGAGCAATGCTGGCATCCAAATCCTCCAGCCCTCGCCCTAATCGATCGGCGATCTCCTGCATTCTGCGGCGGTCGTCATCCTGCATCCAGGGCAGCTTCTCGCCGGAAATACGCGAGAAGACATCGCGCTGTGGCGTCATATAGCGGCGTAACACGATAAGCTGTTTGCGAATTAGCGCCAACTCGCCACGCGGTGGAATCTTTTGTTCCAGCAAGTCGTCTTCCAGATCGATGATTTTCTCATGCAAATCATCAATAAACTCGCTGGTATGATCGGTCAACGCTTCCGCAATGGAAACCAGCCAGTTTCCGCTGTCCGTCGGGCCATTGCCTTCCTTCAGGTCGGTAAGAATCTCGTCGATAGCCAGAATCTTGCGGCGTCGGGTAGAGATAATCAGCTTGTCGGTAATGAATACCCGAACGGCCACCAGTTGATCTGGCCGCGCATTGGCATTCAGGTTAATGCTGCGCAGCGTGATCAGCGTACCTTCGCCCAAACGCGTGACTCTGGGGCGGACGCTTTCCCCCGCCAACGCATTACGTACGCTATCAGGTACCACTGTCGTTTTATTCAACCAGCGTGCGCTGGCTGGCAGTGTAGAATCCAGGTGTAGCCAGCAGGGTTTCTCGCTGTTGACAACCTCCTGCTCGCCAATCGGGGTAATCCCCCCCTTTCCGTCCAACTGATACGCATGAACCGCACCGCTGTGTTGCAACTCTTTTCCTGCAAAGGATTCCACGTCTTGCCTCCAACGGTTTTTGCTATCAGTTCTTTACCTATTATTCATTCTTTTACTATACGTTTTTTACTACCCGCTCTGCGTTCTAGCAGCCGGAAGGACCACCATGGCTGCTCCGGCTTTATTGCTACATTATTCAATGTATTCGTACTTAATGCTTTTCAATGTAGAGCATATGACTGTACGCCACATCTTCAGGGTTAGTAATCGGATACCCTTTCACCCACGGCTTAATCAAGCGTCCGTTAGTATATTGATAGATCGGTGCAATCGGTACTTCATCCATCAATATCTGCTCTGCCCGGTTGTAGTCTGTATTCAGCGCCTGCGGGTTAGTCTGGTTACCGGCTTCATCCAGCACACGATCGTAATTCGCACTTTTAAAGCGTGCGATATTCCCGCTGTGGTGCGATGTCATCAGAGAAAGGAACGTCGAGGGTTCGTTATAGTCACCGACCCAGGACGCGCGCACGACGTCAAAATTACCGCTATTGCGACTGTCGATGTAGGTTTGCCACTCTTGATTGGATAAGCGTACGTCTACTCCCAACGTTTTCTTCCACATGGACGCTACGGCAATCGCGATCTTCTGGTGGCTTTCCGAGGTGTTGTACAACAGCGAGAGTTTCAACGGATTATTTGGGCCATAACCTGCGGCCGCCATCAGCGCTTTGGCCTGCGCATCCAACTCATCTTGAGAGTATTGCTGCAACAGGCTTTCCGTCGGTTTGAAGCCTGCGGTGACATCAGGCGTAAAGTGCCAAGCCGGTTTTTCCCCTGTGCCCAGCACTTTTTCGGCAATCACTTTACGGTCGATGGCATAAGACAGTGCTTTTCGTACCCGCACATCACTGGTGGGCGCACGTTGCGTGTTAAACGCGTAGTAATAGGTGCCAAGCTGATCCGGCGTATAAACCTGACCGGGTAAATCTTTCAGCAGCTTCTGATACAGATTTTTAGGGAATGACTCGGTGATATCAATATCCCCGGAAAGATAGCGTTTAGTCGCGTTCGATTCCTGATTGATCGGAACAAATGTCACCTTTGTCAGGCGCGTATTGGCGTTATCCCAATAATATTGATTCTGCGTAAGTACCAGTTTCTCATTAACAACGCGATGATCCAGCTTAAATGCACCATTTCCGACCAGATTTCCCGGCTTCGTCCAGTCGTTCCCGAATTTTTCTACCGTGGCTTGATGGACTGGAAACAGGCTGAAATTTGCCGTCAGGCTGACAAAATAAGGTACTGGCTTGCTGAGTTGTACTTTCAGCGTGTGATCATTAACGGCCGTCACGCCAAGTTGATCGGCGGGCATCTTGCCCGCAAGAATCTGTTCGGCATTCTGAATCCCCGCGAGCCGAGCAAACCAGGCGAATGACGAGCTGTTTTCAGGGGTGACCAAGCGACGCCAACTGTAGACAAAATCGTTTGCCGTAACGGGTTCACCATTAGACCAGCGGGCATTATCACGCAGGGTAAAGATAAACGTACGGTTATCGGTCGTCTGCCAGCGCAGCGCTACGCCTGGGATGATATTTCCTTTGGCATCCTGATTAACTAGCCCTTCAAACAGATCGCGCGCCACCTGTGCTTCCGGCAGCCCCACCGCTTTTATCGGATCGAGAGAAGCGGGTTCATCTTTAATGTGGCGGACGATTTCCTGTTTTTCAGCCAGAACCGTTCCCGCCGGAACCTGCGCCGCGACAGCGTTGCCTGTCATGGCCGCCATCAACGCGGCATAAAATGCAGAATATCCATAGTGCATGATGAGTTGACCTGAAAGCGTAATGAATTGATTGAAGAATATAATAGTCAGAAATCATCGCTATCATCCAGCGATACGCCTGCAATTTGTCAATCCACATCACCGTTTGCGTCTCTGGGGCGATTTTTTTATGATGAAACGCATAGGTAACCACTGGGCGATATCATGGAAAATACAATCATTCCTCTTCAGGCACGTCAGCAACGAGGTAATTTGCCATCGCTGGGCGAACCTTATGGGAAATCGCTACTGGGCGCACCGCTACTCTATTTTCCCGCTGAATTAGCGCCTTCAGAAAGCGGGCTGATTATTGCCGGGACGCACGGTGATGAAACCGCGGCGGTTGTGGCGTTATCTTGCGCGCTTCGTACTCTATTTTCAGGACAGCGCCGCCATCACGTTATTCTTGCGGTCAATCCCGATGGCTGCCAGCTGGGCCTGCGTGCCAATGCTAACGGTGTCGATCTCAATCGCAATTTTCCAGCCAGTAACTGGCAACCGGGAAATACGGTATATCGTTGGAATAGCGCGGCAGATGAACGTGATGTCGAGCTATCGACCGGTGAAACCGCAGGTTCAGAGCCGGAAACGAAAGCCCTTTGCACACTGATTGAGAAACTTAATCCTCGCTGGGTTGTCTCTTTTCATGAGCCGCTCGCGTGTATTGAAGATCCACACGATTCCGAACTGGGTCGATGGTTAGCGCAACAGTGCGAGCTACCATTAGTGTCCAGCATCGGTTACGACACACCGGGCTCTTTCGGAAGCTGGTGCGCCGATCGTTCACTCCATTGCATTACCGCTGAGCTTCCGCCAATCTCGGCAGATGCGGCCAGCGAATGCTACCTCAACGCGATGGTTGCGTTGCTAAGCCAGCAATTTTAATCGTAATTTTTATACCAATGTTGCTAATGTTGCCCTAAACTGAGCAGCGTGTTAATCACCTGTAATTAAGGACGCAAACATGTCACAGAACGTACATTTTCAAGGCAATCCTGTGCCAGTAGCTGGGTCATTCCCGGCCAAAGGAAGCAAAGCGCCAGCATTCACTCTGGTAGCTAAAGACCTGTCAGATGCTTCACTCAGCAACTATGCTGGCAAGCGCAAAATCCTGAACATTTTCCCAAGCATCGATACCGGTGTTTGTGCCGCGTCCGTGCGTAAATTTAACCAGTTGGGTTCTGAACTGGATAACACCGTTGTGCTGTGTATCTCTTCCGACCTGCCGTTTGCACAGTCCCGTTTTTGCGGCGCAGAAGGCCTGAACAACGTGGTTGTACTGTCTACTCTGCGTGGCGGTGAGTTCAAAGAAAGCTACGGCGTTGCTATTGCTGATGGTGCATTGAAGGGTCTGACCGCTCGTGCTGTCGTCGTGCTGGATGAAAACGACAACGTGCTGCATAGCGAACTGGTGAATGAAATCACCACTGAACCTGACTATGACGCCGCATTGGCTGTTTTGAAATAAGCCATACCGTCAGTTATTCATACTGATGATAGTGAAGAAACGGCTGCGCAAGCAGCCGTTTTGTTATTTTACTTTTTATTCATCAAAGCTTTATTCCACAAATAAACATGGGTTATTCCATGTGTTAATTTCTAGCAGATCATGAACTTTTCTTAATACTTTTCTTATCGTTCTTATGATATGAATAGATTCGTTGATATTACTCTGCATAAAATACATGTTGCACTTCCTGTAATATCCATCGAGCCGTTACTTTATAAAAACAAAGGATAAGGATTTCCCTCATATACCCATCATACATCAAGATGCATGCGTGTTGGCTGTAGCTATAACTATTTAGGGTATAGCGGTAGCTTTATTCAAAGGAGTGATTGCTGTTGAAAAAATTATTAATTCCCCTTCAAGTAGTCGTTTTATTTTCTGGCCTCGCTTTTAGCCAAAACAGCGAGGCGGCATTCACGTTTGATCCACAAAAATGCCACGATCCGGATCCAGAGGGCAAAGCTTATGTTGCCTTACGTGATACGGTATTCCATATTTCTATCGATCAGCTCAGTATCCTGCACGATCCTGTTTTACGCGATGGCGAAACTCTGCTACTCCCGCCCGATCCTAGCGAGCCTCTTGGCTGTAAAGGCAATCCGCTAAGCCAGCAAAGTGTATTGTTCAGCCGCAATTTCAACGGAAAGTTGGGCGATCGTCCTGACTGGCCAAAAGTCTGGCCGTTACGGAAACTTCAGCTATTCAGTTCAACGCCGAGTCATTGGGGGCTCCATCTAGACGAGCGCCATGACAAGATGTGTGAAAATCGCTTAAAACAGACAGGTCTGATTCCCAACATGACGGCCTGTTTATTTGAGAAGAATCCTGAACGCCCGGATCGATATGACGTGGAGGAGGCAGGAAGCTGGCTGATTGATCCTGAGGTATATTCTGCTCCGTTTAATAAGAGACTCGCTATTTTTTGTATGTTTGCCATTTCTGGAGGAACCGACTGCGAAGTCGGTTATAAAATTTCCCCTACGGTGAACCTTAGCTATGAGTTTAAACCAACAGAATTACCGCTTACTCAGGTTATTAACTTTGATAAACATCTGAGAGCCGAATTAGAACAGGCGATGGTTAAAGATTATCCCTGGAAGAAGAGCGCCCCCTAATTTAATCTTATATTACATGGAGATAGATATATGGCGATCACCTATGAATATCATTACGGAAATGGCGGATTCATTCTATCTGAACCACAACAGAAAGAGCTTAGAACATTACTTGATAAACAGCTAATCCAATCTGGCACAGGAGAGAAATCGCTCGCTGTTCCGCTATATGATAAAATCCTCAGTTATATTCCTGTACCTAGCATAAATGTTGGTGATTATTTTAAGGTCTATACTTGGTTACAGGGTGCTCGTGAAGTCAATAACGAATCAAGCGTATATTCCGTTTTCATTAGGAATTATACCAAGATACAGTATGAATTACGTTATGGAGAACTGAACGAACTCGAATTAAGTATACTTAATAATAAAATCAATGAGGCATCAAACAATATAGGGTTTGAGTTGGTTAGAAATATACTTAACCACAATGGCTTACTTCCCGGATTAGAGGGGCTAGGCGTATTAGACGGTGGTGAAGCTGCTAGAAAAGTGTTTCAGGGTGATATTTATCCAGAAGGCGACTTTACAGGCTGGGCTGGCACAATGCTTTTCTCTTTCTTAGGCTATGATCGGTTTTATGAAGAGTGGTTATTAACCACAGAGGAAGTTAATGCAGAAATACGGACTGGGAGTGGTATTGTCGATCGCGTCATAAAAGAGCATAGCGGAACTTATGACTTGATTTCCGCACTTCAGGCTAACCAAGAAACCATTGATAGTTATAACTTGCTAGAATCTATTTACGCCGTTATTCGCAGCTTTGAAAACGTCGATAAATCACAGCAAGAAATTATCGAAAAAACCAATAACTTTATTAGTGCAACATACGCACTACCAACCGATCACCCATTTTTAGCTGGTAATAAACTACCTTATGATAAAGTCTTATTTCAAACTACAAATTTAGGCTTTTCATCTGGTAGTCAAGGCGATGACGATTATAAGGACTTTTGGATAGGTGACCGAGCAAACTATCTTAATTACATCGTGCATGCCGGTATAGGAAATGACAACATTCTTGGCGTCCCTACGACCTATCTAGGCCTTATCCCCGGCAGCGCACTTATTGATGGTGGGATGGGTTATGACACGTTATCATATCATGCTACTCGCGATGGTGGAGATAACACCGTACCGCTGAAACTCAGTATTATTTTTGAAGAAATAGACAGTCCTCTGTATAACTGGAGATTCTCTGTCGATAAATCGCCATCTGAAGGGTATAGTATTTATAAAGGTCATGATTATGCTTATAGCATAGAGAAACTCGAAGGGACAAGTAACTCTGACACTATTATTATAAAGGAACGTCCTGTATCTAATGAAAACATCATCGTGGATTTATTAGGCTCTACAACTGGGTATGGCGATACTATTGACCTTTCCCATATTAACCATGGCGTTGATCTTTCATTAGTCGGTAACGAAATAGTCATCCCCTTCGAAGGTGAAGGATCCCTGACAATCAGAAATATAGAGAATATTATTGGCACATCATTTGATGATATCAAATATGGCAATAGTGAAAATAATATTATTATTGGCGGAAGAGGAGATAACATTATTTACGGCAACGGAGGTGCAGATAAATTCGTTATCACTCAGGGTGTGAACACTATCAAAGATGCTGATAGCAATGACAAACTTTACATTAATCTTTCCTCTATAAATCAGTTAACTAACCAAAGAGACCTCGGTATAGAATTAAAAGGTGGATTTATTGTTCGCAGTAATTCGTCAAACCCCGGAGGAGAAGTCGCGCTTCAAGATGGTGATACCGCTGTGTTTTATCCTGCTATCCCTAACCCTATGAATTTTTCGCCTGCGCTTGGGGGAAGCAGGAATATGATTGATGAAACGTTGGGCGATCAATTTATTGTTCGTTATACTTTGTCCGGAACAACGCTGCTCGTATCGGCTTCTTTTGCTAATCTGGATCCCGCAGAAGCCATTATTGAAAACTATGATGCTGGCGATCTTGGATTAAAATTTAAGTCTCTCGTTGTTCCTAACTATTCGAATGCCGCTGCTTCACATGCCAGTAATATGGATCAGCTCGTTGACCAATACGTTCAATTACACTCAGAAATGATTACAGATCGCTTCACGCTCCCTACATCTTCTGATTTGTGGTATGCCTGAATCTACTATCCTCCTTCTCATAACAAAACGGCTGCGCAAGCAGCCGTTTTGTTATTTACTCTTCGTCATCCCCCGCAGGTTTGCGTTGGCTTAGTCCATATTCCCGCAGTTTGTTGGCTATCGCCGTGTGCGACACACCTAGCCGCTTCGCCAGTTTACGTGTGCTTGGATAAGATTGATAAAGACGAGTCAGCACGGAGCGCTCAAAACGCTTGTTGATGTCATCCAGCGAACCATCCAGCAAGGTTTCATCTTGTGGTGCATCAATCGAAAACGCAGGGAGATCGATGTCCTGCATATGCAATTCGCTACCTTCCAACTGCGTCAGCGCGCGATAAATGGTATTTCTCAACTGCCGAACGTTACCCGGCCAACCGTACTGCGGCAGGAAATGTTCCACATCTGCTGCCAGCTTGGGACGAGGAATTCCCTGTTCGTCGGCAAAACGCGCCACAAAGAGTTCAGCCAGCGGCATAATGTCGGCCGGACGTTCACGCAACGGCGGTAACATCAACGTGAGCACGTTGAGGCGATAATAAAGATCCTCACGAAATTCCCCGCGCTGCACCAGTTCCAGAAGATTTTTCTTGGTCGCGCAAATCACCCGCACATCCACATGAACTTCGTGATCTTCGCCCACGCGGCGGAATGTCCCATCATTCAGGAAACGCAGCAGTTTAATCTGCATCTGTGCCGACATTTCACCGACTTCATCCAGCAGAACCGAGCCGCCGTTAGCCTGCTCGAAGAACCCTTTTTTACCTTCCTGCGCATTGAGATACGCGCCGGAAGCATGGCCGAACAGCTCGCTTTCCATTACATCATCGGGCAATGCTGCGCAGTTCAGCGCCAGGAAAGGATTTTTGCCACGCGGCCCACGCAGGTGGCAGGCTCGCGCCAACATATCCTTGCCCGTCCCCGTGTCACCAACGATCAACAGCGGCGCATCCAGCATCGCCAGCTTGCGTGCTTGCTCAACCACCTGACGCATTTTCGGGCTAGCAGCAACGATGTGATCGAATTCATTATCATCGTTTACGACTAGATTCTGTAACTGTCGGCCCATGCGAGCAGCCGATTTCAACATCACCAGTGCGCCTGCCGTTGCCACGTTACCAGCATCATCTTCCAGACGGACGGGCGTCATCTCCAGCAAGAAATCTTGACCACGAATCACCACGCGCTCCGCGACGACCGAGCTGCTCTTCTCCAGCCAGTTGGTGAAATTGAAACCGGGGATCATCGTGGCAATCGTCAATTCGCTGATGGTTTCTGCCGATTGTTCAAACAGCGCCAGCGCGGCCGGATTAAACAGTTCAGGTTTCCCTTTCATATCCAGCGAGAACACTGGCTCAGGCATAGACTCCAGCAGCGCATTCAACGCCCGATGTTCACGTTCAGATGGCATAAACGCCACGGTGCGCACATCGCTGACGCTTTCAATACGGCGGATTTCCGTCATCAGTGGACGGAAATCATCAAAATCGAGGGTGGCAAAATTGAGGTAAATACGGCCAATAGACGCAATTTCGATGCCGCGTAAATCAATATGGCGTGACGCAAGCAGATCTAACAACTCACGGACCATACCAATGCGGTCTTCACAAATAACTTCCAGATGCATCAACGGCTACCTTCTTCAAGAGACACGACATGGCTATTGCTACTGATAATACCCTTTCGTTTGCACCGGATGAAGTAAAGTGGCAGCAAAAGTTGACACATCTGTACGTTTTTTCCACGTCAATAACGAAACGGGGTTAAGACAGCGGCGTGGTTGCCATCGCCACAATGGTCCGGATGCCTTCCAGATAGTTACCGAGACGTAAATTCTCATCAAAACTATGCTGATTATTATCGGCATTAACCAGAGGGACGATCACGTACGGCACTTTCAACACGCTGACCGCACCACTCATCGGCAGCGTACCGCCCATCATCCGGTTCTTCTCCGGAGCGATGCCGCGCGGTGCAGTTGTGGTGGCGACGGCCCAGTGACCCAACGGTGAGTCGATCTCGGTTCTGGCCGCATAGGCGCTACTCGGATAAGCCGTCAGGTGAAGTGAAATCAGATGTGGATACTGCTCGCGTTCTGCCTGTGTAGGCAATTCGCCGGCAATGATATGAAAACCTTTGCTGGCAATGTACTGGCGTAAAAGCGCGTACATATCATCCGGCGGTGTTTCCGGTACAGTGCGGATATTTACACTAGCGGTCGCGGTTGATGGAATAGCATTAGAGGCTTTCTTTCCTGTGTCACCAGCTTTAATGCCGAGAATATCCAGCGAAGGATACTGCACCGCCTCTGCCGCATTGCCTGCAACCTTATCCAACTGCGCGAGGCCAAAGCGTTTTTCCAGTGAGCCAGCAGGTGGTGCCGTCTCCGCTACCTGTTTTTTATCGCTATCGCTGAGCGTAACGCGGTCATAATAACCGGGGATCGTGACCTTGCCGTCCGCATCTTTCATACTGGCCAGTAACGTAACCAAATTTTGCACCGGATTTGGAATGACATTCCCATAGCCTCCGCTGTGGGCTGCGGCATTCGCACCGAAAACCGTCATGTCGATCTGGATTGAGCCACGATTGCCAAAATTGATGCCAGGACGATTGCTGGACGGCATTGCACCATCATAAATCACCATGCCATCGCTTTTCAGCAGCGCCAGATGCTCGGCCATCACCGTCGTCAGGCCGGGTGAACCTTTTTCTTCTTCGGAATCCAGCAACACTTTGATGTTGACGGCGGGTTCCACACCTTTGTCCTTCATCGCATCCATTGCCGCGAGGAACATCACGATCGGCCCTTTATCATCGGCCGATGCCCGGGCGAAAATGCGCCATTCCGAGTTGATATCGCCTTTCAGAAGACGCGACTCAGGCAGCATCTGCCATTTTCCGGCGGCATCTTTTTCTTTTAGCACAGGCTGCCACGGCGGCGTTTTCCACTCGGTCGGGGTCACGGGCTGCCCGTCAAAATGCATGTAGAACAGAACGGTTTTACGATCGGATTTTGGCGTGCCAAACTCAGCATAAACCAGCGGCTTATCACCATTATTCAACTTCTGCGTGGTAAAACCGCGTTTCTGAAACGCCTTTTCCAGCCAGTCGGCATTATGTTCGATATCCGCAGGCACGGCGGCATCATTTTGCAGCGTCAGTAATTCGAGATATTCAGGGAAGCTGTTTTGCGCGTAACGTTCAGCATCGGCAGGTGCCAGTACCAGCTGCGCGCTGGCAGGCAAACAGAGAATGGCTGCCGACAGCGACAGCGCCGCCAGCGTCAATTTTTTACCGAGAATCATAAAAACGTCCTGTTATACAGAAATGAGGAGTATTTATCCTACACACGATTCTGTAACAACGATACTCCCTGCCATACCGGTATTCTGCCTGTTCTCTATTGCCGTTCTCTATAATAACGGACTGTCGATTAACGTACGATTACGGTTCGTCACGTACCTGGCTAATAGATTGCCCTTGGATAAAGGAATGGGGAAACTGTCGCGACTGTATAAGATAATCCTTACGCGTCAACTTCATAAGAATCTCTCTTGCCCCATACTCCGCCATTTCTTTTACCGGATACACTACGCTATCAATATGTGGTGCCAAATATTCAGTGAGCCCAAAGCTATCAAAAGAAATGACCGAAATATCGTCAGGAACAGACAAACCCTGTAAGCGTAGCGTTTTTAATCCGCCCGAACAGGCACGCTCACCACAATAGACAATGGCCGTAATATCTAGCTTCCGCTGTATTAATGTTAATGTTGCTTCTTCACCGAAGACATGATCGTAACTGCCTTGGATATGATATTCGTCTCCCCACGTTTTATTAACCGCTCGGATAGCATCAATGCAGCCTTTTAAACGTTGGGTCGCGCTATGCCGGGATTTCGGCCCACCAATTACGGCGATTTTTTTATGACCTGCCGCAATCAATTTATTTGTAGCATCAAATGCCGATAAATAATGATCGAATGAAACGGAATAAATATCCGCCGAACCAGAAGCATCGAGCAATACTACAGGTTTATTTTCAGTATAGGCTTTAATCGTTTCGGTTGATAAATGGCGGGTGTAGAGAAGAAATCCATCGCAGTTGATTTCATCCAATTTTCTTAATGCATTTTCTTCTTCATCTTGCCCGGCACTTTCCAGCACCATAAGCATTTTGCCTTTGGCATTCACTTCTTTATGCACTGCGCTCATCACTGAACCAAAGAAGCCTGACACGTTGTTAGGAATAAGCATGCCTATCACGCCGCTACTTTTGCTTACCAATGAGCGGGCGCTTAAATTGGGTTTATAGTTCAATAGCTTGATGGCATTCTCGACGCGTAACTTTGTCTCTTCCTTAACTTTTTCCGGCTCGTTAAGTACGCGAGTTACCGTTGCACGCGACACATTTGCCATCCGGGCAACATCGACTATTGTTGACATAGAATTCCATTATAAAGAAAAGCAATGCCTGACTGCGACACTGCTTATTTACTATCAAATTAACTGAAACTATTACACTTTATCGCGGTAGAGTTCAATCATTTCTTTGATTAAGTCATTTGCCAGCATGGATGTCATTAAATGATCCTGTGCATGAACCATAACTAATGTTACAGGAATTTTTCCTTCCCCTTCATCCATGCCGATCAATTTAGTTTGCACTAAATGTGCCCGGCTTGCCGCTTCTCGCGAACGAATCAATGCATTATCGCAGGCTTCCCATTCGCCTTTTTTCGCATGCTGTAATGCGATCATTGCTTCGCTTTTACTTTCTCCCGCATTGGTAATGATCTCCATTATTTCCAATTCAAGATCCATAACGTCACCCTCTTTCAAAATTAAATGATTTTTTACGCTTTAGATTCTGCTTCTTGCGCTAATAGCTGCTTTTCATACGCCTTGTAAAAGGGAAGCCATATCACACAAGAAATAGCGAAATTAGTCAGCACTAAGATGACTGGTCCAATAGACCACCCTGCTGCCCACGGAGCCCCTAAAAGAGAAGGTGTCGTCCAGGGAACAATAGACATCGGCTTATCAACAAACCCTGAACTCAATGCAAACCAGGCTACCGTTGCATTAATTAGCGGCGCACCCACAAAAGGGATCAGCATCAAAGGATTCATGATAATTGGCGAACCAAAAATAACGGGTTCATTGATATTAAAAAAAGAAGGAACAACGCTCAATTTTCCTATCGAACGTAGATGCGCGGAACGGCTACGCAAATACATGATGACGAGCGCAAGCGTGGAGCCACAGCCACCAATAACGATATAGAATCGCCAGAATGGATCAACGAAGCTATGGGGAAGCACCTGCCCCAATTCCAGCGCCGTTTGGTTTGCTGCGATATTTGCCAGCCAGAAGGGTTGCAGTAAATTGGTCACGATAGCCGCACCGTGAATGCCGCAGAACCATAAAAGATGGGAAATCAACACACAGATGAGTATGGCGGTTAAACTGTCGGACGCGGCAACAAAGGGTTTGAAGGCGGCCATAATCACTTCAGGCACCAGCATCCCAGTAAAATGCTGAACCAGCAGTGATAACGGATATAACGTCGCGATCATCACCAACACTGGCACAAGCAATTCAAATGACTGGGCGATTTTTTCAGGCACCTGTTCAGGCAAACGAATAGTCAGGTTTCTAGTTTTTAAAAACCGCATCAGCTCGACTGAATATATCGATGTCATCAATGCCGTAAAAATACCGGTGCCACCCATAAATGCCGCTGGAATACTGCCATTGGTAAAGGGTGCAGCAACAATAAGGAAAGAACAGAGTGACAGTAATCCGCCCATCAGTGGGCTAAGATTATACCCCTGAGAAAGGTTGTACCCGATCCCAACGGCAATATAGATCGTCATTATCCCCATTGTCATGCGGAATGGCATCATGATTGCGTCTTTATTGTTGGTCGCAAACTCCACCCACATCTGTCCTAGCGCGAACGTCGTATCTTTTGAAAAAGGCGGAAACGCCATAATCATCAGAAAACTGCCGACAATCATGAAAGGCATAGCAGAAATAAAGCCATCGCGAACGGCAAGAACATGCCGTTGCCCACCGATGCTCCCGGCTAAGGGCGCTATTTTTCTTTCAATAAAAGAGATCACATTATTATAGATACTCATTATCATCCCCTGGCGTTAGCAAAATATTATGAAAGCAGACCAAGGGCGAATTTAAGTACATTGTCGCCTTTCATCATGCCGTAATCCATTGGATTTATTGTCTCCACTTTTTTGTTTTTCTGTGCAGCAATCTTCTTAAACTCATCCAGTTTATATCTAACCTGAGGCCCCAATAAACACAGATCGTACTGTTCGATTCCTTCGTTAAATTTCTCTAAAGGAAGCGCCGCCAGTTCCACATCAATATTTTCTGCCGCTGCGGCTTCTTTCATTTTTTTTACGAGCATGGATGTGCTCATTCCTGCGTTACAGCAGAGAAATATCTTTTTCATTTTTTCACCTTAGCAAGTTTTATTTATTGGAAAGTGTGTTTTTTAAAGTTTGATAAATAGGAATGATTCAATTCCACTCCCAGACCCGACTTCATTTCACCTACGGTGAAATAACCATTTTTAGCCTGCGGTTCTAACGCATTCTGCACGATGTTGTAGCGTTCATCCTGCCAATAGGGAAACCACTCTTGTATTGGCACATTTGTCGTACTGATATCAAATTGAATACAGGCTGCCGTTAAGATCGGTCCTGATGCATTATGCGGCTGAACCTGGATCTGATGTGTTTCTGCATAAGAGGCAATTTTTTTCATTTCCGTGAATCCGCCAGCCAACCCCATATCAGGTTGAATCAACTCGAACACCCGGTTTTCAATAAAAGGGGCAAAGTCAAAGCGGGTATATAAGCGTTCTCCGCCAGCCAGCGATAAATTAACGCCCGCCTTTACTTCCAGGCTCGAATTGATTAATAACGTATCCGTCGGTTCTTCATAAAAATAAGGGTCAAACTCTTCTAACTTTCGTCCCCATTTAATGGCATCAGAAACATTCAGGCAGCCGTGAAGATCGAGCATAATATCGATGTGTTCACCCACGGCCTCTCTTACTGCTTTAACTCGAGCTACCGCCATGTCACCCCATTCTTTACTAATGGGTCGGGATGGCGTTGATTTCTCACCCGTTGGCGACATTTTAAAAGGATCAAATTTTAATCCGGTATAGCCGTCGTCTATCACCTTCATGGCTTTTTCAGCAAATTCTTCAGGCCGCCAGGCATCAAAATACCAATGGTTGGCATAAAGCCGGATGGTGTCGCGGCATTTTCCTCCCAGCAGTTGGTAAATCGGGACATTTAATAGTTTGCCTTTGATATCCCACAGCGCCATATCTATGGCACTGATCGCACCGTAAATAGCCAGCGAACGCCCTCTTCCCCAATAGGTATTATCAAAACATTGCTGGAAAATTTTCTCAGAATCGAATGGCGATTGCCCGATCAGGAATTTTTTCGTCAGCGCATCCAATATTGGAATGACAGACTTCGCGCCGACGCCATAGCTCATCGCGACTTCGCCGATACCCGTCACGCCCTCATCGGTTTCAATCTCAACCACGATCAGGTTGTGTGCTGGTGCGCGGTGCCTTAGATCAACATCGTAAACATTTAACTGCGTAATTTTCATAGTTCACCCCAAATACAGCCTGCGAGCATTATGTGCACGTTCACATTTCTGTTCAAGACTGAAAAACAGATCAAGATCACAGATAAAGCATAAATGTGAACGTGAACATTTCAGTATTGAGGGAGGTTTACTGTGTGACTGTATAGATAACAAACAAAAGAAAAAGGAAGAGACCCCTCTTCCTCTCAACGAATTTTTTGACCACTAACGCCCTTTTTGCAGCGTTTCTTTTACCTGACTAATCAGTTCACGGCGGAAATCACCGAGGCGCGGTTTGTCATCCAGCCACGGCAGCGGACGGCATAGTTCCATCGCTTTGATGCCCAGACGGGCGGTTAGCAAACCTGCACCAATGCCCTGTGCGGCACGGGTCGATAGCCGTGCCGCAAGATCCTGCGACATCCAGTCCATGCCAATTTCCCGCACTAGCTCCGACGCACCAGCAAACGCAATATTCACCAATACCAGACGGAACAGGCGAATGCGGCTGAAATAGCCGAGTTCGATGCCGTACAGCGCGGCAATACGATTAATAAGTCGTAAATTACGCCAGGCAATAAATGCCATATCCACCAGCGCCAGCGGGCTGACGGCGATCATTAAGGTCGATTCCGCCGCCGAGCGGCTGATTTCACGCCGTGCCTGCGTGTCCAGTACGGGCTGAACCAGACGCGCATACAGTTCCAGCACTTCACGGTCGTTGTGCGTTTCGTGGAGTGAAGCCTGCCAGCGCTGCATCGCCGGATGACCGCTATCCAACCCTGCCTGCCGTGCCAATTTTTCACAGAATTCGCGTCCGCGCCCTACACCGTGGCTGTGCAGCAGATCGCGCGCCACATCGCGCTCTTCCGCGCGTTCTCGCAGGCGATAGAGCCGTCTCCACTCGACGGCCATCGAGCCAACGCCCGCCGCCACAATCAGGCTACCCGCCGTAATACCGCCCAGCGCGATCCAATCTTGTTGCACCCAGGCGTTATGCAGCGACTGAACGCCCTGTGCCAGCGCGCTGATGCCGAACAATGCGACACCGGCCATCACCATACGCCGCCACAGGCTGCGTTTAGGACGTAGCGCCGCACTGATAGCCTCTTCCGCCGCGCCTTCTTCCGGCACTTCTTCTTCGCGGCTAATCGGGGAAAATGGCGTGCCGCTCTGCTCGTCAAATGCCAACCCGGCACGCAGCTGTGGCTGCGGCTCTTGCGGTGAAACATCGTCGAATGTGACGCGTGGTTTTAATGGCTCGTTCATCGCAATTTATCCTTTAGCAGAAAGTCCATGACCGTATCCAGCCGGATATGTGGCAACGGCGTGTCTACCGTCATCTCGCGCGGACGAAATTGATCGAAGTGGAAGCCCTGCGTTTGCCAGAATGCAGCGCCCGGTAAACGCGCGGGCACTTCACCGGGATAAACCGTCAATGGTTGACCATCGCTGAGCCGATGCCCTTTTAGCGCAGGGATTTTCTGACCCTGATGATCGACCACCCCGCTCTGCGTTGATTGAATCGACGCAATACCTTCACAACGCATATCAATGCCTTCAAAGGCCGCATTCTGCCAGGCTTCTTGCACTAATTGCTGAAGTAAAGACACCAGATTGGCGTGCTGATCGGCGGTAATGTGATCGGCTTTACTCGCGGCAAACATCAACTTGTCGATGCAGGGCGAAAACAAACGCCGAAACAGCGTGCGCTTACCGTAGTGAAAACTTTGCATCAGTTGGGTCAGCGCCAGCCGCATATCGTTAAACGCATGAATGCCGCTATTTAGCGGTTGCAGACAGTCGACCAGAACAATCTGTCGGTCGAAGCGTACGAAGTGATCCTTATAAAACCCTTTGACGACCGACTGGCAGTAATAGTCAAAACGCTTGCGCAGCATGCCAATATTGGTTTTCTCATCCGCCTGCGCCAGTTTGGCTTCACCGATGTTATTCACCTGCGGCCAGGGGAAAAATTGCAGCACGGGTGCCCCCGCCAGATCGCCCGGCAGCACAAACCGACCCGGTTGAATAAAGTGCAGCCCTTCCTGTTTGCAGCGGTATAAATAGTCGGTGTAGGCCTGCGCAACTTCGGCTAACTGATTTTCATCCGCCGGTGCCAGTGGATCAATTTTCTCACACAGTGCCAGCCAGGGCTTCGCCCATTCGGTACGGCCCCCTTGCAGCAAGCCGCTCATCTGCTGCGACCAGCTCAGATAGGTTTGCTCCAGCAGCGGCAAATCCAGCAGCCACTCTCCGGGGTAATCGACAATTTCGAGATAGAGTGTCGAGGTGTCTTTAAAGTGGCGCAGCAGTGAATCTTTGGAGCGATAGCGCAACGCCAGACGGATCTCACTCACACCGCGCGTCGGCGTTGGCCAGTCCGGCGGCGACCCATACAGCGCTGCCATGCCTTCATCATAGGCGAAGCGCGGCACGCCCAGATCGCGCTGTGGCACACGCTTCACGCCGAGCAAACGCTCTTCACGCACGGGAGAAAACATCGGCAGATGCGCACCGCTGTGAGTATTCAATAATTGATTGACGAATGCCGTGATAAACGCAGTTTTGCCACTACGGCTCAGCCCAGTAACAGCAATCCTCAGATGGCGATCCACGCCGCGATTGACCAGTGAGTTAATTTCGTTCTGTAGTCGACTCATTGAATGAACCATCACTCCTGTCGTTGAAAAAGCATGTCGTTGCAAAAACATGTCGCAACGAAAGTGCATTCAGGCTACCGCATTGATCGCGGAGAAAAAAGCAGCACGACGCTACCCACTCTCGATGCAAACCGAACGGTGGATAGCGTCTATAGCGAATGGAGGTAATAACCGATAACAAATTACAGGTGGCGAAAGCGGTTCTGAACGCCAAACGTATCCGAGGTGACATAGCGTTCAATGTTGCGCAGATGCTGTTCGCTGGCCTGCAATGTCGCATCTGCATCATTCAGCAGTTGGCTGGGTGTTCGTGCCGCTTTTTCATCCTCAAATCCCATTCCTGCCGGAGCCGGATCGAGCATAAAGGTCAGAATGATGTAAGCCACAATCGTGAAAAAGAACAGGCCGAAAAACATCGACAGCACCGTAATCAGCCGTACGAGCTTCACTGGCACGTCAAAATAACGTGCTAAACCAGCGCAAACCCCTTTCAGCATGCCTTCTTCCGGTAAGCGGTATAATTTTTTACCTGACCACGTATTTTTCATTACGATTTTCTCCAGTCCGGGTGTTCTGCATCCAGAATGTCTTCCAGCGCCCCGATACGCTCGCGCATACGGCTGGATTCTTCCGTTAAGCGTGTCAGACGTTGCATATCGTTTTGTCCCAGTTGAGCACTGTTTTTACGCTGACTGTAATGTAGCCAAAGCCATATCGGTGCCACAAACAACATGAAAATGGTCAGCGGAATGGCAAGAAACAACGCACTCATTGTATCTCCTTAGTATTATTCACACGCCTCAAACAGCGCGGGGCTAAGCGTTGGCTGCCATTTTGCAACGACAGCCCGCCCAATGGCGTTTACGCTTTGATTACTCTGCTGGCTTAACTTTAGCTTTAAGAGCCGCTAGCTGCGCGCTGATTTCATCGTCCGCTTTCAACTCGGCAAACTGCTGATCCAGCGATTTTTGTTTCCCCAGCCCGTGGCTTTCCGCTTCCGCTTCCATCGTGTCGATACGGCGCTCAAACTGATCGAAACGCGCCATGGCTTCATCCAGCTTACCGCTGTCCAGTTGACGGCGCACATCACGCGATGATGCAGCGGCCTGATGGCGTAAGGTCAACGCCTGCTGACGAGCACGGGTTTCGCTTAATTTGTTTTCCAGCTCACCGATTTCACGCTTCATGCGATCCAGCGTTTCATCCACGTTTTCGGCTTCATGCTGCAACACAGCGATCAGGTCGGTCAGCTTCTGCTTTTCAATCAGCGCCGCACGGGCCAAATCGTCTTTATCTTTACGCAGCGCCAGCTCTGCTTTTTCCTGCCACTGCGCTTGCTGACCGTGCGCTTGTTCAATACGGCGGGCAATCTGTTTCTTTTCTGCCAGCGCCCGCGCCGAGGTTGAACGCACTTCAACCAGCGTATCTTCCATTTCCTGAATCATCAGCCGCACCAATTTCTGCGGATCTTCAGCTTTATCCAGCAATGAATTGATGTTGGCGTTCACGATGTCGGCAAAACGAGAAAAAATACCCATAATTACATCCTCTTCATGATTTCCAGCGTCTGATTACGCCTGATTTATCATCGTGACCAGCCGAGCCAGTCACGATCTCGTTCTAGATATATCAATAAGCATGCCAACTTTTAAATCCATTTAACTATCTGAAAATAAAGAGATAGATAATTTTGACTATTTTTTACTTTTCGTTAGATTAGTCAAATACACTAATAGTTAGTAAAAATAACGCGGTGAAATATCATGATTCAGGAAAAAGAGAACCTGCTGGGCGAAGCCAACAGTTTTTTAGAGGTACTGGAACAGGTGTCGCAGTTGGCACAGTTGAATAAACCGGTGCTGGTGATCGGCGAACGCGGTACAGGTAAAGAGCTGATCGCCAGCCGCCTGCACTACCTTTCTCCACGTTGGCAAGGGCCGTTCGTTTCTCTCAACTGTGCGGCGCTCAACGAAAACCTGCTTGATTCCGAGCTATTTGGCCATGAAGCGGGTGCCTTTACCGGAGCGCAGAAACGCCACCTGGGACGCTTCGAACGCGCCGACGGCGGAACCCTGTTTTTGGATGAATTAGCCACTGCGCCAATGTTGGTGCAGGAAAAATTACTACGGGTGATCGAATACGGCATGCTGGAGCGCGTCGGCGGCAGAGATCAGCTACAGGTTGATGTGCGTCTGGTGTGTGCGACTAATGACGATCTGCCTGCGCTGGCCGCCAGCGGCAAATTCCGTGCAGATCTGCTCGATCGTCTGGCCTTTGATGTCGTGCAGCTTCCACCACTGCGGGAACGTCAGCAAGACATCATGTTACTGGCGGAACACTTTGCCATTCAGATGTGCCGAGAGTTGCATCTGCCGCTGTTTCCCGGTTTTACGCCTGCCGCGCGTGCGACGCTGCTGACTTATGACTGGCCGGGCAACATTCGTGAACTGAAAAACGTGGTTGAGCGCTCGGTGTACCGTCATGGCGATAGCGAACAGCCTCTCGATGCCATCATTCTTAACCCCTTCAGCCGATCCACCGCCGTTCAGGAAAAGCCGCAACATACTGTAACCAACCAGCCGGATTTACCGTTAGACATGAAGCCGTGGCTGCTGGAACAAGAGAAAGGGTTGATAGATCGGGCATTAAATCAGGCGAAATTTAACCAGCGCAAGGCCGCTGAACTGCTGGGATTAACCTATCACCAGTTGCGTGGGCTATTGAAGAAACACGATATCGCGGTGAATGAGTGACGATCTGGAAAGAAAATGCGGGCGCATCAACGCCCGCAAGATAGATGAATTAATACGTTAACAACGCACTATTACGGTTCCGCACCCCATACCAGCGTGCCTTTATCATGCACGGTGATCTTGTCCCAGTTGGTATAACTCGTGACGTTAGCGCCGTATGAATAATCATTCGTTTCATTCACGTTGCTCCAGTCACCCGCGTGGATGCGAACCTGCACCTCGCCCGTCTCTGCGCCCGGTTGAAGGGAGCCAGCCCCGCTGCTGAAGGTAACCAGAACATAGCGATTGGCTTTATCGGTGCTAGCAGCTGGCGTCCCCGTGCTGGTCACAATGTTGTTAGGACCGACGTTCGCCCAGTCAACAAAGAGGTTCGCACCAGGTTTACCATCATCATGGAAGTAGTAACGCACTTGCAGATCGCTGAGTTTGATCGGCGTACTTCCGGTGTTTTTGATGTTAAAGGCCATACGAATTGCATCATCGGAAGGGTTGTTATCCACATTACGATATTGCAGTACGACATCACCCGTTGTTCCATTGCCTGGATTGGTCGGTTCTGTTGGCGTGGTCGGCGTATCGCCCCCGCTCAGATCTGCCCCCGCACGAATCTGCTCTCTGACAAATTTGCCTGACGTCGACAGATTCTGCTCCGTCCAGCCACCCGATTTGCTCGCCCCCGGAGCCAGCGCCGCGGACGCCTCTGATTTATCGTTAAGTGACCAGTTCACCCAGCTTACGCCACGGTTATTCAAGAAATCGATCCAGGTCTGCGATTCTGGTAGGAACGGCCCGCCATTGCCGGACGCATCGCTTGTTCCCCACTCGCTGACGAAAATCGCCGCACCGCGGCTTTGTGCATAGTCAATACGATCCCGCAGGGACTGCCCGTGCGTACCAGCATAGAAATGCAGCGCATACAGGGTATTCGGATCGGGCAGCTGATTGTCTGCGGCGTCATTGATATCCTGACTCCAGGTGCCAGTACCGACGATAATGATGTTATCGGGATCTTTGCTACGGATGGTGTCCGTCACTTCCAGGGCATAAGGTCGAATCTGCCCGTTCCATGTCACGCCGCCGTTTGGTTCATTGGCGATTTCATAAATCACGTTCGGCGAGCTGCCATACAGCCCCGCCATTTCGGCAAAGAAGGTTTTTGCCTGCGCTTTATAAGTATTGGGGTCGTTATCCGACAAGATATGCCAGTCGATAATGATGTAGACGCCAAGGCTTTGAGCCGCCGCAACGGCCTCTTTTACCTTATTGGCGATGGACGGGTTAGCAATATAACCATTTTCTGCCGTGTACATGGCGACGCGGAACACGTTAATCCCCCAGTCATCACGCAGCCATTTCATCGAATCTTTGTTAACGTAGTCACCAAACCACTGCAACCCGTGTGAACTGATCCCTCTCAGTTGCACCCGCTTTCCCTGTTCATCCACCAGTCGCCCATTCTCGACGGACAGCTGGCCGTGCGTTTCCACCGGCGTGGCGGATAATGCGGAGAAACTGAGCGACATACCCAGCACCGTTGTTACTACACCTAACGTCAATTTCCTGACGATTTGATTCCTTCTGATCCACATATTCCTTATCTCCATTGTGAACACCCATAATCTTGGGTATAGGCATGATAAGGGAGATTTCCGCTCTCGCAAATAATTTAGGAAATTTCCCAACCAGATTGATTTTATTAATTATTTACAAGGAAATAGAAAGCAAGATAAGTATCTGGCGGCGAGATTTAGCGGGCAAAAAAAAGCCAGCACGTAGGCTGGCTAAAATAATACTGGAAGCAATGTGAGCAATGTCGTGCTCTCCTTCAGTGTCTGCGAGGAGCCACTGCTGAAGTGCGAAAATGATGATAATAGTTATCAGTATCATCTGTAAAGCACTTTGTTGAGAATTTTTCTCATTTCCATACTGACTATAGGGTTCCTGCCGGGCATCGGTTCTGCCGATAACAAACGTAATGCCCCACGGAATAACCCATTAGCATTCATTATAACGTTTTCAATTGCTCACCAAATGGCTTAAACGGTTGGAAAGTCGCCAGACGCACACAACAAGAGTGGGGAGGATGCCAAGAGTGCGATACACTCTCTTTATATACGTATTGACTGAAAAATCCCGTATGTTCGGAAAAACCTGTTTCGCACTGGCATTCACCTGGCTGGCTTTACCTGCACTGGCCGCACCACAGTCCGTGCTAACGCCCCCCGCTCCGCTGGAAAATATTCGCCAGAGCGGTTTTGTCTATTGCGTCAATGATGTCCTGAACACGTTTAACCCGCAGATGGCACGCAGCGGCGTCACCATTGATACGCTGGCGGCGCAGCTTTACGATCGCCTGCTGGACGTCGATCCTTATACCTATCGCCTGATGCCGGAACTAGCTCAGCGCTGGGAAGTATTGGATAACGGTTCGACATACCGTTTCTACCTGCGCCACGATGTACCGTTTCAACGTACCGAGTGGTTCAGCCCCACGCGAAATATGAATGCCGACGACGTGATATTCAGCTTCCAGCGCATGCTGGATAAAAAACATCCGTATCATGATGTCAACGGCGGCGAATATCCCTATTTCGACAGTCTGCAATTTGCCGATTCAGTGCAAAGTATTCGCAAACTTGGCGAATACAGCGTTGAGATCCGCCTAAACAGCCCAGATGCGTCGTTTCTGTGGCATCTGGCTACCCACTACGCCCCGATTCTGTCCGATGAATATGCACAGCGTCTGGCGAAAGAAGATAAGAAAGAACTGCTGGATCGCGAACCGGTCGGCACTGGGCCTTATATGCTCAATGAATACCGTAACGGGCAATATATCCGGCTGACGCGCAACGCCGACTATTGGCGCGGTTTGCCGCGTATGCCGCAGGTGGTTATCGATCTCGGTTCCGGCGGTACGGGTCGTTTATCCAAGCTGTTGACGGGCGAATGTGACGTTCTTGCCTATCCGGCTGCCAGCCAGCTAACCATCCTGCGTAATGACCCGCGTCTGCGCCTCTCGCTACGTCCCGGCATGAACGTCGCCTATTTGGCTTTCAACGTACGAAAAGCACCGTTGGATGACCGCCGCGTGCGGGAAGCTATCGCGCTGGCGATCAATAACGACAGGCTGATGCAGTCGATCTATTACGGTACGGCGGAAACCGCTGCCTCTATTCTGCCCCGCGCCTCGTGGGCGTACGACAATGAATCACAGGTAACGGAATACAATCCGCAGAAAGCGCGACAAATCTTGCAGGAACTGGGGCTCACGAACCTGAATCTGCGCCTGTGGGTGCCCAGCGCCTCACAATCCTACAACCCCAGTCCGCTGAAAACGGCAGAGCTGATACAGGCCGATCTGGCGCAAATTGGCGTCACCGTCACCATCGTGCCGGTAGAAGGCCGCTTTCAGGAAGCACGACTGATGGAACTCAGCCACGATTTAACACTGGCAGGTTGGGCAACGGACAGTAACGACCCGGACAGTTTTTTCCGACCGTTGTTAAGCTGCGCGGCGATTCGTTCTCAGAGCAACTACGCACACTGGTGCGATCCTACCTTTGATGAAGTGCTACAAAACGCGCTCTCGTCACAGCAGCTCTCTAAGCGGATTGACTATTATCAGCAGGCACAGCGCATTCTGGCAGAACAATTACCCGTTCTACCGCTGGCGTCATCATTGAGATTACTCGCCTACCGCTACGACATGAAAGGGCTGGTATTGAGCCCATTCGGCAATGCCTCGTTCGCGGGCGTATTCCGCGAGGATCAACAAGCGCAGCAGAAGCCCCCTGCACCGGAAACCGTGGAGGAAGCACAGCCGTGATTATTTTTACCTTGCGACGTCTGGTGTTATTGTTCGTGACATTGTCACTGCTGACGCTGGTTGGCTTCAGCCTCAGCTACTACACGCCTAACGCCCCGCTCAATGGCGCAGCGCTGTTTGATGCCTATCATTTCTACCTCACCAGCCTGCTTCAGGGCGATTTCGGTCGTTCCAGCATTAACGGGCAGGCCATCAGCGAGCTGCTGAAAGAAGTGTTCCCAGCTACGATCGAGCTTTGTCTGCTGGCGTTTGCGCTCTCGCTGCTGGTCGGTATTCCTCTGGGGATTACCGCAGGCGTGATGCAAAATCGCGGGGCGGACATCGTGATCAGCACACTGGCTCTGATCGGTTTTTCCCTGCCAGTGTTCTGGCTGGCGCTGCTGTTGACACTCTTCTTTTCGCTGCATCTCGGCTGGCTTCCGGTTTCTGGCCGTTTCGATCTGCTCTATCAGGTGAAAACGGTGACCGGCTTTGCGCTGATTGACGCCTGGCTGTCCGATTCACCGCATCGTGGTGAAATGATCGCCAGCGCCATCCGCCACCTGATTCTACCGATTACCGTGCTAGCCGTCGGGCCGACCACCGAGGTGATCCGTCTGATGCGCGTGAGTACTACTGATATTATTAGCAAAAATTACATTAAAGCGGCAGCAACGCGTGGGCTATCCCGCTTCACGATCATTCGTCGCCACCTGATTCACAACGCGCTGCCGCCGATTATCCCCAAGCTAGGGTTACAATTTTCCACCATGCTAACGCTGACGATGATTACCGAAGTGGTCTTTAACTGGCCGGGCGTGGGTCGCTGGCTGGTGAACGCGATTCGCCAACAGGATTTCGCCGCGATCTCTGCGGGCGTCATGGTGGTTGGCGCGATGGTTATCACGGTCAACATCCTGTCTGATATTTGGGGCGCGATGGCAAATCCGTTGAAACATAAGGAATGGTATGCCCTACGATAACGTCTATAGCGAAAAGCGGTTGCCTAGCCGACTGGGCGATACCTGGCGCGCATTCCATCAGGATATGCTGGCGATGGTCGGGTTATACGGTTTTTTGATCCTGATCGGCCTGTGCCTGTTCGGCAAATTTCTTGCGCCTTATGAAGTTGACCAGCAATTTTTGGGCTATCAACTGCTGCCTCCTTCCTGGTCGCACTACGGCGAAGTGTCGTTCTTTCTCGGCACCGATGATTTAGGGCGCGACCAGCTAAGCCGCCTATTGAGCGGTGCAGCCCCCACCGTCGGTGCGTCGCTCATCGTCACCTACGCGGCGGCGCTGTGCGGCATCGTGCTGGGTGTCTTTGCTGGCGTCACGCGCGGGCTGCGCTCTGCGATGCTCAACCATATTTTGGATACGCTGCTGTCGATTCCGTCGCTGTTGCTGGCGATTGTGGTGATTGCCTTTATCGGCCCGAAGCTCGAACACGCAATGCTTGCCGTCTGGCTGGCGCTGTTGCCACGTATGGTGCGTACCATCTACAACGCCGTACACGATGAGATGGACAAAGAGTACGTGATCGCCGCCCGTCTTGACGGAGCCTCCACGTTTTATCTGGTCTGGTACGTTGTCTTACCGAACATTGCCGCGCTGCTGGTTTCAGAATTTACTCGCGCGTTGTCGATCGCCATTTTGGATATCGCCGCGCTGGGCTTTCTCGATTTGGGCGCACAGCTGCCCACCACAGAATGGGGCGCCCTGCTCGGTAACTCGCTGGAGCTGGTTTATGCCGCGCCGTGGACCGTGATGCTGCCCGGTGCAGCGATCGCGCTGAGCGTATTAATCGTCAACCTGCTGGGCGACGGCATCCGCCGCGCGCTCGTCGCGGAAACGGAATAAGAGGCGACGACTCCCTATGCCATTACTTGATATCCGTAACCTGACGATTGAATTTCTGACCGCTGACGGTGCCGTAAAAGCCGTCGATCGCGTCAGTATGACGCTGAGCGAAGGGGAAATCCGCGGGCTGGTGGGCGAATCTGGCTCAGGCAAAAGCCTGATCGCCAAAGCCATCTGCGGGATCACCAAAGAGAACTGGCGCGTCACCGCCGACCGCTTCCGCTTCGATGATATCGACCTGCTGCAACTGTCGTCGCGCGAGCGGCGTAAACTGGTCGGTCATAACGTCTCCATGATTTTTCAGGAACCACAGTCCTGTCTCGATCCCTCCGAAAGTGTGGGTCGGCAGCTGGTGCAGGCGATTCCCGGCTGGACGTATAAAGGCCGCTGGTGGCAGCGATTTAACTGGCGCAAGCGCCGCGCTATCGAACTGCTGCACCGCGTTGGAATTAAAGATCACAAAGACATCATGGGCAGCTATCCCTATGAGCTGAGCGACGGTGAGTGTCAGAAGGTGATGATTGCCATCGCGCTGGCGAACCAGCCGCGTCTGCTGATTGCCGATGAACCGACCAACGCGATGGAATCCACCACGCAGGCACAAATTTTCCGCCTACTATCGCGCCTGAACCAAAACAATAACACCACCATTCTGCTCATCAGCCATGATCTGCAAACCATGAGTAAATGGGCAGACCGGATTAACGTGCTTTACTGCGGACAAACAGTAGAAAGCGCTACCTGTGAAGATTTGATCACCGCACCGCATCATCCTTATACGCAGGCGCTGATCCGCGCAATGCCTGATTTCGGCCGCTCATTGCCGCACAAAAGCCGGTTAAACACTCTGAATGGCGCGATTCCCTCATTGGAGCACCTGCCGATTGGCTGCCGACTCGGCCCGCGCTGCCCTTATTCACAAAAGCAGTGTATGCAAACGCCGCCGCTGCTCTCTGTTAAGAACCACTTATATGCCTGCCACTTCCCGCTCAACATGGAGGAACCGTGATGGTTGAGATGCTACTTGAAGCCCGCAACCTGACCAAGACGTTCCGCTACCGGACCGGGCTGTTTCGTCGTCAGCACGTTGAGGCGGTGAAATCCGTCAGCTTTACGCTACGTGAACGCCAGACGCTCGCCATCATCGGCGAGAACGGTTCGGGGAAATCGACGCTGGCCAAAATGCTGTCAGGCATGATCGCTCCGACGTCCGGTGAACTGGTTATCGATGATCATCCACTGCATTACGGCGATTATGGCTACCGCAGCCAGCGCATCCGCATGATTTTTCAGGATGCGAGCAATGCGCTCAACCCGCGTCAGCGTATCGGGCAACTATTGGATGTTCCGCTGCGGCTAAATACCGACCTCAGCGCCGAAGCACGCGAAAAAGCAATTAATCAGGCGCTACAGCAGGTCGGGTTACGGCCCGATCACGCTTATTACTATCCGCACGCGCTCGCGCCGGGGCAAAAACAGCGCGTCGGCCTAGCGCGCGCACTCATTCTGCAACCGAAAGTGATTGTTGCCGATGAAGCGCTGGCGTCGCTGGATATGTCTATGCGGTCACAGATTATCAATCTGATGCTGGAGTTACAGGAAAAGCACGGTATCTCTTATATTTACGTGACGCAGCATCTGGGCATGATGAAGCACATCAGCGACCAGATTCTGGTGATGCAGGCAGGCGAAGTGGTCGAACGCGGCAGTACCGCCGATGTGTTGTCCGCCCCGCTCCATGACCTGACGAAACGTTTGATTGCCAGCCACTTTGGCGAAGCGCTCAGCGCCGATGCCTGGCGACGAGACGGCGCACAACGTTAATCTTCGCGCACAACGACAGCAATTCCTCTGCGCCCACAGGACTGTGACAAAGGAGGGATACTGCTCGGAGTACCCCTACCGTCCCCAACATGGTAGAATTGCGCGGTTTATTCATCTCGGTCGTCACTTGCCGCGTAGGTTTACAGGCACAGAAGTGGCGATCGCAGCAACAATGATCACAAGGATTACTGCTATGGGTTTTCTTACCGGTAAGCGCATTCTGGTAACAGGCGTTGCCAGCACCCGTTCTATTGCCTACGGTATTGCACAAGCAATGCAACGTGAAGGTGCCGAACTGGCATTCACGTATCAGAACGAAAAATTAAAAGCACGCGTTGAAGGTTTTGCCAGCGAGCTGGGTTCCAGCATCGTTCTGCCGTGTGATGTCGCTGAAGATGCGAGCATCGAAGCACTGTTTACCGAACTGGCTAACGTATGGCCGAACTTTGATGGCTTCGTGCATTCCATTGCTTATGCACCGGGCGACCAACTGGACGGTGACTATGTTGATGCCGTTACCCGTGAAGGCTTCAGCATTTCTCACGACATCAGCTCTTACAGCTTCGTCGCGATGGCGAAAGCCTGCCGCAAGATGCTGAACCCGAACTCTGCGCTGGTTACCCTGTCCTACCTGGGTGCTGAGCGTGCCATCCCTAACTACAACGTGATGGGTCTGGCAAAAGCCTCTCTGGAAGCGAACGTACGTTACATGGCAAATGCCATGGGTGCTCAGGGCGTGCGTGTCAACGCCATCTCTGCAGGCCCGATTCGTACACTGGCTGCATCCGGCATCAAAGACTTCAAGAAAATGCTGTCGCATTGCGAAGCCGTTACGCCAATCCGCCGTGTCGTTACCATTGAAGACGTGGGCAACTCTGCTGCGTTCCTGTGTTCCGATCTGGCAGCCGGTATCTCCGGTGAAGTTCTGCACGTTGACGGCGGCTTCAGCATCGCTGCCATGAACGAGCTGGAACTGAAATAAGTTCTCACCGCTAACGGTGTTTCAACAATGCGCTCTTGAAAAGGAGCGCATTGTTATTCCCCATCCCCAAAAGAAGATCGTCAGTACGATCATCCTTCATAGATAAAATATAATAATTGAATTAACGCATACAAAATAATATGCATAAAAAGTATATTTATGCAGAATAAACCTCCATACAAAAAACAACCCCTAACATTAATAACTGTATATTTAAAAATATTAACTTTTTATCATTTATCCATAAAAAACACATATTCATAATACTCATTAAATAACAAGGGAATATTGAATTAATTACAGATTTATTAAAAAACAAATCCTATCAAATCAAAAGAATGAGAAATAATAGAGCAGAACGCAAAAAACAAATCTTCATCTATTATTTATCTGCGCGCCAGTCGAGCCGTATTTTATTTTTCAAAAAAATTTACATGCTAATTATTTAACGTTTAGTTAAATAATATATTTACCTATCATTTTAAAACGAGGTCATTATGAGTAACGCTGATGCATCTAGTTTCAAATCCAGTAATAGTATTATCAACATCATTGTTGTTATTGATACGGATAGCATTATTGATGATTTTACAGGTAAAAATCCCAGCAAAAATGAAAAAAGCCCGACCCCTATTGGCCATCAATATTCGTATATGGTTGTCGCTTCTGAATCGGCCATTAGTGGTTCAGGCACAGCCGATCTTAATATCAGCGCCAATGTTGGTGATGTGATTCGCTGGACCGGAACATCAGAATCGGGGAACTTTGACTCCAGTGTGTTGATTTATGGTTTACCAAAATTTGGTGGGCAAGATGTATTTACCAGCCCAACCTTTAAAATGTACACAAAGACCTCAATGCTGCCAGCGCAGAACGGTCCTTTTCCAGTAACGTATACCGATCAATCTTACTGGTTCATTCAGGCGGATATCAACCAGAAAGGCAAAGAAAACTATCAAGTGCAATTCGGGTTGTACTATCGCCCAAATGGGGGGGCGCAGGAGCTTTTTGGTTATTTCCAATGGGACCCGACGATCACTGTTAACAATTAAAAATACACATCGATTAATAGTATTACTAAAAATGGATGGCCGATTTTTCTTGGCCATCCATTTGTCTATTTTAGAATAACGATAACTACAACATAGTCACCGAATAATCCTCATCCAGCAATTCAAACCGATAGTGCCGCTGCGAGGAAAAGATTATCTCTTTATTCTTCGTCACAAAAATAGCTTCAATATCTTGCCGGTTTTTTAGAAAGTGAATGCCTGCGCTCACGCCCATGCCATAGAGCAGTGTGGTGTAGATATCACCGTCGAGAGAGTCATTCGAGATAATCGTCACACTGTGCAGCTCATTATCTAGCGGGTAACCCGTCTGGGGATCGAGAATATGATGATAGATACGGTCGTCTACGGTAAAAAAACGCTCATAGACGCCGGATGTCACCACGGATTTGTTCTTCACCTTAATGATGCCAAGCAGGCTATCGCGATCCGCGAAAGGCTTCTGCAACCCGACGCTCCATAGCCCTTGCTCATCCGTCAGTGCGCTGCCGATAGCGAGCACGTTTCCCCCCAGATTGATCAGCGCATCCTGAATCGCATGTTGATGCAGAACGTCCCGGACGATATCGGCAATATAACCTTTCGCAATCGCGCCCAGGTCGATCTCCATTCCAGCGCTTTCTAACAACACGGCGCAGTCCTGCTCTCTGAGAACAATGCGTTCGGGATGCGTTAATGCCAGCGCCCGTTGTATCGACTCGTGGTCAGGCACCGTGCTGCCGCTAAAACCGATTTTCCATAGTTTCACGACGGGGCCAATCGCGACGTTAAAGCCGCTGTTTTCAATCAGACTGACCGCTTTGGCGCGTTTAATCAGCGCAAAGACAATCGGGCTAACCGAAACGTATTCTTTCCCCGCCGCATGGTTGATGCTCATCACTTCCGACTGCGCTCGATTCACGGTTAGCAGATCTTCGAGCTGTTTGATGCGCTGGAAAACCTGCCTGACGGCGGTTTCATCATGGACAAACAGTTTGAGCAGAATGGGGCTGCCCATCAGGTGAACGGAATAGACGTAAGCGTTATCGACAGAAGGCATAGGGTGGTTCCCATGAACGAAGGCGGTACTGAGAGGAAACGGTGAAAAATGGCGAGCGCCTTTCCAGACGCTCGCCAGTCGCGCTATTCTTCTATCATAACAGACTGTTTTTCAGCCGTTTTAGCCGTCGATGTCACAAACTTGGCTTTACGCGCCTTGGCAGGCAAAAAACCGGAATGGCGCGGTGCACGCGCATACGCCGCCGCCTGAATCCCCGCCTGAATGCCGAAGATAATGATATCCGCCACAGCGTTCCCCCCAATGCGGTTCGCACCGTGAATCCCTCCCACCACTTCCCCTGCCGCATAAGCGCCAGAGATCGTCTCTTTGTGGCGGTTCAGCACTTCTGCTTTCGCGTTAATCGTCACACCGCCCATCGTGTGGTGCACGCCCGGAGCCACTTTAATGGCGTAGTAAGGTGCCTGATTCAGCGGATCGCGCATGCCGGTTGAACGACCAAAGTCTTCATCGTGCTTATCAGCAATAAAGATATTGTAGCGATCGAACGTGGCTTGCAGAGCCGCCGGTGGTATGTCGAGTTTCTCGGCCAGTTCAGTCACGCTGCTCGCGCTAACGGTCAGCCCTTGAGCGACATACTCTTCAACCGCCCGATTGCGGTTTCTTACCTGTTCATCGAACAGAATATACGCGTATTCTTCCGGCAAATTAACGATGGCGGACGAGACGTTATCCCGCGTCTCCATTTCGTTAAAGAAACGTTCTCCGCGCTGCGACACCAGAATAGCCCCGCCGCCGCGAATGGATTCGGAGATCAGATAAGAGGTTGTCTGCTCAACCGTTGGGTGAGTTTGAATTTCGCCCATGTCCACCGTATCCGCGCCAATCTGCTCCAGCAGACGAATCCCGCCGCCCGTCGCGCCCTTGTGGTTGGTCGTGACAAAGCCTTTCAGGTCTGGACGGTACGACTCCACCATCGCCTGATTCGCGCTGAAACCGCCCGTAGCAACAATCACCGCTTTTGTCGTAATCAGGCTTTCTTCCCGTTCGTCATTAACGACTTTGACGGCGGTCACTTTGCCCTTCTCTTGAACAATCTCCGTCACCGACGTTTCCAGCAGCACCTCAATATTGTATTTATTGAGATTTTTAATCAGTCCACTGACCAGATAGCCGCCCACCGCAGCGCCGTTGGCTGGTCGATGCGTTCTGTCCACGCTCATGCCGCCCGTCGTCGTGATATCGCTCAACTCAATATCGTTCTGCGCCAGCCAGTTAATCGCATCAGATGCATGATCGACGAAATATTGCACCAGCGTTGGGTTGTTCTTCTGCTTTCCACTTTTCAGGGTTTCGTTATAGAACAGCACGTGGCTATCTTCGATACCTCTGTTTTGCTGGAAGACCGTTCCCGCCGCGTTCATACCAGCAGAGGCCTTGATGGTGTTTCCGCCGATGACTGGCATCTTTTCAATTACGATAACGCGAGCCCCCTCTTCGCTGGCCTGAATCGCCGCCGCTAGCCCCGCGCCGCCGCTGCCAATGACAACAACGTCCGCTTCGCGGCGTGCATTCGGATTACCGCCATCGGCAACAATGGCGTCTTTACTCGATTTCACCATCGCCTTGGTGACGGCTTTTTTGATCGCTTCACTCTGCGCCGTTGCACCCGTTACGGCGTCAACGTGCGGGCTATTGGTATCCAAAATACGTTCACGGATAATTTCAAAACTGATTTTCAGCGAATCATCGATATCACAATTATCCAACGCAATATCGGCGACCCGATTCTGCTCAAAATGGACAGTAATCTGCAATTCGCCACATTCGTCCTGAACGTTTTCTTGATAAACCCCAGATTTGAATTTCTTGCCGGTTAAATTCACGTCCCGAATCATGGCTTCGACTAATGAAAAACGCCACAGCGGCTCGGGGATCATGAGTGCTTCACGTTTATCGCTGGCAATATAAAGATCGAGTTTTTTCTGCTCGGCAATGCAATCCGTCCAATCGGGATAAGCAATACAGGCTCTGCCAACGGCAATCAGGTCATAACCATTTTCTAACGCTGCATCGGCGTCTGCTTGATTGACGATATCGCCTACGCCAATAACCGGAATAGCCGCTAATGTCGCAGAACGACGAGCAACATATTTTTTAATCAGTGGCGTCGGATCGTTTGTCTCGATAATCGACGAGCGCAGGATATTCCCCATAGAGAAGTGGACATAATCCAGCCCGCGCACCGCCAGTTTTTCCAGCAGATAGATCGAATCATCAAAATGAATACCCGGCTCTTCAATCTCCTCTGGTGAGAAGCGATAGCCAATGATAAATGACGGATCGGCGTATTTACCGGCAACCTCGTGGGCGATATCCAGAACAGCAAGCGGAAACGCCGCACGTTTGTCACGGCTGCCGCCCCATTGATCTGAGCGTTGATTAGAGTGGGGAGAATAAAATTGTTGGATCAGGTAGGTGTTGGCTCCGTGAATTTCCACACCATCGAAACCCGCCTGAATGGCGCGATGGACGGCAGCGCCAAACTTCCCGATCATGGCTTCGACTTCATCGCCTGACAACGCGACCGGAACGATGGCACCCGCACGCGGTGCAGCAATGGCGCTAGGCGCAACCGGCGTCGCACCTCCGATAAAACGCGGTTCGACCATACGGCCGCCGTGATAAATTTGCAGGATCGCCGTCGAGCCTTTTTCTTTAATCGCGGCCGCAATTTTGGCCAACCCGGCAATTTTGTCGTCGTTGTCGATCCCTATCGCGCCGGGAAAAGCCAACCCTTTGTCATCAATAAAGCAGCACTCCACAATGACGGTGCCGATACTGCCTGCTCTGGCCTGATAATATTCCACCAGCTCTTTTGTCACGCTCCCATCGTAAAACCCGCTACAGGTGGTCATCGGGGCCATCAGCACCCGATTTTTCAGCGTCGCGCCGTTGGGGAGAGTAAAAGCGGCAAATAAATCATGGTGACTATTCTTCATAGTGAATACTCCACTTAAAATAAAAACTCTGTTCGCAAAGGAATCAGAAGCAGCCATGTTTGTTTTTAATCATTAATTCTTCTGGCTGATAATTCGCGAACTTATTACTTACCAAGTATCTATTTTTTTAACTGTTATAAAACGTTTTTTTACTATTTAAACTATTGTGTAGTTCCGCTATTATTAAGGGTATTCGCACAACTCTTTTTTATATTTAATATTCCATTCACCTCATTAACATTTCCTTATCCTGACAATAACCAATCGAATATTATTCATATTCTGCATAACAAAAAAAACGCCTCGGTAATAAATCCGAGGCGCAACAGGAAGCAATAGATATCGCGGTGACTATTGGTGTTGATAGGTATCCGTGCGAACGCCGTTAATGTACAAATTGCGCTGTTCGCCTACCGGCAAGCGCAGCGTCGCGTACTTCCAGGCGGGCTGATACTGGCCTTCTGACGTAAACGTGACGTCAATCCGCTGGCTATCCGCGCGGATTTCCCAACGTAACCACAGCGCATTTCCTTCACGCCATTGCCACGTTTCCCCATCATCTTCAAACAGCAGTCCACTATCCGTGCCGCCTGCGGTAGGCGGAAAGAGCAGGAATTCGCGCTGTTCGTCTTCATATTGGCTGACATACGCCGTTCGCCCCGACAGTGGGATCATCGCTCCCGCACGGACCATCAGCGGCAGGCGTTCCAGTGGCGCATCCAGCACGATAGTCTGTCCGCCGCTGAACCATTGGCCGGAATAAAAATCGTACCAGCCAGACGTATTCGCAGGCAGGTACACCGTACGCTGACGCTCTTCTGGCTCCACCACGCTGGCGACCAGAATGTCTCGCCCCAGCATGAAATCGTCGGTTTCCTCTAGCGTCGCGCGATCCTGTTCGTGATCGAGGAACGTCGGTCGCAGCATCGGTTCATCGTCCGCACTGGCTTGCCAGAGCAACGTATAAAAATACGGCAGAAGGCGATAGCGGAGTTCAATCGCGCTGCGTATTGCCGCCGTTACCGAGGGATACATCCACGGTTCGTTCACCGTGTGGTCGTCATTCCAGGAATGGATAGTGAAACGCGGATGCATCACACCGTTTTGTACCCAGCGCACAAAAAGCTCAGCGTCCGGTTTATCACCGGAAAAACCGCCGACGTCGTGCCCAACATTAAACAGGCCGGACAGGCTCATCCCAACGCCCATCCTCGTGTTGTAGCGCAGCGTCTGCCAGTTGGTGCGGTTATCGCCGCTCCAGGTCTGCACGTAACGCTGCATTCCCGCACAGCCGGAACGAGAAATTAGATAAGGACGCAACGTCGGGGCGAAGCGCTGCTGTGCTTCCAGCGAGGCGCGCATCATTAACAGCGGCATCAGCGGACGAATATTTTTGATCGCCATCGGTTGGCCGAACCCGTGACAGCGGGCTTCGCCATCCCAGACTTCATACTCGTTGTTGTCATTCCACGTCGAATCGATGCCTTTCTCCAGCAGTTGCCGAGTGACGTTCTCCTGCCACCAGGCCACCGTTGCGGGGTTAGTGAAATCAAGGTGAGAACCTTCGTCGTCCCAAAAGCTGGAACGCTCCGGCGTATCGGATTCGGAATCGCGGATAAACAGCCCCTGCGCCGACACCTCATCATATTTCGGGTGATCTTGCAGTAAACAGGGTTTGATATTGGCCGCCAGCTTGAAGCCCCCATCGTGGAACGCCTGCGACATCACTTCAGGCTGAGGGACTTTGTCGTGGTTCCAGTTAAACACATAACGTTTATTGTTAATCGACGTGTAGCCCGACGAGAGTTGAAACGAATCACACGGAATCTGGTGTTCACGGCACAGCGCAATAAATTTAATCAACTGCTGCTGCGCATCGGGCGCATCGGTGTAATGCATGGTCGAACCGCTGTAGCCTAAGCTCCATTTTGGCCCAAAGAGCGTTTTCCCCGTCAGCCGCACGAAGGATTTTGTCACATCCAGCACGCGCGGCCCGATAAACAGGTAATAATCGAGGTCGCCCGCCTCCGCCTGATAGCGTCGGTACGCCAGATGATAGTTATCGATTTCATTGCCAAGATCGAGCCAGGTCGTGCTCAGGTTATCGTAGAACAGGCCAAAGCTGACATCCTCACGCCGGGTGATGGTGAAAGGAACATGCTTGTACAGCGGATCGGTACTCGCCGCGTTGTAACCCATGGCATCCAGATTACGGAACTCAAATCGGCGGCCAGTACGTTCAAGATCGCCCGCTTTTTCACCCAGACCATAATAACGCTCAGTCGGGAAACGGCGCTGATAGTGCGCAACGCCCTCACCGTGTGGGTTCAGCAGATAAGCGCTGGTGGGGCGGTCGGCGGCAAACGGCTGCCATTCGCCCTGCTCATCCCGATATTCCCACGCTAGCCACAGCGGCTGGTGAATCGTAATGCGCATCCGCGCGGTGCTGATACGCAGCGCGTCGTCCAACTCTTCCAGCGAAAATCCCGGCAGGCTGAAACCGTCGCTACTTTCACGGTTGCGCCCCTCCCAGGGAACATCCTGCTGGGGCGCGATGCTCCAGGTGCGGTTCAGACTCAGTTCGCCATTCTGTTTAATCAGCACGCGGGCCAACATCGGCTCCAGCACGTACAGGCGAAAAACATGTCTGTCGTCCACCAGCAGCTCAACATGATCGGTGCTCTGATGACGAAACACCCAATTTTTCAACGTTTTCATACAGCGTCCTTTTCAGGAAAAAATAAACCAGCCGTTACGCTTAATGCAGGTCACGTAAGCCCATTTTTAGGAGAAACTCGAGGATGAGGTTCCCGTAGGGAAGCCTCGCCCGTGGTCGCTCCATATATCTCGCTTCTTAAACGGCTGTCATAAGCCGTTATGCCTGTGAGCGCGTTTTCCCACGGCGTTCAGCAATAAACGCGATCAGGAAGACGGCACCGATCAGATCGAAGAAGCCCATCGCCACAAACAGCGGGTTAAAGCCAATCTTGTCGGCGGTGACGCCAATCAGCAGCGAGAACAGAAAGCTGGCAATCCACGCAAACGAACCGCGCATCCCGTTCACGGTTGCCATCTGTCCTTTATCGAACGATTCCACAACCAGTGCGCTCAACATGCAGGAAATCACCTGATGGCCGAATCCGCCGATGGAAATCAGCAGAATCGCTACCCACGGATCTTTGCTGATGGCGACCAGTGCCAGCGACAGCATCAGAAACGCGCCCGTTACCGAACTGGCCACAATCGAGTTGACGCGTGAACAGCCGAACCAGCGGGTGTAGAGTCGGGTGAGGTAGCCACTGGCGATGCTGCCCAGATCGGCGGCAAGAAACGGTAGCCACGCAAACATCGCAATTTGCTTCAGATCCATACCGCGTTCATTCGCCAGATAGAGCGGCACCCAGAAGCTGAGCACGGCCCACGCGGGCTCCGCCATAAAGGCTGGAATAGCGATACCGTAAAAGCGTTTGTTTTTTGAAACGGTTTTCAGTGCGGTAAAGAAAGGCAGTTTGACGGGGGGAGCTTCATTGTCCTGACGGATGAAATCCAGCTCCTCACGGCTTAAATTAGGGTGTTCTTCTGGGTTATGGTAGAACAGCCACCACAACACTACCCACATCAGCGCCAGCGCGCCCGTGAACATAAATGCGCCCTGCCAGCCGAGATAGGCATGCGCGACGACGATAATCGGCGGTGCCAGCATCGCACCGATGGAAAAACCGACACCGGCCCAGCCTGCCGCAATCGGTCGCTCTTTCTTAGGAAACCATTCGCCCAGCGTTTTGGCGTTTGCCGGTGTTGCCGCAGCTTCGGACGCCCCCATAAAGAAGCGTAGAATCGCAAGGTGCAGCCAGCTTCCCGCTCCCGCGTGCAAGATGCACATCAACGCCCATATCACCGCACAAATCATAAAGCCCATTTTCAGACCGATGACATCGATCAGCCAGCCGCAAATCGGCTGGAAAATGGTATATGCGAGCTGGAATGCACCCACAATCCAGGAGTATTGCTCGGTGGTGATGCCCATACTGGTTTTCAGTTCTGGGGCCAGAATACCGAGCGAATTACGCGTGATGTAGTTAACGGTAACGCCGAGCAGAAACAGGCTCAGCACCCACCAACGCAGATTTCTGAATGTCCGTTTACCTTTGGTAGCGATGGAAGACGGATTGATGTCGAGACTCATGGTGACTCCTTTACAGGAAAGTAGGGTTACATTGGTCTGATATCTCGAAGGCATTTTTGTATTTATAGCCTATCGAACTACCAAATCATTTTCATATCATTGTATTTATTGACTTAAATCCTATATCTGCCGTATCTAATCACTGAAATTGGTTTACCAAATCGAGAGTAGAACAATTGAAAATCGCGAAACACTCACTTTTTTGAAAACATTTTCATGCTATGGTCAAAATGCAGGCAAAAAAACGGCTATAGCCGCTGATAACAGGCGATAAGTAGTAATGAAAACTTTGTCATTTTCGAAGGTGAACGGGATCACAAAATGAAAGGAAACCTGAAAATACGTGAAATTGCGCAGCGGACAGGCTACTCGATCAGTACGGTTTCACGCGTGCTATCTGGTCAGTCCAATACCAGCGAGCGTGCTAAAGAGGACATTCTCAACTGCGCCCGCCAGTGCGGGGTACTGACCGATCTCGCCAACGGCCGCCTGCTGTTGAACGGGCTGACTATCTTTGCCCCGCCGCGTGCTTTTGATATTCGGTCAGACATTTTCTATCACAAGGTCGTACAAAGCATTATTGACGCCTTGAAACCCCATGATGTGCGAGTGCGATACTGCGGGCTGGAGGAAAATGACAGCGATGTGGCGCTATTTTTAGACAAAATGCGCGATCCGGCCACGGAGGCCGCGCTGCTGATCGGCATCGACGATCCGTATATTCACGCACTGGCGGCGGACAGCGGTAAACCCTGCATATTGATTAACTGCATCGACCGCAAGATGAGGTTACCGGGTGTAGCACCCGCGCATCGGCTAATCGGCGAGTTCTCCGCACACTATCTCTTTGAACAGGGCCACCATACCGTGTTGACGCTGTTATGCCTGCGTCGTTATACGATGGAACTGCGTCTGGACGGTATCCAGGATGCCTATCAATACCACAACCTCCCTTTCACCACCGAAGAGCATTTGCTGGCGTTGAATAATTTCAGCACGGCGGATGCAGAACAGGCGATGACCGATTTTTTAGCCCGCTGTCCGCAGGATAAATGGCCCACGGCTATTCTGGCAGGCGGTGATTTCATCGCGGTTGGGGCGGTGAATGCACTGAACAAGGCGGGATTGCGCGTACCGCAGGATGTCTCGGTGATGAGCATGGATGGCTTCAATCTCTCGGCTATTCACGACGTGCCGCTCACATCGGTACATGTGCCGCGTGAGGCGTTGGGCGAAGAGGCCGTCAGGCTGCTGCAATATCGTCTGATTCGCCCCGACGCCCCCGTGGGCAACCTGCTGCTAAACGGTACGCTGGTGATTCGTCAGTCCGTCAGACGGCTTCGCGCCAGTAAATCGGTTGCCCCAGTGCAGGACAAGAGCCTCTATGACTGAGCCAGCAACCACTGCTGTGCGACGTCAAAGAAATTCTGTGCCAGCGGCGTCGCTCTGCCAGCCTGCGCGATGACGACAGCAGGTTGGCGACGCATCGGGGGAAATTGCAACGGACGCAGCGTTAACGCGGGCGTCATCTCTGGGATCAGGCTACCGTGGGGCACAATCCCACACCCAAGTCCAACATAGACGCTTTGGATTAATTGCAGAACGGAAGCGCTTTCCACCTTTACCCACGGCAAGACGCCCATTTCACGAAAATGGCTATCCAGATAGCGACGAAAATAGCGGCTGGCCTCCGCCAAACAGAGCGGTACGTCGGAAAGCGCATCGAGCGCCAGCGGCGCATCCCCCACCAACTGCGGGAAATGGTGCGGATGGAACAACAGATCAACGCCCTGCTCCGTCAGCGGCGACGCCTGAAAGTGCAGTTCCTCTAGCGTTGAAAACTCAAAAAAGCCGATGCCAACATCCACCGAATGCGCATTCAGCGCTTCCAGCAGTTGATCCGCACTGAACAGCGAGATCTGGAAATCCAACTGTGGATATTCCTCATTCACCGCCGCCAGCAGACTCGACAATGCAATACTGCTTTGCGGCACCGCACCGATGCGCAATACCCCGCTTACGCCACGTTTCAGCGAGGCGACTTCCAGCTTCAATCCCTGATAAACCGAGACGATCTCCCGTGCCCAAGCCAGTACGCGCTCACCTTCAGCCGTAAAACCTTCAAAATTATTACCCCGGTTGATTAACGCCAGATCCAGCTCCCGCTCCAGATTTTTCAACCGCATGGAGAGCGTTGGTTGACTGACAAAACTGGCTTCCGCTGCCCGACCAAAATGGCGCTCTTTTTCCAAATTGCACAAGTATTGCAGCTGTTTAATATCCATCGCCAGACTCTGTAGTGGGTAAGCGACAAGTATACCGATAAACCGCCTCTATCCCACCATAGCCGCATTTGATTAGACGCGATCGCCGACGGCACCTAAACTTCAAAACAAGAGCAAACATTTAAAGTTTTGTTCACATAAAAAAAACAAAACCCTAAATAATTCGAGTTTCAGGCCGGCGGCAACGCAGCGAGTCCCCAAGAGCTTACATAAGTAAGTGACTGTGGTGAGCGACAAATCTGCCAGAGGCGGATTTGAACGCTGCTTGCAGCGGCCCCAACGGGGTGAGGCACACGTAAGTGTGCCGAGTATCGCAGCCAACACACCTGCAACTTGAAGTATGACGGGTTTATTCACCTGCGGAATACGTCATGAAATTCAAACCATCTATCAAGCCATACCGCAGCGCGGCTGGCGGCTGGGGCTCGTTGGAAGCCACCACGCGTTTTGTCCTCGACAGCAAGCAAGCGCTGAAAAATATCCGAAACTTGTTGCGGGTCAATAAATCGAAAGGATTTGACTGCCCAGGCTGTGCCTGGGGTGATGACAACAGCAGCACGTTCAGTTTCTGTGAAAACGGCGCAAAAGCGGTGAGTTGGGAAGCGACGCGCAAAGCGGTCGATCTGGATTTTTTCGCCGCCCACAGCGTTACAACGCTACGCCAGCAAAGTGACTATTTCCTCGAATATCAGGGCCGCTTGACCCACCCGATGCGCTACGACCGCGCCAGCGACCGCTATGTTCCTATCGACTGGGATGCGGCTTTTGCGCTGATCGCTCACCACATCGGTAACATGGCACATACTAATCAGGTGGAGCTTTATACGTCTGGCCGAGCCAGCAATGAAGCGTCTTATCTGTATCAACTTTTTGGCCGAATGCTGGGCACTAACAATTTTCCTGACTGCTCGAATATGTGCCATGAAGCCAGCGGCATCGGCCTGAAACAGAGCATCGGCGTCGGCAAAGGGACTATCCGATTGGATGATTTCGAACACGCTGACGCGATTTTCGTCTTCGGTCAGAACCCCGGCACCAATCATCCGCGTATGCTGCACAGCCTGCGCCACGCTGCCGATCGCGGTGCGCACATCGTTTCCTTCAATACGCTGCGCGAGCGCGGTCTGGAACGGTTTGCCAATCCGCAGAATCCGCTGGAACTGCTCACGCCGCTGTCCGGCACCATTAGCGAAACCTATCTGCAACCCAATCTGGGCGGTGATATGGCTGCCGTGCGCGGCATGGTAAAAGCGCTGCTGGAAACGCATCGTCAGCGTCTGTCTGACGGAGAGTCGGGGTTATTCGATCAGGATTTCCTGTCCACGCATACCCAACAGGTAAACGACTATCTGGCAGTTGTCGATGCGACAAGCTGGCAGAAGATCGAACAGCAGTCCGGCCTGAGCGAAGCACAGTTACGCTATGTGGCGGCAATTTATCAGCAGTCACCGCGCGTGATCTGCACCTGGGCGATGGGCATTACCCAGCACAAGCATTCCGTCGCTACCGTGCGGGAAATCGTCAATCTGCAACTGCTGTTTGGGCAGTTGGGTAAACCGGGTGCGGGACTGTGTCCGGTACGCGGTCATAGTAATGTACAGGGTAACCGCACAATGGGGATCGATGAGAAACCGACTGCCGCGTTTCTCGATCGTCTGGCAGCACATTATGACTTCACGCCACTTTACGCCGCAGGCCACAACACGGTAGAGGCGCTGGAAGCCATGCTGCGCGATGAGATTAAGGTGTTAATCGCACTGGGTGGTAATCTCGCTGCCGCCGCACCGGATTCGGCACGCACCGAAGACGCACTCAGCCGTTGCGATCTGACCGTACACATCAGCACCAAGCTCAACCGCAGTCATCTGGTTACTGGTAAGGTCGATGCGTTGATTCTGCCGACCCTCGGCCGAACCGATCTCGATATGCAGGCCAGCGGTGCACAGTTTATTACCGTCGAGGACTCCTTCAGCATGGTGCACGCCTCACAGGGTGTCGGGCAGCCGCTTTCACCGTTGCAGCGTTCGGAGACGGCCATTGTTTGCGGTATTGCTAACGCGGTTCTCGGCAATGAAAAACTCGACTGGCTGGCGCTAGCAGACGATTATTCACGCATCCGCGATCATATTGCCGCCACCATTCCTGGCTTTACCGATTTCAACGCCAACTGTGACCTGCCGGGCGGTTTTTATCTCGGCAATGCGGCCGCCGAGCTCCGCTTTAATACCCTCAACGAAAAAGCTCAATTCAGCCATGCCACGCTGCCCGATACGCTGTTCCCGCAGCTACAAGGCTACGACGTGCCCTTTACGCTGCAAACCCTGCGTTCGCACGATCAGTACAACACCACGATTTATGGTCTGGATGACCGCTATCGCGGCGTTTATGGTCAGCGGGAAGTGTTATTCATGCACCCCGATGACATTGCTGCACTAGGGCTGGAAGATGGCGACCTGGTCGATATTGAGACGCTGTGGAACGATGGCATTACCCGCATCGTCAACGGTTTCAAATTGGTGAGCTACAATATTCCGCGCGGTAATCTGGCGGCCTATTATCCGGAAACCAACCCGCTGGTGCCGCTGTCCAGCTATGGGGATGAAACGCACACGCCGACCTCTAAGTCGGTGCCCGTTAGCGTTCGTCGCAGTACGCAAGCGGAGTCTCTGCTGCGTATCGCTTAAGGATCTATTCATTAGGGTCTACGTTATAGCGTAAACGCCCCCCCCTGTTGTGTCGCGAAACTAATGGCGCACATGACAGGGGCCTCACGCCAATCAGCATTGACTTTGTTCGAGTTTATTCGCCCTTCTGCTACCGTTATCCGGCCGCGCTATCCCCGATTATTCTTGCCGCCAGCACCTGATTCGAGTAAAACTGTGAACTGCTAATTAAGCCACTCACAATCGTATTTCTGGACGCTATGTTTCAAGATAATCCGCTGCTTGCACAGCTAAAACAGCAACTTCACTCTAAGACACCGCGTGTTGAAGGTGTCGTCAAAGGTACCGATAAGGGATTTGGCTTTCTTGAAGCTGACGGACAAAAAAGCTATTTCATTCCCCCTCCACACATGAAAAAAGTGATGCACGGCGACCGCATTACCGCCACCCTGCATACGGAAAAAGATCGGGAAATTGTCGAGCCAGAAACGCTGATCGAACCTTTCCTTACCCGGTTTGTTGGACGCATTCATAAAAAAGACGATCGCTTATCAATCACGCCTGACCATCCGCTGCTGAAAGAGGCGATTCCCTGCCGCGCCGCGCGTGATGTCACCGACAATTTTCAGGAAGGCGATTGGGCTGTCGCAGAAATGCGTCGTCACCCGCTGAAGGGCGATCGTGGATTTCATGCCGAACTGACGCAATACATCACCACGGGCGATGACCCGCTGGTGCCGTGGTGGGTGACATTGTCACGCCACAATCTGGAGCGCTCTGCCCCAGACGTTGAAACCACTGAACGTCATGATAGCGAGCTCGTCCGTGAGGATTTGACGGCACTGAACTTTGTCACCATCGACAGCGCCAGCACCGAAGATATGGACGATGCGCTGTACGTGCAGGACAACGGTGACGGTTCACTGCAATTAACGATCGCCATTGCCGATCCAACCGCGTATGTAGAGGCAGGTAGCGAGCTGGACAACATTGCCCGCCAGCGCGCTTTCACCAACTATTTGCCTGGTTTCAACATCCCGATGCTGCCACGCGCACTATCGGACGATATCTGTTCCCTACACCCGAACGAGCGTCGCCCTGTCCTCGCCTGCCGCGTGACCATTGCCGCCGACGGCGCGCTGGGTGACGAGATCAACTTCTTTGCCGCCTCGATCGAATCCAAAGCCAAATTAGCGTATGACAACGTCTCTGACTGGTTGGAAAATCAAGGCGAATGGCAGCCGCAGAACGAAGCGATTGCCGAACAAATCCGTTTGCTCCACCGCCTCTGTCTGGCACGCAGCGAATGGCGCACCACACACGCACTGGTGTTTAAAGATCGTCCAGATTACCGCTTCTTGCTGGGTGAAAAAGGCGACGTGTTAGAGATCGTGGTTGAGCACCGCCGCATCGCCAACCGTATCGTTGAAGAATCCATGATTGCAGCCAACGTCTGTGCGGCCATTGTGCTGCGCGATAAGCTGGGCTTCGGTATCTATAACGTGCACAACGGCTTCGATCCTGCCTCGATTGAGCAAGCCGTCGCCGTACTGGACACACATGGTGTTAAGGCCGACGCACAAACGCTGTTGACACTCGATGGCTTCTGTACGCTGCGCCGCGAACTGGATGCCCAGCCGACGCAGTTCCTGGATAGCCGTATTCGTCGCTTCCAGTCTTTTGCAGAAGTCAGCACCACTCCGGGGCCACACTTTGGTCTGGGGCTGGAAGCCTATGCCACCTGGACATCCCCGATCCGTAAATACGGCGATATGGTGAACCACCGTTTGCTGAAAGCGGTTATCACCGGACAGGCTGCGGAAAAACCGCAGGATGACGTTACGGTACAACTGGCCGAACGCCGTCGCCTGAACCGTATGGCTGAACGTGATGTCGGCGACTGGCTGTATGCTCGCTACCTCAAAGACAAAGCTGGCACGGATATTCGCTTCAACGCGGAAATCATTGATGTCACACGCGGTGGCCTGCGTGTTCGCCTGCTGGATAACGGTGCGGTAGCGTTTATTCCGTCCTCCTTTATCCACGCCGTGCGCGATGAACTGGTGTGCAGCCAGGAAATGGGTACCCTCACGGTGAAAGGTGAAGTGCTTTATCGTCAGGGGGATACGCTGGACGTCATCATCGCTGAAGTTCGTTTGGAAAACCGCAGCATCGTGGCAAAGCCTGCAGCATAGTAGTCATACCGCTGCAATACAGCATCTCCGCGCGGGCGTTCATCGTGAACTGACCCGCGCGTCATCATCTTTTATTCCGCTACATGATTTACCAACGATATAGCCGCGTCTGATCCGTTTTAAAAACAAGCAACGACAGGCGGTATCCAACCCTACTAACAGGAGTGTTCCCGATGAAGAAAATAACAATCGGCACATCCGCGATACAGGCTTCCAACATTGCGTTGGGCTGTATGCGAATGGCGAAGAAAAGCACGAATGAAGCTGCTGACATCCTCAATGCTTCCGTTGAGGCTGGCATCGATTTCTTCGATCACGCCGATATCTATGGCTCAGGTTTGTCGGAAGAGGTTTTCGCCGCAGGTTTACAGAAGACGTCCATCAGCCGGGAATCAGTTTTTCTGCAATCCAAATGCGGTATTCGTAAGGGCTTTTTTGATTTTTCCAAAGCGCACATCATCGCGTCCGTTGAAGGCAGCCTGCAACGTTTAAAAACAGACTATCTTGATACACTCCTGCTGCATCGCCCGGATACCTTGTTTGAACCTGACGAAGTGGCTGCTGCATTCGATGAGTTGGAAAATAGCGGGAAAGTTCGCCATTTCGGCGTCAGCAATCAGAACCCGTTGCAGATTGAGTTGCTGAAGAAATCCGTACGCCAGCCGCTGATCGCCAACCAGTTGCAATTCAGCATTATGCACACGGGTATGATTGATGCGGGTTTTAACGTGAATATGACAAACCCAGCATCGGTGAACCACGATGGCGCAATTTTGGAATACAGCCGTCTGAATACGATGACCATTCAGGCCTGGTCGCCTTTCCAATACGGCTTCTTTGAAGGCGTTTTTCTCGATAATGAGAAATTCCCCAAGCTAAACGCGACGATTGATCACATCGCCGAGCACCATAACGTCACCAATACGGCGATCGCCACCGCGTGGATCCTGCGTCACCCTGCCGCCATGCAGGTGGTTATCGGCACCATGAGTCCGGAACGTATTCGTGACATCGCTGCGGCGTCTACGCTGACGCTCAGCCGCGAAGAATGGTACGAGATTTACCGCGCTGCCGGAAACGTCCTGCCTTAATAAACGTTTTTTCTCAAGTGCATTGGCTCTGCGTCTCTGGCAACGGAGACGATCTATAAACTGGGAACAGGGCCGCGTTCAACAAAGGTCGACAGGACAATATAGCTACGTGTACTGTCGACACCTTCAACTTCCTGTAGCTTACCTAACAGTTCTTCTAATCCTTCCGTATCCCGTGCACGAACCTTCAGCATGACGCCACAATCTCCGGCAACGGTATGAAACTCCTCAATTTCCGGTAAATTACTCAATGCAAGTAACCGTTTGGTGCTCACAACATTCTTCGTGTTTACCAGTACAAAGGTTAATAAAGTCCGACCGACCTTACACCCATCAATCTTTGCAATAGTGCCTTTGATGACTCCGTCTTTTTTTAGCCGCTTCACTCGCTCATGCACAGATGGCGCTGAAAGATGTAACGCCTCTCCTAAATCTGCATAGCTCCGACTGCTGTCGGTTGAAAGAAGGGCTAATATTTTTCGGTCTACCTCATCCAGTTTTGCGGGAATATGCTTTTCTTGCCTAAGCACATTCGTTTTTCCTATTTCATTAGTCATTTTATTTCCTTGCCCTAATACCATTAGGCATAATTTATCACATTCAAAAATTGTCAAACATAGGGGATATCATGCCTATTGCTTTATGGGCCTTGGTTATTGGTGCTTTTGGTATTGGAACAACAGAATTCATCATTGCAGGTTTGCTACCTGCAATAGCGACTGATTACGGCGTGACGATTCCTGTGGCGGCATATATGGCCACCAGTTACGCGCTTGGGTTTTTTGTGGGAGCACCGGTGCTTATTATTCTGGGTTCTCGGTTACCCAAAAAAACTATGTTGGTTTTTTTGGCCGGGCTGTTTGTGCTGGGTAATCTGGTCACAGCCCTCGCGCCGTCCATCGGTATTGCTATCGTCGGGAGAGTGATCACTTCTCTGACACACGGTGCATTCTTCGGGATTGGCTCTGTGCTAGCCGCTGAGATGGTGCCCAAAGAGAAGCGCGTCAGTGCCATCGCATTCATGTTCTCCGGTCTTACGGTTGCTAATCTTATTGGGGTTCCAGTGGGGACTTGGATTAGCCATCAGTTTTCCTGGCAAGCAACGTTCTACGCTATTACGGTTATTGGTGTAGCCACTGCGGTAGGTGTACTGATGCTTATCCCTTCAACCCCTAAACCCAAAGCACAACATATTGGACATGAGTTTGCCGCATTCAGAAACTCAAAAGTATTGCTATCAATGGGCATAACTATTCTTGGGCCCGCCGCCTTCTTCACCTCAATTACTTATATCGCGCCCATGATGACGGAAGTCGCTCACTTCTCAGAAGGATCAATTACCTGGCTTTTGATGGTATTTGGTTTGGGTCTATTCGTTGGAAACTGGTTAGGTGGCCGTTTTGCTGACAGAGCATTAATGCCTATGTTGTATATCACGCTGTTTGGACAGGCTGCCATTTTGTTTATCTTCCACTTAACTGCCAGCAGCCAGATTGCCTCGGTATTGTGCATATTTCTTATGGCCGCTTTTGGATTTGCGACCGTCTCTCCCATTCAGAAATTGGTAATGGACAAAGCAAGGGCAGCAGGCGCACCAACACTTGCCTCAGCGGTCAATATTGGTCTCTTTAATCTTGGCAACGCCCTCGGTGCATGGGTTGGAGGTAGCGTTATCGCCAGCGGCTTTGGTTTCACTGCGCCAAACTGGGCTGGTAGCGCTCTGTCACTGAGTGCGCTGCTTCTTGCCATCGTGGTCGGAGCGGTCGATAAGCGAAGCAGCCATTTGACAGAATCTCTAGAATGCAATTGATCGCATGCAGAAATGCACGGTGTTATGTAGCCGCGCCTCTAAGCAATATTGCCATTGCCTGTTTAATCAGATGACTCATCAGGTTGCTCAGCCATAACACCGACAAGTTTTACCATCGGGAGCGTAACCTCTCAAGCGCACAGGCTCTGCCATCCTCTGAATTTCCCTCGGCAGAGCCTGTTATTTTTTCGCGCTAATTTTACTGCACCAACACGTTAGCCATTGTTTAGCCTTTAAGTTTCTTTACAGAAATTCACGTTCGCTCACATTTTCTCATCCATCCGCTTCTCTTCGCCAACAAACCCACTATTGTTAAATTGCATTAACACTCGCGCCATATACCCCAAATAATTCAAGTTGCAGGAAGGCGGCAAACGCATGAATCCTCAGGAGCTTACACAAGTAAGTGACTGGGGTGAGTAAGAGAAGCCAACGCACATGCAGCTTGAAGTATTACGGTATACCCTTTCTGAATAACGAAGGAGCCGTTGTTATGAGTAACGTAAAGAGCATTGTGATCTGGCTGTTAGTCGGTCTGGCGGGCGCCTTTTCGTTCGCCACGCTGGCACTAAGCCGCGGTGAACACGTGAATGCCGTGTGGCTGGTTATCGCCGCGGTATCGTGTTACAGCATCGCCTATCGGTTTTACAGCTTGTTTATCGCCAAAAAAGTGTTTGAGCTCGACGATCGCCGACTGACACCGGCTGAACGTCATAACGACGGTCTGGATTACGTTCCCACCAATAAATGGGTACTGTTCGGCCACCACTTCGCCGCCATCGCTGGGGCGGGTCCGCTGGTTGGGCCAATCCTTGCCGCACAGATGGGATTCCTCCCCGGTACGATCTGGATTTTGGTCGGCGTGATGCTGGCGGGTGCCGTGCAGGATTTCCTGGTACTGTTTATCTCCACGCGTCGAGACGGTCGTTCGCTGGGAGAAATGGCAAAACAGGAGTTGGGTACGTTCGCGGGTATTATCACCATGCTCGGCGCGCTGGGCGTCATGATCATCATTCTTTCGGCGCTGGCACTGGTGGTTGTTAAAGCGCTGGCAGAAAGTCCGTGGGGATTGTTTACCATTGCCGCCACTATCCCTATTGCGCTCTTCATGGGCGTTTACATGCGCTTTTTACGCCCGGGTAAAATCGCTGAAGTGTCCATCATTGGCTTTGTGCTGATGATGTTGGCAATTGTCTACGGCGGCAACATCGCTGCACATCCGTACTGGGGGCCGTTCTTCACACTGAAGGGCACATCACTCACTTGGGTACTGGTCATCTACGGCTTCGTGGCGTCCGTCCTGCCCGTCTGGCTGCTGCTGGCACCGCGAGACTATCTCTCTACGTTCTTAAAAATTGGGGTTATTATCGGGCTGGCCTTCGGTATCGTGTTCGCCATGCCGGAAATGAAAATGCCCGCAGTATCTCGTTTTATTGACGGCAGCGGCCCCGTATTCTCAGGTTCGCTGTTCCCCTTCCTGTTTATTACCATCGCCTGCGGCGCGATTTCCGGCTTCCACGCCCTCGTTTCCAGCGGTACCACACCGAAGCTGGTTGAACGCGAGAGCCATATCCGCTTCATCGGCTATGGTGCGATGCTGATGGAATCCTTCGTGGCTATCATGGCGCTGATTTGCGCCTCGGTTATCGAACCGGGCATCTACTTCGCCATGAACTCACCCGCCGCCTTGATCGGTACCACAGTTGAGAGCGCCTCGTTGGCCATTAACAGCTGGGGGTTTGTGATTACCCCGCAGGAATTGAGCGCCATTGCCAATGACGTCGGCGAAGCCTCTATTCTTTCCCGCGCCGGTGGTGCGCCAACCTTCGCAGTGGGCATGGCCTATATCATCACGGAAATCTTTAACAGCCGGGCGATGATGGCATTCTGGTATCACTTCGCGATTCTGTTTGAAGCGCTGTTCATTCTGACCGCCGTTGACGCCGGGACGCGCGCCTGTCGCTTCATGGTGCAGGATCTGGTCGGTATTGCGATTCCGAGATTAGCTAACAGCCATTCCTGGATGGGGAATTTGGCCGGTACGACCGTTGCTGTAGCCGGTTGGGGATTCTTCGTGTATCAAGGCGTGATCGACCCGTTGGGTGGTATCAACACGCTATGGCCGCTGTTCGGTATCGGTAACCAGATGCTGGCATCGATGGCGCTGATTCTGGGCACCGTCGTGTTGTTTAAGATGAAGAAACAGCGCTATGCATGGGTAACTATCGTCCCTACCGTCTGGCTGTTTATTACGTCGATGACGGCGGGCTGGCAAAAAATCTTCCATGAAAAACCGAGTATCGGTTTTCTGGCTCAGGCGAAACGCTTCGCGGCGGGTATTGAACAAAACACGCTGATCGCGCCAGCCAAATCGATTAAAGACATGGAAACTATCGTCTTCAGCAACCAGATCAACGCCGCACTGTGCGGGTTCTTCATGCTGGTGGCGGTGACAATGCTGGTTTCCGCGTTCTTCGTCATTCGTCGCGCACTAAATAGTAATGTCCCAACGGCAAGGGAGACTCCGATTGTCTTACGGGACGGCGTTCAACCTTAAACGCCGTCGATGTATATTCTTCAATCCCTCCCGCGTGGAGGGATTTTTTTAATCAAAGATAACGTTTTTAGGGAATTAGCGTTGAATTCGTGCAGGTTAGGAGCCGCGACATTTGACTCAAACGACGCAACGGGGTTACGTCGTTAAGGTAAACTGAAGAGGAACTGCTGTGGTTTACTGCCCGTAATATGCGTTCTTGCCGTGTTTACGCAAATAGTGTTTATCCAACAGCGTTTGCTGCATCTCACCCAACTGAGGCGTTAATTGGCGCGAGAAAATCCCCATGTAGGCAAGCTCTTCCAGAACCACAGCATTGTGCACCGCGTTATTGGCATCTTTCCCCCACGCAAAGGGACCGTGAGAATTAACCAATACGGCGGGGACATCTACCGGAGAAATGCCGCGCTGGCGGAAAGTTTCGACGATCACCGTTCCGGTATCCCACTCATAACGGCCGTTGATTTCCTCGTCCGTCATCAAACGAGTACAGGGAATGGGGCCATAAAAATAGTCCGCGTGTGTCGTTCCCCAGGCGGGGATGTCTTTACCGGCCTGCGCCCATATCGTGGCATGGCGGGAGTGGGTATGCACAATACCGCCGATATCAGCAAACTCCAGATACAGCACACGGTGAGTATCGGTATCTGACGACGGCTTCTTCGTCCCCTCGATTACTTTTCCACTTTCCAGCTCAACGACAACCATATCCTCCAGCGTCATGGCCGAATACTCCACGCCGGAAGGTTTGATCACCATCAGGCCGCGCTGCCGATCTACCGCACTGACATTTCCCCAGGTAAACGTCACCAGATGGTGCTGCGGCAAAGCCAGATTGGCTTCCAACACCTGTTTTTTTAGCGTTTCTAACATAATCAGCCTCCCATCGGCGCGATGACACCATTCTCGCGGCCTGAGGAGTTCGTCGCCATGGGCTAAATCGCTAAAGACCTAGCGGTGTTCTGCTATGGGAAAAAGAAAGAGACACGCCACAGAGTTGAGCAAAAAACAGCCAAATTTATCAATTATTGCTATCGTTAAGGTAACGTAGGGGAATTAAGAGTTTTTACCTGTTGCAGTTTTTCCCGATGATTATACTTGTCATCACGCGGTAAAGGGCTCGGTTTCTTTATTTAATACCGTATAAAGCACTTTGTTCGATATTTTCCTCACAAGAAACGTGAGGCCAAGAGCAGAAAGGGGAAGAAAATGAAATTAAACAAACGCGTTGCAACGGCCGCTCTGGCAATTACGCTTGCTGTTACGCTTGCAGGCTGTTCAAACATGTCCAAACGTGACCGCAATACCGCCATTGGCGCTGGTGCGGGGGCGGTAGGTGGGGCTATCTTAACGGATGGCGGAACATTAGGAACGCTGGGCGGTGCCGCTATCGGCGGGCTGATTGGCCGTCAGGTCGATAAATAACGAATTTATAGCAGCAGGTTAACGGGAGTAAACCTGCTGCTCTCATACTCACGATACTTTAGCCGCCAGCGAGCTTGACCTTCATCCCTTTCGCTTCAAGAAGCTGTTTTAGCAGGTCGCGCTTGTCTCCCTGAATTTCGATCACGCCTTCTTTTACGGAGCCGCCGCAGCCGCACTTTTTCTTCAATTCAGCAGCCAGCTTATCCAACGCTGCATCGTCAAGATCGAGACCGCTAACCAGACATACGCCCTTCCCTTTGCGTCCACTCGTCTGACGCTGGATGCGCACGATACCATCGCCTTTCGGCCGAGCGACCTTTTCTTCTTCCGGCGTAATGCGCCCAGTTTCTGTAGAGTAAACCAGTTGGCTGTTCTTATCATGATTCATGATGCAGAACCATTTAACAGCGACGCGCGAATATCACGCAGCGTCTGAGCCGGATCGGACGATTGGGTGATCGGACGCCCAATAACCATATAATCCACGCCTGCCTGTTGCGCCTGAACGGGCGTCATGATGCGGCGCTGATCGCCAACATCACTGCCTGCGGGACGAATTCCCGGCGTGACCAGTTGAAATGCCTGACCACATACCTGCTTCAACCGCTGCGCTTCGTGTGCGGAACACACCACGCCATCCAGCCCGCTGTTATGCGTTAACACAGCCAGCCTTTCCGCCTGCTCAGCCGGGCTGACGGTAATACCAAGTCCGCGCAAATCGTCTTCATCCATGCTGGTTAACACGGTCACGGCGATCAGCAGCGGAGCATCTTTACCAAACGGCACCAGCGCTTCTTTCGCCGCAGTCATCATGCGAGAACCACCACTGGCATGCACATTCACCATCCACACGTCAAGATCGGCCGCTGCCGCCACGGCATGCGCAACGGTGTTCGGAATATCGTGGAATTTCAAATCGAGAAACACATCAAAGCCGCGCTGTTGTAGCGTCTGCACGAATTGTGGACCAAATAAGGTAAACATCTCTTTGCCTACCTTTAAACGGCAATCCTGCGGATCGATACGGTCAACAAACGACAGCGCCGCATCTTGACTGGCATAGTCCAGCGCGACAACAATTGGGGATGATACCGTTTGATTCTTTTGCTGTAGATTCTCGTTTTTCATTCGTCACCCAGTCTCTAGCGAAGCCAAAATTCCCGCCGCATTCTACATCCCCCGCCCGCGAAATCCCAGCCGCCTGAAGAGCAATGCGGTTAAAGACGTCTACTGAAACGGAGATCACACACAATCTTTAGTATGTTGTAACTAAAACACATTAAAAAATAACGACTCGATATAGCAAGAGGCTATTGTCCGTCTAATCCACGGATCGGCTTTACACTGGCCCAGGTACGGCAAGAAGGACATTGCCAATAGAGTGATTGTGACGTGAAGCCGCATTTACGGCAGTTGTAGCGGGGTTTGGTACGAATCTGCTCACCGACCATGTCGCGCAGCACCACAAGGCTTTCTTTTGCTCGGCCGTCTTCCGCTTCATGCAGGTGGAAATCCATCAGGCGATGGAACACACGCATCGTCGGGTGGCGTTGCAGCTGGCGATTGATGTAGACCTGCGCAACCTCAGCCCCCTCTTCCCTTTCGAGAATATCGGCCAGCATCAATTCCGCCGTCGCTCCGGTATTTTCTTCCACGCAGCGTTTGAGGAAATGCGCCCAATCCAGAGTGTTACCTAAATGCTGATAGCACTCCTGTAGCATCGGTAATGTTTCACTGACCAGCTCTTTATCCTGATCGAGAACCTGCCGCAAGGCTTCCACCGCGCGTGAATAATCCTGCTGAGCCATGTAGATGCGCCCCAGCATAATGGACGCACGAGCGCACTGATTGTCCGCCGCAGCCCCTTTCTTCAGGAACGTTAACGCTTTATCCAGATCGTCACTGCCCATCGCCAGCAGCGCTAACTCGCAGTAAAAATGAGCGATGTCCACGCGAAGCTCATCTTTCCCCATCTTGACCAGTTTTTCCGCAACATCTATCGCCGTCTGCCAGTCGCTGGTGGCCTGATGGATCTGCAATAGCTGCTGCAAAGCGCTACGTCGAAAATCTTCTTCATCCACCAGTTGGTTGAAAATCTCTTCGGCACGGTCATACAGCCCAGCAGCCATGTAGTCACGGCCAAGCTGTTGTACCGCCAGCAGGCGTTGTTCAAAGGTTAACGATGCACTTTCGGTCAGCGCCTGATGGATGCGGATCGCGCGGTCAACTTCACCGCGTGAACGAAACAGGTTGCCAAGTGTAAGATGGGCTTCAAAGGTATTGCTGTCGTCCTTGAGCATGTCGAGGAACAGTTCCACAGCCTTATCCTGTTGATTGGACAACAGGAAGTTAACCCCGGTGACATACTCGCGGGACAGGCGGTTGGATTCCTGCTCTTTGTCCTGCTGCGCACTTCTGCGACCCATGTACCAGCCGTACGCGGCGGCCACGGGCAGCAACAGAAACAGCAGTTCTAACATAGAGAGAATTCCTTAGTGGGTGACCGTCTGCACTGGCACCACATTCTCCTCGGTGGTGGAGGTAGAAAGCTGTTGTTCCAGACGCTTGATTTTACGTAGTGCTCGGCCAAGCGCAATGCGTTGACGCAGATAAAACAGACCGCAGATAACCCAGCCAAGGACAAAGCCCAGAGCAAACAGCGTGGCAAGCAGCGTGGAGATTCGATACTCCCCCTGCGCCAGCAGGTAGTTAAATGTCACAACCTGATCGTTGTGCGCACCCAGTGTGACAGAAATGATGAATATCGCTAGCACGAGTAAAAAAATCAGCAAATATTTCACATTTTCCTTCCTGTGATATCCATTAACCGGATGAATTATGCCAAATTTTGGCGACAAACCCCATTAAATTACCATGTCCAGCACAGACAGGGAAATCCAGAACCACACTCCACTGCCGTCTATGCTTGTTATTTATTCTGTACTGAATAAAAATGACAGCAGCGTGCTAGCAAGGGGAAAAGTCATGTCAAAACAGGACGAACAGCGATTATTGGTCAAGATCGCTACGCTCTATTATAGCGAAGGGATGAAACAAGCAGAAATTGCCGCCTCACTCCATTTGTCACAGTCTTTTGTCTCGCGTGCGATCACACGCAGTGTTAAAGAATGTGTGGTCAAAATCAGTGTAATTCAACCCCCGAACATGTTCATGGGGCTGGAGTCTGCCATTCAGAAGCGCTACAGCATCGATCAGGCCATCGTAGTGGACGTCGCCGACAACGCCACGCTGACGCAAATCAAGCAGGCGATTGGTTCCGCTGCGGCGCACTATGTTCAAACCAGTATCCGCCCTGACGATCTGGTCGGTATCTCATCCTGGAGTAGCACACTGCGGGCGATGGTGGACAATCTACATCCACAAAGTGTGAAGGCGCAGGGCGTCATCCAACTGTTGGGTGGCGTGGGACCGAATGGAAATGTGCAGGCGACCATCCTGACACAAACGCTGGCTAACCAATTAAGTTGCCCGGCCTATCTCTTACCGGCACAGAGCATTGAACGTTCGGTGGAAGATCGCGCTCGTTTGGTGACCAGCGATGAAGTTTCCAGCGTAGTCGATAAGTTCAGCGAAGTGAGCCTGGCACTGGTGGGCATCGGCGTGCTGGAACCGTCACAATTGCTGAAAAACTCCGGTAACTATTATCACGAAGCAATGCTGCAACAGTTGGCGGAACGCGGTGCCGTCGGTGATTTATGCCTGCATTACTACAACGCGGAAGGCGAGCCAGTGTTGCAGGATGATGAAGATCCGGTGATTGGCATGGCGTTACCACAGTTGCGTCAGTGCCCACGCGTGGTCGCGTTGGCGGGTGGTGTCGAAAAAAGCGCGGCCATTCGCGGCGCGTTAATCGGCCACTATATTGACGTATTAATTACCGACCGATTAACCGCTGAGACGCTGATCTAACGCATTGCACACCCAGCGATTTGTGACGCTGGGTGTGCGGTATCAATCAACGCTAGTTGGAATGTCAGGCACAGGCGCACCCCCTGCTCCGCGTCTGACAAGCCGTGCCGCTGCTACTCGCTAACGTTAATGGATGACAACAGCGCGTCCTGCACAATCCGCTGCGCCTGTAACGGGTTTTGTGCTTCCTGTGCCGCCTGAAGCGCAGGAATATCCAGCTTGTCCAGTGCACGATAGATGTGCTTCAGGAAACGGATGGACAGTTGCGCCGCCTCAACGTGATTCTCACGGAACGGGAACTGATCGAGCTGCCAGACGCCCTGCCAATTGTTGATTTTCAGCACGTAGAAGAATTCGAAGATCTCGGTCATGTGCACCGTGCCAACCACCAAATCGTCATCCCAGCCGCGCAGGTTGTCGTTCACATCCATGCCGAACAGCCGGCCGCGATCGATAATCAACTGGGCAGAATCGGCTGGTGATTCGCCGCCATACAGCGCATGCCCGAAGTCCAGCAGCACGCCGACGTTATCCAGCCCGATGTCTTCAATACCTAGCAACGTTCTCGCAGCGGAATCCCAAGTCATTTTCACGCGCGGTTCACGCGGCTTGTATTCGATGGCGAATTTCACATCGGGATTAGCTCCCGCCAGATCGCGCATGCCATCAACTGCCAATTTCCACAGATTTTTATGACTGACCTGAAACGGATAATCCCAACCATCCTGTCCCGGCCAGACTTTGACGTAATTCGCGCCGAGTTCACGCACAATGCCAGCAGATTCGTGCATCAGTTCAAATGCCGCAGCCCGCGCGGCCGGATCGGGGTTGGTGAAGGCGCCACGCGACCACTTTTGCAGGTAAATTTCCGGCGTGATGCCAATTGCTTTCAACCCTGCATCCTTCAGCGCATCTTTCACTTCGCTTAGTGTGACGCCCGGCGTGAAGGGATAAGGCAAGTCGACATACGATAGCTCGCCGACCTCTTTCGCTGCTTTGATCTGATCGATCGTGCTCAATGCAGGGCCGTAGCCGTCCACCGCGTAGCGGTCGATATAGTTCGCAAAATGCCACAAACCGGCACCAAATTCAGGGTAGTTATACGTTGCCATAAAAGTCACCTCTTTGATTTATAAGGTATTGATCTGCTTATCTTTCTTGCGTATCGGATAGGTTTTTACGGTTAACCCTTTCTTACTGCTAAAAATGATCATGATTCAGGCCGCAAACGTGCACGCGCCACCGCCGTGCGCCACTGTTGATAGCTCTCAAGAATGGCCTGATTTGTCGTCGACGGTTCGATGACTTCCACCTCTCTCGGCAGTGCGGCGATCTGTTCGTTGTGCTCCCACCATCCCAACATCTTGCCGCCCAGATAGGCCGCTCCCAGCGCCGACACTTCCGCGTTGTGATTGCGAATCAGAGGACGTTGTAATAAATCGGCCTGAAACTGCATCAGCCAGCGGTTTTGCGTCGCACCACCGTCAACACGCAGGGCGGGTAAAGCGGCTTGCGATGCTTGCTCCATAGCGAAAAAAACGTCCGCAATTTGATACGCAATCGCTTCAAGCCCAGCGCGAGCAATGATGGCGGGTGTAGTGGCGTCGCATAAACCACACAGCAGGCCGCGCGCTTGTACGTCCCAATAGGGCGCGCCCAGCCCAGATAAAGCAGGAACAAAGAAGACGCCTTGATTCGATTCGGCGCTAAGCGCCAGTTCGGTGAGTTGCGTAACGGAAGGGACGCCCAGCATCTGACCAATCCAGGCAAATCCCGAGCCGGTATGAGTGATATTGCCTTCCAATGCGTAGCGCAGTTCGCCATCGTGCCAGGCAATGGTGGTGCTGAGCCCTGCGGCATGCTGATGCGGTGTGTTGATGGTGGTCATCAGCGATGAGCCGGTGCCGTATGTCGCCTTGATTTCGCCACTTTGGGTGATGCCTTGACCGTACAGCGCAGCATGGGAATCCCCAATCAGCGCCACAAGCGGTACGCCAGCGGCAAGCCCACTGATGCCCGTCACGCCGGTGTGACCGTGTAACGCCGAGGAAGGCATGACAGCAGGCAGACAAACGCTGGGGATACCGAACAGCGCCAGCAGATCCTCATCCCAGCAGCCGCGGTGAATATTAAACAGTTGGGTTCTCGCCGCGTTGGAATAGTCGGTGGAGAACGCCCGCCCCCCGCTAAACTGCCAGTTAAGCCAGCAATCCACCGTTCCGATGCACAACTCACCTTGCATTGCACGGGCGACACCGTTTGGCAATTCCGCCAGCATGGTATGCAGTTTAGCGGCGGGAAAAAGCGGATCGACTTGCAGCCCGGTACGGGATTCGATCAGACGTGCCTCAGCGCTTCCTTGTAATGCCTGACAGAATTTCTCCGCACGGCGATCTTGCCAACTGACCAATGGCGTCAGCGGCTTTCCGGTTTGCCTTTCCCAAATCAGCACCGACTCACGCTGATTGCTGATGGCAACGCCTACCACCTGAGCGCGGTGTAATGATGACAGGCACGCCTCTGCCGCCTGACAAACCGCACGCCAGATCGCCATCGCATCCTGTTCGGCTCTGCCCGGCTGCGGGTGCGTGACCTGCAAAGCAACCGACGCTTTAGCCAGAATGCGCCCCCGCTCATCGACGGCAATCGCCTTGGCGTTCGTCGTCCCTTCATCGATTGCCAAAATAACCGGCGTAAACATCATCAGCCTCCCGGACAAAGACGCAGTGCCGCGTTGACAATGCCCGTCGCGTCCAGCCCGTGATGCGACCGCATCGCGCTCCGATCGGCAGCAATCGCGTATTGGCCATCAGGAATCCCCAACCGCACCAGAGGAATTCCACTACCTGCTTCCGCCAATACTTCCGCAACCAGACTCCCTGCACCGCCGTTGACGTTATGTTCCTCGACGGTGATGACGCGAGGTGTTTCGCTCAGAATTTCAAGCAATTGCTGAGTATTACACGGCCGGATAGAGGAAAGATTAACCACCGTAGCGGAGAGTCCTTTTTCTGCTAATAATTCAGCAGCCGTCACAATTTCATGTACGGTCGACCCCAATCCGACCAGTGTGATATCACAGCCTTTGCGCAGTACATCGATCTGTCCCGGCACAAAGCGATAGTGCTCATCATGCAAAGCAGGCAGCGGTTTCCCATCAAGGCGAATATAGACTGGCCCCTGATGCGCAAACGCATAATCAATAATCTGGCGACATTCTTCTGGACTGGATGGCGCGTAGATCTCAATATTGCCAAACCCTCTCAGCACCGCGATGTCATCAATACTGTGGTGCGTGCTGGCGAGTGGGCCGTAGCTACAACCCGCATTAAGCCCAAACAGCTTAACGTTGCTGTTGTTGTAGCAAACGTCGACTTTGAGCTGTTCGTTGGCGCGGGAGATCAGGAACGGTGCCGCGTTGCAGGTCACCGCAATCTTGCCGCCGATGGACAGCCCTACCGCCGTTCCCACCATCGTTTGTTCGGCAATCCCCACGTTGACGATGCGGTCGGGGAAACGCTGTATGAACGGTGAAATCTTCGCCGTGGAGGTCGAATCCGCCAACACAGGCACTACATCAATCCCCTGTTCGACGGCCTTAATGAACTGCTCGACCATGACGGTTGCCAGATGCTCTGCGCTACTCATCTTTTAATTCCTCCAACGCCAGTGCAATTTCTTCGCCTTTCGGCACCCGGTGGTGCCATTCAGGCCGCCCCTGAATAAACGATACGCCCGCCCCTTTTTCCGTATTGGCAATCACCACATTCGGCTTGCCATTGCGCGGTAGATTCTCCAACGTCTCCACCACCGAGCGCATGTCATTACCCGCGCATTCCGTCACCTGTAGGCCAAATGCCTGCCACTTTTCCGCCAGCGGATCCGTGTTCATGATGGAGCAGGTCGTTCCCGCGAGTTGCAGCTTGTTCTTGTCATTGATGATGATCAGGTTATCCAACTGGTAATGTGCCGCCGCCAGCGCCGCTTCCCAGTTGCTGCCTTCCGCCAGCTCGCCGTCGCCCGTCAGGACAAACACCCGACGCGGGCTGTTGTCGCGTTTCGCCGCTAGTGCAATGCCGACGGCAACCGGCAGCCCGTGTCCCAACGCCCCCGTGTTCAGCTCAATCCCCGGCGTCTTGTGCTTGACCGGATGCCCCGGCAAATGCGAATCAGGGTGCTGATAGGTTGCCAGCCACGACTCCGGAAAATAGCCCGCTTCTGCCAGGCAACAGTAATAACCGCCAACCGCATGGCCTTTTGACTGGATGTAAATGTCACGCTGCGGATCCTGAAGGCGATCCGGCTCACAGTTCAGAATGCGGAAATACAGCGCCGTCAGAATCTCCACCTGTGACAGATCTGCACCCGTATGTCCGCCAGCCGGACTATTGGCATTCAGATGAATAATGCGGCGACGAATGGCGCGGGCTTTGTGCGTCAGCGCCTCCACCGACAATGAGTACGGATTCATACCTCACCTCGCTTGAATTTTTACTCAAAAACGAATATTTATTCATATCAAATCAAAAAAAATTGCGCTTAAATCAGGCCTCGGTATGTCTACCGACATCGCTCCCGCCACAACCCAACGCCCCGTGCTATCTGCTCTTAAATACACCCACTCTTAAATACATTTACGCTTAAATGCTATCGACACTTAATGCACCTACGCCTGATTAAGCGCCTTCCGCCGCAGCCTTCTGTGACACAATCGCGGCCTTGTGCTGCATACGGTTTTGCATCTGGTCGATAATCACCGCCACAATAATGACGATGCCTTTAATCACCATCTGCCAGAATTCACTCACGCCCATCATCACCAGTCCGTCGGCAAGAATCCCGATGACAAATGCACCAATCAGCGTGCCCAGAATAGTGCCGCGCCCACCCGCCAATGACGTTCCGCCAAGAACCACAGCAGCAATCGCGTTCATTTCAAAAGCGGTGCCCGTCGCCGGATGGCTGGCGACCAGTTGAGAGGACACCACGATGCCCGCGATAGCCGCACAGAAGCCGGAAATGGTGTAAACCCAGACTTTGACCTGGCGAACCTTGACGCCGGAAAGCTCAGCGGCACGTTCGTTATCGCCAATCGCATAGACATGGCGACCAAACGGCAGGCGACGTGCCACGTAGGCAATCACCAGAGCCAGCACCAACATCAGCCAGATGGCGAGCGGCAATCCCAAAACCGTGCCGGAACCAATCAGCTCAAAGCCGGTATTGCCCAACTGCGGATTACCGCCTAAGCCTGGGAACGTTTCTCCACCGGAAATCAGCATCGATGCCCCACGCACGATATACATCGTGCCCAGCGTGCAGATAAAGGGCGCAACGTTATACCGCGTGATAATCCAGCCATTGATGGCACCGATGAGCGCACCAATCAGCAACACGACGGGCACAATGACCCACACACTGGGGAAAATCGCGATGCCAAATATAGGCAGCACAATGCCCTGAGTAATCATGTAACCCGCCACCATGCCGCACAGCCCCAGCGTGGCTCCGATTGACAGGTCAATCCCAGCGGTAATGATCACAAACGTGATCCCTAATGCCAGAAACGCATTGATAGCAATGTGCTTCACCATGATGATCAGGCTGCCTGTCGCCAAAAATCCGGGCACCGTGAAGGCAAAGAACCCCAGAATCAGGAACAGCGCGATAAACGTGCGCAGCCTGAGGATCAACAGCAGAATGCTCTCTCGTGAGCGTACAAACTTACCCGGTGATAGCGCGCCCGACGCTGCCGGAAGGTGAGTCGTTTTCATGTCAGAACCCTTGTGCACTTGCCGAAACCAATGCCGACTCGCTGGCCGACTGACGCACGATATTCGCCGTCAGCTTGCCATTCGACATCACCAAAATACGGTCCGATACCGCCATAATCTCTTTCAGATCCGAGGTGGAAAACAGCACGCCGATGCCCTGTTCGGACAGCCCAACCATCATTTCAAACACATCGGCCTTGGCCCCCACATCAATACCGCGCGTCGGTTCATCCAGTAACAGCACTTTGGGACTGGTCAGCAACGAGCGGCCAATCACCACTTTTTGCTGGTTGCCGCCGCTGAGCGCCTGAATCTCTACCTCAGGTGAAGACACTTTGATCGCTAACCGCCCAATCGTGCTAGCAACCACCTCTTGCTCCTGCCGCTGGAAGATCGCCATGCCGTATTTCAGCCGCCGCCACAGGCTGGCGATGGTGAGATTGGACGCCACCGACGAGAGCGGAAAGATGCCAGTTTTTTTGCGATCTTCCGGCACCAGACTCATTCCCATACGAATGCGCTGCGCGGTAGAAAGCCGCGGGCTAACCGGTTTGCTATCGAGATAAATCTTGCCCAGATAATCATTCTGAATGCCCAATAGACACTCAAAAAGTTCGGTGCGTCCTGCTCCCATCAGCCCGTAAATGCCGACGATTTCCCCTTCACGAACCATCAGCGAGACATCGTTAACGACCTGATGTCCTGCATCATTGAGGCAGGTAAGGTGTTCAGCCTCCAATATCGGCGCACCGAACGTTCTGCCCGGATGCAGGAAACTGGTGACAGGGTCACCGCCGAGCATTTCCCGAACGATCCACGGCACGTCAATGTCGCTGACCGCCGCTTCCGCCTGAAAACAGCCGTCACGCAGGATAGTGATGTAGTCGCCAATCGCCATCAGCTCTTCCAACCGATGCGAAATGTAGATGATGGAAACATTCTGACGAGTCAGCTCGCGGATCACGCGAAACAGAATCTCCACTTCGGTTTTGCTTAGCGCGGAGGTCGGTTCATCCAGAATCAGAATGTCGGCCTGATCCGCCAGCGCCTTGGCGATTTCCACCAACTGCTGCTGGCCGACTTTCAGGCTGGCAACCTCGGTGCGCGGCGAAATGTCCTGATCGAGACGCGCCATCAGCTCAGCCGCAATCCGCTCCTGTCCCAGATAATCGATAGGTGCAACACCCTTTTGCCGTTCCCGCCCCAGGAAGATGTTCTCCGCCACACTCAGATTCTCGGACAGGTTAAGTTCCTGATGCACCATGCCGATGCCTTTCGACGCCGCATCGCGCGTATCCGCGATACGCACCGCGGTGCCATTCAACAGAATCTGGCCAGACGTCGGCTGTTGCACACCAGCCAGAATCTTCATCAACGTCGATTTACCCGCCCCGTTCTCACCAATGATCACGTTGACCTTGCCGCGATAAACGTTGTAATCGACGTTATCCAGTGCTTTGGTGCCGGGAAACAGCATGGTGATGCCTCGGGTCGCCATCACGATGTCGGGTTGGGTAATATTCTTGGATTCGCTAACATTGTCGGGTCGGCTAACCGCGTCTGATTGCATAGCCGCATCTGAACGTTCCATCATGGCGTCCCTCCACTGCTCGCTCCGGTCAGATTTAACGTCATCGGCACGGCATCGCTGATGTCCTGTTTGGTCAACACCAGCGCCGCCAGTACGTTAACGGGTTTACCCTGCACACTTGCATCCAACGCTGGTAACGACGCGATCGCTTTGTTATTCAGCGCGCGTGCCAGTTGGGCAAACTGCACTTGATTCTTGAAGTCATCAAAACGGATAAACCCTGCTGCATCACGAATCGCGTTGCCTTTAACAATGGGCCCTAACTGAAGCGTGACGGCGTCACCTTGCACCTCAAGCGTCAATTTTCCTTCGCGACTTTCCCGGCCAACCCCGCTGACCGTGCCCTGAAGGCGTGCGTAGACGGCTTTACGTGCGGTTCCCTCCAGCGCTGCCTGTGCTTTCTTCAGCTCATCCCAGGATAGCGCCTGCTGCTGTGCCGCTGGGAGCAGTGTGGGTTGCCACAGCGCAGTCGCGATGCTCTCTGGTGTCATGGTGCTATAGCCTGGCGTAGCCGCGGGATCGACCGGAATAATCGGCTTACCGTTCTCATCCAGATCGACCACCGTACAGGCAGACAGCAGCAAGGCGCAGAACCCGACCCAGCAGGCGCGATATCGTTCATCAAACAACATAACGACTCCTCTATCAGCAGGCGCTCACGCGCCCGCTGCCTCGATTACGGTTTCAACGCAAAGGTGTTGAGTTTGTTCGCGTTAGACTCATCGATAAGAATGCAGTCCATCAGCTGTTTTTCATCGTGCTGTGCCTTGCCGTTTTTCAGGTAGTAATCCGCCTGTTCAACCGCCATCTGCGCCTGTTGCCAGCCGGGTTGCAGCACTGTGGCTTTGATATTGCCTTTATTGATGATGGAATCGCGCACGTAGTCGCTGCCGTCAAAGCCCACCACAATCACATCGTGACGCCCCGCCGCTTTCAGCGCCGCTTCTGCACCTAGCGCCATGGTGTCGTTGCCGGAAATCACGCCGGTGATATCGGGGTTCGCCTGCAAGATGGCTTCCATGCGGGTAAACGCTTCCGTCTGACTCCAGTTCGCCGTTTGTCTGGCGACGCGATTCATGTCGCTGTATTGATCGATCACATCGTGGTAGCCCTGCGAACGAACGTGCGCATTGGTGTCCGACTCACGACCAATCAGTTCAACGTACTTGCCTTTCTGGCCCATCAGTGCGACGAATTTCTCCGCGCCGAGCTGCGCGCCCTGATAGTTATTGGAAACGATCTGCGCCACGGCCACGCCGGTTTCATTGATTTCACGGTCAATCAGGAAAGCGGGAATGCCAGCGGCTTTCGCCTTCTTCAACGGGCCAATGGTGGCATCAGCTCCCGCATTATCCAGAATGATAGCTTTCGCCTTGCGGGCAATCGCAGTTTCAATCAGTTGGTTTTGTTTGCTGACGTCATCGTCATGCGACGCCACCAGCGTGGTGTACCCCAGTTCGATGGCTTTAGTTCTGGCACCTTCGGCTTCCGCTTTAAAAAACGGATTATCGTGTGAAGGGGTAATAATGGCGATCAGGCCGTTATCTGCGGCGAACGCGCCAGCAGAGAGGGAAAACATGATGGCTAGCAGGGAGGATTTCAGACGGTAAGGTTTCATTGTTATTCTCCTGTTTGAATATATATTCAATATTGAATTAACATTCAAATGAAGTTTTACAACCAACCGAAAAATTGTCCAACAGCAAAAACAGGAATAGCGAGGCAGCTCACAAATTGTTTACATTTTGCGCGAGGAGATAACGGTGGGGACGGGGAATAAATGAAAACGAGGGAGAAATTTTTAACGTTGCGTCAGCAACGGCCCGCAGGGTGACGGACAAGGGAGTCCGTCATAAAAATGCGGATGAACGATGTCATCCGCAAGGTACGAACTACAGGCGATTACTCACGCCAGAGGGCTACGAGGATTTATTCTCAGCGGCATCTTCTTCCGCCTGTTCTTTAATCTCTTCCTGCTGGAGCGACAGCGGGCCACACCAGCGCTGTGCCAGCCAACTGGCAACCACAACCAGCAGCCAGCTGATTAACGTCGCCACCACCAGATCCTGCGGCCAATGCATACCGAGTACCAGACGGCTGCCCATGACGCCGTTGGCCCAGAGCATTAGGATTACTACCGTTTTATAATGCCGACGTGCCCACAGTAACCCGACGCCCAGCAGCGCCCAGGTCGCGGCAAACATGGTATGCCCCGAAGGGAAAGCAAAACCGGTTTCAAACTGCCAGTGGCTGCGTAGCCACTGCGGAATCTGCGTTTGATCCTGCAACTGCGTTTTAACCAGCTCCGAGCGTTCCTTGCGCGGCAACGAGTAGAAATAGCTATCGTTAACCTGATGATTTTTCTCCAGCCAAACGACATAGGGTCGCGATTCCTGTACCCATTCTTTAATCACCGATTTGATGCCCTGCCCAATCAGCACTGTAATCGCCATAATGACCAACAGACCGAGCGCTGGCTTCAGGCGAAAACGCAGGCACCAGAGAAACCAGATACTTAGCACGATGCTAGTCAGAATGCCCCACGGCGATGTCACTGTCTCGGTGATCCAAAAAAGTACGCGCAACCAGAGTCCACCATACTCCGGCTGCCACTGCCAACCGCTCATCCAGATAATCATTGGCATAATCAGTAATAGCACTGCGCCAATGGTTGTTCGTTTGGCAATTTCGTACATAATTTCTTCCCATAATTCAGCATGATGCTTTGCAACAAAACTTTCACAATTCTATCAGAAAATCCGACATGAACTGTCAGTATGGCGTAAAATAGCGCTCAGTTCTGTCAACGAACCTGAAACCAAACCGCGGTCAGGCCACGTTATAATTCAATTTTTGTGACGTTCTTAGACAGGCTTTTTTGCTGGTCAAGCGCGATAGGTCGCAGTAGGATTCGCCTCAGCACTTTTTGGGACACAGCTTTTTTGGACACAGCTTTTTGGGAGAAAAGTATGCAGCTAAAACGGGTGGCGGAAGCCAAATTACCCACTCCGTGGGGCGATTTTCTGATGGTAGGTTTTGAAGAAATCGCCACGGGTCACGATCACCTTGCTCTGGTCTATGGTGATATTTCCGGTTCAGTTCCCGTACTTGCTCGCGTGCATTCCGAGTGCCTGACGGGGGATGCCCTGTTTAGCCTGCGCTGTGACTGTGGCTTCCAGCTTGAAGCCGCATTAGGCAACATCGCCGAAGAAGGTCGCGGCGTGCTGTTATACCATCGTCAGGAAGGCCGGAATATCGGGCTGCTCAATAAAATCCGCGCTTATGCGTTGCAGGATCTGGGAGCCGATACGGTGGAAGCGAATAACCAGCTTGGGTTCGCCGCCGATGAGCGCGATTTCACGCTATGCGCAGACATGTTCAAGCTGCTGGGTGTCGATGAAGTTCGCCTGCTGACCAACAACCCGCAGAAAGTGAAAATCCTCAACGAGGCAGGCATCAATATCGTCGAACGTGTGCCATTAATCGTCGGACGTAACCCGAAGAATGAGCACTATCTGGCAACCAAAGCCGCCAAAATGGGGCACATGCTGGATATAAAATAACGATCCCACGTTTCGTTCTGAGATCGTTTGCTTCAATGACCACAGCCGGTTTTTCACCGGCTGTTTTATTTTAGATTAGTGCTTAATGATGTAAATATCTTGCGTGTAATAATCGCCGCGAACATTGGGCGAAAAGCCACCGATATACGTCTTAACCATCTGCGGCTGAACATAGTAATAGATGGGTAATAATGGAGTATTGTTATCTAAAATATCCGAGGCCTGTTGATAAATAGCCTCTTTATCATGCTTATCTTTGACCATCAGCGCCTTTTTCAGCAACGCATCATACTGTGCATTACTAAATTTACCGTTGTTGTTGCTGTCGTTGGTTTCCAGCGTATTCAAGAACGTACTGGCTTCATTGTAATCCCCAGTCCAAGACTGTCTGACCACTTCAAAATTACCCGTACGTACGGTATCCAACATGGTCTTCCATTCCTGATTTTGCAGCGTTACTTCCAGACCAAGGTTCTTCTTCCACATTGAACTGGCGGCAATTGCCACGCGCAAATGCGACTCGGACGTGTTGTAAAGCAGATTGAGTTTCAGCGGATGTTTCTCATCAAACCCAGCCTCTTTCAACAATTTCTTCGCCTCGTCGTTACGCTGCTGCTGTGTCCAGCTTGCCCACTCGGGATCCTTACGTTGGAATCCCCCGACATTTTTGGGAATCAAGCTGTAAGCGGGCGTCTGCCCCATGCCTAGCACATTGTTTGCGATGATATCTTTATCCACGCTGAGATCCAGTGCACGGCGAACGCGTGAATCATCAAAAGGCGCTTTCTTCGTATTGAAACGATAGAAATAGGTGCCAATCTGTGGCGCAACCCTCACTTCTTGCGGGTATTCTTTTTTCAATGATGCAAACTGAATGGGCGATAAAAGCCCCGTGACATCAATTTCACCCGATTTATAACGATTCAGCTCCGCCGCCTGCGAGCTGATCGGCAGATACGTGACTTTGTTAATTACGGTATGCGCATCATCCCAATATTGGCTATTGCGCTTGCCAACAATGCGTTCGTTCACCACCCATTCACTCAGCGTATAAGGGCCGCTGCTGACAAAATTCCCAACCTGCGTCCAGTTTTCTGGATGCTTTTCAATGACGGCTTTCGGCAATGGCACCAGAACATGATAAGCCGACATTTCCAGGAAATAAGACAATGGGTGTTCCAGCGTCACTTCAACCGTATGGCTATCCAGCGCCTTTATGCCCAGCGTATCGGGTGCCTTTTTGCCCGCCATAATATCTGCCGCATTCTTCACGTACATACTGGCGACATAGCTGCCGTAAGGTGACAGCGTTTTAGGATCGCCAAGGCGTCGCCAGCTGTAAACCACATCATCCGCAGTAATCGGTGAACCATCGGACCATTTGGCATCGGGACGCAGGTGGAATGTCCACACCGTGTTGTCTTTATTATCCCAGCGCTCGGCCAGTCGCGGCTGGATAATACCGTCATCACCCACGCGCACCAGATTATCGAAGAAGTCATTGATAATGTGACCTTCAACGTCACTTTCTACCTTATGCGGATCCAACGATGCCGGCTCTGATCCATTGCCTCGCACCAGTTCTTGTTTCTCCGCTAGTGCCGTTCCGGCAGGAACCTGTGCCGCAAAAACCGATGTCATTGTTCCCGTCGCGCATAGCGTAAGAAGCAGTAGCGAGTGTTTAAAACGTTTTTTGATTACAGCATTCATATAACCTCCTGTTATATCCCCGTCATTATTCAAACGACGTTGGCGTTGTAGTCGGGGCATGGCTGGGCAATAATTTTTACTTATTCCCCATGTAGTTAGCGTCAATACAACATAACCACAATTTGCCGGAGGATACGAGAATTTCATGTAGGAAAAAGTGCGCTGGCACACCAAGACGAATATCTCGTTCTTCGTTGCCAGAAAGGGAAGCGCTATTATGTCTGGATTAACGCTTCATTTTGAACGAGCAATAGTCCAAGCTATAAACCTACCTAGCTATAACAAATGGAGATTGTTATGGATGATCGAAAAGAAGGAAGTTTACGACTGCTTACGTCTGGTGAAATCAGGCTGGCTAAATCTATTTTTGGCGATTCGATCCACTACCACACAGTCTGGATTCATCACGACAGTTATCTTCCTTTCGGCCTTCAAGATAAAAATACGGCGATGAGCCCGAATGGAGAATTGTACTTTCGGGCATGGTATAGCGACGATTTTTCCCTCACGAGTATGTCCAGCCAACATCTCTTTATTCACGAAATGAGCCATGTCTGGCAGCGTGAGCGAGGTATGAATGTCATAGTTAGAGGCTTAGTTAGCTGGGCCGTCAGTTATCGCTACCAGTTTGGTAACCGCACGTTACGATCCTACCCAATGGAACAGCAGGCACAGATAATCGCTGACTATTTCGTTTTAAAAACCTACGGCTATCAAGCGTGGAAAATGTTGAGAGCGCGCGGCGATGTCACCCTTGATGGCGATATTTCTGAGGCCGTAATACGCCAGCACTATCAAAAAACCATGCAATTCTTTCCCTGGAATTAACGATGACATTTACTGCAAGATTGCCTGCATTTTTGCTTGTATTTAGCACCTTTATTCTTGTTGGCTGCCCCGGTTCAGGTGACCGATTGCAGCCAGATGAATTGACATCTGTCAGGCAAGTTAAAGGTGATATTTGTTTTTCAGTTAATAAGCCTGTGGATTACCAACCCACTCTTATTGTGATTAGTACAAGGCTTGCTCCACCACAGGAATGGGTACTGTATGAAAATCCCAGTGTTATCGTTACACAGGGAGAACTGTGTATTCCCCCTTCCTTTTACCGCTTTTTAGACAACAGAACATACGTCGTCAGGTATATCCTACAATCGAAAAAGCACAGTGATTTGCGAAGAAGCGTTGTGTCTGCGATAGCGATTACGAACAGCAGTGTTCGGAGCGTACCGCTTAGGGAAGATGAAGCCGCTTATTATTGATGTTCGCTTTTTCAGGGATATAGAAAAGAAGCATCAAGAAAAGAGGCATCAAATATAGACGAAGCCACCACGAACAGACTTTCTGCTCATGGTGGCTGAATATAAAATTACAACATATTGCGGATAACGTAATGCAGGATACCGTCGTTCTGGTAATAGGTCAGTTCATTACGAGTGTCGATGCGGCAGCGAGTATTGATCACCTTCGTATTACCATCGGCATCCGTGATGTTTACCTCTACCGTGGCGCCCGGTGCCAGTTGGTTTAATCCCGTAATCGAAATCTGCTCATCCCCCGTTAATTGCAGCGTTTTACGCGTCACTCCGTCGGGAAACTCCAGCGGTAGAATCCCCATCCCAATCAGGTTAGAGCGGTGAATACGCTCGAACGATTCTGCGACGACAACGCGAACACCCAGCAAACGCGGGCCTTTCGCCGCCCAGTCGCGGCTAGAACCTGAACCGTATTCTTTCCCGGCAAACAGCGCAAGCGGGACATTTTCGTCCTTATAACGCATCGCCGCGTCATAAATTGTCATCTCATTCTGTGACGGGATGTGACGGGTATAACCGCCCTCTTTACCCGGCACCATCTCATTACGGATACGGATGTTGGCAAACGTCCCGCGCATCATCACTTCGTGGTTACCGCGCCGTGAACCGTAAGAGTTGAACTCCGTGGTTTCGACACCGCGTTCCAGCAAATATTTCCCAGCCGGGCTATCACGCTTGATGTTGCCTGCCGGTGAGATATGATCGGTTGTGACCGAATCGCCCAGCATCGCCAGAATGCGCGCGTTATGGATATCCTGAACCGGTTCCGGTTCTTTCCCCATATCCAGAAAGAAAGGCGTCTGACGAATATAAGTCGATTCTTCCGGCCACTGATAGGTAGGATTGTCATCGACCTCGATATCTTGCCACTCCTGCGTGCCTTCAAACACCGCAGCATATTGTTTGTGGAACATGCCCGCGCTGACATTCAATACCGCGTCCGCCACCGCTTTCGTCGACGGCCAGATATCCTTCAGATAGACCGCTTTCCCGTCACGATCTTCGCCCAGCGGTTCTTGCGTCAGATCGACATTCATATTCCCCGCTAGCGCGTAGGCGACCACCAGCGGCGGTGATGCCAGCCAGTTCGTCTTCACCAGCGGATGAATACGGCCTTCAAAGTTACGGTTACCTGACAACACGGCACCGACCGTCAGATCGCCTGCTTTTATCGCCGCTTCGATCGCATCCGGCAGTGGACCGGAGTTACCAATACAGGTGGTACAGCCGTAGCCCACCAGATTGAATCCCAACTCGTCGAGATACGGCGTTAATTCCGCTTTAGCATAGTAATCCGTGACGACCCGTGAGCCCGGTGCCAGCGAAGTTTTGACCCACGGTTTGGTTTTCAGACCACGCTCTACGGCATTTTTTGCCAGCAGTCCGGCCGTCATCAGCACGCTAGGGTTGGAGGTATTAGTACAAGAGGTAATTGCCGCGATCACGACCGCCCCCTGATGCAAGCGATGCGTCTCACCTTCCAACGTAAACTCTTCATAGTCAGAGCGGTCCTTCACCGAGCTGACATCCAGTTCCCGGCTGGCTTTAAAAGCTTCCGGCACGCCCGCTAAAGGCACGCGATCCTGTGGACGCTTCGGCCCTGCCAGACTGGTTTCCACCGTTGCCAAATCCAGCGCGAGCTGACTGGTGAATACCGGCTCATCGCCAGCATTACGCCACAGCCCCTGCTGCTTACTATAAGCTTCCACCAGTGCAATCTGTTCTTCCGCACGGTTGGTCAACCGCATGTAATCCAGCGTAATGTTATCGATAGGGAAGAAACCACAGGTGGCACCATATTCCGGTGCCATGTTGGCGATGGTCGCGCGATCCGCCAACGGCAGCGAATCCAGTCCATCGCCGTAAAATTCCACAAATTTTCCAACTACGCCGTGCTTACGCAGCATCTGCGTTACCGTCAGAACCAAATCGGTTGCCGTGATCCCTTCTCGCATTTTGCCGCTGAGTTTTACGCCAACCACATCGGGGATTAGCATCGAAACAGGTTGCCCTAACATCGCGGCTTCGGCTTCTATCCCACCGACACCCCAGCCGAGCACACCCAAGCCGTTAATCATGGTGGTGTGCGAATCAGTTCCTACCAACGTATCAGGGTAGGCAAATTGTTTGTCGCCCTGCTTTTCATACCAGATGGCCTTGGCGAGATACTCCAGATTCACCTGATGGCAAATCCCGGTTCCCGGCGGCACGACGCTGAAGTGGCTAAAGGCATTCTGCCCCCAGCGCAAAAACTCATAACGTTCGCGGTTACGCGCCATTTCCAACTGCGTGTTATCCGTTAGTGCCTGGCGATCGCCAAAGTGATCAACCGTAACCGAGTGGTCAATCACCAGATCGACCGGCGACAGCGGGTTAACCTTGTTAACATCGCCGCCCAGTCGTTTCACTGCCGCACGCATCGCCGCCAGATCGACCACGGCGGGCACACCGGTAAAGTCCTGCATCAGTACGCGCGCTGGGCGATAGGCGATTTCCCGATCGGCGTGGCCAGTTTTCAGCCAGTCCACGACAGCTTGAAGGTCATCCTGCCCAACCGTGTCGCCATCCTGATGACGTAATAAATTTTCCAGCAATACCTTGAGTGACTTCGGTAATTTGTCGATATTACCAAGCGTTTTTGCCGCCTTCGGCAGGCTGTAGTAATGGTAAATCTGCTGTCGTACCGTCAGTGTTTCCAGACAAGTGTCGCGAAGGTGTGATGACATGCTTCCTCCCAAATTAACTTGCTATACCCGTCATACTTCAAGTTGCATGTGCGTTGGCTGCGTTCAAATACTCGGCCCGTCGTGGGCCTCGCCCTAAAGGGCCGCTGCAAGCAGCGTTCAAATTTGCTCCCGGCAAATTTGTCACCCGAATCACTTACTTGAGTAAGCTCATCGGGATGCCTTCTCTTGCCGCCTTCCTGAAACTCGAATTATTTAGGGCATATTTGTTCTTCTGCATCGGGCGATTAATCAATAACCAGCCTGAGCTTGCGGTCTTATTTAAAGATAACACAAACAAAAAATAACGTTTTTGCAACAATGCGATATGAACGCAGCGATAGCCATTAGCTATTGAAAAGAAGCAAATCGGAGTAAATACGCAGGGGATGAAAAAAAATACGTCAACAGACAGAGGATATAGAAAGTAATCGGGAGACAATAATCGAGAAAACGGCCCGAAGGCCGCCTGTCTCAACGTATTAACCTGACGTTAATTTAGACATTCCCAGTTGCCATAACAGGGGCTTCCTCGTCAGGATGCTCATGGTCTCTTTCTTCGTTTATTTCTTCCAGATCATGGTTCCGCTCCAGTTTAGCAACAACCGCAGTAGCCATGCCGTTACCAATCACATTGGTCGCTGTCCGGCCCATATCCAGGAACTGATCGATACCAATAATCAGTAAAATGCCTGCTTCGGGTAAGCTGAACATTGGCAACGTGGCTGCCACCACCACCACAGCGGCACGCGCTACCCCTGCCATGCCTTTACTCGTGATCATTAGCGTCAGCAGAATCAGGGTCTGCTGCGTCAGGCTTAGGTGAATATTGTAAGCCTGCGCGATAAACAGAATGGCAAAAGCCTGATAAATCATGGAGCCGACAAGGTTAAAGGAATACCCCAACGGGAGTACGAAGCTGGTGATTTTTTTAGGAACACCGAATTCGCTCAGTGCCTCCATCGTTTTCGGATAGGCCGCTTCGCTACTTGCGGTAGCAAACGCCAACATACTCGGTTCGCGCAACAGTTTGAGCAGCCCCCAGGTTGCTTTCTTACCCAGGAACAATGCACCAGCACCGAACATCAGCCCCCACAACAGCGCCAATCCAAGGTAGAACTCACCAATAACTTTGCCAAAGTCGAGGAGAAGCCCCAGACCTTCGGTCGTGATGGAAGAGGCTAACGAAGAAAACACCGCCAAAGGCGCTAATCGCATGACATAGTCCGTCACCCGGAACATCACCTTCGCCAGTTCCTCTATCATCGATTCCATCGTGACAGCATGTTTATTTTGACCCTTCACAAAAGCCAGTGCGGAACCGAAAAACATGGAGAACACCAGAATCTGCAATATTTCATTATTCGCCATCGCTTCGACGATGCTGCGCGGAAATATATGGGCAATGAAGCTTTTCAGCGTAAATCCGCCAGTACTCACACCGCTATCTACCTGAATCGGCGTGGTCGGGATGGCGAGATTCATTCCGACACCTGGCTCGAAGATATTTGCTAACAGCATGCCAATAAAAAGGGAGACGATGGAGGAACAAATAAACCACACCATGGCTTTCAGCCCTATTCGGCCGACGGATGAGGAATTCCCCATGCTGGCAAGGCCAGAGACCAATGTTGCGAATACCAATGGCGCAATGATCATTTTTATCAGGCGAAGAAAAACATCGGTCACTAAATTAAAGTAGGACACCACCTCTTTGGCTTCTTTTTCCGTCAATAAAGAATGACAAATCCCGCCGACAATAATCCCGAGAAGAATAGCCAAGGCTATAAAAAATAATAACCTGTTCTTTTTCATAGTAACCTCATGGTAATGAATAGATTCAGACAATACACATTGTGTGTCGCATTATCCGCCTGACTCGTAATCGTAAGCACCTACGGATTAGGCTATTTTTCGGCGTGTTGTCTGTGTCTTGATATGGTGATAATAATGACTCGGGAATATTATTTATTTTTCCATCAAAGATAAAAAATCTCGTGACGAAAACCAGTGGGCATAATTACCCCTCTTTTGTTACATTCGAAAAATAAAGGAGTAGTTTAATCGACATGACAGTGAAACGGTTTCCCTTCATACCCTTTCCTATTTTCATTTTTAAATATTCATTAAACACTCACCTTGGGGAAATAAACTAAATGGACAACATCATGAAAAATACGAAATGTGTCACTAATGAAATTTTTCTTATCAATAAATTTAGTAATGGTTAATTAACATCGATAAACTACGCGTCGAAAAACATCACTGACACAGCTAATTTAAGTGTATTGGCTTAAAAAATCAGCAGTGCCATTTTATTGGGCGCTTTCTTCTGTTCTATCGCCTCTTCCACCTGTGCACCACGATCTCGCTAACCCAGCTATCTCAGCAACCCAGAAACCTCTGAACAATCTGTAACCGCCGCTCTACCACGGCCTGACCCCAGATGTATCATGCGCTACAGAGTTTTGCCTGTAGCCTCGGTTAAAACGCCTAGGTAATACCTCAAAATTTGACTTTGTTCCGTCAAAATCGCCCAAATTTCATGCGTCACTCATACATAAGGAGTATTTTGCAAGAAGCCTCACACTCTATCGTTACGTTTTGTTGTAAAAAAACGACATGTCATCATTCAACAATCATCAGCGCATGTGTTGATGGAAAAATAATAATAGAAAGGGGTTTTCATGAAACTGTTTTACAAGGCTGAAAGCAGTTCTCTTTTTACACACATCGTTTTGATCGAATCCAAATTGGAGTTCAAGCTGGAGAAGGTGAATCTGCGCACGAAAAAGACGGAGCGTGGAACCGACTATACGTTCATCAACCCGAAGGGGATGGTGCCTGCGCTAGAATTGGAGGATGGTTCGATCCTGACGGAAGGGGTTGCCATCGCCGAATACATCGCCGATCTGGTTCCGCACTGTAACCTGATTGCACCCACCGGAAGTATGGCGCGCTATCATACCATTGAATGGCTGAACTACATTTCTGCCGAACTGCACAAAACGTTTACGCCGATTTTTCGCCCCGGCACGCCAGAAACGTATAAAGAGCTGTTAGTTGAATATTTGCAGGTCAAATTCCGTTATATCAATCTGGTATTGAGTGAACAAAACTATCTGGTCGCCAACCGCTTTAGTATCGCCGATGCGTATCTGTTTACCGTGATGCGCTGGGCGCAGTCGTTAAAACTAGATATGTTCCGCTACCCTGCATTGGCAGCCTATCTCGACCATATTGCCGAGCGCCCTTCCGTCGCTACCGCGCTTAAGGTTGAAAGGTTGAAAGGTTGAAAGGTTGAAAGGTTGAAAGGTTAGCATGCAACAACGCCCCGGGTTTCGGGGCGTTGTTCGTTTCACGACAGGCGAACGGCCTGGAAATGATGACGAGGATTGGCAATCCCATCCTGAGCGGCAACCAACTGCAGCTCATACTCATTCATCTCTTTCGTCACCAGCATGACTTCATACACAGCCGCCGTCGTGTGCTCCAACGCTTTATCTAACGCAACGCCTTTCAGCAGGTTCACCAGCAGTAATCCACTGGTCAAATCGCCCACACCTACAGGCTGGCGTTCAAATTCCACCAGCGGGCGGCTGATGTGCCAGGCGTCCGTCGGCGTGACCAGCAGCATTTCGAAGCTGTCTTCGCGACTTGCTGCTCGGCTAAGGTGCTTCACCAGAACGATTTTTGGCCCTTTTTCACACAGCGCACGCGCGGTTTCCACGGCTTCCGCCACGTTATGCACGGTACGGCCACCGAGCAGCTCCAGCTCAGGCAGGTTCGGGGCGATAATATCGGCCGCTAACAGCGACTGCTGGCAGTGAAAATCAGACACGCCGGGCGCGACGATGCAGCCTTTCTCCGGCGTACCCATTACTGGATCGCAAAAGTACAGCGCATCAGGGTTGGCGGCTTTTACCTGCCGAACAATACCCAGTATATGCTCCCCTTGCTCGGCAGAGCCGATATAACCACTCAGCACAGCATTACAGGTCTTCAGCTTGTCGATGTTCGCAATCCCCTGCACCACTTCGGTTAAGTGGCTAGCAGGCATCACACACCCCGTCCAGTGACCATATTGAGTATGGTTCGAGAACTGCACCGTATTCAGAGGCCAAACGTTTGCGCCCATCCGACGCATCGGAAACTCTGCCGCACTGTTACCGGCATGACCAAAAACGACATGTGACTGGATGGAAAGTATATTTTTCATTAGATATGACTCAAATCCTTGCCAGCGCCTGTGCGCCTCAACTTACAAGAAGAAAGGGAGCTGACGCTCCCTTATCGGTAATGCTTATGCTTTCCAGCAGATCAGGCAGTAGTGTTTTTTACCGCGACGCAACAAGGTGTAGCGATCAAATAAACGGTCGGAGGCACTGAAGGTGTACTCAGGATTGGCCTGCTTTTCACCGTTAATCGTTACCGCATTCGAGGAGATCATCGTACGGGCTTGACCGCGTGATGGCACCAGCTCAGCGCTGACCAGCGCCTGTTGCAAATCAGCACTGTTTTCCAGTTCGATGATCGGCATACCATCCTGCGCCAATTGGGCAAAGTCGTCCTGCGTCATATCCTGCAACGCACCAGAGAACAGGCTTTGTGTAATACGACGAGCGGCTTCCAGACCCGATTCACCATGAACCATACGAGTGACTTCTTCCGCCAGCACATATTGCGCGCGCGGCGCTTTGCCGCTGTTCTTGTCTTCTTCTTCCAGTGCATCGATGTCTTCGAGGCTCATGAACGTGAAGAACTTCAGGAACCGGTACACATCGGCATCCGCCGTGTTGATCCAGAACTGGTAGAATTTATAAGGGCTGGTCTTGCTGGCATCCAGCCAGATTGCGCCGCCTTCCGTTTTACCGAATTTCGTGCCATCAGATTTCGTGATCAGCGGAACAGTCAGACCGTAAACCTGCTTCTGATTCATGCGGCGCGTCAAATCGATACCAGACGTGATGTTGCCCCACTGATCAGAGCCACCGATTTGCAGTTCGACATCATGCTGCTTGTTCAGCGAGGCAAAGTCGTATCCCTGCAACAGGTTGTAAGAAAACTCGGTGAACGAAATACCGACGTCATCACGGTTTAAACGCTGTTTGACAGCTTCTTTGCTAATCATCTGGTTAACGGAGAAATGCTTACCGATATCACGCAGAAAATCCAGCACGTTCATGTTGCCAAACCAGTCGTAGTTATTGGCGGCAATCGCGCTGTTTTTACCGCAGTCAAAATCCAGAAACGGAGAGACCTGACGGCGGATTTTTTCTACCCACTCACCCACGGTTTCAGCCGTGTTCAGCTTACGCTCTGTCGCTTTAAAGCTGGGGTCACCGATCAGTCCCGTAGCACCGCCGACCAGCGCAACAGGTTGATGACCAGACAGCTGGAAGCGCTTCAGGCAGAGCAGCGGCACCAGATGCCCCAAATGCAAGCTGTCAGCGGTGGGATCGAAACCGCAATACAGTGCAATTGGCCCTTGCGCCAGCCGCTCTGCTAACGCTTCCTCATCCGTCACCTGGGCAATCAAGCCCCGCTCTTGCAATTGTTTAATCAGGTTACTACTCGCCATCGATAACTCCATTTTCATAAAAAAAGCCGTTACGTTCCCTTTGGGGTTACGCACAAAGCCGTGAAAGATGCGCAGCATACCTGTCTGCTGTCGCATGATGATTTCGCTGCTGCATTACCTTACGCAACAAGCCATGAACGCCGTATCGCCACGCAATGCCCAGTCAACGCGAAACCTCATAGGATAAAGTGCTGATGATAGGAGCGCCAGCGTTTAACACGGATATTTCGCGATTAAGGCGCTAAACGATCAATCTGCCAGCCCTCTTCCTGTCGCTGGTAAAAAAATCGGTCATGTAGGCGATGTTCACCGCCCTGCCAGAACTCAACAGAATCGATAACGACGCGGAAACCGCCCCAGAAACTCGGCAAAGGCACCTCGCCGCTTTGGAATTTTTGCTTCAATTCCAAAAATTTGCTTTCCAGCACGCCGCGCGCGGAGATTCGGCTGGACTGTTTTGATACCCATGCGCCGATTTGACTGTCCTTCGGGCGACTGTGGAAATATTTCAACACCTCAAGCGTCGGCAGCTTCTCTACGCGCCCCAGAACCATCACCTGCCGTTCCAGTGTATGCCACGGAAACAGCAGACTAATGCGTGGATTATTTTCCAGATGATGCGCTTTGCGGCTGCCCATATTGGTATAAAACACCATGCCTTTCTCATCATAGTGTTTAAGCAGAACGATACGCTGGTAAGGTTGTCCTAGCTCATCGACCGTCGCAACAGACATCGCGGTAGGATCGGCTAGTTTCGCTTCACAGGCTTGTTTCAGCCAGCGTTCGAACAAGTCCAGCGGATTAGCGGGAAGATCGCCACGACGAAGCCCACCACGCGTGTATTCACGGCGGATGTCAGCGATATCGGCTGGTTGAATAAGAGGAGTACCGTCAGAGGGGGAACGTTCCTGAGTCATAATATCCTGCTGTCGCAATGTCGGGCCAGAAGCGGGGAAAATCCCATTCTGCTCCCGTACCCGAAAAATCGCAATCAACAGTAACGCCGCAACCGAGCGGCGTCAGTTACATCGGTGCCAGCACACAATCATCGACGATAACCCGTTCACCACGCTGGATAAATGCACGGTCGCCTTTACTCCAGAATGTGTAGGTATCATTGCTGTATCTGACACCAGAAGCGGACACCACCTGAGTCAGACTGAGACGTTCACCGTCCAGTAGGAAGCTCACCTGTGAAGGCGTTTCTCCCCCCTGTTGTAACGTGACGGTTAGCGGCATCGTGCCACATTGATAGTGCAGCGTTTCTACTGTCTGTTTATGACCAAAATAGCTGCATCCGCTCAGCAGAATCAGCGCTGTCCCTGTCAGCAATCGTTTCATTTTTTCTCCTGTCATTCTTGTCAATGGCGGCAACTGACGCTGCCGCTCATGCAAGTTTAACAAGAGGATAACAATGAACCTCTCGGCAAAATCTGATTAATTCACGTTAACTGGATAAATCGCACCTAGCACCGTTTCCTGACTCGCCCCTGTGACAGACGGCAGATTACCCGGCAATCCTGATAACGTACGCGACGCCAGCCAGGCAAATGCTAGCGCCTCCATATCATCACCACTCACACCACATTCATCCGTCGTGCTGACTTCAATGCCCGGCAGCAAGGCCGAAAGACGTGCCATGATGAGTGGATTACGCGCTCCGCCTCCACAAACTAATAAACGCTCACATCCACCAACTAGCAGCACTTGTTCGGCAATGCTTATAGCCGTTAACTCAGCCAGCGTTGCCTGAACATCCTGCGGCGCTATCGGCGGCAATCCAGCCAGCATTCTTTCAAGCCAGCCGAGGTTAAAATATTCACGTCCAGTGCTTTTGGGCGCTCGCAGCGCAAAGTAAGGATCGGTCAACATCCGGCGCAACAGTAATGGGTTCACCTGTCCACTCATCGCCCACACGGCGTCTTTATCATACGGCTGTGCACAGTTCCGCCAGATCCAGGCGTCCAGCAGCATATTCCCAGGCCCGGTATCGTAACCACGCACAGGTGCTCCCGGTACCAGCAGCGACAGATTAGCGATTCCCCCAATGTTAAGCACAATACGACGCTCAACAGGGTTCATTAGCAGCGCATGGTGGAAGGATGGCACAAGCGGAGCACCTTGCCCGCCATAGGCCAAATCGCGGCGTCGAAAATCTCCCACGGTCGTGATGCCGGTTAAGGCAGCAACGCGGTTATTATCACCTATCTGCAACGTACAAGGTGCATCGCCTGTAGGCTCATGCCAGACCGTCTGCCCGTGGCAGCCAATCGCAGTAATATCCTGCGCCCCCAGCCCCGTCTCTTTAAGCAGTGTCAGCACCGCTTCGGCAAACAAGATTCCCAGACGCGTATCCAACTGCCCCAGCGCTGACAGCGTCACCGCCTGCCCCTGACACATTCCCAGGATAGCCATTTTGATATCCTGCGGTATCGGGTGACAGTAGCTAGCCTGTTGAGCCACGGTATGTTCGTCAATCGCGGCTAGCACGACATCCACACCATCAAGACTGGTGCCGGACATCACGCCAATATATCTGCCTGATCTCATTATGTAGTCTTTGCCTCTATGGGATAAAAAGAGAACATCGATAAAAAACGTTATGTCGAAAGTAAAAGTAGCACGTTAACACGCTGAATTATTAAATTTTTTGTGTTTTTTCCACACGGGTTAGGTTTTAGCCAAAAGTGGGTTTTTGATAATATTTGCTACAAAAAAAGCCCTTTCTCGTGTTATTTCCCTCTCTGTTTATACGCAATTTAAGCGCACTATTATATTCTGAAAAAAAGAGTAAAAAGAGTGGCATGCTACACTGAGCCAGACCATAATTTATTGGTATAACACTGCGTCGGCCGAGGCTGAGCCAGCCCGACATATTCGCTATTAAGGAGTTTTTATTATGATGAAGCGTTTGCTTGTGGTTACCCTTGCTGGTATCACGCTGGCTGGTTGTGCTAATACCAGTACGCTTTCCGGTGATGTGTACAGTGCATCTGAAGCTAAACAAGTGCAGACCGTGACTTACGGCACCATCGTTTCTATGCGCCCGGTTCAGATTCAGGCAGGAGAAGATTCTAACGTTATCGGCGCGCTGGGCGGTGCTGTGCTGGGTGGTTTCTTGGGTAACACTATCGGCGGCGGGTCTGGTCGTAGTCTGGCGACAGCGGCGGGTGCCGTAGCGGGTGGTGTCGCGGGTCAAAGCGCAACGGGTGCGTTGAACCGTACACAGGGCGTAGAACTGGAGATCCGTCGTGATGACGGCAGTACCATTATGGTGGTACAGAAACAGGGCGATACGAAATTCAGCGCCGGACAACGCGTTGCTATGGCCAGCAATGGCCGCAGTATCACCGTTTCTCCACGCTAATTGTTGTGTGACGGTCGCCGCTATCAGCAGCGACCGTCACAACGAATAATCAACTCCCGGAATAAATAACCAATAACGGGTATCGGTAATCTTGCCGGGATTTAATTCTCCCTCTGCGTAACCCAAATTTAGCTACGCTTGATTTTCATGTAACGCCAATATATTTTTCTCAAGACGCGAAACTAGCAGCGCTAATTCATCAACCTGCTCCGGCGTAATACCAAATAATACTTCACTACGTGTATGACTAATTACACCATTGACTGCCTGTATTATCGGCTCTGCTGATTCAGTCAGCATAATACGTTTTGCCCGGCGATCGTGGGCGCAAACGTGACGAGTGATTAACCCTTTCTCCTCAAGCTGATCCAATGTTCGGACCAATGAGGGCTGCTCAATACCTATTGCTTTGGCTAGTTGAATCTGCGACTGGCCAGGGGGTAAATGGTATATGTTATGCAACGTAACCCAATGCGTCTGGGTCAGTTCAAGTGGTTTTAATCGATGATCGACCAGCGCACGCCACACGCGCACCAGACGGGCTAAATCAGATCCTAATGGCAATTCCATCACCTCTCCTTATTGTTAGCACACTAAGTTATATCCCTGGATTGCAATCAACTCTGATTTATAAGAATAAAAAAACGATTTTATTATCGTAAAAAATAGAACCCTAACGCAGTGGATTCTATCAAATAAAAGTCTTTTAAAAATGATCTTAGGCTTATTTTATTCAATCGAACGCTCCTGCGTTGCTTAAACAAAATTTCACGTAAATAGATCATCTAAAACAGGATGGCTTAAAACAACGATGGCTGATGGGACTCTGCTGACGCATCGGCTTTCTCTGAACGCTGTAACCGTTTCATTCTCTGCCGACACAAACGCAGCACATCCTGTTTCTGCGCATCACTCATTTGGCCCCAACTAAAGCGCTCATTGCGATTGCGAAAGCAACCACGACAATACCCGCCTTCATCCGTCTGACAAATACCACGGCATGGATTAGGGACAACAAAGAGTTCAAGTTGCTCTGGCACAACACCTCCTGCTACAACTCTATTTATTGAAGCCCTGTTCTTTACTGCTGGCAAGCCCAAACGGACAGTCACAATGAAAATAATTAGGTAACCATTGTAATAACTGATGATTTTTTTACACACAAGGTCGGCTAAAACTGACCCAATGCGCTAATTAGCCCTCCTGATAGTACGTTTTAACACAAACCTAACCGCAGTGTCGCATTTTTAGCATCATCCCAACGGCTTGGACTCAGCAGAGCCACAACGTTATACTTCCCTTTTGTTGCACTTTTTAACGAGGGCACTATGCGTTTACTTCATACCATGCTGCGTGTTGGCGACTTACAACGTTCTATTGATTTCTATACCCAAATTCTGGGAATGCGTGTACTGCGCACCAGCGAGAATACCGAGTACAAATACACGCTGGCTTTCGTCGGTTATACCGAAGAGAGCGAGGGTTCGGTTATCGAGCTGACCTACAACTGGGGCGTCGACAGCTACGATCTGGGCAATGCCTATGGTCATATCGCGTTGGGCGTTGACGATGTTGCCGCAACCTGTGAGCGTATCCGTAAGGCGGGTGGCAATGTGACGCGTGAAGCCGGTCCGGTCAAAGGCGGCACGACCGTTATCGCATTCATCGAAGATCCAGATGGTTATAAAATCGAATTGATCGAAAATGCCCACGCTGGTAACGGCATCGGCCACTAAGATCCTGCGCAATACAGGTGCTACATCGGCACCTGTTCTTCTCTCTTCCTCTACAATCTCCGACGTTTGAAACGGCAACGGGCATGCTGCATCTCCAGTCAAAATTTGCAATAATGCGCGCTGCGTTTTGCTAACAATTTAAGAGACAAATGGCTGATAAAAGTGATCTGAACGCCCTGAGCGGCCGTTTTCGTGGGTTTTACCCGGTAGTGATTGATGTTGAAACCGCCGGATTCAATGCGAAAACCGATGCCTTGCTGGAAGTCGCGGCGGTAACATTAAAAATGGATCAAGACGGTTGGTTGCAGCCAGATGAAACACTACATTTTCATGTTGAGCCATTTGAAGGCGCAATTCTGGAACCTGCTGCACTGGCATTTAACGGCATTGACCCCACCAACCCGCTTCGCGGCGCGGTAAGCGAATACGACGCGCTGCATGAAATTTTCAAAGTCGTGCGTAAAGGGATCAAAGATCAGGGCTGTAACCGCGCGATTATCGTGGCGCATAATGCCACGTTCGATCACAGCTTTATGGCAGCGGCAGCGGAGCGTTGTAGCCTGAAACGTAATCCGTTCCACCCTTTCGCCACCTTCGATACCGCAGCGCTCAGCGGGCTGGTTTTAGGTCAAACGGTTCTTGCTAAAGCCTGTATTACCGCGGGTATTGCGTTTGACTCCAGCCAGGCACACTCCGCGCTGTATGACACAAATCAGACCGCATTATTGTTCTGTGAGCTGGTTAATCGCTGGAAACGTCTGGGCGGATGGCCGCTTGCGTTGGAAGAAGATTCGCTGGAAGACGCATCAGCCGAAGACTGAGTCGGCGGGAAAGACTAAGATCAAAAAACGGGTGCCATAAGGCACCCGCTGGAAAACTTTACTCTAGCAACATAACAACATTACGCGTCGCGATTATGCTTGATAAGAGACTTACTCTTGATCGGCCTGCTGCGCTTTGTATTTGTCTGCCGTTTCTTTGATCAGCTGTTGCAATTCACCGCGCTGAAACATTTCAACCACGATATCACAGCCGCCAACTAATTCGCCGTCAACCCACAGCTGCGGGAATGTCGGCCAGTTTGCGTATTTCGGCAACTCAGCACGAATATCTGGGTTCTGTAAAATATCTACATAAGCAAAACGTTCGCCACATGAAGACAATGCCTGAACGGTCTGTGCGGAAAAACCGCAGCTTGGTAATTTCGGGGAGCCTTTCATGTACAGCAGAATCGGGTTTTCAGCAATTTGGCGCTGAATTTTTTCAATTGTCGGTGTCGTCATCTTCTTGCTTCCTTAAACCTATAGGATGGCTAACGTCCAAAACGCTAGCCATGAGCCGCCGTCAGAAGTATTGCGACAGCGACATTGACTCAATGATATTGTACCGATGCCACTAGCTACAAAAAAACGCCATTTTTTGTAGGGTTATTTTTCTCGTCGCTTTGCGTCGCTGATGAAATCAACGCCAAAAAATGCTGATAAATCAATCGAAAAAACAACTATTAACGTTTTTTCACTATTCTGTATGAATAAAGCGACCGTGCCTACTTTTTTATGACGCCGTTTTCAGGAATACTGTGAGGATTGAGCGAGTTAAGGATTATGTTCGGTCACTTTTATTATGCGCTTATTTATTACTCTTTTTATATTATTTTTCAGTAATCTATGCCTGAACGTCGTTCAGGCTGCGCCGCATACCCCGCATTCGGCACCGAAGAAAAACGTCGTTGAAGAAACGAATAAGAAAAGCCGTCAAACAAAGAGTAATGCTAAATCACCGACGCCGATCAAAAGCAAAAAACCCGAACCTACCGCAGTCAGCACTAAAACCAAACCCCGTAGCGCTAACAAATCGACAGAAAAAAAACCGTCACGGACACAAAGCAGCACGCCCGCGCTAGTAAAGAAAAACCTTAAAAAACTGAAACCTGAAGACGAGAAGCAGACAACTGCACAGGCCAGAGTTAAAACCGGGTTAAAGAAAACCGCACTCAAAGAGAAGGTGGATAAAAACCCGTCTCCCACCGAAAAAGGAATGGCGCTGAGCGCGGCGCATAAAAAACGCTATCAGCATGCCAAAACGACCGCCATGAATAAATTGATGAGCCAAATAGGTAAACCGTACCATTGGGGCGGCTCATCTCCCTTTACCGGATTCGACTGTAGCGGACTGGTTTATTACGCCTATAAAGACGTCGTCAAGATCCAAATCCCGCGTACCGCAAACGAAATGTATCACCTACGTGATGCCGCGCCGATTAAAAAGAGTGAACTAGAAAGTGGCGATTTGGTCTTCTTCCGCATCAATAATCGTGGCGCAGCCGATCACGTTGGGGTTTATCTGGGAGAAGGGAAATTTATCCAGTCGCCGCGTACGGGCTCAGATATTCGCATCAGCAAGCTGAGCGAAGATTATTGGCAGGAGCACTACGTTGGCGCGCGTCGCGTGGTCACGCCACAGACCATTCGTTAAGCAAATTATACCGGTTATACCCTAAATAATTCAGACACGTTTATGCACCACCAACGTGTCTGAATACCAACCAGCGCAGAAGCCGATCGGTTAGTTCAGCACCGCAATAAAGCTAAACGCGATGATCACAGCTAACGAGCCAACGGTTGTCAGTAAAGACATCTTCAGATCTGTATCCATAAACCACTCCTTATTAGCGAACAAGTTTCATCTGAAACTTCATCTAAAAAAAGACACCACCATGTGCAGCAGAACCCGCTTAGACGGTTAAAGCTACAAATAATAGGGTTATTACGATTCTTTCATAATTCTAGCGAAAAATCTCGGACGAATGCATCACTAATAGTATAAATTAGCCCTTTCACTTTCATGATAAATCGGACACAATCCGCTGTTTATGAAAGCGCTGCGTATCAGTCGAAAAACGTCAACCCAGACCCCTTCGGTATAACATTCGGCATTCTCCTTCTGAAATCCTGTTTTTTAGCTTAGAAGAAGAACTTTAAACGTAGGCAAACGATTAACAATATACTTACGTCTGTAACAGGTAAGTTCAGGAGTCATTTTTAGATGGCAACGATTAAAGATGTGGCAAAACGTGCTGGCGTTTCCACCACAACCGTATCGCACGTGATCAATAAAACACGTTTCGTCGCCGAAGAGACTAAGGCAGCCGTCAGGGCGGCAATCAAAGAATTGCACTATTCGCCCAGCGCCGTCGCTCGCAGCCTCAAAGTTAATCACACTAAATCTATTGGTTTGTTGGCCACATCCAGCGAAGCCCCCTACTTTGCCGAGATCATTGAAGCAGTCGAAAACAGCTGTTATGCCAAAGGTTACACGCTGGTGCTGTGTAATTCTCATAACGACATTGGCAAACAGCGCGCTTATCTTTCCATGTTGGCGCAAAAGCGCGTCGACGGCCTGTTGGTGATGTGCGCCGAATACCCGCCGGAGCTATTGGGCATGCTGGAAGATTATCGCAGCATTCCAATGGTCGTCATGGACTGGGGACAGATGCACAGCGATTTTACCGATACGATTATCGATAACGCCTTTGAAGGTGGTTATATGGCGGGTCGCTACCTGATTGAACGCGGTCATCGAGATATCGGCGCGATCCCCGGCATTCAAGAGCGCAACACCGGCAGCGGGCGCTACCTCGGCTTTTTAAAAGCATTGAAGGAAGCCGACATCGCCGTGCGCGACGAATGGGTTGTTCAGGGCGATTTCGAACCGGAATCCGGCTATAAAGCCATGCATCAGATTCTCGCGCAGAAACAGCGACCTACGGCCGTATTCTGTGGTGGCGATATTATGGCGATGGGTGCCATCTGTGCAGCCGACGAACTGGGCCTGCGCGTGCCACAGGATATTTCGGTGATCGGTTATGACAACGTGCGCCATGCGCGCTTCTTTACGCCAGCGCTGACCACCATCCATCAACCGAAAGAACGCCTGGGCCAATCCGCGTTTTCTATGCTGCTGGATCGTATTACCAGTAAGCGAGAAGATGCGCACGTCATTGAAGTACACCCGACGCTGATTGAACGTCGCTCGGTTGCCGATGGTCCATTCCGCGATTATCGCCGTTAATCTCGACGACCAATACAGACGGTTTTTCTATTCCTGCCCGCTTTCCCTCTCTGCTTGCTCCAGCCAATTTTCTTGTATATTGGCTGGAGCAACTCTAAACTGAACCCTGCGTTTCAGTTTCACTGATAAAACCAAAATAGCGATAGCCGCACGTCAGTAAGCAGGTCCGTGCTTTTGCCAATGAGATCCTGTTTACGTGCAAATTTCTTCTTCATTTTTCTCTGGTGACAGCCGATACGTCGGCTGCAGTAAGTGCTGTCCAGGTGTTTTACGATACTTTTACCCCTAAATAATTCGAGTTGCAGGAAGGCGGCAAGAAAAGGAATCCCGATGAGCTTACTCCGGTAAGTGATTCGGGTGACTGAACGCAGCCAACACACATGCAGCTTGAAGTATGACGGGGATACTCGTGAAAAGTTAAGGAGACATGATGGGATTACCTTATGCAGAAAAATGGGATCACGATACCGCGCCTTGGTTCCACATAATGCAAGACACGTTAGCCGCTGCGGATATCGCGATCAACGGTACTCGCCCCTTTGATATCCACGTTACCCATCCCCGCTTTTTTAAACGTGTCTTGCGAGAAGGTTCGTTGGGATTAGGTGAAAGCTATATGGACGGATGGTGGGAGTGCGAACGGCTGGATATGTTCTTCCATCGTGTCCTGCGTGCAGGGCTAGAAAATACACTACCTCGCCGCTTGCACGATCTTACTCGAGTCGCCATTTCCCGCGTCACCAATTTGCAGTCCCGCAGACGTGCTCAGGTTGTCGGCAAAGCACATTACGATTTAGGTAATGATCTCTTTACCCTAATGCTCGATCCCTACATGCAATATTCCTGCGCTTATTGGAAACAGGCGCACACGTTGGAACAAGCGCAGGAAGACAAACTCACCATGATTTGCGAAAAACTCCAGCTAAGATCAGGCATGACGCTGCTGGATATCGGCTGCGGCTGGGGCGGGCTTGCTGAGTTCGCCGCGCGTCGCTACGGTGTCTCCGTTTACGGCATCACCATCTCCAGAGAGCAACAGCGTCTGGCGCAACAGCGCTGTCAGGATCTTGGCGTCACCATTGCGCGACAAGACTACCGCGATCTGAACCAGCAATTCGATAGGATCGTCTCTGTCGGTATGTTTGAACACGTCGGCCCGCGCAACTATGGCGCTTACTTTCGCATGGCAAAACGCAGTCTTAAGCCCGATGGACTGTTCCTGCTGCACACTATCGGCGCCAATAAGACCAACCCGCACATTGATCCCTGGATTCATAAATACATCTTCCCCAACGGCTGTATTCCCTCTATGCAGCACATCGCGCAGGCAAGTGAGCCTTACATGGTAATGGAAGACTGGCACAACTTCGGTGCCGATTACGATCGCACATTACTGGCATGGCATACGCGCTTTCAACAAGGGTGGCCCCAGCTTTCCACACGCTACACCGCCCGTTTTCGTCGGATGTTTAGCTACTATCTGAACGCGTGCGCAGGGGCGTTCAGAGCCAGAGAACTTCAGCTCTGGCAGATCGTATTCAGTATCAATGGGATTGACGGTGGATTACGCGTTTCGCGCTGAGAGAGAAAAGAAAAGAGAAAACCGGATGATGATGTTCATCCGGTTTACAAAAAGATGCTGCGCAGGGATTACTCTTCGCTGACGAGGTCGCTCGCCTGCTTGCTGGCTAACACGCGTTCTACGGTATCGACCACGGCCTGCGTTTGCGGGTCGATTTCAATATTGATGCGATTGCCCAAGCGCTTCTGACCCAGCGTTGTACGGTTCAGCGTTTCTGGAATTAAATGCACGCAGAAACGTCCGCGTGTCACTTCTCCCACCGTCAGACTGATGCCATCAATCCCGACAAAGCCTTTATGCAGCACGTATTTCATCAGCGCTTCATCTGCCAGGCGGAACCAAATCTGATGATTATTTTCTGAAACCTGAATCTTGACCACTTCCGCCGTACACATGATGTGGCCCGACATGACGTGGCCGCCGATCTCATCGCCAAATTTCGCGGCGCGCTCAATATTCACGACATCACCTTCATGAATATCGCCCAGATTCGTTAGCCGCAGCGTTTCTTTCATAAGATCAAAACTGACGCGATCGCCATCAACGGCAGTTACCGTCAGACAGCAGCCGTTGTGCGCCACTGAGGCACCGAGCGTAAGCCCTGGCAGCAGATCAGGGGGGAGTTGAATAACGTGCGTGCGAAAGTTGGATTTTTCTTCAATCGACACCACAGGTGCAGTGCCCTGAACAATACCGGTAAACATGCGGTTTGCCTCTTAAAAACAAAGAAATGACTGTATGCAGTGTGCCCGATATTCCGCGGAAAACCAAACCAGAATACGGAGCGTCAAACGCTATCGAAACCGCAGCGTAACAAAAAGAATATATTCTCTTTCATGCTGGTTTACTTTTATTAAGTCGTTACAATAACGCTCTCATTTTATTCTTGACGTTTTCCATATCCAGATCATTCATCCCGCTAGCAAAATTAAGTCATTCAAGGAAGGTATCCGTGCAACAGTATCTGACAGAAGCGCGTAAATTATCGGCGCTTGCTGTTCCTGTCATTATTGCGCAAGTGTCCCAAACGTCGATGGGTGTGGTTGACACCATCATGGCCGGTGCTTATAGCGCCACCGATATGGCAGCCGTCGCAGTGGGAACCTCTATCTGGCTACCCGCTATTCTTTTTGGTCACGGTCTGCTATTAGCGTTAACACCGGTTGTCGCACAGCTCAACGGTTCCGGCCGTCGCGATCGCATTTCTCATCAGGTGCGACAGTCTTTCTTTCTGGCCGCCATCATTTCTGTACTGACGATGCTGGTGCTGTATCAGGGGGAATACGCGATTAATCTGATGAGTGACGATTCACCTGAACTGGCGGCAAAAGCCATCGGTTATCTGCATGCGTTGCTGTGGGGCGTTCCCGGCTACCTGTTCTATCAGGTGTTACGCTGTCAGTGTGAGGGGCTATCCAAAACCTATCCCGGGATGATGATTGGATTCATCGGGCTATTAATTAACATCCCGATTAACTATATCTTTATTCACGGTAAATTTGGCATGCCCGAACTGGGCGGCGTCGGCTGTGGCGTGGCTACCGCATCGGTTTACTGGATCATGATGCTGTTGATGATGCTCTACACTCGACGAGCTTCCTGGCTACGCGATATCCGCCTCCACCGCCCCGCATTCCGCCCAGATGTTGCCGTGCTGAAACGTCTGTTTGGCCTCGGCTTACCGATTGCGCTGGCACTGCTTTTTGAAGTCACGCTGTTTGCTGTGGTGGCGCTGTTGGTATTACCGCTCGGTGTCGTCGATGTGGCCGGTCACCAGATTGCCCTGAACTTCAGCTCTCTGATGTTCGTTCTCCCGCTCTCGGTTGGCGTCGCTACTACCATTCGCGTCGGGCACCGATTAGGGGAGGGTTCGGTTGAAAACGCCCGCATTGCGGCGCACACAGGTATCATGGCTGGTGTAGCGTTAGCCGGTTGCACAGCCATTTTTACCACGTTGCTACGTGAGCCTATCGCCCTACTCTACAATCAGGATCCGCTGGTGGTTGCAATGGCTTCTCAGCTCATGCTGTTGGCTGCCGTTTATCAAATTTCTGATGCCGTTCAGGCGATCGGCAGTGGCGTACTGCGAGGCTATAAAGACACCCGCGCGATTTTCTATATTACGTTCACCGCGTATTGGGTGTTAGGTTTACCGAGCGGCTACCTACTCGCGTTGACGGATGTTATCGTGCCACGCATGGGGCCTGCGGGTTTCTGGTGTGGTTTCATCATTGGTCTGACAGCGGCAGCAGTCATGATGGTGACGCGAATTCGTTTTCTTCAGCGCCAGCCTGCCGCACGAATCTTAGCGCGGGCAGCACGTTAGATAACGTTTCACTCTGTTTTCTACCCTAAATAATTCGAGTTGCGTGACAAAACGCTAGCGTTTTGAACAACGCCAAAGCGTTGACCCTTTAGGGCAAGGCTCATTTATGGCCTTGTAATGCGGCAACCGAGCGACAAATTCGTCGGGAACGAATTTGACCAGCCAACGGCTGGCCTTCGGTGAGAGACAGGAAGTCTCTCATTTCATCCCCAGGAGCTTACACAAGTAAGTGACTGGGTGACAAATCTGCCGGGAGCGGATTTGAACGCTGCTTGCAGCGGCCCTTTAGGGCGAGGCCCACGACGGGCCGAGTATTTAAGAGCAGCCAACGCACAAGCAGCTTGAAGTATGACGGGTATCGTCGAAAAAAACGGCGGAACGGATACAACCACAGCAATCACGCTGGCAAGAGCACAAAATTGCATTTTTCCTCTTGCCAGTTTTCACCTTGCTCGCTACTATTCGCCTCGCTGTCAGACAGGCAGTTCGTTATCTAAATGCGTTCATAGCTCAGTTGGTTAGAGCACCACCTTGACATGGTGGGGGTCGTTGGTTCGAGTCCAATTGAACGCACCATTTCTTGTATTTTCTTCTCCACTGACTCCTTTTACATTGCCGTTCATCTTCCATCTTCCGCCATTTATGATGAAATAAACGTCGCTATTTTCGACGGTTTATCCGCACACCGGTTTCCCAATAGCCCCACTTAAGCAACTAAATTAACCATTAAGTAACTAATCTCACACCATTTTTGCGCTTCTTTGTTTCATCTGACCCGATTCAGCTAAAATTATTTAATAACCACTCATTATATAAGTGTATATAGCACCACGTTGGTATTCCTTGTTTTTTACTTCTTAAAATCAGGATGTCAGGACACCGCTATGCACGATTATTTATATTTTTTGCTGGGTAGCTTCCCACTGTTGGTCATGATTGTTCTTATTCTCAAAATAAAAATGCCTATCCATCACGCGGTACTCATTACGTTGACGCTAACCGTCGTGATCGCCGCCTTATTCTGGCACACACCACTAAGAACGCTGGGGTTAGCGGCAGGCTATGGCGCACTGAAAGGTTTATGGCCAATTATCATCGTTATTCTGGGGGCGATATACAGCTATAACCTGATGCAAAAAACACGCAGCATGGATGTGCTACGGGATGTTCTTGCCAGTATCAGCGATGATAAACGTATTCAGGTGTTGCTGATTTCATGGTGTTTTGGTGGTTTCCTCGAAGCGGCTGCGGGTTATGGCACCGCCGTTGCGATCCCCATCGGCATCCTTATCGCACTCGGCTTCAACCCGATGAAGGCAGCCATCGCATCACTGGTCGCCAATACCGTCCCTACCGCCTTTGGTGCTGTCGGTATTCCGGTTTCGATTTTAGCGGAACAGGTTCATCTTCCGGTCACCACATTAAGCGCCACGGTTGTACTGCAACTGGCGTTATTCAACATACTGCTTCCCTTTGTCATCGTCGCAATCATTGGCGGCGGTATTAAAGCTATTCGCGGTGTGTTCGCTATTACGCTGGTGTGTGGCGTAACTACGCTGGTGCCGCAGTATATTGTGGCCGTCCATCTTGGAGCCGAATTGCCCGCCTTCGCAGGCAGTTTAGTCAGCCTGATTGCGGTTACGTTAATGGCAAAATGCCGTAAGAAAGAAACCGACACCACCTACCTTATCGACAGCGCTCAGCGCGTGTCCCTATCAGGCTATTCCGGCAGTCAATTGCTACGCGCCTGTGCGATTTACATCCTGATTTTTACCTTTATTCTACTTTGTTCTCCGCTGTTCCCCACCATCAAAGGCACCGTCTCTCAAGTGGCGTCCGTCATTCCCTTCCACCTAACGGAGACACAGGTGCTGAAGTTGAAGATCGACTGGATTGCCACTCCGGGCGTCCTGATCATCATCGCCAGCCTGCTGGGCGGTTTTATACAGGGCGCGAATCTGGGGACCATGCTGCATGTCTTCGCCAGCACGGTAAAACAGCTCAGAAATTCGATTATCGCGATTACCGCCATCGTCGCCATGGCGACGGTAATGGATGTCAGCGGACTGATCGCCACGCTGGCACAAACGATGGTGGACGTCACCGGAGGTGGCTACCTGTTTATTGCTCCCGTGATTGGGGCGTTAGGCACTTTCGTCACCGGCAGCGATACCAATTCCAACGTGCTATTTGGCAAGTTGCAAACTATGGCTGCGGAAAAATTGCATGTTGATCCCGTCTGGCTGGCTGCGGCGAACACCGCTGGGGCCACTGGCGGCAAGATGATATCGCCACAAAGTATTGCGATCGCGGTGTCGGCAACACGCATGGAAGGACAAGGCAGCGCGATTATGTCCGGTACGCTGAAGTATTGCGGCGTCTATATCATCATTCTTGGGCTCAAGGTCGGCCTGGTGTACTACCTGTTTATGGCCTGATATCACAATAAAAAATCCATCTACATTGAGTAATGGGAGTCTGTCGTGAATGTTAATTTTTTTGTTACCTGTATTGGTGACGCCCTTAAATCCCGTATGGCGCGTGATTCCGTAATGCTATTAGAGCAGTTGGGCTGCAACGTGCACTTTCCCGAAAAACAGTCATGTTGCGGGCAGCCTGCCATCAACGGCGGTTATATCAACAGCGCCATTCCCGGTATGAAAAGCGTAATTGCCGCGCTGGAGGACAATGACGACCCGATCATTTCTCCTGCCGGTTCATGTATGAACGCCATCCGCCACTATCCCGAATATCTGGCCGATGAACCTGAATGGGTACTGCGTGCCGAACGTGTTGCCGAACGCATGAAGGATCTGACCTCGTTCATCGTCAATACGCTGGGCGTAACGGACGTCGGCGCACGTTTGTCGGGGACGGCGGTTTATCACCCCTCCTGTAGCCTGTTTCGCAAATTGGGCGTGCGCGAAGAGCCCATCGCGCTGCTCAACCACGTTCAGGATTTGCACTTACTGCCGTTTAAGGCAGAAGAAACCTGTTGCGGCTTCGGCGGCACATTTTCGGTGAAGATGGCAGAAATTTCCGGCGAAATGGTGAAAGAAAAAGTCAGCCATATGATGGAGGTCAAACCCGACTATCTGATTGGCGCCGATGTCAGTTGCCTGCTCAATATCGGTGGCCGAATGCAGCGTGAAGGCCACCCTGTCAAGGTGATGCACATCGCCGAAGTTCTGATGAGCCGCTAAGGAGAGGATATGAGCCTAAAAACCAGCGATGTTAAATTTAAGGATCGTATTCAAACCCAGATTCACGATCCCATCATGCGTAAGGCAGTTGCCAACGCGCAGGAACGTATCGGCGCAAATCGTCAGAAAATGGTCGATGAGTTAGGCCATTGGGAAGCGTGGCGCGATCATGCCGCTCAGATTCGCGAGCATGTACTTAACAATCTCGATGCTTACCTTTATCAGCTATCAGAAAAAGTGACGTACAACGGCGGACAGGTCTATTTCGCCAAAACCAAGGAGGATGCCACCCGTTACATTCTTCAGGTTGCTCAGGCTAACCATGCCAAAAAAGTCGTCAAAGCGAAATCGATGGTCACCGAAGAAATCGGTATGAATCACGTCTTGCAGCAGGCGGGGATTGAGGTTATCGAAACCGATCTGGGCGAATATATTCTGCAACTGGATCAGGATCCGCCTTCGCATGTCGTGGTTCCGGCTATCCACAAAGATCGCTACCAGATCCGCAAGGTACTGCACGAAAAGCTGGGCTATGACGGACCAGAAACCCCAGAAGCCATGACGCTGTTCATTCGTCAGAAGATACGTGAGGATTTTCTCAGTGCGGAAGTTGGCGTGACTGGCTGTAACTTCGCCGTGGCGGAAACTGGCTCGGTCTGTCTGGTCACCAACGAAGGCAATGCGCGAATGTGTACCACGTTGCCAAAAACGCATATTGCGGTGATGGGGATGGAGCGGATTGCGCCGACCTTTGAGGAAGTGGACGTCTTGATCACCATGCTGGCGCGTAGCGCAGTCGGTGCACGCCTAACGGGTTATAACACCTGGCTGACAGGGCCACGGGAAGCGGGACACGTTGATGGGCCGCAGGAATTTCATCTGGTGATTGTCGATAACGGTCGTTCACAGATTCTTGGCTCCGCGTTCCGCGATATTCTGCGCTGTATCCGCTGTGGTGCCTGCATCAACACCTGTCCTGCCTATCGTCATATTGGTGGACACGGTTATGGCTCTATTTATCCTGGTCCGATCGGTGCCGTCATTTCCCCCTTGCTGGGCGGCTATCGAGATTTCAAAGAATTGCCCTATGCCTGCTCACTCTGCACCGCCTGCGATACCGTGTGTCCAGTCCGTATTCCTTTATCGTCGCTGATTCTTAAACACCGGCGTGTCATGGCGGAAAAAGGAATAACACCAAAAGCCGAACAGCGCTTCACGAAACTCTTCAGCTACGTCAACAGTCACCCGATGCTGTGGAAGGTCGGAATGATCGCCGGCGCCCATGCCGCAGGCTGGTTTATTAAAAACGGTAAAACACGCATTGAGATGGGTGCTATCGGTGAATGGACGGAAGCGCGCGACCTGCCAGATGCAGACGGCGAAAGCTTCCGCAGCTGGTTTAAGAAACATCAGGCAAGAGGAAAGAAATAATGGAAAACCGAGATAGTTTTCTGGCCGATATTGCCCGCCAACTCGGACGCAAGGTGCGCCACATTCCCGCTCCGTTGCCAAGGCCTGCCAGCCATCATGCTCGTACTCGATTAACCGATCTGAGCGTACAGCAGCGTTGTAATGCGTTTATCGATGTCGCGACTAACGTCATGCTAGCGCACTGCGAAATCGTCAGCGAAGCCGACGCAGCGCAGGCCGCGCTGCAATTGTGCGATAAATACGGACATGCACCCGTGATCATCAGCGACGATCGGCGTTTAGAGGCATTAGGGATCACCGCATGCTTGCAGCGTGAATGTCAGGCCACCGTATGGGATCCCAGTGTGGGAGAAGAGAACCTGCGGCTGGCGGAACAAGCCAAGGTCGGCGTAGTCTACGCGGAGTATGGCCTAACAGAATCTGGCGGCGTGGTGCTATTTTCCGCACCACAACGAGGACGCGCCGTCAGCCTGTTGCCGGAATCCTCTCTCTTTGTACTGCGCAAAAGCACATTGTTACCTCGTATCGCGCAGTTGGCGCAGCACCTACATCACATGGCGCAACAAGGCGAGCGTATGCCATCGTGCATTAATATTATTGGTGGCCCGAGCTCCACCGCCGATATTGAACTGATCAAAGTGGTCGGCGTGCACGGGCCGATCAACGCAGCCTATCTGATCGTTGAGGACTGTTAACACTCGGGCAGGCGGCCTCATTTCGCCGCCTGCAAAGATCCGGTGCAAGACTTATCCCTGAGACTCAATCACCACCACGCACTGTCCTGCGCGAACGGACGCTCCAGGCTGGCAGCGAATTTCTCGAACCCTGCCGCGCTGCGGCGATAGAATCGGGATCTCCATTTTCATGGATTCGAGGATCATCAGCGTTTCCCCTTCAGCTACCGTCTTACCGACCTCCGTCGCCACCTGCCAGAGGTTGCCGGAAATCGGGCTTTCCACGCCGACCTGCCCCGGTTGGATCGGCGTTTCACTCGTTTCCTCAATCGCGGCGTCCACACTATCCGTCACCGATTGGCCGGCAATACGCCAGCGCTCACGCTCCGTCTCAAACGCTGCCCGCTGGCGCACGCGGAATGTCTCGATGTCTTCCGCTTCCCGCGACAGGAAATCCTGATAGGCGCTTAGCGCCAATTCACTTTGCTCGATCCGCAGCGGATAACGCCCTAGCGGGAAATCCCGTCGGATAGATAACAATTCATCAGCCGACACCGGATAAAAGCGAATTTGGTCGAAGAAGCGCAGCAGCCACGGTTTACCGTCAAAGGCGTCAACGTCGCGATAACGATCCCACATTTGCAGCGTGCGTCCGACAAACTGGTAGCCGCCCGGCCCTTCCATGCCATAAACGCACAGATAAGCGCCGCCAATCCCCACCGAGTTTTCCGCCGTCCAGGTGCGCGCCGGGTTATATTTGGTGGTGACTAAACGGTGACGCGGATCCAGCGGTGTCGCCACCGGTGCACCGAGGTAAACATCACCCAGACCCATCACCAGATAGCTGGCCTCAAATACCGTGCGATAAACCTCATCGAGATTATCCAGTTCGTTAATGCGGCGGATAAATTCAAGGTTGCTTGGGCACCAGGGCGCATCGCTGCGTACCGTGGTCATGTATTTCTGAATCGCCAGTTGGCAGGCAGGATCGTCCCAGGACAGCGGCAGATAAACCACCCGCGATGGCACGGTCAGATTTTGCTGGGCGCAAACGGCCAACCATAGCGAGGAAAGCACCTCCAGCAGAAGCGACAACGCCAGCGTTTCAGGACGATAGTGCACCTGCAACGAGCGAATACCCGGCGTGATATCAATGATGCCATCGAGCGTTTGTTGTTCCAGTGCCAGCATCAGCGCATGAACGCGAAAACGCAGCGCCACGTCCAGCTCCGCCGCCCCCACTTCCAGCAGCAGATGCGTATCGCCGGACAGCCGGGCAACCAGCCGCTTATCCGCGTCACCAATATCCAGCACCACTGGAGAAATGAGCGCGGCAGGCGACCAGTCGATGTTGATCGGCACAAGCTGTTCGACCTCCGCATGACGCGCTAATGCCAGTGAACGCGCCGTGGCAAGATCGACGGGAATAAAGCGCACACGATCGCCAGCATTAAGCTGCCCCAGCGCCCACAGGTCGGCTTCGATCACCGTCACCGGACAGACGAAACCGCCCAGACTCGGGCCATCCGGCCCCAGAATAACCGGCATATCGCCGGTGAAATCCACCGCACCGATAGCATACGGATTGTCGTGAATGTTCGACGGATGCAGCCCCGCCTCTCCGCCGCTGTCGCGAACCCATTCCGGTTTCGGCCCAATCAAGCGCACGCCTGTGCGGCTGGAGTTAAAATGCACTTCCCACTCGGTGGTGAGAAAAGTGTCCATATAGGCAGGCGTAAAATAGTCGGGGGCGGCATGCGGGCCGTAAATCACGCGCAGTTCACGTACCGCAGACAAGGTCGTGCGTAACGCATCCGGCAGGCGGTCGCCAACACGTCTGTCCGCCAGCGCAGCAAGGTGCAAGACATCACCCGCCCGCAGTGCACGTCCAGCATGGCCACCAAACTGCCCCAGCGTGAACGTGCTTTTACTGCCAAGGTAATCTGGCACCTCGATTCCACCACGCAGGCAGAGATAGCTGCGCACGCCCTGTTCCTGCATTGCCCCTAAACGCAACGTGGCACCGGTCGGTATTGCAAATACGCGATCCATCGGGACGGGCTGACCGTCCATCTCAATAGCAATCGCCGCCCCCGTAACAACCGCCACGGCATCCGTGTTAAAGCGCAATGTCGGCCCGTTCATCGTGATCTCCAGCGCGGCCGTTCCCGCCGGATTTCCCACGAGTCGATTCCCTAAACGCAGCGCGCGATCGTCCATCGGACCCGACGGTGGCACGCCGACCGACCAGTATCCGAGACGTCCGGGATAATCCTGTACGGTGGTTTGCGTACCCGCACTCACCACTTCGCAGGTTGTCGCCTTATAAGACAATTTATCTAGGCAGCGCGTCCACGGCTGGCCGCTGGCAAACGGTTCTGCCACCAGAATCTGACGTAAATAGTCACGATTGTGCTCAACGCCGTAGAGTCGCGTCTCTGCCAGCGCGCGATCCAACCCGGCCATCGCCTGCTCACGGGTTGGCGCACAGGCTATGATCTTAGCCAGCATCGGATCGAAGAACGGGGGGATATCGCATCCTGCCGTCACCCAGGTATCGATGCGCAGACTGTGTCCTTCTGACGCGGGGAATTCGACTTCCGTCAATAATCCCGGTGATGGCTGGAACTGTTTGCCCGGATCTTCGGCATACAAACGCGCCTGAATCGCATGACCACGCGGATTCAGTTGGGCTGCCAGTTCACGCAACGGCGGCAGATCCCCTGCGGCCAGTTCAATCATCCAACGCACCAGATCCACACCCCAGACCTGCTCCGTTACGCCGTGCTCGACCTGTAAGCGCGTATTGACTTCAAGAAAATAAAAACGATCGGTCGCACTGTCATAGACGAACTCCACCGTCCCCGCACTGCGGTAATTCACCGCCTGCGCCAGACAGATTGCCGCAGAACACAGCGCGTCAGCGACGCCGTCCGGCAGATTGGGCGCAGGCGTTTCTTCAATGACTTTCTGGTTACGACGCTGTACCGAGCAGTCCCGAACGCCCAGCGCCAGCACGTCGCCCTGACCATCACCAAAAATCTGTACCTCCAGATGCCGGGCACGTTCGATATATTTTTCGATGAAAACGCCCGCGTCGCTGAAATTGTTCTGTCCGAGGCGTTTTACCGTTTCAAACACCTCGGACAGTTCCATGGCGCTATAGCAGACGCGCATCCCAATCCCGCCCCCACCAGCCGTGCTTTTGAGCATGACCGGGTAGCCAATCTTTGCCGCCGCGCACAGAGCGGCATCAATATTTTCCAGCAGCTCAGTGCCTTCCAGCAGCGGAACGTGGTATTTTTTCGCCAGCGCCCGTGCGGTATGTTTTAAACCGAACACACGCAACTGCTGCGGTGTCGGTCCAACAAAAGCAATTTGTGCCGCTTCACAGGCTTCGGCAAACGCCGCATTCTCAGACAGAAAGCCATATCCCGGATGGATGGCCTGCGCACCACTGCGCTGCGCCGCCGATAAAATTTTCGCGACATCCAGATAGGTATGCGCCGCCGCGCCCTCTCCAAGGCTAATAGCTTCATCGGCGTCCTGAATATGCAGGCTACTGATATCGGCATCAGAATAGACCGCGACGCCACAGACGTTCATCTCGCGCAGCGAACGCAGAATACGGCACGCAATCGCACCACGGTTAGCAATCAGAAGTGTATCGAACATACGCTAGACTCATGCAAGGGCAGGTCGTCCCGCCGAAATGCGATCCGCATGATGGTCGTCCATCGCGGTAACGGTCAAAGGATGTAGAAGCGTGCTACCACACCGAAATCATCAGTTTTTGTCCGACGGAGAACGGCTCGTTGACGGCAGAGAATACCGGTTCGCTCTCGCTTCCAATGCACTCACTAGCCACTCTTTCACACGCTGCCATCGCGTGTGTTTTTCACGGTCTCGATCCGGCGTCATTTCCATACCAGCACCTCCGCAGGTGTCGGGTTCCAGCCATTACACGGGTTGTTAAGCTGCGGACAGTTGGAAATCAGCACGACGACGTCCGTTTCGGCGCGTAGCTCCACGTATTTCCCCGGCGCGGAAATACCGTCCTCGAAGGTCAGCCCACCTTCCGCCGTTACCGGCACGTTCATAAAGAAGTTAATGTTCGCGCCAATATCTTGCTTGTTCAGACGACCATCGTGCAGGCAGGCACAGAGAAAGTTGTCACGGCAGCTGTGCATGTAGCGTCGGTCAAGCGCATAGCGCACCGTGTTACTCTCTTGCGCACAGGCACCGCCCAACGTGTCATGTCGACCGCAGGTGTCGGCGACAATCGTCAACAACGGATTGCCAAGGTTGGAATACAGCACGCTACCGGTCGTCAGGTAGACGTTATTCTGACGGCGCAGCGTTCGCTGTGGATCGTAGCGTTCACGTGGGTTATCAACGCGATAGAACAACGTATCCACCGCCTGATTGCCTTCTAAATCCAATAGTCGCAGCGTCTGTCCTTGCTTGACTTCAAACAGATAGGGTTCCCCGGCGGGGATGACATGGCGGAAGACCGCGTCGTCGGCTATTTTATTGCTGGCAATTAACGTCATATCCGGCCTCTTTACAGGTAACCGCGTTCGGTATTGTGAAACGCGCGTGCATTTTCCTCACGGAACTCACGGCAGTATTTGGCGACATCCTCGTCTTCTGCTCGGCTCCAGGTGAGTGCAATTGGACGCGGCGCATACGTCGGGTTGGGATCCATCGGATGTTGCAAGGCCGTCAGCACGACCAGCGTGTCCATCGGCACATACAGCTCGATGTAGTCACCCGCCTGAGAATGACTGGCGTGAAAGTGAAACTGCCCTTGTGTATCCACCGTGACTTTGCTGAACAGGTTGATCGTCATCAGCAGATCTTGCAGATTGAGGTTCCATTTCCCCATTTCGACCAACAGGTTATCCATCCCGTTACGGAAAAAACCGTTGCGTAGTTCCTGATAGCGTCCCTGCCCGTATTTCTCATGCACCTCCTGTGCGTTGAGCACGCCGCCCATGCTGTCGTGCCAGCCGCAGGTGTCGGTAACGATCGCCGCCAGTACCCGTCCCATATCGGAGTAAAGGCAGTGCCCAACCGTTAATTTGGCGGTGTGTTGCCCTTTCAGAGTGTCCGGCAGGTTTAACCGTTCGCTGGTCTGGTGCGCGTTAAACAACAGCAAGCCCACATTGCCGCCGCCTTCCACATCGGTGATCCGCAGAATCTGTCCGCGCTTTAGGATGAAGGAGGTATGGCCTCCGCCCGGCACCGTTTCTTCATCAAACGTTGACCGGCCTGTCGATGTATTTTTCGATGTCTGTATCTCTGTCATCACAGAAAGCTCCTTAAACGGGGGATGTCATCACGCTGACAACAGGAGGCAGCGACGTAAGCGCACGCTGCCGCGTGGCGAGACGCGCCTGATTCAGGGGGATGTCATAAGTAATACGTGCGCCATAGGCTTCCGGCGCATGGGGATCGACGCGAACTTTGTCGAACACCAGCAAACGCGTGCCAAGGTGGAACCCCTCCGGCAAATCGTGGGTAACCATAAAGACCGTTAAGCGGGTTTCCCGCCACAGCTCCAGCAGTAAGGTGTGCATATCGCCGCGAATACCGGGGTCCAGCGCCCCAAACGGTTCATCGAGCAACAGGATGCGCGGCTGGACAATAAACGCCTGAGCAATCGCGAGCCGCTGCTGCATCCCCCCGGAAAGTTGATTGGGATATTTGTTCATCGCATGTCCAAGCCCGACGCGTTCCAGCATGCGAGCAGCACTGTCACGTACCGCCTGCTTGCGCCGCCCAAACAGCCTGCCAAGCCAAGGGGAGCGCGGTATTTCCAGCCCAATCACCACGTTTTCCAGCACGGTTAAATGTGGGAAAACCGAATAGCGCTGAAACACCACACCGCGACTGGCATCCGGCTCGGCGGGCAGCGTTTTCCCTTCTAGCCGCACTTCGCCACGACTGGGCGTTTCCTGCCCCAGCAGCAGGCGCAAAAAGGTGGATTTACCGCAGCCGGATGCCCCGACCATCGTACAGAACTCCCCTTCCTCGACGTTCAGGTTCAATCGTTCCAGCACAACGTGGTCGTCGTACTCCTGCCAGATATTATCGATCTCGATAAAACTCATGCTTTGCTTTCCTCTGACCACGGGAACCAGCGGCGATGCAGCCAGCGCAGTGCCATATCCATCAGCCATGCCAGCAGCGTAATCCACACGACGTAAGGCAGAATCACATCCATCGCCAGATAGCGGCGTACCAGAAAGATGCGGTAGCCCAGCCCGGCCGTTGCCGAAATCGCTTCGGCAGAGATGAGGAACAGCCACGCCGCGCCCAGCAGCAGTCGCAGGGAAATCAACAGCCGTGACAGCAGTTGCGGCAGGATGACGCGCAACACCACCACCCAGCTGTTCGCCCCCAGCGTTTGCGCTTTAATTAGCATTTCCTGTGGGATATTGCGGGCACGCTGTTCGAGATCGCGCGCCAGCATCGGCGTGACGCCAATAACGATCAACATCACTTTCGAGAGTTCATCCAATCCGAAGACGATGAAAAGAATGGGTAAAATCGCCAGCGGTGGGATCATCGACAGCACGGTCATCAACGGCGAGAGCGACGCGCGGAACAGCGGAAAAGCCCCTGCCGCAATCCCAAACAGCAGACTCAACAGGCTGGCGATCCCCAGTCCCAGCGCGAGACGCACCAGACTGGCTTGCGTATCCAGCCAGAACAGGTAGTCGCCGCTACGTTTGTCTTCGGTAAATGCCATGCGCTGAATTGCCTCGGCCATTTGCCCAAGACTTGGCAGCAGTTTGTCATTGGGATTGGCTTCCAGCCGCAGTGCCGACCCCACGAGGTACAGCACCAGCAGCACGGTAAACGGCAGCAGGACAAGCAGCAGCCGTCCGCCTCGGCTGGGGGAGCGATTGATCAAACGCACGATAGTCTCTCCAGTCTGCGAGGTCAGAGTTTGTTCTCTGCGGCCAGACGCACGAAGGTGTCGTCAAAGCGCAGTTTCACATTCGCGCTGTCACCTTGCGTGATCTGCCCAGGGAACGTCATGCCGATAAAATCGGCACTCTGTGCGCCAGTACCGAGCAACCCTTTATCAAAGGAGAAATCCGCAACGCGTTTCATGGTGTTCGGGAGATCGGTGCTGGTCAGAAACGCCAGGTTGTCCTGTGCAGAATAAAACAGATGGGTAGTTTTTAGCTGTGCCTGATAGCCTGCTAAATCGGTACCTGAAGCGGCCGCCATCGACTCCAGCGCAGGTTTGTCGCCCGCCTTCATCAGCGCCATCATTTCAAACCAGGCACCGGCCAGCGCTTTACCCAGCGCCGGATTTTCTTGCAGCGTCTGCGTATTCACGACCATCATGTCGATCAGTTCGCCGGGGATCTGGCCGGACTGAAAGACTTCCGAGGTATCCGGCTGGCTTTTAATCGCGGAAAGCTGCGGGTTCCAGGCGACAGCCGCCTGTACGCTGCGGGTAGCAAAAGCGGCAACAATATCGGCATCCGACGTGTTGACGACGGTGACATCCCGCTCGCGCAATCCGGCCGTTTCCAGACCGCGCACCAGCAGGTAATGAGAAACGGAGAGTTCAGGCAGGTTGACCTTCATCCCACGCAGGTCGCTCAGCGTTTTCCCTTTGCCCTTGAGTACGATGCCGTCATTGCCTTCGGAGAAACTGCCAAGCAGCAGCGCCGTGGTATCCACACCGCCCGCCGCCGGAATGGTCAGCGCATCCATGTTGGTCATGGTGCAGCCGTCAAACTGTCCGGCGGTGTATTGATTGATCGACTCGACGTAGTCGTTAAGCTGGGTAACCTTAATTTTGATGCCGTACTTGTCGGCCCATTTATCGATAATGCCCTGCGTGCCGATGACGCCCCACGGCATCCAGCCAGCATAGATAGTCCAGCACACGTTGAATTGCGTTTTAGGCGCAGCCTGTAAAGGGAAGCTCAGCAGCGCTGAGAGACTGAGGACGCAAACGCCCAGTAAACGAGATAAGTTCATGCCAGACCTCCAGTTGAGTAGGAAAAAAGCGGGAACAGCGCGACACCATGGGTGTTGCTGTCTCCCGGGCTTTTGTCCCGCCGTGTAACCTCAACTGGAGGTCGCCAGCTCTCGGACCAGACATCCATATTGCATGGATCGGAACCCTAGCCAGCTATTCAGGTTGTTCAGCGCCCTATGTGGTGCTGTCCCAAAGAGATAAGAGCAAAATGCGTGCCAGCACCGCAAATGCCGGTACGGCTGGCGTTTGCGGTGCTGGGAAGAACGCTGTTCTCGCGTCATCACGGTGCAGCAGCACGATGAACGCGCCTCACGGCAGTGCAGAGATCTTTAGCTGGCGCAGGATTTAGTATTTCGCATCGCTCGCCGCTATTTTTTCCAGCAGCGCCCTAAACATGGCTTGTTCATCCGGGGACAGAGCCTGAAGCATCTGTGCCTCTATCTGCTTTTCCTGATGCAGAAAAACCTGAGTAAACGCGGCACCCTTATCGGACAAACTGAGCCACACGCTGCGGCCATCATCTGGGTTATCTATTTTGCGGACATAATCACGCTTGACCAACTCTGCCACCATTCGGGTGATTTGCGCCTTATCCCGCCCGACAGTTTTCGCCAGCGACTGAGGCGTAATCCGCCCTTCCATCGCGATGATCTTGCATAGCCGGATGTGCACAACATCCAGACTAATGTCGTGCGCTTTCATCTGTTCCTGCATCTGTACCTTATAGCGTTCTAATAAGGCAAAAAGGGCTTTCATCATGTTTTATTGACTCAGTCAACCAATGATCATATAGTTGATTTTATCAACTATCTATCACGAGTTCAATTTACTGAGGCCACAATGGGAAACGTCTATCAGATTACGGTGGAAGAAAAAGCCGAACAGCAACGCACGCTGTCGTTTGAATTCTCGCTTCACGATGACCTGTTCAAGCTACTGGAAAAAGTCGATGGCAAGATGGACATGACGCCGGAACAAACTCAGGCTTTTATGGTGGGATTGAAGCTGTTTGGAGAGGTGATGATGCAGAAAAGAAAACATCCGTTGTTTAAGGAGTTTTCCGCCCCGTTCAGAGAGTTCATGATGAACCTGAAGAAACAGTGATCGGCACAGACGCACCGAAAATGCATTACAGTAGAAAATGATTCTCCCCACGCGGCACACGCGCCCGCGCAGGGAGTGGTTACATCTTACTCTGCCAGATCGAAGCGATCCGCATTCATCACTTTCACCCAAGCAGCAACAAAGTCATTCACAAACTTCTCTTTGCTGTCGTCCTGTGCGTAAACTTCGGCGTAGGCACGCAGAATGGAGTTGGAACCAAAGACCAGATCCAGACGCGTCGCTGTCCATTTGACTTCACCCGTTTTACGGTCGCGGATTTCATACAGGTCTTTGCGGTAAGGCTTCCACGTGTATTTCATGTCGGTCAGATTGACGAAGAAATCGTTCGTCAGCGCCCCTTCACGATCGGTAAATACGCCGTGCTTCGTACCGCCGTAGTTGGTTCCTAGTACGCGCAGACCGCCCACCAGCACCGTCATTTCATTCGCAGTCAGCCCCATCAGTTGGGTGCGATCGAGCATCAGCTCTTCCACGCTAACGGCATAATCCTTCTTCAGCCAGTTACGGTAGCCGTCATGGATCGGTTCGAGGACATCGAAAGACTCCACATCAGTCAGGGCATCGGTGGTGTCACCACGTCCCGGCGCAAAAGGCACCGTCACCGATACGCCAGCCGCTTTTGCCGCTTTCTCAATCCCCACATTACCGGCGAGTACGATGGTATCGGCCACGCTAGCCCCCGTTGCGGCCGCAATACTTTCCAAAACGACTAATACGCGCGCCAGACGCGCAGGTTCATTCCCTACCCAGTCTTTCTGCGGGGCAAGACGAATACGCGCACCGTTGGCACCGCCGCGCATATCGGAGCCACGGAACGTACGGGCGCTGTCCCAGGCTGTCGACACCAGCTCACTAATGGACAGGCTACTTTCCGCAATGCGTGCTTTGACAATATCGACATCATAGTCGGTACGGCCCGCCGGAACCGGATCCTGCCACAGTAAATCTTCCTGCGGCACATCTGGGCCAACGTAGCGCGCTTTCGGTCCCATATCGCGGTGCGTCAGTTTGAACCACGCTCGGGCAAACACTTCGGAGAAGTAGGCCTGATCCCGAGCGAAGCGCTCGGAAATCTTGCGATATTCAGGGTCAACTTTCAGCGCCATATCGGCATCGGTCATCATCGGGTTGTAGCGAATAGACGGGTCTTCAACGTCAACCGGTTTATCTTCTTCTTTAATGCTGACAGGCTCCCACTGCGACGCGCCCGCTGGACTCTTTCTCAGTTCCCATTCGTGATTCAACAGCATTTGGAAGAAGCCGTTGTCCCATTGTGTCGGATGCGTCGTCCAGGCACCTTCCAGCCCGCTGGTTACGGTATAGCGACCTTTGCCCGATCCCGTCGGGTTATGCCAGCCCAGGCCTTGCTCTTCAACATCGGCACTTTCTGGTGCCGCGCCCAGCAGGCTGGCATCACCGTTACCGTGGGTTTTACCCACCGTGTGTCCGCCCGCCGTCAGAGCGACGGTTTCTTCATCATTCATCGCCATACGAGAAAACGTAACGCGCATGTCTTGTGCAGTACGCAGCGGATCAGACTTGCCGTCAACGCCTTCTGGGTTAACGTAAATCAGCCCCATCTGTACGGCAGCCAGCGGATTTTCCAGCGAGGTACGATCGTCGCTGCCATAGCGTTCGGTACTGTTTGCCAGCCACTCTTTTTCTGCTCCCCAGTAGGTATCTTTTTCCGGTTGCCAGATGTCTTCACGACCAAAAGCAAAGCCGAAAGTTTTCAGCCCCATGGATTCGTAAGCGATATTGCCCGCCAGAATAATCAGGTCTGCCCAACTGAGTTTATTGCCGTATTTTCTTTTGATGGGCCACAGTAAACGGCGCGCTTTATCGAGGCTGACGTTATCCGGCCAGGAATTGAGCGGTGCGAAGCGCTGGTTACCGGTTCCGCCGCCGCCGCGACCGTCGGTTGTGCGGTAGGAGCCTGCCGAGTGCCAGGCCATACGAATCATCAAGCCGCCGTAGTGACCCCAGTCCGCTGGCCACCATTCCTGGCTGTCGGTCATCAGTGCATGCAGGTCTTTTTTGAGGGCATCGACATCGAGGGTTTTAAGGGCTTCACGGTAGCTGAAATCGCTGCCTAACGGGTTGGTCTTGGTATCGTGCTGATGAAGAATGTCGAGATTGAGGGCATTTGGCCACCAGTCCGTGTTTGATGAGCCAGTAGAAGTGTTTCCGCCATGCATAACCGGACACTTGCCGGCTGGTTTCGTTTTATTCTCGTCCATCATTATCTCCCAGTATGTTGCATTGCCTTAATCGCTGCGCCAGAAGGTCGGTCGTTCTCCGATAGCCTTGTCATGTGACAACGGAGCCTTCACCGATTCCCTCTTCTTGATGCAAGACAGTGCCAGAGTCTCCCTATAATTTATAATTGTATATGCTAACTTCTGCGATAGCTTAACCTGATGAAAAGCGGCTCAATCGCACATTTTTCCTATCTGCATCAATAATCTTGCGGATAGAACAGCTTGCGATAATGAGCCTGCTTGTGATCGCGACCTCTTTCAGGAAGCCGCTGATTCAGCTACCACAAAAAAACTACAGCGCAGGCGAACGGAGTATGAACTGGGTAATTTCAGCTCGTTTCCCTAAGCGGATCGGAAAGCCGTTCCATAGACCCGCGCCATTGCTCACGTACAGATGCATGCCATCGACGTCATAACTGCCAGAGACATAGCCTTCATTCGCCAACTGCGTCACCCAGTGCATGCCCAGTACCTGTCCGCCGTGCGTATGGCCGGAAAGCTGTAAATCGGCTCCGGCACGCGCATTATCTTTCGCCCCCGTGGGTCGATGGCTCAGCAGAACGACAGCGCTATCGGGCGATATTCCCTCAAGTGCAGCACGCGTATCCGGCAGCTGTTGTTTAAAATCAGCAGCGGTGCGATCGGTGATACCCGCCAGCACAAACGCGGCATTATCACGGCTAATCGACACATGTTCATTGAGCAACATACGTAAACCCAACGCATTCAGCCGCTGCACCCATTGCTCATATTCCACGTAATATTCATGGTTGCCGACGATGGCAAACACGCCTTGTGGGGCTGTCAGGTTACGCAGCGGCTCCATATCATCGTGACGGGCACTGACGGAGCCATCGGCCAGATCGCCGGTAATCACCGTCAGATCGGGCTTAAGCGCGTTGGTTTTTGCCACTACCGCTTCCATCCAAGGGCGCTGCAACAGACGGCTGGCATGTAAATCCGTTAGCTGCACCAGTCGGAAACCGTCCAGCGCTGGCGGCAGATGTTTCAATTCGACCTCTACCGTACGGACTTCAGGAACACGCACCGCTTCCCACACGCCAATAGCCGCCAGCCCCATCGCCACAGCGGCAATGCCGCCACGCAGCACCATGTTGTTCAGCAGAACATTTCCGGCTGACGGAGATAAAAAACGCCCCACGACGCCGAGAAGATCGACGGCCAACAGTAGGAATGCAGATATCAACAGCGCGCCAAAAGCCCATCCCAGCAGCATCAGGATGAATGCAGGCACTTCAGGCGATGCCATCGTGCCAAAAAAGGTGCGCGTAATCAGATGATGCTGCGAAACCAGCAGCAGTAACACCGCCAGCATACGCTTTACAGGCACCCCGACACGTAAGCGCCAGACCAGACGCCAGATAACATAGAGGGCGATGAGCCCGGTAATGGCATGAAACACGGATGTTTTCTCTCTTTATCGGTGATATCGGTATATTGACGCGGACATTATTTCCCAGAGAAATGTTTATAGTGTCCGCTAAGATCGTGTCAAGACGTTTACCTCGCCGTTCACACATTGCGGATCAACACAGTAGAGGTGTTGTGTTGCCAGAAGGGGCAGATTAACATGGCGCGATTCCCTGCTGTACACGTCACTGACCAGAGTGAAGCCTGCCAGCTGACGGCAGATTGTGCATGATTTTGATTAACCAAGGACATTTATGTTCGATTACACCGACTTTCCCGAACAACGGCAATCCAAAATCAGGCAGATCCTCAGCGAGGAAGGCAAAGTCGTCTGCACGCAGCTCTCGCGTGAATTGAACGTATCCGAGCACACCATACGGCGCGATCTGAAGGAACTGGCGCAATCCGGTGCCTGTAAGCGCGTCTACGGCGGTGCAGTCAGTATGCCACCAGAAGCCATTGATTTTGCCAGTCGGGCAACCATCGACGCAGCCCAGAAAGATCGCATCGCTCAAGCCGTCATCCCGCTGATAAAGCCCAACAGCTGCGTCTTCTTTGACACTGGCACCACCAATCTGGCGGTGGCGAAACAGATCCCTGCGGGTCTGAAGTTTACCGCCGTGTGTAATTCGCCGATTATCGCGGCGGAATTGATGCAACATCACGATGTAGAAGTGATTTTTCTCGGTGGAAGGATCCAGAAGGAAGTCGGCGGCGCGATTGGTATCGACACACTCAGGCAGCTAGAGAAGATGTATTTCGATCAATGCCTGCTGGGAGGCTGTGCCTTTGATGCTAATGAAGGGTTGACCGTTTTTGAATATGACGATGCGGAATTCAAAAAGTGCCTCGTAACCCGCAGCAGCGAAGTGATCGTGGCCCTGACTGCCAATAAAATCTCCGCTCTGGCGCGCTATCGCGTTGCCGCCTGTGATGAGATCACCACGTTGGTGACCGATGACGAAATCCCCCCTGCCTGCCAGAGCGTGTTAAGCGAAAAAAATCTGGATCTGATTATTGCCCGATAATACAACGGTAGCCCCAGCGGCTGCCGGATCCACTCATGAAAGCAGCAGCTTTATCGTTTTTAGTACCCCATCGTCGTCATTACTGCGGGCAATAAAATTCGCTGCCGCTTTGGTTTCCTCAAACGCATTGCGCATCGCAAAGCTGTAAGAGGCGCGGCCCATCAGTTCAATATCATTATAACCATCGCCAAACACCATAGTTTCCTCTGGCGTAATCGCTAATGTGTTCTGAAGAATCTCTACGGTGTGCCCTTTGTGTACGCCAACATTGGCAATGTCGATCCAGGCCGCTTCGGAAACCACGATATAAACATGGTCGTGGAACGCAGCAAGATACTTCGCCGTTTCATGACAATGTCCTGCTGGGTCATAAACCGTGATTTTCACAAAGTCATCGGTAACGGCAGCAAAATTGGGTATCAACGTAACGTTAGCGTACGATTTCTTCACCTTTTCCAGTAAGGCTGGGCTGATGGTTTCCTTTACCATCGCCCCATTTGGGGTACAGCCAATGATCACATGCTGGTCGTCTACGCTTTCCAAAACGCCAATCAGACTCAACGCAAGACGGTTTTTGATGAGCGATTGGTAAACATAATCTCCCTGATGTTTGATGCGCGTCGCACTGTCTCCCAGAATCCAGATATCTTTCGCCTCATCGCCAAAAAGCGCTTCCACCCGTTCGCACTGCTTACCTGTGCAGGCGGCAAACTGTACGCCCTTCTTCTTCATTAACGCATAAACCTCGGCAAACAAGGCTCTGTTGTAATCGCCATCGCTGTGAAGAAACGTGCCGTCCAGATCGGTAATTACCAACTTGATCATTCCACTCCCCTTTCAGATTGTACGTACACAGACAGCCTGCCTGAACAAGGAAAAAAGCGCTTTTGCGCGGTGAGTTAGGCGACTGACGTGATGATTACACGCTAACGCTCGATTTAGCTCGGTGATGTATTTTTTTCGCAAAAAAGCGCAACTTTCGTACGGTAAAAATCATTTTCGCTAAATACGTTGAGATAACACGCGAAAATCAGCATAGCATTTATTGACAATGCGCAACAAGAAGCTAAATCAATCAATAGTGAGCATTATTAGGGGAAGCAGTGGCAGAATCTCGATGAAAAGGGTTCTACCACACGCCAGATGTTCAAATGAAGCCGATACGGGACGAAACCCGTGCTCCGATGAGCCGCAACAGCGCCATATTTGCTGACATAGCGGCTTCATTCGACGAATACGGCTAAACATTCGGCACTTGAAAGAAGATGATAAACAAAGCGCTTGCCACGAACGTCGGAGCCGTCCATAATAGCGCCCATTGCAAAAGCTGGAATGAAGAAAAGCATTCTAATCAAAACGTTACTGATTAAGATGTTATCTCCTGTACGACCGTAGCTCAGTTGGTTAGAGCACCACCTTGACATGGTGGGGGTCGGTGGTTCGAGTCCACTCGGTCGTACCAATTCATGTTCTGAAAATATTACCCTGCGCCCGTAGGTTAATGAATATGAATTGAAATTTCCCTTACTCGTGTCCTGTTAATTTCATCAAAACCTATTCAAATAAGCGTTTTTACGCTCATTTTTAGCCTGATCCTGAGCGCTAATCTAATCCGCACGACAATCCTGTTACCGACTTTGCAACATTAACCATAATTACACACCAATCTCTATTGATGTCACCCATCATCAAAACACTTGACGAAATAGATGATGGCCATCATTATAAAAACAGCTCATTTTCTGTAAAAGAGGATAAGCCATGACTGGCCTCTATCTGACCTTCCCGCCCGCGTCATCGCGGTCAATAGTGAGTAGAAGCTGTCATTTTTCGGCCTCACGTAGGGCCTTAACCATCGTGCCTGTCACGATTTTCCTTCAAGGACAAGACTATGACGACCCGCTCCACCGTTCTCATTACCGGTGCCTCAACCGGAATTGGCGCCACTTATGCTGACCGCTTCGCACGTCGCGGACACGATCTGGTGCTGGTCGCCCGCGATGAAGCACGCCTCAATGCGCTCGCCGATCGCCTACGGAATGCTCACCATATCAATGTTGATGTTCTACAGGCCGACTTGACCCGATCCGAAGATCTGGCAACAGTCGAACGCCGTCTGGTAGACGATTCCGCGATTGACATACTCATCAACAACGCCGGTATCGCACAGTCTGGAGGTATTCTCGATCAAACCGCTGACAGCATTAACCAACTGATCACCTTGAACACGACGGCGCTGACACGACTCGCTGCAGCCATTGCTCCACGGTTAGTTCAGTCCGGTGCGGGGACTATCGTCAATATCAGCTCAGTCGTTGGCTTGGCACCCGAATTCGGCATGTCAGTGTATGGGGCAACCAAAGCCTATGTACTATTTCTTTCTCAGGGGTTGAGCCAGGAACTCGCGCCCAAAGGCATCTATGTACAAGCCGTTCTGCCTGCATCCACACGCACCGAACTCTGGTCTCAGATCGGTATCGATGTCAATTCGTTGCCGGAAGTGATGGAAGTCGGCGAACTGGTGGATGCCGCCCTCGTCGGCTTTGATCAGCGTGAACTCGTAACGATCCCGCCTTTGCATGTCGCTGAGCGCTGGGACATTCTGGATGCAGCACGCCAGGGTCTGCTGTCGGATTTGCGTCAGGCAAATGCGGCGCAGCGCTATCGCCCAGCCAAATAACACACTCGGTTACCTCCGAAGCCTCTGCTAGGCAACATAGGACTACGCCATGAGCGCGGTCCCTATTCAATCGTTATTTATCTCTCTACAGGCAAAGGGTTACATCACCATGAAGGCATTTTTCATCAATCGCTATAAGGACGCGGGCCAGATTGGTCAACTGCCCGACCCCGAGATAGGGCACGACGATGTATTGGTGCAGGTGCATGCCGCCAGCATCAATCTGCTGGACGCCAAGATCCGTAAAGGTGAATTCAAACTCATCCTGCCCTATCGTTTCCCGCTGGTACTGGGTAATGATCTGGCTGGCGTGGTCGTGCGCGTCGGCCGCAATGTTCGTCGGTTTAAGGCTGGCGACGACGTTTATGCCCGTCCCCCAGAGGATCGCATCGGTAGCTTTGCCGAACTGATTGCCGTGAAAGAGGAAGCGCTGGCACTCAAGCCGAGCAATCTCGACATGGAACAAGCCGCCTCCATCCCGCTGGTTGCTCTGACAGCCTGGCAGACGCTGGTCGAGATCGGACAGTTGAAGAAAGGCCAAAGGGTGCTGATTCATGCAGGTTCGGGCGGCGTAGGCACCATCGCCATCCAGTTGGCTAAGCACCTAGGTGCATTTGTCGCGACCACCACCAGCACCCGCAATGTCGAATGGGTGAAAAGTCTGGGTGCCGATGTTGTGATCGACTACAAGACGCAGGCATTTGAAAGCGTGCTGAAAGATTACGATGTCGTCCTCAACAGTCTGAGCAATGATGTGCTCGAAAAATCACTTCAGGTGCTCAAACCCGGCGGTCGACTTATTTCTATCTCTGGGCCGCCGACCCCCACCTTCGCCGAGCAGCAAGGACTATCCTGGTTTCTTAAGCAGGTGATGCGTCTGTTGAGCAGAAGTATCCGCAAAAAAGCGGACAAACACCGTGTACGCTATAGCTTCGTTTTCATGCGTGCAGACGGCGATCAACTGCGAGAAATCACTGCGTTGATCGAATCCGGAGTAATCAAGCCGGTCATTGACCGTACTTTCCCGTTGGAAGCAACCGCAGAAGCACTGGCTTATGTCGAGCAGGGAAGATCGAAAGGCAAGGTAATCATCAGTATTCGATAATTCGGAGTGATTGAGTAACGGGTATTTCTCAGGCGATTTTTGGGTTTTCCGACCAGAAATACCTGAACCCGCCGACGACCTGCGCCTCTGGGATTCAGGGGTAAGGTCTACACAGCTTAAGACACGCCAATGGATCTTTTCGGCGGGCGACAATCCGCCGTTAATGAACTGCGGCCTTACTGGCCGCGAGTTTCCAGATACAGTACCGTGGCGGCAACGCGGGAGCGTACGTTGAGTTTGCGCAGCATGTTGCGAATATGCACTTTTACCGTTTCTTCTGAGATATACAGCACAGCGGCAATTTGCTTGTTGGATAGCCCTGATGCCACTTCCTGAAGCACATCAAGTTCGCGCTCCGTCAATACGGTAAAGGGCGACGGCGTTTCTTTTATAGCAATACGGTGGCGTAAGACATCGCGCACCTGTTCACTGAATGCATCACTGCTGCGAATGGAATCTAATAAGTGTTCTGGGGCGCTGTCTTTAAGCAGATAGCCATCGGCACCCGCATCCATCAGCGCATAGATATCGCTGGGCGCATCGGAAACCGTCAGCACAATCACGCGCGCGCAGATCCCATCACGCCGCAGCGCGTGAAGCGTATCCAGCCCGCTTAATCCTTTCATATTAAGATCGAGCAAAATGATATCGGGAGAATCCCGATTCGCGAGGCTCAGTGCCTCCATGCCATTGCTGGCTTCCCCAATCACGTCAAAGATGGCATCGGTTGCCAATAACTGACGGATTCCCCGACGCATAAGCGGATGATCGTCGACGATCAGCACGCGATAAGATGGTTTTTCTGACATGCCCAGCCCCAATGTAATATGGATCTTATTATTTTTTATTTATGATTTATCCCTGTCATCTTTCAAGCGATGTATACGCCGCTCAAATTATTCAGGGTAGAGATTATTCGTGTTGTCGCGTTCACGCGCTGTCGTCGGCGTCGAAAAACGAACGCTAACTTGCGTCCCTCCTTCAGGGTGGAGGCCAATAGCTAACCGCCCTCCCAACCGTTCGGCGCGTTCCTGCATAATATTTAAACCGTAATGTCCTGCGGGTTCTTCCTGATTGACAATGCCACAGCCGTCATCACGAATATCAACAGAATGGCTCCCGTCCGGCTGCGTACGACAGTTGACGGTAATCGTCGTCGCCTGCGCGTGTTTAATGGCGTTCAGCACCGCTTCGCGAATGATTTGCAGCAGGTGAACCTGCTGTGATGCATCCAGCGCCTGCGTAGGAATTCGGCAATTGATATCAATCGTCGCCGGAGTCTGCGCTCTTAACGGTTCAATCATTTCCTGCATCGCCGCAGGCAAATCAGCCTGTTGCAGCGTCAGTCGGAACGTTCCCAACAATTCCCGCAGTTGGCGGTACGCATCGCTTAACGCCTGTTCGAAATCGGTTATGATCTGCCGAGCCTGCGCATTTTCTTCTGCTACCGCGCGCTTTAATAACGTCATCTGGATATTCAGATAAGAAAGCACCTGAGCCAGCGAGTCATGCAGTTCACGCGCGATAGTGGCACGCTCTTCCATCAAGAGCAGCTGCTGGTAGTGCTTCTGCGCCTGATTAAAATAGAGGCCGCGCCCCAGCATATTGGCGACGCTTTCCATCAGTTGCGCCGACGGCTGCTGCGTTGATGCCTGCCACCGCAGTTGTCCAAACTCGACCTCTTGCAAACGGATAGGCAGCGCCTGCCATGCAGTCTGCTCGTCCGGCTGGCCTTCGCATAACAACCAGTTTTCCCCTACCCGCATTTCCAGACAAACGACCGTTTCATAGCGGTGGACAATTTGCAGAATCTGTTGAAAGCAATGCCTGTCGATCGTGCTGACATTCATCGCCTGAGAACAGTTATACAACACCTTCAGCATGCGGTTCACTTCCTGCAAACGCAGCGTTTTCTGCCGTACCTTGTCTTCCAGAGAGCGATAGAGCTTTTGCAATTCATCAGTCATGCTGCTGAAGGTTTGCGCCAATAATCCCAATTCGTTGGGCAGATTGACATCCAGCCGCGAATGGGTAAAACGCCCCTTCTCAATGGACGCACAGGCCGCCATCAGCTTATTCAGTGGCACGACGACCTGACGACGAATGCGGCGCAGCGTAAAGAAGATCAGTATATAGATAGTGATCGAGCCAATTATTGATGTCACAACCACTATCATCATCTTGCGTTCGGAATAATGCTGCAACGCCAGCACAAAGAGATCGATCTGCGTGACATAGCGAACAATATTGTCCTGATACCACACCCGATCCCCTGCGCTCAGGCGCTCATCCATCGTTTTCCAACTCTGCAACAACGCTGCATAGCGGTCGCGTACATCGCGCGGTACATACCAGCGATCCAACAGGTGAAAAACCGGGGAATCCAACGTTTGCGCATAGAGGTGGCGATGCGCTTCTAACGCTGCGCGATCGCCCTGTAAGTCATACCCCATGCGATAGCTTTGCATACGCATGGAGCCCGCAACGTTGATCGCTTCTGCATCGCGCAAGCCACTGGCTAACGTCAGCAGCGCAATGCCCGTCGTCAGGAATGAGAGCAACGCGATATAAAAAAATGCGCGAGCCAGGCTGGTAGAAACAGGACGTTTGACCATCACAACAAGCAATCCTCTTTAGCATCAGGTAAGTGATTCGGGTGAGTGACAAGTCTGCCAGAGGCAGACTTGTACGCTGCTTGCAGCGGCCCCAACGGGGCGAGGTCCACATAAGTGGGCCGAGTAGCGCAGCCAACGCACATGCAGCTTGAAGTATGACGGGTATCCACTATCACGATCCCCACTCGCTCAGGCAAGCCGATAAGGCGCGAATCCTACATAAGCTTGATCCGGCACCCCCATTTACCTCTAAAGGGTGATTATCGCATACGGCCTAGGGAGCATAGTGTAACCCCTATAAAAACAACGTGTTTTTTATTGGATATTTTACCGAGTGCCAGAGCGACAAACTGCCATGACTAACCTCTCCCGACGTTCCTTACTGACCGGTGGTCTACAGCGTGCAGACAACGCGCTGCGTCCGCCGTGGAGTGGTACTGAAAGCCATTTTCTGAGTCAGTGCACGCGCTGTAATGCCTGCGTTGAGGCTTGCGGAACGAGGATCATCCAGCGCGGTTCAGGGGGCTTTCCCACCATTGATTTCCAGCGCGGCGAATGCACCTTCTGCTATGACTGCGCTCGCGCGTGTCCACAGGCGTTGTTCGCGGAGAGTCACACCGCGCCGTGGGAATACCACCTGACGATTCAGGATGCCTGCTTATCACGGCATCAGGTGGAATGCCGCAGCTGTCAGGATACGTGTGAAACAGGCGCGATACGGTTTCGTCCTACTATCGGACGCGTTGCCGCACCGTCGATCGATGATGACGCCTGTACCACCTGTGGCGCCTGTATCTCTGGGTGCCCCGTCGGTGCCATATCGATGACAAAAATAACAGCGGGATATCACTCCGCGCCAGCGCGTCTCACGACGCAACAGGAAAACCGATGAGCACAGTCTGGCATGTTTGCAGTGTCGTGGTTCACGTCAATACGGAACGTATGGCGGCAGTAGGCGACGCATTGGAAAAATTACCCAATGTGGAGGTAGCCGCCAGCGATAGCGATACCGGAAAAATGGCCGTGGTGCTGGAATCAGATTCAGAAGACACGCTGTTAAAACACATAGCGTCAATACGCGAACTTGCAGGCGTATTGGCGGTTTCGCTGGTTTATCACCAGCTTGATGAACAGTCTTTTGATGAACAATCTTTTGCTTTCGATGAACAACCTCTTGATCAACAAGCTCAGGGTGAGGAAATACCATGAAACTCAGTCGACGACACTTTATGAAGGCGAATGCTGTCGCAGCGGCGGCCGCGGTCGCAGGCATCACCATCCCTATCGCGGTTCGCGCCGCGACCGAGCAATCGGACGCTATCCACTGGGATAAAGCCCCCTGCCGTTTCTGTGGCGTGGGGTGCGGTGTGTTAGTAGGAACGCAAAATGGACGCATCGTCGCCAGTCAGGGCGATCCCGAAGCGCCGGTTAACCGCGGACTAAACTGCATCAAAGGCTATTTCCTGCCCAAAATCATGTACGGACAGGATCGTCTGACCCAGCCGTTACTGCGTATGCGTGATGGTAAATTCGATAAAGAAGGCGAATTTACCCCGATCTCCTGGGACAAAGCGTTTGACATCATGGCGGAGAAATTCAAAACCGCGCTGAAGGAGAAAGGCCCGAACGCAATAGGCATGTTTGGCTCCGGACAATCAACAATTTGGGAAGGCTATGCCTCCGCCAAACTGTTCAAAGCCGGTTTCCGCTCCAACAATATTGACCCCAACGCGCGCCACTGTATGGCATCGGCGGTGGTAGGCTTTATGCGTACCTTCGGTATGGATGAACCCATGGGTTGCTATGACGATATCGAGCAGACCGATGCGTTTGTGCTGTGGGGCTCCAACATGGCGGAGATGCACCCGATTCTCTGGTCGCGTATCACTGACCGCCGCCTATCGAATAGCAATGTCACGGTTGCCGTGCTGTCCACCTATCAGCACCGCAGTTTTGAATTGGCAGATAACGGGATGGTGTTTACGCCGCAAACCGATCTGGCCATTCTCAACTACATCGCCAACTACATTATTCAAAATAACGCGGTGAACGAGGCCTTCTTTACCCGCCACGTGAACCTGCGTAGAGGCGTGACCGATATCGGTTACGGGCTGCGTCCGACGCATCCATTGGAAAAAGCGGCGAAAAATCCCGGTTCCGATGCATCCGAACCGATGAGTTTTGAAGAATACAAAGCCTTTGTCGCCGACTATACGCTGGAAAAAACGGTCGCGATCAGCGGCGTTCCTGCCGATCAGTTGGAAGCGCTGGCAAAACTCTACGCCGATCCGAAGAAGAAAGTGATCTCCTACTGGACGATGGGCTTTAACCAGCACACGCGTGGCGTTTGGGCGAACAATCTGGTTTATAACATCCACCTGCTGACCGGAAAAATCTCTCAGCCAGGCTGCGGGCCGTTCTCATTAACGGGTCAACCTTCTGCCTGCGGCACCGCGCGTGAAGTCGGCACCTTTGCCCACCGCCTGCCAGCAGACATGGTCGTAACCAACGAGAAACACCGTGCGATTGCGGAAAAACTGTGGCAGTTACCGACAGGCACCATCCCTGAAAAAATCGGTCTGCACGCCGTCGCACAAGATCGGGCGCTGAAAGACGGCACTCTGAATGCCTATTGGGTGATGTGTAACAACAATATGCAGGCTGGCCCCAACATCAATCAGGAACGTATGCCGGGCTGGCGCGATCCGCGCAACTTCATTGTCGTTTCCGACCCTTACCCAACCATCAGCGCACTGGCCGCCGACCTGATTTTACCTACCGCGATGTGGGTGGAAAAAGAAGGGGCTTACGGCAACGCCGAACGCCGGACGCAGTTCTGGCGTCAGCAGGTTAAAGCGCCAGGCGAGTCAAAATCGGATCTGTGGCAGGTCGTGAGCTTTGCCAAACGCTTCGCCGTAGAGGACGTGTGGCCGGAAGAACTCCTGGCGCAGAAACCCGCCTACCGCGGCAAGACGCTCTACGACGTGCTGTTTGCTAACGATGTCACCACGCGTTTCCCACTCAGCGAATTAGCAGAAAATCAGTTGAACGACGAATCTCGCGAATTCGGTTTTTATTTGCAGAAAGGTCTATTTGAAGAATACGCCGCGTTTGGCCGTGGGCACGGTCACGATTTAGCACCGTTCGATGCTTATCACAAGGTGCGCGGTCTACGCTGGCCGGTGGTTGACGGTAAGGAAACGCAGTGGCGCTACAGCGAAGGACACGATCCTTACGTCAAAGCGGGAGAAGCCTACCGTTTTTACGGCAAACCGGATGGCAAGGCGGTGATTTTCGCGCTGCCATACGAACCTGCCGCAGAAGCACCGGACGACGAGTACGATCTCTGGTTCTCTACCGGTCGCGTGCTGGAGCACTGGCACACTGGCAGCATGACGCGTCGTGTCCCAGAGCTGCACCGCGCCTTCCCCGAGGCCGTGCTGTTTATCCACCCGCAGGATGCTAAAGCGCGCGATCTACGACGCGGTGAAAAGGTACGCATCATCTCGCGCCGTGGCGAAGTCATCTCCGTGGTTGAGACACGCGGTCGTAATAAACCGCCGCGCGGGCTGGTGTATATGCCGTTCTTCGACGCCGCGCAGATGACCAACGTCCTGACGCTGGATGCAACCGATCCGCTGTCGAAAGAAACGGACTTTAAAAAATGTGCCGTCAAGCTGGCTAAGGTATAGCGAACATGGCACGCCCGGAGAATTCCTCCCCCGCTCGCCGCCGCTTTCTGCGTGACGCCGTTCGTGCCGTTGCGGGTTTATCCGCAGCGGTGACGATACTCGGCATTCAGCAGCGGCGCGCGCAGGCTGACGTACTCCGGCTGCGGCCGCCGGGTGCGCTGCCTGAAGCGGTTTTTTCCGGTGCCTGCATCCGCTGTGGTCAATGTGTTCAGGTCTGTCCTTATGACACGCTGAAGCTGGCGACGCTGGTATCCGGCCCCGCAGCGGGTAGCCCTTACTTTGTCGCACGCGATATCCCGTGTGAGATGTGTGAGGACATTCCCTGCGTGGTCGCTTGCCCCAGCGGTGCCTTACAGCCGCTGGATGCTATCGATGATGCCCGCATGGGATTGGCGGTGTTGTTAGATCAGGAAAACTGCCTGAACTATCAGGGGTTACGCTGCGATGTGTGTTATCGCGTCTGCCCCCTTATTGATAGCGCCATCACACTAGAGCCAGAACGCAATGCCCGCACCGGAAAGCATGCTCGCTTTCTACCTATCGTGCACAGCGATGTCTGTACCGGCTGCGGCAAATGTGAAAAAGCCTGCGTGCTGGAACAGCCAGCGATAAAGGTCTTACCGCGCGCATTAGCAAAAGGCGAGCTCGGGCACCACTACCGTTTCAACTGGCTGGAGGCACGCGATGGCAAATCGTAAGCAAGATGCCGGACGAGAAGCTCAGGCGAAAAAAGGCTGGTGGCGCAGTCACCGCTGGCTAGTTCTGCGCCGTCTGACCCAATCTCTGGTACTGCTCATGTTCCTCAGCGGCCCGCTGTTAGGGTTCTGGATCTTACGCGGTAACTACAGCGCCAGCCGGTTGCTCGACACCGTGCCACTCAGCGATCCGCTGATGGTGCTGCAAAGTCTGGCTAGTGGTCATCTGCCCGCCGCCCTTGCGCTAGTCGGGGCGCTGATTATTGCGCTGAGCTATGCACTGGCGGGTAAGCGCCTGTTCTGTAGCTGGGTCTGCCCTGTGAATCCGCTCACCGATTTAGCCGCCTGGCTGCGCCGCCGTTTCGGCATCACCGCCTCGGCAACACTTCCCCGCAATCTGCGCTATCTGCTGCTGATGCTTATTCTGGCAGGTAGCGCGCTGACGGGTGGGCTGTTGTGGGAATGGGTCAACCCTGTCTCACTGGCGGGTCGTGGGCTAATTTTCGGGTTTGGTGCGGGTATTTGGCTGCTGCTGGCGCTATTTCTGTTTGATTTATTGGTCGTGGAACATGGCTGGTGCGGGCACCTTTGCCCAACCGGTGCGCTGTATGGTGCGCTTGGCAGCAAAGGCGCATTAGCTGTGGATGCCGCCAAACGTGAACGCTGTACGCGCTGCATGGACTGCTTTCATGTCTGTCCAGAGCCGCAGGTATTGCGCGCGCCTTTGCTCGATAAAGACAGTCCGGTACAGGTGACTGACCGAGACTGCATAACATGCGGACGCTGTATTGATGTCTGCGCTGAAGACGTTTTTAAAATAACCCTTAGATGGAAATCGGGAGCAAAGTCATGAAAAGCCTGAGAATGGGATGGTTTCGTTGGATCACCGCCCTAGCGATAATGGGCAGTACAATGATAGGTAGTGCAATAGCCACTGCACAGGTCGATTTAAGCCAATCGCCGGAAGTCGCGGCGGCACAGCCGGGAAACAGCCGGATGCCGAAGCAGCAGGAGCGTATGGCGCTCAATTATGTCAACCAACCGCCGATGATTCCGCATAGCGTAGATGGCTATCAGGTCACCCCAACCTTTAACCGCTGCTTACAGTGCCACGGCGTGGAGAGCTATCGTTCCACCAGCGCCCCACGCGTCAGCCCAACCCACTTTGTCGACAGAGACGGCAAAGTGCTGAGCAATGTGGCACCGGCACGCCATTTCTGCCTGCAATGCCATGTGCCACAGGCGGACAGTTCGCCGATTACTGGCAACACGTTCACCCCTTCTAAAGGCTTTGGACAGTGAGGTTTGCGATGAAACAGCCAGGAAAAGTAGGACGGTTGTTACGCCAGCTATGGCAATGGTGGCGTCGCCCAAGTCGGCTGGCGCTGGGAACGTTGCTGATTATCGGCTTCGCGGGTGGTATTTTCTTTCTGGCGACCTCTCAGAAAGGCATGGAAATGAGCAACAGCGAGGCGTTCTGCATCAGCTGTCATGAAATGCGCAATACCGTCTATCAGGAATATATGGAAACCGCGCACTACAGCAACCGCAGCGGCGTGCGCGCCACCTGCCCGGATTGCCACGTTCCGCATGAGTTTGTGCCGAAAATGGTGCGTAAGATTCAGGCCAGCAAAGAACTGTACGGCAAAATAATGGGCACCATCGATACGCCACAAAAGTTCGAAGCACACCGACTGACGATGGCGCAGAGCGAATGGCGGCGCATGAAAAATAACAATTCTCAGGAATGCCGCAACTGCCACAACTTTGACTATATGGACTTCTCAGGGCAAAAAACGGTCGCAGCAGAGAAACACAGCGAAGCGATAAAACTCGGTCAAACCTGTATCGATTGCCACAAAGGCATCGCACACAAACTGCCGGACATGCACGGCGTCAAAAGCGGGTTATAACCCGCGCCTCCTTGTAACTCACAGGACGGTGTATGCCGTCCTCATCACAAGCGGAAACATCCGCCCTTCCCAAGGTCTGGTTATCGTATTTTTGTAAATACAGTGAGGGTTTCGTGCGCAACAATAGAAACAACAAAAGGGCGAGGTTGCTGACACAGTCCGTAGAGCGGGAGTAACGGATAGATCGTAAAGACGCTGTGAACACATCCCTGTGCGCTCGGCTTGCGCAGATATGAATCTCATCCCTGAGATTCACCCTTTCAGGGCCGTCGCAAGCGACGTTCAAAAACGTTCCTGACGTTTTTGTCCCTGGCGCAAACGCTTTACTCTTCTATTCCGTTACTCCCGTTTTCATTCTGCAAATAGGGTTGTCAACGGTATGAGGACAGCATCCCCTTTGCATGAAGGCTGTGTTCATCACACACCACATCAATCCTTCGCGCAGGCGGAAGAATCCCGTCACAAATAAAGATGTACTCCGTTCAGTCTTTTGATTTTATGGGGTTGGCTCGCGTAAAAAGTTGCGCTGAGGTGTGCATGACCGCCGGATGAGCGGCATGGACGCCGCGAAAGCCTGCGCCGCGTAAGGAACGCGTCGCAGGCGGTCCGAAAAGCGGGCATGAGCTCCGAAGGAACCGCAAAGCGGCGCGATTTCCCGCAAAAAGCCAGGGGTCACGGGGCGACGGCGATGAGTAACCGTGTTGCCGGTCAAGCATTTTTATGAGTCGTCATCCCATAATTTTTGTCATAGGGCTGCTGCGTATGCAGCACGCCATAACACAGATGCACCAGTTTCCTCATCGCCGCCCCTATCGCCACCATCTTCGCTTTTCCTTTTAGCCGCAATCTTTCATAGAGCGCTCTCACATGACTGTTCCAACTGATAGCCGCTATGGCTCCCATATACAGCTTTGCCCGGATGCCCGGCGGCCCTATTTTAGACAATCTGGCTCTGCCACACACCGAGGTGCCTGAACGTCTCTCTACAGGGATAACCCCCAGATACGCCGCCACCTGTTCCGCACTCCTGAAGTGATTACCCCGGATGATGGCTAACATATTCCACCCGATTTGCTCTCCAACTCCATCAATCGATTGCAGAAGTTTCAGGTCGTTTTTTAGCCTGGGATGCTTATCTATATGCTCCGCTATCAGGCGTTCAATCCTTGCCAGCTCATCCTTTAAATTTCGTTCAATCGACTCCAGCGAGGTCAGGACTTCTTCCGGGGCCACTGTGGATTTCAACGTGCTCAGCCGATTTTCTACGCGTTGTTTATCATCAAGCACGCTATCCCTGTGCTGCAATAATGCCCTGAGTTTTCTTATTTCTTGCGAAGGCGGAACCCAATTTTCTGGTTGTTTCAGGTAGCCATAGCACGCCAGAACATAGGCATCCACTTTATCCGTTTTCGTCAATATCCCCATTCCTTTGGCAAATTCACGCACTCGATGGGGATTTGCCACTGACACAAGAATGTTAGCCAGATGAAGGCCATAAGCGAGGTGTTCGTGATAAATGCCCGTCGCTTCCATGATGATATGAGCTTGGCTCGGTTCACATTTTTGCAGGGTTAACCATTGAGCCAAAGCCTGTGCTGAGTTGGGGCCATTGGGTAACACTTTCGTCTTCCGTTTACCTTTAATGCCATCAACCAATAAGCACACATCGATAAAACGTTTACTGATATCAATGCCGACGTAATACATAATGTCCCCCCTTTCACTGAAGCCGTCACGCCCGTTCCGCTTGTACATCCAGAGTCAGTGCTCTAGGTAACCGTTCAATGTTAATGCTGGCGTGAAAGGTGAAACAGAGGGCTTAAACTCAATCGCAAGGTTATAGCCTTGGCGCCCCTTGGAAGCTCACTCTGTTTCATGTAGTGATAGCTAATCACTACATGAGAAAGATACAAGCCGCCCCGTGTCGGGCGCGTGCGACGCGAGTTGCAGAAATTCACGCGGCGTGTTGCGCACGAAACCTCCACCGCAATAACAGAAACAACAAAAGGGCGATATATCGCCCTTTTGCTATTGATGACGAAGATAAAAAGGATTTACTTCCCAGTAACCGCCTGCACCGACAGAGAGGCTTCGGCCTGCGCCACGCTGCGTTCGATAACCGCTCGGCGTGTGTCGTTTTGCGGGAGCAGTTTTAACATCGCTTTCCAGGCCTCAATCGCATCTTGATAGCGCTGGGCTTCATAGGCATTGAAAGCCAACAGGCTCAGTACGCGAACATTGGTCGAGCCGGAATTCATCAGCTCACGCAGCATGTCACCACCGCGCTGGCTATCACGCGGGTCGGTGGATCTCGACAGCAGATCGGCATAGTCCAACGCCAGATCCGTATTTTTCGGATCAAGCTGGAACGCTTTGGCAAACGCCTGCACGGACATGTCATAGTTATTCAGCAAACCCGCGATACGCCCCAGCATCCACCAGTCTTGTGCATTGTCTGGCTGCGTCTCCAGTTGACTGCGCAGCCCCAGACCGAGACGCGCAACCTCCTCAATGGTCAGCGGTTCTGCATCAGCATCCAGCGCTCGCTTCATTAGATCCGGCGTTAACACAACGACCTGCTGCAACTCTTGCACCCGATTAACCGCAGACGTCTTCCAAAACATGCCGAGGCTGACGATGACCAGCAGCAGCACGCCCGGCAGCAAAACCCAATGGCTCAGCGGGCGTTGTTTTACCTTCGTTCCGCTGGGAATATCCTGCAATAACGTATGCTGGAGTTCTTCAACCAGTTGAGCACGTTCCTGCTCATTGGCAACATCCCCATTAAGCTCGCGCAGACGATCGCGATACAGCGTCTGATTGATCGCATCGCGATCGTATTCCCCCCGTGACGACCACGGCGCGAGCAGCAGCGCGGACAGTGCAATCAGCGATAAAACAATGATGGTTGTCAGTAACATCATTCCGATTTCTCCTCACGTCCCAACAACGTCTGCAAGCGCTTTTTATCCTGTTCACTCATCGGTTCTTTAGCACTTTTAATGCGGCGCGTGCGCCGAATAATCATCGCAGCCCCCGCCGTCAGAAACAGCGCAGGCAGCAGCCATAGCAAGATCGTGAAAGGCGTGATCGGTGGTTCATACGTCACAAAATAACCGTAACGATCCACCATATAATCGACAACCTGCTCTTTCGTTTGCCCTTGCTGCATTAGCTCATACACTTTCTGCCGCATATCCGAAGCAATCATCGAGTTGGAATCGGCAATGCTGTTGTTCTGGCATTTCGGGCAGCGCAGTTGCATGGTCAACTCGCGGAACTGTTGCTCCTGGGTATCGTTGTCAAAACGCAATACCTCGGATGACGCCAGCACGCTGAACGACAGCAGCAGTGCACTAAGGAAGCTGAGCACTCTCATGCGCCGCCCTCCTTGCTGTATTTTTCCCACAGCGGTTGCAGCGTGTCTTGCCACACCTGCATGTTGAGATCGCCCGCATGGCGATAGCGAATGATGCCTTGTCCGTCGATCAAGAAGGTTTCCGGCGCGCCGTACACGCCCAGATCCAGCCCCAGCATCCCATCACCATCAAATAAGCTCAGCGCATAGGGGTTACCGAGCGTCTTCAACCATTCGACCGCTTTGGGACGTTCATCTTTATAATTCATGCCCACGACGCGGATTCCCTGCGCCGCTAGCGTGTTGAGAAACTGGTGTTCTGCCCTACACGTTGGGCACCAGGTCGCCCAAACGTTCAGCAGCAACGGTTTCCCATCGCTCAGTTCAGATTGGCTATACACCTTTCCCGGCTGATCCAGAGATTCAAGACGAAACGCAGGGATTGATTTGCCAATCAGGGCAGACTCCAGTCGCATGGGATCATCGCCGTCGCTGTTACGCACCAGTTGCCACAGCAAGGCAACGGCCAGAAGCAAAAACAGGGCGAGCGGGATTAATAAAATCTTACGGCTCATGATGATGCCTCCCTAACAGCACGACGCAGGCGATAGCGAGGGTCAAACATGCACAGGATCCCCCCTAACGCCATCAGCCCCCCGCCGTACCAAATCCAGCGGATAAAGGGTTTGTAATACAGTCGTACCGCCCAGCTATCGTCATCTAATTGTTCGCCCAAGGCCGCATAGAGATCGCGCGTCACACCTGCATCAATAGCGGCTTCCGTCATGACCGCGCCGCTGGTGTTATAGAAGCGTTTTTCCGCTTTCAGGATCGCCTCCGGCTTGCCGTTATGCGTGACCTCAATGGTCCCTTTACCGCTGTGCCAGTTAGGTCCTACGACATCCTGTACGCCTTGAAACGTAAAACGGTAATCATGAATTTGTATGCTGTCGCCTGCCCGCATCCGTACATCGCGTTCGACGCTATAATTCTGGCTGAAGGCAATACCGACCACCGTCACCGCCAGCCCAATATGACCGCACACCATGCCCCACTGGCTCAATGAGAGCTTGGTCAAACCGCGCAGTAAACCGTGACGCTGGGTGGAACTGGTATGCAGCTCGTACACTGTTAAGAAGAATACCCACAGCGCCATCGATAGACCGACCGCCGTCATGGCAACCAGCGAGTCCTGCAACAACCACGGAAGCAGCAGCGACAGCGTCGCCGTTACGGCCAGCGCAACCAGCAGCAGCTTACGCAGCTTTTGCGGCTCGTCGCGCCGCCAGCGAACCAGCGGCCCCACGCCCAACAGCAAGGCAAAAGGCGCCATTAACAGGGTAAACATGGTGTTGAAGAACGGTGCGCCAATGGAAATACTGCCCAACCCCAGTTGCTTATGCACCAACGGCAGCAGCGTTCCCAGCAGCACCACCAGCGTAGCTGCCATCAAGATCAAGTTATTGCCGAGCAGGAACGTCTCACGCGACCAGAGCGAATTCGTCACCCGCGCCCGTACTCTGTTGCCCTTGATGGCGAACAGCAGCAACGAACCGCCGATAACAATGACCAGAAATGCGAGAATAAACATCCCACGCGCCGGATCGGAGGCAAATGCATGCACCGACACCAGTACGCCAGAACGCACCAGAAACGTCCCCAACAGACAGAGCGAGAACGCGCCGATAGCCAACAACACCGTCCAGGCTTTAAAGCTACCGCGTTTTTCAGTGACCGACAGCGAGTGCAGCAGCGCCGTGCCCACCAGCCACGGCATCAGTGAGGCATTTTCTACCGGATCCCAGAACCACCAGCCGCCCCAGCCGAGTTCGTAATACGCCCAACCGGAGCCGAGGACGATACCCAACGTCAGGAACGACCAGGCCGCCTGCGTCCATGGTCGGGACCAGCGTGCCCACGCACTGTCCAGCCGTTCAGCCAGCAGCGAGGCAACTGCAAACGCAAACGCTACGGAAAAACCGACATAGCCCATGTAAAGCAGCGGAGGGTGGAAAATGAGTCCAACATCCTGCAACAGCGGATTGAGATCGCGCCCATCAATCGGATAGTCTGGCAGCGTGCGCGTAAAGGGATTCGACGTCAGGATGATAAACAATAAGAAGCCGACATTAATCATCCCCATGACAGCTAATACCCGGGCGACCGCATCGAGCGACATCCCTCGGCTGAATACCGCCACGGCAAAGGTCCAACCGCTCATCAGCAGAACCCAGAGCAGCAGCGATCCTTCATGTGCGCCCCATGCCGCCGCCACGCGATACCACACTGGCAGCGCACGGTTCGAGTTGTTTGCTACATAAAGGACAGTGAAATCATTGATCACCAGCGCATGTACCAAGACGAGGAAGGAAGCCAAAATGCATGCAAACAGCGCCCAGGCAAGAGGACGCGCCAGCGCCATTAGGCGTTCATCCTGACGTGATGCCCCCCATAGCGGATACACGCTGAGCAGCAATGCAACACCCAGCGCCAGACAGAGCAGATAATTGCCCACTTCAGGCATCATAACCGTTTACCCTCTATGCCAGCCGCAGAGGCGTGACCATTCTGCCCTTCCATAGCCGCTTTGATTTCCGGTGGCGTGTAGTTTTCATCATGTCGGGCAAGCACTTCTTTCGCCGCAATATGATCGTCGGTATCCAGAATGCCCTGCGCCACAACGCCTTGCCCTTCGCGGAACAAATCCGGCAGCATTCCGTTGTAAGTCACGTCCACTGAACCCTGTGCGTCATAAACGGTGAAACGGACTTCCAGACTTTGGCTGTCGCGGCGTACGCTGCCCGGCATCACCATGCCGCCGACGCGCAAACGCTGCCCGATCGCCGGTTTTTCCTGCGTTTCATTTTTGCCGTAGAGAATTTCGCTGGGCGTATAGAAGAGATCGATATTTGAACTCAGCGCATAGAGCGTCAGCGCTATCGTCAGCACCGCGCCACAGACGACGGCCAGAATGGCATACAGGCGAGTTTTACGTGTCGCACTCATTGCACTACCTCCATCGCTGACTGGCGCGCCGTGCTCTTACGCTGATCACGCGCCTGTTGGCGGCGAATATCCCGCAACAGCGCACGACGCCCCAAAAGGGTATGCCCGATCAATGCACTCAGCGGTAGCAGCGTTAGCACCACGGCCAGCCACACGTAAAAGGCATAGCCGCCCATCGCAAAGAAATCTTGCCAACTCGTGAAGGCGATGTTCATCGTGCTACTCCTCCTTTATTGACCAGCGCAGCAACCCACGGTGCGCGGCGCTGCTGCACCAGTATCAAATTACGCAATCGCATGAGTGACAACGTCACGAACAAACTCATAAACCCTAGCATCATGATTCGCAGCGGAAGACGCATAGCAGGATCGATGGTTTTCTGCATTTTTGTCGATGCCTGATGCAGGGTATTCCACCACTCGACCGAGAAATGGATGATGGGTAAATTCACCACGCCAACCAGCACCAAAATGGCCGCGGCACGCCCGGCAAGGCGGCGGTCGTCAAATGCGTTGTAGAGCGCGATGATACCGACGTACAGAAATAACAGGACGAGTTCCGACGTCAGGCGTGCATCCCAAACCCACCAGGTTCCCCACATCGGTTTACCCCAGGTAGCGCCGGTGGTCAGCGCAATAAAGGTAAACACCGCACCAACGGGAGCCATCGCTGCCACGGCAAGCTCCGCCGTTTTTGACTGCCGAATCATCCCGACCAGCGCGAAAATCGCCATCACGGCATAGACCCCCATCGACCACACGGCAGCAGGCACGTGCAGGTAGATGATGCGATACCCTTGCCCTTGCTGAGAATCTACAGGCGCAAACCCGAACCCTAGCAGGCAACCGCCGATCAGCAACGCGACGCTGATCAGTGCCACCCAGGGGATAAGCCTGCCGCAAAGGCCATAAAGGCGATCCGGCTGCGTAAGCTGATAGTTTTTTTTCAACATAATCGTGTGCTCACTTTGCGTAAAACGCATCCCAACGGGACGACGAATGCGATCCTGAGATCGGAAAATTATTGTATGCTCACCCGCAACGCCGCCGCCGTAGCAAACGGGCTTAGGGTCGCGCTACCTGCCAGAAAAGCGCCGAGGATCGCCAGATATCCGCCCACCGGCAGTTGCATCATTGCGGCCTCGACTGCCGCCGTAGCAAAAATCAACAGCGGTATGGTCAGCGGCAATACCAGCAGGCTTAACAGTACGCCGCTGCGGCGCAGCCCGACCGTTAATCCCGCGCCGATAGCGCCGAGAAAACTCAGCGTTGGCGTGCAGAGCAACAGCGTTAACGCCATCACCCACCAGCCGTGGCTGTCCAGCCCAAACAGAAGTGCCGCTAACGGCGAAAGCAGTAGCAGCGGCAGCCCACTGACCATCCAGTGCACCACCACTTTCGCCAGCACCACTAACGGCAGCGGCAACGGCAGCAGCGTCAGTTGTTCTAGCGAACCATCCTGATAGTCATCGCGAAAAAGACGATCCATAGCCAGCAGAGACGCGAGCAATGCCGCCACCCACACCACGCCCGGCGCCACGCGCATCAACAGTTGTGGTTCCGGCCCAATAGCCAAAGGGAATAAGATGATGACGATGAGGAAAAACCACAGCGGGTTGAGAATTTCAGCGTTGTTACGTAACGCGACGCGCAGTTCTCGAGCAATCAATCGCCGCATTATGGCGTGCCCTCACTCGGTGTGAGCTGGATACAGCGGATGCTTTGAGCAAACGGACGTAGCGGCTGATGAGTGGTTAAAATAATAATGCCACCGTGCCCAATATGGTGTTCCATTCGCTGTGTCAGCATTTCGACACCTGCCACGTCAAGCGCGGTCAGCGGTTCATCCAGAATCCACAGCGGCACGTCGGTGAGCCACAAACGCGCCAGCGCAACGCGCCGCTGTTGCCCCGCCGAAAGACGCGCCACGGGCACATCTTCATATCCTGCCAGCCCGACGGCGGCAAGTGCCTGCCAGTGTGCATCCTGATGCAGTTGCGGATAGAAGAAGCGCAGGTTTTCTTCACCAGTCAGGACGCTTTTGATGCCCGGTTGATGGCCTAGCCACAGAAGCTGCTGATTAAAATGCTCGCGGATACGATTGATACGCTGCCCCTGCCAGCAGATTTCCCCCGACTCGGGCGTCGCGAGGCCGCTTAACATACGCAGTAGCGATGTTTTCCCTACCCCGTTAGCACCGGCAATCTGCACCATTTCTCCCGGGCTAGCGGTAAACGACAACGCGCTGAACAGCACATGCTCATCGCGTATGCAAACCACATCGCGCGCTTCTAACATCGGGGTGTACTCCTACTTTCTTCGTGGCTATAGAATAACATGACGTCTTTACTCCCCCCTCTGGGGGCCGTAACCCTAAAGAGTTAATCTTTTTTATTGAGATCAATAAAGTCGGTGATTCCGGTTATCTCCGTCATCATGACGGTGCAAAAAGCGGTGCTGGCATTGCTGAGCCGAAGGAAATCACGCACTATTTCTGGCTATTCTTTAGCAGCGTTGCCGTGTTGATCGCCTCTATCAATTGAGCGCGGTTAACCCGAGGGCTGTATGTATCCAACAGGCGCTGCCAAATCGCGATCGCGCGTGCATAATCGGCCTTCAAGAACGCGTCAGACGCCAGTAGCATCAGCGCCGTCACTTCGTTGGCGTCCAGCGCCAGCGCTTTATCGACCATCTCCTGCATAGGAGGCGTGACAACCTGACCCGACTGGTAATACAGCACCGTCGCCAGCGCCGAATACAGCTCCGCACTGTCACCCTTCAGCGCAATCGCCTGCCGATAAGCACGCAGTGCGTTGTCATAGGCGTTTCGATAAAGATAATATTCACCCAGCTCAGCCCAGAGGACGCTGTTGCTCGGTGTTTTACGAATGCTGTCCTGCAAGACAGCAAGCTGTTTTTCCTGCTGCTGCGCGTCGCTAAAATCGCGTAGCGGATCGGCAAGCCGCTGGCGTTCCACCTGAACGAGCGCACCGCGCGGGCTCAGCGCATAGAGTGCAGCACTGCTCAATAGGATAATGATGACCGCGACCACAACGGCGATAGTGGGCATCGGGCACTGTGCAGAAGAAGAAGATGACGTTAACGGCAGATCGTGAGTTAGTTCGCGCCCCAGCATCTTGGCCTCATGCTCGGATAGATGCTTCACGGCCTGTTCACATTGAAAATGCCAGATGCGTTCCGCTAAACGCGGTAGCTTTCCATCCCCTTCCGTTTTGCGCAGGGGCAATAGCGGCAACAGCAGTCCAGCAGCCAGAGCAAGCATAGCGACAGCGACGATTAACACGTTTAGCAGACTCATAAGCGCGCTCCTCGGTTCTGTCGCCGCATCACTCGCCACGCAATCACCGCGATCGCTAACAGCAAAAACAGCGGCATTAGCCAAAGGATGCCGGTTTGCATTTTCATCGGGGGGTTGTACTGCACAAAATCGCCATAGCGCTGGTTCATAAACGCCATAATTTCTGACTTATCTTTTCCCTGATCCACCATGGAAAAAACCTCATGGCGCATGCTGACCGCGACGGGCGAGTTCGACTCCAGCAGGCTCTGATTCTGGCATTGTGGACAGCGTAACTCTCCAGCAATCGCCATCGCGTCCTGACGCTGTGTCTGACTGGAAAACACCCAGGTATCGACTACCTGCGCCTGCACAGAAAAAGCTAACAGCATGAGAATAAGCGCAAGGTGCTTAGTCATAGACTCTTCTCCCTCGGAACCACCCCAGCAGTGCGCCCGCGACCATCAACATGCCGCCGCCCCACACCCAGCGAACGCCGGTTTGCACATAGAAACGCATCGCATAGCGGTTTTCGCCGGTTTTCTCGCCCATCACGGCATACCATTCCCTGATTGGCCCCCAGGCAATACCCGGTTCAATCATCTGCTGCTTACGTGCGTTGTAATAACGGCGTTCTGGTATGACGCGGGCGATCGGTGAGTCGCCACGATAAATCGCAATCACCGCTTGCTCTGCGGTGTAATTCTGCGCTGCCACTAAATCCAGCTGTAAAAAATGAAACTGATAGTCACCCAACGTGACCTGTTCTCCCTGCCCCACATTGGCGCTGATTTCCTGCTTGCTCCCCGCAGAGAACGCAATCCCCAAGGCAAACAGCGCCACACCCGTATGTGCTAACAGCGCAGGAAGCTGTTGGCGTAACGCCGAGAGCGGCTGTAGCCACTGAGCCGCCATCACCCAGCCGATCAGACCGGAGGCCAGCGCCACAGCGTATCCATAAGGCCATAAGACCAAAGTGATGACGACACCGACTGCCAGCGTCACGCCTAAGCGCTGGGCAGACCATCGCGCGCTACGTTTCCAGTAGCCTCCCGCTGCGACTCCAATGAGCAACAGCATCAAGCCAGCGAAGGGCAAGAGCACACGGTTAAAATAGGGTGCGCCTACTGAGATTTTCCCCCAGCCCGCCAGTCCATAAATCATCGGATAAAGCGTGCCGAGCAGAACCACCAGCGCGACGGCACTGAATAACAACAGCACCAGCAGTATTGCCATTTCCCGTGACCAGCCGGAGAAACGGGCTGCGGAATGGACAAGCTGAGCACGCCAGCCATAAACAGCTAGCGCCATCATGCTTAAACAAGCAAACAGGATAAATAAAGGCACCGCGCGGTCATGTTCGAGGGCGAAGGCATGGACAGAAACCAGTATCCCGGAGCGAACAATCAGCGTGCCTAACAGACATAAAATGAAGGTCAACAGCGCCAATATCAGCGACCAATGGCGGAAGATACCGCGCATTCGCGTGACAGACAGACTGTGGAGCAATGCGCTGGCCGTTAACCACGGGAGCAATGAGGCGTTTTCTACCGGATCCCAGAACCACCATCCTCCCCAGCCCAGCTCGTTATAGGCCCACCACGATCCGAGGATGATACCCAGCGTTAACAGGCTCCAGGCTGGCAGCGTCCAGCGCCAGCAAATCCAGGCGGCCGGAGCCGTAAACTCGCCGTGAATTAGGGCGGCTAACGCCAGTGCTGCACTCACGGTTAAACCACCATAGCCTAGGTAGAGCAACGGTGGATGGAGAATGAGGCCAATATGTTGCAGCATCGGGTTGAGATCCCTCCCCGCTACAGCAGGCGGGAAGAGACGCACAAAAGGATCGGAAAAAAAGACGATGAATACCAGCAACGCGGTCGCAATCACCGCGAGCATCGCCAGCGTCAGCGGGAACAGATCGCTCGTCGCCTTACGATAGCGACAGGCGAACGCGGCGCTCCAGCCGGATAAACACAGCAGCCACAGCAGCAGCGATCCTTCATGCCCGCCCCAGACTGCGGCTATTTTTAGCCCCAGTGGTAAATCACGGTGGCTATGCTGGGCAACGTAATTAACCGAAAAATCATCCTGTACCACGCTCAGCGTCAGCGCGACAAACGCGAACAGCACGAGACCAAACAGCACCAGCGTCCAGCACCGCGCCAGTCGGTAAGTGCCCGACCAGCGCAGAGAGTAGCCTGAAAATGTCAGCAACGCTGTTGCCACACCGACGCAAACCGCCAGTAACAGCGACACATACCCAAACTCTGGCAATAACAACATCAACAGGCCTCTTGCTGGGAACTAGACAACGGTTAACTGCCCCGCATAGAGGATAAAGAAGCGCAGCAGCAAAACGCCCACCAGACTCATACCGCAGACCGCCAGCACGCCGTAGGGTGAATGCTGTCGGTTAGCCCACGACTTGAGCAGTAAGGGAATAACTAATCCAACCCCTACAACGCCCAGCCAGAACCATACGGCCCAGAATCCACCACCCAACGCAGCCACCAGCGCCCGCTGCTTCCCATCATCCCCTAACGCGAGGCCAATAAAGAACGCGAACAGCAAGAAGATCTCTAGCCACACGACAGGCGTTTCGACGCGATGGATAAAGAGCGCCTCTTCGCTATGCGGATTGCGGCGATAGCGGCAAGTCATGGCGATCAGCGCCACTGCGGCACCGGAGGACACGCCAGAAAACAAGAACAATGCAGGCAGAATCGGGTTATTCAGCAGCGGATAGGTCTTCAGCGCGGAGAGTAAGAATCCGGTGTAAGCCCCTAACATCACCGCCAGCAGTAACATCACGATATCCAGCGATTTCTGCATCGGTGCTAGCCAGCCGAGTACCTTGGGGAAGAGAGTCAGCTTCGGCAGCCAGCGCTGTTGCAGCACAATAGCCTGCTCGCTAAAAATATTGACTAGCCAGACTGCCAGCGCCGCCATGTAAACCTGAAACAGCATAACCCCAACGGACATCACGGAGGTAAAGCTGTAATGAAACATGAGCTTCCAGAACGTCCAGGGGCGCGTGAGGTGGAAGACCAGAATCAGCAATCCGAAAATGATGGTGCACGGCGCGAGAATAAGCGTGGTGCGCATTAACGTACTGTCTGCGGTTGCCTGTTCGGGGTGGTAGCGCCGCAGCAAGGCCGACAGCGTCACCAGCCCCGCAGAAATCCCCACCAGGAACAGGTAAATCGCAATCGGCCAGTCCCAGACTAACGAATCAAAATGGAATGCGCTTGAAGACACGGGCGTCATTGATGAACCTCCCCGTATTTAAACGGTACACGATAAACCTTAGGACGGGTGCCGAGCGCGATTTTGTAGCGATAGGTCGGCTGTTGACGAAGCAGGCGAGAAATCTCGCTGTCAGGATCGTCAAGATTACCGAACGTCAGCGCGTTCGTCGGACAAGACAACACACAGGCGGGCAGTTTTCCGGCTTTCAGGTTGGTCTTGCGGCAAAAATCGCACTTATCCGCCGTTTTCGTCTTCGGATGAATAAAGCGCACCTGATAAGGGCAGGCAGCAATACAGTATTGGCACCCGACGCACAGATCGGGATTCACATCCACAATGCCGCTTGCCGCATCACGAAACGACGCCCCAGTAGGACACACGTCAACGCAGGGTGAATTCTCGCAGTGCTGGCAGGAGTGACGGAAAAAGCGATATTTCACGTCTGGGAATGTCCCAATCGGTTCGCTGCGAATGATCGTCAGACGCGATACGCCCTCCGGCACCTGATTGACCTCACGGCAGGCATCCATGCACGCCGTACAGCCGATACAAAGCGATTCATCGTGGATCATGCCGTAGCGGACGCCGTTAACGTTCAGCGTCTGTGCGACGACCTGCCCCGCCGTGCTGGTGATGGCAATCAGCCCGCCCATACGGGCAAGAAATTGACGACGAGAGCAACTCATGGCTGCCTCTTATTACCCAGATGCACTGAGGCTGGGTTGAAATCGGGGTTATTGCGCTGATCGCTATGGCAATCCACACACAGTTTGATGCGGCTCTTGTCGTTCAGCGTCTGCATACTGTCCTGCGTGGGGTGCAGTTGATGACAGCTAGCACACGCCACTTTCGTCACATGCACATCGTGTGGCCAAAACGCTTTCTGCAACTGCTCCGGCGCATGGCATGACATACAGACGCTGTTCTGTTCTTCCACCTTATACATCGGGAAGTTAAAGCGCATGACATCTTTAACGCCTTCGCGGTGCAGCAGCGAGGGCTTGCCGTGACAGTTAGTGCAGGTCAGCTGTTGTTGATTATGCGGGTTGACGGCGGAGGCATGTTTACCCTGCATGCCATCCTCTTCCGGTTTATGGCACTGTAGACAAGCCTCATCGGGATTGCGCTGTGGCATGACTTCCCACCGCTCTCCTTTTTCCGCTTGAGGTGCGGGCTGCGTCAGCCCTGGCAAGGCCCAAAGCATGCCTGATACCAGCACCCCGGCAGTCAATAACGAACGTAATACGCTCATATCCACTCCACTTTATGATCGCCCGCGTCCACGGGCGATGAGGGGTTATTAGTTCAGTCGTCCAGCTTTACGCGCTTGCTCATCCCACTGCGGCACCACCGTGTTCAGGAAATCCTGTTTTTCGGCGTTGATTTGCTGCATGTTGAGACCAATCGCCTGTTGCGCTTTCTCTTTCGTCGAGATATCCGGCAACTTGACTTCCCCTGTCACACCTTTCTGTGCCAATAGGCGCACCAGTTTGGTTCTCGCCTCGGCAGATTTGCTCAGCGAGGTGCCAAGCATCCGTAAGCCTTCATCCGGCGCATGCATGTGAATGCCGTGCGACGCCACCGCCAAATCCCAGCGCCACTGCGCATGGCGGATATCCATCAGAATCGGCTGCATGTCGGCTTCGGTTGCACCGGCATCCCAGGCCGCTTTGGCCTCAAAATGCGCGTGAACCAGTTGCTCTTCTGCTTTCAGTTTTAATTCCTGAATCGCCGTTTTGCGTTCAGCGACAACTGCCTGCATTGCCGCTTTATCCTGCGTATGGCAATTGGTGCAGGTTTCGCCGTAGTTATCGAAGGGGTTACCTATCTTGTGATCGGTGTACAGCTTGCCATCCGCGTTTTTCACTTTCGGCATATGGCAGTCGATACAGGTCACGTTGTTTTTACCGTGGATACCAACGCTCCAAGTTTCATATTCTGGATGTTGGGCTTTCAGCATCGGTGCGCGGGAAAGGGTGTTGGTCCAGTCGGAGAAGGAAATGGCGTCATAGTATTTCTCCATGTCTTCGACTTTCGTGCCGTTATCCCATGGGAATTTCACCGCTTTGTCTTTGCCAGAAAAATAATACTCAACGTGGCATTGCCCACAGACCATGGACTGCTGTCCGAACCGACTGGCGCTATCAAACGGTTTGCCAATCGCCTCCATTGCGCGTTCCGCGTAAGGACGGGACAGCGTCAGCGCGGGTTTGCCCTGAGCAAAATCCGGTGATGCGGTATCATGGCAGTCTGCACAGCCGAGATCGTTAGTAATCTCCGGTCCACCTCGCGCCCATTTGCCTTTGAAGTAGCCCTCCTCGCCCTCCTGTTGGATCAATCGAGCGACGTCCGGGCTTTTACAACTCCAGCACGCCATTGGCAGAGGACCATCTTCTGCCGTCTTCGGTGCACCGGTACGCAGCGTTTCACGCACGTCCGTTATTGCGTAAGCGTGACCGCGCGGCTTGTTATAGTCTCTGGAAAAGGGGTAACCCGCCCAAAGGATCACCATATAGGGATCTTCTGCCAGCGCATCGTGGCGCTCAGACTGTTCGCTGGTCGCTTTCCACGAGTTGAACTGATCGGGGTGTTGATTGATGAATACCGAATTTCTTGCCTCTATCGGGGCGGGAGAAGGAGACGCCGGAACATCCGCCGAATAGGCTGGCATCATGAGAAAGAGACTGGCTACCATGCCCCACAGATAGGAGATTGACATGCTTATCCTGACCATGCGTTTGTGTCCACATTAAGCCGCCTACTGGCGGTCATTTTAGTTATCCATTTGACAGAAACCACAACAACTGTCGTGACATTGCTCGCCCTATGAATACCAAAAAGATGCATTTAAAATATTGTTTTCGATCAAAGGTAAAGAAAAGTAATGAATCGTATCGAAAGTTATATGAGGATTGTCTCAGTCACGGAGTGCTGGGAATCGCCAGAATAAGACAAGGGACTTAAAAATTGCGGGCTTAAAAATTATGAGCTTAAAAATTCAGTACTTAAAACTGCCAGCTTCGGCATCAAGGTATGTGCGCGAGCACTGGGATGAGGTGTTCGTGTCGGAAGTTCATCCCAGTGTGTTTTCTGATAAAACGCGGCGTGAGGTATCCCCGCGGGGATGTATTACCGTGAACGCTCTAAATCCACGCTTGAGTAAGCGGAATTAACTCTTCAGGAGTTTTTATTTTCCCTGACCATAAGCCAACGCCAGCTTGGCGTAGAAATCTTCCAGCGTGAAGCGAGCATCAACCGCGTTATACACCCGAATCTGGCGCGCATTTTCCTGAGGTGCATAGGTCAGATCGTCGTTTAACTGTGGTGCGTTAACCAGCGTGTAGTGATATTCGTGGTCGTCCAGCAACAGAGAAACTGAGGGGTTGTCACCCAAGACCCAAACTTCGCTTTTCGGCCAGGGAACATCTTTAATGGTTTCGGAAATTGCACGATTAAATTCGATCAACTGTTTCCACAGGTATTCCCCAACTTTCCCTTGTGGCTTAACGCGCACCGCAAGTTCAGACAGCGAGACGCGCACGGACATGTAGACATTGTGCGGAACCTGCCACAACGGCACCTGAGATGTGAATACCGTGTTCGCCGCCACCGGATCGTTGAACATATTATATTCCCAGCCGCCTTTCGGATAAGGCATGCCGCCAATCCACACTACCGTCATTTTGCTGGCGATCTTCGGCTCAGCTTGCAGCGCAGCGGCAATATCCGTAATCGGCCCCATGACTAACACAAACAACGGATGCGGATCGTCTTTTAATGCCTCCTTGATCAGCATCTGTGACCCTTCACTCAATACAGGCACACCACCGTCGGCTTTCAAGGCATGCGTCGCACCACGATAAACGGGAATATCCGTCTTTCCCATCACATTCATTAGACGCTGGAGCTCATGATAGCTTTCCATCATGCTGTTTTCGCCATCGCGTTTCATCAGCGGCGCGGTACGAGAGTAATGGGCGGCAATCAGCCCTTTCACCTGCATCGTTGCCGTCAACACCGCATGGGCAACGGCAAAATCATCGTCAGCCTCGTTTTTAGCATCGGCACTGACAATAACGCGGATCTGTTTATGATCGGCTACATCAAAAGGTGAAGTTTGTGCCTGAGCGGTAAACGCACTGAGGAAAGGTAATGCCACGATCAGCATGGCAAACCGAGAAAAGTATCTTTGAATAAACATGATTATCCTTAACTGTGCTGAGCAGTCGTTGATATGGCAGCTCGGCGATTCAAGCTGCCATCAGAGAAAGCGGGTATACGGATATTCAACCCGCAGCACGAAGATGCTATTTAAAAAGCTTCTGAACAAATTCGCTGTAGGCCGGTCGCCAGACATCCATCTCATGACCGAGGTTAGGATAGTGGGTATAGTCAAACCGGATATTTTTCTGCTCTAACACCGTTTTCAAACCCGCAATATCCTTACCGGTGATGTTATCGGTTTCGCCAATCACCACCGTGAAGTTCTTCAGTTGCTGATTAATCTGCTCAGGCCGTTCAAGCTGTGCAGCAACAGCCATGTTTGGCACCGTTTCGGTAGTCACGCCGCTGAACGTTGCCAGCCAACCGAAATGATCCAGATGGCTCATACCTGATACCAGTGCCTGATAGCCGCCTTGAGACAACCCAGCCAGCGCCCTACCATTTGCATCTTGACGAACGTTAAAACGTTTGCCGATCTCGGGGATAATGTCATGAATAAGTTCCCTATCCGCTGCTAACGCGTTACGCGGATAGAACACCTTGCGCCGCTCCTGCGGTGGGTATTCTTCAGGAATAATCCCGGGAACGTCGGTTTCCGTGTCAGGAATGACAACCAGCATCGGCTCAATTTTTTTCTCTGCCAGCAGGTTATCCATCATCTGCGGTACCCGCCCCTGCACCACGGCAGACGCACCCGTGTCGCCAAAGCCATGATAGAAATAGAGCACGGGTAACGGTTTTGACGATTCGCTATAGCCCGGTGGCGTCCAGACATACATCTGACGCTGTGATTTCAACGCGTTAGAGTGATAGGTCAGCGTTCTCAGCTCACCGTGCGGAACCTGGCGCACATCCAGAATGCTCCCCGGCACCAGAATCAGGCTGGTATTCACCTGACGCTGCGGTTTGGTAAACGCCGTGCCAGTATCGATGGTGCGAAAACCATCCACGCTGAAGAAATATTCATACAGGTTCGGCGACAACACCGGCGTTTTGAACGACCACACGCCTGATTCATCTTTCTTCATCGCATGGGACACGATGCTATCGGGCGTCGAACCGGTAAAAACACTGACCTGTTTCGCCGTAGGCGCAAACAGGTGGAAAGTGATGCTACTATCCGCATTAACCGCCGTGACATACTGGCTCACGGGGGCAGTTGCTGCTGGCATAACAGGAAAATCGGCAGGTAGCGCAGACGCGTTGATAGAAACGCCAGCCAGCATACTTAGAGTCAATAATGATAAAGATATTTTCTTCATGTTCATTTGCATAATCCCATCCCGACTATCACGTAATCGAGTCTGTTTTTGCTAAATGTGATGGCACCGCCTCAGCGGTGCCGACGTGATAACAGGTATTACCACCAGACTTCCGCCTGAATACCCAAGGAGAATTGATCGCTCTTGCTGTCGTTAAATGTGGCCTGACTGATGTCGTTATCTTCAATTTTCAGGTAAGAACCATAGAATCGAATCTCTGGACGAGAATTCAAGATACTCGTGTCAACTTTAAGCGCATGGTACAGCGTCGTTTTATAACCGGATTCATGGTAATTCACGCCGTTCGTTTTATTGGTTTGGTTAAAGTACGCCAATTCTACGCCGGTCTGATTGAACTTATCCCAAATATAGGCGGGACGGAGTACGGCACGGATGCTATCAAAGTCAGTATTTGCACCGGTATCATAACTGTAGATATCGTTACCTTTTGAATAGACCAGCGCATTGGCCATAATGACATCATCACGCAAATACATTTCTCCTTGCGAGATCACGCGGAAGGCATTACCAGAATGGTTGCCATAGTAGTCACCATTACGGCTATACGTCGGGTTAGCATCAGATATATTAGCAAAACCGCTGGCAATAGAATTACTCGCACCTTGCACGGTGAATTCATTAAATCCACCGTTATACAATCCTTGACGTAAAATGACACCAGCAGTCCAGGCATCCTTCAACTTATACGATAAACCATCGATTTCATTATTATTCTGTACATTGCTCTTATTGGCTTGTGCATATTTACCAATCAGAGACAATGTTGCATCATCCCACAGCGGAATACCTTTATAGCGGATATCAACCGCATTCGTATTGACCTGATTTTTATCCTTCTTCGGATCATTATATACGAATCGGCGCGCGTTAACGTCTTCACGGTTCAAAGAGACATCAAGCTTACCCACGCCCAACTGCCAGTTCTCAATACCTACACCGCCCGCCGCTTCTGAACGGTGGCTTTTCCAGTCCAGCATCTGAATTTCATAGACTGGCAGGGTATTTTTACCTACCCAAAAATCAGCCTCTGGGGCGAATGGTAAGAACCCTTTTGTATTGACGTACATCTGGGAGAATTGCAGTTTATTTTCATTATCGGCGTCTTCGCCAAACCAGGCGCTGTTGTACTGCATACCCACGTTACCATCCAATTGGATGACGGCGTCGACACGTTTATTCCCTTCTGCATAAACTTTTTGGCTCAGTATGAGATCAAACCAACCACTGTGCTCATTACCAAAACGCCCTAATGAACCGATCGCATACGATTTTGGTGCGCCATGATCGGCCGTTGCCCATCCAGAACGGAAATACCCCGTATAGCTAAAGCCAATATCATCCTTAACGAACTTGCTCACCTCAGCTAACGTTAATGGCTTTTGTGGTGCACTCATAACATCATCAGCCGTATTTGCGGCTGGTTGAGCGACAGGCGCAAGAACAACCTGATTAACCGATGACGTGCCAGAAGAGGTAATAACCAGTGGTTTATCCTTTGTCACAGAGTTTGCTGCCAAGCGTGCTTTATTTTCTGCGTTCGTCTTATATTCACGAAACTCTTTTTTGGTTGACTGCAATTCAGCTTTATTTACTGCCAGTTCTCTCTCCAATAGTTCCAATCTTTCTTCTACGGTCAATTTTGCGGCCATAGCACCATTAGACAAAAACACTGACGACATCAGTAATACCATCATCTTTACAGGGAATTTTTTACGCATGATTATTATCCGAGTAGGGTACATTATTAGATTTAAAACGAAGCCATTCCGACGCCAGCCGATGGTTCGTCTATTTATAAAAAGCTTTTTTGTAAAACCCAAATGATCGTTTCTATAATTTAATGGCTAGCCGCGCCTCCTGTTTCATTTTATTCTCCTGCCATCTTTCCCATGGGTAGTAAAAAATAGAGTTCGCATTCATTCCAGATCTTCTTTCTGAGAATGAATGCGTAAATAACGTATCGATATGCTGGTTTATTTCAACGCTTCACCATTAGAGGAAATAACTTCTTTATACCAGTGGAAACTTTTCTTACGTCGGCGCTCTAACGTACCGTTGCCTTCATCATCGCGATCGACATAGATGAAGCCGTAGCGTTTCGACATTTCGGCTTTTGAGGCGCTAACCAGATCGATAGGCCCCCAACAGGTGTAACCCATTACCTCAACGCCATCTTCCAGCGCTTCACCCACTTGATACAGGTGATCGTTCAGGTATTTGATGCGATAGTCATCGTTAATGCTGCCATCACTCTCAAGTTTGTCTTTGGCACCCAAACCATTTTCCACAATGAACAGCGGTTTTTGGTAACGGTCATAGAGATAGTTCAGGATATAGCGCAGCCCTTCTGGGTCGATCTGCCAACCCCATTCGGAGCTTTCCAAATGCGGATTCGGCACCATATTCAGAATATTGCCACGGGCTTTCTGGTTCACTTCTTCATCTGTGGTCACACAACCCGTCATGTAGTAACTGAAAGAGATGAAATCGATGGTTTCCTTCAGAGACTGACGATCGTCTTCGGTTACCGACAGCGTAATGCCGTGCTCGGCGAAGAAACGTTTCATGTACGCCGGGTAGTATCCTCTGGTTTGTACATCACCGAAGAACAACCAGTCGCGGTTCTGCTGCATCGTTTCCATTACATCCGCAGGCTTGCAGGTTAATGGATAGAACATGGAACCCAGCATCATATTGCCGATTTTGGCATCAGGGATGATTTCATGGCACGCCTTCACCGCTTTAGCGCTGGCAACGAGCTGGTGATGAATCGCCTGATAAATATCCTGCTTACTACTCTCAGTAGGTAAACCAATACCTGTAAATGGTGCATGTAATGCGCAGTTAATTTCGTTAAACGTCAGCCAGTATTTCACTTTGTCTTTATAGCGCTGGAATATCGTGCGGGCATAGCGCTCGAAGAACGTAATCGTTTCACGGCTTCCCCAGCCGCCGTAATTCTTCACCAGACCGTACGGCATTTCATAGTGGGACAGCGTCACCAGCGGTTGAATGCCATACTTTGCCATTTCATCAAACAGGCGATCGTAAAATGCCAGCCCTGCCTCATTCGGCTGGGTTTCATCGCCCTGCGGGAAAATGCGCGTCCAGGCAATCGAGGTTCTCAGACATTTGAAACCCATTTCAGCAAAAAGCGCGATATCTTCGGGATAGCGGTGATAAAAATCGATCGCAGTGTCTTTAGTTCCACTGTCGCCCGGCGTACGCATGACGATCTCGCCGAAAATACCTTGTGGCTGTAAATCGGACGTTGATAGCCCCTTGCCGTCCGTTAAATACGCGCCTTCAACCTGATTGGCTGCAATCGCGCCTCCCCACAAGAATTCTTTCGGAAACTGATGGCTCATTTTTTCTCCTCCCAATTGGGTCATAAATGTCAATTTCAGCGGATTAACGTCAACAGTGCGCCCTGTTCCTGCACGGTGTTTCCGGCAGTAGGCAGAACATCAACGTAATTTTCGCTATTCGTGATAATGACGGGCGTTGTCGTGTCATAACCGGCTTTTTCGATCGCCTGATAATCAAACTCCACCAGAAGATCGCCCTGTTTCACAACATCGCCGGTCTTAATGTGTGCGGTGAAATGCTGACCATCCAACTTCACCGTATCGATACCGACGTGGATAAGCACTTCGGCACCGTCTTCCGATTCGAGGCCGATGGCATGATTGGTTTTAAACAGCGACGCAACCGTGCCATTGACAGGCGAAACCACACGCCCGGCCAGCGGCTTAATCGCGATACCTTTTCCCATTAATCCACTCGCAAACGTTTCATCACCGACCTGCTCAAGCGGCAGCACCGTTCCCTCGATCGGGCTGTTTATCGCTTGTTTACGCGTTGCATCGCTCTGGTTCTGGGTGGCTTGCGGTGCCGCAGTAGCCGCATTTACTGCTGTCGTATTTTCTTGCGACGGAATCCCAAAGGCCCAGGTAGCCACCGCAGCGAAGGTAAAGGCGATTGCCGTACCAATAATGGCGGCCCAGACCGTGTTATCGACACCTGTCGGTGGGATAACCTGAGTAAAGGTGAAGATGCTCGGGAAGCCGAAGGAATAAATGGTGGTATGGAAATACCCCAGAATTGCGGCTCCCATTGCGCCACCAACACAGCCAAAGATGAAAGGACGTTTCAGCGGCAGCGTAACGCCATACACTGCTGGCTCCGTAATACCAAAGATTGCAGCGGAGAAAGCCGAACCAGAAATACCTTTTAACTTCATGTCACGAGTACGCAGCAATACGCCCAGCACCGCGCCCGCCTGCCCTAATACCGCCGGAACCAGAAGAGGCATCATGGTGTCGTGTCCCAACACGCTGAGATTGTTGATCATCAATGGCGTTAACCCCCAGTGAAGACCAAAAATAACAAACACCTGCCACAGCGCCCCCATCAGCGCGCCCGCAATCATGGAGTTCAACCCATAAATCAGTTGGTAACCGCTAGCCAGCATGTGCCCAAGCCAGGTTGCAGCCGGGCCAATCAGCAGGAACGTGACGGGAACAGTGATACAGAGGCAGAACAACGGCGTGAAGAAATTACGGATATTAATATGCAAGATGGCATTCAGCGGCCTTTCCAGACGTGAAGCCAGCCAGGCCGAGAAAATAATCGGAATAACCGAGGAGGCATAATTAATGAAGGTAATCGGAATGCCGAGGAAATAAAGCTGTTGATAACCGGCGTTCTGCATCGCACCAAATTCAGCAATCATTGATGGATGAACTAGCGTTGCGCCAATCACCATGGTAACGAATGGATTGCCGCCAAATTTTTTCCCTGCGGTATAACCTAAAACAATAGGGAAGAAAAAGAAGAGTGCGTCGCTTGCGGCGAATAACACTTTATATGTTCCACTAGTTTCAACCATCCAACCACAGGCCAGACTGAGCGCCAGGAAACCTTTTAAAATACCGGAGGCTGCCATCACGCCAATTAATGGCGTAAATATTCCAGAAATAATATCGATGAAGCGAGAGAAAATATTTCCTTTTTTCTCATCATCTCCCCCATTATTTTCGGCATCACTTTGGTCGGTCAATCCAGAAACATTCAGTAAACTGCGATATACATCACTGACATGATTGCCTACGACGACCTGAAATTGTCCGCCACTTTCAACCACCATGATCACGCCTGAATTATTCTTCAGCGCAGCTGCATCCGCCTTTTTGCTGTCTTTTAGTTTAAAACGCAGTCTGGTTGCACAGTGCATCACGCTAATGACGTTGCTACGTCCACCGACACCATCGAGTATCTCACTTGCTAATGCTTTGTATTCCATCGTCTATCCTTAAATACTTAACAGACATATATATCAATATGTTATGTTTACCAGATCTGTTTAAGACAAAAAAAAACCTAAATCGCTTTTCCCAATAAACATTGAGAAAACGATTTAGGTTTTGCCTGCCCGTCTAGCCTGACAGTAACAATCCTGATTCTTTGTCAGCGCGACTTATGCGCCAACAATAAAAACGTACTTCATCTGATAATTTGCTTTCCACATACTCTATTCTTTCACTTTCATCGTAAGCAAGGCATTTATCTTGCTACGCTGCTATTTTGTGACGAAAAGCAAATTAGCAGAAATTATTCTCCATCGCCTGGTTCTATTTTCTCCAAACCTTCCGTTCGCACACGCTCAATATGAATCGTTAAGAACATTAATTCTTCTTTTGTTAACGTGTAAGCATACTTTTGAACAATATGTGCCTGTATTTTTTCTGCGCAGCGATAAGACAGTTGATATCTTTCCTTTACCACATCATGCAGTGATTCATCATCACTAAATACGGTACTCTTCCCTATTAATCGTTGCGCAAAAAATTTTAAATGCGTAACAAAACGATGATAGCTTAACGCTTGCTCGTTATAATCTAGATTGAGCTGATATTTTACGATATTCAGTATTTCCTGCATGATTTTGGTAATTTGCAAGACTTCTGGCATTTCGCTGTCGAGTTGCGCATTCACCAAATGCAGAGCAATAAACCCAGCTTCATCTTCCGGTAACCGTACGGACAAACGCTGCTCAATAATATCCAGCGCTTCCATCCCTACAGCAAATTCCTTTGGATACAGGCGCTTTATTTCCCATAACAGCACATTGCGGATATCCACGCCTTGCTTGTGGCGCTCTATCGCAAAATGGCAGTGATCCGTTAAAGAGATGTAGACGCTGTTTTGCAGTTTCCCGGGCAACCGCGCTTTTGCCAGCAAAATGATCTTGTCTGCCGTTGTGATGACATCCATCGGAATTTCTGACAGCAGCTCTTGTAGGCGCGAGGTCAGTTCTCCTGATTTCATCACAAAAACACGTTCAATCAGCGTTTCATCCAGCAGATCGCCAGAGTGCTTTTTGAAGCCCAGCCCGCGTCCCATCACAACCGACTCATTATTGTTTTCGTCGATTGCGGTGACGACATTATTGTTGAGTATTTTGGCAATCTTCATTTTTCAAACCCTGGAAACAAAAAAACCAGACACCCGTAACAAGAACGAGCATCTGGTTTTGCCTGCTTACGCAGTAACAATCCGCAATGGTTGGTAAACTACCATCTGCATTCATCTTCTCAAGGAGCATGACACAAAAACGTGATACGGATCGATAGAAAAGCATGTCGCTTACACGCACTTTCTTTATTTATTGTCGGCTGTTACAAGAATCAACAACTTGCCATCACCCGCCGCAATAGCGTATTTCTACGGCGGATTTTTTAGGCAGTTGCGCAACAAAGTTAGGTAAAAACCCCAAATCGCTCAGTTTTTTGCGTAAACGTGACAAAATCTTCAATTTCATACCTTTTGCCACCTTGTTTCTCGTCGCTTAATAACTATAATACGAAACGTCGTTTCAATTGAATGGTTTCAGCTAAACAACGTGCCACTATCAATAATATTATTATCAACGGCATCGCCAACGCGCCCCTCCGCTAATCTCATGCGGCGAGCAGTTGCGCACTTCATTACCCATTCGCTACGACCATCTATACTTACCTCTTTTACACTGTTTCCTCACTCATTCTTTCCAGCGGCTTGTCCTAGAACGCCACTGGTTCACTCGTTTTTTTATCCATCACAACTTGTAGAAACTATCGTATGAAAAAGACAAAAATTGTTTGTACCATCGGGCCGAAAACAGAGTCAGAAGAAATGCTTGGCAACCTGCTGTCTGCCGGCATGAATGTTATGCGCCTGAACTTCTCTCACGGGGATTACGCAGAACATGGCCAACGCATCAAGAACCTGCGTGCCGTCATGGAAAAAACTGGTCAGCAAGCTGCTATCCTGCTTGACACCAAAGGCCCAGAAATCCGCACCATGAAGCTGGAAAACGGCGCTGACGTAACGCTGACCGCCGGTCAAGCGTTCACGTTCACCACCGATCAAAGCATCGTGGGTAACAAAGATCGCGTCGCAGTCACTTACGCTGGATTCACCGAAGACCTCAGCGTGGGTGACACGGTTCTGGTTGATGACGGCTTGATCGGTATGCAGGTTACAGCCGTCAGCGGTAGCGACGTCGTGTGTAAAGTGCTGAACAATGGCGATCTGGGCGAGAACAAAGGCGTTAACCTGCCAGGCGTTTCCATCCAGTTGCCTGCTCTGGCTGAAAAAGACAAACGTGACCTGATTTTCGGTTGCGAACAAGGCGTCGATTTCGTTGCTGCTTCCTTTATCCGTAAACGTTCCGACGTTGAAGAAATTCGCGCACACCTGAAAGCACATGGTGGCGAGCACATCCAGATCATCTCCAAAATCGAAAATCAGGAAGGTCTGAACAATTTCGACGAAATTCTGGAAGCATCTGACGGCATCATGGTTGCTCGTGGCGACTTGGGCGTTGAGATCCCGGTTGAAGAAGTGATCTTCGCACAGAAAATGATGATCGAAAAATGTAACCTGGCACGCAAAGTGGTTATCACCGCGACGCAAATGCTGGATTCAATGATCAAAAACCCACGTCCTACCCGCGCTGAAGCTGGCGACGTGGCGAACGCCATCATCGACGGCACCGATGCCGTTATGCTGTCTGGCGAAAGTGCGAAAGGTAAATACCCGCTGGAATCCGTTACCATTATGGCGACGATCTGTCAGCGTACCGATTCCGTGATGAAAAGCCGTCTGGATACCATTAAGACTCCTCCAGTTCTGCGTATCACTGAAGCCGTCTGCCGTGGCGCGGTAGAAACTGCAGAGAAACTGGATGCACCGCTGATTGTGGTTGCGACCAGTGGCGGTAAGTCTGCAAAATCTATCCGCAAATACTTCCCGAATGCCCGCATTCTGGCGCTGACGACAAATGAAGTCACTGCGCGTCAGCTTCTGCTGAGCAAAGGCATTGATACGCTGCTGGTGAAGGAAATTGCCTCTACCGATGACTTCTACCGCCTCGGTAAAGAAGCAGCGCTGAAGACCGGTCATGCGCAAGCAGGTGATGTTGTGGTGATGGTATCTGGTGCACTGGTTTCCAGCGGCACAACCAACACCGCTTCCGTACATCGTCTCTGATCCCCACTATCAGATCGGTAAAAAGCGCCTTAATGGCGCTTTTTTTATATTCTGAAACGACTTTCTACAGCGCGATAACCTAATTAATGCGTTTGTGTAACACGCCTTTTTAATAGCCTAATGCCTCAGAGTTATCCGATAAAAATAGCGCTGTTTTCCTTACTTTTTTAATTAATAGGTAAAACTCGCTGTTTCTTTGAGCGAACGATCGAAATTAAGCATGTTCTCATCAAAAATTTATTCTCATTAGAAAAAAGTTTGTGTAATACTTGTAACGCTACATGGAGATTAACTCAATCTAGAGGGTATTAATAATGAATCGTACTAAACTGGTACTGGGCGCGGTAATCCTGGGTTCTACTCTGCTTGCTGGTTGTTCAAGCAATGCTAAAATTGATCAGCTGTCTTCTGACGTTCAGACTCTGAACGCTAAAGTTGACCAACTGAGCAACGACGTGAACGCAATCCGCTCTGACGTACAAGCTGCTAAAGATGACGCAGCTCGTGCTAACCAGCGTCTGGACAACCAAGTTCGTACTTACAAAAAGTAATCGAGCTGGTTAAGTAGTGAAAATGGCGCACAGTGTGCGCCATTTTTTTTGCCTTTGTTCTGTCAGCAGTTCTGTTCCATCAACCTTCGCATTCATCCCTTTTACACGTTGTCTGCCGTCACTATCCTTCCATCCGATCCTTGAACCAGCACAGATGCGCCTGAGACGCACCTGACCGGTTTATTTCATGATTAACGAGACGTAGTACTGATGGCGGTAATTGGCGCAACCTGATGCGTCTTAGGCGTTTCTGGAGACGACTCTACCGGTGGTTGGTAGGTATTGATATCCTGACCTACGCTAACCACAATCGGCATGCCGGAACGACGTACAATCGCATCAGAAACGGCTTTACTGTCCGTCTCCGTGTCCTTAACAAACTTCTGCGTCTTCGCCGTCAACGGAATCGTCATGGTTTGTGGATCGTCCTTATCGGTCTTCGACAAAGGCTGATGCACTTCAACATAGCGTTTACCGTCCGGTTCAACGGAGGTTTTAATCGCATCATTAAGAATCTGCACACGCGTACCTACTGGTACGTTGTCAAACAACGCCTTGATGTCATCTGGGCGCAGACGGATACAGCCGGAGCTTACGCGCATGCCGATACCGAAGTCCGCGTTTGTGCCATGCAGCAAATAAACGCCGCCGTGAGCTGACAGACGCAATGCATGTAGCCCCATCGGGTTATCCGGGCCAGCTGGAACGACAGCAGGCAGCTTAATGCCCTGCTCTTCCAGATAATGCTTACGAATGTTCGCCGTTGGCGTCCAGGTTGGATTCTCACGTTTCTCGCTCACGCTGGTCGTCATCAGTGGCGTATTGCGCCCCAATTGACCAATGCCGATCGGGTAAACGATGACGGTGTTTTTCCCTTTCGGATAGTAGTAGAGACGTAATTCCGCCAGATTGACCACAATGCCTTCACGCGGGGTGTCCGGCAGCAGCATTTGTGTTGGGATCGTGAGAGTAGAACCCGGTGTCGGCAGATAAGGATCCGCGCCAGGATTTGCTTCCAACATGCCCAGTAAACCAATCTTGAAATCCGCCGCGATAGCTTCAAGCGGACGGCCATCATTGGGGACCGTATAAGCGATGTTTTCACCGATAAGGCGGCTATTGGGTGGCGGCAGCGGGTATTCCGTCGCTCTAGCGGCGGTGCTGGCCAGGTATGTCGCAAAAGCCATACCAAGTAAAGTTAACGCGCGTTTCATATTAGGTTCCCTACAATCAATAACATCTGGTTGTGTACCCAGAATGCAGTATCCGGCTATACCTCTTGATCTGGTGTCAATGCAGCGGTTGCTGCGCCTCTCCACCGAACGTGGGTATATATTAGCATTGTTGTAACAAAAGAATATTTGATTTAAAAATCAAAGCATTGATATTCAATTCTTTACAAAACAGTGTCAGGATAAAATTTAACGGGAAATAAATATACGGGACGAATTCTGAAATATCAGCGAGTTAATAAATGAACCGAAAAACAATAACGTATCGTTGGTAAAAATGAGTAAATGAAAAAACAAAAAAAACGCTGAACGTTTTTCCGTCACAGCGCTTTTTTTATACTCAGCGAAGCAGAGAGAATTAAAGCAGTGCAGCGGCATGCGCACGAATGGCACGCAGCATCGCCTCAAGTCCCTGAGAGCGGGATGGCGTCAGGTGTTGATTCAACGCCAGCGATTCAAAGAACGGTCGCACATCCAGCTCAACAATCTCCTGCGCTGTCAGCCCCTGATACAGGCTGAAAACTACCGCGATCAGGCCTTTCACAATGGCAGCATCGCTGTCTCCGTGCAAAGCGATAACGCCCTGTTCGTCAGGCTGTGTCACAATCCACACTTGGCTCTGGCACCCCGAAATCAGGTTATCGGGATTACGCCACTCATCGGGCAGTGGGTCAAGACGCTCCCCTAACTCGATGACATACAGATATTTTTCTTCCCAGTCATTACAGCGCGCAAAATTGCGCGCCAGCTTCTGCGGTTCTGGCAGACTCGCCATGGTTTCCTCCCCGAACAGATTCGCGCGCGGCGCTTAACTGCCCAGCAATCGATGGATACGTTGCAATCCGGCAACCAGCCGGTCAATTTCTTCGCGTGTAGTATAAACGGCTAGCGAAGCGCGGCACATACTGGGAACACCATAGTGTTCCATCAGCGGCATCGCGCAATGGTGGCCGGTGCGAATCGCAATACCATATCGATCGAGGAAACTTCCCACATCATAGGCGTGGTGCTGCCCAAGGTTAAACGCAATAACGCCGTGGCGTTCAGCAGGACCGTACAACGTCAGATCGGGCACCTGCGTTAGCGCTTCCAGCGCGTACTGCATTAGCGAAGATTCATAACGCTGAATCTCTTCACGCCCCAGTGCCGTCACATAATCCAGAGCGGCACCTAAGCCCATGATGCCGCCCGTGTTAGGCGATCCGGCTTCAAAGCGCCATGGAGAATCTGCATAGGTGGTACCCGTATGCAGGCTGACCTGACGGATCATCGCCCCGCCGCCTTCCCACGGTGGCATCGCCTGAAGCAGGTCACGTTTGCCATACAGCACACCAATGCCTGAAGGGCCGTAGATCTTATGTCCTGAAAAGACAAAGAAATCGCAATCCAGATCCTGCACATCGACAGGCTGATGCATAATCGACTGCGCACCATCGATCAACACAACAGCGCCCGCTGCTTTTGCCTGTGCAATCATCGCTTTTACTGGATTCAGCGTGCCCAACACGTTGGATATCTGCGTCACCGCCAGCAGACGAGTGCGTTCATCCAACAGCACGGGAAGCTGTGCCACATCCAGCGAACCATCTTCAGCCAGCGGCAATACGCGAACTTCAACGCCACGCGCTTCTGCCAGCATCTGCCAGGGAACAATATTCGCGTGGTGCTCCATCTCGGTGATAATCAGATTATCGCCCGGCTGGATGAAAGTGCGGCCATAGCTGTTAGCCACCAGATTGATGGCCTCCGTCGTACCACGTACAAAGACAATCTCTTCCACTGAGGCGGCATTGATAAAGGACGCCACCTTTTCGCGTACGGCTTCCATCGCGCTGGTCGCCTGCGCGCTCAGCGTATGAATGCCGCGGTGCACAGCGGCGTATTCATGGCGATAGAATTCGGCTTCACGCTCAATCACCGACTGTGGCTTTTGCGCACTCGCGGCGCTATCAAGATAGGCTAACGGCTGGCCGTTAACCTCGCTTGCCAGCAGCGGGAAATCAGCACGAACCCGTTCAATAGGATAACTCATCATACCGCCTTGCCGGCATTCGCCAGCGCGTTAGGCAAACGCTGCGCGATACGTTCCAGAACCGCATCTCGCAGAGACTCGTTTTCAATCGCTTCTGTGACTTCCGCTGCGAAGGCGAAGATGATCATCTGTTGCGCATCCTGCTGCGTAATACCGCGAGAACGCAGATAGAACAGCTGTTCTTCGTCCATACGGCCAATGGTCGCGCCGTGGCTGCATTTCACGTCATCCGCATAGATTTCCAACTGCGGCTTGGTGTCTACCTCGGCCAGTCGACCCAGCAGCAGGTTGTTGTTGGTCATCTGTCCGTCGGTTTTCAGCGCATGTGGCGCAACCTTGATCATGCCGTTAAATACCGCTCGGGCGCGATCGTTGACGATGACTTTATGCAACTGACGACTTTCGCCGTTGCCCTGATTGTGTTCCAGATACGTTCGCGTATCACACACTTCGCTACCGACAGGCAGAATCAGGCTGTTCATGGACAGATTCGTCCCTTCGCCGTTCAACTGAGCACTGGTGTGGTGACGCGTCAGCCCTGCTCCCAGCAGGAAGCTATGGCTGCGAACCCGAGCATCACGAGCCAGAACCAGATCGTTGTGCGCGAAGTGGTAGCTCGCCGCCGCTTCAAATGCCAGCTTATAGTGGCTAACCTGGCTATTCTCCGCTGCATTCACCGTCAGGCGTGCACCAGTAAAGTGCGCATGCTCGTCCAGACTGACATAGTGCTCGATGATTTCCGCACTCGCGCCACGTTCAACGTTCAAATGATGACGATGGTGAACCGTGTTCAACGCCGCAGCCTGGCTGCTGCTGATGTGCAGCAGGTAAAGCGGTTTTTCCGCTTGCTGCCCGGCAGCCAAACGAATCAATGTACTCGTACTCGCCAGACTTTCGGTCAGATGCAGGAACACTTCTGACTGAATCGCCGCAGGCAACACGCCACGCGCATGCGACGCCTGTACGTTAACCTGATACGGTCCCCAGGCGCTGTCGCTTAGTTCTGCGTTGAATACGCCATCGACAAACACCAGACGCCAGCTATCCACCGCGAATGCCAGTGCATCCACCGCCGCACGATCGATCGGGGGTGCCTGGGGTGCGACAAATTCATTACTCAGCAAGCCATCCAGCGGCGTGTATTTCCAGTGCTCGTGCTTACGATGCGGTAAGCCAAGACGCACCACGTCCTGCCAGTGTTTGTTTGCGTCTTCAGAACGACGCGACGCATCGCGTTCAAACAGGCCATGCCATTGTTGCAGCGCCTGTTCTTGTTTCTGTGCGATGCTGGTTTTACCCGCCACGTTATCGCTCGTCACATTATTGCTCGTCGGTAAGCCAGCCATAGCCTTGCTCCTCCAACTGTTTCACCAGCGAGAAATCACCGGATTTCACAATGCGCCCTTGATACAGAACGTGTACGTGATCCGGTTTGATGTAATCAAGAATACGCTGGTAGTGCGTGACGATGATGAACGAACGTTTGCCGTCGCGCAGGGAGTTCACGCCGTTAGAGACGATTTTTAGTGCGTCGATGTCCAAACCAGAGTCGGTTTCATCCAGAATGCACAGATCCGGCTCCAGCGCCGCCATTTGCAGAATGTCGTTACGCTTCTTTTCGCCGCCGGAGAAGCCCACGTTGACCGAGCGGGTCAACAAATCTTCCGGCATATTCAGCAGCTTGATCTTTTCTTCGATAAAGTCGGCGAAGTCAAAGCGATCCAGCGGTTCCTGCTCGCGGTATTTACGCACTGCGTTAACGGAGGTCTGTAGGAAGAACTGGTTGCTCACGCCAGGGATCTCTACCGGATACTGAAACGCCATGAAGACGCCTTCACCTGCGCGATCTTCTGGAGACAGCTCCAGCAAATCTTTTCCTTTGAAGCTCACCGAACCGTCGGTGACTTCATATTCTTCGCGCCCAGCCAGCGTCGCGGAGAGCGTACTTTTTCCTGAGCCATTCGGGCCCATAATCGCGTGAACTTCACCCGGCTTAATGGTGAGATTAAGCCCTTTGATGATCTCTTTGCCTTCTACGCTAACTTTTAAATTTTCGATGCTTAACATGCTTATTCCTTCCAACGCTCAATATGGCGAGCGCTTAATGAATTCCGGGACCGATGATTCTCATTATTCGTCTGTGAAAATCCCGGTAACCGCCGAATTAACCCACGCTGTGTTCCAGGCTAATCGCCAGTAACTTTTGTGCTTCTACCGCGAATTCCAGCGGCAATTCAGAGAAGACGTCCTTACAGAATCCGTTCACGATCATCGAAATAGCGTCATCTTCGCTGATACCACGTTGCAGACAGTAGAACAGCTGATCATCGCCGATTTTCGAGGTCGTCGCTTCATGCTCCAACTGCGCAGTATTGTTGCGCACTTCCACGTACGGGAAGGTGTGCGCGCCGCACTCGCTGCCGATCAGCATGGAGTCACACTGGGTAAAGTTACGGGCGTTGGTCGCGCTCGGCATAATCTTCACCAGACCGCGGTAGGTGTTTTCACTGCGCCCAGCAGAAATCCCTTTGGAGATGATGGTCGAACGGGTGTTTTTGCCGATATGAATCATCTTGGTGCCGGTATCGGCCTGTTGACGACCGTTGGTCAAGGCAACAGAGAAGAATTCACCCACGGAGTAGTCACCGCGCAGAATGACGCTCGGGTATTTCCAGGTGATCGCCGAACCAGTTTCCGACTGTGTCCATGACATTTTTGAATGATCACCCGCACACAACGCGCGCTTGGTCACGAAGTTCAGAATGCCACCTTCAGTGTCATCTTTACCGGAGAACCAGTTTTGCACCGTGGAATATTTCACTTCGGCATTCTTGTTGATGATCACTTCCACCACCGCCGCGTGCAGCTGATAGGTGTCACGAACAGGTGCGGAGCAGCCTTCGATGTAGCTGACGTAGCTGTCGTCATCGGCGATCAGAATCGTACGCTCGAACTGACCGGTTTTTGCCGCATTGATACGGAAATACGTCGACAGTTCCATCGGGCAGCGCACGCCTTTCGGGATGTACACAAACGTGCCGTCAGAAGCGACCGCCGAATTCAGTGCCGCAAAGAAGTTGTCGTTCGCCGGTACAACGGTACCGAGATACTGACGCACCAGATCGGGATGTTCCTGAATCGCCTCGCTGAATGAACAGAAGATAATGCCTTTTTCAGCCAGCTCATGCCGATACGTGGTCGCAACGGATACCGAGTCGAAAATAGCATCGACCGCGACTTTCTGACCTTCACGGACGGGAACGCCCAGCTGATTAAAGGCATTCTCTACTTCGCTGGTCAGGTAATTATTCACGTCCGTAATCCCGGATTGCTGCTTGGCACCGGGCTCAGAGCCACAGCTGTCGTCGCAGTTACCGCAAGAAGGCGCGGAATAATAGCTATAGTCCTGATAGTCGAGTTTCTCGTAATGGGCTTTCAGCCAATGCGGCTCTTCCATCTCCAGCCACGCTTTGTAAGCGTTAAGACGGAATTCCAGCATCCACTCAGGTTCATTACGCTTCGCCGAGATCGCCCGTACGACATCTTCGTTGATGCCGTGCGCCAGCTCATCGGTTTCCAATTGCGTGAAGAAACCTTCTTTATAGCGTCCATCACCCATCCAGATCTGGACATCATCAGGTACATCTACCGTGCTACGTGCCATAATTTTTCATCACTTAAATGCCAAAGCTTTCGCCACATCCACAAGCATGCTGCGCTCTGGGATTATTAAACTTGAATATCTGATTCAGTCCTTCACGGACGAAATCAAGTTCTGTGCCGTCAATGAAAGGCATCGCTTTCAGTGGGACATACAGTTTTGCGCCATCACGCTCGAATACCAGATCGTCGGTTTCAAACTCCTGCACCAAATCCAGCACATAGCCAAACCCAGCACAGCCTGATTGTTTAACGCCAAGCCGCAGTCCTTGCACCGCTTCATCCTGCGTCATCAGATTCTTAATCTGCTTCACGGCGCTATCGGTTAGCGTCAGTCCTTGCCAGACATTTTCATCCAGTGAAAACGTCCCTACATTTTCCGCTTGCATATGGAATACCTCATTGCGTGTGGTACCAGTTTTAGGCTGGTTTCCCCTAATGTTAGTGATAATGAAACTAGCTTCAACCTCTTGTTTTGCAGGGCTATTCGTAACATTTGATTTTTTAGCCTGCCAAGAGTGCTATTTTACATGCCTTAAACGTCCCAGATAACACAGAAAGAAACAACCCAACCTATTGATAATAAATTAATTATTATCAATAGCTCTATCGCTTTCGGTCAGATAAAAATCATCATCTCGTTATCATTATTATAACATTTATCGGTGATACCTATTTATAAAACAGGGAAGGTATATGAAGATTTATGTGATTTCCGATCGTAATTTTAACGTTAAAGCACGTTTTGCCCATTGATCATGGCCTTTTTTATTAATATGATAATGATTATCATTTAATATCCAGGATCGATAACCATGCTTTCCGTGAATGCCTGGCTGCACCACCAGATTGACGAATATAAATTTCAGATTCGCGATGCCACTGTTGATTTCTATATGGCGGAAGCTCGCCTGAACCGTCCGGGAAGTAATATTGATCATTTACGTCGCTTTCATAACGCCTGCATGAACATGGTTGAACTGTGTCTGAAAAATGGCGATGACGACAGTTATCTGCACGCACTGGTCAAGTTGCACAATCGGTTGATTAAAGAGATCAATAATGAAGGACGTTGCCACCTCTTTCGAGTGCAAAGCTACTACTTTGCCCGTAACACGCTGAAGTCGATTTGCCATCAGTTAAGCATGCAAGGCTCATGGGATAAAGCGACCGCGTTTCAGACGGACTTCGTTAAGCGTGTGCCTTTTCTACCCTAAAGATTATCGATTTACCTAAAAAACAACCGAACCAGACCCGCCAGCAGTCTGGTTCAGCGTTTTATGCTTACGGCGTAATCACCGACGTCGTCAGACGCGAAATGCAGCACAGACGATTCTGATTATCAAAAATCTCAATCTGCCACACCTGGCTACGGCGACCGACGTGAAGCGCACGGCATACTCCCCGAACCTCACCTTCACGCACGGCACGCAGGTGATTAGCATTGATTTCCAGCCCCACCACCTGCTGATCGCCCTCAGAACACAGATAGCCAGCGACAGAGCCCAGCGATTCCGCCAGCACGACAGAAGCGCCGCCGTGCAGTAAGCCAAACGGCTGGCGCGTGCGTGAATCCACTGGCATCACCGCCTCCAGATAATCCTCCGCAAGGCAGGTATAACGAATACCGACATGACCAACCATACACGCTTGGCTCTGTTGATTAAGCTGATCAAGCGTAACCTGTCGTTTCCATAGCATCAGAGAATCTCCAGTAGGGCCTGTAGCGGATGGCGTAATGCACTGCCCTCCATGCGTTTTACCTGACTACGGCACGAATAGCCGGTGGTCAGGCAGCGTTTCTGCGGCAACTTCTGTAATACCTGTTGCCAGGAGAGCGCATAGATTCCCTGCGAGTTGGCGAGATTTTTGGTTTCATGGCCGTAGGTTCCCGCCATGCCGCAACACCCAACGCTGACATTTTCCAGTTTTGCGCCAAAGCGCGCGAAGATATCGGCCCATTGCTTAGTGCTGATTGGCAGCGCGGTCGTTTCCGTACAGTGGCCGAGCAAATACCAGGACTCTCCAGTGGCAGGCTGGGGCGTGCTGTCTGCCAACGCCGTTACTAGCCATTCATGCACCAGTTGCACCTGGAAATCACCACGCTTCTCACCCAGAATTTCACGGTATTCATCACGGTAGCAAAGCACCAGTGCCGGATCGACACCCACCATCGGTATTCCCAGTTTGGCAACACGATTCAGGAAATCTGCCGTCTTCGATGCCGTTTTGGCAAAGCGCTGTAAGAAGCCTTTAATGTGCTGCGCCTTTCCGTTTGGCGAGAATGGCAATAGTACCGGTTTCAGCTTCAGTTTTTCGATCAGATGAACGAAATCCGCCACCACCTGCGCATCGTAATAGCTGGTAAACGGATCCTGCACGATGAGCACGTACTGCTGACGCGCCTGCTCCGATAGCTGTTCCAACTGTTCGAGCGTAGTGTTGACTCCACTATGCCCAGCAAACTGCTGACGAAGCGACGGCGATGACAGCAAAGGCAAATCGACCATGCCAATCTGGCTACGGCTCAGGTTATTCAGCAACGGCATTTTCAGGAAGAAGTTAAACGTCTTCGGACTCCGAGCCATCAGCGGTGCATAGCTTTCGACGCCGGCCACCAGATAATCACGAACCGGACGCAGGTAGCGCGTGTGATAAAGCTGTAGGAAGCGGGAACGGAAACCGGGCACGTCGATCTTGATCGGGCACTGCGTTGAACAAGCTTTACACGCCAGACAGCCTGACATCGCCTCTTTGACTTCATGCGAGAAGTCATAATCGCCTTGCTTCGCCTGCCAGGTGTTACGAGTTTTCTGGATAAAGGCGCGCAGACTCAACTTCTGCTGCGGTAAAGCGTTCTCCAATGCAACGGGATCGACGCCCTGTTCTGCCAGCAGGCGTAACCATTCACGTACCAGCGTCGCACGACCTTTCGGGGAGTGAATCCGGTTTCCGCTGATTTTCATCGACGGACACATTGGGCTACGCGCATCAAAGTTGAAGCACAATCCGTTGCCGTTACATTCCATCGCTCCACGGAATGCGGTGCGAACCGTCAGCGGGATCGTACGGTCGAACGTGCCACGCTTGACCGCATCGACTTTCATCATCGGTGCATCAACATCCAGCGGCGCACAAATCTTCCCGGGATTAAGTCGGTTATCAGGGTCGAACGCAGCCTTGATACGGCGCAGCTCAGCATACAGTTCCGGCCCAAAAAATTCAGGGCTGTATTCGGCGCGGAAACCTTTACCGTGTTCGCCCCACAGCAGACCGCCGTATTTGGCCGTCAGCGCGACAATCTGGTCGGAAAGCTGTTTCATCAGCATTTCCTGTTGCGGGTCGCACATGTCCAACGCTGGGCGAACGTGCAGCACCCCGGCATCCACATGGCCGAACATGCCGTACGTCAGATTGTGGCTGTCCAGCAGCGCGCGGAACTCCTCGATGTAATCGGCCAGATGCTGAGGCGGCACGCAGGTATCTTCCGCAAACGGGATAGGCTTGGCCTGTCCTTTGCTATTACCCAGTAGCCCGACAGCTTTCTTGCGCATGGCGTAAATACGTTCGATTCCAGACAGGTCGTTACAGGTTTGATAGCCAATTACCCCGCCTTCTCCGGTAGCCAGCAGTGTGTCCAGCCGCTGACATAGCGACTCCACCTGCCCGTTGATGAGCGCTTCATCATCACCGGCGAATTCAACGATATTCAGGCCAAGCATTTCCTGATTAGGCACATCGGTAATCAGTTCACTAACGGAATGCCAAACGATATCTTCCCGAGCAAGATTTAAGACTTTGGAATCCACCGTTTCGACGGATAACGCCTGCGCTTCCACCATAAATGGCGCATTGCGCAACGCTGAATTGAAGGAGTCGTACTTGATATTTACCAGACGACGGCTCTTCGGCAACGGCGTGATATCGAGTTTCGCTTCGGTGATAAAAGCCAGCGTGCCTTCAGCCCCAGTCAGAATGCGCGTCAGGTCAAAGGTACGCAGATCGTCACTGAACACGTGGCGCAGGTCATAGCCAGTCAAAAAGCGGTTCAGCTTAGGGAATTTGTCGATAATCAACGCGCGCTGTTCGCGACAGTGGTGCAGCACCGTGTGGTAAATGCGGCCGACGGGAGAATCTTCTTCTGCCAGTTGTTCTGCCAGTTCTACCGGCATCGCCTGCGTATCCAGCATCTCGCCGCCTAGCAGCACCGCACGCAGCCCCAGCACATGGTCTGAGGTTTTACCGTACACCAGCGAGCCTTGCCCTGATGCATCGGTATTGATCATGCCTCCCAGCGTCGCGCGGTTACTGGTCGACAGTTCAGGCGCGAAGAAATAGCCATAAGGCTTAAGATACTGGTTGAGCTGGTCTTTAATGACGCCAGCCTCGACGCGCACCCAACCCTGTTCAGGATTGATCTCGAGAATGCGGTTCATATAACGCGACATATCGACCACGATACCGCGATTCAGCGCCTGTCCGTTCGTTCCTGTTCCACCACCGCGTGGGGTAAAGGTCAGCCCTGAAAATCGCGACTCACCCGCCAGCCGCGACAGGATCGCGACATCGGCAGTTGAACGGGGGAATACCACCGCATCCGGTAAGAGTTGATAGATGCTGTTATCCGTCGCCATCGTCAGACGATCGGCATAATTGGTCGCCGTATCGCCCGTGAATCCGTTTTTCTTTAATGCTTCCAGAAAATTAAGTACCGGCTGAACCAGCCCGGGAGATTGCGTGATCTGTGGGATCATTATTTTTTGACCCTGTCCGTACGTGATGTGTTTGCCAATATGTCGTGATATGCCTGTGAAGAGGGGTATATGCCTAATGTCGATCGCTTAAGGATCGAGATACCGGGGCTACCACGGTGTGAGGCATCCCTACGGGAACCTCATCACCGTGTTTCCCCTAAAGCCACGCTTAAGTGACGAGCATTGGTATATAGCCGCCCTTTCATCGGGGACATCACGTTTTATCACATTTCGCAATCGTGTGCGCTCCCAGAACGGCAAAAACATACAGCGTGTTGGCTAACCGCTGTTTCACCAACAAAATGTTCAACAGGCTGTCAAAACACCCTGAAATATCTCATGATGACTGGTGATGAGATCACTTCACCCAAACTACCTCACCTTCAGCCTTTTCTTTTGCTATTGAGGAACGATTCGTTGAGCAAATATTCTCAACCACCACGATTTGACCTGGCCAGAATCCTGTTCAGTCTGGTGTTTATTACCATCATGATTATTGCCTGTTTTTGGGTCGTGCAGCCTTTTATTCTGGGATTCGCCTGGGCATGTATGGTGGTCATTGCCACATGGCCAATGTTGATTAAATTTCAGGCGCTATTATGGGGGCGACGTTCTCTGGCAGTGCTTGTCATGACGCTTCTGCTTATCCTGTTATTTATTGTGCCGATTGCCGTCCTCGTCAGTAGTGTGATCGATAACAGCTCTGCACTAATGAGTTGGGGCGCCAGGCAGGAAAACTTTTCACCGCCGACGCTGGAGTGGCTGACGTCAATTCCCTTAGTCGGGGATAAATTATTCAACAGTTGGCAGGCGCTATTACAAAGCGGCGGCAGCGGCCTGTTCGCCAAGGTACAGCCCTACTTTGGTAAAACCGCAACCTGGCTGGTGGCACAGGCTGCGCATGTCGGCCGCTTTCTGATGCACTGTTCGCTGATGCTTATCTTCAGTGCTCTGCTGTACTACAAAGGTGAAGCAGTTGCAAAAGCCGTGCGACATTTCGCTATACGGCTTGGGCAGGAGCGTGGCGATGCCGCCGTGATTCTGGCAGCGCAGTCAATTCGTGCTGTCGCGCTGGGCGTGGTGGTAACGGCCATCGTGCAATCGGTGTTAGGTGGAATCGGTCTGGGGCTGTCTGGGATTCCCTACACCACACTACTAACCGTTCTGATGTTTCTGTGTTGTCTGGCGCAGTTGGGGCCACTTCTGGTGCTTATTCCAGCCATTATCTGGCTGTATTGGACGGGCGATAATACCTGGGGCACCATCCTGCTAGTCTGGAGTTGCGTCGTTGGAACGATTGATAACGTGATTCGTCCGATGCTAATCAGAATGGGTGCCGATCTTCCTATGCTACTGATTCTTTCCGGCGTGATTGGCGGGTTGCTGGCGTTTGGCATGATTGGACTGTTTATTGGCCCAGTCGTCCTCGCCGTTTCCTATCGTCTGCTGTTTGCCTGGATGCGTGAAATCCCCGAACCACAGAACATCATTTCCGTTAATACGACCAAGACACCGAATAAAGATTCATCGCAGTAATCCCCTTCTTTTCTTCCCGTGGGCGGTGCGCCGCTCACGTATTTCCCGCTTTCAGCATCGCGTCCTCCTCACTATCATTCCCTCATTTTTCCAATAGGTAAAAATAGCTAATGATTAACCCTCTATTCTTAGGGATTAGTCCTAAAAATTTTGGTATCATTTCTCTAATGCATCAATATTATTGACAATATAAAAACCCTGAGAGGCCGATCCTTAAAAGATAATTAACTATTAGGATGATTCTTAATGACTGAATAGGACATAATCCATAGGATTAATACCGGAGCTAGTATTAACCTACTGTTTGTCAATGAGGTTTCCTCCTCGTCAGAGTTAGTAACGAATTGCTGTGTGTAGTCTTTGCCCATCCCCTGAGATGGGCCTTTTTTTTCCTTTCATTTCTCTTCCATTCAATTACGCTGCATTCCTTTTTTGCTACTCTCCTGTCTGCCACCCTCGGTTCAGCTTTTTCAGGAGTTTTTCATGACGCCTCTCGCCGCGAAGAGATTACTACTCTGTGGCTTATTCAGCCTTCTGACAGCCTGCGATAACCCGACACCTACCGCACAGCGCCCTTTGTTGACCATTGAAGGCAAGACAATGGGGACGTTCTACAGCGTAAAAATTAGCGGCGACGTCACTGAAGATAAAACACAGTTACAACGGGAAATTGATGCTCTGTTGGAGCAGGCCAATAACGATATTTCCACCTACCGTGACGATTCAGTGCTATCTCGCTTTAATCAGTATCGGGGAACGGATCCGCAGCCTATCAGCAATGGCATGGCCGATATTATTCTGGCCGCACTGCGTATCGGTAAAGCCACTCACGGTGCGATGGATATCACCGTCGGCCCATTGGTTAACCTCTGGGGGTTCGGCCCACAGAAGCAACCGACACGCATTCCCAGCCAACAACAGATCGATTTAGCACGGCAAAACGTCGGGCTACGCCACCTGAAACTGATCGGTGACGAAAAAGGAGAATGGATTCAGAAAGATCTCCCGGATTTGTACGTCGATCTTTCCACGCTAGGCGAAGGTTACGGCGCAGACGTTCTCGCACAGTTGATGACGCGTAAAGGGATCACCAATTATCTGGTTTCCGTCGGCGGTGCAATTTCCAGCCGTGGCATAAATGCCGAAGGAACGCCATGGCGTGTGGCGATTCAGAAACCAACCGATCAGGAAAATGCAGCGCAGGCGGCGGTGAATTTGCAGGGTTACGCGATTAGCACGTCCGGCAGCTACCGAAATTATTTTGAGGAGGACAGCAAGCGCTATTCTCACGTTATCGACCCTGAGACGGGCAGACCGATTAATCATCAGCTGGTTTCAGCCACTGTGATTGCGCCTACCGCGCTGGAAGCGGATGGCTGGGATACGGGTTTGATGGTGTTGGGAACGGAGAAAGCGTTGAAGCTGGCTGAGCAGCAAGGATTGGCGGTTTATCTGATTACCAAAACGGATAAAGGCTTTAGCGCGGTAATGACGCCACAATTTAAATCATTCCTGATTGCGGCACCGTAAAAGATGCCAGGACTACTGGCAACCCATCGTGATAAGAACGAGATACACGGGCGACCACGGAGTGAGGCATCCCTGCAAATTGAGAGTTCCCCCCACAAATCCGGGAAATAAATTTCTGTAGCCACAGTGAAAATTTCGTGCGCACTAACTTCAGTCAATTTTTTCAACTGTCGCAGCATGCGCCCGACATGGGGCGGTTCAATCGCCACCGCCCCATGACCCCAGGCTTTTCGCGAAATCGTGTCGCTACGCGATACCTTCGGCGTTAGTGACCGCAACTCGGGCCGCCAGTGACGCGCTCCCAGCGCGGCACTGGCTTTCGCGGCGTCCTTGCCGCTCACCCGGCAGTCACTCCCACCTCAGCACGATTATTACGCGACTAAAAATTTTAAAAACAATACATTGATATCTAAAAATTCATCGCAGAACTAGTTGTGCTCAGCCAGATTCAGCCAGGTTTGCACCACGGTGTCTGGGTTGAGCGACAGGCTATCGATGCCCTGTTCCATCAGCCAGATCGCGAAATCTTCGTGGTCTGATGGGCCCTGCCCGCAAATACCGACGTATTTACCCTGCTTCTTAGCGGCTTTAATCGCCATCGACAGCAGCGCTTTCACCGCATCGTTGCGTTCATCAAACAGCGCTGATACCACACCGGAGTCGCGATCCAGACCCAGCGCCAGCTGCGTCATGTCATTTGAGCCGATGGAGAAGCCATCAAAGTGTTGCAGGAATTCATCAGCCAACAGCGCGTTGGACGGAATCTCGCACATCATGATGATTTTCAGGCCGTCTTCGCCACGGCGCAGCCCCTGATTCGCCAGCTCAGCAATCACCGCTTCCGCTTGCGCCACGGTACGAACAAACGGGATCATAATTTCTACGTTCTTCAGACCCATCACGTTGCGCACACGTTTAACCGCTTCACATTCCAGCGCGAAACAAGCTTTGAAGTCTGGTGATACGTAGCGACCTGCGCCACGGAAGCCCAGCATCGGGTTTTCTTCTTGCGGCTCATAGCGCTCGCCACCGACCAGATTGGCGTATTCGTTCGATTTAAAATCGGACAGACGAACGATGACGCGCTTCGGCGAGAATGCAGCAGCCAGCGTCGCAATCCCTTCCGTCAGGCGACCTACATAAAACTCGATCGGATCGTCGAAGCCCTGCATCAGCGTTTTGATTTCACGTTGCAGTTCTGGGGTTTGTTGGTCGAATTCCAGCAACGCACGCGGGTGCACACCAATCATGCGGTTGATGATGAATTCCAGACGCGCCAGACCGACGCCATCGTTTGGCAAGCAGGCAAAATCAAACGCGCGGTCAGGGTTACCTACGTTCATCATGATTTTCAGCGGCAGTGCAGGCATTTCATCAATCTGTGAACTCTTCACGGAGAAGTCCAGCAGATCCTGATACACATAGCCTGTGTCGCCTTCCGCACAGGAGACCGTCACCTTCTGCCCCTTGCGCAAACGCTCGGTCGCATCGCCGCAGCCCACAACAGCCGGAATGCCAAGCTCGCGCGCAATAATCGCCGCATGGCAGGTACGTCCACCGCGATTGGTAACAATCGCTGCCGCTTTCTTCATGATCGGCTCCCAATCTGGGTCGGTCATGTCGGTCACCAGCACATCGCCCGCGTTGATCAGGTGCATCTCGCTGATGTCCTGAATCACTTTCACCTCGCCCGCACCGATGCGGTGGCCGATCGCACGGCCTTCCACCAGCACCGTACCGCTGGCTGGCAGGTGGTAACGTTCCATAACCTGGCCGTTGGAACGTACCGTTTCCGGGCGAGCCTGAACGATATAAAGTTTGCCGGTATGGCCATCTTTCGCCCATTCGATGTCCATCGGGCGACCGTAGTGTTTCTCAATCAGCAGTGCCTGACGCGCGAGCGCCTGCACTTCGTCATCCGTCAGGCTGAAACGCGTCGTTTGTTCTGTCGGTACGTCTTCAATCCGCACCTGCTTGCCATGCTCTTGGCTCGCGGCATACACCATCCGGATTTTTTTCGATCCCATGTTACGGCGCACAATTGCAGGTTTGTTGTTCTGCAAGGTCGGCTTGTGAACATAGAACTCATCTGGGTTCACCGCCCCCTGTACCACCATTTCGCCCAAACCGTAAGCGGAAGTAATGAACACCACCTGATCAAAACCGGATTCGGTATCAATGGTAAACATCACACCCGCGGAAGCCAGATCGGAGCGCACCATGCGCTGCACACCCGCCGACAGCGCCACGCCACGGTGGTCATAACCCTGATGCACGCGATAGGAGATAGCGCGATCGTTAAACAGCGATGCAAATACGTGCTTCACCGCGACCATCACCGCATCAATGCCCTGCACGTTCAGGAAGGTTTCCTGTTGACCAGCAAAAGACGCATCCGGCATATCTTCCGCCGTGGCGGAAGAACGCACGGCAAACGAGGCCTCTTTTTCGCCATCGGCCAGTTGCTGATAAGCATCACTGATCGCTTGCTCCAGCTCTGGCTGGAACGGCGTATCAATAATCCACTGGCGAATCTGCGCACCGGCGCTGGTCAGTTGGCTCAGGTCGTCAATATCGGTGCGATCGAGCAGCTCATAAATGCGCTGGTTAATCCCGCTTTGATTAAGAAAATCATTAAACGCCTGCGCCGTTGTCGCAAAACCGTTGGGAACGGCTACGCCCAAATCTGAAAGGTTGGTGATCATTTCACCCAGAGAGGCATTTTTGCCCCCCACCCTTTCAACATCGTGCATACCGAGCTGGTTATACCAAAGGACATTACGCAAATCAGGGCCGTTATTGGACATCGAAAATAATCCTTTCTGCATACAATTAGGGTATGAAAGAGTTCGGTTGAGAATCGCCTCAACGCAATCAGGTTAGCATAGCGTTTTGATGAACATGGACAGGTGAATCGATCAACCTATGAAAAAAAACTGATTTCACGGCAAATGATTGCTTAACGCAGTAAAAATCCAATATCGTAGAAGATTAGCATTCTTTATCATGAAGATAATGAAATAGCGTTTTAATAAAAGTATTATTGAAATGCATTTTTTGACGAGGTTAACGTGTTCGAGCGGTCGGAAATATCACAAGGGGGTTATGTGGAAAGAAGCGTGTTTTATGTCTCAGACGGTACGGCCATTACGGCAGAAGTATTGGGTCATGCGGTGCTGTCCCAGTTCCCCGTAAACACCGTTAGCTATACCTTACCTTTCGTCGAAAGTGAAGCCCGCGCCAAAGCCGTGTGTGAGCAAATCAATACGTTGTATCAGCAAACGGGCGTACGCCCGCTGGTGTTTTACTCCATCGTCACACCGACCGTTCGTAACATTATTATCAGCAGCGAAGGATTTTGCCAGGATATCGTACAGGCGTTAGTGGCGCCCTTGCAGGAAGAGTTGAACACGCCGCCGACGCCAATTGCTAACCGCACTCACGGTTTGACGGCCAATAACCTGAGTAAATACGACGCCCGTATCGCCGCTATCGACTACACGCTGGCACACGATGACGGTATTTCGCTGCGCAATCTCGATCAGGCTCAGGTTATTTTGCTGGGCGTATCACGCTGTGGCAAAACGCCGACCAGCCTGTATCTGGCAATGCAGTTTGGTATCCGCGCCGCTAACTATCCTTTCATCGCCGATGATATGGACAACCTGCGCCTGCCCGATGCGCTGAAACCCTTCCAGCACAAGCTATTCGGGCTCACCATTGATGCCGAACGACTGGCAGCAATTCGTGAAGAGCGCCGAGGCAATAGTCGCTATGCTTCCCTGCGCCAGTGCCGTATGGAACTTAACGAAGTCGAAGCGCTATTTCGCAAACATCAGATTAAATATCTCAATACCACTAATTATTCCGTTGAGGAAATCTCTGCCAAAATCATCGACATTCTCGGCATGAGCCGAAGAATGTACTAGTACATGATAGATTTTTTGTCCTAATACGGTTGTAATGTGTGTCATTTCGTTTATTGTGTGCACCATCACTTCCCGGCATTTCGCCGCTGCGAAGCAACCTTTTAGTTGAAAACACAGCTTGAAAACAGGGTCTGAAATACTTTCAGGTCAACGCTTTTTCGGTGATGACACGTTTTCAACTTGACCGTATTCAGAGACAAAACATGCTACAAACAGATGAACTGCGGAGCGCGCGCATCGAGAGTCTGGTTACGCCCCAAACGCTACTTTCCAGACTCCCGATTACCCCCGCCATTGCCGAAAATGTCACCTCGTCACGTAAAAAAATTGAAGCCATTCTTTCCGGCCACGATCCACGCTTACTCGTCGTGGTTGGACCGTGCTCGATTCATGATACCGATAGCGCCTTGGATTATGCGCGTCGTCTGGCTGCGCTACGCACGCAGTATCAGGATCGGCTGGAAATTGTCATGCGCACTTATTTTGAAAAACCGCGCACGGTGGTCGGTTGGAAGGGGCTGATTTCCGATCCCGCACTCAATGGTACGTTTCAGGTAAACGAAGGGCTGGAGATCGCTCGCCGTCTGCTGTTGGACATCAATCAACTTGGATTGCCGACCGCAACGGAATTCCTCGATATGGTCACTGGTCAATATATTGCCGACCTGATTAGCTGGGGTGCGATTGGCGCGAGAACCACTGAAAGCCAAATCCACCGCGAAATGGCCTCCGCGCTGTCTTGCCCTGTCGGTTTTAAAAATGGGACGGACGGCAATACGCGCATCGCCGTCGATGCGATCCGTGCCGCACGCGCTCAGCACATGTTTCTCTCGCCAGACAAACAAGGTTTCATGTCGGTTTACAAAACGCAGGGCAATCCGTTTGGGCACATTATTATGCGCGGCGGGAAAAAGCCGAATTACCATGCGGAAGATATCGCCACCGCCTGTGCGCATCTCAGCGAGTTTTCTCTGCCCGAGCATCTGGTGATCGATTTCAGTCATGCCAACTGTCAGAAACAGCATCGTCGCCAGCTTGATGTTGCCGATGATATCTGCCAGCAAATTCGCGGCGGTTCACGCGCCATCGCGGGCATCATGGCGGAAAGTTTCTTAATCGAAGGGAGTCAGCCCGCAATCAACCCTCTGGCGTTGACGTATGGTCAATCCATTACCGATCCTTGCCTGAGCTGGCAGGATACTGAAACGCTACTGGCGCGTCTGGCAAGCGCCATCGATAGCCGTTTTTAATCCGATACTTGCTGGCACACTCTCCTTCCACAGAGTTGTGCCAGCCGTTTTTCTTCGTTTCTGCCACTTTTCTCGTTATCTCGCCGCACGTAAATTCCTCTCTCGATTTCTCTTATTCCACTTATTAAGAAAACTTCACTTGAGGTTGCGTTTTTGTTACATGAAAATGATTCTCATTCATTGCTATAATCTCTACGACAACGATTAAGGGAACGAACGAGATGCAGACCTCCATTTACCAACAGTACCTTCAGGCTAAAGTTGAACACCCGCGTAAATACGCACGCGATCTGGCTGCGCTGCTCAGCATCAGCGAAGCAGAACTGACTCATGCCCGCGTCGGACACGATGCGCAGCGCCTACAGGGTGACGCCAAAGTTTGGTTAAGTGCGCTGGAGCAGGTTGGTAATACCAAGTCGATCACTCGCAACGAATACGCCGTGCATGAGCATACCGGTTACTACCAAAATCAGACGCTTGATGGGCATGCCGGTCTTATCCTCAACCCACGCGAGTTGGATCTGCGTTTGTTCCTTTCTCAATGGGCTTCCGCCTTTGCGCTGCGTGAGAACACCGCGCGCGGTGAGCGTCAGAGTATTCAATTCTTCGATCATCAGGGTGATGCCATTCTGAAGGTCTACACGACCGACACCACGGACATGGCCGCCTGGCAGCTATTCGTTGAGAAATTTACCAGCAGCGAAAACCCGGCGTTGGCGTTTCGTCCAGCAGGTAACAATGCAGCCGCCGAGCAGGCCATTGACCATAATCCTCAGTTTGAAGCAGACTGGCGTGCGATGACGGATGTGCATGATTTTTTCATTCTGCTGAGACGCTATAACCTGACGCGCCAGCAGGCGTTTAACTCAGTCGCTGACGATTTAGCCTACCGCGTAGAAAACGATGCGTTGTCACAAATTCTGTTTGCTGCGCGTGAAGATCAGAACGAGATTATGGTGTTCGTCGGTAACCGTGGCTGTGTACAAATCTTCACCGGCACGCTTGAACGTGTAGAACGCATGGAGCAACATGCCGAATGGATTAATATCTTTAATAAAGATTTTACTCTGCACCTGATCGAAGGCGCGATTGCCGAAAGTTGGATCACACGTAAACCGACGGCCGACGGTATCGTGACCAGTCTCGAACTGTATGCCGCAGACGGTTCTCAAATTGCACAGCTCTTCGGGCAACGTACCGAAGGGACGCCGGAACAACAACAGTGGCGCGACCAGATCGACGCCCTGAAACCGCGTAAGGATCTTGCCGCATGAAAAACTGGCTATTCCCCCTGTTATTGACACTCCCGCTAGGGGTGTCCGCTGCCGAACGTGTCGTTTCTATCGGTGGCGACGTTACGGAAATCATCTACGCGTTGGGCGCAGAGAAAGATCTGGTTGCACGCGACAGCACCAGTCTGCACCCGGAAGCCGTGAAAAAGCTGCCTGATGTGGGCTACATGCGTCAGCTCAACACCGAAGGCATTCTGGCAATGAAACCTTCTCTGGTTGTCGCCAGCGATCTGTCTCAGCCATCGCTCACCTTGCAACAGGTTGCGGAGAGCGGAACCAAAGTGGTTCATGTGACCGCCGAGCCATCGCTGGATGCCGTGCCGAAGAAAATCGGTGCTATCGCCCAGACGCTAGGAAAAGAAGCAGAAGGTAAAAAACTGGCGGAAGCCTATCAGCAGAAATTAGCGGCAGTAAAAACATCACCGCTGCCGGTTAACGTGCTGTTCATTCTCAGCCACGGCGGCATGACCGCGCTGGCTGCGGGTAAAAATACCCCGCCAGACACCATTATCCGCAGTGCTGGATTGAAAAATGCCATGCAAAACGTTGAACGCTATCAGCCGCTGTCGCAGGAAGGCGTGATTGCCAGCGCGCCAGATCTGATTCTGATCTCCAGTCAGGGGCTGAAAACACTGGGTGGTGAAGCACAGGTCTGGAAATTACCCGGTCTGGAACTGACCCCTGCCGGTAAAAACAAGCGTCTGTTAGTCGTCGATGACATGGCGATGCTCGGCTTTACGCTCGAAACCCCAGCGCTAATGGCAACGCTGCGTCAGACAGCCGAAGCGATAAAATGACGTCACGGTTTCACCCGCGCTCTTGGTTGATCGCACTGCTGTTACTGATGGTGGCACTGATGGTGGGTGCCGCCAACATGGGCGCACTGAGTCTATCGCTCAACCTGCTCTGGCACACGCCGTTTGACGATCCCATCTGGCATATTTGGCTGAATATTCGCGTTCCCCGCGTGCTGCTGGCGATACTCGTCGGCGGCGCTCTGGCCTGTTCCGGCGCGATTATGCAAGGGCTGTTTCGTAATCCGCTCGCTGACCCCGGCCTGCTGGGTATCAGCAGCGGTGCCGCCCTCTGCGTAGCGCTGACTATCGTGCTACCGCTCGGCCTGCCTCCGCTGTTGGCGCTTTATGGTCCGATGTTCGCCGCCTTCGCGGGGAGTCTGGCGATTACGGCCATCATCTTTATTCTCAGCCGTTCAGAACAGGGTGGATTAACACGACTGCTGCTAGCAGGCATCGCGCTCAATGCCCTGTGCCTTGCCCTCATCGGCGTCTTGACCTACCTCAGTACCGATCAGCAGTTGCGCCAGTTCTCGCTGTGGGGCATGGGGAGTCTCGGACAAGCACAGTGGCCCATGTTGCTCGTCGCCAGCACGTTGGTCATTCCTGCGATGATCGCCACCTTATATTACGCGCGCCGTCTGAACCTATTGCAGTTAGGGGATGAAGAAGCACACTACCTCGGCGTTAACGTGAAACGCACCAAATACACGCTACTGTTGCTGAGTTCGCTACTGGTTGGCGTGGCGGTGGCGGTTAGCGGCGTAATCGGGTTTATCGGGCTTATCATCCCGCACCTGATGCGCATGCATCTGGGTGCCGATCACCGCTGGCTCCTTCCCGGTTCTATCCTCGGCGGTGCCTGCCTGCTGTTGTTTGCCGATACGCTGGCACGCACGCTGCTTTCTCCGGCAGAAATGCCCGTTGGCCTGCTAAGCAGCCTGATTGGCGGCCCCTATTTCTTATGGCTGATCGTTCAGCATAAAGGACGCGGCAATGACTGACTTAGCGCTCGATCGGACCTTAGCCGCCCGCAATCTGCGCTTTCAGACCAACGGACGCTACCTGACCGATGATGTTTCTCTGGAGCTGAACTGTGGGGAGATCGTCGCAATTATTGGTCCTAACGGCGCGGGGAAATCTACCCTGCTCCGTTTACTGACCGGTTATTTGACGCCCGATGAAGGTGAGTGCCTGTTAGCCGGCCAACCTTTTTCGCACTGGCAGCCCGGCGCACTGGCAAAAACGCGAGCGGTGATGCGTCAGTATAGCGGCATGGCGTTTGCGTTTAGCGTGCAGGATGTCGTCGCTATGGGGCGTTCTCCGCATGGGCGCTACCCGAAAAATGATGACGTGGTTCAACAGGTCATGGCGCAAACGGGCTGTCTGGAACTGGCGACGCGCGACTATCGCCATCTTTCCGGCGGGGAGCAACAGCGGGTGCAACTGGCTCGTGTGCTGGCGCAGCTGTGGCATCCCGAACCGACGCCAGGCTGGTTATTTCTCGATGAGCCGACCTCGGCGCTGGATCTGTACCATCAGCAGCATCTGTTGCGACTGCTCAAGCAATTGACGCGTGAACAGCCCCTAGCTGTATGCTGTGTACTGCACGATCTGAATCTGGCGGCACTGTATGCCGACCGCATTCTGCTGCTGCACGAAGGCAAACTGGTCGCACAAGGCTCGCCTGCGGACGTACTACAGGCAGAGACGCTGGCACACTGGTATCGCGCCGATCTTAGCGTGGGATCGCATCCTGACTACGCCATCCCACAGGTTTATCTGCGCCAATAGTCTCCCCCCCTGCTCCGGCTTAGCTAGAGCAGGATATCTCCAGATGCTTGCCCCACTCTGGCGGTAACGCCGCCAAATCGTTGTTATCCGGTTGTTCATCAAACGGCCGACACAGTGCCTGATGCAGACGTGCCAGCACGCTGATGTCATCATTTTCCGCGCGTTCAATCGCCATTTGTGCCAGATAATTACGCAGAATATATTTCGGGTTCGTCGCATTCATCAGACGACGACGTTCCTCATCACCCTGATCTTCCTGCATCAATCTCTGGCGATAGGTCAAAAACCAGCTATCGAATGCCACTCTGTCGATAAACTCATCACGCAGCGGCGAGCGCGATGCCTGCTTCTCGCTGTCTGCCAGTAGACGGAATGTGCGGGTGTAATCGCTGCCTTCCTGCTGCATCAGGCGCAACAGCCCAACCAGCACGTCATTGTCTTCAGAACTGGCGCTAAATAAGCCCAGTTTGGCGCGCATCAGCGTGCCATAGTGCTGCATCAGTGCCGGTTCATAGCGCGCAAGCGCACGTTCCAACGTGTCGGTATCCATCAGCCCCGACAACGCCTGTGCCAACCGATGCAAATTCCACAATCCCACGGCAGGCTGATTATCAAACGCGTAACGCCCACGGTGGTCAGAGTGATTGCAAATAAAGCCCGGCTGATAAGCATCTAAAAAACCATAAGGGCCATAGTCGATAGTCAGCCCCAGAATCGACATGTTGTCCGTATTCATTACACCGTGCGAAAAACCAACCGCCTGCCAATGCGTAATCAGCCGTGCGGTACGCTCTACCACATCGCCAAACCACAGCTCATAACGATGTTCATCGTTTCCCCACTGCGGCCAATGACGGGCAATCACATATTCCGCCAGCTGACGCACTTTTTCCGGTTCACGACGATAGTAGAAGTGCTCAAAATGACCGAAGCGCACATGGCTTTCCGCCACGCGCAGCAGCATTGCGCCCTTCTCTTCCTGCTCACGCTGCACCGGATGTTCGCTGGTGACAATCGTCAGCGCCCGTGTAGTGGGAATCCCCAGATGGTGCATCGCTTCCGAGGCCAGAAATTCGCGTATTGCCGAACGCAGCACAGCACGGCCATCGCCCATACGCGAATATGGCGTTAGCCCCGCACCTTTCAGGTGCCAGTCCATGCTGCGGCCATCCGCCAGTTGTTGTTCCCCCAGCAAGATGCCACGCCCGTCACCTAATTGACCGGCCCACGCGCCAAACTGATGGCCGCTATACACCTGCGCCAACGGCTCCATTCCCGGCAGCAAACGCGCACCGCTCCAGACGTCATCCTGTTCTGGCGTAAACCAGTCGGAAGATAAACCAAGCTCTGCGGCCAATCCTTCGCTGTGATAAAGCAGACGAGCACCATGCAACGGCGTTGGCTGTAGCGCGGTATAGAACCCTGGTAGTTGATGAAAGTAGTGATTTTTGAATAACGGTATTTGCTGCATTCTGTCTCCCTAGGACCACCCTGTTCAGGTGAAGAGAGCCATACGCTCACTACACAACGACTAACGGGTATGCAGAAAGTGTAGAGGGATGGCAATGAAATTAACACGGAGGAAACACAGGGGTATTATTTTCACAACGTATACTCAGGAGAAACCATCGACCCGAACTCGGTGAATCTATTGAATTAGCCGATAATCACCGTACGCGGCTCAAGCTGTTCGAAATGCACGGCAGGCCACATTTGCCCTTGAACGGCATCAATATTCAGTTGCCCGATTTTATTCAAGATCGCCACATTATTAATCTCCTTGGCGATAATACTGATGCCTGAATAACTGTTTTTAATCGTCCGTAATAACGGCTCCATCATCAGCGTATTCGTTGGCCGCAATAAAAGCTGCCCGATAAACTGACGATCCAGCTTTACACCGCGCACTAACCCGTCGTGCAACGGTTTAAGCGTGGCCTTTCCAGAACCAAAATTATCCAGCCATAAAGGAATGGATTGACTCAAGTTCAGCAGAGCCGCGTTTTCTTTTCCCTGCGATAATTGCGGAAAAAGCTCATTAATCTCCAAAAAAACAAAATTGAGGTGTTTGATCTCGCCGCGCAGTACGTCGGATTTAATCAACATCTCGGTTATCTGACGTCCAGCCTTCAACACCAACTGAATGTGGTTATCGATAAACCATGCGGACTTCTCTTTGATAAAAACAAGCTGTTCATGAATAAAATCATATTGTTGTTGCGGACTTAACTGCATGAAGAGAATATCGGCAGGCATGCTCAACTTACCCGCAAGACCGTTAAAATGGCTGATCATTTCAACGGCCAACAGCGTTCCATCCAACCTGAATATCGGCCAAAAAACGTAGTCACTGGTGTAATCAACAGCAAGATGGATGCGCATGATCCTGCACTACACAGAATGAATAATAATCACATTACGTTATTATTATAGGCAAATCCACCACGCTTGCTCACACTAAGCACGAAAAGCGCCTTTCTGTGATGTAGTCAGTTTATTCAGAGCCCTACTTCACGATCTAACGCAAGCTTTGCGCCAGCCAATCAGCTAGTTCCTGTAGTTCGTTTTGCTGTTACGATTTTTATAAGTGCTGAGATCACCCAAATTCTAGTACTTAGCCCTATCAACCTTCCAAGTCTGTACTGGTACGCAGTTTGTATAACTCAATGGCTTTATCGCGTGTCACTCGTAACTTGGCATGTGACATGACGATCCCCCAGATTGTACCATCTTGCTGCATATAGAAGCTCCGCATGGCTTCAAGGTATGAATCGCGGTACTTGATCCATGCAACCTGTGATTTCTTCAAGTTGGCTTTGAAATCTTCTGATTGGTCGGCTAAGAGTAACTTGTATTGCTTGTTTAACTCGGTGTCCCATGCCTTCAAGCCGATGTTGAAACAGTCATTTGTGGCTAAGGTGTTTTCAGCTTTGTTAGTACAGGCCGTTAGTCGGTCATCTAAGGCCTTACCAAAATCATCGTTGGCGTAGGTAGCCGTCGTAACGGCTAATAGCAACGCGGTAACGAGTGTTTTCTTCAATGCATATACCCTTATTCTACTAGAGGAGCGCGGCCCTATCGCGTTAACGCAAGCTTTGCGCCAGCCAATCGGACAGTTCCTGCAATTCGTTTTGCTGTTCGGGGAAAGCAGTAATCAGTGCCTGACACGCGGCCGCCAAGGCTTCTGGGCGATATGCCGTTCCCTGTAATGCGGACGCCAGTGCTTCTAACGGTGCCGGATTCAGGCTATCGGTATAAATTTGCGCACGAACAATCACGCCGCGTTCCACATCGAAATGTAATTCAACACCGCCCCAGGTAAACCGGTTATCCAGTAAATGCGAGAAATCCGGTGCCTGACCGAAGTTCCATTCCCAGCTACTTTGACGTGCAAACTGTTCGCTGAATCCCGGTAAATCTGGGTAGGCGGAAGGCGAGATGATTTCCGGTTCGCACTGTTCGCCAAAATAATCAAAGAAAGCCTGCGTTACGGCCTGACAAATCACCCGATGATCGACAGAAGGCAGTAATTCCACCAGATTGGCGACGCGAGAACGCACGGATGTAATCCCTTTCGCCTGTAACTTTTTAATATCTGGGTTCAAATAATCCGCTAAACGATTGAGATCTGCGTTCAACAGCAGTGTGCCGTGATGGAAACCGCGATCTTTCGTTTCGCGATACGCAGAACCGGACACCTTGCGCACGCCGTCAGCAGTTTCCACCACCAGATCGTTACGACCAGACGCACTGGCCTTTAACCCGAGCGAGCTGAGTGCATCCAGAACGATCTGCGTTGAGACGCTTTTATCGTATTCCGGTTTACCCGCCATGAAGGTAAAGCAGGTATTGCCGAGATCGTGAAAAACTGCCCCGCCGCCGCTACTTCGACGCGCCAGCTTGATGCCATCCTCTTCCATCCGCCGCGTATTACACTCTTTCCACGGATTCTGGGCGCGGCCAATGACTACGGTTTCAGCATTCCGCCATAAAAACAGCACCCGCTGCGTGGTGGGCATCTGGCGAAAGATGCACTCCTCAACGGCTAGATTAAACCAGGGGTCGTAAGAGTCGGAGATGAGTAAACGCAAAGAGGACGAGGACATGAGCAGCTCCAATGCTATCCCCGTCATACTTCGAACTGCTTGTGCGTTGGCTTCCTTTACTCACCCCAGTCACTTACCTGAGTAAGCTCCTGGGGATTCGTGCAGTTGCCGCCTTCACGCAATTCGAATTATCTAGGGTATATAAGTAAAATAAGGAAGGCGTTAGATACGGCGGGCCTGCCAGTAAGCCCGTTTCCAATATACGTTATCCAGTGACGAACGGATGACACCCTGACTGGTAGACGCGTGAATGAACTGGTCGTCTTTATCATAAATACCGACATGCAGCCCACTGCTGCCACTGCCCGTTTTGAAAAAAACCAAATCTCCCGGCAGCAGATTATCGCGGTCAATACGTTCACCCAGCTCGGTTTGTTCTTCCGTGGTACGCGGCAACTGCATGCCAAACTTATCGCGAAACGTCAGATAGACGAAACCGGAGCAATCGACGCCGTTACGATCCAGACCGCCATAGCGATAAGGCGTTCGATACCATTGTCCAAGTTGATCGTTTAGCTGCACCATCACCATGATCGAATCGCTCAGACGCGCATTCGGCGGCGGGTTATTATGCCGACTACTGCTACAGCCGACCAAAATCAGGCTGGCGAGGAGCAAACTGTATCGTAGGATCAAACCAGATCGTAAACGTATCATGCGCGATTACCATAAAACCGCTGAGGCCATAAACCTCTCGCGTTTGAAAATGCTAGGTATTGGATTAATTTAGCGTTTAATCGGGGTGACTGGCAAGTAAAGGCGATTTTTCCTATTTTCTGGCAGCACCTATTTTCTAACGATAAAGGTTAGGCGCTGCGAGTGATGATCCAATTTCTGCCATCAACCACGTGCCGCTGAAACGCGACACCGAACACAGGCGATAATACCTCCGGCAGCATGACATCCTCCGTTTCACCCTGTGCCACCAGCACGCCTGCCGACAGCAGCCACACGCGATCCGCATGGTGGGCGCTGTGGTTGAGATCGTGTGCGCAAACCACGACGGCAATCCCTAAGCGACAGAGTTCACTCAGTAACGAGTCTAGTGCCACCTGCTGAGCCACATCCAGACTGTTGGTGGGTTCGTCCAGCAGCAACAGGCGTGCGTGCGGGTTGATCGTCGGCCAAATCTGCAATAGCGCCGCCACCAGCCGAACACGCTGCCATTCGCCTCCCGATAGCTGAGTGAGCGGGCGTGCCAGCTTGTCGGTTAACATCAGGCGTTCCGCCAGAAAATGCACCACCTTTTCAACCGCGTATTCCTGCGCCAGCGCCGGTTGATGTAGTTGCCAATACTGAAACACTGGCATCAGCGCCAACGGTGGTTGCTGCTGTGCCAGATAGGCGCGCCGCACGGCTAAATCCGCTGCCGTATACTGCGACAGCGGCGTACCCGCCAAACAGACTTCCCCTTCTCCTGCCAATAAGCCAGCCGCTCTTGCCAGCAAGGTGCTCTTTCCCGCACCATTCGGGCCAATGATGTGTAGCAGTTCACCGCGACGGCATTCTGCAGTCGTTGGCGACAAACGCGGCAAGACACTGGCCTGCCGCAGTTGCAATACCAGGGAAGTCTGCTGCGTCAATTATTTTGCCAACGCCGCTTCTATCGCTTTCACGATGGTGTCATGGTCAGGCGACATATCTGGCGCAAAGCGCTCAATCACGCGCCCTTCGCGATCGACCAGAAACTTCTCGAAGTTCCACAGGATATCTTCCGGGTTCTTGGGCTTACGGCCTTTATTGACCAAACGTGCAAAAAAATCACTTTTCCAGGTGCCGTTGGCCTCCGGCTGCTGGCGAATCAACAGTTGGTACAGCGGGTGACGGTTCTCACCGTTCACTTCAATCTTGCTGAACATCGGGAACTGAACGCCAAATGTCCCACGGCAGAATGCCTGGATCTCTTCTTCCGAGCCCGGTTCTTGACCTGCAAATTCATTTGATGGGAATCCCAGTACGACTAAGCCTTTGTCACGATAGGTTTCGTAGAGTTTTTCTAATGCGTCATATTGTTTAGTCAGGCCGCATTGAGAAGCGACATTGACGACTAAAGCAACCTGCCCTTTAAACGCTTCGAACGTTGTCGCTTTCCCATCGATAGTGGTCAGTGGAATAGCATAGATTTCAGTGCTCATCGTTTTGCTCCCTTCAGTGATAAAACAGCGTTGATCAAACAAGAGTGGGTAACACAAGACGTATCGCTACAGTCGATTACGTAATAATAGCCAGATAAACCATGGCGATCCCAGCGTAGCGGTAACCACGCCTATCGGCAACTCGGCAGAACTCAGCGCAATGCGCGCGACCGTATCTGCCAGCAGCAGAACACCGCCACCGGCTAACGCACATCCTGTCAATAAATAACGCTGATCGGTCAGTCCGCACAATCGCAACATGTGCGGAATCACCAAGCCAATAAACGCGATGATACCGGCTAGTGCCACGCTCAACCCAACCTGCACGCCCATGACCAGCACGAGAATCGTCCGCCAACGGTAAATTGGGATGCCCAATTGACGCGCCTGAATTTCGCCCAGCGCCAGTCCATTCAACACCGCGCCCTGACGACTTAGCCACAGCAACAGCGGCAAGAGCGTCAACATCAACCAGCCGTGTCGCCAGTCAATACCGCTGAAGCCACCCATCATCCAGTACATTAACTGGCGTAAATCGAGACTGGTACTGAAATAGACCGCCCAGGTCATCACCGCGCTACAGATAATGCCGAGCGCAATGCCGATGAGTAGTAAACGAGTATTGGAAATATGACGACGGGCAAAATGGAGTAACAGAAAGGTAATCAACAGCGCACCGGCAATGGCGCTCAGGCTTAACACCCAGACAGGTAAGAGGCCCTGCCCCAGCAGTACCGTTAGCACCAAGGCTACGCCTGCGCCGTTCGCGACACCCAGCAGCCCCGGTTCAGCCAACGGATTATCAAAGACGGCCTGCATGACAGTGCCAGACATGGCCAGACTGGCACCCACCAGCATCACGGCCAACGTTCTGGGTAACCGCAGTTGCCAGACAAAGAGTTGCTGCGCATCATCCAGCCAGGCTGTCGGCCAAATCCAGCGCTCCCCCGCACACAGGCTTACAACCAGCGTGAGCACGAGAAACGCCAACAGCAGTGCCAGACTCCGACGATCGCGTCTGCATTGCTGTTGTTTTAGCTGGCTGTAATGGGGCAATTGCATCGCGTGTTTTAGCGTGATATCGCCCAGCGGTAATGGCTGCATTGTTCACCGTAACAAGGAGTTCTGCGCAAGAAAAAGAGCGCAATAAGAGCATGTGCCATAACGGTTCAACCGCACGAAACATCTCTAAACGTTGTCACGTATGTTAAACGATTTCACCTACCTTACACGCTTTTTCCTTGCTACCGCGACGCATTCAAAATGCATGCAGCCATTACTTGGTGCTGCATACCGCAATATAGTTAAGCTGGTTTCGATTACGGCGGAAGGTATGAAACATGTTGAAGAACATGCTGCGGTTTTCTTTTTTCAGCGCATTTTTTACGATACGCGCCGCACCGGCCACGCCTTCATCATAAATCAGCCCTTGTGGCGTCAGCAGCGTCATCGCGCCGTTAGCATAGTTGACCTTGCTAAAGCCAGACTCCTGAAACAGCGTAACCCAGCGCTCACGCAGTATCGGCTGAGCGTGTACGTTGATAGCCTTATGCATCTGTTCCACCGCCTGCAATGCTCCGGTGTCCTTCTCGGAAAGCAGCATGATATCGTGGGTAATCAGGCGACCACCCGGTTTCAGCACGCGATAATATTCGGCAATAATGCGGCTCTTGGCCTTGTCAGCGTACATCGTCAGCATGGCTTCATTAATCACCACGTCAAAGTGATTATCGGGAAACGGCAGTTCCAGCGCATTCGCCTGCATAATCGTGACCTGCGACGCCAGACCGTTCGCTGCGACATTTTCCTGCGCCTTCTGTAGCGCCGCTTTATCCATATCCGCGCCGATGACCTGGCAGCCAAAACGCCGCGCGATTTCCATCGCCGTGGTGCCCATATTGCAGGCCACTTCCAGCACCACGCTGTCCGGCCGGAATCCCGCCTGGCTGAGGAGCCACTCCGTTGCTTTTCTGCCACCGGGCCGCAGACGTTTTTTCCCCAATCGGGCTAGAAATTTATGTCCTGCTTCATGATCGCTCATACTGTCACTCCTTAATTCTGTGTTATCGCCGTAGCCGTTTACTGAGTTTTCAGCGTCTTCAACATGGTCAGCAACATACGTGATGACTGCTGCGCATCAACGGCATGAGGGATATTGGCAGGCATACGCACCAGCGTGCCGGGCTGTGCGACGACAGGTTCACCCCCGATCGTCAGCAATAATTCACCTTCAAGTACCATAACCAGTGCATCATAAGGCGCACTGTGTTCGCTCAACCCCTGCCCTTGATCGAAGGCAAACAGCGTAACATTGCCGCCGTCGGTACGTGCCAATACGCGGCTGGCAATACCGTGTTCGGTTGGGGTAATCAATTCGTGGAGAACCAGCGCCTGTGCCGCCGGAAGGGTATTGTCTTTCATGGAAACGCTCCGCTATTTTCGATTCAGCGTGCCGTGATTTTGCTTGCTGAATTTATGCAAGTGATTATTATTTTCATTTACTAGCTTGATGGTAATACCAGCCTCTGGGAGGGCAAATGACATTTGTCAAAAAGGCGCTATCGCCCGATGAATACGGCGATGTGCTGTTTCAGCATGACTGGATGCGCGGCGAACCCAGCGACGTGGTGTGTGAACTATTAGCCAAAAGCGAGCGCCTGTTCTTCCAGCAGGATGACGTACTGTTTCGCGAAGGCGACAAAATGCAGCACTGTTTGCTGGTTGAAGCAGGGAAATTGCAGGCTTTTCGCCATACCTATGGCGGAGACGAGAAAATTTTCGGGCAGTTTGAACGCGGTGAGTTTGTCGCCATCGCCGCCGTATTTATGGATCACGGCCGCTTCCCGATGAATATCCGTGCGCTGAGCGACGGCCACACGCTGATGATTCCGCGACAGGATATTCATCAGTTTTGTCTGCAACGCCCAGAGCTAGCGCTGCGTCTGCTCAACTATCTGGGCAAAAAGCTCTACTCGACGATCAACCAAATCGATTGGCTGACCTCCAGCTCAGCGCCACAGCGTCTGGCAGATTACCTGCTACGGCAGCATCACATTCAGCAAACTCAACACCTGACATTGCCGGTGAGCCGCGGCCAGCTCGCTACGTCATTGGGGATGCGCGGTGAAACATTGAGTCGATTAATGTCAGACTGGAAGCGGCAAGGCCACATTACCTATCGGGGCCATCAGGTAGAATTGTGCGATCTGAATTATCTGAAAGAGCTGGCTGCCGAGGCAAGAAGGACATTCTGACGGGGATAACCGGTGATGCTAAGGCTTTGTAGGCTCAGTCACGGCGGGTGAATAGAACAACATTAGTTATACTCTAAATAATTCAAGTTTCAGGAAGGCGGCAAGGGAAGGAATCCCGATGAGCTTACTCAAGTAAGTGATTCGGGTGACTGAACGCAGCCAACGCACATGCAACTTGAAGTATGACGAGTATATGTATTTTGACAATTGTCATTCCCCCATCATTGAATTATCAACTACGCTTAGCTTACATTTATGAGAATAATTCTCATTAACATAATTATCTCATTCCTATCGTGATGAGATACCGTGAGGGTAACGCTATGCTAGGCTTTTTCCGACGAACCTTATCTCTTCATGGAGCATGGTCACGCCATGCACTATCACACAATGACAGCCAACAGCCGCCGCAGGCGGTCTCGCCGACAGAAACCGCTGCGCGTACTCGCTGTAGCGAGAGTGAATATTGTTTCTTTAATCACGCCGCCATGTTGCCTTTCGATCAGCTTGACGAATGTTGTTACGGCAACGATCGGCAAGAGAAAACGCCATCTTCATACGATTCATGACGTTTTCACGTTTTGCTGACGGTTAAAATTTGATGCTTTTGCCACGCGTCAGCCAGGCGCCGACAAACTCGGGCACGACGGTGCTCGCGGGACCGTAAATTTTTTCATCAAACTGGCTTTCTACCTGGCTAGGCTCAAGATTCAGCTCCAGCGTGTAGGCTCCATGCGAGTGAGCTTCATGAACAAAACCTGCGGCGGGATAGACATGCCCCGACGTACCAATCGCAATAAAGTAGTCCGCCTGCGACAGCGCATGGTAAATCTTGTCCATGTGCAGCGGCATTTCGCCAAACCACACGACATGCGGGCGTAACGGCGCGGGAAATTGACAGCAGTGGCAGCGTTCACCGACGGCGAGATCGTCCGTCCACTCAAAAATCTGTCCACTCTGGCTACAGCGTATTTTCAGTAGCTCACCATGCATATGAATCACACGCTGGCTCCCAGCTCGCTCATGCAGGTTATCGATGTTCTGTGTGATCAGTTGGAAATTGTCTTCCAGCATCGCTTCCAGATTCGCCAAGGCCAGATGCGCGGCATTCGGCACAATTTCCGGCTGCTGTAATTGACGACGACGGGCGTTATAAAATTCCTGCACCAGTTCGGGATTACGTTGAAAGCCTTCAGGCGTCGCGACATCCTCAACGCGGTGCTCTTCCCACAGACCATCGGCTGCGCGAAAAGTACGAATACCCGATTCCGCTGAAATGCCTGCGCCCGTCAGTACCACAACGCGCGGCTTTTTCACTTCGCTTGCAGCCAGATAGTCACGATGGAAAATACGCGCCCGAAGACGCTGTTGCCGCATACGCTTTCCCTTATGAAAACGCCCTAATCGTTGACGCGTATACATACTTTCTCCAGCTAGTTATCCATTAAGTGTAGCAATGCCGCGCCACGTACGCCGCCCGCATCGCCATGACGCGCTTTCTCTATACGTGGCAGTTTCGCAATCGGTAAAAGTCGCGAAGGGAGACGCGTCGGCAGAATTTGATAAATTTCGTCAAAATTCGACAAGCCGCCGCCCAATACCAACAAGTGCGGATCGAACAAGGTTAGTAAATTGCCCAGACAGGCCGCCAGCAAATCCATAAAACGGTCAACAAATTCCAGCGCTTTTTCTTCTCCGCCACGATAGTGCCGAATGATAGTTACCGCTGGCAGGGCTTCGCCATACAGATGTTCGTATAACCATTCAAAACCGCGACCGGAAATATAGTTTTCGATACAGCCGAATTGCCCACAGCCGCATTTCACGCGGGGAATATCCACGCCGATGATATCCAACGCGTCTGACGGCAGGCGGAAATGGCCAAACTCACCGGCGATGCCGTTGCGCCCCTCCACCGGCCGCCCGTTAATCACCAGTCCACCACCCAGTCCCGTGCCCAGAATCAATCCTAACACGACAGGATAGGAACGAAATTCCGCGTCCCAAGCCTCAGACAGTACAAAACAGTTGGCGTCGTTGCTAATGCGAACGTCGCGCTGCAAGCGCTGTGACAAGTCAATCCGCAGCGGTTTTCCCATCGTCGCAGGCAGGTTAGCGGTGAATAACGCCCCGCTTTCATTCTGGATGCCCGGCACGCCGATGCCCACACTCCCCAACACGCCAACCTGTGCGTCGACTTCATGCACCAGATCGACCAGCGTAGTGAGCAAATCATCATAATTATTGCGCGGGGTCGGCACCCGCTTTTGCCACACCTTATTCAACTCAGCGTCGAACACGCCCAGCTCAATTTTCGTGCCGCCCATGTCAAAACCGTAGTACATGACTGCTCCTTAGGGTGTGTTCGCATTGCCACACGATAGGGAATATCCCCGTCATCTCTCAAGCCGCATGTGCGTTGGCTTGTCTTACTGTCCGCTCAACACGCGGGCTGGGTCAATCCGACTGGCGCGCCGTGCTGGATACCAGCTGGCAATCAGGCTTAGCACCAGCGATGTACCCAATACAATAAACACATCCATCAGATGTAATTCCGACGGCAAGAAATCAATAAAATAGATATCGCCGGACAGCAGTTTATGGCCGATGAGTGCTTCAATACCGCGAATAATCGGCGTCAGTTGCAAGGTGGCGATCACGCCAACCACAGCGCCTATCACACTGCCCAACAGCCCGGCCAATAGCCCGTACCAAATAAAGATAGCCCGAATCAGCCCATCTGACGCACCCAACGTACGCAGGACGGCGATATCGCCACTTTTATCCTTCACCGCCATCACCAGCGTTGAAACAATATTAAAACAGGCCACGCCGATCACCAGGATCATCGCCAGATACATGATGGTTCTCACCATCTGGATGTCCCGATACATATAACCATAGGTACCAATCCAACTGCGAATGTGGACATAGAGATTCGAGGCTTTGCCTGCATCGCGCACCAGTTTATTGGCAGAGAACACGTCGTTGGCCTTGATGGCAATCCCCGTTATGCTCTGCCCCATATCCAGATACTGCTGGGCATCCGCAAGCGGAATCAGCGCTAAGCTATGATCGAGCTGACCACTCAGTTGCAAAATACCGCTGACGTGGAGCCGAATGCGTTTAGGCTGCATCAGCTTCATTTCCGGGTCGCTGTTCGGGATCATCACCGTGACCCAATCCCCTTGGGAAACATTCAGCGTTTTTGCCACGCCTTGACCAATAATGACCTGCTGCTCACCTGGGCGAAACTGCTGCCAGGCATCATTGAGAACGTACTTAGGCAACGCACTGAGGTGTGTTTCTTGTTGCGGATCGACGCCTTTTACCTGAATTGCCTGAAGTTTAGCGCCGTTCTCTAACAGCCCGGTGAAATTGATATAAGGCGCGGCGGCAGCGACACCGGGCACCTGCTCGATGGTAGGCAGGATGTCCTGCCAACCATCAAAGGGCTGATTAACTGGCTCGATCTCGCCATGTGGCACCACCGCAAGAATGCGGTTATTCAGTTCACGCTCAAACCCATTCATCGCACTCAGGCCGAGAATCAACACCGCCACGCCAAGGGCGATACCCAGCGTCGAAATGACTGAAATCAGCGAAACCATGCCGCCACGCCGACGGCCGCGGCTAAATCGCAGGCCAATCTGCAACGAGAGCGGAGGAAAGGTCATTGCCGCGCTCCCATCAGGGTCAGTTCCTGCTGCAATTGACCGTCACGCATTTCCAGTTGGCGGTTCAGTCGACCAGCCAATTGCAAGTCATGCGTCACCACCAGAAACGCAGTCCCCTGCCGAACGTTCAGTTCTCCCAGCAGTTCAAAGATGGTATCGGCCGTACGCTGATCGAGATTACCGGTCGGTTCATCCGCCAGCACCAGCGACGGGCTGTTAACCAACGCTCTGGCAATAGCTACACGCTGCCGCTCACCGCCGGACAGTTCCGACGAACGGTGGTGACTACGCGCTTCCAGTCCGACGGCAGCCAACATTTCACGCGCTTTATCCTGCGCCTGTGAAGTCGGCACTTTGCCAATCAGCAACGGCATCGCCACGTTTTCCAGCGCGGTGAAATCCGGCAGAAGGTGATGGAATTGATAAATAAAACCCAGTTCACGATTGCGCAAATCTGCTTTTGCTGCCGCTGAGAGCGTGCTCAACGGTTGACCTTTAAAGATAACCTCGCCCGACGTCGGCGTATCTAATCCGCCCAGCACATGCAGCAGCGTACTTTTGCCCGAGCCAGAACTCCCGACTATCGCCATCATCTCGCCGCTGCTCATCTCAAAAGAAACATCGCGCAGCACGTCGGTAGACAGCTTGCCGTCCTGATAACGCTTGGACAGATTAGTACACTGCAATAATGATAAATCACTCATAACGTAAAGCCTCAGCGGGTTGAACGGTGGCAGCGCGCCATGATGGGTAAAGTGTCGATAAGAGGGCAATCACCATCGCAGAAACGGCGATCGTCACCACCTGCATGGGATCAATATCCACTGGCAACGCGGCACCATCCAGTAACACGCCCAGCACTGGCATCAGCGTATTCAGTTGGCTGGCCAATAATGCCCCCAGCAATGCCCCTAACAACGCGCCAACAATGCCAGCGCTGCCCCCCTGCACCATAAACACCGCCATCACCTGACGTTGAGTCAGCCCCTGCGTTTGCAGAATGGCGACTTCTCCCTGTTTTTCCATCACCAGTAAACCCAGCGAGGTAATAATATTGAATGCGGCCACGGCCACGATCAGGCTGAGCAGCAGCCCCATCATGTTTTTCTCCATGCGCACGGCCTGAAACAGCTCACCTTTACGCTCACGCCAGTCTTTCCAGACCGTGCCTTCCGGCAGCGTTTGCGTACTCAACGTATCGACCGACAGCGGCTTTTCCAGCCACAAACGCCAACCGGTAATGTGATTCGCAGGGTAGCGCATCAGCCGTGAGGCATCTTGTTGGTTTACCAACAGTTGGTAGCTATCTACTTCGCTGTTGGCGGCAAAGGTTCCAGCAACGATGAAGATACGCTGGCTGGGAATACGCCCCATCGGCGTCAGTTGGCTAGCGCTCGTCACCATCATGCGGATTTGATCGCCAGCGTTAACACCCAGTTGATCGGCCAGTTTCTCACCCAAAATGGCTTGATACTGACCAGGTTGAAGCTGCTGCTGTTTGACGTTGACCAGATAGCGTGACAGCGGTTCCTTCTCGTCAGGGTCAATCCCTAGCATCACGCCGACCGCGACGCTGCGGGCGCTTTGCAGCACCACATCGCCCGTCGTCAGCGGCGCAACACGCGTCACGCCGTCCAGCGAGTCTAAAGAGGAAGCAGGAATTAAGGCCGGGTTCAGCGAACCTTGCGGCGTAGAGATCACCGCTTGAGGCATCACGCCCAGAATATTGCCTTCCAGTTCGCGCTCGAAGCCGTTCATGACGGAAAGCACGGTGACCAGCGCCATCACGCCCAGCGTGATGCCAATGGCGGATAACCAGGAGACAAACCGGCCAAAGCGGTCTGATGCACGCCCACGCATATAACGCAGGCCAATAAATAAAGCGACAGGTTGATACATGAAATCCGTCTGGATAAGGTTGCCAAAGCAAAGTGATCAAGGATAATAAAGGGTAGTACTGCTTTATGGAACCCTAACACCCTCACTCTACGGCTTTTTCTTGGCTGGATGCAGGGAGGCGAGACCCGATAATCAGATGATGCCTGAAAATTACCGTTATTCGTTGCCACCCAAAGCGGGCGAGCAACGCCTGTTGGGCGAGTTAACCGGCGCAGCCTGCGCCGTTGAATGTGCAGAGATTGTTGAACGCCACACCGGACTGGTGGTGCTTATCGCACCCGATATGCAAAACGCCCTGCGATTGCGCGATGAAATTCAACAATTTACTGACCAGCACGTCACCACCCTGTCTGACTGGGAAACACTGCCTTACGATAGTTTTTCTCCGCATCAGGAAATTATTTCGACTCGCCTTTCCACGCTCTATCAATTGCCCAACATGACGCGCGGCGTCTTGATTCTGCCGGTCAATACGCTGATGCAACGTGTTTGTCCGCACAGTTTCTTGCACGGTCATGCGCTAGTGTTGAAGAAAGGCCAGCGCCTCTCTCGCGACAAACTGCGCTCACAGTTGGAACAGGCGGGCTACCGTAGCGTCGATCAGGTGATGGAGCATGGCGAATATGCCACGCGCGGCGCGCTGCTGGATCTATTCCCGATGGGGAGCGAAGAACCCTACCGTATCGATTTCTTTGACGATGAAATCGACAGCCTGCGCCTGTTCGATGTGGATACACAGCGAACGCTGAATGAAGTGCCGCACATTAATCTGCTGCCCGCACATGAATTCCCGACCGACAAAACCGCAATCGAACTTTTCCGCAGCCAGTGGCGTGAACAGTTCGAGGTACGGCGCGATGCTGAGCACATTTATCAGCAGGTCAGCAAAGGCGTCTGGCCCGCAGGGATCGAGTACTGGCAGCCGCTATTCTTCAGTGAGCCGCTGCCATCACTGTTCAGCTACTTCCCGAACAACACGCTGATCGTTAACACGGGCGATATCGAGCAAAGCGCCGAGCGTTTCTGGCAGGATATTCAGCAGCGTTTTGAAAGCCGCCGCGTCGATCCGATGCGACCACTGTTGCCATCGGACTCACTCTGGCTGCGTGTAGACGGTCTGTTCTCGGAGCTAAAAGCGTGGCCGCGTGTACAGTTGAAAACCGATACGCTGCCGGAAAAAGCGGCCAACGTGAATCTGGCCTATCTGCCGCTGCCGGATCTGGCGATTCAACATCAGCAAAAATCACCGCTGGATGCATTGCGCCGTTTTATCGAACAGTTCGACGGTCAGATCATTTTCTCCGTCGAGAGCGAAGGCCGCCGCGAAACGCTACAAGAACTGCTGGCACGCATCAAACTGAACCCTAAGCTCATCAATACGCTAGAGCAGGCACAGGGGCGTGGCACTTATCTGATCATCGGTGCCAGCGAACACGGCTTTATCGACACCCTACGCCAGCGCGCCTTAATCTGCGAAAGCGATCTGCTGGGTGAGAGGGTCAGCCGTCGCCGTCAGGATAGTCGCCGCACGATTAATACCGATACGCTGATCCGCAATCTGGCAGAGCTGCGGCCGGGACAGCCCGTCGTTCATCTCGAACACGGCGTTGGTCGCTATGTCGGGCTGACCACGCTGGAAGCGGGTGGCATCAAAGCCGAATACCTGATTTTGACCTATGCGGGTGAAGACAAGCTGTACGTCCCTGTTTCTTCGCTGCATTTGATCAGCCGCTACGCGGGTGGTGCCGATGAGAATGCGCCGCTGCATAAACTGGGTGGTGAAGCCTGGTCGCGCGCGCGGCAAAAAGCGGCGGAAAGGGTGCGTGATGTCGCCGCCGAACTGCTGGATATTTATGCCCAGCGTGCGGCGAAGAGCGGTTTTGCCTTTAAACATGACAAAACGCAGTACCAGCTTTTCTGCGAAAGTTTCCCTTTCGAAACCACGCCCGATCAGGCGCAGGCCATCAACGCCGTACTGAGCGACATGTGCCAACCTCTGGCGATGGATCGTTTGGTGTGTGGTGATGTCGGCTTTGGTAAAACCGAAGTGGCAATGCGCGCCGCGTTTTTAGCGGTTGAAAACCATAAGCAGGTTGCCGTTCTGGTGCCGACAACGCTGTTGGCACAGCAGCATTTTGACAACTTCCGCGATCGCTTTGCCAATTGGCCAGTGAAGATTGAGATGATCTCCCGCTTCCGCAGCGCGCGTGAACAAACCCAGATTCTTGAGGAAACGCAGGAAGGCAAAGTCGATATTCTGATCGGTACCCATAAACTGTTGCAGAGCGACGTGCGCTGGCGTGATTTAGGGCTGCTGATTGTCGACGAAGAACACCGCTTCGGCGTGCGTCACAAAGAACGCATCAAAGCGATGCGAGCGGATGTCGATATCCTGACGCTGACCGCTACGCCGATTCCACGAACGCTCAATATGGCAATGAGTGGGATGCGCGATCTGTCGATCATCGCCACGCCTCCAGCCCGCCGCTTAGCCGTGAAAACGTTCGTGCGCGAGTATGACAATCTGATGGTGCGTGAAGCCATCCTGCGTGAAATTCTGCGCGGTGGACAAGTGTACTATCTGTATAACGACGTGGAAAATATCGAGAAAGCCACCCAGCGATTGGCAGAGTTGGTGCCAGAAGCACGTATCGCTATCGGTCACGGTCAGATGCGCGAACGCGAACTGGAACGGGTGATGAACGACTTCCATCACCAGCGTTTTAACGTGCTGGTGTGTACCACCATCATCGAAACGGGGATCGATATCCCGAGCGCCAACACGATTATCATTGAGCGTGCCGATCACTTCGGTCTGGCACAACTGCACCAGTTGCGCGGTCGCGTGGGGCGTTCCCACCATCAAGCTTACGCCTATCTACTGACGCCGAATCCCAAAGCGATGAGCACCGACGCACAGAAACGTCTGGAAGCGATCGCGTCATTGGAAGACCTCGGCGCAGGTTTTGCGCTGGCAACGCACGATCTGGAAATTCGCGGCGCGGGCGAGTTGCTCGGAGACGATCAGAGTGGACAAATGACCAGCGTCGGTTTCTCACTGTATATGGAACTGTTAGAAAGTGCCGTAGACGCCCTGAAAGCAGGCCGAGAGCCGTCGCTGGAGGATTTGATCAACAGCCAGACTGACGTCGAGCTGCGGTTACCCGCTCTACTGCCTGACGATTTCATCCCCGACGTCAATACGCGCCTGTCGCTCTATAAACGTATTGCCAGTGCGAAAAACACGGCCGAACTGGATGAGTTGAAAGTCGAGCTGATCGATCGCTTCGGTCTCCTTCCTGATGCAAGCCGCCATCTGTTGCAGATAGCTGCCCTGCGCCAGCAAGCGCAAGCGCTGGGCATTCGCCGTATTGAAGGCAACGAAAAAGGCGGGTTTATCGAATTCGGCGAGCAAAATCGCGTCGATCCGTCCCACCTTATCGGCCTGTTGCAGCGCGATCCGAGCACTTATCGTCTGGATGGTCCGACTCGTCTGAAATTTATGAAGGATTTAAGCGACCGTCCGCAACGCATCGAGTTTATCGGTTCACTGCTGGGGAACATGGCGCAACATACGCTGGCGGCGTAATCCGCTTTCACAATAAAAAACGGGAACCTTCGGGTTCCCGTGAGGTTGCTGACAACGGCCGCCGTTCAGGAAATAGGTTTGTCATCAGTCTTCCGTTGCATCCACCTTTACAAGCACTGCCGTAACGCAGTAAAGTCGCCAACCTTTTTTATGGCTCGCCATCCTTGGCGGCCCCCCTTCCGGGCCGTCGCTAGTGCGACGTTAAAAGTTTCTCCCGGAAATTTTCATGGCATGGGGCCTAACTATGTTTATCGGTTTTGACTACGGTACCGCCAACTGTTCCGTGGCAGTTATGGATGCAGGGACACCACGGCTCCTGTCGCTGGAAAATGGCTCGCCTTATCTTTCTTCCCTGCTGTGCGCGCCCGTGCGTGAAGCGGTGAGCGAGTGGTTGTGGCGACATCATCAGGTCAATGCCGAGGGCGAGAACGCACTGCTGCTGAAGCGCGCCATCAGCTACAACCGCGAAGAAGATATTCGCGTACAGCCCGATAGCGTGAAATTTGGGCGCGATGCGTTACGCCACTATATGGATGATCCAGAAGAGACATGGTTCGTTAAATCGCCGAAGTCCTTCCTCGGTGCCGTCGGACTGAAAGCACAGCAGATCGCGCTGTTTGAAGATCTGGTTTGCTCCATGATGCTGCATATCCGCACACAAGCAGAAACCCAGCTTGACCAGCCTATTCGTCAGGCGGTTATCGGTCGCCCGATTAACTTTCAAAGTATCGGCGGCGAAGAAGCCAACCAACAGGCACAAGGGATTTTAGATCGTGCCGCACACCGTGCAGGGTTTGAAGACGTCGTCTTTCAGTTTGAACCCGTGGCTGCTGGGCTGGATTTTGAATCTACGCTGACGAAAGAAACGCGCGTGCTAGTTGTAGATATCGGCGGCGGAACCACCGACTGCTCCATGCTACTGATGGGGCCGAAGTGGCATAAGCAGCATGAACGTTCGCAAAGTTTGCTAGGACACAGCGGCTGCCGTATTGGCGGTAACGATCTGGACATTATGCTCGCGTTCAAACAGCTAATGCCGCTGCTTGGCATGAATAGCGAGTCGGAAAAAGGCATCGCCCTACCGATCATGACCTGGTGGAATGCGGTCGCGATTAACGATATTCCGGCACAAAAAGAGTTTCATAGCACCGCCAGTCGCGCGTTAATCAACGAAATGATCCGTGATGCTCGCCAGCCCGAATTAGTGAAAAGATTGCTGACCGTGTGGCAGCAGCGCCTGAGCTACCGTCTGATTCAACTGGCGGAAGAGAGCAAAATAGCGCTTTCCAACCAATCGGAAACGGCAGCCGATTTGCACTTTATCGAATCAGGTCTGGCAACGCGCATTCATGCTGATGAACTTAACGCCGCGATTGATAATCCGCTCACGCGCATTCAGCAGCAGGTAACGCTGGCGTTAGAAACCAGTCAGACCCGACCAGAAGTGATCTACCTGACTGGCGGTAGCGCAAAATCTCCTCTGCTGCGTCAGGCCATTCAGCAGTTGCTGCCTGATATTCCTATCGCCAGCGGCAACGATTTTGGCTCCGTTACCGCCGGACTGGCTCGCTGGGCAGAGATAGTTTTCCGCCGTTAAGTCAAATACGGGACGTAAGCCATGCGTCCCGTCAGACTATGGTTTTATTAACTGCGGTGGCTTGACCAACAATCCACGCAGCAGCAACTCCAGCGCGGCAACGCCTTGTGCCAGCCGCGCAGTACCATCCTCTCCTTCTGCGATCCAAAACGCCGCTTCGGCCAGACTGCCGTAGATCAACGATGCCAGCGCCTGTGGAGCGGCTTCAGCCACCACGCCTTGGCGTATGAGGTTGTCGATCAGCCGCTGCATCGACTCAACGCAATGCCGTTGTGAATCCGGCGATGCACCACCCAGTGCAGCCCGCGCATCACGCAGCACGATACGCTGAATCTCAGGCTCCAGCGCCATTTCCAGATAAGCGCGACAGCGACAACGGAAACCTTCCCAGTCATCTTCGGCGGCATCGGAGATCGCTTGCAGTCGCTCATCCATCTCGGCATCGATCTGCTCTACCACCGCCGCCAACAATCCTTTCTTGTCACCGAAGTGATGATAAAGCGCCCCTCGGGTCAGGCTCGCCTGCGCAGTGAGATCGTCCATTGAAGTGTCGGCATAGCCACGTTCGCTGAAGACCTTACGAGCGGTCGCCAGCAGTGTAGCGCGAGTTTCTTCCATTTCAGCACGGGTACGACGAACCATCGACACATCCTTACATACACATCGTATGATTATTTACATTCACTCCGTATGAATATATGCTTTTATTCATACGTTCTGTATGTATTGTCGCTGTGCCGCGAGAGGGTGGCAAGTGGATTCACTTTGGAGAACAAGATGATCAACCCTTATCGAGAACTTTTCGCCGCTCCTGGTACCAGAGGCTTTGCGTTGGCAGGCCTGTTGGCACGGGTTCCGCTGCCCATGACAGGCATCGGCATTATCACCATGCTGTCGCAACTGCGCGGCAGCTATGCGCTGGCAGGAGCGGTATCTGCCACTTTTGTACTGACCTATGCCCTGCTATCACCACAGGTCTCCCGTCTGGTTGATCGACATGGGCAAGGTCGCGTACTGCCACTGGCAACGCTAATCAGCGCGATCGGCATGCTACTTCTTCTTGCTAGTGCATGGTGGCAGGCACCTGACTGGACCTTATTCATCGGTGCTTTGCTGGCCGGTTTCATGCCCAGTATGTCAGCGATGGTGAGAGCACGCTGGACGGCCATCTATCGCGGCCAGCCTCGCTTGCAAACGGCTTACTCGCTGGAGACGGTACTCGATGAAGTCACCTTTATTGCCGGACCTCCGCTGGCTGTCGGTCTGTCCGTAGCTGTGTTTCCTCAGGCTGGCCCACTGGCAGCGGCACTCTTGCTGATTATTGGTGTGTTTGCACTGGTTACACAACGCGGCACCGAACCACCGGTAGAAAAACAGGATGTCAGTACGGGTCGCTCAAGAGCGGTGATCAAACAGGCGAACATGCGTTTGCTTACGCTGTTGATGGTGGCGATGGGCGTCATCGTTGGCACCGTTGATATCGTCAGTGTGGCCTTCGCCGAACAGCGTGGCCAACCGGCAGCGGCCAGCCTGATCTTGTCAGCTTATGCGGTAGGTTCCTGTCTGGCCGGCCTGCTGTTCGGTGCCCTCAAGCTACGCACTGCACTGCATCACCTGCTATTGCTAGGCGGTGTGGCAACGGCGGCAACCACACTACCTCTGCTGCTGGTTGGCAGCATTCCCACATTGGCTGCAGCCGTACTGATCGCGGGACTGTTCTTCGCTCCCACTATGATCGTGGCAATGTCGCTGGTCGAACGTTTGGTGCCTGAACATCGCTTAACCGAAGGCATGACCTGGTTGTTGGCAGGGCTAAACATCGGTGTGGCGCTGGGCGCTGCGGTATCGGGTCACGTCGTGGATGAGGGTGGCGCGCGTACTGGGTTCGCCGTTGCGCTGGGCGCTGGCGTTTTGGTGCTGCTGGTCGCGATTTGGGTACATCAGCATTTGCGAACACATGCCTCCTCTCTTCCCCATGCCGCTTGACGGTCACACAATCGACTTCCTATGCTAAGGATTGAACCATGAATACATCTTCATCTATCGCTATAGGCACAACGGCACAGCATCCTTGGCTGGCCGTCGCCGCCGTCGGTCTTGCGACTTTCTCTGTTGTCACAACGGAAATGCTTCCGGTCGGTCTGCTGACCCCTATTGCCGACACGCTACATACCTCTACCGGAACCGCAGGGCTGATGATTTCACTCCCTGCACTCTTAGCCGCGTTATTCGCCCCATTGGTAGTGATCGCATCCGGTGGTATGGATAGGCGCAGGATTTTATGCGGCCTGCTAGCGTTGCTGGTTATCGCCAACATTGCCTCGGCACTGGCACCAGACATCGGCTGGATGCTAGCCGCACGTGTGCTTGTCGGCTTCTGTATGGGTGGCATCTGGGCGATTGCTGGTGGTCTGGCTGCACGACTCGTTTCCGAGCCCTCCATTGGTCTGGCGACATCGATTATCTTCGGCGGCGTCGCGGCGGCGTCCGTACTGGGTGTACCGTTCGGTGCCCTGATCGGCGACATCGCCGGATGGCGCTGGGCGTTTGGCTGCATGGCAGTGCTTAGTGGACTGGTACTGATGCTTCACCTCGCGGTGATTCCGGCACTGCCCGTTGCCCGCTCAACCACCGTACGCCAGTTCGGTGAGCAACTGATCAACCGTAAGCTGCAAGTCGGACTGATTCTGACGCTATTACTGGTGGCAGGGCATTTCATAGCCTTTACCTTCGTTCGTCCGCTGCTGCTATCCGTGTCGGGATTCGACACACCATGGATTAGCGCATTGCTGTTCGCCTATGGCATAGCAGGCATCGTTGGCAATTTTCTGGCAGGTATCATCGCGGCGCAGCGTACGACGTTAGCCTTGACGGCAATTGCTTTAGGGCTGCTGTTAACCCCGCTCCTGTTCCTCACCATCGGAGGTTCGCATGTAGGCGGCGGCGTGGCGCTGCTGGTTTGGGGGCTGGCCTACGGCGGTGTATCCGTTGGTTTGATGACATGGATGATGAAAGCCGCATCGCGCGCCGTGGAGATCGCTTCCGCACTGTATGTTGGCGTTTTCAATGTTGGTATCGCGCTTGGGTCCTGGGTAGGCGGCCAAATAGTGGATAATTCAGGCCTGAACGCAACGCTTTGGCTGGCAGGTGGATTCGCCGCGGTCGCCTTACTGTTATCCCTGAGCATTGGGTTGACTGAACGCCGGAAGATCATCGAATGAAAAAAGCCGCGAGCACCTTATTCAGGCGTCTCGCGGCTTTTAGAGATGGTGTCAGCGCAAAAAACGTAGACGTTGAGGTAAATCAGCTCTGTTGATTCAAGACTAATTGACCGTTTCTGTCCACTGGAATCTGTGTACCCGGATCGCGATCCATGCGGATTTTGCCCTGCTGGTCGCCGATTTTATAGGTGACATCATAACCTAGAACTTTTTGTGATTTATCGTACACCGTCTGACAACGCTGCTGCTGTGTCGTGTACGTATCATTTTCCTGCATGCCGCTTTGTACACGGTTACCCGCGTAGCCGCCTGCCAGTGCACCCGCTACCGTCGCGACATCTTTACCACGTCCGCCACCGAACTGATGCCCCAGAACACCACCCGCCACGGCACCCAGTACCGATCCGGCTATCTGGTTTTCATCCTGCACCGGACGACGATGTGTCACATTTACGTTACGGCACTCTTGGCGAGGCGTTTTGACCGTTTCTTTAATAGGTGTTGCCGTTAGCACCTGTGCATACTGAGGTTTAGAGGAAAAGACATCCATACTCGCCACCGCCGCCACACCCAATGCCGCAGCCACACCAATACCTACACCCGCTAACATTGATTTGTTCACAGGATACCTCCCGAATCTATTCTCACGCATTCCCCATCTGCAATTCTGCCGTAATCTTGTTTTACGTCAGCTCGCGTTTAACGCGATGAATCCGATGGTTCCTTCTGAATAATCGCATTCAGAATTTTCGGCGTGCGTGCTACGCCTTCTGTAAACAGTGGAAAGTCTGCACAATGTTTCACACTCTCGCAATAAGACTAACTAACCAAAAGTGTCAGATTCGTAACATAAAACTGTCATTTGGGAATTATCTTAACCGGAATTGCTAATAGGACGATATTTTATACTGTTATTTCAGGGCGATGCTCAGTGGCATGACGAACGGAGGTGCGGCTTAGGGGGGAATATTGTCAATACATTGACGGGAAGGCACGTCTTTTCCAGAGAACCAGAGCAGACCGATAAGAAAAAGAATACGGGCGCGAAATTGCGTTCACGCCCGTATCAGAAGGATGTCAGTCGTTGCGGATTAATGCAGTTTGAGACGCGGGCGTATCACCCGGTTGATGCCACCGACCAGCATCATCAAACCCGTTTTAACATAGCCGTGCAGCGCAACTTGGTGCATACGATAGAGGGAGATGTAAACGAAGCGAGCAATCCGCCCTTCTACCATCACTGAACCCCGCATCAGGTTCCCCATCAGGCTACCTACCGTACTGAATTTAGACAGCGAAACTAGCGAGCCGTGATCTTTGTAGACGTAAGACTTCAGCGCCTGTCCGTTCAACAACGCGATGATGTTGCTGTGACAGCGTGATGCCATCTGGTGAGCCGCCTGCGCACGCGGTGGCACGAAACCGCCGCCTTCCTGCGGGCAGGATGCACAGTCGCCGATGGCGAAAATGTTAGGATCGCGTGTCGTCTGCAACGTAGGTTCAACGACAAGCTGATTGATCCGGTTGGTTTCCAGACCGGCAATGTCTTTCATTGCATCCGGCGCTTTGATTCCTGCCGCCCAAACCATCAGGTCGGCTTCGATAAATTCGCCGTCCTTCGTATTCAGGCCGCCGCTTTCCGCGCTGGTTACCATGGTTTTCGTCAGCACGCGGACGCCAATATTATTCAGCTCATGGTGTGCTGCCGCTGAAATGCGAGGCGGAAGCGCTGGCAAAATACGTTCGCCCGCTTCAACCAGCGTCACATTCAGTGTTTGGTTATCCAGTCCGTCAAAACCATAGCTGTGCAGCTGTTTCACCGCGTTATGCAATTCCGCAGACAGCTCGACGCCAGTCGCTCCACCGCCCACAATCGCAATATTTACTCGCTCTTTTTCGTCCTGATTTGCTGTGAATTTCAGGAACAAATTCAGCATTTCATTATGGAAGCGACGGGCTTGTTTTGGATTATCCAGGAAAATACAGTGATCTTTCACGCCCGGCGTGCCGAAGTCATTTGAAGCGCTGCCTAAGGCAACTACCAAAATGTCATACGGAATGCGGCGCGCCGCAACCAGTACGTCGCCTTGATCATCACACACTTCGGCCAGTTGAATCTGCTGCTGTTCACGATCGATATCCGTCAGCATCCCCAGTTGGAACTGGAAATGGTGATTGCGGGCGTGCGCCAGGTAGCTCAGCGCATCCATATCGTCGTCCAGCGAACCGGTCGCGACTTCGTGCAGCAATGGTTTCCACAGGTGGCTGTGGTTACGATCCACCAGCGTAATGTCCGCTTTTTTCTTGCGTCCTAACTTGTGGCCCAAACTCGTTGCGAGTTCAAGTCCGCCAGCTCCCCCGCCGACAATGACAATTTTTTTGGTTGGTGATGTCAAAATGACCCCCTAAAATGTGAACCAATCGTTAATAAAGAGTAAAAAATAATATCCTTATATAACATAGGGTTCGCGTAAGTTAAGCCTGATATCTGCTGCAAGAATAGCACGCTAGGTTATTTGGTCATACCAAAATTGATATATATCAATTTATTTTACGGCGCGGGTTTTTGCCGAGAAAATTCCATCTTTATTTCAGTGAATTAGCGGAAGTCTGTCTGAAGGGAAAATGCTGAATCGTGCACTTATGCGAGTCTGTACGAACTAAGGAAAGTAAATAAACGGTGTCATTCCTCCTGATATACCACTCAAAAAGGGACATCAGAAGGAACGCCAGCAGCGATTAACAAATCATCGTGGATAACAGGCTTAACCGAGCGTTTTGAAGGCTTTTATACGCTGTAAATGGGGAGAAATACTTTTGAATTTATGCGTCTGGATATCGTCCCAAACAATCTCATAATATTCTCCCAGCGCTTGCGCACTGCGCTGGCTGTCGAGCATCTCATCCTGACGGGAAAGCATGACCATGCAGCGATCGCGGTTTTTTTCACGAAAATTCGCGACACACTTCGTGGCGATATCCAGATATTCTTCCGGTCGATCGATTTTCCCGCTCATGTTTTCCTGCGGGAAAAGGTTCGGATTGACAATAACTTGTCGTATATCACACAGAAAACCGACCCGTTCAGCCCAAAAACCGCCCAACCCCACGCCACAAATCAGCGCACGATCGTCATTTGAATGCTGAATCATCTTATCCACCTGTTTTAGCAGGTGTTGCATATCATGACGCGGATGCAGCGTGCTGTAGCTAATCAGCCGTACATCTTCATCGATAAACTGAAGCTGCAAGACTTTTTCATGGTTACCGGGGCTGGTCGAGTCAAAACCGTGTAAATAGATAATCATCTTTTATCCTCACCACTGACTAGGTTGCCTATTTCTCACCATTTTTATATCCGTCATACTTCAAGCTGCTTGTGCGTTGGCAATACTCGGCTCATCTCTGAGCCTCGCCCTGAAGGGCCGCCGCAAGCGGCGTTCAAATTGGCTAAGCCAATTTGTCCTTACTCACCCCAGTCACTTACCTAAGTAAGCTCCAGGGGATTCGCGCAGTTGCCGCGTTACAAGGCCCATAAATGAGCCTCGCCCTAGAGGGCCAACGCTTTGGCGTTGTTCAAAACGCTAGCGTTTTGTCACGCAACTCGAATTATTTAGGATATATGCGCCTGCCAGCGCTCACTGAGTGAGGTGAGCGCCTGATTTGCCTGCTTCCAACGCGACGAATCCAGCAGTTCCCGACGAGAAAACGAACCCTGATGATATAAGCGCGTTAGTTGCTCCGCTTTGACCGGGGACAGGTTATCCAGCACGCTGACCGCTCCTTCACGATGATTGCAAACCAGAATCATGTCACATCCCGCCTGCAACGCGGCCTGCGCCCGCTCTGGGTAACTTCCCATTACAGCCGCACCTTCCATCGACAGATCGTCGGAGAAAATGATGCCATCAAAGCCTAACTCTTCACGCAGTACTGTTTTAAGCCAGTAGGGAGAACCGCTGGCGGGACGCGGATCGGCCTCGGTGTAAATCACATGGGCAGGCATGATCGCATCCAACTGCTGGCGTTGGATCAGCTCTTTAAAAATCAGCATATCGTGTGCGCGAATCTCCGCAAGCGGACGCGGATCGCGCGGTGTTTCTTTATGTGAATCGGCGCTGACCGCACCGTGACCGGGGAAATGCTTACCCGTGACTTTCATGCCTGCACTGTGCATACCGCGAATAAAGCTCTGCGCTACAGCCAACGCAGTGTCTGGCTGTTCGTGAAACGAACGCTCGCCAATCGCCGCACTCTGGTGACCGATATCCAGCACGGGTGCAAAGCTAATGTCGATATCCATCGCGATCATTTCTGCCGCCATCAACCAGCCGCCCTCTTCCGCCAACCGTTGGGCTTCTGGCATGCTATTTAATGCAGCAAACGCCTGCGCGGCAGGCAAACGGGTAAATCCATCACGAAAACGCTGAACGCGCCCGCCTTCCTGATCCACAGAAACCACGAGACGCTCGCGCGACGCCGCGCGGATTTGGCGCACTAATTCACGTAACTGCGCCGCATCATGAAAATTACGTGTGAACAGAATAACGCCGCCAACGAGCGGGTGTTCCAGCACTTCACGATCTTCTGCATCCAGCTCATAGCTGGCGACATCTAACATTACCGGACCCACAAAAACCTCATTCTTTAATAGTACTGCTGAGTAAAATGACCACGACCACAAAAACCATACCGTCAGCCTGACTGTAGCCCATGGCCCAGTTGTAACCGATGATAGAGTGCGGGAATTTCCGCTAAAAATTCGGGGTTCTTCGTTTGTTGCCAGCGTATTTCAAACCACATCAATACCAGATAATCGACCCAAGGGAACCACTGCATCATCTGTTGCTGAAGACGGCTCACGGAAAACCCTCGCCGATGCTGCTGGTAGCTCTGTAGAAAGTGCGTTTGCGCCATGCTTTCCATCTGACTGGCTCGGACAATGAACGCTAGCTCAAAGGCGATATCGCCATCTGAGGCGTATTCCCAGTCGATCAGCATGGTTCCTTGCGGCGTAATCAGTAGGTTCTCAGCATGTACATCCAAATGGAGGGGACCTAACGCCAAAGGCGTAGGTAACGCAGCACGTTGAAAATGATGGTGGGCACGTAACAACGCAGGCGAACGACGAGACGGATCCATCAGTTGCCAATGTTGAGCAAATAATATTTTGAGATTGAGGGGATGACCGCTACGCGGCTGACGATGGAGCTGAGACAATACACGCGTCACTTCGCCATTAGCCAGCATCATCAGGAACTCATCTGAGGTGGCAATGCGCCCCGGCACCCACTCGACAATTAACCAGCCGTCACGCCACAGCAGCGGCCGTGGCGCGAGTCCTATCGCCGACGTTTGTCGCAGCAGAGCGAACTCTCGCTGACGGTCGACGCCCATTTTTCGCTCAACTGGCGACTGCCGGCGTGCAAGCCACTCAATACCCGGCCCACGAATACGCCAGCTTTTACTACTTAGCCCCCCCACCAGCTCAAAACGAATATCCGCCATCTCCACGGTTGGGAAATGTTTCTGGATCGTCGCCGTCAGCTGTTGCCGGATGCCCGCCGATTTAATGCTGAACGGCGCCATTGCCTGACCAAACAATTTCGCCAGTCTGCACCAGCATCAATTGCATGTCGATTTGCGGTGATTTCACATCACCACTGACGTCGCTATATAGCACATACTGCGCGCTGACATAACGCGCCAGACCAATCGCCTTGCTGCGCGATCCTAAGCTGTCATCAACTGACAGACCTAGCGTTTGTTTCGCAGCAGCCAGTTGCTCACGTGGCACCAGCGTAAAGGTCTTACCGGAGGATAACGCGTTGTACAACGCACTTGTCGCTTTCGCTATTGGCAGTGAACCATTGGTGTTATTTTTCACGCTATCCACCAGCAGTATGCTGCCCGGCGTAACGCCATCAGCTTGCAGCATCTGTGCCACCAACGGATTGATGCTGGATTCCCAGTTCAACGTCTGGATTTTAGGCGGTTGCGGTACAGATTCCCCCGGCGGCGGCGTTGGCGTGGTTGGCACTTGAGGCTCAACCGGCTCAATGGTCGCAGGCGGTTCAGTCGGTTCCGGCGGACGGCTTGGGCACCCTGTCAGTACCAACGCTGCCAGTATCACCCCTAGATACTTTTTCATATTTTCTCTCTCAGCACACCATTACAAAAACAGATGAAGACGAACCTGACGCGCATTAGGATTGCTACGCGTTGAAAAAACCGTCATTTCCGTCTGTGGCGGGATTTCAATGGACTGCACCTCTTCAAACGGCAGCACGTCCAGCCCGTTTTCATCATACCAATAGAAACGGTAATGCACGGTCACCGCATGTGAAGCATCGTTGCTGACAGCGGAAGAAGCCCGCAGTCTGCCATTTTCCGAATCCAGCGACGGATTCCCCGCCGTAATGCCAGCGGATAGCACGGGAGCATCCAATACCAGCGTTTGTCGCTCATTGATAGTCAGCACCTTTGGCGCACTACAGCCCGCTATCAATCCCAGCATCAGACACGCAAACAGAAAAAGCGTCGGGTTACGCATGGTTTACTCGCATGATGGTTTTCTCACCTGATTGTCTAACCATGGCCATCGAACTTAGCTCTACAGGATCTAGTTCGCCAGCAAAGGCCCTAATGCACGGCCACCAAGTAGGTGCATATGGATGTGATAAACTTCCTGCCCACCGTGTCGGTTGCAGTTAATAATCAGGCGATAGCCGTCTTCTGCAATGCCTTCCTGCTGCGCAATTTTACCCGCGACCGTCACCATACGTCCCAGCGCCGCTTCATGCTCTGGCGCCGTGTCGTTAACGGTTGGGATTAATACATTCGGGATAATCAGAATATGGGTTGGCGTGCGGGGCGCGATATCACGGAAAGCGGTGACCAGTTCATCCTGATACACGATATCGGCAGGAATTTCCCGGCGGATGATTTTACTAAAGATGGTTTCTTCAGCCATGATTGATTTCCTTGTTAAAGCTGGCGTTGAACGACGTCATGTAGGCAGTATGAGTGACATATTCCATTTCTTTCAACCTTCTTCGTCTATTTCTGGTGCAGGTGGTCAAAATACGACACGCAGAAAAAATCTGTCTGTACCGAACACTGCCACGCTATCACCACGGCGGCAAGGGTTTGACGCCGCTTAGCGAATGCCCATCGCGTCCCTTCCTTTGTCAGTTAACCGACTGCGGCGTTCTCACCAACATTAACAACAGGATGCAAACCAGCAAAGCCGCGCCTAAGTTGTAGAGCATTCCCACGACAAAGGCAGAAACGTATTGATCCGCTTGTGTAACAGCGTCATCGCCTGTCGCCAGCGCGGTGCCAAACAAGATGCCAACCACTGCCACACCCAACGCCGCCCCAACCTGCTGAACCGTCGAGATCACGCCCGATGCCATACCGGCCTTAGCTTCATTTACAAAGCCCAAAACCAGATTCAGTAGCGGCGTCATGATAAAACCTTGACCTGCACCCAGCACCACCAGCACAGGAATCAGCCATGCGGCCACCAGATTCGCCCCCGCTAGCTGCACTTGCATAATCAACAGCCCGATGGAAATGGCATAAACTAACGCCCCCGCGACGATGGCTGGCATACCCCAGCGGGCAACCAGGCGCGGTGCAGCCAGCGACGCCAGAACGAAGCCCACGCTACAAGGCGCGAAAATACTACCGGCAAGAAAGGGGTCGAGCCCCAACCCGACTTGCACCAGCAGAGCAAAACACAAGAAAAATGAGCTGGATGTGGAATACACCAGCAGCACCAGCAACACGCCCAACAGGAACCGACGCTGCACGAGCAGACGCATATCAACCAGCGGAAGATGCCCCGCTAGTTGTCGCCGTTCCTGCTGGTGATAAAAAACTGTCAGCAGGACAGCCGCAGCGGCCAGCATCCACAGACTCCATGCAGGCCAGCCTTGTCCCGGTCCTTCGATCAGCGGCACCAGCAGCAACGTCAACCCAATGCTAACCAGCGCCACACCCGCCCAATCCAGCGAAGGGCGTAGCGGCGTACGGGATTCAGGAATAAATCGAGCTGCCGCGATAGCCAACAGACCAATAGGAACATTAATAAGAAAGATGCTACGCCAGCTCAGCCCGAATAGGTTGGCATGCACCAGCCATCCTCCCAGTACCTGACCCGCGATAGCGGCTAGCCCCAGCGTCATCCCCAGCAGACCGAAGGCACGGCGACTATCGTTCCCATCGAAATTGACGCGGATAGAGGCGTAAACCTGTGGGAACAGTAGCGCGGCCGCGAGTCCCTGCAAGATGCGTGCGCTAATCAGAAATTCTGCGCTGGGCGCTAAGCCACACAGCGCAGAAGCAATCGTAAATCCAGCCATGCCCACGACAAACAGGCGGCGTCGCCCAAATATATCTCCCAATCGGCCACCCGTAATCAGCAGCACACCGAAAGCCAGTTCGTAACCCGCAACGATAAAGCCGATCTGCGCGAAGCTGGCACCCAAGTCAGCCTGCATGCTAGGGATGGCAACATTGACCACGAACAGATCGAAGATCGTGACAAAGCCCGCCATGAGCAGCACAGACAGACCGAGCCAAGGCGGACTATTGGCCGTCGTCGTTACAGCCGAAGAACGATAAGTTGAGTTCATGTTGTCTATCCTTGTGTATCGCGAATTTATGTATCAAGAGCCATCACGCCATCATTCTCAAACCTCTTTTAAACGATTACAATTTAACTACTTATGCTATTACTAAAAGCAATGCGGTAAACGATGAGAACATTGGAGAGAACTCGCCACGATCTGGCTGACTTTTTGCGCGCGCGCCGCGAACGGGTGTCACCCGCTGATGTAGGTTTGCCTAGCGGTGGAAGACGGCGCACGCCGGGGCTGCGACGCGAAGAAGTGGCCGCACTGGCCGGGGTCGGGCTGACCTGGTACACCTGGCTCGAACAAGGGCGCGATATCGGTGTGTCAGCAGCCTTTCTGGACAGCCTGGCACGGGTGCTCAAACTTGATGCGGCCGAACGTCGCCATCTGTACCTGCTGGCACATGAACGACCACCTGTCGAGCCGGGTAAGACGTGGTGCGTGGTTCCACCACTGGTACGGCGTCTAATGCACGATCTGGCCCCGCATTCAGCTTACATACTCAATCTGCGCTGGGACGTACTGGCCTTTAATGAGCCGGCGAACCAGTTTTTCGGCTTTGACGCACATCCCTCCGAGAGACTTAACCTACTCTGGCTCTTGTTTACCGATCCGTTGTTGCATGAGCGATTTGTCGGCTGGGAGGAACAAGCACCACAAATGTTGTCGAGTTTTCGCCGCGATTTCACTCGCGCAACGCAGGAGACTGATATTCATGAACTGGTGGACGAACTGGAGCAAGTGTCGCCAGACTTCAAAATGTGGTGGCGTCAGCATGATGTGCATGCTCCGTGCAGTGGGGTTCGCCAACTGATGATTGAGGGCAAGCCTGAAACCTTCGAGCACACGTCGCTGACCATCGATGAAGATCGGCATCTGCGCTTGGTGGTTTATGCTCGGCAATCTCAGGGAGAGGAATGATGTGACACTGGTGCGACACCAGTAAACCAGTTATGCGGCAGGATTACTCGCGTTACAGAAGCAGATTAAAGCCCCGTCGTTCAGCGCAAGTTTTCTTGAAAATGACTCAACACTGACCATAAAAAAAAGGGGCTTTCGCCCCTTTCTGCAACTCCCCAATGACTCATCAGTGGTTACGGATGTAGTCGTCCATATCGGTTTTCAGGTTATCGGATTTCGTACCGAAAATGGCCTGAACGCCGGAACCTGCCACAACCACACCTGCTGCACCCAGTTTTTTCAGGCCAGCCTGATCAACTTTAGCCACATCACCTACGCTAACGCGCAGACGGGTGATGCATGCATCCAGGTTAGTGATGTTTTCTTTACCACCAAACGCGCTAACCAGAGCGGCAGCCATTTCGGTGCTGTCCTGCGACGTTTGCTCAGATGAGCTATCTTCACGACCCGGCGTTTTCAGGTTCAGCTTGGCAATCAGAACGCGGAAGATGGTGTAGTAAATCAACGCATAGCACAGACCCACAATCGGGAACAGCCACAGGTTGCTACCGTTACCACTTAGTACCACGAAGTCGATCAGGCCGTGAGAGAAGCTTGTACCATCACGCATACCCAACAAGATACAGATTGGGAACGCCAGACCCGCCAGAATCGCATGGATCACATACAGGATTGGCGCAACAAACATGAATGAGAACTCAATTGGCTCAGTGATACCCGTCAGGAACGAGGTTAACGCCGCAGAGATCATGATACCGCCCACTTTCGCGCGGTTTTCTGGTTTAGCCGAATGCCAGATAGCAATAGCAGCAGCTGGCAGACCGTACATTTTAAACAGGAAGCCGCCAGACAATTTACCCGCAGTCGGGTCACCAGCAATGTAACGCGGGATATCGCCGTGGAAAACCTGACCAGCAGCATTGGTGAACTCACCCACTTGCATTTGGAAAGGTACGTTCCAAATATGGTGCAAGCCAAACGGCACCAGAGAACGTTCAACAACCCCGTAGATACCGAATGCCAACATCGGGTTCTCATTCGCTGCCCAGTGAGAGAATACCTGGATAGCGCTACCAACCGGTGGCCATATGAAAGATAACACCGTGCCGATAATGATTGCCGTCAAGCCGGAAATAATCGGCACAAAGCGTTTACCGGCAAAGAAGCCCAGATACTCAGGCAGTTGAATGCGGTAGAAACGGTTAAACATATACGCGGCAATCGCACCGGCAATGATCCCGCCCAGAACACCAGTATCCGCCAGATGCTTCGCAGTAATCTCGGCAGCCGGTAGATTAAGAACCAGCGGCGCAATTGCGGCCATGGTTTTCACCATGATGCCATAAGCCACTACCGCCGCCAGTGCGGAAACACCGTCGTTATTAGTGAAGCCCAGGGCAACACCGATAGCAAAAATCAGCGGCATGTTGGCAAACACCGAATCACCGGCCTGTGCCATGACGCTTGAGACAATTGTAGGCAACCAGCTAAAATTGGCCGAACCGACACCTAGCAGAATACCTGCGATAGGGAGTACGGATACGGGCAGCATTAGCGACTTACCTACTTTTTGCAGGTTTGCGAATGCATTCTTGAACATAATTGAGTGTGCTCCTGAGTAATAGTGCTTTTACTTCTGATACTTCATCTATAAGCAAAGGTGGGGAGGATGGCCTTTGCGAGTTGGGGTGTCTTAGCCCCCTTTAATTTTTACGCAGAGTAAAATAAATAGCGTTCACAATGTTTGATTGCTATCACGTTTCCACAAGCCAACAGGCTGAGAACGAACAGATATTGCACTTTTTTGTGATATATCGCTAAAAAACACGGCCCCCTGAAGAGGAAAAACCTGGTCAAGGGGATTATCGGGCGCTATTAATTACACGGGTAAAAAAAACTCGGCTATTCTCAGCCACTATTGTGCTGCGGTCAACCGAGCCGGATCGATGTGAAACAGGCGGGAAAAGTTTTCTGTCGTGGCAGCTGCGAGGGTTTCCAGCGATGTACCTTTCACTACGGCAAGATATTCCGCTACATCACGCACATACGCAGGCTGGTTTTCCTGACCTCGGAACGGGACAGGTGCTAACCAAGGGGAATCTGTCTCAATCAACATCCGATCCAGCGGCACATAACGTGCTACGTCACGTAATTCCTCTGCATTACGAAACGTCACGATCCCAGAAAACGAGATGTAGAATCCCATATCCAGCAAGGCTTTTGCCGTGATCAAATCTTCCGTAAAGCAGTGCAGCACACCACTGCATTTCTCCGCGTGTTCGTCACGCAAAATTGCCAGCGTATCTTCACGGGCAGAACGCGTATGCACGATAACGGGCTTATTCAGGTCATTACCAATACGAATATGTTCACGAAACGATTCCTGCTGCTGGGCTTTCGTCTCCTGCTGATAGAAATAATCCAGCCCCGTTTCCCCCATCGCCACCACACGGCTAGCACTGGCTAACTCACGCAGTTCGGCATAATCATAAGGGACTTCCTGATTGAGGGGATGAACACCGCAGGAAAACGCCACGTTATCGCGCTCGCCGATTAACTCCACCATGGCACGATAGCCGGGCAGCGTTGTCGCCACCGCCAGAAGGAAACCGACATCACGGAGTTTCGCTTTCTCCAACACATCGGAGACATCTTTATGCAATGACTGATAATCCAGACCGTCAAGATGACAGTGGGAATCCACTAACAACATGATATTTACTCGATAGTAATTAAACAGAAAAGGGATGGCTGTCGCGCTTAACCGACGAGGCAAGCGTGCGTTCACCATCAAGCAGGCGTTCCGTCAGCAGCAGTTCGCGATTCACACCGGTGACGGTCAGTAATTTTTGTCGGCAAGCCAGCCACTGTTGCAGCTCATACTGTAAATGCGCAGACGGTTCGCGCGCCAGACGCTCAACCAGTTCGATCTGATCTAGACTCACCAAATGTTCGCTAGCACCCTGTTGCCATTTCATGGCATCCAGCAGTAACGCGGACAGCCAGTGAATTCTCACATCCGCATCATCATGATTCAGTTGCGATATCAATGAAAGCTGATCCCGTGAAGTCATCGCAGCAGAAAATGCCTGGCACAGCCCGCTACGCTGCTTCCAGCGTTCTGGCTGCAATAATGCTTCTGCCGCAAGCGGTGCGCCCGATTGCAATCTCAATGCCGTACGCAATGCCTTACTATCATGACGATGGCGCGTATTCAGCCACAGGATACTCTGCGTCTCATTCGGCACATCCAGATAGTGATACAGGCAGCGACTGCGTAAAGTAGCTAACAACCGAGCAGGCTCACGGCAGCCCAATAAAAAAAAGGTATTTTTTGGGGGTTCTTCCAGCGTTTTCAGCAGGGCATTCGCTGCCGCTTCTGTCAGTTGCTCAGCGGAAGCCAGCCAGATCACTTTTGCTCCGCCCTGTCGGGAATGTTGGTACACCTTTTCCACGACGTCACGCACCGGATCGACGCCCAGACTCTGTTTGCCTTTCTCCGGGCTCAGCACATGCCAATCTGGGTGTGTTCCCGCCGTCATCAAATTACAAGAGTGGCACTGGCCGCAGCTTTTCATGCCGTCAGGTCGCTGGCAGATCAACCAGCGACTAAGCGCATAAATAAGCGATTCATCGCCCATGCCCGGCAGCGCATGCAGCAACACCGCATGGTGGCCTCTGCCCGCCTGATATTGACCGATAAGCTGCCGATAAGAGGCATTCAGCCACGGATACCAATCCATCAGAGCGGTCCTTGCACGACAGGCGGCAATCCTTGTTGCTGCAACCACTGTTGTAGCGTGGCCTGAATATCCGCACTAACGGCATCAATAGATTGTGATGCATCGATCGTCAGGATGCGGTCATCCTCCGCAGCCAATTCCTGATAGCGGGAGCGGGTACGATCAAAGAAAGCCAGCGATTCCTGCTCGATTCTATCCAGCTCGCCGCGTTGACGCGCGCGCTGCAAACCGATGGCTGGCGGTAAATCAAGATAGAGCGTTAGGTCAGGGCGAAAATCGCCCAGCACGGTGTCACGCAGCGAGCGCAGCAGTTGCTGATCGATCCCACGTCCACCGCCTTGATAAGCCTGTGAAGAGAGATCGTGACGATCGCCGATAACCCATTTTCCATCTGCCAGCGCAGGTTTGATGACATTATCTACCAGTTGCACTCTGGCCGCGTAGAGCATCAAAACTTCCGCTTTGTCGGTGACCTTTTCATCGGCCATACCTTGCTTGATGAGTTCACGTAGCTTCTCAGCCAGCGGCGTGCCGCCAGGCTCTCGAGTGAACACGACCTCTTTCACACCATGTGACCGCAGCGTTTCTACAACAATATTGCGCGCACTGGTTTTCCCTGCGCCTTCCAATCCTTCAATGACGATAAATTTACTGTTCATCCCGTTCCTTTAACGCTGAGCGGTATACCTTTACAGCACGATTATGGTCTGCAAGGTTAGTGGTAAAACTGTGTCCGCCTTTTCCATCCGCCACGAAATACAGATACGACGTTTTGGCTGGATGCGCAGCCGCATCCAATGACGCTTTCCCTGGCATTGCGATCGGCGTCGGCGGCAAGCCGGAGATGACATACGTATTGTAAGGCGTCGGCGTATCTAATGCTTTACGGGTTATCACGCCTTTATAGTCATCCCCCATGCCATAAATCACAGTGGGATCAGTTTGCAGCCGCATACCAAGCCGTAAGCGATTGATAAAAACAGAAGCGACCTGCGTACGTTCTTCATTGATTGCCGTTTCTTTTTCAATGATTGACGCCATCGTCAGCAACTCGTCTGGTGTCTTATACGGTAAGCCTTCTTCACGCCCTTTCCATACGTCATCCACCGTTTTTTTCATACGCTGGTGCGCACGCTGTAACAGAGCGCTATCGCTCGTACCGGCCGTGTATGAATAGGTGTCAGGATAAAACCAACCTTCCGGGTTCGCCTTATCGTTGATTTCCAACTGGGTGACGATGTCCTGTTCCGTTTTATCGGCCAGTACATGCTTGATATAAGGTGCCTGCTGCAATGTGACGATCCACTCTTTTAGACGGGAACCTTCGACAAAGCGGATGGTGAATTGCGCTTCCTTTCCGCTGGACAGTAAGGCCAACATCTCGCGGACGCTCATTCCTGTTGTAAAGCGATACGTCCCTGCCTTGAATTTTGCTAATTCAGGTTCGATACGCAGCAGCCACGGAAAAAACGCGCCATCGGTCATAATTTTTTGATCGAGAAGTAGCGTTTCCAGCCCTTCTCTTCCCGTACCGGCAGGAAGCGTGAAAATAGTTTCTTTTTCGATAGCCAATGGAGAACCAGCAAAACGCTGCATTCTCTGCCACGCTACCAGCAACATCAGGACAACAGCGGCGATAATCAGCAAACCAATTTTCTTTTTCTTCATAAATAAACCATCTACTAGCAGTCAGAACTCAGGAATTGATAAAGAGCTCGGGAGTGGTAACGCCAGACGTGCGCCTGATTCACGGGGACTATCGGCATTAATGCATTACAAATCAGCACTTCATCCGCATCTGCCAGTGTAGTAACAGGCTCACTGACGATCTGTAGCTCGAAGTCAGACTCTGCCAGTAAGGCAATAATATGCTGTCGAGTAACACCATCCACACCTGACTGAGATAAATCCGGCGTATAGACCCGATGTCCCTTACGCCAGAATAAATTAGCGGCACAGCATTCCACTAGCGCACCTGAGGTGTCAAGCACGAGGGTCTCATCGGCTGAGGTCTGGTCAAGATGCGCACGAATCAACACTTGTTCAAGCCGATTCAAATGTTTTACTCCCGCCAACAGCGGGTTTCTCGCTAACGTCACAGGGCTCAAACTCAGGCTAATCCCCTGCTCACGCCAGACGGCATACTGTGCAGGATAATCTGCCTGCATGACAATTCGGGTTGGTTGCACACAACCTTGCGCACTATAGCCACGCCCGCCGACGCCACGCGTTAGCATGACTTTCACTACGCCGCTCGATCGTCCCTGCGCTGCCCCTACCATTTCAACGTGCAGATCTTCCCAGTCAACGGCAGGAAATAATAGGCGTGTAGCAGCCTGTTGCAACCGTGCGATATGTCGATCGAGCCAGACAATCTCGCCATCGCATACTCTGGCAGTCGTAAAACAGCCGTCACCATACTGTGTACCCCGATCGAGTACCGAGAGCTGTTCCTGTAACTGACCATTAATCCACAGCATAATAAGCTCCGCGTCATTCATCGCCGTCAGCTTGCCAGTAAAGCGGCATCGCACACAAGCAGGTGTGTCTGATTTTATTCAGGCAAAAAAAAACCCGGAAACCGGGTTTTTTATAGACGCTATTGCAATCAAACTTTACGGAAGATCAGAGAACCGTTGGTTCCACCGAAACCGAAAGAGTTGCAGAGTACGTATTCCAGATCGCTGACCTGACGCGCCTCATGAGGCACAAAATCCAGATCGCAGCCTTCATCTGGGTTATCCAGATTGAGCGTTGGCGGAACAGCCTGATCGCGCAGAGCAAGAATACTGAAGATGGACTCCACTGCGCCTGCCGCACCGAGCAAGTGACCCGTCATGGATTTTGTCGAACTAACCAGTACACGACTGGCGTCTGCACCAAATACGGATTTCACTGCCTGTGTTTCAGCTTTATCACCCGCCGGCGTAGAGGTGCCATGCGCGTTGATATAACCGATCTGACTCGTTGACACTCCAGCATCACGCAGTGCGTTTTCCATCGCCAGCGCTGCGCCTGAACCATCCTCCGGCGGAGACGTCATATGATACGCGTCGCTGCTCATGCCAAATCCAACAATTTCTGCATAGATTTTCGCACCGCGCTTTTTCGCGTGCTCATATTCTTCCAGCACCATGAGGCCAGCACCGTCGCCCAGCACAAATCCATCACGATCTTTATCCCACGGACGGCTTGCCGCCTGAGGATTATCATTACGTGTTGACAGCGCACGAGCAGCACCGAATCCACCAACGCCTAATGGCGTACTGGCTTTTTCTGCACCACCGGCCAACATCACATCTGCATCATTGTAGGCAATGATACGTGCTGCCTGGCCAATATTGTGCACGCCAGACGTACAGGCCGTAGCGATAGAGATACTCGGGCCACGCAGTCCGAACATGATAGTAAGATGCCCAGCTACCATATTAACGATGGTTGATGGCACGAAGAACGGACTGATTTTACGAGGGCCGCCGTTCACCAGCGCAGTGTGGTTATCTTCAATAAGACCCAGACCGCCGATGCCGGAACCAATCGCCGCACCGATGCGCGGTGCGTTTTCTTCCGTTACTTCCAAACCAGAGTCCTGCATAGCCTGAACGCCAGCAGCAACACCGTATTGAATAAAGGCATCCATTTTGCGTGCTTCTTTACGCGAAATGAATTCCTCAGAATTAAAATTCTTTACTAAGCCAGCAAAACGCGTTGCGTAGGCACTAGTATCGAAATGGTCGATCAGGCTGATACCACTCTGACCGGCAAGAAGAGCACTCCAGGTAGACTCAACTGTATTGCCGACAGGAGATAACATGCCCAGTCCGGTCACAACTACTCGACGCTTAGACACGCTTATCCTCCAGGGAGGGAAAAAAAGACACTGCGGGACAAAAAAACTTAGGCGGTCGAATGACCGCCTAGATATGTTCGCTTACTGCTGGTTAGCCTGAATGAAATCAATGGCTGCTTGAACAGTCGTGATTTTTTCAGCTTCTTCGTCTGGAATCTCAGTATCAAATTCTTCTTCCAGAGCCATTACCAGCTCAACAGTGTCAAGAGAATCAGCGCCGAGGTCATCAACGAAAGAAGCATTGTTTACGACTTCTTCCTGCTTAACACCAAGCTGTTCAACGATGATTTTCTTAACGCGTTCTTCGATAGTGCTCATACTCTTAAATTTCCTATCAAAACTCGCTTTCGCGATGGTTTTCGTAGTGTATAAAATGTTTGAAAAGATGCAACAAAATCTCGGCTGGTCGAACCACGATTTTGTGCTATTTTGCGGTTATCACCGCAAATAAAGCAAATAGTTTTCGAGCTTTTTAGATCATATACATGCCGCCGTTGACATGCAATGTTTCGCCAGTAATGTAAGCAGCTTCATCAGAGGCTAAAAATACAACAGCACTGGCGATTTCTTTAGCATCACCGAGTCGGTTAGCTGGAACCGACGTCAAAATGCCTGCTCGCTGTTCTTCTGTCAATGCCTGAGTCATATCTGTTTCGATAAAACCAGGCGCGACCACGTTAACCGTAATACCACGAGAAGCTACTTCACGCGCGAGGGATTTGCTGAACCCAATCAGCCCCGCCTTCGCTGCAGCATAGTTAGCTTGTCCTGCATTGCCCATCGTTCCCACAACGGAACCGATAGTAATGATACGGCCAAAACGTTTCTTCATCATGGCACGCATAACCGCCTTAGACATACGGAATACCGAGGTCAAATTGGTATCCAGAATATCGTGCCATTCATCATCTTTCATACGCATCAGCAGGTTATCACGGGTGATACCGGCGTTATTGATAAGAATATCAATTTCCCCGAATTCCGCGCGAATTTCGGCTAACACGCTTTCTACTGACGCTGCATCAGCAACATTCAGCATATAACCTTTACCGTTCTCACCCAGCCAACTGCTGATAGCTTCAGCACCTTTTTCGCTGGTTGCGGTACCAATGACTTTTGCCCCGCGGGCAACCAACGTCTCGGCGATGGCACGCCCTATACCACGGCTTGCACCGGTAACCAGTGCAATTTTCCCTTCAAAACTCATTGTCTTCTCCGTTCTTATTTCTCAATCGCCGCTGATAGAGAAGCAGGATCGTTCACCGCTGCTGCTGTCAGAGTATCGACGATTCGTTTGGTTAAGCCAGTCAATACTTTACCCGGCCCGACTTCTAACAGTGATTCAACGCCCTGAGAAGCCATGAATGCAACACAGTCAGTCCAGCGCACTGGGCAATAAAGTTGGCGTACCAATGCATCACGAATGGCTTCTGGTGTGGTTTCGATGCTTGCATCGACATTATTTACCACTGGGATGACCGGAGAATTAAAGGTCACGGATTCCAGCGCCACAGCAAGTTTCTTCGCAGCGGGTTCCATCAACGCGCAGTGTGACGGAACGCTGACAGGCAACGGCAGAGCGCGCTTCGCACCTGCCGCTTTACACGCAGCACCAGCACGCTCAACGGCGTCTTTATTACCTGCAATCACGACCTGACCCGGTGAGTTGAAGTTTACCGGCGATACCACCTGCCCCTGTGCGGATTCTTCACACGCTTTGGCAATCGCATCGTTATCAAGGCCGATAATGGCATACATAGCGCCAGTGCCTTCCGGCACCGCTTCTTGCATCAGTTTGCCACGCAATTCAACCAGACGAACAGCCTGTTGGAAATCCAGAACACCCGCGCAAACCAGTGCAGAATACTCACCGAGGCTATGGCCAGACATCAACGCAGGCGTTTTTCCTCCCTGCTGCTGCCAGGCACGCCAGATAGCAACAGAAGCAGTCAGTAATGCAGGCTGTGTCTGCCAGGTTTTATTCAACTCTTCAGCTGGCCCTTGCTGGGTAAGCTGCCACAAGTCATAACCTAACACTTCAGAAGCCTGAGCAAACGTTTCGGTGACGATCGGGTGTTCTGCCGCAAGTTCAGCCAACATTCCTACCGTCTGCGATCCCTGACCGGGAAACACCATTGCAAATTGCGTCATATCACAATCCTGTTTAATTAAAAACGAACCAGCGCGGAACCCCAGGTAAAGCCGCCACCGAAGGCTTCAAGCAGCACCAACTGCCCTGGTTTAATACGCCCATCGCGCACGGCTTCATCAAGCGCTGAAGGTACAGAAGCAGCGGAGGTATTACCATGACGATCGAGCGTCACAACCACCTTGTCCATCCCCATACCCAGCTTTTTCGCCGTGGCACTGATGATGCGCAGGTTAGCCTGATGAGGCACCAGCCAGTCTAATTCACTTTTGTCCAGTTGAGCCGCTTGCAGCGTTTCTTCAACAATGTGTGCCAGTTCAGTCACGGCCACTTTGAAGACTTCATTACCAGCCATCGTCAGGTAAGCAGGCGTATCCTTGTGGTTACGATCCTGATGTGGCAACGTCAGTAAATCGCCATAGCGGCCATCGGCATGAAGATGGGTGGAAAGAATACCCGGCTGCTCTGATGTTGTTAACAACACGGCACCCGCGCCGTCACCAAACAGAATCAGCGTACCGCGATCTTCAGGATCCAATGTACGAGACAATGTGTCGGAACCGATCACCAGTGCGTATTTCACCGCACCACTTTTAACGTATTGATCGGCAACGCTCAGCGCATAGGTAAAACCTGCACAGGCCGCGGCCAGATCGAAAGCAATGGTATCTTTGATCCCTAATAACTGCTGAACCTGACAGGCTGAGCTAGGGAAAGCATGACTTGATGATGTTGTAGCAACGATCAGAAGGCCGACCTCAGAAGCATCGACATTCGCCATTTCCAGCGCTTTCTGCGCGGCACGGTATCCCATGGTCGCAACGTTTTCATCCGGCGCAGCAATACGGCGCTCACGGATTCCAGTACGTGTGACGATCCATTCGTCCGTCGTTTCCACCATCTTTTCTAAATCAGCGTTTGTCCTGATTTCTTCAGGCAGGTAGCTGCCCGTTCCGATTATTTTTGTATACATGTACGCTTAGTCACTCTTGGGTAATACCGCTTCTAGACGAGCGGCAATCCGCTCGGGAAGCTGCCGCCGTACCGTCTGCATTGCCTGTTCAATAGCAACCGCAAACGCTCTCTGGTTTGCTGCACCATGGCTTTTGATTACAGTTCCCCGTAATCCTAGCAGGCATGCGCCATTATATTGATCGGGATTCAAATGACCGAAACGCTTTGATAAGCGTTTTTGTAACAAACGCCCCAGCCATTTCAACCACCAGGACCGCTTTTGTTTTTGCTCTGGGCCTAAAGCCGGAGACTTCAGGAGTGACAGGAACATCCTTACCACGCCTTCCACTGTTTTCAGTGTGACATTACCCACAAAGCCGTCACAGACCATCACATCCGTTTTCCCCGTCAGCAGATCGTTGCCTTCCAGGTAACCGATATAATTTATTGATGGTGCCTCTTTTAGCTGTGCCGCTGCTTCACGGATAGTGCTCAGCCCTTTGCTTTCTTCTTCACCGATATTCAACAACGCGACCCGAGGGTTAGTCAGTCCCAGCACTTCTTCTGCCATCACAGATCCCATCACGGCAAACTGGACCAGCATCGTACTATCACAGTCAACATTCGCTCCCAGATCCAACACGACTGTTTTTCCGTGTTGCTGGTGAGGTAATACTGACACCAACGCGGGTCGCTCAATTCCGTCCAGTGGCTTAATCAGGAGCTTAGCCAGCCCCATGAGTGCCCCTGTGTTGCCCGCGCTCACGCAGGCCTGTGCCCTACCGTCTTTAATCAACTCAAGCGCGATGCGCATTGAGGTACCACGGCTCGCACGAATAGCCTGCGACGGCCTCGCATCACTAGCAATAACCGACTCCGCCGGAACAACTTCTAAGCGGGAGAGTAAATCAGAATCGACTTTGGCAAGTAATGGAGTGATCGCAGCAGGATCGCCGACTAATAACAAATTGAGAGCTGGATTAGAAGCCAGTGCCTGCAATGCAGCAGGCACTGTTACGCAGGGACCAAAATCCCCGCCCATCGCATCTAACGCCAGAGTTAGGCGTGTCAAGGTATTGCCTTGCAAATAATTCGCAAGAATTACTTAGCAATAACCTTGCGACCGCGGTAGTAACCATCCGCAGTGATGTGGTGACGCAGGTGAGTTTCGCCAGAAACTTTATCTACGGATACAGAAGAGGTAGTCAGCGCATCATGTGAACGACGCATACCACGTTTGGAACGGCTAGGTTTGTTTTGTTGTACGGCCATGGACCTTACTCCTTAATTACTTACGCTTTAAACTGGCTAATACGGCAAATGGATTTGGTTTTTCCGCCTCTGCAGGCAGTTGACCAAAAACCATGTCCGCTTCGGACACTTCACAGTGTTCAGAATCATGCACCGGGGCGATAGGCAACATCAGAATAATTTCATCTTCAATCATTGCCAGCAGATCGACTTCACCAAACTCACTAACGCCGATCGGCTCATACGCTTCCGGTAACGCTTCGGCCTGCTCATCATTGACGACCGGGCTGAAACAGAATGTCGCATGGACTTGATGTTCAAACGGCTTCCCGCAACGCTGACACATCAGTGTGACCGTAACGTCAGCGTTACCGTCAATCACCGCCAGACGCTGATTATCAATATTGAAAGATAAAGAGGCCTGAACATCACTATCCACACTCACCACTGACTCGGCAACACGCTCTACTTGTTCAGCCGAATAGATACCAACGTAATCTAAACGCTTCTGAGCAGTGCGGACCGCATCAAGGGTTAGGGGTAATTTTACCTTTTGCATAGGGCGCGCATATTAACGTCGTAACGACATAGAGTCAAAGAAAAAGGCAGTGATGCACCGCCTTTCACCAATATTCGCTTCCAGAGCGGCGCATAGTTTAAAATGCCTTTCATCATTACGCTACGGTTTATCAAAAAATTATGCAGCAGATCGTTCTTGCCTCAACCTCACCTTACCGCCGAGCCTTATTGGAAAAGCTGACAGTACCCTTTGTCTGCGCGTCGCCAGACATCGATGAAACCCCTCGCGTAGGCGAAGATGCCATCGATCTCGTGATCCGCCTTGCTGAAAGTAAAGCGCGAGCATTGGCCGCACACTACCCCAATCACCTGATTATTGGTTCCGATCAAGTGTGCGTATTGGGGAATTCTATTACGGGAAAACCGCATAATAAGATTAACGCAACACGGCAACTACAGCAGGCCAGCGGAAAATGCGTTTCCTTCTTTACCGGTTTAGCACTGTTTAATAGCGCAACTCAGTTAATGCAGAGCATCGCAGAACCCTTTGATGTACATTTTCGTACACTAACGGAAGCAGAAATTGACGGCTATCTGGAGAAAGAGCAGCCATGGAACTGCGCAGGGAGTTTTAAAAGCGAAGGATTGGGCATTACCCTTTTTGAACGGTTATCTGGGCGAGATCCTAATACATTGATTGGATTGCCGCTGATCGCGCTGACGCAGATGCTACAAAAGGAAGGCGTGAATCCATTGACGGTGTGAAATGAATCGGGATAGCTCAATGAAGCACTATCCCGATAGATAAAACATGCACGATATGAGTCGTTAGATCTTTGTCTTACGCAAAACCTGTAGGCAGCGGCGTAACCTATCATCCAACGGTGCTTCTACTCTCAACGTCTCGCCAGTATTTGGGTGCTCAAAACGCAGCGCCTGTGCATGTAGAAATAGACGTTTTAAACCCGTACCTGTCAGTTGCTGATCGAACTCACGATCGCCGTAACGGTCATCAAACGCGATCGGATGTCCGGCATACTGGGCGTGTACACGAATTTGATGTGTACGTCCGGTAACAGGGCTTGCCCTCACCAGCGTCGCGTGTTCAAAACGTTCTTCTATCTTAAAACGTGTTTCTGACGGTTTACCTTCGCTGCTTACCCGTACGATGCGTTCACCGCTTTGCAGGATATTTTTCAAAAGCGGCGCCTGAACGACCTTGCAGTGGGACTGCCACTGGCCGCGAACCAACGCCAGATAGTCTTTTTGCATACCTTTCAACCGCAGCTGTTCATGCAGAGAACGCAACGCCGAACGTTTTTTAGCTACCAGCAAAACACCAGAAGTATCGCGGTCGAGGCGGTGTACTAGCTCCAAAAAACGCGCTTCCGGGCGTAAAGCGCGCAGCCCTTCAATCACGCCGAAGCTTAGACCACTGCCGCCGTGCACCGCAGTGCCTGAAGGCTTATTCAGCACCAACAGGTAGTCATCTTCATAAATAATACATTCGGCCAGCGCCGCCACTTTGCCAAGACTGGCAGAAACAGGAGTTTCATCGCGTTCTGCCTGTCGAACCGGCGGAATACGGATAACATCACCGTCGAGTAATTTATACTCCGGCTTGACCCGTTTCTTATTTATCCTTACCTCACCTTTTCGCAAGATTCGGTAAACCATGCTTTTAGGCACACCCTTTAAGTGGGTATGCAAAAAATTGTCGATACGTTGCCCCGCTTCATCTGCGGAGATCGTCACAAATTGTACTGAAGGATTATCTGTTTTCATGATGCGCGATTCTAATTAGAGCAACCCGATAGCGCCACTTCTTTTTCTGTGCTTAACTGTGTGTCTGACTTATGAAGATATTGTTGCACTATCGGATGAGTAACGGGTGAGTGCGCTGTAGCATCAAACCCCGTCCGTTTGGTGATAACAACAGAACTATCTTTATACAGACAGGCAAAGTCATCTTGCTATAACGGTATCGGCAGTGGAATAATGCTTTTGCGTTTCCCACGCGGATTTCCGATAAACAAGGGGAAATTGCGAAGTTATTAAGTTTGCCTGATGACGCACACACGCAGCAATGGCGTAAGACGTAATGCGAAATCAAGCAGTTAGCGGGCTGCGGATTGCAGCTTGGCCGGCAAATGGAATCAGATCTGGCGACATTATTCAGAAGCTGTTCCCTCAGTAAATGCGCTGTTTTCCATCAGGAAACACAGGCTACCGAAACATGCGTCTCTATGCAGGCGACAACCGGGAGGTTGACGTCCCTGCGATAAGCCACGAGGCCATCGGTTCACTCCGGTCATGCGGTTCTTTTGTCCGCAGCTCTATCAATAATGCAAGTAAAAATAACGAGTAAGTTGAAGATGAAAAGAATGTTAATTAACGCAACTCAGCAGGAAGAGTTGCGTGTTGCCTTGGTTGATGGTCAACGGCTGTATGATTTGGATATAGAAAGTCCAGGTCATGAGCAGAAGAAAGCAAATATCTACAAAGGTAAAATCACTCGTATCGAACCCAGTCTTGAAGCGGCTTTTGTTGATTACGGCGCTGAAAGGCACGGTTTCCTCCCTCTTAAAGAAATCGCCCGCGAATACTTCCCAAGCAACTATGCTTCCCATGGCCGTCCTAACATTAAAGACGTGTTACGTGAAGGTCAGGAAGTTATTGTTCAGGTAGACAAAGAAGAGCGTGGCAACAAAGGCGCAGCGCTGACCACGTTTATCAGCCTGGCTGGTAGCTATCTGGTCTTAATGCCGAATAACCCTCGCGCAGGTGGTATTTCACGCCGGATCGAAGGTGACGATCGTACTGAACTCAAAGAAGCGCTGGGATCGTTACAGTTACCTGATGGCATGGGACTCATTGTTCGTACGGCTGGTGTGGGTAAATCCGCTGAAGCACTGCAATGGGATCTGGCTTTCCGTCTGAAACACTGGGACGCGATAAAAAAAGCCGCGGAAGGTCGTCAGGCACCATTCCTGATTCATCAGGAAAGTAACGTGATCGTCCGTGCTTTCCGTGATTATCTGCGCCCAGACATTGGCGAGATTCTGATCGACAATCCAAAAATTCTCGACCTGGCGAAAGAACACATTTCTGCGCTGGGCCGCCCCGATTTCAGCAGTAAAATCAAATTGTATAGTGGTGAAATCCCGCTTTTCAGCCACTATCAGATCGAATCGCAGATTGAATCGGCTTTCCAACGTGAAGTTCGCCTGCCGTCCGGCGGCTCTATCGTTATCGATACGACCGAAGCGTTGACGGCCATTGATATCAACTCCGCCCGCGCAACACGCGGTGGTGACATTGAAGAAACGGCGTTTAACACCAACCTTGAAGCCGCTGACGAAATTGCTCGCCAATTACGCCTGCGTGACCTCGGTGGCCTGATCGTCATCGACTTCATCGATATGACCCCAGTTCGTCACCAGCGTGAAGTTGAAAACCGCCTGCGCGATTCAGTACGCCAAGATCGTGCACGTATTCAGATCGGTCGGATCTCCCGCTTTGGTCTGCTGGAAATGTCACGTCAGCGTCTGAGTCCTTCACTGGGCGAATCCAGCCATCATGTTTGTCCACGCTGTACTGGGACAGGCACGATTCGTGACAATGAATCACTTTCGCTGTCCATTCTTCGTCTGATTGAAGAAGAAGCGCTGAAAGAAAACACCAAAGAAGTTCACGCTATTGTTCCAGTCCAGATTGCATCCTATCTGCTGAACGAGAAACGTGATGCCGTTAACGCCATTGAGACACGTCAGGGTGGTGTACGCGCCATCATCGTGCCACATGACGGCATGCAAACACCGCACTACTCCGTGGTCCGTGTCCGTAAAGGCGAAGAAAAGCCGACGCTCAGCTATTTGTTGCCTCAGCGTTTGGAAACGGAAACGCAGCAGTTGCAAGACGAGCAAACCATCGAACGTAAACAGCCTGAGCAACCAGCTTTAGCAACGTTCAGCATGGTTGAAATGCCAGAGGAAACCACGCCATCGGTGGCCAAAGCGACGCCTGTTGTAGCAAAAGCCGCAGAAGAAGCTCAACCGGGTCTCATTAGCCGTTTCTTCAGTGCCTTAAAAGGCGTTTTTGCTTCTGAACCAACCGCAAAAGCAGCGGATAACGTTGACGAGAAGAAAGTCGAAGAAGAGAAATCTACTGAAGGCCAACGCACTGACCGTCGGAATTCACGCCGTCAAAGTAATAATCGCCGTGACCGTGGCTCTCGTGACAATCGTGACAATCGTGACAATCGTGACAATCGTGACAATCGTGAACAGCGTGATGATCAGCGCCGTAATAAGCGACAAACCGAAGAAGTGGTCGTGGAAACTCGCGTTGCGGAAAATGTGGAGAAAGTCGGTTCAGAAGAACAGCCGCGCCGTGAACCACGTGCTGAACGTCAGCGTCGCCGTCAGGACGAACGCCGCCAAGCTCCGACAGAGGAAAAAATTCAGCCAACTGTTGATGAGTCAGATGACAATGCAGCCGAGCAGGATAAACCGACTCAGGTTATGCAACGTCGCCAACGCCGTCAGTTAACGCAGAAAGTTCGTGTCCAGTCTGAAGCTCAGCAGGTCACCCTCTCTGAGAACACGGCACCGGTTGCTGAAGCACCTGAACTGGCTCAAGCTTACGTCAAGCCAAACGATGTTGCGGTAGACCATAACGAGAGCGATAACGAACAAAACGATGCAAATCGTGCCAATGGCGAAAATGGCGGTATGCCACGTCGTTCACGTCGTTCGCCTCGCCACCTGCGCGTCAGCGGCCAGCGCCGTCGTCGCTATCGTGATGAGCGTTACCCGTCCCAGTCGCCGATGCAGTTGGAGTTTGCCGCTGCGTCACCGGAGATGGCATCAGGGAAAGTGTGGGTCAGCTACCCTGTCGCACAGCCACAGCAGGCTGAAACCCAACAGCAGGAAGAGAACGTAGCGGCTATCGAAACACCGCTGTTACCAGCCGTTGTCGACGTTGCCCTGACGGAACAAGCCGATACCGTTGAATCCAACGCGATTGAAAACGTTGCGATTACTGAAGCAGTCGTTCAGGAAGATGCCGTTGTAACAGCAACAGCACAATCTGCGGACGTCGTTCAGGACAGCAATGTAGCGGATGTCGAAGTGAGTGCTGCTGACGAAGACACTGTCGTTGAGCCCATCACCGAGAACACAGCGATCGATGATGCCATCGCTGCAATTGCCGTGAGTGCGGTTGAAGAAGCAAAAGCTGTTGAGGTTGATGATACTGCTTCGACACAGGTAACTGAAAACGCACAGACAGTTGAAGCTACTGTTGCTGTTGAAACTGCTGTTGCTGAAGAAAAACCGGCAGATGATATCGCTGACACGACCGAGACAGCAGATGTGACAGAACCGGTTTCTACCCCGGTGATTTCCGCAGTACAGGAAATCAGCCAGCCACAAATCGTTCAGGATGAGCCTGTAGTCGCTACCAGCGCACAGCCGGTTGTGGAAGAGCCTGTATCGAGCGTAGCAAAACCAGCGGCTGTTGTTGGTGTTATTGAACAGCCTAGCTATAAGCTTCATGCAACGGCACCAATGACTAAAGCTCCGGCTCCGGCATACAACGCTGAGCCTGCTCAACACAGTGATTGGGTCCGTCCAGCCTATCCGTTCTCAGGAAAAGGCTCGGCAGGCGGTCATTCCGCAGTTAACCAGTCAACTGCGCCAGCAACCAAGCCTACGCCAGTTAACGAGTAATACTGACTTTTATAGACAAATACCCGCCAATTGGCGGGTATTTTTTTGCGTACAATCTTTTGCTAACCTAAAAAATTCAATAGTTTGATATCTACACTGTCCGTTTTGCCATCCAGTTCGGCCAGAAAACTTTTAAAGTGAACACTCTGTTCATGTGATGCCAAAGCATCACGATCCTTCCAGCGCTCGAAGAACACAAACGAACCGGGTTTATCCACAACTTCATGCAGATCATATTGCACATTGCCCGCTTCCTGTCGGCTAGGTGATACCACACGTTTTAGCGTTGCGGTAACATCAGCGATGAACTCTGCCTTTGCCTGAATAGTGGCGACAATACGAATTTCCATATACATCCCTTATTTATCAATGAAAAGATAATGCTATCAGATGCCAATCTGCGCTTAATTTCAAGCATTCATCAACAAACTGATGCATTCAAATGGCTTTACGCTTATCCTCATTCCCCGCCGTATCAGTCCCAAAACCAACCGAAAGACGATGTTTTTCTACTGACCGCCGGAGCGCAATTCCATGACCGCACAGCCTACTATTCTTAAAATCCGTCGCCCTGACGATTGGCACATTCATCTGCGTGACGATCGGATGCTGGAAACCGTTCTACCCTATACCAGCCGTTTCTTTGGCCGTGCGATTGTTATGCCGAATCTGACGCCACCGATTACCAGCGTAGCCAGCGCTATCGCGTATCGTCAGCGTATTTTAGCCGCTGTCCCGCAAGGCGATGACTTCCATCCTCTGATGACGTGCTACCTGACCGATGCCTTAGATGCCAATGAAATCGTAAGTGGCTTTGAGCAAGGCGTCTTTACCGCTGCCAAACTCTATCCAGCCAATGCCACAACGAACTCCAGCCATGGCGTAACCAGCGTCTCCAATATCTCCGGGATTCTGGAGAAAATGCAAAAAATGGGTATGCCGTTACTCATTCACGGTGAAGTCACCGATCCTGCTATTGATATTTTCGATCGGGAAGCTCGCTTCATCGAAACTATTCTGGAACCGTTACGCCAGGATTTCCCTGAACTGAAAGTCGTTCTCGAACACATTACGACGAAAGAAGCAGCGGAATATGTTGTTGCAGGCAATGATTATCTCGCTGCAACTATCACTCCCCAGCACTTGATGTTTAATCGTAATCATATGCTCGTCGGTGGCGTTCGCCCTCATTTGTATTGTCTACCGATCTTAAAACGCAACACACATCAACAAGCATTGCGTGAAGCCGTCGCCAGCGGCTGCGACCGACTTTTCCTCGGTACAGATTCCGCACCACATGCCAAGCACAGGAAAGAATCCAGCTGTGGCTGTGCTGGCGTGTTCAATGCTCAGGCTGCATTAAGTACCTACGCCACCGTTTTTGAAGAAATGAACGCACTCGATAAACTCGAAGCATTCTGCTCCCTGAATGGCCCACAGTTTTATGGTCTGCCAGTGAACGACAGCTGGGTTGAGCTTCATCGTGAAACAGTCACGTTCCCTGAAGAAATCTCGCTCGGCGACGAGTCACTCATCCCCTTCCTTGCCGGACAAAGCCTCAACTGGTCAGTTCGTTAATCGACAAGCCCATCTGCATTATGCCGATGGGCTAAATTTTATTATGCACCTTGTTCTTCTTCTTTAATGACTGTATAAATAAACAGTTAAAAAATTGGAGGTCAGCATGCGCGTAGAAATCACTCTTGCAAAGACAGCGCCTTTACCCGCCGGTGCCATCGAAGCGCTCAGGCATGAGCTGGAAAAACGTATTCACAAAATTTATCCCGATACGCCCATTCAGGTTCGTTATGCATCCGCAAATAACCTGACAGTGATGGGAGCGGGTAAAGACGACAAAGATCGTATCTCTGAAATTTTGCAGGAAACGTGGGAAAGTGCCGATGACTGGTTTACAGCAGAGTAATCTAAAGCTTGAAAGATAACGAAGATATAGGCTGTAATGGCAGTTACAAGCGGCATTTCGCCATGTGCTATGACCGAGGATATCTGTGATGACGGTAGAAAAACCAGAAGAGGCAATGACATTCGGGGAGTTGCTGGAGCTAATTGGCGAGCAACAACGCAAGATCGATGCTCTGGAACTTGCCTTTTCATCCCTGGCATTCTGCCTCGATGAGAAAGCAAACACACTGATGATTCACAATCTGACATTGGAATCTCAAAATGAGAATCGGGATCCCGCGATGAAGAAATACCTTGCCCGACTTGCTGCCGCATTAGAGAAAAACGCAGGGCCGGCTCCGGAATAATGTTCTACTGCACCTATAAGAGTACCTTCGGGATGAAGGCCTATTCGTCCCGATATTTTATTTGATACATCGTTTATCCCTTCAACATACCCGCCTGTGTAATGTTTTTTTCGAAAAATTGAAAATATTTCCCATAAATTAAATAAGCCACAGTATACTCATAATGCTCGTTTAAAATAATGAGCCACCTGAAGCCTCGTTAGTCACTCATGTTAGTAACTAGTCAATAAGGGGTATTTATGGATAGAAAAAATGAAGTTATTCAGACACATCCTCTTGTAGGTTGGGACATCAGCACCGTTGACAGTTATGACGCCATGATGATCCGTTTACACTACTTATCCACCTCGGATCAAGCACCAGATGAAGCACATGTAGACCGTACGCTGTGGCTAACAACCGATGTAGCAAGGCAGTTGATACACATACTTGAAGCTGGCATTGCGAAAATCGAATCAACAGACTGTGACGTCAGTGATTATCGAAAACATTAGTAATTGATAACGTTATTAATATTATATTCAATACCCAATGATTTGCTTTAATGACATTTGCTTTAGTAACAACACCGCCCTATCGGCGGTGTTGTTATTTTAGGTCTATTCTCATTTCTTTTTATACCCGCGAATCAATTAAACCAAGTCACCTTCCTTTATACCAATAATCACCCACTAGATAGTTATTCAACTAATAGAGCATTTCCCATTCCTTTAATTTATTTCGTTATTGTATTTATTCATCTTCCACCTGAAAACAAGTATCAAAAATATCTATTTCAATTAAAGAACTTCCATAACCAAATTGAATAAATTATGAATTTAAATTCAAAAAATCTGCTCATGTTTATGATAATGTTGCAATTTGAAAGTTTATATTGCTTTTATGTTTCTTCCTGTTAAATTTTTTTCCGGATTGACCACGTTACCGATCTGATTAAGGAACTATCACTATGCTTTGGCGTAATACCTCTTCCCGTTATGGCCATATCAGCATTCTTTTGCATTGGATTGCAGCGTTGACTGTTTATGGCATGTTTGCTTTAGGACTGTGGATGGTCACATTAGGGTACTACAACATCTGGTACCACCGTGCCCCAGAGATCCACAGAGCCATTGGTGTACTGCTCTTTGCCATCATTATCTTCCGCGTGGTATGGCGTTTTATCTCTCCGCCGCCACCTCCGTTGAAAAGTTACTCCACATTGACCCGCGTCAGCGCGACGCTAGCGCATATTGCACTTTATGTCATTCTTTTCGCCATTCTCATTAGTGGATATCTCATTTCCACTGCGGAAGGGCATCCAATCTCAGTTTTTGGCTGGTTTTCTATTCCGGCCATTGTCAGCGGCTTGACGGATCAGGCCGATATAGCAGGCGACGTGCATCTTTATCTTGCATGGGCGGTGGTTGCCTTATCAGCACTGCACGGTTTAGCCGCATTAAAACACCACTTTATCGATGGTGATAACACGTTGAAACGGATGTTGGGTCGCAACGTTCCTTAACTTTCTGGATTTATGGAGAAAATCAATGCTGAAGAAAACACTACTGAGCCTGACGGCAATATCCATGCTTGCTTCTGCCGGTTCTGCACTGGCGGCAGAGTACAAGTTCGATAAAGAAGGCCAGCACGCGTTTATTGAATTCCGCATTAAACACCTCGGCTACAGCTGGCTTTACGGCAGCTTTAACGATTTCGACGGCACTTTTGCCTTTGATGAGAAAAATCCATCATCGGATAAAGTGAATGTCACTATCAACACCAACAGCGTTGACACTAATCACGCTGAACGTGACAAGCACCTTCGCAGTGCAGAATTCTTAAACGTGTCCAAGCATCCGCAGGCAACGTTTACCTCAACGGAAGTGAAGAAAGACGGCGAGGATTACGATATTACCGGTAATTTGACCTTAAATGGCGTGACCAAGCCTGTTAAGCTGGATGCCAAACTCATCGGTCAGGGCGATGACCCATGGGGTAACTATCGCGCAGGATTTCAGGCCGAAGGGACAATCAAGCTGAAAGATTTCGACATTACGACCGATTTGGGTCCCGCTTCACAGGATGTAGAACTGATTATTGCCGTTGAAGGCGTTCGCCAGAAATAAGCTTCCGTAATGTCATTAGCAGCAAAAAGCCCTTTCCTTTGGAAAGGGCTTTTTATATTGACGTGATCCGTCCTGAATAGCGTTGACACGTCCCTGACTTAAATACGGAGAACGTGATGATGACTGAGTTCAAACGTACCCAACGTGATTATCCTCTATCCTTTAAAATAGCCGTCGTTGAACAGGTCGAAAAAGGCGAGATGACCTATAAACAGGCCCAGCAGCGATATGGCATTCAGGGGCGCTCCACCGTTCTTGTCTGGCTGCGTAAATATGGCCAGCTTGACTGGAGTCCCGGACTTCCTGACCTGATGAAAAGGAAACTGCTTGTGGCTCAGACAAATACCCCACTTACACCCGAGCAAAGAATCAAAGAACTTGAAGAGCAGCTTAAGCTGGCGAATCAGAAAGCTGAGTTTTTTGAATCTGTTATCAACGTCCTGAAAAATGATTACGGGGTAAGTGTCGTAAAAAAGCGGCCCGGCAAGTCCTTGCGCAGAGTCAGGCCCCAAAAGTCACCGTGACACGCGCATGCCAGCTCCTGGGGCACAGCAGACAGGCATGGTACCAGCATAATGCAAGGTGCAATAAACGACATGAACACAATAGTCAGGTTCTTGATTTTATTGCCCGAGTTCGGTGCCGTCAGCCACGTATAGGCACACGCAAACTCCACTCTCTGTTGAACCGTCAGGCAGGTGAAACACTCAATATCGGGCGTGACCGCCTGTTTAGCCTACTGGGTAAACACCGGCTTCTGGTACCCGTAAAGCGGGCATACCACAAAACGACCAACAGCCATCATCGTTTTTACCGGCATCCGAACTTGCTGAAGTCTGGCCCCGAACAGGTTACTGTCCTTCAGCCGGAGCAAGTCTGGGTCGCCGATATTACTTATCTACCAGTACGCAGTGGCACGGTCTATCTGAGTTTGGTCACGGATGCCTGTTCCAGAAAAATCATGGGTTACCATGTAGGGGATAATCTGCAAACTGAAAATGTGGTAAAAGCCTTCAAACGTGCGTTACGACAAAGAAAAACAAAAGGGCCGTTGATACACCACTCTGACAGAGGGCTACAATACTGTTCAGCGCTTTACCAGTCGGTACATGAGAGAAATGGGATAACCTGTTCAATGACAGATGGTTATGACTGCTATCAGAATGCGCTGGCTGAACGGATAAACGGCATCCTGAAAAATGAGTTTTTACTCTCTCGCCCAGCTAATCTGGCACAAGCGAGGAAAATGGTAAAAGAATCTGTGGCGATTTATAACCATGAGCGGCCACATCAGGCCCTGAAATACAAAACGCCCGATGAGGTTCATCAGGCGTTTTACAGGCAGAAAACTGTCAACCCATATCAGGACTAGTCAACGAGTGGCAGTGAGTTATTCCGCGTTGTCTTTCGCTACAGGTGCCGGAATATGTAACGTTGACTGCAATAATCCTTTGGATTTATTGAAGATCTTCATTCCATTTTCACGCCCGCTGCGTATTGCTCTTTGTTCTTCTAACGGCAATTTTATTTCATCCTGACACTGCGTGCTGCAACAACCTTCGTATTTTGCGGCACAGCTCGGACATTGGATAAATAGAAGATGGCAACCTTCATTACGGCAGTTCGTGTGACTATCACACGAAGCACCACACTGATGGCAATGCGCGATAACGTCATCAGAGATACGCTCACCCATCCGTTCATCAAACACGAAATTCTTGCCGATAAACTTCAGCGGTAGCCCTTGTGCTTTGGCCTGGCGCGCATATTCAATAATACCGCCCTCTACGTGATACACATTTTTAAAGCCATGATGCAACATGTAGGCACTGGCCTTCTCGCAGCGAATGCCACCGGTACAGTACATCACAATATTTTTATCACGCACATCATCAAGCATATCCACAGCCATCGGCAACTGCTCACGAAAGGTATCCGACGGCACTTCCAGTGCATTTTCGAAATGTCCGACTTCATATTCGTAGTGGTTGCGCATATCGACGAATACGGTATCAGGGTCGTCGGCCATAGCATTAACCTGATCGGCCTTCAGATAGTGCCCAACATTCGCTGGATTAAACGTAGGATCATCAATGCCATCGGCAACAATCCGTTCACGTACTTTCATACGCAATACCCAGAACGATTTTCCGTCATCTTCCAGAGCGATATTTAAGCGAATCTGATCGAGTGCTGGGTGCGCACTGAACAACCCAGCTTTAAAGGCATCGAATTGATTATTGGGTACGCTGATTTGGGCGTTAATCCCTTCAGCTGCAATATAAATACGCCCGAAGACCTTATATTGCTCAAGCTGAACATACAGGCGATCGCGAAATGCTTTTGGATCGTCAATCGTAAAATATTTATAGAAGGAAACTGTGGTACGCGGCTCGGTTTCCGCAAGCATACGCGCCTTCAGTTCCTCATTGGAAACTCGGTTATGTAACACTGGCATGGTGTACGTTCCTGTCTTCATTGAGGTTAGCGTGTGACGTTCATTGCCGGGCCATCGCCCACGCTCGGCATCATACCTGATAGCACCGAAGCTGTCAGGGCATGAAATGCATAGCGAAACGATAAAGAGTGATCTACCGTAAACAGATAGCTTCAGGGATTCACTTTCGCTTTAATGAAGTATCATCATCGAAGGATCTGTCATTATGAGTCAGCTTTTCTCCCCCATATCTCTTGGTAAACTCGAACTGCCCAACCGAATCATTATCGCGCCAATGTGCCAATACTCGGCAGAGGACGGCAAGGCGACAGCCTGGCATACCATGCATTTAGGTAGCCTGTCACATTCCGGAGCAGGACTGCTCATTATCGAGGCCACGGCGGTCTCACCAGAAGGCAGGATTTCCCCGCACGATCTTGGCCTGTGGGATGACACAACCGAACAAGCCCTTGCCAGGGTGATTCAATCGGTCAAAACCTATTCTGCCATGCCGCTTGGCATACAGCTGGGGCACGCCGGTCGTAAAGCCTCGACGGGCGTTCCGTGGAGCGGGCGGGCATTTCTGCGCCCGGAACAGGGAGGATGGCAGACTATTGCGCCATCAGCGGTTCCTTACAACGCCAGCGATGCCGAGCCACTAGCAATGTCGGAACAGCACATTCGTACATTAATTGATGCGTTCGTCGACTCAGCTAAACGTGCAGATCGTCTGGGTTTTGACCTGATAGAAATTCATGCTGCTCACGGCTATTTACTGCACCAGTTTCTTTCTCCACTGACAAATCAGCGCACGGATAACTACGGTGGTTCGCTTCAAAATCGGATGCGTCTGGTCGTTGAAATTTATCGCGCAATACGTGAAGTGTTCCCTACAGATAAAGCCGTCGGCGTACGCATTTCTGCGACAGATGGTGTTGAGGGAGGTTGGGATCTGGAGCAGTCGGTGCAACTCAGTAAGACATTGCACGAATTAGGCTGCGATTTCATCCATGTTTCCAGCGGTGGGCTATCACCATTACAGCAGATTCATCCTGCACCAAATTATCAGGTGCCCTATGCACAGCGAATTAAACAAGAAGTTGGTATCACCACCATCGCCGTAGGGCTGATAACCGAACCAGAACAGGCAGAAGCGATCGTTGCAACGGGCGAGGCAGATGCTATTGGGCTGGCTCGTGCCATTCTTTTCGACCCACGCTGGCCATGGCATGCCGCCGCCAGACTAGGTGCTCAGGTATCTGCCCCCGCTCAGTACTGGCGTAGCGAGCCACGTTACGCCAGAGGTATTTTCAAGCAATAGCGATAGACAGGCGATCCTATCCGGGTCGCCTCTGCCCCACGCAACCACACAGTATGCCACCAAAGGTCAAAACTCATTTTTGGGGGATGATACGATTAAGACCATTTTTTGCATAAAAATCAGTCAATAAGATGGCAATAATTTGTTTTATTGGCAAAGCACGCAATAATCTATCTTGCAGTTAACAACTAACTCGATTCTTTTTAACGGTTCGCGTGCTGACCAGCACCAAAATATTGATACTGAGGCCATGACACAAATCCCTTCCTTTAATCGTTCATTGCTACATCCGCGCTACTGGCTCACCTGGTTGGGTATCGGCATCCTTTACCTTATCGTTTTGCTGCCCTATCCCGTTATTTATCGTATCGGTACTGCTCTCGGCCATCTGGCTATGCGCCTGTTGCCACAGCGCGTCAAGATCGCTGCACGCAATCTTGAGCTGTGTTTCCCAGATATATCGCAGGCCGAGCGTAATACGCTACTCAGGAAGAATTTTGAATCTGTCGGCATGGGCGTGGTTGAAACAGGTATGGCTTGGTTTTGGCCTAATTGGCGTCTTGAACGCTGGTTTACGGTAAAAGGCCTCGAGCACATACTTCCCGAGAACGAACGGGAGCAAGGAGTCTTACTCATCGGACTGCATTTTTTAACATTGGAACTCGGTGCACGCGTTTTTGGTATGCACAATCCGGGGATCGGCGTGTATCGCCCGAATGATAACAAACTGATTGACTGGCTACAGACGTGGGGCAGACTGCGGTCCAACAAATCCATGTTGGACCGGAAAGATCTTAAGGGAATGATACGCGCCCTCAAGCAAGGTGACATCATCTGGTATGCGCCAGATCATGATTATGGCCCACACAGCAGTGTGTTCGCTCCTCTGTTTGCCGTAGACACAGCGGCAACAACTCGCGGAAGCTATATGCTGATAAAAACGGCACACCCGGCAGTTATCCCGTTTGTGCCGCGCCGTTTGCCAGAAGGAAAAGGTTATGAACTACTGATTCAGCCTGCTGAGCAAGATGCGCCTGTAGATAACGAAACCTTAACCGCCGCCTGGATGAATAAGGTTGTTGAAAAGAATATTCTGCTCGCACCGGATCAATACATGTGGCTGCATCGCCGTTTCAAAACCCGCCCAGAAGGCGAACCGTCCCTTTATTAATTCATCACTCACACGTTCAGGTTACTCATTTCAGAAACTGCGGCACCTTGTGACAGACGAAAAAAAAGCAACGGCGACTGCCGTTGCTTTATCTTTCACACTAACAATTTTTCACACTACAGACTGCTAGCTTTTGATATGAGGTGCAGGCAGTTTTTGGTAAGACTCAACCCACGCCGCATAGGCTTCCGGTTTTTGCCACACATGGTAGTGCAAGCGCGATATGGTAACGGGATCGCTAAGCAGCGCCAGGCGCTGATTATTACTCACGTCTTCCGGCTTACGATTCAAGGCATCACGCACATTCTGCTCGCGTACATCCTCGATCGCTCGGCTGAAGCGATGACGCGCCGTCGCCATTGCACTAGCAAGGGCATTCACGGACGGATCGAAAACAGCCTGCATAAACCCGTTATCGAGTCTACGCTGGTGGTTCAGTCGGCAATATTCATCCGTAGCAACCAGTTCACGCGGCGGATTGAATTCTTCCGGTATCAGCAGCAGCTTCGCACGTTTACAACCCAGCCCTAATGCTGCACGGCTCGAATAAACCGACACAACCGGCGACAAAATCAGTGAGAAGACAATCGGTGATAGCCACCACAAGAAGCGCAGATCCAACCATGCCATGCCAATCGCCCAGACCAGTCCCAGAACTAACTGAGAACCGTGGCGCACAAATGCTTCACTCCACGGCGTCGCATCGTCGTCACGCTGTGGAGAATTCCACTGCACCGACCAACCAAGGAACGCGCTGACAACAAACACTGTGTGGAACAACATACGAACCGGTGCCAGCAGAACCGAGAACAGCATTTCCAGCAACAGAGAAAGGAATACGCGCAAAGCACCACCGTATTCTTTTGCACCTTTCGCCCACACCAGAATCACACTCAACAATTTTGGCAAAAACAGCAGAACCAATGTCGTCGAGAAGAGGGCGATAGCGAGTTCAGGCCGCCACTGTGGCCAGACGGGGAACAGCTGTCGGGGCTGCAAGAAATACTGGGGTTCCATCAGCGTATGCACAACCTGCAACGCGGTAGAGAGCACTAGGAACATAAACCACAACGGTGCAGACAGATAGGACATCACGCCAGTCAGGAAAACGGCACGGTGAACCGGATGCATGCCTTTAACCAGGAACAACCGGAAATTCATCAGGTTACCATGGCACCAGCGGCGGTCACGTTTCAGTTCATCCAACAGGTTAGGCGGCAGCTCTTCATAACTTCCTGGGAGATCATAGGCAATCCACACACCCCATCCGGCACGGCGCATCAACGCAGCTTCAACGAAGTCGTGAGAAAGAATCGCACCCGCGAACGAACCTTCACCCGGCAGCGGTGCCAGTGCGCAATGCTCAATGAACGGTTTAACACGAATAATCGCGTTATGTCCCCAGTAATGCGACTCACCAAGCTGCCAAAAATGCAGGCCTGCGGTGAACAGTGGGCCATAAACACGCGTCGCAAACTGCTGACAGCGCGCATACAGCGTATCCATGCCAGACGCTTTCGGCGAAGACTGGATGATACCCGCGTTAGGGTTCGCTTCCATCAGTCTGACCAGAGATGTCAGACATTCGCCACTCATGACGCTATCGGCATCCAGAATCACCATATAGCTATACTGGTTACCCCAGCGGCGGCAGAAGTCATCGATATTGCCGCTCTTACGTTTGACGCGGCGACGGCGACGGCGATAGAAAATACGCCCTGCTCCACCGACATCACGACACAACTCCATCCAGGCTTTTTGCTCTGCCACACAGATATCGGGATCGTTACTGTCGCTCAGGACGTAAATATCAAAATGCTCAAGATTGCCCGTCGCTTCAACCGATTCGTACGTCGCACGTAGTCCCGCAAACACACGTTCTACGTCTTCGTTACAAATAGGCATGATTAACGCCGTGCGATGCTCAGGATTCAGAGCCTCGTCACCGACTGTCGTGGAAGAGATACTGTATTTATCTCGACCAATAAGCAGTTGCAGGAACCCCATCAGCGCGGTCCAGAACCCAGCCGATACCCAGCAGAACAACACCGCAAACAAAACGAGTATCCCGCTTTGCAGCACATAAGGCAGCAACTGCATCAGTGAGCGAGTCCAAGGCTGGCCCGCCATTTCAAACGGATCGATCAGCGCCCAGCCCTGATAAGGCAGGATGGTTTTCATGTACCACGTTGCGATCGCAGTCTGGAACAGCGTCAGCGCCAGCAGGATATAACGGCGGATTGTTCCCACTAAACGCCAGCGGTTCTCGGAAATTTTCTCTTCCGGGCTGTAATGAGGACGAGGCGGTGCGGTACGCCCCAGCAGGCTTTCCCACCAGCGAATCAATGGGTTCGTCCGCCAAACATCAGGGAACATCGAAGCGCGGGTAATGACAGGCATCGCTTTTAATGCCGTCCGCCCTTCTCTGTCTGTGCCGAGTTGCTTACCGTTGTCCAGACCATCAGCCCAAGCCATTTCAAGACGTGCCTGCACCGAATGCAACGCAGCATCGTCTTCAGACTGAACATTTATCTGGTTACCTTCAGGCTGACTACCTTCAGACAGAGCCTGATGCAAAACGGCCTGATCGTTCCAGGCCGCTTGCGGTAATTTTTCGCGAAGAACCTCTGCCTGCTCGGCAGGCAGAGGTAGTTTCTCAATGTAATCGAGAGAAGAAGTTGACTTATTCATTAGCAGGCAGCTGATTGCTCCAGGTTTCAGTCAATGTCGTCTCGCCATTAACCAACGCAGCTCTCATTTCAGTCGGCTGTTTCGCATCTTTCACACGCACACGCAGCGTCAGACGCCAACCATGAGTTACTGGGTTATAGCGAACATTATTTTCTACAATCTCGCCGTTATCGCCGATGCTGACCTGAGAGGCTACCGGAGCGTTCTCATCCAACTCTTTCAAATTCGGTCCAATGAAGTCAACAATATAAGCGATCGTGCCGTCAGGCTGGCGGATCAAGTTTGATTGTTTAACATCACCGGCAGAACGACGAGTCTGTTGAACATAAGCAATATTCGGGGAATGTAATTGATCTTCATCGCGCGTAAAGTGCAGACGATATTTAACATCCAGTGGTTTGCCCGTTTCTGGCAACACATCCGGCGTCCAGAAAGCAACGATATTGTCGTTGGTTTCATCTGCGGTAGGGATTTCAACCAGCTCAACCTTCCCTTTACCCCACTCGCCTTTCGGCTCAATCCAACCGCTTGGACGCAGATCGTAACGGTCGTCAAGATCTTCATAGGAGGTAAAATCACGTCCGCGTTGCAGCAGACCAAATCCTTTAGGATTCTCTACCGCATAGGTGCTCACGGACAGGTGCTTCGGATTATTCAGCGGACGCCAAATCCATTCGCCATTACCGGCATGAATTGACAGGCCATTAGAGTCGTTCAGCGCCGGACGATAGTTCAGCGTTGGAGACGGCTGGTTCGGTCCGAACAGATACATACTGGTCAGCGGCGCAATACCCAGTTTGCCCACTTTATCACGCAGGAAGACTTTAGCCTGAACGTCTACTACGCTGTCACGCCCCGGATAAACAGTAAAGCGGTAAGCCCCTGCGGCACGTGGAGAATCCAGCAGCGCATAAATAACCAAGTGTTTATCATTTGGTTTGGGACGTTCGATCCAGAACTCACGGAAACGAGGGAATTCTTCGCCGGAAGGCAATGCGGTATCGATGGCAAGACCACGGGCGGACAAGCCATAAATCTGGCCTTTCCCTACCACACGGAAATAGCTGGCGCCCAGCATGCTGACGATTTCATCGTTCTTATCGGCTTTATTGATCGGATAGAGAACTTTAAAACCAGCAAAGCCGAGATTTTTAACCGACTCAGGATCGTGGTTGACGGAACCGAAATCAAAGAACTCAGGAGAGTATTTAATCTCATCAACCGTTGTCGCCGTGACTTCATTAATTTTCACCGGAGTATCGAAATACATCCCCTGATGGTAAAACTGGAGTTTGAATGGCGTCTGTACATTATTCCAGTATGATTTATCGTTATTGAAACGAATTTGCTGATAGTCAGCAAATTTCATATCACGGAATTGCGCAGGAAGATTACTTTTCGGCGCTTCAAAACCCTTTTGTGCCAGCTTTTCAGCCTGCTGTGCCACATCATCAATAGAGAATGCCCAAGCAGGCACTGCGCTTACAGACAGCATAATGGCGGCGGACAGCCAGCGAAGGCTAGCAACCCGCTGTTTAAACCCAAATTTATTATCCAGCACAGCTCCCCCTGTTGGTGTGCTTCAATCAACTAAAATCCATATTAATGGATAAGTTAGCCTTCCTACAACTTGATAAAGATATTGTTCATCATAATAGGTCAGCGTTTAAACAACGAGAACGCTAAAGCATGATAAACCGGGTTGTAAAAATGGAAAACAGCCACGGACTATAGCGAATATCGACCTACGCGGGCGTAGGATTATTCCGTTTACGCCTGCCTCATCTCTTATTACCCCGCCGATAAAAACCCTGACGGATAGTGATATCGGCGCACATACCGCTTTAAGCATGGCAGAGATAAACATTTGTGTAACAATGCAGGGACAAGTAAAGTACACGTTCCTACTGAACCCAGTATTGTTAAATTAAGACTGCTATGCTTTTGTCCGCATTACGACGGCGAAGTTTCCCAGCCTGGGTCGGCATCTTCGCTATTTTGACCATCTTCATTGCCCCAGTGATTTCACAAACACTGGCGCTTCACGAGCATGGGCTTTATGAAGAGGGTACAACCACAAGCAGTGCAGCCACCGCACATAGTACGACTCGTGCTACCGCGCATGATACCACTGCGCACGGTAGTCACAGCGGCAGTATAGCTGAACCGCATCATAATCATACTGCCCACGCGATGCCCGAGCATCACGCGGCGCAATTACACCATTCTCCCTCATCGCCGTCCATGATGATGGATCATGCGGCATGTGGATACTGTGTACTTTTTTCGTATACGCCAGCACTGTTCGCAACAGGCTCCCCCAATCCCATACTGACGTCATCGTTATCTGAAGCGTTGGTTATTCATTTTATTTCTCGCATTGTCCTTCCTGAACGCTACGCCTCCCCTATCGTGCGCGCCCCACCTTTCTGAACGATGCAGCATCATGCCTGCGGGCATTTATCACGCATCGCGCTATACCTTTCCGGTATAGCGTTCGATCATTTCTTGCTAAATGATTTCAGAGGGTTTTATGTCACACCCTAATCAGGCATCAGCCACTGCTGCCTCCAGCGCGCGCACAGATAGAGAAACGGCGAGCGAAAAACACGTAATGGATAAGGTATCGCCACGTGCTGCGATCGTGGCCCTGTTCATCCGGCTTCATTTCTACATCGGTATTTTTGTCAGCCCTTTTATTTTCGTCGCTGCTCTGACTGGAACGCTGTACGTATTGACGCCACAAATTGAAAATCAACTGTATTCGCACCTGCTTTTCACTGAAAGCCAAGGTACGCCACATTCACTGGCCGAACAAATTCGAGTGGCACAGGAGGGACTCGCACACTCACAGGATGCCAAGCTGCTAGCGATACGCCCTGCGTCCGTCACCGGAGAAACCACTCGCGTCATGTTTGCTTTGCCAGAATTAGGGCCATCGGAAAGCCGTGCTGTTTTCGTCGATCCCGTTTCGCTGGAAAATCGCGGCAGTGAGATTGTTTACGGCACCAGCGGTATCCTGCCATTTCGTACCTGGCTTGATTACCTGCACCGCGGACTGCTGTTAGGTGATATCGGGCGTAATTACAGCGAGCTGGCAGCGTCCTGGCTGTGGATCGCAGCATTGGGTGGCGTTGTCATCTGGTGGTCGACCCGGCATCTGTCGTCAGCAACCAAGCGGCGGAAATTGAAAAATAGCCAGACGACGGCGGCAAAAACGCAGCGCCTGCGTCACTGGCACGCCACAATGGGGCTCAGTCTTCTACTTGGTTTGCTCTTTTTCTCCGCGACGGGGTTAACCTGGTCGCAATGGGCAGGAAGCAACATCGCTGTCGCACGCTCCGCGCTAGGGTGGCAAACCCCATCGGTGAAAACCCAATTACCCGCACCGATGTCTCACCATGACATGATGCACGGTCATGATATGACGATGACGACGGATGAACACGCAGAACACCATGCGTCAATGCCAATGCCGATGGAGGATGTCGAAACCTATTCACCAGCGTTATTTGATGAGGTGCTGGCTGCCGCACGTCACGCCGGGATTGATGCCAATAAAATCGAAATTCGCCCCGCGACCAAGCCACACCGCGCTTGGACCGTTAGTGAGATCGATCGCTCATGGCCAACACAGGTTGATGCCGTATCGGTTAATCCAGACACATTGGATATTGTGGACAAAACCGATTTCAATACCTTCCCGCTAGCCGCCAAACTCACCCGCTGGGGGGTCGATGCGCACATGGGTGTGTTATTCGGTTTGCCAAATCAGCTGATTCTCGCGGCATTTGGCCTAGGGCTCTGTGCGATGATCGTGTGGGGTTATCGGATGTGGTGGATACGTCGTCCAAAATCGCGTCATGACGTGAATCCAGTCAATACGCTAACAGCGGCATTGTTACAGATTCCTGTTTTTCACAGAGTACTGATTGCACTCATTACGCTGTTGCTGGCAGTGAGTCTGCCTGTTATGGGAATCAGCCTTCTCATCTTCCTGCTGATTGACGTTGTTCGGTGGCATATAAACCATCCAAAGCAGGCTATCGTCAAACGCTGATTTCTTCACGGGAATCCTCGTTCAATCGACAATAAAAAATTGGCGGCGTCGAGTCATTTATGAAAATGGCTCGACGGCTGGTAGTTATGTATCCCCATCGATGATCACCTCCACGCCGAAGAACGCGCAGCGTCGGGCTGGGCGTTCGAGGGTGATTACCAGCGGAAACGCGCCTCATCAGCTTGGCTTAAGCGGTGCCGCAAATAGCGTGCACATGCCAGATGAACAGATTGAGGCGGTACCAACCCAGCTTGAGCGGCGCAGCCATTGCCCGGGACTTGACTACGCCATATAGGAGTGACTACTTAAGTCCAACTGCTTTTCTCGACATCCCAACCAACAGATCGTGTGACTTGATCTTGCGAGCCAAGAATGAGGCGCGGAATTGCCCGAAGGGCAAAGAGGTCAGGCCATCAGTGCGCCCGAGAGACACGATCATCAGTTTTCCGATACCTTTACCAGGCAAGGCTGGCTTGTAAGCTTTCAGCTTTGTCTGCGAAGGAGTCTCAGCCGCGATAAGACGTTTCAAGTTTCCTACGACCGACTTGACATGAAGCCCAGCAACGATCGCCAACCTGTTCTCTGGAAGATTGGTCACATCCCCAACGGCGAAAATCGTCGAATGACCGACCACGCGCAAATATGGATCAACCCTAACCAGCCCATTAGGCTGAACCACGTCCGACCAAGAGTTGGCAACGAAGGTTGTCACTGGGCGAGTACCGGCGGCCCAAATAACTACTTCGGCCTGCAACACTCGTCCAGAGCTAGTCACCACGCGGCCATCCTCAGGTTGTGTGCTAATCGACGGGCTTGTCACGGTCTCACCCAATACCAGCTTAACCCCCTTGCCGCTAAGATATTTCTCCGCCCAGTCTGCGAACTTGCTGGGTGCCTTTGCTAGTGCTCGATTCTCGCCGTGGACAAGTGTGACATCCACATGTGGAAGCCATTCGCGCAGCTCAGCAGCGGTCTCGACACCAACCGGGCCAGCACCAACAATCACGACCGAACGGGCAGTGCGAAGCCTCGTATTCATTGCTTTCAACTCCGCTGCGCGCTCTGCCTCGGTGGATGCCTGAGCCTTGATAATCGGGTCGAGCGAGGCGGAACCTGACGCAATTACTGCGTAGTCGAAGGCGACCTCTTTTTCAAGGTCGTCGGACAACTTCACTTTGGCGTGGCTATCCGTCAGTGCCGTGACTCGCCCCTGAATATGCTCGGAATTGTTTAGAAAGCTTGCATAAGGAATTCGAGCGGCTAACGCATCCGATTCCACCAGCAAGCGCGGGACCGCCATGGGGATTTCCCAATAGGTCTTAGGGTCCACCAGCGTGACCTTGGCGACATCGCGCAGTTGGTAGGCAATCTGGTGTCCGGCTGCGCCGCCGCCAATCACGAGAATCAATTTTTTAGGCATGTTTTTCTTTCCTTTAAGAGCCTGAGCGTGACCATCAACGGCAACCCCGCTGCACCGACACGAACGGAAGACTTGGTGTGCCGCCCAGACCAGCAGCAACGGCCGTGGGCGCGGGGCGGCGGTAGTGGTTAGGCTGAAATCGCGGCGATGGTGCTCTTAGCCTGAGCGATGGCCGCCCCTTTGGCATCATCACCAAGAGCAAGACCTTCAGCACGAACAACGGTCACATCAGTCAGACCGATAAAGTGGAGCGCCGCTATCAACAGACTTTCCTGGTGATCGAGGCCAGCCACTGGGCTTGCACCCGTGTAGATGCCACCTCGGGTCGAAGCAATGAACACCTTTTTGCCCTTGGGAAGCAGCCCCTCGGGACCGTGCTCGGTATAACGGAAGGTACGGCCCGCAACGAGTACGCGGTCCAGCCATCCCTTGAGCTGGCTGGGGATCGAGAAGTTGTACATGGGTGAACCAATGACGATGATATTGGCGGCGAGCAGTTCGTCGATATAGCCGCCGCCCTGCGCGATGTCTTGGCCGAGTTCTGGAGAGGGCTGCGCTGCGCCCTGGAAGACGGCGAGATGGCTGGGGCTGAGGTGCAACAAGGCATCCTCCACGAGGTCGCGGCGGAGGACTGTCGCACCAGGATGGAGTGCAAGTTGTTTATCGACGATTTCCGCCGTGAGACTTCGACTGACGGAATAGTCACCAAGGATGCTGGAATCGATGTGCAGAATGGTTGTCATGAGATTTCTCCAGTGAGAGATGGCATTCCCGAGCATAGGCAGTTCGGGCACTGACATAATTCCATGCTGCGAAACATCTGAATAGACGTTATATTCCTATACATACTATCTTAAATTCAGATGCTTTCGTATGTGGAGGCTTTATGCTGGAAGGCGTGTCACTTGACCAACTCAGAACGTTCGTGGCTGCAGTCGACGAAGGTAGCTTCTCAGCGGCCGGTCGTCGTTTGGGCCGAGCGCAATCAGCCATCAGCGAGCTAGTTCGCGGTCTGGAGGAACAACTAGGTGTACCGTTGTTCGATCGCACTGGCCGCTATCCACGGTTGACTGCCGCAGGCACGGCTCTCCTTGGGAATACGCGGGAAATCTTGGCAGGAGTCAATTTGATGAAGTCGCGTGCCAAAGGTATGGCTGCAGGACTGGAGCCAGAGTTGTCAGTGGTAGTGGATGTCTTCTTCCCCATAGAAGCACTTGCAGCCGTGGCCTGGGAATTTCGCGAGCAGTTCCCGGCAGTTCCCTTACGCGTATACGTGGAAGCGTTGGGAGCAACCTTCAAACCAGTGCTTGAACGGCAGGCCAGCGTGGGCATCGTCGGTTTTGTGCCATTAACGCCGCCCGGTATCGTAACCGAACCTCTGGTGAACATCGCCTTCGCCATGGTAGCCGCCGCCGATCACCCCCTATCCGCCCATCAGGGTGTTATTTCTCACAGCGAACTTGCTAAGCACGTCCAATTGGTGCTTACAGACCGATCTGACCTGTCGAAAGGTCGTGATTTCGGCGTGTTTTCCCCCAATACCTGGAAGCTCGCCGATCTATTCGCCAAGCGCGCATTCCTACTCAATGGACTGGGCTGGGGAGGTATGCCGCTGCACACGGTCCAGGCGGATCTGGATAGCGGGAAGCTGGTGCGACTTCGCATTGAGGAAGAGCCCGCTGGCGGAGTCAGTATGTTGATGTCTGCTGTCTATAGGATTGATGCACCACCTGGCCCTGCAGGACGTTGGCTCATCGAACGAATCCTGGCCTGCTCCAAGCATCATTAGCAGTCTTTCGAACTTACTTATCAATCTGCGCCCGACGACATGGAGCCATCAACAAACGCGCTACCTATCACGATTCCGATGACTTGGGGCCAAATTCATCAAACCACACCCAGCGAAACTCGGGGCTGGAGTCAGCGTGAAATAAAAAAAACCGCCATTGTGCAACACAATGGCGGTTAATCAGCAATACACAATTAGCGACAAGGGATTAGAACGTAGTCCAGTCTGCTAACTCACCTTTAGCAGACGTTTTTTCTGCACGGTTATTTTTAGGTGCCGCAAGCGCAGGCGTTTCCGTTTTTCTATTTACCACAGCACTTTTATAAGATGCACCAAGGTTGAATACGCTGACCGTACGCGCGAGGCTATTTGCCTGATCCTGCAAAGAAAGGGCCGCGGCGGCAGACTCTTCAACCAACGCCGCATTTTGCTGGGTTGTGGTATCAATCTGCCCAACAGCTAGGTTGATTTGGTTGATTCCATCACTTTGCTCACGACTGGCCTGCGCAATTTCACTGATAATTCCTGTTACGCCCTGCACGTTCGTCACCAGAGAATTCATCGTAACGCCAGTTTCTTCTACCAGCCCCATGCCGTCCTGTACTTTCTTGAACGAGTCATCGATAAGTTCTTTGATTTCTTTTGCCGCCGTAGCGCTTCGCTGAGCCAGCGCTCGCACTTCACTGGCGACAACAGCAAATCCGCGACCCTGCTCACCAGCACGCGCAGCCTCAACGGCCGCATTCAGCGCCAGAATGTTAGTTTGGAAAGCAATGCCATCAATCACGCCGATAATTTCCGACATACGCCGTGACGAATCGCGGATGCCACGCATTTCCTGCGTTACCGTTTCCATCATCGCGCCGCTTTTCTTCACCGTTTCAGACGCGCTTGCCGCAAGGTCTGTCGCCTGCGTCGTATTATCTGCAGTATTTCTTATCGTTGACGTCAACTGTTCCATTGATGACGCTGTTTCTTCCAGCGAACTGGCCTGTTCTTCTGTTCTGGCGGATAAATCCTGATTCCCTGCAGCAATTTGCGATGCGGCGCTGGAGATCGTCTCGGCACCATCACGTACCTGGCTAACAATCTGTCTCAGGTTACCGTTCATATTATTTAAGGCAGATAACAACTGACCGGTTTCATCTCTACGATCGGTATAGATTTCAGAGGTTAAATCGCCTTTTGCGACATTTTCAGCAATCCCCAGCGCTTCCTGTAGCGGCCGGGTTACGCTGCGGGTAATCAATGAAGCAATAATCAATCCAGCCAGCGCACTGATGATAATGATCGTGGCGAGAACCATCAGCGCATTTTTATAGCTTTCACCCACTTCTTGCGCTGAAGCGGACATCTTATCATCCTGTATATCAATGAACTCATTGACCTTACTGGTGTATTTTGCTTGTGTAACACGCGTTACATTGAAATATTCTTCGGCAGCGGCGTCAGTGCTCCCTGCCGAGATCAGTGAAGAAAGCTTATTCGCTGACCCAAGGAAATCGCGTCGGATGTCGCCAATATCACGCAGTACCGCAACAGACCTATCGTCATTTACGGACTGATTTAAATACTCCATGAGTTCAGATATCTTTCCTGAACGTTCTTTGTTCAACGCCAACTGTTTATTGATTTCGCTTTCTGATTTAAGTAATAACAACAGTTGTTGATTATTGAGGTATCCATTTAGCTCATCAATGAGCCTATTGCTTTTGACAGTTAATGGGTAATTTTGCGAAACAATATCATCCATTTTTTCGTGAAAATCACTTAGTTTTGAAATTGCAACGCTGCCAATTACCAAAAGCATTAATACTAGAAAAGAAAAACCCGCCCCTAATCGATATCCTATACGCCAGTTGGACAAACTCATTTACATCTCCTTAATTAATTTTCTCTATCTGCATAAAAATATATAATTTAAAAATTAATATTTATTTAATAAATACAGATAGCTCCAATATTCTTTTTCATAACAAAAAATACACATCTCTAGACAGACCATTTATATGCCCTGGTGAGAAACATAAACAATATGCAGGTAGACATGCTCATCAAACCACATTCATCATGGCGTAGTCGAATTGGTCTAACCAGATACAGCGTACGGGTGCCAGACTTCTGCACATGCTGGTAGTAAAAACACGTCATCCTTTACACCTCACCTTACATCGCATTTTTCCGTACCATAACCTGGTTTTTTACATTCTCCAGGCCCATAAAACTCAAGAGAATTACCGTCACTAAAATTATGGTTTAATAGCAGCGATAAGGAAATCATACAAGCCAGGACAAATCCTCCTAACGCCGAAGGCGGTATCGGCCTTTTGTAGATAATCTTTATATTTTCTAACTTACGGTATCAATATCTATTTAATCGATCATTTTTTTAAAATCTATCTATTTATAAGATGAATCTATTTTATAGAAGTAAATATTGTATTTAGGATGTAACAATAAACCCAAAAACAAATAATAACAATTTGTTATACATTTAAATAAATACTATCTGGATTTATGTTATGCCGTGTGCAGGGAATAGAGAGATATATGGGATTAAACAAATAGCGTGAGGAGGCCTTCTTTCCAGAGGTTTTCACTTTCTACACGAATGTGAGTCATTGAGCAAAAAAGGCTCACCCAGCCACCTTGTCATCAAGATGTCTGGGTGATTTAATTTTGTTATCTATTCTTTGGATCAATCAGAGATGCTGAATCTCATCCAGCATTACTTTTTCTTGGAAGTCACTTTGGATTTGCCTTTCAGCAATTCCCGGAGTTTTTTGAGTTCTTTTTGCGTCAATGGCGCTTCTGCACCCACTTCTTGCGTACCCTGACTATCCACCGATTCAGGAGACAGTTCTGAAGATTGCTGGCTTTCATCAAAGCTTTTCAGCAACCGGGCGCTGACTTCTGCACTGAGGGATACTTCGTTTTCTAAGGCAGCGGCTTTGATTTTTTCTTTCAGCTCTGGGGAAATTTTCAGGGACAGGCTAGATATCTCACTCATTTTATTACCTTTCTCATGGGGTAAAATAGTAAGCTATGACAGCCAGCCTACAATGTCCATACTGAAATAAAAATTTAATATTTCTGTCACATAAATAGTGTAATTAATTTATTAGCAAAGAGATTATTATTTCGCTACTTTATTCCCTTGTCGAAGGTTATTTATTTCCACTTTTCATTCTCCAGTCGTCAATCATTTTTCTGGTTACATCGTCTTTGTAACAAATTGGCGAATAGCCGCCAGCTCTGCTCCACGCGCTACGCTTACCGCATTTGCTACCATTACGTGCTGAATTATAAGGGCACGGACAATTACCGGAATAAGACGAAATCGATTCCTGAATAATCTTTTCTTTGATCTGCTCATCAGAAATCCAAGAATTTTTCGCCATACTAAGCGTAGAAACAGAAAGTAGAGCCGTAGCACACACCATCGCAACAGCCAGCGTTGTTTTCATACCGAAGGTCTCATTTTAACCAGAGGATACTCACTGTAGTATAAAATACGCACCGCAGAACGGCGCTTCCCGACTACCCATTATGGGTTAAAAAATTGATCATAAAATATTAACAACATAAAATGCAGGCGCTTCGAGGATAAAAGGAAACAAACGTGCCACATCACTCCTTCTGGGAACTCATTAAATTTACCTACATGATCGGTTTTTTTGTTGCCCTGATCGTTACTTTCTTGTTGAGTAAAGACAAATCCCTGCTCATCCGATTCTTTGCTTCGTTAATGGTAGGTCTAACCTGGCCGTTGAGTTTCCCTGTCGTCCTGCTGTTCTCCATTTTTTGATGCCGTGCTTCTCTTCCAGACAACATGCTTTATGACTTAATGCAGCAACGCCTATGCTCGCCTTTTAGAGGAAATGCCCCACGATGAGTAATATTCTGATCAGCGCCTGTCTTTCCGGCTTTCCCGTTCGTTATAACGGTACTGAAAAGAAATCTGTCGGCGACTATCTCGCCCAGTGGCGTCAACAAGCGAGACTTATTACGTTTTGTCCGGAATTGGCAGCGGGTTTCCCAACGCCCAGACCTTCAGCAGAGATTATTCCGGCCTTCGGTGGCAATTCGGTTATCAAGGCTGGAGCCAAAGTTGTTGAAGCCACCGGCAGCGATGTGACCGAGCGTTATATTCTGGGAGCTTGGCTAACGCTGCAAATGGCACAACAGCATAACTGCCGCTTCGCTCTCCTTACGGAAGGAAGCCCATCCTGTGGCAGCAACATCATATACAGCGGACGATTTGATGGCTCACAAACGGCAGGCAATGGTGTTACGGCAGAGTTGCTGCGCCACCACGACATAGAAGTGTTTTCCGATCGCGAGATCGAACAGTTGATTGAACGTGTTGAATACTACGATCGCCATACTGACGCATAGTGTCACATAGCGTCGCTGCTGCCCCAAAACGCAGCAGCAGCGTTATAAAAACTAACGGACAACGAGCACTGACATTTTTGCATGGCGAACAATAGCAGCAGCATTTGAGCCAAGCAGATAGGTTTTCACATCCGGTCGGCGTGAACCGATTACGATCAAATCCGCATTAATCTCCTCCGCCAGCGATAACACTTCGTCTCTCGCCGATCCGAAGCTGACGCTGCATGACAACCGTGATGCAGGCAGATCGATTGTTTTCATCAGTGATTTAAGTTTGTCATTCGCTTTCACCACAGCCTCATTCTCAAACTCTTTTATGCCAAAAGAATAAGCAGATAAAAATGCTGACGCATCAGGGAGGGAATGAAAGAGGTGTATTGCAGCACCCGACATTTTGGCCAACCTGACTGCATGCGTAAGCGCGTGTTTAGTGAGTTCATCTTCTTCTATATCTACTGGCACCAGAATGCTCGTGTACATAATCACCTCTCCCCAACGTGGATAACTGATTACCTGTCAGTATGTAAGAAGCGTAGTCTGCTCATCAGCAGCAGAATATGATCCCGTTCACTTTTACGCATGTTGCCTGCAATTTTTAACCAGATAGACGCATAACCGAGCACCATTAACTCATCAATTTACGTTTAAAGCGAGCGGGTATAAATGCGTGACGACTCACCCCAAGGGTGATAACCCATCCCAGTTAAGTGGAACCCATAGCGTTCATAAAAATCGAGCAGTTCAGTGCATAAGTGCAGCTTAGAAAAACCAGCGCGGTGGGTTTGCTGAACAACGTATTCGATCAACTGCCCCGCATAACCCTTGCCACGATGACTCTCTTCAACATAAAGCGCGCACAGCCACGGGTAAAGATCCATACGGCTGATGAAATCATTGGTAATTAATCCTGCACCTCCAATGATATCCCCCTCTTTTTCCATCAAATACCAATCAGGCAATGGATTTTCAGCATCAATGCAGTGGCTGATACAATCCTCATAAAGCATCAATGTTTCATCCGACGCCCAGTGGCGTTGGAAATAGTGGATCGCCCGGTCTTTGTATTCGGGGCGATTTCTGACAGAAATAATATTCAACATAGGGCTAGCGGCTCGCATTCCATGAAGCAATGATGTTTTCCGTTGTTTCTACCGTAATCGTGTTACCCGGAATAATAAAATCCCGCCACACATTATTGTAATGCGTAACTAATTGCTCTGCTTTCAGTTCACCGCGATTGGCCGTCGTGTGCGCATCAGAAGCAATCGTCAGCGCATAGCCTCGGCTGGCCGCATTTTTAATGGTTGCATCAACACAGTAATCCGTCGCACATCCGCAAATCGTCAGGTGGTTAACACCCAGATCAGCCAACACATCGGCTAACGACGTGCGGTAAAACGCATCGCACGCTGTTTTCGTTATCGACAAGCTATCCTCTGGCTGGTGCAGCTCAGGTAATAACTGCCATCCCTCGCTGCCTGACAGCATACCGTCGCCTTCGTGCTGAATAAAAATCGTCCGACCTGCTGCACCTGAAAGCTGGTTTATCAATGCGACTATCTGCGCCTGTCGCGCTCTTGGCATAGCAAACACGGCATTTTGCATATCAATGACCATCAAAACCTGCATCTTTTTTTCCTTATTTCGGGCGCTTAACTTCATCATCACGGAGGCAACCGTCTACTATCACCTACCCCAGCCATTCGACTGCGGTTAGATCATGTCCACTATACCATGAGGATAAAACTTGATTTCCCCAGAACGCAGCAAATCAATATCAAACCAACGAGTCACGATCGGAACACCGTTGGTCTCTATGCCATGGATGATATCTTGCTGATAAAGCAACTCATCCTGAAAGCGCGCTTCATAGACAAAGACAATTTCATGCCCTGACTTGCCATTGTAGGAAAAGATATTCTCTGAAACGCCCAGCAGCGAAAAGTCCTTGGTCGCTGCGCTAATTTCCTCTTGAACTTCCCTCTCCGCCGCCGCCTGCGACGATTCACCAAATTCGATACCACCACCGAGAGGCAAGACATAGTGCTCATCTTTTATGGGATCATATCCTTCTGCTAACAGAATTTGGCCATTATTGCGAAAAAGACAAACTGCTTTTGCTCTGATCTTTTGCATGTCAACGCTCCTAAACTAGGGTGCTATTTTCGATAAATAGGTTTTGATAAAAAACATTTTTTGATAAACCGCATGTGCCACAGAAAAATGTCATCTCCTTGAGCAGATCAAAAACCTATATACCCGTAATACTTCAAGCTGCATGTGCGTTGGTTGCGTTCACTCACCCGAATCACTTACTTGTGTAAGCTCATCGGGATTCTTTTTCTTGCCGCCTTCCTGCAACTCGAATTATTTGAGGTATAGACTTAATCAAAATGCATTAATAGTCTTTATGTTCAGTTAATCTATTTCCCTGCCTCCTTTTATCTCGACATGTTTAACTTATTGAAGTCATGCATCTCGTATAATTATTTCAGACATAATATTTGTGGAAAATGATAAATTCATATTTATCCGCCTGACCATTGATCGTCGTCATGCTTTCACGCTCGGACAAGTCCCGGAGTAACGCAGTGTTTATTTATCTTATAGACTGGTTTTATGCGTATGATCGACTAAAGTTAACTAACCATTTCTTCATGTCTGGCGGACAGCGAATTTGTCCTGTCTGGCAGTGTGTGCATTAACCATGTCAGAAAGCGCGAAAGGGAGGAGAAACAATGCATTCAGAGGTGCCCCAGAACGAGCTTCCGATATCTGATGTCCTTGCCCTAGACTCTCAGGTCAGCGATATGGAAATGCTCGGCAACATCGTAGAAGAGATCATCCAATCCGGCCATTCCGTCAGCAACAAGGCCATCATTGCTAAATTAATTCACAAAATTGAAACAGAGGCCAATACGGCGTTTCAGGAAAAGTATCGCACATTGCTGGATTTGATAGTTTATAAAACTCAGGATGACTTCCTGATTTAATACCTCGTAAATACATTCGACCATCACCTCGGTAAGATCTTTGTATTGCCGGAATACGCTTTTATTTAAAGAACGATGCCGTCGATAATGAATAGCATGGTGCATAATAATGAAAAGACACGCATTACTATGCTTTGGTTATCCATTACGAATGAATGTATTTAAAACCCGGCATGATATATATTTATTTTTTGCTAATCGTTAGTATTCATTTCTAAATGAATACGCGATGAAAAATTCCCGCATGACACTCGCGCAGCGTTAAGCCACTTAGTACATTCCGACTCAAACAGAAGTAAAAACACCACAATGCAAAACGCGATGTTGGATTCAACAGCAGAAACGAAAACGGGCTAGCCTAAGCTAACCCGTTGAATTTTTTTGGCGGAGGAGTAGAGATTCGAACTCTAGAACACTTTCGCGTCGCCGGTTTTCAAGACCGGTGCCTTCAACCACTCGGCCACTCCTCCGCAATGACGCGAACTATAAACAGTGTGTGGGATCTTGTAAAGCATCACAGCGCTCAATTGCCTGAAAAACAACCTAACGCAACGCAATTGAACGCAAAATCGTCACGCGATGCATGAAATAGAGCAATTTCCCTCCACCATCATATGAATTGCAGGACAAAACACGAGCACTGGCACGGAGTATGACGAATTTGCAGCGTAAAGAAGGGTAAACCATCTTTAATAACGTCCTGCAACTATTTATTCTTTGACATTGGATAATAGCACCCTGAAGAGAGAGTCGCTGATATGGATCGTATTGTTGTTTCCTCTACCCGTGAAAGTTCGCTACTCAGCACTCACAAAGTGCTGCGTAATACGTATTTCCTGCTGTCGCTGACGCTGGGTTTTTCCGCCGTTACCGCAACGGCAAGTACTGTACTTAACCTGCCCGCTCCTGGCTTAATTCTGATGCTAGTTGGGTTTTATGGTCTGATGTTCCTGACGCATAAACTGGCGAACAGCCCAGCGGGTATTTTAGCCGCATTCGCACTGACCGGATTTATGGGTTATACGCTGGGCCCGATTTTAAGCTCGCTGATTTCTTCCGGCGCAGGCGACATTGTCATGTTAGCGCTGGGCGGTACGGCAGTGGTGTTCTTCTGCTGTTCAGCCTATGTATTAACGACACGTAAGGACATGTCCTTCTTATCTGGCATGATGATGGCTGGGTTTGTTGTACTGATTGTTGCCGTCATTGCCAATCTGTTCCTACAGATTCCAGCGTTGCATCTGGCGATCAGCGCTCTGTTTATTCTGTTCTCTGCGGGTGCCATCCTGTGGGAAACCAGTAACATTATTCACGGTGGCGAAACCAACTACATCCGGGCGACGGTTAGCCTGTATGTCGCGATATACAATACCTTCGTTAGCCTGTTAAGTATTCTGGGCATCATGCGTAACGACTAAGTCTCGTTGAGTACCGCACTGAGAAAGCCCCAATTTGGGGCTTTTTTTATTCCGGCGCAGACAAAAAAATTTGTTAAACTGCGGGCTGAGATATTGCAGGCGGAGAGAAGATGTTGGAGTTTGAAGGGCGAACGATCGCCACAGACGCACAGGGTTACCTGATGGACAGTACCGCGTGGAGCGAAGCGTTGGCTACCGTGCTCGCTGAGCAGGAAGGCATTGCGCTGACAGAACCGCATTGGGAAGTCGTCCGGTTTGTGCGAAATTTTTATCAGGAGTTCAACACCTCACCCGCTATACGTATGTTAGTTAAAGCGATGGCGCAAAAGTACGGTGAAGAGAAAGGAAATAGCCGCTACCTGTATAAACTGTTTCCGAAAGGTCCAGCAAAACAGGCAACCAAAATCGCCGGCTTACCCAAGCCAGTGAAATGCATCTAACTCAACAGTTTCAATAGCGGATCGTAAACCCTTTATAGTCCGTCTTGCCATGTGGCTCAATAAGCACCTTATCAACCCTGGCGCTTCGTGGGCCACCTTGCTTCAGCCACTCAATCAACATCTCCACCGCATGAGGCTCGCCACTTGCCACGACTTCTACGCTGCCATCATCACAATTACGCGCATACCCACTGAGTCCCAGTAGCGCAGCTTGACGTTGCGTACTGTAACGAAAGCCCACTCCCTGAACCACACCGTAGACATAAGCCGCTGTCGCTATCTTTTCCATATTTTCCCCTTCTCGGCACAAGCAGCCAAACAACATTTCATTAGCCGGACTGTATCTTCTAAAAATTTACACCATACTGTTAATAATGTGTTCAGCCAGCGCTCAACGAGCACATACGTCATCGCTTGAAAAACCTCTGTACGCTACAAGACGTTATCGGATGCGGTTGTCCTCTCTCAGAAAAATCCGCAGCGAGTAGAAAGTGTTATCAACTTCCAGGGGGCTATATGATCATTAGTAAATTTGGCATCGGACAACAGATTCGTCATAGACTCCTAGGGTTCCCAGGCGTCATTATCGATATCGATCCCGAATACTCATTAGAAACGCCCACCTGGGAAGAAATCAGCGGCAATGACACGCCGCGCTCCGAACCGTGGTACCACGTTGTGATGGAAGATGACGAAGGCCAACCAATACACACTTATCTGGCGGAGGCACAGTTGATGAAGGAAGAGCTTTCTGAGCACGACCACCCTTCACTAAACGAATTGGCTGAAGTCATACAACGCCGCGCCCCACAGTTGCGCCACTAACATTCACCAACGTAGATACGGTTCACCACAGTCAAGCATTGGCGATGCTGTGATATTCAGCATCGCCCTGCGTCTACGACTTATTTACCCAAACCCAGTCGTGGGATTTCAATTTTCGGGCAGCGATCCATCACGACTTTCAGCCCTGCATCGTGAGCCAAAATTGCCGCCTGCTCATTAATAACGCCGATCTGCAACCACAGTACGGAAGCACCGATGGCGATAGCCTCTTTGGCGACCTCATAAGCCGCTTCCGGCTGACGAAAGACATCGACCATATCAACGGGTTTAGGAATATCCGCTAAGCTGGCATAGGCTTTTTGGCCCAAGAGTGTCTGACCAGCCAGCTTGGGGCTGACGGGGATAACGTCGTAGCCTTGCTCAAGTAAATACGCCATTACGCCATAACTTGGACGAGATAAGTTATCGCTAGCGCCCACCAATGCAATGGTTTTTACCGTTTTCAGCACAGACTCAATATCACTGTCATGCATGCTATTCAGCCTCTTTTACGTGATTTATTTGAGTGTATCGCACATTCCAGAAATAGCGGGAAATGGTGTAGAAAATCCGCAGTCGGATGCCGCACGGAACGAAAAATGCCATAACAGCCTGTTTCAAATTGAAACCTTTGACACATTCAGACAATTCCTCAACAATACTCGAATTACGTACCATCTGGGAAAATTATGAAATTCGGCTTCATCACTGTTTGCCTGTTTATTGCGGGTTTAAGCACCTCAGCAATTGCGGCAACAACGTTGAAATTAGATCAGAAGATCGATCTCCTTATGGTTGACGGGCAGAGAATGTCAGGCTCGTGGCTGAAAGGTGCCGATAGCCTCGAACTTGGCAGTGGGCAACACCAAATTCTGTTTAAAGTTGTTGATACTGTCGATGCCCAAACGGGTGCACCAGCGACCTATTTCCCTTCGACATTTATTGCGGCCTTTAACACAGAAAAAGTAGCATCGGTGTCATTTAAGCTGCCGCCGCTGCAAACCCCTCAAGATCGCCAAAACTTTACTGCCCTTCCCCAATATCAATTGCTTGATGAAAAAAATCAGATTATCCCCACGCGTACCGATGCGCTTGTCATTGCTGATAATGAGTTGCTCGATATAGAGCGAAAAATGTCGGAATACAACGCAGCGGCGAAAGGTGCTTCTGTTGCAGGTTTTGCTAGTGCACTGAATGAATCGGTAACCTGGTGATTTTACGCGCAGTCACATCAGATTTTTGATACCCGTTCGCCTTTTCCCGCTTTTATCGCTTTGCACTGAAACAGCGTTTCCGTAATCTGTCCTTACCCTAGCGTCAGCTTTACTACACCAGATTGAAGGACGTAACCATGGAGTTCACCACCCGTACCATCGCCGCGCAAAAACATATTGCGCTGGTAGCACACGACCACTGCAAACAATCTTTGCTGGATTGGGTTGGTACGAATAAACAACAGCTCACAGAGCACACGCTTTACGCCACCGGAACTACCGGAAACCTGATTCAGTCAAACACGGGTCTGCCCGTAAAAAGCATGCTGAGCGGGCCGATGGGGGGTGACCAGCAGGTCGGCGCACTCATCTCCGAAGGGAAAATCGATTTGATGATCTTCTTCTGGGATCCACTTAACGCAGTACCCCACGATCCTGATGTCAAGGCGCTGCTGAGACTCGCGACAGTTTGGAACATTCCTGTTGCAACCAACCGTGCAACGGCGGATTTCCTGGTCAATTCTGCGCTATTTAAAGAACCGGTTCAGATAGCCATCCCTGATTATCAACGCTACCTGCAAGACCGTCTGAAATAATCTCAGCACATCAAAATGGGCCAGCGGCGTGCGGTACATCCGACGCTGGTCTCAGCGGTTAAATGGCATTGTTCCGTTTTAGCTATCCTAGCCGAGTTATCCCAGCAGAATTATCACAGCTTAGCTATCCTGGCTTACGCTGCGTCGGGACGCCTAAACGATGAAGATGTTCAACAAACACCGACGGATTTGTCACGTCCTGTAGCAACCAGACGCGATGTTTCGCCCTCGTCAATGCCACATACAATAAGCGACGTTCCTCTGCATCAGGGAAATCCTCAGGCTCAGGTAGCAGCACCGCTTCAATCACAGACTCTCTTGTCGGAGCCGGGAAACCATCTTTTCCCTCATGCATACCCACGATAATGACGTATTCCGCCTGCTGCCCTTTGCTGGCATGTACTGTCATGAAATCAATGTGCAAGTTCGGCCATTTGGTTGCTGCCTTTTCTAACATCGCTGGGCGCAAATGGTGGTAACGGGCAAGCACAAGAATGCGTTCATCAGCCTTAACAAAGCCGCTCAGTTTATCCAGAAGTGGCTCAAGTTGATCCTGAGGCAGAATGGTTACCGCTTTTTTATCCCCTTTGCTCAGGCTATTCAGGGGTTTCTTTAACTGGTACGGATTCTGCTGTATGAACGTATTGGCAATGTCACCGATGCGTTCATTAAAGCGATAAGTCGTATCCAACGCGCACTGTTCACCTACGCCGAAATGCTGTTCAAACGCCGTTGTCAACGCCAGCTCAGCGCCACTAAAACGGTAAATTGCCTGCCAGTCATCCCCTACAGCAAAAAGACAGGTACGACTATTTTGTCGACGCAGTGCCGCTAACAAACTCGCACGCTGTGGCGAGATATCCTGAAATTCATCCACCAGAATGTGTTTCCAAGGGCTCACAAAGCGCCCTTTATCCAGCAAATTCACCGCCTGATGGATGAGGCCAGAGAAGTCGACCGCGTTTTCGTCCTTAAGCGCTTTTTTCCAGGCTTTCAACAACGGCGCCATTAGGCGAATGCGTTGCTGAAACTCCGCTCGAATGGATTCTGGTGCTTGTTCAACCATTTCACTTTGGCTGCCACCGTGCATACGCATCAACCCTAACCAGCGCTCAAGCCGCCCCGCCAGCCGCCCCGCCAGCTTCGGATCGTTCCAGAAATCACCGTCTGGCACATCCCACTCAAGCTCTTCCGTTAACCAGCGTCGCCATCCGTTAGCCTGTGTTTTTTTCTCAGCACATTGCTGTTGCCAGTGAGAAATCAGTAGTTCACGACGCTGTTTTGCATCACTTTCTAGCTGGCTTATCATCGGAGCTTTACGACTAGCCTGCTGAATGATGTGCAGTGCCAAAGCATGGAACGTCTTAGCTTGAATGTCATCCGTGTGGAGCCGCTCATGGATACGCTCATTCATCTCTTCTGCCGCTTTACGACCAAATGCCAGCAGCAAGATCTGATCGGGCGTCGCCTCTTGTCGATGTATTAACCACGCCGCCCGAGCCACCAGCACGGAAGTCTTCCCACTGCCAGCTCCCGCCAGCACCAATACACCGTCTTCACCATTAATCACAGCTCTACTCTGCGACATATTTAATGGCGAACTCTCCACCGTATCAAAGAAAGGCTGCTCTGCCGCCAGCGTGCGATCCATCCATGCCTGATTCGCCGCAGTGCGCATGTCATCGCCCTGCTCAAGCCAGCGTAAGCAGTGCTGGTAGTTATCACGGCAGTTATCGAAGGTTTCTAATCGGGAAACCGGCAGAGGCAGTGCCGCCAGCGAATCGCGGATGGCACTCTGCAAAATTGACAGAGCCTGACGACTGAACCATTTATCCTGCTGCATCAGTGTTTGAATACTGTCCGTTTGACGCTGTAAAACCTCAGCGCCGATCAGACTCATCTCCTCGCTCCAGTCAAGCCAGGATTTGAGAAGATGCCGGTAGAAAGCCTGCGTTTCCTGCCACTCCGTGCCGTGCAAACGCACTACTTTTCCAGCTGGCAACTCAAACTCCAGCTCTCCCCACACCAGGCCTCTTTTACAGTGAATACTCAGCAGTTGATTAAAGGGGATCAGGTATTCATGCTTATCGCCACTCACTTCGACACCGGCATTCAGTAACCGCACCCGATTGTAAGGATGTTGGGCCAGATGTTTACCTAACGAGGTAGATTTCAGTTCCATGATGTTCGCGCCATGACTATGTGAGAGGATATTTGTCTATGCTTTGTCGTTTCTCTGTTACCTAGTTTACCCGTTATCGGACTTCACGCTCTAGCCTTAAAAACAGGTTAGGATATCCTGATGCTTAATGTGATAATTCTTTTACCATCAGCAAGTTTGGTTACCTTATAAGTGCAGGAGAGACTATGCGTACTGTGTTGAACATCCTTAATTTCGTACTGGGTGGTTTTTTCACCACATTAGCCTGGCTTCTGGCTACCGTGGTCAGCGTGCTGCTGATTTTTACCTTACCGCTAACGCGTTCATGCTGGGAAATCACCAAGCTGTCGTTCTTGCCTTATGGCAATGAAGCCATTCATGTTGATGAGCTACGTCCGGATGAAAAGAGCGCAATTCTGAGTGCTGGCGGTTCTCTGCTGAATATCTTCTGGTTCATTTTCTTTGGCTGGTGGCTTTGCCTGTCGCACATCATTACCGGCATCGCTCAGTGCATTACCATCATTGGCATTCCTGTTGGCATCGCCAATTTTAAAATTGCCGCCATCGCGCTGTGGCCAGTAGGCCGTCGTGTAGTTTCCGTCGAGCTGGCGCAGGCCGCGCGGGAAAATAATGCTCGCCGCCACTACCGCTAACGGCACCTAAGGATATTACGTTGCTCACCTTTGCCCCAGGAATTCGTCGCTATGTGTATAACAGCAGTTGGCTGTATACCATCCGCATTCTCATTGCACTCAGTGGTGCAGCAGCCATTCCCTGGTGGTTAGGTCAGCCAACATCAACCATTCCTGTGACGCTTGGCGTCGTCGCGGCCGCCCTCACCGACCTTGACGATCGCCTCACTGGACGTCTGCGTAATTTGTTCATTACGCTGACGTGTTTTTTTGTCGCTTCCGTTTCAATCGAACTGCTTTTTCCCTATCCCTGGCTGTTCGGCCTTGGCCTCGCAGTATCGACCTGTGGCTTTATCCTGCTCGGGGCATTGGGGCAGCGCTATGCAACTATCGCATTCGGCGCACTGCTGATCGCGATTTATACCATGCTAGGCATTTCGCTTTACGACAATTGGTATCAGCAACCCATCATGCTGCTGGTCGGGGCATTGTGGTATAATTTGCTTACGCTGTTTGGTCACCTGATATTCCCAATCCGCCCGCTACAGGACAACCTCGCGCAGTGCTATCAGCAGTTGGCTCGCTACTTAGATGCAAAAGCCAACCTATTCGATCCTGATATTGAAGAAGAAACCGACAAGCCGCTTATTGACGTCGCGATGGCAAACAGCCAACTGGTTGCGACACTCAATCAGACTAAATCATCGCTGTTAACACGTCTGCGTGGCGATCGCGGCCAGCGTGGGACGCGCCAAACTCTGCATTACTATTTTGTCGCGCAAGATATTCACGAACGAGCCAGCTCATCGCATGTTTACTATCCGCAATTGCGTGAAAAATTGCGCTATAGCGACGTCTTATTTCGCTTTCAGCGCCTGCTGAGCATGCAGGCCAAATCCTGTCAGCAACTGTCACAATCCATTCTGTTGCACCAAAAATATCAGCATGACAGCCGTATTGAGCGGGCTTTTGTGCATCTCGAATCCGCTATTGCGCGTATTGCCGCCAACAAAATGGCGGATTCCGCACAAATCAAAGCACTGACGTATCTATTGAACAATCTGCGCGCCATTGATGCTCAGCTATCAACCATCGAATCCGAGCAAGCTATTGAGCAAGAAAACAACCCTGAAAACACATTGGCAGATGACAAAATCACGGGTTGGAGCGATATCCGCTTACGCATTAGCCGCCATCTGACGCCTCAGTCGGCGCTGTTTCGTCATGCCATCCGTATGTCAGTACTGCTTTGTAGCGGCTACGCGTTGATTCAGATAACGGGTTTGCAACACGGTTATTGGATTCTGCTGACCAGTTTGTTCGTTTGCCAGCCCAACTATAACGCCACTCGGCGGCGGCTGACGTTGAGGGTTATCGGGACATTGACCGGTATTTTGCTCGGCCTGCCCATCCTGTACTTCGTCCCTTCACTGGAAGGACAACTCACGCTGATCGTCATTAGCGGCGTACTGTTTTTCGCCTTTCGCAACGTGCAATACGCGCATGCGACCATGTTTATTACGTTGCTTGTCCTGCTCTGTTTCAACCTATTGGGTGAAGGCTTTGAGGTCGCAGTACCACGTATTATTGATACATTGTTAGGGTGTGCGATTGCGTGGGCAGCGGTGAGTTTTATCTGGCCAGACTGGCATTTCCGCGGTTTACCAACCGTTATCAATAAGACATTGAATGCCAATTGCCGTTATCTTGATGCGATCATGATTCAGTATCATCAGGGGAAAGATAATAGCTTGCCTTATCGCATTGCCCGCCGCGATGCACATAACTGCGACGCAGAACTGGCGTCTGTTGTGTCAAATATGTCTTCTGAACCTCATGCCATCAAAAATAAGCTGGACGGTGCATTCCGCTTCATGTGCCTGAACCATACATTGTTAAGTTATATCTCAACACTCGGCGCACACCGTGGAAAAATCACCTCATCGGAAACATTGCAATTGTTGGATGATGCCGTGTGTCATGTTGATGACGCGCTACACGGCGGAGAAGAGGACAGTTGGCGTATCAATCAGGGATTGAAAACCATTACCACCAGCATTCAATCCCTTTCACCCGAGTCAGACAGCAAAGAATCATTAATTACTCAGCAAATCGGCCTGCTGATCGGCCTCTTACCTGAACTCGTACAGCTAAAAAATGACATGATGACACAGTAAAAACATGCTGTGTTTCTTAGTGCTTTGGTCCTTTGGATACCGCATTGTTTTTATACCATTCCAGTAGTTCGTTGCGGATACCGCGAGGAAGTGCCGCCTGATGCGTGCCACAAATGGCACCAGCGAGCGCCAATAACACATTAACGCTCAGATTAGCCCGGACTTTCCGCAACTCAAGATAGCTGTTTTTCGCGCCATGATGCTGTAATTCATCAACATTCTTTATCCCCGCTTTCCACAGCAGGCGTTCAATATCATGATTAAGATTCGGAAGATCCTTTAATCGCCCGTTTGTGCTTCTGACGGCTTTATCGTACTGGGCGCCCAGCAGCGCCATACGGGCAAAATATAATAGCAGCACAGGTTCTTGCCATAAGGTTTCGTCGACAAGAAAGTAGTTCAACGGGACCGGCATCCCGCGTTTGGTATAAATCAGATTAGGCATATCGCGCTGCTGAAAATATTCTTCATCTTTCTTACTAGCACGAAGATAAAGTTCCCCTTCCGACACCAGTCCAAAAATCATTTTATTTGCTGCGATGCTGTAGCCACCAAATTGGGAACGTGAAGTAATATCCCCCAAAGATGAAAAAGATTGCTGAGATTGCAAAATCCTTTTTTTGCATAATTGCTTCATTGCCGTAATCCTTAGTATTGAAATGATCTCTTCCTGAACAATTAAAATATTCGTAGCAGGAACAAATAATTAAACACAGCCCCGAGGTGGCTTCAAACATAAAATGTGTTTACTGTCTCTTGCATAAGGAATATGCGAAGCGCTTTCAAAAAAATCAGGTTGATTTTCACGCACACAGCGGATACTGTATGTTCATACAGTGTCACTATGGGTAGGACTCATTATGCGTACGCAATCAATCAGCTCTCACAACATCGAGTTGTCATCTTTTTCTGCAAATCAACACGCTGCGGAACCCTCGGTTGCCACGGGCGGAATTATCAGCGAAATCGTGTACAACGCCGATCAGCCCATAGTCACACACCTGTTATTACCGCTCTTACAGCAGTTGGGCACACAGTCTCGTTGGCTGCTGTGGCTTTCTCCTCAGCAAAGATTGAGCCGTCCATGGGTCCAGCAATCTGGGTTACCACTGGATAAAATGGTGCAACTCCACCACATCAACCCTCTATTTACGGTAGATGCCATGGAAAAGGCTTTGCTGACAGGAAATTACAGCGCCGTTTTGTGCTGGCTGCCGCACGAATTGACGGAAGAAGAGAAGGTTCGGTTACGGCACGCGGCGCAGGCGGGAAATACGTACGGCTTTATTATGCGGCCAGAAAATGCTGCAGGGGATGCCTATAGACTGTTTCCTAGCCTTAAAATTCATTCGACATTGTATCATTAAGTAAATTAAGAATTTTCTCAGCTCATCCAAACTATATGTCTTGGCGATCGCCGCAGAGCGGTATTCTGCGGGCTTTTTGGGTATATTTAATACAATCAAAAGGCGTAAGATCTGTCAAAAGCATCTACTATTTGTTAGCAAGTATGTATGAATCGTGCGGTTTTCTTATGACACAAATCACATCATACTTGTAACTTTCTCATCAGGTTGTAGACTTTAACTCGCTGGAGTTGCTCTTTTATAACGTCAGTTGACTGACAGTGAGTCATAAATAAGGGCAAAGTCTCCGACTAAAGGATTTTAACCAAAGGTTTATTAGCCCTCCAGGTTAATTGCCGATTTGGATGATAATGAGGCGTAAAATGAAAAAAACAGCTATCGCAGTTGCAGTGGCACTGGCTAGCTTCGCGACCATCGCGCAAGCAGCTCCTAAAGACAATACCTGGTACACCGGTGGTAAACTGGGTGTGTCTCAATTCCATGATACTGGCTTCTACGGCAATGGTTACACTGGTGTCGTTAACAACCCAATCAAAAGCAAGTTAGGCGCTGGTGCGTTTGTTGGTTATCAAGCCAACCCGTACTTGGGCTTTGAGCTGGGCTACGATTGGCTGGGCCGCATGAAATATGCAGGCTCAACTGCATCAAACGATGACAGTGCTAGCTTCAAGGCACAGGGCATCCAACTGGCAGCTAAATTGAGCTACCCAGTTATGCCAGATCTGGACGTTTATACTCGCCTGGGTGGTATGGTATGGCGCGCTGACAGCCATGCGGCCACATCTGTAAACACGGGTACAAGAGCTGACATCAACAACGACGACACTGGTGTTTCTCCGCTGGCTGCGATCGGTGTTGAATACGCTATCGACAAAAACTGGGCTACCCGCGTTGACTACCAGTGGGTAAGCAACATTGGTGATGCTGGTACCGTTGGTGCCCGTCCAGACAACCTGTTGATGAGTGTTGGCCTGTCTTACCGTTTCGGCCAAGATGATCGCGTAGCACCTGTTGTTGCTCCGGCTCCGACCCCAGCGCCAGCTCCAGTTGTTGAAACCAAGCGTTTCACCCTGAAATCTGACGTCCTGTTCAACTTCAACAAAGCAACGCTGAAACCAGAAGGCCAGCAATCACTGGATCAACTGTACACCCAGCTGAGCTCTCTGGATCCGAAAGACGGTTCCGTTGTTGTTCTGGGCTTCACTGACCGTTTAGGTTCAGAGCAATACAACCAAGCGCTGTCTGAAAAACGCGCACAGAGCGTAGTTGATTACCTGGTTTCTAAAGGTATCCCTGCGAACAAAGTCTCTGCTCGTGGCTTGGGTAAATCTCAACCAGTTACTGGTTCTACCTGTGACAACGTGAAACCTCGTGCTGCGCTGATTGACTGCCTGGCACCGGATCGTCGCGTAGAGATCGAAGTTAAAGGCATCAAAGACGTTGTAACTCAGCCTCAGGCTTAAGTTATTAACGAAAAAAACCTCGCTTCGGCGAGGTTTTTTTATGCTTTTTTACCAGTGGGATAGATGACAAAAATCGATCAGTTTTCGTCATTATTCAGAATGGCTTTAAGATCCTGTTTAAGCAGCGACATCTGGCTGGCATACTTCTCTTTGTGCTCAGCATCTTCGATTAACTGCACAATCGTTTCTGACAAGGTAACTCCACGCCTCTGAGCAAGAGCAGCAAGACGCTGCCAGACCAGATATTCCAGATCGATCGATTTCTTGCGAGTATGCTGGTGCTCCGCATTGAAATGACGCTTACGCCGTGCGCGAATCGTTTGCTTCATCCGATTTTCTAAGGTGAGATTCATACATTGCGCAATCCACTCCAGCACTTTTATCGGCTGGTTTTCCATTTTAAGCAATGCCTGTACGGCATCATCCGCAGCACTTTGCTCCAGAAAACGCGTAATTTCCTCTCCCTCCCGATGCTTCTTCACCAGGTATTTCCATTTCCATCCGCACTCAAGATTTTCTAGTTGTTGATATTTCATATTAAATTCTTCAGTGACCGCGTAACGTTACTTTAAGCATAACAGTTTTCCCTGATTTTGACCGCTTTCTGGCGGCTTTCGGGCAGCTTTTAAGACGATTAACCAAACACGGTTTGAGCTTCAACGTGTGAAAGATGACGGAGAGATGACTCTCCTTATGCGCAGTCCGCATTATTCTTGTATAATCACGCTTTTCCTTTAGACGATTACATTGATACTTTGACCAGTAACCGACTCTCATGGCAGCATTTACTGCCCAATAATACGCCTTATCAAACGCTATTCACTCAGGCAGCTCAACTTGCTCCTGCTGAATTCTCCGCTATTCAGTCGCGTCTGGCAGACAGTCTGACGCTCTTTTGCCACCCTCGTTCCCCTTCCCGCTTTATGCTGTTGAAAGCGCAAGAGAACGATGAATATATGGCATTGATCGCCCGTGCGCTGAGCGCCATCAGGCTAGACTCCGGGGCGATACATGGCAGTAAATATATCATTGAGGGTCGTCATATCCGGGTCGAACCCGCCACGCAGCCTTCGGATAACTTTGCTGCGCAGCAATCCTGTGGCTATCAGGAATGGATTGAACCCGAACAACTCTTCGGCTGTGTACGCAATTTTCACGATGAAATCACCTTGCATCCAGGGCTGATTCATCAGGTTAATGGCGGCACATTGATCCTGTCTGCCAGAGCGTTGCTGGCTCAGCCTTTGATGTGGCTGCGTCTGAAACAGATTATGGCAGAGGGGCTCTATCGTTGGTTGTCTCCAGATGAGCGCAAACCACTTCCTGTTGATGTGCCACCGATGCCGCTTGATATTCGCCTGATTATTCTCGGTGACCGGGAAAGCCTGGCAGATATTCATGATATGGAGCCGGACTTAGGCGAACACGCGATTTACGGTGAGTTCGAAGCGCAACTGCAGTTGATTGAAACAGATGATATGGCGCGCTGGTGTACCTACATCAATGCACTATGCAGCGAGAATCAACTGCCGCTACTGGACGCGGATGCCTGGCCGGCATTAGTCAACATTGCCGTACGCTACAGCGGCGATCAGGGTAATTTACCATTATGCCCACGCTGGTTAATCAGCCAGTTAAAATACGCATCGCTGTACGCCAGAGATGGTCAGATTACCGAGCAGGCGCTGATTGACGCGATTGCCGCTCGCCAATGGCGTGAAGGCTATCTTCGTGAGCGCATGCAGGATGAAATAGAACTGGGCCAGATTCTGATCGAAACAGAAGGCGAAGTCGTCGGTCAGGTTAACGGGCTTTCCGTGCTGGAATTCCCAGGCTACCCCGTTGCCTTTGGTGAGCCGACACGCATCACCTGCGTGGTTCACGCTGGCGACGGCGAATTTACTGACGTCGAGCGCAAAGCCGAACTTGCTGGCAATTTACACGCTAAAGGCATGATGATCATGCAGGCGTTCCTGATTACCGAGCTAGAGCTTGATCAACAGCTTCCTTTCTCAGCGTCCATGGTCTTCGAGCAATCGTATAGCGAAGTTGATGGTGACAGCGCCTCACTGGCAGAGTTGTGCGCACTGATCAGTGCCCTCTCCTTGCGACCAATCAACCAGCAGTTCGCCGTTACCGGCTCCGTCGATCAATTTGGTCGTGTTCAGCCAATTGGCGGCGTGAATGAGAAAATCGAAGGCTTCTTCGAGGTTTGCCAGCGTCGTGGGCTGACGGGTACCCAAGGTGTGATTTTACCTGCGACTAACTTACGCCACCTCTGTTTACAGGAAGATGTCGTTGAGGCTGTACGCGAAGGGAAATTCCACTTATTCCCAGTAGAAACCGCGCCGGAAGCAGTGTCATTACTGACCAATTTCGCTTACGACGATGAGCAGCAGCCAAACCTGTTAGCGGAGATTCGTGAGCGAATTGGGCAACTTTTACCGCAAGAGCGTCGACGTTTCCCTTGGTTTTTCCGTTAAACCAACTGGTTCAACCAGATGCAACAGACTTGCTCAGCGTACAGGTGTACGCTAATCTGCGTGCTTCATTAAAACAAGGCTTACAGAGACCATGGTAGATAAACGCGAATCCTATACAAAAGAAGACCTCCTTGCCTCCAGTCGTGGTGAGCTGTTCGGCCCGCAAGGCCCTCAGTTGCCCGCTCCTAACATGCTAATGATGGACCGCGTCGTTAAAATGACAGAAGACGGCGGTAAATATGGCAAAGGCTTCGTGGAAGCCGAATTGGATATCTCGCCTGACCTGTGGTTCTTCGGTTGCCATTTCATCGGCGACCCGGTGATGCCAGGCTGCCTTGGTCTGGATGCCATGTGGCAGCTAGTCGGCTTCTATCTGGGCTGGTTGGGTGGCGAAGGTAAAGGCCGTGCACTCGGCGTGGGTGAAGTTAAATTCACCGGACAAGTACTGCCAACCGCGAAGAAAGTGACTTACCGCATTCACTTCAAACGCGTAATCAATCGCCGTCTGGTGATGGGGATTGCTGATGGTGAAGTGCTGGTTGACGGTCAACAGATCTATACCGCTGACGAACTGAAAGTGGGTCTGTTCAAAGACACCAGCTCTTTCTAAGCGCCAGACGACACTGCGGGCGAAAAATTTTCGCCCGCGTTATCCCTTCCATTTGTTCGATCGCACCTAACTGCAACCTAAACCACTCGACCTATTATGATGGACTTTTAAGTTCATTGGTGATCGACTGCCGCACATCTTGCGGTATCTTCAATTCCGTCGCTAACGCATCCAAATAACTTTTTTCCATGAAGTGATCGACATCGATTACAGCACAGCTCAGGAAGTAGACCTCAAGTGCTTCTTCTTCATTCTTTACGCCTTTCGCCAGCAAAATCGGGTCAAGCGGTTGTTCTATCGCTTCCTGTACCCAGCGGTGCGCGTCACTTCCTAATTGCAGTTGCTGAATATTGTCATCAATACGTTGTTTCTCGGTCGCATCAATATGACCGTCACTCTTGGCAGCAAAAACCAGAGCCTGAATCAGACGTCGGGCGCGAATATTATCAGCAGAGGATTGGGTACCAAACTGAGGATCATCCTGATGTGTGTCGCGAACGCGTTTCTTATACTGGTTCCACAACACCACGCCAGCCGCCGCACTCCCACCGATGATCAATGCATTTTTACCCAATGAACCCATAATTTTCCGCGCGGACTTATTCGATAGCAACACACCCGCCAAACCGCCCAGCGCCGCAGGCTTCAACATATCGCCAAAATTGCCTTTTTTACCGCCTTGCTGATGATTATCCTCCTTACTACCGGAGCCTAATAAGCCCTGAATTTGTTGCAGCCAATTATTCATTTTCATTCCTCAAGGAAAAGTGACATCACTGATGTGTTGTCACCCATAGTAATGGTGCGGAAGGCGTTTGTTTGTCAGATTGTGTATAACAATGAAAAGTATGGACCGCGGTTTCTACGCGGTCCATTTGAGCGGTTTATCTGACTCTGGCGATGCAGAGAACGTCAGGAGGCAGGTTTCAACGGCGCTTTTCTCACTGGCGTGTTTCCAGCGACATAATAGCGTGCTTTGCTGCGTGGCAGCGGCTGACGGCGGCGGATTCGATCGGCAATTTTCTCAGCGATCATGATAGTCGTCGCATTCAGGTTACCGGTAATAATCTGCGGCATGATGGAAGCATCGACAACACGCAAGCCTTCCATGCCGTGGACACGGCCTTGCCCATCGACGACTGCCATTTCATCCTCTCCCATCTTGCAGGAACAGGAGGGATGGAACGCCGTCTCAGCATGAGTGCGGATAAACTCATCCAGTTCCTCATCCGTCTGAACCTCTAGGCCAGGACTGATCTCTCGCCCACGATATTTGTCCAGCGCGGGCTGCGCCATAATTTCACGCGTAATGCGGATCGCGTCACGAAACTCCTGCCAATCTTGTTCCGTCGACATGTAGTTGAACAGGATGCTGGGGTGCTCGCGGGCATCTTTAGATCGTACCTGAACACGCCCCCGGCTGAGTGAGCGCATAGAACCGACGTGCGCCTGAAACCCGTGTTCTTTCACCGCATTACTGCCGTTGTAATTAATCGCGACGGGTAGGAAATGGTATTGAATATTCGGCCAGGTGAATGCGTCCCGACTACGAATAAAACCGCCTGCCTCAAACTGGTTACTAGCACCAATGCCCGTGCCGTTGAACAACCATTCCGCGCCGATTTTCGGCTGATTAAACCATTGCAACGCCGGATATAGCGATACCGGTTCTTTGCAGGCATATTGCAAATACATTTCCAGGTGATCTTGTAAATTCTCACCGACACCGGGCAGATCGTGTACCACGGGAATATCGAGTCCCTGGAGCAAATCTTTCGGCCCCACACCGGAACGTTGCAGGATTTGCGGTGAGGCAATTGCGCCAGCGCATAGCAGCACTTCGCGACGGGCCTTCGCCGTCTGGGCATTTTCGCCTTTAAAGTAGGCGACACCAACGGCACGTTTTCCGTCAAAGAGAATTTTGTCGGTTAAGGCGTGCGTCACGATAGTCAGATTCTTACGGCTTTTCGCCTGATCCAAATAGCCACGCGCGGTGCTGGCACGACGCCCCTTCGGCGTGACGGTTCTGTCCATTGGCCCAAAACCTTCCTGCTGATACCCGTTGAGATCGTCCGTACGCGGATAACCCGCCTGCACGCCCGCTTCTACCATCGCGTGGAATAGTTCGTTGTTTCCCATCTTCGGTGTTGTCACCGAAACAGGGCCAGCCGCCCCATGGTAGTCATTCGATCCCACATCCCGCGTTTCCGCTTTGCGGAAATACGGCAGGCAGTCGAGGTAACTCCAATCTTCCAGACCCGGCATGGTCGCCCAATTATCAAAATCCATCGCATTACCACGGATGTAACACATGCCGTTAATCAGCGACGAGCCACCCAATCCTTTTCCTCGGCCACATTCCATCCGGCGATTATTCATATGCGGTTCGGGATCGGTTTCATAGGCCCAGTTATAGCGTTTCCCCTGTAATGGGAAAGCTAACGCGGCAGGCATCTGTGTACGAAAATCCAGCCGATAGTCAGGACCACCCGCTTCAAGCAGCAGCACGCTCACATCGCTTTCTTCTGTTAAACGCGCAGCCAACACATTGCCAGCGGAACCGGCTCCGATAATGATGTAATCATATTCCATTAGGCTTTCTCCCCTTCGTTTAAAATACCGAGCGGAATTCACCCAGTTCAACCTGTACAGATTTAATTTGCGTGTAGTGTTCCAATGTTGTTATGCCGTTTTCACGCCCGACACCCGAATGTTTGTAGCCGCCCACAGGCATTTCAGCCGGAGATTCTCCCCAGGTGTTGATCCAGCAAATCCCCGCGTCCAGTTGATGAATAACCCGATGTGCCCGATTCAGATCTTGGGTCACAATGCCAGCCGCCAGCCCGTACTCACTATCATTAGCGCGGCGGATAACTTCATCCTCGTTCTGATACGTCAGAATACTCATGACTGGACCGAAGATTTCTTCTCGGACAATCTTCATGTCGTCTCGACAGTCAGTGAACACCGTAGGAGCAACGTATGCGCCCTGTGCATAATCACCGTCTGTTATAGGTTCACCGCCCACCAGCACGCGAGCGCCCTCTCGTTTTCCGCTTTCGATATAACGCAGTACGGATTCCCTGTGCGAGAAGCTAGCCAGCGGACCAAAATTCACCAGCTCGTCAGTCGGATCGCCGATACGGATCCGCTGAACGCGCGCTAGAATTTTTTCCTCAAACTGCGTCTGCAATACCAGTGGTACGAAGACACGCGTGCCGTTGGTACACACCTGCCCTGAACTGAAAAAGTTCGCCATCATGGCGATATCCGCCGCCTTATCCAGATCGGCATCATCAAAAATGATCAACGGCGATTTCCCGCCCAGCTCCATCGTGACCTCTTTTAGCGTCGAACCTGCGGCATTGGCCATGACCGTTTTCCCACTGGCGATCCCTCCAGTGAAAGAGACTTTGGCAATACCTGGGTGAGTGGTCAGCGCCTGACCAACGGATTTCCCGGTTCCGGTCAGCACGTTAAATACGCCTGCCGGTAACCCAGCCTCAGTGTAGATTTCCGCCAGTTTCAGCGCGGTGAGCGATGTGACTTCACTGGGTTTGAAGATCATCGCGTTGCCTGCCGCTAGCGCGGGTGCAGATTTCCACAACGCAATCTGAATGGGATAGTTCCAGGCACCGATGCCAGCGACAACACCAAGCGGTTCACGGCGGGTGTAGGCAAACGAGGTATCGCGTAGGGGGATCTGCTGGCCTTCCAGCATAGGAATCAACCCCGCGTAGTACTCCAGAACATCGGCACCGGTCACGATATCGACGGTACGCGTTTCCGAGAGCGGCTTACCAGTGTCATGCGTTTCAAGCAACGCGAGCTCATCATTGCGCTCACGCAGGATATCAACGGCGCGGCGTAAAATGCGCGAACGCTCCATCGCCGTCATCGCCGCCCATACCTTCTGCCCTGCGGTAGCGGCGCTGACCGCGCGATCAACGTCAGCAGCAGTGGCCGACTGGATGCAGGCAATAATGTCACCATTCGCGGGGTTCACCGCATCAAACGTATCGTTACCCGTGCTATCGACATAGGTGCCGTTGATATAAAGTTGTTGTAAACCGTAGCGAGACATAAATTCTCCTGTCTGATGACTGCCCGATCACACCTCCGGGCAGAGAAGGCAAAATAATAAGGAAGGATTACGCGCGAGTGGGCTGCCGATCGATAGTAAGTTGTTGATCAATATAGTCGTAGGTAATACTCAGTGCTTCTTCGCAGTTGAAGGCGTTATGACTTAGCGCTCCGCGCAGCCACAAGCCATCGATCAACCCCGCTAGCCCTTTTGCCGCAATGCGTGCGTTATTTTTCGGCAAACAGCGGCTGAACTCGACACTCAAGTTGGAATAAAGCCGCCGATCGTTGACCTGCTGCAGTCGATGGAGCATGGGGGAATGCAGACTACTAGCCCAGAACGCCAGCCAGGTTTTCATCGCCGCGCTGTTTGTCTGGCTATCATCAAAATTCCCCTGAACAATCGCCCGCAAACGAGCACGAGGCGTATTTTCTGCCAGGTTCAGCAATCTTGATTTCACCGCCAGCCCCAGATGGCTAATCAGATAACGCATCGTCGCTTCCAGTAAGCCATTTTTATCGCGGAAGTAATGGCTGATGATCCCATTCGACACCCCCGCGCGTCGGGCAATCTGTACGATCGAGGCGTCATGCATCCCAACATCGTTAATCGCTGCCAGCGTCGCTTCGATGAGTTGCTGCCGTCTGATGGGCTGCATTCCGACTTTAGGCACCGCGTTCTCCCTTCATTTTTTGTGTTATGAATCACGGTAAAAGACGATGATTCGTGATCCGATTTATCCTATTAAACTTTTTTTTGATTGAACGTTCAATAAAAAATGAATATCTTTTATTGCTGAAAGGTTAAAAATTCGTATCAATTATCACAAAAAGTGGCTTTAGTTCAGACGATAACGCCGCCTTAAAATAAACGACTTATTTTTTGTTCTGACAACCATCTTCAACGGAAAGCGTACTCAGCGGATGTCCTGCGCCTTGTTATTGGTATGGGATAAGCTCTTGATATGCGCTAAGCGCGCTTCGTGGAGAGAGGAGTCAGAGTATCGATTCACATAACGCAAGGGATAACGATGCCAGCCTCAGAAACCACCACCCAGCAGGATCGCCTGAATCCTGTCGTGTTCTATACATCAGCGGGATTAATACTGACCTTCTCGCTGATGACAATGCTGTTTAACAAAGAAGCGAATGAATGGATTACCCACGCACTCAACTGGGTTTCTGCCACATTTGGTTGGTATTACCTGCTAGCCGCCACGCTCTACATCGTTTTCGTCATCTTCATCGCCTCGTCTCGGTTTGGTTCAATCAAGCTCGGGCCGGAACAATCGAAACCTGAATTTAGCCTGATGAGCTGGGCGGCAATGCTGTTTGCAGCGGGGATCGGCATCGATTTAATGTTCTTTTCCGTCGCGGAACCTATCACGCAATACATGATGCCGCCGGAAGGACAAGGCCAAACGATGGAAGCAGCGCGACAGGCCATGGTCTGGACGTTGTTTCACTATGGGCTGACGGGCTGGTCAATGTACGCCCTGATGGGAATCGCGCTGGGTTACTTCAGCTACCGGTATAATTTGCCGCTGACTATTCGCTCTGCCCTGTACCCTATCTTTGGTAAACGCATCAATGGCCCGATTGGGCACAGCGTCGATATTGCAGCCGTACTCGGCACCATTTTCGGTATCGCGACCACGTTGGGTATCGGCGTCGTTCAGCTTAACTATGGGCTGAAAGTCCTGTTCCAAATCCCAGAGAATCTCACCGTTCAGGCTTCTCTGATCCTGCTTTCCGTGATCATGGCGACCGTTTCCGTGACGTCCGGTGTCAATCGCGGCATTCGCTTCCTCTCCGAGCTTAACGTTCTGCTCGCGCTGGGTTTAATTCTCTTTCTGCTCTTTTGGGGCGATACCGAGTTTCTGCTAAACGCGCTGGTACTTAACGTCGGGGATTACATCAATCGCTTTACCGGTATGACGCTCAACAGTTTTGCGTTCGATAGACCGACAGAATGGATGAATAGCTGGACGCTGTTTTTCTGGGCATGGTGGGTCGCATGGGCACCGTTTGTCGGGCTATTTCTGGCACGTATCTCACGCGGCAGAACGATTCGCCAGTTCGTCGTCGGTACGCTGATCATTCCATTTGTTTTTACGCTGCTGTGGCTCTCCATTTTCGGCAACAGCGCGCTTTATCAGGTGATCCACGGTAATCTGGACTTTGCGAATGAAGTCATGCAGCACCCGGAACGCGGATTCTACAGTCTGCTGGCACAGTACCCAGGTTTCAGCCTGAGTGCCTCTGTCGCCACCATTACCGGCCTGCTGTTTTATGTCACGTCTGCCGATTCTGGTTCACTGGTGCTGGGCAACTTTACCTCTCGCCTTGCCGACATCAATAATGATGCACCAAACTGGCTGCGCGTTTTCTGGTCAGTCGCTATTGGTCTGCTGACACTGGGTATGCTGATGACAAACGGCGTTTCAGCATTACAGAACACCACCGTCATCATGGGGTTACCGTTTAGCTTTGTGATGTTCTTTATTATGGCAGGCTTATATAAATCACTTCGGGTCGAGGACTACCGTAAAGCCAGCTCCTTACAAACGTCGGCACCTATGCCAATATCCGGTGACGATCGCTTGAACTGGAAACAGCGTCTCTCGCGCGTCATGAATTTCCCCGGTACGACGCATACACAGAAAATGCTGGATAACGTCTGTAAAGTCGCGATGGATGATGTTGCGCGTGAACTACGTCTACGAGGCACCAGCGTTGAAGTCAACGAATTGCCTCCTGTCGAAGATGAGCGCTTGAACCATCTCGAACTGTTGGTTGATTTGGGCGATGAACAGAACTTTCTTTATCAGATTTGGCCACAGCGTTATAGCGTCCCGGCTTTTACCTACCGTGCGCGGTCAGGCAAATCAGATTATTACCGGCTTGAAACCTTCTTATTAGAAGGAAGTCAGGGGAATGACTTGATGGATTACAGCAAAGAACAGGTGATTAACGACATTTTGGATCAGTACGAACGACACCTGAATTTTCTTCATCTTAATCGAGAAGCACCGGGCAATACGCTCACCTTCCCCGACGCGTAATCATCAACCCAATGGCGCTGAAATACAGCGCCATTTTTCAATCACTTACCCTCTAGTTACTCATTTTCTCTGCATCGTGTTTTTCCCGAATTTATGGGCTGTGCCGCATTCTTTGCTTCCACGATTTGCGCTTTATTTTTGAAACGGTATACTGCACACATCAAATTGAAATACAGTTTTAAAAAATGTATTTGTCCGTCACAGAAAAGGAACGAACATGAAAATTGCACTGATTAACGAGAACAGCCAGGCTGCCAAAAACGCCATCATCGCCGAGTCTCTGACCAAAGCTGTTGCACCGTTGGGCCACACTGTACACAACTACGGCCAATACGCAGTTGAAGATGCAGCACAGCTGACCTACATCCAGAACGGTATTCTGGCAGCTATCCTGCTGAACTCTGGCGCAGCTGATTTCGTCGTAACCGGTTGCGGTACTGGCCAAGGCGCAATGTTGGCTTGTAACTCCTTCCCAGGCGTAATCTGCGGTCTGGTTGTTGACCCATCTGATGCTTACCTGTTCTCTCAGATCAACAACGGTAACGCGGTATCCGTTCCTTACGCTAAAGGCTTTGGCTGGGGCGCTGAACTGAACCTGGAAAACCTGTTTACCCAGTTGTTCAAAGAAGAAGGCGGCAGAGGCTATCCAAGCGATCGCGTTGCTCCTCAACAACGTAACAAGAAAATCCTGGATGCCGTGAAAGCTGTGACCTACAACGATCTGATCACAATCCTGAAAGGTCTCGATCAGGATCTGGTTAAAGGTGCAATTGCTGGTCCTAAATTCCAGGAATACTTCTTCGCTAACAGCAAAGACGAAGCACTGACCAGCTACATCAAAACGCTGCTGGCGTAATCGTCCAATCGCTGCAAAAAAACCACAGGTCATTGCGATCTGTGGTTTTTTTATGCGTTTTTTTCACTGATTTTGTCTACATGTTGACGACACGGTTACGCAGACTATCCGTTACCGTTCAATGCTTAGCCAGACGCACTGATAGCGCTAAATACTGCTTGACCGGAGCTAAGTGACTCCCTATAGTAGCGCCCCGTTGCCCCTTGTAGGCAACCCCCGGTGAGGTGTCCGAGAGGCTGAAGGAGCACGCCTGGAAAGTGTGTATACGTGAAAACGTATCAAGGGTTCGAATCCCTTCCTCACCGCCATATAAAAGAAAACGCCCTTGACGCAAGTCAGGGGCGTTTTCTTTTATGGTGTTGGCGCGAGAATTTTCATTCCCGCGCCACACAAACATCAGCCATAGGCATGGAGCGTACGCTGGCACAGTGCCGAACGAACGCAGTCCTCTTTACCGAAAGAGACCACGCCAATCATGTCATCGTCAACAAAACGCTCCAGTGCATCGCGCAGGCCGGATTTAACCCCAGCAGGCAAGTCACACTGCGTCACATCACCATTCACGATAACGGTAACATTCTCGCCTAAACGCGTCAGGAACATTTTCATTTGGTTCACCGTCACGTTTTGCGCTTCATCCAGAATCACAACTGCATTTTCAAACGTCCGCCCGCGCATATAAGCAAAAGGCGCGATTTCAACTTTGCCTATTTCCGGCCGTAAGCAATACTGCATAAAAGATGATCCCAGCCGACGCAGGAGTATGTCGTAAACTGGGCGGAAATAAGGCGCAAACTTCTCCGAAATATCACCGGGTAAAAAGCCAAGATCCTCATCAGCCTGTAATACTGGCCGCGTAACAATAATGCGCTCAACCTCTTTATGGATTAGTGCCTCCGCCGCTTTCGCAGCGCTCAGATACGTTTTGCCGCAGCCAGCTTCGCCTGTGGCAAAAATCAACTGTTTGTTTTCTATCGCAGACAAGTAATGTTCCTGGGCGGCGGTACGAGCTTGAATAACAGAATTATCACGATTCTCACGCGCCATTCCGATTGCTTCAATCCCGCCCATCTGTACCAGAGAAGTGACCGATTCTTCTTCACGCTGACGATGGCTACGCGAATCACGACGGATAACGCGTTTTGCTTCACGACGAGCTTTGATCACTGCTTTTTGTCTTCCCATAGTGGCACCTTACAGTTTGTTTCACTTACCGCACTGCTTTGCAGCGCGTGACGTTTAACTCACTAACGAGGTTAGGCTTCCTTATTAAGCCAATAGCGGACAGAAAATACACATGAGTCATCCACGAACCGTGTAAAAAACGGGCCGAACATTCATGGATAGGAAAAGAAAATAAATGGGGAACTTGGGTAAAGAGAGAATGGAGCAGTGTTGAAAATAAGTGGGAGGAAAATCCCTCGCATCGGCGAGTCAGCAGCGTAGAATCTTGACATCGATTACAAAGTCCACAAGCGGACATTACCATGCGCGTTCCTCACTGTGACAACAACTATTCCACTGAATAATGATTGATCGCATCGTAGAACTACTGCTAACCATTCCCTAAAAATTAGTGCCGAATGATTTCAGTAGTATGACAGTGCAATAATTTGCCCCTACAACGCAAGCATTTTTTACACTGTCATAACATTTACGTATAGTCAGTATCCCATGGATTAGCAATGTCAGCCTGAGAAATACGCACTATGCGCGTTAAAAATGCCGCTGCCAGTCCAGGTATTGATCGTATTTTCGTAGGGCGCTGCGGTAGATATTTTGCTCAATGTCAGGAAGGTAGTCGCATACACGCTGCTGTACCCCATCACGGTGCCCGGAAAAAGTTTCTGCAGGATAATTATTTGCGACCAGCAGTTCATCCAACCGCCGCAGACGAATGACATACTCGCGCATCGTGCTATGACGAACTTCGGTTTGTTCGATCAGATATTGTGTGAAAGCTTTAATATCGAAATAGCTAGCAGTGGTATTGCATAATATTTCGCTACAAAAGCGGCAAAGTGGGATTAATTCCTGTTGCAGACCAGACCATATTTCGTCATCGATAAGCCTGTCGATGCTGCCAATTGATTTTTTATTGATAAGCTGATTGCGAAACACCAGTGAAACGCGGTCAAGTTCTTTATCACACTGGGAACAGTTGGTCTGTCTATGTTTGAAGTCTTTCAGATAACGGCTTAGCAGCTGTTTCTTCCGAATTGATGGGTGCATGAATCCATTCCATGACAATATATAACTTCAATGTGAAGCCATAGCACCTCTCATTACGCTAGAGGATCCGGTGCTACAAAACAGACAGTATTGACTATTCAGATACTGAGGCAAAATGCTCATCAATATTCAAAAAAATTGTCATGGTCCTGCTGCTGCTTCAGTGGCTGAAGATATATTTTGATAACAGTATTCCTACGCAGCGCAATTAAACATCGTTCATTAATTTCACGCGCAGGCGCTTTATCGCCTGGCTATGCAACTGACTGACTCTTGATTCTCCAACCTCAAGAACGGCACCGATTTCTTTCAGGTTCAACTCTTCCTGATAGTAGAGCGTCAACACCAACTTCTCACGTTCTGGCAGGTTTTCAATGGCGTCCATCACACGATGGCGCAAATTGCCTTCCATCAATTGATGCAATGGGTTGGCATCTTCGTTGCCTTCCAGTAACGCCTCTGCGCTATCGCCATGTTCTTCACGCCATTCATCGTAAGAGAAAAGCTGGCTATTGTTCGTATCCAGCAATATCTGACGATAATCCTCAAGCGTGATGTTCAAGGTCTGCGCAACTTCCTGCTCCGTTGGAGTACGACCGAGTTGTTGTTCAGTCTGTTGCATTGCTTGTGCCACTTCCCGCGCATTACGCCGTACACTGCGTGGAGCCCAATCACGACTGCGTAATTCATCCAGCATCGAGCCACGAATTCGTTGAACGGCATAGGTGGTAAACGCCGTGCCTTGCAACGAATCATAACGTTCAACTGCGCTTAGCAAGCCAATACCGCCAGCTTGTAGCAAATCGTCAAGTTCAACACTCGCGGGGAGACGAACCTGTAAACGCAAGGCTTCATGGCGCACTAGTGGGACATAGCGCTTCCAGAGGGAATTTTTATCCATTGTGCCTTCGGCGGTATACAAATCGCTCACAGTGACAAATACCTACGATGATAATGTTATCGACACTATTATGCTTTTAGGTAGGGTAGCCAATCGCCTGAATAGCGTCAAAAAAGAAGGGTTATTCCTGCCATGTATGACAAGATTAGGTAAAGAATATGCGGTTAGAAGCAAAAATGCCAGTCGCATGGAATGCAATGAGACACTAAATTTGTGATGTACATCTCTTTCGAGGGGGATGATTCTAGCGCAGGTTCTACGCAGAGAAAAGGATGTTTTATGGGCGAGAAAACCATTTTCAATACATGGCCCCCTGTGCCTAAAATCAGGCTAAAGATCGGACTTATGTACTTTTACTACCACTTAACCAAATGACTCAGTGGCTTTACGTGTTTCCTTTATAAGGATCTAGCACCGAGTCTTGCAATCTCAGTGGTTCACTATCAAAAGTGATTGGATTGAACGACACGGCTTACATATCTCAATTTCTAGTACAGATAAAAACACACTGCGGCCTCAGTATTTAAACGATGGAAAATGATATTAATCATTCACCACAGATTAAACTTTCACACCATAAACAGCCAAAATTGATCTCGGATTGATGCTACTAAAAGTTTGGTATAATATCTTGTAACATCTACATTTTCAAAACCCGGTGCACAATGATATCAGTCTGCATGATCGTGAAAAATGAAGCTTTGCACTTGAGTAGCTCGCTGAAAGAAATTGCAAAATATTTTGATGATATTATTGTTGTTGATACTGGATCCAGCGATGACTCAAAGAATATTGCTAGGGATTTTACTGACAAAATTTATGATTTTGAGTGGATATCAGATTTCTCAGCTGCGAGAAATTACTCACTACAATTCGCTAAGTATGATTGGGTTTTAGTGGTGGACGCTGATGAAATAATTAATAAATTTGATATCGAGCTACTCTCTGAACTGATTAACGCTCACCCTACGCAGGTCGGTACCGTAGAGGTCGCAAGTATCACCAATGATGAAAGCTCGGAAGACATAGATTTAATCCAAGAACGAATAAGCCGAATTTTCAACAAAAAATATTATGAGTTTTTCGGTATTATCCATGAGCAAATTTGCAAGAAAAATACTGGAGAAGCGCCTGATGGACGTTTTGATACTCCATTATCATTCACGCACAGTGGTTACACGAAAGAAACGATAGAAAGCAAAAATAAGATCGCCCGCAATATTACATTACTCGAGAATGCTATCGATAAAACGAGCGATGATCCCTATCTGCATTATCAGTTAGGAAAAAGTCACTACTTAGGAAAAAATTACGAGCAAGCAGCACAAAGTTTTGAAACATCATTACGTCTGCAAAAAGATATGCACCAGGATTACAATGAAGTTCTGATTGAATGTTACGGTTATTGCTTAATTAATACCGAGAAATATGAAAAAGCCTTAGGTATTTTACAATATGAAAATCTCTGTCACTCTACTGATTTTATGTTTTTAAAAGCATTAATACTCATGAATAACGCTGATTTTCAGAATGCGATTGATACATTTCAGTTATGCACAAAAATGGGACCAGGTCGAAAACAAGGCGTTGGGACGTATAAGGCCAATTACAACATAGCGGTTATACTTGAGTGTTTTGGTATGAAGTCTGAAGCTCTCGACTATTACCAACGATGCGGGAATTATAAGCTAGCGCTTGACGGAATAATAAGAGTTAAAACATAATTTTTTATGACAAGATAATGGAATACCTGCACATTACTAAAAATGATATTCCATTTAAATAATATTTAATTTAAAAATTCATATATTCATCATTTAGAAGGTTATAGTAATTTGAGCTAATTAATGCTTTCGTCAGATCAGCTCGACTATGCTTATCAAAAAATGAATAATTAATTTTGCAAGCAAGCGGCAATCCAGAATCCCTCATCATATAATAACTTTCATCGCCACTACCAAGTCTAGGTGCTCTATAATTACTCAGTAACTCTTGGCCATTAAGATTAAAACTTTCATGGACACCAAACGTATTAAGATGTATTGACTCAAACAATAAACTTAAATGTTTATTACTCGGATGGCTAACCGTTGAAAAACAGTCTTGATCTTGGGACAAAGAAGATAAATAGTAATCTGAGAAATCAAAAATCAACTTTCCTGAATTATATAATCTTTTGTATTTATCAGCATCCTCGATCAGAGCAGCATGTTTTTTATCTTGGGATAAACTTACATTGTGATATTGAAAAATAGCATCCTGATAATTAAAGCCTGAGAGATACAAATGCAGAAACCGGTAGTCTACATAAACCATAAGGTCAGGTAGATCTTTATCTATGTAGGCTAATTGCGGACTAGATATTCGAGACTCCATTGTAGGCAGCATTTTTATATCAAAATATCGTTCCAATGAGGAAGTAGAGAACCGCCCCCATCGTTCAGAGTGATACTGCATAAAGATAACATCACAAGACTCTAATTCATGGTAGAAGTTTATAACATCAGTTTTTTCATTTAATTTATATATTGGCGTATTAAAAATATAATCATACTGATTTCCGCTTATATTTTTATTACCTTTCAATAACTCACCAATTATTTCAAGCTGGCAATTTCCAACTAAGGCGACTCTCATAAAATACCTATGTAAAATATATGAAAATAACGAATAACTTATTAAATCATTGAATGGGGCTATTTCTAAAAACTCATCAAATCTATATTATTCTTAGTGAAGGTAGAATTAACCACGCCTACCTACCGCTATTATTTATTGGGAAGGATAGAAAAATAACTATAAAAAAAAGCATAAAATTATGGTTTTCTTTTAGATATTTCAATTAGAAAATCTTTCTCTAACTTGAGTAATTCCTTATTTCTTTCTTTTATTTTCTTTACTGGGCTACCAAAATAAACCCCCCATTCAGAAAGGCTTTTTGTTACAAGGGAGAGAGCCCCCACAGAGGTGCCTTCACCAATAGTCAACTTGGGTAAAATTACTGTTCCTGAACCGATAATTGAATGTCTTCCTAAAATCACCTCACCTGAAGTGACTCCTGTATACTCTGGGCTTACAGTAGGATTAGTCAAATACTTCCCAGTATAATCATCTGTTTTACTATAAATTTTAACACCTTGAGATATACCACTGAAATCATTCATTGTTATACCTGCACCTGCAGATAATAGTGAATAACCACCTATATGTATAAATGATCCTAAGTTCAAAAAACCATTATCGCTTGCGATTATCGTCGTATATCCATCGATTCTCACATTACTTCCAATTGATATATTCTCTAAACCTAAGATAGTGCAATTTTTTGCAATGCATACATTTTTGCCTAATGATTTAAAACCAAAATTAATCAGTTCATTTTCTGTAAAGAAACCAACATTAAAAGGATTCATAAAGAACCTACCTACGTTAGGTTAAACTAATAAAAAGCCACTCTCTTAGCAGAATTACTTAAATAACCACTCGATATTAATTCTCATTACTCAGGAAAGCATTGGTCATTTAAGTAAAACTAATCTGCTTGACAAGCTATGCTATGAATTAAGTCAATAATTCCCCTTTGCTCATTTTCTTGTAAGTCTGCATAAATGGGTAAACAAAGTACAGATTCAGCAACAATGTGAGACTCAGGTAAATTTTCGGTTTTCGCACTATCCAAACCACGATACATTGGGAATGTACTAATTAAGGGATAAAAATAACGTTGTGTAAATATACCTGCCACTTTCATTAAGAGATACAGCTCATCTCTACTACAGGGAAAACCCTCCCCAACAAAGATAGGACAATAGGCATAATAGCAGAAGTATTTGACGTAATAGCTTGCTCAATCTTATCAGGATCGAGGTTACAAGTCAGAGGATCAATATCTACAAATACGGGTTTTAGCCCATTCCACAAAATTGAGTGTGAGGTAGCCACAAAGGAATACGGAGTCGTGATAACTTCACCAGCAATGCGTAATGTCTGTAATGCCGTCAATAGTGCTAAGGTGCCATTTGAAAAAAGACTGATATCCTTAACTCCTAAGTATTTTGCCAGTTCTTCTTCAAATTGCTCATTTAAAGGCCCACCATTTGTTAATCTTTTATTTTCCCATATCTTTCCAAATAAAGGATAAATTCTTCAAGTGGAGGAAGCAGTGGACTGGTAACATATATTTAATTTTTCACAAACAGCCCTTAATATAATAAATTAGCGAGGCAGCCAAGTTTTCTTTATAATTTCTAGATTTTTTTGATTAAGCATCCAGTTCTCCTGAACCTCACTTTTCAACACAGCACCAACCGTTCTGGCCGAATCAACATCATGGATATATTGACTCATTGCAGCAGACCAGTCTTTATATCTATTTTTCGCAAAGTTAACGGAAAGATTACCTTTGTAACATAGAACATCGCTGCATATAACTGGTATACCACATATACAAAACTCTAATAGGCGAATATTACTGCGAACTCGATTAGCATTATTATCAACCAGCGGTGCTATTGCAAAATCGAGATTGAGCGAAGCTAGCTGTTGAGGGTAATGAGTAAAACCGTGATAGCGATGATATTCGTGAATAAACGGTTTCAGTTTAGGAGGGTAAGTCCCTAGGAATACCCATGTAACGAGGTGAGAAAAATCGCGGATAACGTTAGAGACTAACTCAATATCTTCATCATTGAGATCAAGCGTTACACATCCAACCCGTGGTTTTTCGCTAGCCCTTCCGGTCAAGACCAGCTCATTCCAAAAATGAGGTAAATATGTAGGCAAAATTTTAATATCGTGATGCATTCTGCCATATTGCTCAGCTAACACTTCAGAACCTACAATCACTCTATCAAAAGGAGCTAAATCTTCTTTTATTTTTTTCAAGTGCTCTTTTTTATTTTTAATATCATCAAATTTACTTGATTCATAATAGTTCATATCATAAATAGAAAAACAATCTTTTATCGATTTGAAATCGGTTATTTTCCCACTTTGAATACAGTTCTGTGTGATAATTACATCAGGTTCTATTTGTAAAAAATCAGATATAACGAGAGATTCTGAAGCAACGGCTCCGTCAACCATTCCATGGTATCGCATGTTATAAAAAGGTTCTTCTAAACGATATCTCTCCATCGAATTGCTACCGCCAGAAAACACCATTGCACGAGACAGTCGTTGAGGCTCTGGCGATAACTCACATGGTCTGAGATTTTTTTCTATTCTATAACATTGAGTTAATGACAAGTTCTTATTATATGCAGGATCATTAGCAATGACCCCTCCCCACTTGTGGTAGATAACTCTCTCTTGTTCTGAGCAAGTTTCTTTGCTTTTATAATTTTTTTCTGGAGATAAATCAGTCGCAACAATAGAGTAAGGCGTCCAAACAGAAAGATAACCCGCTTCACGAATTTTTAGACATAAATCGATATCAGTAAGATATCCTTCTGTCAGCGACTCATCTACGCCACCAACATCGTGATAAATAGAGCGCCTTATAAGTAAGCACAATGAGGGAAGCGCACTATAGTTTTGTTCTATGGCCAAACGGTTCATATAACCCGAATCTGCATAGTGACTCCCAACGAAAGGCGTTTCCGCTACACCATTGAGCCCAAGAACCATACCTGCGGAATAAATTTTCTCATTTAGATTAATAACCTTGCTGCCAACACACCCAACATCATCACGCAGACAATGATTAACTAAATTTTCCAGCCATTCATCGTGCGCTGGAAAAACTGCGACATCAAGCAAGAGAAGATAATCACCCGATGCTTGATTAGCAGCAATATTGTTGAGCTTAGCGCGACTTTCCTGATGTGGAAATATAATAGTCTTTATTCTATTAGGATCAATTTTACTTACTTCTTCCAACCAGTAACGATTCTCTTCAATCTCAGCATAGCAACTCAGAATTAAAATTTCATAATTGGTATATTTAGATTTTTCCAGCAATCCCATCACACAGCGTTGCAATACATTGACATCACCGTTATCGATGATAAAGATACTAATTTTAGGTAAATCTTTGTTATGGCCATAAACAACCCGACACCCACCTGATGAATTAGGTAAAATTAAGCTATTCACATAACCTTTTGCGTTTAAGTAGTTACTAATCAGTTGCTCTACTTTGCTATTATCTAATTCTTTTTTTGATTCACTGATTAATAATGGCTCAGGAAAATGACCGATATTCCCCTTTCCTTTCTCTGTAATCAAACGCATCAGAACATCGAAATCAAAAAACTCAGGGGAAATATCATTGTAATAATTCGTATCTATAAAAATACTTTGATGGAAGAAACAGCCAACAAAAAATGCGCTTGGGAAACCAAGAAAGTAATCAATACTAAAATCTGGTAAAAAAGCCGATTCTAATTCACCACAATCATTAATGAATATTTTGTCAGGATAGACTGCGCTATAGTCACTTTCTTTATTTAAGAAGCATATTACAGAAAAAAAGCTGTCTGCGATGAATGTGACTCCCGCTCTCACATACTGAAACCAGTTAACACACTGCTGCATCGCTATATTTTTTATAGTAGAGTGTAGTTTTTCTGTTTCGCACAATGAAACCCAAGACTCAAAATCTTTAGAAAGAGTATATTCCCCATCAGTAAAAACAATACAGCGTAATCTTGAATACATCCCCTTTACAGGTAATAAAGATTCTAATGTAGTTAAAACCTCATGCCAAGATTCCGAACGATCATAGATGCAAACATAAATAGCTTGGGGTGATACTAATTCATCAATATTCCTAGAAGCTAGGGCAACTCTTTCCGGAGAAAGCGTCCTCTGTTCAACCCATTTCACTATGTTTTCTTTACAGTTATTATAATAACTCTGCGCTTTATCTTGCGTAATATCTAAAAAATTGGAAAGTTGCTGATTTGATACACTCTCCAACCCTTCATAAAACTCTTTATATTTATAAAGGTTTTCCTTTGCTCGCTCCAATTCATACGGGGAATCATCCCAAGCGACATCAGCATTACCTACATCTTTAGATGTCTTCTCCGTAATAGCATATTTTTCATATCCTTCAGCAACTCTGGCCACCACAGGACAGCCACACAATCCTGCTAAAACACAGGTGCCAGATGCTTCATAAGAATACATAACGCGCCCACGCTTAAGGACTTTAGCAAGCTCATTCAACGATAATGGCTGCTCCATCGATAAAATTTTTATATTCTCGGGCAACGTTGAAAAGTCGACAGAACTTCGTGGAACTCGATTTAAATATAAAATATCAAGATCTTTTTCTGTAAAATCGTCACAAAATACTGATAAATCATAAGTTGATATTGTCAGTAAATCCACATTCGCTTCATTTTCAGCAAACTCTTGTCGATAAAAGAAAAAGAGATCATCCTCACCAGCATTAATACTATTGCCGTTCAGGACACCCTCTCTATTCAGCATATACCTGACACAGAGAGGCGCTTCCAGAGGGTTGCCTGACTCTATTTCAGGGTAAACCGCGATGAATATTTCTCCAGAGTCTTTATATTCGTTAAATTTACCAGACGTTAATTGCGGTGTATTCCATTCAGGGTTGGTTATAGGAGAAACAATATATGCCTCTCCCCCGTGTTGGTTAATAAGATGGCAAAGGCGATGCATAACCTGAATCCCAAGAGAGGATTCAATATAACCTGGAACAGTAATTACATAAGGATATTTAAATTTTTTACTCATCGTTTATCCTAAAAATCAAACACTCATATATGCAGTTCACAAAAAATCTATTGTTACTATCTAAAGCGGGGAAAGCTACCGCCCTTGGCTCTTCAGCAACCAATGCGCTATCACACCTTCATGTTGTGTTACTACGTTATCTCGCTACTTTGGCAACCAGGCCTGCAACCAATCAGTCAACCCATCACCTTCTAGCATCCAATCTTTATACACAGCATCTCTGAGCTCATCACCCATTCTTGCAGTTGCATCCATATCCGAGATGTGCGTACGTATCGCATCTATCCAATCTTTAAAACGATTATCAACCCGCGTTACTGGCAGACCACAGCGGTAAGGCTCTATGTCAGTACAAATTACAGGTACCCCACAAGCACCTAGCTCCATGAGTCGTAAATTACTTTTGCATTCATTGAACAGGTTATGTTCTAACGGCACCAGTGCCAAATCGAGATTCAGGCTCGCTGTTTTTTGTGGGTAATATTCGATAGGGACACCAGCATGAAATTCACATTTCACACCTTCAGGTTTCATGCCCATGAAAACCCAGTCAACTTCATCCTCCAACGCTTTCACTACCGAACGGAGAATAGCCAAATCGCCTTTATGACTACTTCCCCCAGCCCAACCAACCCGAGGTTTACGTCCTTGCTGGCGTAGGCTCGTTAACCCTTTCCACCAAGATGCAGGCAATCGGTTGTAAGCGACACGAATATCTGAGTGGTAAGCTGAATAAGCTTCGGCCAATGCTGGCGTAGAAACCACGACCCAATCAACAGATTCCAAAGAACGGCGAAAATTTTTAATTAATTGTTGTGAGAATGATTTTCTATTACCGCTATTGATCGGAACATTAAGGATATAGTCATCGAATTCCGCAACAATCGATGAACGTGTATATTTGCGATACTGTGCCACCATCTCTGGCGTCTGGGCTCCCGCGGCAGATTGAACAATCACAACATCAGGTTCCATATCAACAGCATCGACCAATTTTGGCACGCCGTGTTTCAGCCCCCCCTCTATATGCATCTCTCGTTCTAATGCCTGAAAAGGAAAAATAACACGATAGTGTCCACACCCATGCCAATCACTATGACTCCCAATAACCACAGGCAACGGTCGCCCTGGTAATGCACGCTGACACCTAGCCATTTCTGGCGTTAAAGAAAAGCCTGGAGCATGTTTGCCATAGGCAGGGTGATAGCATGGATCGTTCGCTAACTGCGGTAGCCAGCGATCATAAAGTGAGTCAATCTCTGATTTTTGCGGTAATGGTGGTAGCTTGAAATACTGCTGTAATAAGCGCGATGCACCACCTAAATGCATCACTTGTGCATCTGGCGTCCACACAACCAGATATCCTTGTTGTCGTGCTTTAAGCGCAAGATCAACATCACCAAAATAGGTAGGATATTGCTGCTCATCAAACCCACCGAGTTCAACATAAACGTCACGCCGCATCATCATACAAGCCGCGCTAACCGCACTTACGTTATGAGTCGTGCGTAAACGACTCATATAACCTTTAGATTCCGCCCCCATCCCCTGAAACGCAATCGCGGCACTATCATTCATACCTAATACGATGCCGCCATGCTGAATTCGGCCATCATCAAACACCAGCTTAGCCCCAACAATACCCACCTCAGGACGTAGTGCATGATTTAAGAGGGCATTCAACCAATCTCCATTCGTGATTTCAGTGTCATTATTAAGGAAAAGCAGCATATCGCCTTTCGCTTTTTGAGCAGCAAAATTATTAATGGCGGAAAAATTAAATGGATGTGGCCACGACAAAACCTGAACTTGTGTTAACTTCATTGCAGAAAGTTGTCTTAAATATTGACAAGCGCCAGCCTCTGTCGACTGGTTATCTACAATTAACAATTCATAGTTGAGGTATTGCGTACGTTCCATAAGCGTTTCGATGCACCGGCTAATAACAGGCAGATGATCGCGCGTAGGAATAATAATAGAAACAAGCGGCTTACTTAGGTGCTGATATTGAATGTGGCATATCCCATCGTCATCGTTTGCTGAAACAACAGCATCAACATGACAACGAGCAAGATGGCGTTGAATAATATCAGGGTAGTATTGCGCCACACCATCACTGTGCAACCAATCGAACAATGAATTTGTGGTATAAACCAGTACTTCCGGAATGTGGCCAATAGCCTGCGGCCCTTCTTGCTCTATCAGTTGCCAAATGACATCGTGCAACTCAAGAGATTCACCAATAGAAGGAATTATGCCTTGCTGGCGCAAAGTTGATGCATCAACAGCCAAGTTTCGACCTATGTAAGGGAAACTACGCAACATATCAATATTACATTCAGGCTTAAGCATTGGGTTTTCTGCTTTACCCTCTTTCATAATCGCTTCGTCAAAATAGAATGCTTTTGCCGAAGGAAAACGCAGGCGATGCTCAGCTAATAATAATGACGCATGTGGCAGTAAACGTTCACCGGCACGTAAAACTAACAGGTAGGATGCTGATGTTTGAGCCAGTACAACATTCAGTGGGCTTTCTTCAACCGAGTCAGATGATAGCCATGTGACTGACCTGTCAGCATCAGCATAAGTGAAATCATTAGAGGTCAATACATAGACCTCACTGGCTGCATAAAATTGTTCATGAATACTAGCTAATGACACATTTATGGCGTCTTTATCATTAGATTGTGCCAGTATTGCAATACCTATATTGCCAATTTCTGGATAGGCCTGAATAAACGCTTGCAATAAATCACGACGCGCAGGGCTAATCAAGCGCTCACTTAACCACTTATCGACAGAATAAAAGGGCTTCGTTTTATCCTGTAAGGTTAAATTATGAAGAGCAAGTCGTTGCAGTTCTTGATCGGTTATCGTTTTAAGCGTCGGTTCTGGCAAACTGCCAAGCAGTGATAGTAACGTATTTGATAACCGCCAGGATTCATTATAATAACCTGAGCGTTTCTGGGTATATTTAGCCGCTTGCTCATAACCCTTATAAATGTTTTCTGCTACTTCCTCTGAAGAAAGAGCTTTACCGGCCGTTTCATTACGAAATACATTTCCTTCAATCAACTCGTCGGTAATATATCCGATGAAAAAATTGTCTTGATACAAATAGGCAGGTTTTCCTGCACATAGTGCATATTGTGCAATAATTCCACTAGCAACAATAGCATCAAAATCAGTCACCACATTATTATGAACCCATTGGTCTCGACTCATAATTTCGCAGGCTATTGAAAACTTCTCCAGTTCACTTATCAATGCCTTGAGCATCGGTGTTGTTTCTTCCACGACAATAAGTATCTTTTTTAGGCTATTGTCATTTTCCGGTGAAGAGTGATTGAAATAAAAATCAGGAGCAGAATGAGGAAACACGGATATCAGCGAACTAGTTATCCCACTCTCATTCAAAAAATCAGTCAAACGCGGCAATGTAACTAACGCTCGATCGCATAAGCGATTTTCAAGCAAAATATCAGCCGATGCGGCCTCTCGGCTATCCAATGACTGGTGATCGAATATGATATTCGTTGTAACGCCACCATTCAGAAATCTATCTAATATACTTGTATTTAATGAAAAATACTGAATCCAGAATAGATCATAATGCTCGTTAAAAATATAACTGGTGTCGTCAGTGGCGAAAATGTCTTTACCTGCAAATTTTTTCTCTATCAGAGTTTTTATGCGAACATCATATTGATGGCAATAGACATCTACACTCCAGCCGTTATCGATGAATCCACCAATCAGATCCAAAATGGCCAGTGTTTCATCTCTGTAGTCGATAAGTTGAAGTGTGCTGATAAAGACGCGTGGCATAGAAAGGAGCCTTGTAGACAAAACAGATATATAAATACTTCCATTTTAAGGCTAGAAAATCAAACTAAACGATAAATAAACCAATCAATTACCATGCTATTTAAAGCATTAGAATCAAAACTGCAGCTTCCTCTCCTGACAACTTTACTGGAATCTACTCTTTTATTGCCTGCTTACCTAATCGCATGATAAATAATCATTTATAGCTATTTTTAAAACCAGAAACAGGAAAAAACTTGCTCAAAAGGTACATATACCAAATTGAAAGGCAAAAAACGGAGGAAATTAAGATAGAAGAATCATGAAGATACTATTAAAAACTCAAGAAAGTACCGAGACGTTGGAGCGACTGATAAATTTAACCCGGCACATGGCCGGGTTAAATTTCATGCCATATTGCTTACGATTAACGTAGCAGAGACAGAACGGTCTGAGGAACCTGGTTCGCCTGAGACAGCACTGATGTACCAGCCTGTTGCAGAATGTTCGCCTTGGTCATGTTCGACACTTCCACCGCATAATCCGCATCCTGAATTCGGCCACGGGCGTTAGACAGGTTGTTGATGGTGTTGTTCACGTTAGTGATCGTGGATTCGAAACGGTTCTGGATCGCACCCAGGTTACTACGCGCGGTGTCTACCGCTTTCAGTGCAGTATCAACGCTGCTAATAATTGTTGCAGCCAGACCACCTGACCCACCGATAGTACCAGTACCACCACTGATTGCAGCAACGGCAGTTGATACGCCTGAAGCCAGACCGCCAGAAGTTTTAGCGTTAACCAGCGCGCCAGAGTCAATTTTAATGACTTCATTTGCACCAGTGTTTGCACCAACCTGAATGTTGATACCGCCGCTTGCCGTACCGTCCAGCAGGTTCGTGCCGTTGAAAGAAGCGGCGCCAGCAACACGGTCGATTTCGTCCAGACGTTGCTTCATTTCAGTGTAGATTGAAGTACGGTCAGTACTGCCATTGGTGTCACTTGCTGCCTGAACCGCCAGCTCACGAACACGCTGCAAGTTGTTGTTGATTTCGTTCAGGTTACCTTCTGCGGTCTGAGTCAGAGAGATACCGTCGTTCGCGTTACGCGCAGCCTGCGTCAGGCCTTTAACCTGTGCAGTCATACGGTTGGCAATCGCCTGACCAGCAGCATCGTCTTTTGCACTATTGATACGCAGACCAGAAGACAGACGCTCAATAGCGGTGCCCAGAGAAGATTGTGACTTGTTCAGGTTGTTCTGGGTAACCAGAGACATGATGTTAGTATTAATCGATGCCATGATAATCGTTCCTTTATCAATGAGATGTTAACTGTCGGGTTCAGCTCATTGGCTCATCCCGTCCTTATTAATTATCGGAACTTTTTTTAAAATCTTTAATTTTTTGTCTATGTATATTTTTTATTCAAAAACATCTGATTCAGAACGAAAAAAACCCAGCACTTGGCTGGGTTTAACATCATACTGTGTTGCTTACGATTAACGCAGCAGAGACAGAACGGTCTGAGGAACCTGGTTCGCCTGAGACAGCACTGATGTACCAGCCTGTTGCAGAATGTTCGCCTTGGTCATGTTCGACACTTCCACCGCATAATCCGCATCCTGAATTCGGCCACGGGCGTTAGACAGGTTGTTGATGGTGTTGTTCACGTTGGTGATCGTGGATTCGAAACGGTTCTGGATCGCACCCAGGTTACTACGCGCGGTATCTACCGATTTCAGCGCAGTATCAACGGCATCAACAATTTTCTGAGCCAGACCATTGTCACCACCAATGCCGCTTACTGCGCCACTTGCAGTCGTTCCGCTGATTGCAGCAACAGCCGTCGATACACCAGATGACAGACCGCCAGAGGTTTTAGCGTTAACCAGCGCGCCAGAGTCAATTTTAATGACTTCATTTGCACCGGTGTTTGCACCAACCTGAATGTTGATACCGCCACTTGCCGTACCGTCCAGCAGGTTCGTGCCGTTGAAAGAAGCGGAGCCAGCAACACGGTCGATTTCGTCCAGACGTTGCTTCATTTCAGTGTAGATTGAACCACGGTCAGTCTGACCATTGGTGTCACTTGCTGCCTGAACCGCCAGCTCACGAACACGCTGCAAGTTGTTGTTGATTTCGTTCAGGTTACCTTCTGCGGTCTGAGTCAGAGAGATACCGTCGTTCGCGTTACGCGCAGCCTGCGTCAGGCCTTTAACCTGTGCAGTCATACGGTTGGCAATCGCCTGACCAGCAGCATCGTCTTTTGCACTATTGATACGCAGGCCAGAAGACAGACGCTCAATAGCGGTGCCCAGAGAAGATTGTGACTTGTTCAGGTTGTTCTGGGTAACCAGAGACATGATGTTAGTATTAATCGATGCCATGATAAGCGTTCCTTAATCAATGAGATGTTAAGTGTCGGGTTCAGCTCATTGGCTCATCCCCGTCCTTACTAATTATCGGAACCTTTTTTAAAATCTTTAATTTTTTGTCTATGTATATTTTTTATATAAAAGCATTTGTTTCAGAAAGAAAAAACCCAGCACTTGGCTGGGTTTAACATCATACTGTATTGCTTACGATTAACGCAGCAGAGACAGAACGGTCTGAGGAACCTGGTTCGCCTGAGACAGCACTGATGTACCAGCCTGTTGCAGAATGTTCGCCTTGGTCATGTTCGACACTTCCACCGCATAATCCGCATCCTGAATTCGGCCACGGGCGTTAGACAGGTTGTTGATGGTGTTGTTCACGTTGGTGATCGTGGATTCGAAACGGTTCTGGATCGCACCCAGGTTACTACGCGCGGTATCTACCGCTTTCAGTGCAGTATCCACGCTGCTAATAATTGTTGCAGCCAGACCACCTGACCCACCGATAGTACCAGTACCACCACTGATTGCAGCAACGGCAGTCGACACACCAGAAGCCAAGCCTGCACCAGAAGTTGTCGTTGCGTTAACCAGTGCGCCAGAGTCAATTTTAATGACTTCATTTGCACCGGTGTTTGCACCAACCTGAATGTTGATACCGCCGCTTGCCGTACCGTCCAGCAGGCTTGTGCCGTTGAAAGATGCTGCTTTAGCAACACGGTCGATTTCGTCCAGACGTTGCTTCATTTCAGTGTAGATTGAAGTACGGTCAGTACTGCCGTTGGTGTCACTTGCTGCCTGAACCGCCAGCTCACGAACACGCTGCAAGTTGTTGTTGATTTCGTTCAGGTTACCTTCTGCGGTCTGAGTCAGAGAGATACCGTCGTTCGCGTTACGCGCAGCCTGCGTCAGGCCTTTAACCTGTGCAGTCATACGGTTGGCAATCGCCTGACCAGCAGCATCGTCTTTTGCACTATTGATACGCAGACCAGAAGACAAACGCTCAATAGCGGTGCCCAGAGAAGATTGTGACTTGTTCAGGTTGTTCTGGGTAACCAGAGACATGATGTTAGTATTAATCGATGCCATGATAAGCGTTCCTTAATCAATGAGACGTAAATTCGGGTTAGACCCACGGGGTCATCCCCGTTGTACTTCTTTATCGGAAGGCTTTTCAAAAGCTTTAATTTTTACTGAAGTAAGTTTTATGGCCATCAAAACGTTCTGATACGCCATTTCGGGCGAAGTTCTCCACACAGGTCAACAACGTCTACCTTTAGTAGATAGGACTAAAACAATCTCAATTGCAGTGCTCGGCAATAACACAGACTTAAAATGCTAAACTTATTATTCGTACTGCCGATAATCGTCATATAGACCATTGGCTCTGGACAAATAAAGGATTCGATCATGGCAAGCATTTCTTCATTAGGTGTAGGTTCAGGTTTAGATTTGGCCGGTTTGTTGACACAATTGAGAACGGCTGAAAACCAACGTTTGACGCCCATTACAACACAACAATCCAGTTACAAAGCCCAACTGACCGGTGTCAGCGCACTGAAGAGCTCACTCGACAGGCTCAATACTGCTACCAATACCTTAGCCAAATCTCAATCATTCGGTGTTGTCACTGGCTCTATTGATGGAATCACCAACACAAAAGTATCCAGCACTAATAAGGCATTTACTGCAACAACCAACAGCAAGGCCGTCGCAGGCAGCTACAGTATTGAGGTACAGCAGTTAGCTCAAGCTCACTCCATTACTTCCAGCGCTAAAACGAGTGCCACAACAGCGCTAAGTTCAGCAGATAGCTCTCTCACTATCGCTCAGGCAGATGGTAAGTCATTGACGGTTGATATCAAAGGCGGAGAAACCTCGCTGAACGACGTCCGTGACGCTATCAATAAAGCAAACGGTGGTGTAAGCGCCAGCGTAGTCAAAGCCAAAGATAACGAATATTACCTGATGCTAACAGCCAGAAACAGTGGCGAAAAAGGTGAAATTACGCTAACTGACGGCGGTAATGTTCTGGGCTCAACAACCGAGAAAGTGGCAGCGCAGAATGCTGTAATCATTGCAAACGGCATCACCATTGAGCGCCAAAGCAATACGATTGATGATGCATTTGAAGGTGTCAGCTTAACACTACAAGCTAAAACAGAAGCGAGTAAACCAGAAACACTAACCGTTGATCAAGACATCACGGGCATGAAAGATGCTATAAAAGCATGGGTTGATGCTTATAACGGCCTTCAAGATACTATCGCGTCACAAACCAAATACACCGCAGTTAAAAAAGGGGAAGATCAATCCAGCACAAACGGTGCATTAATCGGTGACTCAACTGTCCGTGGTATACAGAACAAACTTAAAGGCCAACTCACCACAGTACAAAGCGACAATGGTCAATTTAATATTCTCGCCGATTTAGGCATCAAGCAAAATTTTAAGACAGGCAAACTTGAAATAGACAACACTGTCTTGGATAAAGCGCTTAAAGAAGAACCAGGAAAAGTTCAAGCCTTTTTCGTGGGTGATAATGACAAAACTGGTTTTGCGACACAAACCCGTGGTTATCTGAAAGAACTCCTTGATACCGTCGATGGTACTATCAAAACGAAAGAAGATAGTATTAATCAAACGATTAAAAGTCTGGATACCCAATCTCAGCGAATCAAAGACGGTATTGAAGAAACAATTGCTCGCTACCAGAAACAATTTACAGATCTAGATAAAGCGATGTCTCAGATGAGTTCAACAGCTGCTAGTTTAACCAGTATGTTCTCCAAGCTCTAAAATTTGCTGATTAAGTAGATAGGTAGCGTGATGTACAATATGAAAGGTAGTCAGGCCTATGCTCAGGTAGGCCTTGAAAGCAGTGTGATGAGCGCCAGCCCCCACCAGCTTATCGTCATGCTGTTTGATGGTGCGCGCAGTGCGATGGTGCGCGCGCGCATTCTCATGGAGCAAGGCGACATCCCAGGTAAAGGTATGGCGTTATCTAAAGCAATCGACATTATCAATAACGGACTAAAAGCCGGGTTGGATATGGAAAGAGGGGGTGAGTTGGTTGAAAACCTGTCCGCTCTCTACGACTACATGTCTCAGCGTTTGTTGATTGCCAATTTACATAACGATGCAAAAGCGATAGAAGACGTTGAAGCGTTGCTAGAAAATATCGCTGATGCCTGGCGGCAAATCGGCCCTAATTACAAACCAGAGCAGGAAGTACGTTAATGGTCTCCCCCCATCGGCTTCTAAAAGATTACCAACAGCTTTTGTCTCTGAGTCAAAAAATTCTTCACTTGGCCGTAGGTGGTCAATGGGATACGTTGGTTGAGCAAGAGATTGTTTATGTTCAGTCCGTCGAAGGCTTGGTCAACACGCCAATTCCTGACGAAATCGACAGTATGATGCGACTGCACCTACGACAGATTTTGCAGGAAGTGATGGATAATGAAGCGAAAGTAAAACAACTACTGCAGAAGCGGATGGATGAGTTAAGTTCGTTAATGGGGCAATCACTAAAGCAAAAGTCAATTAATACGACTTATAGCGAATTTGCAGGACAGCGACTGCTGCCTGGAGAACCGTTGCCTGACGAAACACGTTCATAGCGTTCTATGAATTACATCGATCTCGACGCGCTTCTTTTTTATACGAGGCGCGTTTTTTATCCATCGTTGAAATTTTTAATACACTTATTCAATGATGAGTACAACGAGAAGTCAGTACAAAACGAAGGAAAGGAATTGCAAGGCAGGCTATAGAGATAAAGATTGTGCCTAGCCTCATTGAGTTAACAATGAGGCTAGGCACAATACTTTACTAATTACAGTTTGATGCCATCAGGCAACATCAAACGGACATATTCATCACTTCCTGATACGCAGATACCAGTTTATTACGCACCTGAATGCCCATCTGCATTGAAATTGATGATTTCTGTAAATCCACCATCACATCATTCAATGCAACACCTGGTACACCCATGGTAAATTTTTCGCCCTGCGTACGAGCAGCCTGCTGCGTGTCGCTGATCTTATCGATCGCGGCTTTCAACTCACTGGCAAAACCAGGCTCTACGGATGGTCTGGCTATAGGCGTGTCGGCAGCCTGCAGAGCCTTGACTTGCATTTGCTGTAGAACGCCATCAATACCTTGAATCGACATAATACCTCACTAAACCATACTGCTTAGGTTTTCACATACATTTATGACAGCGATAACCTATCACACCCCATTTAGTCTAAATGGGGTAATTAGCGTGAAAAATGCTACCTTATCGACCCATCGATTTTTCTTTTACGGAAAATAATGACATGCCGATAAACCTAGGCGAAATGTTTTATTGATTGCGCAATCAGGGAGTTCTGTTTTGTCACGTAACAATGCTAAGTATATCGTTCAACAACCAAGCAGAGATAGAGTATGAACGCCTCATTAACCGGTTCCGCTACCGGTAAAAACAGCTTTGGCGAAATACTCAACCGGTTACGCGCCAATCCGAAGATTCCGCTCCTGATCGCTGCAGCCGCAACGATTGCGATTGTTGTCGCATTAACGCTATGGGCCAAAGGCCCAGATTATCGGGTTCTTTATAGCAATATAAATGATCGTGATGGCGGTGCGATTGTCAGCGAGTTAACAAAGCTGAATATCCCTTACCGCTTTGCGGAAAACGGCGGCGCTATAATGATTCCCGCCGAGAATGTCTATGAAACTCGGCTACGACTTGCCCAATTGGGACTACCCAAAGGCGGTGCCGTTGGCTTTGAATTGCTCGACAAGGAAAAATTTGGCATCAGCCAATTCAGCGAGCAAATTAATTACCAGCGTGCGCTGGAAGGCGAGCTATCCAGAACGATAGAAACACTAGGTCCGGTCCAGAATGCGCGAGTTCACCTTGCCATACCGAAGCCTTCATTGTTCGTACGTGAGCAAAAGTCCCCCTCATCTTCTGTCACTCTGACATTACAGCCGGGCCGTGCATTAGATGAAGGTCAAATCAACTCTATCGTTTACATGGTTTCCAGCAGCGTTGCTGGCCTGCCACCGGATAATATTACTGTCGTCGATCAAACTGGGCGTCTGTTAACTCAAGCGGGTAGCAGCAGCCGCGACCTGAATGCTGCGCAGCTTAAGTACAGCAACGAAGTCGAGGCAATGTACCAACGCCGAATAGAATCAATCATTGCCCCAATGGTTGGTATGGGCAACGTACATGCTCAGGTTACCGCACAAATCGATTTCTCAGCTCGCGAACAAACTGACGAACAGTATCAACCTAACCAGCCGCCGGATAAAGCGGCCGTTCGCTCTCAACAAACCAGCCAGAGTGAGCAGAAAGGGGGCCCGAACGTAGGTGGCGTCCCTGGTGCATTGACCAACCAACCCGCACCCGCACCGACAGCACCTATCGCGACTCCGCCAAATAATGCCAACGCTAATGCGAATAATCAGGCAGGCCAGCAGAACCAAAACAATGCGGCTGGCACGCAAGCGAATGCAGCGAATGCCAATACCGTCGTTCAGACCTCGAACGTCCGCAATGATGCAACGACAAACTATGAAGTCGACAAGACTATTTTACACACCAAGCACAGCACGGGTGGTGTGAAGCGCTTGTCTGCAGCCATTATCGTTAACTATCAGGCTCCTGGTGAGGATGGTAAACCGGTTGCGCTGACAGAAGATCAGATCAAACAAATTGAAACAGTAGCGCGTGAAGCAATGGGCTTCTCTGCTGAACGTGGCGATACATTAAATGTCGTTAACACGCCATTTATGGATACCACCGACAGTTCTGGCGAACTCCCCTTCTGGCAAAAACAGGCATTTCTCGATCTCCTGATGGAAGCCGGTCGTTGGCTGTTGGTCCTGATCGTTGCCTGGATCTTGTGGCGTAAATTGGTCCGTCCACAATTGCAGAGAAAAGCGCAGCAACAAGAAGCGGCACTGGCAGCTGCCACCCTTTCTCAAGGTGCAGATAACGATGTTATGGTCAATCTGAGTAGCTCGGAAGTTGAGCAGCAGCGGAAATCGCAACAACGTGTCAATGCAGAAATGCAAAGTAACCGTATACGTGAAATGGCAGAGAACGATCCACGCGTCGTCGCTCTGGTCATTCGCCAATGGATGAGTACTGAACTATGAGCCTGACAGGAACAGAAAAAAGCGCCATCTTATTGATGACCATTGGTGAAGACCGTGCTGCGGAAGTGTTTACTCACCTTTCGACCAAAGAAGTACAGCATCTCAGTTCTGCAATGGCAAACATGAGACAGGTATCGCAACAGCAACTACTCGAAATCCTGAGAGAGTTTGAATCTGACTCTGAGCAATATGCTGCTCTCAGCGTGAATGCTGGCGACTACCTTCGTTCAGTGCTTGTCAAAGCCCTTGGTGAAGAGCGAGCGTCTAGCCTGCTGGAAGATATTCTTGAGAGCCGCGACTCCACAAGTGGAATGGAAACACTCAACTTTATGGAACCGCAGATTGCCGCAGACCTTATTCGCGACGAACATCCGCAGATTATCGCCACAATCTTGGTGCACCTGAAGCGTGCCCAAGCTGCCGATATCTTAGCCCTGTTTGATGAACGTCTTCGTCATGACGTCATGCTGCGTATTGCGACCTTCGGTGGCGTTCAGCCTTCTGCATTGGCAGAGTTGACAGATGTTCTGAATGGCTTGTTGGATGGTCAGAACCTCAAACGCAGCAAAATGGGTGGTGTTCGTACTGCGGCTGAGATTATCAACCTGATGAAAACCCAGCAGGAAGAGGCCGTTATCGATGCTGTACGCGAATTCGATGGCGAATTGGCACAGAAAATCATCGACGAAATGTTCCTGTTCGAAAATCTGGTGGACGTGGACGACCGCAGCATCCAGCGTCTTCTGCAGGAAGTCGAGTCCGAATCTCTGCTGTTGGCATTGAAAGGCGCCGAAGAACCGTTACGCGAGAAATTCCTGCGCAACATGTCTCAGCGTGCGGCAGAAATTCTTCGCGACGACCTATCAACTCGTGGTCCGGTACGTATGTCGCAGGTCGAAAACGAACAGAAAGCGATTCTGCTTATCGTTCGTCGACTGGCAGACAGTGGCGAGATGATTATCGGTGGCGGCGAGGATGCATATGTCTAATGCCCCCAAAAATCTGGCTTGGCAGCCCTGGAAGCTCAATGACCTGGCTGAACCAGTTTCAAAGTCCGTATCCGCATATCAGGTAAATGATGAACCTGAAGTGCCTGCGCTGGAGCGTTTCAACGAAGAGAACGCCGTCCCCACTTTAGAGGATGAACTCGCGTCTCTGCGTGAAAGTACGATGCAACAGGCGCGAGAAACAGGTTTTGCTCAAGGCCACCAACAAGGCTATGACGCAGGTTATCAGGAAGGTTTAGCAAAGGGGCAACAGCAGGGGTTGCAAAATTCCTTACAGCAGCAGCAGCCGATCATCGAACAGATGCAGCAAATGGTCACCGAATTCCAACAGACGTTGGATACGCTCGACAGCGTGATCCCTGCTCGCCTGATGCAGTTGGCTTTGACTGCGGCCAAGCAGATCCTGGGGCAGCCTCCGGTGTGCGACGGTAATGCCCTGCTTGGTCAAATACAGCAATTGATCCAGCAGGAACCGATGTTTTCAGGTAAGACTCAATTGCGCGTTCATCCTTCAGATCTGGAACGCGTTGAACAATATTTGGGCCCAACACTCAGCTTACATGGTTGGAGATTGCTTGCTGATAGCCAGCTCCATCCTGGTGGTTGCAAGGTGAGTGCAGAAGAAGGCGATCTGGATGCCAGCCTGGCAACACGCTGGCATGAGCTTTGCCGTTTAGCCGCCCCAGGAGAATTATAATGACTTCACGCCTCGGACGCTGGCTCTCTTCTCTCGATTCATTTGAGAAGCGAATTGACGACACACCTTCAGTGCGTCGTTACGGCCGCTTAACCCGGGCGACAGGTTTGGTATTGGAAGCAACGGGGTTGCACATGCCGCTGGGCGCAACCTGCCTCATCGAACGGCAAAATGGCGCTAAAGTTGAAGAAATCGAATGTGAAGTTGTCGGTTTCAACGGGCAAAAACTCTTTCTCATGGCGTTGGAAGAAGTTGAAGGTATTACCCCTGGTGCTCGTGTTTACGCCCGCGTCGGCCAAGACAGCAGCAGTCAGGGAAAGCAATTACCATTAGGCCCAGAGTTACTTGGTCGTGTGCTAGATGGCAGTGCAAAACCGCTGGATGGTTTACCTGCACCCGATACAGGCTATCGCGCGCCGCTGATCACGCCACCTTTCAACCCGTTGCAAAGAACGCCAATCGAAAGTGTTCTGGATGTAGGTGTTCGAGCCATCAATGCCTTGCTCACCGTAGGTCGAGGGCAGCGAATGGGCTTGTTTGCTGGTTCAGGAGTTGGTAAAAGTGTGCTGTTAGGCATGATGGCGCGCTATACTCAGGCTGACGTCATTGTGGTTGGCCTTATCGGTGAACGTGGCCGAGAAGTAAAAGATTTTATCGAGAATATCCTGGGCACGGAAGGACGAGCACGCTCTGTTGTTATTGCCGCCCCGGCTGATGTTTCTCCATTACTAAGGATGCAAGGGGCAGCGTATGCCACGCGTATTGCTGAAGATTTTCGCGATCGCGGTCATCACGTTCTGCTCATCATGGATTCGCTCACGCGATATGCCATGGCACAGCGTGAAATTGCTTTAGCAATTGGCGAACCGCCGGCAACCAAGGGTTATCCCCCTTCTGTCTTTGCCAAATTACCCGCACTGGTAGAACGCGCAGGAAATGGTATTCATGGAGGTGGTTCAGTCACCGCCTTCTATACTGTTCTGACAGAAGGTGATGACCAGCAGGATCCTATAGCCGACTCCGCTCGTGCCATCCTTGACGGACATATCGTATTATCCCGTCAACTCGCGGAGTCTGGCCACTATCCGGCAATTGATATTGAAGCATCGATTAGTCGTGCGATGACAGCGCTGATCGATGAAGGCCACTATGCTTCTGTAAGACAGTTTAAACAGTTACTATCCAGTTACCAACGTAACCGTGATTTAGTCAGTGTTGGTGCTTACGCCGCAGGCAGTGACCCTATGCTTGACAAAGCAATTCGGCTCTATCCGCACTTGGAAGCCTTCTTGCAGCAAGGGATGTTTGAACAAAGCAACTATGAAGAAGCCTGCCAGGCGTTGCACACTATTTTCCCTCGTAATGAGTAGGAGAGCAGATGAAAACCCAGTCACCGCTGGTTACACTACGCGAACTGGCGCAGAAGGATGTTGAGAAAGCTGCTGGGCAGTTGGGCCAGGTACGACAGGCGCACCAACAGGCTGAGCAGCAACTCGATATGCTGTTAAACTATCAGGATGACTATCGTCAAAAATTGAACTCGACGATGTCCTCTGGTATGGCGAATAATAGCTGGCAAAATTATCAGCAATTCATCCGAACGCTGGACAGCGCAATTGAGCAACACAGACAACAGCTCTCGCAATGGACATCACGTTTAGATTTAGCAATGAAGACTTGGCAAGAAAAACAGCAGCGATTGAATGCATTTGAGAAATTGCAGGATCGCGAAGTGACAAGACAACTTGCCAAAGAAAATAAAATAGAACAAAAACAAATGGATGAATTTGCCCAACGGGCCTCACAGAGGAAAACAGAATCATGAATCTGTCCGCGTTACCTATAGCTACCACTGCCAGTGATACAAGCAGTTCTTCTGCTTCTTTGCTGACACAGGGTGAGCTACCAAAAGATTTTGTTGATCTGTTGAGCAAACGCATATCACAAGTAGCCGATACTTCGGGTAAAAAGACACTCGACAAAGTAGATGAAGAAGCCCTGCTAAACGCTTTAGGGAAAGATAACGCTTCGCTTAGTCGTGACGATTTAAATGCCCTGCTTTCTTCATTCAGTTCTCTGACTGGAGCAACCATTACAGCAGGTAAGCAAAATCCAGAAATTGCAGAACAGGCAAAGTTAAAAGGTCTGGATAAGAAAGATAACGACAATACTGCAGACGATGCGATTGCAATGCAGGCACTGCTTGCCATGTTGCAAACTGCGCCACTACCTGCGCCAACTGCCGTCGATAGTATTGCTGCGACTGTCGTTAATACGACGGGTTTAAATATTCCGGGGCTCATTGACGCTAAACGCCAGAACGAGGCTCCCGCATCTGTACTAAACAATACGGGTGAAAGCGCCAAAGGCATGCTGGCAAAGCTGCTCGACACATCAGTCATGCCAGATAAAAATGCGGATATCTCACGCGATCTGCATCATGCAACCAAACAGGCCTCATCGACAACGACTGAGTCTGCGGACGATGCTGCAAAATTTGCGCTGACGACACCGCACTCTCTTGCTGGCGATCGCAATGCGTCTGAATCGGCTTCTAACTTGGGCAACGGCGCGTCTCAAACAACACCACCAGTGGTGCAGGCTATGCACGTTCAACCTGCATCAGTTGGAAGCACCGCTCCAGCCCCTCAGGCAACAAGTGCTCAGTTGAATGCACCGTTTGGCTCTCCACAATGGCAAGACGCATTGGGTCAGCAAATCATTATGTTCAGCCGTAACGGTCAGCAAACTGTAGAGTTACGTTTGAATCCACAAGAATTGGGCGCATTGCACATCAGTCTAAAACTTGATGATAACCAGGCACAAATTCATCTGGCTTCAGCAAGCAGTCAGGTTCGTTCAGCGCTGGAAGCGGCGCTGCCTCATTTGCGTAATGCGATGGCAGAAAGTGGAATTAACCTTGGTCAGAGCAGTGTAGGTAGTGATTCCTCTGCCTGGCAGCAGCAAATGGCTAGCAATAACAACGATGGCAACAGCCGTGGCTCGTCTTACCAACAGCAATTTGGCCATTCATCAGAAAGCACGAATGAATTATTAGACGTACCAGAACAGTTGAAATCGATGGCGTCATCGGTCAACGGCGTTGATATCTTTGCCTGAAAGTGAAGTAAACGAATAAGTTAGCACGATTTTCCCTGCCTATTCTCTGTATTGAACATTGCAATAGGCAGGATAATCATCGACATTACGCATTTATTTATTGCTGGTTTCATCCAGCAGTAAATATCGATAAGTAACGGGAACTATCTTTGGCTATGTCTGATATGCAAGTTCGACCAGGACGTAAACGGTCTATTTGGCTAATACTACTGATTATCGTTGCTCTCGCTGCAACTGGTGCCGCGGGCGCCGCCTGGTGGCTATTAAATCAGAAGAACGCGGCAACGGCTGAGCAGGAAGCACCGCCACCGCCAGAGCCTGTTTTCATGCCACTGGATACTTTTACCGTTAATCTAGTCAATGCAGATAATGACCCTGACCGCGTGTTATATGTTGGATTCACACTGCGTTTGCCAGATGAGGCAACGCGCACACGTTTTACGAATTATCTGCCAGAAGTTCGCAGCCGTCTGTTATTGTTGCTTTCTCGTCAGGACGCAATTGCGCTTGCCAATGAGCAAGGTAAACAGAAGCTGATCGAGCAAATTAAGCAAGTGCTAAGCCCACCATTAGTTCCTGGTCAACCTAACCAGGTCGTTACTGATGTTCTGTTCACGGCCTTTATACTGCGGTAACCATTATGGGCGATAGTATTCTTTCACAAGCAGAAATTGATGCACTATTGAATGGCGACAGCGGCGATAGTGACGCTGATGCCAATGCGGCATCAAAAACGGATGGGGGCGTAAAACCCTATGATCCGAATACTCAGCGACGCGTTATCCGTGAGCGTTTACAAGCATTAGAAATTATTAATGAACGTTTCGCTCGCCAATTCAGAATGTCGTTGTTTAACCTGTTGCGTCGTAGCCCCGACATTACCGTGGGTGGAATCAAGATCCAGCCTTATCACGAGTTTGCCAGGAACCTTCCGGTACCGACAAACCTGAATCTTATTCACTTAAAACCGCTACGTGGTACTGCGCTATTCGTATTTTCGCCAAGTTTGGTATTTATCGCTGTAGATAACCTCTTCGGCGGTGATGGACGTTTCCCGACGAAGGTCGAAGGTCGCGAATTTACCCACACAGAGCAGCGCGTGGTTAAACGCATGTTACGTCTGGCTCTGGAAGCGTATGGCGAAGCGTGGAATGCGATTTATAAACTTGATATCGAATACGTACGTTCAGAAATGCAGGTCAAGTTTACCAATATTACAACGTCGCCTAATGATATCGTCGTGACTACACCGTTTCATGTTGAAATCGGTTCACTAACTGGCGAATTTAACATCTGTATTCCTTTTTCAATGATAGAGCCGCTGCGTGAACTGCTCGCGAATCCACCATTGGAAAACTCGCGTCAGGAAGATCAGAGCTGGCGGGACACCTTAGCCAAACAGGTACAACATTCTGAATTGGAATTAGTTGCAAGCTTTGTTGATATTCCGCTGCGACTGTCCAAAATTCTGAAGTTACAGCCCGGCGATGTGTTACCGATCGACAAACCAGACAAAATCGTTGCTCATGTTGACGGTGTGCCTGTGCTGACCAGCCAATATGGCACATTGAACGGGCAATACGCCCTACGTGTTGAACATTTGATTAACCCTATATTGAATTCTCTGGATAACGAGGAACAGCCCCATGAGTGACACCAAGAAACCGTCCGACGACAAGGAATCAGTGGACGATCTGTGGGCTGATGCATTTAACGAGCAGCAGGCTGCAGAAAAACCGGCAGCGACAACAGAAGGCATTTTTAAGTCGCTAGACGGCCATGACCCGTTGGGTGCCCTACAGGATATCGATCTGATATTGGATATTCCGGTCAAACTCACCGTTGAGCTCGGTCGGACAAAAATGACGATAAAAGAGCTTCTGCGCCTAACCCAAGGTTCTGTTGTTGCACTTGATGGCTTAGCGGGTGAACCGTTGGATATTCTGATCAATGGCTATCTGATCGCCCAAGGTGAGGTCGTCGTCGTCTCTGACAAGTATGGTGTTCGTATTACAGACATCATTACACCATCTGAACGTATGCGCCGCCTGAGTCGTTAATGGCAACAGCCTCGATATCATCCCCTACTTCAGTAGCAAGCCAGCAGTCGACTCTTGTTACTGAACCACCACTTACCGGCAGCATGTTACTGACACAAGTTGGTAGTGTGCTTGCTGGTATTTTATTGTTTATTCTACTAATTGCCTGGTTTGCCCGTAAACTCGGTTTTGCCCCGCAAGCCAAGCAAAATAAGTTGCTAAAAGTCGTATCCAGTTGCCCTGTAGGGCAGCGTGAGCGAGTAGTTATTGTAGAAGTTGATAATACTTGGTTGGTACTAGGTGTTACGGCTCAGCAAATTACACCGTTGCATACGCTTCCAGCACAACCAATCAACGACAGTTCCTCCACTGGCGACACCAAGCCAGTAGATTTCAATCAACTGTTAAAGAAAGTTTTAAAGCGTCCGGAAAAATCGGAATGAGTGCCTTGCCTAACTATTTTCGTATCACCGCCTTGCTTCATACGCTTCGCTATGGTTTAGCCATCGGTTTACTGTTCATTGCACCATCAGTATGGGCACAGCTTCCCGGAATTGTGACGCAACCACTACCTAACGGTGGACAGAGCTGGACGCTATCAGTACAAACGCTGGTTTTCCTCACGTCATTAACGTTTCTTCCTGCTGCATTGCTAATGATGACCAGCTTCACCCGCATCATCATTGTACTTAGCTTGTTACGTAATGCGATGGGCACGCCAACCGCGCCACCGAATCAGGTATTGCTCGGATTGACACTGTTCTTGACATTCTTTGTCATGTCACCGGTATTAAACCGCGTTTATGACGAAGCCTATCTTCCATTTAGTCAGGATCAAATCAGCATGGAAGTCGCCATCGAACGTGGCGCGGAACCTGTACGCGAATTCATGTTGCGGCAAACCCGGGAAACCGATTTGGCATTGTTTACCAGGCTGGCAGAAATCCCAGAAATCCAGGGACCTGAAGCGGTACCCATGCGTGTACTTCTTCCTGCGTTTGTGACAAGTGAACTAAAAACCGCTTTCCAGATTGGTTTTACCGTATTTATCCCTTTCCTCATCATCGACCTCGTTGTTGCAAGCGTATTGATGGCTCTGGGGATGATGATGGTTCCTCCGGCGACAATTTCCTTGCCTTTTAAACTCATGCTTTTCGTACTAGTCGATGGCTGGCAACTGCTACTCGGTTCATTAGCCCAAAGTTTTTATAGTTAGAGGAATGCGACTATGACACCAGAATCGGTGATGGCACTGGGCTATGAAGCAATGAAAGTCGCATTGGCGCTGGCAGCCCCTCCCCTAATGGCTGCGCTGGTCAGCGGGCTGGTTATTAGCCTTTTGCAAGCAGCAACCCAAATAAACGAAATGACATTGTCATTTATCCCTAAAATCCTAACAGTATTCTTCACGTTAGTGATCGCAGGGCCGTGGATGTTAAACCTCATGCTGGACTATATGCGTACGCTATTCGGCCAGTTACCTAATATTATTGGGTAAGCATGCTGACGTTTAACAGTTGGGACATGGTGAATTGGGTTAGCCAGTTTTTCTGGCCCTTTGTCAGAATTCTTGCATTGCTCAGTACCGCACCAGTCTTTAACGAAAGAGCGATCGGCAATCGGGTAAAAATCGGCCTAGGTGTACTAATTACCCTGCTCGTTGCACCTTATTTACCATTAAACACCACGCCTATTTTTTCTGTTGCAGGCGTCTGGCTGCTAATACAACAAATACTTATCGGCGTGGCTCTAGGCTTGTCAATGCAGTTGGCATTTGCCGCTATTCGCTACGCGGGAGAGCTTATTGGCTTACAGATGGGACTCGCTTTTGCGACCTTCTTCGATCCAACGGGCGGCCCGAACATGCAGGTAATAGCCCGTTTCATGAACATTCTCGCAATCCTGCTGTTCTTAACTTTTAATGGGCATCTCTGGCTTATTTCGTTGTTGGCGGATAGTTTCTATATCCTGCCTGTCAGTACCAATCCAATTAATAGCCATGCCTTCCTCTCGCTTGCGCGCGCTGCTGGATTGATTTTTATTAACGGATTAATGTTGGCACTGCCTATCATAACCCTCTTGCTAACAATCAACCTAGCGTTAGGCATACTTAACCGTATGGCACCTCAACTCTCAATATTTGTTATTGGTTTTCCGATTACACTCACCGTCGGAATCATGACGCTAGGCTTATTACTCCCGCTACTCCCACCATTCGCGGAACATTTATTCAGCGAGGTTTTCGATTTACTCGCGGATATTCTCAACCAATTATCAGCATCCTAATTACCTCTAAACCCATTAGGCAAAAAAGATAAAGCAATGCGAATTTCGTATCCGTAAACTTGCCTATCATTTCAGCATACTACTACGGACTCGCTGTCAGATTCGGCATATATTTATAAAATAAATGACGGTGGTAAATAGCATTTATAAATGCTGCATCAGATATCGGTGCAATAAAGCGGCTGCGTATATAACAGTAGGTATTGTATAAAACAGTGAAAGAGGAATTCAGAATAGCAGGGAATAAAAAATGGCATGTCATCCATTCAATATAATGAGTGACACGCCTAAAAAACACGCCCGGTTTAAGCGTATTCAAATCGTAGAGTAGAATAGATGAATATCGTCCATTACTACTATTTCATTTGGAACAATGACATTCCCTGCATGTTCTGGAAAGAAGTATAAGAAGCTTGCAAGGAAGACTGCTGCATAATATAAGACGAGATCGCCTCATACCAGTCGGTATCCTGCAATTGTGATAACGTGGTTTTATTTGCCACATCGCGATCTTTACCAATTGCATCAAGGTTATCAATTTCATTGAGTTGAATACCTAACTCTGCTCGGACGGCAGAAATATTATTCAATGAATTTTTTAAACCACGGTTTGCAGTCTCTAACGCTGCCGCCACACCAGCTTTTGTTGCATCATCAGCATCTGCGATAGGCGTTTCAAGTGCTTTAATTGCAATATCCAGCGTCTCAAATAAATCCGATTGAATGCTACCATCAGGCTCTTTTTGGGCATCACCGGTTATCCCATTGAACACCGCAGAGCCAACATGGCTGACCGCCATATCTCGGGCCGAATCTACCCGTTGTGAAATAGCTTTGTTTCCGCCCAAATACTCAACACCTGCTGCCCCTTCAACAAAAGGAGCATCGTCCGTTTCGTAACCAGCAAAAATATAATTGCCGTTACCGTCAGTACTGTTAGCCATATTCAGTAACTCAGCTTTCATGCCACGCAGAGAAGCTGCAACCGATTTGCGATCGTCATCACTCAGAACACCGCCGCCTTTGATTACTTCAGTCAATGCGCTGGTAACCGTAGTCACGCTCTTATCTAAGATAGACTCTTCCAGAGACATGCTTTGTTTGGCAAATGTACGTGCTAGCGTGTACTGACCGTTCTCCGATTGTGCCTGGCCAAGCATAATGGCACCTGCAGCCGCGATCGGATCATCTGATGGATTGACAACTCGCTTTCCAGTTGAAAGTTGCTCACCCGTCTTTTGCCACGCTGCCTGACCATTAATAATGCCCTGCATGTTTTGCTGGTATATCATGCTCGTACTTAAACGCATGGTATCAATTCCTCTCTATTAAATGGTCAAACTAGCTACGGGCGGCTAACAAAGCGTCAAATATTGATTGTGCTGTTTTGATGACCTGGGCATTCGCCATATAATATTGCTGATAACGCATCAGATCGCCGTATTCTTCATCTAGGTTAACACCAGATACAGACTGCTGTTCTGCTGTCAGTTGCTTAACAACGTTTTGCTGCGATGTATTATTTATCTTCAAGGTACTAGTCTGGTTACCAATCGTACCAACCAAACTGGCGTATGCTCCAGAAACGCTGGCCTTTCCGCCTACGATTTTTTCATTTTGTAAGGCAAGCAATGCCTTAGCATTCGTGTTATCACTAACACCGCCAAATACAGGATTGCCGCTTCCATCTAAAACGGGAGCCCCACTATCATCAAGCTTAACGGATGCTGCAGCAATTTTATTAGGATCGGAAACAGCCACTGACATATCGATAATCACGTCATTAACTGGCTTGAGCACGAAACTGTCGTTTGTCGCCGGCGTTCCAGTGATTGTCATCTTGACGCCATCAAAATTCAGGCTGCTCTCAGGAGGAGTCCCTGTGGTCGTCACTGCCGCCGTAAATTTTGAATTGTCAGACAGGCGGGTTACTTGCCAATTAGCGCCATCGTATTTAATCGCATAGTTGGTTGCCTGTACGTCTTTGGTATCAGTGTAAGATGGCGTTAGCGCAGCAGTGCCGCCATTTTTGCTATCATTCAGGACAACTGCTTTACCAAAAGAGAAGAAGTCGCCGCCTTTAACACCATCACGGTCATAACCTTGCTGATGTTGAGTATTAAATGCATCAGCGAATGCCAGTGCTAACTGCCCTAGCTGATTACGCGCCTCATCAAGAGTCTCTGAACGGAAAGAAAGCAAACCACCTAATGAACCACCGGTTAACGAGCTTTCAGTGAGCGCCACGACATCGTTTGTCTGATCTTTATATCCGATGGTAAGACGAGCAGGATCGCTGCTGGAGCTCGTTGCAACCAACTGGTTGCTGGTGCCAGCCTGAACCAGGTTGGTACCATTCTTCAAGGCGACGTTGTAAACAATGCCATCCTGAACGGTAACATCAACGCCCACCAATTTATTAAGCTGATCGACCAATAGATCGCGCTGATCGAGCAAATCATTAGGCATCGTGCCGCTGTTTGCTCCCATCAGCTTCGTAATTTCGTTATTTAAAGATGCAATCTGATTGCTATAAGTATTAATTTGACCAACAGTGCTTTGAATTTGTGTATTTAGACCACTGTCCATGTCACGCAAATATTTATCTGTAACTTTAAATTGGTTTACCAGCCCTTCCGCTTTACCCAGTACAGTTTGACGAGTAGATGAATCACCAGCATTACTGGTGAGGTTCTGCAAGTTGGAAAAGAAGCTTTGAATCGTCGATGAAAGACTGGTGGAACTACTAGCGAGCAGGTTATCAATTTTGGAAATTTGCTCGTAGTAAGCAGAAACCGAGCTGCTTGTCGTTTGTGCAGAGCGTAGCTGATTGGTAATAAATTCATTATATTGGCGATTGATACTAACTACATTCACACCATTACCAATATACCCAGCAGATGTGCTGCTGCTCGTTGCTTGCTCAAGAATCGCATTTTGCCGACTATAGCCAGTAACAGCTTGATTACTAATGTTGTTACTCACTGTACTCAGCGCAACCTGTGCACCTTTTAAGCCACTCATCGCGGTGTTAATTAAATTGGACATAGGGTGTTGTTCCTTTTACACAGGCTCTCTTCGCCCTGCGCGATTAACAAAATGCTGAAAGCAGCAAATACGCTACATAAGTTAATTACTTTATCGGTCAGGAAGCGCAAACCTTGAATAAAAAAATCAAAATAGCCGACTCAAATCGTGAGTGTAGGCTTTCGCTACTTTCTCACCTGAATTCTTCATTTGTTGGATCATACTAACCAGCTTCTGAGCATATTGCGGGTCCGTTGCATACCCTGCTTTTTGCAACGCATGAGCCGCTTGTTCGGCCGTTCCGGCACTCATTACAGCAGAATAACGTGGGTTATTGGTCAACAATTTCACATAATCGCCAATAGCTTCAATGTAGGAATCGTAAACTCTGAAGCTGGCTTTTACTTTTTTGGCCACGCCTTGCTCATACTCTGTCGTGGTTATCTCTGTTGTTGGCCCATTCCAGCTACCGCCAGCTTTGATACCGAACAAATTGTGGCTTGGGCGTCCATCTTCAGTAGTAATCTCACGCTGCCCCCAGCCAGATTCAAGTGCCGCCTGGGCGATGATGAGGTGATGAGGTATGCCGCTATGCTGGCTGGCAATCTGCGCAGGCAAGGAAATCTGGGACACAAAATTACTATTGGATAATGGCAGAGCTGAACCTGTCGTTGGCAATTTAGGCAGCGCTTTGCGTACCATCTGCTCCACTGCAGCAGTTGGCATGCTTTTAAGCACATCACCATCGAATGTTAATGGAACCGAAGGAACGGCAGCTTTAGCGGCTGCGGCATCTGGGGATTGTCGGGTCAATTGCTCAACCATGACATCCGCGAGTCCAAGCCCCTTTCCTTTAGTTGAAATCTCTTGAGCAATTTGCTGGTCATACATTGAGGTATACAGACGCGTCTGATCGCTGCTGAAGAGCCCATCCTGCGGAATCGCAGAACGCATGCTTTTCATCATCAATTGTACAAACACACCTTCCATCTGTTGCGCAACCGCTCTGATGCCCTCTTTACTTTGAGGATTACCTGAAACTTCACGCTTCAGCGTATTCAGGGACTGCGCATCATAGGCCGCGTTATTCAGCGTCTGCATATCACTCATCAGATAATTTCCAGTTTGGCGCGCAAGCAGCCAGCGCTTTGCATCGCCTGCAGAATAGACATCAGCTCCATCGGTGTTGCACCCAGGGAATTCAGTGCACGCACGACGTTGTTGAGGTTGGCGCTGGAATTGATTCGCTGTAAAGCGCCGCCTGCTTGCTGAACTGAAATCTCTGTTTGCGGAGTCACAACCGTCTGACCGCCGCCAAATGGGGTATTCGGCTGACTGACATTGGCCTGCTGATTAATCGTCACGGAAAGGTTGCCCTGAGCGATAGCACAGCTATCCAGAGTGACATCACGATTCATCACGACAGAACCAGTGCGGGAGTTGATCACCACTTTAGCATCCTGAATACCGACGTTGACTTCAATATTCTGGACATCGGCCAAAAAACGGACCTGAGAACTGTTGCCATGTGGGGCAAGAACCTGAATAGTGCGAGAGTCCAGTGGAGACGCTGTGCCGCCGTATCCCGAGCGATTGATCGCATCACTGACTTTCTGCGCCATCGAGAAGTCGTCATTCTTCAGTTGCAGCATAATCGTATTTGACGTGCCAAACGTGCTAGGTAACTCACGTTCAATAACTGCACCGTTGCTAATTCGTCCACCGGCTAGTTGGTTAACCTGAACACTGCTTCCGCCAGCAGAGGCACCGGCACCACCGACCAAAACGTTCCCTTGAGCCAAAGCGTATACTTGGTTATCCACCCCTTTTAATGGGGTCATTAGCAAAGTCCCGCCTCGCAAGCTCTTCGCGTTACCAAGTGAAGACACAACAATATCAATATTTTGGCCTGTTCTGCCAAACGGTGGAAGCTCTGCCGTTACCATCACTGCCGCCACATTCTTCAACTGCATGTTAGTTCCGGCAGGGACAGTAATACCTAATTGCGAAAGCATGTTAGTTAAGCTTTGCGTGGTAAACGGTGTCTGCATGGTCTGGTCACCGGAACCATCCAGGCCGACCACTAAACCGTAACCAATCAACGCATTACCACGTACGCCCTGGATATTAACCAGATCGCGAATTCTCTCTGCCGACGCAGGCGTAATATTCAGCGTCAGTAACGTCAGCAGTACAGTGAAAAATGATGCAATCCGCATGGCAGGCCTCTTAAGCTTAGAACGGAGAAACATTGAGGAAGAACCGCTGTAACCAGCCCATGTTTTGCGCTTCATTAATATAGCCATTACCGACATATTCAATGCGCGCATCCGCTACCTGGGTTGATGGCACCGAGTTGTTACCACTAATAGTTCTCGGATTTACCACGCCAGAGAAACGGATAAACTCTGTTCCCTGATTAATTGCAATTTGTTTTTCGCCAACGACGTTCAGGTTGCCATTAGCCAACACTTGACCGACCGTGACGGTAATCGTGCCACTGAACGTGTTATTGGCGTTGGCACCACCTTTCCCTGAAAAATCATTCGTGCCTGTGGCATCCAATGCAGCACGGTTGTTACCCAGTGGTCCTTCGAGATAGCGCGGTGTTGTCGCTACGCCAAACGTTGACGACCCATTACGAGCAGCATTAGCTGATGAGCTTTTACTGGCGCTAACATTTTCCTGTAATACGATCGTCAATGTATCGCCAATATTACGTGGGCGACGATCTTCAAACATCGGTTGATAGCCATAATTCATTGGCTGCACGGTTTGGAAAATAGAACCATTAGGACCCGCTAATACCGGCGATCCCGGCTGGGCGGTTGTAGGCCCAGTGACAACTTTATCATGCGGGATATAGGCGCAACCGTTAAGTGCTAACATCGCGATCAATGCCAACAGACGGGGTCGGCGGAGTGGTTTGATAACCGACTTTGCATTCATCATCACTGCGGATATCGCCTTAAATTAATCTATTTCACATATTCACGGGGTAAATCAAAACCATATTTATTCCACTCATCTGGTGGTTATGGCCATCATTACCCCGTTAAACACTGTCTATGTTGCCAACATCAAGCCACCAGAGCACCAGCTCTCACCCTGACATTAGCGGGTTACCCATTACAGCTGGGTCAATTTCTGCAACATTTGGTCAGAAGAAGAAATTGCTTTACTGTTGATTTCATAGGCACGTTGAGTCTGAATCATCGATACCAATTCCTCAGCCACATTGACGTTGGAGGTCTCGACATACTTCTGATACAGCAGCCCCGCGCCATTCAAACCTGGGTTTGTTTCATTCGGCGCGCCTGAGCTTGCGGTTTCCAGATACAGGTTTTCACCCATGCTCTCAAGGCCGCTGTCATTAATAAAGGTCGTCAGCGTCAGCTGACCAATCTGGTTTGTTGCTGCCTGTCCCTGCACTTTAACGCTGACAATACCATCACGACCGATATTCAATTCAGTCGCATTCGCAGGAACAGTAATAGCAGGCTGAACCTGATAACCGCTGGACGTCACTAACTGCCCATTACCATCAAGCTGAAAGGCACCATCGCGCGTGTAAGCCGTTGTCCCATCAGGTAACTGAACCTGAAAGAACCCCTGACCTTTAATGGCAACGTCCTTCGAATTACCCGTTTCAGAAAACGTTCCTTGAGTGTGGATACGCTCTGTTGATACCGGACGAACACCGGTACCTAACTGCAAACCAGACGGTAGCATGGTTTGCTCTGAAGACTGAGCACCGGGTTGACGAACTGTTTGATACATCAAGTCTTCAAATACCGCACGTTGACGCTTGAAACCATTAGTACTGACGTTTGCCAAGTTATTGGAAATAACGTCCATATTGGTTTGCTGAGCATTTAAGCCGGTTTTTGCAATCCACAAAGAACGGATCATTTATTCACTCCTGTGCGCACTCGGCGCTTAACCCATTGCTAATATCTGATTAGCGCGTTGTGCATTATCGTCGACGCTGCTAATGATTTTCATCTGCATTTCAAAGCGACGAGCATTGGCAATCATATCGACCATAGTATCGACCGTGTTCACATTACTACCCTCGATCACACCCGGCATAATACGCACGGTAGGATCGTTTTGCAGCACATTACCACGTTGTTGCTGAGCCTGTTGCGTCAAACGGAATAGCCCGTCATCAGACCGCTCAACTTCTTGTCCAGTAGCCTTGACGAGTTTCAAACGTCCCAACTGGGCAATCGTATTCGGCGGATCTCCAGCATTAAGAGCAGAAATCGTACCATCCGCAGAGATGCTGATCTGAGCCTGTGGAGGAATATCAATCGGTCCACCGTCGCCCATGACTACACGCCCTTGGATAGTCAACTGCCCATCAGCGTTGATCTCCATATTACCATTACGGGTGTACGCTTCACCGCCATTAGCAGTTTGCACTGCCAACCAACTCTCTTTCGGTAAAGCGACATCCATTGCACGGCCAGTATAATTCATCACGCCTTCGGTCATATCAGCGCCAGGCGTTGAAGCGACAACCAGCGTTCGGGTGGGCAGTGTCAACCCATTCACCGGCACAGCGCGTAATGCAGACAGTTGTGCCCGAAAACCCGGCGTTGAGGCATTAGCCAAGTTGTTCGCAGTAATCGCCTGCTTTTCCAATGACTGACTTGCGCCACCCATTGCTGTATAAATCGCGTGATCCATGCAACGTCCCCGTTAGGATAATTAACGCAGGCTAACCAGCGTTTGCAGAATGGAATCCTGCGTTTTGATAGTTTGCGCGTTTGACTGGTAGTTACGCTGCGCAACGATCATGTTGACCAGCTCTTTACTCAGATCAACGTTCGAACTTTCGGTAGATTTGCCAATCAGCTTACCCAAACTTCCTGTACCCGCCAGACCAACAACAGCCTGACCAGAACTTGCGGTTTCAGACCACGCGTTATCACCTTCAGGTGACAAACCTTCCGGGTTGGCAAAACTAGCCAACAGAATTTGGCCCAGCGCTTGCTTCTGACCATTGCTGTAGCTACCTTCGATCGTACCGTCATCGTTAATAGCAAAACCCGTCAAGGTTCCAGGACCAAAACCGTTCTGAGTTGGGCTCTTATAGCTATATTCCGAGTTTTGCTGCACGCTACCAGTAAAATCGAGAGTAAACGTACCTGTCGCCGCACCATTGGTACCGACAAGATTGATCGTAAAATTCGCAGGCGTAACAGTACCAGTAGCTGGAGGAGTAGCAGGAATAGGCGTAGCAGTCTGAGAAGTCAAAGCGCCGTTCGCACCAAAGCCCATCGTCCCTGCATTTTGATATGTGGCCGGAGTGATTGAATCATCCTTAGCATATGTCTGCCACGTATTATTCGCTGTTTTAACAAAATACAGCGTGAAGTTATGCACGTTACCTTGGCTATCATAGGTTGTGAGTGCAGTCTTACTGTTATAGGTACCTTCTGCACCAGGCGTTGTAGCCCAAGAGCTTGTTGGAACCGAGTCTGAAGATTTCAGGTTAGCCTTAATTGACGCAACTGTCGTTGGGCTCGCCAGCATGTCCCCATCAGGAACAGTCAACGGTACTGGGTCGGCACCTGTCTGAACCGTTGGCGGCGTACCCGCAACTGGGTAACCCGTCAATTGCATACCTTGTGCGTTGACGATATTACGGCCGTTCAGCATAAACTGACCATTACGGCTGTAATAAGTAGAACCATTGGTATCTTGCAGACGATAAAAACCGCCGCCGCTAATCGCGATATCCAAGTCTCGTGAGGACGACGTCACAGTACCGTTACCGAAATCCTGCAATACCGATGCGACCTTCACACCCATACCGACTTTAGAACCCGCAAACATATCAGCAAATGTGACGGTCCCGGATTTAAAACCCACTGTCGCTGAGTTAGCGATGTTATTACCGATAACATCCAGGTTATTAGATGCCGCGTTTAAACCACTGACCGCCTGAGAAAAACCCATGTTGTTCTCCAGATGAATTGATTAAGTCATATTCCAGATAGTGAGTTTTGCTGGAATAATATGAAATTTATATCGTTACAGAATCTGCCTAACATCGTCCAGAGTGGCTTTACCGCGCAGTCCTAAATCCAGCAATGCGCCGCTATCACCACGAACAACACTATTTACAACCGCATAACTCAATGGCTGCACAACTTGTTGCGCGCCGCCCGTGCTAGCAGCAACCGTAAAGGTATAAGCGCCATCTGGTGCAACCGTGCCATCAGCAAGCTTACTATCCCAGTTAAACGAGTGAACCCCAGCAGAAAGCGTCCCTAGTTCGATCGTACGAACGGCTTTACCTGTCGAATCGTTAACGGTGACAGTGACAACTTCTGCTGCTTTTTCCAGTTCAACACCAAACGGAGTACTAGTCTCTTTACCAACCAGAATGTCTTTTCCAGGGATCATGACACTGTGACCAATCAGCGTTGATGCTTGCATAGACTGGTTGTTATTGATCTGGCCGGAGATAGATCCCAATGTGGTATTCAACTTCTCAATACCGCTAACCGTATTAAGCTGAGCAAGTTGGCTTACCAACTGATCATTACTCATCGGATTCGTCGGATCCTGATTCTTCAACTGCGCAACCAAAAGCGTCAGAAACTGATTCTGTAGGTCGGCGGCGCTGTTCTTCTCTATCGCCGTTGTCGACGAGGTACTCTGTGTTTGAGTCGCCGAGGAAGTATCATTAATTGTTACAGACATTATTTCGTCTCCCGATTATTGCCCAATCGTTAACGTCTTCAGCATCATCGATTTTGTCGTATTCAAGACTTCGACGTTTGCCTGATAACTGCGTGATGCTGAAATGGTGTTCACCATCTCAGCTACTGGGTCAACATTCGGCATGCGAACGTATCCCTGTCCATCAGCCAGCGGGTTACCCGGTTCGTAAACCAGGCGAGCAGGCGATGGGTCTTCGATAACATTAGCAACTCGCACGCCGCCAGTTGATTGCCCTGGGGCTGCATTCACTTCGAATACAACCTGCTTGGCACGATAAGGTTGGCCATCAGGGCCCGTCACGCTGTCTGCGTTAGCCAGGTTACTGGCGCTCACATTCAAACGCTGAGACTGCGCAGAAAGCGCTGAGCCTGAAATTTCGAATATATTTAATAACGACATGAATATTTACCTTCCCATCGCGCTACGATCACGAACCTGACTGCAGGACCGACATCATGCCTTTAATTTGTCCGCCCAAAACGGTCAGGCTGGTTTGATATTTCAGGCTATTATCGGCAAAATTAGTGCGTTCACGGTCCATATCGACCGTATTGCCATCCAACGCAGGTTGATCGGGTACGCGGTATAACAAATCAAGTTCCGGCGGCTGAAAATTCTGCGCCGGTATATGTCGCACAGATGTGGTTTTCAGCGCGATGCCTGTACCGTTCACCCGCCCCTGCTCCATGGTTTTACTGAGCTGGCTGGCAAAATCGATATCCCTGGCCTGATAGCCTGGCGTATCAGCATTGGCAATATTCGCGGCCAGAATTTCCTGCCGCTGGGCACGCAAGTTCAACGCTTCCTGCTGAAACCGCAACGAGGCGTCTAATTTATCAAGCATGCTCCCTCCGCAAGTTAGAATTTGGAGTGAGTAGGATAATTCTCATGATGGCTATGCCATCGAACGAATAGGCACCAAATGCAGCGCTATTTATTGCCTTAACCTTACGCTGACACCGTTACACTTATGCCCGATATAATCAGAAGCAGGAGAGCCGAACTAGAATGAAAACAATACATTATTATCTCTACCTGACGGCGTCCTGTTTTTTCGTCCTATGTGCCCCCGTTAATGCGAACGACCTTCCGGCACAGATCAATCAATTTTTTGCCTTACGCTTTCAGGGAAGCACGAATGCCGTTAACGTTGTGGTAAAATCACCAGAGTCGCAATGGCCACAGTGTGAAGCGCCCCAAATCACGTTGCCTGGGAATACGAAAATGTGGGGCAATGTGAGTCTGTCTGTACGTTGTGGGCAACAGCGTCGCTTCATTCAAACCGAAGTGCAGGTAACAGGGAACTATGTCATCAGTTCACGGCCTATAAATCGCGGGACAACACTGACGGAAAAAGATATTAGTTTGACAAAAGGCAGACTCGATTTATTACCACTGCGCCCTATACTGACGTTACAAGCTGCACAAGGTGCGGTTCTTTTACGCGATCTAACACCCGGACAGGTTATTACTGCGTCCATGATCAGGCGCGCTTGGGTAGTAAAAGCGGGTCAGTCGGTGCAGATTATCGCCCAAGGTGAAGGCTTTACGATCAATGGCGGAGGGAAAGCCATGAACAATGCAGCAGCCGGACAAGCAGTCAGGGTCAGAACGGCAAATGGACAAATAATCAGCGGAATCACAAATGAAGATGGGATTATTCTGATCTCACAGTAATTAATTAAAGATTTACTCATGTTTGCCGATGATAGTTACATAGTCATTTACTGACGACGTTTTAAAATTGAACACCAATGTGATGAATATTCAGTAACACATTGATGATTAACTATTTATCCTCAAAACAGAGGGATGTATTATGAGTATTGATCGCACACAGTCACTGAAGCCGGTCAGTCAGGTTCAGCAACGTGAATCTGGCGATGTCGCTAAAGCCAAGCGTAAACCGACTGAAGCTCAGTCTGAAGTCAGCGCAACACAGGTAAAACTGAGCGATGCGCAGGCAAAATTGATGCAGCCAGGTACGCAGGACATTGATATGAACCGCGTGGAAACCTTAAAGCAAGCGATTCGTGATGGCTCACTTAAAATTGATGCTGGAAAAATTGCGGATGCGTTGCTTAAAGAAACACAGGATTTTTTAGCAGGTAATTAATATTTATGGAAAATCTGCAATCGACTCTGGATCAACTACTGAGTAATCTGCGTGAGCTTGATGCTGTTCTGTCTGAAGAGCAAACGTTACTTTGTGCTGGGCATATTAATAACATTGCTCTGCAACTGGTTACTGAGAGGAAAACGTCCTTGCTGGCAACGATGCAGCATTTGGAAACGCGACGCCACGAAGTCGAATCCGCTCTTAAGTTACAAGCGCCTTATGACGGCATTGAACTGTTGTCGGCATACTGGCAGCAAGTCCAAGAGTTAACCCGACGTCTAAATAATCAGAATAAGCATAATGGCCTTCTGCTTAGTCGACATATCGCGTACACGAATGAAGCCATCAATATATTGAAGCCTCGTCATGGTCAGGGATTGTATGGTCCTGATGGTCAGTCGAAAGGTGTGACCGTTGGCGGTAGAAAAATCACATTCTAAAAGTCTCTGCATTTTAGCAGAGACTTTTCATCATTTAAGACAGTCAGTTATTTAAAATAACCCTTTCCAAAAATCACTTGTAGTTTACCGCAATATCGATCGTACGAACGCTGAACGTATGATTAATACGTCCGTTTCCTTCAATGTAGTATACAAAACGAAACTCATTATTTGCCGCTAACCCATCAAATGCCTGAGTTTGTCCGTCTCCACTACCATCTAAGTCAACACAACGCTGCGGCGATTGTGAACACAGTTTCACAACAAGTCCTACGGGTATCGCTGAATCAATTACATGCCGCCAATATATTGTCGTAATAGTTTCATCTGGTTTAACAGCCATATTAGGAACAAAAGCTGACGTCGTAATCATTTCGCCACGATGATCAAGTTTTATTCCAGGCATGCTTCCGTTCCAGCTACCTGGCGTCGCGATAGCACAAAGTGGGAGTGCGAACGCTATTGCTACAAGAGAACGAATCACCCTCCTCATTTATGCGCTTCCCCGATAACTGATGTCATGCGAATCTGTCGATGATCGCTGATTTCCAAATTAGAAAGTACGGCCATGTTTGGCAGACTACGATGTAAGAACCGAGCAAGCAAAGCGCGTAAAGCATGGTTCACAAGCAAAACTGGCGGAGCACCCAACATTTCCTGCCGCTGTAGCGCTTGTTTCGCCTGTTCAAGCAGACGATCGGCAAGACCCGGTTCAAGGCCACCACCACCTTGAAGCGCCTGTAGCAGAAGACGTTCCAACGACCCTTCCAGACCAATAACCTGAAGTTCACTATCTCCCGGAAACCACTGCTGAGTGATAGCCCGTCCCAGAGCAACCCTAACCATCGTCGTGAGCTCATAAGGGTCTGGCTGCACTGGCGCATGTTCGGCCAATGTTTCCATGATGGTACGCATATCCCTAATCGAAACCCTCTCGCTGAGCAGATTTTGCAAGACCTTGTGCAACGTAGTTAGCGTTACCACACCAGGAATGAAATCTTCTGTCAGTTTAGGCATTTCCTGCGCAACGCGATCCATCAATTGCTGAGCTTCTTGCCGTCCAAACAGTTCACTGGCGTGTAATGCAATTAAGTGGTTCAAGTGTGTTGCAACCACTGTACTTGCTTCTACTACCGTGAATCCTTGAGCTTGAGCCTGATCTTTCAGAGCATTATCAATCCAGACTGCCGGCAGCCCAAACGCAGGATCCTGTGTGATGTCTCCAGACAAAGAGCCAACCGCGTTACCCGGATTGATCGCCATCCAACGGCCAGGGTGAGCTTCACCGCTGCCCACCTCAACACCTTTCATCAATATGCGATAACTGGCAGGCTGAAGTTCTAGATTATCCCGGATATGAACCACGGGCGGTAAATATCCCATTTCCTGAGCAAACTTCTTCCTGATACTACGAATCCTGCCCAGCAGTTCGCCATCTTGCTGCGCGTCAACCATTGGGATCAACCGATAGCCAACCTCCATACCCAGCGGATCTTCAAGCTGTACATCGGACCAGCTTGCTTCAATAATCTGATGCTTCTCCATCGATGCTGGAATAGGTTGCATCGCAGGTTCTTTTGTCTGATCCCCACGTATCCACCAGGCAAGCCCTAACAAAGCTGCGGTGAATAACAAAAAGACCAAATTAGGCATTCCGGGGACCAACCCAATGAGCCCAATCACCGCCGCACTCAGTACCATAACTCGCGGATTATTGAATAGCTGGGTGACCATCTGCTGGCCAACGTCTTGATCGGTACTCACACGAGTAACAATGACACCCGCAGCGGTAGAAATAATCAGTGCAGGGATCTGAGCAACCAGGCCATCACCGATAGTAAGCAGCGTATAGCTTTCCGCCGCCTGACCTACCGGCATTCCGTGCTGCACAACACCGACGATCAATCCACCAACAATGTTGATGACCATGATAATCAATCCAGCGACAGCGTCACCACGCACGAACTTACTGGCACCATCCATTGAGCCATAGAAATCTGACTCCTGAGTTACCTCAGAGCGGCGCTTTTTCGCCTCTTCCTCACCGATTATCCCTGCATTAAGATCGGCATCGATCGCCATCTGTTTGCCTGGCATACCATCCAACACAAAGCGGGCGCCAACTTCAGCGATACGCCCGGCACCTTTGGTGATAACCATAAAGTTGATTAAAACGAGAATGATAAAGACCACAATACCGATGGCAAAATTCCCACCGACGAGAAAGTGCCCGAATGCTTCAACGACCTTCCCAGCTGCAGCGGTACCCGTATGCCCGTCCAACAAAATAATACGGGTAGATGCAACGTTGAGTGACAAACGCAATAGCGTAGAAAACAGCAGGATCGTAGGAAATGCAGCGAATTCCAGCGTCCGTTGCGTAAACATCGCAACCAGCAATACCATGATTGATAGTGCGATATTAAAGGTAAATAGCAGATCCAGAATGAATGGCGGTAACGGCAATACCATCATGGAAAGTATCAGCAGGATCAGTATTGGTCCGGCTAATATTTGCCATTGGCCACCTTTCATATTACTCGGTAAACGAAGCAAAGAGGCCAAATTAGCCATCAGTAGTATTCTCTTTAGCAAAATCCAGTGCATCCGGCACTGGTAGATGTTTCGGTTTTCTAGGAATTAATCCACCTTCCCGCTTCCAGCGTTTCAGTTGATAAACCCAGGCTAAGACTTCTGCAACGGCAGCATACAGCGCGGCCGGAATGTGCTGCCCGACCTCTGAATGACGAAATAGTGCTCGCGCCAACGGTGGTGCTTCTAAAATAGGAACGCGGTGTTCTGTCCCCAGTTCACGAATACGCAAAGCGATGTCGCCAGCCCCTTTAGCCAACACTTTCGGCGCATTCATTTTTTTCTCATCATAGCGTAATGCTACCGCATAATGCGTCGGGTTAGTGACTATCACATCAGCTGTAGGAACATCGGCCATCATTCTACGTTGTGCCATTGCTCTTTGCTGTTGACGAATACGACTTTTAACATGAGGATCGCCTTCGCTCTGCTTATGTTCATCACGGATTTCCTGCTTACTCATCCGCAACTTCTTAATATTGCTCCAGATTTGCCAAAACACATCAAAAGCGACCATCGGAACGAGGCCCATAATAATGAGAAAGCCACACATGACAGCCAGCACCAGCGCATCACCTAACGCGGAAACCAGCGGTTCGGTGACTAAATGTAATATTTTCGGCCAGTTATGTATCAAGAACAAGGTACTGACGACCCCGACCATAACTGACTTCAATATCGCCTTGAAAAGCTCCGCCAGTGCTTGGGAAGAAAATAATCGTTTCAGTCCGGAAATAGGATCTAATTTTTTGAAGTCAACTTTTAATGACTTGCCACTAAATAATACTCCACCCAGTAGCATCGGCGCGGACAGAGCCACTAACACGGATCCTATAATAATCGGTGTCAACGCAGACACAGCTTGTCGCAGTAATGATCCTGCATGACGGAGCATCTGGGTATCATCACCAATCGTCGCGTAATCAAAATTTAACGACTGTGAGACAATTCTGGCCAATTTTCCAGCCATGGCATCGCCCCCCATCCACAAAATAGCCAATCCTGCGACCATCATCAGAACAGAAGTCAGCTCTCGAGATCGCGGGATCTGGCCTTCTTCTCGCGCCTTTTCCTCCTTTTGGGGAGTGGGGGCTTCTGTTTTCTCTAGATCGCTATCTTCAGCCACGTTGGCGTTCCTGTTACGACTTTTGGTATAGGAATTTGCTGCCTAGCATGACAAATACGAGAAAGTTTTATGGCTGGAACAACGAGAAAAACCGACGCTTCTTTAACGAATAGTAAAAAAGAAAGGGAGGGAAAGGAAAATAAAGTTTAGCTATTTATGGCCATAAATACTGGCCATAAATAGCTAAGGCGATGGTGCTCGTCGCTTTTTCAAAAAAGAAGATAACTGCTTTTCTTGAAGCAAGATTCATCAGAACCCGAGGCTATCCAGAAGGTCATCAACCTGATCCTGATTGGCTACGATACCAGCAGCACCTTTATCCATCTGAGGCCCGTTCAAAAGACCATCATTTGCACGCTTAGGCGCATCTGGTTTTTCTGGAATATTTTCCAGCAGCACCATCAGCAGTTGTTTTTCAATCTCCTGAACAACATCCATCATGCGCTTGATTACCTGACCGGTAAGGTCCTGGAAATCCTGCGCCATCATAATTTCCAACAACTGGGCGTTGGTAAACGAGGTATGCTGTGGTACATCTTCAAGATAGCTACGCGTATCCGTCACTAATTCGCGCGCATCAGCCAGCTCGATAGGATTTTCAAACCATTCATCCCAACGAACCTTCAGAGATTTAGCATCAGCTTCTAGCTGGTTCTGACGTGGTTGAGCAGCCTCTACGCAATTCAGAGCACGTTCTGCCGCTTGCGCAGTCATCTGGACAACGTAGTCAAGACGATCGCGTGCATCAGGAATAGCCTCTGCAGCTTCTGCAATCGCATTATCCAGACCCAGCTCTTTCAAACTGTCGCGTAGCATACGAGTCAATTGGCCGATGCGCGAAATGATCTCGGTTGCTGAAGCTGTGTCGTTCACGGACGGCATATGTGGCGTCATAAGATCCCCTTACATACCCAGTTTTTCGAAAATCTTACTTAGTTTTTCTTCAAGGGTAGCTGCAGTAAATGGTTTAACTACATAGCCGCTAGCACCCGCTTGTGCCGCAGCAATAATATTCTCTTTCTTCGCTTCTGCCGTTACCATCAGTACGGGAAGGCTAGAAAGCGCGCCGTCTGCACGAATAGTCTGCAATAGCTCCAATCCATCCATGTTGGGCATATTCCAGTCGGAAATGACGAAATCAAAAGCACCGGAGCGAAGTTTATTCAGCGCATCTGCGCCATCTTCTGCCTCTTCTACGTTGTTAAAGCCCAGTTCCTTCAGCAGGTTACGGACAATTCGGCGCATTGTCGAAAAATCATCCACTACCAGAAATCTGAGTTCTTTATCGGCCATACCTACTCCTAAAATATTTATTGCTCACCGAGAGCTGCTTATATACGTAATGCCTGTCCGGCAGAGATTTGTGCCAACATTCGCTGGCTCACCTGGTGCAAATCCACCACTTCATCGACGCCACCCATCGCAATCGCTTCACGTGGCATCCCGAAAACCACACAACTTGCTTCGTTTTGGGCTAGGGTATAAGCACCAGCTTGGTGGAGTTCCAACATGCCAGCTGCCCCATCATTCCCCATTCCCGTAAGGATTACCCCTACGGCATTTCGCCCAGCGTATTGTGCAACCGAACGGAATAACACATCAACTGATGGACGATGCCGATTGACTGGCGGTCCATCATTTAAACGTACTTGGTAGTTTGCTCCACTACGCGCCAACTCAAGATGGCGCGCGCCCGGCGCAATATACGCATGTCCAGGAAGGACACGTTCTCCATCTTCTGCCTCTTTCACCGTAATCTGGCATAACTTGTTCAAACGCTCGGCGAAAGACTTCGTAAAGCCAGGTGGCATATGCTGTGTAATCAATAATGCGGGGCTTGTCGGCGGCAGAGGTTGTAATACATGCCGTATCGCTTCCGTTCCCCCCGTCGATGCACCAATCGCGATAAGTTTTTCACTACTGAGCAATGGCATATGCTGAATAATTTTTGTCGGCTCTGCCGCTGTACTCCGTTGAGGCAGGCGCGCCTTCGCTGCCATGCGAATCTTTTCCGCAATCAATTCGCTGTACGCAAGCATCCCCTCGCGGATACCTAGCTGCGGTTTGGTGACAAAATCAATAGCACCAAGTTCTAGAGCGCGAAGCGTAATTTCAGAACCTTTCCCCGTTAAGGATGACACCATTACAACAGGCATCGGGCGCAAACGCATAAGCTTTTCAAGAAAATCCAGCCCGTCCATGCGCGGCATTTCAACGTCTAGCGTTAATACCTGAGGATTGAATTTTTTAATCAAATCACGAGCAACTAATGGATCTGGCGCAGTCGCTACAACTTCCATATCAGGATGGCTATTAATTATTTCAGTCATGATCTGACGCATTAGGGCAGAATCATCAACGCATAATACTCTTATCTTGCTCATTATCTTTCCTTAGCCAGCCCATATACAGTTTGCCCACGCAAATAGAATTCACGACTGATCTGGCTGAAATTCTCTGAATGCCCAGCAAATAACAACCCACCCGGTTTAAGCATCGGGACGAATCGACGGAGAATACGCTCTTGAGTTTCTTTATCGAAATAAATCATCACATTGCGACAAAAAATAGCATCGAATGGCGCGGGGACAGACCAATCGGGTGCGAGCAGATTTAGTTGTTGGAAATGCACCATGGACGCAAGCTCAGGGCGAACGCGAACCAAACCGCTATGCGGCCCAGTACCACGTAAAAAAAACCGCTGTAGTTGCTGTGGAGAAAGAGAGCGCAGCTCTTCCTGGCGATAGATTCCCGCCGTTGCTTTTTCTAACACTTGGGTATCAATGTCACTGGCCCATACCTGACATCCACTCGCTTTATTACCTAAGACCTCGGCAAGTGTCATCGCCAATGAATAAGGTTCTTCCCCTGTAGATGCTGCCGTACTCCAGATGGTGTAGCCATTGGGACGTTTTTTGGCATGCTCAGCTAATATAGGGAAATGGTGGGCTTCGCGGAAAAATGCTGTCAGGTTAGTCGTTAATGCATTAACAAAGGCTTGCCATTCCGCGCTGTTAGGATCTGACTCCAGTAAGGCTAAATACTGACCAAAGTCATTGATACCCAATAAACGAAGACGTCTGACCAAACGGTTATAAACCATTTCTCGTTTGTGATCGGCGAGAACAATGCCGGCGCGCTGATATATTAATTGGCTGATTCGGCGAAAATGTGTGTCCGACAACGGCAACCTGTCAACCATCTGCGTCAGAATAGAAGCAGATTCAGGGCGATTTTGCGATGGTGTAGTTTTCATATCAAACCGCTCTAATCTTGTTTTTTGCTATGGTGTTTTTCAATCTGAACTTTCCTTTACAGCTAACGCAGGTTTTTATTGTCATTCGTCAATTATTTATCGCATTGCGATTAAAACTGACACTGTATTGGTAATACACCCCGCAAGTTCTGAAAGCTGAACCGCTCAGCGTGCTTGTTCTACCAAAGCCACATGCTGTCGGGTGGCGTTGTCCCTCTCATCACAGCTGTGCTACCTGCTTGCTTTGCTTTTTGGCCTTAATATTTTTGGCCTTAATACCAAAGCCGACCTCACCCCATCACATCCATAACACAAGTTACAGATTGAACAATACCATGAATTACCATACCGCAAAGTACCAAGCACCACCTTACGATAATCCAAGTGCACACCGATAAATGACTCGCATATTCATTTTTTAAATTATGGCGAGTAAACAATCACCCAGCCACCTACATGTAAGCGGCTGGGGATGTATTCAGTCACAGCGTTAATGCATCTTGGCTTATTTATAGCCTATACCACGGTTTCTATCAGAAGGTTTCCCAATTGTCAGTTGATGAACCTTGTTTCGCTTTTTTGCCGCCATTCACCGATGGAGACAACAATACAGGTTTCTGACCCATTGTTGCTTGCGTCGTCCTTCTGAACGATCCCGTATCTTCAGACAGGCGGAATACAGCAACAGCCTGATTTAGCACTTTCACTTGTTCTTCCAATGCAACCGCTGCGGCTGCAGACTCTTCAACCAAGGAGGCGTTTTGTTGCGTAACCCGATCCATCTCAGTTACGGCCTGACCAACCTGATCAATACCTTTACTTTGCTCATCAGAAGCAGAGGCAATTTCGCCCATAATATCCGTTACACGAGTGACGGCACTGACGATCTCTCCCATCGTCTCACCAGCACTTTCAACCAAGACAGAACCTTCATCGACCCGGCTGACAGAATCTTCAATCAGACTTTTAATTTCTTTCGCAGCCTGAGCACTACGTTGCGCCAAATTACGAACTTCCCCTGCAACAACCGCGAATCCACGGCCTTGCTCTCCCGCTCTTGCTGCTTCAACCGCCGCATTCAGAGCAAGAATGTTAGTTTGGAAAGCAATACCATCAATCACACTAGTAATATCGGCAATTTTTTGGGAACTTCCAGCAATATTGTGCATGGTTCTGACGACATTATCGACGACCTTGCCTCCCTTCTGCGCCGTCTCTGACGCACTCAGTGCCAACTGGCTAGCCTGTCGAGCATTTTCCGCATTCTGTTTAACTGTTGCCGTCAGCTGTTCCATGCTTGCCGCCGTTTCTTCCAACGAGGCAGCCTGCTGTTCGGTACGTGAGGAAAGATCGTTATTCCCTGCACTAATCTCTGTAGCGCCAGTATAAATGGCATCAGCGCCTTGTCGAACCGCGCTCACCGTCGAAACAAATTCACTTTGCATATGGCGAATACTGTCAGCCAGAATCCCCATTTCATTACTACTGTGAAAGTCTGTCGTTTTTGTCAGATCACCTTTCGCAATATGGCGAATATGTTCAACAATACTATTTAGCGGCCTAATTAATAATTGCTGAATTCCGAACCAGGAAAACAAGGCTAGGGCAAAAACCAGAATAATAATAGAACCAAGAATCCAAAGCGCTGAGTCATACGCTGCATCATTTTTAGCTATACCAGCCTGATAAAGTTTATCGTTTTCTGCTTTATAGGCGTAATACGCTTTTTCAAAGTTATCCTGAAAGCGCTGGGTCGGTTGCTCAATAAATTTCTTAAACTCCCCTGCGTTCAAAAACTGAATGAGTTCGGTCAATGCAGCATTCAGAGCGACGTAATTTTCTTTTACGCCACGAGAAATACTGTCATCCTGCCGTGCATCCTGAGGCATTTTCTCATATCGAATGAAATAATCATTTGCCACCGCAAGTTGCTTTTCAGCAGAGGTGAGAAGTTCTTTACCGCCAGCTCCCGCACCCGTCCCGCTTACGTCAAGGGCAAAGCGCGTACCCGCACGGTTAAGTGTATTACGAGTCTGTAATAAATATGACCATGCTGAATCCAACTCGGAACGCTTCTGGTTAATAACCTGCGTTGAGCTGAAGATATCCTTATCATTTTTTAATGCACTAAAGAATAAACCACCAGAAATAAGCTGAAGTGCCCCAAACAACACCAGTACAAGCATCAAACCGGTAACAACTTTTATACGGTTAAACATATAACGCCTTTTGAGTAAACCAACCACCGATAATATCGGCATTATTCTGGATATCTTTACGAATTTTTGAACTGACAAGGATATGGATAAGGATATGAATAAGGGAGGTTTTCGGGGCCACTTTCGTAGCCCCTGAAAGCCGATGGTTCAGACTTTCAATACGCTATCGACCAGCGCCATTTCTTCGCTACTCAACAGTTTCTCGATATCAACCAGAATCAGCATTCTCTCGCCCAGAGAACCCAAACCAGTCAGGTACTCTGTAGACAGCGTTACAGCAAATTCAGGTGCCGGTCGAATTTGGTCCGCAGTCAATGACAGCACATCAGACACACCATCCACGACGATACCAACTACACGCTGACCAAGATTCAAAACAATAACAACTGTGTTGTCGTCATATTCAACATCTTGCTTTGCGAATTTAACGCGCAAGTCAACAATCGGTACAATGACACCGCGTAGGTTAGTGACACCTTTAATGAAGGAAGGTGTGTTGGCGATACGCGTTACCTGGTCATAACCGCGAATCTCTTGTACTTTTAAAATATCAACGCCGTACTCTTCGTCACCCAGCGTAAAAATCAGGAATTCCTGTCCTACTGTTTCGCCGGTTAATTTGGTGACGCTTGCAAGTCCAGTCATGTTTTCCACCCTTTATTAACGATCTGTTTTATTAAGCAGCGGTTTCAACCACACGCTTTTCACGATTAAGCGCTTGTAACGCTGAAACATCCACAATCAGCGCAACGCTACCATCACCGAGAATGGTAGCGGCTGAAACGCCTGGTACCTTGCGATAATTACTTTCCAGGTTTTTAACGACGACCTGATGTTGCCCAATCAACTGATCGACCAACAAGGCATAGCGTCGACCTGCACTTTGCAGAATAACAACAATACCCTGCGTAGCATCCGTTTTAGCGCCATCCACATCAAAGATATGGAACAGTTCAACGAGAGGCAAATATTCACCACGGACCTGCAATACGCGCTCTCCGCCAGCTAACGGATACAAATCTTCCGACTGCGGCTGCAAGGATTCCATCACGGCATTAAGCGGCAGAATAAAGACTTCTTTGTTAACTTTAACGGACATGCCATCGAGAATGGCTAGCGTTAATGGCAACAAAATTCTGATAGTCGTGCCTTTTCCAGCCTGGAAGTGGATTTCGACATGGCCACCCATTTCCTGAATATTTCGCTTCACCACGTCCATGCCCACACCACGGCCAGACACATCCGTGACCTTCTCAGCGGTGGAGAAACCTGGAGCAAAGATCAACATGCCCACTTCTTCATCAGACATCGAGTCGTTTACTGCCAACCCTTGGGACAAAGCTTTAGCCAGAATTCTCTCACGGTTGAGCCCTGCCCCATCGTCGATAACTTCAATACAGATGTTACCGCCCTGATGTTCCGCAGAAAGCGTCAGATTACCCACTGCAGCCTTACCGGCAGCAACGCGCTTATCTGGAGATTCGATACCGTGATCGAGGCTGTTACGCACCAAGTGTGTTAGAGGATCGATAATACGTTCGATCAAACTCTTATCCAACTCAGTCGAACTCCCCATCAGCGTTAGCTCGACCTGCTTATCCAATTTGGCAGCCAAGTCACGGACCAAACGAGGGAAACGGCTGAATACATATTCCATCGGCATCATACGGATCGACATAACGGACTCTTGCAGATCGCGAGCGTTACGTTCCAACTGACCCATACTGTTGAGTAGGTCGCCATGCGCCACAGGATCGAGTTCACTTGAGCGCTGTGCCAACATCGATTGCGTAATGACTAACTCACCAACGAGGTTGATCAGTTGATCGACCTTCTCTACCGCTACACGAATACTGGTATCACCGGTCTTTGCTTTATTTCTTCCATTTTCCGGTGCAGATTGCGGTTTTGCAGCAACTGGTGCAGGCGTTACCGGCGCTGCTTCAACCACCGCTAATGTCTCCACGACTTCAGCGACGGCAGGTTGGCTGGTTACGGCAGGTTTAAAACTGATTTGCTCAGGTTCGAGAACAAAACACAGCACTGCACTAATATCGTCTTCACTTTCAGACGTGACCAATGTCACTTCTACGCTAGTGTCAGTCTGGTGAGGATCTTTAACGGTTCCCAAATTGCCGAGTTCTTCCAGCATCTGAGGTATTTCCTGAGATTTCAGGCCGCTTAGTGCGATACGCATTTCGCCCTTACCCGCGCCATTAGATGACGGACTGGTAGAGTGCGTTGCAGTCGAGGTGTCATGCTGGGCTGCATCATCATCAGCTTTAGACTCCAGAGCAAGCTGGCGCAGAGCCTGACAGATGTACTCAAAGCTTTCAGCGTTGGGTTCCTGTGCGGTTTTATAAGCGTCCAACTGATCCTGCATAATGTCTTTTGTTTCCAGAAACAGGTTGATGATATCAGTGCTAAGACGCATTTCGCCACGTCTTGCCCCATCGAGTAGGTTTTCTAAAAGGTGCGTAGTTTCCTGCAATGCTTTAAAACCGAATGTACCAGCACCTCCTTTTATAGAGTGAGCCGCACGGAAAATCGCATTCAATTGCTCGGTATCGGGCTCTGATGGATCCAACAATAATAAGTGTTGTTCCATATCTGCCAGTAATTCATCTGCTTCATCAAAGAATGTTTGATAGAAAGCACTCATGTCCATGCTCACGTGGTCACCTCTGCTGTGAATCGCGGCTTATTGAGAAGGCGTCGCCTGGCTATCGGGCGCAGCAGGCAACGCGGTGGTTGGCTGTTGACGCTCTGGAGCAGGAACTCCATTAGTTGGTTGTGGCGATGCTCCACCACTTCCACTCGTATTGTTGTTATCACTATTTTCGGCAGCCGGAGTGGTAGGTTTAGGCTTATCCAACCCCATATTTTGTAAATTTTCCACCTTGTCTATATTTACAGCAGAGCTTTCTGCATTTTCTTCTTCAATGTCTTTTTGCGCTTGTCTGCTCAATACCAACAAACTAATGCGTCGGTTAATCGCATCATTTCCACTTGCCGCCTGTTTGAGGCTCATTGTCGCAGCCATACCAACAACTCGCAAAACCTTTCCATCAGACAAACCACCCCAAATAAGCTCTCGGCGTGATGCATTGGCACGATCTGCAGACAATTCCCAGTTACTATAACCACGCTCCCCTGTCGTATACTGAACATCATCGGTATGACCGGAAATACTCAGCTTATTAGGGAAGTCATTCAGAATAGGGGCTATCGCGCGCAGGATATCTCGCATATAAGGCTCAACCTGCGCACTACCGGTTTTAAACATTGGACGGTTTTGGCTATCGATGATTTGGATGCGTAATCCTTCCTCAATCATTTCAATTAATAGATGCGGACGGAGTGCGCGTAATCGAGGATCGGCCTCAATTAACTGATCCAAGCGTTCACGCAGCCTATTGAGCCGAACTTCATCCAACTTCTTTTCTACGTTATCCGTTTTGATGGACTTTTTCACTTCACCATCTTGCTGAGTCGGATCATTCCCTCCACCGGGAATCGGGCTGGAACTGTCGCTTGATTTAGAGCCTGACGTTAACGCAACCTTTAGCGGAGTACGAAAATACTCTGCGATTTGCGCCAACTGCATTGGCGTAGAAATTGCGATAAGCCACATTACCAGAAACAATGCCATCATTGCTGTCATAAAGTCAGCGTAGGCAATCTTCCAGGAGCCACCATGGTGGCCCCCATGTCCAGACTTACGCTTTTTGCGAATAATGGGATGCTGATGTTTCATGCGTTACTGTCCGACGCTTGCTGAGTCGGTGATTTCACTCGACGAATGTGCTCTTCCAATTCGGTAAAGGAAGGACGCTCCGTCGAGTACAACGTTTTGCGCCCAAACTCAACGGCAATTTGCGGAGCATAGCCATTAAGGCTCGACAGTAGCGTGACTTTAATGCACTGCAATACTTTGATTTTTTCTGCATTTTTCTGGCGCAGTAAAGCAGCCAATGGAGAGACAAAGCCGTAAGCCAGTAGAATACCAAGGAAGGTTCCCACCATCGCGTGGGCGATCATCATCCCTAATTCAGCGGCAGGCCGGTCAACATAGGCTAGTGAGTGAACAACACCCATAACTGCAGCGACGATACCAAACGCAGGGAGACCGTCCCCCATCATCGTCAAACTAGACGCAGGCACTTCACTTTCGTGTTCAACCGTTTCGATCTCTTCATCCATCAGCGTTTCAATCTCAAACGCATTCATGTTACCGCTGACCATCAAACGCAAATAATCGGTGATAAACTCAACAATATTGTTGTCGGAAAGGATATTAGGATAGCTTGAGAAGATTTCACTTTCACGAGGATTATCAATATCAAATTCCAGGGAAAGCATGCCTTGTTGGCGGGATTTGGCCATCACACGAAAGAGCAAAGCCATGAGGTCCATATACAATGCTTTATTGTACTTGGAGCCTTTGACCAAAAGAGGTAACGCACGTATTGTTGCTTTTATCGCCTTTCCGTTGTTACCAACAATGAAAGCACCTACCGCAGCACCGCCGATAATCAGCAGCTCCGAAGGTTGATAAAGCGCACCCAAGGCCCCACCGACCATGAGATAACCGCCGAGTATCGAGGCCACAATTACGATATAACCCAATATAACCAGCACAAGAAATCCTTATAATAAAAAAGGTGGGCGGAACGTGAGATAAAACTGCGGAGCCGTAGCCAGGACGTTCTTGAGGAAGAAATCTACCACCGTCTTCATAACCAACAGTGATAGATTCACAAATGCTACAGGCTCAGACTGCGTGTTTTACCTGTTCATCCAGCAGTTGAGGTATTATATCGGCAAGATTTTGCGAAAGTTTACGCCTTTTTACCGCTCTGGAAGGGGGTTGGCACAAACTACAAACAAAACTGTTTTTAGGTTGATGAGCATGAGTAATGAACATCCCTTTACAGCAATTACATGACGACAGTTGCAGCATACCGCTGTCAACAAACCGGACTAATGTCCAGGCTCGCGTCAATGCTAACAGTGGGGAATCGCTCTGCGGCGCACACTGTTCCAGGTAGAGTCGATAAGATTTAATAACTGCTTCAACACCGCTGCACTGCCCATTCTTGATTAAAAAGTTGTAGGCGTTGTAGAACATTGATGAATGAATATTCTGTTCCCAGGTCATAAACCAATCCGTTGAAAATGGTAACATTCCCTTTGGCGGCGGACTTCCTCTAAGTTCTTTGTACAGTTTAATCAATCGTCCGCGACTTAACTGAGTTTCACTTTCCAACATCTGTAAACGAGCACCGAGCGAAATGAGCTCCATCGCTAATTGGATGTCTTTCGCTTCCTGAACAATACTTTTCTCCGCCATTACTTATGCCCTTTTCTTAGGCTGGTTCTCTTCTTTCGAAGTTAACTGTTGTAATAAGCTACTCGACAACAAAATCCCCGTATGGATTTGCTGTAAATCATCCACGCGTGATTCCTGAGTCAAGACTTTGATTGTATTGTGATCGTTAAAGCGGAAATGACATATCAGTTGGTTAGTTTCTGCCAATTTCACCATTTGCGGTAAAGTCAGTTGCATCAAGATATTTGCCATCTCGTCATTGATTCCCAGACGAAACATTGCAGAGGCTTTTTCATCATTAATTAAGCGTTGCGCTAGTAACAAATAAGACAGATTAATGTCATAAATGTGTTTGAGTAATTCAGAGGTACCCATATTTCCCATCCCGACAGGCTATGTTTAAAACATAAGTTAGGTGATAGACCATATCGCCCAGTTCGAAAATCACTCTCCATTGATGGCATAAAAAACTATCGGTGCCAGATACTGCGAGCTACTACTTTATCATTTATTATTCGGGCAATCGTTACCTGCCAACTTTACGCATCACGCTACGAATCCGTTCATCCGTTGCTTTCTAGTCCTACTCTGAAGACCCTCTCCAGCTAAAGCATAGGATTAATCCTAAAACAGCGCAACTGTACCGCCTAATCCATAGCACATACAACGCGGCTGAAGAATGATTTTAGCCATTATGTGACACAGATCACACAAATGAAAGCATTATGAGCCTAACCCTGTCTGGTCAGATCACTTTTATGCTTATTTTTACGTCAAAATCGCACATCAAACGTTACAAAAAAAAGCATTCGAAATAATAAAAAAGAAACAATTTGCTTGCTATGTAAATGATACCTATACAAAAAACCCACTGCACCAAAAACATACACCATTATGTAAGTTTATACCTTTCACTAAAAACTTACACTTTTTACCCCAAAAACACTTAACAGCATGTTCTGAAGCAAAATTTATCTATCTCCTGCCAACATGCTGTTGCAGCAATAACAAAGTATATAGGCATAGCAGTGAAAAATCAGATAAGTAATTAATTTATTGATATAAAAAGGGATGATCTAGCCGTGGCAATGAATTGCAGTCGCTGACAGTATGAAGTCATACGAAACAACCGTATGGTTTTAACGCGCTCAAGAGTCACGCGGCAGGATGCGTCAGCAAAACGATAGGTGCACTGTATATAGAAGCATTTGTCCGATCACGTCTTCACGATCCGGTTAACCAGCCAAATACCTGAACATACCAGAATAAGCGCAAAGAAATATTTCCACTCAAGAATGCTCTCATTAAGAAACAGTGCTGACAGCAGTGTGCCAGACACTGGGATGAGGAAATTAAATGGTGCAACCATACCGACTCGATTATATTTCAGCAATTGACTCCATAATGAAAAAGCGACGGAAGAGAGCAAAATAAGGTAGCCTAACATCAATACAGCCTTCCAATCAGGTAGGATAAGTGACCCGCCTGTACAATATCCTGATATTGTTAAAATGATCCCACCAATAGCGAGTTGATAGCCGGTCATGACGGTTGGATCCATCGTTTGTGATATCCGCTTACCATATATAGTCGATGCAGATAAAATAAATGCGGCAATAACGACAAATCCATCACCTAATAGTGTAAAACTACTATTCATTCCATTACTATTGATATTAACTGCCATCACACCAGCGAAACCTAATATACACCCCATTATCTTATTGATATTTAATTTATCATTTTGGTATAAATAGTGAGCAAGCAGAACACTGAAAAACGTGCTGGTTGCATTCATGATCGAGCCTTTAACACCAGTAGTATAAGCCAGACCGATATAGAAAAAAACATACTGTAATGATGTCTGAAATGTTCCCAATATTGTCAGTTGGGCTAACTGCCCACGCTGGAAACGCCCGATAGATCGCCCGCTTAGCACGGCAAGCGCCAGCAACAACAGTCCTGCGAACGTGAAGCGATAACCCGCGAAAACGAGTTTTCCAGGAATATCATTATCCGCAATGTGAAACAGCTCATAGCCATTTTTAATTGCCGGATAGGCACTCCCCCACAGTAAACAGCATAATGTGGCGATAAAAAAAACAACTTTTTTATCAGAAAAAAAATGCGTGCGTTTTTCCAAGAAAAATCCCTCCAAAGATAGAGCCCACATAATAGCGTTGAACCCCAGACAAATAAAGTTAGGGCATCAGACACTTTATTTTTCATTATCAATCTGTATGATTTCACACCACGTAATTTTCTTTTCTTTTTAAAGAGTTAAAAACGTGATCGGGATCGCATCGAATTTGATTAAGGTTTCTCAATATATGCCGATTATCTTTTACATTGGTTGTTTAGCTAATGGATTGTCATTAATGTAGACAGTAAAGCCTAAACGCCAATGCCGCCGCTAGTGGCATGGTAAATCATAATTTCCTGAGAATGAGCGAATGGATATGAAAATAACTTCAAGGTCTGAGCAGCACGTCGAGGCTGGCATGCTGAGCAATTTACGGCTAGTTCCCTTATTCATCATTATTCTGGGTGGTATCATGCTGTTATTTGCAGCATCTATCGGCACATCCAGCTACTTTTTACAAAGCAGCAATCAGTCATTAGATGACGTTACACAAGAAATCGATACCCGAATGGGGATTTCAAACAGTTCCAACCACCTTCGCACTGCACGTTTATTGCTAATTCAGGCAGCGGCAGCGGCACGTATTGGTGACTCTCAGGTCTTCAATGACAACCTGAAGCAAGCTGAACAACGTCTGGAACAGTCCAAGAAAGCCTTCCTTGTGTATGAAGAACGTTCAGTTAAAACACCTCAAGATATGGCGTTGGACGGCGATTTACGCAAATCCTATGATGCTTATGTCAATCAAGGTCTTATGCTGATGCTTACTGCAGCGAAGCAAGGACTGTTTGAGGAGGTCATCACGCTCGAATCTGAAGAAACCCGTGTTTTAGATTTGGCCTATAACAAATTTTTGCTAGAGGCCGTCTCTTACCGTACGCAAAGAGCGAAAGAATTAAACGAAACGGCGCATAAAAACGCGCTGCTCGGCTATTCGTTGATGGGAGGTAGCTTTGCTCTTGCCACCATTTTAACGCTTATGACATTTTTCCTTCTGAGAGGGATCCTCATCAAACCAATAAATCAGTTGGTCATGAGAATTCAGCGTATTGCGCAGGGCGATCTGACTCAAATGTCAGACCGTTATGGCAAGAATGAAATTGGTACACTCGCTAGCAATGTTCAACAAATGCAGTCTTCACTGGTTACTACCGTCACTACCGTTCGGGAAAGCGCGGACTCTATTTATCAAGGTTCAACCGAGATCTCATCCGGTAACACCGACCTCTCCTCTCGCACCGAACAACAAGCCGCAGCGCTTGAACAAACCGCGGCAAGCATGGAGCAATTAACCGCAACCGTGAAGCAGAACTCAGAAAATGCGCACCACGCAAGCCAACTCGCGGCGAATGCTTCTGGGAAAGCCAAGCAGGGTGGAGACATCGTGGCAAACGTGGTCAACACGATGAACAGCATTTCGGGTAGTTCAAAGAAAATCTCTGAAATTACCAGCGTCATTAACAGCATTGCTTTCCAAACTAATATTCTCGCACTTAATGCCGCAGTTGAGGCAGCCAGAGCGGGAGAACAAGGTCGTGGTTTTGCCGTTGTCGCGAGCGAAGTTCGTAGTCTCGCACAGCGTAGTGCGCAAGCGGCAAAAGAGATCGAAACGCTAATTTCCGAATCAGTCAACCTGGTCAACAGTGGTTCTGTTCTGGTTGATAACGCCGGCCAAACCATGAAAGAGATTGTCGATGCCGTCACTAACGTCACCGACATCATGGGCGAGATTGCCTCTGCGTCTGACGAACAAAGCCGAGGAATTACTCAGGTCGGTCAGGCAATATCGGAAATGGACAGCGTGACACAGCAGAATGCGTCGCTCGTTCAGGAAGCTAGCGCTGCAGCAGCATCGCTGGAAGAGCAAGCAGCATTGCTTACCCGTGCAGTTGCGACATTTAAATTATCCAGCCATTTATCAAGCGGTCATTCAGCACCTGCCAGACCGAACGCGCTGGCCGCTAAGGGCCGTTCATCGCTCGCCCTTCCCCGTCAAGCCAATACGGAAAATGGTAACTGGGAAACGTTCTAATACTGGATATTAAAAACACTGCGAGCATTGTTCACTCGAACAATGCTCGCATATTGATATATTCGCTTTTACTCTTTTATCGGCAACGTCTTTGGCTCAACAAACGTGCCATCCTTACTATCAACTTCATTGAAAAACCAGATGCCCGCTGGGTAATCCTTTAATGCCACTAAATACATAACCCCTTCTTGAAATGTATCCACAGCCAGAATCGTCCCTTCCCGGCGCGTCTTCCCATCGGTTTTAACAGTAACCAGATCATTAACTTTCATAAATTTATCTCAAAATAGCTTCTAACATCAAAAAAACAGCATTATCATTGACAACTACGGTAATAATAGTACCTGTATGAAATGATTAATTTTATTTATTTTTAACAACGCCATGTTGACCCTCTCTGTCATTAAATATCGATTATTCAGGCAAAAATTGATCGTTTCTATCCTAGTACATCCGATATATTCGCAAAAGAGATTAAAAGTTGAACGAACTACTGAACGTTAATGAACAGAGAGATCACGGTGAGTCGGGCTACAATCAAGTCATAACATCAGAATGGACGCAATTGATAGCTACAACCTCACAGCAATCTTTTAATCTACTACGCACCCTCGCCGATCAGAAAGCATCCGATTTTGCCGATGAGTTCTACACTTACATGCTCAAAGACCAAGAAGCGTCGCTTTTTCTTTCCAGCCAGCAAGTCCATGATCGACTCCATGGTTCGATGAGCAAATGGATAGCCGCCATTTTAACGAATACAGGGGACCATCTGGCAGATCTGATTAGCCATCAAAAGAAAATTGGTCAGATTCATGCACGTATTGGTATTCCTGTCGATCTGGTTGAACGCGGCGCTCGGCGTCTCAAATGGCACCTTTATGAAGACATCGCACAGGTGGCAGATGATAAAGCGCTATGCTTCGATGCCATGCGTTTCGCTTCCATTTCGATGGACATCGCCATAGAGATAATGAGTAAAACGTATTCTCAATCGCACGATCTGGCAGCCAAGAATGAAGAATCCTATCGGCTATTTTCTATTCTGGAAAATGCCAGTATGGAGAGAGAACGGCAGAATGCATCGCTGCTAAATTGGGAAAATGCCTTTATTTTTAGCGTTGCTACCGGTACGCCACTTTCCAGCATCCAGGATTTAAGCGATTCTGATTTTGGCCTGTGGTTTAACCATAAGGGGAAATCCAGCTTCAGTAACATTCAGGGGATACGTACCATCGCGACAATCATGACTGAAACCGATGAGTACATCCGCAACTATAGTCATACAGCACTATTGACGCAGCAGGATTACGCACCGCTACTTAAAGCGGTCAGAAGTAAAATCTATAAAATAAATATGCTGTTGGGATCGCTATTTGACGAAGTTCAAAAACTGGAGAGTGGCAAGGATACATTGACCCTTCTGCTAAACCGCCGCTTCCTGCCAACGATTCTTCGACACGAAATATCGCTGACAATGCATTCAAATACGCCGCTCAGCATCGCTATGATTGATATTGACCACTTTAAATCCGTCAATGACACCTATGGTCATGCCGCTGGCGACAACATCCTGAAAAGGATTGCAGAGATTCTGTATGAGAGCACGCGAAACAGCGACTATGTGTTCCGTTATGGCGGGGAAGAATTCCTGATCGTACTCATTGAGACACCTAAAGTTGCCGCTCACACCATCATCGAACGGCTGAGAAAGAAAATCGAGAATCACTCTATCCATCTTCAAAACGGTGAAAGCGTCAAGATGACCATCAGCGCAGGCATCGCCGTGTATAGCGGTCATCCAGATTATGAGTGCCTAATAAAGGCTGCGGACGATGCACTCTATCAGGCCAAAGCCAACGGCAGAAACAGGATCGAATACGCGCCGGAATAGCTATCCCGTCTTAATGGCAAACCTGCATTCAGCCCACATCAGAAAAAGAATAGCGCCCTATTCATCATCGCAGGTTTGCATCGTGTCCCTAACCCAACGGATGAATCTTCCTCATTATTAGACAAATTCTTTTTTTCTCGCACACCGATCTCAATCCGTCGGCCAGAGAGATTTGCACACGCCAGCAAGGACATAAAGCGAGTTTGTTTTGAGAGTGTGAGCTAGAGAAGGTAAAAGTGAATGCTCGGAAAAATACAACATGATAAAAATAGTGAGTTAGAAAAAAGCCATTTTTAACACGTGGCTTTCATATATAGCTTTATGCAGGAAAAAATCGAAACAACCATTAACTTACTTATTTTATTACATAATTGGCGGAGAGAGGGGGATTTGAACCCCCGGTGGAGTTACCCCCACTCCAGTTTTCGAGACTGGTCCGTTCAGCCGCTCCGGCATCTCTCCGTTTAAGCTGTTGCCATGATGCCCGTTTTTGCGGCATGTTAACAGCACCCGCCCTCGCCTTTAAATTCAAGTGACGACTTAACGAGCAATAGCAATGATTAAATGGCCGTGGAATAACACTCAACCTCAGGTGCAGACGCTTGAACATTGGCAAGCTGCAATTTCGATCCCGCTTCTCGCGCCCTTAAGCGACGAGGAACACCAGAAACTCGTCGCCCTTGCCGATCAGTTTCTGAAACAAAAGCGCTTGATTCCGTTACAGGAACTGCTATTGACAGACATCATGCAGCAGCGCATCGCTCTGCTGTTTTCTCTGCCAGTGTTGTCGCTGGGAATGGATGCGCTGGATGGCTTCCATGAGGTTCTGATTTATCCCGGCCCGTTCATTGTCGAGGAAGAGTGGCAAGACGACATCGGACTCGTGCATAAGGGGAAGATGGTGCAATCAGGGCAAAGCTGGGATCAGGGACCAATTGTCCTCAACTGGCAGGAAGTGCAGGACTCTTTCGACCTCTCCGGTTTCAACCTCGTCATTCATGAAGTCGCACACAAGCTGGATATTCGCAGTAGCGGTGAAGCAACCGGCGTTCCCTTGATTCCACTACGCGATATTACTGTCTGGGAACAGCAGCTGCACGCCGCAATGGATGCCTTACAGGAAGAGATCGATTTGGTAGGAGAAGATGCCGCTAGCATGGATCCTTATGCCGTCCACGATCCAGCAGAATGCTTTGCGGTGCTGTCGGAATATTTCTTCAGCGCCCCTGAGCTTCTCGAAGAGCGCTTCCCCGATCTGTATCGCTGCTTCCAAAAATTCTATCGACAAGATCCGCTCGCACGACTAAAAAGCTGGCAAAGTAGCGTCAACTACCGTGCACCATCCATTTACTAACTCATAAAAAAACAATAAATTGTACATAGCCTAAACAGTCAGACGAGAAAGCTGATTTTGCCGTTGACAGTACCGCGGGTGCCGGATATCATCCGCCCCGTTCACACGATTCCTCTGTAGTTCAGTCGGTAGAACGGCGGACTGTTAATCCGTATGTCACTGGTTCGAGTCCAGTCAGAGGAGCCAAATTTAGAAAATCCCGCTTAAGGAAACTTAAGCGGGATTTTTGCTTTTCAGCACTTTGTTTAATAAATTCATGTGCAAAGCGTCCTAAACGCGCATTCCGTTTTCGCCCCCACATTAGAAGAATGAGGTGGTCAGATTTGGGGTCAGGTTGGTTCGATGACGGAGTGACCCCCACATGTCTCTTAACGACTCAAAAATCCACAACGTAAAACCACCCGCAAAACCCTTCAACATTTCCGATTCTCACGGTCTGTACCTGCTGGTTAATCTAGGCGGTTAACACCTCTGGTGCCTATACTGAGGTTTTTGCTGCTCTTTAGGTATCCAATCAGCACCGATTTTAGAAGACAGAATTGAGGGCAAACTTACTGAACAGCGTTACTGAACAAAAGGAGAGATCAAAGAGATCGACACGCCTTTAAACCGCAGCTAAACGGGCCTTCAGTTACCGTTGAAGCCGGAATGAATACCTGATATTTATCGAGCGGCTTTGCATGAAAATACATCATCAAACACCAACCAAGGTTAACAAAAATGCGACACCACTCTATGGCCAGCCTTACCAGAGTAATCGTCACCACTGCATTGTTTTGTACCGCCTTTTCTTCCATCGCCGCACCACAGAATGTTTCCCTAAAAAATCAGCAATTCGAGGGTCTGATCAGAGAACCGCTTACGTTGCAGGTAACACTGGATAATGGTACTCCAGCGATATTGGATGCATTTGTTACCCGGCCAGTTGGCCAAACAAAACTCCCTGTGGTGGTGATCACTAACGGTACCGTTGGCACTGCCGAGTTTGATCGCTGGGAACTGAATCCAAACCGCGAATCGTCAACTACGCTTGCCTTTGCACGCCACGGTTATGCTGCCGTTAGCGTATTGCGCGAAGGATACGGCTATTCAAGTGGTGGGGCTGAATATTTAGGCGGTTCCTGCAAGCAGCCGCTGCATAAACTGGCAGGTGAAAAAGACACCAGAGATATGCTGGCTGCGCTTGAGGCAATAAGACGCCAGCCTTGGGCCTCTGCGGATCAAGCGATCCTAGCAGGGATGTCAGCAGGCGGTTTTGCCGTTCTGGCAACCAGCGCGGCAAACCCTCCTGGCGTTCAGGCTATAATCAATTTTGACGGCGGCAGAGGTTCCATCGACGGCAAATCACTTTGTGATAGAGCCGGTCTGATTAATGCCTTCACCACTTATGGCGTAACCGCGCGCATCCCTTCCCTGTGGCTCTATTCCAGCAATGATCAATCTTTCACGCCCAAAATGGGCAGAGCATTTTATGAAGCCTACCGGAGTGGTGGAGGTAACGCTGAATTTATTGAAATGCCAGCTTTTGGAAAAAATGGGCACGTTTTTATGGATACGGCTCCAGAGAATTTCTGGTGGAAACGCGTAGCTGACTTCCTTGCAGAGCAACACTTGCCATTCGAGGAAGTCGTAACGTTGCCGTTAACACATCTCGTTTCCCCCGCAACCCTTAATAACCTCGCAGGCAAAAAGGCGTTCAGAAACTATGAAACAGCACGGCTTTATGAGAAAGCGTTTGCGACGGGTAAAGATGGGGCATGGGGAACAGCATACTGGGCGCGAACCGGTAGTGAGGCGGCTAACATAGCGGTTAAGAACTGCGAAAAATTCCAGCCTAAAGATGCCACCAGTTGCACGGCATATGCCATCAATGATGAGGTTGTAGCAGAGTAAATCGGCCATGAAATCGGGAACCCCTTCGGGGGTTCCGATCAGGTGAGTACGGGCTTAAAGCCTGAGAAACTTATACTTAGGCCGGATAGTTAAACGCCTACTTTATTCACACTTGCCTGTGAGCGACAGCGAAACAATACCAGTGCAACCAGGCACGCCGTTGCCTGTATACCGCCCAGCGTGGTGACAGCGGGAAACGTCAGTACCGAGCCGAGCCAGGTTGTCATCGCAGCCATTCCCATCGTCAAAAAACCAAGCAGAGCAGATGCCAAGCCAGCTTCTTTCCCAAAGGGGCCCATTGTAATCGCCGTTCCCAGTGGGTTGGCTAAGCCCATTCCCCAGAGGAACACGACCATGGACAAGGTGTACCAGCTCAAACTCGGTGCTTCCGGCCCAACCAGTAGCAAGCTTCCACCGACTAACGCGGTAGTGAGCCCCACCGAAGCAATCCTTCGTGGACCATAACGGCGAGCCAGTCGCGGTGCAGCCATGCCTGCCCCAAAGACAACAAATACGGTGGAAGCAAAGTACAGTCCAGCCTGGAGCGATGATAGGCCAATCCCACTCATCAGAATCGCTGGTGCCGCACCGAAAGAAGCAAATAATCCGCTCATCAACAGACTCATCGACAGTGCCGGAAGGATAAATTTCCCGTCCAATCCCAACCGTCCATAGGCAAGTAGTACGCCTGAAATGGAATGCGGGGCACGGCGTTCAGCGGGGTGTGTTTCCCCCAGCCCGTGAGCATAAAACACCGCGATGATAAAGGCGGCAAGCCCCACCAGTATAAAGATCGCTCGCCACCCTAATGTGGTGGTCAGTACACTCCCCATCAACGGTGAGAATCCGGGGGCAGCAGCCGTCGCGATCATCGTCAGAGACAGCGCACGCGCCAGTGTTTCACCTTCAAACAAATCACGTGCAATCGCGCGCGCTAACACCGCAGCAGCGCATATACCCAGCGCCTGGATGACTCTTCCTACGATCAGCGTGTCAAGTGAACCGGCAAGGCCGCCAACTACCGTGCCAACGATGAATAGTGATAGTCCCCCCAAGACGAGCGTCTTGCGTCCGTAGCGATCCGACAGCGGACCAACCACCAGCTGAGCTAGCGCGAAGGTAATGAAAAAACTGGAAAGCGTCAGGCCAAGTTCGCGTGCGGACGCCCCGAGCTGCTCCCCAATCTCTGGAAATGCTGGAAGGATGATGTTTGTGGACAAGATGCTAATAGCCGAAAGACCTGCCAATAATGCGACAATTTTTCCGGTTAATCGTGGGCCTTCTGGGGTGTGAGGCTTTGCCATCATTTTAGTGGGTTTACTTTCAGTGCTCATGGTTACCTCAACAGCAATGACTGGCGTGAAAATAGGTTCCACGCCAGCAGGCACAAAAATGTAGAGAGGGATCGCTACAATGTATTGTTATTACCGATCATTTTCTGTATCAGCACCGTTTATACCGAGACTGGTTTATCGGTATACGCTTGATGATCAGGACGTATTTTGAACCAGATGGCATACATCGCAGGCAGGAATACCAGTGTGATGATAGTCCCACCAAACGTCCCACCAATCAGGGTATAAGCCAGCGTTCCCCAGAAGACAGAATGCGTCAGCGGGATAAACGCCAGTATGGCGGCCATCGCCGTGAGCAACACTGGCCGAGCTCGCTGCACTGTCGCTTCCACCACCGCGTGGAACGGCGCCAATCCTTCCTGCTCGTTGTGATGGATCTGCCCTATCAGGATCAAGGTGTTACGCATCAGGATGCCCGACAGCGCAATCAGTCCCACAAGCGTATTGATGCCAAACGGCTGGTTGAAGATCAGCAGCGTTGGCACCACCCCAATCAGCCCCAGTGGCGCGGTGAGGAAAACCATCACCATCGCCGACATCGAGCGCACCTGTAGAATGATTATCAACAGCGTCATGGCAATCATGATAGGGAACAGCGGTGCCATCGCACCAGTGGCTTTTGCCGACTCCTCAATTGGCCCAGCCTGCTCAATACGGTATCCGGCCGGTAGTGTATTGATGACCGGCTGTAACTGTTTCAGGATCGCCGTCGAGACATCCGGTGGTTGCAGGTTTTCAGCGATATCACCGCGCACGGTGAGCGTCGGGGTACGATCGCGACGGCGCAGAATAGGGTCTTCCATCTGCACACCGACATCCCCTATCTGTGACAAAGGAATACGCTGACCGGCAGAACCCACCAAAGTAAAGCCTGCTATCTTTTCAGGATCGAGTCGGATATTCCCCGCCGCGCGTGCCATCACTTGCACCGAACGGATATCTTCACGCACAGACGTGATTGGAACGCCCGAGAGCAGGAACTGAAGCTGCTGAGCAACGGCATTCGATGTCAATCCCACCGCCTGTAGGCGATCCTGATTGAGCGTAAAATGCAGCGTCGGTACCTTCGTGCCCCAGTCGGTGTTGACGGTTCTCATCATCGGGCTTTCCAGCATCACCTTTTCTACCTTGCCTGCAATCTCGCGTAGCTGAGCTGGATCCGGCCCCATGACACGGTAGGCCACCGGATAGGGAGAATACGGACCAAACACCAGTTGCGTCACGCGGACACGCGCTTCAGGTACCAGCCCCTCAGCAGCAACTTCACGAAGTCGAAACTTCAGCGCCTCGCGTGCTTCTGGGTTATCCGTCCGCACAACAATCTTCGCAAACGACGGATCGGGCAGTTCTGGCGCCATAGCAAGGAAGAAACGTGGTGAACCTTGCCCAATGTAAGACGTAACGATTTTTGCCTCTTCCTGCTTGCTCAGCCAATCTTCTATCTTCGCCGCCGCCGCACTAGTCTGTTCAATGGAGGTGCCATAAGGCATCTGCACTTCTACCAAGACCTCAGGGCGATCGGAGGTCGGGAAAAATTGTTTTTTCACCAGTCCCATGCCTAAGATCGCGACAGTAAAGACGGCGATCACTGCGCCCGCCACTACCCATTTACGGGCAATGACGTGCGCCAGCAACTGGCGAAAGCGGTTGTAATGACGCGTGTTGTAGATGGCGGCGTGCCCCCCCTCAACCATTTTGATGTTCGGCAACATCTTCACGCCCAGATAAGGCGTAAACACCACCGCCACAACCCATGAAGCAATCAGAGCGATACCCACAATCCAGAACATATTGCTGGTGTACTCACCGGCGGTGGATTGCGCGAAACCGTTGGGCATAAAACCGACAGCCGTCACCAGCGTACCAGCCAGCATCGGTGCCGCCGTATGACTCCAGGCATAGGCCGAGGCTTTAACGCGGTCGTATCCCTCTTCCATTTTCACGACCATCATTTCGATGGCGATGATGGCATCATCCACCAGCAATCCCAGCGCCAGGATCAAGGAACCCAGTGTAATACGGTCGAAGTTTTTGCCTGAAGCCTCCATCACCACAAATACAATAGCCAGCGTCAACGGCACCGCTGCCGCAACAACAACGCCGACTCGCCATCCCATACTGATGAAACAGACCACCATCACCACAAGCAGCGCGACGAAAAATTTGATCATGAACTCGTCGACGGACGAACTGATATTCACGGACTGATCGGTGACTTTCGTAAACGTCATGCCAAGTGGCATGCCTTCATTGATTTTGGTCGTCTCGGTATCCAATGCCTGACCCAAATCCAGGCCATTCCAGCCATCACGCATCACGACGCCCATTAACAGCGCTGGCTCACCCTGATTACGAACCAAAAAGGTTGCAGGGTTTTCGTAGCCACGTTCAACCGTCGCGACATCCGAGAGTTTCAGTGCCCTTCCCTGCGCGACAATCGGCGTTTCGCGGATCTTCTCCAGTGTGTCAAAAGCGCCATCCAGACGGATAAAGACCTGCGGCCCGCTGGTATTAATCGAACCGGCAGGCGTCAGTACGTTCTGGCTATTCAGCGCGGAGAAAATATCCTGAGGGGAAATGCCCAGCGTTGCCAGTCGGTCATGCGAAAACGAGACGAAGATGCGTTCAGCCTGCTCTCCAATGATATTGACCTTTTTCACACCAGGGACATGAAGCAGACGCTGCCGCAACGACTCCGCATCGCGAACGAGCAGACGCTGCGGCTCCCCTTTCGCCTTCAGCGCAAAGAGCGCAAAAGTAACATCGGAGAATTCATCGTTAACCATTGGTCCGATCACGCCTGCTGGCAGATTCTTCGCCTCATCGCCGAGCTTCTTACGCGCCTGATAAAATTCTTCCTGCACCTGTGAAGGCGGTGTACCGTCCTGCAATGACAGCATGGTAAAAGCCAGTCCAGGGCGCGTGTACGTCTCACTGCGGTCATACCACTTGAGCTCCTGCATACGTTTCTCAAGCGGTTCGGCGACCTGATCCTGCATTTCCTGCGCGGTGGCACCCGGCCAGGCAGAAATAATCGTCATCTGCTTGACCGTAAACGGTGGATCTTCCGCTCGACCCAGTTCGAAGAACGAAAGAATACCGGCTACCGTAATCAGGATGATAAGAAATAAGGTGATTGAGCGCTCGCGGACGGCGAGTGCCGAAAGATTGAATCGCCCCTCACTCATGGTTGACTCCCAGCGACGCTGACATCACCTTGTGCAACCGTTCGGATGGCCTCACCGTCATGCAACAGATGGGCACCTAAAGCCACAATCTGTTCACCGGGCTGTAGGCCGCTAGTCACTCTCGCCGTGTCATCCCCCAACCCAATCACCTGAACAGGATGCCAGGACACTTTGGCGGTTTTGCCTGAAATCCCCCACACACCCGGCCCTTTCCCCGCATCATAAATCGCGGCGATAGGCACCTGAAGAACCTGCTCAGGTAACTTACCTTCAGCAATATTGAGCGTGACGGTGGAGCCAAGCGGTGCATTCGCCAGCGTGCCTTCAAGCACATATCTTGCTTCAAACGTGCGCGTCTGAGGGTCGGCCGCATCGGACAGCAGCCGCAGTTTCGCGGGAATTAATGGCTTAGCGGAACCGTATAATATTGCCATCGCCTCGCTACCGACCACAGGGCGCAGCGTCTCAGGCAAATGAACGACAGCCTCGCGTTGCCCTGCACGCGCCAGTCGGACGACAGGCTGCCCCGCGCTGACCACCTGCCCTGGCTCAGCCAGCGTGTCTACCACCACGCCATCGGCGTCGGCCATCAAAACGGCATACCCCGTCGCATTACGCGCCACATCTGCCTGAGCCTGCGCCGCACTCAGCTCCGCTTTCGCGGTCTCAGCAGCCGCCTTTATCTGATCGTAAGCTGAAGCAGATATGGCACCTGCGGCAACCAAACCTCGATAGCGTGCTTCGTCATCGGTAGCCTGTCTGGCACGAGCCCGGGCAGCGGTCACAGCCTGCTGCTGGGCCTGTGCCTGCAAACTGAGATCGATAGGGTCCAAACGCATCAACGGTTGACCACGTTTGACGCTTTCACCGGTATCGACCAGACGTTCAAGGATTTTTCCTTGCACCCGAAAACCAAGGTCACTTTGAATTCGGGCGACGACAACGCCAGTAAACGAGCGGGAAATCTCAGCTGCGCTCACCACGGTAGCCGTTCTTACTAAAGGAGGCTGATTGCGTGGATCGTCAACGTTGGAAGCGTCGCCGCACGCCACCAGGGCGAGAGGCAACAGGCAAACAGCGATAGTGGCAGATTTGAGACGAAGCATGGGTTCCCTTATTACATGAACAGGACAGAAACCGCATTCTCCAACTAGTGACCAATATTGTCAATGGTCACATTTTTAAGGTGCCAGGCTACGTAATATCAACGACGACAGTAACACCGCCGCTGACGCTGCCGTATCCAGATTGTATTGCAATTGAACAGGACTGATATAAGGGTGCATAACCAGATAGATCGCATTCGCCGCCTCATCCAACGGCGTCTTGCGTTCAAATTCGCCGGATTGTCGTCCCTCAAGAAGAATTTGCTGAATAAGCTGGCGTAGATTTTCTTCATATATCGCAGCTGAAGGCCACCGGTCGCGAGAGGACACAGCGGCAATGTCATAAATCTTGCGGTCATGAAAAAATAAGTCGCTACACGCTTCTGTCAAGGCTCTGAACAAGCGTCTCAGTTTTTCTGAAGCCGTTGGCGCATCTACGATCGCTGAATTGACAATATCCATAATCATCGCCAGCCGGTTAGCGCAGATCACCTCGCCGATAGCCTGTTTGGAATCAAAAAATTTGTAGATGTATGCCTTAGAAAAGCCAATCGCTTTGGCCAGATCGGACACGGCAGTCTTTTCATATCCAAAATGCCCGAAGTGCTCAGTGGCAGCGTCCACAATCTGATCGCGGACGCTATGGTCCGACGGGCCACGTGGGGGATGTGTATTCATATGTGTAGTCATGTTTCAAGCTTAGCTCATCGGGTCTTGATTGACAACGAGTGACCAATACGTAATATGGTCACATTATTTTTGGCTCAAGGAATTACTATGTCATCCCTCCATCCCCTTGCCTTGGTTGTGGCCGCTAGCGTAATGGCGGGCTGCGCGGTTGGACCGGATTATCATCGCCCAGATGCTCCGCTACCGGATCGTTATCAGACTCAATCCGCCGTCCAGCAATCTGTCGCAAATCAATCCATATCCAATCAATCCATACCAAAACTAGGGAACGCGACTCAGGCTGCTACCTTTTCGGTCTGGTGGGAAAGCTTCAATGATCCCTTACTGAATACGTTAGTTTCAAGCGCACTTGCACAGAATCTTGATTTAGCTCAGGCGTCCGCGCGAATGATTCAGACACGCGCCGGGCTTAGTACGGCAACAGCCGCTCTACTGCCATCGGGCAATATCAGCGGACAAGCGGCTCGCGCTTATCAGTCGATTGAAACGCCACAAGGTCGGTTACTCAGCGCTACGCCTGGCTATAATCGTTATGGGAATGCTTATGAAACCGATCTTAACGCAAGCTGGGAGCTTGATATATTCGGTGGTCTGAGGCGCGATCGTCAGGCAGCACTGGCTGACTATCAAGCTTCAGAGGCTGGCGTCGCAGCCACACGGTTGGCCGTCGCCGCGCAGACTGCCGATATTTATATCACCCTGCGCGGATTACAAACTCGCCTGGAGATCGCCAATCGGCAGGTTAATACGCAGCAAGAATTGCTAGACAAGGTACAGCTACTCCACAGCAAAGGGCTCGCCGCAGAGTATCAAGTCCGCCAGACCGAAGGCACGCTTTCACAGGTTCAGGCAACCGTGCCCGTTCTCCAAACCGGGATAGATACCGCGATGAACGCGCTGGACGTCATGCTCGGCACGCCTCCTGGAACCCATCGCACTCAGTTGGCTTCTTCGAGCGCCATTCCACAGCCCCCACAGCGCATATCAACAGGGACACCTGCCGACCTGCTGCGTCGCAGACCCGATATTATCGTAGCCGAACGCCATCTCGCGGCATCCAACGCGCGCATCGGGGTCGCCATCAGCGAGTATTATCCTAAATTCTCACTCAATGCCTTGATCGGCAGCGCAACATCGGTGTCGAGCGGCAATCTGTTCTCCAACGGTGCCAGCCAATCGACGGGTGTATTGGGGCTGCGCTGGCGACTCTTCGATTTCGGCCGCATTAACGCTCAGATCGATCAGGCTAAGGGACAAGAAGCCGAAGCATTGGCAGCTTACCGTCTGTCAGTCTTAAGCGCGACCGAAGACGTTGAGAACGCGCTATCGGCACTGCTCAATCGCGAGACACAGACAGCAACATTAACCGCAGGCGAAACCGCGTTGGCTAGCGCACGCCAGTCATCTTTCATCGCTTACCAGAAAGGGACAGCAAGCCTGATTGACGTCCTGCACAACGATGAAACCCTGTTGCAGACTTCCGACGCCAGAGCGCAGGCTCAGGCAGAATCTGCACGCGCAGCGGTCGCCGCATTCAAAGCGCTCGGCGGCGGCTGGCAGCCTCCAGAAGCCATGGCGCAGACACCCTAAGATCCCCATGTACCGGTGCATAGACAGCCATCGACGAGTACCTGCACCGTTCACAATAAACAACCGGAGTGATTAACATGACAGCAAAAAGCAATGCATGGGTGCTCATCACTGGGGCTTCAAGCGGATTTGGTGAAGAGTTCGCCCGTCAATATGCCGCACAGGGAAAATCACTCATCCTGGTGGCACGACGGCTCAATAAGCTTGAATTGCTGGCAGCGGAATTGCGGGAGCGTTTTAAGATTAATGTGATGGTTGAACAGGCCGATCTTTCCGTAATTACCGCAATCAGCGATTTGCACAGTCGACTGCGGGAACAAAATATTGTGGTTGATATATTAATTAACAATGCTGGCCATGGTTTGCAGGGCAGCTTTTTGGATCAACCGCTGGATGACGCACTGGATATGATCAATCTGGATATCGCAAGTTTGACAGCAATGACTCGGCTCTTTGCGGAAGATATGCGCGTCAGGCGGAAAGGACATATTTTGATGGTCGCCAGCCTGCTGTCGTATCAGGGCGTAAAGAATTTTGCCGTTTACTCAGCAGCGAAAGCGTATGTGCTCAGGTTCTCCGATGCTCTGCATCGTGAGCTTAAAAACGATGGCATCATTGTCACCGCGCTTTGCCCAGGTATGTCTGATACCGGCTTTGCTACCGTCGCCAACCAGAAAATAACGCCTCTATTAAAAGGGGTAATGATGCAGCCTAAGCCTGTTGTTCAGGCTGGCATCCGTGCGCTTCAGGCTGGGCGAATGAGCGTTGTTCCGGGTATGGGAAATAAAGCAATTACATTGCTGACCTGGGCCACGCCACGCTGGTTACATCAGGCCATCATGGCTCGTGTGATGGGCGTATAAAACGCGGTCTTAATGCTCGTGTGGGTCTAAGAAGAATGAAAGCAATGACGCGCTTAGTATGAAATCAAAAGGTCAAGATCGGGTATGGAAACCCGCATGTAAAGTCATCGTAAGGCAACATATCCTCATGGATTATCTTGCCTCAGATTTTATATCCATAATACGGCGCCTCTCTTCAGCCCAGTCGATCAATGCTTCCATCGCTGGCCCCAAGGCAATGCCCATGTCGCTCAGCGTATATTCAACTCTGGGTGGCACTTGAGGATAAATTGTACGTATGACTATGCCATCGCTCTCCAGTTGCCGAAGCTGCTGAATCAGCATCTTCTGGTTAACCCCTTCAACCAAGCGCTCCAGGTCAGAAAAGCGTATCGGGCCCTTGGCCGCAAAGAGTTGACAGATGATGATGATTTTCCACTTTCCCTCCAGTACCCGAAGCGCCTCGGTGGTCGCCGCCGCCCATACCAGCCGCTGCTGGGGATCCTCACAGTTCCAGACACGTTCTTTCTTCATACTTACCTTTTTGGGTGTTACTCGCTTATTGGTGTGTTCTTGTTACATTAATCCGTACACCCTAATATAACCAGAACAATCAGCTTACCTTAATAACACGAGGCAAAAAACATGGAAATAGGCATTATCGGGACAGGCAATATTGGCGGAACCCTTGCTCGCAAGCTTATAGCCGCGGGCCATCAGGTACGCGTTGCGAATTCCAAAGGCATTCATGGCGTTCAGAGCTTTGCCGATGAAATCGGGGCTACGGCAGTGGACGTCTATGGTGCAGTTAAGGGAGCCGACGCTATCATTTTGTCAATCCCACTACCGGCACTGGCATCGCTGCCAAACGGTTTTTTTGATGACCTTCCCGAAGCGGTACCGCTAATCGATACCAGCAACTATTACCCTGGCTTACGCGACCCGCTTATTCCTGAAATTGATGACGGTATGACTGAGAGCGTATGGGTGTCGCAACAACTCTCACATCCCGTAATCAAAGCTTTCAACAACATTCTCGCCTGGTCGCTTGCAGAGCTTGGGACGCCAAAAGGTTCGGCATCACGTTTGGCTATTGCCGTAGCGGGCGATAACGCCACGTTAAAACAAATTGTCATGAATTTAGTGGATGACACGGGCTTCGATGCTATCGATGCAGGCTCCCTGGAAGAATCATGGAGGCAGCAACCGTCAACACCAGCGTACTGCTGCGATTACGATGCGGAAACGATGAAGAAAGGCCTGGCAGCAGCCGTTAGGGGTGAGGCGGCATCGAAGCGAGATCGCCTACCAGAGTTGTTTGGCAAATTGGGTGCAAATCCTACTCATGAAGATATCGTGGCGATGAATCGCTCGCTCAACCCCTAACGGCTGTTGCCGCCCGTTCACACCTCGGGCGCAAAGCAGTGTGCCCACTCACGGCAGTCATCACAGCTTGGGGAACGGCAGATCAGCTCCCCCTCACTGTGCAGACAACGTTGGCGGTAAAAGAATTTCTTCCAACGCATGTTAGTGGCGTTCATCACCACTAAAGAGGGAAAACAGTCTGTCATCAATTCGCGCAGTTCATTACGTGAATCTAACCCTAAATCTTGCCACAGATGATTAAATCCTAACGAAGCACTGGCAATAATGCGGTGCATCGGTGCGGCATCACGGGACATATGCTCGTATAGCCAGTCCGCCAGTTGTTCCCGTTCCTCAGTGCGATGCACCTGTAATTCGTTCAGCAGCGCATAGCGCTGCTCACGTTCAGGGCAATTTACCGACGGCACGGCGTCCATACGTTCAAGGAGACGCTGCCACTCCGACAGTGACAATCCCATGTGTTGCGCAAAACAGCCAGAACCTCTCTCATATTGCGCCCATAAGCGCCATAGCCAGCATTGAGCCTGTGGCATCACGCCGCTCCCTTATCCTTTTGCTCATTCAGCCGTTCTCCCTGTCGCTGTTGCCACCAGGCTGTCAGCACTTCAGTAACATTTTGCCAGGCGCCCTCAATGCAGGGTTGGATTCCCTGTTGTTCCAACTTATTCCATGGTTCAAAGCCAATACGGGCACAAAACACCGCATCAACATCCGCCAAAAGCGCCAGCAGTGCGCTCAAGCGCTCCGTATTTTCCTCCGGCGGGCACACCCCTTCTCCGTGGCAGTATTTAGGGGTAAAACGCTCGTTCACCAGTACCACACCAGCGGGTGACAGGCTGTAGATCTGGAAACGTTCGGCATGGCCAAAGTGCAGGTCAATCACCTCGCCATGCGAGGACGCTACGGCGACCAGACAGGCTTCCGGCTCTTCAGATTCTCCCTGTGATGCGATGCTGGCGTGCAATTGAGCACGCTGATGGAGCAGGGGCAAATACGGCTGTGGCTTTTCTGGCAGTGCCGATAGAGGAAATTGCTGGCTGCGATCCTCACCCAACATGCCGATAGCATCCGCACGACATTGTTGGCAATGCGACATTTGCGGCATCACCTGACCGCACTCTGCCCGTACGCGCGTCATGCATTCGGCATCCGGTTCCCTTTGCCCTTCAAGGCCAAATACCGTGCCGTGTTCTGGTCGGGCGATCAGCGGCATAATATTGTGCAAAAAAGCGCCCCAGCTGTGTGCTTTTTCACTCACTGCCCGCATCGATGCCTCGTTAATGTCCGGGATCAACACGGAATTGATCTTGACCAGCACGCCATGTTCCGTCAGGCGGCGAATGCCCTCTTCTTGCTTCGCAAGCAGGATTCTGCCCGCCTCCAACCCGGTGTAACGCTCCCCCTCCAGCCACAGCCAGGCATAAATACGAGCAGCTACCGCAGGGTCTAACGTATTCAGCGTCACCGTAACGTGATCCACACCGATATCCAGCAATGGCACCACGGCCTCAGGCAACATAAGTCCATTGGTGGAAAGACATAGCTTCACATCCGGCATTTGCTCACGCAGCAACCGTAATGTGCTAAAAGTCCGTTTCATATTTGCCAGCGGATCGCCCGGCCCAGCGATCCCCACGACGGAAAGCTGAGGAATAGCGGCAGCAACCTGCCGTGCTTGCGCCACGGCCTGTTCTGGCGTTAGCAACGTCGATACCACGCCGGGACGGGATTCATTACTGCAATCGTATTTACGGTTGCAGTAATTACATTGCACATTACATGCAGGCGCGACTGCGAGATGCATACGAGCAAAACGGTGATGACCGCTCACCGAATAGCAGGGATGGTGTGCAGCTTTGCTGGCCTGCAACGGGGTAATTCCATCAACCAGCGTTGATCGGCAGCCTACCGTGCCGGATGCGGAGGAACAAGATGCCATAATAGTGCCTACGGTTACGAAGTCATAGGCAAAGAGGTGCAAAGGCCGTACCGTTTAGCGTGACTATTAAAATCAATGTAAAACATGAAGATACGAAATTTTTACGTCATCGAATTTGTCAGGATTGCAGCAGTAGGCCGACAATGTGGCATATGCCACAATCCTGTCTCATCGGAATCACAGGCGATGCATATTGATATCCATCGTCTGAATGCGATAAGCCACCTGGCGCGGTGTCATACCTAACAAACGCGCTGCTTTGGCCTGTACCCAACCGGTTTTCTCCAGTGCGGCAATCACCCGCTGCCGTTCATCAAGAGACGGATCGCACCAGCCCTCATCCGGCACAGGTAAGATGTTGGTCGCTTTTGGCGCGACCTCACGATGGTTAAACATAATCACATCGCGATCAATCAATCCGCTTTCTGACATCACGGCGGAACGTTCCAGACAATTCTCCAACTCACGCACGTTGCCCGGCCAGCTATAGCCCATGAGTAAGCGGATGGCTCCATCGCTTATCCGCAAGGGGCGTCCCTGATGTTGGCCGATTTTCTGCACCAGAAAATCGGCCAGTTCGGCAATGTCCTCTTGCCGTTCACGCAGCGGAGGCAACGCAAGCGGCATAACATTCAGCCGGTAATAGAGATCCTCACGGAAATGGCCGGCCCTCACCTCTTCTTCCAGATTACGGTTAGTCGCCGCAATAATACGGACATCCACCCGAATGGTTTCATCGCCGCCAACGCGTTCCATCTCCCCTTCTTGCAAAATCCTCAGTAACTTGGCCTGAAACGAGGCGCTGCTTTCACCGATCTCATCAAGAAACAGCGTGCCACCATCGGCTAACTCGAAGCGTCCTTTACGTTGCCGCACGGCACCGGTAAAGGCCCCTTTCTCATGACCGAACAATTCGCTTTCTAACAGATTATCCGGCAGCGCAGCGCAGTTGAATTTGACGAATGGGGCGGCTGCGCGCGGTGAATGATAATGGATAGCATTGGCTACCAGCTCCTTACCCGTGCCGCTTTCACCCTGAACCAGCACCGTGGTATCCCAGCGTGAAACCTGACGGATAATCTCCATGGTCTGCCGCATTGCCTGACTCTTTCCCACCATATTGTCGAAACGGTAGGAACGCGGCGGCGTGACGCAGGTTCTCGCCCGTACGGTCGTCGCCGCCGATTCTGGCACTGGCCTCGGGCGGGCGGGCTGCATCAGACGCACCGTTTGCGCCACCAGATTGGCCACGGTTTCCAGAAAGCGCGTACACGCGGGCAAACGTTCTTCATAGCGAGCCATCGGCTGTGCAGCCAGCACGCCAATTGGCTGAGATTCAATGCCAAACAGCGGCACCGCGATAAACGGCAGGTTGTAGTCGTACAGGCCCAGTTTATCGAGAAAGCGTTGATCGTCAGCCACCCGAGGCAGAACCAGCGGTTGATGCTGTGCTAATACCGTCCCAACCAGTCCTTCACCGGGGCGGTAGCGAACATGAGTCCCGCTGGCGATCAGTTTTTCATCGGCTTCATGCAGCGCCTCCACCGCCAGCCCCCCATTCTGTTTGTCATACAGACAAACCATACCGTGTTGCATGAATGCATCATCGTGCAGCACGCGTAACACCGCCTGCAGTGCTTCGCGAACCTCTGTCGCTCGGCTCAATGCTGCGCTAATACGCTGTATGGCGGTAAACTGCTGAGAAAGATCGAACCGCCAAGTCAGGTTGCTTGTTTCAGGAGCCTGCGTCATTTTGCACCTCCAGCCAGAGAGGGTGAGAGAGGAAAGCGCAGGATAAGGCAGGTACCGCCTTGTGCGTGCGCCGACAGATCGATGGCCCCCTGATGATCGGCCACCAGCGTCTGAATCAGGCGAAGTTCCATCCCCTTGCCCGGCGAACTTAGCGTTGCTGGCGCGGGAGCAAAACGGACCTGCGTCATCGGTACGTTGTCTTCCAGATAGAGCGACAGCCAACCGCGCTCTTCGCGAGCATAAATCTGGATTGATAGTTGAAAAGGTGCAATTTCTGCCGCCAGCGCCAGCGTGCGGTCCAGCCATAGGCTAAGGCACGCCAGCACCTGCGTTCGTTGGCCGAAAACAGTCAACTGCGGCGACTGCAATTCATATTGCAAGCGATCGTCACGATTCAGGCGCGACTGGTATAACGACGTCAGATCGTCCAGCAGGGATTTTATCGACCACTCATCCTCGGGTTCGAATGCCAGAGAAGGACGGCACGCCTGTAACCGCGCCATGGCTTCTTCCCCCTCACGCCATGCAGACTCCAATGCGACATTACTATGATCTTCACCGTTTAAACGCCGTGCAGCGGCCAGCATGTTGAGCGGACAGTTCAGTTGCACCATGGCAGCACCCAGTGATTCACGGATTGCCGCCAGCAGTATGCCATTAGCAATTTGCTGCTTCAGACGATCGAGTCGCCCTTGCTGTTGCTGCTGTTGTTGCTCCGTACAATCGGTAATCACAACTACGGTGCGCGGCAACGCACTGTCCGTGAAGTAACGGCTGGCTTCTTCATTGACGCCGGGTAATGCCCACATTCCCAGCATCAGCCAACGAACCGAACCACGAACCATCACGGGCAACGGTTTCCCCTCACGCAACACATTCTTATTTTTGCCATATTCCAGTACTGACAAGAGTTCTTTGCCACCACAGTCGGCGCACAGCGTTTTATAGGCTAGGTTATCCATAATGACGCGGTCGTTATCATCAACCACCACCACCGCCGCTGGAATGTTATTCAGCACAGCAGTCATAAGCGTCATATGGTTACGCAGCCGCTGTTCAAGGGCATAACTGGCGCTAATGTCTTTATGCATCGCCAGATAATGTTCCAGCTCCCCCTGTGCATTAACGATCGGCGTGATATCAATATCAGCCAGATAGAGGGAGCCATCCCGTCGGCGATTAATCAACTGTCCTCGCCAGGCCGCACCCTGTAATAAGGTCTGCCACATATCGCTGTAGACCTCTCCGGGTGTTTGCTGACTGGCGAGAATACGGTGATTTTGGCCGAGTAATTGAGACAGAGGAAAACCCGTCAGACGGCAAAATGCCGGATTGGTGTACACAATACGCGCCTGTGGATCGGTCACAGAGATCGCCACTGACGATTGCTCCACAACAGTAGAGAACAGCGCCGGATGCTGGCGCGATAAATGACTGACAATCTCCCCCTGCGGAAGAGACTCCATTATCAGGTTTATGGTCATGGCCTACCCTTACAACATCAGATGCCGTCATGTCAGGTTCGCAACAATTTGTGCTACGAACCGACACCCTTCTCCGGTCGACTACCGGCACCAATAACCATGCAAACATTGCGCCTTTTATTCATTAACTAACCTAAAGATTGATCGCACCCCCTGTTTTAACGTTAAACCACGTAGAATCCTTACTGCATCAGGTAAACACCCTATCTTCTAGCCTGGCTAGCCTCCTCAATCAGTACAGAAATAGTGCAGCGCCGCGCTAAAAACGTGCAAAATATCGCCAGAACGCTCAATGCCAAATTTGGCATGATATTCGCACTTCACTGTACAGATACCTGCCGCCTCCGGCGGCGATCCTTCTCAATATCAGTCAGGAGTGAACTATGGCGAACATTGGTATTTTCTTTGGCACCGATACGGGGAAAACCCGCAAGATCGCCAAAATGATTCATCAAAAATTGGGCGGCACGGCGGATTCGCCGGTCAATATCAACCGCACTTCTCTGGACAGTTTTCTTTCTTATTCGGTTCTGCTGCTCGGCACGCCGACGCTGGGTGAAGGCCAGTTACCGGGGATGAATGCGGGATGTGAGAACGAGTCATGGCAAGAGTTTATCGCTGAATTGCCTGACGAAGCGTTGGCTGACAAGACGGTCGCCTTGTTCGGATTAGGCGATCAGCAAGGCTATCCTGATAATTTTGCCAGCGGAATGAAAACCTTATATGACGTGGTTACCGCCTGCGGTGCCAAGGTCATCGGCGCCTGGCCGAATGCTGGTTATGATTTCAACACTTCAGCCGCCTTGGTGGACGACCAGTTTGTCGGATTGGTACTGGATCAGGATAATCAGTACGATCTCACGGATGAGCGGCTCGATAGCTGGTTGGAAACACTCAAGCCCGCTATCGGCTGATCCGCTAAAAGGTGGAGGCCTCAGGCACTCCACCTTTTTATTTCCACGTTCTACCCACGACTCGGCACCAGTTGGGCTAACCATTGGCGTTGCTGTTCTTTCTGACGTTGCAGCAACAGGTGATCGTAGGCTTTTGCCAACGCGTCTTCCTGCGCCATCGGCGTTTCTGGGCGGATCGCTTCACATAACAGCAGGTGCCATCCTATATCGGTCTCGATGACGGCACTTAATTCCCCTTCGTGTAGCGCAAATAGCGCCTGATCCAGTGACATAAACAACAGCCCGCGACTCACCCATCCCAGCAATCCACCTTCCAACGCCGTCGGACACTGAGAATGACGTTCGGCCAACGTCGCAAACGCGGCGGTGTCCGATTGTAGCTGGCGACGCAGCGCAAGAAGCTGCCTGTTGATAGCCTCAGAATCATCTTCCCCCGTGGTCAGCAGAAGATGCCGAGTCAAACGCTGTTCTGGGCGACAAAAGCGTGCAGCATGACGCCGATACCACTGTTCGACCTCTGCTGAGGTCGGCAACGGCACCTGTTCGGAAATACTCGCTAGCTGTCCCGCCATCAGCACATGGTGCTGGATCACCGCCGTACGATCGGCGGCAGAGAATCCAGACTGCCGTAAATCAGATTCCAGCTCCTGTGTTACTGCCTGCACAAGGTCTGGCGTCACTGTCGATACGCTATTTTGTGCCGCTTCCACCACAGCTTGTTCCAGCAGCAACTGGCGAGCCAATTGCTGCTGGAGAAGCCGCTGGCGATCTACCGGCAATTGCGTCGGTGTGGTGTTCCACATTTTTTGCGCCAGGCGCCATTCACTAAAACGCTGCCAGGCCAACATCAGCGATCCTCCTCCGCCAGTTCCAAAACACTGGCAGGGACCTGAAACCAGCGTTCCCCAAACATCACCGTGTAGCAATCCCCCTGCTCTCCTTGACCAGTAGCGAAAATTTGCCCACGCTGACCAACGTCCACCACCTGTTCGCCGTTGATGGAAAGCGTTTGCCTGCTGTGAACGCCATCACCGTACTGAAAAATGCCGGCATTCCACGGTATTTCCGCCGCGATCAGCTCCTGTTCACGGCACCCCACAACGCGATCGCTATCAAGGAAATGCACCTGATAGATCAGTTGATCCTGAAGAAAAACGCCCCATTCACGCACATATCCTACCGTGCCACGCCGTACCAGCAGCTCACCTCGTTTCATGCCTGCCATGGTGCCGTCGTTACGCAACGAGCGCACGACGCGCACCGCATCGCCAAACGCAAAGCGCGGTATCATGGTGTGACCTCCGGTTGGTAGCCGCGATAACTTTCTGCCAATAGCCGACGCGCCAACTGCCAGTCAGCATCTTGCACCGCCTCCAGCGTATTACGCAGTGGCACCGCCGCACGCAAACGACGGTGGAAATCACTCAGCACCGATAAACTACAAATTTGCAGGGCGTGGGGGTCGTATGGCACAGCAAAAAAATCAAAAAAAGCCTCGGCACTCTCCAGCTCATCAACGCCGGGTAACTGGTAGAACCATTCCATCGTTTGCCCTCCCCATCACCGCATCACTGCCACACAGTTCGCGATACATCTCCAGCAATTCATAATCCAGAGGATTACGCTTCCAGTTCTCCGCAAAAGCGCGGACGCTGCGCAACAGCGCTTCCGTCTCACTCGCCTGCGGCTGAAAACCTAAACGGGCAAAAATCCCCTCTACCGCTTGCCGTCCCGAATGTTTGCCCAGAACCAAACGGAACTCACGCCCCATGAGCGCCGGATCGATACCCTGATAACTGCGACTGTCGTTTAGCAAGGCTGCGACATGCACGCCGGATTCGTGAGTAAATACCTGCTCCCCCACCAGCGGCTGCTGTTTGTCGATGGTGCGCTGTGCCACGCTTGCCACCAGTTGACACAGCGCGGGCAAACGAGCGAAGTGGATGCCACTGTCACGATCGAGACAGCGTTCCAGCGCTAACGCCACGGTTTCCAATGCAGCATTACCTGCCCGTTCCCCCAGACCCAACACCGTGGTATTAACATGGGAAACGCCAGCCTCTACCGCCGCCAGCGTATTGGCCGTGGCCAGCCCAAGATCGTTATGCGCATGCATTTCAATCTCACCTCCCCAGCTTTGCCGCAAGGTACTGATACGGGCGAAAGTGGAGAACGGGTCAAGCACGCCCAATGTATCCGCAAAACGCAGCCGTTCAGCCCCTGCCGCGCTAGCAGCGATCGCTATCTGACGCAGGGTGTCATCGCTAGCGCGCGATGCATCTTCACAGCCCACACACACATGTAACCCTTGCTGACGAGCCTGAGCAATCAGCGAGGAAAGCTGTACCAATAAGGCGTTAAGCGGTTGACGCAGCTTCTGTTCGCGCAATCGATCCGATGCAGGAACCGAGATATCTACCCAATTCATGCCCAGATCGGCACTTTGCCGAATTTCCAACGCATTCATCCGGCACCAGCTCATCAGCACTGTGTCCGGCAGGCGGCGGCGAATAACTGCAATACGCGCGCGTTCATCGCCTCCCATCGCGGGGGTGCCGACTTCCAACGCGGTCAACCCGGCATCAACTAATGCCTCGGCAATCGCCAGTTTTTCGCTGGCGCGAAACGCTACGCCGGGGCTCTGCTCACCATCACGCAGCGTAGTGTCATTGATAATGATATCCGCCATGCCGTTCCCCTTATCAGCCATAGGTCGGCATAAACTCGCCGCCGGATACCGTCTGAGGCTTACCTTGCTGCCAATAAGGTGACAGGGTGCGCAGCCGTTCAATAATCGGCGGTAGTGCCGTAATCACCTGATCTATCTCTTTCTCGCGTGTGTAGCGCGACAGCGAAAAACGAATGCTACCGTGAGCGGCCGTATAGGGAATATTCATGGCGCGCATCACATGGGAGGGTTCGAGTGAGCCGGACGTGCAGGCGCTGCCGCTAGAGGCGGCAATACAGACATGATTGAGCAGCAGCAGAATGGCTTCTCCCTCAATAAACTCGAAGGCAATATTGAGCGTATTGGGCGTGCGCGGTTGCCCCTCGCCCATCACGATTACGCTGGGAATCACCTGCGCCAGCCCCTTTTGTAAACGGTCACGCAGGGGCTCCACCGCCGCACTCATCATCGGTAAATGCACGTCCGCCAACTCACAGGCACTGCCCATGCCGACAATACCCGCGATATTCTCAGTACCCGCGCGACGTCCACGCTCTTGATGCCCACCGCGCAGCAGCGGGCGAAACCGAGTAGAGCGGCGCAGGTAGAGGCATCCGACCCCTTTCGGGCCATGAATTTTGTGTGCCGAGCAAGACAGCATGTCGATGTCACAGCTCGATAATACAATGGGGATTTTCCCGACCGCCTGTACCGCGTCACAGTGAAATAACGCCCCCTGTGCATGTGCCAGCGATGCCATTTCACGCACTGGAAACAACACGCCGGTTTCGTTATTCGCCCACATCATCGTCACCAGCGCGACACGGTCACTCAGCAGGGCGCGGTATTGCGCCATATCCAGCTCGCCCTGCGCAGAAACACCAACCTGATGAATGGTATAGCCTTGTCTGGCAAGGTGTTCACAGACTTCCAGAGTGGCGGGATGTTCCACCGCGCTAGTGATGATCTCACGCCGTTCCGGTGCCAACGCCACGGCGGAATGGATGGCGGTGGACGTTGCTTCAGTGGCACACGATGTGAAGATGATTTCGCTGTCATAACGTGCGCCTAGCAGGCTGGCAACCTGCTGGCGTGCTTTCTCCAGCGCCCCGCGACAGGGCGTGCCGAAATCATGAATCGACGACGGATTACCGTAATAATCAGTCAGGAATGGCATCATGGCTTCCAGCACCATCGGATCGAGACGAGTGGTGGCATTGTTATCGAGATAAATGTTTTTCATGTGCGCTGCCTCACTGAACAGTCAATAAGCTCACGCGGCCTGTGCCGCAACCACTTCCATATAGCGCCCCGTGCGCTCCACCAGCTTTTGTTGCAGCCAGGCCAGCGTCATGTCGGTCATCATGCATCCCTGGCAACTGCCCGACAGGCTGACCGTCACCTGATGGTCGCTGACGTTGAGTAGCGCCATGTCACCGCCATCGGCCTGAATATACGGGCGCAGTTCCGCCACCACGTCAGCGACCAGCCGCCACGCGGAAGTCTCCGCCTCCGGTACCTTGAATTTTTCAGGCAGCGCCGCCTGTTCTTCGATAATTGCCGCCAATGCCAGCTCGATCTTTTCATGGCACGCCGTGCAACCGCCGCCCGCTTTGGTGTAGTTGATTACCTCCTCCAGGGTGGTCAAGCCATTCGCCACCACCGCACGACGAATCTGGCCTTCATCCACGGCAAAACATTTGCAAATCAGCGCCCCTTCCTCATGGTCATCCTCCAGCGTCTCACCACGGTAATTGGCGATAGCCGCACGTAGCGCTTCCTGCCCCATCACAGAACAGTGCATTTTTTCTGGCGGCAGCCCATCGAGATAATCTGCGATTTGCTGATTGGTGACCTGCTCCGCCTCATGCAGAGTGCGGCCAATAATCAACTCAGTCAGCGCCGAGGAGGAAGCAATCGCGCTCCCGCAGCCAAAGGTTTGAAAACCGGCCTCCTGAATGGTTTCCGTGCCCGGATCCACACGCAGCATCAACCGTAAGGCATCGCCGCAACTGAGCGAGCCGACATCACCCACGGCATTCGCCTGCTCCACCACGCGGGCGTTACGCGGGTTAAAAAAATGGTCTTTCACTTTCTCGGAATAGTTCCACATGCTCTCAGCTCCCTACGATGCAGATAAGCAGAACCCTAAGGTTCCGGCCCCCGCATAGGCGTTATGGACGGGTTAGCTCAAAACAAGCAAATGTGATGCCATTCACAAAAACATATTACAATCAATGTGATGGGGGAATTCGCTATAAAAAAAACCGCGATGAATGTCGCGGTTTATGTCGGTTTTGTCGTACAGACGACATTGTTGCGGTTGATGCCGTCATGATTCAGGAGGCGTCATCTTCCTCGCGCCATTCGGTTTCCACCATCAGTTGCTGGAAGCGATCCGGATCCCGTTGGCGACGTCGGGTAGCCTGTTCATTATCCACCCAGCATTGTTGAATTTGCTGCAACAGCTGTGCAATGGAGGTCGCTTCTGGCACGCGGATGGCGCGAACGCCGACCTGCAACAATTGACGGAATACCGTCTCGCCAATCGCCACACAATAAAGGGTGACACACTCTTCCAATGCACTGATACGGCTGGCGAGTTTGTCTTCGCCATGCCCGTATTCCACATTAAAATCCACCACCTTCAGCAGCTTGACTTCATGTTGTTTGACGCCATAAACCACCAGGCGTGGCGTCGCGCCAAAATGCTGGTCCACATGGTGGTAATCTGAGCTGGCGAAAGCGACTTGCATCGACCACACCGCCGAACTGATGGTGCTGAGATTGCGGTTAACATGCTGCATGTTCCACCCCCTGACGCCTCACTGCCGGAAATTGCTGCCGCAGTGGCGAGTGATAAGCAGGCACCGGATGATGTTCATTCAGCAACCGATTCGCCAATTCGAACAGCGTATCTCGCATGCCTGCATATCCTTGGCGCACACGACGAAATTCGCCAAGACGGTCATATATGGGAAACCCAGCACGAATCAGCGGAATACCACATTGCTCAGCCAACCCAGCGGCATGAGAATTGGCGACCAACAGATGCGCGGGAGTGTTGATCAGCAGATCCTGCATATCCTCCAGATCGCCGATCAGTACCTGCTCAACCGGCAGGTTCAGTAACCCAGGTTGGCTCACGGGCGCGACCACCGGTCCCGGCACCATGCCTTGGCTAAGGGCGAAGTCGCTCCAGGCCGCCAGCACATCCCCCTCTGCGGCCAACGCGATGGATTTATCCTGTAATGCCATATGACAATCGATCATCGCATCCTGCAACTGACCTCGCTGACGGTCAATCCAGGCCGGTACGTCACGCCCGGAGAGCTGTTGCAGGTGATGGATAAAGGCATCCATAGTCGCAAGCGTCATCAGGTGCGGTAAATTTAATGCCACGCCACGACTACGCTGCGCGAGTAAGCCCGCCGCACGCTGGAGCGACACACCCAGCGTGATGGTGCTCAGGCTTTGCCCCATCTGCTCAATATTGCGTAACACCGCCCCACCTTGGGTAACAGATTGGTAATCGCCACTCGCGAGATGACCATCCAACGACTGTGATAGATCCGGTAGCAGTATCGGTTGCAGGCCAAACGCCTCGACATAGCTGCGGATAAGCTCCACATCACCCGGCGTAAACACATGGCTGAGCAGCAAGTTAACGCGACGGTTGCGCATACCTGCGGGCGGTTTTTCTGGGATCCATTGTGCAATCACCCCTTCCAGCACGGCGCTGTAGCCATTTTCTAGCGACCCATAAAAATCTGGCGTATTGACCGTGAGCAACGCCGTCGATTTAAAACGCGGATTATCAGCGCGGAATTCGCTTACCGCTCGCGTCATATCGCTCCCTTGTGCTTCCGACAAGCCAGTACTGATGATGACAATCGCCTTAGGCGCATTGCGCTGACACAACGTGGTCAAGGCCGTCAAAATATTGCTGTCTGACCCCATCACCGTCGTGGTGGGATCCATGGCGGTGGACTGGAGCGGAATGGGATCGTGAAAATGCTGAATAAAAAACACCTTGGCAAAGGCGCTGCAACCCTGAGCGCCATGAACCAGAGGAATGCAGTGTTCGATGCCCTGACTGGCCAGAATCGCCCCCAGAGGCTGCCCGCTTTTAATTGGACTGGTCGCCAGCGGCTTTTTGTTACGAATAACCTGAGCCATAATTTGCTCCTAATGCCAAGGGGCACGTTGATGAGTCTGCGCCCAAATCGGGCTTTCCAGCGTCAGGCATAGCTGTTCCGCCAGCGTCACAATACCGCGATACCCAGCGTAGGCGTGTTCGCGCTCCTGATTGATATCGAGAAACGGCAACCGAGCCTTATAGGCGGTGTACATGTTGCGTCCCCCAGCGATCATCAGGTCAGCGCCATAGCGATACGCCACATCCAGCAAGGTGCGCGCATTCCCCTCATCTAGCATGATGGCATCATCCCCCATCAGTTCGCGGATACGCTGTTTGTCTTCCTCGGTAGATTTACGTGTCCCGGTCGCCACCACCGTCATACCGAGATCCTGCAAAGCCGAGACCACCGACCAGGATTTTACGCCTCCGGTATAGAGCAGTACCTTGCGCCCTTGCAGGCGTGCACGATACGGAGCCAACGCCTGTTGCGCCGTCGCTTCTTCCCGCGCAATCACGGTTTCTGTGCGCTGCATCAGGTCGGGATCGTCTAGCATGGCCGCGAGCTGACGCAGCGCATCGGACATGGCTCGTACGCCATAGAAGCTGCCTTCAAACCACGGTGTGCCATAACGTTGTTCCAGCGTGCGCGCCACGTTGATCAACGCACGCGAACACACCAGCATGTTGACCTGAGCGCGATGCATCGTCTGGATTTCGGCAAAGCGCCCATCGCCGGATAAATTGCCCAACACGCGGATACCCAGCTCATCCAGCAGCGGCTGCACATGCCAAAATTCGCCAGCAATGTTGAACTCACCAATCAAGCCAATATCGTGACGCTGTGCAGGGGAAAACGGTGTGTCATCCCGCCACGGTGCAGGCTCACGCGTCCCAATCACCTGTTTTACCATCACTTCCCCTGCCAGACGGTTACCCAGATTCTTGCTGCCGTAGAATCCAGCGGCATCCACCGCAATCACCGGAACCTCTACCGCGACTGACGCTGCCCGACACACCGCCTCAATATCATCACCCTCCATAGCCGGGACACAGGTGTTGTAGATAAAAACAGCGGCAGGGTCGTATCGCTCCACGATATGACGCACGGCATGAAACAGCCGCCGTTCACCACGCCCCATGATCACATCCTGCTCGTTGAGGTCGGTGGTAAACCCCAAACGATTGATCGCTGGCCCGGAACTTTGGCTACCACGGTTATCCCATGAACTGCCCGCGCAACCGATAGGGCCATGCACCAGATGGGCAACATCCGCCAGCGGCAGCAGCGTAATTTGCGCCCCGTCAAACGCACAGCCGCCTGCCGTCGCGCCAGGTTTAGGCGCACTGCATCCCGATTTTTGTTTGTGGTTATGTTCGCAGGCGGGCTCATCGAGCAACGCCAAAATTTCATTTCCCTTCATCTTGCCCTCGTCGAGTCGGTTGACCTTACTCAACTCTTTTTGTGCAATTCACAGGCCATAAATTAATCCATTAATTTCAATCAGATAGGTTTGTCGCCTTTGTAACAAAGGCGACAATAGCGGAATATTGAGGGGGAGTGGTGTTACTGGACTCCATTTTGGAAATGGAAAATATTGTACGTTATGGTTGTTTTTTGTACTGACTGACATCAATTGATCAAGCAGATAGAACAACACGATTAGGGTCAGACACATCGAAAACAGAATCGCATACGGGTTTGATTACAGGCTACAACCGTGCGGTGTCCCATAATTTCATTATTTGCGCGATGCCCCGTAGTGTCTCTTTCAGCGGCACATTATCCCGAGCGAGCGTCGATATTCCCACCAGAAAACTGTCAAAACAGACTGCCAGGGAAAGGGTATCCTCACCATTAACAAGCTCACCGCTGTTTATGCCTCTCTGTAAGCAATGCTTTATTCCCTCCCTGGTGTGACGCCTTGACTCAGCAAGGGGCTTCAGGAGATCCCCGTTTTCATCAGAGCATAGCGGCATTACGCTGAGCGCAACCATACATCCCCGGGGATGCCCGGGTTCATACTGCATTTTTGCCGAATTCGTTAATGCCATCTCCAGCGCCTGTCGTGGAGGCAGGTTGGGATCCCAGAGCGATGATGTTACCTGTGCATGTGTTTTCAGATAACAATCAACCGCCTCGTTAAAAAGAGAGGCTTTCGAACCAAACGCCGCATAAAAACTGGGCGCACTGATCCCTTTGCCTATCGAGGCCTTCAGGTGGGCAAGTGATGTTGCCTCATAACCCTGTTCCCAGAAAAGATGCATTGCCTGTACGACAGCTTCATCTCTGTCAAACTGCCTTGGTCTGCCTGTTTTCATGATCCTGCCCTCCTTAAATATATACTAATCGATACAAAATTCATTGACAACTCTCCCTCCCGACATCCAACATATATACCGATCGATACATTAATGGTCATTTATAGCTGCCTTGTGAAATCCACGCAGGGTGAGAAATCTTCTGGAGAGTTATTTTATATGAAAAAACATACGCAAAATGATGGGGCTGATAGCCTGCCTGTTTTTGCTTTACTGGCACTGGCCATGACGGGTTTCATCTGTATATTGACCGAAACAATCCCAGCGGGTCTTTTGCCTGGCATAAGTGCGGGCCTTAATATATCACCATCCGTTGCCGGGCAGATGGTAACCGCTTATGCAGCGGGTTCACTTCTGGCCGCCATTCCCCTGACTATCATGACCCAGGCATGGTCCAGACGTCTGGTTTTGCTTACTACGGTGGGCGGCTTTCTGCTCTTCAACAGCCTGACGGCTTTATCTGATAGCGTTGCTGTCATTATGTGCGCCCGCTTTCTTGCCGGTGCAGCTGCAGGGCTGGCATGGAGTTTAATTGCGGGCTATGCAAGAAGAATGGTTGCTCCTTCACTTCAGGGACGGGCTCTTACGCTGGCAATGATTGGTACCCCTGTCGCACTTTCCCTTGGCGTGCCTGCAGGAACCTGGCTGGGGGATCTCCTGGGGTGGCGTCTGACTTTCGCCGTTATGTCCGGATTATCCGTGGCACTGATGGCCTGGATCATTCTGGCTGTGCCTGATTACCCAGGGCAGGCCACCCGGCAAAAAATGCGTCTCACTTCTGTCCTGTTGATCCCCGGTATCCGTCCTATTCTGGGAGTGGTTTTGACCTGGATGCTTGCGCACAATATTTTGTATACCTATATCGCCCCTTTCCTGTCCCAGGCAGGGCTTTCATCAAGCGTGGATATTGTTCTGCTGGTCTTTGGCCTGGCTGCGATGGTCGGGATTTTCATCACTGGCAGAGTGATAGACTCCGGCCTGCGTATTGCCGTGCTTCTTTCACTTTCAGTATTCGCCCTTGTTTCTATCATATTTGGTATTTCTGCCACGTCCCCCGCCGTGATTTATCCCGGAATAGCAGTCTGGGGCCTGACGTTCGGAGGCGCTGCGACATTACTGCAAACAGCCCTGGCAGATACGGCGGGTGAGCATGCTGATATTGCACTTTCAATGAATGTGGTGACTTGGAATAGCGCTATCGCTCTTGGTGGCCTTACAGGCGGGCTTCTGCTCAGACATGAAGGAGCCAGTTCTTTACCCTGGGCCCTACTTGCTCTGTTAATCGTTGCTCTGATTATTGCCTTTCGTGCCAGGAACCATGGATTCCCTGCGGGGGAGCGCTCATCGTAAACAACTTGATTATATTTTTGTCAGGGCGATTAAGCCTGCCCATGACTTTCTTATAAGAGGTCGTAAAAAAGGTCGAGGGGCATGTGTTGGCAGGGTGTGGACACTGGCTACCCGAGGAATGTCCGGCACCGTTGAATCCACTGGTTGTGAAATTTATTAACGACCAATAATAGCCTCCTCTGTTTTCCACAAAAACTACGCTTTCGCGTAGTTTTTTATCCTTGAATATTTTCAGTTGAAGGTTAGATTTTACCCTTAACGTACAATAATTTCCGTTTCCCAAACGGAGCCCTTACTTGTGGGCTAAATACTTGCGGGCTAAAATATCCGTTCCTCCAGCGGATTGCCTTTTTCCAACCGTTTCGCCAACCAGGGTGGGAGACGGTCCGACATCAGCGCTTGCAGGGCATCGCACTGTGACAGAATAGAGGTGCCCGGAGGGACTTTCATCGGGTGCACATTATGGCGAATAATGCGCGCTGCCGCTGGACCGCCAATCGCTTCGCAAAAGAGCAAATGGCACCCTTCCAACAGCTGCGCACGGACTTCATTCCCCTCTTGTTCCCCTGACTCGCTAGGATAACGGCGTAGCCCATGTAGCCAGTACCCCGTCTCGTCACACGCATAGATAAAAAACAGCCGACACTGACCAAAATGTCCGTTGATGGTCATGCCATCCTGTGACGAAAATGCAGCCAGTAACTGCGGCTGACGTCCCTTCGGCGAGACCACAGCCAGATGCGGCGGCAGTTCGCCCCGCAGGCAAGCCATCACATCCCGCCAGCGGCTGCGTGTCAGGATCGCGGGTTCGCCAGGAAACGTAGCCACCAGCTGCGGCTGATTCAGGGACATGAGAAACGCCACATCCAGAGAGACATCCTCCCCCTGATTGATCCAATGTAATAACTGCGGTGGCGAGAGTTCCGGCAGGCATTGAATCAGCGCAAACAACCGCCAGAACAGACGATCATCATCAGACATGCTCCCCTCCTGTTCATACCAAATCAGGCCGTGTGGCACGTAAACTGATCGGAAAAGCAGGTTTCTCTGCTTGCGGATTAACGTAGTAACGTTTGCCCCCCTCCAGTTCAATCTCACCGCCCCAACGTTCGTGGCTGTCAAATTCAATCCCAGTCACTCTCGCTTCCAGATCCTGTTTGGCGATATAGCAGTACAGATGTGCATTGCGTTCACGAAAAATCACCATTGGCATCGCGTCCTCCTTTGCTGCATGTGACGGCCCGAACAACATCGGGCCGATATGGCGATCAAAATAACCACACGATTAGCGAACAAGATCAAAGCCGTAGTCCGTTTTCCCCAGCTTCATGGTATCGCGATCCAGCTTTTCCAATACCGCATTCACCAGCGAGGTGAGGATCGACATTGCGCCTTCATAACCCCATGTTGTTTGGCGGTGCAGATGATGGCGATCAAATAGCGGGAAACCGAGGCGAATCAGCGGTACTTCAAACTGCTCGCCCTTCGCCAACGTGTCACGCTGAATGAATTTGCCGTAGGAGTTGCCGATCATAAAATCGGGCTGTTTGGTGAACATCAGCGAGCGGAAATGCCACAGATCGCAATTGATGTACACGTCGCTTTCCTGTCCATAGGGCGACGCTTCCAGAATTTTTTTCATCGCTTTATGCCAGCGTTTGTTGCCGTTGTGGCACAGGATCACCGTTGGCTCGCATCCGAGTTCTAACAAGAACTGTGTCAGCCCCATGACAAAATCCGGGTCGCCATACAAACCGAAACGTTTACCGTGCAGCCAGGTATGTGAGTCGAGCATCATGTCCACCAGCCGCCCACGTTCCAGCGTCAATGCTTCACCGATCGGCACGTCGGTCAGCGCACTGATGGTCATCAGGAGTTTATCCGTTGCGCTTAATCCGATAGGGACTGACACCTCGGTGGCAGGCTGATTCCAGACATCCTGAACCATTTTCTTGGTTTTGATCAGGTGCCACGGCTGCAATAACAGCGTATCAATGGCGTTCGGCGCATCACGCATCTCTTGCTGGGTAGTCCCCCCGGCATACATGCGGTAGTGGCCGTCAGCAGGGGTATCCAGCACCTCGGAAGGGTCGGACAGAATGGCACAGGGGACGCCCATGTCAGCCATCATGCGTTTCAATACCCGATAGTTCCCCAGATAGGTTTCAAATCCCGTCACCAGATTAAGGCGCGGCAGGCTGCCCGGCTGATAATGTTTATCTTCCCCTACGGTAAAGGTACGGGCGAACCCCTCAAACATATTGTCCCAGCCGGTGATGTGGCTACCGATAAAGCTGGGCGTATGGGCATAAGGGATCGGCATATCGGCATCGACAAAGCCATCTTTCTTGGCATTGGCGATAAACGCCTGAAGATCGTCACCGATGACTTCCGCCATACAGGTGGTAGAAACCGCAATGACCTCCGGTTTATAAAGCGCGCTGGCGTTCTCCAGACCCGCGTTTAGATTGTTATTCCCCCCGAATACGGCGGCATCTTCCGTCATTGAATCCGAAACGCAGGCGATCGGCTCTTTAAAGTGACGGTTGAAGTAAGTACGAAAATAGGCAACACACCCCTGCGAACCATGAACATAAGGCAAGGTGTTGGCAAAGCCGAGAGAACACAGCACAGAGCCTAAAGGCTGGCAGGCTTTCGCGGGATCAATGGTTAGCGCTTCGCGCTTAAAATTCAGTTCCTGATACGCTTGTGTGGTGGTCCACTCAAAGACCTCGCGTACCCGCTGCTCATCATGCGCCTCTTCCAATGGGCGTTTATTGTGAAACAGCGTTTGGTATTCCTCCTGCTCGAACAAGGGGTAGCAGGACTGGGCTTTCTCTGCAGTTTGGCTCATGGTGCTCTCCTCCCGCGCCACTCATCTGTGAACTAACGGGATATCAGGATAATAAGAATCAGGCTGATTTCAGCCACGGGGCTGTCAACGCTTGCCAACTCGGGTTATTGAGCGTCATATCCATATCGCGGGCAAAAATGGCAAAACCGTCATAGCCGTGATAAGGGCCGGAGTAGTCCCAGGAATGCATCTGGCGGAACGGCACCCCCATTTTCTGGAAGATATACTTCTCCTTGATCCCCGACCCGACCAGATCCGGTTTTAAGGCTTTGACAAACGCCTCCAGCTCATAGCTGCTGGCGTCATCGAACAGCAGCGTGCCCTCTTTCAAATCAGGCAGCGTCCGGTCGTAATCGTCGTTATGACCAAACTCATAGCCGGTTCCGATAATCTCCATACCGAGATCTTCGTACGCCCCGATAATGTGGCGTGGACGCAACCCGCCGAGATAGAGCAGAACTTTGCGCCCTTCCAGTCGCGGACGGTATTTGGCGATCACCGCATCCGTTTGTGCCTGATAGCGAGCAATTACCGCTTCGGCGTTTTTCTGAATCGTCTCATCAAACTGTAAGGCAATCTTGCGCAGTGATTCGGCAATTTTGGTCGGCCCGAAGAAGTTGTATTCCATCCAGGGAATGCCATGCTTTTCTTCCATATGGCGTGAGATGTAGTTCATAGAGCGGTAGCAGTGAACCAGATTCAGCTTCACATAGGGGGTGTTTTCCATCTCCACCAGCGTGCCGTCGCCGGACCATTGCGCCACGACTCTCAGCCCCATTTCTTCCAGAAGAATGCGTGAAGCCCAGGCATCGCCGCCAATGTTGTAGTCACCGATAATCGCGACGTCATAGGCCGTTGATTCAAAAGGTTTACCCTCACGGTTATCCAGCACCCAATCGCGGATCACGTCGTTGGCGATATGGTGACCTAGCGACTGCGACACACCGCGAAAGCCTTCACAACGCACCGGAACCACAGGTTTGCCGATAGCTTCACGGCTAACATTCGCGACCGCTTCGATATCATCCCCAATCAACCCCACCGGGCATTCCGACTGAATAGAGATACCTTTGGTCAACGGAAACAGAAGTTCCAGTTCCTCGATCAGTTTGGTGAGCTTTTTATCGCCCCCAAACACGATGTCTTTCTCCTGAAAATCGGAGGAGAAATTGAGTGTACCGAAGCTGTCAACGCCGCTAACGCCGTTGTAGTAGTTACGGCGCCCCGCGCGGGAATATTGGCCGCAGCCAATTGGCCCGTGGGAAACATGGGCCATGTCCTTGATCGGCCCAAATACCACACCTTTGGAACCGGCGTAGGCGCAGCCGCGAACCGTCATCACCCCCGGCTGGGATTTACGGTTGGAAACCAGACATTTTCCGACGCCCTCCTGCGCCGGATCGGCCACCATCATGTGTTTCTTGCGCTCTTTACGCGTTTTGTCAGGGAAAACCTCCAGCACTTCCTGGATGATCGCCTGATTACGTTCACTCGTTGCATTTGCCATTCCAATGTTCCTTCTGCGTCAACTGCCCCCTCACGGCGGCCTATGACGGGGTTAAGCGATCAGGCAGCGTTCTCTTCGGCGGCAGTCTTACCGATGATAGTGGTGTCCTCTTCCTCCATGATGCCGAATTCCATAAGCAGCTCTTCCAGCTCATCCATGGTGCAGGGCACCGGTATAACCTTCATGGTGTTAGCGACAATTTTCTGTGCCAGTTGGCGATATTCATTAGCCTGACTACAGTTCGGGTCATACTCGATCACGGTCATACGGCGAATTTCGGCGCGCTGTACGATGTTGTCGCGCGGGACAAAATGGATCATTTGGGTGCCGATTTTTTCTGCCAGAGCGATGATCAGTTCATCTTCACGATCGGTGTTACGTGAGTTACAGATTAGGCCCCCCAGACGCACCTTGCCGGTCTTGGCGTATTTCACGATCCCTTTGCAGATATTGTTGGCGGCGTACATCGCCATCATTTCCCCCGAGCACACGATGTAGATTTCCTGCGCCTTGTTTTCACGGATCGGCATCGCGAAGCCGCCGCATACCACGTCCCCCAGCACGTCATAGAACACGAAGTCGAGGTCGTCGACATAGGCACCTTCCTCTTCAAGGAAGTTGATGGCGGTGATAACGCCGCGGCCAGCACAGCCAACGCCCGGCTCTGGGCCACCTGATTCTGCACAACGTACGTTGCCGTAACCGATTTGCAGCACATCTTCCAATTCGAGGTCTTCGACCGAACCGACCTCTGCGGCCATCTCCATAATGGTGTTCTGCGCTTTGGCGTGCAGAATCAAACGGGTTGAATCCGCCTTAGGATCACAACCGACGATCATGATCTTCTTACCCATTTCCGCCAGTGCGGCGACCAAATTCTGAGTCGTGGTGGATTTGCCAATCCCCCCTTTGCCATAAATGGCACATTGACGCATAGCCATGGTGTCTTCTCCTGTTTCGGGTTGAATGCGTGATGCACGTCCTAACCATTGCAGGGAACATACCAGCCAAGCCAACATCATTAATGCATTGAATTTTATGATTTTAATAAAAGAAGGGGCATGAAAGGCGAGACAAACACAAGACAATCAGCGAACCAATTGTTGTAAAGAGAACAATTGTGGTCAGAGAGGGGGTTGAGCGTGTCGGCGTGCCTGTTCAGCCCGCATCACCACGACAGTTTGTTGGCAGCCCGACAGGATGTGGCTGTTTCTGTCTTATTCCACGCAATTCCTCACCCTATCCCTGTGACATTCGCGGCAACCACTCAAGTTAACCCATTAAAAAATAGTGTCATTTTTTCTATAACTCGACATGGCACAGGCTGTGCTACTGACTCGCTGAGACGGTGAATCAGGGGCGCGGCCTGTCATTGCCCATTTTCACCTGCGCCCAACGTGTCACCTGCTCCCAACCAAGAGGAATCCCGCATGACCCGAAAAATGAAAACGATGGATGGGAATGCCGCTGCGGCGTATATCTCTTACGCCTTCACCGACGTAGCAGCCATCTATCCCATCACCCCTTCTACCCCCATGGCAGAAAACGTAGATGAATGGAGCGCACAGGGTAAAAAGAACCTGTTTGGTCAACCGGTGCGCCTGATAGAAATGCAGTCCGAAGCCGGAGCGGCTGGCGCGGTGCATGGTGCTCTGCAAGTCGGAGCTTTGACCACCACGTACACTGCCTCGCAGGGATTGCTATTGATGATCCCCAATTTATACAAAATTGCTGGTGAACTGCTGCCGGGCGTGTTTCATGTCAGTGCACGAGCGTTGGCTACCAACTCGTTGAACATTTTTGGCGACCATCAGGATGTGATGGCCGTACGCCAAACGGGCTGCGCCATGCTGGCAGAAAGCAGCGTGCAGCAGGTGATGGATCTCTCTGCCGTGGCGCACCTTACCGCCATCAAAGGTCGTGTGCCTTTTATCAATTTCTTCGATGGTTTTCGCACCTCGCACGAAATCCAAAAAATTGAACTGCTGGACTATGAAGAACTAGAACCGTTATTGGATCGTGACGCGCTGAATGCCTTTCGCCGTCGCGCCCTAAACCCCGATCACCCGGTGATTCGAGGGACAGCCCAAAACCCGGATATTTACTTTCAAGAACGCGAAGCCGTTAACCGCTTTTATGACGCGCTGCCTGAGATGGTGGAAGGCTATATGGCGCAAATCACCCACCTCACCGGGCGTGAATACCATCTGTTTAACTACTATGGCGCGCCGGATGCCGAACGGCTGATCATCGCCATGGGGTCGGTGTGCGAGACCATTCAGGAAACCGTCGATTATCTGAATCAGCAAGGGGAAAAGGTGGGGCTGCTGACGGTACATCTCTACCGCCCGTTTTCGCTGCCGCATTTCTTTGCCCACATCCCGGAAACCGTACAACGCATCGCGGTACTCGACCGTACCAAAGAGCCGGGTTCTCAGGCTGAGCCCTTATGCCTCGATGTGAGAAATGCCTATTACCGTCATGCACAACCGCCGCTGATTGTCGGTGGACGCTACGCGCTGGGAGGAAAAGATATTCTGCCAGCACACATCGTTGCCGTATTCGAGAATCTTAAGCGCCCATTGCCGCAAGATAGCTTTACCGTGGGGATTATTGATGACGTGACCCACACCTCGTTGCCGGTTTCAACGACACCGATCAATGCCTCGAAACCAGGAACGACCGCATGTAAATTTTGGGGGCTGGGTTCCGACGGTACTGTGGGTGCTAACAAAAGCGCCATCAAGATTATTGGCGATCACACCCCGCTCTACGCTCAGGCCTATTTCTCTTACGACTCGAAAAAGTCAGGTGGCATTACCGTCTCCCATTTGCGCTTTGGACAGAGCCCGATTACCTCGCCTTATCTGATCCACCATGCGGATTTCATTGCCTGCTCGCAGCAAAGCTACGTGGAGAAATACGATCTGCTGGTGGGGTTAAAACCGGGTGGCACTTTTTTGCTTAACTGTTCCTGGACGGCTGAAGAGCTGGCAGCGAAATTACCTAACGCCATGAAACGCTATCTGGCGCAGCACGCCATCCGTTTCTATACCCTCAACGCGGTACACATTGCGCAGCGTCTTGGGTTAGGTGGCCGTTTTAATATGATTATGCAGGCGGCTTTCTTCAAGCTGGCCGCGATCATTGCGCCAGAAACCGCCGCCGACTATCTGAAAGCGGCAGTAGTCAAATCCTATGGCAGCAAAGGCCAAAACGTGGTGGACATGAATAGCGCCGCGATAGACGAGGGGATGCAGGCGTTGGTCGAAGTGATAATTCCCGAAACCTGGGCGACGCTACCGAAGGTGGAAGGGAAAGAGGTGCGCGTCCTGCCCGATTTTATCCGCAATATTCTGGAACCGATGAATCGTCAGGAGGGAGACAACTTACCCGTCAGCGCCTTTATTGGCATGGAGGATGGGACTTTCCCTCTCGGTACTGCCGCCTATGAGAAACGCGGTATCGCAATTCAGGTGCCCGCGTGGCAACCCGAGGGCTGTACCCAGTGCAACCAGTGTGCCTTTATCTGTCCTCATGCCGCCATTCGCCCCGCGTTACTCAGTCAGGAAGACCGAAGCAACGCCCCAGTGGCGCTGTTAAGTAAGGTAGCTCAAGGGGCGAAAGCCTATGAATACCATCTGGCAGTATCACCGCTGGATTGCTCCGGCTGCGGTAACTGTGTCGATATTTGCCCATCACGCGGCAAAGCACTAGCAATGCAGCCGCTCGATAGCCAGCGTCATCAGATTCCGCTATGGGAGCATGTGCTCTCCCTTGCACCTAAAAGTAATCCCTTTAACAAAATCTCGGTAAAAGGCAGCCAGTTTGAAACGCCCCTGCTGGAATTTTCCGGCGCATGCGCGGGCTGCGGTGAAACGCCCTATGCCAAGCTGTTGACCCAGCTATTCGGCGATCGCATGTTGGTCGCGAACGCAACCGGATGCTCCTCCATTTGGGGAGCCAGTGCACCGTCCATTCCCTACACCACCAACCATAAAGGGCAAGGACCGGCCTGGGCTAACTCACTGTTCGAAGACAACGCTGAATTTGGTCTGGGTATGTTGTTGGGAAGCCGTGCGATCCGCGATCAGCTTGCTAAGGATGTGCAAACTGCACTGGCCTTACCCATTACTCCTGCACTGAATACGGCATTCAGCAACTGGCTGGAACTGAAGGATCGCGGAGAAGGTTCACGGGAACGTGCCGATGCAGTGATCGATATGCTGGCAGAAGAACGCGGTAAGGATCCCCTACTCACTCACCTTTACCAGAACCGTGATTACCTGACCAAGCCTTCGCAGTGGGTCTTCGGTGGCGATGGTTGGGCATACGATATTGGTTACGGTGGGCTGGACCATGTGCTGGCCTCCGGTGAAGACATCAATGTGTTGGTATTTGATACCGAGGTGTATTCCAACACGGGGGGACAATCATCCAAATCCACACCGGTTGCCGCCATCGCCAAATTTGCCGCCGAAGGAAAACGCACGCGCAAAAAAGATCTCGGCATGATGGCCATGAGCTATGGCAACGTGTACGTGGCGCAGATCGCCATGGGCGCGGATAAGACGCAAACCCTACGCGCGATGGCAGAAGCGGAAGCCTGGCCGGGTCCGTCGTTGATCATCGCCTACGCTGCCTGTATCAATCACGGGTTAAAAGCGGGCATGGGATGCAGTCAGCGTGAAACTCAGCGAGCTGTGGATGCTGGTTACTGGCATTTATATCGCTTCGATCCACAGCGTGTGGATAAAGGGAAAAATCCCTTCTCGCTCGATTCAGACGAGCCGGAAGAGGATTTTCAGGATTTCCTGATGGGGGAAGTTCGGTATGCGTCGCTAAAACGTCAGCACCCCGCTATCGCCAATAGCCTGTTTGAGCAAACGGAACGGGATGCTAAGGAGCGATATGAACGTTACCGACGTTTAGCGGGCGGCTGATCGCGGAAGAAGACACAACGGTGGGCGGATATAGCGAAAGCGCTATCCGTCCCTTCGTCCCCCAGCAAATTTTCCCTTGCTCACCGATGAAGGACAGTATCTTTTATATTGCCGATAATTTATCCTCTCCCGCCTTTCGTCATTGACCATAAAAATTAAGCCTGCACCTATGATCTCACCACCCGACGCAACGCCGACGCCGGTTCAATCAGCCACGTCAACGCTTGCCGCCTTACGCTCGCCCTCGCTGCTGATGCGCGAAATTTTGGCGGGCACTATCACCGCGCTGGCGCTTATTCCCGAGGTGATTTCGTTTTCTATCATCGCGGGCGTTGATCCCAAAGTCAGCCTGATCGCCTCGATTGTCTTATGCTTCACCATGTCTTTTCTCAGTGGCCGACCGGCGATGGTTACGGCGGCAGCAGGTGCCGTGGCGCTGGTTATCGGTCCGATGGTGCACGCACACGGCGTGGCCTATATTCTGCCCGCTGTGATTATGGCGGGACTTATCCAGATTCTGTTTGGGCTGGCTGGGTTGGCAAGAATGATGCGCTACATTCCCCGTTCGGTAATGATCGGTTTCGTGAATGCGCTGAGCATCCTGATTTTCGCCGCGCAAGTGCCGCATGTTTACGGGCATTCCTCGCTTGTCTGGCTGCTGTTTGCGTTAACAGTAGCGATCGTTTTGCTGTTGCCTTATGTGGTGAAAAGTATTCCCGCCCCGCTGGTCGCGATTGTGACCGTGACGGCGATTGCGATGTTTACCGGCATCACGGTGCCTAACGTCGGTGATGCTGGTCCTATGCAGCCCGGATTGCCGGGTTTCACCCACTGGCTGGTACCGTTCAATGTTGAAACACTGCGCATCATCTGGCCAACCGCGCTCAGTATTGCCTTCGTCGGCCTGATGGAATCGCTGCTAACCGCCAAACTGGTAGATGACATTACCGATACCCCGTCCAGCAAGCGCCGCGAATGCTGGGGACTGGGCGTTTCCAATATCTTCGCCGGATTCTACGGCGGCATTGCTGGATGTGCGATGATCGGGCAAACCGTGGTCAATGTAGAGTTAGGGAAAGCGCGTACGCGTATCTCCACCCTCGCCGCCGCACTGGTGCTGTTGCTGCTGGTGACCGGCCTGAGCGAGATCATGGCTAAGATTCCGATGGTGGTGCTGGCGGGGATTATGATGATTGTCGCGCTGAAAACGATGAACTGGCATAGCCTGCACCCCACCACGCTGAAACGGATGCCGCTGTCGGAAACGCTGGTGGTCGTAGTAACGGTGATCGCCACCGTCTCGACGGCAAATCTGGCAATCGGCGTAGCGGGTGGCGTGATCTTTGCCATCCTGCTATTTGCACGCCGCGTGGCGCACGTCATTCATGCAGAACGTCGCGTGAGCGAAGATGGAAAGTCGGTACACTACACAGTACGCGGGCCGCTATTCTTCGGCAGCAGCAACGACCTCTTCGAGCACTTCCTCTATGCGCAGGACCCGCAGAACGTCACTATCGACCTGACGCACGCCCAAATCTGGGATGCCTCCAGCGTAGCGGCGCTCGACGCTATCGAAACCCGCTATCACCGTTACGATGCGAAAGTTGCGATCATCGGGTTGGATAACCACAGCAGCAAAATCCATCAGCGCCTGTCAGGGCATCTCTGATCGCGCCTACCCCCTTGGCTACGGCCAAGGGGAATCGCCGGTATATCTCTTCCGTGAATATGAATAACAGGAATCAAACTAAAGCGTGACAGGCAGATGCTTTATCTTATCTCCTCATCTATAAGGAGGAGAGTATGCCCGCAACGTTTATTCCGCAAGAAAGCCCCCTCATCCCCTATCGCGTGTCAGAGAATAGCTATCATGCCACGACGTTCGTGCTGATACACGGTGCTTGGCACGGCGGCTGGTGCTGGTCTCGAGTGACCGAGCAGCTTACCGATGCTGGCTTTGCTTCTGCGCCGTTGACGCTCGCTGGGTTGGCGGAACGTCGTGCTGAGCTATCGCGCGGTATTAACCTAACCACGCACATTCACGATATTACCGACACGATCCGCCAACGGGGTTGGCGCGATGTTACGTTGGTCGGCCACAGCTACGGTGGATTTCCCGCCACGGCTGCCGCGTATCAATTGCCTGACGTCGTCACCCATCTGATTCTGCTGGATGCGTTTTTACCCGCACCGGGTGAGAAGTTACTGGATCACGCACCCGACCTTATCGCCGCCTACCAGACGCAGGCGGCACGCGACCCCGCGTGGCACATTCCCCCGCTTCCATCACTGCTGTTTGGCGTGAATGAAGCCGACCGCGAGTGGGTCGATGCTCACCTGACGCCGCAGCCGGTAAACACCTATTTTGAATCAATAGCCTTACCGCCCGCGCCACCGACACTGAAAAAGACCTATATCCGCTGCACGCGCGCGGCGGGCAACTACCTCACCACCTCGGTACAACGTGCTCAGACCGATCCAAGCTGGCGTTTTCTCACGCTCGATAGCGACCACGATGCCATGATCGATGCACCTGATGCGCTAACCGCTCTGCTGACGTCAGCGTTGACAACCCGCACACCTCTGTGATTAGACTCAATGCTAAGCAGGCTAACTTAAGGAAAGCGTTGATGAAAATTACCGATGTGCGCGTAATTTTAGCGAACCGATATATGTTTGTTGAGGTCACCACCGACGAGGGGCTGACGGGCATTGGCGAATCCGGTGCCTGGGGCTTTCTGGATGCGTCCAAAGGCGCGGTAGAGGCATTACGCACTTACCTGATCGGGCAAGATCCGCTACGTATTGAGCACCACTGGCAGTATATGTACCGCTGCTGGCATTTTCGTGGTGCCGCTATTATGGGTGCCATCAGCGCCATTGATATCGCCCTGTGGGACATCGCAGGTAAGTATTACGATACGCCAGTTTATAACCTGCTGGGCGGCCGCTGCCGCGACAAGGCGCGCGTTTATGCCCACGCGGGAGGACGCACCACTGAAGAAACCATCGCCAATCTGAAAAAAGCCAAAGCTGACGGCTTCACCGCGATTGGTCATCTGACGCCTTTTCTGGATGAATCGCGTGATACGCCCTATTTCACCACCCACGCCAAAGAGATCGGTGAAGCCATCGAACGTATCGGCCTTTATCGGGAAGCGGTCGGTAACGATGTCGACCTGTGTATCGAAGTCCACCGCCGCCTAAAGCCCGCCGATGCCGTGGTATTCGCTCGCGGCATTGAGCCGTTTTATCCGTATTTTATTGAAGATCCTATCGGTGCGGATAACTTCGATTCCATGGCGGAAGTGGCGGACAAAATCAATATTCCTATCGCCACCGGTGAACGCCTGAATAATCCGCAGGAATTCGCGATGCTGATTCGCCGTAATGCGGTCGCCTATGTGCGTCCTGACGTCTGCATGTGCGGCGGGATTACCGGAGCGAAAAAAGTCGCGGCCTTGGCAGAGGCCAACGATTTGATGGTCGTGCCACATAACCCACTTAGCCCCGTCTCTACCGCCGCCTGCTTACAGATCGCCGTCAGCATCCCGAACTTTGCGCTGCTGGAGTATCCGGGGGATGACCAACCCGCACTGTCAGAAAAATTTGGGGCGACGGGCGTCGAGAACGGCGTGTGGAAAAAAGACGTCGTGAAGAACACGTTCAAATGCGTAGATGGATTTATGGAGATACCGACGCAGTCCGGCATCGGCATTGAGCTGGCGGACGATCTAGAAAACCGCTTCCCTTATCGTCGTCGCGGCCTGAAAACCCGACTGCACGTCGACGGCTCCGTCGTCGATCAATAAAGCACATCAACAGGTCGTGACGCGTCACTGAGAGCGCCACGACCTGTCGTATTTTCCCCTACGACGTAGGATTTCCCACCTTCCGTCCTTCCCACTGCATCAATAGGCTCAGCGCCGCAGGCAGAGCAAGCAACGTCAGCAGCGTCGCCACCATCAACCCACCGATAATCGCGTAGGCCATCGGCCCCCAAAACACCTGATGCGCAATCGGGATCATGCCAAGAATCGCCGCCAGCGCGGTCAGCACTATCGGGCGTGAACGATGGCTGGCCGCATTCACGATTGCCTCCGTGGCGGGTTGTCCATTTTTCACATTCAGATCGACTTCGCCAATCAGAATGACTGCATTACGAATAATCATCCCCGCTAGCGCAATCGCTCCCAGCAGCGCCACAAATCCCATCGGCGTTCCGGTCGGCAACATGGCCGCAACGATGCCGATCAGGCCAAACGGTGCGGTCAGGAATGCCAGCACCATGCGGGAAATACGCTGTAGCTGAATCATTAACAGCACCAGCATCACCAACAGCGTAACTGGCAACACCGCATACACCGAACCATTGCCCTTGTCGGATTCCGCCGCAACGCCGCCTTCCGTGATGTGGTAGCCCGTCGGTAACGAGGCACGGTAGCGTTCAATTTCCGGTGCCAGCTTTTCAGACAGCGCCGGTGCCCGCACGCCCGGCGCGACATCCATCTGCACCGTGATGAACGGTTCGCGCTGACGCCGCCAGATAATCGGATCGTCAACGCCATACGACACCGTGGCAATCTGCCCCAGCGGTACCGAGCGCCCCTCCGCAATCGGAATTTGTAGATTCGCGATCGTGGCGACGTCTCTGCGTTCCTGCGGCGTACCGCGAATCACGACGTCCACCAATCGGTGTTCATCGCGCACCGAGGTCAGCGTTGAACCGGAGAATATCGCCGCCAGCATGCTGGCTACATCCTGTGAGCTGATGCCAACCGCGCGGGCTTCAGTCTGATTCAGCACCACGTTCACCGAGCGTTCAGGTTCACCCGCCGTCAGATTCACCTCGCGGACATCGGCCCGGTTTCCCACCAGGCTGGCAAGCCCCTGCGCAAGTTCACGAACCCGATTAATATCCGGCCCCGCGACCCGATATTTAAGCGGCCAGCCCACTGGTGGCCCTAATTCCAATGCCGAGACGCGCGCCACAATGCTACTAAAATCGCGCTCAAGCACCTGATTCAACCGTGCCGCCAGCGCGTCCCGCGCATCCAGATTTTTTGCTACCACCACCAACTGAGCGATATTTTCGTGACTCAGCAACACATCCATCGGGAGATAAAAACGCACCGCACCCGACCCAACATAGGTAGAGAAATGATCAACGTCAGGATCGTCCTTCAGAAGTGCTTCCAGCCGTTTCGCCTGCGCTTCCGTCGCGGCCTGTGATGCATTCGAGGGCAACGTCAGGCTAACCAGCAGTTCTGGCCTGTCCGACGCGGGAAAGAATTCTCCCTCCAATCGGGTTGCGCCGAACAAGGCGACAACCAGCAGGAGCACCGCAATGATCAACGTCATTCCCCGGTTTGCCAACGCCCGTTGCAGCCATTGGCGATAAATGCGCCCCACTCGTCCCGGTTCGTTGTTATGGTGACGAAACGTTTTTGGCAACAGCCAGACACCGAGCAGCGGGGAAAAAAGAATCGCGACGATCCAGGAACTGAGCAAGGCGATGAGGACGACGACGAAGAGCGAAAAACAGTATTCACCCGCGCTGGATGAAGCAAAACCGACGGGAATGAATCCAGCAATCATCACCAGCGTCCCCGTCAGCATCGGAAAAGCCGTACTTTCATACGCCCAGGCCGCCGCCCGTTTACGATCCCACCCCTCTTCCAGCCGCGATACCATGGCTTCTACCGTAATCATGGCGTCATCCACCAGCAGCCCCAGCGAAATAATCAGCGCCCCGAGCGAGATACGCTGCAAGCCAATACCGGTTATCTCCATGCCAATAAACGTCATCGCCAGCACAATAGGGATGGATGCAGCAACGACCAGTCCCGCGCGGCTGCCGAGAGAAACGAACGACACCGCCAGCACGATGGCAACGGCCTCCAGCAGCACTTTGATAAAGCCGCCGACCGCGCCTTTCACCACCTCAGCCTGATCGGCCACACGCGTCATGTCTATCCCATGCGGTAACTGGGCAGAAAGCGTGTTCATTTTTTCGCGAATAGCCTGACCGAAATTGAGCATGTTGCCAGTAGGTGCCATAGAAATAGCCAGTCCAATGGCTTTCTCGCCATTTACTCGAAACGTCGGTGACGGCGGTTCCGCTATTTCACGGCTAATGGTGGCGATATCAGTAAGCGGAACAAATTTCCCGCCGATGCGTAAGGTAATCTGGCGCAGACTCTCCTCAGAGGTAAACGCGCCGCTGACGCGCACGGCGATCTTTTCATCCCCAGTACGGATAATACCGGCTGGCGTAACCGCATTCTGCGCTTTAAGTGAATCAATCACCTGCTGTGAATCGATCCCTAATCCAGCCAGCCGTCGGGGAGAAAACGTTACGACGATCTGTTCTTCTTCCACCCCCAGCATGTCGACCTTGCCGACATCTGGCACGCTCAGTAGCGCAGAGCGAATATCCTCGACGCGATCGCGCAGTTCCCGTGGTGAGAACCCATCCGCGGTGAAGCCATAAATCGTACCAAACGTGTCATCAAACTCGTCATTGACGTCTGGCGGGCTGACACCATCGGGGAGCGAACTGGCGATATCCGTCATCTTCTTACGCACCGTATACCAGATATTCGGCACGGCAGAAGGCGGCGTATCATCGCGCAGGTTAACGAAAACCACCGCTTCCCCGGCACGGGTATAACTCTCGACATAATCGAGATACGGCGTTTCCTGTAACTTCTTCTCCAGCTTATCGGTGACGAAATTGACCGTGTCGCTCACCGTCGCCCCCGGCCAGGCGGCAGATACCACGGCAGATTTGATGGTAAACGCCGGATCTTCGTTGCGTGGCAAACGCTGGTAGCTCATCACGCCTGCCGCCATAATCACCAGCATCATAAAAGCGACCAATTGCTGATGCGCGAGTGCCCAGGCAGAGAGATTGAAGCGCGTAGAGGTAGAAGATTGAGATTCACGAGACATTAGCGACGCCCCTCTTCATCCAGCCGAATTTTCTCATCCGGCCGTAGTTTACTGACGCCAGCCGTTACCACGCGGTCACCCTGTTTCAGCCCATCGGTGATGTAGATCGCCGTGTCGCTGTAGCGTGCAACGGTAATCGGCTGCAAACGCACCGTCTGGGTTTCCGTGTTCACGACGTAAACAGCCGGGTTTTCTTCCTGACGGGTGAGTGCAGACGCGGGTAGCTCAATGACGGTAGTGTCGGACTGCTGTATTGCGCCATTCACGCTGGCACCCAGCACCATCGTCGCTGGTGGTGAGGTTAACGTCACCCGAACCCGAAACGTTCGCGTGACTGCATCAGCCTGCGGGCTGATATCACGCACGCGTCCTTGTACCTGAATCGCCGGATCGGATAGCAGCGACACGAGAATCGTGCGCGAGGGAAGCGACGGATTGACCAAACGTTCTGGTACATCAAACACCGCATCGCGCCCATCGAGCGATGCTAGCCTGACGACCTCCTGCCCGGCACTGACCACCTGACCGGGGTTCGCACTGACCGTTGTTATCACACCATCCTGTGCGGACGTGAGTTGCGTATAGCTGAGGCGTTCCTGCGCCCCTTTGACGGTGGTCTGAGCGCTTTCGCGCCGGGAAACGGCGGCATCCCAATTTGCCTGCGCTTCATCAAGCTGTACCCGCGCAATGGCCCCGCCCGGCGCCAGCGCCTTCATGCGGGAGAAATTGCTTTTCGCCAGCCGTTCTGCCGAGGTTGCGCTGGCTAAATCAGCCTGTGCGCTGCGCAGCTGATTTTCACTGTCGCGAGCATCGAGCATCGCAATCACATCACCGCGCTTCACGGATGCCCCCACATCCACCAAACGATTCAGGATGCGGCCATCCAGCCGGAAACCTAACGCCGTTTCTTCATGCGGGCGAATCTCCCCCGTCAGCGTCACAGGCTCACGACTCATTGCTGGCATGACGACCAGCGTTTTTACCGGCCTCACGGGCGGCGGCGCAGGCGAATCATCGGTACTGTCACAGCCGCTAAGCAACACAGCTGACAGCAGACAAAAGGCAAAACGGCTGACCATCATCACATCCTCTCACTCATCAAACGCCATCAGAACGAATACAGAACAGCCAACGTAGCGCCAGTATCATTCCGTCGTTCCACAACCTGACTATCCGCGACTTTGTCAGTCAGCCACGTTGAGGTAACCCCGACGTTGGTTGACCAGGCAGGGCTAAATTGATGCGTCCAGTTCGCGCCCAGCGCATAACCGTAGACACCTTTGCCAGCATGATAGGCGGCCAACCCAGAACGGCTGCTCTGCTGCTGCGTCACGCCGTAGTAGGTTTGATTAAAGCGGGCATCGCCCATCAACACGTCTGCCGACAGCGCCAGCACGTCGTCTTTTGTCGCGGACTGCCACACCGTGCTCTTTGCCCCGACGCGATACTGATTTCCTCTTTTTGTCTCGCTCAGTGCAAATTCACCGCTCGCTTCCAGCGCCAGCCAGGGCGCAAACTGATACCCCGCCGTTACGGTGGTAATTACCGATCCTTTGATTTTCCCCATCCCTTTCAGCCGGTTCGAACCCGCACGCCAATTGCTGTTTTTGTCATCCCTTCCCATGTCGTAGCCAATCGCGTGATCGAGATAAAAGCCGGAAGGAGACTGGTATTGCCAGCCAATGCCGTGCGAGGAATCGAAATAAAGTGGACCGCGCTGAACCGTCAGCACAGGCAGTGCCATGGTTTGACGATTTTTACTCCCCTTGTAACGCGGTGCATTCTGGGCTGCAACGCCAACGGTAACATCCGTGTGGTCACCCAAAAGCGAGGGCGCTGATGCTTCTGACTCCGCAGCGAATGCAGTGCCAGATAGCACGATAGCGGACAGACTGGTGGATAAAATCATTGTTGTTATGTTCATACATCCCCTCTTTAACGCGGTAATCTTGCACCGTGGTGTTTCCACGGCGGGTGCAATGTAATTGGTGTTGGCTTTTCAGCACCGTGACGAATTATGCTGACGCTTAATCAAGAAACGCTTTGTGGTTTTTTAAGATTTCATCAAGAGGTCGTCGATGGCAGAAAAACGGGTGTTGGTTATTGAAGACGATATGGATGCCGCCAGCGTGCTTGAGGCTTATCTGCGGCGTGATGGCTATCAGGTTTCTATCGCGTCTGATGGGCAAAAGGGTCTGCACATGGCGCTGACCAGTAAACCCGATTTGATTTTGCTGGATGTGATGCTGCCGAAAATGAATGGCTCTGAGGTGCTGTCCGCCCTGCGGCAGCGCAGTAATATTCCGGTGATTATGGTCACCGCCATCGGCGACGAACCAGAACGGATCGGCGCGCTGCGTTACGGCGCGGATGATTATGTCGTCAAACCCTATAATCCGCAGGAAGTAGTCGCGCGAGTGCAGGCCGTGCTACGGCGAACCGGCTACGCCATCCGGGAAGATGCGATCCTGACATTCGAGAATTTATCGGTTGATCCAACCTCCGTGACGGCAAGCATTGCGCTATCACCGTCTGAATCTGTCGTTCTCGATCTTACGCCCACCGAATTCAACATTCTGGTGACGCTGCTCAAAGCGCCAAACCGCGCCTTCACTCGCGGTGAGCTACTGGAAGCCTGCTTGCCGGAAAGCGATGCGCTGGAGCGCGTGGTGGATACTCACGTCCACAACCTCAGGAAGAAACTCAACCAGTACGACATCATCAACGTGCTCGTCACCGTCCGTTCTGTTGGCTATCGATTCCGGTGAACCTGATGAAAAAATCGATCTTCCTGTCAGAAAAAATGTCGCTGTGGCGCTGGCTGTGCTTTCGTATTATTTCTCTGCTGCTCGCCACCCTACTCATCATCGCCACCCTCATGTGGCTGCGCTTCGCCATCAACAATATCTACGTTGAACAGCAGATGCCGGACGAGGTACGGGCTGAGTTTCAGCAGTTAAGCAAACAAGAAGATTACGGTAATCCCCGCTACCAACAGATTGTCAATCAGTATTACGGCCCAGATTTCTTTGTGCCAAATATTGCCAGCACTGACTGGCTGGTGCTGGCGATTATGGTTCTGATCGCCTTACCGACCGTCGTCGTCATCGTGCTGTGGCGGGCGCGACCGCTGTCACAACAATTTTCCAATATCGCCAGCGCCGCACGCGACGTTGCTCAGGGAAATTTCGATGCTCGCACACAGCTTGTCGAGCAGGCACCGATGGAGTTGATTACGCTGGCGAACGACTTTAATAATATGACCACACAGCTGGAGCGCTACGAACGGGAACTGCGTGAATCCAGCGCGGCGTTGGCTCACGAACTGCGTACGCCGTTAAACGCGGCGATGGGGCGCGTTCAGGGCATGCTTGATGACGTCTTTCCGCGCGATAAATCACAGCTGACGATGGTCATCAAACAGCTCGAACAGCTCAATCACGTGATTCAGGATCTGCACTTTCTTTCACTCGCCAGAGCTGGACAACTGCAACTGGTCAAAACGCCGCTGTATTTCGACGAGATCGTCACTGAGCGGCTTACCTGGTATCGACCTCAGCTAGAGTTGGCTGGGTTTCAGACCCATGTTCATATCGAACAACCTGACTTTTGTGTTGCAGACCGTGAACGATTGGGACAGGTGTTCTCTATTCTGATCGAGAATGCCTTAAGCTACGCCAGCGAGGGGCGCTATCTGGCAATTGAGGTACGTGAACTGACCGTTCGTGAAATGGCAGTACATGAAAACGTGCCGTGCTGGCAGATTACGGTTTCTGACCACGGACCGGGGATTGAAGCAGAATCGCTGCCCCTGCTTTTCGACCGCTTCTGGCGGGCAGAACATTCACGTGGAAGACACTCCGGCGGCAGTGGGCTTGGGCTGTCTATCGCCTCAGCCATTATCACTGCACATGGTGGTACTATTTATGCAGAACGCGGCAATAACGGCGGACTTGCCATCGTGATGACGCTGCCACACACCGCCTGACGTAGCTGCATGCCGTTGGTCAATGACCAATAATGAGAAAGCATAGCGAAATTATTGCTATGCCCTTTCGCTGGTAAAAAAACCGGGAAATACCGCAATACTCATCCGCTCAACGATGAGACAAACGCAGCCACCCCAGACTCCACGCCCTACGGCGGGGTACACCGCTGTCCAACACGTTTTTTGTCCTGACCAATACTTATATTTATCTGGAATGAGATAAGGAAAAAAAGACTAATTTCGCTATAAGTATTTCGCTACTCTGCATGAGCGAAATATATCGCCTCGATTAAAACTCAATCATCAGGGTAACTATTATGAAACGTTCTCTTCACCAGGTATTCATGGCGATGACGCTAGTTAGCGCCTCCTTTTTCAGTCAGGCTGCGGAAACACAGCCATCAACGTGGCAACACATCAAACAAACCGGTGAATTACGCATCGGCGTGGCACAGGGTGAGCCGTGGTATTTTAAAAATCCGTCGACCGGAGAATGGGATGGCATCGGCTATAACATCGGCAAAGAGTTAGCCAACGATCTTGGCGTGAAACTAGTGACGGTAGAAACCACCTGGGGTAACGCCATTGCCGCCTTACAAACGGGTCAGATCGATACCATGTTGGTACTCGACCCGACAGAAGAGCGGAAAAAAGCGGTCGATTTTCCTGAGCAGCCTTTCTTTTGGTATGCACAGGGCGTATTGATTCGCGACGGCATTGCCGTTACCAACTGGGACGATCTCAATCGTGAGGATGTCAAAATCGGCGTCACGCTGGGTTCCAGCCCGGATCTGATTCTGACCAAACGTCTGCCAAAAGCACAGCTAGTGCGCTTCCCGAATATGGATGAGGGCGTAGCCGCATTCTATGCTGGCCGTGTCGATGCACTGTCGTATTTCCACCCGGCTCTGGCGCTGCAACAGGCTAAAGTCGGCAAAGGCAATTTGATTCTGCCGAAGCCGATTATTGAAGTCAGCACCAGCGGCGCAATCCGCAAAGAAGCCGACCAGACCTTCCACAACTTCCTGAATGACGAGTTTGCCAAGCTGTATAAGTCTGGTAAGACGCAGCACTACTATGAACAGGCGCTCAAACTGCGCGGCGTGGACGTCAGCAAAGTGCCGTCAGTCATTAAAGAAGACTGGAAATAAGCGGGATTCGGATAACAGAACTGTCCTGAACGGATTCAGGACGTCTGCATCAGCGGCGTCACCAGCGCAGCCACGTCCTTACATTGCTCAAGCTCAGAGAGCGCCGCCGTTGCCTGCGCAATATCAGCAGGAGCAAGCCGTGACGATAGATTTTCCGCAAATTTCTCCATGATGCGACTTTCCGTTAGCGGGTGTTCTGCGCAGCCCAGCGGAAACGCAATGCGTTCACCTGCCACAACGTTTCCTCGCGTGACGACGTCAACCTGCAATACCGGGCGGCGCGCTTGCGCCATAAGCTGGTCAAGTTCGGGAGACACCTCAACGTGAACCTTATCGGCTAGCGCCAGAAGCATAGGATTGATTAACGTATCGCCCGCACTCCAGCGGTGGCGCGGAATACGGTAGGCAAGACAGGCCAGCGCAAACGGCAGGCTGAACTGCGCATCCGTTTCATTTTTCGGTCGCCTATCCATAAAGTCAGCGGCCAATCTCTGGCTGCCTTTAACCCGAATAAGGTCAATATCCTGCGGCACCAGCGCCAACTCGTCCTGTACACGTTCGAAGGATTCCAGCGCGGTATGGATCCAGCGGCAGGCCGGATACGCTTTGAAACTGGCGTGCTGGAGCGCCCACTGTTCTCCCAAACCGCTCGACAAGATCGTCTCATCAAAATGGTCTGACCCCATCATGCGCCAGAACCCCTGATCGCCGGACAGCACATCTCTTGGGCCGATCATTCCACCGTGGTGCAGCTCAACACCACGGACGCCCGCTTCTGCGGCTGGCGCGTTGTAATCTTTAAAGGAAACCAGCGGTCGCTGCTGCCAGTTGTATTTGTGCAAGCTGGGCAACGGCGTCAAGGATGCCGCCAACCCAATCGCGTTCTCTAATCCTTCGGCATCACATCCTGTCAGCAATCCGTAGACCACCGCTGCACCTACCGACTCATGCTGGCACACGCCATAAACCTGCTGAAAACGCGCCGGACTCGGTTGCTGAGATTGGATGATCCGGCCATTGATTTCATACGCAGCGGTCAGCGCGCAGATCAGCGTTTCACCGTCGATCGAACGCTGCCCCAGCGCCGCCAGCGCGGCGGCAACCAGCGAGGCACCGGGATGCCCCATGCCGCGTCCAGCCACTTCATACCCGTCATCGTAATCCAGCGCATTGATCGCCGCCGCATTCAAAAACGCCGTGCCAATAGCCGCCAGCGGCGCTCCGCCATCCAAGATTGGGCTGTTGCCCGCAGCATAATGCAGGCGAGTGATACGTGCGCAATCCTGCACGACCTGACTCTTTGCACCTGCAATGCCGCAACCCAGGCTGTCGATAAAATGCAGCGCAATTTTTCTTCTTAATGCGACAGGAATGTCCTGAATCGTCAACCGACAGGAAAAGGTCGCCAGACGCAACGTCAGAGGTAATGCAGCAGGATGAGACATCGGCATACCGCCATTTCTTTATAAATAAAAGGAATATTAACACCACGTTTTATTATTTATTTATCATTTTTTCGACCTGCTAAGATGCATAGGTTCTAACAAAATAAGAAACGTTTTTCCTAATATACCCTAAATAATTCGAGTTTCAGGCAGGCGGCAAGCGAGGGAGTCCCGATGAGCTTACTCAGGTAAGTGATTCGGGTGACAAATCTGCCGGGAGCAGATTTGAACGCTGCTTGCAGCGGCCCTTCAGGGCGAGGCCCACGACGGGCCGAGTATTTAAACGTAGCCAACGCACATGCAACTTGAAGTATGACGGGTATACGCCATTTCCAGGGGTTCTGTATCTATGTCATATCAGTGGGATTTTTCTGCCATCTGGCCTTACCACCAGTTGCTGTTGGAGGGGCTATGGGGAACGATAAAGATCGGTGCTACCAGCATCCTGATCGGAATGCTGGCAGGCATGGTGCTCGCCGCGATGAAAATGTCGCCTCGGTTGCTATTGCGCCTGCCCGCCGTGATGTTGATTGGCTTCTATCGTAATACGCCCGCGATTGTGCATTTTTTCTGGATTTACTACGCCCTGCCCGTTATTACGCCCTTAACGTTTTCACCTTTCACCGCCGCCGTCATCGCGCTGTCAGCACAGTCCGGTGCCTTCTATGCCGAAGTCTACCGTGGGGCGATTTCTTCCATTCACCCAGGGCAATGGGAAGGGGCAAAAGCACTCGGCATGCCGCAATCGACGGCATTGCGCCGGGTCATTCTCCCGCAGGCCTTACGCAGGATGATCCCGCCTTTTATTGAGCGTTCGTTTGAACTCATCAAATCCACATCGCTGGCTTCCTCACTGGCCTATAGCGAACTGCTTTATCAGGCGATGCAGCTAAACAGCCAAACCTACCGACCGCTCGAAGTCTACAGTCTGGTGGCCGTGATGTACTTCACTCTGCTGCTGCTGATTAGCCTGTTCAGTCAACATATTGAGAAACGGCTGTCGCTGGCAGACCGTCGGCTCGCCTAAGGAACATCATGCACTATCAATGGGATTTCTCGCTGGTCTGGGACAACATTCCGGTGTTGCTGAAAGGCCTTGGCGTCACGCTCGAACTGTGGCTGATAGCAGGCGTGCTGGGAACCGCGCTGGGACTATTTTTGGGCATTTTACGCGTGTTTGGAAAGCGCTGGCTGTCATTCCCCGCCAGACTCTTTGTCGAAATATTCCGCAATACGCCCGTCCTGATCCAGCTGATCTGGTTTTATTACGCGTTCCCGGTTTTGGTCGGCGTGCAGTTTAGTACCTTTGCCGCCGCCGCACTGGCTCTGACGCTGTATAGCGCCGCGTACTGCACCGAAATTTTCCGCGCAGGACTGCAATCCATCGACCACGGACAGTGGGAAGGCGCAAAAGCGTTAGGCATGCGACACACGGTGATTCTGCGACGCGTGGTGCTGCCACAGGTATTACGCAACATGCTGCCCGCCTTAACCAACCGGATGATCGAGCTGGCTAAAGTCACTTCACTGGCTTCCATACTGGCCGTCAACGAACTGATGTATCAAGGGCGGCTGCTGAGCAGCACCTATTATCGTCCGTTGGAAATCCTGACGGTGGTGGCACTGCTCTATTTCGTTTTGATCTGGCCGGGGAGCTACCTTGCCGCACGACTTGAACGTCGTTTCCGTTCAACCCCCTAGCCTGACAGCGACACAGGATTGCTATGCGTGAAGATATTGCTTTAAGTGAAGAACGTGTTCTAAGCGAAAATCGTGATCTGAATGAAGATACCGTTCTGCGTATTCGCGGACTCCAGAAGCGCTTCGGTGCCGTTGAGGTCTTGAAAGGTATCGATCTGGATGTAAGACGTGGTGAAAAAATTGCCATCATCGGCGGCAGCGGTTCAGGGAAAAGTACCCTGCTGCGCTGCCTGAATTTCATGGAAATCCCCAGCGCTGGCACCATCGAACTGGATGGCGTGGTTTTGGGAAAAACAGACGCCAAAGGTCAACGTGACTACCCGGAGAAACAGCTTTGCGCCGTGCGGGAACGTGTAGGAATGGTGTTTCAGCAATTCAACCTGTTTCCCCATCTCACCGTGCTGGAAAATGTGCGCGAAGCACTGGTGTCGGTGAAAAAAATACCGCGACATGACGCAGATATCATCGCCAAAGCCCAGTTGGAAAAGGTTGGGCTAAGCAATAAGCAAGACGCTCGCCCCAGCAGCCTGTCCGGCGGCCAGCAGCAGCGGGTAGCGATAGCCCGTGCGCTGGCGATGTCGCCCGAGATCATGCTGTTCGATGAGCCAACATCGTCACTGGACCCAGAACTGGTAGGCGAAGTGCTGCACACCATCCGCGCGTTAGCGGAGGAAGGTCGCACCCTTCTGTTGGTCACCCACGAACTGGGATTTGCCTATCACTTCGCTGACCGCGTCGTGTTTATCGAAAATGGCGTGATCCATGAAATGGGCAGCGCCGAACAGGTGCTCAAAAATCCGCAACAGCCGCGTACACAGGCTTTTCTTGCCCGCTTTGCCGAGCGAGCCTTTTAATTCATCATTCACATTCAGGGACACCACAATGCAACCCACATTATCCAGCCAAAGCAGTCAGGCCTATTTGCAAGATCCGCGTAACAACGACGTACAGGTGTATGTGAATGGGGAATTTGTGCATCGCGACAACGCGGTGGTGTCGATCTTTGATTCTGGCTATGTGTGCGGTGACGGCGTATGGGAAGGCTTGCGCTTGGTTAACGGCCGCCTGATTGCGCTGGATGCCCATCTGGATCGCCTGTTCGAGGGTGCCGCCGCGATCCAACTGGATATCGGCCAGAACTGGGAAGCGCTGACCGCTATTCTCTATAACACGCTCGCCATTAACGGGATGACCGATGGCGCGCATATTCGCCTGATGATTACCCGTGGGAAAAAGCATACCCCGAATCAAGATCCCCGCTTTATTATCGGCGGTGCAACCATCGTGTGCGTGGCGGAATACAAGGTCGTCGATACAGAGGCGAAAAAGCGCGGGCTGACGTTGTTTACGTCCACCTACCGCACCAGCACACCGGACGTCTTCGATCTGCGACTCAATTCGCACAGCCGACTTAATCTTATTCAGGCGCTGCTACAGGCATTGCAAGCGGGAGCCGATGAGGCGCTGATGCTTGACCCACACGGCTTTGTCGCCAGTTGCAACTCCACCAAACCAACTTTTTTATCGTTCGTCGCGGTGAGCTGTGGACGTCATCGGGGCGTTACTGCTTTAACGGCATTACCCGCCAGACCCTTATCAATCTCGCTCACGCCAACGGACTCACGGTCAAGACTCAGGATTTTACGCTGGCAGAAGCCCTTACCGCCGATGAAGCCTTTGTTACTGGCACGCTGGCGGGTATTACGCCAGTAAAAGCGCTGGATGGCCGCCCGTTTAGCGCCGAACACCGCCCAGTAACTGAACAACTCAGCCGCTGGTATGAGGCGTACCTGCACGCGCAGTGATAGCGACGCATCGTCGTGATAACAATGACGATGCCACATAAAGAATATATTGGATCAGGCTTGCTCTGGCCGTGTTCTGTATGAGAACGCGATTAAGCCTGATAATCGGCAAGGGGCGAGGATAGGACGTTGCTAACAGCATTTCGTGTGAATCAACGGGGAGCAGGTCAGAGGATACAACCAATAGAGGTCTACCAGTCATTTGACCGTGTGAGAGTAGGACAAAGATGTGATTTGGATTAAAACAAGCAATTAGCACAGATACTTTGAGCCGATTCTGGACGAACCGACTCAAACTACAAATACATGGAATTCATATTGCTAATAGAACATGTTGCGATTATTTATACCACTCTGCCTTAATGGCAGCAAAATCCATCAATTTCCATTCCTCCTTCCAGAGTTGCCAATAAGGAATATCATTTGAAGATGGAGAGTGAGTACATGGTTCAATTTGGACGATTGAGGGGAGAATTATAGATTCACCAACTAGTAATGCTTCCCCTTGACGGAACGATGTCATTTTATCGATCAAAGAACCGAGCGAGTCCGGAAGTAACTTTTTAACGTATCCTTGATCCGCCGGGTTGGTTAACCGCATAGCAATAAAGTTGCTGCACTGTGAAAAGATCGTTTCGGATATCTCGGACGGACGCTGACTTGCTAGCAGTAGCGTTACACCATATTTCCTACCCTCCTTTGCAATTCGCTCTATGGCTACTTTTGAAGAACGATATTTCGACAGGTCACTATTTGGGACATATTTGTGTGCTTCTTCATAAACTAATAGAATCGGGATATCATTATTTATTTTCTCATTATTATTTCTGGCACAACGCATACGTTTGTATATGTAACCGTATTCGAAGACGAGGCGTGAAATAAGGGATACTGTTATGCTCAAAACTTCGAACGGAACTCCACTTAGGTCAATAACGGTTACGTTCGATTCACTTTCAGAAGAATATCCCAGCAGCTGTTGGAGGGTTTCTTCAAATGTGGTTTTCATGGATCTTTCACCAAGAAAAAAATTTAATCTACTATCATTAAGTTTATTCTCAAGCCGATTAACAAAGTTCGTCAACTTTCCATGGAGACTCCCCTGTGTATATTTTGGCTGTCCCGCTTTTTCTTTATTGCTTGCCGCGTAAACTTCTCCAGTATCAATCATCTCTTCATTTTTTGCGATCGTGTACGCAAGTACTTCCCGAATATCGAACAGGATAGGAGTGTCGAGGTGGATACTTTGTTTTTCAGCATCTGAACCAGAGAATTTCGCAAGTCGGTCTTTTACTATGGCTTCTTTAAAAATATTTCTCTGATTGTGATCATTGGCCTCAGTATCGAGGAAAAATTCTTCCAACTCTTCACTGTTCAGCATCCAATATGGTAAGGCTAAATTGGATATATCAATGTGATTTGCAGAAGGAAATGCTGATTTATACTCGGAGTGAATGTCGAAGATAATTACATGTGAATTATTTAGAGAGAAATCCCCTCCTTTTTCAGAAACAGCTTTCTGAATAATAGTCGCTAAAGTATGTGATTTTCCGGAACCAGTGGAACCGACAACTGCAATATGCTTATTGAAAAATTTATTTCCGTTGACAGGAACTGGAACGCTTATATTTGAAGCTAATGTAGCAAAACGGAAAGATTCCTCTTTTGGCACAGAGTCTTCATAGATTTTCTTTATGTCAGTAATAGTTGCGGGTTGAACCTCTTTTGGCGGAATAGCTAGAGAATCACCGCCTCGTTCAAACTTACCATTTCTTAAGATCCCTAAAGGAAAAGCTTCAATAATGTGATCCCGATTACCGTCAGCGCTAACTGCAATCTGGAAGTTTTCAATGATCGCTATAAGAACCGCGTTTTCGTTGTCCGCTATTTTAATGTAAGAGCCAACTTTCAATGACTCTTCCGCTATCTTAAAATTTTCGAGGTCATCCACAACGATGCGTACTTTATCGGGGAAGACTGCGATGACTTGGGCATTAATCTGCTTTTCTTGTTTGGGAGCCATGTTCATTTTCCTTTAACTAGATGATTGATTTGACGTCTGAAAGTTGTTCTATCTGGATTTTTACGTGCTGGACCGCTGGTTTGTCGTATTCAAAAAAGCTAGGGCCTATGTGAAATTGGTAAATGCGCCGAGTCTTAGTAATGATATCAACAGTCTGCATAACGTCTTGAAGAGTATTCAGAACTTTAAGTTTGATACCATTGCCATGTGTGGCTTTTAGGACAATCGATTGACAACTAAAGTCGGCACCATGGAAGTCGTGACCGTCAATGATCTTAAAACCTTCAGTGCTGAGTTCACTTTTAAGTGCGAGTAACTCACTGTCTGGTACTCCATGCAGATATATGTACGGACAGAATGAGGAAGGCTCACGCTTCGACAATTTGGACCACTTTATGGAAAGCTCAAATAAAAGATTCTTGAGCTCGTATCGAATGTAAGAAGCTGCACCTATTTCTATTAGAAAGAAGCGTTCGAACGGAGATATGTTCAATTCCGAGAAATATTCATCACGTAGAGCTGAAAAATGCGCTTTCTTTCCTTTCTTCTCTACGAACCATTCATTGAAGAGAACGCTAGAAGTATTGATCCTTTCTAGGAACTCTCTCTTTGTAATTGAGCGATTTGTTTGAGCAGCCTCGATTGAAAGCTCGCGTATAACAGCTAACGAGTTATTATAATAAAAGTATTCGGCTGAGAAAGATTTAGTCTCAAAGATCGTTTGGAGAACATCGATCACTTCACGAAATTGTGTGTCAAACTCCACTGCTCTGATATTTATTGTTAAGCGCCTCAGGAACTCTTCAAGATCTTCATCGGTAAGTTGTAAATCTTGGTGATGGTAGTATGTAACTTTGTCCTTGGTGTAAGTCAGGAAGTATTTCTTTAGGAAATCAATGTCTATATCCACATCTAATTTTTCTTGACCTGATGCATAGTGTCCGTAAATTGAGTAAAAGATCTTTGGCTTCGTACCTGCCAGCGTTTCCTTGAAATGTGATACCATATGCTTTATCGCATCTTTAATAACAGAGTGATTATATTCGGTCTTCGCATAATACTTACATTGTGTGGCAGTGACGTCAGTTGCGGTTCGAATATCAATGTCCTCTGTGCATTCTATTTCAACAGATTCGTCTAAGGATGTTAATTTCAAGATACTGAGAATAGTCAGATCGAATTGGTAAAAATAACCTCGTATTGTGTCAACTGCACTTCTGTCGGCCATAGTATGTCCAATAGTTATCGTGGTAGTTTTTTTGAATATTAACTCTCATGTGTGTCAGTATGTTACAAACCGATGCATAGTTCAATTTCTGGTCATAAAAAATTCCAACAACTAGCGATCTCGAATAAGCATCTTCATGGAAATCTTCGAAATTATACCTCTTAGTATCCTACAGAATGCTCTTCGTAGTCAGAAAATGGGAACCAGATAACATCAGTCTCATTGGTTTACTCGCTACGCAGTATGCAAGTTAGCAACGTCTGCTCCTGGCACGAAGTAGACGTTATGCCTTTTGGGCCTGCCAGCTTCAAGCAAGGTCCGAATATTCGCTTTCACACTATTGTGATATGCCCGTTGGGCGGCTCTGTTGTTTTGCCATCACGGCGCTGTAGCAGCTGACCATAATGATAGAAGTGCCACTATGCAAAGTTCTCCAGTATCTGCTTTGCATGAAGGTATTCGTAAGACGTCACTTCAATCTTGTTGTCACTGAGATCGCAGAAATATACGGACATAGATACATCGTGGTCACTGATGGTGAAAGGGATTTTTTTGTCCTTGAGGGTTGGGATCAGCCCAATAAATGCTGATCCCCCTACGCCGAAAGCCATCGTATGGCCGGGATGCTGAGATGTTCTGAGGAAAAGGGAAAGTGACGATCCGTTATTGCTTATAACCAACGGTCCTCCCTGTTCAAACCAAAAATACAAAGCGTTATCCCGGGAGAACCCCAGAACCTCGTTATACCAGTGCTCTGCCTGCTGAATGTCTTCGACGTAAACGTGTATATGATCAATTTTAGCTATTTCCATAGCGCCATTCCCTCATTGTTGTTATCAGAAAGACTTCCTGAATCGTCTTTGATAAACAGCCAGCAAAGAATTGATTCAACCAAATATTAACCGTTAGAAACATTTCATGTAACCTATGCGCTCTTTTTGAAAGGAGCAGGTCAGGGAATGAAAGTCGTAAAGTTACTGTTTGGCATCCTACTATTGAATATAGCCATAGGGATTAGCACGGCTATCGCAGCCCCAGACGACACTCCTCCCCCTTTTTACGCAGGTAAAACGCTGGCACATCCGATCATTTCGGGCGCACGCGACAGTAATGCCCTTCTGGTTTTCATTCAGGAAAATCAGGTGGTCAACGGCTATTACTGCTTCTGTAGCGAAGGGGATCACAGTGTCGATCACCTTCCCCACCTGCTCGGTACCTTCCCCGATTCCACCATCGAATCCGTGTTTTATGCCGATGTGGACAAGGCTGGTCAAATCACGCTGGTGTTGAGTAAAAGCCACGGCAAGTTCGCCCTGCGCAGTTGGCGTTATATTGAAGACGACGGCAGCTATATTCCGGTACTGAGTTTACAACCGGTTCTGGATAAGCTGGTACGCGAGAATAAAGACCTCAACTCAACGCTGGTGAAACGTGCCCTCGGCCAACTTCCGCCTTATGACTACAGCGCGCAGTACCCTACGTTCGATAATCAGGATTTCGATAACATCGACTTTACTCAGGGCAAGTTTGTCGGCTGGTATTTTGAGGATGGCATACCTTCCCATGCTGCGAAACAGCCAGCAGAAAATGTCTACGCCTATAAAAAAACGTTTGCGGAAAAAGACGGTTTATTTCTCACCGCGACGTTCAGCCGTGAGTCAGACAGCGCCACAGCCGAATTTCGTGTAACTGCCATCAGTTGGCAAGCTGATCCGGCTAAATTCAGCGGCAGCGAGAATGGGCCTTATGTCTATTACTCGAAGCAATATGGCTTAGTAAAAGGTTTTTTCCTCCATGGCATTCCTGACGGAAAATGGACCACCGTCGGTGAGAACTTCAGCAGTTCAGGTAGCTATATAGAGGGGCAACAGCAAGGACAGTGGACCATCAGCGATGAGCAAGAAACGGCCACTGGCTTGATGAAAAACGATAAGCGTGAAGGCCGCTGGGAGATAACCGACGGCGCGAATGGCAATACACCAGAGCTAAGTGGCTTCGATACTTACCTCAATGGTCAGCGTCATGGCCCAAGTGAGCGCCGTCTGGCGGGCGTGCTGCGCACGAAAGGCGATTATATTGATGACCAGCCTGAAGGCATGTGGATCACCGAAAACGGCGAAGGCCCGTTTGTGAAAGGCGTGGCTAACGGGATGTGGAAGCTAAACACGGCTGACGGCGAAATCCAACAGGTCGAACTGATCGCTGGTGTAAAGCAGGGAGAGCTGCGCTGGAGTGATAAGAAAGGCCATCTGACACAAATCATTCATTATAAAGATAATCTTCCTCACGGTGTGTACCAGAAATTCAACTCTGACGGAAAAATGGTGTATCAGGCTGACTATGTCATGGGGACGCTGAACGGCCGCGAAATCGAATATTACGACGATGGCACCACTTTGCGCGCCGATCGCGGCTACCGCAATGGCGAACTCGACGGCCCGTATATCTATAATTACCCCGACGGAAAACCGAAGTTCGTATCGACTTATGACCACGGTGATGAAGTCGGACTGATGCAGGAATTCACCGCCAGCGGTGTCAAAATTATCGAACGTAATTACTGCCCTCCGTCGATGAGTGGCCGCGGCTACTGCGGTAAACAGCAAACTTTCAACCCTGACGGTACGCCCCTCACCGAGGCCGATTATCTGTTCAACCGTCAGCAAACCAATAATACCTGGTATGCCAACGGTCAGCGTCAGGATGAAACGCGTATCGGCACCGATGACAGTTACACCCAAATCAGCTATTACCCTAACGGTCAGATGCAATGCATTAGCCGCGCTCAGGGTTTCAAACCGTTGGTGGTCGATGGTAAAGAGTACAAAGATTATCAGGGCGCGCTGCGTCAGGGAGAAAGCGGCTGTTATTACCCCGATGGCAAAGTCAAAAGCAGCGGAGTCTGGAAAGACGGCTGGCTGACCACAAAATGTGAAACACGTTTCGATGAGAATGGAAAGCAGACCGCCCCCGGCCCTAACGGTTGCGTATTTCCGAAATGGGAATACGAACGCTGATCTTTATGGATAGACTGCTATGAATACTTATATTCTTCTTGGCCTGGCCATCGTTGCAGAGGTAATTGGTACAACGATGATGAAATACTCTGAAGGGTTTAGCCGCCTATGGCCCTCCGTGGGAACCATTTCCTGCTATGCCGCCGCGTTCTATCTGCTTGCGCAGACACTGGCACACATCCCTACTGGGATAGCCTATGCCATCTGGTCAGGCGCAGGAATTGTGCTGATCAGTTTGCTGGGCTGGTTGGTCAGCGGACAGAAGCTGGATCTGCCCGCCATACTGGGGATGGGGCTGATTTGCGCGGGCGTGCTGGTGATTAATATCTTTTCGAAAGTGGCACCGCATTGAGTGAGGTTATGTGGAGGCTGGTGCTTTCCATTTCTGATTGCGTTCATACGGAAAGCCAAGCCTCTGGGATTGTGACATAGCACTATCCGGCCAAACGTTCGTACATAACAGTGAGTCGTGATTTTTATCGCCCCGTAGCGGCTATCAGAAAATCAATTAGGGCTTTCACTCTTTTCGTTTTGCCCGCGTTTTTCGGGTAATAGAGATAAACAAGCGGATAGGTTTTCCAGTAGCTTTCCATCACGGGTATAAATTGCTCCCGATCGGGCTGTAACCGCAAGATGGGTTCAAACAAGCGCCCAATCCCCAGCCCGTTACGGATACCGTCTGCCATGACGTCTATATCGTTGCTGATTAACTGCCCGGGCATCTCAACGGTCAACTGCTCCCCGTGGTCATTCAGGATCAGCGGAAGGATGCGGTTGTTGGTGATGAAACGATAGCCAATAAGCCGGTGATGGCTGAGATCGGCTGGCACCTCAGGCATACCATACTCGGCGAGATAGGCTGAGGACGCATATAATCCTTCACGAAACGGTTTCATTAACGGCCGTGCCACCACCCCACCCTCCAGAATATCGCCAAAACGAATACCCACGTCAAAACGCTCCTCGATAATATTCACGGTACCGTCATAGACAGAAATTTCCAGCTGTATGCCTGGGTATTGCTGACAAAACGCAGCCATTACAGGCTTAAGAATTAGCAGGTAGCTAAAGCGCGAGAGCGTAATTCTCACCACGCCGGAGGGTTCCTGATTCTGATCGCGAATACTTTCCAGCGATTTTTCCAGCGAATCCACCGCTGCGGCGGTTTGCTCCAGTAACTGTTGTCCGGTTTCTGTCAGCTCAATACGCCGGGTCGTGCGCAGAAAAAGCGGATGGCCAATGTGCTCTTCCAGCAACTTGAGCGCATTGCTGACAGAAGGCGGCGTGATTTCAAGCTTCCTGGCCGCTGACGATATATTTCCTTCACGCGCAATACTCTGAAAGATGCGTATCTGATTATAAAGAGCGTTATTCATAGCATTATCCTTAAGAAACTATCGCCTTATTATTAAGTACAGACTAAATATTCTTAAGTCAATGACCGTCTAATCTTCTCTGAATGAGGCTCTTATACTTTCGTCTCTTCCCACTGAAAACTGAGTACAGGAGACGATAATGCGAATTTTATGTCTGGATATCCCCACCCCTGGTGCGTCGCTGGAAAAATATGCGCCACACCTTACGGCTGAAGTACTACACGCCTGGGGGCTTTATAAATCCGGCTTCATCCGCGACATCTATTTCCGTCAGGACAGACCCGGCGTTGCCATTTTCCTCGAATGTGACACCGTTGAAGAAGCCAGTAACGCGATGGCCGAATTTCCACTGGCTGAAGCGGGTTTATTAACATTCGAGTGCATTCCTCTCGGCTCCTTCATGAACTGGGAAAATCTCTTCTCCGCTGAATTTAAAAATCAAAAGTGAGGAATGAATGAAACCCTCTGATAAACCAGTGCTGTGTGTGGTAACCAGCCATCCCCTCAAAGGCGCATCCGGCGTACCGACCGGTTTCTACATGGCGGAGCTGGCGCATCCGCTAAACGTTCTCGAAGAGGCTGGCCTGAAAACGGTGATCGCCAGCATCCGTGGGGGACAGCCGCCGTTGGATGGATTTGACCTCAGCGATCCCATTAATGCCAGATTCTGGAACGAAACTGATTTTCAGCATCGTCTGGCGACAACACGTCCGTTATCAGAAATTAATGGTGCCGATTACAGCGCTATTTTCTTAGCGGGCGGGCATGGCACCATGTGGGATTTCCGCGACAGTCTGGACGCCCAGCGCATAATCCGTGAAGTGTATGAAAGTAATGGGATTGTCTCAGCCGTCTGCCACGGGCCTGCGGCACTGATTGACGCAAAACTCAGTAGCGGGGAATACCTGGTAAAAGGGAAAAACGTGGCTGCCTTTACCAATAAGGAAGAAGAAGAAGTTCAGACCACGCATGTGGTTCCCTTTCTGCTGGAAACAGCACTTCGCGAGCATGGCGCGCTTCATCATGAAGCCCCAAACTGGTCTGAAAACGTGATTACCGACGAACGCCTTATTACAGGGCAAAACCCCGCTTCAGCGCACGGTGTGGGCATGGCACTGGTGAATGCGCTCCGCCAGCAAGCTTGAGGCTGCATGAAGCAATTCATCTTTCTATTTCCCCCCTTTACTTACCCTCTTTGGCTGGTGAAGAAAGCAGCGTTCCGGCCTTTTTTAAGGAGATGAATATGAAAATACTCCCCCCAATTGCACTGGGCACATGGTCCTGGGGCACAGGCTTTGCTGGCGGCGATACCGTCTTCGGCAATCATCTTTCTGATACTCAGATGGCAGAGGTGTTCACCACAGCCATGAGTAAGGGTCTTAATCTCTGGGATACCGCCGCGGTATATGGGATGGGGAGTTCCGAAGCAGCGCTGGGAGCCTTAGTCCGTCAGTTTCCCCGCGAGGACATGATTTTATCAACCAAATTCACACCGCAAATTGCCGACGAACAGTCAGCACAGCCCGTCAGCGACATGCTTGAGGCAAGCCTCGGGCGCCTTGGTGTGGAAGAGATTGATATCTACTGGATCCATAATCCTCTCGACGTCGAGAAATGGACACCCGGACTGATCCCACTCCTACAAAGCGGTAAGGTAAAACAAGTCGGTGTATCCAACCACAATCTGACACAAATCAGACGCGCCAACGAGATCCTTAACGCCTCCGGTTATGCCATCAGTGCGGTGCAGAATCACTACAGCCTGCTCTATCGTGCCTCTGAAGAGGCAGGGATCCTTGACTATTGCCAACAAAATCACATCACGTTCTTTGCTTATATGGTCCTGGAGCAGGGCGCGCTGAGTGGTCGTTACGATTCAAATCACCCGATGCCTAACGGGAGTGGCCGGGCCGAAAGCTATAACGCTGTGCTTCCGCAAATTGAAAAACTGACCGCCGCCATGAAAGAAATAGGAGCAGAAAGGAAAGCCAGCGTTGCGCAAATAGCCATTGCATGGGCTATCGCGAAAGGCGCCCTTCCGCTCATTGGCGCGACTAAAGTCCATCACGTTCTGGATGCGGCCGGCGCTGCTGAGATCCAATTACACGATGCGGAAATCATTTTGCTGGAGCAACTTGCCACAGAGACTGGTGTGGATACGCGCGGCGCCTGGGAAAAACCGATGGTGTAAACAGAGTCCAGACAGTCTGTCATGAATAACACACATGTACGGACTGCGATTTAGGGCACGCCATTATGCCCTTTGCACTTGAGCAGGCGCCTCAGGGATATGGATGAGGCGGGAATTACGATGCAGGTTCTCTCTGTGGCGGATTCCCTCAACTGGTACCCGCGTATGAAGCGGTAAGGTTAAACCGGGCGGCAAACGATCGCCTTGCCGCCGCAGTAAGGAATTACCCGGATCGCTTCACGGCATTACGGCATAGTTCTTCGTGTTCATTACGACTGAACACTATTAGATCCAAGAATTGATTATTAGTTTTTGCCTAACATTGATTGAGCCTTTACTGCTCTAAAAAAAATAATGCTGTGACTTTATACTGGGTTAACTATCTATCAATACTGCTTAACTTATTGAAATGAAGAATATCCTTATCGTTTCCGGACATCCTGATCTTAACCATTCCGTCGCCAACGCCACCATCCTTGACGAAGTGGCGACCGCCCTGCCCGACGCTGAAATTCGTCGTCTGGACTGGCTCTATCCGGACGGCAATTTCAACATCGGTGCGGAGCAGGAAAGCCTGCTAAAGGCCGATGTGATTGTCTGGCAGTTCCCCTTTTCCTGGTATGGACTCCCGGGGCTAATGAAACAGTGGCTGGACGAGGTGTTTGTCCACGGCTTCGCGCATGGCTCAACGGCGAAACTGGGCGGTAAAAAACTGCTCCTCTCCTTCACAACGGGGGCACCGCAGGAGCTTTATACCGCTGACGGTTTCTTTGGCAACGCCATTGAGGAGTACCTCATCCCGTTCGAGACGACGGCAAGGCTGTGCAAGCTTGACATGCTGACGCCGGTTTATACCTGCGGTATTAGCTACGCCGACAGGGATGCCGAAAAAATCGCCCAGCAAAAAACGCTTGCCCGGGAGCATGCGTCAAGGCTTGTCGACCTGCTTCACACCATTGGTGAATAAAGCAAAAGGAGAATAAAGATGCAGTATATCCGGCTAGGAAAAAGTGACTTACTTGTCTCCCGCATCTGCATGGGATGTATGGGGTTTGGCGATCCGTCGACAGGCCAGCATCGCTGGACGCTGGACGAAACGGAAAGCCGGAACATCATTCGCTACGGCTTGGAAAAGGGCATCAATTTTTACGATACCGCTATCGCCTACCAAAACGGCTCAAGTGAACGGTACGTTGGCCGGGCACTGCGTGATATGGCAAAGCGCGATGACGTGGTGCTGGCTACAAAGTTTCTTCCGCGAACCCCTGTGCAAATTGCCGAGGGTATCAGTGGAAAGCAGGCAATAACCCGCTCGCTTGACATGAGCCTGCAGAATCTTGGTACGGACTACATAGACCTCTACATCTGCCATATCTGGGATTACAACACTCCCGTCATTGAGGTGCTTGAAGCCCTGCATGCCGCCGTCACCGCTGGCAAGGTGCGCGCTATTGGCATTTCAAACTGCTATGCATGGCAGTTGGCCAAGGCGAACGCTCTAGCAGAGCGCGAAGGGCTGACGACCTTTGTTTCTGTTCAGAGTCACTACAACCTGATAATGCGTGAAGATGAACGAGAACTCTTCGGACTGTGCGCTGAAGATGGCATCGCGTTGACGCCCTATAGCGCACTGGCCAGCGGGCGTCTAGCACGTCGGGAAGGCAACACGCGGCGAGCCACGGAGGATGACTATGCGCGCGGGAAGTACGACCGCACGGCAGAACAGGATCGGGTCATTATCGAGCGGGTAGCCGATCTTGCCGATCAACATCAGGTGTCCATGACGGAAATCTCGCTCGCATGGTTACTGACAAAAGTAACCTCCCCTGTGGTCGGCGCCACGCAAAAACATCATGTTGACGATGCGGTAAACGCCGTGAACCTTCAACTGAGCCCGGAAGAAATCGGATATCTGGAAGCGTGCTATCAGCCGCATTTTCATACTGGAATCATGGCGCAAAACACACCGCAGACCAAAGATGCTAAGCAGGTCTGGACGCGGTAGCCGTTATTCAATTTCATGAAATGTAATTCGGAGGACGGATGATTTATAAAACAGCGGTAGCCTGTCTGGTCGCGTTTACTGGGTTCGCTTCAGCACTGGCGGCAACGCCTGCTTATTACATCGCGGAGTTTCAGGCAACCGATCGTGAAGCTATAAAACCCTACAGCGCTCAGGTTGAGTCAACCTTCAGGCCCTTTGGAGATCAGCTGCCTTCCTATCAACGTCAACTGATAGAGCGTCTTAAACAGTAATTGGCCGAAACGTACACATTAATTTCAGTAAAAGGTTAACGTGAAAAATAGTCTCATGATTTTAATTTGCATGCTAATAAGCAGCCCTATTTTTGCAAAAAATCCGGACACGCAGGACAAGCCCGTGATGAATATCTTTGAGATTAGCATCAGGCCCGATCGGGACAGGCATTTTGATGAGGTTGCCAGACAAACGATTTCTGCCTCGGTTGATCATGAAGCGGGCACGCTGGCGATGTACGCCCTGAAACGCAGTGACAATGCGCATCAGGCATACATGGTCGAACTCTACGAAAACGATAGTGCCTACCGCAAACATCTGGATGCCGCTCCGTACAAGGCATTCGCTGCTCATGCACCTGACATTATTGATCAGAAGCAGAAAATCACCCTGGTACCACAATTTCTGGGGGACAAACACATCATACCGGATGAGCGGACCATCAATAATCTGGTGGTAGTCGAGGTAAAGCCTGAATTTCAGACAGCATTCAAAAACATTGTCCTTCCCGAAATGGCGCAGTCGCTCAGAGTAGAAAAGGGAGTGTTTGCCATGTATGCCGCGACAGACACAAAGAATCTCCATCGCTGGTATTTCTATGAGATTTACGCCAGTGAGGAAGATTATCAACTGCACAGACAAACGCCACACTTTAGGGATTATCTCAAGCAAACGGCGCATATGAGCGCCCGTAAGGAGTCTATTCCTGTCAAACCGGTATTTCTCCGTAACAAAGGCGGAATCAAATAAGGGGATTCGTACTTAACCATCCGTACCGTTGACCAATGAGGATTAACATGAAAAGCGTGATTGCAGCGGCGGCCATATCGCTTGTTCTTTCTGATTTTGCTAACGCTGAGGAAAAAAGAGGTGAAGCTATGATGAAAGTTGAACCTTCAGCCCTTTCGGAAGCTGATATCCGTTCTGTCTCACCGGCACTGGCGCGCTTTAGCCGTGAAGCTATTACTGAAGATCTCTGGACACGCGATGCCCTCTCGCCTCGGGAGCGTAGTATGGTGACCATCGCCATGCTAATTGCTCGAAACCAGACTGCCGAGCTGAAGCACTATTTAGAAGTTGCCCTCAATAGTGGCGTTACGCCAGCAGAATTATCAGAGATCATTACTCATTTGGCGTTCTATGCCGGATGGCCGAATGCAATGGCAGCCGTCAGCGTTACCAAAGCGGTTTTTGAGGCTCGTGGCGTCAGGGCAGACGCACTTCCTGAAGCCTCTCCAGCGCTGCTTCCTCTTAATAAAGAGGCAGAAAAGCAGCGCTCAGAAACGGTGGAAAAAAATGTGGGCCCCATTTCGCCCGGGCTGGTTAAATTCACCGCTGATCCATTATTCCTGGATCTCTGGCAAAGACCTGCACTTAAGCCCCGCGACAGAAGTCTGATCACGGTCAGCGCGTTAATCGCATCCGGACAAAGCGCACAGATTGGCTATCACCTTAACAGAGCGATGGATAATGGCCTTTCAGTTGAAGAAGCGGGTGAAGTCGTTACCCAGGCGGCGTTCTACGCTGGCTGGCCAAACGAATTTACCGCGGTCCCAGTTGTCGGTGAGGTATTACGCAATCGGTCACCCATCAAAGGGTAAAACCAACAGGAAGGGCCGGCTTTCAGTGGCTCCTTCCGTATCTTTTTTCCTCAGACAATTTCCTGCCTCTTCACACAGAAAAGTGTGGGTAAAACCAAGGTATTACACCTTAACCACCTGCCCGCAGATGATTCTCTCTTCGCGATGTCAGCGACGTCCGTTTCTGGCACACAGGGGACAAGCACGTGACGCTGAAGGTCTGCTGAGAGCGAGGAGCGGACTTAACCGTGGTATGTTAGGCAACATATAACTGAAAACTTAAAAAGGATGTCATTTCCAGTGAAAGTGAACAATTGCCAGACCTGTGTCCAGCCAATGAGCAAAACACCAGATTTTGATTGTGGTGGAAATTGTTTAACTTGCATGGCTTCGCATGGCGTTCCAGACACAATAGAGGCCATTGAGAGTCTTACTGACGAGAAAGTTGATGTCCATAGATGTTCATATCGTTCCCGTAATGCTGAAGGTCAGTGATCAACGGGATGGGGACATAATAGTTCAGGCCTAAAGTGGTATGAGAATATGCATCTATATAAATCAATTAGGTTTTATTTAGTTGATTAAAATCAATGTTTTTATAACTAATTGTCTTGAGCATCTACAACTTTCGACATTATACTAATACCTAATAAATTCCATTTAAAATAGACAAAATAAATGAGTTTTGTTTTTTTTATTTCCGCAGGGCAACTGAAAACAAAGAAAGGGAAAAGTGTTTCCAATCAGAGGAATATGTACCTCAATTATGGGCTTCTTTCTTTAGCCACTGTTGTAAATAATGCTGGCTATAATTCTCTTGTTTTTCATGGCAACTTCACATCGCCAGTCGAATTCTTTGATATATTAATTTCGAATGGGTTATTAAAAACACAGCATCCTGTTTATATATCTATACCAAGCTACTACGCTTTAACGTGGACAAAAGAACTTACTTTTCTCATAAGACAGAAAATAAATAATAAAATCTTCATTGGAGGCCGTTGGGTAATTGATGGTGATGAAGATAGTTTAAAGGCTGAACTCCCTTATGCGGATGAGATAATTACAGGCCTAGGTGAGAATAAAATCCTTACAACCCTTACAAATATAGTTGACAATAATGACTATAGCCATCACGCCCTTAATTATGCACTACTAAATGATCGCCAATATTATCAACCAAGCATTGAGGTTTCCAGAGGTTGTGGCAAAGGTTGTGTTTTTTGCCAAGAAAAAGATGAGCCATTAAAAGAATTAAAATCACCAGAATGGATTTTGAAAGAATATAATGAGTTATTGCTCGTGGATGATTTTAGAGTTATGACTCCTTATTTCGAAGCCTCTCTGTTTACGCCTACAGAAGAATGGTTGAAAAAACTAATCAACGCCCGTAATAAACATCAAAAATTTTTCTTTTGGCGAGCTGAATGCCGAGTTGACTCCCTGCCAAACAGGATTATCCCGCTAATGGCTGAAGCTGGAATGGGCGTAATAGATCTTGGCCTAGAGAGTGCCTGTCTAGAGCAGTTACGCAAGATGAATAAATCACCAAGACCAGAAAATTATTTAGAACGTGCATCCAGTTTGTTGAAACTTTGTCATGAGCATAAAATAAAAACCAAAGTGAATATTATGTTTTATGCTGGGGAAAATGAAACCACCATAGCTGAAACTCGTAATTGGTTAAACGCACACAGGGAATATATTTACGGTGTTTCGTGTGGTGTGGTATCTGCATTTGGCTGGGATCACAACAAACAGAAATTCATTGACGATCTTTGTCAACTTGGTGCATCCATCTGTCATGAAGAGAGTTTTCTCGGCGTTACAAATTTTAATCTTAGTAACACATTGACCTATCACCAAGCCGTAGATGAAGCAAAAAAACTTTCTAAAGAGTTTATGACGATGGAGCAGTTTTTTAATTTAAAAGCATTCTCTTACTATCCACGAAATTACACATTTGAGCAATTTAAAAAAGAAGTTTCGATTGAACAAGGTAGTTATAGTTTTAGGTGTGATTAATCACCCGCAACTTCAATACTCCACTATTGATGGTTGGCAGCACCTGATACATTCTCGGGCTATGTACGTCCGTTTCTGGCTGTGAGTTCAGACAGTGTTGCCAGACAGCTCAACGAGAGGCCGAGAAAAACGCTAGACTATGAATCACCCGCAGAGCGGTTCAATAGTGTGTTGCATCCATCGGTTGAACTCACAGCACTAACCAGCCCACAAGTTGTGGCACTGTCTGAAATGAACTGTGAGTTACTTACAGACTACAATCAGCGAATATGAATTATTTTTAAGCGGTTATACCGATTTAAAATAAATATCGAATTTGTCGCTATGCAAATTACCTTTGTAGTATTTAACATTTGAGTCAGGAATGATACTGTTTACCAAATGTATATCTGACATATCTACCTTGCATCCAAAATAGACCGAAGTTAAAGCAGCTGGACAAGGATGTAATTCATTACCTTGCTCAACTATATGCCTCCACTCCTGTTCGCATTCCCAATTTTTAGATTTTGTGTGTAATATTCTTATTTTATTAGATAACGAATATTCTTCATTTAAAATTGAAGGCGCATTTATCGAAGGATAATTATCATTGTAACTCATAGGCTTGGTTTTTTCATTGTCTGCTAATGCTGTATTATGAAGGCGTTCAAATTCTAAGCACATACCTTTATGTTCAGAAGCATAATGCGACCACATCAGTAAGCTCTTATTACTACTTGATAATGAAAGAATACCTAACCTTTCTATACCTTTCTATACCTTTCTCGAAGTTACGCAAAAGCTCGTCAAGAGATCTTTTACTAAAAACCATCGCATCAGACATGTCTTCATGAAAAATAGCAGATGATTTTTTAGAGTCCATTTCCTGTTCGAATACATACTTCTTTCCCCTGACACTAAATTTAGTGTCAAAAGGATCATTAAATTCTGCCGATTTTGAGTACCAAATTTTCCGTTGCGCAAGAGCACTCAATTGATTCTTACCAATAGGGCAGTACCTGAATAGAGATGTAATTTCAGGATGTATCACTCGCGTTCTCATATTGTCTTCATTATCAATGAAGCAACTTTAGCATCTGAAACACCAGTACTAAATCTATCATTACAATCAATGCATTAGTGGGTTCGCACATGAAAAAAAATGCATTTAGACTTACATTCTTCAAACATACGAACTGGGTTCATTGTCGTAGTACATTAGTCCTTTTGAATTAGGTTAATAATGTCCGCTGCTGGCACACAGCAGACAAACACGTGACGCTGAAGGACTGCAGAGAGCGAAGAGTGGAAGTTCAAAATTGTTCTCTCAGTTGATGGAGAAATTACTAACATTGCAGTGTGTTAATCAACGGGGAGCAGGTCACGGTTTCCCTTGTTAATATCTTCAAGCAGCGAGAATGGCAGAATGCTGACGAAGATGATTTTGGAAAAGTTCTGCATAATCTGATGATACCGCGGCTTTTACGCTTTCCCTTTTCGCAAGTGCGGCTTTCCATGCGGAAGTACGCGGAAGTCCCTCAAAAATCGCCTCAGATACTGATGCATCGATGATGGAGAAGTAACGAAAAATAGGAGCGTAGACCGCATCAACCATACTGAATTCGGCACCAGAGAAATAAGGCCCTAAGCTCAATTCAGATTCAATACGTTCAAGCTGCTCACGGAACACCGCGCGTTTGCTGTCTGCAATGACCTGATCAGTCGCATTTAAAAATTGCCATGCATTTCCAAGCATTGATGTAGAGAACTCGATCCATGCGCGCTGTCTGGCTCTTACTAATGCATCGTCAACATACATCGGATCACCGTCTTGCGTTTCATTAAGGTACTCGCAGATCACCATGCTCTCGAAAATAATGGCATCTTCGCCGTTTGCCTGACGCACTTTAAGTAGCGGCACCTTGCCAGTGGGCGACAGAGCAAGAAACCAATCAGGCTTCGCCGATAAGTCTACATTTACGCGTTCAAATGACACATTTTTTTCCAGAAGAACGATCGCTGAACGCTGCACAAAGGGACATAGTGGGTGGCTAATAAGTGTTAGGTCATGGGTAGACATCTCAAACTCCAGATAAAATGATAGCTCGCCGCCATAAAAGATGGCGGCTTGATGAACTGTAAATCTTATTTTGGTGGCTTAGATTGAAACGCCGCCGTCGATGATGATTTCTGAACCCACGGTCCAGGCAGACTCATCAGATGCAAAGTAAAGTACCGCTTGCGCGACTTCTTGAGGTTTACCAAAACGACCTGCTGGGATGGTTGCAACGATCTCTTTCATCACTTGATCATGATATTCCACTGGAATCCCCGCCTTATCGTAAAGCGGTGTATCAACAGGGCCAGGGCTCACTGCGTTGATACGGATCCCACGAGAAAGTAACTCGTTAGAAAGTGTTTTTGACATGTTCAGCAATGCCGCTTTGGTTGAGCCATAAACGGAAGAGTTCTCAGGTCCGGTGTGAGCATTTATAGACGTATTAAAGACCACTGATGCAGAGCTTGCGAACACTGGCAGCAGCGCCTGCATTAGGAAGTAAGGACCTTTAACGTTGATATCATAAATGCGATCGAACATCTCTTCTGTCCATACCTCGATTGGCATATACATTGATATACCCGCATTCAGGAAAGCGATATCCAGTTCACCAAAGTGTTCCTTAACCGTTTGAGCCAGCGCTTTCTGTGCGTTCACATCAGCGGAATCAGCGCTCACTACCAACACATCATTACCCAGTTCCACTTTCGCCTTTGCGATAGAATCCGGGTTAACACCAGTAACAATTACGCGTGCACCTTCTGCAACAAACAGCTTCGCTGTTTCAAGACCAATACCACTTGTTCCACCAGTAATCAGTGCGCGTTTACCTTGTAATCTAGACATGTAAAAATCTCCTGTTAGTTTTAACAACCGATCGGCGAATGACCGATTTGATAGCCACTATAAACTCATGCTCATATAGTGATAAGATTGTATTTTTAAATATGTTTCATGCATTAAAAGCATAAATGGGTTTTAGGATGGATAGATTACTTTTGATGACATGCTTTGTGCGTACCGCTGAAACAGGCAGCTTTTCCGCAGCCGGTAGGGATTTAGGCTTAGGGCAACCGAACGTGAGTCGTCATGTTGCAACCCTCGAAGAGCATTTGCAGACCCGATTACTTCACAGATCAACCCGCAAGCTTTCCCTAACTCCTGAAGGAGAACGTTATTATTTGGAAGCAAGGCGTATTCTGGAAGCCGTCGAAGAGTCAGAGTCTTCTTTCAGAGAAAATGTTACACCCACAGGGCTATTACGCGTTGCTTGCCCCACAGCATTGGCTCACACATTCTTAGTCCCGCACATCCCAGATTTTTTAGAACGCTACCCTGAGCTAACACTCGAACTACAGATTAATGACCGCTATATCAATCTCGTTGATGAAGGGGCTGAGCTGGCAATCCGCATTGGACACCTGGAGGACAGTGCTATGCGTGTCCGCAGACTTGGCATGTATGAGCGAGTCTGTGTTGCCAGTAACAAGTACTTAGCTAAACACGGAACCCCTACTACCCCAGAGGATTTAAAAAAGCATGATTGTTTGATCTATACCTTGCTAACAACGGGAGCTACCTGGAGATTTCAGGATATCAATGTGCCTATTTCTGGTCGGCTCAGGGTCAATTCACCAGAAGCAGTACAGAAATTTGTCAATGCAGGGGTTGGGATCGCACAGGGCCCAGAATGGCTGTTCGAGGAGGGACTGGAAAATGGCAACTTACAATTATTGCTGACTGATTACACTGCGCCGCCCGTTCCCATTCAAGCCGTTTATGTTGCTAATCGACTTTTACCAAAACGGGCGATTGTGTTCATGGATTTTGTTGCTGAAATTTTTGAAAAAAATCCCGCCTTCAAAGTTTACAACTCAATGAAATGAGCCTGAGGTGTCTGTTAAACCCATGGCGATTCACACCTTCGGGAGTTCAGACGGTTTGAAGCCGCGAAAATGCATCACGCCTGGGCGTTACGTTACGACCAGGATGGAACCGGGAATATGTGGCAAGATCACAGCCGCGATAGCGTACCCTAGATGCCACCGTGCGCGGCGATGAACATCGCGACGGCCGACCGACAATAAGATTCGATTTCGTTGTCATCCTCTGCTCTGGCCTCATCGAAGCGCGCGATCATCAGAAGGTCGGAGCCTTTGAAAAGCGCGGCAAACAAGCGAGCGGACTGGAGAGGATCGGGAACGTTCAGAAGCGCCTTCGCGTGCAACTGACGCAAAAGGGCCTCGATTTGGGCGATGACATGAGCAGGGCCGGCTTCGTAATGGAGCTTGCTTAACGACTTTTGATTCGTCTTGTCGGCCATGACCATGGCTTCGACACTACTAACGTCTGATCTCAACAGCGTGCGAAGCAGTAATGATCCCACCGCCATCAGTTGATCTTCAACCGAACCGTCGACGCCTTCAAGAAGAGCCTGTGGTGCAAACAACTGATGACACCCGGCCACGATAGCCGCACTGAACAGCGCCTCCTTGTTATCGAAGTGCCGATAGATGCTGAGCTTGGATATCTTCGCTCGCTGGGCGATTTTGTCCAATGTCGTCGCTTGAAATCCCAATTCCACAAAGAGTTCGGACGCGGCGTCGACAATTGTTTGGCCAAGCGCCTCGTTGACGGGCCGACCCCGCCGAGTCTGGCTGTTTTTATTGGTCACGAAAATACAGTCCTTGACAGTATCCTAATTCATTAATTAGGATACCACGTAGTTTTATAAATATGCAAGGTGCGCCAGGCCGAGCCCATATCCCTCCATCCAAAACACGGAGCCCATCACCATGAATGACGTCATCATCATAGGCGGCAGCTTTGCCGGCCTCGCCGCCGCCCTGCAGCTTGGACGTGCCCGTCGCAAGGTCACAGTCCTCGACACTGGCCGACAGCGCAATCGCTTTGCCAACCATTCGCATGGTGTGCTTGGCCACGATCACAAACCGCCGCTGGACATCCTGGTCGAGGCACGGCAGCAGTTGGCGCGCTATCCAACGATCAGGCTGGTCAATGCGCGGGCCGAGAGCGTGTCCGGCACCATCGACGATTTCTGCGTCGTCACTGACGATAACGAAAGCCTGAGGGCGCGACGCCTGATCCTGAGCTATGGCGTTGCTGACCAGATGCCTGATATTCCTGGCTTTGCTGAAGGCTGGGGTACGTCCATCATACCCTGCCCCTATTGCGACGGCTTTGAAATCGCCGACCAGCATTGGGGCCTCGTCTGGTCTGGCCCACAGTCGCACAATCAGGTCAGGCTCTTCCATGACTGGACCGACAGGTTGACTGTCTTCGGCAATGGTCACGACATCACCCCCGACATACGCGCCGATCTGGTGGCCCGTCAGGTCCCTCTCGTTGATGGCCGGATCACCGAAATCGCACGTCACGGAAGCCATAGTGCCACCATCAAGATCGATACCGGCCCCGATGTCGCAGTCGATGTCCTATTCGCGCATCCGCGTAACAGGCCGTCCGCAAGCCTTCATGACACACTGGGCCTCGCCACGGTCAATACGCCAACCGGCATCGCCCTCAAGACCGACGAGCGCCGCGAAACCAGCATGCCAGGCATCTACGCCGCCGGTGACCTTGCCAACCCCGGCATCCCCTCGGTCACCACAGCAACATGGCAAGGCGCGATGGCGGGTATCTTCGCCCAGCAGTCGATGCTGAGCTGAGAAACCTCACGTCGGAGTAATACCTTTTCTGACGAGATATCGCTATCAAGCCAAAAAGAAACGAGCGTCTCTCGCCCAGCATTGACATCATTAATGACACTGACTTCCAACGTCCGTTTCGGACAAAGCAGTCTGCCAGACTAGGTATGACGCGGAGCAACGAAAGTGTCCACTCAACGGGATCGCGTCGCTGACGGTTCGGAAGACGGGCATGGGCATCGGAGGGGAAGCATTATCGCCAAAAAACGAGTTATTAGGGTGCCTGCGATTGGGCACCCTAAGTCGGGCGTGGCATCAGTGCTACAGAAAAACTCCACTGCTTATCGCCACGAAACCCGACTATTGCTTATATTGGAATACGTATAGCTGCCACAGAAATATTGACCAGCAATAACAGTGATTAATAACGTTCCAACCAGTGAGCGTAAGGTGTTGGCAGCGTCCACGAGGCGCGATCGATGCCCAGTTCGCGTGCAGCCTGATAGCTCCAGTGCGGGTTCGCCAAATGTGCTTTTCCTACCATCACCAAATCCAACTGACCCGATGCCACAGCCTGCTCAGCCAATTCCGGCGTCCCGAAGCCCCACGCGGAGGACACAGGAAGATCGGCCTGTTCACGCACCTGCTGAGCAATCGGTCCCATAAAGGCTGGAGCCCACGGGATGTTAGCTTCCGGCGTAGAGAAACCAATGCTAACGCTCAGCATATCCAACCCTGCGGCTTTGAAGCGGCGCGTCAGTTCGATGGATTCTTGCAGCGTTTCTTCATCGCGGCCGTCAAATTCAATCACGCCGAAACGGGCAGTCAGCGGCAGGTGTTGTGGCCAAACGTCACGAACAGCAGCCAGCGTTTCCAGCAGGAAACGGCTACGGTTGTCAAAACTGCCGCCGTACTGATCGGTGCGTTTGTTGGAGTGAACGGAGAAGAAACTCTGTGCCAGATAGCCATGAGCAAAATGCAGCTCCAGCCATTCAAACCCAGCGTCCAAAGCACGGCGAGCGGCAGCGACAAAGTCATCACGGACGCGGGCGATATCTTCCAGCGTCATTTCTTGCGGCTGCTTAGGCAAATTCGCACCGAAAGGCACTGAGGAAGGAGCAATCGTCTGCCAACCGCTCGGGTCACCCGCGGGGATATGGTCATCACCTTCCCAAGGGATGTTAGCGCTGGCTTTGCGTCCAGCGTGTGCAATCTGAATACCCGGCACAGAGCCTGCATCCTTAATAGATTTGGCAACCTTGGCAAACGCCTGTGCCTGCTCATCGTTCCAAATTCCGGTACAGCGCGGAGAAATGCGACCTTCGGGAGCAACCGCCGTCGCTTCAACGATAACTAACCCTGCTCCACCGCGCGCCAGCGACGCATAATGCACTTCATGCCATTCGTTGATCAGGCCATCAGTCGCGGAATAGGTACACATCGGCGGAACGGCAATACGGTTACGTAACGTAATATCTTTCAGTTTGAAAGGCTGGAATAGTGCGGACATAACATTTCCTATTTCATCTGTTAATTTCGATAATTCGATATTAATCGAACAATGGATTTTAGACAACCCTATCGCTATAATTCATCTATGAGACCTTTTAAGCACCCGTCCCCTGAAGAATTTACTCTTGAGCGCGTCCTGTACGCCTTGAGCGATCCGTTGCGCTTAGCGATTGTGCGTTGTCTATCCGTACAAGAAGAAGCAACGTGTAGCGAACTCGACGCAGGTCGCCCGAAATCCAGCGTGTCACACCATTTTCGCGTTTTACGCGATTCAGGCCTGCTGCATACCACCAACAGCGGCACCACGCACATCAACCGACTACGCCGCAGCGAAATGCAACAGCGCTTCCCCGGCTTGCTCGACGCCATCCTGTCGCAATCGGCGGAATAAGTTATAAAAAAAGCATCTTGTTTTTTATCCCTATAAAGTGAATGGTTAACATTCTATACCTAAGGGAAAAACAGCCATGACAACGCTATCGATTTACCACCGACCACACACCACACAACCCGTCCAGCAGCTCACCGCGTTTAATGATATTGCGTCACTGCTTGCTGGCGCTGGTATTCAGCTAGAGCATTGGCAGGCCGAGGCGCCTCCACTCGACGCTAGCAGCGAAACCATTTTGACGCAGTATCATGCCGATATTGAGCGCCTCAAACAGCAAGAAGGCTACACTTCCGCCGACGTGATTAGCCTGACGCCAGATCACGCAGAGAGAAAGGCATTACGAGAGAAGTTTCTTCAGGAGCACACGCACAGTGAAGATGAGGTTCGTTTCTTCGTACGCGGTAGCGGATCGTTCTTTGTACCGATTGGCGAACAGGTTTTTCAACTTACCTGTGAAGCAGGCGACCTCTTGCGCGTCCCAGCCAATACGCCACACTGGTTTGACTGCGGTGAATTTCCTGATTTTGTCGCGATCCGTATTTTTACCAATCCAGAAGGTTGGGTTGGACACTTTACCGGACGGGAGACGTTCCACTAATTCCACGATCGTTTCTGCATTTCTTCGCCGTTCCCTTTATACTGTGCGTTTTGTACCAAGACGAATGGCGAGATCCCCTCAGTAATGATGAATAACGATGTCCTGCGCAGCGTGCGCTATATGCTGAATTTCAATAATGACCACCTGCTGAAGATTCTGGCGCTGGTGGAGATGACCGTCCCTCCCCAGCAGTTGGCGAGCTACGTCAAAAAAGAGGGAGAGGAAGGCTATCAGCCTTGCCCGGACATCGTGATGAGTTATTTCCTGAATGGGTTGATTCTGCAAAAACGCGGTCAAGATGAAAACCAGCCTGCGCCGCAGTTTGAGCGCAAGATGACGAATAACATTATCCTGAAAAAACTGCGTGTCGCGTTTTCACTCAAAACGGATGATATTCAGGCTATCCTGCTGGCACAAAACTTTCGAGTTTCACTACCGGAAGTGACTGCGATGATGCGCGCGCCTGAGCACAAAAACTACCGCACCTGCGGCGATCAGGTTATCCGCTACTTTCTAAAAGGGCTGACCGCGCGGGTACGCAAAGGCTAAAAACATCCCGTTGACGAAAAGACGTGAGCGTTGCCCGACTGGCCTTTCCCCGTAAAAGGCACTGACAACGCTCCGTTTTTAGTACGGTATCAATGCTGAGTTTCATGCAGGACAGCCGTTACCAGTTGATCCAGTTCTTCGTCATCAATCTGAGTGACCTGTTGCACGCTGCTCTTATCCATCCCCGTTAGCAATAAATTACGCGCAATCTGCCTAGCACTGTTTTTCATTCCCTGCTCCAATCCTTGCTGAATACCGCGTTGGATTCCCTCATCGAATCCCATTTTTTTCAATTGTTCTGCAATCGTCATAATGTCCTCCTGACCGGTTGATAGCGGTGCAGCCAGTGCGTCAATGAAATCTGCGGGTCTGGATGTGCTTCCCGTTTGTGCAATATAGAATAGTATCGCTCGGCGCTGCGTCAGCGGTACCGCCCAGCGTTCAAATAATAACCCAATCTCGCGCGCCAACTCCAGCATATCGCGGGTACGAATATGTTTTTGCACCAGTTCCAACAACGCCACCCGTCGGTGCGTTCGAATTTCATCATCCGACATGACGGTTAAATCGACCAGCGGAAAGGGCTGTTCATACAGCGCTTGTGCCAATACAGGATCGGCGAAACTGTCCAACCACCGTAGACTATAAGGGTAAGGCCGCGATCTGCCGTGGTAAAACAGCAACGGCACCACCAACGGTAAGCGATCGTGCCCCTGATCCAGATGCTGCTGCATGGCAGCCAGACAATAGCGAAGCAGCCGGAAAGCCATCTGCTTTTCTGGGCGACTTTGGTGTTCGATCACACAGTAAATGTATCCTTTACCCGCAGTGGTGCGCAGTGAATACAACACGTCCGATATCCGCGCACGCAGTTTTTCATCGATAAACGACGCAGACTCTAGTTGAAGCGTGTTGAAATCACATCGCTCACGAATTTTATCCGGTAGATGGATAGTCAGAAAATCCCGTGCGACTGCGATGTCGCTCAGAAATTGTTTAAAGATCGCATCGTGCGATGGCATTTCGTCCCCTTCCTTGTCAGACACTGTCTAAAACTCAGTGGGGAGAATAATGGGGATGCGATATCAAAACAGAAAACAAGGTAGGAAGTGGAAAGCGCCTCGAAGAAAAACACGTTCTTTCACGTTAAAAAGTACTTCACGTTCAAAATGAGGCGCTAACCGTAATAAGGAATCTGTTGCTGTCAGGCGGCTTCATGTTTTTCCATCGTCAGCAGTGCGGGAGTCGCTTCAACACGCAGCGCAGAGTGACGGCAGAAACGGACAACATCCCCGACCACCAACAGGCTAGGCGACTGTGGCTGATAGCGCGCCAGCAACGCTGGTAAGGTCATCAGCGTTGCAGTCAGTAATCGCTGATCGGGCTGCGTGCCACGTTCGATAATCGCTACCGGTGTCTGCGCTGACAGCCCATGTTCGATCAGACGCTGGCACAGCCGACTGCTGTGGCTCAGCCCCATATAAAACACCAGCGTTTGCTGGCTGTCCGCCAGCGTCGGCCAGTCCAGTTGCGGCTCGCCGTCGCGCGAATGGCCGGTCACGAAACGCACCGACTGCGCACAAGCTCGATGTGTCAGCGGTAGTCCTACAGCCGCCGCACAGCCTGTCGCAGCAGTAATACCGGGCACCACATGACAGACGATCCCCGCCTGCTGGGCATAGTCCATCTCTTCACCACCGCGCCCAAAAATAAACGGGTCGCCACCTTTGAGACGGATCACCCGCTGCCCAGCCTGCGCCAGCTCGACCAACAGCTGATTGATTTTTTCCTGTGACAGGCGGTGACAACCACGCGTTTTACCGACGTCAATACACAGCGCCAACTCCGGTACCAGATCCATAATTTCCGCCGATACCAGCCGATCGTAGACCACTACATCCGCCTGCTGGATTGCCCGCAGTGCCTTCAACGTCAACAGTTCCGCATCACCCGGCCCTGCCCCCACCAGCCAGATTTCACCGCCGAGTACGGGCTGACGCCGCTGGCCCTTCGCCAATATTGATTGTGTTGTCATCATGTCACACCTCATTACGCCGTGGCGCTTAACCTGCTTTTTTCAATTCATTGACCGTTATCGGTACATGCTGGCTCAATAACGCCTTCAGTTCAGGGATACAGGAACCGCAGTTGGTGCCACATTTCAGTGCGCCGCCTAATGCCGCCACGCTGTGGCACCCTTTACGAATGGCGCCGACAATGATCGCTTCACCGACGCTATAGCAACTGCAAATAGTTGCCCCTTGCGTCACCTGACCTTGCGGTGCCTGACCCGCCAGCAGAGCATGGCGCTCGTGTGGCAACTGTGGTGGCGTGATAAACGCCTGACGTATCGCATCGCTATCAATATGAAGCGCCTGCGCACTGACATAGCAGGCCAAGGCCACGCGGCCCTCGCGCCAGCCAATCAGATGAAATATGCCTTTGCCCTGCGCAATCTGACATTGCATATTTTCCAACCCATAGTGTTCAGTCAGCCATGCCTGCCAGTCGTCTACTGACGTGCGGTCGGCAAACAGATACTGCGTCACGCCCTCATGAGGGATCTTGCTCCAATAGGTCGCGGGCGGCGGCAGGACATCATGCTCATCCGGTAACGCTAATGGTGATGACATAGGTTCGTCGGCAAAGAATAGCGTGGCCTGCCAGGCGGTATGCCACGGCTGGATACGCACCCGACTATGCTTGCTTTCCGGCTGGCCGGAATAAGGATCGGTAATTGGGGCAACTAAACTGTCGACCCGTGCCTGTGCGCTGAACTCCTGATTCCAGTGCATCGGTACAAACACGCTACCGCGCGCTTGCCCAGCATCGAGCCGCACCCGTGCCAGCATCCAACCGTGTACTGACGACAGGCGCACCAGATCGCCCGCCTGAATATCATGCGTCTGTGCATCCTGTGGGTGCAGCTCGCAGTAAGGTTCACTGATATGACGCATCAGACGAGCCGCTTTTCCGGTACGCGTCATGGTGTGCCACTGATCGCGAATACGCCCGGTGTTCAGCACCATCGGATACGCTGCACTCCACGGGCTTTGCGGCAGCGACGGCGTTACTGCCACCAGATGCGCTTTACCATCGGTATGCCAGAATCGACCATCGTCACCCAGTCGGGCACGCCCGTTTGGAAATGCCGCATTCACCGGCCACTGTATCGGTTCCAACTGCTGCCACTGCTGATTACTGAGCGTTGCCAGCCCGCTGATATCGAACGCACGACTGCCGTTATTCTCAAACCCAGACAGCGCCGCGTGTTCGCGGAAGATCTCTGCGGGGTGTTGATAAGCAAACGCTTCAGCAAATCCCATGCGCTGCGCGACCTGACTCAACATCCACCAGTCGGCTTTGGCTTCCCCCGGCGCAGGCAGAAAGGCACGCTGGCGAGACAATCGGCGTTCGGAATTGGTTACCGTGCCGTCTTTTTCCCCCCAGCCTAATGCGGGGAGTAAAATATCGGCGGTTTCTGCGGTATCGGTATGCCGCATCACCTCGGAGACAATCACCAGCGGGCAGCGCTCCAGCGCCTGTTTCACCCGGTCAGCATCCGGCATCGATACCACCGGATTGGTACCCATAATCCACACGGCTTTAATATCGCCACGTTCAACCGCACGGAACAGATCCACCGCATTCAGGCCGGGCTGTGTCGCGACATTATCGCTCTGCCAAAAGCGCCCAACCCTCTCGATATCCTGCGGCGTAAAGCCCATATGGCTGGCGAGCTGATTAGCCAGTCCGCCGACTTCCCGACCGCCCATGGCATTTGGTTGTCCGGTTATCGAAAAGGGACCACTACCGGGTAAACCTATTTTGCCACTCAGCAGGTGGGCATTGATGATCGCATTGCACTTATCACTGCCCGAAGACGACTGATTAACGCCCTGCGAATAAAGGGTGACCACCTTTTCGCTGGTGCTGAACAGGTGGTAGAAACACGCGATATCGGCCTCATCCAACTGACAGAAATCTGCCACCTGCGCCACCGACCATGCTTGTGCTGACTGTAGTGCCGCCCCCACACCGGAAAAACGTTCGGCCAGTTCAGTGAGATCGATGCGTGGGTCTTGTGCAATCCACTGCAGCAGGCCGTTAAACAGCCCTGCATCGCTGCCAGGTTGCAGTGGTAAATGCAGATCGGCGATATCGCAGGTTGCGGTGCGTCGCGGATCGATCACCACCACCTGCATCTGCGGCCGCTGCTGTTTCGCCTGCGCCAGTCGCTGATACACCACCGGATGCGCCCAGGCGGTATTAGAACCCACCAGCACCACCACATCCGCTTGTTCAATATCTTCATAATTACAGGGAACGGCATCCGCGCCCAATGCGCGCTTGTAGCCAATCACCGCCGATGCCATGCACAGGCGTGAGTTGGTATCCATATTGGCGACACCAATAAAGCCCTTCATCAGCTTATTGGCGACGTAATAATCTTCTGTCAACAGCTGGCCTGAACCATAAAATGCCACCGACTGTGGGCCGTGCTGCTGCATCGTTGCCAGCAACCGTTCGGCCACCGCATCGAGCGCCTGATCCCAACTGACGCGACGCCCTTCCACCAGTGGCCACAGCAGGCGGCCTTTCAGATCCAGCGTCTCTCCCAGCGCGGAACCTTTGACGCACAGGCGACCAAAGTTAGCCGGATGCGCCGGATCGCCACTGATCTTTACCTCGCCTTGCTCATCGTGTTCTGCCAGCACGCCACAGCCGACGCCACAATACGGGCAGGTTGTCCGACAGACGTGCGCGTTCATGATGCTTTCGCCATGTCGTTGTCTGCCAGACCGACGCTTTCCGGCACGGCCAGCGGTTGACGGCATACCCAGATTTCATCGTCTTCCACACGCACTGGCCAGGCGCGAACGTACAGCGCACTGTCATCCGGGCTGACGCCATCCCGCAGCTTGAAGCGCTTTTTGTACAGCGGAGAAATCACCACGGCTTCACCCGCGACATCACCGATCAACCCACGCGACAGCACATTCGCCCCGCTGCCCGGTTCGTGGTTTTCTAACGCGTACACCTGCTGCTCGCTGCCCGGTAGGTGGAACAGCGCGATCTGCTGCTGCCCAAGACGGGCCGCCATTCCGGCATGACGCGGAATGTCACCCAGCGTTGCTACCTGTACCCATTCCGCTTCATGCGTGGCAGGTTTCAGGACTACCGGCTCTGGCGATATAGTTTTTTCATGTTCCTGCGCCGGACGAATCTGCCCACGCTCCGGCACCATCACGACTGCTTCATCTGGGTTATCGCTGTTCAGGAATCCACGGAACAGCGCCAGACGCTCTGGGCTTTCCAGCGTGGTTTGCCATTCGCACTGATAAGCTTCCACCACGCGCTGCATCTCTTTATCTAACTCTTCGCCAATATTCAGGCTGTCTTCCAGAATAACCTGGCGCAGATAGTCGATACCGCCTTCCAGATTATCCATCCAGGTGCTGGTACGCTGGAGGCGATCGCCGGTGCGGATATAGAACATCAAGACCCGATCGATGGTGCGCAGCAGGGTTTCGGTATCCAGATCGCTGGCAAAAAGATCCGCATGGCGCGGTTTCATACCGCCGTTGCCACACACGTACAGATTCCAACCTTTGTCCGTGGCAATCACACCAATATCTTTGCTTTGTGCCTCCGCACATTCACGGGTACAGCCGGAAACCGCCATTTTGACTTTATGCGGCGAGCGCAGCCCCTTATAACGGTGCTCCAGTTGGATCGCCAGCCCGGTCGAATCCTGCACGCCGTAGCGGCACCAGGTCGATCCCACGCAGGATTTCACGGTACGCAGTGATTTTCCGTAGGCATGACCAGTTTCAAACCCGGCGTCGATTAGCTCACGCCAGATTTCCGGAAGCTGTTCCAATCGCGCACCGAATAAATCCACCCGCTGGCCACCGGTGATCTTGGTGTACAGGTTATAGCGCTGCGCGACCTGACCGATGGCGATCAGCCCTGCCGGGGTGATTTCCCCTGCGGGAACGCGCGGCACGACGGAATAGGTGCCATCTTTCTGGATGTTGGCAAAGAAACGATCGTTGGTATCCTGCAACGGCAGGTGCTGCGGTTGTAGCAGGTAGTCATTCCAACAGGACGCCAGCATCGACCCCACCAGCGGCTTACAGACTTCACAACCTAAACCATGCCCGTAACGCTCAAGAAGGCCATCGAACGAGCGAATCTCATGCACGCGGATCAGGTGATACAGTTCCTGACGCGAATAGGCAAAGTGCTCGCAAATGTCCTTCTTCACTTCGACGCCCAGTTGCGTCAGTTCGTACTCCATCACCTGTTTAAGCAGTGGCACACAGCCGCCGCAGCCCGTCCCCGCCTTGGTGCAGGTTTTTAGCGCCCCCAGCTCGCCGCAGCCACCCGCCACTGCGGCTGAGATGTCGCTTTTGCTGACGTTATGGCAGGAACAGATCTGTGCGCTGGCGGGTAAGACCGCCACGCCCAGTCCTTTCGGTGCATCGCCAGAACGCGCCGGTAAAATCAGTCCTTCCGGCTGTTTAGGCAACGGCATATCGTTGAGCATCATTTGCAGCAGCGTGCTGTAATCGCTGCTGTCACCAATCAGTACCGCACCCAGCAAATGTTTGCCGTCGGCAGACACCACGATTTTCTTGTAGACCTCGTTCGGACCATCCGTCCACTGGTAGCTTTGGCTTCCTGCCGTGCGCCCGTGCGCGTCGCCAATCGACGCGACGTCCACGCCCAGCAGCTTCAATTTGGTACTCATATCTGCGCCAGTAAATGGCGTATCACGCTGCGCTAACGTATCGGCCACGCTGCGTGCCATCTGGTAGCCCGGTGCTACCAGCCCAAAAATCTGACCTTTCCACAGCGCACACTCGCCGATAGCGAAAATCGCGTCGTCGGAAGTTTGGCAACGGTCATCAATCACGATACCGCCACGTGGGCCTTTCTCTAAATCACAGCTATCCGCCAGTTTGTCGCGCGGACGAATGCCAGCGGAAAACAGCACCAGATCGGTTTCCAACACGCTGCCGTCGGCAAAGCAGAGACGATGCAACGCCTGCTCGCCGTCGGTAATTTCACGCGTTTCTTTACTGACATGAATCTGTACGCCCAGAGCCTCGATCTTGCGGCGTAGCATCGAGGCACCACCGTCATCCAGCTGTACCGCCATCAGGCGTGGTGCAAATTCCACCACATGAGTATCTAGCCCCAGCTGACGCAGGGCGTTGGCGGCTTCCAGTCCCAGCAAACCGCCGCCAATCACCACGCCGGATGTGGCTTTTTTCGCCTGTGCCGCAATCGCGTCCAGATCGTCTAACGTGCGATAAACCAGGCAACCGGGGCGCGTATTGCCAGGAATCGGTGGAACAAATGCGTAGGACCCCGTTGCCAGCACCAGTTTGTCGTAGGCGGTTTCTCTACCCTGCGCGTCACACACGCACTGACGTTCACGATCGATCGCCACGATCTCGCTGGCGCTGCGTAATTCAATGCCGCTCTCGGCAAAAAAACCGTCTTTTACCAATGACAACGAGGCAGCGCTACGCCCGGAAAAATACTCGGAGAGATGAACACGGTCGTAGGCTTCATGGCGTTCTTTGCCAAATACCACGATGTGGTAATGCTGGTGCAGGTCACGCTCAACCAGCTGTTCAAGAAAATAGTGGCCGACCATACCGTGGCCTACGACCACTAAAATAGGTTTGCTCATGACAGGAATCCTTACAGCTTCAGGCTGTGAGTCAGAATCAGGGGAAGAAAGGCCGAAAAGCAGCGTGGCAGGCTGTATCATCTCGCCTTCAGTCGTGTTATCCATCGCGGCTAGCAGGCGCGGGCTGTCGTCAGTGTCGCCATAAAGCAGGACACCGCTCAGCCGACCGTCACGTAGTAGCAAACGGCGATAGTGCTGCGTCTGCGGATCAAACGTGGTGTACACCTCATCATTCGGAGCAACATTAATATCGCCGCCGCTGACCACGCCAATTCCCGTGACTTTCAGCCGCGTCGTCGCCTGTTCACGCTGATAGTCTTGCGGTGCATGTCCAGCAAGGCGCTGTGCAACCAGCGTGGCATGAGCGAAGCACGGAGCCACCAGCCCGAACGTTTCGCCATTGAGTTCGCAGCATTCACCGATCGCGCTGATATGCGGATCGGCGGTTTGCAACTGTCCGTCCACCAGCACACCACGGTTGCAGGGCAAGCCGCACTCGCGAGCCAGTTGGCTGGCAGGGATCACGCCAGCGGTCACCACCACCAGCCCGGCGGGGATCGTGCGGCCATCTGCCAGTTCGACTGCCGTTACGCCGTGTGCGTCGCCATGCAGTGCAGCAACCTGCACATCTGTCTCGCAGGCGATACCGCGCGCGCACAGGCTGTCACACAGCAGGTCGCTCGCAGTGGCATCCAGTTGACGCTCCATCAGAATCGGAACGCGATGCAGCAACGTCACATCAGCACCACGCAGTCTTAGCGCCGCAGCCGCCTCAATACCGAGCAAACCACCACCAATCACTACCGCAGGAACGGACTGGCTAATCGTCGCCAACATCAGTTCAACATCATCCAGCGTGCGGAAACCACACACACCAGCTAGATCGATACCGGGCATCGGCGGCATAAACGGCGTTGAGCCCGTCGCCAGCACCAGATGGTCGTAATGCAGTTGCCGTTGCGTTGTTGTCACCTCACGCGCTTGGCGATCGATATGGGTAACCCGCTCACCCAGCAGAGTGTTCACCGGCAGCGCCGCATCATCGTCGATAGCCGCAGGCGTCAGCAGCGTATCCGTAAACGCTTTTTCGCCGCTTAATACCGGTGACAACAGGATGCGGTTATAGCTGGCGCGCGGCTCATCACCAATCACAGTGATTCGGTAGCGCGTCGCGGCCAGTTGCCGCAGCGCATCGACGAATCGCGCGCTCGCCATTCCGTTGCCAATCACTATCAGATGCGGTTTCATCATCGTTCTGGCCTCGCTATCAGGCTGCTTTAGGCTGTTTTTCATATAAGAAATGCAACACCTGCTGACGGTAATGGTGGTAGCGCGGATCGTCAGCCAGCGCAACGCGTGAACGCGGGCGTTCCAGCTCAACCGCCATGATTTCACCGACCGTCGCCGCGGGGCCGTTGGTCATCATCAGCACGCGATCCGACAGCAACACCGCTTCGTCTACGTCGTGGGTAATCAGCACAATCGTGGTTTGCAAACGCTGCTGAATTTCCATCACCGCATCCTGAAGGTGCGCACGGGTCAGCGCATCCAGTGCACCAAACGGTTCATCCATCAGCAGCACTTTCGGCTTCATTGCCAACGCGCGGGCAATTCCTACACGCTGCTTCATCCCGCCGGAAATCTCATTCGGTCGCTTGTTCAGCGCGTGCCCCATGTGCACCAGTTCCAGATTGTGGACAATCCATTCGTGCATCTCGTGCTTGTTCATCTGCCCGCGAAACACCTGCCGTACCGCCAGCGCGACGTTTTCGTAGGTGGTCAACCAAGGCAGCAGAGAATGGTTCTGAAAGACCACGCCGCGTTCCGGCCCCGGCCCGTCAATTTCACGGTTGTCACACAGCAGGCCACCGCTGCTCGGCAGCGTCAGGCCGGCAATCAGGTTCAATAACGTAGATTTTCCGCAACCGGAATGGCCGATCAGGCTGACTGTTTCACCGGTATGAATATCAAAACTCACCTGATCCAACGCCAGAAACTCACCGCTGGCGGTATTGAAACGCTGGCTCACCTTTTGCACTTGAATAATCGGGGTTGTACGCATCATCGGCTCCTTAGCGATTGTCATAGCTGAAACGGTTAGCAATCCACACCAGTCCCTGCTCAAGCAGCAGACCGATAACGCCAATCACCACGATGGCGATGATGATGTTTTCCACATTCAGGTTGTTCCACTCATTCCAAATCCAGAAGCCGATACCGACGCCCCCCGTCAGCATTTCCGCTGCTACAATCACCAGCCAGGCGATACCAATCGACAGACGCACACCGGTCAACACGTTAGGCAGCACCGCAGGCAGCAGAATTTTGCGCATGATGGTGAATTCCGAAAGCTTCAGCACCCGCGCCACGTTCAGGTAATCCTGTGGGATACGGCGTACGCCTTCGGCGGTATTGAGGATCATCGGCCAGATGGAACAGATGAAAATCGTCCAACTCGATGCTGGCTCAGCACGCTGGAACAGCAACAGGCCGATAGGCAGCCATGCCAAGGGACTAACCGGGCGCAGCAGCGAAATAATCGGGTTGAGCATGTTGGCCAGAAAGGTAAAACGACCAATCAGGAAGCCAGCGGGTATACCAACCAGCGCCGCCAGCCCGAAACCGATAGCCACGCGTTGCAGCGAGGCCAATACGTTCCAGCCAATACCCTGATCGTTCGGCCCTGCGATGTAAAACGGATCGGCAAAGAGGCTGAGCGCCGCGAGCCAGGTCGTCCACGGCGTTGGAAAGTTTTCGCTGTTGAGCGCAGCAATTTGCCAGACGGCAATCAGCAGCCCCAGCCCCAGTACAGCGGGGAAAAGTTGCTGAAACAGCTTACGCAGTAGTGGGCGGTAGGCGAAAGCGGGAGCCGCTGGCGCTTTCCCAGGCGTCGCTGGTTTAGTTGGCAGCGGCATAATGTCGGCGCTGTGTACAGTTTCCGGGGCGTTATCCGCAATAATTGGAATGACCTGAGCCTGGTTTTTCATCATCAACCTCACTTATTTCTTCACGCTAAAACTGTTGGCATAACCCGCCGGATCGCTACCGTCCCAGCGACGACCGTCGATGAGCACGCTGCTGCGCATGTCGCTACCGGGCAAGGGCACATTCCCTACGGCATCGGCTGCCTGCTTGTAGATATCAATACGGTTAACCTGCTTCGCGACGGCCAGATAGTCCGGTTCTTCGGTGAGCAAGCCCCAGCGCTTATGCTGGGTGAGGAACCACATCCCGTCGGACAGGTACGGGTAGTTCACCGAACCGTCGTGGTAGAAACGCATCGCGTGTTCGTCTTTCCAGCTTTTCCCTAATCCGTTTTCGTACTGACCCAGCATGCGTCCGACAATGGTTTCTTCTTTGGCATTGATGTAAGCGCGTCCGGCAACCACACCAGCCGTCTCGCGGCGGTTGTCGTCCGAAGCATCAATCCAGCGCGAGGCATCGAGGATCGCAGCGGTCAACGCACGGGCGCTATTCGGATTGCCGTTCACCCAGTCGGCGCGAGTGCCTAGTACTTTTTCCGGATGATCCGGCCAAATGTCTTGCGAAGTGGCGGCGGTGAAGCCGATGTTTTCACTGATGGCACGCTGGTTCCACGGTTCGCCAACGCAGTAGCCGACCATGTTGCCAATCTTCATGTTCATCACCATCTGCGGTGGCGGTACTACTACGGTGCGCACATCGTTCAGCGGATGAATTCCCGCAGAGGCCAGCCAGTAGTAGAGCCACATGGCGTGCGTGCCGGTCGGGAAGGTTTGCGCGAAGGTGTAGGTGCCCGCAGGGCTGGCGGAGACATATTTTTGCAGTGCGGCGAGATCGGTAACGTTAGCTTCACGCAGTTGATTCGCCAGCGTGATCCCTTGCCCGTTCTGGTTAAGCGTCATCAGTGCCGCCATGTTGCTCTGCGACCCAGACAGCCCCATTTGCAGGCCGTACAGTTGACCGTACAGAATGTGCGCGGCATCCAGTTCGCCCGATACCAGCTTGTCACGTACCGCAGCCCAACTGGCTTCTTTGCTGGGAACAATCGTGATGCCGTACTTCTTATCGAAGCCTTTCACTGCCGCCATCACGACCGAAGCGCAGTCTGTTAATGGGATGAACCCAACCCGAATTTCCTTTTTCTCCGGCGCATCGGAACCCGCAGCCCAGGCACTATTCATCAATCCTGGCAGCATCAGGCTGCCTCCCAGCGCGGCGCTCCCCAACAGAAATTGGCGGCGAGAGACGGTTATGCTCTTGGTTTTGGAATCACTCATCAACGACACCCTTGCGCAAAATGCCTTTTCAGGCGGTAAAAACAAAAACGGCGCCCACAAGCCCATGCAGAATCTGCACGCTTATGGACGCCGTTGTCCGATTAACACCTTCCGCACCGCCGTTGGCCCGAAACGCATTATGAATGTTTGGTTGTTGCTAATGAGTTAAAGCAAGGTTTGTGCCAGCTATCACAGTTTTGCGTATTCACGAGAGGGATTGTTTAATCGAGAGGTGAACGACAACTTAGATAACCACATGTAATTTATAGTGATTATTTCGTGCGCTAGGATATTGCCATTTCTATGCTACGTCGTAGCACGCGCCCGACACGGGGCGCTCAGTCGCCGCCGCCCCGTGACCCGTGGCTTTTTCGCGAGAAATAACGTCGCTACGCGATACCTTCAGAAAAAACAGTCTCTTAACGGACCGTCGTTGACGCGCTCCAGGCGCGGCAACGACTTTCGCGGCTTCCCTGCCGCTCATCCTAAGCCTGTTTTTTCTTCAGCGTTATTTACGCTCACCACAGCACAAAGAAAACGGCAAGAGAACCTGCCTATATCGTTGTCTTGCACCGCCAACTGGCAGAACACGCACAGTTCATGTGCATATACCTCTTAAGGGGTATCTCCGAATACATCTGCCACCGCGAGCATCGCCGTCGCAATTTCAATGAGCTTTTTATTCTGGCTCATCGCCATACGGCGCAGGGTTTTATAGGCTTCTTCTTCGCTTAATCCACGGTGCTGCATGAGTAAGCCCTTCGCTCGGTCGATCTGTTTTCTTTCATTCAACGCGGCACGCAGCGCGGTCAATTCATGATCCAGCGCCTGTAAGCGCCGTGACTGTTGTTGCACCAGCGATAGCAGCGATCGTCCCAACTGTGGGCTGACGCCATCGCTATGTAGCCAGCCGGGCTGCGCGTTTTGCCCTTCCACGTCGTGACCAGCAACAAATATCGAATAACCTGGATCATCGCTTTCCTGCTGCGCCATCAACGCTTCAAAATCTGCCTGCTGATCGCTACATGCCTTTTCCGCAGCCGCAATACGGGTACGGCAGCGTTGCATCAGCGTCTGCTCCAGTTCATCCTCCATCTGTTTCATTTCGTCGATGCGCCGTGTAGCAATCGAAAACCAGTGCAGGCTATCGGCTTCCGATAGTTTTTCTATCGGGCTTCGGGTACACACAATGCGACGCAGGCGTTCAAACTCGCTGTCCACTTCGATAGCACGCCAGCGCTGCTGGCTTTCTTCATCGCTAAAATTCAGGAAGGTATCGAAGCAGCGCTCCTGCCGTTCGATCAAATCCAGCAGCTTTTGCCGAGTGTCCTCATCGACACTGCCTGCCGCATAAGCCGCCGCGCCGACTGCACGCTCCTGCCCTGCCAGCTCTTTACCCTGCATAAAACTGAACATGGCAATCAACGCGCGGGAAATCCCCGGATCGGCCGCCGTGTCCGATACCTCAAAAACCAGTGCCAGTAGGTTACGGATAATGTCGTTAAAGAATGTCATCGCCTGAGGCTGGGGCAGCAAACGCTGGCGAATCTGCTGACGCAGTGCGGGCAGCAGGCTCAGCGCATAAACCACGCTGGCAACACGGCTGAATAGACGGCTCGCCTGCGGCAATTCCTCCGTCATTTTTTCCAAGCCGGCCAGATGCGTCATCAAATGCCTCTGCGCTGCCTGCACGTCTTTTTCACGTAGCGCCAGTTCATCGGCGAAGAATCGGCCATCGGAACAAAGAAACAGATTGGCCGTTCCCCGTTCGCGCTGTAATAAATGCACCAGTTGGCTGATTTTTCCCACAAGTTCACCACTTTGTAGCAGGTGGCGCAGGCTGTTTAGCTCACATTGGCGCGAGGCAAGTAAAAATCGAATTGTCGTTGAAGGCTCCGCCACCATCGCTGTCTCTCCTGAAAAAAACCACTATCAGGAAGATGCAATTAATGCGCCAGTTACATTAGCCCACAGCGGGCAAGCGGCAAGGACATGCTGTCCGCACGGTGACTGCCACTTCCGCACACGTTTCACCTCAATTTTTAAACTCCGTTGCTAAACCCTAGCCACCTCAGAAGGTACGCTCTGCACCGTTACTAACACTGTTTTATAGCCTCAGGAGCGCATGAGCGTGGCGAATTTATCTGAACAAGAAAACTGGGTTGATGGGATTTATCAGCTTGAAGTATCGGATCGCGTTATCGCAGGTCCAGGGGGAATTTCCAACCGTCAGGCAGAGCAGTTAGCCTGCCGCACGGCTTACCTGAAAAAAATGCAGGAAACGACTGGCGATAGTTTGCAAAAACATCTCGCAGCTAGCGATCCGCATGCGCAATATGCCCCCAAAAATAGCCCAGCACTAACGGGAACGCCTACCGCACCAACGACAGCGCAAACGGCAAACAACACGCAGATTGCCACCACGGCATTTGTGAAATCGGCCATTGCCGCACTGATCAATGGGTCTCCGGCGGCACTGGATACACTGCAAGAGTTAGCGAATGCGTTAGGCAACGATCCGCATTTCAGCACAACCATCTTGAATGCGATTGCAGATGTGAAAACGGACGCGACCAATAAGCTGAATGCTCATGCATCCATCCTTGATGCACATCCCAAATATGCCCCGAAAGCCAGCCCTGCATTCTCAGGGATCCCAACAGCGCCGACAGCTGCCTCCAGTTCCAATGACACGCAATTGGCGACAACCGCCTTTGTGAAAGCCGCCGTAGCCGCATTGGTTAATGGTTCTCCTGCGGCGCTCGATACGCTGCAAGAGCTGGCAAATGCGTTGGGGAATGATCCGAACTTCAGCACAACGGTGCTGAATGCACTGGCAGGGAAGCTGGCAAAAGACCAGAACGGGGCAGATATTCCGAATACTGCATTGTTCCGTAAGAACATAGGAATAATCGAGTCGGCATGGGGCAGCAAAGCCGTGCAAATAAGCCGCGTCAATATTCTTGATTATTTTAAGAGCAATACAGCATCAAATTTATATCAAGCCGATCCGGACAATGTCACGGGGCTACCTGTTGGTTTCGGCCCAAGCATCATGGAATGGAAATCATCGACTGATGGGTTTGGTGTACTGAGCGTCGTCGATGTCACTAATCCATCAAAATCTGCATGGGTGGTATTGAAAGGTGGCAGTTGGCAAGGGTGGGTCACTCCGGTTTTTTCTCATGCACACGTCACTCGTATCCCATCCAGAATTATAGAAATCCATGACCCTGATTCATACGATGATTATGTGATCGAATACGGTTCTGTTAATGGAAACCCATCGCATTGTTATATTGATTTTCATACCGATGGAAAAAGCGATACAGATTATAACTCACGTCTGGCTGTCATCCCGCCCGCGCCCGGTGAAATGTTGTCAGACGTTATTTTTCTGTCTAAACGATTACAGCACAACTATCACGACGTATGGACAACGGGAAACCTAACTCCGTCCGCAATTAGCGCTATGCCCACAAGCGAACTAGCGGGCATTCCCCTGCCCTTCCCCGGCGCTGTCGCACCCGCTGGCTATCTGAAATGTAACGGTCAGACATTTGATAAATCGCTGTACCCGGTTTTAGCTTCGCGTTATCCATCTGGCGTTTTGCCCGATTTACGTGGCGAATTTATGCGCGGTTGGGATGACGGGCGCGGCGCTGATGCGGAGCGTGCGCTACTGAGCTGGCAAAATTTTGATATTCAATCGCACTCACATACAACTAACTGGGCTATGTGGGGCGAACAAGGACGGGTCGACAATCATATGGCATCGGGCGGCAATACGGCTGAGCCCGAAACATTCACACTACCAACGGATTTTTATGGTAGCGCTGAAACCCGTCCCCGAAATATCGCCTTCAACTACATCGTGAGAGCAGCATAATGAGCAACTATTCAACACAAATTAAAAACGCAGAACTGAACGAACGCGGCCTGGCAATCAACACGGGCTGGATTACGGTTTATCACGTCAATCATGCTACGCGGGAATATCAGAGCGCCAGCTATGAGTATGTTATGCAGGGTGTTGGTCTTCCTGCCGATAGCTATGCCGACGAGCCTGAACTGCCGCCAGTTGGACAAGCCCTGCGCCGTTCCGCTGATGGTAAATCATGGGAACAGGTGCCGGATTATCGCGGCCAAACGGTTTACAGCACAGAAACCCGCCAGCAGCAGACGGTGATGCAATTCGGCATTCTGCCTGAAAACATGACGTTTCTGGCTCCGGCAACCGAGTTTGATAAGTGGGATGGAGCAACGTGGGTGACAAACCTGGAAGCACAACAACTTGCCTCGACCAAAAACCAACAGCAGGAGCTGGCGGCGCGACGCGCGACGGCAAATACCCGAATTACCGAGCTAAGCTACGCGGTGGATTTAGCGATTGCCACGGATGAAGAGCAACAGCGGCTAACCCAATGGAAAATTTATCTGGTCGCGTTGAGCCGCCTTGATCTCACCGCCGCATCCGTTGTGTGGCCAGAATCCCCGCTCATCTAATCGGTAACACCAGAAATTCATTACAAAATGTAGATGTGCCGTATTTAACGTACGGCCATTTCAGAATTTTTAGTCAAAATGCCCTGATAATCCCCATTATTATTTATCAACAAATGTAAAATTAAATAAAAAATGAAACTGTTATATTTATCAATTACAAATCTGTACTATTTAATTTAACCCCACGCTAAAACATCAATCAAATAGCAAAATAAAAACCCAATTAATATTTATTAATGAGATTAAAATTTACATACATCAAATAAATCAGAACATAAAACCAAAATAACAGTATTAAAGATAAAGTCATCAAATCAACAAACTGTACTATTTATCCTCTCGTTTTTGCACGGTATAATCCCCGCACGTTTCACTCACTATTCATTCTTATCTCACTTCAATCAGTGAAGTTAATTTCCGACGGATGCAAATACCGTCGACGTTAATTTATTCGCATTTATTCATCACTATTTATTCCGGCAAGTATCGGAATAACTGCATTTTCCTGCCTGTAGCTAGGAGCGTAACATGTTTGATGTCGTCGAGCTGTCGCGGCTGCAATTTGCCCTGACTGCCATGTACCACTTTCTTTTCGTCCCACTGACGCTGGGGTTGTCTTTCCTGCTAGCCATTATGAACACCACGTATGTGTTAACCGGCAAGCAAATCTACAAGGATATGACCAAATTCTGGGGCAAGCTGTTCGCCATCAATTTTGCACTGGGTGTGGCAACTGGTCTAACACTGGAATTCCAGTTCGGCACCAACTGGTCTTACTATTCTCACTACGTGGGCGATATTTTTGGCGCACCGCTGGCGATGGAAGGGCTGATGGCATTCTTCCTGGAATCCACGCTGGTCGGTCTGTTCTTTTTCGGTTGGGATCGCCTGACTAAAGTCCAACATATGATGGTGACCTGGTTCGTTGCACTCGGTTCCAACTTTTCCGCCTTGTGGATTCTGGTCGCCAACGGTTGGATGCAAAATCCGATTGCCGCCGAATTCAATTACGAAACCATGCGCATGGAAATGCTGAGTTTCGCCGAACTGGTGATGAACCCTGTAGCACAGGTGAAATTCGTACACACCGTGGCAGCAGGCTACACCGCGGGCGCAATGTTCGTGCTGGGGATCAGTTCTTACTATCTGTTGAGAGGCCGCGATATTGCGTTTGCCAAGCGTTCGTTCGCCATTGCAGCCAGTTTCGGTCTGGCCTCAGTGCTGTCCGTCATCGTCTTAGGTGATGAATCCGGCTATGTGATGGGCGATGTGCAGAAAACCAAGCTGGCAGCCATTGAAGCCGAATGGGAAACGCAGCCGGCTCCCGCCTCTTTCACGCTGTTCTCCATTCCTAATCAGGAGACGATGCAGAACGATTATGCCATCCACGTTCCTTATCTGTTGGGGTTGATTGCCACCCGTTCGCTCGACAAACCCGTCGTCGGCATTAAAGACCTGATGGCGCAGCATGAGATACGCATTCGTAACGGTATGACGGCCTATGATCTGCTGGAGGAACTACGCTCGGGCAACAGCGACCCCACCGTTCGCGCACGTTTTGAGGCTGCAAAGCACGATCTCGGCTATGGCCTATTGCTTAAGCGCTATACCGATGACGTCGCTAACGCCAGTGAAAATCAGATTCAGCAGGCCACTAAGGATTCCATTCCTCGCGTCGCGCCGCTGTATATTGCGTTTCGCCTGATGGTCGGATGTGGCGTTCTGATGCTCGCTATTTTTGCCCTGTCGTTCTGGAGCGTCATACGCGGCCGTATGGGACAGCATAAATGGCTGCACCGCGCGGCGCTGTACGGTATTCCCCTACCTTGGATCGCCATTGAATCCGGCTGGTTTATCGCTGAATACGGTCGTCAACCTTGGGCGGTCGCCGAAGTCTTGCCTACCGCTATCGCCAATTCGTCCCTGGAAGCACACGATATTCTGCTATCGATGGGGCTGATTTGTGGGCTGTATACGCTGTTTCTGGTCGCAGAACTGTATCTGATGTTCAAGTTTTCCCGACTGGGGCCAAGCAGCCTGAAAACCGGCCGCTACCATTTTGAACAGCCGACAACACCGTCACTCGCCGCACCTGCAAAACTTTAACGGGAGCCACAATAATGCTGGATTATGAAACATTACGTCTGATTTGGTGGGGATTGATTGGCCTGCTGTTCATCGGCTTTGCCATCACTGATGGCTTTGATATGGGCGTGGGCATTCTGCTGCGCCTACTGGGAAAGAGCGACACCGAACGGCGGGTGATGATTAACGTGATCGCACCACACTGGGACGGCAATCAGGTCTGGTTGATCACCGCAGCGGGCGCGCTGTTTGCCGCCTGGCCGATGGTCTATGCTGCTGCCTTTTCCGGTTTCTATTTCGCTATGATTTTAGTCTTGGCCGCCCTGTTTTTCCGCCCGGTTGGTTTTGATTACCGCTCAAAACTGGAGAATCGCCGCTGGCGTAATATGTGGGACTGGGGCATTTTTATCGGCAGCTTCGTTCCCACGCTGGTGTTTGGCATCGCACTCGGGAACCTGTTGCAGGGCGTGCCATTGAGCGTAGATATGTATTTGCGCCTTACCTACCACGGCGGATTCTTTGGCCTGTTGAATCCGTTCGGGTTGCTGGCGGGGTTAGTGAGTGTTGCCATGATCGTCTCCCACGGCGCGATTTACCTGCAAATGCGTACCACCGATGCACTTCAACGTCGTGCGCAAAAAACGGTCCTGATCGCCAGCGTACTCATGAGCATCACCTTCTTACTGGCTGGCTTCTGGGTACTAACCGGAATCGACGGCTACGTGATTACCTCCGCGCTGGATAAAGCAGCACCGTCCAACCCATTGAAAAAAGAAGTGGTCCAGCAGGCCGGAGCCTGGTTAACCAACTTTATGGCGTATCCCGTGCTATGGACTATCCCAGCTCTGGGTGTGATTCTGCCATGGTTCACGAGCCTCTTCTCACGCGTGAACCGCTGCGGCTGGGGATTTCTGACGTCGTCACTAACGATTGTCTGCGTGATTCTGACCGCGGGGATTACGCTCTTCCCCTTCGTGATGCCTTCCAGCTTTGATCCCAACGTTAGCCTGACCATCTGGGATGCCACCTCCAGCCAGCTTACGCTTCAGGTGATGACGATTTTAGCCTGCATTTTTGTCCCCACCATCCTGATCTATACCAGCTGGTGTTATTACAAAATGTTTGGCCGAATCGACGCACGTTATATCGAAGAAAATAAGCATTCCGTTTACTAACGACTTGAGGAGAAAGAAGATGTGGTATTTCGCCTGGATACTCGGCACGCTGCTGGCCTGCGCGTTCGCACTAGTCACCGCATTGGCAGTAGAGAATCATGAAGCGGGGAAAGACGCGTCCTGATAAAACGACGCGCCGCTATGGGTGCCTCATCATGCCGTGCTGATACAATCATCGTTGATACAATCAGGGCAGACGAAATCCGCCAAGGGCGCTAGAATGCAAACGCAGCGCCCCAGCGGATATCCTTTTCAACCTGAAATCAGATGACGACATGACAACACCCAGACAGGACAAAACTCCGTGGTGGAGCCAAGGGAAAACCCCAGACTACCGTTTTTCATTAGCGAATGAGCGCACCTTTCTAGCGTGGATCCGCACCGCGCTGGCGTTTCTGGCGGGTGCAGTCGGTATCGATCAATTTACTGTGCATATCGATCCGCTGCTGCGTCAAGGGCTGTCGTTGTTACTGGTCGTCAGTGCGGCGCTGCTTGGCGGCTTGGCCTATCGTCGGTGGGTCAGCAATGAAAAAGCCATGCGGCAGGAAAATGATATGCCGTACACGCCGATGCTGCTGATTGTGACGCTGTTTATCACCCTCATTGCTATCGCACTCGCCGCCATGATTCTGCTCGGGTAACGCATGGAGACGACTCGCGATCCGGGGTTACAGCCACAGCGAACCGGCATGGCGTGGTCCCGAACCCTGTTTGTGATGCTGATCAATAGCCTGCTGTGTTTTCGCCTCAGTATCGTCGACGACAGCCGCGCGGTGTTCGCCTGCGCTATGCTGCTCTTATGCGTTTCCGCTCTGATGTCGGTGCTGGCGATTGTGCGTTATCGTTTTAATGCCAGTTGCCAGTTGGTGCTATCACGCATTAGTCACGGGCTGATCGTGCTGACATCCGCGTCCATTGTGATCACTGCGCTGGTATTGCTGCTGCACTTCAGCGGTGTGTGGCAGAGGTAGGTTTTCTGAAAGAAAGGCGGTGAAGCACAAACGCGCTTCACCGATTAGGCAGGCTATTCGATCGAACTTTCTGGGAACAGGAACGGGTTGATGCTACTGCGAGAAAAACCTTCTTCCTCCATTTTCACATCCAGCACCAGCGACGCCAGATCGTCGGCGACGGCTTCCACGCGGTGATCTTTTTCCTGATATAACAGCTTCAGATACGTACCGCAGTGACCACAACTTTCTGCTTTGATAGCGGAATTTTCGCTATCCAGCGACCAGTAATTGAGTTCGCTGGACTCTTCGCAGTTGCTGCATTTCACCCGCACCATGTGCCATTCGCTCTCGCACAGATTACAGTGCAGATAACGCAGTCCGCTGGACGTGCCTAACTGCACCACGCCAGAGACGGGAATGCTGCCGCACACAGGGCAGAACTGGCGGTGTTCACCAGGTACAGCGCGCGCTTTGCCGGGCAACAGGCTAGCCATCTGCGCCCAATACAGCGACAGTGCCGCCCAGATGAACGGGGCTTTATCGTTGCTTTCGGCACGAAACTCGTGTTGCAGCAGCGCCGTCGCCTGTTCTTCCAGCTCCTGTACTGAGGCTTTTTCCAGATTCTCCAGCGTGGATAATACCTGTCCGCTGGCATCCGGTTTCAATTCTTCGATCAACGCACGCAGCAGCGTGTGCCAGTGCGCATCACGCGGGAACACCGTGATATCGAGCGGCGGGCGTTCGCCAGACTGTTTCAGCACATCACTCAGATCAAGCTGCAGCGGATGATCGTGCAACACCTTCTGCTGGGCTTCCACCACGCCTGCGGCGAAGGTGAGATAATCTCCCAGCGGGTGATCTTCAGCTAACTGACGCAGGCGCTCCGCGCGACTGCTGTACAGGCTTTTCAGATTGGCAAAAAGCAGCGGAGGGATATGCCCTTCCCGCGTTGATTGTTCATTCTGTTCTAACTGTTCCTGAGGAACAATGCGAATACTCATCAGGGGGATTTTTCCTGTTATTTACGTTGTCTATCCGATAGATTTCGGAACGCGGGAAGGCTGTCAGCGCGATCCGAAAGATAGCGGGTATCGCTCACCTTTAATAGGGATTATACCTGTCGCGCCGATCGACTTCCTGATTTCTGGCAAGGTTATGCCTGTTTTTAACCATCGCCGCAGCCTTCCCCCTTTCCGCCATAACGGGAACAGTAGCAGAAAAGCAGCAAGCTTCTACACACCCACAAAGAGGTGCTCAGGTAAGACGAGAGGATAGCTGCGCCCTAATCAGTGAGGCTAATGCGATCACACTTTGCTCGCAGCGAGCGTCCCAGTCGTAGGACGCGTTGAAGCGGAAGTAGCGATCGTATTTATCGCCAGTCGTAAACATTTTTCCCGGCGCAATACTAATGCCTCGTTCCAGCGCGCGACGGTAGAGCTCCGTGCTGCTGACGCCCTCAGGCAATTCCAGCCAGAGAAAATAGCCACCTTGCGAATGATTAATGCGGACTTCACCCGGAAAGTGTCGACGTAGCGACTGTAGCGCCGCATGTTTTCGTTGCTCCAGCGCCCGGCGCAGGCGGCGCAGGTGGCTGTCATAGCTGCTGGTCGCCAGATAATCCGCAATCGCCAACTGCATCGGCGCGCTGGTTGATAATGTACTCATCAGTTGTAAACGCTGAATACTTCCTGCATAACTCCCCGCCGCCACCCAGCCGATGCGGAACCCTGCTACCAGGTTTTTAGAAAACGAGGAGCAGTGCAGAATCGTGCCTTTTTTATCCAACGCCTTGGCGGGCAACGGACGTTGCAGGCCGGTATAAAGCTCGCTGTAGACGTCATCTTCTACCAGCCCAACTCCGTGGTTTTCCAGCATCGCCACCAGCCGCTGTTTCTTCTCCCAGGACAGCGTGCAGCCGAGCGGATTATGGAAATTAGTCATCAGCCAGCAGGCTTTGATCGGATAGTCATTCAATGCCTGCTGTAGCGCATCAAGATCGATGCCCTGCTGCGGATCGGTAGCAATCGCAATGGCTTTGAGCTTAAGACGTTCAATCGCCTGTAGCGCACCGTAAAAAGCGGGAGATTCGATCACCACGTAATCACCCGGTTCCGTCAGCACCTGAAGGCTGAGATTGAGGGATTCCATCGCCCCCGCCGTAATCACAATCTCATCGGGCGAAACGGCAATACCCTGCAACGCATAGCGCTGGGCGATATTCTTCCTCAGGCTTTCATTACCCGGCGGCAAATTATCCAGCGCGCTTTGCGGCTGCATATGACGCGCCACCGAGGCCAACGAGCGCGTCAGTTGACGTTGTGGAAAGAGCTGCGGATCGGGGAATGCCGATCCGAAGGGCATCACCGCCGGATCTTTGCTGGCCTGAAGTACGTCAAAAATAAACGCGTTAACATCCACGTCTTCGGTAAGCTGGACGCGATCCAGCCCAACGGGCGAATACAGGTTGTCTGCTGGCGTGGTGGACAGCTGTGGTGCCGCGTAGTAACCCGATTGCGGACGCGACACAATCAACCCCTGACTTTCCAGCAATTGATACGCATGCAGTACCGTCATCAGGCTCATGCCAGAATGCAGTGATTTTTCCCGCAGCGAGGGCAGTTTGTCGCCCGGCTGCCAGATACCTTCCTGAAGCTGCTCACGGATCTGGTGAGCAAGCTGTTCAAACTTTGCCATAGCGCTACGGTTTCGCTGGATGAGAATGCCATTATTTTGGATTCGATCATCACCGATGGGTGACGATCGAGCAGGACGTTTTAACGAGAACAACACGTTGAACGCGCGCTATTTCGCCGCGTAACGCTGTACGAAATCCAGCAGAATTTTACGTGCCCAGATAGGCTCTTGTTGAATATCCATCATCCGATCGACATCCCAACCGCCCTGTCGCAGCGCCGTTTCATTATGACGCAGGCACGTCAACATAACGTCAGCGTTGAATTCTGGGTGGAACTGCACGGTCAACACTTTCTCGCTGTAGCGGATAATCTGACAGCCGTCCATCTCTGAACTCGCCAGTACCTGCGCACCTGCTGGCGCTTCCAGCACGGATTGCTGGTGGGTCAGATAAGCGCCGAACTGCGGCGGATAGTCACGCAGTAAAGGATCTTGTGCCGCAACGCCATGGGTTGTCACAACCTGAACACCGACTTCCTTGCCGTTTGGGTTATCGCCAACTTTACCGCCCAGCGCATCGGCCAGCAGTTGGTGCCCATAACACACGCCTAGCAGCGGGACATCTGCGTAATACGCCTCGCGCAGCCAGCCAGCGGTGTATTCGCTCCAGTCCAGCCGATCCGTGACCATCGACCACGAACCGGAGATAATTACGGCAGCCAGCGCGTCAAACGGCGGCAGCAGCTCCCCGAGATCGGGACGAACCACCTGCACTGGCTGCGTTTTACCCTGTACCGCATCGCTAAACCACTTCCCCTGTTGCCCAACCTGAGACGCGATGCCTTCCGGCGGTTGGCCCAACTGAATCACCAGCAATACCTTTTCGCTCATCGTCCTGTTCTGCCTGTATTTGAGAAACCATCAACCAGGAAAACTATCGGTCTGAAAAATCAAAAGAAATGCGACATCCGTCGCTTACAATGAACGTAGCACTCTGTTTTTATGAAAACCAGTCTTTATGAAAACAAATCCCTGAGCAATCCAGACACATACAAACTTCAGCATGGTGAAAACGACGGGATTATCTGGTCATTAGGAAAGTAGATAGTCGGAGGGGAGATCGCTGGCTATGCAGAAGGCTGTTGCCGATAGGCCAACGAAAAAACGTCATAGAAATCAACATCACCTTTGGTACGTTGAATTTTCTCTATCCCCGCTTTCACTGCGGACGGTACCTGCTCGTTGCGTAGCAGCTTATCCAACGTGTCCTGCGATACGTGGCGGATCGTAAACCACTCACCGTTATAACAAACACGTAAATCCAGCGTATCAATGTCTTCAAAGCGATAGGTCGGGTTGATATCCATCGAGAGTGCCAGCGTCATCACCAGCAGGAAGACGGTAAAGCCGATCAGGTACGGCAAACCAAAATAAGAGGCATAAAAGAGGATAATCGCAACCGGCACATAGCTCGCCAGCATCGCGGCAAACAGATAAGGGTGTGACTGCATGAATTTGCGGCTAAAACGTATTTTATTGTCGCGTTTTTCTTCCCGATTGATACGTTCGATCTCTTCGGTCAGAAGGCGTTTTACTTCGTCCATCGTCATCACCATCATGCTTAATGAATACAACACTGCTGGCGTCGATTAGAACATAGCCACCTGAGAGATAACAGATACAGTTCTCGACAGATTAGCTATAACAGTTCGCCGGTTGCCGGGATAACGATCCCAGCAACACTGATAACAGAATAGCGGGGATTACGGAATAGCGGGCATGGTGAGATCGGGATCGATCAGATTGTAGATGTGATTATCAAACACGGGCTGTTGCAGCAATTGATCAACCGCCAGCGCCACATCCGAGCGTGATACCAATCCCAACGTAGCTGTACCTTGCGTCAGTTTCGCATTGTGCGTCGCCACTACGTCCAGCAGACCGCCGGGACGGACGATACAATGATCCAACGTGCTGCTTTGCAGCCAGCTTTCTGCCAGCGATTTCTCACGTACCGCAAAGCCAAACGCGGCTCTGGCGCGTGGCGACAGTAGCGGCCAGCTATCACCGCAGCCCAGTGAGGTCACCAGCAGCATACGCTTGATGCCTGCCTGCTCTGCGCCGTCAATCACCGTGCGGTGTCCCTGATAATTTACCGTACCACCACCCATCGTCGATACCACAATAGCGGACGGCCCAGCAACACGGCAGGCTTCTGCCACCGTTTCTGGGTCGCAGGCATCACCTTCCACAACGGTCATCCCCTGCTCACGCCAGTGTTTAGCCTGTTCAGGATTGCGTAATACCAGTACTACTGCCTGCTCGCACTCAATGGCGCGCTGTAATAAGCAAGCACCCACCCCATTGCCTGCGCCGAAAAGTAACCACGTCATACCTGCTCCGGTTGTAATTCACTCGCCAGCGCGTGGAACGCATCAACCTGAGCGCTCAGCAGCTGGCGGTGGCTGTCTCGTCCAAGGAAGATTTTAAACATCGCCGCACCACTGGCATTAAAGAACACCACGGACGCCGTGTCCATCCCCATGAACTTACGCTCGATAAACGCAATGTGCTGACAGCTCGTCGCACGAATGTGTCCACTCAGGCCATTTTTGCCACGCAAATTAAAGTAACCGTGGCGGTGCGTACCGGTTGGTAACTCGCTCTTGAATTCCAGAATCGCATCCGCCGTGTGGCTAATGAGCGTCACTTCACCCCAGGTCGCAATCGTGTCCCACACCTGATCGAAACGATCGCCCGTCGCCAGCGTACGCTGAGCCGCAGGCAACGCCTCAACGACGGCAAACAGCGACGTATTGTACTTTCCGGCAATATCTTCCAATGTGCCATCAGGGTTGGTTGCCAGTAATTCATTCAGTGTCATGGTCATGATTGCGTCTCCGGTTAGTAGGCATGCTCTTCGGCATTAAGCTGAGGGATAATTTGTTGTAATGCCTGCATCAGGTTATTCGCCCAAAAGCGGCCATCGTTGGTCAAGCGCAGGCAGGTGGAATCGTCACAGGTCAAACCGGCCTCATGCCACTGACTCAGCAATGGCTGAAGTTCACGGGCATGTTGGGTCAGTTGAGGCAGTTTGATGCGCCCAACCTCAATACCCGCCTGAAGCTGATGCTGCCAGCGCCCGGTGGAACTGGCTGGCGTCATCATCATGATCGGTTTTTGCCCCTGATCGATCTGCTGGTAATAGCGCTCCAGACTGCGTTCCATCATGTAAGCCTGTCCGTTTATATTGCCGCCTGCGCCACTTCCCATTGCCAGGCAGTCCGCGCCTTGCTTAATCAGTAAGTTGTACAGATTGCGTTCACGCGTAGTGCGTGCCCAGTGGCTATTGCTAAGCTGGTGCCAGCCAGCATCGGCCAGAAATGCCGCGCCAGTCCGGTAAAAGTCACGCCGAGCGACCACATCAGGCAGCGCAACACGCTGGTTTTCGGCCGCTTTCGCCAGCGGCGTTGTCGGTAACAGATTAAGTGCGTACAGATCGACGCCGTCTAACGGTAAATCGCTGACGATCGCCAGATCTTCGCGCCAGATTTCCGGCGTTTGTTCCGGCAAGCCGAACATCAGATCGCATACCACTGCGGCTCTGTCCCGCTCACACAGGCGTTCAAGAAAGCGGATTGACTGCTGTTTATCCGAGGTACGCGCCATACGCTGGCGAATACGGGTATCAAACGTCTGAATCCCAATGGAGAAACGGTTCGCGCCTGCATCCAGACAGGCATCGATTCGCTCATCATCAAAATCCATCGCCCGTCCTTCTACCGTGATTTCACAGTCCGGTGCTAAGGGCAGCGAAGTGCGAATCGCACGAATGATTTGCGACAGTTCATCAGCCGCCAGCGCCGTTGGCGTACCGCCGCCAAAGTAGACCGCGTGAATGGGTGCTGACTGATGTAGCGGGCTGTCCGCTTCCATCGCTAATTCTTGCAACAGATAGCGGGTGTAGGTCGCCGTGCTGTCATCACGCAGTTTGTTTTGGTAAAAACCGCAGAACGTGCAGTGCGTGGCGCAAAAAGGAATGTGCAGATAGAGCAGACGCTTACGCGCAGGTACACTCTGCTGCTTCAGCGTCTGCCAACCGGCTGGAATTTGTTCTGGTGAAAGTGGCACATGGTTGCGCCAAGGCATTGCCATACGTCGGGCGCTAAAAGGCTGCTCACCGGGCTCGGCATAATACGGCGTCAAATCGATGTTCATTAACGGCCCCCAAATAATCAATAAAATAAATTAAATGATAATTATTTTTATTTGGCAACCTGACGGAAGCGTAAATGAGTGGGCTGAATTTGAATGCCGAAGAATAACGACAGGAATTAACAAATTGCTTTCTTTTGTGCAAACTGAAAGCATGACAAGAGAAAGTCATTAGTTTTTTATTTCATGCAGTTACGATGACTATTTCTTTTCTTTTTTAACAATTTCGAAAAAAACACCGCGTTTATTAAAGTTCGTTAATTTGGGTAAAAAAACAGACAGGATAAGTGAATATTTCCGCTCAATGACGACATCGGCAAGAAGAGATAAAAAAGAGAGAGGAATTGAGAATACCCGTTCCCCGTCCTAAACAGTGGCTAGGACGGGAACGGTTTATGGCTTACTGAATACCCTGACTGCGCAGGTAATCTTCATAGTTACCGGTGAAATCGTTCACTTTATTTGGCGTCATTTCCAGAATACGGGTTGCCAGCGAGCTAACAAATTCACGGTCATGGGAAACGAACAGCAGCGTCCCTTCATACATTTCCAGCGCCATGTTCAGCGATTCAATCGATTCCATATCGAGGTGGTTGGTCGGTTCATCCATTACCAGAATATTCGGACGCTGCATCATCAGCTTACCGAACAGCATGCGACCCTTTTCACCACCGGATAAGACCTTCACTTTCTTCTTGATATCGTCCTGACTGAACAGCAAACGACCGAGCACGCTGCGTACGGCTTGTTCATCGTCTTTTTCTTGTTTCCACTGACTCATCCAGTCAAACACCGTCAGCGTCTCATCGAATTCGTATTCGTGATCCTGTGCGTAGTAACCAATTTGAGTATTTTCCGACCACTTAACGGTGCCGCTATCTGGTTTGAAATCACCGACCAGCGTTTTCAGCAATGTCGATTTACCCACACCGTTGGCACCCAAAATGGCGACTTTTTCACCCACTTCGATCATGAGACCCAGCTTGCTGAACAGCGGGCCGTTATCAAAACCTTTGGTCAACGCTTCAACTTCCAGCGCATTACGGAACAGTTTCTTATCCTGATCAAAACGGATAAACGGGTTTTGCCGGCTGGAGGCTTTCACTTCATCCAACTGAATTTTATCGATCTGGCGCGCGCGCGATGTCGCCTGTTTGGATTTAGAGGCATTGGCGCTAAAGCGGCTAACGAACGATTGCAGTTCGGAAATCTGTGCTTTCTTCTTGGCGTTATCAGACAGTAAACGCTCGCGAGCCTGCGTCGCCGCCGTCATGTATTCATCATAGTTACCCGGATAAACACGCAGCTCGCCGTAGTCCAGATCCGCCATGTGTGTACAGACCATATTCAGGAAGTGACGGTCATGCGAGATAATGATCATGGTGCTGTTACGCTCATTCAGCACCTGCTCCAACCAGCGGATAGTATCGATATCCAGGTTGTTGGTCGGTTCGTCGAGCAGCAGGATTTCGGGATCGGAAAACAGTGCCTGTGCCAACAAAACACGCAGTTTCCAACCGGGAGCAATTTCGCTCATCAAGCCATAGTGCTGATCAACAGGAATCCCCACGCCCAGCAACAGTTCGCCCGCGCGTGATTCTGCGCTGTAGCCATCCATCTCACCGTATTCCACTTCCAGATCGGCCACTTTATAGCCGTCGGCTTCGCTCATTTCAGCCAATGAGTAGATACGGTCGCGTTCTTCTTTTACCGCCCACAGCTCGCCGTGGCCCATGATAACGGTATCCAGCACACTGTATTTTTCAAACGCGAACTGATCCTGACGCAGTTTACCCAGACGTTCATTGGGATCGAGGAAGACGTTACCGCCACTCGGCACCAGGTCACCGCCGAGAATCTTCATAAAGGTAGATTTACCGCAGCCATTCGCGCCGATCAAACCGTAACGGTTGCCGCCGCCAAATTTAACGGAGATGTTTTCAAACAACGGCTTGCTGCCGAACTGCATGGTGATATTGTTGGTACTTAACACAGCACTTATACTCGAGTCGGAATGTGATTTGGCGCGCATTATGCCACAAGCGCGCGATAGGATCGCGGTTAGTTTTGAGTAATATTTAATCGATAGCGCATACAGGAGAGAAATGCGATGCCTATAGTACGTCGTTTCAAACAGGTCGATGTTTTCACCCAGCAGCCTTTCAAGGGCAATCCGCTTGCCGTCATTATGGAAGCGAATGGGTTAACCGATGAGCAAATGCAAGATATCGCCCGCTGGACAAACCTGTCAGAAACCACGTTTGTTCTGCCAGCCACCGATCCTTTAGCGGATTATCATGTGCGCATTTTTACGCCAGAATCAGAAATCCCGTTTGCTGGTCACCCCACGCTAGGCACCGCTCACGCCCTGCTGGAAGAAGGATTGCGTCCTAAATCTCCGGGGCAGTTGATACAACAATGTGGCATTGGTTTGGTTCCAATCAACATCGGTGATGATGAGAGCCTCGCTTTTCACGCACCACAGGCCACCATCGTTCCGTTTGGCGATGAGCACATGCCGCTAATGGAAAAAGCGCTGGGCATTACCAACCTTGGTGCTACCTGCATCGATAACCGCTATCCACCTGCTGCCGTACACATGGGCATTCGCTGGCTGGTGATTCGTGTAGACAGTGCTGACACCTGTCTGAACATCATACCGGATGCAGAAGCGCTCGCCGCAGTGGAAAACCTCAGCCAGACCAACGGCATCGCCATCTATGGCCCACACGATGGGGCGACGCCTGCTGATTATGAAGTTCGCACGTTCTACATTGAACGCGGCCATCTTAAAGAAGATCCCGTTACGGGCAGCGCCAATGCCTGTCTGGCAGCGTTGCTTCGTCAGCATCACTCAATGAATAATATCGACGCACCGCTCAGTTATCTTGTGCGACAAGGCACGATGCTGCAACGTGACGGCCGAATTACCGTGACTTATCTGAACGATGAACCTTGGATCGGCGGGCACAGCGTCACGATCGTTGATGGAACGTTGCAGCGTTAAAAGGAGGGGCTTTATGGAACCGTTATCTACAGATACGTTATTTGGAGACAAGCTGTATGAGCTACGCCATCAGCCCCATCTGCGCCTAACGATACAGGAAGAGAGCGACGCTGAGGCGCTCTTTACCTTGATTCAGCAGGAAAAACCACGTCTACGGCGAACGTTGCCTTGGCCGGATTCCGTCAAAAGCGTCGATGACACGCGAGAAACCATTCGCGGCAACAGAAAGACGTTCTTCGACAAAACGTCCGCGGTATACGTCATCCGCTGGGACGATGCGCTGGCAGGCATCGTTTCCTTCAACACGATCCAAAATAAAGAAGGCGTCATCGGCTACTGGCTCGCCGAAGAATTTGAAGGTAAAGGCATTATTTCTCAGGCCGTCAGTACGCTGATAGCAGCCTATACCGATGCAAACCTCGTTGAGCGCTGCTTCATCAAAGTCTCAACCGCCAACACGCGTAGCAACGCCGTCGCCCAACGACTCGGCTTCCTTTTTCATCACACAGAGGAAGATGCGGAGCAGATTGGCGAGCAGTGGTTCGATCACCATATTTATCACTATTCCGGCTGACACGGGCTCGTAGTGTATCCTCTCACCTGATTCGCGGTGCTATCGGGCGCGCATCAGGTTCTCTTCACACCTCCGTGCATTTCATTTACTCACTCGTTATATTTTTGTGACTAACATCACAAAAATGTTGAAATCCAATTTCATCTCCGCTAACATTAAAAACGTGATGAACATCACACTTAATTAACCCGTTAGAGGAGTCTGATAATGACTATGCTTCGTAAAATCAGCAAATTCTTTAAAAGAATGGGAGACGTTTATGTCAGCTACTGTGAACGTATTGGTTCAATCATCAGCCCGTTCTGATTGTGATATAAACAATCTCTAAAGCCGCCTACTACAGGCGGCTTTTGTTTTTATCCTATTCCCACATTACCTTCATTCCCCTTCCTTTTTTGTCTACTCGCACATCACAGATTTGTGCAGCACGCCGCATGCCTGAGCATTCTCTTTTAAAAACAGCCCAATACATTTTCCTCTCACGGCAAAATCATCATTAACAGGCTATGCTTTTCTGTAGCGGTACTTGCTTCGCGTCCCCGACGTCTGCGCTAAAAGATATAAGGACATGACTATGAGTAAAGTTAAGCAACAGGATATTGACCGTCTGATCGAGCTGGTCGGCGGACGTGAGAACATCGCGGCTGTCACGCACTGCATCACTCGCCTTCGCTTCGTCTTACACGATGCTTCCAAGGCACATCCCAAAAATATCGAAGAAATGCGCATGGTGAAAGGCTGCTTCACGAATGCCGGACAATTTCAGGTCGTGATCGGCACTAACGTAGATGAGTATTACAAAGCGCTGCTCGCTACCACGGGAAAAGGAGAAATTAATAAGGAAGAAGCCAAAGTCGCCGCCCGCCAGAATATGAGCTGGTTTGAGCGCAGTATTTCACACTTTGCCGAGATCTTTTTCCCGCTACTTCCCGCGCTCATCAGCGGGGGCTTGATCCTTGGGGCGCGTAACGTTATCGGCGACATCCCGATGCGCGACGGACAAACGCTGGTACAGCTCTACCCTACCTGGCAAACCGTCTATGATTTCCTCTGGTTACTGGGCGAAGCCATCTTCTTCTACCTCCCCGTAGCCGTCTGCTGGTCAACCGTACGCAAAATGGGCGGCACACCGATTCTCGGCATCGTTCTGGGCATCACGCTAGTGTCACCACAGTTAATGAACGCCTATCTCATCGGTCAACAAACGCCCGAAGTGTGGAATTTTGGCTGGTTCACCATAGAGAAGATAGGCTATCAAGCGCAGGTCATCCCTTCCGTATTAGCTGGGATGGCGCTAGCGTTAATCGAAATACGGCTGAAAAAAATCGTGCCGGATTACCTCTATCTGGTGGTCGTGCCCGTAACATCGCTCATTCTGGCCGTTTTCCTGGCACACACGTTGATTGGTCCGTTTGGTCGTATGATTGGCGATGGCGTCGCCTGGGCCGTTAAGGCGGTGATGACAGGTAGCTTCGCCCCGGTTGGTGCCGCGCTGTTTGGGTTCTTGTATGCGCCGCTGGTCATCACGGGCGTGCACCAAACGACATTAGCGATTGATATGCAGATGATTCAGAGTATGGGCGGCACGCCAGTCTGGCCACTCATCGCACTGTCCAACATTGCGCAGGCGGCTGCCGTCGTCGGGGTGATTATCGTCAGCCGGAAAGCCAACGAACGCGAAATCTCTGTTCCTGCTGCGATTTCCGCTTTTCTTGGCGTAACCGAGCCGGCCATGTACGGTATTAACCTGAAATACCGCTTTCCGATGCTGTGCGCCATGATCGGCTCCGCCGCCGCTGCGCTCATTTGCGGCCTGTATGGCGTAACGGCAAACGGCATTGGCGTAGGGGGATTACCGGGCATCCTCTCCATCAAGCCACAGTTTTGGGGGATCTTTGCGCTCGCGATGCTGGTTGCCGCCGTCATTCCGATTCTGCTGACCGTGCTGGTCTATAAGCGCAAAAGTCGCAATGGCACGCTAGATCCCGCATAACCGCCCTAACATCTATTCAGCCGCGTCAGTTGAGCCGCGGCGATATCGCTGCAGGAGGATTTTTCATGAGTACATCACTCCCCTGGTGGCAAAACGGCGTGATTTATCAAATCTATCCGAAGAGCTTTCAGGACAGTACCGGAAATGGCATTGGCGACATCGCCGGTGTCACCGCCCGACTCGATTACCTGCAACAGCTGGGCGTCGATGCTATTTGGCTGACTCCGGTTTACCTTTCTCCTCAGGTTGACAACGGCTATGACGTGGCCGACTACTGCGCTATCGATCCAACCTACGGCACGATGGCCGATATGGAAACGTTGATCGCCGAAGCACATCGACGTCGTATTCGTATCGTCATGGATATGGTGTTCAACCATACCTCTACGCAGCACCACTGGTTCCAGAACGCTCAGGATCGCCGCAGCCCCTATCGTCATTTTTATATCTGGCGTGATGGTAATGACGGTGCACCGCCCAATAACTGGCGTTCAAAATTTGGCGGCCCGGCCTGGCGGTGGCACGCAGAAAGCAAACAATACTATCTGCATCTGTTCGCCACCGAACAAGCCGATCTGAACTGGGAGCACCCGCGCGTACGGAATGAATTAAAGCAGGTCTGTGAATTTTGGGCGGATAAAGGCGTAGACGGCATGCGGCTAGATGTGATCAATCTGGTCTCCAAGCAGCAGGATTTTCCATCAGACACACAAGGCGATGGACGCCGTTTTTATACCGATGGACCACTTATTCACGATTACTTACAAGAGTTCAGTCAGGATGTTTTTCAACCGCGCAGCTTGATGACCGTCGGTGAGATGTCATCGACCTCACTGGAACATTGCCGCCGCTACGCCGCACTGGACGGCAGCGAACTCTCCATGACGTTCAATTTTCATCATCTGAAAGTCGATTATCCCAATGGGGAAAAATGGACGCTGGCGGAACCTGATTTTATCCAACTCAAGCAGATTTTTAACCACTGGCAGCAGGGTATGCATAACCACGCCTGGAATGCGCTGTTCTGGTGTAATCACGATCAGCCACGCATCGTGTCGCGTTTTGGCGATGAAGGCGAATTCCGCGTGCAATCCGCCAAGATGCTGGCGATGGTGCTTCACGGTATGCAGGGCACGCCCTATATCTATCAGGGCGAAGAACTGGGTATGACCAATCCTGGCTATACGCAAATTGAACAATATCGCGATATTGAAAGCCTGAATCAATTTGCCGAACAACGCGATCGAGGTCAGGCAGATGAGCAAATCTTAGCGATCCTCGCCAGCAAATCGCGCGATAACGGCCGTACGCCGATGCAATGGGATGACAGCGATCATGCTGGATTTACGACTGGCACACCGTGGATAACCCCATGCCAGAACTTTCCTCACATCAACGCAGAGCAGTCGCTGGCAGATAAAGAGTCCGTCTTTTACACCTACCAGCAGCTTATCGCTATGCGTAAAGCGCTTCCGCTGCTAACGCACGGTGACTATCAGGATTTGCTGCCAGATCACCCTAACGTCTGGTGCTATCAGCGCACTTGGGAGGGGCAACGGCTTCTGGTTCTGGCAAACCTCAGCAAACAGCCCCTGCGCTGGCAGCCTCCGATGGAGACCCACGACCGCCGTTGGCGACTGTTATTTAGCAATTATTCTGATGCACAGCCGCAACCGGCAATACTGGAGTTGCGACCATTTGAAGCCATGTATTGGATACAGGGAATGCAGGAGAAAGAGGATAAGATCCAAGAATAGGGAGTATAAGGAGATGTAGCGGGGTTACCCGCTACATCGTCAAACATGTTAGATGAATTCTTTAGGAGTTCGCTCCGACCTTGCTCGCCGTTACCAAGCGATGGTGACAGAGCAATGTGTCGCAGAAACTAGCGCTTAGCCAGCAATAATCCCAGCACCAGACCGACCGTGGCGCCTATACCGATGCCGTGCCACGGTTTGTCATGCACATAAACATCAGCTTTATCCGCCACCTGCTTGGCACGCGCATAATAGCTGTCAGTCACGCCAAGGCGGGCTTTAACTTCCAGCAGCGCTTTTTCCGCCCCCTTCTTCAAATCAACATAAGCTTGGTCGGCCTGATCCCCCGTATAGCGCAGTACCTCATCCAGCGTTTCAGACAGAAGTTTTAAATCATCATCGACACGAATTTCTTCAGGCTGTTTTTTTGTCGCCGCCATAAAGTGCTTCCTTCTGTTATGAAAAGTCATGAGTTATAAATCGTTACCTTCTTAACTATAGACAATTTTGCGCGACTTCTACGGTTTCAATAGACCAGATCATTCCTAAAACAGATTTTACTGGTATAAAAAACGCCGTTGATTCTCATCAACGGCGCTTCATTACTCAACCCGACTCTCGTCAGCGGTTACATCATTGGCTGCGCCAATTGCACCAGAGAGATAAGCGGCTGCGGGTACAGACCAAAGAACAGCACAGCGATGGAAGAGATCAATACGACCACACCACCCGCGGTTAATGCCCAGTTGTTTGGCGTATCACGCTGCAACACCTGCGGTGCATTCAGGAACAAACTGACCATCACACGCAGATAGTAGTACAGGCCAATGGCGCTACCCAGAACAACCGCACCGGTCAACCACCACAGTTCAGCATTCACACCGACAGCCAACACGTAGAACTTACCGAAGAAGCCCAGCGTCATAGGGATACCCGCCAGCGACAGCATCATTACCGTCATCACCGCAGACAGAATCGGCTTATGCCAGAACAAACCACGGTAAGAGAACAGCGAATCAGCATCTGGACCACGATAAGGGCTAGACATCAGGCTAACCACACCGAACGCGCCCAGACTGCTGAACAGGTAACCGACCAGATAAACGCCGACAGTTTCCAACGCTAGTTGATGACTCTGAACCGCAATCAGGGCAACCAACAAGTAACCCAGATGCGCGATAGAGGAGTAACCGAGAAGACGTTTGATATTAGTCTGCGATACCGCCATCACGTTACCGAACAGGATCGACGCGAATGCGATAACGCCCAGCACGATTCTGACGGATTCACTGTCAGCCACTGGCGCGTACAGGAACAAACGCATTACCGCACCGAAAACCGCAATCTTACCGGCCGTTGCCAGAAACGTAGACACTGGCGCAGGTGCACCCTGATACACATCAGGCGTCCACAACTGGAACGGAACCAGAGACAGTTTGAAGCCCAGACCAACAATCATCATCCCCAAACCTGCCAACAGCAGCGGCTCATGGATTTGATGATCGCTCAAGCTCTTACCGAGGCTGGCAAAGCTCATATCGCCGGATTCAGCATAAATCAGCGCCATCCCAAACAGCAGGAAGGAAGACGCCGCCGCCGACAGCAGCATGTATTTAATACTGGCTTCCAGCGAACGCTTCAGGCGGAAAGCATAGCCGACCAGACCAAACAGCGGCAGAGAAAGCAGTTCAATCCCGATGAACAGCGAAGCCAGATGGTTAGCGCTCGACAGCAGGATCCCACCTAACGCAGCAATGAGAACCAACAGATAGAACTCATCACGGTTGTCTGGGTAGCCTTGCAGCCACGGATAAGCAAACGTGCTGGTTGCCAGGCTGGCAAGCAGAACCAGCCCGGTATAGAACATCGAGAAGCCATCAACACGCAGCAGCGGCGTCACGTCCGTTGGGCCAACCTTGCCGACAAAGTACAGTGACAGCAACGCAATATTCAGGCCGATAACCGTCATGGTTGCGTTGACAAAATGGTTGCGTCGCCACGCAATGCACAGCATCACAACCACTACCGTCAATCCGACGATCAACAGCGGCGATAGCGCAATTAGTTGTTGAAGAGTTATTGTCATGGCGAATTACGGCCTTGTTGTTGAAATAATTGAATCTGGAGCAGACGACATAAACCACTGCTGGATATTTGACATCGCGGCACTGGAGGTATCCAGAATCGGTTGCGGGTAAACCCCTAACAACACCAGTAATACCACCAACAGCATCACGATAGACAATTCGCGGAGCGACATACTCTTCAGTGGTTCATCAGATTTAGGCGTACCGTAATAAGCACGCTGGATCATGATCAGTGAGTAGACCGACGCAAATACCAGACCGAAGGTTGAGATCACCGTAATGACTGGCACAACCTGATAGCTGCCGAACAGAATCATGAATTCGCCGACAAAGTTACCCGTACCCGGCATACCCAAGGTCGCCACAGCAAAGAACAGAGACAGTGCAGGCAGGAATTTCAGACGAGACCACAGACCGCCCATTTCACGCATGTCACGGGTATGCAGACGTTCGTACAGTTGGCCACACAGAATAAACAGACCGGCAGCAGACAAGCCGTGCGCAATCATCTGAATCACTGCACCCTGATAAGCCAGTTGACTGCCAGAATAGATAGCAATCATCACGAAGCCCATGTGCGACACCGAGGTGTAAGCAATCAGGCGTTTGATATCCGTCTGTTTGAACGCCAGCCATGCGCCGTAGAAGATACCAATCACACCCAACCACATAGCGATCGGTGCAAAGGCATGAGAGGCATTCGGGAACAGCGGCAGGCTGAAACGCAGCAGACCATAGGCCGCCGTTTTCAGCAAGATACCCGCCAGGTCAACAGAACCCGCTGTCGGAGCCTGACTGTGTGCATCCGGCAACCAACCGTGCAACGGCACGACCGGCATTTTTACAGCAAACGCGATGAAGAAGCCCAGCATCAGCAGATATTCAACGCCATACGACATCGGCGTCTTCAGCAGGTCTTCATAGTTGAACGTCCAAACGCCAGTGGCATTGTGATGCACAAAGACCAGCGCCAGAATCGCGATCAACATGATCAAGCCGCTCGACTGGGTATAAATGAAGAACTTGGTCGCCGCCGTAATTCTGGTTTTACCGTCAGAGCCTTTATGCCCCCACAGCGCAATCAGGAAGTACATCGGCACCAGCATCATTTCCCAGAAGAAGAAGAACAGGAACATGTCGATGGCAAGGAATACGCCAATAACGCCGCCCAGAATCCACAGCAGGTTCAGGTGGAAGAAACCCTGATAGCGCTGAATTTCATTCCAGGAACAGAGGATTGCCAACACACCCAGCAAGCCAGTCAGCACCACCATCAGCAGCGACAGGCCGTCCAGCGCAAGATGAATACCGATACCGAAGCGCGGGATCCACGGCACATAAAACTCGGATTGCCATTGTGGTACGCCTGTCGGCGCCGTCAGTGAGTAACCGCCTTGCAACCACAGTTGCAGAGACAGTGCGAGTGTCAGCCCCATTGCAATCAACGCTATCCAGCGCGGTACTTTCGTACCAAAACGCTCTAACTGCCAGCACAGCAGACCGCCGATAAAGGGGAGAAGAATTAGCCAAGGTAGTAGCATGGCGTTTTGTGTCCCTAAATTAAAGAAATCTGAAAACTTGCCGTGGCGGGCATCCCTGTCTGCGGAATGCCCTACCTTTTATACGTTACCGGATACTGCCTTACACCAGCAGTAACAAGCCCAGCACCAGTACGGCACCAAAGCCCATAGAAGCAACGTACCAGCGCAACTGACCATTCGCACTGAGCGCCAGTCCACGATTACCCCAGCGGGTAACGGTAGCCGGAAGGGTCATCAATGCATTTAACGGATCACGCTGCAACAGCTTCGCGATAGCCAGATACGGTTTAACAAAGACATGGTCGTACAACCAGTCGAAGCCCCACGCGTGGAACCACCAGGTCGAGAAGAAACGACCTGGGGCACTCTTCGCGATGCTATTCACGGCCTGACGTTTACCCAGCCACAGCACAGCGGCAAGCAGAATACCGGCAATCGCTACCACGCCAGAAGTAATTTCCAGCGTCATCAACTGGCCGTGTTCAAGCTCAGTCGTCGCCGGTAATACACCGTGCAACGGCGGAACAATCATCGCACCAATAAAGGTGGACAGAATCATCAGCACAACCAGCGGTAAGTGGTGAGAAATGCCTTTTCCTGCATGCGCCTTAATTTTCTCTTCACCGTGGAACACGATGAAAATCATACGGAACGTATACAGCGAGGTCATGAAGGCACCAGCCAATCCAGCCACCATCAGATTGATGTGACCATTTGCCCATGCGCCAGCCAGAATCTCGTCTTTACTGAAGAAACCTGCGGTAACCAGCGGCAATGCAGATAGCGCCGCCCCCCCGACCAGGAAGCAGACATAAACCAGCGGAATCGTTTTACGCAGGCCGCCCATCTTGAAGATGTTCTGCTCATGGTGGCAGGCCAAAATCACCGAACCAGAAGAGAGGAACAGCAGCGCTTTAAAGAATGCGTGCGTCATAAGGTGGAAAATCGCGGCATCCCATGCCTGAACGCCCAGCGCCAGGAACATGTAACCAATCTGGCTCATCGTAGAATAGGCCAGCACGCGTTTGATGTCGGTTTGCACCAGAGCGGCAAAACCCGCCAGCACCAGCGTTACAGCGCCGACAATGCCCACCAGATGCAGAACATCCGGCGCCATCAGGAACAGGCCGTTGGTACGCGCAATCAGGTAAACACCTGCGGTAACCATCGTCGCGGCATGGATCAATGCAGATACTGGCGTTGGGCCAGCCATCGCATCTGCCAGCCAGGTTTGCAGCGGCAGCTGTGCTGATTTACCAACCGCACCACCCAGCAACATCAACGTAGCCCAGGTGATTTCTGGCGAACCTTCAGCTAATTTCTGCGGTGCCAAGACCATCAGTTCGCGGAAGTTGAGCGTGCCCAATTCTTTGTAAAGGATGAACAGAGCAAAGGCCAGAAAGACGTCACCCACACGCGTAACAATGAAGGCCTTCATCGCTGCCGCGCCGTTTTTCGGATTGGTGTAGTAGAAACCGATCAGCAGATAACTGCACAGTCCTACCCCTTCCCAACCGAGGTACATCAGCAACAGGTTATCAGCCAGTACCAGAACGACCATACTCGCGATAAACAGGTTGGTGTAAGCGAAGAAGCGAGAATATCCCTCTTCCCCACGCATATACCAAGAGGCAAACAGGTGGATAAAGAAACCGACACCGATCACCACGGACAGCATCGTCACAGAAAGACCGTCGAGCATCAGCGTTACGCTAATGTCGAAATTACCAACGGTCATCCATGTCCACAAATGCTGATTAAAGAAGGTGACACCGCCGCTGTGCTGCTGGCCCATAAAATCGACCACAACCCAAGCGGTAACCAGCGCAGCCAGACCAATCGAGCCAACACCGACAGTCGCTGACGTATTTTCTGACCAGCGACCACGGGAAAATGCCAGCAACAGAAAGCCGAGCAGCGGGAAGAGTATTGTTAAATAGAGTAAGTTCATCCGCGCATCTCACTGACTGTATCAATATTCAGGGTCTGACGACGACGATACATCTGTAGCAACAATGCCAGACCAATACTGGCCTCGGCTGCTGCCAGTGTAATCGCCAGAATGTACATCACCTGACCATCTGGCTGCTGCCAGTAGCTACCCGCGACGACAAAAGCCAGCGCAGCAGCGTTGATCATAATCTCCAGACTGATCAACATAAACAGCAGGTTACGACGAATCAACAGACCAGTCAGCCCCAGAACAAACAGAATAGCGGCTAAAATCAACCCGTGTTGTAACGGAATCATGCGCGTTCCCCCGTTATTTTTTTCTCAACGTCCTGGTTCGCGCTTTCTTTATTGACAACGTCACCACGTTTATCTTCACGACCAATGTGGAAAGCGACAACCAATCCCGCCAGCAGCAGCATTGACGCCAATTCAACTGCCAGAACATAAGGCCCAAACAGGCTGATACCCACCACTTTCGCCTCAACAGGCGTGCCAGTGATGCCCTGATCTTTCAGGCTAAGGATGGCGTTGACCACAATCACCAGTAACGCCAGTGAGAGAATACTTGGACCAATCCAGACGCTGGGTTTCAGCCAATTCCGCTCTTGTTCTTCGACAGAAGAGCCGAGGTTGAGCATCATGACCACGAACACGAACAGCACCATGATGGCACCCGCATACACGATGATGCTCAGCGCGCCGGCAAAATTAGCCCCCAGCGAGAAAAAGACGCCCGCAATCGCCATGAGCGAGGTGACCATATACAACAATGCATGCACAGGATTGGTATGCGTAATGACGCGCAGTGTCGCCAATATCGCAATCAAACCTGTGGTATAAAAAGCGAATTCCATGCTAGCTCCTTAGGGCAACAGGCCTTTGACATCAATAGGTTTGGCTTCATTTTCAGCTTCGCCTTTGTCTTTCCCATCGATTGCCATACCAGCCATCCGGTAGAAATTGTATTCCGGATATTTACCCGGCCCCGATATCAGCAGATCTTCTTTCTCGTACACCAGATCCTGACGTTTGTACTCGCCCATCTCGAAATCCGGCGTCAGCTGGATAGCTGTTGTCGGACACGCTTCTTCACAGAAGCCACAGAAAATGCAGCGCGAGAAGTTGACGCGGAAGAACTCGGGATACCAGCGACCATCTTTGGTTTCCGCTTTCTGCAATGAGATACAGCCGACCGGACAAGCCACCGCACACAGGTTGCAAGCAACACAACGCTCTTCACCATCAGGATCGCGCGTCAGTACGATACGACCACGATAACGTGGTGGTGGATTCACCGGCTCTTCTGGGTACATCCTGGTTTCGCGCTTCTTAAAAGCATTCGATCCCACCATACAGATACTGCGTATCTGGGTGCCGAAACCAACCACTAACTCTTTCAATGTCATGGTTTATTCACCCCTTCTTAAGCGTTGTACAAAATGACGGCGGCGGTCGCCAGCAGATTCAAAAGCGTTATCGGCAGACAGACTTTCCAACCGAAAGCCATCACCTGGTCATAACGTGGACGGGGTAACGAAGCACGAATCAGGATGAACATCATCATGAAAAAGCCAGTTTTCAGCGCAAACCAGACAAACGGTGGCAAGAACGGACCATGCCAGCCACCGAAGAATAAGGTCACCATCAGCGCAGAAACGGTAACAATCCCGATATATTCGCCCACGAAAAACAGACCGAACTTCATGCCGGAATATTCAATGTGGTAACCATCGGCCAGTTCCTGTTCAGCTTCAGGTTGGTCAAACGGGTGACGGTGACATACCGCCACGCCTGCGATGGCAAACGTGATAAAGCCGAAGAACTGCGGAATAACGTTCCACAAATGTTCCTGAGAATCGACGATGTCACGCATGTTGAACGAGCCCGCTTGTGCGACAACGCCCATCAGCGACAGGCCGATGAAGACTTCGTAGCTCACGGTCTGAGCGGAAGCACGTACCGCTCCCAGCAACGAGTATTTGTTGTTACTCGCCCAACCAGCAAACAGCACTGCGTAAACGGCCAAACCCGCCATCATCAGGAAGAACAGGATACCGATGTTCAGATCGGCGACACCCCAGGTTGGCGTGATCGGCACAATCGCAAAGGCAATCAGCATTGATGTAAACGCGATCATCGGTGCCAACGTGAAGATCACCTTATCGGTAAAGTTCGGCACCCAGTCTTCTTTGAAAAACATTTTGATCATGTCAGCGACAAGCTGTAATGAACCGCCCCAACCTACCCGGTTCGGTCCATAACGTCCCTGGAAGAGGCCAAGCAGTCGACGTTCACCCATACTCATGAATGCGCCACAGGTCACCACAACCAGCAGAATCACGATCGCTTTTCCGACGGTGATCAGAATCTCGATTAATTCCGGCGTTAACCAACTCATTGTGCGGCCTCCCGCAGATTTTCAACGGTTGCACCCGCCAGCACCGGTGCAATACCCGGCAAGCCCAGCGGTAAACCAACCTGTCCCTGACTCAATGCCGCACTTAAGCGCAGTGGCAGACGTAGCGTTTGCCCTGCACAGGTCAACTCCAGCAACGTACCGGCGTTTACACCCAGCGTTGCCGCATCAGCCGGGTTTACCATCACGTAAGGCTCTGGCATACGCTGCTGAATTACGTCAGAACGCTGTGACATTTCATCACTACCAAACAGGTGATAATACGGCGCAACGCGCCATTGACCCGCTTGTGGGACGAAAGCCGCAGGAATGTTGTCGAAATACGCCAGAGAACCTTCGCCAGCTTCGATCATACGCACACCCGGATCGCCATGACGCAAATGTCCGCCCACTTCGTCCTGGAATTTGTTCCAGGCTTGCGGTGAGTTCCAACCTGGTGCCCAGGCAAACGGAATCTGCTGACGATTGGCCGTCGGACTGTTGTTCCCTTCCATTGAGAAAGCAAACATGGTGTCTTTATCGACAGGCTGACGCGGTTCATGCACGCTGATATTGGCACGCATCGCAGTACGGCCGCTGGAGCGAATCGGTGAACGCGACAGTTTCTGACCACGAATACGGAACGAAGCGTCCGGTGCGGCATCTTTAATCGCAGCCAATTGCGGCAGTTCAGCGACACACGCGTCAATCACGTTATCCAGTTGCGTCCAGTCAACCTGACGGCTGTTATAGGTGATATACAGCGAGTGCAGCCAGCGCCAGCTTTCCAGCATTACAATTTTGTCGTTGTAGTACGTTGGGTCATAAACCTGGAAGAAACGCTGAGCGCGGCCTTCCTGATTCACCAACGTACCGTCGCTTTCAGCAAAGCTGGCGGCAGACAGAATGATGCTGGCCTTGTCCATAATGCGAGTACGCTGATGATCGACCACAATCAGGTTCTCAGCTTTTTCCAGTGCCGCATCAACGCGAGCGACCGGTGCATGACGGTAGAGATCGTTCTCCAGAACCACCACGCTGTCGGCTTCGCCGTTTTCTAACTGCACCAGCGCGTCATCCAGCGAACCGCCGCCCATGATTGACAACCCAATGCTGTTTGCAGCAGGTGCAACAAAGGTAATACCGACGTCAGAGCCGCGATTTTTCAGCGCTTTGGCAACGTTTGCCGCAGCAGAGATCACATCTTCGCTGCCCGCGTTAGTGCCGGAAATGATGAGCGGTTTTCTCGCACCAGCCAGTGCCTGTACGATGATATCGACTTTCTGGTCGAGACCTGCAGCGAGGTCAGTGACTGCTGGGGCACTGCTATCTAACCCGTGTGCAATCGCAAAACCAAGACGCGCCTGATCGGCAACGGGTGCACGGTAGTTCCATGCAGCAATGTCGTCCAGACGGGTGTTGTCGACGTTAGTGACAAACAGCGGGTGCTTGGCATGCTGACCAATGTTCATGATCGCCGCAATCTGCCAGTCAGCCACTTTCTGTGCTGCTGCCATTTCGCGAGCTTTGCCTTTAACGGCCTGACGAACGGCCAGTGCGATACGCGCACCCGTCTGTGTTAAATCTTCACCCAGAATCAGAACTGCATCGTAGCCTTCGATCTCACGCAGCGCTGGCGTTCTTACACCGCTTTCGCGCAGCACTTTCAAGATCAGTTGCAGGCGATTTTGTTCTTCCTGCGCGATACCGGTATAGAAGTTCTCTGCACCCACCAGCTCACGCAACGCGAAGTTGCTTTCAATGCTGGCACGCGGTGAACCAATACCGATGGTTTTCTTCGCCTGACGCAGAACATCCGCAGCACCTTGCAGTGCCTGATCGGCATTCAGCGCGATCCAATCATCACCACGACGCTGCAGTGGTTGGCTTGGACGGTCTTTCTGGTTGACATAGCCGTAACCAAAACGGCCGCGGTCACACAGGAAATAGTGGTTTACGCTACCGTTGAAGCGGTTTTCGATACGGCGTAACTCGCCATAGCGTTCGCCGGGGCTGGTATTACAGCCGATGCTGCACTGTTGGCAGACGCTCGGTGCAAACTGCATATCCCATTTACGGTTATAGCGCTCGGAGTGCGTTTTATCGGTGAATACACCGGTAGGGCACACTTCAACCAGGTTACCGGAGAATTCGCTTTCCAGCGTGCCATCTTCCGGGCGACCGAAGTAGACGTTGTCGTGTGCGCCGTAAACGCCGAGATCTTTACCATCCGCATAGTCTTTGTAGTAACGCACGCAGCGATAGCATGCGATACAGCGGTTCATCTCATGAGAAATGAACGGCCCGAGATCCTGATTGCGGTGGGTACGCTTGGTGAAACGGTAGCGACGGAAGTTCTGCCCCGTCATAACCGTCATATCCTGCAAATGACAGTTACCGCCTTCCTCACACACCGGACAATCATGCGGGTGGTTGGTCATCAGAAACTCAACTATCGTCTTACGGAATAGTTTCGCTTCTTCATCGTCAATCGCGATGAACGTTCCTTCGGTTGCTGGTGTCATACAAGACATCACCAGACGACCGCGAGTATCTTCCGCGTTTTGATACTGTTTTACCGCACAGAGGCGGCAGGATCCGACGCTCCCGAGCGCGGGGTGCCAGCAAAAGTAAGGAATATCAAGTCCCAGAGTCAGGCAAGCTTCCAGAAGGTTGTCCGCTCCGTTTACTTCATACTCTTTGCCGTCTACATGAATAGTAGCCATAGTCAGCATGCTTCCATAATGGCCCGTGTTGCCACAGGCGCTAATCAAAAATTCTGTATACCCTCATCTTTCAAACCGCAAATGCGTTGGCTACCTGCGCCTTGAAATCTATTGGGTTTATGAGGGTGGCTTATTTGCGCCACCCTGCGGATACATTCACTGCATCTCGCACGTGTTAGGCACTGGTTTACCAGCGCTCTTTCAACAGGTTAGGCTGAATACCGCCAATCGCTTTGAGGTTGCCTAAATACTGTTTAGAGATACCAGCTTCGAATTCTTCTCGGAAATACTTAATGGCACTTTGCAGCGGCTCGACCGCACCCGGCGCATGCGCACAGAAGGTGTTACCCGGCCCAAGGAAGCGGCAAAGCTGTTCCAGCGTTTCGATATCGCCAGGCTGGCCTTCACCATTTTCCAGCGCACGCAGAATCTTCACGCTCCACGGCAGACCATCACGGCACGGTGTACACCAGCCACAGGATTCACGGGCAAAGAACTCTTCGAGATTACGCGTCAACGAGACCATATTGATTTCGTGATCGACCGCCATCGCCAGCGCGGTACCCATACGGCTACCTGCTTTTGCAATGTGCTCAAAATCCATTGGTAGATCGAGATGGTTTTCCGTCAGGAAGTCCGTACCTGCACCGCCCGGCTGCCAAGCTTTCAGTTTCAGACCATCGCGCATGCCACCCGCGTAGTCTTCCAGAATCTCACGCGCCGTGGTGCCGAAAGGCAGTTCCCACAGGCCCGGATTCTTGACGCGGCCGGAGAAACCCATCAGTTTCGTGCCTGCATCTTTACTTTTACCGGCAGACAGTCCCTGATACCACGCCGCACCGTGCTCAATAATCGCCGGTACGTTACACAGCGTTTCGACGTTATTGACACAAGTTGGTTTGCCCCAAACACCCGCAGACGCCGGGAAAGGCGGCTTGGAGCGAGGGTTGGCACGACGGCCTTCCAGCGAGTTAATCAGTGCAGTTTCTTCACCGCAGATGTAACGCCCTGCACCCGTATGCACGAACAGCTCGAAATCAAACCCGCTGCCCAGAATATTCTTGCCTAACAAGCCAGCGGCTTTTGCTTCTTCAATTGCGCGACGCAAGTGAACAGCAGCTTCGATGTACTCGCCACGCAGGAAAATGTAGCCGCGGTAGGCTTTCAGCGCAAAGGCGCTGATTAGCATGCCTTCAACCAGCAGGTGGGGCTCTTGCTCCATCAACAGGCGGTCTTTATAAGTACCTGGTTCCATCTCATCCGCGTTACATAACAGGTAGCGGATGTTCATGCTTTCATCTTTCGGCATCAGGCTCCATTTCAAGCCTGTTGAAAAGCCCGCGCCGCCACGTCCTTTCAGACCTGCGTCTTTAACCAGCGAGACCACTTCATCCTGCGCCATACCCGTTAACGCTTTTTGCGCAGCGACATAACCATTTTTACTGCGATATTCATCCAGCCACACCGGCTGTTTGTCTGCGCGTAAACGCCAGGTCAGAGGATGCTGCTCAGCAGTCAGAACAATGTCTTTACTCATTGATACTGCTCCAATAACGATTCGATACCTTCCGGCGTCACATGGCTGTGGGTATCGTCGTCAATCATCATTGACGGCCCCTTGTCACAGTTACCCAGGCAGCAGGTCGGCAGCAGCGTGAAACGTCCATCGAACGTTGTCTGCCCCGGTTTGATGCTGAGCTTACGCTCAAGCGCAGCCTGAACACCCTGATAGCCATTGATGTGGCACACGACGCTATCGCAATAGCGAATAATATGACGCCCGACTGGCTGGCGATAAATCTGGCTGTAGAACGTTGCCACACCTTCCACGTCACTGGCGGGGATACCCAGCAGATCGGCAATCGCGTTGATAGCACCATCCGGTACCCAGCCACGTGCTTTTTGCACAATTTTCAGTGCTTCAATTGACGCGGCACGTGCATCTTCGTAGTGATGCTTTTCGTGCTCAATGGCGTCACGTTCGGCGTCACTCAATACAAAAGCATTTTCTTTTGTCAGCGAATCGGCAGCAGGTTGTCCCTGAGCGTCAATATGATCGTGATTGTTGTGATCATGCATAATTAGCGGTCCACATCTGACATTACGAAATCAATACTGCCGAGGTAAACGATTAGGTCGGATACCAGACATCCACGAATTACAGAAGGAATCTGTTGCAGATGCGCATAGCTCGGCGTGCGAATACGGGTACGGTAGCTCATCGTGCCGCCGTCACTGGTCAGGTAATAGCTGTTGATGCCTTTTGTTGCCTCAACCATCTGGAATGATTCATTGGCAGGCATAACCGGTCCCCAGGAAACCTGAAGGAAGTGGTTAATCAGCGTATCAATATGCTGCAGCGTGCGCTCTTTTGGCGGCGGCGTCGTCAGCGGGTGATCCGCTTTGAACGGCCCTTCCGGCATGTTCTTGAGGCACTGATCCAGAATCCGCAGGCTCTGACGCAGTTCTTCAACTTTCAGCATAACGCGGCTATAGCAATCGCTAATGCCATCGCCTACTGGCACTTCAAAGTCAAAGTTTTCATAGCCTGAATACGGACGCCATTTACGCACGTCGAAACCGATGCCTGTGGCACGCAGACCTGCACCAGTTACGCCCCACTCCAATGCTTCTTTCGCATTGTAGGCGGCAACGCCTTGAGTACGGCCTTTCAGAATGGTGTTCTGCAACGCGGATTTGACATACGTGTCCAAACGAGCTGGCATCCAGTCGAGGAATTCACGCAGCAGACGCTCCCAGCCACGTGGCAGGTCGTGCGCGACACCGCCAATACGGAACCAGGCTGGGTGCATACGGAAACCGGTAATCGCTTCAACCAAATCGTAAATTTTCTGGCGGTCAGTAAACGCAAAGAACACCGGAGTCATTGCCCCGACGTCCTGAATATAGGTACTGATATACAGCAAGTGGCTGTTAATGCGGAACAGTTCGGACAGCATCACGCGAATCGTTTTGACACGATCCGGCACCTCGATACCCGCCAGTTTTTCAACGGCCAGCACGTACGGCATTTCGTTAACGCAGCCGCCAAGGTATTCAATACGGTCGGTATAAGGAATGTAGCTGTGCCAGGACTGACGCTCGCCCATTTTCTCCGCGCCGCGATGGTGATAACCCACATCAGGCACGCAGTCGACGATTTCTTCGCCATCCAACTGCAGAATAATACGGAAAGCACCGTGAGAAGACGGATGGTTCGGACCGAGGTTGAGGAACATGAAGTCCTCATTTTCAGTGCCGCGCTTCATTCCCCACTCTTCCGGTTTGAACGTCAGCGATTCCATTTCCAGATCTTCTTTCTGCTTGGTCAGCTCGAAAGGATCGAATTCAGTCGCACGCGCCGGATAATCTTTACGCAGCGGGTGACCTTCCCACGTCTGCGGCATCATAATGCGCGTCAGATTTGGATGACCATTGAAGGTCATGCCGAACATCTCCCACGTCTCCCGCTCATACCAATTGGCATTCGGGAAGAGTTTGGTCACGGTCGGTAAATGCAGATCATTCTCGGCCAACGCGACCTTCAGCATGATGTCGCGGTTACGTTCGATAGAAATTAAGTGGTAAAAAACGGAGTAGTCGGCGGCAGGTAAACCTTCACGATGGGTACGCAGACGCTCATCCATTCCGTGCAGGTCAAACAGCATGACATAAGGCTTCGGCTGTTTTTTCAGGAATGTGACAACATCGAGTAATTGCTCACGTTTAACCCACACAACGGGAATACCTGTGCGGGTTGCCTGTACAGTAAATGAATCTGGTCCAAAACGGTTACACAGTTCGCCAACGACCGGATCGTTAAGATGATCGCGGGTTTGCCAGCCTGGCTGAGCGAGATCGTGTGTCGTTAAATCTGTCATAAATATGTCACCACATTAAATGTGCTATTTCTGTATCTGATAATGACCGCACACTATTATCGGGGTATTACACGGCCACCGGATTTATCAGCTACAGGTCAAATCTCATCAGGCGAACGCAGGTTAGTCACAGCGATTCGCTCGCCGCGTTTGCGCTCACGCTCAGATTGCATGTTGGCGCGGTAAACGCCCTGTTCACCTACCACCCATGACAGAGGGCGGCGTTCTTTACCGATAGATTCTTTCAGCAGCAGCAGCGCTTGCATGTAGGCTTCAGGGCGCGGAGGGCAGCCCGGAATATACACATCAACAGGCAGGAATTTATCTACACCCTGAACGACGGAGTAGATATCGTACATGCCGCCGGAATTGGCGCATGCGCCCATGGAGATAACCCATTTAGGTTCAAGCATTTGCTCGTACAGACGCTGAATAACGGGAGCCATCTTGGTAAAACAGGTACCAGCAACCACCATGAAGTCAGCCTGACGTGGCGACGCACGCAGAACCTCAGCACCAAAACGCGCAACGTCATGGACGGCGGTAAACGACGTCACCATTTCTACATAGCAACAGGAAAGGCCGAAGTTATACGGCCACAGGGAATTCTGACGACCCCAGTTCACCGTATCGTGTAATGCATGTTCCAGTTTGCCCATATAGACACTGCGGTGAACATGTTGCTCCAGAGGGTCGGAAACGATCTCCTGACGTTGCAGGGGATAACGGTCATTCTCACCGTCCGGCTCTATGCGGGTGAGCGTATAGTCCATCTTAAAATGCCTCGCTGTTACTGCGGATGAGTGTTGGTAGTGTTGATGATGTCTGATTTAACGACTTGTCTCTTGGAACGTACCGGGGTCCAGTCAAGTGCCCCAACGCGTACCAGATAAATCAAACCAGCCAACAGCACCAAAATGAAAATGGTTGCTTCTATGAAGCCAATCCAGCCGCTTTCTTTGATAGACACAGCCCAAGCGTAGAGATAGAGGGCCTCAACGTCGAAGATAACGAAGAACATAGCGACAAGATAAAATTTAGCAGACAGACGTAGCCGCGCTGAACCCACTGAGTCGATCCCGGATTCATAAGGTACGTTTTTGGCTCTGCCTTTTGCTCTCCCGCCCAGCAGGAATCCACCGGTCAGCATGAAGACGCAAAGGCCTATGGCGATGATTAGGAATAGCGCAAACGCCCAATGATGGGCGAGGATTTCAGTAGTTGTTGACATTCTCTTTGCTTACTCATCAAAAGTGGCGGGTAACATCTCTGCTCTATTATCGGCAGTTAATGGGCCACATCGATTAAAAGGAAGGATTAATAACCACAAAAAAGCATGGAAACGTATCAAGTAACCCTTGCTTGGTATGGTTGAGCCCCTAAATTTGTAACCTTTTTTTCAACCTTACTAAAAATAACAGTACATTACTTTACATGCACGCTGTTTTGTTAACATTTTGTGTGCTCACCCGCAGCTAAATCGAGTCAGTACTTTCGTCAGTTAACCAGAGAACAGCGACACAGAAAGCAAGTTTGCTGCGTCACTATACCATTTTCACAGAAAATGCCTGTTCTCCCATGGGGTTATTAGGGGTATTTTTTGATCCAGCACACATTTTTACCAATTTAGTTAGTAAAAAAACCAAGATGCTGCTGGACACGAGGAGATGCCATTTTTCATAACATAATTTTAAAAAAATAGAACCAGCGTTTTATAAAGCACGGAGGACCAATAATCTCGCTACGCATAGCCTATTGATGTGAAATGAAAAACACAAAGTGGGATCAGACTGAGGAAATTGGCTCGCAGAGACCCTGTCAACGCCGGTTTAACACATTAGCCATAAATTATCATCATTCGGGGTGCATCCCTACCCTCCCCGAATGATAGTTAACTACCCATTACGATTAGATCGCATCCTTCAGCGACGGATCGGAAGACAGCTTTCCATTCGTGCTATTTGCTAACATGCTGACAGGCGCAATGTGAGAAGGCTTCCCTGATTCAATCACATTAAAAATTGCCGTCGCCAGTTCACTCTCCTGGTTAGGATTCTGGCAGAGGAAATAACGTGTTTCAGGCAATCTCGGCAACCCTTCCTCCTCGCCTAGCACTCGCAGTTCTGGGCTCATCATTTCTACTGAACGCACGGTGATACCCATGCCGGCTTTCACCGCAGCTCGCACAGCAGATAGCGTTGAAGCCACATACGCGATTCTCCAGGGGATCCCTGCGGCCGTCAGCTGCTGCGTAGCCAACGTACGGAAAGGGCTCGGCTCATCCAGCACAACCAGAGGCACGGGCTCCTGCGCTCGGAACTGATAATCCGCAGCGCAATACCATAACGTAGGAGAACTACGCAATAACACATGAGGAAACACCACACCATTCATTGTGGTAATAACCAGATCTATTTTTCCCTGACTCAGCATTTCCATCATTTCAGCGCTACGCTTTACGCTAACGTTGACGGAGAGTTTAGGAAATACAGAGGTCACCCGATGTAAAATATATGGAAGGATAGTGTCTGCAGTATCGTCAGACGCCCCAATGGTCAGCGTACCCTGAATATCGCTGTACATTAATGAAATACAAGCTTCATCATTGAATTGTAATATTTTTCTGGCATAACCCAGAAACTGGATACCATGTTCGGTCAGCAGTTTATTACGCCCGTGCCGAGCAAAAAGCTCCTTTCCGATGAGTTGCTCCAGCCGCTGCATCTGCTGGCTGACAGCCGATTGAGTTCGATTGACTGCGGCCGCCGCGGCTGCAAACGTATTTAAATCTGCAACGGCAACAAACGTCCTCAGTAAATCAAGATCGAGATTAAGTACTGGTCGATTTGCACTGGTCATACGTTTTTTCACTTATCTATTTTAATTTTAACAAAATATTCCTGGTGTTTTATTACATGTAAAGGTAATGACCGATACATTTAAAGACACTATCGCAGACGCACGATAAGGGCAAAAAAATACTTATATTTCGTTACCCCTATCGCCTTTCCATTGGTAAGACATCATGTAATTAAATGGCTCACCAGCCTTAATCCTTAATTCAATAACAACAACACTTTCTCTTTATTTCATCCTGAAAAATAAATACGCTCCACACTTAAATAAACGAGCTTTCCCTGTCACCTTATTCTGGCGCTAAAAAAGTGCGGTATGAATAGTCGTCCGCCCCCTACCATATCGCACCATCCAACGAGTACACAACCATATAGTGCAGATGCGCAATCATTTGCAGCGAAAGCGATAATCATTCTTCAAAAGGTACTATAGGAGGAGTACATTAAGCAGGTTATGCTATTCCGTATGGGAATATGCGCTCTCTGCAGAAGGTTCGTACTATTTATGTCTCCGATTGAAAAATCCAAGAAACTGGAGAACGTATGCTATGACATCCGTGGCCCAGTCTTAAAGGAAGCCAAGCGGCTTGAAGAAGAAGGTAATAAAGTCCTTAAACTGAATATTGGCAACCCTGCCCCTTTCGGCTTTGAGGCACCGGACGAAATTCTGGTCGATGTCATCCGTAACCTGCCGACTGCACAGGGCTACTGTGACTCCAAGGGGCTCTATTCCGCCCGTAAGGCCATCGTTCAACACTATCAAGCGCGTGATATGCGTGATATGACGGTTGAAGACGTCTACATTGGCAACGGTGTTTCTGAACTCATCGTGCAGTCCATGCAGGCGCTACTCAATCCGGGTGATGAAATGCTGGTTCCCGCACCGGATTACCCACTCTGGACCGCGGCGGTTTCCCTGTCTAACGGTAATGCCGTTCACTATCTCTGCGATGAGTCCTCCGATTGGTTCCCCGATCTGGATGATATCCGCAAAAAAATCACGACCAATACTCGCGGTATTGTCATCATCAACCCGAATAATCCGACGGGTGCGGTCTACAGCAAAGAGTTACTGCTGGATATCGTGGCTATCGCGCGTGAACATAACCTGATCATTTTCGCCGACGAAATTTACGACAAAATTCTCTATGACGATGCGCAGCACCACTCTATTGCAGCGTTAGCGCCAGACCTGCTGACAGTCACGTTCAATGGGCTGTCCAAGACATATCGTGTGGCGGGGTTCCGTCAAGGCTGGATGGTACTGAACGGCCCGAAAAAGCACGCAAAAGGGTACATTGAAGGGCTGGAAATGCTGGCATCCATGCGTTTGTGTGCCAACGTGCCAATGCAGCATGCGATTCAGACCGCCTTGGGTGGCTACCAAAGTATCAGTGAGTTTATTCAACCCGGTGGACGTCTGTATGAACAGCGCAATCGTTCATGGGAATTGATCAATCAGATCCCTGGCGTGTCATGTGTAAAACCACGCGGCGCGCTGTATATGTTCCCACGCATTGATGCCAAACGCTTTAATATCCACGACGACCAAAAATTGGTGCTGGATCTCCTGCTACAGGAAAAAGTGTTACTGGTTCAGGGAACTGCATTTAACTGGCCTTACCCGGATCATGTACGTATCGTCACGCTGCCGCGTATTGATGAACTGGACATGGCAATCCACAAATTAGGGCGCTTCCTGGGGCACTATCACCAATAACCCAGCAGTAATCGAACCTTCTATCGCCGGGCCGTCGTCGCCCGGCGAAAACCTGACCTTCGTTTGCATAATCTTCAGCAAGTCCCCACAATAGACGCCCACGATATCAATATTTCACTGTGCTGTTGTCTGAGAGATCGCCATGAATCAGAGCCACTTTTTCGCCCACTTATCCCGTCTAAAACTGATCAGCCGTTGGCCATTGATGCGCAATGTGCGTACGGAAAACGTCTCCGAGCACAGCCTTCAGGTCGCCTTTGTCGCTCACGCGCTTGCAGTCATCAAAAACCGCAAATTCGAAGGTAACCTGAACGCAGAACGTATCGCGCTATTGGCGATGTATCATGATGCTAGCGAAGTGCTGACAGGTGACATGCCGACCCCCATCAAGTACTACAACGCGCAGATCGCGCATGAGTACAAAAAGATAGAGAAGATTGCACAGCAGAAACTGATCGAGATGTTGCCTGAAGAGTTGCAGCAGGATTATCGGATGCTGCTGGATGACAATTATACCAGCGAAGAAGAACGCGCCATCGTTAAGCAGGCAGACGCACTTTGCGCCTACCTGAAATGCCTGGAAGAATTATCCGCAGGAAACGCAGAGTTCACGCTTGCCAAAGCGCGGTTGGAAAAAACATTACAGCTGCGCCACAGTCTGGAAATGGACTATTTCATGACGGTGTTCGTTCCCAGCTTCAGCCTGTCGCTCGACGAAATCAGTCAAGACTCTCCGTTATAACGAACGTCCGCTATAACGGGCTGGAAACATCAGAACGGGTACAGCCACGGCACCATCACTACGCTGACAAGCATCACCAGTATGGTAAAGGGGACACCCATGCGCACAAAGTCCCCGAATTTATAACCGCCCGGCCCCAGCACCAGTGTATTCACAGGTGACGACACTGGCGTCATAAACGCGGCAGATGCCGCAACGGCAATAATCATCGCAAAAGGATACGGTGACACACCCATCTGCTTCGCCGCAGCAATCGCAATAGGTGCCATCAACACCGCGGTCGCCGTGTTGGAAATAAACAGGCCAATCACGGCACACAGCACGAATAAGCACACCAGCATCACATGTGGCCCTGCATTCCCGGCAACATCCATCAGCCCCTTAACAATCAGCGCAACACCGCCAGTTTGCTGTAGCGCCAGCGCAAACGGCATCATCCCGACAATAAGAATAATGCTCGGCCAGTGAATTGCTCGATAGGCACCTTCCATGTCGATACAGCGGAATTTGCCCATCAGCAAACATGCGATCAGCGCAGCAACCGCATTCGGTATTTCATCCGTCAGCATCATCGCGACCATCAATGCCAGACAAAACAGCGCATGTGGCGCCTGACTCACCGCAGGGGCAACATCATCAACTTCAGCAGGAAGATTAAGCAAAAGAAAGTCGTTCTTCTGCGTATGCAGTTGCCGAATCATACGCCAGTCGCCCATAACCAGCAGAATATCACCGAGTTGGAGCGGTTCATCGGCGAGGATACCCTCCATCGCTTCACCTGCCCGGCGAATCCCCACGACGCTCAGGCCGTAGCGACTACGAAACCCGACATCGTAAAGCGTTTTCCCGAGCAGCTCAGAGTCGGGGATCAAAGAGACTTCCGCCATTCCCACATCACGCGCCTGCTCAGAGAAATACTCACCGCGCAGCACCATCGGTTCAAGCCGCTGCGAGGTGCAAAATTCGCGTAAATCCATCTCAGATGCCGACATGTCGATCAGCAGCACATCGTTCAGGCGAAGCTCGGTATTACCAGCCACACTGATCATCACGCGGCGAAATTTACGCCAGCGCTCAATCCCAACCACATTCGCCCCAAAACGCTGACGCAGGCGCAGGTCATCCAGACGGTGCCCGATAAAAGGCGATCCTGGCCGAATTGCCAGCCGGCGTGCCCTGCCCGTCAGGCGGTAATCACGAATCAAATCGCGAAACGTTCTTCTCTTCCACATTTCTTTTGCTGTTGCCGTCTCTGCATCGCCAAGCCAGTAACGCGCAACCATCATATACGCCACGCCTAACAACAACACGACCATCCCTATCGGCGTTACGCTGAAGAACCCGAAACCCGCAACGCCCTCGCGCACCAGTTCGCTGCTCACCACCATATTCGGCGGCGTCGCCACCAGCGTCATCATGCCGCTAATCAACCCAGCAAAGCTCAGCGGCATCATCAACCTTCCGGGAGAAATTTTCATTCGTGCGGAAACACTCAGTACCACAGGAATAAAAATGGCGACAACACCAGTGGAACTCATGAAGGCACCCAGCAACGCAACGGTGACCATCAGCAAGATCAGCATCTTTATTTCACTGCTGCCCGCAACGCGAACCAGCCAATCACCAACCTGATAAGCAACACCGGTACGAACCAACCCTTCACCTATCACAAACAGGGCAGCAATCAATATCACATTGGGATCGCTGAAACCTACCAGCGCTTCAGATAGCGTCAGTGTACCGCTCAATACAAATGCGATAATGACCAATAGCGCGACGACGTCCATGCGTAATTTATTAGTGGTAAACAACACAATGGCGATCAGCAACAGGGATAAAACCCAGAGAAGTTCGCTATTCAAAACGGTTCCCCTGATGGAAAAATACATGTTGAGAGGTGTGGGTTTCAGCATGCCATGAAAAAGAAAGCTAACGCCCATTCAGCTTGAAGTATGACAAATATAGTCTGCCATAAAAAAACCTCGCGGATGCGAGGTTTGATCATATTTAGTCACAGTTTTGTCATTATGTTACAGACAGCCTACTGGCGCAGAAGCACCTTCGCGCCGTTCGGTAATTGTTCTATTTCTATCTGCTCCAGCGAATCAAGAATCAGATCGACCTCATCTAACCCCGGCGTATCCGCTGGCGCTTTCACAGCGATGACTTTGCAGCCAGCCGCCAGACCCGATAGCACGCCCGCGGGCGCATCCTCAACGACCACACACTCTTCCGGCTTCAGCCCTAGCTGCTGTGCGCCAAGTAAATAAGCATCAGGATTCGGCTTACCTTTAGCAACCTGCTCCGCCGTGATAAAAGCACGAGGAGCAGGTAGTTCTCCGCGTTGATGACGAGCGCTGGCAATCGGCACCGTACCAGATGTCACAATCGCCCAGGGAATATTCAGCGCATCTAAACGTTCCAACAGCGCCTTCGCTCCAGGCATGGCAACAATACCTTGCGTATCAGAAGCCTCTGTTTTCTCCAGCGCATCGAACTCCTGTTGAATCGTTTCTTCGCTCTGCCCCTGAAGAAAGTGACGCAAGGACGTGATTGCCTGCTTGCCGTGAATAAAATCCAGCACTTCCTGTGGTTCAATATCGTGATCTTTTGCCCAGTTAATCCACGCACGTTCTACAGCAGGCAGTGAATCAACTAGCGTCCCATCGAGGTCGAACAGAAAACCTTTACACTCCACAGAAAGCCCCTTTTTCATTAATCAGGCGTTGATGATCTGTGCGATCTCAACCGCACTCAAGTGATACTGGCGCGGGCAGGACTGCCAGACAGCCAGCATTCTGTTGTATTTTTCCCACATTTTCGTCTGAGCATTAAAACCATGCGTGCCAGCATCAAAATGAGGATAGCGACCTTCTACATGCACCATAAAGCGTACAAAGCCGAGGTAACGCGCTTCCGTTGCAGCGTCAAAGCCCAGGAAAGTGAGACGTCGTTCATCCAGATCTTGCTTATCTTTTAGATTGGTCCACGACACCTGCAAAGCATGATGCATTTCCATGACGTTAATAATGGTGCGGCAAACCTCTTCGGTCAGCTCACCAAACTCGCGGTCCAGTTCACGCATCTGCAAACCGTAACCACGCTCAATGATCGTTTGTAGCCGACGATAACGTTCAGCATTATCTGGATCGAGCATCGTCATCATTTTGTATTGGTTTGAAAGGATCAATCTCTGGGCATTCGTCATTTCCATGTTGCTCTCCTGAACCCTCTTTGGTGTAAGCCAATGTCGCTAAATAGGTATTAACCGCAGAATCGCATACTGAATCGTGTCACGATAGCGGTAGCCACCGCTTCTTTGATTTGAAACAGGGGAAAGAACAAAATAGCCATCAACCCGCACACAGCCTGACGCCGATCACAAATCATCAAGGAAGGTTTTATCAAGCTGGTTAAATGCACGTTTCAGCACATCCGCCAATGTTTGGTAAGTGGGCGCTTCTTCCAGAGGCGCTAATGCCTGACCTGACTCCAATAGCTTATGGCGAATCTCATGGAACCACTGTGCCAGCGTCGGAGGTAAAGGCGTAACAGAGCGGCGACCAAGCCACCAGAGCCCCTGTAGCGGTAGGCTACAAGCAAAAAGCGCGGTGGCGATGGCTGGGCCGAGCTGGCCACCAAGCGCAATCTGCCACGTCAAGGTAAACACTGCCAGTGGCGGCATGATGCGAATACCAAACCGCGTCGCTCGCGCCACACGGTTTTCAGGAAATATAGGTGCCAACTGCTTTTCTGCTGGCCACGTCTTCATGTAATGCTGCCCACGTTGGAGTAACTGTAGCCAACTGATTCTACTGTCTGGTTTCGTCGCCATAGCCACACCTCAACTTTACAGATAAAAAATAAAACTTTTGCACAAATCAACAACTCAAGTTGATAAGGTTAAAATATATTTTGTGTTTAGCCTACGCTATCGGTATCCTAAATCGGCCTTTTGGCCGCTGTATACCTAAAGTAGTATGACTACACGCAAGGAGTATAATTCCCTTCGCGATATAAGCGCAGCCAACGGCCATAACGCGGTTATCCATCGTTTTAAAAGCTGCGGTTTACATTAGGTCGCTGTCGCATTGTTGTAGCGATTATTCGATATAACATACGTCATAGTATCGACCCTATTTCACCATTGTGTCTGGTGTATCACACCAAGGTATGATGTTAATCATAAATGCCAGTGGCGGCATGCGATACGCTATGCCCTGTATGACATTTTTTTAACCATGTATAACAAGTAGGTACTTCCATGTCGAGTAAGTTAGTACTGGTTCTTAACTGCGGTAGTTCATCCCTGAAATTCGCGATCATCGATGCGATTAACGGAGAAGAGTACCTGTCTGGTTTAGCCGAATGTTTCAACCTGCCTGAAGCCCGCATCAAATGGAAAATGGACGGCGGTAAACACGACGCCGAACTGGGTGCCGGTGCAGCTCACAGCGAAGCGCTGAACTTCATCGTCAATACCATTCTGTCTCAGAAGCCAGATCTGTCTGCTCAGTTGGTTGCTATTGGCCACCGTATCGTTCACGGCGGTGAGAAGTTCACCCAATCCGCGATCATCACTGATGATGTTCTTCAGGGTATCAAAGATTCCGTACCTTTTGCACCTTTGCACAACCCGGCGCACCTGATCGGTATCGACGAAGCACTGAAATCTTTCCCGAACCTGGCTGATAAAAACGTCGCTGTTTTCGACACCGCGTTTCATCAGACCATGCCGGAAGAATCCTACCTTTATGCACTGCCGTACAAACTGTATAAAGAAAACCACATCCGTCGTTATGGCGCGCACGGCACCAGTCACTACTTCGTTTCTCGCGAAGCCGCAAAAGTGCTGAACAAGCCAGTAGAAGAGCTGAACGTCATCACTTGCCATCTGGGCAATGGTGGTTCCGTTACTGCAATCCGTAACGGCGAATGCGTTGACACCTCTATGGGTCTGACCCCGTTGGAAGGCCTGGTGATGGGAACGCGTTCCGGCGATATCGATCCCGCCATCATTTTCCATCTGCACGACGCACTGGGTATGGATGTTGCTAGCATCAACACTCTGCTGACCAAAGAATCTGGTCTGCTGGGTCTGACTGAAGTAACCAGCGACTGCCGCTACGTTGAAGATAACTACGAGACGAAAGCAGATGCTAAACGTGCAATGGACGTTTACTGCCACCGTCTGGCTAAATACATCGGTTCTTACGCTGCACTGATGGAAGGCCGTCTGGATGCCGTAATCTTCACCGGTGGTATCGGTGAAAACGCAGCAATGGTTCGCGAACTGTCGCTGAAAAAACTCGGCCTGCTGGGCTTTGATGTCGACCACGAACGTAACCTGGCGGCACGCTTCGGTAAAGGTGGCAACATCGCTAAAGATGGAACCCGTCCGGCGCTGGTTATCCCGACCAATGAAGAATTGGTCATCGCCGAAGACGCTTACCGTCTGACCGCGTAAAACACGTAACTCCCAACACCGTCAGCCAAGGCTGACGGTGTTGTTTTTGACTAACGAGCAACCGTAAAGAGGTTCGGCCGTGTCCCGTATAATCATGTTGATCCCCACTGGCACCAGCGTTGGTCTGACAAGCGTCAGCCTGGGTGTCATCCGCTCCATGGAACAGAAAGGCGTTCGCCTGAGCGTGTTCAAACCTATCGCCCAGCCGCGCAGTGGCGACAATACGCCAGATCAAACCACCACTATTATTCGTGCTAATTCCGCTATCAACGCCGCCGAACCGCTGGCGATGAGCCGCGTTGAAGCCCTGCTGAGTTCCAATCAGCAAGACGTGCTGATGGAAGAAATCATCGCGCGCTACCACGAAAATACCAAAGATGCTGAAGTCGTTCTGGTTGAAGGTCTGGTTCCTACGCGTAAGCACCAATTTGCTAATGCGCTGAACTATGAAATCGCCAAAACGCTGAACGCAGAAATCGTCTTCGTACTGGCGCTGGGCAACGATTCCCCAGCACAGCTGAAAGACCGTATCGAACTGGCACGTTCCAGCTTCGGCGGCAGCAAAAACAAAAACATCACTGGCGTGATCATCAACAAACTGAATGCGCCAGTAGACGATCAGGGCCGTACTCGCCCTGACCTGTCTGAAATCTTTGATGACTCCACGAAAGCCAGCGTTGCCAACATCGATCCTAAGCAGCTGTTCGCTAACAGCCCGCTGCCGGTGCTGGGTTGCATTCCGTGGAGCTTCGACCTGATTGCTACGCGTGCCATCGATATGGCGAAGCACCTGAATGCCCGCATCGTCAATGAAGGTGATATCCAGACGCGTCGCGTTAAGTCTGTGACCTTCTGCGCACGCAGCATTCCCCATATGCTGGAGCATTTCCGTCCGGGCTCACTCCTGGTGACTTCCGCTGACCGCCCTGACGTTCTGGTTGCCGCCTGTCTGGCTGCGATGAACGGCGTGGAAATCGGTGCCCTGCTGCTGACTGGCGGCTACGAAATGGATCCGAGCATTGCCAAACTGTGTGAACGTGCCTTCCAAACTGGCCTGCCAGTATTTATGGTTGACACCAACACCTGGCAGACTTCACTCAGCCTACAAAGCTTCAACCTTGAAGTACCGGCTGATGACCGTCAGCGCGTTGAGAAAGTGCAGGAATACGTCGCACGCCACATCGACGCCCAGTGGATCGATTCACTGAGCGCTGAGTCTGAGCGTTCACGTCGTCTGTCTCCACCAGCGTTCCGCTACCAGTTGACCGAACTGGCGCGCAAAGCAGGCAAACGTATCGTTCTGCCAGAAGGTGATGAACCACGTACCGTTAAAGCCGCATCTATCTGTGCTGAACGCGGTATTGCACAATGTGTGCTGATCGGTAACCCGGAAGAGATTCAACGTGTTGCCGCGGCTCAGGGTGTAGAACTGGGCAAAGGCATCGAAATCGTCGACCCGATTGTCGTACGTGAGCGCTACGTGGCACGTCTGGTTGAACTGCGTAAGAGCAAGGGCATGACCGAAGTGGTTGCGCGCGAACAGCTCGAAGACAACGTGGTTCTGGGTACGCTGATGTTGGAACAGGGTGAAGTTGACGGTCTGGTTTCTGGTGCCGTGCATACCACCGCCAACACCATCCGTCCGCCGTTGCAGCTGATCAAAACTTCACCGGGCAGTTCGCTGGTGTCTTCCGTGTTCTTCATGCTGCTGCCTGAGCAGGTTCTGGTTTACGGCGACTGCGCCATCAATCCAGATCCGACCGCAGAGCAATTGGCTGAAATCGCAATCCAGTCTGCTGACTCCGCTACCGCATTCGGTATCGACCCACGTGTTGCAATGATCTCCTACTCTACCGGTAACTCCGGCGCGGGTAGCGATGTTGAGAAAGTGCGTGAAGCGACCCGTCTGGCGCAGGAAAAACGTCCTGATCTGGTCATCGATGGTCCGCTGCAATACGACGCAGCTATCATGGCAGACGTTGCACAGTCCAAAGCACCGAACTCACCTGTTGCGGGTAAAGCTACCGTGTTCATCTTCCCTGATCTGAACACTGGTAACACCACATACAAAGCGGTACAGCGTTCTGCCGACCTGATCTCCATCGGGCCAATGCTGCAAGGCATGCGTAAACCGGTTAACGACCTGTCTCGTGGCGCACTGGTAGACGATATCGTTTACACCGTCGCTCTGACCGCAATTCAGGCTACACAGCTCTAATCTATTCAGATTAATTCTGTTATCTTCTATGCCAGCCTCAGGGCTGGCATTTTTATTGCCATTCGCACGAAAAATCACACCACGCAGACACAAAAACAACCATAAAACAGGGTCGATGGATGACTGTAATACAACGAGTAGATCAACACTTTCAGCAGCAATTGGAAAAAGGGATCACACCTTCATCGCCAAAAGGGTTAGCCCGTTTTTTTATTGAATTTCTCTATTTCGGCGTCAAAGAAGCCCGCGCCTGTCTCTTCGTTGGTCTGTTCTTTCTTGCGGTTTTCAGCGTGCCGAAAGCGGGCTGGTTTTCTATCCCGCGTTATGATTTGCTGCTGATATTCGCCATTCTGATTCAGGGATGGATGGTTGCCAGCAAATTGGAAACCTGGGACGAGTTAAAAGCCGTTACGTTGTTTCATCTCGTGGGTTTTGCGCTTGAGGTCTTTAAAACCTCATCGGGTATTCGTTCCTGGTCTTATCCTGATTTCGCCTATACCAAGGTATTCGGTGTGCCACTGTTCGCCGGATTCATGTACGCCTCTGTAGGTAGCTACATCATTCAGTCATGGCGATTGTTTGATCTTAAAATTCGCCATCACCCGCCCTACTGGCTGGCGACGCTGGTTGCGCTACTTATTTATGCTAATTTCTTCACCCACCACTACATCGGCGACTATCGCTGGTACATCGCCGCACTAGCCGTCGGGCTCTATGCACGGACCACCGTCATTTTCACGCCTTACGATCGGGAACGGCGAATGCCGCTGTCATTGGCTTTTATTCTGATCGGCTTTTTCATCTGGCTGGCTGAAAATATCAGTACGTTTTTCAGTATCTGGAGTTATCCAGAACAGCTCGGCGCTTGGTCGATGGTTCACGTAGGGAAATGGAGTTCGTGGGCTTTGCTGGTGATCATGACGTTCACCATCGTGATTTACCTGAAGGATATCAAAAAGAGTATTCATGTTCCTGAGTGATGCACTGCGCGCCATCATCTGGAAATAGACGCCGCTGCGGAGAAAAAGCAGCGGCGAGGTAGGGATTTAGCTGATGTTAGATTATTTCTGAGAATCGGCTTCCGATGACTCAACGCCGCTGTCGTTTTCATCATGAACACTGTCATCATGAATGCTTTCATCATGAGTACTTTCAGCATAAACAACAGATGCCGCAGAGGCTGCTACCGCTTCGTTCAACTTACGTGAAATCGGCTTGCCATATTCCTGATCGCTATAGCGCGTCAGCCACAGCGACAGGGCTTTCAGGGAGTCCGGCGTAAACTCATCGCAGCGTGCAGTGATTTCTTGCGGCGTCAGCCAGCTGACTTCATCAACTTCTTCTTCCTGTAGCGCGAACGGCCCGTGGGTGACGCAGCTAAATAACCCGCCCCATACTCGGCAATTTTCGCCTTCATAATAGAACGAACCGTGTTCCGCGAACGGCACGCCAGCAATACCAAGCTCTTCTTCAGCTTCACGACGCGCGGATTCCAACATCTGTTCGCCGCTTTGCACCACGCCGCCTGCGGTTGCATCCAGCCAGCCTGGATAGAAATCTTTGATTTTCGTCCGGCGCTGCACCAGAATTTTACCCATGCCATCATGCACAACAATGTAAGTGGCGCGATGACGAAGACTCTGAGCACGCATCTGCTGACGACTTGACTGAGCAATTACCTCGTTGTTTTCATTGACGATATCAACCCACTCTGTGCCTGCTGCCTGACTTTGTTCCGCCATCCTCTGAAACCCTTTAGTATTGGCACGTTGCTACGCGCGTCTGTTTTAAATGATCGATCTTTGCTGCGAATATTCTCTGCTACCTTGCCATTATTCAAGGTCAAAAACAGGATATACGCTAAATTAGTGCCTAATCACGACCTGTGCAATAGGCTCACCACCGTGTAGTGGCAGAACCCGCAGTTCATCTTGTTCAAGCAAACCGTAGCTCGCGGGGTATCCCCCTTTTGGCAAGCTCACTGAGCCGGGATTAAAAAAATAGTATTCACCGCGTTGCTCAGCAACCGGGATATGAGTGTGGCCATATACCAGCACATCCCCCGCGTGTAACGGCGGTAGATTATCTGGATGATAAAGATGACCGTGCGTCAGGAAAAGGCGATTCTGCGGCAATAGCACATGTTGCCACGGTGCCGTTATCGGAAAGCTCAAGAGCATCTGATCAACCTCGCTGTCGCAGTTCCCTCGCACGGCAATGATGCGTGACGCATAATCGTTCAATCGAGCAGCCACTTCAGCAGGCTGATACTTTTCCGGCAGCGGGTTGCGCGGGCCATGATTGAGAAAATCGCCCAGTAAAATAAGCCAGTCAGCGTGACTCTGCTCAAAAATTTCCAACACGCGCTCCGTCGCACTAAGAGAACCGTGTATATCGGACGCAAACATCAATTTCATCGCTCATCCCCGCAGCGTTTATATCAACCATGTTGTATCCACAACAGCGTCATCCTTCATTGGACGTAGTCTATCAAAGTTGGCGGGGGCTTCCGGTAAAGATCGTGCAACGGCGTGCGCCATCGCTTATTTTTCACTCGCAGAAGTGGTAGGGTAAGAGCCCGTTCCTCAATACGCTATTCTGACAGCGCACCGCTCTCTGAAGCGGTCAACTGCCATACAGTTCCATGATGTTTTTCTGAATTAAAACGGAGACTTGATTCATGATTGACCTGTATTACGCACCAACCCCGAATGGGCACAAGATCACCCTGTTTCTGGAAGAAGCTAATCTCCCCTACCAACTCCACCGCGTAAACATCAGCAAAGGCGAACAGTTCAAGCCGGAATTTTTGGCTATTTCGCCTAACAACAAAATTCCCGCAATTGTCGACACGCAACCCGCGGAAGGTGACACACCGATTAGCATGTTCGAATCTGGGGCGATCTTACTCTATCTAGCGGAAAAACACGGCGTATTGCTGAGTTCGTCTCTACGTGAGCGTACAGCCACACTACAGTGGCTGTTCTGGCAAGTCGCTGGTTTCGGACCGATGCTGGGGCAGAATCATCATTTTAACCACTATGCGCCTCAGCCAGTGCCTTACGCGATTGAACGCTATCAGCAGGAGACGCAGCGCCTGTATCGCGTACTGGATAAACATCTGCAAGACAGCCTTTGGCTAGCAGGGGAAAATTACAGTATCGCCGATATTGCGACCTACCCATGGGTCGTGTCTTATGCCCGCCAGCGCATCGACCTTGATGAGTATCCCGCAGTGAAGGCGTGGTATACGCGTATTAGCGATCGCCCGGCAACGCAGAGAGCTTACCAGCTAGCCGAGCAGTAAAATTCTGGCGCATCTCATTCGGCCTTTGGGTATCTTCTGTTATGGTAATCAACATATCGTTGTTAATGATACTGTTACCAACGAGCAGCTTACCTGTTAACGATTCCCTGACGCTGTGGTTTATTCGCAGCAACAGAAGCAACCGAGGGCCGAGCAATGCCATATACTCATTCTGACGCCATTATTCGTATAAAAAATCTGCGGCTGCGCACCTTCATCGGCATCAAAGATGAGGAAATCACGAATAAGCAGGATGTGATCATCAACGTTGTGATTCACTACCCAGCAGAAAAAGCGCGTAACAGCGAGAATATCGCTGATGCGTTGAACTACCGCACCATCACCAAAAATATCATTCGCCACGTGGAAGATAACCGCTTCGCTTTGCTGGAAAAATTAACGCAGGATGTGCTCAACATCGCCAGCGATCACGACTGGATAACCTATGCTGAAGTAGAAATAGATAAACCGTTTGCCTTGCGATACGCCGATTCAGTTTCTATGACCCTGCGTTATCACAAGGCATAAAGTTCATATACTCTAAATAATTCGAGTTTCAGGCAGGCGGCAAGGGAAGGAGTCCCGATGAGCTTACTCAAGTAAGTGATTCGGGTGACTGACAAATCTGCCAGAGGCAGATTTGAACGCTGCTTGCAGCGGCCCCTAAGGGGCGAGGCTCACGCCAGTGTGCCGAGTATCGTAGCCAACACACATGCAACTTGAAGTATGACGAGTATAAAGGGGAAGCGATGCAACTACTCATAACAGGCGGAACCGGCCTTATTGGCCGCCATCTTATCCAACGATTACAGCTGCTTTCCCATCACATCACCGTACTGACACGCGATCCTGAGCGCGCACGCGGTGTTCTCGGCAATCAGGTGGAATATTGGTCAACGCTGAGCAATATCACCTCGCTGAACGACTTTGATGGCGTCATTAATCTGGCGGGCGAACCTATCGCCGATAAACGCTGGACGTCACAACAAAAACAACGTTTGGCACAGAGCCGCTGGAGCATCACCGAGCAGCTTGCCACGCTGATTAAAGCCAGCAGTGAGCCGCCAACCGTTTTCATCTCAGGCTCCGCTGTCGGATACTATGGCGATCAAGGCGAAGCGCTGGTCACGGAAGATGAATCCCCTGTCGATGAATTCACACACCACCTGTGCGCCCGCTGGGAAGCGCTAGCACAGTCTGCCGAAAGCGATAAAACTCGCGTCTGCCTGCTGCGCACCGGTATTGTTCTTTCGAATCAGGGCGGGGCGCTTGCAAAAATGCTGCCGATTTTCCGCATCGGGCTCGGTGGGCCGATGGGTTCCGGCAAGCAATATATGCCGTGGATTCATATTGATGACATGGTTAACGGCATTATCTATCTGCTGGACCAGCCAATATTGCGCGGCCCCTTCAATATGGTTGCGCCCTATCCGGTTCACAATGAACAATTTTCCGCCATGCTGGCACACGTATTGGATCGCCCCGGCTTTCTACGAGCGCCCGCTTTCGCGATCAAATTACTGATGGGAGAAGCCTCGACATTGGTGCTAGGTGGACAACGCGCCATCCCACGGAGATTAGAGGCCGCAGGCTTTGGTTTCCGTTTCTTTGAGCTGGAAGAAGCCCTGCAAGACGTCACCAAAAAACCGGGCTGATATTGATAAGATGCCTACGTATTCTCTGCACTTCTGGCGTAAGGAATTGTGCTGAGGTGGGCGTGACTGGCGGGTAAGCCGCATGGATGCGGCGAAAGGCAGTGCCGCGTCGGACAAAAACGTCACGACGTTTTTGAACAGCACTTGTGCTGACCCGAAGGGCGAGTCCCATTTATGGGGAGAGTAATCGCGTCACTGGCGGCCCGAATAGCGATCATGAACACCGATGGGACCGCGCAGCGGCATAATTAGCGCCAAATAGCCACAGGTCAAGGAGCGCGGCAATTGAGTAACCGTGTTGCCGGTCAAGCATTTTTATGAGTCGTCATCCCATAATTTTTGTCATAGGGCTGCTGCGTATGCAGCACGCCATAACACAGATGCACCAGTTTCCTCATCGCCGCCCCTATCGCCACCATCTTCGCTTTTCCTTTTAGCCGCAATCTTTCATAGAGCGCTCTCACATGACTGTTCCAACTGATAGCCGCTATGGCTCCCATATACAGCTTTGCCCGGATGCCCGGCGGCCCTATTTTAGACAATCTGGCTCTGCCACACACCGAGGTGCCTGAACGTCTCTCTACAGGGATAACCCCCAGATACGCCGCCACCTGTTCCGCACTCCTGAAGTGATTACCCCGGATGATGGCTAACATATTCCACCCGATTTGCTCTCCAACTCCATCAATCGATTGCAGAAGTTTCAGGTCGTTTTTTAGCCTGGGATGCTTATCTATATGCTCCGCTATCAGGCGTTCAATCCTTGCCAGCTCATCCTTTAAATTTCGTTCAATCGACTCCAGCGAGGTCAGGACTTCTTCCGGGGCCACTGTGGATTTCAACGTGCTCAGCCGATTTTCTACGCGTTGTTTATCATCAAGCACGCTATCCCTGTGCTGCAATAATGCCCTGAGTTTTCTTATTTCTTGCGAAGGCGGAACCCAATTTTCTGGTTGTTTCAGGTAGCCATAGCACGCCAGAACATAGGCATCCACTTTATCCGTTTTCGTCAATATCCCCATTCCTTTGGCAAATTCACGCACTCGATGGGGATTTGCCACTGACACAAGAATGTTAGCCAGATGAAGGCCATAAGCGAGGTGTTCGTGATAAATGCCCGTCGCTTCCATGATGATATGAGCTTGGCTCGGTTCACATTTTTGCAGGGTTAACCATTGAGCCAAAGCCTGTGCTGAGTTGGGGCCATTGGGTAACACTTTCGTCTTCCGTTTACCTTTAATGCCATCAACCAATAAGCACACATCGATAAAACGTTTACTGATATCAATGCCGACGTAATACATAATGTCCCCCCTTTCACTGAAGCCATCACGCCCGTTCCGCTTGTACATTCAGAGTCAGTGCTCTGGGTAACCGTTCAATGTTAATGTTGGCGTGAAAGGTGAAACAGAGGGCTTAAACTCAATCGCAAGGTTATAGCCTTGGCGCCCCTTGGAAGCTCACTCTGTTTCATGTAGTGATAGCTAATCACTACGGGAGAAAGATACAAGCGCTCCTTGTCGTGCGTGTAGAGAAAGTACAAGGAAATTAATTATTTAACACGCACGAAACTTTTACGCTATTAGATATAAAATCGTGGTAAATCCGCAGTATGAGCGATTAGAGGCTGATAATCATCAGCCCCAAAACCTACTTCAACGCGCCTGACAGAAATTGCTGCAAACGCGCACTTTTCGGGCTACTAAAAAGTTGATCCGGTGGCCCCTCCTCTTCGATCACACCCTGGTGCAGGAAAATAACGTGGCTGGAAACATGGCGGGCAAACTCCATCTCATGCGTTACCACCACCATCGTTTTCCCTTCCTCCGCAAGCTGCTGCATGATGCGCAACACCTCACCGACCAGTTCAGGATCGAGTGCCGACGTCGGTTCATCAAATAGCAGTACTTCTGGCTCCATCGCCAACGCCCGCGCAATCGAAACGCGCTGCTGCTGACCACCGGAAAGATCCGACGGGTATTTCTGTTGAGCAGAATCCGTGATCCCGACCTTATTCAGATAGAAAATAGCCCTATCACGCGCTTCCGCTTTACTGAGCCCTAACACCTGAATCGGCGCTTCCATCACGTTCTCCAATGCGGTCATGAAGCTCCACAGGTTGAAGTGCTGAAATACCATCGTCAGGCGCGTCCGCAGCATCTGAAGTTGCTTTTTATCAAAGACCTTCAACTGTCCGTCAGTGTCACGCACCATACGGATTTCCTCATTACTGACGTAAATCGCCCCTTCACAGGGCTTTTCCAGAAAATTAATGCAGCGCAGTAAGGTACTTTTCCCTGAACCAGACGACCCGATAATCGAAATAACATCGCCCGCTTTTGCCTGCAATGAGATCCCTTTGAGCACCTCATGCTGGCCATAACGTTTACGCAGTTCCGTCACCATCAGTTTGTTATTCGACATGCTTTTTTCCTGCGTTTAATGAGATGAACGGGTATAAAGATGACGTAACCAGTGCCGTTCCGCCTTTCTGAACAGCCCAATTAACACAAATGAGATCGCCAGATAGATGACAGCAGCAATACCGAACGCATAAAACGGCTGGTAGGTTGCTGCATTAATATCACGGGCAATTTTCAGAATATCCGGCACGGTTACAGTAAAAGCCAGCGCCGTCGAATGCAGCATCAGAATCACTTCGTTACTGTAGGCTGGCAGCGCAATACGCAACGCGCCGGGCAAAATAATGCAGCGATACTGCTTAAAACGGGAAAAGCCGTAGGCTCTGGCCGCTTCAATTTCCCCATGGGGTACAGAGCGAATTGCCCCCGCGAAAATCTCTGTGGTGTATGCACAGGTATTGAGCGCCAGCGCTAAAATAGCGCAGTTCAGCCCGCTGCGAAAAAAGGCGTTCAGCAGATCGGTGCCACGAACAATTTCTAAGCTATATACGCCAGAATAGAACACCAGAAGCTGTACGTAGAGCGGCGTGCCACGGAAAATATAGGTAAATAGCCAAACCGGAAGACTGAACCGGCGTCGCGGCGACACGCGAGCAATTGCCAGCGGCAGCGCCATCAGACCACCGATGACCACCGAGGAAATGAGCAGCCAGAGCGTCATCGCCAACCCAGTCAGGCGGTAACCATCGCTCCACAGTAGCGGTTGCCAATATTGTTGCAGGATCTCACTCATAATTTACTTTCTTGACTCCCTGCGAATAGTGCCTTTCCAGCCACCACAACACGCCGTTAGAAACGGTGGTAAAAATCAGGTACATCGCCCCAGCAACCAGCGCGAAATAAAACGGTTCGTGCGCTCCCTTGCCAGCTAACTGCGTCGCCTTAATCACATCATTCAGACCAAGCAATGACACCAACGCTGTCGCTTTCAGGATCACCTGCCAGTTATTACCGATACCCGGTAGCGCGAAACGCATCATGGAAGGAAACAGAATACGACGGAACACCTTCATGGGAGAGAAACCGAATGCGACAGCGGCTTCGATTTGTCCGCGCGGCACGGCAAGATACGCGCCACGAAAGGTTTCCGTGAAATAGGCACCGTAAATAAAGCCCAGCGTAATAACGCCTGCGGTCAAAGGATCGATGTCAATCTGCTCCAGACCGATCGACTCCGTCACGCCGTTTAAGACAATTTGCAGGCCATAAAAAATCAGCAGCATCAGCACCAAATCGGGGATGCCGCGAATCAACGTGGTATAGCAGGAAAAGCACCCTGCCAGCAGGCGATTAGAAGACAGCTTCGCCGACGCGCCAATCAGGCCGATAGCCAGCGCCAGCAGTAGCGAACTGACCGCCAGCTCCAGCGTCATGATGGCACCATCCAGAATTAGCTGGGAATAGCCATAGAGCATCGATTATATCCGTTGAAAATATACCCGTCATACTTCAAACCGCATGTGCGTTAGCTGCATTCAGTCACCCGAATCACTTACCTGAGTAAGCTCATCGGGACTCCTTCCCTTGCTGCCTTCCTGCAACTTGAATTATCTAGGGTATAGCGGTTGATGGCACGGTGCGTTATCAATCAGGAAGACGACACGGGAGGAATGTTCCCGTGTCGCATTGCCCTACGATCTCGCGACACAATAGTACGGTGATAAAATAGTACTGTGATAAAGAGATATGAATCGTTATGGCGAACTTAGCCGCCGTAGACGTCAAAATCGAAGTATTTTTTCGCGAAGGTGTCGTAAGTACCGTCTTTACGCATCGCTTCAAAGGCTTTATCCAGCGCCGCTTTCAGCTCAGTATCCGCTTTACGCAGACCCATACCAGTACCGACCCCGAAGAACTTGTCGTCTTTTACTGCTGGGCCAGCAAACGCATAATCTTTACCCATATCGAGTTTCAGGAAACCTTCACTTCCTGCCACTTCGTCCTGAAATGCCGCATCGATACGACCTGCGCCCAGATCGGCGTAAATCAGATCCTGATTTTGATAAGCGACAACTTCAACGCCTTTTGGCTGCCAGTTCGCGTTGGCAAAAGCCTCCTGCGTTGATGCCTGCAATACACCAACACGCTTACCGCCCAAAGAAGCCAGCGTTGGCTCGATGCTCGCACCTTTTTTCGCAATCAGGCGTGCATTGGCAGCATACAGCTTCTCTGTGAAAGCGATTTCCTGCTGACGTTTTTCGGTAATGGACAGAGAAGAGATGATGGCATCAATTTTTTTAGCTTTAAGAGAAGGAATTAACGCATCAAAGTCGCTTTCTACAAACGTACAGTTAGCTTCGATACGCTTGCACAGCTCTTTTGCCAGATCGATATCAAACCCAACCAGTTCGCCGCTGGCATTTTTGGATTCAAAGGGAGCATAGGTAGGATCGGTGCCGATTTTAATATTTTTAGGAATCTCTGCCATGGCGCTGCCTGCAGCCAGAATAAGTGCCAACGGCAAAACTTTGATCAGTTTCTTCATATTGCTACCCTTATCATGAGTGATTGATGTCATGTGTCGTCAATGTCGGAAGACATACCGATTTATTGCTTTAAATATGAACGATATGAGTGTTATTTGTTTTCTACGCCGACTATTACAGTTTTCATAAGCAGTATTCATGCCACAATGAACGTAAGGTCGTTGTAAAAAGCCTATGAGCAAAATACGCAGAAAATGATGGTTAACCATTTGATTAGGAAAATTTTTCTGAGTTTTTTTGGGAGTGAGTAACAATAAGAATAGATAACATTGGCACGAATACAAAAATCCAAATGCACTATTTAAGTGCTCTTATGCGCAAAATTGGTGCAATGTGATAAAAAGGCACAAAAAAAGGGCAGTAAAGGTTTACTACCCCATGAGAAAAAAATAACGAGTCTTGTCACCTATCGTGCTATGACGCACCCTGCCAGCGAGTAAAGAGATCTTTCGGCAGGTCAATATCAAACTGATCCAGAATACGATTCACCGTCTGATCGACAATATCCTGCACACTTTCTGGGCGATGATAAAACGCAGGCACCGGCGGCATAATTATCGCGCCTAGCTCAACGGCGGTAGTCATCAGCCGTAAGTGCCCTAAATGCAATGGCGTTTCACGCACCCCCAACACCAGAGGACGACGCTCCTTCAACACCACATCGGCGGCACGAGTCAGCAGATTGTCGCTGTAGCTGTGCACAATGCCGGAAAGGGTTTTTATCGAACAGGGCAAAATTACCATCCCCGCCGTTTTAAACGACCCCGAAGAAACGCTAGCAGCGATATCCCGCGTGTCATGCACCACATCGGCCAGCACCTGTACATCACGCAGGCTAAAATCCGTTTCCAGCGCCAGCGTCTGCCGGGCGGCCTGGCTCATAATCAGATGGGTTTCGATGCCTTCCAGCGTCTGTAATACCTGTAGCAATCGGATGCCGTAAATGACACCGCTGGCACCGGAAATCCCTACAATAAGTCGCTTCATTCATACTGCCTCTGGCTGACCGCGTACGCCGATACGCGGAAAAATCATCTGCGCAAACTTTGCCGCATTGATTAGTGATAAGCAAGGATAAGCACTGAAACGATGCTTTTACATACAGTCAGGTTTTCTATATACAAGAAGGGGGAGAACACTTTCGCGCCCTCCCCCTTCAATAAAACCAGCCCTACCGTACAGCTAGCCGTTAACCTTCGTTGTGCAGTTCCAGATCTTCGACTTCATTCTGGCTACGCAACGCTTTGGCATCATCGTTACGCAGCGCTTCCAGGTAATCCAGATAGCCTTGATCGACGTCTTTGGTCACATAAATTCCGTTGAACACTGAACATTCAAACTGAACAATATCCGGATTATCTTCACGCGCCGCGTCGATCAGGTCGTCAAGATCCTGGAATATCAGCTCATCGGCACCGATAATCTTACAGATCTCATCCACTTCGCGACCGTGGGCAATCAGTTCATTAACGCTCGGCATATCGATACCATACACGTTAGGGAAGCGAATTTCCGGTGCCGCAGAGGCCAGATAAACACGCCTAGCTCCTGCTTCACGCGCCATCTCCACAATCTGCTCCGACGTTGTACCGCGCACGATAGAGTCATCGACCAGCAGCACATTCTTGTCACGGAACTCGGCACGGTTCGCGTTCAGCTTACGACGCACAGATTTCTTACGCGCCTGTTGTCCTGGCATGATAAAGGTGCGGCCAACATAGCGGTTTTTCACGAATCCCTGACGGTACGGCTTGTTGATAATCCGCGCAATTTCCAACGCGATATCACAAGAGGTTTCAGGAATCGGTATCACGACATCAATATCGAGATCTTCCCACTGACGTGCAATCTTTTCACCGAGCTTCTGACCCATGCGAACACGTGCGCTGTAGACCGAAATTTTATCGATGAAAGAGTCCGGGCGTGCGAAGTAGACATATTCGAACAGGCACGGGTTGCTCTTTGGATTCTCTGCGCACTGGCGGGTAAACAGCTGCCCTTTTTCCGTAATGTAGATCGCTTCTCCCGGCGCAACATCGCGTAAAAATTCAAAGCCCAGCGTATCCAGTGCGACGCTTTCAGACGCCACCATATATTCGCTGCGGCCATCTTCCAGATCGCGCTTACCGATAACCAGAGGGCGAATCCCGTTAGGATCGCGGAATGCCACCATGCCATGGCCGATAATCATGCCAACACAGGCATAGGCACCGCGAATTTGCTGGTGCGTTGCGGCAACGGCCGCAAAAATATTATCGGCTTCCAGCGGGTAATGTTGGAAACGGTCCAGCTCTCTGGCGAAAATATTCAGCAGAATTTCAGAATCAGACGTGGTGTTAACGTGACGACGCTCCTGCTCGAACAGCTTTTTACGCAGTTCGTGGGCGTTAGTCAGGTTACCGTTGTGAGCCAGCGTGATGCCGAACGGAGAGTTAACATAGAAAGGCTGTGCTTCCGAGGCGCTGGAACTGCCCGCTGTCGGATAGCGCACATGGCCAAGCCCCATGTTTCCCTGTAAGCGTTGCATGTGCCGCGCTTCAAACACATCTTTCACCAGGCCATTGGCCTTACGCAGGCGAAAACAGTTAAAGGCATCGATGGTTACAATGCCCGCAGCATCCTGCCCACGGTGTTGCAACACCGTTAACGCGTCATAAATCGACTGGTTGACCGGTGTAAAACCGGCGATACCGACAATACCGCACATGGTGTCTTTTCCTCATCAGCGCTACCGCAGCGGTAAATGCTGCGGCAAGAAACTTGACGTGCTTTGCAGGTAGTCAAAAAACCACCTGATAATATAACTGAACTGTGGGATTAACTGGGACTGCTTCCAGTCATCACTTTGTGAAAAACTGGTGAACGTATCCAGAAAGAATAGCAGTGCGGAAACGATCAGCACCCCGCGCAGCGCACCAAAACAGATGCCCAGAACGCGATCGGTGCCGGATAATCCGGTACGTTCAACCAGTGAACTAATCACATAGTTGACGATAGCTCCCACAATCAACGTGGCAATAAACAGAATGGCAATCGCAATGCCGTTACGCACCAGTTCATCATCAAAACGGGTGAAGTAGACCGCGAGGTAGGCGTAGTAATGACTGGCAACAAAAAAAGCACATCCCCAGGTTACTAACGACAGCGCTTCACGAACAAACCCCCGGATCAGGCTAACCAGAGCCGAAAATCCGATGATGCCAATAATGACGTAATCAACCCAAACCATGAACTATCCTAATAATGAACGATGCTACCGATAAGCCGCTACGTCATCCTGTTCGCGGCGCATTCTAACAGAAAAAGAAAACGTTTGCGTAGCGTATTTCCGCCGATTTCATCGATAGATAATCAGGCGAAAAAACCGACACCACTCATGCCTGATTCTATTACCTATCGGCATATCAAAACTAACTACAGGTCTCTTAAAACGGCTACGGGGCCGAGTATCACTGGTGTGAACCTCATCCCCGCCGCCTATTTTTGCTTACTGACGTGACAGATTACGGACAATCCATCACGTTATTATCATGCTCGTAATCTTAACGAACGGAATGTGCTCGTACCTGCCCGCTAAGCCCACTGAGCTGTTGCAGTTCGCCCAACGAAGACTCTAACTTCTGCTTCGAAGCATCCGGTCCGACATAAATACGGGTGATCTGTCCTGAAACTGGCGTTGACGGCACGGTATACGCGCGATAGCCAGAGAGACGAAGCTTCGCGACAATTTCGTTCACCTTATCCGCATTTTTCAGCGCACCAAGCTGCACAATGTAGGCCTGTCCGACAGGCGCTTGCGGCGTCGGCTGCGTTTCTGGTTTCACTTCCGGCTTAGTTTCCGGTTTGGTTTCCGGTTTAGGCTCTGGCTTCGGTTTCACTTCTGTCTTCACCTCAGGTTTTGGCTGAGGCTTTGGCGTCACTGGCGTTGTCGTCTGAATTGGTGGACGCTCGACCACCACAGGCGGTGCCGTCATGGTTGGCGTATTCGTACCTGCACGCGACGATGCTGGCGGCGTGGAGGTTTCGGGAGCCTTGGTTTCAGGTAATTTCGTTTCAGGTGCTTCGGCTTCCGCACTGTTCTGCATCGCCGCTTCCGCCCCTTCCGGTGGCTGACTTGGCAACGACGGATTCAGCGCAGGTAGCGATTCCATCTCATTGCTGTCACCCGGCTTAGGAATCAGCGGAATCGACGCAAACTCGTCTTCGTAGTGCTTCTTCTTACCGTCCAGCAGGCCAGGTAAGACGATCACGCCCAGTGCGACCAGAATAACCGTGCCAACCAGGCGATTCTGAAATTTACTCGCCATTCACCTTCTCCTCATCCAGCGCTTCCATCACATGCGCTACCGTATGAAAAGATCCACACACAATGACAATATCCTGCTCCGTCGCGTCAGACATCGCCTGCTGCCAGGCGGTAACGACATCAGGGAATGATTGACTGCGCGTCAGATGCTCGGCAATCTGCTGCGCCGTTGCGCCGCGCGGGCCTTCTAACGGTGCGCAATACCACTCATCAATCAACGACGTTAAGTGGGCCAGCGTACCCGCGATATCTTTATCCGACAGCATGCCGACAACAGCCCGCATTTTTCCGGTTTTCGGCAACCCAGCCAGACGGTTTGCCAGATACGCCGCCGCATGAGGATTATGTGCAACATCAAGAATCAACCGCGGTGATTCCTGCACTATCTGAAAACGCCCCGGCAATGCTGCGCGCTGTAAGCCTTGACGAATCGCCTCTTCGCTCACGTTAAGTGAAGAATAGTGTAGTGCAGCTAGTGCAGTGGCAGCATTCGGCAGTGGGACATTAGGGAGTGGTAGGCGTGACAATTCACGCTGCTTGTCCTGCCAGCTCCATGTTTCGCGCTGAACTGAAAACTCCCAGTCGCGACCACGGCGGCGCAGCAATGCGCCTTTCTCAGCGGCAACATCGGCAATGGTTCCTGGCATATCGGGCTCACCAACGACGGCGGGTCTGTTCTGTCGGAATATCCCCGCTTTCTCACGACCGATGCTCTCCCGATCGTTACCTAGCCAGTCGGTGTGGTCGATAGCAATGCTGGTGACCACAGAGACATCCGCATCCACAATATTGGTCGCATCCAGACGCCCGCCTAATCCCACTTCAAGAATGACGACATCCAGATTCGCTTGCTTGAAGAGGTGCAGTGCCGACAGCGTACCGAATTCAAAATAGGTGAGCGATACCGCTCCTCTTCCTGCTTCAATATCCGCAAATGCCTGCGTGTGCTGCGCTTCGGACAATTCGTTGCCCTGAATACGCACCCGCTCGGTATAGCGAACAAGATGAGGCGAACTGTACACGCCAACCCGTAGCCCTGCGGCTAATAGAATGGACTCCAGCGTACAGCAGGTGGTTCCTTTGCCGTTCGTCCCCGCAACAGTGAAAATCGTGGCGGCAGGCTGTAGCAGTTGAAGATGTTCAGCAACCTGCTTAACGCGATCCAAGCCTAAATCAATGGCCTGAGCGTGCAGGTGCTCAAGATAATGAAGCCACGTGACCAAAGGTGACGTGGCTTGAGGTATTTGAAGAGTATCCATGAGTCCCGTTCACTGGCTTACGGTTCATTGCGGGCAGAACGTGCACATTACCACGTCGTCGAGAAAGACGTGGTCGAATGCCACACACCCTGCCCATCATGTCAATTATGCGTCATCCTGTGATGATTCAGACGGCGCATCGCTGCGGGTTTCCACGTCATCATTGCCCGGTTCTGGATGATTCGTCAGTTTGGCAAGAATGGTGGCCAGCTTGTAGCGCATTTCCGGACGACGAACGATCATATCAATCGCCCCTTTCTCAATCAGGAATTCACTGCGCTGGAAGCCCGGCGGCAATTTTTCACGCACGGTTTGTTCAATAACGCGTGGGCCGGCAAAACCGATCAGCGCTTTTGGCTCGGCAATATTCAGGTCGCCCAGCATCGCCAGACTGGCAGAAACACCGCCCATGGTTGGGTCAGTCAGCACAGAGATATAAGGCAAGCCGCGCTCGCGCATTTTTGCCAGTGCCGCACTGGTTTTCGCCATTTGCATCAGCGACATCAGCGCTTCCTGCATACGCGCACCGCCACTGGCGGAGAAACACACCAGCGGGCAACCGTCTTCTAGTGACTGCTCAACAGCACGCACAAAACGCGCACCCACGACGGACGCCATTGAACCGCCCATGAAAGCGAACTCAAACGACGCGACCACAACTGGCATGCCGTAAAGTGTGCCTTTCATGACGACCAGCGCGTCTTTCTCATCGGACTGTTTCTGCGCAGAAACCAGACGATCTTTATATTTTTTGGAATCCCGGAATTTCAGGACATCCTTCGGCTCCAGTTCGCTTCCCAGCTCGACAGTGTTTTCTTTATCCAGAAAAGCCTGTAGACGGGCACGCGCAGACAGGCGCATATGGTGATCGCACTTCGGGCAGACCCCCAGATTACGCTCTAACTCGGCACGATAAAGAACCTGACCGCAGCTATCACATTTTGTCCAGACCCCTTCAGGGATGTTCGCTTTACGGGTCGGTGTGATATTGCTTTTGTTAAGAATTCGTTCAATCCAGCTCATTGATAACCTTTCTGCTTGAACCTGGCAAATGCCAGTCCGCTGTTCATGTTATTCCCTGACAACATTGCCAATGAAAAAATGCCTGAGACGCACAACAGTCGCGGTACAAAGGCATCGGCATCAAGGATGTTCCCAAGAACAGACCATAAATGCTGCCCATTAAACCATAACGCTCCGGGACTGTGGATAAAAAACTGGTCAAACCGGATGTTAAAATACTTCACTTATTTCACATTACCGCGCGTGGCTGCTCTACGGTGACGGGCAATTTCAATAATACCCGGCAGGATAGAGAGAAAAATAATCGCGACAATCAGTAATTTCAGATTTTCCTGCACTATCGGCAAATCGCCAAACAAGTAGCCTGCATAGGTGAACGATAGCACCCACAGCAGCGCACCAATGACATTATAGGCTGCAAAATGCCGATAGCTCATGTGCCCCATCCCGGCGACAAACGGCGCAAATGTTCTCACAATCGGGACAAAGCGCGCCAGAATTATCGTCTTGCCACCGTGGCGTGCGTAAAACGCATGTGTTTTATCCAGATAGCTGCGGCGGAAAATCTTTGAGTTCGGGTTGCTAAACAGCTTCTCACCAAACAGTCGTCCAATCGTGTAGTTCACTGCATCGCCCGTAATCGCGGCAATAATCATCAGGAACACCATCGTATGCACATTTAGATCGTTCGATGGCAACGCCGCCAGCGCACCAGCAACAAACAGCAACGAATCTCCCGGTAAAAACGGTGTCACCACCAACCCTGTCTCACAGAACAGAATCAGGAACAAAATGGCATAAACCCAGACACCATATTGCGCCACCAGTTCCGCCAGATGAACGTCAATGTGCAGAATAAAATCAATAATAAACTGTATAAATTCAATCACAACGTCTTCTCCCAAAGTGTATATCGAACGCACGCGGTCGATATACGCAAGGCAGCCGCACTATCCGTGTTGCCTTGCGTATAGCATGCTAAATAGCATCATCCTTAATACGCGCTACACACTACTTTTGGCCCACGGCCATCCGGCAGCGTGCAACACGCAAAAGACGTACTCGTTACAGTAAAAAACGTCAATCGGCTAAAAAAAGCGGCCCCATCGAGGGTTGTGGCAAAGCAAAACGCGCGGGGTAATCTACCGCCACCAAATATAGCCCCTCGGCTCGAGCGGTTGCGCCAGCCAACGTACGATCTTTGGCCGCCAGCAGTTCCGCAATCCACGACTCGGGACGATTGCCACACCCGACGTCCATCAGGCTACCAACAATGTTGCGCACCATATGATGAACGAACGCATTGGCCTTAATATCTACCACGATATAGTCACCGTGACGTGTAACCTTTAAATGATTTACATAGCGCCACGGCGTGCGTGATTGGCACTGTACCGCCCGAAAAGAGGTGAAATCATTCTCCCCCAACAGGCATTGCCCAGCACGCTCCATCCGTTCAACATCCAGCGGATGATAAAAGTGCGTCATACCATGCGAAAGCACCGCAGGGCGATAGCGGTGATTGTAGATAACATAGCGGTAGCGACGCGCCGTTGCGCTAAAGCGCGCATGGAAATCCTCATCCACCGCTTTCACCCAACGCACGGCGATATCTGGCGGTAAATTCGCATTCACGCCCATCGTCCAGGCGGCATCTTTTCTGATCGCCTGCGTGGTGAAGTGCACAACCTGCCCAGTACCATGAACCCCAGCATCGGTTCGTCCGGCGCAAAACACTTCTATCGGTTCATCCGCGACTTTGCTCAGCGCCTTTTCAAGACAGGCCTGCACGCTAGCGACATCAATCTGACGCTGCCAGCCATAATACTGGCTACCGTCGTACTCAATGCCTAGCGCAATTTTCAGCGGGACGCGTTCGTTCTCCGCAACGGCGGCGGCTTGAATAGCCGCCGCCTGAGTGGTTTCCGACATTACCCGAGATACTCCTGCACCAGACATTCTGCCGTTTCTATCGCCATCAGCGCGCCGCCAAAGCGAGCGTTATCGGCGACCGACCAGAATTGCAGCAACTCAGGAATACCGTAATCATTACGCAAACAGCCAACGCTCAGTTGCCCATTGCCGGAAGCATCACCCACCTGCGTCGGATAATCCTGCTCCTCACTCACCTGAATATTTCCGGCATTGAGCAGTTCATCACGCGCTTCTTCCGCAGACAGCGGACGCAGCGATTCAAGATGAACAATCTGGGCGTGACCATAAAACACAGGGGATTGAATGCAGGTCACTGAAACGGGTAATCCTTCATCCTGCAAGACTTTACGCACCTGATCGACCAGACTGCGCTCTTCGCGCACACTGCCAGCATCATCGGGCAGTAAAGGCAGCAGGTTGAACGCCAACTGTTTCGGGAACAGCCCTTCTTCAGGCGGAATACCATTTAGCAGACGGGCACTTTGCCCAGCCAAATCGTCTATCGCGGCTTTGCCATGCGCGGAAACTGACAGCATATTGACGACGTGCAGGCGCGAAAGCCCAGCCGCATCAGTCAGTGGTTTAAGCGCCGTCAGCAGTTGGCTGGTCAGGCTGTCCGCCACCGCAACAATATTGCGGTTACGGTAATCCGCCAGCGTATGCGTATTCACGCCCGGCACGACCAACGGCACATCCGGCTCCAATGCAAACAGGCCGCTGCTGTCGATGACCAGACAGCCAGCATCCCCCGCAGCTTCTGCGTAGCGGGCGCTGGCATCTTGCCCAGCAACAAAAAACGCCAGTTGCGCCTGTGACCAGTCAAAATCAGCCACATCGGTGACCAGACAGGATTTGCCGTTAAAACGTATGGTTTCACCCGCGCTACGTTCACTGGCCAGCGGATACAGTTCACCCACTGGGAATTCGCGTTCCTGCAATAATTCCAGTAACGCCGTGCCTACTGCGCCCGTTGCGCCCAGCAGAGCAATATTCCAGCCGTCAGACATTTGGTTCTCTCCCAAATTTTGAATGAAATACAAATCATGAATGAAACCGACAGACGATAGCGACACTCTCTATCAGTTCATGAATAAAAAGAGTAATTCTCGCGCAGAACGCCGTTAGCGTGCGCCCCGCACTGACGCCGTGAATCCCAGCGCGTTCAGACAATCTGCGCTCTCAGCGTCGGCGCAGATGACATGGAGTGACGACCATTCGCGTCGTTCCTGATAATGTTTACGTAGGCGATCAAACTCGCCTTCCTGATGTGCGACATGACGCAACAACGCATCGTCTCGGCGCACATCATACACCAGATGCACGAGGCGTTTTAGCAGCGCCTCATCCACCGGTGCGGTTAATGTCACTTCGGCATAGTCCGGTTCAGGTAACAGCGACGAAAGCGCAATCTGCTGCGGTGTTCCGATAAACTCGCTCCAGGCTTCAAAAACCTGTGTGGTGCCGCGTGCTTTTCCTTCCAACGTATAACCGGCGATATGTGCCGTGCCGATGTCCACCCGCGCCAGCAGATCGGTCGATAACGCGGGTTCAGGTTCCCACACATCAAGAATCACACTGAGTTTTTTGCCCTGTTGCAGCGCTTCAAGCAAGGCAGCATTATCCACCACTGGGCCACGGCAGGCGTTAATCAGAATACGTCCGTCCGCAAACGCGTTCAGTACGGTGGCATCAACCAAATGATGCGTTCGGTACGGCCCGTCGAGATACAGCGGCGTATGCAGTGTCAAAATGTCAGCATCACGCACCAGCGTTTCCAGCGACAGGAAATCGCCCGCATCGCCGCGATCGGCACGCGGCGGATCGCACAACAGCGTTTTTACGCCCCAAGCTTTCAGTCGCGCATCAAGGCGTCTGCCAACATTCCCCACGCCGACAATGCCGACAGTTTTATCACGCAGTTGGAAGCCATCACGTTCGGCCAGCATCAGCAAAGAAGAAAACACATACTCCACCACCGCAATAGCATTGCAGCCGGGGGCTGCAGAAAATGCGATGCCGTTGGCATTCAGCCAGATATCATCGACATGGTCGGTGCCAGCCGTCGCGCTGCCGACAAACTTTACCGCCGAGCCTGACAACAGATCCGCATTCACCTTCGTGACCGAACGCACCATCAGCGCATCTGCGCCAGCCAGCAAATCACGCGGCAAAGGGCGTCCCGGTACGGCCTGAACCTCACCCAAACGGCTGAAAAGTTCGCGAGCATACGGCATATTTTCATCAACCAGAATCTTCATTGTTTTCTCCGGGACCTGTAGCCAGCCAAAAAAGCGGGGAGATATTTTGCCACCGAATGATGCAGAAACCCAAGGCAATTACGCTACGATATCTTTCCTCCATCAGTTGATATCGATACCGTATCGCTATCGGTCCTACGATAGGTGGCAATTTACCGCAGCATAACTCTACCTAGACTGCGTTGAAGGGCATGCCGGATTGACGGCCTACAAGGTTGATAGTCATCACATGGCTCTGTTATGTTGTTTGCCATTGCCGCACTTGCCCCATTTTTATCTACCAGACTGGCAACCGGTGCATTTTCCGTCTGGTTCGCTATGAGAAACTCACGTTGAACGCCCTATTTCCCATCATCGCCGTCCTGATTTGGTCAGTTAACGTTATTGTCAACAAGCTCTCCGCTACCGTCATCGATCCGGCTGCCATTTCGTTTTACCGCTGGCTACTGGCGTTTCTCGTCATGACGCCGTTCATGCTGCCAGGCCTTCGCCACCATGCGGCGGCTATTCGCCAGAACGCAGGGAAACTGTTGGTGTTGGGTCTGCTCGGTATGGTGTTGTATCAAAGTCTGGCCTACTACGCCGCGCACACGATCAGCGCCGTGATGATGGGGATCATGGGGTCGCTCGTGCCGTTACTCACCGTCTTGCTCAGCATTCCTCTGCTGCGCGTAGCGCCCACGCTGGGCGTGTTGCTCGGTAGCCTGCTGTCGCTGGCAGGGATTGTCTGGCTGATCAGCGGCGGGCACCCTGAACAGATTCTGGCACAGGGCATCGGCCCCGGTGAATTCATGATGTTTTGTGCCGCGTTGTCCTATGCAATATATGGCGTGCTGACCAAACGCTGGAGCATCCCGCTGCCCAACTGGGTATCGCTCTACGTACAAATTGCCTTTGGCGTGATAGCGCTGATTCCCAATTTCTTGCTGACCGATAATGTACAGCTCAACGGTGAAAATCTGCCGCTGGTGGTTTTCGCTGGCATCATGGCCTCAATCATTGCACCTTTTTTGTGGATTCAAGGGGTTATGCGTCTGGGAGCCAGCAAGGCCGCCATCTTTATGAACCTGACACCGATCTTTACGGCGATGATTGCGATTGGCCTTTTGCACGAGCCTTTGCACCATTATCACCTGGTTGGCGGGGGCATCACACTACTCGGCGTTATCCTCGCCCAACGTTTGCGTATCCCACTCGGGCGTACCGCTTAAGATTCGTGTTGTTTTAGGCAACGCATGGCTATCGGCCGTCACGGGAGATTGCTATGATTCATCTCAATCATGACGGCAGTGAGGATAACCGATATGCAACCTGTAAGTGGCCCAGGTGCCCCGCTGCCCGGCGAACGCTCGGTTACGCCTACAACCACATCGTCAACTTCTGCATCCTCTTCTAACGCCGCAGGTTCCACCAGCGGCGATCGACCATTAACGCTGGCGCAGCGCACCACGCTGGAAAATCTAGTGCTTAAAGTTGCCGCGCTAACAACGTCAAAAGCAGCGGAAGTCTGGACGACAGTAAAACAGGGATTAGGGCTGGCAGAAAATAATGAACTACAGTCTCGCCACTACCAACCAGCCGAGCAAATACTCCAAACGCGTTTAACACAGGCGCAAGATAACAGCGGCCGTCAGCCGTTGCTCCAGCGCCTGACAGAGATGCTGTCTCAGGGGAATAATCGTCAGGCCGTCAGTGATTTCATCCAGCAACAGTTCGGTAGCACCACGCTAAGTGCCCTGAATAAGACGCAGCTACAACAGGTGGTTACGCTGCTGCAAAATGGGCAAATCCCGCAGTCAACGGCACCAGCGTCGCAAGCGGCTCAAGCCGCCAATTCGCCCGAACGTCCGCTCTCGCCCGCTGAACAACGCGGCTTGAATCAGTTAGTCACCCGCTTAGCAACCATGACTGGGGAACAACCTGCGAGAGTGTTGAGCAATCTGATGATGATGCAGAATCTTAACGCAGGCGATGCGATCCCGTTAAAGCATCTGCCGATGATCACGCAGTTCCTGCAAGCGCAAGTTGAGCTACAGCAGACGCAGACGCTGCTCCGCACCACTTTGACGCCACAGGGAACGCAGCCCCATGCAGGAACGGCTGGCGCGTCGTCGGAGCTACTGACAGCCAATACCGCTAGCACGGCAAACGCAAATCAAGCATCAACAACGAATCTATCATCACAGCCGCTGCCGACACAGAACGCGCTGCTTTCCCCGAACCTCGCTCCGTTGCAGGCTCTGTTACAGCAGCCGATGACCGCGCAGGAACAGCAATTATTGATGGATTACACGCAGAATCGATTTAACATCGGCTTACAAACGCCACTAACGCCGATGCAGGTCAGCGATCTGCTGACGTTCCTATTTACGCAACGTATTCAACGCTCACAGGAAACTGACTGGACGGCAACCTCACAATTGCTGCATCCGCTGTTTAACCCGTTGATTGCCTCGCTGCCACTCAGTTGGCAATCCCTGTTCCATAAGCCGATGTTTCTGGTGATTGTCAGTACCTGCGTGGCTGCGTTTCTACTCTGGGTGCTGATTTAAGCACTCTTCCCATTCGAACCACGATTGAAGTTCATCATCACTGCCACCATCCAAAAAACAAAAACCCCGCGGCTTGCGCCTGCGGGGTTTTATTTATCCGTGTAAGAAACCGATTATTTATCGAGTTTTCTCATCACCAGCGTCGCGTTCGTACCACCGAATCCGAAACTGTTAGACATCACCGTGGTCAGTTTACGTTCCGTTGGTTCAGTCACGATATTCAGGCCAGCAGCCTGCTCGTCTAAATTTTCTATGTTGATGCTCGGTGCAACGAAGCTGTGTTCCAGCATCAGCAGGGAGTAAATGGCTTCTTGAACGCCTGCAGCACCGAGAGAGTGACCGGTCATCGCTTTCGTCGCAGAGATAGCAGGCGAGTTATCACCAAACACTTCACGAATCGCACCCAGTTCCTTCACATCGCCAACTGGCGTGGAAGTACCGTGAGAGTTCAGGTAATCGATCGGCGTATCAACACCGTTCATTGCCATCTTCATGCAGCGAACGGCACCTTCACCTGATGGAGCAACCATATCCGCACCGTCAGAGGTCGCACCGTAACCGACCACTTCTGCATAGATATGCGCACCACGTGCCAGCGCGTGTTCCAATTCTTCTACTACGACCATACCGCCGCCGCCTGCGATCACGAAACCATCGCGGCCCGCATCATAGGTACGCGAGGCTTTTTCTGGCGTCTCATTGTATTTGGTAGACAGTGCGCCCATAGCGTCAAACTCACAGGCCAGTTCCCAGCACAGCTCTTCAGCGCCACCGGCGAACACGATATCCTGTTTACCCATCTGAATTTGCTCAACCGCGTTACCGATGCAGTGCGCAGAAGTCGCACAGGCAGAGCTGATGGAGTAGTTCACGCCGTGAATTTTGAACGGCGTTGCCAGACACGCAGAGACCGCAGAACCCATTGATTTGGTCACCACATAAGGGCCAACGGCTTTCAGACCACGTGGGCTACGCATCGCGTCAGCACCAAACACCTGATAACGCGCAGAACCACCGGAACCGGCAATCAGGCCAACGCGTGGGTTATTCTGATAAACCTTATCAGACAGCCCAGAATCTTGAATCGCCTGCTCCATGGATAAGTAGGCATAAATCGATGCATCACTCATAAAACGCACAACTTTGCGATCGATGAGGCCAGTGGTGTCCAGTTTGACATTCCCCCAGACGTGACTACGCATGCCGGAATCTTTCAGCTCTTGAGAGAAAGTAATACCCGAGCGGCCTTCCCGCAATGATGCCAGAACTTCCTGCTGGTTATTACCAATGCTTGATACGATCCCCAGGCCAGTAATCACTGCACGTTTCATTTAATACCTCTTCTTCCACTTATAGAGTTTGGGATTTCGCTTCGCACTTTAGCGTACAGTTGTAAGCTGAACAAGTCCGATCAGCCGAACTATCGCGAAATTCTTGCTAAATTTGCACCACGATATTCAGCTCGTTAAAATCTCGCCATCACTTGAATAATGAGCTTTTGCCGTGGCTAACCTTCCCATCCAACACGCATCGTTAAGTTGGAACGCTCAGGGTACACCTGTATCGCAACAGTTTGATGACGTCTATTTTTCTAATCAGGATGGGTTGGCCGAAACCCGTTATGTGTTTTTGCAGGGCAATCAGTTTCCTGAAAGATTCGCCACGCACCCGCGCACAGCGTGCGTGATAGCGGAAACCGGTTTTGGCACCGGCCTGAATTTTCTCACGCTGTGGCAAGCCTTTACTCACTTTCGTCAACAGCAGCCACAAGCAACACTGCGACATCTGCATTTCATCAGCTTCGAGAAATTCCCTCTGCGTCAGCACGATCTGGCTGCCGCACACGCGCAGTGGCCGGAGCTGGCAGAATTTGCGGATGAGTTGCGTCAGCAGTGGCCGTTGGCGCTGCCAGGCTGTCACCGTCTGATTCTGGCGCAAGGCAGCATCACGCTCGATTTATGGTTCGGTGACGTCAACGTCTTACTGCCTGAACTGGATGATACCCAGAATCATCAGGTTGACGCCTGGTTTCTGGACGGCTTTGCACCCTCTAAAAACCCAGATATGTGGACGGATAACTTGTTTCAGGCGATGGTACGCCTGTGTCGTAAAGAAGGGACATTCGCCACCTTTACCGCCGCAGGCTTTGTGCGACGCGGTCTACAACAGGCGGGCTTTCACGTCAGTAAAGTCAAAGGCTTCGGACAGAAGCGGGAGATGCTGAGCGGTCTCCTTCCCGATGCACTTCCTATCACCTCGCCGACCCCGTGGTATTCACGTCCCGCGGCCAGCACGACTGACGATATTGCGATTATTGGCGGCGGCATCGCCAGCGTGCTTACTGCACTGGCTCTGCAACGGCGCGGCGCAAACGTCACGCTCTACTGCGCAGAGGCACAGCCTGCCACTGGTGCATCCGGTAATCGCCAAGGGGCGCTGTATCCTCTGCTGAATAACCGACACGATGCGGTGTCCCGCTTTTTCTCGCTCGCCTTTGACTTTGCCCACCGCAGCTACACGGCGCTGGCGCAGCAAGATCTGGAATTTGAACACCAGTGGTGTGGCGTCAGTCAGCTCGCTTGGGATGAAAAAAGCGCGCGTAAGATCGAGCAAATTCTGCAAGGGGAATGGCCGGAAGAACTGGTCGTTAGCGTGGATGCCCAACAGTTGGAAAAACAGAGCGGCCTGAATCTCGGCGTAAACGGTATTACCTACCCCGACGGCGGCTGGTTGTGTCCTGCAGAACTGACAGCCGATGCACTCAAGCTGGCACAGCAAAACGGCCTGTCGGTACAGATGAGTACTACCGTTTCCGCGCTGGAAAAAACGGATAGCGGCTGGACGCTCACCTTAAGCTCGGGTCAACAGGCCAGCCATGCCGTTGTAGTACTGGCGAATGGTCACCACATTACCGACTGGCCACAAACCCGCCATTTACCCGGCTACGCCGTGCGCGGACAAGTCAGCCACGTTCCGACTAACCCTGTACTGGGGCAATTGAAGCAGGTGTTGTGCTACGACGGTTACCTGACGCCAGTGAGTCCGCAACATCAAACGCACTGCATCGGGGCGAGCTATCTACGGGGTGAAGCGGATTGTGATTATCGGGAAGAAGAACAGCAGGAGAACCGCCAACGGTTGCTGAATTGTTTGCCTAACGCAGACTGGGCCAAAACCGTCGATGTCAGCGATGCACAGGCTCGTCAAGGCGTTCGCTGCGCGCTACGTGACCATCTACCGCTGCTTGGCGCCGTGCCAGACTATGAGCAAACGCTGGCAGAGTATGACGATCGCCTGCATCCACAGCACCGCACCAACACTGTGCCGAGCGCACCTTATTGGCAGGATCTGTTTATTATCGGTGCGTTAGGATCACGCGGGCTCTGCTCTGCCCCACTCGCGGCAGAAATTTTGGCGTCACAAATGTATGGAGAACCGCTGCCGCTGGATCGCGATACGCTAGCTGCGCTAAACCCGAATCGCTTCTGGATAAGGAAACTGCTGAAAGGCAAGCCTGTAAATCAGGATTAATGAGGAAGAGGATGTGCTGGCTTGACTAAGCCAGCACTGACAGACTGACGATGAGCACACATGAAAATCAGTGCGTACTGTTTTGCGCCTGCTGGAACAGCCGTTCCCACATCCCGTTAACCAGCACCTGATCTGGCGGTGACAGCTCACCGTTTTTGATGGCGTTATTAATGCTGTCGCTAACGCGCACATGCAGAGCTTCAAGCGTGTGTTCCCCGTTCTCTTCCGCTTCTGCGACCGACACTGTCAGATGACCGCGCAAATAGCCGCCAGCAAAAAGTTCGTCGGCGCTGGCATGCTCAACCATGTCATCAATCAGCGCCAGAATGCGCGTTTCAAATTCTGCGATCATTTCTTATCCTCAAATTTTTTGCAGTTCCCGTTCATCACAGATCGGCTGGGTACGGGAAACTCGCCGCCGTCAGCGGTGGCGTATTGTAAAACGATTGTAACGCACGAATAAAGCTTGCCGGACGTGCAGGAATCCCCTCTTCCAAATACTGCATCACTTGCGCATGCACACGTCGTTGGAAATCAATACGGTCTGGCTCGCAGTCGCCGTTCAGGTTGTCACAGCTGACGTTAAACGGAAAACCTGCCGCAACGCAGAATAACCAGTCGAAGGCCTGAGGTTTGATTTCCACCACTTCAAACTGGCTTTGCGTCGTGGCATCGCGGCCATCAGGGCAATACCAGTAGCCGAAGTCAACCTGCAAACGCCGCTGTGGGCCAGCAATGCACCAGTGAGAAATTTCGTGCAGCGCGCTGGCATAAAAACCGTGGGCAAACACAATTCGATGATACGGAAGCTCATCATCTGCAGGCAGATAAATAGGCTCATCGTCGCCTTTTACCAGCCGGGTATTGTATTCATCGCCAAAGCAATCATTAAAAATATCAACCAGTTGTTGATAATGATGAGTCGTTGTCATGTTATCTGTTGTTATCATAAAAATTGTCCCAGCCAGGCAGCAATCGCATGCCCATGGCTGTCATAAATCAGCTTGCTGCTCATGATGGCTGAAACCAGCACCAGCATAGGACGAATCAGCTTTTGCCCTTTCGTCATCACCATTTTGGCGCCAAGCCGCGCACCGAGGATCTGCCCGATCAGCATCACCCCCCCGACCACCCAAACCACTTTTCCGCTGAGCATAAAGAACAACAGCCCACCGAAGTTAGAGGTAAAGTTCAGGATTTTGGCGTTCGCCGTCGCTTTTGCCAGATTGAAACCATACAGGGTGACAAAAGCCAGAGCGTAAAACGACCCGGCACCGGGGCCGAAGAAGCCATCATAAAAGCCAACACAGCCGCCTGCCACAATTGCAAAGGGCAGCGGCGACAGGCGACGCTGCCGATCTTCATCGCCGATTTTGGGCGTGAGTAAAAAGTAGAGGCCGATGCCAATGATGAGAAACGGCAACAGCTGGCGTAGAAAATCGGCGTGGATTTGCTGAATCAGCCAGGCACCAAAAGTAGAACCGACAAACGTCAGCGCAATAGCCAGTTTCTGCTCGCCCAGATTCACCGCGCGGCGACGAATGAAATACAGGCTAGCGGAAAAGGACCCACCGACAGCCTGAAGTTTATTCGTTGCCAGCACCTGTGCCGGGGATAAACCCGCCGCCAGCAACGCTGGGATCGTCAATAACCCACCGCCACCGGCAATCGAATCAATAAACCCTGCCAACGCCCCGACAAAAAACAGCACGGCCAGCATTTCTGGCCCAAGCACTAACCCATCCATCGTTATTCGTTATCTCGCGGCAAAATGTCTGTCGAGCAATGCCTGACAAGAAGGTGGCAACGGCGGCGGCGTGGTTTTCTCTGGCGCTTCGCTACTCGGTTGCTTCGGCTGGAACCAACTGGTTAACTCAGCACCGCATCCATCACCGATAGGCGGTTCGCTCTGTTCCTGACACTCTAGGCTGTCTGCCGGACAGCGCAAACGCACGTGCATATGCGCACGATGCGCAAACCAAGGACGAACTTTTCGCAGCCAGTCACGATCGTGACCCGCTTCGGCACACAGCTGTTTTTTAATCGCCGGATTGACGAAGATGCGCGTCACTTCGCTGTCCAGTGCGGCGGTCTTGATCAGGGTAGTGACTTCCGGTCGCCAAACGCGCGAGTTGACGTTAAGCCCGCTGGCATTAACCAAATCGATAGGCTGTGGTTTCAGCAACTGTTGCTCACTCCAGCGCTGTCGGGGTAATTGCAGCCAGATGTCCACATCCAGCCCGGATTGGTGACTGGCGTGGCCGCTGCTGAAACGTCCGCCGACAGGCATTCCCATATCCCCCACCAGCACATTGCCTGACGTCGTGCGCTTCACCTCGTTGCTCAGGCGGTGAATAAACGCCAGAAGATCGGGGTGACCGAAATAACGGCGCTGATCGACGCGCATCACCTGATAATCCAGAGACTGCAACGGCAGCGGTTGAGCACCGATGATACAGCCATTGGAAAAACTACCAATTGACTGCGCCGTACCTGCGACCGGATGCGCGATCTCCTGCCAGGGCGTTTTCGCCCATGCGGCGTTCGACAACAGAGGTGCGCTTAGTGCCAGCGCGAGAACCCCGATTAACCCTTGTTTCATTATTTTTACCAGCGAGGAACCTGACTGTTCACATCCCCACACTGTGCGCGTTGGCGCAGCAGGTGATCCATTAACACAATCGCCATCATCGCTTCGGCAATCGGCACCGCACGAATACCCACACACGGATCGTGACGCCCGCGCGTGACCATTTCCGTTGCTTCACCCTGACGATTGATCGTTTTCCCCGGCACCATAATGCTGGAGGTCGGTTTCAACGCCAGATGCGCGACAATGTTCTGGCCGCTGCTGATTCCCCCCAAAATGCCACCAGCATGATTGCTCTGGAAGCCTTCCGGGGTAATTTCGTCACGGTTTTCGCTGCCACGTTTGGTGACAACCGCAAACCCATCGCCGATTTCAACGCCTTTCACCGCGTTGATGCTCATCAGCGCGTGTGCCAAGTCGGCATCCAAACGGTCAAAGACCGGTTCGCCTAACCCGACAGGCACCGATTCCGCCACGACGCTAACCTTCGCGCCAATGGAGTCGCCCTCTTTTTTCAGCGCTCGCATCAGTTCATCCAATGCGTCCAGCTTGTCGATATCGGGGCAAAAGAACGGGTTTTGCTCAACCTGTTCCCAATCTTTCAGCTCGCAGGTGACATCGCCAATCTGTGACAGATAGCCACGAACCTTCACACCGTGTTGCTGTTGCAGGTATTTCTTCGCAATAGCACCGGCAGCAACTCGCATTGCGGTTTCGCGCGCCGAAGAGCGGCCGCCGCCACGGTAGTCACGCTGGCCGTATTTTTGCTCATAAGTGTAATCGGCGTGGCCGGGGCGAAAGACGTCTTTAATCGCACCGTAATCCTGAGAACGCTGATCGGTGTTTTCAATCAACAGACCAATACTGGTCCCTGTTGTCACGCCCTCAAAAACGCCGGACAGAATCTTGACCTGATCGGGCTCACGGCGCTGCGTCGTATAGCGGGAAGTCCCCGGACGGCGGCGATCCAAATCGTGTTGCAAATCCGCTTCCGTCAGTGGAATACCCGGCGGTACGCCATCAACAATACATCCCAGAGCAATACCGTGGGATTCACCAAATGTAGTGACGCGGAAAAATTGCCCAATACTGTTGCCTGCCATCACAACTCCTTCGCATGTGTTCTATTTCTGCCTTACCGTCTGGTCAACGACGCTAACGGTAAGGCTGATGAATATCGTTATGACCGTTTAATCACGGTAAGCGCTAAAATGATCTTTGCAATCAATCAGCTGTGATTGGGTTAGCATAAACACGCCGTCACCGCCGTTATCAAACTCCAGCCAGGTGAACGGAATCTCTGGATATTGATCGATCAGGTGCACCATGCTGTTACCCACTTCGCAAATCAGCACGCCGTCATCGCTAAGATAGTCTGGCGCACAGGCCAGAATACGACGAACCAGATCCAGACCGTCGTTGCCCGCCGCCAGCCCCAATTCAGGCTCGAAACGGAATTCCTGCGGCAGATCGAACATATCTTCTTCATCCACATACGGTGGATTGGTCACAATCAGATCATAGCGAATCGCAGGTAAATCGCGGAACAGGTCAGAGCGAATTGGCGTCACACGGTATTCCAGCTCGTGCTGCTGAATATTTTGCTCGGTCACCGCCAGCGCATCGCTGGAGATATCCACCGCATCGACTTCCGCTTCTGGGAACGCCTGAGCGCAGGCAATAGCAATACAGCCGCTACCCGTGCACAGATCCAGAATAAGGTTTGGCGCTTTTGGCAATTGCTCACCAAAGTAGTTATTGATCAACTCACCGATAGGAGAACGCGGCACCAGGACGCGTTCGTCAACATAGAATTCCAGGCCGCAGAACCAAGCCTTGTTGGTCAGATAGGCGACCGGGATACGTTCATTGACGCGGCGGATCACGCGTTCAACAATGCGCTGCCGTTCGCTAGTGATCAAACGGGACGTGTACATATCTTCAGGAATATCGAGCGGCAGATACAGGCTAGGCAATACCAGCTGTATAGCTTCATCCCAGGGATTATCCGTTCCGTGACCGTAATAGACGTTGGCTGCGTTAAACCGGCTGACAGCCCAGCGCAACATATCCTGAATGGTATGAAGTTCACTGACGGCCTCATCGACGAAAATTTTGTCCAAGGGTGTCCTCCGCAGACAGTTCTGAATTAGGAAATTGGCGCTTAGTTTGCCATGAAGCCCGCGACAAATCAGCAGATATAACCGACTGAACGCGCCCCAATACAGACTTTTATTTAGCGACAGCGGAGAGACAAGGTAAACTGATCGAATGTTGACGCAAGATGAATGAAAGATGAGTAAGAAATATTCGCTGAATGACGACGAATTGCAGCTTTTTCGCACGTCAATCACTGGCACAAAAAAGTTGCGTCAGGATACCTATACCCACAAACCGCTGCGCAGGAAAATAGGCGAATTGCCGGCAAAACGGGCATTGCAAGAACAGGTCGATGCCAGTTTTTATTTTTCCGATGAATTTCAGCCGCAGTTGGATGCAGAAGGTCCAACGCGCTATGTCCGCCCTGGCGCCAGTCATTATGAATTGAAGAAACTCCGACGTGGGGATTATTCACCGGAGCTATTTCTGGATCTACACGGCCTGACGCAGCTTCAAGCGAAACAGGAGTTGGGCGCGCTGCTGGCAGCCTGCCGCAGGGAGCACGTTTACTGCACCTGCGTGATGCACGGGCACGGCAAACATATTCTTAAGCAACAAACGCCGCTCTGGCTGGCACAGCACCCTGACGTCCTGGCTTTTCATCAGGCGCCGAAAGAATTTGGTGGGAGTGCAGCACTGCTGGTGCTGGTTGCGCTGGAAGCGCCTTCGCTTGAGTAATCTTCGTCATACTTCAAACATGACAAGGCGTGCAGCACGCTACACGCCTCATACCGCATGAATATCGAGTTTCTCAATGAGAAATCAGGGTTTCGCCGTCAGTTGTGCCGGGCTGACTTGCCAGTGCAGCACCCCATTGCCGGATTCAATGTCTACCTTGACACAAGCGATAGCGGAGGTGGCGAACATTGGAGCCGTTTCATTCAGGCATAATTCAGCAACCAGATAGCCCACCAGCGGCAGATGCGAAACAACCAGAACCGCCCCAACACCTTCTCTCGCCAGCGTTTGCAGATAATAGCTGACAAGCTGAGCATCGCCGCCGGGCGTCAGTTCATTGAGGCAATCCGCTTCTTCCGGCAAAGGCAGCGCTTTTTTCACCACGTCGAGCGTTTGCTGGGCGCGTAAATAAGGACTCACCAGAACGCGCTCAATATCGATATTTTGCTCATTCAACCAACACGCCATCTGACGAGATTCATCACGACCACCGTCGCTTAATGGCCGGACAGCATCACTCGCTGCATCAAGTACCGCATCACCATGACGCATTATCAACACTTGCATATTACACCGCTATGTTAATGAAATATATGATATATCTTCTATAAGCCAAGCTACATAGGCATGCATTATCCTGCGCCTGCAACTCGAATTATGTAGGGTCTAACCTGTTTTATCCCTGTAGGTTACCTGAGTTTAGCGCCCTGATAAACTCGCCTGACATCGGGTTTCTGTATGAAGCACATCCATCCCCCACTCATCTTCAGTAATTACATGATAAATAAAAGGTTTAAAGACATCCAACCGAACACATCGTCTTAGAAAGAGATATCCACAAACTCAAGATGGACATTATAATCAATTACAATAAAATCAATTTATTTAACTAAAAATCAGATTAAAAACAAAAAATCAGCATAAAACACCACAAATAATACAAAAACCGATAACTTACACTCTTTTAACACATATCAATTTTGCAATATTGTTAAACAACCACTCTGCTTCTATCTTTATCTTAAATAGCGTTTTTTTTGTTCTTCACTTGATATAAACAAGGTAATTATACGGAATATAACGTCATATAATAAAAATAGATTGCTCTTCTATTTATGGATGCTCGTGCAATTCAGGATAAAGGTCGGGGAGTCTCTCTGTTATTTTTATATGCTAGAAATTATTCATCACCATGGAAGAGAAAATTAGCTCCACGTTTCCTTTATAGAATTATTTTCACCATACGGAAAGTACTGAAAGTAGTAGCGATATATATTTCAGCAGTGCGACATTTTTGTGTCAGTGGTTCCGGTAATTAGGAAAGAGAATAAACATTTTATCTTTTCCCGAACGGTTAATCCATGCCATATAAATAGCCGTACTGATTAAAACGGCTTGTTATGATTTCTTTTGTAATAGTCACTCGTAACGAGCAGTTTTCGCGAGAATCAATACACTTTCGTGAAAACACTTTCGATGAAAATATGTGAGATGCATACAGATGCATATAAAGGAATCGTTATGAATTCTAAACGTATAACATTACCTATTCTGGCTACACTATTCACCACATTCGGCCTTTCTCCCACAGCCAGCAGCGTGACGATTAATGGTCAGATCCCCGTATCACTGGTTATTACTGCCGCCTGCACGGTCAACAATGGGGGTGGAGCCGGAACCACATGGGGAACAATCAGTTTTGGCTCCCATTCCGATCTGACGGCCAACATTGACGGTCTGGTCACCGGCGCCGGTGGCAACGGGATTACGGTCAGTTGCTCTGTCGGCACACCGGCAACATTGCGCATTGGCGCGGGTGCGAACGATACCGCATCGTTACGCAGACTCGCACCGGGTACAGGGACCTATAACGTACCTTATCGTCTATACAGTGACTCAACACGTACCACCGAGATACCACTCAATAGTGGAAGTGGTATTGCCATTACTGCAACGGGCAACCCGCAGTTGGTTCCGGTTTACGCACGTATCCTGCCAGCAGATCAAACCGTTCTATCACCGACAGCGGGCACTTATACCGACACTGTCACTGCAACGATCGAATGGTAATTTTTTACAGGCTGGCATGCTCGCATGTCGGCCTTTTTAGGGTCGCTGACCCACAAGAAAAGGAGTCGTTATGTCACTACATCTCATACACGGTGCCGTGTTTACTGCCTACTCCCTGCAGGCGACTCCGAATATGTCCCATACCGCGGTTCAGGCTAAGTAGCCATCGGTATCGCGATGCGTTCTCCGTCAGCATTAATTTCATCACTCATGCTGTTTGGCACCCTTGTCCCTACGGTGACGATGGCGCTCACGGTCAGCAGCACATTCGATGTCACAGCAACGATACAAAAGGGCTGTGTGTTTGGCACCAGCACGGCAAGCAGTCAACCCAATATGGGTACGCTTAATTTCGGGACGCGCAGCGCCACCGCGACCAACGTGGATGTTGCCAGCGCAAGCGGAGGCGGATCGATTATCGCCACCTGCACACCTGGCATTAACGCCACCATTGAGCTGGACTACGGTGCCAATGGCGGCAGCAGTGCACAGCGTTATCTGAAAAATGCGGCAGGAACGCGGCTGTTGGCCTACCAGCTTTACCGCGATGCCGCCCGCACGCAGGTATGGGGAACGGGAGGTCTGGCGCTCAGTATCGTCTCTTTTCCGACTACTACTCAGACTTACACCGTTTATGCCCGCTATTTTGGCGGCACGCCTCTGCCTCCAGCGGGGATTTATACCGATAACGTGACCGTCAGCCTGACTTATTAAAATAAAACGGGATAAATACAGGATGAAAAGGAAAATAACGTTTTTTATTCGGGCAATGGTCTTTTTGTTAAGTGGTATCAGCTTATCTTGCTTTGCCGCCAGTTCTATTCTCGTTTGGCCGATTTATCAGGTCATTGAATCAGATGAGAACAGTTCAGCGCTATGGTTGGAAAACAAAGGTACCGCGCCCGTCGGTTTACAAATCCGCATCATGTCCTGGAAGCAAATAGACTTTCAGGATCGTTATGCCGAACAAAGTAACGTGATTGCCACACCGCCGTTCATGACGCTGGAACCAGGTAAGCGCAATATGGTACGCCTGATTCGCGTCAACCCAGCCCCCGCTAATACTGAGCAAGCTTACCGCATCATCGTTGATGAGATTTCCACCCCCTACCAACAAGATACCCCGCAGATGGGGCTGCAATTTCAGATGCGTTATCTACTGCCCTTGTTCCTTGATGGTCAAGGCGTCTGGACACATACTCGCCCCGATAAACGACGCACCAACACCGAACCAACGCTGCCCGTGCTCAGTTGGCGAGTCAGCGCAGTTGGCGGGAAAAACTATCTTTATGTCCGTAACCGAGGCGTAGTACATGCCCGCCTGAGTAACGTCTATTGGTCCGCCGACCAAAGTGGGAAAGGGAGTCGGACAACGTTAACTAACGGCTTTTTAGGCTATGTGTTACCAGGGCAAGAGATGCGCTGGCCACTGCCCGCAGGCGTGTCCACACCGGGTGCGGCGATGCAGCTCTTCACCCACCTGATCGACATCACCGATCCCATATTGATTAAACGCGAATGATGGAGCGGTTAACGACAGAGGCGTGTTTATTGACAGTGCAGTCATGGTGAGGTCAGGCATGAAGATCAACGCAGGTGTCTTGCCCCTGCTCATGTATGCCCCATTTGCGCTGCTGTATTCTGCGACGATTTTCGCGGAAGACTATACCGATCTTCCCGCCCCTCCCCGCGCCATGCCCTCGGTCAGTGAATCCGTTTACTATTTAACGCTTTCTGTTAACGGGCAGAGTGATAACGCGGTTGTCCCTGTCACCTATCGTGCAGGAAACTATTATGTGGATGCAGCAACGCTGCGTTCAAATCACATCCGCCTACCGGACCAAAGCACGGGGCTCGTCAATGTCAGCGCGCTGCCAGAGGTTACCGCCGATTACGATCAGGCCATACAGCAGCTAAAGCTCACCGTGCCCATGCCCTGGCTACCCGAGCAATCCGTTGAAGGCGGAGGGCAAGACATGGCACGTTTCCCAGCCCGCAGCAGTCCTGGTTTATTGTTCAACTATAACCTGTATTACACCTCACCCCGCGGCAATTCGGATTCACTCAACAGTTGGATGGAGCAGCGCTTTTTTAGCCCCTACGGAACCTTATCCAATACGGGCGTCTACTATTTTACCTCGGGTAGCAATACTTCTCAGCAAGATGGCTATCGGCGTTTCGATACCTATTGGCGCTACAACGATAACGACCGCATGATCACTTATCAGGTTGGCGATCTGATTAGCAACTCTCTGACGTGGAGCAACTCAGTGCGTATGGGCGGCCTGCGCATCGCTCGCAATTTCGGCCTTCGCCCAGACATTGTGACCTATCCGATGTTGCAATATACCGGCACGGCCGCCGTCCCCAGCACGCTGGATCTGTTTATCAACGGCTATAAAGCGAACAGCACCAACCTGAATGCAGGCCCTTTCACTCTCACGAATACGCCTTATCTGAACGGTGCAGGGGAAGCGACCGTCATTACTACGGACGCTCAGGGGCGGCAGATTTCCACCACGATCCCTTTTTACGTCTCCAACGTATTGCTGAGAGAGGGATTAAGCGATTTCGATCTGTCCGTTGGCGTTTTACGTCAGGACTATGCCATACAGAATAATTCCTATACTGACGATCCGGCCGTCAGTGGCATCTATCGATACGGGTTGACCAATAAGCTGACGGTGTCGGCGCATGGCGAAGCCGTGAAGGATTTGTATCTGCTTGGCGCAGGGGCGGATTTTACCCTAGGGCGCTGGGGAACACTGAGTTCGTCCTACAGTCAGAGCGAAAAAGAAACCACCGGACACCAATACACCGCAGGCTACTCCTACTACACCTCTGCATTCGGCCTGAGCGTTCAACATGCCAAACGCAGTGAAGAATACCGCGATTTAACGGCCGCGCTCACGGAAGGCCGCCTCAGTCGGGAAAGCAATCAGGCAACGATCAGCAGCCAAATCTTCGGTGAAGGCAATGGTTCGTTCGGCGTGGGTTATTTCGATATTCGTGCCTACGATTCAACTCGAACCCGGCTGCTGAATCTCTCTTTCAGTCGACAGATCTGGCAAGGCAGTTCTATCTACCTCGCCTTTAACAAAGCGCTGGGGGAGAACGGCTACAGCGCCCAACTCCAGTTTGTGATGCCTTTTGGTAACAACGGCAACGTCAATGCCGGTGTTCAGCGCGACAACAATGGCGATTACTCCCCGCGTGTCGGAGTGAACCGTACCGCGCCGACAGAAGGCGGATTCGGCTGGAACGCCGCATACGGTGCGGGCAAAAATCCTTATCATCAAGGCTCTCTGAACTGGCGCGGCCCCTATGCCATGCTAGCTGGCGGAGCCTATGGCAATGAAGGGAGTACGACACAGTGGGGTGAACTGAGCGGTTCACTGATCTACATGAACGGGGGACTTTTCCCCAGTAACCGCATCAACGACGCCTTTATTGTTGTCGATACCGAGGGATACCCCGACGTACCGGTAAAATATGAAAATCAGTTGGTGGGGAAAACCAATAAACGCGGCCATTTACTCGTACCGTGGGTCGTGTCCAATTACCCCGCGAAAGTGGAAATCGATACGTTACAACTGCCAGCCAATGTCACTACCCCACAGGTGGAATCACGCGTGGCGGTAAAAGAAGGCAGCGGCACTGTCGTAAAATTCCCTGTTCATGCCGTGCGATCCGCCAACATCCGATTGCGCAATACGGATGGTAACCCGCTCACCATTGGCACCTGGATAACAGACGAAACCAGCGGCGACACCACGATAAGCGGTTACGATGGCCTTGCTTACTTCGCCAATCTGGGAACCTCTAACCGCTTACGCTTTAAACAAGAAGATGGACGGCTTTGCCGCGTGGCGTTCTCACTGCCAGAATCACAGACCATGATGGCAACCATCGGCCCGCTTACCTGCCAGACTGACTCAAAAGGATAAAACGATGCTGACCCCGATACCGCAGATCCAGCAACTCTTCGCCACCAATCGGCGGGCCGCCCGTTGGCTACATTTGGCCTTCCTGCTGATGGGGTTGTATTACGCGCCTTTTAGCTATGCAGCCTGTACAACGCCGCCCAGTAATACCCCGTTGGGGCCTTATGGCTCTTCAGTGGTCGGCGTTAACGGTACGCCACAGATCGTGGCATCGGGAAGTGGGTTTCGCTGCACGGGGAGTGTGTTGAGTTTAGCCAGTACCAATACCATCACCGCCACAATACAGAGTGATAGCAACCCCAGCGGCACCACCATGCGGATGCGCCGGGGGACAAGTACAGACTATGTTCCCTACAGCCTGTGCATGGATTCTGGCTGCGGTACACTCTATAACATCAACTCAACCTACACGTGGACTCGGACGACCTTTCTGGACATATTGGGCCTGTTCAACTCCACTGACGGCACGATGCCGATCTATATCCGCACCAGTATAGGCAACAACATTTCCGCGGGGACTTACACCGACACAGTGACCATCAAATGGGATTACCGACTTTGTGCGCTGGGTGCATTAGGCCTCTGCGTTTACGATGAAGGATCAACGACCTCAACTCTCAATATCACCATGACCATCACCAATGATTGCCAGATCACCAGCGCGCCGAATATCAGCTTTGGTGTTGCGGCGTTTCCTGCAGATTTCGCGGCGGTCAATAATAGCCTTGGCGTTCGCTGTACGCTATTGGGTGCGTATACCGTCAAACTCGTCAGTAACCATCCCGACGATGCCAACTGGCGCAGAATGACGGCAACCGTTAACAGTACGTCTTACTACTTGCAATACCAGCTCTACCGTACCGGAAACGTCGCCTGGACCGAGACTAACGATTATAGCGGAGCGGGAACGGGGATTACGCAGAGTATCCCGTACACCGCCCGCATTAACGCCAGCCAGGCCAGTAAACCGGAGGGCGCATATAAAGATACCGTCACGATTAACGTCACGATCAACTAGTGCTACTGTCTTCATCGGCTGGCGGATAGAACGTCCGCTGGCCTTCCCGCATCGTGAGCAAACGTTCGCAGGGTGCGAACCGATCGCCATACTGTTGTTGCAGTACCAATAGCGTCTTCACTACCGTTTCCATCCCCAGACGATCCATATAGTGGAATGGGCCGCCGAGGAAAGGTGGGAAGCCAATACCAAATACTGCGCCGATATCACCGTCACGAGCGCATTGAATCACGCCTTCATCCAGACAACGCGCCGCCTCATTCAACATCATCATCACGGCACGCTGGCTGATTAATGCAGGATCGAGATGCGCCTTCGGCGTCACATCCAACAGCGGATAAACCGAGCTGTCGACTTCTTTCCCCGTGTGCCAGAAACGGCGCGTTTTATTGTATCGGTAGAATCCTTTGCCATTCTTGCGCCCTTTACGCCCGTCTTTCAGGATCGCATCAAACGCTGGCGGGGAGGTAAAGCGATCGCCGAGTTCTTCACTCAGTACCGGAACAATTTTGGTCGCGACATCAATACCGACTTCATCCAGCAGCGCGAGCGGGCCAACGGGGAAGCCAAAACGCACCAGCGCAGAGTCAATCGATTCAATCGGCTCCCCTTCCAGCAGGCAGTAAGCCGCTTCGTTGATGTAAGGCGCCAATATGCGATTCACATAGAAACCCGCGCTGTCGCTCACGACGATCGCAATTTTCCCCTGCTTTCTCGCTAGGGAAACCGTCGTCGCAACCGTCTCCGCGCTGGTGTGCGCATGGGGAATGACCTCTACCAACGGCATTTTATCTACCGGGCTAAAATAGTGCAGACCAACAATCTGCTGGGGATGGCGCGCGCCCTCCGCGATCTGATGGATCGGCAACGAGGAGGTATTTGACGCGAAAATAGTGTGCGGCGCGGCATGATCTTCAATCTCCGCCACCATCTGCCGCTTCAGCGCCAGATCTTCAAAAACCGCTTCAATGACGATATCCGCATGTTCAAAACCACGATAGTCCGTACTGCCAGAAATCAACGTCATCAAGCGCTGGCGCTCCGTCGGCTTCATTCGTTTGCTCTGAACACGCTTGGTCAGCAATTGCCAGTTGTACTTCAACGCATGGTTAATGCCCTGCTCATTGATATCTTTAATACGAACGGGCAACTGCCCGCGCGTCGCAGTGACACTGGCGATTCCCCCTCCCATCAACCCGCCACCGAGAATGCCAACACGATGGATCGGCTTCGCGTCAGAGGATGCGCCGGAAGTTTTCTTTAACGCATTCGAGGCAAAGAACAGGTGGCGTAGTGCGGCAGATTCCGGCGTCATCACCAGCTTACCGAACGCTCGCGCCTCCTGCCGATACCCGTCCTCACGGCCTTTCTCTATTCCTCGGCGTACCACCTGAATGATCTTTTCAGTGGCAGGATAGTTGCCATGTGTTTTCGCGCGGGTCTTGCGTTTCACCATTTTGAAAAGCAAATGGCGAATGCCTGGGCTACTCAGCAGACGCGAACGCCAGCCCAACGGCACCACCTTCCTTTTGCCTTTTTTGAGAATCTCGACTGCCGTATCGAGCAGGATATCGTGTGGAACTGCCTCATCCACCAGCCCTTGCCGCAGCGCCTGACTCGCACGGAGATGGCGACCAGTCAGAATGAGATCCAGCGCGCTATCCAGACCAATCAAGCGTGGCAAACGCTGCGTTCCTCCTGAACCAGGAAGGAGGCCAAGCTGCACTTCCGGTAGCCCCAGCACCGTCTTATCATCCAGCGAGCAAACGCGATAGTCGCAGGCTAATGCCAGCTCCAACCCACCGCCCAAACAGGCACCGTGAATCGCAGCCACCACGGGGAAAGGCAGCGCGGCAATCTGATCAAACGTTTCCTGCCCTTGCTTCGCCAGATTTTCGGCCTGCTCGGCGCTACTGCACTGGTTCAACATGGTGATATCCGCCCCAGCGATAAACGAATCAGGCTTGGCGGAAATAAAAATTAGCCCTCTGAGCGTCGCATGCTGCCGCGCCAGCTCGAAGACCGAGAGAATTTGTTCTGCAAATTCACTTTTTAGCGTGTTCACCTTCTCGCCGGGGACATCAATACTGATCACACCGATGTTGTCCGGCCGGATTGTGAGGGAAAATGCAGACGGGCTTTCCGTTGTAGGTGATGCTGTAACGGAGAAAGGCTGTTGATCGTTCATGGCGTCACCTCCAGTACCATCGCCGCGCCCAACCCGCCCGCCGCGCAGGCGGTGGTTAACCCCAGCCCGCCACCGCGACGGCGCAGTTCATTCAGCGTTTGAGTAATCATCCTCGCGCCAGTGGCGGCAAAAGGATGCCCATAGGCAATGGAGCCACCCAGCACGTTGAATTTGGCACGATCCACCTCGCCCAGCGCAGCGTTTCTGCCCAATTGATTCCGAGCAAACTCATCGCTGGCAAACAGCTTCAGATTTGCCAGCGTCTGGGCGGCAAAGGCTTCGTGCATGTCAATTAACGTTAGATCAGCCAACGTCACACCGGCCCTTGCCAGCGCAAGTGGAGAAGCATATGCCGGCCCCAGCAACATATCTCGCTGCACACCGATGGCGCTGAATGCATAGCTGCGCAGATAGCCTAGTGGCGTAAGTCCCAGACTTTTGGCCTTGGATTCACTCATCATCAAGACTGCTGCCGCACCATCCGTTAGCGGTGTGCTATTCGCCGCCGTTACCGTACCGTGCCGACGATCGAACGCCGGACGTAAGCGGGAATACTGCTCTATGGCGGAGTCATGACGCACGTTGTTATCTTCACTCAGTGCCTTCTCATAAGGAGGAACGTAAGCCGTCATCACTTCATCCCGCAGCACGCCAGATTCCCAGGCCTGTGCTGCCAGTTTGTGCGAACGATGTGCCAGTTCATCCTGTTCTTGACGCGTGATGCCGTAAGTTTTTGCCATCTGTTCTGCGGTATCGCCCATACGCAGCCCGGTGGAATACTCCGCTACGGCGGGCGCAACCGGGAGCAAGTCTTTTGGACGCAGGCCGCTTAACAGCTTCAACTTCTGGCCCAACGTTCGAGCCTTATTCATATCCACCAGCGTTCTGGCCAGCGCTTTACTGACCCCAATCGGTAGCACCGAAGAGGAATCCGCGCCCCCGGCAATACCGACTTCCACCGTCCCCGCCATAATGCTTTCCGCCACATTAGCGACAGCCTGAAAGCTGGTAGCACAGGCGCGGGAAACACTATACGCATCGGTATGCACGCTCATGCCCGTGCCGAGCACGATCTCTCTGGCGATATTCGGCGCTTCAGGCATTTGGACCACCTGCCCGAACACCAATAGCTCGATCAGCTCAGGATCGATACCCGTTCGAACCAGTAACTCACTGGTGACAAGCTTCCCTAATTCGATGGCAGGTACGCCATGATAGGCCGTTGCCTGCCGGGCAAATGGGGTGCGTAATCCGCTCACGAACGCAATGCGATCGCCACGGCGGGTTATCAGAGGTAATACCTCGCTCATAAACGCTCCTGTTAACCGAAAATAAAGTACGCGCACAACAGGTCAGACCTGATTTCATTGTTAACCAGATAGTTACATTACGCAAAGCCACGCAACATAAAAGTGTGAAGAGCATGCCAGTAGCGGCGAACAAAGATGAAGAAACGGCAAAAAGAGAAGAGAAAAAAGAGGTCAGGCGATACGCTAGGGAAAGGAAGCAATAAACAGGAGCCGCGAAAGGGCTCCTGCTAACACAAAAATTAACGCAGGCCGAGCTGGAAAATCATCGTTTCAGCCTGACAGCTGAACGTAAAATTAATGTCCAGCTTAACGCCGCCGTCTACGTCTTCCAACGTGCTGGTGATTTCGCAAGGTTCAGACTCTACCGCTCGCGCTTTTTCCGTCAGGGCCGCTAATGTCGCTTCCGCGTCAGAACGATCGCCGAACACTTTGCTGTAAGATGCGGTGCAATCCGTGTTATCCATGATTGTGCCGACATCGACACAGCAGCAGGCTGCGGTTTCTTCAGCACTGCATTTGTTGATTACGTTCGTCATGATGCTTTCCTCTTAAAACGCGGGAGATATGATCCAGTTCAAAAATTTTTATCTTCCTTACATTTTACTCCCTCACCCCAAAGCAGTACCAGCACTTCATGCCAACCGGTAATTTTAGTGATATCAGTCACATTAAGGTGTTATCGGGCAGTGAAAGCTGAGTAATATTTCCTCACACAAATTAACCAAAACGTTAAGCAGATCTAAATTTTGCATCATTTTGGAAATATTTTGAACACACCGACGCAACATTATCGTATTCCCAACTTATACTTTGCCAACTGGTCTGATTTGTCAGGCTGAGTGCGCCCCCTACAATGCGCGTCCCTTGTTACTCCGTGTAACAAAGTTAAATAACAAGCATATAAAGAGGTTTTGGTCATGAGCCAGAAAAACCTGTTCAAACAATCCACAATTGCTGTTGCGGTGGCCCTGTTTTCAGCAAATGTGTCCGCGGCTGGTTTCCAGCTTAATGAATACTCATCATCTGGTCTGGGACGCGCGTTTTCTGGTGAAGGTGCAGTAGCCGACAATGCGACCTCTGGCAGCCGTAACCCGGCGACCATGACCATGTTTGACCGCCCATCGTTCTCCGGTGGTGTTACCTATATCAATCCAGATATTGATGTTCAGGGGAAAAATTCCCTGACAGGACAAGATACCAGCGCCAAAAATATTGCACCGCACGCCTGGGTGCCGAACCTGCATTTCATCATGCCACTGAATGAGCAGTGGGCGGTTGGCGCATCTGCCACCACTAACTATGGTCTGGCGACTAAATTTAATGATAACTATGCAGCAGGTTCTATCGGCGGAGAAACCGACCTGTTGACGTCAAACCTGAACCTGAGCGCTGCGTATCGCCTGAATCAACATTTCAGTTTTGGTTTAGGGGTTAACGCGGTTTATGCCGATGCCAAGTTTATTCGGCGCGCTGGTGAACTGGCTAATGTTCCTGCCGGTGCGGGTGGCGCTCAGGGTGCCGTTGCTGGTCCATCTTCAGAGATGGCTCGTCTGGAAGGTAAAGAATGGGGATACGGCTGGAACGCTGGCATTCTGTATGAAGTGGATGAAAATAATCGCGTCGGCCTGACCTATCGTTCCAAAGTCGATATCGATTTCAATGGCGATTACAGTAACCAACGGTCCGCTGGACCTGGTGCCCTCAATGGTGCAACAGTACCAGGTCAATTAACACTCAATCTGCCAGAAATGTGGGAAGCGTCTGCCTACCACCGTGTAGCGCCGAAATGGGCAGTTCACTACAGCCTGACCTACACCAGTTGGAGCCATTTCCAGGAATTGAAAGCGACAGGTAACAGTGGTAACACGCTGTTCCAGAAAGAGGAAGGCTTCCGTGATGCCTACCGTATCGCACTCGGCACCACCTACTATCATGACGATAACTGGACGTTCCGTAGCGGTATCGCGTTTGATGATAGCCCGGTACCAGCTGATAGACGTTCTATCTCTATCCCCGATCAGGACCGTTTCTGGTTGAGCGCAGGCACTACCTACGCTTTCAATAAAGACGCGTCTGTTGATGTTGGCGTGTCTTATATGCATGGTAAGCAAGTTGATATCAGCGAACCTATCTCTGATAGAGCAGGTTCTCCAAGTTACAACTTCAGCTCTAAAGGTAAGGCCTGGCTGTACGGCGTGAACTTCAACTATGCGTTCTAAATAACCTACGGGTTTCTACATAAAAGCAGGTAAGGCAACTTACCTGCTTTTTTATTGCACTGTTCTACCAGGGCGAAGCAACAAAAAAGGCCGCTTTCGCGGCCTTACATCGTTCTTTCCGGTTAATACCGATTACTCAGGCTTAACCTCAATATAATCCAGCCCCAGCGTGCTGCTGGTGTAACTACGGATTTTATTGGTCATATCAATATTACCGTCCAACTTCTGACCATAAGACGGAACAATCTCTTTCAGCTTGCTCTGCCATTCCGGCGTCGCGACTTTATCTTTAAACACTTTTTCCAGCAGGCTCAGCATAATCGGCGCTGCGGTAGACGCACCCGGGGAAGCGCCCAGCAGCGCAGCAATCGAGCCATCCTGCGAACTGACGATCTCAGTACCCAGCTTCAGCACACCGCCCTTATCATCATCTTTCTTGATAACCTGAACACGCTGCCCTGCAACCGTCAGTCTCCAGTCTTCTTTCTTCGCATTTGGGAAGTATTCCTGCAACGAAGCGAAACGATCGTCGTCATCCATCATGACCTGACCGACCAGATATTTCACCAGGTCGAAGTTATCCAGACCGACGTGCGTCATTGGCATCACGTTGGAGAAGGTCACGGAACCGATCAGATCCCACAGCGAACCATTCTTCAGGAACTTGCTGGAGAAGGTGGCAAACGGCCCGAACAACAGGACTGGCTTGCCGTCAAAAATACGGGTGTCTAGATGCGGAACGGACATCGGTGGCGCACCTACAGAGGCTTTGCCATACACTTTTGCCATGTGGCGTTTCACGATTTCCGGGTTTTCTGTCACCAGGAATTCGCCGCCAACCGGGAAGCCACCGTACAGATCGGCTTCAGGAATGCCGGATTTCTGCAATAGTTGCAGTGCCGCCCCACCCGCACCAATAAAGACGAACTTCGCCTTAATCACGCTCTCTTTTTCACCGTTCTTCAGATCGGCGTAAGTCACGCTCCAGGTGTTGTCCGCATTACGTTTGATATCACGGACTTCTGAATTCAAGTGCAGCGCAAAGTTGGACTTGGTTTTCATCGCGCCAACCAGCTGACGTGTGATTTCACCGTAGTTCACGTCGGTACCGATAGGCATACGGGTGGCGGCAATCTTCTGAGCTGGATCGCGACCTTCCATCACCAACGGAACCCACTCTTTGATCGTATTCGGATCGTCAGAGAACTCCATGCCACGGTACAGCGTACTGTGCTGCATCGCATCATAACGATGCTTCAGGAAGGCGGTGTTTTCATCGCCCCAGACAAAGCTGATATGCGGCACACTGTTAATGAAAGCGTGCGGATTATTCAGCACGCCGTTTTTCACCTGATAGGACCAAAACTGGCGCGAAATTTCAAACGCTTCGGTGATTTCCAGCGCTTTGCTGATATTGATTGGGCCGTCGGGGTTATCCGGCGTGTAATTGAGTTCCATGAAGGCAGAGTGCCCCGTACCGGCATTATTCCAGCCGTTAGAGCTCTCTTCCGCCACGTTATCCATACGCTCAACCATATCGATAGACCAGTCTGGTTGCAGCTCCTGTAAATACACGCCAAGCGTAGAGCTCATAATGCCCCCGCCGATCAGTACCACATCCGTTGTCTTCTCTGTCGTTTTAGCATCTTCAGCCATCGCCAGTGGGGCGCTAACCACCACGCTGAGGCAGAAGAACATAGCAAGTAGTTTTTTCATGCTTATATCTCTATTTTTATAAGTGCAGGTAAATAGAATTCCAGGCATTCATTAACACGCGGGCGCACCACTATGAGTAAAAAGCATCGTTGTTATGACCCTTTTGTTAATCACTTTGCTAACAAAAAAATCAGCACGCTGACACATTTCAGCCATGATGATCATCCGTACCGGTTAATGACGTTACATTATTGTTATCTGACGGGAGGAAATAAATTTTAGTAAGTAAATAAATGAACAACAAAGTAATAACTTTTAAGAAACAAACCACAGAATCATCATGGTAAAACTAAGTTTAGCCGTATTTTATAAAAACAAAAGGCACCCGCAGGTGCCTTTGAAATGCGTGACAATATACAACACTATTTCGCTGAATCGATCTCGTCGAGCGAGTCTTCAATCGCGGCAGCATTCGGATTCTGCTGCGGGGTGATTTGCCCATCACTAGCGAGGAAATCGTGCCGCTGGAAATAGGCTTCACGTATCATCAGGTAAGGATCGGAAGAATTACGCAGTAAGCCATCGGAATCCAACAGCTGTGCTCGCGTTTCCAGCCCTTCGATAGCCCACTTGCCCGCTGACATCCAGAACGTCAGATAGCTCAGCATCGGATACAACGTATCCACTACGCCACCGCCATCTTCACGCGGTGTCACGCTACCGTAGCCAGGCACGACCAGATAAGGCCCGTACCCTACACCATAATTACCGAGCGTACTGCCAAAACGGCGAGACTCTTCTTTCGCCAGTTTAGGATTCGCCATCGATGCCACGTCAATCAGACCGCCCATCCCGAGCAAGGTATTCAGGAAGAAGCGGTTAAAGTGAATCATCGCTTTATACGGTTTACCTTCAACGAAGTAGTTCACCATCGTCGCAGGCTCTTCCAGGTTGCTGAAGAAGTTCCCCAGTCCGTTACGCGCGGGCGTCGGCACATAATCGCGCCAGGCAACAGCCGCCGGACGTACCACGTAAGGATCCAGCACGTCGTAGTTGAAGTTGAACATGGTACGGTTAAAGCCTTCAAGCGGATCAGAACGTCCTTCTTGAGCGCGATCCCCGGAACTGGCGCAGCCGATGAGTAACACGCTGGCAAACACCACCCCACTCAGGCGGTAATTCATATCTGTTCTCCCTGATTTATAGTGTGCTATACCCGTCATACTTCAAGCTGCACGTGCGTTGGCTGCGTTCACTCACCCGAATCACTTACTTGAGTAAGCTCATCGGGATTCCTTCACTTACCGCCTGCCCGCAACGCGAATTATTTAGGGTATATACCCGCGACCGAAAATGGGTATTCCAAGTATCAACTCCAGCCTATCAGGCTGAGCAACAAGGACGGGATATCGGCCAACAGTGTAACATTTTATTGATCTATCGCTACGTTGGCTTACGCATTACTACATTTTCAGAGGTTTGCCATTTTTTCTTATGGGGACAGCGCGCGCTGTCGTTACGAAACGCGATCCAGCGTGGGCAACAGCACGGTATTTTATTGTTCCTCTCACAGCATAGCACTGCCAGATTAAATCAGTGAGTCACGTGGTGGCATCCCATGTTGTAAAAACTGACTACGCTTATCATCGGGGTTGTCGTACTCACACCCGCAATTTCTGCGTCATTACCCAAGCGCCAATCAGCCCAATCGCCGAGAGGATCGCCATGAACCCATCTTCAAAATCCAGGCAGACCCGACAAGAGAAAGAAAACGACGTTGCGGTAGAGAGTGAAGAAAGCACGCAGGGAAAAGCGATCAATATTGACGAAGAACATTTACCCTCCCCTGCCGCCGCGATCCATGAAGAGATTCGTCAGGAAGGACAAAAGGAGCTGGAACGCGATGCGATGGCGTTATTGTGGTCGGCGATTGCGGCGGGAATCTCCATGGGAACATCATTTATGGCGGTCGGCATGCTCCACAACCATCTGGTTGGCGTGCCCGGCAGCTTTTTGTTGGAGTGCTTCGGTTACACCATCGGCTTTGTAATTGTCATTATGGCGCGCCAGCAACTGTTTACCGAAAACACGGTTACAGCGGTGCTTCCTATCATGCATAAGCCAACACGCAGCAATTTCTATCTGCTTGGTCGATTATGGTTCATCGTGCTGACAGGCAACCTGATCGGGACAGCCTTGGCTGCCCTCGCCTTCACCTATATGCCCGTTTTTGATGGTGAAACGCGGGAGGCGTTAGTCGACATCGCCATGAAGGTTATGAAGAACTCACCGACAGAGATGTTCGCCAATGCCGTTGTTTCTGGCTGGATTATTGCCACGATGGTCTGGATGCTGCCCCGTGCTTACTCTGCCAAACTGTGGATTATCATCATCATGACCTGGATGATTGCTTTCAGTGACCTCACCCACATCGTGGCTGGTGCCTCAGAAATTTTCTATCTTGCGTTTATTGGCCACATCCCCTGGCAGGCGTTCATCTGGCCGTTTGCCTTACCCACGCTGGCGGGGAATATTATCGGCGGCACTTTTATTTTCGCACTCATCAGCCATGCGCAAATTCGCAACGACATGAACGGTTCATCTCACGCCAAACGCCAAAAGGCGTATGAGCATGATGAAAAAGAACACCGACAGAAACGCTGATTGCCGACACTTTGAGCAAACGCGCCGTTAAGTGCTTATTCTCAGAGCAAAAATGCGTATAATGGCTGCGCTTCACGTCCCCGTAGTTAAACGGATATAACAAGCCCCTCCTAAGGGCTAGTTACTGGTTCGATTCCAGTCGGGGACACCATTCACACGTCTCGAAGTATTCAACAACCCCCTATTTTCCTTACTAAATCATAAAGTTAAGTGATATATATCGTCGGCTAAAAACGACGATGCTGTATCCACATCTGCATAAGAACGCCGCTTATCATCGAGTTGGACCGGGGAAATTATCGACGAGTCTAATTTTGAAGTCAGGGTGAAAGTCGACAATCTGAATCTTAAAATCAGGAAAGTTATCAACAATTTCCCATTTCCCTGCTCGGTTAGCGAACGCGGTAACTTTTTCTACTCTTAGGTGTTCGTGCGCGTTGACAATCTGTACCTTATAGTCTGGAAACGAATCAACAATTTGAATTCTTCCATAAACTTTAGATACATCGACAGCAAAGGAAAGTGGCGAGAAAAGAACAGCGCAACAGAGCAACGTTAACCCTAAAAACCTCATACTTACTTCCTTGATTTATCTGTATTCCTGAAGATTATTTGATGATAACTCTCTGATTTTGTCAATATGTAAGGGAATACTCACACAATGTTCATCTAGCGATACGGAGATTATATGGAATGGCGCGATATCACACTTCGTCTGGCTACGTCGGAGGATGAAGGATTCCTGTTCGAACTTCGCCGCGCGACGATGGATGAACATCTTCAAAAAGCTGGCGTTATTGCTGATGATTCGGCGCACTGGCAGCGAATCAAATATCATTATAACGACGCCTATATTGTGCTGATGGGATCTAAGCCTATTGGGTTATTCAAACAACACAAAGGCGTCAATGAGTGGGCCATTATACAAATCCAGATTTTGCCAACTTATCAAGGTCAGGGTATTGCAGAATGGCTATTAAACAGATTTTTGCAGCAGGCGGATGAAGCCAACGTCTCGGTTACTCTGAGTGTTTTAAAAGGCAACAGGGCAATAACGCTCTACCAACGCTTAGGTTTTAAGATCATTGATAGTACTGATAGTGAATTAAAGATGAAACGCAGCCAACGTTTACTATAATTTTAGAGTGTCATCCCCTTCGTAGGGTAAATATCTTTCCTGTCCGCTATTTCTCCGACGCTATTCCTCATGCATTACGTCCCCAATCAGTAATGAGAAGCCAACATTAAAAGGTTTCAATACATCGAGAAGCGAAAAATAGGAGAATACCCCACAATAGAGAGAGGTATGATTGGCCATACCTCTCTTATCATGATTATTTCGATGCCGTTATACTCGCATCGGTAAATTCTGGGTAACCAGCCGGGCGGCCATTATTCAGGTTAGTTAGGAAATTACCGTCTTTAAGAGGAATTGAGGCTGAATCATAGTTAAACGAATTTAATCGGTTACGCAACTCTTGATTATTAATGCCGTCACCATACATTGAGTACCAGCTGATAATATCTGGCGTGACAAATTTTCCATACGGGTTTTCCGCTTGTTCATTCGTTTTAGAAAAACGGAAAGCATGGGTTAATGCGCCATCTTTGTGATAAACAAATTTCAGATGACCATCCTGCTTGTCGATACTCGACGCATCTTTGGTCGTTAACTTGCCATGTGCACTGTAGCTACCATGCGTCACCACACCATTTTTAGTCCAGATTGCGACATGCTCCCAATCATGGCGATGCCCTGAATTGACACCATTGAGTATCTGGTCTTTTAAAAAATAGAGTGCATAGAAGCTACCACAATAGCGAGAACCACCAGAATTCACACAGGCGTATCGGTGCAATGTATTTGACGAATCGAGAAAATTACTCCACCGGCACCCACCCGTTATATTTCCTGATGGTTTCAACCCGCCGTTCTGCACGCCATTACGACTGATTCCCGCGCTGGGAAGGCAGCCATCCGAATCAAAGTCAAATACAGGCGAAATTGCTCGCGCATCAATTCCTGATGGCAACGCCTGATTCAGTTTAGGGAAATTATCTGCATATGAAGAAAAAGTGACAAATAACATTGAGAATACTAGCGTCGTTTTCTTTCCTGAAAGCATATTAACTCCTTTAGCAAAGGACAGTCCTTTTAAAGCCAATACCATCAATAGTCAAAAGTGTAACCATGATGAAAGTGTAGGAAGGAACACTTTTATCAAGAAAGAAGAGGAAGTAAAAATCATTTATTTCCAACAATTAAATACTATATATTTAGCCTGCAAAATAATGCATGAAATTTATATATAAAAATCAGAAAAGATCCTAGCCCTTTAGGATCTTTACTCGCTGACCACCTCATAATGCTGGTTGACCGCATCAAAACGGTATTCCAATAGCACATCACCTCCACCATGGGAATAACAGTTCAGCGTAATGCTGCGGTTATCTACGCCGTTCTCAATATTCATATAAATTGGGGTCATGAAAAAACCAAACTGGCATTGCTGAAAATCAGGTTTGAGAAGCTGATCGACATTGCCGCTCTTCTTATTGATCGCCTTGATTCCCTCAACAACCATCCCCGTATCACTGTTTTGATACACCCCAACGAAGCTATGCGTCGCCGTTTGCCCCCAGAAAGGGATATCAACCTGCCCTTCTAGCTTGGCGGGCTGTTCGCTATCGTCAAAGGATGCCACACGCCGTAAACTCACATCATAACGTGCCTTTCCGTTTGACCATTCGCCACGGAGTTCTTCCCCTATTTCCGTCAATTTAAACGGGCACTGGGTCGTATCGATACCGGACTTAACGCCCTGAATGATATATTTATCATAATCCTGCGGGGAATGGATTTCGCAGATCTCAAGCGACGTTTCCGAGAGTCGCCCATACAGGGGAATTGGCGCTCGGTATTTATCGTAAAAGTAGCTCCCCAGAAGATTTTTATCTTGGTCAGAGCTGTATTTCTGCAATGAAAAATGTACCGGATAAGGCCCAATGTGGCCTTCGTAATTGCTCACGACATACCAGCCAGCATGCACTTCCCATGTTGCCGTCAACAGTCCACAGGCTATTAAGGTTGATACCGCTAATTTCATACATTCACCTTGTCTACCCGTCATACTTCAAGCCGCATGGGCGTTGGTTTTCTGCAACTCGTGTTGTTTAGTACGTCAATCATGAAACTTATCGCGCAAAAACGGCGCACAGTTTCAACCCAGCAGGCTAATCATGATGACAGCAGGGGCAGATTTCCACCGCAGAAACCGTCATCACCGTAGTTCCTTGACAATCCCATTCAACACGGACAGGCTGATTTTCAGGCCCAGAGTAGTGCAAATACTTATCGACTGGGCTTTCCGTCATACCGGTAATCTCCTCCGTAGCAATGAGATCATCACCAGCAAATACGCGGGCTGTCGCCTGCGACGCTTCGCGCGTTTCGCCTGATTGCCGATACAAATAATTCACCGTCAGTTTAATACTGGGCATCGTGCTTCTTAACAGGACAAAAATAAGGAAAACAGTGTATCGCGTTCCCCCTCACTTGTAGAGCACATACATGATAAGAGGTATCACCGACTGATACTAATACCATGATAGTTTTCTGTTTTTTAAAAATTGAGATGTTTCGTCGCATAAAACCGCACGATTGGTAATCAAAAAGTTAAATCTTATGCCTTTTGGATATTAATGAAGCAGAAAAAATAGCCGATACCTTTTCCGATAGGGTGTTTTTAATGCGATTGCATTTTGCATAAATAGTGTCTGGCATAAATACTGTTTTACATTAACTGTGTTCTGACTGAACCATTTCTTTAACGTCATCGTGTTGAATAATAGGGAATTATACTCAGCAGATTGATGCCTCTTCCAAGGAAGATAATTAACCTGCTTGTGTCAGTCACCTGTATTTCAACAGTTTTGGCATTAACGTATGTGGTTTTAACACACTGAAGTAACTCACTGGTAAAAACCATTACCAGCATTAAATAGATATAAGAAGGAGTTATATTGTGGTGATTCCAGATATTCAACTCGTGAATACGACTACCCCGGCTACCATGCCCCCTATTGGCGCGGCCGCCAACCCGACAGTGGTTGCAGCCATCAGTTCGGGAAATAAAACCGATACATCAACAAACTCCGACTCTCAAAATATGCCGGGCTCAAACGAGAGCACGAAGGTCACGCTGTCTTCTCAAAAGAAGCGTGCTGCTGAAGAGAAAGATACGCCTCCACCTGAACAGATTAAGGCACAACAGAAAACCGCCACAGAATACTCTCTGGCGATGACGGGTATACCGTTGTACAACGGTAAGCTAGTTTCTGTGATTAAATACCCAGATGGTAATTCTGAAATGTTTGATGCCTTTACAGGACAACGCATCACACAGGAAGATTTAGCTCTCATGAGCGCTCTTCATAGTTCTGGTGGCGAGCAGGTATTACATTTTGAGAGCAAAACGTCATATAGCAATTTGTCTGCAGCCGAAGTTTATCAGCAGATTCAAGAGATGCTGCATGGTTCAGGCGATCAAGAAGAGCTGTCTTAATAAAAAATAAATGCCAAGACAAATAGATCTATTGCCCTGGCATTAAATAAAAATATAACGTTATCTTAATAATTTAAGATAACGACTTGATGGAAACTGGCCGATTAACGATTAGCAATGAGTATTTCCGAAAACTCAGCTAATCTTTTCAGGCCATATTCCCAAGGACCAAACCCCGCTTCTGCATTAATATGCCCCGCTTCACCGACATCAACCAGTTCGCTTTCCCACGCCTGCGCCCAGTATTGGGCGCGAGTAAAACTCATCAACGGATCGTTATGGCTGGCAAATGTCAATGTGGGAACTGGCAGCGGTGAGGCCTGAATGCGATCGTCAATCTCAAAACGCATGGGTTCGGCAGGTGCCACCAGCATGACACCCGCGATCCCTTCCTGGCCTTGTTGCACAACATGGCAGGCGGCCAACGCGCCGAAGCTGTGGCCGATTAGAATCACAGGGTGTGTACAAACGCTGAGCTCACGACGGATCGCCAGCACCCAGCGGTCCAGATCGGCTTGATACCATTCCCGCTGGCGTATACGGTGCCAATGAGGGAAACGCCTTTCCCAATGGCTTTGCCAGTGCTCGTCATCGCTGTCCCGCAATCCCGGCACCAGCACCATCGTTAGCTGCTGGCTCACTTCCGTCAGCCGCAGATCGATTTCTGTTGTCTGCATCCGCCCTCAACGCTCCTGTCTGTTACCCAGTGACTGTCATCCTACCCTGTCTGGTATATCAGCCACCGGTTACTTTAACAATCTGGCCTTACAGCTTTTTCCTTTGATTTTGCCTTTCTGGAGCTGTTGCAGCGCACGTTTAGCACTGTCTTTACGGATTGCGACATAAGCATGCAGAGGGAACATATCAATTTTCCCGACTTCCGCTGCCGTTAATCCTGCATCGCCAGTTAACGCACCAAGAATATCGCCGGGACGGATTTTGGCTTTTCTGCCACCATCAATACACAGCGTCATCATCTCAGGTTCGAGCGCAACATCACCACCGCGGCTAATCTCATCCGCCGATGTCCATTTAATTCGCATACCGATATAGTCTTCAATCAGGTTAGCGCGGTTCATTTCCTGTGGCGTGCACAGACTCACAGCCAGACCCTGCGTCCCCGCGCGGCCTGTTCTACCAATACGGTGAACGTGAACTTCAGGATCGAAAGCCAGCTCAAAATTCACCACCAGCGCTAGCTCTTTGATATCAAGACCGCGAGCCGCAACATCGGTTGCTACTAATACGCGACAGCTACGGTTAGCAAAACGCACCAGAACCTGATCGCGGTCGCGCTGTTCCAGATCGCCATGCAGCGCCGATACGCTAATCCCACGCATGTCCAGTGCGTCAAATACGCTCTGGCAATCACGCTTCGTGTTGCAAAACACCACGCAGGACGCTGGCTGATAATGGCTCAGAATGGCAATCAACAGCGGCAGACGCTGATCTTTCGTTGTCTCATAGAAACGTTGTTCAATGGCCGACTCTTCCACATCGTCTACAATCTCGAAACGTTGCGGCTGACGCTGAACCCGCGCGCTGATCTGTTCGATCTCTTCTGGGTACGTAGCGGAAAATAACAGGGTTTGACGATCGGACGGCATATAGGAAATCACATCATCAATCGCATCAGTAAAGCCCATGTCCAGCATGCGATCCGCTTCATCCAGCACCAGTACTTTCAGGCTATCTAAAGCCAGAGACTTCTTGCGTAAATGATCCTGAATACGTCCCGGCGTCCCAACAACAATGTGCGGGGCGTGAACCAGAGAATCGAGCTGCTGCCCCATCGGCTGACCGCCACACAGTGTCAGAATTTTAATGTTTTGCGCAAAGCGCGCCAGACGACGCAGTTCTTTGCTGACCTGATCGGCCAGTTCACGCGTCGGACACAGCACCAGCGCCTGCGTGGTAAAGTCGCTGACGACAATACGATCCAACAACCCAATCCCGAATGCTGCCGTTTTGCCGCTACCGGTTTTCGCCTTGGCCCGCACGTCTGCGCCGCTCAGAACGGCTGGCAGCGTCGCCGCCTGGACTGGCGTCATTTCGGTATAGCCCAGTTCATTAAGATTGGATAACTGCTCTGCTGGCAGCGCGAGGGAAGAAAAAGAGGTTGTACTCACAGTGATTACTCTACCAAGGACGAGATAACGAAAGGTGACGCCGAGCCAAAGAACGGCGCAGATATGCCGCAATCATAGCAGAGTTCGCCACCGTTGAGCGATTTACCTCCCGTTACCCCACTAAAACAGCGAGACAAATCCTTTATTCACCAAGAAACTCTGTCCTTCAGGGGATAAAAGGTAGTTCGCCAGCAGTCGGGCTTCACGTCGGGCTGGCTTCATGATAGCCAACATGTACTCGGCATCAATGCAATAAGGATCGGGTAAGTGAACCACATGCAAATCCGGCTGGTTAAGCAGCAACGGCAGATAGCTGGCATAGCCAATGTGCATATCGCTCAGCCCAGTCCGAATCAGGTAACTCCCTGCCGTCATACCCGCCGGAATCGCATGATCGAGCACGCCCCCCACCAGTGGTTTCGCCTTGTTGCACAGTTGATTCCCCCATCCTCTATGTAAGCGTTCAATGCGGTCAAAGAGCTGAAAAGCATAGTCCCCGCCAGGGTCACTGCCCGGCGTTGAGGTTGACAGCACAAAGCGTGGGTCAAGCAGCGCCATCAACCAAGACTGCGAGGTCAGTTCCGGTACATTGCGCATGACGATGCAAAGATGGTTGCGCGTAAACACGGTGGTTTCCTCCGCCAGCCCCAGCGTTTTCAAGCGCAAAGGGTGCGCGCAATTTGCCGATGCGAAAATATCCACCGCGTCACCGTGCATCACTTTTTCACTCAGCAGCCCCGCGGGGCCGAAAGTCGGTATCACTTCCACCGCATAACGTTCACTGAATGTCGTCAGCAAAGGAGCAAACGCGAGTCGCAGGCTGCCAGCCGCATACAGGCGAAGGGGATCAATCATTGTGGCTCCGTCATGGTTAATATCGGTATCAGCGCACAATACGGCTGCGGCGCTATTTCCACGCAAACCTGCCTGACAGGGATACCGTACAGACGCGACAGGTTATCCTCCGTCAAAACCTCATTACAGCAGCCATAAAGATAATGTTGATTATCCATCAGAAGTAGCGCCTGCTCTGCAACGATCACGGCGTGAGCTGGGTCGTGTGTGGTCAACAGGATACTCAGACGTTGCGTTTTAGCCAGATGCTGTAATAACCGCAGCACCTGCGCCTGATTTTGCACATCAAGTGCCGCCATCGGCTCATCCAGAATCAGCGTCTGACACTCTGATGCCAATGCACGCGCGATTAATACGAGCTGCCGTTGCCCGCCGGACAACGCGCTAAAGTCACACTCGGCAAGGGATGCGATTCCCAGTAGGGTCAGCGCATTCTGAGCTACACGGATATCATGGGCAGAGGGCATGGCAAACAGCCGAATACGTGCCGCACGCCCCATCAGCACCATATCCAGAACGCTATAGTAAAACGGTGGGATAAATATTTGTGGCACAAAACCGATGTGCCCATCGCGCTGAATGATTCCAGAAAGCGGCGATAAGTTTCCCAGTAACGTATTCAGCAGCGTGGTTTTTCCTCTGCCATTCGCCCCCAGAATCGCCGTAATTTCGCCTTCCCGACAGCGCAGGTTCAACGGTGAAAAAAAGCCCTGCCCCTGCTGATAGCCATATACCAGTGCTTCTGTCGATAGTCTGATTGTCGGCATACTAGCGTCCTCTATCCTGTCGCTGTGTTTTATATAACAGCACAGCAAAAAGTGGTGCACCGAGCAGCGCCGTCAGAATGCCCAACGGGATCTCGGCTTCACTGAGGTTACGTGCCAGATCGTCTACCAACACCATAAAGCCCCCACCAAGCCATAGCGACACTGGCAGCAGTCGGCGGTGATCGGCTCCCACCAGCCTACGTGCAACATGAGGAATAACCAGCCCAATCCACCCAATGCTGCCGCTGACCGCCACCTGTGCGGCGACAATAGCGGCGCACAAACTCAAAATCAGCCAACGCAAGGGCTGTACGGCAACACCCAGCGCGCGAGCGTCTTGCTCACCCATCGACAACACGTTCACGTGCCAACGCAACCGCAGCAGTAATCCACCCGCAAGCGCTAACGGCACCGCGATTGTAATCAGCGCGTTCCAATGTGCGGTGGCAAAGCTACCCAGCAGCCAGAACACGATGCTCGGCAGCTTCTCTTCGGTATCCGCCAGATATTGCATCAGGCTGACCAACGCGCCGAAGAAGCCACTGAGGATAACGCCAGCAAGAATCAGTACGTTCTGCTTACCAAAGGCGGCGGCCATCATGAAAATCAGTAGGAGCGCCACCATGCCGAACGTAAACGCCGACAGCAGCAAAAGCAGCGGCGTCCAGCTTAATAGAATTGCCAGCGTGCCGCCGAAGGCCGCACCGGCAGACACGCCAATAATATGCGGATCGACCAACGGATTACGGAAAACGCCTTGCAGAGTAGCCCCGCTCAATGCCAGCGCCGCACCCGCGCACCAGGCTAATAACACTCGGGGTAAACGTACGCTCCACACCACTTGCCGCTCGATATCCCCAAGCAACGGATTGTTGCCAGACAGCGGTTCGACAAGGATCTGAACGATGCGCCACGGGGATAAGCTAAAATGCCCTATCCCTAGTGAGCACACGGCAATCAACAGCGTCAACACCACCACCGTCAGCAGTATGATCCGGTAAGTGCGATAACTCATTGTTCCGCTGAAGCTTCCGCACGATAGTCCATGCGGTAGAAACGCTGGTAATACTCGTTAGCGGATTTTTGCATATCGATATCGGCGAAGCGCTCTGGATACAGCTTTTTCGCCATCCACAATTCACCAATCGCTAACGCCTCCGGCATCGGATAACCCCAGGCTTTAGCGTATTCTGGCATCAGATACACACGATGCTGTTTCACCGCATCAATCGCCTGCCAGGCCGGATCGTTGACGATCTGCTTCACGACATCCGGGTAGCGATCCTGCACAAAAATCACCTGCGGATTCCAGGCCAGTACATTTTCAATCGACACTTGCTTGAAGCCTTTTATCGATGCTGCCGCCACATTCAACGCTCCCGCGTGCGACATCATCAGGCCGGTATATTTTCCTGAACCATAGGTTGTCAGGTCTGGGTTAGCCATATATACGCGGATTCGCTTTTCTTCTGGAATAGAATCCAGACGCGCGCTAACGTTTTGCCGCTGCGTAAACGTATAGTCGATTAGCGCCTCCGCCTGCTTCTGACGTTCAACCACTTCACCAATCAGCCGAATCCCTGCTTTGAGCCCTTCGTTATATGCCGTATTTTCATCACTCATCGTAGGATTGATTTTATCGGCCTCTCCCGGCTGATCCTGACGCAGCGAGATCGCCACAACCGGGATTCCCGTCCGCTCAATCTGAGCAATCATTTCCGGTGGCGCATAGTTAGCGACAAAGACCACCTGCGGCGATAGCGTCAGCAGGCTTTCAATATTGACCTGCGTGAGATCGCCCGGCATTGGTAAATCCGCCAGACGCGGTGCCAACCGTAAATAATGCTCTCCCAGCTGTTTTTTCCAGCTGGACAGCACACCAACAACGCTTTCCTGTGCATCGAGTTGCACCAACAGGTTTAAGGTTTGATGCTGCAACACCACCACACGGTTAACGTGGTCGGGAATCGTCACATTGCGCCCCAGTTGGTCGGTCACCTGACGTGCCGCCCATGCGTTGGAAAACACCAAAAACAGCCCGGTAAACCACAGCGTGTAGCCAAATTTCTTTATCATGTCGGTATCCTGATTTTCGTTATATATAAAATGATACAGCGATAAAGAAAAAGAAAATACTGATCTCACTCATAATAATATTTAGATACCAATTTTGGGGTAGATAAACCGGGGCGCATGATTCCCTAAATAACAACGGCGCTATTGACACGAACAACGTCAGAAATCATCTGCCAAAAAGATTGTTTATTCTGCTAACGCTTGGTCAGATAAACTGAATTATTACGTTAAAAAAATGATATTTATTCTCACTATTAATCGCGTAGAGTGTTCCCATTACTGAATTTGTAGCACCTTGCTGTGCAGGGCGAACGTGCTAAATATTTGTCTGAATATAAGGATAAATACCCTATGAAGAAGATTGGCTTTTTATCATTCGGTCACTGGGCGCCGTCGCAGCAGTCTGGTACACATTCAGCGGCTGACGCCTTGCTGCAATCTATCGATCTTGCTGTCGCCGCAGAGGAACTGGGGGCTGATGGCGCTTATTTCCGGGTCCACCATTTTGCCCGTCAGTTGGGATCGCCGTTTCCACTGCTCGCAGCTATTGGTGCGAAAACCCGCAGCATTGAAATTGGCACCGGCGTCATCGACATGCGCTACGAAAACCCGCTATACATGGCTGAAAATGCCAGCGCCGCCGATCTGATATCAGGGGGACGTTTGCAACTTGGCATCAGCCGAGGTTCCCCTGAACAGGTGATCGATGGCTGGCGCTACTTTGGCTATCAGCCGACAGAAGGGGAATCTGAAGCTGATATGGCACGACGTCATACCGAGGTGTTGTTGGATGTACTGCGGGGCGAAGGGTTTGCGAAGCCGAATCCGCAGCCAATGTTCCCGAATCCACCAGGCCTTTTGCGCCTGGAGCCCTATTCGGATGGATTACGTGAACGAATTTGGTGGGGCGCGGGATCGAATGCCACGGCAGTATGGGCTGCGAAACTGGGAATGAACCTGCAAAGCTCCACGCTAAAGGATGATGAAACTGGCGAACCTTTTCATATCCAGCAGGCAAAGCAAATTCGTGCCTATCGGGCCGCATGGGCTGAGGCTGGGCATACACGCTCACCGCGCGTGTCTGTCAGCCGGAGCATTTTTGCCCTGATTGATCATCGCGATCGCGCCTATTTCGGCGGAAGCAGTAACGATAGCGACAAGGTCGGTTTCCTTGATGAAAAAACGCGCGCAATTTTCGGACGCAGCTATGCCGCGGAACCCGAAGCGCTGATCAAACAGTTAAAGCAGGATGAAGCGATTGCCGAAGCCGATACACTATTGCTAACGGTGCCGAATCAACTGGGCGTTGATTATAATACCCATGTTATCGAAGCAATTCTGAAGCATATCGCGCCGGCGATGGGGTGGAGAGATTAGGCCAACCATCTAAATAATTAGCCTATTGATGAGCAGGTAACAATACAATCACTCGGCTATTAATGAGGCGTTAACCCGAAGATAACGCCGTCAGGAATCGGGGGGAATAAGGTACGATTTTCATCGGCATTCCCCCGGTTTTTCCAGCCTCTAAAACGGTTCAACGCTTTTTAATGCTATTTTGAAAATATAGTCTCTGGACCTATTGAATTCCCCCCCTCACTCGGCGTAAATTTAGCGCCGATCCCGTCATAACTGGTGTGACTCTAGTGATGACAACGGGAAAGATTACCCTTCGGTGATATAGCCAACAGCGTAATTATTTCCTTCCATAATAAAACGCACAATCGGGATCGTTGCTGGCGTGGTTTCTGCTGGAGAATAAATCGGTGAAGTATTTTTTTATGGGTATCTCATTCTGTTTAGTCGTTTGGGTGAGTACCTTTATGCTGATGGTAGAATAACCTGTCATTTGCCCGACAAAGATTTATTCGCTGAAGGGCACACACACAGAGATAAAAAAGGCTGATGGTATTTATACCCTCAGCCTATTTTTATGCCCGTCGCTCAATAAAATGACTCGGTATTGTCTTTGCTATTCTCTACAGATTGAATCCGTTCATTATCACACCGAACACACCGCCGATTGCTAACCACGGGCCAAAAGCCAGAGGTTTAGCCGTGTCTTCTTTACGCAATCCTCGCCAGATCAGAGTCACGACCAGCCCGCTCAGCGCTGCAACCAAAACCAGATTAGGCAATGCCTGCCAGCCCAACCAGGCACCCAGCGCAGCCAGCAACTTAAAATCACCATATCCCAGCGCTTCTTTACCCGTCGTGTATTTGAATACCCAATAAAGTAGCCACAGGGATAAATAACCCGCCATCGCGCCCACCACAGCATCCCCCACTGGGACAAACGTCTCTGAGAGATTAAACAGCAGCCCCATCCACAGAAGCGACAGCGTAAGTACATCCGGCAGCAGCAGCGTTTTAATATCAATAACGGTCAGTACCAACAGGAAAGACAGCAGAATCAACGCCCCCAACAGCGCCATACTGGGCTGCCATAGCAAACCCGCCGTCAGGAAAGCCAGCATGGTGATAACTTCCACCAGCGGATACTGCACAGACACCGACTGGTGACAGCAGCGGGAGCGACCGCGCAGCCACAGCCAACTGAAGAGAGGGATGTTATCTTTCACCGCAATAGCCTGCTGGCAGTGTGGGCAAGACGAAGGCGGCCACCACAGATTGTAGCGCGTACTGTCACGGCTGGAATCAGTCATTCCGGTCTGAAGATCAATGTCCTGCTGCCAGCTTCGTTCCAGCATAATCGGCAGGCGATAAATCACGACATTCAGAAAACTACCAACAATCAGCCCCAACACACCCAGTGAACCCAACCACCATGCCGGAAACACCTGTGCGAATTCCCTTAAATCGTCCACGTTAGTCCCTGATTATTGATAAAGAAGTGATATAGATGAGCGTTTCATATTTTGCGGTTAGCCCCCCCTAACAATGGGTGCTGTTAATTCTTACGATCGACGACGCAACGAACATCCCTATAACAATCGTCCCAATTACAACAAGCGCCCCTGAAAATTCAGCGTTCTGGCACCCTGCTCGTCGACTTTACCGGTAGTCGCCAACAGTTTTTTCATGGTCGCCGGCAAATCATTCCCGCTGCTAAGCCGTCCGGTAAAACGATATTCACCTTTCGGCGTGACGCTGCCTTTGCCGGACAACTGTAGATGTGGGGACGTCTGCCGCAGGCTCGCTTCTAGTGACCCTTGCTCACAGCGCAACGTGGCCTGAGGCGTTGCCAACACCAGCCTACCCAGAGGAGTTTTCACCTGCGCGTCTGGCCAAGTGACGTTAGCATCTAGCGACTGGCACCCCGAGCGATCGACCGTCGCCTCTTGCAGATTGAGCTGCACATTTCCTTCCGCCCCAATGGGCACAATAAAACGCAACTGGCTGAATAAATAGCCTGCGGGAACAGAAAGTCGCCATTGATAAAGCTGCGGCTGCTGCCAGCCACGAATAACGCCATGACCTTCAATGCCTTCTGGGTTTTTAAACGCAATCTCCAACGCAGGCATAAAACCCGAAAAGGTGATTTTCCAGTGCACATCGTCCAACGTTAATGTGCGCCAGCTAAACCGTTGTAGGTTCCCCTGCCATAGCGTTCCCGCGGCCTCCGCGACCACCATTCCGGCTGGCAGCGGCACCGCAGTGAGCAAGCGGGCAGGTGCATAGCACGTCAGGAACAGCCCATAGGCCAGAACCAGAGCGACACCTGTGCCGATGCCGGACTTAAGCGTCATCCGCCCGTTCCAGCATGAGCCGAGTGACATCCACCATCCCCGGATTTTGCTCGACGGCATTCACATCCAACGACATCACACGTACACCGTTTTGCCGTTCCAGTTCGCTCAGCCAACGCAACAGACTATTAAAATCACTCTGGGCTAGCGTCACCGATGCTTGATTGCCCTGCGGCTGCAAACGTACCACGGTCAGCCCATAGCGCTTGGTGCTTTGCGAAATCAAAATCGGCAGACTGGTTTCCCTCTGGCTGCTTTCCCCTTGCGTCTGATTTCCCTGCGGAATCAATGGGGCCTGCTTCTGCATCCAACTGACCGTCTGCTGCTCGCGGGAAACCGTACGCTGCCACTGTTCTTCCCGCAGTTGCCACGGCTGAAAAATAGCGTAGTACACCAGACAGAGCAGAAGCGCCACTGCGCACACTACCATAAGCTGGCGTTCCCGCTGGCTCATCGCCTGCCAGCGTTGTCGTAATTCATTCATTGCTGGCTCCTTAATGTTAAGCGGCCTTCAACCCGATCGTTTTCCTGCCGCATTTCCCCTGCCTGCACCTGATAATACGCGGCAGCCTGCTGCTGAAACTGCTCTAGCTCCTGATACGACGTACCCTGCAACGCCAGCCGGAATTCACCAGCCGCACCGTCGTAAGACAGCGACTGAATTTTGATAGCGCTATTCTGCGTCATGAGCTGCTGCAAGGGATTCAATTGCTCCAGCAGCCCCTTTCCTGCGCCCCCAGCCGCCGTACGTTGCAGGTGCTGCTGCATCTGCGCGCGCGGATTAACGACATTCGTCTCGGAAGGGAAAATCTGCCGATAGACACGCACACTTTCCTGCCGCCAATGCTCCGCCTGTTGATAAAGCTGATAGTGCGCCCAGCCAGCATCCGCCACGACCAACAGGAGGTAACAGGCAAAAGCGATTCCAACGCCACGCCACGGCAGCAGCGTGTTTTGCCAGGCTTTCTCTGGCGCATAATCACCTTGTCGTAGATCGACCGAGGCAGGTAACTGTGCCGTTGCAGCCAGCGTGAAAAGATCCGTTTCCGGCTGAGCCTTCCACTCGCTCTCCTCCTGCCATTCGTACTGCGACAGCTCATCGCCGACCCATGCGGCGCTGTAGCTGTATATTGTCGGCAGCGGCATAGATGCTTTCAATAAGTCACCACACCAGGACGATTCGGCCGCCATGGCATGGCCCGTCGGTTGGCGAAACAGCCACATATTGTCATGCTGTAACGCACTCCAACCATCCTGATGTTTCGGCAATACACGGGCGTCAGGCAATAACGCATCGACGCTGAGCCCCAACGCATCACACTGCGCTAGCCAGCGCTGCATCCGGTTTTTTTCCACCACGGCAACCGTGCCATCATCGCCATGAATGTCCAACACGGCAAAATGCAGCTTTTCAATTTCCGTAGCCAACTGGTCTTCCAGCATAAACGGCACAACTTGAGCCAACTGACGCCGCGCCTGTCGAGGCAATGTCAGGGCATAAAACGTCACGTCAGTTGCCGGGACTAAAACACGAGTAAACGTCACGGACGGATAAGCCGCTAACACCGGACGGACCAGATCTACGCTACCGCGCCCCTGACTCAGTAAATTTTCCCCATTGGATGAACGCACCTGCCATTCGATTTCGCCCTCTTCTTCCACAGGAAGACGAACAATGAGGCACGGATGTCGAGCAACCGTTCCTCGATTTAATGGTTTTTTTGCGGCTTCTCGCTTCCATTTTCCCGCTATTTTCATGGATTCACCGTCCTATATCCTCCATATTGCCGCTGTACAACCTGTACCTTTTGTCCACTCAGATGAAGCAAGCTGCGCTGATGAAAATCGCTGTCGCCGACGCGCACCTGGAGTTTTACAAAGAACCATTCACTTTTTACTGCCAGAACCCGCTGCGCCGTGTTTTTACTATTCGGAGGCAATGCCCCAGTTTGTTGCAGAACCTCAATACTCGCCCACCCCATACGTGGCCGTTGCTGTACCAGCGCTTTTGCCTGTGACATCGGCATTTCATTCAGGAACACGGCGGATAACAACGGGGCATCAAATTCGGTCAACGTATTGATATTAATGGACATCGCATCCACTGGTAGCGCACAGACATAAGGTAATAATCGGCGATAGAGATCGCTGTCCATGCCATAAACGGCTCGTAATTCGCTGATTTCACTCATTCTTTGATTGGCAGTACGATAAGGCACTGGCAACGTGGCATAGACCTCGTCTTCTGCACCGTTTGCCGATGGATAGTTATCTGCATCAATCCAATCACGCACCGCCGCAGTGATTTTTTCTGCACGATCCGCATCCTCACCCAAATTTTTCAATAACAAACGGAAAACCTGTGCCGGATAAGGCGTTTTCACCAGCGTGCTTTCGTTATCTACGCCTTGATTGATCGCATTCAGATTAAAGCAGGTGCGGGCATCGCTAATCTGGCCGATGATTTCCCCGCCGTCCACGGGGAAACGGTGCCCCGGCTGCGACCAGTTCTGTCCGGCAAACGTGCGCCCCGGCATATTCCGCGCATCGCGCAGTAATATCTGCCCACTTAGCGTTTCCGCCCCTAATGCATACCATTTCGCCTGCTGGCGGCTCAGGTGATTCTCGGTGCGCATAAACGCTTTACCCGTGCGCTCTGTAATCACAGCAGCAATGGTCACCATTAATGCCAGAATCAGGAGCACCACCAGCAGCGCAACGCCACGCTGACGCGACCTCATTTAACCGGTCCGGTGGTAATCAAGAACATACGCGACATTTCTCCGTAATCCCTTAAGGTCAGCACCACTTCGATCCCTTGTGGCAATTGCGTCGTGTTATCCCAGCGATCGCGCCAGGTTTTATTGCTGAAAAAGCGCAGACGGAAGCCGTCTACCTGCGTAAGAAGCGGTTTTACGCCAGGATCGAGTCCCTCAATAGGGTCAGGCACCGAGTGGGTTAAGCGTTCCAGGGTGTGTTCCCGCAACCGATAGGCTACAGGCTGAAGTTCAGAACGTGGCAAAATACCAAATGGGTTCTGCCAGCCATTGCGCATAAAGCTGACACCCCAGTCATCACTTTTTACCTGATCGCGACCGGCGTAAAATATCGAGGTACTTCCTCGACTCCCGCGTGCAATCATCTGGGAAAAATCGCTGTCCATTTGTGAAAAAGCGCGCTGTATTTCAGCCAAACGCTCTGCTTTGCGCTGTGAGATTTCATCGTTACGCATTACGCCGTTCAGCACTTGAAAGGCACTGAGGCTCAGCGCCGCAAAAATAGCGATCGCCAGAATCATTTCCAGCAGCGTAAAACCCTGCTGACGTTTCTGTCGCGCGGTCTCTCGCATCCTTGTTTCGCTGAACATTATTGTTTCACCACATAGGTGCGTAGCGAGGCATCGGCAGCAAAGGCATCTTTATTACGTCGCACTTCCACATCCAGCGCTTTGGTCTGAGGGTCACCCGTCTCTACGCCTTGCCAGCGCCAATTCCAGCGCACGCCAGCAAATTTCGTTTCCCCTTTCACCCACGATGCTTCTGGCCAGCGCTGCTCAAGCCGCAGTTGAACCTGCTGGTTTTCCGCTACCCAGCCTGCGAACGTCTTTTCTTCCAACCGGCTCAAGCTGCTTGCTTGCCTGGTTGTCGTTTGCAAAACGGCAATGCCAGCCAGTGCAAAAACACTCAGCGCAACCAGCACTTCCACTAGCGTCATCCCTTTCTGCCGCTTCATCGTTTCTTACCTTGACTCATGGACGTCACAAACCGTCCGTTGGCATCGACCTGAAGCCAATTCGAGAGCGCTTTGTTTTCAGACTTAAAGGCCAGACGGAAAGGCGTGATTTCACCACCGGGCAAAATCAGGATATCGGGGTCGTCGCCGCTCTGCGTTTTATCTACTTTTTTTCCATCGGCCTGCAATAGCTCAAGCCGCAATGCATCGGGCAGCGTCGCTGATGCGCTCACCCGATACGGTTGCCACGGCTGCCACTTGTAACCCTGCCAGCGGTCGTTACCGGGGATCGGTGCCCCTTCCGTTGTCGCAGGTCGCTGGAGTTGATAAAACTGCCAGCGATCGGGATAGATGCGCACACCCAGCATATATTCGTTAACCTGACTGTTTTCAGCGGCAAATTCCAACTGCGCCTGAAAACGAGCCAACTGCCAGGCGCTGTCGTTCTGGCGCTCGGGAGGAAACGCCATGACTACCATGCTAGCCGCGATGCCAGCCAGTAACACGACCAGCATCATTTCCAGCAGAGTGAACCCCTGTTGTTTCCTCGTTGACCGCTTCATTGCGCTTCTGCCGTCCTTTTTCCGCCGTCATTCATTGATAGCCATCGTTTATAACGACAGGCATGCCGCCGCAGATTTTATTTCTTATCAAGATTCCAGTTGCCGATGTCATCTTCCGTTCCCGGCATGCCATCTGGCCCAAGAGAGAAGATATCTAGTTTGCCGTGTTGGCCGGGGTTCAACAGCTGGTAGTCCGTGCCCCACGGATCCTGCGGCAGGCGACGAATATAGCCATCGGCTGGATAGTTACGCGGTTCTGGCTGTACCGTCGGCTTCGTGACCAGCGCTTTCAGCCCCTGTTCAGTGGACGGATAACGGTTGTTATCCAGCTTGTACATATCGAGTGCGCTTTCAAGAGACACAATATCGCTGACGGCTTTTTGCCGATCCGCCTTTTCCTTATTCCCCATCAGATTGGGCACCACCAGACTCGCCAGTACGCCGAGAATGACGATCACCACCATAATTTCCAACAGAGTAAAACCACGCTGACCATGACCACGTTGACGTTGCTGCATCCTTACTTTTCCTCGTTCAATTGTTGGTTCTCTTAACGAACTCATTGTTGCGACAAGCTCATTGAGCTTATGAACTCATTAACGTATTCAGTTGTAGAATCGGTTGTAAAATCGCCAATACGATAAACAGTACGACCGCCGCCATACTGACCACCAGCAGCGGTTCAAATAACCCCAGCGCCAGCGTCATCTGCGAACTGAATTCACGATCCTGATTATCTGCCGCCCGTTCCAACATGCTGTCCAGCTCGCCGCTGCGTTCACCGCTGGCGATCATATGGCGCATCATCGGAGGAAAGAGCGCCGTTTGTTCCAACGCTTTGTGGAGACTCACGCCCTCTCGTACCGCATCCGTTGCCATAGCAAGACGATGACGGGCATAATCATTGCTCATCACATCGCCGCTAATACGCATCGCCTGCAACAACGGAACCGCACTGGCATTGAGAATACTGAGCGTCCGCGCGTAGCGTGCCGTATTCAGGCCACGGGCTATGCGACCGATCAGCGGTAAATACAGCAGACGTCGATGAAAACTGACACGCCGCTTTTCCTGCCGCAGCATCACCCGCAGCGCCATAAATCCAGCCAGCAATGCCAACAGGAACCACGGCCCAAACGTGCGCACGGCATCGCTCATCCCCATCAAAACTCGGGTAGAAAGTGGCAACGCCTGCTTCATGTGAATAAATTGCTCGACGACCTTCGGCACCACGACGGACAGCAAAATACTGACCACAGCAATAGCGACCACGGTTAGCACGCACGGGTAGATCATCGCCTGCTGTATGCGACTGCGCATCTGTTGGCGCTGCTCGGTGTAGTCCGCCAGCCGATTCAACACGGCATCAAGGTGACCGGACGTCTCACCTGCAGCGACCATTGCGCAATACAGCCGTTCAAAGCTGCTGGGAAAGCATTTCATGGCATCCGCCAGCGAGTGACCTTCCATGACTTTGCTGCGCACCGCCGCCATCAACTGGCTCAGATGTGGTTTTTCGCTCTGCTTTGCCACCGCATCCAGAGCTTCTTCCAACGGCAACGATGCCGCCACCAGCGTCGCCAACTGACGCGTCAATAGCGCCAAATCTGAGGTGCTGAGACGAATTTTTCGGCGTAAGGATAGCCCAGTAGAACCAGATTTCTGCTGATCGCCTCGGCTTTCATCAACCGACAGCGGAACCAGCCCACGCTCCCGTAGTAACTGACGCGCCTGTCTGGCTGAGTCTGCCTCCTGACTGCCACGGCATTTTTTCCCTTGCGCATCCAGCGCCTGATACTGGTACTGTGCCATGTCATTCCTCTTTGGTTACGCGGATCACTTCTTCCCAGGTCGTAAGCCCTGCCAGCACCTTCTCCAAGCCGTCCTGACGGATGGTGGCGCGTTTCTCTCCCAGAATCTGCGCAATCGCCATTTCACCGTCACTGCGGTGGATCGCCGCGCGGACATCGTCATTGATCAGCACCAGTTCATGAATACCGATACGCCCTCGGTAGCCGGTAAAGCTACACTGCGGACAGCCAACCGGATTGTGCAGTAGCGTTTCAGGTGCGATACCCATCTGCTTCGCCTGAACCGGATCGACCGGCTGCGGCTGACTACAGTCAGGGCATAGCGTCCTGACCAGACGCTGCGCGAGTACGCCCAGCAGAGAAGTTGACAGCAGGAAAGGTTCTACGCCCATATCCTGTAAACGAGACAGCGCGCCCAGCGCACTATTGGTATGCAGAGTGGATAGCACGAGGTGGCCGGTCAGCGATGCCTGAACAGCAATCTGCGCCGTCTCACCATCACGAATTTCCCCTACCAGCACGACGTCCGGATCCTGACGCAAAATGGCACGCAGCCCGCGAGCAAACGTCATATCCACCTTGGTATTGACCTGCGTTTGCCCGATGCCTTCCAGTTCATATTCGATGGGATCTTCCACCGTCATGATGTTACGTTCCGAGGCATTCAGACGACTGAGCGCAGCGTAAAGCGTGGTACTTTTCCCCGACCCTGTCGGGCCAGTGACCAGAATAATTCCGTGTGGGCGGTGGATCAGGCTGTCCAACAGTTGTCGATTACGTTCAGACATGCCTAACAATTCAAGATCGAGCTTAACGCTATTTTTATCCAGTAAACGCAGTACAACGCGTTCACCGTAGTTCGACGGCAATGTGGACACGCGCACGTCAATCGCCCGCCCCCCCACCCGTAGCGCCATGCGTCCATCCTGCGGAATACGCTTTTCCGCAATATCCAGCTTAGCCATGACTTTGATACGCGACACCAGCAGCGAGGCCAGCTTACGCTGTGGACGCAAGATCTCACGTAATACGCCGTCAACCCGGAAGCGGATCAGCAAATAGCGCTCATAGGTTTCGATATGAATATCCGACGCCTTATTCTTAATCGCCTCGGTCAACATGGCGTTGATGAGGCGGATAATCGGTGCGTCGTCATCGGCATCGAGCAGATCATCGCTGTCTGGCAGTTCTTCCACCAGCGTATAGAAGTCCATCTCGTTACCGATGTCCTCCATCATACGGCGCGCTTCTTCCGAATCGCGCTGATAGCTAATGACCAATTGCCGCTCAAACTCTTCTTCCGTGACTCGCTCAACCCTGAGCGAACAACCCGCAACCCGACGCGCTTCCAGCAAGGCAGCTGACGGCGTCTGTGCGACACAAATCGTCCGAAGGCTCGCGTCATTTCCCCCCTGCAACAGCAGAATTTGCTGCGATCGTGCATAGGCGAAAGGCAATATGGGGCGTAATTCTATAATCTGAGAGGCAACGTCACTCATTTCCCGCCCGCCGGATAGAACGCCACAATAGAGGACTGGACCTGACGGAACGTATAAGCGTTCCCACCCTCTGGCAGGCGCAGCAAATCGTTATCCAGAAGCCCGCCATCACCGCTATTTACGTTTCTCTGTTTCTGTTCTTCATTGCTGAATGAGTGATATTTACTGGCAGAGGCACTCTGATATTGGCTACGATCGCGGATAATAGAAGGACGGATAAACAGCATCAGGTTACGCTTTTTCGTTTCCTGACTGTTTGAACGGAACAAATGCCCCAGAATTGGAATATCGCCCAAGAAAGGCACTTTACTGGCGGACTCATTCGTACTTTTATCCAGCAAGCCCCCCACTACGACGGTTTCACCGCTGCTGACCAGCACCGCGTTATTGACGGTACGTGTGTTGAATGTTGCCCCAAGATTGGTGCTGCTGCTGGAGGCAGCATCAGCTACGCTGGAAACTTCCTGTTCGATTTCCAGCAGAACGGAGTCGCCTTCGTTGATTTGCGGTTTCACCTTCAGTTTGATACCGACCGTTTTACGTTCAACCGTTTGGAAAACGTTGTCACCGGATGTCGTCTGTGAACCCGCTAATACAGGTACTTCCTGACCAACGTTAAACGTCGCTTCCATATTGTCCAGCGTCACAATACTCGGCGTTGCCAGAATATCGTTCTTGCTGTTGCTGGAGAGTGCCGTCATCAGCATGCTCCAGTTGCCCTGATAGAAACCGGCGGCAATCCCGTTGAAGCTGCCCAGTGCACTCGTCGCAGCCGTGCCAAGCGTTCCATCACGCCGAAACTGGTCCGCTCCCGCCATCATTGTCGTGATCGGTAACCCCGTATTCGTGAACTGTGTCACCCCAGCATTTTTATTCGCCCATTGAACGCCCAGGTTCATCCCATCGGCATCTTGCACTTCCGCGATGATCGCTTCGACCAATACCTGCGGACGACGGATATCCAGCTGTGCAATCACCTGTTCCAGATCGCGCATGATGTCAGGTGCCGCATTCACAATCAGCGAATTAGTTTGTTCGTGTGCCTTAATCGAAATGTCTTTGCGCAGCGCGGGCAACGCATTTTGTTGGTCGGTTTGGATACTGTCGCCGACACCCGTGAGCACTTCAACCAGATCGGTGGCCTTGGCGTATTTGAGATAGATGACTTTGGTATTGCCCTGTACCGCCTGCTGGCGATCGAGCTGCTTGATCATATCGATAACGCGCTGGCGTGAATTCGGCTCTCCGCGCACCAGCACCGAGTTGGTTCGTTCATCCGCGACCACATTGGCGGTCAACATGCCCGGCAAGGCGGATTTTTCATCCATCTTGTTCAGTTCATTCACCATCTTCACCACTTCCAGCGAAGAGGCATAAGACAGCGGAATGCTCGTCACATTCCGATCGCCCGTCTGATCAACCCGTTCGACAATCGTCATCAGCCGTTTGATCACACCTGCTCGACCGGTCATCAATAGCACGTTCGACGGTTCGTAATGCACCACACTCCCGGCACCTGCGTTGTCGTTCAACTGACGTAGCAGCGGTGCCAAATCGCGAGCCGCTACGTTATTGACCGGCACGACGCGCGTAACGACTTCATCGCCGACACCCGGCTTTTCATCGCTCGCCAACGGCATCGAGGTTGATTTCGCATCCTTCGAGCGAATGATTTTCAACACATTGTTATCCATCGGGATAACAGTGAATCCATAGACATCCAACACGCTCAGGAAGAACTGGTAATACTGTTCTTCGTTCATCATGTCGTAGCTGCGTACGGTAATCGTTCCGCTGACTGATGGATCGATAATGACCGTCTTATTCAGATTCTTACTGACGGTATTAATAAACTCCTGAATATCCGTGCCTTTAAAACTGGCGGAGAATTCGGCGCTCCACGCCAACGATGACGCCATCAACAGAACACTCCCGCCGAGCAATAACATGCTCTTGCGGCGTACATGACCAAGCCATTGGTTTTTATATTTCGAAAAAACCTGACGCTTAAAAAATCCCTGTCCCTTGCTAAACAAATTAGTGGTCTCCATCCAGTGCCAGATATATATCCTGCTGTTGACCATCACGCTCGACGGTCAAATTAAATTTGCTCATCCCTGCCAATTGCGCCATCGCCTGCTGTGCCTGATCTGCATCGCGTAAATCCATGCCATTTAATGACACAGCGAGATCGTTATCCTGCAAGCCTGCGCGGTAAAAAAGATCGGGATTTTTGCCGGGATTTAACTGATATCCTTTCAGTACTTCTTCTTCCGTGACGGGAGAAATGGTGAGGTAGTCCTGCGCCGAGAAGGGATCTTTTTGTATTTTCTCTTTCACCTGACTAAAAGCGCCAGAAGACGGCGGCGCATCGGCAGTGCTTTCCTCCTGATACAAGTGCAGCGCTTCATAGCGCCCTTGGTACTGGAGCACGACACGATCGGCAGAGATAGTCACAATTTTGGCTTCATAGCCCGGCACGGCATCGCCGACGTTGCGGCTATATTGCTGACTATCTTTAGCGATAATGGCAATCGAACGTTTGGCGTCTTCACTCGCCAATACCCCAGTCAGACTGATATTTAACGATGACAACGGAATATCGCCGGATAATGCGGCGTCGTTAACGGCGGAGGTATCCGCATCGGGAGCATGGCCGAACAAGGTAAAATCACCCAGCGTTGAAGGCTTTTCTTTCGCTTGGGCAGGCGTAACCGACACGCCAACAATGCGTGAGTCTTCAGGTAGGAGAAAGCGCCAGGTCAGTACGGCCAACTGCTGACAAATCAGCAGTAAAATCAGCCCCAATACGATACGTCGAATCAGAGGAGCTGGCAGTGACCGAAAAGTGGCAACCAACGAATTAAAAGACGGATCTTTGAACGCTTGCAATCGTGCCATAGGTAATCATCCATAATACTCCCCACACCTAGCGGCGTGGGGAAAATGCCTTATTCCGTTGCGGCTTCCCGGGTGATGGTTTCATCACCGCTGGTCGTCAGCGCGGCATCATTATTTACACGGTCTTCGAGCCTGATATTTTCAATATGACCGAAATTCCAGGCTCCCGGTACATTCTCAAAAATGACATTTTTAAATTCACTGTTCTTCAGGAACGTGATGTCCGTAGCTTTTACATTTTTGAATTTTACATTCTCAAAATGCAAGCCTTGGTGATAAGCATCACGTCCAAAGGAGAACTTATACGCATCAGCCATTTCAAGCACGGTCATCCCGTCTACCATGATGCTGTTTTTCTTCGGTGAACCATCAACCGTGACGTTAGAAACGGTCACATCACGGAACTGTGCGGGTTCTGCCGCAGGCTGGGTATCGTTCACGTCCGCTTTATATTTGATAGTGAACACGAACGGCTCGTTGACAATATCACGCATCGCGTTATTACGGAATACCACGTCACGCGAGCCGCCGCCATAATAAGGTCGGCTCTTCATGCGCAGGCCAACATCCGTCTTATTCATTACGTTATCTTCAGCAACAATTTTTTCAATCCAGGCACCCGTGTGGCTACCCGTTACCACTGCACCATGCCCACGGCGGAAGTAGTTATTGAAGATCCAGGCACCGCTCTGCGCTTTTTGCCCCAGCGTCGCCACTTCAGCACCGTATCCCGCTGCAAAGTTTACGCTGTCATCACCCGTATCAAAAAAGTTATTGAATACCATGACGTTCTGGCTGTTTCCGAATTCAATGCCATCCGCGTTATTGGCATCATATGTCGTGTGAACCAGCGCATTCATCGCCACATTTTCAGATTCCAGCACCATCACACCGTGGTATGCCGGGTTCAGAATTGTCAGCCCTTCCAGATACATATTGCTCACACCGCGCAACGTCATCAGGCTGGAGCGGCGATTTTTGTACGCTTCCTCCAGTACTATTCCTTCATTAACGGCCTTGGCCGTTTGGTCTTTTGCCAGAATACCGTCACTGCTGACATTGGTGGCTTTGCTCGCACGATAGAGAGGTAAGGTATTATTTAATTCATCAATTTCAGTAATGTTTGCATCACCGGCTTTAATACCGCGCGTCCAGCCATTGCCATCAATCGTGCCCTGCCCGACGATACGAATATTTTTAAAGGTACCAGCATGGCTGCTACCCTGATCGTCCGCTTCGAGTACGTTAATCAGCGAAGGTGGGCGCTTAGGCAATTTAGGTGCACTGTATGGATAGAGATAGTAGCCACGGGCAAGTGGGTAATCGTCACCGTTTGCTGACCCCAGCAACGTAGTGCCTTTCGCGACTTCAAACGTCATATCGCTATGCAGGAACAGCGCACCCGTTTTAAACGTCCCACCTTCAACGACAACTTTACAGCCTTTCGGATACGCGGCTGGCGTACAGTCATCAATCGCCTTCTGAATCGCCAGCGTATCGTTTGCTATCCCATCCCCTTTCGCACCGTAGTTAGTCACGTTCAATGAGGCTGGCGTGGCCGTTGTTTTCTGCACAACCGCTTCACTATCAACGGACTCTTTACCGTCTTCATAAAGCGCGCGTACCGTGAAGCGATACTCTGTTTCCGGCGACAGGTTAGCCACCTTGAAATTATGGAAGCTGACGCGGACGTGCCAGTTGGTGGTATCAATCGCGTTGTAGAAGTTATCGATATAAGGCTTCGCTGGCGAGTGGGTGTTCTGGTTATCAATGGTTCCGCCCAACAAGGTTCCATTCATATAAACACGATAATCTTTAATGCCAGCGGCAGGTTTAGTCGGTTTTTCCCAGGCAAGTACCACGCTGTTGTCATCATAAGCCAGCGTCGGCACTTTAAGATTTTGAGGCGCTGCAGAACGATCGACACCAACATCCGGCGCTGAGTCGCTATCGCTGCATCCGGCAATCAGGCTGCTCAGAACGACTGTCGCGCAGAGTGTAAGACGAGTACGGGGTAAAAAATAAGTCATAGTATTTCCTGTATTTTTACTATTATTTTTCCCGATATATCTCACCCTGCGGCAGATTCATTACCGCAGAATGATTGATATTGGGCAGAGAGATTACAGATAACTATTTCAACAAAAAGAAGGTGTTAATGATGATAATGTGTTAATGACGATAACTAGGGGAGAGAAATATCCAGTTTTCCAGAACCCGCGTTTTCCAGAACATATTTCTCAACGGCGGCGATGGATTTCCCAACGCTATACACATAAGGCGGGCTCCATTCCAATTCATTGGTGCAGGTCTCCAGCGCCCATCCCGGCACCGCTTTCCCAGAACTTGTAGCAGCAGCCTTTTCGGTTTCTTGCAGCGCACTACATTTATCTAAGGCAATTTGATTCAGATTGCTTGCCGGATTGCCATTGAACCAAGAACCGTTGTCTTTAAATTTACTTCCCTTATAAGCACCAATAATCAGTTTTTCGTCTGCACTACCGCCCTGGAAATTAAAAACGTTACTTTCGGAAAGAATCGATGAATCGAAACCCATCCCAATCGCATACAGAATGGGATAGTTTGTATCCGTTGCACCACAGTGATAGTTATTAAGCAAATGCACCTGACCAAAACGCACACGCGGTGAGCGCTGCACGCTGTTGTCCCATAAATTGCCTTCAAAAGTGATCCGATATTCCCCCTTATCACCGTCACCAGAGCCAATTAATACCGTTTTGTCATGCTGGGAAAAAATGTTGTAGGAAATTGTCAGGTAATCGGCACCATCTTCTATATCCAGCAGGCCATCGTGGCGTTGGATATGTTTACCGAACAGCACGGGCTCTAAATGATCGGGATATTCACCATCCGTAAAAGTGCAATGGTCAACCCAGACATTTTTACTGGCATTAATCGATACGGAATCATAACGCGCATTCCAGTTGCCTTTATCACCGTCGCCCGCATCCCAGGCTGGAGCAAAGTCACGCGGTGCCTGAAACGTAATATTACGGATAATAATGTTGCTGTTATCCGTTTTGCCGAACGTTTGGCTTAACGTATTGAGGGATAAATACCCCTCCACCAGTTTCGCGTTGCTACCTACACCTAAAATCGTGGTATTCGGTGGAACCTGAAATTGAATCTGCGCTTTCTGGTTATTGGCATACTGCGAACGCTGACCATTCTGTTTTTTCAACAGGCTAAGCTCTGCACTGGCGGCCGCCGCATCCGTTCCCCCCGCATCCGCAATGGCTTTCAGCTGCGCCAGATAATTCTGATCGAACGCTTTGACATATAAATCAAAATCGAACGTAGTTTTATTCGGTTTAGTTTTATAATCCTCTGCATTCGCATTGCGGCCATTCCCTAAATCATCACCACGGATAGTGCCTTGCCAATAGATAATCTTAGGTTCTAATTTTGCCTGTAGTTCCGCATCGGCATCGCCTGCGATATAACGGGCGCTGCGAACATTATTTAACGCATCCTTTAATTCCTGACGATTACTGACGATATAAATGCTATTTTCATGCGCACCCTCACCACCCGTCGTCGCGTAAAACTTACCGTCCGTGTTCTGGTATTGTGCAGCCCAACCAAACGGTGTGGTTTTCACCTGCAAATCTGGCGGCGCCGTTTCTGCCACTGGCTGCTGACTATTGTCACACCCAGAAAGTACCATCCCAGAAAGGGCAATAGCTACCGCACAGGTGCGTAAACGACCAGCCCCAATAACCGCTCTAAACATTTTATCCCTCAGTATTTTTTAATTATTAAAATAGAAAAATAAATCCGCAAAAAATCCTGCGATATTAATCGCACACTTTGAAATTTTTTTATTCGTAATTTAGCGGCAGATTGGCTCATCCCTTATTGATAAAAAATCAGCGAAATACCTGTAGTAAAAACCACATAATAGTACTGCCGATTCAACACTCAGGATGCTTAATTAAATTCTTATAACCCCCTCGTTTATTGACGATTAAAACACCAAAAAGAAACACCATACCTACAATGGTAAAACATGGTTTCATTAAAGCAAATTCGCACATTTTTTTTGCGACCCGCATCAAGATTCCATGCGTGATTATTATGATTACAATAGTTTTTAATCAAAATGGAGGAACTGTCACATAACCGAGAGATTCAGTTTTCTGGTGCTTCCTATTTTTTGCAAAATAAGGCATGCAGCACCATCCTACTCACCCGACTTTCGTTTATGATGTGATGCTACACGACCTAAGTACCCCCTAAATAATTCGAGTTGCAGGAAGGCGACGACGCAGTGACAAATTCGTCAAAGACGAATTTGAGCAGCCAAAGGCTGACCTCTGGTGAGAGACATACTTGTCTCTCATTCATCCCCAGGAGCTTACATCAGTAAGTGACTGGGGTGAGCGAGGACAAATCGGCATAGCCGATTTGAACGCCGTAAGCGGCGGCCCTTCAGGGTGAGGCTCATAGATGAGCCGAGTATTGCCAACACACATGCAGCTTGAAGTATGACGGGGATAAATAATTAAGGATTAGCGCGTGGATAACGCACCGGACGCACAGACACACTCACAGCCAGCGCTACTTGCCAGATACCCGATGCCCGGTTATCTGATGGTTGTTTATGCTTTACTTTTTATCGCCCTAGGCTGGTTCAGCCACCAGCGCTGGGGTAGCCCTACGACGTCTCCGACGACCACGTTGGCCGTTCAAGCCGCCACCTTACCTACGGTTGAGGGACAAGCGTCGACAGCACTCACAGCGACGCCGCATCAGGGAGAGACTCATGTCGATGCGCCTGCTGCCCCCCTTGAGAAAAAGACCACGCTGTCGTTACCGCCCATCAGCAATGGGGATATTCCGCCATTGACCTACAGCGCACATGTTTATACGTCGGACGAAGCCAAACGCAGCATCACGCTCAACGGCCTGCAATTCCGTGAAGGCGACTCGCCGATGGAAGGGCTAACCATAGAACAAATCCAGCAGGATATGACCATTTTTAGCGTAGAGGGTGAGGTGTTTATTCTGGAAGCGCTGGAGGATTGGCCAGGCGGAAAATTCAACGAGAATGAACGTTCCGCCGCCAACGAAAGTGGAAATACTACGCCTTAACCGTGGCTACGCATGGCATCAATAAACGGCGTCAGCGTGCGGTTAAATTCCGAACACTGCGCCTCTTTTGGCGTACTGTCTTTTAATAACCCTTGATACAGGCTTTCACTGCGCTGCGGTAAAGCCTGATAGTTCGCAACATCCCAGCCTCTTTGCTTCGCCACAGCCAATGCCACATTGGCAATCGTCGCATCATCGGGAAGGTCGCTACGGTTGCATTTCGATTTGAGATACCGGGTGGCCGCCACCAGCGACGACAGCTGATTCAGTTGATCGTTAGAAGAGACCGTTACCGCAGAAGACTGACCTGCCACCGTTCCTTTGTGGGCAGACGTTCCTGTTTGTTGGCACCCGGCCAGCGTGACGCAAAGCAGCGTTAACGCAGAAAATTTAGACAGTGATAACGACATGACAAACTCATCCTGATTGAGATTAACGGTAGGCATTCTAGCAAATGATAAGCCGCTGTCACGGCATGTTTATGTTGCTCCCAGTCAGGCAACTGGGAGCCGAGGATATCAGGCCGCAGGGCCCTTTCCTGCTACGGGTTTCGTGGTCGGCAAGATACCGTCAGCGCGGAACATCGTCTTAATTCCGCGTACCGCCTGCCGAATACGATCCTGATTTTCGATTAAGGCAAACCGAACATGGGTATCGCCATAATCCCCAAAGCCAATGCCAGGTGAGACGCAAACCTTCGCTTCAGACAGCAGCCGCTTGGCGAACTCCAGCGAGCCCAGATGCGCATAGACATCAGGGATTTTCGCCCAGACGTACATTGAGGCTTTCGGCTCATCAACCATCCAACCTGCCTCACGCAGACCGCGCACCAAAACGTTACGGCGCTGGCGATACTGCTCAGCAATATCACGCACACATTGCTGATCGCCTTCCAACGCAGCAATCGCGGCAACCTGCAACGGCGTAAACGTACCGTAATCGTGGTAGCTCTTAATCCGTGCCAACGCGTTTACCAGCTCCGGATTTCCGACCATAAAACCAATGCGCCAGCCTGCCATGTTGTAGCTTTTCGACAGCGTGAAGAACTCCACCGCGATGTCCTTTGCGCCGGGAACCTGCATAATCGACGGTGCCTTCCAGCCGTCATAAACGATATCGGCATAGGCTAAATCATGGATAACCAACACGCCGTACTGTTTCGCCAATGCAACAACACGTTCGAAGAAATCCAATTCGACGCACTGCGCCGTCGGGTTCGACGGGAAACCGAGAATCATCATTTTCGGCTTCGGAATACTCTCGCGGATAGCGCGCTCTAATTCATTGAAGAAATCGACGCCCTCTACCAGCGGCACAGAACGCACCTGTGCCCCGGCAATCACCGCGCCATAAATGTGAATGGGGTAACTAGGGTTAGGCACCAGCACCGTATCACCATGATCCAACGTTGCCAGCATCAAGTGCGCCAGCCCCTCTTTGGAACCAATAGTGACGATCGCTTCACTTTCAGGATCGATATCAACCTCATAGCGGTCGGCATACCAGCGGGAGATCGCACGGCGTAAGCGCGGGATCCCTCGGGAGGTCGAGTAACCATGGGTATCTTCACGCTGTGCAACCGTACAGAGTTTTTCCACGATGTGAGGAGGCGTCGGGCCGTCGGGGTTACCCATGCTGAAATCAATAATATCTTCGCCGCGACGACGCGCAGCCATTTTTAATTCAGCAGTGATATTAAATACATACGGGGGAAGACGATCGATGCGCGTAAAACGGCGCGGAGAAGTAGAATCAGCCATAACATCCTCAAATTAACGTGAGCGCCCGGACCGTCCGAGCGACGCAGCGCCTGTAAAAAGCGCTCGACTCAACATCATTCAAATCGCAGAAAGCCAGTCTTCGTTAACTACAGTTTATTAACTACAATTTTCGTTAACTACAACTTTCGTTAACCACAAGGGGATATGCGACCTGAAGTGTAATGAGCTTATTCAAGCTATCTCAGATAATTCTCTCTGTCGATACCCGCTCATAAATTTTCTCAGTCTGGAATTAAACCTCATTTATTTCTGACTAAAATCGCAAAAAATGAAGAATACGCGCAGAGAGAAGCATTACACTTTAGAGCCCAATCAGGCCAGTCAAACGAGTAACTTACGGCGCTGGGGCACAATAGGGTGGATTCGAGATGATTGATTCAAGAGCAAACTTATGATCGAGATGCGATATTTCACCGAAAGTTGGCCAATAGAGGGCGCATTTACCATTTCACGCGGCAGTAAGCGTCAGGCAGATGTCGTTGTCGTGTCGCTTCAGTCCGGCAACGTGGCAGGCTATGGCGAATGTGTTCCTTATTCACGCTACGGTGAATCCCTCGACAGCGTAATGGAGCAGATTGCCTCACTGCACAGCGACATCCGTAACGGTCTGGATCGGGAGGCGCTACAACCCCTTCTGCCAGCAGGTGCCGCGCGTAATGCGCTCGATTGCGCATTTTGGGATCTCGAGTGCAAACAGCATCGGCAACGCATTTGGCAACGCCTGAATCTCTCTTCACCAACGGCGTTGGAGACGGCCTATACGCTATCGCTCGATACGCCAGACCGCATGCGCCACGCCGCAATACACAATGCCAATCGCCCTCTTCTCAAATTAAAACTGGCGGATGCAGACGATCTGGCCAGAGTCGCCGCCGTTCGCGAAGGCGCACCACTAGCTCGCCTGATCGTAGACGCTAATGAAGGATGGGATACCGAGCGCTATCTGACGCTGGTTCCTGAACTCGCCGCACTTGGCGTCACGATGATCGAACAACCGTTCCCTGCGGGCAAAGACGATGTGCTGGCAACGCTGCCCCGCCCGATTCCCGTCTGTGCTGATGAGTCCTGCCATGACAGCCAGTCGCTAGCCGCTCTGGTAGGACGCTATGACATGATCAACATCAAGCTGGATAAAACGGGCGGACTGACTGAAGCCCTGCGTTTGCGAAAATACGCACAAGAGAAAAATTTAAAAATTATGGTCGGTTGCATGGTGAGCACATCGCTTTCGATGGCACCGGCATTTGTCGTGGCGCAGGGTGCCGCCGTGGTCGATTTGGATGGCCCGTTGCTCTTACAGCGCGATCGCAATAATGGATTGCATTATAACGGTAGCGAAATATTACCGCCCAACGCATTATTGTGGGGATAACGCGCGTTAACCTGCATTGAGCAACTATTAAGGAGTGTTGTGATGCAACGTCTTGTTTACGTTGATGGACAGTATTTAGAAGAGAATGAAGCAAAAATTTCCGTATTTGACCGTGGTTTCCTGTTTGCCGATGCCGTCTATGAAGTGACAGCGGTAATCGATGGCAAGCTGGTTGATTTTCCCGACCATATCACTCGCCTGCAACGCTCCTGCCGCGAGTTATCGCTTACGCTGCCCGTCACCGCAGAAGCGCTCAAAGATATCCACAATGAGCTGATCAATAAAAACGATCTGCAAGAAGGCGCGATCTATTTGCAGCTTAGCCGTGGCAATGCTGGCGATCGTGATTTCTATTTCCCTTCCGCTGACGTCAAATCCACGCTGGTTTTATTCACTCAGGCGCGTTCGCTGGTCGGTAACCCGAAAGCTGCAACGGGTCTACACGTTGTCACCACCGAGGATATCCGTTGGCATCGTCGGGATATCAAAACCGTCAGCCTGCTCGCTGCCAGCCTGGCGAAAGAATATGCCCACGCGAATAAGGCAGATGACGCTTTCTTTGTCCAAGATGGCTTCATTACCGAAGGCAGTTCCTGCAACTGCTACATCGTCCTGCATGACAACACCGTTGTGACTCGCCCACTTAGCAACGATATTCTGCACGGTATTACCCGTCAGTCGCTGCTCAAACTGGCAGAAAAAGATGGTATTACGTTAGAAGAACGCTGTTTTACGCCGGAAGAGGCGTATCACGCCAAAGAGATTTTTGTCAGTTCAGCCACTATGCTCGTCCTCCCCGTCGTGATGCTGGATGGAAAAACGATCGGCGACGGCAAGCCCGGCCAGATTACTCAGCGGCTACGTGAAATCTATCTCGATATGATTAACCAGCAGGGAAAATAGCCGCGATTCACACCCTGTGAGCACGGCTTCGATGTCCATCCGTTATCCGTTCAATATCGGATAACGGATGGCTATACCCGTCATACTGCAACTCGAATTATTTAGGGTATAAATCATTATTTATCCTCGCCCGAAATGCTGTCAGGCAGTGCAAGCCCTGAATTTTCCAGCACCATCTTCTGCGGTACGGCTAGCGGAATATTAGATGCCCGTAACCGCTTGATGATCTCAAACAGCAGGTCGCTCTTCGCTTCCGATACCATTCTCGGACTGCTGACATAGCCCGTGACACTCAGCACCATGCCCGTCGGGTTCAACTGGCTGAATTTCACTGACGGCGCCGGTGACTCCAGAATCGCATCATGGTTGATGTAAGCATCCAGCAAAAGTGTCCGAACTTCTTCAGGATCGATATCCAACGGGAACGTCAGCGCCAGCGTCGCAACCCCAAACGGATTCCCCATCGTAATATTGCGCACATTCTGTGAAATGAATTGAGAGTTCGGCACGATCACCGTCGAACGATCACCCAGTTGAATTTCCGTCGCACGCACGTTAATCCGCCGGATATCGCCTTCAACTCCGCTGATACTGACCGAGTCCCCGACTTTCACCGGGCGTTCCGTCAATAGAATCAGGCCAGAGATAAAGTTCTTCACTATCTCCTGTAAGCCAAAACCGATACCCACCGACAACGCACTGACAATCCACGCTAGCTTGTTCCATTCAATCCCCAATGTCGCCAACGTCAGCAGAATAATCAGGATATAACCGATATTGCTGAATAGCGTCACCAGCGACGCACGGATTCCTCGCTCTAGCGTCGTTTTAGGAAGAAACTCGTCCTCCAACCAGCGTTTTGAAGAGCGTAAAACATAAACCCCTACCACCAGAAAGAGCACGGCATTGACCAGATGGGCAGGCACAATGCTCAAGGTTTCCAGCCCTTTCCCCCCCCAGATTTCAACGGCTTTTTGCACCAACTCCAAAGGGGTAGTGGTGCCAAACGTACCGTTAAGTAAGGCAACGGCCGCCATCAAAATTAAAAAGACTTTACCACCAGCCGACAGAAGCAATGTGGCCTGAGCCAGATGCCGATCGTCCAGATTGAGCGAATTTTTCATCCGCTTGCCGCTGGCATTGTTAGGAGAAAAAAGGCTTTCGCAGATATCGGTAATAAATGTTGAGAATAAATACAGGCAGGAGAACACCATGCCAATCCACACCAGCTCGAACGCCAGGAAGCGACCTAGCGAGATATAACCGATGACCAGTGACACCAGAATAGAGAACGCCGTCGCCAATACAGCAAGATGAATCACGCCAGATAACGTCGAACGCGCTTCCGGCTGTTCCCCTGAATGCACCATCTGCCGACGAATCTGATCGCTTTTCAGCGTGATCGTCCCGGCAGTAAACGCTAAGAACAGTGCGGATAAGCCATTCACCATAATGGTTGCCGCGACCGATGTCCCCACCGTCGCCGTCACTTGTTCAATAAAACCAAAGATCAAAATAATGCCAGCAGCGACCACAGGGAACGGCTTCATGGCTTTTGCTACTGGGTTAGCAATCGCGGGCAAGCGCCATGAAGGACGCTGATTTGACAGGAATGCGCGCCCCAACCCAGCAATCATCGAACAGAAAATGGCCTGCCTCACCAGCGCATCAAGGAACGACACTACGCGTTCTGTCGCCTCGCCATGGCGCGTGAACGTGAAGTCGATCAAATTCACTGCAATACCGATCGTGACTACGGTTGAGATAACTGACGCCGTGGCTAAAAAACTCCGCCGCAAGCGCCCTTCCGGTAACCAGTGAATTCCCGCCCAGGCCAGATATTTCTCCAGATACCGACGCCCTGCCGAACTCATCGCCATTGCAATCAGAATCAGGAAGGCAGAACCGTAGCGCCAGTCTGGTTCCCAAGCCACCGTAAAGGCGTCGGTTAACTGATCCTGAAAGGTACTCAGGCGACGGACATCCTCGGCCTGTGGTGCTATAAGGGGAGCCCAAAAACGCCCGCCCAGAATGCTGCCAGAATTCAATGCCAGTTGCGTTTTCAGCGCACTACGGCGAAGCGTAACGATTTGCGCCGACAGATTAGCCGCACTGGCGCGTAAAGCCTGAATCTGCTCAATCTGTGCGTCCATTTTTGCTTTTTGCGCATTCAGGCTGTTTCGCTTACGCGTCACTTCGCTGGTTTCATTAATACTGGAACCAGATTCTGGCGCAGGCCCTAAGACATCCAACTGAGCCTGAATTTGGGCACGCTGCGGTGCCACGGCATTAGAAAGCTCGTTGGCGTTATTCACCAACTCTTGCGTTGTGTCATTCAACGCACCAAATTTGCTGTCGTTATTTGTGCCTGAAACCTGCTGCTTGATGCTATCTAACTGTTTTTGCAGCTTGATCAACTCAGCATCAACATTAATTTTTACTGGCGCATCGGTCTGCGCGGGCTGTGGATCAGAATCCGCACTCGCCGCCGATGCATATCCAACAGGCAGCATCAACATCGCCAGCAGACAAACGCGCAAGAATGCGGATGAAAGAATGTTCATAAATCAAAAGGTTCCAAAGTTCGACAAAATAGCGGATTCACAAATAGCCGAGCAACAAGCCTCGCGAGTGAAAGCAGCCCACATTCATCCAAAGCCCAACGAATGCGGGCATAGTGTACCAATAGCGCAGGATGCAGAATATGCCTGATCATAACTTGAAAAGAATTACTGAACGCATCCAGCAGATATACTCTAAATAATTCGAGTTTCAGGCAGGCGGCAAGGGAAGGAATCCCGATGAGCTTACTCAAGTAAGTGATTCGGGTGAGTGAGCGTAGCCAACGCACATGCAACTTGAAGTATGACGAGTATAAAACTGAAACTATCAATGCGATGTCTGCGACGCTCGCAATTGTGCAAAAAAGTCACACCAGAAAAAGCGACATCCACCAAAGTTGTACAGGGATTCACCGTATAGCGTAAATCCAGCGTCAACCCGTTGACTCACCGAGACGTGTGGGTATAATCCTGCCCACTGTTGTAACAAGCAGCAGCCACTTCTTTGCGCAATGCGCCCTTAGCTCAGTTGGATAGAGCAACGGCCTTCTAAGCCGTAGGTCACAGGTTCGAGCCCTGTAGGGCGTACCATTTCGAAGTAAACAGACGTCAACCGACGTCTTTTTTTATGCCTAAATTTCAGTTAATTAGCTATAAATCCGCTGCTTTCAGTCAACCAGACTCTACCGACATCTCCGTACATCAAGTAGGATTTGTTGGTATAAGTGATGGTACAAGCCCGTTCAATGAATTCTTATACCAACAGCCAGCGTATGCCGACACCTCAATATGGAGATCTGCTATGCCACTCACCGACGTAAAAGTCAGAAGTACCTGGGATGATTAGGCCATGACGGTCTTACGCAGAAGGTTCGTTTCCTAAACACTGGCGCATGCACTCGAGAAACGTCTTCATTGCAGGGCTCACGGTTCGGCCTGCATGATAGGCGCAAAGCGCCGTAATCGTTAGTGGATGCTCGGTGAAAGGCAAGGTCTTCAACTCGCCTGACTCCAGTTCACGGACAACGCTGAACCTTGGAAGGAAAGAGACACCAAGGTTTCCGGCAACACAATTTTTGATGCTCTCAATGCTCCAGAGTTCGATAGTACTATCTATCGTTATTTTTCTTTCACGAAGTGTGGATTCAAACATTTGTCTGAATATACATTGCGGTTCATTGATGATGAAACTGACAGGAATATGTTGATTATGTTGAGTAAAGTCGACATCTTCGAGTTCAGGCGAGGCAACGAGCACAAGTTCCTGTTGTCCGAAATTTTCCATATGCAACGCTTCATCATTACCGACGCGGTAAAAAACACCTAAATCCGCATTATCAGAAAGTAATGAATCCCGTATGGTGTAGCAATTTACCGACTGCAAGTAAATATGAACCTTTGGCGCTTTTAATCTGAAATGGCGTAACACTTCTGGCATTTTATACGCCAGCAAGGTTTCCCCAATCATCACTCGCAGTTCACCTACGATTTCCGTCCCACATTGTGATACCTGACGAATTCCGTCCAAAACCCGGGTGAGTTCGTGTACCTGGGGCAATAAGGATTTTCCCGCCGAAGTGAGTGCCATACGGCGCCCAATTTTTTCAAAAAGCTGAATGGATAATTCCTGTTCAAGCTGCTGAATTTGAAACGTTACCGTTGATTGAGTACAGCAAAGTTTGCGGGCGGCCTGAGCGAAAGAGCCCTCTTCAACAATGGTTTTAAAAGTAACGAAACGTCGCAAGTCCACATCACACCTCGGAAAAAAACATCGAAAAATTGAAACTTACAAATCTAAAACTTTCACTATTTTGACGTTATTGGGTGGCTAATATCCTGAAACTAACAGGAGAATACAAGTGACATCAGCAATAATTAGTGGTTTTTTGACCTATACGTTAATAACGGCGCTGACGCCAGGTCCTAATAATATTTTGGCGCTAAGTTCAGTAAATCAGTATGGACTACGCCGTAGCCTTCGGGTGCTAGCAGGTATGAGCACTGGATTTTTTGTTCTGATGCTTGCCTGCGGGATTTTTACTTTTACGCTCATTAGCATCCTTCCCGCCGTGACAAAATGGCTCGTCTGGGCAGGAGTGGCTTACATACTCTGGTTGGCTTGGCGCATTGGAACCAGCGACTCTAACGTTTCAAATGGAGCTGATAAACCCTTAAGTTTCTGGGTTAGTTTCTGGCTTCAGTTTGCAAACGTTAAGATTATTCTTTACGGAATTACTGCACTCTCTGCGTTTGTGTTACCTGTGACCCATGAAGTCTTCTGGGTCGCAAGTGTCAGTATTCTTCTGGCTATTATAGGTTGCCTCGGTAACTTTGTTTGGGCTTTGGCAGGGCACTTTTTTCAATCGATCTTCAGGAAATATGGCAGAGCCGTAAATATCACGTTGGCTTTGCTACTTGTTTATTGCGCTGTACGGATGATTATTTAAACATAACAACATATCTCAGAGTCAGCCCCCATTTGTTAGCAAAGGGGGCATTTCCGCCTAAATCGATGCAATCATGAGTGAAGCTCAAGTCACCCCCTTTTGAGCAATGAAATCGGCCTTCCACATCTTTTAGCCTGACCATCAGTCAATTCAGTTAGTCGCTCATAACCCCATAGATTCCAGAGGTGGTTCCTGCAATACGGGGGCTTCTGCACTAACGCCAATCCTGACCACATACCTGATCATGAATATAATTCATCTTTGATGAAATTAACTCTCTTTCACTCATCCAATGACTCTGGCATAAAATATGCAATATTAACGTATTGACAACATGAAGACTGCTGAGTAAGAAACAAACAAGATCATTAAAATCAACAAATTAATTCAGTTTTCATATCAAATCTTAGGATGCAAAGACCGCGATGAATAAAGATTTTACATTTACGATTAAGAGCAGTTGCTTCGATGAGAATTACAACCCCTCCGAAAACACGCGTATCACGACCAACTTTGCTAATTTAGCCAGAGGGGAAAGCCGCCAGGAGAACTTACGCAACACGTTAGTGATGATTGATAATCGCTTCAATTCACTGGCGTATTGGGATAACCCTAAAGGCAACCGTTATTCTGTCGAACTTGAAATCATTTCCGTTGAGATCGATATTGAAGGCAATGGCGATACCTTCCCTGCAATTGAAATATTGAAAACGAATATTGTTGATAAGAAAACGAATGAACGCATTGAAGGCATCGTAGGGAATAACTTCTCCTCTTACGTGCGAGATTATGATTTTAGCGTATTACTGCCAGAGCATAATAAGAGTCATTCCGGATTTAGCACGCCAGATAATTTTGGCGATTTGCATGGGAAACTATTTAAATGCTTCACAAATTCAAATTTTTACAAAGATAACTTTAATAAACAACCGGTTATATGCCTAAGTATTTCAAGTAAAAACACCTATCATCGGACGGGGAATCAGCATCCTGTATTAGGCATCGAATACCAGCAAAATGAACCTTCTTTGACCGATTATTACTTCGAAAGAATGGGGTTACAGGCTCGCTACTTTATGCCTGCAAATAGTGTTGCACCTTTGGCGTTTTATTTTTCTGGTGATTTACTGAGCGATTACACGAATCTTGAGCTTATCAGTACTATCAGCACGATGGAGACTTTCCAAAAGATTTATCGACCTGAGATTTACAATGCTAACTCGGCAGCGGGGCAATACTATCAACCCAACCTGAATCATCAGGATCATTCATTAACAAAAATTGTTTATGATCGGGTAGAACGCAGTCAGTTGGCTATTGAGCAAGGAAAGTTTACTGAAGAGCACTTCATCAAACCCTACAAGAATATTCTTGAACAATGGTCTGCTCACTACGCGCGTTGATTCACCAAAACTATAAGGTCACCTGTTATGAAAACATTGCTACCGACTTCAACTGCTGGCAGTTTGCCCAAGCCATCTTGGCTCGCAGAGCCTGAGAAACTGTGGTCTCCCTGGAAATTACAAAACGAAGAGTTAATTGACGGGAAGAAAGATGCCCTGAGTTTGTCGCTGTTTGATCAACTGCGTGCAGGTATTGATATAGTCAGCGATGGCGAGCAAACGCGCCAACACTTTGTCACGACGTTTATTGAGCACCTTAGCGGCGTGGATTTTGAGAAACGTGAAGTCGTTAAAATTCGTAATCGCTATGACGCGAGCGTACCGACCGTTGTCGGGGCGGTGGCACGTCAAAAACCCGTATTTGTTGAAGATGCCAAATTCTTACGCCAACTCACAAAGCAACCGATTAAGTGGGCTCTGCCAGGGCCGATGACGATGATCGATACACTTTATGACAACCACTATAAAAGCCGCGAAAAACTGGCTTGGGAATTCGCCAAAATTCTCAATCAGGAAGCGAGAGAGTTAGAAGCGGCGGGTGTAGATATTATTCAGTTTGATGAGCCCGCTTTTAATGTCTTTTTCGATGAGGTGAATGATTGGGGTATCGCCGCATTAGAAAGAGCGATTGAAGGGCTGAAATGTGAGACAGCGGTACACATCTGCTACGGATATGGCATCAAAGCCAATACCGACTGGAAAAAGACGCTGGGATCTGAGTGGCGGCAATATGAAGAAGCGTTTCCCAGACTGCAAAAATCCAATATCGATATCATCTCGCTGGAATGCCACAACTCACGCGTTCCCATGGACTTACTTGAACTGATTCGCGGTAAAAAAGTGATGGTCGGGGCTATTGACGTGGCAACCAATGCCATCGAGACACCAGAAGAAGTCGCCAATACGCTACGAAAAGCACTTCAGTTTGTCGATGCCGACAAGCTCTATCCTTCAACCAACTGTGGTATGGCTCCTTTATCTCGTCGAGTAGCTACAGGCAAACTCAATGCGTTAAGTGCAGGCGCAGAAATCGTCCGAAGAGAACTCTTGGCTAAATAACGCGATAGACACCTGTCTCGTGTAAGCATCCCAGCCAGATAAAAAAGCCCCTGGATAAGCCTATCCAAGGGCTTTAAATAGTACAAAACCGCCGCTGTTTAAGACTTAGCCGCGGTTCTCTTCAATGTAGCGAGCCAGATCCGCCGGGGTCTTCAGAACGGTAGCGACTTCCGTTGGTGGGATCACGCAGCCGTAAACGTCCTGCACTTCCAGCACCAGATCGACCGCCAGAATCGAGTCAAGAATATCGGACTCAATCAGTTCATCGTTAAAGCCCACTTTACGGGATAAGATCTTTTCAAACAGCGCGAGTATTTCTTGTTCCATGATTTTTCCTGGGATAATTAAATCGTGCGGGCATGAGTATCCAGCAGTTTACGATCGATTTTGCCGTTAGGGTTCAGCGGCAACGCATCTTTGATAATGATTTGGGAAGGCACCATGTAAGGCGGAATCACCTTAGAGAGCGAGGTTTTAATCACGTCTGGTGCCAAGTTCGTCACGCAGAATGCCGCGATACGCAGAACGCCACCGCCCGATTTCATCAGTGGCAGGACAACCGCCTCGCTGATGTCGGATATCGCCAGCAGGCGGTTCTCAATCTCGTTAATTTCAATCCGGTAGCCATTCAGTTTGATCTGGCTGTCATTTCTACCTTGGCAGTATAGCAGTCCGTCTTCGTAGCCCAGGTCGCCAGTTCTGTAGCCTCGGAACGCTTCACTTTCGCGATGTAGCAATTTCTCAGCGTTCTCCTGCGCGAGCCCGAGGTAGCCGCGCATCACGTTTTTACCCCAAATAATCAGCTCACCCTCAGCGGTAATTTCCATTCTGGAATCCGGCATCATCGCGCCGACGGGCAGCAGATCGTTTTCGCTGTGCAGGATGTCATCGGTGATTTCGATAACGGTAGTAGCGACAGTCGCTTCCGTTGGGCCATAGGAATTGAGAATTTTGGCGTGCGGGAAGCGGCGACGTAACTGTTTGACCAGCGCTTTGTTTAGCACTTCACCAATAAACACAAAGACGTTGAGTTCAGGTAAATATTCACTGTTGAACTGAGGAGAAAGCAGCTTCTGATAGGCAAAGGATGGCGTTGAAACCCAGACGGAAACGCCGTTGTTTTTCAGGCGTTCGAGCCAGTTTTCTGCCGCGATATCCTCTTTCGCATTCAGAACGATGTGCCCGCCCGTTGCCAGATTCGCCAGCAGCGGAATCAGGGAGAGATCGAAGCTGAACACTGCATGGTTCATCAGCACTGGCGCGTCTGGCAGCGAGAAATCCTCACGCACCCACTTCATGAAATGCCACAGGCTTTCACGCCCGATCTGCACACCTTTGGGTTTTCCGGTGCTGCCGGAAGTGAACATAATATAGGCGAGATCCTGCTCAACCAGCGCCTGACCAGCCTCACCGGTAGCAATGAACTGCTGAGTCACAACATCGTAGTAGTAAGGGGCGTTCGCCAGGTGACAAATCTCCTTGAGCCGCTCCTGCGGATAGATGCAGTCCACCGGGATGTACGGAATGTTATGCAGCAGGCAGCTATAGATCGCCACGGCGAACTCCGCCTGCTGATGCCCATATAACACGACGGGCGAACCTGTAGGCCGCTCACATTGCTGATAGCGCTGCGACCAGTCTGTAACGGCAATGGATAGTTGTTGCCAGGTCATCGCGTCATCGCTACCGCTAATCGCCAACTGATTGGGGTTAGCGGGTTCGAGTAATGCCGCACGAAGGAAATCCTGCAGTTCCTGAAGCTCTAAGTGAAGGTTCATAGAGGAGACATTCCGCTAAAGATGTAGAGGGAGGCCGCGGCGCTTGCCAGCGTCAGAATTCGACCGATGAACACAATAACCGGATGATGTAGACAATGGTTCAAAGTGGGACTGCGCTTGGCAGACCATTGCAACATGTTGTGAGCAACCGAAATAGCGCCAAATAGCGCGCCGCTGATGACATAGTGTCGTTCGAGTCCGTTCCATGCCCCCATACAAAACAGGGTGCAGAAGATGCCAATATTTTGCGCCAGCGTTTTGTTCTGTCGGAAAAAATTGAGCTTCATCAGATTCATATAAATCGGCATAAAGACCACGTCTCTCAGCCATTCAGACAGGCTGATGTGGAAACGCCGCCAGAAATCCTGCGGATTTTTAGCCAGAATGGGCATATTGAAGTTCGCCGGAATATTCAGGCCAAATAAGCGCCCTGCCCCGATAGCCATATTGCTGTAGCCAGCAAAATCAAAATAGAGATAGGCGCTGTAGGCCAGCGACATCACCACACCAACGCTTAGCGTAAACGGACGCGGGCTCCACGACTCAATAACCAGATTATTGATCAGCATGGCGAATAAGAACTTCTGGATAATACCGGTAACAATTTGCTCCACGGCCACTAAAAACTGCTCGCGGGTCATCGTGAAGACCGGTTTATTAATATCACTCAGCCATGTCCGCCAGCGATACATCGGGCCAGCCAGAATAATAAAAGGCATAAAGAGGTAGCAGAAGTAATGCAGGAAATTCTGACCATCTTTTTTGCTGCGATAAAGCAAAACATCAATAGCGCGGAAGGTCATAAAAGACAGGCCAATCATGCCCCAGTGGTTGTTGAGGTGTAACTTCACCAAAAAAAGCGGGAGCAACGTCAGGCTCACTGCCTGCCAGGTTTTTAACCAACCTTTCTCTTTTAAGGTGACGAGAATATAAAAACTCAGGAAAACCGCTACGGGAACAACGTAATCTCCCTGGAAAATATATCCCCAGCCTAAGACCGCCAAGACGGAAAAAGCGGATAAATACGTCAGCCGATAACTGAATACGCGATTAATCAGCGCAAACAATAATGCTGATGAAAATAGAAGGAAAAAAAACATTCCGGAGCTGTACATCATTCATCCTTCAGAATTTTTGATATTCAAAATGCACTTTTAAACTCATGCTTTCATCAACAGAGGTCCATGCAACGATGGTTACCGCCAGAAAGAGATAAAGGAAAAAAAGGCGAATGGCGGTTTTCATCATTTAAAACTCTCAGCAATAAATTTATCCATCGCAACCCATGCAGGCTCGGTTGGGTGCAGACGATCCCAATTCCAGCCGTTCTGATAAGGCTGCGCATACATATCAAAATAAGGAACCTTGTTTTCCTCCAGCATCGACCTAATCTGGCTATCGACTGGCTGGAATTTCTGGGAGTTATTAATCGCCCACGGATTAATCGGATCGACGATGACGACAAACTGGGCGTTACGCGCTTTCAGTAGTTTGATCGTCGCCCGTAACGCTTCCATTTGCGCCGGAACAATCGGCGCGTCGTCCCACTCTTCTGGTGTTTTATCGTCGGCAAAAACCGTCTTATCCATCCACAGTGTGGCTGCGCTTTGCTGACGAGACTTATTCAACTCATGAGCCTGAGCCAGCTCGCGATCCCAGTCGGGAATGACGTTGGTGGCTGACTGATCCGGCCATGGTTGTGCAGGCTGTGGGATAATACGTAGCATCGCCAGCCAGTAGTTTTTTATCAGCTCACAGAAATTAGCAAATTGATAACTCACTTCCTGCCAAATAATTTGTGGGTGCCAACCATAGACTTTCATTTGGCCGAAAGTTAAATGGCTTATATCTTCTTTATCGATATGTTGTAAGTAATTAACCAGAAAAGGACGCGTCTGGTCATCCTTCATCAGCGGATTAAAAATAGATGCTGGGAAATTGTTGGCAAAAATTGCCGGAGGAATGCCGTCTGAATAAAAACTATCGGGTGCCAGCAGCAAAACAACTTTACTGTTAGCGTTAAGTTCGTTTTTAAAACGCGAGAGCAGTAAAAAATGCGTGACGCTATCGACATAACTATCGCCATAGGCCACAACCGGACGATGTAGCTGGTTATTAAAGTAATTATATACCGCGTAATGTTCGTCTTCAGATGTCGACACCTCAGAAGCACCGAGAAAGAAAATCGCATTTCCCTGTAACGCATGGGAAATGGTGGCTATTTTTTCCTTTTGTTCTTTTGCCGTTCCTTCCATGGTGTTAATCAGTGGCTGGAATGTTAGCGCCGGATCAAAACTCGTCACCAGCGGGGGAACGCTAAGAAACAGGATGGCGAGCGTAGCCATCAGGATATGTAGGCAGAGAGTATTTTTGATTTTCATTATAAAGTAAGGCTACATGATATTTATTGTTTGAAATTTGTGAATTTTTATCTTCACGGTAAATCGTTCCCTGTGTTTTTGGATTATATACTAGGGTTATCTTCGATGATGAGCGTTGCTGTGTAACGGTATGTACAGTGTTTATGTCCGTCACAATAATCAGGTTGGAGACCAAAGCAGGGGAAGGATTCTCAGACATCTCTTCTTGCTTACGCTGCCCGAATATGGGGTAGTAAAGGTTCGCTGGCAGGAGCCTCACCGCACCCAGTTTGGACGTGATGACAGAGATGATTGAGTTCAAAAATCGTTGAGCGCTGACTGACAAAAAAGTTAAAAGGAAAGTTTATGAAAAATTATCAGGCTACTACCCATCAGCTATTGATTGCCTCGGTAACGCTGTTAGTTGTCGCCTGCTCCTCTGGTACGAAAAAATCCCCTACAGATGAAACGCCGGAGTGTATGAATTATCGTTCGATGATGACAGCGCCATTGCCGCCAGCGGCAATGATGAATTTAAAAAATCAATGTGAGCAGTCAAGGCATTAACACGGTGGGGATCGTCAGCACCGATCCCCAGAGCGTCTATAGCGCTCTATAATATTAATGATGACGAACCAATAAATCGTTCCTTGGTGTATTGCCAGAACAACCGTCATGTTATGCGAGAACCACAACGCGACTACTTGAGATGCCTGTGTTATTCCTTAATGTCCATCAAGGTAAGATGCTGCTTTATTTTTTCAATCAGTTTTTCTGGCCCATCCTCTTGTACAAAATCAGCAAGCAAAAACTTGAAACCGATTGTTTTAACCAGCCCCTGGTTACTCAATTCCACCTCAGATTCAAGCCCAGGATAGTCCGAGTTGTTCCAGAGCCGATCAAATACATTATTATTTTGAATCTGCTTGGTTGGGCTAAATAGATAAATTGCCAGATAACTTTCTGATTTTTCCACAGTGCTTTTTAGCTCACAAGCATCAGGTTCTTGTTCTGAATAGACTTCTTCACGATGCTTCCACTCCAGTTCACTATCGGTAATAATTCTAATATCTAAAATATAGTCATCTGGACTGAAATATCTTGAATAGATTTTTTTTATGAATGTAAAAGACGTATCCATTAACGGTAAAAAATTCCATCCCCAGTACGTGAATGGACTCACACTTTTTGATGGTAAAGAGTCGAAACCAATGGAATTCCACTGCAAAAACCGCATATCCATCAATTCCTGCACACGTTCTATCCGGGGTAATATCTGCTGATAAAACCCGGCACAAATACGGTGTGCCTGTCTGACTTGTTGAAGAGAATCTTCAATATTCATTTTTAATATCCTTATTTTTTGTCAGAAAAAGAAGAGAAAATATTTTTCGCTCCCTCATGCAGAGGAAACTTAGTAATAAACTGAGATAAATTTTTATACTCTGGCAGAGCTACTCGAATACCATACAAGGAAAGTGCAGACAGGCAATCCCGAATAATATGATGTTCATGGGCATTACCAACGTTTAAAGATAGCAATGCATTTTTAGCATTATGCCACTCTCGCTGAATGACCTTCGTATTCTCTCTGTATTCGTTAATTAAACCACTATTGAACTCTCCTAAAGATTTAGGGATATTTCCTAATGCAATAAAAAAGAGTTGTTCTTTTTTTCTCTCATCCTGATGATAGGCAATAATTTCCCGTTGCCATTGATCATGATACTGAACCCCTCCTGAAGGAGGTTTCACCTCAATCAGAATATCCGCTTTTTCAAATTCCATAATCACATCAGGCTCGACACTTTTCTGGTCAACCCCTGCCATATTTAATGAATAACGAGGCCAAAAATTCACCTTCCGATACTCACCTAATTCTGATTCCGATAAACCGAGAAATTCACGAATAAATAGGGAACGACTTTCTTCACTCAAATAACCAATTCGCGTCCAAAATGCTGCCGTCAATAAATCCTCTCGTTTTTTAAAGACATCACGCCAGCTCTCTGCCGCTTTCCCTTCTATTTCCACTCTGCCTGCTTTTCCTTGCATAATGGCCTGAAGCATCTAATTCTCCTGATAAACCTAATAGATCACTCGGAAGGTATTCTGTCCAAATGGTGTGATCTGAACATCAGACTTACTACCAACTAGACCGAACCGTGCCGATCATAACATCGCCCTTCAACGATGAACCACGCCTAATGAGAAAAACAAACCAGAAAAAACGCGATAAAACACGTTCCACCCAATTGCTAACGCGGATAGCGCAGCGCCTCAACGAACAGTGAAAAGGCGATGGTATGCTGTTTGCGGCTGGGATAATACAGATAGTAGCCTGGGAACGGTGGGCACCATTCCGTCAGTACCTGAATCAGGCGACCGCTGGCAATATCCTCACGCACTGAATCTTCCGGTACATAGGCTAGACCGAGCCCGATTTGGGCAGCGTCGATTCGCTGACGTAGGCTATTCATTGTCAGTTGGCCCTCAACGCGCACCTTGATTTCCCTACCGTTTTTTTCAAATTCCCACGCGTAGATTCCACCCATCGTCGGCAGGCGCATGTTAATACAGCGGTGATGCTGTAAATCCTGCGGCGTCGTGGGGACAGAATTGCGCGCGAAATAGTTAGGGGAACCGACCACCGCCATGCTCATTTCCGGTGCAATACGCACGGCGATCATGTCTTTTGCTACCTGTTCACCCAGACGAATGCCCGCATCAAAACGGCCAACAACGATATCCGTTAACGCGTTATCCACCGTAATTTCAACGTTAATGTCGGGGTAATTCGCTAAAAATGGCTTTAACACCGGCCATAATATCGAATCCACCGCGTGCTCTCCCGCCGTGATGCGGATATTCCCCGCAGGTCGCTCCCGCATGTCGCCCAGCGCAACCAGTTCGCTTTCAATGTCCGCAAAGCGCGGGCCAAGGCTATGCGCCAGTTTTTCTCCTGCTTCCGTTGGCGCAACGCTACGCGTGGTTCGGGTCAGCAATCGCACGCCAAGACGCTCTTCAAGGCCGCGAATTGAATGGCTTAACGCCGACTGAGAAAGCCCAAGCTTCGCCGCCGCTTTGGTAAAACTGCGTTCTCTTGCCACTACAAGGAACGAGATGAGGTCATTAAAATTTTCTTTTAACATCAGAATGTCCAAATAGTGGTGTTATTAACTTTTACCTATTATACAAACTCATGAATGAGTTTTATGCGAAACCGCCAATAATCGGTTAACTCGCACTGAAAATAGGCAACAGGTGAATAATACGCGTCACATTCCTTCGCGTAATTAATGAATATAATTCATAGCTTCTTTCTAGGTTTACCCTCTGGTGCTTCCCCACAAATCGCAGTAACGTTTTTCACAGCCGCTGTCTTTCATCAATACTGAATTTTTCAATCACAGCACATCTTTCAATAACAGCGACGCTTTCCAGCAAGGAGGAAAAATTGAAAATTACCCGCAGTGGTTCACACCCATCCCAGCCTGGCCCAGACAGCTATTTCTCCGGCAACGTACGCATCGATGCGCCCTTCCAGAGCACCGCCCCCGCTCGGGTTGGCGGCGCGACAGTGACATTTGAACCCGGAGCCCGTACGGCATGGCATACCCATCCACTCGGCCAGACGCTGATCGTCACGCAGGGTCGGGGATGGCTTCAGGAGTGGGGTGGCGAGATTCAAGAGATCAATCAGGGTGATATCGTCTGGATACCCGAAGACGTAAAACACTGGCACGGCGCGACGGCACAAACCGCCATGACACACATCGCCATTGCCGAATCGCTTAACGGTAGCCCAGTCGAATGGCTGGAAAAAGTCAGCGACGAACAATACGGGAAATAGCGACAGAAAAAAGAGTTATGCATCAACAAGGGTAAGCCACTCAGCGTGAAAGCTGAATGGCTTTTCGTTTGCTCAGCAATACCGTTAGCGCATGTGCATATTGACGCCAGATACCTCTTTTCTGAGTTCAATAATTTCTTCAGCAAGTTCACGGCACAGCATCGCATTCATCAGATGATCCTGTGCGTGCACGACGATAAGTTCGAGATTGGTTTTTTCCTTACTCTGGTTGCCAATAAATCCGGTTTGGATCAATTGCGCCCGATTCAGCGCCACCGCAGCCATTTTTAATAGTTCATCGACGTGATCCCACTCCCCTCGGCGAGCGGATCTCAGTGCTTCCATTGCGCAGGAACGTGTTTCGCCAGATTTAACGATAAGCTCAATCATCCGCGTTTCTACATCCATTTTTCCATCCCCCGAATATCAGTTGCTGTGTCACCTTTTTGTCGGTCAATTCGCCCCAAATTGCAGACAAGCGCACGTGACACCGAAGAAATACAGTGTATTTGTTGTATCGCTACTCACAGCCTGCACATTAAATATAGATGATTGATCCAGATTTGTTTCTGTAAATCATGACGTTATATCTCATTTCCGATGAAATAAATTTCACCGCCGTACTGAACTATTTTTTAATCGATAAATTTATACAATTTCATACCGCGACACGCGCTGAAATAAAGTCATAGCCTAAACGTCACAGTCACCGAAACCTTAATTTAACCTTAAGAAAGCGAAATAATAATAACTATCATTATTATTACCGATATGTAGAATTCTTTTTCGACTGCCGCTACATCCCAGCCTGTGTCGCTAAATAGCCTCGCTATCGTGAGCGACACAGGGGAACCCATGTAGGCCAGCAATATTCAAACATAACGGGTATTGATAAGGGTAAATAATATGAAGCTTGGTTTTGGATTACTGAGTTCTGCCGTTTTATTAGCTTCCGGCCTGACTCTCAGCGCATCAGCAAATGCAGCAGAAAATGATGAAGGGATTGTGATTTACAATGCCCAACATGAAAACCTTGTGAAATCCTGGGTTGACGGTTTTACCAAAGAAACCGGCATCAAAGTGACGTTACGTAACGGCAGCGATACCGAATTGGGCAACCAACTGGTGCAGGAAGGAAAATCTTCCCCTGCCGACGTGTTCCTGACCGAAAACTCACCGTCGATGGTACTGGTCGATAACGCCGATCTTTTTGCTCCACTGGATAAAGCCACCCTCGCTCAGGTAGCACCTGATTATCGTCCGTCCCACGGACGCTGGATCGGCATAGCCGCACGCTCCACCGTATTTGTCTATAACCCGACCAAATTTACCGACGCACAGTTGCCTAAATCCTTAGCCGATTTGGCTAAGCCAGAATGGAAAGGCCGCTGGGCGGCATCGCCATCGGGTGCGGATTTTCAGGCCATCGTTAGCGCCTATCTAGAACAGAAAGGCGAGAAAGCCACGCAAGAGTGGCTGAAAGGTATGAAAGAGAACTTCACCGCTTATAAAGGCAACAGTACGGTGATGAAAGCGGTGAACGCAGGTCAGATTGATAGCGGCGTGATCTATCACTATTACCGTTTTGTCGATCAGGCTAAAACCGGCGAAAACAGTAACAACACCAAACTGTACTACTTTAAGCATAAAGATCCGGGCGCGTTCGTCAGCATTTCCGGCGGCGGCGTGCTGGCATCCAGCAAACATGCGAAAGAGGCTCAGGCTTTTATCAAATGGATCACTGGCAAATCCGGTCAGGAAATCTTGCGCACCAACGATGCGTTTGAATATGCGGTTGGCGTCAATGCGCTCTCAAACGACAAACTGGTTCCGCTGAAAGATCTGGACGCACCGAAAGTTGATGCCGCCAAGCTCAACAGCAAAAAAGTCGTGGATCTGATGACGCAGGCTGGCCTGTTGTAGAGAATAGATTGTAACAGGTAGATTGTAATGATAGCGCCTTCGTCAGGGCATTTTCGCCCTGACGAATTATCATAAGAATGGCCGCTCAACGCGGCTTCTCCGTCTAAGAATATCGTCCTGACGAGGCAGCTACAGGCAGCATGACAAACGTTAGCTACAGCGAAACCACGACCTCCACCGCTTCCTCTCCACCATTACGCAAACCTGTCGCGCTGCTTGCGATTGTCGCTCTGGTGTTATCCCTGCTGGGCTTTGTCCCGCTAGGCTTTGTGATTGGCGTAAGTATTGATACCGGCTGGGAAACGGCTCGTGCCTTGTTATTCCGCCCGCGCGTAGGCGAACTCCTGACAAATACAGTGCTGCTGGTTGTCCTGACGCTGCCGATTTGTACGGTTCTGGGCGTGCTATTGGCCTGGCTGACGGAACGAACCACCCTGCCCGCTCGACGCCTGTGGTCACTGTTGCTCACCGCGCCGCTGGCGATCCCGGCATTTGTACAAAGCTATGCCTGGATCAGTACCGCCCCTGGTCTGCATGGCTTACCGGCTGGCGTATTTTTATCCGTCGTCGCCTATTTACCGTTTCTTTATTTACCCTGCGCGGCGACGCTTCGGCGTCTTAACCCTGCGCTGGAAGATGTCGCAGCCACGCTAGGCGTGCCACCTATTACCGTATTTTTCCGCGTGGTGTTGCCACAGTTAAAGCTAGCCATCGGCGGCGGGTTGCTGCTGATCGCTCTGCATCTGTTGGCAGAATATGGCCTGTTCGCCATGATCCGTTTCGATACCTTTACCACCGCAATTTTCGATCAGTTTCAGTCAACGTTTAATGGCCCCGCGGCCAACATGCTGGCCGGTGTACTGGCGCTGCTGTGCCTGTTTTTGCTGTGCGCGGATGCCCGCGTACGTGGCGTCACGCGCTATGCGCATGTCGGTTCCGGCGCGCCGCAGGTTGTCACACCGATACGCTTGCCACCACTTTCTCTCTCGCTGGCGCTGCTGTTACTGACAACGCTGGTGTTGCTGACGCTCGGCGTGCCTTTTATTACGCTGTTTCGCTGGTTAGGTTTTGGCGGCTGGGAAGTGTGGCAACGCCGCGAGCTGCTTGATGCATTCCGCCAGACCATGACGCTGGCGCTGAGCGGTGCCGCACTGACGACGCTAGCAGCGATTCCGATGGCCTGGCTAACCATCCGTCACCCTAATCGCCTGTATCGGTTTTTGGAAGGATGCAATTACATCACCAGTTCTCTGCCGGGTATCGTCGTCGCGCTGGCGCTGGTCACCACCACGATTCACGTCATCAGGCCGCTCTACCAAACTGAATTCACCGTGCTGTTGGCTTATCTGTTGATGTTCATGCCACGAGCGCTGGTTAATCTACGCGCGGGTATCGCACAGGCACCGGTAGAGCTGGAACAGGTTGCAGCCAGCCTGGGTCGTTCCCCCTTGCAGACGTTAATGACCGTGACCATCCGGCTGGCGGCACCCGGCGTCGCCACGGGGGCAACGCTTGTCTTTCTGGCGATCATCAATGAGCTAACCGCCACATTGCTGCTGGCTCCCAACGGCACCCGCACGCTGGCGACCGGATTTTGGGCGCTAACCAGTGAGATCGACTATCCTGCGGCGGCACCCTATGCGCTTATTCTGGTCTTACTGTCACTGCCGTGGACCTGGTTTCTCTACACACAATCACAAAAAATGGCGGGGTTGTAATCATGTTGGAACTTCATCGCGTCAGTAAAAGCTTTAACGGGCGCACCGTGCTGTCTGACATTCGTTTAACGTTAGAAAACAGCCGTCGCACAGCGATTGTCGGCCCATCCGGCTCAGGGAAAACCACCCTGCTGCGCCTCATCGCTGGGTTTGAAACACCGGATACCGGCGTCATTACGCTAAACGGCCAAACGCTCTGCGATAACGGGCTTTCCGTCCCCGCCCATCAGCGCGGAATCGGCTATGTCCCACAGGATGGCGCGCTGTTTCCACATCTCTGCATCGCGGACAACATTGCTTTTGGGCTAAAAGGCACGAAGGCGGAGAAACAAAAACGGGTGGATGAGCTGATGGCGCTGGTTTCCCTTCCCGCACATTTACAGAAGCACTCACCGCATGAAATTTCCGGCGGTCAGCAGCAGCGTGTCGCACTGGCTCGCGCGCTGGCGCAGCGCCCTGCGTTGATGCTGCTGGATGAACCGTTTTCCGCGCTGGACACCGGACTGCGTGCCGCCACCCGTAAGGCGGTAATGGACGTATTGCAGCAGGCTAACGTGGCTTCGATTCTGGTGACCCACGATCAGGGGGAAGCGCTGTCTTTTGCCGATCGAGTGGTCGTCATGCGTGAGGGTCAACTGTCGCAATCGGGTTCCCCTTGGGCGCTCTACCACCAGCCCAACAGTGAAGACATTGCCACTTTCCTCGGTGAAACGCTGATTCTCAATGCGCAGATCGACGGTGGTCAGGCTGACTGCCTGCTTGGGCGCATCGCCGTGGATCGCCCAACGGTAAATGGTCGGGCAAGAATCATGCTTAGGCCAGAGCAAATAACGATTCAGGATACCGAGATAACGAGCACGGCACCTATGCGTGCCACTATCCGCAACGTCGAGTTTTCCGGCTTCGTCTCTACACTGACGCTATGCATCCACAACGCAGAAGCCGATGTCATTGAACTTAAAACTGTCAGTCACGCCGCTTTCACCGTCGGCCAACAAGTTAGCCTAAGCGTGAACGGTGCCGCACACGTTTTCAGTCAATAATATCCCTCTCAGACAGCAAGCACAGGCGGTTTACTTCGTCGCCTGTGCGTCGCGGCTAACCAGCCAAACCCCGAGAAGAATAATCAGAACGCCGAGGTTTTTACGCAGGCTCATCGGTTCATTCAGCCACGGCAGAAAAACCGCGGCAAGATAGACCACCGCATAGCTCAGACTAATCAGCGGGTAGGCACGGCTTAGCGGTAAATAGCGTAGCACCATGAACCAGCACACCATCGACAGGCCGTAGCAGATAATCCCGACCAGCACCGCGACAACCGGCCAGCCAGCCATCAGCGTGCTGAGCGATGGCCAGTGCGTCATGGAAATGCTCGGCAGCGCCAGCATCCCGCTTTTCATTAATACCTGGGCGGCACTAGCCAATACGAGGCTGGCAACGACCCAAAAATATCCCTTGTTCGTCATCACTCCCCCTGCATCAGATAGATACCGATGACAATCAGCGCAATGCCCCACCAGTGATGCCTATCCACGCGTTCGCCAAACCCATAGTGCGCCAGCAGCGTGACCAGAACAAAATTGATGCTCAGCAACGGGTACGCCACGCCGAGCGGGAGATGTTGCAAAACCAAAAGCCACAGCAGCAGCCCAATACCCAGCAGCAATGCCGCCAACATCAGCCACCCGAACGTCACCCGTTGACGCTGAGCCACGGGCAAACGCCGCCAGCATTCTGCCGCCTGTTTCTGGCACAGTTGCCCTAAGCTGGTCAGCAGACAGACGATGGCAACCAATAGATAACTCATGGCACGACCTGCTTATAAAACAGCAGCACATAGCGGTGCGATTTTCTCAACTGATTAGGGGCGGGCAGATTACGATATTCGTCATCACTGTCTCTGTCGGTTTTCAGCACCAGCGCAACATTCCCGCTACGTCGTTTATCGGCAAGCCAAGCGGGGAAAGCGCCCTCATCCACAAAGCGATCGGCAGCATCAGCATAGTCCAGCCCATAGTTCAGTTCGCCACGCGCCTTAAATAAGGTGATATCACTGCGCTTCAGTTCCCACGCCAGTCCGGCAGCCAGCCCCACTTCGTCGCTAAGCACATAGCGGCTATCTTCAAGCAACGGCTGGTGGCTACGAATAAAGGTTTGGGGATTCTTGGAATCAACCACACTCGCCGGAATACTCCCGCCAACGAGCAGTGCCAGAAAGAGCGGACAGCCCGCCACCAGATAGCCCCACGTCTGCTGTTTCCTCAAGCTAACAGCAGCAAAGGCTATCCAACCGATAAAGCAGACGATTCCCGATATGATGGTAAGGCCTTCTCCCGGTTGATAGAAATGCGGCACGACGATGCCAAGGCCAAGCGAGGCAACCGCAAGCCCCAACACGCCGCCAAAAGCAATATTGAGCCAGCTATTGATGCGCAATAGGCGCTCGCGCACTACGGGGGCCAGCCCAGAAACCCACGCCGCCATCAGCAGCGCCAGTGGTGCAAAGCACGGCAGAATGTAGGTCAGCAGCTTGCCTTTGGCGATGCTGAAAAACAGCAGCGGCATCACCATCCAACACAGCAAGAAGAACCGCTCTGGGTTCACTTTCCGTTCGGTCCAACCGCTACGTAACGCGCCCGGCAACAGCGCCAGCCAGGGGAATGTCCCCACAATCAGAAACGGTAAGTAATACCAGAACGGTGCCTTATGCTGCGCATCGTCTTCAGCAAAACGCTGGATATGCTCAATCCAAAAAAAGTAATGCCAGTAATCAGCTTCTCGTGCGTGCACCGCCAGCGCCCACGGCGCACTCAGCAGCACCGCGACAACAATCGCCAACGGCCCGAACAGCAGCAGCTCCTTGATACGCTTTTGCGCCAGCGCCACGGGCAGCACGCTGATCACCGGCAACGCCAGCGCCAGAAAGCCTTTGGTCATGAACCCCATACCGCAGGCTAGCCCCATCAGCCCCCAGGCCACTAGCCGTTCACGCGTCAGTTTTGCCCGTAGAATCATCGCGTGGCTGAACAGCGCCGCTGTCATCCAGAGCGTCACCATCGGATCGAGCACACTGTAAGTACCAATGCCATAAACAAGGAGTGACGTAAGATAGATCGCCGCCGCCAGCAGCGCCGTGCGCTGGTTTTTCCACAGCATCATCGCTAGCCAAAATACCAGCAACGCACTCAGCGCGGTAGAAAACACCGAGGCAAAGCGCACGGCAAAATTGGTATGACCTAGTAACCACTGACTCATGTTATTCAGCCAGTAGCCCGCGACAGGTTTCTCAAAATAGCGAATATCCAGCAAATGCGGCACAATCCAATCACCGCGCTGAAGCATCTCACGGCTGATTTCGGCATAGCGGGTTTCATCTGGCGACCACAGCCAGCGACCGTTAAGCGGCAGCAGGTAGAGCAAAGCAAACAACACCACTATCACAGTACTTTTCAGCTTGATCATGCTTTTTTCCATGCTGTCTCCTGCTTTATTTATTCTTCCGTTTGCACGCCAAGCCACCCTTCCCGTCCGGGAAACGGCGCGCGTTCAATCCGCCCGACGGGCAACGTAGTCGAATCATCAGGCAGTAACGAGGAAAGTGGACAAAATTCGATGTGCCGCTGACGGGCAAGAAGCAGTAACTGACGGAACAGCGCCAATTTCGCGCCTCCTTCAACCTCTGCGTGAATGGTATACACCGGCACGCCCCGATCCTGCTCGATTGCATCGAGAATAAAGTCGTTGAATTCGCCGTCACTCACGCGCTCACCAATAACCTCGTCATAGGTCGGCAGCGTTACGGGGATCTGCGTCGTGCCAAGCCCCCCATTTTTCAGTCGTGGCCGAAAAGGCTGGGTGCCGCGACAGTCACTGTTATAGTCCAAATTCCAGCGCTGCTTCATTTCAACGACGCGTGCATCGGCTCGCCAGCCCGCTACGGCGGAGCAGCGCACTGGCGATGGCAGAATCTGCGTTAGCGCATCCATGCCTTCATGGAACTGCGCTGCCAGCTGCGCATCCGACCAACGAGCGACATTCGCCTGCCAGCCATGATGATCCCAGGCATGTAACCCCACTTCATGCCCAGTGTCATGCGCCTGGCGGATTAACGAGCCAAACCGTGCGCCAATATGACGCCCCGGCCACGCTGTGCCAGCCAGCAAGATATCCCAGCCGTAGAGCGAGGCTGCGTTGGAGCGCAGCATCTTCCATAAGAAACGTGGGCGCAGCAGACGCCACAGGTGACGTCCCATGTTGTCCGGCCCGACGCTAAAAAAGAAACTCGCCTGGATATCAAACTCAGCCAGCACCTTCAGCAGCGCGGGTACGCCGTCCCGCGTACCGCGCCAGGTATCGACATCAATTCGCAGGCCAACACGCGTCATCCCTGCGCATCCGTGGCATCAGCGGTGTGCGGGACGTCAACGGTACGCAGAAAATAGTCCAACGTTTCCGCGACGGTTTGCTCCATCTTCACCGTCGGTTCCCATTCCAGCAGCCGTTTGGCGTTGCGAATGCTCGGCGTGCGGTGCGCCACATCCTGATAGCCTTTGCCGTAATAGCTGCTGCTTTCCACGTCAATAAATCCGGCAAACGGCGGGAAACGATCACGTAACGGGTGATCATTAAAGCTGGTGAGCAGCATTTCGCCCAGTTCGCGGATACTGGCTTCATTATGCGGATTGCCGATATTGATAATCTGCCCGTCACACTGACCGTTGCGATTTTCGATAACGCGAAATAGCGCTTCAATGCCGTCGTGAATATCGGTAAAGCAGCGTTTCTGCGCCCCGCCGTCCACCAGCTTGATCGGCGATCCTTCCACCAGATTGAGGATCAGTTGAGTAATGGCACGCGAGCTGCCGATCCGCGCGGCGTCCAGCGTGTCCAGACGTGGCCCCATCCAGTTAAACGGACGGAACAGCGTGAAGCGCAGGCCGTTTTTCGCGCCGTACGCCCAGATCACCCGATCCAGCAGTTGCTTGGATACGGAGTAGATCCAGCGCTGCTTGTTGATCGGCCCGACAATCAAGCGTGAGGTGTCTTCATCAAACTCTTTGTCATCACACATGCCGTACACTTCTGAGGTGGACGGGAAAACGATGCGTTTGTTGTAGCGTACGCAGTCGCGCACAATTTTCAGATTCTCTTCGAAATCCAGCTCGAATACGCGCAGCGGGTTACGGGTGTATTCGATCGGCGTTGCAATCGCTACCAGCGGCAGAATGACATCGCATTTCTTGATGTGGTATTCGATCCATTCGTTATGAATGCTGATATCACCTTCCACAAAATGGAAACGCGGATCGCCAAGAAAACGCGCGATGGCATCAGAGCTGATGTCCAGCCCGTAGATCTCATAGCGATCGTCGCGCAGCAGGCGCTCGGTCAGGTGGTTACCGATAAAACCGTTCACACCGAGGATCAGCACACGCGTGCGGCGTCGTTGCACACGGCTGGCGAGGTTACCCAGCCGCGCCTGTGGCACCATGCCCATTTCCGCCGCCAGTCTACTACCCGACATATACAGCCCGGTTTCACTCTGCCCGCTGACGATCTCAAGCGCGTCTTCACCACAGGACACCACCAGCGGCGAGGTCGAAATAATCAAGCCCGCATCACCGCCATGTGGATGATTAACGTTCACACGGTTGTTTTTAACCACACGGGCGCGCCAGATAATCACCTTGCGCTCGCCGAGAAACGTAAACGCCCCCGGATAGGGTTCCGTCACCGCGCGAATCAGGTTGTTGATCTCATGGGCGCTTTTTTGCCAGTCGATCAGACCATCTGCGGCCGTGCGACGACCGAAATAGCTGGCCTGGCTGTCATCCTGTGGCGTCAGCGCAATCTCACGCGAGCGAATCAGCGGTAACTGCTGCGCCAGCAAAGTGGCTGCGGCGGTACGACATTTGCCATGCAGCGTCAGCGCGGTATCTTCATCGTCAATCGCCACCACAGACTGCGCGACGATATCACCCGCATCAGCACGGGAAACCATCTTGTGCAGCGTAACGCCCGTTTGCGTTTCTCCGTTCACCAGCACCCAGTTAACGGGAGCTCGCCCACGGTAGCGCGGCAACAGTGAGCCGTGCAGATTAAATGCGCCAAACGACGGTAACTGAAGAATGTCATCGCTTAATAATGTGCGGTAATAGAAGGAAAAAATAACATCCGGTGCCAACTCTCGAATCCGGTTCACCCAGAGCGGATGGTTAATGTCTTCCGGTGCAAACACGGGCACATCCATCCCGGCAGCCGTTTTCGCCACCGACGCATAGAAGTGGTTTTCTCCCAGTGCATCGCTGTGTGTGAAGACCGCCTGAATCTCATAGCCCGCTAACGCCAACGCTTCAAGACCCACACAACCGATATCATGGTAGGCAAATACGATCGCTTTCATTCTTCTTCATCCCGTAAACTGGTGGTTAGTGGCGTTGCCGCACTCACTGTCTTTTGCACAAAATAGCGTGGCCGGGCACGCACATCGGTATAGATACGACCAATGTATTCGCCCAATAGCCCCATCCCGATGAACTGCGCACCGATGAACATGAACAACACGGCAAACAGCGTGAACACGCCCTCTGCCGCCCATTCCGCCCCTAAGAACAGACGCAGTCCGATCAACAGCAGTGCCAGCAGGAAGCCCGACAGCGCGACGACGCTGCCAATCAGGCTGAGTATGCGTAGCGGCGTTGTCGTCAGGCAGGTCAGCAGGTCGTACATCAGGTTAATTAACTTTAGAAAACTGTATTTGGACGTGCCAAACTCCCGCTCGGCGTGCAACACGTCGATCTCAATAGTTTTTCGTGCGAACGTGTTGGCAAGGATAGGAATAAAGGTGCTGCGCTCGTGACAGCGCAGCATCGCGCTGACAATGTGGCGACGGTAGGCGCGCAACATACAGCCGTAATCCGCCATGGATTTCCCAGTCGAGCGACGAATCATCATATTGATGGTTTTCGAGGCCAGTTTGCGGAACAGCGAATCCTGCCGATTGGCCCGCACGGTGCCAACCACGTCATACCCTTGAGACGCGTATTCAACCAGCCGTGGGATTTCCTCCGGCGGGTTCTGCAAATCTGCATCAAGCGTAATCACTACGTCACCCACCGCCTGCTGAAACCCTGCCATGATGGCCGAGTGTTGACCATAGTTGCGGTTCAGCAGCACGGCAATGATGTGGCTGTCCGGGTCGCTCGCCGCCTCGGTCAGCAGTTCCGCAGAGCGATCGCTGCTACCGTCATCAACCAGAATAATTTCCCAGGGTTTACCGATCTTCCGACAGGCCGCCAACGTGCGTTCAATCAGCACTGGCAGGCTCTCTTCTTCGTTATAAACGGGAATCACAACAGAAACATTTTTTATGTCATCAATCACGAACAGACTCCAGAATCGAGGTTAACGCCGCGACGACGCGATCGACATCGCTGTCTTGCATATCGGGGAACAGTGGCAACGTCATAAGCGACGCCGAATTCCACTCCGTTTCCGGCAGGTGCAAATGAGGGTAGCGTTCACGGTAATATTTCTGCGTATGCACCGCTCTGAAATGCAGTCCGGTGCCAATGCCGTGTGTTTGCAGTGCCGCCATCAGATCATCACGTGAAATACCGCACTGCGTTTCGTCCACACGCACCATAAACAGATGCCAGGCGTGCAGATGGGGATAATCAGGAACCGCCAGCGGCTGGAGCTGCAGCGAGTGCAACTGCGTGAGATAACGCGCGGCAAGCTGCTGACGGCGGGCGTTGATCGCTGGGAGTTTATTCAGTTGGACCAGCGCAATAGCCGCATTGATATCCGCCAGATTGTATTTAAACCCCGGTGCCACCACTTCGGCCTGCGGCTTGCGCCCCTGTAACTGCCGGTCAAACGCATCCACACCCAGCCCGTGAAATTTCAGACTGCGTATACGCTCGGCGAGTGCTTCGTCATCCGTCACCACCATGCCACCTTCCGCACAGGTGATATTTTTAATCGCGTGAAACGAGAAAATGGCAGTTCCACGCGCACCAATCCACTCACCACGGTATTGCGTACCGACGGCATGCGCCGCATCCTCAATGAGCGGAATGCCATAGCGTTCACTGAGTGCGCGCAGCGCATCCAGATCGGCAGGCGCACCGGCGTAATGCACGGGAATAATCGCTTTGGTCTTCGGCGTAATGGCGGCTTCAATATCCTGCGATCGCACCATCAATGTATGCCGATCCACATCCACCATCACCGGTTCCGCACCCAATAGCGTGATGATATTGACGGTTGAAACCCAGGTCTGGGACGGCGTAATAACCTCATCACCGGGGCCAATGCCGAGCGCCATCAGCGTAACGTGCATTCCGCCCGTCGCGGAGCTAACCGCAATCGCCTGTCGACACCCAAACTGCTGGCAAAAAGCCTGCTCTAACTGCTGACATTTCGGCCCCGTGGTTATCCAGCCAGAACGTAATACTTCTGCCACGGCAGCAATTTCCTCGTCGCCCATGGTCGGGCGGGAAAAAGGCAAAAAATCCGTCATAAGGTATTCCCAAAATAAATAATGGCGATAAATCATTATTCAGTAGTCTAAATAATGAAGCCTTAAGCCAACCTTAATTTATTGCGATAATCATAAAATCATAGATAAGCCACACGAAATGGCGAAGCCACAAAAAAGACATAGTTAATTACAATGCAAAAGTGAACTTTTTACGAATAGTCCAATATATAATAAAAATGTCGATTTATTGATTTACGACAAGAAATCAATCCTCACCGAATAAGTCTCGCGTATAGACTTTCCCTATTACATCTTTTAATTCATCGGCATAACGGTTGGTAATAATAATGTCACATTGCCGTTTGAAACTGTCGAGTTGATGAACGATTGGGAAATCTAAAAAGTTATCATCATCAATCCCCGGTTCATAAATCACTACATTGATTCCTTTCGCTTTTATTCTTTTCATAATGCCCTGAATGGAGGAAAAGCGAAAATTATCCGACCCCGCTTTCATGATGAGGCGATGGACGCCGACGGTTTTAGGGTGCCGACGGATAATCGTGTCGGCAATAAAGTCTTTCCGCGTATGGTTAGCGTCCACGATAGCCTTGATCAGGTTATTCGGAACAGTACGATAATTGGCCAGAAGCTGTCGGGTATCTTTCGGTAAGCAGTAGCCGCCGTAGCCGAAAGAAGGATTGTTGTAGTAATCGCCGATGCGGGGATCGAGACATACGCCTTCAATAATCTGCCGGGTATTCAACCCCAGCGATTCGGCATAGCTGTCCAGCTCATTAAAGTAGGCCACCCGCATTGCCAGGAAGGTATTCGCAAATAATTTTATCGCTTCGGCCTCTGTCGGGTCGGTGAAAAGCACGCGAATATCTTTTTTTAATGCACAGTCCATCAATAAGTTAGCGAAGAATCTCGCCCTTTCCGAACGCTCCCCAACGACAATTCGCGATGGATACAGATTGTCATACAGCGCCTTTCCTTCACGTAAAAACTCGGGCGAAAAAATGATATTATCTGTATCCAGCTGCTGGCTAATTTTCTCGGTGAAGCCAACAGGCACCGTCGATTTGATCACCATAATCGCCTGCGGATTAATCGCCAATACGTCGCGAATGACCGCCTCTACCGATGAGGTATTGAAATAGTTGGTTTGCGGATCGTAATCCGTCGGCGTAGCGATAATCACAAACTGCGCATCAGCATACGCTTCATTCTTATCCAACGTAGCCGAGAAATTCAGCGTTTCATGTTGTAAAAAGCGTTCAATCTCAGCGTCATTAATCGGCGATTTTCGTTGATTCAGCAACGCCACTTTTTCTGCCACAATATCCAACGCCACAACCTGATGCTGTTGTGCTAATAATAATCCATTCGATAAACCGACATATCCCGTTCCGCTAATCGCTATTTTCATGAAGAGCTCTTTATTTCATAAATGGCTAAAAACCTATTTCGCCGCAGTATCTTTTTTATTTCCTCATCTGAAAAGAGGGGTTGCATTTCAATTTATTTCCTACCTCACGATTAATGATCTCATCACTCACGAAGGCACCTCTTACTCATCAGTCGAAACGTCATGAACACCCTCTCATCATTAGCAACGCCGGTTAAACGCCAATTAAACATAGCGTATTTAATGATAAATAAAAATTTACTTACACCTTGTGACGTTTTTAATCATTAGCGCGAAAATAAATTTTCATGACGTTATGTAACAGGACGTCATTTATCTTAGATGATCTTTTCGAATAGACACGACAATACGCTTGATTTTGGCGTCTTTATCAATGGCACATGGAAGCAAAGGGATAACGATGCTGCTTTTTATAAAATCGACTGAAAGTTATGTAAAACCCAACAAAAAATCATAAGAAAATCTCATCAATAACAACGCAAATGGCAGGAACGTCTACACTTACCATCAGTCATTTCTTTGGCTAAGGATGGGAAAGACGATGAAGGCCAGCACGCACGAAAAAGCCAGCCAGTATCAAATGCCGCTCCAAAAATTGATGATTATATTTATGCTATTCATCATCACGGCGGTAGTGGCACTGAACGGATGGGCAGTATTCAATTCTCACCAACAGCTTATCGATTCCACAGAGCGAAACGCCAAAAATCTGTCGCTGTCACTGGCACGCCATGCCGAAGATACTTTTTTACAAGTCGACATATTGCTGCAAGATTTACAAGAGCGTATCGAGCAGGATGGTCAATCGTCCGTACAATTGAACCGATTAGGCGATATTTTAAGGAGCCGTAAGGCAACACTGCCACAGCTGCATGGCATCTTCATTTATGACGATAAAGGCGAATGGTTGGTGAACTCTGGGATAGCAAAACCGGCCAATGCGAATAACGCCGACAGAGAATATTTCAAATATCACCAGAATAACGTCAGTCAGGCCATGCACATCGGCAGTGTGATTCAAAGCCGATCTACCGGCGATCTGATCATTCCCGTCTCTATGCGTATCAGTAAGCCAGACGGCAGCTTTAACGGTGTGCTGCTCGCCACCCTCTCGTTGAACTATTTCAAACAGTATTATGGCTACTACTCCATGGGAAATATGGACGTGCTTGCCATTCTGCTTTCCGACGGCCGGATTCTGTACGGACGTCCTTACGACGATTCTTATATCAACCGAAATGTGTCGAGCGGCCCGCTCTTTTCAGAACACCTGAAACAGTCGGAAAGCGGAACGGCAACGTTTGTCTCTACGCTTGACCATGTCGAACGCATTTATGGCTACACAAAATTAAAGCGTTACCCCATCGTCATCGCAGCGGGTTTCGATCTTGGATTGGTTCTTAGTAAATGGAAATCGGACAGTCTGGTTTACGGTGCTATTACGTTAACCCTGCTCTTCACGATTATCCTGCTCGGTTTGATCGTACTGAGACAGATTCGTATGAATTTGAAAAATCAGATCGATTTAACCATCGTGCGTGATGAACTCACATCGGTTAACCACACCTTGCAGACGTTAGCGCTGTTTGATGGCCTGACAGGCTTAGCTAACCGCCGCCAGTTTGATATTTTCCTGCAACAAACCTTATTGCGAGTTGCGGAAACGCGGCAGTGTATGGCGTTGATCATGATCGACGTCGATGCCTTCAAAAAATATAACGACCATTATGGACATGTCGCCGGTGATGAGTGCCTGCGTAAGATTGGTAACGCCCTGAGCAACATGCCGAAACGAAAAGAAGATTTAGTCGCCCGCTATGGCGGTGAGGAGTTCGCTATAATCATCACCGATACGGATAAACAAGGCGCTACTACGCTCGCTCAGCGCGTACTGAATTCAGTGCGCGAGGAAAAAATCGCGCATGAAATGACGCTGTTCCCAGAGAAAATTGTCACCATTAGTGCCGGTGTGTATGTGTTCTGCGTCGATAACCCACCGCCAACAGCAGCATCCGTTATTGATATTGCCGATGCCGCGCTGTATCGCGCCAAAAATAGTGGTAAAAACCGGTTCGAGGTCAGCGAATAGCGAGATCAATCGCCATATAGAAACAATTAATGTTCACGCAATGCCTGACAGCACGCGCAGCTTCTGACAAAATAGCGGCCATCTCCCCCTATACTCCAATTGATGGGTCTCATCTCAAATGGCAGCAAAGATTATTGATGGTAAAACGATTGCGCAGCAGGTCAAAGACGAAGTTGCCGCACGAGTCACGCAGCGTTTGGCTGAAGGAAAACGCGCACCGGGTCTAGCTGTTGTGTTGGTTGGCGAGAATCCAGCGTCACAGATTTATGTCGCCAGCAAGCGCAAGGTATGTGAAGAAGTCGGCTTTATCTCTCGCTCTTACGATTTACCCATCACCACAACAGAATCAGAGCTGTTAGCCGTTATCGACCAGCTCAACGCCGATCAGACGATTGACGGTATACTGGTTCAGCTTCCGCTGCCGGAAGGTATTGATAACACCAAAGTGATCGAACGTATCGCCCCAAATAAAGATGTTGATGGTTTCCATCCTTATAACGTGGGTCGTCTCTGCCAGCGTGCGCCATTGCTACGCGCTTGTACGCCACGTGGCATCATCACGCTGTTGGAACGTTATAATATCGATACCTTCGGGCTAAATGCTGTTGTGGTCGGTGCATCCAATATTGTGGGCCGTCCGATGAGTCTGGAACTGTTGCTGTCAGGCTGTACCACCACCGTCACGCACCGTTTCACCAAAAATCTGCGTCACCATGTTGAAAACGCCGATCTGCTGGTTGTTGCAGTGGGTAAACCGGGCTTTATCCCTGGCGAATGGATTAAACCGGGCGCAATCGTGCTGGACGTGGGTATCAACCGTCTGGAAAGCGGCAAAGTTGTTGGCGATGTGGAATTTGAAACTGCGCAGGAAAGAGCGTCTTACATTAGCCCTGTGCCGGGCGGCGTCGGCCCGATGACCGTTGCCACACTGATTCAAAACACGCTACAGGCGTGCGAAGAGTATCATGACCACGCCGAATAATTGGCGATACCCGTCATACTTCAAGTTGCTTGTACGTTGACTGCCCTTACTCACCCCAGTCACTTACTTATGTAAGCTCCTGGGGACTCGTGCGGTTGTCGCCTTCACGCAACTCGGATTATTTAGGATATATTAGGTCAAACACCGATAAGCAGGAATTTATGGCAACGTTTAATCTTGAAAAGCATCCGCACGTTGAACTGTGCGATCTCTTGAAATTGCTGGGCTGGAGCGAAAGCGGCGCGACGGCTAAACTGGCTATCGCCGCAGGCGATGTGACCGTTGATGGCCAGACGGAAACACGCAAGCGCTGCAAGATCGTCGCTGGGCAAACCGTTCAGTTCAACGGCGAGACGGTAACTGTCGCCGAGTAATCCTTACAGCATCGATAATACCGAAAAAAAGCCCGCGATTATTCTGCGGGCTTTTTATTAGCTGAAAACGTCTTTACTGAAAAAGAGTTATTGGCTACTTACGGCGCCAGATCGTTCCCTGCGGGCCGTCTTCCAGCACGATCCCCATTTCATTCAACCGATCGCGTGCCTGATCCGCCAGCGCCCAATCTTTCGCCGCGCGTGCGTCTTTACGCTGTTGGATTAACGCTTCGATTTCTTTCACTTCGTCATCATCCACCTGCGCACCATTTTGCAGGAACTGCTCAGGATCCTTTTCCAGCAGGCCAAGCACGCCAGACAGTTTACGCAGCGCTGATGCCAGATGATTCGCCGCCTGTACGTCTTCCGCTTTCAGGCGGTTAACTTCACGCGCCATATCAAACAGCACCGAGTATGCTTCAGGCGTGTTGAAATCGTCGTCCATTGCTTCGCGGAAACGTGCTTCAAACTCATCACCGCCGTGCGCTTCAACGCTGAGATCCATCCCACGCAATGCGGTATACAGACGTTCTAACGCCGCACGCGCCTGCTTCAGATTGTCTTCACTGTAGTTCAACTGGCTACGATAGTGGCCTGACATCAGGAAATAGCGCACGGTTTCAGGGTCGTAATACGCCAGCACGTCACGTACGGTGAAGAAATTGTTGAGCGACTTTGACATCTTTTCGCGGTCAACCATCACCATGCCGGAGTGCATCCAGTAATTCACATACGGGCCATCGTGCGCACAGCTGGATTGCGCAATCTCATTTTCGTGGTGCGGGAACATCAAATCTGAACCGCCGCCGTGAATATCAAAGTGCTCGCCCAGTTGTTTGCAGTTCATAGCGGAGCATTCGATGTGCCAGCCGGGGCGCCCTTCTCCCCACGGAGAAGACCAGTGTGGCTCACCCGGCTTGGACATTTTCCACAGCACGAAGTCCATCGGGTTACGCTTCACTTCTGTAATTTCAACGCGCGCACCGGCTTGCAACTGATCCAGATCCTGACGAGACAGCACACCGTAGCCTGGGGCGGTATCAACGGAGAACATCACATCGCCATTGCTCGCTACATAGGCGTGGCGACGGGCAATCAACGTTTCCACCATTTCGATGATGTCGGCAATATGGTGCGTCGCTCGCGGTTCGGCATCAGGACGCAGAATATTCAAGGCATCAAAATCGGCATGCATCTCTGCAATCATGCGGGTTGTCAGTTGGTCACTGGTTTCCCCATTTTCGATCGCACGTTTAATAATTTTGTCGTCAATATCGGTGACATTACGCACATATTTCAGTGAATATCCCAGATACCGCAAATATCGCGCCACCACATCAAACGCCACGAAAGTACGCCCGTGACCGATATGACACAGGTCATAAACGGTGATGCCACACACATACATTCCCACCTGATCGGCGTGGATAGGTTTAAATTCCTCTTTTTGGCGACTCAGCGTATTAAAAATCTTTAGCATCAGGGCGTTCCAGTGTTTTTATAAAAATGGTTTTCACAAAAAAATGGTTTCACAAGAGTGGTGTTCACACAAGCATCGTGTTCGCACGATAGATCAATCACAGTGGCAGTTAACGTCAGTAACATCAATACATTCAGGGTTTATACCCCAACGACGTATTGAAACCTGAACCCTACTGTATTGCAAGGTTAAGAAGAGGGAATAAGCGAGAAAGGATAAAAATGAAATGGCCCGGAAAATCCGGGCCATTTCATACAATCGGCGTTACTGACGAAAAAATAATCTGCTGACAAAAACAATCAGCGCCAACGTGGATTCGACATCACAGAATATTTTCCGCTACCGAGCAAGGCAATAGCGATACCAGCAAAGAAGAAGACAGCCGTGCCTTCAACACCCCAGGCACCGGTTTTTTCCAGCGCAACGAAACCACCAGGGTGAACCAGCAACGTCGCGACGAGCATGGTGAAGGAGAAAATCAGCGCAGAAGGGCGTGTAAAAATCCCTAAAATCATCAGGATCGGTATGATGACTTCGCCGACGTAGACCCCGTAGCCAATAAAAGCAGGGAGTCCTGCTGAGGTCAGCATGCCTTCAATCGCGCCAATTCCGCCGTGCACTTTGTGCCAGCCATGAAACAGCATCAAAATACTGAAAGACACGCGCAGGAACAGCTTGCCAAAATCCGGTTTGTCTAACAGACGATTAACACCATCCAGAATACCCAGCATAGTTCACCTATCTCTTTAGAGTTATTTAAGAAGAATAAGAATTACTCTCAGATTAATCTGAGCAGCAAAAAAAGAACACGTTGATTACGCAAAACATTGATCTGGGGCAACAAAAATCTCATTCAAATTAATTAACTATAATTACATTAATTAATCAATTTATTTGTTTTCAAAAGTCTACATTGCGTGATCAAGGCATTATCAATGCCTATTTGACCACAGCACGCACTTCGCAACGATTACCTAAATCAGAGTAGTAAACATTTTTATACGACGCTTCCATCACCCCATCGCCAACAAACGCGCGGCAAGACTGAAATACTGACTCAATCGACCAGTTATGCTATAACAGCGCTCTTGTTGTTCACCGTATTTTGTGAACTGCACTCTTATCACTAAGGCTATCTAGGGTTCATTATTATGATTACGCTTCATACCAACCACGGCGATATCGTTATTAACACGTTTGCAGACAAAGCGCCGGTTACTGTAGAAAACTTCCTGAACTACTGCCGCAGCGGTTTTTATGACAACACGATTTTTCACCGCGTGATTGATGGTTTTATGATTCAGGGCGGCGGCTTCGCTCCCGGTATGGATCAAAAAGAAACCAATGCGACAATCAAAAATGAAGCCAACAATGGCCTGAAAAACACCCGTGGCACGCTGGCGATGGCTCGTACCAACGATCCGCATTCTGCTACTGCCCAGTTCTTTATCAACCTCGTTGATAACGATTTCCTGAACTTCCGTTCAGAGCGTGCCGATGGTTGGGGCTACTGCGTATTCGCTGAAGTGACCGACGGCATGGACGTCGTTGATAAAATCAAAGCCGTTGCAACTGGCCGCAGCGGCATGCACCAGGACGTACCGAAAGAAGACGTGGTGATCACCCACGTAACGGTTAGCGAATAACCCGACCTGCATGGCAACGCTGTTTATTGCCGATCTGCATTTAAGTCTTCATGAACCGGCGATTACCGCCGGTTTTCTGCGTTTTTTACGCCATGAGGCAATTCATGCCGATGCACTTTACATTCTTGGCGATCTGTTCGATGCCTGGATTGGTGATGACGATCCGCAGCCACTGCATGCGACTATCGCCGCTGAATTGTATGCATTACATCAGCGCGGCATTCCCTGTTATTTCGTGCACGGCAACCGTGATTTCCTGATCGGCAAGCGTTTCGCCAGACAAAGCGGTATGACGCTGCTACCGACAGAAAATGTCGTTGACCTCTACGGTCAGAAAATCCTCATTCTGCATGGCGATACCCTGTGTACTGACGATCTGGCCTATCAAAAATTTCGTCGCCGCGTGCATAACCCATTAACTCAGCGACTCTTCTTGCTATTACCTTTATCGCTGCGTCTGAAGATTGCCGCTAAGATGCGTGCCAGCAGCCAGCAGGCCAATCAGCAAAAATCGCAGCAGATTATGGATGTAAACCCTGAGCAGGTAATTGAACGCTTACGGCACTATCAGGTGAAGACGATGATCCACGGTCACACACACCGTCCGGCCATCCATGCGGTTGCTCTCGGCGAATCTTATGGTCGGCGTGCCGTTCTCGGTGCCTGGCATGAGGAAGGGTCGATGATTAAGGTCACGCCACAAAATATCGAACTGATTTCCTTCCCATTTTAATGCGTTTCCTGCCATTGACTTAACAATCTATCACCTAATCCCCCCAGTATTTCCGCATACGCAACCGTTTTCCTCGCCATAATGGCGTGATATGCTCTACGCCCTCAATGTCAGACCCTCTCGTCTGGCCGACGCAAAATCGTCACGAACACGTACAATCACAGGAGCGTTACAGGCATGTCATCCAACGTTGCCCCGGCAAAAATTGCCATCGTCATGGGTTCAAAGAGTGACTGGGCCACTATGCAGTTTGCTGCGGAAATCCTCACCACGCTGAACATTCCTTTTCATACCGAAGTCGTTTCCGCACACCGGACGCCGGATAAGCTGTTCAGCTTTGCTGAGCAGGCGGCACAGAACGGTTTTGACGTCATCATCGCTGGCGCAGGCGGCGCAGCACACCTACCGGGTATGCTGGCAGCAAAAACGCTGGTTCCTGTGCTCGGCGTGCCGGTACAAAGCTCGACGCTGAGCGGTGTCGACAGTCTGTATTCCATCGTTCAAATGCCTCGCGGCATCCCGGTCGGCACGTTGGCAATCGGCAAAGCAGGCGCAGCGAATGCAGCTCTGCTGGCCGCACAAATTCTCGCCCTACATGATAATGGTATCGCCGCTCGTCTGGCAGACTGGCGTCAGGCGCAAACTGATGATGTGCTATCTCACCCCGATCCGCGGGAGGAGGCATGAAACCGGTCTGCGTATTAGGCAATGGTCAGTTGGGCAGAATGCTCCGTCAGGCGGGCGAACCGTTAGGGATTGCTGTTTATCCCGTTGGGCTGGATGCAGAGCCAGAATCGGTGCCGTTTCATAACAGTGTGATTACCGCCGAGATCGAACGCTGGCCAGAAACCGCCCTCACCCGCGAGCTGGCTGAACACACCGCGTTCGCAAACCGTGATATTTTCCCACGTCTGGCCGATCGCCTGACGCAAAAGCAACTGCTGGACTCGTTGAATCTGGCAACCGCGCCTTGGCAATTACTGGCCAGCGCCGATGAATGGCCACACGTCTTCACCTCATTAGGTGAACTCGCTATCGTTAAACGCCGAGTCGGCGGTTACGACGGCCGTGGACAATGGCGCTTGCGTGACGGCGAACAGCAGACGCTGCCCGCAGACTGCTACGGCGAGTGCATCGTTGAGCAAGGGATTAACTTTTCCGGTGAAGTCTCACTGGTTGGCGCCCGCAATACGCACGGTAAATGCGTCTTCTACCCACTAACACATAACCTGCATCAGGATGGCATTCTGCGTACCAGCGTGGCTTTCCCTCAGCCTGACCCACAATTGCAACAGCAGGCTGAACAGATGCTGTCCGCGATTATGAATGCGCTGGGCTATGTAGGTGTGATGGCGATGGAATGCTTTATTGTCGGTGACCACCTGCTGATTAATGAGCTGGCTCCACGCGTACATAATAGTGGGCACTGGACACAAAATGGCGCGTCGATTAGCCAGTTTGAACTTCATCTGCGCGCCATTCTGGATCTACCGCTGCCGGTACCGGTCGTCGAAGCGCCGTCAGTGATGGTCAATTTGATCGGGACGGATGTGAATATCGACTGGCTGGCGCTACCGCTAGTGCATTTACACTGGTATGAGAAAGACGTTCGTCCTGGTCGCAAAGTTGGACATCTCAATCTGCCGTCGTCGGATATCGCACAGTTGCAACATACGCTGCAATCGCTGGCACCTCTATTACCAGAGGAATACCACATCGGTCTGGCGTGGGCAGAAGAAAAACTCACCGCCTGACAGATCGGCGGCGGTTATCCGGCAGGCGGTACTCTGCCGGGTAACTATCATTAGATCAGATAACAAGACGGTTAGATCAGATAACAACACATCTGAACACAACGCGATTAGATGCAGCGGTAGGCAAGGCACGACACCACCGATACGCCCCTTAAAAGAGAAAAACTATCATTCCGCGTGACATCAGAAAAATTGCGTTTATTATTTCATCTGCCTTTTATTTTATTTATTGTTCACTTTCCATCACTCGACAATTAAATAAAGTATCAATAACGAGCCGTTAAAAATATTTAAAATAAAGTATCAACTTTGATATTTTAATTCGCGCGGAAATTTATTAAAATACCCCCCGTCAATTCATTTCTGTGATCGCCTCAATATTATTCGCTGACCACCACGATATAGAATGCCGCCACAAAACAGTATTGACCTGTTGACATAATTAGCAATATGTCTTGTTCGATTTTTAAACTCTGTAACGGCAAGTTGCCGATACTGTAATTTTTATACCCCAGCATGACGGGTATTAATGTGTTCACCGAGGAGAAACCAGTAAATGAGCACAATTCAAGATAGCAGCCACGTGTTAGAACAGGCTTCAGGATGGCGTAAAAGTGACACCGTCTGGATGCTGGGCCTCTATGGCACGGCCATCGGCGCTGGCGTGTTATTCTTACCTATCAATGCCGGCATTGGTGGTTTAATTCCGTTAATTATCATGGCACTGATTGCCTTTCCGATGACATATTATTCTCACCGTGCATTATGCCGTTTTGTATTATCCGGCAAGAAAGGTGGCGAAGATATTACCGAAGTCGTTGAAGAACATTTCGGCGTTGGTGCAGGTAAATTAATCACTTTGCTTTATTTTTTCGCTATTTATCCGATCCTATTAGTTTATAGCGTTGCCATCACCAATACGGTAGATAGCTTTATTACTCACCAATTACATTTGCCTTCTCCACCACGTGCTGTGTTGTCATTAATATTGATCCTCGGGTTGATGTTTATTGTCCGCTTCGGTGAAGCGATGATCGTTAAAGCAATGAGTGTGCTGGTTTATCCTTTTGTTGCCGTACTGATGCTGCTGGCACTGTATTTAATTCCGAACTGGAACACCTCTGTTTTTGAAAACATTTCTCTGAGTTCCAGCGTAACGGGCAACGGTCTGTTGGCGACATTATGGCTGGCTATTCCGGTGATGGTTTTCTCCTTCAACCACTCGCCGATTATCTCCTCTTTCGCCGTTGCCAAACGCAAAGAATATGGTGATGACGCAGAGAAAAAATGCTCACGCATTCTGTCTTACAGCCACATCATGATGGTGTTGACTGTGATGTTCTTCGTTTTCAGCTGCGTACTGAGCCTTTCTCCAACAGAACTGATGGAAGCAAAAACACAAAATATTTCCATTCTGTCCTATCTGGCGAACCATTTTAATAGCCCGGTAATCGGCTATCTGGCCCCGGTAATTGCGACCATCGCGATCTCTAAATCCTTCCTTGGCCACTATCTGGGTGCAGGTGAAGGCTTTAACGGCATGATCGTGAAATCTCTGCGCAGCAGAGGTAAAACCATCTCCAACACCAAACTGAACCGCATTACTGCGCTGTTCATGCTGATTACCACCTGGATTGTCGCCACACTGAATCCAAGTATTCTGGGTATGATCGAAACATTGGGCGGCCCGATTATCGCGTGTCTGTTGTTCCTGATGCCGATGTACGCCATCCAGAAAGTCCCAGCGATGAAAAAATACAGCGGCCACATTAGCAACGTCTTTGTTACGCTCATGGGACTGATCGCTATTTCCGCCATTGTTTACAGCCTGCGCGATCTGCTGTAAGCCCTACCCCTAATTTAACGCCGGGACGTTGTTTAACGACCGGCGTTTTTTTTCAAGGAAATCGCTATGGTCAGCGTATTTGATATCTTCAAAATCGGTATCGGCCCGTCCAGTTCTCATACCGTCGGCCCGATGAAAGCGGGTAAAATGTTCACCGACGATCTGGTGAATCACGCTCTTATCTCATCGGTAACACGTATCGTCGTTGATATTTACGGCTCGCTCTCCCTCACGGGAAAAGGGCATCATACTGATATCGCCATCATTATGGGGCTAGCGGGTAATCTGCCAGATAGCGTAAACATCGATAGTATTCCGGCCTTTATTCAACAGGTGAAAGACACTCAACGGCTACCGATCCTCAACGGTCAGTATGAGGTCAGCTTCCCGCTGGAATCTTCCCTGCGTTTCCAACCGGAGAACCTGCCGCTGCATGAAAACGGCATGACCATTCGCGCCTACAACCAGCAAGAGCTGGTCTATAGCAAAACGTATTATTCCATCGGGGGCGGATTCGTCGTCGATCAGGAAAACTTTGGTAAATCCAATCTGGCAGATGAAAGCGCGCCCTACCCGTTCTTTTCTGCCCAGAAGCTGCTGCAACATTGCCACGATCACTGCCTGTCTTTATCCGCCATCGTCCTGAAAAACGAGATTGCGATGCACGGGCGGGAAGCACTTGAGCACTATTTTGCCGACGTGTGGAAAACCATGCAGGACTGCATGCACCGCGGTATGAATACCGAAGGGGTATTGCCCGGCCCATTACGCGTTCCCCGCCGTGCATCAGCACTGCATCGCCTATTATTCATCAACGATCGTTTCTCTAACGATCCGATGGATGCGATGGACTGGGTTAACATGTTCGCAATGGCCGTATCGGAAGAAAATGCTGCGGGAGGCCGTGTCGTCACCGCACCGACTAACGGCGCGTGCGGCATTATTCCCGCTGTGCTGGCCTATTACGATCGCTACGTTCAACCCGTCACCCCAGAAGCTTATCTGCGCTACTTTCTGGCATCCGGTGCTGTCGGCATACTCTACAAAATGAACGCGTCTATTTCTGGTGCCGAAGTTGGCTGCCAGGGAGAAGTCGGCGTTGCCTGTTCGATGGCAGCAGCCGGTCTGGCTGAGCTACTGGGTGCCAACCCGGAACAAGTGTGCATCGCCGCAGAAATTGGTATGGAGCATAATCTGGGGCTGACGTGCGACCCCGTCGCGGGTCAGGTTCAGGTGCCGTGCATTGAACGTAACGCCATCGCCTCCGTGAAGGCGATAAACGCAGCAAGAATGGCAATGCGCCGTACCAGTGAGCCGCGCGTATCGTTGGATAAGGTCATTGAAACCATGTATGAAACAGGCAAAGACATGAACGCCAAGTACCGTGAAACGTCTCGCGGGGGGTTGGCTATCAAAGTGGTTCTGTGCGAATAGACAGGGGATTAATGGCGGGTGAAAAACTGATTCTGTCGCGTTAAATGCCTGGCAGATTAACGCGACAATCGGGGGGTTAATGCGAGTGATGTAGCATTAACCCTTTATTTTTTATCGCTTTCAGGCAGCGACCAAACAATATTGTTTTCAGCTGCCGCGATATACCAGTCAACGGTACTGTTAGCTGGCTTCTTGATATTTTCATGTTTGGTGAGCGCTTTGGCAGGAAACGTTGCGGCTTTCTTTCTGATACGCAGCGGCGTCTGTTTTTTCTCGCCGCTGATCTGCGCATGGAATGACTCGACGTCGGCGTCGAAGAGCACACCTTCAATCTGATGCAGACGGTTCAACCCGCGTAGAATAGAGAGCAGACTACTGAGCGTAATGGATTCTCCCATTTCAGCACGCTTGATCGTCGCAATCCCCAGCCCTGCCCGTTCGGCAAGATCGACCTGCGATAAACGTTGCTGAATTCTGGAGTCTTTTATTCTCCGGCACAGCTCGGTAATAATTTCACCTTCGTTCATAGTACTGAATTTCATCTTACCCGCCACTGCCAGAGTCAAAAATTTGCGCGCATTTTATCATCAATTTTTCAAATGGCACGGATAATTGATGAACGGTATCCATAATTTTTTCAGGTCATTTAATACGATGATTCGATGAAAATTCACCCAAAACGTCCGGTGATATAATCCTCTGTACGACGCTGAGTCGGAGAGGTAAACAGATCGTCCGTGCGGTTGTACTCAATCAATTTACCCTGATTGATAAATGCAGTGTAATCAGACACGCGGGCAGCCTGCTGCATGTTGTGCGTCACCAACACCAGCGTAAAGTGCTGCTTTAGCGTCCCCATCAGTTCCTCAACAATCAGCGTCGAAATCGGATCAAGCGCAGAAGTCGGCTCATCCAACAGCAGCACTTCTGGCTCAATGGCGATCGCCCGCGCGATCACCAAACGCTGCTGCTGTCCGCTAGATAGCGTGAGCGCATTGTCGCTCAGCCGATCCTTTACCTCATGCCACAGCGCCGCCGCTCGCAGCGCACGCTCAACAGCATCATCCAGTAAGCGACGATCGCGCAGCCCCTGCAATCTCAGGCCATAAATCACATTTTCATAGATCGACTTGGGAAACGGATTCGGACGTTGAAAAACCATACCAACCCGACGGCGTAACACGGCAACATCCAACTGCGGGTCGTTAATGGGCATACCGTTCAGCCTGATATCACCCTCGGTACGGCAGTCATCCACCAGATCGTTCATGCGGTTAAAACAGCGTAACAGGGTGGATTTACCACAGCCCGACGGACCAATCAGCGCTGTGACCTGATTCTTCGGAATACGAATTGAAATATCATTCAATGCCTGCTTATTGCCATAGTACAGATTCAGATGTTCCACGGTTAACGTCGTCTGTTCATCACTCAGTTGATGAACATCAGGCAGCGGTGCCATCTCCTTTTGTGTCCTAAATCCCATAACTTCATCCTACCTTCAGAGTGATAACGAACGATATTTCTCACGCAGAACATGGCGGATCCCAATCGCCGTAAGGTTCAACCCGACCACAATCAACACCAGCAGTAGCGCGGTGATGTACACCAGCGGCCTTGCGGCTTCCACATCTGGGCTTTGGAACGCCAGATCGTAGATTTGGAACCCCAGATGCATAAATTTTCGCTCAAGGTGCAGATAAGGGAAAATGTCATCAACCGGTAAGACTGGCACCGACTTCACCACACCGACCAGCATCAGCGGTGCCGTTTCCCCTGCAGCGCGCGCCACAGCGAGGATCAAGCCCGTCATCATCGCGGGAATTGCCATCGGTAACACGACGTGCCACAGCGTTTCGGCTTTAGTGGCTCCCAGCGCCAGTGAACCGTGGCGAACAGACATAGGAATGCGTGACAACCCTTCCTCCGTCGCCACAATCACCACCGGCAGCGTCAGTAATGCCAGCGTCAATGACGCCCACAGCAGCCCCGGCGTACCAAATGTCGGGTTCGGCAACGCTTCAGAATAGAACAGCTGATCCAACGTGCCACCGATGAGATAGACAAAAAAGCCTAACCCAAACACGCCGTAAACAATCGACGGCACCCCAGCCAGATTAACTACGGCAATCCGCACCCAGCGCGTTAGACTGTTTTTCCCCGCATATTCATGCAAATAAACCGCCGCGATCACTCCCAGCGGCATCACCACGATAGACATCAGCACCACCATCAGTACTGTGCCAAAAATGGCGGGGAAAAGATGACCCGCACTGTTGCTGTCCGGCGAATAGTGCACCAGCATGTATTTCGCCTGCTCGCCCCAGTGGCTCACTTTTTCCCACAGGTTCATCGCATTCGGATACCAGGCCTGTTCAATGTCCCTAAGTGGGATGAGATGGACACTGCCGTTCGCATCCCGTAACTGCACGGTATCGCGATTAATGTCCAAATTGAGTGCGGTTAACTGGCGCGATAGCTCATCGAAACGGCGTTGCAGTTCAGTACGTTCAGCCTGAAGACGCGCCAGCGCCTGATTATCCAGCGTTTTGGTTTGCTGCCGCTTTTTCTCTTCCAGCCGAAGCGCCTCAAACTGCTGGTTGATCTTCGCCATCTCCCCCATGCGGATGGCCTGCGTCTTCACCAGCAATCCCTGCACCTGCTCGACGCGGTGCTGTAACGTGGCGGGCAGATCCGTCGCGACCAGCGGCTGCTCGCCTTCCAGCATTCCGGCCAGATAGCCATAGGCCGTGCCATTATTCGTCCGCTTCAACACCAGAATGTCAGCAGGCTGATCAAATTTGGCTATATCGCGCGACAGCAGCGCACGAAAGCTCTGCCCATAAATTTCACGTTGACCAATTTTGATCAAATAGCGTGTTTCAGCCTCCCTGGACGGCGAGGTTAAACCAGCCTGTTCCAGTTGCTGAGGCGAAAGCGTCTGCTCCGCATAAATTTCACCGATCAATGCACGCTGCATACCCTGTTCAGGCTGCAACGTCAGCAGCCAGACAGGCTGCGGCCAGAGATAGCGCATACCCTGCCCAGCCAGCAGCACGATAATTGTCAGCATCGCCAGCAGGCTAATAGAAATTGACGATGCCGTCAGCCATACCCAAGGTCTTCCCGAACGGAACCAGCGCTTCACACGTTTTCTCCTTCATCACGGTAGCGTTGGCGTAAGCGCTGCCGGATAGTTTCAGCCAGCGTATTCACGATGAAGGTGAAAACAAACAGTGTTAATGCCGTTAAAAACAGCACCCGATAGTGGCCGCTGTTCGTTACCGCTTCCGGCATTTCAATGGCGATATTCGCCGCCAGCGAACGCAAGCCCTGGAGCAATCCCTCATCCATAATCGGTGTGTTGCCCGTCGCCATGAGCACAATCATGGTTTCCCCTACGGCGCGGCCAAAACTCAGCATAAGCGCAGCGAAAATCCCAGCGCTGGCAGACGGCAGAACGACACGCCACAAGGTTTGCCACGCCGTCGCCCCTAGCGCCAGCGATCCCTGACTTAAGCGAGCAGGCACACTGAACAGAGCATCTTCCGCCAGCGAAAAAATCAGCGGAATCAGCGCAAAACCGAGAGCGACACCCGCCACCAGCGTATTGCGCTGCACGAAATCATCGCCCAACCACTGGTACAGCGGCTGGCCCAACACCGCTATTTCGATAAGCGGGGCAATCCAACAACCCGCCACGAATGTCAGCAAAATAGCGGGAATAAGGAATAGCGCATCCCAACCGACAGGGAAACGGACGCGCCAGCGCGTCGGCAGACATTCAATCAGCCAGCCGCAGCCGATCACAGCCAGCATCCATAAAATCGGCATGACCAGAATAGCGGATAGATACGTCGCAAAATGCGGTGCCAGCCAGATGGCCGCAATCAGGCCGACAACGACCGTCGGCAGTGCGCCCATGATCTCCAACGTAGGTTTAATCCAGCGTCGCAGCGTCGGCGCCATAAAGCAGGCGGTATAAATCGCGGCGGACAGCGCCAGCGGCGTGGCAAATAACATGGCGTAAATCGCGGCTTTCATCGTGCCCAGCACCAGCGGCATCATGCTGAATTTGGCCTGATAGCTGTCATCCGCCGACGTGGATTGCCAGATATAAGCAGGCTCTGGGTAGTTCTCATACCACAGCTTTTGCCACAACCCGCGCCAACCAATGTCGGGATAGGGGTTATCAACCTGATAACGATGCAAACCTTGCGCTGTTTCAACCAGCATGGCAGAACCACGCGGTGAAAATGCCAGCCCCAGCGCATGAGCGGGTAATGTTTGCGTCAGCAGCGCATGCGACTGCTTGCTAGCAAATAGCGACAGTTCACCCTGTGCGTTCAACGTGGCAAACACCCGCCGCTGCGCCTCCGTCGCCAGCAACACCGATTCCCCCGCGACATGCGGAAACTGGCGCGTTTCCGTCAGCCTGGCACCCTTTTCGCTCGGGACCTCAAACCATTGACTAATCCGCCCATCAGCGGCCTGCACCAACAACGATCGCCCACCGGATAACAACGCCAGATGAAGAGGTTCTGCCAGTTGCAATTGCCGCTCTTCCCGCAGCATCAAGGCGTTTGCGCCCACCTGCCACAACATTAAGGTATTGCCGCTGAGCAAATACACTTGCTGCCCGTCTGGGGTCAGCAGCAGTTGGTTAATCGTACCCGTCGGAAGCGTAATCACAGCCCGTTGCCGCACGCCGTTTTCATCGACATCGGCAACAATCAAAGCATTTTCCTGCCCAATCGCAGCCACAGCGACACGTTTTTCGCTCACGGACGCTATCGCTAAATGGCGCAACGGCTGCGCAGGTAGCCCAAGCGAATACGCCTGCTCACCCAGCGGATAATCCCAGACAGGAGAACGGTTTTCCGTACGCGACAGCTTAGGCTGAACGAAAAGCAGGCGGCCGTCAGGCTGGCTCAAGGCATAAACCTGCCGCTCACCCTGACTTTGTGCCAGTAAACTCAGCGCGGGAACCAGTTGAATACGCGACATGGGCTGATTTTCCGCAAAAGGAATAAACTCACCATAGCCCTGAGAGTCGATGCGAAACCCGATTTGCCCATTGTCGCTAAGACCCAGCGCCAGCGACGGTTCTGCACTGTGGCGCTGAACCGTTTTTTTCCCGTTCACGGTGGGAGAAAGGAACAGTGGCGTCACCACATACAGCAGATAGAAGAAAATTAACAACAGCATAGCCAGTACCAGCAGCCCGCTGCCCGCAACAATGCGGTGAGTCAATCGATCGACCCACGCTCGTCGACGATCCCGATACTGTGATGTGTTGACTGTTTTTACCATTGTTCTCGCCGTTAAAGTGAAGCCGCCAGAGTCGTGTTGTTAACGTATTGCGGGTAGCATATGTTGCCTTTACGCCCATAATATGACAATGGTAAGTCTGTCTATGAATTAGATTTTATACCCTAAATAGTTCGAGTTGTATGAAGGCGGCAACCGAGGGAGCCCCGATGAGCTTACACAAGTAAGTGATTCGGGTGAGTGACAAATCTGCCAGAGGCAGATTTGAACGCTGCTTGCAGCGACCCCAACGGGGCGAGGCTCACGCCAGTGTGCCGAGTAGCGCAGCCAACGCACAGACGGCTCGAAATATGACGGGTATCGTCATCAACACGCCATAATGTTGTTGTACCCTATCTCAACAGCGGAAGGGTATGAATATTGGATGAACCTTCAGTACATGAGTTGAGCGGAGTGACAATGGGTCAGGACAAACTCTACATAGAGAAAGAATTAAGTTGGTTATCCTTTAATGAACGAGTACTTCAGGAAGCAGCAGATAAAAGCAATCCGTTAATCGAACGCATGCGCTTCCTTGGCATTTACTCCAGCAATCTTGATGAATTTTATAAAGTCCGTTTTGCCGATTTGAAAAGACGCATTCTGATTAACGAAGAACAAGGTCTGGACGGCAATCTGCGGCACCTGTTAGGCAAAATTCAGGCACGCGTACTCAAAACCGATCAACTCTTTGACAGTCTTTACAACGAACTGCTGCTGGAAATGGCGCGTAACCAGATTTTTTTGGTCAATGAGCGTCAGGTTTCCCCTAATCAGCAAGAGTGGCTGAGAGACTACTTCCGGCAATATTTGCGTCCGCACATCACGCCAATACTCATCTTTAACGAAACCAATCTGGTGGAGTTCCTCAAGGATAACTACACCTATCTTGCCGTCGAAATTATTCGTGGCAACGAGATCAGTTACGCCTTGCTGGAAATTCCTTCGGATAAAATACCGCGCTTCGTTAACCTGCCAGCGGAAGCGCCGCGCCGTCGCAAGACCATGATCCTCATTGATAACATCCTGCGTTACTGTCTGGATGATATCTTCAAGGGCTTCTTTGATTATGATGCGCTGAACGCGTATTCCATGAAAATGACGCGCGATGCGGAATACGATCTGGTCACGGAGATGGAATCCAGTTTGCTGGAGCTGATGTCTTCTAGCCTTAAGCAGCGCCTAACCGCTGAGCCGGTAAGATTTGTGTATCAGCGCGATATGCCGGATGCCATGGTCACGATGCTACAAGAGAAACTGGGGATCTCTTCTTTTGACTCCGTTATCCCCGGCGGGCGTTATCATAACTTCAAAGACTTTATTTCTTTCCCGAATGTCGGGCGCGCCAATCTGGTCAACAAATCCTTGCCTCGTCTGCGGCACACCGGGTTTAATCATTTTCGCAATGGGTTTGATGCCATCCGTGAGCGCGATGTTCTGCTCTATTACCCGTATCACACCTTTGAGCACGTATTGGAACTGCTGCGACAAGCCTCGTTCGACCCCAATGTGTTGTCCATCAAAATCAATATTTACCGCGTTGCCAAAGACTCGCGCATCATTACCTCGATGATTCATGCGGCGCACAACGGCAAGAAAGTCACGGTGGTCGTAGAGCTACAGGCGCGCTTTGACGAAGAAGCGAATATTCACTGGGCCAAGCGCCTGACGGAAGCCGGTGTGCACGTTATTTTCTCGGTGCCTGGGCTGAAGATTCACGCCAAGCTGTTCCTGATTTCCCGCCGCGAAGGGGAAAACATCGTGCGTTACGCGCACATCGGTACTGGTAACTTCAACGAGAAAACCGCCCGTCTGTATACCGACTATTCGCTGCTGACCGCCGACGAACGCATTACCAACGAAGTCCGCCGCGTCTTCAACTTCATTGAGAACCCCTACCGTCCGGTCAGTTTTGAGCACCTTCTGGTGTCACCGCAAAACTCCCGCGACAAGCTTTATAAACTGATTGATACCGAGATCGAAAACGCGCTGGCGAATCGTGATGCAGGCATTACGCTTAAGGTAAATAATCTGGTGGATAAAGGGCTGGCGGAAAAGCTGTATCAGGCTTCCTCGGCTGGCGTGAAAATTAATCTACTGGTACGCGGTATGTGCTCACTGATCCCTAATCTGCCTGGGATCAGTGAAAATATTCAGGTCATCAGTATTCTTGACCGCTATCTGGAACACGATCGGGTGTATGTCTTCAATAACGGCGGGGATAAGAAAGTCTACCTCTCCTCCGCCGACTGGATGACACGTAACATTGATTATCGCATTGAAGTCGCAGTGGAAATCCTTGATCCCATTTTGAAAAACCGCGTATTGGAAACGCTGGATATTCTGTTCAGCGATACGGTGAAAGCCCGTGTCATCGATAAAGAGTCGAGCAACCGCTATGTATCACGCGGTAACAAGCGTAAAGTACGCGCGCAAAATGCTATTTACGACTATATCAAGGCGCTGGAGCAACCTGGAGAGAAGCCTGAATAATGCCGTTAACGAACAATGAAGAAATCGAGATGAAACCGCAAGAATTCGCGGCTATCGACCTGGGTTCCAATAGTTTTCACATGGTGATCGCACGCGTGGTAAACGGTGCGCTTCAAGTGTTAGGACGTTTAAAACAGCGAGTCCATCTGGCCGACGGATTGGACAACAAAAACATGCTCAGCGAAGAGGCCATTCAACGTGGCCTGAGCTGTCTGGCACTGTTTGCTGAACGTCTGCAAGGTTTCCCGGCAATGAACGTCTCTATCGTCGGAACACACGCGCTGCGTCAGGCGGCCAATGCTCAGGAATTTCTGCGCCGCGCGGCAGATATCATTCCCTATCCGATAGAGATCATTTCCGGCCATGAAGAGGCTCGCCTGATTTTTATGGGCGTGGAACATACGCAACCGGAAAAAGGTCGCAAGCTGGTCATCGATATCGGCGGAGGCTCCACGGAGCTGGTTATCGGTGAAGATTTCGAGCCGATGCTGGTAGAAAGTCGTCGAATGGGGTGCGTCAGCTTTGCGCAGCAGTTTTTCCCAAATGGTGAAATCAGCGAGGCCAACTTCAAGCGCGCCAGGCTGGCTGCGGCGCAAAAGCTGGAGACGCTGTCCTGGGAATACCGCATTTATGGCTGGAAATTCGCCCTTGGTGCATCAGGAACGATCAAAGCCACGCATGAAATTCTGGTGGAGATGGGAGAAAAAGACGGCCTGATTACCCCCGAGCGTCTGGAAATGTTACGCACGCAGATCTTACAGTTTAAGCACTTCAAGGCGCTGAGCCTGCCGGGGCTGTCCGAAGATCGTCAGTCGGTATTGGTGCCCGGCCTGGCTATTCTGTGTGGTATTTTCGATGCGCTGGCGATCAAAGAGCTGCGCTTATCCGACGGTGCGTTGCGCGAAGGCGTGTTGTACGAAATGGAAGGCCGTTTTCGCCACCAGGATATCCGTATCCGTACTGCGCAGAGCCTGGCCACGCATTACAATATTGACCGTGAGCAAGCGCGACGCGTGCGAGAAACTACGCAGCAGCTTTATGCGCAATGGGCAGCGCAAAACCCCAGCCAGGTACATCCTCAGCTTGAGGCTATCCTAAACTGGGCTTCTATGCTGCATGAGGTCGGATTGGGCATTAACCATAGCGGCATGCATCGTCATTCCGCCTACATTCTGCAAAATACCAACCTGCCCGGCTTCAATCAGGAACAGCAGCTTGTGCTGTCGATGATCGTGCGGCTGCACCGTAAGGCTATCAAGTTGGAAGAGTTACCGCGGCTGAACCTGTTCAAAAAGAAACAGTATTTGCCACTGGTGCAACTCTTGCGCCTTGCCACACTGTTGAATAACCAGCGTCAGGCAACAACAACGCCGGAATCGCTACAGTTGCACACAGATGACAATTACTGGACGCTGACGTTCCCGCACGACTTTTTTACCAATAACACGTTGGTACAGCTCGATCTGGAACGCGAGCAGGAATATTGGCAGGACGTCACCGGCTGGAAGTTGATGATTGATGAAGAAAAAATCTGATTATTGAAAACATTACGTTGGAATTCTGACCTGCCTCGGACGGTGAAGTGGCGAAAAATCGTGCAGCAGAGCTGACCAATTAGGGCTGATTAGCGTAAAGTTTACCGGGATGGGGCCGATACCAAAATGATGGCTGGCGATCATTTTCGCCAACATCATGCAACCTCGGCGGAAAGGTGCGCTTCCTTTTCATACCGGATAGATATCAATCCAACTCAGTATTAAGGAGAGTAAAATGGATGTATCACAGATTGCATCACTGGCGAGCGACCTCAGCAACATGCGTACCAGCAGTGAGGCCAGCGCGCTTGTGATGAAAAAAGCGCTCGATAGCCAAGAGGCTCTTGCTTTAGGTATTTTGCAGGCCTTACCCCCTCTGCCAGCAAATCCGGCGATTGGGCGTAACGTCAATACCACGGCGTAACCCTCTTGCACCACACAACCCGCTTATTTTTTTGAGCGGGTTTTTTGTTACCATCCCTATCCCCTTGCGCTCCCCCGCTCTTCACGCTCGTTCCTGACACGCCTTTCTTTGCACCGAACGTGCGAAAACAGGATCGGCCATCATCTTTTTCACGTCGGCAGATTGACCTCGACTACTGCTTGTGCCTAAATAAACAACAGCGAATGTTCGCTTTCACAGAGGATTAACTGGTAATGTCCACGCTTACCCACAAACGACGATTATCGATACGCCCGCGACGAAGTGGCTCTCGGATCGCTCGTGCTGTTTTGCTCATCAGCTTCATCATTCTTTTAGGCCGCTTTGCTTACTCCACTATTACCGCGTTTGGTCATCATCAAGACAAACAGCAGCAGCGTGCTGAACAATTACTGCTTCCAACCAACGTACTCATCAATCAGAAAGAGTAGTGCTTAACTAATCCGCTGATTATCTTTTATTTTTCCTCGTCTGGTTTTATTGCCTTGGCATTGTCGCGCCCGTTATTCATGCCAGCCTCACTGTCCATCCAGAATATGCCGTACAAATAAAAAAAACGGCAGTGCGAATTTTCGCAGCCACCGTTTTCATCGATCGATAATACGCTTACTTCACGCCGAACTTAGACGATAGTCAGGGTCACATCGATATTGCCACGCGTTGCATTAGAGTATGGGCAAACGATATGGGCTTTCTGCACCAGATCTTCAGCCACTGCGCGATCCAAACCTGGCAGGGAAATTTTCAATTCAACTTCAATACCAAATCCTGTTGGGATGGCACCGATGCCTACGCTACCGTTTACCGTGGTATCAGCAGGTACAGCGATTTTGTCACGGGCACCGACAAACTTCATCGCACCGAGGAAACAGGCAGAATAGCCAGCGGCGAACAGCTGCTCTGGGTTAGTTCCCTCACCACCTGCGCCGCCCAATTCACGTGGGGTGGTCAATTTAATATCAACCGCTTTATCGGAAGACACCGCACGACCATCACGACCACCGGTAGCCTGGGCATGAGCAACGTATAATACTTTTTCAATAGACATAATGTGACTCCAGATTGTTAGGGGATGGCCTAAGACAATAGCGATACTGCTCAGGCTTTATTTACATAGTGAAAAACTAAATCGCACACTACTTAATGAGTTAAAAATAAACCAATTAATCAAAAAATAAATTGCTTAAAATCCAGATGCTATTTAACAGACTTCTCGGTGCACAAGGCAACCTCTACAACCGTCAAAGATGCCCGATAAGGCTCTTACGCAGCATCTCTAAATCTTTTTTGATCGTCTGCAACTGTTCAAGATGACATTCCGTGGCACAAAACACGCTTTCAGGAATCGCTCGCGCCTGTTGCTGAAGTGCCCGTCCTGCTTCGGTTAACCCGATCAGCACCTGACGTTCATCTTCTGTTCCCCGATTCCGCACTACTAGCCCTGCACTTTGCAACCGCTTGAGCAATGGGGTTAACGTGGCGGAATCCAGATACAGCCGCTCGCCCAGTTCAGATACCGTCAACCCATCCCGTTCCCACAGTATCAACATGACCAGATATTGGGGATAAGTCAGATTCAATTCAGACAGCAAACGACGATACAGCTTATTCATTGCCAGATTGGCTGAATACAGTGCGAAGCACAGCTGTCCATCCAGTTTGTAAGCGTTGTCGTTCATCGTCTCTGCCATGGGTGTCTGTTACGTTTCTGGAACTGACTATATATCGCTAAAAATTAAATAGCAAACGATTTAGTTTTGCGTTAAATAAAAACCACCCTAAAAACACGCAAGAACGACAGTGATACTTTTTTCAGACTGCAATTCGCCGGTAATCCTATTCTTAATCTACTGATTTTGCGCTACGTTTAATCAAACACGGATAAAAAACAGATCGAGCACAAAACGTTATGTCGAGTGTAAAAAAACTTACCGACCTCCGGCGCCGTATCTCCCTTCTGCTGTTGGAAAACAAAGAACTGGTTGAAGACATTATCAACCGACAGCCGTATATAACAGAACGCGACGAAGCGAAGCTAAACGACGAGACGACGTTTAGCAAAAAAACGACGCTACGTGACAAAAGTATTCTACTCGACCAAACTGCAGAAATAAGTCAACTTATCATTGATTTACATGCTGCCGACCTGGCCGATTTGCTGGAGTCTTTACCACAGGATGAGCGTCTGGCGCTCTGGCGACTGATTCCCATAGCGAAGCGTGGTCGTGTGCTGATTGAAGCCTCCGACAGCATTTCCGACGATCTCATCAGCGATATGCAGGATAAGGAGATTTTGAGGGCAGTTCGGGTACTGGATGTGGATGAGCAGGCTCAGCTTTCTCGCCTCGTCCCCCGCCATCTGCTAGGCCGAATACTCACCTCGCTTGAGCCAAAGCAACGTGCGCAGCTACGTGCCGCCATCAATTATGATGAAGACTGCCTCGGCCACATGATGGATTTCAAACTCATCACCGTGCGCGCTGACGTCACGCTCGCGACAGTACAGCGCTATCTGCGCTACCGCAAAAAGATCCCCAACTCCACTGACAAACTGTTCGTCACCGATCGCAAAAACACACTGATCGGTGAGCTGTCGCTTGCCAGTATTCTGCTCCACTCGCCTCAGGCTTTAGTGACTGACGTTATGGATGCTCAGCCGCTGAGATTTCAGCCTGAAGATAAAGTCGAAGAGGCTGCGGGGGCTTTTGAACGTTACGATTTGATCTCCAGCGCCGTGGTGGACAGCAAAGGAAAGCTCATGGGACGCCTGACGATTGAGGATATCGTCGACGTTGTGAATCGGGAAAGCGACAGTAATCTACGGCGTTCCGGGGGGTTAACGCCCTCTGAAGATGTCTACGCGCCCGTATATAAATCATTCCGCAATCGCTGGGCGTGGCTGGCCGTCAACCTTTGTACCGCGCTCATCGCCTCGCGGGTCATCGGCCTGTTTGAGCACACGCTATCCCATTTGGTCGCACTGGCGACGCTCATGCCAATTGTCGCGGGTATCGGCGGGAATACTGGCAACCAAACGATCACCATGATTGTACGTGCACTGGCACTACATCAGCTCGAACACGGTAAAAAATCGTATTTGCTGCTCAAAGAATTAGGCGTTGCGCTGGTAAACGGGGTGATATGGGGCACGATTATGGGCGTGGTGACCTTCCTGCTCTATGGCAACCCCGCTATGGGTGGCGTGATGATGCTGGCGATTTTGCTGAATTTACTGCTCGCTGCGCTGATGGGGGTTGCCATTCCGCTGGTCATGATGAAGCTCGGACGCGATCCAGCCATCGGTTCCAGCGTGATGATTACGGCAATCACCGATACCGGCGGCTTCTTTATCTTCCTTGGGCTGGCAACAGTGTTCCTGCTGCCTTAAACCAATGCAATGTAAAAAGGGCTTTACGCATAAAGCCCTTTTTACTTGCTATTATCGGACGAGACTTAATTCAAGCGACCAGCACCGTCTGATGCATGGCACAGGTAGATTGACGGCTGAAGCCCAGTACGCGCCGGATATTCACGCTCGATCACTTGTTTGACCTCATCGGTTAACGCCGAAGGAATCAGGGCAACAATACAGCCACCGAAACCACCGCCAGTCATGCGCACGCCGCCCCGTTCTCCAACATAATCCTGAATCAGATCCACCAACGTATCGATCGGCGGCACGGTAATTTCAAAATCATCACGCATGGAGACATGCGATTCCGCCATCAGCGTAAATAAGCGGTGAGCATCCTGACGCGCCAGCGCATCGGCCGCTTCCAGCGTGCGGCGATTCTCGGTAATAACATGTCGCGCACGGCGAACCGCCACCGAGTCCAGTCCTTCGATTCCCGCCTCAAACTGCGACAGTGAGACATCACGCAGCGCCTTGACGTTAAAATGACGCGCCGCCGCTTCACACTGCTGGCGACGCGTGTTGTATTCGCTATCCACCAGCCCGCGGCGCACATTGGAATTCACGATGAGGACATCGACACCATCAAGCATACGCACAGCGCGCCCCTCCAGAGAGCGACAGTCGATCAACATCGCCTGACCTGCGCGCCCCTGAGCGGAAATAAACTGATCCATAATGCCGCAGCTACAGCCGACAAAATGGTTTTCCGCCTGCTGGCCGTTTAACGCTACATCCAACTGGCTAATGTCCAAGTTATTCAGTTCTTTGAACGTCTGCCCGATCGCCACTTCCAGCGAAGCCGATGAACTCAGCCCGGCACCGGAAGGCACGTTACCGGAGACAACCATATCCATGCCGCTAAGCGGCAGACCGCGCGCCAGCAAAAACTTCACGGTTCCACGAATATAGTTCGCCCAGACGTATTCAGAATGAGGCACGATCTCTTTGGCAAGATCAAATTCATCCTGCTGGTTGTCATAGTCCACTGCGACCACCCGCACGATACCATCCTGACGCACCGCCGCACTGACGACTGTCTGGTAATCGATAGCACACGGCAAGACAAAACCATCGTTATAATCAGTGTGCTCACCAATCAAGTTGACCCTGCCGGGTGCCTGAATCGCAGCGTGCGGCGTATAGCCAAATAATTGGACAAAAACAGACTCGGTTAACTGACGTAGAGAATCAATACGGCTCATAAAATGACCTCAAATTTGCTCACGGAAATGGATATCACTCACGCTGCGTAAGCGTTCAGCAGCCTGCTCAGCCGTCAGATCGCGCTGTGCTTCGGCCAGCATTTCATAGCCAACCATAAATTTGCGCACGCTGGCGGAACGTAATAGCGGGGGATAAAAATGGGCATGCAGCTGCCAGTGCGCGATGTCCCCGTCCTTAAACGGTGCACCATGCCATCCCATCGAATAAGGGAATGAACACTGGAATAGGTTGTCGTAACGGCTGGTCAGCTTTTTCAGAATCAGAGCCAGATCGTCACGCTGAACGTCATTCAGCTGTGGTAATCGCTGCACCACGAATTTTGGCAGTACCAGCGTTTCAAACGGCCACGAGGCCCAGTAAGGAACCACCGCTAGCCAGTGCTCGGTTTCCACGACGATGCGCGAACCGTCAGCCTGCTCCCGCTGCACATAGTCAAGCAGTAACGATGAACCATGGCGGGAAAAATAGTCCCGCTGCTGTTCATCCTCACGCTGTACCTCGTTCGGCAGAAAATCATTGGCCCAAACTTGCCCATGTGGATGGGGGTTAGAACACCCCATCATTGTCCCTTTATTCTCAAATACTTGAACCCACGGGTAGCGCTTGCCTAGCTCCTCGGTTTGATCGCTCCACGTATCGATCACTGTTTTCAGTGCCGGCAGCGAAAGCTGTGGCAGGCTTTTACTGTGATCGGGAGAAAAACAGATCACACGACTGACACCACGGGCTTGCTGCACGCGGAACAGTTCATCATCACCCAACGGTGCATCCGGCGTGTCTTCCATCAGTGCCGAAAAATCATTGGTAAAAACAAAAGTACCCTGATAGTGCGGGTTGATGTCGCCAGTAATACGTTTATTGCCCGCGCAGAGATAACAGGTCGGATCGTAAGGCGGCGGCGTGGCGCGATCGGGTTCATCCTGCTGACCTTGCCAAGGGCGCTTTGCCCGGTGCGGAGAAACCAGAATCCATTCGCCTTTCAGCGGATTAAAACGGCGATGCGGATGTTCAGTTGGCTCAAACTGCATAAGCTATTCCTCAATACAAAACACGAATTCGGTACAGCGGTGGTAGCCATCCGCAGCCAATTGTATGGCGCTAGCAACCCGCGGCAGGATAGAAGAGACGATGAACACACCTGTAAACCTAGCCAGAAAAGCCCATAAATGTAATCAGTTTCACTATATATCATGGATAAAATAGCTGTAATCATGCTGAATACAGATAGGCCGCTATCTTTTAGCTATCACTCAAGTGTAATCGGTTACCCTAAATTTAAACCTCAAAATGGTATTTTGGAAGAGAGAAATGGACGATGATTGTTGATAGCGATCACATAAGTACGGTCTGGATCAAAAAGGAAAGGTGGTCGGATAGGTAACATCCGCAAAAAACCTGTACATTTATAAATATAAGTAATCGATTTTTTCTTTTAACTTGCGCGTTAGGCTGCGGTCCGCCTCACCACGCATTTGACCGCTCAGGAATGCCAATGGCCACAATAAAGGATGTTGCTCGTCTATCAGGTGTATCAGTCGCTACGGTTTCGCGCGTAATCAATAACTCGCCCAAAGCCAGTACCGCCTCAAGAGAAGCCGTAAACAAGGCCATGGCGGAGCTACAGTATCATCCGAACGCCAATGCCAGAGCGCTCGCACACCAAAGTGCAGAGACAATGGGGCTGGTCGTTGCAGATGTATCCGATCCCTTTTTCGGGACGATGGTCAAATCTGTCGAACAAATTGCACAGGCAACCGGCAACTTTCTGCTGATCGGTAACGGCTACCACAATGCCGAACAGGAAAAGAAAGCCATTGAGCAGTTGATTCGCCACCGCTGTGCGGGGCTGATCGTGCACGCCAAAATGCTTTCCGATGAGGAATTGGCCGCGCTGATGAGTCATATTCCGGATATGGTGCTCATCAACCGCACCTTGCCCGGTTATGAAAACCGCTGCGTAGCACTTGATGACCGCTATGGCTCCTGGCTGGCAACACGTCATTTAATTCAGGAAGGCCATCAGAAGATCGGTTTTCTCTGTTCTAATCACCAAATTTCCGACTCCGCCGACCGCCTGCAAGGCTATATGGATGCACTGCAAGAGCACGGCATCGCACGAGATGAACGCCTCATTGCACGCGCGTCACCAGACGAACTAGGCGGCGAAGCTGCCATGATGGAGCTCCTGAGTCGGGGCGGCAATATGACGGCGGTGGTGTGCTACAACGATTCGATGGCGGCGGGTGCGCTTTCCGTCCTGAGTGATAACAGCATCAACGTCCCGCAGGATATGTCGGTGATAGGGTTTGATGACGTACTGATCGCCCGCTACCTCCGCCCTCGCCTGACCACCGTGCACTATCCGGTTTCCGCCATGGCCATTCAGGCAGCGGAATTAGCTATCGCGTTGTCCCACGGTAAACAGCTCAGCGAAACCACGAATATGTTTAGCCCGACGCTGGTACGCCGCCATTCGGTAAGCCCTCCTACCCGCAAGAAATAACGGTATTTCATCAAAGCTGTCTGCCTGATGCGGTATTCCGCGTCAGAACAGGCAGCGACGCTATTGCGCACCTGAATTCATACATCTTGTTTTTCTCTTCCTTCAGCAAGCACGCTTTCCCTCTATTCCAGAAATGTTTCCGACTCAACATCGCATTACACCTTTTATGCAACGTTCCCGATTCTGGTATAAAAAAATTTTATGCTGCATTTGAGGCACACAAGCAAAACGTGTAACCAGTTACACACCATTACATAGCGAATAACATCAGGTTAATGCTAATAAATAACCCAAGAACGGCCTGTGGCACCGTTAAATCAGTGTAAATTTTGGTGTAACTCTTTTGTGTTTTGTGAGAACAATCATGTCACGCACCATTTTATTCCCCCATAATCCTTCGCCATGAGTGGAAACGTTTTACCTCCGTTCACGTCATGTTATTTGGAACATCCACATTCTTACCCGAATAAGCGAAAGGTATATTATGAAAAGAAAACTGCTGACGACATCCATTGCCCTGAGCTTGGCAATGCTGGCAACCCCTTCTTATTCTGTCGATTTTTCAGGATACTTCCGTTCTGGCGTGGGTGTTTCAAACCACGGAAAACAACAGACAGCCGATAAGAACTATGTGGGAAGATTAGGTAACGAGGATGACACCTACGGCGAAATCCAGTTAGGACAGCAACTGTATAACGAAAATGGGAAAACGTTTTACTTCGATAGCATGATTTCCATGTTCTCTAACGGCTCGAACGATAATGAAACCACAAAAGATGACGATGCCGAGTTTGGGTTACGCCAGTTAAATCTTCAGGCGAAAGGCTTTGTACCCGGCCTGCCGGATGCCACGGTGTGGGCGGGTAAGCGGTACTATCAGCGCCATGATTTACACATCATCGATACCAAATACTGGAATATTTCCGGTGCGGGTGCCGGGATCGAAAACATTAAAGCCGGCGAAGGGGCGTTCTCTTTTGCCTGGATCCGTGCCGATGCCGAAAACATGAACATCGACTGTGGCAACAGCCTGAACAGTCAGGAATGTCAAAGCAGAACAGACACCTACGACGATCTGAATATCAACTATCTGGACGCACGCTATGCGGGCTGGAAGCCGTGGGATGGTGCGTGGACGGAGTTCGGTATTTCCTACGCGATGCCAAATGAAGCGGATACGCAGAAAAATATCTTCCTCGCGGAAGGGCAAAAATTCGATCCTAAGAACTCTATGATGATCACCGGCGAGCTCAGCCACTATTTCTCCGGCCTCAAATCCAACCAGAAACTGGTGCTGCAATATGCCGACAAAGGGCTGGCACACAATATGGTCGATCAGGGCGGCGGCTGGTATGACGTCTGGAGCATAAACGACAGCGCCAAAGGCTATCGTGTCATTCAGGCAGGTGACCTGCCGATCACCGATAGTATTTCCCTTAGCCATGTCCTGACCTACGGTAAAGCGGATGAAATCAGCCGCTGGCGCGACAGCACCGAATTATTGTCTGCGGTAGGTCGCGGCCAATATGCCTGGACCAAGAACCAAAAAACCTATCTGGAAGCGGGCGCATACCAGAAAAAAGACAGCTGGAAAGCCGGAACAGAAACCAAATACAGCGGCCAGAAATACACGCTGGCACACGCTTTCAGCGCCGATATTCCTATGCTGACTCGTCCGGAATTGCGCTTCTTCGTTTCTTACCTCGACGGTGGGAATGAAAATAAAAACCGCTTCAACGACGATCGCAGCAACGCAGTGAACTTCGGTATTCAAGCGGAAGCCTGGTGGTAATACAGTCCTAACCCTCAACTCGACGGGCTCATCATTCCCGTCGGGTATTTCCCAAAAGGCTTTCTGCGGAAGGCCTTTTTCCGTTTCTGATATCTACGCACTCATTGTTTTTCTTACATCGGCGTAAAAAATCGCGCTGAGGTGTACATGATCGCCGGATGAGCGGCATGGACGCCGCGAAAGTCTGCGCCGCGTCGGGAGCGCGTCGCAGACGGTCCGAATAGCGAGCATGAACACCGAAGGCACCGCGCAGCGGCGCGAATCACGCCGAAAAGCCAGTGGTCAAGGCGCTGCGGCGATTGAGTAACCGTGTTGCCGGTCAAGCATTTTTATGAGTCGTCATCCCATAATTTTTGTCATAGGGCTGCTGCGTATGCAGCACGCCATAACACAGATGCACCAGTTTCCTCATCGCCGCCCCTATCGCCACCATCTTCGCTTTTCCTTTTAGCCGCAATCTTTCATAGAGCGCTCTCACATGACTGTTCCAACTGATAGCCGCTATGGCTCCCATATACAGCTTTGCCCGGATGCCCGGCGGCCCTATTTTAGACAATCTGGCTCTGCCACACACCGAGGTGCCTGAACGTCTCTCTACAGGGATAACCCCCAGATACGCCGCCACCTGTTCCGCACTCCTGAAGTGATTACCCCGGATGATGGCTAACATATTCCACCCGATTTGCTCTCCAACTCCATCAATCGATTGCAGAAGTTTCAGGTCGTTTTTTAGCCTGGGATGCTTATCTATATGCTCCGCTATCAGGCGTTCAATCCTTGCCAGCTCATCCTTTAAATTTCGTTCAATCGACTCCAGCGAGGTCAGGACTTCTTCCGGGGCCACTGTGGATTTCAACGTGCTCAGCCGATTTTCTACGCGTTGTTTATCATCAAGCACGCTATCCCTGTGCTGCAATAATGCCCTGAGTTTTCTTATTTCTTGCGAAGGCGGAACCCAATTTTCTGGTTGTTTCAGGTAGCCATAGCACGCCAGAACATAGGCATCCACTTTATCCGTTTTCGTCAATATCCCCATTCCTTTGGCAAATTCACGCACTCGATGGGGATTTGCCACTGACACAAGAATGTTAGCCAGATGAAGGCCATAAGCGAGGTGTTCGTGATAAATGCCCGTCGCTTCCATGATGATATGAGCTTGGCTCGGTTCACATTTTTGCAGGGTTAACCATTGAGCCAAAGCCTGTGCTGAGTTGGGGCCATTGGGTAACACTTTCGTCTTCCGTTTACCTTTAATGCCATCAACCAATAAGCACACATCGATAAAACGTTTACTGATATCAATGCCGACGTAATACATAATGTCCCCCCTTTCACTGAAGCCGTCACGCCCGTTCCGCTTGTACATCCAGAGTCAGTGCTCTAGGTAACCGTTCAATGTTAATGCTGGCGTGAAAGGTGAAACAGAGGGCTTAAACTCAATCGCAAGGTTATAGCCTTGGCGCCCCTTGGAAGCTCACTCTGTTTCATGTAGTGATAGCTAATCACTACATGAGAAAGATACAAGCGCGCCTTGTCGGGCGTGTGACGATGTCGCAGAGAAATAAGATGCCTAACACGCACGAAACGCTTACACCGCATCAGCATAAAGAAGAACAGTTTCGACAATAGGCCGTAGACAGCGGCAGCAAAGCCAGCGCCCGCTAAGGGCGCTGTTTATGTTTGGTAGGGGATTTTTGCTATTTAGATTCAGCGATTCAGTCGCCTAATTACGCACTAATTCTCAAGCCATCGCCGTTGAACACCAGACAGTTAGTGGGGGAGAAGAACACCTCAATGTGCTCATAGGGCTTGAAAGCGCTGTCGCCAGCCAGCAGAAGTTTGAAGTTATCAATGCCACAGCATTGGCCGAATAGGTAGGTGCTGTTGCCTAAACGCTCGACGACTTCACAACCGAATGACAGGCGAATCCCCTCACCTTCCGGTGAAACGTGTTCCGGCCGTAGCCCCAGCGTTATCGTACTGCCAATACTCAGTTCACTGGTACGAACCGGCAGTTCAAGCTGTAGCTGATCGGCGACATTGACCGTCAGGCTATCCGGCGTCCAATCAATAACCTGTGCAGGCAGGAAGTTCATTTTTGGCGAGCCAATGAACCCCGCGACAAACTGGTTAACTGGATGATAATAAAGCTCCATTGGCGACCCAACCTGCTCGACTTTACCGTAATTCATCACCACAATTTTGTCGGCCAGCGTCATGGCTTCGACCTGATCGTGCGTTACGTAAACCATCGTCGTTTTCAATTCCTGATGCAGCTTGGCAATGTGCAATCGCATATCCACGCGCAGCTCTGCATCAAGGTTCGACAGCGGTTCATCAAACAGGAATACCTTCGGGTTACGCACAATCGCGCGCCCTATCGCCACGCGCTGGCGCTGGCCGCCGGACAGCTCTTTCGGCTTGCGCTCCAGCAAATGAGACAATTGCAGCGTCTTCGCCACCATTTCGATCTGGTGCTTAATCTGGTCTTTCGGAACGCCATTAACGCGCAGGCCGTAGCCCATATTCTCGGCGACAGTCATGTGTGGGTATAGCGCATAGGATTGAAACACCATGGCTACGCCACGATGCGCGGGGGCGACATCATTCACTACTGCATCATCAATCATGATTTCACCGCCCGTAACATCCTCCAGTCCGGCAATCATTCTCAGCAACGTCGACTTACCACAGCCAGACGGCCCAACAAAAACGGCGAACTCTCCATCTGCAATCGTCAGATTCACATCGTGAAGCGTAATCGTTTTGCCAAAATGCTTACTCACTTTATCCAACTGGATCGACGCCATAACGGTAACCTCTTGATAATTTTGCTTTTCGGGATATAAGCGCTGAGTCACAACGGCCCAGTGGTCGTCTACTCAAAATGGCTCGGCAGCCCTTCCAGACGTATCAGCATCCGGCCAGGCTTACCTGCACGCTGGTCATAATCGCAATATAACAGCATGGTGTAACCGTTTGCACAAACAGGGGGTTACTTTTGTGCATAAGATCACAGCCTTTACATGTTTCACTGGCAGACGTGGCGCACTCTGCTTAATGTAATCGCCATTGGTGTAACCGTTACCCTAACTTGTGAGAAACGCGCAATAAAGCATCACGCGCCACACAGCGACGATCACCACACAATGCGTACTGTTAGATGTCTCATTTCCTGCTGTGTACTGCCGTGCGATGTAACGTTACACCAACATCGCACAAGGACGACAAAAATGGCGAGAACGGGAAGTGCGCAACGATTTCCTACCATGATTGGCCCACCAGGGCTTTGAGGACTAATGATGAAAATGAAAACACTGACCACCGTCATTATGATTTCACTGGGTATCACCGGCGTGCTCAGCAAATCAGCGCTGGCAGCCGACAAAGAACTTCTGGTATGGGAAGATATCAAGAAATCCGACGGCATCGCCGATGCGATCAAAGCCTTTGAAAAACAGAATAATGTCAAAATCAAAGTGCTGGAAACGCCTTACGCTCAGCAGATTGAGAAACTCCGTCTGGATGGCCCAGCGGGTATCGGTCCAGATGTGATAGTGATGCCACACGATCAGGTTGGCACCGCCGTGGTTCAGGGATTGATTAGCGAACTGAAGCTGGATCAGACATTCCTGTCGAGTTTCACCAAACCCGCACTGGAAGCGCAAACCTATAACGGTAAGCTGTACGGCGTGCCGAAAGCGGTTGAAACCACCGTACTGGTGTACAACAAAGACCTGATGCCACAGCCGCCGGAAAAATTCGACGACCTGTTCGCCTTCTCCAAACAGCAGCGTGCCGAAGGTCGCTATGGTCTGCTGGCGAAATTTGACGAGATTTATTACGCCTATGGCGTCATCGCCGGAATGGGCGGCTACATTTTCGGCCAGAACAGCAACGGTTCACCGAATGTAAAAGATATCGGCCTGGATAAACAAGCCACCATCGACGCCGTCAACTACATCAAGAAATTCTACGCAGATGGCCTGTTCCCGCCCGGCATCGTTGGTGAAACCGGCGCTAACGCCATCGACTCCCTGTTTACCGAGAAAAAAGCCGCTGCCGTGATTACCGGCCCGTGGGCATTCCAACCGTATAAAAACGCAGGCGTAAACTATGGCGTGGCCCCTCTGCCGCTGCTGCCAAACGGCGAACACCCGCGTTCACTGCTGGGCGTGAAAGGCTACAGCATCTCTACCTACTCAAAAAACAAAGAGTTGGCACAGAAATTCATTGAGTTCATCAATCAGCCGGAATACGCCAAAGTTCGCTTCCAGTTGACCGGTGAAATCCCGCCGATCGCCGCACTGGTTGACGATCCGCTGATTAAGAATGACGAAAAATCCCGTGCTGTCGCGATCCAATCTGGTTATGCCGTCCCGATGCCGAGCGTACCGGAAATGCAGGAAGTCTGGACGCCAGCCAACAGCGCGCTGCAACTGAGCGTGACGGGCAAGCAGGACACTAAAGCGGCGTTGGAATCTGCCGTGAAGGTAATAAAAATGCAGATCGAAGCTAACCACAGTAACCAGTAAACCACTGCACCACCGTGGGTCAACATGGGATCCCCTTGTTTATCCCCACTCGGTTTCGGGATGTGGGGATACCATGTTTTTAAGAAAATGGAGGTAGATGTGACCATCAACGCCAGCGGCCTTGTGCCACAAGAAAGAGGACATCGCCACGCCAGAACGGCTGTATTGCTGGCGCTCGTCCCCGGACTCGGACAGATTTATAATCGCCAGTTCGTCAAAGGTGCGCTTTTCTTTATCGTCATGATCTGCTTCATCGGCATATTCCATGATTTCCTGCGGAACGGTGCCTGGGGGCTTATCACGCTAGGCACCGAACTGCCGCGCGATCACTCTATTTTTCTGCTGGCAAAAGGCATTATCAGTGTGATCGTCGCCGCCTTTGGTGTCGGCGTCTACTATTACAGCCTGCGCGATGCCTACGTCTGCGGCACCAGACGTGATAAAGGCCTGCCGTTGAACAGCGTGAAGAAGCAATATCAAATGCTGTTGAGCGAAGGTTTCCCTTATCTGATGATCACGCCCGGCTTTATCCTGCTGGTGTTTGTCGTGGTTTTCCCGATTATTTTCGGCTTCTCGATTGCCTTTACCAACTACAACCTCTACCACACACCGCCTGCCAAGCTGGTCGACTGGGTGGGGATGACAAATTTCATCAACATATTCCGACTCGATCTCTGGCGTTCCACGTTCTTTGACGTGCTGCAATGGACGGTAATTTGGACGCTGATTGCGACCACACTCCAGTGCGCCGTGGGTATCCTACTGGCGATTTTGGTGAACCAGAAAGGACTGCGTTTCAAACCGCTGATCCGTACCATCCTGATCCTGCCGTGGGCAGTGCCGGGCTTCGTTACTATTCTGGTATTCGCAGGCATGTTTAACGAAACGTTTGGCGTGATTAATAACGGTATTCTGGCCGCTCTGGGGATTGAACCCAAAGCGTGGATGACCGATCCGTTCTGGACAAAAACCGCGCTGATCCTAATGCAAACCTGGTTAGGTTTCCCGTTTGTGTTCGCCATGACCACCGGCGTATTGCAGGCTATTCCTGACGATTTGTACGAAGCAGCGACCATTGACGGTGCCAGCAGTTGGTACAAGCTGACCACCATCACGCTGCCGCTGGTGCTCTACTCCATTGCCCCCATCATCATCACGCAGTACACGTTCAACTTTAATAATTTCAACATCATTTATCTGTTCAACAACGGTGGCCCGGCGGTGATCGGCTCCAACGCGGGCGGAACGGATATTCTGGTGTCCTGGATTTATAAGCTGACGATGTCTTCGTCCCAATATGCGATCGCAGCCAGCATCACGATTCTGCTGTCGATCTTTGTCGTGGGAATCGCGCTGTGGCAGTTCCGCGCCACCAATTCCTTCAAACAAGACAACATGGCATAGGAAAGCGCGCAGATGAAAAAACACAGCGTAAAACGCCAGAATTTTATCAAACTCGGCCTGACCTACCTGCTGCTGACGATTGTGGCCGTCATCATTATTTACCCGCTGATCTGGACGGTAGGCGCGTCGCTTAATCCGGGCAGCAGCCTGCTCAACACGTCGATCATTCCGGATAACTTCTCCTTTATTCACTATGAGGAGCTGTTTAACGGCCAGATTGACTATGCTGCCTGGTACTGGAATTCGATGAAAATCAGTTTCCTGACCATGATTTTGACGCTAGTCAGCGTCAGTTTCACCGCGTATTCATTCTCTCGCTTCCGCTTTCGCGGTCGCCAGAACGGGCTGATGCTGTTTCTACTGTTGCAGATGATCCCGCAATTCTCCGCGCTAATCGCCATCTTCGTACTGGCGCAAATGCTGGGGCTGGTGAACAGCCATATTGCGCTGGTGCTGGTTTACGTCGGCGGCATGATCCCGATGAACACCTATCTGATGAAAGGCTATCTGGATGCCATTCCGAAAGATCTGGATGAGTCTGCACGTATGGACGGTGCAGGCAACTTCCGCATCTTTATCGAGATCATTATGCCGCTGTCTAAACCAATCATCGCGGTGATTGCCCTGTTCTCGTTTACCGGCCCGCTAGGTGATTTCATTCTCTCCAGCACCATACTGCGTACGCCGGATCAGTACACGCTACCCATCGGGCTTTACAATCTGGTCGCACAGAAAATGGGCGCTAGCTACACCACCTACGCCGCCGGAGCCGTGCTGATCGCGGTGCCGGTCGCCATTCTTTATCTTTCATTGCAAAAGTACTTTGTCTCCGGCCTGACGTCAGGCGGAACCAAAGGGTAATTACTCAACATCTGTACCTATTCCAGGAACGTAAAATGAAAATGAAAAAACGCGTACTGATGGCCGCCATGTTGGCAACTGGCCTGTTGACCGTCTCCCTGCCGCAAACCCTGTATGCCGCAGAGAATGTGACGATCAATAAGTTGACGAACGTCCCTGCCGACTTCATTAAAGGCGCGGATATCTCCATGCTGAATGAAGTAGAAAAGCACGGCGGAAAATTTTATGACGAGCATGGCAAACAGAAAGACGCCATGCTGATTCTGAAAGAAAACGGGATTAACTACATCCGTTTGCGCATCTGGAACGATCCGAAAGATGCAGCAGGCAACGGCTATGGCGGCGGTAATAACGATTTAGCCACCACACTGGCGCTGGCTAAACGTGCCAAAGCGAACGGCATGAAAGTGCTGCTGGATTTCCACTACAGTGATTTCTGGACCGATCCGGCCCACCAAAACAAACCCAAAGCGTGGTCTGGCCTAAATGTGGCACAGCTCACCACTGCCGTACATGACTACACCAAAGCCACCATTAGCGAATTCCAGAAAGCAGGCGTCATGCCGGATATGGTGCAGATTGGTAACGAACTGAACGGCGGGATACTGTGGCCGGAAGGAAAAAGCTGGGGTCAGGGTGGCGGCGAGTTCGATCGCCTCGCTGGGTTACTGAAAGCCGGTATTCAGGGCGTGAAGGACGTACAAGGCGCGAATAACGTCAAAATCATGCTGCATCTGGCAGAAGGCACCAAAAATGACACTTTCATCTGGTGGTTTGATGAAATAGTCAAACGCAATGTCCCATTCGATGTGATCGGAGCCTCGTTTTACACCTACTGGAATGGCCCTATCAGCACGTTGCAGTACAACATGAACGACGTCACCAAGCGCTACAATAAAGACATCATCGTGGTTGAAGCCGCCTATGCTTATACGCTCGAAAACTGCGATAACGCCGAAAACAGCTTCCAGCAAAAAGAGCTGGATGCGGGCGGCTACCCGGCTTCCGTACAGGGTCAAGCCAATTACCTGCACGATCTGATGCAAAGCGTCATCAACGTGCCCAACCAGCGCGGCAAAGGCATCTTCTATTGGGAGCCAATCTGGCTGCCTACCCCCGGCGCAACCTGGGCTACGAAAGCAGGCATGAAATATAACAACGATGAGTGGAAGGAAGGCAACGCACGCGAAAACCAGGCGCTGTTCGACTGCAAAGGCAACGTACTGCCTTCCATCAAAGTGTTTAAGTAAGCCGCAAACCGTATTCAACACGTCGACAACCCGTTTAACTGAACAAGAGCGGCGATAATGGGATAGAAGAGTAAAGCGTTTGCGCCAGGGATGGCGCAACTCGAGCGTACAGGGATGTATTCACAGCGTCTTTACGATCTACCCATCATCGCCGTGTAAAGCACATTGTCGCTATCTCGAATACGCAAACCGAATTCAACACGTTGACAACCCGTTTAGGAGAGAACGATGTTCAAATTCCCCCCACTAAGCAGCAAAGTGCCCGTTCTGCTGCACGGTGCTGACTATAATCCTGACCAATGGCTAGACAACCCAGAGGTGCTGGAAAAAGACATTGAGATGATGAAGCAGACCCAGTGCAACGTCATGTCCGTGGGCATTTTCAGTTGGTCTGGGATTGAGCCGGAAGAAGGTCGCTACGAATTTGGCTGGCTGGACAGCATCCTCAACACGCTGTATGCCAATGGGATCTTCGTTTTTCTGGCAACACCCAGCGGTGCTCGTCCAGCCTGGCTATCGCAAAAATACCCGGACGTGCTGCGCGTGGGTAGCAACCGCGTACAGGCGCTACACGGCGGTCGCCACAACCACTGCCTGAGTTCGCCGAATTATCGCGAAAAAGTAAAACAAATGAACACCCAGTTGGCAAAACGCTACTCGCACCATCCTGCGGTGATCGGCTGGCATATTTCCAACGAATACAGCGGCGAGTGCCACTGTGATACCTGCCGCAGCACTTTCCAGAGCTGGCTGAAAGCACGCTACGGCACGATAGATGCATTGAATAAAGCATGGTGGAGCACCTTCTGGAGCCACACTTATACCGACTGGTCGCAGTTGGAACCACCGTCACCGATTGGTGAAGTCTCTATTCACGGCCTGAATCTAGACTGGAAACGTTTTAACACCTCACAGGTTAGTGATTTCTGTGCCGCAGAAATTGCGCCACTAAAAGCCGAAAACCCATCTCTGCCAACGACGACGAACTTCATGGAATACTTCTATGATTACGACTACTGGCAGTTGGCGAAGGTGATCGACTTTATCTCCTGGGACAGCTACCCGCTGTGGCATAACGCGGAAGATGACTGCACGCTGGGCGCCTATACCGCGATGTATCACGATCTGATGCGCACGCTGAAAGGTGGCAAGCCCTTCTACCTGATGGAATCAACGCCGAGCCTGACCAACTGGCAGCCGATCAGCAAGCTGAAAAAGCCAGGCATGCACATTCTGTCTTCGCTTCAGGCGGTCGCACACGGTTCCGATTCTGTGCAGTATTTCCAGTGGCGTAAGAGCCGCGGTTCCGTCGAGAAATTCCACGGTGCCGTCGTCGATCATGTCGGGCATATCAACACCCGCGTTGGGCGTGAAGTACAGGAGTTGGGTGACATACTCAATAAACTCGCCCCTGTTGCAGGCAGCCGAGTCGACGCGAAAGTCGCTATCATTTTCGACTGGGAAAGCCGCTGGGCGATGGATAATGCTCAAGGGCCGCGCAATGCAGGACTGTTCTATGAAAAAACCGTCACCGATCATTATCGGACGTTCTGGGAACAGGGCGTGGCAGTGGACATCATCAACGCCGATGTCGACCTCAGCAGTTATCAGGTCGTGATTGCACCGATGCTCTACATGGTGCGCGATGGTTTTGCCGAACGCGTCGATGCCTTCGTCAAACAAGGTGGCCGCTTCGTCACCACCTACTGGTCGGGCGTCGTTAACGAAACCGATCTGTGCCACCAAAACGGTTTCCCTGGCCCACTTCGTCCTATCATGGGGATCTGGGCGGAAGAAATCGACGGACTGTACGATCATGAAAGCAACAGCATCAGCGGTCTGGACGGTAATGAGCAACGTCTGGTTGGCCCGTATCAGGTCACCCATCTGTGCGAGCTGATTCATCTGGAAGGCGCGCGGGCACTGGCGACCTATGACAGCGATTTCTATGCAGGACGTCCAGCCGTTACGGTCAATGATTATGGCAAGGGTCAAGCATATTACATCGCGTCGCGCAACGATCTCGCCTTCCAACGTGATTTCTTCACCACGCTGATAAAGACGCTGGATCTACCGCGTGCGCTGCCGACCGATCTGCCTTACGGCATTGTCGCCCACCGTCGCGATGACGGAGAAAGTGAGTTTATCTTCGTTCAGAACTACACGGCAACGCCGCAGCAAATTACGCTACCTGCCGCCTACGAGGAAATGACCACAGGCAGCACGCTTTCAGGGTCTATCGACCTGTCAGGCTACGGCTGTCGGATTCTCCGCCGCGCGCTACAGTAAAGCTCATGCTTGTCAGTTAAGCATCGCAATATTAGGCGGCCACCGTGATGGATGTTTCGACGAAACCTCATCACCGTGTGTCGCCTAACAGTAATGTTAGGTGAGCGGCATTATCATACGCACGCTGATAAACAAACGAAGAGGTGACTACGATGGGCAAGATTCACAATTTTCGGAAATTGTTCGCATCAATGTTGGGTAAGCAAATTACCGAGATTGAAATCGCTTCACCGCTAGACAAAGAGAATTTGCAGCAGTTGGTGAGCGCCTTTGGCGGCAAAGAAAATATCGTCAGTCTGGATGCCTGCATTACCCGACTACGGGTCGAGGTTCACAGCCTGCGTCTGGTCAACAGCGACAGTCTGCAAAAGCTGGGCGCTATCGGCGTGATTATTGTCGGTCATCAAGTGCAGGCTATTTTCGGCACCCAGTCAGATAACCTGCGGCGCGAACTGGCTGCCTGGTTTGAAGACGACGGCGCAGAGGCGCACTAACGACACGTTTTCATCCCGATCGGTGACGAATTCTGACCTATCACGCAGGGCAGCCGACGGGCTAAAAACGGTTAAACGCATTAAGCAATCCCGCTAACGGACACACAACACGCCCGTTAGCGGCATCAGCTATTTAATGGTTGGTGTGGTGTTCTTCACAGCCGGTACAGCCCCAGTTTTTCAGCTTAGTGGTTTTGCCTATTCCTGGGTTCAGGCTATTGGTAGGATCGCTGTTCTGATAAAACGCTTTCAGCTGTGGTTTGGCCTGATAGAGATGACCAACATTGTGCTCTGCCGGATATTCCGCCCCACGCTGATCGAGTAAGGCCAGCATTCTCTCTTTCAGTTCATGAACATCCACGCCTTTCTTCACAATATAATCCTGATGGAAGACATGGCACATGAAGTGGCCGTAATACAGCCGATGCACCAGCATGTCGCTAATATCCGCCGGTAAATGCTCGAACCATTCACGGTCGTTACGCCGCAGAGCGATGTCCAGAGCCAAGATATTTTCCACGTCATGGCTGTGTACTGCATGGTAACGGATCGCGGCTCCCGCTGCTGCGAAGCGATGCAGAAAGGCCTTCGCACCTTCTTCCGGCGTACAGACAAAAAACTCGCCGTCGGCATCATGAAAATATTCTTCCAGCCAACGATGTGCTTCATCAATGCCGTCTCCCGCCATTTTCACCATCAAATGGTGTTCGAAACGGTCACGATACGTTTTCATCCGCGCCGGTAGATGAGAAGGCAGCAAGCGGCCGAGAAACTGCATGGTACGATCAACAAGATGCGGCGGAAGGAAAGGCACTTTGCTAAAGATCGCGTCCATCTGCCCTTTCAGGTTGAAAAATAAGGGCAATTTATCCGTACCCAGTTTATCGATCATCATAAACGTATCTTTGCCGTATGTTTCGGCGATATCGAATATATCGCGGTGCATATACTCACCCGCCACCGGCAGATTTTTAAAATCTGCGAGCATATGACGGCGTAATTCCGTCAATACCTGCGGCTGATTAGTCCCAATATAAAAAACCTGTTGGGATTTTTCCGCCGGAAACGTATCCAGACGCACGGCAAAAATCGACAGTTTTCCTGCACAGCCAGCGGCCTCAAATAAGCGGCGCTCATCAGCGTTAAAGCGCGACGGCGTGTCTGCATCCACATCCCGCACACGTTCAATATAGTCGTGGTCAGATGCCTGACGCTCGTCATAAATCACGTCCTTCGCGTCATACTGTTGCGATTCCAAACGGGTCAGAATCGCTTCCGGCGTATCACCCAAATTGATCCCCAGATGGTTGATCAGTTCCACCTGACCTTGCTCGTTAACCCGGCCGTAAAGTGCCATTTCGGTATAGGCTGGGCCACGATGAACCAAAGAACCACCGGAGTTATTACAAATTCCCCCAATCACCGATGCGCCAATACACGAAGAGCCGATCACAGAATGCGGTTCACGCCCAAGCGGTTTCAATACGCGCTCAAGATGCCACAGAGTACTTCCCGGCAGCGCTACAACCTGTCGTCCCTCATCCAGCAGTTGAACGCTATCCAAGCGCAGGGTATTGATGATCACGATTTCCCGATCGTAATCATTACCGCTCGGGGTAGAACCCTCAGTTAATCCCGTATTAGCGGCCTGCATCAGCACAATACAACCCGCTTCAATACTGGCTTTAAATACCCGCCACTGCTCAAGTAGCGAAGCGGGAAAAACCACCGCCAGTGCCTCCCCGCTACCCGAGCGAAAGCCTTTGCGATAACGCTCTGTTTTATTTTTATCGGTTAAGATATGGGGCTTACCGACAATGCGGGTTAGCGTTCTGATAAGATCGTGAGAATCAATGGAAATGCGACTTTCTGAGGTTACATCGTCCTTCATAGCGATCTGTCCTGTTAATTAATTTAACAAGTACGATAAAAAGACTCGTATTCAAAAAACGTTCTATTTATTAGTAACGACTCGCGCGGTTCAGTAGCTCAATATCTTCTACTGGCAACACCAGTCGCGTCGCGCTTGCCAGCTCAGCGACCTGCTCCAGCGATGTCGCACTGGCTATAGGAGCAGTAATGCCTGGACGTGCAATTAGCCATGCCAGCGCGACCTGCGATGGCGTCGTCTGATGCGCATTCGCCACGCTATCCAGCGCTTCCAAAATAGTGCGACCGCGTTCGTTCAGGTATTTTTCTACCACACCCTGCCCACGTGCACTTTTCGATGCATCCTTCGGCTGACGATACTTGCCTGACAGAAATCCGCTGGCCAGCGAATAATAGCTAATGACCCCGATCCCTTGCTCACGCACTAGTGGTTCCAGCGCAGCCTCATACCCTTGACGATCGTACAAATTGTATTCCGGTTGCAACGTTTCATAACGCGCCAGATGATTGGCTTTACTGACCTTCAGCGCTTCCGCCAGACGTGCCGCACTGTAGTTGGACGCCCCAATCGCACGAACCTTCCCCTCTTTAATCAACGCATCAAACGTGGCCAGCGTTTCTTCCAGTGGCGTATCTTTGTCGTCAGTATGTGCCTGATAGAGATCGATGTAGTCAGTTTGTAAGCGCTGTAATGAAGCCTCAACCGCCTGTCGAATATAGCGAGGAGACAGTCCTTTCTTGCCATCGCCCAAATCCATCCCGACTTTGGTGGCGAGAATGACGTTGTCGCGCTGACCGCTTTTTTTCAGCCAGTTGCCGATGATCGTTTCAGATTCACCGCCTTGATTGCCGAGTGCCCAGCGCGAATAAACATCCGCGGTATCAATGAAATTCAGCCGATGCGCCACCAGTGCGTCCAGCAAACTGAACGACGTCGACGCATCAACCGTCCAGCCAAAGACATTACCGCCGAACGAGAATGGCGGAACTACAATTCCTGAACGTCCAAGCTCGCGTGTGGTATTTGATACTGACATAATCACTCTCCTTTTGAATCATGCAGAAAACATCACGAAGAATACCCGCCAATCTGCAACTTAAAATATGACGGGTATATGTGGAATAAGAATAATGAATGAACAGAAAGGCGCAAATAACGAGACGTGGCATTTAGTTTAGATAAAATCCCAAGGTATAATTGTTTTTTTGTGTCTTTCCTCTCATTTTTAGTGCACGCGTTACATAAAATGACGTGGAAAATTTGGCCTGCCTCATATTTGGAGCACACATGTCCTTGTCCCATATTGCGCAATTTATTCTGGCGCTAGTTGTTGTTACGGCGCTGGCGCTGCTTGTCTGCCGCGATCGTAAAAGCATTCGTATTCGTTTCATTATTCAGCTACTCGTCATCGAAATTCTGCTCGCTTACTTCTTCCTGTACTCAAACGTTGGGTTAGGTGTCGTCAAAGGGTTCGCCGCAGTCTTCGACAAATTACTCGGATTTGCAGGCCAAGGGACGGACTTCGTATTCGGTGACATGGTGAATAGTGAGAAGAACCTGATTTCCTTCTTCTTCAAAGTGCTCTGCCCTATCGTCTTCATTTCCGCGCTAATCGGTATTCTGCAACACATTAAAGTGCTGCCCTTCATTATCCGCATCATTGGTACGGTTCTGTCCAAAGTGAACGGCATGGGCAAACTGGAATCCTTTAACGCGGTCAGTTCACTGATTCTCGGCCAGTCCGAAAACTTCATTGCCTACAAAGATATTCTGGGCAAGATGTCCGAAAAACGCATGTACACCATGTCTGCAACTGCCATGTCCACCGTCTCGATGTCCATCGTCGGTGCGTATATGTCTATGCTGGATGCCAAATTCGTCGTTGCCGCGCTGATTCTGAACATGTTCAGTACCTTCATCGTGCTGTCGCTGATTAACCCCTACAAAGTCGGTGAAGAGCAGGAATTGCAGTTGGGTACTCTGCATGAAAATCAGAGCTTCTTTGAAATGCTGGGCGAATACATTCTGGCAGGCTTCAAAGTCGCCGTTATCGTCGCCGCTATGCTTATCGGCTTCATTGCCCTGATTGCCGCAGTCAACGCCATTTTCAGCGCCATTTTTGGCGTCAGTTTCCAGGAAATCCTTGGCTACGTGTTCTACCCGTTCGCCTGGATCATGGGTATCCCGTCTCATGAAGCCCTTCAGGTTGGTAGCATCATGGCAACCAAACTGGTTTCTAACGAATTTGTCGCGATGCTGGAACTGCAAAAAGTGGCAGGCGAACTGTCTCCGCGCAGCGTGGGCATTCTGTCTGTGTTCCTGGTGTCCTTCGCCAACTTCTCATCCATCGGTATTATTGCTGGTGCGATTAAAGGTCTGAACGAGCAACAGGGCAACGTAGTTTCCCGTTTTGGCCTGAAACTGGTTTACGGTTCCACACTGGTGAGCATCCTTTCCGCCGCTATCGCCGGTCTGGTGCTGTAACGCCTCATCGTGTTATAAAATTCTTATCTCAGTCCGGCAGTCTTACACTGCCGGATTTTTTTTCCTACAAACCCTGACACATCTTCCATATTTCCTTCATTTTTGTCCGGCATCCACTGTTTAAACTAGTAAAATGCGGCCACTGGTCCAATAACGTGCTGGGTATGATAGCCAATGCACTCGCAGCGTGAAGAATGACAAAGAGATCATACTTACCGCGCAACCTGGAGAGAGTAATCCATCACTATGAATGCCAAACGTATCCGAGGCCTGCTGATACTTGCCGCCGTTATCGCTATTGCCGTGCTGATCTGGCGCCATTTTACCCAGACGACGCCTGCCGCCTCCGGCACGAGTGAACAACACGCCACTCGTACGTCACATTCGGGAAATAGTGCCAGTACCGGCGGACGCCGCGCCGCCATGCGAACGCTGGCTCCGGTGCAGGCTGCACTGACGCAATCCGCTTCTGTACCTTATTATCTCTCCGGCTTAGGCACCGTGACGGCGGCCAATACCGTGACGCTGCGCAGCCGGGTGAACGGGGAATTGATGGCGCTACACTTTCAGGAAGGGCAACAGGTTAAGGCTGGCGACTTGCTGGCGGAAATCGACCCGCGTCCTTTTCAGGTTGAGTTGACACAAGCACAGGGCCAGTTGGCAAAAGATCAGGCCATACTGGCTAACGCCCGACAGGATTTAGCGCGCTATCAGCAACTGGTGAAAACCAATCTGATCTCACGTCAGGAGCTAGATTCGCAGACCGCCACCGTTCGTCAGGCAGAAGGCTCGATAAAAGCCGATGAAGGTGCCGTAGCCAGCGCACAGCTTCAGTTGGATTACAGCAAAATCACCGCCCCTATTAGCGGTCGGATAGGGTTAAAACAGGTCGATGTAGGGAATTACATCACCAGCGGCGACACTAATGGCATTGTCGTGATTACGCAGACGTACCCTATCGATGTGGTCTTTACCGTACCGGAAGCGGAAATCTCCACGATTCTGAATGCGCAAAAATCAGGCCAGCCGCCTGTGGTGGAAGCCTGGGATCGCGCCAATCAAAAGAAACTCTCGCAGGGCATTCTGTTAAGCATGGATAACCAGATCGACACCACCACGGGCACGATCAAGCTCAAGGCGCGTTTTGACAATCTGGATGATGCCCTGTTCCCGAACCAGTTCGTGAACATCCGCATGAAGGTCGATACGCTGAAAAATGCCGTCGTCGCCCCTTCCGCCGCCGTACAAATGGGGAATGAAGGCCGCTTCGTCTGGATTCTGAATGATAAGAACGAAGTCAGTAAGCGTCAGGTAACTACGAGCATCCAATACGGTCAGTTGGTTGTCGTTACCGCTGGGCTAGACGCCGATGTTCAGGTCGTGACTGACGGCATCGACCGCCTGACCGAAGGCGCGAAAGTGGAAATCGTTCCCTCAGCGTTGACGGAGAAAACGCCCGCTATCGCTGGGGAGAAATCCTGATGCAGGATAACGTTCCAGCCAGCGGCGGCGGGCCGTCTCGCCTGTTTATTCTGCGACCGGTCGCGACCACGCTGCTGATGATCGCCATTCTGCTGGCTGGTATTATCGGCTATCGGGCGCTGCCGGTTTCCGCACTGCCCGAAGTCGATTACCCGACGATACAGGTTATTACCCTGTATCCCGGTGCCAGCCCCGATGTAGTGACCTCAGCGATTACCGCGCCGCTAGAGCGGCAGTTCGGCCAGATGTCTGGACTAAAACAGATGTCGACGCAGAGCGCAGGCGGCGCATCCGTCATCACGCTTCAGTTCCAGCTTGAGCTATCGCTGGACGTCGCCGAACAGGATGTGCAAGCAGCCATCAATGCAGCAAGCAATCTGTTGCCGAACGATCTGCCCTACCCACCGACCTACAGCAAAGTGAATCCGGCGGATCCGCCGATTATGACGCTGGCCGTCACCTCCAGCGCCATGTCGATGACGCAGGTGCAGGACATGGTAGACAACCGCATCGCGCAGAAAATCTCGCAGGTGGCTGGCGTTGGGCTGGTGTCGTTAGCCGGCGGTCAACGTCCAGCCGTGCGGGTAAGGCTGAACGCGCCAGCGCTGGCGGCTTACGGCCTGACCAGCGAAACGATCCGCACCGCAATTACCGCGGCCAATGTGAATTCCGCCAAGGGTAGCCTGGATGGTCCGACGCGTTCGGTAACGCTCTCCGCCAACGATCAGATGAAATCCGTTGATGATTATCGCAAGCTGATTGTCGCGTGGAAGAATGGCGCACCAGTGCGGCTTCAGGATGTCGCCACTATTGAGCAAGCCGCCGAGAATATTTATCTCGGTGCTTGGGCAAATCGGCAACAGGCGATCATTATCAACGTTCAGCGCCAGCCGGGTGCCAACGTCATCACAACCACGGACAGCATTAACAAGATGCTGCCTGCGTTAAAAGCCAGTCTGCCGAACTCCGTCGAGGTCGCCACGCTGACTGACCGCACCACCAGCATTCGCGCCTCGGTGAAAGACGTCCAGTTCGAGCTGCTGCTGGCGATTGCATTGGTCGTGATGGTGATTTACCTGTTCTTGCGTAACGCCGTCGCTACGCTAATCCCAAGCATTGCCGTACCGCTGTCGCTGGTTGGCACCTTTGCTGCCATGTATTTTCTTGGTTTTTCCATCAATAACCTGACGCTGATGGCACTCACCATCGCCACCGGTTTCGTGGTGGATGATGCCATCGTGGTGATTGAAAACATCGCCCGCTATATCGAAAAAGGGGAAAAACCGCTTAATGCGGCGTTGAAAGGCGCGGGAGAAATTGGCTTCACCATTATTTCCCTAACGTTCTCCCTCATTGCCGTTTTGATCCCGCTGCTGTTTATGGGCGATATCGTCGGACGCCTGTTCCGCGAGTTTGCCGTCACGCTAGCGGTATCTATCCTGATTTCCGCCGTCGTGTCGCTCACGCTCACCCCGATGATGTGCGCGCGAATGCTAAGCCATCAGTCGCTGCGTAAACAGAATCGTTTTACCCGCGCCAGCGAGCGTTTCTTCACGCGTCTGATTGATGCCTACGGCACGTGGCTGCGTAAAGTACTGAATCATCCGTGGCTGACACTGAGCGTTGCGCTCGGTACGCTGCTGCTGACCATCCTGCTCTATATCTGGATCCCGAAAGGCTTCTTCCCGATACAGGACAACGGCATTATACAGGGCACCGTGCAGGCACCGCAGACGGTCTCGTTCAGCAATATGGCCGACCGCCAACAGCGCGTTGCGTCCATCATCATGAAGGATCCGGCGGTGGAGAGCGTGTCCTCATTCATCGGCGTTGACGGCACCAACGCGGCGCTGAACAGTGGGCGACTGCAAATCAACCTGAAACCGCTCAATGAACGTAGCGAACGCATTCCAGAGATCATCAGTCGCCTGCAACAGCAAACCGCACAGATTCCCGGCATTCAGCTGTATCTGCAACCCGTGCAGGATCTCACCATCGATACCCAAATTAGCCGCACGCAGTACCAGTTTACGTTGCAGGCGATGTCGCTGGACGAACTGAGCGTCTGGGTGCCGAAGCTGATGACCGAGTTGAAAAAGCTGCCGCAGCTAGAGGATGTCAGCAGCGACTGGCAAGACGGCGCGGCGGTCGCCTATGTCAACGTCAATCGCGACAGCGCCAGCCGTCTGGGCATTACGATGTCGCAGGTTGACAGCGCGCTGTACAACGCCTTCGGTCAGCGGTTGGTTTCCACCATTTATACGCAGGCCAGTCAGTATCGCGTGGTGCTGGAACACGATACGACCAATAACACCGGGCTGGACGCGCTAAACGACGTGCGCCTCATCAGCAGCGACGGCGGTACGATTCCACTCAGCAGCATTGCCACCATTGAAGAACGTCAAGGACCACTGGCGATCAACCATATCGACCAGTTCCCGTCGACGACGATCTCTTTCAACGTCACGAAAGGCCATGCGTTGGGCGAAGCGGTTGATGCCATCACTCAGGCTGAGCAGCAGATGAATCTGCCTGCGGATATCACCACCCGTTTTCAAGGAAGTACGCTGGCGTTCCAGTCGGCGCTGAGCAGCACCGTGTGGCTCATCGTCGCGGCGATTGTCGCCATGTACATTGTGCTCGGCGTGCTGTACGAAAGCTTTATTCATCCGATCACGATCTTGTCTACGCTGCCAACGGCGGGGGTTGGCGCACTACTGGCTCTGATGATGGCAGGGAATGAGCTGGATGTGATTGCCATTATCGGGATCATCTTGCTCATCGGGATCGTGAAGAAGAACGCCATCATGATGATCGACTTCGCGTTGGCGGCAGAGCGAGAACAGGGCATGAAACCCTATGACGCCATTTATCAGGCTTGTCTGCTGCGTTTCCGGCCGATTTTGATGACCACTATGGCGGCATTGCTGAGTGCGCTACCGCTGATGCTAAGCACCGGCGTCGGTGCAGAACTGCGCCAGCCGCTAGGTATTTGTATGGTCGGTGGCCTGATCATGAGCCAGATTCTGACGCTGTTTACCACACCGGTGATTTACCTGCTGTTTGACCGCTTAGCGACGCGCTTCCGCCGTGCGCCGCGTCAGGAGGAAGAAACCGAGTGAAGTTCTTCGCCCTGTTCATCCACCGCCCCGTCGCGACCCTGTTGCTGACGCTGGCCATAGCGCTCTGTGGCATATTAGGCTTCCGCCTGTTGCCGGTGTCTCCGCTGCCGCAGGTGGATTTCCCTGTGATCTCGGTCAGCGCCTCGCTGGCTGGTGCCTCGCCGGAAACCATGGCTTCTGCCGTCGCAACACCTCTGGAACGTGCGCTCGGTAGGATCGCAGGCGTCAGCGAAATGACGTCCACCAGCTCGCTCGGCAGCACGCGCGTCATTCTGGTGTTTAACCTCGACAGGGATATCAACGGGGCGGCGCGCGATGTACAGGCGGCAATCAACGCGGCACAGAACCTGCTGCCATCCGGTATGTCGAGTCGCCCCACCTATCGCAAGGTCAACCCGTCCGACGCACCCGTCATGATCCTAACGCTAACCTCGGACACTTACAGCCAGGGGCAGCTATACGACTTTGCCTCGACCCAACTATCGCAGAAGATTTCGCAGATGGAAGGCGTCGGCGATGTTTCCATCGGCGGGAGTTCGCTCCCCGCCGTGCGCGTCGCGCTGAATCCGGTGGCACTGTTTAATCAGGGCATTTCCCTCGATGAGGTACGGCAGACCATCGCGCAGGCGAACGTGCGCCAGCCGCTGGGAAATGTGGGAAACAGTCAGAAAAGCTGGCAGATACAAACCAACGATGAGCTCAAAACCGCCGATGCCTACGCACCGCTAATTATCCACTACAACAACGGCGCAGCTGTCCGCCTGAGCGATGTGGCGACGGTGGAAGATTCGGTGCAAAACTCCCGCAACGCCGGGATGGCGAATTCGAAGCCCGCGATTCTGGTCATGATTCGCCGCGCGCCGGATGCCAACATTATTACCACCGTAGACAACATCCGCGCCGCTATGCCGGAACTGCGTGCCAGCCTGCCTGCCGAAATTCAGTTAGATGTCGCACAGGATCGTTCTCCCACTATTCGTGCATCGTTGGCGGAAGTAGAGCAGTCGCTGATTATCGCCGTCGCGCTGGTTATTCTGGTCGTCTTCCTGTTCCTGCGTTCGGGGCGAGCAACGGCGATTCCGGCTCTGGCTGTCCCCGTATCGCTTATCGGTACCTTCGCCGCCATGTATTTGTGTGGCTTCAGCCTGAACAACCTGTCGCTGATGGCGCTCACCATTGCCACCGGCTTCGTCGTGGATGACGCCATTGTGGTGCTGGAGAATATTTCCCGCCATATTGAGGCTGGCATGAAGCCGCTACAGGCGTCGCTTCAGGGTGTGAGAGAAGTCGGATTCACCGTCTTATCTATGAGTATGTCGCTAGTGGCGGTGTTCATCCCGTTGTTGCTGATGGACGGTTTGCCGGGGCGGCTATTCCGCGAATTCGCCGTAACGCTGTCGGTAGCGATCATGATTTCGCTGCTGGTCTCACTGACGTTGACACCGATGCTGTGTGCACGACTGCTGCGTGCCGTTCCTAAACGCAGCCAGCCGCGTACGCGAGGTTTTAATCGCGTCTTGCTCGCCATGCAACAAGGTTACGGACGCTCGCTGAAGTGGGTGCTCAACCATGCGCGCTGGGTTTTGCTGCTCCTGTTGGGAACCATCGCGCTCAACGTCTGGCTGTATATCAGCATTCCGAAGACCTTCTTCCCGGAACAGGATACGGGCAGATTGATGGGCTTCATTCAGGCCGATCAGAGTATTTCTTTTCAGGCCATGACGGTGAAACTCCAGAACTTCATGACCATTGTCAGCAGCGATCCTGCGGTAGATAACGTTAACGGTTTTACCGGCGGATCGCGCACCAACAGCGGTTCGATGTTTATCTCACTGAAGCCGCTTTCCGAGCGCGATGTTTCAGCCCAGCAGGTAATTAGCCGCCTGCGCATCAAGCTGGCGAAAGAACCCGGAGCCAACCTGTTTTTAATGCCGGTGCAGGATATCCGAATCGGCGGACGGGAAGCGAACGCCGGCTATCAGTACACGCTGCTGTCTGACGATTTGAGCGAGCTGCGCACGTGGGAACCCAAGATCCGTGCAGCTTTCAGTAAACTGCCTGAACTGGCCGATGTGAACTCCGATCAACAGGATAAAGGCGCGGAAATGGCGTTAACCTACGATCGTGATGCGATGGCGCAGCTCGGCATCAGCGTCTCTGCCGCCAATGCGCTACTCAACAACGCTTTCGGACAACGTCAAATTTCGACCATTTACCAGCCGTTAAACCAATACAAAGTGGTGATGGAAGTCGATGACACCTATACACAGGATGTCAGTTCGTTGGACAAGATGTTCGTGATAAATAGTGAAAACAAACCGATCCCGCTCTCTTATTTCGCCAGTTGGAAGCCGATCAACGCACCGCTGTCAGTGAACCATCAGGGGCTGTCCGCGGCCTCAACCATCTCTTTTAACCTGCCAGAAGGCACCGATCTCTCCAGCGCGACGGCGGCGATAGAAAGAACCATGACGTCGCTGGGCGTGCCGTCATCGGTACGCGGCCAGTTCTCCGGCACGGCACAGGCTTTCCAGCAGTCGCAGTCTTCCCAACTGTTGCTGATTCTGGCGGCGATTATCACCGTGTATATCGTGCTGGGCATACTGTATGAGAGCTATGTACATCCGTTGACGATTCTGTCTACCCTGCCCTCGGCGGGCGTGGGTGCACTGCTGGCGCTGGAGTGGTTCGGCGCGCCGTTTAGCTTGGTCGCACTAATTGGCATTATGCTGTTGATTGGGATCGTGAAGAAGAACGCGATCATGATGGTGGATTTTGCGCTGGTAGCGCAACGTAGCGGTAAACTAAGCGCACAGGATGCTATTTTCCAAGCCTGCCTGCTACGTTTCCGTCCGATTATGATGACTACCTTAGCCGCGCTGTTTGGCGCACTGCCGTTGGTGCTGACCAGCGGCGACGGTGCAGAGCTACGGCAACCGCTCGGTATCACGATTGTCGGCGGGCTGCTGATGAGCCAGATCCTCACGCTGTACACCACACCGGTGGTGTATCTGTTTTTCGACAAGCTGAGGACGATTCGGCGCAAAGCGCCGGGGAAGGATTTGTCACTGTCATAGCTGAACATGAGCACTGGTAAAATGCTACTTTAGGGGAAGTTTCGTGCGCTTAACGTTCTCTGTTTTTCTAGTAGCGTTCCGAACGCGCCCGACCAAGGGCGGCTCAATTGCCGTCGCCCTTGGAACCCTGGCTTTTTTGGCGGGAAATTATGCCGCTGTGCGGTGCCTTCGGGAAAAGAATCCTCTTTGCGGACCGCCGCTGACGCGTTCCAGACGCGGCATCGGCTTGCGCGGCATCCATGCCGCTTATCCGAGAGTCTGCCTTTCCCTCAGCATAATTTACGCCAAGGAAAATACTCAGCACACGAAACCTTGCCAAAATAACAAGTTACACAATCGGGTGTAGGCATATGTATTCACCAGCTGTCCATTTATCACTTAGTCAGGGGGAATCTGAAACATGATGAATTCCGCCTCCGTCCGCTGGCAGCTCTGGATTGTTGCCTTTGGCTTTTTTATGCAGACGCTGGATACCACCATCGTGAATACCGCGCTGCCGTCTATGGCCGCGAGTCTGAATGAAAGCCCTCTGCATATGCATTCGGTGATCGTTTCCTATGTGTTGACCGTGGCGGTGATGCTGCCCGCCAGCGGCTGGCTGGCCGATCGCATCGGTGTGAAGAACATCTTTTTCGCCGCGATTCTGCTGTTTACGCTAGGGTCGCTGCTGTGCGCCCGTTCGGAAACACTGGATGAACTGCTGATTTCACGCGTGATTCAAGGTATTGGCGGCGCGATGATGGTGCCGGTAGGACGCCTGACGGTGATGAAAATCGTCCCGCGCGATCAGTACATGGCAGCAATGACCTTCGTGACGCTGCCCGGCCAGATCGGCCCATTACTGGGACCTGCGCTCGGCGGCTTTCTGGTGGAGTACGCCAGCTGGCACTGGATTTTCCTCATCAACTTGCCCGTTGGCATTATCGGCGCGCTGGCAACCTGGTTCCTGATGCCCAATTACACCATGCAAACCCAGCGCTTTGATATCAGCGGTTTCGTTTGGCTGGCTGTCGGCATGGCGACTCTGACGCTAGCACTGGACGGTAATCGTAGCCTTGGTATTCCGCCGATTGCCATTTTCGCGCTGATTGCCATCGGGCTCATCGCGCTATTGAGCTACTGGCTGCACGCTCGTCGTAACGAACGGGCGCTGTTCAATCTACGTCTGTTCGACACCCATACCTTTTCTATCGGCCTGACCGGTGGGCTTTTGGCACGTATCAGCAGCGGTATGCTACCGTTTATGACACCGCTGTTTTTGCAGTTAGGAATGGGGTTTTCCCCGTTCCATGCTGGACTCATGATGGTGCCAATGGTACTTGGCAGCATGGGAATGAAGCGAATCGTAGTACAGATCGTCAACAGACTCGGTTATCGCCGTGTGCTGATTGTCTCCACGCTGTTGCTGGCACTGATCACGGCGCTATTTGCTCTGGTCGCACTGATGCAATGGATTTGGATGATCCCGATTGTCCTGTTCTTCCTCGGTACAGTGAACGCCATTCGTTTCTCCACGATGAACACGCTGACGCTGAAAGATCTGCCGGATCCCCTTGCCAGCGGCGGCAATAGTCTGCTGTCGATGACCATGCAGCTTTCCACCAGTCTGGGGGTGAGCATCGCAGGTATTCTGCTCGGCATATTTTCTCAACCACATATCGCGGCAGAAAGTGGAGCAACCCATACGGTGTTTCTCTACACCTATCTCAGCATGGTCGTCATCATCGCTCTGCCTGCGTTGATTTTTAATCGTGTTCCGCCTGACACCGTAAAACAGTCAACGCTAGCGCGTAAATCGTGAGGTCGTTATGAAATTCGGAATCACCGCCAAGCTGTTCCTCGCGATTTTCGCCACCTGCATGTTGGTGCTGGTGACCATGCATTGGGGCGTACGCGTCAGCTTCGAGCGCGGCTTTATCGACTACATTAAGCGCGGCAATGAACAGCGGGTTACGCAGCTGCGCGATGCGCTGGCAGAGCAATATCAGCTACACGGCGATTGGTCATTCCTGCGTAACAATGAACGTCTGGTGTTCAAAATGCTGCACTCCATGGATCAGAACAACGACACCGACAACAGCATGCAAGGATGGCGGGTACGTATCTGGGTGCTAGATGCAAGCAAACGCAAATTGTTCGGATCGCCAGCCCCGATCCCCAATGAAGGCACCTCGCAGCCCATTCAGGTACAGAATCAGACGGTCGGCTGGATTGTCGCCTCGCCCGTTGAACGCCTGACCCGCAACGCCGACATCAGTTTCGATCAGCAGCAACAGCGCACCAGTTGGCTGATTGTCGCACTCTCGATGCTGCTCGCCATTATCGCTACCTGGTTGACTGCGCGCGGCCTGCTTGCCCCCGTCAAACGGCTGGTCAGCGGCGTGCACAGCCTGGCGTCGGGGGATTTCAGCACGCGGGTAACGGCAAGCTCGCACGACGAGCTGGGCAGGCTGGCACAGGATTTCAATCAGCTTGCCAAAACGCTGGAAAAAAATGAACAGTCGCGCCGGGCGTTTATGGCCGATGTCTCCCACGAGCTTCGCACGCCGCTGGCAGTGCTACGTGGTGAGCTGGAAGCCTTGCAGGATGGCGTGCGCAAACCCGATGCACATTCTCTGCATTCGCTTCAGTCGGAGGTCGCAACGCTCACCAAACTGGTAGACGATCTGCATCAGCTCACGCTGTCCGATCGTGGGGCACTGGCCTACCGCAAAACGTCTGTGGACGTCGTGCGAATTCTACATATTGCTATCGCCGCGTTTCATGAACGCTTCCAGAAAAAGCAGATTATGCTCACCACCGATTTACCCGCGCAGGCTGGTGTTTTTGGCGATCCAGATCGGCTAAGTCAATTATTTAACAATCTGCTGGAAAACAGCCTGCGTTACACCGATGAACAAGGTCAATTAGCGATTACCCTTGTTCAGCAGCATAAGCACTGGGCCATTATCTGGCAGGACAGCGCCCCCGGCGTCACCGACGAGCAGCTTACGCTGATTTTCGAGCGTTTTTACCGTGCAGAAAGTTCGCGCAACCGCGCCAGCGGCGGTTCTGGGCTGGGGCTGGCTATCTGCAATAATATCGTTGAGGCGCATAGCGGACGGCTGTATGCTGAACATTCGCCGTTAGGGGGAGTGATGATTACCATCGAATTTCCGTCGCACGAACCTGATTAAGAGCCTATTCCGAAAACGAAGATAAGCAGAGCTATGACAACCGCATCCGATTCCGCTATGGCGCCACCGATTCTGATCGTCGAAGATGAGCCCAAATTGGGGCAACTGCTGGTGGATTACCTTCAGGCCGCAGACTACGCCACACACTGGCTGCCTAACGGCAATGATGTCGTCGAATGGGTACGGCAACATTCCCCTTCACTCATTTTGCTGGATTTGATGCTGCCGGGCTGCGACGGCCTGACGCTCTGCCGCACCATCCGCCAGTTTTCCAACGTGCCGATTATCATGGTTACCGCCCGCAGCGAAGAGATCGATCGCTTGCTGGGGCTGGAAATTGGTGCTGACGATTATATTTGTAAACCCTTCAGCCCGCGCGAAGTCGTCGTGCGCGTCAGGACACTACTGCGCCGCTGCGGCTGGCAGAACGACGGAGTGAAAGCCGCAGAGAAAAGCGAGACGGCGCTGTTGATTGATAAAAGCGGCTTTCAGGCCAGCTATCTGGGGCAGAATCTTGACCTGACGCCAGCGGAGTTTCGTCTGCTAAAGACGCTCTCCACCGAGCCGGGCAAGGTGTTTTCACGCGAGGCACTGCTGGATAAACTCTACGACGATTATCGCGTCGTGACCGATCGCACCATCGACAGCCACATCAAGAACCTGCGCCGTAAGCTGGAACAGCTAGATGAAGAAACCTCATTTATCCGCACGGTGTATGGCATCGGCTATCGCTGGGAAGCCGCGCCCTGCAATGAGGTATAAGTCCAACCGTCTTATGATGTTATGGAGCCTAATTTGAACGGACCCGATCCTGATAACCGCTATCCGATGGCCGGTTTCCCCCAAGTGTGTTTTATCAAGAATATTGTCACCACCCCGAATATTGAGATTGGCGACTACACCTATTATGACGATCCCGATGGCGCGGAAAATTTCGAAAAAAATGTGCTCTATCACTATCCGTTTATCGGCGATAAATTAATCATCGGTAAGTTTTGTGCCATCGCACGTGGCGCAAAATTTATCATGAACGGCGCCAATCATCGGCTTTCCGGCCTGTCGACTTATCCCTTTCAGATTTTTGGCAACGGCTGGGAGAAGGTGACGCCTAAGTCAGAAGATCTACCTTACAAAGGCGACACCGTGATCGGCAATGATGTCTGGATTGGCTATGACGCGCTGATCATGCCCGGCATCCACATCGGAAATGGTGCCATTATTGCTTCACGCGCAGTGGTCACTTCCGACGTACCCGCGTATACGGTCGTCGGCGGCAATCCGGCAAAAATCCTGAAGCCGCGTTTTGCACCGGACGTCATCGAGACACTGGAAACGCTGTGCTGGTGGAACTGGCCGATAGAAAAAATCACGCGTCATCTGGAAACCATCGCTGCGGGTGATATTGCCGCGCTGCAAGCCAACCATCTGTCAAAGTAACCGTCTTTCATTGCACAACAACCCATTTCCCACGAAAAGAGGCTTTCACGATAATGACTGCGCTATTTTCCGAAACCACCAAAATCCAGACACCTCGCCTGCTGCTACGCCCGCTCTATCGTGATGATGCCCCTGCGCTGTTCGTCTTTATGTCCGATCCAGTCGTCATGCGCTTCTGGAATCATCCGCCCTGGCAACAGATCGAACAGGCCAATGACGCGATTGACGAATACTGGAGCGCGCTATGTGCCGGACAGTACATGAAACTCGGTCTGGAAATCAAAGAGAGTGGAGAGCTGATCGGCACCTGCGTGCTGTTCAACCTTGAGATTGACTCTAAACGCGCAGAGATCGGCTACTGTCTGGCAGCAAGCGCACAAGGAAAAGGCTATATGGCGGAGGCGCTCTCTGCCCTGCGGGATTTTGCCTTTGAAACGGCGGGGCTAAGCCGATTGGAAGCCGAAATCGATCCCCGTAATGTGGCTTCAGCCAAATCACTGGAACGACTAGGGTTCACGCAGGAAGGGTTGTTAAAGCAGCGTTGGATCGTAGATGGCGAAGTGTCTGATTCTGCGCTCTACGGCCTGCTGGCGGCAAATCGCTAACTGCGGCTTTCTCATGCCAGTCAAAAATACTGTCCGACTTAATGAAAATTTTGTCATTTTCTCTTTTCACACTGCTGTTACCATTTCAAGCCTACAATAATGACAGGTATCCACCCGCATCACATGCGTGGCACAGGTTATCTGCAACACGATTGATTTTTCAACGCCATTGGTTTTGAAAGCAATTGATTTGCAAGCAATTGACCTGCAAAACAGTTGCTCTTCAAAAGAATGTGATTTGAAAACAATAGACAGGGGAAAATATATGTCAGGCTTAGTGAATGGCAAATGGGTTAACGGCGATGTTGCGGCTGAAGAGATCAAAAACGGGGCATTCCATCGCGAAGAAACTAAATTTCGACAAACCGAGTTGGTGCCAGAGGCCGGTCGTTACCAGCTTTTTGTTTCCTATCTCTGCCCGTGGGCATCACGCACGCTGATATTTCGCAAGCTGAAAGGGCTGGAGAACATTATTTCGCTCTCGATTGCCAATCCGCGTATCGCAGATAACGGCTGGGAATTTGCAACGCCACAGGATGCCGGTGAGCATGCAGGCGAGATTCACTATCTGCACCAGTTATATACCGTGAGCGTACCCGACTATACCGGAAAAGTGTCCGTGCCTGTGCTGTGGGATCGGGTGGAAGGCCGTATCGTGAACAACGAATCGGCGGATATCATCCGCATGCTGAACAGCGAATTTAACGACCTGACCGGCAATCACCTCGATTTCTACCCATCGGAACTGCACAGCGAGATCGACCGCTGGAACGAAACCGTCTACCACAACGTCAATAACGGCGTGTATAAGACGGGATTCGCCAAAACGCAGGAACACTATAACGATGCAGTCACCACGCTTTTCACCACGTTGGACGAACTAGACGATCATTTGGGCAGTCATCGTTACATACTGGGCGACACGCTGACCGAAGCCGACTGGCGTTTATTTGTGACGCTGATACGTTTTGACGTGGCTTACCACGGCGCGTTCAAATGTAACCTGAAACGTATTGCCGACTATCCACACTTATCACATTACCTGCGCGAACTGTATCAGTGGCCGGGTATTGCGGAGACGGTCAATATCGACCACATCAAAGCGGGTTATTACGGCATTGCCTGGCTGAATCCGACACAGATCGTACCGGTTGGCCCACAGGTTGATTTATACCAGCCGCACAACCGCGAAACCCTCGGCACATCCCGTACCGCCACGCGTTAATACAGCGAAATCTGGCCTGCTCTGTTTATGGCAGGCCATTCTTTATTTAGGTCAAAAAATTGATTTACGTCAAACAATAGGCCCACGTTTCGTGTGCCGTCTACTGCAATTTCCCCCTATTAGCGCTAGAATCCTCCGCCTTTACTGCTCCCGCCGTGGAGCAGCCTGACTTGTGATCAGAATCGAGAGATACCATGTTTAAACCGGAACTGCTTTCTCCGGCCGGTACGCTGAAAAATATGCGCTACGCCTTTGCCTATGGCGCGGACGCGATTTATGCCGGTCAACCTCGCTACAGCCTGCGCGTGCGCAATAACGAATTCAACCATCAGACGCTGGCGCAAGCCATTAACGAAGCGCATGAGCTGGGCAAGAAATTCTACGTGGTCGTTAACATCGCGCCACACAATGCCAAGCTGAAAACCTTCCTGCGTGATCTGCAACCCGTCATCGAAATGGGGCCGGATGCGCTGATCATGTCCGATCCGGGTTTGATCATGCTGGTGCGTGAAAACTTCCCACAGATAGATATTCACCTTTCCGTTCAGGCCAACGCGGTCAACTGGGCGACGGTGAAATTCTGGCAACAGATGGGGCTGACGCGTGTGATTCTGTCACGCGAACTGTCGTTGGAAGAGATTGCGGAAATTCGCCAGAACGTCCCGGATATGGAACTGGAGATTTTCGTTCACGGTGCCCTGTGCATGGCCTACTCAGGCCGCTGCCTGCTGTCCGGCTACATCAACAAACGCGATCCAAACCAAGGCACCTGCACCAACGCCTGCCGCTGGGAATATAAGGTTCAGGAAGGTAAAGAAGACGAGGTCGGGAACATCGTCCATCAGCACGAACCTATCGTGGTGAAAAACGTTGAACCGGCGCTAGGCATCGGTGAACCGACCGACAAAGTCTTTATGCTGGAAGAAAATCTGCGCCCCGGCGAATACATGAGCGCATTTGAAGACGAGCACGGCACCTACATCATGAATTCCCGCGATCTGCGTGCGATCCAACACGTTGAGCGCCTGACGCAAATGCAGGTCCATTCACTGAAAATCGAAGGCCGCACCAAGTCATTCTATTATTGCGCCCGTACCGCACAGGTGTATCGCCGCGCCATCGACGATGCTGTCGCAGGTAAGCCGTTCGACTCGACATTGCTGGAAACGCTAGAAGGTCTGGCACACCGTGGCTACACCGAAGGCTTCCTGCGTCGCCACGTGCATGAAGATTACCAAAACTACGACTACGGCTATTCCGTTTCCGATCGTCAGCAGTTTGTCGGTGAATTCACCGGCGTTCGTCGCGATGGTCTGGCTGAAGTCGAGGTGAAGAACAAGTTTTCCTGCGGCGACAGCGTGGAAATGATGACGCCAAACGGCAATATTCAATTCATCATCGAATCGATGCAGAATGTCAAAGGGCAGCCGACCGAGGTTGCGCCGGGTAACGGCCATATTGTTTATCTGCCGGTGCCGGACGATGTCTCTCTCGACTATGCGCTATTGCTGCGCAATCTGCCGGGCACCACTACGCGTAACCCTAACGCGGAATAATCCCGTAATATCGCCGGATGCACAGCCATCCGGCGATGTCCTAATCAAACAGCGCTTCCTTACGGTACCCCCCCACCATCGCCTTTTCCCGGCCACGAGTAAGTACGCTTAACCGTCTGAGGTTATCGTTACAAAGCTCAGGGTTTTTTAACGAATATTAGAAACAGATCACATCAATTCGCTGGTCTTGTGGTTAGTATTGCGTCGCTGAGAAAACATAGAACGAAAAATAAGCGTAGTGATACTACTAGGAACCACCTCCTTGGCCAGCTCAATCTCCCTTGAGCTGGCTTTTCTTTTTCTCTCGATCACGTATTTCCCACCGCAAACATACCCTAAATAATTCGAGTTTCAGGACAAAACGTTAGCGTTTTGAACAGCGCTTGCGCTGACCCCGAAGGGGTGAGGCCATAAGGCCAAATAACGCGGCAAGAGAGGGACAAATTCGTCGGGAACGAATTTGACCAGCCGACGGCTGGCCTCCGGTGAGAGACTGGATGTCTCTCATTTCATCCCGATGAGCTTACTCAGGTAAGTGATTCGGGTGACTGACAAATCTGCCAGAGGTAGATTTAAACGCTGCTTGCAGCGGCCCCAACGGGGCGAGGCACACACCAGTGTGCCGAGTAGCGCTGCCAACGCACATGCAACTTGAAGTATGACGGGTATATTCACCGATTCTTCTGATGTCTACCTGCCGATTTAATGACTATGATTAACTGCAACGTTTCGTATTAACAACATCGCAGCCAGAGAAAGACGACATGGAAAAAAATCCAATCACACTGCTGATTTTGAATGGGAAAAGTTCAGGTAATGAAGAACTTCGCGAAGCCATCGGTGAGCTACGCAAGGACGGCTCTACGCTGCATGTCCGCGTCACCTGGGAATACGGCGATGCCAAACGCTATGTAGAAGAGGCCATCCAGCTCAACGCGGATAACGTAATCGCCGCGGGTGGCGACGGCACCGTCAATGAAGTTGCCGCAGCGTTAGCGGTGCAGCCAGAAGCGGTTCGCCCATATCTGGGGATTGTGCCGCTGGGTACCGCTAATGATTTTGCCACCAGCTGTCAGATTCCGATGGAGATGCACAACGCGTTGACGCTGGCGATCAAAGGCCGCGCCACCGCCATTGATATCGCTAAAGTGAACGACAAACACTATTTCATCAATATGGCGACGGGCGGCTTTGCCACGCGTATTACCACTGAGACCCCCGCCAAGATGAAGGCGGCACTGGGGAGTGCTTCTTACGTACTACACGCGCTTTTTCGTATGGATATGCTGCAAGCCGAGCGCTGTGAGATTCACGGGCCGGATTTTCACTGGGCGGGCGATACGCTAGTTATCGCAGTAGGGAATGGCCGTCAGGCCGGTGGCGGACAGCAGCTTTGCCCAGAGGCGCTGATCAACGATGGGCTGCTGGAACTGAGCGTGCTGTCTGCAACGGAGTTACTGCCCAATATGCTTCAGGCCTGGTTTACCGGCAGCGAAAACCAGAACATGATTTCCGCAACCCTGCCCTGGCTGGAGATCACCGCCCCCGATGATATGACATTTAATCTGGATGGCGAACCGCTCACCGCTAAACGCTTCTGCATTGAGGTGCTTCCCGCAGCGATTCACTGTCGGCTACCGCCCCAGTGCTCGCTGCTGGAATAGCGGCGCGTTTTGATTATTCTCGCTTCAGGCGATTACTGTTTGCCAGATACAGCGTCACCACCAGCAGCAGGATCGCCGCGGAATACACCAGCGTATCCGACGGGCTTTTGTGATCGACAATAATCAGGCGAATGATGGCCGTAATGCCGATGTAGATAAAATAGCGTAGCGGGAAGTGATAGCCGGACTGGAAATACTTCACGATCAGCGCAATAAACTCAAAATAAAGGAAATAGATCACGATGCCTTCTATCAGTTGATAGGAGGAATCTTTCTCGCTGGAGATCAATAGCACCTTCGCCAGATGAAACGTTTCCTTAACTAAAAAAATCACCAAAATGGTTGCCAGCGCCAACAGGCCGATATTGAGTATCGTCTGAAGCGCCTTGGCAGCCATCGCACTGCGAGCAGAACCTGCCATATGTTATCCCCACATCCCATTTCATATTAACGCTAAGATTTCAGAGCAAAATAACCGGACACACTCGCACTGTCACGCCGAAATACGCTTAATTTAGTTTGAAATTACTGACAAATATGTCACGCAAAATACAAGTCGATTTACTTATACCCGTCATACTTCAAGCTGCGTGTGCGTTGGCTTCACTTACTCACCCCAGTCACTTACTTGAGTAAGCTCCTGGGGATTCGTGCGATTGCCGCCTTCACGCCACTCGAATTATTTAGGGTACGCAATATTTACCACCAGTGATGGAAGTGATGAACGGGGCCGATTCCGTGCCCAACCTCCAGCGTGTCGGCCTGCTGTAACGCCAGCTGTAAATACGCCTTCGCCGCGTTGACCGTCTCGCCCCAGCTATCGTGACGTGGTCGCAGCGCCGCCAACGCGGCAGACAGCGTGCAGCCGGTACCGTGCGTATGACGTGTATTAATACGTGGGGAGCTAAAACGCTGTGGTTCAGCCTGCCGACTGAACAACCAGTCCGGGCTTTCCGCTTCACTAAGGTGACCGCCTTTCATCAATACTGCCTGACAGCCCATCGCCAGCAGCGCTTCCCCCTGTTCGCGCATGTCCCGCTCGTTGGCGGCAGGCGACGTATTCAACAGCGCAGCGGCTTCCGGCAGGTTGGGCGTAATCAGGGAAACCAGCGGCAGCAGCTCACGACGGATCGACTCTACCGCCTCCGGCGCGAGTAGCGGATCGCCGCTCTTCGCCAACATCACGGTATCCAGTACCACGAAAGGAACCGCGTAATGACGCAGGCGCTCGGCAACAGTTTCGACAATATCGGTCTGCGCCAGCATACCAATCTTGGCGCTATCGATACGCACATCGCTCAGTACAGAATCCAACTGTGCCGCGACGAAATCCGGCTCAATCCGGTAGACCGACTGCACGCCACGCGTATTTTGCGCCACCAGCGCGGTAATGACCGACGTGCCGTAAGCACCCAGCGCAGAAAACGCTTTTAAATCCGCCTGAATACCCGCCCCACCACTCGGATCGGTACCTGCAATCGTCAACGCATTGATACGTTTCATGCCAGATCCTCCGCGCGCAGGGTATAGAGTCGATCGAGGAAATTAGGGATAAAACTTCCTGTGCCTTGTGACACTGAAGCCGCCTGCTGCCCTGCTAACGCCATGACATAGCATGCCGCCGCAACATGGGATAAGCGATCACCTTCCAGAGAAGAAAATCCCGCGACCACCGCAGACAGCGCACAGCCCGTACCAACCACGCGCGTCATCATGCTATCACCACCCGTTACCGCGATATCGCGCTCACCGTCTGTGACATAATCCACCGCTCCGGTCACCGCGACAATCGTCCCCACCTGCCGAGCCAGTTCACGCGCAGCAGGAAGCGCAGCCAACGAATCATCAGCACTATCCACACCTCTTCCCTGCGCAGCTAACCCGGCAAGCGCCATGATTTCGGACGCATTACCGCGAATCGCCGCGGGTTTCCATGCCAGCAATTCGCGGCAAAATTCAGTACGAAAGGTTAAACCGCCTACAGCAACCGGATCGAGCACCCACGGCGTACCCGCCTGATGTGCGCTGTTCACCGCCGCTCGCATCGCTTCAGCACGCGTACGATCCAGCGTCCCGACATTAATCAGCAGCGCATCGGCGACTGCACTAAACTGCGCGGCTTCTTCAGGATCGACCACCATCGCAGGCGACGCATTCAGCGCCAGCAGTACGTTAGCAGTAAAAGATTGCACCACATCGTTGGTCAAGCAGTGCACCAGCGGTGAAGCAGAACGAAATTGGGTGAGTGATGTTGCTGCCTGAGCGGCAGAAAAGTCGGCGGGTTGCGTGTTCATAGGTCTCCCAACCGGCGTGGAAGAAGGCGGCAACCGGTGGGCATACCGTGACTTCCCTACGCTGGCATTATCCAGATCAGGTGGTACGGGTATTTCTCAGCCTTCACAAAGAAGGGCACCCCGAGTCATTACAGTAAATTCCTGTATACTAGCAGATTACGTGAACTGGCTTGTTCGCACAAGTTTGTGTTCCAATAACCGATTACATCGACTATATAGAAAAATAATTGCTATTTTCCCAAGTTCACTACCCATATTTCAAAGTCATAACACATAATAACTGAATGTATTTTTTAATATCACATGGGGAAATATTCATGCATGCATTTGAAATATATAAACTGCAACCTATTATAAATCTTTAGCACAAATTAAAACCAATAGCCACCATTCGGCATATCGCAATAGTAAACACTCTAATGAAAATATATTTCATGCACTTACTTCTCACACAGCCAACAAGAATATAAGATTATATCTATATATTTTTTATTTAATGAGCCATGTTTTATTTTTAAAAAACATCAACAGTGAGATGAAAATTAAGTAATAAACTCACTCAGCCATATATTATATTATCCATTGTGAGCATAGAAATAAAAACCCGATAAAATCTATTAACTTATAAACCCCAAAAGAAAAACAAAACATCAAAAAATATCTCGACGCGAATAAAATTTTATAATTTATTAATAAGAATGAAAGCCACATTAAGTCGAGTAACATGGCTAATCCTGCAGAATAGTAGGATAGAAAAACCATCAGTTATTTATTTTTTTCTTATAACCCTAAGCTCTTTTAATTTACGAAATCCACTTTCAGTTAGAGTCCACCATTCCCTATCTATATCTATTAGACCAACTGCAACAAAATGAAACTTTATGGTTTTAATATCATCGTCATCTATTATCACATTATATCCAATAATACCCGCCGCCTTTAAAATTAATCTATTAAGAGATTTACTGACATCATCATAGCTACAACCATCGCCCATCGACACAGCTATACTATTAAAAATTCTAGCAATTGATATAGTTACAACGCTGTTCGTAGGGATTTTGAAATTATTACTAACCAAGCTATAATGAAGAGGAAAACTATCTGAAAAATCTGCCACATCATCCCCAAAGTCACTTATTGAATTGTTAGACTTTAACTTTTCCAACTCTCTATTTAATAAATCGACCTCATCTCTAGCCTTTATTAACTCAGATAAATTCTCTTCGTTTGAGATGCGATTTGCTCTAACCCACCCTATTGCCGGATGCATAGTACGTGCATGCATAATTCCTAATGCCACCTTTCCTGGAAGTTCATTTGCATCAGTCCAGAACTCTACTAGTCTTTTCGTTTTCACCTTATTTCTAAAGGATTGTAATTTATTTATCAGTACAGGATCTTGCTCAGAATTCTGAAATGTAATTTTTTCTGGACTACCATGAATTAATGCCACAACTTTTATATTTTTTGAAACGGCATAGTCATATTCTTTTTCGGTGAAACTGATTCCATCTTCATCTAAACTACCATATCTTCCACCAATGATAAGAAGGTAATAATCGCTATAATCAATAATACGCTGAATAAAATTCCACTGTTCCTCATCAGCGGCAGGAAAATGTTCCATCCCGGCAGGGATACAATCCATTTTCATTAGAGTAAGCATTATTGAATGGCGTTCTTCGATTAGGTCAGTATAGGTAGAACTTACAAACACCTGATATCTTTTATCCATCAGAATCTCCAGAGTGCACTAAGCAGAGTAAAACCAGTATCATAAGATAAATCAGCATGAAGAGAGAACAGCAAGGACGAATAATTTCTGTGTAAGTCTGAATAAGCTCAACAGAAACTCTCTTATCTACTCAGCATTTTAGTCTTTTTAAAGCTATCGATAACGCAGGAAAATTCAGAAGATATAACTCTTCCAACTTTAACCTGAGCTAACTAAGGCATTAAAGCAAGCGCTCCCCCCTCCCGACACAAAATGAAAAACCACAGGCACGTTGTGACATAGAGAAAAACGTCATAACCCTTTAGACTGGTTAATCAAACCCATACTGAGGAAATTGTGATGACGATAATCAAGAGTTATGCCGCACCGGAAGCTGGCGCAGCGCTGGAGTTGTATGAGTTTGATGCGGGTGAACTGCAGGCGGAAGACGTCGAAGTCGTGGTTGATTACTGCGGCGTGTGCCATTCCGATCTCTCTATGATCGATAACGAATGGGGAATGTCGAGCTATCCGCTGGTTGCCGGGCATGAAGTGATTGGTCGTGTGCACGCATTGGGTGACGCGGCGAAGAACAAAGGATTAAAAATAGGTCAGCGCGTCGGCATTGGCTGGACAGCACGTAGCTGTGGGCACTGCGATGCCTGTATCAGCGGTAGCCAAACCAACTGTCAGCAAGGCAGCGTGCCAACGATTCTGAATAAAGGCGGTTTTGCCGATAAGATTCGTGCGAACTGGCAGTGGGCTATCCCGCTTCCTGATTCCATTGATATCGAATCGGCAGGTCCGCTACTGTGCGGCGGCATCACCGTCTTCAAACCGCTGTTAATGCACAATGTCACTGCGACCAGCCGCGTCGGCGTGATCGGTATCGGCGGTCTGGGACATATTGCGATTAAGCTCCTGCATGCGATGGGCTGTGAAGTCACGGCGTTCAGCTCAAACCCGTCCAAAGAGCAAGAAGTACTGGCGATGGGTGCCGATAAGGTCGTCAACAGCCGCGATCCGCAGGCGCTGACTGCACTGGCAGGCCAGTTCGATCTTATCATCAACACCGTGAGCGTCGATCTGGAATGGCAGCCCTACTTCAACGCGCTCGCCTATAACGGGAAGTTCCATACCGTCGGCGCGGTGATGAAGCCATTTAGCGTTCCGGCTTTTACACTTATCGCAGGCGATCGCAGCGTTTCTGGTTCTTCTACGGGTTCTCCGCATGAGCTACGTTCTTTGATGAAGCTCGCCGCGCGTGCCAGCGTGAAGCCACAGACGGAACTGTTCCCGATGTCGAAAATCAACGATGCCATCCAGCACGTGCGTGACGGTAAAGCCCGTTATCGCGTCATACTGAAAGCCGATTTTTAATCGGTAAAGACGCCTGAGCGATCGGGCGTCTGCTTTTTGCACATAAGTCAGATTAACGTCATTCTCTGGACCACACTGCTCGGCACCACGCGACTGAATGTATTCAACAGGTTTCATGATAGGATTGAAAGGTGATACAAGAGGAGACTCGCAATGCCTTTTAAAGAGTATGACCACGACTTTATTGATAAGAATAAAAAGGCTTTCTCGTCTGTAAGGTTTGCCCTTTTATTGTCTGTGTTAATCATTATATTTAATCTCCTGTTCTTCAAGCATCGAGATTTTCAGGAGCAGTTACACAATAATCCGGGGTCTTATACGGATGCGATTGCGCTGGTTTTTCTTTTTTTTATCTTGTCATGTACCAGTAAAATCTCGCTTAACCATACTTCAGCCTTATCTATTCGGCTTGGGCTACATGTCTGGATATGCTCCGCCACATTTGACTTCATGGATGAGTTTATCTATCAGCCCAAGCTAATTGGATATTATGTTGAGGATATGCTGAGAATCATTGGTATGTTTGGCGTCGGATTCGGTGTTTATACCCTGATACAGCAAATCAACAATAAGTATGTCGAAGCCAGAATACAGTCATTCAGCGATGAACTCACACAGCTCCCTAACCGTCGATTTTTTATTAACGAATTAAAAAAACTCGAAGCGAAAACACCCTATTTATTTATTATCGACATCGATAATTTCAAAGTCATCAATGACAAATACGGGCATACGAAAGGTGATGAGATATTAAGTAAGTTCGGCCATATTCTTTCCCGTTTCGATAACAGTGAAGTGGTCGCCACGCGAATAGGTGGGGAAGAGTTCGCCATTATTCTGTATGGCGGGACACAGGCTCGGGCAGAGAAGCTGGCAAGAGAAGTCTTAAAAAATGCGAACAAAATCATTATTAAAAATATGCACCATCTTTCTGTCAGCATTGGAGCGGGGAAAAAGCAGCTTCAGGAACCCACAGAACACTTTATGAAACGCGTGGATGTTGCACTTTACCAAGCCAAAAATACCGGCAAAGGCAAAGTGGAATGGGCTCTGGAGCCGAAAGAAAAAACGCAGTAACCCAACGTAACCTCATTCGATAACACGGTCGCACGGACGCGCCACCGCCCTTAATCATCATAAAAAATTACTGAAACGACATTCCCGCCACAGAAAGCCATCGTTCAAACCACCCATCATTCTGTAACAAAATTAAACACATCCTGATTAATCAACTTGCTGATCAGCGTGTACTCTTTTATAGGTAGAACATAAATACATTAACCCCACGACACATTCAGTAAAAGGAAGACTAATGAAAGCAGCCATCGTTACGAAGGATCATTCCGTTGAGATTCAGGACAAAAAACTGCGCCCTCTCCAACATGGAGAAGCTCTGTTAAAAATGGAATGCTGTGGCGTATGCCATACCGACCTGCACGTCAAAGACGGTGATTTCGGCGATGTAACCGGCATCACCCTCGGCCATGAAGGTATCGGTATCGTTAAAGAAGTGGGCCCGGGTGTGACATCACTAAAACCCGGCGATCGCACCAGCGTAGCCTGGTTTTATCAAGGCTGTGGCCACTGCGAATATTGTAATAGCGGTAACGAAACGCTGTGCCGCTCGGTGAAAAATGCAGGTTATTCTGTCGATGGTGGAATGGCAGAAGAGTGCATCGTCGTTGCCGATTACGCGGTAAAAGTGCCGGATGGTCTGGATTCTGCCGCGGCGAGCAGCATTACCTGCGCAGGCGTGACGACGTACAAAGCGGTGAAAGTCTCGCAAATCAAACCGGGACAGTGGATCGCCATTTATGGCCTGGGCGGATTGGGTAATCTGGCACTGCAATATGCCAAAAATGTCTTTAATGCGAAAGTCATCGCGATTGATGTGAACGACGCACAGTTAGCCTTTGCCAAAGAAGTGGGTGCAGATCTGGTCATTAATCCGGCCAAGGAGGATTCCGCCAAGATCATTCAGGAAAAAGTCGGCGGCGCACATGCCGCCGTGGTCACCGCCGTTGCCCGTGCGGCATTTAACTCCGCTGTGGATTCTGTTCGCGCAGGCGGGCGTATTGTTGCCGTCGGCCTGCCACCAGAGTCAATGGATCTGAATATTCCGCGTCTGGTGTTGGATGGTATTCAGGTATTGGGTTCGCTGGTCGGCACGCGTGAAGATCTGAGAGAAGCGTTCCAGTTTGCAGCCGAAGGGAAAGTAAAACCGAAAGTGACCCTCCGTCCGCTGAAAGACATCAACACTATTTTCGCTGAAATGAAAGGCGGGAAAATCACAGGCCGTATGGTGATCGACCTGTCAATGTAAGCAGTGGTTAGCAAGCGGGTATTAAGCGGGATAACATTATCCCGCTTAATACCGCTTATTTTTCTTCATATCTTAGCTAAACGTTTGTGTATTACCGGGGCACACAAGCTGCTTACTTTTAATATGGTAAACCTCGACATCAGGACGTGTGAAAAAGGCAATTTCCCACGGATTCTTGGTAACGAATTCATGACGCACTTTTTCATAGAGCGGATTGTCGCGCGCGATAATAAACGCTTCCCCTTCAATAATGGTGTAGTTCCATTCAATTGCCCGCTCGAAGGTATAATGGCTGCGCTCATCCATTGCAAAAAAGCAGTGCGGATTACGTTTGAGCAGTTGAGATTTAAAGGTTTCGGGGAATGTAATCAGGAAGATATCGTTATCCACGGACGACAGAAATGCTAACACCGTGGTATGCGGCTGCTCGGCCGCCATGGTGATTAATACACCGACCTTGTTGGAGAAATCCTGCTTTTCCGTTGGCGGAAAATCTACCATCGGCGTCAGAGGCACTGGCATCGACGGGCGATCGTCTTGTGGAAACTGATAGGCCGGCTCACGGATGTCCAGCACCGGCGTGAAACCGTGTAAAAGCTGGCATTCTCTCGGTTCGAGTACCACCCAATCGCCTTCGCTTGCTATCACGCGCCCTTTGTAAGAAGCGCGATAAACCTGAATATTGGCATCAAACTCATCAACCCCAGAGCGATTATCAAGGTGAATGGTTGCCAGGTCGCCAACGACAAACTCATGTCCGTGCGGGAAAAAAACGCGCAGGCTGTTATCCGCATTGGGATAGACGCCGCAAATATGGATGACCATGCCACCCTGCTTATAACCCGCCAGTACACCGAGAGTTTGCTTTCCTAGATAGCTCACGAGACTCATACATCACGCCTTATTCAGATTGGGCTTCAGAGAGGATGCCGACCCTGATTCGTTCGGGCCGTTCCAACAACGGTCAGGAATCTGAGAAAAACCATCAGTCTGGCCGTATGACTTCCTACCTATCAACGGAGAAAGCGCTGAAAACTTTAGGCTTAATACCTATCTATTTAAAGGGCTATAACCCAGAAAGCGTAAACAGCGCGGTCATAACGGCAACCGACAGTACTCCAATCCACACTTTCCATTTTTTCATCTGTCGGGTTCTCATTTCGCTGCAAAAGCGCATTGCTTTAGCGGTTATTTCAGCACCAGCATAGCGATTCCCACACCGACCAGCATCAAACAAAACGCGCCGCGTAGATAAGCTACTGGCAGCTTATGGGCCACCGCAACGCCCCAAGACACGCTGACAATCCCCCCCAGCGCCAATGGTAAACCGATACTCCAATCAACGTTACCCGCCTGCGAATAGGATAACAGCGCCGCCAGTGCGCCCGGCACCACAAGAATCAGTGCCATACCCTGCGCCTGCGTTTGTGCAAAGGCAAACAGCGTAACCAGTACTGGCACCACTACCAAACCGCCGCCGACGGTAAAAATACCAGACATAAACCCACTCGCGACACCGAGCAGCGGCAGATATTTGGTCGACAAGACAATCTCTGACGTTTGGCTGCGCTTTTTGTTATACCACTGCCAGATATAGTACGCCGCCAGCACCAGCAGGAAAGTGGCAAAGGCGCGCTGAAGGTTGTGAACATCAATCGATGAAGCGATGTGAGCGGCAAGATAGGCCGATCCCGTCGCAAAAGCACACATAGTCAGCGCCACCCGCGTATCAATGCGGTTACGCTGGCGATAGCGCAGAAAACCAATCAGCACGTTTGGCGTTATCATCACCAATGCGGTTCCCTGTGCCATATGCTGATCCATCCCGAATAACACACCCAGAATCGGAATCGCGATAAGCCCACCGCCAATTCCCAGCATTCCTCCACAAAATCCCAGCCCGATCCCCAAAAGCAAACACAATAAAATATCGCTGAACATCATTAAGCTAAACATAAAAAATGCGTGACCTATATATCATAAGACTATCTGGAAAACCGCGTTTCAGGCCGGCAGGCAGACAATGGTTTTAGGGTAAATACTCAGCGATTTCGATCAGGTTAAGATCGGGATCGCGCAGGTAAATAGAACGAATTGGCTGCGTTGCGCCGGTTCGCAGCACTGGCCCTTCATGAATCGGCCAGCGACAACGAGTCAAATGATCAATCATCTGCTCCAGCGGTATCGAAGCAATAAAGCACAGATCAAGTGAGCCAGGAACAGGCAAATGCGCCTTGGGCTCATGCTCTGCCCCGCGCAGATGTACATTGATTTTTTGATGACCAAAATGAAAAGCTACGCGCCCGCTTGCAAATGTTTCCTCCCGCATTTGCAGTACATCGGTATAAAAATGCCGGGTCGCAGCAAGATCAACACAGGTCAATACCAGGTGATCGACATGATCGATAAGTGACACTTATAAGCTCCATCTTAAATGAGACTTCACACATCCTAGGAGTAACGTGGTCTTTTGATAATCACTGAATCGTCAATGACCCTTTCCTGTCAGGAAAACCTCCAACTGTGTTAGCCTACAGCGTGACATAAGACATGTGACGACATGCTGCGCGGAATCAAACTGCCAGCTATTGTGCTGCTTTCCAGCCCGACTGAGAACTCTCAATAAACCATGATTAATCCTGCGCATTTTGACCTTCAGTCGCTCCGCATATTTTTGCAAGTTGCCCAGACGGGCAGCCTGACCAAAGCCGCAGAAAAGTTTCACATCACGCTTTCGGCCTTGAGCAAGCGTATCGCCGAGCTGGAGCGTACCGTGGACTGTGCGCTGTTTATCCGAATGCCGCGTGGCCTGACGTTAACGCCAGCAGGTAAGGAATTGGTCAATCTCGCGGGCAATGTGTTGAGCAACGTGGAGCGAATGGCGAGCGAAATGAATGACTACGCCGTTGGCGTGCGCGGTCACGTACATATGTGGGCAAATACTTCAGCGATTATTCAGTTTCTTCCGCAGGATCTGGCGTCATTTCTTCCGACACGGCCGCTCGTTCGTATTAACCTAGAGGAAAAGCTCAGCAAAACCGTGGTGACGGCACTCGCGATGGGTGAGGCCGATATCGGCATTTTCGTGGACAATGTCGGCTCGCAAGGAGTCGAGAAAATTCCTTACCGTAAGGACAAGCTTGTCGTACTCGTTCCGCCCCAACACCCGCTTTCCGCACTGTCAGACGTGAGCTTTAACGACACATTGGGCTACGATTACGTCGGCCTCAATAGCGGTAGCTCTTTGCTGAAACAGCTGAAAGACGCCTCGGATGAACTGGGAAGAGTGCTGCGCCTGCGCGTGCAGGTCAGCAGCTTTGACGGTATTTGTCGCATGATCGAAGCGGGACTGGGCATCAGCGTCTTGCCGGAGGGCGCGATTCGCCCGGAAGTGCTTGGCACCGGGTTACGTGCCATCAATCTTACCGACGAGTGGGCTTCACGCCAGCTCTGGCTGGGCGTGAAATCCGGCGCAATTCTGCAACCCGAAGTGATCAATCTGCTGACGCATTTGCGCCAATGTGGGGAGTAAGGAGGAAATCTACTTTCAGCCTTCGTCGCGACCCGTTTTTTCATATCCGAGGCGGCCAATAAAGGGTAAACGCAGCGCGGGCGGATTGACATCTACGCCCATGTTCAGCCCTAGAATATTAGCTTCAATGCCCTCTTCGACCCCCATCGTGATACCCAGTACGCCCAACAGTGAAATCTGCACGCCACTCCCTGATGGCGACAGCCCAACGGGGCGCGTTATCGGGCGGTAATCTTTACCAATCGCATTGGCTGGCATATCCAGCTTGAGCGCGGGCACTTCGCGGCCAATATGTGCCAGAAACGTATTGCTATTCGGCCCCGGCCAGGCGTGATAGGTATTCGGCCACGGGTAGCTTTTAATGGCGGCCTCAATCTGCGGGATCATCGCCTCCGCCTTGTCACCACGGTGTTCTACCAACAGCTTAGGCATCGCCCCGTACCAGTAAGCATCCGCCGCCGAACGATTCAGACGGACGACGTTATCACTTCCCCAGCTTACAACCTCGTAGCGACGATATTGGGTTTCCCCTGCTTTCTTGAAAATGATCCACGGATGCACCGCCACCAGCCCGCGCCAGCCGTAAGTCGGTGCCGCATAAACCTGCACGATAGCGGTCTGGCGGAACTGCACAGGGTTCGGCGCTAGCCCTGAAGAATCACGTTTGGCAGACCACCAGGTTTGCCCACTAAACGTCTCGCCGTTGCGCGTCGACTGCGCCCAGCTTTGCCAAAAAGACAGCAACAGCACACAAATAAACCCAATCCCCAAGAATTTGAGGTACGTCATAGGCCAACTAGCTCACTGAAAAGAGGTGGAACGGAATCGATGCACATGCGGGCGAGCGCCCACAGTGAAAATCGGTCAAAAAATCATTTCGCTAGTTTACTGCCAGTTGGCGGTAAGGTTAAGACATTCGGCGAAACCTTGACCTACTTTTACGTTATGCAGAGGCTAGCAGGTGAAAATCTTCCTTTTATCCAGTCTTGATGTCACATTCTATATACGACACACGCTACGTTAAACATGCTAAGGAACAACGAGATGAACGATAATGCGTCTCTGGCAGCCGCTTTCTATCAGGCCTTCAATACCAATGACCGTGAAGCTTTCGACCGCCTGCTAGCAACCGACTGGATCAATCATCCTGCCGATCCGGGCCACCCTAATACACCTGCAGGGTTCAAACGCGCGGTGTCACATACTCATGCGGCTTTCGAAGACTTTCATATCGATATCGAGACCGTGGTTGCCGAGAACGATTTGGTGGTTTGCCGGATTGCCATGAGTGGCCGTCATATCGGTGATTTCGACCGCTGGAAAGCCTCCGGTCAGCAGGTACGTTTTTCTGGTATGGATATGCACCGTATTAAGGGAGGACGTATCAGTGAAACCTGGCACTTTGAAAACTTCGATGGATTAAAAGCGGAAGAAACCGCCTGACTGGCTGAGTCTGCTATCAGCGGTTACCCGAGTGAGATAACATTTACTCAGGGCGAGTAATCCAACAAAAACAAGTGAATGTAAAAATGATTTGCACAGAAAATTACAGAAAAAACGAAAAAGAAGCCGGTAAGGCGCTGGATGCGTACACGGAAAATAAGCTAGGAGATAAGTTCTGTTTCAAAGAGAAGAAGCTAAGCCTCATTTATAAAGAAGGCGATCACGTTGTTGGTCGAATCGTCGGATCCATATTTTTCAATTATCTCCAAATAGAGATGATCGTCGTGGATGATCGTTGCCACGGAAAAGGTATCGGAGGAGAGTTGCTGGCTGCCGCAGAAAAAATGGCTTCAGAGGAAGGCTGTGTCTTCGTCTATTTAGAGTCAATGAGCTTCAATGCTCCCGGTTTCTATGAGAAGAAAGGATATAAAATTATTGAAAAGGTTGAAAACTCCCCCTTACCAGGGGAATCACATTACTTTTTTATCAAGTATCTAAAAAAATCATCACAGAAAGTAGCATAAGAAAATGTAAAACCATTACCATGAAAATAATATATTTACGAAACATAATCATTAAACAATCAACAAACATGCTTCAGTTTATTTTAATTTCTCCATGCCATTAAAAAACTACCAACTATAATAAATCTGAAAATTCAATTAACAACACACCCGTGGTAGAAAACGGAGAAATTAAATGATAAAAAATAATAAGCGTATTAAGCCTATGATATGTGCATTATCATTGGTCGCATTAACACTAGGCTCAGCGGTTTCGCTCGCCTGTACGCGGTTCGTTTACCTGGATGGCGATGCCAATCCGATTACCGCACGTTCAATGGATTGGGCATTTGATACCGAAACCAACCTCTGGATTTTCCCACGAGAATTAAAGCGTTCTGGTGCCGCAGGCCCACACTCTCTGGTATGGACATCAAAATACGGCAGTGTCATTGCCTCTGCTTTCGACAGTAACGCAAATATGGCCTCCACAACCGATGGCGTGAATGAAAAAGGGTTGGCGGCTAACGTACTCTGGCTGGTGGAATCTGAATATCCTAACACCGCACCGACGGCAAAAAACCCGGGCTTGAGCATCGCAGCGTGGGCACAATACGTGTTGGATAATTTTGCTACCGTCGATGAAGCGGTAACGTCGCTGCAAAAGGAAAAATTTACACTGGTAACCAAAAGTATGGATGAAAAGGGGAAAAAGGCAACGCTTCACCTCTCCTTATCCGATTCATCCGGTGACAGTGCAATTATTGAATATATCGACGGCAAGCAGGTCATTCACCATAATAAGGACTATCAGGTGATGACCAATTCTCCGACTTTCGATCAGCAGTTGGCGCTGAATGCCTATTGGGATCAGATAGGCGGCAATGTGATGCTGCCGGGAACCAACCGCGCCGCCGATCGCTTTGTTCGCGCCTCATTCTATGTAAAAAATGTTGCCCCCAATAAACTCATTCCAGGGGTGGCTGAAAAAAGTAAAATAGAAAAAGATAAAGCGGACTTAGCGGCCGCATTCAGTATTATACGTAATGCATCCGTTCCTTATGGTTATTCCTTACCAGACATGAAGAATATTTCCTCAACGCGCTGGCGCACCGTTATAGATCATAAATCGCTACAATACTTTTTTGAATCTGCCGTATCGCCTAATATCTTTTGGGTTGATTTGAAAAAAATCAACTTTGCGCCGCGCGGAGGTAACGCCGCCAAACTAGATTTGGGGCCTGACCAAAGCATCATTTATTCTGGGGAAGCTTCCGGAAAATTCAATGCAGCTACGCCGTTTAAATTCGCAGGACTATAACTCGGGAAGTTATTTTTCGATACGCTGTTTATTCCACGATGATATTAAAGCGCCATGATCCCATGGCGCTTTCTTGTTATTATCATTAGTTATGGATACAATATATTGCGTTATAACGCCTTCGCATTCCCTGCCCATTCGGTATAGAAATGGCTCGAACAAATCCCTGGCTCAATCGATTTTATTTCTGTTTTGACTAATCCCAAATTGACAAACGGATCGTCGTCCAGAATATCTTCCATATCAGAAATCTCTAACCCGCAGGCTAAAATAAACCCACCGGCGCCATCGTCCAGCGGGCCAGCAAAAATAACATTTCCCTTTTTAATATTATCAGCTAGCCATTTTTTGTGTGCGTCAATACTCTTTTCAAGTTCATCTTTCGGGCTGGTGTAATACAGTGTAATGGCATAGAGCATGATTACTACCTCAATAATTATTGATCGGCTATATATTGTTTAAGCTATGGATGTAATCACAGAATGGATAGAGGACTTCGCATTTTGGATTTCACGATTCTTGATTTCATCCCCTTTTGAAGCGCCTTCCACACGGACAAAATGAATATCGGTAATACCAAGAAACCGGAAAAAGCCCTGAAGATAGCGTTCCTGGAAATCCATATCTAAAAAAGGCGGTGTGGTATAAAAACCACCGCGGGACGAAATCACAATGACCGTTCTTCCACCCGATAAACCTACTGGGCCTTTCTCTGTATATTTAAAGGTCTTCCCCGCCTGTGCAAGACGATCCAGCCACGATTTCAATTGGCTCGAGACGGAAAAATTATACATCGGCGCACCAATAACAATTACGTCATGCGCCAGAAATTCCGCGACCAACGTTTCAGATAATTGGTGTTCCCGCAGCGTTGCCTCGTCCACTGAAGCCGATGGGATCGTACGAAATCCCGCAGCAATCGGCCCGGTTAAGTGGCGTATTTCATCCTTAACCACATCACGATAAGAGACGACAGCGTTCGGATGCTGCTGAACTAATTGATCGACAACGTCAGCAGAAATCTGTCGGGAAACGGAACCATTCTCAAGAATACTGGAGTCTATATGTAAAATGTTCACAATAACTTCTCCTACATTGAGTTTCAGAGCTCACTCATTTAACTGCTTTAGCCGCGCTATCAATAAAATCCGCGACGACTTCCGGGTGTGACACCAGAGACATATGGCTGGACGAAATAGACTGTGTCTTTGCTCCGATATGACTCGCGATTGCTTTCTGAATTGATGGGTTTAATGCCTTGTCATTCTCCGTTAGCAAATACCAGGTTGGTTTATTTTTCCATGCCGCCTGCTGAATACGATCGCCAAACGCTTTTGCGGCAATCGGTTGTTGCACCGCAGCCAACGCCTGTGCTTTGTCTAGCGGTACATCGCCCGCCATAACCGCACGATACTGCTCAGGATTATCTAGCCAAATTAACCCGTTGGCATCGGGCACCATGCCTTCCATCGGCGCTTTCAGGCGCTGCAATAAATCAGAGGCTGACTCTCCGCTGTCTGGCACAAGAGCAGATAAGTAGACAATACCGCGGACATTGGGAGAATTGCCGGCCTCAGTCACGACGACTCCCGTCCATGAATGTCCTACCAGCAGCACATCACCCTGCTGCCTTTGCAACACACGGTTCGTTGCTTCAACGTCATCCGCTAAAGAGGTGAGAGGGTTTTGCACCGCAGTAACGTGATATCCCATCCCTTGTAGTCGGGCCGTGACAGCAGACCAACTGGAGCCATCGGCAAAAGCACCGTGGACCAAGACGATATTGTTAATTTTTGCCGCCTCCGCAACATTGTGAACGCTGGCAGATAGCACCAGACCTAACGCGATAGCCAGATGGCCAAGCCATTTAATTCGGTAATGCGTCATACGCACTCCTCAGAAAGGTTGATACGACTGCCAATTTCCCCGATGAGTGTTGTCACTCTTTGGGTAACTAATGGTTGAATTTTAATCGTGGTTGATATTTGTGGTAAGATGGCAAACTTGACATAGTTCATGCAAAATCCGCCAAATATTGTCTGACTGGAAAATTCACTATGCACATCTCTATTCTGGCACTGCCGGGCAGTATGCAGTCGGCGATATCCGGGCTTTCCGATATATTCTGGATGGTCAATCAGGCACTGATTACACAACCTGACAACGCGCTTCCCTCTTCTGCACCGTCGTTTAAAACATCCATTATTAGTGTGGACGGCAAGCCAGTGCGTGATGCTCAGGGCAGGCTAATTCACGTAGACAGTTCATTCGACGCAGTTGGTAAATCGGATGTCGTATTGGCGACCGGAATGATGCTCGGGCCTGACAAATTACCGCTGTCGGCGTCATCCGTCAGTGAATCCGCAATTTGGCTCAAGGAGCAATATCGGCAAGGTTCTCTGATAGGCGGTGCCTGTGCGGGTGGTTTTATTCTGGCTGAAGCTGGGCTGTTGGATGGTCGGTTTTGCACCACAACATGGTGGCTCTACCACACTTTTAAACAGAAATACCCGAAGGCAAAACCGGTGTGGGGCAAAGCGCTGGAAGAGCAAGATGGCATTATTACCACCGGAGGACCATTATCCTGGGTGGAACTTGCCCTGCATATTATTCGCCGCAGCGCAGGCCCTAAGATTGCCAAACTAGCGGCGGATATTGCAGTAGCGGATAGCCAGCCCCTCTCTCAACGTATTTATGCCCCGCAGGGGTTTATTAATACCGTACATCCCCTACTGCTGCGTGCTGAACAGCTTATCCGCTACGAGAACCCAGCGATCACCGCAGAAGAATTAGCCAGCGCCCTGAATTTTAGTGACCGAACGCTTCACCGAAAGCTCAAAGGACTCACCGCTGAAAGCCCGAAAAACTTTATCACCCGCGTCAGAATCGAAATGGCCTGTCTGCTGCTTGAAAACCCGATGACCAATATCAAGCAAGTTGCCGCTGAATGTGGTTACAGTGAAGACACTGCTTTCAGACGTGCCTTCTCCCAGCAGATGGAGATGACGCCGACCCAGTTCAGAAAATGGGCGCTATTGAGAAATAATAAACCGAACGCGTTAGATAATGAGGATAGTGATTAAGGCTGTGGCTCTGGAAGACACGAACTACCGTCTTGATTTACGCCATCGCTACACATTGCTATTCACCGTTCGAACAAGCGTATAAAAATGACGTTCGTGGTGCTAGCAACTATTTATCCCAGATGTATTACAACGGGCAGTATGTTGAGGCAATAGGAAAAGCGTTAACACTCACGATTAATACTCGATTTCCCATGCTGATAGCCCAACCCCTGGGCTATTTAGCCTTTTCAACGTATTCATCTGCGTGGCTAAACAGAGCGCTCTAACGCACAGAGAGGAAATAAGTTCCGGCTTAGAACATCTCGTCTTCCGTATACGTGGAGATGAACAGCAACATGGGAAAATGGCCTCAGGCGACTATCACGGATTCAGTTTTCACTGTTTCCCTGAAAGGGCCATCAACGACTGATGTCGCTCCAACAATTATTCATCGTCACGTTCTTTTCTTGCTCGCTGACGTTCATAGAACTCATCTTCAGCCGCAATGATTTCATCAATAAGTGAACCCATATCCACCTCATGCGTCGCTTCGACGAAGAGACCGGTTAGCGCTGTTTCTGGTGTCAATTTTCCGTCTTCATATAACATCCAGATTTCTTGCGCATACCGCGTTTGCAATAATTGTGGCGCGAACTGACCGTAGTAAGCGGTGATGTTATTAACATCACGTGTAAACATTGATTCTGCATGGTTGTTGGCGGCGGCGTCCACAGCTTGTGGCAAGTCGATAATTACCGGCCCCTGCGCATCGAGCAGTACGTTAAACTCCGATAAATCACCATGTACAATACCTGCACACAACATGCGCACGATATTGCGGATCATTGTATTAAAATCAGCAACTGCAGTCTCTTCCGTGAGAGTCACATCGCTAAGACGTGGAGCAACAGCGCCCTCAACATCTGTGACCAACTCCATTAACAGCACACCGTCAAGACAGATATAGGGCTGTGGTACGCGAACACCGGCATTAGCAAGGCGGAACAATGCATCGACTTCCGCCGTTTGCCAGGATTCCTCTTGTTGCTTGCGTCCGAATTTTGAGTTTTTTTGCATTGCACGGGCATTACGCGTGTTACGGACTTTGCGCCCTTCCTGGTACTGCACTGCCTGTTTAAAGCTACGCTGCATTGCTTCTTTGTACACTTTGGCACACTGGATTTTGTCACCACATAAAACAGTGTAAACGTCAGCTTCCTTGCCGCTTTTCAAGCGTTGGAGCACATTGTCTATCAGGCCATCATCGACCAGAGGTTGTAGTCTGTTTGGGATTTTCATGCGGCTTTACACCTTATTTCAGCCGCTTTTCGTATCAATAACAAAGACGGTGATACTGGAAAAAATGGCAGAGTCTGAAGAAAGATTTTAATTTTACCAATAATCACCGGATTTTGCTTGCCTACTCCCCGTTGAAATCCTCTTCTTTGCTTCATTCGGCCATTCATGTGCCTCTGAACGAGTCATCCCGCCAACACCATATAGATAAAAGGTGATAGTTTCTTGTCTGCCGTGGATCGAGTCGTTGTAGCGAAATGAGATCTCTTTGGGGCGTTTATTTAACGCTTCAGTGATCAGACGTTCACCTTTCGGCCAGTACTGCGAGCGCGTTTGCCAATGTGGATGATGCCAGCCCTACAGCTCTGGAAACGGCCGCCAGCGTCATCTCTTTTTCCTTAATCCCGCGATAATATCCGCCGGGTGCCAGTCAGTGTGATCTATTCCATTTCCCTCCACCTATCAAAAATCATTTTTGATTTCCCGTGTGGATAGGATCATTTTTTGTGATGAGTAAGACCACAGACGATGAGTCACATCTTTAACGGATTAGCCTGTGTCTAGCTAAACCGCTGCCGTATTTTAGGCCGGCGCACGAGGATGGGGCAAACGCTTAGGGCATATCAAATCACAGTAGCCCCATGTATCTAGGGATGTAAAACAACATGGAAAACTGACGTTAGACTATAACTATTATTCTGGAGATACCCTATATTACTTGAGTACATAACGTGACAAAGGACCTACGAATACTCCAGTAATACCCCATCCCCCAAGAGGCAAAAATTCTTTCTAATATTAGAATGGTTTTAATATCTTGAAAATTTCTAAAACTGTGACATTCTAGGTAAGGTTAATTTGTAAAAAACGTATCTTGTACGCCCAAACTTAAACAACAGATCGGTTCGTCCAAGGAAAGAAGGTTAAGTCAAATTCAAGAAATGTTGCTTTGCTGACCTAATGCCGAACCAAAACTAAACCTCGTGGTCTCCTGCTGATTGGTTTAAATATTGGGTAAATTTCTGCTACAGAGTATGATTACCACTTTGAGAAAAGGACTCGCTATGCATGACACGACGTCTGGATATAAAAAAAGCTGTGCTGATGAACTAGATTTTTCATCTATCAATCAATATCATGAATCGACAATGCAAATTAGCAATCAGTGTTTCGAATATAAAAAATTATGTGTTGGCGCTCTTGGCATAATTATAGCAGCAATGTTGAAAATTGGACCAGAAACAAGTCTGGTACAACTTTCTCTGACCTGCCTTTTTATTACCATCGGATTTTGGATGTGTGATACTACAGCATATTATTATCAAAGAGTGAATCGGCAAAAAATCCATGATATTCAAAAGAAAATTTCAAATAGAAATTCTGGGCAGAATGAAGTAGCAACTCAGCTTAAAAATTCTTGGGCTGTAGCTATTTTTAACAAATCAATGATACTTTACATATACTGCACAGCAGTATTTATATTTACTTTTTCAATCTCCATAATTATTTTTTTATTAAAAAACTGCATTAACAGTTACTCAGCATGAAAATATTCATTAGCTACACAACTAGAGATAATGTAATAACAAACGATTTTCTTGTTGAATTAGAATCAAAAATATCAGATCTAGGATGTTTATATATTGATCTTTTGCATAATAACTCTGAGGATAAACAAGCAAGGGTTGAAAATGAACTTCAACAAGCAGATATTTTCCTCCTACTGAATACAGCCTCTACTGGCATTTCACCATGGGTGAAATGGGAGATAGAAACGGCAAAGTCGAATAACATCTACAATATAAAAATCAACATCCCCACTTCAAACAAAAACATCATCTTCAATGAAATTCGTTTAGCCATTACAAATGCAATTAATCGGAAAAGTAAGCTGTAAAAATAAATTGGGTTCCCAGGAAAACCCCATAATTTAAAAACCTGTAATATTAATAATATATTACTCACCAATGTGAGTATAATTTTCTTATAAAAAAACACCAGCAGCAACAAAGCATGCTGGTGTTTTCACTGGTACAAAAATTAGAAAGAACTTATTCCCACTCAATCGTTGCCGGTGGCTTGCCCGATACGTCATAAACGACGCGGGAGATGCCGTCGACTTCGTTGATGATGCGGTTGGATACACGGCCGAGGAAGTCGTATGGCAGATGTGCCCAGTGCGCGGTCATAAAGTCGATGGTTTCTACCGCGCGCAGCGCGACGACCCAATCGTATTTACGGCCATCACCCATCACGCCTACAGAGCGAACTGGCAGGAAGACGGTGAAGGCTTGGCTAACCTTGTTGTACAGGTCGGCTTTGTGCAGTTCTTCGATGAAGATCGCATCCGCACGACGCAGCAGGTCACAGTATTCTTTCTTCACTTCACCCAGTACGCGCACGCCCAAACCGGGGCCAGGGAACGGATGGCGGTACAGCATGTTGTACGGCAGACCCAATTCCAGACCGATCTTGCGCACTTCGTCTTTGAACAGCTCTTTCAGCGGCTCAACCAGACCCAGCTTCATCTCTTTCGGCAGGCCACCCACGTTGTGGTGTGACTTGATTACGTGCGCTTTGCCAGTAGCAGACGCCGCAGATTCGATCACATCTGGATAGATGGTGCCTTGCGCCAGCCATTTCACTTCGGCTTGCTTGTTAGCTTCTTCATCGAACACTTCAACAAACACGCGGCCAATGATTTTACGCTTGGCTTCAGGCTCATCTTCACCCGCCAGCTCGTTCAGGAAGCGATCTTCTGCCGCCACATGAACAATGTTCAGACCAAAATTATCGCCGAACATTTCCAGAACCTGATCGGCTTCGTTCAGGCGAAGCAGGCCGTTGTCGACAAACACGCAGGTCAGGCGGTCACCAATCGCACGGTGCAGCAGCATCGCGGTAACGGAAGAATCCACGCCGCCAGACAGACCTAGAATCACGTGGTCGTTACCCACCTGCTCGCGAATACGGTTCACCGCATCGTCGATAATCTTGGCTGGCGTCCACAGAGCTTCACACTGGCAAATATCAAGGACAAAACGCTCTAACATGCGCTGACCTTGACGCGTGTGCGTCACTTCCGGGTGGAACTGCACGCCGTAAAAACGTTTTTCTTCGTTAGCCATGATAGCGAACGGACAGGTATCCGTGCTGGCAACGGTCTCAAACCCTTCAGGGATCGCCGTTACTTTGTCGCCGTGGCTCATCCAGACATCCAGCAGCGGTGCGCCCGTGGCACTCAACGCATCCTGAATATCACGCACCAGCGCGCTATTAGTTTTAACTTCGACCTGCGCATAACCAAACTCGCGCTCGTTGGAACCTTCAACGTGGCCACCCAACTGCATCGCCATCGTTTGCATGCCGTAGCACACGCCTAATACCGGTACACCAGCGTTGAAAACGTATTCTGGCGCGCGCGGGCTGCCAAATTCGGTGGTGCTTTCCGGGCCACCGGACAAGATGATCCCGTTCGGATTAAACCCGCGAATCTGCGCTTCCGTGACATCCCATGCCCACAGTTCACAGTAAACGCCCAGTTCACGCACGCGACGTGCGACCAGTTGCGTATACTGCGAGCCGAAATCCAGAATAAGAATGCGGTGTTGATGAATGTTTTCAGTCATGAGGAGCGTGTTCCAAAAAGCTAAAAAATAAGTAAACCCGGCGAATAGCCCTAAAAAGGTAGGCAATAGTACCGGGTTTATCGGGTTAAATCAGCCCGCAAATTACCTTATGAACCCATACGGTAGTTTGGTGACTCTTTAGTAATGGTAACGTCGTGAACGTGGCTTTCCTGAATGCCAGCGCCGCTGATGCGCACAAACTCAGCCTGCGTACGCAGCGCGTCGATGGTGGCGCAACCGGTCAGCCCCATACAGGAGCGCAAGCCGCCCATCTGCTGGTGAACGATCTCTTTCAGGCGACCTTTATAGGCTACGCGACCTTCGATACCTTCCGGCACCAATTTGTCAGCAGCATTATCGGTCTGGAAGTAACGGTCTGATGAGCCTTTGGACATCGCGCCCAGTGAACCCATACCGCGATAAGATTTGAATGAACGACCCTGATACAGTTCGATTTCACCCGGTGATTCTTCCGTACCTGCCAGCATAGAACCGACCATGACACAGGCTGCGCCTGCTGCGATGGCTTTGGCGATGTCGCCGGAGAAGCGGATACCGCCGTCGGCGATGACCGGAATACCCGTGCCTTCCAGCGCTTCAACTGCATCGGAGATCGCAGTAATCTGCGGTACACCCACGCCAGTAACGATACGGGTCGTACAGATAGAGCCAGGGCCGATACCGACTTTTACTGCGCTAACGCCTGCTTCAACCAGCGCTTTCGCCCCAGAACCCGTTGCAACGTTGCCGCCGATGATTTCGAGGTTCGGGTATTTAGCGCGTGTTTCACGAATACGCTGCAATACGCCTTCGGAATGGCCGTGTGAGGAGTCGATCAGCAGTACGTCAACGCCGGCAGCAACCAGCGCATCAACACGCTCTTCGTTACCTGCGCCAGCACCAACCGCCGCGCCTACGCGCAGACGACCGTGTTCGTCTTTACAGGCGTTGGGTTTACGTTCTGCTTTCTGGAAATCTTTTACCGTGATCATGCCGATCAGGTGGAATTGATCGTCAATCACCAGCGCTTTTTCAACGCGTTTTTCGTGCATTTTTTGCAGCACGACATCACGCGCTTCGCCTTCTTTAACGGTGACCAGACGCTCTTTCGGCGTCATGAACGCGCTAACCGGTTTTTCCAGATCGGTAACAAAACGCACGTCACGACCGGTAATGATACCGACCAGTTCGTTGTCTTTTGCTACAACCGGATAACCCGCAAAGCCGTTACGCTCAGTCAGTTCTTTCATTTCACGCAGCGTCGTTTCTGGCGTGACTGTTTGTGGATCAACCACAACGCCGCTTTCATGTTTTTTCACGCGGCTAACTTCTTCAGCCTGACGTTCAATCGACATATTTTTGTGAATAAAGCCCAAACCGCCTTCCTGCGCCAGCGCAATGGCCAGGCCGGATTCGGTAACGGTATCCATTGCTGCGGACAGCATAGGAATATTCAGGCGAATGTTTTTCGTCAACTGCGTAGACAGATCGGCAGTATTAGGCAGAACAGTAGAATGAGCAGGAATCAGGAGGACGTCGTCAAACGTCAGTGCTTCTTTAGCGATACGTAGCATGGGCAATATCTCACCAAGGTGGATGTAAGAATAGATAAAATATTGCCGTGGCATTATACAGAGCGTAATCGGTTGCCTCCAGCATTATTTTACTAAAATGCTTGATTACCTGTTTCAGGTAGGTAGTATCAATCGATTAAGTGACTGTTTTAAAATTTGATCTGGCTCACAATGTCTCAATTTCCCTCCTCTGCAATTTTTACCGTTAGCCGCCTGAATCAGACGGTTAGACAACTGTTGGAAATGGAAATGGGCCAGATTTGGCTCTCCGGCGAAATTTCCAACCTTTCTCAGCCCTCATCCGGCCATTGGTATTTCACGCTGAAAGACGAACGGGCACAGGTGCGCTGCGCGATGTTCCGCACTAGCAACCGTAAAGTGACGTTCCGCCCGCAAAATGGTCAGCAGGTTCTTATTCGCGCGAGCATTACGCTGTATGAACCCCGTGGCGACTATCAGCTGCTGGCGGAAAGCATGCAGCCTGCTGGCGACGGCCTGTTACAGCAACAGTTTGAACAGCTTAAGCAGCGTCTCGCCGCCGAAGGGCTGTTCGACCAGCAGTTTAAGCAAGTGCTCCCCTCTCCCGCCAAACAGGTCGGTGTGATTACGTCAGCCAGCGGTGCCGCCCTGCACGATATCTTGCAGGTGTTACAGCGTCGCGATCCGTCGCTGCCAGTTATTGTGTACCCCACGTCGGTGCAAGGGGCAGAAGCGCCGCTACAGATTGTCCGCGCCATCGAACTGGCTAACCAGAGAGATGAGTGTGACGTATTAATTGTTGGGCGTGGCGGCGGTTCGCTGGAAGATCTCTGGAGCTTTAACGACGAACGCGTAGCTCGCGCTATCTTCGCCAGCCGCATTCCAATCGTCAGCGCCGTCGGCCATGAAACCGATGTCACCATTGCCGATTTCGTCGGCGACCTGCGCGCACCTACGCCGTCCGCCGCTGCCGAGTTAGTGAGTCGTAACCAACTTGAGCTGTTGCGCCAGATCCAGTCCCAGCGCCAGCGTCTGGAAATGGCGATGGACTACTACCTTGCCCAGCGCAATCGAGAGTTTACCCGTCTGCACCATCGCTTACAGCAGCAACATCCGCAGCTCAGGCTGGCACGTCAGCAGGCTCAGTTGGTCAAACTGCGCCAACGGCTGGATGATGCCATGCAACAGCAACTTCGGCAGACCTCGCGCCGGAGTGAACGCTTACAACAGCGTCTAATGCAACAGCAGCCGCAGACCCGAATTCATCGTGCACAACAGCGTTTGCAGCAACTTAGCTATCAGATGCAGAGCGCGGTCGAACGTCAGTTGAATCAGAATAAACAGAAGCTGGGCATAGCCTGTTCACGACTGGAAGGCGTTAGCCCGCTGGCAACGCTGGCACGCGGCTATAACGTCACCACAGCACCGGACGGTAAAGTGCTGAAAAACGTCGCGCAAATTACCCCCGGTGAAACATTGAAAACCCGTTTGCAGGACGGTTGGGTGGAAAGTCAGGTCACGACACTGGTTCCAAATCCAAGTTCGGTGAAAAAACGGCGAAAACCCTCATCTCAGTCATAAAAATCACGCGATTAGCATAAAATGTACGGCATGGGGATTTATCCTAAAACGACGGCGATCCCCCATTCTTGCCCCTGGCATCTGAACTATACTCATTTCTAGCTCACTAAAATTTATGCCCGTCATACTTCAAGCCGCATGTTCGCGGTGAAGCAGGTGGGATAACAATACAGTGAGCTTTATTGATCGTCTGTGTTACCCCTGATGAGCGTTTTCAAGGAGATGAGGTATGAAGTCCAGACCGATTTGTAGTGTGATCCCCCCTTATATTCTGCATCGTATTATCGCAAACGGTACCGACGAGCAGCGCCACTGCGCGCAACAAACGCTGATGCACGTTCAATCATTAATGGTCAGCAACAATCCGCGCCCGGAACCTCATGAGAAATTGCCCGCTGGGCAGGCAAATCGTGATATCCACGATGCCGAACAGCAGCAACAGTTGCCTGGCAAGCTGGTACGTGGTGAAGGTCAATCAAGCAACGGTGATGTCGCCGTAGATGAGGCCTATGACTATCTAGGCGTAACCTATGACTTCTTCTGGAAGGTTTTCCAACGTAACTCGCTGGACGCTGAAGGGCTGACACTAGCTGGCACAGTACATTACGGCCAGGATTACCAGAATGCCTTCTGGAACGGGCAGCAGATGGTGTTTGGGGATGGTGACGGGAAAATATTCAATCGCTTCACGATTGCGCTTGATGTGGTTGCGCATGAACTCGCTCACGGCATCACCGAACATGAAGCGGGGCTGATTTATTTCCGTCAGTCCGGTGCACTCAATGAATCGCTGTCCGACGTCTTTGGTTCCATGGTCAAACAGTATCATTTAGGGCAAACCGCTGAGCAGGCCGACTGGTTTATCGGTGCTGAGCTTCTGGCAGAGGGTATCCATGGCATGGGGCTACGCTCTATGTCTCATCCAGGCACAGCGTATGATGATGAGCTGTTGGGTATCGATCCCCAACCCTCCCACATGAATGAATATGTGAACACGCGTGAAGACAACGGCGGCGTACATTTGAATTCAGGTATTCCCAACCGAGCGTTCTATCTGACAGCCATCGCGCTAGGCGGTCATTCCTGGGAAAAAGCGGGCCGAATCTGGTACGACACGCTGTGTGACAAAACGCTACCACAAAATGCGGATTTCGAGATTTTCGCACGCCACACGATTCAACATGCAACCCAACGCTTTAACCACACCGTTGCTGACATCGTCCAGCAATCGTGGGAAACCGTGGGCGTGGAGGTACGGCAGGAGTTCTTATGAAAACGCTACCGGATCTCAACGACGACGCCACTATTGAACTGGCGCGTGAAGGAGGTTTTGCCTGGATCCCTAAACTGGCGGGGACGCGACACTTCGCGCTCGCCAGCGTCCCTTCATCCGAACGGGCGCGTATTTGTAATGCGATCCGTGATGCTTTCCCTCAGGCTCGCGAACCCGGCGAACCTGAGGGTCCAGGCCGTGGCGACCAATTTTATTACCGTATCAGTATTCGCTACAGTCACCCGCAGCAGAATCAGTATGCCGATATTATCTTGCTGATCCCTGAAGACAGCGCGCCGCCGGAGTTGGCTGATCTGTGGCGCAACGGCCTACCGCAGTAACAGCGGATTAGTAGTAACGCTGAATTTAATCGGCAAGCGTGTAGCTAAACACTACCCGTCGCTTAGAAATCATCCCGTGCTGCTGGCAGAAATAATCCACCGCGCCGCAGGCTTTCAATTCCTGAAGCAAGTGCTTACATTCAGGACAGGCAGCCTCACGCAGATAACGCAGCTGGCAGGCCTCGCACAGGAAAGCCCCATCAGTCTGCCACATCATCGTGTTGTGACAATCAGGACAAAGCACATCCATATTTTCCCCCGTTGCGGTTATCAGTGGCTCACTAATCGCTATCAGGCATTAGATAACGCTGAGCGAACGCAGCACATACAACCCAATGGCAATCATGAAAAATGCACCAACCGTCGTCAGCCCAATGATATTCGCCGCCAGCGTCGCATTTCCGCCCATCGCACGCGTCATGGCATAGCTACCTGCTGCGGTTGGCGTTGAGGAAAACAGAAAAATAATTCCCAGCTCAACACCGCGAAAACCAACAAGCCATCCACCTACGGTGAGCAGTCCCGGTACAACGAATATCTTCGCAACGGAAGACAACACAGCAACATTGGATGAGCGGAACATGCTGCGCCACTCCAGACTGGCACCCGCACACAGCAGCGCCAACGGTAACGCCATAGAGGAGATAAAGCCGCCAGTTTGCTTAATCACACTTGGCATCGGCAGGTGGCTTTGCCCATATGCTGCCCCGAGAAGCAGACCAATAATCAGCGGGTTTGTCACAATTCCCCGCAGCAGTTGGCTTACGGGGATTTTTTGCTCAGGGGATTGCCGCTGCAAGCTACGCGTTAACGTGATAACGGACAGCGCATTGAACATAATTACTGTCACCATCAGATACATTGACCCGACAGCAACGCCCTCTTCACCATAGGCGCTCATCGCAAAAGCCAGCCCCATGACCCCCGTATTCGAACGGAATCCCCCTTGCACAAAGATGCCACGTTCCTTTGGATCCTTGACTAGCCTCACCGCCGCGATTTCCAGCAGCAGAAACGTCGCTAATGTCCCTATCGTCCCATAAACCACCAGTGGCCACTGGCTTGCGAAAGACGTGTGATTACCTGCAACACTAAAAAACAGCAGACAGGGAAGAGAAAGGTTGAATACAACCCGCATTGCCGTATCACAAAACGCATCATTAAGGAGATTAAACTTGCGTAACGCGATACCTATCAACAACATAAGCACATTAGGCATCGTGACGTTGAATGCAAAACTCCAGGTTTCCCAGGACATGACTTTCCTTAATTATTATTCGTTTCGTCTCTGACAAAACGGGGCGAATATTGCTATTCGCCCCGTTAATAAATCACTTACTTTTTTTAAGATGCGACATCAAGCGCTTGCGCTTGCGTAGCTGAGTTGGCGTCAGCTTGTTGCGCTTGTCTGCAAAGGGGTTTTCCCCTTCTTTAAACTGAATACGAATCGGCGTGCCCATCACTTCCAGCGAACGGCGATAGTAGTTCATCAGGTAGCGCTTGTAGGAGTCCGGCAGGTCTTTCACCTGATTACCGTGGATCACCACAATCGGTGGGTTATAACCCCCAGCGTGAGCATATTTCAGCTTCACGCGACGACCACGCACCAGCGGTGGCTGGTGATCGTCTGATGCCATTTGCATGATACGGGTCAACATGGCCGTACTCACGCGGCGGGTGGCGCAAGAGTACGCTTCGGTAACAGATTCAAACAGGTTACCTACGCCGCTACCGTGTAGCGCGGAAATAAAGTGAATACGGGCAAAATCGATAAAGCCGAGGCGCAGATCCAGCGTATCTTTCACTTGGTCACGTACTTCCTGCGACAGGCCATCCCATTTGTTCACCACGATCACCAGTGAGCGCCCACTATTGAGGATAAAGCCCAGCAGCGAGAGATCCTGATCGGAAATGCCTTCACGCGCATCGATGACCAGCAGCACTACGTTGGCATCTTCAATCGCCTGCAACGTCTTGATGACGGAGAATTTTTCTACCGTTTCCGTGACTTTTCCGCGCTTACGTACCCCAGCGGTATCAATCAGAATATATTCACGTTCGTCGCGCACCATAGGGATGTAGATACTGTCACGCGTCGTGCCCGGCATGTCGTACACCACCACACGCTCTTCACCCAGAATACGGTTAGTCAGCGTAGATTTACCCACATTCGGACGCCCGACAATCGCCAGTTTGATCGGCAAATCTTCAGGATTAAAATCGTCTTCCGCTTCTTCTTCGCTGGCCTGCTCTTCCGCTTCTAACGCTGCCCAATAAGCCGCGTTCTCTTCTTCTTCGGTTAGCTCGACCGGCTCTTCTATTTCATCTTGTACGAACGGCAGCAGAACCGTTTCCAGCAGCGATGTCACACCACGGCCATGAGATGCAGCGATAGCGTAAACTTCGCCCATACCGAGTGAATAAAAATCTGCCGTGACCATATCTGGGTCAAGACCATCAGTTTTGTTAGCAACCAGCACCGTCGTCTTTTCGCGGCTGCGTAAATGCTTGGCAATGCCTTCATCCGCAGGCATCAACCCCGCGCGAGCATCGACCATGAACAGCACGATGTCCGCCTCTTCAATCGCCACCAGCGATTGACCGGCCATACGCGTTTCCACACCGTCTTCCGTACCATCGATACCACCAGTATCGACGATAATAAATTCATGCCCTTCCACTTCTGCACGACCATACTTGCGGTCACGAGTCAGCCCAGGGAAATCCGCCACCAATGCATCACGAGTGCGCGTTAAGCGGTTAAATAGCGTGGATTTCCCCACATTCGGGCGCCCGACCAGCGCGACGACAGGTATCATTGTTACAACCTCATTACTTATATTTCAATACGTTACAGCGAAACACTCGCTGACGATAAAAAGACGAAACGGCCCCTGATAGTGTCAGGAGCCGTTATGGGAACGCATCCAAAAGCGCTGCGCTCCAAATCAATACGGGGTTACCTAGCGAGTGAACGCGTAGACATCACCGTTTTTCGCCTGAATCAGCAGCTTGTCGCTGGCAACTACAGGCTTGCTCAGGAAACCAGAGCTATCCACTTTTTGTTGCGCCACAAAGCGGCCATCTGCCGTATTCAGCCAGTGCAGATACCCTTCGGCATCACCCACAACCAGATAACCGTTATACAGCGCCGGAGCCGTTAGGTTACGGTGCAACAGATCGCTTTGGCGCCACAGGCTCACGCCGCCGTTGGTGTTCAACGCCACAACGCGATCGTCCTGATCGACCAGATAGATGCGGTCGCCGTCAATGAGGAAATCATGCACTGAACCCAGTTCACGCTTCCACAGAACCTGACCAGAACGCAGATCCAGCGCGGTCATGTTGCCATTGTACCCTAGCGCGTAAACCACTTCGCCCGCGACAACTGGCGTCGTGTCAACATCGTTCAGACGATCGATTTCGGTTGCGCCACTCGGCTGTGAAATACGCTGTTGCCAGATGAGCTGACCCTGATTGATCATCACGGCATTCACACGACCGTTGTCACCGCCGACAATCGCCGCACCAAATGCGGTTGTCGGTGCAGATTCACCACGCAGAGACAGCGTCGGCATATCGAGGTTAACGCTCCACTTGATTGCGCCATCGGCTTCATTCAAGGCCTGCAACATACCGTTGCTGGTGTGAATCAGCACGACACCATCGCTAACGACAGGACGAGACAGCGCTTCACCTGCCACTTTCGTCTGCCATACTGGCGTACCATCTTCCGCATTCAGCGCATAGACCTGCGCCTTTTCGCTGCCGACATAGACATGGTTACCAGAAACCGTTACCCCACCAGACAGCAGCGCCGGGTTATTGCGAGAGAAGAAATTGGTCTTCTCTGACAGATCCGCGCGCCAAATCTCTTTGCCGTCACTCAGATCCATCGCTTTCACCGTGCCACGACGATCGGCGGCAAAAACGCGATTATCCTGCCATGCTGGGTGAAGGTTGGAATAAAACTCACCAATCCCACTTCCCACCGAGCTGTTCCACACCTTGGTTGGCGTGAACTGGTTTTCCACCTGCGGCAGTGGAGACATAGTGACGACATCTTCTTCGCTGTTAAACAGCGAGCATCCGCTCAGCAGGGCAACAGAAACCAGTCCTACCAACAGTGTTTTACGCAATTGCATGGAATTCCTCTTAGCTGGACAGGTTATTCAGTTTCATGCGCAGTAACGCTTGCTGTGCCTGCGATGGATTGGAAGACAACCCTTTGTTGTAGGCATCGCGCGCAGCCTGATTATCCCCTTTGCTAGCCAGGATATCGCCACGCACTTCAGCAGCCTGTGATGCCCAGCCTTCCAGCTTGATGGCATCCAACGTTTTCAGTGCGTCATCCGCTTTGTTTTCCTGTAGCTGAACCCGCGCCAAACGCAGATTCACCACCGCCAGCAAATCGGCATCTTTAGTTTGCGACTGTGCCTGTACCAACTGCTGTGCTGCTTTAGCAAAATCTTTCTGATCAACGTAATGACGAGCCAGTTCCAGAGAAGCGAGCGCACCATAGGTATTCTTATTCTCGGCCGTAAATTTCTCTGTTGAAGCAATTGCTTCAGCTTTACCTTCGGCCAATTGCTCCGTTACCTGCTGATAAGACGCAGATGCCGCCTGCACGCTGTCATTTTGATGACTTTGCCAGAAACGCCAGCCAACCAGTGCACCGACGCCCAAAACAACACCGACAACTAACGCCTTTCCGTTCTCCGCGAGGAAACGACGTAGTGCATCAACCTGCTCATTCTCTGTGGTATAGACTTCCACGGTGTCTCTCTCCTCAATCCAGTAACGTTGCCAGCCGCGATGCGACGTCGGCCTGTGCCAATGTATCCTGCTCGCCATTACTCAGGTTTTTAACTACAACCTGACCGGCCGCCACTTCATTTTCGCCTAATACCAATGCGACGCGTGCGTCCCATTTATCAGCGCGAGCGAATTGTTTCTTAAAGTTGCCACCACCGTAGTTGGTCATCAGCTTCAACTGCGGCAGCGCATCACGTAATTTCTCCGCCAGTTGCATTGCGGCAACCTGCGTTCCCGCACCGGAAGAAATCAGATACGCATCTACGCCTGACTGTGCTTTGAAATCCGGGTTCACAGACTGAACCAACAGAACCAAACGTTCCAGTCCCATCGCAAAACCGACCGCTGGCGTCGCGTGTCCGCCCAGTTGTTCCACCATACCATCATAACGCCCACCGGCACAGACCGTGCCCTGAGCACCCAGACTGGTCGTCACCCACTCAAATACGGTGCGGTTATAGTAATCCAAACCACGGACCAGACGCGGATTAACGGTATATGGGATACCGGACTGCGTTAAAAGTTCACCCAGCGCTTCAAAGTGTGCACGCGATTCGTCATCCAGATAGTCCGTCAGCACTGGCGCGTCATTCAGCAATTCTTGAATCTGTGGATTTTTCGTATCCAGAACGCGCAAAGGATTGGTGTACATCCGGCGCAGGCAGTCTTCATCAAGCTGATCTTTATGCTGTTCGAGGAACGCCACCAGCGCTTCGCGATAGCGGGCACGCGCGTCTAACGAACCAATCGAATTCAGTTCCAGTTTCACATGATCGGAGATGCCCAGCACTCGCCACCAGCGAGCCGTCATCAGGATCAGTTCGGCATCAATATCCGGCCCTTGCAAACCAAAAACTTCACAGCCTAACTGATGAAACTGGCGATAACGCCCTTTCTGCGGACGCTCGTAGCGGAACATCGGGCCGACATACCACAGCCGCTGTTCCTGATTGTAGAGAATACCGTGCTCAATACCGGCGCGAACACAGCCTGCTGTCCCTTCTGGGCGCAGCGTTAGGCTATCGCCATTGCGATCGTCAAAGGTATACATCTCTTTTTCGACGACATCAGTCACTTCACCGATAGCGCGCTTAAACAGCGGCGTTTGCTCGACAATCGGCAAACGAATTTCATTATAGCCGTAGCCACTGAGCACCTGTTTCAGGCTGTTTTCAATACGCTGCCACAATGCCGTTTCGGCTGGCAGGTAATCGTTCATGCCGCGAATGGCTTGAATATTTTTTGCCACGTCAGTTCTCTATGCGTTTTTCAAAAAATAAACCCGATTATAGAGGGATTGTCGTCGCATCTTCAATGCGGGGCATCCCCATCGGGTTCAGGAATCGTGAATTATGCGGGTGACGGCATACCGTCACGCCGTCAGGGTTACTTATCCACCAGATTGACAGTAATACGCTGATTTTCGTCCATCATGGAGGCTTTCGCGCGGATCTTGGCTTCTAACTGATCGATCATCTGTTCGTTATCGAAGCGCTCTCTCTGCCGCACGCCGTCTTCATAGAAGCCGCTCTTATTGTGCCCACCTGTTACGCCAATGGTAGACACCAGCGCTTCACCGGGGCCATTTACCACGCAACCGATAATCGAAACGTCCATCGGCGTGATGAGGTCTTCCAGCCGTTGTTCCAGCGCGTTCACTGTACCGATCACGTCAAATTCCTGACGAGAGCATGTCGGACAAGCAATGAAGTTGATTCCACGTGCCCGAATGCGCAGTGACTTCAAGATATCGAAACCGACTTTCACTTCTTCAATCGGATCGGCCGCTAATGAGATACGCAGCGTATCGCCAATACCTTCAGACAGTAGCAAACCGAGGCCAATAGCCGATTTCACCGCACCGCTGCGCGCGCCACCCGCTTCGGTGATACCAAGGTGCAGCGGCTGATCAATACGTGATGCCAGTAAGCGATAGGATTGCACCGCAAGGAAAACATCCGAGGCTTTAACGCTGACTTTAAACTGATCGAAGTTCAGGCGATCAAGGATATCAACATGGCGCATCGCCGATTCCAGCAATGCTTCCGGCGTTGGTTCGCCGTATTTTTCCTGTATATCTTTTTCCAGCGAACCGCCGTTAACACCAATGCGGATCGGGATATTGTTGTAACGTGCACAGTCGACAACCGAGCGAATACGCTCTTCGTTACCAATATTGCCGGGATTGATACGCAGACAGTCGACACCGTATTCCGCGACTTTCAGCGCGATGCGGTAGTCAAAATGAATGTCGGCGACGAGCGGGACATTCACCTGCTGTTTGATAAGCTTAAAGGCTTCCGCCGCGTCCATAGTCGGCACGGAAACGCGGACGATATCGACGCCAACACGCTCCAGCGCTTTGATTTGATTGACAGTTGCTTCAACGTCGGTGGTTCGGGTGTTGGTCATGGATTGCACCGCAATCGGCGCACCATCACCAACAGGCACCTTGCCGACGTAAATCCGTGTTGATTTTCGACGGGTTATGGGTGCAGCGTTATGCATTACTTCATCTCCAACATTGCAGTCTTACCTGAACAACACGTTATTCTGCGGTCAACGTCAGGCGTGCAACCTGACTGCTGCGCACGAATCGGGTTAAATCGACTGGCTTACCTTGAAATTGAATCTGTACCGCAGCAGGTGCACCAATTTTTAGCTTATAGGGTGACTGACCATCCAGATTCAGCGTGCCGCCATTGCGCTGCATGCCACTGAACAGTGTCTTACCGCTGGCATCCGTGACTTCCAACCAGCAATCGGCAGTGAAAGTCATTACCAATGCATGCGCTGCAGAGACTGGGTTGCTATCCGCTACCGTAGCAGTCGGTGCAACTGCCCCAGCGCCTAACAATGCGTTACCCGCAGCCTGCGGCTGTGTGGCGTTCGCCTGTGAAGGTGATTGGCTGGAGGATGCAGCAGAGGATGCGGTTGTAGAAGAAGGAGACGTTGTCGCCGCGATAGTAGCGGACAGATCGACTGGCGTTGAAGGCGGTGTCGCTACGGAACCCGGAGCCGCCGTTTCCTGCGGAGCACTGTTATCCATCAGCGGAACAGACTGCCCTTCCGTTTGCGCCTGCATCGAACTGGCGTGATCGACCATGCTATTGATCTCAGCCTGTTGAGCCTGATGGTTTTGCCACCACCACGCGCCTGTCAGTCCAAGAACAACCAGCACGACCAGCCAGGTGATTGTCATCAACCAGCCATCACGCTTTTTGCGGCTTTTTTTCAGCGAAAAACTCTGCATCGGCGAAACCGAGATCGTTTTAGGCGCAGCTTGTTTATCCACTACGGGAAGCAGGTCACCTTCAGGCAAATGAACCAGCTTGGCATAAGAACGGATATAGCCGCGCAGAAAGGTCGGCGCTAAATCAGCAGGAGTCGTACCGTCTTCAATATCACGGACGGTGGTGATTTTAAGGCACAAACGCTCGGCAATAGTTTGCTGAGTCAGACCAAGGCGTTCACGCGCCTCACGCAGACGTTCGCCGGGTAGTTTTGCTTCTGTTGTATCTTGGGTGGTTTCAGTATTCATTAGCTAAGAAATGCTGGTACTGTTTAGATTGTGGAAAACTTCGCGCCAGCACGTTGCCATAACGTTCTTTATCGCCATCATGGCCCGCTAACGCGGCGAAACGAATCTGTAACCATAAACTTTCGGCACTGGCCGGAAGACTATGCTGATAAACATCAAGCAGCAGCCGCGTTTGCTCATTTTTCCCGGCAGAAAACTGTTTGTTTGCTTCTGCCAGCAAAGCACTGCCTTTCGTCGGGTCATATTTCAGCGCCCGACTTAATAAATTGCGCGCGTCTTCAGTCTGTCCAGCATTGAAAAAGCAGTATCCCGCATTTTCCAACGCATCAGCAACCTGACTGTAATCAGGAAGTTGTGCAGCCGCACTAAACTGTCGCTGAGCCGCTACATACTGCCCTAAACTACACAGAAACGCACCGTAATTATTCATGACGCTGCCATTTTCCGGTACCCTGTTCAACACACGCTGATAACGCTGTTCAGCCAAACGGTTTTCACCTATCCGCTGCTCGTAAAGCGCCATCCCCAATTGTGTTCGATAATCCTGCGGAGCAATCGCCACCGCCTTCTCAAGATTCTGCCGAGCCGAATCCAGATTATTATGCGCCAGATACGCCAACCCCAGCTGTAAGCGGGTTTGGGCGACGGCTGGATTTGTCGTCTGCTGAGGCGAATGTACACACCCCGCCAGCAGCAACATCGCAAACAGGCTACTCAGCCAATACATTCCCTGCGTTAACGCTATTCCGTGTAATAAAGACAGTCCCTGCGCTAGAGGCTTTGCCATCCCTGTTCTCCCTCATTTGTCATCCTTGCCAAAGAGGTTACCTGAATATGCGCAGAGTGCGCCGTCGTACCTGACAACAACGCGGCGCGCTTCGCAGTTTGTCCGTATTTGCCCTACAAGTTGCGTTGGTGAAACGACATCGGCGACAAGACGTCGGGTTAGCGCTTCCGCGTTAACCCACGCCATTCGTTATCAGACCGCTTTCACCGTGATAGGTTCACCCGCCATTTTCTTCTTCAGTGTACGTTTGGTTCTGTCCACGACTTCACCCGCCAACTGACCGCAAGCAGCATCGATGTCATCCCCACGGGTTTTACGTACAATCGTCGTGAAGCCATATTCCATCAGCACTTTGGAGAAACGGTCAACGCGGCTGTTTGAGCTACGGCCATACGGCGCGCCAGGGAACGGGTTCCACGGAATCAGGTTGATCTTGCACGGCGTATCTTTCAGGCATTCAGCCAGTTGATGCGCATGTTCAGTGCCGTCATTGATATGATCCAGCATTACATACTCAACGGTCACGCGGCCCTGATTGGCATTGGATTTTTCCAGATAGCGGCGCACCGCACTCAGGAACATCTCGATGTTATATTTTTTGTTGATCGGCATGATTTCGTTGCGAATGTCGTCGGTCGGCGCATGCAGTGAAATCGCCAATGCAACATCAATCATATCGCCCAGTTTATCCAATGCAGGCACGACGCCTGACGTGGACAGCGTCACGCGACGCTTGGACAAACCAAAGCCGAAATCATCCAGCATGATTTCCATCGCTGGCACCACGTTAGTCAGGTTCAGCAGCGGTTCGCCCATGCCCATCATCACCACGTTGGTGATCGGGCGCTGACCGGTAACTTTAAAAGCACCGATGATCTTCGCTGCACGCCACACCTGACCAATGATTTCCGATACACGCAGGTTACGGTTAAAACCCTGCTGCGCCGTTGAACAGAATTTGCACTCCAGCGCACAGCCAACCTGAGACGATACGCACAGTGTGGCGCGATCTTCTTCTGGAATATAAACCGTTTCAACCCGCTGGCCGCCCACCAGAATCGCCCACTTAATAGTGCCGTCGGAAGAGCGCTGTTCGTCTACCACTTCAGGTGCGCGAATTTCAGCGATCGCCTGCAATTTGGAACGAAAGACTTTATTGATATCCGTCATCTGGTTGAAGTCATCACAGCAGTAGTGATACATCCACTTCATGACCTGATCGGCACGGAATGGTTTCTCTCCCATCGACATGAAGAGGTCACGCATTTGCTGACGATTAAGATCCAGCAGGTTAATTTTTTCCGCATTGGCTTTGACGGATTGAGGGGCATCAGCAGACGCCGGAGAGAATTCAGACACGGTTTGCTCGGATACAGTAGTTGTTGTAGATGCTGTCGTTTCAGACACGATGATTTCAGACGCGATTTGCTTAGACATTGTAAATCCTGGCCTCGTTGTTACACGTTATGGCGCTAAAAAAGAAGGTGGAGTTCGATGGTAATGACCAAAGAAACGCCCCGGACAAGTGCGGGCTCATCCGGGGCGCAGCATTGTACAAAGTTTAAAACAGGTAAGCTACCATCACCGCTTTTTTTCTGTGTCATCGCTTCAGTGTCACACACTGACTCGGTAAAAAGGGCAACATCACAGGTGCTCATCTGTTATTACGCATAAAAACCAATCATGCGTAACAGGGCACACACGCAGAATTACGCGCGCGGGCAGATTTCGTCGTCGCTGAAGAAATAAGCGATTTCACGTTGAGCAGATTCAATAGAATCTGAACCGTGCACCGCGTTCGCCGTGAAGCTGTCCGCGTAATCAGCACGCAGCGTTCCCGCCAGCGCGTTGGCTGGATTCGTAGCACCCATGATGTCACGGTTACGTTGGACGGCGTTTTCACCTTCCAGCGCCTGCACCATGATCGGGCCAGACATCATGAATTCAACCAGGCCATCAAAGAACGGCTTGCCTTTATGCTCAGCGTAGAAGCCTTCCGCTTGCTCGCGGTTCAAGCGCAGCATTTTAGCCGCAACGATGGTAAAACCGGCGCTTTCAAAGCGTGCATAAATCGCACCGATGGCATTCTTGGCAACCGCATTAGGTTTTACGATGGAGAAGGTACGTTCTATCGTCATATTGACCTCATTAACTAAACTGTCAGATTGCAGCCGGATTATAAGAATTGTATACCCGGCCGGTGAAAGTGGCGCAAATTATAGGGGTACTGACCTTTGTTGCCTACCAAGTAGATAACATTTTATTAAAAAAATATTACCTCTCATTTTCTCTTCATTAACGATTACACATCGCGTTTTTTCGTTCCCCACAGCTCCTGTACGGAATGTAACAAATCATCAGCGATCACAGTTCTGAAGGTTACTTGTAACGTTATAGGTTATTTGTTTTTAAAACAATAAGATAACTGGAATCTCGTTGTCATTCACTGCTAGCCTGCTGCTGTACCCACCATAATGGCCAGTAAGAGGGCTGATAATGAAAAGAGCGGTCAACGCATTACAAAATTTCGGCAAGTCCCTGTATGGGCCAGTGCTGATACTCCCGATTGTCGGGTTATTCATCGCATTTGGGAACGTGTTCGGTAACGGCAATTTAGCAGGCTATGTCCCTTTACTTAATCACCCCTTAATTCAAGATTTTGGTCAACTGGTTTCCAAATCTGCCGTGGCGATTCTGGCTAACCTGGCGCTGGTGTTCGCCGTCGGGATTCCTATCGGGCTGGCGAAACGTGATAAGGGCTATGCCGCACTGATCGGTCTGGTGATGTTCATCATCTTCATTAATGCCATGAATATCACACTGCAATTACAGGGCAAACTCGTGCCAGCCGCCGAGATGCGCCCCGCTGGGCAGGGGATGGTGCTGGGCGTTCAGGTGCTGGAAATGGGCGTTTTCGCCGGTATTCTGATCGGCGGATTCGCAGGCTATTTATATAACCGCTATTCCAGTAAACAGTTTAACGGCGTCATGGCGATCTATTCCGGCCACTGCTTCGTCGCTATTCTGGTGATTCCATTAGCAATTGCGCTGGGCTTTGCAATGAGCACCCTGTGGCCTTTTGCTCAGCACGGCATTACCTGGCTGGCGTTCGCCATCAAAGGCGCAGGCCCTGTTGGCATCGCGATTTATGGTTTTCTGGAACGCATTCTGATCCCTACCGGGCTGCATCATCTGGTCTATACCCCGTTCTTGTACACCGAACTGGGCGGCACCGCCGAGGTGTGCGGCAAGCTGTATCAGGGCGCACGCAACATCTACTTTGCTGAAATGGCCTGTCAGGACGTCAAACAGCTCAGCTCGACCGTAGTCTGGGATGCGCGCGGCATCAGTAAAATGTTTGGTCTCACTGCCGCAGCGTTGGCGATGTATGTCACGGCGAAGCCAGAAAAACGACTGGCAGCGAAAGCCATCCTGATTCCGGCCGCTTTTACCTCTTTCTTACTGGGCGTCACCGAGCCGCTGGAGTTCTCCTTCCTGTTCGTCGCGCCGATGCTGTTTGCCGTTCACGCGGTGCTCACCGGCATAGGCATGATGCTGTTCTCCATCATGGGCGTGCACGCGATTGGTGCCAACGGCGTCATCGACTTCCTACTCTATAACCTACCGCTGGGCGTCGAGAAATCCAACTGGCCGATGTATATCGCGGTCGGGCTGATCATGTCGGTGATTTACTTCTTCGTCTTCCGCTTCCTGATTCTGTATTTCGACATGCCAACACCAGGGCGTGAAACCGATGAGGAAGAAACGAAGCTTTACTCCAAAACCGAATATCAGTCCAAGACCGAGAATCAGGCGAAAACGCAAGACGCAGTGAAAGGTGATGCTCAGCTTGTCGGAGCCACCATCATCGCGGGGCTGGGTGGCAAACCCAATATCGAGGTGGTGGATAACTGCTACACCCGCTTGCGGGTAACGCTCATCGACCCAGCTTTGGTAGACGAACAACAGCTTAAGAACACCGGTGCGAAAGCCGTTATCCGACAGGGTAACAACGTACAGGTGGTTTACGGACTTCACGTCAAAACTATACGCGAAGCAGTTGAAAACGCGCTTTAACAGGAGACTGACCATGACGAAACCCCCATTCATTCTGACGATTGCCGGTGGCGGCAGCACCTATACCCCAGGCATCGTAAAAAGTCTGATGGTACGTCTTGCGGATTTCCCGCTGGCAGAGATTCGTTTGTATGACATCGACGGCCAGCGGCAGGACATCATCGCGCCAGTGGTAGAAAAGGTGATTCGCGACCACAGTGACAGCATCGTATTTACCGTTACGACCGATGCGGAGACCGCGTTTACCGGTGCTCATTTTGTCTTTGCACAGATGCGCGTCGGCCAGTACAAAATGCGCGAACAGGACGAGAAAATTCCACTACGCCACGGCGTCGTCGGGCAGGAAACCTGTGGCCCCGGCGGTCTGGCTTACGGTCTGCGCACGATTCTGCCGATGGCTGAACTAATCGATCTGGTCGAACGCTATGCGCATAAAGACGCGTGGATCGTCAATTACTCGAACCCTGCCGCGATTGTTGCCGAAGGCGTTCGTCGCCTGCGACCCAACGCCCGCGTGCTGAACATTTGCGACATGCCAGTTGCCGCGATGCGTAACATCGCAGCCGTGCTGGGCGTCGATCGCCACGACATCACGGTGGATTATTTCGGGCTAAATCACTTTGGCTGGTTTACCCGCGTGCTGGTCGACGGCGTCGATCGTATGCCGGAACTGCGCGAACATATCGCCCGCTACGGCCTGTTGACCGCCGATGCCGCCGACACCGATCCGCAACACGCCGATCCGTCATGGGTGAAAACATGGCGTAACATCAAACCGGTCATGGATCATTTCCCAGAGTTCGTGCCGAATCCCTACTTGCAGTATTACCTGATGCCTAACCAGATCGTAGAACATCAGGACCCAGACTACACTCGCGCCAACGAAGTGATGGACGGACGTGAGAAGAAACTGTTTGCGGCCGCCGCCAGCTACAAGGAAACCGGTATTCTGCCGGACGCGTTCCACGTTGGCGTACACGGTTCGTTCATCGTTGACGTCGCCTGCTCGCTGGCGTTCGATCTCCGCCAGCGTCATTTGGTCATCGTCGAGAATAAAGGTGCCATAGCCAATCTACCTTACGATGCAATGGTGGAAGTCCCGGCTTATATCACCGCCCAAGGGCCGGAACCCGTGCGCATGGGGAATGTCCCGCAGTTCCATCGTGCCTTGCTGGAGCAGCAGTTAGCGTCCGAACAATTACTGGTGGAAGCTACGTTGGAAGGCAGCTACGAGAAGGCCTTGCAGGCATTTACCCTGAACCGTACCGTGCCGACCATGCAGCACGCCAAAGCAATTCTGGATGACATGATCGAGGCCAATCAGGATTACTGGCCGCAATTAAAACAAGCATATAGAGACGGTATCGCCCAATAATCTGCGACTTGTCGGATTAAGGAAAATCGCTGACAATGAATCTATCATTGCACATCAATGATAGATTCGGGGCCGAATTCGTCGGCCCCAACGTGGAGGATCTATGTCAGCATCGTCTTCTGATTTGCCCGTTTCTCATGAGCGGTTTGTTTCCGCAGACTGGCTTGCCAGCCACCTGAACGACAGCAGCATCACGCTCATTGACGCCCGAATGTTGCCACCGGGTAACGATACCCGTGATATTCATGCCGAATACCGCGCCGCTCATCTGCCTGGCGCGGTTTTTTTTGATATTGAAACCCTGTCCGATCACAGCACCGATCTGCCGCATATGATGCCGACTCGCGAAGACTTCGTACGCGCGATGAGTGAGCTAGGTATCGATAACCAACAGCATCTGGTGATTTACGATGAAGGCAACCTCTTCTCCGCCCCCCGCGCATGGTGGATGCTGCACACCTTCGGCGCGACATCCATTTCAATCCTGAGTGGTGGTTTGGCTGGCTGGAAAGCGCAGAATCTGCCGCTGGAACAGGGAGATGTGACGCGTAAGCCCGTTACGTTTCACGCCACATTGGATGAAAACGCCATTCGCTCACGCGACGACGTGCTCTCAATCAGCCGAGATAAATCAGAGCAGATTGTCGACGCCCGCCCCGCCTCGCGCTTTCATGCCGAAGTAGACGAGCCTCGTCCCGGCCTGCACCGTGGTCATATCCCCGGTAGCCTGAATGTGCCGTGGACCGATTTGGTAAATAACGGTGCACTGAAACCCAATGCTGAACTGGCGACCATTCTGCATAAGCACGGCGTGGATTTCACTCGCCCCATTGTCGCCAGCTGTGGTTCCGGCGTAACGGCATCCGTCGTGGTGTTGGCGCTAACGCAATTAAATGTGCCGAATGTGACGCTGTACGACGGATCCTGGAGCGACTGGGGCAGCCGCGATGATGTCCCAATTGCGCGCGATTAACCCCGCACGGTATTGTGTTGTCAGTCTATTTATTCCTTGTCTATCAGGAATCGCTCAGGAGTAGCAGGTGGATAATCGGCTGACATCGTTAATGCAGCACGGTCAGGCTCTGACGCGCGCGGAATATCGCGTGCTGGCTTTTATCGCCGAACATTCATCGCTGATCGGCAAAATCACGGTGCGGGAACTGGCGCAGAAAACCTATGTGTCCACAGCGACGATCATGCGCCTGTGCCAGAAAATCGGCTTTAGCGGCTACAGTGAATTCATTTATCACTGCAAAACGCTGCTCACAGACAATCCGCGTCTGGCGCCCTCACCTATCGTCACGCCCGATGATGCTTTGCTACCAGATGCTTTCCAGCATTTTATCGACAATTACCAGCGCACGTTTGCCTACATTAGCTATCAGGATAGAGCAGCCTTCAGCGCTATCCTGCGGCAGGAAAGCCACTTTTTCCTCTACGGGGCAGGGTTTTCTCACCTATTTGCCGAATATTTAGCAAAGAAACTTCAGGTGCTGGGGAAGGATGCATTCTCTTCGGGGCTAGGTGACAGTCGAGGCATTTTTCTCAATAACGCGCCGAAGTATCAGGTGTTTATCGCGATCTCCCGCAGTGGGGAAACCGAGCAGGTGCTGGATAAGGCGCGTATCGCCAAAAACATTGGTATGAAGGTGATTGCCTTTACCCGCGCGTCGTTGAACTCATTAGGTGAGTTGGCCGATCTACATTTCCGGCTCTACGATGATGCGGTTCACTATGCAGCGGAAGCGGGCGAGATTAGCTCATTTGAATCGAATCTGGTGATGCTGATCGATTTACTGTTGTTACAGGCAACAGCGGAAAAATCGTAATCCGCCGTTGCCTGTATCAAATTTATATACCCTAAATAATTCGAGTTGCGTGAAGACGGCCAACGCACAAGCAGCTTGAAGTATGACGGGTATTACGCGTTGCCGCTTCCCTTAAACTCTCTCAGGAAACTCCCCCACTTGCGCTCGTAGAACGGCGTGGTGTGTTTAATCATGTAATGACTGATGCCCGATTCTCCTTCCTTCACCAGACACAGATCGACAGGACGCTCGTCCGGTAAAGTATCGCTGGCGACGCTGCCTGCTTCACGAATGATAGTTTCCTCATCCTGATCGGCATCAATGCCAATCAACAGGTGCGGCTGTTCTTCACCCGGTTCCTGAATCTGTGCCAGAAACGCCCGTTTTACATGGCGATGCTTGGTAAACAGCTGTGTCAGGGAATCAATCATCTGTGCTGGCATCTCGGCTGGCTGACTCAGCATGACCTGCATCTCTTCTTCAACAACGCGCTGCTGAACAAAGCCGTTACCTTCTCCAGACAGAATATGTTCAATTTCCTGCGGCAAAAACTCTTTGCCATACGGCAGCTTAGGATTGAGGAACAGCGTGACACCCTGCGTCATTTCAAACAGCGAACGTACTGGCAGCGCCAAAAAAGACGCTTCTTCCGTAATCACGCTCTGTAATGCTTCCAGAGAAGAGAAGAAAGGAATGGCGGATGAACCATCGTCTTTTTCCCAGTGCTGAATATTCACATTGCTGCCCGCATGCAACACCGTCTCACCGGATTGATCCCCGTCATCAGTCGTGCCCAGTACGAACACCGTGGCTTCCATCAGTTCACTGAAAAATTCAGGGCGATGCGCCGGCTCCGTTGCAGCCAGAATCAGCACTTCTTCCAGTTTATTACGTGGCGAAAACTCCATACTTCCCTCAACATGATTACGTTAAAAACCCGCGCTTTGAGACCTGGATAAAATGAATGACAACAGCCATCAATTTCAAACGGGTCTCAGCGCGGCTTTAATTCTCAACACATTCTGTAAATAGCAAACCTGGACCGACTACTTGGCGTTGCTCAGCAGGAGATTCGCTAGCGTACGCACGCCGAGTCCCGTTGCGCCCGTCGCCCACTGATCTACCGCACCTTTACGATACGTTGCCGAACAGTCGATATGCAGCCAGCCCTGCTGGTAATTTTTCACAAAGTGCGACAAGAACGCGGCTGCCGTGCTGGCACCGGCGGTGTGTGCGCCACTGGCAATATTGTTCAGATCGGCAAAGCTGGACGGCAGATGGCTGCGGTGAAACTCTTCCAGCGGCAGACGCCAGAACGGCTCATTTTCTTCTTTCGCGCTTTCCTGCAATGCCGCAACCAGCTCATCATCAAAGCTGAACAGTGCGTGATAATCGTTGCCCAGCGCCATTTTCGCGGCACCCGTCAACGTCGCGCAGTCAATGATCCACTGTGGATTCTGCTCGGAAGCATCAATCAAACCATCCGCCAGCACCAGACGCCCTTCCGCGTCGGTGTTCATCACCTCAACCGTTTTACCATTGCGGTAGCGAATGATATCGCCCAGACGGAATGCATTGCCGCTCACCATGTTGTCTGCGCAGCACAGATACAGTTTCACACGCTGTTGCAAACCGCGTGACGCCGCCAGCGCCAGTGCACCAGTCAGAGTGGCCGCACCGCCCATGTCTGACTTCATGGAATCCATTGATCCACTCGGTTTCAGGCTGTAACCACCGGTATCAAACGTAATCCCTTTGCCGACCAAACAGGCGAACACAGGCGCATCTGGATTACCCGTCGGGTTATAGTCCAGTGCCAGCAGCACTGGCTGACGTTCAGAACCGCGACCGACCGTATGCAGACCGGCATAATTCTGTTCACGCAGATCTTCGCCTTTGGTGATACGGTAGCTGATGGAGTCACAGGCCACGTCACACAGCAGGTCAACCGCACGGGTCGCCAGTTGTTCTGGCCCCAAATCTTCAGCAGGCAGGTTGATGGTGTCACGCACCCAGTCAACAATCTTCAGGCGGTCGTTCAGCTCTTTCTTGTCGGCGTCGTTCAGTTCCGCCCATTCAACCGTTCTTTGCCCTTTCGGCCCACGATAGCCCTGCCAGAATGCCCAGCTGTTTGCCAGATCCCAGCCTTCACCCGCTAACGTAACGTGTTTAATCCCCTGCCCATCGATTTTGCGGGCGGCACGCTGGATCGTTGCCAGTGCAGCTTTGCCATTCAGTGACATCGTCCCAACATGAATGGTAAAACCCTGCTCATTCACACTCAGCGTCGCTTTTTCTCCCCAGCGCGCGTCAGCTGGTTGAGTGGAGAGTGAAATCAGCATGGTATTGTTCGTCATAGTGCTTCTCCGATAATGGATATTCCTGCCACTTTTCATGTTTGCAGGTGCTTTTCATATTTGCAGATACATAAACCGTGCATCATGACATGAAAATGTTACGAATTTTGGCACGAAAATAAAATGGGCCATCAGCCTAATGCTGGTCACGTAAGTCTCATACCAGGAGCAACGCGGGGATGAGGTTCCCGCGGGGATACCTCGCCCCGTGGTCACTCCATGTATCTCGGTTCTCAAACGCTCGGCATTAACCTGGTAGCCCCGTCATATTACTTAGTCGGCTTCATCTAACCAGACCAACAGGATCGCTTCCAGAATTTTTTCATTGGAGGCATCCGGCCGATCGTCAAATTCATCCAGCTCGCAGATCCACTGGTGCATATCGGTGAAACGCACCGTTTTCGGATCGAGATCGGGAAACTGGTCGTAAAGTGCTTCGCCAATAGCCCGACTGTCTGTCCATTTTAATCCCATAACGGCTCCTCCCTATTCAGATCAATGCTCACGCGCATGGTTGATCGTATAGCGCGGGATCTCGACGACGAGATCGTCTCCAGCGATACGCGCCTGACAGCCCAGACGACTTTCCGGTTCCAGCCCCCAGGCCTTATCCAGCATGTCATCTTCTTCTTCCGTGCTTTCTGCCAGCGAGTCAAAGCCTTCACGCACGATACAGTGGCAGGTGGTGCAGGCACATGATTTCTCGCAGGCGTGCTCAACATCAATACCGTTACGCAGGGCGACTTCCAGAATACTTTCACCGCGTTCCGCTTCCAAAACCGCGCCTTCAGGACACAGATCCTGATGCGGTAAAAAGACTATCTTAGGCATGTTACACCTCATCCACAGAATGGCCTGCCAGCGCACGCCGGATAGAAGCATCCATGCGACGGGCGGCGAATTCCTGGGTTTGTTGATCGACTGTTTTAATCGCGGCTTCAATTGCCACGGGATCGCTTCCCTGCATCATCGTGTGCAGGTGTTCGGATGCCGCGACAATGATACCTTTTTCGTTATTGCTCAATAACGCTGCATCAGCCACCAGTGCGCTGTGCAAGCTTTCCAGCACGCGAGCCGCTTCCACTTTTTGCTCTGCCAGACGACGCGCCCCGACATCTTCCTTCGCATTCAGCATCGAATCGGTGATCATCGTGGCAATTTCCGTATCGCTCAAACCGTATGACGGTTTAACCTGAATGGAGGCTTCGACGCCCGTCGATTTTTCCATCGCCGTAACGCTCAGCAGGCCATCCGCATCGACCTGAAAGGTCACGCGAATGTGAGCCCCACCGGCAGGCAACGGCGGCAGACCGCGCAGTGAAAAGCGAGCAAGCGAGCGGCAATCCGCCACCATTTCACGCTCGCCCTGCAAGACGTGGATCATCATGCCGCTCTGGCCGTCTTTAAAGGTTGTGAATTCTTGCGCGCGAGCAACGGGGATCGTGGTATTGCGCGGAATGATTTTTTCCACCAGCCCGCCCATCGTTTCCAACCCGAGCGACAAGGGGATCACATCCAGCAGCAGCATTTCACTGTCTGGCTTGTTGCCTACCAGAATATCCGCCTGAATTGCCGCGCCGATCGCCACGACCTTGTCGGGATCGATAGACGTCAGCGGTGTACGACCAAAAAATGTCCCCACCTGCTCACGCACCAATGGAACACGCGTCGAGCCGCCGACCATCACCACTTCCTGCACGTCTTCTGCCGTCAGTTCCGCGTCTTTCAGCGTACGACGACAGGACAGCAGCGTGCGTTTCACCAACGGGGCAATCAGTACATCAAGCTGTTCGCGGGTAATAGTTCCCTGCCAGCCAGCAACATCCACATCGATCGCATCGGCGCTGCTGAGTGCAATCTTGGCTTTCACCGCCGCATCACGAAACGCATGATCCAACTGGCGATCGTTCCGATCGTGAACACCTGCCTGCTCACGCAGCCACTCCGCCAGCAGATGATCGAAATCATCACCGCCCAGCGCAGAATCACCGCCGGTTGCCAGCACTTCAAAGACGCCACGGCTTAAACGCAGAATGGAAATATCAAAAGTGCCGCCACCCAGATCGTAAATGGCGATCACCCCTTCTTTACCGGAATCCAGACCATAAGCAATCGCCGCAGCGGTTGGCTCGTTGAGCAGACGTAATACGTGCAGCCCAGCCAGACGCGCCGCGTCTTTGGTACCCTGACGCTGTGCATCATCGAAATACGCAGGAACGGTAATCACCACGCCATCAGGCACGCCGCCTAACGCCGCTTCCGCACGCGCAGCCAGCGCAAACAAAATATCCGCAGACACCTGAACGGGATTCAGGCTACCAGCAGAGGTCTGAATCAGCGGCAGGCCATTATCACTGGCGTGAAAACGATAAGGTAAATGGGAGTAACGCAGTTGAATGTCGGCCAGAGAACGCCCCATCAGGCGTTTGACTGAACTGACGGTATTTTCAAGATCGTGGGCAGCATTGTCGCGTGCTTGCCAGCCGACGCTGTGGCCATCGTGACGATAGTGGACAACTGACGGCAGTAGATCGCGCCCGTCGCTATCCGCCAGCGTTTGAGCTTCGCCGCTACGCACGGTGGCAACAAGAGAATGGGTGGTGCCTAAATCAATACCAACAGCCAGACGTCGCTGGTGCGGTGCCGCACTGAGTCCTGGCTCACTAATTTGTAATAAGGCCATATTGAGCTTCCATCAATTGGCTGGCGAAAAACCTGAATGGCAATCACCATCGGCTTTCCCACCGGATTAACGAGTTATCTGTCCAGCAATTGTTCTTCGAGTTCTTCAACCTGTTGCTGGAGTTTGTCTAAAAAGCGTAGCTTGCGCACGGTATCCGCAGCGTCTGTCCACGTCTCATTATCCAGTTCATGACGCATGTGAGAACGACGAGTGCCAATCATTACCTGCAACCGCTCGGCGAAGATCGTCAGCGCATCATCAGCATCAGACCGTTGTGAGATCGCCTCCAACTCTTCGCGCAGTTCAAGCTGTTCCATAAGGAATGCGGTGTCACGCATCGTATGCTGCTCATTGTTCACATCAAAACCGTGCAACGACAGCATGTATTCCGCGCGTTTCAGCGGATGTTTTAGCGCCTGATAGGCGTTATTGATCGTCGCTGCCTGCTGCACCGCCAGCATACGCTCGCGCTCTGGGCTGGCAGCATAACGGTCAGGATGGAACTGCCGTTGCAAGTCCTGAAAACGGGATGCAAGCAGGCCACCATCCACATCATAGCGAATAGGCAGCCCGAATAACGTAAAGTAATCCATAGTGGTACTCTGGGAGTTCTGGGTAGCAGCGCGTGTCATGAATCGATCGCACGCTCACTACCCAAGAGGGGTCAGACGTTGAAACTTTCGCCGCAACCACATTCGCCGGAAATGTTAGGATTATTGAACTTAAAGCCTTCGTTCAGCCCTTCTTTAACGAAATCCAACTCGGTTCCGTCAAGATAGACCAGGCTTTTGCCGTCCACGATGACTTTGACGCCTTTGTCTTCAAAGACGGTGTCACCGTCGTTCAAATCATCAACAAACTCCAACACATACGCCATACCGGAACAGCCGGATGTCCGTACGCCAAGACGCAGCCCAAGGCCTTTGCCCCGGTTTGCGATGAAAGCGCTCACGCGTTGTGCCGCACTTTCGCTCAGAGAAATCGACATACTGTTACCTCGATCGTTCGCCAACTCGACGGTATCAGGCACCGATAGCCACGGTGCCCCGACGAGTTCAGCCGCAGAGATTACTGCGCGTCGCGTTTACTTTTGTAATCCGCAATCGCTGCCTTGATAGCGTCTTCCGCCAGAATGGAGCAGTGAATCTTCACTGGCGGTAGCTCAAGCTCTTCGGCAATCTGCGTGTTCTTAATCGCTTCAGCTTCATTCAGCGATTTGCCTTTTACCCACTCTGTGACCAGCGAGCTGGAGGCAATGGCAGAACCACAACCGTATGTCTTGAAGCGGGCATCTTCGATGATACCCTCGTTGTTGACTTTTATCTGCAACTTCATCACATCGCCGCACGCTGGCGCGCCGACCATGCCGCTGCCGATAGAAGGATCGGCGTTGTCAAATGAACCCACGTTGCGTGGATTTTCATAGTGATCAATTACTTTTTCGCTGTAAGCCATGATAGTCGTCCCCGCTCTGGTGAATTAATGATGCGCCCATTCGATGCTGCTGATATCCACGCCCTGCTTGAACATTTCCCACAGCGGAGAAAGATCGCGCAGACGGCCGATAGATTTACGCACCAGCTCGATGGTGTAGTCGATCTCTTCTTCGGTGGTAAAACGCCCCAGCGAGAAACGGATCGAACTATGTGCCAGCTCATCATTCATACCCAACGCACGTAGCACGTAGGAGGGCTCCAGACTGGCCGACGTACAGGCAGAACCGGACGATACCGCCAGATCCTTGAGTGCCATAATCAACGATTCACCTTCAACATAGTTGAAGCTGACGTTCAGGATGTTGGGCACACCTTGTTCGATATCACCATTCAGATAGACTTCTTCAATATCATTAATACCGTTCCACAGACGATCGCGCAGCATACGCAGGCGATCCATTTCTGCAGTCATCTCTTCTTTCGCGATGCGGTAGGCTTCGCCCATACCGACAATCTGGTGCACAGGCAAGGTGCCAGAACGCATACCGCGCTCATGTCCGCCACCGTGCATCTGCGCTTCGAGGCGGATACGGGGTTTACGGCGAACATACAGTGCTCCGATCCCTTTCGGCCCATAGATTTTATGGCCGGAGAAAGACATCAGATCCACTTTTAACTGGCTGAGATCGATAGGCAGTTTGCCTACGCTCTGCGTGGCATCGACATGGAACACGATGCCGCGGCTACGGCACATGTCGCCGATGGCTGCGATATCCTGCACAACGCCGATTTCATTATTGACGTGCATGATGGAAACCAGAATGGTGTCCTCACGCATCGCAGCTTCAAGTTCAGCCAGGTCAATAATGCCGTTGCGCTGCGGTGCCAGATAAGTGACATCGAAGCCTTCACGTTCGAGTTGACGGCAGGTATCCAGCACGGCTTTGTGTTCGGTCTTACTGGTGATGATGTGCTTGCCCTTCTTCTGGTAGAAGTTGGCAGCACCTTTAATGGCGAGGTTATCGGCTTCGGTCGCGCCTGACGTGAAGACGATCTCACGCGGGTCGGCACCAACCAGCTCAGCAATTTGGTTACGGGCGATATCAACCGCCTCTTCCGCCTGCCAGCCAAAACGGTGTGAACGGGAAGCCGGATTGCCGAACATACCGTCCAAAGTCAAACACTGCATCATTTTCTCAGCGACGCGCGGGTCAACCGGCGTGGTAGCTGAATAATCGAGATAGATAGGTAACTTCATTGCTCATAAACTCCGTACATCACTTCAAAACGTACAATGCGTTTTGTTTTATTGACAGGCTGTTTATACCCGCAACCTCTCGGGCCAATGCAAAAAATTTGACGATGTTATCGTCAGAACAATTTATCGTCAGAATACGCCGTGACAGTCGGATTAACGCCAACCCCACATTGGGTAATGTGGTCAGAATTATGCGGCTATCAGAAAGGCAAAACGTGACGAGTAAAGGTTACTCGTCACAAAGAGCCTGTCACATTGAAGGTATATCAGGCGCGCAGGTTAACGTTGATCGTTTCCTGGATACGTCCATTGGCGGTGCGGCGTGTGTCAGCATCCTGACGATCCGCAACGTTCAATACTTCCTTATTATTCACCAGCTCATCCAGCGTGATGTTATTCAGGAAGTCAGTAATACGGTCGCTCAGATCGCGCCACAGCGTGTGCGTCAGGCAACGATCGCCGCCCTGACAGCCTTCGCGACCCTGGCAACGCGTTGCGTCAACAGACTCATCGACGGCAGAAATAACCATACCAACAGCAATTTCATTCGCGTTTTTACCCAGCAGGTAACCGCCGCCTGGGCCACGAACACTGGCAACCAGTCCGTTCTTACGCAAGCGCGAAAATAGCTGCTCCAGATAAGACAGTGAAATACCTTGGCGTTCGGAAATATCCGCCAATGGAACTGGCCCTTCCTGGGAGTGCAGAGCCACATCGAGCATGGCGGTAACGGCGTAACGGCCTTTGGATGTCAGTCTCATGATAGTGGTACCTGTAGGTAAAACATGTATTATGAAAACATGTATTGGCAGAACATACCGCGAGTCTGACATTCCCGAGTATTTTAGTCAACTATTTAACCGAGTAAAACACTCAAGTATTATTCGTCGTGTGTTTTTTGTACCGAGCTGAGTATTCCACGCAGGATGTTAAGTTCCTGAGCTTCAGGTCTGGCGCGGGTAAACAAGCGACGCAGCTTGTTCATCACCTGCCCTTGATGTGCCGGTCGGATAAATCCGGTTTGCAGCAATGTCTGCTCAAGATGCTGATAAAAGCGTTCCAGATCGTCGACCAGCGGGTACGGCGATTCTTCATGCTCAGGCTGCTCGGCCTGTAACCGATCCAAATGCGCGATACGCACTTCATAAGCGATGATCTGTACCGCCATCGCCAGATTTAGCGAGCTGTATTCTGGATTAGCAGGAATCGCCACGTGGTAGTGACATTTTTGCAGTTCATCATTCGTCAGCCCCACACGTTCACGCCCAAACACCAGCGCTACCGGCGCGTGCTCCGCTTCCTGTGCGCTGCGAACACCGCACTCACGCGGCTCCAGCATCGGCCAAGGCAAAGTTCGGGAACGCGCACTGGTGCCAACCACCAGACTACATCCTTCGAGCGCCTGATCGAGCGAATCAACCAAGGTGGCATTGCCGATAACATCGCTGGCGCCTGCGGCCAACGCAATGGCCTGCGAATCAGGCTTAACCAATGGATTGACCAAATAAAGTTTGCTTAACCCCATGGTTTTCATCGCCCTGGCCACTGATCCCATATTGCCAGTGTGCGACGTTTCAACCAGAACAATGCGAATATTGTCTAACATTATGTACTCTGTTGTGCGAAAGGAAGTCATGCGAAAAGGAAACCGCCATACCTTAACACAAACTTATACACTAAATAATTCGAGTTGCAGGAAGGCGGCAAATGAAGGAATCCCGATGAGCTTACTCAAGTAAGTGATTCGGGTGAGTGAGTGCAGCCAACGCACATGCGGCTTGAAGAATGACGTGTATAGATATTTTACTTTCCTGCTGCTATACTCTGCGCCGCTTTCCGTTCTTTAACATTCCAGTGGACCGATACCATGCATCCGATGCTCAACATCGCTATACGCGCTGCGCGTAAAGCCGGTAATTTGATTGCCAAAAACTATGAAACGCCAGACGCCGTCGAAGCTAGCCAGAAAGGCAGCAATGATTTTGTGACCAACGTCGATCGGGATGCAGAACGTCTGATCATTGAAGTCATCCGCAAGTCTTACCCACAGCACACCATCATTGGTGAAGAATGTGGCGAGCTGGCAGGTGAAGATCCGGCAGTACAATGGGTTATCGATCCTCTGGATGGCACCACCAACTTCATCAAACGTTTACCCCACTTCGCTGTTTCTATCGCGGTTCGCATTAAAGGCCGTACCGAAGTTGCCGTTGTTTACGATCCTATGCGCAATGAACTGTTTAGTGCTACCCGCGGTCAGGGCGCACAACTGAACGGCTATCGTCTGCGTAGCAGCACTGCCCGCGATTTGGAAGGCACCGTACTGGCAACAGGCTTCCCCTTCAAATTAAAACAACACAGCAAAAGTTATATCAACGTCGTTAGCGCACTGTTCACCCAGTGTGCGGATTTCCGTCGCACGGGTTCTGCCGCGCTGGATCTGGCCTATGTGGCCGCAGGTCGCGTTGATGGTTTCTTTGAGATCGGTCTGAAGCCGTGGGATTTTGCGGGTGGCGAACTGCTGGTACGTGAAGCTGGCGGGATCGTGACGGACTTCGTTGGCGGCCATAACTATCTGGCATCCGGCAATCTGGTTGCTGGTAACCCGCGTGTGGTGAAAGCTATTCTGGGTACCATCCGCGAAGAACTGAGTGACGCGCTGAAGCGCTAATCTCGGCCCACTCCGGCCCATTCTCATAAAAATGAAATCGGGTCGGAGTTGTTATTTTTCTTTACATATGAATCCTGTATACGCATTGTTTATCATTATACGATAATAATTATCAAACTCATTACACTGATAACTTCATCACATTGATAAATTGTGAATTAGGATCGCCACCATGTTAAGAAAATCAGTAAGATCGTTCCTCCTAACTGCCTTACTCTCCGCTCCACTCTTCAGCTACGCGACCCAATACCCTCTCACCGTTACCGATTTCGACGGCAGAAGTGTCACCATTAAACAAGAGCCGCAGCGCATCATTCTTCAAGACGGCCGCGATATTATGACGATGGCATTACTTGACCGCGATAATCCCTTTCAGCGTCTGGTCGCCTGGAACAATTTAGCGAAAAAACAGGACACGGCAACCTGGGACATGCTGAAAGGAAAATGGCCTCAGTCCGTCGGCATTCTGGATATGGGTTTCAGTGACAAAGGCAACGTCGATTTGGAAAGTGTGCTGTCAAAACAGCCCGATCTGATGATTGCCCAGTTACGAGCCAAACCGGCACTAAAGGAAAGCGGTGTGATTGACAAGCTCAGCGCGCTGAATATTCCCGTACTGTTTGTCGATTATGAAGTGAATCCGGCTAAAGATACCGCCCCCAGTGTCGATCTGTTAGGCAAGGTTCTGAACCGCGAAGCCAACGCCAAAGCATATACCGATTTCTACCGTAAGCACCTTGATGCTATTCAGCAGAAAACTGCCACGATAACCCCAAAACCTAGCGTTTTTATTGAGCCGATTGCCGGAAATTCGGATTCCTGCTGCTTCACGCACAGCAGCAGCGGCTGGGGCGGATTGGTGGAAGCCGTCGGCGCGACAAATATTGGTTCGGGTTTGCTGCCAGGTGCATCAGGCTTTGTCTCGCTGGAAAAAATCATCAGCATGAAACCTGACGCCTACATCATGACAGGCTCTAAACGTGGTAACAGTCAGGTACTGCCGTTAGGCTATGGCGCGACTGTCGAAGACGTTAGCACTCAGGCGAATGTGCTGCTAAGCCGCACCGGTATTAGCCAGATCCCAGCGGTTCAAGCTAAGCGCGTCTATGGCGTTTACCACCATTTCTACAACCATCCCTACAACATTGTCGGTATGGAATATCTGGCAAAAGATATTTATCCTCAGGCGTTTGCCAACCTGAATCCTGATGACACGTATCACCATATTATTCAAAATTTCACCTCGCTGCCTGACAGCGACTTTATCTTTGCCTGGAAACAAGGTGAGTAATTTTTCATGAGTACAACCACTGAACCGGGTATCCGCAATACTGCCGCGGGTGCCAACACCATTATGGACAACTATCGCGGCATCATCCGACGCCGCGTGGGTGTGATGGCGATACTGCTGTTGATCATCATCGGCTCGTTGTTGCTGGATTTCACGATGGGACCTTCGGGACTCACGCTTGATGTGCTCTGGAACACGCTGACCGACCCGGCCAGCGCAGATGCAGGCACACGCGTGATCGTCTGGGATATTCGTCTGCCTTATGCGTTGATGGCCATTATCGTCGGGCTAGCGCTCGGCCTGGCTGGCGCAGAAATGCAAACGATCCTGAACAACCCGCTGGCCAGCCCGTTTACGCTTGGCGTTTCCTCCGCCGCCGCATTCGGCGCGGCGTTGGCTATCGTCCTAGGAATCGGCATCCCCGGCATTCCGGCTCAGTGGTTTATTTCTGCAAACGCCTTTATCTTTGCTCTGCTGGCAGCGTTGCTGCTTGATGGCATTACGCGCTGGACGCAGGTCGCCACCTCCGGCGTCGTGCTGTTCGGTATCGCGCTGGTGTTCACCTTCAATGCGCTGGTTTCCATGCTCCAGTTCATCGCCAACGAAGACACGCTGCAAGGTCTGGTGTTCTGGACGATGGGCAGTCTGGCTCGCGCCTCGTGGGAAAAGCTGGGCGTCCTGCTGCTGGTGCTGGTCATCGTTATGCCAATTTCACTGATGAGTTCATGGAAACTGACCGCACTGCGGTTGGGTGAAGATCGCGCCGTTAGTTTTGGCATTAACGTTCGCCGTTTGCGTTTGGCGACGCTGCTGCGTATCAGTATCTTGTCTGCCATTTCGGTCGCGTTTGTCGGCCCGATCGGCTTTATCGGTCTGGTTGCTCCGCATATCGCACGTATGATTTTCGGTGAAGATCACCGTTTCTATCTGCCTGCCAGTGCATTAACGGGTGCGCTGGTGCTATCGATGGCGTCTGTTGCCTCGAAAAACCTCATTCCCGGCGTCATTATCCCGGTCGGCATCGTCACCTCACTGGTTGGCGTACCCTTCTTCCTGAGTATCATCCTGCGTCACAGAGGGAACGTATGAGCCAGCAAACCGCTTCTGGATTACGACTTTCCCACTTTCGCGCGGGTTATCCTAAACGTCAGGTAATCCGCGATCTGTCCGTACCGCAATTACCACGCGGAAAGATAACGGTGCTACTCGGCCCTAACGGCAGTGGAAAATCAACGCTGTTACGCGCTATGGCGGGTTTGAACGCTTCCGAAGGCGAACTGTGGTTGGATGACACCAACCTGATGACACTCCCGTTCGCTCAACGGGCGGAAAAAGTCGTTTATCTGCCGCAGTCCTTGCCCGCTGGCGTTCACCTGCACGTGCTGGAATCTATTATCGTCGCACAGCGCGCGTCCGGCGGCATGCATAACGCCGAAAAGCAAGATGAAGTCATGACCCTGCTGCGTCAGTTGGGTATCGAGCATCTGGCGTTGAGCTATCTTGATCAGCTCTCTGGCGGACAGAAACAGCTGGTTGGGCTGGCGCAGTCGCTAATCCGTCAACCCTCGTTGCTTTTGCTGGATGAACCGCTCAGTGCGTTGGATCTGAATTATCAATTCCACGTGATGGATTTGGTACGAAAGGAAACGCGTAAGCGCAATATCATCACTGTTGTGGTAGTACATGACATCAATATTGCTTTGCGTCATGGCGACCACGTACTGATGCTGCAAAACGGTAATCTGATTGCCGATGGCGCACCGGCCGAGGTCATTAGCCCAGAAAGCCTGTCAGCAGTCTATGGCGTACGCGGACGTATTGAGCGTTGTTCGCAGGGCGTACCGCAGGTGATTATCGACGGGTTGGTCAGCGAGCCCACTATCTAGGTAATTGACCGCTCAAATAGCCTCCGGTAAGCGAATGCCCCGGAGGCATAAGATCGCTAGTGTAAACGCTCAGTTCCCATCATATCGCGCATGTTCGTCAGCATGTTCTCAAATAAACGTAATGCCAACCCAACACTGTTTACGTTGTAGTAAAGCGCCGCATCATGATGTTTTAAATAATCCTCAAACTCTGGCTTACCGATCAATTTATAAATAGCCGTAAATCGCAAAATCAGATGACTGCAATTATTGAGATACAGATCAAGCGTGCGGTAATCGCTGTTCATTAATTGAGTCAGTAGCGTCGTCATATGCTCGAACTCCGTCAGTAACGACGCATAATTCCCCAGATTTTCCGCACTATGTTCGATCAACTCCATACCGTCATCTCCCTTGGTCTTCTCTTTTCTCCATCTGTCATCGACTCCTTTGGCTACGTGCCGTTTGGCACGTGGCTCTATAGATTAAAAACGCTGCCAGCCCGCGTCATCCTGAGCAAGTGCATTTTTTTTCTTCGCGGAGGCGAGACGAGGTGCAGATAGGCCAGATGGCGCAGAAGCAAGGGCGGGGATCAACGTCGATGAAGCGATTTGTCCCACAATGAACTGCCCTACCAATTGGCTCAATGTGCTCGCCTGTTCCTGCAATGACTGCGAGGCAGCAGAAGCCTCTTCGACCAATGAGGCATTTTGCTGAGTCACATCGTCCATCTGGTTAACCGCCAGATGTACCTGGCTGATACCCTGACTTTGTTCTTCCGTCGCCGCAGCGATTTCATTGACTAAATCCGTCACCTGCTGGATCGCGTCTTTCATCGCCGACATGTTTTTCCCTACATCACTAGCTTGCTCAACACCCGCCGACACCAGCGAGTTTGAAGCACCAATCAAGTCCTTGATTTCACGTGCCGCTTCCACCGCCGCATTGAGGGCGAGGATATTAGTTTGAAACGCTATCCCTTCGATGAGCGCAATGATGTCGGTAATCTTGCCTGAGCTAGTACGAATATGTTCCATCGTACTCAACATCGTACTGACTGAATCGGCACTATTGATAGAAATCCGGCTGGCATTGCCCGCCAATAGACTAGCCTGCTGCGTGTTTTCCGCATTTTGGCGTACCGTTTCACTGATTTCCGTCATACTGGCCGCGGTTTGTTCCAGCGAAGCAGCCTGCTCCTCAGTACGCGCTGACAGATCCTCATTACCTGCCGCAATCTGCGTTGCCGCACTGCTTACCGACTGCGATGAAGCATTCACCGAAGCCAGTGCCGAAGAGACGCGATGCATCAGGCTATTAAAGGCACGGGCAGTATTCCCAATCTCGTCTTTTCTGCGATCGTCGGCTTGAATCGTCAAGTCGAGGCTGGTACTGGCCATCGTCATCGCTCGGCTCATGTGATTGAGGCTCTTTCTAATGCCCAATATCGTACTGACAGCAAACAGACCGGTAAGCAAGAGTGTCAAGAGGCCGCCAGCCAGCAATCCCGTGAACGTCATGTCATAGATGCGTGTATTCTCATCGCGTAACACATCTCCCAGTTTGAGGTTAAGCGAAATTTGTTCGCGATAGCCATCAATCAATTTACGAATATTGGCTCCCACACCATTTTGTCCCTGAATCAAATCGAGGGAAATCAGGTCCTGATGGGCTACAGAGGCTGCCAAAAAAGCAGGTAGCGCCGCACGAATCGCTTTAACACTGTCAAAACCAGCCAGGGTCAAACGTTTATCGTTTTCTTCATTTTCCGAAACGTTATTTTTCAGGTAATACTCATTAAGTTCGTTGATTTCATTGAGTGTTTTGGCGATATCCTGTTCGATAGGCGGTAAATAGCTATTATCTGTTGTACTCTGATGTTTATAGAGCAGAAGGGATAGTGCATTCGCTTTATCCACTTGGGCATTGAGATCCCGAATACTGGGAATTGCATTATCCTGAACATATTCAAAACGAGACTGGAACCCTGATAATAATGATAAAGTAACGATAACCAATGAAATAAGTGCTAGCGACATTAACGAAAACGTCAACAGCAGGCGTTGCGTGATATTCATAACCGCTCCATTTTTGAGTTTTTATACTGCATCTTTCTTCCTGATTCCGGTATGTCAAAATAAACACCCTCGTCCTCCAGACATGGCATTTTGCGTAAAAATCAGACATACCTTTATCACGCTCAATTATCGACACAGAAGCGAACAGCCTGATAGCAATGATCGCTTAAACCATTCAATAATCTCAAATAAATAGCCAAAAACTATCAAACAAAGATAATCGATCGTCAGAAACATCCATTCATCGGTAATGAAATAAAGTGAAAGAAAAACGTTTGCGTGGCTACCTCGGTGGGCGAACGATCTGGCGGCACAGAACACCAGTTATATTGTGATGAACGGTAGATATCTCTTTGCGTCGTGCATGTCGCGGAACGATCGATAAAATGCATAAAAAAAGCACTGACCAATAAGGTTCAGTGCTTTTTTATTATCTGTGATCCGTCCTGAATAGCGTTGACACGTCCCTGACTTAAATACGGAGAACGTGATGATGACTGAGTTCAAACGTACCCAACGTGATTATCCTCTATCCTTTAAAATAGCCGTCGTTGAACAGGTCGAAAAAGGCGAGATGACCTATAAACAGGCCCAGCAGCGATATGGCATTCAGGGGCGCTCCACCGTTCTTGTCTGGCTGCGTAAATATGGCCAGCTTGACTGGAGTCCCGGACTTCCTGACCTGATGAAAAGGAAACTGCTTGTGGCTCAGACAAATACCCCACTTACACCCGAGCAAAGAATCAAAGAACTTGAAGAGCAGCTTAAGCTGGCGAATCAGAAAGCTGAGTTTTTTGAATCTGTTATCAACGTCCTGAAAAATGATTACGGGGTAAGTGTCGTAAAAAAGCGGCCCGGCAAGTCCTTGCGCAGAGTCAGGCCCCAAAAGTCACCGTGACACGCGCATGCCAGCTCCTGGGGCACAGCAGACAGGCATGGTACCAGCATAATGCAAGGTGCAATAAACGACATGAACACAATAGTCAGGTTCTTGATTTTATTGCCCGAGTTCGGTGCCGTCAGCCACGTATAGGCACACGCAAACTCCACTCTCTGTTGAACCGTCAGGCAGGTGAAACACTCAATATCGGGCGTGACCGCCTGTTTAGCCTACTGGGTAAACACCGGCTTCTGGTACCCGTAAAGCGGGCATACCACAAAACGACCAACAGCCATCATCGTTTTTACCGGCATCCGAACTTGCTGAAGTCTGGCCCCGAACAGGTTACTGTCCTTCAGCCGGAGCAAGTCTGGGTCGCCGATATTACTTATCTACCAGTACGCAGTGGCACGGTCTATCTGAGTTTGGTCACGGATGCCTGTTCCAGAAAAATCATGGGTTACCATGTAGGGGATAATCTGCAAACTGAAAATGTGGTAAAAGCCTTCAAACGTGCGTTACGACAAAGAAAAACAAAAGGGCCGTTGATACACCACTCTGACAGAGGGCTACAATACTGTTCAGCGCTTTACCAGTCGGTACATGAGAGAAATGGGATAACCTGTTCAATGACAGATGGTTATGACTGCTATCAGAATGCGCTGGCTGAACGGATAAACGGCATCCTGAAAAATGAGTTTTTACTCTCTCGCCCAGCTAATCTGGCACAAGCGAGGAAAATGGTAAAAGAATCTGTGGCGATTTATAACCATGAGCGGCCACATCAGGCCCTGAAATACAAAACGCCCGATGAGGTTCATCAGGCGTTTTACAGGCAGAAAACTGTCAACCCATATCAGGACTAGTCACTGACCAGCTACCTAATATATCCTAAATAATTCGAGTTTCAGGCAGGCGGCAAGTGAGGGAGTCCCGATGAGCTTACTCAAGTAAGTGATTCGGGTGACTGACAAATCTGCCAGAGGCAGGTTTGAACGCTGCTTGCAGCGGCCCCAGCGGGGCGAGACACACATCAGTGTGTCGAGTAGTGCAGCCAACGCACATGCAACTTGAAGTATGACGGATATCGCGTTATTTCTTCGCAGGCAGCGTGACCCAATAGCCTGGCTGATAAGGCAGCGGCAGGAACTTCTCATGGAAGGTACGGAATGTAGCATCAGGATCGAGGTCTTTAAACAGTTCAGGGTGCATCCATTTCGCTAATACCTGAATCGCCACAAACTGATACGGGCTGTCATAGAACTGATGCCAAATAGCATGAGCGTTGCCATTGGTTGCGACCGGCAGCGTTTTAAATGCTGAGCGTTCCATCAGTTTTTGCAGGCGTTGCAGCGCTTCTTTCTGATCGGCTCCCGGTCCGACGCCAACCCAGCCATTCGCCGTGTTGTAGTTTTTCCAGTTAGCGCCAGTCACCACCACCACATCCGGGCGAGAGCTGATAATCTGCTCAGGATTCAGCGTACCAAAGGTACCAGGGATGATGTTCTTGGCAATGTTGTCACCGCCAGCAGCCTCGACCATGCGACCAAAGTTCTCATCACCGAATGACATGCAGCATTCTTCGTCATAGCCACCCGCGCGATCAATCATCACTTTAGGACGTGGCCCCTGATAGTTTTTCAACCGATCGGTGACGATCTCAATCTGCTCACGGCGGAATTTAATAAGCGCTTCTGCACGCTCTGGTTTGCCCACCAGTTGCCCCATGATGTGAATACTTTTCTCTGCATTCTCAAACGGCTTCTCGCGGAAATCGATAAACACCACAGGAATACCCAGCGAACTGAGTTTTTCAATCAATTTGCCTTCATCTGTTGCGGCCTTGGACTCCAGATTCATCAACACCAAATCGGGTTTCAGCGTTAATGCTTGCTCAACGTTAAACGTGCCGTCTTTCGCACCACCAAAGGTTGGCAGTTTTTTGATTTCTGGGTATTTATTTTCATAGGCCAGATAGCCGTCATAATCGGCTTTCGGCAGGTCATCACGCCAGCCAACCACACGTTGGAATGGTGCTTCGGTATCAAAGGCAGCCAGCAGATAAATCTGTCGACCTTCCCCTAAAATAATCCGCTTCACTTCGGATTTGATTTCTACCTTCCTGCCACTAACGTCTTCAATAACAATAGGGTTAGCGCTGGCAACAACGCTTGCACTCAACCCCAACAGAACAACGACTGAGAACAGCCATTTTTTCATTATTATTCCCTTCTGCGATTATGGTTATAGATGATAATAGTTATCATTATTGAAATGATATCCCGCCGTGATTATCGGAGGCAATGGGTTTTTAATGCGAGGTTAATAAAAAGTGAAATCAGCCGGAGAATGGCCGAATACCGCCCATCATCGCGGGCTGTGCGCTGAGGTAAAGCAGGATACCGGAGCCAACCAAAATCATCCCGCCAGCAAGAGCCAGAAGAGAAAAAGTCGCACGCTGCCACACGGGTGATGCGCGATTCGCACCTAACCGTTCAATGACGCGACGGCAGTAAAAGACCAGAACAGCCAGTGCTGAGATCGTAATTGCAGTTCCGGCGGCCATCACCAGCGCAGAAGCTACGCCCCACAGATAAACGCCGATCACTTTAGAGAAAAGTAGCACCAGAATGGCACCTGAGCACGGGCGCATCCCCATCGCCAGCACAATCATCAGACGTGTACGCCAGTTGCTATCGCGCTCAAGCTCTTCATTGCTAGGGACATGGCGGTGCCCGCAGCCACAATCGGCATCGTGCTGATGAAGGGAGTGAGACGGCGCAGAAATCGGGCTAAGCGTCATACGTCCATGAGCTGGCACGTTAAACTGGGTTACAGGTAAAGGAATAATGCGCAAAATAGTCGCAGGCTTGGGTTGCCGAACTAATACGATATACAGCTGTTTCAGCGCACGGAAACAGAGCAGCAGCCCCAGTCCCGCCACCAGCACGAAGCTTCCTTTTTCCATCCAGAAACTGCTGTTATGCAGCGTTCGGCTCGACAGTTGCAAGATCCCGAGTACAACAGTCACCAGCGCTACCGCCATCAGCCCCTGAACCAGCGAGGCAGCAAGCGTTAACTTCAGGCTGCTTTTCAGCTTCGACGGATGCGTCGCTAAATAGGTCATGATGACGACTTTGCCGTGCCCCGGCCCGACAGCATGGAGCACGCCATAGACCAGGCTGAACATCATTAAACTCAGCCCAGCTTGATGCGGCTGCTGTTCTACCATCTGCAACAGATGCGACATCTGCTGGTGCAGCGACTTCTGCCAGATCGCACTTTGTAGCACGATTTGCGGCCAGTATCCCACGATGTAATGCAGTACCGAGGCAAACAGCGCCAAAAATAGCCACAGCGGCCATAGATCGCGCAGTCGGTTCAACAGCAAACGTGGACGCGGCAGCGAGCCAAGGTTCACTGACATTGCAACGTCACCCGCTGTGCAAACTGTTTCCCCAGATCCATGTCTTCATCCGGTGCATCATTCTTATCTAGCGACAACGCATAAGATTGCAATTCAGCGTTAGGTTTAGGCGTGACAAGCGTGGTTTTACAACGTGACGCCAGCGCGGGTGCCAGCTTAACGGCCTTGTCGTTCTGATAGGACATATCGACAAAGTAGGTAGGATCGTAAGTAGAAATTAGCAACGGTTTTCCGGCCAGCGGCTGTGGATGTGCCAGCGGCAGCACAAATTCCAGTACCGCCTGATTACCTTTGCGGGAAAGGTGATACTCGGTTGGCAGCAGCGTATATTTCACGGGCTGATTATCACGATAAATATCGGTGAAATAGTGCTGCCCCCAGACATTAGCCATAACTTCCGCCGCCAGTTTTTTCCAGACTTCAGAACCGATTTTCGCCTTTCCAGCGTCATATAGCAGGTCAGCCGACGTGATCGGATCCATCGTCCATTGCATACGTAAACCGGTGATGTTGTCGTTCTGACTCTCGACTGTCGTCTGCATATCAATAAAACTGTGTGGGTGAGCGAAAACGGGCTGACCAAACGCCAGACCTGCCATGAGCCACGTTATCCGTCCGGACCACCCGTTAAAAGCGTTATAATGTAACATTATTTTTACCACGATACGTTATATTGACAGTACGCGCCATTTGCTTAGGCTTTTTCGACAGCACGATGGTGGCTGACAGAGGGCCGGATAAACAGTGCAGGAACCGCCAACAGCGCCATCACCCAAAACGTGCCGCTCTGCAAATGCTCAAACAGGAAACCGGACACCATTGTCATCACAGCAATACTCCCGCCCATCGCCAACGCAGAGTACACCGCCTGTAACCGCAATACGTCACCACCGCTGCGAGCCGCAATAAAGCGCATGGCGGCCAGATGGCAAACGGTGAACGTACCACAGTGCAATATCTGTATCACAATCAGCCACGGCAGGGCCACCGTCGCCCCCATCAAACCCCAACGCACCACGCCGCATACTGCAGAAAGCAGTAAAAGCTGTCTGGCACTCCAGCGTCGGAACAAACGCTGACTGAAGGTGAAAATGACAATCTCCGCAACGACGCCCAGCGACCAGAGATAGCCGATAATCGAGGCGGAATAGCCTGAATCCTGCCAATAAATCACGCTGAAACCATAATAAGCCGCGTGTGCGCCCTGTAACAGAGACACACAAAGCAGGAAACGCCATACCGCCGGTTCACTCAGCAACGTTTTCCACGGCGTGACGCTGGACGAGTGCGCTGTTGAGGCTGCGGCCTGCGGCATCACGCTGGGCCGAAACAACATGCCTAACAACATGACAGCCAGCCCGGCGCTGAGGATTGCCAGAATCGCGGGATGCCCCCAGATAGCAACCAGTTCGCCCGTCGCCGCCGAGGCGATAACAAACGCGATCGATCCCCAAACCCGTACCTTGCCATAATCCATCACCACCTGCCGCTGCCAGGTCGCCGCTAACGCATCGGTTAGTGGCACCAAAGGTGCAAAAAACAGGTTAAACCCAATCATGACGATCATCAGCCACAGCCAGGCACTGCCCAGCCAAAAACCGATGGCCAGCGCCAGTGACAACAACGCCAGTCCACGTAATACCGTAATCAGTTTGGATGGATCTTTCACGCTGGGCGTAATCACCAGACTGCCGACGAAGCGCGCCACCAGCCCGGCCCCCAACAGCATACCAATCGACTCTGCCGAGAGCCCTTCACCTTTCAGCCATCCGCCCCAAAACGGCAGAAAAACGCCATAACAAAAAAAGTATGTGAAATAGCTCAGCGCCAGCCAGCGCGTCGATTGCAACACCATGATTTCTCCCTTTCGGCGGCGAACACACCCGTTCACCATCCTACAAACCGTCGCAAACACGGCGTTGATAATTTTTCACTGAAAATGCACCAACGTTTTTTGCTGGCGATTCTTTTTACCAGTGACTTTTTTGCCGATTACTTTTTTTGCTGGTTACTGTGTCAGACTGCATGCAGCGGCGCAACGCGTTATTCGTTATTAAACGCGAATGAAGGTATCAGCTTGATCAACAGGCATAAAAAATTTCTGGGAGAAATTTTTAACGTTACGTCAGCAATGGCCCGTAAGGGTGGCGACCAAGGATTGCACGCCATAAAAAAACGTGGGGAACGTTTTTCAACGTCGCTTGCGACGGCCCGCAGGGTGGCGGCCAGGGATGGCACGCCATAAAAAACGCCAGCACACAGGCTGGCGTTTGAGACATTTTCCGACAGTGATGTCAGAGAAAAATGCCGAATTATGCGTAAACCGGGAAGCGGGCGCAGATATCCAGAACTTTTTGCTTCACGCGCTCGATGGTTGCTTCGTCGTTGATGTTATCTAACACATCACAGATCCAGCCAGCCAGTTCACGCACTTCCGCTTCTTTAAAGCCACGACGCGTTGCCGCTGGCGTACCGATACGGATACCGGAAGTCACGAAAGGGCTCTTCGGATCGTTAGGCACGCTATTTTTGTTCACGGTGATGTTCGCACGACCCAGAACAGCATCGGCTTCTTTACCCGTCAGGTTTTTGCTGACCAGATCCAGCAGGAACAGGTGGTTGCTGGTCGCGCCAGACACCACGTTGAAGCCACGTGACAGGAAGACTTCTACCATTGCTTTGGCGTTTTTCGCAACTTGCTGCTGGTAGACTTTGAACTCAGGCTCCATCGCTTCTTTCAGTGCGACAGCTTTACCCGCGATAACGTGCATCAACGGGCCACCCTGACCGCCAGGGAAAACAGCAGAGTTCAGCTTTTTATACAGCTCTTCGTCGCCGCCTTTCGCCAGAATCAGGCCACCGCGTGGGCCAGCCAGCGTTTTGTGCGTCGTCGTGGTCACGATGTGAGCATGAGGAACCGGGTTAGGATAAACATCTGCGGCAATCAGACCAGCAACGTGCGCCATATCAACAAACAGGTAAGCACCGATGCTGTCAGCGATTTCACGCATTTTCGCCCAGTCAACTACGCCAGAGTAAGCAGAGAAACCGCCAACAATCATTTTTGGCTGGTGCGTACGCGCCAGTTCAGCCATTTCGTCGTAGTCGATTTTACCGCTTTCATCGATGCCGTAAGGGATGACTTTATACAGTTTACCGGACAGGTTAACCGGAGAACCGTGCGTCAGGTGACCACCGTGTGCCAGGTTCATACCCAGAATGGTGTCGCCCGGCTGCAGCAGCGCGGTGTAGACGGCAAAGTTAGCCTGAGAGCCGGAGTGCGGCTGCACGTTGGCATAATCTGCACCGAACAGCGCTTTAGCACGATCGATCGCTAATTGCTCAACGATGTCCACATACTCACAGCCACCGTAGTAACGTTTGCCCGGATAGCCTTCAGCATACTTGTTCGTCAGCTGAGACCCTTGAGCCTGCATAACGCGTGGGCTGGTGTAGTTTTCTGATGCAATCAGTTCAATGTGCTCTTCCTGACGCACCACTTCTTGCTCCATTGCTTGCCACAGGTCGGCATCATAATCGGCAATGTTCATTTCACGCTTTAACATCCGGATCTCCTGACTCAGCTAACATAAATATACTGGGAATTAATGACCCATTTGGGAATTGGGCTACCCTTTTGGGGAATGGCGTATAGTGTAAACCGTTTTTCCCTAATGAAGATAGGTCTTGACAGAGGTTTTTACGCAAACGATTAGCTATAGGCAGCACAAGGCCTCAGCAGATATGAGCTGCGTGACGGCAAACAGATTTTTCTTCATTCTCAACCTGCTATTTCTTCATGTTATTCCCGCTGACTCACGCTAAAAAACCCCTACCACCAAAAAGGTAATTTACAGAGACAGACAAACTCAATAAGATGCATATAAAATACAACTTATAAATAACATCAATAAATAGGAGTCACCATGCTCGATAACCACACTATCGCCATCGTTAAATCAACCATTCCTCTACTGGCGGAAACCGGCCCGAAACTGACCGCCCATTTCTACGATCGCATGTTTACGCATAACCCCGAGCTCAAAGATATTTTTAACATGAGCAACCAGCGCAATGGCGATCAGCGGGAAGCGCTGTTCAATGCCATTTGTGCTTATGCGGCGAATATTGAAAACCTGGCCGCGCTGCTGCCTGCGGTTGAGCGTATCGCCCAGAAACATGCCAGCTTTAATATTCAGGCAGATCAGTATCAGATTGTAGGTAGTCACTTATTGGCCACGCTGGATGAAATGTTTAGCCCCGGCCAAGATGTACTGGATGCCTGGGGTAAAGCCTATGGCGTGTTGGCAAATGTCTTCATCCAGCGCGAAGACGATATCTATCGCAGCACCGAAGCGAAAAATGGCGGCTGGAGCGGCGTGCGACCTTTCCGTATTGTGAACAAGCAGCCGCAAAGCTCTGTGATTACCAGCTTCACACTGGAACCCACCGACAGCCAACCTATCGCAGACTTTCAACCGGGTCAGTATCTGGCGATTTATATCAAGCATGACAGTTTCGCCAATCAAGAGATTCGCCAATACTCTCTGACCCATGCACCGAATGGAAAATCCTATCGAATTGCGGTTAAACGTGAAGTACAAGGCACTGTTTCCGGCTATCTGCATGATACCGCTCGCGAAGGCGATATTGTTCATCTGGCGGCTCCACACGGCGACTTCTTCCTTGATATTCCAACCGACACACCGGTTGCCCTGATTTCCGGCGGCGTAGGGCAAACCCCTATGCTGGGCATGCTACATACGCTAAAACAGCAGGATCATCAGGCGAAGGTGTTATGGCTCCACGCGGCAGAAAACGGTACAGCACACGCGTTTGCTGATGAAATCAAAAAAACGGGACAGTCGCTGCCACAGTTCGAGCAGCATATTTGGTATCGAGAGCCTCAACAGGCCGATCGTCCGGGCGAAGATTATCATCATAGCGGACTGATGCAGTTGGCCTCGCTAAAAGGCGAATTAACCACGCCCGCTATGCACTATTACCTGTGTGGCCCTGTAGTTTTCATGCAGTTTGTCGCACAACAGCTGCTGACAATGGGCATACCCGCAGAACAGCTACATTACGAATGTTTTGGTCCACATAAAGTCGTCTAACCCTCATTGGTGACGGATCGAACCCAAAGGTCGCTTTTGCGACCTTTTTTCATCTTTCAGAAAACCACCAACATATACCCTAAATAATTCAAGTTGCATGACAAAACGTTAGCGTTTTGAACAACGCTCTGCGTTGACCCTTTAGGGCAAGGCCCATTTTTGGCCTTGTAACGCGGCAACTGCGCGAAAAATCGGTCTTAGACCGATTTGAACAGCGCTAGCGCTGGCCCGAAGGGTGAGTCTCATTTATGAGGCTCATTAGTCCCCAAGAGCTTACTCAGGTAAGTGACTGGGGTGAGTAAGGGCGGCCAACGCGCAAGCAGCTTGAAGTATAACGGGTATAAAACACCTTATTGATCACAAATCTATATGCCAATACGGCAGTGCTCCGCTAAAAAAGAGGTGGGTCACAAAAACCCAAGCCTTATTAAAATAACATTTCATTTTTAATGAATAGTTATTTCACCAAGGATCTCTGCGTTTATAGCCTAAATAATTCGAGTTGCAGGACAAAACGTTAGCGTTTTGAACAACGCAAAGCGTTGGCCCGTCAGGGCCAACGCTTTGCGTGCCGAGTATCGCAGCTAACGCACCTACAACTTGAAGAATGACGGATATAGGCATCGCCCTTGAATCGGCTTAGGTGCACAATAAAAGCCCCGACGTTTTCTCTGAAGGTCGTGACAAGAACGATAAAAAATAGCGGCCTTCTTTTGATAACGCTTGGATTCATTAACCGTTTTCGATTAACCAACAAGGGATATGTCTGACCATGGCAAAACGTTTTTCAGAAAGTGTAGCTTTAGCTCTGATACTTTCCGCCCCTTTCACACTGGTACACGCTAAAACGCCAGCAGCGGCGCATCAGACCGCCGCGCCAGAGAGCGTTAAATTACTGTCGGGTTCAACGCTGGGTGAAAAAACCGGATTATCCGGCAATGTCACCGCGCGGGATATCCATCTACCCGCCACCATCATTATCAGAGACCAACAGGGCCAGAAGCGACAGACACAGAGTGATGATCAAGGTAAATATCACCTTGATATCTCTGGCCTAACACCGCCGTTACGCCTTTTAGCCATCGAGTCCGGCGGCAATAACTGCCTGCTGAATAATATTTCTCGTGCAATTTGTCTGTCCGCCGTCGCCCCTTCATTGCATGACGGCAAAGAAAATATCGCCAATATCAACCCACTGACTGACCGCATTACCTCAGATATCGCGGTGGCAGCAGGCTACATTGGCCCACAGCAGTTAACGGATGATACTGCATCACCAAAACTGGACGCCGCAGCATGGAAATCAGCCTATGCAGATTTCCATGCTGGCTTTAATAGCGCGTTAAAACAGGCGGGTATCAGCGCCCCTACACGCTTCGATCCCCTTACCTACCCCGCAGGCCAACAGGAAGCCGTCACCAAAATCATCAACGTCATTAACCATAACCGCAACTATCACAACAATACAGGTTACTCCGGCCACACCGTGCTGACTGACAGCGCATTTCACCCGATTGTCGGCCTGAATGATAAAGGCGACTATGAACCGTTAGACTATCGCTCTGCCCGCCAGAGTCTGGATGCCATCCAGAAAGCACAAACCCGCATTTTCCTCGTTGGCGATTCAACGGCAGCAACCTATGAAAAAATGCGTTTCCCGCGTATGGGATGGGGTCAGGTTTTTGAACAGCAGTTCAGTAAAAACAGTAGTGTGAAGGTCGTCAATGGCACGCGCGCAGGACGTAGCTCACGCGACTATTTTTACGAGGGCTGGTTCCGCCAGATGCAGCCATTGATGAAGGAAGGTGACTTCCTGTTTATACAAATGGGACACAACGATCAAAATTGCAACGGTGCGAAAGAAGTACGTGGCCCCGCTGACGTCGCGAACTTGTGTACTTACCCGAACGATGCCGCAGGGAAAAAGCAGGCACCACAGGGGAAAGCCGATATGTCATTCCAGACCTCGCTGGAACGCTATATCACTTTCGCTCGTCAGCACAAACTCACGCCGGTTCTGCTTACTCCGACCACTCGAGTGAAAACAGCTGAAGGGAAAAACGGCACACCTGCCGTACATAGCCACTTCACCAAACAAAATGCGGACAACGGTTATGCCTTCGTTGGCGATTACAGCCAGACCATCAAGGACACCGCTGAGGATAATAAAGTCATTTTGCTGGATGTTGAGTCCGCCACTATTGCATTGGCAAATCAGGGCAACAGCGACCATTGGAAACAATACTGGCTGGTGATCGATCCCAAGAAATACCCTTACTATCGCGATCAGGCAGGTAGCCTGAGCAAACCGGACACCACCCATTTCCAGCAAAAAGGCGCTATTGCCGTGGCAGAGATTGTCGCTAACGCCATTCGGCAAGAACCCGCTTTAGCAGCACTGGCGGAGAAAACCGTCAGCAAACACAAGTAGTCATCAGTCAGGCAAAACGATAAGACAGAACCACGCGCGGTGTTATTTAGCCGCGCGTTATAAACCTTCCTCTTTCCCTTACCGATTACAGGACTCTGGACATGATAAACGCCCCACGCCTCTGCAAGACGCTGACCTTAGCCATGTTAATTTCCTCATCCTGGGCGTTAGCACAGGCAGCCGACTACAATGCGCTGGTTTCCGCCAATGCAACAGACGCCAAAGCCTACAAAACCATTACTGAAGCTATCGCCAGCGCCCCGGCAGACAGTTCTCCGTTTGTTATCTATGTGAAAAATGGCGTGTACCATGAGCGTCTGACCATTACGCGCCCCAACATTCATCTCCAGGGCGAAAGCCGCGACGGCACCGTCATCACCGCAACCACCGCCGCAGGGATGCTCAAAGCCGATGGCAGCAAATGGGGAACCTATGGCAGCAACACGGTGAAAGTCGATGCCCCCGATTTCAGTGCCCGTTCGCTGACCATCAGCAACGATTTCGATTACCCAGCCAATCAGGCAAAAGCGAATGAAGATCCAACCAAATTAAAAGACTCGCAGGCCGTTGCATTATTAGTTGCCGAAAATAGCGATCGCGCGTGGTTCCATGATGTCAGCCTGACGGGCTATCAGGACACGTTGTATGTGAAAGGTGGGCGTAGCTTCTTCTCGAAATGCCGAATCAGTGGCACCGTTGATTTTATCTTTGGCAACGGTACTGCGCTGTTTGACGATTGCGACATCGTCGCGCGTAACCGTACCGACGTGAAAGATCAGCCTCTTGGCTATCTCACCGCCCCCAGCACCGACATTAAGCAAAAATATGGTTTGGTCATTATCAATAGCCGGGTGATTAAAGAGAAAGATGTCCCAGCGAAAAGCTATGGCCTGGGCCGCCCTTGGCACCCGACGACCACCTTTGAGGATGGCCGCTATGCCGATCCTAACGCTATCGGCCAGACGGTCTTCCTGAACACCAGTATGGATGACCACATCTATGGCTGGGACAAAATGTCAGGCAAGGATAAACAAGGTGAGAAAATCTGGTTCCATCCGCAGGACTCACGCTTTTTCGAGTTTAAATCCAGCGGGGCAGGAGCAGAGAAAAACGATCTGCGCCGTCAGTTGAGCGAGGCGGAAGCAGCAGAATACACCGAAGACAAGGTATTGGCGGGTTGGGTTCCAACTGCACCTAAAGGGAAGTAAATGCAAGAAAGCCAGCCTGATGAGGGCTGGCTTTCTGAAACTCGAATTATTTAGAGTATCTACGATATTGACGGAGTGAGGCGAAACGATTAAATCGCTTCCTCGTCCTCTTCACCGGTACGAATACGGACAACGCGAGCCACATCAAAGACGAAGATTTTACCGTCGCCGATTTTACCCGTCTGCGCAGTCTGTGTGATGGTTTCAACACAGGTATCGACGATATCATCTGATACCACAATTTCGATTTTTACTTTCGGCAGAAAATCGACCATGTATTCTGCGCCACGATATAGCTCGGTGTGGCCTTTCTGACGACCAAAGCCTTTCACTTCCGTTACCGTCATCCCTGTGATGCCCACTTCAGCTAACGCTTCACGTACATCGTCCAGTTTGAACGGCTTAATAATCGCATCAATTTTCTTCATGGAGGAACCTTTGTGTTATCTATGTTGCGGCCAAAGCCGAGCATCAGCGAGTCAACAGCATGTCAGAACTTAGGCAGACAATCTATATCCGTATACTTTACGCTGCTTGTGAGTTGGGTACTTAACTCTTCCGCATCGCACTGCCTGTTCTCTCAGCACTAGTCTTTAAAATCGTTGGCATCCAGCTCGTGACGGCCCAACAGTTTATAAAATTCGGTTCGGTTACGCCCGGCCATTCGCGCCGCCTGAGTCACGTTACCTTTTGCAATCTGTAATAATTTTCGCAAGTAATTAAGCTCAAACTGATGCCGCGCTTCAACAAACGTCGGCAACGCAGTGTTTTCACCTTCCAGCGCCTGCTCAACCAGCGCATCGCTGATCACCGGTGCGCTGGTCAATGCCACACACTGTTCGATGACATTCACCAACTGGCGCACGTTACCCGGCCAGCTTGCCGTCATCAAGCGCTTCATCGCATCAGTTGAAAAGGTGCGCACAAAAGGCTTGTGACGATTGGCGGATTCGCGCAGCAGATGGTTTGCCAGCATCGGGATATCTTCGGCACGTTCATGCAGCGCTGGCAGCTTCATATTCACGACGTTGAGCCGATAATACAGATCTTCGCGGAATTCGTTCTTTTCCATCGCCTTCGGCAAATCACGGTGTGTGGCGGAAATAATCCGCACATCAATGTCCAGATCGCGGTTACTACCCAGCGGACGGACTTTTCGCTCCTGCAAAACACGCAGCAGCTTAACCTGTAAAGACAGCGGCATATCGCCGATTTCATCTAAAAACAGCGTACCACCTTCTGCCGCCTGAAAAAGCCCTTCACGGCTGCTGACCGCGCCAGTAAAGGCCCCTTTCGCATGACCAAACAGCTCCGACTCCAACAGGGGTTCCGGCAGCGCACCGCAGTTAATCGCGATAAAGGCTTTCTTCGCTCGCGGGCTTGCCGCATGAATCGCCTGAGCCAGCACCTCTTTCCCGGTTCCGCTCTGGCCATTAATCAGTACACTGACGTCCGACTGTGCGACCATTCTGGCCTGCTCCAGCAGGCGCAGCATGATTGGGCTGCGCGTTACGATCGTTTCACGCCAGCTTTCATCACCTGCTGGTGCAGACAGCGCCATCGCGTCATCTATCGCTTTGTAGAGCGCATCGCGGTCAACGGGCTTCGTGAGGAAACTGAATACCCCTTGCTGCGTCGCTGCAACCGCATCGGGAATAGAGCCGTGAGCGGTCAAAATGATCACAGGCATACCTGGCTGATAACGCTGGATTTCGGAAAACAGCGCCATACCATCCATCTCATCCATACGAAGATCGCTGATAACCAGATCGAATGTCTCACGCGTTAACAGACGCAGTGCCTCTTGGCCACTCTCCGCCGTCATCACGCTAAATCCTTCGCTGGTCAGACGCATTCCCAGTAGTTTTAGCAGGCTAGGGTCATCATCCACGAGCAATAAACTCGCCGTTTTTCTGGCTGTCATTGTCTTGCTGACTCCTTCTTGGTCGGCGGCGTGTAGGTGTCATCCGCATCCACGGATTCATTTCTGGATTTCGTTGCCGAATTACGCGAGCCGTCTCTATTCGTAGCCGCACCACTGCGACGCTCAGCATCATTATCTGGCATCTCTCCCGACAATTGCTTACGGGACGACAGTTGACGCTCAATATCCGTCAGATTTTCCAGTTTCTGTGTGGTTGTTTCTAACTGGTATTGCAGGTGACTTTGCTGCACTCGTAACGCATCTAGCTGTTTATCGCTGGATTCCTGTAAACGCTTATAGCGCAGACGTTCATCCGATAGCGCCAGAAACAGCGTTTGTCTGTCACGCCAGGTTTGCATCAGCGGACGCAGCGCCGCAGGGAAAGCCAGACGATATAAATTGATCTGTGCCAACACCTGACGCCGCTCAGCCTGGGTAATACCGGCGTTATCCAACAAAATGCCCTGCTTAAACACGCTCTCCCATCCGTCACCCGCAATCTGTCCGGCTTCCTCACGGGCCTGAAATTGTGTCAAACGCCCAGCACAGTCCATCGCCCGTAGCCAGTACAGCGCGTTGTTCATGGATTCACGATCGTCTATCTGCCAGAGATGCTCGCATTGTGCGATACGGAAATCGGCAACCTGCTCTTTCGGCGGTATTGCTTCTGCTTCTAGCAACGCAGTGCCGCTGTTCACATGGCTATTACACGCAGCCAAAACGAGCGGCGACGACGTCACCACCGTTTTCAACAGACGGTAAAACCCTCTATTTGCAAACCATCCCTTCATAAATCCTATATTCATTATCTATTCATTCTCGGAATTTATTTATTCTCGGACTATTCGTTATCAGGCAATAAGGGTAACTCGATGCGGAAACACACATCAGCATAATCCACGGTAATTAGGCTAAGCTCACCACGCATACGACGAATGCAATCACGCGCAATACTCAGCCCCAACCCACTTCCTTTGACTGCGCCACGGCGCTGATGGCTTCCCTGATAGAAGGGCTCGAAAATCATGCCTCGTTCTGCATCAGGAATGGGCGTACCACTGTTTGCGACATCAATCTGAACGCGATTGCCAACCTGACGGCTATAAACCCAAATGTTACCGGATTCCTTACCGTAGTGCACCGCATTGGAATAGAGATTATCAATCACTCGCATTAACAACGTCGTCTCCGCCCAACAGTGTTCGACGGCCAGCGTCACATCGGTATGAATCATTTTGGCACGGGCAGGCAGACTGTGGGATGAAACAACAATATCGACGATCTCTTCGATTTCAACCCGCTCCAGTTCGGTCGGTGTATCCGCCAGCTTGCGGTTATAGTCGAGCAGTTGATCGATCAGCTGTAGCAGGTGGCGGCTGCTGCTATCGAGGATATCAACCACCTCTTTCTGATCGGCAGTCAGCGGACCAACCACCTCATCGGCAAGCAGTTCTGTGCCTTCCCGAAGACTCGCAAGCGGTGTCTTGAGTTCGTGGGAAATATGACGCAAGAATTCATGCCTCTGCGACTCCAGCCACGACAGACGCTCACTCAGCCAGATAATGCGCTGCGCCAGTGTCCTAATCTCACGCGGCCCCTTGAAGGTGCTGGTGTTACCCAACGAGCGCCCTTCCCCGAGGCGATTAATCATCCGCTCTACGCCATTCACTGGACCGATAATCATCCGCGTAAAGAGAACCACCAGCAGTACGCTAACCAGGAATAGCAGTAGCGCCTGCCAGCCAAAGAACTGGCCGCGTTCAGAAATGGCCTGCTGGAGCTGTTGCCCACGGGAGAAAACGACGTCACGCGTCACCTGAACCATCTGTCCGTTGGCACGGGAGAACCCTTCCAGCAGGCTGGATGCCGTTTGTTCTGGGCCGCTATTGTGGCAGCGTATTTCGCTGAGCTGAGTAAGGAGTTGACGTAACGTCTGGTAATAACGGGGATCGGGCAGCACCTGCGCGTGGGAATCCAGCATTTGCGAATACTGTTTACGCTGGTTCTGATAGAGCGTCGCCAGCGTCTGATCGTCCAATACGCAGTATTGCCGGTAGCTGCGCTCCATCGCCAACGCAACGCTGGTCATCGCTTCACTGCGGCGAGCATCCGTCAGCGTTGTCCGGTTAATATCCGCCGCCTGTTCGCTCAGCATGTTCAGGCTCTGATAAGCCTGATAGGCCAGCACCAACAGCGGCAGCAGCACTAACAAGAACGCCATAATTACTAATTGCCGCAAAGAACGCGGGAATAAACGCCATCGTTTCAAAGAAATCATCTCGTTACCTATCGAATCCGCTCTGATGCTAACTGAGTCTTATAAAAGTTCAACGTTTTCCCTTACGGCATGCGTAACGCTTCGCAATACGGCATGAATACCGATGTAACACTGTAGAAAGTAATACTGTAAAAATAACGCCGTAGAAAGTAACGCCGTAAAAAGCAATCAGGGGGATTTTCTGGAGGGGATGTGGTGATAATAAAGCATCACGCGGCCAGAAGAATCGCTCCCTCTGGCCGCGTAACTGAATAGGCGGTGCCTCACTCAACGTGTCGCCCGATGCTTGATAAAGTTCGTTTTCACGCCCTGTTATCGGTCTGGTGGACGATAGGCACCCTTTCTTTTGGCATCATTCCAGATGTTATGAGCGAAAATATTTGCCAGTTAGCAACGCAATCATAACCAGTTGAATGAGCAACACTGATTAAAATGCACGTATCATGCCAACTTGAATAAACTAAAATCAAAATATTGATTATTAACGACTTTTACTTTAAACATCATTGAAAGATAAATATTCCAGAATGCAAATAGCGAAAACACACGCAAAAGAGACGATTTATGTCGCTAAAAACAGACAGCTTTATCACACCATCATGCCATGCATATAAATCAATGCGTTAAATGTCACCAATTAGAGACAACGAAAAACCAGTTCGTCGCAAAAAAACGACAAACCAAGAAAACAGACGTAAAAAAGGGGCCGAAGCCCCTTTCCCTAACAGACGTTAACTCAGCCCAGCTGTCTGCGTGCGTTACGGAACATACGCATCCACGGGCCATCCTCGCCCCATTCTTCTGGGTGCCAAGAGTTACTGACGGTGCGGAACACGCGCTCAGGGTGTGGCATCATGACAGTTGCACGACCGCTAGTGCTAGTTACCGCCGTAATACCGTTTGGCGAACCATTCGGGTTAGCCGGATAGTTTTCGGTTACCTGCCCGTAATGGTTGATATAACGCAATGCGACCAGACCATGCTCTTCAATCGCCGCTAAATGTGCATCATCACGGACTTCAACTTGTCCTTCGCCGTGTGAAACCGCAATCGGCATACGCGATCCTGCCATGTCATTCATGAACAGCGACGGACTTTTATCCACTTCGACCAGACTGAAGCGCGCTTCAAAGCGATCGGATTTATTGCGGACAAAACGCGGCCAGAGATCGGCACCCGGAATCAGCTCACGCAGATTCGACATCATCTGGCAGCCGTTACATACGCCCAGCGCCAGCGTCTGCGGACGCAGGAAGAATTCAGCGAATTCATCACGCACGCGGGCGTTGAACAGGATGGATTTAGCCCAACCTTCCCCCGCACCCAGCACATCACCGTAAGAGAAACCGCCACAGGCAACCAGGGCCTGGAAGTCCTGCAAGTTACGGCGATTAGCCAGCAGGTCGCTCATATGGATATCGATGGCATCAAAGCCAGCACGGTGGAACGCCGCCGCCATTTCTACATGGGAGTTCACGCCCTGCTCACGCAGGACAGCCACTTTAGGCCGGACATTCTTAATAATGTAAGGCGCAGCAATATCTTCCTTCGGATCGAAGGTCAGCGATACATTCAGACCGGGATCGTTATCATCCTGTCTGGCGATGTGTTCCTGATCGGCACACTGCGGATTATCGCGCAGGCGCTGCATTTGCCAGCTAGTTTCAGCCCACCAGCGTCGTAGCGTCGAACGGCTTTCCTGATAGACTGCTTCTGCACCCTGATTGATGGTGAAGCGCGTTCCTTCTTCAGCCTGACCGAGATAATGCACACAGTTAGCCAGACCATGCAGCGCCAGAATGGCTTCCACTTCAGCACGGCGCGCGGCAGGAATCTGAATAACGGCACCCAGTTCTTCGTTAAAGAGCGTCGCCAGCGTATCCTCGCCCTGAGACGCGATATCGACAGTGATGCCGCAGTGACCAGCAAAGGCCATCTCAGCCAGCGTCACAACCAAGCCACCGTCTGAACGGTCGTGGTAAGCCAGAAGCGCCTTAGCAGCGACCAACTCTTGGATAGCATTAAAGAAGCCCGCCAACTGCTCTGGACTATGCACATCTGCCGTTTTACGACCCAACTGGCGATAAACCTGTGCCAGCGCCGTTGCGCCCAGCGCTTTATTACCCGCACCCAGATCGATCAGCAGCAGCGCATTATCCTGACCGGTACGCAGCTGTGGCGTTACCGTATTACGCACGTCCTCTACACGGGCAAACGCAGAAATCACCAGCGACATCGGCGAGGTGACCGCGCGATCTTCGCCTTCTTCCTGCCAGCGGGTTTTCATCGACATGGAGTCTTTACCCACTGGAATCGTCAGACCCAACGCCGGACACAGTTCCTCACCCACGGCTTTCACCGCATCGTACAAGCCAGCATCTTCGCCCGGATGCCCTGCTGCAGCCATCCAGTTCGCAGACAGCTTCACGCGGGTCAGTGGGCCAATGTGCGTGGCAGCAATGTTCGTCAACGCTTCACCCACGGCCAAACGCGCGGAGGCGGCGAAGTTACGCAGCGCGACTGGCGCACGTTCGCCGATAGACATCGCTTCACCGTAATAGCTGTCGAGGCTGGCAGTAGTCACTGCACAGTCAGCCACAGGCACCTGCCACGGCCCGACCATCTGATCGCGCGCGACCATACCGGTAACAGAGCGGTCGCCGATGGTGATCAGGAAGGTTTTTTCCGCAACAACTGGCAAGTGCAGCACGCGCTCGACTGCTTCGGCCAGATAGATGTCGTCACGCTGTAGTGGCGTACCCTCTACCTGTTTGCGCTCAACATCACGCAGCATCTTCGGCGTTTTACCCAGCAGTACATCCAGCGGCAGGTCTATTGGTTTGTTGTTAAAGTGACGATCGTTCATCGTCAGATGCAGTTCTTCCGTCGCTTCACCAATCACCGCATAAGGTGCGCGCTCACGACGGCAAATTTCATCAAACTGTGCCAACTGTTCTGGCGCAACCGCCAGAACGTAGCGTTCTTGCGATTCGTTACACCAGACTTCCAGCGGGCTCATGCCCGGTTCGTCGTTCAGAATATCGCGCAGTTCAAAGCGACCACCGCGACCGCCGTCACTCACCAGTTCCGGCATGGCGTTAGACAAACCGCCCGCACCGACATCGTGGATGAACAGGATCGGGTTGGCTTCGCCTAATTGCCAGCAGCGGTCGATCACTTCCTGACAGCGGCGTTCCATTTCCGGGTTATCACGCTGCACAGAAGCAAAATCCAGATCCGCATCGGACTGACCTGATGCCATAGAAGAGGCCGCGCCGCCGCCCAGACCGATATTCATGGACGGTCCACCCAGCACAATCAGTTTGGCTCCGACGATAATTTCGCCTTTTTTGACATGATCGCCACGGATGTTACCAATACCACCCGCCAGCATGATCGGCTTATGGTAGCCGCGCAGTTCTGCGCCATTGTGGCTATCAACACGCTCTTCATAAGTACGGAAATAGCCAGTCAGTGCAGGACGGCCGAATTCGTTGTTGAATGCCGCACCGCCCAATGGGCCTTCGGTCATGATATCCAGTGCGCTGACAATACGATCTGGCTTGCCGAACTCTTCTTCTTCCCACGGCTGGATAAAGCCAGGAATCCGCAGGTTCGATACAGAGAAGCCCACCAGACCCGCTTTCGGTTTGGAACCACGGCCCGTTGCGCCTTCATCACGAATTTCGCCACCTGAGCCTGTTGCTGCGCCCGGCCACGGTGAAATTGCGGTTGGGTGGTTATGCGTTTCAACCTTCATCAGGATATGCGCGTCTTCCTGATGGTAATCATATTGCCCGCTAGCATTGGTATAGAAACGGCCGACGGCGGAACCTTCCATGACGGCGGCGTTGTCTTTATAGGCAGAGAGAACGTGGTCAGGTGTGTGTTCAAAGGTGTTTTTGATCATTTTGAACAGGGATTTCGGCTGAGTTACGCCATCGATCACCCAATCCGCGTTAAAAATCTTGTGGCGGCAGTGTTCAGAGTTCGCCTGCGCGAACATATACAGTTCGATATCGGTCGGATTACGGCCCAGATTGGTGAAGGCTTCCAGCAGATAATCAATTTCATCTTCTGCCAATGCCAGCCCCAGACGGATATTCGCCTCTTCCAGCGCCTGACGCCCTTGCAGCAGAATTTCGATGCGTTTGAAAGGTGCAGGTTGATGGTGAGAGAACAGGGCTTCGGCCTGTTTCAGGTCGCTAAATACGCTTTCCATCATCCGGTCATGCAGCAATGCCCCCAGTTGCTGCCACTGCTCATCGCTCAACGTTGGCGCATGAATATAAAAAGCCAGACCGCGCTCCAGGCGCAGTACTTTGCTTAATCCACAGTTATGGGCGATATCGGTAGCTTTGGAAGACCACGGTGAAATGGTGCCGGGACGTGGCGTCACCAGTAACAGATGACCTTGCGGTTCGTGCTCCGCGAGAGAAGGACCATACTTCAGCAAACGTGTCAGTTTGGCCTGTTCATCGTTGTTCAGCGGAGCGCTGACATCGGCGAAATGTACGTATTCAGCATAGATATCGCTGACTGGCAAAACGTGCTCTTTGCAGCGGACCAGCAGTTTATTAATACGAAAAGCCGATAAGGCAGGTGAACCACGCAGTATTTCCATAATCTAAAGTTCTCTCGTCTTCGATGCACTGGCTGCGATACAGCCACTGGGTACAACAGGGGGAAACGCACATATTATAGAGAATCCTTCCCTCGGACGAAACCGTTTGCGTGGCGATAATTTCACTTCGCACCCGCCGAATGATTAATCGGTGACCAAATCAATAAAAGTTGCACACTGGCGGTTTGTTAAGCAAAATGCCCCCACTCTGGGAAATGACGTATAAAAAAACTGCCGTTACAGACAGCCTGGCCACATGGCCGCCGAGAGATAACTATTTGAAGCCTTTAAAATTAAATTATTTTTTCATCGGGATTATCACGTTACTGCTGGCGTTAGCGCTATGGCCTAGTATTCCCTGGCGCAGTAGTCAGGATGTACAACTCAGGCAGATCCTCTCACGCGGTGAGTTACGTATCAGCACCGTTAACTCACCGCTGACTTATGCCATGAGCAACGGATCCCCGACAGGTCTGGACTATGAACTGGCAAAACGTTTCGCCGATTATCTCGGCGTCAAGCTGGTGGTCTCGTCACGCAAGAATCTTGACGAATTGTTCGACGATCTGGACGGTGACGATGCCGACCTGCTGGCTGCTGGGCTGATTTACAATCACGAGCGTCTGGAACGCTTCCGTGCCGGCCCGACCTACTACTCCATTTCGCAGCAGATGGTCTACCGCCTCGGATCGCCTCGTCCAAAAACGCTGGATAAGCTACAAGGCCGATTCGTTGTTACGTCGGGTTCCGCTCATGCAGCGACCCTACGCGATTTAAAAGCCGCGAAGTACCCGCAGTTGAGCTGGGAATCCGCCTCGGATCAGAGCACGCAGGAATTATTGAAACAGGTTGCCGACGGCAAACTGGACTATACGCTGGGTGATTCGGTCACCATCGGTTTGATGCAGCGTATTCACCCACAGCTCGCCGTCGCCTTCGACCTCAGCGATGAAGAGCCTGTTACCTGGTATATGCGCCGTTCACACGATGACAGCCTGTCCGCCGCGCTGCTGGATTTTTTCAGCCAGATTGTCGAAGACGGTACGCTCGCGCGTCTGGAGGAGAAATATCTCGGTCACGTTGGCGAATTTGACTATGTTGATACCACCACGTTCCTGAGTGCGATTGATGAAACACTGCCGGATCTGCGTCCACTGTTTGAAAAGTACGCTACCGATATCGACTGGAAGCTGCTGGCGGCCATCTCCTATCAGGAGTCACACTGGAACCCGCTGGCGACCTCCCCTACCGGCGTGCGTGGGCTGATGATGCTCACGCGTAACACCGCAGAAAGCCTGAACGTGACTGACCGAATCGACCCAGAACAAAGTATTCGCGGCGGCGCACAATATATGTCGCATATGATGCAGAAAATGCCGGATACCATCCCGGAAGATGAAAAAATCTGGTTTGCGCTGGCGTCCTACAACATGGGATACGCCCACCTGCTTGATGCACGTAAATTGACTGAAAAACAGAAAGGTAACCCCGACAGTTGGGTGGATGTAAAAATGCGCCTGCCGATGCTGAGCCAAAAGCGCTATTACACCCAAACCACCTACGGCTACGCGCGCGGACACGAAGCCTATAACTACGTGGAAAACATTCGGCGATATATGGTGAGTCTGGAAGGTTATCTGATAGAAAAAGAAGCTAAAGTGCAGCAACAAACCCAGATTGCACTGGGCTATCCAGCCGTTCCTCTCACCAAGGTGCCGGAATAACAGTACCGTAATAGATCTGCAAAGGAAGAAAAAACGCCGCGCCCCCTGCGTTAATGCGGATCACATCAGCCGCCGTTTAGGAGAAACACGGGGATGGGGTTCCATAGTGACACCTCGCCTCGTGGTCGCTCCGTGTATATCGATTCTTAAACGTTCGGCATTAGGCTATTCCTGCGCTGCGTTTTTATCTTTCTCTGCGGCACGACGGGCTTTATGCTGCTCACGGCGCAGACGGAAGAACGCGCTGAGCGTCGCTGAACATTCATCAGCCAGAACACCAGATTCAATCACGATCTGATGATTCATGCCAGGATGGCGCAGAATATCCACTAGCGACCCCGCAGCCCCCGTTTTCTCATCTGACGCACCGTAAACCAGACGACCGATACGGCTGTGTATCATCGCGCCCGCACACATAATGCACGGCTCCAGCGTGACATACAGGGTGGTCTCCAGCAGGCGGTAGTTTTGCAACACCTGCCCTCCCTGCCGCAGCGCCATAATCTCGGCGTGCGCGGTAGGATCATGATGTCCTATCGGCCGATTCCACCCTTCGCCAATCGCTTCGTTATCCAGCACCAGCACTGCACCAACCGGCACTTCGCCTTCATCCTGAGCACGCTGAGCCAGCGTCAATGCATAGCGCATCCAGTATTCATTATCACGCAGGCTAACCACATTTCCTCACTTAGAACCGATCCCATTAGGGCTATTTCACTTACCATTTTGGCGGCGCATTATACCTATATGGATGGCGTATTGAAGGCGTTACTCTAACTGTTGCAGACTACCTTCCGGCGTCACTCGCCAGCGGTGTTCGCAAAAATAGAGCAGCGGATTGTCCTGCTTGCTGTCGCTGTAACCGCTGTAGAGCTTAAGCGGTGCGCCAAGGCGCTGCTCCATCTGCGTCACTTTCTCATGTCCGAGACAGCGCAGCGTTAATACCCAACCACCGTAGCGGCGTGTAATTTGGCTACCCATCAGACGAACACCGGGCAGAAAAGGTGAATCGTGATAAACCCCTTCAACCAGTCGCTGTGGCGATCCGGTCACCAGCCAGACCTGCGCATCGCTGTCTTCAAGATAGGTTTTCAGCCGCTGCTGAACCTGAGGAAACGGTATGACATCGCGACGAAACACGCCGACGAACTGCTTTTCAAGCTGAACGAGGTCGTCTTCGTCACGCCCAAACGTAATCGCCCACAGCAGCCAGCTCATTGGCCAGCGAGCCGCTCGACCGCGAATCAATAATCCCATCCCAATAACGGGCAATAGCGGAATAACCAGGACGAGGTTTAACGGCAACCTACGAAGCAAGAAACGCAAAAAGCTGCCAAACATATCCTGCTGATGCAGCGTGCCATCCAGATCAAAAAAAACAATGCGTTGCTCTCGCTTATCACTCAAAACGTTTCCCCCGATTTACCTCAAGATAGATCGACACCAAAATAGTCTTACCCGCCAAGTAACGCCTCACGCAGATAGCCGTTGTGCTGTTTCAGACGTTCACGCGCCACTTCCACATCAATATTAGCCAGAAGCATCAGAATCGCTGGCTTAACGTCGTTATCCGACTGCACCAGCGCCTGCCGTGCCCTGTCCAGATCGGCTCCCGTCGCTTCCACCACGATGCGACAGGCACGATCAAGCAGCTTCACGTTAGTTGCCTTCACATCAACCATCAAATTCTGGTACACCTTGCCCAGCTTAACCATTACGCCAGTAGAAATCATATTCAGGACTAACTTTTGCGCTGTACCCGACTTCAGCCGCGTCGAACCCGTTAATGCTTCTGGGCCAACGACGGGGGAAATCGCCACTTGTGCTTCCTGTGCAATAGGCGAGTGCGGGTTGCAGGAGATCGCCGCCGTCCGGCAGCCAACGTCACGCGCATAGCGCAATGCGCCAATCACATACGGCGTCCGACCTGATGCAGCAAGACCGACCACCATATCGGCAGCCGTTAAACTCAGCGATTTCAAATCAGCTTCACCGAGCGCAGGATCGTCTTCCGCCCCTTCTACCGCCTTGAGTAACGCTCCCGGCCCGCCAGCAATCAGGCCGATAACCAGCCCATGCGGCACACCAAACGTCGGAGGACACTCGGAAGCATCCAATACGCCCAAACGGCCGCTGGTTCCCGCCCCCAGATAGATCAGACGCCCACCCGCCTGCAACGACGCCGTTGCCAGATCGACAGCCTCGGCAATCGCGGGTAAAACCTGCGCAATGGCTTCGGGGACTTTCCGGTCTTCCTGGTTAAATACGTACATCATCTCCAGCGTAGAGAGCTGATCCAGCGTCATCGTTGCCGGGTTCCGCGTTTCGGAAACCAGCATCCCCAAATTAAGGTTCTCTCTATCCACTACGCCTGAACTCATTCTGATACCTCATGCTTTATGTCAGCGTTCTTTCAACGTTCTTCACACGCCTATGACAAACCACTATTTTCACCACTATACCCCAAATAATTCGAGTTGCAGGAAGGCGGCAAGAGAAGGACAAATTTGTCGGGAACGAATTTGACCAGCCAGCGGCTGGCCTTCGGTGAGAGACAGGATGTCTCTCATTTCATCCCGATGAGCTTACTCAGGTAAGTGATTCGGGTGACAAATCTGCCAGGAGCAGATTTGAACGCTGCTTGCAGCGGCCCTTTAGGGCGAGGCCACGATGGGCCGAGTATTTGAACGTAGCCAACGCATATGCAGCTTGAAGTATTACAGGTATATACTGCTTTTGAGACCTATGAAAGTACGCTATTCTGCATCGAATTCACTCTCCACATTCATCTCGCAAGGTAAGCAGAAAAACCTCAGTGCAACTCTCCGGGTTCAGCATCTCCAGTTACAAGCTCTTCTTTATTAGCTGTCTGCTGTTTCTGCTGGCGGGTTCCCTGCGTGCGGACTGGGATTTTATTACCATTAATCAGCGAACCGAGCAGCTTTATGGTCCGGCAACGCCCGATGCTCGCCGCCGGATAGATGAATGGCAGGCGCTGTTGGTGAATTCCCGTAATAAAGATGAAAAAACTCTGCTGAGTAGCGTGAACCAATTTTTCAATGACCGAATGCTGTTTCGCGATGATATCGTCGTCTGGAATCAGGAAGATTACTGGGCAACCCCGATTGAAGCGCTACGTAAAGGCGCCGGAGACTGCGAAGATTATGCGCTTGCCAAGTATTTTACACTGCGTCATTTAGGCGTCTCTGCGGACAAATTACGCATCACCTATGTTAAAGCCCTGCGTCTGAATAAAGCACATATGGTGGTGACCTATTACCCCACGCCAACCTCGATTCCGCTGGTGCTGGATAATCTGACCGACAAGATCCAACCTGCGACAGAGCGCAACGATTTAGTTCCAGTGTACGCCTTTAATGGCGGTGGCCTCTGGCTGCCGGGGGCAAGCGGCAGCAACAAACGCGTCGGCGACAGTAAACGACTTTCACGCTGGCAGGATGTCTTAACCAAAATGCGTGCCGAAGGGTTTTCAATTGAGGAGTAAAGGTAGGCTATGTCTCTATACAAACAACTACTGATAGCCATCTGCCTGTTTGTGCTAATTATTTTCAGCGGAAGTTTTTTCGTCAGCCTGGAAAATTCGCGTGAACAATACAATAACCAGCTTCACTCTCACGCACAGGATGCCGCGACCGCACTCGGGCTTTCCCTAACGCCGAATATTGATGACCCGGCGATGGTGGAACTGATGGTTAGCTCAATTTTCGACAGCGGCTATTTTTCCAGTATCCGCGTGCGAGATTTAAAAACCGGCAACGTCACGCTGGAACGCACCGCATCGCCGGATATCCCTGACGTACCACTCTGGTTTGTCCGATTAGTGAACCTTCAGCCCGGTGCAGGTGAAGCCATCGTCATGCGCGGTTGGGAGCAGGCAGCAAAAGTCGAAGTGGTCAGCCATCCGATGTTCGCGGTAACTCGACTGTGGCGCAGCAGCACGGCGACCTTCCTGTGGCTACTTGGCTGCGGCACGCTGGGTGTACTCATCGGCGCGTTGTTTCTGCGTCGCCAGCTACGCCCGCTCGACTACATTGTCGATCAATCGCTGGCAATTACCCGACGTGAATTCCTTAGCCAACCGGATTTACCCAATACGCCCGAATTCCGCCGCGTCGCGCAGGCGATGAACTTGATGGTTAGCAAACTCAAGACGCTATTTGAAGAGGAAGCGGAGCGGAGCGAGCGCTTACGTCAGGAAGCCTATCAGGATCCACAAACTGGATTGAATAACCGCCGTGCGTTTGACATGCAGTTCAATGACAAACTGGCCGATGAAGAAACAGCTCCCGGCTTTCTTATTATGATTCGCGTGCAGGATCTGGCGGGTATGAACCAGCGGCTGGGTGGTCAACGTACCGATGCACTGTTAGCCTCCGTCGGACATATTCTGCGCAAAACGCAAAAGCAGAATACCAATGCAGAGAGCCTGTTGGCGCGTATCCGCGGTGGGGAATTTGCGCTGTTCTGCCCGGGACTGGTCGATAAAGAAGCCTATGCACTGATTGGTGAGCTGACGCGTAACATCGAAACCTTGCATCTGACAGGTGAAACCGATGTCTCCCCTGTCGCCCAATTCGGCATGGTACCGTTCCGCCCCGGCGACACCGCGCAATCTCTGTTTATTCAGGGCGATCAGGCGCTTACACAGGCCGAAAGCAATACCGATACCACTGCCCCTCACACGATGCCATCCGTCAGTGCCGAACAGGTCGAAACCGATCGTCACATGTGGTTTAACCTGCTCGATCCCATCCTTGAGCAGGAGCGTTTACAGCTTTTCCTGCAACCCGTCGTCGCGTGTGACGACACCAGTCAGGTATTGCATCACAAGGTACTGGCTCGTATTCAGGATGAGCAAGGGAACAGCATCGCCGCAGGCCGCTTCCTGCCGTGGATTCAACGCTTTGGCTGGGATACCCGTCTGGATCAGACCATGCTGCGTGAAGTATTGGATTATCTCCGCCAGCACGACGGTAACCTCGCGCTAAGTTTGTCTGGTACCACGGTTCTGAATCTTCATCTGCTCGCCGACCTGCTAGCCCCACTGAAGCATCAGCCAGAGGTCGCCAAGCGACTGATTCTGGAACTGGATGAGAATCAACTGCCAGACAGCGCCCAACTGGAAGCCTTAATCAAGCTGTTAAATGAACATGGCTGTGCACTAGGGTTACAACATTTTGGTGGGCGGTTTAATATGATTGGTAACCTGTCCCAGTGGGGGCTGGCTTACCTGAAAGTCGATGGCAGCTACATCCGCAATATCGACCAGGAAGGCGATAAGCAAATGTTTATCGAAGCGTTGTATCGCGCCACCAACAGTATTGCCCTGCCGCTCATCGCCGAACGTGTTGAAACCGCAGGTGAACTGAAAGTGCTTCAGGAAATGGGCTTACAGGGCGCAATGGGACGGTTGCTGGGTGAACCGATGCCAGCGGTCAGAACCTGACGCCACATCGTTTGGATTCATTGCGTTTTAACGACCCAGCTTCTCGCTATTCTATTGAGAAGCTGGGATCGACGTTAACATATTATCTATTCAGAACATCGTTTCTTCATCATCGCCAATCAGCTTGTTCAACCCGCCATTCAGCGCTTCACGCGCCTGCGCACGATTGATCAATTTCAGCTGAGCTGCCTGTGGGAAATCAGTAATGCTGACCACGCCTTTCTGAATCAAAACCTGAATTAAATCCTCCAGCACGCGCACCATTTCCAGATCGCTTTGCCGCAGTTGCTGCAAGCTGGACATCGCCGCCTGATGGCTACGGATCCAGGCCAGCGCCTCGCGCGAATCATCGGGTAATTCGCCATTCATTTCAGGAAAAGGACTCTTTTCTACCTTCATCAGGTGGCCATCACTGTCGCGCTGGATATAAAACATGTTCGGAGCCCCTTTAATTTTTTGATAAAGAAAGGAGCCAAATAGGCTCCTTTTCCCCTTCCCTATCAGCTAGATGGTTCAGGCTTGCTGACCAGACTCTCCAGCGACGGTAATGCACCGTTATAATGTTCCAACGTAATCGACACCGCAACTGTTCCGCCTTTATCCGCAGTAAAGTTCCCCGCAGTGCTGACTTCAATCGTCGGCGAGCCGTGATTATCCGTGATGCGAATATAGCGGCTAATATCAGTGCCTTCTTCCAGTTCGCCAACCAGATCGGTTAAATCAATCCGGTCGCCCTCTTTGGCATTAAAGTCTTTGATCACATCATTGCCGATATCACCAGCCTGCCACTTAAAGGTATCCGCGCCAGCGCCACCGATGAGCGTATCGCTCCCTGCGCCACCAATCAGAATGTCATCTCCACTGCCGCCGTAGAGCAGGTCATTTCCCGCACCGCCATAAAGGGTATCATTGCCTCCCTGGCCGAAAAGGATGTCATCTCCATCGCCGCCGTTGAGTATGTCATTCCCCCCTTTCGACGACGACAGATCAAACTCTGCGCTGTGCGAGGCAATATAGTTATGCATGTCCTTCGTGGTCGGTACACCCGTTTGCATACCCAATTGCTTACCGATGTAGTTTTGTAAGGCAGCGATGCCGCTACCGTCGATATTAGGGAACGACACAACATCGCCGAACAGAACATCATCATTATACGTGCCAGATATCGTATCGTTACCTGCCGCACCGACACTCAATCCATACTGCTCAGCGCCTTCCGCCGAATAACCGGTTGCCGTATCGTGGTTGCCCATTTCTGTCGATGTCGCCTGCGCCACGACATTCAATTTACCCGCATCGGCTGGGACCTCAAGCGTAATCTTCCCGGCCAGCGTCTGGGCATTGTGCGCATTTTGAATCAGGTACGAACCATCAGCGCCAACGGTATACTTCACGTTATTGATTTGGTCAGTCAGCACCGTTCCCGTCGGAATCCCCGTCAGCCTGATTCCTGATAGCGTTTCACTGCCATCACGGTCGGTCAGTGCCGCTGACACATCGAGCGTATAGGTCTGTTTCCCCGCCTGCCCAGGTACTTTTTCCACCGTCGCACTATTGGTGCCGGGGGTATACGTCGAACCATCGCTGTAGATAACACCTTCGATATTGTTGCTGACCTGCTTCGTAAACGAGCCTGACTTGCCAGTGCTATCGGTATAATTGACCTTCAGCCCATCCAACGTGTTGACCGACGTATTCGCGTTGTTGTTCGTGCTGTTGGTCGCGTTATAGGTGTAACCCGCTTCCTTGACGACAAAAATGTAGTCTGCATGCGCATTGCTGCCGTTACTGGTGCGGTTGCCGTTGAAGGAATCCAGATCGCGGTGATCCTTGCGATCGGCCGCCCAGTCGCTCTGCCGATAAAAATAGCCGCTGGTAGAGTGCACAACGAAGATATCGCTGTAATTACCGTCGCCGCTGGTGTTGCCCTGACTGTAATACGCCACCTTGCCAGTTCCAACCACGGTAGGCACCGAGTCCCCTTCGGTCAGCCAGACGCGGACACCGTTGCCGACCGCGACAATTTTTCCGTTCTGCACGTCAAAACCACCGTTAGCGCTTCCCCCATTCACCTTAATAACTTCCGCAGAGGCTGGCGTCGTGGTACCGCTGGTGGTGTTCAGGCTCACGACTGGTGCATCAGCAACTGGCGTAATGCCAATATGCAGTGCGGCTTTATCCCCCGTATTGCCTGCGCTATCGACAGGTCGGTAAGCAATGTCGCCCAGCGATGCTCCAGAGACATTCGTCGCAGGCGTAAAGCGCAGATCGGTGTTACCCGCCGTAAAGGTTTGACCAGCGATGACCGCTTTCCAACTCCCACTATCGTTAAAATAGAGCGTGCCAACGCTGGCTGGAGGCAGAGACGAAATTACGATGCTTGTGGTATCACTTGATACGCCCAGATCGCTCCAGCCAATATGCAGCTGTGTGTCTTCCATACCCGACGCCGTGTTGTTATGTGCGACTGGCGGCGTAATATCCATGGTCGCCTGGCTGTTATCATGCGCTTGGTTACCTGCTGCATCGGTCGCCGTTGCCCCTGCGGTAATCTTGCCTTCCGATAACGTACTCAGATCAACATTCGTCTGCCATTTACCGTTCGTCACGGGCACATCATGCAGCGTAACCGACTTACCATTCACATCGGTAAAGACCAGATCAACCGTCTTCTCGTTGCTGGTACCGCTGACTAGGGTATTTTTCGACTCACTCTGGCTGACATATCCATCGTTACCGGCAAAATTCGTAATATCAATTTCTGGTGCAATGGTATCCACAGCGTATGCATGATGGGTATTCGCCGTCGTGGCGTTGCCCGCCGTATCACGCGTGGTCACGCTGGCGCTAATGTCACTATTACTCGCCAGTACAGAACCCGGAACATTCACGCTCCAGGTTTTACCATCAGGATTCACCGTGGTCTGGTAGGTTTCCGTGCCCACTTTAACGGTGACCGCATCGCCCGCTTTCACTTCATTACCGACGTTACCGGTCACTGCAATCGTCTGTTTGGATTCGGCAGCGTTAATCACGTTATCCGAGGTGACATTGTCGATAGTAATCGACGCCGTTGGCGCAACGGTGTCAACGCCGTAAGCGTGACTGGTGTTGGCGGTAGTCACGTTGCCCGCAGGATCGCGGGTCGTCACGGTCGCACTCACATCTCCGTTCACCGCTAATACCGATCCCGGAACGTTGACGCTCCAGGTTTTGCCATCGGTATTCACCGTCGTCTGATAGGTCTCGGTGCCCACTTTAACGGTGACCGCATCGCCCGCTTTCACTTCATTGCCAACCTTACCCGTCACCGCAATGGTCTGGCCGGATTCAGCAGCGTTAATCACATTATCGCTAGTGACATTGTCGATAGAGATTGAGGCAATCGGCGCCACCGTATCCACACCATAAGCGTGGCTGGTATTGGCGGTGGTCACGTTACCTGCCGCATCGCGGGTAGTGACGGTCGCAGAAACATCACCGTTCGCCGCTAATACCGATCCAGGAACATTGACGATCCAGGTTTTACCATCGGTATTCACCGTCGTCTGGTAGGTCTCGGTGCCAACTTTAACGGTGATCGCATCACCCGCTTTTACGTCGTTATCAACCTTACCCGTCACCGCAATGGTCTGGCCGGATTCGGCTGTATTAATCACGTTATCGGACGTCACATCGTCGATAGAAATGGACGCTATTGGTGCAACGGTATCCACGCCGTAAGCGTGATTCGTGTTGGCGGTGGTGACGTTGCCCGCAGGATCGCGGGTAGTGACGGTCGCACTCACATCGCTGTTCGCGGCCAGCACCGAGCCCGGAACATTGACGCTCCAGGTCTTGCCATCAGGATTCACGGTGGTCTGGTAGGTTTCGGTACCGACTTTCACCGTCACCGCATCACCCGCTTTCACGTCGTTGTCGACGTTACCCGTCACCGCAATGGTCTGACCGGATTCGCTGGCATTAATGACGTTATCGGACGTAACGTTATCGATTGAGATTGACGCGGTTGGCGCAACGGTATCGACACCGTAAGCGTGAGTAGAATTGGCCGTGGTGACATTGCCCGCCGCATCGCGCGTGGTGACCGTTGCACTGACATCACCATTCGCTGCCAGCACCGAACCCGGTACATTGACGCTCCAGGTCTTGCCATCGGTATTGACGGTGGTCTGGTAGGTCTCGGTGCCCACTTTTACCGTTACCGTATCACCGGCTTTCACTTCATTGCCGACGTTACCCGTCACCCCGATGGTCTGACCCGACTCGCTGGCATTAATGACGTTATCTGAAGTGACATTATCGATAGAGATAGAGGCAACTGGCGCCACCGTATCTACACCGTAAGCGTGATTGGTATTGGCGGTGGTCACGTTGCCTGCGGTATCGCGGGTAGTGACGGTCGCACTCACATCACCGTTCGCCGCTAATACGGAGCCCGGAACGTTGACGCTCCAGGTTTTGCCGTCCACATTCACCGTCGTCTGGTACGTCTCGGTACCGACTTTCACCGTCACCGCATCACCGGCTTTGACGTCGTTATCGACTTTACCGGTCACCGCAATGGTCTGGCCGGATTCGGCTGCGTTAATCACGTTATCGGACGTCACATTGTCGATAGAGATAGAGGCAACTGGCGCAACGGTATCGACGCCGTACGCGTGGCTGGTATTGGCGGTGGTAACATTGCCGGCAGGATCACGGGTAGTGACGGTCGCAGAAACATCACCGTTCGCCGCTAATACGGAACCCGGAACGTTCACGCTCCAGGTTTTTCCATCGGTATTCACGGTGGTCTGATAGGTCTCGGTACCGACTTTTACCGTCACCGCATCGCCCGCATTCACTTCATTACCGACGTTACCCGTCACCGCAATGGTCTGGCCCGATTCGGCTGCGTTAATCACGTTATCGGACGTCACATTGTCGATAGAGATAGAGGCAACTGGCGCAACGGTATCGACGCCGTACGCGTGGCTGGTATTGGCGGTGGTAACATTGCCGGCAGGATCACGGGTAGTGACGGTCGCAGAAACATCACCGTTCGCCGCTAATACGGAACCCGGAACGTTCACGCTCCAGGTTTTTCCATCGGTATTCACCGTCGTCTGGTAGGTCTCGGTACCGACTTTAACGGTAACTGCATCGCCCGCTTTGACATCGTTATCAACCTTACCCGTCACCGCAATGGTCTGGCCGGATTCGGCTGCGTTAATCACGTTATCGGACGTCACATTGTCGATAGAGATAGAGGCAACTGGCGCAACGGTATCGACGCCGTACGCGTGGCTGGTATTGGCGGTGGTAACATTGCCGGCAGGATCACGGGTAGTGACGGTCGCAGAAACATCACCGTTCGCCGCTAATACGGAACCCGGAACGTTCACGCTCCAGGTTTTTCCATCGGTATTCACCGTCGTCTGGTAGGTCTCGGTACCGACTTTAACGGTAACTGCATCGCCCGCTTTGACATCGTTATCAACCTTACCCGTCACCGCAATCGTCTGGCCGGATTCGGCTGCATTAATCACGTTATCCGACGTGACATTGTCGATAGAAATCGACGCCGTTGGCGCCACCGTATCCACGCCATAAGCATGACTGATATTGGCAGTGGTCACGTTGCCGGCAGGATCGCGGGTGGTCACAGTCGCAGAGATATCGCTATTGGTTGCCAGCACTGAACCGGGAACATTGACGCTCCAGGTTTTACCATCAGGATTCACCGTTGTCTGGTAGGTCTCGGTGCCCACTTTAACGGTGATCGCATCGCCCGCTTTGACGTCGCTATCAACCTTACCGGTCACCGCAATCGTCTGGCCCGACTCGCTGGCGTTAATCACATTATCGGACGTGACATTATCGATAGAGATGGAAGCCGTTGGTGCAACGGTGTCGACACCGTAAGCGTGATTCGTGTTGGCAGTGGTCACGTTGCCTGCGGTATCGCTCGTCGTCACGGTCGCAGAGATATCACCGTTCGCCGCTAATACCAAGCCCGGAACGCTGATGCTCCAGGTTTTGCCGTCGGTATTCACGGTGGTCTGATAGGTCTCGGTGCCGACTTTAACGGTAATACTGTCGCCTGCTTTCACTTCATTGCCGACGTTACCCGTCACTGCAATCGTCTGGCCCGACTCGGCTGCGTTAATCACGTTATCCGAGGTGACATTGTCGATAGAGATTGAGGCCGTTGGTGCCACCGTATCCACGCCGTAAGCGTGACTGGTATTGGCGGTGGTCACATTACCTGCAGGATCGCGGGTCGTCACGGTCGCGGAGATATCGCTGTTCGCGGCCAGCACTGAACCGGGAACATTGACGCTCCAGGTCTTGCCATCGGTATTCACCGTGGTCTGGTACGTCTCGGTGCCCACGGTGACCGTCACTGCATCGCCCGCTTTGACGTCGTTATCGACTTTACCGGTCACCGCAATCGTCTGGCCGGACTCGGCTGCGTTAATCACGTTATCCGACGTCACATTGTCGATAGAGATCGATGCCACTGGTGCAACGGTATCAACACCGTAAGCGTGATTCGTGTTGGCAGTGGTCACGTTGCCTGCGGTATCGCTCGTCGTCACGGTCGCAGAGATATCACCGTTCGCCGCTAATACCGAGCCCGGAACGTTGACGCTCCAGGTTTTTCCATCAGGATTGACGGTGGTCTGGTAGGTCTCGGTACCGACTTTTACCGTCACCGCATCGCCCGCTTTCACGTCGTTATCAACCTTACCGGTCACCGCGATGGTTTGGCCCGATTCGGCTGCATTAATCACGTTATCGGACGTCACATCGTCGATAGAAATCGACGCGGTGGGTGCAACAGTATCCACACCGTAAGCGTGACTGGTATTGGCGGTGGTCACATTGCCGGCAGGATCACGGGTGGTGACAACCGCGCTCACATCACCGTTCGCCGCCAGAACCGAACCCGGAACATTGACGCTCCAGGTCTTGCCGTCAGGATTCACCGTCGTCTGGTAGGTCTCGGTGCCGACTTTCACAGTGATCGCATCACCCGCTTTCACGTCGTTGTCGACTTTACCGGTCACCGCAATCGTCTGGCCCGACTCGCTGGTGTTAATCACGTTATCGGAGGTGACGTTATCAATAGAGATAGACGCGACTGGGGCGACGGTATCCACGCCGTACGCGTGGCTGGTATTGGCGGTGGTGACGTTGCCCGCAGGATCGCGGGTAGTGACGGTCGCACTCACATCACCGTTCGCCGCTAATACGGAGCCCGGAACGTTGACGCTCCAGGTCTTGCCGTCAGTATTCACCGTCGTCTGGTAGGTTTCGGTGCCGACTTTTACCGTAATTGCATCGCCCGCTTTCACGTCATTGTCAACGTTACCGGTCACCGCGATGGTTTGGCCAGATTCAGCAGCGTTAATCACGTTATCGGACGTCACATCGTCGATAGAGATCGACGCCGTTGGTGCCACGGTATCGACACCGTAAGCGTGACTGGTGTTTGCGGTGGTGACATTGCCCGCAGGATCGCGAGTCGTCACGGTCGCACTCACATCACCGTTCGCCGCTAATACCGATCCCGGAACATTGACGCTCCAGGTTTTGCCATCAGGATTCACGGTGGTTTGATAGGTTTCGGTACCGACTTTCACGGTGACCGCATCACCCGCTTTAACGTCGTTATCAACCTTACCGGTCACCGCAATCGTCTGGCCCGACTCGGCTGCGTTAATCACGTTATCGCTGGTGACATTGTCGATAGAGATTGAGGCCGTTGGTGCCACAGTATCCACGCCATAAGCGTGACTGGTATTGGCGGTGGTGACGTTGCCCGCAGGATCGCGGGTAGTGACGGTCGCACTCACATCACCGTTCGCCGCTAATACGGAGCCCGGAACGTTGACGCTCCAGGTTTTGCCGTCCACATTCACCGTCGTCTGGTAGGTCTCGGTGCCGACTTTCACAGTGATCGCATCACCCGCTTTCACGTCGTTGTCGACTTTACCGGTCACCGCAATCGTCTGGCCCGACTCGCTGGTGTTAATCACGTTATCGGAGGTGACGTTATCAATAGAGATAGACGCGACTGGGGCGACGGTATCCACGCCGTACGCGTGGCTGGTATTGGCGGTGGTGACGTTGCCCGCAGGATCGCGGGTAGTGACGGTCGCACTCACATCACCGTTCGCCGCTAATACGGAGCCCGGAACGTTGACGCTCCAGGTCTTGCCGTCAGTATTCACCGTCGTCTGGTAGGTTTCGGTGCCGACTTTTACCGTAATTGCATCGCCCGCTTTCACGTCATTGTCAACGTTACCGGTCACCGCGATGGTTTGGCCAGATTCAGCAGCGTTAATCACGTTATCGGACGTCACATCGTCGATAGAGATCGACGCCGTTGGTGCCACGGTATCGACACCGTAAGCGTGACTGGTGTTTGCGGTGGTGACATTGCCCGCAGGATCGCGAGTCGTCACGGTCGCACTCACATCACCGTTCGCCGCTAATACCGATCCCGGAACATTGACGCTCCAGGTTTTGCCATCAGGATTTACGGTGGTTTGGTACGTTTCCGTGCCGACTTTAACGGTGACCGCATCGCCAGCTTTCACTTCATTACCGACGTTACCCGTCACCGCAATCGTCTGGCCGGATTCAACAGCGTTAATCACGTTATCGCTGGTGACATTGTCGATAGAGATAGAGGCAATCGGCGCCACCGTATCCACAGCGTAAGCGTGATTCGTGTTGGCAGTGGTGGCATTACCTGCCGCATCGCGGGTAGTGACGGTCGCAGAAACATCACCGTTCGCGGCCAGCACCGAACCCGGAACGTTGACGCTCCAGGTTTTGCCGTCAGGATTCACTGTTGTCTGGTAGGTTTCTGTGCCCACAGTGACCGTCACCGCATCACCCGCTTTGACGTCGTTATCGACGTTACCCGTCACCGCAATCGTCTGACCCGATTCGGCTGCGTTAATCACGTTATCTGACGTCACATCGTCGATAGAGATCGACGCCGTTGGTGCAACCGTATCCACACCGTAAGCGTGGCTGGTATTGGCGGTGGTCACGTTACCTGCAGGATCGCGGGTGGTCACCGTGGCAGAGATATCGCTATTGGTTGCCAGCACTGAACCGGGAACATTCACGCTCCAGGTCTTGCCATCGGTATTCACCGTCGTCTGGTAGGTCTCGGTGCCGACTTTTACCGTAATTGCATCGCCGGCTTTCACATCGTTATCAACTTTGCCCGTCACCGCGATAGTCTGGCCCGATTCGGCTGCGTTAATCACGTTATCGGACGTCACATTGTCGATAGAGATAGAGGCAACTGGCGCAACGGTATCGACGCCGTAAGCGTGACTGGTGTTGGCGGTGGTCACATTGCCGGCAGGATCGCGAGTCGTCACGGTCGCAGAAACATCGCCGTTCGCCGCTAATACCGAGCCCGGCACATTGACGATCCAGGTTTTGCCATCGGTATTTACCGTGGTCTGGTACGTTTCCGTGCCGACTTTAACGGTGATCGCATCGCCCGCTTTGACATCGTTATCAACCTTACCGGTCACCGCAATGGTCTGGCCGAATTCGGCTGCGTTAATCACATTATCGGATGTGACATTATCGATAGAGATCGAGGCAACAGGCGCAACCGTATCCACGCCGTAAGCATGGCTGGTATTGGCGGTGGTCACGTTACCTGCCGTATCGCGCGTGATCACGGTCGCACTCACATCGCTATTGGCTGTCAGCACTGAACCGGGAACATTGACGCTCCAGGTTTTACCATCAGTATTCACCGTGGTCTGGTAGGTTTCCGTGCCCACTTTTACCGTCACCGCATCACCAGCTTTCACTTCATTGCCGACGTTACCCGTCACCGCGATAGTCTGGCCCGACTCGCTGGTGTTAATCACGTTATCGGAGGTGACGTTATCAATAGAGATAGACGCGACTGGGGCGACGGTATCCACGCCGTAAGCGTGGCTGGTATTGGCGGTCGTGGCATTGCCTGCGGTATCACGGGTGGTGACCGTCGCAGAAACATCACCGTTCGCGGCCAGCACTGAACCTGGAACATTGACGCTCCAGGTCTTGCCATCGGTATTCACCGTCGTCTGGTAGGTCTCGATGCCGACTTTTATGGTGACCGCATCGCCCGCTTTGACGTCGTTATCAACCTTACCCGTCACCGCAATCGTCTGACCGGATTCGGCGGCGTTAATCACGTTATCCGACGTGACATTATCGATAGAAATCGACGCAGTGGGTGCAACGGTGTCGACGCCGTACGCGTGACTGGTGTTGGCGGTAGTCACGTTGCCCGCAGGATCGCGGGTAGTGACGGTCGCACTCACATCACCGTTCACCGCTAATACGGAGCCCGGAACGTTGACGCTCCAGGTTTTGCCGTCCACATTCACCGTCGTCTGGTACGTCTCGGTACCGACTTTAACGGTCACCGCATCACCCGCTTTGACGTCGTCATCAACCTTACCGGTCACCGCGATGGTCTGACCGGATTCGCTGGCATTGATCACGTTATCGCTGGTGACATCGTCGATAGAGATCGACGCCGTTGGCGCAACTGTATCGACACCGTAAGCGTGACTGGTATTGGCGGTGGTGACATTGCCCGCAGGATCGCGGGTCGTCACGGTCGCAGAAACATCACCGTTAGCCGCTAATACGGAACCCGGAACATTCACGCTCCAGGTTTTGCCGTCGGTATTCACCGTCGTCTGGTACGTCTCGGTGCCCACTTTCACCGTCACCGCATCGCCGGCTTTCACTTCATTGCCGACGTTACCGGTCACCGCGATGGTCTGACCCGACTCGCTGGCGTTAATCACGTTATCCGACGTGACATCGTCGATAGAAATCGACGCGGTGGGTGCAACCGTATCCACACCGTAAGCGTGACTGGTATTGGCGGTCGTGGCATTGCCTGCGGTATCACGGGTGGTGACCGTCGCAGAAACATCACCGTTCGCGGCCAGCACTGAACCTGGAACATTGACGCTCCAGGTCTTGCCATCGGTATTCACCGTCGTCTGGTAGGTCTCGATGCCGACTTTTATGGTGACCACATCACCCGCTTTGACGTCGTTATCAACCTTACCGGTCACCGCGATGGTCTGACCGGATTCAACTGCGTTAATCACGTTATCCGACGTCACATCGTCGATAGAAATCGACGCGGTGGGCGCCACGGTATCCACGCCGTAAGCGTGATTCGTGTTGGCGGTCGTGACATTGCCCGCAGTATCGCGGGTGGTGACGGTCGCAGAAACATCACCGTTCGCCGCTAATACGGAGCCTGGGACGTTGACGCTCCAGGTCTTGCCGTCGGTATTCACCGTCGTCTGGTAGGTCTCGGTACCGACTTTCACCGTCACCGCATCACCGGCTTTGACGTCGTTATCAACCTTACCGGTCACCGCAATCGTCTGACCCGATTCGGTCGCGTTAATCACGTTATCGGACGTGACGTTATCAATAGTAATGGACGCGGTTGGCGCCACGGTATCGACGCCGTAAGCGTGACTGGTATTGGCGGTGGTGACATTGCCAGCAAGATCGCGAATCGTCACGGTCGCAGAAACATCACCGTTCGTGGCCAGCACTGAACCGGGAACATTGACGCTCCAGGTCTTGCCATCAGGATTCACTGTTGTCTGGTAGGTTTCGGTGCCCACGGTGACCGTCACCGCATCGCCCGCTTTGACGTCGTTATCGACTTTACCGGTCACCACGATGGTCTGGCCGGATTCGCTGGCGTTGATGACGTTATCCGAGGTGACATTATCGATAGAGATAGAGGCAACTGGCGCAACCGTATCCACACCATAAGTGTGGGTGGTGTTCACTGTGGTCACATTGCCTGCAGTATCGCTCGTCGTCACGGACGCAGAGATACCGCCGTTCGCGGCCAGCACTGAACCGGGAACATTGACGCTCCAGGTCTTGCCATCAGGATTCACCGTGGTCTGGTAGGTTTCGGTGCCCACGGTGACCGTCACCGCATCGCCCGCTTTGACGTCGTTATCGACCTTACCGGTCACCGCGATGGTCTGACCCGACTCTCTGGCGTTAATCACGTTATCCGACGTCACATCGTCGATAGAAATTGAGGCAACAGGGGGCAAGGTATCGACGGTTACCGCTTCGCTTCCCCCAGTACCAGGAATGCCCGCAGCATCGGTATAGCTGCCGTCAGGGATGCTGACGCGGACCTCTCCCTCAAAATTGGTGGCTGGCCTCAATGTCGCCGTCCAGCGGGTAGAATCGTTAGGATCTTGTACCAAATTCGTTATGGAGCCGTTTGTGACAGTGACATCACTGAGATCAAAACCGACGGGAGTTCTTGTAAAAACGAAACTTATTGTGCCGTCACTGTTTATAACAATGGTGACAGAAGGCGGTGTGGTATCGGTAGTATCCGTTGCTGCAATAATTGAGGTGGATGAATCTATGCCATCCAGCACAGACGAGGCTCTGTCAGTAAACGATATGCCTGCCGTATCATAACCAATCGGGGTAGTAACAACGTCGCCCGTTAAATTCAGCACCACCGTTGAATTGAAATGCCCACCGCCGCCGTCACCCGCGTCTCCCGAGTCGTCATTACCCGCGGCAGTGGCCTCTAATACTTGCGTTGGGTCGGCACCCTGAGCGATGGCATCTTGTATAGCAGCGACATCATTGGCGACATCCACATTTTTCTGAGAAGACGCACTACTCACATCACTCCAGCGACTATCACGCCCCAGATCCAATGTTTTACCATCGGGTAATGTGATTGAAACCGCGCCGTTAGCGCCGGTAACAACTTCTTCCCCACTGTAAACTCGATCGCCAGCAACCAGCAGCCTCTGGCTCCCATCAAGCGCAACGATAAAAACCTGTCCAATAACGAATTTAATAACACCAATCACACTATTCAAAATACTTTCTCCTTGATATCTATAATTATTTTTATGATATTGCGATATTGCGGCTATAGATCTTGGCTATCATCCTGATAAGGTTGATTTGCTGTGTGTCGTCCTGACATTTTATGAAAAAAAGCGTTACGATAGTGCTGTTGTTATGCGTCAAACGCTTGACTCAATGAACGATATAATAAAAAATTCAGAATATTCTTTCCAGAACTTTACTCATTTAGAGTAACCCTTATTTTTCTTGCAGTAGGGTCCTTCCGGAATGAAAATTAACATATTGATATTAAAGGAATAAAAGCAAATCAATTCGTTAAGCGTTTATATAACACTCAAACACTTTAATAGGAATAATCACAAATAAAGTTTTTGTGAAGGAAAACTGCTGATGATTCATAGATACCGTTTTGCTTTATTATCTTTTATTACCGTTTTTTCCACAGCGACGCATGCCGATACGCTCCAAGAAGCAATAAAAAATACGCTCTATACACATCCCGAAGTGAGCGCATCCATCAATAGTCGTTTTTCTGCCGAACGCGATTTACGTGCGGCAAAAGGGGGATACCTTCCTTCCATCACGCTGAGTGCCGGTGTTGGCCGCGAAGAAACAGATAGCCCCTCAACACGTGCCAGTATCAATAAACGCGTTGAACTCAGCCGCCAAGAATCAAGTATCAATCTGAGCCAGACGGTATTTGATGGTTTTGCCACCTCCAGCGAAGTAGGCAGACAGCGTGCCACCGTTAATTCACGTGCTTATAAAGTATTAAATACCAGTGAGGCAACGGCGTTAGACGCTGTTCAGGTGTATCTCAGTGTGCTGCAACGTCAGGAATTCGTACGTTTGGCAGAAGCCAACCTTGCAAGCCATGAACGTATTTACGATCAAATAAGGCTGCGTAGCGAGCAAGGCGTTGGGCGATTGGCAGACTTGGATCAGGCTGAAGCACGTTTGGCACAAGCACGAAACAACGCACTGACAGAAAAAACCAATCTTGACGATGCCAAAATCAACTATATGAGCATTGTGGGTAAGGTGCCGGAGAATTTGGTGATGCCCGATGCATCAGCGATAAAACTCCCCGTCTCGTTGGAGGAAGCCCAGCGCATCATGCTGGCAAACAGCCCGACGCTGAAATCCGCAGAGTCGGATATTGAAGCGACTCAGCAACAGTATGAGACGTCAAAATCAACGTTTTACCCGCGCCTTAATGTTGAACTCTCTCGCACAATGGATAATAACGTTGACGGGACACGCGGCCAGAACAATGAGTGGCAGGCGATGCTGCGGATGCGCTACAACCTGTATGAAGGCGGTAGCAGCAAGGCCAACATGGAATCCAAAGCCTATCAGATAAAAGAAGCACAGGATGTCCGAAATAATGCCCTGCGCCTGCTCAATGAAGAACTCAAGCTAGCCTGGTCAGCATTAAGCAACTCGCGTCAGCAGGTTCCGATTGCTGCCGAATATGCCGATCGCAGCATGAAAGTACGTACCGCCTATCAGAAGCAATTTGGTCTGGGGGAAAGGACGCTATTGGACTTGCTAGATAGTGAAAACGAGTTGTTCACCGCGCAACGCCGCCTGGTTGAGGTTCGCTTCATCGCCCTCTATACCGAATACCGGATCACATCACGTATGGGAGAGCTATTAAACCGTTTAGCAATCCCTGCCCCTGATGCGGGTACCAGTTTGACAAACGTAACAACCCACGCAGAGTTACCGAGCCTCAATTAATATATTTCATTAGTCAGACGGCGATAAATTATGGTTTATATGCGAGAGAATTACGTTGCGTAAGGGAACGTTCAGTTAAATGAAGTTGCATTCAGTAGAAGAGACGAAGGGTTCTGATGAATCGGTCACCCATGAGCCTATCGTTCATGAACCCATCGTCCATGAAAATAGTGACCCTCGCAGCCGTCACGACGATCCCTTATTGGATAGTTTGCTGATCCTTTGTACCTTGCAGGGGAAATCCGTCAGCCGTACAACACTCACCGCTGGGTTACCATTAGCCAACCAGCGGTTGTCTGTAAAATTGCTTCCAAGAGCCGCTGCGCGTGCGGGGTTGCAAGGGCGGGTTCTCAAGCGTTCTCTGAATAAAATTTCTGAGATGTCGCTCCCCGCTATGCTGCTGTTACGGGAAGGACGAGCGGCGATTCTGTTAGGCTGGAATGCAGACGGCAGTGCACGCCTGATGCCCAGTGAAACAGAAGGCGGAGAAATTTCCGTTGAGCACAATACGCTGCAACAGAATTACCTTGGTTTGGTGATGTTTGCCCAGCCTCGTCATCAGTTCGATCTGCAGAATCCGTCTCTGATTCCTCGCACCAAATCCTGGTTCAAGGATACGCTTAAGCTTTCACGTTCACTTTATCTTGATGCCATCCTCGCTAGCTTGCTGGTCAACATTATCGCGCTTGCCACACCGCTATTCGTGATGAATGTCTATGACAGAGTTGTCCCGAATCAGGCAACGGCGACATTGTGGGTGCTGGCTATCGGCGTTACTGGCGCTTTCGTTTTCGATTTAATACTCAAAACGCTGCGCGGCATTTGCCTCGATATGGCGGGCAAAAAAACCGATCTGATTATTTCTGCCACGTTATTTGAACGTATCACGGGTATGTCGATGAAAGCTCGGCCAGCACGGGTCGGTAGCTTTGCGCAGAATATTCATGAATTTCAGTCGCTAAGAGATTTCCTTTCTTCACTAACGCTGACGACGCTGATCGATTTTCCCTTTACCCTGCTTCTGCTGTTGGTTATCGGCATTATCGGCGGCCCGCTCGTCTGGGTTTCCATACTGGCCTACCCTATTGCCCTGCTGGCAAGCTGGGCGATGCAAAAACCGCTGTCCGCGACGATCGAGAAAACGATGCACCTTGCCAGCGAACGGCAGGCTACGTTGATCGAAACTTTGAGCTGTCTGGATGCCATCAAGGTCAACAATGCGGAAAGTGAACGACAGCACCAGTGGGAACAGACGATTGGCAGTCTAGGCAAGCTGGAAATGCGGGCAAAAGCGTTATCATCACTGGCGGTAAACCTGACACAGTGGTTCCAGCAATTTGCTGGCGTTGCCATGATTGTCGTCGGCGTCTATATGCTGATTAACGGTAAACTCAGTATGGGTGGACTTATTGCCTGCTACATGCTGAACGGCAGAGCGTTGATGCCTTTAGGTCAGCTGTCTGGCTTGGTCAGCCGTTACCAGCAAGCGCGCTTAACCATGCAAACCACCGAACAGATGATGCAGTTGCCGCAAGAGCGCAGCGATAACGAGCGCCCACTGAAGCGCGAAAGCATCCGAGGCGGTATCGAATTTCGCGATGTGACGTTCAATTATCCAGAACAAAAAACCAGTTCACTTCAAAGCATCAGCCTGACTATCGCTCCCGGTGAGAAAGTGGGCGTCATTGGCCGCAGCGGCTCGGGTAAAAGTTCGCTACAAAAATTGATCGTGAACCTCTATCAGCCCAATGCGGGCAATATTCTGATCGACGGCGTCGATGCTCGTCAGTTAGATGTCAGCGATTTGCGCCACAATATCGGCTATGTTCCTCAGGATATTCAGCTATTCAGCGGATCGCTACGCAACAACCTCATTAGCGGCGCACGCTATGTCGAAGACGAAGCCATGTTGCGAGCCGCAGAAATTTCTGGGGTGAACGAGTTTGCACGTCTACACCCCGATGGTTACAACCTTCAGGTTGGCGAACGCGGCCAACAACTCTCCGGCGGGCAGCGTCAGGCTGTCGCAATAGCCAGGGCGTTATTGCTCGACCCACCCATTCTGGTGCTCGATGAACCCACCAGTTCGATGGATAACACCAGCGAAGATCGACTAAAGCAGGCTCTGGCTCCCGTGATTGCGGAAAAAACGCTCTTGCTGGTCACGCATCGGGTTTCCATGCTGGCGCTAGTCGATCGCTTAGTGATTGTCGATAGAGGTAAAATTATTGCTGATGGGCCGAAAGCGATCGTGATGGATGCGTTGAAGAAGGGGCAGATCAATGCGTCTCGGTAAATATATCAAACGAATCAAACGATATTTTGTCGGCGGAGACGAAGAAAGCCTGCAAACAATGCCAGAGGTGAGCCGAGCAATGGCTGAGGATTCGCCACGCTCTATTCGCTTCACGCTGTGGGCTATCGGTGCTTTTTTCCTGTTTTTTATCCTGTGGGCAGGGCTCGCGAATATTGATGAAGTCACTCGGGGTGACGGGAAAGCGATCCCTTCCTCTCGGCTGCAAAAAATCCAAAACCTGGAAGGTGGCATTATCACGGAAATGTTCATCCGTGAGGGTCAGGTCGTCAATGCTGGCGACCCTTTGCTGCGCCTTGATGATACGCGTTTCGCTTCTAACGTCGGTGAAACCGAAGCCGATCGGCTTGCGCTGCTGTCGCGAATTGAGCGCCTGAGTGCCGAAATCAGCGGCCAGGAGCTCGTGCTTTCCGAAGAAATTACGACGCAAGCACCGAAAGTCGCGGCAGGAGAAAAAGAGCTTTATAACAGCCGCCGCCAGCAGCTTCATAATGAGATATCCGGCCTGGAAGAGCAGTTGATTCAGCGCCGTCAGGAACTACGGGATTTCTCTGCCAAAGAGATTCAGTTCCGCAATAGTCTGGGTCTGCTTCAGCAAGAAATTAAAATGTCAGAGCCGCTGATCGCAGAAGGCGCTATTTCTAAAGTAGAAGTTTTGCGTCTGCGCCGTGCTGAAGTTGAAACACGTGGTCAGCTTGATTCCATCAAACTCTCCATACCGCGGGCGGAGTCTGCGATTAAAGAGGGTGAGAATAAAATAGAGGAAACGCGCAGCCGCTATAAAAGCGAGGCGTTATCTCAACTTAGCGAAGCACAAACCAACCTGAACAAAATTGAAGCCACAGGTAAAGCACTTGAAGATCGGGTAAACCGAACGCTGGTTGTATCCCCTGTTCGCGGTATCGTGCAGCAGGTTCTGGTGAATACCATCGGTGGCGTGATTCAACCGGGTAGCGATCTGGTGGAAATTGTCCCGCTGGATGACAAACTGCTAGTGGAGGCTAAAATTCGTCCTCAGGATATTGCCTTCTTGCATCCAGGTCAGGATGCCATAATAAAATTGACAGCCTATGACTACACTATCTACGGTGGCTTAAAAGGTCAGTTGGAACAAATTAGCCCAGACACGGTAACGGATAAAGAAGGGAACAGCTTTTATATTATTCGGCTCCGGACTGATAAGAATTATTTAGGTTCAGCCGATAAACCCCTTCTTATCATTCCTGGCATGGTGGCTTCTGTTGATATAATAACGGGAAAGAAAACGATCCTCAGTTATTTGTTAAAGCCGATTATTCGGGCAAAAGCAGAAGCACTACGAGAAAGATAAATAAAAAGGTGCTCAGTTGAGCGCCTTTTTTCTATTCTATACTCCAAATAATTCGAGTCTCAGGACAAAACGTTAGCGTTTTGAACAACGCAAAGCGTTGGCCCTTTATGGCGTGGCTCATTTATGGGCATCGTAACGCGGCCAACGTACATGCAGCTTGAAGTATGACGAGTATATTTATCAGTGATCGTTCATGCTGTGATAAATCTGAGTTTGACTCCGCCCCATGGCTTTAGCCTGATACATGGCAGAATCAGCATTAATTGCCAGCGTCAGAGAATCAGAGCCATGCTCTGGGTACAGAGCAATGCCGATACTGCATGAGATATCAAGCGCTTTACCATTGATCTCAAAAGGTTTATTCAACGCGTTATGAATTTTATCTGCGACATAAAGTGTATTATCAATTTCTTTAATGCCTTGAAGCAGAATAATAAATTCATCACCGCTACGGCGATATACCGTATCCGAATCCCGAACTGCACCACGCATACGCGCAGCGGCTTCTTTTAATAGTAAATCGCCGACGGCATGTCCGAACGAATCGTTTATCTGTTTAAATTTATCGAGATCCAAGAACATCAGCGCGATTTTCCTGCCTGTTTGTTTAGATAACAAAATCGCTTGTTCCATTTGTTCGGCGAACGTCAGGCCGTTAGCCAATGACGTTAATGAGTCATAGTGCGCCAACTGCCGATAGTGTTCCTCGCTGCGTCGCAGCATATCGATAGCATGATAGCGCTCTATGGCGATCGCAATCAGCTGTGCCGATTTCTCTATAGAGAAAATCTCGTCTTCGGTCGGCACGTACACTTTGCGGTGGTAAACACTTAAAACACCTAAAATTTCTTTATTTTGACCGATGATAGGTTCAGACCAACAGGAACGCAGCCCAGCATATAATGCGAGCCCTTTGTACAACGACCAGTGTGGATGAACAGAGATATCGTCAGCGATTACGCGTTTACCGGTATAAGCCGCGGTCCCAAAAGACGCGACACCGTCGGCAATTTTCACGTTGTGAATGGCATTTTTATAAAAACCCGGCAAGCTCGGCGCAGATCCCAGCGTCAGACATTTTTTGTCTTTATCGACCAGCAGTACGGAACAGACAATACGGCCAGGATTTTTTTCCTCAACGCTGAAAATGATTGCATCCAGAATATCCTTCAGCGGCGCGCCGCTTGATAACAACTCCAGTGCACGATTGTATGAATTATCATGATGTTCCTGTGATTTCCGTTCCGTAATATCTAACTTAATACCGACATACTGAGTCGCGTTACTCGCCTTATTATATATTTTAACGATATTGGCCTTTTCCCAATACAACTGCCCATCTTTACGTCGGTTAACGAACTCACCACTCCATACATTACCTTTATTTATGGTCGCCCACAGATCTTCATAGACGCTGGCGTTAGTCATACCGGAGTTTAATATATTCGTTTTTTTGCCAATAACCTCATCCGGCATATAGCCAGACATGGTAATAAACTGACGATTTACATAAATAATTTCACAATTTTCATCTGCGATCATAATTGAGGCAGGACTATATTCCATTGCAAAGAAAGTCATGTTGAGAAAATCTTGTTTTTTCTGCTCAGTTTTAAACTTTTGTTTAATTTTTCTATTTTTGACAGAAGAAAACAATAACAACAACAAAAGTAGGGTTATTATAATTTCATACACAATAACACTCTCCTCAGGCCCGAGCGGTCCTGATCGTACAAATCACAACGCTGATGACGAAAAATCCCGGCAACAAACCCCCACCCCGTAGATTTTCAGGGTTGGTGCATTTCCGGAGAGCAGAAAGGATGAAAGAAAAAATGCTCCATGAAGCAGGAGTATTTAGAAACATAGCAACGTCAGCATAAAGCCCTCGCATATCACTGTGCGCAAATAAAAACAGCAAATTCAAAAGAGTATCTTAATTTAATAGTAGTAATTGTTCGGGTTATAAGCTTCTCTAATGGAATAAAAGAATATTCCTAAAGGTACATGGCGATATATTCTGAACGTCAATTTTTTGTAAGCAAATCAATTATACCAATAAGTATCATTGTTTTAATCAACAAAATCTATCACAAAATGATTTTTGATCGTTAACAGTAAACATTATATTTTTTTACCATTAAAAATCAAATAATTAAAAGAAAAAAATAAAATCATTAACGCAAACCTCTGATTATATATGTCATAATTTGATGCAAAATCTACCACCTCTCTTCCCTTCTCTTTTTTGAAATTAAACACTGCCATAACAAATAAAACAAGAATCAAACAACAAAAATAAAACAAAAAACAGCATTTTCCCTTATCACCTAGAGGATAAAGCGAGATACATTAAGTGGCTATTTTTTATACGGCAATGAAACATTAGGGAATATAATGAATTGATGCGAAGGAGGGAAAGCGAGGAACAGACAGCAGGACTTTAATAAGTAAATTAATAGCCTAAACAACAGGTTATCACCTATAAGTCAAGTTTCAATGCTTCAAAATTCTCAAATGGCTGGGGACGCGAGAGGTAGTAACCTTGGGCAGCATAAGCATGTGATGCCTGCACAATCGCCCACTCCTCCTGCGTTTCAATGCCCTCAATTACCACATAATTGCAAAAGCGCGATAGTAAAGCGATCAGAGCAGGAAAAACGGTCCGCCCTTCGCCACTTTGTTGCAGGAGAATAAAAAGCTCACGCGCCACTTTGATGCAGTCATACTGAGCCAGCATAAGTGATGAAAAATTCGCCATACCGCAGCCGAAATCATCCAGCCACAAGGTTTGCGCTTCAGGAAGCTTGGTCAGTACTTCTTTCGGCAGCCCTCCCTGATTTTCAACCATTTCAAAACGAATCCAGGGCATTGCTGCGATCAGGCGCTTGGCTTCTAAATTATTTTGCAACGCCAATAAAGTCATACCATCAATGTTGACGGAGGCAAAAAGATCGTCGCGAATAAATCGAAAATTCCACTGAGATAAAAGTTGCAGTTGTTCTACAATAATTAGAAGGCGGGTTTCAACATCAATATTAGCGAAGTATTTTTCAGGAGAGATGAACTTTTGCGGCAGGGTAGGAGAAAAAACGGAAGTCAGTAACTCAATAGCCATTAATTTACCTGATGTTCGGTAAATGGGCTGAAAAGTATACCGCCGTTGGCATTGGTGCCAGTAATCAGCGCCTAATGCTTCTGCGCTTCCTTGTTGGAAAAATCCTGCCCCAACCAGATTAAGATGACCTTCCTGCTGCACTATGAGTTCCGCCATTAAACTGACACTATTAGTTATAAAATTATATCATATGGACATGCACCGTCATCGACTCTCCAGATGCAAACGTCATCGGTAATACCGATTAAATCGATGTCCATCGATATTACAAAAATAAGTGGTTCAATATCACAACTAAATTTATTTAAATTGTAAATCAATAAATTAAAACCCAAGACACACAGTCGCACTGGCTGATTCGTACATTTTAAAGCATACGTATAAAACCAATTTAACGAACAGATGGTAATTTTACCCTGTAACCTCACTATTTATGCAGACAATAGGTTGCATGCTGAAGGCCTCCGAAAACGCAAAAAAACCACAGTAAGCCGGCTCGGAAGGAAGATGTGTCGAAGACAACGGGGGGCAGTCTGGCTGTATATCATCGATCAATGACAGTTACGCGTGTCTAAATGGGCCCTAGCGGGTATAATCTGCGCCCTGTTTGTAAGGTAGAAGAACATCATGGCGTTACTCATCACCCATAAATGCATCAACTGTGACATGTGCGAGCCTGAGTGTCCTAACCAGGCCATTTCCATGGGCATGGACATTTATGAAATCGATACCACTCTCTGCACTGAGTGCGTTGGCCACTACGATACGCCTACATGCCAGAAAGTTTGTCCCATCGACAATACGATCGTCAAAGATCCAAACCATGTTGAAGGTAATGAGCAGTTGTGGGAGAAATACGTACTCATGCATCACGCCGACAGCATTTGAGAGTCTGTTTACGAACGGTCAGCTTTCGATAATCACCGTCGCACAGGCATAGCGTCTTTCATCAGCCAGTGTCACATGTACATGTCTGACACCCATCTGTTCAGCCAGCTCTGCCGCTTTAGCAAAAAACCGCAGACAGGGTTTGCCCAGTTCGTCATTAAAGACCTCAAACTGGTTGAACGCGAGGCCATTACGAATTCCCGTACCAAACGCTTTTGCTGCCGCTTCTTTCACAGCAAAACGCTTGGCGAGGAAACGAACAGGCTGCTGATGCTGTTGATAATGCTCCCATTCAGCATCCGTCAGAATACGGCGAGCCAATCGCTCGCCTGAACGTTCAATCACCACTTCAATACGGGCGATTTCGACAATATCCGTTCCCAGCCCGAGAATCGCCATCAGCGGCGTGCTTCCCGCATCAGAATTTTCATTTCGCCAACTGCATCCTTCAGCCCGCTCATCACTGCACGCCCGATAATTGCATGCCCGATATTTAATTCGTGCATTTCCGGCAACGCTGCAATCGGAAGAACGTTATGGTACGTCAAACCGTGACCAGCATTCACCTTGAGCCCTTTCGCCGCCGCGTAAGTCGCCGCATCACGAATGCGCTCGAACTCATGCTGACGAGTTTCATCATCTGGCGCATCGGCATACGCCCCAGTATGGATTTCGATATAGGGTGCCCCACTGGCAACGGCAGCATCAATTTGCCGTTTATCCGCATCAATAAAGAGCGAAACCAATATATTAGCCTGGCTAAGTCTGGCTACTGCGTTACCAATTTTGTCCTGCTGCCCTGCCACATCTAACCCGCCTTCTGTTGTTACTTCCTGGCGTTTTTCGGGTACCAGACAGCAAAAATGCGGCTTCACCTCACAGGCGATGTTCAGCATTTCTTCCGTGACGGCCATTTCCAGATTCATACGGGTTTGGAGCGTCTCTCTCAGGATCCTCACATCACGATCCGTAATATGGCGACGATCTTCACGCAAGTGCACCGTGATACCATCCGCCCCCGCCTGCTCAGCGACAAAAGCCGCCTGAACGGGATCGGGATACGCCGTTCCGCGTGCATTACGCAGTGTCGCAATGTGATCGATATTAACGCCAAGTAACAGTTCAGCCATGATAAATCCTCGGTAAAGTCATGCACGGTACGTGGCAGTTTACACCGATGTCACGGCGTCAGGGTACTGACGAAAGGGGATTATTTATCAGAAGAAGTAGGTTTGGACAAATTAGCCGCAGGAACGAACTGCCTGAATAGTTCACGACTTTTCAGCGGTTTCCCCCCCAGATACGGTTTTAACGCAATGCGGGTGAAACGCTTTGCAGCCTTCAGTGTGCCAACATCAGGAAATTCACGTGATGCCAGTGAATGTAACTCATGCCCAGTAAAACTCTTATTATCAACAACCAGACTGGCGATGAACCCTCTTTCCTCTCGATACTGATAGGTCATGGTATCCGCCACGGGTTCGCCGCTACCAGCACAATGCAGGAAATCGACGCCATATCCCAGGTAGCCCAATAACGCCAATTCAAAGCGTCTTAATGCCGGTTCTGGAGAAGCATCTTGTGCAGCAAGGTGTTGTAAACAGTGGAGATAATCGAAGAAAAGAGCGGAATAATTAGTTTCGTGTTCCAGCACGCGGGACAGCAGCTCGTTAACATATAAACCGCTATACAGCATCGAGCCAGTCAGTGGCAGCGCCAGTGAGACGGGCTCCGCACTGCGTAATGTTTTCACTTCACCCCGCCCGCTCCAGCGCACCAGCAGCGGAGTAAAAGGCTGTAAACAGCCTTTTAGGCTAGAGCGTCGAGCTCGCGCACCTTTGGCAAGCACGCGAACACGACCATCGCTTTCGCTAAACAGATCCAGCAATAAACTGGTTTCACTATAAGGTCGCCCATGTAAGACAAATGCGCGCTGCCAGCCTTCCATCGACGTAAACCTTACAAGTCTTCGCTATAACCCAGGCTGCGCAGGGCACGTTCGTCATCTGCCCAGCCGGATTTCACTTTAACCCACAGTTCAAGGTGAACTTTGGCTTCGAACATCTCTTCCATATCATGACGAGACTCGATACCAATGGTTTTAATTTTGGCACCTTTGTTACCAATGACCATCTTCTTCTGGCCTTCACGTTCAACCAGAATCAGGCCATTGATGTCATAACCGCCGCGTTCGTTAGTCACGAAACGTTCGATTTCGACCGTTACGGAATACGGCAATTCTTCACCCAGAAAACGCATCAGCTTTTCACGGATAATTTCCGATGCCATAAAACGCTGAGAACGATCGGTGATGTAATCTTCCGGGAAGTGATGAGTTGCCTGCGGTAAGTGTTTACGCACAATGCTCGCAATCGTATCAACATTTGTGCCTTTCTCCGCAGAGATAGGCACGACATCAAGGAAGTCCATCTGTTGGCTGAGGAACTGGATATGCGGCAGTAACTTGGTTTTATCCGTGACGTTATCGACTTTATTGATCGCCAACAGCACAGGAAGTTTCTGGTCACGCAGTTTATTCAACACCATGTCATCGTCGTCGTTCCAGTGCGTACCTTCAACAACGAAAATGATCAGCTCAACGTCACCAATCGAGCTGCTAGCCGCACGGTTCATCAGGCGGTTAATCGCTCGTTTTTCCTCAATATGCAGCCCCGGCGTATCCACATAGATAGCCTGATAAGGCCCTTCAGTGTGAATACCCATAATGCGGTGCCGCGTCGTCTGGGGCTTACGTGACGTAATGGAGATCTTCTGCCCCAGTAATTGATTCAATAACGTCGATTTTCCGACATTAGGTCGACCAACAATCGCGACAAAACCGCAGTGTGTTTGTATTTCGCTCATTCAAGCCCCAGTTTTTTCAACGCTTGTTCAGCCGCAGCCTGTTCGGCTTTACGACGACTCGATCCAGTACCAATGACCGACTCACTAAAGCCGCTCACCTCACAGTGGATAGTAAATTCCTGATCGTGTGCTTCCCCACGAACCTGCACAACCAGATAGGTTGGCAAAGGTAAGTGACGCCCTTGCAGAAATTCCTGCAACCGCGTTTTCGGATCTTTTTGCTTATCGCCAGGACTGATTTCATCCAGACGCGTTTGGTACCAATTCAGGATCAAACGCTCGATATTCAGGATGTCGCTGTCGAGGAAAATACCACCAATCAACGCTTCGACCGTATCAGCCAAGATCGATTCACGACGAAAACCACCGCTTTTTAATTCACCAGGACCGAGGCGCAAGCACTCTCCCAGTTCAAATTCACGCGCGATTTCCGCCAAAGTGTTTCCTCGCACCAGCGTTGCCCGCATCCGGCTCATATCCCCTTCATCAACCTTAGGGAAACGGTGATACAGCGCATTGGCGATCACAAAACTCAGGATGGAGTCACCCAGGAACTCGAGTCTTTCATTATGTTTGCTGCTGGCACTGCGATGTGTCAACGCCTGTAACAAAAGCTCGTACTGCTGAAAAGTATAGCCCAGCTTTCTTTGTAAACGATTTATCAGGATGGGATTCATGTGTTACCAATAGATCAACGATGCGTCAAAAACAGCAGCATACGGAACAGCCCTGCTTACCAATTCGGTCAAAACTGTTTCGTTTGCATTGGCTCCCATCAGGGAGCCTGCCTTTCTGCCCGTCATACTTCGCGTTGCATGTCCGTTAACGTGGTTCAAACGATAACGTTTTGTCCTGCAACTTCCATTATTTAGGGCACGTTCTTTCAAAAAGAACATTTCAGAAAATATTCTACAACGGACAGCATCAGAATGCTGCCTGTATCTTATTTTGAGTAATGCTTACTTTTGATTAATGAATACCACCGATGCGGCTCAAACGTACACCAGTAGGCCATTCACCTTCCTGCTTCTCAAAACTCATCCAGATAGCAGTGGCTTTACCGACCAAATTTCTCTCCGGTACAAAGCCCCAATAGCGACTATCCAGGCTGTTGTCGCGGTTATCACCCATCATGAAGTAGTGCCCTGCTGGGACGACCCATGTCGCAAGCTGCTGCTGCGATTGCTGATAATAACCACCGAGCTGATCCTGCTGGCCCGGCACTAATAAGATATTATGCGTCACATTACCTAATGACTCTTTGCGCGCGCCCATGCGGACACCATCCACGCTGTTGTCATTGGCTGGCACCTGATAGAAACCACCACGCGATTCCATACCAGGCTGGTTAAAAGTCTGAACAAAATCGCTAGGCTGTACATTACTGTATGTGACTGCCAGTGCGGTATCACACGCCTGCTGCCCTTGACAGGATGGACGAATCGTTACCTGCTTGGTCATCGGGTTATAGCTGACGCGATCGCCAGGAATACCAACCACACGCTTGATGAAATCTACCTTAGGATCGGACGGATATTTAAACACCACCACGTCGCCACGCTTCGGATGCCCCGTTTCGATCAGCGTTTTTTGCGTGAAGGGTTCTTTAATGCCATAGGCAAATTTTTCCACCAGAATAAAATCACCGATCAACAGCGTCGGCATCATCGAACCAGATGGAATTTGAAACGGCTCATAAATAAAAGAACGCACAACCAATACTAAAGCAACGACTGGGAATACGGACGCTATCGTCTCAATCCAGCCTGGCTGTTCAATGGCTTTCGATGAAACCGCGCCATCAGCCAGATTGGCACCGCTCATAGCGGCAAATTTTTTCCGGCGAGCAGGTTCCCAGACGAAACGTTCTAAACACCAGACAATCCCCGTGACCAGCGTCACCAATGCCAAAATTACGGCAAACATATTGGCCATGCATACTCCTCAGAATTTATTTACTGTCTTTGCCGACGTGCAGAATTGCCAGAAACGCTTCTTGCGGCAGCTCGACATTCCCGACCTGCTTCATACGCTTCTTACCATCTTTCTGTTTCTGCAACAGTTTCTTCTTACGGCTGACGTCGCCACCATAACACTTGGCCAGTACGTTTTTACGCAATTGCTTAACCGTCGCACGCGCAATAATGTGGTTACCAATCGCAGCCTGAATCGCAATATCAAACTGCTGACGCGGAATGAGTTCTTTCATCTTTTCGACGAACTCACGGCCACGATATTGTGAATTATCACGGTGAGTAATCAGGGCCAATGCGTCGACACGCTCGTTGTTGATTAATACATCAACACGCACCATGTCCGATGTCTGGAAACGTTTGAAGCCGTAATCCAGCGACGCATAACCACGAGAGGTTGATTTCAGACGATCGAAGAAATCGAGCACCACTTCAGCCATCGGAATTTCATACGTCAACGCAACCTGATTACCGTGATACACCATGTTCGTCTGCACGCCACGCTTCTCAATACAGAGCGTAATCACGTTGCCCAAATATTCCTGAGGCATCAGCATATGACACTCGGCAATCGGCTCACGCAGTTCCTGAATGTTATTCAGCGGCGGCAGTTTAGACGGGCTATCAACATAAATGGTTTCTTTAGCCGTCGTTTCTACTTCATATACGACCGTCGGTGCAGTGGTGATCAATTCCAGATCGTACTCACGCTCCAGACGTTCCTGAATGATCTCCATGTGCAGCAGACCCAGGAAGCCACAGCGGAAGCCAAAGCCCAGCGCAGTAGAGCTTTCCGGCTCATAGAACAGAGAGGCATCATTGAGGCTCAGCTTGCCTAACGCATCACGGAATGCTTCATAGTCGTCGGAACTGATCGGGAACAAACCGGCATAAACCTGAGGTTTGACTTTCTTAAAGCCCGGCAATGCTTTTTCAGCTGGCTGACGCGACAGCGTCAGGGTATCCCCGACTGGTGCCCCCAAAATATCTTTGATGGCACACACCAACCAACCTACTTCGCCGCAGTTCAATACATCGCGGTCGATCTGCTTCGGTGTAAAAATACCAAGACGGTCAGCGTTATACACCTGACCCGTACTCATCACCTTAATTTTGTCGCCTTTGCGCATCGTGCCGTTTTTGATACGTACCAGCGATACCACGCCAAGGTAATTATCAAACCAGGAGTCGATAATCAGCGCCTGCAACGGTGCATCAGCGCTGCCTTCCGGCGGCGGAATATCACGCACCAGACGGTCCAAAATATCCGGCACGCCAACTCCTGTTTTCGCGGAGCAACGCACGGCATCAGTGGCATCAATACCAACGATGTCTTCAATTTCTTGAGCAACACGATCTGGATCAGCAGCAGGCAGGTCGATCTTGTTCAGAACCGGCACCACTTCCAGATTCATATCTAACGCGGTATAGCAGTTAGCCAGCGTTTGGGCTTCAACACCCTGCCCAGCATCAACAACAAGCAGCGCGCCTTCACAAGCAGCGAGCGAGCGGGAAACTTCATAAGAGAAGTCAACGTGCCCAGGCGTATCAATGAAGTTTAACTGGTAGGTTTGGCCGTCCTGCGCTTTATAATCCAGCGTTACGCTTTGTGCTTTAATCGTTATTCCGCGTTCACGTTCCAGATCCATGGAATCCAGAACCTGCGCAGCCATTTCACGCTCGGTTAAACCGCCGCAGATCTGGATAATACGGTCAGATAACGTCGATTTACCGTGGTCGATATGGGCAATAATGGAGAAATTTCGTATATGCTTCATTATAAAAATTTTTCTACCTTGATATTCCTGAAATTCTTGCCGATGGGCATGCGCATAGGTGAAAAAATCAGCGATGTTATTCCACCTGAATCGCAGCATTCTACATGCGAGAAGCGTGAAAACCTAGTCATGTCCGGTGCATTCCCCTTGATTATGACGGTTTTATTTGGAATAGCAGAACAACGAGAGGAAAGCAGGAAGTAAAGTGTCATTACGTGGCAAACATCGTGTCGAAAGATAACAAAATACTGAACGCTGTCTCCGCATCGCACGCCGTTTATGCTCAGGCGCACAGGTCAATTTTGTAAGAGCGTGCCAGGCAACGCAATTTGCAGGATAACAGGCTCATAACGCTTATTCTTACCTAACCGTTTTGCCCATCGCTTCACGCCGATAAACGCGAATCCACCGCCCAACAACGCACCGATAACAGCAGCCAAGTCGGTACCGAATAGCGTTTGGAATACCGCAGCACCAAACAACAGTCCCACCAGCGGAACGAAGTAAACCAGAGCGGCAGAAAGTAGTAATCGCCCCTCGGAAATTCCCAGCTCTACTTTTTGCCCGACCTCTAAAGGTCGATCGTAAGGGACATACAGCGTATTTTCAGCGGAAAGCCCGAGCTGACTTAACAACCCCGTTCCACACGACGAGCGAGATTTACAGGTGCCACATCCCGCACTCGGTTCACACCGCAGTTCTGCGATGCCATCCTGCCATGATACAACCGTTGCCCACTCTTTGATCATGGCTGCACCTTCAACACGATACTGTCAGCCACGCGTTTAGCCGTAGAAGGCGGAATATCACCGACAACGGTAATCTCGCGATTTCCCCGCATGACGGTATGAATAGCACGTCGCCCCGTGAGCAGAGACTGTTCCTCGCTCACGTCAGAAGACGGGCTAATGTTAATCGAGAAACTGAACAAACCATCGCTGTACAGCCGTGTTTCAATCGGAACAGATGATCCAGGCAATACTTTCTTATTGTGCGAAAGTGCTTTCATCCCTGTAGGCAGCCATTCTGGTTCCCAGGTAAAATCACCTTTTTCTGCAGCAGGCGTCGGTAAAACAGGAGGTAGTTTGATCCCTTCCAGCGGACGCATCACGCTAACCACATCATCGTCAACAATCAGCGATGTCGTTAAGAATTGCTCCAACCGCTTGTCGCCATTGCGATCCTGTAAATCAATCCGCAGGGGAAGTTTCGATTCCGCATCGATCCAGACCATGTAGCTGTAGCGTGTACCATCGCGTGAAATAACCCGAACCCCTGACGCCAGACGATCGGCAATACGCACCCTTCCGTCGGCGGGAATAAAGTCATAATAAGGCGATAACTTCTGGAAATCAGCGAAAACCAGAGAAGGGAGAGAATCGACAATATGATCGCTGGCGAGCGTAAACGGCTCAAAACCCGGATCGAAATAGCTAACTTCATTGCCACGCTGCACGATTTCGCGTCGCGGCCCGTCCATAAACAGCAACTGCGCCAAGGAGCGATTGTTGACTATGGCATGGCGATACCGTACCGACTCAAATCCTTGCGGGGTGATGTTGATAAATGAAATTTCGTAATTCAGAGAACGAACGGCGCTATTCATCTGCTGCAGCAACGCACCCGGCTCAACATTCTGAGCCGGGGCGAACGTAGAATAAAACAGACTGCCAATCAGAAAACAGGCGGCGGACCAAACACGCTTCATTACCGAGACTGTGTTCCTAATGATTGAGTGCCGGGAACCTGAATTGCCGCTTGCTGATCGTCCTGCGGCAGAGCGTGTTCGGCATGCAGCCGACGCTGTAATTCGTAGTCCTGCAAAATGGCGTTAAGGCGGTTACGCTGCATATCAGATTTCTGTTGGCCGCTGTGAGGGGCAATATTTTCTGACGGAACGCCCAAGCTAACTGGGGAAGCCGTGCCCATAGCAGGCAAGGTACTGAACACACCGGATTCGACAACATGCTCGGGTGCATTACCCTGCTGGTAATTTTGTACGCCGACGATCACCGCTAAAGATACGCAGGCAGCGACACCGATTTGCGTCAGTTGGCTACCCCAAGGACGGATTTTGCGCCAGAAAGGCATCTTCGTCCACTCGACAGGTTGTGGCTGAGATTCAGGCTGCGCTTGGGGAACCAGACGAACAGGTTCCTTTTCAATTGCAGCAGCAACACGAGAAGCGATGTCCAGATGAATCACGTTTTCACTGACATCACCACGCAACGTATCACGAATTAGATGATAACTTTGCCAACTTTGCTGCAACGCGTCATCGCGTGACAGTGCGCCTAACAGTTCGGAATCTACTGCTTCGCCATCCATTAAAGCGGAAAGTTTCTCTTTCTGCATACCGACACCCTTACCTTGTCAAATCCATCATTAGTCATGCGGATAGCTGAAAACGCTCGCTAGCGCTGAATAAGCGGTTGTACTTTATTATCAATAGCTTCCCGCGCCCGGAAAATACGAGAACGAACAGTGCCGACGGGACAATCCATAATCACGGCAATCTCTTCGTAGCTTAAACCGTCCAACTCACGCAGCGTAATCGCTAAACGTAAATCCTCCGGCAAAGACTCGATAGTTCGGAAAACTATGCTTCGTAATTCCTCTGACAACATTAAATTCTCAGGGTTCGATATTTCTTTCAGTGCGCCCGCATTTTCATAGTTTTCCGCGTCATTGGCATCAATGTCGCTGGAAGGCGGGCGGCGCCCCTGAGCTACCAGATAATTCTTGGCCGTATTCACTGCAATACGATACAGCCACGTATAAAATGCACTATCGCCACGGAATGATTCCAACGCGCGATACGCTTTAATAAACGATTCCTGTACCACGTCCGGCACGTCCCCTTGTGGAACATACCGCGATACCAGACTCGCTACCTTATGCTGATAACGAACGACCAACAAGTTAAACGATTTTTGATCGCCTTTTTGGACTCGCTCGACCAGAACCTGATCTGCCAGTTGCTCGCTCATCCGAGGTAATCTCTACTCAAACCGTTCTCCACACATAAAATAATACTGCCAGCTATATAAGTCATATTTAGAGCAAGCTCCTCATTAGAACCAAGACATTCAATAAAGTTCCGGGTCATCATTTTTCTTTTACTTAGCGCCGTTACTCGTCTTTGCGATGCGTATCATGACGCATTCTCTTCATTACACATTGTCTTCAGCAAAAAATTGTCTTCATCTGAGGCTTCCGCTCTTGCGAGGATGATACGATAAATCCAAGGTATTCGCACGATTCACCATGCTCCACCACTCGCTTATTCTTTATAGTGTAAGGGGCTAAAAACCCATACTGCAATCAACCGTTGGGTGCTACCATCGGAATTCCTCTTCTTTTCGTATCCACGACACGACCATGCAAACGACCACTGAACACGTCTGTGATGTTTTAATCATTGGCAGCGGTGCTGCCGGGCTTTCACTGGCGCTGCGTCTGGCTTCACAGGCCAACGTGACGGTACTAAGCAAAGGCCCACTCAACGAAGGCGCGACGTTTTATGCTCAAGGCGGAATCGCAGCCGTTTTCGATGAAACCGACACGATTGATTCTCATATCGAAGATACTCTGATCGCTGGCGATGGCCTGTGTGAACGGGAAGCCGTTGAATTCATCGCCAGTAATGCCAAACACTGCGTGCAATGGCTGATTGAACAAGGCGTGCTATTCGATACCGAAACTAGCACCAGCGGTGAAGAACGCTATCATCTCACGCGCGAAGGTGGGCATAGTCACCGTCGGATTCTGCACGCAGCGGATGCAACCGGAAAAGAAGTGGAAAATACGTTGGCGCAGAAAGCGTTATCCCATCCGAATATTCGGATTATGGAACGCTGTAACGCCGTCGATTTAATTACCTCCAATAAGCTGGGCTTGCCTGGCACACGCCGCATTATTGGTGCTTATATATGGAATCGTGAACGGGAACGCGTAGAATCCTGCCGGGCGAAAACAGTAGTTTTAGCGACCGGCGGCGCATCCAAAGTTTATCAATACACCACGAATCCTGATATTTCCTCCGGCGACGGTATCGCCATGGCGTGGCGTGCGGGTTGTCGCGTAGCGAATCTGGAATTCAATCAATTTCACCCAACTTGCCTGTTCCATCCGCAGGCGCGAAATTTCTTGCTAACGGAAGCGTTACGCGGTGAAGGCGCATACCTCAAGCGCCCCGACGGCTCCCGCTTTATGCCCGATTTCGATGCCAGAGGCGAACTGGCTCCGCGTGATGTGGTCGCCCGAGCGATTGACCATGAGATGAAACGGCTTGGTGCAGACTGCATGTATCTGGACATCAGCCACAAACCCGAAGCGTTCATCAAACAGCATTTCCCTACCATCGATGAAAAATTACAGTCTCTCGGCATTGATCTGACACGAGAAGCGATACCGATCGTACCAGCAGCGCACTATACCTGCGGTGGCGTGATGGTCGACCAACATGGGCGTACCGATCTTGACGGCCTGTATGCGATTGGCGAAGTCAGCTATACCGGATTACACGGCGCAAACCGCATGGCATCTAATTCACTGCTGGAATGTCTGGTTTATGGCTGGTCAGCCGCTGAGGATATTTTGCAGCGCTTACCGCAAATCAAAGCGGTGAAAAAATTGCCGGATTGGGATGAAAGTCAGGTAGACAACTCCGACGAACAGGTGGTGATCCAGCATAACTGGCATGAGCTGCGTCTGTTTATGTGGGATTACGTTGGGATCGTGCGGACCACCAAGCGATTGGAGCGGGCACAACGTCGTATCCATCTGCTTCAGCAGGAGATCAATGAGTACTACTCTCACTTCCGTATTTCCAATAATTTGCTGGAGCTACGTAATCTGGTGCAGGTAGCCGAACTCATCGTTCGCTGTGCGTTGGAAAGGAAAGAAAGCCGCGGGCTGCATTATACGCTGGACTATCCAGAACAGTTCGAGGCACCGACACCAACGATTCTGGTGCCATAATGCATAAAAATCGTAGTTAACAAAAATCATAGTTCAGAAAAGGCAGACGCGGCTACAAGGCGTCTGCCACCTACATGAAAAGATAAAAATCTTTTGTGAGTTGCTGGAAATCCGTCGAATAACGTCTTTCTGCATCACGGATTGCCAATGAGGAATTCACACACTCACTTTCCTGACGAGACAGCGCCAGTAAAACGCGATGCGCCGGCCTTTCTTCCTGTTCAGATATGCAAAGCTGGTGCTGAACGTGCCACTGATGTTGCTGAGCCAGCGGAATAAAGTGCTCCGCAACCTGAACGGGCAGCACCACGCAAAAAAGCCCTTCGGGCGTCAGTAGTTGATGAGCACAACGCAATAGCACGTCATGGGTTAACAAAGTGGTGTAGCGCGCCTGTTCACGCTGGGCTGAACCACATGCGATTCCCGGCGAGAAATAAGGTGGATTACTTATAATCAACGAATAGTCAGCAGATCGCGTCGCGGCGAAACGCACGATATCCTCAGCATAAACCGTGATTCTTTCCGCCCATGGAGAAGCGGTAACGTTTTCTTTCGCCTGCTGACTGGCGGCACTATCCAACTCGACCGCATCAATCAGAATATGTGGCTCGGAACGTTGTGCCAGCATCAACGCGAGGAGGCCAGAACCACTGCCGATATCCAGAATCCGCGTAGCTGAGGACACTGGCACCCAGGCTCCTAGCAAAATACCATCGGTTCCAACCTTCATTGCACAGCGATCGTGCGCCACAAAGAATTGCTTGAAGGTAAATCCATCCCGACGCAATGTCAGTTTATTATCAGCCTGATGACTCATGAAAATAAGATTCCAAACGCAAACCGCAGTAGCATAGGCGAAACATCAATGCAGGAAAAGTGCCGATATCTGCTTAAACAGGTGAAGAAACCGGCCAATCCGTCTATAATCGGCGCCCCAAATAGAGGTAGACCATGACTGTAACCAATTTTTCCGAGCTCGATCTTGATGAAAGCCTGTTAGACGCCCTGCGTGATATGGGTTATGAACGTCCGACTGCGATTCAAGCCGAGGCAATCCCTCCGGCGATGGAAGGCCGTGACGTACTGGGCTCCGCGCCAACAGGAACAGGTAAAACCGCCGCCTATCTGCTGCCGGTTTTGCAGCATCTTATCGATTTCCCTCGTAAAAAATCAGGTCCACCTCGTATTCTGATCCTCACGCCAACCCGTGAACTCGCTATGCAGGTTGCCGATCAGGCGCGAGCATTCGCGGCACATACGCATCTGGATATCGCCACGATCACTGGCGGCGTAGCGTATATGAACCATGCGGAAGTGTTCAGTGAAAATCAGGATGTCGTCGTCGCGACGACTGGCCGTCTGATGCAATACATCAAAGAAGAAAACTTCGATTGCCGCGCGGTAGAAACGCTGATTCTGGACGAAGCGGACAGAATGCTGGATATGGGCTTTGCCCAAGATATTGAACACATCGCCGGAGAAACCCGCTGGCGTAAGCAAACGCTGCTGTTTTCTGCGACGCTGGAAGGGGACGCGATCAAGGATTTCGCCGAGCGTCTGCTCAACGAACCGGTTGAAATCGAGTCCGATCCATCACGTCGGGAACGTAAAAAAATTCTGCAATGGTATTACCGTGCCGACGATCTCAAACACAAAACGACTCTGCTCTGCCATCAGTTAAAACAGCCAGATGTTACGCGTTCTATCATCTTTGTACGCAAGCGTGAGCGGGTGCATGAGCTCGTATCCTGGCTGCATGAAGCTGGCATTAACTCATGCTATCTCGAAGGCGAAATGGTGCAGGCCAAGCGCAACGAGGCGATCAAACGCATGAGCGACGGTCGGGTTAACGTGCTGGTGGCAACAGATATCGCAGCGCGCGGCATCGATATTGACGATGTCAGCCACGTATTTAACTTCGACTTGCCGCGTACAGCAGATACTTACCTTCACCGTATCGGCCGCACCGGCCGCGCGGGTCGCAAAGGCTGTGCCATCTCTTTCGTTGAAGCGCACGATCACCTGCTGCTGGGAAAAATCAGCCGCTACCTGAATGAGCCGCTAAAAGCGCGCGTCATTGAGGAACTCCGCCCAGAGACCAAAGCGCCAAGCGCCAAAACGACGGGCAAACCATCGAAAAAAGTGCTCGCCAAGCGGAAAGAGAAAAAAGAGAAGGAAAAAGAAAAAGTTAAAGTGAAGGTTCGCGATCGCGACAGTAAAAATGTTGGTAAGCGTCGTCAACCAACAAAGAAAACTGACGAACCGTCTGCTGAATAAAACAGTCGATATTTTATATAGATGTAAAAAAGGGAGCTTCGGCTCCCTTTCTGTTAAAGCTTAAGTAACAACTTACAGGCTTGCGGTAAAAGTACGAGCGATAACGTCGCGCTGCTGTTCCGGCGTCAGTGAGTTGAAACGAACAGCATAGCCAGATACGCGGATGGTCAACTGAGGATAGTTTTCCGGATGCTTAACGGCATCTTCCAGCGTCTCACGGCGCAGAACGTTTACGTTCAGGTGTTGACCACCTTCCACACGCACTTCAGGTTTGATTTCCAGCGGGATTTCACGATACTCGATCTGACCCAGATCGCTAACCGGAACGATTTGATCTTCGCTATAACCAGATTTAGCACATACGCAACGCGCCTGTGATTTTTCTTCATCCAGCAACCAGAAGGAATTGATCAGAGCACTGTCGTTAGCCTTGGTGATTTGAATACCAGTAACCATAATTGCCTCCGTAAAACGGCGTGTTATTGTCTTAGTTAAAAACCGACATCGTTAAAAACTAGCTTAGTAAAAATCGCTATAGGCAAAAAACTGCCAGATTTCATAACGATCGTATAAAACTATGTTTCTCTGCTCTCTTATATACCAGCCTGACAACCAGATATCTTTGACTTAAATCAATTTTAAAACCCACCAACTTAGTGGCACGCTAGCAATATATTGTTTTATATCAATTTTACCAACACATCGAATTGCAAATATTTTTGTAAATTTTCAATTTTTTTTCAAGAAAAGTCCCTTTCATCCCGACAATTGCGGTTACGGTTTTACCTCGGCACGATAGATCGGTAAGCTACCTACAACACCATTTAACCTGTAAAAAAGAGTGCATGATGGCGACCTCTCTCACCTGGCATGACGTGCTGGCACAAGAAAAGCAGCAGCCTTACTTCATCAATACCCTTGAATTCATAGGGAAAGAACGGGCTGCTGGTAAGACGATTTATCCCCCGCAGAAGGATGTTTTTAACGCGTTCCGCTTTACCGAACTGCATCAGGTCAAAGTCGTCATTTTGGGGCAAGATCCTTATCACGGCCCAAATCAAGCTCACGGACTGTCATTTTCTGTACGTCCGGGCGTCCCCGCTCCGCCTTCTTTGGGTAATATTTATAAAGAACTGGCGAACGACATCCCTGGATTTGAAATTCCACGACACGGTTTTCTGCAAAGCTGGGCGGAGCAAGGCGTTTTACTGCTAAACACGGTATTAACGGTTGAAGCTGGGCAAGCGCACTCACATGCCAATCTGGGCTGGGAAACCTTTACTGACCGCGTCATTGCTGCATTAAATGAACAGCGGGAAGGCTTGATTTTTCTCTTGTGGGGTTCGCATGCACAGAAAAAAGGCAATATCATTGACCAACAGCGTCACCATATTCTGAAATCACCGCACCCATCCCCACTGTCTGCACACCGTGGATTTCTGGGCTGTAAGCATTTTTCGCAAGCCAATCAGCTTCTGGAACAGCAAGGATTATCGCCAATAGATTGGACGCCAAGGCTTCCGGAAGAGGTCTAAGCGGTAGCGGTTTGGTTGCTTTCAAAGAATGGGAGCAGCCGACTATCCTTTACAAAGAACTGCTTATAAAAGAATCGTTAACAAGAAGCTACTTACACGTGTATTAAGCAAATGAAAAACGCTGATTGAATACGGATAAATCGAGAAAAAAGAGATAAATAGGAAGTAACGCGATGATTTGGTGGAGCTAAGCGGGATCGAACCGCTGACCTCTTGCATGCCATGCAAGCGCTCTCCCAGCTGAGCTATAGCCCCACAACGAGTGGAATGTTCGTGATAACTAACCAAACAGAGGGAGTGTTTGGTGGAGCTAAGCGGGATCGAACCGCTGACCTCTTGCATGCCATGCAAGCGCTCTCCCAGCTGAGCTATAGCCCCGTATCTTACAGCATTACCGTAAAGGCAAGTACTGTGCGAACGCGTCGCATAATATGAAACCCAATTAGCAGTGTCAACGGCTAAATCCGGTTATCCGATCAACCGCTGAAAAAGACGCCAAAGGTAAGAAAAAACAGGCGGCAATTTCAGTGTCATCTCATCATAAGCACAATAAAAAGCTGCCAACGATAACGCGATTTATTATCATTGATCCACGTTACGCTTTTGTCTTCTATTAAGCACCCAGCACATGCGCTATTTTCCTATGATTGTATTTTCTCTGATGATATCTACATCTGGCATGCTGCCCGTTCGGGCTGAGCCAACCATTTCTGATATTACCGAACAAGCAAAAGCTCAATTTGAGATCAGGCACGTTGAGATGCAAAGCAGTGCACAACATTCCTATCGGTTTTTCATCGCGCTTCCCCGCCAACCCGCACCAGAAGGCGGCTATCCGGTGCTGTACATGTTGGACGGCAATGCTCAGTTTCCTGTTGCTATAAACAGCTATAACGCAAAAAATGGCGCAGCACCGCTGATTGTCGCTATCGGTTACCCGATCGATAAACCTTACGATGTTCCTGCCAGAACGCGAGACTACACGCCGCCAACCACACTCACCGATCCAGATTTTGCCACAGGCGGTGAAGCCGAGGCGTTTTATCAATTCCTGCAATCCACCGTAAAACCTTGGATTGAAGCAAACTATGCCGTTAATAAACAAAAACAAACACTTGCTGGACACTCTTTCGGTGGTCTGTTTACGCTCTATACGCTTTTTAACCACACCGAATCTTTCCAGCGCTATGTTGCTGCAAGTCCATCTATTTGGTGGGGCGATGGCGTTGTGGTTCCAGCAAGAACGCCGCTGCTCGCTACACCGCCGCTGTCAATTACCGTCACAGCAGGGGCAAATGAAGATGAACCTGTCAAAACGCGGGCGGGTCAACCCGTTGATGAAAAACGGACAGAACGGCTCAGCCAGAGAAAAATGGTTGAAAGAGCAAAAACGCTGGCCACACAGCTCAATGAGCAAGGTACAAAAGCCGACTTTATTCTTTTCCCTGGAAAGGGACATGGTGACGTGATTCCCGATGCTATTGGTAAAGCGGTCGCTATAGCCGGTCAATAACCCTCATACCCTATAATAAAAAACCCCGGCATTTTGGCCGGGGTTCGTTTTGTATACATTCACATGATAGTGATTACTGCTGGGTTTCACGCTCGGCAATGAACGCCAACGCTTTATCAATACGCGCCAGCGAACGCTGTTGACCAACCGCGTGCACGGTAACATCAACACCCGGAGACTGACCTGCGCCTGTTACCGAAACGCGCAGCGGCATACCGACTTTACCCATGCCCTGACCCAACTCGTCCGCCGCCCCCTGAATGGCGTGGTGGATGTTCTCTGCCGTCCAGCTAGTAATCGCTGCAAGTTTTTCACGTACCAGCTCAAGCGGTTGACGCGCAACCGGACGCAGATGTTTCTTCGCGGCATCGGCATCAAACTCAGCAAAGTCTTCATAGAAATAGCGGCAAGAGTCCGCGATTTCTTTCAACGTCTTACAACGTTCACCCAACAAGCCGACCAGTTCGCTCAACTGCGGGCCGGTGCGAGTATCAATTCCAGCCTGCTCAATATGCCATGACAAATGCGTCGCCACGTATTCAGCAGGCAGATGGTTAATATAGTGATGGTTCAGCCACTGCAGCTTCTCAGTATTAAAGGCGCTCGCCGATTTGTTGACGGCATCCAATGAGAACAGAGACTTCATCTCATCAATAGAGAATATTTCCTGATCGCCTGATGACCAGCCTAAACGCACCAGATAGTTCAGCAGTGCTTCCGGCAGATAGCCATCATCGCGGTATTGCATCACACCGACAGCGCCGTGACGTTTGGACAATTTCTTACCGTCATCACCCAGAATCATCGACACGTGCGCATACTCAGGTACTGGTGCGCCCAGCGCTTTCAGGATGTTGATCTGACGCGGCGTGTTGTTGATATGGTCTTCACCACGAATAACGTGCGTAATTTCCATATCCCAGTCATCGATAACGACACAGAAGTTGTAGGTCGGTGAGCCGTCAGTACGGCGGATAATCAGATCGTCGAGTTCCTGATTGCTGAATTCGATCGGCCCACGAATGCGGTCATTAAAGATGACTGAGCCTTCTTGTGGGTTAAGGAAACGGACAACGTGCGGTTCATTATCAGCATGATGCGCGTGAGAACCACGGCAGCAGCCGTCGTAACGTGGCTTATCACCATTTTCCATCTGCTGCTCACGCAGCGCTTCCAGACGCTCTTTCGAACAGTAGCATTTATATGCCGTACCGTTTTCCAGCATCTGGTCAATAACGGCGTTGTAACGGTCAAAACGTTTAGTCTGGTAGTACGGGCCTTCATCCCAGTTCAGGCTCAGCCAGTTCATACCATCCATAATGGCATCAATCGCGTCCTGAGTTGAACGCTCCAGATCGGTATCTTCAATACGCAGCACAAACTCGCCGTCCTGATGACGGGCAAACAGCCAAGAGTACAGTGCGGTACGAGCGCCGCCAACGTGAAGATAGCCAGTAGGGCTAGGGGCGAAACGGGTTTTGATTTTCATTTGGGATTACAGCCTTATTACGCAACGGCTGTCGGCATAGACCGACATAAGCTCAGAGAACAAAAGTGGGCAACATTCTATCACTCTGCTTCGATTCCTCAACGCCGTAACATGCCGCACGCGCTTTTATTGTGGTTGAAGGAGCAAGATAGCTGACTGAATTGCACAAGGATACGGCGCTAACGGCGATAAATACGACGCCTTGCCTAATTTTGCAACGAACAATCATTTTAGTTTTAAAAAGCGTTGACTCATATTCAAGGATCCCTATAATGCGACTCCACACAGCGGGGGTGATTAGCTCAGCTGGGAGAGCACCTCCCTTACAAGGAGGGGGTCGGCGGTTCGATCCCGTCATCACCCACCACTCTTTACTGATTTTAAGTAAGATTTACTCGCTGTGTAGAGTAAGAAGATTTGAGATTGGGTGATTAGCTCAGCTGGGAGAGCACCTCCCTTACAAGGAGGGGGTCGGCGGTTCGATCCCGTCATCACCCACCAATCTCTACCAGCTGGTCTTCTTATTAGAAGTTGAAGTGAGCATAGAAGTAAACGTAGTACAGAAGTGGGTGATTAGCTCAGCTGGGAGAGCACCTCCCTTACAAGGAGGGGGTCGGCGGTTCGATCCCGTCATCACCCACCACTTCTGCGGGTCGTTAGCTCAGTCGGTAGAGCAGTTGACTTTTAATCAATTGGTCGCAGGTTCGAATCCTGCACGACCCACCAATGTAAAAAGGCGCCCTAAAGGCGCCTTTTTGCTATCTGTCATTTACGTCGAGCTGAAGGTTTTTTCGGATACCAGAATCCAGCATACTTGGCGCAAATCGACGCAATAACGTCAGACGAGCCGCAGCCGTACCAGCCGTGTAGCGGATTTTCGGGTGTTTCGCTTGGGCCGCTTTCAGCACAACCTTGGCTACGACAGTTGGGTCGTCCGCATTTTCCATCGCCTGCTTCAATACTTTGCCTAATTCGCGCCGCACAAACGCATATTCATCCAGCATTGCATCCGGCTGCACATTGTTCGCTTCAAACTGCGTCTTCGTATATGCAGGTTCAACAACAGAAATCCGGATACCACGAGTGCGTAACTCATGATCTAGTGATTCTGAATAGCCTTCTACTGCATGCTTGCTGGCGACATAAAGTGCCGTGTAAGGCATCGGCACAACGCCCAGAATAGAACCGATATTGATGATACGACCAGCCCTCTGCTGACGCATGTGAGGCACGACAGCCTGAATCATCCGAACAATGCCCAAAAAATTGGTGTCAAAGATTGCCTGAGCCTGTTCAAGCGAGCTTTCTTCCGCACTTGCTGGGCTCAGCCCAAAACCCGCGTTGTTCACCAACAGATCGATACGCCCTTCCCGCCTGATTAGTTCACTCACTGCCTCTTTAACTGACTTATCGCTAGTCACATCCAACGACAGCATTTCAAACCGCTGATTCCCTAACGATGCACCTCGCCTGCTGGTTCCATACACGGTATAGCCCGCTAGTGCCAGTTGCTCCGCGATAGCAGCCCCAATCCCCGATGAAGCACCAGTAACCAGCGCGACAACTTTATCTGACGCCATAAAAAGCCCCTTATCTGTTAAACCTCAACCATTAAATGATGATTGACATATATAATGAGAAAATAAAGCCGACATGGAACCATCCGATATCGGCAGAAAAATAGATTGTCAGGCTGCCACAGTCTTAATTCACCATGGCACCTAAACGTCACGCCAGTACGGCTAAATCCGCTGCATCAAAACCACGTAATTTATCAGTCTGTCCAGAACGCACTTTTTGCACCCATTGCGCATCAGAGAGCAGTACCCGGCCGACCGCGATCAAATCAAACTCTTCCCGCTCCATTCGTGCATACAGATTGTCCAGCGCCGCCGTACCAGAACCTTCACCACCAAACGCAGCAAAGAAATCTGAGCTTAACCCTACCGAGCCAACGCTGATTGTCGCCGCGCCAGTCAGCTTCTTCGCCCAACCGGCGAAGTTCAGCCCTTCAGCCCCGTCAATCTCAGGGAACTCCGGCTCCCAAAAACGACGCTGAGAGCAGTGGAGAACATCCACACCCGCCTCAACCAGCGGTGCCAGCCAGTCCGTCATTTCCTGCGGTGAGGTGGCAAGCCGTGCGCTGTAATCCTGCTGCTTCCACTGGCTCACGCGCAGGATCAGCGGGAAATCCTCACCAACAGCGGCGCGAACCGCACGGATAATCTCTGCAGCAAAGTGGGAACGCTCACGGATCGTGGCTCCACCGAAGATATCTGTACGCTTATTCGTACCCGGCCAGAAGAATTGATCGATCAGGTAGCCATGTGCACCATGCAGCTCCAGCGTGTCAAACCCCAGACGTTTGGCATCGGCAGCCGCACGGGCGAAAGCCGCCACGGTATCGGCGATATCTTCTTCCGTCATCACCACACCACGAGGCTCATCCGGCCCAACCAGTCCAGAAGGACTCTCAACAGGGGCATCAGGTTCCCAGCCGCGACCGTGCGTTGATCCCGTGTGCCAAATTTGTGGGCCGATACGCCCCCCTGCGGCATGAACGGCTTTAGCCACCGTATCCCAGCCCGCCAGCGCCGCTTCACCATGGAAAAATGGAATCCCTGGCATGTTACGCGAAGCAGGGCGATCGACAACGGTCCCCTCCGTTAGAATCAGTCCTACGCCACCCTCAGCGCGGCGTCGGTAATATTCCGCATTCACCGTACCGGGAATCCCCTCTTCCGCCATACTCCGCGTCATGGGTGCCATAACGATGCGATTGGGAAGGGTTAACCCTTTCACCGTGAAGGGACTAAACAGAATATCATCAGACATGGATATTTCCTTTTAAGGTTTAACGCCATAGCGGCGTTGAACATTGATTAAAAACGCAATTCATGCAGTTAAGCAACCTCTGTTAGCATCGCCTCTCGTAAAGATAATGCCACCCTGCTTGCACTTATAGATGATGTGTGACATATATAATAAATGTCAATCAACATTTAAATGTAAGGTGAACAGTATGAAATACACGACGTTTGGACGGAATACGGGATTACGCGTTTCGGAGCTGGCCCTCGGAACAGGAAATTTTGGCACCGGGTGGGGATATGGTTCTGAAAAAGAACAGGCTAAACAGGTATTTGATCGTTATGCCAATGCTGGCGGTAACTTCATCGATACAGCAGATGCTTACCAATTCGGTCAATCTGAACAGATGGTCGGAGAATTTATTGCCGCAGACCGCGATCATTTTGTCGTGGCAACGAAATACACCTTAAGCGCCATGCCAGATGCCGGAATATCCCGAACCGGCAATAGCCGTAAGAATATGATCTCATCGGTAGAAAACAGCCTTAAGCGACTGAAAACCAATCGTATCGATGTGCTGTGGGCGCACTTTGATGACCAATTAACTCCGCTTGAAGAAATTGTTCGTGCTTTCGACGATCTCATTCGAGCAGGAAAAATCCAGTACGCTGGCTTCTCTAATTTCCCAGCCTGGCGTATTGCCCGAGCGGACACCATCGCGGAACTGCGCGGCTGGTCGCGAATTGCTGGTATTCAGGTGGAATACAGTCTGGTACAACGCACAGCAGAGCGAGAACTGCTGCCGATGGCAGAAGCAATGGGGCTGGCAGCCACGCTTTGGTCTCCGCTGGGCGGCGGCTTGCTGACAGGAAAATACCGCCAAAGCAAAGAAGGTCGTCTGATCGGTTTTGGCGGAAGATTAGTGCATACCGAGCAAGATACAGCCTTGCTGGATGAAGTATTTCGCGTTGCAAACGACGTGAACGTCATGCCAATACAGATTGCCATCGCCTGGTTACGGCATAAATCCGCACACTCCAGCACCAGCCTGATCCCCATTCTGGGTTCTCGCACGCTGGCACAACTGGACGATACGCTACTCGCATTAGATGTGACGCTAAGCGAAGATCAGGTCGCGCGACTGGATAAAGTCAGTGCTATTTCGCTAGGAACGCCGCACGATCAGATCGCGGGGACGTTGCCTCGGGCTCAAGGAGGCGACAGCGCTAATATCATTACACCGTGGCCACCACGAGCCTGATCTGACTATTGATGAAAGGCATCATCTATTGAGTCTGGTTTTTTCATACTTTAAGATGATGCCTGACAGAGGAAGGAGAACAAAATGGCCCGTGTATCAAAACAGCAGATGGAGCGTAACCGAGAGGAAATCATCCAGGTGTCGTCACAGCTCTTTCGTGAACGAGGCCTGAACGGCGTCAGCGTGAACGATTTGATGGCCGCGGCTGGATTAACCCACGGTGGCTTTTATGGCCATTTTGCTTCTAAAGATGAACTCGCCGCAATCGCCAGCCGTAAAGCGTTTGAAGATTCCGGTTCTCGCTGGAAGGAAATAAGCCAACACGCCGATCAACATGATCTACGAACGATGGTGGAACACTATCTTTCCCCTGACCACCGTGACGGCGCTAAGGATGGCTGTGCGATCACCGCGTTAGCCAGCGACATCGCCAGAGAAAGTGAAGACAAACCGGTACGTGAGGTTTATCTCAGCGGCGTCAGAGCTATGCTGGGCAGGCTGGAATCCATCTCCACGATAGAAGATAAAGAACAGCGCAGGCTGCATGCTCTGGCGCAATTCGCACTGCTGTCCGGCGCACTAACGTTAGCCCGTGCAACAGCTGGTGATCCCTTATCGGACGACTTTCTTAACGCCGCTAAAAAAGCACTGCTTGGCGAAGCATAAACCGGTTATGAAGGGGCCTACCGCATCCATGATAAGCCCCAAACCGCGTTCCCTCTTAAAATATTCCCTACAAGCTATTCCCTGACCTTCAGTCGGTCAGGTTGTAGACGCTTTTCATAACATATTGTTATTGCGTTATTCTCATCCATCATTAGACCGCCACAATTGCAGTGCTATGCTTATCCGCGTTGACACGCTTCACCTAATTTTTTGACAGAAAATATCAAATTTATTTGTTTTCTATTCAGGCGCTAAATCGACGACACTGCCGCCTTATATCCAATAGCACTTTTCGCTTACTCATGAGGTTGTCTAGTATGATTTCTCAGTTGAATCAGTGGTTCACGCGTTTAACCGATCATCCCGATGCAGGTAAACTTTTACTGCGTTTAACCGTGGGTATTCTGTTGCTGTTTCACGGCGTAGCAAAAGTTGAGCACGGCGTAGGCTGGATCGTACAGATGCTGCAAGGCGCAGGCCTGCCAGGTTTTATCGCTTATGGCGTTTATGTGGGTGAAGTCGTTGCGCCGATTCTGATTATTCTGGGCGTATTTACTCGTATTTCTGGCCTGATTGCCGCGGTGACACTGGTTGTCGCTACGCTGATGGTGGGTACTGGTAAATTCTTCACCCTGACCAACGTCGGTGCATGGGCACTGGAACTGGAAGCACTCTATTTCTTCGCGGGCATTATCATCATGCTGGTTGGCAGCGGCCGTTACTCTGTTGCCTCTAACCCCGCTTATCGTTAATTCTTTCAATCGAAAGCATTAACCGTAAACGCAAAAACCCGCGAATTTCGCGGGTTTTTTATTGCTATCGTCGGCCTGCCGATCAGATTTCCCAGTCGTGATTATAGCGCTTGGGCTTGAACTGAATAACGTCACCTTTCTGCAACCCTTCCAGGCTCGCATCGTCTTTTGCGACTTCAGCTTCAATTAACTCCGACTGCTCACCCAACTTCAACGACAGACGCGTCAAGGCTCCTAACGGGCGAATATCGCGAACCGTCACCGCCTGATAGCCATCCTGAGCTTGAACAGACAACGACACTTCATGTGGGCGGAACAGAATAGTTTCTTCCGTTTGCGCCACTTTCAGACGGTTACTGTCGCCAAGGAAATGGTAAACAAATTCGCTGGCCGGATGGTTATATACCTCTGCTGGCGTACCGATTTGCTCAATCACGCCTTTGTTCATCAGCACGATGCGGTCGGCCACTTCCATCGCCTCTTCCTGATCGTGTGTTACAAATACCGATGTCAGATCGATATCTTCATGCAACTGAGATAGCCAGCGACGCAGCTCTTTACGCACCTTGGCATCCAGTGCACCAAAAGGTTCATCCAACAGCAGAATGCTCGGTTCAACGATCAACGCACGTGCCAGCGCAATACGCTGACGCTGGCCGCCGGAAAGCTGTTCAGGATAGCGGTCTCCCAGCCAGTCCAACTGCACCAGATTCAGCAATTCATGCACTTTCTTTTCGATGTCACTCTTCGACGGGCGGATATTCTTCGGCTTCATTCGCAGCCCAAACGCGACGTTATCGAACACCGTCATGTGGCGGAACAGCGCATAGTGCTGGAAGACAAACCCGACGTTGCGTTTACGTACATCGTGGACGGACACATCCTGACCGTGAAAGATGATACTGCCGCTATCCGGCTGCTCCAGCCCGGCGATAATACGCAGCAACGTCGTCTTACCACAGCCTGATGGCCCCAGCAGCGCCACCAGCTCGCCGCTGTGGATCGACAAATTAATCTCGTTCAGCGCCCGAAACTGGCCAAATTGTTTATTAATATTGCGAATCTCAATGCTCATTTTTGGCCAACTCCTGTTGTTTCTGTATTTGCTTCGTCAATCGACTTTCACTCCACTGACGTAGTAACAGCACCACCAGCGACATCATCAGCAGCAGAATCGCCACGCTGAAGGCTGCAACGATGTTGTACTCGTTATAAAGAATTTCGATATGCAGCGGCAGCGTGTTAGTCAGGCCGCGAATATGACCGGAAATGACGGAAACCGCGCCAAATTCCCCCATTGCACGTGCGGTACACAGTACCACGCCGTAAATCAGCGCCCATTTCACATTCGGCAGCGTAATGTGCCAGAACATTTGCCAGCCATTCGCCCCCAGCAGTCGCGCCGCTTCTTCTTCCTGCGAACCCTGTTCTTCCATCAGCGGAATCAGCTCACGGGCAACATAAGGCAATGTGACGAAAATCGTCGCCAGTACGATGCCAGGCACGGCGTAAACAATTTGCAAATCGTGTTCGAGCAGGAAGGGATAGATCTTGCTTTGTGCCCCAAACAGCAGCACATATACCAGCCCCGCAACAACGGGTGATACGGAAAAGGGCAAATCGATCAGCGCCAGCAGAAAGCTCTTGCCACGAAATTCGAATTTCGTCACACACCACGCCGTCGCCAGCCCGAACACCACGTTTAACGGCACGGAAATGACCGTCGCGAGTAACGTCAGCTTAAGCGCAGAGATCGCATCCGGTTCGCTAATCGCGTCCCAAAATGCGCCAATGCCTTTATCCAGACCCTGAGTCACTACCATCATCAGCGGCAGCACCAGAATCAGGAAAAAGACGACCCACGCCAGTGAAACCAGAATGTAATAGGCTGCGGGCTGTTTCTTTCTTTTAGCCGCGCTGTCCTGAGCGGAAATAACCTGTTCCATGACGACCAGCCCTTACAGTTTCGGTTGAATGCGGCGCTGCAACACGTTAATCAGCAGCAGCATAATGAAAGAAACCAGCAGCATGAACACGCCGATCCCAGTTGCTCCTTTGTAATCATACTGATCGAGCTTAGAGACAATCAGCAGCGGCAGGATTTCGGTTTTAAAAGGAATATTCCCCGCGATAAACACCACCGAACCGTATTCCCCTACGCCGCGAGCAAAGGCCAGAGCAAAACCAGTCAGCCATGCGGGTAACAGCGCGGGGACTAACACATGACGGAAAACCTGAAGCGGGCGGGCGCCAAGGCAGGCTGCGGCCTCTTCCACTTCTTTGGGTATATCAGCCAACACCGGTTGCAGCGTTCTGACGACAAAAGGCAACGTAACGAAGATCAGCGCCAGCGTGATACCAATGCTGGTGTAGGCAATTTTGAAAGGAAACAGCGAACCAATCAAACCATTCGGCGCATACAACGCCGTTAGAGCAATCCCCGCCACGGCGGTTGGTAGCGCGAAGGGCATGTCGATCATGGCATCGATCACTTTACGGCCGGGGAAAGTATAACGAACGAGTACCCACGCCAACAGCGTCCCGAGAATACCGTTAATAAAAGCCGCAGCCAGTGCCGTACCAAACGAAAGCCGCAGAGAAAACAACACCTGACGGCTGGTGATGAGATCCCAAAATTGACCGAAGGTTAGTTGGCTGGCATACAAAAACATCGCTGCCAACGGAATAAGAACAATTAATCCTAAATAGCTCAGGCTAAACCCTAACGTTAGCCCGAAACCGGGGATCACTGAGGAAGAACGCTGTGACATACCGTGCCTTTAATTTTCATACTCACTATCCAGCCAACAACTGCTTGCCGACACGCACTACCTGACAGAGCATTTCAGGCGGCAGTGGCCTGCCTTTTTAACCTGAAAAAGCCGCTACGGTTAATAGCGGCCTTAATCCGTCAGACGTTACAAAATTACTTATTGATCTCTTTAAAGATTTTGTCGAACACGCCGCCATCGTTAAAGAATTTGTCCTGTGCCGCTGTCCAGCCACCGAAATCCTTATCGATCGTCACCAGGTTCACCGGTGCAAACTGATCTTTAAACTCTTCGGCAATTTTGGCGTTACGCGGGCGGTAGAAGTTTTTACCGATAATGCGTTGTGCTTCATCGCTGTAGAGATATTGCAGATAAGCCTCTGCTTGTTTCTGTGTTCCTTTACGCTCAACCACTTTGTCGACAACCGCTACCGGCGGTTCAGCCAGAATTGACAGAGACGGCGTGACGATTTCAAGCTGATCGCCGCCCTGCTCTTTTAGAGACAGGTAAGCTTCGTTTTCCCATGCCAGCAGCACATCGCCCAACTGGCGTTGTACAAAGCTGATGGTCGCGCCACGCGCACCGGTATCCAGTACTGGAGCATGGCGATACAGTTCGGTGACAAACTTCAGTGCGGTTTCTTCATTGCCGCCCGGTAGCGCTTTGGCATAGGCCCATGCAGCCAGGAAGTTCCAACGTGCGCCGCCAGAAGTTTTCGGGTTTGGCGTAATCACTTCAACACCCGGTTTCACCAGATCGTTCCAGTCTTTGATTTGCTTCGGATTACCTTTGCGTACCAGAAAAACGATGGTGGAAGTGTAAGGAGTACTGTTGTCAGGCAAACGCGCCTGCCACTTAGGATCGATCAGCGGTTGGTTCAGGTTTAATGCATCAATGTCACCGGCCAGCGCCAGCGTCACCACGTCGGCCTGCAAGCCGTCAATAACTGAACGCGCCTGTTTTCCAGAACCACCGTGCGAGTTTTTGATGGTGATATCTTCACCCGTGGTCGCTTTCCAATGCTTAATAAACGCGGCATTGTATTGCTGATACAGTTCACGCGTCGGATCGTAAGACACGTTTAATAATTCGGTAGCCGCCGAGGCCACACCAGAAAATAACAGCGCTGCAGTAGCAACAGATAACCCCAGACGACGTATTGACATTCTTATCACTCCCTAACCTTAATGCTTGAAAGTATTTAGATGAATGTGGCCGACTGACGCCTTTTGTACGGCGATGCCCTAAATAATTCGAGCTGCAAGAAGGCGGCGACACAGCGAATCCCCAGGAGCTTACATCAGTAAGTGACTGGGGTAAGCGAGGAAAGCCAACGCACATGCAGCTTGAAGTATGACGGGTATGTCAGGCTGACAACATGGGAGTGACAATAGTGGATATAGAGAAGGGGCAAAAATATTGTTTCGCGATAATTTATGCTATCGCGTTATATTGTTAATGGTTATGTCATAGTTTTCAGTCTAAGCAATTTTGTTACGACTGAAGACCGAAATGGGTAGCCCTGATACCGAGTGGCATCAGGGGGACACGGTAGAGATTCAGATGACCTAAAGGTGGACGTAAAGCCGTTTGTCTTCAGCCCTACTCTTCTTCATCCAGCTGCAAGGCGACATACAGCAGCAGGCGGTCATCGAAGTTCCCCAGATCTAATCCCGTCAGTTCAGAGATACGATTAAGGCGATACTCCAATGTATTACGGTGAATAAACAGCGCTTTCGCCGTCGCACCGGGTTGAACGTTATTACGGAACCACGCACCTAACGTCCGGCGCAGCAGGCCATTACCGTCCATTGCCTTGAGCTTCGAAAGCGGACGTACCAGTTCGTTTGCCTGCCAACCGCCGCGCAGGCTATCCAACAGCACGGGCAACATTAGATCCTGATAGTAATAACAACGCTGGGCGGGCATACGCTGCTTGCCTACGCTCATTGTCGTGCGCGCCGTGCGGTAAGAGCGCGCGATACTGCCGGGGCCAGCAAAATAATTCCCCAGCGCCAGCCGCACCCGCAGCCGACTGCTTTCCGCCATCCGCGACATCAGCGTATCCACGCGTCGGCGATGTTCTTCCGCATCCCAACGCCCGTGGTTATTCAGCGCCGGTTTTAATACCACCATTTCCGTCAGCGAGACAATCGCGATCAGGTTGTCACGCTCTGGCGTGGTCAGCAGGGTTTGCAACTGCTGTAGTTCAGCCATTGCCGAATCTACGCCAAGCTGCCCGCTGTCCACTTCGATCACCGCTGCGACGCGGGGTTTATTCATATCGATACCTAGACGCTGCGCCCACTCCATCAGAGCGGGTGACAGATCGTCGGTACGGATCAGGTTCAACACCAGTTCTTCACGCAGACGGCTATCCTGTGCCAGCATATGCAGCAGCCTTGCCTGCTCCAGCATCATTTCCGCTGTCATACAGACGAGCTCGCCGTATTGCCGCAGTTGGCTAGGGTTCCCCGTCAGACCGATAACACCGACGATTTCACCGTCGATGCGCAGGGGTAAATTGATGCCCGGACGCACGCCGTGCAGATGGCGCGCCACAGCGTCATCAATATCGACAACACGCCCCTGAGAGAGCGCCAGCAGCGCCCCTTCGTGCAGTTCCCCCAATCGTTCCTGATCGCCACTGCCGATAATCTTACCGCGAGCATCCATCACGTTGATATTACTATCAATGATCTGCATAGTTCGCGCGACAATATCCTGTGCCATCTTGGCATTGAGATGATACGACGCCATTTTTACCTCTGAGAGGAACATTGACAATTGCACCAGCATACCGCCACACGGTGCGCCACACATTGTGCAAATTAACAAAGAAAGGGGAATTAGGTTAAATCTGTGGAAGAACTCACAAAAGCGCTTTTATGGAGAAACGAGAAATAGCCGGGCACCTGAGCACCCGGCCAGACAATCAACGTAACATATTGTCTTAAAGGTAATTATTCACTTACACGTTGAACAGTTCGATTACTGCGCCAGCAGATAAATCGTGCTGTCACCACGGCGAACGTTAAACGCTAATACCGCGGGTTTGCTGTCCAAAATTTTACGCAGTTCGCCAATATTCTGTACCGCCTGTTGGTTAACGCCAAGAATAATGTCGTCCTTCTTCAGCCCTACTTTAGCCGCCGCGGAACCGGGTTTAACGTTATCCACTTTGACGCCTTTTTTATCGTCCAACTGAGTATTGCTCAGTTCAGCACCTTCAATGCCGGAGTAGAGATTACCGGAAGCCACCTGAGCCTGATTGCTCTGTTGCAGCGTCACATCAACCGTCAGCGGTTTACCATCACGCAGCAGCCCCAGCGCGACTTTGCTGCCCACTGGCAGCGAACCAACCTGTGCACGCAGCGCGGAGAAACTGCTAACCGCTTTTCCATTCAGCGTGACGATCACATCGCCCGCCTTTATGCCCGCTGCATCTGCCGCCGATTTTGGTCGCACCTGACTCACAAACGCGCCGCGCTGTGCATCGACCTTCATCGCCTGCGCCAGTTCGGAATTCAGCTCCGTACCGGTGATACCCAGTTCACCGCGCTTCACTTCACCAAATTCGACAATCTGTGCGACGACGCTTTTCACCATATTGCTGGGGATAGCGAAACCAATACCGATATTGCCGCCGTCTGGCGCAAGAATCGCGGTATTCAGCCCAATCAACTCCCCATTCAGGTTCACCAGTGCGCCACCAGAATTACCCCGGTTGATCGCCGCATCGGTCTGAATAAAGTTCTCGTAGTTTTCAATATTCAAGCCGCTACGTCCCAGCGCGGACACAATGCCCGATGTCGCAGTTTCCCCCAGACCATACGGGTTACCAATTGCTACGGTGTAATCACCGACCCGCAGTTGGTCCGAATCCGCGACCTTAATAGCCGTCAGATTTTTAAAGTCTTTCAACTGCACCAGCGCGATATCTGAACGTGGATCTTTGCCTAACACTTTGCCGTCATACTTACGGCCATCACTGAGTCGAATCTGAATCTTATCGGCGTTATCCACCACGTGACTATTGGTCACTACGTAGCCTTTTTCGGCATTAATCACGACGCCCGCGCCCAAAGCCTGGAAGTTTTCCTGTTTGGGTTGTGGTTGACCGTTGTCATCATCACCTTCTCCCTGACACATCGGCGACGACTGGAAAGGCGATCCCTCTTGGCAGAACGGTGAGTTCTCACCAAAAAACGGCTGAAGCTGCGGCGGAATACCGTCTTTGCCCGCATTGCTTTCTTTGCCTGAATTGGTGGTATGCCCTTCAACGTAGATGCTTACGACAGAAGGCATCACATTTTCCAGCATAGGGGCCAGGCTGGGTAATTGACCCGATGACGCAGCAGACGCGGCTGACTCCGCCGCATTCGCTGTGGTGGAACCCATAGCCATCGCCAGACTTAACGCCAGCGCACTCAGAACCAGTGATTTTCTTTTCATAGGAGTATGTCTCATAGTAATCAACACGCGAGTCTTACGGCCCGTGTACCCGACACCGGGTACACTCAGTGGTCGTGCTGTATGAGATAAATATGAACCAACAATGTTCCCGAGGGGAAGAGCGTGAAGCGTAAGGAAATATTGAACGGCTTTACAAAACTCGCGATTTCCGTTGCAGCCTGTTCATGGCTAATCCGCCGCCATCAGTTTGCGGTACTCGTCGTAGGCGTACAAATCCGTCATACCGCTGATGTAATCCTGAATCAGACGTGCCCGATAATAATATTCACGGACGATCCGTTCAGGTCCAGCGACCCCTTCCAACTCAGTGACCGCTTCGCGATAGGCCAGACAATGCTTGCTGGATAACTTGTGATAAAGCCGCGTTTCAATCGGATAACGTTTGTGCGTATCGTCGCTGACCAGCTGGCTGAAATCCTGGTAAGGCATCTCGAGCAGTGGGCTATAAATATCCAGCAGGCCGCGAATCACACGGTCACCCTGTAGCTCCAGTTGCTCAACCTCATGGTGATTGAAAACGTGCTTTAAGGCGACATGCTTGAAGATCCCTAACAGGCGATTCTGCGGACTATCATCCTCAAGCAACGCCTGATTAAACGATCCGGCATGGATCGCTGGCAGGTTATCGATAAAACGCTTCGCGGCATGGGGCACCATCTGCTGCACGGTGTTAACACGGAGATTCATAAAGAACTGGTCGTCGTGACTGCGCCATTTTAAACGCTCACGCTCTTTGTAGGCATATTCAATCGTTTTGGCGAAAATGTCTTTCTCTGCGCCTGCGCCCCAGTTTTCACGCAACAGATCGTACAGTTCTTCGATTGTGAGGATATCTTTCTCGACGGCATCTTCTAAATCCGCGATACAGTAGGACACATCATCAGCCGCTTCCATAATGTAGCTCAGCGGATGGCGGTGAAATTCCCCCATATCCAGCTCTTCACGCAGCCGCAAGACAAATGCTTCTTCTGCCAGATAGTAACCCGGCTTCTTCATCAGATAGTTGTAATCGGCGGGAAGATCGCCGTGCCAATACGCGGGGCGGGTATATTTCAGGATACAGGCTACTTGACTGTAGGTCAGATTGAGTTTCAGCAGCGTATGCACCAGCCGGATCGCTTGCGCATTGCCTTCAAAATGGCTTAGATCCTGCCGGATCTGCCCGCGCAGATCGTCTAGCCCATCCTGCTGCATCCGCAGCGTAGGGACTTTACAATCATCGACGCGTTCCGGGGATTCACTGTCCAGATAATGGCTATCCAGCAATTTTCTGAACCATTGATTAATCGCGGACTCGCCAAAATGGCCAAACGGCGGATTGCCGATGTCGTGCATCAGACATGCCATTTCAACCAGGCTTTCAAACGGCGTTTGTCTATCCGCTAGCCCGAGCGATTCCAGTCGGCCGTCGGCTTGCAGACGGTGCAAAATCTCTTTTGCGATGTAACGGCCAACCTGCTGAACTTCCATCGAGTGGGTGAGACGGGAACGTACCGCCGCATTACGTTCCAGCGGAAAGACCTGGGTTTTTTGCTGTAATCGGCGAATGGCAGCGGAGTTAATAATACGACCGCGATCGCTTTCAAACTGACGCACAATCGCATATTCACTCTCAGCCGTTTTAGGTCGACTGAAATGCCGCTGAAAGCTCATTTTTTTGGCGAAATCGATATCAGACATACAGTTCTCCCTGTCATCCCGCTACAGCACAATGATGGATACTCCATCTCATCCCGCTAGCCATGATAGACTAACGTCCGCGATATACACCTTCCATTTATAACAGAATTTACGGGGAACCTTATGAAAGTCGGTATTATCGGCGCGATGGAACAAGAAGTAACGCTGCTGCGCGATCGGATTGAAAACCGTCAGACCTTCCAGCGTGCGGGTTGCGAAATCTACACCGGACAAATCAACGGCGTAGACGTCGCGCTGCTTAAATCCGGTATCGGCAAAGTCTCCGCCGCACTCGGTACCACTCTGCTACTGGAACATAGCAAGCCGGACGTAGTGATTAATACCGGTTCCGCTGGCGGCCTGGCATCCACACTGAACGTCGGTGATATCGTGATTTCCGATGAAGTGCGCTACCACGATGCCGACGTGACGGCCTTTGGCTATGAACCCGGCCAGATGGCGGGCTGCCCTGCCGCTTTCCCTGCCGATGAAAAACTCATCGCACTGGCGCAGGAAGCCATTGCCGATTTACAGCTGAATGCCGTGCGCGGTCTGGTTGTTAGCGGCGACGCCTTCATTAACGGCGCAGAGCCGTTAGCACGCATCCGCACTACCTTCCCGAAGGCTATTGCCGTAGAAATGGAAGCCACCGCGATCGCACATGTCTGCCATCAATTCGCCGTACCGTTTGTGGTAGTTCGCGCGATTTCTGATGTGGCCGATAAAGCCTCACACCTGAGTTTTGATGAGTTCCTGAGCGTTGCTGCACAGCAATCAACGCGGATGGTAGAAGCGATTCTGGCCAAGCTGGCTGCACGCTAATCGATGACCGTCAGGTTCCTCTGCTGGCTGACAGGGCTGCTGCTCTGCACCGCCGCTTATGCCATTCCGCAACGTGTTATCAGTCTCGCACCACACGCGACGGAAATGGCCTATGCGGCTGGAATGGGCGAACAACTGATAGCGGTCAGCGCTTGGTCAGATTACCCGCCGGAAGCGAAAAAGCTGGAACAGGTTGCCTCCTGGCAGGGAATCAACCTTGAGCGGATCCTCGCACTCAAGCCCGATCTTATTCTGGCCTGGCGCGAGGGTAACCCGCAGCGTCCGCTGGAACAGCTCGCTAATTTCTCGATTCCCATCGTTTATCTGGATGCGAAAACGTTAGACGATATTCCGGCGTCATTACGACAGTTGGCAACCTATAGCCGCCATCCTGAACAAGCCGAACGGGCCGCGACAGATTTTCAGCAGCAAATAGGCGAACGACAACACGCGGATGAGAAGCATAAGGCAGCACACATAGCGCCATTGCGGGTATTCATTCAATTTGGCACTCAGCCGCTGTTTACATCTTCAAAAGCGACGCTGCAAAGTCAGATCGTTTCACTGTGCGGGGCAGAAAATATCTTTGCCGACAGCCCAGTACCCTGGCCGCAGGTAAGCCGTGAACAGGTGTTAAGACGGCAGCCACAGGCCATTATTATCGGCGGTACGCCAGATAAAATTGCCAATGCACAGGCATTTTGGCAACCGCAGCTAGCGGTTCCCATTATTACCGTCAATGAAGACTGGTTTAGCCGTAGCGGCCCTCGCTTGCTCTTGGCAGCACAACAAATTTGCTCTCAATTAACAGAATTAAGATCCACGTCTTCGTCAGCAAAGTGATTGTTAATTAACACTGTGAAATCATTCCGATAACAATAACTTCATTAGTATACAAGTTGTAACACTAGCAGGCTTTTATTTCGCCATTATTTGCCGATAATCTGAGCGTAACGGTGGAATCATAGACACCAATAAAAGGTGTTGATTACCACTCGGCGATAAAGCCAAAGCAATATGCAGTAAATAAAAATTTTGAACCGATATCGGTTCCTTTACACCAGGTAGCTTTAACATGAAAAGTGCGTTGCTTTACGCGGGTCTGCTGATGGCGGCCTGTAGCACGGCATATGCAGGGAGTCAGGGTGGGCAAATTAACGCTCAACTGACGATATTACCGTCGTGTGGCGTCACGCCGCAATCCGGTCAATATCAAATGAACTGTAACGTAGCATCTGTACCTCAACCTAAAATTACTGAGTCACGTATTCAGGTCGATCAGGCAAAATTTTCTACCTCCGCGACAAAAACGACGCAAGGTACGGAAACACGGTTGATTACGGTCGAATGGTAACCACAGTAAAACACGGGGCGTATTTTTTAACGCTTCTGTGGCAGGTTAATTGTTATAAAAAATGTCTGCTATAAAAAAACCGTGTCTCAATAAGACACGGTTTTTATTTTTTAGTCGGTGAATAACTGTAATGCGGGATCAGACGCTGAAAGAGGAACCACAGCCACAGGTAGATTTCGCATTCGGATTCGTCACGATGAAGCGAGAACCTTCCAGCCCTTCGGTATAATCGACTGCTCCGCCAACCAGATATTGCAGGCTCATCGGATCAACCACCAGCGCCACGCCCTGTTTCTCAATGGTCATGTCGCCATCGTTGATTTGATCATCAAAGGTAAAACCATACTGGAAACCGCTACAGCCGCCGCCCGTGATGTACACGCGCAGTTTCAGCTCTGGGTTTTCTTCATCAGCAATCAGGTTTTTCACCTTGCTTGCCGCCGCATCGGTAAATTGCAGAGGCAGTGCTGCTATATCGTCGCTCATATTTTTACTCCCAACTCAGGGCTTATCAGGTGATAGACCCACATTCATATGCTTATTATCCGGCAGGATTAGAAAACGTTCAAGATTTGACAGCTGCTGTTGAAATAATCGCCGCATTATGCCGCTTCATATTCCCCTCAGCCAGTACTCTCAGTGGGTATGATGCAACGCGTTTTCAAGTGAAAACCTGCACAGCGATTTCATAACGGCGGTCAGTTCATTAGAATACCCCTACATTTTACGATCAAGACCAGTCAGGACCGCGTAATGAACAAATCTGAAAGCCTGTATGCTGCGGCGCAGCAACTTATTCCCGGCGGTGTGAATTCACCTGTTCGCGCCTTTAACGGCGTTGGCGGCACCCCGCTGTTCATCGAACGGGCAGACGGAGCCTATCTCTACGACGTCGACGAACAGGCGTACATTGATTACGTGGGATCGTGGGGTCCGATGGTACTGGGTCACAATCACCCAGCGATTCGTGATGCAGTCATTGCTGCCGCAGAACGCGGTCTGAGTTTCGGTGCTCCCACTGAGATGGAAGTGCAGATGGCGCGTCTCGTCACCTCTCTAGTGCCGAGCATGGATATGGTGCGGATGGTCAACTCCGGTACAGAAGCCACCATGAGCGCGATTCGTCTGGCGCGTGGTTACACAGGCCGCGATAAAATCATCAAATTTGAAGGCTGCTACCATGGTCACGCCGACTGCCTGCTGGTAAAAGCAGGCTCTGGTGCGCTGACGCTGGGTCAACCGAACTCTCCCGGCGTTCCGGCCGACTTCGCCCGTCATACGCTGACCTGCGTCTATAACGATCTGTCATCCGTACGCGCCGCGTTTGAACAATACCCCGACGATATCGCTGCGATCATCGTCGAACCCGTCGCGGGCAACATGAACTGCGTTCCACCACTGCCGGATTTCCTTCCCGGCCTGCGTGCCCTGTGTGACGAGTTTGGTGCCCTGTTCATCATCGATGAAGTGATGACCGGCTTCCGTGTCGCACTGGCGGGTGCGCAGTCGCACTACGGCGTGGTGCCGGATCTAACCTGTCTGGGGAAAATCATCGGCGGCGGCATGCCAGTCGGCGCATTCGGCGGCAAGCGTGAAGTCATGCAGGCGCTGGCACCAACTGGCCCGGTTTATCAAGCGGGAACGCTCTCCGGCAACCCCATAGCCATGGCCGCAGGCTTTGCCTGTTTGACCGAAGTGGCGAAACCCGGCGTACATGAAAAGCTCACCGCGTTGACCAATCAGTTGGCTGACGGCCTGCTGACTGCCGCGAAAGCCGAAAATATTCCGCTGGTGGTTAATCAGGCAGGCGGCATGTTCGGCTTGTTCTTTACCGATGCCGACAGCGTTACCTGCTATCAGGATGTGATGAAGTGCGACGTCGAACGCTTTAAGCTTTTCTTCCACATGATGCTGGAAGAAGGGATTTATCTCGCGCCGTCAGCTTTTGAAGCAGGCTTTATGTCGCTGGCACATACGCCACAGGACATCGAACGCACCATCGAAGCCGCACAGATCTGCTTCTCGCGCCTGTAAAGCGAACGCGTACACCATGGCGTCACGGAATGACGCCATGGCAGCTAAATAACAGCCCTCTACCCTCTACTTCTGCCTTCCACTTTTTTCGTCAGAATTACCGTTCGAGAATGACAAGCCATTTCAAATTGGTTATGAGTAAGTCTACTTGCCTGAAAATAGCGGAGAAGTCATGTTAAAGGTTCTAGGACGCACGTCGTCGATCAACGTTCGGAAAGTGCTGTGGCTGTGTGATGAGTTGGCGATTCCCTTCCACCGCGAAGACTGGGGTGATGGCTATAAGTCACCGCAATCGCCGGAATTTTTGGCGCTCAATCCGAATGCCATGATACCGGTTATTCAGGATGAGGACTTCGTCATGTGGGAATCGAACGCGATCTTACGCTACCTCGCCAATGCGAAAGACGGAAGCTGGCTCTACCCACAGGATCCGCGTAGCCGCGCCGCGATAGACCAATGGATCGACTGGCAGGCCACCGAGCTCAATCCCTCATGGCGTTACGCCTTTATGTCGCTGGTACGTCAGTCTCCCACGCATCAGGATCCGCAACTGCTAGCCGAATCCTGCGCGCTTTGGTCGCGCACCATGGGCATTTTGAATCAGCAATTGGAGCAGACTGGTCACTACGTTGCAGGACACGCGTTTACGCTGGCCGATATTCCTATCGGGCTCTCGGTAAACCGCTGGTATGAAACGCCGCTGGAACACACAGACTATCCTGCCGTCCGCGCCTACTATGAGCGCTTAAGCGAGCGAGCAGGCTACCTAATCTGGGGACGAAACGGCACGCCATAACGCTATTCTGCGCTACCCGGCCCCATGCCGCTCATTTCACACGCCAGTGCGCCAGCACGCTTAAGTGCATACGTGTAGCGTTCATCAAACGGGTAGCAGCAAGACAGCCGAAGCGCATGCTTACAGCGACCACTCAGCGTGTAGAGCTCACCGGGCGTGACGCAAATCTTCTCTTGCAGCAGGCGATGGAATAACTCAACCCCATCTACACCGCCCGGTAATTCCAGCCAGAAGACAAATCCACCCTGCGGCTGCGTCGCGCGCGTACCCTGCGGGAAATGCCGGGCAATCAGCCCACGAGCCTCATCCATCTGCGCGGCATAGCGGCGACGCAGCGTGCGCAGATGATGATCGTAACCGCCTGACTCCAGAAACTGCGCCAGCGTTTCTGATAGCAACGCCGATTCCGCCATTGACGACACCGCTTTCAATCGCGCCACTTTTGCCCGGAAACGCCCCGACGCTATCCAGCCGATGCGAAAATCGGGTGCCAGCGTTTTCGTGAAGCTGGAGCAGTAAATAACCCAACCCTCGCGGTCGAAGGCTTTCACAGTCGGCGACAGCGGCCAGGTAAACTGAAGCTCGCTGTATAATCCATCCTCAATAAGCGGTACTTGGTAGTCGTTCACCAGCTTTGCCAGCCGCTTTTTATCCGCCAGCGTCATACTGCACCCTAACGGATTCTGCGCGTTCGGCATGGCGATAATCGCCTGTAATCGATTTTCTGAGAGCAGTAGTTCCAGTGCATCCAGCGCGAGGCCACGCTGCGGATCGGTAGGAATCTCCACCGTTTTCAATCCCAGACTGGCTAGCAGAGGAAAGAGATAAAAATAGGTTGGCGTTTCCAGCCCCACACAGTCGCCCGGCTGCGTAACCGTACGTAACGCCAGTTGTAACGCTTCCATACAGCCGTGAGTGATCGTGATGTCCTCACGGGTCAATGTCATACCCAAATCCATCGCTCGACGCGCCACTTCGCGTCGCAGCCGTTCACTGCCCGGCGGCAGCGCATAGCGCCCAATCAGTTCAGGCTGTCGTCGCAGCAAGGAGGCGGCAATGCGGCTGATCTTCTCAGTCGGATAGAAATCAGCATGCTGCGGGCACGCCAGAGAAATATTGGTGTAGTCGGGGTGAGTTTGGGCAGCAAACACGGTATCAATCAGATCCAGTTTTTCACTGCCCGGCACAATCACCTGCGCACGGTGAGGTTTGCTTTCCGTTAGCGACGGCAGACGCCCTCGGACAAAATAGCCGGACTGTGGTCGTGCTTCGATCAGCCCGCGATCTTCGAGAATACGCCAGGCATTCAACACCGTGTTGACACTCACCTGATGTGAACCAGCCACTCGACGAATAGAAGGCAAACGGCTTCCCGATGCTAGCGTCCCTTGATGAATGGCCGTGGCGAAGGTTTCCGCGAGTTGCTGATAGAGCGTGCTTTCTTGTGAATCGATGATGGACACAGTTCCCCCGCCAGCCAATGAGTACAGTTAACGATTAATGCGCTTTGTACCCATTACAATAATCATTTTGTGTATCTGTAACCATTTATTTTTTCTGCCTACTATAGTGTTCTTCCCCATCATCAGGATAACACCATGCTCGATCCTTCTTTTTTCAGCTACGTCACCGTTATGTCGATCACGCCGGGGCCAAATAATCTGCTGCTGGCGACGTCAGGCGTCAATTTTGGTCTGCGTCGTACGTTACCGATGCTGATGGGCATTGTCATGGGTTGCGCGATACAAACGGTGTTGATGGGCGTGGCATTGGAGCTTTTGCTGAGTTGGATGAGCATGATCCGCCTTCCCCTTACCGTGTTGGGATGCGCCTATTTACTGTGGCTATCGTGGAAAATCGTGCGCTCGTCGGCACCAGAATTACAAGGGCGAGTACAGCCGATGACTGTACTGCAAGGAACATTATTTCAGGCGGTAAACCCGAAAGCCTGGTTGATGTCCAGCAACATCGCGCTGCTTTATACCGCCAGCAACGGCATTTTCACCATTATGATCGCCTTTATGGCGCTCAATCTGCCCTGCATTTTAGTCTGGGCGCTACTCGGCGATCGCATCGGTAAACATCTTCAGGAACCGTGGAAACTGAAAGCTTTCAACGGCGTCATGGCGCTTTCTCTGGTGCTCACCACGTTCTGGATGCTGGTCGAAGCCATCAACGTCTCCGGCTAATCACATGGCGTCGACGGGTTTCCCTTCCCACCGACGCTCGCGTTATTTCACCTGTTTGCGCAACAGATAAACAAAGTAAGGCGCGCCGATAAACGTCGCGAGCAGCCCTGCCGGAATCTGCGCCGGAAAGAGGATCATCCGGCCAAACCAGTCCGCAATCACCATCAGTGCCCCACCAATCAGCGCAGAGCTCGCAATTTGCGGCAACACGCGACTAAAGCCCAGCATCCGCGCCATATGTGGTGCCATGAGGCCCACAAAGCTCATCGGGCCAACCATCATGGTTGCCATCGCAGTCAGCACCGAAGCCAGCAGCAAGACCAGCAGGCGAACCGGCGTGACGGCTACACCAAGGGATCTGGCTGTTGTGGTACCAAGCGGCAGAATACGCAGCCAACGCTGACAGAGCGGGACGATCAATAGCAGCAGAATCGCGATTACTGCCGTGCGTATCGCATCTATAGGTTCGACCGCATAGGTTGATCCCGACAGCCAGGTCAGTACGGTGCCCATACGCGGATCGCCACTGGCTAACAACAGCGCAATCACGGTAGAGAACGCCATACTCAGCGCGATCCCCGCCAGCAGCATACGCTGCGTGGAGAAACCGCCTCGTCCGGCGATAATCACCATGACCAACAGTGTCAATGCTGCCCCCGCGCTTCCGGCCGGAAGCAGCCACACGAACGCGTTACTGGGGATGAAAAACAGTAAAATAATGACGCCAAACGATGCGCCGGAGCTAATCCCCAGCACCTCCGGGCTCCCCATCGGGTTACCCGTTAATTTCTGTATTAGCGTTCCTGCCACCGCCAGCATGACCCCAGCGGTTAGCGCAGCCAGAACTCGAGGCCAGCGCCATGAAAGCAGTTGCGCTAACACATCGCCACCGCCCCACTGCCAACCTTCCGCATCTTTCCCCAACATCAACGCCGTGATAATCACCATTCCCAGCAGCATGACGCCGAGCAGCAGCCACTTTCCCCACAGGCTACGTTCGAGTGTCGGCGTGCTATTACTGTCGACCATCGCGGGTTGACCGCTATTACGCAGGCGCGGTAGCAGCCACAGTAGCAGCGGCGCGCCAATCAGCGCCGTTGCCGCGCCCGTTGGTACGTCAAGCCACACTCGGCTCAGCCAGATAACGCCCTGATCGGTGAGACCAAGCAGCAGCGCCCCCAGCAGCGGGGCTAATAAGAGTCGGTGCAGTAAACGCCGTGCACCCAGCATTTTCGCCAGCAGCGGCGCAAACAGGCCGATAAAACCGATAATGCCCGCCGCATTCACCAACTGCGCACACAGGAAAATCCCCAACCCAAGCGCACTCAAACGTGCCAGCGACAGCCCAAGCCCCAGATTACGCGCAACGCCGTCATCCAGTCCCAGCAGCGTTAGCGGACGAATCAGAAGCAGTGCCAGACAGAAACACACCACGAGACGTGGGAGAACAAACTGCACATTGCTCCAGTCCTGCTGGTTCAGCACGCCGCTGCTCCACAAGAATAAGCCTTGAAGCTGTTCATGATGGAAGAGCACCAGCAGTTGATTGACCGCACTACAGTAGAAACTCAGCACCAACCCCGCCAGTATCAGCGTCACTGGCGATAACCGCTTGCCCCAGGCGACGCCAAACACCAATGCGCCAACCACCAGCGCACCGATCATCGCAGCGGCCTGCTGGATCCATTCGCCGCCGGGCAGCGCCCACAGCGTTACCACCGTGATACCTAGCTGTGCTCCTGTGGCGATCCCCAGCGTTGATGGTTCGGCCAGCGGATTGCGCAAGACTTGCTGGAACAGCACGCCACACAGCCCCAGCCCAGCACCAATTAGCGGCGCCAACACCATGCGTGGTAACAGGCTGTAGTGGAACAGAAGCTGCTGCATGTTGTTCAACGCGGGCTGCGTCAGCGCCTCAAACCACTGCGACACAGGTAATTGCTGCTGCAAATTGTAGCTACCCATTCCCAGAATCACGAGCAGCAGAAAACCAATCAAAACAATGGGAAGTACCAACGGGTGAACGGCACGCTTGTGCGCGACAGACAGAGAATTAGGCATGTTTTCTCGCCTCCAATGCCTGATTCAATACGCGACAAAAGCGCATCGCCGAAAGCGTTCCGCCATACAGCCAGACGGCAGGCACGCGTTGTAAACGCTGTTGACGCACAAATGGCATGGCCTGCCAGAGCGGATTATTATCAAGCTGCGCGCTGATGGCGCTATCGCCGTGTTCGAAGCAGAGCACATTGGCATCACCGATTTCCACCAGACGTTCAATGCCCACAATCGTACTGCCCCAGAAGCTGGTTTCACCCTGCCAGGCATTCTCTATCCCGACATGATCCATCACTTCCTGAAAAAGACTGTTCTTGGCCATTACCAGCACATGGCGACTATCGACCAGCGTGATAAGCAACAGAGGCCGCTCGGTATACGGCTGAAGCGTGATATTTTCCTGCTGGAGAAACTGCGCCAACTCCGTCAGATGCCGTTCTCCAGCCGCCTTCATATTTAGCGCATCGGCCAGTTTCATCACTGAGGTCTGTGCCGATGTCAGCGGTTTTCCCTGTTCGCTGCTAAACCCAAAGCCTAGAAGCGGAGAAATGCGGGACATTTTCGCGACCGAAGGGCCATAACCTTCAGAGTAAAGAATCATGGATGGGCGAATCTGCGTCAGCAACTCAAGGTTAGGCTCAGTACGTAACCCCACATCAATCACTGACTCTGGCAACGCAGGCTCTTTCACCCACAGGTTGTAATTATGCTTATCGGCAATCGCGAAGGGCGTAATGCCCAACGCCAGAAGCAGTTCAACAGGCAACCATTCCAGCGCCACAATACGGCTTAAATCAGGAAAAGCACGTGTAGCACCTTTGCTCGCCGCCGAATAAACCAGCGGCGACAGCAGCAGCGCCGTCAATAGACGACGGCGCAGCGGATCGGGGGAATACGGGGAAGAAAAAAATTCAGGCATCATTAGCAGGTAAACCGAGTTAACAAACGAAGCTGACCGGTGCGCCACCAGCCGGATGAGGCAGAATGCCCATGGGAATGCCGTAGATACTTTCCAGCACATCCCCTTGCATCAGCGCGACAGGCTCACCCTGCGCAATCATTTTACCGCCGCGCAATGCCACCAAATGATCGCAGTAACGGGCGGCCATATTGATATCATGCAGCACCGCAATCACGGTAATACCGCGTTCGTGGCTCATGCGCTGGATCAGCGCCAGAACCTCAACCTGATGCGCAATATCCAGTGCGGAAGTCGGTTCATCCAACAGCAGGCAGCGGCTATCCTGCGCCACCGTCATCGCCAGCCAGGCTCGCTGCCGTTCACCGCCGGACAGACTATCCACCAGACGGTTAGCAAACGGCTTTAATCCCACCAGCGTGATGGCCTCTTCGACCTTTTCCCTATCGGCGCTGCCGAAACGACCCAATGCACCATGCCACGGGTAACGCCCTACAGCGACCAGCTCACGCACGGTCATCCCTTCAGCAGCGGGAAGCTGCTGCGGCAAATAGGCAACCTGACGGGCGAACAATTTGCTGTCCCAGCTTCCGGTCGCCTGTTCACCCAACAGCGCGGTACCGCTGCTGGCAGGCTGATGGCGACCCAGAATTTTCAGCAATGTCGATTTGCCTGAGCCATTGTGCCCAATCAGACCACACACTTTCCCCACCGGAAACGTGATCGATAACGGGTGTAGCAGCGTGCGTCCGGCGACGGAAAAGCTGACGTCATCCAGTCTGAAAGTGGTATCAGGCAGTACAGTTTGATTTTGCATAGCGCTTTTGATTTTTAATGTCACGGACGGAAAGGGGTTAAGCGGAGATCGCTATTCCCGTAACTATCGAACCAGACTCATAACGATCAAGCTAAAAGAGAACGATAATGATTACGATAAAGGCAGCATGATAGGCGCAACAGAATGCCAATCGCAAGACTTTTACCTATTGGCATCAGTTAGCATGGCAGGAAAAGCGGCATCTGGCAGGATGTGGTGTTCACCCCAAAACAGCAGAGAAAAAATACTCATAGATTCAGCCTATTAGGCACATTTCATGCCACTATTGAGGCAGTTTCGTGCGCGATAATACCGTTATTTTCATGCTACCTTGTAGCACGCGCCCGACATAGGGGGCTACGCCAGCCCCCTATGAACCCTGGCTTTTGGCGGGAACTATGCCGCTAAAGCGGTGCCTTCGTCGATATCAGGCTTAACGGACCGCTTGCGACACGTTCCTGACGTGGCGCAAGCTTTCGCCGCGTCCATGCGGCGGCTCATCCTAAGCCAGCTATCTCCTCAGCATAATTTTTTACGCCGGATAACGACAAAACGCGTGATACCCCTGTCTTTGTCTATAAGAGACAATAGATTAATCGGGGGCTGTTAGAGATTATTGACCAAACATTTCTTTGATCCAGTCAGCGACGCCTTCGCCGTTTTGCTGGCCCTGCTGCGCGGAAGGCTGCGGCTGGCTAGCCTGACACAATGCCTGAGGATTATCCGTCCAGACTGGCAATACGCGTCCGGCGCTGCTGCCGTTGCAGACAAAGTTGCCGCTAGCATCCACCGTCATGGTCGTTATGCCTTCCGGCGGCGTCAGCATCAACGGCAGTGGCGTTTGGTTTTCCAGATAGCGGCGATAAATCGTCAGTGCACCGTTCGCCCCGGTCAGTTTGGCCGGGCCGTTGTTATCACGTCCTACCCAGCTAATCGCCACTTCTTTACCGTCAATCCCGGCAAACCAGCTATCACGCAGGTCATTAGTAGTACCGGTTTTGGCTGCCAGATGATAATTCGGGAATTTCACCGCCAGTGACCGCGACGTACCACGTTCGACCACCTGCTGCATGCCGTATAGCGTCAGATAGGCCGCCTGTGCCGGAACCGCTCGTTCAGCCTGCGGGAAGCTCTGATACAGCACAGTGCCATCTTCCGCAATCACCGAACGCAGTGAGGAAAGTGGAGCACGATTGCCGCCGCTGGCGATCGTCTGGTATTCCTGCGCCACTTCCATCGGCGTTAGACTGATCGCCCCCAACAGCATCGCCGGTACAGTCTGAATCACGTTTTCGGGGATACCTAAACGCTTCAACGTTGCCGTGACCTGATCCAGCCCCACGGCCATCCCCAGATTGACGGTCGGGACGTTCAGCGAGTTTGCCAACGCATCGACTAACATGACGCGGCCGCGGAATTCACGATCGTAGTTCTTCGGCTGCCACACTTGTCCGTTAGGCTGCTTGAGCGACAGCGGTTCATCTGCCAGCAAGGTATTCAGACGATAGGTATCCGGCTGGCTCAACGCCGTCAGGTAGGTCGGCGGCTTAGCCAGCGATCCGACAGGGCGACGCGCCTGTAGCGCACGGTTAAACCCAGCGTACTGTGTTTGAGCACCGCCAACCATCGCGCGGACTTCGCCACTAAAACGATCGACAATCACCATTGCCGCTTCAAGATCGCTGACGTTACGGCCTGCACGCAGTGCCGGTATACCGACTTCCACCGCTCTTTCTGCTGCATCCTGCGAGACGGGATCGAGCGTGGTAAAGACCTTCACGCCGGAGAGATCGTTAACTTTGTCGCCAAGCCGCTGTTGCAGCTCCTGACGTACCATCTGCATAAATGCTGGCTGAGGACTGATTACGCCACCTTTCGGCTGTACGCCCAGCGGACGCGCACTCAGCATGTTGTACAGGTCGGCATCAATCACCTGCTGATTCTGCAACAGGCGCAGCACCAGATTACGTCGCTCTAACGTAATATCTGGGTTACGCCACGGGTTGTACAGCGACGCCCCTTTCACCATCCCCACCAGCAGTGCCTGCTGATCGAGACTCAGTTCATTCACCGGACGACCAAAGTAATACAGGCTGGCAAGCGGGAAACCACGGATCTGATCGTTACCGCTCTGACCGAGGTACACCTCATTCAGATACAGTTCAAGGATACGATCCTTGCTGTAGCGATAATCCATGATCAGCGCCATATAGGCTTCGTTGGCTTTACGCCACAGCGAACGTTCGTTGGTTAGGAACAGGTTCTTAACTAACTGTTGCGTCAGCGTACTCCCGCCCTGCACTGCCCGCCCCGCCGTGATGTTCGCTAAAAACGCACGACCAATGGAGTACAGGCTGATGCCATCGTGTTCATAGAAATGACGGTCTTCGGTCGCCACCAGCGTATCCACTAACAGATCGGGGAAACCAGCACGTGGCACGAACAAACGCTGTTCGCCATTCGGCGACTGCATCATGGTGATCAGTTTTGGATCGAGACGGAAAAAGCCGAAGTTACGCTGATTGTCCAGATTCTGGATCTGCGACAAACGATCGTTGGCAAACGTCAGGCGCGCCTGAATCTGCCCTTCTTTTCCATCGGGGAAATCAAACGGACGGCGCAGCATATCGATACTGTTGCCACGCACGCTGAATTCGCCCGGACGAGTAATACGGCTCACCTGACGGTATTGCATACCTTCCAGCAGGCTAATCATCTCTTTCTGGCTATAGGCCATGCCAGGCTCGAGGTTGACCATGCGGCCATAGACGGCAGCCGGCAACTGCCAGACTTTGCCTTCAATACGGCTGCGAATCTGGCTGTCGAGATAGACGCCATAGATCGCCATCGCTACGGCAAAGATCAGGAACAGCTTGATCGCCAGCCCCAGCCAGCGCCGTCTTCTTTGCGATTTCCGCGTCATTTTGTCATCGCCGTCGTAATCATCATCGTCGTCATAGTCGTCCTGATAATCGTCATAGTCATCATCATCATAGTCGTCATCCCTGCGACGTCGTATGGCCTGCTTGCGTTCAGGCTTACGTTTTGGCGCTTTCCCTTTACGTCCGATAGGTTCGCGGTCATCCCGAGACATTACAATAACTTCTCCATCAGGTTGTTCACGGCTATCTGCTCTGCGCTCAAGCCGCCTACTCTGTTTCCAGCCTCTTTTTTGGGAAAGCGGAAACGTCTGAAATTAGTGATTCTGATATTTCTTGGTACGTCGCGTTGGAGCCGTATTCGCTGGATCGTCAGGCCAGACATGCTTGGGGTAACGCCCCTTCATCTCTTTTTGCACCTCGCGGTACGTGCCTTGCCAAAACGCCGCTAAATCGCGCGTAATCTGTAGTGGACGCTGTGCTGGCGATAAAAGTTCCAACACTAGCGCCACACGACCTTCTGCTAGCAGCGGGCTCTGCTGCTCGCCGAACATTTCCTGCATCCGTACCGACAGCACCGGTGGCTTATCGTCATAATAAGCGATAGGCAAACGACTACCACCGGGTGCCGTGTAGTGCGTAGGCAATGCGCTATCCAGCCGCTGACGCAACGACCAGTCCAACAGCCGCAGCAGCGCATCGCTCAAATTAATCTGGTGCAGCGCACGTAAATCACGCACGCCAGACAGTGACGGCTGCAACCAGATTTCCAGCGTTGCCAGTAGCGTGTCGTCGTCCACTTGCGGCCAGTCAACCTCGGGTAACCACTGGCAAGCACACTGTAGTCGCGCGCGTAGCTGCAACGCCGCAGCGTCCCAATTCAATGCTTTGAGCCCCTGCTCCCGAATCCAGAATAGCATCGCCTGCTGTAATGCTTCATCGGAAGGCTTATTTAACGAGCGCGTTCGCAGAATCAGGCAACCTATTTGGTCACGCTGGCTGGCGCGCAGAGTACCCTTTTCTTCGTCCCAGTGCACCACGTTACGTTCATTTATTAATCCAGATAACCGCCGTTCCAGCCGCTCAATATCCAGCGGCAACGCCAGTAGAATCCGCGCATCTGCGCTCTGGTTATTCTGCAACAGTGCTGGTGCCAGCAGCCACTCGTTACCTGACAACGCGTCATCAGCCGACATCATCGCGCCGCTACCGTTAGCGAGCTGGTAACGCCCATCCTGACTGCGCCGCCGGGCGATACGATCAGGGAAAGCCTGTGCCAGCAGCCAATCGGCTTCGCCACTATGAATATTCCCCGATGTTGTCGATAAACGGCGTGTCAGCTGTTTTGCCCGCCGCAACCAATGAGGGAGCGGGCGATGCAGCCAGTCAGCCAGATTGATCGACCCGCTACGCGGCGGCTCTTCGAGTATCGCCGCCAAACATCCTGCGGTCGCCAACGCATCTGAACCTTGCAGTGACGCGGCATACAACATCGTTGCCAGTCGGGCATCACTGCCGAGTGCCGCAATTTTCCGCCCCTCAGCGGTCAACCGACCTTGGTCATCGGTAATACCAAGCTGGCGTAGTAATTGGCGTGCGGCATAAAGCGCAGGCGCCGGTGGCATATCCAGCCATGTGAGCTGCGCCACATCGGTACAGCCCCACTGTAATAAATCCAGCCAGACGCTGCTTAAATCACTATTCAGAATCTCGGCTTCACTTTGCACCGCGGCGCGCTCTGCCTGTTCGCGAGAGCACAGATGCCAGCAAATACCGGGACTTAAGCGCCCTGCTCGTCCCGCGCGCTGTACCATCGAGGCTTGACTGATTCGCTGCGTCACCAGCCGAGTCACGCCGCTTTTCACATCGAAGCTCGCTACGCGCTCAAGGCCGCTATCCACCACCAGCCGGATACCTTCAATTGTTAGACTGGTTTCAGCGATGTTGGTGGCTAACACCACCTTACGACGGCCCGGCACCGCAGGCAGGATCGCCTTTTGCTGTTCCGCCAGCGTCAAGGCGCCATATAAAGGACAAAGATCGGTCTCGCTCGACACGCTATTTTCCAGCAGCGCCTGCACGCGGCGAATTTCCGCCACGCCGGGTAAAAACAGCAGCAGCGAGCCGTCTTCTTCACTGAGCAAACGCCGCACCTGTCGCGCAACACCCTCTTCCAAACGATCCTGGCTATTTAGCGGTGCGTAACACCGTTCTACCGGATAACTACGGCCTTCGGAAACCACACAGACGGCTTCCGGCAACAGCGCTGACAGCCGCACATTGTCGAGCGTGGCGGACATAATCAGCAGCTTTAAATCGTCACGCAGCCCCTGTTGTACATCCAGCAGCAGCGCCAATGCCAAATCGGCCTGCATGCTGCGCTCATGGAATTCATCAAGGATGATTAGCGCGACACCTTGCAGTTCCGCATCCTGTTGTAGTAAACGGGTCAACATGCCTTCGGTGACGACTTCCAGTTTCGTTGCATCACTCACGCGGCTTTCCGCACGCATGCGATAGCCTATCGTTTGCCCCGGTTCTTCCCCCAACTGCTGCGCCAAACGCCAGGCAACACTCTTCGCTGCCAGACGGCGTGGCTCTAGCATGATGATTCGCCCGTTCACGTTGCCCTGTTGCAGTAATTGCAACGGCAGCCAGGTTGATTTTCCCGCCCCCGTTGGGGCATTGAGTAGCACCTGAGGCGCGTTATGTAGCGCCGTTATCACATCATCCAGCACGGCGCTGACGGGCGGTAAAATCACAGACATCTCCGTATAAGGTTAACTTTCAGCGGCGAGCATTGTAGCATCTGGATGAATGTAGCACCGGATGGAATCAGAACAAGAGAGCGCACCATGTCAGCCACCCGCCGCCTGTTTTTTGCCTTATCACTGCCGGAAACCACACAGCAAGAGATTATCCGCTGGCGTGCCGAACACTTTCCTCTGGAAGCTGGCCGTCCAGTTGCCGCAGCCAATCTGCATCTGACGCTGGCGTTTTTAGGCGATGTGAGTGAGCAAAAGGCGCAGGTCTTACAGACCTTAGCAAGCCGTATCCGCCAGCCTACGTTTACCCTGACGCTGAATGACGCTGGACATTGGCCGCGTCCCGGCGTTGTCTGGCTAGGCTGCCGCCGTGCACCGCGTGGATTGTTACAGCTCGCGGAACTGTTGCGCTCTCAGGCAGCACGCAACGGCTGCTATCAAACAGCATTGCCTTTTCACCCACATATTACGTTATTGCGCGGCGCGACTCGCCCGGTTGCGATTCCCCCCGCCACCTTTAGCTGGCAGGTCGACATGACGCACTTTTCGCTTTATGAGTCACTTTTCGACAATGGCAAAACCCGCTATCAACAGTTGGAAAGCTGGTCATTTATTAAATAGACGGTTAGAACAGGATACTTATGGACTATACCCCACGTTTACAGCCCGCCCAGTTAATTAAACGTTACAAACGCTTTTTGGCCGATGTCGTGACGCCGGAGGGTAAGATGCTCACGCTGCACTGTGCCAATACCGGTGCAATGACGGGCTGTGCGACACCCGGTGATACCGTCTGGTATTCAACGTCCGATAACCCTAAACGTAAGTATCCACAAAGTTGGGAACTGACTGAAACGCAACAAAATCACTGGATTTGTGTCAATACTCTGCGTGCCAACACATTATTGTATGAAGCCTTATTGGAAAATCGCATAGAAGAGCTGGCGGGCTATCCGGACATAAAAACGGAGGTCAAATACGGTACGGAAAACAGCCGAATCGACCTGATTTTACAGGCGCCGGACAGGATTGACTGCTATATTGAGGTGAAATCCGTCACATTATTGCAACATGAATGTGGTTACTTTCCCGATGCGGTTACACTCAGAGGGCAAAAGCATCTGCGTGAACTGCAACAGATGGTTTCCAATGGAAAACGCGCTGTTCTTTTTTTTGCCGTTCTCCATTCAGGGATCCAGCAGGTTTCTCCCGCTCGGCATATTGATTCACGCTATGCGGAATTATTTATCGAAGCGCAGCAGACAGGGGTTGAAATTTTATGTTACGGCTCCACATTATGCCCTGACGGTATTAAATTGACGCATAAGCTACCGTTGTTGGGATGAAGCACAAGCATTGCATAACACGCCGAACGTACCACCAAAGGCGTAACACATTGTTTATTATTTAATGTATACCCTAAATAATTCGAGTTTCAGGAAGGCGGCAAGGGAAGGAGTCCCGATGAGCTTACATAGGTAAGTGATTCGGGTGAACGAACGAAGCCAACGCACATGCAACTTGAAGTATGACGGGTACAAGCAGGTTGTTCCTGACACTTTATCAGGCCGGTGTCAGGAAGCATTGCCAACCCCATCTTCATCTGCTATTTATAGCGGCCTGTTTTTTCCCCCTTTGGGGGCCGATATACCCAGATAGCTGGAGTTATGGTCAACAACGCCGCAACTTCACTGCATAAAAGGGTATTATGCGTGTCGTGTTATGTAGGAGAAGCAACATGCAAGAAGGGCAAAATCGTAAGACATCTTCTCTAAGCATTCTCGCAATTGCCGGAGTAGAGCCGTACCAAGAGAAGCCGGGCGAAGAGTATATGAACGACGCTCAGCTGGCTCATTTCAAGCGTATTCTTGAAGCATGGCGCAACCAACTCATGGATGAAGTGGATCGGACTGTATCGCACATGCGCGATGAAGCCGCTAATTTTCCCGATCCCGTGGATCGCGCGGCGCAGGAAGAAGAGTTCAGTCTCGAACTGCGTAACCGTGACCGTGAGCGCAAGCTGATCAAGAAAATCGCCAAAACCCTGGTGAAAATCGAAGATGAGGATTTCGGATTCTGCGAATCCTGTGGCGTCGAGATTGGCATTCGCCGTCTGGAAGCTCGTCCGACTGCCGATCTGTGTATCGACTGCAAAACGCTGGCAGAGATACGCGAAAAGCAAATGGCGGGATAATTTTCCTGTCCAGAATCGGCTCCTGCCACTCGCAGGGGCCGTCTTCGCATAATTTACCGCTGATGAATGACATTCATCATTCTATCTTCTGTCTGAATAAACGCTGACGAGATAGCACCAACCTCTTATGTCTGTGACCGATTGTTTTACCCAAACTAGTAGTTTTACCCAAAGTAATCATTTTACTGACACTCATCGTTATGTCGGGCGTTTTGCTCCCTCTCCCTCTGGTGACCTGCATTTTGGCTCACTGATCGCCGCACTAGGTAGTTATCTTCAGGCTCGCTCCCAACAAGGGCGCTGGCTAGTACGCATTGAAGATATCGATCCTCCACGGGAAATTCCCGGAGCCGCTTCCCGCATACTGGCACAGTTAGAGCACTACGGTCTGCACTGGGACGGTGATGTGATTTATCAGTCACAGCGCTATGCGCGCTATCGCGAAATTCTTCAGCAGCTTCAACAGCAGGGAATGAGCTATTACTGCACCTGTACACGTAGCCGCATTCAGCAGTTGGGTGGGCACTATGATGGCTATTGCAGAACGCGCAACCTGCCCGCCGACAACGCCGCGCTACGCTTGCGCCAGACAACGCCGGTATTTCATTTTCACGATAAATTGCGTGGCGATCTGTATGCCGATAAGGCTCTCGCTCAGGAAGATTTTATTATCCACCGTCGCGACGGGCTGTTTGCTTATAATCTCGCCGTGGTCATCGACGATAACGATCAAGGTATTACGGAGATCGTGCGCGGTGCCGATCTTATCGAACCGACGGTTCGGCAAATTTCGCTCTATCAACAGTTGGGTTATGCGATCCCCACCTATATTCATCTGCCTCTGGTTCTGAACACAGAGGGAAATAAGCTTTCCAAACAGAATCACGCCCCCGCACTGCCGGACAGCGATCCACGTCCCGTGTTGCTTGCGGCGTTGCAGTTTTTAAATCAACCACTGCCGGAAAATGGGCAAGAGATGGCACTTTCCGCCCTTCTGGCATGGTCTGTCGCGCACTGGTCGCTTGATATCGTCCCGCTACAGGCGGTAATAAACGCATCCACGATCACATCGGCATTCTCAAAGGGACATTGGTGAGCTATGATTAGCCGCTATTTTTCGTGACGCGCCATACTTGACCGTCATTTTTGCAGGCCGTCGTCGGGGTGACGTCAAAAACGTCTTCCGGAAGTTTTTTGCTGTGCCGTTGATTTTTCCATCACTATCGAGGTGTATTATCTTTTCCCGAGTTGCTAATTTTTGTCGTAAAGTACTGAATCGTGAGAATGAAATGGTCGTATCAGAGGAACCGCGTCAGCATCTGACGGTAATCCCGCGTGACCAACATACTATTTCACGCAGTGACATCAGCGATAATGCGCTGAAAGTACTTTATCGCCTGAACAAAGCGGGCTACGAAGCTTATCTGGTTGGCGGCGGCGTACGCGATCTGCTGCTGGGCAAAAAGCCGAAGGATTTTGATATCACCACTAACGCTACGCCCGATCAGGTGCGCAAGTTATTTCGCAACTGTCGTTTGGTAGGGCGCCGTTTCCGTCTCGCACATATTATGTTCGGGCCTGAGGTGATTGAAGTTGCCACGTTCCGTGGTCACCACGAGCAGCATCAGGAGCAGCAAGAAACCAAAAATTCTTCTCAGCAGGCTCAGAGTGGCATGCTGCTGCGCGACAACATTTTTGGCTCGGTTGAAGAAGACGCCCAACGCCGCGATTTTTCTATCAATAGCCTCTATTACAGCATTTCTGATTTCAGCGTACGCGATTATACCAATGGCCTGAACGATCTGCGTCAGGGCGTTATCCGTATGATTGGCGATCCTGAAACGCGCTACCGTGAAGATCCGGTGCGCATGCTGCGCGCAGTCCGTTTCGCCGCCAAGCTGAACATGACCGTCAGCCCAGAAACCGCCGAACCGATTCCTCGTCTGGCTGCCTTGCTGCACGATATTCCTGCAGCGCGAATGTTTGAAGAATCGCTGAAACTGCTTCAGTCAGGCTACGGTTATCCAACTTATAAAATGCTGTGTGAATACCAGCTGTTCCAGCCGCTTTTCCCGTTGCTGAGCCGCCATTTCACACCAAACGGTGATTCCACGCTGGAGCGCATGGTTGCTCAGGTGTTGAAAAACACCGATCAGCGTTTGCAAAACGATATGCGGGTAAATCCGGCATTTTTGTTCTCCGCCATGCTGTGGTATCCGCTGATTGAACATGCGCAAAAACTGGCTCAGGAAAGTGGTCTGGCCTACTTAGATGCGTTCGCGCTGGCGATGAACGATGTGCTGGACGAACAATGCCGTTCTCTGGCGATCCCTAAACGTATTACCTCTTTAGTCCGTGATATCTGGCAACTGCAAATGCGCCTGTCTCGTCGTCAGGGTAAACGCGCTTATAAGCTGATGGAGCATCCTAAGTTCCGCGCCGCGTATGACCTGCTTTGCCTGCGCGCCGAGATTGAAAACCATCAGGAGCTGCTGCGTCTGGCTCAATGGTGGGGAGAATTCCAGGTTGCCGCGCCGCCGCGTCAGCAAAATATGCTTAAATCGCTGGATGATGGCCCGACACCACATCGTCGCTCCCGCCCTCGTCGGCCGCGTAAACCGACTACGGCACGCAGGGATCCAGCCTGATGGCACGCGTGTATCTGGCGCTGGGCAGCAATCTTGCCCAGCCTTTGCAACAGGTACGCGCCGCATTGGCTGCGCTGGATGCGATTCCACAGACTCGCGTCGTTCGCTGCTCTTCGTTTTATCGTAGCCGCCCGCTCGGCCCACAGGATCAGCCGGATTACCTTAATGCCGTCGTTGAGCTGGAAACTGAATTAGCCCCCGAGTCGTTGCTCGATCGCACACAGGCGATTGAGCTGGAACAAGGTCGCGAACGCAAGGCACACCGATGGGGTCCGCGTACGTTGGATCTGGACATTCTGCTGTTCGGTGATGCCATCATCCAGACAGAACGTTTGACGGTACCGCATTACGACATGAAGAATCGTGAATTCATGCTTTATCCGCTCGCGGAAATCGCCCATGAACTGACGTTCCCCGACGGCGAAACACTCGTCCAACGGTTAACCCATGTCGACCGCAATGGTCTGACATTGTGGGACAACAGCAATCCCGCCTAATCCATAATAAAGCCTGCATACAAGTAGATTGAAGCATGGCGGGTATATCGCTACACGTCGGCTTACATTAGAATGTTCCCCTCGATTCTTCGCCCTATTGACATAGGAAGACCGTCATGAAACCGACGACTATCTCCCACTTGCGCCAATGGAAACAAGAGCAGCGAAAATTCGCTACGATAACGGCTTATGACGCCAGCTTCTCTCGTTTGTTTTTTGAACAAGGCATTCGCGTGATGCTGGTGGGTGACTCTCTGGGAATGACCGTGCAAGGTCACGATTCCACATTGCCCGTGACCACACACGACATCGTTTACCATACGCAGTGTGTTCGCCGTGGCGCACCGCTGGCTCTGGTTCTCTCCGATATGCCTTTTATGACCTACGCCACGCCAGAACAAACGTTCAGCCAGGCCGCAGAACTGATGCGTGCCGGTGCTAATATGGTGAAGCTGGAAGGCGGAAGCTGGCTTGCCCCTACGGTAAAAATGCTGACCGAACGTGCCGTGCCAGTTTGCGGTCATCTGGGTCTGACGCCGCAGTCCGTTAACATCTTTGGTGGCTATAAAATTCAGGGTCGAAGCGAAAGCGATGCCAACCAGTTGCTGGCCGATGCCCTCGCGCTTGAAGAAGCCGGTGCGCAGTTGCTCGTGCTGGAATGCGTACCTGTCGCGCTGGCCAAACGCGTAACAGAAGCGCTGTCGATTCCGGTGATCGGTATAGGCGCAGGCAATGTTACCGACGGACAGATTCTGGTCATGCATGATGCTTTAGGCATTACCGGTGACAGCACGCCTAAGTTTGCCAAGAACTTTCTGGCGCAAAGCGGTGACATCCGCGCCGCAGTACGCCTGTATGCGCAAGAAGTCGAACAGGGTATTTATCCGGCCGAAGCGCATTCGTTCCATTAAAGAACACAAATTCCACTAATCAGACTGTTTTTTTAAGGAGTATGGGTGTGTTGATTATCGAAACCCCTCTGCTGCTGCGCCGCGAAGTCCGTCGCTGGCGTCAGGAAGGGAAACGTATTGCTTTGGTTCCCACCATGGGTAATTTGCATGATGGACACATGACGCTGGTCGATGAAGCCAGAGCGCGTGCCGACATCGTTATTGTCAGCGTTTTTGTCAATCCCATGCAGTTTGAGAGGCCAGATGATTTAGCCCGCTATCCACGGACGTTGCAGGAAGACTGCGAGAAATTGAACCGCCGTGGTGCCGATCTGGTTTTCGCACCGAGCCCGGATGTGATATACCCAAATGGACTGGGTTCGCAAACATTTGTCGATGTGCCCGGCCTGTCTTCCATGTTGGAAGGTGCCAGCCGTCCCGGTCATTTCCGAGGCGTAGCCACCATCGTTAGCAAGCTGTTCAATCTGGTACAGCCGGATTTGGCCTGCTTCGGCGAGAAGGATTACCAGCAGTTAGCGCTGATTCGGCAGCTTGTTCGCGATATGGGCTATGACATTGATATCGTCGGCGTCCCTATCGTGCGTGCAAAAGACGGTTTGGCATTAAGTTCACGTAATGGCTATCTCTGTGCTGAAGAGCGCCAACTGGCACCACAACTTTATCAGTTGATGATGGAACTGTCGGCGCAGTTGGATAACGGCGATCGCCAGATAGATACATTGCTGGAACAAACGGCAGAGAAATTGCGCGAAGCAGGCTTTACGCCTGATGAACTGTTTATCCGCGATGCTGATACGCTGCAGCCATTGAGCGCTGCCAGCACGCGTGCCGTGATTTTGATGGCTGCCTGGTTAGGCAAGGCCAGATTGATTGATAACCACCAGGTCGATTTGACTGTATGAACCGAGGTAACAAAGCGATGATACGTACCATGCTGCAAGGCAAGCTGCACCGGGTGAAAGTAACTCAGGCCGACTTGCATTATGAAGGCTCTTGCGCCATCGATCAGGATTTTATGGATGCCGCAGGCATTCTGGAATACGAAGCGATTGATATCTACAACGTTGATAACGGTCAGCGTTTCTCTACCTACGCGATTGCAGGCGAAAGAGGCTCACGTATTATCTCTGTGAACGGCGCCGCCGCTCGCTGCGCCTGCGTGGGCGACAAGCTGATTATCTGTTCCTACGTGCAGATGTCGGACGAACAAGCCAGAAGCCACAACCCTAAGGTTGCCTATTTCGCTGGCGATAACGAGCTGCAACGTCAGGCCAAAGCCATTCCGGTTCAGGTCGCCTGAACTCAGTATACGGCGAGCAAAAGGCGGTGTTACCACCGCCTTCTCATCAAGCTATGTATAACTGACAAACTACGTCCGCAGCCCGCGTCCACGTTCAATCAACCACCAGACCAGCAGATAAAACACCACGATAAAGGCAATTAGTACCGACATCGTAAACAGCAGCGGCACATCCTGAATCCCGAGGAAGCCATAGCGGAAACCGCTAATCATGTACACCACTGGATTCAGTTTGGAAATGGCCTGCCAGACAGGCGGCAACAGCGTTAACGAGTAGAACACGCCGCCCAGATAGGTCAGCGGCGTCAACACAAACGTCGGAATCAGGCTGATATCATCAAAGGTTTTCGCAAACACTGCATTCAGTAATCCCGCCAGCGAGAACAGCGTCGCCGTCAGTAACAGCGTCAGAACGATGATCCACCAGGCATGAACATGCAGCGGAACGAAGAACAACGACACGGCAGTAACCAGTACACCAACGCAGACACCACGCGCGATTCCCCCACCAATATAACCCGCAATAATCACATGCGTTGGCACCGGTGCGACCAGTAACTCTTCAATATTGCGCTGAAACTTGGCGCTGAAAAAGGAAGAGGCCACATTGGCATACGCGTTGGTAATCACCGCCATCATGATCAGACCCGGCACGATAAACTGCATGTAAGTGAAACCATGCATTTCACCAATACGTGAGCCGATCAGGTTGCCGAAAATAATAAAGTACAGTGTCATGGTGATCACTGGTGGCACCAGCGTCTGAATCCAGATCCGCCCAAATCGGGTCACTTCTTTAACCCAAATACTCTGTAGCGCCACCCAATACAAATGCATCATGCCTTTTCTCCCTTACCGTTCGCCCCGTCCCCATTAACCAACGTGACAAACAGCTCTTCCAACCGGTTAGCTTTATTACGCATACTTAATATTGTTATCCCTTGCGCGCTTAGCTGGCTGAATAACGCGTTCAGGCCTTGCTCGCGCATCACATCCACTTCCAGCGTTGACGTATCTGTCAGGCGGAACACATAACCTTCAATCTGTGGTAGCGGGCTTTTCGCCGCCAGATCGAAAATAAACGTTTCGGACTTAAGCTGAGCAAGCAACTGCTTCATCGAGGTATTCTCCACCAGCTCTCCCCGCTGGATGATCCCGATGTTGCGGCACAGCATTTCCGCTTCTTCCAGATAGTGCGTCGTCAGGATAATCGTGGTGCCCTGCGCATTCAGCTCCTTCAAAAAGCCCCACATGGAACGACGTAATTCGATATCCACACCAGCGGTCGGCTCATCAAGAATCAGCAGCTTAGGCTCATGCATTAACGCACGTGCGATCATCAAGCGACGCTTCATCCCGCCGGACAACATCATCGCTTTTTCGTTACGTTTCTCCCACAGATCCAGCTGTTTCAGGTATTTTTCGGCACGCGGCAACGCATCCTGACGTTTAACGCCATAGTAACCCGCCTGATTAACCACGATCTGTAATACGGTTTCGAAAGGATTGAAGTTAAATTCCTGCGGAACCAACCCCAGTTGGCGCTTCGCATTGACTTTATCCAGTTCAAGGTCGTAGCCAAAGACGCGAACTTTACCGGCAGTTTTGTTCACCAACGAGCTGATAATCCCAATCGTGGTCGATTTTCCTGCGCCGTTCGGCCCCAGTAGCGCATAGAAATCCCCCGCTTCCACGTTCAGGTCGATTCCCCGTAACGCCTTGACGCCTCCCGAATAAGTTTTGGTTAGTTGCGCCAGTTCCAGTGCATATGTCATAAGAAATGGATTGCCTTATTATCAGTGAGTTCTACAGATTCGAAGTGTGACAAATAAATACTCTAAATAATTCAAGTTTCAGGACAAAACGTTAACGTTTTGAACAACGCAACGCGTTGGCCCTTTAGGGCGATGCTCAACCATGAGCATCGTAACGCGGCAAGAGAAGGACAAATTCGTCGGGAACGAATTTGACCAGCCAACGGCTGGCATCCGGTGAGAGACAGGATGTCTCTCATTTCATCCCGATGAGCTTACTCAAGTAAGTGATTCGGGTGAGTGAACGCAGCCAACGCACATGAAATTTGAAGTATGACGAGTATAAACTATCGTTTTTCAAACGACGCATGTTGCCTTATATTACTCCCCACTGCCCCTTGTTTGTTACAGGTCATTTACTTTCATGAAAGAAATTGAAACGCTCATCGCGAACAACCAGCTTTGGTCTAAAACGATGGTGGAAGAGGATCCTGGCTATTTTGAACGTCTGGCGCAGGCACAACGTCCTCGTTTTCTATGGATTGGATGCTCGGACAGTCGCGTACCTGCGGAAAGTCTGACAAGCCTTGAACCTGGTGAGCTGTTTGTTCACCGTAACGTCGCAAATCTGGTCATTCACACCGATCTCAATTGCCTGTCAGTTGTACAGTATGCTGTCGAAGTTCTCGAAGTCGAACACATCATCATCTGCGGCCACTACGGCTGTGGCGGTGTTCAGGCGGCGGTGGAAAACCCTGAATTGGGTTTGATTAACAACTGGCTGCTGCATATCCGTGATTTGTGGTACAAGCATAGTTCGCTGCTGGGGGAATTGCCTCCCGAACAGCGCCTGAATACGCTCTGTGAAATCAACGTTGTCGAGCAGGTTTATAACCTCGGCCACTCCACCATCATGCAGTCCGCATGGAAGCGTGGGCAAAAAGTCACAATCCACGGTTGGGTTTACGGTATTCAGGATGGCCGTCTGCGCGATCTGGAAGTGACTGCGACCAACCGAGAGACGCTAGAACAGCGTTATCGCCGCGCGATTTCCACGCTGTCTTGATTCGCTGTCTGACGCCCACTCGCTGGGCGTCGCTCACGGCATCGGCCTTATCTTGGCTGTTATTCTTGCGGAACAACCTTGCCGACGTAAGGTAAATGGCGATAGTGCTGAGCATAGTCGATACCGTAACCCACGACGAACTCATCAGGGATCGAGAACCCAACCCACTCCACTTTCACTGCCACTTCACGGCGCTCCGGTTTGTCCAGCAACGTACAGATAGCCAACGATTTCGGCTCACGCAGTTGCAGAATTTCCCGCACTCTGCTCAGCGTATTGCCCGAGTCGATGATATCTTCGACGATCAATACGTCCTTACCGCGAATATCTTCATCCAAATCTTTCAGGATTTTAACATCGCGCGTACTGTTCATACCGCTGCCATAGCTGGATGCAGTCATGAAATCTACTTCGTGAGGGACATCGATCGCCCGGCATAAATCAGCCATAAAGATAAACGATCCGCGTAATAGCCCCACCAGCACCATATCGCTGCCGCTATCGCGGTAGTGTCCGCTGATCTGTTGCCCCAGTTCGGCAACCCGCGCCATCACTTCCTGCTCAGAAATCATGACTTCCACGGTATGTTTCATCATACTGATAACTCTTTGAAGTAAGGTATTCAGCACCATCGGCAAAATGACAGACTCATTATCGATGATGCGCCAATGCTGATGTTTAAATCAGTCTGGGCAGTGCCCAGGCGCGCGAAGTATATCAGAAACCACACCATGAAGGAGACATCATGAGCACACCACCTGTGGATGTTTGCTACAAAGTGAACGCCCCGCTTTCCAGCCAGCAGTTCGTTGAGCTCTTGGCGAAAACCTCATTGGGACCGCGCCGTCCGCTGGATGATGAGACGGCGATTGCAGGTATGCTTAAGCACGCCAACCTACTGGTTTCCGCATGGCAAGGGGAAACACTGGTTGGCATTGCGCGCAGCGTGACGGATTTTCATTTTTGCTGTTATCTGTCCGATCTGGCGGTATCAGACGACTGTCAGCATGCGGGAATAGGAAAGAAGCTGATTCAGCAAACCGCCCAGCAGTTGGAAAAAGGCTGCAAAATTATTTTGCTGGCCGCACCGCTGGCGGTGGATTACTACCCGAAATTGGGGTTTGAAAAGCACAACAGCGCTTGGCTCATGCCTGCATCAGATCTGCACTCAGAGGCGTAATCATTTCGTTTCGGGGCTTTCAGCCGTATTGCTGACGGTCGGTAAAGCAGGATACAAGACCGGAGGATCCGTCTTAATGCTTAAACGCACCTGCTGTCCTGGTTCAAACCAGTTGCCGGTCTGCACCAGCAGCATCAGCTCTCCCAGCTTCACCCGATACAAATTTGACGTGCCCATAAATAATCGATCTTCGATCGACGCCGGGCCATCGGGATCGAGCGCGAGCGCTACATCTGCCGGACGCACCATCCAATCGCACTGCGAATCGATCGACTGATTGAGCGGATGTGTCGCGTGGTGATCGCCCAATGGGCTCTGCCATTGATGGTCGCTCATAATTTTCACAGGCAAATAGTTCGTATTCCCCATAAAATCAGCCACAAAGCGGCTATTCGGACGATGATACAGCTCGGATGGGTAGCCCTGCTGCATGATCTTCCCTTCATCCAGCAGAATCAGATGGTCGGCGCAGGCAAAGGCTTCCTCTCTGCTATGAGTGGCGAAAACCGCCGCGACATGACGCTGTTTGAGAACCTGCCGTAACTCGGTGATCAGGCGATAGCGAGTCTGGCTGTCCAGACCTGGAAATGGCTCGTCCAGCAGCAATAGCTTTGGCTCACAGGCCAGCGCACGGGCAATCGCCAAACGCTGCTGCTGTTCATTAGATAACTCGTGTGGATAACGCGCAGCGACATCATCCAACTGCAAGAGCGCCAGCATCTCCGCACAGATGGGCTTCACCTCGCTTTCCGGGCGGCCATATAAACCAAACGCAATATTGCCTTCCACGGTGAGATGCGGAAAAAGCGCATAGTCCTGAAAAATCAGTCCAATCTGACGCAGTTCAGGCAAGACATATTCCTGCGGTGAGCTGACAGGCTCTCCCTCTAGCAAAATCTTGCCCTGAGTAATCGGCAGCAGGCCCGCGATCACCTGTAATAGCGCCGTTTTACCGCAGCCGTTCCTGCCCAGCAGACAGATAGTCTCATCATTGCGCACGGCAAATGAGATGTTCTCCAACACGGGAGACTGCTGCAACGTACAACTTACCGCCTGAACGCTCAGAATATCTATCGACGCGGCCATGTGACTATCCTTTTATATTCAGTGCGCGATTCAGCCAGAAAACCGGTATCAGCCCTACCGCGACTAACATCAGCGCTGGAAAAGCCAATGACGCAATCTGCTCACTCGCCGTAAAGCGAAAAACATACGTTGCCAACGTATCAATCCCAAAAGGACGCAGCAGCAGCGAGATATTCAGCTCTTTCATACTTTCAGTGAAGATCAGCAACGCCCCGATGAACATGCTGCGACGCAGCAGCGGAATATGTACGCGTGACCAACGGTTAAGGGGAGAAGCCCCCAGCACGAGACTCGCGCTGTCCAGCGACCTTGGAATGGCTTCCATACTGCGCTCAAGACTGTCCAGCATCAGACGTCCAAATTTAACGCTATAGGCAACAATGAGAATAAATAGCGACCCTGCCAGCAAAGCGTCCGCACTGGGAAGCCCGGCAGCGCTGGCAAACAGATTTATTCCGCTATCCACCAGCGACAGCAAGGTAAACAGCCCGACGGCTAGTACCGCGCCAGGTAAGGCAAAACTCAGGCTAACCAGCCGAACCGGCGTCTGATTGGCGAACACGCCAGCCGTGCGTGTGTAGAAGATAAACGACAGTGTCATTAACGTAATGATGATGGTCGCCGTGGCGGACGCCAACAGGCTATTCATCACCGCGTGGAGGAATGCCATATCCCATATCGACATCATGTGTCGGATAGCGAGAAAGAGTAGATATAGAACTGGCAACAGGAACGACAAACAAACAACGCCCCAGCAATAACAGCGAACCGCCCTGCTGCGCCAACCACTCAATACAGGCGGCACAACCAGAGAGGAATTCGCTTGAGCTTGATAAATTTTCTGCTTCCGACGCCAGAGATTAACCAGAAACATCAAGAGAAAAATCGCGGGCAGAATCAATACCCCAAGGCGCGCGGCTGCCCCCAAATCGCCCTGTCCCTGCCAGATATCCAGCACCTGTGTTGTCATGGTTGGAATACCCAGATAAGACGCCGCACCATAATCACCCAATGTCTCGACCACCACTAACGCACCACCACAGGCAATCGCCGGCAGTGCAATAGGCAAACATAAGCGGCGGAATACCTGAGCGCGCGTCTGATTCAGTAAGCGAGCTGAATGAATCAGACTGGCAGGTTGTTTTACTAACGCTTCACGCACCAACAGGTAAATGTAGGGATACAACACCAGCGCCAGAACCAAACTCACACAGCCAAGTGAAACGGGTAGCCCAGCAACGTAGGATTCTCCCCACGGCGATGCTATCCGCAGTCCTTCTTCCCTTAACAACAGGAACAGGTGCCGTAACGCATCGGTATAAAGGTAAGCGAGCAGGAAAGCAGGCATCGCAAGCGGCAGGCAAAGCGCCCATTGCAATACGCGATGGCCGGGAAAGCGGTACATGGCGATAAACCAGGCCGAAGGCAAGCCAAACAGTAGACTGAAGAAAAGCGTCCCCATTACGATGGCTGCAGAATGTATCAGGTAAGTGGGTAAACCGATTTGCCACAGTTGCGCAAACCCCAGTCCGCTGGCAAAAAAAGCCTGATAAAAAACCGTCGCTAAAGGAAGCAGCAACAGTCCCGCCAACAACCAACTACTGACGCGCCAGACACCGGAGATCATAGAATAAAAACTGTATTGGATGAGATCGCTGTTATTAATAACAGAGCCTGACAGCCGCGTCATCGTATCAAACAGCGATAAATAGGCTCTAATCCTACGATTAACCCAAGATGATTTTCATTACTTAGCATCGATAAAATAAATGTTAATTATTTCAAAAGATTACACTCATGCGCTTTCCATCTTCTCAGTACTTATTTTTTATCACGATCCCCTAAATAATTCGAGTTGTAGGGAAAAACGTGAGTATTTTTCACCACGTACAGCCTGAGCCCGACAGGACGAGGTCCACGAATGAATAAAGTAACAAAACCAACGCCCATGCAGCTTGAAGAATAGCGCGGGATATCAGATGTTTCCCGTAAGAAAACTTGGAATCCCATGGGATATCTGTGATAACGTCATCTGACGATATTTGGAACAGGTTCAACCATGAAAAACTCTGCGCTGGCTCTGCTCCTGCTAAGCCTGATGAGCTTCTCTTCCGCCAGCAAGGCGCTGAATGAATTTGAAGCGGAAGATCTGGCCGATCTGACCGCGATCTTTGTCTATCTGAAAAACCACTGTGGCTATCAAGACCTGCCGAATGAGCAAATTCGTCGGACGCTGGTTGCCTTTGCTCAGCAGAATCGCTGGGACCTCAGCAACTACAACGCTTACGACATGACGGCAATGGGTGAAGACAGTTATCGCGATCTCAGTAAAATCGCTATCCCGACACCGAAGAAATGTCAGTCTCTGGCACGTAATTCACTTGGCTTGCTCTCCTACGCACAATAATTCCTTTGCTCCTCCGCATTGACTGAAAGTTGACCGTGCAAGCGGTAAAAGAGTCGGCTATGATGGCGCGCCAATTTTCATGGCTGTTATCGCGGAGGAAGCTCTAACATGTCCCAGAAAGAAATTTGGTATGAAACCCTGCATGCCAACTTTGGCCAGTATTTTTCGGTTGATCGCGTGTTGTATCACGAGAAGACCGATCATCAAGATCTCATCATCTTCGAAAACGACGCATTAGGCCGCGTGATGGCGCTTGATGGCGTGGTGCAAACCACCGAGCGCGATGAATTCATCTATCACGAAATGCTCACCCACGTTCCTCTTCTGTCGCATGGCAACGCCAAACGCGTACTGATTATCGGTGGCGGCGATGGCGGCATGCTGCGGGAAGTCAGCCGACACCGCGGTGTCGAGCAAATCACGATGGTGGAAATCGATGCTGGCGTGGTGGAATTCTGTCGCCAGTATTTGCCCAACCACAGCGCGGGTAGCTATGACGACCCACGTTTTAAGCTGGTGATCGATGACGGCGTCAACTTCGTCAGACAGTCCAGCGAAAAGTTTGACGTCATTATTTCCGATTGCACCGACCCCATCGGCCCTGGCGAGAGCCTGTTCACCTCAGATTTCTATCAGGGTTGCGCCCGCTGCCTGAACGAAGGCGGGATCTTTGTCGCTCAGAATGGCGTGTGTTTCCTGCAACAGGATGAAGCCATCGGCAGCCATAAAAAACTCGGCCACTATTTTAATGATGTCAGCTTTTATCAGGCGGCGATCCCGACGTATTACGGCGGCATTATGACATTCGCCTGGGCCAGCAATAACCCGGCACTGCGCCAGATAGATGCCGCAACCCTGCGCCAGCGTTTCTCGCAATCCGGCATCACCTGTCGCTATTACACGCCTGATGTTCACATCGGCAGCTTTGCCCTGCCACAGTATCTGTTGAGTGCGCTACAGAATGCGCAATAATCCATCACTTAGGGTAATCACACAGCCACAAGGGGGTGACGTAAATTGCACAAGCTGAAGCTACACGGCTTTAACAACCTGACGAAAAGCCTGAGTTTTTGTATCTACGATATCTGTTACACCAAAACGGCCGACGATCGCGATGGTTATATCGCCTATATCGATGAGCAATATAATGCTAACCGTTTAACAGAGATCCTCACTGAAACCTGCTCAATTATCGGTGCCAACGTCCTTAACATCGCGCGCCAGGACTATGACCCACAAGGCGCTAGCGTAACCATTCTGGTCAGCGAAGAACCTATCGATCCGCGTGACGTGGACACATCAGAACACCCTGGCCCGCTGCCTAACTCCGTCGTTGCGCATCTGGATAAAAGCCATATCTGCGTTCATACCTACCCGGAAAGCCACCCCGAAGGCGGGCTTTGCACCTTCCGCGCAGATATCGAAGTTTCTACCTGTGGCATAATCTCACCGCTGAAAGCGCTGAACTACCTCATCCACCAGCTTGAATCCGATATTGTGACCATTGACTATCGCGTGCGGGGATTCACTCGTGATGTTAATGGCATAAAGCATTTTATCGACCATCAAATCAACTCAGTCCAAAACTTCATGTCCGAGGATATGAAATCGCTCTATCACATGATGGACGTGAACGTGTATCAGGAAAATATCTTTCATACCAAGATGTTATTGAAAGACTTCGACCTTAAGCATTACCTGTTCAACGTCAGCCCAGAAGAACTCAGCGCTGCCGAACGGAAAAGAATCACCGATCTGCTGTATCACGAAATGCAGGAGATCTATTACGGCAGAAACCTGCCCGTCCTGTAATCGACCGCCAAAGGCAGCGTTGCTGCCTGATACTGCTGACAAAGCCTGCCATGCGGTAATAACGGATAGATCGTAAAGACGCTGTGAATACATCCCTGTACGCTCGAGCCGCGACATCCTTGTCGCGGACGCTTTACTCTTCTATTCCGTTACTACCGTTTTCGTTCGGTAAATAAGTTTGTCGACAGCCTTTGGTAAATAGAGCTCCTGAGACATCCGCGGCTATCAGACATTGTCATCAACCAGCATCACGGTTTTATTCTGATCGAGCAAAAGTCGTTCTTTCTATTTCCTCCTCCTTCCCTTTTCGTTTTTTCGCACACTATTTCGTCAAGAATGATGTGCATCACATTTATTTCTTTCTGCATTTTTTACTTGCATTCTCTAACGGCCTTGCCACATCTGGGTTCGCGTTAATTTAGATAAGGCCAACTAAAAATCATATATCTTGTGTGGTTGAAATTTTAAATGCCTACATCTAGTATTCCTTGTGTGGCACTCGCGTAACGGGTCGCTACCCAGTGGATCGGTTCGGGTGAACGCGCCCTGAAGATAGCCGCTCCGACATACTTCTTTCACGCCAAAGGGTAAATACGAATCATGCGTATTACTATTTTCACCAAGCCAGATTGTGTTCAATGCAACGCCACATGTCGTGCGCTGGATAAGCAGGGAATTAACTATCAACTGGTGGACTTAACTGAAGATGAACAGGCGTTACAGCAGGTAAGAGCGTTGGGCTATCAGCAGGTGCCCGTCGTGATGACGGCCAATGACCATTGGAGCGGCTTCCGCCCAGATAAGATCAGTACTCTGAACGCCGCCCTGCAATTGCAGTAAGGGAGGCACTATGAACCCGCTGGTCTATTTCTCCAGCCAGTCGGAAAACACGCATCGCTTCATTTCCAGGGTTGGTTTACCAGCCCTGAGAATTCCGATAGCGACAGAACAGCCTGCATTGAAAGTTGATCGCCCCTATATTCTGGTTGTCCCCAGCTACGGCGGAGGCAGCACGAAAGGGGCAGTGCCGCGTCAGGTCATCATCTTTCTCAACGATCCGCACAATCGCGCTTACCTGCGCGGCGTGATTGCCGCAGGCAATACCAATTTCGGTGCAGCGTACTGCATCGCCGGTGACATCATCGCGCAGAAATGTCAGGTGCCCTACCTGTACCGCTTTGAATTGCTAGGCACAGCAGAAGACGTTGCAAATGTGCGTAAGGGAGTAACTGAATTTTGGCAACAACAGACCACGTGAGTGTAAAGGCAACCAAGGCCGAAGCGGAAGCCCACTCGCTCGATTACCATGCGCTGAATGCCATGCTGAACCTCTACGACGCGGAGGGAAATATCCAGTTCGAGATGGATAAGCTCGCGGCACGCCGTTATTTCCTACAGCATGTGAACCAGAACACCGTGTTTTTCCACAATCTGGAAGAAAAACTGCGTTATCTGGTTGAAGAAGGCTACTACGAAGCGGACGTGTTGGATCAATACAGCTTCGATTTCATCAAGAGTCTTTTCCAGCAGGCTTACGCTCACAAGTTTCGCTTTCAAACCTTTCTGGGTGCATTCAAGTACTACACTGGCTATACGCTCAAAACCTTTGATGGCAAACGCTATCTGGAACGCTATGAAGACCGTGTCTGCCTCGTAGCACTCGCCCTCGCCAAAGGGGACACCGTACTGGCTAGCGCGCTGGTCGACGAGATCATCAGCGGGCGCTTCCAGCCTGCCACGCCGACGTTCCTCAACTGCGGTAAAAAGCAGCGCGGTGAGTTGGTCTCCTGCTTCCTGCTCCGTATTGAAGACAATATGGAGTCGATTGGTCGAGCGATTAACTCCGCGCTTCAGCTCTCAAAACGCGGTGGCGGCGTAGCCTTCATGCTCAGCAACATCCGCGAAACCGGCGCGCCAATCAAGCGTATTGAAAATCAGTCGTCCGGCATTATTCCTATCATGAAAATGCTGGAAGACGCCTTCTCCTACGCCAACCAGCTTGGCGCACGTCAGGGGGCTGGTGCGGTATACCTCAATGCGCACCACCCGGATATTCTGCGTTTCCTGGATACCAAACGGGAAAATGCCGACGAGAAAATCCGTATCAAGACGCTGTCTTTGGGCGTAGTCATCCCCGATATCACGTTCCAACTCGCCAAGAATAATCAGGTGATGTACCTGTTCTCACCTTATGATGTCGAACAGGTTTACGGGGTGCCGCTGTCAGAAATTAGCGTGACCGAAAAATACCATGAGATGGTCAACGACAAGCGCATCCGTAAATCCCAAATCAAGGCCCGCGAGTTCTTCCAGGTTCTCGCCGAAATCCAGTTCGAATCCGGTTATCCCTACATGATGTTTGAGGATACGGTGAATCGCGCGAATCCGATTCACGGCCGCATCAATATGAGCAACCTGTGTTCTGAGATTTTGCAGGTTAATGATGCCAGTCTGTACGACGACGATCTCGGCTATCGCCATATTGGCAAAGACATCTCCTGCAACCTCGGTTCGATGAATATCGCCAATGCGATGGCATCGCCTGATTTCGGCCAGACGGTTGAAATGGCGATCCGCGCACTGACCGCTGTTTCCGATATGAGCCACATCAGTTCTGTGCCGTCTATCGAAAAAGGTAACGACGAATCGCACGCGATTGGTTTAGGTCAGATGAATCTGCACGGCTACCTGGCGAAAGAGCGTATTTTTTACGGCACAGAAGAAGCCATCGATTTCACCAATATCTATTTCTACACCGTCGCTTTCCACGCGATTCGGGCATCGAATGCGCTAGCGATAGAGCGTAATCAGCGCTTCTCAGGCTTTGAGCTCTCCAAATACGCCACAGGCGAGTATTTTGATAAATACATCGAACAGCAGTGGGAACCAACGACAGACCGCGCACGTGAGCTGTTTGAACAGGCTGGCATCCACATTCCCAACCAGCAAGACTGGGCAGCGCTGCGCGAATCTGTGATTGCACACGGTATTTATAATCAGAACTTGCAGGCTGTTCCGCCGACTGGTTCGATTTCGTATATCAACCACTCGACATCCAGCATCCACCCGATTGTGTCACGCATCGAAATTCGTAAAGAGGGCAAGATTGGTCGCGTCTACTACCCTGCCCCTTACATGAACAACGACAACCTGGAGTATTACCAGGACGCCTATGAAATCGGGCCGCAGAAGATCATCGACACCTACGCCGCCGCAACGCAGCACGTCGATCAGGGGCTGTCGCTGACGCTATTTTTCCGCGATACCGCCACCACGCGTGACATCAATAAAGCGCAGATCTATGCCTGGACCAAGGGCATTAAAACTATTTATTACATTCGCATACGGCAAATGGCGCTGGAAGGCACCGAAGTTCAGGGCTGTGTGTCCTGTGCGCTATAAGCCATCGCGGAAGGAAATCGAAACATGACCGCACTCACTCGCGTCCAGGCGATTAACTGGAACAAAATTGAAGACGACAAGGATTTGGAAGTCTGGAACCGGCTAACGTCTAATTTCTGGTTACCAGAAAAGGTGCCGCTCTCTAACGATATCCCGTCGTGGAGCACGCTAAATACCCGCGAACGTCAGTTGACGATTCGTGTGTTCACCGGCCTGACGCTACTGGATACCATCCAAAATACGCTAGGCGCACCAACGTTAATGCCCGATGCGGTGACGCCGCACGAAGAAGCCGTGCTGTCTAACATTAGCTTTATGGAAGCCGTGCACGCTCGCTCTTACAGCTCCATTTTCTCAACGCTGTGCCTGACCAGCGAAGTGGATGATGCTTATCGCTGGAGCGAAGAGAATCCGGCACTACAGAAAAAATCCGACATTATTCTGTCGCACTACCGTAGTGACGATCCGCTGATGAAAAAAGTCGCCAGCGTGTTTCTGGAGTCATTCCTGTTCTACTCTGGATTTTACCTGCCGATGTACTGGTCAAGCCGCGCCAAGCTGACCAACACGGCGGATTTAATCCGGCTTATCATTCGTGACGAAGCCGTACACGGCTACTATATTGGCTACAAATTCCAGAGAGCACTAGCGAAGGCCGATCCCGCTCGCCAGCAGCAGGTAAAAAACTTCGCTTACGACCTGCTACAGGATTTGTACGATAACGAGGTGCTGTATACACAGGAACTCTATGACGGCGTGGGTTGGACGGAAGATGTGAAGAAATTCCTTCACTACAACGCCAACAAAGCACTGATGAATCTGGGCTATGAAGCGTTGTTTCCCGCCAGCATGACGGATGTGAATCCTGCGATTCTCTCGGCGCTATCGCCAAATGCCGATGAGAACCACGACTTCTTTTCTGGCTCCGGTTCGTCTTATGTGATCGGTAAAGCCGTCAACACCGAAGACGAAGATTGGGATTTCTAAAAAAATGGCCACCGCGTTCTGCGGTGGCCATTTTTCTACAAGCTATTTTCTACAGCTCTTTTTTATAAGGGCTATAAATGAAAAAACCCTGAATCATTGCTGATTCAGGGTCTCCAATAAGTGGCGGAACGGACGGGGCTCGAACCCGCGACCCCCTGCGTGACAGGCAGGTATTCTAACCAACTGAACTACCGCTCCACTCGTGCTCACTGAGCGGGATGAATACTAAGATGATGGCACTATTACGTCAATGCTTTTTATAACTAACCGTTTCTATTTGTTTATAATTTCATCTTACTGACTATTTTCTCACCCAAGGCATCATCAAACAATCCGTTTTGCTACGCAAAGGGCAACACTTCAGCGACGTTATTCTGTCCGCCACAGGCAACTACCGCCTTTTTTAGCAACCAAATCCAGACGTTGTTCATGCGCGAGCAGCTCTGTTTCATCAGCGTAAAGCACCTTTAACGCCGATTGAGGGCGGACAATCCTCTGGATAGTTTCATTATTCTCATTCTGCCGCTGCGCTTCACCTTCCATCGAAAAAGTCAGAGAAGTTTGACCACCGGTCATCGCCAGATAAACTTCTGCCAGAATTTCGGCATCGAGCAATGCGCCGTGCAACGTACGCTTGCTGTTGTCTATCAAATAGCGATCGCAGAGCGCATCCAAGCTGTTACGCTTACCGGGAAAGATCTTCCGCGCCATAAACAGGCTATCGGTGATCTTACAGAATGTCTCTGTCTTGGGAATATCCCGATTCAGCAACCGAGATTCGTAATCCATAAAGCCGATATCAAACGTCGCGTTATGAATGACCAATTCCGCGCCACGGATAAAATCGAGAAAATCATCTGCAATATCAGCATACGTCGGTTTATCAGCAAGAAACTCATCGCTGATACCATGTATGTTATAGGCTTCTGGATCCACTAAACGATCGGGTTTGATGTAGACGTGAAAATGACGGCCAGTCAGGCGGCGGTTAATCACTTCGACCGCACCGATCTCGATAATTTTATGCCCTTCGTAGTGAACCCCCAGCTTATTCATACCGGTGGTTTCTGTATCCAGGACGATTTGTCGCGTAATTTCAGTGCTCATCGTTTTCGTTTATGTCAGACTTGCCGTTTTTACCATGAGGGAGAGTCTACCAGAGATGCGCAAACAGGTAGAAATTTTCACCGACGGATCTTGCCTCGGTAATCCCGGCCCCGGCGGTTATGGTGCCCTGCTGCGCTACAAGCAGCACGAAAAAGCATTGAGTGCTGGTTATCGTCTTACGACGAATAACAGGATGGAGTTGATGGCCGCAATTGCAGCGCTTGAAACACTGACTACCGACTGTGACGTCGTACTCAGCACAGACAGTCAATATGTTCGTCAGGGAATCACCAGTTGGATTCATAACTGGAAAAAACGTGGTTGGAAAACAGCCGACAAAAAACCTGTCAAAAATGTCGATCTCTGGAAAAGACTGGATAGCGCGATTCAGCGCCATTCCGTGCGCTGGGAATGGGTAAAAGGGCACGCGGGTCACCCAGAAAACGAGCGCTGCGATGAACTCGCTCGCGCTGCCGCCAGTGCGCCAACGCTTGATGACACCGGTTATCAGGCTGAGTAAATCACCTTAGCCGTCCACCTCATCTCCGATATATCTTTGTTGCGCCCACCGTGCGGCGCACAGATGCTTTTCGCAACCGCGCTCTCATCGGCGTGAACGTCAGTGGAATGGTTCGCTTTCGGGCAATAATCAGCATCAGGCATCCCAGCATCGGAATATGTTTATTCAACTTCCCTTTATTCTTTCGCCATGGCGTAACGTGAAAATGAGTCTGATGAATAACTTCGTAGTTCAATAGTCCCAGCCAGTCCGTGATACGCATTCGAGTGAACATGCGGCTGCAATAGGGATGCTTTTTATTAAGCCGAGGGATCAGTTTGCCAAGACCAACCAGACTGATCGGGTTAAACGTGCTGAGTATTAGCCAACCATCATCCACCAAAACACGATCAACCTCCCGCAGAATGCGATGCGGGTCCGATGAATAAGAGAGCGTTTGGGCGAGCAAACAGGCATCAATAGACTTTTCAGAGAAGGGTAATTGATAGGCATCAGCCATAACGTGAAGGTTATCACCGTGTGGAGCAACATTGACCTGATGCGCAATTGCGCACTCTGTTACTTGGATTTCCGCACTCAATGCCCCGATCTTGATTAGATGAAAACCAAAGAGTTTTGGCCACCATGGCAACAAGGCCTGTTCAAGCGACTCACGATAAAATTGCCCGCAGGTGATATCATCCCATGAATCAGGTGCAACAATGGTCTGAGGGATTTGTGCCGATTTCATCTTCTGTTGTCGTCCCCAGGCTACTAGCAAAAAGAGGTGATGAATGAATCTTATCAGTATCCCCGCACTTCAGGATAACTACATTTGGTTATTGAGCAATAAAGCAAACCGCTGTGTGATCGTCGATCCAGGTGAGGCAAGTCCAGTGCTTAATGCGCTCGCTCAAAACTCACTTTTGCCCGAAGCAATTTTGCTCACTCACCACCATAACGACCACGTGGGAGGCGTCAGTGAGATACTCAATCATTACCCTAACCTGCCCGTTTTTGGCCCAAAAGAAACTGCGAAATGCGGCGCAACCTACCTGGTTGAGGAAGGAAATACCGTCTCTTTGTTAAATTCGGAATTTTCTGTAATTGAGGTTCCAGGACACACTTCTGGTCATATTGCCTACTATAATGCGCCATTTTTGTTCTGTGGCGATACGCTATTTTCAGCAGGATGTGGTCGTATCTTTGAAGGCACACCGAAGCAAATGCATGAATCCATTCAAAAAATAGCAGAACTTCCTGACGATACCGTGGTGTGCTGCGCTCATGAGTACACGCTATCAAACTTAAAATTTTCTAATGCTATATGGCCTGAAGATCCAGATATTGAATCTTATCTTCATAAAATCAGTCAGATACGAGAAAAATCGCAGTCTAGTTTACCAACAACACTAGGTCTGGAGAGAAGAATCAATCTATTTCTCCGCTGCCATGATATTGATTTAAAAAGAAAATTATCAAATGAACCTGAAAATATAGAGAATTGGCAAGCTTTTGAGATGCTACGCAGCAAGAAAGACTGCTTTTGAAGGTTTAGGTTGTGCTATTCCTCTAATCAAAGTATCCTTGCTCGTCTTTTAAGCAACTATTGACCAACATATGAAGGCTAAAGCGATGATTATCGCCTCAGTCTTGCTGGCAGGTTGTCAGGTCTCACCCCATGACACCTCGCAACCTAAACAGCATGCACAGAGTTTGTCTTCGGCAAGTCAAAGTGAAGCAGGAAAGTACACAGATGGTCGAGAGGCCTCCGCGCGATGGCTAGATGACGATAGTCTCGTGCAACGAGATCTGTGGAACTTCATTGGCGACGAGCTGAAGATGGAGGTTCCGGATAACGCCCGGATCCGCGAGCAAAAAATGCGTTATTTGAAAAATAAGAGCTATCTCCACGATGTAACATTACGGGCAGAGCCGTACATGTACTGGATAGTCGAGCAGATTAAGCAACGTAAGATGCCGATGGAACTGGTACTGCTACCCATAGTGGAGAGCGCTTTTGATCCAAGTGCCACATCATCCGCCAATGCCGCTGGGCTATGGCAGATTATCCCTGGCACAGGACGTAATTATGGTTTGAAACAGAACCAATGGTACGACGGGCGTCGCGACGTGATTGCGTCTACGACGGCTGCGCTGGATATGATGCAACGCCTCAACACGATGTTTGATGGTGACTGGTTATTGACAGTTGCTGCATACAACAGTGGTGAAGGACGTGTCATGCAAGCGATGAAATCGAATAAAGCAAAAGGAAAACCGACCAGCTTCTGGGCATTGGCGTTACCACGTGAAACGTCAATTTATGTTCCTAAAATGCTGGCCTTAAGCGACATTCTTAAAAACAGCAAAAAATACGGCGTGAATCTGCCACAGCCCAATGAAAGCCGGGCATTAGCCAAGGTGGAATTGGGGCAGCAGATAGAGTTGACACAAGCAGCTGAGATGGCTGGCCTGTCGTTGAACAAACTGAAGAGCTATAACTCGGGCTATAAACGTAATGTTACCGCGCCAAATGGGCCACATTACATTATGGTTCCTAAAGCTCATGTTGAGCAGTTGAAAGACTCACTAGCTGATGGCGACATCGCAGCGGTTCAACCAACACGTTTAGCGCAAACACAGTCAACACCAGCGTCACAGCAGTATAAGGTACGTTCAGGTGATACCTTATCGGCTATTGCAGCACGGCTTAATGTCAGCACGAAAGATTTACAAAGCTGGAACAATCTGCGTAGCGCTGGAGCGCTTAAGGTTGGTCAGACGCTGCAAGTTGCTAAAGTTTCAGGCAATAGTGGCTCTATCACCTACCAAGTACGAAAGGGTGATTCGCTTGCAAGCATTGCTAAACGCCATGGCGTAAATATCGCTGATGTGATGCGCTGGAATACGGTTATCAACAAGAATGCCAACATCCAGCCAGGCGATCGTCTGACGCTATATGTTAGCAGCAATATAAAACCTGATTCTTAAGGTATTATCAGAATCAGCTACAAAAAACAGCCCTCCTACAGTTTGTAGAGGGCTGTTTTTTTATGGCAATTAAATCAGGCTAAATTCGACGAGCAGTGGATTATGATCTGAGGCCTGGGTTACCAATACAGAAGACTGGTTAACGGCCATCTCACGGTAAAAAATGAAATCTAACGGTCGACCAAACGCTTTACGTCGCTGATCATCGACGAAATTCACTTCCTGCAGCCCCATCCTTGTCGCAAATCGATTCAGTGCATTGATCCGTTGTTGGCTCCATGCATTAAAATCTCCAGCCATAATAGCCGGCCCTTGATGATGCACGAGTTGCTCTCCAATTGCAGCCAACTGCTTGGTATAAACCTCAACACCAAAGCTAAAGTTAACCGCATGGATGTTGATAACCATCAGCCTCTGGCCATTCTGAAGCGCATAAACCGTTACCAGAGAGGACTTAGCCAAACGCAGCAAAGGTTCCCTTTCACGTAAAGGACAGCAATATATCGGCTGGGCAGCTGATAGCGTCATCACACCTGATGGGTGTTGTGGAAGGATAATCGCAGGTACTTGATCGGCTGAGAGGTAGTTAGTGGTTGCAAAACGGATGAGTTCTGGCGTACTTTGCGCTTCCTGCAACAGGACTAATTGGGTGCCTTTACCGAAATTCTGCAATACGGAAAGCCAATTCAACCTTTGCTGCTTGAAAATGTTCCACACCATTACGCGTAAGACATCGCCCTCCAGCAGCAATGAGCCTGTCGGTAGAGCTTGTTCGGGGTAATTAATTTCCCCAGGAGGAAAGATACGTACAGCTGGCTGGCCAGCAACATATCTCATTGCATAAGTTCTTTTCCGCACGCCTCATCCACAATTAGTTTCAATACACCAATACCCTATCAAAAAAGAGTCTCCTTCTGTTATAAGAATTTTATCGCAGAGTGGCTATGCACGCCCATCGACAGGAAAGGAAAAGGTAAAATGGTTAGCAAAAAAACGTAAAGAGAAGGAAAAATAGGAAAGTATCTAAAAAATTCTAATCTATACATATGCAAAAAGCCCTAAGCTAACGCTTAGGGCTTTTTGCAAATAAGTGGCGGAACGGACGGGGCTCGAACCCGCGACCCCCTGCGTGACAGGCAGGTATTCTAACCAACTGAACTACCGCTCCACCGAATTTCTCTACAACCACCAGATTTCTCCGGCTTACTGCTTAATTTGATGCCTGGCAGTTCCCTACTCTCACATGGGGAGACCCCACACTACCATCGGCGCTACGGCGTTTCACTTCTGAGTTCGGCATGGGGTCAGGTGGGACCACCGCGCTATCGCCGCCAGGCAAATTCTGTTTCATCCCAACCGTTATGCACTGCTTACGCGCTCGCACAACCATCAGAACCAATCTTTGAACAAGCTGAATTTCGTTTTATATGAGTCTTTCATCACACCAAAACATCTTCGGTGTTGTAAGGTTAAGCCTCTCGGGTCATTAGTACTGGTTAGCTCAACGTATCGCTACGCTTACACACCCAGCCTATCTACGTCGTCGTCTTCAACGGCCCTTCAGGGGCATCTAGTGCCCAGGGAAGACTCATCTCGAGGCAAGTTTCCCGCTTAGATGCTTTCAGCGGTTATCTCTTCCGCACTTAGCTACCGGGCAATGCAATTGGCATCACAACCCGTACACCAGTGGTGCGTTCACTCCGGTCCTCTCGTACTAGGAGCAACCCCTCTCAATCTTCCAACGCCCACGGCAGATAGGGACCGAACTGTCTCACGACGTTCTAAACCCAGCTCGCGTACCACTTTAAATGGCGAACAGCCATACCCTTGGGACCTACTTCAGCCCCAGGATGTGATGAGCCGACATCGAGGTGCCAAACACCGCCGTCGATATGAACTCTTGGGCGGTATCAGCCTGTTATCCCCGGAGTACCTTTTATCCGTTGAGCGATGGCCCTTCCATTCAGAACCACCGGATCACTAAGACCTGCTTTCGCACCTGCTCGAGCTGTCACTCTCGCAGTCAAGCTAGCTTATGCCTTTGCACTAACCTCCTGATGTCCGACCAGGATTAGCTAACCTTCGTGCTCCTCCGTTACTCTTTGGGAGGAGACCGCCCCAGTCAAACTACCCACCAGACACTGTCCGCAACCCGGATTACGGGTCTACGTTAGAACATCAAACATTAAAGGGTGGTATTTCAAGGTTGGCTCCACAAGAACTGGCGTCCTCGCTTCAAAGCCTCCCACCTATCCTACACATCAAGGCTCAAGGTTCAGTGTCAAGCTATAGTAAAGGTTCACGGGGTCTTTCCGTCTTGCCGCGGGTACACTGCATCTTCACAGCGAGTTCAATTTCACTGAGTCTCGGGTGGAGACAGCCTGGCCATCATTACGCCATTCGTGCAGGTCGGAACTTACCCGACAAGGAATTTCGCTACCTTAGGACCGTTATAGTTACGGCCGCCGTTTACCGGGGCTTCGATCAAGAGCTTCGCCTTGCGGCTGACCCCATCAATTAACCTTCCGGCACCGGGCAGGCGTCACACCGTATACGTCCACTTTCGTGTTTGCACAGTGCTGTGTTTTTATTAAACAGTTGCAGCCAGCTGGTATCTGCGACTCCCGCCAGCTCCATCCGCAAGGGACTTCACCGACAGGAGCGTGCCTTCTCCCGAAGTTACGGCACCATTTTGCCTAGTTCCTTCACCCGAGTTCTCTCAAGCGCCTGAGTATTCTCTACCTGACCACCTGTGTCGGTTTGGGGTACGATTTGATGTTACCTGGAGCTTAGAGGCTTTTCCTGGAAGCGTAGCATCGGTTACTTCATCACCGTAGTGACTCGTCATCACGCCTCAGTGTTAACAATGACCCGGATTTACCTAAGTCATCCACCTTCACGCTTAAACCGGGACAACCGTCGCCCGGATAACCTAGCTTTCTCCGTCCCCCCTTCGCAGTAACACCGAGTACAGGAATATTAACCTGTTTCCCATCGACTACGCTTTTCAGCCTCGCCTTAGGGGTCGACTCACCCTGCCCCGATTAACGTTGGACAGGAACCCTTGGTCTTCCGGCGTGCGGGTTTTTCACCCGCATTATCGTTACTTATGTCAGCATTCGCACTTCTGATACCTCCAGCAACCCTCACAGGCCACCTTCAACGGCTTACAGAACGCTCCCCTACCCAACAACACCTAAGTGTCGCTGCCGCAGCTTCGGTGCATGGTTTAGCCCCGTTACATCTTCCGCGCAGGCCGACTCGACCAGTGAGCTATTACGCTTTCTTTAAATGATGGCTGCTTCTAAGCCAACATCCTGGCTGTCTGTGCCTTCCCACATCGTTTCCCACTTAACCATGACTTTGGGACCTTAGCTGGCGGTCTGGGTTGTTTCCCTCTTCACGACGAACGTTAGCACCCGCCGTGTGTCTCCCGTGATAACATTCTTCGGTATTCGTAGTTTGCATCGGGTTGGTAAGTCGGGATGACCCCCTAGCCGAAACAGTGCTCTACCCCCGAAGATGAGTTCACGAGGCGCTACCTAAATAGCTTTCGGGGAGAACCAGCTATCTCCCGGTTTGATTGGCCTTTCACCCCCAGCCACAAGTCATCCGCTAATTTTTCAACATTAGTCGGTTCGGTCCTCCAGTTAGTGTTACCCAACCTTCAACCTGCCCATGGCTAGATCACCGGGTTTCGGGTCTATACCCTGCAACTTAACGCCCAGTTAAGACTCGGTTTCCCTGCGGCTCCCCTATACGGTTAACCTTGCTACAGAATATAAGTCGCTGACCCATTATACAAAAGGTACGCAGTCACCCAACTAGTAGGCTCCCACTGCTTGTACGTACACGGTTTCAGGTTCTATTTCACTCCCCTCGCCGGGGTTCTTTTCGCCTTTCCCTCACGGTACTGGTTCACTATCGGTCAGTCAGGAGTATTTAGCCTTGGAGGATGGTCCCCCCATATTCAGACAGGATGTCACGTGTCCCGCCCTACTCATCGAACTCACAACTTGTGCATTTTTGTGTACGGGACTATCACCCTTTACTGTGCGACTTTCCAGACGCTTCCACTAACACACAAACTGATTCAGGTTCTGGGCTCCTCCCCGTTCGCTCGCCGCTACTAGGGGAATCTCGGTTGATTTCTTTTCCTCGGGGTACTGAGATGTTTCAGTTCCCCCGGTTCGCCTCATGACACTATGTATTCATGTCATGATAATGTGTCGAAACACATTGGGTTTCCCCATTCGGGTATCGTCGGGTATAACGCTTCATATCAGCTTACCGACGCTTATCGCAGATTAGCACGCCCTTCATCGCCTCTGACTGCCTAGGCATCCACCGTGTACGCTTAGTCGCTTAACCTCACAACCCGAAGATGTTTCTTTCGATTCATCATCGCGCTGCGATTATTTGAGAGACTCATTGACAGACTGACTCATCACGACCTACCCGAAGGCAGTCCTGTATGTTCAGCTGTCATGTTTCAATTTTCAGCTTGTTCCAGATTGTTAAAGAGCAATATCGTAAACATGACTCCAAAGAATCATCTTTAAGATATTTGGTGATAATGTCTTTCACTCATTATCGGATTGGCGTCCCCAAGGGGATTCGAACCCCTGTTACAGCCGTGAAAGGGCAGTGTCCTAGGCCTCTAGACGATGGGGACACGAAAAATCCGTACCGAATTAAAAATCCGGCACTATCGCGTCAGCATGAGTCTACACTCATGACATCAACAGGTGCGCTTGCTCAGTATTTTCATCAGACAATCTGTGTGAGCACTTCACGTAACACACATCTTTTTTTGGTAAGGAGGTGATCCAACCGCAGGTTCCCCTACGGTTACCTTGTTACGACTTCACCCCAGTCATGAATCACAAAGTGGTAAGCGCCCTCCCGAAGGTTAAGCTACCTACTTCTTTTGCAACCCACTCCCATGGTGTGACGGGCGGTGTGTACAAGGCCCGGGAACGTATTCACCGTAGCATTCTGATCTACGATTACTAGCGATTCCGACTTCATGGAGTCGAGTTGCAGACTCCAATCCGGACTACGACGTACTTTATGAGGTCCGCTTGCTCTCGCGAGGTCGCTTCTCTTTGTATACGCCATTGTAGCACGTGTGTAGCCCTACTCGTAAGGGCCATGATGACTTGACGTCATCCCCACCTTCCTCCGGTTTATCACCGGCAGTCTCCTTTGAGTTCCCGCCATTACGCGCTGGCAACAAAGGATAAGGGTTGCGCTCGTTGCGGGACTTAACCCAACATTTCACAACACGAGCTGACGACAGCCATGCAGCACCTGTCTCAGAGTTCCCGAAGGCACTAAGCTATCTCTAGCAAATTCTCTGGATGTCAAGAGTAGGTAAGGTTCTTCGCGTTGCATCGAATTAAACCACATGCTCCACCGCTTGTGCGGGCCCCCGTCAATTCATTTGAGTTTTAACCTTGCGGCCGTACTCCCCAGGCGGTCGACTTAACGCGTTAGCTCCGGAAGCCACGCCTCAAGGGCACAACCTCCAAGTCGACATCGTTTACAGCGTGGACTACCAGGGTATCTAATCCTGTTTGCTCCCCACGCTTTCGCACCTGAGCGTCAGTCTTTGTCCAGGGGGCCGCCTTCGCCACCGGTATTCCTCCAGATCTCTACGCATTTCACCGCTACACCTGGAATTCTACCCCCCTCTACAAGACTCTAGCCTGTCAGTTTTGAATGCAGTTCCCAGGTTAAGCCCGGGGATTTCACATCCAACTTAACAGACCGCCTGCGTGCGCTTTACGCCCAGTCATTCCGATTAACGCTTGCACCCTCCGTATTACCGCGGCTGCTGGCACGGAGTTAGCCGGTGCTTCTTCTGCGGGTAACGTCAATCAGCAAGGTTATTAACCTTACTGCCTTCCTCCCCGCTGAAAGTGCTTTACAACCCGAAGGCCTTCTTCACACACGCGGCATGGCTGCATCAGGCTTGCGCCCATTGTGCAATATTCCCCACTGCTGCCTCCCGTAGGAGTCTGGACCGTGTCTCAGTTCCAGTGTGGCTGGTCATCCTCTCAGACCAGCTAGGGATCGTCGCCTAGGTGGGCCATTACCCCGCCTACTAGCTAATCCCATCTGGGCACATCTGATGGCAAGAGGCCCGAAGGTCCCCCTCTTTGGTCCGAAGACGTTATGCGGTATTAGCTACCGTTTCCAGTAGTTATCCCCCTCCATCAGGCAGTTTCCCAGACATTACTCACCCGTCCGCCGCTCGTCACCCGAAGAGCAAGCTCTTCTGTGCTACCGCTCGACTTGCATGTGTTAGGCCTGCCGCCAGCGTTCAATCTGAGCCATGATCAAACTCTTCAATTTAAGATTTGTTTGATTTGCTGAACTCGTCAGCGATGCTCAAAGAATTAAAACTGTTTATTCGTAATGAATTTCACTGTTGTTCACTCTTCAAGACTTTTTATATCGTTAAGATACGGTCTTGTGAGTGCCCACACAGATTGTCTGATTATATTGTTAAAGAGCAGTGCCACTTCTTCGGTGGCGCGGGCTGCATATACTATGCTAATCCGCTTTAAAGTCAAGTCATTACTGACCGCCTTCATTAAATCTTTTTCCTGTCACCACAACCGCGTGTCGCTGTTGCCGTGTCAGTGGATGCGCATTATAGGGACTTCTCGGCGGCTGACAAGCGCTAAATGCAAAATAATTCCCAAGCGTTCAAAAACAAACCAAAAAACATCATTTAGCACATTACCCATACAAAACATGAATACAATATGAGCTTAAGACGTAAAAACGGGAGACATTCATTAGCGAATGCCCCCCGTTGATGACTTACCGCTTCACATTATTCTTGCCGTGCGACTATCAGTTCACCTTCAACATCTAATGTGATCGGTTTACCGGGTATCAGTTTCCCCCCCAGTATCTGCTGGGCGAGTGGGTTCTCTATCAGTTGCTGTATCGCTCTTTTAAGCGGACGCGCACCATAGACAGGATCAAACCCGACCTCTCCGAGCATATCTAAAGTAGCATCCGCGATTGTGACGCTATATCCACGCTCTTCAAGACGTTTGTACAGTCTCTGGAGCTGAATTTGTGCGATCGAAGTAATATGTGCCCTTCCTAGTGGATGGAATACGACGACTTCATCAATACGGTTAATAAACTCAGGACGGAAGCTGTGGCTAACAACTTCAAGAACCATATCTCTCATTTCGGTATAGCTGCGCTCACCAAAACGTTCCTGAATAAGGTCAGATCCCAAGTTTGACGTCATGATGACGACAGTATTGCGGAAGTCGACCGTTCTCCCCTGTCCATCAGTAAGGCGGCCGTCATCCAATACCTGAAGCAAGATATTGAACACATCAGGGTGTGCCTTTTCGATCTCATCCAGCAAAATGACCGAATAGGGACGACGGCGTACGGCTTCCGTCAAATAGCCCCCTTCTTCATAACCGACATATCCAGGAGGCGCACCGACCAAACGTGAAACCGAGTGTTTCTCCATAAACTCAGACATATCGATACGCACCATCGCATCGTCACTGTCGAAGAGAAAAGTTGCCAGCGTTTTGCAGAGTTCAGTTTTCCCCACACCTGTTGGCCCGAGGAACAGGAATGAACCGATTGGACGATTAGGATCGGATAACCCTGCTCGGCTACGACGAATAGAATTCGCTACCGCCTCAACGGCTTCGTTCTGCCCGATCACTCGCTGATGCAGCTCATCTTCCATTCGCAATAATTTTTCTTTCTCACTTTCCAACATGCGAGAAACAGGAATTCCAGTCCAGCGTGCCAGCACATCGGCGATTTCAACATCTGTGACTCGATTACGCAGCAAATGCACCGTTTTTCCTTCCTGCTGCGTTGCGGCTGCCAACTGCTTCTCTAGCTCGGGGATTTTGCCGTATTGCAGCTCAGACATTCTCCCCAGGTCTCCCTGACGTCGAGCCTGTTCCAACGCAATTTTGGCCTGCTCTAAAGAAGCCTTAATATTCTGCGTTCCGGTGAGTGACGCTTTTTCCGCTTTCCACTCTTCGTCTTGTTGGGAATATTCACGCTCTTTTTGGTCAAGTTCCGTACTTAGCAACTCAAGCCGCTTTTGACTGGCCTCATCAGATTCTTTCTTCAGAGCCTGTTGTTCCAGCTTTAACTGGATGATTCGTCGCTCAAGCCGATCGAGAGGCTCTGGTTTTGAATCAATCTGAATACGAATACTGGATGCCGCCTCATCAATCAGGTCAATGGCTTTATCCGGTAACTTACGATCCGAAATATAGCGATGGGACAACATTGCCGCTGCAACAATCGCTGGGTCAGTAATTTGCACATGATGGTGCAATTCATAACGCTCTTTCAATCCACGCAAAATCGCAATGGTGTCTTCAACGGTAGGTTCCGCGACAAACACTTTCTGGAAACGACGCTCAAGCGCGGCGTCCTTTTCAATATATTGACGATATTCATCCAGCGTCGTCGCCCCAACACAATGCAGCTCACCTCGAGCCAGCGCGGGTTTTAGCATATTGCCGGCATCCATCGCGCCATCAGCTTTACCCGCCCCCACCATCGTATGCAGTTCATCAATAAACAGAATGACATTACCTTCCTGTTTAGACAGATCGTTGAGCACACCTTTCAGACGTTCTTCAAACTCACCACGATATTTCGCACCAGCCACCAGCGCGCCCATATCTAGAGAAAGCACGCGCTTGTTTTTCAGGCCTTCAGGCACTTCTCCATTAACGATACGTTGGGCTAACCCTTCAACTATCGCCGTTTTACCCACACCGGGTTCACCAATTAATACCGGATTATTTTTGGTCCTACGCTGTAAGACCTGAATAGTGCGACGAATCTCTTCATCACGCCCGATAACCGGGTCGAGCTTGCCTTGTTCTGCACGTTCAGTGAGATCAATAGTGAATTTTTTTAATGCCTGGCGCTGATCTTCAGCCCCTTGATCGTTCACTTGCTCTCCTCCTCTCACTTGATCAATCGCGTTCGTTACACCTTGCTGCGTGACACTCGCCTTTTTCAATATATCCCCCAGCGTGCCGCGAGACTCCAAAGCAGCAAGCACGAAAAGTTCTGAGGAAATAAAGGTATCACCACGCTTTTGCGCAAGTTTGTCGCACATATTCAATGCGCGAACTAACTCGTTCGAAGGCTGGACATCACCATCAGTGCCTTCAACCTGAGGCAAACGCGTGATTGCCTGGTCGATTTCAGCTTTCAGGTGATTAAGATTGGCTCCTGCGACAGTCAGAAGTGGACCAACAGTTCCTCCGTCCTGATGAAGCAAAGCGCTCATCAAATGAAGTGGTTCAATAAACTGGTGATCGCGCCCAAGGGCAAGAGACTGGGCATCAGCAAGAGCAAGTTGGAATTTGTTGGTAAGACGATCCAGACGCATAACACCTCCCGTACACTGGTCAAAATTGCTACTGGAGATTAAATGAGGTCATCCCTCAAAAATTTCAAGGTTATTTTGCCAGTCGTGACGGGATTTAAATGTTACTTATCTTGGATCGCCTTAATTCAATAGGTTATATCAGCCAGATTAAACTTGCCATACGGCCCGTCACGCCATCACGCCGATAAGAGAAGAATTTGTGAGGTTCGCTCACAGTACAGGAATTCCCACCAAAAATTTGCGTTATCCCTGCAGCGCGTAAACGCAGACTCGCTAGCTGGTATATATCGGCAAAAAATTTGTTTCCTTCAGGCCTAAATGCAGAGGCCGCCGACGCGTTATGCTGAATAAACGCATCCCTAACTTCAGGACCGACTTCAAAAGCATCAGGCCCGATAGCGGGTCCAAACCATGCCATAATTTGCGCGGGCTTCGCTCGAAAACAGGCTACTGTCTCTTCCAGCACACCCGCGTGTAATCCTCGCCAACCAGCATGTGCGGCAGCGACTTCATTGCCGTTGATTGCACAAAAAAGCACAGGCAAACAGTCGGCCGTCATCACCGCACAAACCTGACCTTTCTTATCGGTATAGGCAGCATCACCGCAAACGGACGATGGCAACGCCTCGCCAATACGAATCACATCAGTACCGTGAACCTGTTCCAACCAATGTGGCATAGCAGGAAGACCAGCCATCTCCACCAGCGTTTGCCGATTTGCGCTGACTAGTTCGGACTCATCACCCACATGATTCCCAACATTCAGCGAGCCATAAGGTGCCAAACTACGCCCGCCAATACGCGTCGTGCTGCAAGATTTCACACTTTCTGGCAAAGGCCAGTCGGGGTATATCAGCATAGTCCGTCACCTCTATAGTCAGCACTTATCGTATTGAATGCATTACCAGTCGAGTTGATCCTGAAACGCCGCGGTATCGGCTTTCAACGCATCAATCAAATCGACCATATCCTGCGGCAGTGCCGCATGCCATTCCATTTGAATTCCGGTAATAGGGTGGTAGAAACGTAACATGGTAGCGTGTAGTGCCTGACGATCGAAGCCACGCAGCGTTTTAATGAAATCATCCGACGCACCTTTTGGCGGACGAGGACGACCACCGTATAACTGATCGCCAACCAACGGATGATCAATATGCGACATATGCACACGAATCTGATGGGTGCGCCCCGTTTCCAGACGCAACCGCAAACGGGTATGCGCACGGAAATGCTCCATAATGCGATAGTGAGTCACAGCGGGCTTGCCCATTGGGTGCACCGCCATGTGAGTACGCTTGGTTGCGTGACGGGCGATAGGTTGCTCTACCATGCCACCAGCCGTCATCGAACCAATCGCAACAGCCTCATACTCACGGGTAATCTCGCGCGCTTGCAATGCTTCAACTAAACGTGTCTGTGCTGGTACAGTTTTCGCCACCACCATAAGCCCAGTGGTATCTTTATCAAGCCGGTGCACAATCCCTGCGCGAGGCACATCAACAATCTCAGGATAGTGATGTAACAAGGCATTCAATACCGTGCCATCTGGATTACCCGCACCGGGGTGAACCACTAGACCTCTGGGTTTATTGATGACCAGAATGTCCTCATCTTCATACACGATATCCAGCTTGATATCCTGTGCTTCCCAGCGTGCTTCTTCTTCAATCAATGCATCAATGGCTACCGATTCGCCGCCAAGTACTTTCTCTTTTGGCTTATTGATGACATTGCCGTTAATCTGTACCCGATTCTCAAGAATCCACTCTTTTATGCGGGATCGTGAATAATCAGGGAACAATTCGGCCAAAGCCTGATCTAAACGTTGTCCGAGTTGAGATTCGGCCACCGTTGCGGTGAGTTGTACTTGTTGTGCCATATTATGCAGCTTCTTCGTTAACGTTGGGTTTTGACGGCGATGCCGTTTAAAATAATGTACTATTGTAGCTGGTCTAAATCGGGAGCTAAACGGACAGCCTCCCGGAATAACATTCTGAGGATAATCAAAACGTCATGACGCGTATGAAATATCTGGTGGCTGCCGCCACGTTGAGCCTGGCGCTGGCTGGTTGCTCCAGCAATTCCAAAGATGCGGTTCCTGATAGTCCGCCATCTGAAATCTATGCCAATGCTCAACAAAAACTGCAGGACGGCAACTTTAAAGCAGCCATCACGCAGTTGGAAGCACTGGATAACCGGTATCCCTTTGGTCCATATTCGCAGCAAGTACAGTTGGATTTGATCTACGCCTATTACAAATCCGCGGAGCTGCCATTGGCCCAAGCTTCTATTGACCGCTTCCTGCGACTCAACCCGACCCATCCAAACGTGGATTATGTCCTGTACATGCGCGGCCTGACCGACATGGCGCTGGATGATAGCGCGTTACAAGGCTTCTTCGGCGTCGATCGTTCCGATCGCGATCCGCAGTATGCCCGCACCGCATTCCGGGATTTCAGTAAGCTCATTCAGGGGTATCCGAACAGCCAATACGCCACCGACGCAAACAAGCGTTTGGTTTACCTCAAAGAGCGTCTGGCCAAGTATGAACTTTCTGTCGCGCAATACTACACGAAACGTGGCGCTTATGTGGCAGTAGTTAATCGCGTTGAGCAAATGCTGCGTGATTACCCAGATACTCAGGCAACAAAAAATGCCCTGCCGTTGATGGAAAGCGCTTACCGTGAACTGCAGTTGGCCGCACAGGCAGACAAAGTCGCAAAAGTGATTGCCGCTAATCCTGCATAAACGATAAGTGACAGCCAATAATGAGACGGCAGCTTCGGTTGCCGTTTTTTTATGTTTCTACCAGTTCGTTATACATCGATAAGCAGGAAAAAATAGGGTTAGCAGGAGTCAAAAACAGCGCGGTAACATCAATACATCCTATCAATAATGGCACAGGCCAGATGACCCCTCAAGTACTTCCCTTCTATTCCCGATGGCGCTTCACAAATCGCGTTTTCTTGACAAAAAGTGACGAAAAAAAGCGATCAAAATCACGCTTTTTGCCACAACTCGCTGTATGCTGAAATTATCCAAGACGGACATAGGCAGAGAGGTAAGTTTATATGACTATTAATATTACCAGTAAGCAAATGGATATCACCCCCGCAATTCGTCAACATGTCGAAGACCGTCTTACTAAGCTGGATAAGTGGCAAACCCAGCTGATTAACCCGCATATCATTCTGTCAAAAGAACCTCAGGGTTTTGTGGCTGATGCCACGATCAGTACGCCGAATGGCCCGCTGGTTGCCAGTGCTAAACATGACGATATGTATGCCGCTATCAATGAGTTGATTACCAAGCTCGAACGCCAGTTGGACAAACTCCAACACAAAGGTGAAGCCAGACGCGCGGTAGCGGGTGTTAAAGAAGCGAATCTACAACCGACGCAAGAAGAAGAGTAATCTCCACTCTCTTCATCTCAATATAACGCGCCCTTGGGCGCGTTTTTGCATATTAAGCGCCGCTATCTGCGTCCTAAAGAGCCAATGCGATACACAGTTTAAAAGTGCACTCGGCGATTTTGTATTGACAGGATGAAAAGCCAACAGTTACCTTACCTGCTCAGAATCTGGATATTTTCCTGACTAACCGAGTAAACATGATCAATAAACTGTTCTTCTTCGTATTCTTTTTCACCTTCCCCTGATTTGGGAGGCGATTCGTCGTAAGAGTAAGAATACGAAGACGAACAAAAAAGCCTCCTGACCAGGAGGCTTTTTTTATATAAGAACATAAGACAGGTAACAGCATCATGACAGACAACCCATTACTGGTACTGCGAGAGCGCATCAGCGCATTGGATCTGCAATTAATTGAACTATTGGCACAAAGACGAGAACTCGCGTTGGACGTAGCCCGTAGCAAATTACATTCGCATCGTCCAATCCGGGATAAAGAACGTGAGCGTGATTTGCTGGACAAGCTGACAGCCGCAGGGAAAAAACACCACCTTGATGGTCATTACGTTACCCGCTTATTTCAGCTCATCATTGAAGATTCAGTACTGACGCAGCAGGCGCTCTTACAGCACCACCTCAATCAAACAACGTCACACTCTGCCCGCATCGCCTTTCTCGGTCCGAAGGGGTCTTATTCCCATCTCGCAGCCCGCCAATATGCCGCACGACATTTCGAGCAATTTATTGAGTGCGGTTGCCAGAAGTTTCAGGATATTTTCAACATGGTGGAAACAGGGCAAGCCGACTATGCCGTTTTACCCATTGAAAATACCAGTTCCGGCTCGATTAACGATGTCTACGACCTGCTGCAACACACGGGGTTATCCATCGTTGGTGAATTAACCAACCCTATTAACCACTGCGTCTTAGTTGCTACCGATACGTCATTGACACAGATCGAAACGGTTTACAGCCACCCTCAGCCATTCCAGCAGTGTAGCCATTTCATAAATCGTTTTCCGCACTGGAAAATTGAATATTGCGAGAGCACAGCTGCGGCGATGGAAAAAGTGGCTGCGCTCAATTCTCCAACAGCAGCAGCACTCGGCAGCGAAGCTGGTGGCCAACTTTACCAGTTACAGGTACTGGAACATGATCTGGCCAATCAATCGCAAAACATCACTCGCTTCATTGTATTAGCTCGTAAGCCGATTGACGTGACTGAACAAGTACCCGCAAAAACCACGTTGATTATGGCAACAGGTCAACAGTCAGGTGCACTGGTGGAGGCACTGCTGGTATTACGTGATAACGGCATTGTGATGACCAAGCTGGAATCCAGACCGATCAACGGTAACCCGTGGGAAGAAATGTTCTATCTTGATGTGCAGGCCAATTTACGCGGCGATGCTATGCAGAAAGCGCTAAAAGGATTAACCCCCATTACCCGCTCGTTGAAAGTGTTGGGCTGTTACCCCAGTGAAAACGTCGTACCTGTTGATGTAAACGAATAGTCGATGTGAACGAATAATTGAAAAAGCCATCATGGTTTCCCACCGGGATGGCTTTTCAAGCACAATTCCAATATCAAGCACCATCTAAAACTCAAACGTACTTACTGGCGAATATCATTTGCCTGACGTAAAAGCACGCGGCTTTCAGCCTGAAAGCGTTTGGCATAGTCGCCGAACCAGTGTTCAACCTTCTTAAAGCTGCTGATAAACTCCGCTTTATCTACCTGCTCCAGTAACTCAATGGCTTCGCCAAAACGTTTGTAGTAACGCTTAATCAACGCCAAATTGTCCTCTGAAGACATAATAATGTCGGCATACAACTGTGGATCCTGCGCAAACAGTCGCCCAACCATAATCAATTCCAGACGATAGATTGGTGATGACAGCGCTAATAGCTGTTCAAGTTGCACATTCTCTTCCGCTAAATGCAGGCCATAGGCAAATGTCGCGAAGTGACGCAGCGCTTGAATAAACATCATGTTCTGATCGTGTTCGACCGCGCTAATGCGATGCAGACGCGCACCCCATACCTGAATCTGTTCCAGTAGCCACTGATAAGCTTCCGGCTGTCGGCCATCGCAATAAACAACAACCTGTTTGGCAAGGCTACCGCTGTCTGGCCCAAACATCGGGTGCAAACCGAGTACCGGACCATCATGCGCCGCCAGCATCGCCTGAAGTGGACCATTTTTCACTGAGGCCAAATCAACCAAAATACAGTCGTCTGGCAAGGCAGGCAGACGAGCAATAACCTGTTCGGTAACATGAATCGGCACGCTGACAATCACCATGCCAGCATCAGACAATAGCTCATCCGCACGCGGCCAGTCATCTTGCTCCAGGATCCTCACCTGATATCCCGACAGCGTCAGCATTTTCTCAAACAGATTCCCCATTTGACCACGGCCACCAATGATGACAACCGGACGCAATTGTGGGCACAGCGTTTTAAAGCCTTTGTCGTTTTCGCTGGAATAGGATTCGCGCATGGTGCGCCGCAGGATATCCTCAATAAGATCCGGCGGAACTCCCATCGACGCCGCCTCTTTACGGCGTGAGCTGAGCATGGCCGCTTCACGATCGGGCGCATAAATGGGTAAACCATAGCGACTTTTCACTTCACCCACTTCCGCCACCAAACGCAACCGACGTGATAAGAGCGCGACAAGCTCCTTATCTACTTCATCTATCTGATCACGTAATGCGGTCAGTTCAGCTACCATATCTTGTTACTCTCCTGAATGTTTCACACGTGCGGCACTCAGATCTTGATGAACGGAACGCAGCAACGTTTCTGTACTTTCCCAACTGATACAGGCATCCGTGACCGATACACCGTAGCGCATATCTGAACGCGCTTGTTCTGAAGACTGGCTCCCCTCGTTAAGGTGGCTTTCCAGCATCAATCCTATAATCGAACGATTTCCCGCCTTGATTTGCTCAATTGCAGATTCAACAACAAGTGGCTGACGGCGGTAGTCTTTATTCGAATTGCCGTGGCTACAATCTATCATCAGCGCAGGTCTCAGTCCCGCTTCCTGCATCTGTTTTTCACATTCGGCGACATCTTGCGCACTGTAGTTTGGTTCTTTACCACCGCGCAGAATCACGTGACCATCAACGTTACCCTGCGTTTGCAGCAAACAAACTTGCCCAGTTTGATTGATACCGACGAAGCGGTGAGGCATCGCGGCAGCTCTCATCGCGTTGATCGCTGTTCCCAAACTGCCATCAGTACCATTTTTGAACCCGACTGGCATCGACAGGCCAGAAGCCATCTCGCGGTGCGTTTGTGATTCAGTCGTACGTGCGCCGATAGCTGACCAGCTAAATAGATCGCCCAGGTACTGCGGACTGTTCGGATCAAGCGCTTCTGTCGCTAGCGGCAGCCCCATATTCACCAGTTCCAACAGCAACCCACGAGCGATGTGCAGCCCTGATTCCACATCAAATGAACCATCCATGAACGGATCGTTGATGAGCCCTTTCCAGCCCACGGTTGTGCGTGGCTTTTCAAAATAAACGCGCATCACAATGTAGAGGCGATCGTTCAATTCAGCAGCAAGCGACTGCAGGCGGCGCGCGTATTCCAACGCAGCATCCGTATCATGAATAGAACAAGGCCCGCAGACAATCAGCAGCCGGTCATCACGGCCATGAATAATATCTGCGATGGTCGCTCTCGCTTGCGCAATGTCGCGTTGCTCCGCGTCGTTAAGCGGAAACTTGGCTTTCAATTCATCGGGAGTAATCAAAACCTGTTCTGCACTGATATTAATATTATTAAGTGAATCTTTTTGCATGATCCCATTCCTGAAGAGTTCGGTATGTTCGCGATCGTCTTTACAACCTACGCGTAATGTTTACACCATAACACGAACCGTAAAGATTTCAATCCACATGGTGTAAATAAAAAATCACCACCCTAAATATTGCCAGAAAAACAATATCTGCATGCTCTATCACTCCCCGACGCAACCATGCTAATCCCTAGCATGAATAATGGTAGAATCACGCTAACAAGGGGGAAGGATGCTGAAAACCATAATCATCGATGACGAACAGCTGGCACGCGAAGAGCTCAGCCTGCTATTGGAAAATGAATCTGATATCACCATCATTGCACAGTGCAGCAATGCGCTAGAGGCAATACCCGCTATCCATAGGCTGCAGCCGGATGTGATTTTTCTGGATATACAGATGCCAAAGGTCAGCGGGTTAGAGCTGGTTGCCATGCTGGATCCAGAAAATATGCCTTACGTCGTCTTCGTGACAGCCTATGATGAATACGCAGTAAGAGCATTTGAAGAACATGCTTTTGACTATTTGCTAAAACCACTGGATGCACAGCGGCTGAGTAAAACACTAAATCGTCTGCGCCGCGGCACAAGTGTAAATAAAAACGTACAGATAATTTCAGAACCTTTGCTGCGCCATATTCCCTGCAACGGACACAATCGTATTTTTTTGCTCAAGATTGAGGAAGTCGAGTATCTTTGTTCGGAACTCAGTGGCGTGCACGTAGTGGGAGTCAGCCAGTCTGGCTACACCCAACTTTCACTGAAAACGCTGGAAGAGAAAACGCCTTTTGTCCGTTGCCATCGTCAATATATGGTTAACACGGAGCAACTGAAAGAAATCCAGCTAATGGAGAACGGCGCAGCAGAAGTGCTAACACACACGGGAAAACATATCCCCGTCAGTCGCCGCTACCTCAAGCTACTGAAAGAAAAGCTGGGCATCGCCTGATAACGATGTTCATTCAGGCCAATGGCCGCAAATATTAAAGGTTTGATGATGAAATACAGTTATGTCTTGGCTGTAATTCTTTCAATGACAGCATGCCAAAGCAACACACCGTCTCTACCGGCTAAAAGCGAGTCAGGATTCTGGTATGAAGCTGGTTACCAGGATGCGACCTCTGGCATGGTCGTAAAAGACGATGGCACCTTGCAGGAATGGTTTGGTAATCCACAGGTTGACCGTGACACCTACCTGCGCGGTTATCAGGCAGGGCAATTGGCTTTTTGTCGTGCAGATAACATGGAAGAATGGGGAAAAGCAGGGAAAAACTTTCCCGCCAGCTGCGATGGCGTAGAAGCAGCGGAGACACTGCGAACCCACTGGCAACAGAATCTACCTTAACATCTTCCTGAATAACGATGATCCATACTAATACGCAACGTAGCTGACAGAAAGCTAGGATTCATCGCATCTGGTAACAATTCCACTCACTTTTGTACTCGCACAGAAATACGCCAGACATACCTCGCCCCTATTATTGCCAACATGAATAATCACATTAAGTTATTAAAAATCTAATGTTGGGATAACGAAAGCTCATAGGTCACTTCGAGTTAATCCCATTATTTCTGATAGCGATTATATTATGGAGTGCTCATATGCCCGGTTCAAACAAGCCTCATAACGCGTCTCTGAATAGTAGCCCAAGACTCTTGTCACACGATACCTCATCAAAAGAAAGCCATGATGAACGGGTCGCGGCGGTAAAAAACAAAATTCTCGAGTCAGGCGTTCACCTCGGGATTTCCGTAGAAGAACAGTTGGCGCTTCTGGATGCTTTTTCCCATCTTGAGTTAGGTCAGTTTTTACTAAAACACCATGGGCTAAATGCGTACTGGACACATAATGTGATAACACATCGGCCAGATCGCTATGTTAATCCACTCGAAGAAATCATCTACACACAGTTACCCAGCGTTTTGGCAACACGTGAACGATTCGGTATTTTCCAGCGCCTGCTTCAAGAGCTCTTGCGCCCCGACGCCATCATGGTATCCGTCCCCTGCGGCGTCATGGCAGATTTACTGCTGCTGGATTATACGCGGCATCGAGATGTGAAATTAATCGGGATCGATCTGGATAAACAAGCGCTGGAAGAAGCGTATAAACTTGCCAGTCAGCAAGGGTTAGAAAACCAGATATCATTGGTTCTTGCTGATGCCTGGACAATTGATCTAGCAGCACAAGCCGATGTGATTACCAGCAATGGACTCAATGTTTATGAGCAAGATGATGACAAAGTCACTGAGCTTTACCGCGTGTTCTACTCTGGATTGAAGCCAGGAGGCACGCTGATAACCAGCTTTATGACACCGCCCCCTACGCTGTCGCAAGATTCCCCATGGGCAAGCTCTGACCCGAAATTGCTAGCACTTCAGTATGTACTTTTCTCGCGCATTATTGGCGCAACATGGACAGCATTTCGTACCCACAAACAAACACAGTCGCAGTTAGAGCAGGCCGGATTCACAGACATTCAGTTTATAAACGATCGTATGCACATGTATCCAACAGTTATCGCGAATAAACCTTTCTGAGCAGGATAGGAAATTGGCACCAACGCGATACGTTGATCGCCGTAACCGATCAATATCGGAAAATTGATCTGTATAAACGTTTATAAAATAACCACATCTGATGTCATCATGATGCTGAAATTCAAACAATAATGATGGCATCAGGGAAAGCGAAGCCCACCAAAGATGGTGGGCTTTTTACTGTCATAATAGTGTTCAGGCACCGGTTAGGGATAAAATGGCGGCACTAATTAACCGCCATAAAAATGCTCTAATTTACAAATACACAATTACGACCGGCTGGAGCACCAATAATACGCGTTACACTTTCACATCTAACAACAATCTTCTGTCCTTTCTTTAAAGAGATCGCCGTTGATTTCTCTGAATCGATAATATGCATCATTGCAGGAAGAAACTCATTACTAGTTTTTAATTGAACAATAATAGCGTCGGTAAAATCCTTATCAATAGATTGTACTGTGCCTGATATTTCTACAATCTTCCCTTTCATTTTTTCATCTATAGCAACTTCATTCTCTTCATAAGCGTTGAACAATCCGCTAGCAGTAGTCTTATAAACCTCTGGCGCTTTACTTTCTGGCACAGGAGTACTTACAGCGTTACTCACAGAAGCGTTAGATTCACTACCTTTGTTTGCTTTTTTGTCATCTGCGAAATAACCAATAACAATTAAAGCAACAAAAATATAAAGTACCCACTTAAAAAACTTCTTCATTACATATCCCTGAGTAATACAACTTTTTTAGTTTCCATCACAACCCCCAGAAGGGTTACCTTATCAATATCACATTCAAAACTTATTGTTTCACCCGTAATATTAATTCTTTTATCAGGAAGAACGGCAACAGTATAAACGTCGTAACTCCCATCAATATCAAGTAACCATAAGCCATTACTTGATTTTTTTGCTAAAATCGATCATCCAAGAGTAATTCACCTTTCCAACGAGCCTTGAATCATTACCGACAGAAGAAATGAAGTCAGGTTCCAAAGACCAATATTAATTAGCTCACCGGATACTCAAACAAAACAACTCCAGCAGGTAGTCACCGAACTAACTATCACGTTAAAACAATTACTACGTGCAATAATGGACTGTCGTTATAATCAAACCAGAGAGCCTTATTCGTAACTGGCTCTCTGACGGAACTATCATACTCGTCCCTGCAAGTACCTGAGATGTCTTTTATCTATCTTTTCTCTGCCGCCACTCAGACAAAAAAAAGCCTAGCAATTTCGCTAGGCATTTTAAAAATAACAACTTTCGGATGTTGCGAAAGCGCTATCTTAGTTAAGACGCTCTTATGCAATAGCATTGAAAAATATGGTTATTTTATAAAATACAGTTAGTTATGTGTACATCTGGTGCAACCAAGTGTAGCCTAAAACGTGTTGCGTGGACATAATGTGGACTCGACCCCAACTACAACTACTCCCCCTTCCACCAATATCTCTTTCCTACCGTCTTCATTTCCAGTCCAATATCCACGCGCCTTAGACATCATTTGGTCATCATTATAAGTCGGTTCAAGATTATCTAAGTTACCAGCATAAGTAACAAAAATATTAGCGTTTGGTAAAGGCTCGACTACTAGGAGGGAGTAAGGGCTATTGGTTTCATTGAGGCTGTCTATCCAGCACTCAAGATCTTCTTTCCTAGGTAATAAAAATGTACAAGATTGTCGTGATGGCAAACAGGGATATTCTGAAGCTCGAACCCTTTCAAAAACCTGCTCCCGATGGAGATGCTTTAAAGCTTTGGCACGGCCATTGATTGCCAGCAGTTGCGACTTACGATAAGTAGCTGGAAGAGTGAGAATATAATCTATGGGAACAGAGTCCTCACCATTTGCCGCATATACACAACACTCCACTATATTTTTATAATAATTATTATATCCAGAGTGGTTTATTTTTTCACCTACACTCCATTGTTTATTGGGTGCTTTATGAACATTAAGATGATAGAAATAATTTGGCATCACTATTTTCCATTTGATTTACTTAAAGGATTTAATATCACCGCTTCTTCTAAATGATCCGGTGCAAAGTGCGCATACCTCATCGTTTCGCGGATATTAGCATGACCTAAAATTCTCTGTAATACTAAGATATTGCCCCCATTCATCATAAAATGGGAAGCAAAGGTATGTCGCAAAACGTGCGTTTTCTGCCCTTCTGGCAGAGTAATACTTGTCGTCGCCAGCACTTTCTTAAATGTCTGGTAGCAGGGTTTGAACATTCGCCCCTGTCGTGTGGCTAATTCATCATGCAGCCACTGCGAGATCGGCACCGTTCGATTCTTCTTCCCTTTAGTCTTGAAAAAAGTCACTTTAAAAGGCGACAGCTGGGAACGGGTCAGGTTTTCCGCTTCGCTCCAACGCGCACCAGTAGACAAGCACACCTTCACAATCCACGTTAGATCTTCATTGCCGTATGATTCACACGCCCCCAATAATTCACGAATCTGAGGGTGTGTTAACCACGCCATTTCCTTGTCTTCTTCTTTGAAAACACGGATACCGTCTAGAGGGTTAGGCAAATTCCACTCCCCTAGCCTTTTTAATTCACTGAACACAGCGGTTAGATACTGTAGCTCTCGGTTGACTGTGATCGGTTTCACAGCCCAACGCTCTGGATTGTCATGGTATCCGTTACTGATTTCACCCCGTAACCGCTTATCACGGTAGTGCGCAAAATCTTTAGCAGTAAAACGAGACGCTATTGGGTCGCCCAACCCATCACAGACAATTTTCAGCTTTCCCATGCGGGAACTGATAGCCGTAAGAGATTGGCCGTGTAAGTGATACCAGAGATCGATAACTTCACTAAGACGGCGGCGATCTTCTTTCTCTCCTAACCACGGCTTTTCACTGGCTTCATTCAGAGTGTATTGCTCAAACGCAGTCGCTTCGCCTTTGGTCTGGAATGTTTTACGGACGCGCTTACTATCGCGCCCGTTAATACGGAAATCAGCGCGCCATTCTCCAGAGGGGAGTTTAGTTACAGCCATAACGTTAATGCCTGCTATTTAAATATGTTTTTCCAACGTTAAGAAAACTAGACCAACAGGTTTAACGTCACTGACATCACAATCAAACTGCGCAGAACTACTGCTTACTTTGAGCTTATTCCCCGGCAATCGAGCGATATCGCAAACATCAATAGCCCCGTCTAAATCAACGAACCAACGCCCATTACTGATAGTTTTTGCGTCTCTATCGATTACCCAGGAATTTTTAGTGCCATCTACAAACGCGGGGGAAGACACAGAAGCAGGTATGAGGGCTTTGTCACATACCCATGAACCAACGGATTTTAACTCGCCGGATAAGAGCTGGTATTTAGGGATATCCGTTACATTCTCATTAGCGGGTAGAGAGAACGCCGCTTCACCTTTCATGTCTCCCTGCCCTGTTACCAGCCAACGGAGAGAAACCCCAGTTTCAAGAGCGCAGGTCACGACAATATCACCAGGGAAAAAATTACGTCGAACCCATGAACTGATCGTGCCTGACGATAGGTTGAATCGCTCACCTAACTCTTTTTGCATTTCAAAGCCGTAAGCATCCAGCATGCGTCGCAGAATCGGCTTACCCCCTGCCGAGAGCACCATATCGTAAAGGCTTTTACCCACTTTTCCTTTCAAACGGTCATTAACAACCGATGAACTTAAATTTTTAAGTTCTCCTGTTAATAACCAAATGAGATCGGCTCCTGTATCAATAGCACAAGAAAGAATTGCACTGCTCGGAACGCTGCCCCGTTGCATCCAGTTGCTTACATTTCCGGGATGAATTTTCATAACCTCGGCCAAAGCCTTCTGAGAAGAAACGTTATAGGAGGCATAGAGCCTTTCTAAAACCTCTTCAGCATTCTGAGTTTCACTAATCATTTTACGCCCAATGGAAATCTAAAGACTTTACAAAAGTCATAAGGTGTTTTAGATTGTCCCCCGTAGAGACAAAATGCACGCCAATGCACTAAAACAACAGCCAACTAGAGATATTGATTTATGACATCACAAATTGCAATCCCTTCCGGAAAGGACGTCATGACATATGACGAGTTTGCCGCCGCCTACGGGTACAGCCTGCGAACCGTCAAACAGATGGTTTTCGATGGCGATCTCCTTATCATGCCTCGTAAAAAAGAAGGAAGTGCCGCCCGTATTAACATGGTTGCTTTCCGTGCCCGGCTGCTACAGCAAGGTATCAACTGCCGTTACGTTGCTGCGTAAGCTGAACTTAATTATTTAAGTTAACAGGGATGATGACTATGTTTGATTACCAAATGGCTAAACAACCGCACTTCAACAACGCTTGCCGGGCATTTTCCAACAAGCAGAATCTGGCTGATGTGGCCGAACGTATCGGCATGAATGCGCAAATGTTGCGTAACAAACTGAATCCAGAGCAGCCGCACAAATTGACCTGTGACGAGCTGATGACCATCACCGATGTAACCGAAGACGCCACGCTGATCGATGGGCTTTTGGCGCAGCTTAATTGCCTGCCAGCCGTGCCAGTGAATGAGGCAAAGGCGGAACGGCTAACCACGTATGTATTGCAGGCCACCGCCGCAGTGGGCGCGGTTGCTGCTGAAAGCGTATCCGATGAGCGTATGACGCCAGCGCGTCGTCATAACGTGATCGAGAGTATCAACGCGGGTGTGCGTTATTTGTCGCTGGTCGGCTTAACGTTACAGACGCGTATTCAAGCTAATCCCGCGTTAGCGTCAACCGTAGATGCACTGAGCGGTATTAGTGCGTCGTTGAATATTGGGTGAAATCGGAGTTCATATGTCATCACTTGTTTCTTATTCACATACCAGTCAAAAAGTAGATAGCATCAAAATTGAAGATTCCTCAAAACCAATAGTTTATCGGGGGGATTTAGATGATGTGGATTTTATTGCATGGTTAAGAAAAGTTGCATCAGCTATTGAAGGAAAGCAGCGATATGAAGCTGAAATTAAATCAGCGAAGATATCATTAAGAGATAAAGAAAATGAGCAAAAAAGTGCATACGAATTTATTAATGCATTCGTTTATTTAGCACATGAAGATGTAGAACTGGATAAAGGGAGGTACAAAGCAGAGATAAAACACAGAAAAAACGGCATGTCTATGGATGCCGTTTTGTACTCAAATAAACCAATAAATGCTGATGATGTAGGTGAGGTTATTCAGCGTTACGTAAGTTGATTTGTGCGCCTAATATCGAATGAAGCTCTTTCGCTTGTTCTAAAGTAATTTGCAATGAAAGTATATCGCTGGCGTTTAATTTCGTTTCGGCGCTAATGGATATATGGATGTTAAAAAAATCATCACTTTTAAATCCACCAGATATGATTTTTTCAGGGTGAATCTGAATAACATTTCTTGCCATTAGTACGCTCCTTGCGTGGTTGGTTGTTTTTGGCGATTCAATCCTACCACAACACCATGCGCCGGGCATGGCTAAAACCCGGCACCTATTCGCAACCGTCTATCCGTGGGCGGTTACCAATAGGAAGGAGGAAACCATGCAAGCACCAATATCAATAGCGCCGTTCCTCTGGTGGCACCAGACGGAGACAAAGCCAGACTTTACGATCACCCACGGCAAAGGCCGTCAGGGGATCATCATTCGTACCCGCCGGGAGAGTGTTAGCCAGCGGGTTATCCACTCTATCAAGTCAGTGTTACGGGGGAAAGCATGACAGCCTTTACCGTCAGCAGTATGCAGAATTTACCCGCCGGGCTGCGTAATGTGATCGGCAAGCACTTTGCTGATAGTCGCTGGCGTGAAACCTGCGCCTATTACAACGGGCTACATGAGCGCGACCGTTTAACTATCTGCTTTCATGCGCAGATGAAAAAGAGCCAGACCGTTTACCGTCTGGAGGAAATGCCAACCGCAGAGCGTGAGCGGATTGTTTGCGCAATTGATGAGCTGCGCCGCATATTCTCGCTGAGCCGCAAGCGTCGTGAAAAAACCTCGACCTTTTTAAGTTGGTTAAGTGTCGGTGAAAGGCGAACGTTATTTTTTCATGCGGGATTAAGTGAAAATGAATTTAATCAGCCTTACTGGAGGATTGATGATGTTTCATGTCCGTGGCGAAATAAAATATCACATGCCTTAAATGAGCTATTCAGCTTGTTTGAAGCCGCCCCCGATATCCTGACGGCAATTAAACCCGAAGAATATCTGAATTAAATAACCCCTGAAATTAATTAGGCGCTTAACCGCGTCGGGACTCCCTTTATCTGAGGATTATATGCACATGTATAAAACAGTCGGTCAGGCGATGCACCGCAAGGCTGAAAGCGAGGGCATTCAGTTAATGCTTTCTCAGGCACGCAATGAGGCGAAAGCCGATGCGCACACGTCGTTTTCTTCTCGTCTGGATAAGTTGGCGACTCACGCCGCTATTAATGAATTAAGCAGTGTTGAAATCATCGAATTATTACGTCAGGAATCAGACGCCTTTAATCATTCCGGGTCAGATATCAAGGCGGTGATGTAATGGAAAACCCAGCTTACAACCGCGTCGATATCAACGGCAATTATGCAATAGCGAAAGTCGGCTATGACTTTGCGCTGGGCGAAATTAAATGCGGGAAAGAAGACGGCGACCAGCCTTATTTATCCACGCTGGCTGTTTATCAAAATCCCGTCAGCCTCATTAACGATTTTGTGCATCGTGCTATCGCCACCGAAATTTGGCGCGGAAACGTCACCGATGCCAAGAAATTGATGACCGAAAGCAAGCGCTTTGCGGCGCTGTGCCAGTCAGCTTTTGACCAGCTCAATAACGATAAGGAGCAAGAGTAATGCCGGATTTAATGGACATGGTGCAGCAGCGCCAGCAAGACATGTTAGACCATCAGATCACCAACGCCCGGAACGTCCAGCGCGGCGTTTCTGCGTTCGAGTGTGAAGACTGCGATCAACCGATACCCGAAGCGCGCCGCGCTGCAATCGACGGCGTGATCCGCTGCGCGACCTGTCAGGGCATTCACGAACTGAAAGGTAAGCATTATCGGGGTGGGTTATGAGTCCTCGCATTATGCCTGCTGGGCTTGTTCGTCCCAATTGTCCACCGTCTCCGCCGTCTCCATCCCTTGAGGCGCTGGGATTAGTAATCAGAGCACGCGAATTAGCACAAGAGATTGCCGAGCAAGAGCGAGACAAAGCTGATTTAACGCAACTGGTTCTAAGTGAAATTAGTGATTTTTTTGCAGGTATAAGCCAACCCGGCACGCCAGAGACAGCGGAAGAAATGCAGGCCGCATTAATGGCGCGTGTTGAATCAGTGATGCGCGATCATCAATGAGCGTTACCCACCGGGGGCGCTCCGCTCCCACCCCACCGCCATCTTTCCCCGGCAGCACCCGCGATGCGTTCGTGGGTGCGCATTCGTGGAATGCCCCCCGCCCGGCCATCGTGCCAGAAGAGAGACAGCTTACCCGTGAGGAATGGACTCAGGGGCAAGCCGTTTTATCGAAAATTAACCAGCAACCGCACTTCCTGCGGGAAATCTGCCTGAACCGTTACGCGTACCTGAAAAAAAATAAAGGGATGCTCACCGCTAATCGTTTTCTGGTTAATAGCTTTATGCAGCGCATGTGGCCGCGTATTGAGGCAATCAATACGCGCCATGCCATGAATCGCCACGCTTCCGAGCGTTTCCTGTCTGAATCTGACGATTATCAAACGCTGCCCGGTATGAATGACAAAGCGCTGGGGCGTCTGGCTGCGCGCATTTCCGACCAGATATTTTCGGCGTATGAAGAAATGAGCGATGCCATGAAAGCGGAGCACGGCGATCAGCCTGATGCGCTCTTTACCGATGCGGCACAGGCTGAGCTTTTCGGCCATGTCGCCAGAATGGCTCGTGCGTTCAATATCACCCCGCTTTTCTGGAAGAACTACCGCAAAGGCACGCTGAATATACGTAAAGCAATAGCCAGCCTGCGCCGACTGTTTAATGAAGAATGGTGGGTGCGCCAGCTTAAAGCCCAGCGCACACGCTGGCGTGAGGCGTTGATGATTGCCGTCGGGCAGGTCAGTAAAAAAGCCTCACCCTATTCCAGCAAGATGGCGATCCGCGATGTACAGGCGCGTCGTCTTGCCAACATGGATTACCTGAAAAGTTGTGAGCTGGAGAACGTCGCTACAGGTGAACGTATCGACCTGATCGACAAGGTAATGGCGAGTATTTCCAACCCAGAAATCCGCCGTATGGAGCTAATGAGTACCATCGCGGGAGTGGAGCGTTACGCCAGCGAACAGCGAGATGTCGGGATGTTTATCACCATCACGACCCCGTCGAAATATCACCCGACCCGCGTGATCGGCAAGGGCGAAAACGAGACAGTCCAGTTTAACCGGAACTGGGACAACGAAGCGTTTACGCCGAAAGACGGCCAGCGCTATCTGGTCAAAATTTGGAGCAAAATGCGCACGGCATTTAAAGACGCAGACCTGAAAGTTTACGGGATGCGCGTTGTCGAACCGCATCACGACGGGACACCACACTGGCACATGATGCTGTTTTGCAAGCGCGCACATCGCCAATCAGCCATCGATATTATGCGCCGCTACGCCATGAAAGAAGACGGCGCCGAACGCGGCGCGGCTAAGTACCGCTTTGAATGTAAACACCTCAATAAAGGCGGCGCGGCTGGCTATATCGCTAAGTACATCGCAAAAAATATTGATGGGTACGCGCTCGACGGCCAACTGGACGACGAAACCGGAAAGCCGCTGCGTGATATGGCCGCTGCTGTCACCGCGTGGGCGTCAACGTGGCGCATCCCCCAATTTAAACCTATCGGTATTCCCACTATGGGCGCTTACCGCGAGTGCCGTAGCGGCACGTTACGCAGCGTCAATCTTACTGACCAGTTCGACGAGCAAGTCGAGGCGGTTCGCTGTGCCGCCGATGTTGGCGATTTTTCCGCATACATGGCCGCACAAGGCGGCGCGAATGTTTCCCGCGAACTGCAAACGGTGCGTGTTGCGCGCCGGATATCTGACCAGCTCAACGAGTATGACGAAGAGGTGCAAAAGGTGGTCGGAATTTTCGCCCCGCATTTGGGCGCGGGTCATGTTTTTGAAACCCGGACAACCGAGTGGCGCATTGTTTCTAAAGCCGTTGAAGTTCAGCCTTTGACTTTAAAAAGCGCCCCCGGCGCGCCTCGGAGTCCTGTCAATAACTGTGGGTTGGGTTCTCAACGGTCAGGCGAAAATGTCAAAACGCAGGCCGAAAACAGCGGCATAGCGACGACATCAGAAACCGATAACACACCGATTGACTGGAATGACGACGCGGCTGTGAGGGCGCTAGGAATGCGTCTGCGTGAGCAATCCGTCAGGAAGAATCATAAACAACGCGACTTTGACCCCAATACCCTCCGCGATCCGTCACCGTCAGCCAGATTAACGGGCGAAGAACGGGAGCGGATACCCCGCATTCAGCGTGATTTGATGCAGCGCGGTATCAGCGTTCAACGCTGGGAGCTGGAAGCACTGGCGCGCGGGGCAAAGATGAAGGTTGACGGCGAACTTATTTCATACCCGGCGGCTGATGAGTGGCCGGGGTTTAGTCATAAGATGGAATAAAATGCCTAAATCCCCCACCGAACGTAAAGCCACCCAGCGCGCACATCAGCGTAATGCTGGCGTGATGAAGGTCGAAATTCATGTTGATGCGCGAGAGCTGGAAATGCTGGGAGAAATTACCTGTTACTGAGGGCTGCCTATCCGGTGCGTCTGAGTGTTGGAACCAACAAAGCTGGCATGATTTAAAGTTAATTCTGTGAATACCAAGGCGTGAAATGTTTAAGTGACATGTCACACCGTATTAATCGCGCTGGACACATAACCAATCAGTCACACAGAGCACACTAAGTGATTGACGAAAATTTCAATATGCACAATACTGTATATGTATACAGTAAAGATAAGGAAGTGGCCCCCCTTGGAAAACACGGAACACATACAAGCTGTTTTGTCGCGGGTTCAGTTAATCGCTGACATATCGTTAGTGGCTCAGTGCGATGTAGGAGAATTAAAAACCGCGATGTCAATCATTGCGGATTTGACGAGCGGCACGATAGAAACCAGAGAACACCGAGGGCTTAGTGATAAATCGGAACTGGTCGAGTACCTTAAAAAACGATTAGAGGATGCCGTCTTTTAGCAATGCATGCAAAATCTAAAAAGCAGATGGTGGTTGTGGATATGGCTAGCTCTTTGAGTTTTTTTATTAAGAAATGAGTATGTGATCCATTCCGCATAAGCAGTTGAAGTTCTTGAGTTGTAGATAGGCAGTATTCATTTTAATATGCGTGCATAAAATCTACATCAAGGATATCAGAATGGACTGGATTACTCATATCATCACTTTTTTGGTTGGGCTTGGCTCTGGTTGGTCGATTCGAATTGCGTATTCGTCACGCAAACAAGTTGGCGATTCTACTGCAAATTCAAACAATAACACTGTGACTCAGACAGGTAACAGTGTTACGAACGGTAGCATTGTTGGCGGTAACCAGGATAACTCACATTAAGAGGGATTTAGTGTGTCTATCGAACAGTCAGGCAACGCCGTTACCAATGGCGACATAATTGCTGGTAATCAGACCAATCAGACTATTCATCAGTACGCTGCAAAGAGTACTAATCGCGAGATACAGGGTCTCTATGATCGTCTAAAGAGGGGAGATTCTGGTGATTCAAACTCGGCATTTTGTGCTGAATTGGAGCATTACATGTCTCTTCAGCCAGAAATTGATGTTAGAGGTTTGGATGTTAAATTAATTGAGAGTAATAGAAAGGATTTATTATTTTTAGCGAAACAGATGAAGGAAAAAGCAGCAAAAGCTATAATGCGCCGTCAAACCTCACGAACTGCACAAAGAATATTTGTAATTATTTTAGACCAGATCCATTATGATTTTATAATGAAGGTGACTCCACTTATAGAAGAAGACAGCCCCAGAATAATTGTTGATGAAAAAATTAGCTCAATAATTGATGATTTATATACTTCATTAGGTGAAAACTTATTAGAGTTGACAGCTAAAGATCTTTTGGGGTTATTATTTTTCCTCGGTGGAAATTGTCATATAAGGTGGGATAAATGTTAATTTACCATCCAGCATATGATGCGTATCATTGCATTTTTAGAATGATTGCGTTGATAGATCATGTAAACGAAATTGAAGTTGATAAAGTAAGAATATTAGATTTTTATCTTATTTTCCCGGCTTTGGTTTCTGAAATTAGAATGCCTCATAACTACAGCTCTGTTAAAAAAGAGGCAAAAAAGTATTCCAATGAGTATAGGAATCCTATTAACACCTCGTCAACCTTTAGAGATATGCATGAGATTCAGATGGCAGCGATTAGGTGTCTGGCAGCTACTGGGTTGATTGAGATAAAACCTCTTGAAAGAGATCTTATCAAGCGAACGAATAAGTCTATACCAGATGGTTTACTCTTATCAATGCGCGATTTTCTCAATGCGAAAGAAGAGATCTATACTTTTATCATAAGTAAATTATCGAAATTCCATCTGACAGGGAAGGATGGGCTGAAAGATAGAACGAATTTAATGGAGTTTAGATATGACTTTTCTTAATCCATCTTTTTCTGTAATTAAATTGAAAGTTTTTCAACATGGACACGAAGCATTTAGCTGCGATTTTCATAAAGGTGTGAATGTCATCAGAGGACGTAATAGCTCTGGTAAAACAACCATTATGGATCTGCTTGCTTTTTCTATTGGTGCAGAAAACATTAGGTGGAAACCTCAAGCTCTTCTATGTACCTTGACTCTGGTTGAAGTTCTTTTAAATAATAAGCCCGCATGTTTCAGAAGGGAGATTAGTAAGGAATCCATGCGGCCATTAAGTATTTTCTGGGGGGGGATGGATGAAGCACTACAATCTTCACCTAGCCAGTGGGAAACATACCCTTTCAAACGTTCAGAAAAGTCATTGAGTTTTTCTCAAGTGATTTTGAATGCGTTAGATATGCCACTAGCACAGGGAGAAGGTGCATCAATTTTAACGATGCATCAAATTCTTCGTGTACTATATGCAGATCAACCTTCGGTTCATAGTCCTATTTTTAGAAACGATAATTTTGATAGAGCCCTAACCAGAGAAACTGTTGGTGATTATTTATGTGGTATATTTGATGACATTCTATATAGTTCATTGATTAGACTTAAACAAGTCGATTCTGAACTGTCGACTAAAATTACAGAGTTGAAAAGCATATTTACAGTGCTAGGGCGTTCTGGTCAATCCGAAAACATTCATTTCATCGAGCAAAGAATAAATGATTTAGAGAAAGAGAAAAGTGATATTTATCATAAAATAAATGAATTGAAAGGTCGTCCGGTATCTGATGGAAATAATAAAAAATCTGACAGGGAAAAAACAAATAATCTACGTAAAAGTTTGAATAAAGCGAAAGAAGAGGAAGTAAAAAACACTGATAATATTAACGTATTGGAGATGGAAGTAGCTGACTCTGAGATGTTTATTAATGAATTAGAGGCAAGATATCAAGCACTGAATGAATCAGGTATAGCGAGAGAATATTTCAGCAATGTACAGTTTCAATTTTGTCCTAGCTGTTTAAGTGAATTGCATAGTTCCTCTGAAAGTGGATGTTCGCTGTGTAAAAGTCATGCGCCAGAAGGAAGCGAAGCTCCGCAGTTACTGAGGATGAAAAATGAAATCTCTGTGCAATTGAAAGAGTCAAAATATTTACTTGAACATAACGTTGAGAAATTAAAAATCCTGAGACTCCAAGCACCAATATTAAAGAAAAATGTTCAAGCTCTTATTCGAGAGTATGAAGCTGTTTCTACCGTATGGGAAAATGCCTACGAAATAGAATTTGAAGCACTAACTAAAGCGCTTGGTCGAGTTGAAGAAGAGATTAATCAAGCGTATGAGTCGCAGAAATTAAGTGATGTAATTTCTGAATTGCAAAAGAATCGTGATGATTTGCAATCAGAGAAAGAGCGACTAGAGTCACTCATAGAATCCTTGCAAAGCAAAGAGGAGAACAGGAAAAAAGATATTTCTCAGACTGTTGAATCTATTATGACAAGGCTTCTTAAGCTAGACCTCCCATTACAAACTGAATTTATTAATCCTAAGCAAATTAATTTTAGCTTTGTGGATAACGAAGTATATGTTAATGGTTCTAAAAATTTCTCAGAAAGCTCTGCTGTAGTGCTAAGACATATTTTTCATTTGGCGCTTCTTACTGCAAGTCTTGAAAAACCTTATATGAGGTTGCCTCGATTCTTAATGCTAGATGGGATCGATGATGGTGGTATGGAGAAGGAGCGTAGCCACAATCTGCAGAAAATCATAGTCCAAGAAGCAGAAACATATGAGTATGATTTTCAGTTGATTTATGCAACGTCAGAAATTAATCCGAAGTATGACAACACAGATTTAATCGTTGGAAGATATTTTAATCCTGAAGATCGATCTCTCAATGTGAGTTATATCGCAACTGATAATGGAAAATTAATCTAAATGCATAGGAACCATGCAATATAGTGCATGATTTTGCATTCTTTTTTACATCAGATTTTTCCAGCTATCAGCAGTGCTGGCGCGGCTAGGAACTCCTAATGCACCTGCATGAAAACCGACACACAAAGCGGGCAGGCGTGGCGGGGATAGCATTGCGCGCAAGGGCGTTTAGGCGTGATTCATCCCGCGCCGCTGCGTCCCGCTATGAGGTGTTCCGCTTTGATGTCGTCGTGAGATTGGTTTTTCACTGGAGCGCGTAGAACGCGATTGGTGAGGTCTGAGCGGGTGTAAAAAAAGCCGCGGGTTAGGCGGCTGGGTTGCAGGGTTACTCTTCTATCAGTTTGTAGGGCTTAAACGCGATCACCTCTATTCCCACGTAGTTATTAATTTCCTTCATCCTTTCCTGTAACGGCGTCAGCTCGTTTCTGACAAACACCTGACTCGCCTTTTCCACATCCCCAAAGCCGCCCGTGTTATTCGGGATAATCCCCATCATCTGCGGCGGTACGCGGTGGGCGCTGAGCAGGTCGTCACGGCTGGCGTTCTTAATGTTAAAGAAATCATCTTTAGTTGCCACCTCGCTGAGCGGCACAATCTTGATGCCGTCCGGCTTGCCGTTGGGGGCGTAGAAAAACAGATTCTTAAAATTCCCCAGCCCCTTTGTATTACTCATCGCGGCGCGTAACTTGTCTACGTCGGTGCCGCTTTGTGCCGCATCGGTCACGTACATGATGTAACCCGCATGTGCACCATTCTGGTAATACTTGCGCCGGAACAGCGTCGCCGATTCGTTCAGCCATGCCGAGTTCAACGAGCTGATATATTCCGGCAGGCCGTACATTTCCTGATTAATATCAGGCTCAAGCAGATGGAACACGCTACCCGGTTCAAAGCGGTGCGGTTCTTTGAATGACTGCACGAACCAGTAAACATCGTCCTCTATCCCGCGCCGGGTATATTTGGCCGGGCTAGATTCCAGCCGCAATAAGCCCCCTACCCGATTCAATCGTTTTTCCAGAAACGCATTCCCAAACACCAGATAGTCGAGCACGAAGCGGCTAAAATCCTGCTGACTCAATAGCGGGTGCGGGATAAACGTGCTCACCAGAATGTTACGTTTCACATAGATGGGTGAGCTGTGGTGTACCGCCGCACGCAGGCTTTTAGCCAACCCGCTAAAGTTGATCGGCGGCTCAATCCATCGGCCATTATGGATACACTCGGCATAGTCCAGAATGTCGCGGCGATCCAGAACGGCAGACGGTTCACCAAAGGTAAATGCTTCCATCGGCTGCGGCTGGTTGACGGGCTCCGATGTTGACTTGCGATATTTACGCTTTTTCATTCGTTAAAATCCAAAATGCTGACAGGGACATGACCGTTAATCGCGGTCAGGGGTTCGTTTAACAGCGCGTGCATGGTTGCCCATGCCACATCGGCGTGGCTGATTTCTTCGCTGCGGCTGGCTTCGTAAGTTGTGCGGTTACCGCTGGCCGTCATGGTTTTGCGTATGGCCATAAACGATTGAGTGATGTCGGTGTGGCTGGTGTCGTACTCCAGCCGCCCACTTGTGATCGTGTCTTTGGCCTTGAGCACCATCGCGGTTTTGATTTCGGGTGAGTATTTGATTTCACGCGCGGCGGGGAAGAAGCCGCGCACAAGCTGGTAAACGCCCTGACCGATGCCAGTTGCATCAATGCCGATGTATTCGACGATGTATTTTTCCGTTAGCAGCTTGATAGCCTCGGCCTGTGCGGCAAAGTCCATTCCTTTCCACTGGAAGCGCTCAAGGATACGAAACTTACCGCCCGGAGCCTGCGGCGGTGCCAGTACCACACAGCCAGCGCTGTCACCTGTGTGTGACGGGTCGTAACCAATCCAGACAGGTTTATAGGCAAACGGGCGCAGCGCGTAGGGGTTAAAATCCTCCCACTCTTCCAGCGCATCGACCATGCAACGCTGTAATTCCTCAAACGGGAATACGGACGCCTTATCATCAACAAACTCGCACATCAGCAGGTTCTGATACTCTGCCGGGCTGTATTCCAGCGTGAGTTGGTCAAGGTCGAACAGGTTACAGCCCCCGGCCAGCGCATCTTCTACCGTCACAATCTGCCGCCACTGGCCGTCACCGCACAGCACGCCGCCGGACAAATTCGCGTGGCTTAAATCCAGATGGAGGTGATCGGCCTTGTTGCTGCGCCCCTTGTTGAACAGCTCACCCGACCAGAACGGATAGGCGCTGTGTGCCAGACTCGATGGCGTTGAAAAGTACGTGCTGCGCCACTTTTTGTGCAATGACATGCCACTGGCGACTTTGCGCAACTCCTGAAACTTGGGTATCCAGAAATATTCATCCAGATACAGGTTTCCGGTGTAGCTCTGCGCGGTACGGATATTGGTGCCGAGGAAGAACAGGCGCGCTCCGTTGGGCAGAACCATCGGATCGCCTTTCAGGTCAACATCGACCAGCCGGGCAAAGTCGATGATGTAATTTTTAAAGACGTGTGCCTGCGCCTTACTGGCACTGAGGAAAATCTGATTGCGCCCGGTAGTGAGCGCATCAATCAGCGCTTCCCGCGCAAAATAGAACGTCGCCCCAATCTGGCGCGATTTCAGGATATTGCGGATACGGTGCTGTAGTCCGGCCTGATGCCAGCCGCGCTGGTACTCGAAAATCTCACTCAGGAAAATGTCGTTCAGCTTCTCGATAGCCGACTCGCTGAACATATTCTTTTCTGGTGCCTTACGTTCACCCTTGTTGCGGTTGCGCACGTTGGGATTGAGATCGGCCTCGTTGCCAGTCTGGCTGTAGCGGTTTACCCGCGCCAGCCGCTCAATCTGACGGCCTAACAGGTCAATCTCTTTGTAGTCATGCCCCTCCTTTTTCGTCTTCATGATGAGCTGAATCAACCGCGCCTCAAGGCTGGCTTCAACACGCGATACCGGGGCGATAGCGTCCCAGCCGTCGCGCTGTTTCCAGCTCTGAACGGTCGGCGTTTTCTGGTTCAGCATTTCCCCAATCTGACGCACCGAAAAACCCTGCCAGTAGAGCAAAGCCGCCTGTCGCCGTGGGTCGCTGATGATGGTGGTATCGATGGCTGTATTCATGACGGCAAGGCTACGTCAGCGACGCCCCTCCCCGCCTTAAGTGCCTGTTGTGCCAGCGGTTAGCAAACCGTGATTGATGGCGCGCCATAGTGTCACGCCGGATACTCGCCCCGACTTCCCGCAAACAACGGATGAGAAAATGGCAAAGAAAGTTTCTAAGTGGTTCCGCGTTGGTGTCGAGGGTGACACTTGCGACGGTCGCGTGATTGACGCGAACGATATTCAAAACATGGCGGAGACGTTTGATCCGCGCGTCTATGGTTGCCGCATCAACCTTGAGCACCTGAAAGGTTTACTGCCTGACAGTCCGTTTCGTCGTTATGGCGATGTGGTCGAGCTGAAAGCCGAAACGATTGATGATGATTCAGCCCTAAAGGGCAAGCTGGCGCTGTTTGCCAAAATCACTCCGACCGACGAGCTGGTCACTCTGAATAAGGCCTCGCAAAAGGTCTATACCTCCATGGAGATCCAGCCCAATTTTGCCAACACAGGCAAAGCCTATCTGGTCGGTCTGGCGGTTACTGACGATCCAGCCAGCCTCGGCACGGAAATGCTGGAGTTCAGCGCCAAAGCCAAACATAGCCCGCTGGCAACCCGCAAATCCTCCCCGGAAAACCTCTTTTCTGTCGCCACCGAAGTAACGCTGGAGTTTGAAGACCTACCGGACGTGGAGCCGACGCTGTTAACCCGCGTAAAAGCCCTGTTTGGCCGCAAACAGTCCAGTGATGACGCCCGTTTCAATGATGTGCATGAGGCGGTGGCCGAAGTGGCCGGACAGGTGCAGACCAACGCCGACAGCGTGGAGCAGCGCTTCACCCAGCTTGAGCAGCGCCAGCAGCAGGACGTTGCCACCCTGACGCAAAAGCTGAGCGCCAGTGAGCAGCAGTTAAGCGACCTCAAAGCCACGCTGGACGGCACAGAGAGCTTGTCGCAAAAGCGCCGCCCCCCGGCAACAGGTGGCGACGGCGAAGCCTCGTTGCTGACCAACTGCTAACCGGGGCACTGATCCTCGATACCCTTTTTCGGAAAGAACAGGAAAAACCATGCGTAAAGAAACCCGTTTTAAATTTAATGCCTACATGACCCAGCTTGCCGCACTGAATGGCGTTGAGGTGGAAACGCTGAGCAAGAAATTCAGCGTTGAGCCGTCCGTCACGCAGTCGCTGATGGAGGTGGTGCAAGAGTCCTCTGACTTCCTGACCCGCATCAACATCGTGCCAGTTGCTGAGCTGACCGGGGAAAAGATCGGCCTCGGCGTGTCCGGGTCAGTTGCCAGCACCACGGATACATCAAACGGTGACGAGCGTGAAACCGCTGATTTACTGAGTCTGGAAGCACGCCAGTACAAGTGCGAACAGATGAACTTTGATTTCCATATCCGTTACAACACCCTTGACCTATGGGCGCGTTTTCAGGATTTCCAGTTGCGTTTGCGTAACGCTATCGCCAAACGTCAGTCGCTGGATTACATCATGGCCGGATGGCACGGCGTGAAGCGTGCGGCGACCTCTGACCGTGCTAAAAATCCGCTCTTGCAGGACGTGGCGGTGGGCTGGTTGCAAAAGTACCGCAATGAATCTGCCAAACGTGTGATGAGTAAAGTCGTGGGCGAAGACGGCGCAGTGATTTCCGAGCAAATCCGCGTCGGTGAGAACGGTGATTATGCCAGCCTCGACGCCCTCGTGATGGATGCGACCAACACCATGATCGACGAATGGCATCAGGAAGACCCGGACTTGGTGGTGATTTGTGGCCGTCAGTTGCTGTCAGACAAATATTTCCCACTGGTCAATAAGCAGCAGGAAAACAGCGAAATACTGGCCGCTGATGTGATTATCAGCCAGAAGCGTATCGGCAACCTGCCTGCCGTGCGCGTGCCGTACTTCCCGGCCAATGCCCTGATGATCACCCGTCTGGATAACCTGTCTATCTACTACATGGACGACAGTCACCGTCGCCATATTGAAGAAGTCGCCAAACGAGACCGTATCGAAAACTACGAATCCATTAAACAGGATTATGTCGTGGAAGATTACGGCTGTGGCTGCGTGATCGAAAACATCCAGCTCGGTAAGTTCCCTGAACCACCTGAAGCGGAAAAAGCCGCAGAGCCTGCCGCGTCAGGTACTGAAACCTCAACCGATAACGCCGGAGCTTAAGCCATGCTAAGCCCCGCCCAGCGTCACATGATGCGGGTATCGGCTGCTGAGGCGTCGCAGCGGGAGAATGATCCGCTGCGACAGGCCACCGGGTACGAGCAAATGCTGTTCCGGCTTGCGGCTGACAAACGCACGTTAAAACAGGTGCGCTCCATCGAGCGTAAAGCCGAGATGAAAAGCGGGCTGTTACCCAGCTATGCACCCTGGGTGGCGGGTGTCCTCGCCAACGGTCGCGGCGCACAGGACGCGGTATTAATGACGGTCATGGTGTGGAAGCTCGACGCCGGGGACGTTCCCGGCGCGCTGGAGATTGCCCGTTATGCCACCGCACACAAGCTGGTGATGCCAGAGGGGTACACCCGCCCAACGCCGTACCTGTTAGCCGAAGAGGTGGCCGACGCGGCGACCCGCGCCCATACCGCCGGGCAGGCGGTCAATATTGAGCTGCTGATCGACACGCTGACGCTCACCGACGCCGAAGACATGCCCGATCAGGTACGCGCCAAACTGCACAAAATCATCGGCCTGATACTGCGCAGCGGCAAGCCTGAGCAAGCCCTGTTTCACCTGAAACGCGCCTTTCAGCTTGATAGCCGAAGCGGTGTGAAAAAAGACATAGAGCGGCTGGAAACCGCGCTGCGCAAAGCAGCGGCCTGTCGTTAACCCAACGCGCCCCGCGCCGGGCGGCACACAGGCCGGAACAGTTCACTGTTTTCTGTGCCTGTGTCCACCGCCCACCTATTCAGAGGTTGTCATGACGACAATGATTTTCCCCGTGAAAGCGGAGCCACACCCGGATGCGGTGGTTATCCCTGTGCCTGCGAAACAGGATGAGGTAATCGAAAACACTTTTTTCTGGCCTGCTGTGGATCCGGGAACGCTGCGCACGCTGATGCGCCTTGAGAACACCGTCACGCCGGAGCGCCTGCGCCATGCGGCGAAAACCGCGATTTCTGAGGTTAACGCCGAGCTATACGAGTACCGCGCGGCACAGATGGCGGCAGGGTTTAAAACGCTGGACGCGGTTCCCGCAGAGCGACTCGACGGCCAGAGCGAAAAGGAGCACCACTATCTGTGTGCGGTCAGTGCCATTACCACGGCGACGCTGTACGAGCGTTACCGAAGCTATGACGCCAGCGCCAAAGGCGACCGCAAGGCCGATGCGCTCGACGGCACGATTGATGAGCTGTGGCGCGATGCGCGCTGGTCAATCAGCCACTTGCAGGATAAGCCCCGCTGCATCATCGGGCATATCTGATGAACGTTATCGCACAGCAGGGCGACACGCTGGACGCCCTGTGTTATCGCCACTACGGACGCACGCAGGGTGCCGTTGAGGCGGTGTTAGCGGCTAATCCGGGGTTGGCTGAATACGGGGCGATTTTGCCCCACGGCACCGCAGTAACCTTGCCGGATATTGCCAGCGCCCCTGTCGCAGAAACGGTGAGTTTATGGGATTGAATATGGAAAGAATCACGTCGTTTATCGCGTACTGGATAAGCGTGGCGCTGGCCTTTTTTGGGGCGATGACGCCGCAGGATTTCGCGGCCTATTTCGGGGCGCTGGGGGTGGTGTTCACCGTTGGCGTTAACTGGTACTACCGCCGCAAGAGTTACCAGCTATTGAAGAGCATCGATAATCCCCGCGAGGTTATTCATGAAATCACTCGTTAAACGCTGTGTTATTGCCACGGTGTTAGCGCTGGCCGCGTTAGTGCCGGATTTTTCCTTGCTGAAAACGTCACAGGAGGGGCTGGCGCTGATTGCCGACCTTGAGGGGTGCCGCTTAAGCCCCTATCAGTGCAGCGCGAACGTGTGGACAAACGGGATCGGACATACCGCAGGCGTGGTGCCGGGGAAAACCATCACCGAGCGTGAGGCGGCGGTCAATCTGGTTGCCGATGTGTTGCGGGTAGAAAAGGCGTTGGCACGCTGTATGGCCGTTAATATGCCGCAGGCCGTCTATGACGCGATAGTGAGCTTTGCGTTTAATGTTGGTGTCGGTGCGGCCTGCCGCTCTACGCTGGCGTTTTTTATCAATAAAGGCCAGTGGCGCAACGCCTGTGACCAGTTGCTGCGCTGGGTGTATGTCAACGGCGAGGTATCACGCGGTATTGAAACCCGTCGCCAGCGTGAGCGCGCCGTCTGCCTTAAGGGGGCTTCATGAGCAAGCCCCTGACGCAGTTCTTCGCCATCGTTGCCGCCTGCCTGTTGGCTGTGCTGGTTATCACTAAGTGGCAACTGTCCCGCGCTGAAAACTCGTTAAGCCAGCAGGCTATTACCCTGAGCCAGCAAAAAGACACGTTGCTGGCGCAGGATGCCGCCATCGGGTCGTTGCAGGACAACGCCCGGCGCAATGAACAGGCACAGGCGGAACTCCGCACGAAACTGTCACAGGCCGGGCAACTGGCCGCGTCCCGCGATAAAAAAATCACGAGGTTACTCAATGAAAATGCCGATCTGCGTCGCTGGTATGCCGCTGCTTTGCCTGACGATTTTAAGCGGCTGCACACCCGCCCCGCCTTTGACAACCCCGACGCTTATTTACGTTGGCTGTCCGAAAGTAACGAGCTGCCCGATGCCGGGCAGCAGCCCGGAAACGAACGGTGATTTAAGCGCGGATAACCGCCAACTGGAAAGCGCACTGGTGAGCTGTGCGCTACAGGTCGAAACCATCAAACACTGTCAGGAGCAACACGATGCTGAAACCCAACAGCCTGCGCCGCGCCTTAAGTGATGCGGTGCCGGTACTGAAAAATAACCCGGACATGCTGCATGTATTTATCGACAGTGGCGCGGTGGTGTCCACGCTGGCCGCGTCGCTGTCGTTTGAGAACCAGTACACGCTGAATCTGGTTATCACGGATTTTACTGACGATATCGACTGGTTATTAGTACCGATTCAGGCGTGGTTACGAGAAAATCAACCGGATATCACTCATGACAGCAAAGGCTTTACCTACATCGCTGACATTAACGATAACGGTAGCTGTGATATCAGCATCAGCCTGAAACTCACCGAGCGGGTGATCGTGAAAGAAGTTGATAAAGCACTGCATGTGACCCACGCGCCAGAGCCGCCGTTACCTGTTCCCGTCGAGCGTCCGATGTCACTGTACATCAGCGGTGAGTTAGTGAGTACGTGGCATGAGTGAGCTGAAACCGTTTGATGACAAGCTGGCCGGGCTGCTTGCCAGCCTGTCGGTGTCTGGCCGTCGAAAACTGGCCGGAACAGTGGCAAAAGCCCTGCGCGGTAGCCAGCAACAGCACATCAAACAGCAGCAGGCACCAGACGGCACGGCCTATGCCCCGCGCAAAGCCCAGCCAATCAAGGGCAAGAAAGGCCGGGTTAAGCGCCAGATGTTCCAGAAACTGCGTACCGCTAAATATCTGAAAGCCAAAGGCACCGCCGATGCGGCCAGCGTGGAATTTATCGGGCGGGTACAGCGCATGGCACGGGTGCATCACTACGGTTTACGTGATCGGCCTAGCCGTAACGGTGGCGACGTGCAGTATGAGGCAAGGCCGCTGCTGGGGTTTAGCGATCGAGAGATAAAAGAAGTTGAGGGATTACTGATAGAACATCTGAGCAAATAGGTGAAGCCCCGCGGATGCGGGGCAGCAATGACGTGTTTTTTATCTGCGAAAATTTGGATGAGTAGCCAGCCATTCCTTTAATGCCTCATTCATTCGCGTTTGCCAACCGGGGCCACTGGCCTGAAAACGTTCAATCACGTCAGCATCGTAGCGGATAGTTTTAGCGACTTTCGTGGGTGCCTTCTGTAGTCCCCGTGTTCTACCAATCGTTTTTCCGCCAACTTTCATCACCGCACCTGACCAGTCATCTGCGGTGGTGAGTGGGTTATCATCGTCATGGGCAATGTCGCTATCTTTCAAAGCCTTTAGGCGATTCAGGTCAGTTCGGATAGTGGTTCCAATAGAATTTTTGCTCATGTTTATCCGCCTTTCTCATTGAAATAATATGGTCATCGTCACCGCGTGGCGTATGGGCTACCATCACAACCACCACGCCACCCAGCAGGCCAAGCGTCTGATAACGCAGTTCGTCATACTCATAACGAGTATCTTCACGAGTAATCGTGAAACCCTCAAAGACATGGGGCGCATCTTTGAAATCAATTCCATGCTTTTCCAGATTGATTAAGCGCTTATTTTCGTCGTAGCTGATCATCCCCCCTCCTTTGATAATTAAATTGTAGTTACAATATGGCATCGCGTCAATTTTTTTGTAGTTACGATATGCGGCAAGCATCGCGGGAGAAACAAAACGGTTGATTTTACCTGACAGTTTCCGCTATGGTTCGCTCAACGAGGCGTCGAAACCTCTTCTCAGTGCGGTCAGAACCAACCCCGACAGTGTTGGATTTTTTATGCCTGTCATTTAGTGAGCGCAATAAGCGATCACACCCCGATCTATGTCGGGAGGGCGACGAATACAACACCCGCAAGGGAAATTAGTCCGCGGTCTCACTGAGCCGTTTCGAACCTCCCGGCACCACTCCGATTGTGGTAATTCGAAAAAATCAGTGAGGTCATTTTATGACTAACCAACTATCTGTAGAAAGCCTGTCAGTTCTTACCTATAACGCAGCACCTGTAATCACTACAGAGTCGCTAGCTCAGCTTTACGGTACAAGTTCTCATTCCATAACAAAGAACCATCGCAGCAACGTTGCGCGATTCGTGGCGGGGAAGCATTTCTTTAAGATAGAGGGGGACGAGTTACGTCTCTTTAAGCACAGAGTCACTAATAGTGACTCTGTTAAAAATGACAGACTGACAGATAGTCAGTCTGTCGCAAGACAAGCCCGTAGTCTCATCCTCTGGACGGAACGCGGCGCAGCGCGTCACGCGAAGATGCTGGAAACCGATCAGGCGTGGGATGTGTTCGAGAAGTTGGAAGAATGCTACTTCAACCCGCAGGAAAAAACCGTTCCACCTGAACCGAAAAAGCCCGTTCACCCTTGCGAACTAGAATTTTATATTCCTGAGACGCCACTTATCTTCAACCATATTCAAACCTCGCAGCTCAATGCGTTATTCAAATCGGTGGAATATCTGACCATGGATTTTTGGCCGCATATGCAAGCGCTATTCCCAACACTGGATTGCAAACACGGCTCAGCAGTTAATACCGTGAATTTGTTGATGCGGTTGTTAAAGGATAAACGTGCAGAGTGTGATGAACTGAGTAAGCAGAACTGATTTATTGGCAACTGCCCCGCTTGAGCGCGGGGCTACACATTCATTTTCCCTTCACGCTTTCAATCAATTTTGCTATTTGCTCAATCCCGTCAAAGGTCGAGGGGATTTTATCTTCTGATGGCATGATGTTTGAAAAAATTATTGATTCGAATTTTTCCAATGAATTTCCGTCATTGGCTTTCATTTCCTTTGCATACTCAGAATATTTTTGTATAAAGCGACAAAGTGTTTTCCTTAATTCAATTTGATTAGTCTGGGCTTTTATAGAGGTGTAATTAGTCAAGGAAATCCTAAAGTAATAAATGAATATGAAGGTCAATGTAAAGGCCGGAACCAAACTAAATAACGAAAGCATTGAGTCAAGTTTAATAATCCCTTTGTAAACCAAAGAAACGTCAATACCAAAAGGCAATAAAACCAAAACCCCAATTACTAAAGTAAACCAAAAAGCTCGATTTAATTCTTTCTCTTTATTTTTTGATAAATCATTAAAGCCATCATATAATGCTACAAAGTTATAAGCATTCTCCTGTTGTTCAAGTTTGGATTTCAGTACCTCAACTTTATTTATTTGCATTTCTATTTTCCCATCCCAAGAATCCATACGTGTCTTTAAATTCCTTTCAGCTTCCGATGCTCTTATAAAATATTGAATATCATCACCTTGGTAACATTCCCTCAATAGAAAAAAAGGCATTAAAGTTAGCGTGAAGTCAATTTGATCTTGAGTTGTTTCACTGAATTTATGTTTGTTTTTAACTGCAAAATCAGATATACCAGCAAGGTTAAACCCGATCTTTTCTTTTTTGTAAAAATAAAGCTCCATGAAAAACCTAAATAAAGATGAAAACACTAAATCTATCATTTCATTAGTTGGCTCAGGTTTTAATTCATTTCTAAAATCATTACCAATGCGTTTTATATTGTAATAAGTGAATTTATCCCACTCTAATGCTCCATTCCTCATGCTATTCAGAATATTTATCATATATTCATTTCTTCTTTTTTCGAACTCACCCTCCAGAGTAAGAGCAGATAGTTTTCCCTCATAAATTTCTATTAATCGTTTAGTTGATTCATCGTTAAAAAAATCGTCCATGTAATCGCTCTCGTATCAAATAATCAGTTGTTTAGAAGCAGGCACAACAGCACTAGTTTGCCTGAAAGGCCACCAGTATCCATCATGAAATCATGAACACACAAGCCACCCTTACCGAAATCCTGCGCCTCTTGCGCAATCTGAACCGTGTCGGCGTCGTGACCCACGTCAACACGGATGACGCCTTATGCCGGGTGCAAACAGGCGAAATGACCACAGGCTGGTTGAACTGGCTGACGCGTCGCGCCGGGCGTTCACGTGACTGGTGGGCACCGTCCATCGGTGAACAGGTGTTGATCTTGTCCATCGGCGGCGAACTGGACACCGCCTTTGTGCTGCCCGGCATCTATTCCGATGATAACCCCGCGCCGTCAGTCTCTGCCGATGCGTATCACGTCAGCTTTCCCGATGGTGCGGTGGTCGAGTACGAACCTGCTACCGGGGCGCTGACCGTCAGCGGGATTAAAACCGCCGATATCACCGCCTCTGAATCCCTCACCGCCACAGTGCCACTGGTCACGGTGAGAGCGTCAACCCGCATCACGCTGGACACGCCCGAAGTGGTCTGCACCAACAAGCTGATCACCGGAACGTTGGAAGTACAGCAAGGCGGGGAAATGCGCGGCAATATTCAGCATTCCGGCGGGTCGCTGTCGTCCAATGGCAAGGTGTTGCATACCCACAAACACCCCGGCGACAGCGGCGGCATGACAGGTGCACCACTATGACAGTTCGCTACCTCGGCATGAGCCGTGAAAACGGCCAGACGCTCGGCGACCTTGAGCACATTCGCCAGAGCGTGCGCGATATTCTCATCACGCCCGTCGGGTCGCGGGTGATGCGCCGTGATTACGGGTCGCTGCTGTCGGCGCTGATCGACCAGCCACAAAATCCCGCCGTGAAATTACAGGTCATGGCGGCGTGTTACATGGCGCTGCTGCGCTGGGAGCCACGCATTACGCTGACGGCCATCAACCTGACCAGCGCATTCAACGGTCAGTTGTACGTTGATATCACAGGCGCGCTGGCTGACAGCAACGCCTTTTTCCTTTCTGTTTCTGTGAGCTGACCAATGGCGATGATTGATTTAAGCCAGCTTCCCGCGCCTGCCGTGGTGGAAGAACTGGATTACGAGGCAATTTACACCGAGCGCAAAGCCATGCTGCTGTCGCTCTACCCGGAAGACCAGCGCGCCGCCGTTGCACGCACGCTGTCGCTGGAATCCGATCCACTCGTCAAGCTGTTGCAGGAAAACGCCTACCGTGAACTGCTGTGGCGGCAGCGCGTCAATGAAGCCGCACGCGCCGTGATGGTGGCGTTTGCGCAGGGTGATGACCTCGACCAGCTCGGTGCAAATTTCAGCGTGTCCCGTCTTGTGATCACCCCGGCTGACGATTCAACCCTGCCGCCAACGCCAGCCCTGATGGAATCCGACAGCGATTTTCGCCTGCGCATTCAACAGTCGTTTGAGGGTTTGAGCGTGGCCGGGTCGGTCGGGGCTTACCAGTACCACGGACGCAGCGCCGACGGTCGCGTGGCGGATGTGTCGGTTATCAGTCCCAGCCCGGCCAGCGTCACCGTGTCGGTACTGTCACGCGAGGGCGACGGCAGCGCCAGCCCGGAGCTGGTCGCCATCGTCGCCGCCGCGCTGAACGGTGAAGACGTGCGCCCAGTGGCTGATCGGGTCACGGTGCAGTCTGCCGCCATTGTGCTGTATGAGATTGACGCCACGCTGTACCTGTATCCGGGACCGGAAAAAGAGCCTGTTCGCGCCGCTGCTGAACAGAAGCTGAAAACCTATATCAGTGCGCAGCACCGATTAGGGCGGGATATTCGTCGCTCGGCGATTTACGCTGCGCTGCACGTCGAGGGCGTGCAACGGGTCGAGCTGACGACACCCGCCGCTGATATCGTGCTGACCGATGCGCAGGCGTCCTATTGTTCCGGTTATCAATTGAGTGTAGGCGGTGCCGATGAGTGATAGCCGCCTGCTGCCTGTCGGGTCGTCGGCGCTGGAAGTGGCCGCCGCCACCGCCTGTGCCGAGATTACCCGCGTACCGGTTCCCCTGCGTCTGCTGTGGAGCCCTGATACCTGCCCGCTGAACCTGTTGCCCTATCTTGCGTGGGCGTTTTCCGTTGACCGCTGGGATGAGGCATGGCCGGAGAGCGTGAAACGGCAGGTTGTCCGCGATGCGTTTTTTATCCATCGCCACAAAGGCACGATTGGTGCGCTGCGTCGCGTGGTGGAACCGTTTGGTTATCTGATCCGTATCAGCGAATGGTTTCAGAACGGCGGAGAGCCAGGCACGTTTCGCCTGGACATCGGCGTGCAGGATAGCGGTATCACCGAAGAGACCTTTTACGAGCTGGAGCGACTGATTGCCGACGCTAAGCCCGCCTCGCGGCACCTGCTGGGGCTGAATATCAACCTCGATACACAGGGCACGGCCTGTGTTGCCGCCACGGTATACGGTGGCGACGACCTGACCGTATATCCCTATTTTCCTGAAAACATCACGGTGTCCGGTCTGGATGTGACCGGAGCAGCACTTCATTTAATTGACAACATGAGCGTAACCGCATGAGCGCAACCTATTTTGCCCTGTTAACGAACATCGGCGCGGCCAAGTTGGCTAACGCCACCACGCTGGGAAGCAGCCTGAACATCACCCGGATGGCCGTCGGTGATGGTGGCGGTTCACTACCCGTTCCCAATCCGGCACAAACTACGCTGATCAACGAAAAACGCCGGGCGGCACTGAATACGCTAAGCGTTGACCCGAAAAACCCCAGCCAGATTATTGCTGAGCAGGTTATTCCCGAAAATGAAGGCGGCTTCTGGATACGTGAGATCGGATTGTTTGACGACGACGGCAATCTGATTGCGGTCGCCAACTGCCCCGAAACCTACAAGCCCCAATTGCAGGAGGGCAGCGGCCGCATCCAGACCGTGCGCATGATTTTGATTGTCAGCAGCACTGACGCGGTGACGCTGAAAATTGATCCGGCGGTCGTGTTAGCCACGCGGGGCTATGTCGATGAGGTGATTGAGGCACACGAAAAAAGCCGCAAACATCCAGACGGGACGCTGACGGCAAAGGGATTCGTGCAACTGAGCAACGCGACGAACAGCGACAGTGAAGCGCTGGCCGCCACCCCGAAAGCGGTAAAAGCCGCGAATGATAACGCCAGCGGGCGCGTGCCGTCTGGCCGCAAGGTAAACGGTAAGGCGCTGACCGCAGACATTACTCTGGGTGCCGGAGATGTGGGGGCATATACCAAACTGGAAACCGATACCGCCGTATCTGTCGTTGCTGCTGCCGCTAACAATGCCGCCACCGCAGCGGCCAGCGCCAACACGAACGCCAATGGCCGTGTGCCGTCTGGCCGAACCGTCAACAGCAAAGCGCTGTCGGCAGATATTTCCCTGAGCGCTGGGGATGTCGGTGCCTATACCAAAGCCGAAACCGATACCCGCGTCGCCGCAGCGACCACCGCCGCCAATAATGCCGCCACCGCAGCGGCCAACGCCAACACGAACGCCAATGGCCGTGTGCCGTCTGGCCGAACCGTCAACAGCAAAGCGCTGTCGGCAGATATTTCCCTGAGCGCTGGGGATGTCGGTGCCTATACCAAAGCCGAAACCGATACCCGCGTCGCCGCAGCGACCACCGCCGCCAATAATGCCGCCACCGCAGCGGCCAACGCCAACACGAACGCCAATGGCCGTGTGCCGTCTGGCCGAACCGTCAACAGCAAAGCGCTGTCGGCAGATATTTCCCTGAGCGCTGGGGATGTCGGTGCCTATACCAAAGCCGAAACCGATACCCGCGTCGCCGCAGCGACCACCGCCGCCAATAATGCCGCCACCGCAGCGGCCAACGCCAACACGAACGCCAATGGCCGTGTGCCGTCTGGCCGAACCGTCAACAGCAAAGCACTGTCAGCAGATATTTCCCTGAGCGCTGGGGATGTTGGGGCATTACCTATAGCGGGAACCGCAGCGGCAGCGTCCAAGCTGGCGACCCCCAGAAAAATTAATGGCGTGGCGTTTGATGGTACAGCGGATATTAATTTACTCAGTGATTTTCCAGTCGGTGTCCCTATTCCATACCCATCTGCAACCCCGCCCACGGGCTGGATAAAGTGCAACGGGCAATCATTTAATAAATCACAGTATCCTATTTTATCCTCCCTCTATCCCTCCGGCGTTCTACCTGATTTGCGCGGCGAATTTGTTCGTGGATGGGATGACGGACGCGGTGTTGATGCGGGACGTACGCTGTTGTCATATCAGAATGATGAGCTGAGGTCACACGCGCATGGCAACGTTCCGAAATATTTAGCCCCTGGCGGAGATAGTGACCGTGGCAGTTTTTTTTCATTGTTTTCTGTTGATGACGTCGGAATAACAGCAGAGGTGGGTGGTACAGAAACCCGTCCCCGCAATATCGCCTTTAACTACATCGTGAGAGCAGCATAATGAGCAACTATTCAACCCAAATTAAAAACGCAGAACTGAACGAGCGCGGGCTGGCGATTAACTCAGGATGGATTACGGTCTATCACGTTAATCCTGCTACGCGAGAATACCAGAGCGCCAGCTATGAATATGTGATGCAGGGCGTTGGCCTGCCTGCCGACAGCTACGCAGACGAGCCGCAATTGCCGCCTGTCGGCCAAGCCCTGCGCCGCAGCGATGACGACAAATCATGGGAACAAGTGCCGGACTATCGCGGCCAGACGGTTTACAGCACGGAAACCCGCCAGTCGCAGATCGTTACGCAGTTCGGTGAACTGCCGGATAGCGTCACGCTGCTGAAACCCGCTACGGAATTCGATAAGTGGAACGGGAAAAAGTGGCTGATCGACAAAGCAGCTAAAGCCACCGCTGCTATCAAATCCGCACAGCAGGAGCTGGCAACGCGCAAAGCGGACGCCACGTCGCGCATTACCGAGCTGACGTATGCGGTTAATCTGGACATTGCGACCGACGCCGAAAAGACCGCGCTGGCAGCGTGGCAAAAATACACCGTGTTGCTGAACCGTATCGATGTTAACGCTACTGATATCGACTGGCCGATGGCACCGGGTAACGAATTGATCGCTACCGCCGATCAATAACGCCTAATCGATCTGTATAAACGTTTATAAAATAGTCACCCAAAATGCCATTATGTTGTTGGTTTTAAAAATAATGACATGTCAGGGAAAGCAAAGCCCACCGTTAGCGAGACGGTGGGCTTTTTTTGTGCATGTTTTCCGTCTACGTGTTGTGCCAGCCCCCACCGTACCAGCATCACTCGCCCACACCCGCACCACGCCAGACAATAGCCGCTCCTAATGCAGCAATCGTGCTATTAGCTGGAGCCTGAATTTATGAGTGATTTTCACCACGGCGTGCAGGTCGTCGAAGTTTCCGACGGCACGCGCGTTATTTCCACCGTTTCCACCGCGATTATCGGCATGGTGTGTACTGCACCCGATGCCGACGCGGCCACCTTTCCCCTCAATACCCCGGTACTGATTACCAACGTGCTGTCTGCCGCTGGCAAGGCCGGGAAAAAAGGCACGCTGGCTGCGGCGCTGTCTGCCATCGCCGACCAGTCCAAACCCGTTACCGTTGTGGTTCGCGTGGCCGAGGGCGACGACGAGGCCGAAACCGTCAGCAACGTGATCGGCGGCAGTGACGAAAACGGCAAATATACCGGGATGAAAGCCCTGTTAGATGCGCTGACCGTCACGGGCGTAAAACCGCGCATTCTCGGTGCGCCGGGGCTGGATTCGTTACCCGTTGCCACCGCGTTAGCGTCCATCTGTCAGTCGCTGCGTGCCTTTGGTTACGTCAGTGCGTGGGGCTGCAAAACCCTGTCGGATGCCATCAACTACCGCGAGAATTTTAGCCAGCGTGAATTGATGGTGATCTGGCCGGATTTTATCGCGTGGGACACCACGGCCAACGCCAGTACCACGGCATATGCCACCGCACGCGCGTTAGGACTGCGCGCCAAAATCGACCAAGAAACCGGATGGCATAAAACCCTGTCTAACGTCGGTGTGAACGGCGTGACAGGTATCAGCGCGTCGGTGTATTGGGATTTGCAGGCACCCGGCACCGATGCGGATTTGCTGAATCAGGCAGGCGTAACCACGCTGGTTCGCAAAGACGGCTTTCGCTTCTGGGGTAACCGCACCTGTTCTGACGATCCGCTGTTCCTGTTTGAGAACTACACCCGCACCGCGCAGGTGCTGGCCGACACGATGGCAGAGGCGCACCTGTGGGCGGTGGATAAGCCCGTTACCCCGACGCTTATCAACGACATTATCGAGGGGATCAAAGCCAAATTCCGCGAACTGAAATCCGGTGGCTACATTATTGACGCCAATTGCTGGCTGGATGAAACCGCGAACGATAAAGACACGCTCAAGGCCGGGAAACTGTATATCGATTATGACTATACCCCGGTTCCCCCACTTGAAAATCTCACCCTGCGCCAGCGCATCACCGATAAATATCTGGTGAATCTGGCCGCGTCGGTCAACAGCTAAGGAGCTAACGCGCTATGGCACTGCCTCGCAATCTGAAATTTATGAACCTGTTCAACGACGGGATGAGCTACATGGGTGTAGCGACTGCCGTTACGCTGCCGAAACTCACGCGCAAGCTGGAGAACTATCGCGGCGGTGGCATGCCCGGCAGCGCGCCCATCGACTTTGGGCTGGATGATGATGCACTGGCGATGGAATTTACGCTCGGCGGTTTTGCTGACGAAACCCTGTGGAGCCAGTACGCCGCACCGGGTGCCGATAAAGTGCTGCTGCGCTTTACCGGGTCATACCAGCGTGATGACACCGGGGAAATTTCTACCGTCGAAGTGGTGATGCGTGGCCGTCATAAAGAGATCGACGGCGGCGAGAGTAAGCAAGGGGAAGCCACCGAAACCAAAGTGTCAACCCAATGCACGTACTACAAGTTAACCATCGACGGCAACGAAATGATCGAGATTGACACCATCAACATGATTGAGCGTGTTATGGGCGTTGACCGTCTGGAACAACATCGCCGGGCGATTGGTCTGGCGTAACCCTGTCCGGCCAGCCCGGTGCTGGCCGTCTTCTTTCTATTTTTTATCTGAACACAGAGGCAACATCATGAACAAAGACGACAACATTGTAACGCTGGAAACCCCGATTAAACGCGGCGAAACCGTCATCGACACTATTACCCTGATTAAACCGAATACCGGAACGCTGCGCGGCGTCAGTCTGGCGGCACTGGCCGGATCGGACGTTGACGCGATGATTAAAGTGCTGCCGCGCATGACGATGCCAGCCCTGACCGAGGCCGAAATCACCCGCCTTGAACTGCCGGATATGATTGCCATCGCTGGCAAGGTGATCGGTTTTTTGACGCCGAAATCGCAACAGGAAACCTCCCCCGAAGCCTGAGTGTTGATGAACTGATGGCGGACATCGCGGTGATTTTTCACTGGCCGCCATCGGAGCTGTACCCAATGACCCTCACAGAGTTGATCCTGTGGCGCGACAAAGCGCTGAAACGCAGCGGACACCATAACAATGAGTAACACTCTACAGTTAAGCGTTTTGCTGAAAGCCGTGGACAGGGCAACCCGCCCGTTTAAGGCGGTGCAAACCGCCAGTAAAAAACTGTCGGGCGATATCCGTGATTCACAGACCCAGCTCAAAGACATGAACGCGCAGGCCGGGCGTATCGACGGTTTCCGCAAGGCGAAAAACCAGCTCAGCGAAACAGGCACGGCACTCCAGCAGGCGCAGGCGAAAGCCGCCGGGCTGTCGGCAGCTCTGCGCAATAGCGAAAATCCCACCAAACGGCAGGCACAGGCGCTGGAGCGGGCGAAACGTCAGGCCTCCACGTTAAAAACAGAGTATGCGGCGCTGCGCCAGTCGGTACAGCGCCAGCGTACCGAGTTAGAGCAGGCAGGCGTCAGCACGCGCAACCTGTCCGGCGAAGAGCGCAAATTACGCACGAATATTACTCAGACAACGACGCAGCTTGACCAGCAACGCGCCGCGCTTTCCCGCGTCAGTCAGCAACAGGAAAAACTGAACGCGGTCAGACAGCGTTATGAAAAAGGCAAAGAAATCACCGCCGGGGTGCGTAATACCAGCGCGGCGGCGTTTGGCCTCGGTTCAGCGGCGCTGTATGCCGAAAGCCGACTGATTGCGCCGTCGGTGCAGGCTGACGGACACGGGGCGCGCATTGCGGCGCAGACGGGCGGGAATGCCGCCGACGGCGAACAGTACACCCGCGTTATCAAGGAGGTTAACGCCTCCGGTGTGAGTAACGATCTCACTCAAATAGCGGACGCGGTGGCCGCCGTTCGTAGCACGTTGGGGACGCTGGGCGAGGTGGGCGAAACCGAACTGGCGCGCATATCGCGTAAAGCACTGGACATACAAACGGCGCTCGGTGGCGATGCGACAGAGAGTATCCAGATAGCCGCCATCATGATGAAAAATGGCCTCGCGAAGAACAGTGACGAGGCGTTTGACTTGATGGTGTCCGGGATGCAGCGCGTGTCTGCGCAGATGCGCGGCGAACTGCCGGAAATCCTGCATGAGTATTCGACCCACTTCCGCAACATGGGATTCAGCGGATCGGAAGCCATGACACTGTTAGTGGACATGGCGCAGCAAGGCAAGTTTGCGCTGGACAAGACAGGCGACGCGGTTAAAGAGTTCTCAATCCGTGGGTCGGACATGTCCAAAGCCAGTATTGAAGCCTATGACGCTGCCGGACTCAATGCCGCCAAAATGTCTACCGCCATTGCCAGCGGCGGCGATAAGGCGCGGGCGGCAATGCAGAAAACCGCCAACGGGCTGCTGAAAATCAAAGACCCGGCAGAACGGGCAAACGCGGCCATTGCCCTGTTTGGTACGCCGATTGAAGACCTGTCGATTGACCAGATACCGAAATTTCTGGCCGCGCTGGCCGGAGCTGAAAACAAGCTCGGTGACGTGTCCGGGGCGGCTGACCGCATGGGCGATACCCTGCGCGATAACCTCGAAGGGGATATCGGGCGGCTACAGGGCGCGATGTCCAGTCTGCGCTTTAACCTGTTCAATGACGATGACGGCGCGCTGCGCAAACTGACGCAGGCCGCGACGGAATGGTTAAATCGTGTCAATGAATGGGTCAAGGCTAACCCGGAGCTGACGCGGCAGATAGTGATGGTGGGTGGCGCTGCCACGGCGTTAATTACGGCACTGGGCGGGATCGGGCTGGTTGCGTGGCCTGTCATGAGCGGGATTAACGCATTAATTGGCGGAGCGGGTTTACTGAGTGCCGGATTGCGGTTCGCCGGAACACGCGGCATTACGCCCTTGTCAGGGGGATTAAACCGCCTCGGCGGGATGATCGGCTGGCTGGCAAAGTCGCCGCTGATGCTGCTACGTGCCGGAGCCTCTGCGTTGACCTCGGTATTCGGGTCGGTCAGTAACCCGCTGACCATTATCCGGGGCGCGATGTCAGGGTTTGGCCGGGTGCTGATGTGGCTGTTTACGTCACCGCTGGCACTGCTGCGCACAGGCATTACGCTGGTTGGCAGTGCGTTAGGCGTGTTGCTGTCACCCGTCGGGCTGGCCGTCGCGGCGATTGTTGGCGGTGCGCTGCTTATCTGGAAGTATTGGGAGCCCATCAAGGCGTTTATCAGCGGCGTGGTTGAGGGATTTGTTGCAGCCAGTGCGCCGATTATTGCGGCGTTTGAGCCGCTTCAGCCTGTCTTTACGTGGATAGGTGACAAAATCAAGGCGCTGTTTGGCTGGTTCGGCGACCTGCTGACGCCTGTCAAATCCACTGCCGCCGAGCTGGACAGCGCGGCCAGCATGGGGAAACGCTTTGGTGAGGCGCTGGCAAGCGGGCTGAATATCATCATGAACCCGCTGGAGTCGCTGAAAAAAGGCGTGTCGTGGCTGCTGGAAAAGCTGGGGCTGGTTGACGATAAATCGAAGAAGCTGCCGACGGCTGAAAATATTATGCCGCCGGAGGAAGCCGCCGCGCTTAAGGCGGGAGTCAGCACGGCACCGGTTCCGCAAGGTAACGACGCAAAGGCGATTGCAGATCGCTACAGCGGTGTACGCGATAACGGCGGTGGGATCAAGCTGGGAGAGTTTGCCGTCGTCGGTGAACATGGCCCGGAAATCGTTGAGGGTCCGGTCAATGTCACCAGCCGTAAAAAAACGGCGGCGATGGCGTACGCTGCCATGAACATGTCAACTTATCGACCGATAGCGCCGACGATTCAGGCCAGCGCGGCATCATCCCCGGTCAGCATTCACGCGCCAATTAGCATTGTTGCCCAGCCCGGTCAGAGTGCGCAAGACATCGCGCAGGAAGTCACACGCCAGCTTGAGCAGCGGGAACGGGCGGCACGGTCACGCGCATTCAGCCAGTACAGTTATCAGGGAGGCGAATAAGATGATGCTCACATTAGGGCTATTTGTGTTCCAGCTCCAGACCCTGCCCTACCAGAACATGCAGCGCAACGTTGATTACCGCTGGCCGTCAAACAGCCGCGTTGGTCAGCGTCCGGCGTTGCAGTTCTTAGGCATTGAAGACGAGAAAATCACACTGTCGGGGGAACTGCTGCCGGAAATCACAGGCGGCACGCTGTCATTGTTGATGCTGGAGACGATGGCCGATCAGGGGCGCTCATGGCCGCTGATTGAGGGTAGCGGCACCATTTACGGTGTGTTTGTGGTGAACAGTATCAGCCAGACGAAAACCGACTTTTTCACGGATGGCCGCGCCCGGCGGATTGAGTTTACCATCACGCTGACCCGCGTGGACTCGTCGCTGTCTGCCATGTTGGGCGATTTACGCCAGCAAGCTGACGGCTTGATCGGCAGCGCCGGGGAAATGGCTAACAGGGCGCAATCCGCTATCGGGGGATTATTCGCATGATTAACCCGCTGAATGTTCGTGCGGGCAGTAAAACCGCCCCGGCGTACCTGCTGCGCCTGAATGAGCAGGACATCACGACCGTTATCACCCCGCGCCTGCTATCACTGAGCCTGACAGATAACCGAGGCTTTGAGGCCGACCAGCTCGACATCGAGCTGGACGACAGCGACGGGTTGTTGCAGTTACCCCGCCGGGGCGCGGTGCTGTCGGTATTTTTGGGCTGGGAAGGTGAAGCGCTGATCGGCAAAGGCGATTTTACGGTGGATGAAATAGAGCACCGTGGCACGCCGGATACGCTGACCATCCTGGCGCGGAGTGCCGATTTTCGCGGGTCGCTGAACTCCCGGCGTGAGCTGTCGTATCACGACACCACGCTGGGGGCGATTGTTGAACAGGTAGCGAAGCGTAATAACCTTGCGCCGATGCTTGCCGATGGTTTTGCGGGGATAAAAATTCCGCACATCGACCAGACGCAGGAAACCGACGCGGTATTTATTACCCGGCTGGCCGAGCGCAACGGGGCGATTGTGGCAATCAAGGCCGGGCGTTTGCTGTTCATCCGTCCCGGAACGGGGAAGACGGCCAGCGGCAAGCCCATCCCGCAGCAGATTATTGAACGCAGCGACGGCGATCAGCACAGTTTTAGTCTGGCTGACCGGGGCGCGTATACAGGCGTAACGGCAAGCTGGCTGCATACCAAAGAGCCGCAGCCTGAAAAGCCGAAAACGGTGACAGTAAAACGTCAGAAAAAAGTGTTATTGCATCAGGGGGCACAACCACAGAAGACACACCCTAAAGCGAAAAAGGCAAAGAAGGAGCCAGAAGCCCGCGAGGGGGATTATCTGGTTGGCACCGATGAAAACGTGCTGGCGCTGACCACGGTTTTTGCGACTAAGGCACAGGCCATACGTGCCGCACAGGCAAAGTGGAACAAGCTGCAACGCGGTGTCGCGGAATTCTCTATCACGCTGGCAATGGGGCGCGCCGACCTGTTCCCGGAAACGCCTGTTCAGGTGAGCGGATTCAAACAGGTGATCGACGAACAGGAATGGACAATCTCAAAAGTGACGCACAGTTTGAGTAATTCAGGGTACGTTACCGCGCTGGAGCTAGAAGTGCTGCTGTCTGATATTGAGTATGAGAGCGATGAGGAATCTTAAAAAAATAACATTAAGTTTAAATTTTTAAGTTTAATGTTTTTGTCTATAATGCGGACATTATTAGACAAGACAGGTGATTTCTATGATGCATTGTCCGCTCTGCCAAAATGCAGCGCACGCGAGATCCAGTCGCTACATTACAAATAAAACAAAAGAACGTTATCACCAGTGCCAGAATATCAACTGTGGTTGTACATTCAAATCAATGGAAACTATAGCGGATATTATTATGACACCGGGCGATGTTAAGCCCGTACCGCCACATCCTGATCGGTCAAATCAGGGGTCGCTTTGGATTTGATGAGCCAATTAAGAAGCCTGCGAAAGCGGGTTTTTTTACGCCTATTGGATAGCAACGACCCTTGGCTTTTATTTTTCCGTGGACACAATGTGGACATCAAGACAAAAAAAAGCCTAGCTATTACGCTAGGCCTTTGAAAAATAACAACTTTCGGATGTTGCGAAAGCGCTATCTTAGTTAAGACGCTCTTTGATACGAGCAGACTTACCAGTACGCTCACGCAGGTAGTACAGTTTGGCTTTACGCACGGCACCACGACGTTTAACAGAGATGCTGTCAATAACTGGAGAGTGAGTCTGGAATACACGCTCCACGCCTTCGCCGTTAGAAATTTTGCGAACAGTGAATGCAGAATGCAGACCGCGGTTACGAATAGCGATAACCACGCCCTCGAATGCCTGCAGACGTTTTTTGCTGCCTTCAACAACCCATACCTTCACTTCTACGGAATCACCCGGACGAAATGCAGGTACGTCCTGCTTCATTTGTTCGTCTTCGATTTGCTTAATAATGTTGCTCATAATATGTCTCTTACCCTAGGTAAACTGATAGTTGGGTTCGCGCAGTAAACTGGCGTAACCACCTAATACTCTTGTTGCTCAGACTGATATTCACGTTGGAATTCAGCCAGCAACCTTGTTTGCTCGTCAGTCAGAGCTAGGCTTTTCAGAAGTTCAGGTCTTCTAAGCCAGGTTCGGCCCAGCGACTGCTTCAATCGCCAGCGGCGTATTTCCGCATGGTTGCCAGACAGTAGTACTGCCGGAACGTCCATGCCTTCCAGTATTTCAGGGCGAGTGAAATGAGGACAATCCAGCAATCCATCGGCAAAAGAATCTTCTTCTGCTGAAGCCTGATGTCCCAGAACGCCCGGTATAAAGCGGGCGACGGAGTCAATCAGGGTCATCGCTGGCAGTTCCCCACCGCTGAGTACGTAATCCCCTATAGACCATTCTTCATCGATCTCGGTTTTAATTACGCGCTCATCAATCCCTTCGTACCGTCCACAGACCAGAATCATCTTCTGGTTCGTAGCAAGTTGACGTACGCCTTGCTGATCTAATTTACGGCCTTGAGGTGATAAATAAATCACTCTCGCGCCTTCGCCTGCCGCTGCTTTTGCTGCGTGGATCGCATCCCGTAAAGGTTGCACCATCATCAGCATACCGGGGCCGCCGCCATAAGGCCTATCGTCCACGGTGCGATGCCGATCGTAAGTGAAGTCGCGAGGACTCCAATACTGTACGTTCAGCAGGCCATTTTTAACTGCCCGGCCAGTGACTCCGTAATCAGTAATTGCCCGGAACATCTCTGGAAACAGGCTAATCACCCCAATCCACATAGCTTCGTTCCGTTGGATACTACTGGTCGATTCAGAGTTCAAAAACCAGGATCCCAATCTACTTCAATAGTCTGAGCAGAAAGGTCGACGCGCTTAACAACCTGTTCGGTGAGGAACGGAACCAGCCGCTCCTTGACTCCGAAGGCATCTTTCAGGTTAGCCTTTATCACCATCACATCATTCGAGCCGGTTTCCATCATGTCGATGATTTTACCCAACTCATAACCTGTTACGGTCACGACCTGACAGCCAATAAGATCCTTCCAGTAATAATCACCTTCACCCAGATCGGGCAGTTGTGACGAATCTACGACAATTTCACAATTGGTCAGTAAATTAGCCGCATCACGGTCATCAGCACCTTTCACTTTGATGATCAGATCCTGATTGTGATACTTCCAGCCTTCAATCTCGACAAGCTGCCAACCGCTTTTACTCTGGATAAACCAAGGTTGATAATCAAAAATGCTATCGGCATCTTCGGTGGATGAAAACACTCTGAGCCAACCTCGGATGCCATACGCCGACCCAATTTTCCCCATCACAATCGGGTTAACGGGAGGTTTTGGACTAAGTTGATTGCTCATTATCACCACCGCAACAGATTATGCTGCTTTTTTAGCGTCTTTGATCAGCGAAGATACGCGATCAGACACAGTTGCACCCAGACCAAGCCAATGCTCGATACGGTCCAGATCCAGACGCAGGGCTTCTGCTTGACCAGCTGCGATTGGGTTGAAGAAACCTACGCGCTCGATGAAACGACCATCACGCGCATTGCGGCTGTCGGTCACGACTACTTGATAGAAAGGGCGTTTTTTCGCGCCGCCACGTGCCAAACGAATTGTTACCATAACATCCTCTTTAGTGAATAAAACAACTGGGCCCCATCGAGGAACGGAGCCCAGTATGTCATATAAAAAGCCCGAAAATTTTACTCATTTTGGCGCAAAAAGCAATCTAAAGCGTATAATCTCGCCAAGAGTTTCTCTGCACCATCGGTTTTGAAGGTTAACGCCCCGGGAATCCTGGTGGCATCATCCCTTTCATACCGCGCATCATTTTCGCCAAACCGCCGTTTTTCATCTTCTTCATCATTCGCTGCATGTCATCAAATTGCTTCAGAAGACGGTTCACATCCTGCACCTGCATGCCAGAACCCTGTGCGATACGACGTTTACGCGAACCTTTGATAATCTCGGGTTTAGCACGCTCCAGAATCGTCATCGAATTAATGATCGCCTCCATACGCACCAGCACCTTGTCATCCATTTGCGATTTAACATTATCAGGTAGTTGGCCCATGCCAGGCATTTTACTCATCATGCTCGCCATGCCGCCCATGTTGCGCATCTGCTTAAGCTGATCCAGGAAATCGGTCAAATCGAATCCGTCGCCCTTCTTCAGCTTCTTGGCCAGCTTCTCTGCCTGTGTACGATCCACCTTGCTTTCAATATCTTCAATCAGCGAAAGCACATCGCCCATGCCAAGAATGCGTGATGCGACGCGATCGGGATAGAATGGCTCTAGCGCTTCGGTTTTTTCGCCGACACCAAGGAATTTAATCGGCTTGCCAGTAATATGGCGGATAGATAACGCCGCACCGCCGCGGGCATCACCATCAATTTTGGTGAGGATCACACCAGTCAGCGGCAGTGCTTCATTAAAGGCTTTCGCCGTATTCGCCGCATCCTGCCCCGTCATGGCATCAACCACAAACAGCGTTTCAACCGGCTTAATCGCTGCATGAACCTGCTTGATTTCATCCATCATCGCGTCATCGACGTGGAGACGACCGGCGGTATCGACCAACAGGACATCGTAGAATTTCAACTTAGCGTGTTGTAACGCACGTTCTACGATAGCAAGCGGCTTCTCCTGCGCATCAGACGGGAAGAAATCGACACCTACCTGCTGTGCCAGCGTTTCCAACTGTTTAATCGCCGCAGGGCGATAAACGTCAGCAGAAACCACCAGCACCTTTTTCTTCTGCTTTTCACGCAGGAACTTACCCAGTTTGCCCACGCTGGTCGTTTTACCTGCACCTTGCAGACCCGCCATCAGGACCACCGCAGGCGGCTGAGCGGCAAGGTTCAGCTCGGCATTAATTTCGCCCATTGCGCTGACAAGTTCGTTTTTAACAATCTTGACGAACTCTTGACCCGGCGTCAGGCTTTTGTTGACGTCATGCCCAACAGCACGTTCTTTTACGCGATTGATAAAATCACGCACCACGGGTAACGCTACGTCGGCTTCCAGCAATGCCATACGGACTTCACGCAGCGTTTCTTTAATGTTTTCTTCAGTCAACCGCCCGCGGCCGCTGATATTGCGCAATGTGCGCGAGAGTCGATCGGTTAAATTTTCAAACATATCTCATGCTCAACGTAAGACAGGCCGCCAGCGCGACACGAATGGAAGAGATTATACACAAAAGCGGGAACGATCTCAGCGCTGCTGACGGAGAACTGTTGGTACCCACGACGACTAACGCTATACTGATTCTCTATTTTACCTAGTTGATATTTAATAACCTATTTGTATGTCTGTTTTCGCTATTGTGGCGCTTGTCGCCTACACACTCAGCCTCGGACTGATTATCCCCAGTCTGCTGCGCAAGAACAGTGCATATCGTCGGCTGGCAATACTCTCGGCCAGCGCTGCGCTAATCTGCCATGCGGTGGCGCTTTATCAACGCATTTTCGATGTTCAGGCGGGTCAAAACCTTAGTCTGTTGAATATCGGTTCGCTTGTCAGCCTCATTATTTGTACGGTTATGACGATTGTCGCAGCACGCGATCGCGGCTGGTTTATTCTCCCTATCGTCTACACCTTTGCGCTGATCAATCTCGCCTTCGCCAGCTTCATGCCAAGTGAGTTTATTACGCATCTGGAAGCGTCACCGGGGTTGATGATCCATATCGGCCTGGCGCTTTTCTCCTATGCAACCTTGCTGATTGCGGCACTTTATGCGCTCCAGCTTGCCTGGCTTGATTATCTGCTCAAGAACAAAAAACTCGGTTTTGCCGCTGACATGCCTCCGCTGATGGGCATTGAACGTAAGATGTTTCACATCACGCAGATTGGCGTCATCCTGCTCACGCTGACGCTCTGTACCGGCTTGTTCTATATGGATAACCTCATCGATAACAAAGAGAACCTGCACAAAGCGGTGTTCTCCCTGTTTGCCTGGTTCATCTATATTCTATTGCTCTGGGGGCATTACCATGAAGGCTGGCGAGGTCGGCGCGTCGTCTGGTTTAGCCTCATTGGCGCACTGATGCTGACGCTTTCCTACTTTGGCAGCCGGGTTATACAACATTTTCTCGCGGTCTGACATGTTCACGAGCACAAAAAAGAGAGCCCACTTTCGGCTCTCTTTTTTTATCTGTTTGATCCGTCCTGAATAGCGTTGACACGTCCCTGACTTAAATACGGAGAACGTGATGATGACTGAGTTCAAACGTACCCAACGTGATTATCCTCTATCCTTTAAAATAGCCGTCGTTGAACAGGTCGAAAAAGGCGAGATGACCTATAAACAGGCCCAGCAGCGATATGGCATTCAGGGGCGCTCCACCGTTCTTGTCTGGCTGCGTAAATATGGCCAGCTTGACTGGAGTCCCGGACTTCCTGACCTGATGAAAAGGAAACTGCTTGTGGCTCAGACAAATACCCCACTTACACCCGAGCAAAGAATCAAAGAACTTGAAGAGCAGCTTAAGCTGGCGAATCAGAAAGCTGAGTTTTTTGAATCTGTTATCAACGTCCTGAAAAATGATTACGGGGTAAGTGTCGTAAAAAAGCGGCCCGGCAAGTCCTTGCGCAGAGTCAGGCCCCAAAAGTCACCGTGACACGCGCATGCCAGCTCCTGGGGCACAGCAGACAGGCATGGTACCAGCATAATGCAAGGTGCAATAAACGACATGAACACAATAGTCAGGTTCTTGATTTTATTGCCCGAGTTCGGTGCCGTCAGCCACGTATAGGCACACGCAAACTCCACTCTCTGTTGAACCGTCAGGCAGGTGAAACACTCAATATCGGGCGTGACCGCCTGTTTAGCCTACTGGGTAAACACCGGCTTCTGGTACCCGTAAAGCGGGCATACCACAAAACGACCAACAGCCATCATCGTTTTTACCGGCATCCGAACTTGCTGAAGTCTGGCCCCGAACAGGTTACTGTCCTTCAGCCGGAGCAAGTCTGGGTCGCCGATATTACTTATCTACCAGTACGCAGTGGCACGGTCTATCTGAGTTTGGTCACGGATGCCTGTTCCAGAAAAATCATGGGTTACCATGTAGGGGATAATCTGCAAACTGAAAATGTGGTAAAAGCCTTCAAACGTGCGTTACGACAAAGAAAAACAAAAGGGCCGTTGATACACCACTCTGACAGAGGGCTACAATACTGTTCAGCGCTTTACCAGTCGGTACATGAGAGAAATGGGATAACCTGTTCAATGACAGATGGTTATGACTGCTATCAGAATGCGCTGGCTGAACGGATAAACGGCATCCTGAAAAATGAGTTTTTACTCTCTCGCCCAGCTAATCTGGCACAAGCGAGGAAAATGGTAAAAGAATCTGTGGCGATTTATAACCATGAGCGGCCACATCAGGCCCTGAAATACAAAACGCCCGATGAGGTTCATCAGGCGTTTTACAGGCAGAAAACTGTCAACCCATATCAGGACTAGTCAGTTCATACCCAAAAAAACTAGATATGTAGCTCAGCCAGTTTATCTTTCGGCAGTGCCAGATCGTCATTTTGGTTGATACCAACATCGTGATCCAGAATATGCTGAGCGATTTCCTGAGCTTCTTCCAGTGAATGCATATCATAGGTGCCGCATTGGAATTCATTCAGTTCAGGGATTTTACGCTGGTCAGTCACTTTCAGAACGTCCGCCATCGCGGCTTTCCAGGAAGCAGCAACACGTTGCTCATCCGGCGTACCGATCAGGCTCATGTAGAAACCGGTACGGCATCCCATCGGAGAAATATCGATAATCTCAACGCCATCACCGTTTAAATGATTCCGCATGAAGCCAGCAAACAGGTGTTCTAGCGTATGAATGCCACGCTCAGGCATGACTTCGATGTTCGGACGGCAGAAACGCAGATCAAATACCGTAATAGTGTCGCCATGAGGGGTTTTCATGGTTTTAGCGACCCGAACAGCAGGTGCAGCCATTCGAGTGTGGTCAACGGTAAAGCTATCTAGTAACGGCATAATGCCATCTCCTCATAGAAAAAATTCATTTTTTCTCGTTTCCGGGAAACTTTTCCTTTTTATGCGAGTCTGACTTACTGAAAGACGCGCATTTATTATCATCCCTATTAGAGATGTTTATTTGGCCACAGTTTCTGTGGCCTTTTCTTTTTAATGCGTCGCCAGATAATCGTCAAAACCCATCGTATCTTCAGACTCAATCTGACGCTGGCGCTGCCAAGAGCGTTCGCTCTCAGCGGCCAATTGTTCTTCCGTCAACACCTGCAACGGCTCACTGCTGAGCATTTTGCGGTATTCTTCCGCTAAATTCAGCCCAACGCTACCATTGCCTTCTTGCTTCATCAACGTTAACAGTCGGCCAGAGAACGTCGTTTCGGGATCGTCAAAACCAACGAGTAGCTCATCACATACCTGCTGATAATGTGGTTGATCGTTTTCCGCGTCCAGCACTTCCGCAACACGACGTAAATCCGCAAACAGGGATTTTCCCACCTCAGCAATCGGTTGTTGGATGGTTTCACACCGCATACCTACCGTTTGCCCTGGCTTACGACCTTCAAGGATCACGCGATTCCAGTTTTTACGTGTACACAGTAGTTCATCCGCGCTCATTTCTGGCGCATCCGCCAACGCACACCAGATCAGGAATAAATCCAGGAAACGCACCTGACTTTCACTCACCCCGGTCGGAGAGAACGGGTTGATATCCAGCGAGCGGACTTCGATATATTCGATCCCACCACGCAGTAAGGCATCCGATGGCGTTTCACCCGCACGCGTCACACGCTTAGGACGAATTGGCGCATAGAGCTCGTTCTCAATCTGCAAGACGTTCGTATTCAATTGTAGATAACGACCATCCTTCTTCATACCAACCTGAGCATATTCCTCAGACGGCGTTTTTATCGCACGTTTTAACGCGGCGACATAGGTGTCCAGATCGTTAAACGTAATTCCCAAGTTGCTCTGTGATTTATTGGTATAGCCTAAATCACTGAGCCGTAGAGAGGTCGCATAAGGCAGGTAAAGCATGCCTTTTTCAGTACGCTCAAACGGCAGTGCAGTTTCTCGCCCTCTCAGGAAAGAAGAACAGATCGCCGGAGACGCGCCAAACAAGTAAGGGATAACCCAGCCAAAGCGGTAATAGTTACGAATCAGTCTGAAGTATCCCGCAGATATGGCTTTTTTCCCGCTTTCTGCGTCAGCGACGCCTTCTCGCGCCTGCCAGAATGACAGCGGAAGAGAGAAGTTATAATGCACGCCGGAAATGGTCTGCATCAATGCGCCATAGCGATTTTTCAGCCCTTCACGGTAAAGCGTCTTAAAACGCCCGACATTTGAAGAGCCATACTGCGCCAACTCTATATTTTGCTCGCTGTCGATAAAGCACGGCATGCTCAATGGCCACATCCTTTCATCGCCCAGATTACGGGAAACGTGACGATGAATATCGCGCAGGAACGTCAGCAAGTGATCGACATCTTTGTCGACCGGCGTAATGAACTCCAACAGCGCTTCTGCAAAGTCCGTCGTAATCCATGGGTGTGCCAACGCAGAGCCCAATATTTCAGGGTGCCCTGTCGTAGCAAGATGTCCGTCTGCTGTTACGCGCAATGTTTCGCGCTCAATTCCACGCTGAATACCCTTCACTGCCAATGGGTGTTTTTCCAGCCAAGAAAGTGCTTCTGAAATGTCCGGGATCAAATCGACCTCCCGTTGTTAAAATGTAATGGTTGTAAGCATAATTGAAACTCAGCAGCACTCACCAGTTTGCATTGCAACCTGGCTAAGACCACCACGCCATACCCTGTAACGTTATACCTGCTAATACGATATATCGTAGCGCTTTTCCAATTCCGATAAAAACCGCCGATTTCACCCAGGGCATACGTAACCAACCCGCTAACACGCACAATAAATCGCCTACTACCGGCACCCAGCTAAATAACAGCGCAGCGCAACCATAGCGCTGTAACCAGCGCATGGCCACCGTATACCCAGCTTGTTGTTTTGGTTGAGGGAGTAAGCGCCCTATAAAAATATTTGTTAACCCACCCAGCGTATTTCCTACCGTTGCTACTGTGATCAACAGGTAGGGCTTTGCGCTGTCAGCCAGCAATAATGTCACCAGCAGAACTTCCGAACTGCCGGGCAACAATGTTGCGCTGAGCAGGCTACTCCAGAAAAGAGAAAAAACGGCCCAGAACTCACTCACAATGTTCGGACATCAACCACGGCCATATTGGCTCGCTTAGCGGCTTCAACACCGTAATCGGCATCTTCAAACACGATGCAGTGTTCCGGTGCGACAGAAATCAACGCTGCGCAACGCAGAAAAGTATCGGGGAAAGGCTTATGCTGCGTGACATCATCAGCCCCAACGATCGCGTCAAAATAGTCATGCAGACCCAAATGCGTGAGTAATCTGTCTGCCATACCATGCGTGCTACCCGTGCCGACCGCCATAGGACGACGCCCGCGATAATGTTTAACAACATCAATCAGCGGCAGTGGTTTCACAGTATCTAGCAGCATTTCCTCAACAATGGCGTTTTTTTCCGCGGCCAGTTGGTGAGCATCAATATCAGCCTGATGTCTGTCGATAATACGCTGCGCAATACGCCAGGTAGGCGAACCGTTCAATGCGGTCATGGCACTGGCATCATAACTCATACCATATCGGGCAAGAACCAGATCCCACGCTTTATGGTGCGTCGGCTCTGTATCAAGCAGGGTGCCATCCATATCAAAGATCAGCCCTTGATAGCGATCGTACATCATGACTCCATGACCACTGAAAAGAGAGCTTACTTTATCGTAAAGTGAAAACGTTGTCGCTTACTCAATAACCTTATAAAAAACAGGTAATTACCACTATAGGAGTAAAGCAGTCTTCATTTATACGTAGGTTCAATCTCAATATATAGGCAGGAGAAGAGATAAGAGTTCATGCAGGAGCATGCTTAGAAAAATATCGGTCTGAATTAGCAGAACAAGAAAACAGTGACGCTGTAGCGCTGAAAGTATAGAAGAGAGCGAAGTGGTAAAACAAAGATGGTGCTTCTGAGAAAAATTTTCTACTTAATCTTTAAACGCCTTCGCTTATACGAAGCTATTCAGTTAGCAGCTAGACAAGAAAAAATAGTAATTTATTTACGTCAGAATATGGTGCATCCGGGAGGATTCGAACCTCCGACCGCTCGGTTCGTAGCCGAGTACTCTATCCAGCTGAGCTACGGATGCAGAGTGTGGTGCAGAAATATGGGGTGAGCAATTAAACGAGATACTTAAGAATGGTGCATCCGGGAGGATTCGAACCTCCGACCGCTCGGTTCGTAGCCGAGTACTCTATCCAGCTGAGCTACGGATGCATTACTAATTCTTCATCTACGACAAAACTTGCTTTTACTAATACTACTTGCCTTGCAAAGGCAGTCTTTAATGGTGCATCCGGGAGGATTCGAACCTCCGACCGCTCGGTTCGTAGCCGAGTACTCTATCCAGCTGAGCTACGGATGCATATTAAATGGCGGTGAGGGAGGGATTCGAACCCTCGATGCAGCTTTTGACCGCATACTCCCTTAGCAGGGGAGCGCCTTCAGCCTCTCGGCCACCTCACCTTACATTACCTGTTTCGCTACTAAGTACTTCTTGTTAGTGCTCACCGGTACTGCGTGGCGCACATATTACTTTCCCAGACTTATAAGTCAAACAATTTTTCCCACCTTGCGTTCGTTTGAACAATTCGCATCCAAGACGCGCACTTTCACAACAAAAAGTCTGTTTTATCGACAGAAAAACAGACGGTTACCTTGCGACAATAAGCGCATAGTAAAAGTCGATGCATCGATAAATGTGTGGGGGAAAAGCAGGAAATAACAATTGCGTCCCGCGAACACGAGACGCATTGTCAATCAATATGACGTAGGTTGAGATTTTTCTGCCTGAATACGCTGATAGATCTCTTCACGGTGGACAGAAACCTCTTTAGGCGCATTAACACCAATACGCACCTGGTTGCCTTTCACTCCTAATACGGTAACCGTTACCTCATCGCCAATCATGAGGGTTTCGCCAACTCGACGAGTCAAAATAAGCATTCTTTGCTCCTTGAAAGATTATAAAGAGTCGGGTCTCTCTGTCTCCCCGCCATTATCCATCATGTGCCGTGAAAACGTAAACCTAGACGATGGTATAACCACCATCACACTCCGGTGTCACTACTTGTTAGTTTAGTCGATATCAGTAGCTTGTGCTTTTGTTATCACAACAACAGGACTGAGCATATAAAGCTTCAGAATATCTGAAGGTAACACACTTTATATCCTGTTTGCCGGATCCTTTTCCGCAGACAAAAACGCCACAACCAGAAAGTTATGGCGTTTTGTTGGATAACGCGAATAAAACGTTATCTATCGTTTATAGCTTCGCAGCAACCCAAGATTCAACGCTCGCCAGTGCAGCAGGTAACGCAGATACGTCTGAGCCACCAGCCTGAGCCATATCTGGACGACCACCACCTTTGCCGCCAACCTGCTGGGCAACAAACCCAATTAGCTCCCCAGCTTTTACGCGATCGGTCAGATCTTTCGTTACACCAGAAATCAAGCTAACTCGGCCTTCTGACGCCGTTCCGAGAACGATAACAGCAGACCCAAGCTGATTCTTCAGGTCGTCAACCATCGTGCGCAGCAGCTTAGGATCTACGTTGTCCAGTTGCGTAACCAGCAACTTCACACCGTTAACCTCTTTTGCCTTGCCGGACAGTGACGAACTTTCCTGCGCCGCTTGCTGAGCCTTCAACTGCTGAAGCTCTTTCTCTAACGCGCGGGTACGATCTAGAACAGAGCGTACCTTATCCGTCAGGTTGTGACTATCCCCTTTCAGCAGTTGCGCAATGTCCTGCAGAACGTCGCTTTGGCGGTGCAGCGCGGACAGCGCATTCTCACCCGTGGTCGCTTCGATACGACGCACCCCGGCAGCAGTACCCGATTCAGAAATGATTTGGAACAGACCGATATCACCGGTACGACTTGCGTGCGTGCCCCCACAAAGCTCAATGGAGAAATCACCCATCGTCAGAACGCGGACATGATCGTCATACTTCTCGCCGAACAGCGCCATCGCGCCCTTCGCTCTCGCATCATCCAACGCCATAACATCCGTTTGTACGGTAAGATTACGACGGATTTGTGCGTTGACGATATCTTCAACCTGACGAATCTGTTCAGGTTTCATCGCTTCCGTATGTGAGAAGTCAAAGCGCAGATAGCTGTCATTAACCAGAGAACCTTTCTGTGCGACATGATCGCCCAGAACCTGACGCAGCGCAGCATGCAGCAAGTGCGTCGCGGAGTGATTCAGACGAATGCGCTCGCGGCGTTGGTTATCAACATTCGCATCGACACTGTCGTTAACACGCAGCGTACCCTGCGTCAGTTTACCAACGTGGCCGATTGCCTGACCGTATTTCTGCGTATCCTGAACGGCAAAGCTAACGCCTGCATTTTTCAGTTCGCCCTGATCGCCAACCTGACCGCCGGATTCACCATAGAACGGCGTTTCGTTCAGAATCACTACCGCTTCATCACCTGCCGCGATCTGATCAACCGCGTTCCCATTGTGATAAAGCGCAATGACTTTTGCTTGCTGCTGCGTTTTTTCATAGCCGCAGAATGGCGTATTCTCATCTACACGGATGAGGCTGTTGTAATCCACACCAAATCCACTGGCATCACGCGCGCGCTGGCGCTGAGCCGTCATCGCAGCTTCAAAGCCTTCTTCATCGACTTTCAGGCCACGCTCGCGGCAAACGTCCGCCGTGAGGTCAACAGGGAAACCGTAGGTGTCATACAGGCGGAAGGCAGTTTCACCATCCAGCGTATCCCCTTTCAGGTTTTTAATTTCTTCGTCTAGCAGAGACAAGCCACGTTCCAACGTGCGGGCAAACTGCTCTTCTTCCATCTTCAGCGCCTGCTCAACCACAGACTGCTGCTTTTTCAACTCTTCAGCCGCCGGGCCCATGACTTCAATCAGCGGCGCGACCAATTTGTAGAAGAAGGCATCCGTAGCGCCCAACATATTGCCGTGACGCGCAGCACGACGGATAATACGACGCAGAACATAACCCCGATTTTCATTGGATGGCATCACGCCATCGGCAATCAGGAATGCACAAGAACGGATATGGTCGGCAATAACACGTAATGATTTATTGGTTAAATCCGTTGTACCGACGGCTTTCGCTACCGCAGCAATCAGCGTTTTGAACAAATCAATGTCATAGTTTGAATTGACGTGCTGCAACACGGCAGAAACACGCTCTAATCCCATACCGGTATCGACGGAAGGTTTCGGCAGCGGCAACATTGTGCCATCAACCTGACGGTTGAACTGCATGAATACCAAGTTCCAGATTTCGATATAGCGATCGCCATCTTCATCAGGGCTTCCCGGCGGGCCACCCGCGATGTGCTCACCGTGATCGTAGAAAATCTCGGTACATGGACCACACGGCCCCGTTTCGCCCATCTGCCAGAAATTATCAGACGCGTAAGGCCCGCCTTTGTTATCACCAATACGAATAATTCTTTCGTGCGGTACGCCAACTTCATCAGCCCAAATGTTGTAGGCCTCATCATCCGTTGCGTATACCGTTACCCACAGTTTTTCTTTCGGCAGGTTGAACCACTGGGGCGAGGTCAGCAATTCCCACGCATAGCGGATCGCATCATGCTTGAAGTAATCACCGAAGCTGAAGTTACCCAACATTTCAAAGAAAGTGTGGTGGCGTGCGGTATAACCTACGTTTTCCAGGTCATTATGTTTACCACCGGCACGCACACAGCGCTGTGAGGTCGTCGCTCGGACATAGCTGCGTTTATCCAGCCCGAGGAACACGTCTTTGAACTGATTCATACCCGCATTGGTGAATAACAATGTCGGATCGTTGTTCGGCACCAGAGAGCTGCTATCAACAACCTGGTGTCCCTTACTGTGGAAAAAATCGAGAAACGCTTGACGGATCTCAGCGGTGCTCTTGCTCATAATTGTCCTGGAATCAAGCTAGAAGAACAGATCGCGGGCAAGGTTAGTCCAGCATGCTGACGTTACCGAGCAACTCACGAACAAAAAGTGGGAATAAGATAAATTTTCTTCGCTGGGAAGTAAAATCCCGTGTGCGTTCAATCTGAAAAATTCGTATAAATTGACTGGATTTCTTCATGAAAGAAGCCACGATAGAGCAGATATCGCTGATGTTTGACTTTGTCTTTCCATTCATCGGACAGGGGATGTCCGAATTTTCGTTCCACAACAGATTTCGCTAGCGCGCACCAATCGATATCACTCTCGTTCAATGCCATGGCTAACGTTGTCTTATCGATTCCTTTCTGGCTTAGCTCCATTCTAATCCGTTGGGCACCGTAACCTTTACGGCTCCGGCTGCTGATATAACGGCGAGCATAGCGCGCATCATCCAGCCAATCGTGTTCTTTGCAGTAAGCAATGGCAGCTTCTATGTCTTCTGTCGCAGCTCGGGCAGCGGCTTCATCTGCTTCACTTTCCGTACTTTCTGACTTATATAAATACGCCGCACATTTGCGGCGTATTTCGGTTTCACTATAATCGCGAACAGAAAGCACGTTCATCGCATAGCGTAATGGTTTATTCATCCATCTATCCGCTGAAGTGTTCTGTCACAGATAATTCAACCACCCTTAAAACTCTTCATTGCCTTCACCAGCGAATTCGCCTTCGTCATGGCTATTTCCCGCTGCGGCAGGCGTCAGCTCATTACCTTTATGCAACAGCATTTCACGCAATTTCTTATCCAGTTCAGCAGCAATCGCTGGATTCTCTTTCAGGAAATTACAAGCATTCGCTTTACCCTGACCGATCTTGTCGCCGTTATAGCTATACCAGGCACCCGCTTTTTCGATGAGTTTGTGCTTCACACCCAGATCAACCAGCTCGCCGTGGATATTGATGCCTTCGCCGTACAGAATTTGGAATTCAGCCTGTTTGAACGGTGCTGCCACTTTGTTCTTCACGACTTTCACGCGAGTTTCGCTACCGACAACCTCTTCGCCTTCCTTAATAGCGCCAGTACGACGGATATCCAGACGAACAGAGGCATAAAATTTCAGTGCGTTACCACCAGTAGTGGTTTCAGGGTTACCAAACATCACACCAATTTTCATACGGATCTGGTTGATGAAGATCAGCAGCGTATTGGCTTGCTTCAGGTTACCCGCCAGCTTACGCATAGCCTGGCTCATCATACGTGCCGCAAGGCCCATATGAGAGTCACCGATTTCACCTTCAATTTCAGCTTTTGGCGTCAAGGCTGCAACTGAGTCGACAATGATAACGTCAACAGCGCCAGAGCGTGTTAGCGCATCACAGATCTCCAGCGCTTGCTCACCCGTATCCGGCTGAGAACACAGCAGGTTATCAATATCTACGCCAAGCTTTTTCGCATAAATCGGGTCTAACGCATGTTCAGCATCGATAAACGCACAGGTTTTACCTTCGCGCTGAGCAGAAGCAATCACCTGTAAAGTCAGCGTGGTTTTACCAGAAGATTCAGGACCATAAATCTCAACGATGCGGCCCATAGGTAAACCGCCGGCACCTAAAGCAATATCAAGGGACAAAGAGCCTGTAGAAATGGTTTCAACATCCATTGAGCGATCTTCGCCCAACCGCATGATAGAACCTTTACCAAATTGCTTTTCGATTTGGCCCAGTGCTGCCGCAAGTGCCTTTTGTTTGTTCTCATCAATAGCCATTTCTGCTCCTGTCATGCGGCGTAAAGCTACTGTCTCTACGCGGCGGCTTAATCATGAATTGCTGAATAATTACTGACATTATACTGTATACACATACAGCATCAAGGTTATTTTTTCAGAAACGCGTCGAGCACCGTTTGCAGCGCAAAATGGACCGATTGCAGACGTACCGCGTTTCGGTCTCCGTTGAACCGCATTGTCCGAGCGAATGCCCCCCCCTGCTTGTCGGTGAAGCCGAACCACACTGTGCCGACAGGTTTCTCTTCCGTCCCCCCGTCTGGCCCAGCAACGCCGCTGATCGATACGGAAAAATCTGCATCGGCGGCCTGCAAAGCCCCCGCGGCCATCTCATTGACGACGTTTTCACTCACTGCGCCATGTCGTTCCAATGTGTCTGCGCTAACATTGACCAGACGCTGCTTAGCCAGATTGCTGTACGTTACAAACCCGTAGTCAAACCAGCCAGAGCTGCCCGCAACATCAGTAACAGACTTAGCCAGCCAGCCTCCAGTGCAGGATTCTGCACACGTCAACGTGGCACCACGCGCTTTCAGTTTCTCGCCCACCAAAGCACTCAACCGTAGAATGTCAGCTTCCGTCATTGCTGCCTCATCTTAATCAAGGATTGTTTGGTCAGGGTAACACTTTTACCCGAAAAAGACGCCCCGCTGCACGGTATGCGAGGCGCATAGCAAAGGCGATGAAAAAGGAATGAAAAACGAGGAAAAGCCGTATAAAACGCCGTCGAATAATCAAGCAGACAACAACATTGTCTTAATAGATTAAGGTTCGACGGAAAGACTGAGGGATTGGAGGAATTAATAATGACAGTCTGATTTACATACAACCCGCACAACTAGTACATCGCCAGTCCTGCTTATTTATAGCCTGAAAAAAATATCTAAAATAACACTCTTCGATAGGGATATTGTTCTCTTCAAAACTATCGGCAAGCCAGTCGATATTTCCAAGAATCCAATCATCCTCATCTAATCCGTCTCGGTAGAGTTCATCATCAGGATCAATGATAGAGTAGATCCCCATCGTTCCCATATGATTTTCTTTATATTTTTCCGGCAGCGCGAAGTCTTTTTCTTTATAAGATATTAGCCAATGGCCGTGACAAAGCAGGTTACCATTACGGCTCCACTTGGCAACAAATGGATTATTCATTTTTATTCCCACCAGCATAAAAGCTGGCTATAAACGTATCACGACATAGCTAAAAAGTAAATCATCCACAATCAGCACATTATTTATAATTCAAAACACATGGATAAATAACTATTACATCTTAATAGGTACAAATCTATTAACGATAAATTGACCAATATCAATTCGCATAAGAATAAAATACCTAAATAGGGAAATGAAAATAAAAAAAAGCCCACTAAAAATAGTGGGCGGGGTACTGCTATTATTGTTATGTAAAAACCCTGGTGTTTTGCGGCACTTCATTCGGCTTCTGTCTGATACTTACAGTACCGAATGAACATTAACGCAACATTAGCCGCGTAAAAGTTCGAGCTATTGCTGCAATAGCCTGCACCCACACTATCGCCACCCTATCCAACTTTGCTTCGCTGGGCGATATCGGTCAGAATGGCGTATATATGCCCATTAAGGGGTAACAATCCATTAGGGAGGATGACGGGTGTTTCCCTCTTTCTTAAGAAAAACCGCAGCGAAAAACGGCAGTTATGCCAATGAAATCAGCAGCAGCATTACGATTAATCGCCCGGCAGAACGCTTGTTTGATCTTTGGCGCAAACCGGAAACGTTGCCGATTCTGATGGGTCATTTCGCCAGTATCGAGATACTGAACCATACCGATTCCAACTGGCGAATTAACACACCGATTGGCGCACTCATTGAGTGGCAGGCTCGCATTATTGACGAAAAACCGGGGGAATATATCCACTGGCGTTCTCTGGAAGGAGCACGCGTTCCCAATGAAGGTCGACTGTCTTTTCACCCTGCAGCGTCGGAAGCGGGTACGGCTGTGACGCTGACGATCCGCTATAATCCCCCAGGAGGCTTGATCGGGAAAAAGATCGGCCAAATGTTCGATATGTTTTCTCGCGATATGCTGACGAAAACACTCTATCGTTTTAAGAAATTAGCGGAGGATGAGCCGGCCTAAGCTGCGCCAGACACCATAGCGACAGGTCATTACTGACCATTTTCCTGAACTGACGAAAACGACCCAATAAAAGGAACGTAGAATGCTGGAATTGATTCAAACCATTGGTCTTGGTCTGGTGTTAATCCTGCCACTCGCGAATCCACTGACTACGGTAGCGGTATTCTTGGCAATGTCCGGCAACATGAGCCAAGGGGAGCGAAATCGTCAGATCTTTCAGGCCTCGCTCTATGTCTTCATCATCATGACCGTCGCGTACTACGCGGGCCAAATCGTTATGAACACTTTCGGGATTTCCATTCCCGGATTGCGTATTGCTGGTGGGCTCATTGTGGTCTTCATCGGCTTTCGCATGCTTTTTCCCCAGCAAAAGCCAGAACACGCGCCTGAAGTCAAAAGTAAAAAAGAAGAAATTGACGACAGTTTCTCAGCCAATGAAGTCAATATCGCCTTCGTTCCACTGGCTATGCCCAGCACAGCGGGGCCCGGCACCATTGCCCTCATCATCAGTTCTGCCTCACAGATCAAGAGCGGCGTAGACATCACGCCATGGGTTGTTACCGTTGCCCCCGTACTCACTTTTATGTTGATCAGCCTGATCGTCTGGCTCAGTCTGAAAAGCTCTGGCCTGATTATGCGCCTGATCGGAAAAAGCGGTATTGAAGCCATTTCACGGTTGATGGGATTTTTGCTGGTTTGCATGGGTGTGCAATTCATCATTAACGGCACACTGGAGATCGTGCATTCCCTCCATTAAGCTGAAGTAGTGGAGATCTTGCATGTTGCAAGATAGTCCAATTAGCGTCTATAACTTTGAATAGGAGGAATTTATTCAACGGCCGCAAGGGATGTTCAGCCCGTGTTACATAACAAATTTTCATAAAAACAAGAAAGATTAAATTTGCTTACCTAGCGGAAAGTAGGTGCGGACACCATGAAAATAAGAAAGCGGCTCCCAATCAATTTACGTTCGCTCATTTTATCCCTCGCGATTATCAGCATGGTGATTACGCTGACGAATGCCTATATCGCCGTTTACAACGTACAAAAAAAGCTCATTACCGATCAGATACTTAATTCAAACCTTAATTACTCCACCAAATTGGCTGCCACCACCGAAAGTTTTTTATCCTCCGCGCAGCAGGAACTAGCCTACAGCGCGACATGGATTGCAGATAATTTTAGTAACGATAATGCGCTGTTAGAGAAAAGCGAACAGGCATACCACATGAGCCAAAGCTTTAATTCTATTTTTATTGCGGACAGCCAGAACCGCATACGCGCGGTTTACCCAACGTCACTCAACCTAAAAGGAAGCACGCTGACCTCAGATGCCAGCAAGTTGGCGTTGACGGAACAGAAGCCGCTAATCAGCCAGCCTTATATTTCCGTGACGGGGAATCTACTCGTATTGATTTCCTCCCCCATAAAAGACAAACAGGGAAATTATCTCGGTTACATCGGCGGAACAATTTATTTAAAAAGTAAAAGCTTCTTGAACGAATTCATGAATACCCATTTCTATAATGATTACTCCAGCGTTTATGTCATCGATAAAAACGGCGTGGTTCTCTATCATCCGGATAAACAGTGGGTCGGCAAATCCATCAGTGACAAGAAAATCAAAGACGTATTTCAGAACAAGAAGAGTGGAACTCTCGCCATGCCCGACATGCAAGGTACTCCGTCTCTGGTTGGTTTTGATACAGTAGAGTCATCTGGCTGGGTGATCATTACCTTACATCCTTCCCAAAACGTGATCGATTCAATTAACGGCGTCATGCGTTCCGTCTTATATGAAGGTGCGCCGGTAATGCCATTAACGCTTATTGCTCTCACCCTACTCGCCTTTTATATTGCCAACCCTTTACGTTTGCTGGCAGTTTCAGCCAGCAAAATGGAGGAACACGGCGTCATTGAAAAAATTAAGAAAGTTCCCTCATGGTACTTTGAAGTCGATCAGCTAAAACGCGTTATTCTTTTTGGTACGGTGTTACTGCACAAGCGGATTGGAAAACTGAGTTTACAGGCCCACACCGACCCGCTCACTGGGTTACTCAATCGCCGTGGCATCTATGAAAATATTGAACTCATTCTGTCAAAAAGTAATCAGGTTGCAGCCATCGTGATTGATATCGACCATTTTAAACGCGTGAATGATACCTACGGACATAATATTGGCGATGACGTCATCAGACTGCTGGCTAAAAACATAAAACAAGGCTCACGCGGATCCGATCTGATTTGTCGCACCGGCGGGGAGGAGTTTCTGGCACTCCTGCCCGATACGGACATGAAGCAAGCCACTGAGATTGCCGAACGGCTGCGTAAAAAAGTTGAAAAAATGCCGCTGCCAATTCCTGAAAACATCACGATTTCATTAGGCGTCACCTGTTTTATTCCAGGAACGGAGCAAATCGATAGCGTGTTGAAAACTGCGGATGACGCACTCTATCAGGCCAAGCATGAAGGCAGAAATCGGGTCGTTACCAAAATAGTCCCCGATCATTCAATCCAAAACGACACGGTATAGATACGTTCAGCGCGAATACCGCTAGCCAGAACGCAGGCAAAAAAAACCCGCACAAGGCGGGTTAAGGTCATTCTAATGACAGGGATGGTTAACTACACAACACTCACAGAGATGTGAGGTACTGACAAGGGATGCAAGGACTATAGCAAGCCAAATGTATAGTATTGTCATCAGCAAGTAAGGTTAATCTGTCGGTTGTAAAACAACATTGGCGATGCTTCTCTCTCGCAATATCTTGCTATTTCAGCCTGCTTTTCCGATCATAATTCCGCTTTTTTTGTGCCCATAAGCACAGCCAGCAGGGCCAAAATTGCTAACGCGCTGGCAAGCCCCCCAACCATCAACCACCCTCCCTGATGCCATGCAGCCATCGCAACTGAGGATCCTCCCGCGCCACCCAAAAACATACCGCCCATGAACACAGTATTGATTCGTCCTCTGGCAGCATCACCAAGCCCATAGATCACATGCTGATTGGCAATTAACGCACTTTGAACACCAAGATCGAGCAGGACAACGCCGATAATCAGGCCAATAACAGAATCGAAACCGATGAATATCCCCCATGACAGCAGCGTCAGGAGTACTCCAACGATCACAACAGGACGGCTACCGATTCTATCGGCCAATCTTCCCGCTAGCGGAGCAGCAAAAATACCCGCCACACCAATCACACCAAACAGGCCCGCGGCAGCGGCCCCCATTTGAAAACGTCCGCTTTCCAGATACAGCGCAAGCACGCTCCAGAACGCGCTGAACGATGCAAACAGCAGCGCCTGAATCAGCGTGGCTTTGCGCAATGCGCGTTCATTCCGCCACAGCGTCACTAGCGAACGCATCAGATCACGGTAACGAACGACTTGATTCGAAGGTGAGGCCGGTAACATTCTTCCCATCGCCCACGCGCCCGCCAGTGCCAGCGGTACGCTCAACCAAAACATCGCACGCCAGCCTGCGCTTTCCGCCACAAGACCCGCAACCGTACGGCTAAGCAGGATGCCGCTCAGCAACCCGCTCATCACCGTCCCGACAATCGCGCCGCGCTGTTTCGCATCAGCAAGTGCTGCGGCAGCCGGAACAATCTGCTGTGCGGCGGTAGCCCCAAAACCGATGAGCAGCGAAGCACTTAATAAGGTGAAAGCTGATGTCGACAGTGCAGCAAACGCAGAAGCCAACGCCAGCATCAAGAATTGCCACACAATCAGCCGACGGCGATCAAACTTATCACCGAGTGGAACCAGCAATAGCAGCCCCAAGGCATAGCCCAGTTGCGTTACCGTTGGGATGAGTGAGGTCGCACCGCTCGACGTAAAGCTTTCGCTAATCACGCCCAACATCGGTTGGTTGTAATAGATATTGGCAACAGAAATACCACTGGCTGCCGCCATTGAGAAAATCAATACCTTGCCGGGAGCATGCGGTGTTCTGACATCGGCTTCGCTGGATAATGTACTCATCGTCATACCTGTCTGTGTGTTTCCTGCCGGAAGTCGGCAAGCGATGAGTGCAGCATAAGAGGCGGTAATCATTCCCAGTAGAGAGGTAAAATGGATATCACCTATTCCGAATAGGAATAAATTAAGAAAAAAGACGCTGAACGAAGCGGGTAAAAATTCTGGCGCGAGCTGATGTCATGCGGCCTCCGGGATAGACAGCCCACAAATCCATCTTACCCAACGACCATGAATCCAGTGCCGTAACGACCTGCCCGCTCTCAAGCTCTGGTGCAAACATCCATTCAGACGCCACAATCAACCCTACACCGGACAGCACCGCGGCACGCACACCTTCCGCCGCAGACACACGAATACGCCCATTGGGGAATACCGTAGTCTGTGTTCCATCCTGAGAAAAGGTCCAGCGATCGGTTCTCTCTCCCTGCAAATAGATGACAGCAGGATAGGCAGTCAGTGCGTCAGGAGAAGCGGGAATACCATAACGCGCGAAATAGTCAGGGGTTGCCAACAGACGCATGGAACACGACGCCAGCCGGTGGGCGATCAGGCTTGAATCCTTCATCTCGCCCAAACGCAGTGCCACATCAATCCCTTCAGCAATCAGGTCGATCGGACGATCGTCAAGAATGACATCAACGTTTAGCTGTGGATGCTCTGCCATGAATTCATGGAGCCGCGGTATTATGAGTTGTCTGGCGAAAGTAACGGGTGCACCGATGCGTAGCCGGCCGGACAGCGCAGCGCTCCCACTCACGACATGATCTTGAGCATCCCCCAGCATTTTTAATGCGGGGGAGATTTGCTCATAAAAATTCTGCCCGGCTTCTGTTGGCGTCAGGCCTCGGGTAGAGCGGATCAGCAGTGGCGTTGCCAGTTGGTTTTCAAGCTGCATAATCGCTTTGGAAACCGCAGGCTGCCCAATACCGAGTCTGCGGGACGCGGCGGAAAACGACCCCGTTTCAAAAACGCAGATAAATGCTTCCAACGCGCTCAGGCGATCCATTTTTTCTCTTCCGCAAAAGGAGTTACATCGCATCATACCGCAATCCAGCATGAGTCATGCGGATTCACATCGTGCCTCTCCTTTTCTTGCACTCAGCAGAGGTGACCACATTCGCTTTACCGCTGACTGCATCAAGTATTACTCTGATGGCATAACTTGTCATGACAGGGCTGGCAAACTTTTGCCGCCTTTTTCAAAATCTTACGAGGCGATGTATGAAACTTTTCATTTACGAACACTGCCCATTCTGTGTCAGAGCCAGAATGATTTTTGGTCTGAAAAATCTGCCTGTTGAGCAATCCGTCATTATGGAAGGCGACGCCGACACACCAACGCGCATGGTAGGCCGCAAAGTCGTGCCTATCCTGCAGAAAGAAGATGGCAGCTTCATGCCGGAAAGCATGGATATCGTCCACTATGTTGACAGCAAGCAAGCCCCGTTAATCGCCGACAAACCGGTTGATGCTGAGATTGAAGCCTGGTGTAAGTCCGTTTCCAGCGCGGTGTTTAACCTTGCGATTCCCCGCTTCACGAAAGCCGATTTCAAAGAACTTTCCACGCCAGAAGCACGTCATGCCTACATTCAGCGTGAAGAAAAAGCCTTTGGCGATCTGGATGCACTGATAGCGAAAACGCCGGAATTGATTGCGGAAGTAGAGCAGAAACTCGAAGCGCTGGAGCCGCGTTTGGCAAACATCAACGCTATTTCCACCACCGATTTTATTCTGTTCCCTATTTTACTGTCGCTCACGATCGTGAAAGGCGTGCAGTTTGGCCCTAACGTCCACGCCTACCTCGAGCGCGTATCAACAGCTAGCAAGGTCGCATTGTTGACCGACAAAGCGCTATAGAAATAACATGATCGCCATAGCGTTATGGGGCACCATTTCACCCCATAACGCGTGGCTGATTTCAGCACATGGCTATGTAAAATAATGGCTAGACATGGAGCAGAGAGGTATGACTCGCTGATGTGATACCGCCCTCCTTTGCCTGACATAGCGTATTAACTTCAGCATTAATCAGAGCAAACGCATCATGGCTGGCATAATCTGCCTGAATCCATCTTGCTCGCTGTAAATAGCCGGGATCCTCCAATATCTCAATAACGGATTGCTTAATCTGCTGTTCACTTGGCGTACTGGTTTGCAGGTTAATCCCACATCTGGCAAACACCACGCGCGCAGCGCCCTCCTGTTTATCTTCCCCTACCCCAGCCACAATGAGTGGAACGCCATCTTTCAGCGCAGCATTAATCGAACCATATCCACCATTGGTTATTAATATCGACGCCGTCGGCAGCCAATCGTCATAAGAGAGGAAACTCACCACCCTGGCATTTTCAGGCAAGGATGCTTGCAGGGAATCGACTGAACGTCCTCCCGTGGTCGCCAGCACCCTGACGGGTAAGTCAGCTAGTGCGCGTAACGTTGGCCCAATGAGTTGTTGGAGATCGACATTCGCCAGTGTGCCTTGTGAAACGATAATAAGCGGCCGACTGTCGTCCGGCGCCCACCACTCAGGAACACACTCAGTTGCAACATGGTGAGATAATGGTCCAACAAATCGCACACTTTGTGGTAAATCGTCACGCTGATACTCAAGCTCAGTAGTGGATAGCTGTAAGAAACGATCGCAATGGCCAATCAACGCATCCATAAAAGGCCGCTCAAGCGGCTTTCCTCCCGCCTGCACCATCGCGTGATTAAATGCGTGCTGAACCTCGTTCATGAATCCCCGAGTTTCCTCATCGACAAGCTGCTCATGGCTTAGATCGGGCAGCAGCAATTTAGGGGGTATGCGGGGCCCATAGAAAACAGAATCTGTTGTTGAGTAGGACAACGGTGTAACGCCTATCACGATGACAGGAGGCCGCCTCTTAGAGAGCAACAACGGCAAGGCACCATAAAAACAGTTTTCAACCATGAGCAGGTCGGCATTGGTTTTTGTCAGCGCTTCACGCAATTGGCGATCCAGCAATGGAATCGGCGCAGCAAAGAAATTTTTCAGCGCCAGAGCCATCTGCGCGTTACCTGGTGGCAGCGTGGCTCGCAGAGGGAAATGCTGCTCAAGGTGCCTGTAGTCAAAATCAATATCATCGCTAAAAGGAATAAACCCTACCCCAGCGGCCTCCGCCTGCTCACGGAATAACGCACCGCTAAACAGCGTGACATCGTTCCCCTGCGCAACCAAATAGCGAGCGATGCTCAGCAACGGATAAACGTGCCCCGGCGTTGCCATCGCCGCCATGAGAATATGTGCCATGATGCTTTCCCTTATGCTGCGTTATCAATACAGGTATTCACGCAAATCGGGGTGCCCTGAATGTGCACACGTTGCAGGTGACGAGCCGAATGAGCCGTAAACGCTTCGCGTCCATGCAATAGCGAGAAGTTGTCGGCTATCACAACATCGCCCTGTATCCATTGGTGCGCATAATAATAACGGGGATCGTACAGATACTGCCGTAACGTCTGGCTAAATGTGTTTTGCGCTTCCGGCATAACATGATGATATTCCAGCGCATGCTGGTTAAGGAAACGCTCCCCTTCGGTCGGCGGTTCGTTATAACGCATGATCTCACCAACGCCGTTAGGATGAGGAATGACCAATGGTGAAGTCACTTCACCACCGTAATGCACAACGGCCTTAATGCGATAAGTGATTGAAACACGACGCCACTCCTCGACTAACGGCGCATCGGCCTCAGCCAGCAAGCGTGTGGTATCAACGAAGGTGGTGCGTCCACCTTGATCCTGCCCCGGCGCAGAAACGCAATGGAACAGTTGAAATTCGGGGATCGTTGGCTTGTACATTCCATCCCAGTGTAGCGGCACATAGCTGTTATCGAAGATGTGATCCTTGGTGTCCGCATGCTCTTTTACATCCAGCACTGCCCCGAAAGGCCACATCATGATTTCCCCCCAGTGACCGGCATACTCAGTCAACGTTTCGGGATCGGAAAAACCAGAAGAAAACCCACGTAGCACCAGAAGGTGATACTCGCGAGCAAGTTCACGCAGTGAGTCGATCGGCAGTGTGGCGATGCTCTGCCCCGCTTCAACAGGGGTCAATAGCGCGCCAAAAGGAGAAAGCAGCTCGATGCTGCAATTCACTCTATTTTCCATCATGTATATTCCTTTATAAGATGACAATATCGATGTTTTCAGCAGATCATAAGGTGAGAAAAGAGCACGCTTATGCCACGTCCGACTGTTTAACTAAGTAGTGGCTAGGCGTACCACGGATTTCCACAACTTCACCGGCCAACTGCTGCGCATCTGTATTCTTCATAAGCACAAACTGCCCATTAACATTGGCAGCGACACCATGCCAAGGCGTTAACCAGTCATCTTTGGTGGGCATCATATGAATACCCAGTTTCAGGCTGTCCGCAGGTTGAGGGTGAATAGACAAACGGATAGCGTCTGGGAAATTTTCAGCAAGCAGATTGCCCCACGCCCAGCTACGTTGAATAACGCCACATGCGCGTTTTTTAGCATCCTTCTGTAAGGCTGCATTAGAGCCGGTATAGTCAGGCCGCAGGCTATCTTCATAGAGGAAGCGAGTTATTGAACGATAAAGCTGTAAACCTTCTTCGCTCTGCATAAGCTGCTCCTTGATCTCCTCTGCCGATTCGGCGTAATCCTCAACCAGCCGTTGGCGAAGATGGTCATAGTCAGCGGTGAGTGCCGCCATATTCTCTACATCCTTAAGATTAAAGACGCTGAGATGAACCGCGCCCAGTTCATGCAATAAGTTTTCGATCTCATCCTGATAGGTGTTAATGGTTTCGTCGCTGGTCCCAATCAGATCGCCAAATACATGTCCATCCGAGCAAATACGGATATGTGCGCCGGGTGGATAATAAAGCTGAATACGCTGACATAACGAATTCAGAAATATCAGGGACAACCGCTCTGCCATGTCTGGCATTCTCCCCAGCACCTTATAAGGGCTGGGAGATTTAACGGGAAACGCTGGTAGAATAAGTTCAACCCGACGACCTTCGTCAACAAAAGCACGAATTCTGGGTAATTGAACCTGAGTTACCTGAGACTCTTCTTCACTCACTGATTTCGTCGAGTGGGTGAATCGACGCCGGTATTGAATTAACTCACTTAATATTAGTGATGAAACTAATTCATTATTAATTATATCCAAAATAACCTCATTGATTTACATTAATTTAAAAATGGAATTAACCACATAGCTATGGCGCAGAAACAATAGAATAAAAATCCTTCATGTGTACAAAGAAAATACTGAATAACATATTCAGTATTTTTATTTACAATGCTAATAATTAATTTAGATCATAAATTTAATATAGGAAAATAGAGAACGTTTTATGTATCAAAAATGAGGAGGGGAATTATGCGGCAGGCACTATTAGCAACAACGGCAATGCTATGAATAAGGGGGGATAATTATAATGGACATTGGACTACACAAAACAAGCTAATCACCCAATCGCTGGCGATTGAAGCGTTGCTTGACAGGAAAGAGATTCGGGTAGAAAGAAGGGAGTATTTATCGTAATACGCTGACACTTGATTAGTTAACAAGCAGTGATGAATAACAGATTGCGTTAATTATTTTTCTTCAACTTTATAATGCCTTGAATCTGACCATGAAATAATTTTATACTTTCCTGCATAGAGTCCTTTTTCTTTATAATTCGCCATAACCTCTGACGGACACCAACCGTAACCAAATAGGAACAAAGCATCTACTTTAACCAAATCCCTAATGAGATCTAATTTATCGCTCTCACTCTCTACGCTTTTCACCATAAAATCGTCAGACTGTAAAAACCAAGGTTTTTCATCTTCGTGACTACGTCATCTCTTCTCATTATAATTATTCCAGTTCGGTGATGCCGTCCGTTTCCCCATCCGCGCTCCGCGCCGTGATACGCGTTATCCGACCTGCTGCATTATGTTCATAATGAAGAGCGCTGCCATCCGGTGCCGTGCGCTGCACCAGACGGTCTGCCACATCGTAGTGATAGCGGTATACCCGGCCGTCGTAATGCCTCTCCTCACTCAGCCGTCCGCTGTGGTCAAAGCCGTACGTCCAGTCCCTGACTGTTCGTCACCCCGGCGAACTCCGCTTCCGCATTGTAGTGGTAGCGAACGGTTGCGCCCAACGGGTCGGTCGCCCCCAACAGATTATCGAATGCCCCATAGCGGAACTGGTAGCGCTGACCCAGCGCATCCGTCACTGCCGTCAGGTTACCTTCCACATCATAACCAAACCGAGTCTCGCTGCCGTCTTCTTGATAATAAGCTACCAAAACAGAGCGTGACTACACCGTGGGATACGCGTCGCACAACGGCAAGCCCAACCCGCCGTCTGCCATCAACCTTAAAGGCCGCTGGCTCGAAGAGTGTGGCTTTATCACCGGGATGCCGGTAACCGTCACGGTGGAGCGCGGCAGGATTATTATTGAGACGCAGATTAATTTATAGCGACTGACCAGACTATAAAATAAAATAGCCGGAAGGATCGTGGCGATCGCTTCCGGCTTTTATTTAATATATCAAATAACATATGAATATATTTATCAGCATATTATTTCATAAAGAGTATCCGGTGGCTCTTGATATATTTCAAAATCACCACCAATAACTTCATGTATTTCCGATGGTTTTATCGTCTTGATTATTTCTATCTGACTACTATCAGTAATAGCCACGAGCATCTTCTCAGGGTTAACTATTGATAAAATATCGCTTAGTACATCTAACAGTATGTTTAACCTATCTTTCGGATTACTAGGGAAACCAATAGTTGATGAGTCAGGATCATATTCACAATAGTCAATTAGATATGTAGCATTACGATAATCAGGCCTATCTCCAATCAAAAACGCAAAGATATCGCCTTCAGGAATCATTTCAAGAGGAATGTTATAAAGCTCCTCCTTGCTAATTCTAAATACTCCTATATCAAGATTAGATATATAATTAGTTAGTTTTTTGTAATCATCCCCAATAGGAGATGGATATATATACCCAAACACATCGTTTGACATACCACCTCCTATTATTTATCTAGAATCCATGGGCCTACAGCCTTACCGTTTTTATCAAGTTCACGATAATGTTTTTTATCCACATATCCTCTATCATTATAAGTAATTCTATGTTCATGAGGTGGAACCTTACCATTCGCATCATATCCTAAAAGGTCATGTGTACGCTGCTGCCCATAATCTTCGCGAGAAAATGTTCTTCCCTTATCATCGTAGTAAGTAATACTCCTTGAGCCATCAGCTCGGGAAACCTCATAAATAGAATTAGGGGTTGATGTTTTAGGAGCTTTTCCTGAAGAGACTACGGTATGTTCAGTTTCAAAACACCCAGCCTCAGTCAACCCCAGCGGATCAACCCATTCCAACGGATTATGCACATAACCCTGCGGCCTTATCCCCCCACCCAGCCCTATCGGGTCCGGTGACAGATACTGTCCGCTCTCCGCATCATAGTAACGATGCCGGTTGTAGTAAAGCCCCGTTTCCGCATCGTACAGCTGTCCCTGATAGCGCAGCTCACAGTACACCTCCTCGTTTGCCGCATCCCCCAGGTAGCGCCGCAGCGGGATGGGTCGCCGCTCTTCACGATGCGCACCCCACAAACCCTGTTCGCCGCGCCAGCGGATTTCCCCTTCCTCGCTGCACAGCTCTCTCGCGGTCCCTGTCAGGTCAGTGACGATGTAGTGCAGTTGTGTGCTGTCGCCCTGCGCTTCCACCTGTGCCAGTGGTCGGAAGCTTCCCGGCTCGTATACCCACTGCACTTCCCGCGCCGCGGAGCCGTCTGCCCGGTACTGCTGCTGACCAATCAGCTGGTCACCATCCCACCGGTACGCCACCCGCGCTACCGCCTGCGCCGACGGCACCTGCCCCTCGCGCACCTTGTTGACTCTGCGACCAAACGCATCGTAACGGTAGCGCCACCGTGCGCCGTCCGGCAGACTCACCCGTACCAGCCGGTCCTGTACGTCCCAGTCGAAGTACGTTTCCTTCGGCCTGAACCCCGGACGCGTTTCACGTTTCATCGCCAGACGCCCGCAGTCATCATACCGGTACTGCGTATGGCCCCGCTCGATTACCCGGCCTGCCGCATCGTACCGTGCCGACGACTGCACCACCGCATCCTGCACCTTCAGCGTCTCACCCAGACCCGGCGCTATCTGCGACACCTCGCACAGGTTCTGTTCGCTGTCGTAGCCAAATAGCCGTGCCTGACGCCGACGTCCCTCATCACGGCGCTCCGCCGTCACCTGACCCGCCCCGTTCAGCCGGAAGGCCTGCTCACCCCAGTGGCTGTCGGTGATACCCGTCAAACGGTCCAGTGCATCGTACTGATAACGACGCTCCAGCACGTCATTCACCCGCCCGTCCGCCCCTTCCAGCGCCTGACGCTGCAGCAGCCCCGTCGGGCTCCACTCGTGACGTAATGCAAACCCGCTGCCGTTACTGCGTCGCTGCTCTTCACCCGCTGCGGTATGGCTGAACTGCAACGGCTGGTGTGAACCGATACCCAGCGACGACAGCCGCCCCGACTGCCATGCCAGCTGCAGTGGCGCCAGAATGCCGTCGACAATGGCACGCTGACCGCCCGCGTCGTAACCGCTCTGCACCGCCTCGCCGTTGACCGTCTCCGACGTCACCTGACCCGCCCGGTTATAGGCGTATTCCACCACCGCATCCGGGCTGACGGCTTTGGTCAGCCTACCGGCAACATCATATGCCAGCTCGGTGATGCCGTCCGTTTCCCCGTCCGCTCTCCGCGCCGTGATACGCGTTATCCGCCCTGACGCATCATGTTCATAATGAAGAGCACTACCATCCGGTGCCATTCGCTGCACCAGACGGTCTGCTACATCGTAGTGATAGCGATATATCCGGCCGTCGTAATGCCGCTCCTCACTCAGCCGTCCGCTGTGGTCAAAGCCGTACGTCCAGTCCCGTCCCTGACTGTTCGTCACCCCGGCGAACTCCGCTTCCGCATTGTAGTGGTAGCGAACGGTTGCGCCCAACGGGTCGGTCGCCCCCAACAGATTATCGAATGCCCCATAGCGGAACTGGTAGCGCTGACCCAGCGCATCCGTCACTGCCGTCAGGTTACCTTCCACATCATAACCAAACCGAGTCTCGCTGCCGTCTTCTTGATAATAAGCTACCAAAACAGAGCGTGACTACACCGTGGGATACGCCCCGCATAATGGTAAATCCAACCCGCCTTCGGCCATCAGCCTCAAAGGCCTCTGGCTGAAAGAGTCGGGCTTTATTACCGGCATGCCGGTCACCGTGACGGTAGAACGCGGCAGGATTATTATTGAGACGCAGATTAATTTATAGCGGCTGACCAAAGACTAAAAATTAAAAGCCGGAAGGATCATATGATCGCTTCCGGCTTAATTTAAATAAAACAACTTAATAACTAGATATATTTATCAATAGCACTCTTTATCTTAACCAAGAAGCTTTTTTTATCCAGAACTTCACAATCAAAAACAAAATCCACCTGATTAAATACATCATCAAGCTCACTATTATTAATCGCTAGATCCAAGGATTGAATCACCTTACCTTTAGCCTCAAAGGAATAGGATTGAAACCATGGAACAAGAATTAATTCTATTATATTCTCTTGTTGAATATCATCATTAACATTACTATTTTTTATTAATTCATAATCTTCATCAGTAACAACATTGTCATCAAGGGATGACAGTAAACCGACTAGAGCTGCATATTTTAAATTAATATTACTCATTATCTCCCCCATTGAGGAAAAGCAGTTATTGGTTGCCCGTTAGGATTTAATATCACTTTTGAGGTAGTTGAAGTCCCATATGCCAGGCTACCTTTTTTATATCCTTCACCAATAATTTTTCCATGGTCTACTTCTGCCTTGAGCACGGAACCTCCTGACTGCCTATAGATCGTCTGAGCTCTCTGAATCGCATTTAATTGATCTCTGTGGCTATTAAAGCGAGTGGCCGCTGGCGGTATACGTTGTTGAACTCCCGTGGTCGGATTAGTACCATCGGTTGCTCGCCCAAGCTGTGAATCTAAAGATGTTTGAGCCCCGTGCCTTTCCAGGAAATGTCCATTAGGCGTTGCATTTTCTATTTCTTGTAATCGACGATGAGCATTGGCTTCAGCAAGCTCATCAATCCTTGCCTGCCTTTCTGCCCTCGACATTTTCTTCGGATCAGTCTTACATCCAGATTCAGCTAATCCTAGCGGATCTACCCAAGTGAGAGGATTATGTACATAAGCCTGAGGCCGGATACCACCAAGTAACCCTATCGGGTCATAGGGACGATCCTGACACGGTCGTACTTTTTAGCGCACTTAACCTATTGATGCAACGGCCTTTTCAGACAGCGTTTTCGGCCTGTTTAACATCACCGCAACCCCAACACCCCGACGCGCACTTTTAGCCCCAGACACGCTACCGCCACGCTGTGACTTCCCTGTCTGCATAAGCCACATCATAGCAGCGGCGCCAGCCGCTGCCATTAGTCGTTTCGCCTTTTGGGGGTTTACCACCTCAACCCGCCCGGCTTCCGCAACTCGCTTGGGGAAGCCGGGCGGGTTCTGCGGGGGCGGGCGGCAAAGAGTCCGCAAGCGTCGCCCTGCGACGCTCTGGTGCACCGTGCAGGAGGGAACCGCAGGTTTGCATGACAACGCCACTCCGGGGCGGGTAGCGGAAGCTGGCGAGCGGGGAAGGAGCGAGGAGCTTGCGACTGCGACCCCGCGCAGCCAGACGCAGCCGGGCGGGCATGAAGCCGTTAAGCGGAGGCCGAAGGCCGACAACCCCTTTTCTGTTGACGTTTGCTGAGGATTGACGCCGCAGCCTGCGCCGCCAGGGAGGGCGGCCACACTGTGGGAGCCGAAGAACGGGCGCGATATTCGCAGCAGAGCGAGCCTGCGAGCTGTGCGCCACACCTTACCCAAGAACCGAACCCCGGCGGCCAGCCGCACACCGTGGCCGAAGTAGCCGCAACGCGCCCATTAGCTGCCCGGCGCCGACATAATGTGGCATTACGCGCGGGTTGCGTTCAGCAACTTGCGCGTAATGCCACATTATGTTGAATGACGTTCGGCCAGCAACGTTACATACAGAGAACGCCATTGGCTGGCGCTGGCCGAGCGACATTTACCGCCGGAGCGCCTTGGCCGCATAAGGCAAGCGGTGCGCCACGGAGGGCGCAGCGTTTGCCCTGCACCGTCCTGCGGCCTTGAAGGGAGTGAGCTACTTTTTCGGGCTGTCCGGCTGCGGCGTGGTGTCCGGTTTGCGTTTCTTCCTGCGTCGCGTTTTCGGTTTCTGCTCTGCCGGATGGGTTTTCTCATGTACCTGTTTCAGATGCCCGATAGCAACCCGCGTGTAGACCTGCGTGGTTTCCAGCTTTTCATGACCTAAGATAGCTTGTATGTGTCGTGTGTCTGCGCCGTTCTCTAACATCTGCGTTGCCATCGAGTGTCGGAACACATGACACGCCCCCGCCTTTTTCAGGTGCGCCTGTTCGCGGATAGCGCTTCCCGCCAGTATCGTCAGCGTTGACCGGGCCAGCCGTTTGCCCCATATCGTCACGAACAGATAGCCGCTGTCGTGCTTCGTCGTCAGCCGTGGCCGCACCGCATCCAGATAGCGTTGTACCCAGACCAGCGCCCGCAGCCCCACTGGCACCACTCGGTCTTTGTTCCCCTTGCCCTGCCGCACCACCAGAACCCCGCGCCCCACGTCCACATCGGCCAGCATCAGCCCGGCCAGCTCTGAACGTCTTAGCCCCGTGCTCCACAGCATTTCCAACACGGCGCGGTTACGCAGTCCGGTTAACGTCTCGGTGTCCTGTGCGTCCATCACCGCTTCTGTTTCTTCCTCGCTCAGTATCTGCGCCGGAAGTCGTTTCTCCGCTTTCGGCAGCGTCATCTGCTCCGCCGGATTGTACAGGATATGATGGCGGTGCAGCAGCCAGCGGAACAACATCCGGATAGCCGTCAGGCGGTTAAGTTGCCCGCCTTGTGCCAGCGGTTTGCCGTCGGCTTTGCGGTAGCCGTGCAGATGCCGCTGATACGCTTCCAGCACTGCCAGACTTACCTGTGCTGCCTGCGTGAGTCCACGTTCTTCGCACCACGTCACGAACGGCCGCAACCGTTCACCGTACCCTTCCACCGTGCGCGGGCTGTGATTCGTCGCGCTCAGGTGAGCAAGGTAAGCCGTGGTGTACTGGCGCAGCGTCTGTGACAGGCCGCTAAGGTAAAGGGCTTCCGGGCTGGGTGGTTTGGGTCGGGTCATGGCGGCGCGTCCTGCGAAGTGAGAAGAAGGGAACTACGATGTGATGCGCTTAGCTGGCTTTGCCGGAACCGTGCTTTTACCGTAAACCCGACTTGCGACAGATGAACCCTTATCGGCTGCGGCTTGGCGCGGTTTTGCTGACCCAGACTTGGCCCCGACTTGGGGCAGACTTGACCCCGACTTGCCATTACCAGACCCAGACGTGCGCAAGTCGTACCCGTCTTTTTCACTGACTTCCGGCTCGATTAACCCGCACAGGTGCGCCCCTTCCGGCACTGTGCCATCCCACAGCAGTTCGTACTGCAACAAGTGTCCCCGGCTCCCGCCATGAACCAGCAGGTATTCCATTTCAGCCAGTCGCAGGCAGTGCAGCTTAAGCTGACTGTCACTCCACTGTGTCGCGTTGCGGATATCCCGCCGGGTAAAGCGCACCTCACCCGGTTTTTTGTTCTGCGCATGCGCTAACTGGTTCACCATCCCCTGTATCAGCAGCAACAGCTTGCGCGTCTGCGGCGGCATCTCGTCCAGCGTCCGGCCAAGGATTTCGTGGGCTAACCGATTGGCCAGCACGATATCCGACCGTTCCACCTCGATGTATTTGATGACCGTGCCACGGTGCTCTACCGTCTTCACTTCCCGCTGGTACTGATGCAGCAGCGCGACAGACTGGATTAACGTCAGGTACTTCATATGGTCACGGCGGGTGCGGGTTTTATCGCTCAGGAACGTCAGTTGTGAGGCGAACGGGTTCACCACTTTTAACGGTTTCAGTAACCGCTGGGCGTTCTGGTGCAACTCCGTCAGATACCCTTTCTCGTTCTCCATCAGCAACCCTTCCAGCGTTTGCTTGTGGCGCTGCAAGGCGTGTATCGCTTCCGTCTGTTCGCGGGATTCGTTCACGCTGAGAACCAGACAACGGTTTAACAGCTCTTCATCCACATCGATGGCTGTCGTTGTTAACATCAACATCACCGGGCCTTTCACCGTGTACTGTTTGGTAACAAGGTTTCCCGTCGCATCATCCTTGCCCGTTGATGCTATCGTCAGTTCTCCGTCACTCTGCAACAGCTTCAGCGCATAGGCGGCTTGCCTGACGCCTTCTTCTTCCGCTATCGCCAGTATCTTGTGCTGTAAGTTCGTTTCGCCCAGATAGAACAGGCTCTGTCCCGTCATGGCCGAGTATTGCAGCCGCTCTTCCGGTGGGATGAGGTTCAGTACCGCATCCATCAGCGAGGATTTTCCCGCCGCCGAACTGCTCTGGATTAACACCGCTAACGGTCTGTCCAGCTTGCGCGATACTGCCGCCAGATACCCCGCCACTAAGTTGGTCGATTCCCCCACCACGCCACAGGCGGCAAGATCATCCGTCAGCCTGCCGATAAGGTTCGGGTCTTGCAGCAACGCCAGCGCGTCGGCTTTCGCGGCATCGTCCAGTTCTGGTGCGGTGTCACTGGCGGTTTCCGGCTGGCTCAGATGACTTTCCAGTGCCAGCAGCACCCGTCCCAGAGTGCGTTTAAGGTCACTTTCCGCTAACCCTAACTCACTCGCGGCCAGCCGCGCATACCCTGCACGCGAACGCGCACTCATCATGTCCACGCTGTCCGCGAACACCACGCCGCTTTCCGTATCCAGTACCTGCGCGTTCACCTTCATCGCGCCGCTGCCCGCTTTCACCGATGCCATGCCCCGGATGCGCCACTGCTGGCCGGACAGCGCTATCTCAAGCTCACCGTTTGGCAGGGCGTCAACCACAACCCCGGCAGCTAAAGAGGCGGCAGGTTGAGACGGTTTTTCAGGCTGTGGCACGGATTCAGGTTCAACGCTGACCGCTTCCCCCATTGGCAACGCGCCGTCAACCAGTAACCCGAACGCTGCTTCTGGTTCGGCCACACTGCATAAGTAGCCGTTCGCATCCATGCCAGACGGGAACACCACGCGGAACGGGGTGATGCCCTCAGCGGCTAAGGACTCAGCCAGTGTTACCGCCGCCGTATTGCCTGCCTCATCGTTATCGAACGCGATAAGCACCTGTTTTACCCCGTGGCGGATAAAGGCTTGTCGCATCTCATCGGTAAAGCCATTTACCCCATACGCCGCCGTCACATTACGATACCCCGCCACCCAGAACGACATCGCATCGATAAGCGATTCGCATAAGATGACCGACTTACTCGCAACCAGTGCCTGTTCGTTCCACACCCCGCCGTGTGGCCCCGGCAGGTACAGGTGTTTTGGCGTCCCGGCACGCAACTTGTCGCACAGTTTGCGCCCGTACAGCTCCCGCACCTGACCGTGACTATCGATAACAGGAACAACCAGTGAACCCGCCAGATGTTCATGGCCGCTGTCACGCATCACCCCGATGGCCTGCAACTGCGCCCGGATGGCCGCACCGTCTTTCAGCTTCTTTGATGGCAGACGATAGCCCAGCGTCCGGTTGGCGAACCCCAAGCGGAACTGCGCCACTAACTCAGGATGATTGAGGCGGCGTTTTTCCAGATAGGCGATGGCGTCCGGCGCATTGAGTAAGGTGTGATGATAGAACTCGGTAACACGATGCAGTAACGCCTGCTGCTCTTGTTCATTCGCGATATCCGCCACAGGGGGCAACGGCTCAGCGGCGGGCACACTCCCCAACTCACGCCGCAGTTTATCGACCGCATGCGGCAGGCTTAAGCCCTCCGTCTTTATTACCCAGTCAATGACCGAGCCGCCCGCGTCACAGCCGAAGCAGTGATAGAGATTCTTGTCCGGCGAGATAACCATAGACGGGGTTTTCTCCTGATGGAACGGACACAGCGCCACCCAGTCCTTGCCACGCTTCACCACCTTGCGACCTTGACCACGCACCACCTCAACCAGTGACACGGCGGCTTTGAGATGCTGCAACTCAGATTCGGGGATGCGTGCCATAAACGGATTTCCTCTAAAAACCTGTCAATAGTAAAAGAGTATAAATAACTCCGTTGCAGAGTACTCCATTATAGAGTATTGTCAACTGAGTTATCAAAAACACGAGGTACTCTCATGGCAACGTTAACCAGACAACAGCTACAAGCCATGAACACTAAAGACGAGACATTCTTTAAGGAACTCGGAACGAGGATTGCACTGGCGCGTAAAGCCCAGCAACTGACTCAGCAGCAACTGGCTGAACAACTTGGCATCGCGCAGCAGACAATGGCGCACTATGAAGGCGGGAGACTCAAGGTTTCTGCGGCGTTATTACCTCAACTCGCGCAGATACTCAGCCTGTCACTGGATGAACTGCTCGGATTGCCTGCAACCCGACAGGGCAGCAAGCGCGGGCCAGTCTCGCGCCTTGAGCAGCAGATAGACGTTATCAGCCGATTACCCAGGGCAAAGCAAAAACTGGTGTCGGAGATTCTGGATAATGTGATTGGTAAAACAGAAGAGCAGTAAAACGATAACGCGACTGCTACAGGAGGCAACCTGTAACAGCCGCTCACCACAAGCAACTAACAGGAGTAGTTACCATGGCTGACGTGCATTCTACGCCAGATACCACCGTTTTTAAAATCTCTCAGGCCGAGCGCTTTACCCGCGTTGGATATCGCCCCATCAAGGGCAACCATGATACCCCCGCGATTAACATTGCCGGGCAGTGGCTAAAAGACGCCGGATTTACCACCGGGCAACCGCTCAAGCTACGCATTATGCCCGGCTGCATTGTCATCACCACGCAGGATATCCATGAACTGTGGGGCAACCTGCACGCCCTGAGCATTGCGCCGTTTGATGAGTATGCCGTCACCCACTGGCTCAACCATTTTCCCGGCGGGCTGAACATGGAGGGCGCACGATGAGTATTCATTATGCTTTCCAGCGCGGTGACCTGCCGGAACTCACGCTGACAGGCCATGAACTGCAACAGGCGGGATTTTCCGCCAAGACGTTGTTTCGTATTGGTCTGTACCGCAACGGGTTAATACTGACGCGACTGGATGAGGATACGGATATCGCGGCGCTGCTAAACGAACTGGACGGCAGCGAGACGGAGGGCGCGGACTGGGTGGGGGACAACGGGGAACTGACGCTGGCAGGGGACTGGCTGACGCAGAGCGGGTTACTCGGCCAGTCGTTAAGCATTGAGGTGCGGCTCGGTAAAATAACCATTCGGGCAGAACAGGGAAGTATGCTGGCGTAATAAAAAGCCGGAAGGATCATGAGATCGCTTCCGGCTATTATTTTATAAAAATGCTATTTCTGAACTTCCTATTTTTTTAACCAATAAACCTGAGAATTTAATACCAATGCCGTGTTCTGTATCCCCGCCCCATCTAAATACAAAACCAAATTCATCTTCAACATCAGGGAAAATATAAATCTTCACCAACTTGAAGGATACATCTTTAGATTTATAAACACTATGAACATATGAAGATATTGCACTCACTGATAATTTAAAAAATTCATCCTGATTTTTAAATATAAAATCAATATCGCCAACCATCTTTTCATCACTAGATTCTGATTCTAGATAAATTACTTGGATCTCAGACTCATTAAAAACGTCAAAGATAAGATCAACTGCAACACCTTCATCATCTTCATAAAAATCAAAGCTCTCACTGTCCATTTAAACCTCTCTATTTCTGTTTGCAAACCTTAGGTGGTTTAGGCTTATTCATTTCTTTAGCAATACGTTTAGCTTCTGGTGATTCATATTCCACGCCATGATGCTTTTCAAATTGACTTACAGATCCAGAATGAGGGAATGTTTTTTCATGCGCTTCAGTTTTTACCAATTGCATTGTTGATTCGTTAGTGACTGGATCATAATCATCAAGATGATGCCAAGTATACCCAGCAGGATGAGCTTTACCCGTAGCTTTTCCAGAAGGACCATTATATCCAGCAAGATCATTTGCAGCTTTGAAGTCGCCATACCTCCCGCCAGTCATTTTAATTTTGACGGTATTTTCTCCACCTTGATAGAGAGCATCTGTACCAGAGAAATCAACGCCGGGATATTTGGATAATCCTAAAGGATCGATCCACTCCAACGGATTGTGTACATACGCTTGAGGATGGATGCCACCTCTTAGCCCTATCGGGTCATAGGGACGATCCTGACACGGTCGTACTTTTTAGCGCACTTAACCTATTGATGCAACGGCCTTTTCAGACAGCGTTTTCGGCCTGTTTAACATCACCGCAACCCCAACACCCCGACGCGCACTTTTAGCCCCAGACACGCTACCGCCACGCTGTGACTTCCCTGTCTGCATAAGCCACATCATAGCAGCGGCGCCAGCCGCTGCCATTAGTCGTTTCGCCTTTTGGGGGTTTACCACCTCAACCCGCCCGGCTTCCGCAACTCGCTTGGGGAAGCCGGGCGGGTTCTGCGGGGGCGGGCGGCAAAGAGTCCGCAAGCGTCGCCCTGCGACGCTCTGGTGCACCGTGCAGGAGGGAACCGCAGGTTTGCATGACAACGCCACTCCGGGGCGGGTAGCGGAAGCTGGCGAGCGGGGAAGGAGCGAGGAGCTTGCGACTGCGACCCCGCGCAGCCAGACGCAGCCGGGCGGGCATGAAGCCGTTAAGCGGAGGCCGAAGGCCGACAACCCCTTTTCTGTTGACGTTTGCTGAGGATTGACGCCGCAGCCTGCGCCGCCAGGGAGGGCGGCCACACTGTGGGAGCCGAAGAACGGGCGCGATATTCGCAGCAGAGCGAGCCTGCGAGCTGTGCGCCACACCTTACCCAAGAACCGAACCCCGGCGGCCAGCCGCACACCGTGGCCGAAGTAGCCGCAACGCGCCCATTAGCTGCCCGGCGCCGACATAATGTGGCATTACGCGCGGGTTGCGTTCAGCAACTTGCGCGTAATGCCACATTATGTTGAATGACGTTCGGCCAGCAACGTTACATACAGAGAACGCCATTGGCTGGCGCTGGCCGAGCGACATTTACCGCCGGAGCGCCTTGGCCGCATAAGGCAAGCGGTGCGCCACGGAGGGCGCAGCGTTTGCCCTGCACCGTCCTGCGGCCTTGAAGGGAGTGAGCTACTTTTTCGGGCTGTCCGGCTGCGGCGTGGTGTCCGGTTTGCGTTTCTTCCTGCGTCGCGTTTTCGGTTTCTGCTCTGCCGGATGGGTTTTCTCATGTACCTGTTTCAGATGCCCGATAGCAACCCGCGTGTAGACCTGCGTGGTTTCCAGCTTTTCATGACCTAAGATAGCTTGTATGTGTCGTGTGTCTGCGCCGTTCTCTAACATCTGCGTTGCCATCGAGTGTCGGAACACATGACACGCCCCCGCCTTTTTCAGGTGCGCCTGTTCGCGGATAGCGCTTCCCGCCAGTATCGTCAGCGTTGACCGGGCCAGCCGTTTGCCCCATATCGTCACGAACAGATAGCCGCTGTCGTGCTTCGTCGTCAGCCGTGGCCGCACCGCATCCAGATAGCGTTGTACCCAGACCAGCGCCCGCAGCCCCACTGGCACCACTCGGTCTTTGTTCCCCTTGCCCTGCCGCACCACCAGAACCCCGCGCCCCACGTCCACATCGGCCAGCATCAGCCCGGCCAGCTCTGAACGTCTTAGCCCCGTGCTCCACAGCATTTCCAACACGGCGCGGTTACGCAGTCCGGTTAACGTCTCGGTGTCCTGTGCGTCCATCACCGCTTCTGTTTCTTCCTCGCTCAGTATCTGCGCCGGAAGTCGTTTCTCCGCTTTCGGCAGCGTCATCTGCTCCGCCGGATTGTACAGGATATGATGGCGGTGCAGCAGCCAGCGGAACAACATCCGGATAGCCGTCAGGCGGTTAAGTTGCCCGCCTTGTGCCAGCGGTTTGCCGTCGGCTTTGCGGTAGCCGTGCAGATGCCGCTGATACGCTTCCAGCACTGCCAGACTTACCTGTGCTGCCTGCGTGAGTCCACGTTCTTCGCACCACGTCACGAACGGCCGCAACCGTTCACCGTACCCTTCCACCGTGCGCGGGCTGTGATTCGTCGCGCTCAGGTGAGCAAGGTAAGCCGTGGTGTACTGGCGCAGCGTCTGTGACAGGCCGCTAAGGTAAAGGGCTTCCGGGCTGGGTGGTTTGGGTCGGGTCATGGCGGCGCGTCCTGCGAAGTGAGAAGAAGGGAACTACGATGTGATGCGCTTAGCTGGCTTTGCCGGAACCGTGCTTTTACCGTAAACCCGACTTGCGACAGATGAACCCTTATCGGCTGCGGCTTGGCGCGGTTTTGCTGACCCAGACTTGGCCCCGACTTGGGGCAGACTTGACCCCGACTTGCCATTACCAGACCCAGACGTGCGCAAGTCGTACCCGTCTTTTTCACTGACTTCCGGCTCGATTAACCCGCACAGGTGCGCCCCTTCCGGCACTGTGCCATCCCACAGCAGTTCGTACTGCAACAAGTGTCCCCGGCTCCCGCCATGAACCAGCAGGTATTCCATTTCAGCCAGTCGCAGGCAGTGCAGCTTAAGCTGACTGTCACTCCACTGTGTCGCGTTGCGGATATCCCGCCGGGTAAAGCGCACCTCACCCGGTTTTTTGTTCTGCGCATGCGCTAACTGGTTCACCATCCCCTGTATCAGCAGCAACAGCTTGCGCGTCTGCGGCGGCATCTCGTCCAGCGTCCGGCCAAGGATTTCGTGGGCTAACCGATTGGCCAGCACGATATCCGACCGTTCCACCTCGATGTATTTGATGACCGTGCCACGGTGCTCTACCGTCTTCACTTCCCGCTGGTACTGATGCAGCAGCGCGACAGACTGGATTAACGTCAGGTACTTCATATGGTCACGGCGGGTGCGGGTTTTATCGCTCAGGAACGTCAGTTGTGAGGCGAACGGGTTCACCACTTTTAACGGTTTCAGTAACCGCTGGGCGTTCTGGTGCAACTCCGTCAGATACCCTTTCTCGTTCTCCATCAGCAACCCTTCCAGCGTTTGCTTGTGGCGCTGCAAGGCGTGTATCGCTTCCGTCTGTTCGCGGGATTCGTTCACGCTGAGAACCAGACAACGGTTTAACAGCTCTTCATCCACATCGATGGCTGTCGTTGTTAACATCAACATCACCGGGCCTTTCACCGTGTACTGTTTGGTAACAAGGTTTCCCGTCGCATCATCCTTGCCCGTTGATGCTATCGTCAGTTCTCCGTCACTCTGCAACAGCTTCAGCGCATAGGCGGCTTGCCTGACGCCTTCTTCTTCCGCTATCGCCAGTATCTTGTGCTGTAAGTTCGTTTCGCCCAGATAGAACAGGCTCTGTCCCGTCATGGCCGAGTATTGCAGCCGCTCTTCCGGTGGGATGAGGTTCAGTACCGCATCCATCAGCGAGGATTTTCCCGCCGCCGAACTGCTCTGGATTAACACCGCTAACGGTCTGTCCAGCTTGCGCGATACTGCCGCCAGATACCCCGCCACTAAGTTGGTCGATTCCCCCACCACGCCACAGGCGGCAAGATCATCCGTCAGCCTGCCGATAAGGTTCGGGTCTTGCAGCAACGCCAGCGCGTCGGCTTTCGCGGCATCGTCCAGTTCTGGTGCGGTGTCACTGGCGGTTTCCGGCTGGCTCAGATGACTTTCCAGTGCCAGCAGCACCCGTCCCAGAGTGCGTTTAAGGTCACTTTCCGCTAACCCTAACTCACTCGCGGCCAGCCGCGCATACCCTGCACGCGAACGCGCACTCATCATGTCCACGCTGTCCGCGAACACCACGCCGCTTTCCGTATCCAGTACCTGCGCGTTCACCTTCATCGCGCCGCTGCCCGCTTTCACCGATGCCATGCCCCGGATGCGCCACTGCTGGCCGGACAGCGCTATCTCAAGCTCACCGTTTGGCAGGGCGTCAACCACAACCCCGGCAGCTAAAGAGGCGGCAGGTTGAGACGGTTTTTCAGGCTGTGGCACGGATTCAGGTTCAACGCTGACCGCTTCCCCCATTGGCAACGCGCCGTCAACCAGTAACCCGAACGCTGCTTCTGGTTCGGCCACACTGCATAAGTAGCCGTTCGCATCCATGCCAGACGGGAACACCACGCGGAACGGGGTGATGCCCTCAGCGGCTAAGGACTCAGCCAGTGTTACCGCCGCCGTATTGCCTGCCTCATCGTTATCGAACGCGATAAGCACCTGTTTTACCCCGTGGCGGATAAAGGCTTGTCGCATCTCATCGGTAAAGCCATTTACCCCATACGCCGCCGTCACATTACGATACCCCGCCACCCAGAACGACATCGCATCGATAAGCGATTCGCATAAGATGACCGACTTACTCGCAACCAGTGCCTGTTCGTTCCACACCCCGCCGTGTGGCCCCGGCAGGTACAGGTGTTTTGGCGTCCCGGCACGCAACTTGTCGCACAGTTTGCGCCCGTACAGCTCCCGCACCTGACCGTGACTATCGATAACAGGAACAACCAGTGAACCCGCCAGATGTTCATGGCCGCTGTCACGCATCACCCCGATGGCCTGCAACTGCGCCCGGATGGCCGCACCGTCTTTCAGCTTCTTTGATGGCAGACGATAGCCCAGCGTCCGGTTGGCGAACCCCAAGCGGAACTGCGCCACTAACTCAGGATGATTGAGGCGGCGTTTTTCCAGATAGGCGATGGCGTCCGGCGCATTGAGTAAGGTGTGATGATAGAACTCGGTAACACGATGCAGTAACGCCTGCTGCTCTTGTTCATTCGCGATATCCGCCACAGGGGGCAACGGCTCAGCGGCGGGCACACTCCCCAACTCACGCCGCAGTTTATCGACCGCATGCGGCAGGCTTAAGCCCTCCGTCTTTATTACCCAGTCAATGACCGAGCCGCCCGCGTCACAGCCGAAGCAGTGATAGAGATTCTTGTCCGGCGAGATAACCATAGACGGGGTTTTCTCCTGATGGAACGGACACAGCGCCACCCAGTCCTTGCCACGCTTCACCACCTTGCGACCTTGACCACGCACCACCTCAACCAGTGACACGGCGGCTTTGAGATGCTGCAACTCAGATTCGGGGATGCGTGCCATAAACGGATTTCCTCTAAAAACCTGTCAATAGTAAAAGAGTATAAATAACTCCGTTGCAGAGTACTCCATTATAGAGTATTGTCAACTGAGTTATCAAAAACACGAGGTACTCTCATGGCAACGTTAACCAGACAACAGCTACAAGCCATGAACACTAAAGACGAGACATTCTTTAAGGAACTCGGAACGAGGATTGCACTGGCGCGTAAAGCCCAGCAACTGACTCAGCAGCAACTGGCTGAACAACTTGGCATCGCGCAGCAGACAATGGCGCACTATGAAGGCGGGAGACTCAAGGTTTCTGCGGCGTTATTACCTCAACTCGCGCAGATACTCAGCCTGTCACTGGATGAACTGCTCGGATTGCCTGCAACCCGACAGGGCAGCAAGCGCGGGCCAGTCTCGCGCCTTGAGCAGCAGATAGACGTTATCAGCCGATTACCCAGGGCAAAGCAAAAACTGGTGTCGGAGATTCTGGATAATGTGATTGGTAAAACAGAAGAGCAGTAAAACGATAACGCGACTGCTACAGGAGGCAACCTGTAACAGCCGCTCACCACAAGCAACTAACAGGAGTAGTTACCATGGCTGACGTGCATTCTACGCCAGATACCACCGTTTTTAAAATCTCTCAGGCCGAGCGCTTTACCCGCGTTGGATATCGCCCCATCAAGGGCAACCATGATACCCCCGCGATTAACATTGCCGGGCAGTGGCTAAAAGACGCCGGATTTACCACCGGGCAACCGCTCAAGCTACGCATTATGCCCGGCTGCATTGTCATCACCACGCAGGATATCCATGAACTGTGGGGCAACCTGCACGCCCTGAGCATTGCGCCGTTTGATGAGTATGCCGTCACCCACTGGCTCAACCATTTTCCCGGCGGGCTGAACATGGAGGGCGCACGATGAGTATTCATTATGCTTTCCAGCGCGGTGACCTGCCGGAACTCACGCTGACAGGCCATGAACTGCAACAGGCGGGATTTTCCGCCAAGACGTTGTTTCGTATTGGTCTGTACCGCAACGGGTTAATACTGACGCGACTGGATGAGGATACGGATATCGCGGCGCTGCTAAACGAACTGGACGGCAGCGAGACGGAGGGCGCGGACTGGGTGGGGGACAACGGGGAACTGACGCTGGCAGGGGACTGGCTGACGCAGAGCGGGTTACTCGGCCAGTCGTTAAGCATTGAGGTGCGGCTCGGTAAAATAACCATTCGGGCAGAACAGGGAAGTATGCTGGCGTAATAAAAAGCCGGAAGGATCATGAGATCGCTTCCGGCTATTATTTTATAAAAATGCTATTTCTGAACTTCCTATTTTTTTAACCAATAAACCTGAGAATTTAATACCAATGCCGTGTTCTGTATCCCCGCCCCATCTAAATACAAAACCAAATTCATCTTCAACATCAGGGAAAATATAAATCTTCACCAACTTGAAGGATACATCTTTAGATTTATAAACACTATGAACATATGAAGATATTGCACTCACTGATAATTTAAAAAATTCATCCTGATTTTTAAATATAAAATCAATATCGCCAACCATCTTTTCATCACTAGATTCTGATTCTAGATAAATTACTTGGATCTCAGACTCATTAAAAACGTCAAAGATAAGATCAACTGCAACACCTTCATCATCTTCATAAAAATCAAAGCTCTCACTGTCCATTTAAACCTCTCTATTTCTGTTTGCAAACCTTAGGTGGTTTAGGCTTATTCATTTCTTTAGCAATACGTTTAGCTTCTGGTGATTCATATTCCACGCCATGATGCTTTTCAAATTGACTTACAGATCCAGAATGAGGGAATGTTTTTTCATGCGCTTCAGTTTTTACCAATTGCATTGTTGATTCGTTAGTGACTGGATCATAATCATCAAGATGATGCCAAGTATACCCAGCAGGATGAGCTTTACCCGTAGCTTTTCCAGAAGGACCATTATATCCAGCAAGATCATTTGCAGCTTTGAAGTCGCCATACCTCCCGCCAGTCATTTTAATTTTGACGGTATTTTCTCCACCTTGATAGAGAGCATCTGTACCAGAGAAATCAACGCCGGGATATTTGGATAATCCTAAAGGATCGATCCACTCCAACGGATTGTGTACATACGCTTGAGGATGGATGCCACCTCTTAGCCCTATCGGGTCCGGTGACAGATACTGTCCGCTCTCCGCATCATAGTAACGATGCCGGTTGTAGTAAAGCCCCGTTTCCGCATCGTACAGCTGTCCCTGATAGCGCAGCTCACAGTACACCTCCTCGTTTGCCGCATCCCCCAGGTAGCGCCGCAGCGGGATGGGTCGCCGCTCTTCACGATGCGCACCCCACAAACCCTGTTCGCCGCGCCAGCGGATTTCCCCTTCCTCGCTGCACAGCTCTCTCGCGGTCCCTGTCAGGTCAGTGACGATGTAGTGCAGTTGTGTGCTGTCGCCCTGCGCTTCCACCTGTGCCAGTGGTCGGAAGCTTCCCGGCTCGTATACCCACTGCACTTCCCGCGCCGCGGAGCCGTCTGCCCGGTACTGCTGCTGACCAATCAGCTGGTCACCATCCCACCGGTACGCCACCCGCGCTACCGCCTGCGCCGACGGCACCTGCCCCTCGCGCACCTTGTTGACTCTGCGACCAAACGCATCGTAACGGTAGCGCCACCGTGCGCCGTCCGGCAGACTCACCCGTACCAGCCGGTCCTGTACGTCCCAGTCGAAGTACGTTTCCTTCGGCCTGAACCCCGGACGCGTTTCACGTTTCATCGCCAGACGCCCGCAGTCATCATACCGGTACTGCGTATGGCCCCGCTCGATTACCCGGCCTGCCGCATCGTACCGTGCCGACGACTGCACCACCGCATCCTGCACCTTCAGCGTCTCACCCAGACCCGGCGCTATCTGCGACACCTCGCACAGGTTCTGTTCGCTGTCGTAGCCAAATAGCCGTGCCTGACGCCGACGTCCCTCATCACGGCGCTCCGCCGTCACCTGACCCGCCCCGTTCAGCCGGAAGGCCTGCTCACCCCAGTGGCTGTCGGTGATACCCGTCAAACGGTCCAGCACATCGTACTGATAACGACGCTCCAGCACGTCATTGACCCGCCCGTCCGCCCCTTCCAGCGCCTGACGCTGCAGCAGCCCCGTCGGGCTCCACTCGTGTCGTAATGCAAACCCGCTGCCGTTACTGCGTCGCTGCTCTTCGCCCGCCGCGGTGTGGCTGAACTGCAACGGCTGGTGTGAACCGATGCCCAGCGACGACAGCCGCCCCGACTGCCATGCCAGCTGCAGTGGCGCCAGAATACCGTCGACAATGGCACGCTGACCGCCCGCGTCGTAACCGCTCTGCACCGCCTCGCCGTTGACCGTCTCCGACGTCACCTGACCCGCCCGGTTATAGGCGTATTCCACCACCGCATCCGGGCTGACGGCTTTGGTCAGCCTACCGGCAACATCATATGCCAGCTCGGTGATGCCGTCCGTTTCCCCGTCCGCTCTCCGCGCCGTGATACGCGTTATCCGCCCTGACGCATCATGTTCATAATGAAGAGCACTACCATCCGGTGCCATTCGCTGCACCAGACGGTCTGCTACATCGTAGTGATAGCGATATATCCGGCCGTCGTAATGCCGCTCCTCACTCAGCCGTCCGCTGTGGTCAAAGCCGTACGTCCAGTCCCGTCCCTGACTGTTCGTCACCCCGGCGAACTCCGCTTCCGCATTGTAGTGGTAGCGAACGGTTGCGCCCAACGGGTCGGTTGCTTCCAGCAGGTTATCGAACGCCCCGTAGCGGAACTGGTGGCGCTGGCCCAGCGCATCCGTCACTGCCGTCAGGTTACCTTCCACATCATAACCGAACTGCGTCTCGCTGCCGTCTTCGTATACCACTTTCGACGGTGACTCGCGCACGCCGTCATACTCCCAGCGCCGAACCTGCACGCCCATCTCATGCCCGATATGTCGCTCCGTCAGGCGGTCAAGGTCGTCATACCGGAACGTTACCGGTGGCGCATTATCCCGTTCAAGGCTGCTCAGCAGGCCACGGCGGTTATAGTGATAACGCTGCAATACACCGTCCGGCCCTATCACCGTCGATAGCTGTCCCGTTTCTCCATAAGAATACAGCCACTCACGACCTTCAGGGTCGTTCACCTCCATAACCTGCCCGGTCGCATTACGCTGGTAGTACCATTCACTGCCCAGCGGGTCGGTATAGGCCAGAAGATCTCCGTTATCGTCATACGCGCATTGGTGCGTGGCACCATCAGGCAGGATAACCTCAGTCACCAGTCCCCAGTCATTGCGCTGATACGTCGTGCGTCCACCCAGCGGGTCGGTCTCCGCCACCAGTTGGTTGTCCACCCACTCGAAATGGGTCTCACCGCCATCTGGTGTACGCTTTAACAGAATATTATTACGCTCATCGCGCACATAGCTGATCACTCCACCAAACCCGCTATAGTAACGGCTGGTTAGGGTATCATCATCATATTCAAAGTGCCCCGGCCAGTAGCCTTCCGAGGTTCTATCACGTATTACACGACCTTTTTTATCGTAGTCGTGTTCAACCCAAGTCAACGCTAAATCCGACCAGCGCAGCAGCCAGCCTTCAGGAGAATAACGATAATCAAAGTTGCGCCCTTCGTCAGCCCGCACGCTCAGTAAATGCCCGCGACTGTCGTAGATATAGTTAGCCAATTTTTTCAAAGGGTTGCGATGAGCATCGCATAACGTTAAACAAGTAATACGTTGGCGACGAGTTTCCACATGAATCAAGCGCTTGTCAGGCAAAGCAACCCAACGTAACACGCCAAACTCCCAAATCAGCGAGATCTGGTTATCCTGCCGATCCTCTATGGATGTTAGGCATAATTCCCTCCCTCTGGCGTGCTCAAAGCGATAGTGTAAACCACCAGCATCTTGCAGAATCAAACGCCCCTGTTGGCGGGTCAATCTCCACTGCGGGTTAGACGGTGAACGAGTACATTCTCCCTCAACAGGCAAAACAAATATCGCCTGATTGAATTCACCGTCAATCAGAGTCACTACACCTTCTTTAAGTGTCAGGCTCATATCCCAGTTACTACGCCATAATGATCCTAATAAACCAGGTTTCCGCTCACCACCAGACCGGTAATAGCGTTTCATCGCCAGCGGTAAAATACCTGCTAGTTGGAAATCAGTACGCCACTCCACCATATATCCCGTGGCCATATCGACCGGTTCACCTTCACCTTGGCACTTATTTGATGTAGAGCAGGTCTTTCCATCTGCGGTGCCAGCGGTAGATGACGTATGGCCGGGAGTGCCATCAACATCTAGTGGCGTTTTATCCGCTACCTTAATTTCAGGCTTTGTCGCCTCCCCTTTACCTACCGCTGATCCAGATTTTCTGGTAATAATCTTCCCAATAAACGTATTAACTTTCTGGATAATCTCATCAACAATTTCTTTAAATTTATTAATGAGCTTTTTAATAACACCACAAATTGCAGAAAAACTATCTTTTGCAAATGCAACAATCCAACTTTTTGCTGAACTTGTGGCATTTTTTACCATCAGCTCAATAGCCGTAATTATTTTATTGAGCAAACTTATAGCTTCTTTAGCTTCTTTATTTATTTTTTCGGCAAAATCCATTAACCATCGAACAATATTACCATTAGATAGATTTCTAATTTCACGAACAGCCAGTTGAACGGCTTGATTATCCAACGCACTTTTTTCTAATGCTTTCATTGCACGGACAACAGATTTACCTGCAATTTTTAGAGCATGTCCAGGGCCAGGAATAACGCCTACGACATTCAGTGCACCCTCAGCAAGGAAATAGTTATCCTCCAGGTTATCTGGTTTTTTATAGGCAGCCCAGCACCACTCACCAATAAAATAAACATCGGGTGCCTGACCAACCACTGGGATAAAGCCGAGAATAATTTGACAAAGTAGCAAAACCGCTGTTTCTGTTGTCTGATCGGCAACTTCTGCTGACAGGCTATGATGAATTTTATTAATTGCCCGCTTAAATTCACGATCACCCGCATTAATCTGTTTTTTTAATGTTTGAAAACGGTCATAGGCTAGTTGATATTTATCTTCAACGTTAGAAAAAAATCGTCCACTCAATGTACTATCATCAACATTCACTTCATCATAACGTTCGCTGTCTTCAGCGTCGTACTCTACAATTCCTTTTTCATGCAATAGTAAATAAAGGGTAAAATACTCTCCAGCTAATGCTGCGTGAGCGGGATTAGCTTGGAGTACTGGGTTATTTTCTACGGTATCAGGGGAATCAAAATCATCTGAACCTTCCTTAATATCAAGTTGATAAGCATTGCACGCCATATTTTGGATTTTAAAGTACCCACTTCCATCCGTTTGCCCATCCGTTTTATTCCCTTTGCTATCGGTTAAAACAAAAGGAGCATTTGGTACAGGATCCCCTGACGAGTAGACATATTGAACAAAGGTTTCACACTCACATTCTTTACACCCCCCTTGAATGATTTTATCCGTTGAAAACTTTTTTTCCGCAGCGGCACTACTTTGGTGTAATGAATCCTGCTTGTCCTGACTCATGAAATGACGTCCTTTTTATTTTATGCTTCGTCCAGGTGGTCAATTGCTGCCTGATACAGACGATCCATACGGCTTTGCGTGCCGATGTATTCCGGCTGTATCAGAATATTTTTTGCCCAGGGCTGATGAATGAATTCCGGCGAGAGTTCTGTCGCCAATGCCAGCCAACGCACGATATCGCGGTCATTGTTAAAGCCGTTGTTCCTCGCCTGTTCCGCCTGCTGGTAGGTAAACGTCTGTAGCTCATCGTCAGGCGCATGTTGCCAGCCAGCATGGTAAGCGCGCAGGTGTTCCCTGTAGCGCGCCAGATTCTGATGTTCAGAAGGCACCATGATGGCTTGCCATTGTTCATCGCTCAGTTGACGCGGCAGGATGTCGGGAATGGAGTGGGGTTCACGGGCTGTCAGGTTTAAAGCACGTACGTTTCCATCAGGCGAAATATCGCAGAAGCTGGCTATCGGGCCATAGAGCGCGCAGGCTTCTTGTACAGAACTGGCTGATAGCAGTTGATTCACCACCCGCCAGTCACCCACACGCAGAATGACATTTTCCCCGGAAGGTGAAGCCACCAGACTCCACTGCCGCAGATGCTTTGTTACCTCAAGTAATTGATCGAGCGGCGAGTACGCCTGCATAAACCATTCCAGTTGCAGACCCATTCCCCACCCAGACTGGGTGATAATGTGTTCTTTCACCTGCGACCAGTTAGCCGCGTTAAGCGGGATGCAATACGGCGCTACCGACGCATGAACGCGCCCCGTTTCCCCCCAATACAAACGCGTCTGTTCCAGACTCCCTCCCCAGCGCTCGGCCAGCCAAGGCACTGCATCATTCATTGATGCCTCAGCAATAACAAAACAGCCACCCTGAGCAACACGCGTTTGCCAGGCGGTATCATCTTCCGGCGTCAGTTCAAGGAAAGGTTGCGATACACTCACAGCGTGACCTCCGTCATGTCAGGTAACTCTCCCCGCATCCAACCGGGGCGATGGTAATTAAGCTGTACACTTTCAATACGTTCAGGCTCAGATTTAAAAATCCGAATACTGTCCGCAATCGAATAGCGTTCAATCAGATGAATAAAAATCGAGTGTAAATAGAATTCGCTACCGAGTACCCAGCGATGAGCAGACCAGGCTTCACATTCCGCTTCGCTGGCTTTAGGGTAATATTTTTCAGCTAATGCAATGCCGCTAATAAATCGAGCCTTTACTACTTCGAGATCCAGAGGAAAAGCACATTGCGCACTGACAAAAAGAAAGAGTTCATTCGCTAATCGGTGTAATCGATTGTCATTGGCGAGAAGGTAGTATTGATAATTCGTTAAGTTAATTTGGTAATTTTTATTAATTTCGATCTTATTTTCTTTATTAACAGCCTGCTGTGAAAATAGCTGATACTCCCCTCGTTCGCTATTCACTATAGGCAAATACATATTATTTAACGGACCAAGAAAATCAGTTTGAGCAGCAAGGTCAAGGGTAGACCACCAGGTCGATAAAACCTCTGGCACATAGCTACGAAACAGCGCTCGTGTGCCATCAGGCCAGAGACAGAAAATACGCGTCTGCCAAAAGTCAGCAACCTGCTGCAATGTCAGTGAGCTATGCGTAAGAATCACGCCACCATGCCGCTCCGGCTGCGTCTCTGTCAGCCAATGCAATAAGGTTTCGCCTGGTTTGCCTTCTTCTATTTTCACCACAATTGGAGCCCACATCTGCCAGTCTTCAGCATCCTTGCCAAAATGCAGCTGTTGCCATATATCCGCAGCAGCAGGTTGAAAAGCCTGCCAATATTCAGGTAATTTGGGATAACTCAGCGGCGAGATAATAGCGTATAAAGGCGCATCGAACTGGCTGATTTCAAACAGAGTATAACCGTTTGCCATCATCATTATTTGCCTGTAAATAAATAATATAATTTTTAATACGATGAGGTGTATTCATTGATCGCAGCACCGACCAGATAATCAGCATGATTATCTGGTCGGTAAACGCAGTTTATTTTTATGACACGAAATGGATAATAAACACTACAAATCGAAAAGAAATTACAGCGGTAGTCCTTTTTCCCAACGCTCCCGAACTTCAGCAGGCGACAACGGTGGGAATTTAACACCGCGATCCAGTAACAGTTGTTTTACCTTCAGCGCCCAAGGATAGTGAGGTGATTTAGGGGACATAATGGATAAGCTGTCGTGTACACGCCACGCCAAGCTACTACCGGTTGAAGAATAAGTATCGAAACTTGCGCCCTGCTCAATCAACCAATACACAATTTCGTATTCATTTACATAAGCGGCATAAAGCGCACTATTTCTTTTATTTTGATCTTCTAAATTCAGATCAGCCCCTTTCTCAACGAGTAGCTTAATATCAGCCCACCGTTGCTCATTAATGGCACTAAATATTGCCGGCTGACCACGACGACCAATTGCATTTGGATCGCCCCCCGCATCCAGAATAATGCGAAGCCAATCTGGATCTTTGGCTCCCGCCACGGAATTAACTGCGCTGTCGCCAAATCCGTCTTTATAGTTTGGATCGACACCCAGTTTCAGCGCCAGCGTGACGGCTTTTTTATCCTTCGTCTCATAAATCAGCCACAACAACGGAGTAACACCTTCTTTTCCCTTAATATTCAGGTTAACGCCCTGTGACAGTTGATGACGGGCTGCTGATTCGTCACCTTTTTGAATGCTTTCCAGCACAGCCACCACAGGTGGTTCAAAAAGTTCACTCGCCCGCATACTGTGTCCTCCTGCCTGACAAGCGGTTAATAATCCCAGAATAACGACGCCTACCCATTTTATACGTGCCAACCATTGCATTATATTCCCCTGAATGTATTGGTTATCTTCCCGATATCTTCCTTTTTCTGGCTTTCAATACCCGCAACCACCTGATCCATACCGTGACGCGCAATCGGTGAACCGCCAACAGCGGGAAGCGCCATCATATCACCGCTTGCTTTCGGCAGCCCCCCTCCCAGTAGCTTTGCAACACCGATAACGCCCCCTAGCGCCGCACCGGCGGTTCCGCCAATCAATGCGCCCGCACCGGATAGCAAGCCTGGAATCAAAGCTTTACCGTAGGTTTGCACCATGGTTAATATCTCGCCATCAACCGCTTGTGTTTTAATCAATGATGCCGTTTCTGCCAATGTCGCACCACCACCTCGCAAGGCAGTATTCTCATGTAATCCTGCGGCATTGAACGTATAGCCGGGAAGTTTTGTCGCACTGACCGCTGCAGAGGCTAACCCGCCCCCCAGAGAGTGGCCAACAATAACAGGTGGAGGATTTGGCATCAGATCTTTGACTTGAGTCGCGAGATCCATTGCTTGTTTGTATTGCGCTGATTCAAATCCCATACCCTGAGTGGCGTTAGTCAACCAGTCTTTCACTCCCGTCACCGCATTATTGGTACCCCTATAGGTCAACATGGTTTCACCATTAATCGCTGATTTGAACAGGGCAGAACCAAACCCTGTTTTCTTATCCATAAAATCATTGTCCGTCAAACCAGGAAGTTTTTGGACATCCAGCAGTTCCAGACCAACCGGAGCCTTAGGCAGTTTATCCAGCACGCCTCGTCGAAATTCATCGACCGAATAAACGTACTGAGCCGCCTCAGCGCGCAAGATGCTGTCGTTATTAAACGCCAGCCGTTTTGCCGCATCGGCTAATCCCGGCAGCGTCGCCGCCTCGGTCGCCAACTTGGCGCGCGCCAGATAACGCTCTTTACGCTGGGCGACGGAGAGCAGATCATCAAGAATGGGCAACTCGGCGACCGAAGCCCACTCCATTAATGTCGGTAACAGCATCGGCGTTAATGCTAGTAGAGGCGCGCGACTTTTGGCCGATTGTTCGGCACACGGTTTCACAGGGGACTGATAAGGCGAGTCGCCAATGATTACGTTCCCACTGCCTGCAGCGACCGAGCCGCCACAGCCAATCGCATCACCGATACGCGCCGCCAGCTTTCCATTGATGATGACCGTACCGGAACCCGCAGATATCGCTCGACTGTGTACGCCGTGAGGCACATTCGGGCAAGGACAGGCATGAAGTAAGACTGCATCACTTTTACGGGCTGCGGGTTTGCCATTGATGATGACATCACCACTGCCTTCAATAATTGGGGTGGCAGGAAAACAGCCGTGACCCGCGCAGCTGTCTCCTAAACGTGCAGCACCTGGCATAGTTCCTCCTTAACGTCTGTCTGGCGCATCCGGCTGCGTAGGCTTAGTCGGGTCTTCTGGCGTAATCGACACCGGCGCCGTCCCTACGCCAGCCGCACCACCATCGTTGATTTTCACAATCGTCCCGGAGATCGTGACGCCCGCGCTATCAATCTTGATAAAACCGCCAGGCGCTTTAATCGTCAGAGCCTGCCCTGCTTCCAGCACAATATCCGCGGCTTTCAGATAGCTGTCCGTATTGACCAGAACACGCTGGTGCGCTCCGATCAGCGTCTCTTCAGAGCCGGACATCGTAGTCTGACGGCTTCCTTCAATACGGGTAATCTCTCCCCCACCGATAAAGCGCTTGAACGAAGAGCCAATCTTCTGAATGAAGCTTCGGCCAATTTCCTGATGATGATCCTGACCGATGTTTTCAAAGTCATCTTTGCCTATCGTTCGGTGACGGTGACGATCGACCCGTTGGAACTGATCCTGAGCGACGCTAAGGTGCTGATCGCGCCCCACGCTCTGCCGATGGATGTTGTTGATGACGCCATCCATATCTTTTTGAGCGTGATAGTAAATTTGTTCACGCGTCGCCTCATCTTCAAAACGCAGTTCGTTGAAGCCATTGCCTTTATGCGTATCAGTACGCAGCGTTGTGCGCGTTTTATGTGCGGGTAAAACGTACGGCGTCGGGTTGGTCGCGTGGAAAGTACGTCCGGTGATAATCGGCTGGTCCGGGTCGCCTTCGAGGAAGCTGACGATCACTTCATGGTTGATGCGCGGGATCGCGATCATGCCGTACTGGCCGCCTGCCCAACCCTGACTGACACGCACCCAGCAAGAGCTCTGGTCGTTGCTCGCGCCGTAGCGATCCCACGGGAATTGCAGTTTTACCCGACCGTACTGATCACAGTAAATCTCTTCCCCCGCCGGACCGACCACCGTCGCGATTTGCGGGCCGTCCACCATAGGTTTATACGGCATCGCAGCGCGCCACGTCGTCGTGCCTTTCACCACCGCAAAGCTGTTGCTCATGGTCGTCGGCTCGCCGCCGCTTTCTTCTTCCAGCGCCTGCGGTTGCTGCCCGACGTGCGTCACGCTCACTGTCTGCCATACTGCGTTCAGCGTCGCATTCGGGTGCTCCGTCAGGGTAAAGGTATTACCCGGCATCAGCCCCGCACAGTTGGATTCCCCTTCGCTCGTCACCGCCCCTGACCGCAGCGCATCCAGACGATAGCCGCTGAACGCCTTGCCGCTCGGATCTTGCTTATAACGTCCCGGATAGTCGTAGTGCTGATAGCTTTCGCGCTGGTGCTCAAGCTCACCGCTCATCTTCTTGTGCGACAGCCCATAAGCTGGCGTCTTGAAGCAGTAATCCTTCAGTTCCACTTCGGCGGTGCTCACGCGTTCCGCATAGTGGAAACGTCGCACGTACTCACCTTCACTCAACCCCTGTGTGGCGAGATTGAAGAACAGTTCTGGCCCTTTGGTCAGTGCACCCGCATCGTCGGCAAACACTAACCGATGTTTGCCTTCCTCAAACTCGTGGAAGAAATACAGACCTTCCTCTGCCGCCAGTCGGGTGATAAAGGCTAAATCGCTTTCCCGGTACTGCACGCAATATTCCCGTACAGCGTGCTCGTTACGCAGCGCAAAGGCATAGTCGGTAATGCCCGCCTCCTCCAGCAATGCACCGATGATTGCTTCCGGCTTCTGCGCCTGAAAGATACGGGCGTTGGTGCGTAGCCCCAGCCGCCACATAGCAGGCCGAATTTCCGCTTGATAGCGCGTGCGCCGGAATCCGGTATCGCCCTGCGTAAATCCACTGATCACTCCGCTGACCCGGCGCTTCAGTTCGCCTTCATACCAAATCAGTAGCTCGCACGGCTGGTCCAGTACCGCGCCAAAATCGATATCCGGCAACGCGCTCGCCAGACTCAGCGACAGGCTGAAGGGCCGATTCAGCCCCTCATCCAGCCTGAAATCCACCACCGCAAAGGTGCCTGCCTCCAGGGCGCCAACCTTTACGGTGAACTGTAATCCTGTACTGTTTGCCACCTGTCCTCTCCTTACTGGCCGTTGCCATGGCTACCGCACGCCTCGGGTTCCTCCGGAGCGGTACGTCGCTATCCTGATAAAAATGAAAACCTGAGCTGTGGTCTGAGTCTGCTCACACCACGACTCACATCAGAGAAAAAACAGAAAACCCGGGCAAGCCCGGGTTAAATAGGAATTACGCTTCGACCGGCGCACGCCAGTCATCAGAACCGGACGTACCAGCAACGGTGTGTTCCCAGTCAATTTTGCGGTAGGCCAGCGACACCTCAATCAGTTGGGTGTAGTCCATCTTTGACGGATCCTGGCAGTGTGGCATTTTGCAATCGATGTCCACGATGGTGGAATCGGTCAGTACGGTAGAGAAGAAATGCTCTTGTTTACCTTCAACTGACGTGCGGTACCATTTCAGGGTCACGGTTGGCAGCATTTCGCCAGACGCCAGGGCGTTGTACATCAACGGAACCGCTTTGTTCAGCGCGACAGTAAATTTGAACGGCTTGTGCACGCGTTGGCCAGATGGCTGACCAGACTGCGGGTCGGTCGGTACGGTTACAATGTGTTTGAATTCCTGCACCAGCATTTCGTCTTCGTGGCCTTCCACATAGATGTTGCCGACAGAATCAGATGTGAAGGCACCAGCGGTGATATTGCCCTGAGTTTTACCTTCGATGCTGATATAGCATGGAGTTGGCATAGTCTTGCTCCTTGTTGTTGAAACGGGGAATGGTTAAACGGGTTTAGTAACTTCACCGTCTGTATAGCAATCCCCATGCCAATTTTTATCTTGTTGTTTTTAATGAAAAATAACTTAACTAAAATTCCCCTTAAGCAAAATTTGAGCAATAAGTTGCGCAGACTTCTCGCATCGTTTGCAAACATTGCGCAAAAAGTGATTTACACCAGAAAGTGAGCAAGAAGTTGCGCAGAATGCGCAGTTATTCTGAAAGTTTTTATTAGTGCTGAATTAATCAAATAAATAACCAATTAAAATAGTGATCATTAATAGTAAAGAACGATATATGGCGATAATTTGTTCATTTCCTATAAGAAGATAAGTAAGTAATCACTTTCATTTATGATGAAAAATAGGCATGTAGATCGCGGAATAACAACAAAAAAGCGGGTGTTGCTATCACGCAACACCCGCCTGTTATTGTCATTACGATCTCATTAAACCGTGATGATGTATCGGTTCTACCTTAACTATTCATCAGCTATTTACCACCAACAAATCCACAGTAGATTACTCTGTCTTTCCTGACGACCAGTGCATCGCCAGCCGCTGTCCGGCTTTGATTTCATCAGACTGCATTGTCGCTTCCAGATCGTTACGCGCATGGATGGCTTCGCTCATCCCCTCCGTCGCCGCCATGGCATACCAGGCGTAAGCATGAATACGATTGCGGGATGCCCCCAGCCCATCCTGACGCATCATCCCCATACGATACTGAGCCATACGGTTACCGTCATTCGCCGCCAGACGATACTGCTTCATCGCTTCAACATAATCCTCTTTACCGCCTTGTCCCAGCCGCAGCATCTCGCCATAGGCCAGTTGTGACAGAGAGTCTCCTGCTGAAGCCGCTTTGGCATATTCTTCACGCGCACGCGCGAATTCGTTCACTTTAAATAGCCGCTCACCCAGTTCACGTTGCGCTCGGATATAGCCCGCAGAGGACGCCTGAACCAGATAATGTTCACGCTTTTCATGGGTTGTTTGACTCTGGCTAAGTAAATAATCTGCTTCGCCCGATCCTCCAGATGCAGCACGTTCCAGCCAGTAACGCGCCTTCTGCTCATCCCAAGGTAAGCGCTTACCTTCACGGTATGCCTTACCCAGCCAAAGCTGGGCTTCCGCATCACCTGATGACGCGGATTTTTGATACCAGTTCAACGCATTCTCGCCGTCTTCATGTAGGGCCATCCACCGTTGCGCCTGTGCCTGACCGAGCGTCGCGGCACGGAAATACCAGCGTTCGGCCAGATCGCGACGGATAACCACGCCGTTGCCCTGCTCATAGCGCTGCGCTAGCTGATATTGCGCATCCCGATTGCCAAGTTCAGAAGCCTTCAGCAACCACACTACAGCCTCTTTTTCACCGCCCGCATGCGTCGCATGCCACTGAGCAACAATCAGCTGCGCGGGGGGATAGCCATTCGCCGCTGCAGACTCAAACGCATTCAGGCAGGCTGCTACCAGCTTTCCCTGATGCTGAACCTGACAGTCCATACCGAGCCGATGCCCCGCTTCGCCATTTCCCAGACGTGAGGACGTTCCCCACCACTGGCGGGCAGACGGGCTATTCTTTGGCGCGCCTAACCCGGCCTGATACCAATCGCCGACCTGAAGCGCCGCAGCTGCGCGCATTTCTGCATTTCCGGGGAGTTCAGACAGCCCAGACGCCTTCTGCATCCATTGCATCGCCTCGGTGTACTGGGAACGTGTGGCTAGCGTCTTTGCCAGCTGATATTGCGCTTCACCATTTCCGCGGTTCGCTGACGCCACTAACTCCGATTCAGGCAGCGACGTCACGGGTGCCTGACATGACGCCAGCCAGCAGGCCGACAGGACTATCAATAATTTGTTGTATTTCATCATGGGCTCAGCGGTTTTCCCTTCACGATAATCAACTGGCAGAATTACCCTGCTGCAAACGGTACAAGCGAATATTGAAGGCGCGCAGCTCATCTTCCATACCGCGTAGCTCCGCTGGCGTCAGCGATTGGCTCTTGATTTTACGCGCCTCAAGTTCACGCAGCCGTATCCCAAAGGGGACGTCCGATATCAGATCTTTTTGCATATCGTAGAGTTTTGATTTCAGGTAGGAGATCGTCACCGTCCGCCGCTGACGCTCCAGTTCCAGCAGTTGCTGCAACGTCTCGTTGACTCTGGCACGCGCCTGTTCGTAACCCTGTGTTTTCGGTTCATCACCCTGCTGGCGTTCAAGCGCAATTTGCCACTGACGCTCCATCTCCTTCACCGCCAGCGAATCAGGGTAAAGCTGCTGCATCACGTTTTTCAACCCATTGCCGTACTGGTACAGGTAGAAAGGCGACGCATTTTTCACCTGTTCCAGTTGTGCCTGATAGCGGTTGATCAGTTCGCCTTCCATGCCCTGCAATTTCTGCTCACCCAGAACAATACGCACCCGGCGAATGTCATTATGATCGGGGGCAGTAGGCAAGGCGTACGCGGGCTGTTGCAGCAATGCCAGCGCATCGGCTTTCTGTTCCTGCCAATACTGCCACCCCGTAATAGCGGCGACAGGTAGCGCGCAAGTCAGCAACCCGGAGACAAACCAGAACCAGGCTGGCTTCTGCTTTTTATGCGCCTCAATTTTCAATACCGTCGGTTTCATTTGCCCCTTCTCCCGTCCGATGAGAATGCTACCCGCGGGCAGTGCAGCCTGACCCGAGCCTGATGAACCACCGCTTTGCACCGTCGCACCCGGCTCCATGTCTGAATGAAAGAACACCATAGGCGGAATCTGCATATCCTGTTTTCTCAGCTCCTGATCATCCGACACAATGACAATCTCGGTTTCATCAAACAGATGGGTATAACCTTCGACGAAGTGCAGCAGATTCTCGACGCGGGGAATGCGGCTCAACCCTGAGTTGTGCAGCTTTTCACTCATCAATTGCAGCGCGCGTTCGCAACGATAAACCAGCCGCTTGTGTTCATGGCTGATAGCGTACTGCCGCACCACTTCGCTGATGCGGGCAATGAACCAGTCCAGCATCTCGATACGTGCCCGTTCCTGATGCACTGGTGGCCAGAAGTTATCCCACTGCGTCACGATCAGATTCGCCAGAAACTCACAGCTTTCCGTGAATCCTGTCAATCCAGCCAACCGCGAGCGCGCCAAGGTGAAATAGATCGCAGTCTGGAGATCCACACCCTGCTTTTCAAAGATGGTGGTGGCCATATCGTGCACCAGCATCCAATCCACATCGGGACGAGACGCGTGACTCAACTTGTTAATTTCCGCCCGAAGTGCATCAAACTCCGGCAGCATCCGTGGATCCCGGCCCACTTTCAGGGCTTGTTGTGCATCTTGCATATCACATCATCCAGCAATAGGGAGCCTGAGCAGGCTCCCGAGAGTTAAGTTAATAAAGCGAGTCAGGCAGCGTGAATTGGCTGAACAGACCACCAGCAAACGGGTTATGGCTGGCATCGGTATATACGCGATACGTCATCGCGCCGTTTTCCAGCGAGAAGCGCACATCGAAGGTGTTCTCATTAACCTGCGTCAACTGGTCGCTGTTGATTAACCGGAACATCGCCCACGGACCGCTAAAGCTCAGGCTACGTGGTGAGCGCTCACGATCGTCCGGCACCAGAGTCAGCTTGCTTTCGGCTCCATCGCGCATACTGTTTGGCCACACCAGCGGTGTTTTCTGACGACGACCGTGGCTGTATTCCAGCAGTTGTCCGTCCAGATTGAGTACGCTGCGACGCTTGTTCGCCGTCAATTCCAGCGGCTCCAGAACAAAATGCACTTCCAGGCTACCCTGCGCATTAAACAGGGTCTGGCGGATGCGGGTAGCGCGTTCAAGCTGTTTCACCAGCTCGGCCTGCAACGGTGAAGCCATGCCTTCTTCCAGCATGCCGCTTTCCATCATCGCCTTGAGGTTGGTTTGATAGAAGCTGTCTAGCGTCCCGCCAGTCATGAAGAACATTTCCATTTCCGATAGCGGCACATCCTTGTTCGATGACGGGTCGAAGGGGTAACGATCCGCCAGCTTCTCATTGAATGGCGTCACAACTTTATCCAGCCACTCTTGATTCAACGACGACATCGCAAGGCCGGTCACCAGACTGGCGCTTTCTCCAGCTAATTGTCCTACCCAGCGGTCCAGCGGCGCGGGGAGGCTGCGGGCGTATTGCTGTAAGGCGAAGACCGGATCGGCAAATTTATTTCCCTGCCGAGCCTGCACCGCCTTCAACGCTGCCTGACCTGGGTCGGTCGCGTTGACGATCTGATCGAGGTAGTGATAGAGATCGGTCAGCTTCTGATTAACCTCTTGCACCAATGGCCCCTGCTCACCACGTCCGCTCAGTGCCGCATTGATAGTCATAAACGGACGACCCGTGCGCGTGTTGATACCTTGCGCCGCGTCGTTATCATCGTCGGACAGCTTACGGATTCGGGTGTTATCACTGACCGTGGTCAACACACGCTGGAAGGGCTGATCGTTGCCGGTAATATCCGTGAGAATATCGAGCGCCTGCTCCGGCGTATCGAGCGTCTGCACATCAATGTTCGCCAACACTTTCTGCCACTGGTTGATGTAATCCGTAATGTAGCGATCGTTCACCTGACGCAGAATTTCCCGACGGTCTGCCTCGCTAAACTGCGCACGCTCACGCTGGCCCAGAACCCAGGCGTCCAATGCCGTCAGTTCTAACAGCGCTTTGTCCTGCTTGAGGTAATAATCACTGAAACCGGGATACGTCAGCAGCCGCGGCACACTTCCCGCTTTGTCATTACGCAAGGAAAACACCGGATCAAACGTCGGGCCGACTTCATCACGGATCGCTAAATCCGGCGGCAGCACCTGCGTCGCTTTCATCACCAAACTCTGATAAACGCGCTGATACATCGGCAACTTGCTCAGCTCCTGTTGAGCCAACGTAATCGGCTGATTAAATGGCGCAAAGGTACTGATCGCCGCCGCATCTTTTTGCTCACGGGCCTTATGCCAGTCGGTATGCTCAAGGGCGTAATCCAGATGCTGCATCAGTTGTTCCTGCACATTGCCCTGTGCGGGAAACGCCTTCTGCCAGCGCTGCGCCATAAACTGTTCGACCAGCGCTTTATTGCGTCCTGACGCATCATCCAACATCCGCATCACACGCAGAATCGTCAGCTTTTGCTCGCTATTAGCGGGTGCCTGATTCAAGTCCTCCAACAGCCCCTGCATCACCGCAGGGAGAAAGCGCTGGTTCAGCATTTGCAGATAAGTGCCTTCAACATAAGGCCCAATCTTACCGCCCTGATACAGGCCAAGATCGGCTAGCAGCGGCGTACGTTCGTGGTAATTACCAAAGGATAAGGTCGCATCGCGAATCAAATTCAGACGCGGCAACTGCTGATAGCCATAGCCCGGCTGCCCTTCCAGCTCATTGGTGCCGATAAACGCCTGCGCTTTCGTCAGTACGTTACGCCCGGCCTCTTCATTGACCCGATAGAAATGGTGCCAACTGCCGACCAGCGCCAGACTGGCGAGCAGCATGCAGCCTACGCCGATACTGAGTCGACGCCGACGATAGAGACTATGCATCCGGTTTTCACCCGCCAGACTGGCTTCCGGGAAAATGACGTCAGGGAAAAGACGTTGTACAAAGAACGTATTCGATTCACCGCGCAGCGCAGCGTTAATCGGCTCTGGCAGTTGATAGCGTCGGGAAGCCGACTGCGCAAAGGCATCGAACGGCACCCCTTGTTGATAGACAGAACTGACGTAGACGCCACGGATCAGGAACGCGCGATCCTCGCCCGTCGCTAACGTTTCCGTCAGCACTTCCATCACATAATCTTTCACTCCAGCCAGCTGGCGGACGAACGAGAACAGCGAATTGCGTACACTTCTGTCGGATTGCGTCAGCAGCATGTCTGGCAGATTGTCATTCAGGTGCGTAACCCACTCGTCCCAGAAACGCTCTAATTCCTCCAGCCACCCTTTGCTGTTGCTCGCCTGCGGCGTAAACGTCACGCCTAAAACGGCCTGACGCGCGTCGCGGTTTAACTGGCGATAGACCTTATCGAAGCCGCTCAGCATATCCAGTCGAGTCAGCGCGATATACACCGGTAAGCGCGTATTGATGTTCACCGAAATTTCCTGCAACCGCGCGCGCATGACCTGTGCGTAGGCTTTGCGATCCGCGACACCGGCCTGTGCCAGCCAGGAAATATCCAGCGTGAGAACCAGACCGTTGAGCGGCTGGCGGCGGCGATTTTCACTGAGCCACTGTAGCAGGTGCTGCCACAGTCGGGCATGGCGCAGCCCGAGCGAATCGCCCTCCAACTCAGGCTGTGCGAGTAGCTGTCCGCTAGGATCCCAAATGACGGCGGATTCCCCGACCCAGCTGCTCACCTGCTGGCCTGCCGCCACGTCTCGCAGCTCTGCATCCAGCTTCGGATTCATTTTGTTTGCCGGATTGGCGCGATGGATCAGGCTACTTTTGCCACTGCCAGCCAGACCAATCGTCAGATACCAAGGCATCGCATACAGCGCTTTTTTACCCAACTGAGTCTGAAACGCTTCCAGCCAGCGATCGAGAAACGTCTGCTGGCTGTCGACATACACCTGCAAGGGATCCTGTTCAATCACCTGCTGTTCATGACGTTCCGCACGCATCTGCTGCACGCGACGCCAGACCAGCCAGGCACTGTAGGAGAACGCCAGCCACAGCCAAACCAGCGTGAACACCACGCGGCCCCAGATTCCCTGCAATGGGCGTGACTCGCCCACTGTCAAACGCGGTCCCAGCCACCAGGCCAGAACCAACACCACGACCCACAGTACCGCCCCCAAAAGCAGCCAGGAGGGTTTCAGTTTAGGCAACTGCTTGCGTAGAAAGGTTATGATTGTTTTAAACATAAGTGACCATTCACTCCGAATGTCTTATTTTTTGCGGGATGCCGCCAACCGCTCCACGCGGCTGACCATTCCCGGTTCCCATTGCATCAGGCCCAATTGTTGGCTTTCCTGCCACATGTGCTGATAGTGCTGTGCTGCCAGTGATTTCATCCCTTCTTCAGCGAGTAAATCCGCCAGTACCAACTCGGCATAAAAGCGATCGCGAGGCTCTTTCAGGCGACGCATGCGTTCATCCAGTAACAACATCGCCGTGCCAATGCCTTTCTCATCCCGACAGGAGGCAGCCTCTGTTGCCAGATCGTCCTGCCGCGCACCGCCGCCACCGCGCACTGGCTGGCTGGACTGCAACCACTGACTACACTTCCCAGTCAAAAATGGCGCGCCATCGCTGAACGCCAGTTCACGCAGTTCCGGCAAACGCTGAATAAACGCAGAAAGCTCTTCCGCCATCGCCGTGGCAACCGACGTATGTCCCAGTCTGGAAGCCACCGAGGCAGACAGCATGTGGCCATCAAACCAGTAAGGTGCCAGCACCAGACTTTGTTCTATACGTTCCCACAGCGCCAAATCAGCCTGTGCAAGCGCACTTTGGTATTCATCCACACGGTCTGACGAAACGGGTGCCAACTGCGTTTTATGCCCCTTCGACGACATCGGCGGAGTGGCAATGCTGGACCAGATAGCATGGCGCCGCAGACGATAGCCCATCGGTGAATCAGGATGACGCTCGACCAACAATGCAGCGACGCTCAACTGGGTTTGTCGCCAGCTGCGCTCATCGGATGAATTAATCTCCACCGAACTGACTGGCGTCGAGGCTGCACTGCCGCTGGTTTCACTCCCGCCTGAGTTACCGCTACCGCTCACTGCCGGGGTCGGTTTCGCCGTCTGATTCGCCTGTTCTTGCGCCTGCTGCCGCTGTCTGGCACGCTTAACGCCCTGTACCAGCTCATCCATCAGCGCGGCTTTGTCGCTGGCCAGCTCGCCCCAACGGGTCGCCACCTGCTCCGTTAACTGCTGTAATTGCTCTAGCTCTGCGCTGGATGCAGTCTCCGCAATACGAGGGATCGCACTCTCAAAACGCCGAACAATCTGGATCATCAACTTCTGTTTCTGCACCGGGCTGGCAGGCCAGGCGGTCACCCAGTAACTCTCCAACCAGCTATCCAACAGCATCAGCGCGGTAGAAAATGGCGTCGCTTTAGCCGGGTGCTGTAAGCAGCGCAGTAGCTGCACCAGTACCCGCATGTCTTTGGTTTTGCTTTCCAGTAACGTCAGGCAATAACCCGCTACCACGTTAAGATCGACCTGGTTATGCGCCAGCGATCCTAGCTTGACCAGTTCCGTTTCTACCTTTTCCCAGAGCGGATCGTCAGCCAATACCGCCGCGCGCAACCGCTCATCCGGCAACGAGGTTTGCAGGCGTTTACACCAGGGATGTGCATGCATGAACGCCTCCTCTACCAGTGACACTGCTGACGCAGCGGCGCTACTGCTTCGCCTAACCCTGCGAGTTCAATACGCAGCGCGTGACCGTCTGTACCGTTAAGCACCAGCTCGCGATGCCCAATCCAGCGCTTTAACGCATCAATCGCCACTAGGCCGCGTCCTGACTCCAGCAGCAGCCCGCGGTTACGGATAAACCAACTGTCGGAGACCGTCACACCATCGAGCTGCGACGTGACGGATTCGCCTGCCCAAGGTTCGCTGAGGGTAATGCGCAGATGCGTAATATTGCTGGCACAGCTAATCACCAGCGTATTGCCATCGGCCAGCACGCGGGTGAGCGTCATATCGCCGCTGTCTGCTTCACGTCCCAGTTGAAACGTTCCGCCAGCAGCAGCTTTATCGTCCTGTGGGGACAGCGTACCGGTGCGCTCAGCTTCCCGACCCAGCGCGTCATAACAGGCCAGTCGAAGCTCTGAAGCCGTTTCATTACGGCACTGATCCCATAGCAACTGCCAGGCAGGATCGGGCATCGCGGCGGTTGCCAACAGTAGGGGTGCCATCATCAGAAACATCAATTTACCTCCAGCTTCTGGCATTTGTGGTCAAGGGTACGTTTAGGGATATTGAGGCTATCGGCCACCAGCAGGCGGTTGCCCTGAAACTGACGCAGGCGTGCCTCAATCACAGCCGCTTCATACAGCTGTGTGGCTATACGCAAATCGTGGATATGCTGATAACAATCGTGTTCCTCCGTCGTACTGCTCGTCAGCCGATCGCGCAGTTCAGGCGGCAGCGATGTCAGGGACAGCGCCTCACCGTCCGGCGTATGCGCGCAGGCGACTTCCAGCAGGTTACGTAGTTCCCGCACATTGCCGGGGAAGTCATACGCCACCAGTTGACGCAGGAAGGCACGACTCAGTGGCCCAAGATGCTTTTGTGGTTTGTCTGTAAATTGTTTATCTGCAAATTGCTTGTCGGCAAACTGACCGATGAAGTGCTCGCACAGCAGGCGAATATCGTCCGGCCGCTCACGCAACGGAGCAACCTGCAATAAACACTGACAGAGGCGGTGATAGAGATCCTGCCGAAACACGCCGTCAGACACTTGCTGTTCCAGCGGCTGATGGGTCGCAGCAATCAGACGGAAATCAGAATGAACTTCTTTCTCCGCGCCCAGAGGACGGAAGCTATGCGTCTCCAATACCCTTAACAGCTTGGCCTGCATGGACTGCGGCATATCACCGACTTCATCCAAAAACAGCGTGCCGCCGTTAGCCTGTTCTACCAGACCAATTTTGTTGCTTTGTGCGCCAGAGAACGCCCCTTTCTGGTAGCCAAACAGTTCGCTTTCAATCAGGTTTTCGGGAATTGCAGCACAGTTGATGGCAATAAAGGGTTTGTCGGCACGTTCGGAGCACTCATGCAGCAAGCGCGCCACCACATCTTTCCCTGAACCGGTTTCGCCCTGAATCAGCACCGAAAGGCGGTGTTTTGCCGCCTGATAAATCTGCTGATGCAGCTCTTTAATCACCACAGACCGGCCAATCAGGGTGGCTTCCACCCGCTTTTCCTGCTCGCGACGACTCTGTCCCTCATCCTTAATCTGGCGGAGAGAATCTCTTAACGCGACCTGTTCCCGTCGGGTGTGTGCCAGCTCACGCAACAGCATCAGCTGGCGACAAAACACCTGCGCCAGCCGTTCGCATTCCCCTCGTTGATGCAGCGTTTGCAGGCGCATTGGCGTATCCAACAGCGCCAATACCGCCAGCGGCTTGCCGCTGTCCGACAGCAGCGGCAGCGCGTGAAGCCCGCAATTCGTCCCGACAGAAACCAGCATCTGCCGAAACTCACGATGCTCAATGCGAGCACCGCCATAGAGGGAATCCCAGGTACGCGCCTGATTCTTATGCAGTGCATAAGCCAGCGGGTGGCTAAAGTCATCCACCCCCAGACTCAGCGCCACCGACGTCTCATGCACCCGCCCCTGACAAGTCAGTTGCCTGCCGCTGACATCCACCATACCCAGTAGCATCCCTTGCGGCTGCCAGGCGGCCTGCATCGTCTCCAGCAGCCAGTCGCACAGACCGGCCTCATCGTGCTGTCGGGTGAGTGCGAGCGCCAGTTCGAGGGCATGTTGCATACTCAGCCCTCCACCTCAGTCTGGAACTGGCCGGCTTCGACACGGAAATGAATACGGCTGACGGGTTCACCCGCAGACATACGTTGCAGCAGCTGTAGCGAAACCGGTGGCAGCAAGGCGCCATCAATCACCGATTCGAGCATGCGTGCCCCGTTTTCGCTGCGGTTCGCCAACCGTAGAATCTCTTCCGGCACCTCGTCTTCAATGATGACTTCCGCACCAAAGCGCTGTTGCAGCAGAGAAACCAGACGCGACAATTTGCCCTGTACGATCTCGACCATGGTGTCATGTGCCAGCGGCAGATAAGGGATGACTTCCATACGTGCTAACAGAGCAGGTTTGAAGAAAGCCGCCAGCTCAGGATAGAGCGCATCCAGCAACACCTCTGATTGCTCAGCGTAGGTAACAATCGTCTGGAACCCGAGGTTGGACGTCAGGAAAAACACTACGTTACGGCAGTCGATGACACGGCCTTCACCATCGGCCAACTCGCCTTTATCAAACGCCTGATAGAACAAATTCAGAACATCCGGGTGTGCCTTCTCTACTTCATCCAGCAGTACCACAGAATACGGTTTCTGACGGATCGCTTCGGTCAACACGCCACCTTCGCCAAACCCGACGTAGCCCGGAGGCGAGCCGATCAGGCGTGAAACCGTATGTTTTTCCTGATATTCCGACATGTTGATGGTAGTCAGATAGTTACGTCCGCCAAACATCAGGTCAGCAATCTGAACTACGGTTTCCGTTTTACCGACACCGCTCGGCCCCACCAGCAGGAAAGCCCCCAGCGGACGCCCCGGACGACGGAGGTCCGCACGCGCAGTCAGCAAGTGTTTATGCAATTGAGCAATCGCCAACTGCTGCCCTTTAATAGATTCCCCCAGGAATTCAGGCAGGCGCGTGACGATATCCATCTCTCCCTGAGAGATCCGATTCAGCGGCACGCCCGTCCATTCAGCAATCACTGCAGCAATCTGCATTTTATCGACGTGGGGGGAGACCAGCACGGAAGCTTGCTGAAGTATTTCAAGCGCTTGCTCACAGGTGGCCAGTTCCGCCGCCGCCGATACCGCATCAAAGTCGACGGCTTGCTCTTCATCCAACAGCGCCGTACGCAGTTCGATCACGCGCTGAACCTGTGTTTTCTGCTGCTGCCAATCGGCTTCCAGCTGTGCCAGCGATGCCGCGCCTGCTTCGCGGGCGTCACGCAGTTCGACTAACCGCTCTTCGGTATTGCCGAGACCGATGCGCGCCTGACGCTCAAGCTGGGTGATTTCCATTTTCTGCTGATGCAGGCGAGTTTGTAGCTGGCTGACTGCACGCGGTGGCGTCGTCAAGTTAATCGCCACGCGCGCACTCGCGGTATCCAGCACGTCAATCGCCTTATCGGGCAGTTGGCGACCGGAGATATAGCGCGCCGACAGCTGCGCCGCCGCCTGAAGCGCATCTTCATCAATCAGGACGCCGTGCGCTTTCTCATAGATGCCGCGCAGCCCACGCAGGATAACCGTGGCTTCTTCCGCGTTTGGTTCACCGACTTTGACGAGCTGGAAGCGACGAGAAAGCGCCGCATCTTTCTCGACGTATTTTTTATATTCGCTCCAGGTCGTCGCCGCGATGGTACGCAGTTCACCGCGTGCCAGCGCAGGCTTGAGCAGATTGGACACATCCAGCCCACCGGCCTGATTGCCAGCCCCGATTAGCGTATGCGCTTCATCGATAAACAGAATGATCGGGCGTGGCGCATCCTTCACTTCCTGCATCACACCTTTGAAGCGTTTCTCAAATTCGCCTTTAACCGAGGCACCGGCCTGCATCGCCCCTAGGTCGAGCGTAAGCAGTTCTACATCCCGCAACCTTTCCGGTACGGCACCCGCCACAATACGCAGCGCCAACCCTTCGATCAGCGCACTTTTACCGACGCCCGCTTCCCCCACCACAATCGGGTTGTTTTTACGGCGACGGGAGAGAATGTCGATCATCAGATCGATTTCATGATCGCGGCACAGCACCGGATCCAATTGCCCCTGTCGGGCAGATTCCGTCACGTTTTGCGTATAGCGGGACAGCTGCGTGCTTGCCGCAATAGCCTGTTCCGCCGTGGCAGACTGCACCGCCACTTCCGTTTCAACAGAATCCTTCACCCACTCATCAAACTGCTGGCGTAAAAGTTCACGGTTAATCTGTGCCAGCGGACGGGATATCGCGCCTGCCACATAGCGATTTGGCGTCAGCAGCAAAACCAGCAGCAAGATACCGCTACGCAGATGCACATGTTGGAATTCAGCCGAGGCCAGCAACCAGCTGTCCTGTAACCATTCCACCAGCAGAGGAGAGAATGAGGGATAGCCCGCATCAAATTCTTTATCCACGGAGGAAGGTAGCAGCAGCGAAGACAGCTCATCCGCATCGACGCCAGCACGCTTGAGGATCTGGCGCACATCGCACAGCGGCGTTTCCAGCATTTTCATCAACAGGTGCTCAATGCGGATTTCCGCACCCTGATGTTGAATACAGAGTGCCGCCGCTTCTTCCAGCATATGACGGCACACAGGGTTGAGTCGTTCAACCAGTGTCGGCAGTTCAATTCGAATCACGGTGTAGCTCCTGTTATTGTAATAATTCTCCCAGCTGACGCAGTACGTCCTGGGTTTGATGAGTTAGCTCGTAACGGTACAGGCCGAATGCGGCCACCAAGACCACAAAAACGCCGATAAACAACGTGCGCAATGACACCTGTCTACGCAGGTGGTAACGCGAGGCCTGCTGCCCCAGATTCAGGTGAAATACCGTCGGCGAATTAGCAGGCTCAGGGCGCAACGTGTCATGTAACTTACTCACGACGCGGTTCAACTCCTCACGCCCCTGTGTCATCACCCGATAGCGCCCTTCAAAACCCAGACAGAGGCAAAGGTAGATAAATTCCAGGATGTCGCGGTAGCGGGTGGGATCGTCCAGCAGCTTCTCCAGCAGGACAAAAACCTTTTCGCCCCCCCAGGTTTCATTGTGAAAACGAGTCAACAGGGAATGAGCCGACCACATGCTTTGCCCGCCCCACTCCCGTCCCATCACGGCTTCATCAATGAAGGTGCAGAGGATGTAGCGGAAGGACAAAATCACGCCGTTTTCATAGCCATGAGAATGCAGTTCCTGCTCGATAGCCTGAATTTCAGATACCACGCGCTGATAAAGATCCTCCACGCCGTCATAGGCAGAGAGCTGGCGAACTCGCTCCACCATGCCCAGCAGCGGTGTGACCGCATCAACCATCGGATTAATGCTTTGCCCACGCAGGCGGAACCAGTAGTCGGAATCCATATCCAGCTGTCGGGCGTGGTCAAAAAGTAGATCGCCCAGTTGATCGTTTTTAATAACCTCGATGCTCATCTCTTCCTCTCCTGACTACTGGCCACGGATGGCCCAAAGCTGCATATCCAGTTCCGGGAATTCACCAGCAATGTGGAACGCCAGCGTGTTGCCAGACACCAACACCTGCCAGGCAGGGCTTTGTCTATCCAGTTGGAAATAGCTGTAACCCGCGTGATAAGGCAGTTGACGCGGCGCAACCGGCAGCGGCAGCAGTGGGATGCCAGGCAATTGCAGACTGATCAGTTCGCGGATCTTCTCGCTGGAGGCAATCTTCGTTTGTTGCAGCAGCTGTTTACGCAGATGTTCCTGCGGCATACGCGCACGCACCGCCAGCACAAACTCGGCGCTGGTCATCAATTCCGCATCGCCAACCATTGCTACCATCACGCCATACGGCTGTTTCTTCAGTTGGATGGAGACGGCACGCGGCGACAGCACGGTGCTCAAGGCTTGACGCAGCGCCATCATCAGCGGCTCAAAGCTGGCCTGCTGATGTTCATGGCGATAGGCGGGGAATTCTGGCGGCAGGCGTGATTCATCGGTAAACGTCATCAGTTCACCGCACAGCTCAACCAGCGTTTCGTGCAGGCGTTCAGGGTGCAACGTACCAAGACGCGCCAAATGCGACAGCTTGGGTTGAGCGCGGTTGAGTAATTGCAGCATCATGAATTCGGCTACGTCCGCTACGCCCTGTTGTCCCGGTGCGGCAATACGCTGCGACAGGCTGCGTGCGCGTTCAGCAACTAAACCCGCAGATTCGCCCAAAAAGCGTTTTAAACTGGGGATTGCAGTAACGCTGATGCTACACGGCATAAAGTTAGGATCCAGGATCAATCCGCCGTCAGGGCGTTTATCCAGAATGTTGGCGATCGCCAGCGAGGCATAGGCGCTGCGATCGTCACGATCGAGCATCAGGCGCAGGCTGACCTTACCAACCTCCAGAGAAACGATATCGCCACCGTCGCTGTGCAGATCGCGCACGTCATGCCGGTGCGATTGCAGACGGCTGGCGATCCCCTGCCCTGGCTGGCCGACTTCACTGACGCCATTTACCGCCAGCGGTAGCGCCAGATACACTTTCTGGTTTGCCAGCGCGACATCGGTGATCTCCAACGGCAGCGGCAGGGCATCATCACCGGGAATATTGAACACGGTGCCGTCAGGCATCACACCGCTGGCGTTAACCAGCGCGATACGGCCAAAATTGAGGTATTCCTCATTAATCGCCAGCGACTGCAAACCATAGAAATAATCACTGAGGGCGCTGAGACGCGCGTGCAGTGCGTAATCGGTGTGTCTTTGCTGCTGTTGAAAATGCTGCGGTTTAATGAACAAACCTTCCCGCCAGATAATGCGATTGCGACTCGACATAATTATTCTTCTTCTTGGTCTTTTTTGATTTCGACTTCATCCCGGCGCAGGTGCACGAGAATCTGATACGTTTGCCCGGTATTCTTTAGCTTGATGACTTTGCGCCACTCCGCACTTTCCGAATCGGCATACCGAGCCACCACGCCGAGGTAGTGCACCTTTTCATCCAGCACTTCTGGCGGCAGATATTTGAACTGCCCCGGCAATAGCGTGTAGTCCTGATGGCTGATGTAATTCTTGGCTAACGCTTTTTCGATATCCGTCGTGATCTGGTCGTAATCGGTGGCTAACAGACGCGAATCTTCCGCCAGCAGAACCAGTTGGAATTCGATAGGGGCGGCTTCACCGCTGTCGTTCGGATTCACGTCCGGTTCCGCCAGCAGGCTAAACCCCACGGTAGAAGGCTGATGATTGTTGCTTCCCACTTGGATATCCGGATTCGCCGCGACCTGCGCCATCTTGCCCAGTGTGGAACACCCCGACAGTAGGAACATCAGGGAACATAAGCACAGTGCCCGCAGCATTATTTTTGCTCCTGCTGCTGACGCACGGCACGGTCATACGCTTGCGCATACACCTGATGGAACAATTTCTGGAAACCCTGCTGGCGGGGTGACGTCAATTCTCGGAAGTAGTGCTGATACATCTGCCACGCCCAGCCATCATCCGCAGCCAACGGTTCGCCACTACGACGATAGTGTTCAAAACGGCTAAGCAGCGCGGCTGGCGAAAAGGCCTGAAGAATGTTTTCCAACGCCACGGCAATCGCCTGCTGGTTCGCAATATGATGCACTCGCATATTGTTCAACACCTCTTCCACCGCGGCGGGCGCTGACAAATGAACCGGGCTTTTCCCCTCGGCAAACAGCACCGACAGCGTATCCGCATAACCCAGCCCCAGACGCAGCGGGTTATCTTCAATTGGGCGTAAGTGCGTGTCCGCCAGTGCCGCCTGTTCTGTCTGCAATGCCAGCAAGCCTTCAACCATGGCGCGCAGGCTTTTCCCCATCTCTTCCAGCATTTCACGCAGTCGCGCATCATCACCCGGCTGAAGCGACAGCCCCAGCCCGCGCATCAGCGGAGCCAATGAGGTGCCGTCGCTGTACCCTTCCAGCTCATCTCCCGCATAGCGTGTGTTGATAGTCGGTAATTCGACAAATTTCTGATCCATGGTGTCCTCAGCAGAAGAAAAAGAAGAAAGAGAGGTCGTGAGTGATTCTCCGGCCGTCTCACTGTCTGATAGCAAGAGTGACTGGCTCTGTTCTTTCTGTAGCGCCCACAGCGGGTCGTTCAACACGACGGTAGAGTCTGCAAGATCCGTAGAGCGCCTTTTTTTATCTTCACTTAGCCAGCCGCCCAGCACATCGTCCGTGCGCTGTCCTAATACCTGATCGATATCCTGTTCCGTTGTGGGATCGCCGATATACACGCCCAGCCGGAAAGGCCCAATCACTAGCTCATCGCCGTGCGACAGAATGACTTTACGATCTCGCCCAATCGGCGACAGGGAACCGTTAATAAAAGACTGACCGCTCAGATCGCACAGGCTGAAATAGCCGTCGGTCATGTCGATACGGGCGTGCTCCGGCACGACGGAGCCCAGCCGATCCCGCAGTTGCCACTGGTCTTTTTCCGACGCACCCAGCGTGCCGCCACGGTGATCGAACTGGTGCTGCACCTGAGAATTGATATCGAGCTGCTCACTGTTAAGCACAACCAACGTGAGTGGGTGGGTTACGTTCACATTTACTCCTGCACACAAATCGTCACATAGGGATCCGTTGGCGGCTGCCCGAGAAAGCTGCTCCATCCCAAACGGCTGCTTTGCTCACTTCCCAGGCTTAAGCCCTTAGCTTCGCCTTCCGCGAAACCAAGACGCAGATCCCAGGCCAACTGATCGCGAAGAATGAAAGAGACAAAACGCACCAGCGGCTGAAAATGCTCACCGTTGGGCAAAAAACTGAGAAAGCGGCTGAAGCTGAGATTGCCAACCTTGAGCAAAAACTTGCCCGCACAGTCATTCACTTTGTCGCCGATCACAAAATCACCGCCCAACATCATGTTTCCTTTTCCCAAGCGGTTCTGCTGCCCTTCGTGAATGGGAACACGGCGGTGCTGCCAGGCCATGACGGCGACGTCGTCCAGATCAAAACAGTGAATAACCAGACCCGCGACGACTTCCGGGGAACGGCTGGGACTTGCCAACACCCCGGCGTAGGAAAGCATCTTGGCGCGGTTAACCGGCAGGCTGTCGCGTACGGCGTCATTTCCTAGCCCGACGAGCGCAAACATCAGGCGAGAGAATCCATCCTCCCCCTCATTCTGAAAGCGGACGTGATAGCGGTATTTACGCCATGCGCGGTGCAACAGCGTGAGCAAGCGGTGATGGAAGAAATCAAGAAACACGCCCAGCTTCTGTTCGCCCTGCGCGTATTCCCAGGCTAGTTCTTCGAGGTAATAACCGGGCATCGGTGACTGGCTACCGTGCAGACCCAGAAACGCGACTTCCAGTTCCTGACGGCCCTCTTCATCGCGTCCCACCTGCAAGATATCGCTAGGGTGAAAGCCAATAGATGCCGTAGAGCGAAAGCGAAGACGCTCCTGTTCAGGACGAAAATCCAGATCTTGTTCCAGATCCACGCCTTCCAGTCGATTAAGCAATTCCACCAATTGGAAAAAATTAAAGCGCGAGACATCCTGGCGGAACGTCACATCATCGAGTGTTGACCTATCTGTACCGGCCATCGGTAGCGCTCCTTGTTATCGATGTTGACCACTTCCAACAGGTGGAAAGCGTTGACGCTGGCGTATAGCGAGAAGAAGTGCGCCAGCACCGTACTAAACAGATAGAGTTCCCCTTCACTGGAGAACGCGGATTGCCGTACCGACAGGATTGATTTCAAGCCGCGCACCGGCATGCCCTGAACTAGGCGATCAATAGGCGTGGTTTCGATAGACTCAATACCCGCCAGACGCTTACGCGAGGCTTGCTCTGCCTGCTTATCGTGCAGCGCCGGGAAATCGTAAGTACGCAGAATCTGTACCAGCGCATCACGCCGTAGCAACGATACGTAGTTCAGGGACAGGTTGGAGATCAGCGTCCAGTGCAGGCTGCCATCCATCGCAGGCCGTAACGGTCGCGTCGGGCGAACCAAATTACGAAACGTCGCAAAAGACGGTGAATTGCCGGTGGGTACGCAGATCGCCCCAACGGACAGCTGTGCCGCCCGCGATCGATTGGTACAGGTCAGGGTCACCGAGATGGACTCATCCAAATCAATCACCTCTTGCTCATCGCCACGCACAAAAGAGAGCATGTGATCAAAACCGTTGCCGTTCACGGCTTCTCTTACCCGGATGCGGTAATAGAGCGCCAACCGTCCTTTGGCTCGCTCTATTTGGTGCTGAAAACTCTCAAAAGGCTGATACGTACGCGGAATGCCCCGAGAACGACCTGAATTCCCTTCAACCCAGCCTTCAACCTTATCCACGGAGAAGATTTCAAAGCTATCGGCATTACGGTAGCTGGCTTTCAGCGGGTAATCCGTCTGGCGTCCGCTGAGGTTGATCGGTTCGCTATCGTGTTGGAAGAGGTTGATCGCCGGCACGCAATTGAGCATGAACGAATCAGGGCGGATCTTCAGTTCCGCTGGTAACGGACGGTCAAAGCAAAAGTGCAGACGGAATTCTGTTACCGTCAGCGGGAGATCCGGCCATACCGCGCCAGCGAGTTGGAAAAAGAGAAAACTTTCAGGAAAACAAAAGTATTCCTGCAAGATGCGGTAACCCGAATAGACATTGCCGGGATACGGCAATAGCGCATCGTCACGCTCAAAGCCGACCGTCTTCAGCACGCTGGCTTCCTGACGGAAGCGTTGGCCATCGACTTCCAGCTCAATATGCGACAGCTGGCTGGCGATCCAGAAATAGAGTTCGTAGGCCGTATAGGTATCACCGCCCAGATAAAAGCGCAGCTTGTCGAGTTGCAGATCGCTGAGTGAAAGCGGGCCATGCAGCCCAATATCTAGCGTAATCGTAGAAAGATCGTTGCCGCTCTGTACCTTGATGTCACGAATATCCGCCGGATAAATCCAGGCATCGTGACAGGTCTGAAAATGGCAAACCACATCATCAATCGGCAGGCTGTCGAGTTCACAGCCACGCTCAACAAACGCAGGCTGTGCAATCGCGCCGGGGAGTACCGAAAACTGCATAATGGTCATACTCGGTACGGGGCGCAGGTAATTCGGCCACAGCATGCCCAGCAGACCGTGTGTCAGTTCCGGAAATTCATCCTCGATCTTCGCCCGCAGGCTCCCCGTCAAAAAGGCGAACCCTTCCAGCAGACGCTCTACGTCTGGATCCGTGGTTTGTTCTGACAAAAATCGGGTAAGCTCAGGGTGCGCCTTGGCGAATTCACGCCCTTGCAGGCGCAAGTAGGTCAGCTCATCCCTGAAAAAATGTTCCAGTGACATAATCAGATCATTCTGTAGTGGCGGTGGCTATCCATATGGATATTGAAAGAGGCAACCTGCTCCAGATCTTCCAATCTGACCCGAGCGGTAACCTGAAACGACATCTCCATCGGATTCGATAAATAGTCCGATGTGTCGACATCCACATGAACAATTCGAGGTTCAAAGCGACAGATACACTGTCGGATCGCCTCCCGGATTTTCCCTCGAATGTCCGCACCACCCTGCGTCGCGTCATTAAAATCAATCACGCCAAGCTCAGGTGCGCTGCGACAATTTCCGGGCCGGGTGTTGAGCACGTTGTCCAGTTGACGCTTAACGGACTCGATCAGTGCTTCAACTTCCGTTTCAGGGGAGGAACGACGTTCCTCCCCACGGATACGATCAAACAGACTTGCCGCGTTTCCCCTTTCCCAAGCAGAAAGAGACGGCATAAGTCTTATTCCTTATCTAAGCGCCCTACCAGCGACAGCTCAAAGTTCGCCCCCATGTACTTGAAGTGCGGGCGCACAGACATGGTGACCTGATACCAACCTGGTTCTCCTTCTACATCCAGCACTTTGATCTGTGCGGCACGCAGAGGACGACGGCTACGAACATCTGCCGGCGGGTTTTCCTGATCGGCGATGTACTGTTTAATCCAGGTATTCAACTCACGTTCAAGATCCTGACGCTCTTTCCATGAGCCAATCTGCTCACGCTGAAGCACTTTAATGTAGTGCGCCAGACGGTTGATGATGAACATGTACGGCAGTTGCGTACCCAGCTTGTAGTTGGTTTCCGCTTCTTTGCCTTCTTTGGTGTTCGGGAACACCTTCGGCTTCTGCACCGAGTTAGCAGAGAAGAAGGCCGCATTGTCACTGTCTTTACGCATCGTCAGCGTGATAAAGCCTTCTTCGGCCATTTCATATTCACGACGATCGGTGATCAGAACTTCAGTCGGGATCTTGGCCTGAAGTTGACCCATGGCTTCATAAACATGCACTGGCAGGTCGGTAATCGCACCACCGCTCTGCGGACCAATGATGTTCGGACACCAGCGGTATTTCGCGAAGCTGTCCGTCAGCGCCGTTCCCATCAGATAGGCGGTATTGCCCCACAGATAGTGTTCGTGATTGGTGCTGATATCTTCCTTGTAGTTGAAGCCCTTAATCGGGTTTTCTACCGGGTCATAAGGCAGGCGAGCCAGGAAGCGCGGTGCCGTCAGGCCCAGATAACGACCGTCTTCAGATTCACGTAGCGAGCGCCATTTCGTGTAGGCTGGGCCTTCGAAAACAGATTTCAGATCTTTGATGGAAGGCAGATCGGTGAAGCGATCTACGCCAAAGAAGGTCGGTGCAACAGAAGAGATGAACGGCGCATGCGCCATCGCGCCAACGGCGCTGACATACTGCATCAGCTTGATGTCTGGTGAGCTTTGCGTCAGCGCATAGTCACCAATCACGCCGCCGATAGGCTGACCGCCAAATTGGCCGTAGCCGCTAGAGTAAACGTGTTTATAGAAGCCAGACTGGGAGATTTCAGGCGCGAATTCGAAATCTTCCAACAGCTCTTCTTTTGTCGCATGCAACACCAACAGTTTGATGTTTTCACGGAAATCAGTGCGATCGATAAGCAGTTTCATCGAACGCCAGGAAGATTCCAATTCCTGAAGTTCTTTCGCATGCAGAATAACGTCAATCTGCTTGCTGAGTTTTTTGTCCAGTTCGACGATCATGCTATCGACCAGCGCTTTATTCACGGGTTCTGCTGCATTACCGCTATCAAGAATGTTAGCAACCAGCGCGGCAATACCTTGCTTAGCCACGCTATAACCTTCATCGACCGGGCTAATGCGTGCTTGAGCCATGATGTCATCAAGCAGTGATCCAGAGGTGCTGGCAGCCCCTGTCTGAGCCTGTTCTTCAATTATTGACATATTATTTCCCTATTTCGTCAGTAAACATCAATTATTCGGCGGGTTTCACCAGATCGAGCTCTTTCAAAAGCTGCTCTCTGGCTTCTTCGCTGGACAACAGATCCTGCAAACGATTACGGAATGAGGGAATATTGCCGAGGGGGCCTTTCAGCGCGACTAATGCTTCACGTAAATCAAGCAGCTTACGTAATTCAGGCACTTGCTGGGCGATGCGGTCAGGGGAGAAATCATTCAAACCGCCGATGCTCAATTTCACTGGCAGGTCGTCCTGACTTTCTTCTTCAAGGCGATTTGGCACACTGAAATTCAGTTCCAGATTTGCTTCTTTCATCACGGAGGTAAAATTGTTTTTATCGATCGATACGGTCTGACGCTCCTCGATCGGCGTTTCCTCTGTGCGCCCTTTCATATTTCCCACGATCATCAGCGTTAACGGCAATTCTATTTCCGCCTGCTGACCACCAGTGGCCGGAACATATTTGATATTAATACGTTCCTTTGGTGCGACAGATGCACCATCAGTTCCTTTTGCCATGTGTCTATACCAACGTAAGGGCACTCGGGCCCGGAGAAGTAAAGTCGATTCCTACCAAAAGCCCGCCATAATCCATAAGCACGGCAGCGACTCGGCAAACAAATATCCCCGTCATACTTCGAGTTGCATGTACGTTGGCTGCGTTCAGTCACCCGAATCACTTACCTGAGTAAGCTCATCGAGATTTCTTCTCTTGCCGCCTTCCTGAAACTCGAATTATTTAGGGTATAGCGTATTTGTTTTTCGACCAGCGAGATGAAATAAATTTAAATCGAATTAAAAAACCATAATAAAACCGTAAAGTTACGATTTATATCGGAGTGAAAGACTCACACCAAGAAGGAAGTTAAATACATTCATATTTTGAGTTTAGATCATACACACAACACAAACGCACGGTCAACGCTTATATAGCAGAGCAAGTAAATGGAACGACTAAAACAAAAAACACAGTAAAAACAAAAAACTAAATTAAACTTAAGTAAAAATATCCATAATAAAACAGAATAATCCATTGAGTTTCAATTGACGGAAAAGGAATATATTTCGTGCCTTTTAATTTCGTTAACAACGAAATACTTAACTCGCTAATAAATGATAAAAATAACAAATAACTCATTAATTTTAATTTAGTTAAAATATTCACTATCTATTTTTTACTTTTAACAGAATAAATAACTCTATCACCTTAAGAAACTATTTCCGTGTTAAGAAATAAATATTAGATAGTTTAGCAATCATTGATTTTTTAATGAAAATTATTAGTTTTTTATACTATCAAAAAACACAAAATAAGTAATATACGCTAAATCATGAAAATTAGCGGAGTTTCATAACAAAAATTACAGAGTGAAGCAGTGGAATGATCTTTTAAACGACACTTTTAGGTTAAAAAAATAGCAATCATCCGGCAGAGTAACCTTCCAGGCGATACCTAGCGGCCAAAGCACAACGAAGAGGAAAATGAGGAGTAAGGCATGAAACCATCAAAACATCTCGTGAAGCGGGTCATCAACAATAGCGTGGAATAAGAGCGCCCTAATAGGACGCCCTTCTTTGTATGACTTCAGATTATCGTTGGAGAACGAGATCGGCGCTTTCAACTGCTAGGCTCGTATGATAATTCAGCAGCACGCTATTTAACGGGTTACCGAATATGCTTAACGCGCTTGCCGATTTTCTTCATTCCAGCCACCGCCCAGCACGCGGTAGAGTGTAGATAACGCCATTTGATGCTGTGTTCGGATATCAATAAGTTGAATCTGACTACTCAATGCCCGGCGTTGTGCATCAAGATAGCGCAAGTGGCCATCCACCCCACTGGCATATCTTGCCTCAGCCAGCCGCAACGACTCAAGATTGGTCTTCGTCAGGCTTTCCTGTGCCAACGCCTCCCGCCGTAAGGTATCCGTTGCATCCAATGCGTCAGACACTTCACGAAATGCCGTCTGAATGGTTTTTTCATAATCTGCCACAGCAATATTTTTCCGCAGGTTTGCGACATCCAGATTAGCCATATTGCTTCCGCCGGAAAATAACGGCAGCGTTATCTGTGGGGAAAATGACCAAGCCTGTTGTCCACCACTGAAAAGATCGGATAACTCAGTACTGGCACTGCCGTACATGGCTGTTAAAGAGATGCGAGGAAAAAAGGCTGCCCGCGCAGCGCCAATACTGGCGTTTCTTGATTTCAGCCGATGTTCTGCTGCTTCAATATCGGGCCGGGACGCCAACAGCTGAGAGGGTGTACCCGGTGCAATATTTTGCAGAATCGCGTCTTCAGCGACAGGCTTCTGAGGTAGATAACGGTCAATATCGTTAGTGCCAACCAGCAAACGCAGCGCGTTCTCTGATTGTCTTAACTGACGGGTGACCTGCTCCCTTTCCGCCCGCGCTTGCTCCACAAGCCCCAGCGCTTCCTGATAATCAAGAGCGGATACTACGCCTACAACACGTCTTTCTGAAATGAGCCTCAGGGAGTCCTGCCGCGACTGTAATGTGCTGTTTGTCAGCTCGTAACGCTGCACCGCACCATTGCGAGTGAGATAAGCCTGCACGACCTCCGCTATCAGCGTAATTCTCGCACCACGGGCATTGGTCTCTGTTGCCAGATACTCTTCCATCGCAGCATCAGAGAGGCTTTTAATTCTCCCGAACAGATCGAGTTCAAAAGCTGCCAGACCGATCCCTGAGCGCCACTCGTTCTGAATAGCCGCTTGGCCGGTTGGGGATATATCGCCAGGAACACGCTGGCGTGAACCCGATCCTTGAGCCTCAATACCCGGTAATCGATCGGCACGTTGGATGCGATATTGCGCCCGAGCAACATCCACATTTAACAGGGTTTGCCTTAAATCCCGGTTATTGGCGAGCGCTATATCGACCAAATTTCGTAACCGTTCATCCTGAATAAATATCTTCCAGTCGGTTGTGGCAGATGAGTGCTGAGTAGCCCGATCACTTTTCCATTGTTCCGTTATCGGTGACGGTGGCGTGGTATAGTTGGGTGCCATGGAGCACGCTGCTAACAGAAGCGTAACCGCGATCAGACTGAGTTTATGAGGCGTTATCATTTTCCTACCTCCTTGGCATCCGTCTGGCTATCAGACTGCGTCTTTTCTTTGCTTTTGTTCATCAAAGACATGACCCAAACATAGAAGACTGGCACAAACAGCACACCCAGTAAGGTCGCGCTCAACATCCCTCCCATGACACCCGTACCGATAGCGCGCTGGCTAAGTGCGCCCGCTCCAGTTGCAATCGCAAGCGGTACCACGCCAAGAATGAAGGCAAGCGAGGTCATCACGATGGGACGAAAACGCAAGCGTGCGGCTTCAATAGCGGACTGCCTGAAAGATTTCCCTTCTGCGTGGAGATCCTTTGCAAACTCGATGATAAGAATTGCGTTTTTCGCCGCAAGCCCAATGATCGTGATCAGACCTACCTTGAAATACACGTCATTAGACATCCCCGCAGCCATTACGGCTGCAACAGCCCCCAACGCCCCGACAGGAACAATCAGCAGTACCGAGAACGGAATCTTCCAGCTTTCGTACAAAGCCACCAGAACCAGAAAGACCACGACGAGTGCCAGGGCTAATAGCATCGGAGCCTGAGAACCGGCGGCTTTTTCCTGATAGGACAAGCCGGTCCACTCATACCCAATACCCGGCGGTAATTGCGCCACCAAGCGCTCAATCTCTTTCATCCCTTCACCCGAACTCATGCCGGGCACCACGTCACCAGACAGTTTGAGGCTTGGATAACCGTTATAGCGGACAACTTGCACAGGGCCATGCTTCCACGCAATGTCGCTAAACGCTTCCAGAGGAACCAATTCCCCATTGCGGTTGAGAATATTCAGTTTACGCAGCGTTTCCGGCGTAGCGCGGTTTTCAGGCGCGGCTTGGACAATAACGCGCTGCATACGCCCCTGATTTGGGAACTCATTGACTAAAGCCGAACCGTAGGCGGTCGAGATGGCATTATTAATGGCATCAAAAGGAACCCCCATTGCTTCGGCTTTCTCACGATCGATACGAAGGTCAAGCTGTGGTGCATCAGCCAATCCTTCCACCATGATGTAAGCAAAAGTCGGGGACTCATACACCATACCCATTAGCTGTTGGCTTGCGGCAAGCAGCGCATCACGACCCAGTCCGGCACGATCCTGAAGGCGTAACGCAAAGCCACTTGAGTTCCCCATGCCTTCAACCGAAGGCGGAACGATAGAAAATAGCGTGCCGTCTTTTATGCTCTGGAAAACACCGCTGGATTGATCTGCTTCATTTTGCACAGATTCCTCACTGGAGCGTTCCGACCAGTCTTTGAGCATAACAAACCCCATGCCAGCATTCTGCCCCGTACCGGAAAAGCTGAATCCTTGGAGTGTCAGCACATCGGCAACCGCAGGACGTTCAAGAAAGTAGTTTTCCATTTCCTTGGTTGATGTCATCAGCCGCTGATATGTCGCCCCCGGGGGAAGCTGAATATCCGTCATGACATAGCCCTGATCTTCTGACGGAAGAAACGCCGATGGCAGCCGGGTATAAGCCACAGCAAGCACACCAAGAATGGCGACATACACCAGCATCACTCTGCCTGTGCGTGACAGCAATGTAGATGTGGTAGAAGAGTAACGTTCCGTCAGGCTACTGAATTTACGGTTGAACCAGCCGAATAGCCCTTTCTTCTCGGCATGGTGACCTTTAGCGATAGGCTTAATCAAGGTGGCGCAAAGCGCAGGCGTCAGCGTAAGGGCAAGGAAACCAGAGAAAAGAATCGAAATGGCCAGAGAAACAGAGAACTGACGATATATCACCCCAACAGAACCACTCATGAATGCAAGTGGCAGGAACACCGCAGCGAGCACGAGGGTAATCCCCACGATTGCCCCACTAATTTGGGACATCGCTTTGATCGTCGCCTCTTTAGGCGGCAGACCTTCTTCAGCCATGATGCGTTCGACATTTTCCACGACCACAATGGCATCATCCACCAGAATACCGATGGCCAAAACCATACCAAACATGGTCATCATGTTGACGGAGAACCCTAACGGCAACATCACCGCCAGCGTACCAAGCAAACAGATAGGAACAACAATCGTCGGGATAAGGGTGTAGCGAATATTTTGCAGAAACAGCAGCATGACTAGAAAGACGAGCACAACAGCTTCAAGCAGCGTCATCAGGACTTTCTTAATGGCCACTTCAACAAATTTCGATGTGTCATGAGGAACGCTATAACTGATATTCTCTGGGAAGTTCATCGACAATTCAGCCAGTCGAGATTTGACGGCTTTTGCTGTCTCAAGTGCATTTGCCCCAGGGGAAAGTTGCACACCGATCCCTACCGCAGGTTCACCATTGAGCCGTGATGATAAACGATAATCCTGCCGTCCCATTTCTACTCGACCAACATCACTCAAACGGACAGTCGATCCGTCGGCATCGGCCTTAAGCACAATACGAGAAAATTCCTCAATAGAGGACAGTTGCCCCTGAACCAGTATGTTTGCAGAGATTTCTTGATCAGGCGGGCTGGGCTGCTCTCCCAGGCTCCCACCGGATACCTGCGCGTTCTGCGCTTTGATAGCATTATCTACATCATTAATGGATAACCCGTAGCTAATCAGCTTCGCCGGATCTATCCATACACGCAAAGCACGCTCAGCGGAAAACATTTGCACACGGCCTACGCCTGTGACTCGGCGAATTTCGTTGTTAATGTTTCGCGCGGCATAGTCGGCAAGGTTGACCTCATCAGCATTCTTATCTTTGGCGGTTAGAGCAAAGATCATCAGGAAGTTTGTGCTCGCCTGCTCGACCTGTAGCCCTTGTTGGGTTACCGAAGCAGGAAGACGGGATTCGACTTTTTTAATACGGTTCTGTACGTCAACCTGAGCGAGATCGGGGTTGGTGCCCGGCTGAAAGGTAATGGTTATTTCTGCTAAGCCAGCACTGTTGCTCTGAGATTCATAATAGAGCAGCCCTTTTGCGCCATTAAGCTCTTCCTCTATCAGGCTTGTGACACCGCTATTGATGACTTCAGCGGAAGCACCGGGATAAGTTGCCGTCACCACAATTTGTGGCGGAGCAACAGCGGGATACTGCGAAACAGGCAACGACGAAATGGCAAGCAGCCCTGCCATCGCGATGAAGATAGCCACAACCCAGGCAAAGTTGGGTCTGTGAATAAAAAAATTAGGCATGATTTATTCCGGCACGTATGATTTTTGCGGATTAAAAAAACACTGATGGTGCAAATCGAACGAGATAACGCCCCCGTCAGTGCTAAGAAGAGGCATTGCCATCCTGTTGTTTTGGCGTTTGTACTTCCTGTTGAGCCGTATCAGCAGTTTTTACAGACATTCCTGGCTGAATTTTATCTACGCCATTGATAATGACCTTATCCCCAGCGCTCAATCCTTCCGTTATCTGCCAGTCCTTGCCTTGCATCACACCAGTAGTCACGTGTTTCTCAACAGCCATACCTTCAGCATTGATGACAAAAACCTTTGCAGTTCCATCCGTTCCACGGATTATTGCCCGCTGTGGAATGAAAATAGCCTTCTGATCCACACCCAGTTCGGTACTCACTCTCACATACATACCAGGCAGGAGCCGGTTATCCGGATTGGGGAATTCTCCACGCAGCATGATTTCGCCAGTGTTTCTGTTGACCGAAATGTCAGTGAACAGCAATTTACCCGTTGCGGTATAACCCGTTCCTTCGACATGAATGCTCACCTTCGGCGCTGAATCCTTATTCGCTGAAAGCTGCCCCTTTTCCATTGCCTCACGCAATTGCAGGGCGGTATTCGCAGGCTGATTGAAATCGGCATAAACTGGATCGATTTGCTGTATCAAAGCCATTGGCGTGGTTTCTCCCTGCCCCACCAGACTTCCTTCACTCACCAGACTTTTACCTATCCTGCCGGAGATCGGTGCCCTGACAGTGGCATAGCTGAGATCCAGTTCAGCAGTTTTGACGTCCGCACGAGCGGACAAGCGATTGGCCTTCGCTGTTTGTAGGGCAGTATCCGCATCATCGTATTCTTGGCGGCTTACAGCATCGATTTTCACAAGCGGGGTATAGCGACGAACAAGGGATTCGGCCTGTTTTACCTGTGACTCCGACCGCACCAGACCCGCTTTAGCACGGGCAAGGGCTGCTTCAAACGGTTCCTGTGCAATGGTGAAAAGCAGTTCCCCCTCCTTCACCGCGGCACCTTCAGTGAAGTGCCTTTTCTGAACAATCCCTGCTACGCGCGCCCTAACCTGTGCGACACGGACAGGTTCGATTCGTCCTGGCAAGTCTGCCGTCATGGTTTTCATCTGCGGGATGACGGTCTGAGCTTCAACCTCTACCGATTGCGGCGACTGCTGTTCAGACGCAGTCGTTTCATCACCACAACCTGCCAATAACAAACTCAAGGCAAGCGCACTCATTTTTAACCTAGCCATACAACCCCCTGGGCCACACTGGAATTTTTGCTTAAATTTGCGACGCAGATAATACTTTCAAGCCCCAAATGAGTCAATATTGATTCAAAAGAAACAAAACAAATCAAAATGAGGTGTTTTTTTTTCATTGCGGGTATGGAAAGATAGGCAGGCACCCTGACGGGGCTGACAACAAGAAAAGGAAAGAGGATGTCTGAAAATATCAGTGACAAGCTGGCTGGAGCTCTGGCCCTTGCAATCGCCCGCAATCCCAGAGCAAATCTGCAACAAATAGCCAAGAAAGCGGGGATTAGCAAAGCCACTCTGTACCGCATCGCACCGACCAGAGAGGAAGTCATTGTACTCTTGCTTGAACGTGCCACCCGTCACCTTGAACAGGCTCTTTCCTGTGCGGAACTCGCAAAGCCACCTTATCCTGATGCATTGATTCGGCTCACGCAGAACGTCATTGCTGGACGTGATTTTTACATGTTTTGGAATGCGGCTCAGTGGGTGCAGATGGTTGATGACAGAAAAGATGCCGTGGATGAAGCCATTCCTTCCTTTTATGGTGAAGCACTAGAAGAATTTTTCAGGCGGGGTCAAAAGGAAGGTGTGTTCCGCGTTGACATGCCAGCTCGCTGGCTCGCCAAAGCTTACGATTTTATGCTTTATGCTGCTGTTGATTCTGCATTACGCGGCGAAATTGCCCCCATTGATATGGCGGTGCTGGTTAACTCCATGTTTCTTAATGGGGCGAGTTCGGAGACGGAGAAGGGTTGATTGAAAAATACCGTTCTCTCGATATGTAAACAACATCGGCAAATCACGTTTTTTGCACAGTATCTAAGCCAATAACATTGTTACGCCGCTATTCGGCGACAATTTTTTACAAGGCCTTGAGCGTCCGATACCAATAACCCGATTAACAGAATACTATTCAGGTTTGAATGTGATTCATCCGTTTCGGGAAATCAATGGACGCTCTCAGCATTTATTATTCGAGCATGTGATTATCAATTGTGACTATGGTGTATCTTTCAAAAATATCGATACCAGAAAATATCTTTTACCATTGATAAATCGGAATTAATTCGCAATAGCGGAGAATCTCAGCCAATGAGAACAGCCCACTAAACACCAAGCTACCCGCTCCGCAACTTAATTAATATTTTCAGGTATATAAGTCTGAGCAAACTGTAATACTTTTTTTCCGTCGAATGATGCATATGGCAGGCTATCTATAACAGCAATGAACCGCGACTCACCAACAATATTCCTGAGTTCAGGGAGTTTATATTGAATGTGTGGCGCAACAAGAAAGCAGTCAAAAGCAGGCGCAATACTGGCAAAATTATCCAGCCCTACAGCACTGATCATAATCTGATAATTCTGAGCATCTGCCGCTTTCTGCATTTTTTTTGCAAGAACATTGGCCGTATTTCCGAACAAGCAACATATCAGCAACTTTTTCATGAGTATGCCCTCCAGATAACCACTCAAACACTATTCCTTACAACCCTGTAAAAATGCGTACTGGCTCATGTTTACAGAACAAAGATGACTGGTGGAGGTTAATGCAAGACTTTGACGTAACCGATATAGCAGGAACTATTCTCTGGTTAGCATCCGAAGTTGGAGCGTTTGTAACTGGCGCGGCTTTCCAAAGCATCATGCGGGAAACCAGCGTTCCTCTCCATCAACGCCACGGGAACGATGTGGCTTCGTTTGGCAACTCTCCGGATGATCTGGATTGCTACTATCTGATTCGTGCGTTTGATATGCCCTGAAAATATAACTGCCTGAGCTATCAACGCACAAGTTTAATGCCCGACCAGTATCCTGATCGACTCACTTTCTGCCTTTTCCAGCCAGCTTTCTGTAGCTCTCTGGCAACCAGAACATTCATAAAACCATGTCCAACACTTAATACATATCCATGTGTTTCTGCCATTTTATTCAACTCACAGGAAACGAGCTTCGCTCTTATCTTTACTGAAGAAAAAGTTTCTACGCCTCCACTACCTCCCACCATCCAAAAAATACGAAATAAAGCAGCCCAAACAAGTGGGGTTAACTTTAGCAAGGGGATATTAAAAACAGGCAATCGTGCTTCATGCAGTTCATCAATGATGATATCTGGCTCCAATCCAAGAGCAACTACAGACTCAAGAGCCCGTTGCATTGGACTAGAAACTATAAATTTCCCCTCACTAGCAGCGACGGTTGAAGCATCGGGCGAATCCAATATACCAGCCGCATCATACTCCTCTATCCACGAGTACATATCGACCGATCTGATTGCCATCGAACTTCTAATATTAGGCTTTCCATGTCGCAGCAAAAATAACTCCATGAAGCAGATTCTCCTGTTAAAACAGAAACACCTATTTACCATAACATTAATTTTTAATTGTCCAACGACCTCAGTATCCACTGCGCCACTTGCTGCAAAGGAGCACCCGTTAATGGAGCGCTAAAGCGAACAGGCATTAGCAATTTCCAATTCCATGGCTTGAGACACACGTGGGAGTTGGCTGGTGCAGGCTGGCGTGCCGATATCTGTATTGCAAGAGATGGGTGGATGGGAATCTATCGAGATAGTTCGACGCTATGCGCATCTTGCCCCCAATCACCTGACTGAGCACGCACGACAAATTGACGCCATTTTTGACGTTTGTGTCCCAAATTCGCCCCACTCATCAACAGGAATAGAGAGGATTGATAGATAAGTGATTGATTTTTATGGTGCGATAATGGGAGCAATATCTATTGCATATTTTATTGATTCTGAAGAACAAACTGTTGTTCTATTTTCGCACATGCCCCCAATAGATTTTGTGTCCAATTTAAGGGAAAACGCTATAGAGCTTTTCTTCCATCAGAAATAGAAATAATCGCCATATAAATAGCACGCTAGTAATATAACAAGAATGTATTCCGCTCACTAACCGATTACACTACAATCAACGCTAAGTAACCTTGTCATTCATGGATGGAATAACAATGACCGAAGCAGATTTGGATGAACTGGCTGACCGTATAGTAAAGATGCTAACCACTACGGATTTTTATGAAGGGATGGGTTCTGGCATATCAGAGATAGGTAAGAACTACGGTTATCTCGCATATGGCTTTATAGATACTGACTCTCGCTCATCAAGAGAAAGAGAGGTAGAAAGGCTGATCAGAGCGATTCATAAAGGGATTGTCTCAAGAGATAAGATCATTGAAGCAATAACCCGCATATTCAATATCTTCAACCGTAATGTCTCCGAAGCTAAAAAAGAGGAAATTTATAATAAGGTAGCGGGAGGATTGGTCGGTGGATTTATTGTTTCTCAGGCTGTGATGATCACATCAAAACGCATTGGTAATATGCCAAAAGTGTCTACCGCTATGGTGTATTATGTATTGCTATTAGGTGGAATGATGGATAGAGCAATATATAGATCCCGGTCGTTGAGAGAGCAGAATCCTGAAGTTTATTCAGAATTAAGAAGAGACGACTTAGATCTTCTTTTCTTTCTTTTCGAAGATCAAGTGGAGCCATTGGTTGAAGCGATAAAAATGAGAAGAACTTATGGCGCAGGTATGTTTAACAATCTGATTGATAAAGTTGAATACCGGATGAAATGACATGCTTAAACTCTTAAAAAAAACGGTCTATTTTTTATTTAAAAACATCATATTTGCTCTTTTCAGCATATCCTTTCTTTGTATCATCTATATTTTATTGGTTGGATATGCTCCGTGGAATGAAAAGACCATTCATCTCATCATCGCCATCGCAGTCTGCTTCGGATTAGGGAAGTTCTTCACATGGCTTGATGAAAAGTGAATGCAGGGTCTCCCCTGCACTTATTTAGTTCATAAACTTAGTCATTTCCCACAGCGCATAACCAGACGTTCCGGCTTTGTGGTGCGTCCATGTCACATCTTTATATCTGATAGAGATATGCTCCAATATCAGGCCAGCACCATCATCAATGATGTTAGGCATAACGAGGTTGATATCAGATATGAGTCCATCATTGATCTGAATGGAGAAAAACTTCTCTTGCTTGGCATGTTGCGTCGTGCGGTAAAAGTCGAGTAGCACTTTAACCTTCTCTTGCTCGTTCAATGCCATTGCCAGTAACGGCGTTGACTTGTCGATAGGTTTTACCAGGGTGATCGGGTTATGGACTGCATGGCCGTCATTACTCATCATATGGTTAAAAGCCAAAATCATGATTTCATCGGTATGCCCTGCCTGATATCGGTTACCAATAGATTCTAATGTGGAGCAACCCTAAGAAATCAATCCCTGTGATTTACCTTCGATAGTCATGTATGCATAATTAGCCATATAAATTTCCTTTTCAATGGTTTTAAGTTTTTCATATTATCGTTAATGAACACACAGGACCATTGATGCAAATAAAATAATTAGGGTGATATGAATATCAAAGAGCTCAGTGAATCAATTTGCTCATTCGTAAACTATAATGGACTCTCCCCGTTGACTAAGAACGAAATAACCCTAATATACGAGTTTAAGAAAAAAACCTTTGGTTGTGAGGTTGAATCTCGTGATGTTTTGTTGAAACGTATTTAAAGCACTATAAGCACTAAGCCATGGGTTCAATAAAATCTGGTAGGCAGCGAAGTGCTAAGAGCAGACATAACTATGACAGGAAGAGTAAAAACGACCTAACACTAATATAAATAAAATTGTATAAGAATCGATTAAATATAACTTTTCACTTTAATTTTAATTTTAATTTTAATTTTAATTTTAATAGGATATGAAAATGGCTGAAAAACTTAGTGAAGGTAAGATCATGCAAGTCCTAAACTGGGCTTACGATAAAGCATTGGATGGTACGATTCCGGGAACAGATTCATCTTATGATATGGCTGAAAACTACCTGAAGGGGGAAGGGAATTTACCGGATAAGGTTAATTCTCTGGTTAGATGGCAAAACACTAAATCTGCCACTACCGGGTTTGTATCTGGGCTTGGTGGTATTATCACTATGCCGGTTGCAATTCCAGCAAGCATTGCAACTGTGATTTATGTCCAGATTCGCATGATAACAGCAATAGCTATCATGGGAGGATATGATGTTAAAGATGATCGCGTTAAAGCGCTAGTTTACTCCTGCTTGGCTGGCAATGCAGCAAAAGACATCCTTAAAGGAACAGGAATAGTTATTGGCTCAAAGATGTCCATGCAGTTAATTAAGAGCATATCAAAGGAAACGATTTTCGCTATTAACAAGCGGGTTGGTTTTAGACTGCTAACTAAATTTGGTGAAAAAGGTGTGATCAACTTAGGTAAAATGATTCCACTTGTAGGCGGCGTTATCGGTGGAACGTTTGATGGTATTTCAACTAATATCGTAGGTAACATTGCCAGAAAAACCTTCATCGAAAGTAGCGCTATAAACGAATTGTAAGAATGTCTCTGTATGTTGAGCATGTGACATACATAATCATATTTGTGATGTCTCAGAAATACTAACCTGCCGCACTATTACGGACGTTACTTCCAGCGCAACGTCCGTTTCTGGCGATGAGTTCAACGGGTCGATGCAACGCTACGCGATTTTCACCGCGCCAGACGGCAGCAGAGTTAAATAGTATCTTAAAACAGAGGACAAAAGGCAGGCTCAAGAGTTGCACGATAAACTAAAGGCTGAGGCGTAGCACGTTAGCAAAATTGGCAAATTCCCGTCTATCACGTTCGATGAGGCGTGTTTGCGATGGAGTTAGAAAAATGTGCTACGACTCCAATACAGCGTGGCGGGCTGCGCTAAAGCGGGTAGGCATTAGCGAATTCAGAGTCCATGACTTGAGGCATACATGGGCAAGTTGGCTGGTTCAGTCGGGTGTTTCTCTTCTGGCACTGAAGGAGTTGGGTGGATGGGAAACGCTGGAAATGGTTCAGAGATATGCGCATTTATCATCCGGACACCTGAGTGAGCACGCAAGTAAAATTGACGCGATTTTAGAGCGCAATGGCACAAATATGTCACAAGGTGGAAACGTATTTTATATGAAATCAAGGTAAGTGATTGATTTTTATGGTGCCGATAATAGGAGTCGAACCTACGACCTTCGCATTACGAATGCGCTGCTCTACCAACTGAGCTATATCGGCTTTGGGACCGTCGTGGCGAGAGCCAGACGTGAACTACGGGGTGACAAATTAGTGATAATGGTACAGCAAGTCAAGCGTTTGGCGATCGTCTGCTGGTTTTATCATCATCCGCTCTGTGCTGATAATTTTCAGTGCTAATAACGTCATACGCTATATCTTTTCGGCTTAACAGATGCACATACAGAACACGTCTCCTAAATCGCCATCGTCTTCAGAAGAATGACCAAAAAGATAATACCTGATTATGTGAAAACTATGCTTTCTGTGGAGATAAATATTAAGTTTTATATACAGCGTGATATTTACAATAAAAATATCTTTTTACCCTTCGACTATAACCGCAACACATAACAATACCCACCTGTACGGTTTAAGATAATTCCCTATTCTTTTTATTTTCTATTTTGCTCTACTTAAGCAGCCAAGACGAAAAGGATGTGGTCTTAACGTGAAGCTCTCAATAATACGTTGTCGACGACAAGATTATTGTTAGCGTAGTCATAACGCGCTGTAAGAGGAAATACACCATGAATATGAAACCACTGTTTTTAGGCTTAATACTGGGAACCAGTTACATTGGCATGGCGGCAGCAAATGACCTGGATTCAGCCCGAGCATCGGCGGAATCTGCCTTCAGCCACGATCGTGTTGAAGCGAGAGAAAAAGCGTCAGAAGCGCGAACTAAAGCGCATGAGCATGAAACTCAGGCGCGGGAAAAAGCGAATGATTTCAAAGCCGATCTAAAATCAAGGGGGCCAGAAGCCCGAGAAAAAGCAGACAAAGTCAACGCTGATGTAAAATCCAGAGAATCCGAAGTCAGAAAAGACGCCGAAAAAAGCTGGGCTGATGCCAAAACGAAAGCAGATAATTTTAACAGCCGAGCGGAAAAACAGGCTCACGAAACTGCCAACTCAATCCATAACGCCACAGAGAAGCATCAACGTTAATATGAAATAATGTATTTTTGAAACAAAGGATAAATAATTATCCTCCGATAGCAAGACAGACTATGGATCTGTGAAATATCGCACAAAGCATAGTTTGTTACTATTGGAGGATATTTTTCTGATGCAGTTATTTTATTGCATTTATATTTTCGCATTAAATTTCAATTTAAATAACGATGGCGCAGCAGAGCAATACAGTTGAAATAAATACTTTTATCGGAATAAAAATAATTGCTGCGCATCTCTTTGAGATGCGCAGCAATTAATCGATTAGGCACGAATCAAATCATCACCATAACCAATCCACTTATAGGTGGTCAGCGCTTCCAGCCCCATTGGACCACGAGCGTGCAGTTTCTGAGTACTGACCGCCACTTCCGCGCCCAGACCAAACTGGCCACCGTCGGTGAAGCGCGTACTGGCGTTGACATACACCGCTGAGGAATCCACTTCACGCACGAAGCGCTCCGCATTGCTCAAAGAACGCGTCAGAATCGCATCAGAGTGCTGCGTACCATGTTCGCGAATATGGGCAACCGCCGCATCCAGATCGTCCACCAGCGTGACGTTCAGGTCGTTAGAGAGCCATTCATCATTGTAGTTGGCGTCTTCCACAGCAACGACGTTAGCGGGGCCAATGGCCAGGTAAGACATTGCTGAAGGGCTGGCATGGAGCGTGACGCCCGACGCTGCCATTTTCTTGCTCAGCTCAGGCAGGAAACGCTCGGCAATGCTTCGATTGACCAACAGCGTTTCCAGGCTGTTGCAGGCGCTAGGGCGTTGCACTTTGGCGCTTTCAATCACCGTCAATGCCTTGTCGAAATCGATGCTGTCATCGGCATAGATGTGACAAACACCGATACCACCGGTAATGACTGGAATCGTCGATTGTTCACGACACAACTTATGCAAGCCTGCGCCCCCGCGTGGAATCAGCATATCTACGTAGCGATCCAGCTTCAGCAGTTGATTAACCAGCTCACGGTCTGGGCTTTCAATCGCCTGCACCGCAGCAGCTGGCAGGCCGCACTGCGACAGTGCCTGCTGAATGACTTTGACCGTCGCCGCATTGGTGCGGTACGTCTCTTTGCCACCGCGCAGAATCACCGCATTACCGGTTTTCAGGCATAGGGAAGCCACATCAATAGTAACGTTCGGGCGCGCTTCATAAATCACACCGACCACGCCCAGCGGCACACGGCGACGCTCCAGCTTAAGCCCGTTATCTAGCATGTTGCCATCAATCACCTGCCCTACCGGATCGGTCAAGCGACACACCTGGCGCACATCGCTGGCAATCGCACTCAGTCTTTCCTGCGTTAAAAGCAGACGATCCAGTAACGCCTCGCTCATGCCATTTTGACGTGCATCGGCTAAATCCAGCGCGTTAGCCGCCAGGATCGTTGCACTCTCAGCTTCCAGCAAATCTGCAATTGTCAGCAGCGCACGATCTTTCTGAGCCGTGCTCAAGACCGACAGTTGATAAGAGGCCGCTTTTGCCGCTTTACCCATTTGTTCAAGCATCGCGAACTCCTTAATTGATAATCATATCGTCGCGATGGATAGCCACCGGACCATATTCGTAGCCAAGAATATCGGCAATCTGTTGAGAGTGATGTCCGGCAATCAGACGCAGCGCATCGCTGTTGTAGCGCGTCACGGCATGCGCTACATCGCGGCCCGCCAGGCTACGCACACGAATCACTTCGCCACGAGAGAAATTCCCTTCTACCGTGCGGATACCTTTAGGCAGCAGCGAGCTACCACGTTCGAGGATTGCCGAAAGCGCGCCGTCATCGACGGTGATTTCCCCCGCTGGGGGTGCACCGAAAATCCAGTGTTTGCGGCTTTCCAGCGGTGCATCCAGCGCATGAAAACGCGTTCCAACGGAAATATCAGCAATCACATCGCCAATCACGCCCGGCTTGCTGCCTGCGGCAATCACCACGTCGATACCGGCACGACAGGCCACATCGGCAGCCTGTAGTTTAGTCGACATGCCGCCCGTTCCGAGGCCAGACACGCTGTCACCCGCAATGCTGCGCAGCGCATCGTTGATGCCGTTCACTTCACGGATCAACTCTGCATCAGGATTATTACGCGGATCGGCGGTAAACAGCCCTGCTTGGTCGGTCAGCAGCAGCAGCTTATCCGCATCGGCCAGAATCGCGGCCAGCGCAGACAGGTTGTCGTTATCGCCAACCTTGATCTCAGCGGTCGCAACCGCATCGTTTTCATTAATCACTGGAACAATGTTGTTATCCAGCAGCGCCCGCATGGTGTCACGCGCGTTGAGGAAACGCTCACGATCTTCCATATCCGCACGCGTCAGTAGCATTTGCCCAATATGGATACCGTAGATGGAAAACAACTGTTCCCACAGTTGAATCAGGCGGCTTTGACCCACGGCGGCCAGCAGTTGTTTGGTCGCAATCGTGGCCGGTAGCTCGGGGTAACCCAAATGTTCACGTCCGGCGGCAATCGCCCCTGAGGTGACAATAACAATCCGATGCCCTGCCGCATGTTGCTGCGCGCACTGGCGCACCAGTTCAACAATGTGGGCACGGTTAAGACGGCGCGAACCGCCGGTTAACACGCTGGTGCCCAGTTTCACAACCAAAGTCTGGCTGCCGCTCATAATTTCTCTGCCGTTGAATGTGAAAAAATAAGAATAAGGAAAACGTTGTAACAGGACAGGCGCGTTATGCCAACAGGCATAACGCGAAAACCTGCGAATAAATCGGGGAGCGTCAAAGAAGCATCACGGTCGTGCGACGAGGGTACAGGCGGGTTCCAGCGAGTGCAGCAGTTTCTCCAGTCGAACATGAAAAGCCTGTTTGGCATTTTCTACCTGTTCAATCACGGCTTTGTCCTTAATTTTTTCCTCACGCCAGTTACCCTGTTTATCAAACAGACCGTAGTGATACTCATAAGCAAAGGTTTTACCCGTATCTTCCAAATTCAGCCACCAGCCCCAGAACTCACGCTCTTCCGGTGCAGGCTTGATATTGACGCAAACCGCCAGGCAATCAAAGAAGAACGCGGTATCCTCGCACTGCGCTTCACGGATATAAGGCCCCAACGACGTAAAGTTTTTCATGAGTCGGCTTTTGGGGTGTCCACTCGGTAACATCATTTACGATCTCCTCTGGTTGAACATTCTTTTTAGCAGAGAATGGCAATTTATCAACCACCTGGCATAAGGTTACTGCTCGGCGCCCACGTGTTTATTCATCATGTTCAACACACTTTATCCTGCAACCACGCGCTGATTTGCTGTAGTGCGCGATCAAAATTCTGGTACACCGGAGAGAAATTAACCGGCATCAGCTTTCCTTGTGCGGATGAATTCACAATCAGGCTGGCCTCTTCTTTCGGGCATAGCAGATCGTTATCCCAGTATCCTGCCAACATCGGCGTCGGGCAGCGACGCCCTAGCAGCCCCTGAGTTTTCAGCGAATAGCGCCCTAGCTCGGTCTTCAGCGACGCATCCGTCGAGTACGGCATGCCCAACCGGCTTGCCAGCACATCCATAAACATATCTGGTACCTGCTGCTGGCGAGTCGGATCGCTTAACAGATGATGCACCACTGGGCCAAGACAGGCTACGCCGCATAAACGCTGTGATTCCAGATAAGCCAGCCGAACGGCAATGTTGGCACCAAAGCGGAAACCAAATGCAGCAACGCGAGTGTGATCGACCCACGGGACATCCGGCAACGCGCGTAAGACCTGCTGGTGCAAAAAACTGGAATCCTGAGTCAACTTCCAGCGGGAAGAAAATCCAACGGAGGGAACATCAATCGTCAACATCGCCATGCCCGCTGGCGCAAAATAGTCCTGAAATAGGCGGTGATAATCGCTCTGCAACGTTTCCAGACTGCCACACATGAGGACAGTCGGGAAAGGGGCTTTTCCTTGCGATGGCATATGCAGAAAGCCAGTCAGCGTACCGCCGCCAGCAATCGGAAAAGTCAGTTCTTTGAGTTCGTACGGCAAGTACTTAGCGGCCTCTTCATAGGCGCGATTTGCCAGCGTTTGCGCCTGCTCCGCCAGCTCATCGCCTTTAATATGCGGATACGCGGCAATGCTGTAGAGGTTGGCCGCATTCAACCAAAACTGTCCGGTTTGCGCGTCATCGCCACTTTCTGTAGCCCGCTGCTGCCAGTCTGCGCCCTGTTTCGCCCACTCATAAATCCAGTTACCACCTCGGTAGCCGATCACCGTATCGAGCAGCTGTTCATTGCTTCGGTCAGACTTGCTGGCCGCGATACGTGACAGCACGTCTTCAATTTCCCACGGGTCGACACCACGCCAAATCCACATCAGTCGGTTAATCATCCGATACCAACTGCTGGTCTTTTCTCCTTCCAGCGTAGAATGTATCCCCTGCGTTTCCTGATCGTGTCGCGTACGTCTGACCAACGTCGAGGTTTCTGGATGTTTGAAGGATGGTTTGAATAGCGTTTCAGACAGGTTAGCTTGCGCCACAGCAGCCTCCGTTAATGTGAACCGCCGTTAGCGGACATCAGACGACTTCTTCGTCACCTGCTAAAGTGTAACGAACTCAGGCTAGGGAAGACAAATGCCAACGTCAGAAACACACGATCGGATCAAGCCCTGCGCCAGAAATCATAAGGGAGTAGATACAACAATGCCCGGCTAAACCGGGCATTGTTGGGAATCGGTGAGGATTGTCGCTAAGCGATTAACGGCTAGACAAAGGCGGAACAAACACCACGCCCATATCCCACGGCTGTTCAATCCAGGTATCCTGCGGGATATCAATCACGTAGTCGTCGACCAGCGGTTGACCAGCAGGTTTGGCGAAAATGGTCACAAAGTGCGCTTTCGGATACATATCACGAATCGCCTTTGCCGTACCGCCGGTATCAACCAGATCGTCAACCACGATAAATCCTTCGCCATCTCCCTCGGCGCGCTTGATCACTTTCATTTCGCGCTGGTTGTCATGGTCATAACTGGAGATGCAAACGGTATCAACGTGACGAATGCCCAACTCACGCGCCAGCAGCGCGCCAGGAACCAGACCACCACGGCTGACGGCAATGATGCCTTTCCATTGTTCGGCAGGCAGTAAACGCTGTGCCAGTTTGCGGGCATGAATTTGCAACATATCCCAGGTTACGACGTACTTTTCGCTCATAAAATATATCCCAGCCGAATAAAAACCGGCTTAAGTTGAGTCTGAGAGGGGGAAAAAGGTTGCGCGAGATTATAGATAGCCAACAACATAAAAACCAGTTTTTCTCAACGCGAGAGCCGAGTTTTTCCTGACAACCTGCGCCCTGCCAAGCCTGTTGACTTATATTGCGGAATGAAAAGTAAGCGGGAACGACGGCAATTTCCCCTGCTTTGATGGAAAATGATATTCTCTTGTGACACGCCACCTTACGTGGCTAACTGCGATTAACTTTTAACCTCTAGCCCCTGCACGCCAGAATGCGAAAACAGGCAGCTAACAAGGAGACTGAAATAGTGTCTGAATTGTCTCAACTTTCCCCCCAGCCTCTGTGGGATATTTTCGCCAAAATCTGTTCTATTCCGCACCCTTCTTATCATGAAGAAGCGCTGGCCGCGCACATTCTGGAATGGGCTAAAGAGAAAGGCATTTATGCCGAACGCGATCAGGTTGGCAATATTCTGCTGCGCAAAGCGGCAACCGCAGGTATGGAAAATCGCAAACCTGTCGTGTTGCAGGCGCATCTAGATATGGTGCCGCAGAAAAACAACGACACCGTGCATGATTTCACTACCGATCCGATCCAGCCTTACGTGGACGGTGAATGGCTGAAAGCACGCGGCACCACACTGGGTGCGGATAACGGTATTGGTATGGCTTCCGCGCTGGCAGTGCTGGCCGATCCGCGCGTCGAGCACGGTCCGCTGGAAGTACTGCTGACCATGACGGAAGAAGCGGGTATGGATGGCGCGTTTGGCCTGCAACCTAACTGGCTTCAGGCCGAAATCCTGATCAACACCGATTCGGAAGAAGAAGGCGAGATCTACATGGGTTGCGCGGGCGGTATTGATTTTATTACCCGTCTACCGCTGGTACGTGAAGTGCCACCAGCCGATTACCAAACGCTGAAGCTGACGATTAAAGGGCTGAAAGGCGGCCATTCAGGTGGCGACATTCATCTGGGACTGGGTAACGCCAACAAACTGCTGGCACGTTTCCTGTTCGAACAGGCGAAAGCGCTGGATATCCGCATTCTCGATCTGAACGGTGGCACGCTGCGTAACGCGATTCCACGTGAAGCCTTCGCGACGCTGTCACTGCCTGCCGCTAACGTCGAGCAGTTGAAGACGCTGAGCCAAGACTATCTGACCGTGTTGAAGAATGAACTGTCTGCCGTTGAGAAAAACCTGACCGTGCTGGTGGAAGCCAGCGACAGCAACGAACACCCACTGACGCAGGACAGTCGCGACCGTCTGCTAGCGCTACTCAACGCGACGCCGAACGGCGTGATCCGCATGAGTGACGACGTCAAAGGCGTGGTGGAAACTTCACTGAACCTCGGCGTTGTCACCATGGAAGACGACCACGCGGAAATTATCTGCCTGATTCGTTCGCTGATCGACAGCGGCAAAGACGCTGTAGTCGGTACGCTGACGTCGCTCGGCCAATTGGCTGGCGCGAAAACGTCACCGAAAGGCGGCTACCCAGGCTGGCAGCCAGATGCACATTCGCCGGTCATGGCGCTGGTTCGCGAAACGTATCAGAAGCTGTTCAACAAGACGCCGAACATCATGGTGATTCACGCAGGGCTGGAATGTGGTCTGTTCAAGAAACCGTACCCAGACATGGATATGGTCTCTATTGGGCCGACCATCACCGGACCGCACTCGCCGGATGAGCAAGTACATATCGGCAGCGTGGATCTGTACTGGAAATTGCTGACAGAACTGCTGAAAGCGATTCCGCCACGCGCTTAATTGCATTGCTGTAAAAACCAAGGCGACGGATATCCGTCGCCTTTTTATTCCCAGTCTGTACCGACTATCCCCAATCAAACACCAACTGTCGCTCAATTTGCGGGTCGAGCAGCGTCACATGTAGCCCAACTAGCCGGACGCCTCTGGATTTACGCCGCTCCTGCCAGGTTTGTTGTGCCAGTTTCAATAAATCCTGTTTATTCAGCATCGGCCACACATGTTCCTGCGTCGTTTGCTGAAAATCATCGAACTTGAGTTTTACCCCCTGACGCGCAATATGCAGATCGGGTTTCACCCGTTTCAGACGAACTTCCAGCTCCTGATAAAGCTGTTCGATCAGGTTTTCACACTGATCCCAATCGTGGATATCCTGCGCTAGCGTCTTCTCCACCCCAACGGATTTTCTCAGTCGATCCGGTGAAATCCGTCGATCGTCAATCCCCTGACATCGCTCCCAGAGCACCCGACCAAACTTGCCGAATGCTTTGAGCAGATCCGCCAGCGCATATACCCGCACATCGGCACAGGTATGCAGACCGCGTTCTTCCAGCCGTTTCGCCGTCACTTTCCCGACGCCGGGAATCTTCTCCAGCGGCAGCGCGAGCAAGAAATCATCAACCTGCTCCGGTGTAATCACATATTGTCCATTCGGCTTATTTAACTCAGACGCGACCTTCGCCAGAAACTTGATCGGCGCAATGCCTGCCGAAGCGGTAAGATTCAGCTCATGCGCAATCGTTCGGCGGATTTCTTCGGCGATACGCGTCGCCGAGCCGTTGCAGTGCGGGCTATCAGTGACATCCAGATAGGCTTCATCCAGAGAAAGCGGTTCGATCAGAGAGGTGTAGCGGGCGAAAATTTCTCGGATCTGGCGCGAAGTGGACTTATACACCTCCATGCGCCCCGGTAACAACGTGAGCTGCGGACACAGGCGCAGGGCGGTTGCGGTCGCCATCGCGCTGCGGACACCGTAGCGTCGGGCAGGATAGTTAGCGGTACTAATAACGCCACGTCGATCGGCGCTTCCACCAATCGCCAGAGGAATATCGCGCAGGCGCGGGTTATCACGCATCTCAATTGCTGCGTAGAAGCAGTCCATATCAACATGAATGATTTTGCGCATACTAGCCCTCTGACAACACTGTATGAATATACAGATCAAAGTCAGTGTAGACAAGTTGCACGATGCTTGCTGCGTTTACTGCATGATGAGCATCACCAGTTTAACTTCTCCATGTCCGGCAGGATGGAAAGTCTGTTGATGGTAGGCGACATCGCCAAGCAAAGGATGATGAAAACGCCGCTCGCCACCTTCACGGGCGGTGACCGCCTGCTGCGACCACCAAAGGTTGAATTCGCGGCTTTCTTCACACAGCGCCATCACGATTTGCCGAACGGACTCGGTTGGCGCGTAATGACTTGATTCCGCGCGAAACTCTGCCACCACGCGCTTTGCTCGTTCCGGCCAGTCCACCACCAGCGATCGTGCTAATGGATTAAGAAACATGAAACGCAGCAGATTAGGTTCGGAATCATTTCCCAACCACCCGGCAAACAACTGTTCCGACGGCGCATTCCACGCGAGCATATTCCAGCAGCCATCCAGAAGATACGCAGGGCAGGCAATGTGGTGCAGGCTGGCGGCAACCTGTGCATCCAGCAACGTTGCCCTATTCTGCTTCTGAGGATCCTTCACGCCAGCAAGACTAAAAAGGTAGTCACGTTCAGCGGGTTCCAGTTTTAATGCCTGCGATAAACGGGTCAACGCAGATGCCGAAGCGGACACATCACGCCCCTGCTCAATCCAGGTATACCAAGTGGTGCTGATTCGGGCGATTTGCGCCAATTCTTCGCGGCGTAATCCACTGGTGCGCCGCCGCCCAGAGGCAGGCAGACCGACCATTTCCGGCGTTGTCCGCTCACGCAGCGCCCGTAAGAAAGCCCCTAGCGCTTTTGGACCACTCAGAGAATTGGCAGACATAAACGTATTTGCAGACATAACCCAGTGTCCTTTTCATTCTGTTCATCCAAGTGACTTACGATGACAGCGGCAAAAATGTGCTAATCAAACAGGGAGTATTTTATACCCGTATAAATGCTCATATTGTACCCGTATTTTTCCCTGATTATAGTGTTCTCAGACTAAGGTCTTCTTTACTGGCAGGCGCGCCGCCGTTTAACCATGACGAAACGAAAAAACTCAGATAAAGCGGGAGCAATGATGGAAGAAAAACAGAATCATAATCGTCGTGTCGAACACCAGTTCGGCTCACAGGCGCAGAGCTACCTGACCAGCGCGGTGCACGCGCAGGGCAAAGATTTAACCCAACTGGCAGCGTTATTGGCTCCTTTTCCGCAGGCACGCGTGATCGATGTTGGCTGCGGTGCCGGACATGCCAGCTTCGCCGCCGCACAGGCCGTGGCGGAGGTTGTCGCCTATGACCTGTCATCCCAAATGCTGGATGTGGTGAGTCAGGCCGCAGAGCAAAAAGGGCTGAATAATATCCGCATTCAACAAGGCGTAGCCGAGTCTTTACCATTCGATAACGGCAGTGCGGACATCATCATCAGCCGTTATTCCGCACACCACTGGCATGATGTCGGGCAGGCGTTACGTGAAATGCGGCGCGTGCTGAAACCGGGCGGTCGCGTGATCATGATGGACGTCGTTTCGCCCGGTCATCCGTTGTTGGACATCTATTTGCAGACGGTAGAGAAGCTGCGCGACACGTCGCACGTGCGCAACTACGCGCCGGGCGAATGGCTGAGTCTGTTTACAGAAGCAGGGTTTACCGTGCGCAATGTTACCAGCGACAGGCTGACGCTGGAATTCAGCAGTTGGATCGCACGTATGCGCACGCCTGAACATTTCGCTATCGCCATCCGTGAGTTGCAAAAAACGCTGGCGGACGAGGTGGCGCAGCATTTTGACGTACAGGCAGACGGTTCCTTTGTCACCGACATTATGATGATAGAAGCCACCCGCGCCTAATACGCTTTTCTCCGCAATTAACGACGTAAAAACGATCTCAAATTGGGCGGCCCGCATCCTTTCGGGCCGTTTTTTGTAAATGTTATTTCCTAGCGCTTTTCAACGCTTGATTAATATGAAACCAATGATAATGTGATTTCGTTTTCGTCGTTCTCTATTTGGCGACGAAATACAGAACGATAACGGCTGTCCCAACGCTTTCGCTAAAGCACCAGTATCGCGACGCGGATGCCGCGTGTAGCAGGCAATTTTATTATCAGGAACCATAATGCAAAAAATCGCGCTGTCGTTTGCGATGTTGTTTTTTTTGCCTTCTCTTGTTGTTACCAGCGCCGCCAGCGAGACTGCACCACCGCTTGCGCCGATAGCAAAAGAATTAAAACAGCAATTATTAGGCTCTCCGATCTATATTCAGATCTTTAAAGAAGAGCGAATATTCGAACTCTATGCGAAAGTCGGCAACGAATATCGTTTATTGGAACAATATCCAATTTGTAAATATTCGGGTGGATTAGGGCCAAAACGCGTTGAAGGCGATTTAAAAAGCCCGGAAGGTTTCTATCAGGTCGATCTGCGCCAGCTCAAGCCAGACAGCCAATATTACCGCGCGATCAATATCGGTTTTCCCAACGACTATGATAAATCACAGGGATATTCTGGCCGCTATTTAATGATCCACGGTGAATGTGTGTCGGTTGGCTGCTATGCCATGACTAACAACTATATGGATGTGATTTATCGCTATGCAGAAGCGGCGCTACGCCACGGGCAGGCGAAAATTGATATCGCCATCTATCCGTTCCGCATGACGGAACAGAACATGCAGCGCCACCGCAGTTCTACCTATGCCAGCTTCTGGAAACAGCTTCAGCCGGGATACGCTTACTTTAATCAGCACAACCAGCCGCCGGCCATCACGGTTTTTAACGGGCAATACGTCGTTAACCCACCGCTGATGACCAGCCAGCCAACCTTAAAGTATGCGCTCGCCGAAACAAAATAGAACGAATTCACCTGGCATTATCTGATGCCAGGTTTCGTTGCCCGTTAGCGGCTGCGTCGCCAGCACGGTGACGACATCATTGGGCGTAGTCTGCTGCTGGAAATCAATCTCTACATCCTGATCTAACAGCGTCGCTTTGCCAAACGGCGCGCGGCGGGTGATCCAGTAGAGTTTGGTTGAGCAATACCCCATCACAAATCGCCCGTCCGACAGCAGCATGTTAAACACGCCTTTCTCCCGCAAGACATCCGCCTGTTTAGCGATATAGCGGAATACCGCAGGCCAGTTACCCGGCGTGCGTGGATAGCGCTCGGACAGCTGGGACAACAGCCAGCAGAAGGCAAATTCGCTGTCCGTCTGGCCGACAGGGCGAAACATCCCCGTTTTCAGGGTGTGGTAGCCTTTAAGCTGCCCGTTGTGGGCGTACGTCCAGTTCCGCCCCCATAGCTCGCGAGTAAACGGATGGGTATTTTCCAGCGAAACCTCACCGCGATTAGCCTGTCGAATATGTGAAATCACCGCACACGATTTGATCGGGTAATCCTGCACCAGCCGGGCAATCGGCGAGTTATAGCTCGGCAGCGGATCTTTGAACGTACGACAGCCGTTCCCTTCATAAAAGGTAATCCCCCAGCCATCCCGGTGCGGACCGGTGTTCCCACCGCGTTGTATCAGCCCAGTAAAGCTAAAGCAGATATCCGTCGGTACATTCGCGCTCATCCCCAGCAGTTCACACATCTGACTTCCTACCCTTCCCTTCTTGCCCTTTTAGAGCGTATTAATGCGGCTTACTGATCCGCCATCTCTTTTTCAATCAGTTGAATCAGGATGTGAATCGCTTTGATATGGATTTCCTGAATACGGTCGGCATAACCAAAGTGCGGAACACGGATTTCCACATCGGCCGATCCTGCCATTTTACCGCCGTCTTTCCCCGTTAGCGTAATGACCTTCATGCCTTTCGCTTTTGCCGCAGCAATAGCTTTAATGATATTGCCAGAATTACCAGAAGTGGAAATCCCCAGCAACACATCGCCTTCACGTCCCAGCGATTCAACGTAACGGGAGAAGACAAAATCGTAGCCAAAATCGTTGCTGACACAAGACAGGTGACTTGGATCGGAGATCGCAATAGCTGGGTAGCCCGGACGATTCTCACGGTAACGACCCGTCAGCTCTTCGGCAAAGTGCATCGCGTCACAGTGTGAGCCACCGTTACCGCAGGAAATCACTTTACCACCCGCTTTAAAAGCGTTAGCCAGCAGTACCGCAGCGTTTTGAATCGACTGAATGTTCGCATCATCACTCAAGAAATTATTCAGTGTTTCTGCCGCTTCTTTCAGTTCACTACGGATTAAATCCTGATACATGGAATCCTCTCATTTTGTCTGGTGACAGTATCATCTTCTGCATGCAGTGTAGCGGATTGAACAAACAGCGAGAAGCGCGTAATCACGGGATCGAGAGGATCGCTGATGCCCGTCAGAAAACGCGTGACGGCCGTTCGGTTTGTGAAGTGAGTTGTAATTATGATGTAAACGAATTGATAAAAATAATCAGATAAACTAAAACAAATATAAGCAACAGGTCAGACCTCTTACAACATTGACCTCTTACGCCTTATTTCACTGATGAAACGGTTCTCGCTTTCCACTATCACGCAATACTCGGTGGAGGGAAGAAACCTTTAATTCGATCACAATGCTGGAGACACGTTATGGTTGCTGTCAGTATCCTCCTCCTACTGATTATCATCGGAGCGATGTTTTACCATCGGCTCAATCTGCTGCTCGGCAGCGCCATCCTACTGGCCTACTTCGCAGCCATGTCCGCCATGCTACTGTGGCCCGTCTGGCTGATGATTCCGCTCGTAATTCTGCTGATTCCGATTACGGTTCCCGCCCTGCGTCAAAAGCTGGTTTCCGCTTCCGCGCTGCGCATGTTCCAGAAGGTCATGCCGCCGATGTCGAACACGGAAAAAGAAGCGATCGATGCTGGAACAACCTGGTGGGAAGGCGATCTGTTTCGCGGCGCGCCGGACTGGAAAAAATTACATAACTACCCGCGCCCACAGCTGACGGCTGAAGAGCAGGCGTTTATCGACGGGCCGGTTGAAGAAGCCTGTCGAATGGCCAACGACTTTGAAATCACCCACGAACGCGCCGATATTCCACCGGAACTGTGGGCATTTTTAAAAGAACACCGCTTCTTCGCCATGATCATCAAAAAACAATACGGCGGTCTGGAATTCTCTGCCTATGCACAGGCGCAGGTGCTGCAAAAACTGTCGGGCGTCTCCAGCATTGTAGCGATCACCGTCGGTGTTCCTAACTCACTCGGCCCCGGCGAACTGCTGCAACACTACGGTACGGAAGCGCAAAAAGATCACTACCTGCCACGTCTGGCACGCGGTCAGGAAGTTCCCTGCTTTGCGCTGACCAGCCCAGAAGCGGGATCTGATGCAGGTTCAATTCCCGATACCGGCATTGTCTGCTACGGCAACTGGCACGGGGAACAGGTCGTAGGTATGCGCCTGACCTGGAATAAACGCTATATCACACTCGCGCCGGTCGCCACCGTGCTCGGGCTGGCCTTTAAGCTGTACGATCCCGATCACCTGTTAGGCGATGAGGATGACGTAGGGATTACCTGTGCGTTAATTCCGACGGATACTGACGGTGTTAAAATCGGTCGCCGCCATTTCCCGCTGAACGTTCCGTTCCAGAATGGTCCGACGCAGGGCGAGAACATTTTTGTTCCGCTGGATTACATAATTGGTGGTGCGAAGATGGCAGGTCAGGGCTGGCGCATGCTGATGGAGTGCCTGTCAGTGGGGCGCGGCATTACGTTACCGTCCAATTCCACCGGCGGGCTGAAGTCGATTGCCCTCGGCATTGGTGCTTATGCCCACATCCGCCGTCAGTTCAAAATCTCCATCGGTAAGATGGAAGGCATTGAAGAACCGCTGGCACGCATCGCGGGTAATGCTTACGTGATGGACGCCGCTGCAACGCTGATTACCAGCGGCATCATGCAGGGTGAAAAGCCGGCGGTGCTTTCCGCTATCGTCAAATATCACTGTACCCACCGTGGTCAGCGCAGCGTGCTGGATGCGATGGATATCGCTGGCGGTAAAGGCATCTGTCTCGGCCCGTCCAACTTTCTGGCGCGCAGCTATCAGGGCGCACCAATTGCTATCACCGTGGAAGGAGCGAACATCCTGACACGCAGTATGATTATCTTCGGCCAAGGTGCAATCCGCTGTCATCCTTATGTACTGGAAGAAATGGCAGCCGCACAGGACAACGATGTATCGCGCTTTGACCGTGCACTGGTTGGGCACATTGGCCACGTTGGCAGCAATAAGGTACGTAGCTTCTGGCTCGGCCTGACCCACGGTCTTCTAAGCCGTGCGCCGGTAAACGACAAAACACGTCGCTACTATCAACAACTCAACCGCCTCAGTGCGAATCTGGCACTGCTGTCTGATGTATCGATGGCGGTACTGGGCGGTAGCCTGAAGCGTCGTGAGCGTATCTCGGCACGTTTAGGCGATATTCTCAGCCAGCTCTATTTAGCCTCTGCGACGCTGAAACGCTATGAGGATGAAGGTCGCCAGAAAGCGGATCTACCGCTGGTGCACTGGGGCGTGCAGGATAGTCTGCATCAGGCAGAGCAAGCGTTGGACGATCTGCTGCGCAATTTCCCGAATCGTGTCGTGGCGGGGTTGCTGACCGTCATTATCTTCCCACTAGGCATGCGCTGCGCTGCGCCGTCTGACCGCCTCGACCATGAGGTCGCGAAGATTCTGCAAACGCCATCGGAAACGCGTAGTCGTCTGGGACGCGGCCAATATCTGGTTGCCAGTGAGCATAACCCCGTCGGGCTGCTGGAAGAGGCATTACTGGATATCATCGCAGCCGAGCCGATTTACCAACGCCTGTCGAAAGCCAGCGATAAACCGCTGCCGTTCATGCGATTGGATCAACTGGCAGAGCAAGCGCTGATCGAAGGTCAGATTACCGCAGAAGAAGCGGGGATCCTGACCAAAGCCGAAGCCAGCCGCTTACGTTCTATTAATGTGGATGACTTTGCGTTCGACGCGCTGGCCGCCAACAATCCCGCGTCCGTACCGCAACCAGAAAGAAAAACCGAAGCGGCATAAATAGAATCAGGCCGCCAATATGGCGGCCTAAAATTGCTGATAAAGGCAGTGGAGCGGTAGTAACGGATAGATCGTAAAGACGCTGTAAACACATCCTTGTGCGCTCGGCTTGCGCCATCCCTGGCGCAAACGCTTTACTCTTCTATTCCGTTACTCCCGTTTTCATTCGTCAAATAGGTTGGTTAACAGTCTTCCAGTTCCTTCCTTTACACGTTCATCAGTTGTAAAATCGATGCCATCTTTTCTTCTGAATGAAACCCTACACATGGCTTACATCCCCAAGAACTACGCCAGACTTGAAAGCGGCTACCGCGAAAAAGCGCTCAAACTTTTCCCGTGGGTGTGTGGTCGTTGTTCACGCGAATTCGTCTATTCCAACCTGCGTGAATTAACCGTTCACCACATCGATCACGATCATGGCAATAACCCGGAAGACGGCAGTAACTGGGAAATGCTGTGCCTCTACTGTCACGACAATGAGCATTCGAAATACACCGATGCAGATATGTACGGTTCGACCGTCGTTGCAGGTGAAGATGCGCAGAAGGATGTTGGGGTTGCCACGCATAATCCTTTTGCGGATTTACAGGCCATGATGAATAAAGGGAAGAAATAGAGATAAAACATCATAGGATTGCCGCTCCCATCCGGTTCGTTGACGGGAGCGGATCATGGAATTGCTAACTAATTATTAAGCACCGCTCTGCCGTACACGCGCCAATAGCGCATTCACATCGGCAATATGTGGAGCAGCCAGCACCAACGTCCTGCCCAGCGAAAGCGCATGACGCTGACACGCCAGACGGGCTTCCGTCTCCTGAATGCTATCAAGATCGGCAACGTGCGCCAGCCCAATCGTGCGGCGAATCAGTTCAGTTCCACAGTATCCGATAGCATCCAGCCAAACCTGCTGTAAAAACAGCGCGGCATAACCCGATCCCGCCAACGTCGGCTCGCGGCTGTCACTTTCGCTCAGTGCCAGGAAACGTGCAGAAAAGGTCAGCCAAAGCGCACGAATATCTTCCAGACGCCGTTCACGCCCTGCCGCCGCTTCACGCGGGGCTAACAGCCCCGGCAGGCCACAATAATTCAGCAGCAGGTTGCCAATGGCAGTGCCAACGTCAAAACCAACCGGCCCATAGAAACCGAATTCAGCGTCAATCGCCTTTAAGCGCCCTTCCGCCACAAAGATCGATCCACTGTGGATATCCCCGTGCAGCAGCGCTTCAGCTTTGCTTAGGAAGCGGTGCTTAAGCCCAGCAACCGCCAGCTTCAGCGCCCGATCGTCACGCAATGCCTGCACATCCAGCGTCAACGCCGCATCAAACTGATTTCTTTCGTGATCGATATAAGGGTCGGTAAAGAAAAGATCTTCGGTAATCTCACACAGTTCAGGGTTAGTGAACTGGCTCACCGCCGCTTTCTTCTCATGCGGATGCTGATAGAAATCAGAAGTATGGAATAACGTTTGTGCCAGATATTCCCCTAACTGCGCCGCCGCCTGAGGATAATCCACTCCCTTGATCAACTCGCTGCGCCAGATGCGATGATCGGAGAGATCTTCCTGCACCATCACCGCCAGTTCGGGATCGTGATATAGCACGGTCACGGTATGTTGCGGACAAAAACGCGCGTGCGTCAGTAACGTTTCGGCCTCAATACGGGCGCGGTCGAGCGTCAGCGGCCAGGATTCCCCGACACAGCGTACGTAGGGCAGCGCCTGTTTAACAATCACCCGGCTGATGCCCGCTTCATCTTTAATTTTAAATACCAGATTCAGATTGCCATCGCCGATCTCTTCTGCGGCTACCAGCGTTTGCGGCTGACTGACACCGCCGTACTGGCGGGCATATTCAACAGCGTCATCCGCCGTAAAAGTGCGGTAAAGTGACATTCCAACTCCTCGCTATTCTTAAATTCAAGATACGGACATAAAAACGTTCGGACGTCTATACATCTATCAGGCATCTTGGCAGAATACGAATATCGATGCAACATGGATTTAACGACCTATGCAGACACTTAACACAACCAGCCTGAAAATCGTAGATAACCAACTGTGGATCCTCGACCAGCAGGCGTTACCGCAAGAAAAAAGATGGAGCCCTTGCCCGGATGTCGCGTCACTGGTTGAGCATATCCAGACGCTACGGGTACGCGGCGCGCCGCTCATTGGCCTGTCTGCCAGCCTGCTGCTCGCGCTGCTAGCGGAGAGAGGCTTATCGCAGACTGAACTGGCGCAAGCGCTGGAGACGCTACGGGCATCGCGTCCTACCGCCGTTAATCTGATGAACAATTTGGATCGCATGAAGCTAGCGCTGGCACAGCCGCAGTTTGTCGATGCGCTGGTGCAGGAAGCGCTGCGTCTGGTAGAAGAAGATCGCACCCTGTGTGAACGCATTGCCGATCACGGCGCAGCGCTGGTGAAATCCAACAGTCGCTTGCTGACCCACTGCAACACCGGCGGGCTGGCAACGGCGGGAATCGGCACTGCTATCGGCGTGCTGCTGCGTGCACATCAGCAGGGGAAAGTGGCGCAGGTGTGGGTCGATGAAACCCGCCCGCTATTACAGGGCGGACGCCTCACAGCCTGGGAACTGGGTGAACTCGGCATTCCTTATCAGCTAATCTGTGATTCGATGGCTGCCAGCCTGATGGCGCAGGGTCAGGTCGATGCGATTTGGGTCGGCGCAGACCGCATTGCCGCCAACGGCGATGTCGCCAATAAGATCGGCACCTACAGCCTCGCCGTGCTAGCGCACTATCACCAAATTCCATTTTACGTCGCGGCACCGCACACCACGCACGATCCGGCGTGTCCAGACGGTCGGGCAATTCCTATCGAACAGCGTGCCGCAGCCGAAGTCACTGGCGTTTCCGGCAGCTTCGGCCACTGCCAGTGGGCACCGCAGAATGCGTCAGTCTACAACCCAGCGTTTGACGTCACCCCCGCCGCATTAATCAGCGGCTGGGTACTCGACACCGGCGTAATCACCCCACAGGACGTCAAAGAAGGGATATTCCAGGCGGCGTTGAAATAGAGAAATAAATTTCAGTCATGCAACTCTTCTCGGCGTAACTACTCTGTGAGTAAAACAGGGCAGAGGAGATGATGGGCTTCTGGATGAGCCGCACGGACGCGGCGAAAGCCAGAGTTCCCAGGGCGACGGCGATTGAGCCGCCCTGGGTCGGGCGCTTCGTAACATGCAACATAGAGCGGCAAATGTCGAAACGCACGAAACATACTCGTTCATTCACAGAGCATTCGTTTACAACAGTCTAGAGCACTAACGCTCCAACTTCGGATACGCATCAGCAATCTTGTCGCCGGTAAAATGCGCGATCCAGCCTTCCGGGTTATCGAACAGGCGGATGGCAGTGAAATGCGGCTCTGGCCCCATATCAAACCAGTGTGCCGTACCTGCCGGTACAGACAACAAATCGTTCTTCTCACACAGAATCTGGTAAATCTTGCCGTTCAGATGCAGGCAGAATAGTCCCGCGCCTTCCACGAAAAAGCGCACTTCATCTTCGTGATGGACATGCTCGGATAAAAACTTGGTGCGCAGCTCCGCACGCTGCGGATTGTCCGAACGCATGCTGATCACATCCCAGCTCTGATAGCCTTTTTCTGCCACCAGCTTATCGATTTCATGCTGATATACCGCCAGCACTTCCTCGGAGGACGGCGCGTCGCTCAGTTTTTGACTGGCTTCCCAGCGCTCAAAACGGACACCGATATCATTCAGCTGTTTCTGAATCGCATCGGCATCCTGGCTTTGCCAAATCGGCTGGCTTGCATCACTGTCGCTAAAAATGGTTAATCCACTCATTGGGCGTACTCCGGTAAGTCGATCTGGTCAAAACGAGCCGCCTGACGGTGACGGCTTACGCTATCCGCGTCATCACGAATAAGCTGACAGGTGTGCCAACCGGCTTCCTGCGCGGCATCCAGCTCCTGACGAATGTCCGATAGGAACAACAGTTGCTCAGCAGGCAACCCGATGGCTTGTGCAATCGTGCGATAAGAATCAGTCTCCCGCTTCGCGCCGACGCGGGTATCAAAATAGTCGCTGAACAGCGGGCGCAGATCGCCCGCGTTGCTGTAACCAAACAGCAACCGCTGCGCTTCCACCGAACCCGATGAGTAAACATACAGGTGCAGGCCTTGCTGCTGCCACGCGGCGAGCTGTGCCGCTACTTCAGGATACAGATGCCCCTGAAAATCGCCGTTACGGTAGCCCGCACGCCAGATAATGCCCTGCAGCAACTTCAGCGACGTGGATTTACGGTCTTCATCCATAAACTGATTCAGCGCGGCAATCAGTGTATCGCTATCTGCATCAGGCTGAGCTAACTCCTGACGCAGCGCGTTCAGCACCTGTGCGATCTCAGGATCGCTGTCGTGCTGTCGCACCGTATCGGCCAGTCGCTCGCGAGCATAAGGAAACAGCACGCTGTGAACAAAACGGATGTCGCTGGTGGTGCCTTCAATATCAGTGACTATCGCCTTAATCATGCTTTCGCCTCCAGCAGTCGACGCTGCAATTCACACTGGAACAAGAACTCTAACCCTTCTAGATGACGACGCGCTTCTTTCACCGTCGCCCCCCAGCAGTAAAGACCGTGGCCGCGCACCAGAAAACCGTAGCGTAGCGGCGTGTGGCTAGCGAACTCCGTTACTCGCTGCGCTAGCGCTGGAATATCCTGATCGTTATCGAAAATCGGGATCGCCACGCGATCCAAATGAGTAGTCTGCCCTGCAAGCGACTTTTGCATTTCGTAGCCGTGCAACACCAGCTCAGTGCCTTTCTCCACCCGGGACAGCACCGTCGCGTTCACCGAGTGCGTATGCAGCACAGCGCCAATAGTCGGCTCGCGGCGGTACAACAGCGTGTGCAGCCCCGTTTCCGCCGACGGCGTACGGCCACTGGGCACATGGTTAGTGGCAATATCCACCAGCAGGAAATCCTCTGTCTGAAGACTACCTTTATCTTTACCCGATTCGGTAATCAGGCACTGCGCGTCATCCAGGCGCACGGACATATTGCCGCCCGTCGCCGGACACCAGCCTTTCTCGCCGATCCAGTGGCAGGCCGCAAGCAGCGCCGTCAATTGTTGATGTTCAGTCATGAGGCTTCCCGTTTTTGGTCTTTCTGTTTCAAAGCATACAGTTGCAAGGTTTAGATCTTTTCATTATGTCTTAGCACGCAAAGGCATTTAGCCATTTAAACGTCCAAGCGTCTTGATTGCCAAATACTAACAGCATGTTATATTACCAAGCAATACAGGCTTGCAGGAGTCCTATCCGCTATGAGCGCCGCTCTGATCCCCGACAGTAAACTGCCTTCGCTGGGCACCACCATTTTTACCCAGATGAGCGCACTGGCCCAACAGCATCAGGCCATCAATCTATCACAAGGTTTCCCTGATTTTGACGGCCCGGATTATTTACAGCAGCGGCTGGCGTATCACGTCAGTCAGGGCGCCAACCAATACGCGCCGATGACCGGCGTCTCGCCACTGCGTCAGGCCATTGCCGAGAAAACGGAAGCACTGTACGGCTGGCGACCGGATGCGGATAGTGAAGTCACCGTCACGGCGGGTGCAACCGAAGCGCTGTTTGCCGCTATTGCCGCACTGGTACGCCCCGGCGACGAAGTGATTTGTTTCGATCCCAGCTATGACAGCTACGCGCCTGCCGTTACGTTGGCTGGCGGCGTACTCAAACGCATCGCCTTGCAGCCACCCGCATTTCGCGTGGATTGGTCATCTTTTACCGACTTGCTGAGCGATCGCACTCGGTTGGTGATTCTGAACACGCCGCACAATCCGTCCGCCACCGTCTGGCAGAAAACCGATTTTGAGCAGCTATGGCAGGCGATTGCCGCGCGCAATATTTTCGTATTGAGTGATGAAGTCTACGAGCATATCTGCTTTGATAATGAAGGGCACGCCAGCGTGCTGGCACACCCGTCGCTGCGTCAACGCGCTATCGCCGTTTCCTCGTTTGGCAAAACCTTCCACATGACCGGTTGGAAAGTCGGCTACTGCGTCGCACCAGCGGCATTGAGCGCGGAGGTCCGTAAGGTTCACCAATATCTGACGTTCTCCGTGAACACGCCCGCTCAGTTCGCTATCGCCGATATGCTGCGCGAACAACCGCAACACTGGCGCGAACTGCCCGATTTTTACCGCGCACGCCGCGATCGCTTCATCAATGCGCTGGCAGGCAGCCGTTTCGAGATTCTGCCCTGCGAAGGTACCTACTTCCTGCTGGCGGACTATCGGGCGATTTCCGATCTGGACGATGTCAGCTTCTGCCGCTGGCTGACTGAGCACGTTGGTGTCGCCGCTATCCCGCTCTCCGTCTTTTGCGCCGATCCGTTCCCACATACGTTGATTCGACTATGCTTTGCTAAACAGGAAGCAACGTTGGATGCCGCGGCGGAGCGTTTATGTCAACTTTAAAGATTTCATTGCTGCAACAGCCACTCGTCTGGCGTGATGGGGAAGCGAATCTACGCCACTTCGATACGTTATTGGCGGAGATGAACGAGCGTGATGTCATTGTGTTACCGGAGATGTTCACCACCGGCTTTGCGATGGAAGCGGCCAAAGGTAGTTTGGATCAGTCGGTCGTCGAGGCGTGGTTACACCAGTGGGCGCAAAAGACCAACGCGCTGATCGGCGGTAGCGTCGCGGTGAACACGCCGAAAGGTGCAGTGAACCGTTTCCTGCTGGTCGATCCGCACGGCCACGTGTATCACTACGATAAACGCCACCTGTTCCGCATGGCGGATGAACACCACCACTATCAGGCAGGAACGGAGCGAGTCACCCTTGAGTGGCGCGGCTGGCGCATCTGCCCGATGATCTGCTACGACCTACGTTTCCCAGTATGGTCGCGCAATCGACAGGATTACGATCTGGCACTGTATGTCGCCAACTGGCCTGCACCGCGTGCAGCGCACTGGCAAACACTGCTGGCCGCGCGCGCCATTGAGAATCAGGCCTACGTTGCAGGCTGCAACCGCGTTGGCACCGACGGCAACGGCCACAGCTACCGTGGCGATAGCCTGATTATTAACGCTCAAGGGGAAATTCTGGCCTCTGCCGCCCCCAACCAGCCTGCCCAACTGGACGCCGAACTGTCGCTGGAAGCACTGCAGAGCTACCGGGAATCCTTCCCCGCGTGGCGTGATGCAGATCGGTTTACGCTGTAACAACTGCCGCCGTCGTCGGTGAGGTGATAGTTGCGGTGGGCGTTACCGTGCTGATGCGTGATGAAACACCATCTGATAGAGCGCCTGTAGTGCCAGCGCCACATCCGCCGTGATAACCGATTCGTCGGGATGATGGCTGATACCGCCGCGACAGCGGACAAAAAGCATCGCCACCGGCCAGCGCTCGGCAATCGCGATGGCATCATGCCCCGCACCGCTCGGCAGCATCAGCGTTTTCCCCTGTACCTGCGCCACCGCCTCGTTTAATGCCGACTGCAACGCGGGATCGCAGCGGGTTGCTGCAATACGATAATACTCTTCGGCGCTGAACTGGCAGCCGCGCTGGTGCGCGATAGCCTGTGCTAGCGTCAGGAGTTTTTGTAGCAACGCATCCAGCGGCGCATCCTCCGGCCCGCGAATATCCAGCGTCATCTTCACTTCACCGGGGATCACGTTTGCCGCACCCGGTAAGCATTGCAGCGTGCCAAACGTAGCGACCAAATGAGGATCGCTTTCCCGCGTCACCCGTTCTGCCTGTGCCATCCAGTCAGCGGCCGCCACCAGCGCATCCTGTCGCTGCGTCATCGGCACCGTTCCTGCGTGCCCCGCCAAACCGAGGAATGTGCAGTTGAGCCGCCGCGCCCCGTTGATCGCTGTAACCACGCCTAGCGCCAGATCCTGCTGTTCCAGACACGGCCCCTGTTCGATATGCAATTCCAGATAGGCGACGATATCACTGACCGGGCGCGCAGCCTGTGCCACCTGTAACGGATCCAGCCCTGCAATGGTCAATGCCTGCGCCACGCTGGTGCCTTCTGCATCCTGACATTCCAGCCAGTTTTCCGGCCAGGTGCCCGTCAAACCTCGGCTTCCCAGTAGGGTAATGCCAAAACGCGTACCTTCCTCATCGCCGAAGCCGACGATTTCCAGCGCCACGGGCAACCGGATTCCCTGCTGATGAAACGTGCGTACCACTTCAATCGCCGTTAATACGCCCAGCATGCCGTCGTAACGCCCAGCATTGCGCACCGTGTCCAGATGCGAACCCAGCAGCAGCGCCGGTGCATCCGGCGTCAGCCCGTCATAACGACCACAAATATTGCCCACGCTGTCCTGCCAGACGTTCATTCCGACTTCGCGCATCCACTCCCCCACCTGCCTATTGGCACGCAGGTGTTCCAGCGATAGGTAGACGCGAGTTAGTTGACCGGGCGTTTCGCTAATTTCAGCCAGCACATCGCAGCGCGACATAATCAGTTCAGCGGCAGCCTGTGCAGCAGGCGACGACAGTAGAGGTTCACTCATGCACGCTCCTCGTTCGCCGCATAGCTGTTCCAGGCGGCCTGCATAGCCTCGCCCTGCACGGTGCGGAAGCCAAGACGGTTCAGCACCGCCTCCAGTGCAGTTAACGTTTGCATCACGCAGTCTTTGCGTGCGTTGTAACCCATGGTGCCAATACGCCAGATTTTGCCCTGAAGCGGGCCAAACGAAGTGCCGATCTCAATAGCAAAGTCTTCCAACAGCAGCTTACGAACCTGCTCGCCGTGAACGCCGTCAGGAATCACCACGCCCAGTACGTTATTCATTTTGTGGCTGAGATCGCCAAAGGTTTCCAGCCCCATCCCCTGAACCCCTGCCACCAGCGCATTACCATGTAGTGCATGGCGGACAATGCTGCGATCCAGCCCTTCTTCGAGGATCACCCGCGCGCACTCGCGTGCAGCAAACAACATGCTTGTCGCTTCGGTATGGTGATTCAGGCGCTCCGGCCCCCAGTAATCCATCACCATGCCCAGATCGAAATAGTTGGAATAGATCATCTCGTCGTCGCCGTCCTGATGTGCGTCGGTTCTGATCCCCTGCTCAACGCATTTACGGCGGCGGATCACCGCTTCCATCTGTGGGCTTAACGTGATCGGCGAACTACCAGACGGCCCTCCGAGGCACTTCTGTAACCCAGCGGAGACCGCATCCAAACCCCATTTATCGGTTTCCAGCGGGTTACCGCCGAAAGACGCCGTGGCATCGGTATAGAACAGCACGCCGTGGCGGCGGCAAATCTCGCCCAGCGCCTCCAGCGGCTGCAACATAGTGGTCGAGGTATCGCCCTGCACCGTCAGCAACAGACGCGGACGCACCGTTTTGATCACATCTTCGATCTGGTCGGGCGAGAACACCTCACCCCACGGCACTTCAATGGTATGAACCTCGGCACGACAGCGGCGGGCAATCTCACACAGCAAATGACCAAAACGACCAAACACCGGTACCAGCACCTTATCGCCGGGGCGGATCGCCGACAGCAGAATCGCTTCGATGCCCGCACGCGAGGTGCCGTCCACCAGCATCGTCCAGCGGTTCTCCGTGCGGAAAAGCTGGCGATAGAGTTCCATGACCTGATTCATATAATGGGTCATCGCGGGGTCATACTGACCAACCAGTTGGCTGGCCATTGCCCGTAATACGCGCGGATCGGCGTTGATCGGCCCCGGCCCCATCAGTAAGCGATGAGGGGGGTTAATTTGCGCGTACAGTTCGCTGCTCATGGTTATTGCTCCAGACTTTTGTTTCGACTTACACACTCGAAAAGCGTCATTAGGCTTCCGATAATCCTCGGACCGAGGCGATAAACTGTTTCAACTCGCGGGTCTGCGGGTTAGCAAACAGCGTTTTACTGTCGCCCTGCTCCCAGACTGTGCCCTGATGCATAAACACCACGCGATCGCCCACTTCACGGGCAAAATTCATTTCATGCGTGACCAAAATCAGCGTCATGCCTTCTGCGGCAAGCTGTTCCAGCACTTTCAACACTTCGCCGACGAGTTCAGGATCGAGTGCTGACGTAATTTCGTCACACAGCAGGACTTTTGGATTCATCGCCAATGCACGGGCAATAGCGACTCGCTGCTGCTGACCACCCGACAGATTGCCGGGATAATAATGAAGGCGTTCGCCCAGCCCGACTTTGTTGAGCATCTGTTCGCCTAACGCCTGACACTCCGCTGCGCTTTTACCCAGCACGCGGCGCGGTGCCAGCATCACGTTTTCCAGCGCCGTCATGTGCGGAAACAGATTGAAGTTCTGAAATACCATCCCGATCGAACGGCTGATCTCCCGCGCCTGCGAATCCCTGTCGGTGACCGTCACCCCGCCCAACTTGATGCTGCCGTCCTGATAACCTTCCAGACCGTTCATGCAGCGCAGTAGCGTGCTCTTACCCGAGCCGCTACGCCCGATGATCGAAATGACCTCACCCATTTCGATATCCAGATCCACCCCTTTCAGGACATGGTTCTGACCGTAATATTTTTGAACCTGATTAATGGTGATGAGCGGCATTGAATTTCTTCTCCAGATAGCGGCTGTAGTAAGAGAGCGGATAGCACATCAGGAAATAGCCCAGCGCCACCAATCCGAACACTTTAAACGGCTGATAGGTCACGTTATTCAACATGGTTCCCGCTTTAGTCAGTTCGATAAATCCGATGATCGACGCCAGCGCGGTGCCTTTGATCACCTGCACAGAGAACCCAACGGTAGGCGCGATAGCGATACGCATCGCCTGCGGTGCAATCACCCGATAGAGCGTCTGACCGAAATCCAGCCCGAGACAGCGCGACGCTTCCCACTGCCCTTTCGGTAACGCTTCCACACTGCCGCACCAGATATCCACCAGAAAAGCGCTGGTAAATAGCGTCAGCGCCAATGCCGCCGCCGTCCACGGGCTCACATCAATACCGAACAACGCCAGCCCGAAAAACGCGAGAAACAGCTGCATCAGCAGCGGCGTGCCCTGAAATAACTCGGAATACAGATGGACAAAGCGCGTCGCCCATTTGCGCTTGGTCAGCCGCAACAGCATGAGCGGAAACGTCACCAGCGCACCGCCGATGAAGGCCGTCAGCGACAATAGCAACGTCCAACGCGCCGCCAGCAGCAGGTTGCGCACAATATCCCAGTCGGTAAATGTCATGATTGCTGACTCCCTAAGAAACGCCGACCCGCCAGCAGTAAGAGTTGCCGCATCAGAACCGATAGCACGAGGTAACACAGCGTGGTCGCCAGATACACTTCGAAGCTCAGAAACGTACGGGACTGAATCAGGTTAGCGGCAAAGGTCAGTTCCTCGTAGGAAACCTGCGACACCACCGACGATCCCAGCATGACGATGATGCATTGGCTGACCAGCGCCGGATAAATCCGCTGAAGCGCGGGTGGCAAAATCACGCGAAGAAAAGTCTGCATCCGCGTCAGTCCCAGCACGCGAGCGGCTTCCCACTGACCCTTTGGCGTCACCTGAATCCCCGCGCGGATAATCTCAGTGCTATACGCACCAAGATTAATCAACATCGCTAACAGCGCAGCCTCCCCGGCCGTCAGCTTCCAACCCAGACTCGGCAAGCCGAAGACGATAAAGAACAGCTGAACCACAAACGGCGTATTGCGGATCAGCTCGACGTAGATCCCCCATAGCCGACTCAGCAGGGTCGGCTTGCCGCTACGCAAAGCCGCACCACAGATACCGATGGCGATGCCGCCGAGGGTTGCCATTACTGTCAGCTCAATGGTGACCCACAGCCCCGCCAGCAACTCAGGCCAGAACGGCAACAGCGCGGAAAAATTAAGCTGATAGGTCATGGCGCGCTCCCGTTACGCTTTGATGCTGGCTGGCAACGGCGCTTTCAGCCATTTTTCCGACAGGCTATTGAGCGTCTCGTCTTTCAACGCCTGTTCGATCAGCGCATCGACTTTCGCTTTCAGTGCAGGCTCGTCTTTCCTCAGCCCGATGTAGCACGGCGAATCCTTCAGCATAAACTTCGCGACAGGCGCTTTTGTCGGGTTCTGCTCAGCGATGGCGGCGACAACCAGATTGCCCGTGGCGACAAATTCCACCTGTCCTGACAAATACGCCGACAGCGTGGTGTTGTTATCTTCGTAGCGCTTAATCTGTGCGGCCTTCGGTGCCGTTTCCGTCAGAACCATATCTTCTACCGCACCGCGTGTGACGCCGATACTCTTCCCTTCCAGCGCTTCTGACGAGGCTAACGCGCTGTCTTTCGGTCCGAATACACCTAAAAAGAACGGCGCATAGGCGCGACTGAAATCGATCACTTTTTCACGCTCGGCATTTTTGCCCAAGCTGGAGATCACCAGATCGACCTTGTTGGTTTGCAGATACGGCACGCGGTTGGCGCTGGTTACCGGAACCAGCTGCAACGTTAGTTTCATCTCTTTCGCCAGATAGCGGGCGATATCGATGTCATAGCCCTGCGGTTGCAGATCGGTGCCGACCGATCCAAACGGTGGGAAATCTTGCGGTACTGCGACACGCAGCACACCGCGCTTCTCGATATCCTGCAACTGATCGGCCATCACGCTACCGGCCTGAACCAGTAACATTGCCGCACCCATCACCGCCAGTAACCCTTTTTTGATGCCCAGTTTATTGATCAACATCGTCTCTGCCCCCGGTTAGTGTAATTGAAACGAAAGATTCTTTAAAAACAAATACTGAAACTATCGTTACAGATACTAAGCAAGGAATGTGCCAGATTCCATTCGTATTCTTGGCGATGAGGAACAATGTAGAAGGTCAGAAAATTGTGATGAAATATGGCAGTGGGATATGCATATGAAGTATTGGCGGAATATTTCGGGCGTGATTGCAGAAAGATAATTTATGCAACTCATGCACCACGCCCGAGTCTTTTGTTTTTTATGACTTATTCGCGTAAAAAATTACGCTGAGGTGAGCATGACCGCAGGATGAGCGGCAGGGACGCCGCGAAGCGGCGCAATTCCGCGAAAAAAGCCTGGGTTCATAGGGCAAGCGGCGTTTGAGCTGCCCTATGTCGGGCGTGGCGCTGCGTCACAAAAATAATCCAGTGCTATCACGCACGAAACAATCCACATGATTACATGACAGATAAACGCATCAGGAGCCGATAACGTTCACTTTAACGCATCATTTCGGTGCAACAGCACCACACTAACGCACCATTAGCGTTGTTCAAGCTCATCCAGTTCACCATAAAGATCCGCGATCTGATGGATGCGCTGGCGTCCATCACGCAGCATTTCATGCAATAACGCATTGCTGATCACATTCACCAGACTCATGGCGGACGAATAGCTGTCAAACGCCGATACGCTGTCCAGCGGAACGCACAGCGACCAGGTTGCCAATGGCATCAGCGCACTCACCTGCGGTTCGCAGAGCAGTAGCACGGGCACACCGCGTTTTTGCAGTTGTGCTAGCAGCGGTTGAATCAGGCGTGGACGGCGGCGAAAGGCCACCACAATCACAACATCCTGCGCGGTGAGATCGACCAGCTCTTCGGATAGCGTCTGCCCCGGCTGCGTCAGCAGCGTGACCTGTTGACGAATCTGAAGCAGTTGTTGCCGCAGGTGCAGCGCGACCGGATAGCTGTTGCGTAGCCCAATCAGACACAGGCGCTGCGCCTGCATCAGCGCCTGAATCACGGCACCAAACTGTACGGGATCAATCTGATTTATCCACTGCGTCAGGTTCGCCATTTCCTGTTTGTAATGCCGCGCCAGCAGCGTATTCCCCTGCACCGCATCACGGTTATCCGCCAGCGGCATCCCGCTCTGGCGCAACGTTCTCAGTTCATCGCGCATGTCACGGTAGCTGGGGTAGCCCAACCGCTTGAACAAGCGGCTGACGGTCGCTTTGGAGGCGCCGCTCAGCCGCGCCAGCTCGGCGCTGTTGTAGCTGATCAGATCGTCAAAGTGATCGAAGATGAAATCCGCGACGCGCTGTTCCTGCGGCGAAAGCTCGCTATAGCGATCCCGTAATCGTTCATCTATTTGCATCATCGTCTCTCGTCCATTACGCGTGCTGTAACGTTTGTTTCATTGCGCAGAACATAGCACAGGATTGTCAGGATGATACAGATACACCTTTTGGCACCGTATACCGACTTTCCACTACACCGAAAAACTGGAACGCCATTTGCTTATAGCTAGGGTTAATAGAACTCATCACCCTACATAAAAAGGAATATCGAAATGATGCAAAGTAATACCGCCCCGCTAGGCATGGCGGTGGCACCTCATCATTTAGCCAGCGCCAGCGCCTTGGCTGTTCTGCGCGAAGGCGGCAACGCCATTGAAGCCATGGTCGCGGCGGCAGCAACCATTGCCGTGGTGTACCCACATATGAACGGGATCGGCGGTGACGGCTTCTGGCTAATTGTGCCGCCACGCGGCGAACCTGTCGCCATTGATGCCAGCGGCGCTGCGGGGTCGCTGGCCTGCCGCGAGTGGTATCGGGGTGAGAGCCGTATTCCGCATCGAGGCCCGAAAGCGGCGCTGACGGTCGCGGGTACTGTCGGCGGCTGGCAGGAAGCGTTGGCATTCTCTCAAGAACTGGGAGGAGAACCGCTACCGCTCGCTCGCTTGCTGTCTGACGCGATTCGCTATGCGGCGGACGGCATTCCCGTCACACAATCGCAGGAAGATGCGCTCACCCAGCGCTATCACGAACTGAGCGATTTTCCGGCCTTTAGCCAACTTTTTATGCCGCAGGGAAATATCCCGCGCGCGGGTAGCCGTTTCACGCAGCCCGACTTAGCCGATACCTTAACGGCGCTGAGCATTGAAGGGCTGGACAGCTTTTATCGCGGCTCCGTCGCCGCCCGCCTTTCAGCACAGATGACACAGATCGGGATGCCGCTGACGGCCGACGATCTGGCGAACTACCGCGCCAAGCGAACAACACCGCTGGTGCTGAAACACAGTAAAGGCGATATTTATAATCTCGCGCCACCGACGCAGGGTCTGGTGTCCCTCGCGATCCTCGGCCTGACCGATCATTTAGAAATGGAAGATCTGAGCGATAGCCAGACGATCCATCGTATTGTCGAATCGACCAAGCTGGCGTTTGGCCTGCGTGATCGCTTCATTACCGATCCCAAACTAATGACGCAAAATGTTCAGGCGCTGCTGGAAAACGATGCGCTTGGTGCACTGGCGAGACAGGTCGATACGCGAAAAGCCGCATCGTGGGGAGAAGGCAAAGGCCCCGGCGACACCGTCTGGATGGGCGTATGCGACAGCAGCGGCCTGTGCGTCTCTTTCATTCAAAGCATTTACCACGAATTCGGCAGCGGTGTTGTGCTGCCGGGAACAGGCGTGCTCTGGCAGAACCGCGGTGCCTCATTCAGCCTCGATCCAGCACATCTGCAGGTGTTAGAGCCGGGCAAACAGCCTTTTCATACCTTAAACCCTGCCGCCGCACGTTTATCCGACGGACGGACGATGGTCTACGGCTCGATGGGTGGAGATGGACAACCGCAGACGCAGGCGGCCATCTTTATCCGTCATGTCCAGCAAGGGCTGCCGCTGCAACAGGCGATTACCGCTCCACGCTGGTTGCTGGGTCGCACCTGGGGACAATCCTCCGACACGCTGAAGATCGAAGATCGCTTTAAACCCGCGACCGTAGATGCGCTGCGTCAGCTAGGGCACGACGTCGAGCTGTTGAGCAGCTTTAGCGAAACCGTCGGCCATGCGGGTGCCATCGTGCGCCACACCAACGGCATGCTGGAAGGCGCTTTCGATCCACGCAGCAACGGCAGCGCGGCAGGCTTTTAGTTCTACTTAACCGGGAGAAAACAGAATGACGATGATCGAACAAGACGCACTGACAGTGTATCTGCAACAGATGGAAACGCTGCTATCTCTGCAACTCAGCCAGGAACGACGTCAGGAACTGCTGGTGCAATTCAGCCGCATCCACGCCATGGCGCAGCCGCTGATGGATTTTCCTCTTGATGAGCATCAGGAAATTGCTGGGGTTTATACGCTATGAGTTTATACGCCAAGCGTGCGTCCTCACCGTTATCTATCCGGCAGATTCAGCAAGGCTTGCAGGCTGGAACTTTCTCCGCCAAAGAGCTTGCACAGCAGGCACTAGCCGCGATTGAGCAAACCAATCCTACAATTAATGCTTATACCCATGTCACCGGCGAACGCATGTTGGCGGAAGCAGAGCGTATCGACGCATGCCGTCAACGCGGGGAAACCTTACCCGCGCTGGCCGGTGTGCCTTATGCCGTAAAGAACCTGTTTGATGTCAGTGGCGAAACCACGCTGGCAGGTGCCGAGCTTCTCAGCCAACGCCCACCCGCCGTGCAGGATGCTTTTGCCATCCGTCAACTTGCCAGTCAGGGCGCGCTGCTGTCAGGCATGTTGAATATGGACGCCTATGCCTACGGCTTTACCACCGAGAACAGCCATTACGGCCCCACGCGTAACCCGCTCGACACACAGCGTATTGCCGGAGGCTCGTCGGGGGGATCGGCGGCAGTTGTCGCCGCAGGGTTGGTTAACTTCACGCTGGGCAGCGACACCAATGGCTCGATCCGCGTGCCGTCGTCGCTATGCGGCATTTTCGGGCTGAAGCCGACGTTTGGCCGTTTATCACGTCACGGTAGCCACCCGTTTGTCGCCAGCCTCGACCACATCGGCCCGTTCGCACGTAGCGCAGACGATCTGGCATTAGTGTTCGACGCACTACAAGGTCGCGATGATCACGATCGTTTTCAGGCGAAGCGGGAAACGCAGCATACCACCAAACAGCTGGAAGCAGGCAGCGACGGGCTACGCTATGCGGTGCTCGATGGCTACTTTTCCACATGGAGTAGCGAGGAGGCAAAAGCCGCCGTCTGCCAGATCGCGCAGGCGCTGGGCGCACAGGACAGCCTGACGTTAACCGATGCCGCGCTGGCACGCAGCGCCGCCTTCATTCTGTCGGCCAGCGAAGGCGGGAACCAGTATTTGCCCGACTTACGTACTCAGCCTGAGCGTTTCGAGCCACTGTCACGCGAGCGGCTGCTTGCTGGCGCGATGATCCCCGCCGCCTGGTATGTGCAAGCCCAGCGCTTCCGTAATTATTTTCGTCAACAGACGTTGGCGTTGTTTGAACACACCGACCTGCTGATTGCCCCCGCGACGCCCTGCTCCGCCACGCTTATTGGGCAGGAAACCATGCGAATTAATGATACCGATTTACCTGTCCGCGCCAGCATGGGCATGCTGACACAGCCAATCTCTTTCGTCGGGCTGCCCGTCGTGACGGTGCCAGTGGCAACCGCCAGCGGCTTGCCGATCGGTATTCAGATTATTGCCGCACCGTGGCGCGAGGATCTTTGTCTGCGGACGGCGTGGGCGCTAGAACAACAAGAAATAATCTACACAGTAGAGGAAAGAAAATATGTTGCCTGACGATATCAACCAAGCGGATGTGCTGGCCGATGTGACTGCCGCGTTTTATCGCTACGAAGAAGCCTTAACCGGTAATGACATTGCGGTGCTGGATGAGCTGTTCTGGCACGATGAAAAAACGGTGCGCTACGGTGCGGGAGAAAATCTGTACGGAATCGAGGAAATCCGCGCCTTTCGCCTCGCTCGTCCCTCTGCCGGTTTGGACAGAACCCTGCGTAATACGGTCATCACCACCTACGGTCATGATATGGCCGTCGCCAGCACCGAGTTTACCCGCACAGGCAGCACGAAGATTGGCCGCCAAATGCAGACCTGGGTTAAAATGACCGAAGGCTGGCGTATTGTCGCCGCCCACGTCAGCGTGATGAGCGAGTGACAAAGGGGGATTCCCCCCTATCACCACGTCCACATAATTCGACGTTCAAGGCTGGCGGTGATACACCGCTTCAATATTGTATCCATCCGGGTCGCGCACGAATGCGGCGTAATAATCCTGATGATAATTCGGACGCAGCCCCGGCTGCCCATTATCTATGCCACCCACCGCAATAGCGGCAGCAAAAAAAGCATCCACACGCTCTCGCGAGGCGGCGCTGAAAGCAAAGTGCACCGCCGGGCAAGGCTCACCCTTTGACTGATAAATCCAGAATTCGCCACCGGGATCGCTTGACTGCCCATATCCTTCCGTCACCGCAAAACTGACGGCAAACGACATGTCCTTAATCAGTGTATAACCCAATGGTTCAAGCGCCGCTGCATAGAATTGTCGGCTACGGGCAATATTCCGTACTGGTATGCTCAGGTGATCTAACACGATGGCCTCTTGCGATAGTCGTTATGGATGATATTTAACCATCATAACCCTATATTTTATCTGGATAACGCGATCGCGATCGGCAAAATGCACATGCACGATAACGCACGAAGCATCTCACCAAATTGGTCCAGCATCTCGACTTTATTACGCTGCAAAAATGAAGAATATATTATTCAGAACACTCTCATTTATTGGTGGGAATTAACACAATCATTTAACCCATTATATCTTTGCTATACTGTATAAAATACCGACAGATATCATAAGTAAAAAATGTACCTGCGTCGGCCTATTCGAGTGTCTATAAGCCCAAAAACGTGATTTATTTATCATATTATTCGACTAGTGGAATTCACTATAAATAGCGATTTATCCACAATCAGAAAAGGTTATATCATCCGCAAATTCAATATGTAAAAACCAGCAGGTAACGTACTGTTATAAAAAGAATTACCCTTCAAGAGAAAAATCACAAAGATCACATAAATCATGAAGATAACATAGCAATAATCGCGTTGTCGCTCTGGCTAATATTCGCCTAGCGAGAGGCGACGCTGGGGCAATAAAGGGTTGTCTCAGAATCTGAGTATGATAGGGTAGATTATGTTTAATCATTATCAGGGTTAGGTTATAGAATTATAAACGACACAGGAAAACAATAATTTCATGGCAATTAAACTTGAAGTAAAGAATCTTTATAAGATATTTGGCGAGCACCCAGACAGAGCATTTAAACTGATTGATAAAGGCCTGAGTAAAGATCAGGTATTTGAAAAAACAGGGCTTACTGTCGGGGTAAAAGATGCCAGTCTGGCCATTGAAGAAGGCGAGATATTTGTCATCATGGGATTATCCGGTTCCGGCAAATCAACCATGGTACGCCTTCTCAATCGTCTGATCGAACCCACTCGGGGTCAGGTGCTGATCGACGGTGAGGATATCTCCAGGATATCTGATACCGCGCTGCGCGACGTGCGCCGCAAGAAGATCAGTATGGTGTTCCAATCCTTTGCGCTCATGCCGCATCTGAATATCCTCAACAATACCGCCTTTGGTATGGAACTGGCTGGCGTGCCGAAAGCGGAGCGTGAGCAAAAAGCGCTGGATGCGTTGCAGCAGGTTGGGCTTGAAGCCTACGCGGCGTCTTACCCAGATGAGCTGTCTGGCGGGATGCGCCAGCGTGTCGGTCTGGCCCGTGCGTTAGCGAATGACCCCGATATCCTGTTGATGGATGAGGCATTCTCTGCGCTCGATCCGCTGATCCGTACTGAAATGCAGGATGAGTTAGTCAAACTCCAGTCCCGTCATCAACGCACTATCGTCTTTATCTCGCACGATCTGGATGAAGCGATGCGCATCGGTGACCGGATTGCCATCATGCACGGCGGTGAAGTAATTCAGGTCGGTACGCCCGATGAGATCCTGAATAATCCAGCCAATGACTATGTGCGCACCTTTTTCCGCGGTGTCGATATCAGCCACGTGTTTAGCGCCAAAGATATCGCCCGTCGTCGCCCAGTTACCTTAATCCGTAAAACCCCCGGCGTAGGACCGCGTTCCGCGCTGAAAATCCTTCAGGACGAAGACCGTGATTACGGCTACGTACTGGAAGGTGGGAAACGCTTCATTGGCATCGTGTCTATTGATTCACTGAAGCAGGCGCTGAAAGAACAGCAGCCGCTGGAACAGGCGTTACTGCCCGAACCTGCTCCCGTGCCCGCAGATATGTCACTCAACGAGCTGATTTCTCAGGTCGCACAGGCTCCCTGTGCCGTTCCTGTTGTCGGCGAGAACAATGAGTACATTGGCATCATTTCCAAAGGAATGTTGCTTCAGGCACTGGATAAGGAAGGAGTGACCAATGAGTAAATCAACACCGAATCCGTGGGACAACACCACGGCACAAAATCAACCTGCCGACCAAAATGCAACGCCTGAGCAGGGTAATAGCGCCGCGCAAAGCGATCCGTGGGCAACCAGCACACAGAACCCACCTGCCGATCACGCTGCAGATAGTGCTACATCGGCACAGCACGGTTCAACGCCTGACAGCGCATCGCAAAGCGATCCTTGGTCTACCGCCGCGCCTGCTCAAGATGCACCGGCTAACGGCAGCGATGCTTGGAGCAGTGCTCCGGCTCCCGATGGTTCTACCGATGCCGCACATCAGGCTGCGCAATCCGGCAGTGACTGGCTAAACAGCGCGGCTCCTGCGACACCCGAGCATTTCAACCTGCTCGATCCGTTTAAAGACACGCTGATTCCGCTGGACAGTTGGGTCACCCACGGTATCGACTGGGTTGTGCTGCACTTCAGACCGATCTTCCAGGGCATTCGCGTGCCGGTCGATTTTATTCTGGGCGGCTTCCAGCAGTTTCTGCTGGGAATGCCTGCGCCGATTGCCATTCTGGTGTTTTCGTTGATTGCCTGGCAGATGTCCAGCCTCGGCATGGGCGTAGCAACCCTACTGTCGCTGATTGCGATTGGCGCGATTGGTGCCTGGTCACAGGCCATGATTACGTTAGCGCTGGTGCTGACCGCGCTGTTCTTCTGCGTGCTCATCGGGCTCCCCATGGGGATCTGGCTAGCACGTAGCGAACGAGCCGCGAAGTTTATCCGACCGCTGCTCGATGCCATGCAGACCACACCCGCGTTCGTCTATCTGGTGCCTATCGTCATGCTGTTCGGTATCGGTAACGTGCCGGGTGTCGTGGTAACGATTATCTTCGCCCTGCCACCGATTATTCGCTTAACGATTCTGGGGATTCGTCAGGTGCCCGCCGATCTGGTTGAAGCCGCTGAATCATTCGGTGCCAGCCCGCGCCAGATGCTGTTTAAGGTTCAGCTCCCGCTGGCCATGCCGACCATCATGGCTGGTGTTAACCAGACGCTGATGTTGGCGCTGTCGATGGTGGTTATCGCCTCGATGATCGCCGTGGGCGGCCTGGGTCAGATGGTGCTGCGCGGGATTGGCCGTCTGGATATGGGTCTGGCTGCCGTCGGTGGTGTCGGGATTGTTATTCTGGCCATTATTCTTGACCGTCTTACCCAGTCTCTGGGGCGCGATCGTCGCAGCAAGGGCAATAAAAGCTGGTACGCCAGCGGCCCAATTGGCCTGCTGACCCGTCCTTTCATCAAGCAGTAATGCTCGTCCCGATTGTCTGACACACGTCAGACAATCGGCGACATTCACTATTCGTTTTATCCACACGTTAATTTTATTAGCAACACTTACCATTTACCCTAAATAATTCGAGTTTCAGGCAGGCGGCAAGGGAAGGCATCCCGATGAGCTTACAGAGGTAAGTGATTCGGGTGACTGACAAATCTGCCAAAGGCAGATTTGAACGCTGCTTGCAGCGGCCCCTACGGGGCGAGGTACACGCAAGTGTACCGAGTAACGCAGCCAACGCACATGCAACTTGAAGTATGACGGGTATAAAGACAGAGGGAATCATGATGCCTAACACCAAACTTTGGGCCGCCGCCCTGACTACCGCACTGTTGAGTACGCAGGTTTACGCCGCTGACACCGCGCAGCCGGGTAAAGGTATTTCCGTTATTCCCGTGCAAAGCACCATCTCCGAGGAAACGTTCCAGACGCTGCTGGTCAGCCGCGCGTTGGAAAAGCTGGGCTATGACGTGCAAACGCCTCGTGAAGTGGACTACAACGTCGCCTACACCTCGATTGCTTCCGGCGATGCGACATTTATCGCGGTTAACTGGGATCCGCTACACGCAGACCAATATAAAGCGGCTGGCGGGGACGCGAAATTCTACCGTCAGGGTGAATATGTCTCCGGTGCCGCTCAGGGTTACCTGATCGACAAGAAAACGGCTGAAAAATACAAAATCACCAATATTGCGCAGCTAAAAGATCCGAAAATTGCCAAGATTTTTGATACCAATGGCGACGGCAAAGCCGATCTTACGGGCTGTACGCCGGGCTGGGGATGTGAAGCGGCCATCAACCATCACCTTCCCGCCTATGGCTTAACCAACACGGTCGAGCACAATCAGGGGAACTATGCGGCGATGATCGCCGATACCATTACCCGCTACAAAGAAGGCAAGCCGATTCTTTACTACACCTGGACGCCGTACTGGGTCAGTGATGTGCTGGTTCCGGGCCGTGACGTAGTCTGGTTACAGGTGCCTTTCTCTTCTCAACCGGGTGAAATGAAAGATGTCAGCACCAAGCTGCCAAACGGTGCCGACTATGGCTTCCCCGTTAACACCATGAAGATTGCCGCGAACAAAGCGTGGGCCGAGAAAAACCCCGCAGCGGCGAAGCTGTTCGCCATCATGAAGTTGCCGATTGCCGATGTGAATGCGCAGAACCTGCGTATGCATGAAGGTCAGGGTTCACAGAAAGATATCGAACGTCATGTTGATGGCTGGATCAAAGCCCACCAGCAGCTGTTTGATGGCTGGGTGAAAACCGCCGCCGATGCTGCGAAATAATCCCCTATAGACGAGCGCCCTTTCTAACAAAAGGGCGCTCATTTTCTCCGTTCTCGAAACAACACTTTCCCCGCTGACACCTCACCAAACCCAATCAGAAAATCATTTTATATTGTCGTCCAGGAATGCGTGGATGACGGGGATGATGTCGTTTCCATGCGTTTCTAAAGCAAAGTGCCCGGTATCGTAGAAACGGATATCAGCATGGGGAATATCCCGCTTCCACGCTTCCGCACCGGCAGGTAAAAAGTAAGGATCATGGCGGCCCCAGACAGCAAGCAGCGGCGGTTGCTTCTCACGGAAGTAAGTCTGGAATTCAGGATAACGCTGAACATTGGAGGCGTAGTCCAGTAGCAGATCCAGTTGAATATCAGCATTGCCTGGACGGGACACGTGCAGACCTTCAAGAGTGTATCCATCGGGGGAGACAAGGCTGGTATCACTTACGCCTTCTAAATATTGCCATTTCACAGAGGCTGCGGTCGGAAAATCATGAAGGGCAGCACGATTCTCTGCCGTCGGTGATTGCCAATACCGTCTGATCGCATCCCATCCTTGCGCCAAACCCTCTTCATAAGCATTACCGTTCTGCGAAATAATTGCCGTGATGCGATCGGGATGAGCCGTAGCAAGACGCCATCCAACCGGTGCACCATAGTCATGAACCATGATCGCATAACGCGGGAGCTTCAGCTGTTCAGTGAACTGCTCGATCGTCTTCGCCAGATTATCAAACGTATAGTCATACTCATCGCTTCCCGGCGATTCCGTGAAACCGAAGGACGGCAGATCGGGAGCAATCACGTGATAATTATCAGCAAGTAACGGAATCAGTTCTCGAAACATGTACGAGGATGCAGCAAATCCATGCAGTAGCAAAATGCTGGGTGATGATGGCTTTCCTGCTTCACGATAGAAAATATTGACGTTACCCACCTGCTCATAGCGATAGTGGACTTGGGTCTCGGGTGTCGTTGCTATATCAGTATTCACAGTCTTTTTCCTTTGTAACCTATAAAGTGGTTATTTGAAGGTTACAGATAATTAGTGTAACCTGTCAATACCATTTTAAGGGTTACATCAATGCACACATCACCGATAACTCAGCCCCACTTTCTCGCGAACAATCTCGCGTTGGACCTCATCAACAGTGCATTTGGAACAGGAAGCGAATACCACGACTGTTTGACGGATGACGCAAGTGTCATCACATGGCTTAAAGCGGCGAAGCAACTACCTGAAAATTTTACAGATACGCCGACCGGCCTGATTAATGAAGCTCTGGCATTGCGTCAGGCAATGGTTCAGACAATAGATGCCGTCCGATCGGGTAAGGAATATCACCCTGAACGAATAAACCATATTCTTGATAGTGGACGGCCGGTAAGAATGCTGGAATGGGATAGTCAGCAAGCTGGTTTTAGCGTTGTTGAATGCAGGAGGGATAATAGCTGTGCCAGCTTACTCGAACCGATAGCAATGGCGTTCGCTGCTCTGATTTCCGGATCTGAGGTAAAATATATTCGCCAGTGTGAGGCTCACGACTGTACCTTGTTCTTTCTGGATACCACCAAATCACATCGTCGGCGATGGTGCAGCATGGCGCTCTGTGGCAACAGAATGAAAGTCGCGGCATTCCGCTCGCGTAAGCAGGAAGCTGACTGACAAGGGGAAAATGAACGTTCACGCTAACCATGAGAAAACGTCAAAAGTACGCGTTATACGTCCGGTAGAGGCATTCTTCCTTCTTTCTACTACGCCCCTTTCCAGCGAAAGGGGCGTTTTTTATTGCTGAAGGGCAATTACGGCAGTTTAACGATTTCGACCCAGTTCGCGCCTTTTCCGGTCGGGTAGTGACCTACTCGCACTAAATCTCCGTTGTCCTGATTGATGCGATACACCGACAGCGACGTCGATTTTTCACCGCTGGCGATCAGGAATTTCCCGCTTGGATCGATCTGAATACCGCGCGGCTGCGTTTCCGTCGGGTAGCGCGTAATATATTTCAACTGACCCGTTTTCGGCTCAACCCGCAGCAGCGTAATCGTGCTTTTGGTGCGTTCCGATACGTACAGGAATTTTCCATTTGGCGTCAGACGTAAATCGGCGCTCCAGATCTGTGGTCGGCTATCGGCGTTCTTTTTATCCGGTGTGATCGTTCCCGCTCTCATCCCTGCCTCGGCCGGAATGGTGTCGGTGTAATCCAACAGCGTAAGTTGCCCAGTCTTTTCATCCAGCGCCAGACGCGCAACTTTGCCGGACAATTCGTTGCTCACGTAGAGCGTTTTATTATCGGGTGATAACACCAGATGGCGCGGCCCGTTCCCTTCAGGCAGTTTAATTTCGGCTGGCTCATTCGGCGTCAACGTTCCCGTTTTCGCATCAAACCGGAACTGTACAATTTGGTCGCTGCCGAGATTGCTGGCAAAGACGAATTTATTTTTGCGATCGGCAATAATGCTGTGCGCTTTCTCGCCTGTCGGCACCACGGTGACCGCACTCGCGTTCACCTTGCCGTCTTTATCAATGCCATTAACCGCGATTTTATTGCCGCCATACGAGGCACTGAATAGCCATTTCCCCGTAAGATCCGTCGAGATGTAGGCCATGCTGTCCGGTAATTCTGCTTTGCCTAATGGGCTCAATACACCGCTCTTGGCGTCGATTTTATAGCTAACCGCCGAGTAGGGAATGCCACGCGTAGCAGCATAGAGGAACGATTTATCTGGGCTAACGGCCAGCGGCATCACCTTCGCCCCAGCGGCCGCTTTCCCGATGGCGGTCAATTCGCCGCTTTGCGTATTAAGTGTGTAGACATCGATCGCGCCGTCAGTGGCAGCAGAGACGTAAACCGCCGTGACTGCCTGCGCCCCCATCGACCACAGTGCCGCTGCTTGCAGAAGTGCATATCCCATTAGCATTGCAATGCTGTTTTTCTTAAACACCTGATAATGCTTAAACATAATATCCCCTGTCGATAGTGTTATGACGCTGGGGATAAGCTAAATCAATCCCGGCAAAAGCGAAACATCTCCGTCATATTTAAGAAGCGGAAAGATATTCTGGCATCTCATTAGGCTCTGCCGGATACTATAGACTCTGCTTTTAACATCATATTAACGTTCAAACACTATGCCTCTTCAGCAACAATCTGCATCCTCTACACCACAACCAGGGCTTAGCCTGTCTTTGACCCTGATTATGTCTATCGCGACAGGCCTTGCCGTCGCTAGTAACTATTATGCCCAGCCGCTGCTGGAGACGATTGCCAGAGTCTTTGCGCTTTCCGTTAATCAGGCGGGATTCATTGTCACCGCCGCGCAGCTGGGTTATGCCGTTGGCCTGCTGTTTTTGGTGCCACTGGGGGATATGTTTGAACGCCGGACGCTCATTGTCGGCATGACGCTACTCGCCGCAGGCGGGATGCTGATCACCGCTTCTGCGCCCACACTTTGGATAATGATTGCTGGCACGGCATTAACTGGCTTGTTCTCCGTTGTCGCGCAGTTGCTGGTTCCTCTTGCCGCAACGCTGGCAACGCCGGAAACACGCGGCAAGGTCGTTGGCACGATCATGAGTGGCCTGCTACTGGGGATTCTGCTGGCGCGTACCGTCGCGGGTGCGCTGGCTTCACTCGGTGACTGGCGTACCGTTTACTGGGTTGCCAGCACGCTGATGGTCATCATGGCGCTGATTCTGTGGCGGGCATTGCCGCGTATTCCTCAGCAAAACACGCTGAACTACCCGCAGTTACTGGTCTCCATATTCCGCCTGTTCTCTGCAAATCCGCTGCTGCGCACGCGCGCAATCCTTGGCTGTCTGTCCTTTGCCAACTTCAGCATTCTGTGGACGTCGATGGCATTCCTGCTGGCTTCACCACCCTATGGTTATTCCGAAGGCGTTATCGGCCTGTTCGGGCTGGTCGGTGCCGCAGGCGCATTAGCAGCATCACGCGCGGGTCGTTTAGTCGATCAGGGCAAAGCCAAGCCGACCACCAGCGTTGGGATTATCCTGCTTTTGCTGTCGTGGGGCTTTATTGCGCTCGGTATTCATTCCGTGGCGGCGCTGCTCATTGGCATCATCGTACTGGATCTGGCAGTTCAGGGCGTGCACGTGACCAACCAGAGTGTGATTTACCGTATGATGCCCGACGCACGTAACCGACTGACGGCAGGCTATATGACCAGCTATTTCATCGGCGGTGCACTGGGATCGATCCTCTCTGCTTCGGCTTACCAGCAGTGGGGCTGGCTCGGCGTTTGTACCGCAGGCAGCATTATCAGCCTGTTGAATCTGCTGGTGTGGTGGCGAAGCCATCATCACGAAACACAGGAAGCGATGGCGGCGCTGTAGCCGCGCTTATTTGCAACTGTCTCGACTGCAATCGTCTCATTCGAGACAGTTTCCCATGAGAAAGTTACGCACGAGATCATCACGCCCGTTCCGCAATAACGTGAAATTCCGGTAATGCTTTGCTAGTGTTACCGGTTAATTCCCTTTAAGTGCAAAAAATATCAAGCCAGTGAAGACATTAACCACATCTGCACCGACAAAATCGGCGTCTTTTAGCGAAGGCGTATTTGACAGCTTGCCAATTGTTATCGGCTATATGCCCGTAGCCTTCGCGTTTGGCATGAACGCCGTCAAGCTAGGATTTACCCCGCTGGAAGGCATTTTTCTTTCGTGCATCATTTACGCTGGTGCCAGCCAGTTCGTCATCACCGCCCTGCTTAGCGCAGGTATGTCCATCTGGGTAGCAGCGTTGACCGTCATGGCGATGGATATCCGCCATGTGCTCTATGGGCCTGCGTTACGGCATCGTATTGCACAACGTCTGCCAACCCGAAAAACCGCGCTGTGGGCGTTCGGCCTGACGGACGAAGTGTTTGCTGCCGCAGCCGCTCGGCTGGCGAAAGACAATCGACGTTGGTCAGAAGACTGGATGATGGGCGTGTCGCTTTTAGCCTGGCTCTCCTGGGTGCTTGGCACGGTGATCGGTGCCGTATTCGGTAACGGCCCGCTGGATGATTACCCTGCCGTCGAAGCCGCGCTGTCTTTCATGCTGCCTGCGCTTTTCCTGAGTTTTTTGCTCGCGTCCTTCAAGCGGAAACAGAGTCTGGTTGTGGCCTGCGCGCTAGGCGGCGCACTGCTTGGGCTGCTGCTTTCTTCTATCCCTGCCGCGATACTGCTCGGCATTCTCAGCGGCTGTCTGGCCTCACTGGTTAACCCCGCCACACCGCAGGTGAACATATGAGTACAGACGTTATTCTTATCGGGCTGATGGTCGGAATGGTGAACTATCTCTTCCGCTATCTGCCTCTGCGGCTGAGCGCCTCACGTGCTTCCGGTTCACTGCAACGCGGCAAAAAAGCCCTGTTGCTTGATAGCATTGGCATTGCTTCCATCTGTGCGCTGCTGATAGTTTCCAGCGTGCCGGATATTCTCGCGCATCACGAAAAGTTGCTGCCAACACTCGTAGGCTTTATGACGCTGACCGCCTGCTTTTATAAAACCCGCAGCATCGTCTTATCGACGTTACTGGGAGCATTCTGCTACGGCATTGCGTTTAAACTGCTGGAATCCACAGTGTAAATTATCAAATAAGATTTTGATTTAAATAAAGTAAGCGGTGAATAATCCCTACTTCACACTATTCTCCGCTTACGTTCTGTCACAGAAATAAGCACAATTTCCCACCTGAATGCCGTTTACCCATTTAGTAACATTAGTTACTATGCATACCGTGATTAATGAGGTTTATATAAAAAATGGACAGTTCATTCACTCCTATAGAACAAATGCTCGATCTGCGTGCTTCACGCAAACCCGGTTTCCCACGTCAGGAAGTTTTGTTACTGCGTCTATTCATGCACGTTCAAGGCAAAATTCTGGAACACAGAAACAGAATGCTGAAAGATCAGGGAATTAACGAAACCCTTTTCATGGCATTGCTGACGTTAGAATCTCAAGAATCTTACAGTATTCAGCCATCTGAGCTCAGTGCAGCGCTGGGATCGTCACGCACCAATGCGACACGCATCGCTGACGATCTGGAGAAAAGAGGCTGGATAGAGCGACGCGAAAGCAGCAGCGACAGACGCTGCCTGCACCTGCATCTGACAGAAGAAGGCAAAACGTTTCTTGGCCAACTGATTCCACCACAACATGACAGTCTCCATGTGCTTTGTTCAGCACTTGAATCAGGAGAGCAAAAACAGCTCGAAACCCTGATGAGAAAGCTCTTGGTTAGGCTGGATGAGATGGACGATTTCGGCAACATATAGCAGAAGAACAACAACAAAAAATCATAACCAGCACCTTTTTCACCCGAAATGACCCGATGCTTAGGTATCGGGCAGGTGAGTTTTGCTGCGAAAAATACGCATGATCTTTCCGTGGTCTCAACCTGCGGCTTAGCACAACGGCAATCTCACGCTCCGGGTGGGCAATCTGAAAACTCCCCCGGGCGGCACAGTAATACGAATTCATTGCGACTATCGCCAGGCTGCTCTGTCTGGTGCGATAGCCGATACAAAGAAAATAAGAAGAGAGAGAACAGCATGAGTGAAAGTGTGGAAAATCAGGTGCCGCAGACGCCCCAAAGAAACAAGAAACAGCAGCGTAAACGGGTCTTGTCGCTGCTGACATTTATTTTCGTCGTACTGGGCTGTGCCTGGCTGGTTTACTGGTTCCTGGTGCTCAGACATCACCAAAGTACCGACGACGCCTACGTCGCAGGCAACCAGATTCAGATCATGGCGCAGGTTACGGGTAGCGTCACCCATGTTAACGTCGACAATACCGATTTCGTTAAACAGGGACAGGTCTTGGTGGAGCTGGATCCTACCGATGCCCAGCAGACCTTTGAGCGCGCGAAAACCGCACTGGCCAACAGCGTGCGCCAAACGCACCAGTTGATTATCAACAGCAAACAATATCAGGCCAATATCGAGCTACGTCAGACTGAACTGAACAAGGCACAAAGCGACCAGAGCCGCCGTGAAGCACTGGGCAGCGCAAATGCCATCGGACGTGAAGAAGTACAGCATGCCCGTGATGCCGTCGCGACCGCCAAAGCGGCGCTAGAAGTTGCCAGACAACAATATCAGGCGAATCAGGCAATGATTCTGGATACGCCACTCGAGAAACAACCCGCCATACAGCAAGCTTCCGTAGAAATGCGCGATGCCTGGTTAGCGCTACAGCGTACCAAAATTGTCAGCCCGATTGACGGCTACATCTCACGCCGCAGCGTGCAGATTGGCGCCCGCATTTCCTCGACTTCAGCGCTGATGGCCGTGGTTCCTGCCAATCACCTGTGGGTCGATGCTAACTTCAAAGAGACGCAGTTAGCCAATATGCGCATCGGCCAACCCGCAACCGTGATCGCGGATATCTACGGTGATGATGTTGTGTATCAGGGAAAAGTGGTCGGCCTCGATATGGGTACCGGGAGCGCGTTTTCTCTGCTGCCCGCCCAGAATGCTACAGGCAACTGGATCAAAGTGGTTCAGCGCTTGCCCGTACGAATTGAGATCGATCCGAAGCAGGTTGCCGAACATCCGCTGCGTATTGGCTTGTCTGCCTTGGTGAATGTCGATACCGCCAATACAGAAGGCAGCGCGTTAGCAGAAACGCCGCGCACCACGCCAGCCTACCAAAGTGATGCTCTGACGCTGGATCTGACCCCTGTTAACCAAGATATTAGCGCCATTATTCAGGCGAATGCCGGTTAATCGACCAGGAGAGAAACGTGCAGAGAAAACCGCTTAAAGGCGCGAGTCTCGCCTGGATGACCGTTGCTCTGTCGCTGGCAACGTTTATGCAGGTGCTGGACTCCACCATCGCCAACGTCGCTATTCCGACCATCGCCGGTAATCTGGGTGCGTCCAACTCACAGGGAACGTGGGTCATCACCTCGTTCGGGGTCGCTAACGCCATCTCTATTCCTATCACTGGCTGGCTAGCAAAACGGTTTGGTGAAGTCCGCTTGTTTCTATGGTCAACGGCACTCTTCGCACTGACCTCTTGGCTGTGTGGGATGTCCACCAGCCTGGAAATGCTGATTTTCGCCCGCGTATTGCAGGGGATTGTCGCTGGGCCGCTGATCCCGCTGTCACAGAGTTTGTTGCTAAGTAATTATCCTCCCGCAAAACGCAGTATCGCTCTGGCACTGTGGTCAATGACCGTAGTCGTCGCACCGATCTGTGGCCCTATTCTGGGCGGCTGGATTAGCGACAACTATCACTGGGGCTGGATATTCTTCATCAACGTTCCGCTGGGCATCGCCGTGGTGTTTATTGCCTTGCAAACGCTGCGCGGACGGGAAACCAAAACAGAGATCAAGCCCATCGATACCATCGGGCTGGCGTTGTTGGTCGTTGGCATCGGTAGCCTTCAGATGATGCTCGACCGAGGCAAAGAGCTGGACTGGTTTAACTCGACGGAAATTATCACCCTCACCGTGGTGGCGGTGATTGCAATCGCGTTCCTGATTGTCTGGGAGCTGACGGACGACCATCCGGTGGTGGACTTATCCCTATTTAAGTCGCGCAACTTCACCATTGGCTGTCTGTGTATCAGCCTCGCCTATATGTTCTACTTTGGGTCGATCGTGCTCTTGCCGCAGCTGTTGCAGGAGGTGTATGGCTATACTGCTACCTGGGCAGGGCTGGCATCCGCACCTGTTGGGCTGATGCCAGTGGTACTGTCGCCGATTATCGGTCGATTCGCGCCGCGTCTGGATATGCGCAAGCTGGTGACGTTCAGCTTTATTATGTACGCGGTCTGTTTTTACTGGCGTGCGTACACCTTTGAGCCGGGTATGGATTTCGGTGCATCAGCCTGGCCGCAGTTCGTACAGGGGTTTGCCGTCGCTTGCTTCTTCATGCCGCTGACGACTATCACGCTGTCGGGTCTTCCGCCTGAACGTTTGGCGGCAGCATCGAGTCTGTCGAACTTTGCACGAACGCTGGCAGGTTCAATCGGGACATCGCTGACCACCACGCTCTGGACGCAGCGAGAATCGCTGCACCATGCGCACTTGACGGAATCTATCACGCCGTATAACCCGATAGCGCAGGAAACGTACCAGCAGCTTCAGGCAATGGGGATGAGTCAAACGCAGGCTTCGGCTTACATCGCAGAACAGATTACGGCTCAGGGGCTGATTATTTCCGCCAACGAGATCTTCTGGGGCGCCGCAGCCGTATTTCTGGTGCTATTGGTGCTGGTCTGGTTCGCCAGACCGCCCTTTACCACCGGCGGTGGAGGTGGAGGCGCGCACTAACCCGTCATAAGCCTCCTTTCCCCTTCGGCCAATCACTGGCGAAGGGGAACCCTTTTGTCACATTCCCACCTTCCCTGATTACTCGAATACACCTCCCCATTTTTATAGCGCCGTAGTGAATAAGGATTTACAGATTCGGGATAAACATATTTTCACATTCCGATTACAATGCGCCTCTTTTATTCGGGGATTGAGTGGTTCTCTATGTCACAGGTTTTACATTTCATTTTGGCAACGACTGCCATTTTTTTACTGGCATTACTCGTCAGTCACGACAGAAAACGCATCCGAGTGCGCTTTATCGTGCAACTGCTGGTGATTGAAATTTTGCTGGCCTATTTCCTTTTACATTCCAGCATTGGGCTTAACGCGATTAGCTCCTTTGCCGGTTTGTTTGAAAAGCTATTATCTTTCGCCAATCAAGGGACCGATTTCGTATTTGGCGGCATGAATGCGCAGGGGCTTTCCTTTATTTTCCTCAATGTGCTCTGCCCTATCGTCTTTATTTCCGCACTGATCGGGATTTTGCAGCACTGGAAAATTTTACCGTTGGTTATCAAAGGCATTGGCACGCTGCTGTCCAAGGTTAACGGAATGGGGAAACTGGAGTCGTTTAACGCTGTGAGTACGCTGATGCTGGGGCAATCAGAGAATTTTATCGTCTATAAAGGCATCATCGCCGACATGTCGCCACGGCGGATGTACACGATGGCCGCAACGGCAATGTCGACCGTTTCTATGTCGATCATCAGCGCTTACATGACCATGCTGGACGCCAAATACGTCGTTGCGGCACTGATTCTGAATATGTTCAGCACCTTTATCATTCTATCTATCGTCAACCCTTATCTGCCTGACGACGAACCAGAACTGAAGCTGGAAAAGCTGCATGAAGACCAGAGTTTCTTTGAAATGCTGGGGGAATACATTCTTGCTGGTTTTAAAGTCGCGATGATTATTATGGCGATGTTAATCGGCTTCGTGGCCTTGATTGCCGCCGTCAATGCGCTGTTCAGCACCGTCTTTGGCATTAGCTTCCAGGCTATCATGGGCTATGTCTTTTCACCGCTGGCCTGGCTGATCGGCATTCCGTCTTCCGATATCCTGAACGCAGGCAGCATCATGGCAACCAAGCTGGTGGCCAATGAATTCGTTGCCATGATCGAATTGAAGAAGATCGCGGCAGAAATGTCGCCGCGCGGTTTGGGAATTTTGTCTGTCTTCCTGATTTCCTTCGCCAACTTCGCATCAATTGGCATTATCGCAGGCGCAATCAAAGGGCTGAATGAAGCACAGGGCAACGTGGTATCACGCTTTGGTCTGAAGCTGGTTTACGGTTCTACACTGGTGAGTTTGCTGTCTGCGGCAGTGGCGGGATTGGTGCTGTAATATGTGATAAAAGTCAGTCGAGCGGTGATAATGGGTAGATCGTAAAGACGCTGTGAATACATCCCTGTACGCTCGGGTTGCGCCATCCATGGCGCAAACGCTTTACTCTTCTATCCCATTATCACCGTTCTTGTTCTGTCGATGGGATTACAAACGATATGAATCAGCCCCTAAAAAGGGGCTGATGAAAAAATCAGAAGGCGACGCAGACAGGGGCATCAATCCGCATAACGGATTCCTGCGCGAAACGTGATTTATAGGTGGTGCGCAGCGCTTCGATATCGCGCTCTTTATCAGCGCCATGAATCAACATCAGCGCCTTGCTGTTCTCTCGGGCAACCAGTCCATTGTTCCCCAGCCATTGTCCTTTGGCATCAAACACCGTCAGCCCTTCTTTAAAGCGTGGCGTCACCTCACCGTCCAGAAATGCTTTCCATTCGGCATCAGAAATCGCCGGGCCAGCAGGACGGTTCAAACCAAAATACAGCGTGGTCTGTACCTGCTTGTCGCCAATTTGGCATACATCAGCGGTTGGTACAGCGGCAACAGTAGTGGATGAGCGCGGCAGAGAACTGCAGCCGCTTGCCAGCAACGCGCCCAACAGTAACGATACCGCGATAACTTTCTGCTTTTTCTGCTTCATCAATCGTTCTCTCATCCATGGTGATGCCTTCTCAGGGAGCAAATTCCCCCTGAGAATTGACGCGTGATATCAGGCTTGATTCTGTCGCCACCACTCGGACAGCAAAATGCCCGTTGCGACTGAAATGTTCAGGCTTTCAACCTTACCAGTACCGCCGATAGAGACTTTTACATCCCCTTGTTGCCAGGCGCTATCTGACAGGCCATCACCTTCCTGACCCAGCACAATCACGGTTTTCGCCGGAAGCGTTGCTTGCGACAATGCCGTACCTTTATGGCTAGAGGTGGTCACGATGGTGTAGCCAGCGTTACGGAACTCCGCTAGCACAGACAGGAAGTCGTCAGCGTTGATCGCTTTAACATGTTCCGCACCGCCTTCTGCCGTGCGAACCGCAGCACCGGACTCCAGCAGCGCCGCATCCTGAACTAAGACACCTTTCACGCCGAAATGCGCACAACTACGCATAATGCCGCCGAGGTTATGCGGGTTACCCACATCTTCCAGCGCCAGTACACAGTCATTCTCGCCAGCCGTTTTCAGGTACTCACGCACATCCATTCCCTGACGTTTTTTAATCAGGAAGCAGACGCCGCCGTGGTGTTCAGTGCCGGAAGCCTTAATCAGCTCTTCCTCTTCCACAACGTGGTAAGCCTTGCGGTTCGCCGCCATCCAGCGCAGTGCATCGCGGAAACGCGGCGTCACTTCTTGCAGGAACCAGGCACGAACAATCACCTCAGAACGATTTTTAAACAACGCCTGACAGGCATTTTCACCGTAGACGCGTGTTTCTTCCTGACGCTGGCGACGCAGTTGTTCAGGATCGATCTGGCTCTTGCCAGTAATACCGCCGTGATCCGGCGTATCGCTCTCGCTTGGCGCACGAGACACGGTTTTCCACGGTGATTCATAACCACCAGTGTCTTCACCACGCGGGCGACGAGGCTTGTCGCTGCTGCGTTCGTTACGATCTTTATTGCCCCACGGCGTTTTCGCACTGCTATCGCCGTCGCGTGACGGATTTTCACGGGCATAACGCGGGTTAACATCACGCGGATGCTTCGGCTTTTCACGCTGATCGCGAGAGCCACCACCATCACGTCGATCGCCACGACGATCTTTATCAGCAGGACGCTTGTTTTTATTGTCTTTCTCGCCCTCATCATCACTGCGGACGTACATCACACGGACTTTGCCGCTTTTACTATTGAATGAATCGCTCATTGTTTTCTCCACCTACGCGCTGGGCGCGAAGATTACCTTATGTACACCCGCTTAGCCACACGCTTGTGGTAAAAGAGCGCTAACAGTCAGAAGCTATTGTAGCTATTGGGCAAACCACGTTGTTGCCATAATGTCTCCCCACCATAATTTATTCACGTTTACGCGCCATGCCGTTGACCTTCTAATGCAGCATTGCGCGCATTTTATCAGCGACATCTTTATTTTAGCCCTTTTATCTGAGGCCCTGTTATGAATACGGTATGTGGATCTTGCCAAACAACCAATCGCCTGCCAGAAGAGCGTGTTGATGACCATGCAAAATGTGGTCGTTGCGGAGAAACCTTATTCAGCGGTGGTATCATCAATGCCACTGAAGCGACGCTCGATAAATTGTTACAGGACGATCTTCCCATTGTGATCGATTTCTGGGCTCCCTGGTGCGGCCCCTGCGTCAACTTTGCCCCTGTGTTTGAAAACGTCGCGCAGGAGCGCAGCGGGAAAATCCGCTTTATTAAGGTGAATACCGAAGCTGAACCCGCACTCAGCGCCCGTTTCCGTATCCGCAGTATCCCAACGTTAATGATCTTCAAACAGGGCCAGATGGTCGACATCCTCAACGGTGCACTACCAAAAGCACAGTTTGAAAGCTGGCTAGATGAATCGCTGTAGCGAAACGCGGTAGAAATGTGGGGCATTATTGCCCCGCCTCTTTTGGTCAACCCGTCTGTCGATTAGAATGTCGCCTTTCTGAACTGGCTTCCCAATAATGAAAACGAAGCAGGTTCGTTGCAGAATCTCATGGCGTCACTAATTTCATGATCAACCGCCCATCTATGGCAAACCGTCCTTTCATCGGAAACAATGCCGTACTCCGCCTGCGCCAACAACGTCTTGAGCAGTCCACCAAACCATTTCGCGCACGCGGCTGCCGCGTAGTACGCTGCCAGCAATGTTTATTGCCCTCAATCAACTGCCTGTGTCACACCATTCAGGCGCAGCAATCCCGTAGCCGTGTCTGTCTGGTGATGTTTGATACCGAGCCGTTAAAACCAAGTAATACCGGACGCCTCATTGCCGATATTCTGCCCGACACGCAGGCGTTTCGCTGGTCACGCACTGAGCCCGATCCCCAGTTGCTTGCTACTCTGCAAGATCCGAACGTTCAGCCGTATCTGGTCTTCCTTGCCGATGCCGCGGAAGAAGGACGTCAGGTGTTTCAACAGCTTCCCGCAACAGAAAAGCCTGCTCTGTTTGTCTTACTCGACGGGACTTGGCCGGAAGCGCGTAAAATGTTCCGCAAAAGTCCCTATCTGGACAATCTGCCGATCCTGTCGCTGAATGTAGAGGCGCTGTCCCGCTACCAGTTGCGTGAAGCCAACAGTGCAGGACAGCATTGCACCGCCGAGATTGCCATCGCTCTGCTCGCACAGGCGGGGGATATTGTCGCGGCCGACGCACTATCACAGCATTTTGATCGCTTCCGCCGACACTATCTGGCGGGGAAACCACACCACCATTTGCAGGAAAGTTTACCCATCGTCACAGCAAAACCGGCAGAAAGCGTTTAGTATCAAAGGGGATTGATGTGAAGGAGTGACGCATGAGCCAGCGCGGATTGGAAGCACTGTTACGCCCTAAGTCTATCGCCGTTCTCGGCGCGTCAGAAAAACCGGGACGAGCCGGTTTTCTGATGATGAAAAACCTACTAGACGGCCATTTCAGCGGCCCCGTGCTACCTGTTACGCCAAAGTATCGTGCCGTTTGCGGCGTGCTGGCCTATCCCACCGTCACCAGTCTGCCCATCACGCCCGACCTTGCCGTGATTTGTACCAACGCTAGCCGTAATCTAACGCTGTTAGAGGAGCTGGGGCAGAAAGGCTGCAAAACCGTCATCATCCTCTCCGCACCGCCGACCCAGTTCAGCGAATTAAAGGCCTGCGCAGTGCGCTACCACATGCGCCTGCTTGGCCCCAACAGCCTCGGGCTGCTCGCGCCCTGGCAAGGTCTGAATGCCAGTTTCTCCCCCGTTCCTATTATGAAAGGCAAGCTGGCATTTATTTCGCAATCAGCCGCGGTTTCCAACACGATACTGGACTGGGCACAACAGCGCGGCATCGGCTTTTCCTATTTCATCGCTCTGGGCGACAGCCTGGATATCGATGTCGACGACCTGTTAGATTTCTTGGCTCGCGATGGCAAAACCAGTGCGATTTTGCTGCATCTGGAACACATCAGCGATGCACGTCGTTTCCTTTCCGCGTCCCGCAGCGCGTCCCGAAATAAACCGATACTGGTGATAAAAAGCGGTCGTAGCCAGCAGGCACAGCAGTTGCTAAATGACCAGCGCCACGGCCTTGATGCCGCCTATGATGCAGCCATTCAACGTGCGGGTTTACTGCGCGTACGGGACACGCATGAGCTTTTTTCCGCAGTGGAAACCTTAAGCCACCTGCGACCGCTGCGCGGTGAACGCTTGATGTTGGTAAGCAATGGCGCATCACCGGCTGCACAGGCGCTGGATCAGCTACTCAGTCGGCAAGGCAAACTCGCACCGCTCAGCGATGCGACTCGACAAGCGCTACAGGAAGTGCTGCCGCAAACCGTCACTCTCGGTAATCCGCTCGATCTGCGTGATGACGCAACCGCATCCCGTTATCTGGCTGCGGTCTCTGTATTGCTAGACAGCGATGAAATCGATGCACTCTTAATTATTCATGCGCCCAGCGCCGCCGCCCCGAGTACCGATTGCGCCGCGCAGTTGATTACGCTCTTCCAACAGCATCCGCGTGGGAAAAGAATTACGTTGCTGACCAACTGGTGCGGTGAGTTCTCCTCGCAGGAAGCACGCCGCTTATTTAACGATGCAGGCATTCCGACCTATCGCACACCAGAAGGCGCGGTAACGGCATTTATGCATATCGTCGAGTATCGGCGTAATCAGAAACAGCTCAAGGAAACTCCGGCACTGCCGCTGAATTTAGGTATCAATGCCAGTCAAGCGCACGCGCTGATTCATCAGGCGCTGTCGGATGGTGTGACTCAGCTCGATACGCATGAAGTCCAGCCAATTCTGCAAGCTTATGGTTTGAATACGTTACCCACCTGGATTGCTGGCGACAGCGCCGAAGCCGTTCATATCGCCGAGCAAATTGGCTATCCGGTCGCAATTAAGCTGAGATCGCCAGATATTCCGCACAAATCAGAAGTTCAGGGCGTCATGCTATATCTGCAAACCGCCCGAGAAGTCCAGCAGGCGGCAGATGCAATTCTTGACCGAGTGAAACGCACCTATCCGCAGGCACGCATTTACGGCCTGTTAGTGCAGAGCATGGCAAATCGCGCGGGTGCACAGGAACTCAGGATTGCCGTTGAACAGGATCCCGTTTTCGGTCCGCTGATTATGTTGGGAGAAGGTGGCGTGGAATGGCGAGAAAAGCAGGCTGCCGTCGCACTACCTCCGCTAAATATGACGCTGGCCCGCTATTTGGTATTACAGGCAGTGAAAGGCGGTAAGATTCGGGAATACAGCGCTCTGCGTCCGCTGGATATTCCCGCGCTCAGCCGCTTGCTGGTTCAGGTTTCCAACTTAATTCTCGACTGCCCTGAAATTTCCCGGCTAGACATCCACCCTCTGCTGGCGTCCGGGGACACGTTTACACTGCTGGATGTCACGCTGCATCTGACGCCATTCAGTGGCGATCCGCAGTCAAGGCTGGCAATCCGCCCCTATCCACATGAGCTGGAAGAAACGGTTATCCTCAAAAATAACGATACTTGCCTGTTCCGGCCAATTTTACCGGAAGATGAACCGCTGCTCAGTTCGTTCATCGCAAGGGTGACGAAAGAAGATCTGTATTACCGTTATTTCAGCGAAATTAATGAATTTACTCACGAAGACTTAGCCAATATGACACAAATTGACTACGATCGTGAGATGGCATTCGTTGCCGTGCGACAGCGTGGGGAAGAGACGGAAATTATTGGCGTGACACGCGCGATTTCAGATCCTGATAATACCGATGCGGAATTTGCCGTGCTGGTGCGATCCGATCTGAAAGGACTTGGCCTTGGCAGACGACTGTTGGAAAAGTTGATTGATTACGCTCGGACGCATGGCCTCTCCCGCTTGACCGGCATCACCATGCCGCATAATCAAGGCATGATTCAACTGTCCAAAAAGCTTGGTTTTCACATCGACGTACAATTAGAAGAGGGTATTGTGACGTTGGAATTGCCGCTGAAAGACTGATCGCAGGATGTGATATGGCTCTTGCAACAGCGATGGCGATGCCAACCAACGGCAAAACAGGCTCACAACGGCCGGAAAGTAATGGTATTATCGCTCATTCGGCTACTCCTTAACTTTTGATAATGACCAGAAGGTCATATACCTTAGCGCAGCTTGAAGTATGGCGGGTATAAACTGATGAGAGAAGAAACGCACTGTGATGCTGTCAAATTTTAAACGCAATAAATACCAACAGCACCTTGCACAACTGCCCAGAATTCCTCAGAACGCAGATGATGTTCAGACGTTGCATTCGCCGGAGCTTTTCCGCACGACGCTGACTAACGCCATTCTACGTGCTAAAAAGCGCGTCTATATTGTGGCCTTATATCTTGAGCGTGATGACGGCGGTATCGGAATTCTATCCGCAATTTATGAAGCCAAACGGCAGTGCCCTGAACTGGACGTCCGTGTTTTAGTAGACTGGCATCGTGCTCAGCGCGGCAGGATCGGCGCAGCAGCAGAAAATACCAATGCCGATTGGTATTGCGATATGGCGAAAAAGCATCCAGATACACATTTCCCTATCTATGGTATTCCGGTCAACACACGTGAAGCGTTAGGTGTACTGCACCTGAAAGGATTCATTGTCGATGACACTGTCATCTACAGCGGAGCCAGCCTGAATGATGTTTATCTGCATCAGCATCAGAAATACCGTTATGACCGCTATCAGCTGATTCATAACCCCGTATTGGCTGATACGATGGTGCAATATATCCAGACCATGCTGTCCGCACCGGCAGTACAGCGATTGGATCATACCGATCGTCCAAAAAGTCTGGAAATCAAAAATGATATCAAGCAGTTCCGTCAAACGTTGCGTACCGCCAGTTATCAGGCCCCGGGACACAGCGCTGATGCCAATGAATTAACCGTCACGCCATTGGTTGGGTTAGGAAAACAGAGCCCGCTGAATAAGACCATACATCACCTGATGTATTGTGCTGATGAGCATGTGGTCATCTGTACTCCCTATTTCAACCTGCCCGCGCTGCTGGTCAGAAATATCATTCGGCTATTGCGGGACGGCAAAAAAGTAGAAATCATTATTGGCGATAAGACCGCTAATGACTTCTATATTCCAGAAGACCAGCCTTTCAAAATCATCGGCGCATTGCCGTATCTCTACGAGATCAACCTGCGCCGCTTCCTCAGTCGTCTGGAGCGCTACATTGAGAGCAAACAGCTTGTTGTACGACTATGGAAAGACGGCGACAACAGCTTCCATCTGAAAGGCATGTGGGTAGATGACAAGTGGCAGTTGCTGACGGGGAACAACCTTAACCCTCGCGCATGGCGCCTGGATCTAGAAAACGCGATCCTGATTCATGATCCTCAGCAGGTTCTATTGCAACAACGTCTGGATGAATTGGATACGATCAGAACGCACACTCACGTCGTAAAAAGCTACACGGAGCTGGAGAGCATCGCGCAATATCCAGTGAAAGTACGTAAGCTGATACGACGTCTGCGCCGTATTCGTATAGACCGGCTCATCAGTCGTATTCTCTAAAACCCGCGCTATACTTTGAAAAACCTCGGCTTCCGAGGTTTTTTATTATCATGGGGAAAACTATGCGCTTATTGTGTGTTGCAGCAATAATTTGCTGCTCTGGATGTAGCCATATTGCCCAAGATCGCTGGACAGGATAAAGCTCAACATTTTCTCGCCTCAGCCGCCATCAGCGCCGCCGGATATGAATATGGTACTCATCAGCGCTGGAGCTCAGATCGTAGCGGAGGATTCGGTATTATGCTGGCAATCAGCGTAGGCATGGCAAAAGAGCTTTATGATAGTCGGGAAGGCGGAACAGGGTGGAGCTGGCAAGATCTTGTTTGGGATATAGCCGGTGCAACCACCGGCTATGCATTATGGCAATTATCTGAAAACTAAAGCTTCATCCCTTTGCCTCTGCGATGCAGCGTTAACGACACAATAAACGCAACCGCCCCCATCGCTGATACGTACCAGAAGAAAGCGGTTTCCATACCAAAAGATTTCAGCGAAAGCGCAACATACTCAGCAGATCCACCGAACAACGCATTAGCAACCGCATAAGATAAGCCTACGCCTAACGCACGCACTTCAGGCGGGAACATTTCTGCTTTTAAAATACCGCTGATCGATGTGTAGAAGCTGACAATAATCAGAGAAAGCATCACCAACGAGAAAGCAAGGACAGGACTAGTCACATTCTGTAAAACCGTCAGAATAGGAACCGTCAGTAGTGCCGCAAACCCGCCGAAGCAGAGCATTGAACTACGTCTGCCAATCTTATCCGACATCGCACCAAAGAAAGGCTGCAGTAGCATAAAGACAAACAATGCGAGGGTCATTATCCCGCTAGCGGTTTTCGCATGCATCCCTGCCGTGTTCACCAGATATTTTTGCATATAAGTCGTGAACGTATAAAAAGCTAAAGACCCACCTGCCGTAAAACCCAGTACGGTAATAAAGGCGCGACGATGTTTCCACAAGCCCGCAAGAGAGCCAGCATCTTTATGTCCACGCGTCGTTTTATCAGATGTTTCATTCAGCGAACGGCGTAAATAAAGCGCCACAATAGCCAGAACCGCACCGAGAGCAAAAGGAATACGCCACCCCCATGCACGCAAATCTTCATCACTCAGAATCTGCTGTAATATCACGACGACCAACAGCGCAAGCAACTGACCACCAATCAACGTGACATATTGGAAAGAAGCATAGAATCCCTTTCTTCCCTCAACGGCAACTTCACTCATATACGTTGCACTGGTACCGTATTCCCCACCGACAGAAAGCCCCTGAAATAAACGGGCTAATAACAGTAATAAGGGTGCCCAAGTACCAATAGTTTCATACCCTGGTAAGCATGCAATAACCAGAGATCCAAAACACATCATGCAAACCGAAATTAGCATTGAATTTTTACGACCATGCTTGTCAGCAATGTAACCGAAAAGCCAACCGCCTATCGGTCTCATTAAAAAGCCTGCTGCAAAAACCCCTGCGGTTTGTAGTAATTGAGTGGTGGTATTTCCCGAAGGGAAAAAGATGTGGGCAAAATAGATTGAGCAAAAGGAATAAACATAAAAATCAAACCACTCAACCAAATTACCCGATGAAGCGCCAACTATAGCTCGAATACGCTGACGCGTATCTTTCGCATTTTCCGTTAGATCAGTCATCCTATTTTATTCTCCTGTTTTTCTGAGCATAAAACGATGCCCGTTATAGTAAAGCAGTACTTAAACCCAGAGGCAAAAAGTTCCTGATTGTAATAATTTATTAATGCAACAGCGTAACCCAGCGCCTTTAATTATCCTTAATTGAAGGATAGACAAATAAAATGATGACAAACAATACGTTATTATTAGGTGAGTTAATTAAGAAGGTAAGCAGAAATTTTTATTCGGATAGAAGAGAAGATCTAACAATCTGAAATCGGTGACTAGTCCTGATATGGGTTGACAGTTTTCTGCCTGTAAAACGCCTGATGAACCTCATCGGGCGTTTTGTATTTCAGGGCCTGATGTGGCCGCTCATGGTTATAAATCGCCACAGATTCTTTTACCATTTTCCTCGCTTGTGCCAGATTAGCTGGGCGAGAGAGTAAAAACTCATTTTTCAGGATGCCGTTTATCCGTTCAGCCAGCGCATTCTGATAGCAGTCATAACCATCTGTCATTGAACAGGTTATCCCATTTCTCTCATGTACCGACTGGTAAAGCGCTGAACAGTATTGTAGCCCTCTGTCAGAGTGGTGTATCAACGGCCCTTTTGTTTTTCTTTGTCGTAACGCACGTTTGAAGGCTTTTACCACATTTTCAGTTTGCAGATTATCCCCTACATGGTAACCCATGATTTTTCTGGAACAGGCATCCGTGACCAAACTCAGATAGACCGTGCCACTGCGTACTGGTAGATAAGTAATATCGGCGACCCAGACTTGCTCCGGCTGAAGGACAGTAACCTGTTCGGGGCCAGACTTCAGCAAGTTCGGATGCCGGTAAAAACGATGATGGCTGTTGGTCGTTTTGTGGTATGCCCGCTTTACGGGTACCAGAAGCCGGTGTTTACCCAGTAGGCTAAACAGGCGGTCACGCCCGATATTGAGTGTTTCACCTGCCTGACGGTTCAACAGAGAGTGGAGTTTGCGTGTGCCTATACGTGGCTGACGGCACCGAACTCGGGCAATAAAATCAAGAACCTGACTATTGTGTTCATGTCGTTTATTGCACCTTGCATTATGCTGGTACCATGCCTGTCTGCTGTGCCCCAGGAGCTGGCATGCGCGTGTCACGGTGACTTTTGGGGCCTGACTCTGCGCAAGGACTTGCCGGGCCGCTTTTTTACGACACTTACCCCGTAATCATTTTTCAGGACGTTGATAACAGATTCAAAAAACTCAGCTTTCTGATTCGCCAGCTTAAGCTGCTCTTCAAGTTCTTTGATTCTTTGCTCGGGTGTAAGTGGGGTATTTGTCTGAGCCACAAGCAGTTTCCTTTTCATCAGGTCAGGAAGTCCGGGACTCCAGTCAAGCTGGCCATATTTACGCAGCCAGACAAGAACGGTGGAGCGCCCCTGAATGCCATATCGCTGCTGGGCCTGTTTATAGGTCATCTCGCCTTTTTCGACCTGTTCAACGACGGCTATTTTAAAGGATAGAGGATAATCACGTTGGGTACGTTTGAACTCAGTCATCATCACGTTCTCCGTATTTAAGTCAGGGACGTGTCAACGCTATTCAGGACGGATCACGGAATAAACAAAAGGCCATCCGATTAAGGATGGCCTTTTGTTTTAATTGAAACCTGGCAGTTCCCTACTCTCACATGGGGAGACCCCACACTACCATCGGCGCTACGGCGTTTCACTTCTGAGTTCGGCATGGGGTCAGGTGGGACCACCGCGCTATCGCCGCCAGGTAAATTCTTTTTAAGCCGAACATTAACCCAAATCACTGGTGCTGATACCCAGAGTCGAACTGGGGACCTCACCCTTACCAAGGGTGCGCTCTACCAACTGAGCCATATCAGCGCACCTGTATAAATTGATGCCTGGCAGTTCCCTACTCTCACATGGGGAGACCCCACACTACCATCGGCGCTACGGCGTTTCACTTCTGAGTTCGGCATGGGGTCAGGTGGGACCACCGCGCTATCGCCGCCAGGCAAATTCTGTTTCATCCCAACCGTTATGCACTGCTTACGCGCTCGCACAACCATCAGAACCAATCTTTGAACAAGCTGAATTTCGTTTTATATGAGTCTTTCATCACACCAAAACATCTTCGGTGTTGTAAGGTTAAGCCTCTCGGGTCATTAGTACTGGTTAGCTCAACGTATCGCTACGCTTACACACCCAGCCTATCTACGTCGTCGTCTTCAACGGCCCTTCAGGGGCATCTAGTGCCCAGGGAAGACTCATCTCGAGGCAAGTTTCCCGCTTAGATGCTTTCAGCGGTTATCTCTTCCGCACTTAGCTACCGGGCAATGCAATTGGCATCACAACCCGTACACCAGTGGTGCGTTCACTCCGGTCCTCTCGTACTAGGAGCAACCCCTCTCAATCTTCCAACGCCCACGGCAGATAGGGACCGAACTGTCTCACGACGTTCTAAACCCAGCTCGCGTACCACTTTAAATGGCGAACAGCCATACCCTTGGGACCTACTTCAGCCCCAGGATGTGATGAGCCGACATCGAGGTGCCAAACACCGCCGTCGATATGAACTCTTGGGCGGTATCAGCCTGTTATCCCCGGAGTACCTTTTATCCGTTGAGCGATGGCCCTTCCATTCAGAACCACCGGATCACTAAGACCTGCTTTCGCACCTGCTCGAGCTGTCACTCTCGCAGTCAAGCTAGCTTATGCCTTTGCACTAACCTCCTGATGTCCGACCAGGATTAGCTAACCTTCGTGCTCCTCCGTTACTCTTTGGGAGGAGACCGCCCCAGTCAAACTACCCACCAGACACTGTCCGCAACCCGGATTACGGGTCTACGTTAGAACATCAAACATTAAAGGGTGGTATTTCAAGGTTGGCTCCACAAGAACTGGCGTCCTCGCTTCAAAGCCTCCCACCTATCCTACACATCAAGGCTCAAGGTTCAGTGTCAAGCTATAGTAAAGGTTCACGGGGTCTTTCCGTCTTGCCGCGGGTACACTGCATCTTCACAGCGAGTTCAATTTCACTGAGTCTCGGGTGGAGACAGCCTGGCCATCATTACGCCATTCGTGCAGGTCGGAACTTACCCGACAAGGAATTTCGCTACCTTAGGACCGTTATAGTTACGGCCGCCGTTTACCGGGGCTTCGATCAAGAGCTTCGCCTTGCGGCTGACCCCATCAATTAACCTTCCGGCACCGGGCAGGCGTCACACCGTATACGTCCACTTTCGTGTTTGCACAGTGCTGTGTTTTTATTAAACAGTTGCAGCCAGCTGGTATCTGCGACTCCCGCCAGCTCCATCCGCAAGGGACTTCACCGACAGGAGCGTGCCTTCTCCCGAAGTTACGGCACCATTTTGCCTAGTTCCTTCACCCGAGTTCTCTCAAGCGCCTGAGTATTCTCTACCTGACCACCTGTGTCGGTTTGGGGTACGATTTGATGTTACCTGGAGCTTAGAGGCTTTTCCTGGAAGCGTAGCATCGGTTACTTCATCACCGTAGTGACTCGTCATCACGCCTCAGTGTTAACAATGACCCGGATTTACCTAAGTCATCCACCTTCACGCTTAAACCGGGACAACCGTCGCCCGGATAACCTAGCTTTCTCCGTCCCCCCTTCGCAGTAACACCGAGTACAGGAATATTAACCTGTTTCCCATCGACTACGCTTTTCAGCCTCGCCTTAGGGGTCGACTCACCCTGCCCCGATTAACGTTGGACAGGAACCCTTGGTCTTCCGGCGTGCGGGTTTTTCACCCGCATTATCGTTACTTATGTCAGCATTCGCACTTCTGATACCTCCAGCAACCCTCACAGGCCACCTTCAACGGCTTACAGAACGCTCCCCTACCCAACAACACCTAAGTGTCGCTGCCGCAGCTTCGGTGCATGGTTTAGCCCCGTTACATCTTCCGCGCAGGCCGACTCGACCAGTGAGCTATTACGCTTTCTTTAAATGATGGCTGCTTCTAAGCCAACATCCTGGCTGTCTGTGCCTTCCCACATCGTTTCCCACTTAACCATGACTTTGGGACCTTAGCTGGCGGTCTGGGTTGTTTCCCTCTTCACGACGAACGTTAGCACCCGCCGTGTGTCTCCCGTGATAACATTCTTCGGTATTCGTAGTTTGCATCGGGTTGGTAAGTCGGGATGACCCCCTAGCCGAAACAGTGCTCTACCCCCGAAGATGAGTTCACGAGGCGCTACCTAAATAGCTTTCGGGGAGAACCAGCTATCTCCCGGTTTGATTGGCCTTTCACCCCCAGCCACAAGTCATCCGCTAATTTTTCAACATTAGTCGGTTCGGTCCTCCAGTTAGTGTTACCCAACCTTCAACCTGCCCATGGCTAGATCACCGGGTTTCGGGTCTATACCCTGCAACTTAACGCCCAGTTAAGACTCGGTTTCCCTGCGGCTCCCCTATACGGTTAACCTTGCTACAGAATATAAGTCGCTGACCCATTATACAAAAGGTACGCAGTCACCCAACTAGTAGGCTCCCACTGCTTGTACGTACACGGTTTCAGGTTCTATTTCACTCCCCTCGCCGGGGTTCTTTTCGCCTTTCCCTCACGGTACTGGTTCACTATCGGTCAGTCAGGAGTATTTAGCCTTGGAGGATGGTCCCCCCATATTCAGACAGGATGTCACGTGTCCCGCCCTACTCATCGAACTCACAACTTGTGCATTTTTGTGTACGGGACTATCACCCTTTACTGTGCGACTTTCCAGACGCTTCCACTAACACACAAACTGATTCAGGTTCTGGGCTCCTCCCCGTTCGCTCGCCGCTACTAGGGGAATCTCGGTTGATTTCTTTTCCTCGGGGTACTGAGATGTTTCAGTTCCCCCGGTTCGCCTCATGACACTATGTATTCATGTCATGATAATGTGTCGAAACACATTGGGTTTCCCCATTCGGGTATCGTCGGGTATAACGCTTCATATCAGCTTACCGACGCTTATCGCAGATTAGCACGCCCTTCATCGCCTCTGACTGCCTAGGCATCCACCGTGTACGCTTAGTCGCTTAACCTCACAACCCGAAGATGTTTCTTTCGATTCATCATCGCGCTGCGATTATTTGAGAGACTCATTGACAGACTGACTCATCACGACCTACCCGAAGGCAGTCCTGTATGTTCAGCTGTCATGTTTCAATTTTCAGCTTGTTCCAGATTGTTAAAGAGCAATATCGTAAACATGACTCCAAAGAATCATCTTTAAGATATTTGGTGATAATGTCTTTCACTCATTATCGGATTGGCGTCCCCAAGGGGATTCGAACCCCTGTTACAGCCGTGAAAGGGCAGTGTCCTAGGCCTCTAGACGATGGGGACACGAAAAATCCGTACCGAATTAAAAATCCGGCACTATCGCGTCAGCATGAGTCTACACTCATGACATCAACAGGTGCGCTTGCTCAGTATTTTCATCAGACAATCTGTGTGAGCACTTCACGTAACACACATCTTTTTTTGGTAAGGAGGTGATCCAACCGCAGGTTCCCCTACGGTTACCTTGTTACGACTTCACCCCAGTCATGAATCACAAAGTGGTAAGCGCCCTCCCGAAGGTTAAGCTACCTACTTCTTTTGCAACCCACTCCCATGGTGTGACGGGCGGTGTGTACAAGGCCCGGGAACGTATTCACCGTAGCATTCTGATCTACGATTACTAGCGATTCCGACTTCATGGAGTCGAGTTGCAGACTCCAATCCGGACTACGACGTACTTTATGAGGTCCGCTTGCTCTCGCGAGGTCGCTTCTCTTTGTATACGCCATTGTAGCACGTGTGTAGCCCTACTCGTAAGGGCCATGATGACTTGACGTCATCCCCACCTTCCTCCGGTTTATCACCGGCAGTCTCCTTTGAGTTCCCGCCATTACGCGCTGGCAACAAAGGATAAGGGTTGCGCTCGTTGCGGGACTTAACCCAACATTTCACAACACGAGCTGACGACAGCCATGCAGCACCTGTCTCAGAGTTCCCGAAGGCACTAAGCTATCTCTAGCAAATTCTCTGGATGTCAAGAGTAGGTAAGGTTCTTCGCGTTGCATCGAATTAAACCACATGCTCCACCGCTTGTGCGGGCCCCCGTCAATTCATTTGAGTTTTAACCTTGCGGCCGTACTCCCCAGGCGGTCGACTTAACGCGTTAGCTCCGGAAGCCACGCCTCAAGGGCACAACCTCCAAGTCGACATCGTTTACAGCGTGGACTACCAGGGTATCTAATCCTGTTTGCTCCCCACGCTTTCGCACCTGAGCGTCAGTCTTTGTCCAGGGGGCCGCCTTCGCCACCGGTATTCCTCCAGATCTCTACGCATTTCACCGCTACACCTGGAATTCTACCCCCCTCTACAAGACTCTAGCCTGTCAGTTTTGAATGCAGTTCCCAGGTTAAGCCCGGGGATTTCACATCCAACTTAACAGACCGCCTGCGTGCGCTTTACGCCCAGTCATTCCGATTAACGCTTGCACCCTCCGTATTACCGCGGCTGCTGGCACGGAGTTAGCCGGTGCTTCTTCTGCGGGTAACGTCAATCAGCAAGGTTATTAACCTTACTGCCTTCCTCCCCGCTGAAAGTGCTTTACAACCCGAAGGCCTTCTTCACACACGCGGCATGGCTGCATCAGGCTTGCGCCCATTGTGCAATATTCCCCACTGCTGCCTCCCGTAGGAGTCTGGACCGTGTCTCAGTTCCAGTGTGGCTGGTCATCCTCTCAGACCAGCTAGGGATCGTCGCCTAGGTGGGCCATTACCCCGCCTACTAGCTAATCCCATCTGGGCACATCTGATGGCAAGAGGCCCGAAGGTCCCCCTCTTTGGTCCGAAGACGTTATGCGGTATTAGCTACCGTTTCCAGTAGTTATCCCCCTCCATCAGGCAGTTTCCCAGACATTACTCACCCGTCCGCCGCTCGTCACCCGAAGAGCAAGCTCTTCTGTGCTACCGCTCGACTTGCATGTGTTAGGCCTGCCGCCAGCGTTCAATCTGAGCCATGATCAAACTCTTCAATTTAAGATTTGTTTGATTTGCTGAACTCGTCAGCGATGCTCAAAGAATTAAAACTGTTTATTCGTAATGAATTTCACTGTTGTTCACTCTTCAAGACTTTTTATATCGTTAAGATACGGTCTTGTGAGTGCCCACACAGATTGTCTGATTATATTGTTAAAGAGCAGTGCGTTGCGGTCTTATCCGCTTCGCGAGGTGACGCATGTTACGCTTATCACCTTCAGAGTCAACGTTTATTTTAAAGCGTTTTCTCTTTCTTTATCAACCCGGTTGTGTGTTCACATCGCCGTGTTGATGGAGGCGCATTATAGGGAGCCGATTCAGAAGCGCAAGCAAATCTAGTAAACTTTTTTCCGTTTGCGCATCTTTCATTCGTTCCGCTTGTTAACTGCGCATTTTTATCCATTTTGGCAGCTCTGCGAGGCTTTCCAGCACATCATCAGCCAATGCTTCGCCCTGCTCGGTCACGAGTTTACCAGTGCGAACCAGTAATTTATTTCCCACACCAGCGCCAATTGCAGCCTGCATATCCTCTAACTTATCTCCCACCATATAAGAAGCCGCCATATCAATGTGCAACTCGCTCTGTGCGGAAAGCAGCATACCAGGCTCAGGCTTACGACAATCACAAGTCTGGCGGTATTCATCTTCACCAGCTTCAGGATGATGTGGACAAAAGTAGATGCCATCCAGATCAACACCGCGATCTGCCAGCGACCAGTCCATCCATTCCGTCAGTTGCATAAACTGATCTTCTGTAAATTTACCGCGGGCGATGCCGGACTGATTAGTCACAACAACCAGCGCGAACCCCATGCCCTTCAACTCTCGCATGGCGTCGATGACACCATCAATAAATTGAAAGTTGTCAATCTCATGAACATAACCGTGATCAACATTAATCGTGCCGTCACGATCAAGAAAAATTGCTGGAATGCTTTGTGCCACTGACTTTGCTCCTGAATGGCGTAAATTACGCGGCAGTATCGCATGTTTTCGCCCACGGAGAGAATGCAGGACAGTGACAATCCCGATTGACTTAGACGTCTAGACGCCCTAACATCCATTTCATCTTCTGTTAATACAGAAACTGATTTATCCAGCCATAGGCACTTACGATAAAAACATATGATTGAACTTTCTAATATTACTAAGGTTTTCCAGCAGAACGGGCGGAGCATTACCGCACTTGCTGATGTCAACCTTCATGTTCCTGCCGGGCAAATCTATGGCGTTATCGGCGCATCGGGCGCAGGTAAAAGTACATTGATCCGCTGCGTCAATTTATTGGAACGCCCAACAGAAGGGAAAGTGCTGGTTGGTGGACAAGAGCTAACTCAACTGTCAGATAGCCAACTGACGCGCGCACGCCGGCAAATCGGCATGATTTTCCAACATTTCAACCTGCTCTCTTCGCGCACCGTTTTTGGCAACATTTCGCTTCCGCTGGAATTGGATAACACACCAAAAGCTGACATTACCAAGCGCGTAAACGAATTATTGGAGTTGGTTGGGCTAGCAGATAAACACGATGTCTACCCAGCCAACTTGTCCGGCGGACAAAAACAGCGTGTCGCCATTGCGCGTGCGTTGGCGAGCAATCCTAAAGTGCTGCTGTGTGATGAGGCAACCAGCGCGTTAGATCCCGCAACGACTCGCTCGATTCTTGAATTACTGAAAGACATTAATCGCCGTCTTGGCCTAACCATTCTTCTTATTACACATGAAATGGATGTGGTGAAACGCATTTGCGATCAGGTTGCGGTTATCAGTGACGGACGACTCATCGAGAAAGACACAGTAAGTGAAGTCTTCTCGCATCCGAAAACACCGCTGGCGCAGAAATTCATTCAATCAACATTACACCTGGATATTCCAGACGATTACCTCACCCGTCTGTCCCCTGACAATCGCCCAGATACCACACCGTTATTACGCATGGAATTTACGGGCAAATCGGTGGATGCTCCGCTGCTGTCCGAGGTAGCTCGACGCTTTAACGTCAACAACAATATTATTAGCGCCCAGATGGATTATGCCGGTGGTGTCAAATTCGGCATCATGCTGGCAGAAATGCATGGCAACGATGTGGATATCAAAGCCGCAATCCAATTCCTGCAGGAAAGTCACGTTACTATTGAGGTTCTGGGTTATGTCTGAAGCAATGATGTGGTTAATGGCTAAGGGAGTATGGGAAACCGTCGCGATGACGTTTGTTTCTGGCTTCTTTGGTTTTGTGCTTGGCTTACCCGTGGGCGTTTTATTGTATACCACGCGTCCGGGACAAATTATCGCCAATCCGAAGATCTACAGGACCGTTTCTGCACTGGTAAACATTTTCCGCTCGATTCCGTTCATTATTTTGCTGGTATGGATGATTCCTTTTACCCGCATCATTGTCGGAACCTCTATTGGCCTGCAAGCGGCCATCGTTCCTCTCACCGTCGGTGCGGCACCGTTTATTGCCCGTATGGTGGAAAACGCGCTGCTTGAAATTCCGACTGGCCTGATCGAAGCCGCCCGTGCGATGGGTGCGACGCCAATGCAGATCGTCAAAAAAATATTACTGCCAGAAGCGTTACCGGGGCTAATTAATGCCGCAACCATCACGTTAATCACGCTCGTAGGCTATTCTGCTATGGGTGGAGCCGTGGGCGCAGGCGGCTTAGGTCAAATTGGTTATCAGTATGGTTATATTGGTTATAACGCGACGGTCATGAATACGGTATTAATATTACTCGTTGTTTTGGTTTACCTGATTCAATTCTGCGGCGACAGGGCAGTAAAAGCTGTCACACACAAGTAGTCTCATCACAATACGCATTTGCCTAAAGGCATCTGCCAAGAAAATAGATAATTAGGGGTAAGGATATGGCGATTAAACTGAAATCTATTGCGACCATTGGCGCACTCATTGGTGCTCTGGCGCTAGCGGGATGTGGTCAGGAAGAGAAGAATCCTAATCATATTAAAGTCGGCGTTATTGTTGGCGCAGAACAACAGGTTGCAGAAATTGCACAGAAAGTGGCAAAAGACAAATACGGTCTGGACGTTGAGTTAGTCACATTTAACGACTACGTGTTGCCAAATGAAGCCCTGAGCAAAGGTGACATCGATCTGAACGCCTTCCAGCACAAACCTTATCTGGATCAGCAGATCAAGGATCGTGGTTATAAACTGGTTTCTGTCGGCAACAGTTTTGTTTACCCGATTGCGGGTTACTCCAAAAAAATCAAATCGCTGAATGAGCTGCAAGATGGCGCTCAAGTTGCGCTGCCAAACGACCCAACCAATCTGGGTCGTTCTCTGCTGCTGCTGCAGAAAGTCGGTTTGATTAAACTGAAAGACAACGTTGGTCTGCTGCCAACCGTACTGGATGTGACCGAAAACCCGAAAAATATCAAACTGGTTGAACTGGAAGCGCCACAACTGCCACGTTCTTTAGATGATGCGCAAATTGCTCTGGCCGTCATCAACACCACTTACGCTAGCCAGATTAACCTGACGCCAACGAAAGATGGCCTGTTTGTTGAAGAAAAAGACTCTCCGTATGTAAACCTGCTGGTTTCACGCGAAGACAACAAAGACGCTGAAAACGTGAAAAAATTCGTTCAGGCTTACCAGTCTGATGAAGTGAACGATGCAGCAAATAAAATCTTTAATGGCGGCGCGGTGAAAGGCTGGTAATCCAATAATTATACGCTAAATAATTCAAGTTTCAGGAAGGCGGCAAGCGAGAGAGTCCCGATGAGCTTACTCAAGTAAGTGATTCGGGTGACTGACAAATCTGCCAAAGGCAGATTTGAACGCTGCTTGCAGCGGCCCCTACGGGGCGAGGCCCACACACGTTGGCCGAGTAGCGCCGCCAACGTACATGTAACTTGAAGTATGACGTGTATACACGTTTAATTAAAAGATATCTGCAAGACGGGCTACGGCCCGTCTTGTTATTTGTGCAATTGCTTGCTTCAATACTCGCTCTTTGAGAAAAAGCAGAGGAATCCTTAATGCGTGCTGTTCCCTTTATATTGTTGGCAATGTCGCTGACAGGCTGTTCTTTATTTCAGAAGCCACCGGCACCGGCTCCTCAACCCGTTATTGAAACTAAACCTGCAGAACCTGCGCCGAAACCGAAGCCTGCGGCTCGCCCAACGCCAGCGGTGTTGTATAAAAGTGCAGAAGAATTAGTCGGTAAACCTTTCCGTGATATGGGCGAAGTTTCCGGTTCTTCATGTCAGGTTAGCGCTCAGGATTCTCCCCCAAACGCGGCAAGTGCGCGTAAAAGAATGCAGAACCGCGCAACGGCAATGAAGGCGAATGCGGTTTTACTGCATGAATGCCAAACTGTCAGCGGTGTCGCGGGTTGCTACAGCCAGGTTGTTTGTCAGGGCACAGCGCTGAAAGTCTCTGCACAATGAGTCAATTTGTTTTCAATCAGATCGGGGTTATCCGCTCACCGTATAAAGAAAAATTTGCCATTCCGCGGCAGCCGGGTCTGATTGAAGATGGAGGCGGAGAGCTTCAGCTATTACCGCCGTATAATCAGGCGGAGTGTGTCCGCAGGCTGGAGGATTTCAGCCATATTTGGATATTGTTCATTTTTCATCAAACGATGGAAGGCGGCTGGCGTCCGACTGTGCGGCCACCGCGCCTGGGAGGAAACACACGCACGGGCGTTTTCGCGACGCGTTCTACCTTCCGTCCCAACCCTATTGGCATGTCATTGGTTGAATTAAAAGGGATCCGAGCAAAAGGCGATGCGATTACACTTGAATTAGGCAGCCTTGATCTGGTCGACGGCACACCGATAGTCGATATAAAACCTTATCTACCCTTTGCAGAAAGTCATCCTCAGGCGCGAGCGGGTTTTGCCCAAATGGCACCCGATGCCGCGATGCCAGTACTTTTTTCTCCGCTTGCGGAAAACCAGATCGCAGAACATCAAAAGAAATATCCCCAGCTAAAACGCTTTATCTCACAGGTATTGGCACAGGATCCGCGCCCTGCCTACCGCAAAGGAGAAAGTACCACACGGGAATACGCCGTTTTGCTACTGGAATTCAATGTGCGCTGGCGCGTATGCGGGGAACAAACTGAAGTGTTAAGCCTCGACCCGTCTCACACGAGTTAATACGCGAACCACAGCAATATATTCTAAAATTGTCCCTGCTCTCTTTTGACACGCCGCCCACGCTGGTAAACTAAGCCACTTTTTATGTGCCTTCGGCTGCGCGGCAGCCCTATGCTATTTCTCGTTCTAACGGAACTAAAACCCCATGCGTACTAGCCAATACATGCTCTCCACTCTCAAGGAGACACCAGCCGATGCCGAAGTCATCAGCCATCAGTTGATGCTCCGAGCAGGAATGATTCGTAAACTGGCCTCCGGCCTTTACACCTGGTTGCCGACCGGTTTACGTGTTTTGAGAAAAGTTGAAAATATCGTACGCGAAGAGATGAACAACGCGGGCGCTATTGAAGTATCCATGCCGGTTGTTCAGCCTGCCGATTTATGGGTGGAAAGTGGCCGTTGGGATCAGTATGGCCCTGAACTACTGCGCTTTGTCGATCGTGGTGAACGCCCATTCGTACTCGGCCCAACACACGAAGAAGTCATTACTGACCTGATTCGTAATGAAGTCAGCTCTTATAAGCAGCTGCCGCTGAATTTCTTCCAGATTCAAACCAAATTCCGCGATGAAGTTCGCCCACGTTTTGGCGTAATGCGCTCACGTGAATTCCTGATGAAAGACGCCTATTCTTTCCACACTTCACAGGAATCGCTGCAGGTTACCTACGACGCCATGTACGCTGCTTACAGCAAGATTTTCAGCCGCATGGATCTGGATTTCAGAGCCGTTCAGGCAGATACCGGTTCTATCGGTGGTAATGCGTCCCACGAGTTCCAGGTACTGGCGAGTAGCGGTGAAGACGATATCGTTTTCTCAACGGAATCCGACTACGCAGCAAATATTGAACTGGCAGAAGCTGTCGCGCCGAAGTTAGGCCGTGCGGAAGCGAAGGAAGAGATGCGTTTGATTGATACGCCAAACGCCAAGACCATCGCCGACCTGGTTGAGCAGTTTACGCTGCCAGTAGAAAAAACGGTGAAAACGCTGCTGGTTAAAGCAACGGAAGAAAGCGGCCATAAACTGGTTGCGTTGCTGGTTCGTGGCGATCATGAACTGAACGAAATCAAAGCAGAGAAAATTGCTCAGGTAGCTAGCCCACTGACTTTCGCAACGGAAGACGAGATCCGCGAAATCATCGGCGCAGGTCCTGGTTCACTCGGCCCAGTCAAGTTGTCGATTCCTGTCGTTGTTGACCGCACCGTTGCGGCTATGAGCGACTTCAGCGCTGGCGCGAATATTGATGGCAAACACTATTTTGGCATCAACTGGGAGCGTGACGTCGCACTGCCACAGGTTGCGGATATCCGTAATGTAATTGAAGGCGACATCAGTCCAGACGGTAAAGGCACACTGCAAATTAAACGCGGTATCGAAGTGGGTCATATTTTCCAACTGGGCAGCAAGTATTCTGAAGCACTGAAAGCGACCGTTCAAGGTGAAGACGGACGCAACCAGACGCTGACGATGGGCTGTTACGGTATTGGTGTGACGCGCGTTGTCGCGGCAGCGATTGAGCAAAACCATGACGAACGCGGCATCATCTGGCCAGACGCGATTGCGCCTTTCCACGTTGCCATTCTGCCAATGAATATGCACAAATCTTTCCGCGTGAAAGAAGTGGCCGAGGATATCTACCAGCAACTTCGCGCTAAAGGCATTGAAGTGCTGCTCGATGATCGTAAAGAGCGCCCGGGCGTGATGTTCGCCGATATGGAATTGATTGGCGTACCGCACACCATCGTTATTGGCGATCGCAATCTGGATAGCGAAGAGATTGAATACAAGAATCGCCGCGTCGGTGAAAAGCAGATGATTAAAACCAGCGAAATCATCGATTTCCTGCTGGCGAATATCGTACGCTAATCGCCGTCAAACCGCTTTTTCATACGAAAAGGCAAACGCGAGCATAAAAAAATGGTGGGTTTCCCCACCATTTTTTATTTCAAGATATCAGTAACCCGTCACGAATTATTCACGAAACAGTTCTTCAATGCTTAAACCCTGAACCTGCAAAATTTCACGCAGGCGGCGTAAGCCTTCAACCTGAATCTGACGAACACGTTCACGCGTTAAGCCGATTTCACGACCCACATCTTCCAGCGTAGCCGCTTCATACCCTAACAGGCCGAAACGACGCGCCAACACCTCACGCTGTTTGGCGTTAAGCTCAAACAGCCATTTAACGATATTCTGTTTCATATCGTTATCCTGCGTGGTGTCTTCAGGTCCGTTGTCTTTTTCGTCTGCCAGAATATCCAGCAGCGCTTTTTCCGAATCACCACCCAGCGGGGTATCGACGGAAGTAATACGCTCATTCAGGCGCAGCATGCGGTTGACGTCATCAACTGGCTTATCAAGCTGTTCGGCAATTTCTTCCGCACTCGGCTCGTGGTCCAGTTTATGAGACAACTCGCGCGCGGTGCGCAAGTAAACGTTGAGTTCTTTGACAATGTGAATAGGCAAACGGATGGTGCGGGTTTGATTCATGATCGCCCGCTCTATCGTCTGTCGAATCCACCAGGTAGCGTAGGTTGAAAAACGGAATCCTCTTTCAGGATCGAATTTTTCAACCGCACGGATCAGGCCGAGGTTCCCCTCTTCAATCAGGTCTAGCAGCGCCAGACCGCGATTGTTGTAACGGCGGGCGATTTTCACCACCAGCCGCAGGTTACTCTCGATCATCCGGCGGCGCGATGGGATATCGCCACGCAACGCGCGTCGGGCAAAATAGACTTCTTCTTCTGCGGTTAAAAGCGGCGAATAGCCGATCTCTCCCAAATAGAGCTGTGTTGCGTCTAGGACACGCTGTGGGACCCCTTGTGATAATAGCTCGTCTTCCGCCGAGTCATTATCATTGGTATCTTCCTCTGCCAGCGCTTTATCGTCAAAAACGTCAAGTCCATTTTCTTCGAAATCGGTATCTTCATGTAACTCGTTAACTTTCAGCGTACTTTGGCTCATAAGTGGCTCCTACCCGTGATCCCTTGGCAGAATACCGAAATACTCTGCCCGATTTATCGCTGCGGCAGAAAACGCAGCGGGTTTACGGATTTCCCCTTGTAACGAATTTCAAAGTGCAAGCGAACTGAGCTTGTGCCCGTACTGCCCATCGTAGCGATTTTTTGTCCTGCCGTGACGTCTTGCTGCTCACGGACTAGCATCGTATCGTTATGGGCATAAGCACTGAGGTAGTCATCATTATGTTTGATGATTATCAGATTTCCGTAACCACGTAGCGCATTACCCGCATACACCACGCGCCCACTGGCGGTTGCGGTGATCGGTTGCCCACGTGAGCCGGCGATATCAATCCCTTTATTTCCCCCCTCAGAAGCGGAGAAACTATCTATGACTTTCCCATCGGTAGGCCAACGCCAACTGCCGACAGCAGCCGTATTGCTGCTGGCAACAGCCGCTGGAGCGGAAACAGGAGCGGTTGTTGTTGCCCCTGCCGTAGGTAACATCTTACCTACATTCTGTTTACCCTGATTACCAGAATACGCATTAGTTGACTGAGAATCAACCGATGTAGATTGTATTTGAGCACTTGATGGCGGCGTCGGGACTCCACCTCGGGTGGCATCCGTTGTTGCCAACATTCCACCACCGCTCATCATGCCGCCGCCAGAAGCGTTGTTGCCAGAGCCACTACCTAAGCTCAGTGATTGCCCGACATTCAGGCTATACGGCTCAGGGATATTATTGCGCTGCGCCAGATCCCGGTAATCATTGCCAGTAATCCAGGCGATATAAAACAGGGTATCTCCCCGTTTAACGGTATAGTCATTGCCGCCGCTGTAACTGCCTTTCGGAATATTACCGTAGCTGCGATTGTAAACAATTCGGCCTTCGGACGTTGCTGCCACACTTTCACCCGCCGTTGAAATGCGTGATGGTGGCGCAGATAACATTCCCCCTCGGCTGCCCGTATTTCCGTCAACGCTGCTGATCGGTGCGGATTTTGAATTATTATTGGTGCATCCAGCCAACCCTAAGACAATCACCGTACACGCAGCAATGTGACGCAAATTCATCATTCGGCTTCCCATGCGCCTTACTCCCCTATACCTATAGCGTTCAAAAAAATAACTATACCCATCATACTTCAAGCCGCATGTACGTTGGCTTTCCTTAGTCATCCCAATCACATACTCATGTAAACTCCTGGGGACTCCTGCGGTTACCGCCTGCCTGCAACTCGAATTATTTAGGGTATATAACATTCAAAAAACAGTCGTACCCAGAACTCAATTCGGACATGTGTGCCTCGCATCCGCTGCCGCTTCACTAATCGTAGCCTAACTGACCGTAGCGTAAATGATTGTAGCGTAAACGATATCCGGCGTTTTATTCGTTAGTTGGAACGAGAAAGATCGCTACTTCACCATCGCTGGCGCATAAGCAAAACGGGAGAGGCACCACGATGGTTAGATGCTAACAATATCAACAAGTTCGCACCATAAAACAGTTGTATTGAAATTTTAAAGACTTAACAACACATGCATATCGTCGCCAACGGTATCAGGCTAATTCCCCTTTGACCAGCGGAACAAACCGAACTGCTTCAACCGTTTTAATAATAAATTCACCAGCATGGCGCTGAACAACCTGCAATATTTGCGACTGTTCCCCGACGGGCAACACCATCACACCACCTTCATCAAGCTGTTCCAGCAGCGCTCGAGGAATTTCCGGCGGTGCCGCGGTAACGATAATGGCATCAAACGGTCCGCGTGACGCCCAGCCCTGCCACCCATCGCCATGGCGAGTAGATACGTTGTGCAAATCAAGCTGCTTTAAGCGACGTTTAGCCTGCCATTGCAGCCCTTTGATGCGCTCAACCGAACAAACATGCTGAACCAAATGCGCTAAAATCGCCGTTTGATAACCTGAACCGGTGCCAATTTCCAGCACACGGGATACGGGCGTCAGGTTAAGCAGCTCCGTCATCTTCGCGACCATATAAGGCTGCGAAATAGTCTGGCCGGAACCGATAGGCAGAGCGGTATTTTCATACGCTTTATGTTCGAAAGCTTCGTCAACAAAACGTTCTCTGGGTACGGCTTCTATCGCCATCAGCAGACGTTCGTCCTCAATGCCCTGTTGGCGCAACTGCGCCAACAACGTTTCTATACGTTTGTTTACCATTCCCCGCCGACCTCAGCTCTGGTTAACCTCATCGCCAATACAGCAATATTCCCGCACAGGGGTAAGCCAGCCGCCGCAATTGCACGATTACCGACCTTGATTCTCTTCAACTATTTTCGGCAAAAAAGCGTTGCCGCACATCAGGCACCGATATCGGTATCCTGTTGAGAATGCAACACTTCACGCACCACGCTGGTCGCAAAACTGCCAGCAGGTAGCCAGAATTTCACGGCTACGGTCACGTCATCTTGCCATTCCCATTGCATCTGCTGCGGATACAGCAGCACAGCACGCCGGGCAGGTTCAACCCGCTCACGCTTGACCAAAGACCATAGCGTTTCTTGCCCGGTCAATGCCTGTTCTTCAAATGCCAGTGCATCATCCTGCGTGCCCAGTTCACCGTCTCCAGGCAGCGGCGCAGTAATCTGAAGTTCACCAGCATCAAGGCGCACCTGCAAGGTTTCCAGTTCATCCGCTTTAGCCACAAACCAACTGCCGCGCCCCGTTAGCTGCAATGCATCACCACACAAAACGGTTTTCGCTTGCGGTCCCGCCAGTCGTGCGCTGGCCACCTGATTAAACATCGCACTACGGCTAGCAGAAAGATAAAAGCTACGCTTACTGCGTTCTTTTACCCGAATATCGTTATTGGCCCAAAGACGCGCCTGCTCAAGATTATTTCCGTTTCGTCCGAAACGCTGGCTACCAAAATAATTAGGAACGCCGCTCGCAGCGATCTGCGCTAAACGGGCGTCAACCTCGTTCCGATCACTCACCTGACGCAGTACCAGAGCAAAATGGTTACCCCGCAGTGTACCGATCCGCAGTTTGCGACGGTGGCGGATAACCTCAAGCACGTCACAGCCTTCCAGTTCCAGCAAAGAAAAATCTGGCGTCTCTTTTCCCGGCATATGCAGGCAAAACCACTGTTCGGTGACAGCATGGCGATCTTTCAGACCCGCATAGCTGACGGCACGTAGCGGTAGACGAGCAAATTTCGCCAGCATCTCGGCCACAAATTGCGTATTGCAGCCGCGTTTACGTACGCGAACCAAGACCTGTTCACCATCACCATCTGGTTGAAACCCCAGATCTTCCACCACCAGAAAGTCTTCCGCAGTGGATTTCAATGAGCCGGTAGCCTGTGGTTCACCGTGCAGCCAGACGAGTTGTTCGCTATTTTCCATCGTTATCCTACAAGGTACATGACCCGATGACACACGGTCATGACATTGTTTCTTATACTGTTAATTTCTATTATTGATAAGGTATTGTTGATAAGACATTACTTATAAAAAGCGGCTTACCACGCGACAATTTCGCCCGTTTCTTTTTTTACAAGCAGGGCAACCGCTTCGCAGGCAATGCCTTCGCCACGACCGGTAAAGCCCAACTGTTCTGTCGTGGTCGCTTTCACATTGACGTCGTCCATATGGCACTGCAAATCCTCCGCCAGATTCACACGCATTTGCGGGATATGCGGTGCCATTTTCGGCGCCTGAGCAATAATCGTGACGTCCAGATTACCTAGCTGATAGCCTTTGTCATTGATACGGCGCCAGGCTTCACGCAACAGGCCACGGCTGTCCGCACCTTTAAAGGCCGGATCGGTATCAGGGAACAGCTTGCCAATATCACCCAACGCAGCGGCCCCCAACAGAGCATCGGTCACCGCATGCAGCACCACATCCCCATCGGAATGCGCCAGCAGACCTTGAGTATAAGGAATTCGCACGCCACCAATCACCAGTGGACCTTCTCCACCGAACTTATGGACATCAAAACCGTGACCGATACGCATCGCGCGTTCTCCTTATGTATTTAGCAAATAAATTTAGCGAGCAAATTTAGCGAATAAAATGAGGTTACTGCAAACTGGTTAAATAGAATTCAGCTAATGCCAAATCCTCTGGACGCGTGACTTTTATATTATCCGAACGTCCGCTGATAATTTGCGGACGATAGCCACAATATTCCAGTGCGGAGGCTTCATCTGTGACGGCAACGCCATCCTGAAGTGCACGTTGCAGACACTGTTTCAGCAGTGCCGCTGGAAAAAGCTGCGGCGTCAGCGCATGCCACAAATCGTTACGCTCTACTGTGCGATCGATAAACCCGTTTGTGCTGCGCTTCATAGTATCACGAACCGGCGCGGCCAAAATTCCACCGACATCACTCTGCTCGACAATCGCCAGCAAGCGCGTCAGATCGTCCTGATGCAGGCACGGGCGCGCCGCATCATGCACCAGCGCCCACGCGTTATCATCAACGGCAGCGAGCCCAGCTAGCACGGAATCCGCACGCTGTAGCCCACCCGTTACAGCACAAATACGGGGATCGTTGGCAATCGCCAGAGTATGAAAGAATGCGTCATCTGGGCTGATAACGACGACGACACGCTGTATTTGTGAATGGCGTAACAGCGCATCGAGGGTATGTTCAAGAATGGTTTTATGGCCGGTAGCATCATTGCCGATCATCAGATACTGCTTAGGACGATCGTTTTGCATCCGGCTGCCGTTACCCGCGGCGGGTAAAACGGCAACAATTTCAGGCGGGGAAAGGCTCGATATCTGCATGCGTCAACGTTGTGTATTGTTGGATGAAGTATTAGTAGATGAAGGCGTATTCGCGTTGCGATGGTTAGATTCTGGCACCAAACGATAGAAACTTTCACCGGGTTTAATCATGCCCAGTTCATTGCGTGCGCGCTCTTCAATCGCTTCCTGTCCGCCATTGAGGTCGTCAATTTCGGCAAACAGTTGTTCATTACGGTCTTTTAATTTGGCATTGTTTCCCTGCTGGACAACAACATCATCCTTCACCCGAACATAATCATGAATGCCATTCTTGCCCAGCCACAGTGAGTACTGAAGCCAGCCAAGCAATATCAATAATAACAGCGTAAGCTTTCCCATCCCGCCCCCTGAAAAACCGCCTAATCATCCCATAACTTTTGTTTCGACTCCACTGTGTCCGGCAGTGGGAGGCAATATTCACCCTAACGCGTGCCCAAATGAGGATATTTCGGGCAGAAAATCACGCCAAACGCACTCCCAAGCAGCGCTCGTGTCATCTATTCATCCCTTTTGCTTTCTACAACTTCCGCCGTTCCAAGAGGACGTAAGCGTGCTAGAGCCCGCCGGGTAAAACCGCCATAGGAAAAACGTCAGTTGAACCATTAATGCTATCTGTGTATTTTTATGCATACAAAGTGCATAAAAAAAGAAAATTTTACATTTAAACCAGGAGAAAACCATGTTCAAAAAACTGTTATTCGTAGGTGCAATCTTCGCAACCGCGCTATCCACTAGCGCTTTCGCCGCTGAACCCACTTACGTTGTCGGCTCTGGCGGGACCTATCGTCCGTTTGAGTTTGAAAATGCACAGAAACAGTTGGAAGGCTTTGATATTGATATTATTAAAGCGATCGCCAAGGCGGAAAATTTTAATATCAAGCTGATCAATACACCATGGGAAGGCATCTTCGCGACCCTGAACTCCGGTGACCGCGACATTATTATCTCGGGTATCACGATTACCGACAAACGTAAGCAAATGGTTGATTTCTCCACGCCTTACTTCCCTGCCGAACAGTCCATCGTTGTTCCTAAAGGGTCGACGATCGACTCAATCGCTGCGCTGAAAGATCACAAAGTGGGTGTTGTGAACTCCAGTACAGCCGATATCGTGGTTTCCGACGTATTAGGCAAAAACAGTACATCGATTAAGCGCTTTGATAACACCCCGTTAATGTTACAAGAGCTGTATGAAGATGGTGTGGGTGCCGCGGTTGGCGATGTGGGCGTGGTGAAGTTTTACATTAAGACGCACCCTGAAAAACAGTTCAACCTGGTTTCTGATGCCAAATTCGAACGTCAGTATTTCGGGATCGCCGTCGCGAAAGGCAACGATAAACTGCGCGAGAAGATTAACGCCGGACTGAAAAAAATCGTTGCTGACGGTACCTATGCCAAGATTTATCAAACCTGGTTTGATAACAACGTGCCGACCTTACCCGCAGAGTAATGCCAGCACGTCTTCTGGCCTCAATCGCCTCATGTAAGGCATCGCACCAACCGGACAGCTAGCCTGTCCGGTTTATTTTAGAATAATCATTACGTTAGCCTATTCAAAAAAGGAAACGATCTTGACGGGATTTCGTTGGGAGATCATTCAGGAGTATGCCCCGCTATTTATGGAAGGCACCTGGATGACCATCAAATGCACCATTATTTGTGTCATTCTTGGCACCTGCTGGGGATTAACGCTCGGATTAGGCCGCTTAGCACAGGCGCCGCACGGGCCGTGGAAATATATATTGCACTACGGCGTTCAATGGCCGGTGCGGATCTATATCAGCGCCTTCCGGGGTACACCGCTGTTTGTGCAAATCATGGTGGTGCACTTCGCTCTGGTGCCGCTGTTCATCAACCCGCGCGACGGGCTGCTGGTGACCAGCAATATTATGTCGGTCGATTTTGCCCGTACGTTACGCTCAGATTACGGCGCGTTCCTCTCTTGCGTCGTGGCGATTACGCTGAATGCGGGAGCCTATGTCTCCGAGATATTCCGCGCTGGTATTCAATCTATCGATCGCGGCCAGATGGAGGCTTCACGCTCTCTCGGCATGAGCTATGGTCGCACCATGCGGAAAGTGATCCTACCACAGGCTTTTCGCCGTATGCTGCCGCCGCTGGGTAATAACGCCATCGCCATTGTGAAAGATTCCTCGCTGGCTTCGGCAATCGGTTTGGCGGATCTCGCCTATGCCGCGCGCACGGTATCAGGGGCTTACGCCACCTACTGGGAACCCTACCTGGCGATCTCTATCGTCTATTGGGTTATTACTTTCCTGCTCTCGCTGCTGGTGCGGCACATGGAAATGAGGTTTGGCAAAAGTGATTCACGTTAATAACCTGCAAAAACAGTTTGGCGATACCCATGTTCTGCGTGGTATTTCCTGTGATATCGCGCCTCAGGAAGTACTCTGTCTGATTGGTCCATCTGGCTCAGGAAAAAGTACCTTTCTGCGCTGCATCAATGCACTGGAGACGCTGTCGGCGGGCGAGATTACGGTCAACGGTTTTGCCATTCACGATCAGAAAACCGATATCAATCGTATGCGTGAAAGTGTCGGTATGGTATTTCAGCGCTTTAATCTGTTCCCACACATGACGGTGTTGGAAAATGTGATTATGGCACCGATGGGGGTGAAGAAATTACCCCGTGCACAGGCCGTTGAACGCGCTAAAGCGTTGCTCAGTAAGGTCGGGTTGCTGGATAAAATCGATGCCTGGCCGAACAGCCTGTCCGGTGGTCAGCAGCAGCGTGTTGCCATTGCCCGCGCGTTAGCGATGGAACCGGCGATCATGCTGTTTGATGAACCCACATCTGCGCTAGATCCAGAACTGGTTGGCGAAGTACTGGCCGTCATGAAAACGCTGGCGAACGAAGGCATGACGATGGTCATCGTGACCCATGAAATGGCATTTGCCAGAGAAGTGGCTGATAGAGTGATCTTTATCGATCAGGGAATTATTCAGGAACAGGGAACGCCAGAGGCGATCTTCTCTCATCCGAGTAACCCGCGCACGCAGGCTTTCTTGAGCAAGATCTTGTAAATACGTTGAATGCTGTAAAATAACAGGCTGTCAGCGTCCACGCTGGCAGCCTTCTCCCTTACCACCTTTCTTTTACCACCCGGTCAGAAAAGAAAAGACCAGCCAGAACAGACAGACCACCGTCAATCCCGTCGCAAAAAGCGTATAAAAAAGATAGCCTCTCAGCAGAAAGCTAAACCCGACACCAACCAGCACCGAAAACGGCATCAGCGCCAGAAAGAACGGCCAGGTGTAAAGCATGAAGAAAAACGTGGTATTAGAGCCGTATACCAGAAAGGGGATGCTAAAGGCCAACCAATAAAAGGAGAACCCCGTTACCGCCCCCATAAACAGGTAGGAAACGCCGTCATCCTCTTCTTGCGCTGGCCGAGTCTTGCTAATCGTTAACTGCGTGGCATTTTGCATAATCTTTCCCATTCTTCCCCTGCATCACCCAACAGCGCGGTGAAAAAAGCGGGGACATCAGAGCTTGATAATAGCTCGCTTGCCAAGCAGATCTAACAATTGGTCGGTCAAATTTGTTACGAATTGTTCGCCATCCAGATGACTATCCGGTGCTTCCGGCGCTTCATACACCGAGTCGATTCCCGTGAAATTACGCAGTTCCCCCGCACGGGCTTTCTTGTACAACCCTTTAGGGTCGCGCGCTTCACAGGTGGCTAACGGCGTATCCACGAAGACCTCGATGAACTGCCCTTCGCCCAGTAAATCCTGCACCATTTTACGCTCGGCGCGATGCGGCGAGATAAACGCCGTCAGAACCACCAGACCCGCATCGACCATCAGTTTAGCGACTTCACCCACGCGGCGGATGTTCTCGCGCCGATCGCCGTCGGTGAAGCCCAAGTCCCGGCACAGCCCGTGCCGGACATTGTCGCCATCCAGCAGGTAGGTGCTAACACCACGCTGGTGCAGCGCTTGCTCCAGCGCCCCCGCCAGAGTGGATTTACCGGACCCAGACAGCCCGGTAAACCAGATAACTACGCCCTGATGACCATGCAGTTTCTCGCGAGACTCACGGGTAACATTGTGCGCATGCCAGACGACGTTATCGTCAGTTGGCGAGTGGCGTAAAGACACGTTATTTGCCCCCCAGCAGATCGCGCGCACCCCAATGCGGGAAGTGGCGACGTACCAGTGCATTCAGCTCTAGCTCAAACGCGCCATATGCGCCGGGCTCTTGATACACCTGTTCGATAGGTTCCCGCACCAGACCCGCACCGACCGTAACGTTGCTCAGACGATCGATAAAGATCATCCCGCCCGTCACCGCATTATGCTGGTAATTGTCTAGCACCAGCGGCTCATCAAACACCAGCTCAATCGAACCGATGCCATTCAGCGGTAGGTTTTCCGCTACGCGCTGCGTCAGCGTATTGATCTCAACCTGATACTGAATATTCTCGACCCGAGCGCGCGTTTTCTTACCGCCAATCTTGATGTCGTAGCTTTGTCCCGGCACCAGTGGCTGCTCCGCCATCCAGACGACATCCACCAGCGCATGTTGAACCGCTTTCAGCGATTCACCGCTGTCGACCAGCAGATCGCCGCGACTGATATCAACCTCGTCCGCCAGCACCAGCGTAATCGCTTCACCCGCCTGCGCCTGCAGTAAATCACCGTCAAAGGTCACAATACGGCTGATGGTAGATTCGACGCCGGACGGCAGCACTTTAACCCGCTGTCCGACGCGGATAATGCCAGAGGCCAGCGTACCCGCGTAGCCACGGAAATCCAGATTTGGACGGTTGACGTATTGCACAGGGAAGCGCATCGGTTGTTCCAGCGTGCGCTGCGCCACATTGACCGTTTCCAGCACATCCAGCAACGTTGGTCCGGTATACCAGCCCATCGTCGTGCTTGGCGTCGCGACATTATCGCCATCCAATGCGGAAATCGGCACAAAGGTAATATTCAGGTCAGCAGGCAGTTGCTGGGCAAAATCCAGATAATCCTGCTTAAACTGTTCAAATACCGTTTGCTGATAATCCACTAAATCCATTTTGTTCACCGCCACCACCAGATCGCGAATACCCAGCAGGGTCGCGATAAAGCTGTGACGACGGGTTTGATCCAATACGCCTTTGCGCGCATCAATCAGCAGGATCGCCAGCTCGCAGGTCGATGCACCGGTTGCCATGTTGCGGGTGTATTGCTCGTGTCCCGGCGTATCGGCGATGATAAATTTGCGCTTTTCCGTCGAAAAGTAGCGGTAAGCGACGTCAATCGTGATGCCCTGCTCACGTTCGGCCTGAAGCCCATCGACCAGCAGCGCCAGATCCAGTTTTTCGCCCTGCGTCCCGATGCGCTTGCTGTCATTGTGCAGCGTACTGAGCTGATCTTCATAAATCTGGCGCGTATCGTGTAGCAAACGACCAATCAGTGTACTTTTTCCGTCGTCGACGCTGCCACAGGTCAGGAAGCGCAGCAGCGTTTTATCCTGCTGTGCGTGTAAATACGCTTCTACACCGCCTTGCTCGGCGATCTGTCGTGCAATCGCATCGTTGATGACGACGGCATCTTTCTCAGCCGCATTCTCTGCCGCTGTGTCTTTTAAAGAAATTTGGCTCATTCGACGATTCCTCAGAAATACCCTTGACGCTTTTTCAGCTCCATTGAACCGGCCTGATCGCGGTCAATTACCCTTCCCTGACGCTCACTGGTCGTGGAAACCAGCATCTCTTCGATGATTTCCGGTAGCGTCTGCGCATGCGATGCCACCGCACCAGTCAGCGGCCAACAGCCTAGCGTACGGAAGCGCACCATACGTTGTTCGATCACTTCGCCCGGTTGCAGATCGATGCGATCGTCATCCACCATCAGCAGCATGCCATCACGCTCCACAACCGGACGCGGGGCGGCCAGATACAGCGGGACAATATCGATGTTTTCCAGGTAGATATATTGCCAGATGTCCAGTTCGGTCCAGTTGGAGAGCGGGAAAACGCGAATGCTCTCGCCTTTGTTAATCTGACCGTTGTAGTTGTGCCACAGTTCCGGGCGTTGATTCTTTGGATCCCAACGATGGAAACGGTCACGGAAGGAGTAAATTCGCTCTTTGGCACGCGATTTCTCTTCATCACGACGCGCTCCGCCAAACGCAGCATCAAAACCGTATTTATCTAGCGCTTGCTTCAGCCCTTCGGTTTTCATGATGTCGGTATGCTTGGCGCTGCCGTGCACGAAGGGATTAATCCCCAACGCTTCACCCTGCGGGTTACGATGCACCAGCAGTTCACAGCCGTAGGCTTTCGCCGTACGGTCGCGGAATTCGTACATTTCACGAAATTTCCAGCCGGTATCAACATGCAGCAGCGGGAAAGGCAGCGATCCTGGATAGAACGCCTTGCGCGCCAGATGCAGCATCACCGAAGAGTCTTTACCGATGGAATACATCATCACCGGATTACCGAACTCGGCCGCCACTTCGCGGATGATGTGAATGCTTTCGGCTTCAAGCTGCCGTAAATGCGTGAGTCGTTTCTCGTCCATACCCTTTCCTTAAGCCAAGTTTACTACCGCTGGGCGGCTGTCTTGCGGCACCGTCGGCGTTGTCTGACCAAACCAGGCAATCTGATGATGCAAATCCACCACCTCGCCAATCACCAGCAGCGCCGGTGTCGGCGCTTGCCGTGCCAAATGTTCTAACTCTTGCAGCGTACCAATTTGTACCAGCTGATCGTGTCGAGTACCGCGACTGATCACCGCGACAGGCGTCTGCGATGATCGGCCATGTGCGATAAGCTGCTGTGAAATCTCCGCAGCCTTCATCGTTCCCATATAAATCGCCAGCGTCTGACGCCCACGCGCCAGCGTTGACCAGTCCAGCGCATCGCCATCGGGGCGACAGTGTCCGGTAATAAAAATCACGCTCTGTGCATAGTCACGGTGCGTCAACGGAATCCCCGCATACGCCGTGACGCCCGCTGCGGCCGTCACGCCGGGCACCACCTGAAATGTGATTCCTGCCTGCGCTACCGCTTGCAGTTCTTCGCCGCCGCGGCCAAAGATGAAGGGATCGCCGCCTTTCAGACGCACGACCCGCTTGCCTTCCTGCGCCAGCTTCACCAGTAGCTGATTAATTTCATCCTGCGGCAGCGAGTGCGTGCTGGCGCGTTTCCCAACGCAAATGCGCTCCGCATCACGGCGCACCAAATCCAGCACGTCGGCGCTGACCAGATGGTCATACAGCACCACATCCGCCTGCTGCATCACTTGCAATCCACGCAGCGTAAGCAACCCAGCATCACCGGGACCCGCACCAACCAGAGCCACTTCACCTCGTGCTGAGGCGGGCAGTTGCTGCTCGTCTTGCTGATGAACCAACTGCTGTTGTAGTTCGTCTTCGGCCTGCTCCAACTGTCCGGCAGAAACCAGCGACGCAAAGCGCCCGACAAACAGCCGCTCCCAAAAGCGACGGCGTGCGGGCATCGAATGCAATCGGGTTTTAATCCTGTCGCGCCAGCTTCCGGCGATTTCCGCCATCGTCCCCAAGCTGGCAGGCAGTAATGATTCCAGTTTTTCACGCAGCAACCGCGCCAGTACCGGTGCCTGTCCCCCTGAGGAAACCGCCACTACCAGCGGAGAGCGATCCACAATCGAGGGGAAAATAAACGTGCACTTCGGCTGATCGTCCACCACGTTGACTAGCAAATGGCGCTGATTCGCCGCCTCAAACACCGCCGCATTCAGCTCGGCGTCATCCGTTGCGGCAATCACCAGAAAAACTCCAGATAACAGTTCCGGCGTAAAAGATTTCGCCAGCCATTCAACCTGCCCGGCCTGATGCTGTGCAGCCAACGGTTCCGCCAGCGCTAACGCGACAATTTTCACCTCCGCACCCGCGCGTTGCAGCAGATCGATTTTGCGCGTAGCAACTTCCCCACCGCCAACAACCAGTACCGGGCGCTGACGAAGATCGGCAAATATAGGGAGATAGTTCACAATCGCCTTAACTAAGCAAAAAAGTAGATAATGCGACTATACGGTGTGGACAGAACACTTATGAAATGCCGAATTGGAATGACAAGTTCCGTAATGGAATAACACCACGTTTACAAATGCGATTGGGGCGATGACTGCGGTAAAAATGACGGTGATAAAAGGCAAGACAACTCCCTAATTCAGAGTGATGGCAAGCCTATTTACGGGACGAGAACGGTGATAATGGGATAGAAGAGTAAAGCGTCCGCGCCAAGGACAAAAGCGTCAGGAACGCTTTTGAACGTCGCTTGCGACGGCCCTGAAAGGGTGAATCTCATGGATGAGATTCATATCCGCGCGGCTCGAGCTTACAGGGAGGTACTTGCAGCGTCTTTACGATCTACCCATTATCATCGCTCAACACACTTTGTGTATTATGGTTTTCTCTTTTACCCTTCGTGCAACCCGCACTCGCGCTTTAAGCCGAAGAAGCGGGTTTCTTCTTCGCTCATGCCCGGTTCCCATTTGCGGGTGGTATGCGTATCGCCGACGGACAAATAGCCCTGATCCCACAGCGGATGGTAGCTCAGGCCGTTTTCTTTCAGATATTGATACACCGTCCGGTTATCCCAATCGATAATCGGCAGGAATTTAAAGACGCCGCGCTGAATCGCCAACACGGGCAATTCGCCCCGACTGCCAGACTGCTCACGGCGCAGGCCAGCAAACCAGGTTCCCACGTTTAACTCGCTCAGCGCCCGGTTCATCGGCTCAACTTTATTCAGCAGGTTGTAGCGCTCAATACCTTCCACACCCTGCTCCCACAGCTTACCGTAGCGCGCCTCTTGCCATGCTGGAGACTCTGCGGCGCGATACACGTGCAGATTCAGATTCAGCTGTTTCGTCAGTGCATCAATAAACTGATAGGTTTCAGGAAACAGATAGCCGGTATCCGTAAGGATGACCGGAATATCTGGCCGCTGTTGCGTCACCAGATGCAGCGATATCGCAGCCTGAATGCCGAAACTGGACGACAAAACAAAGTCGCCCGGCAGATTCTCCAGCGCCCAGCTCACTCTTTCCTGCGCAGACAGCTGTTCAAGCTGACCATTCACCGCAGACAGCGCAGCCACCTGTTCCTCTTTCGGTAACGCGTTGAGCGCCTCGAGGTTAAATTCGGCCATCAGGATCTCCTGTTAGTCATAAAAATCGCGAGCGGGATCTAGCACCGGTCTAATGATGTTGGTACGAATAACGAAATCGCCGAAGCCTTCATTCTGCTGACGATCTTGCGCCCACAGCCCGACAAGTCTGTCGATTTCGGCAAGGATCTCGGTTTCATTAATGTTTTCGCGATACATACGAGGAATGCGTGTTCCCTCGCGATTCCCACCAAGGTGCACGTTATAGCGTCCCATCGCTTTGCCCACCAGACCGATTTCCGCCAGCATCGCACGGCCACAGCCGTTCGGGCAGCCCGTAACACGTAGAACGATGTGCTCATCGCCCACGCCGTGCTGCTGCATAATGCCTTCTACTTTCGTGACAAATTCCGGCAGGAAACGCTCGGCCTCTGCCATCGCCAACGGACAGGTCGGGAACGACACGCAGGCCATCGAGTTCTTGCGCTGCTCGCTAACACTGTCATCAATCAGACCATGTTCACGCGCCAGCGCATCGATCTTCGCTTTGCTACGCGTCGGAACGCCCGCAACGATCAAATTCTGATTCGCCGTTAAGCGGAAATCCCCTTTATGGATCTTGGCGATTTCCGCCAGACCGGTTTTCAGCGGACGACCCGGATAATCCAGAATACGACCGTTTTCGATAAACAGCGTCAGGTGCCATTTATTGTCGATGCCTTTTACCCAGCCGATGCGATCGCCACGTTCAGTGAATTCATACGGACGCACTGCTTCAAATTTAACACCGGAACGCGCTTCCACTTCTTGCTTGAAGTTGTCTACACCCACACGTTCTAGCGTGTATTTGGTTTTGGCATTTTTACGGTTGGTACGGTTGCCCCAATCGCGCTGCGTAGTCACTACCGCTTCCGCGATGGCAAGCGTATGCTCAATGGAAATATAGCCCAGCTCACTGGCAGTACGTGGGTAGGTTTCTTTGTCACCGTGCGCAATAGAAAGCCCACCGCCCACCAGCACGTTAAAGCCGACAAGACGGCCATTATCGGCAATCGCAATAAAATTGAGATCGTTCGCATGCAGATCCACATCATTCTGCGGCGGAACCACGACGGTGGTTTTGAACTTACGTGGCAGATACGTTGAACCCAGAATCGGCTCTTCATCCGTCGTCGCCACTTTTTCCTGATCCATCCAGATCTCGGCATAAGCACGCGTGCGCGGCAGCAGATGCTCAGAGATCGTCTTCGCCCACTCATACGCCTGCTGATGCAGTTCGGACTCTATTGGGTTAGACGTACACAGCACGTTACGGTTCATGTCGTTCGCCGTCGCCAGCGCATCCAGCCCGATGCTATTCAGCATCTGGTGTACCGGTTTCACGTTCGATTTGAGAATACCGTGATACTGGAATGTCTGACGGTTGGTGATGCGAATGCTGCCATAAATGGTGTTTTCGCCCGCAAACTTGTCGATCTGTAACCACTGCTCCGGCGTCATCACGCCACCGGGCAAACGGCAGCGCAGCAACATCGCATGGCGCGGTTCCAGCTTCTGCTCGGCACGCTCGGCGCGAATATCGCGGTCATCCTGCTGATACATGCCGTGGAAACGGATCAGCAGAAAGTTATCGCCCTTAAAGCCGCCAGTCAGACCATCGTTCAGGTCTTCAGCAATTGTGCCGCGCAGAAAGTTACTTTCTGTCTTCATGCGCTCTGCATCAGTGAGTTTCCCTTCTACCACCAAGGGGCCAGGGTGTTTTTCACTGAAAACGTATTTTTCGCTCATTAGTACACATCTCGCTGATAACGGCGCTCAAGGCGCAGATCGCTTAAAAACTCATCGGCTTGTTCACTGTCCATGCCGCCATGCTCAACTATCACATCCAGCAGTGCCTTTTCGACGTCTTTCGCCATACGGTTAGCATCGCCACACACGTACAGGTGCGCACCGTCCTGGATCCAGCGCCACACTTCCGCACCTTTCTCCCTCAGTTTGTCCTGTACATAGATTTTGTGTGCTTGATCGCGCGACCACGCGAGATCGATGTGCGTCAACAGCCCTTCTTTCACATAGCGCTGCCATTCAACCTGATACAGAAAATCTTCCGTAAAGTGTGGGTTACCAAAGAATAGCCAGTTTTTCCCTTCTGCCCCATCGGCATCACGCTGTTGCATAAAAGCGCGGAATGGCGCAATTCCGGTTCCGGGCCCAATCATAATGACCGGAGTTTCCGAATTAGCAGGTAGGCGGAAGTTATCGTTATGCTCGATAAAGACGCGGATTTCATCGTCTTCACTCAGCCTGTCAGCCAGATAGCTGGAAGCACCGCCTGCACGCTCGCGGCCTTCATATTCGTAGCGCACCACGCCAACGGTGATATGCACTTCGCTTTCGGCTTCCGCCTGCGAGGAAGCGATAGAATAAAGACGCGGCGTCAGCGGACGCAGCAGGCCAAGCAGCTGTTCCGCCGTCAGTTCTGCTGGCGCTTGTCGTACCATATCAACCAGCGGCGTCCGCTGCGCAAACTGCTGAAGCGCAGGCTTATCGGCCAGCAGCGACAACAGCGTCTCATTACGCGACAACGCCGCATATTTCTCGACGATCGGCGCAGTATTTTGCGTCAGCTCAAAGTGACTTTTCAGCGCTTGCGACAATGGCAGCGTATTGCCGTCAACGCTGACGGACTCATCGCCTTTCAGCCAGAGCAGTTCCAGCAACTCCTGCACCAGAGCAGGATCGTTATCAAACCAGACACCCAGTGCATCACCCGGCTGATAACGTAAGCCGGAATCCCCCAGATCGATCTCGATATGGCGCACGTCTTTTTCTGAACCACGTCCGGTTACTTTCTGATTCACCGCAAACGTGGCCTGCAGCGGCGAGGATTTGCCGTACGGGCTGCTGGTAATTTCATCCAGTGCCCCCTGAGCGGCAAGCTGGGCCACCGCATTGCCCTGAACCGGCACTCGCGCCAGCAAAATATCAACCAACTGACGCCGCCATTGTTCGGCAAGCGCTTTATAATCCACATCAGCATCGACGCGTTCCAGCAAGCGTTCCGCGCCTAACTCCGCCAGACGGCCATCGAAATCCTTACCCGCCTTGCTAAAGAATTCATAAGAAGTATCACCCAAGCCAAACACGGCAAACGCGGTGTCTTTCAGTTCCGGCGCTTTTTTGGAAAGCAGGAACTTATGCAGCGCAACCGCCTCTTCCGGCGGCTCCCCTTCACCCTGTGTGGACGCCACGATCAGCAGCAGCTTTTCCTGCCCGATTTGCTTGAACTTGTAATCACCCGCATTGACCAAATTGACGGACAGCTTGGCCGCCAACAGGTCGTCACGTAATTGTTCCGCGACCCGACGCGCGTTGCCAGTCTGCGAGGCAGAGATCAGCGTGATGGTTTGTACCGGCACCGTTACTGCAGAAGCAGTGGCCGCGGCGATCGTTGCACCAGGCTGCACGTTTCCAGGCTGTTGTACCAGCCCCCAGAAATAGCCGGATAGCCAGGCCAGCTGCGTCGATGAAAAATCACCGGTTGCCGCCTGTAAACGCGTTAATTGCTCCGCGCTCAGCGGAAGCAACGAAGTGGGGGAAACCGGAGTAGTCATTGTGATTTCTGTTTCCTTGTGCCTGTGCAGTTAGCCAACGGCGCTAATACAAAAACATGCAATAAAAAGATGGATGGAGGATAAGGGTAACGATCTGCATCTTAACAATTAAAGAAATGATGGAAATATTAAATAACCAAAATGACTAAATGGTTTTTCTGATAGTCCTTACTGCTTAAAGTGTTATAGCCGATGGGGTGCGCGTTTCATGGCGATATGGGCAGGAAATCATGAGGAAAGAGGGGCTGCCGCGCAGCCCCATACAAACAGGATGTGGGCTAAATTTTTAGGACTTTCATGCCGAAATCGTCAGGATGAACGATATTTTCGAGCTTACCGACCTGTAATAAGTCGCCATTAGAAACGACACTGCTGATATTGGTATCAGGAAAGCGGAGATTCTTGATGAGATGCACCACGATAGGCTTACCCTTTTTATCAATATCCATCACCCACCCAAGAAAGCCTCCCGAGTATTTCGCCAGACTCCCTATTGGGTAAAGGCCGTAAATTTGCACGTACCTGACCAGAATAGCCTTATCATAGGCACCGTTCGCCTCATAGATTTTACGGTAAGCAGCCAATGGCGTACGGGGAGAAATGCCATTGCGCGTATGCCTTAGCTTATTAATCGCTTTAATTACAGAGACTAATCGGACTAACTCCGATAGTTGATCCACCTGTTTACCGTGCGGATAGCCGCTGCCGTCCAAACGCTCGTTAGCATTCTCAATCACATCCCGACACGTGGGAGTTATCACCCAGCCTAGCTCACGTAATTTCGCGCATAGCACGCCGACATGGCCGCTAAGGATCGCTTTCTGCGCCGGATTCATATTCACTTTCAGCGACGGAAGATGGGCGTTTACCAGTAGAGGCTTGCCCATCGTGTGGAGTAACGCGCCTAACACCGCCTCACGCACCTGAGGATTATGCGGATCGGAAATTAACAGCATGTCGGCCAGCTTCCCCGCGACCTGAACAGCATGCCTGACCCAATCTGCTTCATCGCGCAGGAAAGACAGCGCATACAGAAAGGCTTTTCTCTCTTTTTTGACCATATAGAGCAGGGTGTCGACGCAGTCGTAAAAGATATCAATAGGCAGTTGATTGCGAGTTTTCATGTACATCAGCCCAATCTGAAGCCGGTGAGCAACCTCCATCACTCCTCGTTCCATCGGCGTCTGGCGAGTACGTTTCTCTCGCTCCTGACTTTCTCGCAGCAACAGACTTTTCTCCTTGGTGCCCGGAATGAATAGCGGGGACGAATACACCATGCTGCCAGTAACGCCAGTTCGATATGCCGCTTCTCTTTCCGACTCATTCGTGTAGTGAAGCAAGGCTTCCGACTGGGATGAAGACAAATTGATAAATTGGATACCGACGGCGGCATAGCCATTATTCCCAAATGGCCGTATATGGCGAATTTTCCCCTCGGCATAAAAACTTTCTCCGTTAGGGAATTCAAGCGTGATTCCGGGAATATCTTGACCGACTTCAATCGCAATACTCTCAACCAGATCGATTTCGACCAGACATCCACCGGTTGATAAATTACGCAGCGTTCCGGGTACGTTAAGTGTATGCATATACACTTCAATACGAGCACGGGCCTGCATGCCAAGAATAAAAGGAATACGAATCGCACCTCTGTTTTCCATGACGAAAACAGACTCAGGCAAACGGCACTCCAGCCGATAAAACATACTGTCCATCTTGAATAATTGTGTAGGAATATTACAAAGACTGTAGGTTTCGCGTTCGATGCTCTCCGTACCTTTGAGTGCTTCCAGATCAAAATTCAAACCACCATCGGCAAGATATCTGTCGATATCCGAGCCAGAATATTCCACATCCAACACGATTCGGCTTTTATCCAGATTCAGTTCCGCAACGTCTGCCTTCAATGCATATAGCATATCTTTAGCATAGATAGACATAACATAGGTATGTTGCAGCAATGTGCTAATCACTTTAGCGGGAGGGGGAGAAAATTTTTCCACTATAAGATCCACCTATTAATGCGATGGTGATATATCAAAAATCCCAAAAAGGACTTCTCTCTTTTTAATAAAAACAAATTCTTTCGTGGGATTTAATGATTTAGAAAAATGCCGACCTTTACTGGGTAAACGTCAAGCAGGCTCAATTTCTTATTTTTTCTCATCCCAATATCATTACGAAACGACGATCTCATCGTTGTTTATCATCCTAACAAGGATGCCTAGAAGGCACAACGACCACACACCCTCGCAAAATAGACTTAAATTTAAACAAAAAGAAGATTAATTCTAAAAAAACAAAAATAATAAACATTAAAAACCACAAAAATATCAATTTAAGATACAAAAAACCAATACATACATAGATTTAAACGATCATTATTTTTTAATCAATAGCCAATGACTATCAAATGAGAATTATTGATCATTTAAAACAATTTCCAAACATTCCAAATTACTGTGTAGAATCCAGACGAGCAATGTTATGGAATTGCTATTTCTATGGAGAGGGTGAGTAATCAGTAAAATGAATACAACAACATTGAATATCGATGGGAAAATTTTTAGGCTGACAGCAGAGTTTCAGCCTATTATCCATCTCCCTCAAAATAAAATATTTCGCTATGAAGCCCTTGCCAGGTTTTATAACTCAGAAGGCGTGTTGGCATCGACCCAGCAGACAATAGATCAAATTGAGAAATGTCGAGCCATCGATGAAGTGACAGATTTTATGTTTGATGTTGTCTGTCAGGTAATAAAAAATAAAAGTAGCATGACAATATCATTCAATTTGTCACACTTACTTTTTAATAATATGCCCTATTTGGAAAGATTGTATCAAAAATGCGTAATACATAAGGTCAGTCCACAAAATATAGAAATAGAGATCAGTGAAAAAACGACCCGACAACAGTTAATTGATGGAATTCCGTTTTTAAACCAAGCAAAGAAATATGGTTTTATGATTTCATTAGATGATTTTGGTGCAGGAAACCTACAGATAGACAGCTTAAGTTTGTTTAACTTTGATACAATAAAAATCGATCGTTCCATTATAGATGGTATAGGTAAAGAAGAGACAAAATCACAAAAACTAAAAGTCTTATTGAATAAACTTATCCCTCTTGGCGTAAATATTATCTGTGAAGGCGTTGAAAAAGCCACCGATTTGAATCGGTTAAATAAATACCATCCGATTGGTATTCAAGGATACATTTTCTATCGCCCATTAACGTTCAGCCAATTAAGGCTGCTGGAAGGTTTTTAGCTGGCATCGCAACGTCTGCCGCCCCGTTCTCCACAGGTTAGCGCGTCATAAGCAGTCAGCAAAAGTCATTCCCACGGTAAATTCCCCACCAACAGTGCCTTAGACGATCGACATTAGCGAACAGGCTCACATTTCTGGCGTTCACCCCAGGAATTTATCCTTTGCGATAGCACATCAATGCGATACTCACGCCAGTAGCAACGGGAGAAGAATGATGTGGCAACGACGCGCACTGGAACTCAATACGCAGGATATTTGGCACTGGCAACAGGTCATTTCGGTCGTCGATTATGCCCGTGAACACGGCTTCAATACGCTGGTTCTGGGTGCGGCAGATTTACTGGATAAACTGGTAACCCCGGAAGCCTACAACAACGCGCGCTTTGACGATCGCATCAGCAGCCAGCAGCGTTCCCGCTGCGTTTATCTGAATCAGGTTGCAGCACACTGCCGTGAACAGGGTCTGGCGCTGTATCTGCAATGTAAAGAGCTGTCGTTTCCCACGGATCTACTGCTTCATCACCCAGAATTACTCGACGACAAACAGAGCCTTCGCATGGATACCGATTTTTGGTGCGACTATCTTGCCGCCAAAGTCGAGCTACTGATGCAGCAAATCCCACGGCTGAGCGGCCTGCTGCTGGCGATATCCAACAGCGACAGTCTGCTGCGCTTTTCTGCCCCTTCTGGCGATGAGATTAACGGTGTCCTTCCCGTCACCACACACTGGCCAACTCACGCCGACAGCGAGCAGATCTACCACCGTTTATTCTCCGCCGTCGCCCGTGTGATGCATTATCACCAGCGCCATCTGGTGTTGCGCGCGTTTCCCGCCAGCCATCAGGATATCGGTAATGTTCTGAACGCTATTCGCACGCTATCGGAATCCGTCTCCGTCGCCATCAAAGTCACGCCAGAGCGTTTCTGGCCTGAATTTCCCAATAATCCGGCACTGCTGGACATTAACGGGCGTGAAGTCTGGGTCGAGCTGGATCTGGCTGGCGAAGAGGTCGGCTGGGGCAATCTGCCCTTCCTGCGCTACACCGAGGTACAAGGGCGGTTGCTGTGGTGTCGGGAGAAAAACCCCGCGATTGTCAGCGCGCTGTGCCGTATCAGTTGGGAAGGCGTAGATAACCACAGCGTGATCGGCACGCTAAGCGAGTTCACGCTGTTCGCCTGCTCCCGGTTACTCACGAACCAGACTGCATCGACAAACGAAAGTACGCTGTTTGCACAGTGGTTAATGGCACGCTATCAGTGGCAACCGGACGATAGCGTACTGCACACGATGCAGGCCTTGCTTGATCAGGCGCATCAGGCCATTTCTCTGTCGCTCTATACGCGTCACCACGTTTTTCATCGCCACAGCCTGCTGCCGACTAGCTTTGGTCAGGCAATCTGGAGTCTGTACGGTCAGCTCAACCGTAACCACTGGTTGCCGGGTTCCGGTCAGGATATTACATTCGACCCGCAGCATGCAGAGCTAGCGTCACAGAACCTCTATCACATCGCTAAAGAGAAAGATGCCGCATGGCAGTTGGCGGAACAGTGCCAGCAGGCAGCACTGCAATTCTCCCGTGAACACACAATGCCGGAAGCGCTCAGACAGCGCTGGCAACAGGAATGGCGTGGTCTAACCCTGTATTGCCGCGCGTTTGTTCATGCGCAGAAAGCCTTCTTTACGTTGCACTACTGCAAACAGGTGGAGAACAACTGGACGCTGCGTGAAATCGCCAAAACCAATATTCAGGCGTTATACGGCATTGGGCATGAGATGGAGGATTTCTGTTTGCAACACCGGGATTACCCGGTGAGCCTGCATGTGATGTTTGATGCCGGGCGTCCGCGCGCGTTAGCCGATAGCCTGCAACAGCAGTTGGCTGAACTCACGTAACGCACCGGCAGTCCCTACCCATCAATAACTATCTTAATCACTAACAGCCCTAGCGAATCACCCGTTTCAGAATGCGCTCCCCAGAATTGCTGAAGTTTTTCGCCGACTCTTCGACGCTCTTTTTACTATAATCGAGCTGCTCGATGGTTTGCAGGATCAGGCTGGCAAGTTGAGGATCTTCAAGATAGGAAGAGACGGGCGTTTGCATCGGCTTTTGCAGCGCCAGCGATAATCCGGCAACCGACAGATCGTTGGTGTCCAGCTTCTGCTTTTCTTCCAGCGTATGTCTGGCAATGCGGCTGAGCGGAATACCGCGCTCGGTCCCCATCAGCAGCGCGCCTTCAGGATCGTTCATCAGGAAATTCAACAACAGCGCCGCTTCTTTCGGGTGTTTGGTGTTTTTGCTGATGGCAAACAGCATCGACGGCTTGAAGAACTGCCCTGAATTCTCCGAACCTGGCGTCATGATATACGGTCCTAATTCAAGCTTACCGGGTGCTGCCAACGGATCGGCGTATTTCTTCACAACCGAAATCCACAGATGCGCCCCACCGTATTCGCCGTTAATCCAGGGGCGCGTTTCATACATGCCCACTTTGCCAAACGCGTTGTAATACTTTGAAGACGGCATTACATGTTCGTCGATCAAACGCTTGTAGAAGCGGAATGCCTCGATCCATTGCGCCTCACTGTAGTTAAAGCGTTTGTTCTTCTCATCGATCATGCCGATCTGATATTTCTGCGTCATGTAATAGTTGATCAATTCCAACACGCCTTCACCACTGTCCTGCGCAGGCGAAGCAATTGGGAAATAGTTATCACCCAGTTTTTCTTTAAATACCTTGCCCGCGTGGAACAGCTCATCCCAACTGGTGGGATACGGCAGCCCGGCTTTCTTCCAGGTTTCCGTGTTGTAGTACATCACCAACGCATTCAGCGAGGTGGAAATCGCGTTCACCTTACCGTCGATGGTTGCTGGCTTCAGCGCATCTTCGGGGAAATCCTGCAATTTCAGTGTATCGGTCAGCTTATTCAGGTCATAAAACCCAGTGCCAGTCTTGGAAAAAATCGGCAGCCAATTCCAGTTCACCTGGAGTACATCCGGCTCCTCACCGCTGGCAATTTGCGTCGTCAGACGAGATAAGTGCCCGTCCCAACCGGTATATTCAGGTTTTACACTGATATGCGGATAGTGTTTCTGAAAAGCTTCCAGCGCGCTCAACGTCGCCTGATGACGGCTGTTTCCTCCCCACCAGGAGAGGCGTAATTCCACTGGTTCAGCAGCCTGCGCGAGCGAACAGAGCGCAGAGAAGGCGATGACAATCAGTCCAAGTAATCTCATTTTTCCCCCAACGACATTATTATTGTGGTGTGTCTGGTGTGGCGTATAGATGAGAACAGGTAGGGTACATGGCTACATTTCTCGACCCTGACAAGATAGGCAGAACCTTTTTTATCGCGCCAGTCACCGCGGCGGGAAAACGCGTGATTTGCGGGACGGATGGAAGAAATGTTGATGACAGCGTCGCGTTGGCAGGCATTTCAACCACGCAGCATGAGTCCTATCTGACGCGGTAGGGAGGCGCCTCACATCATTAACCGACGCACCACACCAAAAAGAGATTTAATTCACAAATAAGAAACACAAAAACAACAAAATCACTCCACGTACCCGGCAAAAGAGAGAAAGCAGCCTAAAAGCGTGATGAAACACACACTGCATGAAGCACCGTGTCGCCCTCTTCGTTATGCCTTTCACATTCTCTTAAGCGGTATGCCCTGCGCTGTGAAGCCAGTTCCAAGCTCCGCAGATTTCATCGTGGCAGACCTGCCGAACACCCCAAAACATGCTGCAATGCGATCATGAAGGACAAAATTGGATCTCATCATGAAACACTCTATTCAGTCATACTCCCCCGCCGCTGATGGCGTCACACCGGATACCGCCATTTTTCAGCAAGCTATCGATCAGATTGCGGCGCAAGGCGGCGGCACGCTGACGGTGGAACCGGGACGTTATCTGTTAGGGGGATTACTGCTGCCTTCCAATTTTTGTCTGCAACTGGAGGCCGGAGCTGAACTCATCGTCAGCGGTGATTATGAACAGTTTGCGCAGGCTGCGACAATCAGCATGGCCGAACTGTCGCACCGTGCGTTTCTTTATGCCTATCAACAGCGCAATATCACGATCTGCGGTCAGGGTAAGATCATGGGGAATGCCGATGCGTATTTTTCTGCGGAGCCTGACGATCAAGGCTACCGTCTGCCAGCACAACATCGCCCACGTATTGTAGTCTTCGAGGATTGCGAACACGTTCGTTTGTGTGATTTTACGATTGAACACGCCCCAATGTGGACCGTGCATCTGGTCAGCTGTCGCCAGATCATCGTCGAACGTTTGACGATTGATAACGATCTGAGCATGGCGAATACCGATGCGTTGGATCTCGACAGCTGTCAGCAGGTGCAAATCAGTAACTGTTCATTGAGCGCTGCCGACGATGCGCTGTGCATCAAAACCACCCATAAGCCTCCCCATCTGCAACGTAAGGTGCAGCAGGTTGTCATCAGCAACTGTCTGCTGCGTTCCAAGAGCTGCGCGCTAAAAATCGGCACCGAAACCTTTGCCGATATCGAAGATATCTCCGTCAGCAACTGCGCTATTTACGATACCAACCGCGCAATCGGCCTGATCTCTCGTGATGGTGGCGCATTCCGACGCCTGCAATTCAGCAACATCACGTTCCAGTGCGTTGCCGCACATCCGTGCCACTGGGGCAAAGCCGATCCGATCTTTATCTCCGTGCGCTATCGCGATCCCGCCATCGAGCCGGGTCGGATCGAAGCGGTACAATTTTCTCAGATCGCTGGGATCAGCGAGGGGGCAATTAACCTGCACAGCACACCCGCAGGCTACATTCGCGATATCCACTTCCACGCGGTGCATCTCGAACAGCGGCAGAGCGATTCACCGGAACAGGGCATGTACGATGTGCGCCCACCCTGCAACCCAGAACGCCCAACAGGAATGGGGCTGGACAATGCATATCGGGTCGATCCTGCGACAGGTCGTGCCTTCGGCGTCGAGCATTATCCAGACGGCATGCCTGCACTCTTTGCCCGTGGCGTCCTAAACCTGACCACCAGCCACATGACGATCCACCGCCCCGATCCGCTGCCATCCGGCTGGCATCACACTGCGATCGTGCAGTTGGAAGAATAAGCACTTTCGGGTAGTATGCGACGGCTTTTTGCATACTATGTTCTGGAAGCCCCTTTTTCAGAACGAAACCGGGAACATCGCTATGGTCACTACACTATTTAAAGATTTTCAGTTTGAAGCCGCACATCATTTGCCTCACGTGCCGGAAGGCCACAAATGCGGGAGACTGCATGGGCACTCTTTCATGGTGAGACTGGAAATTACCGGTGAAGTAGATCCGTATACCGGCTGGGTGATGGATTTCTCTGAACTGAAAGCCGCGTTCAAGGCGACATGGGAACGGTTGGATCATCACTATCTGAATGAGATCCCCGGTCTGGAAAACCCAACCAGCGAAGTGCTGGCACACTGGATCTGGCAACAGCTGAAGCCGACACTACCGCTGCTCAGCGCCGTGATGGTGAAAGAAACCTGCACCGCAGGCTGCGTCTATAAAGGCGAGTAACGAGGAAGTAGCGTGTAGTCTGGCGTGAGGATCCTTTTCTCACGCCTCCTGATATCAGGCGATATTCAGGTACTTATGCGTCTGCATGGAAAGCCGCCAATTGCGGGCAATACAGGTCGCGATGCACAGTTTGGTCGCGTCGTCTTTCTGACTGATCGGCTGTAACGCTACGATGCGCGGCTTATCATCATCAAGCCGCGCCAACAGTGCATCCAACGCTTCGATATCACGTTCACGCGCCACCGGGTGTTTGATTTCATCTGCCCGTTGCAGCGCCTGATCGAGCACCTTCATGCCACCACGCATGTTCACCTTTGGCGATACCGTCACCCAGGTTTTGGGCGAACAGCGCACGTCGTGCGTGCCGCTGGTTTCGATCTGGCAGCTGAAGCCCTGCTTTTCCAGTTGTAGCGTCAGCGGTGCCAAATCATGAATGCAGGGCTCGCCACCGGTGATCACAATGTGGCGTGCGGTGTAACCTTGCTGCGCCATCAGTGCCAGAATATCGTCCGCACTCGCCGCGCCCCAGGCGTCGCTTTCTTCCGTTTTTACCAGCACCTGATCCAATGAGGTTTCCCGCTCTACCAGTTTGTCCCAGGTATGTTTGGTATCGCACCAGCTACAGCCTACCGGGCAACCTTGCAGGCGCACAAACACCGCCGGAACACCGGTAAAATAGCCTTCGCCCTGTAACGTCTGGAACATTTCATTAATCGGGTACTGCATGTTTTTCACTGTCTCGCTGACTTAAAAAACACATTATACCCTAAATCATTCGCGTTGCAGGGCGGCAGCTGCTCAGCAACCTATTCGTCAGCAACACGCCAAGCCGAGGACAGTTGAGTAATTCGACGAGTGCGTCAATAATCAATCTGTTGTTACGATTTCGCCTGCTTTCATGTTTCATTATTAACAAGGACAAAAATAAATGAAGTTATTGAAACCATTAGCCCTATTACTCGCCTCTTGTGCATTTGTGCCTGCGTTTACGCAGGCACAGGATATCGCCCAGGTTAAAACGCAGCCAGGCTATTACCGCATGATGCTCGGACAGTTTGAAATCACCGCCCTGTCTGACGGCACCAACACCATGTCCATGGACAAACTGTTGCAGCGCACCCCTCCGGAAAAAATCACCGAACTGTTGGCAGAAAAATCGCTAACGCCACAGGTGGAAACATCGATCAACGCCTATTTGGTCAATACCGGGAAACACCTGATTCTGATCGATACCGGCAACGGTAAACAAAGTAACCCTACGGTAGGGAAAGTGCTGCCGAATCTGATTGCGGCGGGTTATAAGCCTGAACAGGTCGATACCGTATTGATGACCCACCTACACGGTGACCACTTTGGCGGTTTGGTGCAGGACAATAAGCTGAACTACCCGAATGCCACCGTGTATGTCAGTCAACCAGAAACCGACTTCTGGCTCATCCCAGAAAATCTGAAGAATGCGCCAGAAGGTAGAAAGGCGGCGTTCCAACGCGTGCAGAACATCTTTGATGCCATTAAGAAAGATAACAAGCTGAAAACCTTCCCAGCCCCGCAGACGGTACTTCTGCCCGGAATCACCGCGATTCCAAGCCCAGGGCATACGCCGGGACACACCTCGTTTATGGTTGAAAGCGAGGGGAAAAAGTTGCTGGTATGGGGAGACATCGTTCATGCGGAAGCAGTACAGATGAGCTTACCAGCCACCACCATCAGCTTTGACTCAAATATGGATCAGGCGACGGAATCTCGTAATAAAGCACTGGCCGACGCCGCTAGTCAGGGTTATTGGGTCGCGGGTGCTCACCTGCCCTTCCCCGGCATCGGCCACGTAGGTACACGCCTGGAACGCAACGGCACCACCAACGGTTACCGCTGGCTTCCGGCGAATTACAGCATAGCTGGGCTGTCACAGTAATCCCCTCGCCGTCACTCAAGCAGGGGGCGAATTCGCCTCCTGCTCCTCCACCACCTCCGCAATTTGCTCATACAGCCACTTGATTGCCGGATTACTGTCCTGCCTTGCATGCCAGAGCGCCGAGAGCGTATACCTCGGTAAATCAAGCGGAACCGGGCTGTCGACCAGGCCGTAATGCTGACACCACAGCGTCGCCAGCTTTTCCGGTACGGTAGCGACTGACGGCGTTTGCTGCAATATTCCCGGCAGAGCGGAGAAATGCGGCGTGGTGTAATGAATCGTCCGCGTCATTTCCTGTTTTTCCAGCATGTCGTCCACGACACCACGTGCACGTTCACGGTAAGTCACCAGTAAATGGCGCTGCTGGCTGTATAGAGCCAAAGGAAGAGGACATGGCAACGTGAGCTGCTGCGGATGCCAAAGCGCTCGGAACCCTGACGATAGCAGCGCGCGCTGCTTCAACCAGTTGGCCTGCGAGCTGGTAACGGAGATCACCAGATCGACGCTGTCATTTTCCAGCCGATCCACATCCAAAAATGGATCGGTGGCAACAAGGTTGATGCGCAAATTAGGCGCAGTCGCGTTGAGCCGTTTCAGCAACAACGGCATCAGCCATATTTCTACCCAATCGGTCATTCCCAGCGTGATCACACGTGAATCTGTCCGCGGATCAAATCTCTCGGGATCGCCCAAAACCGACTGCAACTGTTCAAAAGTAGGTGACAGTTGGGTCGCCAGATAATCCGCGCGCGCCGTTGGGCGCATCACCTGCCCCGTGCGGATAAACAGCGGATCGTCAAACAGTGTACGCAAACGCGCCAGCGCACCACTTACGGCGGGCTGCCCCAAATGCAGCTTATCCGCCGCAGCGGAGACGCTTTTCTCGCGATACAACACCAGAAATGTCACCAGCAGATTTAAATCTACGCCTCGAAAATCATTTTCCATGATAGTCAGTATCAAGTTAATCAATTTGAACAATAGTAGCGTCAGCAGAATAATCGTTCCAGTCCCTGACGAGCAGGGTCACCTTCCAGGAATACATAATGAAAATGAATCTTCTGAAACAGACATTATTACCCGTGGTTTTGCTGACGGGAACGCCCCTTATCGCCGAAGCAGAATCGGTGCCTCAACTGAGAACGCAGGCGCCGGGTTATTACCGGATGATGCTAGGCCAGTTTGAAATTACTGCCCTTTCTGACGGTACGGTCACTATCCCACTGGATAAGCTGCTCACCCACATTCCCCACGAGGACATGCTGCACCTGCTGGCGCAAAAGAATCTCCAGCCGCAGGTTGAAACCTCAATTAACGCGTATCTCATTAATACGGGTAAACAGCTGATACTGGTAGACACAGGGGCTGGGCCGCTATTCGGAAAACAGGGAGGGAAATTACCCGACAACCTGCGCGCCGCTGGCTATCCACCTGAGAAGATTGATACCGTTTTGCTGACCCATATTCATGCCGATCACTCTGGCGGCGTCTCGCGTGACGGCAAGCTAGTTTTCCCTAACGCCACCGTTTACGTTAATCAGAAAGATGTGGATTTCTGGCTCAATCCGTCTAACAGCAACCATGTTCGGGATAGCGAGAAACACACGTTCGGGCAGTCGGAGGATTCATTGCAGCCCGTCGTTGCGGCCAAACGGCTGAAAACCTTCTCCGGCAAGCAGCCGCTTTTTCCGGGCATTACCGCTGTTCCAGCGCCGGGGCATACGCCAGGTCATAGTCTTTATCAGATCGAAAGTGACGGTCAAAAACTGACGCTATGGGGCGATACGATCCATGCCGAAGCGGTACAATTTCCTCGTCCGATGACCACGATCGATTTCGATCGCAATATGGATGAAGCCGCAGAAGCGCGTTTACAGATTCTGGCAGAGGCGGCGCAGAATAATGAATGGATTGGTGCGGCACACATTTCCTTCCCCGGTTTAGGTCAGGTCAAAGCCGTGTATGATTCAAGCGGTAAACCAAACGGCTATCGCTGGATCCCTGCGAATTACAGTATGGCGGGGCTAAAAAACTAAGGGGCAGAATGGAATTCATTACGTTAATTACTGGCGGTTCGCGCGGCATCGGTCGCGCAACCGCACGCTATCTGGCAGGAAAAGGCCACAAGATTTGTATCGGCTACCGCACCCAGCAGGATAGTGCGAATAGCGTCCTCGAAGAGATACGCGCGAGCGGCGGAACGGCCATCGCCGTTCAGGTCGATATCGCCGATGAAGAGCAGGTCATCGAACTCTTTAAGCAAACCGATAAAATGCTTGGGCATCTGACAGGCCTAGTGAATAACGCCGCGATACTCAAACCTCAGGCCACTATTGAACAACTTGATGCCATACGGCTTAACGATATTTTTGCCACCAACACGGTGGGCAGTTTTCTCTGTGCTCGGGAAGCGGTCAAACGCATGGCATTACGGCATGGCGGAAAAGGCGGAGCTATCGTCAACGTGTCATCCGCAGCCGCTCGGCTGGGTTCGCCACACGAATATATCGACTATGCGGCCTCAAAGGGCGCGCTCGATACCTTAACTATTGGTTTATCTCTGGAAGTCGCCGATCAGGGCATTCGGGTTAACGCCGTGCGGCCCGGTTTTATTTATACCGATATGCACGCTGACGGTGGAGAACCGGCAAGGGTCGATCGCGTCAAACATTCGCTGCCTATGAAACGGGGTGGTCACCCGATGGAAGTCGCGCAGGCGATAGGCTGGCTCTTATCGGACGAGGCCTCTTACGTCACTGGGAATTTTATCGACTTGGCGGGCGGGAAATGAAACATTCCGCTTACCTTCACGAGTTTCTTATACACAGATGCTGCGAATTATTATGGGTTTTGCCGTTATCCGGCGTAAAAATTATGCAGCGGTGAGCTTGACCGCCGAGTGAGCGACAGGACGTCGCGAAAGCCAGTGCCGCGTCGGGAGCGCGTCACTGGCGGCTCGACTAGCGGTCAGGTACACCGATGGAACCGCGCAGCGGCATAATTTAGCCGGAAGCCTGGGTTCGCAGGGCGGCGGCGACTGAGCGCCCTGCGTCGGGCGCGTGTAGAGTATCGCATATGAATAGCGGCGGTGTGGCGCACGAAACTCCCCCCTTAGCCAGCATAACAAATATGACTAAGAGGCAGCGCTCACGTTAACCCTTTACAAATAGACCCGCAGGTATTCCGCCAGACACAGGATTGCCATCGCCTGACCGTAAGGCATGGAGGTCAGCGCTATGTTGCGGTAGAAATCCAGATCGGTACCCATCGCGGTGCCGAATGACACCTGCGTCAGTTCACCGTCCTTATTGACGTGATTAATCACGCCGCGAATCGCTTTCTCCGCAACCTCAGCGTAGCTCGGGTCGACATAGCGCTTGCGCACCGCTTTCAAAATACCGTAGGCAAAACCGGCAGTTGCCGAGCTTTCAAGGTATGAGTTTGGATCGTCGATCAGCGTGTGCCATAGGCCGCTGTCATCCTGATATTTTGCCAATGCTTCAATCTGGCTTTCCAACACCTGCAACAGGAAACGGCGCGTTGCGTTGTGCTCCGGCAGATCCAACAGTTCGATAAATTCAGGAATGACAATGGTCAGCCAGCTATTACCACGCGCCCAGCGTGCTTTGGCGTAGTTGTGCTGCCCTTCAAACGTCCAACCGTGGAACCACAGGCCGCTTTCACGATCCATCAGGTATTGCACGTGCAGCATGAACTGATATGTCGCTTCTTCTACAAACTCCGGTCGGTTTAACAGCTTGCCGATTTTCGCCAGCGGCAGCACGCTCATCATCAGCGTGTCGTCCCACAGTTGCTGATGGTTTTCGTTGTTATAAACAATGTGCTGCAAGCCCTGCTTGTCCGTGCGCGGCATTTCATACATCACCCACTCCGCCCAGCGCTCCAGATACGGCAGCCAGCGGGCATCGCCCGTTTCTTCATAGCGATAAGCCAGCGTCAGGAACGGGCACACGGTGTTCACGTTCTTCGTCGGTGTGCCTTCCGCCAGACGTTCAGTAAACCAGTCGTCAATGATGGCGCGCATCTGCTCGTCACCCGTCTGCTGATAATACTGATAAATCCCGTACAGCCCGATGCCGTGCGTCCACTCCCACCCTGCCCAGCCTTTGGTATCAATCACCCGACCATCGTCCAGCCGTAACAAGAACTCACCGGTTTTATCCTCAATATTCACCAGATTGTCGGTGATACGGCAAATCAGCGCCTTCAGATCCTCACGGGAGATGAAGCGTTCCGGCTGACGTAAAAGCGGGCTATGTTTTACACTGAATACGGTCATAGTCATTCATCCAATTGAGTTATCAGTTAACAGTTCAATACAGTTACGGCTGTGTCACATGCGTTACCGGCTTGTCGCCGTTATGACGGTTCAGATAGCCAATATTGTTGTTGCCCCACAGCGATTCATACGGCATACCAGCCAGCATTTCGACCGTCGCCCGCGCCTGCGGCGTAATCTTCTCCGGCACTGGGCGCCCGGCTTCACGCATTTTCAACGTCTCTTCCCTCAGCACGCTGTGCGTTTGCAGGTTGAGCTTAAAGCGTAGAGAAACCAGGAAGCCCAGCGCCAGCACACACACAGTGCCGAAGCTTAAAATCATCAGAATCGTGTGGCTGACGCTCGGCGCTTGTACGCTCTGCCCGGATACAAAACCGGATAGTTGCAACACAATCCCCACCAGCATCACCGCACCGGCCTGAGAGGCTTTACGAGTCAGCGTCATAATCCCAGCGAAGATGCCTTCACGACGCTGCGCGGTGATCACTTCATCCACATCGGCGATGTAAGTGTAGGTGTTCCACGGTACGTAGTTGATCCCGCCGCGTCCGATACCCGCCAGCGCAGAGATCAGCAGCAACAGAGAGAAGGTGTCATGCAGGCCGCTGTACCACAGGACGGCGTAGGAGAGCGCACTCAGGCCAAACAGGCACACAACAAAACGATAAGAGGGGGCTGGCCCAAAGCGGATACACAGCGGAATCATGCCTATCACCGCAATAAATTGCAGAATCGCCATCGTTCCCATCAGGTTAGAGGCCATCGTCGGGCTTTGCATCAGCACAAAGACTACATAGTAGGTAAACACGGCGTTGAACACATCCTGCGCGATATAACCGCCCAGATACATACCGAGATGCTGGCGGAAAATGCGAATACGCAGCGTAGAAACCAGTTCAACGTTCAGCCGTTTCAAGCTTTGGCTCAGCGTCAGGGACTGACGCTCTTTTTCCGCCCGCAGCGATGCTTCTGACATCTGATCGCGTGGCCGCTCCCAGGTAAAGAAATAGACTAGCGTCAGCACCAGGGCGCAGATAATCGAGAACACCAGACTCGAATAGAAGAAGGACACGGCATTGTCTTTACCGAAGTAGCCCAGCAGAATGCCCGGCAAGAAAGCAGCTAAAATCGCGGAAAGCTGCGCCAGCGCGATACGTGCGCCAGAGAACTTGGTTTTCTGTTTGAAATCGTCAGTCATTTCCGGCACCAGCGTTTCATACGGCACCAGCACCATCGTATAGACGATATCGAACAGCAGGTACGTCAGCAGATAGTACCAATAGCCCATATCCCCGACCCACATGAAGCTGTAGCTGAATACGCAGGGAATACCGAGCAGAATAAAGAACTTACGACGGCCGAAGCGCTTGCCCAGCCAGGTTGAGCCGAAGTTATCGGTCAGGAAGCCCATCAGCGGGCTGACGACAGCATCGAGCACGCGTGCCATCGCAAAAATAAAAGTTGCTTCAATCGGCGTTAAGCCGCAGAACGTGGTGTAAAAATAGAGTAACCAAGCGGCCGTCAGCGCGGTTGTACCCGCACCAAGAAAGTCCCCTGAACCGTAGGCTAAATAGTTAGCCAAACCGATCTTACGTGTTTTCATCGCCATCCTTCCCCGAGCATTTCTAGTTATGAGGGTGTCACGCTGTTACGTTAGCGCTCGGCGATCGTGAAAACCTTTGCGCTTTTGCCATCACGTCCCCTACGCTGGCAGCACAGGGAAGATTGGTGCGATCCGCTTCAAAGATTTTATAAAAAGCCATTTTAACTGAACAAAACTCGCAGTTCGTTTATGGCGATCACAGGATGGAAAGTGAGGAGCAAGCAAAAAGGAAGGCGGAGCTGGCAGCAGGCTACGCCTCATTATGTCTTGAAAAACGGCATTTTTTTAATCGAGGACGAGATTATTCCGCGTGCTGTAAGCGCCACAGAAAAGTTTGCCGCGCATGGGCTAAACGTGGTTGGCGCAGCGCGCCCGGCACCCAGACCAGATAGTAATCAAGCTGCGTGGTGCCGACAGGCGGCGGGATAATGACAAGTTCCCCCGAATCCAACAGATCCTGACATAAATATATCGGCATTACCGTCCAGCCAAACCCGCTGGTCAGCACGCGGCGTAGCGCACGCAGATCCTGACTCACCACGGCGGGCACCAGTCCCTTATCCTGTATGCGGTTCTTCTTCAGCCAGTGATCAATCAGAGGAAGTTCCAGGTCATACGCCAGCATTGGCTCCTGTGCCAGCGCCTGCGGCAGATCGTCGGCCTGTATCAACCGTTCGACAATCGCGGGCGCCGCCACGGCCTGTAGCGTCGCACTCTTTAACAGATCGCTTTTCAGCCGCTTATCCGTCACGGGATGCGCCGTTATGCCCAGATCGCAATGTCCTTCCAGCAGCATCTGTTTAATCAAGTCGCCGTCACCGGTATGCATATGCACCCGAACGCCCGCCTCAAGCAGCGGAAACAGCTGTTCTGACACCACTTCAGCCATGAAATCCGCATGACCAATGATATGCAGCGTCCCCGCGACATCCATTGACCTCGCACGAGCGGAAGCCAACGCCGCTTCGGCTTCATCCAGTTTATCCCCGAGATCCGCCGCTAAGTCATCTGCTGCCGACGTTGGGGTCACACCGTTCGCCTGACGCTCAAAGAGACGACGCCCCACCGCGACCTCCAGCCCGGCAATGTGCTGCGACACCGCAGGCTGGGTCAGATTGAGCGCGCGCGCCGCCCCGCTAATTGAGCGCTGTCGATAGACTTCCACAAACGTACGTAGACGAAGGAGTGACATGAGATACCTATAGAGCCTGAGATATAAAATTATTTATACCCCTAGAATAATAATCTTGTTGGCGGACGGATCAACCCCTGCCGTATCCTTTATCCCATCTTGAGTGACCCGGAAACCCCGGCTAACTTTCTGTTTTCTCTGGTACTCGACGACTAAAAGGGGACAAAACATGTCGACACAACAATCCAAAAAGGATTTACAAGCCATCCTGAATACGATGAAGCGTGCTCACATTGCATCTGGCCCAGCCGATGCCGCGCTGCGTCAAGATCGCTTACAGCGCAGCATCAATCTGCTCCGTGAAAACCATGCAGCGCTCGCGCAGGCCATGAGTGATGATTTCGGCCATCGCAGCCTGTATCACTCGTTCGCTGCCGACATCGGCATCACGCTAAAGATGCTACAGAACGCCATCGATAACGTTGAACATTGGATGCAGCCAGAATCGGTTGATGAACCCGCTCCCAGTATGCAGGCATGGATTCAACATCAGCCTCTGGGTGTGATCGGCGTGATCAGCCCGTGGAACTTCCCGGTAAACCTGTCATTCGGCCCGCTGGCTGACATTTTTGCCGCAGGTAATACCGCGATTCTGAAACCGTCAGAACTGACGCCACACACGTCTGAACTGCTGGCGGAATTGATTGCCCACTATTTTGACCCGCTGGAATTGGCCGTCGTGTTGGGCGATGCGGAAATCGGTCAGGCATTCAGCGAACTGCCGTTCGATCATTTGGTCTTCACCGGCAGCACCGCCGTGGGGAAACATGTGATGCGTGCGGCAGCAGAGAATCTGGTGCCGGTCACGCTGGAACTGGGTGGCAAATCACCCGTCGTCATTGATAGCAGTGCAGATATCACAGAAGCCGCTGAACGCACGCTGACGGTGAAAACTTTCAACGCGGGGCAAATCTGCCTGTCGCCGGACTATGTGCTGCTGCCCGAAGGTCAGGAGCAAGCCTTCCGCGATGCCGCAAAAACCTTTATGCAGAAAAGCTTCCCGACACTACAGGCGAACCCGGATTACACGTCTATCATTGCTGATAGGCATTACGATCGCCTGATTCGTATTCTGAAAGAAGCCGAGCAACAAGGCGCGACCGTCGTCAGCCTGGCACCGGAAGGTGAAGCGCCCTACGATGCCAAAAGCCGCAAAATTGCACCGCATCTGGTGTTCGGCGTACGTGATGATATGGCGATCATGCAGGAAGAAATTTTCGGCCCGCTGCTGCCCGTCAAAACGTACCAAACGGCAGAGGAACCGATTAACTACATCAATGCGCATCCACGTCCGCTGGCGGCTTATCTGTTCAGCAATGATGAAGCCATGCAGCAACGTTTCGCCGACAGAACAACGTCAGGCGCGTTAGTTATCAATGATGTGATGACGCACGTCTCTATCGACACACTCCCGTTTGGCGGCGTTGGCGCATCCGGCATCGGCGCGTACCACGGCATCCACGGATTCCGCCGTTTCAGCCACGCCAAACCGATTGTCATACAAAGTGAAGATGGCGCGTCTAACCTGACGCTGCGAGCGCCTTACCATGAGAAACAAGACGCGATTGTCGCCGTTCTCAAAGGTTAACAAGCCTCTATTCACCCGATCATCCTGCAACCATAGAGAGAAAAATGATGAAAATTTTAATGGTCCTGACTTCTCACGACAAACTGGGCAACACAGGTAATAAAACTGGCTTCTGGCTGGAAGAGTTTGCGGCACCTTATTACACCTTTAAAGATGCGGGTGCCGAGATCGTTCTCGCCTCCCCTGCTGGCGGCCAGCCGCCTCTCGACCCGAAAAGTGATCTGGCTGATTTTCAAACTGAACTGACACATCGTTTTAAAGCTGACCCTACTGCGCAGCAGGAACTGGCAAATACGGTAAAACTGGATACCGTCATCGAACAGGATTTCGATGCGGTCTTCTATCCCGGCGGCCACGGCCCGCTCTGGGATCTGGCGGAATCACCGGTCTCTATCGCCCTCATCGAGGCCTTTGTACGCGCCAACAAACCAACCGGTTTTGTTTGCCACGCACCGGGCGTACTGATTCACGTGAAAGCAGAAAACGGCGATGCCTTGATTAAAGGCCGCAAAGTGACAGGCTTCACCAACGGTGAAGAAGAGGCGGTTCAGTTGACGGACGTGGTGCCTTTCCTGATTGAAGATGAATTCAAGAAACTCGGCGGCCTGTATGAAAAAGGCCCAGACTGGGCACCGTACCTCGTTGAAGACGGTAAGCTGATCACCGGTCAGAACCCAGCAAGCTCAGAAGTGGTCGCCAAAGCGATTCTCAAACAGCTGGCTTAATCCGCGCGATACCTCATTTTTCTGTGTCTAAAAACAGGGCCGCATCGCAATGCTGATGCGGCTCTGTCATCAAGTGAAGTCCCCTATATTTCAGGGGGGAGACAAAATTGAATCGACCTGCTGCGCGGTTAAATCGATGCCGTAGAAACGCTGATAAAAATCATGCGTCTCTTTTGCCATATCGATGTGCTGCATCTGCTGCGGATACAGCGTTTTTGCCAGCCAAAGAAATTGCAGCGCCTGCTCCGACGTTTCTCGACACCACCAGAACATGCCCAGCGGATTGGCATAAACACGCCCCTGTTTTACCGCCCGTAGCTGCTGCCACTGCGCATCCTGACGAATCGCTTTCGCATCCGCAGCCCGCATCGTAATAATCACATCAGGGTCTGCCTGGAAAATCTGCTCAAGCGATACAGGTGCGGTTGTCACCCCAGAACGGCTAAACCACGGTTCTGCCACATTGATCGCACCGCCCAGATCCATCCAGTCTTGATTCAGTGAAGGACGTCCCGATGTGGTTAACGGATCGCCAACCGCATGGTAGACCTTCACTCTCTGCTGTGACGGAATGTTCTGGATCACTTCCGTCACGCGTCTGACATTGTCCTGATAATAAGCGGCAAAATCCTGTGCGCGACGCGACGCTTCCGGCCCCAGAATCTCACCGGTAATCAGCGTGCGTTCCACCATCGCCGCCAGCGAGTTGTAGCGTAGCGGTACGATGGCAATCCCGGCCTTATTCAGCGCTTCGGCTTCAGCAACTGGCACACTGTCCGACACGAAAAAAACCTGAGCACGGCGCGCAATCAATGCTTCGGTATTAATTCCCATATTTCCGCTCTGGGAAACCAGCGCAGCCTGCGTAATGGACGGCACAAACTGGCGGAACAGCGGCATGTCGCGCACGAGCTTCGTCGTCCCAACAATACGATCGCCATAGCCCAACATAGCCAGTATCGAGTTTTGTGCATTCCATGAGGTGGCAACTCGCTCAACCGTCGCAGGCACCGTCACAGTACGATCGCCGTAATAGTGAATTGTTCGCGGCGCGGACTCAGACGTTTCCGCCTGAACCAGATGCACACCAGAGAAACTCACCGCCGACAGCACGAGCACATTAAGCAGAAGCTTGTGATACCGCGTGGCAAGATAACGTTTCAGCATCGTACTCACCAGTCAACGGTCAGAGAAGCGCGGATTTCACGTGGATCGCCGACAAACGCGCTGGAACCTCTATTTTCTCCGTTCTGCCGATAGGGGAAGAGCGAGCTCCAGTAGTGCTCATTGGTGACGTTATTGAGCGCGACACGAAATGCCGCAGGTTTATCATAAATTTTAAAGCCGTAGCGTGTGCCGAGATCCAGCGTCATATAGCTATCGACCCAAGCCGTGTTGGTGTTATTGGCCACGCGTTTACCGGTGTAGTGGAGGTTCGCCATATAGACCATATTAGGGTAAGACGGGTGGCTATATTCCGTCAGAAGATTGGCCTGAAACTTCGGTACCCCAACTACCCGTTTATTTGTCGTTGCTGCGATCCCCGTATCGGTCAGCTTAGGGTCTAGCAGCGTAGTACTGCCATAGATATGCAAACCGGAAAGCACTTCACCATCTGCCGTCAACTCTAACCCGGTATTAACCTGTTTACCCTGCTCTTTGAACACGCGATCGGTAGGATCAACATAGGCGAAAGGCCGCTCCAGACGGAATACAGCAGCGTTCAGATTCACTCCTCCCCATTGGGACTTCACGCCCGCTTCATACTGGGTACTGCGGTAAGGTTTCAACGTCTGCTCTTTGTTGACTGCGCTGTTAGGCGCAGTATCCCCTTGCTCCAGCGAATCGGCATAGGCGACATAGGTCATCACGTTTGCCAAGGGTTTGTACATTAACGACACCGTCGGGCTGGTGCCCGTCGCACGTTGCACGCTACCATTAGTGAAGCTGCGTGAGGTCAACCAGCTTTGGCTCACCACGCCCATCGCAGACCAGCGATCGTTGAAGGTGATCGTATCGCCTGCGGTAATAGCCTGCTGGCTGGTACGGCTGGACTTATAGTGGCCAGAACCAGCATAAAAACGCCCATCACTAGGATCGTTATAGCGCTGCGGCGTATTGATGGGGGTGGTCCCTAGCGTATAATTATTAGGACTGCCGGGAGAAGAAAACATCGTCCATTGATACCCGGTGGTACTGAATACCACATCGTGTGAAGGCCCGTCCGTATCAATATGGCCGTTCAGTTGCAGTGTATTGCTCAGAACCCGGAAACGTCCGGATGAATATTGCTGCTCCAGAGTGGTTTCCACCTCTCCTGATGGCAAAATATTATGCGATAGCGAACGCATACCGCGATCGGCAGTTTGATAGCCCACACCGCCCGAGGCGTACCAGTCATTATTGAAGTAGTGTTTCAGGCGCGTGCTGACCGTTTTGGTTATCAGATCGAGTCCCGCAAAGCTCTGCCCGTATCCCTGTTTCGTAATATCCGGTGCTTTCGGTAGCTGAGTCGTTGGATCATAGGCAAAATCACCCGCATATCCCATTTTTCTGAAGCGGTACTCGCTGGCGTTGACTTCCAACACCGTATCGGGGGAAAGATTCCAGTCAAACGCCACGCTGGCTAATTGCCGTCTCAACGTGCTGTTGCTGATGCTTCCTTCACCTTCATCCTGTAGCAGGTTGATTCGATAACCGAACTGGTTTTCGTCACCTAGATGGCCACCTAGATCAGCGTGCCCCATCGCCGCACCTTTACCAGAATAGCCTACGGTAAAGCGGTTCAACGTCTGAGCCGTCGGTCTTTTCTGCGTGAAATTAAACTGTCCGGCTGGACTGGCAGGCCCATACAGTGCGCCAGTCAGGCTGTTAATCACGTCCAGCCGCTCCAGCATTTCCACCGGAAAAGCGGTGGTGGAAATAATATTTAGCCCATCCAGTCGGCTGTTCGCCAGCACGCTTCCTTGTATACCGCGGCTTTGCGGGCGACCGACGTCAATACCACCGCGCGCCTGCATCTGGCTGGAGGCGTTATATTTCAGGAGATCGTTAACGTTCTTCGCCTGCTGGTTGGCAATCATGGCTTCCGTCACGGTCGTGGTCGAATACGGCGTATCCAGCCTTGCGCGTTTGCCTAATGGCCCGATCTCCACATCATCGGTCGTCATACCTGCGCCAGCCAGATTCGCATTCGCCTCACTGCGCTCCGCCTTGACGACCATGACGTCCGCCGCTTTTACCTTTTCGCTGTCCTTGATCATTGCCGGTTCGGCGCTCAATACGGGTGGAACAACCACCATTAATACTGGCAATAACCACTGTGCTTTTTTTCTATTATTTTTTCGGGCTTTCATCCGCGATATCCCTGTTGGTCAATATTGTGTCAATTATCGATATGTAATTTTTTATATATCGCTACGTACTATACAGACATGACAGGAAGAAAATAAGGAGAGCGATAGAGGAATTTATTTTATAAAACCTTGAATTTTAAAAATTAAAATATAAAAACAAGGTGTATAAAATGTACTGCATTATGGGTATGAAGCATTTCAAAACGAGGAGAATAGAGCGGTAAGAATGTGGCGTGATAACGGCCAGACAGGATCGCGGATTCCGCCATAAAAAAACGTCAGGAACGTTTTTCAACGTTGCGTAGCAACGGTCCGAAAGGTGATGGACAGGGATGTCCGCCATAAAAAAATCCAGAAACGCTTTCACGCTTCTGGATTTTTGTGGTTAATCACGTTGGTGTATATCAGGCCGTTTTCTTAATGACCTGATGACACCAGAAACGCAATTACTGGCCTTTAACTTCTTTCAGACCGTGGAACGGTGCAGCATCACCCAGCGCTTCTTCAATACGAATCAGCTGGTTGTATTTAGCAACACGGTCAGAACGGCTCATAGAACCGGTTTTGATCTGGCCTGCTGCAGTACCGACAGCCAGGTCAGCGATGGTTGCATCTTCAGTTTCACCTGAACGGTGAGAGATAACAGCCGTGTAGCCTGCATCTTTCGCCATTTTAATCGCAGCCAGCGTTTCGGTCAGAGAACCGATCTGGTTGAATTTGATCAGGATAGAGTTAGCGATGCCTTTATCGATACCTTCTTTCAGGATCTTGGTGTTGGTTACGAACAGATCGTCACCAACCAGCTGGATTTTGTCGCCCAGAACTTTAGTCTGGTAAGCGAAGCCAGCCCAATCAGATTCGTCCAGACCGTCTTCGATAGACACGATCGGGTACTGTTTGGTCAGATCTTCCAGGAAGTGAGTGAATTCTTCAGAGGTGAAGGCTTTGTTGCCTTCGCCAGCCAGAACGTATTTACCGTCTTTGTAGAATTCAGACGCTGCACAGTCCATCGCCAGAGTGATGTCTTTGCCCAGCTCGTAGCCTGCTGCTTTTACCGCTTCTGCGATAACAGCCAGTGCTTCGGCGTTGGAACCCAGGTTTGGCGCATAGCCACCTTCGTCACCAACAGCAGTACCCATACCTTTGGATTTCAGAACTTTAGCCAGGGTGTGGAACACTTCAGAACCCATACGGATGGCTTCTTTCAGCGTTTTCGCGCCAACAGGCTGAATCATGAACTCTTGGATATCAACGTTGTTATCCGCGTGCTCGCCGCCGTTGATGATGTTCATCATTGGCAGTGGCATAGAATATTTACCTGGGGTGCCGTTCAGCTCAGCGATGTGAGCATACAGTGGCAGGCCTTTTGACGCTGCTGCTGCTTTAGCGGCAGCCAGAGATACGGCCAGAATAGCGTTAGCACCGAACTGAGATTTGTTTTCAGTGCCATCCAGGTCGATCATGATCTTATCGATGTTCGCCTGATCTTTCGCGTCTTTACCCAGTACAGCCTGAGCAATTGGGCCGTTAACGGCAGCAACAGCTTTCGTTACGCCTTTGCCCAGGAAACGGGATTTGTCACCGTCACGCAGTTCCAGCGCTTCGCGAGAGCCAGTAGAAGCTCCTGATGGCGCAGCAGCCAGACCTACAAAACCACCTTCCAGATGAACTTCAGCTTCAACAGTTGGGTTTCCGCGTGAGTCGATGATTTCACGGCCGATGACTTTAACAATTTTGGACATTAGATTTTCCTCAGTACAAGTTAAACTAAAACTTTAGATAGAACTAAAACCCTAGACGAACAACGCGCGATAGCGATCGCGCGTTGCTGATATAACTCTTACTTCACCTGACGCTTCTGATACGCGCCAGCGGCTTTGACAAAGCCGGCAAACAAGGGGTGTCCATCTCGCGGCGTTGATGTGAATTCCGGGTGGAATTGACAGGCAACGAACCAAGGATGATCGGGTAACTCGACAATCTCCACCAGTTTGCGATCGGCGGAAAGACCAGCAACCCGTAATCCCGCCGCTTCAATCTGTTTCAACAGCATGTTGTTAACTTCATAACGATGACGGTGACGTTCGATAATCGTCTGCTCACCGTACATCTGACGCACCAGACTGCCTTCGGTCAGGTGGCATTGCTGCCCGCCAACGCGCATGGTACCGCCCAGATCGCTTGCTTCATCACGAACTTCAACATTGCCGTTCTCATCACGCCATTCTGTGATCAGCGCAACCACCGGGTACTTACAGTCTGGCACAAACTCCGTTGAGTTTGCCCCTTCCATCCCGACAACGTTACGGGCAAATTCCATTAATGCGACCTGCATCCCCAGGCAAATGCCCAGATAAGGGATATTGTTCTCACGGGCATAGTTCGCCGACATGATTTTCCCTTCGACGCCACGATAGCCAAAACCGCCTGGAATCAGAATAGCGTCTAAATCTTTCAATACTTCGACACCACGGGTTTCAACATCCTGTGAGTCGATCAGCTTGATATTTACCGTCAGGCGGTTCTTCAACCCACCGTGCTTAAGCGCTTCAATAACGGATTTGTAGGCATCCGGCAGCGCAACATATTTGCCGACCATGCCGATAGTCACTTCGCCGCCCGGATTGGCTTCTTCGTACACAACCTGTTCCCATTCTGACAGGTTTGCTTCGGGGCAGTCCAAGCTGAATCGTTTACAAATATAATCGTCCAACCCCTGCGATTTCAATAGCGCCGGGATTTTATAAATCGAATCAATGTCTTTAAGGGATATTACTGCTTTTTCCGGCACATTACAGAATAAAGCAATTTTTGCACGCTCATTGGCAGGCACAGTGCGATCGGAACGACAAATCAGCACGTCAGGCTGAATACCGATGGAAAGCAGTTCTTTAACGGAGTGTTGCGTCGGCTTGGTTTTTACTTCGCCCGCTGCCGCCAGATAAGGTACCAGCGTCAGGTGCATAAACAGCGTGTGCTCACGGCCCACCTGTACCGCCATCTGCCGAATCGCTTCAAGGAACGGCAAAGATTCGATATCACCGACGGTACCGCCGATTTCGACCAGAACAACATCGTGGCCTTCGCCACCTTCAATGATGCGCTCTTTAATCGCGTTGGTGATATGTGGGATCACCTGAATGGTCGCGCCCAGATAGTCGCCACGGCGCTCTTTGCGCAGGACATCAGAGTAGATACGGCCAGTGGTGAAGTTGTTGCGGCGCGACATTTTAGTGCGGATGAAACGCTCGTAGTGACCCAAGTCCAGATCGGTTTCGGCGCCGTCTTCGGTGACAAACACTTCACCGTGCTGCGTCGGGCTCATCGTGCCCGGATCCACGTTGATATACGGGTCCAGTTTCATGATGGTAACGTTGAGGCCACGGGCTTCAAGAATAGCCGCCAGAGAGGCTGCGGCAATGCCTTTACCCAGAGAGGAAACGACCCCGCCGGTCACAAAAATATAATTAGTTGTCATGCTGAACCTGAGAGTTTAGGTTTAAAGACGATGGAGGTACCAAGACGGGAAAGTAGTATACCTGAACCTGATGAGCGCCACAAATGTTCGTTTTACACAATGTGGCGATTCCAACACACGTGAAGATGAGGTAAAACCGCGTTTACCACCACCTTCAATTACCTTTAAAAACAATGAAATAAAATCATTAAGACAGAAAAAAAACCGGCTTACGGTTAGAAACTGATTAATGGCTTATTTCTTGTTTTTTTACCTGCTGCCACGCGGCTTCCATTTCATCCAACGTTGCCTGTTCCAGCGTTTTCCCCGATGCCGTAACGATTTGTTCTACCTCACGAAAACGGCGGGTGAACTTACGATTAGCCGCTTGTAATGCGCTCTCTGCCTTGTGCCCTAGGTGACGAGAGAGATTGACTGTGGCGAACAATAAATCACCAATCTCTTCACCTAATTTTTCTTCATCGACAACGGCTTGTCGCGCCTCAAACATTACCTCATCGATCTCTTCATACACTTTGTCGAGCACTGGGCCCAGGCTGTCCCAATCGAAGCCAACAGACGAACAACGCTGCTGAATTTTTTGCGCTTTCATCAAGGCAGGTAGCGCATCAGGAATGTCATCCAACGGCGAGTGACGATCTTTTTCCGCACGTTCCTGCGCTTTTGTCTGCTCCCAGTTTGCCAGTACCGCATCGCTGTCCGTCAGCGTCAGTTCACCGAAAATATGCGGATGACGGCGTTCCAACTTGTCGCTGATGGCGTTACACACGTCGGAGAAATCGAACAATCCCTTTTCCTGCGCCATTTGTGCGTAAAACACCACCTGAAACAGCAAATCCCCCAACTCACCGCGCAGCTCGTCGTAATCTTTACGGCTGATGGCATCCAGCACTTCGTAGGTTTCTTCCAGCGTATAAGGCGCGATGGTGTCAAAAGTCTGCTTCTTGTCCCACGGACAGCCATTTTCGGGATCGCGGAGGGTTTTCATGATGGCGAGCAGGCGCTCGACGGAGGATAAGTTCGTCAAAGATACAGTCATAATATTCCTGAAAAAATTTGTGTAAAAATAGCAAAATACGGCAGCTAACTTGTGCTAAAAAGCGCAAAGACATCACTATTTTCAGATCAACGGCGTAAAAAATTGTGCTGAGATGCACATGGCCGCCGAGTGAGCCGCATGGATGCGGCGAAAGCCTGTGCCGCGTAGGGAACGCGTCACAGGTGGCTCGACAGCGGACATGTACATCGAAGGAACCGCAACGCGGCACAATTCTCGCAAAAAGCCAGGGTTCTGAGGGATGCGGCACCTGAGCATCCCTCAGTCGGGCGTGGCAATGGTGCCACAAAGAACAATATTGCTAACCACGCACGAAACTTTTCATCACACCCGCACTAGGTTTTCAACTGGCTGATGGTGAAACCATTATTTACGCCCCCTGCTGGCGCCGCGCATCAATCACATCCGGCAGTTGGTTGAGCTTCGCCAGAATGCGGCCCAACACTTGCAGGTTGTAGATTTCGATATCCATATCAATCGTTGCCAGTTGCTGCTTAGTGTCGCTACGGCTGGCGACGCCCAGTACATTGACCTTCTCATTCGCCAGAATCGTGGTGATATCTCGCAGCAGGCCGCTACGATCGTTGGCGATCACTCTCACCACCAGCGAGTAGCCGCTGGAGTAGCTTTCACCCCATACCGCGTCCACAATGCGCTCCGGCGAACTGGCACGCAGTTCGTCCAACTGTTCACAGTCAGCGCGGTGAATCGAAATTCCCCGTCCGCGTGTGATAAACCCGGTGATCTCATCACCCGGAATCGGCTGGCAACAGCGGGCAATGTGATGCATCAGATTGCCAACGCCTTCAACCACCACGCGGCCGTTGTCTTTGTTATTACTGCGCGCTGGCGGCTGATGCGTTTTTTGCGTCAGTTGGCGTAGCGCTTCACGATCCAGTTCTTCCGCACTCGGCTGTTTTAACTGCGATTGCAGGAAATTCACCATCTGGTTCAGGCGAACATCACCGCCGCCAATCGCAGCCAGTAATTCATCCAGCGAATTCACGTTGTAGCGCGGCAGCAGCAGTTTTTCCGCCGCTTTCAGGCTGACGCCCAAATGCGCCAGTTCATCATCAAGAATCTGTCGACCCGCCAGAATGTTCTTGTCACGATCTTGCTTACGGAACCAGTTCTGGATCTTGGAGCGTCCACGACTGGTGGTGATGTAGCCAAGATTTGGATTCAGCCAGTCACGGCTTGGGTTCGGCTGCTTCTGGGTGATAATTTCAATCTGATCGCCCATGTGCAACTGGTAGGTAAACGGCACAATACGTCCGCCGATTTTCGCCCCGATGCAACGGTGCCCAATATCGCTGTGGATATGATAAGCAAAATCCAACGGCGTGGAACCCGCAGGAAGATCCACCACGTCGCCTTTCGGCGTAAAGACATAAACGCGATCGTCAAACACCTGGCTGCGAACTTCGTCCAGCACGTCATTCGAATCCGCCACTTCTTCCTGCCAGGCAAGCAGTTTACGCAGCCAGGCAATACGCCCTTCGTAACCGGAGCGCCCGCCGACTGCGGTGCCTTCTTTGTATTTCCAGTGTGCCGCCACGCCCAGTTCAGCATCTTCATGCATCTGGCGCGTACGAATCTGAATTTCGAGCGTCTTTCCACCCGGCCCTAACACCACGGTGTGGATGGACTGATAGCCGTTCGGTTTGGGGTTAGCAACGTAGTCGTCAAACTCGTCTGGCAGATGGCGATAGTGCGTATGCACGATCCCAAGCGCCCCGTAGCAGTCCTGTAAGCGCTCAACGACGATGCGAACTGCACGCACATCGAACAGTTCATCGAACGACAGCGCTTTCTTCTGCATCTTGCGCCAGATGCTGTAGATATGCTTGGGACGGCCATAGATTTCTGCCTGCACGCCCTCTTCTTTCATCGCATCGCGCAGCGTTTTAACAAAATCATCAATGTACTGCGCACGATCGATACGACGCTCGTGCAGCAGCTTGGCGATTTTTTTATATTCATCAGGGTGCAGGTAGCGAAAGCAGAAATCCTCCAGCTCCCACTTCAACTGGCCGATGCCTAAGCGGTTAGCCAGCGGTGCATAGATATTGGTACACTCTTTGGCCGCCAATACCCGTTCTTCTTCTGGGGCATCCTTCACTTCACGCAGGTGTGCGATCCGCTCAGCAAGCTTGATGACCACGCAGCGGAAATCTTCCACCATCGCCAGCAGCATGCGGCGGATGTTATCAACCTGCTCAGACGCGCCCGAATCATTCTGCGTCGCTTTAAGCTGGCGAATTGCATCCATATCGCGCACGCCATGCACCAAATCAACGATGTTTTTCCCAAACGCGGCTTCCAGCGTCGGTTCATCGACCACGTTCGCATCGGCTAGCGGAAAGAGCAGCGCCGCGCGCATACTGTCATTGTCCATGCTGAGCGTGGACAGGATTTCCACCATTTCGATGCCACGCCACAGCAGTAGCGGCGCATCAGCATGATCTTGCGTTTGCTGCTCACAGTAACGCCAGGTTTCGGCTAAACGTTCACACGATTGCTGACTGGCAATACCCAGTGAAGCAATCCACGCGTCAGGGACAAATTCACCTGCCGTATTCAAATGCGCACTTCTTACCGCAACCATAATTTCTCCCTACGTTACCCTTCACCTTGCAAACGACGTGGCTCTGCTACTTATTGCGCTTTCCGCGTGCCGGTATCGTGCAAAAACAGTGCCATCGATTCAAGGTGTCCGGTATGTGGAAACATATCCAACATCGCGACATTTGCCAGCCGGTAACCGGCTGCGAGTAAGACTTTGCTGTCGCGTGCTAGCGTCGTGGCGTTACAGGAAACATACACCACCCGTTTCGGTGCCAGTTTGGTTATCTGCTCCATCACGCCTGCTGCGCCAGCACGTGCCGGATCAAGTAATATCTTATCAAAACCCTGAGCCGCCCACGGCTGCTGCGTGACGTCATCCTCAAGATTTTGGTGAAAAAATGTGACATTGGACAGGGCATTGCGTCGGGCATTCTCGCGCCCTTTTTCGACTAGCGCGGTAACCCCTTCTACACCGACAACGCTGGCGGCACGCTGTGCCAGCGGCAGCGTGAAATTGCCCATGCCGCAAAACAGATCCAATATTCTATCCTGTGGTTGCACATCCAACCACGCCAGTGCCTGCGCAACCATCTGCTGGTTCACCGCGTCATTGACCTGAATAAAGTCACGCGGGCTAAATGCCAGCGTCAGCCCGGCGACGTGATAAACCGGTTCCTCACCGTGCAAACACGTCAGCGAGTCAGCATCCGGTGCCAGATAAACCGAGACACCCTGTCTCTGGGCAAAATCACGCAATGCCTGCTCATCCGATGGATGCAGTGGATCAAGGTGCCGTAGCACCAGTAGCGGACCATTCTCCGCCTGCACCAGTTCCGCATGCCCAAGGCGTTTCACCGCTTTTAATCGGCTCAGGCATTCACGTAACGGTTGCAGTAGCGCGTCAAGCTCGGGCCGCAACACCGGACAGGCTTTGATATCCACGAGATCGTGAGAATTTGACTGCCGATAGCCCATCAACAATCGCTGATCTTTTGCATGAAAGTATAACGCAAGCCGCGCACGCCTCCGATAGGCATAAGGTGTGCCAGCAATGAGCGACGCAGCAGGCAGTTCAACGCCCGTTTCTCGCGTCATCATGCGCATCAACGCCGCCGTTTTACTGCTCTGTTGCAGCGTAATTTCTGCATGCTGCTGCTGACAGCCGCCGCAGCGGGTAAAATGAGGACACTGCGGCTCAACGCGCTGTGGGCTAGGCGTCAGCAGGCGTTTAAGTTTTGCGTGTGAAAAATGACGTTTCTCTTCCGTCAGTTGAACCTCAGCCTGCTCTCCCGGCAGCACACCCGTGACAAACACTGTCTTTCCTTCGTGACGTGCGACACCTTGCCCAAATGGGTCAAGTGACTCGACCGTGACAGTGAGGTTTTTCGCTGGAACCGCTTTCCGGGTCGTCACACGCCGGTTTGGAGAGTAGAATTGCGCCATAATGTACTATCGATTGATCTCTTGAGTTGAACGGCTGTACTCGAATTATTTAAGGTATAACTAAATTAAATAATAGGGTGCCTAGCATCCTCTAATTCTCCCACATTGGAACCTCATGACCAAATACAGTCTTCGTGCACGGATGTTGATACTGATTTTGGCACCGACACTCATGATCGGGCTGCTGCTCAGCTCGTTCTTCGTCATCCATCGTTACAATCAGTTGCAGGCGCAGTTGGCCGATTCAGGCACCAGCATCATTGAACCGCTAGCGACCATCAGCGCTTACGCGATTACCCACCGCCAGATGGACACGATTCCTGCGTTAATCAATACGCTTCATCGCCGCCACTCCGCGATTATTCGCACGATTAGCGTGTTCGATGCCCGTAATCAGCTACTGGCTACGACCAATGTGCGTAACAACGTGGCATTACAGCCACTCAGCAGCGATGCACTTTCGTACAATAAGCTGCACCTGCACTACACGAATGATACGTTGGTTCTGCACATGCCGATCGTCAATGACAGCGAATTCATGCCTGGCGGGGCGACCCCCGTGCTGCCCGGTACAGCGACACCTCTCGGTTATCTGGTGATTGAGCTGGATACCAGCGCCATTCGGCTTCAGCAGTATCAGGAAATCTTCATTGCCGCGCTTCTGCTGCTGCTCTCTTTGGGTGCCGCTGTCGTCTTCGCTTATCGTCTGATGCGAGATGTCACCACCCCGATCCGCAATATGGTGGATACCGTCGATCGTATTCGCCGTGGGCAGTTGGATAGCCGGGTAGAAGATTACATGCTCGGCGAGCTGGATATGCTGAAAAACGGCATTAACTCGATGGCGATGTCGCTGACTGCCTACCACGAAGAAATGCAGCAAAATATCGATCAGGCGACCTACGATCTGCGAGAAACGCTGGAGCAGATGGAGATCCAAAACGTCGAACTGGATCTGGCTAAGAAACGGGCACAGGAAGCGGCACGCATCAAATCTGAGTTTCTGGCAAATATGTCACATGAACTGAGAACGCCACTGAATGGCGTGATCGGTTTCACCCGTCAGACGCTGAAGACCCCGCTGAACACGACACAGACTGATTATCTGCTCACCATCGAACGCTCCGCCAATAACCTGCTGAATATTATTAACGATGTGCTGGATTTCTCGAAGCTAGAAGCCGGAAAGCTCGTGCTGGAAGATATTCCATTCTCCCTGCACAGCACGCTGGATGATGTCGTGATGTTGCTGGCGCATACGGCACATGAAAAGGGGTTGGAGCTAACGCTCAGTATTCAGAATGACGTTCCCGAACAGTTTGTCGGCGATCCGCTGCGAATACAGCAAATCATCACCAACCTGCTGGGCAACGCGATTAAATTCACCGAACAGGGCAATATCGATATTCGAGTAGAGAAGCGTCGACAGGAACATCATCAGGTCCAGCTTGAGGTACAAATCCGCGATACCGGCATCGGCATTGCCGAGTTGCAGCAGTCACAGCTATTTCAGGCTTTCCGTCAGGCTGACACCAGTATTTCACGTCGTCATGGCGGTACAGGGCTTGGGTTGGTCATCACTCAACGTCTGGTCAAAGAGATGGGGGGCGATATTAGTTTTCAGAGCCAACTCAACAAAGGGTCGACCTTCTGGTTCCACATCACGCTGCCGCTCAATCCCCACACCATACCGACCGAGCCAGCCTATACGATGCTGCAAGGTAAACATCTGGCCTACGTCGAGTACCATCCGATTGCCGCGCAGGCCACGCTGGATATCCTGAGCCAGACGCCGTTGATGGTGAGCTACAGCCCGACGTTTGAACAATTGCCGGAAGGTGATTTTGATATCCTGTTGCTCGGTATTCCCGTGCAATATCGCAATACGCTGCTCGACTACACGCCCAGACTGCGCGATATCTGCCGCCGTGCGCCTTGCGTGATTCTGGCGCTGCCCAGTCTGGCGCAAATGGATGCCGAGCAGTTGAAAACCTTCGGCGTGCATGCCTGCCTGAGTAAACCGCTCGCCGCATCACGCCTGCTGCCCTTGCTACAGGACAGCACGTTGTTCCAGCTCTCTTTTCTGCCGGATGCGACCACATCTCACCAGAGTGTCGTCCGCCATCCAGCCCGTCTACCGCTGAGCGTGATGGCGGTGGATGACAACCCGGCCAACCTGAAATTAATCGGTACACTGCTGGAAGAACAGGTCGATACGATTATTCTGTGCGAAAGCGGAACAGACGCGATTTCACAGGCAAAAATGCATCAAATCGACATTATCCTGATGGATATTCAGATGCCGGGTATGGACGGCATTTGCGCCAGCGAGCTGATTCGCCAGATCCCTCATCATGCCACCACGCCTATCATCGCGGTGACCGCACAGACCATGACGGGTGAACGTGAACATTTGCTGCGCTCGGGTATGGATGATTATCTGGCTAAACCGATAGACGAGCAGATGCTGAAAAGCGTGCTAACCCGCCACGCGCGGAAAGATCCGTTGAAGCGCGACCGAGGAAATATTGCGGGTTTGCTGAACGAGCACGACGATAGCCAACTCTCACTCGACTGGGCGCTGGCGCAGCAACAGGCGGCGAACAAGCCGGAACTGGCGCGTGACCTGCTGCAAATGCTGTTGGATTTTCTGCCGGAAGTTCGGCAGAAGATAGAAAATGTGCTGAATGGTCAGACGGATGACGAGATTATCGAGCTGGTTCATAAACTGCACGGCAGTTGCAGCTACAGCGGCGTTCCACGTCTGAAACGCATCTGCCGCTATTTGGAACAACAGCTACGTAACGGTGTTCACGCCAGCGATCTGGAACCCGAATGGCTGGAACTACTGGACGAGATCGATAACGTCAACAAAGCTGCCCAGCCGCATATCAATCACATGCATTCGTAATCAATATTCCCGCTTCGCCACATTTTATGTGGCTGTGGAGGCAGTTTCGTGCGCTTTGCTGTTATACGGCGTAAAAAATTATGCTGAGGAGATAGCGGGCTTCGGATGAGTCGCAGGACGCGGCGAAAGCTTGCGCCACGTCGGACAAAAACGTCAGAGACGTTTTTGAACAGCACTCGTGCTGGCCCGAAGGGTGAGCCCCATTTATGGGGCGAGTAAACGTGTCGCAAGCGGTCCGTTAAGCCGGATATCGACGAAGGTACCGCGTTAGCGGCATAATTTCAGCCGAAAGCCTGGGGTCACGGGGCGAGCGGCGTGTGAGCTGTCCCGTGTCGGGCGCGTGCTGCGAAGTAGCATTAAATAGCCGTATTGTGGCGCACGAAACCGTCTCTCAGTCTGCATAGAAATGTGTATAAATACCAAACACCATCGCATCACGATGACGATTAACGAGATACTGACTGCGCCAGTCGGATCGTGGCGGCGATATTACGCGCCGTCATTCGCACATTCTCTGCTGCATTATCCAGCGCTTCTTCTAGTGAGCAGATGTTGTAAAGCACGCTGAATACGGCATCCAGGCCATGTTCATGCACCACGGCAACATCTGCCGTCAGGCTGCCTGCAATACCAATAACCGGTTTATTATACTGTTTGGCGACGCGCGCCACGCCAATCGGCACTTTGCCATGAATCGTCTGGCTGTCGATACGCCCTTCCCCGGTAATCACCAGCGTGGCATCCCGTACCAGTTCATCCAGACCCAGCGCTTCCGTAACAATCTCAATACCCTGACGAAGTTCAGCGCCGCAAAAGGCCTGTAGCGCCGCCCCCATGCCACCCGCTGCACCCGCTCCGGGAACGTGTTCCACATCCATGTCCAGATCGTGACGAATCACCGCCGCATAATGCTTCAACGCATTATCCAACTGTTCGATCATCTCCGGCGTTGCACCTTTCTGAGGGCCAAAAATAGCCGATGCACCCTGTTTCCCCGTCAACGGGTTGGTCACATCGCAGGCCACTTCAAAACGGCAGCTTTTAATACGTTCATCCAGCTCGCTGATATCAATGCTGGCAAGCTTATCGAGTTCACCACCACCAAAACCAATCTGTTCGCCCTGCTTATCCAGCAACTTCGCGCCCAGCGCCTGCACCATGCCCGATCCGCCATCATTGGTTGCGCTTCCGCCAATCCCGATGATGCAGTGCCGAACGCCGTGATCCAACGCGCAGCGAATCAACTCGCCCGTGCCATAGCTCGTGGTCTTTAACGGATTACGCTGTTGAGAAGGCACGCGTTCCAGACCACTTGCCGCTGCCATCTCAATAAAAGCCGTTTTTTCATCGCCAGACAGGCCAAAGAACGCATCAATGTTATCGCCTAACGGCCCTGTCACCTTAACATTCACAATCTTGCCATCAGTCGCAGCGACCATGGCTTCGACTGTTCCTTCCCCACCATCTGCAACGGGCAATTTGACATAGCAGGCATCGGGAAATATTTCACGAAATCCCTTTTCAATCTGCGTGGCAACCTCTTGTGCAGATAGGCTTTCTTTATAAGAATCCGGTGCGATCACTATTTTCATAAACGATCCGATTTCATCAACGTTCCGATTGCATCAATAATCCGCGCGCTCATGAAATAGCGCTTATACCCACCAATTTTCAGGGCAGAGATCCTGAAATCTCTTGGGTAGATCAGAATGATTATCTGCCAGTCGGCTGGCACACGGTGCCAGCCTCGTGACTATCGCTTCACGGGTTATCTCGTGACTTCTACTTTAGCCAGCTTCTCGTAGTAACACGCCAGTGCGCTATGGTCAGCCGATCCCAGATCGTCCGCTTTCAACGCCTGCATCATTTCCATCACCGCCGCCGTTAACGGCAACTGTGCGCCCACGCCGTGTGAGGTATCCAGCGCATTCGCCAGATCTTTAATATGCAGATCGATGCGGAAACCTGGCTTAAAGTTACGATCCATAACCATCGGCGCTTTCGCATCCAGTACGGTGCTGCCCGCCAGTCCACCGCGAATCGCCTGATAAACCAGATCGGGGTTAACGCCGGCTTTCGTCGCCAGAACCAATGCTTCAGACATGGCAGCAATGTTCAGTGCCACAATCACCTGATTCGCCAGTTTGGTAACGTTGCCCGCACCGATATCACCGGTATGTACAACGGAACCTGCCATTGATTTCAGAATTTCAAAGCAGCGGTCAAACTGTGCTTTCTCACCACCGACCATCACGGACAGCGTGCCGTCGACCGCTTTTGGTTCACCGCCGCTGACCGGCGCATCCAACATAGCGATCTCTTTCGCCGCCAGCGCAGCAGCAATTTCACGGCTGGCAAGCGGTGCGATTGAACTCATATCCACCACAATGCTTCCGGCACGCGCACCTTCGATGACGCCGTTTTCGCCCAGCACCACCTCTTTTACATGTGGAGAGTTAGGCAACATGGTGATGATCACGTCGCTCAGCTCCGCAACCTGTTTCGGCGTTTCAGCTGACGTCGCACCTGCCGCAACCACTTCCGCGACGGCTTCCAGATTTCTGTCCATCACGACTAATGAGTAACCTGCTTTCAGCAGATTTTTACTCATCGGTTTTCCCATAATGCCCAGTCCAATAAAACCAATTTTCATCGCCCTAACCTCATTGTCTGATGTAGATATCACTTCAATTCACGATGGCGCCGTCTCATGACGGATCCGATTCGCAACGGAATCACTGAATCACTTTTTGTATTTGTCGCTCAGCGCCTGTGTCGCGCTGCGGAATACGCCCAGATCGCTGCCTACCGCGACGAAGCTTGCACCCCATTCCAGATAGCGACGCGCATCGGCTTCAACCGGTGCCAGAATGCCGCACGGTTTGTTATGTGCCGCCGCGCGGTCGAAGATGTGGCGGATTGCCTTCTGCACGTCAGGATGGTTAGGCTGACCGAGATAACCCAGCGCCGCCGACAGATCGCTCGGGCCAACGAACACGCCGTCTACGCCGTCAACCGCGATAATCGCATCCAGATTGTCGAGGCCGTCCTGACTTTCGATTTGCACCACGACGGTAATGTTGTCGTTAATCTTGGCGAAATAGTCAGGTTCGGTGCCATAGCTGTTGCTACGATGCGCCACGGAAACGCCGCGAATACCCGCTGGTGGATAACGGGTGGAAGCGACCGCACGCGCGGCTTCTTCTGCCGTTTCCACGAAGGGGATCAGGAAGTTATTGAACCCAATATCCAACAGCCGTTTGATGATAATCGGTTCATTGCACGGTGGGCGGACAACAGGCGCGCTGTGACTACCTTTCAGCGCCATTAGCTGAGGAATAAACGTCACGATATCGTTAGGCGCGTGCTCTCCATCCAGCACGAGCCAGTCGAATCCCGCCAGCCCCAGCACTTCAGTTGAAATCGGGTTGCCTAGCGCACACCAGCAGCCAATCAACGTTTTCCCCTGCTGCAAATCTTGGCGAAAACGGTTAGGTAACAGCGGAGTCTTCATTTTTTATCCTCGGTCATTCCAGCGCCACTTAGCTGAAGCGGCGCGCTCAAAAAACGGAAAAGCAGAACGTTAGCGAACCAGACACGGACGTTTATTATCAAATGTCCACTCAGGAATAAGGTACTGCATTCCCATTGCGTCGTTACGTGCGCCTAATCCCATGTTTTTATACAGTTCGTGTGCTTTCATTACCTGATCCATATCCAGCTCAACACCCAGACCCGGTTTCTTCGGTACTTCCACCATGCCGCCAACAATCTGCAATGGTTCTTTCGTCAGGCGCTGGTTGCCTTCCTGCCAGATCCAGTGCGTATCAATCGCCGTAATCTTGCCCGGAGCCGCCGCGGCGACCTGAGTAAACATGGCCAGTGAAATATCAAAGTGGTTATTGGAGTGAGAACCCCAGGTTAAGCCCCATTCGTGGCACATCTGAGCCACACGAACGGAACCTTGCATCGTCCAGAAGTGCGGATCGGCCAACGGAATATCGACCGATTGCAGCGAAATCGTGTGGCCCATTTGTCGCCAGTCGGTAGCGATCATGTTGGTCGCGGTAGGCAGACCGGTCGCACGGCGGAATTCAGCCATCACTTCACGACCGGAGAAACCTTGTTCCGCGCCGCACGGATCTTCTGCATACGCCAGTACACCGCGCAGTTGTTTGCCCAGATCGATGGCTTCATCCAGCGACCAGGCACCATTCGGGTCTAGCGTGATACGTGCCTGCGGGAAGCGCTTAGCCAGTGCAGTTACCGCTTCGGCTTCTTCGCTACCGGCCAGTACGCCGCCTTTCAGTTTGAAATCATTGAATCCGTATTTTTCATACGCGGCTTCAGCCAGACGCACGATGGTTTCTGGCGACAGAGCTTCTTCGTGACGCAGACGATACCAGTCGCACTTCTCGTTCGTCTGATTCTGGTAAGGCAGATCGGTTTTATTACGATCGCCGATGTAGAACAGATAACCCAGCATTTCTACCGCATCACGCTGTTGACCATCGCCCAGCAGCGAGGCCACGCTGACATTGAGGAATTGCCCCAGCAGATCGAGCATTGCGGCTTCTATCCCCGTGACGACATGGATGGTGATACGCAGATCGAACGTCTGCAAACCGCGTCCAGAGGAGTCACGGTCAGCGAACTGTGCGCGCACTGCCGTCATCACGTTTTTGTATTCGCCTAGCGTTTTACCGACCACCAGCTCGGCAGCATCTTCCAGCGTCTGACGGATTTTCTCACCGCCGGGAATTTCACCGACACCGGTATTCCCGGCGTTATCTTTCAGAATCACAATGTTGCGAGTGAAATAGGGTGCATGTGCGCCACTCAGATTGAGCAGCATACTGTCGTGACCTGCAACCGGAATAACCTGCATGTGGGTAATAACCGGAGTTGAATTTTGCAACGTCATTTTCTTATCCTTATCTCTCTAATTTTTCTATGTAGGGTTAGCGGCCAAAAACCGGGCGTTTACGATCAAACTTCCAACCTGGGATCAGGTACTGCATGGCGACGGCATCATTACGTGCCCCGCTCGGTAATTTTTTGTACAGATCGTGGGCTTTCATGACCTGTTCCATATCCAGCTCAATCCCCAGGCCGGGACGCTCTGGCACCTTAATTTTACCGTTGACGATTTGCAGCGGCTCTTTGGTCAGGTGCTGCCCTTCCTGCCAAATCCAATGTGTATCAATCGCCGTCGGGTTACCTGGCGCCGCCGCACCCACGTGCGTGAACATCGCCAGAGAGATATCGAAATGGTTATTTGAATGGCAGCCCCACGTCAGGCCCCACTCATCACACAGCTGGGCGACGCGCACCGCACCGTGCATCGTCCAGAAATGCGGATCGGCCAGCGGGATATCGACCGCCTGCAACATCACGGCATGGTTCATTTCGCGCCAGTTGGTGGCAATCATGTTGGTCGCAACTGGCAGCCCAGTTGCACGGCGGAATTCCGCCATCACCTCACGGCCGGAGAAACCCTGCTCAGCACCGCACGGGTCTTCCGCATAGGTCAGAATGCCCTTCATGTCTTTGCACAAATCTATCGCTTCATCCAGCAGCCAGGCACCGTTTGGGTCGACGGTAATACGGGCATCTGGGAACCGTTTTTTTAGCGCCTTCACAGCATCGATTTCTTGCTCACCGGGCAACACGCCACCTTTGAGTTTGAAATCTTTGAATCCGTAGCGGTCAGTGGTGGCTTCAGCCAGACGCACAATCGCCTCGCTGTCCATCGCCTGCTGGTGACGCAGGTGATACCACTCGTGTTTGCCTTTTTCACCTGATACTTTCTCACCGGATAAATAAGGTAAATCCGTCTTCGTGCGGTCGCCGATATAGAACAAGTAACCGAGCACAGTGACTTCATCACGCTGCTTACCCGGCCCCAGCAGTTCGGCAACGGGGACACCCATAAATTGCCCCAGCAGATCGAGCAGTGCTGCTTCGAGAGCCGCCACCGCATTCACGCGCAGCTCAAACGTCCAGGCACCCTTGCCGAAAGAATCAAAATCAGAAGATTGGTTGCCGACATGGATGTCATGAACCAAACGGTTCATCCGGGCTATTTGTTTGCCTTTCACGCGGGGAATGGCATCGACCAGCGTGTTGTAAATGACTTCACCTCCGGGCGCTTCACCAACACCGGTATGACCGGCGCTATCGGTTAAAATCACGATATTACGAGTGAAGTAAGCACCGTGTGCACCACCGATGTTCAGCAGCATGCTGTCATAACCCGCAACGGGAATGACCTTCATGTCGGTAATTACAGGAGTCGCTGAAAAGTTTGCCATTACAGGCTCCCGTCATGGATAGAGCGCACAGGCTTGACGCTTAGGTTTCCGATGTTTGCCAAAACGCAGGTGTGCGCTGAGGCAGGTGAAAATAATTCAGTCATACAGAAATAAAAAACAGATGGTGCACCAGTAGATGATTTCATGTTGTTTTCCTACTTTATTAGCGCGACCTTGTTTTTACTCTGATTTGAAATGAACAATGCTTGTAGGGTTATCAGAATAAAAACAGGTATAACTACCTTAATACCGGAATAAAACGATTAGGAAAGCAGTGTCGTAATCCGTGCCGCCTTACCAACCTCAGTAAAAAGTATAAGTTTTCTTATTTCACAACTCATTGGGCAATAGCACAGCATTCCCTGTCGAAATGCAGATTAAATATGTCATTATCACAGGCCAATGGGAGGTGTTTCACGAAAACCGGGAAAAGCAAATTTCTGCCTTATAAACACCGGAATACGTACCATTGGCACCCGATTTCGAATAGGTAAATCCCTACTTTCCATGACATAAATAAAGGGCAAAACGCTGCGCCATCAGTATGACGGCACAGCGTTTTGTGTTACTGCCTACATGCAGATTAATGCTGTAGCGAATGGCTTTAATTATTAACGAATGGTTTTAATTCAATACGTTTAATATCTTGCACAATGAACAGGTAGCTGGCGATGGCAACCATCGCATGGACGCCGACATACACCAGAGCACCATTGAAAGAACCGGTCATTCCGATGATGTAGCCAATGGCAATCGGCGTCACGATACCAGACGCATTACCGAACATATTAAACAGCCCACCACTTAACCCGCTGATTTCTTTCGGTGCCGTATCGGCCATAACCGCCCAGCCCAGTGCACCAATGCCTTTGCCGAAGAAGGCAGCAGACATCACCGCAATGACAACCCACTCGGTTTCAACGTAGTTACAAATCACCATCGACATGGAGAGCAACATACCGAGAACGATAGGTGTTTTACGGGCAAAGGTCAGTGAATTGGTCCGGCGCATCAGGTAATCGGAAATGATGCCGCCCAGAACGCCGCCCACAAAACCGCAGATAGCAGGCACCGAGGCAACAAACCCCGCTTTGAGGATCGACATACCGCGCGCCTGAACCAGATAAAGTGGGAACCAGGTGATGAAGAAGTAAGTTAGTGCGTTAATACAATATTGGCCGATATACACACCAAGCATCATGCGAGACTGCATTAATTGCTTGACCTGATGCCATTTTTCACCCTTCACGGCCGCTTTCTTCGACCCTTTGGCGTCCATATTGATCAGTGCGCCACCGGCTTCAATATAATCCAGTTCAGCCTGATTCACGCCTGGGTGATCTTTAGGATCGTGGATCACTTTCAGCCAGACAAAGCTGAGGATGATACCTAATCCACCCATGAACCAGAACACGTGCGCCCAACCTACAGCGTGTACCAGCCAGCCCATGATAGGGGCGAAGATCACGGTCGCAAAGTACTGAGCCGAGTTGAATATCGCGACGGCCGTCCCACGCTCTTGTGCGGGGAACCAGGCAGCCACAATTCGGCTATTTCCCGGGAAGGAAGGTGATTCACACAAACCGACCATAAAGCGCAGGAGGAACAGAGAAATGACAATGCCCGCACCGCTGAAGATATCGACAAAGCCTTGTAATAAGGTAAAAATCGACCAGGTGAAGATACTGTAGAAGTAGACTTTCTTTGAGCCAAAGCGATCGAGCAGCCAGCCTCCGGGTATTTGACCAATAACATATGCCCAGGAGAACGCAGAGAAGATATATCCCATCCCCACCGCGTCCAGCCCAATTTCCTTAGACATTGCTGAACCAGCAATGGACAAGGTAGCACGGTCTCCATAGTTAAATGACGTGACAATAAACAACATCACGACAATCCAGTAGCGGGCGTTTGTTCTCTTTTGTATCGCGCCAGCTGCTGAGCTTACTGTATTCATGATGAACTCCTGCTTCAATCGCGGTTCGCTCATTCATTCCGAATAACAGATAACGGTGTAGGGTTATCAGAATGAAGATCAGTGGATATCCCCGTCATACTTCAAGTTACATGTGTGTTGGCTGCGTTCACTCACCCGAATCACTTACCGGAGTAAGTTCATCGGGACTCTTTCTCTTGCCGCCTACCTGAAACTCGAATTATTTAGGGTATAGTAAATTCCCATTTTTATTTTTTTTGCGAATAGCCAGGCTATATAGCATCAGAGTAATTAGCTGACATCTTCAACTCGCAGGAACATTATAATTTTTACCTGCTGGCCACTCACTAGATAAAAGCACAACATTAAAAATGTCCTTTGGAATATGTTGGTGCACTTGCCCTATATAGTGCGAGGTATTTCACGAAAAACGCCGTTATTCTCTTTTTACATTCATACACATTATTTTCATTTCCGTCCTGAAAACAGTGCGCAGAAAGAATGTGATCAAACTCACCAAAAATTGGTCATTCACCTGATAAATCAGAAACAAAAAGCGCTGGCTTAGGTCAATTGCATAATGTACGAGAAGAGAACCTCACGTATACTCATTAACGAGCAATGAAGTAATAGTGTGGTAAATGACTCGTGTAGTAATAGTTACCACTGCGTTTCTGATAAACAAATAATAAAGGCTTGCATCATGTCAGATAAATCAGAAAGTAATGCTGCACAAGAGCAGCCACTTTATATTAAGGTTCACGATTCTGATAATGTTGCCATTGTTGTTAATAATAATGGCTTACGTGCTGGAACCCGTTTTAATGATAGTCTGGAATTAATTGAGCATGTCCCGCAGGGTCACAAAGTTGCCCTTGTTGATATCGCCAAAACAGGCGCAATCATCCGCTATGGTGAAATTATCGGGTATGCGCTGCGCGATATTGCCAAAGGAAGCTGGATTGACGAATCCGTGGTCGAGCTACCTCAGGCACCCGCACTGGAAACCCTGCCGCTGGCGACCAAAATTCCGCCCTCTCTTCCTCCGCTGGAAGGCTATACCTTTGAAGGTTACCGCAATGCCGATGGCAGCGTAGGCACGAAAAATCTGTTGGGCATAACCACCAGCGTGCACTGCGTCGCGGGCGTAGTGGACTATGTCGTCAAAATTATCGAGCGAGATTTATTACCCAAGTATCCCAATGTGGATGGTGTGGTCGCGCTCAATCATCTCTATGGTTGTGGCGTGGCAATTAATGCCCCTGCGGCGGTCGTTCCTATCCGCACCATTCACAATCTGGCACTGAATCCAAATTTTGGTGGAGAAATTCTGGTTGTAGGTCTGGGCTGTGAAAAATTACAGCCGGAACGCCTCCTAGAAGGGACGCCAGATGTACAGGCCATCTCCCTTGATGACACCAGCATTGTCCGCTTGCAGGATGAACACCATGTTGGCTTCCGCTCGATGGTGGATGACATTCTGACGATGGCAGATAAGCACCTGCAACGACTGAACAAACGTCAGCGCGAAACCTGTCCGGCCTCAGAATTAGTTGTCGGCATGCAGTGTGGCGGCAGCGATGCTTTCTCTGGTGTCACCGCTAATCCGGCCGTTGGGTTTGCCTCCGACCTACTGGTACGCTGCGGCGCAACCGTCATGTTCTCCGAAGTGACGGAAGTGCGCGACGCCATTCATCTGCTAACACCGCGCGTCATCAATGAAGAGGTCGGTAAACGTCTGTTGGAAGAGATGGCCTGGTACGATAACTACCTCGACAGCGGCCAGACCGACCGTAGCGCCAACCCATCGCCGGGCAACAAAAAAGGTGGCCTTGCGAACGTGGTGGAAAAAGCGCTTGGCTCCATCGCCAAATCGGGCACCAGCGCGATTGTCGAAGTTCTGTCTCCCGGCCAACGCCCTACCAAACGCGGGTTGATTTACGCAGCAACGCCAGCCAGCGACTTTGTGTGCGGTACCCAGCAGCTCGCTTCCGGCATCACCGTACAGGTCTTCACCACCGGTCGCGGTACGCCTTATGGTCTACTGGCCGTACCCGTGATCAAAATGGCGACCCGTACCGCATTGGCAAACCGCTGGCACGACCTGATGGATATTGATGCAGGTACGATTGCAACTGGAGAGGCCACAATCGAAGACGTAGGCTGGCAGCTTTTCCATTTCATTTTGGATATCGCCAGCAGTAAGAAAAAAACCTGGTCCGATCAATGGGGACTTCATAACGCACTCGCCGTTTTCAACCCGGCCCCGGTAACCTGATTATCTTTTTCCGCAGGCCAGAGCCATTATCCGGCCTGCGGATGGCATTATTTGATCTACAATAAATTCAGCCGCAATGAAAACCGAGAAAAAGCAGTAATTAAAACAATAAGCATCAATGCAGCAACATTTAATTTCATTAGCGCAAAGAAAGAATAAAAAAAAGTTAACAATAGGTTCTTCTTATTGTCAATTATGCCCATCCAGAACACATTTTCAGTAAATCCGCTATGTTCTCCTCACCTATTTTTAATCATTTTTTCTCTGATTATTTATTGCCAATAAAATGAATCAATTGACAGGTGATCGTCCTCATCATAAATTTACGCGTGCTGAAAAAGCGTGCTAACACTGATGAAATGTTTGTTACAAATATATAGTTACAAAATCTCCATCACGCACAAAATAGGGTCAATAACCCGCTCATTATAAATAGTGTATACCCTAAATAATTCGAGTTTCAGGAAGGCGGCAAGTAAGGGAATCCCGATGAGCTTACTCAAGTAAGTGATTCGGGTGACCGAATGAAGCCAACGCACATGTAACTTGAAGTATGACGGGTATAGAACATTATTTTATTAAGCGAGTAAGACACCCAAAAAATTTCAGTATACCTATTTGAATAATTTGAATATTTACACAGCAATATGCCTGACAGATTTCATGGTATCGTCACACGGCAGCCCTGTAACGTTTCAGCCTCTGGAATAACCAGAACAGCTGAGGCAAGCAAAGCGGCCAGCATGGCTGAACCTGGAAACTGAGCGGGATACGTACGCCGGGGCTTCTAATGAGATTAAATACACCTGTCACACAGCAGGAGTATCTGTTAGACATGGACACCATATTGATGTCCACGACAAATATTCACAGCCACATTACCTATGCCAACTCTGCCTTTATTAAGGTTAGCGGTTTTTCTGAAGAGCAGCTTATCAACCAGCCGCACAATATTGTGCGCCATCCAGACATGCCCGTTGAAGCCTATGCCGATCTGTGGTTTACGCTGAAACAAGGAGATAGCTGGACCGGACTGGTCAAAAACCGTCGTAACAACGGTGACCACTACTGGGTTCGTGCCAACGTTACACCGGTTTACCAGCAAGAGCAGCTTGCGGGCTATATCTCAGTACGTAACACCCCCAATGCCGAAGAAATAAAAGCGGCCGAAATGCTGTATAGCGCCGTGCAGAAGAAACAAGCGGGTAGCCGCAAGTTCTATAAAGGGCTGGTCGTGCGCACCGGGCTCTTTTCTCCCCTGTCGCTCTTGCAGAAATTGTCAGTCCGCTGGCGCTTGCGTATCGCCGTATTGGCCGTGGGGCTCATTCCCGCGTTGCTTGCCTTCAGTGGCATGAATCCACTGTGGCTGTTGGCGCTGACGCTATTACTCGTCGTCATCATGGATCAGTTTCTACAGCAGCAAATTGCGCAGCCAATCAGGATGATACTCAAACAGGCGCAGCATGTGGTATCAGGCCGTAAAGTAAAGCACATCCACCTCAATCGGGTAGACGAAATTGGCTTACTGCTACGTTCAGTTAACCAGTTTGGCCTGAACCTGCATTCGCTTGTCGATGACGTCAGTACGCAAGTTCACGGCATCACGAATGTCAGCCATAAATTGGCGGAGAACAACATCGACCTGAATAGCCGCACAGAAGAAACGTCGGCGAATCTGCAACAAACCGCCGCTGCGATTGAAGAAATTACCGTTGCGGTACAGCAGAGTGCAGAAACGGCGGCGCAAGCGACAACAATGGCACAAGCCGCCAGCAGCACCGCCCTAAAAGGTGGCAATATTATGAAGGAAACCATCGGCATGATGGATTCTATCTCCAGTGCCAGCGATAAAATCGTTGATATCATTGGCGTGATAGACAGTATTGCCTTCCAGACTAACATCCTTGCGCTAAACGCCGCGGTTGAAGCCGCGCGTGCAGGGGTACAGGGACGAGGGTTTGCCGTGGTGGCCGCTGAGGTTCGCAATCTGGCACAGCATTCCGCCTCTGCTGCCAAAGAAATTAAAACGTTGATCGATGCCAACGTAGAAAGCGTGAAACAAGGCAGCGTGATGGTAGAGAACGCAGGCAAGCATATCAGCGACATCGTTGATGAAGTTTTGCAGGTCTCCACCATGATCAAAGAGATCAGCAATGCAACGCATGAGCAGACTTCTGCATTAGGTCTGATCAATACCTCGATTGCACAGATAGAACAAATGACACAGGGCAATACCGATATGGTCACGCAATCAACCGAAGCGGCTGAAGGGCTAAATCTTCAGGCTAAGCGACTGAACAGCGCAATTAACGTGTACGGTAGTTAACTGACGTCATTTCATCACTATTGCTGGCAAGGGAGTAAGGAAACGCGCTTGCCAGCCCCCTCCCTTTTCCTTTAATAAGTACCTAGCCGTCCCCCACTGATTTGTAAGTTTTTCGTAAAGAAAATCGCGATTTAGCCGATAGTGATCGGAGAACTGACTTATTTCAGGAGGAAGTGATGTCCAACGATATTAGCCGGATTACCATGAATACGCCGTCACAAGTAGCGGCGGCACCTACGGCCAGTAAGAGTAAAAATTCATCGACTACAGAGAGTAAGGCTGCGCCTGCAGCCAGTAATGGTAATGGCGCTCAACAGAAAATTGCCGCATTACAAAATCAAATCAAAGTGCTAACCAAACAGCTAAAAGAGTTGGGTGAATCAGCCGCCAACGCGCAAAGTGAAGATGAGCGCAAACTCATTAAGCAGCAGCAGCAGATGATTCAGGCACAAATACAGGCTCTCTATGCCGAAATTGCCCGCATCCAAAAAGAAGAAGCAGAAAAGAAAGCGCTTAGCGCGGCGTCAGAAAGTTCATCACAACAAACTGAAAATAAAGAAAAAGAAGGCGGTGTTGATATCTACGTCTGACCGTCAAATCTGACACATTCCCCCTCGACTTTCCCTCGCTTTCCTGACTGATATATTTTGTTACATTAGCTGTCAGGAAAGTGAGTATTTCATGTTTGATTGCCAACAATATCACCTTCGAGAAAGTGTTTAAATTGCCGATATAAGGGCTTGTACCCCTAATAATTCGGGTATATAGGCATATTTTCAGGAGGGAAGATGTCAAACACAATCAGCAGTATCAGCGTATCGACAACAACGGCAAGCAGCAGTAAAAGCAGCAGTACGTCAGAACAGCAGATTGCGCAGTTAACCAAGCAGGTCCAATCACTCACCAAGCAGGTGAGTAAACTGACCGAATCGGCTTCCAGCGCAGAAAGCGATGAAGAACGTAAACTGATCGAACAACAGCAGCAGGCAATTCAGGCCCAGATCCAGGCATTACAGGCGCAAATTGCTCGTTTGCAGAGTGAGAAGTCAGAGCAGCAGTCTGATTCCTCTTCTACAACGCAAAATGCTAAACAAGAAGGCGTTAACCGCCCAACCGAAGACAATAAGATTAATGTCTACGTATAGTCTGCGTCAGGGATAGGGTAAGTAGCAAACGTAAAAGGTCGCTTCATTGAAACGACCTTTTTTCGTCAAGGACTGCGCGAGGAAATGGATAATCAGGAACGGGGCCGCTTCAGCGGCGTTACCAATCCTTGCAAACCCTCTATCTTGATTGCCAGCGTAATTTGCATCAATTCCCCTAAGCGCCCCTGAGGAAATTCATCCTTGCGAGAAAACCACAACAGGTACTCTTCTGGTAAATCAATCAGCACCCGCCCTTTATATTTACCAAAAGGCATCTGCATCCTGGCAATCTCTATCAGGTCTTCTTTTTCCACCCGCGTTCACTCCCAATAGCGTAGTCGTTTCAGGTTCGAGATATACAGAGCGACCACGAGGCAAGGCGCCCATTTTGGAAGCCTCATCCCCGTGTTTCTCCTATAACGGGCTTACATCACCGTAATTATCCAGTAGTCGGATCATTTCAGCCTCATCGATCACTGGGATCCCCAACTCTTGCGCCTTCGCCAGCTTAGAGCCTGCCGCTTCACCAGCGATCACCATATCGGTTTTCTTCGAGACGCTGCCGCTCACTTTTGCCCCCAACGCTGTTAGCCGATCTTTGGCTTCATCGCGGGACAGAATACTCAGCGATCCGGTCAATACCACCGTTTTCCCTGCAAATGGGCTGTCGATCTCTTCGGCATTGACGACCTGAACGTCGGGCCAGTGGATGTTGATGCCAGCGGGATCGGTCAGTTCGCGGATCACGGTTTGGTTGTGCTCTTCCTCAAGGAAGTGCCGCACATGCGCGGCAACGATTTTACCGACATCCGATACCTCCAGCAGCGCGTCTTCATCGGCAGCAAAAAGCGCCTCCAACGAACCAAAATGGGCAGCCAGATTGGCAGCCGTCGATTCGCCAACATCACGGATTCCCAACGCGTACAGGAAACGCGCCAGCGTTGTGCCTTTTGCCTTTTCCAGCGCATTGACCACGTTCATCGCGGACTTCGGCCCCATGCGATCCAGCCCGGTCATGATCCCAGCGCTCAGGCGAAACAGATCGGCTGGCGTTTTGACATACTCTTTTTCCACCAGTTGATCGATGATCTTATCTCCCATGCCTTCAACATCCAGCGCACGACGAGAAACAAAGTGCTTCAGCGCTTCTTTACGCTGAGCGCCACAGATCAAACCACCAGTACAACGCGTGACGGCTTCCCCTTCTACACGCTCAACGTCAGATCCACACACGGGGCAGGCAGCAGGGAAAACGATCGGTTGCACGGTTTCGGGCCGTTCAGATTCGACGATGCCGACGATCTGCGGGATCACATCCCCCGCTCGGCGCACAATCACTCGATCGCCAATCTGCAAACCGAGTCGCTCAATTTCATCGGCATTATGCAGCGTAGCGTTGCTGACGATCACACCCGCCACGGCGACGGGTTCCAGACGCGCAACGGGCGTAATCGCCCCCGTCCGCCCAACCTGAAACTCAACATCGCGCACCCAGGTCAGCTGTTCCTGCGCAGGGAATTTAAATGCAACCGCCCAGCGAGGCGCACGGGCAACGAACCCTAACCGTTCCTGCAACGCCAGTGAGTCAACTTTGACGACGACGCCATCAATATCAAAGCCTAATGAACTACGGGTCTGTTCAACCTGACGATAAAAATCGAGCACTTCGGCTGGACCAGTGCATAGCTTGATTCTGTCACTAACCGGCAGTCCCCACGCTTTGAACTGCATCAACCGCTCCCAGTGACTCTCGGGTAGTTCACCGCCTTCCAACAGGCCGACGCCATAGCAGAAGAAGGTCAGCGGACGTTTAGCGGTAATGCGTGGGTCGAGCTGACGCAGCGATCCGGCAGCGGCGTTACGCGGGTTGGCAAAGACTTTGCTCCCTGTACGACGAGCCTCTTCGTTCAACTTTTCAAAGCCGCCGTGTTTCATAAACACTTCGCCGCGCACTTCAACACGACGCGGAATATTGTCACCGTCAAGACGCAATGGGATAGCCCCAACGGTACGGATATTACTGGTGATATTTTCCCCAGTCGTTCCATCCCCGCGCGTGGCCGCCTGTACCAGAACGCCCTCTTCATACAACAGGCTGACAGCCAAACCATCCAGTTTCAGTTCACAACAGAATGTCAGCTCGTCACCGTTCTTCAGCCTGTCGCCAATTCGCTTGCTGAAGGCCAGATAGCTTTCTTCATCAAATACGTTATCCAGCGATAGCATCGGCACTTCATGGCGTACTTGCTCAAATGCCGCCAGCGGTGCCGCACCAACGCGCTGCGTAGGAGAATCACTCGTCACCAGTTCTGGGTGATCGGCTTCTAACGCCTTCAATTCCTGCATGAGTTTGTCATATTCGATATCAGGAATTTCGGGCGCATCTTCAACGTGATATTTGTATTCGTGATGGCGTAAGACCCGGCGCAATTCCGCTACCCGCAGTGCGGCCACATTCACTTCGGCTGGTTCTTTCTTCACTGGTTTCATACCTGTTTTATCTGACGTGTCGCCCTGTTGGCGTCATGATTTTCGCCCGTGATAGGCTAGGGCGAAAATCATTAGCTTGCGGCCTGAACGGCCTCGAAATAGTTCGAGCGCCGTCAGTTTTATTTCGTTTAAGATTGAGACGTGCTGGCTTTAATCGTGTTGATGATATTTGTCGTGGAGCAGCCGTCCTCAAAGTTCAGAACTTTCACTTCACCACCGTTGGCCCAGACCTCTTCACTACCGGCGATTTCATGTGGCTGGTAGTCTCCGCCTTTCACCAGAATATCCGGCAGGATGCTGGCAATCAGACGCTGGGGCGTATCTTCTTCAAACGGCACGACCCAGTCGACAGCTTCCAACGCGCCTAACACGATCATCCGCTGCGGCAGCGGGTTCACAGGTCGCGTCGGCCCCTTCAAGCGTTTGGTTGATGCATCGCTATTTACTGCAACGATCAGCCGATCGCCAAGTTTGCGAGCATTGGCAAGATAAGACACATGTCCGGCATGCAGAATATCGAAGCAGCCGTTAGTCATCACAATCTTTTCGCCACGCTGACGCGCCAGCTCAACGGCATGTTTCAACTGTTCTTCGGTCATCACGCCAAATCCGGTTTCAGCACGGCCACGGATAGCATTTTCCAACTCAATCGGTGTCACCGTGGACGTTCCCAGCTTGCCAACGACGACACCTGCGGCGGCATTCGCTAAGAAACAGGCTTCTTCCAGCGGGTTACCCGCTGCCAGTGCAGCAGCCAGAACACCAATTACGGTATCGCCAGCACCAGTCACGTCATACACTTCCTGCGCCTGCGTCGGCAAATGCAGCGGAGCTTTGCCCGGCTGTAGCAGCGTCATCCCTTGCTCAGAACGGGTAATCAGCAGCGCAGACAGATCGTAATCCGTCATCAGTTGCATACCGCGCTCAACCAGTTCTTCTTCCGTTTTACAACGTCCTGCAACCGCTTCAAATTCAGACAGGTTCGGCGTCAGCAGCGTCGCACCGCGGTAACGGGAAAAATCTGTCCCTTTCGGGTCGATCAGCACCGGAACGCCAGCTGCTTTTGCGGTCTGAATCATAGTTTGTACATGCGCCAAGGCGCCTTTTGCATAATCAGACAGCACCAGCGCACCAATTTTTGGCAGCGCCTGTTGGATACGCTCGATGATAGGTTGAGGATCGATCCCCTCAAATCCCTCTTCGAAATCCAGTCGGATCAGTTGCTGATTGCGCGACAGCACGCGCAGCTTGGTGATCGTCGGGTGCGTAGGAACAGAGACAAAGTCACACTTCACATTCACTTCGCCAAGTTTGGCGTTCAGCGCGCGTGCAGCATCATCAATGCCCGTTAACCCTACCAGACGCGATCCCGCCCCCAATGCTGCGATGTTCATTGCAACGTTCGCCGCGCCGCCCGGGCGCTCTTCGATCGTATCAACCTTGACCACAGGCACCGGTGCCTCTGGTGAAATTCGACTGGTTGGCCCATACCAGTAACGATCCAGCATGACATCACCAACCACTAACACACCCGCTTGACGGAAATCAGGCAGCGTCACTTTCATCCTCTACTCCAGGCTTTATTTCGCATAATGCGCGTAATAATATCATAGGCACTATGATTACACGTCACCGCTCCGAATCTCTTCGCCGAGCGTTTGACCACATATATTGAGAAAACTTACTCACCCATCAGCCATTTATTCCAACTCACTAGCACCTGTTCCCGTTCCGCAACAAACCGATCCTTGCTAACCCGCCCAGACAGTTCCTGCAAAGCCAGATGGTGCAGTTCATTGCGCATCGTAACGTAGGCCAGCTTGAGCGCGTTGGCTTCACTCTCTTCCATCACGCCATACTGCGCCATCAGTTCCAGAATACGCACATTGTCTGACCAGCGAGTCAAACGCGGTTCCTGCGCGGCATAGCGCAGCACCAGATACTGGGCGATAAATTCGATATCCGTAATACCGCCCGCATCCGTTTTGATATCAAAGAGTGATTTATCTTTGTTCGCCAAATGCTGACGCATTTTTTCGCGCATTTCCCGCACTTCGGTTCGCAAGGTATCAGCATCACGCTCTGTACAGAGGATACTGCGACGAATAGATTCAAATGTTTGCTGCACGCCGCTTTCGCCGTACACCATACGCGCACGCACCAGCGCCTGATGCTCCCACGTCCACGCCTCATTACGCTGGTAATCATCAAACGCTTCAACCGTACTCACCAACATGCCAGCCGCGCCCGATGGTCGCAGACGGGCATCAACTTCATACAGAATGCCTGATGACGTCCGAGTGCTAAACAGATGCATCACACGCTGAGCAAGGCGCAGGTAAAACTGACGTCCATCAATACTGCGTTCGCCATCCGTCATCACGTCCGATGGACAATCCAGCAAGAACACCAGATCCAGATCGGAGCTATACCCCAGTTCCCAACCGCCGAGCTTACCGTAGGCAATAACGGCAAACCCACGGCCTTCACGATGCTGCAAGTGGGAGGGTTGGCCGTAGCGCACCACCATCTGCCCCCACGCCTGCTGAACCACTGCGGCGATAATCGCCTCTGCCAAATACGTTAAGTGATCGCTCACTTTCATCACCGGCAGTACACCACCGATATCTCCTGCGGCGATACGTAACTGTTGTGACTGCTTGAATTGACGAACGGCTTCCAGCTGTTGTTCTTCATCGTCCTCAGGGACGCGCATCAGATACTGACGTAGCTCATCGGCATACGCGCTCGGTGCCGTCGGTTGATACAGCGTTGACGCATCGAGCAATTCATCCAACAGAAGGGGATAACGCGCTAGTTGGCTGGCAACCATCGGCGAAGCCGCACACAGGCGAATCAACTGAGCCAGCGCAGCACGAGACTCCAGCAACAGCTCAAGATAGGTAGTACGCGTGACGATCCCCAATAGCAGTGGGGTCAGACGAGACAGTACCGTATCCGCCTCCTGACGGGCACAGACTTCTGCCAGCAAACACGGCATGAGCTGATCCAGTACATCCCGCCCGCGCGGCCCTATTGTGCGTTTCGCTACATCGTGGCGGAACTCCACAATCACCCGCATCAGTTTTTCACGCACGGTTTCCGTAAGATGCGGCGTCAGTGGAGCCAGCTCACCGTCATCCAGCGTGTCCTGCCATAGGCTGCTATAGCTGCCATGTTCGGGGATATCATTGTTGTCCGGCGCATCATCGCCAATCAGGTCATCAAATACGTGACGCACCGCCTGCATATGCTGTTCCAGCATGGATTGCAGCGTATCCCAGCTGTCGAAACCCATTCCCCATGCCAGTCGCTGCTGATTCAGTTCATCATTCGGCAACGTTTGCGTCTGCTCATCGGCAATCGCCTGCAGCAGATTCTCCAGACGGCGCAGGAACAGGTAAGAGGTACTGAGATCGAGCACTTGCTGTGGAGTTAATAACCCCAATGTTCCCACATGCTGGAGCGTAGGCAACAGTGAACGTCCCTGCAGCAGCGGTTCACGTCCGCCACGAATCAGTTGGAAAACCTGCGTGATAAATTCGATTTCACGAATCCCACCGGCCCCCAACTTGATGTTATTACGCAGATCCCGGCGACGCACTTCGCGCGCAATCATGCCCTTCATATTTCGTAAGGACTGGATCACGCTAAAATCGATATAGCGACGAAAGACGAAAGGCTTCAACGTACTACGCAACTCCTGGCTGTACGCATCGTCCATCCCGCCCATCAAACGCGCTTTGACCATCGCGTAGCGTTCCCAGTCGCGACCCTGTTCCTGATAATAATCCTCCATGGCCGAAAAACTGAGCACCAGTGGCCCGCTGTCACCAAAGGGACGTAGCCGCATATCCACACGGTAAACAAAACCATCAACGGTCGGCTGATCCAGCACCTTAATCAGCCGCTGTCCCAAACGCGTGAAGAACTGCGCATTATCCAGCTCACGCCGTCCACCTTGTGTGTGACCATTTTCGGGATAGACGAAGATCAGGTCGATATCTGAAGAAAAGTTAAGCTCTCCCCCACCCAATTTTCCCATGCCAAGAATCAGCAGAGGCTGAGCCACGCCCTGCGCATTGCAAGGTGTGCCCCACTCACGACAACAGGCCTGATATAGCCAGCTTCTGGCCGCAACAATCACCACCTCGGCCAGCTCGCTAAGCTGACGCAGCGTGTGTTCCGTGGTACTGGTTTGCAGCGCCTGTGACCACGCAATTCGCGTCAGCATATGGCGGCGAAACCGACGCAATGCCGCCATCAACGCATTTTCATCGTTAACGTCAACCAGTGCGTTGCTCAACCAATCGGCATAGTGCTGCCACTCTTCAGGCTGTGGAGGCTGCTGATGAATCCCCTGCCACCAGTCAGGATGCAGCGCAAGCGCATCGCTGACAAAATCACTCAATGCCAGAACAGCCGCGTCGCTGTCTGTTATCGGTTCATCAGGCGCGGCCTCGCGCAAACGCGACACAGCGCGCTGAGATTGTTCCGTCAGAAGCACAGGTAAAGCGGGCAAAGGAAGTATCGACATGGGGGTTCCCTTGATGCGCCGCCTATCGTCACTGACAGGCGGCAGTTAACGGTTACTGTGATGGTCCGCCGCTATGCAGCCAGAACGGAGGCAGGGTCAACACGGCTTTACGATTTGCTTCCAGATACACTGAAGGCGCCTGATCGGCAGCGAGATGCTCAATTTCCTGTAGCAGGATCTGCCAGTGTTCAACGTAGACTTCTACCTGATCCGTCGGGTAAGCACCGGATAAAAGGAGAAAAGCGTAGAGATTACGTTGCAGACGAGGAATTTGCTGTTCGTACTGCGCTTCCGTCAATTTAGAAGAGAAGGCGCTTTTCAGCTCCGCCGTGCTGCGGCTGAGCATAATGTCAGCAAAGCGTTTGAACGATCCCTGTAACTTAATGCGATCTTTATTATCCATGTAGTCACGCCAGCCAGACTCGACCAGCCAGGAAGTTAGTACCAACTTACTTTGCAGGTAGTCGGTGCTATAACAGATTTCCGGCCCGTCAGCGCCTTCTAACCGGCTTTCCAGAGTGGCGAGTGCAGAGCGGAAAAGCGTGGTGACCCTACGTAACACGACGCCCCCCACCAGCACCAGCATTTCGCGCATCAACGCACTGGCCTGTGGTAGAGCTTCACGAGCAGAGGAATCCCCCCTTACCCACAGTTCTTCATGGTATTGCCAGTGACTCAAAGCCAATTCCAGCGCCGCGCGGATAGCCTGATCGATGTTGGTTTTAGGATCCACAACCAATCGATTGAGAGGAAGACACTCGCGAACCGGATTGCCTTTAGCCAGATGGTACCCACGTGCCGCCTTACTGAGGCTGCCCTGGCGCATACCACCAAACTCCGCGATTTCCTTTGCCAAGGCCAGCAGATGAGTGGTCTGTCCCACCTTGAGCTCCATCTCCAGTTCGCACAGCGGTTCACTCAGATCGCCAGCGCGAATTTCACCACGATCTAACGCAACCTCAATCACGCTTTGGTAGTAAGTAAACACCCACTTCTCACGCGTAAAGTCTGTGCTAAACAGCGGGTTAAGCGACGATTGTAGCGCTTCAACATCGCAATCTTCCGGCCAAACTTCCACAGGAAACAGGCTGAGATCCAGCTCTGCTTTCTCCAGCGCAACGTTATACTCAGGGTGCTGGTGCAGCCCGCCAATCACCTTGCCGGCTGTTTTCGCCGTCATTTCGTAGCGTTCATTCTCGCCGCGAATACGCAGACCAATGCCATTACGGCGCAGATAGTTATCCGCCGTTTCATAATAGATATTGCTCAGACTCTCAGCACGCATGTGCTCATACTGGCTATAATCACTCTCCCATTCAGCCAGTTGCGTCAGCAGCGATTCAACGCTGTCGGGATGAACAATAAACTTCAGCTCAATTTCTTCACTCATAGCATTCACAACACCAAGACCGCGTTCATTATCATGTCAGTAAATAACATTTTACTGCACCTTACTACCCTTACCGCACACACTCTTTTTCACCTGCGAACAAGCGCGCATTTCTTATGCAAACTTGCCATCAACTACGCGACTTTCCCGTTTTTAAACAGGTTGTATACCGTCTTCTAAGAACCTGTCCCAGTAGGCGTTATTGGTGCAGTAATTTGGACACGGACAGCGCGCAGACAACATGTAACGCATGTTGAACGGACGCTAGTCCGGCCCAACGGGCGAGCATAGCGAGTAAACCGGAGCGTACACGTAGTACGTGAGGATTTCGAGCAATGCCCAGGTTCAAAGTGGCAAATGAAATAGCCTAATAGGATAGGTTCTAAGACTGTTCTCATTTCGGTTTATACATTGCCTCGTCAGACTTAAGCCTCTACTATCAGACCACCATTAACGCAACATGATGATCTTATGCAGAAATTAGGCTTAATCTGTTTTACTTTGTTTTCACTCACGCTGAGTTGGACCGCACAGGCGGAAGAAAAACGCTACATTTCCGATGAGTTATTGACGTATGTCCACAGCGGGCCAGGCAATCAATATCGCATCGTCGGCACAGTGAATGCTGGCACTGAGGTCACGCTACTCAGCGTTAATGAAAGCGCGGGCTATGCGCAGATTCGTGATGATAAAAACCGCACCACCTGGATTCCTCTCGACCAGCTTAGCGATACGCCAAGCCTGCGCACACGGGTGCCAGAACTGGAAAAACAGGTAAAAGACCTGACTGACAAACTGAATAATATCGATCAGACTTGGAACCAGCGTACCGCTGATATGCAGCAGAAAGTCGCTGCCAGTGATAGTGTTATCAACGGATTACGTCAGGAAAATCAGGATCTGAAAACGCAGCTTATCGTCGCACAGAAGAAAGTCAGCGCGGCGAATGTCCAGCTTGATGATAAGCAGCGTACCATCATTCTACAGTGGTTTATGTATGGCGGCGGTGTTGCTGGCATAGGCTTGCTGCTGGGTCTGCTGTTGCCACATATCATTCCCCGCAAAAAGAAAAACGACCGCTGGATGAGCTAACCGAAATACGTGCCTGCTTCTTGCAGGCATTTTTCTCTGTGCCCAACACGGCGGCGCAAAGATGGTAGTATGTTATGAAGTATTGGTTATTTATTCAGGAGCCCGACGTTGAAGATCTACCTTGTCGGCGGCGCTGTTCGGGACAGCCTGCTGGGTTTACCCGTCACTGAGAAAGATTGGGTGGTGGTCGGCGCTACGCCAGAGCATCTGCTTGCACAGGGCTATCAGCAGGTTGGAAAAGATTTCCCTGTCTTCTTACACCCCGTCAGCCGCGATGAATACGCACTCGCGCGTACCGAACGTAAATCCGGCAAAGGCTATACCGGATTTGTCTGTCATGCCGAACCGGATGTCACGTTAGAGCAGGATTTGCTACGCCGCGATTTGACCATCAATGCCATTGCTCGTACCGAGCGTGGCGATCTGATCGATCCTTATCATGGCCGTCTCGATCTCGACAACCGCGTACTACGCCACGTCTCGGACGCCTTCAGCGAAGATCCGTTACGGGTTCTGCGTGTTGCCCGTTTTGCCGCACGTTTTGCTCATCTCGGTTTCCAGATTGCAGAAGAAACCATGGCGCTGATGCAAAAAATGGCGCATGAAGGCGAGCTGGCTTATCTGACGCCAGAGCGCGTCTGGAAAGAGACGGAAAAAGCACTCGGCACCTCGTCGCCGGATGTCTATTTTCAGGTGCTGCGTGACTGCGGCGCACTGGCCGTGCTGTTCCCTGAAATCGATAATCTGTATGGCGTACCTGCCCCTGCCAAATGGCACCCGGAAATCGATACCGGCATTCATACCATGATGACGGTGGCAATGGCCGCACGTCTCAGCCCTGACATTGACGTGCGTTTTGCTACGCTGTGCCACGATTTAGGAAAAGGGCTAACGCCACCTGAACTATGGCCGCGTCATCTTGGCCACGGCCCGGCGGGCGTCAAACTGGTTGAAGCACTCTGTCAGCGCCTGCGCGTGCCTAATCCAATTCGCGATTTGGCGAAGCTGGTTGCGGAATATCATGACCTGGTTCATACCGTGCAGGTACTGCAACCCAAAACCCTTCTGAAGTTATTTGATGCGATTGACGTCTGGCGCAAGCCGCAGCGTCTGGAACAGTTAGCGCTGACTAGCGAAGCCGATGCCAGAGGCCGAGCCGGCTTTGAAGAGAACCCTTATCCGCAAGGCAATTACCTGCGTGAAGCCTTCCGCGTCGCCAGTCAGGTCAGCAGTGCCAGCGTCGTCGCCGATAGCTTTAAGGGCATTGATGTGCGCAATGAGCTGGCTCGCCGCCGTATTCATGCATTGGCAGACTGGAAAGCGCAACAGCCAGATGTATCGAGCACAACCTAAAACAAAGAGGCCACGCTAATCCGTGGCCTCTTCTGTATCTAGCGCTAATCTAAACGCTCAGTCTTACATAAATACCATGTAAACAACGCCTGCGACGATAAAGCGGTAAATCGCGAAGGGGATAAACGAGATGCGTTTGATGATTTTCAGGAAGGTTTTAATTGCAATCAGCGCCACAACAAACGCCGTAACGAAACCAACGGCAAACATCGGCACATCAGCGAGCGACAGGAAATGCCAGCTTTTATACAGATCCAGAACAGTCGCGCCCATCATCATGGGAACCGCCAGAATAAAAGAGAACTCAGAGGCTGCATAACGGCTAACCCCCATCAGCATACCGCCGGAAATGGTCGCTCCCGAACGTGAAAAGCCGGGCCACAGCGCCAAACACTGAAAACAGCCAATCATAAATGCCTGACGATGCGTAATGTCATCCAGCCCAACGGCACGTGGTTCTTTTGGTTTGAACCATTCTGCGGCTAGCAGAAGGAAGCCACCGATAACCAGCGCATACATCACGTTTTGCGGATAAAACAGCGATTTGATGACGTCATGAAAAATCAGACCGAGCACAACCGCAGGGATCATTGCCAACAGGATGTGCGTCAGTTTCAGACGCCCAGCGGTTTTCCCCTCATGCGGGACCTCACCGAAGTGAATCCCTATCAGGCCAAAGAGACGGCGCCAGAACATGACGACAACCGCCAGAATCGAGCCAAGCTGGATGATAACTTCAAACGTCTTGGCTTTCTCATCAACAAACCCTAACCAATGACCAACAATAATCATATGTCCCGTAGACGATACGGGCAAAAACTCGGTCAGCCCTTCGACCACGCCAAGAATAAATGCGATTAGCAACGAATGCAGGTCAGTCATCTAAAAATCCTTGCCTCTAATAAAAACGAAAATGCAGCCCATAAAAAAGCGGCCACGCACTTCAGCGAGCCGCTACACACCCTAAATAATTCGAGTTGCATGCAGGCGGTAAGAGAAAGAACCCCGATGAGCTTACTCAAGTAAGTGATTCGGGTGAGTGAACGCAGCCAACGTACATGCAGCTTGAAGTATGACGGGTATAACTGGCTTATAGACTATTCAGGTTACGATTTAGTTGCACGCAAACCCGTATTTATTCTGTGAAATCAGATTTATCGCGCGCCGCGCTCAATAATGACTCCAACCTGACGCGCCTGCGCCACGGCGCCCGGCTTGCTAAGCTTGATGCGCAACCAGGGAATGGAGAAGCGCTGCATCAACATACTTGCGACTTCTTCAGCAACACGTTCCACCAGAGCAAAGCGCTGGTTTGCCACATGGGCAATCACCGCGTCACTGACATCAGCATAGCTCAGACAATCATTCACATCGTCACTGGCTGCAGCCTGACGGTTATCCCAGCCCATTTCGATATCGAACACCAGTTTCTGCTGGATAGTCTGTTCCCAATCGTAAACACCAATAGTAGTGATTACAGTAAGCTCTTCAATAAATACGATATCCATCACGCCGTTCTCTGTTTTTGTCGCTGTCGGATACCACTTCCGACGGAATGTGCGTATTATCCACAGATGAGAAGAGTAAAACGACCCTTATTAAACGGAATGGCGTTATGAGTGTTACCGCGCTTGGTATGATGTTAATCGCGTATCTGTGTGGCTCTGTTTCCAGTGCGATTTTGTTTTGCAGAATTGCTGGGCTGCCCGATCCGCGTCAGCATGGTTCTGGGAATCCCGGAGCCACTAACGTATTGCGTATTGGCGGCAAAGCAGCCGCTGCAACCGTATTGGTCTTTGATATCCTGAAAGGCATGCTGCCTGTCTGGGCCGCTTATGCCTTGGGCGTTACACCGCTGTATCTTGGATTAACCGCCATCGCCGCCTGCCTCGGGCATATTTATCCGGTCTTTTTCCACTTTCGCGGCGGTAAAGGTGTGGCAACCGCTCTCGGTGCCATCGCTCCAATCGGTTGGGATCTGACGGGTCTAATGACCGGCACCTGGCTACTGACCGTACTATTAAGTGGCTATTCCTCGCTCGGTGCCATTGTCAGTGCGCTCATCGCACCGTTTTATGTCTGGTGGTTCAAACCACAATTTACCTTCCCCGTCGCGATGCTTTCTTGCCTGATATTGATGCGTCACCACGACAATATCCAACGCCTATGGCGCGGACAGGAAAGTAAAATCTGGGATAAGCTGCGCAAGAAGAAGCAACCGGAAGACGAGAATACGTCCTCCGAAGAGTGAAGAGTCAGGCAAAAATATATCCCCTAAATAATTCGAGTTGCAGGCAGGCGGCGACGCAGTGAATCCCCAGGAGCTTACATCAGTAAGTGACTGGGGTGAGCGAGGAAAGCCAACGCACATGCAGCTTGAAGTATGACGGGGATATTAGAATCGGCCGATAGCGGCAAATTCTTGCGACTGCACTTTAAACTGTGACATGCTTTCTGCTAACAGACGCGCCTGATCTTCCAGTGAACGCGTAGCAGCCGCGGATTCTTCGACCAGAGACGCATTTTGCTGTGCAACCTCATCCATCTGCGATACCGCCAAATTCACCTGCCCAATCCCATTACTCTGCTCACGCGTTGCCGTGGAGATCTCACGCATTAGCGATGTCACGCGCGCCACGGCATTAGAAACGTCGTCCATTGTTTCGCCCGCCATTTTTGCCATAACGGTACCTTCACTGACGCGGCTCTGAGATTCTTCCATCAGCGTTTTGATCTCTTTCGCCGATTGCGCACTGCGCTGCGCCAGATTACGGACTTCCCCCGCAACCACAGCAAATCCACGTCCCTGTTCACCCGCCCGCGCGGCTTCAACTGCCGCATTCAGCGCCAGAATATTAGTCTGGAACGCGATGCCGTCAATCACTGCCAGAATATCGCCAATACGTGCGGAGCTGCTGGAGATCATCTGCATTTTCTCAATCATGCCCCCGACCGTCTCGCTGCCTTTATTGGCAATATCAGACACGTTTTGCGCCAACGTATGCGCTTGTTCCGCACTCTCGGCGTTTAGCGTTACCGTCGCGGTCAACTGCTCCATACTGGCTGCCGTTTCTTCCAACGACGATGCCGACTCTTCCGTACGAGCAGCCAGATGGGTATTACCAGAAGAGAGCTCACGAGTACCAACGTCAATCTGCATCCCCGCATCGCGGACGCGACCAACGGCGGTAGCCAACGAATGCTGCATTGCCTTCATCGCCTGAATTAGGCGACCAATTTCATTATTGCCGCCATCAGCAATACGCTGAGTCAGGTCACCATGGGCAATAAACTCCAACTGAGCGACAGTTTCTTCAAGCGGAGACAAAATGGAACGCTTCAGTGCAATCCAGGCAGCCAATACCAGCAGCAGAACGAATACGCAGGCAATACCGATGATCGCCAGACGGTCAAACGCAAAGCTTTCTGCTTCGGTGAGCATGTTTTCCCCCACTTCCAGCCCAAAGTCGCGGAATTCATTCGCTACCTTATCCATCTTAACGCTGAGCGGTGGTAGCACGTCCTGCAGTAACACGTAATAAGCAGCAACGTCACCACGTTTCAGCGCATCGACCATTGGCTGAACGCCAAGGTTCATGTATTGCTCGTAGTTGCTTTTAACCTCTGCCGCCATTTTGGCGCCGCGTTCCGTTACGGTGCCATAGGAAAGAAAACGCGTCATTTCCTTGTGGGAGAGCGCCGTATAGGCTTCCGCTCGCATTACCGACGCATTAGCGAGATCGGTCAGCCCGTTTTCCATCTGACGAGCAGCCAAGGCCGCCCCTGTTCTTGCCCGCAGCGAAGCGGTATAGCTCCCAGCCAGCGCAGTGACCTCTTTGCCCTGAATCTTGTCGATTGTCGTCAGCGACGTGATTCCCTGATTGATTGAAGTGATGCCAATTCCGCAGACCAGCAATAAGAGCAATACCATCGTTCCTAACAAAGCAATCAAGCTCGTCTTGATTGTGATGTTTCTTAACATTTTTATTTCCCTGGAATTACAACTAGTAAATAAATGCGGAGAAATTCTCCACATAACGTGATCTCGATCATGTTTCTATCGGTAGCAAGCCTGCTTTCTTTAAAGAAACTTTAGTAACGAAAGTATTTTTACTTAAACAGCTCACGCCACCGCATAGCGCTTCAGGCGCGCTAAAAGTCAGGGACATTAAACGCTTTTTGGCTATAATGACGGCCACGCTATTTCAGGTTTTAAGAGAAGGAAACTGACATGAGTCTGAACGATGTTCCCGCAGGTAAAGATCTGCCAGAAGATATCTATGTAGTGATTGAAATCCCCGCGAATGCCGATCCAATCAAATATGAAATTGATAAAGATACCGGTGCGCTGTTTGTAGACCGTTTCATGTCTACGGCCATGTTCTACCCATGCAACTACGGCTACATCAACCACACGCTGTCTTTGGATGGCGACCCGGTTGACGTGCTGGTTCCCACTCCGTATCCGTTGCAGCCAGGCTCAGTGATCCGCTGCCGTCCTGTTGGCGTGCTGAAAATGAGCGACGAAGCAGGCGAAGATGCCAAGCTGGTTGCCGTTCCGCACAGCAAGCTGACCAAAGAATACGATCATATTAAAGACGTCAACGACCTGCCTGAACTGCTGCGTGCACAGATCGGCCACTTCTTTGAACATTACAAAGATTTGGAAAAAGGCAAGTGGGTGAAAGTTGAAGGTTGGGATAATGCTGCAGCGGCAAAAGCCGAAATCGTAGCGTCCTTCGAGCGCGCAAAAAACAAATAAGCGCGATGCGTTCAAAGACACCACACGATCAAAAACACCGCATTACGCGGTGTTTTTATTTATATCGACAGACTTGATTAGCGACTCAACCTCAAGCCTCTTCTCCATTGCGCTTTAGCCAATCACCGCTGGCAATACGCATCAGCCCTACAACAGGGTGTTTGTATAGATAAATCCAGGCATTGCCCAGAGGAGTGGGAATCAGCTCACGCTGGTATTCGTGACCGTCCCGTTTTAACGCATCCAACTCCGTCAGAATCGACGAACTAATGCGATAAACCTCGCAACGGATTTCTCCATCACCAGGTACGACTGCCGGATAATGGCCGAGATCGTACAGCTCAAACCCTGCGAGCTGACAATCCCCTAACCATTGCGCATTCGTCATCCAATGACTATTTCCCTGTTTGCGTCGTAAACTGCCGTAAACAATAATTCGCATCGCTAGAACTCAAACTGATAGAGCACATCTAATGCCTGGCTAATTCCAGACACCGCTTCCAAGTATAGCTTTGGCATCAGGCGGTAACGCAGCGTTAACGTTGCCAAAGAATCGAATATGCCAACTCCATATTTCACTTGCAGACCCGGAAGGACGTAACCGCTGACGACAACCTGAGAATTATCGCCAACACCCTGTGTATCCAGAGCTAAATTACTTACGCCAAAGGCCTCGCCGATTTTACCCACAACTTGACCACTTTGTGCAACCCCTAAACCTACTAACATTGAGGTCATCGCCGAGCTATCTGCTCCGCCGCTGTCCAAACCCTGTCCACGCAGCAGATAAGAGAGCGCTTCCTGCTGCGACATCGCCGGATCGGAGAAGACTTCCAGCTTCGGTGTAGCGGCCATGCCGGTGACGCGCACGCCTGCGGTAACGTCGTCAGCAGTGTTGTCTGGATTACGAACAGCTTCGATATTCAGGATCGGTTGATCGGGCGGGCCAGAGAATAAAATCAGACCCTTACGGACGATCAAATCTTGTCCATAGGCTTTAAAGCGGCCGGACGGGATATCGATCTGACCGTTCAGCCCTAATCCGCGCTCGTCCTGAACCATCTTCAGATCACCCTGTAGACGGGCAGCCAATCCGAATGCATCCAGCCGAACATCATTACCAACGCGGATCGTGAGGTTGCTGTTAATCGGAATCGCAGCGCTGGCTTTCTTCAACGGCTGGCGCTGGGCATCGAGCATCACTTCATCCGACGACACCGCCACGGCGCTTTCCGGCATATCTTTAACCACGATACGCGCCCACGGAATACTGACCGATCCGTTTAACGCAAACAGCTGCGGCGTGGCCTCAAAAACAATATCCGGTGAAACATCCAACCGCGCCATAGGCGGAATCGTCACCCGCAGTTTCTGGCCTTTCGCGGCAATTCGCGCACGCCAGGCATCAGGCCGCGACCAGTCCGCGTTCCCACCAAGGTTCAACTGTCCATTGTCCGTTTTCAGGAAACCTTGCAGCGTTGACGACATCCCGCTGAAGTTCACCGCCAGTCGCCCATTGGTCAGGTCAATCGGCATCCAGTTGCCATCAATATCCAACCGCTCCAGCACCATTTGGCCGAATAACTGAGGACGAGCGACATCGCCCGCGAGACGCAGGTTCGCATTCAGTATCCCCGCGGCTTTTTCTCCTTTACTCAACGCAGGGTTAAGCAACGCCAGCGAAATATTGTTGATCGTGACGCTGCCGCCAAGATTTCGCCGACCTTGTGGATCGGTCACCTGAATATCACCGCTGAAGCGCCCGTTTTCGCGAATCGCCATCAGCCAACCGAGTTGTGCACGCCCGCGGTCGAGCCCGGCATTCAGCGTAAAGATGTCGAAATCAATCGGCAGCGTGTTGCCCTGCATCTGTTGGCGAACGCTGATACCGTTCCCTACCAGCGAGATTTTCGCCTGTGGTAAACCTTGTCCCGCCTGCCAACTAATATCGGCACCGCCCGTGAACGTCCCGGCCAGCACGGTATCTTCCGTCAGGAACGGTTTCAACATGGCAAGATCGAAGCGGTTCAGTCGAATACTCGCCTGTCCACTCGGCCCCGCTTCAATCGCTTTTGGTACACACAGTTCTGCATTCGGATTACGCCAGCAGTGCGTACCAATCGTGATCTTCTGCTGTGTATTCTGATAATCCAACGCCATATCCTGCGTCAGACGCCATTCCCCTACAGGGGTGTCGAAACGGGTATTATTCAGCGTGCCGCGCCAACGTTGTTCCTGACGATCGAAGCTGCCTGAAAGCGCGAGTTGCCCCGCAACCGGTTCACCCTGCATGTTCAGCCGGAGCTGGTGCTGTTTCTCATTGCCGCTGGCATCGAGCGTTAACAGCGCAATATTCAGGCCATCTTGCTTCAGATCTTCAAGACGCACTGCGAGTTTGCCCTGAATCTGCTGCTCAGAGCGGACATCGCCCTCCACCCTCACCTGGCTAATCGTAATAGCCTGCCAGCGCAGCCCGGAAGCCGTGATATCCGCCAGCATCTGCGGTTCATGCAGATTGCCGCGTAGTTTGAGTGTGCCAATCGCGCGCCCTGCCAGACCGGGAAACATGCCGTCCAGCGACGGCGCATTGATGTCCGCATCCAACTGCCACTTGTCGCTCAGCTCACCTTTGACGTTCAGTTGGTTACGGCCTAACGCCAGATTCAGCCCAGGTATTGTCCACTGGCCTGCCGCGTTACCGCGCAATTCACCTCTGGCCGTGAGCTTGTTCGTTTTCACGTTACCATCCAGTCGCAGTTCAGGAACCTGCAACTGCCAGCTACCGCCATAGACGCTACCGCGCGTCGTTATCTTTCCGTCTATTTTCGCAGGCCACTCGGGCCACTGTTTCGCGGTGTTAATCCCGTTCAGCAGAAGTTCACTGCGCCAGCTGATCGCTTTACTCCAGTCGATAAGCGCACTCAGATCGGCATTGCCCTGCAACGCTGCCAGCCGCAGGCGGCTCAGCGTAAACTGCTGCTCGTTACCTTTACCATCCAGCAGCAGCGTCGCGGGGGGAATATCCGCACCGCTGAGGTCGCCGCGCAGCGACAGCGCGTAGTCGGTCGCTTTGCCATTAAAACGCAGCCTGACGTTGCTAGCCTGATACTGTGTTGCGCCCGTCAGCGGCCAGCGCACGCGTTCGGTTTGCAGCGTCAACGCCAGCGGCAAACCAGCTTCCGCAAGTTGAGTTTGTAGGTCTAACTGCGCACGCTGCGGCCCCGAGAGATTCAGCGCCACATTCAGCTGTTCGCGCAGGCCGCCGTCGACTGTCAGTTTAAGCTTTTCGCCCTTGAGCGGATCGACGTTCAACACGCCGTTCGCCGTTAGCGAAACGGGCCAGTTATCACTAAGCGTCGCCTCACCGCGTACATTCAACCCGCCCTGCGGCGATTGCACGATCAGTTTGTCCAGACGCAAATGCTGCTGTTGGGTTGATGCCTGCACGAACAGGTTATTAATCAAAATGTCCTGATCGCCTGTCAGTCGCAGTTGTTCGCCATGAATCTCGACAATGTTCAGATCCAGCGGCAGCGTGAACTGCGGTAGATTCGGCAGCAGCGGTTTGGAGAACAATTCGCTCAGGCGTTCACCCAGCGGCTGTTCAGGCTCTGCTGGCTTGTCAGATGCGCTATTCGTTTTTGATGTCGATGCTGTCGGTATTGGAGCCGTCGTCGTGGCGGCCGCGACCGTGTTATTTGCCTCTAGCACTTTATCGATTTGAAGCGTTTGCGATGAGCCTTGTTCCGCCGCCTCGCGTACGTTCGCCGCCGTTTCTTTGATAACGGATGCCATTTCAGCCGCCGTCACTTTGCCATCTTCCAGCACACTAACCGGCGTTTTTGGCAAGGCCACCAGCAGCGCACTAATTTTGGTCGGCAACAGCGTCAGCGCGCGCCCTTCCCACTGCATTCCCGTACGGAATTCGCCCAGTGAAATCGCCGTGTCATCGACGGTAACCTGAACACTGTTGAGTACCAACTGACGCAGAGAAATAGGGAAAGGTGCTGAGATTTCCGTGACTGGCGTCGAAGGAGGCGGTGATTCTTCTGCCACAGGCAGGGCTTTGGTATCCACGACGACATCCACGCGGTTCGCCGAGAGATCATTGATACATAACTGGCTTTTGCGCAGGCACCCCAGCGCGAGCGACAGATGGAATTCATCACTCTTTACCGTCACGCCCGGCATTTCGTAGCTGACATTTTTCAGCGTTAGATCACGCCAGCCACCGCTCACGCTGGCAATGTTGAGTCCCGGCACCACCCGCGCGGCGGTATTCAGCAACAGATGCAGACCCGGCGTGGTTCCCACCAGCAGACCCAGCCCAACAATAAGCAGCAATAAGAAGGCGACGATCCCGATTCCTATCCTTTTCCACCAGCGTCCTTTCCGCGCTGGCGTTGTCGGCGCGCTCTCCTGCGTGACGTTTTCTTCTGTCACCGGATCCTGTGCTTTTTTTTCGTTTTTATCATCCATCATAATTCAGGCCCCAGTGCGATATAGAACTGAACATCGTTCTTCTTCTCTGCATCGCCGATCGGCATAGCAACATCGAGTTTCACCGGACCAATCGGCGAGGCCCAGCGCACGCCGACGCCCGTGCCGGTCTTGAAGTTACTTCGTTTGATGTCATTCACTGCTTCACCTGAATCAACAAAAACCGCGCCCCACCATTTCCCCGTCACGTTATATTGGTATTCGAGCGAGCCGGTCGCCAGCTTGGACGCACCAGTCAGTTTGTCGTTACTGTCACGCGGCGAAATAGATTTGTATTTATACCCACGAATGCTGCGATCGCCACCGGCAAAGAAACGCAGTGAGGGCGGGACGCGGGAGAAATTATTGGTTTCTATCCAGCCCAGATTGCCGCGCACGACAAAGCGGTGTTTATCCTCCAGCGTGCGAATCCAGACGTTTTGTGCCTGAACCACGGCAAAATCGATATCCGATCCCCAAGTGGTGTCGGAAATGTCGATAGAGTAGCGCTGCGTATCACCCCATACCGGCATCAGCCCGCCGCGTTGGCGGGTTCGGTTAATGCTGACGCCCGGATAGATCAACATCGTGGTATCCGTCACGCTCGCCTGCGTAAAGTGATCGAGGCTCCAGCGCAAATTAATCGCACGTTGCCAGCCGCTGGAGAGATCCCAGTAGCGGGCAACGTTCACCGTAGTGCCATCGGATTTAGTATCGTTGAGATCTTCGCGTTTAAAACCACCTTGCAACAGGTAATACTGCTCAAGAGGGTTCTTCAACAGGGGGATTTTGTAGCTAAAATCGAGTGATTGCTCTGGCGCAGACACGCTCAGGCTGCTTTCCAGACTGTGGCCCCGTGAATTCACCCAAGGCTTATTCCAGGTCGTTTTAAAGCGGGGGCCCACATCAGTAGCATAACCCACCCCGGTTTCGATGCGGTTGCGGGTTCGCGGCGTCACCACTGCATCCAGCGGCAGAACCTTAGTGCTTTTTGACTGTTCGAAATTGGGTGACACCACGACGGAATTAAACCACCCCGTTGCGGAAAGACGACGGTTTAACTCGCCGAGATCCTCACTGGTATAAGCATCGCCTTCATGAAACGGCACCAGATTTTGCAGATAATCATCGCGGATTTGTGCGCCCTGAAAATTAACGGCGCCGAAGCGATAGCGTTCCCCGCTATCAAAATCGATATCCCAAAATGCTTCTTTCTCTTCGCGCATCACGCCAAGCTGGCTTTGCTGGAAGCGTGCATCGAAATAGCCTTTGCGTAATGACAAACCGTTCAACCCGCTTTTAAAGCGATCATAATCACTATGATTCAACACCGAACCAATTTCAGGACGATCGTCTTTAACCAGTTGTTGATAGTCTTTATCGTCATGCGCACCACCACGCAGGGTGATGTTCACACCAGCAATTTTTACCGGTTCGCCGGCCGTCACTGTCGCAATCAATACGGGTCGCCCGCCGTTAACGGCAGGCCGAAATTCAAAACCAATCTGGGGATCGTAATAGCCGAGCGCGCGCAATCCCTGACGGATCGCTTCATCGACGCGTGAGCGGAAACGTCCGTCGGCATTAACTTCATCGACCGCGATGGTAGACAAGCGTGCCCGCACATTTTTTTGTAGCTGCCCTTCCAGCCCCATGACTTGCAGGCGCACACTCGCCGCCTGACTCTCCGGTGCCAGCATGAGCAGCGCGCACATCAGGCCAAGAATCCGGTATCGCGGTGCACCGCAGCCAGCAAGGCCATTTTTTTGTCTTGCTACGCCTTTTTGCTCGGTAACACTTTTTTTTCCAATGAAACGGTTCTTTGAAGTGAAACGTCTTTTTGCAATGAAAATAGTCACTGAGCTCCCTGATAAATCAATCTGTCGCCTAAAACCTATATACCCGTCATACTTCAAGCTGCATGTGCGTTGGCTTCCCTTACTCACCCCAGTCACTTACTTATGTAAGCTCTTGGGGATTCGTGCGGTTGCCGCCTGCCTGCAACTCGAATTATTTAGGGTATAGCATGGCTTTTATCACTTCGCCCGCCGCGTTGGCGGCCGTCTCTGTACGCTTACCTGACAATCCGTTACATAGCGTTAAAATCGCCTACCAACTTTGCATGATATTAGTGATAAATACTAATTTTCGATCTTAAAAATAGATATTCACCTACAAACATCACTATGCCGAATTGTGGATAAACATTACCTTAACATTAAACACGATTAAGATATAAAGACAGCCCAAGGCTTCTTGGTTATGCTTTCCATGAAAGCGGGTTATGTACCCAGTCTAGCTGGAGTTAACAACGTGATGAATTCGATTGATAAGATGCAACGGATTACGCAATCCGATGCTTTACCGGGGCGTGCTACCCCCATGCCGGTAGCCAGGCTGCACGTCGTGCATGAACACTCAATGACGCATGTGCCGGATCACATGTCTGTCGCTATTTTTGCGATGGGCTGCTTCTGGGGCGCAGAGCGTTTGTTCTGGCAACAGCCGGGCATCTACAGCACCGCAGCGGGTTATATCGGTGGTTACACGCCCAACCCGACCTACCGCGAAGTGTGCAGCGGGCAAACCGACCACGCCGAAGCCGTGCGTGTCGTTTTCGACCCTGCGGTTGTCAGCTACGCTCAGTTACTGCAACTATTCTGGGAAAATCACGACCCCGCGCAGGGTATGCGTCAGGGTGGTGATATCGGTAGCCAGTATCGCTCCGCCATTTATACGCTCACACCCGAACAGGAACAGGCCGCGCAGGAAAGCCTTCAGCGTTTTCAGCAGGCGATGAGAGAAAACGGCGATGGCCGGGCTATCAGCACAGAAATCGAGCCTGCAGGTCCGTTCTATTATGCGGAAGATGATCACCAACAATACCTGCACAAGAACCCGAACGGCTACTGCGGGTTAGGCGGTATCGGCGTCTGTCTACCGCCTCAGCGTTGACCGCTGGCGGTAATTTCACCGCTCCTGCTATAATGCCCCCGAACCGGGCCAATCCTCGCCCGGTTTTGACCTTCAATAACGATCATAATGTGTTCACTTTTATGTGTTCACCTTTCTGAGGATCGCTGCGTCAATCTCGGCTCATGCGAAAACTTACCTAAAGTAAAAACTATGTTAAACAGTCTATTACTGATTCTTTTTCTTATTGCCATCAGTGCGTTTTTCTCGATGTCGGAGATCTCGCTGGCGGCGTCTCGTAAAATTAAACTCAAACTGATGGCTGATGAGGGAAATATCAACGCCAATCTGGTGCTCAAGTTGCAGGAAACGCCGGGCATCTTCTTTACCGTGATTCAAATTGGCGTCAATGCCGTCGCGATTCTGGCCGGTATCATCGGCGATGCGGCATTTTCCCCTACCTTTTCCATGCTGTTTGAACGCTTCATGTCACCCGAATCCGCAGATAAAGTCAGCTTCATCTGCTCATTTGTCCTTGTCACTAGCCTGTTCATTCTGTTTGGCGATCTCACCCCGAAACGCATTGGTATGATTGCGCCAGAAACCGTAGCGGTCCGCATAATCAACCCCATGCGCTTCTGCCTGTTCCTTTTCCGCCCGCTGGTCTGGCTATTTAACGGTCTGGCTAACGTCATTTTTCGCCTGCTCAAACTGCCGATGGTGCGTAAGGATGACATCACGTCCGATGACATTTACGCCGTGGTGGAAGCCGGTGCGCTAGCTGGCGTACTGCGTAAGCAGGAACACGAACTGATCGAAAACGTGTTTGAGCTGGAATCCCGTACCGTGCCGTCTTCCATGACCTCGCGTGAAAGTGTGGTCTACTTCGATCTGCGCGAGCACGAAGACAGCATTAAGGAAAAAATTGCCCAGCAGCCACACTCCAAGTTTCTGGTTTGCGATGGCACAATTGATCAGATCGTCGGCTATGTGGACTCCAAAGACCTGCTGATTCGGGTGCTGGGAAACCAGAGCCTGACGTTGAGCAGCGGCGTACAGATTCGCCAGGCGCTGATCGTACCGGATACGCTGACACTGTCCGAAGCATTGGAAAGTTTCAAAACGGCGGGCGAAGATTTCGCGGTCATACTGAACGAATACGCACTGATCGTCGGTATCATCACCCTTAATGATGTGATGACGACACTGATGGGCGATCTCGTCGGTCAGGGAATGGAAGAGCAGATTGTGGCGCGTGATGAGAATTCATGGCTGGTTGAAGGCGGTACGCCAATAGAAGACGTGATGCGGGCGCTGAATATTGATGACTTCCCACACTCTGGCAACTACGAAACCATCGGCGGATTCATGATGTATACGCTGCGGAAAATCCCGAAACGTACCGATGCGGTGCGCTTCTCAGGCTATAAGTTTGAGGTGGTGGATATCGACAGCTACAAGATTGATCAGTTGCTGGTGACCCGTCTGGAAGACCGTCCGATTGTCGCATCAAGCACGAAGGTTGATAGCACAGATTAACGGTTAGTCTGGCAAAGACATCATAACAAACCAGAACGGCCCGCTATGGGCCGTTTCTTTATCACTTATCCCATCTCAGCCTGAAGCCGGATGACCTGGCGATTCACTTCTGACATCACCAGAAGATGCTGCTTATCTTGTTTCTTTGGCAATAGAATTTTGCCGTAGTCGAACTCAAAAGCACCAACCCCTTTTATGTACAGCCGCCCGCGAAACAGAGTTTTCACATATTTAGCGACTTTCAAAGGATTGTAACGTTCGAAGATCCTCATCGTTTTACTCTCCCGTTTTATTTTTCTACGCTCTCCCTTTCGCCAACATGGTTAAGGTTTTGGAGCGCTAATGAGATAACGGATACTGCTAGTTAGTACTGTAAAACGGCATTTAGTTCCCCACTATTCAGTATTCTTAACTGCTTTTACAGATTTTTACAGAACAGTGTTTAAGTAAACCCCTAGTCATCAGTATAAACCTTCAAAAATAAGGGTTTTGTGCACTCGGGCACAAACCGTTTTATCGCGGAGCAGGACAGACCAGTTTCCTGAATCTACGCTTATTCCATAGCCTGACATTTTCCATAATAGACATCGCACCAGGCTCCCCACACTGAAGGACATACCATGATAAAAATACGCCACCTGCTGCTCGCGCTCTCTATCACTCCCTTGCTGGGGCTTATCTCATTCCCAGCTTCAGCCCATACGCTGGTGCTCAACCAAACGGTTCCCCCCATCGGCGTCGCGGATAGAGGAGAACTTCAGTACCTTAATAATCAGTTTAGTTATAAAAACTGGAACAGCGCGCAATTGCCCGGAAAAGTACGGGTGATACAACACATCGCTGGCCGCACCTCGGCAAAAGAGATGAACGATCCCCTCATCTCCGCGCTGAAGGCCGCTAACCTACCGCATGATTATTACCAAACGACGACAATCGTGAATACTGACGATGCCATCATCGGCACCAGCATGTTTGTGCGTAGTAGCCTTGAGGACAACAAGAAAGCCTTTCCGTGGTCACAATTTATTGTCGATAGCAACGGCAACGTGCACAAAGCCTGGCAGCTACAGCCGCAAAGCTCCGCTATCGCGGTGCTGGATAAACAAGGGAAAATACGTTTCGTGAAAGACGGTGCGTTGAGCGGACAAGAAGTGCAGCAGGTGATGTCCCTGCTGCGTCAGTTGCTGGAAGAGAAATAACGGGCTAGAACAGGGAAACGCGAAAACCGGGGTTGAGGAAGGATTCACGCGGCGTATAAGACAGCTGCTGCCCCTGCCAATCGTGAATCTGCGCCCCGGCCGCCACCGCTACCGCATGGCCTGCTGCCGTATCCCAAATGTTAGTCGGCCCGAAGCGTGGATAAAGCTGCGCGTCACCTTCCGCCACCAGACAAAATTTTAGCGATGACCCAATCGCCACCGTCTGGTGCTCACCTAACTGGCTAAGATAATCTTTTAGTTCACTGTCAGCATGAGAGCGGCTGACCACCACTAGCGGCGGATGCGCCTGCTTCACCCAAATTTGCCGACGCTGGCCGTTCTCTTCTTTCCAGGCTTTGCCGTCCGCCGCGGAATACATCACGCCCGTGACTGGCACATAAACCACGCCCAGCACGGCTTGGCCGTTTTCGATCAGCGCAATATTGACCGTAAATTCGCCGTTGCGGTTGAGGAACTCTTTAGTACCATCCAGCGGATCGACCAGCCAATAGCGCTGCCAGTGCCGACGGATTTCCCACTCAGGCGGATCCTCTTCTGACAGCAAAGGAATATCAGGAAACGCCGCCGCCAGCCCTTCCTTAATGACCCGATGCGCCGCAAGATCGGCGGCGGTCACTGGCGAATCGTCTTTCTTGTGCGCGACATCTACGGGATGCTGCCCGTCGTAAACCTGCATAATGGCAGCACCGGCATCACGGGCCAGTTGGCAAATAGGTTCTAGCATGATCTACCTCGTCGTTATCGGTTGCGCGTAACGCAGACTTCATCTCTGTCATTCATTATATACCCCAAATAATTCGAGTTGCAGGAAGGCGGCAAGAGAGGGACAAATTCGTCGGGAACGAATTTGACCAGCCAGAGGCTGGCCTTCGGTGAGAGACAGGATGTCTCTCATTTCATCCCGATGAGCTTACTCAAGTAAGTGATTCGGGTGACAAATCTGCCGGGAGCAGATTTGAACGCTGCTTGCAGCGGCCCTTTAGGGCGAGGCCCACGATGGGCCGAGTATTTGAACGCAGCCAACGCACATGCAGCTTGAAGTATTACGGGTATACATCTGTGAGGCAATCTACGATTATCGCCATTACTGATGTCATCCTCAGAATTTAGAGACGATAATCACTTTAACTTCATCATGATATGAAAGACACCCCGATCGCCTCACGCGTCGACAATCACCGCACAAGGAGTTACGCAATGAAGCATTCACTGGCACTCAGCCTGCTTGCTACGCTGGTCGCCACGACCGTTCATGCCGCCACCGTTGATTTACGGGTATTAGAAACCACCGATCTGCACAGCAATATGATGGATTTCGATTACTACAAGGATACGCCAACCGATAAATTTGGGCTGGTGCGCACCGCTAGCCTGATTCACGCTGCGCGCGAACAGGCGACCAACAGCGTGCTGGTAGATAATGGCGACCTGATTCAGGGCAGCCCGTTAGGCGACTACATGGCGGCAAAGGGGCTGAAGGCTGGCGATGTACACCCGGTTTATCAAGCGATGAACACGCTGGATTATTCCGTCGGCAATATCGGTAACCACGAATTCAACTATGGCTTGGACTATCTGCACAAGGCGCTGTCAGGTGCGAAATTCCCTTATGTGAACGCCAATGTGCTGGATGCCAAAACGGGTAAACCACTGTTTACGCCTTACCACATTGAGAACAAGTCAGTTAAAGATCGCGATGGTAAGCAGCATACCCTGCGTATCGGCTATATTGGCTTCGTCCCGCCACAGGTCATGGTGTGGGATAAAGCCAATCTGACAGGAAAAGTCACCGTGGAAGACATCACGGAGAGTGCCAAAAAATGGGTGCCAGAAATGCGTAAGCAAGGTGCCGATCTGGTGATTGTTATCCCTCACTCTGGTCTGTCCGCCGAACCGTATAAAGCCATGGCGGAAAACTCCGTTTACTACCTCAGCCAAATTCCTGGGGTTGATGCCATCATGTTTGGCCATGCTCACGCGGTTTTCCCCAGCAATGACTTTGCCAACATCAAAGGCGCGGATATCAAACAGGGAACGCTTAACGGCGTGCCAGCTGTAATGCCGGGACAGTGGGGTGACCATCTCGGTGTCGTCGATTTCACATTGAATAACGACAGCGGCACGTGGAAGGTGGAAAATGCGAAAGCAGAAGCCAGACCGATCTATGACAAAGCACAGAAGAAATCACTGGCTGCGGAAGACGACAAGCTGGTGAAAGTACTTTCCGATGCGCATAAGGACACGCGCGAGTTCGTCAGCAAGCCCATCGGCAAATCCGCAGATAACATGTACAGCTACCTGTCGCTGATTCAGGACGATCCAACCGTACAGATCGTCAACAATGCTCAGCGCGCCTATGTAGAACACTTTATTCAGGGCGATCCCGATCTGGCAGATCTGCCAGTGCTCTCCGCCGCCGCACCGTTTAAAGCCGGTGGACGTAAAAACGATCCGGCCAGCTATGTCGAAGTGGAAAAAGGCCAGCTCACTTTCCGTAACGCCGCCGATTTGTATCTCTACCCGAATACGCTGGTGGTGGTGAAAGTCAACGGACAGCAGGTGCAAGAGTGGCTGGAGTGCTCTGCGGGCCAGTTCAAACAAATCGATACGAGCAAGCGTGAACCGCAATCCCTGCTCAACTGGGACGGTTTTCGCACGTATAACTTCGACGTGATCGATGGCGTGAATTATCAGATTGATGTGACGCAGCCAGCCCGCTATGACAGCGAGTGCGCGTTAATCAACGATAAATCGCACCGTATCAAAGCGCTGACGTTCAACGGCAAGCCGATCGATCCCAAAGCAACCTTCCTGATCGCCACCAATAACTACCGCGCCTACGGCGAGAAATTTGCCGGCACGGGTGAAAAGTATGTGGCCTTTGCATCGCCGGATGAAAACCGTTCCGTGCTGGCGGCCTACATCAGTGCGGAAACGCAAAAGGCGGGAGAAGTGAAGCCACAGGCGGATAACAACTGGCGTCTGGCGCCTATCGTCAGCGATACACCACTGGATATCCGTTTTGAAACATCGCCGTCAGAGAAAGCCACCGCGTTTATCAAAGAGAAAGCACAGTACCCGATGACGTCCGTCGGTAATGATGAAACGGGCTTTGCGGTTTACCGCCTCGACCTGCAACACGCTAAATAAGCGCTTAACGCCTATTATGCGCAGGCTCCTGCTTCGGCGGGAGCCTGAACGATCGGTTATTCAAACCAGAATATCCTCCATTTTCACTCCAGTATCATACTGTTACAGAGTAATAAAACAGGGGTGATCTCTTCTCGGTGTACAGTAGGTTATCTACATACCGATACAACAGAGAAAAAACGAGGATTTTTTATGTCAAAAGCAGTCGTTATTTATCATTCAGGTTATGGTCACACGCAACGTTTGGCTGCTGCCGTCGCAGAGGGTGCCAATGCCGAGCTCATCGCGATTGATGCAGAAGGGAATATCAGCGACGCCGAGTGGGAGAAACTCAACGCTGCCGATGCCATTATTTTCGGTACGCCAACCTATATGGGCGGCCCAACCTGGCAGTTCAAGAAATTTGCGGATGCCAGCTCTAAAGCCTGGTTCTCCCGCACCTGGAGCAACAAAGTGTTTGGCGGTTTTACTAACAGCGCCAGCCTGAACGGAGACAAACAGGTCACGCTGATTTATCTGCAAACGCTGGCTTCACAGCACGGTGGGATTTGGGTCAGCCTGAACCAGTTGCCATCCAACGCCAAAGCGGCGAAACGCGATGATCTGAATAACCTGGGTGGCTCAGTAGGCCTGCTGGCGCAGACACCTTCCGACGCTAGCGCAGATGAAGTGGTCGCTGGCGATCTGGCGACCGGTAAGCTGTATGGCCAGCGCATCGCTGATATCGCTGCGAAACTGGCAAACTAGTCAAAAAAAAACAGACTACACATCATTTCTCGATCGACAAGCGCCGCTCTTTCGCGGCGCTTTTTTTATCTAACTAGTCGCGGAACGACCCTCGCCCATTGCGGTAGTAGCCATTTCCTCGCTCATGTCCACGTCCGTCCCAATCGCCTCGACGCGGGCCGCGTTCCTCAACATAGCGCGGCAGAGCAAAACGACGATTTTCATAATCGCGTCTATCACGCTGGCTCTCACGCCACCAGCGGGCATCACGCCAGCGCCAGCCATCCCAATAGTAACCGTGACGATTACGTTCACCACGATTGTAACCCCGGTGCTCCTGCCACCAGCGCTCACTGCGCCAGTCGTAGCCATCCCAGTAATTACCTCGTCTGTCACGCTCGCCGATATTCAACGTAACGCCGGGCATCAGATCGATGCTGGCACCCTTCGCCTCTGGCGCTGGCATAACCGCAAACATTCCCACAAACAGGGCACTGATGACGAGTGGCTTAAACATAGGGTAACTCCTTGCTCACCGCGACTGCGGCCTGGCAAAGATATACGGGGAATTCCCCTACTCCACTATCAGATAAATACGCATTTTCCTGATTTTACCGTTCTTAACGTTTCGCTAACGCTAATGCACGCTATTCATCAGCACCCTATTTATTCATTAATAAATTTAATACCCAAAAGCCCCCATAAGTACGAATACATGCAGATTTAAGGATTAACCATAGGGAATAAATATTAGAAATATTCACCTTAGCGCTAATACTTAATATCAGAATATCCATCATGCACAGAGGGAATAGCCATGAGCGAACACTATACGGTAGGTGATTATTTACTGGATCGCCTGACACAGATCGGTATTCAGCATCTCTTCGGCGTACCGGGTGATTACAACCTGCATTTTCTCGATCATGTCATCAGAAACCCAGATATTACCTGGGTAGGCTGCGCGAACGAGTTAAACGCGTCTTACGCTGCCGATGGCTATGCGCGATGTCGCCCGGCAGCGGCGCTGCTCACCACCTTCGGTGTCGGTGAACTCAGCGCGATTAATGGCATTGCAGGTAGCTACGCAGAATACCTACCTGTCATTCATATTGCCGCCGCGCCCTGCCTCGCTTCACAGCGTAATGGTGAATTGCTCCATCACACATTAGGAGACGGTGATTTTAGCCACTTTTCCCGTATGGCGGCAGAAGTCACCGTTGCCCAAGCCAGCCTCACCGTTGAGAACGCAACCGCAGAGATCGACAGAGTGATTGGTGAAGCCCTCGCTCAGCAGAAACCGGTATACCTGTTTCTGCCAGTCGACGTGGCAGCGGCACCTGTCAGCGCACGGCCCTATCCGCTCGTTATTCCTGAACCATTACGCTCTGATGATTCGCTAAACGCCTTTACCGCCGCAGCCACCGATATGCTGAGCAAGGCAAAATCAGTCTCGTTGCTGGCAGACTTTCTGGCTCAACGCTTTAACGTCGCGGGACAAATCCAACGTTGGCTTGATAAAACACCGCTTCCCCACGCCACTTTGCTGATGGGAAAAGGCACGCTAAACGAACAGCACCGCAGCTTTACCGGGACTTATTCAGGCGGCGGCAGTCATGAAGCGATCCGAGCACATATCGAAGATGCGGATGTCATTATCAGCATCGGCGTGCGCTATACCGATACGATTACCACCGGTTTTAGCCATCAGATCGCTATCGAAAAAAATATCGATATTCAGCCAACGTTGGCTCGCGTAGGGAATCAGGTTTTCCCCTCCGTTCCGATGTCAGACGCTATCGCCGCGCTGGAAAAAATCACCGAGACACTCGCGGCCCGTTGGGATTATCGCACCATTACGCCTCCAGCTTTACCGCAATCGGAACACAGAAGTGCACTCAGCCAGCGCGAATTTTGGCAACAGATGCAGCGCTTCCTCCGCCCTGACGATATCCTCGTGACCGATCAAGGGACCTCCTGTTTTGGTGCCGCCACACTCCGGTTACCAGCGGGCTGTCATTTCATCGTCCAACCGCTGTGGGGGTCGATAGGCTATTCTTTGCCAGCCGCATTCGGCGCACAGATTGCCGAACCGGAAAGACGCGTGGTTCTGTTGATCGGCGATGGTTCGCTTCAGCTCACCGTACAGGAGCTGGGTTCTATCATTCGGGATCGATTGAATATGGTCATTGTGGTGCTGAATAACGAAGGCTATACCGTCGAACGCGCTATTCACGGCCCGGAGCAACGCTATAACGATATTGCAGCCTGGAACTGGACACAGCTTCCCGCTGCGCTGGGCGCGAATGAAAACGAGATACTCTGCGAACAGGTGCGTTCACCCGTCGCGCTCGCACAGGTACTTGAGCAAGTGAATGCGGAATCTCGCTTGTCGCTCATTGAGGTGGTATTGCCGAGAATGGATATTCCAGCGCTCTTACAGACCATCACCCAATCACTTGAGACTCGCAATACCGTGCAGTAATTCAGCATGCCTTTTACCGCCTACCTCGTAAGCGGTATATTCAACGCCAAAAGATGCATTTAAAATGCACTTTATAAATTGCATTCGTTGAGAGGCATCATCATGGCATACCGCGATCAATCCCTGGGTGAGTTGGCTATCGCTATTCCGCGCGCCACCAAACTCTTTCGTGAACTCAATCTGGATTTCTGCTGCGGCGGAAAACAAACGCTAAGCCGCGCTGCTGGCAAAAAAGATCTCAATATCGATGAGTTGGAAGCACAGTTAGAAAAACTGGCTGCACAGCCTTCTGATGCACGAGACTGGCGTGAAGCACCGCTGGCTGACATTATCGCGTACATCATCCCCCGTTTTCATGACCGCCACCGTGAACAACTGCCGGAACTGATTCTGATGGCAGAAAAAGTCGAGCGCGTGCATCACGATAAAGCAGACTGTCCGCACGGCCTCGCAAACCAACTGACCGCGATCTATAACGAGCTGTCTCAGCACATGATGAAAGAAGAACGTATCCTCTTCCCAATGATCAGTCAGGGAATGGGTGCGAATGCTGCCGCACCGATTTCAGTGATGGAGCATGAGCACGATGACGCCGGGCGTGATGTGGAAGTGGTTAAAGAGCTGACCAACGGCGTCATACCGCCTGAAGGTGCCTGCAACACCTGGCGTGCGCTGTACTCCGGTATCAACGAGTTCATTACCGACCTGATGGAACACATCCATTTGGAAAACAATTTGCTGTTCCCACGCGCACTGCGCGGTGAGTAATGTCGTTTCAATAAAATAAGAAAGTCAGTAAAAAACCATTCAGTAAAAACAACAAAGGCGCTCAATGAGCGCCTTTGTTTTGTCTGAAACTTACAGAATTTCCAGCAGTTCCACTTCAAAAATCAGAGCGCTGAATGGCGGAATAGAAGCACCCGCGCCACGTTCGCCATACGCCAGATTATGCGGAATATAGAGTTCCCACTTGGAACCAACTGGCATCAGCGTCAGCGCCTCAATCCAGCCCGGAATCACGCCGCTGACAGGGAATTCAGCAGGTTGACCACGCTCGACAGAGCTGTCGAACACGCTGCCGTCAGTCAGGCGACCCGTGTAATGCACACGCACACGATCCTGACGAGCCGGAATTGTACCTTCACCCTGTGTCAACACGCGGAATTGCAGACCAGACTCCGTGCTGTTCACACCTTCTTTTTGTGCGTTCTCAGCCAGGAACTGTTGGCCTTCTACCGCCAACTCTTGCTGACGATCGCGACGTACCGCATCAGCACGCTCATGAATTTCACGCAACGCACGATGAACCACATCCACAGGCACCGCTGGCGCATTACCTTCCAACGCATCGCGTAGACCAGCAAGCAGCGCTTCTGGGATCAGACCTTCAAGCCCTGATTCCTGTAACTGTTGACCAACTTGTAAGCCGATGCCGTAACTTGCCTGCGCTTCGACGCTATCAAAAGAAGGAGTTGTCATGGATGTTCCTTTTAATCTGTAAAAAACTGAAAGCGCAGCATAACAGCGACGGGGATTAGGGTAAAATCCTGTGTGCAGGTAATCACGTTAACCGCACACCAGCCAAACCATTACGGGAAGCTGGCCTATACTGGTAGTTCTGATGTTTCTGGCGCACGGCTCGCCTTAATCATCAACGCGTTAACTGGTCAGCTCATGCAGATTATCGGTATACTGGATTGCGTTATCATCCTGATACTGTTTTTATGCCGACGCCGCCTTGCTACTGGTATAGCTTGGTTTGGCATAACGTAGTTAATCACATCATTTTTATCTGATGCGGTTTTTACACTGGCACTGTTTTTTATACTGATGTTTTTATACTGATGTTTTTATTCTGAATTGTAGTAAGAGAGGTCACCATGGGCAGAATTGCGCCCAGGAAGCGGAAAACCACCTGGGATTATCAAACGCTAGTACGCTTCTGTCAGCGAATTATCCAGCGTCAGCCCTCAAATGCTGTAGCCGTAGAAAACGACGAGCAGCACGAAGAGCAGGAGCGTCTATCTCCCCCTTCTCTGCGTGAGCGTATTAGTGTCTCGCTGCGAAAAGTCTGGCATTTACCTGACGGCTATCACTGGATGGAACCGTTGCCGCTCCTCCATCGTCGCTGGATTTTAATCGCCATCGCAGTACTGCTGATCGTGTTGCTCTGGCCTTACAGCGCGCAACATCCGCAGCCTGTCCTTACCATGCCCGTTCCTCTTACCCAGGCAGATAATCAGGCGGCGATGCAGGCCGTGATTATTGAAAGCCAGCCTTCAACACAACAACAGCAGCCTGCCGCTGCGCCGCCGCCAACTCAGTCATCGGCGCCATGGCGACAGTATGAGATCGCCTCGGGGCAAACGCTGGCCCAGCTCTTTCGCGATAACAATCTGCCCGTTAGCGATGTGTTCGCTATGGCACAGGTGGAAGGCAGAGATAAACCGCTCAGCAATTTACGAGCAGGTCAGGGAGTTAAATTGCAGTTGAATGCACAAGGAATGGTTGCAGAGCTGGAAATCGAAACCACGGCAAACCAGACGATTCGGTTCACCCGCGGTGCAGACGGCGCGTTCACCCGCACACGCTAACGGGTCAGCCGCTCCAATAGGAAATCGCGCAGGACAATAGCATGGTTGTGCTGCGCGTCTTTACTGCCATAAAGCAGCGTGATTGTCTTCTTCTGCTCAAGTAGTTCCAGTAGCCTGATGCGCGCATTACTCTGCGCCAACTCATTTCGATAATAGTCCGCAAATTCCGCCCAGCGTTCAGGCTCGGCGTGGAACCATTTCCGCAGCTCGCTACTCGGCGCGACATCTTTAAACCACTCAACGCCCTCCAGACGTGCTTTACTGATGCCACGCGGCCACAGGCGGTCAATAAGAAAAGTGTGGGAAGAGAAAGGAGCCTGCGCGTCATACACGCGGGTGAGGTGAATCAAGTCGGACATATGGCCTCCTTTTTAGGGTAATAAGGTAATGATAGGTCATTTCCGTATCCCTAAAATGCAAAACGCTGGCACAAGGCCAGCGTTTCACATGTTAACTAAAGTGTTAATTCAACGATAAACGTGAATTACGCTTCAGCAACAACAACTACATTCAGCTCAGCAAATACATCGCTGTGTACCTGGAAGCTTACTACGTGCTCACCTACAGTACGCAGAACGCCGTTCGGCAAACGAACTTCGCTCTTAGCAATGTCAACACCGGCAGCCGTTACCGCATCAGCGATATCGCGAGTACCGATGGAACCGAACAGTTTACCTTCGTCGCCTGCTTTAGACGCGATGGTAACGCTAGCCAGTTCTTTGATCTTGGTGGCGCGAGCTTCAGCAGCGGTCAGAACGTCAGCCAGTTTGGCTTCCAGTTCAGCACGGCGTGCTTCGAAGAACTCAACGTTTTTCTTAGTTGCCGGCACAGCTTTGCCCTGCGGAACCAAGAAGTTACGAGCATAGCCCGCTTTAACGTTTACCTGATCACCCAGGCTGCCCAGGTTTGCTACTTTATCAAGCAGAATAACTTGCATTACTTTATCCTCTCAAAGTCTCGTTAATGGACAGTGGCCGATTACTGATGACGGTCAGTGTACGGCAACAAAGACAAGTAACGCGCACGCTTGATAGCGCGGGCCAGCTGACGCTGGTATTTTGCACGAGTACCGGTGATACGGCTCGGAACAATCTTGCCGCTTTCAGTGATATAATTTTTCAGCGTAGCGATATCTTTATAATCAATCTCTACAACGCCTTCCGCGGTGAAACGGCAGAATTTGCGACGACGGAAATAACGTGCCATGTGGCTAGTCTCCAGAATCTATCAATTCAATCTGCTCGGCATGTAACACTATCTTGCTCAGACCATTGCGCCCTTGATGGCAGCTAATGAATCCGTGCACGGTAAGTTGCGTGCCGACCGTTATACTGTGGGTAACTGCTTGTGACGAGAGTCCGCTGACAATCACGGGCATACGACACCATGCTTGCCGACTTAATCCGGCTTCCTCCTGTGTCGAGCGGTGCTCAAGCACAAACTGACAGTGAGGAATACCTGACGGACTGACTTTACGAATAGGTGTCTTGCACACTGTGCCGGACAACACCAGACGATTCACCGTCACCACAACAATTACTCTTCAGAATCCCCTGCATCCACATCATCGCCAGCTTCAGCGAAATCTTCACGACGCTCACGGCGTTCGTCTTTCGCTTTCACCATTGGAGATGCTTCAGTTACCGCGTGCTTAACGCGCATAACCATGCTGCGGATAACGGCATCGTTAAAGCGGAAGTTTGTTTCCAGCTCATCGATCGCTTCCTGCGGCGCTTCAACGTTCAGCAGAACGTAGTGAGCTTTGTGCAGTTTGTTGATCGGGTAAGCCAGCTGACGGCGGCCCCAGTCTTCCAGACGGTGGATCGTGCCCTGCGCACCAGTGATGGTAGCAGTGTAGCGCTCGATCATGCCCGGAACCTGTTCGCTCTGGTCAGGATGAACCATAAATACGATTTCGTAATGACGCATCGAATTGCTCCTTACGGATTATTCAGCCTCCTGTCTGGGTCAACCGCGGCCCGTGGAGGCAAGGAACGTGTATGTGTGCGGCTGAAAAAATGACGCGTAAGTATAGTGCCCGACATTAAAGAACACAAGGAAGAAACACAGGAGTTTTCTACGCTGTGATATTTGCAGAATTAACGTGGGATTACAGCGTCCGCTGGAAGAAATCAGCACCCGCCTGTAACGCCGTCGGCGTAATACGATGCGCCACACCCGGCTCGGTCAGATACGTCAGATTGGCGAGTGTATCGCGTGCCTGTAATGCCTGATGGAGACGTGCACTTTCTGCCGCTGGCACGACATCATCCGCTTCGCCATGCCACACAAGCAGCGGCCGATTGGACAGCGCATCAAGACGTGTAGTGACATCATAATCAGCCAGTTTGGTCGCTAACGCCTGCAACACCGCTTTATTTTCCTCGCGATCGGCCGGAACTGGAGGAAATAGCGTTGATGATAATGTGGAGAAATAGCCGGAACCCATAAATGCAGCCACCGCTGTAATCCAAGGATAGCGAGCCATGCACCCGAGCGCGCTCATTCCACCAAGCGACGCGCCGCAAACACCAATCCGTTCGCCGTCGATCAGGCCACGTTGGCGGTATTCCGCAACATAGTCGGGAAGTTCTTCAATATTCGCTTGCAGAATGTCCCAGAAATGACACAACCGATGCGCTTCATCACCATCATATCGGGCACCATGCATTGCCGCATCGGTCAAAATCACCCGGAACCCAGCCTGAGCCAGCGCGTAGCCAAAATACGAGTACACTTCTTTTGACGACGCGTAACCATGGTAGAAAAAAATCGTCGGTAAAGGCTGCTCCCTTCTTCCCAAAGGCACCGCGTGAATCGCTTCGATACCGCTGCCGAGTTTATCCAGTGACATTTCGACCATATTTCCCTCGTTTAAAGTTCTGTCAGCACGTTTTTATGTAGCGAAATCGTATTTAGCGACCGGGTCACGACCTTTTACGATAAACCCACTCGCTGCCATCCCTTATCCCAGTGACGTCATTAATTTCATGCTGATTTAATCGACATATTTATGTAAATAAAAAAATCACATTGATCTAGATCAATAATAGAAATGAATGTTTACACTCCGTGATTAATTTTTTTTCATCTACTGCCGTTAAAGCATGTGAAGCAAGACTAAAAAATAACCTTTTTATTATAAAGAGACACACATATGTTGGGACTTTCCTTTAAACACTGGGGTTTGGGTATCAAGTTATCAATTATCGCCTCCCTGAGCGTGGCGATATTGTTCATTGCCTTCACTCTCACCCTTACTCGCTCCGCAGGCGATCAGTTGAAATCGTTAACCCTCAACGACATGCAGAGCCAGGTGAATGGAGTCACCGACATGATCAACATGTACGATACCAGCCTACAAGCCGAGGTCAGTAACTATACGCGGCTGCTAGCGAGCTTTCTTCCGACGCGGTTTTCACTAGATACCGTAAACCGTACCCCTTTCGGCAGCACACCTCAGCCGACACTAAAAGCTGGCGATACGGTATTGAACCTCAACACCGACGTGACGGACGACTTTCTGAGCCGTACCCACGCAATCTCAACGATTTTTGTCCGCGATGGGGAAGATTTTACGCGCATCACCACGTCACTGAAAAAAGAAGATGGATCGCGCGCGATGGGAACCAAACTCGATCGTGAAAGCCCAGCGTATGCACCGGTGATGAAAGGTGAAACCTACAGTGGGTTAGCAACACTGTTCGGCAAACAGTACATCACCCAGTATCAACCGATACGCGATAGTGAAAACAAGGTTATCGGTATTCTGTTCGTCGGCGTCGACATCACGAAGCAATTTACCGAGATGCAACAGACCATTCTGAACAAGAAAATGGGTGAGACAGGCCATTTCTTTGTACTTAGCACGAAAAAAGGAAAGGATGCAGGTAACTATCTTTACCACCAAAGCAATGCCAACCAACGCCCTGACTGGTCAGAAGGTGCGTTAGAGAAAGTGCTGGCAACCGGTAATGGCACGATCGAATACGACAACAACACGATGACGGGCGAAGAAAAAACCCGGATCATGGTGTACCGCAGTATTCCACAGTGGAACTGGATTGTGGCGGGAACCATCAGTAAGGAAAGTCTGATGGCGGAGGTTAACCGCACCCGCAACCTGTTTTTGGGCGGTGGCATTATTCTGGTTCTGCTCTTCGCGGCATTCTTTGTCGTGCTGACGCGTAAATGGCTGAGCCAACCGCTGGTTGAAATCGTCAAAGTGGCAGAACAATTCTCTGCTGGTAACCTGACGGCCACGCTTTCCAGCAACCGTGGCGATGAAGTGGGCCGCCTGATCGATGCGATTAACGGCATCGGACAGGGGCTAACGACTATTGTGTCGCAGGTAAGAAGTTCATCTGAGGAAATCAGTGCCAGCACCGATGCGCTGGCTGCTGATAGTGAAAATATCAGCGAGCAGATTGCCCGTCAGGCCAGTAGCGTCGAAGAAACGTCTGCCAGCATGGAGCAACTCTCCGCCAGCGTGAAGCAGAACGCCGATAACGTCTCTGCTGCCAAAGATCTGGCGGAGCAAAGCGCAGCCGCAGCACGAAACGGCAGCCAGACCGTCACCGATTCGGTCTCTACGATGAGCGACATTAAAAACTCATCGCAGCGAATTGCCGATATCACAACGGTGATCGAATCTATCGCTTTCCAGACCAATATTCTGGCACTCAATGCTGCGGTAGAAGCTGCTCGTGCGGGCGAACACGGCAGGGGCTTCGCCGTCGTTGCGGCTGAAGTACGCGCGCTGGCACAGCGTAGTTCTACCGCGGTGAAAGAGATCGAAACCTTGATTGATGAATCGCTAGAAAAGATCGAAGCGGGCTATCATTTCTCAGAAAAAACGCAGGCGGTAATGGACGACTTACGTAACCGCATCCTGCAGGTCAGCACGATCGTGAACGATATCGATATCGCCTCACGCGAGCAGTCCGCCGGGATCAGCCAGGTAAACATCGCAATTGTACAGATTGGTCAGGCAACGCAGGAAAACGCCATTCTGGTCAACAATTCGGAAGATACCGCGCAGAGTCTGCGCCAGAAAGGCCACCATCTCAGCGAGCTGGTCAGCGTCTTCCGTATTTAACATCCACACAGTAGCCATCGTGTTGCCGGTATTGCACGATGGCCACCACTTGAGTATTATGCCGACGATTTTTCACTATTCCCCCACTGACAAAGGAGACGACATCATGACGACAACTACTCTGATTCTTTGCAGGACATCTCGGGACTAATTCCGCATTCTTTTCCGCTTTGCGTTATCCCCCCCAGCTGTAGCCTGCCTTACCCTATTTTTAAATTGATCAGCAGGATGATCTATGGGCAATGCTATTCGCTCTATTTCGGCGCGCGTCAGTGTGATCGCGACGGAAAATACCTGGATTGAAGATAAAGCAATCCAACAGCTTCAAATTACATCACAACTTCCCGATATGGTACGCGTGGCCGGTATGCCAGATTTGCATCCGGGCCGTGGTTACCCCATCGGTGCCGCGTTTTTTTCACAAGATCGCTTCTATCCGGCACTCGTCGGAAACGATATCGGCTGTGGCATGGCGCTATGGCGCACTGGCCTGAATGCCAACAAAATTTCACTGGATAAGCTGGAAAAACGGCTTGGCAATATCGATGGGCCACTGGAAGACGATATCGATATTCCACCTGCACTGGCGGATTTCCGCTATTCGCTGGGCACCATCGGCGGCGGCAACCACTTTGCAGAATTACAGCAGCTTGATGAAATTTATCAGCCAGATACGCTACACGCTCTGCACATTGATCCTAAACAGCTGCTGTTGCTCGTGCATAGCGGCTCACGCGGATTAGGGCAAACCATACTGGAAGCCCACGTGCGGGAATTCGGTCATCAGGGTATTGAGGCCAACACGCCAGCCGCTGAAGCCTATCTGGAACAGCATCAGTTTGCGCTGACGTTTGCCACCCACAATCGACGACTGATCGCACAGCGGATGCTGGAACGTTGGCATACGGAAGGTGATGCTGCACTGGACGTGAACCATAATCTGGTGACATCGGCCACGATTGAAGGCATTTCCGGCTGGCTGCACCGCAAAGGCGCGACACCCGCCGACTGCGGCCCAGTTATCATTCCCGGTTCACGCGGCGACTACAGCTATATTGTGCAACCCATTCCCCACGCAGACAGCCTCTATTCACTGGCACATGGAGCAGGCAGAAAGTGGATGCGTACGGAGTGTAAAGATCGACTGTCTTCACGTTATAGCGTCCAACAACTGGCGCGTACGCGTTTCGGTAGCCGTGTGATTTGTCAGGACAGGCAGCTGATTTTTCAGGAAGCACCAGAAGCCTACAAACCGATAGACAGCGTGATCGGTGCGATGCAGCAGGCGGGGTTAATCACGCTGATTGCTCGCCTGAAACCGGTACTCACCTACAAAACGCGCGGGGAGGATAAATGATATTGCTTCAACTTTCCGCCGCGCAGGGACCGGACGAATGCATGCTGGCAACGGCAAAAGCGCTGCACGCTCTGACGCGAGATCCCGCGCAGCAAGGCATCGAGTGCGAAATCATCGAAACCGAAGCTGGGAAACGTTCCGGCACGTTACGTTCCGCACTGGTTCTGTTAAACGGTGAGCAGGCAGAACCACTAGCTGACAGCTGGTGCGGTACGCTTCAGTGGACGTGCAATAGCCCTTGGCGCAAAGGTGGCGGACGTAAGAACTGGTTTATCGGCGTCGCACGTTTTCATCAGGAACAGGCGTTTGCCGATGACGAGATTCGTTTTGAAACCACCAAATCCTCCGGCCCCGGCGGACAGCATGTGAATAAAACCGAGTCTGCCGTCCGCGCCACTCATGTCGCCAGCGGTATCATGGTGAAGGTGCAGAGTGAACGCAGCCAGCACGCGAATAAGCGTCTGGCCTGTTATCTCATCGCCTATCGTCTGGAAGCGTTACAGCAACAGCAGCACGCCGAACTACGGGCACAGCGGCGTCTGTTCCACCATCAGATAGAACGCGGCAATCCGGTAAAAGTCTTCAAGGGCGAAGATTTTACGCTGGTCACCTCGCGCTAACCTCAGCTAACAGCGGGCATCTCATTGCCCGCTCGTTATTTTCCCCCTTACTAAAGAGAGTGCCATCAGCCCAATGATAGCGCTACACTCCCGCTATCTATTCCTGTCAGGCTGAAACGATGAACATCGTACGGATACTTTTCTTACCCTTAATACTGGTACTGTCCGGCTGTCAGCTCATACAAGGGAAGCCCGTCGCAGCACCACCGCCTGCAGAGAAAGCACTCGAAATTCGCTACGCGCAAACCAGCCAGTTAGAAAAAGTGGGGACGATCTCCGCAACCGTACGTGGGAACGCAGACGATGCCGATCGTGCCATTCAGCAAAAAGCCGATGCCTCCGGTGCACATTATTATGTGATTGTACTGAAATCCGAGGCCGCCACGCTCCCCGGTCTGTGGTCTGTACGCGCCGTGCTGTATCGCTGAATCGTCGAGACATGCTGTAAAAAATACCGGGAAGACTCCCGGTATCATCATGCAGAAATAGATTAATACGACATACACGCCGCATTCAGGAGCCCACCGCTGAGCGAAGCGGCACAAAGGAAAGCGCCAGACGCAATATCGTTATTCTGGATATGCTGGCTGAGACGCGGCATATACAGACGCACGGCGAAATAAATCAGTAATTGCACCACCAGCGCGACCACGCCCCAAGTGATGTAATCCACCAGACTCACCGAATTAATCGCCGCGCTGGAAAGCGGGATCACATAGCCAATCAACGCCCCACCAAATCCAATCGCTGCCGTACCGTTGTTCTCTTTAATCAGCGCCCACTCATCATGCGGCGTGATACGGGTGTAGATAAACAAAAAGGCCAGCACCATGGCAAACCCGATAAAGAAATAGGACGCGAAAGCGAGTAACGACGTAACAATAGGCATAGCAATATTCCTTTCAAATGAGACACGTTGGCGCGTCAGCAACAGGTAAGGGGAAGAATGGAGAATTATATACCCTAAATAATTCGAGTTGCGTGACAAAACGTTATCGTTTTGAACAACGCAGAGCGTTGGCCCTTTAGGGCTAGGCTCATTTATAGCCTTGTAACGCGGCAACCGCGCGAATCCCCGGGAGCTTACTCAGGTAAGTGACTGGGGTAAGTAAGGACAAATTGGCTTAGCCAATTTGAACGCCGCTTGCGGCGGCCCTTCAGGGCGAGGCTCAGAGATGAGCCGAGTATTGCCAACGCACAAGCAATTTGAAGTATGACGGGTATAGATGATTCTTGCATAGAAAAGCGTTTATACATGACTTTACGTGATAAGCAATGCAGGAATCCCCAGCGTGGCGCTTTATCCCCTTCTCCATCATATCCGCACGAGTATCCTCACATTTTTGAGAAAACGGATAATCATTGCACCTGAAATGCCGATAACAGATAAGGCATTTTTTATCAGTTAGATAGGAGCCTGTTTCACACGCATCACCTGCCTTTTTTATGCAAACACATAACGACAACTAATCCGTTATTGGCCTGCGATAACGGTAAATAATTAATGAATGAAAGGAAGAAGTTTATGCTGCGCTGGATGTCATTTCAGAACCTGTCTGTAACACGAAAGTTATTGGTAGGGTTTGGTTTATTGCTCATCATGGGAGTGATTCTCTCCATGGTCGGCTTTTATGGATTACACAATAGCGACCAATCGTTAAAGCGCATCAGCCGCCTTGGCGCCATTTATGACAAGACCGTTGTCGCCCGAGAAGGCAACTTTGGCTATGCGCTGGAGCGTAAAGCACAGTATCTGGAGCAGCATGACAGCGCTATCGGTAACATCAGCGAAGAGCTTTCCGCGCTGCTGAAGGAAATTGATACGAGACACTGGCCAGCGGAAGATAAAAACGCCATTCAGGATATCAGCGCGTCACTCAATGCCTACCTGACCCAACGCCAGCGAGTCATGGGACCGAATGTCAGCCAGCAGACGCTCAGCGAATTGAACGATCAGATGGCGCTGTTGCAGGAAAATATCAATAAGCTTTACTTCACGGAAGAGAGCCGCGCTGGCCGCAACGTCATTAATAGCGATATCCAGTTGGGTGTGATTACGCTGATCGCCATCATACTCGGCCTGACGACCGCGATTGTTATATCACGGCAGATAGTACGCCCATTGCACCAGGCGTTACACGCCACTCGCGCCATTGCGGGAGGCGATCTCACCATGCAGCTTCACAATGAACGCCGTGATGAATTAGGTCAGCTGATTTCAGCCATGGGGCAGATGAATAACAATCTGCACAGCATGATTGATAAAATCCGCCTCAGTGCAAATCAGATTTCCTACGCCGCGGGGGAAATTACCGCGGGTAACACCGATCTCTCCTCTCGCACCACGCAACAAGCCGCCGCACTCGAAGAAACGGCGGCTAGCATGGAGCAGTTGACGTCAACGGTGAAACAGAATGCCGATAACGCTCATCAAGCCAACCGGTTGGTCATGAATGCTTCTGATACCGCGAACCAGGGGGGTGAGCAGGTTTCTAAAGCGGTTAATACCATGCACGGCATCGCGCAAAGCTCCCACCGTATCGCTGAAATTACCTCAATGATTAACAGCATCGCGTTTCAAACCAATATTCTGGCGCTCAATGCTGCAGTAGAAGCGGCACGAGCGGGTGAGCAAGGACGCGGTTTCGCCGTCGTCGCCAGTGAGGTGCGTAATCTGGCACAGCGCAGCGCGCAGGCAGCCAAAGAGATCGATACGCTGATTGGCGAGTCGGTTTCGCAGATTAATAACGGTGCCGCGCTGGTTAACGGCGCAGGGAAAACCATGGAGGGGATTGTACAGTCCGTGACGCAGGTCCACGCCATAATGAAAGACATTACTACCGCCTCGGACGAGCAACATCGCGGTATTTCTCAGGTCGGTCAGGCCATCATAGAAATGGATCAGAACACGCAGCAAAACACCGTGCTGGTGGAGCAATCCTCTTCGGCCGCTCACTCACTGGAACAACAGGCGCTCATACTTTCTGATGCGGTTTCCGTTTTCCGACTTTTACAACCTTCGCAACAAGAGATTCGCAGACTGGCAAACTCCGCTGCGTAATCCCAATGACAGAGAGGTGCCCTAGGGCACCTCTCTGCTATCGTTCGCAACGCTAATTATACTCGCTGGCGAACGGCTTCAAACAAACACACGCCAGTAGCAACAGACACATTCAATGAAGTCACGCTGCCCGCCATCGGAATGCTGATTAATTCGTCACAGTGCTCGCGGGTCAGGCGACGCATGCCTTCCCCTTCCGCGCCCATCACCAGCGCCAACGGCCCAGTCAGTTTACTTTGGTACAGCGTATGATCCGCTTCACCTGCCGTGCCGACGATCCAGATATTACGCTCTTGCAACAGGCGCATCGTACGGGCCAGATTGGTCACGCTGATAACCGGTACGGTTTCCGCCGCGCCACAGGCCACCTTCTTCACCGTCGCATTCAACTGCGCAGAACGATCGCGGGGCACAATCACCGCATGTACGCCAGCGCCATCCGCATTACGCAGGCAAGCACCCAGATTATGCGGGTCGGTCACGCCATCCAATATCAGCAGGAAAGGCGTATCCAAATTATCTAACATCGCTGGCAGATCGTTCTCCTGGTATTTCCGCCCTTCTTTGACTTTCGCTACGATCCCCTGATGCACCGCGTCTTCCGCCTGCTTATCCAGCCATTGACGACTCGCCACTTGAATGACGATGCCCTGCGCCTCCAGCTCGGCAATAACGGGCTGAAGGCGACGATCGTCGCGCCCTTTCAGAACAAAGACTTCCAGAAAACGCTGTGGATCGCGCTCAAGCAGTGCCTTAACCGCGTGGATACCGTAAATAATTTCGCTCATTAATACTCTTCAAATTAACCATAACAGGCAGAACCTGTTCATTAGAGATAGAGGCTACCCTACTCCTCCTCTGATCGAGGAGGAAGCAGGTTAACTAACCTTACTCAGCAGACTTTTTCTTCGCACGCTTAGCCTTGGTTGCGGCGGCGATTTTACGCGTTTTTTCTGCGTTCTTTTTCGCTTTATCGTGGTTCTTTTTCGGCTTCACTTTTGGTTTATCCGACGCCGCGTTGCGATCGCCTTCTTTGCGGAATGCGGCATCCGGCTCAAAGTTTGCGGCAGCTTTGGCTTTGCTTGGGCTACGACGGCGTCGGCTTGGCTTAGCCTCACGCGACTCCGGTTTCTTCGTACGGTCGCGCGCCGTTTTACCTTCACCGCGAACCTTGCGAGTACTGGAAATCAACGCAAAATCAATGTTGCGTTCATCCATATGCACGGCTTCAACACGGATTTCCACTTCATCACCCAGACGATAGACCTGCCCACGCGATTCGCCGATCAGTCGCTGACCGATATTATCGTAGCGGTAGTAGTCATTATCCAGCGTAGAAACGTGTACCAGCCCATCGATAAACAGATCTTTCAGGCGCACGAAGAAACCAAAACCGGTCACACTGGCGATAATCCCCGTAAAGACTTCGCCAACGTGATCCTGCATAAAGTCACATTTCAGCCAATCCGCGACATCACGGGTAGCTTCATCAGCACGGCGCTCCGTCATCGAGCAGTGCATGCCCAGCTGTAGCATCTCGTTAATATCGCTATGCCAGCCGCCCGTTGACGTCCAGCGCTCATGACGATCGCTCAACAGATACTTAATGGCACGGTGCAGCGACAGATCTGGATAACGACGAATTGGCGACGTGAAATGACCGTAAGACGTTAATGCCAGTCCGAAGTGTCCCCGGTTTTCCGGGTCATAAATCGCCTGTTTCATTGAACGCAACAGCATGGTTTGCAACATTTCCCGATCGGGACGTTCCGCCAGCTCATTCATCAATTCGGCGTAGTCTTTCGGCTGCGGCTTCATTCCGCCTTTCAGCGTCAGACCCAGCTCGCCCAGCACGCTGCGCAGAGCTAATACATGGTCTTCGCTCGGTTGATCGTGTACGCGGAACAGCGCAGGCTCTTCGTTCTTCTCCACAAATTTCGCAGCGGAGATATTCGCCAGAATCATGCACTCTTCAATCAGCTTGTGCGCATCGTTACGCACCACAGCTTCCACACGGTCGATACGGCGTTCAGCGTTGAAAATAAATTTCGCTTCTTCGGTTTCAAACGCGATGCCGCCACGCACTTCACGCGCATGTTCAAGCGCTTTGTACATGTGGTGCAGCTCTTCCAGTCCGCCCACCAGCGGCTTGTAGTGTTCACGCAGCTCAGCGTCGCCTTGCAGAATATTCCACACCTTGGTGTAGGTCAGGCGTGCGTGTGAACTCATCACCGCTTCATAAAACTTGTAAGACGACAGCTTACCCTGTGACGATACGGTCATTTCACAGACCATACACAGGCGATCGACCTGCGGGTTGAGTGAACACAGCCCGTTCGACAGCACTTCCGGCAGCATCGGTACCACCTGCGACGGGAAGTACACCGACGTGCCACGCGCTCGCGCTTCATGGTCAAGCGCCGTATTCGGCCGAACGTAATAGCTCACGTCCGCAATCGCAACCCACAAACGCCAGCCGCCGCCACGCTTCGGCTCACAGTACACGGCGTCATCGAAATCGCGGGCATCTTCGCCATCAATCGTGACCAGCGGCAGCTTACGCAGATCCACACGGCCTTTTTTCGCGGCCTCCGGTACTTCTTCGGAAAGATCCTTCACCTGATCTTCCACTTGAGATGGCCAGGTGTGCGGAATATCGTGGGTACGCAGCGCGATATCTACCGCCAGCCCGGTGCCCATGTTATCGCCGAGGATCTCGACGATCTTACCGACCGCTTTCGTGCGGCGCGTTGCGCGTTGCGTCAGTTCAACCACGACGACGAAGCCCATGCGAGCGCCGTTAATTTCTTCTTTCGGGATCAGGATATCAAAGCTCAGGCGGCTATCATCCGGTACCACGAACCCAACACCGGCATCGACAAAATAGCGGCCGACAATTTGTCCGGTACGTGGTTCAAGCACGCGCACAATGCGCCCTTCGCGACGACCTTTACGATCCGCACCCAGCGGTTGTGCCAGCACAACATCACCGTGAATCGCCCGTTTCATCTCTTCAGCAGACAGATAAAGATCGTCTTTGCGGCCTTCCACACGCAGGAAGCCGAAACCATCGCGGTGACCAATGACCGTGCCACGTAGCAAATCAAGCTTCTCCGGCAACGCATAGCACTGGCGGCGGGTAAAAATAAGCTGGCCGTCACGCTCCATCGCACGCAGGCGGCGGCGCAGCGCTTCGAGGGCTTCTTCTCCGGTTAATTGCAGGTCGGCGGCTAATTCTTCCCGGCTAATCGGGGTATCGCGCTTGGCGATATGCGCCAAAATATATTCACGACTGGGGATGGGGGATTCGTATTTTTCTGCTTCTCGTTCCAGGAATGGATCTTGTGACATTGCGGTTCCTCCGTTGTCATCAGCAGGAGGCTGAACAAAATTCATTCAACCAACAATAATTTATAAAGCGGCGGGTTTTCTTTGACCATATCAGCCAGCGTGTATTGATCTAGCTCATGCAGGAAATTTTGTACCGCCTGTTGGAGCACCTGTTTCAAACGACAGGCTGGCGTAATGTGGCAAAACTCATGGCTACAGTTGACCAACGTGAGCGGTTCCAACTCGCGCACGACATCGCCAATTCGGATTGTTTCTGCCGGTTTTCCAAGGCGGATGCCGCCATTCTTACCGCGCACGGCCATCACCAACCCAGCACGACTAAGTTGATTGATAATTTTGACCATATGATTACGAGACACGCCATACACTTCCGTTACCTCCGAAATGCTGGTCATTTTCCCGCCCGGCAGTGACGCCATGTAAATCAGCGCCCGCAAGCCATAATCCGTAAAACTTGTTAACTGCACATAAACCTCGGATACCTCTGGGTATCATTGACGGGCGCATTGAGTACGCCCCTGAAAAAACAACGCTATTGACAGATAATAAACCAGGCACAAACACTACGGCTAATTATTTATACCCTTTGCGTTACGAGAGGTTGTCTGGCTGTGCCTCGCTCGCTCAAACCTTTTACGTCAGCCATATCTTTTTAATTTTATCTCACCGCAACACAGATAACGTATTCTCTTTAGTTGCACTCACCACATCTAACGATCGATATGCTATCACCCACGAAGGCGGCGTAAGGAAAAGGACACCATGGGGTTGAAAAATATTTCTATTCGTACCGGCTTATTAACGCTATTGCTGCTAACCACCTTACTGCTGCTTATCGTCAGCGGCATGGGCGTGGTTGCCATTAAGAAAGACAGAGAAACGCTGACAGCACAAAATCAGATTCAGGGCATTGAGCTGGGTAATTTGATGAGTGGTTACAATCAAACGCTCAGCGCGCGAGCCTCAGCAACACTTGCCGTCAGGAAAATCGAAATCGGCCTGCTGGACGACGGAGCCAAGGAAACTGGGCTCGTAGAGAAACATCTCCGCCAGTCACAGGAAGACATTGAACGCGTGATAAAATCGGCTAAGGCCGATCCGAAACAGCAAGCGCTAGCACAAGAAGTACTGAAAGCCTACCAAGCCTATTTTCAGCAGGGCATGACTCCGATGCTGAGCGCACTGCAAAAACAGTACACCGATGAGTATTATGACGTCCTGGAAAAACAACTCGGCACGTTGAGTGAAGCCTTTGATTTATCGATCCAAAACTTCCGTCAGTATGCTCAGCAGCTTTCCGAACAGGGTCTGGCACAGTCCGAACGTAATGAACGCATTATGCTGTTACTGATTGCCATTGCTAGCCTGTTATCTATCACGCTGGTCGCATTAGCCTGGGTCGCACTGCGGCACATGTTGCTCAAACCGCTGGACCATGCGATTGAGCAGTTGGAGCAGGTCGCCGCGGGGAATCTGACGCGTCGTCTGATTCAAGGCGGAGACAATGAGTTGGGTCGACTCAACGATGCCATAGGCCGCATGCAGGGGGCGCTGCTGGAGTCGGTTAGCCAGGTGCGCGATGCCAGCACGCAAATCGATCTCGGTAGCCGCGAACTGTTTGAAGAAAACGCCCAGCTTTCCCAGCGCACCGAAGAATCCGTTGCGGCACTGGAACAAACGGCGGCCAGCATGGAGCAATTGAGCGCGACGGTGAAACTCAATGCCGATCACGCAGAGCTTGCCCATCAGCTCGCTAATAACGTCTCGAATACCAGCAGCCGCAGCAACGAATCCGTCTGTTACGTGATTGAAAAAATGCAGGAGATCGCCACCAGCGCCAAGCGCATCAATGACATCCTCAGCGTCATTGACGGCATCGCGTTCCAGACCAACATACTGGCGCTGAACGCCTCCGTCGAATCCGCCCGCGCAGGTGCACAAGGCAGAGGCTTTGCCGTCGTTGCCGGAGAAGTGCGTAATCTGGCGCAGCACAGCGCGCAGGCAGCGAAAGAGATCCGCTCACTGATTTTAGACTCACAAACTCGCGTGTCCGAAGGGCTTGAACTGGCTTCCAAAGCGGGTGAAACCATGGACGAAGTGACCGATGAAATCGTGCGTATTACGCAACTGATGCGAGACATTTCTACCGCTACGCAAGAACAGCATCGCGGTATCGAGCAGGTGAATGTCGCCTTCACGCAGATCGACAAAGTGGCTCAGCACAATGCACAACTCGTTAAAGCCTCATCCGCGACTACGCAGTCGTTAGAGCAGCAGTCTCAACAACTGATGCGGTCCATGGCGCTGTTTCAGGTAGAACCTCGCCTTTCTTAATTATTGATGTATTGCACCCGCTGGTGGTCAACTCCCACGCTGACCACCAGCATGATGCAGAATAGCCCGGCCCCCTATTATTGACCCAATACTGCCCCTAAAACGCTGAATAAATAATGAGAACAATGAGGAACCAGCGTCCCTCTTAACACACCTATTTCATAGGTATACTTTCAGATAATTTGAGTATTATTTTTTTACCGCTATTCTCTGTTTTTAAACATAAGCGTATAAATAGGGTTTCAGCATAAAAGCGATCACAATAATCGCGGCAATATATTGAATAAATAGATAATAAGAGAAATTCCTTATTGATAGCATGAGCTATGCATTTCAGATCATTAATTACTTATTAATAATATATTTATTATATTAATTAATAGCACGCTATTTTATTAATTCAGCCCATTGATTTCAGCGCACAGAAAAAGGGGGACCGCCAATCACCCGATAACACCGCAGACGGCATCATGGTAAAACGAATGCCTCTGACAACAGCGAATCAAGGGTAAAGACAGAAAGAATATAGGCAGAGATAAACATGAATAATCAGTCAGTTGATGTTGATTTGATTACCAGGTTTGACAATGAAGCCAAACTGCACGCGCTCGATTCCGTCTATGCCATCGCCGAATTCGACCTGGCAGGGAAACTGATTGAAGCCAATCCTCTTTTTTGCAAAATGCTGGGCTATAAAAAAGAAGACATTATTCAGAAAAGCCACACGCTTTTTCTGCCAGAAGCACAACGTCAAAAACACGACCATTTCTGGCACGATGTCATCAAAGGGAATATCAATGCGGGGGAATTTCAACGAAAAACCCAAAAAGGGGATATTATTTGGCTCCACGCTGCATATACGCCAATTATTGATCATTCAGGTCGTCGGATTGGTGTAATAAAACTGGCGCTTGATATTACTCAGGAAAAACGTCTGATGTCGGAACATCGGGCACAGCTAGATGCGATTGAAAATGCACAGGGCGTGATCGAATTTGATAAAGACGGCTATATCACCCACGTCAATAAACACTACCTGATACTGACAGGCTATGAAGCAAAGGAAATTCTCGGTCTGCATCACAAATCACTCTGCGATCCCATTTATACCGAACAGGCCGACTATCAAACATTTTGGGAAACCTTGCATCGCGGTCACCCTATCAGCGGGCGCTTCCACCGACTGGGTAAAGGCAACCATTCATTCTGGATACAGGCAACTTATAGCCCGATCATGGATAGTGAAGGGAATGTGAGAAAAATCATTAAATATGCTCACAACATCACGCAAAACGTCGAAACCGAAAAGAAAGCCCATCAGCAAGGCATCATTCTCGATATCCTGCTGTCAGTGCATGACAGCTTTCTGCTCGATCACAATCTGCCTTCAGCCTGCGATAAAGTCTTTGAGCGGTTGCTTGACGTGACCAACAGCAGTTTCGGTTTTATCGCCACGTTGCAGGAAGATGAAGACGGCCAGTCGCTCTATCTTCCTGCGATTTCCAACCTTGCCTGGGATGAAGAAACCCTAACCTGGTACAGACACCAGCGCAGAACTCACGGCGGCCTGAGACTCCGTAAACTTGATAATCTGTTTGGCCATGTTGTGACTCACAACACGGTGGTTTGCAGCAACAGCCTGCTGAGGCAAAAGGCTGGCCGGGATCTTCCTCCCATACATCCTGCGCTGCATTCTCTGCTCGGCATTCCTATCACCCACAACGGCAAAGCGATCGGGATGATCGCACTGGCCAACCGCCGAGAAGGTTACGATCAAACGATGATCGAGCTACTGGCGCCGTTGGTAAAAACCCTCGGTATCATTATTCATGCGCGTTCGCTTGAGGATGAACGCACACAGATAGAAGCGTCTCTCCGCTTTAACGCAGGTCATGACTTTCTGACCGGCCTGCCTAATCGCAGCAGCTTCTTCGAGCAAGCCGGCGCGTTTTTTCAGCTCAGGCAGCAAAACCAACACGCCGATAAAAGCTGCCTGGCAATTATTGATATCGATTTATTCAAAAACATTAATGACCAATTTGGCCATCTGGCTGGCGATGCCGTCCTCAAAGAACTGGCAATGCTGATGCGCATGTCATTACGTCAGGAAGATCTCGTCGCCCGTCTTGGGGGAGAGGAGTTCATCATCCTGCTAAAAGATGTTCCTTACCAAACCGCCGTCACGGCTATCGAACGTATTCGTAAAGCGATTGAGCAACATACGCTAGAATACGATCGTCAAAATCTGCATTTCACGATCAGTGCAGGGATCGCCGCCTACCGTTCCGATCTGGCTTCCGTTGAGCACTGGATTCAGTTAGCCGATGAGAATCTCTACGCGGCTAAACGGCAAGGACGCAACTGTGTGAAATAAGCCCATCCCGGCAGCGCTGCTGGTAGCTTTGTTCAAATGTTTGCATTCCCGCAGCGGCTCCGGTCTGAATCAGGCCGGGAAGCTGATGTGTTTTTCCCTCACGAATCAGGTTGCTGACTGCCGCGGTGGCGGTCAGCACTTCATAAAGCGCGATTCGACCGCCTTGCGCTCCAGACAACAGCTTTTGCGTCACCACCGCCTGCAAGCAGGTCGCTAGCTGGCTACGGACATAGGCTTTTTCTTCACCGGGAAAGACATCAATCAAACGGTCTACCGCCTGTGATGCACTGCGCGTATGTAGCGTTGATAGCACCAAGTGGCCAGTTTCCGCGGCTGTCAACGCCAGCCGAATCGTCTCCGTATCGCGCAACTCTCCCAGCAGAATGACATCAGGATCTTCCCTCAATGCCGCCCGTAGCGCCTGCGCAAAAGAAGCGCTGTGCGCACCGATCTCCCGCTGTTGAATCAAGCAACGTCGGCTGACATGAATAAACTCGATCGGATCCTCCAACGTAATCACATGGCGATCGCTGTTGTCGTTTAACGCCCCGACCATCGCTGCCAACGTCGTGGATTTACCGCTGCCCGTCGCGCCGGTAATCAGGATCAGTCCGTTTGGCTTCTCCAGCAGCGTCGAGAGCACGGGTGGCGCATGTAATTCATCCAATGAAGGCTGAACAGACGGGATAATACGTAAGGCCGCAGACAGCCCCTCTCTCTGGCGAAAGACATTTACCCGCAGGCGCTGTCCATCAGGCAGCATTAACGCGCCGTCCACCTGCCCTGCCTGCCGCAGTTGCTCCTTCTGAGCCGGTTCTAGCCAGGCATCGCACCATTGTGCCACCTGCTCCGGCGTTAAACATGGTAAGGTATTTTCAGGCTGTAGCCGCCCATCCACACGCAACACCGGAGGATGCCCGCTACAAAGGTGCAGATCCGAAGCATTATGTTTTACACTACGCGCCATCCACTCATCCAACTCCATAGATTAACCTCCTGAATAACCATGATGACAATCCAGCAGAATCTACAGGACATCCAGCAGCAAATCGCAGCCGCCGCTGTGCATTGCGCACGCGCACCAGAAGAAATTACGCTACTTGCAGTCAGTAAAACCAAACCTGTGAGCGCGATCGAAGAAGCCATTGCGGCAGGTCAGCGTGCGTTCGGCGAAAACTATGTCCAGGAAGGCGTGGAGAAAATTCATTATTTCCAGGAAAGCCAACCGGACACACCGTTGGAATGGCACTTTATCGGCCCGTTACAGTCAAATAAAAGTCGGCTGGTAGCGGAGAACTTTGACTGGTTTCACACCGTGGATCGCCTGCGTATCGCACAGCGTCTGAGTGAACAGCGTCCAACCACGTTGCCGCCGTTAAATGTTCTGTTGCAGATTAATATCAGCAATGAGCCGAGCAAATCCGGCATTATGGTGGATGAACTTGCAGAACTCGCCGCCAGCGTCGCCGTTTTGCCTAACCTACGCCTGCGCGGGTTAATGGCCATTCCGGCACCGGAAACGGATCACGAGCGGCAGCTTGCTGTTTTTAAACAAATGACAGCGCTGTTCCAAACATTGTCAGTAAATTATCCGCATATTGATACACTCTCTATGGGGATGACGGACGACATGCGTGCGGCGATTACCGCAGGCAGCACGTTGGTGCGCATTGGTACGGCAGTCTTTGGCGCGCGAGACTATTCATCCCCAAAAGCATGAACAGTCAAAGGCGCATAAACAGAAGGTATGCCCTAAACAGCACGTCATCTTTAGACAGAATACAAACGGAACAGGTGATCAGCGATAATGCAGATGCAGCAACGTAAAATAGCGTTTATTGGTGCCGGAAATATGGCGCAGGCCATTATCGCCGGGTTGGTCAACGGCGGTTATCCCGCTCAACACATCAGCGTTTGCGCGCCTTCGGGTAAAAACCGCGATGCGCTGGCTGCACAATATGGCGTCATCAGTAGCGCAGATAATGCACGCTGCGCTCAGGAAGCGGACGTCATTGTTCTGGCCGTCAAACCGCAAATGATGGCGACGGTTTGCGAACCGTTACATGAACAGATCAATTTCGCGGGCAAGCTGGTGCTCTCGATTGCCGCGGGAATCAACATCGCCCGTTTCCAGGCGCTGCTGGGTGAGCCGCTGAATATCGTGCGCATTATGCCCAACACGCCGTCTCTGGTCGGAAAAGGGATGAGCGGAATGTACGCCCCCGCATCCGTCAGTCAGGACGATAAAGACTTCACCGCACAACTGATGCAGAGCGTTGGTAAAATTTGCTGGGTAGATAGCGAATCTGGCATTAACGGCGTGATCGCCGCAGCGGGCAGCGCACCGGCCTATTTCTTCCTGTTTATGGAAGCGATGCAGCAGGAAGCCATTCGCCAAGGGTTCGATCAAGAAACCGCTCGCCTGTTGGTGCAACAGGCCGCGTCCGGCGCTGCTGCGCTGGTTGAAGCTAATCCCGATACACCGCTGTCGACCTTACGGGAAAATGTCACCTCCAAGGGGGGCACCACGGCAGAAGCCCTGCGGGTGTTTAACGAACAGCAGTTGACGCAAACCGTGGCCGAGGCCATGCAGGCGGCAATTGCTCGCGCACAGGAAATGGAAACGCTTTTTTAATCAAAAGCGAGCCCCCGATTCTTTATCTTATTAAGGAAAAGACGTACTTATGCTCACCCTGACTTTTCTGGTCAAAACGCTGGTCGACCTCTATGTAATGGTCCTGCTGCTACGTATTTGGATGCAGTGGTCACGCAGTGATTTCTATAACCCACTGTCGCAGTTTGTCGTCAAAATCACCCAGCCGATTGTCGGGCCGTTGCGCCGGATTCTGCCGTCGCTGGGGCCGATTGACAGCGCCTCACTGCTGCTGGCCTTTATCCTGACGACGATCAAATACCCGTTACTGTTGTTGATTCAGGTTGGTGCGATTTCACTTAGCCCAATGAACCTGTTGGTCGGGCTCATTTCGCTGATTAAATCCGCGGGCTATCTGGTCTTCTGGGTCATCATCATTCGTTCCATCATGAGCTGGGTCAGCCAGGGCCGTAGCCCCATTGAGTACCTGCTGCATCAGCTGACCGAGCCGCTAATGGCACCGCTCCGTCGCATTATTCCTGTGATGGGCGGCATTGATTTCTCTGCCATGGCCGTGATTCTGATTCTGTATATGCTCAACTATCTGGGCATGGACCTGTTTCCGGGGCTGTGGTTCCTGCTGTGAGTGCGATTACCCGCCACGGTGATGCGCTGGTGATTCGGCTGTATATTCAGCCGAAAGCCAGCCGCGATCAGATCGTGGGTTTGCATGGCGACGAATTGAAAGTCGCCATCACCGCTCCACCGGTTGATGGGCAGGCGAATGCCCATCTCACCAAATTCCTCGCCAAACAGTTTCGGGTCGCCAAGAGTCTGGTTGTGATTGAAAAAGGCGAACTCGGGCGGCATAAACAGATTAGAATTACCCATCCGCAGCACATCCCGGCTGACGTCGCGGAATTCATTGAATAAACACGCAGGACAAGACGATGCAAAAAGTGGTTTTGGCTACCGGAAACCCCGGTAAAGTGCGCGAGCTCGCCAGCTTGCTGGCCGATTTCGGTCTGGATATTGTGGCTCAAACCGAGCTGGGCGTGGATTCCGCCGAAGAAACGGGCCTGACCTTCATCGAAAACGCCATCCTGAAAGCACGTCATGCGGCGAAAATCACCGGATTGCCAGCCATTGCCGATGACTCAGGGCTAGCTGTCGATGCGCTGGGCGGCGCACCGGGCATTTACTCGGCACGTTACGCGGGTGCAGAGGCCAGCGACCAGCAAAATCTGGATAAGCTGCTGCTGACAGTAAAAGATGTACCGGATGAACAACGCCGCGCCAGCTTCCACTGCGTGCTGGTGTATCTGCGCCACGCGGAAGACCCAACACCGATTGTTTGCCACGGCAGTTGGCAGGGTGTGCTGACACACCAACCCTCTGGCAACGGTGGCTTTGGCTATGATCCCATCTTCTTCGTCCCTGAGCTGGGTAAAACGGCAGCAGAATTAACGCGTGAAGAGAAGAACGCGCAGTCCCATCGTGGTCAGGCGCTACGCCTGCTGTTGGATGCGCTACGCAATGCTTAAGCTCCCCCCGCTCAGCCTGTACATTCATATTCCGTGGTGCGTACAGAAATGTCCGTATTGCGACTTCAACTCCCACGCGCTGAAAGGCGATGTGCCACATCAGGAATATGTCGATCATCTGCTGGCGGATCTGGATGCCGATTTGCCGCTGGCGGGTGGCCGCGCACTGCACTCAATTTTTATCGGCGGTGGCACGCCTAGCCTGCTAAGTGCGGAAGCGATGCAGGCGCTGCTCGACGGCGTTCGGGCGCGAATCCCGCTAACGCCAGACGCTGAAATTACGATGGAAGCCAATCCCGGTACGGTCGAAGCCGACCGTTTCAGCGGTTATCAGCGCGCGGGAATTAACCGTATCTCCATCGGCGTGCAGAGTTTCGATCCGCAAAAGCTGACGCGCCTTGGGCGTATTCACGGCCCAGATGAGGCCAAACGCGCGGCACAGCTAGCGACCAATCTGAAATTACGCAGCTTTAATCTGGATCTGATGCACGGCCTGCCGGATCAATCGCTGGATGAAGCGCTAGACGACCTGCGTCAAGCCATTGCGCTCAGCCCGCCGCATTTATCGTGGTATCAGTTGACCATCGAACCGAATACGCTATTTAGCTCACGCCCGCCTACACTGCCGGATGATGACGCACTGTGGGACATCTACGAGCAGGGTCACGCGCTACTGAGCGCAGCGGGTTATGAGCAATATGAAACCTCCGCCTATGCCAAACCGGGCTACCAGTGCCAGCACAACCTGAACTACTGGCGCTTCGGTGATTATTTAGGGATTGGCTGTGGAGCGCACGGCAAGCTGACCTTCAGCGACGGCCGCATTCTGCGCACGGTAAAAGTCCGCCATCCGCGTGGCTATATGCAGGGCACGTATATGGATAAGCAACACGATGTTGCCAACGATGATCGGCCTTTTGAGTTTTTCATGAACCGCTTTCGCCTGCTGGAAGCCGCTCCACGAGCGGATTTCACAGCGTATACCGGTCTGGAAGAGCACAGCATCCGTCCGCAATTGGATCAGGCGCTGGCACAAGGCTACCTCACGGAAACCGCCACCCACTGGCAAATCACCGAACACGGTAAACTGTTTCTGAACTCCCTGCTGGAGCTGTTTCTGGCGGAAGAGTAGTAATCATTCCGTGGGCAGGTTTTCTCTGGTAAATCTGCCCATTGCTTTCCCTTCTGGTTCTCTTTTTGCAACGCTTACAACGCTTGTTGCGAACCGCCTCCCTTTCCCATCAGATAGGCATCAAACGTAAGGAGCTTGGGCAAGGTTTGCACTCATTTCCCCTCGTCAGACATACGCTATTTTTTCTGTACGAAACAGATAGCGTCATTGTTGTCAGAATACTTCATCAGTCACAGGGTATTGTGCGGTACCTCAAGTGGCTAGGAACCCTTTTCAGCGGCCATAAGCAGCATTAACTCAGGCTTGAACTGATAGTTTTCGCGGACAGAATACAACCACATCTGACAGGCTGTAATGAGCGAAGAATGGAAGTTCGTAACTCCAACAACTTCATGACTAACATTGAGGTGTCTTAATCAACGGGGAGCTGGTCAATAACAATCGGGGGGAGTACCTATCAGGTATCCAGTTATTATAACCCGTCTGCAGATAGCATCCTCAACCTGATAACCTCCGCCAAAGTGGAAATCAGTTGCTTAACTAAGTTTGTCAGCAAAGATGCCTATCTGGCAGCAAGCAGACGGTGCCATCTTATCGTTACAATCTCGGAACGACTGATAAGCCCCCTCCTTTTTTCTAATGGCGTGAAAACATTCAGTTGGAAATCTCGCTGTTGCTGCATCTTATCTCTGCAAGCGCAGCAGCGTTATAATCAACGGAATGATCGACCCGTGATATAGGGCTACCAAAAAATTCAACGCCCGACATAATCATATTGCCGATATTCTCTCGCTGTTTATCACTGAGGCTGTCCCACCACTCAGGAGATGAGTATGTATTTTCAGCTTTTGTGAAGAAAAAATACAGGAGGGTATTGAAAATCCTGTCAGTTGGAACCTTAATCAGTGACCGCACAAAACGTCTGATTATTGCTGAAGTTCCCAGCCAACTGAACACTATATATCCCTTACCTTCGCCGGAAAAGGCATTGAAGCAGACCTGTTCCGCCGACACGGTAAGATCGTTCAAATCCTGAATCTCAGTGCCATCGAAATCCCTCTCCGGTGACAGAATTGACGAAACCGCAATGGGTAATGGCTCTGAAAAAGTGAAGATAACACTTTCAATTTCTGAAAACTGTCTTCTAAGCAGAATGCGGTCGAGGCTAGTTTTAAGATTATTCAGTTCAGTTATTGCTGCATTCAGACCGCTTTGATGCAGGCTGACATATTCCTGAATATAAAGCTGGTCGGCCTGTGGCTTTCCTTTATCGGCATTTTTAGCAAAATCGGAAGACCGCCGCCCCCCCTCCTTGGCATAAATTTCTTTAGACAACGAACGAAACATTAGGGCAAAACACTGCTCGTCCGTGCCTGTAAATTTTTCGTTCTCTAGGCATGAAAATAAGATTCTGTCGTGAACGGCACAAAAGCCGGTAAAAGTGGATGCCTGATTGATACCGATCTTCTCGGGAACCCATCTTCCGTTGTTTCTCATCAGGCTCGGAAGGTTCATTACCACCCCCATGACATGATTACCAGGGTCAGCAATCGCTTTAAGGCTGCTACTCTTAGACAGAGTGTGCGCCTGAACGATGCGTTTATCACAATCTTCATGCATGGATGCTGGCGCATAACACGCCTTCCTCTGCGAATTAGACTTTGAAAACTTCAGGGCTTCGGCTTTGGATACCGGAGTTTCACGGTCTCGATCGAGATGGCACTTTTTGTACTTAAGTCCTGAATTGCACCAGCACTTATCATTTCTTCCTATCTTCATTTTATCGTTTTCCACGAAATTAATGCTCTGACAAAAAACGTTCACTGAAAATTGATCTTACCCATCAATAGTGGACACGCGACTATAAGTGAGTCCCACCTCAATCTGAGGTTGATCACTCATGACAATACAATATCAACCAGCATTAATGACCAATACCCGTAGGTTAACTGTTACATGAGCAACGTTCGCTCTTGGCACAAAACTGCCTGTGAGATTAGGTCTAGCTCTGTGCAGTAACAGAGCCACATCAGGTCGAAGCTAACACACATAGGTAGCAACATAATCTCAAACGATATCAGCTGGTTCAGGCTATACGAGGATTGAATTTTTACCTGCGGTTATGACAAAGTAGAAACTTATCGCACCTGTTTATCAACCACCTGCTGGTAACGATGATGAAACGTATAACAACAATCGTAGTAGCGCTGCTGGTCACAGCAGCATTGAGCGGCTGTAACACCACGCGCGGCTTTGGCCAGGATGTGCAGAAACTGGGTAGTAAAATTTCACACGCCGCTAGCTAACCCACCGTCAGATAACAAAAAACCGGCCATACGTTAGCCGGTTTTTTTACGCAGCAGCATCCATTCCTTCCGATACACACTCAATACAACTCAGAACGCCGACAGCATATCAATATGCGGGATACCATCTTCGTCATACGCCTCACCAGTCGCCACAAAACCAAACGCGCCGTAGAACGCTTGCAGGTGAGCCTGCGCAGAGAGGAAAAGATGCTTTTGCGGCCAGTGGCGTGCACAGGCAATCAACGCGTGCTCCATCAACTGATGGCCCAGATGTTGCCCACGAGCGTGAGGAGCCACAATCACGCGTCCAATCGTCACCACATCGTTGTTCGGATGAGGAGCGAGTAGCCGGGCATACGCTGCAAGCTTGCCGTCGCGATATGCCGCAATGTGGCGATTGCCTTCCACCAGATCGCGGCCATCAATATCCAGATAGGGGCAGGTTTGCTCAACCACGAATACCTGGCTGCGCAGCGCCAATATGTCATGTAGTGAATACACGTTAAGGTCTGCCACATCCCAGTCATGCCATATCAGACTCATTTCAACCCTTCCTATTCTGCACCCGTAGGACGCGCACGGCGTTTATTCAGGAGCAGCCATGCCCACAGCAGCGCAATCGCCAGCGCAAACAAAACGCCAAAACCAATCCCGATCGCGATAACCGAGACACCCAGTTTCACCACCAGAGAATAGAGCCCCAGCATTAACAGCATAGCGCCGTTCTCACCCAAATTCTGTACGGCAATCGCATTACCCGCACCGACGCTGGCTTTCCCACGTTCCTGCAACAGCGCATTAAGCGGAACAATGAAGAACCCGCCGAGCGCCCCCAGTAAAATCAGCAGGGAATAGGCGCTAAGGAGATTATGCTGAAGTGTGAAAATCACCACGACCACGCCAATCAGGAACCCCGCAGGCAAGCAGCGTCGTACATTATCGAGCGTAACCAGTCTGGCAGCCCCCCCTGCCCCCAGAACGATCCCAACGGCGACCATCGCATTAAGCAGCGTCGGCGTCGCGTTATCGGTAATGCCGAGCGCATGCGGCACCCACAGTACCAGCAGAAAACGCAGCGTCACGCCCGCGCCCCAGAACATGCTGGTGCCAATCAACGAAAGCCGAGCATCACCATCGCGCCACAGCACCCGACAGGCGGAAAAGAAGCTGCTCGCCATCTGCAGCGGATGCCACGGCTGCCCTGGACGGGCGGCGTTGAGGTGTGGAATCAGCATATTCGCGCCCAGCGCCACGCCATAAGCCACCGCACAAATCGACAGTGCCGCGTAAATATTCCAGTCCGCCAGCACGCCCCCTGCCACAGAGCCGGTTAGGATCGCCGCAATGGTCGAAGCTTCCATCAAGCCATTGGCTTTGACCAACTGATCGCCACGCGTGATCTCACCCAAAATGCCGTATTTCGCAGGTGAATACGCGGCGGCACCAATGCCCACCAGCGTGTATCCCAGAAACGGATTCCCGCCCACACAAATTAGCAGCGCCCCTGCCAGTTTCAGGGTATTGGCGAACATCATCACCCGCCCTTTGGCGAAGCTATCCGCTATTTGTCCGACAAACGGCGCTAAAACGATGTACGCGGCCACAAACCCCATCTGCAAAAACGGCTGGCTCCAGTCGGGATACACCAGCTGTTTGATCAACGCTAACGTGGCAAACAGCAGCGCGTTATCACCAAACGCGGAGAAGAACTGCGCGATAATCACCGCGCTCATACTGCGCGACAGCAAAGGCGTCGCGGGTTCAGTCTGTTGACTCATGCACTAGGCTCCGACGCGTTAGTAATAGGTTGTTTGACGCTCGATTGTTCGGCACTCAACTCTTCAGCCATTTGGCGTAGCGTGACAAAGTCAGGCTTGCCGCTGCCGAGTAACGGTAACGCTTTCACGTAGCGAATATCACGCGGTACCGCCAATTCTGGCACCCCGCTGCTGCGTGCCTGTGCAAGCAGCACATCACGGGTTATCTGGCTGTCCGTTGTAAACAGCACCAGCGCTTCACCTTTGCTGCTGTCGCTCTTCGCACTGGCTGCATGTTGTGCCTCCGGCGACACCTTCACCGCCAGTTGCTCCACGCTTTCGAGCGAAACCATCTCTCCCGCCAGCTTGGCAAAGCGCTTCACGCGGCCGATGATGGTGCAGAACCCTCTTTCGTCCAGCTCGACAATATCGCCAGTGTCATACCAGCCCTGCTGCAATTCACCTTCTGCGTTTTCTGCCGCAGGTGTCTCGAGCACGCCAGGATTTTCCACCCGCAGATAGCCTTTCATGATATTCGGCCCACGCAGTTGCAGACGGCCACCGCGCGTAATGCCCGGTACAGTGATCAAACGCGATTCAATTTCCGGCAACAGCAGGCCGACAGAATGAATTTTCGTCGCCATCGGTACGTTGATCGCGACTACCGGCGCACATTCGGTCACGCCATACCCTTCCAGAATGCGAATGCCGAATTTGTCCTGCCAGACCTGTCGCGTCGTCTCAGACAGCTTTTCAGCTCCAGCCACGACATAGCGCAAACGAGCAAAATCATACGGGTGGGCAAAACGCGCATAGTTGCCTAAAAACGTAGACGTCCCAAACAGCACGGTACAGTTCTGGTCGTAAACCAGTTCCGGCACGATGCGATAATGCAGCGGACTGGGGTAGAGGAACACGCGAGCGCCCGTCATCAAAGGCGTTAACAGCCCAACAGTCAGGCCAAACGCATGGAACAGCGGTAGCGCAGACATAAAGCGGTCACGCGGGGTGAAATCCGCCACAGTACGAATCTGCTCAACGTTCGCCAGCAGGCTGTCGTGAGAATGCACCACTCCCTTCGGGTTCCCCTCAGAACCGGAGGTAAACAGCACAATGGCCGCATCGTCAGGTTTCTGCGGCAGCATCGCGCGAGCAGGAAACAGCAGATGAAACAGGATCCACAGCTTATCCGCCAGCGTCACCGTGTCTTTCAAATCTTCCAGATAAACCCAGTTGGCTTCGCTGACCTGCTTCGGCAGATCCGTCAACTTACCCTTTTCAAGAAACTGGCGAGAGGTGACGATCGTTTTGATCCCCGCCGCTTTCATCGCGCTTTGCAGCCCTTTCGCGCCTGCGGTGTAGTTCAGCATGGCAGGAATACGGTTACGCAGCGATGCGCCTAGGATTGATGCCGCGGTAATGGTCGCATTGGGCAGCAGCATACCGACATGTTCATCGGCGCGAGTGAAGCGCTGCAAAATGCGCGATACGCCCAGCGATTTTTTCAATAAGCCCTGATAGCTGTCTTCATTGAATGAGATATCCGCAATGCTCGGAGAATGCCGCCCGTAGCGGGATCTCGCCGTCAGAAATGCCTGATACAGCGTATGCTGCGGACGCGTTTCCATCCGCGCTTTCATCATAATCTGGTGCAAGCGTTCACCGGCCAGTGCACGACGCGCTCTGGCGCTGCTGGCTTCCGGCATTGGCAATGTGGTCGGTGGCAAATAGGTGATAGTAATCTGTGGAAGGCAGCGCCGTTTAAATACGCCCGCCAGCCGACCGAACGGCGTGAATTCGGCGCCATCAATGCGCACGGGGATAATCGTCGCCCCGGATTTCGCTGCGACAAACGCCGCACCGCTGTAAATCTTCATCAGCGATCCCGTTACGCTGATGCGTCCTTCAGGGAAAACCACGACAGGCTGGCCGCGCTCGATCACCTTGATCAACCCTTTAATCGCCAGAGGCTTGGTGGGATCCAACGGCACAAAGTCGATATAAGGTTTCAACCAGCGCATAAACCAGCGATCGGAAATGGAGGAGTACACGGCAAAAACCGGTTTTATCGGTAAGAATAACGCCAGCAAAACGCCATCGAGGAAAGAGACGTGATTGGGGGTGATGAGCAATTTGGATTGCTGAAACTGGCTGCTGTCGCCCTCGATCCGGATGCGATACAGACGCTGGAACACCCAACGTAACAGGGTATGAATCATGCCTTCTCCCAATAGACAGATAAACGGGCAGCTTGCTGAGTCGCAAAACCACCAAGCGATACGTCAAAATACTATATACACGCCATAGTTCAAGCGACGGTGCGCGGCTTAACGCGAAGATTGTCGTCAGCACATCATTCGCATAGCATTAAAATCGCTGGAGATAGCAAAAGCGGGAAATTCAGGCAAAAAAAAACCTACGCATCCGCGTAGGTTGGTGTAATCAAATGATTTCAATGTACAGAGTACATCGATGTATCACCAATCAATACCTCTGGGACTTGTTACTCTAGGGATCGCCACTTATCTTCACCAGCGATGAATCGAAAGAGTTATTCTATAAGTGCAACCAACTGTAAAATTCTAGCGAATCATGTAAGCCAACCGCCTTCTCACAGCCTTTTCACCAGATAAATGCCGCTATTTTCCCCTAAAGGTTCCTTTTCTTCCCGACTCCTCTTTTTCATTCTTTTCCCGCCCGATCACATTTCCTGACTTTTTATAAGTAAATGACCACTCAAACACAGGGGTATTAGTCCACTTTTTCAACAGAATCAATCAGAAAGTGAGGAGTAGGATCGCGGAGTCTGCATGGGGCAGACGCTGAATTTAACCAGGTGTGTGTAACGAATAATGAAGAACTACAAAATAGGTACCCGACTGGCCGGTGGCTTTGGCCTACTCATTGCGCTTTCGCTGGCCATGCTGACCAGCGGTATTTACCAACTTAACCAGGTGTCCAGCAGTACACAACAGATGATGCAAGAGCCGCTGCGCAAAGAACGGCTGGCATCGGACTGGCATGCCACGCTTGTCGCCGGTGTCCAGCGCAGTATGGCGGTAGCACGCAGTAATGACGATTCACTGGTTGAGCTATTTGCCGCAGAAAACACCCGTGCCAGTAAAGAAAGCGGTAAACGGCAGGAGGATTTTGCCAGCCTGATCTCTACGCCAGAAGAAAAAGCCTTATTCGACAAAGTTGGCGAATATCGCCAGTCCTACATTAAAAAGCGCGATGCGATTATCACGGAAAAAGGCGCGGGTAATTTCGATCGCGCCAGAACGCTCTTCGACAATGAGTTCGTTCCCGCTTCCAATGGCTATCTGGCAAGCGTGGAAGCGCTGCGCGACCACCAGCGCGCCAGCATCGACCAAATGGGGAAAAACATTAACGCTGGCGCAAGCCGTGGCGATCTCATCCTTGCCGTCACGGGCGTGCTGAGCGCCATTATCGGCGTGCTGATCGCCTGGGTGCTCACACGCAGTATCGTGCAGCCGCTGGCGCGAGCCGTCAGGGCGACACAGGCTGTTGCGGCTGGCGATCTGACGCACGATATTCAGCCGGAAGGACGCGACGAAGCGGCTCAATTACTGCACGCTCTGCAAGATATGACGGTGCGTCTGCGTTCCATCGTTGGCGAAGTTCGCCAAGGGTCTGAATCTATCGCGGGGGCTTCTTCACAGCTTGCCGCAGGTAATATCGACCTTTCCAGCCGTACGGAAGAGCAGGCCAGTGCGTTACAGGAAACCGCCGCCTCCATTGAGCAGTTAAGCTCGACGGTCAGACAGAATGCCGATAACGCCCGTCAGGCCAACCAACTGGCACAATCGACCACGCAGCAAGCGCAGTCGGGTGGGCAGTTGGTGACAGAAGTGGTGGAAACGATGGGCGCGATCGATTCTTCCTCGAAGAAGATCGTCGATATCATCGGCGTCATCGACAGCATCGCGTTCCAGACCAATATTCTGGCGCTGAATGCTGCCGTAGAAGCCGCACGAGCCGGTGAGCAAGGCCGCGGTTTCGCCGTGGTTGCCAGTGAAGTGCGCAGTCTGGCGCAGCGCAGTGCCTCGGCTGCCAAAGAGATCAAGGAGTTGATCGATCGCTCTGTTCAAACCGTGGAAGCGGGTAACCGATTGGTGGTACAAGCGGGTGTGTCGATACAAGATATCGTCAACGGCGTACGCAAGGTCAGCGATCTGGTCGGAGAGATCAGTTCTGCTAGTAATGAACAGACGATGGGCATTGAGCAGGTGAACGTTGCGGTGAACCAAATGGAAGTGACCACCCAGCAGAATGCCTCGCTGGTGAATGAAGCGTCGGCTGCCACGCAGTCGCTACAACAGCAGGCCGCACAGTTAGCCGAAACGGTCAGCCAGTTCCGCTTAGGCAACGGCCATCAGATCGCCCGTACGCCAACGGTGACTCCATCGTTAACCCTTAAGCCTGCGCTGGCCGCACCGGGCAAGAGCGGTATCTCAGCCGGTGAAGGAGACTGGACATCGTTTTGATGTCCCGATACATCTCGGGTCTGCTGTCTCTTAGTCACTTTTTTATGCAAACTGAGAGACAATTTCGTGCGCGATAATACCATTATTTTCATGCTACCTCGTAGCACGCGCCCGACGCGGGGCGGCTCAAACGCCGCTCGCCCCGTGACCCCAGGCTTACGGCTAAATTATGCCGCTACGCGGTTCCATCGGTGTTCCTGACCGCTAACCGAGCCGCCAGTGACGCGTTCCATACGCGGCACTGGCTTTCGCGGCGTCCATGCCGCTCACTCGGCGGCCAAGCCCACCGATGCATAATTTTTACGCCAGGCAACAGCAACACCCGCCATAGCCATGGCGGCAAGATAGCGCACGAAACTGCCTCTGAGTTTTGCATAGAAAAGACCGCCTACAGCGGCTGGTGATACAGCCGCACAACTTTATCCGGGTAGTCCAGTCCATCGCCGATGTAACGCCAGCCGTGTTTTTCGTAATAGCCGCTAAACGTAGCGTACAGGTAGAGATCGTCAAAGCCCCGACGACGGCAGAAGTCTAGTACGTGCCGTTGCAGTGCTATGCCCAGACCTTTATCACGATAACTTTCTTCCACATACAGCGACGCCAGCCAGGGCGTCAGATCCTGTCGGCTGATTAAATCGCAGCGCCAAAGCCCTACCGTCCCAACCAAACGATCACCCTCCAGCGCGATAAACGTCAGCGGCAGCGCCGCTGGGTTCAGGCTATTGCGCACCACGCTGGCAAAGAACTCACGGCTGTTCTGACTGCCGAACGCTTGCCATATCCAGTCGATCACCTGTTCCTGATGCTGGGGATGATCCGCCAGATAAACAATGTTCACAAAAGCCGTGTTTGCCAAACCTGTGTTTGTCAAAGCAATGTCCGCCATAACTACACCAGTTTCCCTTGAAAAATCGGTACAGAATCAAATAAATAGCCGTCGAACTCCGGCGCGTCGGCGTCGGAGATTTCCATCAGCGTATTTTTGACATTTTCAAGGTGTTGCCACATCGCCTGATAAGAGCCAGACACATCGCGACGCCGCAGCGCCGCCAGAATAGCCTGATGATCCGCCAACCATTTTAGGCGATAGCCCTGCGTGCCAACGTGGGTGTAAAGTTGCTGCCAGAGCGCGTTATCGTCACGGCACGCCCAAATATTGCTGACCGTTTCCAGCAGCATCTGGTTCTGCGTCGCACCAGCAATTTGCAGGTGAAACAGGCGGTCGAAATCACCACGGTAATCTTTTACGGCAATCGCGGCCTGCTCTTGCTCCAGCGTTTTACGCAGGTTTTCGATATCCGCGCGCGTTGCCATGCGTGCCGCAAACGCCGCGATGTTGCTTTCCAGCAGTTGACGCGCCTGTAGCATTTCAAACGCGCCGATATGATTTTTGGCGCTGTCTGCCGCATCGTCTTCATCGGGAATACGCAGGACATAAACCCCGGAGCCCTGACGAATATCAACCGTACCTTCCAACTCAAGCATCAATAGTGCTTCGCGCACTATCGTCCGGCTAACGCCATAGGTTTCCGCAATATTTCGTTCAGGAGGAAGCCGCGATCCGACAGGGTAATCCCCTGACTGAATCTTCTGGCGCAAATCACAGCCGATTTCCTGATATTGCTTCTTCTCTTGCAGAACCACATCCTTCGCCACGCTTTCACCCTACATACACTGTCGCACTGAATGCGGACGTCAGGCCCGCACCGATTTATGCCCGTCATACTTCAAGCTGCATGTACGTTGGCTTCTCTTACTCACCCCAGTCGCTTACTTGAGTAAGCTCCTGGGGATTCCTGCGCTTGCCGCCTTCCTGCAACTCGAATTATTTAGGGCATGCGCCCAGCCACACGTACTGACGTCGCGGTGGGGCATTAGTCTACCAAACTCAGCGCCTGATCCAGTACTTTTGCGCCATTTAATGTGCCATAGGCGACAGAGTCGATCACCGCGATAGGAATCTGATAGCTGTCCGTCAGCTTTTTATTTTCGTTAAGCTTGAAGCGCACCTGCGGCCCCAACAGAACCGCAATAATGTCGCTACCGAACTCCTGCAATTCATCCCGCAGATTTTGTTCCGGGATCGCGTAGATCTTAAACGCCATTCCCCGCGCTTCCGCTTCCTTCTCCATCTTGGTGACCACCAGTGAGGTCGACATGCCTGCCGAGCAAGCCAGTACGATTCTTTTCATATTCCGTTCCTCATTTTGGTTATCTGCGTCTATTTCTCTTCATCATCCAGCGTCAATTCAAGCTGACGCGTGTCGTGTAGCTGACGAAACCAAGCGGCGGATTTTTTCGGCCGCCGTTGCCGATCCTGTTCCAGATCGATTTCGATCAATCCGTAGCGGTTTTTAAACGCATTCATCGGCGAAACATTGTCGGTAAACGCCCACAGCATATAGCCTCGGCAGTTTGCCCCCTCTTCCTTCGCCTTCAGCGTCCAGTAAAGATGCTCCGCAATAAACGCAATGCGGTAATCATCCTGAATCACGCCCGCATCGTCTTTAAAGCGTGCCTCATTCTCAATACCGATGCCGTTTTCCGCCACAAACCACGGCACATTGTCGTATTCACGCTCTATACGCTTCGCCATGTCGTAAATGATTTTGGGATTGATCTCCCAGCCGCGCGAGGTGTTCATACGGCGTCCCGGCAACTCAAAATGCTCGTAGTAATAAGCAGGATGGAAAGGCGTTTCCTTGTTCCATTCACGGCTAGGCGCTTTTACCCGGTGCGGGTAATACAGGTTGATTCCCACCTCATCGACCGTGTTATCGCGGATGATCGCCAGCTCTTCTTCCGTGTAATCCCACTTCACCTGATGCTGCGCCAGCAGCGCGATCAGTTCCGCTGGATATTCCCCTTTTAGCGCCGGATCGAGGAAAACGCGGTTATAGAACAGATCGTAAAGGTGTGCCGCTTTCACATCATGCGCCGCACGAGATCGCGGATACGTCACTTCAGGGTTGAGGATCACGCCGATCGAGCCGCCCTCTCGGTCATAACCCTTCTGCCGAAACCGCTGCACCACCTTTGCCGTCGCCAGATTCTTATGGTGATTCCACTGCATCCACGTGTGCGTGTTCTGCTCATAAGGGTAGCGTAGCGCGTCCAGATAAACGCGCGTCTGCACCACAATCGGCTCATTGAAGGTAAACCAGCGCTTCACTTTTCCGGCATAGCGGGCGAAAACGGTATCGGCATACAGCACAAACCATTCCACTACCTGCTTTGATGACCAGCCCTGATACTTCTCCAGCAGGCAGGCGGGCAGTTCGTAATGTTCAAGGCAAATCATCGGTTCGATCCCCTGCCGGTGCATTTCATCCAGCAGATTATCGATGTAGGCTGCGTACTCCTCATCGACGATGCCTTTCTCATAGTCCAGCATAAAACGTGACCAGTTGATCGACGTGCGATAGTGCGTCAGCCCCGCCAGTTTCATCAGCGCCACATCTTCTCGATAACGGTTAAAGAAGTCAGTCGCTTTCGCCGGGCCATACCCGTTATGCCAGACCTGACGATCCTGCTTGTACCAGAGATCCAGATAGGAATCCTGCCCTGCCTTCTTGCCGCTCCATCCTTCCGTTTGCCATGCCGATGCCGCCGCACCCAGAATAAAATCCGGGGGAATAGTCAGTGAAACCTTACTCATGCGTTACCTCTCTTCTCGTCCGTTTCAGGCATTTTTCGCTGCGGCCTGCTTTTCCGCTTCCAACTGCGCTAACTCAGCGCGGCGAGACGCAACTTTGACAAACGGCAGATAGATCAGCATCGCAACGATGATGCACACGATCTGTGTCGCGACCGCCCCCATGGATCCCGCCGTCGACAGCCAGGCGTTAATAATTGGCGGCGTCGTCCACGGCACCATCACCACCGCTTTACCGGCAAACCCCATACTGGTGGCGAAATAACCAATCGTGCCAGTCACTAACGGTGTAATAATGAAGGGAATCGCCAGAATCGGATTGAGCATAATCGGCATACCAAAAATCACTGGCTCATTAATATTGAACACGCTGGGGCCGAAAGAAATTTTGGCGATCTCTTTCATCTCTTTGCGTTTAGACGCAATCATCACCGCCATCAGCAGGCCAATCGTCAGACCGGAACCACCGATGCTCATGTACACATCCCAAAACGGCATGGTGATAATGTTCGGCACTTCCAGTCCCTGTTCGAATGCCGTCATGTTGACAGCAATCGCCCCCAGCAGCAGCGGTTCACGAATCGGTTTAATCATCTGGTTACCGTGAATCCCAATCACCCAGAACAGCTGGGCGACGAACATCAGCACCAGTAAACCGGGAAGGCTTTGTACGACAGATTCCAGTGGCTGTTGCACCACCTGATAAACGGCGTCATACAGGTACATGCCCGTCACGCGGTGAAACACAAACCCAAAGGTGGCGATAGCAACCACCGTGATGATGGAAGGAAACAGCGCAGAAAAAGAGGCTGCAACATTAGGCGGCACGCTGTCCGGCATTTTAATCCGCAGCCGATCGACGCTTTCTAGCCGGGTATACATTTCTACTGACAGGATGGCGATGAACATCCCCAGAAACAGGCTTTTGGTATCGGAAAACTGTTTCGCCAGCACGTCTTTGACCACCATCATCTGCCCGTTGACGGCCATTTCGATCGTGGTTGGCGTAACGGCAATAAAGCAGATCACCGCCAGCAGGCCGGGAAACAGCCCGCGTGAACCGTTAATCTTCCCAAGCTCGATACCAATCAGGAAGACGGCACCGATAGTCAAAAAGCTGAGCGTGGCGTAGTTAATGCCGCTCATGATCGGCTTGAGCTCCGCCAGGAACGAGAACATGGAGAAACTGGCCAGACCATTTTTAGGGTCCATCACCATGTTGGAAATCAGAACGGAAAACGCGCCGACGATAATGACGGGCATCAGCGTAATAAAGGATGCCTTAATCGCCATGATATACCGCAGGCTATTAAATTTATTGGCAAAGGAGCCCAATGAATCAATCAGTTGGTCCTTAAATGACATAACACCACCTCTTTGATCATCATATTGTTATATCGCGTGTTATACGCGGGATGGCCGTTACGCGCAGGGTAAATGCAGGTACCGCGCTTTCGCGTTTGGCATACCAAAAATCAACCATAATGAATTATTTTTCTGTGACATGATTCTCACAAGACAATATTGGAATTCCAATATGATGAAAATGTGATTTTTGGCATACCATAAACTCTTGACTATATAAATTCTTAGCTACATAACTTCTCAGCCAACTTAGGCTGCTTTCCTGACCGCGATAAGGAAACCTACGATGAAAGACACAGAGAACCTCCCTGAATTCGATATGGAACAAACCGTGATGGAGTTGCTGATCAACGCGGGTGAAGCCCGCTCAAACGCCATGATGGCAATTCAGGCCGCGCGTCAGCGAGAGTGGCAACAGGCCGATGAGCTGCTTGCCGCGTCACAAGAGGCGGCGCGTGCCGCTCATCGCGTTCAAACACGGCTAATCGGTTTGGATGAAGGAGAAGGAAAGGTGCCCGTCAACCTGATCATGGTACATGCGCAGGATCATCTGATGACCGCCATGCTATGCCGGGATTTGGCGGAAGAGATTGTCTTGTTACGGCGAGAAATGGCTACATCACAAAACTGACAAAAATCGGGTTGAGAAACGAGCATCAGCCGTTAAATCCGACAATATGCCTGTGGTATCATGTCGCATGATGTTCGTAACAAGGATGGATAGGCGCTTTCAGCCCGTCATCATACTCAATTAAGGTGCAGCCATGAAAACCATGCTTGAAGTGGCGAAACGCGCAGGCGTGTCCAAAGCGACCGTGTCCAGAGTGCTAAACGGCATCGGCCAGGTCAAACAGGCAACGCGCGATGCAGTATTTCAGGCAATGGATGAGCTCGGCTACCGCCCTAATTTTCTGGCGCGTTCGCTGGCTCGCCGTACCTCAAACAGCATCGGTCTCGTTATCTCCAATTTTGACGGCCCCTATTTTGGCCGCCTGCTACGCCGTGCCGCAGAGATAACGGAAAGCAGCGGGAAGCACCTGATCGTCACCGACGGGCACGATACGCCCGAAGACGAAATGCGCGCAGTGCAACTTCTGTCTGACAGACAGTGTGACGCTATTATTCTCTACACCCGCTATATGTCCGAAGCGGATCTCATGACGCTGCTCAACACGCAGACCATTCCAATCATGGTGATGAATCGCGATCTGCCGCAGGCGCGGGAGCGCTGTATTTTCTTCCGCCAGCAGCAGGCTGCATTTGACGTGGTGAATTACCTGATCGAACAGGGCCATCGCGAAATCGCCTGCATCACCGCACCGATGCAAACGCCGACGGCACGAGCACGCCTCGCAGGCTATCAGCAGGCATTAATCGACCACCAGATCGACGTTGACCCGCGTCGGGTGGCGCACGGAACCAGCATGGTCGCCAGTGGCTATCAGGCCGCACGCCAGTTGCTGGATAACGGCATCAGCTTTAGCGCGCTGTTCGTCAGCAACGATGATATGGCGATTGGCGCGATGAAAGCGCTATACGAAGCGGGGAAAAGATTGCCGCAGGATGTCTCCGTCTTCGGCTTTGACGATGAACCCTGCGCGACCTACCTGCACCCTTCACTTTCCACCGTCTATATGCCGATTGAAGAGATGGCCGCCACTGCGATTACGCAAGTGCTGGATCTGATCGCAGGCAAAGACGTCAAACCGCTGCAACCTTTTACCGGCGAACTTAAGCTGCGCGAATCGGTACAGAAAGGGCCGTATTACGGACAGCAAAACTCGCGGTAAAACCGATCGCCTTCTCCGTGTTATCAGCCATGTTCAATCAACATTACCGCTGTCGTGTCCGCCTCCAGCGCGTCAAACAGGTGCGGAACATCAGCGGAATAGCTGATGTAATCCCCCGCACTGAGTTCAATGGGCTGTGCAACAGGCCCGATTCTGGCGCGACCGTGGCTCAGAATCACATGCTCTATCGTTCCCGGTTTGTGCGGCTGGGAGAGTCTGACCTCGCCCGGCTGCACTTTAAGCCGATAGATATCACGCTGCACGCCAGCCGGACACGCGGCCAGCAGCGTCGCGGCATAGTTTGCCTGCTCCGAATAGGTCGCCGCCCCCTCGTTAGCCCGAATCACCTGCACATGCTGGCGAGGCTGCCCAATCAGCTGGCTCACCTGTACATCGAGCGCCATCGCCAGCGCCCAGAGCGTTTCCAAACTCGGGTTACCGATTCCACTTTCCAACTGCGAAAGGGTTGATTTAGCCAGCCCCGCACGCTTTGCCAGCTCGGTTACTGACAGATTTAACCGCTCACGCTCACGCCGGATAGAGACAGCCAGCCGTGCGATAGGCGTAGCGACCTGCATACCCTCTTTTGCGCTATTTTCCTGATTATCGATCTTCATGCTGTTCACCATAACGACCAATTGTTCGACTTGACGAACAATCGATTCGTGTTCATTATTTCACTCTGTTGTTCATTATAAAAAATTTCGTTCGATATAACAGCACTCTCGCACTAATTTTTTCACACTGACAGGCAGGAAAAAGATGACACCACAGACTCGCGGCACGATAGAAATGGCTATCGCGATGATCATTTCCGGTACGGTTGGCTGGTTCGTCCTGACGGCAGGGCAACCCGCGATGACAGTGGTTTTCTGGCGCTGCGCGTTCGGCGCATTGACGATGCTGGTGGTATGCGGGCTATTGGGCTTGTTGCGGCGAGGCGTCATTAACAGGAAGCAGGCTGCCATTGCCGTACTCGGCGGCCTGGCGCTGGTACTCAACTGGACGCTGCTGTTTGGTGCTTACTCACAGGCATCTATTGCCATCGCCACCGTGGTTTATCACACGCAGCCTTTTATGCTGGTGGGACTTGGCGCGATCTTTTTCAGAGAAACGCTGACCCTCAACAAAACCTGCTGGCTACTGTGCGCCTTTGGCGGCATCGTCCTGATCGTCAGCGCTCAAACAGGGGCTGACAGCGATGACAAAGACTATCTGTCTGGCGTACTGATGGCACTGGGTGCGGCATTCTTTTATGCCGTGGCAGCCGCCATTACGAAAAAGCTCTCAGGGATCCCGCCGCACGTGCTTGTGCTGATACAGCTACTCGTTGGCGTCGTGGTTCTTGCCCCCTTCGCTGCTATTCTCACCTCTCCGACAGTGTCGCAATGGGGAATTCTCGTGACTATCGGCGTGATTCATACCGGCCTGATGTCGACACTGTTATACAGCGCGATCCAGAAGATCCCGACCGCGCTGGTTGGCGCACTGTCGTTTATCTATCCTGTTATTGCGGCGCTGGTCGACTGGATAGCCTTTGGGCATCAACTGGATGGGATGCAGCTTGCCGGGGCGGTGGCGATTCTGCTTTCCGCCGCTGGGATGACGTTCGGCTGGCGCATCAGGTTCAACCGACACGGGGACAATCTGCGCCATACACCACGTTCAGGGGAAAAGCAGGACGCCTTTCCCCCGACACAGTCGAGCAATGCCGATTAAAGCGCTTCCAGCGCCAGCAGCTCTTCCAACGTTTGGCGACGGCGGATCAAGCGCGGTTCGCCATTTTCAAACAGTACCTCTGGCAGCAACGGACGGCTGTTGTAGTTAGAGGACATAGATGCACCGTACGCACCAGTGTCATGGAAGACCAGATAGTCGCCAACCTGCGCATTCGGCAACGAGAAAGTTTCCACGCCACCGCCCGCCTGCTGGGTAAACACATCGCCGGATTCACACAGCGGCCCTGCAATCACACTGTCGCGCAACGTGGACTGGCTGATATCGCGGCCATCGCCCGACAACAGAGAAACGTGGTGATAGCTGCCGTACATCGCCGGACGCATCAGATCGTTAAACCCAGCATCGACCAGCACAAAGTGGCGGCTGCCCATAGATTTTATCGCTCTAACTTCCGCCACCAGCACGCCGGATTCAGCAACCAGGAAACGTCCGGGTTCGATTTCGAGCGTAATGGGATGACCGAGATGCGCAGCAATTTTCTCACGCGCCGCGTTCCACAGCCCGTAATAGTGTTCAGTATCAATCGCTTCTTCACCGTGACGATACGGAATCGACAGCCCGCCGCCCGCTGAAATCGCCTCGATATCCTGACCCAGCTCAACGACCTGCTGCACCATCGCCTCGCACACCTGCTCCAGATGGCCGTAATCGACGCCAGAACCAATATGCATGTGAATTCCCACCAGCTTCAGCTGATAGCGCTGAATGTGCGCCAGCGCCAGCGGCAAATCGCCGTACCAAATACCGTGCTTACTGTTCTCGCCACCGGTGTTAGTTTTCTGGCTATGACCATGACCAAAACCCGGATTCACGCGCAGCCACACCGGATGCCCCGGCGACTGCTGCCCAAGCTGTTCCAGCATATCGACCGAGCCGGCGTTCACCGGAATATTCAATTCGGAAACACGTTGTAGCGTCGGGCGATCCAGCAGATCGGCAGTAAAGACGATCTCGTGAGCATCGGTGCCCGGCACAAACCCTGCGATCAGCGCCCGTTCAATTTCCCCCAGCGATACCGAATCGACTTTCACGCCTTGCTCACGCATCAGGCGCAAAATGTGCGTGTTGGAACACGCCTTCTGTGCGAAGCGAATCGTATCGAACTGGCGCAACTGGGCGATGCGATTAACGATAGTCTGGGCGTCATAGGCCCACACCGGGCAGCCAAAACGGGCAGGCAGTTCACGCAGGCTTTGCGCGTTGAGGGCGTGTGTTACGTCATTCAGATCGTGAGGCATAAATAATTACCAATTATCCATAAATGCATTAAAAATTACTAAAAGTGGCTGAATGAACTATACGTCGTTACCATTCTGGTAAACAAATATCGTTTTGAGCAGACTCTATTCATCTATGATATGGGTAGCGGGAAAAATAATGGCAATATCCTTACGACACATCGAGATTTTCCATGCGGTCATGACCACGGGTAATTTGACGGAAGCAGCCGTGTTGCTGAACACGTCGCAGCCGACAGTTAGCCGCGAGCTGGCCCGCTTTGAGAAACTGATTCAGATGACGCTGTTCGAGCGGCTGCGCGGCAGGCTTTACCCGACAGCGCAGGGATTACAGCTGTTTGAAGAAGTGCAGCGTTCTTATTATGGATTAGATCGGATCATCAACGCCGCCAGCGATATTCGCCGTTTTCAGCAGGCTCAGCTTTCCATCGCCTGTCTGCCCGTGTTCTCACAGTCGCTGCTGCCTGATGCCTGCAAACCGCTGCTAGCGCGCTACCCACTGCTTAATCTGCACATTATTCCGCAGGAGTCGCCGCTGCTGGAAGAGTGGCTGTCCGCGCAGCGTCACGATCTAGGCTTAACGGAAAATACCCTCACGCCAGCCGGTACAGAACGACAAACATTGATGCTGTTAAATGAAGTCTGCGTGCTGCCTGTCGGGCATCCGCTGGCGCAAAAAGCCGTGCTTACGCCGCAGGATTTTGCCAATGAACCTTTTATTAGCCTGTCGAGCGCCGACAGCTATCGCCAGTTGCTAGACACGCTGTTTCAGGAACAGAGTGTGTCGCGCCGAATGGTGCTGGAAACCCACAGCGCAGCCTCGGTGTGTGCGATGGTACGGGCAGGTATCGGGCTTTCGATCGTCAATCCACTCACCGCGTTGGATTACGCGGTGTCTGGCGTGGTCGTGCGGCCTTTTAGTATTGATGTTCCTTTTACCGTCAGCCTGATTCGTCCGCTGCACCGCCCTGCTTCGTCACTGGTCGATACCGTCATTGATCAACTCAAGCAATACGCCGCAGGCGTGCCTTCGCGTCTAGAGCAGGTCTTGCAGCAGTGACGCTCCGATCTTGATTCGCTCACTTATCACTGTGTTAACCCCCGCCAGCGCGGATCGTGAGCAAACCATTCCACCAGAAAATCCAACAGAGTACGCAGCGCGGTTGGCATCTGACGGCGCGACGTATAGATGCCATAAATCCCCATCATCTGTGGACGATATTCCGGTAACAGCGCCACCAACTGCCCACTGTCGAGATAAGACGTCACAGAATAGCGCGGTTGCAGCGCAATCCCTGCGCCTTCCAACGCGCCCGACAGCAGCACCAGCGATTCATTGCCACTGAGGTTTCCGCTTACCGGGATCGTAAATTTTTCATCACCACGGGAAAAATGCCACAGGCTTTTGCCAAAATAGGTGTAGGTCAGGCAGTTATGGATTGAGAGATCGGTCAGTTGTCGTGGAATACCGTGCTCATTCAGATAAGAGGGGGAAGCACACAACACTGACTCACAGTTTGCCAGCGGTCGAGCGATCAGATTGGGATCCAGTTCATTGGTAATGCGCAGCGCCAGATCGATACGTTCCTCAACTAAATTCACCGAGCGGTTATTCATTTGCAGATCGATAGCGACCCGAGGATGGCGTCGTAGGAAAGCGGTTATCGCCATACCGAGAGCCCCCTGCGCCAGCGACTGCGAACAGCTGAGGCGCAGCAAGCCGCTTAACGTAGCATCATCGGTATTGGCCTCGACACGCATGTCCGCCGTCAGCGCCAGCATCTCCCGGCAGCGCACCAGCGTTTTTTCACCCGCATCCGTCAGACTGAGCTTGCGCGTGGTGCGATGTAATAACCGCGCCCCTGCCCACGCCTCCATTTCCGCCAGATAACGTGTCACCATCGCCCGAGACATATCCAGCGTCTCTGCCGCTGCGATCATGCTACCGCGGTCTATAATAGTCACAAACACTTCAGCAGCCGTAATGCGATCCATAGATTAGTCCGTTTCATGCAACAAACAATTGCCGATTTTGCGGTTTTTCGTACGATTAATGCAACATAACATGAACCCACTTTCTGTCATACCTGTGGAGTATCACCATGTCTAAATCTATCGTTTTTACCGTATCTTTACTCGCTGCATCGCTGGGTCTGGCGTCTGTTGCTAACGCCGCTGAGTTAAAAATCGATGTATTTAATCCAGGTGAAGCCAGTGTATTCCCCGTTTCCTCTGAAATTATCAGCGGCGATAAAGAAGTTGCCCTGATCGATGCCCAGTTCCAGCGTAACGATGCCCAAACACTGGTTGATCGCATCAAAGCCACCGGCAAAAAACTGACCACCGTCTATATCAGCCACTCCGACCCTGACTACTACTTCGGTCTGGACGTGATCAAAGCTGCGTTCCCAGACGCTAAAATTGTGGCGACCCAAGCAACCATCGACGCCATCAATGCGAGCAAAGACGGCAAAGTGGCACACTGGGGCCCCGTTCTGAAAGAAAACGCGCCGAAAGAAATCGTCGTTCCTCAACTACTGGCAGGCGATAGCTTCACCGTTGACGGCAAAAAACTGGAAGTGAAAGGGCTGAAAGGACCAACGCCGGATCGCACTTTCGTCTGGATCCCGTCGCTGAAAGCCGTTGTGGGTGGTATTCCCGTATCTGCGAACATCCACGTCTGGCTTGCCGATACCCAAACGCCAGAATCTCGCATTCACTGGCGTGAAACGCTGAAATCGATTGAAGCGCTGAAGCCGACCACCGTCGTACCGGGCCATTTCATCGCGCCAACGGATTACACCTTGAAGAACGTGACGTTCACGCTGCAATATCTGGATACGGTGGAAAAAGAGCTGGCGAAAAGTAAAGATTCTGCCGAGCTGATCGCCGCAATGAAGAAACATTATCCGACATTGAAAGAAGAATCTGGCCTTGAACTGAGTGCCCAGGTCCTGAAAGGTGAAATGAAGTGGCCACAGTAAGACTGCATTACATTTACGATCCACTGTGCGGCTGGTGCTACGGCGCCGCCCCACTCGCGCTAGCCGCGCAGGAAATCGACGGGTTGGAGCTGATCCTCCACGGCGGCGGTATGATGACCGGCAGCAACAGCCGAACTATCACCCCTGAATGGCACGATTATGTGATCCCGCACGATCGCCGTATTGCGCAGTTGACCGGGCAAACTTTCGGGGAAGATTATTACGAAGGGCTGCTGCGCGACACCAGCGTCGTACTGGATTCCGCGCCGCCGACGGCTGCTGTACTTGCTGCGGAAGCGATGGATGACAAAGGCATGGAAATGCTGCACCAGATAGAACGGGCGCACTACGTTTCCGGGCTCAAAATCGTCGACGCCGCCGTGCTACGTCAGTGTGCAGAAGAGATCGGTCTGGATGGCGACGCCTTCTGCACGGAATTTGCCTTTATTGAGGCAGAAACGCTGTCCAAGCATATCAACGCCAGTCGAGAATTACTGGCGAAAGTGCGCGGACAAGGCTTCCCCACGTTTGCGCTAGAAGACGCCAACGGGAATTTCCAGCAAATCCCAGCGGCAAACTACCTCGGCCAGGTAGAAGCGTGGCGCAAGGTGCTGACACAGATGGTCAACCACACAGCCGCATAAGCGTTCTCATCAACCGCCTCAAGGGAGCAAGCCATGGCTTACTCCCTTTGTTTTTTCGTTCCCGATACCGGCTGTATCTCATCCCCTTAAACCGCTAAAGTATTTCCTTCGTGATAAATCAGCGTGCTACCGCGTTCTCGTTGAGGATGCGCACGTAGTAATAACGGGAGCGAGTTACCATGAAATTAAGCCACAGCTTTAGCAGTGCATTAAGAACGTTCGCCTATTTCATGGCTAGCGGTACCCAAAATACGCTTGAAGGTATTGATTACCTTTCACTGTACGGTGAAGAGCCCAGCGCGTTTGAACAAGTCTTCGCTATCTACGCCAATGTGTTAGAACTGGATGAAGACGGCAACGTACTGAACGCCAAATATGCCGAAAAACGGGCAACAGATTATTTACGACAATACTGTGATCCCAGTTTCACCGTTGAACCACCTTATGAAGACTGGGAAGTTGAGCTGCATTAATTTATCGACAGGGCGTCTTGATCAAAAAAACCTCGACGAAACGGTCAAGGCTGTTACTGGGAATGAAGACGCATGCTCCCTGATGCGAAGCAAGATCGATCGGCCACGACCTGTTCCCTGTGCTATAGTCGGACGCCAGCAAAGCTAGCCTCAGACAACACCGCCAGAAACACACGAAACGATGACTGACAAACCATGACCGACGTAAAATCAGATAAAAACAACACAATATCCGCCGACTCTCGCGCTTCTAGCCTTAACCGCTTCTCCATCGCGCCAATGCTCGACTGGACCGATCGCCATTGCCGTTACTTCCTTCGCCAGCTGACTGGCCAGACGCTGTTGTATACCGAAATGGTGACGACTGGCGCGATTCTTCACGGCAAAGGTGACTATCTGGCCTACAGCGAAGAAGAACATCCGCTGGCGCTGCAGCTCGGTGGCAGCGACCCGCAAGCGCTGGCGCAGTGTGCCAAACTGGCAGAACAACGCGGCTATGATGAAGTTAACCTGAACGTCGGCTGCCCGTCTGACCGTGTACAGAATGGTCGTTTCGGCGCCTGCTTGATGGGCGACGCGGCGCTGGTGGCTGACTGTATCAAAGCGATGAAAGACAGTACCTCAATCCCGATTACGGTGAAAACCCGCATTGGTATTGACGATCAAGACAGCTATGAATTCATGTGCGAATTTATTCAAACCGTAGCCGAACGCGGCGAGTGCGATACCTTTATCGTCCACGCGCGCAAAGCCTGGCTATCGGGCCTGAGTCCGAAAGAGAATCGGGAAATTCCACCGTTGGATTATCCGCGTGTTTACCAGCTCAAGCGTGATTTCCCGGCACTGACTATCGCCATCAACGGCGGCGTCAAAACGCTGGAAGAAGCCAAAACGCATTTACAGCATCTTGACGGCGTGATGATGGGGCGTGAAGCCTACCAAAACCCCGGAATTCTGGCGCAGGTTGACCGCGAACTGTTTGGTATCGATGTCGCCACGCAAGATCTGGCTGGTGTAGTACGCTCCATGTATCCCTATATCGAGCGTGAACTCTCTGGCGATGCCTCTTTAGGCCACATCACACGCCATATGCTCGGCATGTTTCAGGGCATCCCCGGCGCTCGTCAGTGGCGACGCTATCTGAGCGAAAATGCTCACAAACCTGGAGCCGATTCTGCGGTGGTAGAACGTGCACTGGCGTTAGTTAATCTGGTTTAAAAAACACTAACAGTTAGTGTTTTTCATCAACACCCTTTTATTTCTCTTCCTCGTGTCGCTGGTAAATCAATCACTTACCAGCGACGCATCTTGGCACGATTCTTGTAATTGCTTATGTAGCACGCAGACTCATTTTTCTGCGGTTTAACCGCTACAGGAGCGCACCATGTTGGAAATTTTCTTCGTTATTGGCTTTTTTATCATGCTGATGTTGACGGGCGTGTCACTGCTGGGCGTGATTGCGGCACTGTTTGTGGCGTCTCTTTTTATGTTGATTGGTGGGCTGTTTACCATGGCGATAAAAGTGTTGCCGTGGCTGATTCTGGCTGTCGCCGCCGTGTGGCTGTGGCGCAAGTTTAGCGGGCGACCTGTCTACGACTCGCACCGTAATACCTATCGGAAATACACCTACCGCCAGCGCAATCGAAATGAGTGGTAATGCCAGAAAAGGGAAAAATCTGAATTACGCGCGAAAATGACGGGCAATGCCGTATTTAACACGACCTTGTTTCAGTACGGCTTTGTTTTAGTAATACTTTGTATTAGCTCTACTTTGTTTTAATACGATCTGTTTAGTACAAAAGTGTGCGCCAGCAGATATTTTTTCCCTAATGTGGCTGCTAGGATGACGCCACAGTTTGATTCGCCGTTGTCGGTTAACGATGAGCAAGCTTAAGTGGTACACAAGCCACACGATTTCATCATCGTCAGGGAAATAATAGCCGCACAGCGGCACTTTCGTGACGATCACCACGCTGTACCCTACATACAGTCAGATGAAATTAGAACGGCCAAGGCCTTTCAGGCAATAATACCGACTCTTCACGAGTCGGTATTATTGTCAGGCTCTGCCCCTCAGCCCTCTCCCTGATCTTAGTATGTTCGCTCACACACCATATCAAGCCTCACTATTGGTCCAGCTCGCGTTTATGTAGCTTCACGCGAAAACCTGATGGCGTCATCGTAAAAGCAAAACTCTCGCTGACTTCCGATGCAGCCTGCTGTGCCTCTACGCGAAACCCACTACATAGTGCATGAAAACCTAGCTTGATCTCCATTAATGCCAGCGACCGTCCAGGGCACATACGTGGCCCGCCGCCAAAGGGTTGGAGATCGGAAAAAGCCGCCTTTCCGCGCTCAAGCCACCGCTCAGGCATGAAATCATAGGGCTGCTGAAATAGCTCGCCATCGAATCCGCTCGCATTCAGCATTAGCAGTAGAGGTGTGCCCTTTTTGATCAGGAAATCATCAATGACGGTGTCCTTCGTTGGCTCAAGGTACAGCAACGGCGCGACGGGCTTAAGCCGCATCGATTCATACATCACCGCAGTAAGCCAGGCCATACGCGGCAGCGGCCACGGAAGGATCGCCCCAACCCCCTCAGCCGCCTCTTTACACTCCTGAAAAACGCACTCTTCTACCGAAGGCGCCGAGCAAAGTAAAAAACTCATCCAGGTAAGCGTATTCGCCGTCGTGTCCTCCCCTGCAATAAGCAGCGTAATCGCATTCGCCACAATATCGTCGTCTTTCAGCGTCCCGTCTTTTTGCTGCTCAGCGAGCATCACTTGCAGCATATTTTCAGGCGCCTCCAGTAACTGCGGGTTCAGTTGGATGCGTTGCCGCTGGCGAGAAATAAATCCATCAACATATTCGCGAATCAGGTTCAGACTTGCATCAAACTGCTTATCTCGCGCCCTCCGGATGTAGCGCCATACGGGTATTGGGGACTCGCAGCGCTCATTAATGATGGGAAATAAGTGACGTAAGCTTTGCGATAGCGGGTTATCGCCTTGTTCAAGGGTATTAACGTCTTCACCAAAAGCCAGTAATGACGTGATATCAACCGTATAGCGCTTAAATTCATCTACCAGCGCGATCGTTTCTCCGGCTTCAGCCAGCATCGTAAAACGGTCAGATAGCCGAGAGGTGACTTTTCGGAGACTTGGATAAAAATACTTTAGATGGGCAGGCTGAAACATCGGCTCCGTCAGTTTGCGCTGGTGTTCCCACCGTTCCCCTTCTGATGAGAAAACCCCGTTCAACCCAGCTTCCTGAAAAACAGATTCAATGCTGCTGATACGCCGAAACTCGTCGGGGCGGGATTTCATTATGGTACGAATCCATTCAGTGTCGGCAATCACTACGGCTGACGTAAGCCCCAGCCTTAAGCGGTAAAAGCGGCCATACTGCGCTTTCCACCGCAGCATCTGTAAGTGGATGTCACTTCGTTTTAAGTAATCAACATGCCCGAGAACACCTCGGGTTGGGGGCATTGGCAGGCGTTTGATGGATCTCATATTCGCATCCTTCTTTATGTATGTTCAAAAGCAGATGAATACATCACCTGTGAAAACAACAATCGAGATAGCGAAGAGGTATAGAAATAATGTACGGCGCAGAGAAAGAGCAAAGCAGAAAATTTGAATAAGCGTCTGGTCTATGTTTTCGTCAAATCCTACAGAGCGGTGTTTAAAAAACAAACACGTTGATTTGGTTTTTTTGTTAAGAAGTAATACTACGGATAGCGGCCTTTTCTTCTACAGAAGGGCACGACAAATAAACCGAAACCCAGCCGAACGAGGAAAGGCAAGGTTACCGCGACACGCACGGTAACCTTCCTAAACCATTAGCCTGGAATCAGCAAGCATGAACCCTGCGTGCTGCGGCTCTCCAGCGCCCGATGGGCAACTTGGGCATCCGCCAGCGCAAATTTTTGATTTTGCGGCACATCTACCGTAATCGCCCCGCTGGCAATCAATGAGAACAGTTCGTTGCTGGCCTGCTCCAGTTCAGCACGGTTCGTCACATAGCCAAACAGTGAAGGACGTGTCACGTACAGCGACCCTTTCTGGTTCAAAATCCCCAGATTGATGCCGGTCACCGGCCCAGAAGCGTTACCGAAACTGACCATCAATCCGCGACGGCGCAGGCTATCGAGCGAGGCTTCCCAGGTATCTTTCCCGACCGAGTCATACACGACCTCCACCTTCTGCCCATCAGTCAGTTCGGCGACACGCTGCGCGATATTCTCGGTGCGATAATTAATGGTCGCCCAGGCACCCGCCTGTTTTGCGCGCTCCGCTTTCTCATCGGAACCTACCGTCCCGATCAGCTTAGCCCCCAGCGCCTTCGCCCACTGGCAGGCAATCAACCCAACGCCGCCCGCAGCCGCATGGAACAGGAAGACTTGATTCGGCTTGATTTCATACGTCTGACGCAGCAGATAGTAAACAGTCAGCCCTTTCAGGAAAGAAGCCGCTGCCTGCTCAAAGCTGATAGCGTCCGGCAGCAACGCAACCTTCTCCGCCACCACGTTATGCACCTCGCTATACGCGCCCAGCCCGGACTGCGCATACACGACGCGATCGCCGACTTTCAGCACGCTCACACCCGCGCCGACTTTCGTTACAACGCCCGCCGCTTCGGTTCCCAGCCCGGAAGGCAAATCGGGTACGGGATACAATCCGCTGCGAATATAGGTATCGATAAAATTAATGCCGATGGCGTGATTCTGCACCTGAACCTCTCCCGCTGCGGGTTCGGCAGGCGTGAAATCCACATATTGCAGAACCTCTGGGCCACCATAAGCTCGGAACTGAACGCGTTTTGCCATGTTATCTCCTTAATCGTGACAGGTTCATCGTCTCTCTATAACACATATACCCTAGGCGACTAAACGTAGCCAACGCACATGCAACGTGAAGTATGACGGGTATATTGTGTTATTTCGGACGTGCGGCATATACAATGCCCCCTTATCCAATGGCAAATCAACCGGTAAAGAATCCGTTTCATGGCAGAGAAAAGACCCACCAATAAATCGAATGAACCCCGTGACCGCCAGATGGAAGGTCTGAAACTTCCGCCACATTCGCTGGAAGCGGAGCAATCGGTATTGGGTGGCCTGATGCTCGACAATGAGCGCTGGGATAATGTCGCCGAGCGTGTTGTCGCTAACGACTTCTATAACCGTGCCCACCGCCTGATCTTCACCGAAATGCATCGTTTGCTGGAAATGAGCAAACCGATCGACCTGATTACGTTATCCGAATCGCTCGAACTGCAAGGCTCATTGGAATCCGCCGGTGGCTTCGCTTATCTGGCTGAACTGGCAAAAAACACGCCGAGCGCCGCCAACATTGGTGCCTACGCTGACATCGTGCGCGAGCGCGCCGTGGTACGCGAAATGATCTCCGTCGCCAATGAGATCGCCGATGCGGGCTACGATCCGCAAGGCCGCAGCAGCGAGGATCTACTCGATCTGGCGGAATCCCGCGTATTCCAGATCGCGGAAAACCGCGCCAGCAAAGATGAAGGCCCAAAAAGCATCGACCGCATTCTGGAAGATACCGTTTCCCGTATCGAGCAGCTTTACCAGAAGCCACACGATGGGGTTACAGGTGTGGATACGGGCTATCAGGATCTCAACAAAAAAACCGCCGGTTTGCAGAAATCTGACTTAATCATCGTGGCAGCACGTCCATCAATGGGGAAAACCACCTTTGCGATGAACCTGTGTGAACATGCAGCCATGACCCAAGAAAAGCCCGTTCTGATATTTAGTCTGGAGATGCCCGGCGAACAGATCATGATGCGTATGCTCGCGTCTCTGTCTCGCGTGGATCAGACCCGCATCCGTACGGGTCAGTTGGACGATGAAGATTGGGCGCGTATTTCCAGTACCATGGGGATCCTGCTTGAAAAGCGCAACATGTACATTGATGACTCCTCCGGCCTGACGCCAACCGACGTTCGTTCCCGCGCTCGCCGCGTGTTCCGTGAACATGATGGCCTGAGCATGATCATGATCGACTACCTGCAATTGATGCGCGTGCCGTCGCTGTCGGATAACCGTACGCTGGAAATCGCAGAAATATCTCGCTCACTCAAAGCGCTGGCAAAAGAATTGCAGGTTCCTGTCGTCGCCCTGTCGCAGCTTAACCGTAGTCTGGAACAACGTGCCGATAAGCGTCCGGTCAACTCGGATCTGCGTGAATCCGGCTCCATCGAGCAGGACGCCGACCTGATTATGTTTATCTACCGTGATGAGGTTTATCACGAGAACAGCGACCTCAAAGGCATCGCTGAAATCATTCTAGGGAAACAGCGTAACGGCCCGATTGGTTCCGTTCGTTTAACCTTTAACGGGCAGTGGTCGCGCTTTGATAACTATGCCGGCCCACAATATGACGATGAATAACGCAGCGCTCAGCAATGACAACACTGCACTAAGGAACAAGAATGAAAACGGCAACTGCCGTCATTAGCCGGCGTGCGTTACGCCACAACCTGCAACGAATCCGCCAGTTAGCGCCTGGCAGCCAGATCGTTGCCGTCGTGAAAGCCAACGCCTACGGCCACGGCATGATCGAATCCGCTCATACCTTCTACGATGCTGACTGTTACGGCGTTGCGCGACTCTCCGAAGCGCTGGCGCTGCGTGCCGCAGGCATCACCAAGCCTATCGTCCTGCTGGAAGGCTTTTTCTCCGCCGACGATCTCCCGCTTCTGGTAGAACATCAGCTAGAAACCGCCGTTCACAGCCCCGAGCAGCTTGCCGCGCTGGAGCAAGCCACACTGCCGCAGCCGATACGCGTGTGGATGAAGCTCGATACAGGAATGCACCGTCTTGGCGTTCTGCCAGAACATGCCGACGCGTTTTGGCAACGCCTGACTGAATGTCGCAATGTGGTGCAGCCCGTCAATATCATGAGCCACTTTTGCCGTGCCGATGAACCTGAGGCCGGAACCACCGAACGCCAACTGGCCTGCTTCGATGCCTTTACACAAGGTAAACCCGGCGCACAGTCCATCGCGGCTTCCGGCGGCATTCTACTGTGGCCGCAAGCGCACCGCGATCGCGTCCGTCCTGGCATTATCCTCTATGGCGTGTCGCCGCTGGATAACGAAGACGCCGCGCATTTCGGCTTCCAACCTGCCATGACCTTTACGTCTCACCTGATTGCGGTTCGTGAACACAAAGCGGGTGAAGCTGTCGGCTACGGCGGCACCTGGACCAGCCCGCGCGATACGCGTCTGGGCGTAGTCGCTGTCGGCTACGGCGATGGCTATCCGCGTTGCGCCCCGGCCGGTACGCCCGTGCTCATCAACGGTCGCGAAGTGCCGCTTTCCGGCCGTGTATCGATGGATATGATTACGGTTGATTTAGGGCCAGATGCGCAGGATAAGGTCGGCGATGAAGTCATCCTTTGGGGGCCAACGCTACCGGTTGAACGCATTGCCGCGCATACGGGTGCCAGTGCCTACGAGCTGATCACCCGCTTAACACAGCGCACTACGTTGGAATACGTCGACGGTGAGTAAAAACGGACTGATGGGGTTTTCTCGGCAAGCTACTGGCTTGCCGACGTTCAGGCTGGTTATCTACTATGCGGCAAGCTGGCTTGCCGTATCCGCGATCCTGACGCTGTTTGCCCTCATCAATTTCTATACCCTGAAGCCTACTGATGTCGGCGGCACGCTATTTGGCGGCATGTTCGGTGCGATATTCGATCTGATCTACTGGTCTTGTGCTGCATCAGGATTCTGCTTTCTGGCGCTCTTTCAGCTCTCGGGATGGCGCATTGCCTGGATACTCGCAGGACTGATGCAAATTGGTATCAGCGCCCTGTGGCGCATTCAATACTGGCAGGCGTATGAAAACGAGGAACTGATACTTTCTCCGACGACTGGCGAACTGTATGTTTCCATGCTGGTAGGCGTAGCGATGACCACTATCGGCGTCGTGAAGTATCGGCACGCTCAGCACGACCCGATAGATCCTCGCTCAACGCAGACCAAAACAGTTGCCACAAAAACAATCACCGCATTCGTGCTGATCGCGCTTTACCTGGCACTTCCGCTGTACCTCGATCTGCGTGAACCTCTACCCTACTGCGCCTTTAGCCCCAGCGGACAGCAGTTAACGGTATGTTTGGGAGAGAGTGACGAGCGGATCATTGTGGAATGATGCAAATCGGAACCGACAGGGTGGATAATACAATTTATAACGTGCCTATTCTCAGACCCTTTTTTAAGGGCGAGTCGTAACTTACTGATTTTTAACCACCTACGGCCTCGATTATAAAAAAGGGTTTTCCCGAGAAAACAGGCTATTCTCTTTAATAATCTGGTAATTAGCATAAAATCCTTACTGTTCACTGCCGTATAGGCAGCTTAGAAAAAAATATTTTCTTCAATGGTTTCCGGGTTTAAGTTCACTGCCGTATAGGCAGCTTAGAAATCCTGCCCTGGATGAGACTCGCGGCGGCCAATGTTCACTGCCGTATAGGCAGCTTAGAAATTGGCAGGCGATGCGCAGCGTTTTTCCTATCTGTTCACTGCCGTATAGGCAGCTTAGAAAGCTAAGACGACGCTGGGATTATCTCAGGATGAGTTCACTGCCGTATAGGCAGCTTAGAAAATCGTTACTGCGTTGACACTGCGGCGAATCCTGTTCACTGCCGTATAGGCAGCTTAGAAATTTATCGGTGGATTCCCCTCGTTCGAAGATCCGTTCACTGCCGTATAGGCAGCTTAGAAAACTATTTCACCGGTCGCTAATGGCTCATCAGTGTTCACTGCCGTATAGGCAGCTTAGAAATCGGTCATGCACGGCAGCTTGCAGACGGGAGTGTTCACTGCCGTGTAGGCAGCTTAGAAAGTTGTCGCCATCTCCGGCCCAGCGCTGGAGGCGTTCACTGCCGTATAGGCAGCTTAGAAATACGGCCTGACCGATGTAGATGACGAAACGACGTTCACTGCCGTATAGGCAGCTTAGAAATACATCCCTGGCTGTGAGACGCGTTTTATCCGGTTCACTGCCGTATAGGCAGCTTAGAAAGATCCTCTAGCCCCCCGCTACTATTCAATATCGTTCACTGCCGTATAGGCAGCTTAGAAAATGCGCGATTTTCTCAATGCAAAAGAAGAGATGCTCACTGCCGTACAGGCAGCTTAGAAAGGGCGCGCTGTCATGCTGCGCATCGAGCCAGCATTCACTGCCGTACAGGCAGCTTAAAAAACAAAACGTTTCGGAAATCAGCGATAAAAAACTCATAGGCAACGCGGCTTAAAAAGCTGGTAGTCTGTTTGACTGACTACTGACATGGTTTAGGGAACGCGATGTACAACATTGATGATTTCGATCTGAAAATCCTGACGCTGCTACAGACCAACGGTCGCCTGACTAATCAGGAATTGAGCGAACTGGTCGGTCTTTCCGCCTCGCAATGCTCGCGCCGCCGCATCGCGCTGGAACAGGCACAGCTCATTCTTGGCTACCATGCTCGCCTGTCACCGAATGCCGTTGGATTGGAATGTCTGGGGTTAATTGAAGTCCGGTTGATCAACCACACCAGCGAATATGTTGAACGCTTTCATCAAATGCTGGGGGAAGTGGATGCGATTATTGACGCCTATAAAACCACGGGCGATGCTGATTATCTGTTAAAAGTCGCCGTCGCGGATCTGCCCGGACTCAGCACGCTGATTAGTCAGATTCTGTCGCAGAACAAGAGCGTCGCACATCTGAAAACCTCAGTGGTATTGAACCGCCTTAAAGAGAACGGTTTGATCACGCCAGAACCGCCTGCGTTGCCCTGAATTGGGGCAATCGCGTCTATTTGGTGCAGAAAAACGAGCAACTCACGCAAAAAATCATAACTTACCGCACGACTCAGCCATTTTTATTATTAAAATCGCACGAATCATGCGTTATTTTCATCGATATAATTCAATACGTTGCTCTTATTACCGTAGGTCTTTCGCGCAAACCAGCCGCTAAGCGGTATCATCTGGTGTGATTCTTGCTTGGGTAAGCACATGTTTTTACGACAGTCTATCGAGTGCTCACCATGGATAACGTTATTCCGACGCAAAAAATATCACATACGTTGCTGGAAGATGTTCTGGCAATACTGATCGGCACGCTGATGGTGTCATTTGGCATTATTCTGCTGCGTCAGGCTGGCGCGCTCACCGGTGGCACCGCTGGCATCGCTTTTCTTGTCCATTATCTGACAAACGTTTCCTTTGGTGTCGCGTTTTTCCTGCTGAATCTGCCCTTCTATTATCTGGCCGTACGACGCATGGGGTGGGAATTCACAGTGAAAACGTTCAGCGCTGTCGGGCTGGTTTCTCTGTTTTCCGATCTGCATCCGCTGTTCATTCATTTCGATCAGCTCAACCCGTTCTACGCCACGCTATTCGGTAATATCATCACCGGAATAGGCTTCGTCGTACTGTTCCGCCATAAAGCCAGCCTCGGCGGCGTTAACATTCTGGCGCTGTACCTTCAGGACAAATACGGCCTGCGGGCGGGGAAACTCCAGATGGGCGTCGACGTTGTGATTGTGCTGACTTCCCTGTTCGTGGTAAGCATACCGATGTTGATTGCTTCGATTCTGGGGGCAACCATTCTGAACCTGATTATCGCGATGAATCATCGCCCTGGCCGTTATGCGGCCTGATTGTCCCCCATCATCATCGGGGTTGCGGTACCCATAAAAATGACACACTCAGGAGAGCTACACTGTGTTTCAAAACGTTGATACCTATGCCGGAGATCCTATCCTGTCTCTGATGGAAAAATTCAAACAGGATCCAAGAGCAGATAAGATCAATTTGAGTATCGGGCTGTACTACAACGAGCAGAATATTATCCCGCAGTTGCGATCCGTCAGCGCAGCGGAAAGCAGCCTGCGGCAGCCTGCTCAGAGCGCGAATTCCTATCTGCCGATGGAAGGGTTACAGCCTTACCGCACGGCCATCCAGCATTTGTTGTTTGGTGAAAGCCACGCGGCGCTGGAAGCGGGTCGCATCGCGACCATCCAGACGCTGGGCGGTTCCGGTGCGCTGAAAGTCGGTGCAGATTTCCTGAAACGCTACTTCCCAGCGTCAGAAGTGTGGGTCAGCGATCCAACATGGGAAAACCATATTGCGATCTTCGAGGGCGCAGGCTTTAAGGTTCACACCTACCCGTATTTCGATGGCGAAAGTCTGGGCGTGAAATTTGACGCCATGCTCTCCACCCTGCAAACGCTACCAGCACGCAGCATTGTGCTGCTGCATCCGTGCTGCCATAATCCGACCGGTTCCGATCTCACCACCGAACAATGGGATCGCGTCATTGAGGTTATCATCCAGCGTGAGCTGATTCCGTTTATGGACATCGCCTATCAGGGCTTTGGCCTCGGCATCGAGCAGGATGCCTATGCGATTCGCGCCATTGCCAGCACAGGCGTGCCGGCATTGATCGCCAACTCGTTCTCCAAGATTTTCTCACTGTATAGCGAGCGCGTCGGTGGCCTTTCCGTCGTGTGTGACGATGCCGACAGCGCACAGCGTGTACTGGGTCAGTTAAAAGCGACCGTACGCCGCAACTACTCTTCCCCGCCAAATTTCGGCGCACAAGTGGTTTCTAAAGTCCTGAACGACGTGCAGTTAAACGCCGACTGGAAAGCGGAAGTCGAAGAGATGCGCACGCGTATTCTAAGCATGCGTCAGGAGCTGGTTTCCGCATTGAAAAACGCACTGCCGAACCGCAACTTCGACTACCTGCTCACCCAGCGCGGTATGTTCAGCTACACCGGTTTCAGCCCGGAACAGGTTGACCGCCTGCGTGAAGAGTTTGGCGTGTACCTGATCGCCAGCGGTCGTATGTGTATGGCGGGGCTGAACCACAGCAACGTCCAGCGCGTCGCTGCTGCTTTCGCCGCCATTCAGTAAACCGTAAAATGACAAAGCCACTGATTTAATCGACGTGATAGTGTATAAACTCGGTTAAATCGGTGGCTTATATTTAAGACCAACCAGCAAAGCAGCACGGCCGGTTCTTCACATCCGAATTAGCGAGAAAGTACCGCCCCATCACCCGTGCTTAACCTGAATTATTCCAACGAATAAAACGCTATGACCCAGTTACGCTACCTGAACGGCTATCCCCCAACGATTGTTGCACAAGCGCAGACGCTCCTCGATCAAGGTAAACTCGGCCTGTGGCTGGAAAAAAGATACCCTGACCGCCATCAGGTCCAGAGTGACAAGTCGCTTTATCAATTTGTCGCTGAACTCAAGCAGCGATATCTGAAGAATGCGCCAGCAATATCAAAGGTGCTTTACGACAATAAACAGAATCCGATAAAAGGGACGCTGGGCACCAATACGTTTGTGGCGCGTGTACAGGGTGGAAAATTAAAGTCCAACAACGAAATCAGAATAGCGACACTATTTCGTGACGGACCAGAAGATTTCCTGCGTATGATCGTGGTACACGAACTCGCCCACCTCAAAGAAAAAGACCACAACAAAGCCTTCTATCAACTCTGCTGCCATATGGATCCTGATTATCACCAGTTAGAATTTGATATGCGAATCTGGCTGAACTGGCGAGAAATAAACGCAGGTTAGATTTTACACCAGAGTTTTATAATGGTTTGCTTTGACATTGCCTTAGCCGTATTATTTCCGCGCTGATAATCAATATATTATCACTCAGTTTATTGATAAATTTTCTCATAAGGATTTGATATGGCTAATTTGATTTACGCCAGCATTAATGGTCAGAAACAGGGTTTAATATCATCTGGTTGCTCAACGCTCGACTCAATTGGCAATCGCTATCAAGTCGGTCATGAAGACCAAATACAAGTATTAGGATTAAACCATAGCATCAGTCGTGACCAAAATGTCGCACATCACCCGATTAATTTTATTAAGCCAATCGATAAATCATCCCCGTTATTAGGAATGGCAATCTCTTATAATGAAAAGGTAGATGTGACATTTTATTTTTATCGCGTCAATTCCGCTGGGCAGTTAGAGCTTTATTATGAAGTAACTTTAACAGATGCGAGTATTGTGGACGTCACTTGTGTCTATCCACACGTCATTGATAACAATGACATCATGCCGTATGAAAAAGTCCAGCTGAAATATAAAACTATCGCATGGAATCATAAGATCGCAGGAACGTCGGGTTACAGTATCTGGGAGGAAATGAGTCTCTAATATTTATGAAATTTGATAACAAGCACATTTTATCAGTTGTGCTTGTTATTACCACTCATCACAAAGAGCAATATCTTTCACATACTGATTGGGAGCTACCCATGAGTTCTTAGGACAAGTTTTATAATCTTGACCATTAATATTACATGATATATAAATTGATGAGAAAAAACTAACGACCGCACCAAATATAGCTACAACAGCTAATGAATTAGCTAACTTATTATTCATTTTAGGCACTTCATTTTTTATCGCTGAATAAAATGCCAAATATAAAAAATAAAACAACAAGGGTGATCCGAACACCATTAATCCAAGTTTCCATGAGAAAATAATCACATCACTTTTTTGTAAAAAACTCAAATATCCATTGAAAGAAATCCAGCTAATAAAACATGAAATGAAAAAAAGAAAAATTGCAAATGCGCCAACTAATGGCCTGTTTACCTTAACCACAAACACCCCTAAATCATAAAATAATTATAACTATATTTATTCTTTACAAAGAGCAATATCCTTTACATATTTACTGGGATCCATCCAGGATATTTTTGGACAGACTTTATAACCATGAGAATTAAGGTTGTATGATATATACGATGATGAAAAAAACTAACTACAGCACCAAATATAAGGATTTTAATCAACCACTCGCCTAATTTATTATTTATCTTTATGTGTTTGTTTTTTATAGCAGAGAAAAAACAAACATATGAAAAATAGAATGGCAAAGGTACTCCAAATATAGCAAACCCCACTCTCCATGAAAAAACTATTACATCATTTAATTTAAAAAATGATAAGTATGCACTTAAATAAAACCAAGTTCCCCAGCAGGAAAGACATAAAAGAAAAACAGAAAACGCCCCAATTAATGGTCTATTTACTTTAGCCACGGCTAATTCTCCCCAAAGCATTAAAAAATTGGTCGGGATGGTACGGTGTATATTGTTTTTTATGTGACTTAATATTTTTTATTATCGTCTCACTTATTTTATATTTATTGTCTAACCAGTATAATGACAAACTGACTAAAACACCTATGACAAATATACCCCCAGCAATAACAATGACGCTGGTTCCAGTTACCATGGCTGAGGTTGCAGCTACTTTTGCCACCCAACCGATTCCAACCGATACTGCTAGTTTTGCCGCATCCATCGTTAAATTAACAAAGAAATCGGTCAGTGCGTATTCATCTTTCACCATCAACTCAATGGCTCGATAAGCACCTGAAAATATAATGCAAAACCTTGCCCAGTCGCAATACCACTTTCAATACATTTTGTACCTATCCCTATATCTAGTATTTTTTGGTTACTGACTAAATATCGGGTGGCATCTAAATACTTTCTTACCCCCGGATATCCAGATAATTTTATGTATTTACTGCCATTTTTCCCGACATATTCCGTTGCCGTTACCCCACCCCCTTTAATTTCCATCACGATTCTGCTAACAGACACCGCTTCTGCAATATTCCCAGCAAACGATGAGACAGGATCAGTACAGCCAAACATGGCTGTTTTCCACGATTGATTAGGATTAGGTGTGCATAACGTTTGTAAGAAATACGTCGCTTCCTGCGCAGTCAATATGGCATGAATGTTATCGTTATTTATTTAATTGAGTTGAGTTGAGTTGAGTTGAGCATGTAATTTCTGATAGTTAATATCTGCATGCTGTTTTTTAAAATCAAGATGATCTTCTAACCGATAGTCATCATCAACAAACGTTTTTAAAACCGGATCATATTTCACAAGTGCCTCACTCCCTCGAATTTTACTTAAGTCAACAAACTATTTCCCTGTAAGTGTACTTTAACGGAAAAATGATAGTTTTTAAATGTTAATAACATTCAATCTGCAATTTTCCATTCCCACCAAAAGAAACCCATTACTTGAAAACATTACGAAAATAGGTCATCAACAATACGTTATTTAAGAGCTACAGGCATTGAGCGATGGCGCAGTGCAGCCTCGATAATAACCAGACAGCAGTGCTGAGTACCGTGAATAGGCTGCCTGTACGGCAGTGAACTGCAGCAGACCTACGCCTTAGAGTTTGGTGCTTTTCTAAGCTGCCTGTGCGGCAGTGAACTGACTGACACCGCGTGAGCGGTCAGTGTCATATTTCTAAGCTGCCTGTACGGCAGTGAACCGAAACCAGTTCAACCTCACTCCGCTACTTAATTTCTAAGCTGCCTGTGCGGCAGTGAACAAATTCTGCCAGGCGGAGTTAGTTTTCTCCTCTTTCTAAGCTGCCTATACGGCAGTGAACGCATAGGCAAAAGTACATACAAGTTAGGCATGTTTCTAAGCTGCCTATACGGCAGTGAACATTTCACCAGGCCCCATAAACATACCTGCATCTTTCTAAGCTGCCTATACGGCAGTGAACGTAATACCCATCGTTTTCCTCTACATGCCAAATTTCTAAGCTGCCTATACGGCAGTGAACCTGAGAGAGCCTTTCTGCGCTTTGATTGTGTTTTTCTAAGCTGCCTATACGGCAGTGAACGAGAGGTTCGCGCTTTCCTGCTGAAATACTATTTTCTAAGCTGCCTATACGGCAGTGAACCCACTTGAGCAATAAACATCGCTTGTGCCACTTTTCTAAGCTGCCTATACGGCAGTGAACCGCGTGCCGCCACATTATTGGTTATTTTATGATTTCTAAGCTGCCTATACGGCAGTGAACGAACTCATAGTTACTCGGACGCTATTTACCTTTTTCTAAGCTGCCTATACGGCAGTGAACGGCAGGGAATAACGGTAAAATCTGTTTGGCCATTTCTAAGCTGCCTATACGGCAGTGAACCTGCGCCGCCTGCTGCTGCGCCTGCGCTCTCTTTTCTAAGCTGCCTATACGGCAGTGAACGATTTACGTAGCCACAGCGGGAAAGTGTGGCATTTCTAAGCTGCCTATACGGCAGTGAACAACTCTGGGTATTGCTCAGCGGGTTATGCGTTTTTCTAAGCTGCCTATACGGCAGTGAACCTGGTGGTGGCTAAACTAGCCGATGCCAATGATTTCTAAGCTGCCTATACGGCAGTGAACTCGGCGATGTGCTTGATTTTTGATAGGCGACTTTTCTAAGCTGCCTATACGGCAGTGAACTGGATTGACCCGCTGCTGACTGCGATTGATCATTTCTAAGCTGCCTATACGGCAGTGAACATAGGTTTCACCAACCTGATCGATCACATCACTTTCTAAGCTGCCTATACGGCAGTGAACAATTCAGCCATCATTGCCCGGAGTCTCTTCCATTTCTAAGCTGCCTATACGGCAGTGAACTCGTCGTGGTCGCCTGCGCTTCTTCCTGTGCGTTTCTAAGCTGCCTATACGGCAGTGAACCTAAAGACAGCCCTAAAGCCTTCCTGTTAAAATTTCTAAGCTGCCTATACGGCAGTGAACTGCCGCTGGCGGCGTCTGATTGGGTGCGATGTTTTCTAAGCTGCCTATACGGCAGTGAACTGAAATTTCGGGTTTCTGACCTGCTTGATATCTTTCTAAGCTGCCTATACGGCAGTGAACCATTATTAGACGGAGACAAAAAAGCGGACATATTTCTAAGCTGCCTATACGGCAGTGAACTGTAGCTCGATCACTCTAACGATTTGTTTTATTAGCAGCAATTGCCATTTTCTTCGTAAAAACCCTTTTTTTAACCCCATCTGTAACTCATTGATTTTTAATCCTGTGAAATAGGCCAAATAAAAAGGGTCTACGTTTGGGTAAAATTTTTTGCGGTCATCATTTTTCACATGCAACTGTGATAGTCTGATTTTCATCAGTTTTCTTAAGATTATATTTTTTCTTATCAAATAGTTAGCTTGCGATTTATTTCGCTGGCGTCATGGCTATTATCTATTACGGCAGAAAATACATTATGGATAACGCCTTTAGCCCTTCGGATTTAAAAACCATTCTGCATTCCAAACGCGCCAATGTTTATTACCTCCAACATTGCCGTATTCTCGTCAACGGTGGTCGTGTCGAATATGTCACGGAGGAAGGAAACCAGTCTCTGTACTGGAATATTCCCATCGCCAATACCAGCGTGGTGATGCTGGGAACCGGCACCTCCGTAACTCAAGCCGCCATGCGGGAATTCGCCAGAGCAGGCGTGATGATTGGTTTTTGTGGCGGTGGTGGTACACCGCTGTTTGCCGCCAACGAGGCTGAAGTCGCAGTATCCTGGCTATCGCCACAGAGCGAATATCGACCAACCGAGTATTTGCAGGACTGGGTCAGCTTTTGGTTCGATGATGAGAAAAGGCTGGCCGCCGCCATCGCCTTCCAACAAGTGCGAATAACGCAAATTCGTCAACACTGGCTGGGTTCTCATCTGCCCCGTGAATCGCGCTTTACCTTTAAATCCGACCATCTTCAGGCGCTTCTGGATCGTTATCAAAAAGGATTAACCGACTGCCGCACCAGCAATGACGTGCTGGTACAGGAAGCGATGATGACCAAAGCCTTGTACAAACTGGCCGCTAATGCCGTTAGTTATGGCGACTTTACCCGCGCCAAACGCGGCGGCGGCACCGATCTGGCGAACCGCTTTCTCGATCACGGCAACTATCTGGCCTATGGGCTGGCCGCCGTCTCAACGTGGGTGCTGGGCCTGCCGCACGGGTTAGCGGTGTTACACGGTAAAACTCGCCGTGGCGGGCTGGTATTTGACGTCGCCGATTTAATTAAAGATGCGCTCGTGCTGCCGCAGGCTTTTATTGCCGCGATGGAGGGCGAAGATGAGCAAGAATTTCGTCAGCGCTGTCTGACCGCATTTCAACAATCCGAAGCGCTGGATGTGATGATCGGCAGCTTGCAGGATGTCGCCAGCAAACTGAGTCAGGTAGTGCGATGAACATTCTGCTGATTTCAGAATGCAATAAGCGTGCGCTGGTCGAAACCCGCCGGATACTGGATCAATTTGCTGAACGCAAAGGCGAGCGCAGTTGGCAAACCGCCATCACGCTGGAAGGGCTGAACACGCTACGCAAGCTGCTGCGCAAAACAGCCCGTCGCAATACGGCAGTTGCCTGCCACTGGATTCGTAGCACAAACCACACCGAGCTACTGTGGGTCGTCGGCAATCTGCGACGTTTTAATGCGCAGGGAAGTGTTCCTACCAATACCACCAGCCGAGATGTTCTGCGCACAAAAGATGAAAATCCGTGGCACAGCGCAGAAGTATTCAGCCTGCTGGCCGCCATTGCTGGGCTATTTCACGATGTTGGCAAAGCCAATGCGCTATTTCAGGCTGGCCTGAGCGGTACTGGCCCACGCAGCCAACCCTATCGACATGAATGGGTATCGCTACGACTATTTCAGGCCTTTGTCGGTGAGCAGGACGATAAAGCCTGGCTAACCACGCTCAGCATGATTACCTCAGAAGCAGAAGTCGCGCTGCTGGCGACGCTGCAACAGGATAAACCGACGTTCAGCGATAGTCCATTCCGTACCTTGCCGCCGCTGGCGCAAACCATCGCTTGGCTGATTGTTTCTCACCATCGCCTGCCTGTGTTTAATAAATCGACAGAGCTTGCACCAAATAGTAGTGAACCGCAGTTAAGTTTCGCTGAGACATGGCTAACCGACCATCTTTCTCCACAGTGGAATGCACTCAACCATTGTCAGATCGGCTGGACGCCACACGAGCGAGAGCAAAACTGGCAGTTCCCTAATGGCACACCGCTGTACAGCGCGGTCTGGCGCGAGAAGGCACGAAAATTTGCGGGTCGCGCACTGAAGCTGCCCTCATTTATGCATTTCAGCCAGTTAGATCAACGGCTAACCGTGCACCTAGCCCGTCTCGCTCTAATGTTGGCAGACCACCACTACTCGGCAGGAGCGGCAACGGTTGGCTGGCAGGACATCACTTATCCGGTGTGGGCTAACACCGATCGTAAGACTGGGAAATATAAACAGAGGCTGGATGAACACTGCGTCGGCGTTGGGCAAAATGCCTTACTGCTGGGGCGAAGTCTGCCGCACCTGCGTGACACACTCCCCGCCATCACTCGCCACAAAGGGTTCCGTCAACGTAGCACGCACCCGCGTTTTCGCTGGCAAGATCGCGCGTTCGACCTTGCCTGTTCTATTCGTGAAACCAGCAAGCAGCACGGCTTCTTCGGCATCAACATGGCATCGACAGGCAGAGGAAAAACGTTCGCTAATGCACGAATTATGTATGGCCTGTCGGATGAATCTACCGGCTGCCGCTTCTCCGTCGCGCTGGGGTTACGCACGCTGACGCTGCAAACGGGCGATGCACTACGGCAGCGTTTGAAGTTGGACGAAGACGACTTAGCGGTGCTGATTGGTTCACAGGCGGTGCAAGATCTCCATGAAATGCGGAAAGAGAATCAACAACGCCAGCAGAATACGCCACAGACCGGCAGTGAATCCGCCGATCCGCTGTTCTCTGAACATCAATATGTTCGCTACGATGGCTCGCTGGATGATGGTCGGCTAAAAGCATGGCTGGAACGCAGCCCAACTCTGCATCAATTACTGAGTGCGCCGGTGCTGATCACTACCATCGATCACCTGATGCCCGCGACGGAAGGGCTACGCGGCGGCCACCAAATTGCCCCAATGCTACGATTATTAACCTCCGACCTGGTACTCGATGAACCGGATGATTTTGGTCTGGAGGATCTTCCTGCACTTTGCCGACTGGTTAACTGGGCGGGAATGTTGGGCTCACGCGTGCTGTTGTCGTCAGCCACGCTGCCGCCTGCGTTAATTCGTGCGTTGTTCGATGCCTATCTTGATGGCCGCGCCGCCTGGCAACAGGCTTACGGTACGCCAAATACGCCACTAAACGTCTGCTGCGGCTGGTTTGATGAATTTGACTGTCAGCACGAACAATATGGTGACGTGAAAGACTTCATGGTCAGACACGATGCGTTCGTTCATCAGCGGCTGAAAAATCTGACGAAAGATGAACTCCCGCTTCGACTGGCCGCTATTGTTCCCGTCAGTAGCCCCAGCAAAAACAAAGATGATGTTCATCTGTCCGTCGCGCAGGCGATCCATCCACGGATGTTCGATTTACATTCTCAGCATCACCAACAGCATGAAAACGGGAAAAACGTCTCACTGGGGCTGGTCAGAATGGCAAACATCGATCCGCTGGTTGCCGTCGCTCGACAGTTACTTGCCATCCCTTCACCGCCGGATACCTGCATTCATTACTGCATTTATCACAGCCAGCATCCGCTGGCGATGCGATCCCACATTGAACAGCGGCTTGATGCCGCGCTGATGCGTAACGATGCCGATGCTCTGTGGCAGGTGGAGGAAATTCGTCAGGCGATAGAAAATTCGCCGCAACAGCATCACGTCTTTGTTGTTCTGGCAACCTCAGTCGCTGAAGTGGGTCGCGATCATGATTACGATTGGGCGATTGTCGAGCCTAGCTCGATGCGTTCACTTATCCAGCTTGCCGGACGCATATTGCGTCACCGGCAGGACAAGCAGTATGTGCCTAAAACCCCCAATATCTATCTGCTTAGCCACAACATTCGAGCGCTTAGAGGGAAAGACATCGCGTACTGCAAACCTGGCTTTGAGTCGCAGGATGACAGCCTGGATACACACGATCTCCACCAGCTATTGCAGGAAAAAGAGTACCGCCACCTCAATGCCGCGCCGCGTATCGTGCAGCCAGCATCGTTTACCAAACCGCTTTCGCTGGTAGCGTTAGAGCATGCCGTGTTGGGGAAAACGCTGCTTGGTCTCAAAAATAAAAAGCTCGATGATCTGAAACGCCCTCCCGCGGCCTTTTGGTGGCGCGCGCATCCGCATTGGAATGGCGAACTACAGCGGCGTACGCCATTTCGTCAATCAGCGAAAGATGAGGCGTACACCCTGTGGATCGCCGATGACGATGAAGAACCGGTTTTCATGGTGCAGGACGATGGTCCGAGTGGCTGGAAGCAAAGCGATATTGCTCGCCCCGTTACGCTGAACATGGCAGAAGGCGTCAGTGCCTGGATAGAACAGGATTACCACGCCTTGTACCAACAGTTGGCGGAAGAAAAGCAGTGGGAACTGAGCTGGGTGAGCGCCCGATTCGGCGAAATTCGTCTGCGGGAAGAAGAAGACTGGTACTGGCACCCGATGTTAGGGGTATTTGGACAATGACAATAATAACAAGAGGAGGAGGAATGGAAGAGAATAAGCTGGCACAGTTCATTGTGTCCTACATCAGCACGCGAAAGCAGGCCAAGCTGGATGCTTTCGATAAAGAGGCGGAGAAGAAACGTGCGGCACTCAGCGGTGAAGCGCTGGCTGTAGCGGAACGAGAACTGGCACAGGCGCGGCAGGAGATAGAGCAGAAGCACGAGGCGTGCAACTGGTTAACCGATGCCGCCAGCCGCGCTGGACAAATCAGCCTAGTCACGCATGCGTTGAAGTTCACCCACAGTGATGCCAAAGGCAGCAGCGTCTTTAACGCCGAAACGGTAGCGAATGCTAAAACGCTCTCCACCGCGACGCTGGCACAACCCGCCATTGATGCCGTCGGCAACGCAGCCGCACTCGATGTCGCCAAGCTGCTACAGACTGAACACGACGGTGATTCGCTGGTCGCCGCCTTACAGCGTGGTGACAACCGCGCACTGGAAGCGCTGGCTGAAAACCCAGAGCAGCTTGCACAGTGGCTAACAGGGTTTCAACAGGTGTTCACCAATCGCCAACCCAGCTCACATAAGCTAGCCAAACAAATCTATTTCCCGCTAGCAAACGGCGAATACCATCTGCTCAGCCCGCTTTACTCCTCTTCGTTGGCACACGCGCTCCACCAGCGGATCAGTGCGGTGCGTTTTGGTGACGAGGCAAAAGCGATTCGTCAGGCGCAAAGAACAAATCAGTGGCACGACCAGCTCTCTATCAGCTATCCCAATCTGGCAGTACAGAATATGGGGGGCACTAAGCCGCAAAATATTTCCGCGCTAAACAGTAGCCGCAGCGGTCGTTCTTATTTGCTCAGCAGTGCGCCACCACAGTGGAATAGTATTGAAAAACCGCCGCAGCAGCATGAATCCATTTTCCGGCCACGCGGCGAGGTGGACTATCACACCAGAGCGACGTTAGCGCAGATGCAGCGCTTTTTACTCAGCGTCAAAGACGTAGAAAACAATCGCGACATTCGTCAACAGCGCCTGCGTTACCTCGACCAGTTGATCGATCAGCTCTTCTTCTATGTCGCCAGCGTGCAGAATCTACCCGTCGGTTGGAGCGCAGAGTCTGAACTGAAACGCGCCCAGCAGCTATGGCTCGACCCTTATCGTGCAGAAACGGATACGGTTTTCCGCCGTGAACGCGAAGCGGGAGACTGGCAACAGGCAGTAGCCTACGAGTTTGGCCGCTGGCTGAACCGTCGCCTCAAACATGAAAACCTGATTTTCGGCGAGGTCGAACGTCGGGAATGGTCTACCGCAGCCCTGTTCAAACGTCGTATGCGTGAAATGGAAAGCGCACTGAAAGAGGAGCTGGCATGAGCACGTTGATTATCCTCCGCCGTATCCAGGTCGAAAACGCCAACGCCATTGCTGGACTGACCTACGGCTTCCCCGCGATTACGCACTTTCTCGGTTTTACCCATGCGCTATCGCGTAAGTTACAGGCCAGCCACGGACTGACGCTGGAAGGCTGCGGCGTAGTAAGCCATCAGCATCAGCTACATGCCTATGGTTCTAGCTGGGAGCGGAGTTTTGCCCTGACCCGTAATCCACTCACCAAAGAAGCCAAAACGGCCGCTTTTAATGAAGAAGGCCGCATGCATATGACCGTCTCGCTGTTAATACGCTGCGACGGACAGATTCCGGCGGACACGACAGCGCTATGTGAACATTTGAAACAGCAGGCGCAATGCCAACGTCTGGCAGGAGGAACAGTGATTGATATCGAGCGGGTCACCGTCCAGTCGTTACCGGTGGACGAAGCGGAAACCCGTGGAGTCATGCGCCGCCTATTACCGGGCTTTGTGCTGCGAGATCGCACCTCACTACTGCATCGCCATTTTCAGACGTTACAGCAAGCCAACCCGCAAGCAGAAATGATCGATGCCTGGCTGGATTTTGCCGCGCTAAAGATGCAGGCAGAACGCGATCCTAGCGATGAAACCGTACAGTGGAAATACCTTCCCAAACCCGGCGACGGCGGTTTTCTGACGCCATTGATGATTGGCTACCGTGCCATTTCGCCACTTTATGCGCCCGGTGAGGTTGATAAAACCCGCGATCCACACACGCCGTTCTGTTTTGCCGAAGCCGCCTACGGCATCGGAGAATGGCAAGGGGCGCACCGCATCAGCGATATCCGCCAGATACTCTGGGAATATGACTATCAGAACGGCGATTATCACTGCCGCCAATTAGCGGATACCCATCCTGTAGCTGAAGACACTTCCTACGAATTCGATTACTAAAAAGGACGACATCATGGCAAAAGCAGCAACGACGTTAAAGACCGCATCAGTACTGGCTTTTGAACGTAAATTGGCTAACTCGGATGCATTGATGTATGCAGGAAACTGGGCGCAGCAGGATAACTGGACGGCCATTGCCATTCAGGAGAAATCGGTACGCGGGACAATCTCTAACCGCCTGAAAAATGCCCTCACTAGCGACCCAGCCAAACTGGATGCGGAAATTCAGAAAGCCAACCTGCAAAAAGTGGACGTCGCCGCCCTTCCCTTCGGGGCCGATACCCTGAAAGTCGTGTTCACTCTGCGGGTATTGGGTAATCTGGCGCAGCCCTCGGTCTGTAACGATCAGGAGTACCAAACCGCGTTGGGGCAAATCATTACCGGATACGCTCAGGAACAAGGTTTCAGCACATTAGCAGCACGCTATGCAGAGAACATCGCGAACGGTCGTTTTCTGTGGCGCAACCGTGTCGGCGCAGAGGCGATCCGTGTGGTCGTCACCAAGAAAGGTGAAAGAAGTTGGGAATTCAACGGTGAAGACTATTCACTGCGCCAGTTCAGCCAGCCGGCAGGCGATCTTGCCGCACTGACACAAGCGATTGAGAAAGGGCTGGCGGGTGACACCTCGGCGCTTTTTACCGTCGAAGCTTATGTACAGCTAGGTAACGGTCAGGAAGTCTTCCCTTCTCAGGAACTGGTGCTCGACGAAAAAGCGCGTAACGGCAAGAGCAAGATCCTCTATCAAGTGAATGATGTCGCGGCCATTCACTCACAGAAAATTGGCAATGCATTGCGCACCATCGACGACTGGTATCCGGCGGCTGATGAAGCGGGTCCGATTGCCGTCGAACCTTACGGCTCCGTAACCAGTCGCGGTAAAGCCTACCGACAGCCCAAAGAGAAAATGGATTTCTACACGCTGCTGGATAACTGGGTGATTAAAGGCGATGTTCCCATGCCTGAACAGCAGCATTACGTGATCGCCACGCTGATTCGCGGCGGTGTGTTTGGTGAAAAAGGCGAATAAGGTGGCGGTATGGATCACTACATTGATATTCGCGTCCAACCCGATCCCGAGTTCACTGCGTCTCAGCTATTGAACGCGCTGTTTGCCAAACTGCACCGGGCTCTGGGGCAATTGGCCGATGGCAAGATTGGGATTAGCTTTCCCGAAGTGGGTAAAACGCTGGGGGAATGCTTGCGGCTACACGGTACGGAAGACGCGCTCTCTGTGTTAGAAAAAACATTCTGGCTGAAAGGATTGCGGGATTACACACAGGTTTCTGAGTGCAAGGCCGTACCTGATGGTGTGAAGTTTCGTACCGTGCGCCGCATTCAGCTCAAAAGCAGCGCCGAACGTCTACGCCGACGCTCCGTTAGCAAAGGCTGGCTGACGGAAGCGGAAGCTGCGGCACGAATTCCCGACGCAATAGAGAAACGCAGCGCACTACCGTTTGTGCAAATAAAGAGCTTGTCCAACGGGCAGATGTTTTTTGTATTTGTGGAACATGGCCCGCTACAGAACGCCCCTACCGCAGGCCGTTTCTCTTCCTACGGTTTAAGCACGGAAGCCACCGTTCCGTGGTTCTAACCCTTTTTTAACGGCCAACTGCAAGCTATTGATTGTTAATTGCAGTTGGTCGTCTTAATAAAAAAGGGTTTTTGAGAAAAACCATATTCTCTTTAATAATCTGGTTGTTAGTGTGAAAACCTAACCGTTCACTGCCGTGTAGGTAGCTTAGAAATGATTGAAGTCGGCTTTCTGAGGCGTAATGTTGTTCACTGCCGTATAGGTAGCTTAGAAACATGCACCTTGGTTCAGATCAGCTTTTTGCGTATTCACTGCCGCACAGGCAGTTTAACAAGCCTCTGGGCTTCCATTGCGTTGGAACACGTCCAGCCAATCAGAGCAATTATTTAACCCAATCTTCCAGTATCAGTTCCGGTACTCGCTCAAATTCTCTCAGATTATTGGTGACTAGTATGGCCTTAGCGCTGATAGCATGACCAGCAATGGCCGTATCGTTTGGACCAATAGGTGTACCAGCGGCAGCTAGTGAAATTTTAATTTTTGTGGTGACGTCTACCGCTGCGCTATCCCAAGGTAATATCGCATCAAGTCGGCGGCAGAAAGCATCAACCAGCAGCATATGGCGCGGCGAAGCTTTTTTGCCAACCGCACCGAAACGCATTTCAGCGTACGTGATCGCTGATACCACGATTCGATCGCGTCGCAATGTGCATTGCTGCAACTTTTCAATCACCGCAGCCGGGTGTTCACGCATAATGAAGGAACAGATATTGGTATCCAACATGAACAAACGGCTCACAGTTCGAATCTCCCCTCTTCGACTACATCCTGACGTTCTGTCATAAAGTCAGCGTCAGCGCGCTCTTCTTGCAGAAACGAATGCCAATTGGGCTTGACCGGGCGCAACATGATGGTATCCCCCTCACGCACGATCTCTAGTTCATTGACGCCTTCAAAGTCCATATCACGCGGCAAGCGAATAGCACGGTTATTACCGTTTTTAAATACCGAAACAATACGCATAATGCACCTCCTCTTAATACAGAATTCAGCCAGCCGCTAGCCTAACTAAAATATAGGCTAAGTATAGATTTGAATCGTTCTCTTGTATATCCGCGGCATATGTACGCACCTAACATAGGTCTACCGAGAATAGATAAAATCGTTGCCACAGGGTTGGCACCCTTTTTTCACGGACACTTGTAAATAATTGATTTTTAATATCAATTAAGCGCTATGATAAAAAAGGGTTTTTCGGGAGAAATAGTTTATTTTCTTTTAAAATTAGGTAACTACCGTAAAATAGGAATGGTTCACTGCCGTATAGGCAGCTTAGAAATGCCGCAGAACAAAAAAATGTGGCCGCTGCTCGTTCACTGCCGTATAGGCAGCTTAGAAATGCCGCAGAACAAAAAAATGTGGCCGCTGCTCGTTCACTGCCGTATAGGCAGCTTAGAAACGATAAAAACCCCGACATGTGGGCGCAAATTAGTTCACTGCCGTATAGGCAGCTTAGAAAATAACGGACTTTCCGGCCACACCAATGTTTGCGTTCACTGCCGTATAGGCAGCTTAGAAACAGTCTGATGATCCGCCGAGCCCCGCAAGCGGCGTTCACTGCCGTATAGGCAGCTTAGAAAGTCACGACACCGAGCTATCAGAGTGGTTTACCGTTCACTGCCGCACTGGCAGCTTAGAAAAACAAACCGATTAGTGGAGTGATTGCGAAAATGTTCACTGCCGTGCAGGCAGTTCAGGGCTTATCGGGGATACGTTGCTGGTACGACTCGCTTCAAGGGTGTTATTCCCCATTCAGCGTGACAACCAGCGAGCGGCTGCCGCCGTGGTTGCGGTGTTCACACAGGTAAATGCCCTGCCAGGTACCGATGTTCAGGCGTCCGTTGGTGATGGGAATCGTCAGGCTATTTCCCAGCAGGCTACCTTTCAGGTGCGCGGGCATGTCGTCGCTACCTTCATAAGTATGGCGGTAGTAAGGTTCATCCTCCGGCACTAAGCGATTAAAAAAGCTCTCGAAATCCTGCAGCACCGTGGGATCGGCATTCTCATTAATCGTCAGCGCCGCCGAAGTATGTTTGATGAACACATGCATCAACCCGACTTTTATCTGGCGCAGTGCGACAACCTGCGCCAGTATTTCGTCAGTCACCAGATGGAAACCTCTGGCTTTCGGCTTCAGGCGGATTTCATATTGCGTCCACATGATTTGGCCTCTCGCTATCAGGCTTCGCGAGCCAGAATAGGTCGCAGGAAGCGCGCGGTGTGGGACTGTTCACAGTCCGCCACCGTTTCCGGCGTGCCGGAAACCAGAATTTCTCCGCCACCGCTGCCGCCTTCCGGCCCTAAATCGACAATCCAGTCCGCCGTTTTAATCACATCAAGATTGTGTTCAATCACCACGATGGTATTACCCTGATCGCGCAACTGATGCAGAACGGTAAGAAGCTGTTCAATATCAGCAAAGTGCAAACCGGTCGTCGGTTCGTCGAGAATATACAGCGTCTGTCCGGTTCCACGTTTTGACAATTCACGCGCCAGTTTCACACGCTGCGCCTCACCGCCGGACAACGTGGTTGCCGACTGCCCAAGGCGAATATAAGACAGGCCAACGTCGATCAGCGTTTGCAGCTTCCGCGCCAGCGCCGGAATGGCATCAAAGAACTCACGCGCTTCTTCAATGGTCATATCCAGCACTTCATGGATACCTTTGCCCTTGTATTTAATTTCCAGCGTTTCGCGGTTATAGCGCTTGCCTTTGCACTGGTCACACGGCACATAGACATCCGGCAGGAAGTGCATTTCTACCTTGATCACGCCGTCGCCCTGACAGGCTTCGCAGCGTCCACCGCGCACGTTAAAGCTGAAACGGCCGGGGTTATAACCACGGGTACGAGATTCCGGCACACCGGCAAACAGCTCGCGAATCGGCGTGAAAATGCCAGTGTAGGTTGCAGGGTTCGAGCGCGGCGTACGACCGATCGGGCTTTGATCGATATCGATCACTTTGTCGAAATGCTCCAGCCCCTGAATTTCACGGTAAGCGGCAGGTTCTGCCAGCGTTGCGCCGTTCAACTGGCGCTGCGCCAGTGGGAACAAGGTATCGTTGATGAGCGTAGATTTACCCGACCCAGACACACCGGTGATGCAGGTAAACAGGCCAACCGGCAGCGTCAGCGTGACGTCTTTCAGGTTGTTGCCCTTCGCGCCGATCAGCTTCAGCACTTTGGTTGGATCCGCAGGTACGCGATGCTTCGGTATTTCAATCTTGCGTTTGCCGCTAAGGAATTGACCCGTCAGCGAACCCGACACCGCCATAATCTCGTCCATCGTGCCTTCGGCGACAATCTGCCCGCCGTGCACACCCGCACCGGGGCCGATATCAATCACATGGTCGGCAGCACGAATCGCGTCTTCATCGTGTTCCACCACAATAACGGTATTGCCCAGATCGCGCAGATGAACCAACGTTTCCAACAGGCGCTCGTTGTCGCGCTGGTGCAAACCAATGGACGGCTCATCCAGCACGTACATGACGCCAACCAGCCCAGCGCCGATCTGACTTGCCAGACGAATACGCTGCGCCTCACCGCCGGACAGCGTTTCCGCCGAACGGGAAAGCGACAAATAGTTCAGCCCGACATTCACCAGAAACTTCAGCCGATCGCCAATCTCTTTCAGCACTTTCTCGGCGATTTGGGCGCGCTGCCCACTGAGCTTCATGTTCTTGAAAAACGTCATCGCATGGCCGATGCTCATATCGGAAATCTGCGGCAGCGTGGTCTGTTCGACAAACACGTTACGCGCTTCTTCACGCAGACGCGTCCCGCCGCAGCTGGCACAGGAACGGTTGCTGATGAATTTCGCCAGCTCTTCACGCACCGCCGTGGATTCCGTCTCTTTATAGCGACGCTCCATGTTGTGCAGCACGCCTTCAAACGGATGACGACGCACGGAGGTGTCGCCGCGATCGTTGATATATTTGAATTCGACGTTCTCTTTACCGGAGCCGTACAGAATCACTTTCTGCACTGCGGCGCTCAGTCCCTCAAACGGGGCATCTACGTCAAATTTGTAGTGCTCCGCCAGTGAGCGCAGCATCTGGAAATAGTAGAAATTGCGGCGATCCCAACCGCGAATCGCGCCGCCCGCTAGAGATAGCTCTGCGTTTTGCACCACGCGAGCCGGATCGAAGAACTGCTGCACGCCCAGACCATCACAGCTTGGGCACGCCCCCGCGGGATTGTTGAACGAGAACATACGCGGTTCCAGTTCGTGCATGCTGTAGCCACACACCGGACAGGCAAAGTTCGCCGAGAACAGCAGTTCAGGCTGCGTTGGATCGTCCATATCGGCCACGACTACGCTACCACCGGACAAATCCAGCGCGGTTTCAAACGACTCTGCCAGCCGCTGTGCCAGATCTTCTCGCACTTTAAAGCGATCGACGACAACTTCGATGGTGTGTTTTTTCTGTAGTTCCAGCTTCGGCGGATCGGACAGATCGCACACTTCACCGTCGATACGAGCACGGATATAGCCCTGTGAGGCCAAGTTTTCCAGCGTCTTGCTGTGCTCACCTTTGCGATCTTTCACAATCGGCGCCAGCAGCATCAGGCGTTTTCCTTCCGGCTGCGCCAGCACATTGTCCACCATCTGGCTGACGGTCTGCGCATCCAGCGGCACATCATGCTCTGGGCAGCGCGGTTCACCCACGCGAGCAAACAGCAGGCGCAGGTAGTCATGAATTTCGGTAATCGTCCCGACCGTAGAGCGTGGGTTGTGTGAAGTGGATTTCTGCTCGATAGAAATGGCGGGCGACAGCCCTTCTATATGATCGACATCCGGTTTTTCCATCAGCGACAAAAACTGACGGGCATAGGCGGAGAGGGATTCCACATAGCGTCGCTGCCCTTCGGCATACAGCGTGTCAAACGCCAGCGATGACTTACCCGAACCAGACAGACCGGTGATTACGATCAGTTTGTCACGGGGGATTATCAGATTGATATTCTTGAGATTATGGGTACGAGCACCACGAACTTCGATCTTATCCATTCACACACTTCCCGGAATAAAAACGGTTTGTCATCGTCTCCCGAACGGAGAGAACCGGTACGAAACGAACAATTATGGCACAAAAAAAACTGAATGAATATCCAGTATTAAACCCGTTTACTTTTGCAAACGCTGCAAATCTGACTTTCATTTCTGAAGCTATTTCGCAGGTATGACATAGAGTTTTCCACATGGTAAGATTGATCGTTTAGACTTAGAAAATAAATCTACCGATTCATCAGGAGAGACGAGCATGGCCAGCAGAGGCGTTAATAAAGTGATTCTTGTCGGGAATCTGGGTCAAGACCCGGAAGTCCGCTATATGCCGAATGGTGGTGCAGTTGCCAACATCACGCTGGCTACGTCGGAAAGCTGGCGTGACAAGCAAACCGGTGAGCAGAAAGAGAAGACCGAATGGCACCGTGTGGTTCTGTTCGGCAAACTGGCAGAAGTCGCGGGCGAATACCTGCGTAAAGGCTCTCAGGTCTACATTGAAGGCGCACTGCAAACCCGTAAATGGGCCGATCAGGCTGGCGTAGAGCGTTACACCACCGAAGTGGTCGTTAACGTCGGCGGCACCATGCAGATGTTAGGTGGACGTCAGGGCGGCGGCGCACCAGCAGGCGGTGGCAATGCAGGTGGCGGTCAACAGCAAGGCGGTTGGGGTCAACCTCAACAACCGCAGGGCGGCAACCAGTTCAGTGGCGGTGCGCAAGCTCAACAGCGCCCAGCTCAGAACTCGTCTTCCTCACAAAATAATGCTCCGGCACAAAGCAACGAACCACCAATGGATTTCGACGACGACATTCCTTTCTAAGGCTAACCTTAGAGATTATTGTCAATAATTCCATTATAAGCCTCCGATTTATCGGAGGCTTTTCATTTTATAGCGTACAGGAAAGTCACCAGTAAACAATCAACCAAGGAAATCATCACATCATGTGCGTTTCGTGCTCATCGAGATAATCAGAGCACAATCTGTACAGTTATTTCTCCATCGCTGCCGAAAAATAGCAGCGCCTCATCAATGAGGAATAAACGCTATATATGGAGATATAACGTATGGACAAAAATAGTGCACACCGCACCGCTAACAAAAACCTATCCCAAAACACCGCCAATAAGGCACCCTCGCCATCTTCTGGCAACGCGACAACCGATTATTCTTTGCCACCAAACACTTCTTTCAGGCTCGCAGCACTTGCTGTCACCGTCTCAGGTTTGCTTTTTTCTTCATCTACGCTAATGGCGGCAGAAACGGCAGAGACTGCCGATTTAGTTTTACGTAACGGCAATATTTACACCGTCAATCAAGGTCAGCCGTGGGCAGAAGCTGTTGCAGTACGTGATGGTCGCTACGTTTTCATCGGTTCAAATGCACAGGCAGCAGAGTTTATCGGCCCGAAAACGCAGGTGGTTGATCTCAACGGCAGCATGGCAATGCCGGGCATTAATGATGTCCACGCTCATCCGTTAGACGGTGGCTATGAAGATATTTACTCCTGTAATTTCTCACAAACAAGCTCACTGGATGACATGCTGAGCCAGGTCAGTGAATGCGCGCAAAAAGCCGGACCGGGAGAATGGGTGATCGGTTCTGCCTGGGGCAGCCCACGTATGGCGGAGCTTTCTACCGCTGAAGCGCTGGCGAAATTGGATAAAATCAGCAACGGGCGTCCGGTCATTCTGCGTGATGATTCTTACCATAACCGCTGGATTAACAGCGAAGCGATGCGTCTGGCCGCTATCACCGCGCAGTCCGTTAGCCCAGCCGGTGGCGTCATTGTTAAAGATTCAAAAACAGGCGAGCCAACCGGCCTGTTGCAAGAATTCCCCGCGTTCCAACATGTGCAAAGTCTGGTCCCCGTACGCACGGAAGAGCAACGGCTGACATCAGGGCGCGGAGCCGCCAAAACGATGGTGTCGTTAGGTATTACTGGCGTGCAGGAAGCGGTTAGCTCAGAAGTCAATCTGCGCATCTGGAGCAAGATTGACCGGGCAGAAGGTCTGCCTCTGCGTATTATCGGCTCGATCGTCTCCACTCCGCTGTTGGATGAAGGCGCTGCGGGTCTGGAGCTGGTTGCCAGACGTGATGTCTACCGCACCACAAACTTCTTCCCCGATCGTTTTAAATTTGTTTTGGATGGTGTTCCACCAGCTCATACCGCAAAGCTGATTGAGCCCTATCTGCCAACTCAGGCACACGGCGCTCACTATCACGGCGATACCCACTACACCACCGAGCAAGTCGTTGAGATCCTCTCCAAGCTAGATAAACAAGGGATTTCTACCAAGCTTCATGCTGCGGGAGATGGTTCACTCCGTCTGGCGCTGGATGCCGTTGAGCAAGTGCGTAAAATTAATGGGTCAAATGGCCCGATGCATCAAATCGCGCATACGCATTTGATCTCACCGCAAGATATGCCACGCTTCGCACAGTTGCGAGTTGCCGCCGATCTCTCGCCGATGCTGTGGTTTCCTTCCGATATGACAAACGCCAGCGTCGTGACCATTGGCGAAGAGCGTATGAAGGATTTTGTCCCCACGGTTAAATTGCTACGTTCTGGTGCGGTGGTCGCTGGCGGTTCTGACTGGCCAGCGGGTGGCCCAACGCCATCTCCCTGGATCGGAATTGAAGGGCTGGTGACGCGGCAGAATCCGCTGGGTGATGCGCCCGGAACACTGGCTCCCGAAGAGGCCGTCGATCTGCCTGAAGCAATTCGTATCTATACCATCAATAGCGCGAAAGCGATGGGCATAGAGAAAGAAACGGGATCGGTTGAGCTGGGTAAATCCGCCGATTTGATCGTGTTGGATCGCCATTTGTTTAACGTCCCGATCAAACAGGTTCATCGTGCCAACGTGGTCAAAACGTATTTCAAAGGTCAGCTCGTCCATTCAGCGCCAGAGAAATCCTAATGCGCGGCGCTGTCAGTAACATGAGATAAATATCAGGGGCGTCGATGCGGACGCCTCTTTAATCCCGCCTTCACTTTCTCCTAATTGGTCTGCACCTCTCTTAATAAGTGGAGGGGTATATCCGTCTATTTCATTGCTATAAATACCAACCTGATTTTCAGTACCTGTCGCCTAACAACATGAGAGTAAAAATGATGAATTCAGATCAGGAAATTATGGTTAACCCCGTTGAGTCAGATGATTACGATCAATGGCTGCCCTATTGGAAAAGTTATCAAACGTTCTATAACGTCCAGCTTACCGATGAAGTGACGGAAACAACCTGGGATCGTTTTTTTAAAGCGGATATTCCCGTGCACTGCGCCGTGGCAAGAGAAGGTTTACGCATTATCGGCTTCGTACACTTTGTTTTTCACGATTCCACATGGGGCGTAAACCGCTATTGTTACCTTGAGGATCTTTTTGTTGATCCCACCGAGCGCGGCAAAAACGTGGGGAAAAAACTTATTGAGTACGTGAGAGAAAAGGCGCAAGAAAAGCACTGCGATCGCCTGTATTGGCATACTCAGGAAACCAATAAAACAGCGCAGCGTCTTTATGATTGGGTTGCGGAAAAACCGGGTGTTATCGAATATAGAATGCCGCTTTAATTATCAAACATTCGGCAGTAAAGTGACGCGTCGAAAACACCGTATATATAACCTAAATAATTCGAGTTTCAGGAAGGCGGCAAGAGAAGGAATCCCGATGAGCTTACTCAGGTAAGTGATTCGGGTGAGTGAACGCAGCCAACGCACATGCAACTTGAAGTATGACGGGTATAAATGGATTTATAAAATGAACTACCAATCAACCCCCCTTTTTATCTACACCGTCAGGATCTTTTTTACGATTTGCCTCTGTGGCGCGCTGGCAGTTGCCGGTATCAGCGCCCCGGTCTTCTACCTTCTGGCGATGAAACTGGCTTACCCCGTCATCCTCTCTCTGCGATTACACAGTCTGAGTGAAAAAGGCATCGCTTTCTTGCCTAAGGAAAAGAGCGAATGGATGGTCTATGTACACGGTATCCCCGTGCGAGAAACCAGAACATCATTGACCAATCCGTATTTCTTTAGCGCCGAAAGCATCAGGACGTTTTCCCTACGAGCCTACACAGGAAAGCTGTTGATTCAGATCTGCGCCGTCATCTTGTTGGTGCAACAGGCTATGGCAATCAACTGGCCGTGGCTTTATCTTGGCGTGATTATTGTCGCGCTGTGGTTTGCTTATGCGCTTGCCATGACCGTGATTGAGCTCGTTTCAATTATGAGAGATCGCTGGTTTATCGAGAAACTCATCTCTCCCAGCCAAAGTGAGTGGTACGGCGGATATATCGATTTCCGCGACTACCGTGTCGCGGTTTTTGAACGACTGCTGTCACTGAAATAGCATCCTGCCTATTTCAGTCGCCGTACTGATTCTCAGACTCCCACCAGCCCCGCCCGTTCGGCGCGTTGGGCAATACAGTGATAACGTCATTTGCTGCGCCTGCAAAGCAGGCTCCATACCTTATTGGCGCATGCCGATCGCCAAACGATTAAAGGCACTCATCAGCGCGACAGCAAAGCTCAAATCGGCGATCTCTGCATCGCTGAAATGCGCCTTCAGCGGTTCGAAATCTTCATCAGGCGCGTGGCTACGAGCCACATCCACAAGCGATTCAGTCCAGGCTAGCGCCACACGTTCGCGTTCATTGAACTGCTCGCTCACACGCCAGCCAGCTAGGCTGTCCAGCTTAGCATCCGGCACGCCATCAGCACGCAGAGCCGACGCATGCATCTCCAGGCAGAAAGCACAGCCATTAATTTGCGAAACACGCAGATAGACCAATTCGATCAGTTGTTTTCCAAGGCTGCTCTTGTTCAGAGCTTTCTTGGCAATGCCGAACCCTCGATAGGCTTCTGCCGAAAGGGTTTGGTAGGGCAAGCGAAGCGTACTCATAGAAGATCTCCAATAAGAAATGAAAGAACGAGAAAATAAGTCAGCGCATGGTGTGTCTGAGCCCATGTTTCAACCGTCGGGGTAACCCGACCTTGCCACCCAGAGTGACCGCAAAGCAGTGGGTTCATGGCTCTTCACACCTATAGCGCTTGGCTGAAATGCAGGCCTTTGGAAAGTAAGCCCTGACGAAAATAGAAGCGTTGCGCCAGCGCATTGCTCAAGGCCGTATCGAGCACCAGATGAGCACAGTTTTGCCGCTGCGCTTCCTCGCGCATTGCCTCGATCAGCTGACCGCCAAGCCCCTGATCGCGGACACCTACAGCAGCCACAAGATCATCAACATAGAGGAATCGGCCATACAATAGATTTTCCTGAACGCGGTAACCCACCAACCCCATGACCAGATCGTCCTGCCATGCCGCCAGCAGACGATAGCCTTGCCCAGCTTGACGACGGGCCTGCGCAGTGAATGTGGCTGCATCAGGAAGATGAGGCCGCAGCTCCCGCATAACATCGAAGCAAGCCAGGTAGTCCTGATCACTCTCAATGAGGCTTAATCGAAAGGTGCTCATGCCAATCTCCTTGTAATGAAGCCAGTATGTTAGGAAAATCATGACCCACAAGAAAGGTGCAAGAATTGAGTAAATGAATGGGGCATAACGTATGGACATGCAGCAACTAAAGCCAAGCAGGGAACACGATGCACCGCTCTATTTACAGCTGTATCGACGCTACCGAGACGCTATTACCGCCGGAAAACTTCATCCAGGCGATCGCGTACCGTCCGTACGCAGCCTTGCCAGTGAGCTGAATCTGGCACGAGGCACGGTTGAAATGGCTTATCAGATGCTAGCCAGTGAAGGCTATTTCCTGGCTCGCGGCCCAGTGGGTACTATCGTCTCACCCCAGTTGGAAAAGCTGACCGAATCGAGATACAGCACCACATCCCTTTCTCAAATACCTTCGCGCTCGCAAATCGAGACCGCTCAAGTACAACCTTTCCAACTCGGCCTGCCTGCACTGGATGCCTTTCCCCGCAAGACCTGGGCGCGCCTAGCCGGGCACAATTTACGCACTCTGGATACGGCAGCCATGATCTCTCCAGATCCGGCGGGCTATGAACCGCTTCGTCGAGCCATCGCTACCTATCTGGGGATCTCGCGCGGCATCACTTGCACACACGAGCAGGTGTTCATCACCGCTGGCTACCGGGGAGCGCTGGAACTGGTGTGCCGTACGTTGTTGCAACCCGGCGATAGTGGATGGTTCGAAGATCCCGGCTATATCTTCGCTCGCCAGTTTTTGGCGCGAGCAGGTATGCATCTGGAACCCGTTCCGGTGGATGAGGAAGGCCTGAATGTGGACATCGGTCAACAGCGAGCCGCAGAGGCACGTTTTGCCGTGGTAACTCCCACGCACCAAAGCCCCATGGGGATGGCGTTATCATTGCCCCGACGACTGCAACTACTGGAATGGGCCAATCACCGCCGATCATGGATCATTGAGGACGACTACGACAGCGAGTTCCGTTACCACGGCCGGCCATTGCCTGCGCTGAAAAGCCTGGATCGCGACGGGCGCGTGCTCTACACCGGCACCTTCAGCAAGGTACTGTTTCCCGGCCTACGCTTAGCTTATCTGGTTGTCCCTGAACCGCAGATCGAACGCTTCAAGGATACGGCAAATCATTTTTGCTGCGCGGGATCGATCCTACCCCAAGCCACAGTGGCGGATTTCATGGAGCAAGGTCACTTTGCTCGCCATTTGCGCAGGATGCGTTCGCTGTATGCCATGCGGCGCGGCTATCTCGTTGATGAGCTTTTGCAAGCATTAGGTTCACACTTGACCGTCCAGCCACAGGCAGGCGGCATTCATGTGTTAGCTACGCTGGCCACCCGTGGCAACGACCAGTCTCTGGCAGCCGCCGCTCAATCTCATGGCCTTGCCATTCAGGCGCTGAATGACTGGCGAACAAGCAAAACATCACGCGGAGGGCTTCTTATGGGATTCACTAATGTGACCGAACCTGCGATGGCAAAGGCATTGGTGCATCGACTGGCAGCGGCCATCGGATTATCGTGAAAGGGTTATCCCACAGCCGGATCGCGCTGCTGCCCGTGAACTCAACCGGTAGTAGTCCCTACTCGCCGCACTGATTCTCTGACGACCACCTGCCCCGCCAGTTCGGTGCGTTGGGCAATACCGAGCGCCTGTGAGGGCGTCATTTGCTGCGCCAGCAGCTGAAGCGCGGCACGGGCGATCGTTTCAAACGGCAGATGTACCGTGGTGAGCGAAACCGGCAGCATGTCGAATGGCAGAATGTCGTCCATGCCCATCACCGACATATCTTCCGGCACCCGAAGTCCGTGCTGATACAGCGCGTCGATCACGCCGATAGCCTGATTATCCGCAGCGCAGAAAATCGCAGTGACGCCTAATCTATCGGGGTTCGCCGTCAGCCAGCGCAACAGCGCATCACGTGCCGTGCGCGGGTGGAAATCCGGCAGTGACAGAATCAGATCGTCATCCACCGCAATACCCGCCTGTGCGAGCGCATCACGATAGCCACGTTCACGCTGTTTGATCGTCATGCGCGACGTCCAGGTCAAATGCAGGATCCGCGTATGGCCCTGATCGATCAGGTAACGCACTGCGGCGGCGGCGGCATAGTGGTTGGCTGGCGTGACGCTACTCAGACGCATTGAGGGATCTTCACCATTGATCAGCACCGCCGGAATTCCACTTTCCGCGACGGCGTTCAGCAGCGTTGGGTGATCATCATTCACGATCAGAATGCCGCTCTCTTTTCCGCCCTGAAGTTCACGCAACAGCTGCTGTTCGTTAATGGTGTCGTGTTCCCCCAGAAACGGACGCAGTTGGATATTACGTTGTAAACACAGCGTTTTCAGGGCGTTAATCAACGTCAGCGACACCAGATTGTACTCACTTTCCAGCATCAGGTTGCGCGGCGTCGCCAGCAGAATGTGGCGCAACGGTTCCGTCGGTGCGACGGTCGCTTTGCCCACTTTATGCAGCGGATAGCCCTGTTCGGTCGCAATCGCCATGATGTGCTGCCTGACTTTGGCGCTGATCGGTGCCGTCCCGTTCAGCGCGCGGGAAACCGTGCTGATAGAAACCCCAGCGCGGTCGGCAATATCCTTGAGTGTCGCCATTATTTCATCCCCGTGTTGGCAATCCCCGTCGTGATGTATTTTTGCAGGAAGACGAATACCGCCGTCACCGGCAGAAGAGAAAGCATCGTCATTGCCAGTATATAGTGCCACTGCACCGAGAACTGCCCCTGAAACGCATTCAGACCGATTTGCAGCGTAAAATTATCCTGACTGGAGAGGACGATCAGCGGCCAGAGGAAGTCGTTCCAGCGCCAGATCACCGAGAAGATCGCCAGCACCGCCAGCGCAGGTGCGGTCAGGGGCAGGATAATCTTCCAGTAAATACGGAACTCGCTGGCGGCATCGATCCGCGCCGCCTCGATCAGCTCATCGGGGATCGTCAGCATGTATTGCCGCAGCAGAAATACGCCCGTCGGCGTCGCTATTGTGGGGATAATCACGCCCCACAGGTTATCGCCCATGTTCAGACCAATCACCACCAGAAACGTCGGCACCATCACCACCGACAGCGGGATCATCATGGTCGAGAGGAACAGCGTCAGCACCGTACCGCGACCGCGAAACTCGTATTTCGACAGCGCAAAGGCTGCCATCGAACTGAGTAGCAGAGTCAACAGTGTCGCCATCACCGTCACGAATACGGTGTTCTTCAGGTAGGTGGCAAAGTGGAACTTCGTGATCGGCGTCGTGTAGTTCTCCGTCTCCAGATGCAGCGCTTTCATCGGCACCAGATCCTTGGTCGACACACGCACCACCTCACTCGGCACATCTGGGTTCACCAGCTGTGCGATCAGCCCGATACGCCTGACCAACGCCATGGTTTTCGCTTCACCGTCTTCCTGCTTAACCTGCCACAGTTCCAGCGGCTTCGGGTACTCCGGCAGCGTGATGGTATCCGCCGCCTGCGGCAGAAAACTCGGCGGAAAGCGGTTAATTTCCGCGGGTGTTTTGAACGACGACATGGCAGCCCACATGACCGGAATCATCACCAGCAGCGTGCCGACCACCAGCCAGACCCAGCTCATGATGTCCGTAATATGGATGCGCCCCGGATGACGGGTGCGGGTAAGAAAGGCGATTATCTTCATCATCATGGCTCCCGTTATTTTTTCCCTTCCAGCCGACGCGTCAGCAGGAACTGCAATGCCGTCAGGATCATCAACACCACGCCCATCAGCACCGAAGCCGCAGACGCCAGTCCGTAAAGCGACGCATTCGACGAGAAAGCGGTCTGATAGATGTACTGCACAATAAAGCTGTTGGCCGTGCCGGGGCCGCCACCATTGGTTAACACCCAGGCTTCATCGAAGATCTGCACACTGTTGATGGTCAGCAGAATCACCACGACCAGAATGTTCGGAGCCAGCAGCGGCAGCGTCAGCCGATAAAAACCGCGCCAGCGCGAGGTGCCATCCACCGCCGCCGCCTCGTAGATATCACGCGGGATCGCCTGCAATCCGGCCAGCAGAATCAAGGTATAAAATCCGACGTGAAACCAGACAGAGACAAACACCACCCAGAAACGCGACAGTGTTGGATCGAGCAGAAAGGTAATCGGCTGTCCGCCCAGCGACGACAGCACCAGATTCAGCAAGCCGTTACGATTAAGAAACCACTGCCAGATCAGGCCAACCACCACCGGCGACAGCAGTACCGGATAGAAGAACATCGCGCGGAAAAAGCCCCGGGCGACAATCTTGCGATTGAGGATCAGTGCCGTCACCAACGCCACTAGCAGCGTGCAGAGCACGTTGAAAAAGGTGAATGACACGGTGTTGTAGACGCCGGTCCAGAACAGATCCTGTTCACAGCTCGACGGATCGGCGTAGTTGCCGCAGCTCAGCAGCGTGGAAAAGTTAGCTACGCCCACATACGGGCGCTCCCACAGCAGGATATTGGTGCCGCCGGTAAAGGCGTAGCACACCGACAGCAGAATCGGAATAAAGACAAAAACGGCGAACAGCAGCATGTTGGGCGCGATAAAAAACCACGGCATCACTTTGCGGCCACCGAACTTTTGTAGCAGATTCACCGCTTTTTCCACTGGCGTCACCAGCTTATCGATCAGCGATCCTGCGGGCAGTAAGGCAATCTTTTTCATGTCGTCCTCTCCCGTCGCGATAATTAATGCTCGGTGCCGCGCGGCAATGTGTCATCCGTTTCACCATCGAACAGATGGCAATACGTTGGCGGAAAGCGCACAAACACCGACTCGCCCGCAGCGAACTCACGGTGCTGCGCCAGATGGACGATCATCTCGTCGTCAATGCCGCCCATCCGCCCATAGATGAAAGTCTCATGCCCCATCATCTCGCAGCGATCGACGTACAGTGCAATTCCCTCGCCTTCTTCCACGACTTCACAGTGTGAAGGACGAATCCCGAGCGTGACGTTCTGCCCGACGGTGCCGATAAACGGCAGCACCAGACGATTGCCGGACGGGCACTGCACCTCGACGCCGTCGGCACAAGTGGCGACAATCTGCGCCGGGAACATATTCATGCGCGGTGAACCGATGAAGCCCGCGACGAACTTGTTTTTCGGCCGATTGAACAGCTCCAGCGGCGTACCAACCTGCTCGATGCGACCGGCATTCAGCACCACAATGCGCTGTGCCATCGTCATCGCTTCTACCTGATCGTGAGTCACGTAAATCATGGTGGTACGCAGTTTCTGATGCAGGCGGGACAGTTCGCCGCGCGTCTGCACGCGCAGCTTGGCATCGAGATTGGAGAGCGGTTCATCAAACAGGAACAGGTCAGGCTCACGCACAATAGCGCGACCAATGGCAACGCGCTGCTGCTGTCCACCCGACAGCGCACGCGGCCTGCGATCCAGATAGGGTTCCAGCCCCAGCATGCGCGCAGCCTCATCAATACGACGGATGATTTCGTCTTTGGGGAAGTGCAAGTTTTCCAACCCGAACGCAAGGTTCTTGCGCACCGAGAGGTGCGGGTAGAGCGCATAAGACTGGAACACCATCGCAATCTTGCGCTCTGCTGGCGTGAGATCGTTCACCTTGCGGTTATCGATCAGCAGCTCGCCGTTGCTGATTTCTTCCAGACCGGCAATCATGCGCAGCAGCGTGGATTTTCCACAGCCCGACGGGCCGACAAAGACCATGAACTCGCCATCATGAATCGTTAAGTCCACGCCTTTGATGATGCTCACCGCGCCGTAATTTTTGTGGACGTTTTTCAGTTCCAGACTCGCCATTGTCAGCCCTCGCAAACAGAATCTAACTGTGCCAATAACATCAGCATCACCAGCGCCTGCCCGTAAGGCACGGCAACATTGGGAATATCGCGATAGAACTGCAAATCATGTCCCATCGCTGTGCCGTCCGAGACACCTTGCACCACACCCTGTGCGTCAATCTGCGCCACCACGGCGGCATAGCCTTTTTCCAGCACGTCCTGCGGAAAATCGTGCAACATCCCTAGCCGACGCGCCGTCAAAATCCCTGCGATAAACCCCGCGCTAGCGGAGGTTTCCAGCGGTGAATCCGGGTCATCCAGCAGCGTGTGCCACAGGCCAGAATCGTGCTGGACGCGCGCCAGCGTTGTCGTTTGCTGTTCCAGAATCGCTTCCAGCGTGCGTAATACCGGTGCGGACAGCTGATCCTCCGCCAGCACGCGCATTTCCGGCAGCACCAGCGTGATCCAGGCGTTGCCGCGTCCCCAGAACGCATCGGCATAGTGATGGCGACCAACGAACGTCCAGCCGTGATACCACAGCCCGCTGCGCACGTCGGCCAGATAGCGCGCGTGGGTGAGGAGCTGATATTCCGCCTCTTCGATCAGATCGCGACGGGAGAGTAATTTCCCCGCGACCACCAGAAACAGACCGGCCATAAACAGCGTGTCGTCCCACAATTGCCCGGTGTTTGGTCGCTCTTTCACCGTGTGCTGGAAGCCGCCATCCTCGGTTTTTGGCAGCGAGTGCAGCAGCCAGTCCGCCCAGTCGCTCACGGTTTCACGCCACTGTGCAGACGCATCCGGCTTGTCCTGACACAGCAGCGCCAGCACCAGCATCGGTGCCGTCGAGTTGATCTGACGCGGCGGCAACCCAGCATCCAACTTTTGTTGATACCAATTCGCCAGCGTCGTCAGCATGGTGTCGTCCTGCGTCAGATGCGCCAGCTTCCAGAAACCGTACAGCCCGACGCCGACCTCCCAATCCCACTCCTCAAATTGAATCGTCAGCCCAGCATCCGGTGCGTCGTCCTGCGTTACGCTATCAATCGCTTTCAGGCGACAAAACGCCCGCGCCACCTGCGCCAGCAGCGCTTCGGTTTGTTGTCGGTTAAGTGAACCTGTCTGCATGTCATGGGTTTCCTGTGTTGAACTGCGGGACGACCGGGACATCGTCGGGAAAAATGAAAGGCCGCTGCGCCACGCTGAATCCTGCTTTGTGGCTAAAGGCCAGTTCGCCGTAATCGGGATCGTCAATACGCACGCCGTTGCTATCCTGAACCAAAGAGTGCCCTCGGAAGCGGGCAGCGAACGCGGCGAATCCTTGCGCGCCGTCGCCGCTGTCTACGGCAACGAACCAGACGTTCTGTTCGCCATATGCCCGTAGTTCGCCTTCTGCCTGCTGGCCTGCGGTCGAAAACGGCTGTAGCCCGGCGGGATTATGGAAGGCGGCATAGCCGTTGCCACCGCGCACGAAGCACCAGACGTCTTCAACGATGACGTCATCCAACGCGGTTTGTGGCAGATAGAGGTGAGTCCACGGGCGGATATCCTGTTGCAGATCGAATACCATCAGCGCGCGATTACGGTGCTGCATCAGGTGTGGCAAACGTCCGTTGCCCGCCCAGTAAGAAGGTCGGTGCACGCCGTCAGGGCGATCCTCGCCGGGATGGTTCACCCACAGACGGGCGGCATAGTGCGTACCTAGTCGCACATCCAGCAGATGTTGCTGGTGTCCGGGCTCGCCGGGGTGATGGTCGAACACGGAGGAAAAGGCGACATCACGCTGTTTCCAGGCAATGATACGGGCGCTACGGTTCAACCCCTGTACCCAGCGCGCCTCCGCGCCGTGCGGCAGTGACCAGTGCGCAATCCGATCCGTTGCTTCCGGCGGCTGATAGTCGCTCAGGCACAGCAGCGGCAGCGCGGCACAGTGTGGGATCAGCCAGCCTTCGCCCCACATCAGCGCACACAGGCCAGACAGCTCGGTCAACATGCCGGAACGAAGTTCTTTATCGTAGGCGCGTCCCATGGTGCCAACCGCGACACCGTTCTGATGCACCCACGCCGTCATCAGCATGATGCGGTCAATCACCACGCGGGATTTCTCCCGTAGATCGGCGTCCTGCGCCAGTTCATACAGCGCCACCAGCCCAATCAGATCGATGGGGTAATAGGCCGCCGAATTCCACTCCACCAGACCGTGTTCCAGAATGGAATCAAACCAGCGCGTCAGGCGTTCGTGGGCAATGGCTTTCTGCTCTAGACCACGACGGCTGCTGCACGGGAAGGTGTCATCAGGGAAGTTTTGTCCAGCTAGATATTGCGCGACGTGGAAACACAGGCAGTGGTTCTCACTCCAGAACCACATGGTGTCGTTGCCCGGCTCATCAATCCAGTAGCGGAAACCGAGAATGGCACTGCGCACGCGCCGCCAGTCCTGCGGCGGTAACTGTTGCCCCTGATAGCGCTGCCACAGCCAAATCAGCGGCACCAGTTGGAAATCAGCACAGTCTTCACGGCGGCTGATTTTTTGCAGCGCACTGTTGAGAATCGGCACAGCGGCATCGTTGCCCTCACCCGTCGCGACAATCGCCAACAGCCGTCCGAGGCGCTCAAAACCGTGCAGCGCAGTATGCCGCAACACCGTTTCACGCCGCGCTGCCAGCGTCGACAATGCGGGCAGCGTTTGCGATGGCAAACGCCCGAAGCTGAGGGTTCGCGTCAGCGTAATGCGATTGCAGGTCGCGGCGCAGACCAGATCGTAGTAGCCAACCAGAGCGGAGGGTAAATCCACCTGCCAGCCCAGATTCCCAGCGGGTAGCGTTTGTTTCTGCTGCCACACAGGCACTGACTCGTTGACGTTGCCAATCAAACAGTGCGCCATCGTCACGGACTCCGGCAGCGGCTGCGTGCTATTCAGCACCAGCACGGGCGGTTGGATCAGGTTGTTTTCCAACGTCAGCCCGTTAACCCAGCTATCCAGTGCAGTCAGTTGTTCGCTGAGCGCCGCATCGTCGTCAAGCTGCCAGAAGAGTGTGTCCTCTCCCTGATAGCACAGGCTGAACAGGTAATCGGTATCGCGCTCGCACAGCTCTTCGCTATGCACCACCAGCGTGTTCGCCCCGGCTTTCAGCGGCAGCGTGATATCACAGGTTTGTTCGGTGTTGCGGGTAAAGGGCGTAAAGCGAGTAACCAGTTCGCCGTTCAGCCACAGCGTGACGCCGCCGCAGGTGCTGAGCGTAAACGGTGCCGACTGCGCGCTGTCGCTATGAATCACGCAGCGGGAAAAGCGCTGAACGTGAACCGGACACGGCCAGAAATCACTGAAATTCACGCTTCGGCTTTCATCGCCGCCGCTCCACATCAGCGGGAAATGAAGATCGTCGGGTAACGTCACCTCGCGCTTTGCCTCTTCCTGCAAAAAGCGCACACGGCAGGGTAAAACGCCGACATCGACAAAGCCGTTGATAAAGCGGTAATTCACCTTATCCGGCAGCGTATCCGGCTCGGCGAAATAACGTTTTTCCGTCAGTTCGGTAATCAGAAACCGATTAATGACACCGTTCTTCTTTAATTTCCAACCGATATTCATGCGGAATCCTGTTTACGGTTTTGACGAATAAAATAACGAAAAGGTATGGCTGAATTTATTTGCACTCTCGCTGTGCATGCACTGCCAATATTTAGGGCACCGGGCGATTACCTGCACCATCAACTCGCAATCTCAATGCAAATTTGCATTAAATTGCCTTTTGCATTCATTTATTGACATTTCGCATTAATAAATAAGATTCTCATATTTATATATGTGATTAATATCACAAAAATACTTTATTTAAACCAACATTTAAAATATCTTTAATCTGCCTCACATAAATCAGTCGGGCTTCTGTCCATGATTGCATGATGAAAATGACAGATGAATGCAAATTTGCATTAATTAGGACAGAGAATAAATCACAGGAATAAAAATAACCTCGCAGGCAACGCCAGGGTATTTCAGCCATTAATCAAACCTATGATGTGGAGATGTTTATGATACGTCCCAATACCGCGTTATTTTTTTCCGCCCTTGCGCTGGGGTTATTCAGCAACAGCGCGTTAGCCGCCAAAACGCAAATAACATTTTTATATAGTGATGACGATCCCGAATTAGTGCATTTCATGGAGCAGAAAGTTAAATCCTTCTCCCAAAGTAATGACCGCATCGATGTGAATTTCGTCAGCACTGGCTATAACGCGCTGCAAACACAGCTGCCGATGCAGTTGGCGGCGGGCCTAGGTCCCGATATTGCTAAAACGACGCAGATGGGTCTACTCGGCTATACGCTGGATTTGCGCCCCTACCTGAAAGATCCTGCCGCCTTTGAGAAACGCTACAGCACGGGTATCGAAAAGGTTATGCGCGTCAAAGGCGTGCATAAAGCGGATGCGCTGCCGGGCTTTGTCGCGTCCTGGACCGCCGACCTGCCGTTTATTAACGTGACGCTGTTTGAACAGGCAGGCGTTCCGCTACCACAGCCGGGCTACACGATTGATGATTTGATGAAAGCCTCGAAGCTGGTCGCGGAAAAAACGGGTGTGCATATTCCCTTCACTATAGACCGCAGCGGCTTCCGCTTCTCCGGCCCGGCCTATTCTTACGGCGCACGCTACGATAAAGACGGGCTGATCAACTTCCCGGATGCGGCGGCACAGCAGTGGATTAAAGATCTGAAACGCTGGTCGGATGAAGGCGTGTTCCCACGCGAAATGTGGGGCGCGGCAGGCGGCGGTCAGTACAAGAGCATGGCGGACGATTTCGTGAACGGTAACATCGTGACCTATTTCTCCGGCAACTGGCTGTTGAACCAGTTCAGTAAGCAAATTGGCGACGGTTTTGACTGGAAAGTGCTGCCAGCGCCGTGCAAAGAGAAGTGTATCTCGATGGGTGGTGCGACCTTCATCATGCCATTCACCACCACCAAACATCCGCAGGAAGTCGCCGAGTTTATGGAGTGGCTGGGCAGCGAACCGCTACAGCGTGAGATCGCCGAGCGCTTCAATATTATTGTCGGCGCGGATATTGCCGATCTGCACTACCAGACTAAAGATAAGCACGTGATCGACGGCCTGAATACCGCGCGCGACGAGATCAAAAAGATCCCGTCTTACGTTTTCGACTGGGAACGCATGGAAAGTCTGGGCGCGAACGAGCTGTACCCCATCATCCTGACGCGCTTTACCCAATACCTTAACGATCAGGTGTCGTTTGATGAGTATCTGCGCCTGACGTCAAACGATGTGAAACGCCTCAACGAAACGATCGCGACCAATCAACAACAGCGGAAAAATGCGCCGTGAAATGGCTACTGAGGGAGATCGACATTGATGGCGATCGCCCCTTTGATCGCACGCGAGAAAGCGCATGGTGCGAACAGCGCTGGCCGGGACAAAGCCGCTATCTGCTGGTGACGGGCGGTTTTACCCGGTTGCTGCACTGGCATGACGGACTCCTGACCTGTCCCGGTAGTGACTGTTTCCCCATCGGCAACCCGGCCAGCCTCTCGCGGCTAGGGCTGTGGGCGGTGCAGGAGATGCTTCAGGCGGTTGAAGGCATCACTCCGCTTACGCCACTCAGCGACGCGCTGTTTCAACACTTCAATAAGCATGTCGATCGCGTGATCGACTGGTCAAAGCAGGCGCAGGCGACCGATTACGCCACGCTTGGGCATGTTGTGCTCACGCACCCGCAGGACGCGCTGGCGGTGCAGTTGCTGACACGCTGCGCCAGCGAGTTAACCCTGCTGCTGAGCAGTCTGCCGGACTCACTGACTGACACCGTTAGTCTCAGCGGCGATCTGGCGGTTGTCTGTCTTCCCTATCTGGATTCAGGAGCGAGCACATCATGACGACATGGCTCTATGCGGGTGTGGATGGCGGCGGCACAGGCTGTCGGGCGCGTATTTATCAAGCCGATGGTACACCGCTCGGACAAGGACACGGCGGTCGCGCCAATCTGCTGCTCGGCGTGGAGAGCGTGCGCCAGTCGGTGGACGATGCCATCGCACAGGCGTTGAAGCACAGCGGGCTTTCACCGGATGACGTATCACGGCTGAAAGTCGGACTGGCACTCGCCAGCGCGGAACATCGCACCGCCTATGATGCTTTTCTGGCGTTGCCTCACCCTTATGCCACTCAGGTGCTCAATACCGATGCACTCGGTGCCTGTCTGGCCGTCAATCAGGGGAAAGATGCAGGTGTGGTCATTGCCGGAACGGGCTCTTGTGGGCTGGCGTGGCAGAACCAGACGATTACTGCCTACGGTGGCCATGAGTTTCCGATTTCCGATCAGGGCAGCGGCGCACGCCTCGGACTGGCGGCGCTGCAACACACCTACGATGTGCTGCAAGGCTGGCGCGTGCCGTCTGCGCTCAGCCAGAACATTGACGATTTCTTTTCTGCCAGCGCAGCACACGCGCAGGCCGCGAACACGCTTGAGGCACTACAGACGTTTAGCCAAAAGGCGAAACCGGGCGACTACGCGCAGTTCGCCCGTCGCGTCTTTGATTGTGCTCAGCAGAATGATGATGTTTCCCACGGGCTGCTGGCGCAGACGGCCAGTGAAATCTGCCTGCTGTTGGCCGCCGTGGCACGCCACACCTCTCCCCGCTTATCGCTCATGGGCAGCATCGGCCTGCATATTCGGCCGTGGCTGCCGGACGAGTGGCAATCCCAACTCGCCGCGCCGATGGGCGATGCGCTCGACGGCGCACGATTGATTGCCTGTCATGATTATGCGCTATACAGCCATCCGTTATAAAAAATAAATAATGCCGGAGACATCAATGACATCACTCACTCGTAGAACCTTCGTCAAGCTCGGTGCAGGCAGCGCCATTACGCTAGCTGGCGGCTTTTTTCACGCGAATGCCGATGCAGAAACGCCCGCAGTGCCGCTGCGCATTGCCATTATTTCGGATGTTCACGTCCACAATATCTACGGCAACTACGATTTTGACGGCCTGCCAGATGCGCAGACCGGAAAGAAGCTGACCATTCGCACCCTGAAAGATTCGGTGAATTCGACCCGCATCTTCAACGAACCCTACTTTGCACTGCTGGCTGCGCTGGACGAACTGGCAAAACAGCAGGTGAAATACGTGGTGCTGTCCGGCGATTATTCTGATGACGGGCAACAGCCTACCGTTGAAGGCATTGCCGCCATCCTGACGCAGTATGAACAGCGTCACGGCATGCGCTTTTTCGCCACACCGGGCAACCACGACGTTAACCGCCCACAGGGTGATGATTCCTCAGAGAGAATGCTCAACGCTGACGGCAGCAACACCATGCTGAGCAGCAAATCCGACGTCAAACTCGGTGATGCACAGTCACTGATCGTCACGACCAAGATGCAGGCGCTCGGCTATGAGCGCGGCCTGCCGCTGATGAAACCGTTTGGTTTCTTTAAACGCGATGACTTCCTGCACTGGGAAACACCGTTTGGTGGCAGCGATGAACTCAGCCAGCGCCAGTATCTCGCCCGTTCACCGGACGGCAGCAAACAGTGGAACATTGTCGATGCCTCCTATCTGGTGGAACCGGAAGCGGGGCTGTGGCTACTTTCCATCGATGCCAACGTGTATCAGGTCAAAGACGGCCCGGAAAAACGTGAAGAGATTAAAGGCTACTCTACCAGCAGTGACACTGGCTGGAACGCCCTGCTGACGGAAAAGCCCTTCATGCTGCCGTGGGTGAAATCGGTAGTACAGCGGGCGAAAGCGCAGAATAAGAAGCTGCTGGTGTTCTCGCACTATCCACTGGTCGATTTCCTTGATGGCACGGTGGAGGACGAAAAACAGCTCTTTGGCAGCAACAGCTTCATCAAGCGTACGCCACGGCCGGAGGTTGCCGAACAGGCGCTGGCGGCAGGTATCCGTCTGCACTTCAGCGGCCACCTGCACGTCAACGACACGGGCGTGTATCGCGGTTCACAGGGGACGCTGGTAAATGTGGCGGTGCCATCGTTGGCCGCTTATCCGCCCGCCATGAAGTTGGCGACGCTGCATAGCGACCGAGTCGATATTGATACGCTGGTACTGCGCAACGTGCCGCAGTTCAACCACCTGTTCCCGTTTTATCAGAAAGAGCTGGATCGCACCGGCGAACCGCTGGGCGATATCCTGAAAAGCCGCGATTATTACGACTTCTTGCACCACCATCTGGCGCTGCTGGTACGTCAGCGCTTTCTGGTGAAAGACTGGCCGGAAGATTTATCGCCCCTGATCAATACGCTGAACTGCGCCGATCTGCTGTGGATCGCACAGCAAAAAGAGCCGCTCAGCGCCAAAACGCTGCCCGACATCGCCGAGCGTAAACCGAGTGCGGTAGCAGGCACCGATGGGTTACAGGATATTTCTCTGCTCACACTGGTGACCGACTGGTATTGTCTGCGCAACGGCAGCGATCTCGCCTGGCAGGATATTCCGGCAGCGCGGGTGAAACAGTATCGCGCACTGCTGGCAGCCTACACGCCGACGACCACACTACCGTCGGACAGCCTGCAACACCGCTTCGGCCTGATGCTGAAAATCCTCGCGGGCTATATCAACGATGAGCCCGCTACTCGCTTTGTTGTTGATATGCAGGGGAATTTATCAGCGGTGTGATGTGTTCCCATCTTCAAGCACGCTAATCGGTTTTATCTGTGAGTACTGGGGTGTTTCGTGCGCTTCGAGTACGGTTATCTTCATGCTACGTCGTAGCACGCGCCCGACATAGGGGGCTACGCCAGCCCCCTATGAACCCCGGCTTTTTGGCGGGAATTATGCCGCTAACGCGGTGCCTTCGGTGCTCATGACCGCTTTTCGAGCCGCCAGTGACGCGTTCCCTACGCGGCACTGGCTTTCGCGGCATCCATGCCGCTCACTCGGCGTTCATGTTCTCCTCAGCATAATTTTTTACGCCGGGAAGAACCATCGCGATATGCGTTGGCTGGGGTTTGTCAGCAGTGCTCGAAGCGCACGAAATCCCCCCATACCTGTCAGCAATCACACCAAATCCCTCTAGCGGCTGCTTACATACTTTTTTACCTATTGCCCCTATCGTCATCGCCAAAAAGTGATATGTTATAATATAACAATTGATATTTTACCGATGATAATGACAAGTTTTTACTCTCTCTCCGCGCTGAAGCGCGTGTTACTGGTTTCCCTGCTGTTGGCTCTGTTGTGGCTGATGGTCGGGTGGGCGGTGATGTTGCCATGATTGCCCTACAGGAATTGGCCTTTGGTTACCGTGGTCAACCGCCACTCGCGACGCTCAGCGGCTGTTTTCATCAAGGATCGCTGACGGCGATTATTGGTGCGAACGGTACGGGGAAATCCACGCTATTGAAAACGCTGGCGGGTTTGCTGCCACCGCTTTACGGCACGTTCAGCCTCGGTAACGGCGGCAAAGAGAATGCTATCGGCTATTTACCGCAGCTCTCCGAATTCGATCGGCAGTTTCCGATTAACGTACGCGATCTGGTGCTAATGGGGTCGCTGCCCCATCGCGGGTTGTTACGCAGCATTAACGCCAACTGGCACCGTAAAGCCATTGACGCACTCGACGCCGTCTCCATGGGAGATTTTGCCGACCGTCATATTGGCGTTTTGTCCGGTGGACAGCTACAACGCGTGCTCTTCGCGCGACTATTGCTGACACAGGCTCCGATCATTCTGCTGGATGAGCCTTTTACCGGCATCGATAGCCAAACCACGCAGACACTCTTGCAGATTATCGAACAGCTTCACGCCGAAGGCAGAACCATTCTGGCCGTGCTACACGATATGGAGCTGGTCGATCAGCACTTTCCGGCTGTCTTGCAGCTCACGCCGTACGGCCATCGCTGGGGAGATGCTCAACCTATATTACATAGCCTGCGCAAGGCCGAAAGTGATACGCCAACGCTCAGGATCGTTACGTCATGATGCTGTTTCACCTTATTGCTTCTCCTTTTGCCGAGTTCGGTTTTATGCGCCGCGCGCTGGTTGGTTGTCTGGTGCTAACGCTGAGCGCCGCGCCGCTGGGCTGTTTCCTGCTGCTACGGCGCATGAGCCTGATTGGTGATGCGCTGTCGCATGCGGTATTACCCGGTGTGGCAATCGGCTACCTCATTTCGGGGATGTCACTGCTGGCAATGGGAATCGGCGGCTTTATTGCCGGGCTGTCCGTCGCCATGCTTTCCGGCTTCGTCACCCGCCACACGGAATTAAAAGAGGACGCCAGCTTCGCCGGGTTTTACCTTGGTTCGCTGGCGCTTGGCGTCACGCTGGTTTCACTGCGAGGCTCCAGTATCGACCTGCTACATGTGCTGTTCGGATCAATTCTCGCGGTGGATCGCGCCGCACTGATCGACATTGCGCTGATCGGATCGTCGTCCTTGCTGGTGCTGGCGGTGATCTATCGGGCGCTGGTGATTGAATCGTTTGACGTGACTTTCCTGCGCATCAGTTCAGGCCGCTATCGGGCGCTGATCCACGGTCTGTTTCTGTCGTTGGTGGTACTGAATCTGGTCGCAGGATTTCAGCTGTTAGGCACGCTGATGACGGTCGGCATGATGATGCTGCCTGCCGCCAGCGCACGATTCTGGACGCAACGCCTGCCCGTCATGCTCGGTATTGCCGTGCTGCAAGGAATGGTCGCCAGCCTGATCGGGCTGCTGTGGTCTTACTATGCCGAGCTGCCTGCTGGCCCCGCCATCATCCTGACGATGACACTGTTTTTCTGTTTCTCGGTCTGTGTTGGTCACCACGGCGGGCTGCTACGCCAACGCCGCTGACCCACTCTTTGTCATTTCTCGTTATCTACAATTTTTGTGAGGGAAGAATGAAACGTTCACTGTTAGCCATAGCTCTATCCAGCCTGCTGCTCAGCCCACTGGCGATGGCAAAGAATCTTGATGTTGTTGCCAGTTTTTCCGTACTTGGCGATATGGTCAGCCACATCGGCGGCGACCGCGTCACCGTGACCGATTTGGTTAAACCGAATGGCGATCCGCATGAGTTTGAACCGTCGCCAAAAGATAGTAAAACGCTGGCTCATGCCGATCTGGTTTTCGTTAATGGACTGGGTCTGGAAGGCTGGCTTGATCGTTTGGTTACCGCCTCCGGCTACCGTGGCGACGTCATCACCGCATCCAATGGCATTGAAACACGCTCGATGGTGGAAGATGGCAAAACTGAAACCGATCCGCATGCCTGGAACAGCATGAGTAACGGTGTGGTCTACGCGCAGAACATCGTCAACGCGCTGGCAAAAGCGGATCCCGCGAATGCCGATTACTATCGTCAGCAGGGTGAAGCCTACATCAACCAGTTGCAGGAGCTGGATCGCTACGCGAAGAAAACCTTTGCCGACATTCCACCGGAAAAACGTAAAGTGCTGACCAGCCATGACGCGTTCGGCTACTTCAGCCAGGCCTACGGCGTGAAGTTCCTGTCGCCAGTGGGCTACTCTACCGAATCCGAAGCCAGCAGCAAAAAAGTGGCCTCGCTGATTAAGCAAATCAAGCAAGAGAAGGTGAAAAGCTACTTCATTGAAAACCAGACCGATGGCCGTCTGGTGAAGCAAATCGCCAATGCCAGCGGTGCACAGCCCGGCGGTGAACTGTATCCAGAAGCCCTAACCGACGCATCCGGCCCAGCCTCAACCTATACAGTTGCGTTTAAGCACAACGTCGATACTCTCGCCGCCAGCATGAAGTAAGAGCATGACCATTTGCCAGCACTCGGGGATATAGGAAAGAAAATGCCACGGATGGCACCCTCGCTTACACGAGCGTCAGATTGAACGTTTTGCCTTTCAGTTGTTCCTGCACTTCAGGGGCTAACGCACTGTCGGTAACAATATCCGTCAGCTCCGACAACGGCGTGACGCAGAACAGGGAATACGCACCATATTTACTGCTGTCAGCCAGCAATATCCGACGGCTAGCATTTACACCGAGATCTTGCTTCACACCCGCTTTCTCTTCCGTCGGCGTGGTGACACCTTTGTCCAGACTCCACGAGTTGCAGCTGATAAAGGCAATATCCGGATAAATGCTGCGTAACAGACGGCGGCCATGTTCGCCAATACAGGACTGGCTGCTGTCATCAATACGCCCACCGATAATCGTCACTTCAATCTGCTTGAACTCAGACAAAAACAGCGCAATTTGCAAATCGGCGGTAATCACACGCAGCGGCAGGTGCGTCAGGTTCCGCGCCAGCTCCAGCATGGTCGTTCCCGCATCCAGCACCACTGCACTGCCTGGCTTAACCAGCGTCGCCGCATAGCGCGCTATCGCCTGCTTTTCCTGAAGGCTACGCTGTAATTTCTCATTCGTGGTCGGCTGGGAAGGAATAAAACGATTGAGCGTCACGCCACCGTGACTGCGGCTGATCACACCCTGTTCGTCCAGTTTGATCAAATCACGACGGATCGTCGCCGGGGAAGCGTCGATCACGGACACCAGCTCATCGACCGTCACCAAATTATGGCTTTTTAGATAATCCATAATCTGATCAAGACGGCTTTGCCCTTTTACTCTATCCCCGCTCATGCGGAAAGCATCGGTTAATGTAGGATCCACGGCGATATCCATCTTGCTGTTGTTAAGCTATCTCAAGCGGTTAGTTCTTGGTTGCAGGATACCAGAAACCTTCCCAATCGCGGGAAGGAAGATATCCTGCAATGCGCACTGTATCGCGTTTTATTCGCTTACAAAACCGTGCTGACAGCAGCAGTCGTCACCGCCAATCAGGCCAGTTGCATCGCGAGCTGGATAGAGATCGCCATGCTTTCGCACTTCGCTTTACCTGTCCAGGCGATGTCAAACGCCGTGCCGTGGTCAGCGGACGTGCGGATAAATGGCAGCCCAGCGGTGATGTTCACACCATCATAGAAGCCCAGCAGCTTGAGCGGGATGTGACCCTGATCGTGATACATCGCCACCACCATGTCGTACTGGCCTTCATACGCCTGTAAATAGACGGTATCCGGCGGGCACGGGCCATAAACATCAATGCCTTTGGCCTTCATCGCTTCAACCGACGGCGACACGATCTTGATCTCTTCATCACCAAACAGGCCATTCTCGCCCGCATGCGGGTTAACCCCAGCAACGGCGATACGTGGGTGGGTAAAACCGACGCGTTTCAGGAAAACATCCGCCATCTCGATCACCGTTTCCACGCGATCGCGGTTCAGCGTATCCAGGAATTTACGCAGCGCGATGTGCGTTGAAACATGGATAACCTTCAATTTATCGGTATACAGCACCATCGCATAGTCGCGGCTGTTGGTCAGTTTAGCCAGCAGTTCGGTGTGGCCCGGATAAAGATGGCCTGCCGAGTGCAGCGCTTCTTTATTCAGCGGTGCGGTCGCAATCGCATGGACTTCACCCGCCATCGCCAGCGCGGTCGCTTTCTTGATGCAGCGGTAAGCCAAATCACCCGCCTGAGCCTGAACGACACCCGGCTTCAGCGCCTGCGGATCTTCCAGCGGTTCATCAATCATGTTGATTACGCCTGGCGCGAATACCGCGTCAGCCGGTTTATCAATGATTTTCAGCTCTACAGCTGGTGCCACATTCAGCGCCAGAATACGTCGCATCGTCTGTACGCAGCCCACCACCACAGCAGATGCGCCGGACAGCTCGCCTTCGGCCAGAGATTTGATAATAATTTCCGGTCCAATCCCTGCCGGATCACCCATCGTTACCGCAATAATTTTACTCACTGACCTTCTCCTCAATAAAACGTAAAACGTCGAGCAAAGTAGTTTCGTTGCCAAAACCCCCCGCTTTAGTCATCACAGGGGTCGTGCCGACAACGCTGTTCAGCAGGTATCCCCAAGGCACACAGGATGCGATTTGCCCCTTAATCTGAAAGCCGGTAGCGCCCAGTGCCGTTGCCACGGCAATCGCAATGTCACCACCGGATAAATACAGCCCACCCGGCAGATGTCGGTTAGCACTGTCCGCCGTCAGGCTGTCTAGCGCCTGAACAATGCTGCGCGTAAGTTCCCCCAGATAGTGGCTGATCGTTTCGCCAAGCTGCTGTCGGCTAAGGCCGAGCTGCTGGCACCGCGCATCGATCTCGAAGCGCTGATTTTCGTTGTGACAGGTACGAATGATGCAATGGTGGCCGTTCGTCAGCGCCTTCACCGCTTCCCGACACTGGGACGCCATGACGGTGGATGAATCGGGTGAAAAGAGCGCATTAATGTCGATCTCAACCAGCGCGACATCACTGCGCAGTTTGGCGGCTGCAATCTGTTTTTGAGCAATATCGCTCATCGACCCGACGACAGCCAGCAGTGGCTTTTCGGTGTTGCGCGTAAAATCCTGCGCGGTCGCCAGCGCTTCACTCAGGCCAGCCGAGCCGACCAGCAAGGGGCGAAACGGTAATGTTCTGGCGGCATTAACGATATGTGTCAGATCGTCCTGTACGTCGGTATCAAGAATAATCAGGCGTACGCCCTCGTCCGCCAACTGCTGCAAACGGTGGGCTAAATTGGCCTGACGCACCTCATCAAGGTGTATCTCCGCTACCGGTAAAGCCGTTTGCTCCGCCAGACGGGCAGCGATAGAGGCCGAGGTCACCGGCGTTTTTGGATCGCTGGCAAATTCCGTATCAGTAAGCAGACGACCATTAACCCAAACTTCACCTTGTCGGGTAACACGCCCCAGCGTCGGCGACGCAGCGGCAATCAGCGCGACAGGTACTGCTGCCGCCGACAACGCAGCAGCGACTTCCGCTCCCAGATTCCCACGCAGCGTCGAGTCAATCTTCTTAATAATCCAACCTTGTCCACCCGCGGCCTGCCAGGCGGCTACCGCTTCTGCGGTGCGTTGGGACGCCACGTCATCACGCGCCGCACGGCTGTCGGTGTTGATGACCACCGCATCGCCCAGTAAATCCGCATGCAGTTTATTAACGTCAAATACAACGCTAACTCGCGCGCCATGCTGCGCCAGACCGACGCCTGCATCATTGGCACCCGTAAAGTCATCAGCGACCACTAATACCTGTTCTGCTGATTGCTGCACGTTTGGCATACCTCATCCCCGGTTCATGATTACCTGATGATGATTATATTGAATCACATTTGATTATATGTGAGCAATATCAAATTATTTAAAAGGAATTTCACCTATAAATTATCACCACGATGTGGCAAATGGCGTTTAGTAGTGACTAAAACCGATCCATTTGACTGAAAGTAATCACCATCGCAACCATTATCATCGCGATAACGCTCTGGCGAAGAAGAGAAAAGGCAAGGTAATAAGCATGAATATCAATAGCACTATCCTCAGCGGTTACCGGGTACTTCAGGACATTAGTCACCTGTTGACAGGGAAACAGCACGTTTTATTTGTCACCGACAAAAACATCGTTGGACTACCTGACGTTCAGGCGCTGATCGCACAAGTTAAGCAAGCCGTTCCGCAGGTTCTGCTGGTTGATAATGTTCCTGCCGAGCCAAGCCAGCACGACGTTGCCCAGATATTGAGTCAGCTCACCCAAACCCAGACCGATCTGGTGATCGGCGTGGGCGGCGGCAGCGTATTGGATGTTGCCAAACTGCTTTCTGTGCTGTGCGCAGGCGATGAAACCGTCACGCTGGATAACCTGCTGGCAGGAGAAAAGCCGACTCGCCGCACGACATCTCTGCTTATCCCGACCACCGCAGGAACCGGCTCAGAAGCCACGCCGAATGCGATTCTGGCGATCCCGGAAAAAGAGACCAAAGTCGGCATTATTACGCCAGTGATGCTGCCGGACTATGTTGCGCTGGTGCCGGAACTGACCATCAGCATGCCGCCACATATTGCGGCCTCAACCGGTATCGATGCACTCTGCCACCTGATCGAGTGTTTCACCTCGACGATTGCCAACCCGGTCAGCGACAACTACGCGCTGATTGGCCTGAAGAAGCTGTTTGCCAACCTTGAAACGTCGGTGCGCGAACCAGGCAATCTGGAAGCCAAACTGAATATGCTGTGGGCGTCCTATTACGGCGGTGCCGCCATTGCCCACTCCGGTACACATCTGGTTCACGCCATGTCTTACCCGCTCGGCGGCAAGTACCACATTCCACACGGCGTGGCGAACGCCATCCTGCTCGCCCCTTGCATGCGTTTCGTGCAGGACGCCGCACAGGACAAATTCGCTCAGGCGTATGACTTACTGCCGGATGCCGATCTGACGCTCAGTACCGCGGAAAAAGCGCAGGCGCTGGTGACCTATTTCAGCGAGTTGGTCAAACGACTCAATCTGCCCAACACCTTACAGCAGCTTGGCGTGGAAAAAGATCACCTGCCCTATCTGGTCGATGCCGCGTTACAGGTTCAGCGCCTGATGAAAAACGTACCGACGCAGGTCAGTGCCGACGATGTGCGTGAGGTGTACCTGACTCTGTTTTAACAGCGCGGTGTTGAATAGAACGATTTTAAGTTTTCACCTTTTTGATTACGTGTTACGAGGAAGAACAATGAGTAAGAACATTACCGGCGTCCTGACCGCCATCGTCACGCCGTTTGATAACCAGGGCGAATTTAACCCCGCAGCCATGCGTCTTCAGGTTCAGCGCCAGATGCGCTATGGCAACGGTATTTTCTGTAACGGCACCAACGGTGAGTTTTTCGTTCTGCACACCGATGAGAAAGTCGCCGTCACGGAAACCTGCGTTGATGAAGTTGCCGGAAAAGTGCCGGTTGTCGGCCACATCGGTGAAATCTCCACGCGGGAAACCATCAAGCTCGGCAAGCGTATCGCCGCGCTGGGTGTCGATGCCGTTTCTGTCATCACCCCGTATTTCATTCCACTAAAACAGGAAGAGCTGATCGCCCACTACACCGCCGTCGCCGATGCGCTGACTGTGCCGGTGTTTCTCTACAACATTCCTGCACGCACGGGGAATACGCTGGCGCCGGAAACGGTCCGCACGCTGGCGGATCACCCGAACATCATCGGCATCAAAGACAGCGCAGGCAGCTATGAAAGCCTGAGCGGTTATGTGCAAGCGGTGAAAGGTGTGCAGGGTTTTAACGTACTGAATGGCCCAGACTCGCTCATTCACCAGGGCTTTGTTGATGGCTGCTCCGCCTGTATTTCCGGGCTGGCTAACGTGGCACCGGAACCGATCAGCCAGATTTGGCATCGTTTCCATGCAGGTGACATTGAAGGCTCGCGTCAGGCACAAGAACAGGTTGCCGAATTGCGTAAGACACTGTACGCCATCGCGTTCTCACCGGCTGTGGTGAAGAAAGCGCTGGCAATCATGGGTGAAGATGTCGGCGTCAGCCGCTATCCGATCCAGTTTTCCGCACAGGATGAAGACAACATCCGCAACATACTTAGTCAATTCTCGCAGTAACAGAGAAATTTCAATTTCCACTTAAGGCCGAGAAGATATGAACCATTTTAACTTAACTGATACCCTCATAATCGTTGGGATGATTGTATTTTATATCGCATTCACCTCATGGTTAACCTACAAGCTCCGCAGTAAATCGAACACCGAGTTCATGGAAGGCTCACGCGCGCTACCGGCGTTTATCGTCGGTATCCTGCTGATGACGGAATTCATCGGTGCCAAATCCACCATCGGTACGGCGCAGTCTGCCTTTGAGAACGGCTTTGCTGCATCATGGTCGGTGATTGGCGCCGCCATTGGTTTCCCGCTGTTTGGTATCATTCTGGTGAAGAAGATTTATAACACCGGGAAAATTACCATCTCCGGCGCGATTGCCGAGAAATACGGTACCAGCACCAAAAATATTATCTCGATCATCATGATCTATGCGCTGTTGCTGGTTAACGTGGGCAACTACGTCAGCGGCGCGGCAGCCATCGCCACCGTGTTGAAAGTCTCCCTGCCTGTCGCAGCCGTGATCACCGCTATCGTCAGTACCTTCTACTACTACTTCGGTGGCCTGAAAGGGACAGCCTACATCACGTTGATCCACAGTGCCGTGAAATACGTGGGGGTGATGATCATTCTGTTTGTGGCGTTAAAAATGACCGGCGGCTTCAAACCGATGATTGAACAAATGCCGGATTACTACTGGACGTGGGATGGGAAACTCGGAGCCAGCACCATCTTCGCCTGGCTGATCGGTACTATCGGTTCTATCTTCTGTACGCAGTTCGTGATTCAGGCCATTTCGTCAACCAAAGATGCCGCTAGTGCGAAACGCGCGACTTGGGTTGCCTTCTTCTTCTGTATGCCGATTGCTCTTGCTATCGCGGTCATCGGTGTCGCAGCGAAGTTTGCCCACCCTGAAATCAACAGCCTGTACGCGATGCCGGTCTTCCTGCAAGACATGAACCCATGGCTCGCCGGTCTGGTCACGACATCACTGGTCGCGTCTATCTTCATCAGCGTGAGTATGGTGGCACTGGCTATCGTTTCCCTGCTGATTAAAGATTTCTACGTTCCTTACTGGAAACCAACGCCAGAAAAAGAAATGAAAATGACCCGAATCCTCTCGCTTGTCGTAGGTTTCGCGCCGCTCGTTTTCGTTCTGTTCGTTCCTGAAATTCTGAAGCTGTCGTTCTTCACCCGTGCCATTCGTCTGTCGATTTCCGTGGTTGCCGTGATTGCGTTCTATCTGCCGTTTTTCAACAGCGCACGCGGTGCAAACGCCAGCCTGATATCAGCCTGCGTAGTTACCTCTGTTTGGTATATTCTCGGCAACCCATATGGCATCGATAACATGTATGTCGCATTGGTTACCCCAGCTGTCGTCATGCTGATCGACCGCATGATTCCGAACAAAGCGACCAAAATCAAAATTTCTCAAACTGAAAATAAATCAGGAGCCTGAGTCATGAGTAGCGAAACCATTACTGTGGAACGTAGCGGAAAGATTCATCACGCAGAAGGCGATGCCGCGCGTCTGGATGCCTACATTCCATCGGAATGTCCGCAGAATCATGCGGCCAACCTGCTCCACCTGCCGAACGGCGATGTGCTGTGCGTTTGGTTCGGTGGCACACAAGAAGGGATTGCGGATATCTCTATCTATATGTCCCGTCTTGTGAAAGGCAGCGATAGCTGGAGTAAAGCCGCTAAGCTGTCTGAGGATGCCACGCGCTCTGAGCAGAACCCGGTTCTGTTCCTCGCGCCGGATAACGTGCTGTGGCTGCTGTACACCGCGCAGAAATCCGGTAATCAAGACACGGCGATTGTGCGCTACCGCCAGTCCACCGATTTAGGTATCACTTGGGGCGAGATCGGCACGCTGCTCGATCAGCCGGGCACGTTCATCCGCCAGCCCATCACCGTACTGGAAAACGGCGACTGGCTGCTGCCCGTGTTCTACTGCCGCGTTCAGCCGGGTGAGAAATGGGTCGGTAACGATGATGACAGCGCCGTGAAAATCTCCAGCGATCAGGGTAAAACCTGGCAGGAATATCCGGTGCCAAACAGCACAGGCTGTGTGCACATGAACATCACCCCGTTGCTGGACGGCTCCCTATTGGCGCTGTACCGCAGCCGCTGGGCTGATTTCATCTACCAAAGCCGTTCAACGGATGGCGGTAAAACCTGGTCAGATCCGGTAGCAACCGACTTGCCGAACAACAACTCGTCTATTCAGGTGACTACGCTGAAAAACGGCCATCTGGCACTGGTGTTCAACCACATGAGCGCCGCCGATGCCACCGATCGCCGCCTGTCGCTGTACGATGAAATCGAGGATGAAGAAGACAAAGCCAGCGGTGCCAAAATGCCGGAAGTGCAAGCCGGTGGTCGTAGCGCTTTTTGGGGCGCACCGCGCGCACCGATGACGCTCGCCATTTCGGAAGACGGTGGTAAGAGCTGGCCGTGGCAGCGCAATATCGAAGTGGGTGACGGTTACTGTATGACCAATAACTCAACGGAGAAGCTGAACCGCGAGTTCTCTTACCCCAGCGTCAAGCAAGCGCCGGACGGTAAACTGCACGTGGCATTCACCTACTTCCGTCAGGCGATCAAGCACGTCGTGGTGAGTGAAGAGTGGGTCAAGGCGAACTAAACCGAGCTCAGCCCCTTGGCAAAACTATTTGCAAAACGAAAACGGTGATAATGGGATAGAAGAGTAAAGCGTCCGCGCCAAGGACAAAAACGTCAGGAACGTTTTTGAACGTCGCTTGCGACGGCCCTGAAAGGGGGAATCTCAAGGATGAGATTCCTATCTGCGCGGCTCGAGCTTACAGGGACGTACTTGCAGCGTCTTTACGATCTACCCATTATCACCGCTCGATGCACCTTGTCAGCGAGGGGGGTCTCTCTCGCTATCTTCAGGACACTATTATGATTGCAGGAAACCTCAACGCCCTCAAACTCGCCACGCTGCCCGATGCACTGTGGGCCATTCTGTCTGCACCGGGCATGTCGTTGGCTGAATTGAATGCGTTGCCAGAAGGCCGTTATCAGCCAGAAGGTGCCGAATGGTTTTATAACATCGGTACTGTAAATACCGCGCCGCGCGCCACACGACATACCGAATTCCACAGCAACTATCTCGATATTCAACTGATTCTGGAAGGTGAGGAGATTATCGGTTACGGTCTGAATGATGTGCATGGTCAGCCCGCGACTGAACGTAAGCCAGATCTCTATATTCTGGATAACCCACAGGTGCCACATCAGATCCATCTGCGGGCAGGCGACTTCGTCACCTTCTATCCAGGAGAAGCTCATCAGGCGTTGTGCGCCATTAACGACAGCCCTGCACCAGTCAAAAAAGCCGTGTTTAAAATCCCAGTCACGTTGTTGTGATTAGAACAGTTATACCCTAAATAATTCGAGTTGCAGGAAGGCGGCAACCGCGCGAATCCCCAGGAGCTTACATAAGTAAGTGACTGGGGTGAGTAAGAGAAGCCAACGCACATGCAGCTTGAAGTATGACGGGTATTAAGGAGACATTGCATGTCAGCGACAGCCCCTAAACACGCCCTGATTACTGGTAGCAGCTCAGGGATCGGTGCCGCCATCACACAAAAATTACTGGCGGAAGGCTGGCGGGTAACCGGCCTGTCACGCAAGCCGGGTGACCATTCACATCCACACTTTACCCACCGCGCGGTGGATATCATGGATACGCCCGCGCTGACGGCCATTCTGGACGAAATTGTGCAGGTTGATGCCATCATCCATGCCGCGGGCATCATGAAAGCCGCCCCGCTCGGCCAGCTTTCGCTAGAGGACGGTGAAACGCTGTGGCGATTGCATATCAACGCGGCGCAGGTACTTGCCGACCGTCTGGTCGATAAGCTGCCGCAAGGTGGCAGAATCGTGCTGCTGGGTAGCCGCACGTCCAGCGGTTCAGCGGGACGCAGCCAGTACGTCACGACAAAATCCGCGATGATCGGCATGGCAAGAAGCTGGGCAGCGGAACTGGCTCCGCGCGGTATAACGGTAAATATCGTCGCCCCGGGCGCAACAGAAACCCCGATGCTGACGATGCCGGGTCGCCAGAGCTCTCCTCCGAAGCTGCCACCGATTGGGCGCTTCATCCAACCACAGGAAGTGGCCGATCTGGTAGGTTACCTGCTCTCCCCTTCTGCCGCAGCCATTACCGGCCAGCAGCTGGTGATGTGCGGTGGCGCATCGCTATAATTCATCACGATTTCCATAGTTCATAGTTCATAGTTCATAGTTCATAACTACAGGCCAATATTCTTAAACGGAGATTGGCCTGAATTATTCCCCCTCCTCTCTTACGCCCCACTGTAACTCGCATTATATATGCGACACATCACTCCACTTTATTATTAATACATCCAATCGAAATAATTAACAAAATAATAATAAAACATCCAGCGACTAATAAAATAGAATGAGTTGATCCTAGTCAACTTATTAACACCATTATCAATCACTATTATTTAAATAGAGCCTACAATAGACCTGTGCGTATAAAATAATAAAAAATAAATCAGAAAAACATTCGTTAACTAAGAGTGATTTATTACCCATTGCCTAATGAGATAAAGATATAAATTTAAGATAATGATAATTAAAGATAAATACATAAAAATCAAACAACTTACAAATAAAAAATAACCACCATGAATAGTGATTCCAATATTCAGGCCGGTATTTTCCTGCCTATTCCACCATTCAGATATGACGCATTTATTTTCCCTTATCGCGCTTTATTGGAGTAGATAAATAACAGCAGGAGATTTTCGTATGAATAGTGACGCATTAGCACCAGAAAAAAATCATTTCCCGTTTAATAACAGTATATTGAATAATGAAAAACTGGCTACGTCGGGTGGCGTAAAAAAATCCTCCAGCGTCGTGGAGCAAGAGCCCCTTACCCCACGCATGCAACGTCTTCGCATCCGTTATTTAGAAGCGCGCCCCAGTATTTCTATTTATCGCGCACTGGCCTTCACCGAGGTAGCGAAGCACAATCCTGGCCTGCCGCCTATTCTGTTACGGGCAAAATCCTTTCGTAGAGCCTGTGAAACTGCCCCGATCCTGATTCAGGATGAAGAACTGATCGTCGGGCATCCCTGCGGTAAACCGCGAGCGGGGGCATTCTCTCCCGATATTGCCTGGCGCTGGGTACGAGACGAACTGGACACCATGAGCACGCGCCCTCAGGATCCGTTCCAAATTTCAGAAGAAGATAAAAAAATCATCCGTGATGAGATCGTACCGTTTTGGCAAGGTCGCTCGCTGGATGAAGTGTGCGAAGCACAATATCGTGAAGCTGGCCTCTGGGAATTCAGCGGAGAAACCTTCGTCAGCGATCTCTCTTATCACCAAATCAACGGCGGCGGCGATACCTGCCCAGGTTACGACGTGCTGCTCTTTACTAAAGGGATGAAGGGCATCAAAGCCGATGCGCAAGCAAAACTTGCTGAACTTGGTATGGAAGACCCAGCTCATATCGATCGTATCTATTTCTATAAAGCGGCGATTGAAACCTGCGACGGCGTCATGGTCTATGCCAACCGCATCGCAGCACAGGCACGTGAACAGGCGGCACAGGAAAACGATGCCTTACGGCGTGCCGAACTTCTGCTGATTGCCGACGTAAACGAGAACGTACCTGCCAATCCTCCCAAAACGTTACAGGAAGCCCTGCAAAGTATTTGGACGCTGGAGTCTTTGTTTGAAATTGAAGAAAACCAAACCGGAATCTCGTTAGGACGCGTCGACCAATACTGCTACCCAATGTATGAAGCCGACATGCAATCCGGCCGCCTGACGCGCGAACAGGCACTGGAAATGATGCAGATGTTCATTCTGAAATGTGCGGAACTGATGTGGATGTCCAGTGAGAGCGGTGCAAAATATTTCGCGGGCTATCAGCCGTTTATCAACCTGACAATCGGCGGGCAGAAGCGTAGCGGAGGCGATGCCTGTAACGACCTGACTTACCTGATCATGGATGCGGTGCGTTTTGTGAAAGTGTATCAGCCTTCACTCGCCTGCCGGATTCATAATCAATCGCCGCACGAGTACATGGAAAAAATTGTCGATGTGGTCAAATCCGGCATGGGTTTTCCGGCATGTCACTTCGATGATTCCCATATCAAGATGATGCTGCGCAAAGGCTTCGATTTTGAAGATGCGCGCGACTACTGCCTGATGGGCTGCGTCGAACCGCAAAAATCAGGCCGCATTTATCAGTGGACCTCCACGGGCTACACCCAGTGGCCGATCGCTATCGAGTTTGTCTTAAACCGTGGCCGTATGATTCGGTTCGATCGCGTTCAGGGGTTGGACACTGGCGAATTGAGTACGCTGGAGACTTTTGAAGCGTTTGATCGCGCTGTGAAAACGCAGATCGCGCACATTATCCGCCTGTCCGCGATTGGCACCGTGATCAGCCAGCGCGTACATCGTGATGTCGCCCCCAAGCCGTTGATGTCCTTGCTGGTCGAAGGCTGTATGGAAAAAGGTCAGGACGTGGCTGCCGGTGGTGCATTAATCAATCATGGGCCTGGACTCATATTCTCTGGATTAGCCACCTACGTCGATTCCATGATGGCCATTCGGAAACTCGTTTATGAGGATCGTAAGTACACACTGGAGCAGATGCGTGATGCTCTACTGGCTAACTTCTCAGGCGATGAAATGCTGCACAGAGACTGCCTGAATGCGCCGAAATTCGGTAATGACGACAACGCCGTTGACCAGCTCGCGCGCGATATCACCGAATGGACAGAACGCGAATGCCGCCAATACAAAATGCTTTATTCCACCTTTAGCCACGGCACCTTATCTATCTCCAACAATACGCCGATCGGCGCATTGACCGCCGCCAGCGCAAACGGGCGTCTGGCGTGGACGCCGCTCTCCGATGGAATCAGCCCAACCCAAGGGGCTGACAAAAAAGGGCCGACGGCAAGCATCAAATCGGTCAGCAGAATGAATGTGGAAAGCATGAATATAGGCATGGTGCATAACTTCAAATTCCTTAAAGGCATGCTGGACACGCCAGAAGGTCGCAACGGGCTTATCACCCTGCTGAGAACATCGTCCATTCTGGGTAATGGGCAGATGCAATTCAGCTACGTTGACGATGAGGTGTTGAGAAAAGCCCAGCAAGAACCGGAGAAATACCGTGATTTAATCGTCCGCGTGGCGGGTTACAGCGCGTACTTCGTTGAGCTATGCAAAGAGGTTCAGGATGAAATCATAAGCCGCACCATGATTGAAAAATTCTGAACCATCAGCAGACGAATATGAGTAAGGCGCACACCTTGAACAAGGATGTTTATCTTGCCGCAGGCGGGATGACATGTGGAGAGTGAGATGGAATCAGCAAAAGAAATCACAGGTCGAATATTCAATATTCAGAAGTATTCGATCTACGATGGGGACGGCGTTCGTACGCTGATCTTTATGAAAGGCTGCAATATCCGTTGCCCCTGGTGCGCAAACCCAGAGGGGATCAGCAACGCCTATCAGATCATGTTCTCTCAGGATAAATGCATCAACTGCGGCAAATGTGTGGAGGTTTGCCCGACGGGCGTTCACCGTATGCAAACGGACAGCAGCGAATGGCACCATCATCTCGATCGCACAGCGGACTGCATTGGCTGCCGGAAGTGTGAAACCGCTTGTCTGTCCGGCGCGCTGGACGTCATAGGAAAAGAGATGACGGTTACGGAGCTGATGGAAATCATCATGCAGGATTACCCTTTTTATATGTCCTCTGGCGGCGGCGTCACGCTGAGCGGCGGAGAAATGAGCCTACAAACGGACTTCGCTGTCGATCTGCTCACCGCCTGCAAGCGCATGATGATTCACACCGCTGTCGAAACGCAGGGCACAACCCTGAAATCCCACTACAGCAGGTTAGCCGCCGTGACGGATTTATTCCTTTTTGATATCAAACACATTGATACCCAGCAGCACAAAGCGCTATTTGGCATCGGGAATGAAAACATACGGCGGAATCTGGAACATCTGGTTGGGCTGGGAGTCGATATCGTCATTCGTATGCCACTCGTTCGCGGCTATAACGATTCGTACGATGCAGTTACCGACGCCATTCACTATGTTCAGGCGCTGGCACAGCGCGGCAGCATACGGCGCATCGACGTGCTGCCCTACCACCAACTAGGCCGCAAAAAATACGAAAGACTGGGGATGATTTACCCAATAAAAGAAGATCCCAGTTACAACGAGGAAGAGTTAAATCATTTGGAGACGTTCTTTAACGAATTTGATTTCGATATTCGTCTGGTTCGTCATTAAAGAGCAAACCAGATAGCGCATTCTTAACATAAATCAGGAGCAATATATGTCACTTAGAAAGCAATCCTGGCTTTGGATGTTATTAGTCATCCTGTCAGAAACGTCTGCCACCTCCACGTTAAAAATGTTTGATAATAGCCAAGGGATGACAAAATTCGCGTTATTGGCCGTTATTATTATGCTGTACTGTGTTTGTTATTATTCACTATCAAAAGCCGTAAAACATCTTCCTGTGGGGTTAGCCTATGCAACCTGGTCCGGTACGGGGATCTTATTGGTTTCGACGCTCAGTATTATTTTTTATGGTCAACATCCTGATATCCCAGCAATCGTTGGAATGATCGTTATTGCTACTGGCATAACGATCATGAATCTCTTTTCTAAAATGGGCGTGGATGAACCACCTGAAAAATTGGACAGCAGTGACCAAGTTCAGCCATTAGAGACAAAAATTATTCATTAAAGACAAGGATATTCATCATGTTCAACGGATTCTTATGGTTGGCGCTTTCGATTGGTTCGGAAATTACTGGCACATCGATGATAAAAAAAACCGATGGATTTAAAAAACGTACGCCTTCCATTATCGTTATTCTCGCTTACTGTCTTTGCTATTTTTCGTTAACACGTGCGATGGGCTATCTACCCGTGGGGATTGCCTATTCGTTATGGTGCGGCTTTGGCATCGTCGGCGTAACATTTATTTCAATGCTGCTCTATAAACAAAAACCTGATTTACCCGCTGTATTTTCAATGGCACTCATTATTAGCGGCGGTATTATTATGAATTTATATTCAAACATGTAAAAGACGTTCATTTTTATCCGCACCATCATAAATATTTATTATCTTATTCATCGCAACAACATCTACATCGCGGAGTCTTTCAGGCTCCGCCAGTTCCCTCATCACTCCCTCTTATCGACATTCCTAGCAGATATTTCCATCGCCAAATTTCCCCCTTCAGCAGCCAGATATGTGCATCGTTACTCATGAATAAAAGATGTCAGACCACACAAAAATCGTATGAATAAGGTAAAAATAAAAACAACTTTAATTATCTATCCTTATGAAATAGCTAATTAATTAAAGTATAAAACAATGATATTGATAATATGTTAGCTACTTAATAGCCAGCGATAGATATTTTCACACTTGAATAAAACAAACTCGTAACTATACTGAAAACCGCCTATTAATAAGAAACACCTATATTTTCTTAATATTAAATCCAATACCCAATCGGAGGGATGAGCATGGCTTATAATGATAAGATTAGTAAAATAATAGAAATGAAGCTATTTGACCCAAGAGTAAGGCATCATATTACATCACGTGATTATATGGATTTAACCGTAAAAAGGATGCGAGTTATTTTTCAAGAGGGATTGATTAATAACGAAATGTGGTTGGGGCAAGCGAATCAGGCCCAGTTCGATGAGCTGTGTAAAAACGTAGCACTATTCGGCACGTTAGACTTGTCATTAGGTATATCTCTTTCGGCACATCTTATCGCAGGCAATGTGATATTTACACAATCCAGTCCTCATCAGCTAAAACAGTATCGTGATGAGGTGGTTAATTTAGATCGTATTTACGCTTTTTGCTGCACAGAAATCGCCTGTGGTACTAATTTGCGTAATATAAAAACAACCGTGACTTACGATCATAAACAACACCGATTAATACTTGATTCCCCAACCCCAGATTCCGCTAAATTTTGGATCGGGAATGCGCTCTATTCTGCAACGGTCGGCATGGTACTGGCGAGACTGATCGTAAATAATCGTGATGAGGGCATTCACTGGTTTCGGGTTCCGTTGAGGGAGAAAGAAGGTGAAAGTCTGTTGCCTGGAATCAGCGCGATCTCTTGCGATCCCAAAGGCGGCGTTGAAGGGTATCAAATTTCCGGCCTGCGGTTTAATCAGGTCAGTTTACCGCCTGAAGCGATGATGCAGCGCCATTCTGAAATCACGTCCGATGGCGTGTTTCATAGCCAAACCTCTAAATCCCTGCGCTTCGTGTTGCTGTTTGAAACCTTTTTACAAGAGCGCATTTTTCCATTGAGCAGCGGTAGCCTGTCTGCAGCAGCCGCACTTTATATTACCTATAAATTTTCTGAGCACCGAGTCACATCATTAAAGCCAACATATCAAACCTTAATTATGGAGCCATTATTTTGTCAACGATTATACCCAGAGTTACTCAAGGCATTCTCTCTACACACTTTGAATAACATTATCATTGAGCAATTCAAAATAAATTGGGAGGATAAAAGCACGCATAAGCAATTGCAGATTTTAGTCGCCGTCGGGAAATATTTAGGATCCTCATTAGGGTTGGAAATCCTCCGCAAATGCCGAGCGATGTGCGGAGCTCAAGGTCTACATCACTACAACCAAATTATGTCCATGCAGATTGACTATGAGGCTAATATTACCTTTGCTGGTGATAACTCCGTCATGTCTTATCAGATTGCCAAGTATATCATTGGATTAAATAGATTTAAAAATCATGATATTAAACCAGAAAATGTCGCACAAGAAATAGAAAAGAAAGTTGTTAGTTCCTGCAATCAGCGCCGATTCACTCATGCAGAAGCACAGGCTCTTACCTATGCCTACGCACTGGATCTTATTATTCTAAACATCCAAAAAACAGAAGTTTTAGATAGTGAAATGCTACAAGATCTCAGCAATAGCTTTACACCATATATGTCAGACACTCTATCTTTCAATGTTATTAATCCTACGATAGAAAAGATAAATTACTTGATGAAGATACTTACTCCACCAATTTAATTAATTACCGCACCAATAATTAACCCTAATTACACAGAAGAGTTTACCTCAGATCTTTACGCGATGTCATAAATAGTCAATTAACATCTCACCTGCATCCCGGAGAAATATACTATGAATGTACCTATATCTAACCTGATAAATAGAGATGATAGCGAAAAATCAAAAAAAATCAGAAAAGTCATTATTGAGAATGGTAAGGAACTGCGAAATAAACACCCTATTCTAAATCACCAGAACCTATTAGGATTTAGTGCCTTAACTGCAATCACAGTCGTGATGGTGATCAGTTCCTTATTCTATATTTATGGTTATATTCCCTGGTGGGTGTGCCTAGTCGTCAATACGCTGTGCATTTCCGTTGCACATGAAATTGAACACGACCTCATTCACAATTTATATTTCAGAAAAAATCGTTTTCTCCACCATGCCATGATGACCGTCGTCTGGTTAATGCGCCCTAGCACCGCAAGTCCTTGGATGAGACGTGATGTGCACTTAATGCACCATCAGGTATCAGGATCTGAACATGACGTAGAAGAGAAGTTTTTGGGTAATGGTCGTAAGTGGGGGATTTTGCGCATCTTAATGCTCGGTGACTTAGTCGTCTCCGCGGCAGTGATGATGCACAATGCCAAAACTCCACAGGAAAAAAAGAAGCTGCTTGCCTTCTCTATCAAAGCCTTTTTCCCTTTCGCGGTGATCTATTCTGTTATCTGGTATTCTTTTTTAATTTTCCACGCGATGAAATTTTATTTCATCGCAACTGGAACCCCTATTTCCTGGTCTGACACGACGGCGAGCGTCGTTAATTTTATTAATATTTCCGTCGTCATTATTGTGGGGCCGAATATGCTGTGGTCATTCTGCCTGCATCTTATCTCGTCAAATTTGCATTATCATGGCGACAATGAAAGCGGCAATGTGATTCAGGAAACGCAGGTTCTTAACCCTTGGTGGCTCTACCCTATTAATTTCTTCTGCTTTAATTTTGGCAGCACACATGCGATACACCATTTCGTCGTGAATGAACCATTTTATATCAGACAGTTATCTGCACCTGTGGCGCTCAAAATCATGAGGGATATGGGGGTTCGTTTTAATGATTTTGGTTCTTTCAGTCGTGCTAACCGCTGGAACCAGAATCAATAATGAAGAAAGACAGCGCTTTCTGAAGCATGCCCTATGAAAGTGGCTGTCACCATCGCAATATATGAACGGCCGAAACTGATGTTTTGGCTGTTAATGTCCGAGGCTTATCTAATTCGTTATTGTTTTATCAATGACCATGCAGCAACATGCAGTGTGACGCGCCTTTCCGATACTTTTTATCCCCTGCTAGCTACTGCCGCGGGGTTCAAAGATGAATTTTACTGTTTCCAGTACCGGTGTGTGATCGTCGCTATCCATCATGGTTAACACCAGATGCCCAACCTCCGCACCCAGTTTTTCATAATCAAGCCGCATCGCGGTCAGTGCTGGGAACGAGTGTTCACATTGCTCAGAACCATCCAGACAGGCAATCGCCAGATCGTAAGGAACTTTCATTAGACGACGCTGGCATTCAAAAAGCGCGCCTAGCGCAATTTCTTCATGGCTACAGATGATGGCGTCCAGTTCCGGCTGATTTTGTAGCAGTTCCGTCATGGCATAGCGGCCAAACTGTAGGCTAGGTGCTTCTGGGATCGTGATCTTCAAATCCGCATTGTGATAATGCGCCAGCATGGCTTTATTCCAACCGTTCAACTGCTGTTTTTGCAGTCGGTTATCCGTGTGTGCACCGATATAAGCAACGTGACGATATCCCTTTTCCAGCAGCGAAAGGGTTAACTGCTCAACTGCATCGGCAAGGGCGATATCAATATTGATATTCGCACTCAGCGCGGCAGCGCCGGAAACGTTCACCGTAATGACGTTACTGGCCTGAATGAGATCTTGGGTACGTTGTGAAAGCTGCGCACTGAATAACACCAGCGCCGCTGGCCGCTGCTGCAAGAGCTTTTCAACCATTCCCGCTTCAGTGTGCTGACGATATTCATGGCAGCCCATGATCAACGACACGTTATGCTTACCAACCGCCTGCTGTAACGCTTGAACAAAACGAACGCTGGCGCGATCTTGCTGAAAAGGATAAAGCACCGCAATCGTCGGCTGATAGGCGGATGCCAACGCACCGGCCGCGCGATTAGGTACATAACCCAGTGTTTTTATCGCATTGTCGATTTTCTTCTGCGTGGCATCAGAGACTAGCCCCGGCTCCTTTAATGCACGGGACACCGTCATCGCGCCGACCCCCGCATGGTTCGCAATGTCCTGTAGCGTCACGCGGTTAGCGCTCTCGGTGAGCAGGCTAGCCTCTTGATTGGGCTCATAGCCTAATGTTCTGGCGGCCAGCTCCACTTTACTGCGTAACTTCTCAGAGACCAGATCGGGCTTACGCATCACGCGCGACACCGTCATCGTCCCTACGCCCGCGTAGTCGGCGACATCCTGTAGCGTAACCTTACCGGTACTACGACGCTTACGCATGCTCACTTCCTCTCCATTCCATTCGTCATTTTTCTCAGCACACAGGCGCAATAAAAACCTGTTAATTCATTATCTTAAGGCTACTTAAAGACACCACACCGTTCCGGTGACTGCATCACTCATGCCGTGCCACCCACAGTGTGCCTCCGTCTGAACGCGGGGAACACGTCTTAGCCCCGCTTGTGCTAAGCCGGTCACAGTTAATGATAGCCATATCAGTTAGCGCTATCTTTTTAGATGTTAATCACATTATTTTCGAGACTGGCACACTATCCTGCGTTCAGAATGATACAGAGGTGACTCTAATGCTTAACACTTTACTAACACCAGACGTTGTTCAAATCTTACCTGCCTGCGACGACTGGCGTCATGCTATCGCGTTGTCCTGTAAGCCATTATTAAATAATGGCTCGATTGAGCCCACCTACATTGAGGCGATCTACCGCTCTCATGAGGCCATCGGCCCTTACTATGTTGTCGGCCCAGGAATTGCCATGCCGCATGCTCGCCCGGAAGACGGCGTGAACAAACTCAGCGTCAGCCTGACGCTGATTCGTGACGGCGTGGCTTTCCATTCTGACGGTAACGACCCCGTGCATTTACTGATTGTTCTGGCCGCCACGGACAGCAATAGCCATATCGATATTATTTCACAGCTCGCTCAGTTGTTCGACACGCCTGATGACGTCGCCGCGTTAATTAACGCGACAGAGATAGAACAGGTGCTTTCCGTTATTTCTCGTTATTAATCGCCACCAGAGGACACAGATTATGAAAATTACAGTCGTATGCGGTAACGGCCTGGGTACCAGCCTGATGATGGAAATCAGCATTAAAAACATCATTAAAGAGCTCGGTGTGGCTGCAGACGTGGATCACGTGGACTTAGGTTCGGCGAAAGGAACGGACAGCGACATTTTTGTCGGAACCAAAGACATTGCCGATCAGCTTGTCGCACAGGCGGTAGGGGGAAAAATCGTGTCCCTGAATAACATGATCGACAAAGTGGCGATGAAAGAACGCCTGTCGGTCGCCCTGACAGAACTTGGCGCCTTATAAGCGAGAGGAGCAAAAATGGAATTCTTCCGTTTTTTAATGAGTGATGTGCTGTCTGAACCGTCAATATTAGTTGGTTTGATTGCGCTTATCGGTCTGATTGCCCAGAAAAAACCTGCCACGGAATGCATCAAAGGGACGGTGAAAACCGTAATGGGTTTCCTGATCCTCGGCGCGGGCGCGAGCCTGATTGTCTCATCGCTAGGCGACTTCGCCGCGATTTTCCACCATGCGTTCGGTATCGCGGGTGTAGTGCCTAACAATGAGGCGATTGTCGCGGTCGCCCAGAAAAACTTCGGCACCGAGATGGCGATGATCATGTTCTTCGCGATGGTCATTAATATCGCGATCGCACGCTTTACGCCGTGGAAATACATTTTCCTGACGGGTCACCACACGCTGTTTATGTCGATGATGGTTGCAGTGATTCTGGCAACGGCGGGCATGAAAGGGGTGTTGCTGATTACCGTTGGGTCGCTGGTGGTTGGGGTATCGATGGTGCTGTTCCCTGCTATTATTCACCCGTATATGAAGAAAGTAACGGGATCGGATGACGTTGCCTTTGGTCACTTCTCTGCGATATCACAGCTGCTGTCAGCGTTTATTGGTAGCAAGTTTGGTAATAAAGAGAAATCAACAGAAGACATGGAAGTACCGAAGAGCCTGCTGTTTCTGCGTGATACGCCAGTCGCCATCGCCTTTACCATGTTTTTCATTTTCATTTTCACCTGCCTGTTTGCTGGCCCCGAAGCGGTGAAAACGATGAACGCAGGTGGGAAAAACTGGTTCATGTTTTCGCTGATCCAATCCATTACCTTTGCCGCTGGCGTGTATATCGTGCTGCAAGGCGTGCGTATGGTAATTGCGGAAATCGTGCCCGCGTTTAAAGGCATTTCGGACAAACTCGTCCCCAACGCTAAACCAGCATTGGATTGCCCCGTCGTCTTCCCTTATGCGCCGAATGCCGTTCTGGTTGGCTTCCTGAGCAGCTTTGCCGCAGGGGTGATCGGAATGGTGCTGCTCTACCTGCTGGGTATGACAGTGATCATTCCCGGCGTGGTGCCGCACTTCTTTGTCGGCGCGGCAGCTGGGGTTTTCGGTAACGCTACCGGCGGGCGTCGCGGCGCAATTTTAGGCTCCTTTACCAACGGGTTGTTGATTACTTTCATGCCTGTTTTCCTGCTGCCAGTGTTGGGCAGTATCGGGCTGGCAAACACCACGTTCAGTGATTCCGATTTCGGCGCGGTGGGTATTCTGCTGGGCATTATTGTGCGCTAAGCGCCACAGTATTGATGTCATCCGAAACACCGATTTCAGTACGGAGAAAATGATGGAATTCTATTTAGATACGGCTGATGTAGCCGCAGTGGAACGACTCGCTGGCGTGTTACCGATTAAAGGCGTGACCACCAACCCGAGTATTGTCGCACGCGGAAAATCTGATATTTATAGCGTGCTGCGAGACATGCAGGCCGTTATCGGCGCAGAAGGACAGCTGTTTGCTCAGGTGATGTCACGCGATCCTGACGTGATGGTGGAAGAGGCATTAAAGCTCAGAGAGGTGATTCCTTCTCTGGTCGTCAAAGTGCCGGTAACACACGCGGGATTACGTGCCATTAAGCAATTGACGGAATTGGATATTCCCACGCTCGGCACCGCAGTGTACGGTGCAGGACAAGGGTTTTATGCCGCATTGGCGGGCGCTCGCTATATCGCCCCTTACGTCAATCGCATTGATGCACAGGGTGGAGACGGGATTGCGCTCGTGAAAGAGCTACAAACCCTGATTAACCTGCACAGCCCGCAGACTCAGGTACTGGCAGCCAGCTTTCGCACGCCGCGTCAGGTATTGGACTGCCTGCTGGCTGGGTGTCAGGCTATTACGGTTGACCCAGCCGTTGCCGAGCTGTTCCTGCAAGATCCTGCGGTTGACGATGCACTTAACCGCTTCGATCATGACTGGCAGGCACGCTTCGGTCATGCCAATCTTGGCTGACTGATGGAAAACACCATCCGTCTGGCGGGTGGTGTTTTCAAAATGATCGTGTTATCAAAACACTCGAATAACTAAAACGATCAATGCAGGATGAACTCGCGATACTTTTCCACCAGCGTCAGAAAATCATCCAGACCGCATAGAGACAGGCTCTCTTCGTCGTAATAACTCATGCCCTCCTCCAGCTCATCCGTGGTGAAAGACAGCTGATTCGCCTGCACCATCACTTCTTCTTCATCCAGCAGCAACGTATATTCGTGGCCCACGCGTCGCCACTGCCGCTCGCTGCCTGCGACGGAGCGCGCCGCATCCTCAACGTCAGTCAATATCGTTAGCTGGCCTTTCACTTCTTCATTGAACCAGTGCCCAATCGCTTCATGTCCCATCGACATACGAACGATGACCTGACCCGTCACATCCCGCAAAAATTCATAGTCCATGATGCCATCCCCACTGTGATGTTTCTTCTGTTCAGTTTAGTCGCCTCTACACCCTATCGTCGTGATGCACCTTCACCTTTGATGTTGCAGATGCACAAGGTGGAATGGAGCAGGCAGAAAAAAAGGAGGCACAAGGCCTCCTTCGGTGTAGGGATGCGAACTATAGCGAGTTAGACGGTAGTCTGGAAGATCACACCATCGGCTTTCTCAGTATATTGACCTAACTGGTCAAAATTCAGATAGCGGTAGGTGTCCTGCGCGGTTTTATCCACCTGCGACATATAGGTCTGGTACTCTTCCGGCGTTGGCAAGCGGCCCAGCAGCGAGGCAACCGCAGCCAGCTCAGCAGACGCCAGATAGACGTTGGCACCGGTTCCCAAACGGTTCGGGAAGTTACGGGTCGACGTAGAAACGACGGTCGCACCATCAGCCACACGCGCCTGGTTACCCATGCACAGCGAGCAGCCTGGGATCTCGATACGCGCCCCACTCTTACCAAACACGCTGTAGTAGCCTTCTTCCGTCAGCTGTGCAGCGTCCATTTTGGTCGGTGGCGCAACCCACAGACGGGTCGGCAACTGGCCTTTGTGGCTATCCAGCAGTTTACCCGCCGCACGGAAGTGCCCGATGTTGGTCATACAGGAACCGATGAAGACTTCATCAATCTTCTCGCCCTGCACGTCAGACAGCCAGCGCGCATCGTCTGGATCGTTCGGTGCACACAGGATCGGCTCTTTGATGTCGGCCAGATCGATGTCGATCACCGCCGCATACTCGGCATCGGCATCTGCTTCCAGCAGTTGCGGATCCGCTAGCCATTTTTCCATACCCTGAACACGACGTTCCAGCGTACGACGATCGCCGTAACCTTCGGAGATCATCCACTTCAGCAGCACGATGTTGGAGTTCAGATACTCGATGATCGGCGCTTTATCCAGCTTGATCGTACACCCTGCCGCAGAACGTTCCGCAGAGGCGTCGGTCAATTCAAACGCCTGCTCGACTTTCAGATCCGGCAGACCTTCGATCTCCAGAATACGACCAGAGAAGATGTTCTTCTTACCTTTCTTCTCAACCGTCAGCAGGCCTTGTTTGATGGCATACAGCGGAATCGCATGAACCAGATCGCGCAGGGTAATACCCGGCTGCATTTTGCCTTTGAAGCGCACCAGAACGGATTCCGGCATGTCCAGCGGCATCACGCCCGTAGCCGCAGCGAACGCCACCAGCCCAGAACCCGCAGGGAAAGAGATGCCGATTGGGAAACGGGTGTGGGAGTCACCGCCCGTACCAACGGTATCCGGCAGCAGCATACGGTTCAGCCAGGAGTGGATAACACCATCACCCGGACGCAGCGATACGCCGCCACGGTTCATGATGAAATCAGGCAGCGTGTGGTGCGTGGTCACGTCAACCGGCTTCGGATAGGCCGCAGTGTGACAGAACGACTGCATCACCAAGTCAGCGGAGAAGCCGAGACAAGCCAGATCTTTCAGCTCATCACGAGTCATCGGCCCGGTGGTATCCTGTGAACCTACTGACGTCATTTTCGGTTCGCAGTATTCGTCAGGACGAATACCCGCGACGCCACAAGCGCGACCGACCATTTTCTGCGCCAGTGAGAAGCCTTTTTTGCTGGCTTCAACCGCTTTGGAAATACGGAAGACATCGCTGTGCGGCAAGCCCAGTGACTCACGCGCTTTAGACGTCAGCCCGCGTCCGATGATCAGTGGAATACGGCCACCGGAGCGCACTTCATCCAGCAATACGTCGGTCTTCAGGGCAAATGTCGCCAGCACTTCATTCGTATCATGACGGCGTACTTCACCTTCATATGGATAGATGTCGATCACATCACCCATATTCAGATCGTTAACATCGACTTCGATCGGCAGCGCACCGGCATCTTCCATAGTGTTGAAGAAGATCGGGGCAATCTTGCCGCCCAGCACCACACCACCGCCGCGTTTGTTCGGAACATGAGGAATGTCTTCACCCATGAACCACAACACGGAGTTGGTCGCAGATTTACGCGATGACCCTGTACCGACGACGTCACCGACGTAAGCCAGAGGGAAGCCTTTCTTGTTCAGTTCTTCGATCTGTTTGATCGGGCCCACGTTGCCAGGCTGATCGGGATCAATGCCTTCACGGGCATTTTTCAGCATCGCCAATGCGTGCAGCGGGATATCAGGGCGTGACCAGGCATCAGGTGCCGGAGACAGGTCATCCGTGTTAGTTTCACCGGTGACTTTAAAGACGGTAACGGTAATTTTTTCCGCCAGTTTCGGGCGGGACAGGAACCACTCGGCATCAGCCCAGGATTGAATCACTTTCTTGGCGTGCGCATTGCCTGCTTTCGCCTTTTCTTCCACATCATAGAAGTTATCAAACATCAGCAGCGTCTGGGACAACGCTTTCGCGGCAATCGGTGCCAGCGTGTCGCTGTCTAACGCATCAATTAGCGGATGAATGTTATAACCACCTTGCATGGTGCCCAGCAGCTCAATCGCTTTTTCCTGGCTAACCAAGGGGGAAGTGGCTTCGCCTTTAGCGACGGCAGCCAAAAAACCAGCCTTCACGTAGGCGGCTTCATCAACACCGGGCGGAACACGGTTAATCAACAGATCAAGCAACGCGTCTTCTTCGCCTGCTTGGGGATTCTTGAGTGACTCAACCAGCGCGGCCATCTGCGTGGCATCTAACGGTTTAGGAACAATTCCCTGCGCAGCCCGCTCAGCTACGTGCTTACGGTATTCTTCTAGCACGACGTTCTCCTCGCTCTCATTGTCTTCATTATGCCCGGCGCTCTTGTTCCCACTTGTGGTGTCCATGCCTGGGTGTCAGCGTGTGGATGTAAGGTAGCAGAGTGTCCGGTCCAGCCTCGTCAGCATATCAGGATTTGAATTGATTGTTAATTCGTTCACATAATAGCAACATTAATTTTTATTCAACTGTGCTATGTGACCAATGTCACTATCACTGAAAAATACCGACATCAGCAGAATAGCATGTCCCTGACAGCGCACACTAACTATGCTGATTTAACCACGTAATATGTGGGTTTTTAACAACATAACGTGATTAAGCATCGTCTAAAGACGCAGCGATAATCAGAATGTTCGCAATAGAGTCTGGATAAGTGTTAACAGATGATAGGGCCCCACGGCAACAATGCCGGATGGCTTCATTGATAACAGGAAAGACTCCATGAAGATGAAACGGTATCTGCACGTGGTTTCTGCCACACTTCTGGCGTTCACCGCATCTGTCTATGCCGCACCTATCGAACTGGAGGGTATCGGCTTAACACGCGATATTCCTTGTAATGGTAATGATGTCAGTATTTCAGGCAACGGCAATAACATCGCCCTCACAGGCAAATGTGCCGCGATTTCCGTCACGGGTTCCGAGCACAACGTCACATTCGATACCGCCACATCGCTTACCGTGACCGGTTCCGAGATTGCCGTTACAGGTCAATCAACCGGAGACCTGACCGTCGCCGCCTATAAAAACACGATCCGCACTCACATTGTTGCCGATGATAAGCCAGTAAAGGTGAACGTAACCGGCACGGAGCATCATCTCGATTTTGATTTTAACGGGCCTGCTCTGGTCTCTTTCAATGGCATCAGTAACCGCCTCTCATGGGGCGGAACAGAGCCGAAATTCTCGTCTAGCGGCGCCAATAACGTCATCAAACAAAAACCCTAGTCTGGACAGATAACCACAAATGCCCAACAACGGGCGCTGGCGATGAAGAACATACGCCCCAATCAACCACTCGCCGATTGGGGCGCAATGTTCAGTACAAAAGTATTGAATCTATTCCTTTAGGGACGGGTCACATCAGGCCTTAAACGTCAGCCACGGGCGCAACCGTGCGACAGGTTGAATCAGCCCTGACTGTTCCTGAATATCAATCACGGGCGTAACCGGTTTATAGGCCGCAGGTGCTTCTTCCCGCAGGCGTTCGTCCTTCAGCGTAATACATTGCCAGGGCAGCGCATCGACTTGCTTCGCCGTATCGACCTTGTTACGCATACTCTGCCGACGCTCGGCACGCCCTGCACCGTGTGAACACGACCACAGCCAATCGGGGTTCCCTTTCCCAGTAACGAGATAGGAGTAATCTCCCATTGAACCGGGAATCAGCGCAAACTCCCCAGCTTTTGCGGGTGTCGCCCCTTTGCGATGCAGGTTCATTCCATGTTCCGGCAGAATGATGTTATGTGATAGATCAACAACCAGCTTGCTGGTATCCCGCGTAAATACCTGTTTCCAAGAAGAACGGATCAGTTCAGTCAGCACAATCCGATTGATCCACGCATAACGGGCAGCGACGCCCATGGCCTCCATATAATCCGCCGCGTGTTCATCAACCAGACCAAACAGACCGGATGCCGGATATTTCTCCCCAGTTGGCCAGCAGGTGCGCGCTTTATCAATCCCACGTTGGCCGACATAAAAGCCAACGTCTCGTGAACCGGTGTGAATCATAACGACGACTTCTCCTTCCTTCACACCAGCCTGATACGCCGCATGTCGGTCCAAAACGGCATCGACAATTTGCAGCTCAACGAAGTGGTTACCCGACCCGACCGTGCCCAGACTGGAAGGACGAATAATCGCACGAGGCGCAAAAAACGGTTCAGGTGCATGTCGACTATGAGCATGAATCGACTTAGTTCCGGCTATAGAAGCAAGCTCAGCCGACAGTCGTTGGAAGTCCACGCCCTGCCAAAGCCCCTGCATAGGCAGTGCCGCCAGCCACGCCGACAGCCCCTCATCAAAGAGCGCAGAAAACGAATCCGGCGTGACGGGAACATCGCGCTGATCCAGAAGTAACATATTTTTGAGCGCCTGAATCAGCGCGGGTTTGTGCTCATCGGCATCCGCATGATGCACGCCCGTGGTCAGCAAGCGCATGCCGCAATTGATATCCGTCCCAATCGCCGCAGGGATAACGAAGTTCTCCGTTGTGGCAACAATACTGCCGACGGGCGCAAGCGTACCGGGGTGGAAATCCGGCGTCGCGCGAGCGGCACAGACGTGCGCATCACTGCCCGGCATATGAACCGAGGCGAAATCCAGCAGTTGCTGAACCGCTTTTTCTTCCAGCGGCAACGCTTCCGGCAACAGAACCTGCGCTTCTGCGCACTGCCTGCGGAGATGATAAATAGAATGTTGGTAATCGGTGTCTATCCCCAAACGGGATAAACGTTTTTGTAAGCGAGTGAATGTAGACATGGTGCTACCTAGAAAAACAAAAAATCGCTCCTCCCGTTTCGAGGAGAAGGTTGTTTTTCCTGCAGCAGCAGATTCAGGAAAGGATGTCAGGTTATTGTAAGGAGGAACGACCTTATTGTAAACCGCAGGTAGCATAGCGCGGGTTCCATCACCCGCGGCTTTATCGATGCTAGTCATTCTCCTCACTCAAGGTCGAGGGTATGGTAAGCTCAATACATTAGGCATCACTAAATTAGTCAGTAACGCACGGCGGAGTGAATATGGCGTTGAGTAATTCGGATCGGGAATTCATGCAAGACGGCGCGGTAAAAGCAGCGGCATTGCTGCGCGCGATTGGCAACGAAAACCGGCTACTGGTGCTTTGCTTACTCATTGAGCACAACGAAATGTCGGTGGGTACGTTACTTGAGCATATCCCGCTGAGCCAGTCCGCCCTCTCGCAACATCTGGCAAAAATGCGTGAAGAAGGGCTGATTAGCTATCGGCGCGAGTCACAAACACTGTACTACCGCATCGAAAATCACGACGTAGAGAAAATCGTCGCCACCTTAAAAGCCCTTTTCTGTCCCTGATAGCGATAATAAAAAATTTCCGGGAGAAATTTTTAACGTTGCGCAGCAAGGGCCCGCGGGGTGACGGCCAGGGATGGCACGCCATAAAAAACGCCACGGGATTTCCCATGGCGTTTGCGACTCAGTATGACGGGTATAAGATTTAGAACGACGTCTTCACGCTGACAAAGAAAGTGCGTCCCGGTTCGTTATAGGTTGCCGCACCGGCACCCGCAATGGTGACAACATTATTGTTCACCACATCCTGCGCATTACCCGCACGGAACAGGCGTTTATCCAACAGGTTCTCTACACCGCCCGTCACGCTCAGGTTCTTGTTAAATTTATAGGTACTGCTTAACCCGAACAGTGCATAAGGGCTTAACTCATTGGTGGCGCTACCCGTTACGCGCTCACCTTTGTAGTTATATTTCTTCGGCTTCTGGCGACCATACCAGGTCACATCGGCCAGGAAGGAAAGGCTCTCCGTCGCCTGCCAGTCCACCGATGAGTTCAGCGTAAATTCAGGCGTAATCGACAGGTAGTCACCCGTGGTCTTATTCTTCGATTCCAGCATCCAGGTCAGGTTGTTACGCCAGTTGATCGTCTCCGTGACAGGAACGGTCAGGTTACCTTCCAGTCCCTGAATGACGGCTTTCGGTACATTGCCCCATTGGAAAATATTAGCATTAGCATATTGGGAATTAGTACCGCCCACCGCTTTACCAATGACAGTATTGCCTGCTTCAATTTTGTTACGGTAATCGTTATGGAAGTAGGTGACGCCCGCGATCAACCCATCGCGGTGAAACTCCAGACCAATCTCTTTATTCAGGCTGGTTTCCGCTTTCAGATCTTCATTGCCGATCAGGTAGCAAGATGTGCCGCCAGCACAGCCTTGGCCACGGCTATAGAGAAGGTAATTCTCGTTAGTCTGATACAGGTTCGGTGCTTTATAAGCACGAGCGATACCTAACTTCAGCGTGTAGTCGTCACCCAATTCCTGCGACAAATTGAGCGACGGACTCCAGTTGGTACCTGCCGTGCTGTGATGATCGACACGCAGTGCAGGCGTCAGCATAGTGCTGTCGGTCAATTGGACGTTATCTTCCACAAAGGCAGAAGCCAGACGAGCGACAGATTTCTCACTGCGACCACTGCTGCTAAGCGAACCCACACTGCCTGCTTCGGTTGTTGTCTGCGAGTTAGAAACCGGGTCTTTCATCTTCTGCTCGTTCCACTCAACCCCGAACGTTAAGACTTGATCGACCCAGACATTCAGCGGAAGATTCACTTCGTTATGCGCAGTGAAATTATCCAGCTTTATCGTGCCATATTGGTTTGGATTAGTGGTATCAAAAATCCCTTCTAAACCGCCAGATAGACCCTCAAGGATACGGGTATTATGCGTACGTTCGTATTGCAGATACGACGTAGAGCTGACGCCGCTGTCCCAGTAACCGCGATGTGTGACCGCAAAATTCTGCCGGTACATGCGGTTGGTTTCCTTGCCATAATTGCTGACGACAAGCGCGTTTGTGTTGGTATTTTGCGAATCGCCCGCATAGATATTACCCTGACGGCTGGAACCTGCTTCAAACTCCAGCGACTGCTGCTTGGTCATATCCCAACGCAGGAGGCCATTGATATCTTTGTTGCGTACCCCTTCACGCCCAGAAGGCAGTGAAGCTGACTGATTACCCGCGCGCACGGACTGATGTCCTTCATTAATATCGCGTGCATCGGCCTCAGTTTTATTCAGATTGCCGAACAGGCGGAAGCTTAGGCTGTCGGTTAGGCCGCCCATCAGGCTGAAATCGGTACGCTTGGTTGCACCTTCCGAGCTATGTTCCGGCTCGTTCAGGTAAGTATTCCAGGTACCGTGCCATTCTTGCGTCGGCTGTTTGGTGATGATGTTGACCACACCGCCCGCGGCACCGTTACCATAGCGCGCTGCCGCTGGGCCGCGCAGCACTTCAATGCGCTCAACCATGTCCGCAGGCACCCAGTTGGTGTCACCGCGAGTATCACGCTCACCGCGCCAGCCGTAACGTACTGCCGTACGGCTCGACACTGGCTTGCCATCCACCAGAATCAGCGTGTTTTCCGGTCCCATACCGCGGATATCGATCTGACGATTGTTGCCACGCTGGCCGCTAGTTGAGTTACCGGACAGATTGACACCCGGCATCGTGCGAATCAGCTCAGACAGATCGTTAGCAGGTGGACGTTTGCTGATATCCTCAGCCGTAATCACCGACACGCCAGGAGCCTGGCGAGTTTGCTCCGCAGCCGTCACCACCATCGTGTCTCCCGATAGGCTATTCTCGGTCTGATTCTGCACCTGAGGAGCAGGTTCTGTTGAAGGAATGGTCGAGGTCTGCGCCGCACTCAGAAACGAAGTCATCCCGCAGCTAACGCCAATGAGCGTCGCCAAATAACGGCGCGATTGTGGTAGTTTCATCAAAATTATCCTGCCCTGTAAGAAATGAATAAGTAGCCTGAAAAAGGTTCAACATCGCAGCCGGTACAGCGACACCTAACGACAATCAGCAAAAGTGCTGAATAACGGCGGAGATAAAACGCGCAGACGTAGCGGTTATCGGGAGAGAAGCGTCATGCAAACGGAGCATCACGTATCGTTGTTATGAAATACTGTCTGTAATCAATCAGCCCTTTTCTCCGCATTGCCAGAAATGGAAGATGCATTTATCGTGCAATGTGACCTCCCCAACGAAAAATGCTATTGAGAAGTATTTGCATTACCATTTTGGCGCGGTCATTGTTACATTTGTCATTCAGGACGGGGTTTGCTCTAGCAGCAAAATGTTTTGCCAAAGCATCAAAATGGAAGGCGCAGGTCGAAGGGTTTAATCAGGTAGGTAATCACGTGCGCAGCTTCACTCAGTCATCAAAGCCGATCTACAAAGATCACATCGTTCAGCAATCGAGTCTGGTCGCGAATAATTACCGTTTTATTGGTCCCCGGCTGATCGATAACACACCGGTGCTATTCGGATCGTTCACGGTTGTGCAGCTCAATCCGCATCTGATCCTACATACCGCAGATGTGATTAATCGCCACAACATGAAAACCCAAAACCTGCTGGATGGTGCGATCAAGCTGGCCATCGTGGTGAGCGGCAATGCACATATCTCATTTGGCCATCAGGAACTGCATCTGGGAGAGAGCCAACCCGCTTCCCTGATTGCACTAACGGAGCCGACGATGTTTACCCGCATCGGCAAGCGTGATGAATATGAACGCACCATTACGCTAACGTTCGACAGAGAATGGTTGTACGGCAATATGATGGATACCGTTGGCGACTGGCAGGCTATCCACGATTTCACACAGACTCACCTTGCGACACACTTATGGACACCGTCCCGACAGGCGCTGGCAATTGCCTTACAAACGCTGGATGCTAAACCTTGCCAAACGCCGCTCCAGCGCCTTTATCTGGAAACGCAGTGCATGAGCCTGATTATCGAAGCGTTTACGTCACTGACCGCCAGCGTGGCGCAGGAGAAAAATAGCGGTGTCAGCCTGCGCGGCTACCATCGAATTCAGCAGATCAGAGATATGCTGGAAAGCGGCAGCGCCGATCATCTTTCGATGAGTGAAATCGCCAAAAGCGTCAACATGAGCGAAAGCACACTGCAGCGCCATTTTCGCCAGACGTTCAATATGAGCGTTTTTGAGTACCTTCGTAACTGCCGTCTACAACGTGCCATGCTAGCCTTGCAAAAAGACGGCATCGGTATTGCTCAAGCAGCTAGCATCGCGGGCTACAACAGCCCCGCCAACTTTGCCACCGCGCTGCGCCGTGCATTTGGCATTACACCTGGGCAGCTAAAAGACCGCTTTTGATTCTAACCACTAATAACCAAATGGAATTTATTATTCCGTTTGGTTATTAATTGCTATTCAGCGATGCGCAGTAAATTAGTGTTTTTCTGCCAAGATGCCTGACAACTCATGACCAATCAGACTGATATCACCGCAACGCTTGCCCACCACATTATCCATAGCGAGCCAAACCAAGACGCGATTGATGCCGCCCGGGAAGGGGTGACTGACTTCATCTCCACCGCGCTCCCGATCGCACAGGGGGCGATTGCTGATAGCGGGCTCGCGCCGTTAAAGCAGGTATTTAGCGGCACGGACAGCCTGACGCGTAGTCTGATTTTGGGTTATGCCGGTCACGTACTGGATTTTGACGATTATCATCCTGCATTTCGCGGCCACCCTAGCACCGTCATTCTACCTGCGCTGTTTGCCCTTGCTGCGGAGGATTCATCCGTTACGGAAGATGCGTTTTTGACAGCCTATGTGGTAGGCGTAGAAGCCGCTGGCAGAATCGGGCTGGCGTGCGGCCCGCGTCATTACAGTCTCGGCTATCACAACACGGCCACGCTCGGCGCTATCGCCGCTGCGGCTGCGGCGGCACGTCTGTCTGATGCATCAATAGAGCAAACACAAACTATTCTTGGCTTAGCCGCCACACAGGCCGCTGGGTTGCGGGCGCAGTTTGGTTCAGCGGTCAAACCGTTACACGCCGGGCTTTCTGCCAGAGCAGGATTAACCGCCGTCAAGCTGGGGTTAGCAGGCTTCGAGGGCAACAAGCAGTTGGTGATTGATGCGTTTCTTGCCGCGCATGGCGATCAAAAACAGCAGCCAGCACTGCTGGTTGAAAACTGGGGAGCGCCGTGGCGCATTCTTTCTCCCGGTCTGGAGTTCAAGCGCTACCCAACCTGTGGCGGAACCCACAGCGCCGCCGAAGCCGCGTTTGCGTTGCGGGAGCAGTGGCATGAGCAAAATGGTGCGGATGCCGATCTGGCCGACGCTATCGAGCGTATCACGGTAACCTTCCCGCCGGGCGGCGACGTCGCTCCTTTCATCCGTAACGCGACAAATGGCGTAGAAGCACGATTCAGTCTGGAATATGTCATTGCAGCGGCACTGATTGAAGGGGAACTGAAGCTGGCGCATTTTTCAGAAGCGCCAGTTGAAGCAGCAATCTCAGCACTGGCGAAGCGCGTCATACGCCGCGCCGATGAAACAGCGCCACCTGATGAGCTTGACCCAGAAGCACGTTTTCATGAGGTCACCCTGCATTTGCGTAACGGCAGCCCGCTAATCCAGCGCACCACGCGTCAGGAAACCTCTGCACGGCCAACCGATCTACGAGCTAAATTGCAGCAAACCATCGGTTCTCTGGCTCATCTCGACAGCAACCAGATCGCCGATCGTTGCGCGTTACGGCAGGAAGGCGATCTACGCTATTTGCTTGGGCTGCTATTTTAACAATGCTGGTTTTAACAAAATACTGGCTTTAACGGGATGCTGATTGCTGTCGATAACCATCATTATCGGCAGCACTATTCTCGACAACAACCATACCGTCAGATCGACTTAATCTGCCTGATGGGAAATTAATTTCCCTTTTTCATCAAATATCGTCACGCCCGGTACTCTGGAATAATTCCCTTCGCCCTCTGATTTATAACGGGTCGCCAGTATATGGGGAGACTTGTATTCAAACTCAAAATAGCCATCATCAGGATTAGCAACGATTAGCTTGCCTGTACTGTTGATAAGACCTTGCTCTACTTTGAAGTAGCTATTATCAAAGTTGGTTTTGAAAAACGACGCCTCGCCATACTGAAACAGGTTCTTTTTCTCTTGTGCAGGAATAGCTGGGAAACGCGCCACATCAAGCTGACGTAATACATGCAGAAACATCAAGCGTTCCAGCGGCGTTCCTGCATCTTTCGGTACTAAAAATTGTAATGTGAGCCCACTTCCCACATTCACATCGTATTCATAGCCGACAAACGCGCTGTCGCCATAAATAAAAATGTCACCCGCTTCTTTACCTTCGGGGACGATCTCTTTGGTTTCAGCCATGAGTTCAGGAATCGATTCGGGAACGATCTTAAAATAAATGTCATATTTAAACACTTCTGATGGAAACCGTATTTCAATGCGCGTTTTTGACATGCTGCGTTTAATAAAACGCTCAGGCTTCTCCATACGTTGTTCGAGTTTTTTCCAAATAGCCTGATGCATTTCTGCGATATTAAATTCATCCGCAATCTTTACACCATACTTCGCTTCCAACGCCTGCGGAGATAATGCTAGATCGTACATCGACAGCGCTTGTTCGCCACGATAGCGTTCATCCATCGTACGCAGTACGGCAAATGCTTTGGCTAACGCGGCGGTGTCCTCAGCATTCGCTAACCCAATAAAATAGCGCTGTTTAGCCTCATCATATTGAAAATAAACAGCTTCCAATTTTCCTTGTTGATTATCGTATGCCGCGCCGTTTTCTGACTGGAACAAGATGCCCTTTTGCCCTTCCAGCCACAGTGCCAGATTAAAATCCGCTTTCGCCGCGCTAACGGTGAATAGGTCAAAATCAGTTTTATTCTGTCGATCTCGATAGGAATAGATCTGCGTATCTTTATTTTCCTGGTCGATAAGCAGACGTCCCATTCTGCGAATATAAATCCCGTGCTCCCACAAACTCAGCTTGTCATACATGGCAAACGGCAGCTTAATCGTAAAATGTTCTTCAGGATAAAAGGGAACTCCGGGGAAATCGCTCATCGGCTCACGGTTAAACGCCTCTTTCTCTTTAAGAAGTTGCGCCTGATAGGCTTTTTTGCGATCTTCAAAACGTTGCTTAATCTTGAGTAAATCGGGTGACTGTTCTTCCGTCTTTTTCAAGACCATCGTGATTTCACAGAAATAAAATGCACAGGCAGCGCTTTTATCCGATACGAACTGAACCTTGTTTTTCCCGATGATTGCTAGCGTGTGCCACGAACCGTTTATCTGTACTCGGTTATCTTTTATGTCCTCGGTATGTTCGCCATCTACGCTGTAGTAGTTCACCTGAGTCGGTGTCAGATTAAAATAGATGTCGTTTTTAATGCCTTTAAGACCTTGCGCGATATGTTCCTGAAGATCGTCTCTGTTTTTATTGGCTTCAGGACTTTTACTTTTATCAAAAACAACGCGAATATCCTCAACCAGATATTTCCCCTCACTAAATGTTTTTTCACCATTACAACCCGACAGCCATAGCACCATCATGATAATGCCCAGGTATTTCTTCATCACCTCATCCCTGTAAAATTGAAAAGCCCCTGAATGCTACAGCACACAGAGGCGAGTCATGCATCAGTAACCTGATGTTATCAAAAACTTATTACAATTCAGGCACCGCTGGCTAGGGTTTCAGCCATTGATCCAGAAAGCTAAAGACTTCTTCCTGCTGTTCCTGATAGAAGACGTGTCCCAGCTCAGGCCAGATCTTGGTTTGCAGCTTGATGTCCGCCCGCTGGGATTGCCACACCTTGTGCATCTTGGCGTAGGCATCTTCAACGGATTGCGTCGGGAACAGCTTATCTTTGCCACCGTTAAACAATAGCATCGGCTTCGGTGCCGCCACGCTAGCTACATCCGGGAAATCAAATCGCGTCGATTGTCCCGGATGCAGCATATAGAATGCCGACTGACCTCTCAGCACATTATTTCCCGGCGTCATTAACCCGTCGTATGTACCAATCCAAGATACCGCCGCGGTTGCCGCCACCTTGTCAGACAGTGCTGCTAGCTGCCAGGCACGATACGCGCCCATTGAAAAACCGACGACACCGATACGGTGTTTATCAACCTGCTCAAGCGATGCCAGAAAATCCGTCGCCCGCATATCTTCATAGGCCATCAGACCGGCGAGCGAGCGCCCGAGATTAAAGAAATTGCTCGCCAGCGCCTGCTGCTGCTCATATTTGATCGGCCCGCGCGATCCCCAACCTAACGCATCCACCGCCAGCACCACATAACCCCGCTTCGCCAGTTCATCGCCGACAAAACGACCAGTGAAGAACTTATCTGCCCACGCCTGTGCGGAAGCGAGCTGTTCGTCATTGCCCCACGGCTTGATCATCTTCTCTTTGCCGATATCAAACTTAGCGCCGTGATCGTGCAGCAGGATCACCGCCGGATGAGGCCCCGCGCTTTTTGGCGTCAGGAGCAACGCGTCTACGCGGCTTTCATCAGTCAGATTGAAAGCGACCTTTTCTGCCGTGTAACTGCCACGATCCTGTTTTTCGATCGCCTGCGGTGCAAAGTCTTTGGTGGAATTCGGTGTCAGAAGCAGCGAACGCAGCGTTTCTCTCGACTGGGATTGCCACTGGCTAAAATCCGTAAAATTTCCAGATAGCCAGGAATCGGAGTAGGTCATTTGCTGTTTAAGCTGCGGATAAAATGAAGGCAGTCCTTCATCCGTCACCGCCTGATCCGCCGCTATTTGAGAGTGAGGGTTCATATCGTTCGCCATCAGTGAAGGGCTGGCTAGCAACGCCGCCAGTAGCCAGACAGAGGAGCGTAAGGTATTAAGATTCATCATAACCTCAAAAATAAAACATCGTTTCTTTTTTGAGGTTTGATTGTAATTGACGCGGCTAAAAATAAATGGACGGAGCGCGCATTATGCGAAGCCGCAGGCAAAAAATTTGGCGCTGCGCCATCTTACCGCCGTGCCACGGGGAAACCGTGTTGTCTGGCAGACCAGACCACAGCGAGCGCAATCAATAACAACGCCAGCAGTACCGGAGAGAATGCAACAACGCCAAAACGCTCCAGCAGAACACCACCGATGATACCGCCCCCTGCGATAGCCATGTTCCAGACCGTGACCAACATAGACTGTGCGACATCAGCCCCCTCCTCAGCCGTTCTGACAATTGCCGTTTGGAACAATGTCGCTGCACCGCCAAAGGCGAGTCCCCAGACGGCCACCGCCGCATAGACCACAACGGGTACATCACCTGCCACGCCAAGCGCCAGTACAGAAAGGCAGAACAATGCCGAGCAGGCAAGCGTCAGGGCTCGCAAATGGCGATCAATCAGCACGCCAACGATCCAGATCCCCAGCAGTGATGTGATGCCGAATACCAGCAGCACCAAACCAGTCTGTTCGACCATGCCCGCCGCGGCAAGAAACGGCGCAATGTAGGTGTAGAGAACGTTATGCGCCAACACAAAGGCCAACACCACGCATAGCACGGGTCGCACGCCTGCTACGGTGAACACTTGCCCCAGCGACAGACGCTTACCTACTGGCTGCCCGGCAAAATCTGGTACCTGTACGCGTACCCACAACATGAGTATGACGGCTAAACCACTCATCATACCGAAACACATTCGCCAACCGATCAGGTTGCCAAGAAAGGTGCCAGCGGGCACGCCGAGTGACAACGCCAATGGCGTGCCGACCATCGCTATCGCAATAGCGCGTCCCTTCTGATGTTCAGGCACCATACGGGCTGCATAGCCAGCCAGTAGTGCCCATAGCAGACCCGCTGCAATACCTGCCAGAAAACGCGCCGCCATCGTCAGCACATAGCTACCGGAAAATACCGTAATCGTATTGGCAACGACGAAACCTGCGATGGCTGCCAACAGCAACGGGCGGCGACGTACACCTTGCGTCGCGGCGGTCAACGGGATCGCAGCTACCAGAGAACCCATAGCATAGATAGTGACGGTTTGTCCGACCCAGGCTTCGGACACCGCTAGCCCCTGCGCCATTTGCGGCAGCAGACCCGCAGGCAGCGCTTCGGTCAGGATAGTGATGAAGGCCGCCATGGCTAGCGCAAGCAGTGAAGCAATGGGCAAATTGTCGCGCTGTGTCCTCGTCATTGAAGTTGTGATTGAGGCTGTCATTGCTCTGTCTCCAACGCGCCATACACCGCATCACGCAGATCGGTAACAAAACGTCCCGACATCCCCTCATACATCGTGTTGGTGAAAGCCACCACGCTCAAACCTTGAGTTCGATCGACAAACCATGAATGACCGTAGGCACCGCCCCAGCGCCAGGTGCCTGATGACTCCGGCGACTCAGCTAACTGCGGATCGCGCAAGACCGAGAAACCGAGGCCAAAACCGCAACCCGGTGCATTGGGCAATTCCAGACCCTGTGTCTGATCGCGTCCCATCTCCTCGATCAGCGCGTCAGGCAGCGGTACACCGCCCCCTTTACGCAGCGCTTCTAACAGACGCAGCAGATCCCACGGCGTACCCGCCATGCCAGCACCGCCCGATGGAAAAGCCTGTGCATCAAAGATGCGGGCGAGACTGTAGGTGATGCCGATTGCCCCTTCAAAAGGGGAAACCGTTTCACCTTCGGCCAAGCGATGCGGCTGTGGAGTATCGTTCACGTAAGTCGTCGTCAGGCGCAATGGATCACGCACAACGAAGCCAGTATCGTGCATGCCCAGCGGGTCGGTCACCAGTTGGCGTACCGCCTCGTCCAGTGATGAACCGTGAATGTGCTCGATCAAGGCTCCCAATACATCCGTTGCCAGCGAATAGCCCCAGGCCGTTCCCGGTATGTATTGCAGTGGAACGCTGGCGATACGACGCAAATTCTCATTCAAGCTAATGCCGGAAGCATCCATACCATCCGATATCCCCGCTTGCGCGTAGGGACCATCCGCGTGAGCCTCGAAAAATCGATAGCTTAAACCCGCGGTGTGGCTAAGCAGCTGTCGCACGGTAATGCGCGCCGAGCTGCCATCGAGCAGCCGGGGCTGGAACGTTGGCATCCAGCGAGTAATATCCTCATCCAGATCGAGCCGACCTTGCGCCACAAGCACCAGCGCCGCTACGGACACGATGGGCTTGCTCACAGAAGCCAGCCGGAAGATGGCGTCCAGCGCCATCGGGCGAGCATTCTCTCGGTCAGCCCACCCTGCAGCCTGCTGATGAATCAATTCACCGTTGCGTGCTACCAGCACGACGGCACCAACCAAACGCCGATCATCTAATGCCTGTTGAACAACAGCCTGAATTTGGGCAGAGAGATGCGCTGACGGAGCATCAGTACACAGGGGAAATGCGGGAGTTATCACGAAATGTTCCTTTCATCAATGAGCGTTCCCGTTACGATAGAAAATCGACAATTAAAGAAAAAGTAGGCTACAGTTCCTCGATATACGGAATAAAACATCCGCAATGAGGAAGCAGTATGGACAGCCTGAATGGCTTTGTGGTGTTTGTGCAGGTGGCTGAAACGCGTAGTTTCGTTGCTGCGGGTCGATTACTGGGCGTGTCAGCGTCTGCCGTGGGGAAAAGCGTCGCACGGCTCGAAGAAAAGCTAGGCGTGAGGCTGTTTCATCGCAGTACCCGCAGCATCACACTGACGGCTGAAGGCTCACTATTTCTCGCGCGTAGCCGACGCATCCTGGCCGAAATCGAGGCAGCAGAGTTGGAACTGTCACAGACCAATGCCGCACCGCGCGGGCGCCTGCGGGTAAGCCTGCCGTTGGTTAGCTCACTCGTGCTCCCCGTGCTCGGCGACTTCATGCGCGAATATCCCGAAATCGAACTGGAGCTGGATTTCACCGATCGGATGGTGGATGTCATTGAAGAAGGGTTCGATGCCGTAGTACGGACAGGCGACCCCGTTGACTCTCGCCTCACCGCACGTAAGCTGGGCACCTTCGGTTTTCTGCTGGTGGCAGCGCCAGACTACCTTGCTCGTCGGGGAACGCCCAAGACACCTGCCGACCTGATGCAGCATGCCTGCCTGCACTATCGCTTTCCCAGCAGCGGAAAACTAGAGCAGTGGGCGCTGCGACTTGCCCCCAACGAACCAGAGTTGCAGTTGCCTACGTCGATGATCTGCAACAATATCGAAACGCGCGTCTGTTTTGCACTACAGGGGCTCGGGATCGCTTACCTGCCGGATTTCTCTATCCGCGAACAGTTGGCTGAGGGACTGCTACAGCCGATCCTGAGCGACTACGTGGAACGCGGCGGCGTCTTCCATATGCTGTGGCCTGCGAGCAAGCACCCGTCGCCAAAAGTGCGGGCACTGGTGGATTTCCTCTGTGCGAGGGTGTTTCCCGCGTCTGATACATAAAAAAAATCCGGCACCTTTACGGTACCGGATTGAATTCACGCTATTCGAACCTGAAAGAACTTACTTCTTCTTCGCTTTCGCATTCGGCAGGTCAGTGATGCTGCCTTCAAAGATTTCAGCTGCCAGACCAACAGACTCATGCAACGTTGGGTGCGCATGGATGGTCAGTGCGATATCTTCTGCATCACAACCCATTTCGATCGCCAGACCGATTTCGCCTAACAGTTCGCCACCGTTAGTACCGACAATCGCACCACCGATAACGCGGTGAGTTTCTTTGTCGAAAATCAGTTTGGTCATACCTTCAGCGCAGTCGGACGCGATAGCACGGCCAGACGCTGCCCATGGGAAGATCGCGGTTTCGTAACTGATGCCTTTCTCTTTGGCTTCTTTCTCAGTCAGACCCACCCAAGCGACTTCCGGTTCGGTATAGGCGATAGAAGGAATCACTTTCGGATCGAAGTAGTGTTTCTTACCGGAGATTACTTCGGCAGCAACATGGCCTTCATGCACGCCTTTGTGCGCCAGCATCGGCTGACCGACGATGTCGCCGATAGCATAGATGTGCGGCACGTTGGTGCGCATTTGCTTATCCACGTGGATGAAGCCGCGATCGTCAACTTCCACGCCCGCTTTACCTGCATCCAGGTTTTTACCGTTCGGTACACGACCGATAGCAACCAGAACCGCATCGTAACGCTGTGGCTCGGCTGGCGCTTTTTTACCTTCCATCGTCACATAGATGCCGTCTTCTTTGGCTTCTACTGCCGTCACTTTAGTTTCCAGCATCAGATTAAACTGCTTGCTGATACGTTTGGTGAAGACCTTAACGACATCTTTGTCAGCGGCCGGAATCACTTGATCGAACATTTCAACGACGTCGATTTGTGAACCCAGAGCATGGTAAACCGTACCCATTTCCAGACCGATGATACCGCCGCCCATCACCAACAGACGTTCTGGGACGCTTTTCAGCTCCAGCGCATCGGTAGAATCCCATACACGCGGGTCATCATGAGGAATGAAAGGCAGTTGGATCGGACGTGAACCCGCAGCGATAATCGCGTTATCGAAGTTGATCGTCGTTTTGCCGTTTTCACCGTCAACTTCTAGCGTGTTGGCACCCGTAAATTTGCCCAGACCGTTAACGACTTTAACTTTACGGCCTTTCGCCATACCCGCCAGACCACCGGTCAGTTGGTTGATGACTTTTTCTTTCCACAGACGGATTTTATCAATGTCGGTTTTAGGTTCACCGAACACGATACCGTGTTCCGCCAGTGCTTTGGCTTCTTCAATAACTTTGGCAACGTGCAGCAGGGCTTTGGAAGGAATACAACCGACATTCAGACACACCCCACCCAGCGTGGAGTAGCGCTCTACCAGTACGGTTTCCAGACCCAAATCCGCCGCGCGGAATGCAGCAGAGTAACCCGCGGGGCCGGCACCAAGTACCACTACCTGAGCTTTAATTTCAGTACTCATCATGACCTCTTAATTGTTTTCCGGCGGGTCTGTGACGTCACACCCGTCATCATTCAGATTTAGGGTGCATTTTTAATAACGCCCTCTTCCACCGGGACGTGTCTTTGCCACTGTAGTTTACAAAATCGTTAACAATTTTGAAACAACAAGCGACTAACGATTTGTCCTTGATCACTGACAGCTGTAACAAATAACAGCTTATCAGAAAAAAGCCGGCCGTCAGGCCGGCTTTTCGATTACATCACCAGACGGCGGATGTCAGACAACGTATTGTTAATGATGGTAATGAAGCGAGCACCATCAGCACCGTCAATGACACGGTGGTCGAAGGACAGAGACATCGGCATCATCAGACGCGGAGTGAACTCTTTACCATTCCAGACCGGTTCCATCGCGGACTTAGACACACCAAGAATAGCGACTTCAGGCGCGTTGACGATCGGCGCAAAGTGCGTAGTCCCGATACCGCCCAGGCTGGAGATAGTGAAGCAACCACCCTGCATTTCGCCTGCGGTCAGCTTACCGTCACGGGCTTTCTTGGAGATCGCCATCAATTCACGAGACAGTTCGACGATACCTTTCTTGTTCACGTCTTTGAACACTGGAACCACCAGACCATTCGGGGTATCAACTGCTACACCGATGTTGATGTATTTCTTCAGCGTCAGACGTTGAGCATCTTCAGACAGTGAACTGTTGAAACGTGGCATTTGCTCAAGCGCAGCAGCAACGGCTTTCATGATGAAGACAACTGGGGTGATTTTCACATCCAGTCTACGCTTCTCAGCTTCGACGTTCTGCTGTTTGCGGAACGCTTCCAGATCGGTGATATCAGTTTTATCGAAGTGCGTAACGTGCGGGATCATCACCCAGTTACGGCTCAGGTTAGCACCAGAAATTTTCTGGATGCGGCCCAGTTCCACTTCTTCAACTTCACCAAACTTGCTGAAATCGACTTTCGGCCATGGCAGCATGCCTGGCAGACCGCCGCCAGCGGCAGCAGTTGGCGCAGACTCAGCGCGTTTCACGGCATCTTTCACGTAAGCCTGAACGTCTTCGCGCAGGATACGGCCTTTACGACCAGAACCCTTCACTTTCGCCAGATTCACGCCGAATTCACGTGCCAGACGACGAATAACCGGCGTCGCGTGAACGTAAGCGTCATTCTCAGCGAAATCGCTCTTGCCTTCCGCTTTCGCAGCCGGTGCAGCAGCAGTTTTTGCCGCCGGAGCTGGTGCAGCAGCCGCTTCTTGCTTGGCAGCCGGAGCCGCCGCAGGTGCAGCGCCTTCTACTTCGAAGACCATGATCAGTGAGCCGGTTTTAACTTTATCGCCGGTGCTGATTTTGATTTCTTTAACCGTACCCGCGAACGGCGCAGGGACTTCCATCGAAGCCTTATCACCTTCAACGGTGATCAGTGATTGCTCAGCCGCGATTTTATCGCCAACTTTAACCATCACTTCGGTCACTTCAACTTCGTCGCCGCCGATATCTGGTACGTTAACTTCTTTCGCCGCAGAGGCCGCTGGTGCAGCAGCAGGTGCCGCTTCAGCTTTCGCTGCTGAGGCTGCTGGCGCACTGCCAGCAACTTCGAAGACCATGATCAGAGAACCGGTAGAGACTTTATCGCCAGTGTTGATTTTGATCTCTTTAACCGTACCCGCGAAAGGTGCCGGAACTTCCATAGAAGCCTTGTCGCCTTCTACGGTGATCAGAGACTGTTCAGCAGCAACGGTGTCGCCCACTTTAACCAGTATTTCGGTCACTTCAACTTCGTCACCGCCGATATCCGGTACGTTGACTTCTTTCGCTGCGGAGGCCGCAGGTGCAGCAGCCGGAGCCGCTTCTTTCTTCTCTTCTGCCTTAGCAGGTGCAGCGTCAGCTGCACCGTCGGCGGAATCGAAAATCATGATCAGTTTGCCGGTTTCAACTTTGTCACCGACAGAGACTTTAATCTCTTTCACGACACCAGCTTGCGGAGAAGGGACTTCCATAGAAGCCTTATCACCTTCAACCGTGATCAGCGACTGTTCAGCTTCAACTTTGTCGCCAACCTTCACCAGCACTTCGGTGACTTCAACTTCATCTGCACCGATGTCCGGTACGTTGATTTCGATAGCCATGTAATCTTTACCTCTTATGCCAGACGCGGGTTGACTTTATCTGCATCGATGTTGAATTTAGTGATGGCATCAGCAACCACTTTCTTATCGATTTCACCGCGTTTAGCCAGTTCACCCAGAGCCGCAACCACGACGTAAGACGCATCCACTTCGAAGTGGTGACGCAGGTTCTCACGGCTGTCAGAACGACCGAAACCGTCAGTACCCAGTACGCGGTAATCGCTAGCTGGGATGAAGTTACGGATTTGCTCAGCAAACAGCTTCATGTAGTCAGTAGATGCAACCGCTGGCGCATCGCTCAGTACCTGAGCCACGTAAGGTACGCGCGGGGTTTCGGTCGGATGCAGCATGTTCCAACGCTCACAATCCTGGCCTTCGCGAGCCAGTTCAGTGAAGGAGGTTACGCTGAATACGTCAGAACCGATGCCGTAGTCTTTCGCCAGAATCTGAGACGCCTCACGTACGTGACGCAGGATAGAACCAGAGCCCAGCAGCTGAACTTTACCTTTGCTACCTTCAACCGTTTCCAGCTTGTAGATACCCTTACGGATACCTTCTTCCGCACCCTGCGGCATCGCAGGCATGTGGTAGTTTTCGTTCAGCGTGGTGATGTAGTAGTAAATGTTCTCTTGCGCGTCGCCGTACATGCGGTGCAGACCATCATGCATGATCACTGCAACTTCATAGGCAAATGCTGGATCGTAGGAGATACAGTTCGGGATGGTCAGCGACTGAATGTGGCTGTGACCATCTTCGTGCTGCAGACCTTCACCGTTCAGCGTTGTACGGCCTGAAGTACCACCGATCAGGAAGCCACGCGCCTGTTGGTCACCCGCTGCCCAGCACAGGTCGCCGATACGTTGGAAACCAAACATGGAGTAGTAGATATAGAACGGAATCATCGGCAGATTGTTGGTGCTGTAAGACGTTGCCGCCGCCAGCCAGGAAGAACCTGCGCCCAACTCGTTGATACCTTCCTGCAGAATCTGACCTTTCTGGTCTTCTTTGTAGTAAGCAACCTGCTCACGGTCCTGCGGGGTGTACTGCTGGCCTTTCGGACTATAAATACCGATTTGGCGGAACAGACCTTCCATACCGAAGGTACGCGCTTCGTCAGCGATGATCGGAACCAGACGATCTTTGATCGATGGGTTCTTCAACATCACGTTCAGGGCACGCACAAACGCGATAGTGGTAGAGATTTCTTTGTTCTGCTCTTCCAGCAGCGTACGGAAATCTTCCAGCGTTGGCAGTTCCAGCTTCTCGTCAAAGTTCGGCTGACGAGACGGCAGGTAACCACCCAGTGCCTGACGACGTTCGTGCAGGTACTTGTACTCTTCGGAATCTTTATCGAAGGTGATGTACGGCAGGCTTTCGATGTTTTCATCGCTAACTGGCACGTTGAAGCGGTCACGGAAGTAACGCACGCCATCCATGTTAACTTTCTTAACCTGGTGAGCGATGTTCTTACCTTCCGCCGCGTCGCCCATACCATAACCTTTAATGGTATGCGCCAGAATAACGGTTGGTTTGCCTTTGGTGTCCTGCGCTTTTTTCAGTGCAGCGTAGACTTTCTTCGGATCGTGACCACCACGGTTCAGTGACCAAATCTGATCGTCGCTCCAGTCTTTAACCAGTGCAGCCGTCTCCGGGTATTTACCGAAGAAGTGCTCACGCACATAGGCACCGTTTTTGGATTTGAAGGTCTGGTAGTCACCGTCGACGGTTTCTTCCATCAGTTGGATCAGTTTACCGCTGGTGTCTTTACGCAGCAGTTCGTCCCAACGGTCACCCCACATCACTTTGATCACATCCCAGCCAGCGCCGCTGAAGATACCTTCCAGCTCGTTGATGATCTTACCATTACCGGTAACTGGGCCATCCAGACGTTGCAGGTTACAGTTGATAACGAACACCAGGTTGTCCAGTTTTTCACGAGTCGCGATGGTGATCGCACCCTTGGATTCTGGTTCGTCCATTTCGCCGTCGCCCAGGAAGGCATAAACGGTTTGCTTAGAGGTATCTTTCAGACCACGGTTTTCCAGATACTTCAGGAATTTAGCCTGGTAGATGGCACCAATCGGGCCCAGACCCATAGATACGGTCGGGAACTGCCAGAAGTCCGGCATCAATTTAGGGTGCGGATAAGAAGACAGACCTTTACCGTGAACTTCCTGACGGAAATTGTTCATCTGGTCTTCTGTCAGACGGCCTTCAAGGAAGGCACGAGCGTAAACGCCCGGAGAAATGTGGCCCTGGAAGTAGACCAGGTCGCCGCCGTCCTGCGCAGTGCGAGCACGGAAGAAGTGGTTAAAGCACACTTCATAGAAAGTGGCGGAAGACTGGAAAGAAGCCATGTGGCCACCCAGATCCAGATCTTTTTTCGAAGCACGCAGCACTGTCATGATCGCGTTCCAGCGGATTGCTGAGCGAATACGACGTTCCAGATCCAGATTACCAGGGTATTCCGGTTCGTCTTCCACTGCGATGGTGTTGATATATTGACGTGCAGCTGTACCAGCAGCAACGCTAACACCGCCTTTACGCGCTTCACCCAGAACCTGATCTATCAGGAACTGAGCGCGCTCAACACCCTCTTCACGGATGACCGATTCGATCGCCTGCAGCCAGTCGCGGGTTTCGATCGGATCCACGTCATTATTTAAACGATCTGACATGGTTATTCCTTATCTTCTCTAATAAGTTGGTTTGTTGGAGCCTGTCTTCGTGCATTCTGGCTTATGTTTGGCTATAAGCAAAACGCATGAAGACAGGCTCATCGTCGTGATTGCCGCATTCAGAACACCAAAAATACGTGTGCTCAGTCCTTGCGTTGCTGGAGCCGACGCAACGATCTCTCGCGCCGACTATGTTCCCGGTTAAGATCCAGCAATACTTCTTCAATAAACGCCAGATGGCGGTGTGATGCTTCGCGCGCCTTTTCTGGCTCACGGGCAACAATCGCCTCAAAGATGCTGGCGCGATGAATGCTCACCTGAGCCAGCACTTCACGGCTCAAATAAAGCAATTCAAAATTCTGCCTCACGTTCTGTTCGAGCATCGGCCCCATACAGCGCACCAAATGCAGCAAAACCACATTATGCGTGGCTTCTGTTACAGCAACCTGATACTGCATAACGGCTTCTGACTCGGCGTCCAGATCGCCCGCTTCCCTCGCCTTCTCAATCACGGCATGACAATCCCGGATACGTTGCAGATCCGACTCTGTGCCACGCAACGCAGCATAGTAGGCAGCAATGCCTTCCAGCGCATGACGCGTTTCAAGAAGATCGAACTGTGATTCGGGATGTGTGCTCAGTAATTCTGCCAGCGGATCGCTGACACTTTGCCATAGATTGGCTTGAACGAAGGTACCACCACCCTGGCGGCGCAAAAGTAAACCTTTGGCTTCCAGACGTTGAATGGCTTCTCTCAGAGAAGGGCGGGAAACATCAAACTGTTTTGCCAGTTCGCGCTCCGGTGGGAGCTTCTCGCCGGGGCGCAAGGTTCCCTCAAGGATCAGAAACTCCAGCTGCTGTTCAATCACATCTGACAGTTTGGGCTGACGGATCTTGCTGTATGCCATAGTGAATTCTTCTCTGCGAATGGCGCGGAGTCAATTGGTAATACCAATTTCAAAAACGTGACGCTAAAGTAACAAAGTATTCACCTTCTGTCCATAAGGACCTTGAGCTAAATCACCAATCCCACCAGATTTTAACAAATGCACGAGAAACATGCGGCAAAGTGATAGCCCGCCTGTGGTATGACCATTAATCCCCCCTGTCTATATTTTAACTTTTTTGAAACGTAAAGCAGGCGGTGCTGAACCGTTTAAACGCACAAATAGTGAATATTTATTCAAAAAATAAGATTTTTTATTCTTACAAAGATAGCGTGATCACACATAGCACCCTATCGGGGTAAGCACCATTTTTACAGCGGGGATAAAGAGATAATAAAAGGGAGTAAACCTAAAGAAGTACTCCCCTTCAAACCTCCACCGGTTTTTCATCATCAGGGGTTCAATCAAAGAGAGATAAAAACTTTGATGTGACGATAGTTTTTAATTATCAGACTATAAGAAATCAGTGCAATCTTGCGCACTTACCACTATTCTCTGGCAAACGGTAGATGTTTCATTATTTAAAGAAACACCATCCCGTAAAAATAAAATTACACAAACGTACAGTCACTAATACGTGTGTTCGTTCACACCGTGTTTTTTACTTGCACTGGCAGAGGATTAAATTTGATGGATAATCAACAAACGGACGGCACGCTAAAGCGTGGTTTGAAAAACCGTCATATACAGTTGATTGCCTTGGGTGGCGCGGTAGGTACTGGCCTCTTTCTTGGTATTGCGCAGACAATCAAAATGGCTGGGCCATCGGTCCTGCTAGGCTATGCGATTGGCGGCCTGATCGCGTTTCTCATTATGCGCCAACTGGGCGAGATGGTGGTTGAAGAACCGGTAGCCGGATCGTTCAGCCACTTTGCTTATAAATATTGGGGCGATTTCGCTGGCTTTGCATCGGGATGGAACTACTGGGTGTTGTATGTTCTGGTCGCCATGGCCGAACTCAGCGCCGTAGGGATTTACGTCCAGTACTGGTGGCCAGACATCCCGACCTGGGTATCCGCTGCCGTCTTCTTCCTGCTGATTAACGCTATCAATCTGGCGAACGTCAAAGTCTACGGTGAGATGGAGTTCTGGTTTGCCATCATCAAAGTCGCAGCGATTATTGGCATGATCGTCTTTGGTGGCTGGTTGCTGCTCAGCGGTACGGGCGGGCCGGAAGCCACCGTGACCAACCTGTGGGCGCAGGGAGGATTCTTCCCGAATGGCGGACTTGGTCTGGTCATGGCGATGGCCGTTATTATGTTCTCATTTGGTGGCCTCGAACTCGTCGGGATTACCGCAGCAGAAGCGGATAACCCAGAAAAAAGCATTCCACGCGCCACCAATCAGGTTATCTACCGTATCCTGATTTTCTACATCGGTTCACTCGCTATCCTGCTGTCACTTTACCCATGGGGCAAAGTGGTGGAAGGCGGTAGCCCGTTCGTCATGATCTTCCATGAGCTGAACAGCAACGTCGTGGCGACGATACTGAACGTCGTGGTACTAACAGCAGCGCTATCGGTGTACAACAGCTGTGTTTATTGCAACAGCCGCATGCTGTTCGGACTGGCGAAACAGGGAAATGGACCGAAAGTACTGGAAACCGTCGATAGCCGTGGCGTACCGGTTGTCGCTATAGGTATCTCTGCGCTGGCAACGGCGCTGTGTGTGCTGATTAACTACCTTATTCCCGGCAAAGCATTCGAGCTATTAATGGCGCTAGTCGTCTCTGCTCTTGTGATTAACTGGGCGATGATCAGTCTGGCGCACCTGAAATTCCGTGCGCAAAAGGATAAAGAAGGCACAGTGACCAAGTTTAAAGCGCTGCTTTATCCGCTGGGTAACTACATCTGCCTGCTGTTCCTGGCGGGTATACTGGTCATCATGTTCCTGACGCCGGGCATTCAGATTTCCGTCATGCTGATTCCAGTCTGGCTGGTTATTCTGGGCATCGGTTACTTCATCAAAAAGAAAAATCAGGCGAAGTAAACCTCAGCGTTAACTGCATCTTTTTCCATGGCCGACTCTGTCGGCCATTTTCATATTTGCCATGTCCATCACACTTTTCCTTACCCAACTCATTTGTCCATTTTTGCAACCGATTTCATACGCTCTTTTATCCCTATCGAGAGGAATAATCGTGTTTACACGTTAAGCACAGGAGTCGTATTCATGAAGAACAACGCACTGTCTGTTAAAGAAAAGATCGGCTACGGAATGGGTGATGCGGGATGTAACATGATTGGCGGGGCCATCATGCTATTTCTGAGCTATTTCTACACGGATATCTATGGGCTTTCACCTGCCTTGGTCGGCACTCTGCTACTCTCCATTCGCGTTATCGATGCTGTCACGGACCCGATTATGGGTGCAATCGCCGATCGAACCCAAAGCCGCTGGGGTCGCTTTCGGCCTTACCTGCTTTGGGTCTGCGTACCCTACGTTCTGTTCAGCGTACTCATGTTTACCACACCGGACTGGAGCTACAACGGCAAGGTCATCTATGCCTTCGTCACTTATTTTCTGATGTCACTGACCTACACTGCGATCAACATCCCCTACTGCTCGCTGGGTGGCGTGATCACCGCGGACCCGCATGAGCGGGTTTCCTGTCAATCATACCGCTTCATTATGGTAGGCATTGCCACGCTTATTCTCTCCTCGACGCTGCTGCCAATGGCCGAATGGTTCGGCGGCGAAGACAAAGCGCGCGGTTACCAAATGTCGATGGGTGTGATGGCGATTATTGCCTTATTCATGTTTCTGTTCTGCTTTGCCACCGTTCAGGAGCGGATCAAACCTGCCATCCCCACCAATGACGCGCTAAAAGCAGACTTGAGAGACGTCTGGAAAAATGACCAATGGCCGCGAATCCTGCTATTAACCTTGTGCAACGTCTGCCCAGGATTTATTCGCATGGCGGCCACGATGTACTACGTCACCTGGGTGATGGAAAAATCCGTCTCATTCGCCAGCCTGTTTATCAGTCTCGGCGTCGTCGGCATGATGTTCGGCAGCGCGCTGGCAAAACCGCTTACCGACCGTTTCTGTAAGCTGAAAGTGTTTTTCTGGGTCAACATCGCACTGGCGATCTTCTCCAGCGCCTTCTATTTTTTCAACCCTCACCTAACCAGTTTTATTCTGGTGATGTACTTCCTGCTAAATATCCTGCATCAAATCCCTTCACCGCTCCATTGGTCGCTGATGGCCGATGTGGATGACTACGGCGAGTGGAAAACCGGCAAGCGAATCACGGGGATTAGTTTCTCAGGCAATCTGTTCTTCCTGAAAGTCGGGCTAGCCATTGCAGGGGCGATGGTTGGTTTCCTGCTGTCCTACTATGGTTATGACGCCAATGCCAAACAGCAAAATGCAGAGGCAATGAATGGCATCATTATGTTGTTCACCATCATTCCCGGCGTAGGCTATTTGATCACCGCAGGCGTTGTACGTTTACTGAAAGTCGATCGCCAACTCATGCAGCAAATACAAATTGATCTGGAAAAACGCCGTAACAACTATCGGGAACTGAGCGATAGCCGTGGCGGTCAGGCACTCAACGTCAAAACAGGAGGAAAGAATGATGAACCCACATCAATGGCCTAACCCACTGATTGAACAACGGGCAGACCCTTTCATTCTTCGCCATACGGATGGTCAGTATTATTTTATTGCCTCGGTCCCCGAATACAATCGTCTCGAAATTCGTCGAGCCAGTTCGCTGGAAGCACTTTCCCACGCCACCCCGGTGACGATCTGGCGCAAGCATGAACGCGGCCCCTTAAGCTCGCTGATTTGGGCACCGGAACTGCATGTGATTGATGGCAAATGGTATGTCTATTTCGCCGCAGCACCGACGGAGGAAATCAAAGAGGGTTTATTCCAGCACCGTATGTTTGCATTGGAATGCGCGGATAGCGACCCGCTAACAGGCAACTGGGTTGAAAGAGGACGGATTTACACGCAGTTCGATACCTTCTCACTGGATGCCACGCACTTTGAACATCGGGGAAAGCGCTACTATCTATGGGCGCAAAAAGATCCCGCCATTGCAGGCAACTCGAATCTGTATCTGGCTGAAATGGAAAACCCGTGGACGCTGAAAGGCACGCCCGTCATGTTGAGCAAACCGGAACTGCCGTGGGAAGTGATCGGTTTTAAAGTCAACGAAGGCCCCGCCGTCATTAAGCACGGCGAACGCATCTTTATCACCTATTCAGCCAGCGCTACCGATGAAAATTACTGTATCGGCTTACTGTGGGCGAATGCGGATAGCAATCTGTTGAACCCGACAAGCTGGCATAAATCGCAGCAGCCGGTTTTCACCACCAGTTGGGAAAACCGGCAATTTGGGCCAGGGCATAATAGCTTTACCCAAACAGAAACGGGCGAAGATGTGCTGGTTTACCATGCCCGCAATTACACAGAGATCGAAGGCGATCCGCTGTATGACCCGAACCGCCATACGCGGATTAAAATGTTCAGTTGGGATCGTAACGGCATGCCCGCGTTCGGCGAGCCTCCCGCAGACAGACAATAGATGAGAAACGGGTGCGTTGGGAAATCAGACCAGCGCACCGTATATCGTCAGGAGTGCGACTACGACCACCAGCACCAGCGTCACCTTTTTCGCCAGCGTCACAGCGGCTTTGGGTGTTTCTACCGGCTCGATGTGGGATTCACGCGCCAGAGAAAATTGAGCGAGCTGAGTTAACACCCAGTATTGCGAGCTGCGGGAATCTCCCAGCGATGCGAACCAGGCAGGCAGCGCTTTTTCGCCGTGCCCCAGCAAGGCGTAAGCCGCACCGGCTAAACGAGCGGGAATCCAGTCAAGCCAATGCAGCAAGCTATCAACGCCGGACTGGGCGCGTTCCAGCGGTGTGTTGTGCCGTGCCAGCCAGGTCTGTCTGGCACGTAAAAATGCGTATCCCATCAGCGTAATCGGTCCATAAGGCCCAGCGACGACGAACCAGAATAGCGGGGCTAAATAGAACCGGAAGTTTATCCACAGCAATGCGTTTTGCAGTTCTTTCAATTGCTCACTTTCGCTCGTGCCCACTGGCAGACCGTGAATCAGCGCCAGTTCAGCCGCCATTTCACGGCTGGCGTCCGACTCGCCGCGCTGCGCCGCCTGCAAATAACGCCGATAGTGCTGACGAATTTCACCCGCGCCAATGCACATCAGGCTAATGACGATCCACAGCAAAAGAGAAATCAAGCCAAACAGAATACCGCTCGTTAGCCACAGCAACCCAGCCACCACGCACATACTGCACAGCGTCAGGAACAGCGTTTGAAATAAAGACGGAGGCGAAACATGCCGAAATATCACTTCAAGCCGGTGATCGATCTGCCAGTGCTCTCCCTGCTTGAACAACCGTTCCCATGCCAGCGTAAGCAACAGTGTAAACAGCGTCATTGGTCTAGGCTCCCTTTGTTCTCTGTCCAGTTTTCTTGTAGCAGAAGATGATAGCCGTCCCAGTCAAATGCTGGGCCGGGGTCGGTTTTACGACCTGGAGCGATATCGCTATGCCCGGTAATTCGTGACGGCGTGATGGGGTAATCCCGCATTAATAGGTGCGTAATCGCAGCCAAAGAGTGATATTGCTCCGTGGTAAAAGGCAGCGTATCCGTCCCTTCCAGCTCGATACCAATAGAGAAATCATTGCAGCGTTCACGGCCTTCAAACACCGAGACTCCGGCATGCCAAGCACGTTGATCGAAAGGCACATACTGTGTGGTTTGCCCGTCGCGGCGGATCAGACAGTGTGCCGCCACGCGTAAATGGGAAATATCGGCGAAATAGGGATGTGCCGTAGGATCTAAGGTAGCGGTAAACAGTTGATCAATATACGGACCGCCAAACTCACCCGGCGGCAGGCTGATATTGTGAATCACCAGTAAAGAAGGCACCTCATTATTCGGGCGACCATCATAATGCGGTGAAGGCGTGTGTGTAATATCGGATAACCAGCCATTTTCCAAAAGCATCGGCGATAACCTCGCATCGTATCGTTAGCCGGCTGAATCAGGCGAAAAATCAATTATACCCGTAATACTTCAAGCTGCATGTGCGTTGGCTGCGTTCACTCACCCGAATCACTTACCTGAGTAAGCTCATCGGGATTCCCTCTCTTGCCGCCTTCCTGCAACTCGAATTATTTGGGGTATAGAACCCAAAATCCTTGTATCCAAGATACCATGTTTCACGCCATCCTATCTATCCAACTAGATATCAATAGGTTTTACCATTCGTTTTGCGATTTTTCTGCGATTTTCCCGTCAACATTCAACCTCTACATCCTTTTTAGCAACGTAAAATCCCCAACACTATTATGTGATAAAAATCACATTACAAATGTAATATTGCAATAAAAGGCAATCGTTTTCGTGCATTGCGTCTATTTTTACTTAAAATGCATGACAAAATTATCTTCTGATTTTTTTAGATATTACCAAAACTTATTTTGCGGTCTTACGCACGACGTAAATAACGTCTAACACGATGGTACTTAACATGAAAAAAACTTTCGCCGCTGGTGCCTTGCTGGCACTGTCATGCTCAATGCCGGTACTGGCCGACAGCAATAAAGCCGAATACCTATCCGACTGGTGGCATCAGAGCATTAACGTCGTCGGCAGCGCCCACACGCGCTTCGGGCCACAACTGAACAGCACGACCTACCTGGAATATGAAGCATTTGCGCGTAAAGACTGGTTCGATTTCTACGGCTACGCCGATGCGCCTAAATTTTTCGGTGGCGATCCCGACAGCCGTGGCATTTGGGACAAGGGCTCTCCGCTGTTTGTCGAGATCGAACCGCGCTTCTCTATTGATAAACTGACAGGAGCTGATCTGAGCTTTGGTCCGTTCAAAGAGTGGTACATCGCCAATAACGTTATCTACGATCAGGGCCGCAATAGTGGTTCACGTCAGAGCACCTGGTACATGGGCTTAGGCACCGATATTGATACCGGCACCGATCTGTCTCTCTCATTGAACGGCTATGCCAAATACCAATGGCAGAACTACGGCGCAGCGAACGAAAATGAGTGGGACGGCTACCGTGTAAAAGTAAAATACTCTTACCCGCTGGGCTCGCTGATGGGCGGCAATGTCTCTTATATCAGCTTCACCAATTTCGATTTCGGTTCAGAACTGCGTGATAAATCGAATTCAAGCCGCACGAACAACTCCATTGCCTCCAGCCATATTTTGGCACTGGGCTACGACCACTGGCACTACTCTTTCGTCGCACGTTATTTCCACAACGGCGGCCAATGGGCTGATGGCGCAGAACTCAATTTCGGCAAAGGCCCGTTTGAAGTGAAATCTACCGGCTGGGGCTACTATCTGGTTGTCGGTTACAACTTCTAAAATGACATCTCCTTTCCGGCGAACGCACATGTTCGCCGGAAGGTTAATAACAGTAACAGTCTGAATTGTAATAATTATTCATTCTGGATGTCCTGATATAAACAAGGTAGCATAGACCTCCGAATCCCCCTTCGGAGTTTTGTCATGTCAACGCGTCGCTACAGTCAGGAACAACGCCAAAAAACCTTGCTTGCTCGTATTGCACAAGATATCCCCGCCAGCGTGCAATTGGCCTTGCGTGAAGATTTAGGTGGCATCGTCGATGCTAATCAAGATATTACCGCGCTTCTGTTACCCGACAACGAGATCGTCAGCGCACGCATTATCACGCGTGAAGCAGGTATCTTCTGCGGTACGCGTTGGCTTGAGGAAGTCTTTTCTCAATTGGGCAACACGACAACGATCGTCTGGCACGTCGCCGATGGCGAAGCCATCACTCCCAACCAAACGCTGTGTGATATCACCGGACCAGCCAAACAGCTTTTAACGGGTGAACGCACGGCGCTGAATTTCCTGCAAACTCTGTCCGGCGTCGCAACCGAAACCAGCCGCTATGTTGCCGTGTTGCAGGGAACGCGCACCCGGTTGCTGGATACGCGCAAAACTCTGCCAGGGCTGCGAACCGCGCTGAAATACGCGGTATCCTGCGGCGGCGGAGATAACCATCGGCTCGGTTTATCCGATGCTTTCCTGATCAAGGAAAACCATATCATCGCCGCGGGTTCAATCAAAAATGCAGTAGAAAAAGCGCAGGTTTTACGCAGCGATGTTCCCGTTGAAGTGGAAGTCGAATCGCTGGGTGAATTGCAACAGGCGTTAGACGCTGGCGCAGATATCATCATGCTGGATAATTTCAGCCTGGATGACATCCGGGAAGCGGTGAACTTAACGCAAGGCCGTGCGCTGCTGGAGATATCCGGTAATGTCACCCTAGACACGCTGCGCGGCTATGCCGAAACCGGTGTGGACTATATTTCGGTAGGAGCGTTAACCAAGCACGTACAGGCACTGGATTTATCCATGCGCTTTATCTAATCACATCCCTATTTCTACCGACGAGGTGCCATTTCGCACCTCGTTCGCATTTCTTCATCTCACCCTCCCCATCACATCGTAACAATACGGCTTCCCAGCTCCGCACGGACTTCCTGTCCTGATAATGTGAATAATGCGTACCTATCCGCAAAAATTTTTCAATCCTCTGCAAATTCCTAAAAATATGTCGTAGCGCTTTCCTGTTTTCATTTTCCCTGCTCGTCAGCCTTCACTCCCTTTTCTATGCTGCCAGTCATTCGTATGAATTGGTGCATCGCTATCTTTGTGCATCACAAAAATTTATACCCAACAACAGGGAAATCAACATGACAAAACAACAAGGATTCACACTGATTGAGCTGATGATCGTCATTGCGATCATAGCCATCCTCAGCGCCATTGGCGTGCCAGCCTATCAAGGCTATCTGCAAAAAGCAGCGCTGACAGACATGCTACAAACAATGGTGTCTTATAAAACACCAGTCGATCTCTGCGGTCTGGAAAATGCTGCTTTTACTGCCTGCAACATAGGAAATCAGGGAATTCCGAGCAGTAAATCTTCACGCTATGTCAGTGCTGTTAGCGTCGCTCAAGGAGTCATTACGCTAACTGGGCAATCCACGCTGCTAGGGCTGCGAGTTGTTCTGACGCCAACGTGGGATACCGAAACGGGCGCTTCACGCTGGACGAAAAACTGTGCCACGGATGACGGCGCAGAGAGCCTACAATCCGCCTGTCAGGACGTTTTCCGTTTCGATAATACGGCTGGTTAATCATGACTGATTCGTCCTTCTCCTCCGAGCATGTACTCAGCGAGCTACAGACACTGTGCCGACGTTATCAGGCATTACTACTTAACCTCGATGAACAAACGCTGTCAGTTGCCGTCACCACGTCTCCTTCTGCGGAGATGATTGCCGCACTGCGTTTCGCCAGCAATCGTCGAATTATGGTGGAACAATGGCCACAGGCCAGAATGGAACAACAGCTTAATCCAGTGAATGCCGTTGCCGAACCCACAGAGACTTACCAAACCAGCGCCGATCGTTCCAGCACCGGGCAACAGGATCAGGATGACGCCTCCCCAGTCGCGCAATTTATCCATCAAACGCTGCGCCTCGCCGTTCAGCGCCGCGCTTCTGATATCCACTTTGAGCCGTTGTCAGACAGCTATCGTGTGCGGCTACGGATTGACGGTGTGTTGCAGGCAATATCCGCGCCCCCTCCCGAGCTGGCAAACCGAATTACCGCGCGACTGAAAATCATGGGTAAGTTGAATATTGCCGAAAGGCGATTACCGCAAGACGGTCAATTCAGCCTGATGCTGGATCAACAAGCCTACTCGTTACGCATCGCTACCCTTCCCGTACAACAGGGAGAAAAAGTCGTACTGCGTATTTTGCAAACGCACCAGCAAGAACTGGCGCTGGATAAGCTCGGGCTCACCGCAAAAGCATTGCAGCAGGTTATTAGCGTGCTGAGCGCTGCACAAGGCATGCTGTTAGTCACTGGCCCAACGGGTAGTGGAAAAACGGTGACGCTTTATAGCGCAATACGCTGGCTGAACGATATCAGCCGCAATATCTGTAGCGTGGAAGATCCCGTCGAAATCCCTTTGCAGGGAATCAACCAAACGGCGATCAATCCTAAAGCCGAGCTGGGATTTGGTCGAATTTTACGTGCGCTGCTGCGGCAGGATCCAGACGTCATTATGATTGGTGAGATTCGCGATACCGAAACCGCAGAAATTGCAGTAAAAGCCGCACAAACCGGCCATCTTGTCATGTCCACGCTACATACCAATTCTGCCGTAGAAACCCTGACTCGACTCAGTCATCTGGGCATTCCCGGCTATCTGTTAGCCGCAGCGCTAAAGCTCATCGTCGCACAGCGTCTTGTTCGTCGGTTATGCCCGCACTGTAAGACACCGGGAGAGCCCCTACTCTCCCTGCCAAGCAACATATGGCAAGGGCCATTACTCCATTGGCAAGCCAGCGGCTGTAACCACTGTTTCTCTGGCTACTATGGGCGCGTCGCGCTCTATGAATTGCTCCCCATCACACCGGATTTTCAGGCAGCGTTAGCAGGCAACGCCAGCGTAGGGGAATTATCTGCCCTGTCACGCAACTCAGGTTTCCCAACACTACTGGCAGCAGGACTGGATCTGGTCAATGACGGCCTAACCTCACTTGCCGAAGTCTATCGTGTTGTAGGCGATGAACACTCAATAAATCAGGAAGCGCAATGAAGCTAGAACGCTTGTATCACTGGCAGGGCATCACGTCCGAGGGAGAATTTGCCGAAGGTGAGCTCATCAGCACACACCGCCAGCACGTCTATGCCAGCCTAATCACACAAGGCTACCAACCGCTTCTCGTAAAAGTCGGTCATTACCTGTCGCTCCGCTACTGGAAGCGCGAACAGCTCGGCGAGTTAATCAAACAGCTCGCTGCCCTGCTACAAGCAGGATTGCCGCTGCTGGAAGCATTAAAACTGGTGTCAGAACAGCATGAGCGCCCCGGCTGGCGCTGCGTATTACGAGACGTTCGCACTCAGGTTGCTCAAGGAAGTTCGCTATCTGAGGCATTGCACGTCTACCCTCATATCTTTCCCGTTCTGTACCGCACCCTCATTGCCGTCGGCGAATTAACAGGGAAACTAGATACATGCTGCCTACAGCTAGCTCAGCAGCAAGAAAAACAATCCAGACTGCAACAGAAAGTCATCAAGGCGTTACGCTATCCCTGTTTTGTTTTAGCCATCGCCATGTTGGTCAGTATGATGATGTTGATTCTGGTTTTACCTGAATTTGCGACGCTCTACTCCTCGTTTAACGCGCCATTACCGTGGTTTACCCGGCAGTTGCTTCATCTGGCAGACATCATCGCTGGTTACGGATTCATTGGGCTACTGGTACTGAGTTGTTTGAGTGTGGGATATGCCCGATTGAGGCAGAAAAAACCATTATGGAAAATAAGGGAACAAGAATGGTTGCTGAAGCTTCCCGTGGTATCCAGCCTGCTACGCGGTAAATCGCTGAATCAGATATTTACTATTCTGGCGATGACGCAACATGCGGGTTTGACGCTTCCTGAAGGGCTGGATGCCGCCGCAACGATCCGTCACCCGCTTTATCAGGCCGCGATTCAACAAATACAATCGCAGTTGCATCAGGGCACGTCGCTATACCATGCCACACAACATCACGCTGCGCTGTTTCCTGCACCTTGTCCACAGTTGATTCGCGTTGGCGAAGAAACCGGTGCGCTGGATGCGATCTTTACACAACTGGCAGAATGGCACGAGGGACGGGTACAACAGCAGGCAGACATGCTGACACAAACGCTGGAGCCGTTACTGATGATGGTCGTAGGGGGAATGGTCGGGGCGCTGGTGATTGGCATGTATTTACCTATCTTCCAACTGGGGAATGTATTGGCCGGTGCCTGAACCGACCAATACGACACGACAACGTCTACAAATCAGATCGCGCCACCACCGTTAACAGCGGAAAGACGGAATCTGAAGACACAACTATCCGTTGAAAATACGATTTTCCTGCTCGGCTACGCGAATAAACGTTGTGCGCTTCGTTAGCTCTTTCAAACGGGATGCACCGACATAGGTACAGGCTGAACGCAAGCCACCAAGGATATCGCGTACGGTATTATCTACCGGACCGCGCAGTGGCAGTTTCACGGTTTTTCCTTCTGCGGCACGGTACTCCGCCACGCCGCCGACGTGACGTTCCATCGCAGATGCGGAACTCATCCCGTAGAACAACATCATTTTCTCACCGTTTTCTTCAACGATGGTTCCTTCACATTCATCATGTCCTGCCAGCATACCGCCCAGCATGACAAAATCGGCTCCGCCACCGAATGCTTTCGCAACATCACCGGGCATCGCGCAACCGCCATCGCTCACGATTTGTCCGCCGAGACCATGCGCTGCATCAGCACATTCAATCACTGCGGAAAGCTGAGGGTAACCCACCCCCGTTTTAACACGCGTTGTGCAGACAGAACCGGGGCCAATACCGACTTTCACGATATCCGCGCCAGAGAGAATGAGTTCTTCCACCATTTCACCCGTCACCACGTTTCCCGCACAGATAACCTTGTCTGGACAGGCCTCACGCACTTTTTGTAGGAACGTGACAAAGTGCTCAGAATAACCATTTGCTACATCGATACAGATAAATTTCAGTTCAGACGACAGCGCCAGAATTTGCTTTAACTTGATGAAATCAGCATCAGATGTCCCGCTCGAGACCATGACATGGCGTAATACCGACTCTGGTGCACGCTGCACAAACTGGGACCATTGTTCGACAGAATAGTGTTTATGGACAGCCGTCAGGACATCAAAAGAGGCCAGGATCTCCGCCATACTAAACGTACCCACGGTATCCATATTGGCGGCGATAATCGGAACACCGGACCAGTTGCCTCCGGCGTGAAGGAAGGTGAATTGACGTTCTAGTTCAACGTCAGAGCGGCTTTTCAGCGTCGAACGCTTTGGCCGGATGAGAACGTCTTTAAAGCCTAACTTTAAATCTTCTTCAATACGCATGAGGTTCGAGTTCCTGGTGAGTGACGGCGGAATGCTCAGTATCGTTACTGGGCATAATCATGTTTGAAAAAATAATGCCCTTTACCAGTGACGTTATCATACGCAGGAATAATCCTGCGGCAAGACTGCGATTTTCACTTTATTTGGGATAAAATCAGAAAAATTTACCTATTGCCTAACAAGATGATAGCGTGGAGCAAACCACGGCTTATGCCTGATTGGCTCAAGGGAGTGGAAATGTATCCCTCTCCCTTGAAAATAGTAGAAATGTTAATTTTTCAACACGGGTGCAATGACATACATCGTAGCCTTAACGGGCGGTATCGGCAGCGGGAAAAGCACCGTAGCCGACGAATTTGCCAAATTAGGGGCCACTATCGTTGATGCAGATATCATCGCGCGTCAGGTAGTCGAACCTGGAAAACCCGCACTGGATGCCATTAGGCTCCGGTTTGGCGATCCCGTGCTCAATGACGATGGTTCATTGAACCGTACCGCGCTGCGCCAACGAATTTTCTCCTCGCCAGAGGAGAAACAGTGGCTGAATAATTTGCTGCATCCGTTGATCCATCAGGAAACACAGACCCGGTTTCAGACCATATCCACACCGTACATTCTGTGGGTCGTCCCTTTACTGGTGGAGAACGGTTTACAACAGCGAGCACAACGTATTCTAGTCGTCGATGTAGATAGAGAAACACAGCTTGAACGCACACTGGCCCGCGATGGAATCAGTCTGCAGCAAGCAGAAAACATACTGGCAGCACAGGCAACCCGAGAACAGCGCCTGGCTTGTGCCGATGATATTATTGATAACAGTCGCTGCCCAAACGAGCTGGCTCCACAGGTTGCGGAATTACACCGCCATTACCTGGAGTTAGCCGCCTCCGCAGCCGACAGGATGGCTAAGAATGAGTGACGCTTCCTCAACGATTTTATTTGAATATCCGCTGAACGAAAAAACACGTACCTGGTTGCGTATCGAGTCATTACTGCAGCAGTTGCATCAAAACCACTCCCTGACCGATATGGGAAGTGCTCTGACATTTTTTCGCGCTATCGCCGAGTTGCTTGATGTGCTGGAACGCGGAGATGTACGCACCGAATTGCTGAAAGAATTGGAGCGCCAACAGCAAAAACTGCTGCAATGGAGTGATGTGCCGGGCGTTGATATGGAGCGCATCCACTCGCTACGACGTCAGTTGAAAGATCTGTCCAGTACGCTAATGGCAGCACCGCGGATGGGGCAATTCTTACGTGAGGATCGCCTGATTGGCATGGTACGCCAGCGGCTCGGTATTCCCGGCGGGTGTTGCAGTTTCGACTTGCCAACGCTACATAGCTGGCTACATCAGCCTCAGGATCTGCGCGAGAAATTGGTTTCAGGCTGGCTTAATTCTTTGTCACCACTCAAACAAGCGCTGGATATGATCCTGGAACTCATCCGCCACTCAGGGATATTCCGACCGCAGACCAGCCTGAATGGTTTCTTTCAGGACAATGCCTCTGATGCGGATCTGCTGCGTTTGCGTCTTGAACAGATGCATCAACTCTATCCACAGATATCCGGCCATAAGACGCGCTATGCCATCCGTTTTCTGCCATTAGATAGCGAAAACGGCCATATTCCGCCTCGTTTAACGTTTGAACTGGCCTGCTGTTAGACTCAGCCCTGATAAACGAAAACGTGTTAAGCATCAAATAGGTATTCAGTACAAATAGAGTGAAAAAAATTTATGACAACAGAGATTACGACGGTGAAGTGCCCAACCTGCAAGCAGGCGGTCATCTGGGATGAAAACAGCATCTATCGCCCATTTTGCAGCAAACGTTGTCAGCTCATCGATTTGGGCGAATGGGCTGATGAAGAAAAGCGCATTCCGAGTGATGATATGGTTTCAGACAGTGAAGACTGGAGCGAAACGCGCTAATAGCTACGTTTCGCGATAACGACTTCAGACAGGATTCAATTAAAGCGACTTCAGCCAGCGGATCATCTCCGCATTCGCTGGCGGAAACTCCTCCTCACGTAATTCTTCTACGCTCATCCAGCGAGATTCCTGACCTTCTCGGCCATAGGGCTCCCCTTTCCACGTTTCAACCAGAAAGAAATGAAGCGTGATGATTCTCTCCGGCGTAGAAAACGTTTTATCGTTTAGCGGCTGAGGGGCGATGGCCTCGATACCCGTTTCTTCGTGCAGTTCACGAATCAGAGCCTGCTCGGGGGTCTCTCCCACTTCAACTTTACCGCCGGGAAACTCCCACATCCCTGCCATATGAACACCATCAGGGCGACGAGCAATGAAATATTGCTGTTCCGTATTGCGGATGATGCCCACCGCGACGGATAACTGTTTTTGCGTCATGACAATTCCTATCAGATTCTTATCAAGTAAAAGGCGGTCAATGACCGCCTTTGTACTTATCACATTTTAATCACTGGATTTAGCTCTGCAAGCGGCCGTGGCACTGCTTATATTTCTTGCCTGAGCCACATGGGCAAGGATCGTTACGTCCAATTTTACGGTCTGCCTGCGCCGGTGACCCCGTATTTAGGCTGTCTTCTTCCTGATGACTAAACTGCTGCTGCTGCGCCAAACGCTCTGCTTCTTCACGGCGTTGCAGCTCCAGCGCTTCGATTTCTTCCGGCATTCTCACCTGAACTTTGCTCAACGTACTGATCACTTCATATTTCAGTGATTCCAACATCGCGGCAAACATAGAGAACGACTCACGCTTATATTCTTGTTTCGGATCTTTCTGTGCATATCCACGCAGGTGGATGCCCTGACGCAGGTAATCCATTGCCGCCAGATGCTCTTTCCACAGGGAGTCCAGCGTCTGCAGCATCACGCCTTTCTCGAAGTTGCGCATGACTTCATTGCCAACCACTTCTTCTTTGCGGTGATAAACTTCAAGCGCCTGTTGGAAAATACGCTCACGCAGCGTTTCTTCGTGCAGTTCAGGCTCTTTATCCAGCCACGCCTTGATCGGCATATCCAGATCGAAATCGTTCTTCAGGCGCTGTTCCAGACCTTCCGTATCCCACATCTCTTCCAGAGACTGCGGCGGAATATAGCTGTCGATGGTCGTTTTAAATACATCTTCACGAATACTGGTGATGGTTTCACTGATATCGGACACGTCCAGCAGCTCGTTACGCTGCGTGTAGATCGCACGACGTTGATCGCTCGCTACATCATCGTATTCCAACAGCTGTTTACGAATATCAAAGTTACGGCTTTCTACTTTGCGCTGGGCGTTAGCAATCGCCTTGGTGACCCACGGGTGCTCAATGGCTTCACCTGGTTTCATACCCAATTTACGCATCATGTTAGAAACACGATCGGAGGCAAAAATACGCATCAGCGCATCTTCCATCGACAGGTAGAAACGTGATGAACCCGCATCCCCCTGACGACCGGAACGACCACGAAGCTGGTTATCGATACGACGAGATTCATGGCGCTCAGTACCGATAATGTGCAAACCGCCCGCCGTCAGCACGGCATCATGACGCACTTTCCAGGCTGCTTTAATTTCTGCAATTTGCTCATCATCTGGGTTTTCCAGATGTGCCACTTCTGCTTGCCAGCTACCGCCCAATACGATGTCCGTACCACGACCGGCCATGTTGGTTGCGATAGTGACAGCGCCAGACTGGCCCGCCTGAGCGACGATGTCTGCTTCCATCGCGTGGAACTTCGCATTCAATACATTGTGTTTGATTCCCGCTTTCTCCAACGCTTGAGAAACCACTTCGGATTTCTCAATGGAGATCGTACCGACCAGAATCGGTTGACCTTTTACGGAGCGGTCTTTGATATCTTCAATGATGGCATCGATTTTTTCCTGCTCGGTCATGTAGACCAGATCAGGCAAGTCTTTACGAATCATCGGACGGTTGGTCGGCACCACAATCGTATCCAGCTTATAAATGGAGCTGAATTCGAAGGCTTCGGTATCTGCCGTACCGGTCATACCCGCCAATTTTTCATACAGACGGAAGTAGTTTTGGAAGGTAATGGAAGCCAGCGTCTGGTTTTCATTCTGAATGGCCACCTTCTCTTTCGCCTCTACAGCCTGATGCAGACCATCGGACCAGCGACGTCCTTGCATGGTACGGCCTGTGTGTTCGTCAACGATGATAACTTCACCGTCTTTCACAATGTAATCCACATCACGGGCAAACAGCACATGCGCACGCAGCGCGGCGGTAACATGGTGCATCAGCATAATGTTCGTCGGAGAGTACAGTGATTCCCCTTCTTCCATAATGCCTTCTTTCACCAACAGCTCTTCTACCAGAACCAGACCACGCTCGGTGAGGTTCACCTGACGCGCTTTCTCATCAACAGAGAAGTGACCTTCGCCGTGGAAGGTATCCGAATCTTCTTTATCCTGACGAATGAGGTGAGGAATAATTTTATTGACGCTGATATAAAGCTCGGAGCTATCTTCAGCCGGGCCGGAAATAATCAGCGGCGTACGTGCTTCATCGATCAGGATGGAGTCAACCTCATCCACCAGCGCGTAGTACAGCTTACGCTGCACACGTTCTTCCGGGCTGAACGCCATGTTATCGCGCAGGTAGTCAAAACCGTATTCGTTATTGGTACCGTAGGTGATGTCCGCAGCATAAGCTTCACGCTTCGCTGGTGCAGGCATCCCCGGCAGGTTGATACCCACGCTCAGGCCAAGGAATTCAAACAAAGGACGGTTATTTTCGGCATCACGCTGTGCCAGATAATCGTTCACAGTAACCACGTGTACGCCACGGCCAGTCAGCGCGTTCAGGTACGCAGGTAACGTTGCCGTCAGCGTTTTACCTTCACCAGTACGCATCTCCGCAATGCAACGTTCGTTCAGTACCATACCGCCGAGAAGCTGCACGTCGAAGTGACGCATGCCAAAGACACGCTTACTGGATTCACGCACCACGGCGAAGGCTTCTGGGAGCAAGTTTTCCAGCTTTTCGCCTTTTTCCAGACGAACACGGAACTCCAGCGTTTTCGCTTGAAGTTCCTCATCTGAAAGTTTTTCCATTTCTGGTTCTAAGCGGCTAATAACATCAACATTTTTACGCATACGACGCAGCGTACGATCGTTACGGCTACCAAAAATTTTGGTTAGAATATTCATGACCATAATAGTTTTAATCTCACAAGTGCCACGTATCCAGTGGCAACACAATATCTAAAACCTGAGAAACTCAGCGAAAACGGGAGAAATTTCTTCAGCTAATTATCCATTACACTTTCAGCTGAGAAAATAGGGCCCTGCACGGATGCCGCGAATTTGGGCAAGCCAGATGCCGATTTGATGATGTGCCTGAGGATAAAAAGTGACTCGCCCAGCGTGGGGAGAGATCACAAAGGGGTACTGGAAATCCTGCGTCAGTAACGCATTTAACGTATCCAGTAAGACCAGAGAATGGGGCTGTAGGTCGTCAACCTGTTGCGTATTGACTGCCTGTGGCGTCGTCAACGCAAAAGAAAGATGGCGAATTACCGTACGAATCGCATGCTGATGCCAGTAATCAACGCTATAGGACGAGCGTCGATGCGCTTCTTTGAGCGCCACCAGATCGGTAAGGCTTAGTGATACACTATTCTGGCGACTAACGCTTGAGGTCGAATTAGGGAGTGAGGCAATATCCTGTGAGTCGTTCAGGCTTGTCGGCAGACCAAGACTCGCCGCGACCATCCCTAATAAGAGATGCGGCCAGAAATAACGTCTGCCAAATTGTCGCCAACGATTTAGAATACCAATCACGAGTAACATCCACCGGAGCCAGGCCTATGCGTGATAGCCGCCCACAATCACTGGAATTTCTGTTTGATAGCGCATCAATGTCGGGTAAAGGCCCGCTACAAGATGTGCAACAGCGCGCTATCGCCTTATTAAAACTCAACCGTGCCGTACGCGGATTACTGCCTGCACCGTTGCACCCATGGTGCCGCGTCGCTAATTACCGGCAAGGTTTGCTGATACTAGAAACCGCCAACGCCAGTTGGCTTATGCGGTTACGTTACGAACAGCCTGCGTTGCTCTCTGCATTACGCGCACAAATACTACCATCATTGGCTTCAATCGACATCAGGATTAATCCAACGCTTGCCGCAAAAGGGCATGAAATCGTGAAAAATAGTGACATTTCAGCGACGGAAAATAGCGAGGGCAAACCGTTGCGTCAATTGAGTGAGCAAAGTGCGGAGACATTGAGGACGTTAGCAGGCAATAGCCCAGAAAAACTCAGAAAGATATTAGAACGACTGGCTTCACTGGCCGGAGAGAGTACCAGTAAAACCAGTCGTAATAAGAAGTGATTACTTCAGGCGTTACGCCAGCACGATAGACGGTGCTTTAAACGCCAGTGGCATTTCAGCTTCGTCTTCAAAGGTCACGTATTCCCACGCTTCCTGATTTGCCAGCACAGCTTGCAACAATTTGTTGTTGAGAGCATGGCCAGATTTAAATGCAGAAAACGCACCGATGATGTTATGGCCACACATAAACAGGTCGCCAATGGCGTCCAGCATTTTATGGCGGACAAACTCATCTTCAAAACGCAGACCGTCTTCATTCAGTACGCGGTAATCGTCAACGACGATGGCACAATCCATACTGCCGCCCAGGCACAACCCACGAGACTGCAAGTATTCGATATCGCGCATGAAACCGAACGTACGCGCACGGCTGATCTGGCGAACAAACGCATCAGCAGAGAAATCCAAACGATAGCGTTGGTTGCCCGCATCAATCGCCGGGTGGTTGAAGTCGATAGTGAAATCCAAGCTGAAACCGTTAAACGGTTTCATTTCGGCCCACTTGTCGCCGTCTTCAACGCGAACTGGCTGTTTGATACGTACAAATTTCTTGGCGCAGTTCAGCTCTTCGATACCCGCATCTAACAGCAGGTAAACGAATGGGCTGGCGCTGCCATCCATAATTGGAATTTCTGGTGCGTCAACATCAATGACAATATTGTCAATGCCCAACCCTGCAAGCGCAGCGTTAAGATGCTCCACCGTAGAAATACGCACGTCATGCTCATTAACCAGGCAAGTACAGAGCATGGTATCACGCACGGATTTTGCATCAGCCGGAAAATCAACCGGGGGATTCAAGTCTGTGCGGCGATAGATGACCCCGGTATTTGCCGGTGCAGGACGCATGGTCAAAGTGACCTTCTTGCCGGTATGTAACCCGACACCAGTCGCCTGAACAATACGTTTTAATGTACGTTGTTTGATCATCATTTTATCTCGCATGTTACTGAACCTACCGACCTAGTATATACCAAGCTCGGTGGCACAGTTTAGCACAAAGAGCGGAGATTCCAACGTTATCTGGCAGCAAATTAGTCTGCCTGCTTACGCAGAAACGCCGGGATATCCAGATAGTCTGGCTCTTTATTCGTCTGCGGATTCTGGTCATTAACCACTTTAGCAGCCGGTTTTTCCTGCGCCAGCGGCGTCATACCGTGTTGCTGATAACGATGATCCATCACAGGTTGGCTGGCCTGTTTGTTCGTCACCAGAGTAATCTCAGGACGTTTGTCCATGCCGATACCGGTCGCAACAACCGTTACACGCAGTTCATCATTCATTTCCGGATCAAGCGACGTACCGATTACTACGGTCGCATTGTCGGACGCGAATGCACGAATGGTGTTACCTACTGTCTCGAACTCATCCAGACGCAGGTCAAAGCCTGCCGTGATGTTGACCAACACGCCACGTGCGCCAGACAGATCGATATCTTCCAACAGTGGGCTGGATATCGCCATTTCAGCCGCTTCTTCTGCACGGTCTTCACCACGCGCAACACCGGAACCCATCATGGCATAACCCATTTCGGACATTACGGTACGCACGTCTGCAAAGTCGACGTTCATCAGGCCCGGACGCGTGATCAGCTCGGCAATACCTTGCACCGCACCTTTCAGTACATCATTTGCCGCGCCAAATGCATCCAGCAGCGAGATGCCGCGTCCCAGCACTTTCAGCAGTTTGTCGTTTGGAATCGTGATCAGCGAGTCGACGTGCTTAGACAGCTCGGCGATACCCTGCTCCGCAAACGCCATACGCTTTTTGCCTTCAAAGTTGAAAGGCTTGGTCACCACAGCAACGGTCAGAATGCCCAGGTCTTTTGCTACTTCGGCCACAACCGGTGCAGCACCTGTGCCCGTACCGCCGCCCATACCAGCAGCGATAAACACCATGTCTGCACCTTCTAGTGCTGCACGCAGTGCTTCGCGATCTTCTTCAGCCGAATTACGGCCAACTTCCGGGTTAGCGCCTGCGCCCAGACCTTTAGTGATGCCACTACCGATCTGAATCGTCTGGCCAACAGCCGTTTTACGTAATGCCTGCGCATCCGTGTTGACCGCAAAGAATTCGACGCCTTCGATGCGCTCGCGCACCATGTGTTCGACGGCGTTACCGCCGCCGCCGCCGACGCCGATGACTTTAATCACCGCGTCGTTGGTTAATTCCATTGGTTCAAACATAATTTCTCTCCGTTTGTGCCTGTAACTGCGAGATCATAAAACTGTGCCAGGTGATCTCTTTGATAAAATTAAAATTCTTTCCTCAACCAGCTGTTGATTCTCTTGAACCAGTTGCTCACTGAGGCACGTTTTTCGACTTCATGCTCACCACCTAGGTGAGATTCTTTTCCGTAATGGAGCAACCCAACCGCTGTTGAGTAATAAGGCTCTTGGGCATAATCCGTCAGCCCTGTTATATTCATTGGTTGTCCAATACGCACCTGTGTGTGGAACACACGCTGCGCACAGGCCGCCAGACCGTCTATTTGCGCGGCACCGCCCGTCAGCACAATCCCTGCCGCCAGATGGTGTTTCACGCCTTGTTGACGCAACTGCTCCTGCAACTGTAAAAGTTCATCGTTCACCAGATTCAACAGCTCGGTGTAACGTGGTTCAATCACTTCCGCTAATGTCTGTCTTTGCAGACTGCGGGGTGGACGTCCCCCAACGCTTGGGACCTCCACATTCTCATCTTTGCCGACGATCGCACCTAATGCACAACCGTGGCGTACCTTGATCGCTTCGGCATCCGTCGGCGGCGTACCGAACGCATAGGCAATATCGCTGGTAACCACATTGCCTGCATACGGAATCACTTTAGTGTGTCGCAATGCACCGCCGGTATAGACCGCGATATCCATTGTACCGCCACCGATATCAACAACGCACACGCCCAGCTCACGTTCGTCTTCTGTCAGCACCGCATAGCTGGAAGCCAATCCCGCAAAAATCAGCTGGTCGACCTTTAAACCACAGCGTTCAACGGCTTTAACAATATTCTTCGCCATATCGTTATGGCAGGTTATCAGGTGGACTTTCGCCTGCATACGCACGCCGGATAAGCCAACTGGGTTTTTAATCCCTTCCTGATAATCGATCGCATATTCCTGTGGAATCACATGGAGAACACGGTGTTCATCGCGCACACGCACAGACTTAGCGGTATGCACCACGCTTTCCACGTCATCCTGCGTGACCTCTTCTTCTGAAATAGGCACCATCCCTATTTCATTCTGGCAACTGATATGTTTTCCCGACAGCGCCAGATACACGGAGGAGATCTGGCAGTCTGCCATCAACTCAGCCTGATCAATAGCGCGCTGAACACATTTAACGACCGACTCCAGATCGTTTACGCCGCCTTTATCCATACCGCGTGACGGGCAACTGCCTACGCCAATAATATTGACCATGCCATCGGGCAGAACTTCCCCTACCAGCGCAGCCACTTTTGCTGTACCGATTTCCAGCCCAACTACCAGTTTTCTGTCCGTCGACTTGATCATTGTTGTTTAGCCTGTGCCTGTTTCTGGTTACTGTTCTGTTGCTGATCAATGTCTTATTGCTGACCAACTCGTTGCCGATCAACATTTTGTTGATCAAGCAAGGCTGGAGCCCAGCCTATCGCGGCTCCGCTGTCGTACCGCAAATCCACATGGCTGAGACGTTTGTTTTCGCTCTGAGCCTGCCGCTGCAACAGCGGATATAGCTCGATAAAGCGTTGCAGACGTTTGGCCCTATCGTCCCGCCCCAATTCAAGGCGAGTATCATCATCTAATCCTAGCTGCCACGAATGCCGTGCACTCATCGCAACCATTTTTAACGTAAACTTCCCAGCAGCCAGCGTCTGACTCATTGTGCGATAACCTTCCAGCACTTCGGCTTCACTGCCTTCCGGGCCATACAGCAACGGCATCTTGCGGTTGCCGATACGTTCAGCGGGTACACTGAACGAATTTCCTTCCGCATCAACCATTAGCTGATCATTCCAACGCGCAACCGGAACATATTCAACCAGATGAATCTTTAATTCGTCCGGCCACTGCTTACGCACGCTAGCCTGTTTTATCCACGACAGACGCTCGATCTGCTGCTGGATCACGTTCACATCCTGTGTCATGAACGTTCCCGGCGAGCCCAACGACAAAATTGCCTGACGGATATCGTCGTTGGTGGTGTACTGCCGTTCCCCTGTTACTGCCATGCGGGAGAGCGGCAAGCGGCTGGCGTCTTTCATCCACCCGACCACCATCCAGCCTCCCCAGACGATCGTCCCTATCACCATCAGCAGGAAAATTACTCCTGCTAATTGGCCTCCATTACTGCGACGTGTTCCTTTCGTCGGTTCTGGCTCTCGTCCGCGTGTATTCAGCGCTGCCTGCGACATATCAGCCAGCGAGCTCCAGAATTTTCACGACCAGTTGCGAGAAAGTCAGCCCGCGTTGACGCGCGGCCATAGGAACCAGACTGTGGCTCGTCATACCCGGAGAGGTATTTACCTCAAGCAGATAAAAAGCGCCGTCGCTATCCAGCATGAAATCGACGCGTCCCCACCCGCTGCAATCCACCGCACGATAAGCCGCCATAGCCAGTACAGCTAACGCCTGCTCTTGCTCATCCGACAAACCGCTCGGACAGAAATACTGCGTATCATCTGATAAATACTTCGCTTCATAATCGTAAAACGTACCCGCAGGCTGAATACGAATAGAAGGCAATACTTCGTCACCCAGGATCGCAACCGTGTACTCTGGGCCGCTCAGCCATTTTTCGACCAGAACATCGTCATCGTGACGAAATGCTTCTTCGAGGGCTGCTGGCAGCTCACTGAGCGCGTTCACTTTACTCATGCCGACGCTGGAACCTTCACGGCTTGGCTTGACGATCAGTGGCAACCCGAGGTGGGTGAACTGCGCCAACAATGCACTTGCCGCCGTCTCTGAATATTGGCGACGATCCAGCGCCACGAACGGCGAAACGGGCAACCCCACCGCTTGCCATACCTGTTTGGTCCGGCGTTTATCCATCGTCAGTGCTGATGCCATGACGCCGCTACCGGTATAAGGCAGTCCCAGAAACTCCAGGACCCCCTGTAATGTGCCATCCTCACCACCACGACCATGCAAGGCAATGAAAACGTTGGTAAAACCTTCTTCCTTCAACGTCGTCACAGGGAAGTCGCGCGTATCAACCGCATGCGCGTTGATGCCCGCTTCTTTCAGGCCAGCCAAAACCGCCTGACCGGAAAGCAACGACACTTCACGTTCGGCAGAGGTTCCACCAAGCAATACAGCAACTTTCTCAGTCATGATGTTCCTCATTCGCTAATCTGCGGCTGTAATCTGGAGTCAGCCAGTTTACGCGCCAATTTACCGATGTTGCCGGCTCCTTGAACCAAGATCAGGTCTTCGCCTCGTAGCGCCTGTGACAACAGTTCCGGTAAAGTATCCACATCTGTCACCAGAATCGGATCAATCTTACCTCTTCCACGAATCGTACGGCACAGCGAACGGCTGTCCGCACCAGGAATCGGTGATTCTCCTGCGGAATACACATCCAACATCAGCAACACGTCAACCTGTGATAACACATGCGCGAAATCGTCATACAAGTCGCGGGTACGCGTATAGCGATGCGGCTGAAAAATCATGACCAGCCGCTTATCCGGCCACCCAGCACGGGCAGCTTTAATCGTGGCGTCGACTTCCGTCGGGTGGTGGCCGTAATCATCCACCAACATCGCCGTACCGCTTTGCCCATTAACCAATTCAAGCGGGTACTCACCGAGGAAATCAAAGCGACGTCCGGTGCCCTGAAAACGCTCGAGCGCACGCAGAATCGCCTCGTCATCAATACCTTCATCAGTCGCTACAGCAACCGCCGCCGCCGCGTTGAGCGCATTATGACGCCCCGGTGCATTCAGCGTGACGTTCAGCAGCGGTTTGTCTTTCCGCTCCAGCGTAAAGTGCCCTTGCGCGCCAGTCTGGCGATATCCAGCAACGCGGACATCCGCATCATCGCTAAAACCATACGTGGTGATATGACGGCCAACGCGCGGCAACAGTTCGCGAATAACAGCATCGTCAATACACATCACTGCCTGACCATAAAACGGCAAATTGTGCAGAAAATTAATGAACGTCTGCTTCAGGTTCTCAAAATCGCCCTGATAAGTGTCCATATGATCGGCTTCAATGTTGGTCACAATCGCCACCATCGGCTGCAAATGCAGGAAAGACGCATCGCTTTCATCTGCTTCTGCAATCAGGTAACGGCTTGATCCCAAACGCGCATGCGTTCCTGCCGCTTTAACCAACCCACCGTTCACAAACGTAGGATCCAATCCCGCTTCCGCGTAAATACTGGTGACCATCGCCGTTGTGGTCGTCTTACCGTGCGTACCCGCGATCGCAATACCGTGACGGAAACGCATCAGTTCCGCCAACATCTCGGCACGACGGATCACCGGAATACGCGCGTCATGCGCGGCGACAATCTCTGGGTTATCCGCAGTAATCGCACTCGACACGACAACCACACTGGCGTTCAGAACATTCTCTGCACGGTGGTGGAAATAAATCTGCGCGCCAAGTTCGGTCAACTGTTGCGTCACCGCATTCGGTGCCAGATCGGAACCGCTAATTTCATAACCTTCGTTGGCCAACACTTCGGCGATACCACCCATGCCAGCACCGCCGATGCCGACAAAGTGTATGTGCCGGACGCGATGCATCTCGGGCACGATTGAACGTAGTTTCGCCAGTTGTTGAGTATTCACTTTATTCTATCGTTACCTTGTAGCGTCGTCGCACAGCCTTCTGCCCGACAACGTTGTATTAATTAACCATGAGCCACATGTGTGGCCCGACTGCCTGCCGCTGCACTGACTTCCGCCGCAACCCGCTCGGTTGCATCTGGAATCGCCACTGCGCGGGCTTTTTGCGCCATTGTCAGCAATGTCGTGCGATCCCAACCGGACAACACGTCACTGACAGCTGCCACACTGAACTGTGGCTGCTCAATAATTTTTGCTGCGCCAGCCTTTTCCAACGGCAGCGCATTCCAGTACTGCTGCCGATCTTTATGCTGAAACGGCACAAACAGCGCTGGCAAACCAGCCGCCGCAATTTCACTGACGGTCAGAGCACCAGAACGACATACCACAACGTCCGCCCACGCGTAGGCTGCGGCCATGTCATCAATAAATTCGGTAATCTTGTGCTGCGTCTGCCCAACATCCTGATAAGCCTGCTGAACGGTTGATAACGCCCCTTTACCGACCTGATGCCAGATGGTGATACGATCGCCCAACTGTGCCGCCACGCCGGGTAGCGTTTGGTTCAGTACTCTTGCGCCCTGACTACCACCAACAACCAGCACCCTCACAGGGCCTGAGCGATCGGCTAATCGTGTTTCCGGCGCAGGCAACGCCAACACATCGGTTCTTACCGGATTACCCACGACATCCGCTTTAGGAAACGCGCCCGGAAACGCCTGCAATACCTTTTTAGCGATATGGGATAACCAGCGATTGGTCAGCCCTGCAATACCATTCTGCTCATGCAGTACGACTGGTATGCCACACAGCCAGGCAGCTAGACCGCCGGGGCCGGAAACATAACCGCCCATACCCAGCACCACATCAGGCTGGTAACGGCGCATAATCGCCCGCGCCTGACGCACTGCCTGAAAAATACGGATCGGGGCACTTAACTGCGCCCGAATGCCTTTACCGCGCAAGCCAGAAATGCGGATAAAATCAATTTCGATACCGTGCTTAGGCACCAAATCGGCTTCCATACGATCCGCCGTACCTAACCAGCGAACCTGCCAGCCCTGCGCCATCAGGTGATGCGCAACCGCCAACCCGGGGAAGACATGCCCGCCCGTGCCACCAGCCATCACCATCAAACGCTTGCCTTCGCCACTCATCGGGCACCTCTCGTAAACGCCTGCGCTTTCGTCAGACGCGTTTCAAAATCAATGCGTAACAGCAAAACAATCGCCGTCGACATAATCAGCAAACTAGAACCACCGTAACTGATCAGCGGTAGCGTTAGCCCTTTCGTCGGCAGCATTCCCGCCGCCGCACCAACGTTTACCAGCGTTTGAAAGCTGAACCAAACGCCGATCGAACACGCTAGAAAGCCCGAAAAGCGCTGATCAATCTCCAGCGCCCGCTTTCCAATAGACATCGCGCGAAAAGCGACGAAGAATATCATTAACAACGCCAAAACCACACCGATATACCCCAGTTCCTCACCTAAAATAGAGAAAATGAAATCGGTATGCGCCTCCGGCAAATATTCCAGTTTCTGTACTGAATTCCCTAGGCCTTGCCCCCAGAATTCACCACGCCCAAACGCCATCAGAGACTGTGTTAACTGGTAACCGTCGCCGAACGGATCTTCCCACGGGTTCCAGAAAGACGTCACACGCCGCATACGGTAAGGTTCAGCCACAATCAGCAGGCCAACGGCAAACCCGCCGGAACCAATGATCGCCAGAAACTGCCACATCTTGGCTCCGGCCAGAAACAACATCGCCAAGGTGGTAATAAACAGCACAACCACCGTACCGAGGTCAGGCTGGGCCAGTAACAGCACCGCCAACACGACCATCACGCCCATCGGTTTGCAGAAGCCCCAGAAGTTATTTCGGACTTCTTCAACCTTGCGCACCATGTAACTAGACAGGTAGCAAAACAGCGCCAGCTTTGACAGTTCCGCAGGCTGGATGCGCAATGGCCCCAGCGAAATCCAGCGGGATGCACCGTTGACTGAGCTTCCCACTGCAAGTACAACCAGCAGCATGACCATGGCAAGCAATAGCAGCACTGGGCTGTAGCGCTGCCATATCTCCATTGGGATACGCAGTGTGATTAACGACAAGCCAAATGCCAAACCCAAATAAATCGCATCGCGCTTCGCAAACAAAAACGGGTCACTGGCAAGACGCTGCCCAACAGGCATGGAAGCCGACGTAACCATTACAAAACCAATCACAGCCAGACCAAGCGTCAGCCACACCAGCGTTCTATCGTACAGAACGATGCTGAGCGTATCGCTTTCGCGCGTCCCCATAACCCAGCTCTTGATGCGTTCGATAAACGCCATTCCGAAGAACCGCATTAGCCTAGCTCCTCCGCCAGACGAGCAAATTCATCGCCTCGCTGTTCAAAACTGCGAAACTGATCCAGGCTGGCGCAGGCTGGCGACAGCAGCACCATATCGCCCGGCTTTATGCGTTCGGCGATAACGCGCATCGCTTGTTCCATTGTTTCTGTCTGCTCGGCAATTTCTGGACGTAACGCAGCCAACTGTTGCCCGTCACGACCAAAGCAATACAAGCGAATGCCCTCACCCTGTAAATACGGCACCAGCGGCGAGAAGTCGGCAGATTTTCCGTCACCGCCTAACAGCAGATGCAAAGTACCTTCTACCCTCAAGCCGCTCAATGCAGCCTCAGTGCTGCCCACATTGGTCGCTTTGGAATCATTGATCCACCGCACACCGTTTCGCTCAAAGGCCATTTGAAAACGGTGCGGCAGCCCGGTAAATGACGTCAACGCCGTCAGCGCAGACGTGCGCGGAATCTTCACTGCATCCGCCAGCGCCAGCGCCGCCAATGCGTTCGTATAATTGTGCTGCCCGACAAGCTTGATTTCACGGGTGTTGAGCACCCGTTCACCGTCCACTCGCAGCCAGGTTTCTCCCTGCTGGCGGTTAAGGTGATAATCGCCAACATCAACACCAAAACTGCGGCAGCGTGCATCCGCACCGCGAATCGGCATCGTCAGCGCATCGTCAGCATTCACAACACACAAATCTGCGTGTTCATAAATACGCAATTTCGCCGCCCGATATTGCTGTAAACCAAACGGGTAACGGTTAGTGTGATCTTCCGTCACATTCAGAATGGTTGCCGCAGCAGCGTGCAGGCTAGTTGTAGTTTCCAGTTGGAAACTCGATAGTTCCAGTACATACAGCTGAGCAGGTTGTTCCAGCAGTTGCAGCGCGGGTAGGCCAATATTGCCACCAACGCCAACCTGCCAGCCTGCGGCACGCGCCATTTCACCGACCAGCGTCGTCACCGTGCTTTTACCGTTAGATCCGGTAATCGCCACAATCGGTGCCTGAGCTTCACGGCAGAACAGTTCGATATCACCAACAATTTCAATGCCAGCGTCGGCGGCATCACACAGAATCGGCGTCGCCAACGCAACACCGGGGCTGGCGACGATCAAATCGGCGTTCATCAGCCAGTCTTCATTCAGACTACCGAGATGTCGTTCTACCTGCTCCGGCAGTTTATCCAGACCCGGCGGACTGATACGGGTATCCACCACGCGCGGTACGACACCACGCGCGAGAAAGAAATCAACACAGGAAAGCCCGGTCAGACCCAACCCGATAATGACGACTTTTTTACCCTGATAGTCCACCATGTCTTATCGTACCTTCAGCGTTGCCAGGCCAATCAGCACCAGCATCAACGAAATAATCCAGAAGCGCACAATCACGCGCGGTTCCGGCCAGCCCTTAAGCTCATAATGATGATGAATTGGCGCCATGCGGAAAATCCGCTGCCCGCGCAACTTAAAGGACCCAACTTGTAAAATCACCGACAGCGTTTCGACCACGAACACACCGCCCATAATCACTAACAAAAATTCCTGACGCAGCAGAACCGCAATCGTCCCCAGCGCGCCGCCCAGCGCCAGCGAACCTACGTCACCCATGAACACCTGCGCTGGATAGGTGTTAAACCACAGGAATCCAAGCCCCGCGCCAACAATTGCAGTACAGACGATCACCAACTCACTGGCATGACGGATATACGGGATATGCAGATAGCCGGCAAAATTCATGTTCCCTGTTGCCCATGCCACCAGCGCAAAACCAGCAGCAACAAACACGGTCGGCATGATTGCCAATCCATCCAAACCATCGGTCAGGTTTACGGCATTACTGGTACCGACAATCACAAAGTAGGCCAACGCAACATAGAGCAGACCCAATTGCGGCATCACATCTTTGAAAAACGGCACAACCAGCTGCGTGGCTGGCGTATCTTTACCGATGGAATACATGGTGAAAGCCACCACCAGCGCAATTACTGACTGCCAGAAATATTTCCAGCGGGCAATCAACCCCTTGGTATCCTTGCGGACCACTTTGCGGTAGTCATCAACAAAACCGACCGCGCCATAGCCTGCTAGCACGAGAAGTACGCACCAGACATACGGGTTAGACAGATTCGCCCACATCAAAACAGAAACGATAATGGCCACCAGAATCATCACGCCCCCCATCGTCGGGGTTCCACGCTTGCTGAAATGTGATTCTGGCCCTTCGTTACGCACTACTTGCCCAATCTGCAAACGTTGCAGCCAGGCGATCATATGTGGCCCCATCCATAAGGAAATAACCAATGCGGTCAGCAGGCTGACAATGGCGCGGAACGTCAAATAAGAAAAGACGTTAAAACCGGTATAAAGTTTGGCCAAATGTTCGGCCAGCCATACTAACATTGAGCATTCTCCTGTAATGCATGTACAACCTGCTCCATCGCAGCACTGCGTGAGCCTTTAACCAATACGCTGATGACGTTATGTTCTGACATCAGCACCTTCAAACGTGAAACCAGTGCAGCCTTATCCTGAAAATGCTCACCATTGCCGCTGGCAATGCCGATCAATTCACTCAACGTTCCTACACTCAATACGCGATCGATACCCGCAACACGCGCCGCTTCGCCCACTTGACGATGACACTCAGGAGCATCATCCCCCAGCTCGCCCATATCGCCGACGACCATAACCCGGTAGCCTGGCATTTCCGCCAGTACCTGTGCGGCAGCCGTCATCGACCCCACATTGGCGTTGTAGCTGTCATCCAACAGCAGCTTGCCTTCAGACAAAGCAATCGGAAACAGCCGTCCGGGCACCGCCTGAAGCTGGGATAATCCAGATTTAATGGCTTCCAGCGTCGCTCCGACGGACATTGCCAGCGCAGTCGCTGCCAGTGCATTCGAGATGTTATGACGACCAGGCAAAGGCAGCAGAACCTGAATTTCGCCAAATGGCGTGTGCAGCGTGAAACGCGTACCTTGCGCTAAAACGACTACATCGCTGGCAAAGAAATCAATGTCGCCAGCAGCCTGCGGCGAGAAACGCCAGACCGTTTTATGATTCAGCACGGCCTGCCAGTGCGGGAAATCGTTACTGTCTGCATTCACGATCGCTACACCGTCTACTGGCAAACCAGAAAAAATCTCACCTTTCGCCTGCGCCACACCAGCCAGTGAACCAAAACCTTCCAGATGCGCGGCGGCCAGATTGTTGACCAGCGCACTTTCCGGCCGCACCAGATCGGTGGTATAGGCAATCTCACCAATGTGATTTGCCCCCAGCTCAATCACCGCAAACTGGTGTTCCGCCGTCAAACGCAGCAGCGTTAACGGCACACCGATGTCGTTATTGAAGTTACCCGCGGTATACAGCACGGAACCGCACTGACGCAGAATCGCCGCCACCATCTCTTTAACCGAGGTTTTACCGGATGAGCCTGTCAAGGCAACAACACGCGCCGTTGACTGCTGGCGTACCCAGGCCGCCAATTGGCCCAGCGCCAAACGCGTATCGTTCACCAGCAATTGAGGCACATCAGTAGGTAAGCGCTTACTGACTAAAAGAGCCGCCGCACCGCCTTTCACCGCATCAGCAGCGTAATCGTGTGCATCAAATTTTTCGCCTTTCAGCGCGACAAATAAGCAACCAGACGATAGCTTGCGCGTATCGGTTGAAACATCTTCAATATCAATGTTTTCGCCAATCAACTGCGCATTCAGCACCGTGGCAAGCTGCTGCAAGGAAACGCGAATCATGCAATCACCCCCAGCAGACGGGCAACGGTGATGCGATCGGAATAATCAAGACGTTGATTACCAACGAGTTGATAATCTTCGTGTCCTTTGCCCGCCACCAGCACCACGTCATTTTCCTGAGCCTGCATGATGGCACTGGTAACCGCTTCAGCACGTCCGTGAATCACCTGAATTCGTCCGGCATCCAGCAATCCGGAGAGAATATCGGCAACAATGGCCTGAGGCTCTTCACTACGTGGGTTATCATCCGTCACCACAACGCGATCGGCCAGTTGTTCTGCGATGCCGCCCATAAGTGGGCGCTTACCTTTATCACGATCGCCGCCACAGCCAAACACGCACCAGAGTTTCCCCAGACAGTGCAAACGTGCGGCTTCAAGCGCTTTTTCCAATGCATCAGGCGTGTGAGCATAATCAACAACGACCGTTGGCTTTCCTTCAGCATGGAAAACTTCCATACGGCCACATACGGGTTGCAGTTGAGATCCGGCGATAACCAATTTATCGAGCGGATAGCCAAGAGACAGCAGCGTTGACAGCGCCAGCAGCATGTTACTGACGTTAAACGCGCCCATCAGGCGGCTTTCAATTTCGCCCTGTCCCCAGCTTGAATCAAATGCAATCGTGGCGCCGTTGTCGTGATAATCAATCTGTGTCGCTTTCAGCCAGCGCCCACGGCAGCCGGGGACCAAATTGTTTTCCATCGTCACAGCAACTGCGTCCGGGAGCTTTGCCAACCAACGCAGCCCGACCTCATCATCAGCGTTGATAATCATCTGCCCCACGCGATGCTCGGCAAACAGCGCCCATTTGGCCGCTTCATAACTTTCCATATCGCCGTGGTAATCAAGATGGTCGCGGCTCAGATTGGTGAACACCGCCGCGGCAAACGGCAACGCAGCCACGCGGTTTTGTACCAGACCGTGGGAAGACACTTCCATTGCGGCAAACGTCGCGCCTTGTTCTACCAGTTGGCTTAACACTTGCTGAATATCGACAGCGGAACCTGTCGTATTCTCTGTCGGAATCGCCCGGCCCAATAGGCCATTGCCGACGGTGCCCATCACAGCACTCGTTTCGCCTAATGCCTGGCTCCACTGTGCCAGAAGCTGAGTCGTCGTCGTTTTCCCGTTGGTGCCCGTTACCCCAATTAGCTGTAACTTTTCCGCAGGCTGCTGATAAAAACGGCCCGCCAACGCGGAAAGTCGCTGGTTCAGATTGCTGAGATACACGACTGGCACACCGTGCATTTCGCGAACGGTGCCATCAGCAGCCTCACCTTCTGCTTCGGCAACAATCGCTGCTACGCCTTGCGCAATTGCCTGCGGAATATAGCGCCGTCCATCTGCTTTGTGCCCGATAATCGCGACAAACAGATCCCCGGCAGCCGCAACGCGGCTGTCTAATGTCATTTCCCGCAGCGCGCGCGCCGGAGTGTCTTGCACCCACGGCGCAAGTAAATCGCGCAAATTACGATCTGCCACCTGATCCCTCTTCTCTATTAATTACAAACTCGTTTTTGTCGCCTGTCGGCAACGCATCCGGTTCGATATTCATCGTACGCAGAACGCCGCCCATAATGGCGCCAAAGATTGGCGCAGAAACCGCGCCGCCGTAATACTTCCCTGCCTGCGGATCGTTGATCACGACAACCAGAGCAAAACGCGGGTTGCTGGCTGGAGCCACGCCCGCCGTGTAGGCAATGTATTTGTTGATGTACTTGCCATCCGGTCCAACTTTCTTGGCTGTACCGGTTTTAATCGCGATCCGATAACCTTTGATGGCCGCTTTAGTACCGCCACCGCCGGGTAACGCAACGCTTTCCATCATGTGCACCACGGAACGCACCAGCGCTTCAGGGAAGACACGCTCGCCAGGAACAGGTGGATCAACTCGAGTAATCGACAGCGGACGGTAAATACCGAAACTGCCGATCGTGGCGTAGACTCGCGCTAACTGTAACGGTGTTACCATCAGCCCGTAGCCGAAAGAGAAGGTGGCCCTCTCTATGTCAGACCACCGTTGTTTTTGAGGGTATAAGCCACTGCTTTCTCCGACCAGCCCCAAATTGGTCGCTTTTCCTAATCCAAAGCGCGCGTAAGTATCTACCAGCGCAGAGGAAGGCATCGCTAACGCCAGCTTAGACACACCAACGTTACTCGATTTCTGAAGCACGCCCGTCAGCGTCAATTCGCTATAACGCGCCACGTCTTTGATCTCATGACCATTGACGTAATACGGTAGGGTGCTAAGTACACTATTTTCTTTCACAACCCCGCGCTGCAGCGCCGTCATCACCACCATCGGTTTAACGGTAGAGCCGGGCTCGAAAATGTCAGTAATTGCGCGGTTACGCATAATGTCTTGCGGCGTACCCGACAGATTGTTCGGGTTATAAGACGGGCTATTCGCCATTGCCAACACTTCGCCAGTGTTCACATCAACCAGTACGGCCGTTCCTGACTCAGCTTTGTTAAAGGCAACAGCGTTATTGAGTTCGCGGTAAACCAGCGCCTGCAAACGCTCATCAATACTGAGTGCCAGATTATGTGCAGCCTGACTGTCAACGGAGGAGATATCTTCAATCACGCGGCCAAACCGGTCTTTACGCACGGTTCGTTCACCGGGTTGCCCAGTCAGCCAGCGATCAAAACTTTTCTCAACTCCTTCAATGCCTTGCCCATCAATGTTAGTGAAACCGATAAGGTGAGAGGTCACTTGTCCAGAAGGATAATACCGGCGAGACTCCTGCCGCAGATTAATGCCCGGTAATTTCAACTTATGAATGTATTCGCCAATAGCCGGGTTCACCTGACGCGCCAGATAAACAAAGCGCCCTTTAGGGTTAGCATTGATCTTGGTTGACAACTGATCTAACGGGATATCAAGCGCATCGGAAAGTGCTTTCCAGCGTGTATCCAGAGTAATGCCACCACGTTCGTTGACTTCTTTTGGGTCAGCCCAGACGGCATTCACTGGCACGCTGACGGCCAAAGGTCGTCCGGCGCGATCGCTTATCATACCGCGCGCCGTTGGCACTTCCTGCACGCGCAGAGAGCGCATATCGCCTTCGCGCACCAGTCTGTCTGGGTTGATGACCTGAAGATAAGCCGCGCGAGCCATTAAACCAGCCATCGCAAGCAGGATACAGCCGCAAAGCAACGCAAAACGCCAGCTAACAAAGCTGGCTTGATCTTCTTGGCGCTTTAACTTTCCTGTACGGGCTGCTTTCATGCTTAGCTGGTTGCCTATTTAGTTCATTGCTTAACCACAATATTTTCCTGTGACGGATCAACATGCCCCATTTGCAGTTTTTCCGTCGCGATCCGCTCAACGCGGCTGTGATCCCCTAGCGAGTTTTCCTCTAGGATCAGATTTCGCCATTCAATATCCAACGCATCACGCTCCAGCAGAAGCTGTTCGCGTTCTGCTGTCAGTAAGCGCGTGCGGTGCGCCGTCGTTACCACAAAGACCGCAGAAACCAGCACAGCAACCATCAGCAACACTGGGAGCTTTGCATTACGCAGCAGATCCTCACCGATGACGCCGACCAGAGTATGCCGCTCGTTACCGATCATGCAGGCAATCTCTCAGCGAACCGCAGCACGGAACTGCGCGCGCGTGGGTTTTCTGCCACTTCTTCTTCCGAAGGCATCAGTTTCTTTCCAACAGGTTTTAACGTCTGCCCGCCTTGGCTGCGCAACTGCTCTTCCGTTAACGGCAAGCCAGCTGGCACCTGTGGCCCACGGCTTTGATGCCGAATAAACCGTTTTACAATCCGATCTTCTAACGAGTGGAAGCTGATCACCGACAGACGCCCCTGCGGAGCCAGTACGCTCAGTGCACCTTCTAACGCACGCTCGATCTCTTCTAATTCGCTATTGATATAAATACGAATCGCCTGAAAACTACGCGTTGCTGGGTGTTTGTGCTTTTCTCTAACCGGACTAGCAGCAGCGATCAACGCGGCCAGCTCTTTTGTCCGCGTCATCGGCTCAGTACGATTGCGTTCTACAATGGCGCGGGCAATACGTTTGGCAAAGCGCTCTTCGCCGAACGTTTTCAAAACCCAGACAATGTCGTCAGCTTCCGCTTTCATCAGCCATTCAGCAGCGGACGAACCGCGCGTCGGGTCCATACGCATATCCAGCGGGCCATCACGCATAAATGAGAACCCACGCTCAGGGTCATCAAGCTGCGGGGAGGAAACGCCAAGATCGAGCAGAACGCCATCGATCTGTCCGGTAAGCCCGAGTTCTGCGACATAATCCGCCATGGCGGAAAACGGTCCGTGAATAATAGAGAAACGAGGATCGTCAATCGCCTTGGCGGCTTCAATGGCTTGAGGATCGCGATCGATAGCTAACAGACGCCCTTCCGGCCCCAGTTGGGAAAGAATCAGACGAGAGTGACCACCACGGCCAAATGTGCCGTCGATGTATATGCCGCCGCTGCGAATGTTCAGGCCATTTACTGCCTCATCCAACAGGACGGTGGTATGTTTATAATTTTCCAGCATGACTATAGCGATAGGTCCTGCAACCGCCCAGATAAGGGTTCCTGAGTCGATTGTTCAGCGTCAATATCATCCTTGACCTGTTGATACCAAGTCTGTTCATCCCACAGTTCAAACTTGTTGAACTGTCCGACTAGCATCACTTCTTTTTTAAGGTCCGCATGCTGCCTTAGCGTATTCGCAATCAACAAACGTCCTGCACTATCCATTTGGCACTCGCTGGCATGCCCCAACAACAAACGCTGAACGCGACGTTCAGCGGGGTTCATGCTCGACAAACGAGACAGTTTTTGTTCAATAATTTCCCATTCAGGTAGGGGATAAAGCAGTAGGCATGGCTGATGCAGGTCAATGGTGCAAACCATTTGACCTTGCGATTCCCCGTTCAGCATTTCCCGGTATCGGGTAGGCACGGCAAGGCGCCCTTTACTGTCGAGGTTAACCAGCGTAGCCCCACGAAACATACCTGAGTTACCCCTCCATAACCTTTTTCACCACTTTACCCCACAAAATCCCACCTTTAAGAGTGTACGGAGGGTATGAAAACCTTGTCAAGCCAGAGCGGACGCGCTTTGGGATTATTCCTGAATGAATTGGGGCAGATATAGAGGTAAAAGGAATAAGGAGTCAGAATTAACAAAGATTAACGTCATGATAATTTAAGAGAAATTTATAGCGAAACGGGATCATTGCAAACATATAGCGACCAACTCCGGTATCTCGATTATTTTTATTGTCACAAGCTGATACTAAAGATGAAAGCTTTCAGAATAGTCTCATTCGGCCGAACACCTTGAATACCAAGGCCTGAGTGAGCACGCAGAATCATACCGTAGCTGTTAACATTTGCTCAATGTCACATTTTTAACATCAACATCGTTAATTTTATCTTAACCAGCCAATTTACTTTGCGTTAAGTACTCTCAACGACAAATCCGGCTTTCTGAAAAGAAAAGCAGATTCAGGAAACATGCCGAATAAATTGTACATCCCACCTTTCCAGAGAAACCTCAAAAAGGGACATCAGAAGCAGCCCTGTTTTATCGGTCATTTCCTCACTTCCTTTAATGCTTAAACACAATTAAATCCTCGCAGAAACGCCGCTCGCCCTAAAAAATACAAGTCATTGTTTTTAAAAATTTTAAATTCATTGCCGCGATAAAAAAACGAGAAATTTGTCGGATAGAAATAAAGTAGCGGGAAAGTATAAAAAACACTCAAAAATAAATATTTTTACCTAGTATTAAGCCAATCATTCAGTGATGTAAACTACGCAAATAAGATAAGGCATGACAAAAAACCACACAAATAAACCTAACCAGTTTATCCGCCCTAATAATGGAGCACCTAGGTATGTTTTCCCCTACGTCACGATTGCGAAGCGCCACCGCTGATACCTTTGCACTCGTTGTCTACTGTTTCATCATCGGCATGGCGATTGAAATCATGCTTTCCGGGATGAGCTTTGAGCAATCACTGTCTTCGCGCCTGCTATCTATCCCCGTCAATATTGCGATTGCCTGGCCATACGGGATTTATCGCGATCGCGTGTTGAATATGGCCAAACGCCACGGTGGTGACCATTTCCTGATACGCAGCGTTGCCGATCTGTTTGCGTATGTCAGTTTTCAATCCCCTGTTTATGCGGCGATTCTCTGGGCTATCGGGGCAAATCCGGCACAAATTCTGACCGCGGTCACTAGCAACCTGGTGATATCAATGGTGATGGGCGTAACGTATGGTTATTTTCTGGAATATTGCCGTCGGCTATTCCGAGTCGCATTGCCATAAAAATGAATTGAGATCGGATAAAGAAGAGACGCCATAGCAATCTATGGCGCAAAAATGCAGATAGAGATTACATACGGCTCAGTGAGCCACGGCGATACAGATTACGCCGGATACGATTCAAGCCAGGCTTCGGCCTTTTCGGTTCATCCAAACTAGCCAGCACCAACTCCAGTACGCGCTCCGCAACTTCACGATGGCGCTGAGCGACAGACAATACCGGGCACTCCAGATAATCCAACAGTTCGTTATCCCCAAAAGTCGCGATAGCCAGATTATTCGGCAGACGCCCGTTAATCTTCAGATTAACGTCCATCACACCCTGTAATAACGGGAATGAGGTGGTGAATAATGCCTCTGGCATAGGATTATTTTGCAAATAATCCATAAACGCGGCAGCAGAGGCCACACGCTCATAGCTATTGGAATAAAGATAATTCACTTCACGCGGATCGCCTGCCCATGCCTGACGAAACCCCTGCTCACGCAGGAAACTGACAGAAAGTTCAGGCAAAGCACCAAGATAGAGTACCGATTTCGCAGGCACTTTCCTTAATTCCTGCGCCAGCATTTCAGCATCTTCAAGGTCGGCACCGACCACACTGGTAAAGTGCTCACGATCTAACGCCCTGTCTAACGCAATAATCGGCAGGCCGCCGTTTATCCAACGCTGATAAAACGGGTGCTCAGGTGGCAACGCGGTAGAAACGATAATCGCATCAACTTGACGCTGTAACAGATGCTCAATACAGCGCATCTCGTTATCCGGCTGATCTTCGGAGCACGCAATTAATAACTGATACCCGCGCTGTCTGGCCTGACGTTCCAGATAATTAGCGATGCGCGTATAGCTGGTGTTTTCCAGGTCGGGAATAACCAGGCCAATTGAACGTGTGCGTCCAGCACGTAATCCAGCCGCGACGGCGTTGGGATGATAATTGTGCTCCCTGACGACAGCCATGACTTTCTCAACGGTCTTATCGCTTACGCGATATTGTTTAGCTTTCCCGTTAATGACATAGCTGGCTGTCGTGCGTGAAACACCCGCAAGACGCGCGATTTCATCCAGTTTCACGGTAACCCCTTAGTAGGCCGGAAAATAAGTAGGCCGGCTAAATAAAATAATATGATGACCATAAAATCATCATGGATATGGCGTAGATCTAACAGCAGAAGCTTTTGCACGGCAACTGCTTTTATCACGTTACCCACATATTTCAAGCTGCCACATCAATAATGGACGTCTTTTACGCTGAATATATTGCGTATATATAAAATAATGGCAATGAAAAGGCCCGATACAATTATATCGGGCCTCTTAAAAGAAAAAGCAGCGAAAAGTCGATTAACGCATGATTTTATCGCCGCGCGATACGCCGACGATTCCAGAACGCGCTACTTCAACAATTTCGGACACTTCACGCACGGCACTGAGGAACGCATCCAGTTTATCGCTGGTGCCAGCAAGCTGTACCGTATAAAGCGAGGCAGTGACATCCACAATCTGGCCGCGGAAAATATCGGCGCAACGTTTCACTTCTTCACGACCATAGCCTGTGGCCTGTAGCTTCACCAGCATGATCTCACGCTCAACGTGCGCACCCTGACCCAACTCACTGACGCGCAGGACATCCACCAGCTTGTGCAGTTGCTTTTCGATCTGCTCCAACACCTTCTCATCGCCTACCGTCTGAATCGTCATACGGGATAGCGTAGGGTCTTCGGTTGGCGCTACTGTCAGGCTTTCGATGTTGTAACCACGCTGAGAAAACAGGCCGACAACACGGGACAAAGCGCCTGATTCATTCTCAAGTAATACTGATAAAATCCGACGCATGATCAGGTCCTCTCCGTTTTGCTCAACCACATTTCATCCATCGCCCCGCCGCGAATCTGCATGGGGTAAACATGCTCGCTGCTATCGATGTTGATATCAACAAACACCAGACGATCTTTCTGCGCCAGTGCTTGCAACAGCTTACTTTCCAGTTCGTCCGGCGTATCGATAGAAATCCCGACGTGACCATACGCTTCAGCCAGCTTGACGAAATCCGGCAATGATTCCATATAAGAACTGGAATGGCGGCCAGAATAAATCATGTCCTGCCACTGCTTCACCATGCCGAGGAAACGGTTGTTCAGGTTGATCACAACAACCGGCAGATCATATTGCAGTGCCGTAGAAAGCTCCTGAATATTCATCTGAATGCTGCCATCACCCGTTACACAAATAACCGTTTCTTTCGGCAGCGCAAGCTTGATGCCCAATGCCGCAGGCAAGCCAAAGCCCATCGTGCCCAAGCCACCGGAATTCACCCAACGGCGCGGTAAATCAAAAGGATAATACAGCGCAGCAAACATCTGGTGTTGGCCAACATCCGATGCCACATAGGCTTTACCTTCGGTCAGCCGATGCAGCGTTTCAATCACTGCCTGCGGTTTAATCTTGTCGCTTTCGGTGTTGTATTTCAGGCAGTGACGCCCACGCCACTGTTCGATACCCTGCCACCAGTCGCGTAGCGCATCAAACTGCTGCGGTGCGCCATCCTGTGCCAGCAACTCCAGCATCAGGCTTAGCACCTGTTTGGCATCGCCAACAATCGGGATATCAGCGTTTACCGTTTTGGAAATCGACGCAGGATCGATATCGATATGCAACACCGTCGCATTCGGGCAGTACTTCGCCAAATTATTCGTCGTACGGTCGTCGAAGCGCACCCCTACTGCAAAAATCACATCGGCGTTATGCATAGCCATGTTGGCTTCATACGTTCCGTGCATCCCCAGCATACCGAGGCATTGACGGTGCGTTCCTGGGAAGCCCCCCAGCCCCATCAGGGAGGTTGTCACTGGCAGGTTAAGTTTTTCCGCCAGTGTCAGCAGCTCTTCGTGGCACTCTGCGTTAATCACGCCACCACCGCTGTAGATAATCGGTTTTTCTGCCGCTAGCAGGGTTTGCAGCGCGCGGCGAATCTGACCTTTGTGTCCTTGAACCGTTGGGCTATAGGAACGCATGCTGACGCTTTCGGGATAAACGTACGGCAGTTTATTCGCCGGATTCATAATGTCTTTCGGCAGATCGACGACCACAGGTCCCGGACGTCCGGTCGATGCCAGATAAAATGCTTTTTTCAGGATCGTCGGGACATCTTCAGCTTTCTTGACCAGAAAACTGTGTTTCACGATAGGGCGGGAAATTCCCACCGTGTCGCACTCCTGAAAGGAATCATAGCCAATCAGCGAGGTGGCAACCTGACCGGACAACACCACCATAGGAATGGAGTCCATATACGCAGTGGCGATACCCGTGATGGCGTTTGTCGCACCGGGACCGGAAGTGACCAGCACGACGCCAACCTCACCCGTCGCACGCGCATAGCCATCAGCCATATGTACCGCACCTTGCTCATGCCGCACCAAAATATGCTCGATACCGCCAACCGTATGCAGGGCATCGTAAATATCCAGCACCGCACCGCCCGGATAACCGAACACATGTTTTACGCCCTGATCGATCAACGATCGGACCACCATTTCGGCGCCTGACAACATCTCCATGGATCTGCCTCTTTTGTTCAGAAAGCGGAATCCGCCTCTGTATTGACCGGGGGGAAATCCCCGCGCTCATGTTGTGTTAATACTGTTAACTTTTAGTACAAGAATACGAAATATTATAGGGATTACTGATAACCCATTAACATAACGCCAGATTATGACGCAGACAAACGGCAAAAAACCACCGCCCTTAATCGGGACTAGGGGGAATCGAACGTGAGGGAAAAAGGAACTGAGATAAAATACTAACAGGGAACCTTCAGACCTGAGAGATCGTCCATAAAGGCCATAAATTACAGAATGAAATCTTGAGGCCGAAAAACCACATTTCTTTTCAGGAAACGAGCTTCTCGGCCTACGACATCATCAAGACTCTACGTACATCGCATCAATTTCCAACTGATAACGCTGGTTGATGATCTTCCTACGTAGCTTGAGCGTTGGAGTCAACTCCCCTTCTGCCATCGAAAACGGCACAGGCAATAACGTGAATTTCTTCACCTGCTCAACGCGGGAAAGCTCTTTCTGCATTTCCCGCAGGCGCTGCTCGAACAATTCAATGATATGGCTGTGGCGCAGCAACTCCAGACGATCGTGGTACTTCAAGTTGATGGAGTGAGCGTATTCTTCCAGCGCTTCGAAACACGGAACGATCAGTGCAGACACGTACTTACGCGTGTCCGCGATAATGGCAACCTGTTCGATGAAACGATCCTGCCCCAGCGTGCCTTCCAGATGCTGCGGTGCGATATATTTACCGCCTGAGGTTTTCATCAGATCCTTCAACCGTTCTGTAATAAACAGGTTACCGTTGGCATCCAACTCTCCCGCATCGCCGGTTTTCAACCAGCCGTCTTCGGTAAAGGTTTCTGCGGTTTCCTGCGGACGATGGAAATAACCCCGCATGATGGTTGCGCCACGCACCTGGATCTCTTTTTCCTCGCCAATGCGAACCTCAATACCCGGTAACGGCGTACCAATAGAGCCCAAGCGGAGTCGGCCTTCTTCCCAGCAGGAAATCGTCGCACAGGTTTCGGTCATGCCGTAACCATAGATAATGCGAATCCCGATCGACCGGAAAAACAGAATGATATTGTCATCCAGTCGTGCGCCCGCAGCGGGCATGAAGCGGATCTCGCCCCCCAGAAGCTGGCGCAGTTTTCCTAGCACCAGTCGGTCAGCATAGTGATGCATGACGCGGCGCAAAAGTCCGCCCTTCTTCGTCGTATGGCTAGCCAGAAAAGCGCGTTGCCCCTGCGCAACAGCCCAGTTGAATAACCGCTGGCGATACCAAGGAGCCTGAGCCACTTTTTCATGGATTGCGCTGTAAACTTTCTCATAAAAACGCGGTACGGCGCACATCACAGTAGGTTTCACCGCCTGCATCGCGCCGCGCACTAAATTCGTATCGCTGAGGTACACGTTCTGTGCGCCACAGTGCATAACAACGAAACTCCAGGCGCGCTCGAAGACATGGGAAAGCGGCAAGAAGCAGAGTGAGACATCATTTGCGGACATGCTTAAGCGATCGTCGTGTAGCTTAAGCTGCATCGCCATGTTGGTGTAATCCAGCATGACGCCTTTCGGCTCACCGGTGGTGCCAGAGGTATAAATCAGCGTAAACAGATCGTTGAGATCGCGGCTGTCGATGCGCGTCTGCCATTCATCACGCCAAAAATCGTCTACGGCCTGCGCTTCAAACTCATGCAGCGATTGCACAATATCGCTACCACGCAGATTGACGTCTTTATCCATCACGATGATATTTCGCAGTTGTGGGCAGGTATCGCGTAGCGCTAGCAGTGCATCCAACTGTTCCTGACCACCGACGAATATCGTGCGGATATCGGCATCATTGATGATGAATGCCGCCTGCGCTGTCGTATTCGTGGCATAGATTGGCACGCTGATCGCACGTAGGTGCAGCAGTGCCAGATCGGCGAGCGACCAATTCATTGAGTTATGAGAGAAAATCGCGACCCGTTCCTGAACATCCAGCCCTAGCGCCAATAACCCACTGGCAATGCGTTGGATGCGCTGCCCGGCCTGAGTCCAGGTGAGCTGCTGTTCGCCCGCAGGCGTCCACTCGCGCAAGGTAATGCGACCTGCGCAGTGATTGATCTGATCTTGAACCCGGTGAACCACATGGTATGGCTGTAAATGATTATTCATCTGTAAAAGAATTTCTAAGGGGAATGAATTTGACAGCGTTTCAGCGTACAGCTGTACATTATTTGGCGTGCAGTCTACCGTCATTGTTCAAAACCGCAACGATCTTTCGTTCATTCGCCGTTGGCTATCGCTGGTTTACTTGACGCACGTCACACCAATCAAAAGTTGACATAACCCTGATAATCGCGTACCAATAATGCAACACCGAATTTTAGATGACGAGACACGATACTATGTTCAAGTTTACTGTCCTACTAAGCCTACTACTAAACGCATCCTTCTTGCGCGGTAGGTTTGTGGGCAGAGTTCAGAACTAAGTTTCTCGCCACACGATACAAAAACCCGCGCTGATGCGCGGGTTTTTTTTTACTCGCCGAGCGCTAAGTACAAATAGATACGACAAGGAACTAAACCGATGAGCGAGCAAGTCATTATTTTTGATACCACATTACGCGATGGCGAACAGGCTTTACAGGCGAGTTTGAGTGTAAAAGAAAAGCTGCAAATTGCCTTCGCGCTGGAGCGTATGGGCGTTGATGTCATGGAGGTTGGCTTTCCCGTATCATCTCCCGGTGACTTTGAATCCGTTCAGACGATTGCCCGCAACATCAAAAATAGTCGTGTGTGCGGTCTGACTCGCTGCGTCGAAAAGGATATCGATGTCGCTGCAGAAGCACTGCGTGTCGCAGAAGCCTTCCGTATCCACACCTTTATTGCCACCTCACCGATGCACATCGCTACCAAGCTGCGCAGCACGTTGGACGAAGTCATTGAACGCGCCATTTACATGATCAAACGCGCGCGTAACTACACAGACGACGTTGAATTCTCCTGCGAAGATGCGGGTCGGACCCCCATTCCAGATCTGTGTCGCGTGGTTGAGGCCGCAATCAATGCCGGAGCTCGCACCATTAATATCCCGGACACCGTCGGCTACACCATGCCCCATGAGTTCGGTAATATCATCGCCTCGCTGTACCAACATGTTCCCAATATCGATAAAGCCATCATTTCTGTTCACACTCACGACGATCTGGGCTTGGCCGTCGGCAACGCAATGGCAGCGGTTCACGCAGGTGCGCGTCAGGTAGAAGGCACATTGAACGGTATCGGTGAACGTGCTGGTAACTGTTCACTGGAAGAAGTGATCATGGCGATAAAAACCCGTCATGACATCTTGAATGTCCATACCAACATCAACCATCAGGAAATCTACCGCACCAGCCAACTGGTCAGCCAGATTTGCAACATGCCTATCCCTGCCAACAAAGCGGTCGTGGGTGCCAACGCTTTCGCCCACTCTTCTGGTATTCATCAGGATGGCGTGCTGAAGAATCGTGAAAACTACGAAATTATGACGCCGGAATCCATCGGTCTGAAAGAAGTGCAGTTGAACCTGACTTCCCGCTCTGGTCGTGCGGCGGTGAAACACCGTATGGAAGAGATGGGCTATCAGGACAGCGATTACAATTTGGACGATCTGTACTCTGCCTTCCTGAAACTGGCGGATAAAAAAGGTCAGGTATTTGATTACGATCTGGAAGCGCTGGCCTTTATCAGCCGCCAGCAGGAAGAGCCTGAGTTCTACCATCTGGATTACTTCAGCGTTCAGTCTGGTTCCAGCGTAATGGCAACGGCCTCAGTCAAACTGATCTGCGGCGAAGAAACGCAGTCAGAAGCGGCGACGGGTAATGGCCCAGTGGATGCCGTTTATCAGGCAATCAACCGCATCACGGGTTATCAGGTTTCGCTGGTCAAATACCAACTGACGGCCAAAGGTCAGGGGCGCGATGCGCTGGGCCAGGTTGATATCGTCGCGGATTACCAGGGACGTCGTTTCCATGGCGTCGGTCTGGCAACGGATATCGTTGAATCTTCCGCACAGGCAATGGTAAATGTATTAAACAACATCAAACGTGCTCAGCAGGTAGAAAAAGAAATTCAGCGCCTGCAGCACAATAACCAACAACAAAACGATAGCAAACAACAAAACAGTCAGGAAACAGTGTGATGACAAAGAGCTACCATATCGCCGTTTTACCCGGAGACGGCATTGGCCCAGAAGTAATGGCACAGGCCCATAAAGTACTGGATGCGGTACGTCAGCGTTTTGGCATTCGCATTACCACCAGCGAATACGACGTTGGCGGTATCGCCATTGACCGTCAGGGCACACCGTTGCCGCAAGCGACCGTCGCAGGCTGTGAGCAGGCCGATGCGATCCTGTTCGGTTCCGTTGGCGGCCCGAAATGGGAACATTTGCCACCAGCAGAGCAGCCAGAGCGCGGTGCGTTACTGCCTCTGCGTAAGCACTTCAAATTGTTTAGCAACCTGCGTCCTGCGCGTCTTTATCAGGGGCTGGAAGCATTTTGCCCGCTGCGTAGCGACATCGCCGCAAAAGGCTTTGATATCCTGTGCGTCCGCGAGCTGACGGGCGGAATCTACTTCGGTCAGCCGAAGGGCCGTGAAGGTAGCGGTCAATATGAGCGCGCTTTCGATACCGAGGTGTATCACCGTTTCGAGATTGAACGCATCGCGCACATCGCGTTTGAATCCGCACGTAAACGTCGCAGCATCGTGACCTCCATCGATAAAGCCAACGTGCTGCAAAGCTCCATTCTGTGGCGCGAGATCGTCACGGAAGTCGCTAAAGCCTATCCAGATGTAAAACTGTCTCATCTGTATATCGATAACGCGACGATGCAATTAATTAAAGATCCGTCTCAGTTTGACGTGATGCTGTGTTCTAACCTGTTCGGTGACATTCTGTCCGACGAGTGCGCTATGATTACCGGTTCAATGGGCATGCTGCCTTCCGCAAGCCTGAACGAACAAGGCTTCGGCCTGTACGAGCCAGCTGGCGGTTCCGCACCGGATATCGCGGGTAAAGACATTGCCAACCCGATTGCACAGATTTTGTCACTGGCGCTGCTGCTGCGTTACAGCCTGGGGGCGGATGATGCCGCAGAGGCAATCGAAAAAGCCGTCAATACTGCGCTGGCTGAAGGCTACCGCACCGCCGATCTGGCAAGCGCCAGCAACGCGATCGGTACCAGTGAAATGGGCGACGTTATTGCGCGTTTCGTGGCGCAAGGGGCATAACCATGGGTAAGACGTTATATCAAAAATTGTTCGACGCGCACATCGTTCATGAAGCGCCGAACGAAACACCGCTGCTGTATATCGATAGGCATCTGGTGCATGAAGTGACTTCTCCGCAGGCATTCGACGGCCTGCGCGCGATGGGCCGCAAGGTTCGTCAACCGGGGAAAACCTTCGCGACCATGGACCACAACGTGTCCACGCAGACCAAAGACATCAACGCCAGTGGCGAGATGGCTCGCATTCAGATGCAGGAGCTAATCAAGAACTGTGCGGAATTTGGCGTTCAACTGTATGACCTGAACCACCCGTATCAAGGCATCGTTCACGTTATCGGCCCTGAACAAGGGATGACACTGCCGGGTATGACCATCGTTTGCGGTGACTCACACACCGCAACACATGGCGCGTTTGGCTCACTGGCCTTCGGCATCGGTACGTCGGAAGTGGAACATGTGCTGGCGACGCAAACCCTGAAACAGGGGCGCGCCAAAACCATGAAGATTGAAGTCACCGGTGATGCTGCACACGGCATCACCGCGAAAGACATCGTGCTGGCGATCATCGGGAAAACCGGTAGCGCAGGTGGCACCGGTCATGTGGTTGAGTTCTGCGGTAAAGCCATTCGTGCGCTGAGCATGGAAGGCCGAATGACGCTGTGCAACATGGCCATTGAGATGGGCGCGAAGGCCGGTCTGGTTGCACCGGATGAAACCACTTTCAATTACCTGAAAGGTCGTCAGTTTGCCCCGAAAGACGCCAACTGGGATGCCGCCGTTGCATACTGGAGCACGTTGAAATCCGATGATGACGCGCAGTTCGACACTATCGTCACGCTGGACGCCGCGCAAATTGCACCACAGGTCACCTGGGGCACCAACCCCGGTCAGGTTATCGCCGTTAATCAGGAAATCCCTAGCCCTGATTCTTTCAGCGATCCGGTAGAACGCGCCTCTGCCGCCAAAGCTCTGGCCTATATGGATCTGCAACCCGGCATTAAACTGACCGACGTGAAGATCGATAAAGTCTTCATTGGTTCCTGCACTAATTCACGTATCGAAGATTTGCGCGCGGCGGCAGAAATCGCCAAAGGGCGTAAAGTTGCCGCAGGCGTTCAGGCTATCGTCGTACCCGGCTCCGGCCCGGTAAAAACCATGGCGGAGCTGGAAGGGCTGGATAAAGTGTTCATCGAAGCTGGTTTTGAGTGGCGCTTACCGGGCTGCTCCATGTGTCTGGCGATGAACAATGACCGCCTGAACCCCGGCGAGCGTTGTGCATCAACCAGCAACCGTAACTTTGAAGGCCGTCAGGGGCGCGCTGGACGCACCCATCTGGTCAGCCCGGCAATGGCTGCGGCTGCGGCGGTGACAGGTCGCTTTGCCGACGTCCGCGAGTTGAATTAAGAGAGAAACCGACATGGCTAAATTTACCCAACACACTGGTCTGGTGGTTCCTCTGGATGCCGCTAACGTCGACACCGACGCCATCATTCCCAAGCAGTTTCTGCAAAAGGTGACGCGCACTGGTTTCGGCCAACACTTGTTCCACGACTGGCGCTTTCTGGACGATGCCGGTCAACAGCCTAACCCTGAATTTGTGCTGAACAAACCGCACTACAAAGGGGCGAGTATCCTGCTGGCACGGGAAAACTTCGGCTGTGGATCTTCCCGTGAACATGCACCGTGGGCGCTGACCGATTACGGCTTCAACGTCGTTATCGCCCCAAGCTTCGCCGATATTTTCTATGGCAACTCGTTTAACAACCAACTGTTACCAGTAAAGTTGAGCGACGAAGAAGTGGACGAGTTGTTCAAGCTGGTGGACGGGCAGGAAGGAATTAACTTCACGGTCGATCTAGAAAATCAGGTTGTTCAGGCGGGCAGCAAACGCTATCCGTTTGAAATCGACAGCTTCCGCCGTCACTGCATGATCAACGGGTTAGACAGCATCGGCCTGACGCTGCAACACGAAGCGTCGATTACCGAGTATGAAAAGAATCAGCCGGCGTTTCTGAACTGATTTGAGATTACGGATAGTCTGAAGCCCGCATTTTTGCGGGCTTTTTCTTTTTTAAATTAAGCGCTAAAGCAAGGCAGCAATCATATAAAAGGCCAGCATACTCAGGAGTACTGCGATCACAATATTTCTGATAAAAAATGAAATCACGACACTCACAATCGCGCCGAGGAAATAAGGATTATCAGGAAAGGCGCGAATAACGCCATGTTCCATTAAAATAATCGGCCCACAAATCGCAGTGAGTAAACAGGGTGCGGAATACTTTAAAGCACGATGGAGTAAAACAGGGATTTTTACCGGAACAGCAGGCTCAAGAAAGATATAGCGATTAAAAAACACGATCCCCGACAGAACGAATATCAATAACCAACTCATTTTTCTTCCTTAAGCATAGATGCGATGAACACCGAGAAAAACATACCACCGACACCGGCAATCGCGATGGCACCTTCTATCTTGAAATAGGTCAATAACATAGACAGCAGCAGAGAGAACAAAACGCCAGAGAAAGTACTGATCGTCTTGATCATCGGCACAACGATGGTGATGAACGTAGCAACGATAGAGTAATCAAGGTGGTACTTATCTAAGTCAGGCACTGCAGACGCCATGAGCACGCCAAGAATGCTAAAGATATTCCAAAAAATATAAAACGTGACACCTGCACCGATTAAATAACTGGCGCTGACATTGTTCTTTCTATCTTTCTTTTCACTGAGCGCAAAAAGCTCATCTGATAATAAAAACCCAATAGGTAGCCGTTTTCTTAATTTCAAGGTTGAAACGTATTCTCGCAACGTCAGGCCATATATCAAGTGCTGTGCGGTGATAAAGAAAACGGAGATTAATAGCGTCGCGACATTCGCCCCAGACATGAGCAACCCTAACGAGACTAATTGCGCCGCTCCCGCGAAAATAATGGCGGACATCCCGATACTTTGTCCGACAGATAATCCCGATTGGATAGCCATCGAGCCAGCAAGAATCCCCCAGGGCACAACCGATAAACAGAGAGGAAGCATTTCAACCACGCCAGTCATAAAGTGCTTCCACGGGCTAACCGTGTCTTTAGCTGCCGACGATGAACGCGTTACGGTGTTTTCCATATAACATTGCACTACCATAAATAAATCGATAGCGGGAAATTAACAAAACGCTTTTTAATAGTATTGGATAAAGTTGCTGCGCCTCAGAATCGAGAACGAGCCTATTAATACCCTAAATAATTCGAGTTTCAGGACAAAACGTTAACGTTTTGAACAACGCACAGGCAACTTGAGGTATGACGGGTTATGCGTTGCCTTTAGCAAACTCGCCTGGCGTCAGCCCCAACGAATTTTTGAAATGACGATGGAAGTGACTCTGGTCGGTAAACCCACACTGCACCGACACATCAAGAATAGTATTGCCTTTACGCAATAGGCCTTTCGCCTTGCGCAGACGCGCTTGAATCAAGTAAGCGTGAGGTGTAATACCAACAACCGCTTTAAACTGCCGTAAGAAGTGCCACACACTCAGTTCAGCGAGTTCTGCCAGTTCAACAAGAGCCAGTTCTCTCTCAGGATAGCTGTCCATAAAGGCTTTAACATTCAATATGTTTTGAGTCGCAATGGGAAGCATCTGTGGCGTCAGGCGAGTCTTGCTATAGCGCATCGTCAACCAGGTTAATGAAGACAGCAGCAGCGTTTCTTTCAATAGCATATTGCCCGGCTGAGCAAGCATATTGAACGTCATCAGTAACTGATCCGCCAGCCCGGGGTCGTGAACAACAGCATCAGGAAACCACGGAATGGCGTCCTTTGAGCGGTGAATATCCTGATTAATCGAACGAAAAAGATCGGGATGAGGATAAATGGCTCGATAGGCCCAGCCGGTTTCTACCTCAGAACTTCCCGTATGCACATCGTCCGCATTCACCAGGATGATGTCGCCTTTCGGCGCAACGTGCTCTGCACCTGAACGATAAAAGCGTTGAGCACCCTGTTCAATCACGCTGATGCAATAGGTATCATGAACATGACGAGGAAAACGCTGCTGGTAGTACTGCGCCTGCAACATATCCAGACCGCCGAGTGCGTCAAGGTGCCTGAAGTTTGTCTGCTCTTGCGCAACCGGCTTTTTATGCACGCATCAATCCTCTTATCGTTTGTACAAAATTGCTCTGGCAGAGAAGCAATAGCGAAGCTTCATCATCCAGAAACAGTGTACCTGTTTCATTGATTCTATCAGAAGCGGATTAACATCCCATGCTGGAAAAAACGTCGAAAAAAAAGCCAGCGACACAAGCCGCCGGCGTTCAATGATACATCTCTGCTTTTTACCGCTCTGGCTTTTTTACCAACGGGATTACATCAGGTGAAACCGGGATACCCCAAGATTTAACAGCTCAGCCTGCTGCTCCAGCGATGCGGCAGACGAGGAGGCTTCCAACACCAGCGTCGCATTTTGTTGCGTGACCCGATCCATTTCTGATATCGCTAACGACACCTGATTGATGCCGCTGCTTTGCTCATCGGAAGCCAGCGCAATCTCATTCATGATTCGGGTGACGTTATTAATTTCGGCGACAATCTCAGCCATCGCTTTACCCGCTTCAGAGGCCAGCGTCGTTCCCTCCGTCACTCTGGCTTCAGATTCTTTAATCAATGCGGCAATCTCCGTTGCTGCGTTAGCAGAGCGCTGTGCCAGATTACGCACTTCTCCTGCAACTACCGCGAATCCTTTGCCCTGCTCACCCGCACGGGCAGCTTCTACTGCCGCATTCAGCGCCAGAATATTGGTCTGAAATGCAATCCCATTGATGAGCGAGATAATCTCAGAAATTTTGCCTGAACTCTTGGCAATGTCATCCATAGAACCGACAACCTGTTCCACAATGCCGCCACCGTTCACCGCTTTAGATGACGTATCCGTCGCTGCCTTACTGGCATGATGCGCATTATCGGTATTTTGTTTCACCGCCGCCGTGAGCTGTTCCATACTGGCAGCCGTTTCTGCCAGCGCCGCGGCCTGCTGCTCTGTTCGTGCGGACAAATCTGTATTGCCGGCAGCGATTTTCGTCGAACTACTGTGAATCGACTCCGCACTATCGCGCACCGAGCCTACTGTCTCTGAGAGTGAATCCTGCATTTGCTGGATATTGTCCCCCAAAATGCCGATTTCATTTCTCCCCACATCTACACGCGCGCGCGTCAAGTCTCCCTGCGCGATCGCCTGTATACGCGATACCCAATACTGAATTGGGTTAATAATAACTCGGCGAATTAATAAGAACGTCATACCTGTTAACACGATGGCAAGAATAAATGCGCCCGTCATGAGCGTGTATCCCAGCGTTGAGTGTCTTTCAGCCGTCAAATTAATGTTTTTGGCCATATCAACCCGATAAAGGTAAGACGCTTTCAGCGGTACATCATACTCATCATCCAATTTAGACATGGTCGTCGACTCAAACGCATTGAGTTCCTCAACATTGCCTTTTTTCGCTATGTCAAACATGGGCTTAGTACCCCGTTCAACATAATCGCTATAACGCGCCTTTAGCTCATTATCACGGGCGAGTTCAACATCAGAACGGGCCGCTCTATTTTGATATCCGTTAAACATTTGCTGCGACATCACCAACCGTTCTTCTGCGGCTTTCATGCTGGCGTTGTAATTGTCAGTAAGACCATTATGTAAATGGTTCACGGCATGCAGCAAATTCATACGCGCCGCACGCATATGGTTAGCGCTATCAACTAACTCCATCCGAACATTCAGTTCCAGAGTTGATTCATTTAATGACAACTCCGCCTGCTTTAAAAAGTAGGATGATGTTGCGACAGCAACGGCAAAGAGCAGTAAAACACCAGAAAAAACAATAATAAAAAGAGGCGTCAACTTAATATTATGTACTCCAGGGGAGGAGTGCCAAGGTTCTGGTTTTTCGTAAAGCGCTATTGACTGATACGGTACATCGCTCATTTTTACATCCGTCGAGTTATTCAGAAAGTTGCTGTGAAGTAAATTTCAGGTAAACAAGGAAAAATAAAACGCCACCACGTGTTACACATTATTTAAATATTATAACAACGCGCGTTAAGTGCGAGAGAAAAAATAGGAACCTCTAAAAATAATTCTATCTACAAGATCGCCATCACGAAAAGCATTATTTCAACGATAATCATTTCAATTAAAAACAGTTCAAATCATAAACTATTACATAAGGTTATCGAATTATCTTGGCTACTACACGTCATTATTAGTATAGAAACACATTCATAGAATTGTTTAATTTTAATGACAATGGATTCCATTCTAATATTTTATTTTTGGTATTAAATCATCCGCACGTTAGCACTATTTGCATACCGCCCTCTGCAGGCAGACTTCCTCTCTTCTTCTCAACCTGCTTTTGCGAAACCGCACGCAGGCTCATCACGTCGTTTAATTTTCAGAGAAATAAGCGGGTATATTTCATTCTCACAAGGGTTGCGATATGCCAGAACCAAACGCATAATCATTACACGTGCTGTTACACGTGTAATTTTTTGGAGGCACTATGCCCGTAACAAGTGTTCGTCATAAAAAAACAGTCAGTGTGACACTGGAACCCATGTTGCTTCAGCAGGCACGTGAAGCCGGAATTAATCTATCCGCAATACTCACCGAAGCGCTGAAGAGAGAAATTCGCCTTTCAGAGGGAGAAAAATGGAAGCAACAGAACCAAAAAGCATTGCAGGAACTAAACCACATTACAGATAAACACGGCCTATTGTCCGACGATGACAGGACGTTTTAAGCATGCAATATAAAATTTACCGTAATAACGGTAACAGCCACTCATACCCCTACCTGCTCAATGTCCAAAGTGACATCATCGGGGAGTTACATACCCGACTGGTGATACCTTTATTTCCACTGAACAAAATTACCAAAGCACCAGCCCGAAGGCTAACGCCGATAATCACTGTCGAAGGCGATGACTATCTGATAATGACCCATGAAATGGCGAGCGTCCGCCGCTCGCAATGTGGTCATGAAGTTATGGATGCGCAGATGTACCGAAAAACAATCAAAGACGCCGTTGATTTCCTGCTTGATGGCTTCTAAGCGGGACCCTTTAGTCACTCAGACCATCAGCAAAACCCCAAAAAGCGATAAAGCAGATCTGCACCATAAAAAAAACCAGCGAGAAAACTCGCTGGTTGGTGAAACATCACCATTACTCAGAATACATTTCCTAGCACCACCTAGAGCCAATGACGGTATTCATCGTCGGACATTTCGTTCAGGTGCCACTGCGTCGCCTGCTGCAATAATGCAACGCGCTGTTGGGTAGACATCCATCGCAACCACTTCGCTTTACAAGTCGATAAGTAGGTTCGATAGAACTGGGACAAACGGGAAATTGTCATGAGCCACCTCCTCTCTTTCCTTGTTAGAAAGTATCGACGTAATATAGGGAAAGATAAATTGATGGCTTTAGTGCAGGGAGTTCCTCTTTTATGTCTTCGCCTCGATTGCAACAACAGTTCATCCGCCTGTGGCAACACTTTCAGGGACAAACCACCGACACCACGCTGCAAGAGCTGACGGGGGTACTGAACTGCTCACGCCGCCATATCCGTTCATTGCTGAATGCGATGCAGCAAGCAGGCTGGCTCATCTGGCAGGCCGAAGCGGGAAGAGGAAAACGCTCGCAACTCTCCTTTGTGTATACCGGATTAGCCCTACAACAACAGCGTGCCGAAGATTTGCTAGAACAGGATCGTATTGAGCAGTTGGTGCAGTTGGTCGGTGACAAAGAAGCGGTGCGCCAGATGCTATTGGCTCACCTTGGGCGGAGTTTCCGGCAAGGGAAGCATATTCTGCGCATCCTTTATTACCGCCCATTACGCAATTTACTGCCCAGTTCAGCACTGCGACGCTCGGAAATGCATATTGCACGGCAAATTTTCAGCGGGCTGACCAATATAAATGAGGAAAATGGGGAACTGAAACCCGATTTAGCTCATCACTGGCAGAGTCTATCTCCCCTGCACTGGCGCTTTTATCTGCGTCCGGCCATCCGTTTTCATCACGGTCGTGAACTCACGATGGACGATATCACCACCTCATTATTACGACTCACTCCGCTCCCGCTGTTCTCTCACATTGAAACCGTGACCTCACCGATGCCGTTTGTGATTGATATCAGGCTGAGCACCCCAGATAAATGGCTGCCGTGGCTCTTGGCCAGCGTGCACGCCATGATTTTGCCGCAGGAGTGGCAAACGCTGCCGAATTTCGCCCAACACCCGATTGGCACCGGGCCTTACGCGGTGGTACGCAACAACAGCAACCAGTTGAAAATTTGTGCCTTCGATGATTATTTTGGCTATCGGGCGCTGATTGATGAGGTCAACATTTGGGTCTTGCCGGACGAGCCGGAAGAAATGCCGGTGTCTGTCCAATTCCAGTCTGATGATTCTCACCATGAGCAGTTGGAAAGCCGAATGGAAGAAGGGGGTTATTTCCTGTTATTCGACAAACGCTCGCCGCTGAACCAGCGTCCAGAAGCGCTGCAATGGCTCAGGCAGGTATTTAACCCTATTTCGCTGCTCAGCCACGCCAATACCAGCAACCAGCGCGACTGGTCGCCCGCCTATAGCCTGCTGCCACGCTGGCATCACCATCATCCTGATACACCACAGTCCATTCCCGATGGGCTAACCGACGTCACGCTCACGTTCTATCAGGAACACCCAGAGTACCGGATATTAAGCGAGATTATGCGCACGCTGCTGGCGCAACAGGGCGTCACTCTGCACGTTCAAACTATCAGCTACGAAGACTGGTATCAGGGCAATGCTGAAAGCGATATCTGGTTTGGCAGCCTGAATTGTTATCTGCCGCTCGAATTCTCTCTGTTCGCCATGCTTTATGAACTGCCACTCGTGCAACATTGCCTGAATGACGATCTAGCGACAGACGCACAACAGTGGCGTAATCACACGCTCCCGATGGCGGAATGGAGTGAAAAACTCATCAAGAGTGGGCAACTGCATCCGTTATTGCATCACTGGCTACAACTTCAAGGGCAGCGCAGCATGCGCGGCGTCAGGATGAATATGCTGGGCTGGTTTGATTTTAAATCCGCCTGGTTTGCACCGCCGGAACACTAACTGCATTTGGAAAAAGTACGGGGCGCGTTGAATCGCTCCGCACCTTTCGGCCTATTTTTGCAACTGCATCCGTAAGAAATGCTCGACGTCGACCGTCTCGTAACCCTTACGTTCATTGAACGTGCCGGATTTGTCCCACCACATCCCCTCCCCCAAAGCAAACGCGGCCCGATAGCGCGCCATTGCGTCATCTGGAGCCACCTTCAGATCCCTGCGCAATTTGTCCAGAGTCCATAGTGTCTTCTCAAAAATCTTCCCCGTGATACGTTCAACGACATCGGCAAGTTGCCCGTATGAGATCGTGTCACCTGCCACGTAGACAACCTCATTAGCCAATCGTGGTTCGGCCAACAAGATTTCAGTCGTGAGCCAACCAATGTCTTCGGGGATCGTCACAGTCACTTTCGTATCCCAACTTCCCAGACCGTGAAGGATTCCGCGCTCCAGATCCACCACATCGAAGGCGGGCTCAAACAGGAAACTCGTGAACATACCAGTCGAAACAATCACCCATTCGGTACTCTGTTGGCTACGTAGCAACTGTCTCACGTCGTACTGTTCATCAAAAACCGGATGGCCGCTTTTTCGACCCACGACGTCATAATCAACACCGAATTGCCAAGGGAAATAGCGCGCGACGTTGGCAGCCAACACCGCTCTGGTTATTTTCATTTGAGTGCCCGGCCCTGCTACGAATCCCGAACAGTTCAATACCGTCTTATAATGCTTGAAAAGCCCCGTCAGAGCGTATTCATCAGAGGCCAGATCAAACCCGATAACGTCAACCCCTAATGCACTAAGTTCGGTCAGTGTAGCCATACCCTGCTCCGACGGATCGTTAACGGTGTCCGGTGAGACGAGTACCGTGACCGACAACGGCAAGGCACGCGCACGCACACGCGGTGCAAGAGCACGCAATACCGCCATACCGAGTTGCCCTGCGCCAAGTACAAGAATATCTTTCAATACTGTTCCGCGGTCATTCACGCCTTAACTCCTTCAAAATTTCAAATTATCTCTATCACAGGGAGTGATGAACGCCCCCATGCATTCAGTGTGCTAACATGCCCTTGGTCTGATAAGACTTGTCAGTACAAGGATATTTAGAGTTCAAGTATCATGTTATACAAAAATATGCAGATGATAAGATTCAGCCACATCACTTCATAATTTGAAAAAATCAAACGATAAGGTGATATAGCTGCTAATACGGCAGTACGTCTTATCAACGTTTCATCGCAAATGGGGAGACATCATCGTATGGATCGGTTTCAGGCCATGGAAACATTTATCCGTGTGGTCGATGCGGGTAGTTTCAAAAAAGCGGCGGAAACCCTGCATGTTCTGCCATCCACCGTCACCCGTAGCATCAAAGAACTCGAATCACATCTTGGCGCTCGGTTACTCAACCGAACGACGCGAGCACTCAGTATTACGGATGTTGGCCTGCGCTATTACGACAGTTGCAAAGCGATCTTGCGGGATGTGCACGCGGCGGAAAGCGTAACGGCACAGCAAAAGGAGGAACTACAGGGAACGATCAGAATCGGGGCGACACCTTCTCTGGTCAAAAATTTCCTGATCCCGGCACTACCCGACTTCTGTGAACGTCATCCTGGAATAAGGTTGGACTTCCACCTGGGTGATGCCACTGTGGATATTGTCCAGCAGGGTATCGATTGTGTCATCAGAACCGGAGAACCGCCGTTATCACGACTGGTCGCACGGCGCCTCGGTACGTTCCAGTGGACTATCTGCGCTTCCCCACGCTATCTCGAACAGCATGGATACCCCACAACGTTGGACTCGCTCAAAGAGCATACCGCAGTAGGGTATATCCACAGCCGGACTGGTCATTCGACGAACTGGGGGTTTCACGATGAGGCACACACCGTAGCGATTCCGCTAGCAGGACAGATCAGCGTAAATGACACCGATGCCTATCTCACCGCTGGCATAGCGGGTCTGGGTCTACTACGCATTGCCAGTTATATGGTACGCCAGCAACTTTCTGATGGGCATCTTGTCCGGCTGCTTCCTGATATCGAAGCACCGCGTGAACCTATTTTCATCCTCTACCCGCAAAGCCGCCACCTCTCGCCAGCTATCCGCGCCTTTATCGACTGGTGTACCGCGCTAATCGAGAAGGAAGCCGTGAAATGGTGAATGTCCACAGACAGGACAACAACAGCCATCACGTTAAGCGAAATTGCGCACGTACTGCGGCGTCCAAGTGTGCATATAAGCCTGGTTCGCGCCGCCGGAACACGGAGAACCTTTCGCTACCCGACTTAACCCTTTACAATGAGCCGTTCTCAACGGGGTGCGGAAAATTTTTCGCTGAGAAGATACCCGTCGAACCTGATCCGGTTAATACCGGCGAAGGGATTTGAGAGTGCGGCTTATTGCTGCCTCGAAGTCCTTTGCCACCCTATGATTCTCAGGAGTGCAAAGTGTTAAATCAATTATTACATCGTTCAGCCATCGTGCTGAAAACCAGCCTGCCTTGTCTATTACTGCTCTCAGCATCCGCCTTCGCCAAGCCCGCGCTTACCGTTTATACCTATGACTCATTCGCTTCAGAATGGGGCCCAGGCCCCGTCATCAAGACCGCGTTTGAAAAAGAGTGCGAGTGCGAATTGAATTTCGTCGCACTGGAGGATGGTGCATCGCTGCTGAACCGTCTGCGTATGGAAGGCAAAAACAGCAAAGCGGACATCATTCTTGGGCTGGACAACAACCTGTTGCAGGCTGCTGAGCAAACTGGCCTGTTTACGCCACACGGTCAGGACACCAGCGCCGTCACGGTGCCGGGCGGCTGGAGCAATAAAACGTTCATCCCTTACGACTACGGCTATTTCGCCTTTGTGTATAACAAAGACACGCTGAAGAACCCGCCGAAAAGCCTGCATGAGCTGGTGGACAGCAACGCACCGTGGAAAGTGATCTATCAGGACCCGCGTACCAGCACGCCAGGGTTAGGTCTGCTGCTGTGGATGCAGAAAGTGTACGGCAACGATGCGCCGCAAGCCTGGCAGAAGCTGGCGAAAAAAACCGTTACCGTGACCAAAGGCTGGAGCGAAGCCTATGGTCTGTTCCTTAAAGGGGAAGCGGATCTGGTGCTGAGCTATACCACGTCACCGGCCTATCACATTATCGAAGAGAAGAAAGACAACTACGCGGCAGCCACCTTTAGCGAAGGGCATTATCTGCAAATCGAAATCGCCGGGCAGTTGGCTTCCAGCAAAAATCCTGAGCTGGCAAAACGCTTTATGCAGTTCATCCTGAGCCCAACCTTCCAACAGGCTATTCCCACCACCAACTGGATGTATCCGGCCATTAAAACCGAACTGCCAGCAGGCTTCGCGACGCTCGCGGTTCCTGAGAAAGCCATGCAGTTCAGCGCGCAGGATGTTGCCGACCAAAGGACGCAGTGGATTCAGGCATGGCAACGCGCCGTCAGCCACTGATCGGCGGACGTCTGTGGCCAGGGCTACTGGCCACCACGCTGTTAATTTCCGTTGCCGTACTGGCTTTTGGCGCACTGTGGATACAGGCGCCAGAAAGTCAGTGGCGCACACTATGGCATGACAGCTATCTCTGGCATGTCATTCGGTTTACCTTCTGGCAGGCCTTTCTATCTGCGCTATTTTCTACCGTTCCGGCGATTTTTCTTGCCAGAGCGCTGTATCGACGGCGCTTCCCCGGCCACCGCTGGCTACTGCGCCTGTGCGCGATGACGCTGGTGCTGCCCGTGCTGGTAGCCGTTTTTGGCCTGCTCAGCGTGTATGGCCGACAAGGCTGGCTGGCCTCTGCGCTGGGCTGGCTTGATCTGAAATACACCTTTTCGCCTTATGGATTGCAAGGCATCCTGCTGGCGCATGTGTTCTTCAATCTGCCGCTGGCAACTCGGCTGTTGTTGCAGTCACTGGAAGGCATTGCCACCGAGCAGCGTCAGTTAGCCGCCAATCTGGGCATGAACAGCTGGCAGCATTTCCGTCTGTTGGAATGGCCTGCGCTGCGCAGGCAGATTTTACCCACTGGCGCGCTGATTTTCATGCTCTGCTTTGCCAGTTTTGCCACCGTTCTGTCGCTAGGCGGTGGCCCGCAGGCGACCACGATTGAACTGGCTATCTATCAGGCATTGAGCTTTGATTACGATCCAGCACGCGCGGCACTGCTGGCATTAATTCAGATGGTCTGTTGTCTCGGTTTGGTGCTGTTGAGCCAGCGGTTGGGGAGTATTTTGCCTGTCGGCAGTACGCAGCAGCTTGCCTGGCGTAACCCGCAGGATAGCGCCTTAAGCCGCCTCACTGACGGCCTGCTGATCGGCGCGCTGTTGTTGCTGGTTGTTCCCCCCTTGCTGGCCGTGGTGGTTGATGGCGTGAACCGCTCATTGGTTTCCGTGCTGCAACAGCCTGTGCTCTGGCAAACGCTGTTTACCTCGCTACGTATTGCCTTAAGCGCAGGATTGCTGTGTCTGGTGCTGACCATGATGCTGCTTTGGAGCAGCCGCGAGCTCAAGTTACGCCAGAAGCCACTCTACGGGCAGTTGATGAATCTGAGCGGTATGCTCATCCTCGCCATGCCGGGTATTGTGCTGGCAACGGGCTTTTTCCTGCTGCTGAATAACAGCATCGGGTTGCCGCAATCCCCCTACGTGCTGGTGGTGTTCACGAATGCGCTGATGGCAATTCCGTATGCCATTAAGGTGCTGGAAAACCCCATGCTGGACGTTGCTGAGCGCTACAATCGGCTCTGTACTTCACTGGATATTCGCGGCTGGCAGCGATTGAAGTTGATCGAACTCGTCGCGCTGAAACAGCCGCTCGCGCAAGCGTTAGCCTTTGCCTGCGTGCTGTCGATCGGGGATTTCGGCGTTATCGCGCTATTCGGCAATGAGCAATTCCGCACGCTGCCGTTCTACCTGTACCAGCAAATTGGCTCCTATCGCAGCGCCGACGGCGCAGTCACGGCACTGTTGTTGATGCTGCTGTGCTTTATGTTATTTACCCTGATTGAGAAACTGGCAGGCCGTCATGATCGCGCTTGAGAAATTGACCTACTTCTATCAGCACTTACCCATGCGTTTTGATTTTCACGTCAAACCGGGAGAGCGCATCGCCATCCTCGGCCCCAGCGGCGCGGGGAAAAGTACGCTGCTGAATCTGGTGGCTGGCTTTCTGATGGCAGACAGCGGCGAATTGAGGCTTAACGGTGAATCTCACCGCGAGACGCCCCCAGCCAAACGGCCGGTTTCGATTCTGTTTCAGGAAAATAACCTGTTTCCTCACCTGACGATTGGGCAGAACATCGCGCTGGGGTTGCACCCTGGTCTGCGGCTCAATGCGGCACAGCGCGAAACGCTGCGGCAGATTGCCGATCAGGTTGGTCTGACAGATCTTCTGGATCGCCTGCCCTCGCAGGTGTCCGGCGGACAGCGTCAGCGCGCGGCATTAGCACGCTGTCTGGTGCGTCACCAGCCCATTCTGCTGTTGGATGAACCGTTTTCTGCACTCGATCCTGCACTACGTCAGGAGATGCTCGATTTGGTTGAAAGTGTGTGTGAGGAGCGCCAGTTCACGCTGCTGATGGTGTCCCACAATCTGGATGATGCCATGCGGATCGCAAAACGTACGGTGCTGATCGTGGACGGGCAGATTTATTATGATGGGCCGACTCAAGCGTTACAGGATGGCAGCGCCGATGCCGCCGCCATCCTGGGAGTTTCACGCCCGTCTTCGGATTGAGAAGTTAAGGCAGAGCCTGATAGCGCAGGTTACTGAACGTGACCTCGCCTTCGCCCGACGCATACAACGCTGGCCGCAAACTGAGGAAGTCGTACGCCACGTTGTGATGGTAGCCAGACACTTCCATCTGCACCGGATATTTCTTCCACGGTTCCTGATCAGAGGTTCGGGTGTAAAACGTCACGATATGACGATCGTTTTTCATCCGAATTTGCACCTCATTGCCCGTAATGTGCGGCAGTTTCTTCTCTGCCCTTTCCAGCCCATAGCGATGCATCACCGTACCATCCTGATTAAACGACAGCCCGACGTAGAGTTTCGCATTGTAGAACAGCAGTAAACCGGCCTGTGCTCCAGGGGCGAAATTCGCCGTGACTTCAATTTGGTAAGCTTGATCGCCAGGGATCATCGTTAGCGGCGCACTGTCTTTCGGCGACGTTCCTTTTGCCTTCAGGTGCAGCTTGCCGTCGCTGAGCGTAACCCGCTTTAGCTCTTCCGCATTAGCACGGTAAAAATGCCAGCGGGCTGGAAATTTCTCGTCAGTGAAGCTATCAGACCAGCCGATACCGTGAGGCACCGCCTCGCCACCTTCCGGTTTACGAATCGGTTTGCCGGTATCGAATCCAGCAGAGGTAAACCAGCCGTCAGCACCCCAGACAATCGGCTCCAGCATCGCCTGCCGTCCCAGCGTCATAAAGCCGTTTTCATAACCGTGATACACCATGTACCAGTTTTTATCCGGCCCTTCGATCAGCGTCGCGTGACCGCGCGACCACCACTTCTCTGAACGATCCTGCGTGCGAATAATCGGATTATGCGGTGAGTTTTCCCACGGCCCGTTGATCGACTTCGATCGAGCCGCAATCACCATGTGCCCCGTTGGTGGCCCAGCCGTGCCGCCTTCCGCCAGCACCATGTAGAAGTAATCGCCGTGGCGCAGCATCTTCGGCCCTTCCTGCGAGAAGCTTTCCACATCCCACTCTTCTGGGTACTGCCATCCCTGATAGACCACCTCCATTTCACCGACCGTCGACAGCCCGTCATCCGTTAACTGCACACGGTTGCCGCCAGACATAAAGATGTAACGCTTACCGTCTTCTCCCACCACATGTCCGGGATCGCTGGCCGGATTTTTCAAGCCGGTATCTTTCGGCGGCGTCCACGGGCCGCGAATATCATCGGCGGTGATTACATACAGCGTTTTCTTTTTCGTCCCTTTAGCATCGATAATCCGGTTCGTCGTGAAGTAGAGGTAATATTTATCGTTGTACTTCACTAGATCTGGAGCCCAAATCGCGTCAACGGGCGTCGTTATCGCGGGGCCAAGCGGCTGCCAGTTCACCAAATCGCGCGAGTGCCAAATTAACAGTCCGGGGATATCGTCAAATGACGAGAACGTCATGTAGTAATCCTCCCCATCTTTGATAATCGTAGGGTCGGGATGATCGCCCGCGATGATAGGGTTGAGATAGCAGCCATTACCTAAATCCGCCTGACGCTGCTGTTCTATACCCCGCATCCACTCGTCGGCAGGGCCAGCCTGGCAGGCCATCGCCTGGCTTATCCCCATCGCCATCAGCAAAATGCCGCTCAGCGCGCCTTTCCCCATCGTTCGGGAGATACTCATTTATTGCTACCCCACTATCTCAATGATTATTTGATAGTTTATAACATTGAAACCGTGTTCCAGTTGTGAAAACTGTCACGATTCTCCGGCTTTTAGATGAAAACTTAAGCGGTAATCGCGCAGTGAAATATCAATATATTGTGACCAATTCGACATATTCCGTTTTTATCCCTTGTGGGTATTGTGTCTTTTTGTACTGCTGTGCTTATATGGATTGGCGATTGATTACTCATTCGAACACAACGCTCAACCATAAAGCGCTCGAATGTAAATAACCCGAACATAAATTAGGATTCCCGTGACGCACTACTCTTCTTCCACTTCAGCACTACTAAACACCGCGCATGTTGACGCGGTTGTCGTCGTGCGCGTGGTCGTCGTGGTCGTCGTCGGCAGCGCGCCGTAACGGGTTCCGAATCGAAGATTCTCAAACCCCGCCGGCGCCAGCCGAGCGGGGTTTCTTGTTTCTACCCTCCCCGCTCCGACCAGCACCGGCCCTGATGAAGGATGTAAACATGCGTTATACAGGCGCTCAGTTGATTGTTCGGCTGCTCGAACAGCAGGGTATCACCACCGTAGCGGGCATCCCCGGCGGCGCAGCACTGCCGTTATATGATGCTCTGAGCCAAAGTCAGACTATCCGCCATGTTTTGGCTCGCCACGAGCAAGGGGCAGGATTCATGGCGCAAGGCATGGCACGAGCCAGCGGACGCGCCGCGGTTTGTATGGCGTCCAGCGGCCCAGGGGCGACCAACCTGATTACTGCCATCGCCGACGCCAAACTGGATTCAATCCCGCTGGTATGTATTACCGGTCAGGTGCCTTCTAGCATGATCGGTACCGATGCGTTTCAGGAAGTCGACACGTACGGCATCTCCATTCCCGTCACCAAACATAACTATCTGGTTCGTGATATCAATGAACTGCCGCGCGTGATCCCAGAGGCCTTCCGTATCGCGCAGTCGGGTCGTCCCGGCCCGGTGTGGATCGATATTCCAAAAGATATTCAGAACGCGACCATTGAGTTGAGCGAACTGCCAGGCATTTTCCCTCTCGATACGCCACCGACTATTTCTCAACAGGAAATTGAACGGGCTGCGGCCATGATTAACGCAGCCCAGCGTCCGATTCTCTATTTGGGTGGCGGAATTATTAGCGGTGTCGCACACGAACAGGCAGTTCAACTGGCGGAACGCGCTAACCTGCCAACCACCATGACGCTGATGGCCTTGGGTGCCATGCCCGTCGATCATCCCCTGTCGCTCGGTATGTTGGGGATGCACGCCGCACGATCAACCAATCTGATCTTAGAACAGGCGGATTTGTTAATTGTGCTAGGTGCGCGTTTTGACGATCGTGCCATTGGTAAAGCGGAACAGTTCTGCCCACAGGCCAGCATCATTCACATCGATATTGATCCGGCCGAGCTGGGCAAGATCCGCCAGCCGCACGTAGCGATCAATGCGGATGTCGCCGAGGCACTGGATCATCTGCTGCCACATATCACCCCACAGCAGCGTGACGTATGGCGTGCAACTGTTAGCGGGCTGCAACAGGAATTCCCCTTCAGCATGCCGAATGCTGACGATCCATTAAGCCATTATGGTCTGGTTCAGGCTACGGCACAGGCGCTGACGGATGATGCCATCATCACGACTGATGTTGGCCAACACCAGATGTGGGTTGCTCAGTCTTATCCGTTACGTCGTCCGCGCCAGTGGCTGACATCCGGCGGGTTTGGCACGATGGGCTTTGGCTTGCCTGCGGCGATTGGTGCAGCGCTGGCTGAACCCGATCGTACCGTGGTGTGTTTCTCGGGTGATGGCAGCCTGATGATGAATATTCAGGAAATGGCGACCGCAGCGGAAGAAGGACTCAATGTAAAAATCGTCTTGATGAACAACCAGTCGCTTGGTCTGGTCCACCAACAGCAGGATATGTTTTTCCAGCAGCGCATCTTCGCCGCCGATTACCGCTACAACACCAATTTTCTCGCGATTGCCGCAGGTTTCGGCTTTGCAACCTGCGATCTGAATGCAGCAACCGACCCGCAAGCCGCATTGAAAGAAGCGCTTAACCAGCCGGGCCCAGCGTTAATCCACGTACGTATTGACGCCAATGAAAAAGTTTTCCCCATCGTGCCACCGGGCGCAGCGAACATCGATATGATCGGAGACTAATGACTATGCAAACTCAACCAACGTCAAATCAGGTCACGCTAGAACTCTCTGTACGCAACCACCCCGGCGTGATGTCACACGTTTGTGGTCTGTTTGCCCGCCGGGCATTTAACGTAGAAGGCATTCTCTGTATGCCACTGGCAAACGGTGAAGAAAGCCGAATCTGGCTACTCGTCAAAGATGACCAGCGACTACAGCAGATGATCAGTCAGGTGGAAAAACTGGAGGACGTCCTTCAGGTGCGTCGTCACGGGGAAGAAATGCGTATTTTCGAGCAGGTCGCCGAGTTTTACTGCTAGATGGCGTGGCCGGGGTCTTGCCCGGCCTGCCCACTCTCACCCGTTTAACACCTGCCATAACAGATGACGGTAAACTGGCATCAACGGGTGCTGAATCAGCACGATCAACGATGCAATCGCCGCCACAGATACCACGGGAGCCACCCAACGCAGACGTCTAAGCGGTAGCTTTTTGCTAAACCAATCTTGCTGTTTACGCTGATCGCTGCGCCACCAACGCCAGTTTAACCAGCCTGCGACCCACACCACGATGGCGGTTGCCAGCAATAACCACTTAAAGCCCGCGCTGTTCGTCCCAGCAGGAATATCAATCGCCACCCCAGCCAGAATACCGGGTAAGAAATAGGCCGGTGGCCACAGCAGGCAGCCGATGATATTCGGCACCGCGAATTTATACGGCGGCAACCCCAGCATTCCCGCCACCATCGGGATTAATGGCCGCGTTGGACCAACAAAACGCCCGATCAATATTGTCGGCATCGGGTGTTGATACAGGGCATATTCGGTTTTGTTCAGTAACGCCTGATACTTTTTCAGGAAAGACCAATTATGCAGCGGCGCTTTGAAACGCATGCCAATAAAATAAGAAATCCAGTCCCCTAGCAGACAACCGATAATTCCAGCCGCCCACGCTGGATACAGCCCCATTTGTCCGCTGCCGATCAGCGCCCCCAGCGTTGCCATCATCACCGTGCCCGGCAGCAGCAGCCCCACCAGAGCCAGAGATTCCAGAAAGGCAACCAGCATGACGGCGATCAGTGAATACGCGAGTGATTGGGTAACCAGATGATCCAGCCACGCTTCCATAAAACCTACCCGTACTTTATAAAAACAAGGATTGTCTGGATCATAGCAGAAGCCGTCAACTCCTGATTTTTCCGCTTCATCCGATGTGGTTAATGTAAAAGCCCAGCAATATCCTGCTGAAAATATGTAGCGCGATTTATCTATCCATGGTTGAAACACGCTCTGCGCTTCAGACAAAAGAACCCATGCGTTTTGATAAATATCAACTATTCGTCTTATAAAGAGGCATGTAATATCATTTTCTAATTCAAGCCGTTAGCCCTACTTCAGTAATGTATTTTTCTGGTCAATTCTTTTGCACCGACGGGCATCTACACTTATGATAGCGGTCATTTTTTGCCACTGTACCGCACTGCCACTATGTTTTTTAAACTACTCAAACATTTCGGATTACGACGCCTTATCCTATTACTGGCAGTGGCAAGCGCATTGGTGACGCTGGCAAACAGCTTTTATGCCAGCTATCGCGTCCAACGAGAGCTTCTGATTGATAACACGCTTGAGGCCAATCGCGTTTACGCCACCAAGCTCACAGCAATGACCCATTCTTTCTTTAAAGAATCACAGCAGCAGTTAGCCTACAGTGCAAATATTGTCGCCCCCCTGATGGATGATAAGGTCAGTCTGTTTAAAGAAGCTGACCGCCTGCGGCTGCAGACCAGCAATTTCAACTCTGTCGTCATTGCCGATGAAAAAGGTATCGTTAGAGCCACGTCGCCTGATACCTTCCAGTTAATCGGGAAAAGCCTGACAACAGACGGCGCACTCGAAGCCTTAAAAGAAAAGCGCCCTCTCATTAGCCAACCCTATATGTCTGCCGCCAATAACTTCATCGTGCTGATATCTTCACCGATTTTCACACGGGATGGGCGATACAAAGGCTTTGTTGGCGGATCGATTTATCTTAAGCAGCCTAGCGTTCTCAATACGCTATTAGATAAACACTATTACCGCGACGGCTCTTATATCTACGTCACTGATAAAAACAAAAAAATGCTGTATCACCGCGATATAGAGCGCATTGGCAAAACAGAAACCAATAACCTGAAGATCGACGCGCTACACGAAGATAATGGCAGCCAGCATATGGTGAACTATCTGGGTGAAAAAATGCTCGCGGGCTATGCCGTTGAATCCACCTCACAGTGGGAGATTGTGGCTCTACGCCCGACAGAAATTACGCTGAAACCACTGGATGGCCTGATGCTGAACGTTCTGCGCCACACGCTCCCGCTAGCGCTTTTAACCATATTCTGCGTCTGGCTGCTTGCCCGGCTCATCGCGCAGCCGCTTTGGCTATTGGCACGCAGCGCCAATAAGATGGATGCGACGGACGTTTCCGACGATATTAGAAATATCCATTCTTGGTATTTTGAAGCCTCACAGCTCAAACAGGCGATGTTACTGGGTATCGATTTACTCCAGCGTAAGATCGGTAAATTACGCTCTGAGGCACACTCAGACCCGATGACCGAACTGCTCAATCGTCGTGGATTGGATAGCGCTCTCCGCTATTGGCAAATGGGGCAGAAAAGCTTTGCCGTCATCGCTCTGGATATCGACCGCTTCAAACGCATCAATGATACCCACGGGCACGACGTGGGGGACAACGTCATTCGTTATTTGTCGCAGCTGATTCGTACCAACTCGCGCGATTCCGATATTCTGTGCCGCAGCGGCGGCGAGGAGTTCCTGATACTGCTGCCAGAAACCACGCTGGATATGGCACTCGACATTGCCGAACGGCTGCGGCAACGCACACAGGAATCAACCATTCCTGTTGTGGGAAGTGTTACGATCTCATTGGGTGTAGCGCTGTGGCAACCGGCCGTCAGCGATGTATCAATCGAACATACTTTCAAGCTGGCAGATAAAGCCCTGTATCAAGCCAAGCAGGAAGGCCGTAACCGCGTGGTTTCTGCCGTACACGACGAATATTAACCCCAATTTCCCTCTGTCTTTTATACAGGTGATGTCTCTGGACATTACCTGTATAAATAACCATACTTATCCCTACCATCCTTCCTTTCCCGCTTGCTATAAATAAAAGGCCGCTTAGTGACTCAGGTTCGTCAGGGGTTTCTACTGACCCGCCACTGGAACGATACGCCAGCAGGCACGCAGGTTGAATTTTGGCTGGCTACCGATGAGGGCCCGCTGCTCGCACGGCTGCCGATACAAGAGGCCATTGCCTTTATTCCTGCACAGCAGGAAGCCCGCGCAAGAACACTCTTACAGCAGGAAAAACGCTGGCAGTTAAAGCCGCTCGCCATGCAGGATTTCCATCATCAACCGCTGTTGGGACTGTATTGTCCGCAATACCGGCAGTTGATGCGGTTGGAAAAGTTGCTACGTGAAGGCGGTGTTCAGATCTACGAAGCGGATATTCGCCCACCGGAACGCTTTCTGATGGAACGCTTTATCACCGCACCCGTGTGGCTGAGCGGCACACCTACGTCAGGTAATCTGCTGACGCAGGCTCGCATGAAACCCAATCCCGACTATCGCCCGACGCTCAGGCTGGTGTCGCTGGATATCGAAACCAACCGCCACGGCGAGCTTTACTGCATTGGGCTGGAAGGCTGCGGACAGCGTCAGGTATACATGCTCGGCCCGCCGAACGGTACGCCTGCCGAACACGATGATTTCACGCTTGAGTACGTCGCCAGCCGTCCGCTACTGCTGGAAAAACTGAACACCTGGATGCAACAGCACGATCCCGATGCCATCATCGGCTGGAATCTGGTGCAGTTTGACCTGCGCGTTTTACAGAAACATGCCGAGCGCTACAACATTCCGCTCCAGTTGGGGCGTAATGGGCACGCACTGGAATGGCGGGAACACGGCTTTAAACAGGGACATTTCTTTGCTAGCGCAACCGGCCGTCTGATTATTGACGGGATTGAAGCGCTCAAATCTGCAACGTGGAATTTTGCCTCATTCAGTCTGGAGTTTGTCGCGCAGTCTCTCTTGGGGGAAGGCAAAGCCATCGATACGCCCTATCAGCGGATGGATGAAATTGACCGCCGTTTTGCCGAAGATAAGCCCGCACTCGCTCGCTATAATCTGCAAGATTGCGAATTGGTCACGCGTATTTTCGACAAGACCGAGCTGTTGCCTTTCTTACTGGAACGTTCTAGCGTCACTGGGCTGGCGGCAGACCGCAGCGGCGGCTCCGTCGCAGCATTTTCCCACCTCTATTTACCACGCATGCACCGCATGGGTTATGTCGCCCCTAATCTGGGCGAAGTCGCACTTGAAGCCAGCCCTGGCGGATTTGTGATGGATTCGCGTCCCGGCCTGTATGATTCGGTCTTAGTACTGGATTACAAGAGCCTCTACCCCTCGATTATACGCACCTTTTTGATCGACCCAGTCGGGCTGGCGGTAGGAACACAGAATCCAGACGCTCAGCATGCCGTCTCCGGTTTTCGCGGGGCATGGTTCTCCCGCGACCAGCACTGTTTACCTGCGATTGTCGAGCAAATCTGGCAAGGGCGTGAAGCAGCAAAGCGCACCAACAATAAGCCACTATCACAGGCGTTGAAGATCATCATGAATGCCTTTTACGGCGTACTGGGTGCCACAGGCTGCCGCTTCTTCGATCCGCGCCTCGCCTCTTCTATCACCCTACGCGGTCATGAAATTATGCGTAAAACGCGTGAGCTGATCGAAGAACAAGGCTATCAGGTGATTTATGGCGATACCGACTCCACGTTCGTCTGGCTTAAGCACGCACATAGCGAAGAGGAAGCCGCAAAGATTGGAAAATCACTGGTGCAACACGTTGATCAGTGGTGGACACAGCATCTGCAAGATACTCAGCAGTTAACCAGTGCGCTGGAGCTGGAGTTTGAAACGCATTTTCGCCGCTTCCTGATGCCAACCATTCGCGGCGCGGAACAAGGCAGTAAAAAACGCTATGCTGGCCTGATTGACACGCCACAAGGCGAAAAGATGGTGTTCAAAGGACTGGAAACCGTGCGTACCGACTGGACGCCGCTAGCACAGCAATTTCAACAACAACTCTATCTGCTGATTTTTCAAAAGCAGCCTTATCAAGACTGGCTGCGGGATTATGTCGACCATACTCTTAACGGTGATTTTGACGATCTGCTGATCTACCGTAAACGGCTGCGTCGCAAGCTTGATGATTATCAGCGCAACGTGCCGCCACACGCCAGAGCCGCGAAAATCGCCGATGACTATAACCGCCAGCAAGGGCGGCCGCTGCAATACCAAAACGGTGGCTGGATCAGCTATGTGATGACCGTCAATGGCCCTGAGCCGCTGGAAACCCGGCATTCACATCTGGATTACCAGCATTATGTAGAACGTCAGCTCCAGCCCGTCGCGGACGCCATTCTTCCTTTCCTTCATGACGATTTTGCTACACTGGTGACAGGTCAGATGGGATTATTTTAAATGCCTGGATGGGATGATCTTAAATGAAAGCGGTTAATTCACAGTACAGCAAGTTTGAGAGGTGACGAACGCGCCGTCATCCATTACCATAACGCCCTTTCTGAATTTGCATCAGCAGCATTATTGGCACCCGATAATGTAATCAGACATTCCCCCGACACAAACGACATCGAGCTAAGAATTTATGCCTTTTACACTTGGTCAGCGCTGGATCAGCGATACGGAAAGCGAACTTGGACTGGGAACGGTTGTTGCCGTCAATACGCGTATGATAACGCTGCTTTTCCCTGCCAGCGGTGAAAACCGACTTTATTCCCGCAGTGACGCCCCCATCACCCGCGTGATGTTCAATCCCGGCGACACCGTCACCAGCCATGAAGGCTGGCAGCTCAAGGTTGATGACGTGCGAGAAGAAAAAGGGTTGCTGGTGTATTGCGGCCAACGCCTGGACGATGAAACACCGGCGGAACTGCGCGAAGTCTTTCTGGACAGCAAACTGACGTTCAACAAACCGCAAGACCGCCTGTTCGCCGGACAGATTGATCGTATGGATCGCTTTGCCCTGCGCTATCGCGCCCGCAAGCATCAGAACGAGCAGGCACTGCAACAATGGGGCGGTTTGCGCGGCATGCGTGCCAGCCTTATCCCCCATCAGCTTCACATCGCGCATGAAGTCGGCCAACGCCACGCACCACGCGTTTTGCTGGCGGACGAAGTTGGTCTGGGGAAAACCATTGAAGCTGGTATGATCATCCACCAGCAGTTGCTGGCGGGTCGTGCCAGTCGCGTGCTGATTGTCGTACCGGAAACCCTGCAACATCAGTGGCTGGTCGAAATGCTGCGCCGCTTTAACCTGCTGTTCTCACTGTTTGACGACGGGCGCTATGCCGAAGCCAAGCTGGACAGCAGTAATCCGTTTGAAACCGAACAGCTGGTGATCTGCTCACTGGGATTTGTTCAACGCAGCGCCCAGCGTTTTGCGCAGTTAGTCAACGCCGACTGGGATCTGCTGGTGGTGGATGAAGCCCATCATCTGGTTTGGAGTGAAGAAAGCCCCAGCCCGGAATATCAGGCCATTGAAACACTGGCACGCGCCACCCCCGCCGTTCTGCTATTAACCGCAACGCCGGAACAACTCGGCCAACAGAGCCACTTTGCGCGCTTACGCCTGCTCGATCCCAACCGTTTCCACGACTATCAAGAATTCGTTGCCGAGCAGCAGCAGTACCGCCCAGTCGCCGACGCCGTCACGCTGTTATTAGCAGGCGAAAAAGCCCAAACGGCTGAACTGAATGCGCTGAGCGATCTGCTGGGTGAACAGGACATCGAGCCGTTGCTGAAAGCCATCAACAGCGACAGCGATGATAACCAGAAGGCGCGTCAGGAACTGATCACCATGCTGATGGATCGCCACGGCACCAGCCGCGTGTTGTTCCGCAATACGCGCCAAGGCGTTAAAGGCTTCCCGCAGCGTGTCCTGCATCAAATCCGCCTGCCGCTGCCAGCGCAGTATCAAACAGCAATCAAAGTTTCTGGCATTATGAATGCGAATAAGCCGCTGGAAACCCGCGCGCGCGACATGCTGTACCCGGAACAAATTTATCAACAGCTCGAAGGGGACGATGCCACCTGGTGGAACTTCGATCCGCGCGTGGAATGGCTGCTGAACTACCTGACCGCCAACCGTGATGAAAAAGTGTTGGTGATCTGCGCACAGGCAGCGACAGCGCTCCAGTTGGAGCAAGTGCTGCGCACGCGTGAAGCGATCCGCGCCGCCGTCTTCCACGAAGGGTTGTCGATTCTGGAACGTGACCGCGCCGCCGCCTATTTTGCGTCTGAAGAAGAAGGCGCACAGGTGCTGATCTGTTCAGAGATTGGCTCGGAAGGCCGTAACTTCCAGTTTGCTAGCCATTTAGTAATGTTCGATCTGCCGTTCAACCCCGATCTGCTGGAACAGCGTATTGGTCGTCTGGACCGTATCGGGCAGGCCAGAGAAATTCAGATTCTGGTGCCCTATCTGGAAAGCACTGCACAGGCGTTGCTGGTACGCTGGTATCACGAAGGGCTGGATGCGTTTGAGCACACCTGTCCGACAGGCCGCACCATCTATGATGCCCACCATACGCAGTTGATCGAGCGATTGACGACCGTTGGTGAACAACAGGGACTGGATGAGTTTATCCATACCTGCCGCCAACAGCACGACAGCCTGAAGCAGCAGCTTGAACAAGGTCGCGATCGCCTGCTGGAAATGCATTCTAACGGTGGCGAACAAGCTCAGCTGTTGGCACAGGCGATTGCCGAACAGGATAATGACGTCAATCTGGTGACATTTGCTCTGAACCTGTTTGATATCGTTGGCATCAATCAGGAAGATCGCAGCGATAACCTGATCATTCTGACGCCATCCGATCATATGCTGGTGCCGGACTTCCCTGGTCTGCCGCAGGACGGTTGTACGATCACTTTCGATCGCGATCAGGCACTCTCCCGCGAAGACGCACAGTTTATCAGTTGGGAACACCCGCTCATCCGTAACGGGCTCGATCTGGTGCTGTCCGGTGATACCGGAAGTTGTGCGGTTTCTTTGCTGAAAAATAAAGCGCTGCCTGTCGGTACACTGTTGGCTGAACTGGTTTACGTTGTGGAAGCTCAGGCACCAAAACACTTGCAACTGACTCGCTTCCTACCACCCACGCCGGTTCGCCTGCTGATGGATCGTAAAGGCACGAATCTGGCAGCACAGGTTGAGTTTGAGAGTTTCAACCGTCAGCTCAACGCGGTAAACCGTCATACTTCCAGCAAGCTGGTGAATGCAGTGCAATCCGATGTTCACGCCATGCTGCAACAGGCTGAAGCGCTAGTGGAAACGCAGGCGCGCCAGCTCATCACCGAAGCCCAACAGCAGGCCGATCTGCAACTGCGCCGCGAGTTGGAACGTTTGGAAGCGCTGAAAGCCGTCAATCCAAACATTCGTGAAGATGAGCTGACTGCACTGGAAAATCAGCGTGAGCAGGTGCTGAGCAACCTGCACGAGGCCAACTGGCGTCTGGATGCGATCCGTCTGGTCGTGGTGACGCATCAGTAATGTGCCGCCCGTCCTATGCGTTATGCGTAGTGATGGGCAGCCAGGTTTTTCAGCGTACGGATAGCAGCATATTAGGGAAAGCACGGGGATGAGGTTTCCGCAGGAATACCTCGCCCCGTGATAGGCCCGTGTATCTCGATCAAACAGCAACGACGTCCCTGTTTTTTGCGTATTTTGGAGCGTGAATGGAACCCTATAATCCGCCTACCGATCCCTGGTTGCACATTCTGTATCAGGATCAGCACATCATGGTGGTGAATAAACCCAGCGGTCTGCTGTCGGTTCCCGGCCGCGCGCCAGAACACAAAGACAGCGTGATGAACCGTATTCAGGTTGACTACCCAACGGCCGAATCCGTTCATCGTCTGGATATGGCAACCAGCGGCGTGATTGCCGTCGCACTAACGAAAGCCGCTGAGCGCGAATTAAAGCGCCAGTTTCGTGAACGCGAACCTAAGAAATCCTACCTTGCCCGCGTCTGGGGACATATGGCACAGGATGAAGGCGTCATCGATCTGCCACTGATCTGCGACTGGCCGAACCGCCCGAAACAGAAAGTCTGCTTTGAAACAGGAAAATCAGCACAGACCGAATATCAGGTACTTTCGCGTGACGATGATGGTACAACACGTGTCAAGCTGATGCCGATTACCGGTCGCTCGCATCAACTGCGCGTCCACCTGCTGGCACTCGGCCACCCCATCCTCGGCGATGGGTTTTATGCGCCCCCCGATGCCAAAGCGATGGCACCCCGCCTTTTACTGCACGCACAAGAGCTGGCTATCACGCATCCAGCTTTCAATACTCCGATGCACTTTCGCTGCGAAGCGGATTTCTGAGATAAACACGCGGTTGGTATTTTCAAGTCGGGCTTGGTGGGGCGATAAAATGTGGCGCGGTAAAATAGGGAAGTAATGAAGGGGAAAGAATCCGGATTATTTTGTCTGATTCGCGCTTTTCAACAATTCATAAGCAGCCTGAATATCCTGCGCTTTGCGTTTGGCCATCTCCATCATCCTCGGTGAAAGCTTCTTGGCGACCAGCTTGTCAGGGTGGTGTTCGCTCATAAGTTTGCGATAGGCGCGTTTAATCGTCGCGGCATCATCACTACTGCGCACACCCAGCGTACGACAGGCACTTTCGACCGTTGGTCCACGTGGCGGAGAGGGCGGGCGTTGGCCGCCATAAGAGTGTCCGTTAGAGTAGCCGCCGCTGGAATAATTATTGCTGCGACGTTGATGCGATTTACCGTTTTGGCGTGACTGATTCTGCCGAGACTGCTGCCCCGTGGGGCTTTCCATATTTCGCAGAAAAAACTCAAACTGCTCACGCGTCACGCCCAGTTCATCAGCAATCACGTACAGCACACGACGTTCATTCGGATGCAGAACACCGTCGACAAACGCGACCTGAAGCTGAATTTCCAGAAACATCTTAATTAAATCAAAACGCCCCAGACAGGCATCGCGAAGCTTGCGTAATTTTATTCGCAAAGGGAAATGACTGGTCTTTCCATCGCGGAAAGCCCGTTGAGCGGCAGCTCTGGCCTCACCAAATAGCTCAAGGCGATCCATCATTTTGGTCGCGATCTTGATATCCGCTTCCGTCACCCGACCTTTGGATTTGGTCAGATGCCCCATAGCCTGAAAGGTCGTGAGAAAGAACAATGACTGACGGGTGGACTGAGCAGAGAAATAATCACGGCGACGTGATGCCCGGGCTCTGTCAATCCAATGCCCCATCAGTAAACCCATGATCATTCCCCAGATGCCAGCACTTGAGACAATTCCCAGCGCCAACCCCAGCAACTTTCCCCAATACCGCATATACTCCTCAAATCCTCATGCCGTCAGCCAAAAATTGCTTTATCATACCTGTCATTTATCTTTGCACCTAACGGCGGTGCGTATAGGCGGTGGGGATTTAACACTGGCGCAACGCTAACGAGTGATATAGTCTCTGACCGTTTGCCGGCATGATGCCCCTGATGACGGAACACCTGATACCACGTATGAAAAAAAGTTTCCCAACTCTGCTGGCCACTCTGGTTTGGTCGGCGCTTTACAGCCAGCACGCGCTGGCCGATCTCGCTGAACAGTGCATGCTGGGTGTACCTACGTACAACAGGCCACTGGTAACCGGCGATCCCAATCAGCTGCCGGTCAATATTCAGGCCGACAAAACCGAAGCCAATTATCCCGACAACGCCAAATTCATCGGCAATGTTAACATCCAGCAGGGTAACAGCGTTATGACCGCCGAGCAGGTGGAGCTGAACCAGTTGGATCCGACAACGCAGGGTAGCACGCCTACGCGTACTATTACCGCGACGGGAAATGTCCACTACGACGACAATCAGGTCATCCTTAAAGGCCCTAAAGCCTGGGCCAACCTGAACACCAAAGATACCGACGTCTACGAAGGCGACTATCAGATGGTGGGCCGTCAAGGGCGTGGTTCCGCCGACAAAATGAAAATGCGTGACAGCAATCGCTACACCATTCTGGAAAACGGCTCCTTCACTTCCTGTCTGCCGGGAGATAATAGCTGGAGTGTCGTCGGTTCGGAAGTAATTCAAGACAGAGAAGAACAGGTTGCTGAAATCTGGAACGCGCGCTTCAAGATTGGTGGCGTGCCGGTGTTCTACAGCCCGTATTTACAACTTCCTATCGGCGATAAACGACGCTCTGGCTTTCTAATCCCCAATGCGAAATATGGTAGCAGCAATGGCTTTGAACTGCTGACGCCCTATTACTGGAATATCGCCCCTAATTTTGACGCCACCATCACGCCGCATCTGCAAACCAAACGTGGCATGCAGTGGCAGAACGAATTCCGCTATCTGACCACACCGGGCCTTGGCGTTATTCAGTTCGACTGGCTACCTAACGACAGTGAATACGCCAAAACCTCACCGCAAGACGATAATGATACCCGCTGGTTGTTCCACTGGGGTCACAGCGGCGTGATGGATCAGGTGTGGCGTTTTAACGCAGACTACACAAAAGTCAGCGACGACCGCTACTTTACCGATCTGGAGTCGACCTACGGTTCGACCACCGATGGTTACATCGCCCAAAAGCTCAGTGCAGGCTATGCGAACCAAAACTGGAATACCACGGTGTCCACCAGACGGTTCCAAGTCTTTTCCAACGCAACCAGCCGTGATGTCTACCGTGCTGAGCCGCAGCTTGATATCAATTATTACCAGAATGATATCGGCCCGGTTGATATGCATCTTTATGGTCAGGCGGTAAAATTTACCAACGTCAACGACAACCGGCCGGAAGCGACTCGTCTGCACATTGAGCCAACGCTAAATCTCCCGCTGGCAAACCGCTGGGCCAGCCTCAATACCGAAGCTAAGCTATTAGCGACACACTACCAGCAGGATAATCTGGAGCGTTACCGTACTTCCTCGACACCAAACATTGACCAAAGTACAAAAGATGCACTGAAAGACTCAGTGAATCGGGTCATGCCGCAATATAAAGTCGACGGAAAGATGGTCTTTGAACGTGAAATGGACTGGTCGCAGGCCTATACCCAGACGCTGGAGCCTCGCGCGCAATATCTGTACGTGCCTTATCGCGATCAGAGTAGCATCCATAGCTATGACTCCACGCTCATGCAGACCGACTATTCCGGCCTGTTCCGCGATCGCAGCTACAGCGGTCTGGATCGTATCGCGTCGGCAAATCAGCTTGTGACCGGTGTCACCACGCGTATTTATGATGATGCGCTGGTTGAACGTTTTAACGCTTCTATTGGTCAAATCTATTACTTCGATCGTCCGCGCACTGGTGACCGCAATACGTCGCTCGATAAGAGTGATAACAACGGCAGCCAGGTGTGGGCAGGTGACTCCTTCCTGAAAATCGATGACAACTGGGGTGTCCGTGGTGGTCTGCAGTATGACAATCGTCTGAACGAAGTCGCTCTGGGCGACGCCGTGTTAGAATACCGTCGTGATGCGGAACGTCTGGTACAGTTAAACTACCGTTACGCCAGCCCTGAATATATTCGCGACATGATCCCTAATGTCACGAACCCTGGCTTCCAGCAAGGTATCTCACAGGTTGGTGTCACCGCGAGTTGGCCGATCGTCGAACGTTGGGCCGTTGTGGGTGCTTATTATTACGACACCAAGGCCAATCAGCCGGCAAACCAGCTTATTGGCTTACAGTACAATACCTGCTGCTGGGCCGTGAGCGTCGGTTATGAACGTAAAATTACCGACTGGAACAGCGCCAGCCGCAGCAGCGAATACGACAACAAAGTGTCATTTAATATCGAATTACGTGGTTTAAGCAGTAATTACAGTCTGGGTTCCGACAAAATGCTGCGCTCGGGTATTTTGCCTTACCAGCGCGCGTTCTGATGTCATGCAGAGTGCTGAGCCGATAAACACAAACAGTCTGTCTTACGGAAATGTTGGAACTTTAACCCGCCTTGCGGATGAAATAATGGGAAAGGTATGAAGAACTGGAGAACGCTTATTCTCGGATTGGCACTGAGTGCCTCTACCGCGTTCGCAGCACCACAGGTGGTTGATAAAGTCGCAGCAGTCGTCGATAACAGCGTCGTACTGGAAAGTGATGTAAACAGTCTTTTGCAGTCGGTGAAACTGAACGCCCAGCAGGCCGGGCAACAGTTACCGGATGATGCCACGTTGCGTCATCAGATTACCGATCGCCTGATCATGGATAATATCATCCTGCAAATGGCGCAGAAGATGGGTATCCAGGTGACGGATGAGCAGTTGGATCAGGCAATCACTAATATTGCCGGTCAGAACCGCATGTCTATCGACCAGTTAAAGAGTCAGTTGGCTTATGAAGGTCTGAACTACAACACTTACCGTAGCCAGATTCGCAAAGAAATGCTGATTTCGGAAGTGCGCAACAACGAAGTCCGCCGTCGCGTTACCGTGCTGCCGCAGGAAGTCGATACGTTAGCGAAGCAAATTGCTAACCAGACAGGCGAGAATGATGAGTTGAATCTAAGCCACATTCTGATCCCATTACCGGAAAACCCGACTCAACAGCAGGTTGATGAGGCGGAAAATCTGGCTACGTCACTGGTGAAACAAATCAGTGAAGGGGCAGATTTCGGTAAGCTGGCCATCACCTATTCATCTGATTCTCAGGCGCTGAAAGGCGGCCAAATGGGTTGGGGCAAGTTGCAGGAAATTCCAACGCTGTTTGCTGAACGCTTAACACAGGTGCAGAAGGGCCAAGTCGTCGGCCCGATCCGTTCTGGTGTGGGTTTCCACATTCTGAAAGTTAACGATATTCGCGGCGGTAACAAAAGCGTCTCGGTAACTGAAACGCATGCTCGCCATATTTTGATCAAACCGTCTGTCGTGATGACGGACAGCCAGGCGCAAGCCAAACTGGCCGACGTTGCACAGCAGATCAAAAACGGCAGCACCGATTTCGCGGCACAAGCCAAACTGCTGTCTCAGGATCCGGGATCGGCCAATCAGGGCGGCGACCTTGGCTGGGCTTCTCCAGATATGTACGATCCGGCCTTCCGTGATGCGTTGCTGAAACTGAAGAAAGGCGAAATCAGCCAACCCGTTCACTCCTCTTTTGGCTGGCACCTGATTCAGTTGCTGGACACCCGTCAGGTTGATAAAACTGACGCCGCACAAAAAGAGCAAGCGTATCGTATGATCTTTAATCGTAAATTCGCTGAAGAAGCGCAAACCTGGATGCAGGAACAGCGTGCAGCGGCTTATGTCAAAGTGATTAATGGCGCCACTAACTAATGCAGACTAAGAGCAATACACCACGCGTTGTGATCACCCCCGGCGAACCCGCCGGGATTGGCCCCGATCTGGTGATTGCTCTGGCGCAGCAGGCCTGGCCTGTAGAGCTTGTGATCTGTGCGGATCCTGACCTGTTATTAACTCGCGCATTGCAGCTGTCTATGCCGCTGACGCTGCGTGACTATCAATCTGGCCAGCCCGCACAGCCACAACAGGCAGGTAGTCTCACCATCCTGCCGATCGCCGCACCAGCAACCGTCATTGCGGGTCAATTGAATGTGGCTAACAGCGCTTATGTCGTTGAAACATTAGCCCGTGCTTGTGATGGTTGCTTGAACGGCGAGTTCGCCGCATTGATTACCGGCCCGGTACATAAAGGCATTATCAACGATGCTGGTGTCCCTTTCAGCGGGCACACTGAGTTTTTCGCCGATCGCAGCAGCTGTGACCGTGTCGTCATGATGCTAGCGACGGAAGAGTTGCGCGTCGCTTTAGCGACCACGCACTTACCGCTTGCTGCCGTTTCTGCGGCAATTACCCGCCAGAGCCTGCATGAAGTCATCACGATCTTACATCATGATTTGCAGACAAAATTCGGCATCGTTCAACCACAGATCTATGTTTGTGGATTGAATCCTCATGCCGGTGAAGGCGGTCATATGGGCCGTGAAGAGCTGGATGTGATTAATCCAGCACTGGACGAGCTTCGGCAACAAGGCATCACGCTGATTGGGCCGTTGCCTGCCGATACCCTTTTCCAGCCAAAGTATCTGCAACACGCTGACGCCGTTTTGGCGATGTATCACGATCAAGGGCTCCCGGTTCTGAAATATCAGGGCTTCGGGCGCGCTGTTAATATCACACTGGGGCTACCGTTTATCCGCACGTCGGTCGATCACGGTACAGCACTAGAGCTGGCCGCAACCGGTAGCGCAGAGCCTGGTAGCTTCATCACGGCATTAAATCTTGCCATTAAAATGATAAAGAATAGTAATGAATAATCGCGTACACCAAGGTCACTTCGCCCGTAAACGTTTTGGGCAAAACTTTTTAAACGATCATTTCGTGATCGATAGCATCGTTTCGGCCATCCATCCTCAGCCGGGTCAGGCTGTGGTAGAAATCGGTCCGGGGCTCGGCGCGTTGACGGCGCCGATCGGCGACAGAATGGATCGTTTTACTGTCATTGAGCTGGACAGGGATCTGGCAGCACGGTTGGAAAAGCATCCGACGCTAAAAGATAAGCTGACGATTATTCAGCAAGACGCCATGACGATCGATTTCGCCGCGCTCGCTGAACAGGCCGGGCAGCCACTGCGTGTTTTTGGCAACCTGCCGTATAATATTTCCACACCGCTCATGTTCCATCTGTTCACCTATACTCAATCTATCCGCGACATGCACTTTATGTTGCAGAAAGAAGTGGTTAACCGTTTGGTGGCAGGGCCGAACAGCAAAGCCTTCGGACGTCTGAGCGTTATGGCACAGTATTATTGTCAGATAATACCGGTGCTTGAAGTGCCACCGGAAGCATTCAAGCCAGCGCCTAAAGTCGATTCTGCCGTAGTGCGGCTTGTGCCTCATGCCGTAATTCCCCACCCGGTCAGTGATATTCGCGTGCTGAGCCGCATCACCACGGAAGCGTTTAACCAGCGCCGTAAAACATTGCGTAACAGTCTCGGCAACCTGTTCACCCCAGAAACGCTCACCGAGCTGGGTATCAATGTCACCAGCCGCGCCGAGAATGTGACCGTTGAGCAATACTGCCGATTGGCAAACTGGTTAAGCGAGCATCCGGCAAAACAGGAATAACTGGAGTTCATCATGATTAATGCGCCCCGTGTTTGTTTACAGGTTCAGAGCTTCTATGTGGAATCACAATCGGAGCCTGATGAAGAGCGTTTCGTGTTTGCTTACACGATTACGGTTCGCAATCTGGGGCGTCATGAAGTCCAGCTTTTGGGGCGTTATTGGCTGATCACCAACGGTAACGGCCGCCAAACCGAAGTTCAAGGTGAAGGCGTAGTCGGTGAACAGCCGATTATCCAGCCTGGCGGCGAGTTCCAATATACCAGCGGTGCAGTCATAGAAACGCCTCTCGGCACGATGGAAGGCCACTACCACATGGTTGACCATCAGGGTAAAGCGTTTCAGGTCCCAATCCCCGTCTTCCGACTGGCAATCTCTTCACTGATACATTAATTATGTCTACTTATTTAGTTGGCGATGTTCACGGGTGTTTAGTTGAACTCAAAGCGCTATTGGCGCAAGTTTCCTTTAATCCTGAGCAAGATACGCTCTGGCTAACTGGCGATTTAGTCGCACGCGGGCCGGATTCACTTCAGGTTCTGCGCTTCGTTCGTTCTCTGGGTCCATCTGTCCGTATGGTGCTGGGCAATCACGATCTGCACCTGCTAGCCGTTTATGCAGGTATCAGCCGTAATAAGCCGAAAGATCGTCTCAACGACCTTCTCACCGCACCGGACGCCGACGAGCTAATCAACTGGCTACGTCGCCAGCCGATCTTGCAGGTGGATGACGATCTGAAGCTAGTCATGGCGCACGCGGGGATCACACCACAGTGGGATCTGCCGACAGCACTCATGTGCGCGCGCGAAGTCGAATCGATCCTGAGCAGCGATAGCTACCCGCTTTTCCTCGATGCCATGTATGGCGATATGCCGAACCACTGGAGCCCAGAGCTTAGCGGTCTGGCTCGTCTGCGTTTTAGCACCAACGTCTTTACCCGTATGCGCTACTGCTTCTCCGGCGGACAGTTGGATATGCTGTGTAAAGAGCCGCCTAATCAGGCACCTTCTCTGCTAAAACCGTGGTTTGATTTACCAAGCCAGATCGCTGGGGAATACGCTATTGTGTTCGGCCACTGGGCATCATTGGAAGGGAAAGGCACGCCGGAAAACATTTATGCGCTGGATACCGGGTGCTGTTGGGGGGGAGAACTAACTATGCTGCGTTGGGACGATAAGCGTTATTTCACGCAACCGTCACTCTCATCAAACACCGAACTCTCAGGTGATATAACGCTCTAACTCAGTAAGTAGGTGCACGGATGCATTTACCTCATCGCCAGCCGTACTATTCTCACCGAAATAGGAAAGTGTCATAGAAAGGGGAAGGTCATCCCAGACTGACTCTTTTTGGATGACGGAACGGCTAACGCCTCGGCGGGAATCGACCAGATGCCGCCACCAAGAAACCCCGCCAGACCAACAGCCTCTACACCGCCTGACGGTAATTCGCGGCGGCGTGGGTCGCTCAAACGGTCAGTATTCAGATTGCTGCTTCTGTTTGTCATATGTACTGTCTCCTACCTATCAAACACAGTGATTTACATGTATTTCGAATTAACCACATTTCAATTTAACTATATACCCCAAATAATTCGAGTTGCAGGAAGGCGGCAAGGGAAGGAATCCCGATGAGCTTACTCAGGTAAGTGATTCGGGTGAGTGAGCGCGGCCAACGCACATGCAGCTTGAAGTATTACGGGTATATTTCGATTTAACTACGCGAGCGACAGCGTGTTTCTATACTAACGATGGCAGGTGACGGAAATGTGACCGGCAAGCGTTGGAAAGCTAGGAGATGCCCTAACGCCAATCGTTTAAAGCTCGAGATACACGGGGTGACCACAGGGGTGAGGCGTCCCTACGGGAACCTCCCCCCTGTGTTTCCCCTAAAAACGAGCCTAAATGACCCACATTCGGAGGTACTCCTCAATATGAAGACTTCTGAGATTCAACAGCCTGTGTCACTCGCGGTTGAGAAGTCGCGGAGCATTGCACCACCAGCATACCCATAACGATTAACGCGACGCCGACTATTCGTCCCAGCGTCGCGGGCTTTACCGCCAGCCCCATCAAACCAAAGTGATCGATAATCAGCGATGCCACAACCTGACCGACAATCACGCAGACAATAAAGCCTGAAGCACCAAGCTGTGGCGTCAGTAATAACGCGGCAGTGATATAAACAACACCCGCCACCCCACCCAGCCAGATCCACCACGATCCCTGTAAGGCATTACCAACCGCTGGAACGGGTACCCGAGCAGCAAACAAGATCGGCAACAACACGCAGATGCTAACCAGCAGAGATACCAGCGTTGCCCACAGCGGATGGCCTAACGAACGCCCCAGCGCCGCATTGCTGGCGGCCTGAAAAGGCACAATGCTCCCGGCAAGCACAGCAATACCCAGTGGCAACAGCAGTGAAAGAGAAAAAGAAGAAAATAACGACATGGAACCCCCTGGCTCACAATATGAAATGCACAACGTCATTGAGATGTTCCAATACTCAAGCATCCATTAAACTGATGGAAATTCGTAATTCATACAGAAGGCATTCATAGAATGGATGATTTGCGTCGTATCGACATGAATCTGCTGCTAACGCTTCATGCTTTGCTGACGGAAAAACACGTCACGCGAGCAGCGCTGCGCCTGCACCGCAGCCAGCCTGCCGTCAGCCATTCATTATCACAGCTGCGTCAGATTTTTAACGATCCGCTATTAGTCCGGCGTGAGGTTGGTTTGACGCTAACGACCCGGGCTCAGGCGCTACTCGGCCCGCTGGAACACGCGCTTGAACAGCTGAATGTGTTGATACAAACCCCATCATTCGATCCGCGCCATAGCACGCGACATTTCCGTTTGGCCCTCTCTGATTACGGTACCAATGCGGTGTTGCCAACGCTCATGCGGCATTTGCGCATGCAGGCTCCCAGTATTTCACTGGCTGTCAGCCATGCTGGCCGTGAAATGATGCTGGCACAGTTGATCGATGGAGAAATCGACTTAGCCCTCGGCGTATTCCCTGAGCGCCCGCCCGAGGTACACGCCGAGGTTCTCTTTGAAGAGCATTTTTCCTGTCTGGCCGACCGTGCCACACTGCCGGAAAACGGTATGCTGTCGTTTGACGCGTGGCTGGCGCGGCCACATATTCTGGTCACGATGCATCCTGATTCGGCTAATGAAATTGACAGCACACTGGCAGCAAGCGGCCGAACGCGCAATGTTGTGCTGACATTGCCCCACTGGCATGCCGCCATCAATCTTATTGCCGGTACCGATCTGGTTTTAACCGCGGCGCGGCGTAGCATGGCCCGAATCAATACGCCAGATTTGCACATTTTTCCGCCGCCGTTCACGATCCCTAATTTTGCCTTCCAGCAGGTATGGCATACGCGTCGCGAGAGCGAACCAGCACATCGCTGGCTGAGAAAAGCCATTTGGGAGAGCTGTCAGGTAGTGGATTAACACCTAGCCAGAAAACGAAAAAACCCGCAGCGAGGCGGGTTTGGGCTATTCGTCGTATTACCGACGGAACGTTATCGCAGGAAAGTGCTCCTAGCGGCGTTCCAGAATTTCGAAGCAGTAACTGTGTGAGTTACGCTCGTCAGCATCATGAAATTCGCTGAAAACAGACTGCCATTCATCCGGCTCGTAGTCAGGGAAATGCGTGTCGCCTTCCACTTCAGCATCAATATGCGTCAGGTAGAGACGGTTAGCCTGCGACAGCATCTGCTGATAGACACTGCCACCGCCAATCACCATCACTTCCTCAACCTCACCTGCCGCCGCCAACGCGGCGTCCAGCGAAGAGACCCAGGTCACGCGCTCGTCATCACCTGGATGATTGCTGACGACAATGTTCAGTCTGCCGGGCAGCGGCTGACCGATAGAGCGGAAGGTATTACGCCCCATAATAATCGGCTTATTAAGCGTATTGCGCTTAAACCATGCCAGATCGGCGGGCAAATGCCACGGCATCGCGTTTTCCATGCCAATCACGCGATCCACTGCCAGTGCAGCAATCAAACTAATAACCATGGTGAAAAACCCTGTAGGTCAGAAAATTGCTGACACTATACGGAAAGCCCTTTCACTCGTCGATATGGAGACGAGACCGAAACGTAATATAAGAGTGCTCCGACGTGGTTTATACCCCCGGCCGTTTACGGTAGAGCCAGATTCCCGGTAAAGACAAACCGATAGACAGCGCTCCGACGATAAAGCTGGCCTTCAGGAAATTGGTCATCATGACGCTCATCAGCGCCTCGCTGTAGCCAAGATGCGAAATTTCCACCACCGAAATCATCGCCGTATAGGCAGAAATACCGGGAAACATCGGGATCACGGCTGCCACGGTAAAGACTTTCGGATGCGCCAGCAGCCAGCGTGACCAGCGGATGCCAGTGATACCAATCAGGATCGCCGCCAGAAACGACGCCCATTCGATATTCATGCCGAAATGTATCGCCAGAAATCGTACGCCGTGCCCGACGCCGCCCAACAGCGCACAGTAAGGTAGCACTTTCAGCGGCACGTTGAAGACCATTGCAAATCCCAACGCAGGAACCGCAGCCAGCACCATATCTTGCAAAAGTGCCCACAGTAAACTTAAGCCCATCCGCGTAACCCCCACAGCGACATCGCCATCACGACACCAATACAGGTTGCCAGCGTCAGTAAGCTCGCCACCGTCCAGCGTGCCAGACCGGTATTCACGTGCCCTTTAAACATATCCGCCACGGCGTTGATCAGAGGAAAACCGGGGACCAGCAGCAGCACACTTGCCGCCATCGCTACCGTCGACGTCTGAGAAAAAGCAGGCAAACGCATCAACAGCCCTGACGCCGACGTGGCGACAAATGCCGTAATACAGAAGTTGATCAACGGATTCAGATGTCGTCCGGTAAAGACCTGACGGACATACATTGCCAGACCGCTGGCAATCAGGGTGACAATAAAGGCATCCCACCCGCCGCCGTTCAAACGGCTGAAGCAGCCGCAGGAGAGCGCGACAACGGAAACCATCAGCCAACGCGGGTAACGCAGTGGCTTAATATTTCCCAGACGCTTCTCCACACCCGCCACATCCAGCAGTTTATGCTCGGCCATGATGACCGCATGCTGCACTTCAATCACAACGTGCATATTAATGCCGCGATCCACGTTCTTTCGCGTCGACGTCAGGCAATGCCCTTGCATGATGGTGGTCAAGACAATTGAATTTGCCGAGATTGAACTCTCAACGCTATCAGCACCCAATGCCACGCCAAGCCTTGAAGACAACTGCTCTACGACCATACTTTCTGCGCCATGCTGTAACAGCAGCAGCGCACATTGGATGCACAATCGGGTTATTTCCCGCTGCTGTGCCGCTTCACCCATCCGTTTTTCGCCACATAATGGTTCACGGTTCTCACGTTCACTGACCATGTTGTTATCTAATCCGCCCCTGAAATTAACCACAAAAAATTAAAGGACAATTGTTAACATATCGCCGCCGAATAACCAATAAGTGTGATGCGAATTCATTATTCTGGCGCTATGATTTCCCTCGGCCCTCTCTTTCTTCACTGCCTGGAATGACCATGTTAGAAACATCACTGTTTGTCGCGACCATCGCCACGCTGGGGATGCTCTCTCCCGGCCCCGACTTTTTCCTCGTTATCAGGAATGCGGCGCGCTATCCACGTGCTGCTGCAATGATGACCGCCTTTGGCGTAATCTGCGGCGTAGCAACCCACATGGCGTACTGCGTCGCCGGGCTAGCTGTCGTCATCACCACTACGCCGTGGCTGTTTAATGTACTGAAATATGCGGGTGCCGCCTATCTGATCTGGATCGGTATTCAAGCGCTATTCGCGCGCGGCGGAAGCAAAATGGACGTATCGAACCTCACACAGCAAAGCGTCAGCCTGAAAAAAGCGTTCCTACAAGGCTATCTCTGCAACCTGCTTAACCCGAAAGCCACACTCTTCTTTCTGGCGATGTTCACCCAGGTTCTGAATATTCACTCAGGCATCGGTGAAAAACTGTGGTACGCCATGATTATCTGGCTGCTCTCTCTCGTCTGGTGGCCGCTGTTGGTGGTGCTTTTCCAAAGCGAACCGGTACGCCGAGGATTAGCTAAAGTGCAGAAACTGGTCGATAAGCTACTGGGAACGGTGTTGATCGCGTTAGGTATCAAAGTGGCGTTGGGCTGATAGCTGTAAAGTGCTGGTTAATATGCAACCGCTTGGCTTAATGTAAAAACACCTTTCCAATTTTCACTGGAAAGGTGTTGCTGATTTTATTCTGACGCTGGCTCAGTAGCTGGCATGATAAACACGTAGCCGGTGGTGATCGGGATCGAGTGCCACGAACGTCAGGCCAAAATCCATTTGGATGATGTCCTGAGCGATAGTAATACCCCGTTCCTTCCAGCTTTCATAAATCGTGTTCAATGCATCCTCACTCTCGACACGAATGGCTAATTCGCTACCGCCGCCCGCCAGTTGGGCTACCGGCTTAACTTCATGCTTAGACCACAATCCCAATAGCAACCCAGAGTCAAAAGCGAACATCGCAAAGTTCTCCGACTTCTCAACGGGCTGAAAATCAAAGAGTTCACGATAGAAACATTCACTGGTAACGGCATCTTCTACATATAAAAGGACAAGATTTGGTGCGTTCATCAGAGATTACCTTGAATCAGGTGAGTAATAAGCAGAAGGCTTCTGCTTGCCTGAATGCATCGTAGTACGCACTGCTGCCAATTTTTGTCAGTAGTCATTACTGCCGGGGAATATCTTCTTTTTCATGCCATTCTTTTAGCAGTTGCTGACGACAACGAGGATAGCGTTGCTCCAAAACCGTCATGCCACGGATACGCTCTGTTCTGAAATGGCGGAATTGCTGGCGATGTTCGCACCAGGCAGCAATCACATGCGTTTGATCGAAAAACCCCAATGCAAACGGCCAGATAATGCGGAGAGATTCATTGCCTTGAAGGTCGCAATAAGCAATCTCAGTACGACGCTCTGCCCGGATAGCGTGGCGCAAGGCTGATAAATCGATCACAACAGATGGAGTAAATTCCGCCTTACCCACTAATAATCCAGAAGAGTCGAGCGCGTCACGCAGTTCCGATGGCAATACCGCAGCAATTTTCATCAGCGCATCACGGGCCGCTTCCCCCAAACGCTCATCCGTCCTTCTAGCTACCCAGCGCATACCCAACACCAACGCTTCAATTTCCTCTTCTGAAAACATCAGCGGGGGGAGCATGAACCCCGGACGCAAGATATATCCCAATCCAGCTTCTCCCTCAATATGCGCTCCCTGCAATTGCAGCGTGGCAATATCACGATAGAGGGTCCTCTGGCTCACACCTAATTTTTCAGCCAGATATGCTCCCGTTACGGGAAAACGGTGATGGCGTAATATCTGTAAAAGATCGAGTAAACGCTGCGTTCTGGACATCACCTTACCTTCGCTTCGGGCATGAAAAATCTGTTCAATATCGGGTTGAAACATAGTGATGGAGAAAAGATTTCAGGCTAAACAAAAAATACAAAAAAGCCAGCGCTGTTACCAACGCTGGCTTCATTTTTCAGCTTATAACCCTATCGAAGTAAGGTATCAGCCCTTAATCATCGCATGCATTTCCTGTACGGAAGTGACCTTCTCCGTCGGATCTGCCGTCAACGACATGGCTGTGGCGAAACCGCCGTTCAGCGTCGTGTCGTAGTGCACCTTGTATTGTAGCGCGCTGCGGCGAATCAGCTTAGAGTCTTCAATCGCCTGACGCCCTGCGGTGGTGTTAACGATGTAAGTGTACTCGCCATTCTTGATACGGTCCTGAATGTGCGGACGACCTTCATGCACCTTGTTCACCAGACGCGGATTAATGCCAGCCTCACCCAGTTCAATCGCCGTGCCGTGCGTCGCATCCAGTTCAAAACCGTGCTTCAGCAGCTTGGCCGCCAAATCCACCACGCGAGCCTTATCACCTTCACGTACCGACAGGAGTGCACGTCCGGTTTTCTTCATGTGTGAACTGCTGCCCAGCATCGCCTTGGCAAACGCTTCAGCAAACGTGCGGCCAACGCCCATCACTTCACCGGTCGAACGCATTTCTGGCCCCAGAATCGGGTCAACGCCAGGGAATTTGTTGAACGGCAGCACCACTTCTTTCACCGAGTAATACGGCGGGATGATTTCTTTGGTGACGCCCTGCTCAGCCAGCGTTTTGCCTGCCATCACTCGCGCGGCAACTTTCGCTAACGGGACACCCGTCGCTTTCGAGACAAACGGTACGGTACGCGCAGCACGTGGGTTCACTTCAATCAGATAAACTTCGTTATCCTTCACCGCAAACTGCACGTTCATCAGACCGCGAACGCAAAGTTCAAATGCCAGTTTCTCAACCTGCTGACGCATCACGTCCTGAATTTCTTTGCTCAGCGTGTAAGCTGGCAGTGAACAAGCCGAGTCACCAGAGTGAACCCCTGCCTGCTCGATGTGTTCCATAATGCCGCCAATCAGTACACGTTCGCCGTCGCAAATGGCATCGACGTCAACTTCGATAGCATCGTCAAGGAAGCGGTCTAACAGAACGGGGGCATCGTTGGATACGCTAACCGCGTTTTGGAAATAACGCTTAAGGTCGATTTCGTCATACACGATTTCCATCGCGCGACCGCCCAGAACATAAGAAGGACGGACGACCAACGGGTAGCCGATGCCACGCGCTTTTTCTACCGCCTGCTCAATCGTCGCTACCGTGGCGTTAGACGGTTGCTTCAGCCCCAGACGATTGACGGCCTGCTGGAAGCGCTCGCGGTCTTCTGCACGGTCAATCGCGTCTGGGCTAGTTCCGATAACCGGTACTCCAGCGGCTTCTAGCTCGCGAGCCAATTTCAGCGGCGTCTGGCCACCGTACTGCACGATAACGCCCTTTGGCTTCTCGATACGGACGATTTCCAGTACATCTTCAAACGTTACGGGTTCGAAGTACAAGCGGTCAGACGTATCGTAGTCTGTTGAAACCGTTTCAGGGTTGCAGTTGACCATGATGGTTTCATAACCATCTTCGCGCAGCGCCAGAGAGGCATGGACGCAGCAGTAGTCAAACTCGATCCCCTGTCCAATACGGTTAGGCCCGCCGCCCAGTACCATGATTTTGTCACGATCCTGAGTCGGGTTGGCTTCACACTCTTCTTCATACGTGGAGTACATATACGCCGTATCGGTCGAGAATTCAGCCGCACAGGTATCGACACGCTTATAGACTGGATGCAGGTCGAATTTATCGCGCAGCTTGCGAATTTCACTTTCCGCCACGCCAGCCAGTTTTGCCAGACGCGCATCAGCAAAGCCTTTACGCTTCAGCGCACGTAAGAAATCCGCATCCAGCGCGGTGATACCTTTTTCTGCAACCTGCTCTTCCAGACGCACGAGTTCTTCAATCTGCACCAGGAACCAGCGATCAACGTTGGTCAGGTTAAATACACCATCGACAGACATACCCGCGCGGAAAGCATCCGCGATGTACCAGATACGCTCGGCACCGGCATCTTTCAGCTCGCGGCGGATCTTGGTCAACGCTTCAGGGTCATCCAAATCGACTTTCGGATCGAAGCCAGTCGCACCGACTTCCAGACCACGTAGTGCTTTCTGCAAGGATTCTTGCTGTGTGCGACCAATCGCCATCACTTCACCCACAGATTTCATCTGTGTGGTCAGACGGTCATTGGCACCGGCAAATTTTTCGAAGTTAAAACGTGGAATCTTGGTAACAACATAGTCGATAGCGGGTTCGAAAGACGCTGGCGTACGACCACCAGTGATGTCGTTCATCAACTCATCGAGCGTATAACCGACGGCCAGTTTGGCCGCGATTTTCGCAATCGGGAAGCCCGTCGCTTTGGACGCCAGCGCAGAAGAACGTGATACACGTGGGTTCATTTCGATAACGATCAGGCGACCGGTTTTCGGGTTTACCGAGAACTGAACGTTAGAGCCGCCAGTTTCTACACCGATTTCACGCAGTACCGCCATCGAGGCGTTACGCATGATTTGATATTCTTTATCTGTCAGCGTTTGCGCTGGCGCAACGGTGATGGAGTCACCGGTGTGGATACCCATCGCATCGAAGTTTTCAATTGAGCAGACGATGATGCAGTTGTCGTTCTTATCACGCACCACTTCCATCTCATACTCTTTCCAACCGATCAGTGATTCATCGATCAACAGCTCTTTGGTTGGAGAAAGGTCCAGTCCGCGTTCACAGATCTCTTCGAACTCTTCACGGTTATAAGCGATACCGCCACCGGTGCCGCCCATCGTAAAGGAAGGACGGATAATGCACGGGAAGCCGAGGTCAGCTGCGACAGCCAGCGCTTCTTCCATATTGTGTGCAATACCGGAACGTGCGGTATCCAGACCGATTTTCTTCATCGCCACGTCGAAGCGGCGGCGATCTTCTGCTTTATCAATCGCATCCGCCGTTGCACCAATCATGGTCACGCCGAATTCCGCCAGCACGCCTTTGCGTTCCAGTTCCAGCGCACAGTTCAACGCCGTCTGGCCGCCCATTGTCGGCAGCACCGCATCTGGACGCTCTTTTTCAATAATTTTACGCACCACTTCCCAGTGAATCGGCTCGATGTAGGTCGCATCGGCCATTTCCGGGTCGGTCATGATGGTTGCTGGGTTGGAGTTCACCAGAATAACGCGGTAACCCTCTTCACGCAGGGCTTTACACGCTTGTGCACCCGAGTAGTCAAACTCACACGCCTGGCCGATGACAATCGGGCCTGCGCCCAGAATCAGGATGCTTTTAATATCTGTACGTTTTGGCATTTTCTCGCTCCTGATTATTTAGCTGAAGAACGGTAAGTCTGAATCAAGTCAATAAAGTGGTCGAACAGCGGCGCAGCATCATGCGGGCCCGGGCTTGCTTCTGGGTGCCCCTGGAAGCTGAACGCTGGCTTATCCGTGCGGTGAATCCCCTGAACCGTATGGTCAAACAAGGATTTATGCGTGACGCGCAGCGTGTCAGGCAGGTTATCTTCATCAACCGCAAAGCCGTGGTTCTGCGCGGTGATCATCACACAGTTGTTATCCAGATCTTTGACCGGATGGTTACCGCCGTGGTGACCCAGCTTCATCTTGATGGTCTTCGCACCGCTCGCCAGTGCCAGCAGTTGGTGACCCAGACAGATACCGAATACCGGAATATCCGTTTCCAGGAAGGTTTTGATCGCGCGAATCGCGTAGTCACACGGTTCCGGGTCGCCCGGGCCGTTAGAGAGGAAAATACCGTCTGGATTAAGCTTCAGTACGTCCTCAGCAGGTGTCTGCGCCGGAACGACAGTCAGGCGGCAGCCGCGATCCACCAGCATACGCAGAATGTTGCGTTTCACACCGTAGTCATAAGCCACCACGTGGTAAGGCAGTTCGCTTTCGTTTTTCGCCGCAGGCAATTCGCCTTCCAGCGTCCAGCTTCCCTGTAACCAGCTATAGCTTTCTGCCGTCGTCACTTCTTTTGCCAGATCCATCCCCTTAAGCCCAGGGAAGGCTTTCGCTTTCTCCAGTGCCACAACAGCATCAGGCGCATCACCCGCGATGATGCAGCCATTCTGTGCGCCTTTTTCACGCAGCAGGCGGGTCAATTTACGGGTGTCGATGTCGGCGATGGCGACGATGTTGTTGCGTTTGAGGTATTCAGACAGGCTTTCTTCACTTCGGTAGTTGCTGGCAATCAGAGGTAAATCGCGAATAACCAGACCTTGAGCCTGTACTGAGGGGGATTCTTCATCGTTGGCATTAGCGCCGACATTACCGATATGGGGATAAGTGAGAGTGACAATCTGGCGGGAATAGGAAGGATCAGTAAGGATTTCTTGATAACCGGTCATCGACGTATTGAAGACCACTTCCCCCACTGCCGATCCTTCTGCCCCAATGGCCCGACCGTGGAATTGGGTTCCGTCTTCCAGAACCAATAGCGCTGACTTAATCAAAACACCCTCCAAGGAATAAAAAATCACGTTATTTGCATATTAATTCAGATTCGAGCCACTAAATCAATGCAAAAACTACCTGTAAGGCCAATTTTTGGCAAATTGGGCGCATTTTAATGATGGTCTTCCCAATTGTCTACCCAAACCGCTTTTTTTCTCTTATTTTTATGCTTTCCGGAATAAATAACCGCCCACTGACGTAAAAAGCCCTATCAACTCAGATAAGTAAACGGTTGCGAAGCCACATTGTTAAAATAAGGCTAGAGAATCACCAGCAAAAGGCATTTAAGGAGTAAGATGAGTTAATCATCACTAAAAAATGGAATAAAATACAAATAAAAAAGCATGATGGAATCAAATAGAAACGAACCAGATAAAAACAAAGGTGAACGTTAAAATATCCACCCTTTTCAGCTAGATGTATTTTTTATTAAAAAATAAAATACTACAAATTATCCAAAGAAAGCACATCTCTCATATCGAAAATACCAGCTTCCTTCGTGTTAATCCAGATAGCGGCCCTTACTGCACCATTGGCAAACGTCATACGGCTGGATGCCTTGTGGGTAATCTCAACGCGTTCACCAATATCAACAAACATCGCCGTATGTTCGCCGACAATATCACCCGCTCGTACGGTAGCAAAACCAATACTTTTCGGATCGCGTTCGCCTGTATGACCTTCACGAGCGTACACGGCACAGGACTTCAGATCGCGTCCCAGCGCATCAGCAATCGCTTCGCCCATCGCCAGCGCGGTGCCAGACGGCGCGTCCACTTTGTGGCGGTGGTGTGCTTCAATGATTTCGATATCAGTATAGTCGCCCATGACCTTGGCGGCTTTTTCCAGCAGCTTCAGCATGACATTGACACCGACGCTGAAGTTCGCCGCAAACACAATTCCGATATCTTGCGCAGCCTGCTTAATCGCCGCTTTGCCTGCATCATCAAAGCCGGTTGTCCCAATAATCATGCCTTTACGATGCTGACGACAAAATGCCAAATGCGCTAATGTGCCTTCCGGGCGGGTGAAGTCGATCAAAATGTCGAAATCATTCTGTACTGCATCCAGGCTTTCATTCACGGTAATACCGTTTTTACCCAGTCCGGCGAGTTCACCAGCATCGCTTCCTAGCAGGGATGAGCCAGAACGCTCCAGCGCTGCGCCCAATGCCACACCGTCCATTTGATCAATAGCCTGAATCAGCTGGCGTCCCATACGGCCGCCCGCGCCTACAACCGCAATACGGATGGATGAATCCTTCATAAGGTCTCTCTCTTTTTGATTCTGACGACATAAAAATAACATCAGGTTAACGGGCACCGAGCACTATCGCCAGCGGATTTACGGCCAGATTAGAAAATACTGTTTGAAGCCGCAGAAAATCAGCAAAACTGTCTAAGCACAGGCATTAGAATCGCACCTGAAATGGATGAAAAACCGTAAGGCATTTAAAGGCAAGCAGAAACGGTCAAAAATAAACCACATGGAGTAACGCATAAAAATTCATTTTTATGCGTTAACATTTTTATGAGTGAATACAGGGAGGAAGATGAACGGGAATAGCAGTGATAGGGATAGGGCCGAAGCCCTACCGCAGAAACAGACTAATCAATCTGTTTGACTTCAACACGCAGCTCTTTAGGCACTTCAAAGACGATGTTTTCTTCACGGCCTTGCATTTCAACCGCAACCTTGCCGCCTAATTCTTTCAGGCGCTGAATCACCTGTTGTACCAAAATATCCGGTGCCGATGCGCCAGCAGTAACGCCAACATGCGAAGCGCCCGTCAACCATGACTCCTGAATATCGTCCGCGGAATCAATCAGATAAGCGGATTTCCCCGCTCTCTGTGCCAATTCAGCAAGACGGTTGGAGTTTGAGGAGTTTTTAGAGCCCACAACAAAGACGACATCCGCCTTATCCGACAAATGGCGAACCGCTTCCTGACGATTGGTCGTTGCATAGCAGATATCATCTTTACGCGGGCCAACAATCTGCGGGAAACGCTCACGCAACGCATCAATCACCGCATAAGTATCATCAACAGAAAGCGTGGTTTGCGTCATAAAGCACAGGTTGTTTTCATCTTTTACCTGTAACTGCCAGACATCATCAGGGGACTCAACCAGATACATACCGCCATCCGCATTGCTGTACTGCCCCATCGTCCCTTCAACTTCCGGGTGTCCGGCATGCCCAATAAGAATCGCTTCCACGCCCTTCTTACTGGCTCTGGCCACTTCCATATGCACTTTGGTTACCAGAGGGCAGGTGGCATCGAACACCGTCAGGTCACGATTTTTTGCTTCATTACGTACCGCTTGCGAAACGCCATGTGCAGAAAAAATCAGAATCGCACCATCCGGTACATCTTCAATCTGCTCAATAAAAATCGCGCCACGTTCGCGTAATCCGTTAACCACATAGCGATTATGTACCACTTCATGACGGACATAGATCGGCGTACCAAACAGCTCCAGTGCACGTTCCACTATGCTGATAGCACGATCGACACCCGCACAGAAGCCGCGCGGATTAGCCAGCAGGATCTGCATGGGACACCTCCTGTTGTACGGGATCGATATCCAACACGTCGAGATCGAAGGTAATTGCCTGACCAGAGAGGGGATGGTTGAAATCCACGGTGACTGACTCTTCGGTCACATCGCGGATAATCCCCGGCATATCGTTCCCGGCAACGCCGCTGAAGAGCATGATCGTACCCACATCCGGCACGCCGGTCTGGGCGAAATCACGACGCAAGAAGAACTGGATCAAGTTCGGGTTAGTCGGCCCAAAGGCCGACTCAGCTGGCAGCGTAAACTTGCGTTTATCGCCACGCTTTAATCCCAACAGATTTTGTTCCAGCGCGTCAGACAGGCTACTGTCGCCGAGGCGAAACAGCGCTGGCTTGCCGCGCTCACGCGTGGATTCGGCCACAGAGCCATCCTCCAGCGTCAGTATAAAATGCACCAGCAGCGCGCTGTTGTGCTGCACAGTCTCGGACATCAGTGACCCTTCTGCTTAACGGTATCAGTATCATCATGCGTACTGAAAAACCCTTCCAGTACGATGAGCGCCGCACCAATACAGATAGCGGTATCGGCCAGGTTAAAGGTGGCGAAGTGCCAGTTACCGACATAGAAGTCGATGAAATCGACGACGAATCCGTGCCATGTCCGGTCGAATAGATTGCCCAATGCGCCGCCGATAATCAGCGAATACGCAATGTTATTTAGCCTCTGCTTGACGCTGCCACGGTACATCATCACCAGCAGTGCAACCACAATAGCAATCGCAATGCCGGCAAAGAACCAGCGTTGCCAGCCGCCTTTATCCGCCAGGAAGCTGAATGCTGCGCCGTAGTTACGGGCGTAATGCAGATTCAGAGAAGGCATCACGGGTACCGTATCACCCAGTGCAAAGTGGGCAAGGATCCACTGCTTGCTACCAAGATCGATAACTAAAACCAGCACCGCCAGCCAGAGCCAGCGCAGTCCACTCGAACAAATTTTATTCATCAGACAAATTTACGCTCTTCGCCGTTGCCGCCCACGTTAGTCGCACAGCGACCACACACTTCAGGATGGTCGGCATTGCTACCGATATCCGTCTCGTAATGCCAGCAGCGTGGACACTTGTGCCCTTCTGCCTGAGATACGAACGCTTTTACAACAGTTCTAATTGAACTAACTGAATTTCCAAGCAACTCTTCAGTTGCAATATTTTCATTATTATTAGGGTATAATATTTCCATTGGTGTGCAACTTTCATCAATGGAGACTTGGGATGTTAGGAATATAAAACTAGCTTCGTGACGTAACTCGTCACGTAACAATTGGATAGTTCGAGTTTCTGTTGGAAAACTAACCCGAACAGATGTCTCTAAACTAGACTTAATACCTATCCCCTTCTGGTCTTCAATTGCTTTATTAATAATTGCTTTTATCCCACGAACATCGTTCCAAAAATCATTATCTAATTCTTCGTTGTCATCCAGCGCAAACAGACCGTCATACCATTCTTCGGTAAACACATACTGCGCACGTTCGCCCGGCAGGTAACTCCAGATCTCATCCGCCGTGAAGGACATAATCGGTGCCATCCAGCGCACCAGCGCTTCTGAGATATGGTATAGCGCAGTCTGGCAGCTACGGCGTGCAACGCTGTCGCTTTTTGCTGTGTACTGACGATCTTTAATGATATCCAGATAGAAAGATCCCATTTCGATCGAGCAGAACTGCATCAAGCGCTGTACGACACGGTGGAAATCGTAGCTTTCATACGCTTCGAGGATCTCATCCTGCGCGGCTTTCGCACAGCCAACCGCCCAGCGATCCAGCACAACCATGTCTTCTGGTTTCACACTGTCTTTCTGTGGATCGAAACCATTCAGGTTCGCCAACAGGAAACGCGCGGTGTTACGAATACGACGATAGGCATCGGCAGAGCGCTTCAGGATTTCATCGGATACGGCGATTTCACCGGAGTAATCCGTTGAACCGATCCACAGGCGCAGAATGTCGGCACCGAGTTTGTTCATCACGTCCTGTGGGCTCACGGTATTACCGATCGATTTGGACATCTTGCGTCCCTGACCATCGACGGTGAAACCATGGGTCAGTACCTGACGGTAAGGCGCTTTGCCTTTAATCGCGGTGGAGATCATCAGAGAAGACATGAACCAACCACGATGCTGATCGGAACCTTCCAGATACATATCCGCTTCGTGACCGCCAAATTCAGGACGAACATCGACTACTGACGCGTGCGTCGATCCAGAATCGAACCACACATCCAGCGTGTCTGGCACTTTGACGTAGTTATCCGCCTCTGCGCCCAGCACATCAGCCGGATCGAGATCCCACCATGCCTGAATGCCGTCCGCTTCAACACGTTTCGCCACAGCTTCAATCAGCTCAGCGGTACGCGGGTGCAACTCTTCCGTCTCTTTGTGGACGAACAGCGACATCGGCACGCCCCAAGTACGCTGACGGGAAATACACCAGTCAGGGCGGTTGGCGACCATCGCTTCGATACGCGCCTGACCCCAATCTGGGATCCACTGCACGCCTTTGATTTCAGACAGCGACTGCTTACGCAGGCCTTTCTGATCCATGCTGACAAACCACTGCGGCGTCGCACGGAAAATGATCGGCGATTTATGACGCCAGCAGCACGGATAGCTGTGCTGTAATTTCTCTACGTGCAGCAACATGCTTTTTTCACGCAGGATTTCAACGATCAGATCGTTGGCTTTGAAAACGAATTTACCATCCAGTTCAGGATAGGTACCGCTCAGGTAGCAGCCGTTCGGCCCAACCGGGTTAGCGATTTCAAGATTGTATTTCTGGCTGATCACATAGTCGTCAGGACCGTGACCACCGGCGGTGTGTACCGCACCGGTACCCGCATCCAGCGTTACGTGATCGCCCAGAATGGCCGGTACGTCGAAGCCCAGGAACGGATGCTTGAAACGCAACAGCTCAAGATCGGCGCCTTTGCAATCACCCAGAACTGCCCACTGGGTCACACCCACGCGTTTCATGACGCTTTCAACCAGGTCGGCCGCCAGAATCAGTGCCTGGCCGTCAATCTGAACCAGTTGATAATCGAACTCTGCGTTTAACGAGATCGCACGGTTTGCTGGCAGCGTCCACGGCGTCGTCGTCCAGATCACCAGAGAAACAGGGCCATCTACGCTGCTCACGCCAAACTTGGCTAATACCGCCGCTACATCGCTAGCGTTAAACGTCACATCAATGGATGGGGACGTTTTGTCGTAATACTCAACTTCTGCTTCCGCCAGTGCGGAACCACAATCGGCACACCAGTGAACCGGCTTAGCACCCTTGTGCAGGTGGCCGTTTTCAATGATGCGACCCAGCGCGCGAATGATGTTCGCTTCGGTTTTGAAATCCATTGTCAGATAAGGACGATCCCAGTCGCCCAGCACGCCGAGACGAATAAAGTCGGCTTTCTGACCAGCAACCTGCTCTGCCGCATATTTACGGCACTCAGCGCGGAATTCTGCCGCGCTGACTTTCTCGCCCGGTTTACCAATCAACTGCTCGACTTTCAGCTCAATTGGCAAACCATGGCAGTCCCAGCCCGGCACATAAGGGGAATCGTAGCCAGACAGGCCTTTCGATTTAACGATAATATCTTTCAGAATCTTGTTAACTGAGTGACCAATGTGAATGCTGCCGTTCGCGTATGGAGGGCCATCGTGCAGAATGAAGGTCTTCTTTCCCTTCTTCGCATTGCGAATAATCCCGTACAGATCCTGCTCATACCAACGTTTCAGCATGTCAGGTTCGCGCTTGGCCAGATCGCCACGCATCGGGAACCCTGTTTCCGGTAAGTTCAGGGTAGTCTTATAGTCACTCATTAGATTCTCGATTTCGTTTCGGCTAGAAAAATTAAACCGGTGTCTTTAACCCGAAGAACGTCCGGGCTGTCACCACATCATCGGCGATTTGCTGTTTTAACGCATCAAGCGAAGCAAAACGCTGTTCATTACGGATTTTTTTACGCAGTACGACTTCAATATGACGACCGTAAAGATCTATCGTCACGTCCAGTAAATGCACTTCAAGCTGCTGGCGTTTGTCACCGTTTACGGTTGGACGCGTACCAATATTGGCGACGCCCGGCAACGGTTCTTGCCCCAGCCCATAAACACTGACGGCATACACGCCGCTGACAGGAGAAACCTGACGTTTCAATGGGAGGTTGGCGGTAGGGAACCCAATGGTTCGCCCTAATTCTTTGCCATGTTCTACGCGTCCAGAAATGCTGTAAGGATGGCCTAGCAGGCTTTCTGCCAGTTCCAGTTCATCATGACTGAGCGCTTCACGTACCGCAGTGCTGCTGACACGCTTGCCGCCATTACAAAACGAATCGGTACTGATGACAGCAAACCCCGCCCCACACCCAGCCTTCTGTAATAACAGGAAATCTCCCTGACGACCAGCCCCGAAACGGAAGTCATCTCCGACAACAAGAAACTTCACGCCCAATTTCTTCACCAGCAGAGAAGAAACGAACGTCTCAGCATCATTGGCGGCAAACCGCGCATCGAACCTGACGCATAGCAGATAGTCCACGCCAGCCTGCGCCAGGTATTTCACCTTGTCGCGCAGACGCGTCAGCCGTGCGGGCGCTTTTTCCGCAGCAAAAAGTTCCAGCGGCTGTGGTTCAAAAATCATGACCATCACTGGCAACCCACGAGTGCGACCTTCCTGCTTCAGTCGTTCAAGCAGCATTTGGTGTCCGAGGTGCACGCCGTCAAAATTACCAATAGTGAGCACACAGCCGTAATGGTGTGCCCGAAGATTGTGTATACCGCGAATTAGCTGCATGGCTGGCCCAGAACAAAGGGTTAATATTATGGAAATCGGCGGATTATACCTTGTACAGCGAGTAAGGTTAACCCGCGATTCGCGCCTTTTGCAGCCACCCTGTAAATCGTGCCAGTATTTTCATGTTTTTTAGCTGAATCCTCGATGGATAACGCCCACAAGCAGAATATCTAGGTAGCGGATGCCGTATACAATCCGACTTTACCGATGGCAGACAGGGCTTTATCAAATTCAGGATGAATTTATGATGCGAAAAGCTGTATTCCACCGCGTGAAGCTGCTAAAATCCTGCGCCATCACAACGTAACAAGTGTCGACGTACAAACGACGCTTATTTGCACAAATCCATTGACAAACGAAGGCTAAACGAGCATATTCCACGGCCTTTGAATTGTCCTCGATTGAATATATTTGGGAGTTGGACCTTGGCTAATATCAAATCAGCTAAGAAACGCGCCGTACAATCTGAGAAGCGCCGTAAGCATAATGCAAGCCGTCGCTCAATGATGCGTACTTTCATCAAGAAAGTATACGCGGCGATCGCTACTGGCGATAAAGAAGTGGCACAGAAAGCGTTTAATGACATGCAACCGATCGTGGATCGCCAGGCTAGTAAAGGTCTGATTCACAAAAACAAAGCTGCACGTCATAAATCCAATCTGGTTGCGCGCATCAACGCCATGCAATAATCACGCATCTGCGTGTAGTTGCTAAAGAAAACCGGCCTAGGCCGGTTTTTTTGCGTCTGTTATTTCACGGCAAGTGCTTATCCATCCCCCCGCGACAGGCCTTCTGCGCTATCACAGAAGAGTGCTGAGAAATCCGCGTTACAGACACGCTGTACCGCCGGATGCTGGATCATTCTGGCCGCAAAAATCGCATAATACTCGTCCTGAATGTTCTCGATCCTACCGATCTCGACGATATCGCCCTGCTGGTAGATTTCATTGGCATACAGCGATGGCGCAACGAAAATCGCATCGTTATTGATACCGAACGCCGTCATCAGCGCCGCATCATCAAATTCACCCAAAATGTTCACCTGAATATTCTGCGCAGTAAACCAACTCAAGAGCTTTCGTCCCAACATGGTTCGCCGCCCTGGAATCAGCAGCTTACGTTGTTCAAGGCAGGCTGGAAAAGGCTGATCAGACTGCGGACGCTTACAGTAAAAACTGACGCCACACTCGCCCAGCTTGAGTGAAAACAACCCTTCCTGCTGCGTCGAATCAACCGGACAATCCGACAGAATCATATCCAGTTTATGCTGGCTCAACTGCTCCAACAGCATTTCATGCGTCGACTCAAAACAGCGCAGATGGATATGTTCCTGCTCTGTCACGACCGTTTCCAGCACTCTGCTCACCAGCCGTTTGGACAACGCATCTGCCACACCGACATCGAACAGCAGGCTTGATTCTTTGCTATAGTTCACAATATCCAACATTTCCTGGCTGAGCTGGAACATGCTATCCGCATAGCGAAAAACAAGCTGCCCCAGCTCCGTCGGTTCCAACCCTCGCCCTTTGCGTTTGAAAAGTTTTCCCTGTAAACGCTCTTCCAGACATTTGATTTGCCCAGTAATGGTCTGCGGCGTTAAAAACAGCATTTCTGCCGCACCGGCAACGGATCCCGACTTATAAACCTGCCAGAAATAATAGAGATGATTAAAATTCAAATGAGACACACCCGCCCCCTCTTCGCGCCTCTGGCATAGTATCAACCCTTACACGGCTGAACCGCCTTGTCCAGCGCGGGTAATACTCCGCGCAATGCCAGATAGCCAAGCAATGCTGCCAGCCCTGACGCCAGCAAGATCCCCAGCTTGGCGTAGGTAATCAACTCCGCATCGCCGCCAGAGAATGCTAACAGCGTAATGAATATCGACATGGTAAAACCGATACCACACAGCACAGAAACTGCCACGATCTGGCTAAAATGGACACCAACGGGCAGGCTCGCATAACCCAATCGTATCGTTAGCCAACTGAACAAGGTAATGCCCAGTGGTTTACCGAGCAGTAGCCCAGCGGCAATACCCAGGCTCAAAGGGGAAAACAGTTTTTCCAGCACAATTCCCTGCAATACAATGCCTGCGTTGGCAAATGCAAACAGCGGAACAATCAGAAACGCGACCCACGTTTGTAAGCCATGTTCCAGTGTGGTTGCCGGAGAAGGCTTCCCGTCAGATGTGCGCAGAGGAATAAAAAATCCGACAATTACCCCCGCCAGCGTCGCATGAACGCCACATTTCAGAATGCAAACCCACAAGACGATCCCTACCAGCAAATAGGCGGACGTTTTGCCAACCTGCTGCCTGTTCATATAGGCCAACACAGCAATCGCCAGCACCGCGCCGCCCAATGCAGGCCAGAAGATCTGCTGCGTATAAAACAGGGCGATGATCAAGATCGCGCCCAGATCGTCAATGATCGCCAACGCTAGCAGGAAAACCTTTAACCCTGCGGGAACGCGCTTACCCAATAACATCAACACACCAACGGCGAACGCGATGTCTGTCGCGGCAGGAATAGCCCAGCCAGCGCGCGTCACCTCATCATTTGCGTTAAAAAGCAGAAATAGCAAAGCGGGAAAAAGCATTCCGCCTACTGCAGCCGCCAGTGGCAACATCGCCTGCTGACGGCTGGCTAACGTGCCTTCGACTAGCTCACGCTTCACTTCCAGACCAATCAGCAGGAAGAAAATTGCCATCAGGCCATCGTTAATCCACAGCAGCAGGTTCTTATTGATTTCCAGTGCGCCAAACCGCATTTCCACTGGCATCATCAGGAATTGTTGATAGCCCGCAGCAGTAGCAGACCAATTGGCAAATACGATCGCCAAAACGGTGGCCATCATTAGCATCACGCCAGCGGCCGCATCCAATCGAATAAAGCGCCGAATCATTGTTATCATTGACTTAATCTCCCATCAGGCGCGAACGTCGATACCAAACATCCGCTTTCTTGCTGGCAAGATTACGCAATTCAATCACTCGTTAAAAGCAGATTAAAACTGGCTTAACACTCGAAAAAATCGATCTATTGAATTGAGATTGTATAGAGGAAGACATAAAAAAACGTCGGGAGCGTTTTTCAACGTTGCGTAGCAACGGCCTCAGGGTGACGGACAAAGATATCCGTCATAAAAAAACCGGCAGGTTTAACCCCACCGGTCTTTCTATCACGCGTTAACGATTGTCGATTAACGGGTCAAGTCGTCGAAAAACTTCTTCACGCCATCGAAAAAGTTTTTCGAGCGTGGGCTGTTTCTTTCACCAGACGGGCCACCGAAGCTCTCGTCAAGTTCTTGCAGCAGTTGCCTCTGGCGCTCGTTCAGATTAACCGGCGTTTCCACAACCACACGGCACAGCAGATCGCCCTGCGCACCACCGCGAACCGATTTCACACCTTTTCCACGCATACGGAACAATTTCCCGGTCTGCGTTTCTGCAGGCACTTTCAGCTTCACACGGCCATCCAGCGTCGGGACTTCAATCTCGCCGCCTAATGCTGCCATTGCAAAGTTGATCGGCACTTCGCAGTACAGATTGTTTTCTTCACGTTGGAAGATCGGGTGCGCTTTAACCTGCACCTGAACGTACAAATCACCTGACGGTGCACCGTGCTCGCCTGCTTCACCTTCGCCGGACAAGCGGATACGGTCACCCGTGTCCACACCCGCCGGAATTTTCACCGACAGCGTTTTGCTCTTCTCTACGCGACCATGACCGTGACATTTGATGCACGGATCCTTAATGATCTTGCCGCGACCGTGACAGTGCGGACACGCCTGCTGCACGGTAAAGAAGCCCTGGCGCATCTGCACCTGGCCGTTACCATGACAGGTTGGACAGGTGATAGGCGAGCTACCCGGCTTCGCACCGTTGCCGTGGCATACATCACACTCTTCCAGCGCAGGAATACGGATCTCTTTGGTGACGCCACGTACCGCTTCTTCCAGCGTCAACTCCATGTTGTAGCGTAAATCGGATCCACGGCTCGCGCGCTGACGGCGACCACCGCCAAAAATGTCCCCGAACACGTCGCCAAAAATATCACCAAAATCGGCACCGCCGCCGCCAAAGCCACCACCGCCTCCGCCCATACCACCTTGCTCAAACGCTGCGTGACCGTACTGATCGTAGGCTGCGCGTTTTTGCGAATCGATAAGGATTTCGTAAGCTTCTTTGATCTCTTTGAACTTGGCTTCTGCCTCGCTATCACCAGGATTACGATCCGGGTGGTACTTCATCGCCAGACGCTTATATGCTTTCTTTATTTCGCGATCGTCCGCGCTTTTAGCAACGCCTAGGCTTTCGTAATAATCTTGCTTCGCCATTTCTTTTCCTGCCCCTCAACATGCGTGCACGGGCGCAGAGTTTCCTCGACGCCCGTGCTGATTGCCAGCAATAGCCCTGTAGCTGCTATTGCGCCCGCTTAAGGGCGATTACTTTTTATCTTTTACTTCTTCAAACTCAGCATCAACGACATCGTCGTCGCGACGAGCAGAGGCATCATCAGCGGCGCCTTCAGCACCAGGCTGTGGCTGAGACGCTTCCAGCAGCTTGCCGGAAACCTGAACCAGTGCCTGAATTTTCGCTTCGATTTCTGCTTTGTCTTCGCCTTTCAGCGCGCTTTCCAGCGCTTTCAATGCGTCCTCAATGGCAGTTTTGTCATCAGCGGCCAGTTTATCACCCACTTCTTCCAGTTGCTTACGCGTGCTGTGCAGCAGGTGGTCACCCTGATTACGTGCCTGAACCAGCTCTTCAAACTTACGGTCAGCTTCAGCATTCGCTTCTGCATCGCGTACCATTTTCTGAATTTCTTCTTCGTTCAGACCCGAAGATGCCTTGATGGTGATCTTCTGCTCGCGGCCGCTGTTTTTGTCTTTCGCGGAAACGTGCAGGATACCATCCGCATCGATGTCAAAAGTGACTTCGATCTGCGGCATACCGCGCGGTGCAGCCTGAATACCATCCAGGTTAAACTGACCCAGAGATTTGTTGTCGTGCGCACGCTTACGCTCACCCTGCAGAACATGAATCGTTACTGCAGACTGATTGTCTTCCGCCGTTGAGAACACCTGACTGTGTTTCGTCGGGATCGTGGTGTTTTTAGCGATCAGCGCCGTCATCACGCCGCCCATGGTTTCGATACCCAGAGACAGCGGGCTTACGTCCAGCAGCAGAACGTCTTTCACGTCACCAGACAAGACACCGCCCTGAACCGCAGCACCGATGGCAACCGCTTCGTCCGGGTTCACGTCTTTACGTGGCTCTTTACCGAAGAAGTCAGCGACTTTCTTCTGTACCAGAGGCATACGCGTCTGACCACCAACCAGAATCACGTCCTGAATTTCAGAAACGGACAGGCCAGCATCCTGCAACGCCACTTTCAGCGGCTCAAGAGAACGGTTCACCAGCTCTTCTACCAGTGATTCCAGTTTCGCACGCGTCACTTTGATGTTCAGGTGCTTAGGACCAGTAGCGTCTGCCGTGATGTACGGCAGGTTCACGTCGGTCTGCTGTGCAGAAGACAGCTCGATCTTGGCTTTTTCTGCGGCTTCTTTCAGACGCTGCATTGCCAGCGGATCGTTGCGCAGGTCGAAACCTTGCTCTTTCTTAAATTCGTCAACCAGATAGTTGATCATGCGGCTATCGAAGTCTTCACCACCCAGGTGCGTGTCACCGTTGGTTGCCAGAACTTCGAAGGTCTTTTCGCCATCAACTTCATCGATTTCGATAATAGAAATATCGAACGTACCGCCGCCCAGGTCGTAAACCGCGATAGTACGGTTGCCGACTTCTTTATCCAGACCGTACGCCAGCGCTGCCGCTGTCGGTTCGTTGATGATACGTTTGACTTCCAGACCCGCGATACGGCCAGCATCTTTGGTTGCCTGACGCTGTGCATCGTTGAAGTAAGCCGGTACGGTAATAACCGCTTCGGTGATCGTCTCACCCAGATAGTCTTCCGCCGTTTTCTTCATTTTTTTCAGCACTTCAGCTGAAATCTGCGGCGGAGCCATTTTCTGATCTTTCACTTCCAGCCATGCATCGCCATTATCTGCCGCGATGATTTTGTACGGCATGATGTTGGAATCACGCTGAACTTCTTCGTCTTTAAAACGACGGCCAATCAGACGCTTGATAGCAAACAGTGTATTTTGCGGGTTAGTCACTGCCTGACGTTTAGCCGGTTGGCCAACCAGAATTTCACCGTCTTGCGTATAAGCAATGATTGAAGGCGTGGTGCGATCGCCTTCGCTATTTTCCAGTACTTTTACCTGAGTACCGTCAATAATCGCGACACAAGAGTTGGTTGTACCCAGGTCGATACCAATAATCTTACCCATCTAAACATCTCCACTAAAAAGTCATATTCGGTATGGTGGTTAAACCTACTGTGCGGGCGAAATGTCGTTTTTCAACAAGATTTCTCGTTTTCCAACGACACACCCTCGTTTTTCATCAGCAGCACACGTCTCATTTTCATGCTAACCACCGATGTAACGGCCCAACACACGCCTTTGCGGCAGGTCAAACTGTTTCGGTTGGAAATAAGATGGGGCCAACATTTCTATCATCAAGGGGGGAAGATGAAAAAAAATGACCTTTATCCCTCGTACGATCAAACTATTCTGCCTTCCCCATGTTGTGTCCACTCCAAACGCCCGATATGATGCCGCGCTCGCTACAGAAATGGGAACATTTCCCTACACAATGGCGGGCAATAACACCTAAACGACACCTATCCCAACGTGATTGGCGCATCCGCTAACCTTAATGCCGCGCCCGACGCGAAGGGACTATTAATAATCTGTTATTGCAGAGGATTTATGAGCACGAACACGTTGGCAAATCCTGGTCCATTAGGACTGATGGGCTTCGGGATGACCACTATTCTGTTGAACCTGCACAACGCAGGCTTTTTCCCACTTTCTTCCATCATTCTTAGCATGGGTATTTTCTACGGCGGTATTGCCCAGATCCTGGCTGGCCTGCTGGAATATAAAAAAGGGAATACGTTTGGCGTGACGGCGTTCACGTCTTATGGCGCATTCTGGCTGACGCTGGTTGCCATTCTCGTACTGCCTAAAATGGGTCTGGCGGAAGCCAGTGACGCGCAGTTCCTTGGCGTATTCCTTGGCCTGTGGGGCGTCTTCACGCTGTTTATGTTCTTCGGCACATTCGGCACCAACCGCGCGCTGCAGTTTGTCTTCGGCAGTCTGACCGTGCTGTTTGCTCTGTTGGCTGTGGGTAACTTTACCGGCAACCACGCACTGCTGACCTTCGCGGGTTACGAAGGTATCATCTGTGGCGCTAGCGCAATTTACCTGGCAATGGCTGAAGTGCTGAACGAGAAGTTTGGCCGCACCGTACTGCCAATTGGTGCACGTGGCGCGTCACACTAAGTTTTAACGCACGATAAGCACCGACGCGATAGACACTGTCTATAAGCACTAGCCCGCGTTAAATGCTAACGAGCCCTGTCAACCTGACAGGGCTCGTTTGTTTTTGACAAAGATAAAATACGTTTACACTTCGACGGGTGAGCGATCGCGCGCGTTGCTATCGGCAGAAGTACGTGAGTCAGCATCCAGATCGCGTTGCAAATAAACACCCAACAGCAATCCCACCGCGGCCAGCGTCAGAACATAGAATGCTGGTGCCATTGGCGTCACCTTCATGATCAGCGTAACAAAAACGGGCGTCAGGCCACCGAAAATGGCATAGGAAACGTTGTAGGAAAAAGAGATTCCCGAGAACCGCACGGCAGCCGGAAACGCCCGCACCATGACATAAGGCACGCCGCCCACCACGCCAACGCTGAGCCCTACAATTGCATAGCTGACAAAGAGCAACGTCGTACTGCTTGCCGCCGAACTGTAAAAGAACCAGCTACATGCCGCCAGCGACAGGCTACCTATAATGAACAGCTTACTGGCACCAAAGCGATCAACCAACAGCCCTGAACCGACGCAGCCCACCATCAGGGCAATCGTTGCCAGACAGTTCGCCTGCAATGCCAGCGCAGCAGGAATGCCGTGGACTTTTTGCAGGTAGGTCGGCGCCATCAGAATAACGACGACGATGCACGCAGACAGCAGCCAGGTCAGCAGCATTGAAACCACAATCGCACGTTTATGATTTAAGACGACCGATTTCAACGGCAACTCTTCTGCCAGTTTTTTCTGCGTCTGCATTTCCATAAAAATGGGCGTTTCCTGTAACCAGCGACGCAGATACATCGCCACAAGGCCAAATACCCCGCCGATGAAGAACGGCAGACGCCAACCGCCACCGGACATCTGCTCTGGCGTGAGCACCGTATTCAGCAGCGTCGCGATCAGCGAACCCAGCAGAATCCCCATGGTCAAGCCAGCAGTCAGCGTACCGCAGGCAAATCCAATACGGGCGCGAGGCACATGCTCGGCAACAAAGACCCACGCACCGGGAACTTCTCCGCCGATTGCTGCACCTTGTAATACGCGCATTAACAGCAGTAAAAGCGGTGCCGCAATACCAATAGCTTCATAGGTCGGCAGCAGGCCCATTGCCAGCGTCGGTAACGCCATCAGCAATATGCTCAGGCTGAACATTTTCTTACGTCCGCTCTTATCGCCAAAGTGGGCCATGATGATGCCCCCAAGCGGGCGAGCCAGATAGCCTGCGGCAAAAATACCGAACGTCTGTACCTGCCGCAGCCATTCAGGAATATCTGGCGGGAAGAAGAGATCGCCAATCACGGCAGCAAAGAAGACGAAAATAATAAAATCGTAAAACTCTAACGCGCCACCCAGCGCAGCCAGAGACAGCGTTTTATAGTCCTGCCGATTCAACCGGCGAGGATGGGCGTGTTGATCCTGAGTCATAAGTTACCGTGCATTGCCAGAGTGAGAAAAGAAGAACGCCACCGCAGTGTGTAAAGTAGAAATTACTATAGCGGCAAAATTTTTATACACCAGCAAAGCTGAATCTTATGTTTCAAATCGCCTAACTTCAGTCTTTTATTTCGCGCACGGCATTTTTAGGGCGAAAAGCTGCTACAACACCCGCATTGGTTTCAATATAAGGGCCTTCCAGCAGTTGGATACAATACGGTACGCTGGCAAAGATACCGGCCACAATCACCTTGCCATCAGCATCTTTTAAGCCTTCCAGCGTTTCCTTAATCGACTTGGGCTGCCCCGGCAGATTGAGAATCAATGCCTGCTTGCGTAGCACACCAACCTGACGGGAGAGGATGGCGGTAGGAACAAAACGCAGACTAATTTGTCGCATTTGCTCACCAAATCCCGGCATTTCTCGATCGGCAACGGCCAGCGTGGCATCCGGCGTCACATCACGACGCGCAGGCCCCGTGCCTCCCGTCGTTAGCACCAAGTGACAACCTCGCTCATCCACCAGCTCACACAGCGTTTGTTCAATCATCGGCTGTTCATCCGGTACCAGTCGCGTTTCCACTTCAAAAGGCGTGGTCAGAGCGCTACGGAGCCAGGATTCCAATTCTGGGATGCCTTTGTCCTGATAAACCCCGCCGGAAGCGCGATCGGATACGGAGACCAAGCCAATTCGCAATACGTTCATAAGCACCTCATTGTAAACAAAACACCAATTTTATCAGGATATTGAAGGCTTTTAGAAAACAATTAGCGTTCATGAGGAAATTCACACGACATCCGTTATTTCACATCATGTACGATATGACATTTGATAATAGTTATTAATTGTCGTCTCAAAAAAAAGCAATAGAATCACGTAAATTAATAATACCGTGGCGAAATTAAAATTTAAAAATAGTCGGCGAATAAAAAAGATCGCTTACCCATTAAGAGCGAATGAAATAAGCCGATATATTAAAGAGAAAAGGGTGATATCCGCCACGACAGAACATCACGTAAAATCAAATAATATGATAAAATTAAAGCACTTCTTTAGTATCACAATAAGTAAAAAAGCCTTATCAAGGAAGTCGCCATGAACGATCTTAAGTATAAGATACTTAAACTTTTTGCCCATCCGACGTACGCCTTTTTCCTGTTCGGGGCGATTTCCTTTATCCTCACCATCATTATTATGCATGAAGCCAACAAATCGACCTGGAAAGCAGAACGGACAAATCTCGATACCGCAATCAAGACCTACGGCTCCTACAGAAACAGCGGTGAAGTAACAGAAAGCGACATGGTTCGGCAATCCGGCACTTATTTGTCTTCACGTACCAGAACATTCGCGTTTAACACGCGGGATTCGCGTAGCGAATGCATAAACAAGCTTTCTTCTTCCGACCTCAACTTCAACGACATGGCCGTTATTCGCACCTGCCAAAATAAGCTGCCCTCTATTGGAGATTATGCAGGTAAAGACACGCTGACGGTTATCTTCCCTATTCTGTCACCAACCGATGAATTACTGGGTATTTGGATAAGGACGACGTCGGAACACCCACAGCCATCATTTATCCAGACGCTGCTTTCCCTGTCATCGACCCTCATTATTCTTGGCAGTGTGCTGATTTTTGCTATTTTAGGCAGCCTACTGTCAGTACTGACGAAAAAATATTTGGTGGAATTGCCGATCATCGCGCGGTATGACGATCTCACTGGCTATTTACGACGAGACGCTTTCTTTCTGGCAGCGAATAAAGCCTTTAGTATCGCCAATCTGACTAAGCGCCCCGTTAGCGTCATTCTGATCGACATCGACTACTTTAAGCAGGTGAACGATAGCTTCGGCCATAGCGTCGGTGATGATGCCCTGAAGTTTGTTGCTGATACCTTCAAAAAATCCTTTCGTCGTGACGATATTTTTGGTCGTATTGGCGGCGATGAATTCGCGATCGTGCTACCGAATATTGGATTAGACGATGCCTATACCATCGTGGATAAAGCAAGAGAACGCGTTAGCGAGACGCCTTGTGAAACGGCCGCGGGGAAAATCAGGTTAACGGTTAGTATTGGACTGGTGGAATACTATATCGCAGGGGAAGACCTCAGCGAGGTAATGAAGCGTGCCGATGACAATCTTTATATCGCGAAGAAAACCCGTAATGCGACGGCCAAATAGACTTCCTCCCTCCACGACATCAAACCGCAGACAAAAAAATAGCCGGGAGCCCCGGCTATTTTTATCAGCAGAATGTTTACAGTAAATCTGCAATCATCTTTTCCAGTTTTTCCTGGTCGATAGCAAATTTACGGATCCCGTCGGCCAGTTTATCAATCGCCATTGGATCCTGGTTATGCTGCCAGTAGAACTCAGCTTCCGTCATTTTCGCTGGGCGCACTTTCACGTCACCAACGTAAGACAGTTTGCGCACCAGTTCGCCTTCGCTTTCTGACAACTCTTTCAGCAAAGCTGGAGCGATCGTCAGGCGGTCACACCCGGCCAATTCCAGAATCTCGCCAACGTTACGGAAGCTCGCGCCCATCACAACGGTTTCATAGCCGTGCTCTTTGTAGTAATCATAGATTTCACTAACGGAAACCACGCCTGGATCTTCATGCGGCGCGAATTCTTTCTTATCGCCATTGGCTTTGTACCAGTCAAGAATACGGCCAACAAACGGTGAAATCAGGAACACGCCGGCTTCAGCACAGGCACGCGCCTGCGCAAAGGAGAACAGCAGCGTCAGGTTACAGTTGATGCCTTCTTTTTCCAGTTGCTCCGCCGCGCGGATACCCTGCCAGGTTGAAGCCAGTTTAATCAGGATACGCTCGTTGCTGATGCCCGCGTCGTTGTACAGCTTGATCAGGTGTTTTGCCTTCGCCACACTAGCTTCAGTGTCATAAGACAAACGCGCATCCACTTCTGTAGAGATGCGGCCTGGGATCAATTTTAAGATTTCGAGACCGATATTGACCGCCAGTTTATCCGTAGCATCCACGACCTGCTGTTTGCGATCGCTGCTCTGCTCACGCGCCCAGGCAATCGCCTCGTCGATCAGCTTGCGGTATTCAGGAATTTGCGCAGCGTTCAGAATCAGTGAAGGGTTGGTGGTCGCATCTTGCGGTTGGTACAGTTTCATTGCCGCAATATCGCCGGTATCAGCTACAACCGTGGTAAATTGGCGTAGGGAAGTCAGTTTATCCGTCATGTTGGCATGTCTCGTTGTTTATACGTGGTGCTCGTGAATGAAAATAGCTTGTACTCGTATATGAATCGACTTGTTATCTAATCCGGTGGCCGTCTGTTTTGCGCCGAAATCTGATAATAACACGCGCACTTTCCCGCGCAAGCCAGCCTTTTCCCCCTATTCCCTGCAACGGCGATTAGTTGCAGATAAGACGAGGCGTGTTATGGCTATACCCCAAATAATTCGAGTTGCAGGACAAAAACGGCAAGGCGTTTTTGAACAGCGCTTGCGCTGACCCCGAAGGGGTGAGGCCATAAGGCCGAATAACGCGGTAAGAGAGGGACAAATTCGTCGGGAACGAATTTGACCAGCCAACGGCTGGCCTTCGGTGAGAGACGGGATGTCTCTCATTTCATCCCGATGAGCTTACACAAGTAAGTGATTCGGGTGAGTGAACGCAGCCAACGCACATGCAGCTTGAAGTATTACGGGTATATCGCCGTTTTCTTATCGGGTTCTTGCTATAGTAGGCACATCAAGAATCAGACCGACAGGACATGGCGCATGCTTATTACTATTTCACCCGCAAAAACGCTCGACTACACCAGTCCTTTGGCAACGACGCGCTATACCCAGCCAGAGCTTCTGGACTATTCCAGCAAGCTGATTGGCGTGTGTAAAAAGCTGACGCCAGCACAGATCGCCTCACTGATGAGCATCAGCGATAAACTGGCTGACCTTAACGCGGGCCGCTTTAACGAGTGGCACCCCGATTTCACGCCAGAGAACGCGCGTCAGGCGCTGCTGGCGTTTAAGGGTGATGTTTATACTGGATTAGCCGCAGAAGATTTCAGCGAAGATGACTTCGATTTCGCCCAGCAGCATCTGCGTATACTGTCGGGTCTGTACGGCGTATTGCGTCCGCTGGATTTGATGCAGCCTTATCGGTTGGAAATGGGCACCAAACTGGAAAATAAAGTGGGTAAAGACCTCTACAGTTTCTGGGGCGACACCATCACCGAAAAGCTGAATCAAGCATTGCACGATCAAGGTGACGACGTGCTGATTAATCTGGCGTCGGATGAATATTTCAGAGCCGTCAAACCGAAAAAGCTCAATGCACGCCTGATCAAACCCATCTTTTTGGATGAGAAAAACGGTAAATTTAAGGTGATTAGCTTCTACGCGAAGAAAGCGCGCGGCCTGATGAGTCGTTTTATTATTCAAAATCGCCTGACTCAACCGGAACAGTTGAAAGCGTTTAATCTGGACGGTTACTTCTTTGAATCGGCGGACTCTTCAACTGATGAACTGGTATTCAAGCGCCACGAGCAGTAAGTCAAAAACGTAAAAAGGGCGGAATTCTCCGCCCTTATCCTTCGGTCTTTATCGCTACAATCTTATTCCGGCAGAGACATCAGGAATTCACGCAGCGGTGCAAAGTCATCTGGCAGGTTGTGCGACAGCAGATCCAGATCGGCACGCTCAGCCAGCGCTTGCGGCAGATCCAGCTCTTTGCCCAGAATTTCTTCTACGCTTTCCTTGAATTTCGCCGGGTGAGCCGTACCCAGGAACAGGCCAAACTCACCAGCTTGCAGCTGATCGCGCAGCAGACGGTAAGCAATCGCAGCGTGCGGCTCGGAGACATAGCCTAACGCATCCAACTGGTGCAGGGTTTCTTTCGTGGTGTCATCGCTCACCGCACCAAAGCCCAGCGTTTTCAACTGCCAGTTCTTACGGCGGAATAGCTCTTCCACGCGCGGCCAGTTGTTCGGCTGGCTCACATCCATCGCGTTAGATAAGGTTGCCACCGTTTTATTCGGTTCCCAGTTACCCTTGCTCAGGAAGCGCGGCACGGTGTCATTAGCATTAGTCGCCGCAATGAAACGCTTAATCGGCAGACCCAGCGATTTCGCCAGCAGGCCGGCCGTCAGATCGCCGAAGTTACCGCTCGGTACAGAAACCACCAGTTGGTTACGCGCTTCCTGCGGTAGCTGCGCAACGGCTTCGAAGTAGTAGCAGATTTGTGCCAGCAAACGGCTGATGTTGATAGAGTTCGCTGAGTTCAGACCAATTGCCTTTTTCAGCTCTTCATCATCAAACGCTTTTTTCACCAATGCCTGACAGGCATCGAAATCACTGTCGATAGCGATGGTGTGAATGTTGCCACCTAGCGTACAGAACAGTTTTTCCTGCAACGGGCTGATCTTGCCCTGCGGATACAGGATCACGACGCGGACATTTTTCAGACCGTAAAAGGCGTGCGCCACGGCCGCACCGGTGTCGCCAGAGGTCGCCGTCAGAATAGTGATTTTCTCGTCGCCAGAAACTTCAGTCAGCATTTGCGCCATAAAGCGGCCGCCGAAATCTTTAAAAGCCAGCGTCGGGCCGTGGAACAATTCTAGCGTAGCGATATCTTCTTCGACGGGTGCGATAGGTGCAGGGAACGCAAAGGCCGCTTTGACACGCTCAAACACGGTTTCAGCCGCAATTTCATCGCCTATATAGGCCGACAGAATACGGCTGCTACGGGTGACAAAATCCAGATCCAGCAAAGCATCAATTTCGGTGCGCTCGAACTCCGGCAATTCCAACGGGAAGAATAGCCCCTGCTGGCTCCCCAGCCCTTGCTTGATAGCCTGAGCAAAACTGACCTGCTCGTTATGATCTTTAAGGTTGTACAGTTTCATGCGTTATCCCAGTTGTCGTGCGCCAGTCGTATCAAGACGGCAAATATGAACAAAACCTTCATCGTTCTGCAAATAGTTATCCCGTAGCCAGTCGGCCAGACGCTGTGCGCTCGCCATGTCGTTGCAGACGGAGAATAACGTTGGGCCAGAGCCGGAAATACCGCAGGCCAGCGCCCCGATATCTTCAGCAGCCTGACGAGCGGCAGCAAAGCCGGGCAGCAGTTTAGTGCGATAAGGTTCTGCGATGACATCCTTCATCAGTTTCGCCGCCAGCTCGGCTTGGCCGGTGTGGCTGGCGTGGATAAAGCCCGCCAGATAGCGACCGTGGCTAATGCAATCCTGACGACGATATTGCGCAGGCAGAATCGCGCGCGCTTCGGCAGTTGAGACTTTAATTCCCGGATACGCCATGACCCACAGCCAGTCATCAAATGACGGCACTGGCTGGCTGATAATGCCGTTTTCTTCCAACATCAGTTGGACGCCACCGAGGAAACACGGGGCAACGTTATCGTAGTGAACGCTGCCGGAAATGCGCCCTTCCAGCTCGCCCATCAGCGTTAGCAGACGGGTGTCATCCAGCGGTTTGCCACAAAATTCGTTCATCGCCATCAGCCCGGCAACAACAGAACAGGCGCTGGAGCCTAGCCCCGAACCGATTGGCATGTTCTTTTCGAGCGTCATCGCCACCGGCACCGTTTTGCCGATTTCCTGACAAAACAGCTCCCAACATTGATACACAATGTTTTCTTTCGGGTTGTCTGGCAGTTTGCTAACAAAACGCCCTTCATTACGCAGGCTGAATAGATCGGCGGCCTCAACAGAGACACAATCCCCCAGCAGTGAACCGTCTACAGGCGAAACGGCCGCACCCAGCACATCAAATCCAACGCTGACGTTACCGATTGATGCAGGTGCATACACCTTAACCATAATTATGCTCCCAACTTCCATGACAAGGTGCGCAGCAGATCGGCGAACACACCAGCAGCGGTAACATCGTTACCCGCGCCATAACCGCGCAATACAAGCGGCAGTGGCTGATAATAGCGGCTGTAGAACGCCAGCGCATTCTCGCCATCTTTGACTTTAAACAGCGGATCGTTACCGCCAACCGCACTGATCTTGACCTTACAGCGACCTTCTTCAATGACGCCGACATAGCGCAACACTTTACCTTCATCACGTGCTTGTGCAACACGGCTGGCAAATTCATCATCTGCCGCTGGCAGGCGTTGCATAAAGCTGGCGACATCACCGGAAGCATCGAAGCTGGCAGGCAGAACGGATTCCACCTCAATATCACCCAGTTCCAGTTGATAACCCGCTTCACGCGCCAGAATCAGAAGCTTACGCGCTACGTCCATACCGGACAGATCGTCACGCGGATCCGGTTCGGTATAGCCTTTTTCTTTCGCCTGCGTGGTCGCTTCCGACAGCGACATGCCTTCATCGAGTTTACCGAAAATAAAGGACAGCGAGCCAGAGAGAATACCGGTAAAGCGAATCAGCTCATCACCTGCATTCAACAGATTTTGCAGATTCTCAATGACTGGCAGGCCTGCGCCGACGTTAGTGTCATACAGGAAACGACGACGGGATTTCGCCGCAGCGCTACGCAGTTGGTGATAATAGTTCATCGACCCGGTGTTGGCTTTCTTGTTTGGCGTCACCACGTGGAAACCGTCAGCCAGAAAATCTACGTACTGATCGGCTACAGCCTGATTCGACGTACAGTCGACAATAACTGGGTTCAGCAGGTGATACTCTTTAACCAGACGAATCAGACGCCCCAGATTGAACGGCTCACGAGCTTTTGCCAAATCTTCACGCCAGGTGTCCATCGAAACACCGTTAATGTTGGTCAGCATGGCTTTAGAATTGGCGATCCCACACACGCGCAGGTCGATATGCTTGTCTTTCAGCCACGGCTGCTGGCGGTGAATCTGTTCCAGCAGTGCGCCACCCACGCCACCCACGCCGATAACAAACACGTCGATCACCTGATCGGTGTTAAACAGCATCTGGTGTGCAACGCGTACGCCCGTGGTGGCGACATCATTGTTCACGACAACAGAGATAGAGCGCTCGGACGAGCCCTGTGCGATAGCCACGATATTGATGTTTGCCGTCGCCAGTGCAGAGAACAGACGGGCAGACAGGCCGCGCAGCGTGCGCATACCATCACCCACCACAGAGATGATCGCCAGACGTTCCATCACATCCAGCGGCTCCAGCACACCTTCTTTCAGTTCCAGATAGAATTCGTCTTCCAGCGTTTTTCTGGCACGCGCCAGTTCGTTCTGCGATACGCAGAAGCTGATGCTGTATTCAGAAGATGACTGCGTGATCAGCACCACCGAGATGCCCGCACGCGACATCGCCGCAAACACGCGCGCTGCCATGCCGACCATGCCTTTCATCCCAGGGCCGGATACGTTAACCATGGCCATGTTGTTCAGGTTGGTAATGCCCTTCACAGGATACTGCGTATCGGTGCTGTCCATGCCGATGAGCGTACCGGGAGCCTGAGGATTTTCGGTGTTTTTGATAAGGCAGGGAATTTGGAACTGGGCGATAGGAGCGATGGTGCGAGGATGGAGGACTTTGGCGCCGAAATAGGACAGCTCCATCGCCTCCTGATAGGACATCGATTTCAATAACCGGGCATCTGGTACCTGACGCGGATCGCAAGTATAAACGCCGTCAACATCGGTCCAGATTTCACAACAATCGGCACGCAGGCACGCGGCCAGCACCGCGGCGGAATAGTCTGAACCGTTGCGGCCCAGCACCACCAGCTCGCCTTTGTCGTTGCCAGCAGTAAAGCCCGCCATCAGGATCACATGATCTTTGGGGATCGCGCTTTCAGCGATACGACGAGTCGACTCAGTGATATCGACGGTAGATTCAAGATAATGTCCCTGCGCTAGCAGTTTCTCGACCGGATTAATGACGGATACCCCATAGCCGCGCGCCTGAAAGACCGCTTCCATGATGGCGATAGACAGTTTTTCCCCTCGGCAGATAATCGCGGCGTTCACGCTGTCAGGACACTGCCCCAGCAGAGCGATACCATGCAGAACGTGTTTCAGCTGTGCGAATTCCTGATCCACGAATGCCTTAAGGCGCGCGTGGTCAAAGCCCGCTTGGGATGCTGCAAGGCCTTGCAGCAGCGAAGAGAAGATAGTTTCGGCGTCGTTTAAATGAGGCAGGATATCTTGTCCGGCGACGGTTTTCTCAATCATCGCAACCAGATGGTTGGTAATTTTCGCCGGCGCGGACAATACGGTAGCCACCTGTCCCTGGCGCGCGTTATTTTCGATAATGTCGGCAACGCGGGTAAAGCGCTCCGCATTCGCTACTGAAGTCCCGCCAAATTTCAACACTCGCATTTTTATCTGTTCTCCTGAATTTCTGCCAACCAAAACGCTAAAAACGTTTTTTGTATGCCGCTTACAGGCGGCGTTTGAGGGATAACCTGCCATAAAAAAAAAGCCCGCACTGTTCGGTGCGGGCTTTTTCTGGAATCTTGGTATGCGTCAGCCCGCACCGTTACTGGTTGTATCGGTGATGGTAATAATCGTTGTGATTAGGCTGATAGTGCGCATGCTAAAATTAAATCTCATTAGAAGTAGAGTTATCTGCCCTATTAGTTAGGCTAATCGCCCTTTTAAGTCAACGGATTTCTTTTTTTTCTTCTCGCCGAACGAAAAAAACCTACCGCTGAACCCACTACCGAAACAGGAATCCGCCGGACAAACCATTGCCAAAACACACGTATCAAGATGTTCGACTGCCAAAAAAGCCATCTCTGCTATCTTATTTCGGCAATCTTTTTTCAATATCGTGCAGCAACCGATGGAGCATCGCCGTATCACGCTGCTCTAAACGTCCCAGCCGCTGATGCAGCCAGTCCCGCAACTTTTCATCATCCTCAACGGCCAAATTGACCAGTAGTCGCTCCAAACGATCGTGCAGCGCCGACAATTGGCCCGCTACCGCTGGCTGCACCGCCTCCGGCTTGACCTGCATGAGTTCAGCCAACTGGTAACAGTACACCATCACCGCCTGACCCAGATTTAACGAAGGATAATCCGCTTTCATCGGCACGCCAGTCAGCACATCGGCCAGTTCGAGTTCCTCATTCGTCAGGCCGACATCTTCCCGACCAAACACCAACGCCGCAGACGCCATCCACTGCACCTTCTCCTGCAATACCCCTGTCAGCTCCGCTGGCGTACAGTAATAACGATATTTAGCCCGGCTGCGCGCGGTAGTCGCGACAGTAAAATCAACATCGACCAATGCTTCAGCCAGCGTGGAGAATACCTGTACATTATCCAGAATATCCCCCGACGCATGCGCCACCCAACGGGCTGCGGGTTCCTGATGTACAGTACTACCGACAATACGCAAACTGCTGAACCCCATCGTTTTCATCGCACGGGCTGCCGCCCCTACGTTCTCTGCCCGGGCGGGCTCAACCAAAATAATATGAAACTGCATAGACTCCCCAGTATGGGTTACGTACGCTCTGGCACTATTTTCGCCAACAGCGAAATAACACGGACGTGTAATCAATCACGATTTATTGATAACGGCTCATTGGTAACGAGTCAGCAATAATTCTCTATCAACAGCTATCCATCCATCACTACGGGTGGAAAATTAACAATAAACCAACAGGATTTCTGGCATCAACTCGGCCTTCGGTAGGAAACATCAGTGATGTCCAATAAATGGGTGGGAAGAGAAAACCACAATAAAAACAAGGTAAATTATTTTATTTCAATAAGTTATAAAAACACCAACGACTGTGTAGCGTCAATTATGATTATTGGCATTTGCTATGCTAAATCGTTCATAAAAAGTGCTAAATTGTGACGTAAACTAGCAATCCTATAAGTGTTTATCACAAAATAGTTAACGTGCTAAAATGAAATTTGATATATGTCAACAGAACCGTAGATTTATCAGCAGGCAAAATCAGTGCTTACTGTTATGTTGCTGTTAATAAGGTTAAACTGTGCGCCACTTTGAGCGCAGTTAAATTAGCGCCACACTCACCCGCTAGCAGTACCTCTAAGCGGGTAGAGAATGAACACCAGTAACGCATTTACGTACTTGAGTCTGATGTTGAGCGAGAGCGTATATTTACCTCGATAAGCTCCAGGGAAATACCCGGAATAACTGGCGTTATAGCCAGCGGGCCAGCAGGGTATGACAGCGACTTCTGTACTTCCGATTTCTATAATTTAAGTTGGCAATTTTAGGTAGCAAACATGCAGACGCCGCACATTCTTATTGTTGAAGACGAGTTGGTAACCCGTAACACCCTCAAAAGCATTTTTGAGGCAGAAGGGTATGTTGTTCACGAAGCCACCGATGGCGCAGAAATGCACCATATTTTGTCTGAGAATGACATCAATCTGGTGATCATGGACATCAATCTGCCAGGGAAAAATGGTCTATTACTGGCACGTGAACTGCGCGAGCAAGCCACCGTTGCCTTGATGTTCCTCACCGGTCGCGACAATGAAGTCGATAAGATCCTGGGTCTGGAAATCGGTGCGGATGATTACATCACCAAACCGTTCAACCCACGTGAACTGACGATCCGCGCACGTAACCTGCTGTCACGTACCATGAATTTGGGTACAGGCACGGAAGAACGTCGTCTGGTGGAAAGCTATCGTTTCAACGGCTGGGAACTGGACATCAATAGCCGTTCACTGATCAGCCCAGCTGGCGAGCAATACAAGCTGCCGCGCAGTGAATTCCGCGCGATGCTGCACTTCTGCGAAAACCCGGGCAAGATTCAGTCTCGCGCAGAACTGCTGAAGAAAATGACGGGTCGTGAGCTTAAGCCACATGACCGTACCGTTGACGTCACCATCCGCCGTATCCGCAAGCATTTTGAATCGACAGCTGATACACCGGAAATCATCGCGACGATCCACGGTGAAGGCTACCGCTTCTGTGGCGATCTGGAAAATTAATCCCACTCAGCCGGAACAGGCTTCTGTTCCGGCTATTTTTCCCTTCTTATCGTACGTTACTCACTCTTTCCCCACGGCATAACTGGCACCGCGCTTAACGCATTCTTCGGCGAACCATCGACCAATCGATCGGAGTAAGCAAGGTAGATCAGAGAATTGCGCTTTTGATCGTAAAATCGAACAACCTGCAACTTCTTGAAAACCAGCGATGTTCTTTTCTGGAATACCACGGTTCCACGATCACCGCCGTTTTTGATTTTATCGGACAACGTAATCGGCCCAACCTGCTGGCAGGAGATTGCCGCATCTGACGTGTCTTCCGCCAACCCTAGCCCCCCTTTTATTCCGCCTGTTTTGGCTCGGCTGATGTAACAGGTCACGTTTGATACATCAGGATCGTCAAACGCTTCGACCACGATCTTATGATCCGGCCCCAGTAGTTTAAAGACCGTATCAACAGATCCCACCTCTTCCGCACTGGCGGTGCTAACAGCAGATAGCACTAACAGACCCACACTCATGATTCGCTTTATGTTCATAATTTCAGGCTCTGTGATGATTCATGACAAACAATTAATAACCACAATTAAAAAGAGGATGTACAAAATAAACGACTTTGATAATCCTCCTTATCCAAATTACCTGCGGAATATTTTCAAAAATCTTCGGCAGTACCAAAGTGAAAATATTGCTATGATGCGGGATCTCAATACGCTCGCGCTCAATGTGTTTGATGAGGAAGATTATGGATCAAGCCGGTATCATACGTGACTTGCTTAACTGGCTAGAAAGCCATCTCGACCAACCGCTATCACTCGATAATGTGGCAGCGAAAGCAGGTTATTCCAAGTGGCATCTGCAAAGAATGTTCAAAGACGTAACGGGCAATGCTATTGGTTCATATATCCGAGCGCGGAGATTGACCAAAGCGGCGGTTGCACTTTGTCTGACCAGCCGCCCCATCCTTGATATTGCTCTGCAATACCGTTTTGACTCACAACAAACGTTTACCCGTGCGTTTAAAAAGCAGTTTGCCCAAACGCCAGCGTCTTATCGTCGTTCCGATAATTGGAATACTTTCGGCATTCGTCCGCCGATCCGGCTCGGTGAATTTACCCTGCCACAGCCAGAATTTGTGGAACTCCCGGAAACGCAATTGCTTGGGCTGACGCAAACCTATAACTGTCGACTTGAACAGATCTGTAACTTCCGTACGGAAATTCGCGTCCACTACTGGCGCCAATTTTTGGGTGAAACCTGCTCTGTACCGCCAGTACTTTACGGGCTGCATCATTCGCGCCCAAGTAAAGAGAAAGACGACGAACACGAGGTGCTCTACACTACCGCGCTGGAACCCCAGTACCTGCCCGATGATGTCCACACTGGCGAACCCATTACGCTACCGGGCGGCGACTACGCGATGTTCGTATTTGAAGGGCCGAAAGACGAGCTACAGGATTTTATTATCACGCTGTATGACACCTGTCTGCCGACCTTCCAACTCACGCGCCGCAAAGGGTTCGATGCCGAACGCTTCCACCCAGACGGCACGTCGCGCGATGATATTCCCGACATCATCCGCTGCGAGTACCTCATCCCCATTCAGCATGCAGAGCCGATCTCAGCGCTGTAACTCATCCAGTGCCGGGATATCTAAATGAGAAATATCCCCGGCCGTTTCCACCACCCAACCAGATGCCAGCCACGGGCTTTGCTGATGATCGATGCGCGACAAGGAACAGTTGCGTAGTCGCAGACGCCGTTCAGCCGATGCAGGTAGCCCCAGAACCGTACTGAGTAAACACCCTAGTGCCATGCCGTGACTAACCAGCAATGGGCGGCTCCCGGCAGGCAATGCCAGACAACGTTCTAAGACACCGTGCATACGCGATGCGACATCCACCATCGATTCACCTTCCGGGATTCGGCCATTAGGTGTGCCATCCACCAGCCGTTTACGCCACCCTTCCTCCTCGGCGGTCAGCGAATCCAGATCGCGCGCTTCCAATACGCCCATGTTCAATTCGCGTAAACCGGGCTCCAGGATTATCTGGCAATCACCACAATATTTAGCGATGATTTCTGTCGTCTGGCGCGTTCTTCCGAGATCGCTGGTGAAGATATGCGTAATCCCTAACGTCCCGATTCGTTCAGCAACCTGTTGTGCCTGTTGCTCACCTCTTGGCGTCAGTGCACTGTCCGATTGACCCTGAATACGTCGAGCCACATTCCATTCTGTTTCGCCGTGGCGAACAAGATATACCTGTAACATGGTTATTTTCCGTTATACTGCGTCAAATTAACTAAAGGTACGAAACTGTTATGTATCACGTTGTCGCTGCAACTACCAACCCGGCAAAAATTAAGGCTATTAGTCTGGCATTCATCGATGTCTTTGGTGAAGAAAATTGCCGCATCGAAGGCGTTGACGTCGATAGCGGCGTTCCGCGTCAGCCTCTTGGTTCTATCGAAACCCGTACTGGTGCCAGAAACCGCGTCATGATGGCGCGCCAGGTAAGGCCAGAAGCCGATTTTTGGGTCGGTGTCGAAGCAGGCATTGAAGAAAGTATGACTTTCGCCTGGATGGTGATCGAAAATGCCCATCTGCGTGGCGAATCACGTTCTGCAAGTCTGGTTCTTCCAGAAAGTATATTACATGGTATTCGTGAAGGGCGGGAATTAGGTGATGAAATGGAGCGTTTGACGGGCGTTCAGAATATCAAACATAAAGGTGGTGCCATCGGCGTCTTCACCGACGGTAAACTGTCTCGTACTAGCGTGTACCATCAGGCGCTGCTGCTAGCGCTGGTGCCGTTCCATAACCCGATCTATCAGATTCCCGTTCAGACAATAAAACAGTAACCGTTACGCGTCATTACCCAACGGTTTATCTGCCGACAGCAACTGCGCTTCCAGCCAGATTTTCAACGCGGGGGGCGCGGCTTTCAGGCTATTTGAACCGCGCGTAATCGTGGCAATTCCTGCACCTAGCTCGCTTTTTAGCTCACGCTGGCTCATTTCACCCCGCATTAACTCTTGCACAATTCGCACCCGCGTTCCCAACGCGGTACGCTCATCCGGCGTCAGGAGCAGTTGAAGCAGCGGCAATTGGAGATCCTCCGCAATAGACTGCTGTAATAGCGCAACAAAGCGTAACCAATGCTCATTGTCTTGTTCAGAGAGTGCCGGGTCGATAAGCGATAACGGAGTCATAACGGGCTGCCATACTATTTAACTAGTACGGCAGCATAACACAATTTCGAAGAGCAATCGCAACGCCTAGTCTCAATAACGCCGCTGCCATTCTGCATCCGTCAGCACATTGGCTGGCTGATGAAGGAAGTTGCGATAGAAGACGTCGTAGGCAAGGACATTTTTCACGTAACCCCGTGTTTCCGAAAACGGAATACTTTCGATAAACGCAACGGGATCAATACGCCCAGCGCTGTTTCTCAACCAAGTATTCACGCGCGACGGCCCGGCGTTGTAAGCCGCGGAAGACAGAATGCGGTTACGGCCAAATGTCTGGTACACGTACTCTAAATAGCTTGTTCCCAACAGAATGTTGGTCTCAGGATCAAACAGCTGACTGCTGTTCGTGTAGAACGTGATATTGCTCATTTTAGCGGTATGCTGCGCCGTCGCGGGCATCAGTTGCATCAGGCCCGATGCACCAACAGGGGAACGCGCTTTTGGATTCCATGCGCTCTCCTGACGGGCAATCGCCATCGCATAGCTCTGGCTAATCCCTTTCCCCTGCGTTTCACGGCGGAATTCGTCATTCCAGGCGAGCGGGAAACGCTCTTCCAGATGATCCCACAGCTTCGCAACAATCGTCGCCTGCACGCTCAAATCCGCCCAGCGCTGTTCAAACGCATAGCGAGCCAGCGCTTCCTGCTGTGGTTTGCTACGATTCACCACCAGCCCAACCCACTCGCTACGCGCCAGATTATCCATCTGCCAGAACATCAATTCCCGTACACGGGTGATTTCCGGTAGCTGAGACAACGAAGGATCTGGCTTCACCGCCGTCATGATAGTAATGGGATAGCGTTCGTTCAGTTTCTGCGCCGCCGCCATAGGATAGAACCCGCGCTCCTGCATCAGGCCACGTAATATCGTCTCGCCTTCCTGACGTTTACCTTGATCCAACAGCGCCGTAGCACGCCAATAGCGCCATTCATCTTTCTGCAACGCCTCCGCCGGTAAGCGTGCCATCCAGCTCGTCAGCCCCTGACGATCGCCAGCCCCCAGCGCCATCCGCACCCGACGCTCCAGCAACGTAGTCGACGTACTTCGCCGCACCACATCATCCCGCCACTGTGCCTGCTCTGGCGTAGCGTCGTTACCCATCAAACGCCAGGCGATGGTTTCTTCCATATCCTGACGTTCTGCGGCGCTCATCTTCTGCAAACGGGAAATGACCGGCAACATCGAACGGGCATTATCCGTATCCTGACGCGCTGTGCGCGTAAAAGCCGACAGCGTGACTTTACGGGTGAAATCTGTGGGCCCCACGGTACGGGCGAAGCTCTCCAGCGAATTCGGATCGTTCTGAAGTTTCAGCAGCGCATCGCCCATCGTTTTATAATCATCGGGTAACTGCTTGATGAGATAACTCACCAGACTGCCGCTGCCTTCATCCATGGCCAGACGCGCGCGCTCCAGCGTCGTCAACGGCGTCTGTTCGCCTGCTTGCTGCCAGGCAGAGAAGAGTTTATCGCACACAGTAGGGAGCGAACGCCCGGTCAGCCAGATATCACGCGTGGCTTCCCACACGCCCTGACGCTGGCCGGTTGCCCACTGGGCATAATAAAAGTTACAGCGGGCACTGACCGGCTTCGGCGGCTGTGGGCTAAATGCCAGCAGCCCGTTCCAGTCCTGACGGCGCGCCAGTTCATTCACAAAGCTGGTGGTGAGGTTGCGGGCGGGCGGCAACGTGGGATGGGTGGCTATAAACTGTTTCACCTGCGTCGCACTGACCTGACTCAGATCCTGCGTGAGCGAGCGGTATTCAAGATAAGGATAAAGTGGGTAACTGCGCAGCGTCGGCATCAGCTGCACTACCGTGTCCATCTGGTTACTGTCCCATGCCTGCTTAACTTGCTGATAGCGCTGACGCTGCTCGTCTAAAGAATCCGCTAGCACATGACCGGAAGCCCCAGCCAGACAAACCGCCACAACGGCGTACCACCAATGACCTGCTTTCATCACCTGCATTAACCTCATCCGTTATCGAACTTGCTATCGGCATCCTTCATCGTATCGATACGCCAATCCTATACCCAAAATAATTCGAGTTGCATGAAGGCGGCAACCGCATGAATCCCCAGGAGCTTACTCAGGTAAGTGACTGGGGTGAGTAAGGGCAGCCAACGCACAAGCAACTTGAAGTATGACGGATATATCGGGCAGATCCAGTGTGGCACATCATGCCAGACAACGGTATGCCGATCCGCAAACCGATTCTGAAATTCATCAGACGGGCATACGTCTCAGATCGGCCATGGCAAATCGCCGGATAGCTGGGATCGCGGGCTGAAACCCGCTACACTTCGTACTTAGAGTAATGCGCTTAGAATAATCGAGCCGCTGCTAAAGCATATCCTTCAGCAGCGCTATTAATTACCCATGGTCACCCGCTTATGGTGACAAATCATAGAGATAAGAGAGAGGCGAAGTCGCAACGTGGCTCAATATGTTTATACCATGCATCGCGTCGGTAAGGTCGTTCCGCCGAAGCGTCACATTCTGAAAAACATCTCCCTCAGTTTTTTCCCCGGTGCCAAGATCGGCGTACTGGGTCTGAACGGGTCCGGTAAATCAACGCTGTTACGTATTATGGCTGGCATTGATACGGACATCGAGGGCGAAGCTCGCCCACAACCTGGAATCAAAATCGGCTATTTGCCGCAGGAACCGCAGTTAAACACGGAGCACACTGTACGTGAGTCTGTGGAAGAAGCGGTTTCAGAAGTCGTGACCGCGCTGAAGCGTCTTGATGAAGTCTATGCGCTGTATGCCGACCCAGATGCAGATTTCGATAAACTGGCCGCCGAGCAAGGTCGGCTGGAAGAAGTCATTCAGGCACACGACGGTCATAACTTGAATAACCAGTTAGAGCGCGCGGCGGATGCCCTGCGTCTACCTGAGTGGGATGCGAAAATCGCGACCCTGTCTGGTGGTGAGCGTCGCCGCGTTGCGCTGTGTCGTCTGCTGCTGGAAAAGCCAGACATGCTGCTGCTCGACGAACCAACCAACCACCTGGATGCCGAGTCGGTAGCCTGGCTGGAACGCTTCCTGCATGACTTCGAGGGCACCGTGGTGGCGATTACCCACGACCGTTACTTCCTCGATAACGTCGCAGGCTGGATTTTGGAGCTAGACCGCGGTGAAGGCATCCCGTGGGAAGGCAACTACTCTTCCTGGCTGGAGCAAAAAGATCAGCGCCTGGCACAGGAAGCCTCTCAGGAAGCGGCACGCCGTAAATCCATTGAGAAAGAGCTGGAGTGGGTGCGTCAAGGCGCTAAAGGCCGTCAGTCCAAAGGTAAAGCTCGTCTGGCGCGCTTTGAAGAGCTGAACAGCACGGAATACCAGAAACGTAACGAAACCAACGAACTGTTTATTCCACCAGGTGCTCGCCTCGGCGATAAAGTGGTGGAAGTCACCAACCTCAGCAAGTCTTACGGTGAGCGTCAGTTAATCGACGGACTTTCTTTCGCCGTACCGAAAGGCGCGATTGTCGGGATTATCGGTCCGAACGGTGCGGGTAAATCGACACTGTTCCGTATGATGTCTGGTCAGGAACAGCCAGATAGCGGCACCATTGAGCTGGGTGAAACGGTGAAACTGGCGTCAGTCGACCAGTTCCGCGACGCGATGGACAACAGTAAAACCGTCTGGGAAGAAGTCTCCGGCGGGCAAGACATCATGCGTGTCGGCAACACCGAGATGCCAAGCCGTGCCTACGTTGGCCGTTTCAACTTCAAAGGGGTTGATCAGGGCAAGCGTGTTGGTGAGCTATCCGGTGGTGAGCGCGGTCGTCTGCATCTGGCTAAGCTGTTGCAGGTAGGCGGCAACGTGCTGCTGCTCGATGAACCAACCAACGACCTGGATATCGAAACCCTGCGCGCGCTGGAAAACGCCCTGCTGGAATTCCCAGGCTGTGCCATGGTGATCTCGCATGACCGTTGGTTCCTCGACCGTATCGCCACGCACATTCTGGATTATCAGGATGAAGGTAAAGTGGAATTCTTCGAAGGCAACTTTACCGAGTACGAAGAATACAAGAAACGTACGTTGGGCGCAGAGGCGCTGGAGCCTCACCGCATCAAATACAAGAAGATTACTAAATAAGCCGTCACCAAACGTCATAAACAAATGGCCCGCATTGCGGGCCATTTTTCTTTCCAGTCATACTTCATCTACTGGGAATCAGAACGTTTCCCAGTTTTGATTACTGTTGCCTTTGCTACTTCCGGCTATCGCCATCGCTGGCGCTAAACGCGGTTGCGGCGCAGATTTAGGCAATGATGACCTCACTTGCTGGACGATACCGGACAGCTTGAATACCGCGACAGCCTGCGTCAAACGCGCAGCTTGCTCTTCAAGTGAAACAGCAGCTGCCGACGCTTCCTGCACTAACGCTGCATTCTGCTGCGTTGCGCTATCCATTTCAGACACGGCCTGACTGACCTGCCCAATACCACGACTCTGTTCATCAGAAGCGGAAGCAATTTCCCCCATGATGTCCGTCACGCTGACGACCGCACGGACAATCTCGCCCATGGTTGTCCCTGCCTGCGCCACCAGCCCAGAACCGGTATTCACCAACCTGCCAGATTCACCAATCAGCGTTTCGATTTCCTTCGCCGCCTGCGCACTACGCTGCGCCAGATTGCGAACTTCACCCGCAACAACAGCAAAACCACGCCCTTGTTCGCCTGCTCGAGCCGCTTCTACTGCGGCGTTAAGCGCCAGAATATTGGTCTGGAAAGCGATGCTGTTAATAACGGAAGTGATCTCGGAAATGCGTTTTGAGCTAGTGGAAATATCCTGCATCGTGTCCACCACGCCTTGCACAATCTGCCCGCCCTTCTCTGCTTTTTCAGAGGCATTCTTCGCCAACTGGCTAGCATGATGGGCATTATCAGAGTTCTGTTTCACCGTTGCGGTCAGCTGTTCCATGCTCGCTGCGGTTTCCTCCAGAGCGGCTGCCTGCTGCTCGGTACGTGAAGAGAGATCGACGTTACCCGCCGTAATTTCTGACGATCCTTGATAGATCGAATCCGCACCTTCACGCACGATCGTAACCGTATCCGTCAGCTCCGCCTGCATGTTCTGAATATTCGTACCCAACGTGCCTATCTCATTACGCCCCATCGCCATCGGTGGTAATGTCAGGTCACCCGCTGCAATTTTCTGGATACGTTCAACCAGTCTGTTGATTGGCGCAAGGATCACGTTGCGCACCATGATGTACGCCATGATCGCCATAATAATAGATAAGGCAAACGAGCCAGCCATCATCCAGTATCCCAGTTGGGCATTCTGTTCTGCCCGCTGATTGATATCCTGCGCAGTTTTTGTCAGTTCAGTCACTTTTTTACGTACAGGAACGCTAAACTCTTCATCTAACGTGCGCGCCAGCGTACTTTCCAACGACACCAGATCTTCAAATTCACCATCACTCGTGGCTTTCTGCATCAAGACAATCGCATTATCGCGATAGTTGGTATAAGCCTTGAGGATATCCTCGTCCAAGGCTTTTTCACTTTCCAGTCTGTCGGGACGCGCGAGATATTCATCAAGGCGTTTCTGTGAGGCTCTGACCCGGCCAGCAGCCTGGTCTGAAGCAGCTTTAAATACTTCGTGGTCGCTAATACGGTTTGCCGCACCCGCCTGAATGAGCAGCAGCCTGGCAACACGCAGCTGATCGAGACTACTGCTGATACCCGCGCGAATATCAGACAGCTCATTTGCTTTATCCAGTGAATCATTACTCTGCTTTAAGAAATAGCTCGCTGTGCCAATAGAAAGCGCAAAGAGAATCAGGATAATTGAAAAAAGAGTAATAAATAACGATACGAGACGTATATTGTTGATGTAACTCAACTTCTCTTTTTGAACAGACATCGATTGCATTCTCATTTTCACCATCACTGGTATACATTATCTCTATCACTAATCAATGTGACAGAGCCCGAATATCACCGTGACAAAACGCCACGCAGGACATGCCTTTCATAAAAAAGTCAAAAGGAACCAAGATTGTTATCGGCATTCCCAATCTAAAACGCACCTAAAATAAGTTGATAGAAATCACGTTTCAATAAAAATTTACGATTTAACATAAAAATGAAACAAAAATCTCTGCGCAATATACCACTGTTATTTTTTCAAAAGTATTGAGTAATCATCTAACGCGCGATGCTGTAAAACGAAGTCGATGAAACACGCTAACGCGGGTGAATTTAGCTTGCGGCTGGGATACACCAGATAAAGCTCATTGGCTTCCGCCTGCCAATCCGGCAGAACCCTAACCAACTTTCCAGATACTGCCTCATCTCGGCAGAGAAAATCCGGCAATAGCGTAATCCCCGCCCCCGCAATAGCGCACTCGCGGGCGTAAAGCAGATTGTCTGTAATGTGTGAGTCAGGCAATAGCCAACGATAGAGCTCTGAACCGCGATGAAGAAGCCACTCTGTCCAGGCGTGATGCGCAATACAACGGTGTTGTTGGAGCTGTTGCGGGTGAAGCAACGCCGGATGCCGTGCAAGATAGTCAGGCGATGCCAGCAAATAGCGCGGAGTCTGCCCGAGTGAACGTCCAATGAGTGACGAATCGTGAGGTTTGCCGGTGCGAAAAGCGACATCAAAGCCCTCCTGCACCAGATCGATCACCGCATCTGAAATCAGAACATCCAGTGATACCGCCGGAAAGCGCTGCTGAAACTCGGCGGTGAGCCGCGCCAGCAGTGTGGAACCTAACCCCGCAGGGCTGGTAATACGCAGCCGTCCGCTGGGATTATCACGCAAACGTTGTATGGCGAGATCGGCACGCTCACTGGCTTGCAGCATCTCCTGACAGTGAATCAGGTAACGCTCACCAGCAAACGTCAGATTTAGCTGGCGCGTCGTTCGGTTCAGCAATCGCAGGCCAATTTGTTGTTCGAGCTGGCTAATACGCAGGCTCAAACTGGATTTAGCTAACCCTGCTTTTCGCGCTGCCAGTGTAAAGCTGCCACATTCGGCCACCAGAGCAAACAGCGCCATATCCTGCAATTGTTTAAACATCATTGTTCATCTCAGTCGAACACTTCATTATTTATTGTCCATCTTATCAGCCCTATCTCAGTGTTCTACACTTGTCACATTCACAAGACCCTATTCTGAAAATAATGAGGAACACATCATGACCGCTCATGCGATAGCCGTTGATCCACAACAGCCAGAAAATTTCATCGCCATCACGCAGGACATCCCCGAACCCGGCGAATACGATCTGTTGATCGGCGTAAAAGCCATTTCCATCAACCCCGTAGATACCAAAGTTCATGCTGGGTTACGTCAAAATGGGTTACAACAACCCAGAATTCTCGGCTGGGATGCCAGCGGTATCGTGCTGAAAACCGGCAGCGCCGTTAGCCACCTCCAGGTAGGCGATGAAGTCTGGTACGCCGGTGATATCACTCGCCCCGGCAGCAATACCAGCCATCAGTTGATTGATTCACGTATCGTGGCACGTAAGCCCGTGTCTCTAGACTGGGCAGCGGCTGCTGCATTGCCGCTTACGGCGCTGACCGCATGGGAAGGACTGTTCGAGCATCTGAAAATACAGCAGGCCGACAGCGAGAAAACGTTGTTGATTATCGGCGGTGCAGGTGGCGTCGGTTCCCTCGCGATTTCTCTAGCGGCATTACGCAGCTCGGTGAACATCATCGCCACCGCATCACAGCCTGATTCGGCAGAGTGGTGCCGCCAGCGCGGCGCACATAAGGTCGTGGATTACCGGAATCTGGTCGAGGAACTGGCAAAGGAAGGGATTAAACAGGTTGATTATATTTTCTGCCTGAACGACACCGACGGCCACTGGGACGCCATCAGCAAACTGATTGCGCCAATGGGGCACATCTGCACCATCGTGGAAAACAAAAATCCTCTCGACCAAACAGCGCTCAAACTCAAAAGCGCAGCGCTGCATTGGGAACTCATGTTTACCCGCAGCATGTTCACCACGCCGGATATCGCGGAACAGGGAAACATTTTGCACGAAGTCGCGCAGTTGGTTGATGCAGGAAAGCTTCAAGGTACCGCTAGCGAAACGCTGCAAGGATTAACGGTAGAAACGCTGAAGCAGGCTCATGATAAAGTGCTGGAAGGGCATATGCGCGGTAAGATCGTTATCGCGCTCTAATAACGCAACCAGCCCCTTTCGGGGCTGATTATTTACCGATCAATTGATGCACTGATCAATCAAACATCAGAACAGCAGACGGGCACGAATCGTGCCGGGAATCGCCTTCATCAGCTGCAGTGCCGTTTGCGCACCGTCGGTTTCTACGTCAATCACCACATAACCAATTTCAGGTGTCGTTTGCAGATACTGCGCGGCAATGTTAATGCCCTTCTCAGCAAAGATCTGGTTAATCTTGGTAATCATACCTGGGCGATTTTCATGAATGTGCAGCAGGCGGCTCGCGCGTGCGCCATGAACCGGCAGTGACACCTCTGGGAAATTCACCGCAGACAGCGTAGAGCCGTTGTCTGAATATTTCGCCAGTTTCCCTGCGACTTCATCACCGATATTTTCCTGCGCTTCCTGCGTGGATCCACCAATATGCGGCGTCAACAGCACGTTATCAAACTCGCACAGCGGCGACAGGAATGGATCGCTGTTAGTTGCCGGCTCCTGTGGGAATACGTCAATCGCTGCACCGGACAAATGCTTGCTGCTTAGCACTTCACACAGCGCGGGAATATCAACCACCGTACCGCGAGCGGCGTTAATCAGGATGGCACCTGGTTTCATCAGTGCCAGTTCTTCCGCACCCATCATATTATGCGTGCTTTCATTTTCCGGCACGTGCAGGCTCACCACGTCGCTCATATTCAGCAGGTCGGACAGGTGGCGCACCTGCTGAGCATTGCCCAGCGGCAATTTACTTTCAATATCATAGAAGTAAACGTGCATACCCAGGCTTTCAGCCAAAATACCCAACTGCATACCGATATGGCCGTAGCCGATGATCCCGAGCTTTTTACCGCGAGCTTCAAACGATCCCACAGCCAGTTTGTGCCAAATACCACGGTGCGCTTTCGCGTTCGCTGCCGGGATACCACGCAGCATCAGCAGCATTTCGCCGATCACCATTTCTGCTACGGAGCGGGTATTGGAAAAAGGTGCATTAAACACTGGGATACCGCGTTTGGTCGCGGCCGACAGTTCAACCTGATTAGTCCCGATACAGAAACACCCTACCGCGATCAGTTTTTCCGCCGCAGCAAAAATCTCTTCTGTCAAATGGGTACGCGAGCGAATCCCCACAAAATGCGCGTCGCGGATAGAAGCTTTCAATGCTTCAGGATCCAGCGCCCCTTTGTGGAACTCGATGTTGGTGTAACCCGCTGCACGCAGGTTATCCAGCGCGCTCTGGTGCACGCCTTCCACTAACAGAAACTTAATCTTGTCTTTTTCCAGTGATACCTTTGCCATTTCCCGACCTTATTTTCAGACTTCAAATGTGACAGAGTGCTAAATAGCCTCTGCCAACATAACAAAAATTACGCAGTCAGCAATACAAACGATTGCTTCGCCCAAATCGCGCTACAGAGAAGCGCACCTGATTTATGGCAAAAAATATTGCCAAAGATGTGCATCGCCATATCGGCGATAAACAAAATAAGAAAATGTGATATTAAGTGCCAAAAATGAGCTGTTAACTAAATAGATTTTTTTAGCTAAAAAATTTCTGACGTGGCCGTCAACCACGTCAGAACACGCATACACTCATTTAACGACAGTTTTTACACCATCAGCCGTGCCGACTAATGCCACATCCGCACCGCGGTTGGCAAACAGCCCAACGGTTACGACGCCCGGGATACCATTAATGTGGTTTTCTACCGCGACCGCATCCATGATATTCAGGTTGTGTACGTCCAGAATGACGTTGCCGTTATCCGTCACCACACCCTGACGATATTCCGGCTGACCACCCAGCTTCACCAGTTCACGCGCCACATAAGACCGCGCCATCGGAATAACTTCAACTGGCAACGGGAATTTACCCAGCACATCAACCTGCTTTGACGCATCAACAATGCAGATAAACTGACGCGACAGTGCCGAAATGATTTTCTCACGAGTCAATGCTGCACCACCGCCTTTGATCATCTGCATATGCCCGTTGATCTCATCCGCGCCATCCACATAGACATCCAGCGAATCCACATCATTGGCGTCAAAAACGGGAATGCCCAGACTTTTCAGCTTTTCCGTTGAGGCATCCGAGCTGGAAACCGCGCCTTTGATTTGATGTTTTATCGAACCCAACGCATCAATAAAGTGTGCTGCCGTCGATCCAGTTCCTACTCCCACAATGGTGTCAGGGCGAACATAGTCAAGCGCTGCCCATCCCACTGCTTTCTTCAGTTCATCTTGCGTCATAATCTGCTTTTGGCCTGTAGAATCGATATACGAAAACGTGTGCGTATTATAGAACATGCGCGTTGGGGAAAGCGTGCAATTCACCTCATCACCGATGCATTATTTCACACACGCAATTTGACACGTACCGTGCTGAATCGTGATTTCACACGATAGCCAAAATAAGATTTCTGCATGGCAAACCAGCAAAATGTGGCATAGTGAAAAAAAACAGACTCATTCAGGGGACTTTGACTTTCATGAAACGCCCGGACTATCGAACGCTTCAGGCTCTGGATGCCGTCATCCGCGAACGTGGTTTTGAACGCGCTGCCCAAAAACTGTGTATTACCCAATCTGCCGTTTCGCAGCGTATTAAACAGTTGGAAAATCTGTTCGGCCAGCCGCTGTTGGTCAGGACCATCCCACCTCGTCCAACGGAACAAGGGCAAAAGCTCCTGGCTCTGCTTCATCAGGTAGAGTTACTGGAAGAAGAGTGGCTGGGGAATGAAACCAACAGCGATATTCCACTGCTGCTATCGCTGGCGGTGAACGCCGACAGTCTGGCAACGTGGCTGCTGCCTGCGTTACAGCCGGTGTTGGTCGATTCGCCGATTCGCCTTAATTTGCAGGTAGAAGACGAAACACGCACTCAGGAAAGGCTGCGCCGGGGTGAAGTGGTTGGTGCCGTGAGTATTCAGTCTCAGCCGCTGCCGAGCTGTCTGGTGGATAAACTGGGCGCGCTGGATTATCTGTTTGTCGCGTCCCCAGCCTTTGCCGCCCGCTATTTCCCGAATGGCGTGACGCGCTCGGCGCTGCTACGCGCCCCCGCGGTTGCCTTCGACCATCTGGATGATATGCATCAGGCTTTTTTACAGCAGAACTTTGATTTGTCGCCGGGCAGCGTTCCCTGCCATATCGTGAATTCATCGGAAGCCTTTGTACAACTGGCACGACAGGGCACGACCTGCTGCATGATCCCGCATCTGCAAATCGAGAGAGAACTTGCCAACAACGAATTAGTCGATCTGACGCCGGGGCTGTTTCAGCGCCGGATGCTCTACTGGCATCGCTTCGCGCCGGAAAGTCGGATGATGAGGAAAGTGACGGATGCCCTGCTCTCACACGGCCATCAGGTACTGAGGCAGTCATAACGTACTGAGAAAGTGCTACTGACGTCGTAGTAAAAACTAACAGGCCTGTCTAAACAGGCCTGTTAGTAGCGATCAACTCGCTAGCACATATCTTATTGCGCGCGCTGCAACTCAAATACGACATCCACCTGATCGTCAAAGTGAATGGTTTGCTGTTCATACGTTTGCGCCGCTTCGCTTTGTGCTGCCGCATCTGCCGTTTTAAACATCCGTGCCATTGGCATCGGCTGATAGTTGGCAACATGGTAGCGAACGCTGTAGATCGGTCCCAGCTTGGCGTTGAAGCCCTGTGCTAGCGATGCCGCCTGACTCGTCGCCTGTTCGATGGCTTTCTTACGCGCTTCATCACGATACGTTTCTGGATTAGCAACGCCTAACTCTACCGTGCGAATCTCATTTAACCCTGACTTCAGCGCGCCATCCAGCAGTTCGTTCAGTTTGTCTAACTGACGCAGCGTCACTTCTACCTGACGCACTGCACGATAGCCTTTCAGCACCGAACCGCCCGTTTTCAGATAGTCATATTCCGGCTGTGTGCGTAAATTGGCAGCATTAATATCTTTTTTCTCAATGCCGTTTTTACCCAGAAAATCGAAATATTGTGCAACGCGGGAATCAACCTGCTTTTTCGCCTCTGCCGCATTTTTCGATGACACGCTCACCTCAATCGCCAAACGTGCAATATCCGGTGTCGCGTCTACGCTGGATGTCCCCGACGTTACGATATGCGGGCCATCCGGTAGTTCCGCCGCCTGTGCAACTATCGACACACCGCCAAATCCTACTGCGGCAGCCAGCGCCAGTGCATTTAGCTTCATCATACCTCGCTTCACACTCTCTCCTTACTTATGTGTCATCACGCATGTGGCTCAGCAGTTTTTTGCTGCTTCGGCACAACACGTTCCAGAATGAAAGATACAAAAAGGGTATCTTTTACCAGATAACATAACGTATTACCGACTCCACACAATATAGGTGAATTTCTGAAACGTAGCGTAAAGCGGTGTCATTTATTTCTAACCACTATTGCCAGCCGTGACGCGCTAGTTGCAAAGCAATTCCCCACATCACCACACCGACAAAAAAGTTGATAACTCGCTGTACCCGAGGTGTATTCAGCCACGGTGCCAACCAAGCAGCTAATAGTGCCAGCGCAAAGAACCAGGTAAAGGAAGCGGTCACCGTTCCCAGCGCAAACCAGCGTCGAGCGTCATCCGCAAACTGGCTCCCCAAACTCCCCAGTACCACGAAAGTATCCAGATAAACATGGGGATTAAGCCAAGTCACCGCCAGCATGGTAGCGATAATGCGCCAGCGACTCTGTTTCATTACGTCAGCGCTAGCCAGCGTGATATTTTTGCTGAAGGCCGTTTTCATTGCTCCCCAGCCGAACCAAAGCAAAAACGCAACGCCGCCCCAGGTCACTGCGCCCAATAGCAACGAAGACTGGCTGAGCAACGCACTGCCGCCAAAAATACCCGCGGTAATTAACACCATGTCACTCACGGCACATAGCAGCGCCACCATCAGGTGATACTGCCGGCGAATGCCCTGATTCATCACAAATGCATTCTGTGGCCCCAGCGGCAGAATCATCGCCGCCCCTAACAGAATCCCCTGTAAATAGACCGCCCACATACTTCTCTCCTACGCCATTTATTGTTGTCGCGGGGAGTTTATGAAAGCCGATTAAATAAGTGAAATTGAATATTCTAACGCTACATTAGCGATGCTAATGCACTAACGGCAGAGAAAGGGAATGTTAGATAAAAGGACGATTTCTGGCGATGCACCATGCCAATATCAGGGCATGGTGCATACCTGTAAGATTATATCAGAGAGTTTATTCTGGCTGTTTCACTACAGGTTGTAAGTTATGCAAGTGCACATCCATTTGCGGATAAGGGATGCCAATACGGTGCTCATCCAGCACGCGTTTAAAGCTTTCCAGCAGATCCCAGTACACCGCCTGTGCGTTGCCGTTGGTCGTCCATACCCACACCACAAAATTCAGCGATGACGCCGCCATTTCATTCAGGCGGATCGTGACGCCTTTGTCATGCTGAATACGATCGTCAGCGGCGACAATATCGCCCAGCAGCTTTTTCACTACGTCGATATCGGCATCATAGGCCACGCCGACAATAATTTCGGTACGGCGATCCGGCTCACGCGAGCTGTTGATGATGTTGCCAGCGATGATTTTGCCATTTGGGACCACGATAATTTTTCCATCAGACGTGCGCAGCGTCGTCGAGAAGATCTGCACCTGCGTGACCGAGCCGGATACGCCGCCCAAATCGACCCATTCGCCGGTACGGAAAGGCCGGAAAATTACCAGCAAAACGCCCGCAGCAAAGTTGGCTAACGACCCCTGCAATGCCAAACCAACAGCCAAGCCCGCGGCACCCAGTACAGCAATCACCGATGCCGTCTGTACACCAACCCGACTCAATACTGCAATCAGAGTGAACGCGATAATGCCATAGCGGACCAGCGCAGACAGGAAATCTGCCACGGTTGAATCGATAGAACGTTTAATCATCAGTTTATTGACGGTGCCGGAGACGATCCGTGCGATCACCAGACCAACGATAAGGATCACTAATGCTGCAACAATATTCACGGCATACTGCAAAAACAAGTTCTGATGTGTCACCAACCAGTTCCCTGCCTGATCCAAACCCGTATTAAGTTCTTCCATTTAAAAGCTCCTGTTTTCTTAATCACTGGGAAAGCATAACGTCCGCATCTAAAACCGCAACATCGGCCCCAAAAATTAAGGCTCCCGTAGGAGCCTTAGCATCAAACTATGTCTATCGTCTTACTTAGAGCACATCAACCGCATTGAGCTCTTTGAAGGCTTGTTCCAGACGAGCAACCATGCTTGTCTGAGCGGAACGCAGCCATACACGTGGATCATAGTATTTCTTGTTCGGCTGATCGTCGCCTTTCGGGTTGCCCAATTGGGCTTGCAGATAGGCTTCGTTTTCTTTGTAGTATTTCAGGATACCTTCCCATGTTGCCCACTGGGTATCGGTATCGATGTTCATTTTCACTACGCCGTAGCTGACAGAATCTTTGATTTCCTGAGCGCTGGAACCAGAACCGCCGTGGAACACGAAGTCCAGGCTGTTGTGTGGCAGGTTATGTTTCTTGGAAACATATTCCTGAGAATCACGCAGGATGGTCGGAGTCAGCTTCACGTTACCTGGCTTGTATACGCCATGCACGTTACCGAAAGAGGCAGCGATGGTGAAACGTGGGCTGATCGCGTTCAGTTTGGTGTACGCGTAGTCAACATCTTCTGGCTGGGTGTACAGAGCAGAAGCGTCCATGTGGCTGTTATCCACACCGTCTTCTTCACCACCGGTACAACCCAGTTCGATTTCCAGGGTCATGTCGATTTTGGCCATACGCGCCAAATATTTAGAACAGATCTCGATGTTCTCTTCCAGAGACTCTTCAGACAGGTCAATCATGTGAGAAGAGAACAGCGGTTTGCCGGTAGCTGCAAAGTGTTTTTCACCCGCGTCCAGCAGGCCATCGATCCACGGCAGCAGTTTTTTCGCGCAGTGGTCAGTGTGCAGAATTACCGGAATACCGTAATGCTCAGCCATTTGGTGCACATGATGAGCGCCAGAAATTGCACCCAAAATTGCCGCCTGTTGACCTTCCGCTTTCAGGCCTTTACCTGCGGTGAATGCTGCACCGCCGTTAGAGAACTGAACGATGACCGGTGCGCGCACTTTGGCTGCGGCTTCCAGCACAGCATTGATTGAGTCGGTACCGACACAGTTCACTGCTGGCAAAGCGAATTTGTTTTCTTTTGCTACTGCGAAAACTTTCTGAACGTCATCACCAGTGATGACACCGGGTTTTACGAAATCAAAAATTTTAGACATGTTACGTGTCCCGTTTCGTTGGCCGTGGAGGGGTTAGAGAAATCGATGTTAAATCGACAGGCTGTCCCGACACGATATTGTGATAACTACCTGTCGAGACAACCACAGGAAAGGGTAAAAGCAGCCCTTACCTTACATTACTGCTTGGCGCGTTCTTCCAGCATAACGACTGCTGGCAGTTTTTTCCCTTCAACAAACTCCAGGAATGCGCCACCACCGGTAGAAATGTAGGAGATCTTGTCTGCAATACCAAACAGATCGATCGCAGCCAGCGTATCGCCGCCACCTGCGATAGAGAATGCGTCGCTCTCTGCGATAGCACGGGCGATGGTCTCGGTTCCTTTACGGAAATTCGGGAATTCGAAGACGCCAACTGGGCCATTCCATAGGATAGTTTTGGCACTCTTCAGAATTTCAGCCAGACGCTCAGCGGAAACATCACCCAGATCCAGAATCTGCTCTTCGTCTTTAATCGCGGTAACAGACTTCAGCGTTGCTGCCGCAGTTTCAGAGAATTCTGATGCCACGCGGACATCGCTCGGTACAGGAATATCACACGTTTCCAGCAGTTTTTTCGCTTCAGGAATCAGGTCTGCTTCGTACAGGGATTTACCTACGTTGTGGCCTTGTGCAGCAACGAAGGTATTGGCAATACCACCACCGACGATCAGCTGGTCAGCGATTTTAGACAAAGAATCGAGTACAGTCAGTTTAGTTGAAACTTTAGAACCGCCCACAATCGCAACCATCGGACGTGCAGGTTTGCTCAGTGCTTTACCCAGCGCTTCCAGCTCACCAGACAGCAGTGGACCCGCACAAGCGATAGTGGCAAATTTACCTACACCGTGGGTTGAAGCCTGTGCACGGTGCGCCGTACCGAAAGCGTCCATCACGAACACATCACACAGTGCTGCGTATTTCTTGGACAGGACTTCGTCGTCTTTCTTCTCGCCTTTGTTAAAGCGGACGTTTTCCAGTACAACCAGCTCACCTTCGGCGACATCAACACCATCCAGATAGTCTTTCGCCAGACGTACAGGAGAAGAGAGTTTCTCTTTCAGGTAGTCAACAACAGGCAGCAAAGAAAACTCTTCGTTGTACTCGCCTTCGGTCGGGCGTCCCAGGTGGGAAGTGACCATAACGCGAGCGCCTTGTTTCAGAGCGATTTCGATGGTCGGCAGAGAGGCACGGATGCGCGCATCAGACGTCACTTTCCCTTCTTTTACTGGTACGTTCAGATCCGCACGAATAAGAACACGTTTACCAGCCAGATCCAGATCGGTCATCTTAATTACAGACATGGTGAATCCTCTTGTTGATTCTCTTTTAAAGTTGCTTGAGCGAGATAGCGACCCCTGATCGCCACCGTCGTACTAGAAACCGCAGGCTGCCATCGCCCGTGTTGTATCCAACATCCGGTTGGCAAAACCCCATTCGTTATCGCACCAGACTAATGTTTTAATCAGATGCTGACCACTGACCCGAGTCTGCGTGCCATCGACAATGGCACTGTGCGGATCGTGGTTAAAATCAGCCGACACTAATGGCAATTCAGTATAATCAACTATACCACGAAACGACTCATGCGCTGATTTTTGCAATAGTGCATTAATTTCATTCACGTTTACGGCTTTCCTGACGCTAACGCTCAGGTCAATTGCCGTGACGTTAATCGTCGGCACCCGCACCGAGATCGCCTCAAAGCGATCGACAAACTGCGGAAAAATACGGGTGATCCCCGCCGACAGTTTAGTATCGACCGGAATGATCGACTGGCTGGCGGCTCGAGTACGCCGCAGATCGTGATGATAAGCATCGATCACCGGTTGATCGTTCATTGATGAGTGAATCGTCGTCACCGTACCATTCTCAATACCGAAGGCATCATCCAGCAGCTTGATCACCGGGATAACGCAGTTGGTTGTGCAGGACGCATTGGAAACAATGCGATGCCCTCTTTCCAACCGATCGTGATTGACGCCAAACACCACCGTGGCATCTAAATCCGTCGTTCCCGGATGAGAAAACAACACTTTCTTCGCACCTGCCGCCAGATGGGCTTCCCCATCTTCCCGGCTACCGTAGACACCGCTGCAATCCAGTACGATATCTACACCGAGTTCTCGCCAGGGCAATTGCTGAATCTCTGCCTGATGTAAAAGACGAATACAGTCATCACCGACATAAAGCTGATCGCACTCTTGACGAACATCCCACGAAAAACGGCCGTGGCTGGTGTCATACTTGAGCAAGTGTGCCATACCTTCCGAGCTCGCCAGCTCGTTAATAGCCACAACGGTAATCTCGGCTCGGCGGCCCGATTCATACAACGCACGTAAAACACTGCGGCCTATGCGGCCAAAACCGTTTATCGCAATACGGATCGTCATGGTGTTCCTTGTGGTTCCTTATGTCATGGCAGGGTTATCCAGCGCATAGAATATACCCTTCTTAGACACCAGAGAACCCCTGGCGGAACGCCGTCAACACAACAACTGAAACGCTTCAGCTAGCATAAACGAATTAACGCATAAAAGAAATATTCTCGTCTGGCACACGCCAGAAGAGTGACCTACGTCATAAAAATAAAAAAGCAGGAGTTAAGACGGATAACGAGTGTCGGGCAGTAGGACAAATTAAAGATGAAAAAAAACCGCCAGCGTTAGCTGACGGTTTTTCATATAGGGGTTAACGAGGGTGATTACTTCAGCAGCGCCTGCGCTTTTGCGACCACGTTATCGACGGTGAAGCCGAACTCTTCGAACAGCAGTTCAGCCGGCGCAGATTCGCCGAAGCTCGTCATACCGACAATCGCGCCGTTCAGGCCGACGTACTTGAACCAGTAGTCTGCAATACCCGCTTCAATGGCTACGCGCGCCGATACCGCTTTCGGCAGCACCGCTTCACGGTAGGCCGCGTCCTGCTTGTCGAACGCATCCGTTGACGGCATCGACACCACGCGCACCTTACGGCCAGCAGCAGTCAGTTTATCGTACGCACCAACAGCCAGCTCGACTTCAGAACCGGTGGCAATCAGGATGAGTTCCGGCTGACCGTCGCTGTCTTTCAGCACGTACCCGCCTTTCACCACGTTCGCCAGTTGTTCGGCGGTACGCGTCTGCTGCGCCAGATTCTGACGCGACAAGATAAGTGACGTCGGGCCGTCCTGACGCTCGATGGCGTATTTCCACGCCACCGCCGTTTCCACCTGGTCTGCCGGACGCCAGTTGCTCATGTTCGGCGTTACGCGCAGGCTGGCCAGTTGTTCAACGGGCTGGTGCGTCGGGCCGTCTTCGCCCAGACCGATGGAGTCGTGGGTGTAGACGTAGATACTGCGGATTTTCATCAGCGCCGCCATACGCACGGCATTACGCGCGTATTCCACAAACATCAGGAAGGTCGCGGTATACGGCACAAAGCCACCGTGCAGCGCAATCCCGTTGGCAATGGCGGTCATACCGAACTCGCGCACGCCGTAGTGGATATAGTTACCCGCGTGGTCTTTATCCAGCGATACCGAGCCGGACCAGATGGTCAGGTTGCTCGGAGCCAGGTCGGCAGAGCCGCCCAGGAATTCCGGCAGCAGTTTGCCGTAAGCTTCCAGCGCATTCTGTGACGCTTTACGGCTGGCGATTTTCGCCGGATTGGCCTGCAAATCCTCGATGAATTTCTGTGCGTCGGCCTGCCAGCGGGTCGGCAGTTCACCGCCGGTACGGCGTGTGAATTCAGCAGCCAGCTCAGGGTACGCGCTGGCGTAGGCGGCAAACGCCTCATCCCAGGCCGCTTCCTTACGCTGACCAGCTGGTTTCGCATCCCAGGCGGCATAAATATCGGCCGGAATATCAAACGGCGCGTGCGTCCAGCCCAGCTGTTCGCGGGAAGCCGCAACTTCAGCCTCACCCAGCGGTGCACCGTGCGAGTCGTGCGTACCGGCCTTGTTCGGTGAACCGAAGCCAATTACGGTTTTGCACATCAGCAGCGACGGCTTGTCAGTGACAAGCTGTGCTTCGCCGATGGCGCGTTTAATCGCGTCTGCATCGTGGCCGTCCACACCGCGCACTACGTGCCAGCCGTAGGCTTCAAAGCGGGCGGCGGTATCGTCGGTAAACCAGCCTTCTACGTGGCCGTCGATGGAGATGCCGTTGTCATCATAAAACGCGGTCAGTTTGCCGAGCTTCATGGTGCCTGCCAGCGAACAGACTTCGTGGGAAATCCCTTCCATCATGCAGCCGTCACCGAGGAAGGTGTAGGTCTGATGGTTAACAATGTCGTGGCCCGGACGGTTAAACTGCGCCGCCAGCGTGCGCTCGGCAATCGCCATCCCCACCGCGTTGGCAACACCCTGACCCAGTGGGCCGGTGGTGGTTTCAACGCCGGCGGTGTAGCCGTATTCAGGGTGACCCGGAGTTTTGGAATGCAACTGGCGGAAATTTTTCAGTTCTTCAATCGGCAGGTCGTAGCCGGAAAGGTGCAGCAGGCTGTAAATCAGCATGGACGCATGACCGTTGGACAGCACGAAGCGGTCACGGTTGACCCAGTTGGGGTTGGCCGGATTATGGTTGAGATAATCGCGCCACAGCACTTCGGCGATATCGGCCATGCCCATCGGTGCGCCCGGGTGACCGGATTTGGCTTTCTGCACTCCATCCATGCTAAGCGCACGGATAGCATTGGCAAGTTCTTTACGAGAGGACATGCTTGACTCCAGATCGGATTGAACGAATGCCTTCCTGTATAATTCATATAAATTAATAACTTAAACAGGAATGACAAAATAAATATGATTACAAATGTACATGAAAAACGTAGCGAATGCACATGGAACCGTGAGCAAAAAACAGGGATTTATTGGCTAACGAATCAATGGCGGTTCTTTTATCAATTGTGCAGTTGATTGCAGCACCATACGCTATGTTTTCCAGTGGGTTCGCCTTTATCTATCGTGCCTTTTTGGAACGCACAGAAACAAGATTTATCAACTGTTGGTTATCGAAAAGAAGACAAATCAGATTTTCTGATCTATTTCTCAATGCTATTTTCGGGTAGTTTATGGTCGTTTTTCTTTCATATTAAAAAACAAACACTATCGTAGGGAGATGATTTTTATGGCAATTCGTTCTTCTGTACTGGCGCTGTGTGTCGCAACCTTGCTGACTGGCTGCCAGAATTTAAACACCAATACCTTAATGCAATCCGGTGCACAGGCTTTCCAGGCGGCAACACTCAGTGATGCTCAGGTTAAAGCGCTCAGCGATCAATCCTGTGAGCAAATGGATAAAGAGGCAAAAATTGCCCCTGCCGACAGCAAATACACGCAGCGCCTGAATAAAATTGCGGATGCGCTAGGCCACGATATCAACGGCACACCAGCAAACTACAAGGTGTATTTGACAAAAGATGTTAACGCCTGGGCAATGGCGAACGGCTGTATCCGGGTATACAGCGGTTTGATGGACATGATGAACGACAATGAAGTGGAAGGCGTACTCGGCCACGAAATGGGTCACGTAGCGCTGGGACACACGCGTAAAGCCATGCAGGTTGCTTATGCCGCGACGGCCGCGCGTACTGCAATCGGCTCTGCTGGCGGCATGGCGGCCTCCTTGTCACAATCTCAGTTAGCCGATCTGGGCGAAAAATTAGTGAATTCCCAATTCTCTCAAACCCAAGAAACGCAAGCTGATGACTATTCCTTTGATTTTCTGAAGAAACGCGGCATCAATCGCGACGGTCTGGCGAGCAGCTTTGAGAAACTCGCGAAACTGGATGCTGGCCATGAGAGCAGCATGTTTGATTCCCACCCTTCATCTGAAGGCCGCGCCAAACACATTCGTGAACGCATTGCTGCCGAGAAATAATCTCACACGCTGATTACTCGCAAAAAATGCACACTGGGGCAATTGAAAAAATCTCAATTGCCCGCTAGTCATCCGACCACTATCATCCCCGCCATATTCACTGTAAGCTGTTACATAACAGTGACCCTCAATCACTGCTATCGCTACTATGATAGGATTTAAGAATTAATAGATATAAATAGATAGCTATTTTCAATCATATTTACCTTCCGTTCTCTTTTTAAGAAACGATACTCGCCCGATTTCCAGATGCAAGAAAGCAACTGAGAGAATGAATGCGGCGGCATACGGAAAAACAGGCAACCACGATTAACGAAGACATACACGCCTTAATAACAGGGAGGATGGGATAACCCCATGTATTTAAAGATAGAAATAAACCAGTAAATCAAGCATACTATGTTAAACCAATAAGACTTTTTCCAGTTTAATCATATAGATATATGATAAAACCTGTTGTTTCTCCCGCAGGTTTCTCTAGAGGCTCCATCTTTTAGCGATTTAAAAGCATTTCAAGATCGCGATTTCTTAATAACTGGATGACATCAGCAACGATTATTGGTTTGTGGCCACTTTCAGACAATAAACTCATATGTGTTAAAAATCATGGATGTGAGAATTTTCAGTAAATGCAACTTTACCACGGTAGGATTACGGGAAATCCTATCTAGTATTCCTATGCTCTCGATAAAGCCCGTCAACAGGTTTACGCTGCAGCCAGGAAAGAAAAAATGTATTTTCATCATTGACGGCAGTAGCGAGGGCTTTGAGGAATACTATGAGTCGATAAGAACTCATTTTTATAATATGGCGTCATCGTTCGTTATCATCAATAATTCCCCCAATCATCCCCCTGTGTGCATTGACGAAAAAACGATTCTTATTTCAAAGTCAGCAGCCATAGATTCGTTTTATAAATTACTCGATTTCGTTCACCTACACGACCGACGTTTATTCAGTCCCGTCAGGTTATCAAAATCTGAATATGCCGTATTCCAGTATTGGTGTGCGGGCTACACAGCGGAAGCGATTGCCGATCTCATCGGGTTAAATAAAAAATCAGTACTGAACAGTAAATCAAGATTACTGAATAAATATGGCGTTCAGGATAAAAACTCTTTACTGCTTATTGCTAAAATTATCTTCAAAGACAGCGTCATTGAAGAATTTGATTCCCTTCCAAAACCAGCAGCCGATATCAATATGAGTCATTCGCTTATCTAATCGATAGACGAAAAAAAGGGATGCTAACTTGCATCCCTTTTTACTCAATCAGTCACACTTTATTCTTCATCTTCCAAATAAGTATAACCGTACAGCCCGCTTTCAAACTCTTCCATAAACTGAGCCTGAAGCTCAGCATCCAGATCGGTTTCTTTAACCTGATCGCGGAAGCGCGTCATCAAGACTTTAGGGTCAAGCTGCACATATTCCAGCATGTCGGCAACCGTATTGCCTTCATCAGACTCTTCAATCTCAACGGTGCCATCCTGGAAGACAAATACGTCAACCGTCGACGTATCGCCGAACAGGTTATGCATGTTCCCGAGGATTTCCTGATAGGCGCCGACCATAAAGAAGCCTAGCAGCGGCGGATTTTCTGGATCGTAAGGCGGCATTGGCATCGTCGTCGCGATTCCGTCACCATCGACATAATGGTCGATCGTGCCATCAGAATCACAGGTGATATCCAGCAGGACAGCACGACGCTCAGGCGGTTTATCCAGCCCTTCCAGCGGCATTACTGGGAACAGCTGATCGATACCCCATGCATCCGGCATGGATTGGAACAGCGAGAAGTTGACATACAGCTTGTCAGCCATCCGTTCCTGTAATTCATCGATCACCGGCCGGTGAGCACGATTACTCGGGTCCAGCTGCTCCTGAATCAACTGACAGATGCTCAGATAAAGCTGCTCCGCTTTCGCACGCTGTGTCAGATCCAACATACCGTGCGTGTACTGGGTATGCACATCGTGCAAGTCCATCTGGCTGTCATGCAGCCACTCGCGCAGCGAACGGCGTTTGCCCGGCTGCTTGATTTCCTTCCAGGTTGACCACAGGCTTTCCAACGCACGCGGAGCGCCGTCTTCCGGCTCAGTAGGTTCGCTGAATTCGTTACGTTCTACCCCGATAATATTGGAAACCAACACGGTATGGTGCGCAGTGACCGCACGGCCAGATTCGGTGATCACCGTTGGATGTGGCAAACCATTTTCGTTACAGGCATCACCGATGCCCCAAATCACGTTGTTCGCGTACTCGTTCAGGCCATAGTTCACCGAACAATCAGATTGAGAGCGCGTTCCTTCATAATCCACGCCCAAACCGCCACCGACGTCAAAGCACTGAATATTTACACCCAGTTTATGCAGCTCGACATAGAAGCGCGCGGATTCACGTACGCCCGTTGCGATATCACGGATATTCGCCAACTGCGATCCCAGATGGAAATGCAGCAGTTGCAGGCTATCCAGCCTCCCGGCTTCACGCAGCATCTCAACCAGTTGCAGCACCTGAACCGCCGCCAGACCAAACTTGGACTTTTCACCACCGCTGGATTGCCACTTGCCCGACCCCTGAGAGGCCAGACGCGCACGGACGCCAAGGCGCGGCACCACATTCAAGCGTTCAGCTTCTTCCAGCACCAGTCGGATTTCGGACATCTTCTCGATGACCAGATAAACTTTGTGGCCCAGCTTTTCGCCGATAAGTGCCAGACGGATGTATTCGCGGTCTTTGTAGCCGTTACACACAATCACAGTACGGGTCATGCCAGCATGGCCAAGTACCGCCATCAGCTCAGCTTTTGAACCGGCTTCCAGACCAAGCGGCTCACCGGAATTAGCCAGTGACTCAATGACGCGGCGATGCTGGTTAACCTTGATCGGATAAACCAGAAAGTAGCCGCCTTCATAGCCAAACGACTCGCGAGCCTGTTTAAACGCAGCGTTAATAGAACGCAGGCGATGCTGAAGAATCTGCGGAAAGCAGAACAGCGCAGGCAGACGCTGATGGTTCTCTTTCTGCATATCTTTGACCAGTCTGGCCAGATCGACGCGCGCTTCTGGGACGTCTGGATCCGGGCACACGCTAATGTGGCCGAGTTCATTGACGTCATAGTAATTATTGCCCCACCAGGCAATATTGTAGGTACGAAGCATTTCGCTGGCATTACGGTCATTCATGGCAACCTCCTGCATAGAGCGCAAATTTTCATGTTTACCCGTCGCTGACGAGCCGTGATGAATCATGTCGTCAGACATAACGAACCTCTTCTTTTTCTAGACTGCTAATCACATCAGTACCTGAATGAACAGCCCACATGAGCATACCTGCAACATGCGGCATCGACAGTGAAAAAACCGGCGTAGTGAAGTATGCCGTCACTTTATTACTCTTATTAGTGTAAAACACGTTGTCAGGCTCCGTGTTACGGGTCGATAAAACTCGTCGTGAAAATCACCGGGCGAACGTGACCAGAAAGGTGTTAAATGCTTCTGGCAGAAAGAATAACAGGCAGATTAACCAGCCCTGGAGTCCTGTGTCGAATTTAAAGACAGGCAACGTCGAGAAACGGAAAAGAAGGGTTGAGTCGCTGACGCGGTAGCGTCAAAAGGGACATATTGCGAGCGCAATATACTCAGTAAACAACGGATCATTAATCCTACCACCTCCACGTGCGCCGCAGGCTGTGCGGTCAGCTATCAATAAGACATTCACCATGTCGCGGCGTACACCATACCGCCACAGATCGCCGTTTATACCTACATGCTGCTGTAAAAGCAAAATGAAAATTACTGCCAGTCATCTCTTGTAAAAGAAAAAACGGCCGATGATAAAAGGACGATGGTCAGCTAATGCGAAAAACTACTGGCACTGAGGCCAGAAGGTGACCTAGAATAGCCATCCAGATGTTAATCCGTCTATATCGATTAACTGATACACTGCTTAACGGCTTTGATTTGAAGGTAAAGAAACTCATGGCTAAACACCTTTTTACGTCCGAGTCAGTCTCTGAAGGACACCCAGATAAAATTGCTGACCAGATTTCTGATGCGGTTCTCGACGCCATTCTGGAGCAAGACCCAAAAGCGCGTGTCGCTTGTGAGACTTATGTAAAGACCGGGATGGTGTTAGTCGGTGGTGAAATTACTACCAGCGCCTGGGTCGACATTGAAGAAATTACCCGTCGTACCGTACGTGATATTGGTTATGTCAATTCTGAAATGGGCTTTGATGCCAACTCTTGTGCCGTACTGAGCGCAATTGGCAAACAGTCTCCTGATATCAATCAAGGCGTTGACCGCCGCGATCCGCTGGAACAAGGCGCAGGCGACCAAGGCCTGATGTTCGGTTACGCGACCAACGAAACCGACGTACTGATGCCAGCGCCTGTGACTTATGCACACCGTCTGGTTCAGCGCCAGTCAGAAGTCCGCAAGAGCGGTTCTCTGCCGTGGCTGCGTCCAGATGCGAAAAGCCAGGTTACGTTCCTGTACGACGATGGCAAGATTGCCGGTATCGATGCCGTGGTACTGTCTACCCAGCATTCAGAAGACGTTAGCCAGAAAGATCTGCATGAAGCGGTGATGGAAGAGATCATCAAACCGGTTCTGCCTGCAGAGTGGCTGTCTGCCAGCACCAAATATTTCATCAACCCAACTGGACGCTTTGTTATCGGCGGCCCAATGGGTGACTGCGGCCTGACAGGTCGTAAAATCATCGTTGATACCTACGGCGGCGCGGCACGTCACGGTGGCGGTGCATTCTCTGGTAAGGATCCGTCTAAAGTAGACCGTTCTGCCGCTTATGCCGCACGCTATGTTGCCAAGAATATCGTTGCTGCTGGCCTGGCCGATCGCTGCGAAATTCAGGTGTCCTACGCTATCGGCGTTGCAGAGCCAACGTCCATCATGATCGAAACCTTTGGCACAGAGAAAGTGTCCACCGAGCAATTGACCCTGCTGGTGCGCGAATTCTTCGATCTGCGTCCTTACGGCTTAATCCAGATGCTGGATCTGCTGCATCCGATTTATCAGGAAACAGCAGCCTATGGTCACTTTGGCCGTGAGCATTTCCCATGGGAAAAAACGGACAAAGCCGCGCAGTTGCGTGAAGCTGCTGGCCTGTAATCCAGCGATGTAATAAGCACCAAACGGCGAATGAAAATTCGCCGTTTTTCATTCTGATTTCTCTCCGCTTCGCCTATTGCGTCTCCCTGCCACTCAATTTATGCTCACAGAAATGAACACTCCCCGAATTCCCATTGCCAGCCATCAGGCTGTAATGCGCTGCCTGCGTGATAAATTGCAGCAGGCCAACCTCACCTTGCAGACGGACTACACCGAACCGACGGTAAATTACCAACAGCGAGGTTCTACGGCAGGCACGGCCTGGCTACAACACTGGGAAATTCGGCTGAACCCCGTCTTGTTGCAGGAAAACCAGCAAACCTTTATCGATGAAGTCGTTCCTCATGAGTTGGCTCATCTGCTGGTCTACGCGCGTTTTGGTCGTGTCGCCCCCCATGGCAAAGAGTGGCGCTGGATGATGGAAAGCGTCCTGCATGTCCCGGCAAAGCGCACGCATCGGTTTGCAGTGCAATCCGTGCAGGGGAAAACCTTCACCTACCTCTGCGATTGCCAACGGCATGAGCTAACGATCCGCCGACACAATAGGATACTGCGTGGCGAAACAGAATATCGCTGCCGTCGTTGCGGGAAAACCTTACGACATGATGTAAAAAGCTCTATTTAAAAGGGAATTTTCAGTTTTAAAAACTGCTTTGCATTTGCCTGCCGACGAGACATCCGGTAGTCTGCCAACTTTACCGCCTGTGGATTATTTGGAATATGCTACGCAAAATTCTCGCTATCGCCGCCGTTGGCGCGGGTCTGTTTTCGACTGCCGCGCTGAGCCAAAACATCAATAATTTTTCGCAGGCAAAAGCCGCCGCAGTCGACATTAATCGGGACGCGCCAGGTTCGTTCTACTGTGGCTGCAAAATTACGTGGCAAGGCAAGAAAGGCACGCCCGACCTTGAATCCTGCGGTTATCAGGTCAGGAAAAATGAACAACGTGCCAGCCGTATCGAGTGGGAGCATGTTGTTCCCGCCTGGCAGTTCGGCCACCAGCGCCAATGCTGGCAGGATGGTGGCCGAAAGAACTGTAACAGCGACCCCGTCTACCGTGAAATAGAAACGGACTTGCACAACCTGCAACCCGCTATCGGCGAAGTTAATGGCGATCGCGGCAATGCCATGTATGGACAATGGAACGGTGGCGCATCCCAATATGGTCAATGCGAGATGAAGGTCGACTTCAAAAACAATCTGGCAGAACCGCCTGCTCGCGCCCGCGGCCAGATCGCTCGTACCTACTTCTACATGCGCGACCGCTATCAGTTACGCCTTTCTAGCCAGCAGACTCAGCTGTTTGAAGCCTGGGATAAGCAATATCCCGTCACGCAGTGGGAATGTACGCGCAATCAGCGCATCGCCGCAAAACAGGGAAACCCTAATCCCTACGTTCAACAGGCTTGCCAGCGCTAATTCGTCTACCTACTATAGCGAATCAGTTTCCAGCGTAACCACCGTCAAATGACGGTGGTTTTACCTATTTCTGGCGTTCCTGCGTCGATTAATTTCATTCAAAGGTCTTAATTCAGTATGCGAGTACCACGCATTTTTCATCCCGAGACGCTCCCCCTTAACGGTGGTGAAGCCGAACTAAGCGACGATGCCGCCAACCATGTTGGTCGTGTATTACGCATGAATACGGGCCAGTCATTGCAGCTGTTTGATGGCAGCAATCATGTCTTTGATGCAGAAATCATCGCGGCTGGAAAAAAGAGTGTGCGCGTTAGCTTCACAGCAGGTAAGTTGGAAGATAAAGAATCGCCCCTACATTTACATCTGGGACAGGTGATGTCGCGCGGCGAAAAGATGGAGTTTACCATTCAGAAATCCATCGAACTGGGCGTCAATGTTATTACGCCGCTGCTGTCTGAACGCTGTGGCGTAAAACTGGATGCAGAGCGTATGGAGAAGAAAATTAGCCAGTGGCAAAAAATTGCGGTTGCCGCCTGTGAACAGTCTGGTCGCAATTGTGTGCCGCTGGTTCGGCAAGCGATGACGCTGGAAGCCTGGTGTGCGGAGCAAGACAACGCGCTGAAATTAAATCTGCACCCGCGCGCCACACAGAGTATCAATACACTGCCGCTACCAGTAGATCGAGTCAGGCTACTGATCGGCCCGGAAGGCGGACTCACCGCCACCGAAATTACCATGACCTCAGAACACGGATTCACTGATATCCTGTTGGGGCCACGCGTCTTGCGCACAGAAACCACTGCACTCACCGCCATGACCGCCTTACAGGTACGTTTCGGCGATTTGGGGTAAAGGAGAAAAGAATGATCAAACTCGGTATCGTGATGGACCCGATTGACACCATCAATATCAAGAAAGACACCAGCTTTGCCATGCTGCTGGAAGCACAGCGCCGTGGTTGGGAACTGCACTATATGGAGATGAACGATCTCTATATGCATGCTGGCGTCGCACGTGCAACAACGCGCCGCCTGAGCGTCCAGTACGATTACGACGGCTGGTACGATTTCTCCGGCGAGCAGGATATTGCGCTGGAAGAGTTGGATGTCGTGTTAATGCGTAAAGATCCACCGTTCGATACGGAGTTCATCTACGCCACCTACATCCTGGAACGCGCAGAAGAGAAAGGCACGCTGATCGTCAACAAGCCGCAAAGCCTGCGCGATTGCAATGAGAAGATCTTCACCGCCTGGTTCCCACATCTAACACCCGATACGCTCGTTACGCGTCGCGCGGACAAACTGCGTCAGTTCCATGAAAAACACGGCGACGTTATTCTCAAACCGCTCGACGGCATGGGCGGCGCCTCTATTTTCCGTTTGAAGCAGGATGACGCCAACGTCTCGGTCATCATCGAAACGCTGACCGAACACGCCAGCCGCTACTGCATGGCACAAAACTACTTGCCTGCGATTAAAGATGGCGACAAGCGCGTGCTGGTCGTCGATGGCGAACCCGTTCCTTATTGCCTGGCGCGTATCCCGAAAAGCGGTGAGACACGTGGCAATCTGGCCGCCGGTGGTCGCGGCGAAGCGCGTCCGCTGACCGAAAGCGACTGGAAAATCGCCCGCGACGTGGCCCCGACGTTAAAAGCCAAAGGCCTGATTTTCGTTGGCTTGGACATCATCGGTGACCGTCTGACAGAAATTAACGTCACCAGCCCGACCTGCGTGCGTGAAATCGAAGCAGCCTATCCAGATGTTTCTATCACCGGCATGCTGATGGACGCGATTGAAAAACGTCTGGCTGCACGCACTCGCTAATCAGAGACACCTGACACGCCACTCGGCCCGCGCAACACGGGCCGTTTCTCCAACGCTGACGGATATCGATAAAAATACACAATGAATTTACAGCATCACTTCCTCATTGCTATGCCAGCACTACAGGACTCTGTATTTAAACGTTCGGTGGTCTATATCTGCGAACATAATGAAGACGGAGCCATGGGGCTGATCATCAACAAACCGATGGATCAGTTTTCCGTGGAAAATGTGCTGAAAAAGCTAAAAATAGATCCAACACCACGCGATCCTGCCATCCGATTAGATAAACCCGTTTTTATCGGTGGCCCACTGGCGGACGACCGTGGCTTTATCCTGCATACGCCCAGTTCCGGCTTTGGTTCTAGCATCAGTATTTCTGAGGACACCATGATCACCACCTCAAAAGACGTACTGGAAACGTTAGGCACGTCCAAGCAGCCGAAAAATACGCTGGTTGCCTTAGGCTATTCCGCCTGGGAGAACGGCCAGCTGGAAGAGGAACTGCTGGATAATGCCTGGCTGACGACGCCAGCCGATAAAGAGATTCTGTTCCACACGCCCATTGCCGAACGCTGGCGAGCGGCGGCCAGAAAGTTGGGTATCGATATTCATAATATCTCCACTGAAGCAGGACATGCCTGATGAGCAACAGAACCCTCCTTGCCTTTGATTTTGGGACAAAAAGTATCGGCGTGGCAATCGGTCAGGAAATTACCGGTACGGCACGCGCACTGACATCGTTCAAGGCACAGGAAGGAATACCCGACTGGCAAAAAGTGGAGAAGCTGTTATCAGAATGGCAGCCAGATTTGGTCGTCGTCGGCCTGCCGCTTAACATGGATGGCACCGAACAGCCGCTGACGGCACGGGCGCGGAAATTTGCTAACCGACTGCACGGTCGTTTTGGTGTCGCTATTGAACTACATGATGAACGATTGAGTACGGTGGAAGCTCGCGCCGATCTCTTTGAACGCGGTGGTTTTAAAGCATTGGATAAAGGTAGCGTAGACGCGGCTTCTGCGGTGATTATTCTGGAAAGCTGGTTCGAAGCACAACATTAAAAAACGCAGAGAGCGTTTTCAACGTATCTTGCGGTAGCCCACCAATAATGGCGTGCCGGACAGCACGCCATAAAAACAATCCCGCATTGGCAGAGAACCCGACAACACGGAATTGTGCTAATTAAGCATCGGGAAATTCACGGATGAAACGTTCAACGTCATCAACCATGGATTCTGTTCCCACAAAGAACGGTGAGCGCTGATGCAGTTTCTCTGGCGTGATATCCAGAATACGGTTTTTACCGTCGCTAGCCTTACCACCCGCCTGCTCCGCCAAGAACGCCATCGGGTTGCATTCGTACAGCAAACGCAGTTTGCCTTTCGGATAGCTCGCCGTGCTCGGGTACAGGTAAATCCCGCCTTTCAGCAGGTTACGATGGAAATCCGCTACCAGTGAACCGATATAACGCGACGTATAAGGACGCTGCGTCTCTTCATCCTGCTCCTGACAGTATTTGATGTATTTCTTCACGCCGGCAGGAAACTTGATGTAGTTCCCTTCGTTGATGGAATACATATTCCCTTTTTCCGGGAAGCAAACTTTTTCATGCGAGAGGCAGAATACACCGAGCGATGGATCGTAGGTAAAAGCGTGAACGCCGTGACCCGTGGTGTACACCAGCATGGTAGAAGAACCGTAAACGATGTAGCCCGCAGCAACCTGCTGGCTACCCGGCTGCAAGAAATCAGCTTCCGTGACTGAAGTTCCCAGCGGCGTAATACGGCGATAAATAGAAAAAATCGTACCGACAGAGACGTTCACATCAATATTTGACGAGCCGTCCAGTGGGTCCATCAGAACCACATATTTAGCGTTTTCCGCCTTATCGCCCTCAAAGATGACAATTTCGTCTTCTTCTTCAGAGGCGATACCTGCCACTTCACCACGCGCTTTTAATGCAGCTTTCAGTTTCTCATTGGCATACAGATCGAGCTTCATCTGCACTTCGCCCTGAACATTAGAAATACCGCTGGCACCCAAGATATCAACCAAACCTGCTTTATTGATATCACGGTGAATAATCTTGGCGCCCAGTTTAATAGCAGACAGCAGCGCGGTAAGCTCACCTGTGGCGTGAGAGAAATCGTGCTGTTTTTCGACGATAAATTCGCCTAACGTTTTCATAACACTATTCCAAAATCTACGGATGAAAAGCGGTTTCATTTCTGCACCGCCAACGTTTGCGCATGCAGTGTAGCCCAAAGAGAAAGTGAGTACCTAGTCAAATCCATTTCTTATGGCGGATTCATAGCGTTAGAATGTGACGCAGACTCACAGTGAAGATGGAAAATGTATGCGTATTCATATTTTAGGTATCTGCGGCACCTTTATGGGTGGCCTTGCCCTACTCGCCCGCTCGCTGGGGCATGACGTCACGGGCTCAGATGCGAATGTTTATCCTCCCATGAGTACCTTACTTGAAGAGCAGGGAATCACGCTGATCCAGGGATACGATCCGGCACAGCTTGCTCACGCCCCCGATCTGGTCATCATCGGTAATGCGATGTCACGCGGAAACCCGTGCGTCGAAGCTGTACTGGAACAAGGATTACCCTATGTTTCCGGTCCACAGTGGCTGCATGACTATGTACTGCGCGATCGCTGGGTGATTGCCGTTGCGGGAACACATGGTAAAACCACTACTGCGGGGATGGTCACCTGGATTCTGGAAGACTGCGGCTACCAACCGGGCTTTGTGATCGGTGGCGTTCCCGGCAACTTCACCGTTTCCGCACGGTTGGGTGACAGCCCGTTCATGGTGCTTGAAGCCGATGAATACGACTGCGCGTTCTTCGACAAACGCTCAAAATTCGTACATTACTGCCCAAGAACGCTGGTACTCAACAACCTTGAGTTCGATCACGCTGACATCTTTGACGATCTGAAAGCCATTCAGAAACAGTTCCACCACCTTGTTCGACTGGTGCCCGGCAGCGGGAAGATCATCCTGCCAACCAACGATCTTAATCTCAAACAGGTGATGGGGATGGGATGCTGGAGTGAACAGGAATTGGTCGGCGAAGAAGGCGTTTGGCGGGCACAGAAAGTGGCCATTGATGCCAGCCAATATCAGGTTTACCTGAACAATGAGCTTGTCGGTGAAGTCCACTGGAAACTGGTGGGTGAACACAACATGCACAACGGATTGATGGCGATTGCTGCCGCACATCACGTCGGCGTGCTGCCCGCAGATGCCTGCCGCGCGCTGGGCGGATTTATCAACGCGCGCCGCCGCCTTGAATTACGTGGTACGGAGCATGGCGTCACAGTTTATGACGATTTTGCACATCACCCTACTGCAATTCTAGCGACACTGTCGGCACTACGCAGCAAGGTGGGAGGTACAGCCCGTATTTTAGCCGTACTGGAGCCCCGTTCAAACACCATGAAATTGGGGATGTGCAAAAACGAACTGGCTCCGTCATTAGGCCGCGCCGATGAAGTATTCCTCTTCCAGCCGACGCATATTCCGTGGCAGGTTGTAGAAGTTGCAGAAGCCTGTGTACAGCCCGCTCACTGGAGCGCGGATATTGATATGCTGGTAGAAAACATCGTCAAGACTGCACAGCCAGGCGACCATATTCTGGTCATGAGTAACGGTGGGTTCAGTAACATCCATAATAAGCTGCTGGATAGCCTGAAGAAGAAAGCGCAGAAGGCGAAAGACGCACAAGAATCACTGTAGGAAGCCGTGCTGTTCTACAACAGCTAAACGCTAGATAGCAAAAAGGACGGGAATCCCGTCCTTTTTCATATTGCATCACTCGTTAAGCGTGGTGCAATCAAGCGTCGAACGGATCGCGCAACACCATTGTTTCGCTGCGATCTGGGCCGGTGGAAATAATATCAATCGGCACACCGGTAACTTCTTCGATACGTTTGATGTAGTTCAGCGCAGCCTGCGGCAGCTTGCTGTGATCTTTCACGCCAAATGTGCTTTCAGACCAACCCGGCACAGTTTCGTAAATCGGCTCAAGACCTTCCCAGCCTTCAGCAGCCAGCGGAGTAGTATCTACTTCGGTGCCATTCGGCAAACGATAGCCTACGCAGATCTTAATCTCTTTCAGACCATCCAGAACATCCAGCTTGGTCAGGCAGAAACCTGACAGCGAGTTGATCTGTACCGCACGACGCACGGCAACCGCATCCAGCCAGCCAGTACGACGACGACGACCCGTAGTCGCACCAAACTCGTTACCTTTCTGAGACAGATGCTCACCCACTTCTTCAAACAGCTCAGTCGGGAATGGACCTGCACCCACACGGGTAGAGTAGGCTTTAACGATACCCAGCACATAATCGACATAACGTGGACCCAAGCCAGAGCCGGTGGCAACGCCGCCCGCAGTGGTATTTGAGGAGGTCACGTACGGATAGGTACCGTGGTCGATATCCAGCAGCGTACCCTGCGCGCCTTCAAACATGACGAAATCGCCACGCAGGTGCGCCTTGTACAGCAAATCAGACACATCAACGACCATAGCAGTCAGGATGTCGGCGATCGCCAGCACATCGTCCAACACTTTCTGGTAGTCGACAGCATCAACTTTGTAGTAGTTAACCAGTTGGAAGTTATGGTATTCGACGATTTCTTTCAGTTTGACAGCAAAGGTTTCTTTATCAAACAGATCGCCAACACGCAGACCACGGCGAGCAACTTTATCTTCATACGCAGGACCGATACCGCGACCCGTAGTACCAATTGCTTTCGCGCCACGCGCTTTTTCACGCGCGTTATCCAATGCGACGTGATAAGGCAGGATTAACGGACAGGCTTCAGAAAGCAGCAGGCGTTCGCGTACCGGGACGCCACGCGCTTCAAGCTCCGTCATTTCTTTCATGAATGCGTCAGGCGCCAGCACAACACCGTTACCGATGATGCTGACAACATTTTCACGCAGAATGCCAGAAGGAATTAAATGAAGGACGGTTTTTTCACCGTTGATAACCAGCGTATGGCCAGCGTTGTGACCACCCTGATAGCGCACAACATATTTAGCCCGTTCAGTCAGCAGGTCAACGACCTTGCCTTTACCTTCGTCACCCCATTGGGTGCCCAGTACGACGACGTTCTTACCCATTTCAAGAATCACCAGGTTGCTTAAAAAAGGATTCTACCATCTCATTTGGATGCTTTCAGTACTTTTAGCACACGGTTGCGCACATTTTTCCGCTTAATTTTAGCCACCCATCCGGCTACGCAACATGTAGTAGATCACGCACCCTGCAACGACTATTCCGCCACCAAAACGCCGCAAAATATTATCCGGTAACTGTGCCATTCCCAAAATCATCCGCCGCCAAAGGCGAGGAAACAGCAACGGACCCAGCCCTTCAAGTACCAAAACCAGCCCGAGCGCCAGCCAAATCGTTGAATTCATAACAGCCCCTTTTTCCTGCTCCGAGTAAGAACAGGACCAAACCCTTTGAGTTATCTCTGCCAGAAAATGACAAAAAAAAGCCCGGTGCAATAACCCGGGCTTGATGAAAGACGTCAGTTAATGACTATCAGCGGCGTGGTGCCATGCTGCTTTCCGGTGACTTCATGTAGCGGAAGAAGTCGCTATCCGGGCTGAGAACCATTACGTCCTGATTATTACTGAAGCTACTTTCATACGCACGCAGGCTACGAATGAAAGAGTAGAAGTCAGGATCTTCGCTGAATGCGTTCGCAAACAGTTTCGCCGCTTCGGCATCCCCTTCACCGCGGGTGATACGCCCTTGGCGCTCGGCTTCAGCCAGCGTACGGGTAACTTCATAGTCTGCCGTCGCTTTCAACTTTTCAGCTTCTTCCTGACCTTGTGAACGGTGGCGACGCGCTACCGCTTCACGCTCTGCACGCATACGTTGGTAAATTGCGTCAGACACTTCGGTTGGCAGGTTGATTTGCTTAATACGCACATCGATAACCTCAATACCCAGCGCAGCCATGCTGTTAGGGTTGATGTGAGGTTCGTTGCTCGTCGTCTCTTTCTCAACACGCGCAGCAGCAGATGCAATCGCATTATCGGCTTCAGTGGTTTCACCGGTACCGGTATTCAGCGCTTCACGCACGTCAGACATCAGTTGGCCACGTGAGTCGGTAACAATGCCTTTCACATCCAGACGACCAATCTCAGAACGCAGACGGTCACTGAATTTACGTTTCAGCAGTACTTCAGCTTGAGAGATGTCACCACCGCCCGTTGCCAGATAGTAACGGCTGAAATCGCTGATACGCCATTTGAGGTAAGAATCGACAATCAGGTCTTTCTGCTCTTTAGTGATGAAGCGGTCAGCCTGGTTTTCCATGGTTTGGATACGAGCATCCAGCATTTTCACTGAGTCGATAAACGGAACCTTGAACTGCAATCCCGGTACATAAATCAGCGGCTTGTTTTCGTCATCACGCAATACTTTACCAAAACGCATCACAATGCCGCGCTGGCCTTCCTGCACCACAAACAGTGACGCATAGACCACCATCAGTACTAGGATCAGGATAAATAGTAAGGGCTTACGCATCGATTATTCTCTCCCTACTCGAGTGAAGTCATCACGCTGCGCATTTGCTTTGCGCTGATCCATGATATTTCCATTGTTACTGCTGCGCGTTTGGTTGCTATTCGCCGCACCGCTGCTGTTGCTAGGCAAACGCAGTGGATTAGCGCTGCTGTTGCTTTGCGTATTTTCACCACCTTGCCCACGCAGCATCTGATCCAACGGCAGCACCATCAGGTTACTCCCCTTGTCATTGACCAAAACCTTACGAGTATGGCTCAGCACGCGTTCCATCGTTTCGATATACAAACGCTCGCGGGTGATTTCTGGCGCCGCTTTATATTCCGGTAATACTCTGGCAAAACGGGCAACTTCACCCTGAGCTTCCAGAACGGTACGGGTTTTATAAGCGCGAGACTCTTCCAGAATACGTTGCGCCTGACCGTTAGCACGCGGCTGCACTTCGTTCGCGTACGCTTCCGCTTCACGAATATATTGCTGTTCGTTTTCACGTGCGGCAATCGCATCATCAAACGCGGCCTTCACTTCTTCCGGCGGACGTGCGGTCTGGAAGTTGACGTCAAGCAGCGTGATACCCATGTTGTACGGACGAACAGTCTCTTCCAGTACACGCTGGGTATCCGTACGCACAATGGTACGGCCTTCAGTCAAAATTTTGTCCATCGTGTACTTACCAATAACGCCACGCAGCGCACTGTCAGTTGCCTGACGCAGGCTGTCATCCGCATTGGTTACGCTGAACAGATATTGCTCAGGTTGTGTGACACGATACTGTACGTTCATTTCAACGCGCACGACGTTTTCATCAGATGTCAACATCACACCCGAGGTCGCCAGTTCGCGCACCGACTCAACGTTCACCGCGCGAACAGAGTCGATAAAGGTTGGTTTCCAGTTAAGACCAGGTCCAACCAAATGGCTGAACTTACCAAAGCGCGTTACGACACCGCGTTCCGCTTCTTTAATGGTATAGAAACCAGTAGCAGCCCAGATGACAACAGCAGCGACGGCAGCGATACCGACGATCCGGCCACCCAATGCTGGGCCGCCAGAATTTCCGCTGTTGCTTGAGCCAGAACCTTTTCCGCCACCCAGATCGCTGAGTTTTTTGCTCAGTTTACGGAAGATGTCGTCCAGATCCGGCGGCCCCTGATCTCGGCCACCTTTATTGTTATTTCCGCCAGAGTTGCCGCCATTATTGCTGCTGCTCCCCCACGGGTCGCGGTCTTGTCCGTTATTACCGGGCTGATTCCACGCCATGTTTTAGCTCCATTCTTTATGATAGGTGTTCTTCAGGTTCAATATCCCAGAGTCCGTCAGACTATTTCGCCGTGCAGACTGTTTTTTGCCTGTCAGACAATATAGTCCATCAGTTCCTGCTCTTTTTTGCAGAGGCGGCGCCAGTCAGCAATCGGCATACGGATAACCAGACCAATTTGCCCATCCTCTTCAATCCATTCTTTTTCTATTGCCTGAAGCTGGTAAAAACGACTACGCAAGCGTCCTGCCTGCGGGGGAAGGTGCAAAGTATATTGTGCGATTTCCCCGGAAAGCCGCTCAGTCAATGCCTGAAATAGCAACGCAATACCGTCACCAGTCTGTGCTGAAAGCCAGACCCGTATCGGTAGATTCTCTTCGTTGCGATCGATACGCGGAACGAAATCATCCAGCATATCAATCTTGTTCATTACCAACAGCGCAGGTATTTCATCTGCCTCGATTTCCGCCAGTACGTCATTAACCGCGTCGATATTCTCGTCAAGACGAGGATCGGCGGCATCAACAACGTGCAGCAACAGTGAGGCCTGACGTGTTTCCTGTAATGTAGCCTTAAACGCAGCCACCAAATCGTGGGGTAACTGCCGGATAAAACCTACGGTATCCGCCAGCACTGTATCACCGACATCATCCACTTGAATGCGGCGCAATGTTGGATCCAGTGTGGCAAATAACTGATCGGCGACATAGACGCCCGCCGATGTAATCTTGTTAAACAGCGTGGATTTACCCGCGTTGGTATAGCCCACCAGCGAAACGGTAGGAACATCGGCGCGAACTCGTGACCGGCGCCCCTGTTCACGCTGTTTTTCTACCCGTTCGAGACGCGACAGTATCTGACTGATACGGTTACGCAATAAACGACGGTCGGTTTCAAGCTGGGTTTCACCTGGGCCGCGTAAACCGATACCACCCTTCTGGCGTTCAAGGTGCGTCCAACCACGAACCAGTCGGGTCGCAAGGTGGCGCAACTGTGCCAGCTCTACCTGTAATTTCCCCTCGTGAGTACGCGCACGCTGGGCAAAAATATCTAAAATCAATCCGGTACGGTCGATCACCCGGCACTCGCACAAACGCTCTAGATTACGTTCTTGAGCAGGCGTCAGCGCGTGATCAAACAGCACGACAAACGCGCCAGTTTCTTTTACTGCCTGAGCAATTTCTTCGGCTTTACCTTCCCCGACAAAATACTTGGGGTGAGGCGCCTTGCGGCTACCGGTAACAACCTGCAAGGATTCAATACCTGCAGAAGAAACCAGAGATTCAAACTCCAGCAGATCTTCAGTATCTCTATCTTGCGAGAAAAAAACATGAACTAATATGGCCCGTTCACCTGATTCATAACGGTCAAACAAGCGAGTAACCTCTCAAACGAGCAAAAAACACCACAGCGAAGGAGCCGAGCGATGCGTCCAGCTCTCCCGCGCCGTGGTGAATTGACAATACGCCTTATTCGGCGTCATCAGCATCCTGCGACGACTGTTGAGCAGTCGTGTTACTACCGTGATAGTTGTTGCTGCCGCCTGGATTGTTGCTATGGTGAGAAACTGGGCGAGAAGGAACAACTGTAGAGATGGCGTGCTTATAAACCATCTGACTGACCGTGTTTTTCAACAAAATCACGAACTGATCGAAAGATTCGATCTGACCTTGCAACTTAATACCGTTCACCAAATAAATCGAAACCGGAACACGTTCACGACGCAAAGCGTTCAAGAACGGATCTTGCAAAGATTGCCCCTTAGCCATTCTATATTTTCCTTATTTGTATGTTGTTTGTAACAAAGAGCCCAACGGCTCTAAAATAACGGTGTAAAAAACTTGCACGCTGAGACTCACCGATTGTACACAATCACTCAACCTATGCACTAACAACCTGAATTACCTTGTCCAGTGCCTCAGTCGGTTTTTCGCTATCCAGCCAGCACACATCATCCCAACCGCGCAGCCAGGTCATTTGCCGCTTCGCTAACTGGCGCGTCGCACAAACTCCCCGATAAACCATCTCATCGTAATCAATTTCACCGGATAAATATGACCACATCTGGCGATAACCAACGCAACGAATAGAGGGCATATCCGTATGAAGGTCTTGCCGGGCAAACAATGTCCGGGCTTCTGTCTCAAAACCCGCCGCCAACATCTGGTGAAAACGCTGTTCAATCCGCTGATGCAACAATTCACGCGTCGCCGGGGCGATAGCAAACTGATGAACCTGATAGGGCAGCGCGTCGCCAGACGTTTTTGTCAGTTCAGTTAAAGTGTTACCTGAAACGAAAAAAACTTCCAGTGCTCGCGAGAGTCTCTGCGGATCATTTGGATGAATCCGAATTGCTGCAACCGGATCGATCTCACTAAGCTGCCGATGCATCGCTTCCCAGCCGATTTCTTTTGCCTGTTCTTCAATGCGTTGACGCACTGCGGCATCGGCTGATGGCAAAGGAGAAAGCCCCTCTAACAGCGCCTTGAAATACAGCATCGTCCCCCCCACTAGTAGAGGGATGCGACCGGCAGCGGTAATGTCCGCCATTTCACGTAGTGCATCGCGGCGAAAATCGGCCGCAGAATAAGACTCCGTCGGATCGAGAATGTCGATTAACCGATGCGGCGCCAGTGCCAGCTCTTCCGCACTCGGCTTCGCCGTCCCGATATCCATATTTTTATAGATGAGGGCGGAATCTACGCTAATCAACTCTACCGGCAAATATTCTCGTAACGTCATCGCCAATGCCGTTTTTCCTGACGCCGTCGGCCCCATGATAAAAATAGCGGGCGGCAACGACGCGTTTTCTACATCATTCATGCTTTAAAGCCTGGATGGCATCATGGATGTCCATCATATATAAAAGTTCAGACGGCGGCGTTTTAGCCAGTTGCGGACAAAGCCGCTCGACATCCGTCAGTAATTGTATGGCCTGAGAGTGGCTCCAGTTTTCCTGCTCGCTCTGCAATCGCGTTGCCATCCACGACGCCAATGCGCCAGCATCCACCTGCTGTGTCTCAACCGTCTGATAGTCGGCCAGATAGCCTATCAGTTCAGAGATCAAGTTTTGTAAATTTTGTTGGCGCAATGGTAAAGGTACGGCACGCAATGTGGCACGTTGTGACTCAACCAATACATCAATACCAAAACGTGTCAGCAAAGCGTGGTGGGTAGACAAGACGTTCAGTTCGGATTTACTCAGCGTCAGGCGCTGAGGAATCAGTAAAGGCTGTGCTCGCAGCCCCTCATCGGAGGGCGTCAACTGCACGACTTTCAGATAACGTTCGGCAACGGGAAGCGACAGCATCGCCAATCCCTTATGGTACTCCAACAGCGCGTAGCACGGTGGATAAACCGTGAGAACCCGTCCAAAGCCGCTCGATTGGCTTTCCAGCGGTGACTCAACTGGCGCGCGCTGTTTGTTATTACTGGTTGCGGTGTCCGATGCGGTTCGAGTCGCGGATACGTCATGCAATACCGTGGATGGCACAACCACGTCCGACGACATAACGCTATTCGACGGTACAACTCTACTCGCTGGTACAGAAGTGCGCTCGCCGGACAGCGGTGTATTTGCTCCGTTATCCGTTGGTTGCAGCAGCGCCTTATACAGATCGCCCTGCTGTTTCTGATACGGATTCTCTGGCTGATAGCCGGAATAAGCAGATTCTCGCGCCTGACCGGAATGGCCTGTGCGGGGTGTTTTCCCGCCATACGATGGAGAATTATCGGTACGCGGCGGCTGGGCAAAATGGTTTTCGCCTGCGGCAGGACGATTTTCCTGCTGCCATTGCACGGGCTTCCCAGTCTCTGGCTCAGTCATGCCAAGCCCAGGCGCAGAGGCCTGCTGTAGAACGGACATCACGGCCTGATAGATGAAATCATGTACCAACCGCGCCTGATGGAACCGCACCTCATGCTTGGCGGGATGAACGTTGACATCCACCTGATGCGGGTCGATCTCCAGATACAAAACATAGGCGGGCTGCTGCTCGTCGCTAAGCTGATCCTGATAAGCCTGCCGGATAGCATGATTAATGAGCCGATCGCGCATCATGCGCTGATTCACATAGCAATACTGCATATCCGGCAGCTGTTTCGCACCAACCGGATCGGCGACCCAGCCATGGATAGTGAGATCGCCATGTTGCCATGACACCGCGAGCGCATGTTGTAAGAAGGTCGCACCACAGATACTGCCTAAACGGCGTTCATACTGATTTTTATCCGGTGCTGCACGATACTGCCGCATCAGCTTACCGTTATGATGCAGCGTGATGGCGACATCGAAACGTGCAAGTGCAATGCGGCGCACGACCTCATCAATATGGGTGAATTCGGTTTTTTCCGTGCGCATAAATTTACGGCGGGCGGGCGTGTTGTAAAACAGATCCAGCACTTCCAGCGTGGTGCCCACAGGATGAGCGGCTGGCTTGACCGTCACCGCCATATCGCGCCCTTCGGCGTAGGCCTGCCAGGCCTCAGATTGTTCGGCAGTGCGTGATGTCAGCGTTAAACGGGAGACGGAACTGATACTCGCCAGCGCTTCGCCGCGAAACCCCATGCTAACGATCGCTTCCAGATCGTCGAGCGTGGCAATTTTACTGGTCGCATGACGCGCCAGCGCCAGCGTTAATTCATCCTTTCCGATGCCCGAGCCATTGTCACGAATACGAATCAGCTTCGCACCGCCGCGTTCTATATCGATATCAATTCGGGTCGCCCCTGCATCCAGACTGTTTTCCACCAGCTCCTTCACGACCGAAGCCGGGCGCTCAACCACTTCTCCGGCGGCAATCTGGTTAGCCAACTGCGGTGGCAGCACCTGAATCGGCATGGCGTATCCCTCTTACTATCCTCAATCTATCGACATCGTCAGCATGAAGCATCAGGCGGACGGTATAATCAGCGTTTGCCCCAGTTGTACCGAACCAGAACGCATATTATTCGCCTGTTGGATCTCTTTCATACTGACACCGTAACGCGCAGCAATCGCACTCAGGCTATCACCCTTTACGACCTTATGCTTCACCGGTACAGCCTTTTTGGGCGCAGGCGTTGATGCCGTCTGCTTCGCCCCTGTCGCCGGAATATTCAAACGCTGTCCAACCCAGACGATGTCTTTATTCAGCTTATTTACGTCACGCATAGCCGCGAGGCTGACACCATAACGTCGAGCAATGGAAGAAAGTGTTTCGCCACGTGCGACGATATGACGCGTGCTGCCCGCACTCGCTTTCGCCGTCGTTACGTCGCTGCCCGATGTCGCTGTATCATTTGCCGCCGACTGTAGTGGGCGGCTTTCCTGCTTTGGGAGGGATTGCATCGGGTGCGTCTGGAAGTACCCCCTCAGCCCCTGATAAATCGCATTGGCGATTTTTTCCTGATAGTCGTTACTCCCCAACAGCCGCTCTTCCGAGACATTGGTGATAAACCCGGTTTCCACCAGCAGAGAAGGAATATCTGGCGAGCGTAATACGCCTAGGCTTGCGTGCTCAGGGCGTCGTTTATGCAGCCCCCCGACGCGCTGTAGCTCACGCAGCACCTTAGTCGCAACGTCATACCCGACACGCTGGGAGTGGCCAAATTGCAGATCCAAAACCGCCTGACTGAGATAAGGATCCGCGCTGCTGTTCGCTAACAGATCGCCTGCTCCCCCCAACAGTTCAGACTGCTTTTCATGCTGTTCCAGCCAGGTTGCCATCTCGCTATTCGCACGACGGTTGGACAGCACCCAAACAGAGGCACCTTTGGCATTACGGTTCGGTGCAGCATCCGCGTGAATCGACACTAACAGGTTCGCGCCCTGCTTACGCGCCACATCCGAACGCCCCATGACGGAGATAAAGTAGTCGCCATCGCGCGTTAATACGCCTTTAAAGGCCGGGTCGTTATTCAGTAAGGTTTGTAACTTACGAGCGATAGAGATGGTGACATTTTTCTCCCGCAGCCCGTTCGTGCCAATCGCCCCAGGATCTTGCCCCCCGTGACCGGCATCAATTGCCACAACAACCCGTTCATTGCCCTGCCGGGCTGGTACTCGGGTAGATGACGCACTGCTATTTACGACAACAGTCGGTTTGTTGGTAAACGGATTCTTTGCAGGTTCTGCTGGCGCGCTATTTTGCTGCCGTGTAGCAGGAGGCGCTGAGGCTTGTACCGTTTTTGCTTTATCACCGGTGATGGTGAAAACAACAACGTACCCAGCCCCTTCTTTTTGCGTAACCGCTCGCGTCTTGGCTGCCTGAGTCAAATCCAGCACCAGACGCAGGCTTTGTGCGTCCTGAGCGTTGCTGGTGCGCACACGCTTAATCAGATTTTGTCCGCTGAAATCCAACGGTAATCCCTGAATGACGCCAGTCTGACGAATATCGATGACCACTCTGGCAGGGTTGCTGAGCGGGAAGAAAGCATAAATAGGCTGACCGCTAAAGCTCAAACGCACCGTGGCCTGGCCTGACGCGTTGTCCACTTTGATATCCGACAGATTAGCCGCCCACGCCGATCCTGCCAGCAACAGCCATACGCCGATGAACAGTTTAACCATACGACTCATCATGATTCTGTTGTTCCTGGCTGAAGATAAAAACGTTGTAACATCGCGTCTCCCGTCGCGGAGACAGCAAACAGTTCAGCCTGTCGACCCTCATCCTGATAGCGCAAATGCAGCTCGATATCCGCATCGGGCAGTACACCAGCCCCCTGCTGCGGCCATTCAATCAGACAAATGGCATCTTGCGTCAGATAATCGCGGATCCCCATGAACTCCAACTCTTCCGGATCGGCCAGTCGATAGAGATCAAAGTGATAGACAGCCAGTGGGGATAACGCATAAGGCTCTACCAGAGTATAAGTGGGGCTTTTGACATTGCCCTGATGACCACGCGCCTGTAGGAATCCACGACTAAACGTCGTTTTCCCCGCACCGAGATCGCCATAAAGGTGGATAACACAAGCACCGTCGCAGGCTTTCGCCAGCGCCGTGCCTAATGAAATGGTTGCTGCCTCATCCGGCAGAAGTAAGACTATTTTTTTCATTCTATTGTTCTAAGAATATCTACTGTTCTAAAAATATCGGCTCTGGAAACATCCGCTCGGGATTCACATAGCGGAACAACACGGGCAATAAATCGGTTGCCAGCATACCTCGGGTGCCGCGTCGCGTCGCCAGCCAGTCGGCCGCCGCACCGTGTACGACACACCCCGCACAAGCAGCATCATACAGCGAGAGCTTTTGCGCCAGCAAACCACCAACGATACCTGACAGCACATCACCCATGCCACCTGTCGCCATGCCGGGGTTTCCCACATCAGCAATCGCGATCTCTTCTTTCTCGCTGGCAATCACCGTTCCCGCACCTTTTAATACGACAACGCCGCCATAGCGTTTTACCAGCTTTGTGGCCGCAAGTAAGCGATCACTTTCGATATCAGACACGCGGCAATTCAGTAAACGAGCCGCCTCGCCGGGGTGAGGTGTCAGCACGCGATTCTGCCGCTTATGCGGATTGATTGCCAGCAGGTTGAGTGCATCCGCATCCCATAACATGGGTTTGTTACAATTTTCTGCCAAACGCAGCGCATTGTTAGCCCATTCATCCTGCCCTAAACCCGGCCCAATCACCACGACATCGGCCCATTCCAGCCCCTGTCGCAGCGTGTCTGTCGTCAGCTCTTGCACCATCAACTCCGGTCGAACCGTCAGAAACGCCGATTGATACTGTTTGTGAGTAAGTACTCGCACCAAGCCTGCACCGCTGTGTAGCGCCGCATCAGCAGCCATCAATACCGCACCGCCTAAGCCAGCGTTACCACCTACCACCAGCAGCCTGCCGTTATCGCCTTTATGTTGTCCGGCTGAACGTGGCGTCAGCCATTCGGGAAGTTGCGCCGCAGTCAGTCGCCGTATCGGCGCGGTTTGGCCGTCCAGCCACGCCTCCAATCCTAGCGAGTGATAATGGAGCTTCCCAACCTGCTCACGGGCGCGGCCAGTCAGTAGCCCCGGTTTCAGCGCGATAAACGTCACCGTCTGCGCCGCACAGATCGCTACGCCAGCGCAGGTGCCAGTTTCAGCATGTAAACCAGAGGGAATATCCAGTGAAATAATCGGAACGGGATAGGCATTCGCCTGTGTAATTAACGTGGCATAGGGTTCGCGTGGTACAGCGGAAAGGCCGGTTCCCAGTAAACCATCAATAATGAGATCGATTCCTTCAGGCCACAGCGTATCAACATCATCTTGCGCACTCACCTCTTCAACACGGCCGCCTTGATCCAGCCAGCGCTGCCGAGCAAGATTAGCATCAGCAGGCAGCGGCTTATCGCTGGTGCAGGCAACAACATCCACCTCCACACCCGCCGCCAACGCCAAACTGGCGACCACATATCCATCGCCACCATTATTGCCGTGTCCAGCCAGCACCCGCCAGCGTCGGGCAGACGGGTAGCATTGGCGAGCCACCTCAAATGCAGCTTCTCCCGCACGCTGCATGAGTTCCCACAGCGAAAGCCCCGACTCGCTGGCCGCTCTGGCTTCTTCACGCCGCACCCACTCGGCGTAAAACACCGAGTCAGGCAAATCATCCTCTCGTTTCCGATCGTGACTCGTCATCATTTGCTCTTAGTTTTCATGACAATGACTTAAAATTAGCAAGCAACTTAAACGACTGCCAGCATTCCGCGCATCTCAGCAAACATCGGCTCTACAGCGCAAATATGGTAACATCAGCGCGTCTTGTTTATTTCTGTGGCCCATCATGTCATACCCCTACGATCTCAATGAATTAGCGCAACACATCAAGCAATGGGGACAGGCATTGGGATTCCAGCAGGTCGGCATCTGCGACACCGATTTGTCCGCAGAAGAGCCTCGGCTTCAGGCTTGGCTGGATAAGCAATATCACGGAGAAATGGACTGGATGGCGCGCCATGGTATGCTGCGGGCGCGTCCGCACGAACTGCTGCCCGGCACACTCCGCGTCATCAGCGTCCGTATGAATTATCTTCCCGCCAAAGCGGCATTTGCGAGCACCTTAAAGAACCCAGAGCTCGGCTACGTTAGCCGTTATGCGCTGGGTCGCGATTACCACAAGCTATTACGTCAGCGTCTGAAAAAACTCGGCGACCAGATTCAGGAATACTGCGGTGAATTGAATTTTCGCCCATTCGTCGATTCTGCTCCCATTATGGAGCGTCCTTTAGCTGCAAAAGCCGGGCTTGGCTGGGTTGGTAAACACTCACTAATTCTCAATCGAGAAGCGGGTTCCTGGTTCTTTCTCGGTGAGCTGCTGATCGATTTACCTCTGCCCGTTGATCGACCTCAAGAAGAGCAGTGTGGTCGCTGTGTCGCCTGCATGACGACCTGCCCAACCGGCGCGATTGTCGCCCCTTACACCGTTGATGCGCGCCGCTGCATTTCCTACCTGACTATCGAATTGGAAGGTCCGATACCTGAAGAATTCCGTCCGCTGATGGGCAACCGCATCTATGGTTGCGATGACTGCCAGCTGATTTGTCCGTGGAATCGGTTTTCACAGCTCACCGACGAGGCTGATTTCAGTCCGCGCGCTGCGCTGCATACGCCGGAGCTGCTGGTATTGTTCGGCTGGAATGAAGAGAAATTTCTGCGGATTACGGAAGGATCGCCGATCCGGCGCATCGGGCATCTCCGCTGGCTACGCAATATTGCTGTCGCACTGGGAAACGCACCCTATCAGGATAGTATCGTGCTGGCACTGCAAACCCGTCTGGGTGAAAGCGAATTGTTGGATGAACATATCCACTGGGCAATTCACCAGCAGTTGGAACGCCGCGCGTCACGGGAAATTGATGTCCAATCCACGCAGAAAAAACGACTTGTTCGTGCAGTAGAGAAAGGATTACCGCGCGATGCGTGAGCCGCTCAAATGGTTGTCATCAGTTTGTCGCACGCGCTGTGAATAAATAAAAAAAACCGTTGCCAATCAACTGTCACAAAAAGTACAAGCGATCGTTATGGCATTTTATAAGTAAAATTTATGAATAGATATCAATAAGATACTCTACAGTGTTTTATCAATAACATAGCGTGATTAATAAATAACCAACAGACAGCCTGTGGATAAGTCTGTTAAGAAGAATATGATGTTTTGTATTAACTGATAAAAAATGATGTGAATTGAGGTAACGCTAGCGCTCGAAATACGGTGCTGTGTAGAGAGTAAAAAACGAGCCACAACACAAAGCGGACGGCATTATGAATTTCTTATTGTCTCTTGGCAAGGGCTGAGCTCTAATTTTTACGATCAAAAGAAAAGTTTTACGATAAAAAGCAAAAAACGCGGCGATGCCTCTTTTATGAGACACCGCCGCGCGGAAAGTAAAGATCGTCGTCAGAGTCACAGGAGAGAGACGAATTTTCCCCTCTCCTATAGACCGATATTACGCACGAGTTCTGATTAGGTAATCAAATGCGCTCAAAGACGCTTTTGCTCCTTCACCCGTCGCGATAATGATCTGTTTGTACGGCACCGTCGTACAGTCGCCAGCAGCAAAAACCCCCTTCACGCTAGTTTCACACTTGGCATCGATCTCAATTTCACCGATGCGGTTTCTGGCGACGGTACCTTCCAGCCAGTGGGTGTTAGGCAACAAGCCAATTTGCACGAAGATCCCTTCCAGCGGTAAATCATGTACCGTGTCGGTAATACGATCTTTGTAGCTCAGCCCCGTGACTTTCTGCCCATCGCCTTTCACTTCTGTGGTTTGCGCATTCAGAATGACGTCAACATTCGGCAGGCTGCGTACCTTCTCCTGCAATACCGAATCCGCTTTCAGTTCTGGTGCAAACTCAAGCAGCGTGACATGTTTCACTACGCCAGCCAGATCGATAGCCGCTTCTACACCGGAGTTTCCCCCACCAATCACCGCAACGTGCTTACCTTTAAACAGCGGACCATCACAGTGTGGGCAGTACGTTACGCCACGCGTACGATACTGATCTTCACCAGGTACATTCATGTTCCTCCAGCGCGCACCAGTCGCAATGATCACGCTACGTGCTTTCAGCGTCGCGCCGGATACGGTGATCACCTGATGCGGTTTACCTGGTTCGCCGCCGGGAATTAAGGCTTCTGCACTCTGTGCGTCGATAACATCGACATCATAGTCGTCAACATGGCTTTTCAACGCGGTCGCCAGTTTGGCACCTTCCGTTTTCGGGACGGAAATATAGTTTTCAATATCAACGGTATCCAGCACCTGACCGCCAAAGCGTTCACCGACCAACCCAGTGCGGATCCCTTTGCGCGCCGAATAGACCGCTGCTGCCGCACCTGCTGGGCCGCTGCCGATGATTAACACATCATAGACGTCACGCTGGTTCAGCTTTTCAACCTGTTTAGCACCCGCATCAGTATCAATTTTAGTCACAATCTCAGCGAGGCTCGTCCGCCCCTGACTGAAGTGTTCGCCGTTCAGGAAAATGGTGGGAACGCCCATAACATTACGGCTTTGAATCTCATCCTGAAACACACCGCCGTCAATCGCGGTATGGGTGATATTTGGATTCAGAACCGCCATTAAATTCAGCGCCTGTACCACGTCCGGACAGTTGTGGCAGGACAGCGAGTAATACGTTTCAAAGTGGAACAAGCCGTCAAGATTGCGGATTTGATCGAGTAATTCTTTCGCTTCTTTCGACGGATGGCCGCCCACCTGCAATAACGCCAGAATCAGGGAGGTAAATTCGTGTCCCATCGGTGCGCCGGCAAAACGCGGGCCGCTTTGGGAATCTGGATTGGTAATCAGGAACGAAGGCTTACGTACTGAGAGATCGTTCCTTTCAATAAAGCTTACCTGATTAGACAACTCGGCGATCTCGGCCAGCAAGGTTCTGACTTCAGCAGATTTAGCGGAATCATCCAGAGTCGCAATTAACTCAACAGGTTTGGTTAATTTTTCCAGATAGGCTTTCAACTGGACTTTCATCGTATTGTCGAGCATCGGTCGTCCTTAATTAGGCAAGTTGGTACAAAGGCAAAATCGTGTAGCATGCTGGCCCGAAAAGAAGCCGGGCCATAAAAATCGGGTGCATTGCACCCGACAAAAATAGCCATGTTTTCCACAGCTATGTTTTCCGTGGTGTTAGCTTAGATTTTGCCAACCAGATCCAGAGACGGAGCCAGCGTAGCCTCGCCTTCTTTCCATTTGGCTGGGCACACTTCGCCTGGGTGAGAAGCCACGTACTGCGCCGCTTTCACTTTACGCAGCAGGTCAGAGGCATCGCGGCCAATGCCTTCCGCCGTGATTTCTACCGCCTGGATGATGCCCTGTGGGTCAACGATGAACGTACCGCGATCGGCCAGACCTTCTGCTTCGCGCATGTTTTCAAAGTTACGCGTCAGTTGACCCGTTGGGTCACCGATCATGGTGTATTTGATTTTGCCAATGGTTTCAGAGGTGCTGTGCCACGCTTTGTGCGTGAAGTGGGTGTCGGTGGAAACAGAGTAAATTTCCACGCCACGCTGTTGGAATTCGTCGTAGTAGTCAGCGACATCACCCAGTTCGGTCGGGCAGACAAACGTAAAGTCAGCCGGATAGAAGAAGAACACGCTCCATTTGCCTTCGATGTTCTTCTCAGTTACTTCGATGAATTGACCGTCTTTGAAAGCCATGTTTTTGAATGGTTTAACTTGGGTATTAATTACTGACATCACTTTATCCTCATGTGTTTTCGCATGTGGCTAAAGTACAGAAATGTGATCGCTATCACCAATCCGTTGTCTTTATCGAATCAATAAGTAATACCTAACTTGACACCGAATCAGGGATACGTGATTTCCATATTCTGCTCGCCGATTCTGACGGTCTTGAAGCGCGGCGTAACAACCTCAACTTCACCGTCCTTAATCAGCTCAATCAGGTGCTGCGTACTTATAGTGCCAAACAGGTTGGCTGCAATCTGCCACTGTCCTTTTTCATCGCGAGCAAGGATCTTGCCACCGCCCCCCCAGCCAGCCCGAGGGAAAATGAGCACTTCGTTATGGCCATCACCTGTCAAATCAATCGCAAAGAGCAGGCAAGCCTCCTCTCGGCATCGGTTACCCAGATTGTTGCCCTGCAACATGCTTTCGACCCCGTCTTCCAACGGCCCTACCCATTCAACCTGAACAGGTTGCACTTTTGCCGCTCGCCCCTGCAACCGATCGCGTAGTGCCTGACGCCCTGCTGCATCCAGTATTTGGTCCTGCTCCAATTCTTTAGTCAGCCAGGTTAACTGCTTCCTGCCTGCCATTCCCAGCCCATCGCGCAGCGCCCACAGATCGAACTCATCGACCGGCGTTTTTCCACTAAGCAGGCGCTGAACCTGATTTCTCGCGCTAAACGCCTCTGGGTTTAACAACGGCGTATGCAGCAATATCGCCAGAACGCAAATGACGGCAGCGAGCAGCGGATTGCTCATGCACAAGTGCCCCAACCAGACATCTGAGCGACGAATGACGGCCCACACCATCGCCAGACTGTAAAGCATCACGACTGCCACCACGAAGATCGACTGAAAGCGGAAAGGGGTCAGGCCATACTGTTCGATGCGCAGCCAGCTGGAATAGCCCGCCAACGCGACCAAAACAGGCAGACACAGCACGCTGACACTAACCAGCACGCGCAGCATCGTCGGATAAGTGCGCCCTTCGTTATCATCCTGGGATGTACAGTTGATCAGAAAGAGATTCACGCCCACCAGACACAGCAGAATGAAGGCGGAACGACCGGTATTCCATATTGGCTCAAGGCCGCTAAAAGGCAGCGTTAAGGTGAAAATCACCGTGATCAGCGCACTAAACGGCAACAGGAAACGGCACGCCGATAACAGGATCCCACGCAGCAACCCAATCACCGCTTCCTTGGTCATTCCGATATACATGCCGATAGAAAACACCACCGGCAAGAGCAGCATATAGAATCGATAATGACCGAAGACTTTATTAACCTGCGGGAAACCCAACATGTTAAACAGCATGCCGCACAGTACGAGCAGCAGCACGACTACCAGCACTAATAGCCAGGCCAATAGCACAGTAAAAATAGCGATCCAGGCATGTTTACAGAGTGCTTCATAGGACGGCCATCGCCCTTCCTGAGTTGGCCAACAGCAAATAAACGTACAGCCGATATAACCGAGAAGGATGCCACACAATATCCAGGAATCCAGCAGCCGGAATAACCCATTTTCATAAAGAACCCAACCGCTGATTGCGGTCATCAGCACGGTTAGCACGCTGGCCAATAGCCACGTCTTTTTCAAGAGGAGAGTACGTTCCAGCAATTGCAGACTGATTCCGCCAACCGTCGCCATCGTGATCAACATTGCCTGAAGAACGCCTTCCTTCATTTCCAGCGCGGCAACAAGCAAAAGCCCCTGGAGCAGGCCAATAACCAGATAAAACGTTAACGATGGGGAACGGACAGGCATGGCAAATCCTTTTGTCGATAGCAGTAAATGAACGACCTACTTTAGCATCGAATTTATGTAACTTGAGTGAATAGGTCTCTCTTCAACTGATTCACGCGCCCTTCCGCTCTATCCCCATTTTCAATGTTCATACCAACGTCACCGTTTAGTCATTTGCAATCAGCAGATAGTTAGGGAATCAGCACTTCACCCGCTTCCAGCCCATAGATTTCCACGCCCTGTGCCACCGATTTCCCCAACGTCACATTGATTCTCTTTGGCGGAACATCGGCAACCGGACGATAAATTACATAGGTATCGCCCTTCTCACTGGTATGTACAGCCTGTGCAGGTACAGCGATACCTTGCTCATTACGATAGACAATAATAGCCAGCCGTGCGCTCATGCCCAGCCTAATGTTTTGCTTTAAGTCCGCCAACGGTGTATCAAGCGACACCACCACATCATAGTAAGCACCGCTGCCTGATATATCAGCAGCATTGGCCTGCATATCAATCGCAGCAACCTTTCCTGTGAGCGTTTGTCCGGCAAAACCATCCCCGCTCACGTTAACCGCCATTCCTTCTTGCAATTGATGCAGGTCAGTCTCTTCTATCCGAGTCGCCACCTGAAAATGGTCCTGCGCAATGACACTAAACAGCGGCGCACCTTGGCTAACCAGCAAACCGGGCTGGATGACCACAGGCTTACCGTTATCAGGTGTCGCCGGACGCACCACAAAACCGCTAAACGGCGCCTTGACGGTCTGTCGTTCGACCTGAGCAGCCAGCGTCTGATAGCGTACCTGTGCGTTGGTCAACTCCATCTCCGCAATCTTGCGATCTTCACCGTTCCCACGCGCCAGCACCGTTCGCAGTTCCTCTTGTGCCGCAGCCAAATCTTGCTCCTGTGAGCGAATTTGCTGCTTTAAGGTATCAACTTCCATACGCGCGACGATGCCACGTTCAAACAGCGCCTGTGTATCCCGCAGATTGGCTTGCGTATTGCTAAAAGTAGATCGCGCTGAGCTTACTGCACGTCGTGCACGTGATACCTCAGCGCTTTGCTCCCACTGCCTAAGCGATTGCACCTCACGCTGCGTCTTGAGCACTTCAGCCTGCGACTGACGTAACTGAATCTCAATTTGCCCAGGATCCAGAACCAGTAACGTTTGCCCTTGCTCGACGCGTTGTCCCTCACGCACCAGCACTTCACGGATAACGCCTTCAAAAGGAGCTGCCAGCGTTGTCTGCGTCGCGGCTTGGATTCGTCCAACCAACCCTAATTGATTCTCCAGTAACTGCTTATGGACGGGCAACCATTGCCCCTGAGGAGCGTTTTTCTGCTCACCCAAACGCCCTGCCAACAACCAAATGAGCACACTAAATGCCGCGATCAGCGACAATATAATAAGGTGACGCCGACGCAAGCGAGACAGAAAGTCATACCTAATCATTGAGTGCAATATCCCAGCTTTGTAATGTGGTGCCCAGCGTCTCATCCAATTCAGCCTGCGCATTGAGATAGCTGATAAGAGCATTAAGACGAGCGTTTTCAGCGTTGCGTAAATCGTTCTCGAAGCTCAGCACTTGAAAGTTACTGGAACGCCCAACTGTGAGTTTTTCTCGTTCAATTTCCAGCTTACGGCGTGATAAATCGCGCGCACGTTGGGAGATCTCAAACTGCCGCCAGCGCGTACCAATATCACGCACTGCATTGGTGACATCACGCTCAAGCTGCTGCCTGACTTCATCCAACTGAATGTGCTGGTTACGCACATTGACTCGCGCCTGTACCTCAGCCTGACGCGTACTCAAATCACCGATAGGGATCTCCACCTGAACGCCGACATAATTCTCCCAGGTTCGCGAGGTGCTGCTCTGTGCTGCGCGGTCGCGCACCTGACTCGCTCCCCCAATCAACGACACATCCCACAGGCGATCATTACGAGCCACCGCCAGCCCGAGCGCCGCCTGTTCGTTAGCGATGACTTGCGCCAGATAGGCAGGCCGCGATGATTCAGCTTGTTGTAACGCCTGTGCAGCGTTGACATCAACGCGCTGTGCTTGCATGGATTCCGTTGCCACAATCAGAGAATTTAAATCCAATGCCAGTAGTTGCAGCAACGCAAGGCGTGCCATGTCCAGCTGGTTTCTGGCTTCTTCATACGCCAGCTCCTGCGTGGCAACTTCAGCCTCTGTCTGCACAATTTCAAATTCAGCCATACGGCCTGCGTCAATCATCGCACGGTTGACGTCGACCAGTTGTCGCGCACGCGCTAATGCATCACGAGCGATTTGCAGTTGTTCTTGCGATCGGAGCAGTTCCCGATAGGCGGCAATAGTCTGCGTAATGGTCTGCGAAACGGTGGATTTTAGCGCAAGGCGATTCAGTTGCTCAGTCAGTTGTGCAATACGAACCGGCGCGGTAGTGACGTCTTTACCGGCACCGCGTAGCAAGGGTTGAATCACAGAGAGGTTGGCACCATCGTTGCGCGACAATCCGGCGCTATCAGCCAGCGTGTGGCGGTAGGTCCAGCCAAGGCTAAAACGGGTGCCATAAGGCGTGAGCAATGTCGATGTCGGCGTCAAATTGCCCTGCCGATAACGATCGCTTTGATTACGATTGGAAAGATAGCTGCCCATCAGCGACAGTTTGGGAGTAAAACGATCTTCCGCAACTCGAAGATCAAATTTCTGCGCGATACGATCCAGATAGGCGCTACGGATCGCTCGATTGTTACGTAAGCCTAGATAAATGGCATCACTCAGCGTGAGGTCGATAGTTTGTGCATTCAGCGATGTGACAACCGCTGGCTGCCCCTGTCGCGTTGCCTGAGAAGGATTCAAAGACGTTTCTGCATATCCTTCATGAGCAGAAAACAAAATAAGTAAACACAGGATAGATTTACGCATCGCGCAGCGCCTGTACAGGTTCGAGCCTAGCCGCCGTCATCGCAGGATTAAGCCCAAAAAACAGGCCGATCGCCAGTGAGCTGCCAATACCAAGGGGAAGTGACAATGCCGAGAGCGAAAACGCTGACCAATCTGAAAAAAAGACAAACAGCCACGCCGCTACGACGCCACATGCCGCCCCAATCAGGGCTCCACAAGCGGACAGCACAACAGCCTCCATTAAGAACAGCCCAGCAATATCGCGCGGTCGCGCGCCCAGCGCCATACGAACACCGATTTCACGACGTCGTTCAGACACATTCATGACCATGACGTTCATTACCCCGACTCCACCTACCAGCAGAGAAATCCCTCCCAGCCCGGCCAACAACCATGAAAACATCCGCGACTGCTGCGCCATTCCTTCCAGCAACTGCTGTGGGATTTGCACATCGATATCCAGCTTCGGCATAAGAGGCGCCAAATAATCCTTTAACCGTGAACCGGTTTGCATCAGCGTGCCACTGCCGCTGCGTGCAATCACACTGACGATCTGTGGCGTTGGCATGATACGGCGCATACCTGAGATAGGCATCAGGATAGAGTCATCAACCGAGACAGGAACCAAAGGATTGTGTCCCTGCGGTTGCAGGGTTCCCACAATCTCAAACAAATATTCCCCCACCTGCACGCGCTCGCCTAAAGTAGCCATGCCCCCCTGCGATGCCCATTGCGCTGCAACATTCGCACCCAGCACGATGTAAGTACTTTGCTCATCGAAATCACTCAGGTAGCGACCTTGCGCTAGCGTCAACCCTAATACTTCAGACAATTCAGCCCTGCTGCCCACAACCATGGTACTCAGTGAACGGCCACGCAATCGCGCCTCAGTGGAAGTAACAATTAACGCGGTTGCCGCCTTAATATCAGGCAGATTCCGTCGCAAAGCGGGGATATCCAGGTCAGTGGGAGCCAAACTGGTAATATGCTTTCCTACTCGATTCTGAATAGTGGCGACCAGCAGGTCGCTGCCCATGCCTCTGAATACTCCCAAGGCTTCAGCTTCCGCGTTATGCCCAATGTTGAGCAAAGCGACAACAGAACCGCACCCCACGGCGATCCCCAGTAGAGCCAGAACCGCACGTCGCCCCAGAAGAATGAGGCTGTTCAACGGCTCAAGCAGACGCTGTTGCAGCGAAGGACCATAGTGGGATTGCTGGGTCTGACGCGCTTGTATTCGTAAACGAGGGTCAGACATGCTTCACCTCATGGACTCGACCATCTTGCACCTGAATACGCCGAGCCATACGACAAGCCATGCCTTCGTCATGCGTCACCATCACGAGCGTCGTACCCTGTTCACGGTTCAGTGCCAGCAATAGCATGATGATGTCATCAGCCGTTTGGCTATCAAGGTTGCCAGTCGGTTCATCCGCGAGAATAAGTGCAGGTTCGCCAATCAGTGCGCGTGCAATCGCGACCCGCTGACGTTGGCCACCAGACAAGTCGGCTGGCCGATGGTGGCTTCGCTCAACAAGGCCGACACGAGCCAGTTGTACTTGCGCGGCTTGGCGAGCGGCCTGCCGAGACACGCCACGATAGGTCAAAGGAAGTGCGACGTTATCCAACGCATCCAGACGCGGCAGCAAATTAAAACTTTGGAAGACGAAACCAATAACTTGGTTGCGCAGAATGGCGCGCTCATCTGCATTTGCCTGAGTCATATCTTTCCCGGCAAGCAGCAAACGCCCGGAAACGGGCTGATCGAGTAAACCGATAATATTGAGCAAGGTACTTTTGCCAGAACCCGATGCACCAACGATAGCGCAGCTTTGCCCAGCAGGAATGGACAGTGAAATATCATGAAGCACCGATTGAGAAGAAGCACCGGTACTGTAGGTGTGTGAAATGCCTTGTAAACAGATCAGATCCGTTACTCTTTCATCAGACATCCTTGCCTCTTATTGATCCCCTAGAGCATCACATTAACTGAATTATCCTACTGTTTGTGCTTTAGGAAAAGCCGCCTAAGACGCTTTCTCCGTCATTGCCCGATTTTCAGACCATAACGGCATCGTCAATCGATACAAGCGCCAAGTAAAGATGACAATGCCTCTAGTGACTTAACGACCATGACAGCAGAAGACTTTAATAGTTTTAATGTGACGATAGCCAAAGTGTTAGCACACAGGTTTCAGAAGGTTAATGGTGATGTTTAACAGAAGTACTATTTAGCGCGTGGAAATATCGACGTTTAATGAGGTTAAACGAAATAGCAAACAGTGATAAAACCGGATGTCAGATTAAGAAAGGGAGAGTAATGAAGACGATGAAGAATTTTGGAGCGGGAAACGAGACTCGAACTCGCGACCCCGACCTTGGCAAGGTCGTGCTCTACCAACTGAGCTATTCCCGCATAGAATCGGATTTATTATCTTTTACTTTCAGCAAAAACAAAACCATGCTGAAACCAAAATTAATTTAACCCTGTTAAATCGCATGTAACCTAATGAATTGTATCACTATTTACCAATAAACGATTCAACGGTCAGCATTATGTACCAATCAACCTAACGTGGCAAGCCCTTTTCACTGAAAAAGATTGCCGTACACGTGCAGTGTCGATCGGCTCCAGAGCTATGGAGGCGAAGCCATAAGCCCGCCTCCACAACCGGCCGCCTGAAGTCAGGCGGTCAGATCTTTCATTTGCTTGCGTATCAGGATTTTACGCTTTTCAACAAGTTCTGCTTACAAATGTGCCCGAAGGTGACATGAGTGACATTATCCCCACCAACACCAGACCCTATCTGAGCAGGGATTTCAACACGCCATGCTCCGACATCATAGGTTGTGCTCCACGTATTGATATAACCTTGACTGTGCTCTTGGAACTGCGTCGTATAATCGGCATGGCAGGTATCCAACTTCACAATCCCTGAAGCATCACCGTTTGCGTTGGTCGTTATGCTATGAAGATTGCTTTCATCAAACACCAATTCACCATTGCTTTCTCGCTGATCGAGATAAAGATTCGCTTTAATATTGGCAATACCCACTCCCGTTGAATCGGCAGCACGTACACGCCAGGTAACATCGCGATAGGCTTGTGTCGTCATAAATCCAAAAGCTGTTGGTGCCGCATTTGGGATACGCAGAACATTACTTTCTCCCTCAACAGAGATAGAACCTGCAGCAATTCGGGAGCCTAGCGACAAGCGGTAAACCTGAGAGACTGTTGGTAATCTTGATGGATTCGGCAACACTCGCACCAAAATTTTATCATTGGGCTGAGAGGGAACAATGCTATATCCCTGTGCGGTATTACGCGTTGTCCAGTTATTTCCGCCGTCAGTAGAAGACGCCAGTAACCAATTATTATTCGTTCCGCTATCAACGCCATCAAGACGCAGAAAAACCTGTTGGCCACGTATTGCGGTAAATGTGTAGTAATCCGCATCAGAATCGCTATCAGAATTACCGCCAATTAGATTTAAACCATCCGGTAAAGGATAGGCCAGCGAAGGAATATCATTTAACTCATAAGCATCTATATTCGTATTAACGATAGCGCCAAAATTAAAACCAGAACCATCCGCTGTCTTGGCTTCCATAAACCAATAGTAATGTCCCGGTTGTGTTAAATTCAGCGTAGCCTCATCAGCATTCCCCGCTTGATCAGAATAATTAATTGCCGTCACATTATTCTGGCCATCGTCCCGCATCAAACTGAGAGCAATATCGGTTTCAGGACTCATTCCTACGGCGAAAGCAGTTGTTTTAGAACGCTGGGTGATTTCGAAATGATAGCAGGCGCTCCCCCCACTTTGCAGCCCATCCAGCGTATAAATGGAGTTTACTGCAAGCGTTGGACACAGCGGGGTAAAGGAACTGTCATTGGCCAGAGCCTGACTGCTGGATAACGACTTTTTTTGTGCACTTTTGTCATCAGCCTGCGCCGTTGATGTATTAGGGGCAATAACGACAACCCCCTCATTTTCGGCTTTGTGGAATTTATAATAACTCCCGGCATCCGCTTGAATATTATTTGGTGCATTAAAGAGAGAAACCGTGCCTTTTTTTTGCAGTTTCCCGATATCTTTCACTTCAACAGAAACGCTGGTTTCTGCAAGCGCAGAGCCCATGCAGAACACCAATCCGGCTGCTGCGAGGTATAAATTTAAACGATGATATCTCATCCCAATATTTCCTTATTTTTGAGCATTCTCAAATAAAAAGCAGACTTATTATTTATAAATTAACAGATACTGAATTTTGAGCGAGAGTAGTATTACATCGACACACTACATAATCTCAATGAATTTTTACAAAACATTTAAAATGAAATCACTCCAAATGATCGAATTGCAACAATCATTAATAGCAATTAATTCAATCATTTTAATTTCATAAATAATAATTTAATACTCGCGATTAAAATTGACCTCTCCACAGAGCGGATTATCAGCATGAAAGCTGAGAGACATTATAAAGCGGAGAGACATTATCCAGAAATAATCGCTTGGCACCATCTGGTGCCAACAACGTGAAGAGTTCCACGCCTTGGAGTGAACGGCTCTCATTACTCGTGCTGTAGAGGTCTACGATGAGTCGACCTCTACATTTAGCATCACTAGAAATGCGATAACCTATTTATAGAGTTGACTATCCCACGTGCTATCCATCGCTTTTTTATGGATCCCACCGGCATCTCCATCATGAGTCGCGAAGCTAGATAAGTATCTGGTTAAGAACTCGAGTCCCATATCGATGGTTTGCCCATAGGTATCTCGATTAAGCGTTACGTTGGGTTTTAGTCCAAGGCGACTATTAAATTCCGCAATCTGGGCATCCGCCAGTTGATTAGCTAATGTAACCATTCCCTCAGAATCATTCAGCGCCTTTTCCAAGCGATTAATTTGTTCCCGGTTCAACCCATCAGCTTGCGTCACGAATAACGTTCCATCTTTATTTACACTAAAGCCGAAAAATGCCCCCTGTAAATCAGGATGCTCTTCAGCAAGCTGATCAAGAAAGGATACATACGTTTTATTCATTTGTTCTTGTACAGCGATACGATGGAGAATTGCCTCATCGGATTCACGAATACGATGATGTCCAGCAATATACTCCTCGATATTAATATCCGCAGAGGCTAATTGACTGCGTCTGGCCAGTTCTTCTTCACCAGGTTGAACAACACTCGCCCCTTCAGTCGTTCTACGCTGCTCAGGTGTCGCACCATCCAACTTCTGTTTTGCGACTTCAGCCTGAAATTTAGAGAGCGCTTCCGGACTTATCTCTACAACCTGACGCTCACTGGTTTCTCCCGTTAATACGGCTTTATTATTCGCGACATTCTGTTGTTGAGTCTGGCTATTCATCGCTAGATTACTTTGCCCTGAATGCGCCACTGTGTGCGGTCCAAATGTAGAAATACTATTCATAATACCATTTGCTCCTGTGTGTCATAATTTTATGCTGTGCGACAAGGTTTCCCTGCAAATGTACTCAATGTGACATGAGTAATGTTTTTTCTCCTGCACCAACATCTTTCTGAACTGGGCCACCAGCACACCGTAAAATATGCTAACCACCGAATATAGATATATCGCGATAGGTTATCTCAATATTCACTTATCTTTGAGTCAGCCTAATAAGGGAGTTTCCCCTGAACGCAGCACTTGGAACCCGCTACATTAGGACTGCATTATGCAATCCCAATATAGTCTTAACGGTTATTTTTCAGAATTCTTTAGAATAGAGCTATCACGAAATAATTATCAATAAAATTAATTCAACACTAATAATATATTTAATACTCGCGACTAAAATCCACCTCTCCACGCAGCGCATCATCAGCATGAAAGCGAGCGTGATTATCCAGGAATAATCTTCCCATCAGCCCCGGGACCATCGGTCCGGCAATGTGTGCCGTCAGCGTCAGGTTCGGTGTTTTCCAGAACGGGTGGCTATACGGCAACGGCTCTTGCCTGAAGACATCCAGCACCGCTCCCGCAATCTGCGCATCACGCAGCGCAGCTTGCAAATCATCATCAACCACGGCGCTACCGCGCCCGACATTGATAAACAGTGCAGAAGGCTTCATGGCCGCAAACAAATCAGCATCATAGATATCAGCAGTTGCCGCGGTATCTGGCAGAAGGTTGATGACATAATCAGCTTCGGGTACTGCGGCTGGTAATTCCGCCAGACTCATGATCCTTTTAAAATCAGGCCGATGCCTTGGCGTACTGACGATGCCGTATAGCTCGACGCCAAAAGGCCGTAGAAAACCAGCGACTTCACAGCCGATCTCTCCCGCACCAACAATCAGCACGTTTTTATCCGCCAGCGACCCCGGCAGGCGATGATCCCAGCGCCGCTCTTCCTGACTGATTTGCCGCTCCCCCAGACGCAGTTCATGTCTGAGCATATAGGCAATCACATATTCGGCTATCGGTTGCCCAAACACGCCAACAGCGCGGCTTAAACGATAATCGCGCGGTAACCCATCAGCCAACAGCGGCTTGAACCCTGCCCAAGTAGACTGTAGCCACTTTGGTTTGGCTCCCTGAGCCAGTAATGCTGCTGCGGTGTCAGGTTCGCCCAGCCAAATCGGACAACTCGCGGCCTGCTCTGCCGTACCGTTTGACAGCACCAGCTCAAGCTCCGGTGCTCCATGATTTAAGATGGAGCCGATTTCATCAGCACGCGAGTCCAGCAGCAGAATAGCAGTCATAAGCACGTTCCTTTACGGAGTGAGGCACCTGCGCTTCACTCCAATATTGTCGTCATTACATTTAAGATTCGGCCGAAGCCTGAATGAGCGACGTTAATAACGCGCCGCGCTTCGCTTCCGATTTTTTCGCCAGTGCGGCGAGCTTTTTGGCATTGCCCCAGATGAGATACAAGATATGTTCTATCACCGCAGGTTCTCGCTTCCGCACCTCTTCGACCAGTTGTTCGAACAAGGCATCATCTTCTAGCGCGGGCAACATGTTCAACTTTAGGCTTTCCGGCGCGTGGCTCAGACAGGCAACCAGTGTCGCCACGTTCTGTGCCGTCACACCATGCTTATCGAAAAATGCACGGATAAAGCCACCGTGTACCGATTGGTGCTCGTCATCCACGCTTTCCATATAATCTTTTACCAGCGGGAAATATCCTGCATCGGTCAGACCTAGCCCAAACACCGCATAGCTTCCCGGCATGCTGCACTTCTCGCCTTCCGAATCGGCGTACCATTCAAATTTCTCAATCGCAGCACGAGCATAATCCTCAAGAAGCGGATAGGTCGACGCATACTGCAACGCGTTAGCAAAAAAGCGATGGGTATCCGATTTTGCCAGCCCTTTGATGGGAAGGTACTGCCGTGCAGACGATTTCAGGACAATCTTGTAACTCTTTGGAAAACCGAGCGTCAGTAAACGAGTAATGAAAAGCAGCGCCTGCTCATACGCTTCGGCGCTTTCCTTACGAACACGCACCGTGATGGTAGAAAACACATCATTCGCCACGCATTCCACCCATTCATTCTTCAGGTTGATCTGCTCTTGTTCAAATGTGCCGCTTCCCTCTTCCATCATGCTTACCGCACGCGGGTAGCCCAACTGCTTCGCGATATCCAGATATTCCAGCGCCTGAGACTTACTGTAGGAAGGTTCATAACGCAGAATCATGACTGCCGCATAAAGCACTAATTCAACGGGGTGAAGCGTTTGTGAATCCTGCACATCCAATGCGATACCGGGCTTGAGGGTATAGATTTCCGGTTCGAAAAAATATTCGGGCTGGGACACGTCGCAATAGTGCAACAAAAACTGCTGATCGACCCATTCTTTTAACGCACTGACGATTCTGCGCCGATGCTCCGACAATTCCGCATGCCCTGCATTTCGCTGCTGAATTTGTTCAAACTGAGTGATGATCCAGTGGATATCCTGCGCGGGAAAAAGCTGTACATCAAGCAGGTGACGAGCCAGAAAGAAAGTTTGCAGCGTCTCAGTCGGCGCAGTGCCGTGGGTAAGATGCTGATCGATATAGGCGTGAATAGACTCAAGTAGCTGCTGTTTTTTCACCTCGTTGGTGAACGTAAATAGCGTGACCAGCAGACGACCTTCGATCGCCGGAAGCACAGCACGGAAGCAAAATCGGTAGTCAATCACCGCAGTATCTGCGAGTTTCGCAACCCGCTGGGCAATAGCCTGAGTCAGCGCAGGAACCACATCTTCCTCGATCTGCACCACACTCAACTCCCCTTTTCGGCTACCGGGCGACAGTCCGTCAGCGTCACTTTTCGATTCAGAGGATATCGACGTCCGGCCCGGCGCATAATCCAGTACCACATCGTTATGGATACCCGCTTGCAGCGTGGTGCGCGATACGATCTTATCAACACCAACTCTTTTCTCCAGCGCGTCAAACCATTCGCTGATGACCTTAAGCGATTCATCCCGCAAAGGCAGTTCGTGTTGTGGTGATACCCCGGTTTCGTTTGAATGGCTATCCGTCATTTTTCTCTTTTTCCTTTTTATCGCAGATGAAACTTTGCCCCAAAAAACAGTATTGATGATGCTTACCAACCGCCAAAGGTAGCACGAAGCGCGCTATTTTTTGCCTTTCTCGCTATTCCATTACGGTGAAATATAGCGAAGATCGCAGGAGAGCTAAACCAAGATAAACACTCATTTTAAATAGTTTTTTCGTTGTGATAGAGAAGGAAAATCAACGCGTTGGTGCAACAATGGAGAGTACTGAAGGATAGCACAGCATCCATGTTTCTTTAATGACAGGACATTACGATGGGTTGGTTTTTCGCGGGTACAAAGAGAATGAGCTCAATCACGCGGTGACAATCCCACAGCACCGGAAAGTGGGTGCTGTGGGACACAGGCTAATCAGGCACTCAGTGTGGCGTTATCAATGACGAAGCGATATTTCACATCGCCTTTGAGCATCCGCTCGTAGGCTTCATTGATTTCGTCAGCGCGAATCAGCTCAATGTCTGAAACAATTCCGTGCTCGGCGCAGAAATCCAACATCTCCTGCGTTTCAGGAATGCCACCAATCATCGATCCCGCCACCGTACGGCGTTTCATGATCAGATTGAACACATTGGGAGAAGGATGCGGCGACGCAGGCGCACCGACCAGCGTCAGCGCACCATCTCGTTTCAGCAGAACCAGAAACGCATCCAGATCGTGCGGAGCAGCCACGGTATTCAGGATTAAATCGAAGCTGCCTGCATGCGCCACCATTTCCTCGGCATTACGAGACACCACGACCTCGTTTGCCCCCAGCGCTTTTGCATTTTCACGTTTGGATTCAGACGTGGTGAACGCAACAACATAGGCACCCATCGCATGCGCCAGTTTGATCCCCATGTGACCAAGCCCGCCGATCCCTACAACACCAACTTTCTTACCCGGCCCTGCATTCCAGTGCCGCAGCGGTGAATAGGTGGTAATGCCTGCACACAGCAGAGGCGCAACGGCAGCCAGATCCGCCTCAGAATGGCGGACACGCAGCACATAGCGCTCATGCACGACGATTTGCTGAGAGTAGCCGCCAAGCGTCCATCCAGGCTCATCTGCTGTCGGGCCGTTATAGGTGCCAACCATCCCGTCACAGTAGTTCTCTAAACCCTCATCGCATTCTTCGCAATGCCGACAGCTGTCCACGATGCAGCCAATCCCGACCAGATCGCCAGCCTTAAACGCAGAAACATGTGGGCCTACCGCGGACACCCGCCCAACGATTTCATGTCCAGGCACGCAGGGAAACTGTGTGCCTGCCCATTCAGCCCGCACCTGATGCAGGTCCGAATGGCAAATACCGCAGTACGCAATCTCAATCTGAACATCGTGAGCTCCCGGCGCACGTCGGGCGATCTTCAACGGCTCAAGAGGTTTGTCGCCCGCATGGGCTCCATACGCGTGTACAAGCATGGCTATTTCCTTTTCTGTTGAGAAACCGATCAAGTTGAAAAACAGGTTATGTCGAGAAACAGACTATTTTCCTAAATCCTCTCAGCAAACAGGTATAGCATTCCGATTGTTTTCTTGCCTGATCCTCCATTTCTTTATGCGCAGGCTATCGCACGCAGAAGCCGCGTTTATTGCAGGCCGTTTTATTTCCCGCTGTTATCCCTCAGAGAGTAATTTTGGTAAACGCCAGAGAAGCACCTAAAGCAATGAGGGCAACGCCGATACCCTTGTCGACCAGACGCTGGCGGTCAACCAGCCGACGACGCATAGCCGGTGCGGCAAAAAACAGCGCAACAATACTGAACCAGACCCAGTGCGCCACCGACATGAATAACCCGTAGCCAAAATTATGGCTCATTGGGCTGCCGGGCTGCACGACCTGAGTATAGGTGGCGACGACAAACAGCATCGTTTTCGGGTTAAGTGCATTGGTGAGAAAGCCCATACGGAACGCAGCCAGTGATGACGGTGCATGACCGGATGCCTCTTCTACTTTTATTTTTGTCGTATTGGTTAATGATTGATACCCCAGATAAATCAGATACGACGCCCCCAGTATCTTCATCGCCATAAACATCATCGGGGAGTTAACAATGAATACCGCGATGCCAAAAACGGTATACATCACATGGATTTGGACGCCACAGGCAATGCCAAACGCGCTGAGTAACCCAGCACGCGAGCCAAACGCATAGCTGTTTCTGGTGACCATCGCAAAATCGGGCCCAGGGCTGATAACCGCCAAGATAGTGATCGTCGCGACGGCAATTAACTCATTCATTCATGTTTTCCTTGTTCGGCAAGCCATCATCTTTCACGATGATTTTGCACAGATGGGTAGCGGGTGGATTAGAAGAGGAATACAGAGACTACTGTTGCCATATGGCTATCAACGATGTTACTCACACAATATCGCCTCACTATTTAGGCCATTACGCTTCTTTCTGCTTGAAGACGGTTTGATTATTCAGCGTTTGCATGTGTCAAAAAAGCGATTTATCTTGGTATAAATCTGTCAAATTTCATCGTGTATATGAAACTTCCCTCGTTAGCCTCTTTTCGCTTCTTTGAAGCAGCCGCACAAACAGGTAGCTTTGTTAAAGCCGCCGAGTCCCTGCATGTCACGCACGGTGCCGTCAGCAGACAAATTAGGTTGCTGGAAGACTCGCTGGGGGTTGAGCTGTTTGAACGACGCAATCGAGCGATCTTTTTGAACGCGGCTGGCCGCTCTTTGCACACGGTCACACAGTCCGTCTTCGAGCAGCTTGAAGGCGCGGTATATCGCCTACAGCAAGGTGCGCAGGATGAGGTACTGACGCTGTCATGCGAACCCACGATTGCCATGAAATGGCTGATTCCGCGACTGCCTGCTTTTAATCAGGCAAATCCCGATATCAAACTTCATCTGGTCGCAGCGGGCGGGCCGATTGATTTCGTGCGTAGCGGCGTTGATCTCGCCCTGCGGCGTGACGATTTCCACTGGGAGCCGCAAACACATGGGGTAAAGGTATGTGATGAATGGATGGGGCCAGTAAGCCGCAATAAAGCCGAGCGAAAGGACAGTCTGGAGGGAATGCGTCTGCTCTACACCGGAACACGACCAAGAGCGTGGGCAACGTGGCAGCGACAGACACACGTCTCCCTCAAAGGCAGCACCAGAGCTGACTATGAGCATTTTTATCTGTGCATTCAAGCTGCGGTTTCAGGGTTAGGCATGGCAATGGCGTCTTTCCTTATGGTGCAAGACGAGATTGGGAGCGGACAATTGCATGCACCGTATGGATTTGCGCGGGACGGCTCTGCTTATTACTTGTTATCGCCCGTCCCCCTTGAGCAAAATGAAAAATATGCACGATTTCACGCCTGGCTGATGCAGGAGGTTTCCACCTGCCTTTCTGGCGTTGAAGACCCTTGTTAACACGCGTACTGGAAGCACAATGACTGCACATTCCCGTGAATCCAACTTCACGACACTGAATATGATTATTGCCGCCTCCCTCGTGGGGTTAGTCACTGGATACACACTGCCGCTGATCAGCCTGAAGCTGGCCGAGCACGGGCACAGCACAACGACGCTGGGTATTCTGGCTGCCCTCCCGGCGGCGGGAATGATGCTCTCATCCTTCGTTACGCCGTGGCTCAGCCGTCACCTGCACGCCAGATATCTGTTATGCGGCAGCCTGATTGTCCTGGCAGCATCCACCGTTGCCTCATTCCTGCTGTCGCATCCTGTCTCGCTCATTTTACCTCGCCTGTTAACCGGGCTCGCCTCGGGGATCCTTGTGGTACTAGGAGAAACCTGGGTCACCAGCCGGGCGTCAGACAAACATAAAGCAACACTGACGGGGCTGTATGCCTCCGTTTTCACGGGGTGTCAGTTGATAGGGCCGCTGCTTATTGCAACTGGTGAGACTATTCAAACCTATGCGCTATGGCTGATTTGCGGCATATGTGGCGTCTGTGCGCTTATGCTGAGGAATTGCGCCAGCATGGTTCGAGCCGATGAGCAGTCCTCTGCGTCTTATCGGGACTTTATCCCTTTTCTACCCGCTATGGCTTCTGGCGTACTCTGCTTCTCCTTCTTTGACGCCAGCATATTGTCACTCTTTCCGCTCTACGGCATGGCGCAGGGGCTGGACGAAAAATCCGCGATCTTATTGGTCACACTCATCTTTCTCGGTGATGCCTTATTTCAAATGCCGATAGGCTGGCTGGCGGACAAATGCGGCATCATAAAGACCCACATCGGCTGCGGCGTCCTTTTCTGTGTGATGCTGATAAGTACTGCCTTCTCGTTTTCCTCTCCCTCACTGCTGGCACCGGCCTGCATCGCACTGGGTGCGTCGGCTGGCGGGCTTTACACGTTATCTCTGGTTCGGGCGGGTCAGCGATTTGCTGGTCAGCGGCTGATTGTGATGAATTCCCTGCTGGGGCTGGTGTGGTCTGCGGGCAGTATCACTGGGCCACTGTTCTCCGGCGCAGCGATGACGTTTTACGGTTACGACGGCCTCATCGCTATATTGCTACTCATCGGCGTGTTGTTTGTCGGCATACAAGGCGTATTAAGAAAAGAACACGTACCGCGTTCGCTGAGTGAAGAGTGAATGTTCGCGGTCTGTCTCCCAAACCCATTGCCGTTTGGGAGACAGAAAACCTGCTCGGCGTTCCCTATGCGGCCATTTCGCGTTTGAATACTGCCAGCGTATGCGCCTTGACGCGAATAAACTCTGGATCGCTCATCGCCTCCGCCCCGCGTGGACGCACTAAATCGAAAGGAACAATCTCCGACACCGTCGTTGGTCGACGCGTCAGCAGCAGGATTTCGTCCGCTAAAAACACCGCATCCTCCAAATCGTGTGACACGATGACCATCGTTACGCCGGTTGCCAACTGAACCTCTTGCAGCTTGTCGCGGATGAACAGCGTCATTTCAAAATCCAGCGCCGAGAACGGCTCATCCAGAAACATGACCTCCGGCCCCGTCGCTAGCGCCCGCATAATACACACCGTCTGCTGCTGTCCGCCCGACAGTTCATACGGGTAGCGCTGAAGGTCGAAACGAATATCAAACATCGCAATCAGTTCATCCATGCGCGTCTGAACATCCTGTTTGCGCATTCCACTGCGCACCAGCGGGTAAGCAATGTTTTTCCAGGCACTCATCCAGGGAAAAAGCGCATCACGATAGTTTTGAAACACATACCCAATTCTGGTTTCCGCCAGCGTTTTGCCGTCAAACAAGATATCGCCACTATCGACGGGAATCAGCCCGGCAATCATGTTCATCAGCGTCGATTTACCACAGCCGTTCGGCCCGAAAATAGACACGATCTTGCCGCGCGGCAAATCCAGATTCAGGTCGGTATAAAGCGGCTGACCCGCAAACGACTTGTTCAAACCGCGGATGGTCACGTGAGTGTTCGGTGCTGGGTAAGGCGGCAACGGCGTATCCAATTTTTCCACTTGCGCAGTACGAGGTGTCATCATGCTTTGCCACTCCAGTGAACAATTCGTTTTTCTGCGATTAAAAACAGCACGTTAAGCAGATATCCCAGTGCGCCGGTAATCAGAATAGAAGCGTACATATCCCGAATATTGAATACCTGCTGAGCATCAATGATGCGGTGCCCCAACCCCGTTTCCGATCCAATAAACATCTCCGCGACAATCACGATCACCAGCGCCATCGACACGCCGGTACGCAGGCCGACAAAGGTTTGCGCCAGACTTTCGAGCAGCATGATGTCTTTAAAAATATGCCAGCGGGAGATCCCCATCACCTGTGCCGCCATCAGACGGGTTTTCTTGGCATTCATCACGCCATAAGCGCTGTTGAACAGAATCACCAGCACGGCTGCAAAAGCTGAAATGGCAATTTTATTCGCGTCGGTTATCCCGAAAATCAGCAAAAATAGCGGAATCAGCGCTGATGATGGCGTAGAGCGGAAGAAATCGATCAGAAACTCCAGACTGCGGTAAATCTTTTCATTGCTGCCCAGAATCACGCCCAGCGGCACGCCAATCAGTGCAGCAAAACCAAATGCGGCGAGCGTACGGTATAGCGTCGCGCCGATATCCGTACGCATGCTGACATCCGCAAAGGACTGGAACATATAGCTCAACGTATCGACCGGCGAAGGTAATAAAATGGGGTTCAACCATTTCGCGCTAACCGCCAATTGCCAAAAGAGAAACAACAGAATCGGGCCGACAGCGGGTAGTAATTTAGACGTCCAATGCTCACGCATAATCGCGCACCTCCCTTAAGGCTGATAAATCAGGCTGCTAACATCCACCGGCTGCCGGAAGATTTTTCTTTCGGTGAACACGTCATAAAACTTCTGGAACCACGCCAGATTGTCGCCTTTGAGCTCGTCGTACATGACAAACCCCGGCAAAGGCACCTCTTTGCTCAGCTCGGCTTCAATACTGGTGTAACCGGTAATATTTTCGCGAGCGGCCTCAGGGTTCTGCTGAATAAACTGCACCGATTTGGCATAAGCCTGCGTGAAGGTCTTCGCCTCAGCAGCACGGCTTTCGATAAAACCGCTATTTAACGCCGCCGCACCGCCAAACCACGGCGCATCTGGGTTACCGAGCACATAGCGTGAGATCACTCCCGTTTCCAGCGTACGCGACAGCCCTTTCAGCCGTCCGACCGTCCCCGTGGGTTCCAGAGTATAAACACCGTCAATCTGACCAGCGGCCAGCGCCGCCACATGTTGCCCGACAGGTAATTCCGTCACACGCAGCTCATCCGCCGTAAAACCATTTTTCTCCAGAATGATTTTGGTCATGACCACATTCTGAATACCCGGCCCACAGGCGATACGCTTGCCCCTCAGCTCTGCGATGCTTTTTACGTCGCTGTTTAGCGGCACCAGAAATTCATCCAACACCATCCGATGGTTAGAAGGATTTGAGCAAATGATCTTGAACAGGCCGGGGGACGTAATCTCCCCTAATCCCAACGCGCCAGTGGCCGTACCGTTAGCGCAACCGTGTATACGCCCCGTAATCATTCCCTCGACAATCTGTTGCGGGCTGGCGAATTTCACGGCGCGCACATTCAATCCCGCCTCTTTGAAAAAGCCACGTTCAACGCCCACGTATAAAGGCAAGCCACCAACAATCGGCCAGTAACCAATGCGGATCTCCTCACCTTCTGCGGCTAAAGCGATGCCCGGCAGCAAGCTGCTTAGCGTCAGCGCCCCTGCGCTAACCGCTGACCACTTCATTAACTGCCTGCGTTTACGATCGATCTTGTCATTGTTATTTTTCATTGTGTTCCCCTTCAACGGTGAGCTAACAACAGCTGATCATCACCAGCCTGAAAAAACCGATCAGGTCGATTGCCTGAGTCGCTCCATCTTGTACACAAGATGGTATATAAGACTAAGCACAGGCCGTGCCATGATTCCTGACACGGTGAAAACGCCGTAAACACGAGCTTCTGACCGGCGCGCGCGCACCAAAAAAAGGCAAAACGTTACAAAAATGCATTACGAGTGATGCAGAGGATGGCGGGAGAAGGTCAGAAAGAAACGAGGCAATATTGATCGGCGAACTGAGTTCACGGAGGAGAGTGACGACAACCGAATGCGAATGAATTGATTGTCGTCGGCACAGCTTTATATCGGCTTAAGACTTGGCGCAGAGCTGCGTGAATACATCCGATAGCGTTGCGGCCTCGTAGGTTGGCGCGATATCCGAATCGTTGGCGGCTCCGTTTGCATTGAACCAGCAGCTGTCTATGCCGTACAGATTCGCTCCCAGGATATCGGCATCCAGCCGGTCGCCCACGATGATCGCCTTGGTTTTCTCAAACGTGCTGAACTTGCTGGCCGAGAACTCAAAGAAGCGCGCATCAGGTTTCGCGAATCCGCAAGCCTCAGAGGTGGCAACGAACGTGAGCCAATCTGCAAGCCCCGAGTTCGCGACCCGCTTCGCCTGCACATACTCAATGCCGTTGGTAATAATGCCAACTTCACCGATCTCGGCAAGCGCTTCACATATCTGAACCGCGCCATCCACCAATACCACGGTTTCAGGCAAGCACTCCAAATAGAGGCTGCTCGCTTTATGGGGATCGATATCAATGCCATGAAGGGAGAACGTGCGACGGAATCGCTCTACTTTCAGCAGATCTTTGGTGATTCCCCCCTTCTCAAACTCGCTCCATAGCTGGGAATTCTCGCGCTGGTAGTCTGCAAACAGGGTCGTATTTTCAATATCGAGACCAAGGTTTGTCAGCGTGCGTGCGAACGAAAGACGCTCAGAGGCTTTGAAGTCCAACAGCGTGTCGTCAAGGTCAAACAGGAAGTGGTGATATTTCATAAATGTTGGTTACTCGAAATCAAGGAATCGCTTTTGGTGGAGACGGACTGCGCGGGCTTAGCAGCCGTCAGCGCGCGGTTAACGCCCAGAATTACAACGATGAGCGACAGCGTCAATAGCCCGATCATCACCCATGGAAATGCACCCGGCCCTGCGCTGCTGAGGAGTAATCCGCCGATGACGCCTCCAGCAGCGACAGCGGTGTTCCACGATGTAGTAGACATCGACTGTGCGACGTCCACGGCATCAGACGAAAGATGGGTCATTGCCGTTTGCGTGACGACAGAAAATCCTCCGAAAGACATTCCCCACATAAAGACGGCCAGAACCAAAATGATCGGTACATCGGACCAAAGGCCCAGAAGTAGCGTCGCCGCAGCGAATAACAGCACTTCAGCAGGACCGAGACGCTTGAGGTTCCCATCAACGATGATGCCAGACAGCACAAGGCCAAAAACCGCACCGGCTCCGAAAATGAACAGTACTCCGTTGAGCCAGTCGCCCATAGCAGAAGCCACGAGGAAAGGTTCGATGTAGATATAGAGAATGTTGTGCGTGACGATATAAGTGAGGATCAATGCAAGTGTCGCCCCGACGCCGCGCTTGGAAGCAACCTGAGGCAGCGATAGCCGCTGATCAGCCGATTCACCCGGAAAATCGGGAGCAAAAATCGCGATCCAGACGACGAGGAGCACCGCGATAACCGACACTAATCCAAATGCGCCCTGCCAGCCGATCGCTGATCCGAGCAAGCCGCCAATCGGTACGCCGAGAACCAACGCAGCCGTAGAACCCGCACCGACAATAGCGATGGCACGCCCAAGTAACCAACGAGGAACCATACGGGATGCGTATCCGGCAAGCATCGACCAGACTACGCCGCCAAACAGACCAGCAACAAAACGGGCGGCCAGTGATAAAACGTAGTTGTCCGAAAATGCGGTCACCGCATTAACGACGGCAAATCCGCTAATCGCTACAAGCAACAGAGGTTTGCGTCGCATTCCACGCGTCAGCGCCGTAGCGGGAATCGCGGATAAAAGCGCCCCCAGAGCAAACGCCGTGATGAACTGACCGGCCAGACTTTCGGAAACGTCCAGACCCGTAGCGATCGAACTGAGGAGCCCTGCTGGCATGATCTCAGTCAGTAAGGTCAGAAACGCGGCTGTCGCAAGAGCGAGGAGCTTTGACACGGGGAGAGACGGGGATGGGATTCGATTTGCACTCAAAATGATTATTCACCTGTAACACTGACCTGTCGTGGCACACTAATTTTCTGCCACCTGAATAGAGATGATACCATCACATCCGTATACAAACAGGTAACATGATGATTCCTCAAGGTCATCATGCTGCGGATACGCATTCAGAGGCACAATACGTGGTTGGTCAACAATGTTAAAAATATCTTTATTTAATCTATTTGCGATGTATTTAAAAGAATCGACCATTCGGCATCCCACTATATTGGGGCTTAAGGATTTTTCGCCGATAGAACTGATTTCTCAAGGGTATGAGTTAGTCGGTGAACCAGCTGATTTTCATTTTTATGAGAAGGATTATGTTGTTGGTCACCATAATAAAAAACTGAATATTGTTTTTAAACACTACTTTTACCTCAATGAAAATGCCGGAAACGGTCTCTCAGTAGGAAGAGGCGCGAGCCTGATTTCCCTTTTGCAAGGCTATAAGGCCGTTTGTTTGGTGGATGGAACCATTGAGCCGATATTTGATTTTTATTTTTCGGATGATAAGAAAGACGGTGCCGTTATATTAGGGCACTCGATCGTCGTTCGCTTCAGTCAATCGAGTAAAAGAGGACAATATTCCGTTGTCACTATTGAAAGTGATTTTAGTGAGTCGGCACCGTTTCAGATGACCTCAACCAATGCGGTTAAAAAAACCATGCGCGCCTATGACGCTACACTACCGCTCTCAAAATCAAAGCTCAGGAAAAAACCCAGTGCGTTTTTCGGGCTGGCTAAATTTCTGTCAGTTTGAACGTTTTTTGTGATTGCAGGCTGCCAGAAGCAGAATGTTTTTCTTTAGCCCTCGATTTTCCCGCACAGTTCTTCAGTCAGCCACTGAATGTAATCCGCCAACGCCGCTTCATTTCTCTGGCAGTACGTCCATTTCTGATAGCGTTTTACCGTAATGAAACCCGCTTGTCGTAACAGATCGACATGTCGGCTGGCAGTCGGCTGGGCGATATGCAACGCATCGGCAATCAGAGTAATACACACACCAAATTCCTGCGGATCGGCTGACGTCTGCCCACTAAAATATTGTTGTGGATGCTTAAGCAGCCGAAGGATTTCCAATCGTGGTTCACTGGCTAATGCTTTGACTTGGGTTGATCTCTCGCTCATCTTTTGTATCATATAGTCACATAGCTAATATTGAATATGATGATAACATGCTTGAACTGAAACATAACTTTATTTTCGAAGATCAGCCCGTCGCCTGGGGATGTATGGGGCAAGGCCCCGCGCTGGTGCTGATTCACGGTACGCCCTTTTCTTCTCAGGTATGGCGACGCATCTCTCCTCTGCTTTCTTCCCATTGGACCGTTTATTACTACGACATGGTGGGCTACGGGCAATCACATAAATCTGACGGGCAGCAGGTGTCGCTTGCCGTGCAGGATCGTCTACTGGCCGCACTCCTGAAAGAATGGGAACTGACGCGACCCGACATACTTTGCCATGATTTCGGCGGTGCGACGGCGCTACGTGGCTACTTCCTACAAGGTCTCCGTTATGCCTCGCTGACGCTGTTTGATGCGGTCGCCATTTCCCCGTGGGGATCGCCCTTTGTCGCGCATGTCAGAAAATATCAGGATGCCTTCACCGGCCTGCCGAAATACGCTCACGATGCGTTACTCAGCGCTTATTTGCAGGGCGCGGCTTATCAGCCGTTATCGGAGGAAGCACTGAACATTTACATGTCGCCGTGGCAGGGAGAAATCGGGCAAGCCGCTTTCTATCGGCAAATAGCCCAGATGGATCAATGCTATACCGACGACATTGAACCATTGATCACCGAGCTTGATTGTCCGGTGAATATGTTATGGGGCAAGCAGGATGAGTGGATACCACTTGAGGTCGGCCAACGCTTGGCTCATCGACTCGGCGATGCGCCTTTACAGATCGTCAAAAATGCAGGTCACCTTGTTCAGGAAGATGCCCCCGAAGCCATCATTCAATCTATGTATTCCTTGCTGCTACAGCGCGCGGGAACACCATTCTCACGATAAGGCGGTACTTATGAGCAGCAGTGACAGCATTCTCAAACGCTTACTCTTCACGATCCATAACCGGCTAGTCTCGATACCCATCGCCCCGCATGTACGTAAAGATGTCACCCCAATCGTCAACGACTGGCCTTACGAACCAGAAAAAAACACGCGATTGAGTACCGCTGCGAATCTGCCTGCGGTTGATTATCTGGAACAAGCATTGAAAATCGGGGAAGCATCGGGAGACAGAGAAATATGCTCGATGATCAGGTTATTAGTGCCAGAATTAAGTTGGAACTTTGATTATGCCCCGCATCCTGAGTTTCCGTATCTGGACGAAAAAGTCGCCTTTACGCAATTCGTCGGACCTGACGATCTCTGGGTATCTTCTCATTTAGCGATAGGGTTGACGCTCATTGCACCAGAAACGCATTATCCAGCACATCGTCACCCCGCGACGGAGATTTACCTTCCTCTGGCTGGCATGGGTTTATGGTCGATGGGGAATGAGGATTATTTTCCGCGCAAACCCAGTGAGTTAATTTTTCACCCTAACGGTATTACACATGCGACTCAGGCACAAGAAGAGCCGATGCTCGCGTTATACATTTGGCACGGTGATATCTGTTCGCCCTCGGAATGGCTGCCTGAGGCGTGTGAATAGCCGTAAATTGCAGGTGATAACCTGCAATTTACGGTAGAAAATAAAGAGTTATTATTTCTTCATCTCAATACTTTTCATTTCATCTTTACTTAACCCATGCATTGAGCTGCTAATAACACAATTGTAAGTTTCACTTTTATTAATAACCATGAAAGTACTTACTGGGTTTTTCATTTTTTTATCAAGAGAGAAAAGAATATAAGAGTCGGGTAAGACGCTCGGACGAAATGCGCCAAATGAATAGCTATCAGATAGACCCAAGGCTGATAAATCCGCCGTTAATTCCATTGGCTGTGTACTGTGAGGTGAAGGGAACATAGACTTCGCTGACATCATCATTGATTGGGTATTAATGTTATATTCTGTTGTCACTTTCATGCCCACATATTTTGACTCAGGCATATTTAGCTGTTTCTCACACATTGCATCATGCTGCGGGCTAGGCGTTCCATTTTGCAGGACGGCATGAACATGTTTTAATTCAAGTTGTTCTTTTCCGGCATGTGCTTTTGCCATGTCATCAGCCTGAGCAAATCCACTCATCACCAAAGCCGCCGTTGCTACAACGTGTAAAATAGAACGATTCATTGCATTCATTTTTTCTATCCTCTTTTATCTACAGGGAAACCATATGATCCATGATAACAATCTGTTAGTTATTAAATAAATCCGTTAGTTATTAAATAACTGGAATGCCTCATGAAATTTAAATGATATTTCCCAGAGAAAATAGAATAGAAAAAACAAAAAAAGATAACAACAACCAGCTTGTTTTTGAATGATGTGTTTTTACAAATGCATTCTGGTTATAAACATAGTCAAATTTCAATATTACGTCAAAATCAAATCGACGCAAAAATAAAATAAAAAAAAATATCAGAATAAATATAACCAAGCTAAGCATTTGATGAAATTATTTATCTATAATATCAACGTTCAAGGCGCAACTCGAATGTACAGCCAAGAATGCTCATCGAGTAGAAGATTGGGGATACCACAAGGCCGGTATGCGACTTAACGTACGATCGGTATCTATTTCTGTACAACGGAAGATGCACAACGGAAAAAGCTGAATAGATTTTATACGCAGTAAGGAAAGTGGTGATGTGATCAAAAAGAGAGACTAAAAGATTGGAGCGGGAAACGAGACTCGAACTCGCGACCCCGACCTTGGCAAGGTCGTGCTCTACCAACTGAGCTATTCCCGCATATCGGACAGACAGTAACAGGCGTTACGTCTTATTACTGCACACGGCTTGTATGGTGACAAACAGTGAGAAAACTTGGAGCGGGAAACGAGACTCGAACTCGCGACCCCGACCTTGGCAAGGTCGTGCTCTACCAACTGAGCTATTCCCGCTCGGGAAATCTACATACGATGTTGAAGTTCTTTAATTGAAATTCTTCATCGGTATGGGGTGCGCATTATACGAGAAATCCGTTTAACCGCAAGCCCCCGAAAATGAAAAATTGTCTGACTGCTGATAAAACCGACATCATGGCGTAAATAGCAGCAAAATCGCGGCACATCGCGCCCTACCCGTCTTGCTTAACCTACAGTCGCAGAAAATTCTCACGGTAATAGGCCAGTTCCGCCAGGGATTCACGAATATCGTCCATCGCCTGATGTGTACCTTGCTTCTTAAAGCCCGCCATGATTTCCGGCTTCCAGCGTCGCGCCAGCTCTTTGAGTGTGCTGACATCCAGATAGCGGTAGTGGAAGTAGGCTTCCAGCTCTGGCATATAGCGGAACAGGAAACGGCGATCCTGACCGATGCTGTTGCCGCAGATCGGCGATTTACCTGCCGGCACCCACTTTTGTAGAAACGCCAGCGTTTCCAGCTCGGCGGCGCGTTCATCCGCGGTGCTGGCTTTGACGCGATCCGTCAAGCCGCTGGCACCGTGCGTGCGCACATTCCAGTCATCCATCAGCGCCAGTTGGCTGTCCGACTGATGCACAGCCAATACCGGTCCTTCGGCCAATACGTTCAGATTTGCATCCGTAACCAAGGTTGCGATCTCAATGATGCGATCGTGATCCGGGTTCAGGCCGGTCATCTCAAGATCGATCCAGATCAGGTTATTTTCATCTACCATCGTGGGAATTCCTGTTGCATTGTGCCTTGTCGTCGATACAAGGATACCAGTATCAATCTCAATGCTGATACCGACAAGGTGGTATCAGTTAATTAAAATCAAATAGGGTGTATTATACACCCTAAATAATGCGAGTTGCAGGAAGGCGGCGACACAGTAAATCATCAGGAGCTTACACCAGTAAGTGACTGGGGTGAGCGAGGAAGCCAACGCACATGCAGCTTGAAGTATGACGGGTATAGTCTGTTAAAACGCGGCGGGCGATAACGCACTGCCGCGAACGATAAATCGTCTTAAGTGAGGCTCAGTGAGCAAAAAGAAACTGTCGAAAGGTCAGCAGCGTCGGGTTAGCGCCAACCACCAGCGTCGCCTGAAAAAAACGGAAAGCAAAGTTGAATGGGAAGATAGCCAACTGGGCGATGCGCAGGAAGGCATTATCATCAGCCGATTCGGCATGCATGCCGATGTAGAAGCCACCGATGGCGTGGTACACCGCTGCAACATTCGTCGGACCATTTCATCGTTGGTAACGGGCGACCGCGTCGTCTGGCGTCCCGGCCATGAATCGCTCGCAGGCATCAGCGGGATCGTGGAAGCCGTTCACCCTCGTCATTCCGTACTGACACGCCCTGACTATTACGATGGCATTAAACCGATCGCCGCCAATATCGATCAGATCGTGATCGTTTCAGCGATCTTGCCCGAACTGTCGCTGAACATTATCGATCGCTATTTGGTCGCCTGCGAAACGCTGGATGTCGAACCGCTGATCGTGCTGAACAAAATTGACTTGCTGGATGACAAATCCCGCCAGTTAGTTGATAAATCGATGGATATTTATCGCGCTCTCAAGTATCGCGTGTTGATGGTTTCCAGCCATACCCAACAAGGCATTTCCGAACTGGAGCAGGCGCTCACCGACCGAATCAGTATTTTCGCCGGACAATCAGGCGTAGGGAAATCAAGCCTGCTTAATGCGCTGCTCGCACTGGGTGAAGAACGCATTCTGGTGAATGAGGTTTCTGATAACTCAGGGTTGGGGCAACACACCACCACCGCCTCTCGGCTTTATCACTTCCCGCACGGCGGCGACGTGATCGACTCACCGGGCGTGCGCGAATTTGGTCTGTGGCATCTGGAACCTGAACAAGTTACCAGTGGTTTCATTGAGTTACGTGAATACATCGGCTCATGTAAGTTCCGCGATTGTAAACATGAAAACGATCCGGGCTGTGCGATTAATGCCGCACGTGAGCGCGGAGATATTGCTAAAGAGCGCTTTGATAACTATCACCGGATTCTGGAAAGCATGGCGCAAGTAAAAACGCGTAAAGGCTTTTCGGATACAGATAACTGACATTTATCATGACCATCGTTACAATGCGCCCCCTTTGAGGGTAAGTGAATCCGCTTACTCTCTTTCTGGGTTACCGCTGGCGGCGTCAGCGTGTTCCCCAGACAGCTTGTTTTATGGCGCACTATTAACCCAAGAGGCTCACTGTGCTGGATAATCTCAAAATCAAATTACAGTATTGGCTTCCCAAGATCTGGCTGACCCGCTTAGCGGGCTGGGGAGCAAATAAGCGTGCGGGAAAACTCACCAAACTGGTGATCGATCTGTTTGTCCGTCAATACCACGTCAACATGCAGGAAGCACAGCAACCGGATACTGCATCCTACCGCACGTTTAACGAATTTTTCGTTCGCCCGCTGCGTCCTGGTATTCGCCCTGTCGATCCGCATGCGCATCGTCTGGTGCAGCCCGCAGACGGCGTACTGTCACAGTTTGGTCCGATTACCGACGGCAAGCTGATTCAGGCGAAAAATCACGACTACACGCTGGAAGCGCTGCTGGCTGGCAACTATGTGATGGCCGATCTGTTCCGCGACGGCCTGTTTGCCACCATTTATCTTTCACCGCGTGATTATCACCGCCTCCACATGCCGTGTGACGGTGTGCTGCGTGAAATGATTTATGTCCCGGGTGACCTGTTCTCCGTCAACCTGCTGACGGCAGATAATGTGCCGAATCTGTTTGCTCGTAACGAACGTGTCATTTGCCTGTTTGATACTGAGTTTGGTCCGTTGGCACAGATTCTGGTCGGTGCGACCATTGTCGGCAGTATCGAAACCGTGTGGGCAGGCGTGGTAACGCCACCGCGCGAAGGCATCATCAAGCGTTGGACTTACCCACAGGCGGGCGAAGAAGGCGCAGTCGTGCTGGCGAAAGGCGAGGAAATGGGTCGCTTCAAACTGGGCTCAACCGTGATTAACCTGTTTACCGCAGGCGACCTTCAGTTTGCCGCACATCTTAATACCATGAGTGTGACCCGTATGGGTGAACCGTTTGCCGAAGTCCGTCAGGATGAGCAAACGCCTGTTGTCTTCCCGGAAGGAACCGAGCTGGAAGAAAACGGCACCGTGCAGACGGGTCACAAGCCCGACGCACCGTAAATAACGTCCGACTTTAGTCGCTTGTAAAAGTGTTGTTTGTAAAAGGTAGCTAACGTGCGTTTGATTCTGACTTTTCTTCTGGGATGTTTATTATCAACCGCCGCGTTGGCTGCCACTGCGCCCAATGAGTCGCAGTTACGCCAGCAGCTACAGCAGGCGGAAGCCAACAAAGGCGCAGCCGATCAGGCGAAAATTGTCGAGGAATATCAGGCTGCACTGAATACCTTACAGGATCGCAAAGAGGCGCAGGAACGCGCCACACAGTATCAGCGCGTCATTGATGATTTCCCCAAACTGGTTCAAGAGCTGCGTCGCCAGCTTAATGCCGAAGATGGCAAGTCATCGTCGATTTCAGAGAGTCTCTCCAGCAACGATCTCGAACAGCAGTTACTGCAAACAAGCAGTCAGTTGTTGGAACAGGCTCGCCAACTCCAGCAAGAACAGGATCGGCTGCGTGAAATCGGCGATTCACTGAGCCAGCTTCCACAGCAGCAAACTGAAGCCAGCCGCATGCAAAGCGATGCGGAGCGCCGTATTCAGTCTCTCGGTACGCCCGCCACCCCGCTGGGGCAAGCGCAGCTCGTCGCACTTCAGGCCGAATCCGCACTGCGCAAAAGCCGGGTGGATGAACTGGAGCTGGCGCAGCTTTCAGCCAGTAACCGTCAGGAGCTGTCTCGTTTACGCGTCGAGCTATATAAAAAGCGTCACGACAGGCTGGATCTGCTGCAACAGGATTTACGCAGCCGACTTAACAATCTGCGCCAGCGTGAAGCCGAGCAGGCATTAGAACGCACAGAACTGCTCGCTGAACAAAGTGGCGATTTACCCGCTGTCATCAGCAAGCAGTTACAGATTAACCGTGAGCTATCCGTCGCGCTGAATCAACAAGCCCAGCGGATGGATCTTATCGCCTCTCAGCAACGTCAGGCCGCGACGCACACGATTCAGGTTCGTCAGGCGCTGAGCACCATTCGCGAACAGGCGCAGTGGCTCGGTGTTTCACCGATATTGGGTGAAACGTTGCGGGCACAGATCGCCCGTCTGCCGGAAATGCCCAAACCTCAACTGCTGGATAGCGATATGGCGCAGCTGCGCGTACAGCGCCTGCACTTCGAAGACCTGATTAATAAACCGCAAGATCTTGATAACACCAAACAGGATAACGGCGATCCGTTGACCAGCGCACAGCAGCGTATCCTGACCGATCAGATGCGTACCCAGCGCGATTTGCTGACTTCACTGATCTCCGGCTGTGACTCGCAGATACTCGAACTCACCAAACTCAAAGTCGCCAATAACCAACTGGCGGATGCCTTAACCGAAACGCGCGAAGCAGCCCACCGCGATCTGTTCTGGGTTGCTGATGTTGAGCCTGTGACGTTCGCCTATCCGATCAAGCTGGTGCAGGATCTGACGCGCCTGCTGTCGCTGGATACGCTGACACAGCTGGGTAGCGCACTCGTGATGATGGTGACTAGCCAGGAAACCGTGCTGCCGCTGCTGGGCGCATTGCTACTGGTTGGCTTCAGCATCAGCTCCCGCCGTCACTATCATGCGTTCATGGAACGTGCCAGCAGCCGCGTGGGTAAAGTCACGCTCGATCACTTTATGCTGACGCTGCGTACTGTGTTCTGGTCCCTCCTTACCGCCCTGCCGCTACCGGTGCTCTGGGCGGCGCTGGGTTACGGACTGCAAAACGCCTGGCCTTACCCTATCGCTGTCGCCATCGGCGACAGCGTCACCGCCACCGTACCGTTAATGTGGCTGGTGATGATCAGCGCCTCGTTCTCGCACCCGCAGGGGCTGTTTATTGTTCACTTCCGCTGGTCGCCAGAGCACGTAGCCAGAGCGATGCGCTATTATCGCCTCTCCATCGCCTTTATCGTGCCGCTGATTATGGCGCTGATTACCTTCGATAAGCTCAACGATCGCGAATTCTCCAGCACGCTGGGGCGGCTCTGCTTCATTCTTCTCTGTATGGCGTTGAGTCTGGTCACGGCTGGGTTAAAACGCGCCGGTATTCCGCTGTATCTGGATAAAGAAGGGTCGGGAGAGAACTCCGTTAACCGCGCGATGTGGAACATCCTGATCGGCGTACCGCTCGTTGCCGCGCTGGCCTCCTGCATCGGCTATCTGGCGACAGCACAGGCGCTGTTAGCGCGATTGGAAACCTCTGTCTCCATCTGGTTTTTCCTGTTGGTGATTTACCACATTATTCGCCGCTGGATGCTGATTCAGCGGCGTCGCATCGCCTTCGATCGCGCCAAGCAACGACGTTCGGAAATTCTGGCGCAGCGTGCCAAAGGTGAAGAAGATCCGCAGTCTGCGTCATCCCATGAAAGCAGCTCGGAAGCCGTGGAAGAACCCGTCGTCGATCTGGATGCCATCAGCGCCAAATCCTTGCAGTTGGTACGATCCATTCTGACGTTGATCGCACTGGTTTCCGTGATCGCATTGTGGTCAGAGATTCATTCAGCCTTCGCGTTTCTGGAGAATATCAGCCTGTGGGATGTCTCTAGCACGGTCAAAGGCGTGGAGAGCGTGCAGGCGATTACGCTGGGGTCCGTGCTCATCGCTATTCTGATTTTCATTGTTACCGCGCAGCTGGTGCGTAACCTGCCCGCCCTGCTGGAGCTGGCGATCCTGCAACATCTGGATCTGTCGCCGGGCAGCGGCTACGCCATTACCACCATCAGCAAATATATTCTGATGCTGATCGGCTGCCTGATGGGATTCTCACTCATCGGGATCGAATGGTCGAAACTGCAATGGCTGGTTGCTGCGCTGGGTGTAGGGCTTGGGTTTGGTTTGCAGGAGATCTTCGCCAACTTTATCTCCGGCCTGATCATCCTGTTCGAGAAACCGATCCGCATCGGCGATACCGTCACAATCCGCGATCTCACGGGTAGCGTCATGCGTATTAATACCCGCGCCACCACCATTTCCGACTGGGATCGCAAAGAGATTATCGTTCCGAACAAGGCGTTTATCACCGAACAGTTTATCAACTGGTCGCTGTCAGATTCAGTCACCCGTGTCGTCATGACGGTGCCTGCTCCGGCGAATGCGAACAGTCAGGAAGTCACAGAATTGCTCATGGATGCGGTGAAGCGTTGTTCGCTGATTCTGGATACGCCAGAGCCAGAAGCCTTCCTCGTCGACCTCCAACAGGGGATTCAGATTTTCGAGCTGCGCGTTTTCGCCGCCGAAATGGGGCACCGAATGCCGCTGCGCCATGAACTGCACCAGCTGATTCTGGAAAACTACCGCAAGCACAATCTCGAGCTTCCTTTCCCACCGTTCCAGGTGAAAATGGACAATCTGTCGCGCAGTGGAAAAACGCTGACGCCACGGCAGCGAACGCCGGGCAGCTTATAAGAGAGGAAAATGGGCGGCGGCCAGATGTGGCACCGCCCTATATCAGACGGGTTACGCGCGCTCTACGGAGAACGCAATCACGTCACTCAGCTTCTCGGCATTCAGCGCCAGCATGATCAAACGATCCACACCTAACGCCACACCGGCACACTCAGGCAGACCGTGTTTCAACGCCGCCAGCAGGTTTTCATCAATCGGCTGCTGTGACAGGCCACGCGCGGCACGCTTACGGTTATCCTGCTCGAAACGCTGACGCTGCTCATCGGCATCGGTCAATTCGCGGAAGCCATTCGCCAGCTCAATCCCTTTGAAATAGACTTCAAAACGCTCGGCAACGCGATGGTCTTCCGAGCTGATCTCTGCCAGAGAGGCTTGCGTGGCTGGGAAGTGGTAGACAAATGCTGGCTTGTCGCGCCCGATGTTCGGCTCAACGCCGAAAGTAAACAGCATCTGCACCAGCGAATCGCGATCGTCTTCACGGCAGGCGATATCGCCCAGCCCGAGTTTTTCTGCCGCTTCGCGCAGTTGCGCTTTATCGACAGAAAGAGGATCAATTTCCAGATGGCGTAAAAATGCCTGCTGATAGGAAAGCATTTCCGCGCTTTCACAATCTAGCACCTGCTGTAACAGGTCATCGACCTCATTCATCAGACGATACATATCATAGTGAGGGCGATACCATTCCAGCATGGTGAATTCTGGGTTGTGGTGTCGGCCTGATTCTTCGTTGCGGAAACTGCGACACAGTTGGAAGATCGGCCCGCTACCAGCAGCCAGCAGACGCTTCATGTGGTATTCCGGACTAGTCATCAAATACAGCGTCATGCCATCCGCAGCACCGGGGCCAACGAAGCGGGTTTGGAATGGGTATAAGAAAACATCCGTTACCGTCGCCTGACTCATCGCTGGCGTTTCGACTTCCAGCACTCCACGATCGGTGAAGAAACGTCGGACAGCGGCAACTATCGACGCTCGTTTCAACAAATTAGCGACAGAAGCACTAGGTTGCCAACTTGTCGTCTCGCTCATGGTTCTTACTCCAAAGTCAAACAGGGGGTGCAGTCTACCCGCATCAGCCCAAATTTCCAGCGGAAAAAAGCCAGATGTGCTTTTCCACAAGGCGTGTCCTATCCTTTCAAAGACGGCGAAAAGAGAGCATCCATAAATTATATCCAGTGAATCATTTTCTTATATCCCTCTCAAAAGGGTTATTAAAGAAATAAAAGCATCGTTTCTCTGTAAATAAGCCTTCCGATCACGTTTTTATCAATAAATACGGTACTTGCTGAAAAAACCACAAAATGCAGGATCACATCAAATTTCGCCTACCTATAATTCGGTATAATCATTCCCACACAAAAATTATAGGTTTATCTATTCTTTATATGTCTATCACACAATTTTAATCGGGTTTGATATTAAGCTCGGATATAAAGACAGAAATGAATAGATATTATTTTTTTATTTTAACTTAATTAACTTAAGTAACTGGAGGAATGCATTGCAAACCTTTAATGCTGATTTGGCCATTATCGGGGCCGGGGGTGCTGGCCTACGAGCAGCAATAGCTGCCGCGGAAGCTAACCCTCAACTGAAAATAGCGCTGATCTCAAAAGTCTACCCAATGCGTAGCCATACCGTGGCGGCAGAAGGTGGATCGGCAGCGGTGACTCAGGAACACGATAGCTTTGATTATCACTTCAACGACACCGTATCTGGTGGCGACTGGCTGTGTGAACAAGACGTTGTTGAGCACTTCGTCAAACACTGTCCGGAAGAGATGATTCAACTGGAACAGTGGGGCTGCCCTTGGAGCCGTAAACCCGATGGTTCTGTCAACGTTCGTCGCTTTGGCGGGATGAAGATCGAACGCACTTGGTTTGCCGCCGATAAAACCGGCTTCCACATGTTGCATACGCTGTTCCAAACGTCCCTTAAATATCCACAAATCCAACGTTTTGATGAGCATTTTGTCCTCGACGTACTGGTCGATGACGGCCAGGCACGCGGTCTCGTTGCCATCAACATGATGGAAGGCTCGCTGATTCAGATCCGTGCTAACGCGGTAGTACTGGCGACTGGCGGTGCAGGACGCGTGTACCGTTATAACACCAATGGCGGTATCGTCACGGGCGACGGTATGGGCATGGCGTTCCGCCACGGCGTACCGCTGCGTGATATGGAATTCGTTCAATATCACCCGACCGGTTTACCCGGCTCCGGTATCCTGATGACCGAAGGCTGTCGCGGCGAAGGCGGCATCATGGTCAACAAAGACGGCTACCGTTACCTGCAAGACTACGGCATGGGTCCGGAAACGCCACTGGGCGAACCGAAAAACAAATACATGGAGCTGGGGCCGCGCGATAAAGTATCGCAAGCATTCTGGCACGAATGGCGCGCAGGCCGCACCGTCTCAACCCCGTTGGGCGATGTGGTTTATCTCGATTTGCGCCACCTCGGCGAGAAGAAGCTTCTGGAACGTCTGCCGTTCATCTGCGAACTGGCAAAAGCCTATGTCGGCGTCGATCCCGTGAAGGAGCCGATTCCTATCCGTCCTACCGCACACTATACGATGGGCGGCATTGAAACCGATCAGAATTGCGAAACCCGCATCAAAGGCCTGTTTGCCGTCGGCGAATGTTCTTCTGTTGGCCTGCACGGTGCGAACCGCCTTGGTTCCAACTCGCTGGCCGAACTGGTGGTCTTCGGGCGCGTCGCAGGTGAGCATGCCGTACAACGTTCACAGGCGGCAGCACCAGCCAACGGTACAGCGCTGGACGCACAAACGCGCGATATCGAACAGCGTCTGCATGACCTGATGAATCAGGAAGGCACCGAAAGCTGGGCGAAAATCCGTGACGAAATGGGCATATCGATGGAAGAAGGCTGTGGTATTTACCGCACCACCGACCTGATGCAGAAAACCGTCGATAAGATGGCGGAGCTGAAAGAACGCTTTAAACGCGTGAAAATCACCGACCGCTCCAGCGTGTTCAACACCGATCTGCTATACACCGTTGAACTGGGTCACAGCCTGGATGTTGCGGAATGTATGGCGCACTCGGCAATCAACCGTAAAGAATCCCGCGGCGCGCATCAGCGTCTGGATGACGGTTGCACCGAGCGTGATGACGTTAACTTCCTGAAGCATACGCTGGCGTTCTATAACCCGGAAGGTGCACCTCGTCTGGAGTATAGCGATGTGAAGATTACCAAACTGCCACCGGCCAAACGCGTATACGGTGCAGAAGGCGATGCTCAGGAAGCAAGTAAGAAGGAGCAGGCGAATGGCTGAGATGATCAAAACCCTGAAAATGGAAGTCATGCGCTATAACCCTGAACAGGACAGCGAACCGTATTTTGAGACATTCGACGTCCCGTACAACACGCAGACTTCCCTGCTGGATGCGCTGGGTTATATCAAAGATAACCTGGCACCGGACCTCTCTTACCGCTGGTCCTGCCGTATGGCAATCTGTGGCTCCTGCGGCATGATGGTGAATAAGGTCCCCAAATTGGCCTGTAAAACCTTTCTGCGTGAATACACGAACGGTCTAAAGGTCGAAGCGCTGGGCAACTTCCCTATTGAGCGCGATTTGGTGGTCGACATGACCCACTTCATCGAGAGTCTGGAGGCTATCAAGCCATATATCATCGGAAACGATCGTAAACCTGCTGACGGCCCGAATAAGCAGACACCTGCGCAAATGGCGAAGTATCACCAGTTCTCCGGCTGTATTAACTGTGGTCTGTGCTATGCAGCGTGTCCGCAGTTCGGCCTGAACCCTGAGTTCATCGGCCCGGCTGCGATTACGCTGGCGCACCGTTATAACCTGGACAATCGCGATCACGGCAAGAAAGAGCGTATGGCGCAGTTGAACGGTAATAACGGCGTCTGGTCCTGTACGTTTGTGGGCTACTGCTCAGAAGTGTGTCCGAAGCACGTCGACCCTGCCGCTGCCATCCAGCAAGGCAAAGTCGAAAGCGCGAAAGACTTCATGATCGCCATGCTGAAACCACAATAAGGAGGGACAAGGATGACAACTAAACGTAAAGCGTATGTTCGCGGCATGTCACCGACCTGGTGGAAAAAGCTGGGGTTCTACCGCTTTTATATGTTGCGTGAAGGGACTGCCGTTCCTGCCGTCTGGTTTAGCATCGTTTTGATGTGCGGCGTTTTCGCACTGAAAAACGGGCCTGAAGGCTGGGCAAACTTCGTCAGCTTCCTGCAAAACCCGCTGGTACTGCTGATTAATATCGTGGCTCTGCTGGCTGCTGCGCTGCACACCAAAACCTGGTTTGAGCTGGCACCGAAGGCAAGCATCATCGTCATTAAAGACGAAAAAATGGGGCCGGAGCCAATTATTAAAGGGCTTTGGGCTGTCACCGTGGTGGTAACCGTAGCCGTTCTGGCGATCGCCTTACTATTCTGAACAGGAGAAATAACGTGATTAACCCAACGCCAAAACGTTCCGACGAACCTCCTTTCTGGGGCCTGTTCGGTGCTGGTGGGATGTGGAGCGCGTTCTTCGCTCCAGTAATCATCCTGCTGGTCGGTGTGATGCTGCCTCTGGGGTTGTTCCCAGACGCGTTAACCTATGAGCGTATCGCCGCGTTCAGCCAGAGCTTTATCGGCCGCGTATTTTTACTGCTGATGATTGTGTTACCGCTCTGGTGTGGCCTGCACCGTATTCACCACGCGATGCATGACCTGAAAATCCACGTTCCTGCCGGGAAATGGGTGTTCTATGGTCTGGCGGCAATCCTAACCGTCGTCACCGTCATCGGTGTCGTCACGCTGTAAATGTAACACTACATACTCTAAATAATTCGAGTTTCAGGAAGGCGGCAAGGGAAGGAGTCCCGATGAGCTTACTCCAGTAAGTGATTCGGGTGACTGAACGAAGCCAACGCACATGCAACTTGAAGTATGACGAGTACTTAACGGCCTGTGTAATACAGGCCGTATATTTCTCCACCTGCTTACGCCCATCGTCTACACTGGAACAGAGATAAAAAACGATGAGACGTCAATATGATGCCCTTTAGCGCTATTCGCTTTAACACCACTTTCCTCAAACCTCTTATCTTCAAAATCAGACGATGCGGGAAAGCATGCATTGCCGCGCTAGTGGCACTCGTTTCCGTCGCCTGTAGCGTAATGCCCCCCGATAACGTCACCGTCGTGGAAAATTTTGACGTCAATCGTTACCTCGGTACTTGGCATGAGATCGCCCGCCTCGATCACCGCTTTGAGCGCAATCTGGAGCGCGTTACTGCAACTTACAGCCCGCGGGATGACGGCGGGATCAAGGTTATCAATCGGGGCTTTAACGTCGAAAAACAGGAATGGAAAGAAAGTATCGGGAAGGCATATTTCACGGGGTCACCTCAGCGCGGGGCGCTAAAAGTGTCGTTCTTCGGGCCGTTCTATGGTGGTTATAACATTATTGAACTGGATGACGACTACCGCTACGCCCTGATTTGCGGACCAAACCGTGACTACCTGTGGATTCTCTCACGCACGCCAACGTTAGATGCAGCGACACGCGACAAACTGGTAGCCACAGCCAAACGCTACAGCTTCCCGACAGAGGCGCTCATTTGGGTCAATCAGTAACCTGATCGTAATACGAAAATGAAACGGTGCGTTATCCCATAATCTTATCGCGGAACATAAAGAAAACCGCGCCCAGCAGGCATAACCCCGCCCAAATATAATCGGTGCGGAACGGCTCTTTTAAAATGTATATGGAGAAAGGGATAAATACGGAAAGGCTGATCACTTCCTGCAATATTTTCAATTGACCGGCAGAGGCTACCTGATAACCAATCCTATTTGCAGGTACCTGTAAGAGGTATTCAAATAATGCGATCCCCCAACTGATCAACGCAGCAATTATCCAGGTTCGGCCGCTGAAATAGCGCAAATGCCCGTACCAAGCGAACGTCATAAATATATTGCTCAACGTCAGCATGCCGACAGTAATGAAAAGAGGCGACATTATTACTTCTCCGAGTGATCCACTTTCACATTATCTCGCCGCGGGGAAGAAAACGCCATCACGGCATTTTCTTCCACTCGGAAAAGTTATTACGACTTATTTCCTAAATCATACCCTAGATAATTCGAGTTGCATGCAGGCAGCGACGCCGTGACAAATCGGTTCCAGACCGATTTGAACAGCGCTAGCGCTGGCCCGAAGGGTGGACCTCATTTATGAGGTCCATTAATCCCCAGGAGCTTACATCAGTAAGTGACTGGGGTGAGCGACAAATCTGCTGGGAGCAGATTTGAACGCTGTTCACAGCGGCCCTAAGGGGCGAGGCCCACGGATGGGCCGAGTAACAAAGCCAACACACATGCAGCGTGAAGTATAACGGGTATAGGCTATTGGGCGCTGCGCTGAATGGCCTTCCCACCCGCTTCAACATCTTCCCCAACACCTCGGGTGGTATTACACCCAACCACTGCGGAGAGAATAACCAGAGAGAAAATGGCAACAAATGCTTTCTTCAACATACTCGGTTCCTTCTTTATGAGAATAGGATTTCAACGGTACGAAAGGACTGCTTTTTAAGCGTAGCCAATTTTGATTCTTGTGGAGGTTTTTTCGGATGAAGAGCAAAGCAACGGGGAACTTTAGAGAGGAAAATATGAATTAAAAAAGCCGCCTTCACAGAAGGTCGGCTTTTTTCGCATTAATTACTTAACGCGTGAAACGTATTCGCCAGAACGCGTGTCAACTCTGACCACTTCGCCGATCTGTACAAACAATGGCACTTTAACCACGGCACCGGTGCTCAGTGTTGCTGGCTTACCACCGGTTCCTGCGGTATCGCCTTTCAGACCTGGATCGGTATCGGTAATTTCAGCTTCGATGAAATTCGGCGGCAGAACGGTGATCGGGCGACCATCCCACAGCGTAACGATACATTCTGCGTTGTCTTGTAGCCATTTTGCAGAATCACCAACGGTCTTCTCTTCAACCTGATGCTGTTCAAACGTCTCAGGGTGCATGAAGTGGTAGAACTCACCGTCGTTATACAGGTAGTTCATGTTGGTATCTACTACGTCTGCACCTTCGACTGAGTCGGTAGACTTGAAGGTTTTTTCAACGCGAGAGCCCGTCAACAGGCGACGCATTTTTACACGAGCAAAAGCCTGGCCTTTACCCGGCTTCACAAATTCACTGGATTCGATAGCATACGGCTCGCTTTCGAATATGATTTTAAGACCGGAACGGAAATCGTTGCTAGAATAAGTCGCCATAAAGGCCCTCTACAATTTTAATACTGGTACGAAGCCAAAAAAATGGCACACATTGTAACCCTAAATATACCTTCCAGAGAAGATTGGTTGCAGCAACTTGCAGACGTAATTACCGATCCTGATGAATTACTGCAACTTTTGGCACTGAACGATCACGCAAAACTCCGGCAAGGCAATGATGCACGTAGGCTTTTTGCTCTGCGAGTACCACGCGCATTCGCCGCCCGTATGCAAAAAGGTAATCCTGACGATCCGTTATTGCTACAAGTATTGACCGCCCGCGAGGAGTTTATCGTCACTCCGGGTTTCACGCATGATCCACTTGATGAGCAACACAGCGTCGTACCGGGGCTACTGCACAAATATCACAACCGCGCCCTGCTGCTGGTTAAAGGCGGCTGCGCGGTAAACTGTCGCTACTGCTTTCGCCGCCATTTCCCGTATCAGGATAATCAGGGTAACAAGGCAAACTGGCGTCAGGCGCTGGATTATATCCGCCAACACCCTGAGCTGGATGAGATCATTTTTTCCGGCGGCGACCCGCTGATGGCCAAAGACCACGAACTGGACTGGCTGATCACCGAGCTGGAACACATCCCACATCTGAAACGCCTGCGTATTCACAGCCGCTTGCCTGTGGTGATCCCCGCACGCATTACCGACGTTCTGTGCGATCGTCTGTCCCGCAGTTCACTTCAGGTGCTGCTGGTGACGCATATTAACCACCCGCAGGAAATTGATCCTGATTTAACACAAAGTATGGCGCGTTTGCGCCGCGCAGGCGTGACATTGCTCAATCAAAGCGTGCTGCTGCGTGGCGTGAATGACAGCGCAGAGACGCTGGCTCGGCTCAGTAATGCATTATTTGATGCGGGTATTCTGCCTTATTACCTGCACGTACTGGATAAAGTCCAGGGTGCTGCCCATTTTCTGGTGGATGACAATGAAGCTCGCGTCTTAGTCAAAGCGCTAATGAAGAAGGTATCCGGCTATCTGGTGCCACGTCTGGCGCGGGAAATCGGGGGCGAAGCCAGCAAAACGCCGCTGGATTTAGGGATGAAGCAGCATCAGGACGACGCTGAGCTATAACACTGGGTGGGTAAAAATAAGGTGAGAGCAGGTTTCCCCCACTCTCACCCGGTTTTTCTTTAGCTTAAGGACATTTGTAAACGCTGCCGGTCATCTTGCTGTCTAGCGGCGCAAAGCTTGACCAGAAGGTTTCACTCGGGCTGGTTGCACCATAAATAGTATTACCGCCCATCGCCGCCGCTTTATTACGCAGATCGTTTGCTGCACCGCGCATAGCACTGCCGTCGCTATGGTTACCCGCCAGCCAGTTAGACTGACTACCACTAACTTGCCCCAACAGCTGACATTCGCTTCCTGGCTTGGTATCCGTGAACGTCACGGCCTGCCCAGCCGCGCTAAGTTGACTGCTGCTACTACATCCCGCCAGTAAAACTGCCGCTGATAGACCTAACAAAATACGAACCTGCATGTCTTCCTCCTTGCGATTGAAAAACCAAAGGGCACAGGCCCGATTAGTTACGCCACGCTTTGAAGCGGTTGATCAGCCCGTTGGTGGAACTGTCATGGCTGTCGATCGTACTGTCATTTTCCAGCTCTGGCAGAATACGGTTTGCCAGTTGCTTACCTAACTCCACGCCCCACTGATCGAACGTGAAGATGTTCAGGATCGCGCCCTGAGTAAAGATCTTGTGCTCATACAGTGCGATCAGCGCGCCTAGGCTGTATGGCGTAATGTCGCGCAGCAGGATGGAGTTAGTCGGGCGGTTGCCTTCAAATACTTTAAACGGCGCGACATGTTCCACCTCTTTGGCACTTTTGCCTGCCGCCGCAAACTCGGCTTCAACAACCTCACGGCTCTTACCAAACGCCAGAGCTTCGGTCTGTGCAAAGAAGTTCGACAGCAGCTTGCTATGGTGATCGCTCAATGGGTTATGGCTAACGGCCGGTGCAATGAAATCACACGGGACCAGCTTGGTGCCCTGATGAATCAACTGGTAGAAGGCGTGCTGGCCATTCGTGCCCGGCTCACCCCAGATAATCGGCCCAGTCTGATAATCTACCGGATTACCGTTGCGATCGGCTGATTTCCCGTTAGATTCCATATTCCCTTGCTGAAAATAGGCAGCAAAGCGGTGCATGTATTGGTCATACGGCAGAATCGCTTCGGTTTCTGCACCGAAGAAATTGTTGTACCAAATGCCGATCAGCGCCAACAGCACGGGCAGGTTTTTCTCCGCAGGGGTGGAAGCAAAGTGCTTGTCCATCGCATGCGCGCCGCTGAGCAGCTTTTCAAAATTCTCAAAGCCCAGAGAGAGAATGATCGACAACCCAATCGCCGACCACAGGGAGTAGCGTCCGCCGACCCAATCCCAGAATTCGAACATGTTGTTGATATCAATACCAAATTCGCCGACGGCTTTCGCGTTGGTGGACAACGCAGCAAAGTGCTTGGCAACGTGTTTCTCGTCCTGCGCCGTTTTCAGGAACCAGTCGCGCGCGCTGTGCGCGTTGGTCATAGTTTCCTGCGTGGTGAAGGTTTTAGAGGCAACCAGGAACAGCGTGGTTTCTGGGTTCAGCGGCTTCAACGTTTCAGCAATATGCGTGCCGTCAACGTTGGAGACAAAGTGCATATTGAGGTGGTTCTTATAAGGGTTCAGCGCTTCCGTTACCATGAACGGCCCCAGATCGGAACCGCCGATACCGATGTTAACCACGTCGGTAATCGTTTTTCCGGTATAGCCTTTCCACTCGCCGCCGATCACGCGTTCGCTGAAATCTTTCATCTTCGCCAACACCGCGTTGACTTCCGGCATCACATCTTTGCCATCTACCAGAATCGGCGTGTTACTGCGGTTACGCAGAGCAACGTGCAGAACGGCGCGATCTTCCGTGCGGTTGATTTTCTCGCCAGCAAACATGGCGTGAATCGCCGCAGACAGGTCAGTTTCCCGCGCCAGCGCGTGCAGTTTTTCCATGGTTTCGGCGGTGATGCGGTTTTTGGAGTAATCTACCAGCATCTGATCGTCGAACGTTGCGGAAAAATGCGCGAAACGGTCGCTATCTTGTGCAAACAGCTCGCTGATTTGCACGTCTTTCAGCGCGTCAAAATGGGTTTGTAATGCCTGCCAGGCGGCAGTTTGGCTTGGATTGATATTTTTCATAATGCGACTTTCTCTCTAAGCATGAGTTCAAAGTGACTGAATCGATTGTATCCCTTAAAATCCCAATTGAGATCCCTTTTCTTGCTAAAAGCGGTTCATGCCCTGTAGTTACTGGCAGATTGTTTATTGACAGAAACCGCATAACCCGTTATTTCTAACACCGTACTTGCACACTCGGTGTGCAAGCCAGAAGAGGCGCGTCGCCCAGGTAAGATATCGGAGGAACCGTAATCCGCTGATGATATCCGAGGGGGAGCGACGCCGAGATGCGGTGAAATACGGCTTTCACCCTATCGACTACAGAGGCTGAATCCTCTGGGTTGTCACCGAATTCGTCCTGATGGACATTCAGCAAGGTGGAGCGCTTCTGGGTGTATCGTAGTCATTTTCTACGCCTGCCCCCTACTTCTGCTCTCCCCCTGTGCCAAGGTTGATTAATGGAATGCTGTTTACTGAAAAACAGCCTACCCCTGACACGAGGTTTTTTGACATGTCTGCAACTGAAGTATCCGCAAACGCGAACTCTACCGTTATTGCCAAATTTGGCGGCACCAGCGTGGCGGACTTTGACGCTATGAACCGCAGCGCCGATGTGGTGTTATCGAATCCAAATGTACGCGTTGTGGTGCTGTCGGCATCGGCTGGCATTACCAATTTATTGGTCGCACTCGCGGAAGGTCAAACGCCGGAAACGCGCGCCGAACATCTGGCGAAAATTCGCCAAATTCAATACGCCATCATCGATAAGCTGACCAATCAAAGCGTTATTCGCGATGAGATTGATCGCATGCTGGACAATGTTACCACGCTGTCTGAAGCCGCCGCGCTCGCCACGTCTAACGCCCTGACCGACGAACTGGTCAGCCATGGCGAACTGATGTCTACCCTGCTGTTTGTCGAAATTTTGCGTCAGCGTAATGTCGTTGCAGAGTGGTTTGATGTGCGCAAAATCATGCGTACCGACGATCACTTTGGCCGTGCACAGCCGGATTGCAGCGTGCTGGGCGAGCTAACTCGTAGCCAGTTGCAGCCGCGCCTTGAACAAGGTCTGGTGATTACTCAGGGCTTTATCGGCAGCGAAGCAAAAGGCCGCACGACCACGCTGGGTCGTGGCGGTAGCGATTATACGGCGGCACTGCTGGGCGAAGCGCTTAACGTCAGCCGGATTGATATCTGGACCGACGTTCCTGGTATCTACACCACCGACCCACGCGTGGTACCGACGGCAAAACGCATCGATCAAATCATGTTTGAAGAAGCCGCTGAAATGGCAACATTTGGCGCGAAAGTCCTGCACCCAGCCACGCTGTTACCTGCGGTTCGCAGCGACATTCCGGTGTTCGTCGGCTCCAGCAAAGATCCGGCTGCTGGCGGTACGCTGGTGTGCAATAAAACCGAAAACCCGCCGCTGTTCCGCGCGCTGGCGCTACGTCGTAAGCAAACGCTGCTCACGCTATACAGCCTGAACATGCTGCACGCACGCGGCTTTTTGGTCGAAGTTTTCAGCATTTTGGCCCGTCACAATATCTCCGTTGACCTGATCACCACATCAGAAGTCAACGTGGCGCTGACGCTCGATACGACCGGCTCCACCTCAACGGGCGGCAGTCTGCTGTCCAGCGCCTTGCTGACCGAGCTGTCATCGCTGTGTCGGGTTGAGGTTGAAGAGAATTTGTCGCTGGTTGCGCTGATCGGCAACAAGCTGTCTCAGGCCTGTGGCGTAGGGAAAGAAGTGTTTGGCGTGCTGGAACCTTTCCGCATTCGCCTGATCTGCTACGGCGCCAGCAGCAACAACCTGTGCTTCCTCGTACCCGGTGACGATGCCGAGCGAGTGGTACAGACACTGCACCGTAGCCTATTCGAGTAAATTCGCTGTCTCTTAGTCACATTTTATGTGAGCGCGGATTTTGCCCCTATCTGGCGTAAAAATTATGCATCGGTGGGCTTGGCCGCCGAGTGAGCGACAGGACGTCGCGAAAGCCAGTGCCGCGTATGGAACGCGTCACTGGCGGCTCGACTAGCGGTCACGAACACCGATGGAACCGCGTCAGCGGCATAATTTCCGCCGTAAGCCTAGGGTCACGGGGCGAGCGGCGATTGAACCGCCCCGTGTCGGGCGCGTGCTACGAGGTAGCATGAAAATGGCAGTATTATGGCGCACGAAACGGTCTCTTAGTCCGCATAAAGATGACTATCACCTTCCACCAAAGGAGTCACAATGTTAACGGTGATTCTTCGCGATCTTCGTCCCCATCCTGCTGCACAATCAAGACGTTGTACGCCACCGCACAGAACAGGGAATTCAGTCGGTTCATGTCTCCGAGTAAGCTCAAATGGAGCGAACTGGTTTCCAGACTCTGTACGTTGTGCTGATGTAAGCGATCGACATGCGCATGGGCATAGCGGCGGTTCATAATGCGGAAGCGGTGTTTAGCACGGCGCAAACGTTTCGCACTGGTGACGTCCTCTGACAGGAAGACCGACAGCCCCAGACGCAGATTCGCCAGCAACTGTTCATGCAGTTGATTCAACTCTTCCAGTCCCTGTGCGGAAAACGCCATGCGTACACCGGATGAATGATTGGCAATGTCATCAGCCATGCGTTCGATAATATCTCCCGCTTGTTCCAGATTCAGCGCCACTTCGATAACTTCTGCCCAGCGCCGAGAATCCCGTTCATCCAACCCGTCTTTCTGAATCTGCGCCAGATAGAGCTTAATCGCGGTATAAAGGATATCAACATCATCATCAAGCCGACGAATCTCCCGCCGCTGCATATGGTCGCCCTGCAAGACTTCACGGTACAAACGCAGCATCTGCTCCAGCACATCGCCAATTCGCAGCGTTTCTCGCGCGGCATTGGTTAGCGCCAGCGCAGGGGTATCCAGTGAACTGGTATCCAGATGACGAGGCTTCATCTGGAGATCAACCTGCGGCGAGTCAGCAATCATCGCGCACGACAGGCGCGCCACCACGCCGGTAAGCGGAATCAGCAGCAGGCAACGAATCAGGTTGTAGAACAGGTGGAAGTAGATCACCAACTCTTCAGCGCTTAACGGAATGCGCGTCAGCCAGCGCGAAAGCGGCTCAACCAGAGGCAGCACGACCAAACAGCCTATGAGCTTGAACAGCATACTGCCGAGCGCCACGCGTCGGCCTGCCGCATTCTGCGTCGAGGTGCTCATCATCGTCAGTAATCCGCTACCCAGATTGGCACCGATGACCAGACACATCGCCACTTCCAGCGAGATCACGCCACTTGCCGTCAAGGTTGCCGTCAACAGCACCGCCGCCAGGCTGGAATAGGTAATCACCGCAAACAGCGCGCCAGCCAGGGCGTCCAGCATGACGTCGCCCGTCAATGACGAAAACAGTACCTTCACGCCCGATGTTTGTGTGATCGGAGCCGCAGCAACGACAATCATTTCCAGCGCCAGCAAAATCAGCCCCAGTCCAATCGCCACGCGACCAATCTGGCCGACTCGCATTTGTTTACGGCTGAGGAAAAATACCACGCCAAAAAAAATCAGCAGCGGAGAAAGCCAGGACAGATCGAACGTCAGAATTCGCACCATCAGTGCCGTACCGACATCCGCCCCAAGAATAATTACCAGCGCAGGGGTTAATGCCACCAGCCCCTGTGAGACAAAAGAGGTGGTCAGCAAAGCAGTCGCATTGCTGCTCTGCACCAGCGCGGTTACGCCAATCCCGGCCATAAAAGCCAACGGTTTTTTCTCAACGCTATCGCTGAGAACCCGTCGTAACTGGGTGCCATAAACCCGCATGATACCGGTACGCACAATGTGAGTGCCCCACACCAGTAACGCAATCGCAGAGAGGAGATTCAGCAGTGTTAACAAAAAGTCCGCGCCTCCAGTTAAATCATGTGTTGGGAAATACACAGTATTGGTGAATACGGTGTATTGATGAGGTAATGAACAACCATCTTACCAGATGTTGGCGGGCGGTACTGCGAGGCAACCCGCGTCAGAGAAAAATCACGTAACATCAATTAATGATTAAAGTTAATTAACTCACAATATTTAAAAAACAGAATCCAAATCAATAAGCCGACAATTTCACCTCACGTCTTTTCCGGTTAACGCTATGCTCTTTTTATCTCTATAACTCTTATGGGTTATATGCTTAGAAAACTTTAAGCATGCTTAATATTTAGCAAATTGAGTACGTTAGCGTATGCCCTACAATCCTTCTGACTTTTTAGTAAGGAAAATGGATGAAGACCAAAACCTCGTATGGACTAAACTGGTTCCCACTGATCGTTATTCTTGCCATCGCCGCTTTTTTTTGGCAAATGGAACCCCCAACAGGCTTAAACCCCGCCGCCTGGCACTCTGCCGTCATCTTCGTGGCTACAATCGTTTGTATTGTTGCTAACGTTCTCCCAATTGGCGCGATCGGTATTATCAGTATTACGCTCTTTGCCCTGACGTACGCCGCGGGAGATAAAACGGCCAGCGGCGCGATACAAACGGCTCTCAGCGATCTGAACAGCTCGCTGATCTGGCTGATTGTTGTCGCCTTCATGATCGCACGCGGCTTTATCAAAACGGGGCTGGGTCGCCGTATCGCCTTGCAGATGATCCGTCTGCTAGGAAAACGGACTCTCGGACTAGCTTACGGTCTGGCCTTTGCCGATCTGGTGCTTTCTCCCGCGATGCCGAGCAACACCGCACGCTGCGGCGGGATTATTTATCCGATTGCCGATTCGCTGTCGCGTAGCTTTGATTCCAAGCCGGAAGACGCGTCGCGCAGTAAGATTGGGACCTTCCTGATTACCTGTATCGGTAACGTTAACGACGTGACGGCGGCGCTGTTTATGACCGCCTACACCGGCAACCTGCTGGCGGTGAAGCTCGCGGCCAACGCAGGCGTTACCATTACCTGGGGAAGCTGGTTTCTGGCGGCGCTCGTCCCCTGCCTAATCTCTCTGGCGGTGGTTCCGCTGCTCGTCTATTGGCTGACCAAACCGGAAATTCGCCATACGCCGAATGCGCCAAAGCTGGCCGTCGCAGAGTTGGAAAAGATGGGTAGCATGAGCCGTGGTGAGTGGCTCATGGCCTTCACCGTTATCCTGCTGCTGGTACTGTGGATTTTTGGCGACCGCTTAGGTGTGGATGCAACAACCGCCTCATTCGTCGGACTTTCCTTTCTGCTGTTAACTGGCGTACTCAGCTGGGAAGACGTGAAGAGCGAGAAAGGTGCCTGGGATACGCTGATTTGGTTTGCTGCCCTGCTGATGATGGCAAACCAGTTGAAAAAGCTTGGCTTCACTAACTGGTTCGGCGATCTCATCGGCAGCAACATTGGCCATTTGATGCAGGGAACAAGCTGGGTATTGGTGCTGCTACTGCTGAATGCGGCCTATTTCTACACCCACTATTTCTTCGCTAGCGGCAATGCGCAGATCGCCGCACTTTTTGCGGTGTTCCTCGGTGTCGGGATCAACCTGAACATTCCAGCAGTGCCGATGGCGTTCATGCTGGCATTTACCAGTAGCCTGTACTGCTCGCTGACGCAATATACTCATGCTCGCGGCCCCATTCTGTTCGGTGCTGGCTACGTGCCCACTGCCGTCTGGTGGCGCACTGGCTTTGTCGTCAGTCTGGTGAATCAGGCGATCTTTATGGGAGCGGGTCTATTGTGGTGGAAAGTGATTGGCCTGTATTAACCGTTCGCTAGTTATTATGTGAAAAAGCCGGGTTCCCCCGGCTTTTTCATTTTATCGCCACAAACACACGATCAGAACGAATAAGAAACGCTGCCGACTACGCTGCGCTCTGCTCCGAAGTAACAGAACTCCAGTGAGTTACAGGCCGCTACATAGCGTTTATCGGTCAGGTTGTTGACGTTAAGCTGCGCACTCAGCCCTTTCAGACCCACTTTCGAGAGGTCGTATCCTACCGCCATATCCACCAGCGTATAGGAAGGCAGCGTATGGGTGTTGGCGCGATCTGAGGTCACACCGTTCACGTAACGCACGCCGGAGCCAATGGTCACGCCATCCAGCGGACCGCTTTTCACATCATAGCTGGCCCAGGCGCTGGCCTGATTGCGTGGCGCGTATACGGCACGTTTTCCTTGCTCAGCCACGCTGCTTTTCTTATAGCGAATATCCGTATAGGTATAAGCCGCTTGCAGACGCAGATTATCGGTAATATGGTTCACCGCCTCCAGCTCTACCCCTTCCGATTCGATTTCACCAACGGAGCGGTAAGGATCGTTAGGCTGAACTTTCGTGGCGACATTTTTCTGATTAATACGGAAGACCGACAGACTGTACTGATCCTGAGAGCCTTCCGGCTGATACTTCATCCCCGCTTCCCACTGTTTACCTTTCATCGGCTCCAGCACGTTGCCGTTATCATCAGCGAAGCTGGTCGGCGTAAAGGCCGTAGAATAGCTGACATACGGTGCAAAACCGTTATCAAACAGATAGAGCAAGGCCGCACGCGAACTAAAGTTGTTTTTATCAAGTTCACTATGTGTGCCATTGGTATGGTTAACGTGGGTTACTTTCACCCGATCGTGGCGACCGCCCAGCGTTAAGCGCCAGCGCTCCCAGCTCATTTGATCTTGTAGATAGATCCCCGTCTGTTGCAGTTTATGTTTTTCCAACGTGTTGGACATTGCGGTTGGGCCTGAACCGTAAACAGGGTTAAATGCGTCGATTGCCGGGAAGGAGCCAGACGGCCAGTCTACGTCATTATGGCGTTGCTGATAGTCGATCCCCACCAGCAGGCGATGATTTACTGCGCCCGTATCCACATTGCCATCAAGCTGATTATCTAACGTTAACGCAGACAGCGATTCACGGGAACCGGAGTAGTAGCGAGTCAGTGTATCCGCGCTCGGCTGCGTCCAGCCATAGGCGTAGACCTGATCTAAATGGACTTTAGTGCGCAGGTAACGCAGCTTCTGACGCACCGCCCAACCGCTATCGAAGCCATGCTCAAAGTTGTATCCCACCATGTTTTGCTTACGGTCATATTTCTCATAATTCTCTTCCCCTTCATAGAAGGTGTTCGAGATTTTCCGCCCGTTATGCGCCACCACGGTGCCTTCATACGGTAGACCTGAGTGGCTACCACCTTCAGGATCGCGTTGCAGGTAAGCCATTAATTCCAGACGTGTCTTGTCGGAAATCCGCCACAGCAGGCTAGGTGCGATCGCATAACGCTCTTCTTTGGTCTTTTTGAACTGCGTATCAGCTTCGCGCACAATTCCGCCCAGACGGAACGCAAACCGCTCGTCATCGTCCAGCGGACCGGTAACGTCAAATGCTGCGCCACGCTGCGCATTATTGCCCGCAAACAGTTTGATCTGGCCGCTGCGGTCGAACGACGGCTGACGAGAATTCAGCGCCACAATCCCGCCAGGCGAGGAACGTCCATAGAGTACAGACGCGGGGCCTCTAACCACTTCAATGCTGTCAAGAAACCAGGGATCGACCACCAGCGAGCTATGAGAGTTGGTATCCCCCATCATCTTCAGTCCGTCGAGATAAACGTTATCCAGACTGCCGTCAGAAAAGCCACGCAGCACCATATAATCAAAGCGGTTAGAAGCACCGATCTGATTATTGAACACGCCCGGTGTATAGCCGACCGCCTGCCGAACGCTGGTCGCCCCTTGTTCCTGAATTTGATCGCGCGTAATGATAGAAACGGCCTGAGGAGTCTCAATATCGGGCGTTTCCAACTTGGTTGCACCGCGTTGTGTTTGAGACGTCACGACTAGCGTATCGCCCTGAGAAGAAGAGGATGGCGTATCCTGCGCGAGTGCCGACACAGTAAATCCACTGGTGAAACAGCCAACCACCAGCGCCAGCCGCGTTTTTCTGAACATGGGAATCTCCACAGACCTTATTATTGTAAATAAGAATTATTACTGTTTTTGGTCTGGCGATAGCTATGCGCAGTGACAGCTTACGTATGCGCAATGACAAAATGGGAACTCAGCGGAAAGACGCCAACCGGGAAGCAAAGTGGCAATATTTGGCGTAAACGAGGATCAATACATTGATTAAGAAAGGAAGGACTAGCTGGCGATGCGCGCATCGCTCGGTGCAATACCGTAACGTCGCCGGAAAGCAGTCGCAAAGTTGGTGGCATGTTGGTAGCCCGACATCCAGGCGGCCTGTTGAACGCTATATCCTTGCGCCAGATAGCGCCGGGATAGCTCCAGCCGGCAGTCGCGCAGGTAGTCAAAGACGGAATGACCATATGCCTGACGAAACTTGGTGCGTAAACTGCTGGTGCTCATCGCGGCCATCTGCGCCAGTTCATTGAGCGTGTACTCTTTTTCAGGCTGTTGTGCCAGACGTCGCCGAACATTCTCCAGCCGATCCTGTTCGCCGGGCGGGGGCAATATGCGCCGCTCTTCCCCACATTGGCCAAATGACAGACCATGCCCCAGCAGTTGTAGCATCACGCCTTCCAGCATGAGCTGGCGCGACAAACCTGGCAGGGTATTTTCCAGAGCATGTTGCAAACCAGACAACAAGTAGCCAGGAACCTGCCATAAAAATGTCGGATTACCGCTCTGCTCCCATTCGTTCAACAACAAACCCAACAGCGGTTCCAAAGCAGAAGTCGCGGGAAAAATTCCCAAAGACACGGTACGAAGATGGTGGTCCGCAAGATGGCTAGCGTTCATGACGAGCGGATCACCCAGCCGGGTGCTAAATGCCATACCAGACCGCACGACAAACTCTTTACCGTTCAGGCGCAGCGCGACACACCCTTCCAGCACCACCAGCGTATAAAACGGGCAGCAGTGTAAAGACGTGGATTCGTAAGGCTGCAACACGCGCACGTTCGAGTTCGTCAGACAAATACCGGAGGATAACGTCATCTCTTCGACATCGCCCTGCACCACGATACGCTTTTCTTTCGTGCGATCGCGGCACGATGACAGCTGCGGGAAATGGTAATCAATCCCGTAACGTTCACCGATATCGAAGAAATCCTCGATGGAAAAAAGCCGTTTTAACATGAGCCTGGAAGATACCCTCATCCTGTTTAACGCCCAGAATCAGGCCTGAGATTAGCGGAACTCGCGTGACACGGCGATGTACGCGCTACAGAAATCGTTATCCACCTTAGCATTGCGCGGCAAACGCATCAATAAGACTGATAACTATTCTCATTAAATTCAAAGAAAACCATTTTCACCCAGTCGTTATCGAATCAGCCCCTGCCGTATAATTTCTGCGTATACAAAAGGAGAGTGCTTTTCAAGATAACGAAGCGAGCAATCTTCTAAATGATAATCGGTAAAGTGGCGTGTTCGCATTTTACGGTGCTCTGGGCTGTCCAACCTCAGACGAGATATTGTCGACTCTGCCTGCGTAGCATACAGAGAACCTTCGGGATAAATCGCATAATTAGGGCTAATTTCACCCGATGCGAAATTAATCACAAAGGTATCTGGCTGCAAATTGATGGGATCCAATACGTCATCAAAGAGATTTTTGTTGCGATTTGGCCCCAATGCGCTTAGACGATAATTGCTCCATTCATAGGCATCACCCGCGTTATGGGATTTAGCGACGAAATGATCGGTAGAGGACGCCCCTGTCACCCACTCAAAATAAATCGCCAAATAAGCACAGACACCGCTGTAAGATTCCCAAAGCGAGTAATTGCTGTGCGTCCAGTAGTTAGGTAAATCCGAAGCCTTTGGCGGTGGTGCGTTAAGAGCGATCCCCTCTTTACTCAACCAGTTATGTCCTTTCTGACGCACCTCAACCTCAAAATCATCAGGCTCCGCCTGTAACACCACCGGAATCATCTTTGCGTCCTTTTTTTATATTCTTATCCTGAACAACCCCGGCCTTGCTATCGCGGATCGCTCTCCAGCGAAACAAAAACTCATCTTTTGCATCCAGTGCCATTAGCAGACGCTGATGCATCGCATCCAGCTCGCTGTCAGATGCGGTTGCCTTACCGAGCAATTTGGCAGCTTTTTCCACTAACTTTTCATACTCAAGCGGCCTGCTGCTTTTTAAATCAAATGCGTCACTGGTTAACCAATTTGCCGCATCACCGTATTTCTTGAATTGGCGCTGCACAAGCGCAACCACACCATCGTGAAAATCCAGATCGAACCAGGCATCCTGCTTGTCATCAAATAACGGTTCTACTGACGTCATCACCAATGGGGAGTGCGTGGTAGTAATCAATTGCACCTGCGCTTTGGCGTTCAGCTTTCCAACCACTTTCAGCAACGCCGGAACAATGCTCCTCTGCCAACTTGGGTGAAGATGGGATTCAACTTCATCAACGAGGAACGTAATTTGAGGGCTCACTTCCTCTCCCAGGAACTTCGCAGCTTTCTGGTGTTCTTCCCATGCCCATACCAAAAAGTAGGCAAGAGCCAAAACACGGCGCATTCCTGAAGAAGCATGGAGTATCGGCACATCTTTTTGATAAGGCATCCTAAGCGTCGGGATTTCACGTACATCGTCAAGGCTAATACGCGTCAGCTCTCCCAATGAAAGGGCTTCCGTTGTTGAAGGAGATAATACTTTTAGCACCGAGTTAAAATGTTCAAGCGCCGCGCCTTTTCCTTGCTGCCAGCTGGCGATATCACGAATCAACCCGTTACAAAGCCAGGAACGTTCCTCACCCGGCAAACCATCCCACACTTCCGTTGGGCTTAATACATAAGCAGGAACCCGATCCTGCACATCAATACCTTCCTGCGTATTCCAATAATTACGATGCGGATCCCACACGGCAAAACTGCCATCCACCATGGCATAAAGAACCAAACCTGGGTTAGCAGGACGACCCGCTCGCCCCGTCCAACTTTGTTCACGCCGCGCAAACGTACTTTTGTAATGGCTCTCGTAACGTTCAGTCTTGACCTTGCCTGCAAATGAAAAAGCAATACTGGCCTCTTCTCCTGTAAGGGTCGAGGCAGGCAACGCTTTTCTTCCTGCAGTGAGCTTAGGGTTAATTTCCGCGGGCCATCTGCGCGTGAGCGACCACCAGACAATATCAAGTAAAAAACTTTTACCTAAACCATTGTCGCCCGTTAGCAAGTTAAGCCGGCTGCCAAATGTGAGATGCATCGTGCTGGCAGGCCCAACATTAGCCATGCTGAGATCGTGGATCATCTCACCTCCTTATTTAGATTCATGAGTAATCTTCACCTTAATCCGCATCATAACCCAGATTTGGCGCGAGCCAGCGTTCGACTTCGCTCACATCCATGCCTGTGCGCACCGCGTAATCCTCTACCTGATCGCGTTGAATTTGCGCGACGGCAAAGTATTTGCTGTCAGGGTGGCTGAAATACCAGCCGGATACCGACGCGCCCGGCCACATGGCGTAGGATTCGGTTAGCTTCATGCCAGTATGCTTTTCCACATCCAGCAACTGCCAGATTTGTACTTTCTCCGTGTGGTCTGGACAAGCCGGATAGCCCGGTGCGGGACGAACGCCCTGATAATTTTCACGAATCAGCAGCTCATTACTGAGGTTCTCATTCGGCGCATAGCCCCAGTAAACCTTTCGTACGCGCTCATGCAAGTATTCCGCAAAGGCTTCCGCCAGACGGTCAGAAATCGCCTTCACCATGATCTTGTTGTAATCATCGTGCTGCGCTTCCCACAGATCCGCCAACGTATCCTCTTCTAGCCCGCCAGTCACCGCAAAGGCACCCAGATAATCCGGCTTGCCGCTGGATTTCGGTGCCACGAAATCAGACAGGCAGTAGTTCGGGAAGTCAGTTTTTTCCGTCTGTTGACGCAGATGATGGCTGACTGACAGCACCGTTTCGCGCCGTTCATCAGTATAAATCACTACGTCATCCCCCACGCGGTTCGCCGGGAATAGGCCAACCACGCCACGAGGGTTCAGCGCACCGCGCGCAGACAAACCGTCCAGCATCGCATTAGCATCGGCAAACAATCGCTTAGCCTCTTCACCCACCACTTCATCTTCCAAAATACGGGGATATTTCCCCGCCAGCGACCAAGTCATAAAGAATGGCGTCCAGTCGATGTAGTTGCGCAGTGTTTCGATGTTAGCCGTTACCGCCTGCACGCCCAGCCGATGCGCAACCGGTGGCGTGTAGTTTTCCCAATCCAGATCCGAGGCATTAGCACGAGCGGTCTCCAGCGTCACGGGCGGCGTTCTTGGCTTTTTACGCGCATGCTGAATACGTACGGTGTCGTATTCTTTGCGGGTACGCGCAACAAAGTCGTCATACTGTGTGCTGGACAGTAAAGCCGATACCACACCGACAGAGCGTGAGGCATTCTGCACGTAGACCGTCGGGCCGCTGTAGTTCTGCTCAATCTTCACGGCGGTATGCGCTTTAGAGGTCGTCGCGCCGCCAATCAACAGCGGCAGCGTAAAGCCCTGACGCTCCATCTCTTTCGCCACGTTGACCATTTCATCCAGCGACGGCGTAATCAGGCCGGACAGCCCGATGATATCGACATTCTCTTCACGCGCGGTCTTCAGGATTTTATCCGTCGGCACCATCACGCCCAGATCGATAATTTCGTAGTTGTTACATTGCAGCACCACGCCGACAATATTCTTACCGATGTCGTGAACGTCGCCTTTTACCGTCGCCAGCAGGATTTTCCCAGCAGACGAGCCTTTGTCTTTGCTGGCATCAATGTAGGGTTCGAGGTAAGCCACCGCCTGCTTCATCACGCGCGCGGATTTCACTACCTGCGGCAAAAACATTTTGCCTGCACCGAATAGGTCGCCGACCACGTTCATGCCGTCCATCAACGGACCCTCGATCACCTCGATCGGTCGTGACGCCTGCTGACGCGCTTCTTCCGTATCCAGCTCGATAAACTCGGTAATGCCTTTAACCAGCGAATACTCCAGACGCTTCTTAACGTCCCAGCCGCGCCACTCTGCCTGCGTTTTACTGCCTTCATCTTCTGTTTTGCTACCGCGATATTTTTCCGCCAGTTCGAGCATGCGCTCGGTAGCATCGCTGCGACGGTTAAGGATCACATCCTCAACCGCATCACGCAGCTCAGCAGGAAGATCGTCATAGATCGCCAACTGACTGGCGTTCACGATCCCCATGTCCATACCATTGCGGATCGCGTAATACAGGAAGACGGCGTGGATCGCCTCACGCACCAGATCGTTGCCACGGAATGAAAATGACACGTTGGACACGCCGCCGGAGATCATCGCATGCGGCAACTGCGCCTTAATGTCTGCACAGGCTTCGATGAAATCCACCGCGTAGTTGTTGTGCTCGTCGATCCCCGTTGCCACAGCGAAAATATTCGGGTCGAAAATAATATCTTCTGGCGGGAAGCCGACGTCTTCCGTGAGGATGCGATACGCCCGGCGACAAATTTCAATTTTACGCGCGCGGGTATCCGCCTGCCCGACTTCATCGAAGGCCATCACGACCACGGCGGCACCATAGCGCCGCACCAGCTTAGCGTGATGGACAAAGGCTTCAACGCCCTCCTTCATGGAGATCGAGTTAACAATGCCTTTGCCCTGAATACATTTAAGCCCTTTCTCAACCACATCCCATTTTGAGGAGTCGATCATAATCGGCACACGGGCAATATCAGGCTCACCGGCGATCAGATTCAGGAAGCGGATCATCGCCGCTTCCGCATCCAGCATGCCTTCATCCATATTGATGTCGATGATCTGCGCGCCGCTTTCCACCTGCTGGCGGGCGACATCCAGCGCTTCGTTATATTTCTCTTCTTTGATCAGACGTTTAAAACGCGCAGAACCGGTAACGTTCGTCCGTTCGCCTACGTTAACAAACAGGGTGTTGGCATCGATGGTCAGTGGTTCAAGGCCGGATAAACGACAAGCCACCGGGATCTCCGGCAGCTTGCGCGGCGGCACACCGTCCACGACTTTCACCATCGCGGCAATGTGTGCAGGCGTCGATCCACAGCAGCCGCCGACGATATTCAGGAAACCCGATCGCGCCCATTCTCCGATATGTTTCGCCATATCAGCAGGATCCAGATCGTATTCTCCGAAGGCGTTAGGCAGCCCCGCATTTGGATGTGCGCTCACATAGCATTCTGAAATACGTGATAGCTCGGCGACATACTGGCGTAGCTCATCCGGCCCCAATGCACAGTTCAGGCCGAAGGACAGTGGGCGGGAATGACGCAGGGAGTTATAAAAGGCTTCCGTGGTTTGGCCGGATAACGTACGTCCTGACGCATCCGTGATCGTGCCAGAAATCATCACGGGCAATACGATCCCTAACGCCTCAAATTCACTTTCGACGGCAAAACTCGCCGCTTTAGCATTCAACGTATCGAAAATGGTTTCGATCATGATCAGATCGACGCCACCGGCGATCAGTGCGCGAGTGGATTCACGATACGCTTCGACCAACTGATCAAAACTGACGTTACGAAACGCTGGATCGTTAACATCGGGGGAGATCGACGCAGTGCGGTTCGTCGGGCCAAGCACACCGGCTACATAGCGCGGCTTATCCGGCGTTAATGCTGTCCATTTGTCTGCGCTGGAACGCGCCAACTGGGCGGCGACGGTATTGATTTCCGCCGACAGCGATTCCATATCATAGTCCGCCATCGCGATGGTGGTGGAGTTGAAGGTGTTGGTTTCGAGAATATCGGCACCGGCTTCCAGATAGGCATCATGGATTTCACTAATCACCTGCGGCCTGGTCAGCACCAGCAGATCGTTATTTCCTTTCACATCGCTCGGCCAGTCAGCAAAGCGCTCGCCGCGATAATCTGCTTCCTGCAGGCGATAACCCTGGATCATGGTACCCATACCACCATCCAGCACCATAATGCGTTGCGCCAACTGACGCCGCAATTCATCTACCCGATTACTCACGCGAACCCCATTCCCGGCTAATAAATACGATACGTTGTGTCTATACCCAAAATAATCCGAGTTGCAAGAAGGCGGCAATCGCACAAATCCCCAGGAGCTTACATAAGTAAGTGACTGGGGTGAGTAAGAGAAGCCAACGCACATGCAGCTTGGAGTATGACGGGTATATCCTAGCATAAGTTATGAGCACCCTAACGCGAGGCAGCATGAGACTTTTTCAGGTAATTTGCCGATAAAAAACACAGAGAAAGAAGAGTTGCATTCTGTAGTAAAAAAACGAAAATCAATTCCATTACCATAAAAAGGAATCGACGCCATGACGCCACCAGAGCCAGCCAAACGCGGAAAAAAACCCAGAGCCAGCGCGGGCACCGCTGCGCAGCCAACCGGACAGGTTCAGTCGCTGACCCGTGGTCTGACGCTGCTTGAATATATCGCCAAGGCAAACGGCAGCGTGGCGCTAACCGATTTGGCTCAGCAGGCCGGTTTACCGAATTCCACCACTCATCGTCTGCTCACTACTATGCAACAGCAGGGCTTTGTGCGTCAGGTTGGCGATCTGGGGCTATGGACGATCGCATCGCACGCGTTTATCGTCGGCAGTAGTTTTCTGCAAAGCCGCAACTTGTTAGCGATTGTGCATCCGATACTGCGCAAATTAATGGAAGACTCCGGCGAGACGGTCAATTTGGCCGTTCTCGAGCAAACGGATAGTCAGGCGATCATCATCGATCAGGTGCAATGTACGGCGCTAATGCGTATGTCTGCCCCGATCGGCGGTAAGTTGCCAATGCATGCTTCTGGTGCTGGAAAAGCATTTCTGGCTCATTTACCTGATGCTCAGGTCGCGCAGTTGCTGCACAAGAAAGGGCTGCATGGCTACACGCCACACACATTCAGTTCGCCACAAGCGCTGAAGGAAAATCTCCTGTTGATTCGCAAGCAGGGGTATTCGTTCGATGACGAAGAGCATGCGCTGGGGCTACGCTGCATCGCGGCCTGTATTCTGGACGAACATCATGAAGCCTTCGCCGCCATCTCCATTTCCGGCCCCGTATCGCGCATCACGGACGACCGCGTCACAGAACTCGGTGCGCTGGTGATCAAAGCGGCGAAGCAAGTCATGCAGGAATACAGCGGGCTATGAATAAAGTGTATTTCTCGGAATAAGAGCTTGTTATGACGAGTTTTACTATTACCCGGCGTAAAAATTATGCAGCGGTGAACTTGACCGCCGAGTGAGCGACAGGACGTCGCGAAAGCCAGTGCCGCGTCGGACAAAGCGTCAACGACGTTTTGAACAGCACTTGTGCTGACCCGAAGGGCGAGCCCCATTTATGGGGCGAGTAAACGCGCCACTAGCGGCTCGACTAGCGGTCAAGAGCATCGATGGAACCGCGTAGCGGCATAATTTAGCCGGAAGCCTGGGTTCGTAGGGCGGCGGCGACTGAGCCGCCCTACGTCGGGCACGTATACGGTATCGCATGTAAATGGCAGCGGTGTGGCGCACGAAACGCTCTCTGAGACAGAATACATATAACGAATAACGAGCCACGCTCAAATTGCAGCACGTTGGCTAAAACGCTTCCGGCGTCGGTAAGCGTAAACATCCTCAATATGTCCCTCCCTGATGCGCTGCTGTAATGCCCGCCAGTAATCCGCACAAAACAGATCTCCATGCATTTCCTCAAACAGCGTCCGAATGTGGCGGTCGCTGCACAGGAAATGCGGAAATTCTTCGGGAAACACATCATTCGGCGCGACGCTGTACCACGGCTCCGCGGCCAACTCGTCCTCCGGGTAACGCGGTGGCGGAATCTTGCGGAAATTCACCTCGGTCATGTAGCAGATCTCATCGTAATCATAAAATACGACTCGCCCGTGACGCGTGACGCCGAAATTCTTAAACAACATATCACCGGGGAAAATATTCGCCGCGGCCAGCTGTTTGATAGCATTGCCATATTCTTCAATCACATCGTGTAGTTGCTGTGCGTTTGCCTGTTCAAGATAGAGGTTCAGCGGCGTCATCCGGCGTTCCATATACAAATGTCGGATCACCAACCGATCGCCCAGATCCTCAAGTTTTTCCGGAACCTCACACCAGAGCTCATCCAATAATTCCGGGCTGATGCGGTGCTTATCGATGACGAAGTTTTCATATTCCTGCGTATCCGCCATGCGCCCGACGCGATCGTGTTCTTTCACCAGTTGATAGCACGCCATTACTCGCTCCGCACTCACCTCTTTCTGCGGCGCAAAACGATCTTTGATGACCTTAAATACGCGATCGAACGAAGGCAGTGTAAATACCAGCATCACCATGCCTTTCACGCCGGGGGCGATAATAAACTGCTCTTCTGATTCGGCAATGTAATGCAGATATTCGCGGTAATACTCGGTTTTACTGTGCTTCTGGCAGCCAATAGCCAGATAAAGCTCCGCCGTCGTCTTCCCCGGCAGAATGTCACGAAGCCAGGCCACCAGCGCGAACGGCAACGGGGCGTACACCATGAAGTAAGAGCGGGCGAAACCAAACACAATGCTGGCGTCTGCCTGAGCCGTCAGGCAGGTATCAATAAATAGCGCACCACGTTCGTTGTGGTGAATCGGCAGCAGAAACGGAAAAACACCGTCAGGCAGCGACAGTTTCCCCACCAGCCAGGCCGCTTTGTTACGATAAAACAGCTCGTTCGCTATCTGTAACGTGGCCTGAGCAAGCTGCTCAGCAGAGAAGGTACTCTGTAAATACGTAATGATATAATCAATATCACGCGGTAAATCTTCCCACGGTAGACGCAGCGGCACGTCACCCAGCAATTTTTCCAACATGCTTTGCCAGCCGTCAGTTGACACAAACGTCTTGGCAATCGGTCGGGGAATCTCATGAAAGCGCTGTTCTGGCTGAGAACTGAAAACAAACAGTTTATCGGGAGCGAGTTCCCGATGATTAAACAGTCGACAATAGACGGAATTGAAAAAGCTCTCCGCAATCTCGAAACGCGGATAGTCCGGCAATAAGTCAGTGTAGATATGCTTCACCCGCGCCAAAAACTCCGCATCATCACAGCGGATACCGGTAATACACCGCAACTGTGCGACCACCAGACCAACATGGTGATCGTATAAGTGAATTCGTTGTTTCATTGCCTGTTGCACAGCGGGCCAGTCAGCCTGTTCAAAACGCTGCTGTGCGCCCGCGGTGACTTCGAGAAAACGACCATATTGCGCATCAAACCCTTGCAGGATCGTCTGCGCCACCAGCTTTTCAAGGTCACGCGTCATCATGATCTCCAGATGAAACCCGGCCAGCCGAACACTAGCCGGGTTAGGATCAGAACTGCTGTTCTTCCGTCGATCCCGTCAGCGCCGTCACTGAAGACTTGCCTCCCTGAATGATGTTCGTTACCTTATCGAAGTAGCCAGTACCGACCTCCTGCTGATGCGATGAGAAGGTATAACCGTCTTTAATCGCTTCAAATTCAGGCTGCTGCACTTTTTCTACGTAGTGCCTCATCCCCTCTCCCTGTGCATAGGCATGCGCCAGATCAAACATGTTGAACCACATGCTGTGGATGCCAGCCAGCGTAATAAACTGATACTTGTAGCCCATCGCCGACAGTTCATCTTGAAAGCGTGCAATCGTGCTGTCATCCAGGTTCTTCTTCCAGTTAAAGGAAGGCGAACAGTTGTACGCCAGCAGCTTGCCGGGGAACTTAGCGTGGATAGCCTCGGCAAAACGACGCGCCAACGATAAGTCCGGCGTTGAGGTTTCGCACCACACCAAATCAGCATAAGGCGCGTAGGCCAGTCCGCGACTGATTGCCTGCTCTATCCCCGCACGCGTGCGATAAAACCCTTCCACCGTGCGTTCTCCGGTGATGAAATCACGGTCATATTCATCGCAGTCGGAGGTCAGCAAATCTGCGGCATCCGCATCGGTTCGCGCAACCACTAAGGTCGGCACGCCCATGACATCCGCTGCCAAACGCGCTGCGACTAGTTTCTGAACCGCTTCCTGCGTGGGAACCAGCACCTTGCCGCCCATGTGCCCACATTTCTTCGCCGATGCCAGTTGATCCTCAAAGTGAACCGCCGCCGCGCCCGCTTCAATCATTGATTTCATCAGCTCAAACGCATTAAGCACGCCACCAAATCCCGCCTCCGCATCTGCAACAATCGGCAGGAAGTAGTCGGTATGGCGCTTATCGCCCGGCTCAATGTGGTTCGCCCACTGGATCTGATCGGCACGCCGAAAGGTGTTATTGATGCGTTCGATCACCGCAGGCACGGAATTCGCCGGGTAGAGCGACTGATCGGGATACATGCTGGATGCCAGATTGGCATCCGCCGCCACCTGCCAACCGGAAAGGTAAATCGCTTCAATACCCGCTTTCGCCTGTTGTAAGGCTTGCCCACCCGTCAGCGCTCCCAGACAGTTAACATAGCCTTTGCGGGCTTCGCCATGCAGTAGACCCCATAATCTCGCCGCACCAAGCTGCGCGAGCGTGCATTCTGGATTCACCGATCCACGTAGGTTAATCACATCTTCTGCGCTGTAGGGGCGCGTAATACCTTCCCAGCGAGTAGTTTTCCACTCTTTTTCGATATGCTGGACTTGTTGGGTACGAGAGGTCGTCATAGCAGAGGTTCCTTTTTATTATTGGTCAGGATTAATCAAGCAATGCGTAGCCGGGTAGCGTCAGGAAGTCGATCAGTTCATCTTGCGTAGTGATTTGTTCCATCAGCCGAGCTGCCTCATCAAAGCGCCCTCCGCTAAAACGGGCATCACCTAATTCCTCCTGAATCACAAACATCTCTTCAGCCAGCATCTGGCGGAACAGCGCTTTGGTGATCACTCGACCATCACTCAACGTCTTGCCGTGGCGAATCCATTGCCAGATAGAGGTGCGGGAAATTTCAGCTGTCGCGGCGTCTTCCATCAACCCATAAATCGGGACGCAGCCATTGCCGGATATCCACGCTTCGATGTACTGCACGGCAACACGGATATTCGCGCGCATACCGGTTTCCGTGCGCTCTCCCGGGCAGGGTTCCAGCAATTCCTCGGCACGAATGAGCGCATCGTGTTCACGGCTGATGTCGAGCTGATTCTTGCGCTCACCTAACGCCCGATCGAACACCTCCATCACAGCATCTGCCAGTCCCGGATGAGCGACCCACGTGCCATCGTGACCATTGTTCGCTTCCAACTGCTTGTCTTTACATACCTTATCCAATACCCAATTATTACGCTCTGCATCCTTACTCGGAATGAACGCTGCCATCCCGCCCATAGCGAACGCGCCACGGCGATGGCAGGTTTTGATCAACAGCCGCGAGTAAGCGCTAAGGAAGGGTTTTTCCATCGTCACAGACTGACGATCGGGCAGAACGCGATCGCTATGGTTCTTTAATGTTTTGATATAGCTGAAAATATAATCCCAACGACCACAATTCAGTCCAACGATATGATCACGTAAGTGGTAGAGGATCTCATCCATCTGGAAAACGGCAGGCAGCGTTTCAATCAATACCGTGGCTTTGATCGTCCCACGTGGAAGATCAAAGCGATCTTCGGTATAGCAGAAAACATCGTTCCACCAGGCCGCTTCCTGCCATGACTGCATCTTTGGCAAATAGAAATAAGGACCGCTACCTTTCTTCAGCAGTTCCTGGTAGTTGTGGAAAAAATACAGCGCGAAATCAAACAGGCTGCCGGGAATGGCTTCCCCCTGCCAGGACACGTGTTTTTCAGGCAAATGCAACCCGCGCACGCGGCAAATCAATACAGCAGGATTGGGTTGCAGTTGGTAGATTTTTCCTGTTTCATTGATGTAGGAAATCGTACCGCGAACGGCATCGCGTAAGTTGATTTGCCCATCAATCACCTTTTCCCATCCCGGTGACAGAGAATCCTCAAAGTCCGCCATGAAAACCTTCACGTTGGCATTCAATGCGTTGATCACCATCTTGCGTTCAACCGGGCCAGTAATTTCAACACGGCGATCCTGAAGGTCATCGGGAATGCCGCGAATCGTCCATGCCTTATCTCGAATGGAAGCCGTTTCTGAAATAAAATCAGGTAGCTTGCCCTGATCAATATTGCGCTGCTGCACCTGTCGTTCGGCAAGTAATTGATTACGCGCAGGAGTGAAATGTGCAACCAACTCCGTTAGGAAATCAATCGCCTCTTCCGTAAGAATATGCTTCTCACCTTCGCCAAAACGCTGACTAAACGCCAACTCTCTGTTTATCGTCTGCTGCATCATTCGTGGTTCCTTTTCAAGATTCCGCTTCATTCATCAACAACCGCCGGATCGGCAAACCAGTATGTATATTTCTTAGCCGACAGGATTAAGCGTAATACAAGAAAATACAAAATCAAAAACAATTTCCATTTTTATAAAAAAATCGAATTAACTACATAATAAAATTGAAGATTAAAATTAAAAAAGAAGAGAAATTACTTTCACTAACTAATAAACACGGAATGAGTTGGCACAAAAAAGAAAGGCACCCTTAAAGGTGCCTCAGAGAAAAGGATCAAGATGAGAGTTAGTCCAGCGTAGGATTCATTTTGCGCAAATCGTAAGGCGTAATCTGATAAACGTAGTAATTCAGCCAGTTAACAAAAAGCAGATGCCCATGGCTACGCCAGCTCGCTTTCGGTTCCAGTTCAGGATTGTCGTCTGGGAAATAGTTAACCGGGACAGTCGGATCCAACCCAGCATCACAATCACGGAAAAACTCTCCTGCCAGCGTCAGAACGTCATATTCGGGATGCCCGGTAACGAACGCCAGACGTTTATCTTTACTGGCAAACAGATAGGCACCCGCCTGCTCCGACTCAACCAGAATATCCAAATCCGTATGCTGCCGAATCACATCAGCCGGAAAATCTGCATAGCGAGAATGTGGAGCCAGAAACGTTTCATCAAAGCCGCGGGTCAGCAAAGCGTGGGGTTGTAACGTTTGATGCAAGTAAACACCGGACAGCTTTTCCTTCAGAGTCATCTTGGGGATACCGTAAAGGATATTGAGAGCAGCCTGTACAGCCCAACACACGAATAATGTGGATGTAACATGCTCTTTTGCCCATTCGATGACTCGCGCGATCTGCGGCCAATAAACGACATCACAAAAATCGACTAACCCCAGCGGAGCACCAGTAACAATCAAGCCATCAAAGTTTTCGTCCTGGATGTCATCAAAATTGCAGTAGAAGTTATTCAAATGCTCGGTTGGCGTATTCTTTGATTCACGGCTATCGATACGTAGCAGTTGGATATCGATCTGTAGGGGAGAATTGGACAGCAGACGCAAAAACTGGTTTTCAGTCTCAATCTTCTTAGGCATCAGGTTCAGAACCAGCACTTTGAGTGGACGAATTTCCTGCGTTTTAGCACGCGAGGACGTCATGACAAAGACGTTCTCATTACGCAGAAAATTAACAGCTGGTAACTCATCAGGAACCCGAATTGGCATAACCTTATATCCTCAAAGCATACGTTTAAACGTTTAGACATCCAGATGCCCGAAGATAGCGAGTTTTTGTACTAATGTCGAGTGCTCAACGCATAAGGTGAAAATGTTTCACGAAACACGCTCTACATCATCAGCACTACTTCTGCTGGATACGTTTAAGTGCGCCAGGATTATTCAGGGGACATAACCAGAAATAACAATAAGCCTGGATTTACGGCAGCTCATAACCGTTATTTCCTGAAGTATCCGTTCCTCTACTGGAGAAATTCCACATCATTCATTTTCAGAGCGTAGATAAGCAATATCGTGGTGCTACTGAACCAGTTGCATCAATCTAAGCGCTCCAAACATCCCCCAGATTCTCCATAGCAAAAAGCCCCTGTCTTTCGACAGAGGCTTTCCACGTATTTGATGCCTGGCAGTTCCCTACTCTCACATGGGGAGACCCCACACTACCATCGGCGCTACGGCGTTTCACTTCTGAGTTCGGCATGGGGTCAGGTGGGACCACCGCGCTATCGCCGCCAGGCAAATTCTGTTTCATCCCAACCGTTATGCACTGCTTACGCGCTCGCACAACCATCAGAACCAATCTTTGAACAAGCTGAATTTCGTTTTATATGAGTCTTTCATCACACCAAAACATCTTCGGTGTTGTAAGGTTAAGCCTCTCGGGTCATTAGTACTGGTTAGCTCAACGTATCGCTACGCTTACACACCCAGCCTATCTACGTCGTCGTCTTCAACGGCCCTTCAGGGGCATCTAGTGCCCAGGGAAGACTCATCTCGAGGCAAGTTTCCCGCTTAGATGCTTTCAGCGGTTATCTCTTCCGCACTTAGCTACCGGGCAATGCAATTGGCATCACAACCCGTACACCAGTGGTGCGTTCACTCCGGTCCTCTCGTACTAGGAGCAACCCCTCTCAATCTTCCAACGCCCACGGCAGATAGGGACCGAACTGTCTCACGACGTTCTAAACCCAGCTCGCGTACCACTTTAAATGGCGAACAGCCATACCCTTGGGACCTACTTCAGCCCCAGGATGTGATGAGCCGACATCGAGGTGCCAAACACCGCCGTCGATATGAACTCTTGGGCGGTATCAGCCTGTTATCCCCGGAGTACCTTTTATCCGTTGAGCGATGGCCCTTCCATTCAGAACCACCGGATCACTAAGACCTGCTTTCGCACCTGCTCGAGCTGTCACTCTCGCAGTCAAGCTAGCTTATGCCTTTGCACTAACCTCCTGATGTCCGACCAGGATTAGCTAACCTTCGTGCTCCTCCGTTACTCTTTGGGAGGAGACCGCCCCAGTCAAACTACCCACCAGACACTGTCCGCAACCCGGATTACGGGTCTACGTTAGAACATCAAACATTAAAGGGTGGTATTTCAAGGTTGGCTCCACAAGAACTGGCGTCCTCGCTTCAAAGCCTCCCACCTATCCTACACATCAAGGCTCAAGGTTCAGTGTCAAGCTATAGTAAAGGTTCACGGGGTCTTTCCGTCTTGCCGCGGGTACACTGCATCTTCACAGCGAGTTCAATTTCACTGAGTCTCGGGTGGAGACAGCCTGGCCATCATTACGCCATTCGTGCAGGTCGGAACTTACCCGACAAGGAATTTCGCTACCTTAGGACCGTTATAGTTACGGCCGCCGTTTACCGGGGCTTCGATCAAGAGCTTCGCCTTGCGGCTGACCCCATCAATTAACCTTCCGGCACCGGGCAGGCGTCACACCGTATACGTCCACTTTCGTGTTTGCACAGTGCTGTGTTTTTATTAAACAGTTGCAGCCAGCTGGTATCTGCGACTCCCGCCAGCTCCATCCGCAAGGGACTTCACCGACAGGAGCGTGCCTTCTCCCGAAGTTACGGCACCATTTTGCCTAGTTCCTTCACCCGAGTTCTCTCAAGCGCCTGAGTATTCTCTACCTGACCACCTGTGTCGGTTTGGGGTACGATTTGATGTTACCTGGAGCTTAGAGGCTTTTCCTGGAAGCGTAGCATCGGTTACTTCATCACCGTAGTGACTCGTCATCACGCCTCAGTGTTAACAATGACCCGGATTTACCTAAGTCATCCACCTTCACGCTTAAACCGGGACAACCGTCGCCCGGATAACCTAGCTTTCTCCGTCCCCCCTTCGCAGTAACACCGAGTACAGGAATATTAACCTGTTTCCCATCGACTACGCTTTTCAGCCTCGCCTTAGGGGTCGACTCACCCTGCCCCGATTAACGTTGGACAGGAACCCTTGGTCTTCCGGCGTGCGGGTTTTTCACCCGCATTATCGTTACTTATGTCAGCATTCGCACTTCTGATACCTCCAGCAACCCTCACAGGCCACCTTCAACGGCTTACAGAACGCTCCCCTACCCAACAACACCTAAGTGTCGCTGCCGCAGCTTCGGTGCATGGTTTAGCCCCGTTACATCTTCCGCGCAGGCCGACTCGACCAGTGAGCTATTACGCTTTCTTTAAATGATGGCTGCTTCTAAGCCAACATCCTGGCTGTCTGTGCCTTCCCACATCGTTTCCCACTTAACCATGACTTTGGGACCTTAGCTGGCGGTCTGGGTTGTTTCCCTCTTCACGACGAACGTTAGCACCCGCCGTGTGTCTCCCGTGATAACATTCTTCGGTATTCGTAGTTTGCATCGGGTTGGTAAGTCGGGATGACCCCCTAGCCGAAACAGTGCTCTACCCCCGAAGATGAGTTCACGAGGCGCTACCTAAATAGCTTTCGGGGAGAACCAGCTATCTCCCGGTTTGATTGGCCTTTCACCCCCAGCCACAAGTCATCCGCTAATTTTTCAACATTAGTCGGTTCGGTCCTCCAGTTAGTGTTACCCAACCTTCAACCTGCCCATGGCTAGATCACCGGGTTTCGGGTCTATACCCTGCAACTTAACGCCCAGTTAAGACTCGGTTTCCCTGCGGCTCCCCTATACGGTTAACCTTGCTACAGAATATAAGTCGCTGACCCATTATACAAAAGGTACGCAGTCACCCAACTAGTAGGCTCCCACTGCTTGTACGTACACGGTTTCAGGTTCTATTTCACTCCCCTCGCCGGGGTTCTTTTCGCCTTTCCCTCACGGTACTGGTTCACTATCGGTCAGTCAGGAGTATTTAGCCTTGGAGGATGGTCCCCCCATATTCAGACAGGATGTCACGTGTCCCGCCCTACTCATCGAACTCACAACTTGTGCATTTTTGTGTACGGGACTATCACCCTTTACTGTGCGACTTTCCAGACGCTTCCACTAACACACAAACTGATTCAGGTTCTGGGCTCCTCCCCGTTCGCTCGCCGCTACTAGGGGAATCTCGGTTGATTTCTTTTCCTCGGGGTACTGAGATGTTTCAGTTCCCCCGGTTCGCCTCATGACACTATGTATTCATGTCATGATAATGTGTCGAAACACATTGGGTTTCCCCATTCGGGTATCGTCGGGTATAACGCTTCATATCAGCTTACCGACGCTTATCGCAGATTAGCACGCCCTTCATCGCCTCTGACTGCCTAGGCATCCACCGTGTACGCTTAGTCGCTTAACCTCACAACCCGAAGATGTTTCTTTCGATTCATCATCGCGCTGCGATTATTTGAGAGACTCATTGACAGACTGACTCATCACGACCTACCCGAAGGCAGTCCTGTATGTTCAGCTGTCATGTTTCAATTTTCAGCTTGTTCCAGATTGTTAAAGAGCAATATCGTAAACATGACTCCAAAGAATCATCTTTAAGATATTTGGTGATAATGTCTTTCACTCATTATCGGATTGGCGTCCCCAAGGGGATTCGAACCCCTGTTACAGCCGTGAAAGGGCAGTGTCCTAGGCCTCTAGACGATGGGGACACGAAAAATCCGTACCGAATTAAAAATCCGGCACTATCGCGTCAGCATGAGTCTACACTCATGACATCAACAGGTGCGCTTGCTCAGTATTTTCATCAGACAATCTGTGTGAGCACTTCACGTAACACACATCTTTTTTTGGTAAGGAGGTGATCCAACCGCAGGTTCCCCTACGGTTACCTTGTTACGACTTCACCCCAGTCATGAATCACAAAGTGGTAAGCGCCCTCCCGAAGGTTAAGCTACCTACTTCTTTTGCAACCCACTCCCATGGTGTGACGGGCGGTGTGTACAAGGCCCGGGAACGTATTCACCGTAGCATTCTGATCTACGATTACTAGCGATTCCGACTTCATGGAGTCGAGTTGCAGACTCCAATCCGGACTACGACGTACTTTATGAGGTCCGCTTGCTCTCGCGAGGTCGCTTCTCTTTGTATACGCCATTGTAGCACGTGTGTAGCCCTACTCGTAAGGGCCATGATGACTTGACGTCATCCCCACCTTCCTCCGGTTTATCACCGGCAGTCTCCTTTGAGTTCCCGCCATTACGCGCTGGCAACAAAGGATAAGGGTTGCGCTCGTTGCGGGACTTAACCCAACATTTCACAACACGAGCTGACGACAGCCATGCAGCACCTGTCTCAGAGTTCCCGAAGGCACTAAGCTATCTCTAGCAAATTCTCTGGATGTCAAGAGTAGGTAAGGTTCTTCGCGTTGCATCGAATTAAACCACATGCTCCACCGCTTGTGCGGGCCCCCGTCAATTCATTTGAGTTTTAACCTTGCGGCCGTACTCCCCAGGCGGTCGACTTAACGCGTTAGCTCCGGAAGCCACGCCTCAAGGGCACAACCTCCAAGTCGACATCGTTTACAGCGTGGACTACCAGGGTATCTAATCCTGTTTGCTCCCCACGCTTTCGCACCTGAGCGTCAGTCTTTGTCCAGGGGGCCGCCTTCGCCACCGGTATTCCTCCAGATCTCTACGCATTTCACCGCTACACCTGGAATTCTACCCCCCTCTACAAGACTCTAGCCTGTCAGTTTTGAATGCAGTTCCCAGGTTAAGCCCGGGGATTTCACATCCAACTTAACAGACCGCCTGCGTGCGCTTTACGCCCAGTCATTCCGATTAACGCTTGCACCCTCCGTATTACCGCGGCTGCTGGCACGGAGTTAGCCGGTGCTTCTTCTGCGGGTAACGTCAATCAGCAAGGTTATTAACCTTACTGCCTTCCTCCCCGCTGAAAGTGCTTTACAACCCGAAGGCCTTCTTCACACACGCGGCATGGCTGCATCAGGCTTGCGCCCATTGTGCAATATTCCCCACTGCTGCCTCCCGTAGGAGTCTGGACCGTGTCTCAGTTCCAGTGTGGCTGGTCATCCTCTCAGACCAGCTAGGGATCGTCGCCTAGGTGGGCCATTACCCCGCCTACTAGCTAATCCCATCTGGGCACATCTGATGGCAAGAGGCCCGAAGGTCCCCCTCTTTGGTCCGAAGACGTTATGCGGTATTAGCTACCGTTTCCAGTAGTTATCCCCCTCCATCAGGCAGTTTCCCAGACATTACTCACCCGTCCGCCGCTCGTCACCCGAAGAGCAAGCTCTTCTGTGCTACCGCTCGACTTGCATGTGTTAGGCCTGCCGCCAGCGTTCAATCTGAGCCATGATCAAACTCTTCAATTTAAGATTTGTTTGATTTGCTGAACTCGTCAGCGATGCTCAAAGAATTAAAACTGTTTATTCGTAATGAATTTCACTGTTGTTCACTCTTCAAGACTTTTTATATCGTTAAGATACGGTCTTGTGAGTGCCCACACAGATTGTCTGATTATATTGTTAAAGAGCAGTGCGATGCGGTCTTATCCGCTTCGCGAGGTGGCGTATGTTACGCTTATCACCTTCAGAGTCAACGTTTATTTTAAAGCGTTTTCTCTTTCTTTATCGACCCGGTTGTGTGTTCACATCGCCGTGTTGATGGAGGCGCATTATAGGGATCCGTTTTCGTTACACAACAACTTTCTTGATCTTTTTTTCTATTCGCATGTTTTTCGACCCTTTCGATGAGATCTTATTCGATCCATGCCATTTTTCAGTTGCCGCAGCCGCATATCTGTCGATATTTTGTTTGTTAATGCGAATAATCAGCATGTGGTAAATAACTGTGAGGTTGTCGATGAGTGCAAAAACATTCCGTCGTTATAACGGTATCTCGCCCATTTTAGGTGAAAGAGTCATGGTCGATCATTCCAGCGTGGTGATTGGCAAGGTAACACTAGGCAATGATGTCGGTATCTGGCCTCTTGTCGCCATACGCGGCGATGTTAACTACATCACTATTGGTGCCAGGAGTAATATCCAGGATGGATCAGTGCTTCATATCACCCACTGTTCAGAGAAAAAACCTGAAGGTAACCCACTTATTATTGGGGAAGATGTCACTGTGGGCCATAAAGCAATGCTGCACGGTTGCCAAATAGGAAATCGGGTTCTGGTCGGAATGGGGTCAATACTCCTCGATGGCGTCGTTGTCGAGGATGATGTCATGATTGGTGCTGGCAGTTTGGTCCCGCCTGGAAAACGCTTAGAGAAGGGACATCTATACGTTGGCAGCCCAGTGAAGAAAATTCGGCCACTGACACAAGAAGAAATAGAGGGACTGGTTTACTCGGCCAATAACTATGTTCGTTGGAAAGATGAATACCTTGCTCAGGATAATGAGTAATAGCCCTCATCATCCCATTCTTCAGCAATGATCATTTTTTCCAATTCATCTTCAAGATCCCATTGATGTTCCCTGAACAGCGCCAGCCACTGTTCGGGGCTATCACCGCCATAACGTCGCTGGAGCTGCTCTGCGCTCACTAGACATTCCTGCAGAAAGCCATTTACTAAAACAGGAAAGCGGATCGCCATTACCTTATCATCCCAACTTTCACGATCTGGGAACTGGATCGCCTGATTCATTTAGCGAGATCCTGCTTCAGTAAACCAATCACTGGTTCCACGTCCGGCATCACACCATGCCAAAGTTTAAACGCATGTGCCGCTTGCCCCACCAGCATTCCCAAACCATCTGCATAATGGACAGCCCCCTTTTGTACGCACCATGACAAAAAGGGTGTGAGTTGCGGTAAATAAAACATGTCATAACAGCTCGTTTCCGAAGAAATGAGTTCTGGCGGTAAGTTAGGAATACTGTCGTACATCCCAGAAGATGTTGCGTTAATGATCAGATCGAAAGACTTGCCATGCAGATCGTCAAGAGCAATAGCTTGAATATCACCGATATCACAGAAAATCTTCGCTAATGCATCAGCCTTGGAAAAAGTCCTATTCGTCAACACAACAGTACAACCATAGGCCAGTAAAGGTTGGATAACTCCACGTGCCGCACCACCAGCACCAACGAGCAAAACACGATCCAGAGGTTTTACCAACGCTAATCGTTGTAGATCGCTGAGCAAACCGATGCCATCAGTATTATCACCAAACAGGCGGCCGTTGCTCAGTCTCTTCAATGTATTAACCGCCCCCGCAAGCGCAGCACATTCGCTAAGCTCATCGGCCTCGGCAAAGGCTCGCTCTTTAAAGGGCGCAGTCACATTTGCGCCACCAGCACCATCGTGAAAATACTGACGCAGCATCTGCTCAAAATTATCCAGAGGCGCTAACACGCGCTGGTAGGTCAACGTTATCCCCGTCTGCGCCGCAAATAGCTCGTGTATGCGAGGTGATTTACTATGCGCAATCGGATTGCCAAAAACCGCAAAAGACGTTACTTCAGACACGTTCCCCTCCACCTTGCCGTTACCCCTGACGAATGAGCTCGCCTGTTAATACATCCCTAATTTCTGATGGATTCATTCTTCCACCGACGTCCCCAACTAGCACAGGGAAATCATCGCCAAACTGAAGAGAGACTTCCTGAGCAGTACGGCAAGGGGGCTGACCGCTTAAATTGGCACTGGTCGACACCAATGGTTTACCGTAGCGCTGGCACAGTTCCTTAACTAATGAATGGTCACTAACGCGTACCGCAAGCGAGGAGAATTGCCCCGTTAACCACTGCGGCGCTGTAGGTTTTGCGGGTAATACCCAAGTAACCGGACCTGGCCATGTGGAAAACATCATAGCCTTCTGCTCATCGGATAACGCGCTGTCATCAATGTAAGGCACCAATTGGCTAAAATCTGCCGCAATAAGGATCAGTCCTTTTTGCCAGGGACGTTGTTTCAACGCCAGCAGGCGATTAACCGCCACTTCACTATCAGGATCGCACCCCAACCCAAATACCGCTTCAGTCGGGTACGCAATAACCTGTTCATTATGTAACTCCCGCAAAATGGGAACTAGTAGTTCATCAGACACGTCATTCATTCTTATCAACTTCTGCTGCTATCGGTTTTCCACATGATTTACTCGCACAAAATAGCTTAGTGCCTTGTGCCGTCTTTTTCTCAAACAATAAAGCGTAATGGCAAGAAGGGCATACACCCGCTACCGGCTTATGGTTTAACGTAAACTGGCAATCGGGATAGCGATCGCAAGAATGAAACACCTTACCGTAGCGAGATTTACGCTGTAACAGCGTGCCTTCATTACATTGTGGGCATCGAATCGCCGTTTCATCAGGGCGATCTATAGTCTCGGTATGGTGGCATTCAGGATAATTGCCACAGCCGATGAACATTCCATAGCGGCCTTGCCGTAGTACCAATGTCGACTGACAAAGCGGACATTGCTGCCCATCCAACACTTTGACAATATGCCCATCAGCTTGCGCTTTTAACGGGCGAATGAACTCACATTCTGGATACGCAGAGCAGCTAAGGAATGGACCATGCCGACCAGAACGGATAACCAGCGCTGACCCACAGTCTGGACATATTTCCTGTTTTTTTTCAGCAAACAGTGCAGGCTTAACCATTCGAACTGTTATTCCTCTGGCTATTGCACATAACCGTCATTGACCTCAAAAAGTAATTCTTCCATTTGCTGATAGGCATTCTCACAACCTGGCACATTGAAAAGCACCATGAGAATGACCCACTTCAGATCTTCCAGATCAAACTCCTGCGTATCCAACGCCATCACGCGTTCAATAATCATTTCCCGCGTTTCAAGATTCAGAACCTGAATTTGCTCAAGAAACAATAAAAAACCACGACATTCCGCATCAAGACGCAACGCTTCATCCTGCGTATAGATGCGCATAGCCAGAGGATCGCTCGCCAAATAAAGCGGCGCAGTCTGCCCTTCCTGAATATCGGCTAATTTTTCCAGCCAACTCAACGCGCTATAGATATCGTTACGATGAAATCCAGCGCGGGTGAGGTCATCAGTTAACGTATCCTGATCGACACGTATTTCAGTTTCATTGTGGATATAACTCTCAAACAAGTACATGAGTACGTCGAACATGGCTTGCCCTCCTTAATCGGACATAGCCGCCGGGTACTGCTGCGATCCATCCTGCTAACTCCAGCTCTAATAGCTTAATGACTATCTCTGGCACAGGTTGGCCGGCACGTTCAGCGACAACATCAACAGGTGTAACCTCATCTCCTACGTTAGCCAACACGTCGGCAAATGGCAATTCGCCATCCTCTTCTTCGTTAGAAATAGTTTGCCCACTTTCCGTTGGTAGCCACTGTAATTCACTCACCAACTGTTCAAGAATATCCTTCGGATGTGTAACCAGACTGGCCCCTTGCTGGATTAACCAGTGTGTTCCCTCCGTCATAGGGTTACCGATAGGCCCCGGCAGAGCAAAAACCTCCCGTCCTTGCTCCAGTGCGTAACGCGCGGTAACCAATGACCCACTGCGGATAGATGCTTCAATGACCAAAACTCCCAGCCCTAGCCCGCTAATGATTCGGTTTCTTCTAGGGAAGTTGGTTGGGAAAGGCGGCATAGCGAGGGGGAATTCTGAGACCAAAGCACCACCATCGCCACAAATACGCTCGGCAAGCTTGACGTGACGCTTGGGATAAATATCCCTCAGTCCGCTTCCCAGCACTGCAATTGTTTTTCCTCCCGAATCCAAAGCGGCACGATGAGCAATGCCGTCGATACCAATTGCTAGTCCGCTTGTTACTGTAAGTTCATTCGCGGCAAGCTCTTGGGCGAAAAAGCATCCCCAGCGTTCACCGTAAGCACTACTACCCCGGCTACCAATAATCGATATTTGTGGCGATGCCAATAACTCAGGAGAACCAGAGATAAAGAGCAACAGCGGAAAATCACGAATATTACTTAACAGAAAGGGATAAAGGGCATCTTCGCACGTCACGATATGATGATTGGGATGGGACAACCAGTTGAGTGTGTCTTCCAGGATCCTGCGATCATAGGTACAAAATTGTGCTATTTGAGCATCAGACAGACCTAACGCCCCCAAAGTCTCGTTATCGAACGTATTTAAATCAATCAGCTTTTTGACAATAGTTCGAAGGCGCCTGACACCTAAGTGCCGCACGCCCGTCATGCGTAGCCAGATTTCCGTTGATAGCATCCGCGTCCCTCATGCTGCTCTGTTCCGATTAGTGGTGCAATTCGGTGCTGATGCTGTCAATCGAGGCAGGAAATGTCTAGAATGGGCACTAAAGCTCTCTCACTATTCAGATACAGATCTAAACATATATGTCAGTTTTGCAGGTATTACATTTTCCAGACGAGCGGCTCCGCATCACTGCGCAACCCGTAAAAGAAGTCAATGCAGATATTCAACGTATCGTGGATGATATGTTCGATACCATGTACGAAGAAGAAGGTATCGGCTTGGCCGCGACACAAGTGGACATTCATCAACGCATTATTGTTATTGACGTCTCTGAAGAGCGGGATCAACGGCTGGTGCTGATCAATCCCGAGCTGATTGAAAAGAGCGGCGATACGGGCATCGAAGAGGGTTGCTTGTCGATCCCTGAAACTCGAGCGCTGGTTCCTCGTGCAGAGCATGTAAAAGTTCGCGCATTGGATCGTGAAGGTAAACCGTTCGAACTTGAAGCAAGCGAGCTACTTGCCATTTGCATTCAGCATGAAATGGACCACCTGGTTGGGAAATTGTTTATCGATTACCTTTCCCCGCTTAAACGCCAGCGCATTCGTCAAAAACTGGAAAAACTAGCTAAGCAGAATAGCCGGCCCCGATAATTTTCATCCTGACAGGAAGCACCGTGTCTGATTCTTTACGTATCATCTTTGCCGGAACCCCTGATTTTGCAGCGCGTCACCTTGACGCACTTTTATCATCAGAGCATGAGATCGTTGGCGTTTTCACACAGCCTGACCGACCAGCCGGTAGAGGTAACAAGCTCACACCAAGCCCGGTAAAAGTGCTGGCAGAGCAACATAACATCCCCGTTTTCCAGCCTAAATCTCTGCGACCAGCAGAAAATCAGGCAATGGTTGAAGCGTTAGATGCCGATGTTATGGTTGTTGTCGCTTACGGCTTAATTTTGCCGCAGCCTGTGCTATCCATGCCTCGCCTTGGCTGCATTAATGTACACGGTTCTTTACTGCCTCTCTGGCGTGGAGCTGCGCCGATACAACGTGCATTGTGGGCAGGAGATAGTGAAACGGGCGTGACGATCATGCAAATGGACGTTGGACTCGATACGGGCGCGATGCTACACAAAATTGCGTGCCCCATCCTGCCACAGGATACTAGCGCAACGCTGTACGGTAAACTTGCTGAGCTGGGCCCGCGCGGCTTATTAGAAACGCTGGAACTGCTTGCAGATAGCAGCACTGTCGCTGAAGCACAAAACGATGCTCTTGCCACCTATGCAGAAAAGCTCAGCAAAGAAGAAGCCCGTCTAAACTGGCAGCTATCTGCCGAGCAGCTTGAGCGCTGTATTCGTGCTTTTAATCCTTGGCCAGTCAGCTATTTTATCGTGGATGAACAACCGGTGAAAGTCTGGAAAGCTGAGGTCATCGCCAAAGCACATGACTCACAGCCAGGCACAATCCTACAGGCAGATAAGCAGGGTATTCAGGTAGCAACCGCCAATGGCATTTTGAATATTCAGGAATTACAGCCCGCAGGCAAGAAAGTAATGAGTGCGCAGGATCTACTCAACTCACGCCGTGAGTGGTTCGTTCCCGGTAATACACTGAACTAATCTATTTTTCATACCGGCGTCATGCCGGTATATCCTCTCCCTTTTACGTATACGTCATCGCTAACACATGAAAAGCTCATACAACCTACGCAGTATTGCCGCAAAAGTGGTGGGACAAGTTCTGGATCAGGGGCAATCGCTCAGCGCCTTATTGCCTGTTCATCAGCGTGACGTTTCCGATAAAGATCGCGCTCTTTTACAAGAGCTTTGCTTCGGCGTATTACGCGTTTTACCGCAATTGGAATGGTGTATCCAACAACTGATGGCTAAGCCCCTAACGGGCAAACAACGCACGTTGCATTACCTCATCATGGTCGGCATCTACCAACTGCACTATACGCGAATCCCGCCACATGCTGCTCTGGCAGAAACAGTAGAAGGCGCCGTGGCGTTAAAAAGGCCACAACTCAAGGGGCTGATTAACGGCGTATTACGCCAATTCCAGCGCCAGCAGGAAGAACTCATTCAGCGTGAAGCAACTCACTCGTCTCACTACTTGCACCCAAGCTGGCTGTTAGCCCGTATTGAGCATGCCTATCCAAATAACTGGAAAGACATCGCTGAGGCAAATAATCAACGCCCTCCGATGTGGCTACGCGTGAATCGGTTACACCATACGCGAGAAGCGTATTTAAACCTGTTGGTGCAAGAAGGAATCGAAGCATTTCCTCATACCGAATACAGCGATGCGATACGGCTTGCTTCTCCATGTGCCGTCGAACAATTGCCAGGATTTTCACAAGGGTGGGCTACCGTACAGGATGCTTCAGCCCAAGGCTGCGTCTATTGGCTTGATCCACAAGATGGTGAGCAGATCCTCGATCTCTGCGCCGCTCCAGGTGGAAAAACGACACACATTTTAGAGGCAGCACCAAAATCTCATGTGCTCGCTGTCGATGTTGATGAAACACGCTTAGGCCGAGTAAAAGAAAACTTACTTCGGCTACAAATGCATGCTGAAGTCAAACAAGGCGATGGACGTTACCCCGACTCATGGTGCGAAGGACGTGTATTTGATCGCATTCTGTTGGACGCCCCTTGTTCCGCTACTGGAGTAATTCGTCGTCATCCTGATATTAAATGGCTACGCCGAGACAGAGACATCGAAGAATTAGTTGCACTGCAAAAAGAGATTCTTGATGCCATTTGGCCACACCTCAAAACAGGTGGCACGATGGTTTATGCCACCTGCTCAATTCTGCCGCAAGAAAATGCCCAACAAGTTACGGATTTCCTGTCTCGCCATGCCGATGCAGCACTTGTTGATACCGGTACAAGTGAAATGCCGGGTATACAGATGCTCCCTCATGCTGATGGCGGTGATGGTTTCTTTTATGCGAAGCTGGTAAAAAACTGATATTGAACCCAGTATTGTCTGCAACAAGCGGCAATCAATAGACGGCATGGCTTATTATGAAAATTATCATTCTTGGCGCGGGTCAGGTCGGCGGAACACTGGCGGAAAACCTAGCGGGTGAAAACAATGACATCACTGTCGTTGATACTGATGCAAATCGGTTACGCCAACTTCAGGATAAGTTTGATCTACGTGTCGTTACAGGCTATGCCTCTCATCCGCGTGTGCTGCGCGAAGCAGGAGCGGAAGATGCAGATATGCTGGTTGCAGTTACCAATTCAGATGAAACGAATATGGTAGCGTGCCAAATCGCTTATTCTCTTTTCAAAACACCAAATCGGATTGCACGCATTCGTGCTGCTGAATATATTCGTGAATCAGAGCAGCTATTTTTACCAGAAGCCGTCCCCATCGATCACCTTATCTCCCCAGAGCAGTTGGTGATCGATAACATTTACAAGCTGATCGAATATCCCGGAGCACTTCAGGTCGTCAACTTCGCTGAAGGCAAAGTGAGCCTTGCCGCTGTTAATGCCTACTATGGTGGCCCATTGGTCGGTAATGCACTCACCTCTCTACGTGAACATATTCCCCACGTGGATACCCGAGTTGCAGCCATTTTCCGCCACGACCGTCCAATTCGTCCACAAGGTTCTACCATAATCGAAGCGGGTGACGAGGTGTTTTTTGTCGCCGCTTCTCAGCATATTCGTGCAGTAATGAGCGAATTGCAACGCCTTGAAAAACCGTATAAAAGGATCATGATCGTTGGTGGTGGGAACGTCGGTGCAGGATTGGCACAGCGGTTAGAAAAAGATTACAGCATCAAGCTGATAGAACGAAATGCAGACCGGGCGGTGGAGTTGGCTGAACTTCTGCAAAATACAGTAGTGTTTCATGGCGATGCCTCAGATCAAGAGCTTCTCGCCGAAGAACATATCGAGCAGATCGATGTATTCATCGCTATTACCAACGATGATGAAGCAAATATTATGTCAGCAATGCTGGCTAAACGCATGGGCGCGAAAAAAGTAATGGTGCTCATCCAGCGCCGAGCTTATGTCGATCTGGTTCAGGGCAGTGTCATTGATGTCGCAATCTCACCACAGCAGGCGACAATTTCTGCGTTACTCAGCCACGTGCGTAAGGCAGACATCGTTAGCGTATCCTCTTTACGCCGAGGTGTAGCCGAAGCGATCGAAGCGATCGCCCATGGTGACGAAGGCACATCGAAAGTCGTCGGCAGAATGATTGAAGACATTAAGCTTCCACCAGGTACCACCATCGGAGCAATTGTTCGCGGTGATGACGTCATTATTGCCAACGCAAATAGCAAAATTGAGCAAGGCGATCATGTCATCATGTTCTTGGCTGACAAAAAATTTGTGCCTGATGTTGAACGGTTATTTCAACCAAGCCCCTTCTTTTTGTAATGTAGGAACAAATTCACTGCCAACCAGATAATCTGGCAAAGTTACAGCTATTGGTTAGAATTAATTTATATTTTTGGCAAGGAGAACGGATATGAGCATCATCAAAGAATTCAGAGAGTTTGCCATGCGTGGCAATGTTGTCGATTTGGCCGTGGGTGTCATTATTGGTGCCGCTTTCGGCAAAATTGTTTCCTCTCTGGTATCAGATATTATTATGCCGCCACTTGGACTTTTGATTGGTGGTGTCGATTTTAAACAATTCAGCCTTATTCTTCGTGACGCTCAAGGCGAAATTCCTGCCGTTATCATGAACTATGGTGCTTTTATCCAGAACATTTTTGACTTTGTCATCGTCGCTTTCGCGATTTTTATAGCCATAAAGCTTATGAATAAAATGCGCCGTAAACAGGAAGATACACCAGCTGCACCACCGAAGCCGAGTGCTGAAGAGAAGCTATTAGCTGAAATTCGCGATTTGCTTAAAGAAAAACACAAACAGTAAAAATTGAATTTCCCTTCAAGCACAGCTGTATTACGCAGAAAGTAGAAAGGCCAGTGGTAAATAATCATTTGATTGCTTACCACTGGCCTCCCAACTACCTTTCTTCATATGTTTGTCTTTTCTACGATAACTTCCTTTCCCTTTTTCATTCACTTCGATTCGTTGGCGAAACAGTGGGTCATGTAGCAGTGCCTCAATGGCATTGTCCTGAATTTTCCCACGCTTATGGCGGTATGTGGTCATCATCACTCCTAATAGAATCGATATGGTATGTGCATAAATAAAACGTGCTGAGTATATAGCCCAAATCGATGGATGAGAACAGATAGGTATGTGTTTTTCCACTTATTCAGATACAGGCAATTTCTTACCATGCATGATCTTGCGAAAACGTAGTTTATTTCAGATATAAAAAAACCGGGTTTCCCCGGTTTTTTCACGCTCTTACAGATTACTCTGCAGTAGCTACTTCTTCTGTTTGAGAAACTGAGCGATCAACGAGCTCGATGTATGCCATCGGCGCATTGTCACCAGCACGGAAGCCACACTTCAGAATACGAGTGTAACCACCGGCACGGCTCGCGAAACGCGGGCCCAGTTCATTAAACAGTTTTGCCACGATCTCGTTATCACGAGTACGGGCGAATGCCAGACGACGATTAGCAACGCTGTCGGTCTTGGCAAGAGTAATCAGCGGTTCAACAACGCGACGCAGCTCTTTCGCTTTCGGCAGGGTCGTCTTGATGATTTCATGACGAACCAAAGAACTAGCCATGTTACGGAACATAGCCTGACGATGGCTGCTGTTACGGTTCAGTTGACGACCACTCTTACGATGGCGCATGACCTTATCCTTCTCAGTAAAACCTTAACCTGTGATCTGGTTACTCATCAGCAATACTTGCAGGTGGCCAGTTTTCTAGGCGCATGCCCAGAGAAAGACCACGGGAAGCCAGTACGTCTTTAATCTCAGTAAGAGATTTTTTACCCAGGTTAGGCGTTTTGAGCAGCTCAACCTCGGTACGCTGTACCAGATCACCGATGTAGTGGATAGCTTCTGCCTTAAGGCAGTTAGCAGAGCGGACAGTCAATTCCAGATCGTCAACAGGGCGCAGCAGGATCGGATCGAATTCTGGTTTTTCTTCTTTAACTTCTGGCTGACGAACATCACGTAAGTCAACAAAAGCTTCAAGTTGTTCAGCCAGAATGGTAGCCGCACGGCGGATCGCCTCTTCAGGATCGATCGTGCCATTGGTTTCCATTTCGATGACTAGCTTGTCCAAGTCAGTACGCTGTTCTACGCGAGCTGCTTCAACATTGTAGGCAATACGCTCTACAGGGCTGTAGCAAGCATCAACTAACAGACGACCAATTGGGCGCTCATCTTCTTCCGTATGAATACGGGCAGATGCCGGCACATAACCACGACCACGTTGAACTTTGATACGCATACTAATAGATGCGTTTTCATCGGTCAGGTGGCAAATTAGGTGCTGCGGCTTGACGATTTCGACATCACCATCATGGATGATATCGGCTGCAGTCACAGGGCCAATGCCAGATTTATTCAGGGTAAGAATAACTTCATCTTTACCTTGAACTCTCACCGCCAGCCCTTTCAGGTTGAGCAGGATTTCCAGGATATCTTCCTGTACGCCTTCTTTGGTGCTGTACTCATGCAGTACACCATCAATCTCAACCTCGGTCACCGCGCAACCTGGCATGGATGAAAGCAGAATACGGCGCAGTGCGTTGCCAAGAGTATGGCCGAAGCCTCGCTCTAATGGCTCAAGGGTCACCTTGGCGTGCGTCGAACTCACTTGCTCGATATCAACCAGGCGCGGTTTTAGAAACTCTGTCACAGAACCCTGCATTGTGTCCTCTCTTTGGTACTAAGCTTTACTTGGAGTAAAGCTCGACGATCAGGTGTTCATTAATGTCCGCAGACAGATCGGTACGTTCAGGAATACGTTTGAACACACCTTCCATCTTGGCAGCATCAACTTCCAGCCAAGTTGGCTTTTCACGCTGTTCAGCCAGCTCCAGAGCGGCTTTCACGCGAGATTGCTTTTTCGCTTTCTCACGGATGCTGACTACGTCATTCGGGGATACCTGATAAGAAGCGATGCTAACAACGCGACCGTTTACCATGATAGCTTTGTGGCTTACCATCTGACGTGATTCAGCGCGAGTAGCACCAAAACCCATACGATAAACAACGTTATCCAGACGACCTTCAAGCAGTTGCAGCAGGTTTGCACCTGTGTTGCCTTTCAGACGTGCTGCTTCTTTATAATAGTTACGGAACTGACGCTCTAGCACACCGTAGATACGGCGAACTTTTTGCTTTTCACGCAACTGTACACCATAGTCAGACAGACGCGGTTTACGCGCACCGTGCTGGCCAGGAGCTTGTTCAATTTTACACTTGGAATCGATCGCACGAACACCAGACTTCAGAAACAGGTCGGTGCCTTCACGACGGCTCAGCTTGAGCTTAGGACCCAAATATCTTGCCATTTTCTTTCTCCAACAATCCTAAAAGCGGCGTTATACGCGGCGCTTTTTCGGCGGACGACAACCGTTATGAGGGATCGGAGTCACATCAGTAATATTAGTGATGCGGAAACCAGCCGCGTTCAATGCGCGGATAGTAGACTCACGGCCCGGACCAGGTCCTTTAACCATAACTTCCAGGTTCTTAATACCGTATTCTTTCACGGCCTCTGCGCAACGTTCTGCAGCTACTTGAGCAGCGAACGGCGTAGATTTACGAGAACCACGGAAGCCGGAACCACCGGCAGTTGCCCACCCCAGCGCATTACCCTGACGATCAGTAATGGTTACGATGGTGTTGTTGAAAGAAGCATGGATATGAGCCACACCGTCAGAGACTTGCTTTCTTACACGCTTACGTGCACGAATAGGTGCCTTTGCCATTATTCAATCACCCCGATTATTTCTTGATCGGTTTGCGCGGACCCTTACGGGTACGGGCGTTAGTCTTGGTACGCTGACCGCGAACCGGCAGACCACGACGATGACGCAAACCACGATAAGTACCAAGGTCCATAAGACGCTTGATGCTCAGGGTAACTTCACGACGCAGGTCACCTTCTACAACAAACTTGGCAACTTCGTCACGCAGCTTATCGATTTGCTCTTCAGACAGCTCACTGATCTTAACATTTTCGGCAATCTCTGTTGCAGCACAAATAGCCTGCGACCGAGTTTTACCGATACCGAAAATTGACGTTAACGCAATAACGGTATGTTTATGATCAGGAATGTTAATGCCTGCTATACGGGCCACTATGCACTCCTACAATTTTATACAGCAACACCATTCTGAAAAGCCCGTTTTCAGGATACTCAAATAATGTTGCAGCTACATACAAAAGATTGGCTGGCTAATCTAGCCAGCTCAATCCAACTTTGCAAGAAAAATATGCGAGATAATCAGCCTTGACGCTGTTTATGCTTCGGTTCGGCACTGCAGATCACACGAACGACACCGTTACGCTTAACAATCTTACAGTTACGACATAATTTCTTGACGGAAGCACGAACTTTCATTTTTACTCTCCGTAACTTCTCAAGCTCACCTAATTAACGGTTATAGCCTTTCAGGTTTGCTTTCTTCAATGCAGACTCATATTGACTCGACATCATCAGAGTTTGCACTTGAGCCATAAAGTCCATGATGACGACAACAACGATCAATAAAGATGTACCCCCGAAATAGAAAGGCACTTTCATTGCGTCACGCATAAACTCCGGGATCAGGCAGATAAAAGTAATATACATCGCACCAATCAGAGTTAGGCGAGTCATTACTTTATCGATATATTTCGCCGTTTGCTCTCCCGGACGAATTCCTGGCACGAATGCACCGGACTTCTTCAGGTTATCTGCTGTTTCACGCGGATTGAAAACCAACGCAGTGTAGAAGAAACAGAAGAAGATGATTGCAGACGCATAGAGTAACACATAAAGCGGTTGTCCGGGCTGCAAATACAGCGAAATAGTTGTCAGCCAGTTCCAACCGGTACCGCCCCCAAACCAGGATGCAATCGTGGCAGGGAACAGAATAATACTGGAAGCAAAGATCGCTGGGATAACCCCAGCCATATTCACTTTCAGCGGTAAATGCGTACTCTGTGCTGCATAAACACGACGACCTTGTTGACGTTTTGCATAATTAACGACGATACGACGTTGACCACGCTCAATGAAAACAACGAAGAAGGTTACTGCAAACACTAAAACTGCAACCAACAGCAACAGGAGGAAGTGCAGGTCGCCTTGCCGAGCTTGCTCGATGGTATGGCCAATGGCCGGCGGTAGACCCGCAACAATACCAGCAAAGATTATGATCGAGATACCGTTACCGATACCGCGCTCCGTAATCTGTTCTCCCAGCCACATCAGGAACATTGTCCCAGTAACTAGGCTTACAACAGCGGTAAAGTAGAAAGCAAAACCAGGGTTTATAACTAGGTCTTGCATTCCAGGCATATTTGGCAAACCGGTAGCAATACCGATCGACTGGAATATAGCCAATACCAAGGTACCGTAGCGGGTATACTGGCTGATCTTACGACGGCCAGCTTCCCCTTCTTTCTTTATTTCAGCCAAGGCGGGATGAACCACCGTCAGCAACTGGATAATAATCGATGCCGAAATATACGGCATAATACCCAGAGCAAAGATAGAAGCACGGCTGAGAGCACCACCAGAGAACATGTTAAACATTTCAATGATGGTGCCTCGCTGCTGTTCAAGCAATTTGGCAAGCACAGTGGCATCAATACCAGGAATCGGGATAAAAGAGCCAATACGGAAAACAATTAGCGCACCGATAACAAACAAAAGTCTGCGCTTCAGTTCACCAACTCCGCCTTTAGCACTCTGAAAATCTAATCCTGGTTGCTTAGCCATCTGCTACTTATTCCTCAATTTTACCGCCAGCAGCTTCGATAGCAGCACGAGCACCTTTAGTGACACGCAGACCACGAATCGTTACCGGACGAGCAACTTCACCAGACAGAATCACTTTCGCGAATTCAATCTGAATGCCAATAACATTAGCGGCTTTCAGCGTATTCAGGTCAACTACGTCGCCTTCTACTTTAGCAAGATCAGACAAACGAACTTCTGACGTGATCATTGCTTTACGAGAAGTAAAACCAAACTTCGGCAGACGACGGTATAAAGGCATCTGACCACCTTCAAAACCACGACGTACGCCACCACCAGAACGAGAGTTCTGACCTTTGTGACCACGACCGCCAGTTTTGCCCAGGCCAGAACCGATACCTCGACCTAAACGCTTCGGTGCATGTTTAGCACCTTCGGCCGGAGACAGAGTATTTAAACGCATCTGTTACTCCTCCACTTTAACCATGTAGGAAACCGCGTTGACCATACCACGAACCGCAGGAGTATCCTCACGTTCAACAGTATGACCAATACGACGCAGACCCAGGCCAAGCAGTGTCGCCTTATGTTTCGGCAGACGACCGATTGCACTACGGGTTTGAGTGATTTTAATAGTCTTTGCCACGGTCAATTACCCCAGAATTTCTTCAACGGATTTACCACGCTTGGCAGCGACCATTTCCGGGGACTTCATGCTGGCCAAGCCATCAATCGTTGCACGAACCACGTTAATCGGGTTAGTGGAACCATAGGCTTTAGCCAATACGTTGTGAACCCCTGCAACTTCCAAAACGGCGCGCATTGCGCCACCGGCAATAATACCGGTACCTTCGGAAGCTGGCTGCATGAACACACGAGAACCCGTGTGAGCACCTTTAACCGGGTGCTGCAGGGTGCCGTTGTTCAGCGCGACATTCATCATATTGCGACGGGCTTTTTCCATCGCTTTCTGGATCGCTGCTGGAACTTCGCGAGCTTTACCGTAACCAAAACCAACGCGACCGTTGCCATCACCCACTACTGTCAGTGCGGTGAAGCTGAAAATACGGCCACCCTTAACGGTTTTAGATACGCGATTTACCGCGATCAGCTTTTCCTGCAGTTCGCCAGCTTGTTTCTCGATGTGAGCCATCTTACACCTCTACCTTAGAACTGAAGGCCAGCTTCACGGGCAGCATCTGCCAGTGCTTGGACTCGACCATGATATTGGAAACCGGAACGGTCGAAAGAGACATTCTTGATGCCTTTTTCTAACGCGCGTTCTGCAATAGCTTTACCTATTGCGGTTGCAGCGTCTTTGTTGCCAGTCGACTTCAGTTGTTCAGCGATAGCTTTTTCTACAGTAGAAGCGGCTACCAGGACTTCAGAACCGTTCGGTGCGATGACCTGCGCATAAATATGGCGTGGAGTACGATGTACCACCAGACGCGTCGCACCCAGTTCCTGGAGCTTGCGGCGTGCGCGGGTCGCACGACGGATACGAGCTGCTTTCTTATCCATAGTGTTACCTTACTTCTTCTTAGCCTCTTTGGTACGCACGACTTCGTCGGCGTAACGGACACCCTTGCCTTTATAAGGCTCAGGACGACGGTAGGCGCGTAATTCCGCAGCAACCTGACCAATAACCTGTTTATCAGCACCTTTCAGTACGATTTCAGTTTGGCTTGGGCATTCTGCAGTAATACCTGCCGGCAGTGCATGCTCTACTGGGTGAGAAAACCCAAGAGACAGGTTAACCACATTGCCTTTAACAGCAGCACGGTAACCAACACCAACCAGTTGCAGCTTCTTAGTGAAGCCTTCGGTAACACCGATAACCATTGCGTTCAACAGAGCGCGAGTGGTGCCCGCTTGGGCCCATCCATCAACGAAACCTTCGCGCGGGGCGAAAGTCAAAGCGTTGTCAGCTTGTTTCACTTCAACAGCATCATGGATCTTACGACTCAGCTCGCCGTTTTTACCCTTAATCGAAACATCCTGACCGTTGAGTTTTACCTCTACGCCGGCAGGAATGACGACGGGTGCTTTTGCAACACGAGACATTTTTCCTCCCGATTAAGCTACGTAGCAGATAATCTCGCCACCAAGACCAGCTTGGCGAGCTGCACGATCAGTCATAACACCTTTAGAGGTAGAAACAACTGCGATACCCAAACCGGCCATAACTTTTGGCAGCTCATCTTTTCTTTTATAGATGCGCAGACCTGGACGGCTTACTCGCTGAATGCTTTCTACCACTGCCTTGCCCTGGAAATATTTAAGTTCTAATTCCAGAACTGGCTTGGTGTCGCCTTCGATTTTGAAATCTTCAATGTAACCTTCTTCCTTCAGCACGTTGGCAATCGCCACTTTCAGCTTGGAGGAAGGCATGGTGACCGCAACTTTGTTCGCGGCTTGACCGTTACGGATACGGGTCAGCATATCCGCGATCGGATCTTGCATGCTCATCTGTCTTTACTCCCGTGATTCAATTGGTGACAATTACCAGCTAGCCTTTTTCAGACCCGGAATTTCACCGCGCATAGCGGCTTCACGGACCTTGATACGGCTCAACCCGAACTTCCGCAGGAAAGCGTGCGGACGACCAGTTTGGCGGCAGCGGTTACGCTGACGAGACGGGCTGGAATCACGCGGCAGAGTCTGCAGCTTAAGAACTGCATCCCAACGATCTTCGTCGGATGAGTTCACACCAGAGATGATAGCTTTCAATTCCTCGCGTTTAGCGCGGTATTTTTCAGCCAGTTTCACACGAACAACTTCGCGTGCTTTCATGGATTGCTTAGCCATTAGTAACCCTACCTTACTTGCGGAATGGGAAGTTAAAGGCGGCCAACAGCGCACGGCCTTCATCATCGGATTTCGCAGTAGTGGTAATGGTAATGTCCAAACCACGAACGCGATCGACTTTATCGTAGTCGATTTCCGGGAAGATGATCTGTTCACGCACGCCCATGCTGTAGTTACCACGGCCATCGAATGACTTGGCGGACAAGCCACGGAAGTCACGGATACGTGGTACAGCAATGGAAATCAGTCGCTCAAGGAACTCCCACATGCGTTCGCCACGCAGAGTTACTTTACAGCCGATCGGATAGCCCTGACGGATTTTGAAGCCTGCAACAGATTTGCGTGCTTTGGTGATCAACGGTTTTTGACCGGAGATTGCTGTCAGATCAGCTGCTGCGTTATCCAGCAGTTTCTTGTCAGCGATCGCTTCACCAACACCCATATTCAGGGTGATCTTCTCGACCCGAGGGACTTGCATGACAGAATTGTAGTTAAACTCAGTCATGAGTTTTTTAACTACTTCGTCTTTGTAGTAATCATGCAGTTTCGCCATCGTACTACTCCAAATTACTTGATAGTTTCGCTATTAGATTTAAAGAAACGGACTTTTTTTCCGTCTTCGAATCTAAAGCCTACACGGTCAGCCTTACCAGTTGCCGCATTGAAGATTGCAAGGTTAGAAACTTGAATTGCAGCTTCTTTTTCAACGATGCCACCTGGTTGGTTCAGGGCCGGAACCGGCTTCTGATGTTTTTTAACCAGGTTAATACCTTCAACAATGACCTTACTAGCAGACAGGACATTTTTTACTTTACCGCGCTTACCTTTATCTTTGCCGGTTAGCACAATAACTTCGTCATCACGACGGATTTTCGCTGCCATGATTCGCTCCTTAAAGTACTTCTGGTGCCAGAGAGATAATTTTCATGAACTTCTCATTACGCAGTTCACGAGTTACCGGCCCAAAAATACGCGTACCGATAGGCTGTTCGCTGTTATTGTTTAAAATAACGCAAGCATTTCCATCGAAGCGAATGACAGAACCGTCCGGGCGACGAACACCCTTCTTGGTGCGCACCACTACCGCCTTCAGAACGTCGCCTTTTTTCACCTTACCGCGAGGAATTGCTTCCTTGATGGTAATTTTGATGATGTCGCCGACGCCTGCGTAGCGACGGTGCGAGCCACCTAGAACCTTGATACACATTACGCGACGTGCACCGGAATTATCGGCCACGTTCAGCATAGTCTGTTCTTGGATCATTTTAGTGCTCCGCTAATGTCAACTACTACTTTAGGACCCTTTCGGGCCATTAAATACCCCATAATTGAGGGCGCAGCATTATAACACTGCTTCCTTAGTATGGGTAGAAAAAATAAACGGCCCTTTGCAGAGCCGTTTATCTATTTTCGAGAAGCGCTACTGTATTACAGAATCGCTTTCTCTACAACGCGAACAAGTGTCCAAGACTTAGTTTTGGACAGCGGACGGCATTCATGGATTTCAACCACGTCACCGATACCGCATTCATTGTTCTCGTCATGTACGTGCAGCTTAGTCGTACGTTTGATGAATTTACCGTAAAGCGGGTGTTTCACGAAACGTTCGATGGCAACAACAATGGATTTCTCCATTTTGTCGCTTACAACACGACCTTGCAGAGTACGGATTTTATCGGTCATTACGCACCCGCCTTCTCAGTCAGTAAAGTCTTAACACGTGCAATATTGTGACGCACTTGTTTTACCAGGTGAGTCTGTTGCAACTGACCACTGGCAGCCTGCATACGCAGGTTAAATTGCTCGCGCAGCAGGCCGAGCAGCTCAGTGTTCAGCTCTTCAACGCTCTTTTCACGCAGCTCATTTGCTTTCATTACATCACCGTCTTAGTTACAAAGGTGGTTTTGATAGGCAGTTTCGCTGCTGCCAGTTGGAATGCCTCACGGGCTAACTCTTCCGGCACACCGTCCATTTCGTACAGGACTTTACCTGGCTGAATCAAGGCAACCCAATATTCCACGTTACCTTTACCTTTACCCATACGAACTTCAAGCGGTTTTTCGGTGATCGGTTTGTCCGGGAATACACGGATCCAGATCTTACCTTGACGCTTAACAGCACGGGTCATGGCACGACGTGCAGCTTCGATTTGACGAGCAGTCAGGCGACCGCGGCCAACAGCTTTCAGACCGAAAGTGCCGAAGCTAACATCCGTACCTTGCGCCAGACCACGGTTGCGGCCCTTGTGCACCTTACGGAATTTTGTACGCTTTGGTTGTAACATCAGCGACTCTCCTTACTTGCGGCCTTTACGCTGCTGCTTTTTAGGTTGAGCAGCCGGTTTTTCCGGTTGTTCAACTGCAGCCATACCACCCAGAATCTCACCTTTGAAGATCCACACTTTCACACCGATAACACCATAAGTGGTGTGCGCTTCGGAAGTGTTGTAGTCGATATCCGCACGCAATGTATGCAACGGAACACGACCTTCACGGTACCATTCGGTACGCGCGATTTCAGCGCCGCCAAGACGGCCACTTACTTCAACTTTAATACCTTTAGCGCCCAGACGCATGGCATTCTGTACAGCACGCTTCATAGCACGGCGGAACATTACACGACGTTCCAGCTGAGAAGTGATGCTGTCAGCAACCAATTTTGCGTCCAGTTCAGGTTTACGAACTTCTGCGATATTGATCTGTGCAGGTACGCCAGCGATATCCGCTACGACTTTGCGCAGTTTCTCAACATCTTCACCTTTTTTACCGATCACGATGCCTGGGCGAGCAGTGTGAATAGTCACACGGATGCTTTTTGCAGGACGTTCGATAACGATACGAGAAACGGAAGCTTTCTCCAGTTCCTTCGTCAGGTATTTACGAACTTTAAAATCGCTGTCCAGGTTGTCAGCGAATTCTTTGGTATTCGCATACCAGGTAGAGTTCCAAGGTTTGACAATACCCAGGCGAATACCATTAGGATGTACTTTCTGACCCATTGCTAGTCTCCAGAGTCTCAGCGATCGGACACAACCACAGTAATGTGGCTGGTACGCTTCAGGATGCGATCCGCACGACCTTTAGCACGCGGCATAATGCGCTTCATGCTTGGGCCTTCGTCAACGAAGATTTTCGCGACTTTCAGATCATCAATGTCAGCGCCATCGTTGTGTTCTGCGTTAGCAATAGCAGACTCCAGCACTTTTTTAACCAGACCAGCAGCTTTCTTGTTGGTGTAGGTCAGAACTTCCAGAGCTTGCGACACTTTCTTACCGCGAATCAGGTCTGCCACCAGGCGAACCTTTTGAGCAGAAGAACGAGCGTGGCAATGTTTAGCGATAGTTTCCATCTCTTCCTCCTACCTTAGCGCTTCTTGGCCTTTTTGTCGGCCGCATGGCCGCGATAAGTACGAGTCGGCGCGAATTCACCCAGCTTGTGACCGACCATTTCATCGGAAACAAACACCGGAACGTGCTGACGACCATTATGGACAGCGATGGTCAAACCGATCATATTTGGAAAGATCGTTGAACGACGGGACCAAGTGCGCAAAGGCTTCTTGTCTCCGCTTTCCACCGCTTTCTCTACCTTCTTCAGCAAGTGCAGGTCTATAAATGGACCTTTCTTGAGAGAACGTGGCATGGTTTATCCTCTAAGATTATTTAGTACGGCGACGTACGATAAATTTATCAGTACGCTTGTTGCTGCGGGTCTTTTTACCTTTGGTCTGAAGGCCCCACGGACTCACCGGGTGCTTACCAAAGTTACGACCTTCACCACCACCGTGTGGGTGATCGACTGGGTTCATTGCCGTACCGCGAACGGTAGGACGAATCCCGCGCCAGCGTGCAGCACCAGCTTTACCCAGAACGCGCAGCATATGCTCAGCGTTGCCAACTTCGCCCAGCGTCGCGCGGCAGTCGGATTCGACTTTACGCATTTCGCCAGAACGCAGACGCAGGGTAACGTAAGCACCATCACGAGCAACGATCTGAACGTAAGTACCAGCAGAACGAGCCAATTGGCCGCCTTTACCTGGTTTCATTTCTACGTTGTGAACCGTTGAACCGACTGGGATGTTACGCATCGGCAAGGTGTTACCCGCTTTAATCGCAGCATCAACGCCAGATTGAATCTGGTCGCCGGCTTTCAGGCCTTTCGGCGCCAGAATGTAACGACGCTCGCCGTCTTTATACAGAACCAACGCGATATTCGCGGAACGGTTCGGATCATACTCCAGACGCTCAACAACCGCAGGAATACCATCTTTGTTGCGTTTAAAGTCAACAATACGATAAGCCTGTTTATGACCACCACCGATGTGACGGGTAGTGATGCGGCCATTGTTGTTACGGCCACCGGATTTGCTGTTCTTTTCCAGCAACGGGGCATAAGGTTTGCCCTTGTGCAGCTCAGGGTTAACCACTTTAACAACGTGGCGACGACCCGGAGATGTCGGTTTACATTTAACAACTGCCATTGTCTTTCTCCTCCGACTTACTCAGCGCCGCCGATGAAGTCCAGATTCTGGCCTTCTTTCAGGGTGACGTAAGCTTTTTTCCAGTCGCTGCGACGACCAATACGCTGTCCGTGACGCTTAACTTTACCCTTAACTACCAGGGTGTTTACGTCTTTAACTTCTACTTCGAACAGTTTCTCGACAGCAGCAACGATCTCTGCTTTAGTCGCGTCTTTAGCAACTTTGAGAACGATGGTGTTAGTTTTTTCCATCGCGGTAGATGCTTTTTCAGATACGTGCGGCGCGCGCAGTACTTTCAGCAGACGTTCTTCACGGATCATGCCAGCATCTCCTCAACTTGCTTAACTGCATCAGCAGTCATAACGACTTTGTCGAAGGCGATTAGGCTAACTGGGTCGATTGCTGCTGCATCACGCACATCAACCTTGTACAGGTTACGTGCAGCCAGGAACAGATTCTCATCCAGTTCACCAGTGATGATCAACACGTCTTCCAGTGCCATTTCTTTCAGCTTCTGAGCCAGCAACTTAGTTTTCGGTGCTTCTACAGAAAACGTCTCGACAACGATCAGACGATCTTGACGTACCAGTTCGGACAGGATGCTTTTCAGCGCGCCGCGGTACATCTTTTTGTTAACTTTCTGACTGTGGTCCTGTGGCTTCGCAGCAAAGGTTACACCACCGGAACGCCAGATCGGGCTCTTAACAGAACCTGAACGCGCACGGCCAGTACCTTTCTGACGCCAAGGTTTTTTACCAGAACCAGTTACTTCAGCACGCGTCTTTTGAGCGCGAGTACCTTGACGGGCACCTGCTGCATAAGCAACAACAACCTGATGTACCAGCGCTTCGTTAAAATCACGACCGAAGGTAGTTTCGGAAACAGTCAGCGCGCTTTGCGCGTCTTTCAATACTAATTCCATTGCTATCTCCTCACGCCTTCACAGCTGGTTTAACGATCAGGTCGCTACCGGTAGCACCCGGAACAGCACCTTTAACCAGCAGCAGGTTGCGCTCAGCGTCAACACGCACTACATCCAGGCTCTGAACAGTTACACGTTCGTTACCCAGTTGGCCTGCCATTTTCTTGCCTTTGAACACTTTGCCCGGAGTCTGGTTCTGACCGATAGAACCCGGAGCGCGGTGGGACAAGGAGTTACCGTGAGTAGCATCCTGAGTACGGAAATTCCAGCGCTTAACTGTGCCAGCAAAACCTTTACCTTTGGATGTACCAGTAACGTCTACTTTTTTAACGTCAGCGAAAATTTCAACACTGATGCTCTGACCAATAGTGAACTCTTCGCCTTCAGACAGACGGAATTCACGCAGGGTACGGCCAGCTTCTACGCCAGCTTTAGCAAAGTGACCTGCTTCTGGCTTGGTAACACGGTTTGCTTTTTTAGCACCAGTAGTTACTTGCACAGCGCGGTAACCATCGTTAGCCAGGTCTTTAACCTGAGTTACGCGGTTTGCTTCAATTTCGATAACGGTTACGGGGATAGATACGCCATCTTCAGTGAAGATACGGGTCATGCCCACTTTTTTACCGACTAAACCAATCATTGTTTCAACCTCTCAATCGCTCAATGACCTGATTAACCCAGGCTGATCTGCACGTCTACACCAGCAGCCAGATCCAGACGCATCAGAGCATCAACGGTTTTCTCGGTTGGCTCAACGATGTCAACCAGACGCTTGTGAGTGCGAATCTCGTACTGATCGCGCGCATCTTTATTGACGTGCGGAGAAATCAGAACGGTAAAGCGCTCTTTGCGGGTCGGCAGCGGGATCGGACCACGTACTTGCGCACCAGTGCGCTTAGCAGTCTCGACGATTTCCGCAGTTGATTGATCAATCAGACGATGATCAAACGCTTTCAGGCGGATACGGATTCTTTGGTTCTGCATGAGACCAGAGCTCCAATTATTTATAAACGTAAATGATTACTCCTCACACCCATTTCGATTGATGGGGGAGTGTAATCGTCAGCACATAACCCCCATATCGGGAGTATTGTTTTAGTCAATAAATCAATATTGACTCTCTGATTCGGATTGAATCAGGCTTACCTTGTTTCAGTAAGCTCGCGCATTATACGCAAATTGGCTAGGGAAGCAATAAGCAGGATTAAATGATTTTAAACGCGGCCGGAACGATAAACGTTAGTCCGGCCGGATTGAGGTAGACAGCAGACTACGACGCCATGTTACTCAGCCTTTAGCTGAGCTTGAAGGTAGTTTTGTATCCCAAGACGGGAAATCAAATCCAATTCAGTTTCCAGCCAGTCGATATGCCCTTCTTCATCGGCAAGAATTTCTATCATTAAATCTCTACTGACGTAGTCATGCACGGAATCCGAGTGAGCAATCGCCTCACGTAAATTCTTTGCACCATCTAGCTCAAGTTGCAGGTCAGAACGTAAAATCTCTTCGACATCCTCGCCAATATTTAACTTACCCAAATCCTGTAGATTCGGGATGCCTTCAAGAAACAGGATTCGTTCGATGTAGCGATCAGCGTGCTTCATTTCGTCAATAGACTCATGATACTCGTGATCGTTAAGACGGGTTAAGCCCCAGTTTTTAAACATTCGGGCATGAAGAAAATATTGGTTAATGGCTACCAGCTCGTTGCCCAATAACTTATTCAGGTGTGTGATGACTTTTTTATCGCCTTTCATGACATGCTCCTCCGCTCCAGTTCTTAAAGTGTAGAACTGGTCAGCAGAGAGTCAAAAAAACGACCCTACATTTTATGCTACTTCATACATGTCAGGAATTTTAGCCTGCTCTTCCTCAAAAATGACACGCGCCTGACGAATACATTTTCCGCAATCTGTCCCGATAGGAACGAGCTTGCGTAATTGTTGCATAGATTGAGGCTGGTGCTGGCGAACAGCATTACGGATGACTTTGTCAGAAATTGCGTTGCACAAACAAACATACATACCAGAATGACTCATCGTTATCGCGAATGTCTTTGACGCTACCTTTCAGGACACTGCAAACGGCATTTGAAACCGCTCCTAGCGATTTTTTAACCAACCCAGTCATTGTAAATAAGAATTATTTTTATTTCAATTTACATTTAATTATTGAGGCGTAAAAAAAGGCACCGAGGTGCCTTTTTCATGCATTTAGTTTATCAGCGATTAAGCGATAACTTTAGCAACAACGCCCGCGCCTACAGTACGGCCGCCTTCACGGATTGCGAAACGCAAACCGTCATCCATCGCGATTGGGTGGATCAGGGTAACAACCATTTTGATGTTGTCGCCCGGCATTACCATCTCTACGCCTTCTGGTAGTTCGATGGTGCCCGTTACGTCAGTTGTACGGAAGTAGAACTGAGGACGGTAGCCTTTGAAGAACGGAGTATGACGGCCGCCTTCATCTTTGCTCAGGATATACACTTCTGATTCGAACTGGGTGTGCGGCTTGATTGAACCAGGCTTAGCCAGTACTTGGCCACGCTCGATTTCTTCACGCTTGATACCACGCAGCAGAACACCAACGTTCTCGCCTGCACGACCTTCGTCCAGCAGCTTACGGAACATTTCAACGCCGGTACAGGTTGATTTCACGGTATCTTTGATACCAACGATTTCAACTTCTTCACCAACTTTAACAATACCGCGCTCTACACGACCGGTAACAACGGTACCACGACCTGAGATGGAGAATACATCTTCGATTGGCAGCAGGAACGGCTTATCAATCGCACGCTCTGGTTCTGGAATATAAGAATCCAGGTAACCGGCCAGTTCGATGATTTTTGCTTCCCACTCAGCTTCGCCTTCCAGCGCTTTCAGTGCAGAACCACGAATTACCGGGATGTCGTCGCCTGGGAAATCGTACTGAGACAGCAGCTCACGCACTTCCATCTCAACCAGTTCCAGCAGCTCTTCGTCATCAACCATGTCGCATTTGTTCATGAATACGATCATGAACGGAACGCCAACCTGGCGACCCAGCAGGATGTGCTCACGGGTCTGAGGCATTGGGCCATCAGTCGCAGCAACAACCAGGATCGCGCCATCCATCTGAGCAGCACCGGTGATCATGTTTTTCACATAGTCGGCGTGGCCTGGGCAGTCAACGTGCGCATAGTGGCGAGCAGGGGTATCATATTCAACGTGAGAAGTGTTGATGGTGATACCACGTGCTTTTTCTTCTGGTGCGTTATCGATCTGGTCGAATGCACGCGCGCTACCACCGTAGGTTTTAGCCAGAACGGTAGTGATTGCAGCGGTCAGCGTTGTTTTACCATGGTCAACGTGGCCGATAGTACCGACGTTAACGTGGGGTTTTGTACGTTCAAATTTTTCTTTAGACACGGCGATATTCCTTACTCAAATGCTCTCCCCCTATGGAGAGAGCACGGGATTTTGTTTTAACCCTGAGGCTTATTTACCACGGGCTTCAATTACGGCCTGAGCAACGTTGTTAGGCGCATCATCGTACTTCAGGAACTCCATGGAGTAAGAAGCACGGCCTTTGGTCAGAGAACGCAGTTGAGTTGCGTATCCGAACATTTCAGACAGCGGAACTTCAGCATGGATCACAACGCCAGTAACGTTGGATTCCTGACCACGCAGCATACCACGACGACGGCTAAGGTCACCGATGACGTCACCAGTGTTCTCTTCCGGCGTTTCAACTTCAACCTTCATGATCGGCTCAAGCAGAACAGGTTTTGCTTTCTTAAAGCCATCTTTAAAGGCGATAGAAGCAGCCAGTTTAAACGCCAGCTCAGAGGAGTCAACGTCATGGAAAGAACCGAAGTGCAGACGCACACCGAGATCAACCACTGGGTAACCAGCCAGAGGACCCGCTTTCAGTTGCTCCTGGATGCCTTTATCAACGGCAGGGATGTATTCACCAGGAATTACACCACCTTTAATGTCGTTGACGAACTCGTAACCTTTCGGATTTGAGCCCGGCTCCAGTGGGTACATGTCGATAACAACATGACCATACTGACCACGACCACCAGACTGCTTGGCGTGTTTACCTTCAATATCAGTAACCTTCGAACGAATCGCTTCACGATAAGCAACCTGTGGTTTACCCACGTTTGCTTCAACGTTGAATTCACGTTTCATACGGTCAACGATGATATCGAGGTGCAACTCACCCATACCAGCGATGATAGTCTGGTTAGATTCTTCATCAGTCCATACGCGGAAAGATGGGTCTTCTTTAGCCAGACGGCCCAATGCCAGACCCATTTTTTCTTGGTCAGCTTTGGTTTTCGGTTCTACCGCAATGGAGATAACCGGTTCTGGGAACTCCATACGTTCCAAAATGATAACGTTGTTCGGATCACACAGTGTGTCACCCGTCGTTACATCTTTCAGACCGATAGCCGCAGCGATATCGCCCGCACGAACTTCTTTGATCTCTTCACGCTTGTTAGCGTGCATCTGAACGATACGACCAAAACGTTCACGTGCTGATTTAACTGGGTTCAGTACGGTATCACCGGAGTTAACCACACCAGAGTACACGCGGAAGAACGTCAGGTTACCAACAAACGGGTCGGTAGCAATTTTGAATGCAAGCGCAGCAAACGGCTCGTCATCACTTGCATGACGCTCAGCCGGTGTGTCTTTACCGTCATCCAAAAGACCGTTGATCGCAGGTACATCAACTGGGGATGGCAGGTAATCGACTACCGCATCCAGCATCGCCTGAACACCTTTGTTCTTAAATGCAGAACCACAGGTTACCAGGATGATTTCGTTGTTCAGAACGCGCTGACGCAGAGCTTTTTTGATCTCTTCTTCAGTCAGTTCTTCACCACCCAGATACTTCTCCATCAGCTCTTCAGAAGCTTCAGCTGCGGATTCGATCAGGTTCTGGTGCCATTCGTCAGCCAGATCTTGCAAATCAGCCGGGATCTCTTCGTATTCGAAGGTCACGCCCTGATCGGCATCATTCCAGTTGATGGCTTTCATTTTCACCAGGTCAACAACACCGGTGAAACCTTCTTCAGCACCAATCGCCAACTGCAGCGGAACAGGGTTCGCGCCCAGACGGGATTTGATCTGACCAACAACTTTCAGGAAATTCGCACCCATGCGGTCCATTTTGTTAACGAACGCAATGCGTGGAACTTTATATTTGTTTGCCTGACGCCATACGGTTTCAGACTGCGGCTGAACACCACCAACTGCGCAGTAAACCATTACCGCACCATCAAGTACACGCATAGAACGTTCTACTTCGATAGTGAAGTCAACGTGTCCTGGGGTGTCGATGATGTTTACGCGATGCGGTTCATACTGCTTAGCCATACCAGACCAAAATGCAGTAGTCGCTGCGGAAGTGATAGTAATACCACGTTCCTGCTCCTGCTCCATCCAGTCCATGGTAGCTGCGCCGTCATGAACTTCACCGATTTTATGATTTACACCAGTGTAGAACAGAATACGTTCGGTAGTAGTGGTTTTACCGGCGTCGATGTGCGCACTGATACCGATGTTACGGTAGCGTGCGATGGGTGTTGTACGAGCCATTTGTATCCTCTATTTACTAGGGCGTTCAATTTAGTTAACCCAAGCGGGTTGGCTATTTTTAGCGCCCGCTTGGTTAGCATGACTACAGCGAAGGGATTACCAACGGTAGTGAGCGAACGCCTTGTTAGCTTCGGCCATACGGTGAACGTCTTCACGTTTCTTAACAGCAGTACCTTTGTTCTCTGCTGCATCAGAAAGTTCGTTCGCCAGGCGCAGAGCCATAGATTTATCACCGCGTTTACGAGCAGCTTCTACGATCCAACGCATTGCAAGCGCATTACGACGAACCGGACGGACTTCTACTGGTACCTGATAAGTAGAACCACCAACGCGGCGCGACTTAACTTCAACAGTCGGGCGAACGTTGTCCAGAGCTACTTCAAAAGCTTCCAGATGGCCTTTACCAGAACGCTGAGCCAGGGTCTCCAGCGCGGTATAGACGATTGCTTCAGCAGTAGATTTTTTACCATCTACCATCAGGATGTTTACAAATTTGGCCAGCAGTTCTGATCCGAACTTAGGATCCGGCAGAATTTTACGTTGACCAATGACGCGACGACGTGGCATGGAAATACTCCGTTGTTAATTCAGGATTGTCCAAAACTCTACGAGTTTAGTTTGACATTTAAGTTAAAACGTTTGGCCTTACTTAACGAAGAACCATTAAGCCTTTGGCTTCTTCACGCCGTATTTGGAACGGGATTGCTTACGGTCTTTAACACCTGAGCAGTCCAGCGCGCCACGAACGGTGTGGTAACGCACACCTGGCAGGTCTTTAACACGACCGCCACGGATCAGGATCACGGAGTGTTCCTGCAGGTTATGACCTTCACCGCCGATATAGGAGGTAACTTCAAAACCGTTAGTTAAACGAACACGACATACTTTACGCAGTGCGGAGTTCGGTTTTTTAGGGGTGGTAGTATATACACGGGTACATACGCCACGTTTCTGCGGGCATGCTTCCAGCGCCGGAACGTTGCTTTTAGCAGCCTTCAGGGAGCGTGGTTTGCGTACCAGCTGGTTAATTGTTGCCATTAAAAAAGCTCCTGGGTTTTGCTTCGTAAACACGTAATAAATCGTCTCATGTTTGCGCAAGGCAAAGTATGAGGACGCAGAATTCTATTGCTGGCAGTGGAAGGAGTCAAGAAATATACAATAATTCGGCGTTACCACGCGAGTTGCTGCGGATGTTCCACTGTCAGTTGAACAAACTCATTATAGCCAATGAGCGTCACGCTGTTTGAAATTTGTTCAGTCACGCCCCTTGCCTCAGTATCAGGCCGGAGCGCATAGAGAAGAACCGCTGAATCAAGCAGGCGTTGAATAATGTCCCCACCAGCCAAAGCCGCAATCACACCATCTTGTAGCAATACCAAAGCATCGCCCTGCTCAAGACTACGTAAAAGCGTATCCAGGTCAGCGTGATAAGGAGAAGTTGAGAGCGTATGTAACATAAATGGAGAGGCCCGTCGCTAGAATGAAAGGATGGAATGATAATCGGCCAGCTTGCTACGCCATGCTTCTGGCGCTAACAACTCCACATCCAAAACCCAGTCCGTATCTATACTCAGCCCGCGCTGGAGCACGGAAGTCTCGCACAGATAGCAAGATTCGATGTCGTACAACGGCAACACGCCAAACGTGGCGATGTAATTGCGCATCAGAATCTTTTCCGGCTGTTGATGCGGCAGCAGTTGAAGCACGCCATCGCCAACAAAAAACACACCAATCTCTTCCGTCAGTGCCGACATCGCCAATAGCGCATCCAGCCCTTCTCGCCCAGACGCACTCCCATGCGGAGAATGCGTAAAAACAAATGCGACTCGCTTCATAATGCTACCTTAAAACTGAATAACCCGATCGCAGGTCAGCACCGACTGTGCCAGCTCACCCAGCCCACTCAGAATAAAACCAGGTTGCAGATTCGCTCCTGCAAGGTTGAGTTGAGCGGCTTGCTGAGCGTCAGTAATGCCTCGACGCAGCGCGGCGGCAACGCAAACATTCAGCACCACCTGATGCACATCGCCCAGCTGTTGCCAGCCGCGAACAACATCAAACTCATCGTTAGCTGGTGATGTCAGTTGGTTAGCATTCAGCACGCCTTCCCGGTAGAAGAACACACTTTTCAGTTTATGCCCCTCAGCCAACAGCGCCTGCGCAAACTGCAACGCGCTACTCGCTTGCTGTGTGCCGTAAGCAGGGCCGGTCACCAGCAAGCAGTAAGTCAGCATCAACGTTCGTGCCCGCTGAAGTCGCCGCTTTTGAATTGACGAATATAAAGATAGACAGTGTGCTTGGAGATATTAAGGCGCTCGGCAACCTGATTGATGGCGTCTTTAATATCAAAGATGCCTTTTTCGTACAGGCTCAGTACGATTTGGCGATTTTTCGCATTATTGGAAACATTGCGATCCGCATTGACTTCCTCAATAGAGAATTCCAGCGTTTGTGCCACCAGATCGTCAACGGATGATGCGAAGTTAACAGAAGACGCAGCGTCATGCGTTTCAGGTGGAATAAAGGTTTGCACGATCTGGGAGAAAGGTACATCCAAATTCATGTTGATACACAACAACCCAACCACGCGCTGATCGCGATTACGGATCGCAATCGTCACTGACTTCATCAACACCCCGCTTTTTGCGCGGGTAAAATAGGCCTTCGACACGCTGCTATCTTCGCCTGCCATATCATGCAGCATGCGCAATGCAAGATCCGTAATCGGCGAGCCAATCTTCCTGCCGGTATGTTCTCCATTCGCAATACGCACGGCGGAACATTTAAGATCCTCAAGCGAATGCAATACAATCTCACAGTGCTCGCCAATCAACATGGCCAAGCCATCAACCACTGCTTCATACGATTTCAGGATCTCATAGTCCGTTTGACTGAACGGCCGTTCATCCAGCAAATCAAGCTCATAAGATTCGCCAGATACAAGCGAATTAGACATGGCAGACACCACCCTCAACGTCATTTATCCCGTAAATAATTCGAGTTGCGTGACAAAACGTTAGCGTTTTGAACAACGCTCTGCGTTGGTCCTTTAGGACAAGGCCCATTTATGAGCCTTGTAACGCGGCAACCGCGCAAATCCTCAGGAGCTTACATCAGTAAGTGACTGGGGTCAGTGAGGACGGCCAACGCACAAGCAGCTTGAAGTATGACGGATATATTTATTTTGTATTGACAGGGGACATAGTCTAGCAAATGTCCACTCTCGCGTCCCTGAATTTCACGGGCTACCTCTTAAGGTTGTATTAATTTAATCCCGCTAGAGTCTGCGTCTTCTTTCCTCTCCATAATGGAAATCACGAGAGACGTGTATGAAAAACCTAATACCAATGGGCAGACCACACCTAAACAGCATCACGTTTGTGCTGATATTTTCTGCCTTTATTACTCTGGTCCAGAACATCGCCTACTACCGTCAAACGCTGCAACTGCTGGATATGGCAGACTGGATCAATATCCCTTTCTTCCTCAGCATGCCGGTAGTGATTTTCGCCGTGCTGAATATCATTTTCACGCTTCTGGCAGCGCCTTATCTGCGTAAGGCCGTCATTGTTTTCTTCCTGCTGTCCGGCGCTGCAGTGCAATACTTTATGTTGAACTACGGCATTATCATTGACCGCACCATGATCCAAAATATCGTTGAGACGACGGCCAGCGAGTCCTTTTCGCTTCTTACACCGCAGTTGATCGTCTGGGTATTTTTCACTGGCGTCATTCCCGCAGCGGCGGCCATCTGGATAAAAATAAAACCCGCCAAGCCAACAACGCTCTATATTGGACTGCGCTTTCTCAGCGTCATTATCTCGTTATTCGCTATTTTATCTGTCGCAGCATTCTTTTATAAAGATTACGCCTCGTTCATGCGTAATAACAAAGAGTTGGTAAAAGCGATTACGCCCAGCAATATTGTGGCAGCCAGTTTGTCCTACCATAAGCATAGTGCGCTGGCTAATTTGCCTCTGGTGCAAATTGGTCTGGATGCCCGCAAAGTGCCGCCGTCATCTCCTACGGCAAAAAAGAATCTGGTTATTCTGGTGGTCGGCGAGACCTCTCGGGCACAAAACTTTTCGCTAGGAGGCTATGAGAAGGAAACCAACCCGCTGCTGGCGAAAGACAATGTGGTTTACTTTGAGAACACGTCATCGTGCGGCACATCAACAGGTGTTTCCGTTCCGTGCATGTTTTCCAACATGCCGCGACAAAACTTTGATGGTGGCTTAGCCAGCCATCAGGAAGGGTTGCTCGATATCTTACAACGGGCAAAAGTTAACGTGCTTTGGCAGGAAAATGACGGTGGCTGCAAAGATGCCTGTACGCGTGTGCCAACAGTTGATGTGACATCGCTGAAACTACCAGTGTTATGCACCCGCGGCGAGTGCCACGATGAAGCGTTATTCCACAGTGTAGAAGACTATATTAACAAGCTCGATAACGATGGGATTATTGTATTACATACGATAGGCAGCCACGGCCCGAGCTATTACCAGCGCTATCCTGACGCCTTTAAGAAATTTACCCCAACCTGTGATACCAACCAGATTCAAACCTGTACGCAGGAGGCACTGACCAACACGTATGACAATACCATTCTGTATGTCGATTTTATTCTGGATAAAACGATCAACCTACTGAAGCAGCATCAGGATAAATTTAATACCTCACTAGTTTACCTGTCTGACCACGGCGAATCGTTAGGCGAGAACGGCATCTACCTGCACAGCATGCCCTACTCTATTGCGCCGAAGCAGCAAACGCATGTGCCGATGTTGATGTGGTTATCAGCAGGTTACCAGCAGCAACAGGCGATTCAGGACACCTGCCTGCGCCAGAATGCGAAGCAGGAGGATTACTCGCAAGATAATCTTTTCCATACCATACTGGGGATGTTTAGTATCGCCACGAAAGAATATCAGCCTCAGCTCGATATCCTTCAGCCGTGCAGGGATAAGGCAACATGAAATTATTGATTGTTGAAGACGATAAGCTGTTGCAGGAAGGATTATTCTTGGCACTGAGTCATGAAGGTTATGCCTGCGATTGCGCAGGCACGGCCAAAGAAGCGGACGCGCTCATCAGCAGCGCGCACTATAGTCTGGTGATTCTCGATCTTGGCTTACCGGACGACGACGGCCTCGCCTTGTTATCACGCTGGCGTAAAAATAATTACCAGCATCCCGTACTTATCTTAACGGCGCGGGATAAGGTCAACGATCGCGTCAGCGGGTTGGATGTTGGCGCCGACGATTATCTCGCCAAACCTTTCGCGCTGACGGAATTACAGGCGCGCGTACGCGCGCTGATTCGCCGCAATCAGGGATCGAGCAACAGCAAGATACAGGTCGACAACATTACGCTGGATTTAAACAATCAACAGGTGCTGCTGGACGAAAAGCCAGTGGTACTGACGCCAAAAGAGTTCGCGATACTTTCCCGACTGGTGCTGAAAGCCGGTTCTCAGGTACACCGAGAACTTCTGCATCAGGATATTTATGCCTGGAACGACGACCCGTCCTCCAATTCGCTAGAAGTCCATATCCACAACCTGCGTCAAAAGATAGGCAAAGACCGTATCCGAACCCTGCGAGGCTTTGGCTACCTGCTGACCAAAGGGGAACAACCATGAAGGGCGACACCGACGCCGTCACCAGTATGCGTCGCCGTTTGGTGCTAGCACTGGGCGGCATCCTCCTCGTTTGCCAGATGATCAGCGTATTCTGGCTCTGGCACGAAAGCGAAGAACAGATCGGCCTGCTGGTTGATAAATCTCTGAGCGCCAGTGCCCAGAACATGCAGATTGATCAAGAGATTAATGAAGCAATCGCGTCGCTCAGTATTCCCAGTCTGGTGATGGTCATCCTGACATTGCTCATGTGCTTTCAGGCGGTCAGTTGGATCACACGCCCGCTTTCTCGTCTACAGGAAGAATTGCAGGATCGCACTGCCGAAAATCTAGAACCGCTGCCACAGCAGAGCGACATTAAAGAAATCGCCGCGGTCACCCATACCATCAATCAGCTTTTTCAACGCTTAGACGAAACGCTGCAACGCGACAGGCAATTTACTGCCGATGTCGCCCATGAGTTACGAACTCCACTAGCCGGTATTCGGCTGCATCTTGAATTACACCAGCAACAGCATCAGATTGACTGCAGTGCACTCATCAAACGGATTGATAAGATGGTGAAGACAGTGGAACAGCTCTTACTGCTTGCGCGTGTCGGACAAGAATTTTCGGCAGGCCACCACGAAAATGTCGCATTCCTGGAAGACGTTATTTTTCCCATGCAGGATGAACTAGCGGAGATGCTGCAAAAGCGCCAGCAAAGGCTGAAATGGGTATTACCGCAGGAAGATGTCTCTCTCCACGGTGATGCCACGTTACTCCAATTGCTGTTACGCAATCTGGTAGAAAATGCCTATCGCTATAGCCCAGAAGCAAGTCAGATCACGGTTAGTCTGACTAAACGGCAACACCTTGAACTACAGATCGAAGATGAAGGGCCGGGTATCGATGAAAGTAAGGTTGGTGAATTAAGTAAGGCGTTTGTTCGCATGGATAGTCGCTATGGTGGTATCGGTCTCGGACTGAGCATCGTGACGCGCATTGCTCAGTTGCACGATGGGAAATTTTTCCTCAGTAACCGGCCGCAAGGCTCTGGTGCACTCGCGCAGGTGGTACTAACCACGCCTGAGGAATACCCAGACTCAGCCTGAAGAACAACAACAGAAAACCACGTCAAAATAACATCGCGACGACACATCCCTGTGCACGCGCCTTATACGCCTTATTGATACACAGGATAGCGGCGGCACAGCGCGACAACCTGCTCGCGAACACGATCGCGTATCACCGTTAACGCTTCATTCCCAGCACCTAGCCCATCCAGCACATCACATAACCACCCTGCCAGTTGCTCACACTCTGTCACACCGAAACCGCGCGTCGTCACAGCTGGCGTACCAATACGCAGGCCTGAGGTAACAAAAGGTGAACGTGGGTCGTTAGGCACCGAATTCTTATTTGTCGTGATGTAAGCATCGCTCAGCGCAGCGTCGGCATCCTTACCGGTATACGGCTTAGCAGACAGGTCGATCAGCAGCAAATGGTTGTCGGTGCCGTCGGAGACGATCTTGTAACCACGCAGTTGGATAATGCGCGCCATTGCCCGGGCGTTAGTCACGACCTGACGCTGATAAACCATGAAATCAGGGCGTAACGCTTCCTTGAAGGCTACCGCTTTAGCTGCAATAACGTGCATCAGCGGGCCACCTTGAATACCGGGGAACACGGCGGCGTTGAGCTTTTTGTAAAAATCCTCACTCTGCCCCTTGGCCAAAATAATGCCACCTCGTGGGCCACGCAGGGTCTTATGCGTTGTACTGGTCACAACATGTGCGTGAGGGAGCGGGTTGGGGTATTCACCCGCCGCCACTAAACCAGCAACATGAGCCATATCCACCCAGAAGATAGCCCCCACTCTGTCAGCAATAGTGCGCATACGCGCCCAGTCCTTGTGGCGTGAATAAGCGGAAAATCCTCCTATTAACATTTTTGGCCGGGTTTCCAAGGCAATACGCTCCATTTCGTCGTAGTCGATAAGCCCTGTTTCAGGGTCAAGACCATACGGTACGATCTTGTAGTGGCGACCAGAGAAGTTGGAGGGGTTCCCGTGAGTCAAATGCCCGCCCTGAGCCAGATTCATACCCATCACGGTGTCACCGGGGTTAGTCAAGGCCAGAAATACGGCGGCATTCGCCTGAGCGCCAGCATGGGGCTGGACGTTAGCGTAATCGCAGTCAAACAGCGCTTTGGCCCGCTCAATAGCCAGACGTTCGGCTACGTCAACATACTCACAGCCGCTGTAGTAGCGCTTGCCGGGGTAACCCTCTGCGTATTTGTTGGTGAACACGGAATTCTGGATCGCCATCACCAGCGGGCTGGCATAGTTCTCTGAAGCGATGAGTTCAACGTGGATTTCCTGACGGTGTTCTTCGTGCAAGATGGCATCGGCCAACTCAGGGTCGAAATCGGTAAGAGTTAAAGAGGTGTCATACATGGGCATCATCCTATGCGTTAATCGTTGGTTTTTTTAAAGGGGAGACTTCGGTGGTGGTTTCATCAGGCCAGTAGTAGCTATCCGGCAAAGGGCGTGCACCGAAGATCGCCTGACCGACGCGTACTACGGTGGCACCTTCCTCGATCGCGATTTCAAAATCGCCGGACATCCCCATGGATAATTCATCCAGTCGAATACCGACAGGCACGTTTTGCTGTAACCGATCGCGCAGGTTACGCAGTCGAATAAAACACTGGCGCACGCGTTCTGCCTCGCTGGAGAACAACGCCAGCGTCATGAGCCCACGCACACGTAGCGCAGAGAATGTGGGAAGCGCCTGAATAAAAGCAGGAACGTCTTCAGGAGACAGGCCGTACTTACTCGCCTCACCAGAGGTGTTAACCTGCACGAAGACATCCAGTGAGCGACCTTCAACGTGCAAGCGACGATCCAACGCTTCAGCCAGTCTCAGGCTATCCAAAGCCTGAAATTCGCTAGCGAAGCGTGCCACCAGCTTAGCCTTGTTGGTTTGTAGGTGGCCAATGACTGACCACTGTAAGTCGGCTAAGTCCTGCATGGCTTCCCATTTGCGGTACGCCTCCTGCACCTTGTTCTCACCCAATATCCGGCAGCCTGCTATATGGGCCATACGCAGGCGATTTTCTGGCTTGGTCTTGCTGACTGGCAGCAAGCGCACGGTTGCAGGATCGCGGCCAACGCGGTGACAAGCCGCCGCGATGCGCATCTGTACTGCCGCCAGATTACGTTGAAAATCCTCAACCGTGGCGGCTTCAGGGTAGCGACCGTGACTATCGTGGCGAGTGGGTGTATCGGAAGATATCGGCATCAGCCTAACTCCTGATAAAGAGGATGAATGGATTGTGAAACGTATTTATAGATTTAAAATAGCCGGATGTTCCCCACCATTTTTCTTATAAGAGGCAGACCAATTGTTCAGACACGCCCAGCTCGAATCTGTCAAAGCCTGGATTGGCGATCCCGCGCACGGCGCTTTGCCACTGCATGCTCGTATCCAGCGGGCGATTCGTCAGCTCATCCTCGATGGCATTCTCGATGTGGGAAAACCCTTACCCGCTTCACGCGCGCTGGCTACATCGCTGGAGGTATCACGTGATACGATCGAATCGGCTTACAGCCAGCTGCATGCAGAAGGGTTCATTGAGCGTCGCGTTGGCAGCGGCAGTTTCGTGTCAGAGCGGGCAAAACGTCTGTCAGGACGTGGTAAAGCCAGGAAAACAGGAGATAGCAAAGCAGAGCTGCGTCTCAGTCAACGCGGCAGCGCCATGTTCCAAAATGGCGGTGTACGAGATTTCATCATACCGCGAGCGTTCGCGCCCGGCGTGCCGGAAACACGCAGCTTTCCCCTCCAGACGTGGGAACGACTAGAGCGGCAGGTGCTAAAAGAATATGGCACTAAAGCGCTGTTACACAGCCCGCCGCAGGGTATGGAAACGCTGAGACGAGCCATCGCAGATTATGTCAATCTCGAACGAGGAGCCCGCGCCACGCCAGACCGCGTGTTAGTGTTGACCAGTTCCCAGCAAGCACTCACTCTGTGCGCGAATGTGCTGATGGATGCTGGCGATAGGATCTTCCTTGAAGATCCGGTGTACCACGGCGCACGCAAGGCATTCGAGGCCGCAGGGCTCGCGTGCGTTCCAATACCGTTAGATGCCGATGGTTTGCAGGTCGATCACCTGCTTGAAGCAAGCAGCGGACACAATGCGACCGTTAAAGCCGTATTCCTCACGCCCTCACACCAGTTTCCAACGGGCGCGACGCTGGCGTTGGACCGAAGGCTGGCGGTTATCGAATGGGCTAGGCAGCACCAAAGCTGGATTATTGAAGACGACTACGACAGCGAGTTTCACTACGCGGGCAAACCCACCGCCTGCGTACAGGGACTCGACCCGCACGATCGCACGATCTATATCGGTACCTTCACCAAATCGCTGTTTCCCGGCCTGCGCATCGGCTACATGGTACTGCCACCGCAGTTGGTCGCACCGATGACCGTGGGCCGTACCTTGATGGATGGGCACAGCGCACCGATTCCGCAGCTCACGCTGGCACGCTTTATCGAAGGCGGCCACTTCGGTGCCCATGTACGCACGATGCGCACCATTTACGCGAAACGCCGCGATGTGCTGGCACAACTGGTTCGCCAGCATCTGGCTGATTTCGTAGAGCCACGGGTGCCGACCGGAGGCATGCAGATGCCCTGTATCTTCATCCGCGACATCCCTGAACACGATGCGGTGGAATCCGCACGCCGGGCCGGTATCGATCTACTCGGGCTAACAGCGCTGTATGCGTCGGGCCAGCATAAAGCAGGTTTCCTCATGGGATTTGCTGCCCACGCTCCGCATGAACTGGAAATTGCCGTCAAGACGTTGGCGAAGGTGCTACGTGCGCTGTGCCGCTAATAGGTGGTAAGCGGTGGATGATAGGTATGAGCCGTACAGTCAGTGGGAAAATATCGGTCAGACTGAAGCTAAGCGTCATCGAAAGATGAGTAGCTGGAAAAGGGATTCGGTGGCAGGGACGTGATTGTGAAACACAAAAAAAACCGCAGGCCAAGCCTGCGGTCATATCGCCATAACAGCGATGCTTATTTAGCGGTTTTCTCTGCGGCAGCTGGTTTTTCAGCTTTCGCATCATCGGCTGCTTTCAGGTCAGCTTCAGATTTAATGTCCAACAGTTCAACGTCAAACACCAGCGTAGAGTTAGCCGGAATGCCAGGCACACCGGTTTCACCATAGGCCAGCGCTGGTGGGATAGCCAGCTTGATTTTGCCGCCTTTCTTAACGTGCTTCAGACCTTCAGTCCAACCTGGGATCACACCGTCCAGACGGAAAGAAAGCGGCTCACCACGTTTGTAGGAGTTGTCGAACTCGCTACCGTCAACCAGCGTACCTTTGTAGTTAACAACTACGGTATCGCTGTCTTTCGGCGCACTGCCGCTACCTTCTTTCTCAACCTGATACAGAAGGCCAGATTCAGTTTTCTTCACGCCTTTTTCTTTGGCGAAGGACTCAAGATACTTGGTGCCTTTATCAGCGTTATCTTTCGCATCTTGCTTCATCTTGGCTTCAGCAGCAGCTTTTACTTTACCTTCAAAGCCTTGCAGCGTTTTTTCGATTTCTTCGTCAGTCAGCTTGCTCTTATCAGCAAAGGCATCCTGAACGCCAGCAATCAGCTGATCCTTATCCAGTTTGATACCTAATTTTTCTTGCTCTTTCAGAGAGTTATCCATATAACGCCCTAAAGATGCACCTAACGCATAAGCCGCTGCCTGCTCATCGTTCTTGAATTTGGCTGCCGCAGTGCTCTCAGACGCCTGTGCTTTGTCTGCCGCCAGAGCCTGGCCCGCGTTCAGAGCCAGAGCCATCGTTGTTGCTAACAGCGTTACTTTAAACAGTGATTTCATCCATTTCTCCAGCATCTGGAGCGACACGCTCCAGCCATCATTAAAATAAATTCGCGCCTACTATAACTGTGCGGACGAAGACAACACAACGACGCACTCGACAATCCTTTGATAAAAAACGTCAGGAAGCTTTTCCGACACCATTTGTATCGTCCTAAGGCCATCTGGCAACGATATGCCCCATTCCGGATACGTCATTGCGCCCTACTGCGACCGTTTTTACTACCAGAAGTTTCCGCTTTCTGACAAACTCGCGGGTAACAAGAAGTAAGGGGAATACCGATGTCACCATCAGCACTCGAAGAACGGCTTGAACAATTGGAAAGCCGACAGGCTTTCCAGGAATTAACCATAGAAGACCTTAACCAAACGGTGATTCAACACGAGCGGGAAATTAGCCGCTTGCGTGAGCACGTCCGTCTACTCACCGACAGACTGCGCAATCAGCAAACGTCGCTTGTTGCTTCCCAGTCGGAAGAAACGCCACCTCCGCATTATTGAGGCCCGAGCCACGTGGTATCTGCGCTTACTATATCGGTGCTTACTCTATCGGTGCTTACTACAGGCCAGATATAAAAAAACCTCAGGTGATATTCATCAACCTGAGGTTTTTTTATGCACTACAACTAATTAGTGTAATTAGTGGCAGCCACATCCACCGTTGCCGCCGCAGCCGCCTTTACCATGTTGGTGATCATGGTCATGATCGTGGTCATGGCCGTGACCGCCACAGCAGCCGTCGCCGTGTTCATGATCGTGTTCGCCATGAACGTGACCGTGAGCCAATTCTTCTTCCGTCGCTTCGCGAATGGCAATCACTTCAACGTGGAAGCTCAGATTCTGGCCTGCCAGCATGTGGTTGCCGTCGACAACAACGTGCTCATCTTCAACTTCGGTAATTTCAACTGGAACTGGACCCTGATCGGTCTCAGCCAGGAAACGCATGCCAACCTGCAGCTCGTCAACGCCCATAAAGACATCTTTCGGTACGCGCTGAACCAGATTCTCATCATAGTTGCCGTAAGCGTCGCTGGAACCAATGTTCACATCAAACGTTTCGCCAGCTTCACGGCCTTCCAACGCAGTTTCCAGACCTGAAATCAGGGAACCGTGACCATGCAGATAGTCCAACGGCGCGCTCACCGGAGACTCATCAACCAACACACCGTCTTCTGTACGTACCTGATAGGCCAGGCTGACCACCAGATCTTTTGCTACTTTCATGATATCTCCTACCGTTGGAAATCAAACTGGCGCAAATTGTAGCTGAAAAATGTCCCTATGTACCGTCTGGAATCAAAAAACGTCAACGGTTGGTGACAATGCCACCATGACATTCTTCCATCACTCTGGCCGGAAGATCCCGATAATATCGCTAGCCTGCGGGGCGGGTGCCGTCGTGGGTTCATCTGCCCGACTCTGGCGATATCCGCACTTTACGCACACCACCACCTCAGCCTCATCCTCTCGTCCAACCGCTAGCGTGTCCTGAGCCTGACACGTCGGGCACACCGCCCCGGCAATAAAACGTTTACGCATGCTCGCTCCCACTCCTCTCCGTTCCAGCACCTATAACCTATTCAGATAGGCGTTATTGATTCTTACTCGTCGTCCTCATCCCACACACTTGGCCGACGACGCTCACGCTGCATTTCCCGCTGGAAAATATCTTCCAGCTCACGGCGCGCCTCTTTCACACGAGAAATCTGTGCGACATCTCCCGTCAGTTGCGGTACCAGCTCACGCAGCATACGCATATCAAGGCGGCGAAAATGCTGCTGTGCGCGCATCGCCTGATGGGGATGCATGCCTAACGTTACCAATGTTTTCCGCCCCAATTCCAGGGCGCTGGAAAAGGTTTCACGCGAGAAATGCCTTACGCCAGTTTGCAGCAATTCATGGGCTTCAACACGCCCACGCGCCCGTGCCAAAATCTCCAAATTCGGAAAATGTTGCTGGCACAGATGTACAATTTCCATCGTATCTTCCGGCGTATTACAGGTAATCACAATCGAGCGTGCTTTATCCGCCCCCGCCGAACGCAGCAGTTCCAATTCCGTGGCATCACCATAATAAACTTTATAACCATAGCTACGCATCAGGCTGACGGCGCTGATATCGCGCTCTAAAACCGTAATCCGCATTTTGTTCGCCATGAGCAAACGGCTGATCACCTGTCCAAAACGTCCGAAGCCCACCACAATGACCTGCGGCTCGTCATCTTCGACATACGGTTTCTCATCCGGCACATCCTGCACGTTATAACGACGCGCCAGAATGCGGTCTATCACCTGCATCAGTAGAGGCGTCGTCATCATCGATAGCGTCACCGTCACCAGCAGCAGCGGCAGTTGCTCACCTTTCAATACGTTGAATGAAGCCGCAGCGGAAAACAGAACGAAAGCGAACTCGCCGCCCTGACTCAGCACGCCAGCAAACTGCAAGCGTTCGGAACGGCGCATTCGGTTAATCCGCGCAAGGAGATAAAGTACAGCTGCTTTCACCGCTACCAGCACCAATACCGCAATCATAATCTTCACGATGTGGGTGTAGAGGATCCCGAGATTTAGCGCCATTCCTACAGAAATAAAGAACAGCCCAAGCAACAACCCTTTGAACGGCTCAATCGCAATTTCCAGTTCATGCCGATACTCACTTTCCGCCAATAGAATACCGGCGATAAAGGTGCCTAACGCCATAGAAAGACCTAATGCTTCCATAAACAGCGCAGAACCTAGCACCAGCAACAACGCAGCGGCAGTGAATACTTCGCGCACGCCGGATGCCGCAATAAAACGGAACAGCGGACGTACCAGATAGCGCCCACCGATTAGCATGCCGAGAAACGCAGCAACCTTCAGTCCAATCCGTTCCCAATCGCCGAAGTCACCCTGCACCCCAGCGAGAATAGGAATCAACGCCAACGCGGGAATCACCGCAAGATCTTGAAAAAGCAGCACAGAAAAGCCAAGCTGTCCCGATTCATTGCGGTTCATGCCTTTTTCGCGCATCAGTTGCAGCGCCATGGCCGTTGACGACATCGCCAGCCCCACACCACCAATCAGCGCAGACTGCCACGAGAAATCAGTCAGATATAAGGCTCCGCCTAAAATCAACGCGCTGAGGCCAACCTGAGCCACCCCAACGCCGAAGATTGAACGACGTAGCGTCCACAGCTTTCCCGGATTCAATTCCAGACCGATGATGAACATCAGGAAAACCACACCCAGCTCAGAGAAGTGCAGGATAGCTTCCACGTCACGGATAAAGCCGAGCCCCCAAGGGCCAATGGCGATCCCGGCGATCAAATAGCCCAATACGGCGCCAATCCCTAATCGGGCAGCGATCGGTACGGCTACTACCGCCACAAACAAAAACAAGACTCCGGCAGTCAGTAGCGCAGAACTCTCCATATTAGCGTTCCTCTTCAGATAAAGGTGAGGATAGCCATTCACCGTAAGCTCTGGCTTGACTCGATAACACATCGGGCTGTAAACGACGTGCCCAGTAAACAATCATGGGGCGCATCCAGTGCATACGGCACATGGCGGCCGTCAGCTCAAACGGGCGTAGCAAATCTTCCATCGGGTAGCGATTATTGCCATCCGCATGGTAGGCATCTTCCGGTTCGCCGGTCGTAATCACCGAACGCCAGTATTTGCCCGCCAATGCATTGCCGCCAATCCCATTGGCAAAACCACGGGATAACACCCTATCGAGCCACTCTTTCAGTAAAGCCGGACAGCTATAGGTGTAAAACGGGTGTTGGAAAACAATGATCTGATGCTCGCGCAGCAACTGTTGTTCGTGATGAATATCGATAAAAAAATCAGGATAGTGTGCATAAAGATCGTGCACGGTTACATTTGCCAACTGCTGCGCCGGTTGCAATAAGACGCGGTTTGCGACCGAGTCCTGTGGTTCCGGATGGGCATACAGCAGCAAAATCTTCGGTGGCTGCGACATCATTCCCCTCCAAAGCGTCGTCATGATAATCGTTTTCCGTTACCATGCAGCGCAACGACTAAAAACAGGACACCCCGTGTCCTGATATGTCCATAATTTAACATACTCTGAACATACGGCGCTTTATGATTGTTTTCTCTTCGCTGCAAATTCGACGTGGTGTACGCGTTCTGATCGACAACGCGACAGCAACGGTTAATCCTGGCCAGAAAGTCGGTCTGGTTGGCAAAAATGGCTGTGGTAAATCTACGCTGCTGTCATTACTCAAAGGTGAAATCACCGCCGACGGTGGTAGCGCGACATTCCCACAAAACTGGTCACTGGCCTGGGTCAATCAGGAAACCCCAGCATTGGACAAACCGGCGCTGGACTACGTCATTGACGGTGACCGCGAGTTTCGTCAACTGGAAGCCGCGTTACAGACCGCCAACGAAGAGAACGACGGCAACGCTATTGCCACCCTGCACGGCAAACTGGATGCCATTCAGGCTTGGACGATACAAGCCAGAGCGTCGAGCCTGCTCAGCGGATTAGGGTTTTCTCAGCCACAGTTGCAACAGCCTGTCAGCGCCTTTTCCGGCGGCTGGCGGATGCGTCTGAATCTGGCACAGGCGCTGATTTGCCGTTCAGACTTGCTGCTGCTGGATGAACCGACCAACCACCTCGATCTGGATGCGGTAATCTGGCTGGAGAAATGGCTGAAAAACTACGCTGGTACTCTGGTTCTGATCTCGCACGACCGTGACTTCCTCGATCCGGTAGTGACCAAGATTCTGCACATCGAGCAACAGTCGCTCAACGAGTACACCGGCAACTATTCCTCGTTTGAACGCCAGCGCGCTACCCGTCTCGCACAGCAGCAATCGCTTTATGAGCACCAACAGGAACGTGTCGCGCATCTACAACACTACATTGATCGGTTCCGTGCGCAAGCGACCAAAGCCAAGCAGGCCCAAAGCCGAATAAAAATGCTGGAACGCATGGAGATGATTGCGCCGGCGCATGTCGATAACCCTTTCCGCTTCAGCTTTCGCGCCCCGGAGTCGTTGCCCAATCCTCTCATGAAGATGGAAAAGGTCAGCGCAGGCTACAACGACACGCTGATTCTCGAATCCATCAAACTCAATTTAGTGCCAGGCTCCCGCATCGGGCTGCTTGGCCATAACGGCGCGGGTAAATCAACGCTGATCAAGCTGCTTGCTGGCACGCTTGCCCCGCTGAAAGGGGAAATTGGGCTCGCGAAAGGCGTTAAGCTCGGTTATTTCGCCCAGCATCAGCTAGAGTTCCTGCGTGCAGACGAGTCACCCTTGCAACACCTGGTGCGTCTGGCAGAACGAGAAACAGAGCAGCAACTGCGCGACTACCTCGGCGGCTTCGGTTTTCAGGGCGACAAAGTCACCGAGATCACCGAGCGCTTCTCCGGCGGCGAAAAAGCCCGTCTGGTGCTGGCGCTGATCGTCTGGCAGCGTCCGAATCTCCTACTACTCGACGAACCGACCAACCACCTCGATCTCGATATGCGTCAGGCGTTGACCGAAGCGTTAATCGATTTTGAAGGCGCGCTGGTTGTCGTCTCGCACGATCGACACCTGATCCGTTCCACCACCGACGATCTCTATCTGGTACACGACCAAAAAGTCGAACCGTTCGATGGCGACTTGGAAGACTACCAACAGTGGCTGGTCGGCCTTCAACGTCAGGAAAATGCGGCCGATGAAACGCCAAAAGAAAATGCCGCCAATAGCGCGCAGGGTAGAAAAGATCAGAAACGTCGCGAAGCCGAGTTGAGAACGCAAACGCAGCCGCTGCGTAAGCAGATCACCAAGCTTGAACAGCAGATGGAAAAACTGGGAGAAACGCTCGCAGCACTGGAAGCTCGGCTGGCGGACAGTGCCATCTATGATATCAGCCGCAAAGCCGAACTCACCGACTGCCTGCAACAGCAAACCAAAGTTAAAATCGAGCTGGAAGAAACAGAGCTGTCCTGGCTAGACGCGCAGGAACAGCTAGAGCAGATGATGCAAAGCGAGTAAGTGGTATTTCCCTACGAGCGGGTAGCCCCCGCTCGCTTTCCCACGTTTTTCTTTCCTTCTCACGACATTATCTTAAAAAGTGATGATAAAGCGCATTGAGCGCAATATTCCCCCAAGGTAATATTTAGTGATTAATCTACTGATTTCTACACACTTACCTATTCACTGACATTGAAGGCCGCAAGGCATAAAACGGCCGGACAATAAGGCAAGGACAATATTTATGATGGAAAATACGCCGTCTGTTTCTACTGATTCGCTCTCTGCTACGCTCACAGCTTCCGGCAACAACGCCGTCACCACGACAGCAAGCGATGCGTTATCTGAATTAAACATGTCGCAACTTAGCGAGCAGGAAAAAAGCGAAGTCTCGGTACTGGTCAATAAAATTGATATTACTGACCCTATGCTTTCCATCTCTTATGCAGCAAACACGATGGGTAATATTTCGCGCTTTTCAGAATCCTTAATGCAAGAAGTCAGAGCGAAGGATGCAGGCGTGATTGGTGAACAGTTGACAGACCTTCTGATGAAAGTAAAGTCGGTTGACCTCACCGTTTTTGACACTAAGCAAAGCTTCCTCGCCTCATTCCCATTGATAGGGAAATTGTTCAGCACCATCCAACGTACGCTGCTGGAGTATCAAACGCTGGCGCAGCAGGTTGATACCGTTTCTAAAAAACTCGAAAGCGCCATGATGGAGCTATTGCGCAATATCTCCACGCTGGAACAGCTTTTCATACGCAACCGCGAGTATTTTCAACAAATCACGCTGCATATCATTGCCGGTAAACAGAAATTGGCAGCCATTCAGTCTGGCGATCTGACCGCCGCACAGGAAAAAGCACAGCGTACCAACGACCCGATGGATATGCAGTACGTGCGTGATTTAGTGAGCAACATACAGCGCTTTGAAAGACGACTACACGACCTGATGATGTCACGCACCATCGCGATCCAAACCGCGCCTCAAATTCGTTTGATGCAAAGTAATAGCCAGTCGCTCGCCGAGAAAATTCAGAGCAGCATTCTCTCTACGATCCCGTTGTGGAAGAGCCAGATCGTGATGGCGATAACGCTGCATTCACAGCGCAAATCGGCAAAACTGCAAAAAGAAGTCTCTGATACCACCAATGCCATGCTGAGGAGAAATGCAGAAATGCTCCAGCTCGGTACCGTTGAAACCGCGCGGGAAGTCGAACGCTCGATTGTGGACATCGAAACCTTACGCGAAGTGCAAAGCCGCCTTCTGAACACCATCGAAGAAACCGTCACGATTGCCAATGACGCCAGAGTACGTCGCACTGATGTAGAGAAAGAACTGGGCACGATGGAAACAGAGCTAAGAACGCGTCTGGCCGAGATTGCAGCGAACCAACAACACGCGATGCAGCAACGTTCTGCATAAATAATTTCGTTTTGATAAGTGGTCTTTATTGAATATGCAAAACGCATCTTCCCCTCCAGATGAGGGATGGCAAAAGAAACTAGGTCGTTTGTGCCTGACGCTGCTTAAGCTCTGGGGATTAGTCTGCGCTGCTTTTATCGTCTCTACGCTCATCACTATAGTGTTTCTAGGTGAATTATATCCAGACCTCATGGCGGATAAAAACGTTCAAACCTGTGTTTTCATTGTGAATGCTTTCAGCTTAATTCTGCTGTGGTACGCCTTTACACGGTCTCAGGTTGATATGATTTGGCCACTTGTGGCTGGCGTAATTTGGTTCATTGCGCATGATGCCCTATTCGTTCTGGGATGGATTGCCGTAGCGTGGTGGATAATCAAAGCATGCTCCGAGATTTCCCACCCTCGTCTCGGCACCGTTATCCAGTTTCTTTTAGTTTTCATCATCATCATGGGCTACACCGATGCACATCAGTTTGGTGAACACCCTTTCTATAATACGGCCTTCGCCACGTGCATTGTGCTAGGTACGATGAGCCATTACCAAGGGAAAACGGCTTTCAAAATAAGGAAAGACCAACCCAAAACGCTCATTCCGGCACCAGCACCTATGTCGCCTCAACCTTCACCGGTCGTTATTACACCACCCGTTCAGGAAGCCGTTACATTTGAGAGCCGTATAGTACGGTTGCAAAACCTACAGAAGCTCCCCAGCGAGCTTCTCGACGAACTGAAAACGATCGTTGAGTATGCGCAGCTTATTGTCACGTGTATGAAGGAAGATCCCAAGGATGTTGAGCCGGGAACAGCGTTTCTTAATCGCTACCTTCCTGCCGTAGAAAAAGTGGCCGGTGAATTTGTCAGACTTTCCAACCAATTAGAGAAACATGGCAAATCAGACGATTTTCTGCTGAAGAATGTTACCGCACTGAAAGCGCTGGGCTCCGCCTTTCAACAACAACACGCACGACTGCTGGAGAACGATACGCTGGATTTTGATGCCGAACTCAACCTTGTTGATAATCTATTAAAAACAGACGGTTATAAGTAATTCCTACTGATAGTATGCAGCCGACAGTGTGCTTCCTCAGTCGCGAGCGAAAAACCGCTCGCGACGTTATCAAACCAGCATCAATGCCAGATCAGCATTAATGCCAAATCAACAGCACGCAAGCGGCGGTCAGCAGCCCCATTGATACGTTGAAGATAATCCACGCTTTCTTACTGCGCAGCAGTCGCCCAATCATCGTGCCAAATCCAAGCCAGATGACACCGGACACCAGATTGACCAGCACAATGCCGATGCTTATCGCGATCACAGAATGGTTATAGCCTTCACCAGCCAGACTAAAGCTGGCAACCGCGCCCAGCGCCATAAGCCACGCTTTCGGGTTCAGGAATTGCAGCAACCACCCTTGATAAAGCCGTATCGGCTGGGGCGGCGCAACGGACGTTTCCAGCCGTTCGTAAGCCGCCGTGGCGATTTTCCACGCCAGCCAGAGCAGATAGGCACTACCGAGGACTTTCAGGATAAAGTGCAGCGAAGGATAAATCAGAATCAAACCACCGACGCCGAATGCTACTAGTAGTAAAATGCTCTGCATGCCCAACATGATGCCGACCATCAACCACAGTGAACGCATAAAGCCAAAATTCGCGCCCGAGGTGGTCAACAGCATATTATTCGGCCCCGGTGTGATAGCCGCTACCCACAAAAAACCCAACATCGAAAGAAATAAACTCAGTTCCATTATTTGTGGGCGCTCCTGACCCAAATGTCGTACCAACTGGCAGCATTGAAGCTAACAGTGTGATATTGATCGTACAAGAGCCGACAACAAGATTTTCATATCCTTTATGCATGACCATTTTCGTCCGCTGAGCGGCGCCCATAATCCGCATCTGCAAACGCTATTGCCACGCTTGATTCGCCGTCACGCGCAGTTCTCACCTGTCTGGCAAGCGCTCGAATTACCGGACGGTGATTTCGTCGATCTGGCGTGGAGCGAAGCGCCCGAACAGGCGAGGCATAAACCACGCGTAGTGTTGTTTCACGGATTGGAAGGCAGCTTTCATAGCCCCTACGCTCACGGTCTCCTACATGCCTGTAAACAGCGTGGCTGGCTGGCCGTCATCATGCATTTTCGCGGGTGCAGCGGGAAGCCCAACCGGATGAAACGTATTTATCACTCCGGCGAAACCAGTGATGCAAGCTATTTCCTGCGCTGGATGCAAGAGACGCTGGGTGAGGCTCCTACCGCTGCCATCGGCGTTTCTCTCGGCGGCAACATGCTGGCCTATCTGCTCGGCCAGCAGGGTGAAGCCTGTTCCCTGTCCGCCGCGGTCATCGTTTCCGCACCATTGATGCTCGAACCTTGTAGCCGCCGGATGGAACAAGGTTTCTCCCGCGTCTATCAGCACTACCTGCTGCACCTGTTGAAACAAAATGCCGGCCGCAAGCTGGCAGCCTACCCAGACACATTGCCGATTCAGTTGCCGCAGTTGAAGCGAATCCGCCAGCTACGGGAGTTTGATGATGTCATTACTTCACGCATCCACGGTTTCCGCGACGCGGCCGACTATTACAAACGCTGTAGCGCCCTGCCGTTGTTGCCTCAGATTCGTAAACCGCTGCTGATCATCCACGCGAAGGACGATCCTTTCATGACGTCCGAGGTCATTCCCGATCTGTCGCAGTTACCGTCTAATATTGAGTATCAGCTAACGGAACACGGTGGGCATGTCGGCTTCGTCGGTGGAACATTGCTGAAACCGGAAATGTGGCTGGAACAGCGCATTCCCAATTGGCTTAGTCCATTTTTGGACCACGCCACCGGTTCTTTTTATTCAGAAACAATTTTTACTCAGGAAACATAGCGTGATAATTCCCTGGCAACAGCTCGATCCAGAAACGCTGGATAACATCATCGAATCTTTCGTGCTGCGCGAAGGCACCGATTACGGCGAACAGGAGCGCTCGCTGGCGCAGAAAGTCGAAGATATCCGCAGTCAGCTCCAATCCGGCGAAGTCGTTTTGGTGTGGTCTGAGTTACATGAAACGCTAAACATTATGCCGCGCGGTCAGCTCAATGCCGGTGGACATGCCCCTTATTGAGCATGGCGAAAGACGTGAAAGAACGCGTCAAACATGCTAACAATGGGAACAATTACGTCATTTTTGAGAATGCGCGCAGGCTTTCAGTCTATGCGGGCATCGAGATCACGGAGTCACGCGCCTTATGTCACATCAACATCCGATTATTGCGGTTACGGGCTCCAGCGGAGCGGGAACCACGACCACCAGTCTGGCCTTCCGTAAGATATTCCAACAGTTCGACCTACGCGCAGCCCAGTTGGAAGGTGACAGCTTTCACCGCTATACCCGCCCGGAAATGGATATGGCAATCCGCAAAGCGCGTGATTTAGGACGCCACATCAGCTACTTCGGCCCAGAAGCGAATGATTTCAGCCTGCTGGAACAGTCGTTTATTGAATATGGCCTACATGGGTGTGGTCAGACGCGTAAATACCTTCATACCTATGATGAAGCGATTCCCTATAACCAGGTTCCTGGGACGTTCACACCGTGGGAACCGATGCCAGAACCTACCGACATCCTATTCTATGAAGGACTGCACGGCGGCGTAGTCACCGAACAAAATGATGTGGCACAGCATGTCGATTTGCTCGTCGGTGTGGTGCCGATCGTCAACCTGGAGTGGATACAAAAGCTGATCCGTGACGTCAATGAGCGCGGCCACTCGCGTGAAGCGGTCATGGATTCCGTTGTCCGCTCCATGGAAGACTACATCACCTATATCACGCCGCAGTTCTCTCGCACCCATATCAACTTCCAGCGCGTACCCACCGTGGATACCTCCAACCCGTTTGCTGCCAAGTCGATCCCCTCACTGGATGAAAGCTTCGTCGTCATCCACTTTCAGGGATTGGATAATATTGATTATCCCTATCTGCTCGCCATGTTGCAGGGCTCGTTTATCTCCCACATCAACACGTTGGTCGTTCCCGGCGGGAAAATGGGGCTGGCAATGGAATTAATCATGGCACCGCTGGTGCAGCGGTTAATCGAAGGGAAAACGATAGAATAAGCATCGAGATACACGCGGAGACCACAGGGTGAGGCCTCTCTACGGGCCCCCCTGTGTTTCCCCTAATAATGGGCTTAAGTAACCAGAATTAGTGCTCAGAGAAAGGAATTATGGCAGTACTCTAATTTCGTGACTGTGTGTCACCTCAACGGCTTTACCCAGCATCAATGCCACAGAACAGTATTTTTCCGCTGACAGCTCGACGGCACGTTCGACGGCTTTATCGGTCAGCCCTTTCCCCGTCACAATAAAATGCAGATTGATATGGGTAAATAAGCGCGGTGCTTCAGACCGACGCTCTGAGGTTAATTTCACCTCACAATCCGCCACATCATTACGGCCCTTTTGCAGAATCGATACCACATCAATTGCGCTGCATCCCCCTACGGACATCAACACCATTTCCATCGGACTGGGCGCTTTATCGCCAGAATTACCGTCCATCAATACCTGATGTCCCGATGAGGATTCGCCCAAAAACGTTAAGCCTTCAACCCATTTTACCCGAGCCTGCATGATGCCTCTCCACTAAAAATTTTTTGAAAATTTATACCGTTACTGTACAAAAACCAGCGTTAATCAGAGCTTTGTCATGCTGAAGCGAGACAACACAAGACACATCCTTAAAGCTGTGTTAAAACGAAAATAGAATAGACCTTTTCTGGACAAACCCAGAAACGAAGAAGATGATGACGTAGCCAGAAATACCCAGCCACGTTTACGGTGCGGCAAAGCAGCAACCGAAAAACCAAGGGTACAGTGGTTCCAGTATATTCCCTGACGTCATTCTGCCTAGACTGAATTTTATTTTTTTTAGCAGTTAAACACGCCGTACAGGGAACTCTGACCCCTGTAATTTGCGCAGTGAATTACAACAGAGGATGATAGCGAATGGTTCTCGGCAAACCGCAGACAGACCCAACTCTCGAATGGTTCCTTTCCCATTGTCATATTCACAAGTATCCATCGAAGAGCACGCTGATTCACCAAGGTGAAAAAGCAGAAACGCTTTACTACATCGTGAAAGGCTCTGTAGCAGTGCTAATCAAAGATGAAGAAGGCAAGGAAATGATTCTTTCCTACCTCAATCAGGGCGATTTTATTGGTGAGCTCGGCCTGTTTGAAGAAGGTCAGGAACGCAGTGCCTGGGTTCGGGCAAAAACCGCCTGTGAAGTGGCTGAAATTTCCTATAAAAAATTCCGCCAGCTCATTCAGGTTAACCCGGATATCCTCATGCGCTTGTCTGCGCAAATGGCAAACAGACTTCAGGTTACTTCAGAAAAAGTCGGCAATCTCGCCTTCCTTGATGTGACCGGCCGTATCGCCCAAACCTTACTCAACCTGGCCAAACAACCTGATGCCATGACGCATCCAGATGGCATGCAAATTAAAATTACCCGTCAGGAAATTGGGCAAATCGTTGGCTGCTCGCGTGAAACCGTGGGCCGCATTCTGAAAATGTTAGAAGACCAGAATCTGATCTCTGCGCACGGTAAAACGATCGTCGTTTACGGCACTCGCTAAACCCTTGTCGCGGTACCCTATGACTAGTCCTGATATGGGTTGACAGTTTTCTGCCTGTAAAACGCCTGATGAACCTCATCGGGCGTTTTGTATTTCAGGGCCTGATGTGGCCGCTCATGGTTATAAATCGCCACAGATTCTTTTACCATTTTCCTCGCTTGTGCCAGATTAGCTGGGCGAGAGAGTAAAAACTCATTTTTCAGGATGCCGTTTATCCGTTCAGCCAGCGCATTCTGATAGCAGTCATAACCATCTGTCATTGAACAGGTTATCCCATTTCTCTCATGTACCGACTGGTAAAGCGCTGAACAGTATTGTAGCCCTCTGTCAGAGTGGTGTATCAACGGCCCTTTTGTTTTTCTTTGTCGTAACGCACGTTTGAAGGCTTTTACCACATTTTCAGTTTGCAGATTATCCCCTACATGGTAACCCATGATTTTTCTGGAACAGGCATCCGTGACCAAACTCAGATAGACCGTGCCACTGCGTACTGGTAGATAAGTAATATCGGCGACCCAGACTTGCTCCGGCTGAAGGACAGTAACCTGTTCGGGGCCAGACTTCAGCAAGTTCGGATGCCGGTAAAAACGATGATGGCTGTTGGTCGTTTTGTGGTATGCCCGCTTTACGGGTACCAGAAGCCGGTGTTTACCCAGTAGGCTAAACAGGCGGTCACGCCCGATATTGAGTGTTTCACCTGCCTGACGGTTCAACAGAGAGTGGAGTTTGCGTGTGCCTATACGTGGCTGACGGCACCGAACTCGGGCAATAAAATCAAGAACCTGACTATTGTGTTCATGTCGTTTATTGCACCTTGCATTATGCTGGTACCATGCCTGTCTGCTGTGCCCCAGGAGCTGGCATGCGCGTGTCACGGTGACTTTTGGGGCCTGACTCTGCGCAAGGACTTGCCGGGCCGCTTTTTTACGACACTTACCCCGTAATCATTTTTCAGGACGTTGATAACAGATTCAAAAAACTCAGCTTTCTGATTCGCCAGCTTAAGCTGCTCTTCAAGTTCTTTGATTCTTTGCTCGGGTGTAAGTGGGGTATTTGTCTGAGCCACAAGCAGTTTCCTTTTCATCAGGTCAGGAAGTCCGGGACTCCAGTCAAGCTGGCCATATTTACGCAGCCAGACAAGAACGGTGGAGCGCCCCTGAATGCCATATCGCTGCTGGGCCTGTTTATAGGTCATCTCGCCTTTTTCGACCTGTTCAACGACGGCTATTTTAAAGGATAGAGGATAATCACGTTGGGTACGTTTGAACTCAGTCATCATCACGTTCTCCGTATTTAAGTCAGGGACGTGTCAACGCTATTCAGGACGGATCACTACCAATAAAAAAGCGTGAAGCCTCGGCCTCACGCTTTTTTTATGCCGAGCTTCCTGCTCGCCACCTAACGGGAAGTCGCAAGCGATGTTGAGAGCGTAATCAGTGTGCTGCGTTAACCACTTGAGCGACGGCTTTGGCGAATTTATCCATCCCCTGCGCGATATCATCTTCATCAATGATCAAAGACGGTACAAAGCGGATCACGTTCGGCCCTGCCATCAACACCATCAGCCCCTGAGCCGTTGCAGCAGCCAAGAACTCGCCCGCACGGCCATGCCATTGAGGTTTCAGCTCAGCCCCCAGCAAAAGCCCCATACCGCGAACCTGATCAAATACACCATACTGCTGGTTGATTTTATCAAGTTCACTGATAAAACGATCGTGACGATCCGCGACACCAGACAATACTTCTGGCGTGTTGATGACATCCAGCGCGGCTTCCGCCACCGCACAGGCCAGAGGATTGCCGCCATAGGTGGTACCGTGTACCCCAACGGTCATGACTGATGCGATCTCTTCCGTCGTCAGCATCGCACTAATAGGGAAACCACCGCCCAACGCTTTAGCCGTTGTCAGGATATCCGGCGTAATACCATAGTGCATATAGCTGAATAATTTACCGGTACGCCCCATCCCGCTCTGCACTTCATCAAACACCAGCAGCGCTTTATGTTGATCGCACAAATCACGAACGCCCTGTAAAAACTCAGGCGTCGCGGGTGTAATACCGCCTTCGCCCTGAATCGGCTCCAGCACGACCGCACAGGTATGATCGTCCATCACCGCTTTAACAGCCGCCAGATCGTTGAACGGAACGTGCACAATATCCGCAGGCTTAGGTCCGAAGCCATCGGCATATTTAGGCTGTCCGCCAACTGAAACGGTGAACAGCGTACGGCCATGGAACGCATTGTAGAAGGCGATGATCTTGGTTTTATATGGACTATGGCGTTTAACCGCATAGTGGCGCGCCAGCTTAAATGCGGCCTCGTTTGCCTCTGCACCGGAGTTAACAAAGAACACGCGGTCAGCAAAAGTGGCATCAATCAATTTGCTGGCAAGGCGTAGCGCAGGCTCATTGGTGAAAATATTGCTGGTGTGCCACAGTTTTTCGCCCTGCTGCTGCAATGCGTTAACCAGCGCAGGATGGCAGTGACCGAGCGCCGTGACGGCGATACCACCGGAGAAATCGATATATTCACGACCGTCCTGATCCCAGACGCGGCTCCCTTTACCTTTCACTGGTACAAACTTCGCGGGTGCATAAACCGGCAAAATCACTTTATCGTGAGTATCCCGTGTCACTGCTTTCTGCTCTGCTGCCATTTGCTGCCTCACTCTGCTGCCCATCATGTCGAAATGAAAATATAGTCAATAAATATGCATAAAAAATCAATCACAGGCAATCTTAAATCGGCTATTGAAAAGAATAACTCTCTATATAGTTAAATTTTAAGGAAATTATCCAGAAGCTGATGCCCTTGCTGACTAAGAATACTCTCGGGGTGAAACTGCACCCCTTCTAGCGGTAAGGAGCGATGGCGTATCCCCATAATCTCATCACGCTGCCCTTCATATTCGCTCCAGGCCGTGACCTCAAAGCAATCAGGTAGCGAAGTGGAATCAATAATGAGTGAATGATAGCGGGTGACCGTCAAAGGCTGAGCCAACCCGGTGAAAACCCCCGCATCGCTGTGCGCAATTGCCGAGGTTTTACCGTGCATCACCTGCCGTGCCCGCACCACACGCGCGCCGAACGCCTGCCCCATCGCCTGATGACCAAGACACACACCCAGAATAGGCAATTTATCGGCAAAGTGACGAATAGCAGCCAGTGAAATGCCCGCTTCATCCGGCGTACAGGGACCCGGTGAAATGACCAATCGCTCAGGCGCAAGCTGCTCAATCTCACGTAGCGTCAGTTCATCATTACGCTTCACCACGACCTCTGCGCCAAGCTCACAAAAGTATTGGTAAAGGTTGTAGGTAAAGGAGTCGTAGTTATCAATAATCAGTAGCATAGTCATTGCACAGTTAGTCGGGAAAGCGGTACTAACATACATGAAATTCACATCAGGTACCCAGCCCTTGTCGCCAGCAAAGACAAAAGACGTGCCATCCCTACGCAATAAGTTAGCGCAATAATAATTATGACGATCACAAATGATTTATTTATACAAAAAGCACTTTTATTAATAGGTAATATTTATTATTTATCTCTATAGAAAACTATTTTTCTGAAATCATTTTTAACAAAAAAAATAATAAACAAAAAACCATCATGAATTAATTAGAGTTTTTAGATTAGGCAGGTTAGTTCATGGGATTTATCTTTCTAACCAATATTTATCTTTAACTTTTGACGACGATCACAATTGCTAATAAGCGAATAAAACCCTAGAAATGAGACGGATGAAAAATAAAGAACAAAGTTTAAATAAAAAACACAAGACATTGATTTAAATGACTTTAAGTGGAAATTAGTTTCTATTTAAAAGCAATAAACACAAATCCTCTCAGCTGTCCTCTGTTATTTAATTAATATATTTAACGCCCCATCTTGTTTTGTTTATTTTTTCTGTTAACACTTAGCTCGGCTTTATAGACAAACCTTAATTTCATTTTTGTTGAAACAGCCATTTTATTACACAGGGTGTGTAGTGATAAATACCCAAAAAATTCTATGTCAAGGAGAGTACACAATGAAATACCTACTGCCTTCTGCAGCCGCTGGGCTGTTGCTGCTTGCTGCCCAACCGACAATGGCGGCAAATACGGGGGGTTATGCCACCACTGACGGCGGCGATGTTTCCGGCGCTGTGAAAAAAACCGCACGCTCTCTGCAAGAGATCGTCGATATCATTGAGGCAGCGAAAAAGGATTCAAGTGGTAAAGCAGTCAAAGGTGGAGCCTACCCGCTCGTCATTACCTATAACGGTAATGAAGATGCACTAATCAAAGCGGCTGAAGCTAACATCTGTGGCCAATGGAGCAAAGATCCGCGTGGTGTAGAAATCAAAGAGTTCACCAAAGGGATCACTATCCTCGGTACTAATGGGTCTTCCGCTAACTTCGGCATCTGGGTGGTTAACTCTTCCAATGTTGTCGTACGTAACATGCGCTTCGGTTATATGCCGGGTGGCGCAAAAGATGGTGACGCTATCCGTATTGATAACTCACCGAACGTCTGGATCGACCACAATGAGATCTTCGCCAAGAACTTCGAATGCGCTGGTACACCAGACAACGACACCACTTTTGAATCGGCTGTCGATATCAAGAAAGCCTCAACCAACGTCACCGTGTCGTACAACTATATTCATGGCGTGAAAAAGGTCGGTTTGAGCGGTTCAAGCAACACGGATACGGGTCGCAACCTGACTTACCATCACAATATTTACAGCGATGTTAACTCACGTCTGCCACTGCAACGTGGTGGTCAGGTGCATGCTTATAACAACCTGTATGACGGCATCAAAAGTTCAGGCTTTAACGTCCGTCAGAAAGGGATCGCGCTGATCGAAAGCAACTGGTTCGAAAATGCCCTCAACCCTGTGACCGCACGTAATGACGATTCCAACTTCGGTACCTGGGAACTGCGTAACAACAACATTACCAGCCCGTCTGATTTTGCTAAATACAACATCACCTGGGGTAAACCATCCACACCGCACATCAATGCGGATGACTGGAAGAGCACCGGCAAATTCCCTGCCGTCCCGTATAGCTACTCCCCTGTTTCCGCACAGTGCGTGAAGGATAAACTGGCGAACTATGCTGGCGTAGGTAAAAACCAGGCAGTACTGACAGCAGCCAACTGTAAATAAATGCATTAATCCCGGCGTATTCACTCTGCGCCGGGTTCTTCCTGAGCGAGTTCTTTGGGCTCGCTCATTTTTTACGGCACATGGAGATGAATAATAATTATTTCTTAACAAACTAAAATTCAATGTAAAATTAACCCATACAAAAACAAAACTGAATGCGCCTGTGATATTATATTTTGACTTAAGATGAATTATTTACGTTAGTCTCAGCGCTCAACATCATAAAAGTAGCGATGTAAAATCATATAGATAAAGAAACCAGAATAAATCAATCATCCATTTAAATAATAACCTACTGATTTTCAATTATTTTAAAAGAATATCGTTTCCTATAAAATCCAAATCATCCAATCATCAGTATTACAAAATGTTTCCGCTGTAATACATTTAACATTTCACCCTTGAATTGAACTTATTTTTTGACCACACTCCCCTTGGTTTTTCATCAAAATTGATGATTCATTTTTGTTGAAAAATGTGTGTCGGGCATATGGAGCGATAAATGCCCATGAAATTCTATTCCAAGGAGACAGTCATAATGAAATACCTATTGCCTACGGCAGCCACTGGATTGTTATTACTCGCGGCTCAGCCAGCGATGGCAGCAAATACGGGCGGCTATGCCACCACAGATGGTGGAGAAGTTTCCGGCGCTGTGAAGAAAACCGCACGTTCTCTGCAAGAAATTGTGGATATTATTGAAGCTGCGAAAGTGGACTCAAAAGGCAAGAAAGTCAAAGGCGGTGCTTACCCGCTCATCATCACCTATAACGGTAATGAAGATTCATTAATCAAAGCGGCTGAAAAGAATATTTGCGGCCAATGGAGTAAGGACGCTCGCGGCGTACAAATCAAAGAGTTCACCAAAGGCATTACCATCCAAGGTACCAATGGTTCATCCGCCAACTTCGGTGTCTGGATCGTGAACTCCTCTGACGTCGTAGTACGTAATATGCGCTTCGGCTATATGCCAGGCGGTGCGCAAGACGGCGATGCCATTCGTGTTGATAACTCTCCAAACGTCTGGATTGACCACAACGAGATCTTTGCCAAGAACTTTGAGTGTAAAGGCACACCAGACAATGACACGACTTTTGAATCGGCCGTCGATATCAAAAAAGGGTCAACCAACGTCACGGTGTCATATAACTACATTCATGGCATCAAGAAAGTCGGCCTGAGCGGCGCAAGCAATACGGATACGGGACGTAACCTGACTTACCATCACAATATTTACAGCGATGTTAACTCACGTCTGCCGCTGCAGCGTGGTGGTCTGGTTCACGCCTACAACAACCTGTATGACGGCATCACTGGCTCCGGCTTTAACGTCCGCCAGAAAGGGATTGCGCTGATCGAAAGCAACTGGTTCGAAAATGCGCTCAACCCAGTGACGGCACGTAACGACAGCTCCAACTTCGGTACTTGGGAGTTGCGTAACAACAACATCACAAAACCAGCGGACTTCTCCAAATACAACATCACCTGGGGTCGCCCTTCTACGCCTCACGTCAATGCTGATGATTGGAAAAGCACCGGCAAGTTCCCTTCCATTTCTTACAAATACTCTCCGGTTTCGGCGCAGTGTGTGAAGGATAAACTGGCAAACTATGCTGGCGTGGGTAAAAACCTGGCGGTACTGACAGCAGCTAACTGCAAATAAACGCGGTCTGATTTACCCTTGAGCGAGCTCTTAGAGCTCGCTTATTTTTTATGAGGACCGACAAATGAACATGAGTATGCATCCCAATAAAGAGGGAATAAATTAAATATCATGCTAATTATTTTATAAGTTAATTATCTTTGTTATTGATGTAATCAAAAATAATTCACAACACGGGATTAATTAATAATTTGATCGGCGTCAATTATTTTTTGACATGGTCATCTCAATGAAGAATTTTACTTATTTCTTGATGGCGCTCACATTTATCACCTTTATCAAAACTCTCCCAACGTAGAATAACAAAACGAAATATAATTTTATTTTTCATAAAAACTCTGAATGCATCTATTTTATAAAAAATGAAAAAAATATCATCATTTAAAATAGAGACTTATTAATCATCAGCATTCCCCTGCGTTATTCAGTCGATATATTTAATATCTAAATATTGAATTATTTTATTTTTATGATAACACTTAATCTGGGTTTCAATAAACCTAGATTTCATTTTTATTGAAACACCAAAACAATATAATCTGGGTGATGTGGAACATTAATACCCAAAAAATTCTATTCCAAGGAGAGTACCCTAATGAAATACCTACTGCCTTCTACAGCCGCTGGGCTGTTATTACTTGCGGCTCAACCGACAATGGCGGCAAATACGGGAGGTTATGCCACCACTGATGGTGGTAACGTTGCTGGTGCAGTGAACAAAACGGCGCGCTCTATGCAAGATATCATTGATATTATCGAAGAGGCGAAGCTGGATTCTAAAGGTAAGAAAGTCAAAGGTGGGGCTTACCCACTCATCATCACCTATAACGGTAATGAAGACGCGCTGATCAAAGCTGCCGAGAACAATATCTGCGGCCAGTGGAGTAAAGATGCTCGCGGTGTGGAAATCAAAGAGTTTACCAAAGGGGTTACCATCATCGGTACCAACGGATCTTCCGCTAACTTCGGGATCTGGCTGACAAAATCATCCGATGTCATCATCCGTAATATGCGCTTTGGTTACATGCCGGGCGGCGCGCAGGACGGTGATGCCATTCGTATCGATAACACGCCGAACGTCTGGATTGACCACAACGAAATCTTCGCGAAAAACTTTGAATGCGCAGGAACAAAAGACGGTGACACCACCTTTGAATCTGCGATTGATATCAAGAAAGCCTCTACCAACGTGACGGTGTCGTACAACTACATTCACGGCATCAAAAAGGTGGGGCTGAGCGGCTTCAGCAGCAGCGATACGGGCCGCGATCTGACTTACCATCACAATATTTACGACGACGTTAACGCGCGTCTCCCACTGCAACGTGGCGGTCAGGTTCACGCTTACAACAACCTGTATACCGGCATCACTAGTTCTGGCCTGAACGTACGCCAGAAAGGGATTGCGCTGATCGAACGTAACTGGTTCGAGAATGCGAAAAACCCAGTGACCTCACGTTACGACGGTTCCAACTTCGGTACCTGGGAACTGCGTAATAACAACGTCATGAGCCCGGCCGACTTCGCTAAATACAATATCACTTGGGATAAAGACACCAAGGCCTACGTGAATGCTGAAGACTGGAAAAGCACCGGCACGTTCGCTTCACTCCCTTACAGCTACTCTCCGGTTTCACCACAGTGCGTGAAGGACAAACTGGCAAACTATGCTGGTGTGAACAAAAACCTGGCCGTGCTAACAGCAGCAAATTGCAACTAATCACGAAGTGTAAAGTGTACTAAGCGGACTTCAGGCTCCTACCCTCATTGTCCTGTGCTAGCAGGAGCCTGCAAGCGAGCTTAACGCCCGTCGATTTATCGTTCGGGCCATACTTGAGCGAGCCCTAAGGGCTCGCTCATTTTTATCGTTAATATTCAAGGAAATGAAATGAAACGTTCTCTTCTGTTCGCCGCACTGTTCAGCACCTGCACAGTATTCAGTGTCGGCATACCGATGGCTAGCGCCGCCACGCCAGCGGCACCAGAGTTGAAAGGATTCGGAACGGATACCGTGGCAGGCAGCGGTGGACGCATTATTCGCGTCACAACGCTGGCTTCTTCCGGAGCCGGTTCACTCAGAGAAGCACTGGCCACCAAAGGGCCACGCATTATCGTTTTCGAGGTTGGTGGCATCATCGACCTGAATAAAAGTGACCTTCGATTAGCTGAGCCATTTGTCACTATCGCTGGCCAAACTGCTCCCTCTCCCGGTATCACGATCATTCGCGGCGGGATGGGGATTAGCACGCATGATGTTCTCATGCAGCATATTCGTTTTCGCATCGGCGATGCCGGTACGGGTAAAAAAAGCGGCTTTGAACGCGATGTTTCAATCAACGGCAAAGATGCCTATAACGTGGTGATCGACCACTCCAGTTTCGCCTGGGGGACAGATGAGAACCTGTCTATCTCCGGCCCACGCTACGACGGGCCGCAGGGCACCGCACACCGCATCACGCTTTCAAATAATATCGTTGCTGAAGGCTTATACGACTCGGCTCACACTAAAGGCATTCACTCGATGGGGACGCTGGTTCACGATAACGTGACTGACGTATCGATCGTGGGCAGCCTGTATGCCCACAACAACGAACGCAACGCCTGGTTCAAGGCGGGTTCAACAGGCGTCATGGTCAATAATCTGATCTACAATCCCGGCATCTGGGGCGTTCGCGTTGGTGGTGTAAAAGGAGAATGGGAAGGGAAAACCATGCCTGCCAGCCCGCGTGTTTCCGTTGCGGGTAACGTGATGCACTACGGCGCAAATACCAAAGCGGGTTTAGGGCTGGTAGGGAGCAACAGCTCCGGCGATGTCTGGATGTCGGATAACCTCGCCTACGATGCCAAAGGCAGCGCTGCTCCGCAAACGTCAGGCACTGGGATTACGTTACTCAAGGTGTCCCCTATTTGGCCAGCGGGCTTAACGGCATCAGCGGCCAGCGCCGTCACCAATCAGGTACTGCAAAGCGCAGGCGCACGCCCCAAAGATCGTGATGCCGTCGATAAGCGTATCGTGGATAACGTCAAACAGCGGAAAGGTGGCTTCGTGAACAGCCAGGAAGACGTTGGCGGCTACCCCGTTGCAACGGCAACCTACCGTCAACTGAACGTACCCAGTACCGGCGTGGACGCCTGGCTACAACAGATGGCAAAAGCGCTGGAGTAACGTGCTAGCTGAAACGTTAAGATCGCAAAAGGCCACTCTCGTGGCCTTTTTCATATTCTCAGTGTCTTACTTCTCTATCTCACCAATCAAGGCAACACCTTCGCGGATTGAATCACAATCGGCGCAGTCGGTACGTTCTGATAAGGCCCGACGTTTTTCGTTGGTACCTGCGAGATCTTATCTACGATTTCCATGCCCTTAACCACTTTACCGAACACAGCGTAACCAAAATCACGCTGCCCGTGGTCGAGGAAAGCGTTGTCCGCTATGTTGATAAAGAACTGGCTGGTCGCACTGTCTTTGTCAGACGTACGCGCCATGGCAATCGTGCCGCGCTGGTTACGCAAACCGTTATCGGCTTCATTCTTGATCGGCGCATTCGGCGCTTTCTGGTTCATTTCGCCAGAAAAGCCGCCACCCTGCACCATAAAGCCAGGGATCACACGGTGAAATGTCGTCCCGTTATAAAAACCGTTGTTAACGTACTCGACGAAATTTTTTACCGAAACCGGTGCCTTTTGGTTATCTAAAGACAGTTCGATATTGCCTGCGGACGTCGTCAACAGCACATGAGTGGTGCCGGAAGCCGCAAAGGCTGGAGAAAATGCCGTCAGTGAAATAAGGGCTGCCGCAGCAACCAGAGTACGTTTGAACATGAGAATTCCTTTTTGAAGAGGCCAACTACAGAAAGCGTAATGATTGTAAGTATCCGCACTCTTCAACGCCACCCATTTACCTTTTTTTACGTATAAAAGTCTGTTCGTAACCAACTGTGATCGAAAACCTGCGTGAAAGATAAAAAAAGGGCCGATTGCTCGGCCCTCAGACCGTACGGAACGAGAACGGGGAATGGGATAGAAGAGTAAAACGTCCGCTCCAGGGACGTACTTGCCGCGTCTTTACGATCTACCCATTATCACCGCTCAGCAAACTCAGCCCATACGCTCCGAGCGCACCGCCAGATCGCGACTGTACTGACGACTGGCCTCCACCAGCATCGAGGTATAAGCATCCTTCGGCACATCGCTGGTCAGGTCGTCGGTTTCTAGCGTTTCCAGTATCTTACCGTACTGCATCACCGCGACTTTATGGCATAGGTGGGAAATCACGCCCAAATCATGCGTCACCATCAGGTAAGTCAGCTTTTCCTGCTGCTGCAACTCCGTCAGTAGATTGAGAATTTCCGCCTGCACCGACACATCCAGCGCCGACGTTGGCTCATCCAGCAGCAACACTCTCGGCTCCAGAATCAACGCTCGGGCAATCGCCACACGCTGGCGCTGTCCACCCGATAGCTGATGCGGATAACGGCGACGGAAATTGGTTCCCAGCCCGACTTTCTCCAGCAAGGTATCGATGCGATCGTCACGATCGTCAAAGCGGTGGATCGACAGCGGTTCCTCCAGAATCGACTCCACAGTATGACGAGGGTGCAGCGATCCGTACGGATCCTGAAACACCATCTGTACCCGACGGCAGCGCGCCTGATCGATCCGGTGCGCCAGCTTCTTCCCATCAATCAGCAGCGTGCCTTCCCAGTGATTAAATAGCCCTGCCAGACACTTCAGCACCGTGGTTTTGCCGGAACCCGACTCCCCTACCAGACCAAAGATATCGCCATCGTTGACGGTAAGATTCACATCGTACAACACCTGATTCTTCGTACTGCCCTGACCAAAAGAGAGATTCAGGTTATTCACTTCGATCATCGGCTTACGCTGACCCATTGCTTCAGTTGCCATGATTATCCCCTTTATCCATTGATCCAGGCTGGATCGCGATTCATCACCGGCAAACGCGGACGTCGGTGGTCGATATCCGGCAGCGAATTCAGCAACCCACGCGTGTACGGATGCTGTGCGTTGTCCAGATCGGCGGCAGCAATCGACTCCACGACGCGCCCGGCATACATCACCAGCACCCGATCGCAGAAGCTGCGCACCAGATTGATATCGTGACTGATAAAAATCAGCCCCAGACCGCGCTCACTCACCAGATCGTCCAACATCGCCAACACCTGCAAGCGCACGGACACATCCAGTGCGGAGGTAGGTTCATCGGCAATCACGATTTCGGGTTCGGTAATTAGCATCATTGCAATCATGATGCGCTGCCCCTGCCCGCCCGAGATCTCATGGGGATACAACTTGTAGACACGCTCTGGCTGACGAATCCGCACCACGTCCAGCATCGCCATGACCTTTTCCTTCGCCTCACGGTGCGACACCTTATGGTGTGCCAGATAGGCTTCGGCAATCTGATCGCCAACGCAAACCACCGGGTTCAGCGAATATTTGGGGTCCTGCATAATCATGGATATGCGTTTGCCGCGAATCTGACGCATCCGCGCCTCATCCGCTTTCAGCAGATCGGTATCACCGAAGCGCAGTTTGTCCGCCGTAATCCGCGCACTGTGCGGATGCAGTTGCAACAGCGCACGGCCGACCGTCGATTTACCGGAGCCAGATTCGCCGACAATTGCCAACTTTTCACAGCCCAGCGTGAAGGAGACACCGCGCACGGCATCCGTCACAACACCACGGTTCACGAAGCCTACCCGCAGATTTTCCACTTCCATCAGGGGCGAGCTTCCCGGCGCACGTTGAGAAAACTTATTCAGTTCTGGGATCGAGGATGTCACGTAGGCCGTCTCCAAGGAAGTTGAATGCTAGGCTGTTAATCAAAATCGCCAGCCCCGGAATAGTTACTAACCACCAGCACTCCATCATGTAACGACGACCCGCAGAGATCATCGCGCCCCATTCAGGATCGGGCGGCTGTGCCCCCAACCCCAGAAAGCCCAGACCCGCCGCTGTCAGAATAATGCCCGCCATATTCATAGTGATACGAATAATCACCGACGGCAGACACAGCGGCACAATGTGATGCAGCAGGATGCGGACAGACGATGCCCCTTGGAGCTTCACGGCAGAAACAAAATCCGCGTGACGCAGCGACAGCGTTTCCGCCCTTGCCAGACGCGCAATCGGTGGCCAGGCCGTCAACGTAATCGCGATCACCACATGATCCAGACCAGGACCGAGTGCCGCAACGAACGCCAGCGCCAATACCAGGCTGGGGAAAGAGATGAAAATATCGGTGATACGCATCAGGATAGTATCGACGATACCGCCGTAATACCCAGAAATCACACCCAGCGCCAGCCCGATCGGTCCAACGGTGACCGACACCAGCGCAACGATATACAGCGTGATGCGCGAGCCGTAGACCAGACGACTAAATACATCGCGCCCAAACTCATCGGTGCCAAAGTAATGTGCCGCACCCGGTGCCTGTAGCGCGTTGGACAAATCCTGTACCAGCGGGTCGTGTGTGGCGATCCAGGGTGCGAAGATGGCAACCAGCACCAACATCAGCACAATCGCGGAACCAATCGCGGTAAGTGGATTGCGCATCATCGTCAAGAGAAACCCGCCGATTCGCGCCCCACGCAGCCGCAGACGACTCACGCGTTTTTCCGGCGGTGTCCGCATTACCGATGCGCGAGTGACCGGCTGCTCAGAGGAAATATTCATGCGTTCGTCCTCGGATCAAAGATTTGATACAACATGTCCGACAGCAGGTTAAGCGTCACAAAGATCAACCCCACCAGCAGCACACATCCCATAACCGCGTTCATATCCCCCAGCAGCAGGCTGCCCGTCAGATAGGAACCAAATCCCGGCCATGAGAAGACCGTTTCGATCAGTACCGCCCCTTCCAGCAGCGAGCCATACGCCAGCGCCACCACCGTCAGAAGCTGAACCAGAATATTGCGAAACGCATGCGCCCAGACAACACGGAACTCAGATAGCCCTTTCACTCGCGCAGTGATGATGTATTCCTGCGAAAGCTGCGCCAGCATGAAGCTACGCGTCATACGGCTGATATAGGCCAGTGAATGGAAACCGAGAATCGTGGCTGGCAGCACCAGATGGTTCAGCGCGCTGCGGAACACATCCCACTCACCTGCCAGTAGCGAATCCACCAGCAGCAAACCGGTACGGTTCTCCACCAAACCGTCGTAGGCCATGTCAACCCGCCCAGCGCCGCCAACCCAGTTCAGCCAGGCATAGAACACCAACAGCCCCATCATCCCGACCCAGAATATCGGCGTGGAATAACCGGCCAGACTAATAAAACGCACCACATAATCTGCCCATTTACCGCGTCGTGCCGCAGCCAGCACGCCTAGCGGCACGCCCAGACCCGCGCCTACGATAATCGCCATGGTGGCCAGTTCGATGGTGGCAGGGAAAACCCGGATAATGTCATCCACGACCGGTCGCCCAGTCAGAAGCGCATTGCCCAAATCCCCATGCATCAGTGAATTGAAGTAAATAAAGAACTGGACATACAGCGGCTTATCCAACCCCAGCTGTTGGTAAACCTGTTGATAGGTACTTTGGTCAGCATCCTGCCCGACAATAGCCAGGACTGGATCGATTGGCATCACGCGGCCGATCACGAAGGTCAGGATTAATAACCCGAACAGCGTGATGACGACCTGAAACAGACGTTTTGCCAAACGACGCAGTACTCCACCCGGCTTGATCCAATCAGAGAAAACCATGTTCTTTCTCCTGATATCCCGGTTAGCGGCGACAGCAAACCACCACTCACGCGGTCATCTCTTTTTAACGTATCTGAGCCGGATGATTAGCTGGAAAGGTGTCGGCTAATCATCCGGTTTAACGTGTGGACACTAGCGCTGCTTATAGACCTCGCGCAGATGCGTCGTGGAGGACGGATGCGGCACATAGCCTTTCACGTCCTTACGCAACACCACAGAATCGATCATCTGCGACACCGGAATAATGGCCGGGAACAGTTCTTCATAGCGATTCTGTACGTCGATATACATCTGCTTCTGTTTCTGAGGATCTTTCTCCAACAGCGCCTTATCGATCATGTCGTTCAAAGGTTTGTCGTAGAAAGAGGTGCGCCAGCCTTGGAAGTTGGTCAGTTTGGCTTCGTCGCTGTTATCGGGGTTATAGACAACAGAACGCAGGCTGGAGTGAGGATGCGGGTCGACGCCGCCACCGCCGCGGCCAACCAGCATATCGAAGTTACGATCGCGCATCGCGCCGTAAACCTGATTACCGGTGCCGGAGATGATTTTGGCTTTGATGCCCGCCTGTGCCAGCGTGGACTGTACTGACGTCGCCAGATTCAGGAACGGTTGATCGGACAAGACACGCAGCGTGGTTTCAAATCCATTCGGGTAGCCCGCTTCGGCCAGCAGCGCTTTGGCGCGTGGCACGTCAAGTTTGTAGCCAGGGTCCGGCAACGTCGCATCCATCCCTTTTTGGATAGGGCGCTGATGATAGAAGCCATAGCCAGGCATCACCGTCTTATTGACGCCATCGTAATCAATCAGGTAGCGAACCGCTTCGCGCACTTTTGGTTTAGCGAAGTATTCATTTTTCAGGCTCATTGCAACGTAGTACAGCGTGCCTTTTTTCACCTCATCAACCACAACGTCTTTGTCTTGTTTCAACGCGTTGATATCCGGCACCGACATCCCAGAGGCAACATCAATATCGCCTTTTTCAATCATCAGACGAAGCGCCTGTGATTCGGTCATGTGGCGGAAAATCACGCGCCGCATTTTCGCGTCGCCCTGCCAGTTGTTCTCAACCTTGCTGATGCGCAGCACGTCTTTCGCCTGCCACACGTCCAGCTTGAACGGGCCAGAACCAGCTTCGTTCGTGGTCAGCCAGCCGTTACCCCAGTCACCATTTTTCTCATGTTGCATGACCGTTTTGCTGTCCAGCACAGAGCCGCTACCCAGCGTCGCCAGCGAATAGATCACCAGCTTGGGGTCGTTCGGTTTAGGCAGCTCGATTTCAACGGTGTGAGCGTCTTTGGCGCGGATCATTTTCTCCACGTTTTCCGCAGTGAAACCGTAGGATTTCCACGTCGTGGCCTGAGCCATATTGAGGCTAAGCAGACGTTTCATCGACCAGGCAAAATCTTGCGCCGTCACGGGGTTACCGGAATGGAATTTGGCGTTGTCCACCAGATTGAAGGTAATGACGGTGCCTGCATCATTGACGCTCCAGCTTTTCGCCAGAGAAGGCAAGATGTTACTCAAGTTGGCCGGATCGAGCACCACCAGCGAGTCATAGAGGTTGACGATAATGCCCACCACTTCGTTACCGGTCATCGCGGCCGGATCGAGTGAGAGCATGTTGTTCATGTTCATCCCTACGATCAACTGATCGTCAGGAGTTTTTGCCGATAGAATGGCCGGCGTAGCGGCCATGCAGAGTGAACTTAACAGCAGGGTACGGAGTATTGCTCGTGCTTTCATCATTATTCTCCAGGTGTGGGAGCATGGAAGACGACAACTTTTTATTTTTTAGGTAAGGCTATCTTTCAGATCGAACAACAAACTATTCATATAAAAAACTATTCTTTACTTAGGGTATGCTCCTCAATCCAATCAAAGTTGATATCTTCTCCCAGCCCTGGACGTTGCGGCAGATGCACAAAGCCCTCGTCATCCATCGGATCGACAATCGAATTCAGATAAGCAGCAGGTTCGTCGTAATCGAGGAAAGGATGCAGCAGCCCGCGTTCATACCAGCGGCAGTTTTTGATCGCTCCAACAACGTTGAGGTTTGGCGCACCGTTACCGTGGATTTCACAATCCATACCGAAGGATTCAGCCAGGCTCGCAACTTTCAGACACGGCCAGAGACCACCTACGCCTTGCACGCCCGCGCGTAAAATGTCGCATGCGCCTTCTTTAACCCAGTCAGCACGGCTGAAATATTTACCTGACAGGCTTTCCGGCCCAATCACATCGATATCCAGACTCTTGGTCAGCCAGTTGTAGGATGCCATGCTCTGTTCTTCCATTGGCTCTTCAAACCAGGTGAAATCGAGCTTTTGCAGTTCACGACCGATGTATAGCGCATCGCTGCGGCTGTACCAGTGGTAACCATCCAGCATCAGGCAGATATCTGGGCCGACCGCTTCACGCACCGCCGCACAGGCTTTTACGTCAATCTTAGGGCTGGGTGCGAATGACACCGGAGGCATCCATGTGTGCAGCTTGATGGCTTTATAGCCGCGCTGCACCAGCTTTTCTGCAAACTGGCCGAACTCTTCTGGCGTAGATAAACCGCCTTCCAGTTCATCGCCACACATGGTACTGCCGTAAGCAGGGACTTTTTCACGATAGCCGCCGAGCAGTTTATGTACCGGCATGTTCAGCACGCGACCTTGCAGATCCCACAGTGCAGATTCCACAATCGACAGCGCACGATCGGTCAGTTGGTTGGCGCTGCCGCGTTGCCAATGCACCAGATCCTGCCAGAGACGCTCGCGGTCGAACGGGTTCTGCCCGATCAGCACTTTGCGGAAGAAAGCGTTAACGATATGAGGACGAATCACTTCCGGCGGAGCGAAAGCGTAACCTTTTTGGCCGTCATCCGCCGTGATGGTCAACAACGCCATCTTGGCCTGATTCTCAGCTCCCGGGTGTGAATGACCCGCACTGTCGGAAACCCGACGTGTGGGATAAGTGAAGACGGTGACATCAATTGATTCTATTTTCACGTTGTTACCTGCCTTGATGTTTAACACAACTCATGTACGCGATTGCGAATGTAAGCCACATAAATAATTAAAGAAGAACTCCACTGGCTGTGTTGGGTCGGTAGATAAAAAAACACCGATATCTTTCTGGTACGACCTTATAAGTCGATCGACATCACAAAAAGAAATGGCGTGCTAATTAAAAAAAAATAGCGTTTTATTTTCAATTATTAAGGTTGTTACGCCGTTAGTCATTAGGCAATTTCTTTCATATGAAGAAATTATGCTGCGGATAACTGTGCAATTGCACATAAAGCTGTGAGCATTATCACCAGAAACTTTCATATCCTTATTAAATAAATGGATAATCCCTTAGTTTTATTTCTAAGCGTTCTGAAACGTGAATGATTGATGAGGGGGATGATTACTCTGATAGCGGATTGGCCGCTAATCAGTCGGCTTCTGACCAAAAGCGTGCTATAGATCTCATTTTTACTTGTCATGAAAAACCCAACAAAAACCAAGACTTAATAAAAAATAAGCAAAATCATCAACATACCCACAAAGAAGTATATAAAAGACAACTTGATGTACATCAATAAGCGCCCCTTGTAGCGCGATAAGGTAACCTCAGAAGAAGCAATTTTGAGGCAAAAATGAACAAAGTCAGACTCGCTGTTATCGGTAACGGGATGGTTGGCCACCGTTTTATCGAAGAGTTACTGGATAAGGCCCCAACGTCCACCTACGAGATTACCGTTTTTTGTGAAGAACCCCGCGTCGCCTACGATCGTGTCCACCTCTCTTCTTACTTCGCTCACCACACGGTAGAAGAACTCTCTTTAGTACGCGAAGGCTATTACGAAAAGAATGGCGTAAAAGTCCTACTAGGTGAACGCGCCATCACCATCAACCGCAGTGAAAAAGCCATACACTCCAATTCCGGCCGTACCGTGTATTACGACAAACTCATCATGGCAACCGGCTCCTATCCCTGGATTCCTGCAATCAAAGGATCGAACGGGCAAGACTGTTTTGTGTACCGCACCATTGAAGATCTGAACGCCATCGAAAATTGCGCTCGCCGTAGCAAACGCGGAGCGGTGATCGGCGGAGGACTATTAGGTCTGGAAGCAGCTGGTGCGCTAAAACACCTTGGTGTGGAAACACACGTCATTGAGTTCGCCCCCGTACTCATGGCCGAACAGCTAGATTCACAGGGTGGTGCCCTGCTGCAACGCAAGATTGAAAACATGGGTGTGCGAGTGCACACCGGCAAGAATACGCAGGCCATTCAACATTCCGGTCTGGAAAGCCGCAAGACGATGGTGTTTGCCGATGGCAGCACGCTTGAAGTGGATTTCATCGTGTTCTCTACCGGTATCCGTGCGCAGGACAAACTGGCGCGCCAGTGTGCGCTGGAAATCGGCCCACGTGGCGGTATCGCCATTAACGACTGGTGCCAAACGTCCGACCCTGATGTCTATGCCATCGGTGAATGTGCCGCCTGGCAGGGCAGACCGTTTGGTCTGGTTGCACCCGGCTACAAAATGGCACAGGTCACCGTCGACCACCTGTTAGGGCATGAGAACCGATTCCAGGGTGCCGATATGAGCGCCAAGCTCAAGTTAATGGGCGTCGATGTTGGCGGGATTGGCGACGCACACGGTCATACGCCGGGTGCACGCAGCTATATGTGGCTGGATGAAAATAAAGAAACCTACAAACGTCTGATCGTCAGCGCTGATAACAAAACGTTACTCGGTGCCGTACTGGTCGGCGACACACGGGATTACGGCAATCTGCTGCAATTCATGCTGAACAAGATCCCGCTGCCGGACTCCCCTGAAGCGCTGATTCTTCCGGCTACGGCGGGCAGTGCGAAACCGACGCTGGGCGTTGATGCACTGCCGGAAAGTGCACAAATCTGTTCCTGCTTTGACGTGTCCAAAGGCGACATCATCAAAGCGATTAACGGCGGCTGTCATACCGTCGCGGCGCTGAAGGAAACTACCAAAGCCGGCACGGGCTGCGGCGGCTGTATTCCGCTGCTGACACAAGTATTGAATTCGGAACTCAGCAAGCAAGGGATTGAAGTCAATAATCACCTGTGCGAACACTTTGCCTATTCGCGTCAGGAGCTGTACCACCTGATCCAAATCGAAAAAATCAAAACGTTCGATCAACTGCTGGAAAAACACGGTTCAGGCTACGGCTGTGAGGTCTGTAAACCGACCGTCGCGTCCCTGCTGGCTTCCTGCTGGAACGAATACGTACTCGAACCACAGCACACGCCATTGCAGGATTCCAACGATAACTTCCTCGGCAATATCCAGAAAGACGGCACCTATTCCGTCATTCCACGCTCCGCCGGTGGGGAAATCACCCCAGATGGTCTGATCGCGATTGGCAGGATCGCGAAGCAATATAACCTGTACACCAAAATGACCGGTTCTCAGCGCATGGCACTATTTGGCGTCCAGAAAGACGACCTGCCTGACGTGTGGGCGCAGCTCATCGAAGCCGGATTTGAAACAGGCCACGCTTACGCCAAAGCGCTACGTATGGCGAAAACCTGCGTCGGCAGCACCTGGTGTCGTTTTGGCGTCGGCGACAGCGTGGGCTTTGGCGTCGAGTTGGAAAACCGCTACAAAGGCATCCGCACCCCGCACAAAATGAAATTTGGCGTCTCCGGCTGTACGCGGGAATGTGCTGAAGCACAGGGTAAAGACGTGGGGATTATCGCCACCGAAAAAGGCTGGAACCTCTATGTATGCGGCAACGGCGGGATGAAGCCGCGCCACGCCGACCTGTTGGAAGCCGATCTGGATCGCGAGACTTTAGTTCGCTACCTGGATCGCTTCATGATGTTCTACATTCGCACAGCCGATAAGCTCCAGCGTACGTCCGTGTGGCTGGATAATCTCGAAGGCGGCATCGACTATCTGCGTAATGTGATCGTGAAAGACAAACTGGGCATTAACGATCAGCTTGAAGCCGATATTGCACGGTTGCGAGAAGGCTATGTCTGCGAATGGCAGGCCACACTGGCTGCCCCAGAGGCACAGAAACGCTTCGCCCACTTCATTAACAGCCCAGAACGCGATCCAAATGTACAAATGGTGGGTGAACGTCAACAACACCGTCCAGCGCGCCCTGCCGAGCGTATTCCAGTGAAACAGATTGAGCTAGAGGAGGAAAACGCATGAGCCAGTGGACGACGGTTTGTAAGTTAGACGACATCCTTCCCGGTACGGGCGTTTGCGCACTGGTCGAGCAGCAGCAGATCGCCGTGTTCCGGCCACGTAACGATGAGCAGGTTTACGCCCTCAGTAATATCGACCCCTTCGCACAGGCTAGCGTATTAAGCCGTGGGATAGTGGGCGAACATCATGAAGAGCTTTGGGTCGCAAGCCCATTGAAAAAACAGCACTTTCGCCTTTATGATGGTTTCTGTCTGGAGGATGGTGCCTATTCTGTTGCAGCTTATGATACTCAGGTAACAAACGGTAATGTGCAAATATCCATCGCAGACAGTGACGTAGCGGTTGATAATAGCCAACCATTACCCTAGCCCTAATGGGCAGTGTCCTGCGTACATCGCAGGGCACGCCACCATCTTATTTTTTTAAGATAATCTGAGTTCTCAAGAGGCGTTACATGGATTACCTGCCAATATTCTGTCAGCTACACGATAAACCTTGTCTGTTGGTAGGAGGCGGTGAAATAGCCGAGCGCAAGGCCCGGCTATTGTTGGATGCTGGCGCAGTGATTACCGTCAATGCGCTCGATTTTAACGATCAGTTTCGGGCGTGGGAGAAGGATGCTCAATTAACGCTGGTACACAGCACCTTCGATCCCACGTTACTGAACGAGGTGTGGCTAGTGATTGCCGCCACAGACGATCAGGACGTCAACAACCACGTTTATGCCAGCGCCAGCGAGCGCCGAATTTTTTGTAATGTCGTCGACTCCCCTGAACGCGCCAGCTTCATTATGCCGTCAATCATCGATCGTTCACCGTTGATGGTCGCCGTGTCTTCTGGCGGTACCGCGCCAGTTCTGGCTCGGCTACTGCGGGAAAAACTGGAAAGCATCCTGCCGCAAAATCTCGGTAAGCTGGCAACACTCGCAGGCGAATTACGCAGCCGCGTCAAAAACCGCTTCTGCAATATGAGCGCGCGCCGCCGATTCTGGGAAAAACTCTTTGTACACGATCGGCTGGCACAGGCGCTGGCCAATGAAGACAAACAGAGCGCTCAACAACTGACGGAACTGCTTTTCTCCGCGCCGTTGGATGACAGAGGTGAAGTAACGCTAGTGGGTGCCGGGCCGGGTGATGCAGGATTACTGACGTTGAAAGGTCTACAGCATCTACAGCAGGCCGACATCGTCGTTTACGACCGACTGGTGTCGAAAGAGATTCTCAACCTGTCACGCCGTGACGCCGAGCGCATCTTTGTCGGCAAAGCGTCTGGCTATCACAGCGTTCCTCAAGATCAAATTAATCAGTTGCTGGAAGAAAAGGCACGGGCTGGCCATCGTGTCGTCAGGTTAAAAGGCGGCGATCCCTTTATCTTCGGTCGTGGTGCCGAAGAGCTAGAATATCTGCAACAGGCGGGTGTGTCCTTCTCTGTCGTTCCCGGTATTACCGCTGCATCAGGCTGCTCGGCCTACAGCGGTATCCCACTCACCCATCGCGATCACTCGCAGGGCGTCAGGCTGATCACCGGACACGTCAAACACGACACCGATCTCGACTGGTCCAGCCTGGCAGCAGAAAAACAAACGCTGGTGTTTTACATGGGGCTTCAACAGGCTGAACACATTCAAAATAAGCTCATTGAGCAGCAACTACCGGAAACCGTGCCGGTCGCCATTATCGAAAATGGCACCTCAACGAAACAGCGTGTTCTAAGTGGACAACTCTCACAGCTGGGCGAATTAGCCCAACAAGCCAGCAGCCCAAGCTTGATCATTATCGGCAGCGTCGTCGGACTGCGGGAAAAATTGAGCTGGTTCGCAGAACAGACAGCATAATCCTCTCCCTATCCCTAGACTTACCCGCTATCCGTCCTGCCGGATAGCGGTTATTGCACCATCATAATGCAACGCCCCATCAAATAGCATAACAATGCACTATTTTAAACATACCCCCTTACAAAATGTCACTTTAATGCTTTACCACAGGCCACATCTGCCTTATTTTGATTAAAATAAAACTCATTAATAAGCAGACTATATGAATAAATAATCAATAATAATTTACGTAAAACGTGGCCCGACTATTGCTTGGTTTTCTAATAGATTCGCGGCGCGACCTCTGAGTCGTTCATATCGAACCGATTTCATCGTCAAACCATCGTGGTTCATTACACTAGTGCTTCACCGCTTTAGTACATATCGAAGGGTGATACATCGCATTAGTACAGATACATCGAGTCATTACGTATTTCTACTCTCGTTCCTGAACGGAGTATGTAGTCCTCTCATCACAAAAACAGTTCTGTTCAACAGAACAATCAGCAAGCAGTTTGGAGTCACTTGTGGAAGACGTTACTTTCTGGCAGCTCATCAGTTTTGGTGAACACGGCTGGGGGAAATTATTACTGATTGGGGCAGGAATGACGCTCGCGCTGGCGATCTGCGGCTTCCTGCTAGGGGCAGTGATCGGCACGATCGGTGCCTGGTCCAAAATTTGCGGCAATCGCCCCGTGCGCTATCTGGCAGATGGTTACACGACGCTCATCCGTGGCGTCCCCGATCTACTCATCATCTACCTGCTTTATTTCGGCGGCAGCTCTGCGTTAACTCTGCTCGCCAAACTGTTTGGCAGCAATGAGTTCTTTGGCTTTCCGGGCTTCCTCGCCGGGGTACTCGCCGTCGGCATTTCCTCCGGTGCGCAGCAGACGGAAGTCTACCGCGGCGCCTTTTACGCCGTGTCCAAAGGGGAAATTGAAGCGGCCAAAGCCTGTGGTATGCCAACGCTATTGCGCCTGCGCCGCATCATTGTCCCGCTCCTACTACGCCATGCGATCCCCCCACTCGGCAATGTGTGGCAGTTGGTGCTAAAAACCTCTGCGCTGGTTTCCGTTACCGGTGTCGCAGAGCTGATGACGCAGTCACAAACCGGCGCCGGTTCTACCGGCAAACCGTTCGATTTCTTCATGGCGGCCGCGCTGCTGTACCTGCTTATCTCAATCTGTTCCGGCTGGATTATGCGCCGTGCTGAGTCTCATTATTCCCGGGGTGTGAAACGCTGATGGATTTTCCTTTTCTGTACGAAACGTTTCTGGAGATTATTCCCGGTATCCCGCTGACCCTACAGTTGGCGGTTAGCTCTGTTTTTCTGGGTTTCTTTCTGGCGCTGGGCTTAGCACTGATGCAGTTGTCATCTTTTACCGTGCTGCGCTCAATTGCACGAACCTACGTGCTGTTTTTCCGCGGCACACCGCTGCTGGTGCAGCTGTTCCTGATTTACTACGGGCTGGGGCAATTTCCTTGGGTTCGGGAAAGCATGCTTTGGCCGTTCCTGCGGGAACCCCACTGGTGCGCCCTGCTGTCGCTCAGCCTGTGTACCGGTGCCTATGCCAGTGAAATTATCCGTAGCGGATTGCAGTCCGTTCCCGTAGGCCAGATCGAATCTGCACGCGCCTGCGGCATGCCGTCGTTCATGATTTTCAAGCGTATCGTTTTTCCGCTGGCAATCCGTCAGGCGCTCCCTGCTTACGGCAATGAGCTGATTTCGATGGTTAAATCGACCTCGCTGGCTTCCATCATCACGCTGATGGAAATCACCGGTATCGCCGCACGCCTCATTGCAGAAACCTACCGAGCGCTCGAAGTTTTCCTAGTCGCCGGTGCGATTTATCTGTTTATTAACCTTATTCTGACACGTTTACTGATGTGGACAGAATTTAGGCTTACACCTCATCTCCGTGCGCCGGGTGCGCAACCGGCAGCGAAAAAAATTAAGAAATTGGGAGATCTGCAATGACGACACCCGCCATTAGCCTGCGCAACATTCATAAAAGCTTTGGTTCTCTGGACGTCCTGAAAGGGATTTCGATTGAGGCCAACCAAGGGGAAGTCATCTCAATTTTGGGATCGTCCGGTTCAGGCAAATCGACACTGCTGCGCTGTAGCAACCTGCTTGAGCTTCCCGATCAGGGCGAGATTATCGTCGGCGGAGAAACGATTGAAATGAAGCCGAACCGTAAAGGGCAGAACCGCCCGTCGAACCTCAAACAGATCGACCGAATTCGCAGCCAGTTGGGCATGGTATTCCAAAACTTTAACCTCTGGTCACACAAGACCGTGCTGGAAAACATCATCGAAGCGCCCGTGCACGTCTTAAAGCGTCCACAGGCGGAATGCGTGGAACACGCCGAGCAGTTACTGGAGAAGGTCGGACTAGCGGATAAGCGTCACTACTATCCCGCTCACCTGTCCGGTGGTCAGCAACAGCGTGCAGCGATTGCCCGTGCGCTCGCGATGGAACCTAAAGTGATGCTGTTTGATGAGCCAACCTCTGCACTCGATCCAGAGTTGGTTGGCGAAGTGCTGCGCGTCATGCGCACGCTGGCGGACGAAGGGATGACCATGCTGGTCGTGACTCATGAAATGGATTTTGCCCGCGAAGTCTCTAACAGTATCGTCTTCCTCCATCAGGGGGAAATTGAAGAACAGGGAACGCCGGAGCACGTTTTCACCGCCAGCCAGTCGGCTCGCTTCCGGCAATTTATTGCCAGTTGGTAAACACAACCCCACTAATTTCGCGCGCAGACTTTTACCGCTGTCGCGACATTCGGGGAATAAATAAAATATAACTATATAGAGCTCCAGGAGAACACCATCATGATCAAATCAAAACTCACTCTGCTTGCCTGCTCACTGTGTATGGCAGGAACGCTGGCCGCCTCATTCACCGCATCAGCGGAAGAGAAAAAATGGACAACCGTCCGCATCGCGACCGAAGGCGCTTACCACCCGTATAACTTCACCAAGCCAGACGGTACGCTCGATGGCATGGAGATCGAACTGTATAAAGTGCTGTGCAGCAACATGCAGGTAAAATGCGAAATCATGGTTCAACCTTTCGCCAGCGCCATTCCTGCACTGAATGCCGGTAAATATGACGCGATCATTGCAGGTATGTCCGCCACGGCAAAACGCCGTGAGGTGATCGATTTCAGCCAGCCGTACACGCAGTCAGGGCAGACTTTCGCCGTGCTGAAATCCAGTTCACTCGCCAAAGATTTCCCAGATGCAGGCGTGCGTTTCTCCATTGACCCAGCCGATGAAGCTAAAGCATTGGCAGAAATCGAGAAACTGAAACCGCTGTTGGAAGGCAAAACCATCGGTGTGCAGTCTGCTTCTATCGCCAGCGCCTTTTTAGATAAATATATGAAAGGCGTGATGAAAGTACGCGAATATAAAACCACGCAGGAACACGATCTGGATCTGAAAGCAGGTCGTGTGGATCTGGTCATCGCTTCCGCGCCTTACTTGAAAAGTACGACGGACAAACCGGGCAATGACAACATCGTAATGCCAGGGCCACAGTTCATCGGCGGCATTCTGGGTAGCGGCTCCTCCGTTGGCCTGCGTAAAAGCGATCCTGAACTAAAAGCCATGTTCGACAAGGCAATCGATCAGGCCAAGCAAGACGGCACCATCAGAAAACTGAGTGAAAAATGGTTCGGTATGGACACCACGCCACTCTGAGTGTGACCTTCTAGTGAATCACGCGTCATAGCCAACGGGCTATGACGCGTCCCGCGCCAATGCATCAAAGAAATCAAACGAGCACACCACGCATGAATGCAACACACAATGAAGGAACGCTGCCAGCCGTCAATCACCAGACCGTGGAAGAGATCTGCGGCCTGATTGCGGCCAAGCGGCAGCAATTCTGTACGTTAAGCGACGGTATCTGGGACACGCCAGAACTGAACTACGAAGAACATCGTTCAGCTGCACAGCATGAAGCCATCCTGAAAGCAGAAGGCTTCCGCCTGACGAAAGGCATCGCCAACATGCCGACTGCGCTACTCGGGGAATTCGGTGAAGGTCTGCCGATTGTCGCCATTCTGGGTGAATATGATGCGCTGCCGGGCCTGAGCCAACAGGCAAATGTCGCAGAACCGAAGCCGCTCGAAAATGGTGGCAATGGCCACGGTTGCGGACATAACCTGCTCGGCACCGCGGCGCTACAGGCTGCGACGGCAGTGAAGGATTATCTGCAAAAACATGCGCTGGCCGGAACGGTACGTTTTTACGGCTGCCCTGCAGAAGAAGGCGGATCGTCCAAAGGTTTTATGGTCAAGGAAGGCGTATTTGATGACGTCGATATTGCCATCTGCTGGCATCCAGCGACCTTCACCGGCGTCAACAGCCCGGTATCGCTGGCCTGTAACGAACTGAATTTTTACTTCAAAGGCCGTGCCGCTCATGCTGCCAGCAGCCCACACTTGGGGCGCAGCGCGCTGGATGCCGTTGAATTAATGAATGTTGGCGTTAACTATATGCGCGAACACATGCCGTCCTCCGCGCGCATTCACTACGCGATTACCGACAGCGGCGGTCACGCACCCAACGTCGTACAGGCCAACGCTACCGTGCGTTACCTTGTACGAGCACGCCAGTTGCCGGAATTGCATCAGTTAGTCAAACGCGTGAAAAAAATTGCCGAGGGCGCGGCGCTAATGACAGAAACCGAGGTCAGCAGCGAGGTGATTAGCGGTGATGCCAACCTGCTGGCAAACCCACCGTTGGAAGCGCGTATGCACGAACACCTGCTGGCACTCGGCCCGATAGCGTTCGATGACGAAGACCGTAAGGTCGCGGCAATGTTCCAGACGGCGTTGAGTGCCGAAGACATCGCCGAATCCTACGCACGTTTCGGCGTCAAACCTCAACCGGGTTTAACGCTGCACGACGGGATTTATCCACTGTATAGCCCGAATGAAGCCTTCATCGGCTCCACCGATGTGGGAACGGTCAGTTGGGTTGTGCCGACCGTGCAAATCCGCAGCGCCACCTACGCTATTGGTACACCGGCGCATTCGTGGCAATTGGTTGCACAAGGGAAAACTGGCGCAGCGCACAAAGGCATGGAATATGCGGCAAAGGCGATGGCATCACTGGCTATCGATCTGCTGGTAACGCCTGAACTGATTGCACAGGCAAAAGCCGACCACCAGGAAAGATTGCAGCACACACCGTTTGAGAACCCGATTCCAGACGACGTGTTTGCACCTATCCCGCAGGAATAAGAAGCTGATTCGAAGGGATAAATAAGACGTATCAGAAAACCGTCAGGAGAGATCCTCCTGACGGTAATTAAGACTTACGGGCGAGAAACAAAGCCGACTGCGTCGTACACTTTCTTCAGCGTTTCCTGTGCGCGAGCGCTGGCTTTTTCAGCCCCTTCACGCATCACCTGTTGCAGGAAAGCCTCATCGTTACGGAAGCGGTGATAACGTTCTTGCAGCTCAGACAACATGCCGGATACGGCATCCGCTACCGCACCTTTCAGGTGACCATACATCTGGCCATTAAACTCCTGCTCCAGCTCAGGGATGCTTTTTCCCGTAACACCAGACAGAATATCCAACAAATTCGATACCCCGGCTTTATTCGCAACGTCATAGCGCACGACTGGCGGCTCATCGGAATCGGTCATCGCGCGTTTGATCTTCTTCACCACTGCTTTCGGATCTTCCAGCAGCCCGATAACATTGTTGCGGTTATCGTCGGACTTGGACATCTTCTTGGTAGGCTCCAGCAGCGACATCACGCGTGCGCCCGACTTCGGAATGAACGGCTCAGGCACTTTGAAAATATCGCCATACAGGCTGTTGAAGCGCTGACCAACGTCGCGACTCAATTCCAGATGCTGCTTCTGATCTTCGCCCACTGGCACTTGATTTGTTTGGTACAGCAAGATATCCGCCGCCATCAGCACCGGATAATCAAACAGACCGGCGTTGATGTTCTCTTCATAACGCGCAGATTTATCCTTGAACTGCGTCATGCGGCTCAACTCGCCGAAATACGCGTAGCAGTTCAATATCCAGCTCAGTTGGCTATGCTCAGGCACGTGAGACTGAACGAAAATGGTGCTCTTTTTCGGATCGATACCACAGGCCAAATACAACGCCAGGGTATCCAGCGTCGCTTTTCTCAGCGCCTGCGGATCCTGACGCACCGTGATGGCATGCAAATCCACGATGCAATAGATGCAGTCGTAATCGTCCTGCATGCTGACCCACTGACGTAACGCCCCCATGTAGTTACCAATGGTCAATTCACCAGACGGTTGCGCACCGCTAAATACAATGGGCTTGCTCATACTAAGGGTTCCTGATTGTGTGAAGAAGGGTGCCCGATCAGGGGCAAAATATCGGCAAAACGATCCAGAACGACGTCCGGCTGACTCAGTTCGATCGCTTCACCATAGTTATAACCATACGTCATGCCAACACTGCGGCAACCTGCCGCCTGTGCCGCCTGAATATCATTGCGGGAATCACCGATGAACAAAAGTTCACTCGTGCGTAATCCCAGCTTACCCAGCACCAGATAAAGCGGCGCAGGGTGAGGTTTTTTCACAATGACGTCATCACCACCGATGATCAGCGAAAAATAATCGCCGATCCCTAAACCTGCCAGCAACGGCGCAACAAACGGCGTGGGTTTATTGGTCACCACTGCCATCGGAACACCTTGCTGTGCCAACTGCGCCAGCGTCTCTTTTACCTGGGGGAACAGCGTGCTGCCGCTATCCACCGTCTGCGCATAATAGCTATCGAACCGCTCACGGGTTTCCTGCAAGCGTGCGGTAGTCGGCTCAACACCAGCCCAGCGTAGCGCTCGTTCAACCATCACATCCGCACCGTTACCAATCCAGGTTGCGACACGGGCTTCGCCCGCCGCAGGCAACGATTGTGCGACTAATGCCTGATCGATAGCCGCCGCCAGACCCGGTGCGCTATGAATCAACGTACCGTCCAAATCAAAAGCCAACCCGCGAATCGCGGCTAATTCAGTCATGTTTCGTCCTTGAAATTTCATTACGCATTTGATCAATGACAGTTCGGTAATCTGGATGACCAAAAATAGCCGATCCCGCCACAAACATATCCGCGCCAGCTTCAGCAATCGCGCCGATATTCTCCACCTTAACCCCACCATCGACTTCCAGTCGAATGTCGTAACCGCTGTCGTCGATCAAGCGACGAACCTGACGCAGTTTATCCAACGTGCTGGGGATAAAGGACTGGCCGCCAAATCCAGGATTAACCGACATCAGCAGAATGATATCCAGCTTATCCATGACGTAATCGAGGTAACTTAGCGGGGTCGCAGGGTTAAACACCAGCCCGGCTTTGCAGCCGTGATCCTTGATCAGTTGCAGTGAACGATCGAGGTGATCCGTGGCTTCGGGATGAAAGGTAATGAAACTGGCTCCCGCGTTGGCGAAATCGGGGATGATACGATCAACGGGTTTCACCATCAGATGAACATCAATCGGCGCGGTAATGCCGTAATCGCGTAGGGATTTCAGAACCAGTGGGCCAATCGTTAAATTTGGCACATAGTGGTTATCCATGACATCAAAATGGACCACATCAGCCCCGGCAGCCAATACGTTAGCAGTATCTTCACCAAGACGGGCAAAATCAGCCGACAAAATGGACGGCGCGATTAAAAACGGTTTCATTCATTTCTCCAAACGGTAAAGTCTGAATGCCTGCGGGTAACCTATTCTCGACTAATAACGCCTCTCTGACGACATTAACCGATTCACTGCGCTCTGTTTACCCCACCTGTACACAATATGGTATTACCGATATAAGGCGAGTAACTCACTGACTTTACTACGCCCTAAAATATTACGACTAATCGTTCGGCGCGCTTTAACAACATACAGCACGGCCTCCTGATACCATTCACGCGTCAGCACCGTGTCATGGTTGGAAATCAGTACTGGAATCTGGCTTTCTACGGACAAACGACGTGCCAATAACGCCAAACTCTGCTGGTCGGCACGGCTGAAATTATTGGTGTGATAGGCCGTAAAGTTCGCGGTAGCAGACAGCGGTGCATAAGGCGGATCGCAATAAATAACCGATCCCTTCTCTGCTTTTTCCAACGTGTCCTGATAATGCTCACAGATGAACGTGGCATTTTGCGCTTTCAAGGCGAACCAGCGAATTTCCTCTTCAGGAAAATAGGGTTTTTTGTAGCGCCCGAAAGGAACATTGAATTCACCGCGCATGTTGTAACGGCACAGGCCGTTATAACAGTGGCGATTCAAATAGAGAAACAGCAATGCACGCCGATAGGCATCGCGACAAAGGTTAAATTCTTCACGCAGCAGATAGAACGTCTCTGACGTGTTTACCTCATCCGTAAAAAGTTTACGAGCATCGGTAACAAACTCATCTGCATTCGATTTAACAATATTGTAGAGGTTAATCAGGTCGCTATTAATATCAGCCAGTATGTAGCGATCGTATTCCGTATTCAGAAATACGGAACCCGCGCCAACAAAAGGCTCAATCAGACAGTCTCCTGCGGGTAAATAGCGACGAATTTCTTCTACCAGCGGATACTTACCACCAGCCCATTTTAAAAAAGCGCGGTTCTTCTTCATGCCGTCGTTAGTTACTCATACGTTTCAGAGCCGCGGATTGTACTCTGTGTCAGACAGCACATCAGGGCTAAAATTGGTGTTACTTATTCAAGTCCTGCTTCACCTGGCGGATCGGCTTAACCCATGGTTTTTTCGTTTGTACCTCTGCGGGCAAGGCGGCAATCGCCTGTTTCGCTTCCGCAGAAGAAGCATAGACTCCGGTCACTAACACATACCAGGATTTTCCGTCTCGTTTCGTTTCATACACCCACGAATGGGCGAGGTTATGTTGTTTCGCGTAGGCTTTCAGCGTGTCCGAGCGTGAAGCGCTGCTCAGTTGCAAAGTAAAGTGGCTGGCTGGGGCATTCTGTACGGAAACGTTCTGCCCAGCAGTCGCCGGAGCAGCTTTTGCATTCGCTACAGGCTTGCTGGCTACTGGCGCTTTTGGCGCATTGTTTGCGGCAGACTTAGCGTTGCTAGCGTGTGCAGCCGTCGTATTGTGCGTATTTTTAGCGGACGATGTCGCAGGCGCTTTCCCCGTTGGAACAACCGTCGCAGGTGCCGTCGGCAGCGTCGAATTTCCTGTTGCGCCTTGGGAGAACTCGCTAACGCGCCCTTGCTGTTGCGACAGCGCATCAGTGATGTTGCCCGGCAGCTCGATACGCTGCTGGCCTGCCACTGGCTGTTGAACCTGTGCATCCGTTGGCGTACCGGAAATCGGTGGAGCACTTAATGTTTGAGGCGACATCGGCGCTTGAGAAGACGTCTGCGCTGGTGTTTGACCATGACTGGCATCGCCAGATACCGCAGTAGGGCTCTCACCCTGTGAGGAAGGCTGCGCACTTTGCGTCATTGGGGACGATGAAGAGAGATCGATATTTCGCTCTCCACCCGCTTGATTCTGCGTCTGTGACGTTTGTGGCTGAGAAGGTGCCTGCAAAGCAGAACCAATACCCACGATCAGCAGCACCAGTACCACAATCCCGATGCCAATCATCAGGTGCTGTCTGGAAAGCGCGATTTTCGGTACTGCGAAGTTGCTGCTTTTTTGCTGACGAGTAGGTCGACGGTCACTGGTATCTGGCTTCAGCTCATCTTCCGGCTTGAACTCATCCATTTAACATCTCCCCACTAAAAAGCTCGAATCCGCCGCGCGGTCGCCAAGGCGAATCATTGAATCGTAACGCATTGTATTTTATTAACCATAACCCATCAGGGCGTGTCTGTCGTTAATACTTCTGTTTCATAACTGGCATAGCATTACGCATCAGGCCAAGCAATCTGCTATCGAGGCCAACACCATGTCATGCGCGACACCACCACGGACTTCGGATTGACCAATTGCCGTTGGAAGCACCAGACGTAACTCACCCGCCAGCACTTTCTTGTCACGCATCATGTGGGGAAGATAGGCTTCAGGCGTCATTTGCGTCGGACCGTTCACTGGCAGGCCAGCGCGAACCAACAGAGACTTGATACGTTCGACGTCCGAATCGGAGAACTGTCCGAGGCGACGTGCCGTATGTGCAGCCATCACCATGCCTGCCGCAACCGCTTCGCCATGAAGCCAGTTACCGTAGCCCATTTCAGCTTCAATAGCATGCCCGTAAGTATGGCCCAGATTGAGCAATGCGCGCATGCCACTTTCACGTTCATCGGCTGCCACCACTGCGGCTTTAATTTCACAGCAGCGTCGAATGCAGTAAGCCAGCGCGTCATGCTGTAGCTCACGCACTGCCTCAATGTTTTCTTCAAGCCAAAGAAAGAAATCGCGATCCAGAATAATGCCGTACTTAATGACTTCCGCCAGCCCGGATGACAATTCCCGTGCCGGTAAAGATTTCAGGCAGTCCAGATCGATCACAACCGATACGGGCTGGTAGAACGCCCCGATCATGTTTTTACCCAACGGGTGATTGACGGCGGTTTTACCACCGACGGAAGAATCTACCTGCGATAACAGCGTTGTCGGCACCTGAATGAATCGGACGCCACGCTGATAACTGGCTGCGGCAAAACCGGCTAAATCGCCGATGACACCACCACCCAAAGCAACAATCGTCGTATCACGACCATGCGGCTTCGCCAGCAGCGCGGTAAATACCTGATCCAAGACGGTCAGCGATTTGTACTGCTCGCCATCAGGTAAAATAACCTGATCGACATGCACGCCATTGTTTTCCAGCACACCACGAACACGGTCAAGATACAGAGGGGCCAATGTCTGGTTCGTCACCAGCATGGCCTGATCCCCCGCTTTCAACGGCATAAAAGAAGCCGAATCATCAAACAATCCGGCAGCTATCGTAATGGGGTAACTACGTTCCCCAAGTGTTACGGTAATTCTTTCCATGCTCGTTAAACAACCCGTTCAGAATCCGCTCAATGCGGATAAGGTATGCTCTTAGTTACTTTCCAGCATATTGATAATCTGGTTAGCAACGACCTTGGCACTTTGCTCGTCAGTCCGAATGGTAACGTCAGCGATTTCTTCATAAAGCGGGTTCCGCTCTTTCGCCAACGCTTCCAATACTTCACGTGGAGGGGTTTCAACCTGAAGTAACGGACGCTTCTTATCACGCTGCGTGCGGGCCAGCTGTTTCTCGATTGTCGTTTCCAAATAAACGACAACGCCGCGCGCGGAAAGACGATTGCGCGTCTCACGTGATTTGACTGAGCCACCGCCTGTCGCCAGTACGATGCCTTGCTTTTCCGTCAATTCATTAATGACTTTCTCTTCACGATCGCGGAAGCCTTCTTCGCCTTCCACATCGAATACCCAGCCCACATCAGCCCCAGTGCGTCGCTCAATTTCTTGATCGGAGTCGAAAAACTCCATATTGAGTTGCTGAGCTAATTGACGGCCAATAGTGCTTTTGCCGGCACCCATAGGCCCAACCAGAAAGATATTGCGTTTCTCTGCCATGTTTTTTGGTATTACTAAGACAATTCGTTAATGATAACCCGCCCCGCCAATTAACCCAGCGGCGGGACCTAAACTGAAACCTCATGAGCGATAGTGCGAGAATCAGACAAAAAATTATCTCAAGACTCAGGGTAGTTTGGCAACCGAATAAAATGTCACACCGACCACAGGTGGTCAATGTAGTATGTTTTATCGACATTTTCGGTGGAACAACACTTCAGTGCTCAATTCGCTAACCCTTGTAAGCTAAATCCGCCGCAGCGTCAAACTCATAAGCGCCAAACGTGACAAAATATTGCTCCCTATCCGAGCAAAAAACACCGTATAACATCAGAGCGAGCCTGGGTTTGCTCATAATGATGCAGGGATCAGCGTCGGTGTAATGAAAATGACCAATTCTCGTCGCGTATGCTGCTGAGTATGGTTTCTGAACAGATGACCAAATACGGGAACCTCACTCAATATTGGCACCTTTCTGTCGTTGTTCTTCTTTTGCTGCTGGAAAATGCCGCCTAATACGATGGTTTCTCCATCAGCAACCGTCACCTGAGTTTGGATTTCCTGTTTATCTATCGCTAGCGCTTCGCCGTTATCACCTTGCTTAATCGTCTGTCCCGGCATGTTTTGACTGATTTTCAGGTTCAGCGTAATGCGTCCAGCACGCAGAATGTCAGGCGTGACTTCCATGCCTAATACCGCCTCTTTGAATTCGATAGACGTCGACCCGCTGGCACCGCTGGAGACCTGATACGGAATTTCCGTCCCTTGTTTAATACTGGCGGTTTGCTGATGTGCGGTAAAGAGTCGAGGACTGGCAATAATCTCGACCTCACTTTCCTGCTCCAGCGCCATTAATTCCAGATCCAGCAAGCGACCGTTCAACCGCGCCAGATGGAACCCCGCATTTACCGCTGGCGTATCCACAGGCAGGCCAACATTAAAATTATTCAGCCTGAGCGCTTTGTTTGTCGCGTCCCCTTCACCCAGCCCCCAGTTAACACCCAATGCCTGCAGGTGCTCACTGCTGATGGTGACAATATGCGCCGCCAGCTGCACCTGCGCTAACGGCAGATCGAGCTCTTTCACCCACGGTTCGAGCTGTGACAGCGCGTCTTCCGTATCGCGAATCAATAAGGTATTCGTCCGTTTGTCCACGGTTACGCTGCCACGCGTAGAAAGTAGCGTCCCACGTTGAGCCTGAACGCTGGCCGCCACTTCCGTGACATCAGCATACTGCAAGGCAACAGCAAGATTATGCAGCGGCAATTTCTGCGCCTGCTCCGCTACGCGTTCGTCCTTTTCCTTCTGCAGAGACTCAAGATGCTCAGCAGGGAAAACCAGCAGCACGTTACCGTTGCGCTCTACGCTGAGCTTCCCCATGCGTAAAACAATATCCAACGCCTGCTGCCAGGGAATATCTGCCAGCCTCAAGCTGAGATTCCCCGTCACGCCCGGCGCGATCACCACATTGAGCTGCTGGTGATCGGCTAATGCCTGTAACACGCGAGGTATCGGTGAGTCCTCAAATGCCATCGATACCGCGCTCTCCGCACTGGCCTGATACGGCACGCTGAGAAGCAACAGACAGCTCCACGCCACTACCCGACATAACATCCTCATATTCATCATCGTCCTTGTTATCGAGATACGCTCTTGTCCAAAAAAATCGTTGTCAAAAAACGACTTTCAAAATACGTGTCACCAGAGAGACTTCATCTATTCGGCTCGCTTATTGATAAACGGAGAAGCCAGCAGCAGCTTATCTGGCAGGCCGTCACAGCCGGCCTCACCCGCCGTCGGAATCAGTTTGGCTCCTGATTTATCCAGTTGACTGACCAGCCAGTTTCCTGGCGGGATCGTCTCGCCACTTGCCAGCCGGATCCACCCAACAGCCTCTGGCTGCGCGAGCCAACCAATCCAACGCTCGCCAGAGCCAATCACGCCTTTTAGCTGCCACGGTGGCAATGTCGCCGAAGGTAAACAACGCACAGTAGCCAAAGGATGAAAAGGGTCTATGCGTTCTGCGCGTTCTGCGAGCTTTTCTGCCTGCACGCTATGCGTTACGAAGAGCAGCATCAAAGCGGTACGAAGCGTGATATGACTCATGGCGCACCCTCTGGCCTGATTAGCGATAGCTCAACCAGTAACCGTGGCATTCCTAATAATGGCTCCGTTTGAGCGGTATCAGGCTTTACGGTCAGTTGCGCAATTCGCAGTACATAAGGCAACCCCATCAACTTACGAAGCACCTGCAACACGCCCGTGTAATCGGCGCTAAATGCCAACTGCCAGCGGTCATGATGAGGTTCACCTGCGTCACGCAGCGTGGGTTGCCAGGACAGCAGCGAAGCACCAGCCTGCGATAAAGGCTCGACGATAAGCTGTGCCAACCTGTCGGGCTGAAAGGGAACGGCTTGCGCGGTTTTCTCCGCTAATTGAGTGCGTAACACCGACAACGGCGGCATCGCGTCTAGCTTTTGCTGCACCTCTTGTATATCCAGACGCACCTGAACGGTTTGCGTTTCTATGCCAATAACAGCTCTCCGTACTTCGCCGATGAGGAACCAACCTGATAGCAGTCCAGCAGCGGCAACAAACGCCCATTGGAGAAAAAGCTGCTGCCATAACGGCTTATTGATGAGCCTCGGCCAGTTCAGCACAATATCAGTCACAATCGATTGATTACTCATTGGTTTCTCCCTGTGAAAGAGCGGTCGTACCACGCCAGTCAGCCTGAAAGGAGAAGCGTAAACCCGTATTCACACCACGCTCCCGGGATGCATGCAGTAGTTGTACACGTTCGACTGAAGCATGGCGCGACAATACATACTGTAACGTAATGATATCGTGGTGGTTTTCACTCATGCCAGAAAGTAACAGGTGCGATCCACGGTCAGCTATTTCCGTCAGCCACAGACGCGTGGGCATCATACTAGCAAGTTGCTCTAATACATGGAGGTTACGACGGTTGTCATGCTGGACTATCGCCTCAGCGCGTTCTTGCGCCTGATAGCGACGTAGTGTTTCTCGCGCCTGGTGGGTCTGCTGATACAACGCCGTCAGTTGCTGCTGTTGCGCCAGCACCGAATTGAACACATCCTGCACACGTTGCTGTCTGTGCTGCCAAAGTAGATACATCGCCGCGATAAGGCAGAACATCAACCCCGTCTGGAAGCACAGCAGCCCTAACCAACGACGTGCCCGCTGACGCATCTGAGTTTTACGCCAAGGTAAAAGATTAATCAGCAGCATGGTCAAACATCCTCAGGACGCAATGCCAGCCCACCCGCGATCGCAAAAGCCGAGGGACAACTCGGTAGAGGCGGCTGCATGTGGCTAAACGCCGTTAACGGCGACCACAGCTGTAGTACGTCGGTCAGTTGGCAGGGTAAATCGGGCGAGACACTAGAGTAATAGGCGATGCTATCGACACCATGCTGATAGCGAGCGCTTACAACCGATAAGATATCGGCCTCATCCTTCAGCTCATCAAGGTGTATCACGCCTGAGTGGAAAGCATGGTTGAGCGGGGATACCCACAGCCAACTATCCAACAAGCGATGCAGAAACAGACGGTTAGATTCAAGCTCTGCCCGCTGCGCCATTACCCGAAGCGCACACGTTGAAATCTCAAGAACATCAGGGTGCAATCCCGCGTAATTCAGACATGCCAGCCAATTATCGATCTCCTGTCGGCGTGCAGCCGTCACCAGCAGCGAACCCTGCATCTGCGGGTCTTCCCGATAGTCTATCGCCAGCGACTCGCTGCCGATCGGCAGCTTGCGAGCCGCTATAGTTTCAATATAGAGGCTGCGCTCCGGCTCCTGTAAACGCCGATCGGGCATAGGGAGATGCTGTTGCAAAGTCAGTTGAACAGGAAAACCCACCCGTAGCGAAATGTGTCCAGGCAGTAAACGACGCCATTTTCGTAAGGCCTCACAAAGCGCCTCAGTATGGTGTAAACTACCTGAGCGCAACGTGTCATCTGGTAGCGGACATTGCCACCAGTGACGAAGCTGCCAGCCATAGCGGCGACGCTGAACCGCCAGCGCACGCATGAAGCCGTTTTGTATATCTAACCCAACCCGCCAGATGTGATAAGCCATGTTCAACCCGATTTCCTTATCCAATAAACGTATCCACAGTGCTGGGTTATCTTTATACTAGCGCCCGATTGTTTATAAACTGTCCAAACGCTACTGAATGGAAAATCCCAGGTGAAGTTCGTAAAGTATCTATTCATCCTTGCAGTCTCTTGCATTCTGCTGGGAGCTGCCTCGATATATGGTTTGTACCGCTATATCGAACCCCAACTGCCCGATGTCGCCGCGCTAAAAGACGTTCGGCTGCAAACGCCGATGCAGGTCTACAGCGCCGATGGCGAGCTGATCGCGCAGTTTGGTGAAAAACGTCGTATCCCACTCAAACTGGACCAGGTTCCTCCTGAGTTGGTACATGCCTTTATCGCGACCGAAGACAGCCGCTTCTATGATCACCACGGTGTCGATCCCGTCGGGATTATCCGCGCCGCCTCTATCGCGCTCACGTCTGGTCACGCCTCTCAAGGGGCGAGTACCATTACGCAACAGCTCGCCAGGAACTTCTTCCTGAGCCCGGAACGCACCCTGACTCGTAAGATTAAGGAAGTGTTTTTGGCTATCCGCATTGAGCAATTGCTGACCAAGGATGAAATCCTTGAGCTCTATCTGAACAAGATTTACCTCGGCTATCGCGCCTATGGCGTTGGCGCGGCGGCGCAGGTTTACTTTGGCCGCCCTGTTGACCAGTTGACGCTAAGCGAAATAGCGATGATCGCTGGCTTACCGAAGGCTCCATCGACGTTCAACCCGCTCTACTCCTACGATCGTGCCGTTGCCCGTCGCAACGTCGTGCTTGCGCGTATGAAGGATGAAAACTACATCACGCAGTCGCAGTACGATGCGGCACGTAACGAAAAACTGGTCGCGAATTACCACGCGCCTGAAATTTCGTTCTCCGCGCCGTATGTCGCAGAAATGGCGCGGCAGGAGATGGTCAAACGCTACGGCGAAGATGCGTATAACGACGGTTATAAGGTCTACACGACCGTCACCAAAAAATTGCAAACTGCCGCGCAGGATGCATTGCGTAATAACATCCTCGCCTATGACATGCGCCACGGTTACCGCGGCCCAAGCAAAGTGCTGTGGAAAGTGGGTGAAGGCGTCTGGGATCAGACGAAGATGATAGCTGCCCTGAAAGCGTTGCCGGTCTACGGTCCGCTCTATCCGGCCATCGTCACCAGCACAACGGCAGACAACGCGATTGCAATCCTGTCTGATGGCAGCAACATTACCCTACCGATGGCGGGCATGCGTTGGGCACGCGCATACCGTTCCGATACGCAACAAGGGCCAACGCCGAAACGCGTAACGGACGTTGTACAGACAGGCCAACAGGTTTGGGTACGCAAAGTGAACGATGACTGGTGGCTGGCACAGGTGCCGGACGTCAACTCCGCTATCGTCTCGCTTAACCCGAAAAACGGTGCCATAGAAGCACTGGTTGGCGGCTTTGACTTTAACCAAAGCAAATTCAACCGCGCGACACAGGCACTGCGTCAGATTGGTTCCAACATCAAACCTTTCCTGTACACCGCGGCGATGGACAAAGGTTTAACGCTAGCAACGATTCTGAACGACGTTCCGATCACCCGTTGGGATGCTGGAGCAGGATCTGACTGGCGGCCGAAAAACTCCCCGGCAACCTATGACGGCCCGATCCGTTTGCGTCAGGGACTCGGTCAATCCAAAAACGTGGTAATGGTACGTGCCATGCGTGCGATGGGTGTGGACTATGCGGCGGAGTACCTGCAACGCTTCGGTTTCCCGGCACAGAATATCGTTCATACCGAATCGCTGGCGCTGGGTGCCGCCTCGTTTACGCCGCTACAGGTCGTACGTGGTTATGCCGTCATGGCAAACGGCGGCTATCTGGTCGATCCCTATCTGATTAGCAAGATAGAGAACGAAGTGAGCGGGACGGTCTTTACCGCGACGCCAAAAGTGGTCTGCGATACCTGTAATCTACCGCTGGTCTACGGTGATACGCCACGTTCTCCAGTCTTAGCAAACACGAATGTTGAAGATGTTGCCACGTCAAACGAAGCACCGCCGTTAGGTCTGCCGCAGCCAGAGTTGGAGCCTGTTACACCAGAGGCCGCACAGCAAAGCGCAGCGCAGCCTTATGCACCGCACGTGATCAACACGCCGCTGTCTTTCCTAATTAAAGACGCACTGAACAGTAACGTCTTTGGCGAACCGGGTTGGATGGGAACAGGCTGGCGTGCGGGTCGTGATTTAAAGCGTCATGATATCGGCGGTAAAACCGGTACAACGAACAGTTCTAAAGACGCATGGTTCTCTGGCTATGGCCCGAATCTGGTGACTTCAGTCTGGATTGGCTTTGACGATCACCGCCGCGATCTGGGGGCCAGTAGTGCATCTGGTGCGATCAAAGATCAGATCTCCGGTTATGAAGGCGGTGCGAAATCGGCGCAGCCAGCGTGGGATGACTTTATGAAAGCCGCACTGGATGGCGTACCTGAGCAACCGCTAACGCCGCCGCCTGGCGTCGTTAGCGTGGTCATTGACCGCAGCAGCGGCAAGCTGTCAAACGGTGGCGGGAACAGCCGTTCCGAATACTTCATTGACGGTACACAGCCGAAAGAATATGAAGTGCATGAAGTCGGCACCACACTGATGGATAACGGACAAAGCGAAGAGCTATTCTGATATCCGGCATTACGTTCATTGATGGCCTTCCTGACGGAAGGCCATTTTTTATTGCAAATTCAACACAATTCCCTTTTGGCCTGTTAGCGAAGTTATCGGCTATCAAGCCCTTCTTCTTTCACATCGCATCACTTAGGCATCACGGTGACAATCGCCCGACGATAGGAAAACAGATTCGGCGTTCCCTCGTCTTTCGCCTGCAAAATGATATGGAAAGGCGTCGGCGTTTTGACTTCTGGGGCGACAAACTGCGTTTGCATGCCTGAGTCGTTAGCCAGCCCCACTTCTGGCGCAAAATGTACGCCGATCGCCGTGGCCGTAGGTTCCTTATATTGCCACCAGGTATAATTCACCTTGTCGCCATCGCGGTCGTGCGAACCGTCGGCGGACAGCGTCACAGTCTCACCCGCTTTCACACCGATCGTCACAATGGAACGCCCGGCCTGACCATTCAGTACCACGTCAGGATTATGATTAACCTTGTTATTCCCCTTCGTTAACGTCCAATCCATACGAGCGGCAAAATCATTCTGGAATGCTTCGCGCCAGCGCCAGATTGTGGCCGAGGCGGTGCGGTACATTTTGCCATTCTTGCTCATAACCTGATCGGACGTGCTGACGCGAAGTCCGCTAATGTCGCCCGGAACGATGGCCGCATAGCGTCCTCCCCAACTGCCATATTCCGTGTGCTCTGGATCGCCAAGTCCGTTTTGAATCAGATAGAGAAACGAGGGCGTATCCCCTTCCATCGTATATTCAATCGCAGGATAGACCGCGCCGAGTGGACCTTTGCTGCGGATGTGTTTGCTCAGCCATTCGTTATTCACCTGACTCATATCGCTGCCTTCTGCAAACGACGAGGACATGCCAATCCAGGTAGAGAGAAAATAATCATTCCAGGCATGGATGCTGGTGATGTAGCGCAGTGTCGGGAAATTCGCCCGAATCCAGGCACCGGTATTATCCTGATCGGAGATCGCATACACGCGAATCTTACTGATAAATGCCGCTACCTGTTCCGGTGAACGAGTGTCGCGTACGTCATGAAGAGCCTGAGCCAAATCAACTGCGCCACCCCATACCGTGATCCACAGCGGCCGAGCATCCTGTTTGTCCACTGCCTGAATAATCAACTTAGACGCTTCCGTTGCTTTATTATCGCCAACGACGTCCATGCCAAATCCGGCACGACCAGCTCTGACAACCTGACGCAATGCGTCCGCAGACGGATATCCGGGCGCATGCTGGCGCAGATTGGGCAGCACCTGCTCGTAGGCATCAAGGCGCTGCATAATCATCTCTGGATTGACCTTATCCCGCAGCCAGGTTGACGTGGTTGCCACAATCCCCTCGACATCGAATTCATTACTGTAGAGCAGGAAGCGCACCAAAGACTGCGAATCATCCGGCTCATTGCCAATGTCCGTCAGAATAAGTATTCGGGTTTTCTCCGGCACCGTTTCCGCAGTCAGGCCCAGTGCAGGAAATAGCAGTGTGCTCATCAGCGCCAGCAACATCAACGGCGTTCGTATTATCCCCTTCGGTATATTCATCATTTTCCCCTTTGTGTCAGTGTCGTTTTGCTTATTTATCCAGGGCTAAAAAACAAAAAAACCCGCCGTGAATAGCAAGTTTTGCTATCCACGGCAGGTTCGCCTTAATTAATTCAGTCACGCCCTGTGCAGACGTTATAGACGCCTGCACCTGTCACGACAACGAACTAAAAAAGGATGTGTGACCAACATCACCGGAAAAGGCGTACGTTTTCCGTTATGCCACAGGAAATTAGCGGGGTGTGCGACGCAGCCAGTCGTGTGCCAGAAACAGCGCACTGACATTACGCGCTTCACGGAAATCAGGCTCTTGCAGCAGCGACAACATGTTATCCACTGACCAGCGGACTTGCGGCATCGGCTCCGGTTCATCGCCTTCCAGGCTCTGTGGATACAGCCCGCGCGCCACCACAATATTCATCTGGCTGGAAAAATAGGAAGGCGCCATGGTTAACGTCGCTAGCAATTCCAGCTTTTCCGCGCCAAAACCGACTTCTTCCATTAGTTCACGGTTAGCCGCTTCAAAGATCGTTTCACCGGGATCGATCAGCCCTTTGGGAAACCCCAGCTCGTATTCTTCAATGCCCACGGCGTATTCGCGGATCAACAGCAGCTCATCATCGATGATCGGGACGATCATCACCGCCTGTCGACCGCTTGAACGCATCCGCTCATAAACCCGGCGTACCCCGTTGCTAAATTCAAGATCGACGGATTCAACGTTAAACAAGCGCGAGCGCGCTATCGTTTCCACCTTGAGGATTTTAGGTTTTTGCAGGTTATGACTCATTGATGCCCCCAGAGAGTTACGACCAGAACGGCACCTTAGCCCAACGCGCATGAAGAGATTACTTTTACTGTAACCTGAATACGGCATGCTGTTGAATAAGAAGAGATCGTAAATATTCTTTTTTGATTCTGTTCACATTGTGCGTTAACAGTCACCTTCGCTGCAACTATCGTGACGATGAATTTACGTGTGAGCAACATGCAAGATACATCCTGTATGAGAAACCACCGCCAAAAGTCAATAACTTAAAAAAAATAGGATTATCCTCATTCAATAGACATTTTTTGCTTGTTACTATCATCGCCTTATGCGATTAATTCTATTCACAATTACGTTATTAATCTAAGAAAACAATGCCATACGGGTTATCATCGATTGTATAATTTTGTTAAACTCCGACGAGAACAGGGAGCATCGCGTTTTGGAATGGAGATGACATGAGCACAATATTTACCATATTGGCGATATTGCTTGCCTGTCTGATCGTTATCGGAGGTCTTGTCGGCTACCGTATGCGACGCCGTTTCCTGTCCGCGCCACCCTTACCCGTTTCGCAATCGCTTCCCCGTCGGTTAACTGAAGATGAGCGGATCGCCGTAGAGCGTTATCTGGCTCAAGAAAATAGTCAGCAAACCACGCCGCTTGATACTCCCAATGCACAGCCAAAATTACCGCGTTCCCTGCAAAGTAATCGGGTTTATCCTATAACCCATACGATTACACGTTACGGCCTGAGCACCGATGTTCAGAATAAGTGGCGCTACTACATTGATACACAAGAAATTCATCTGCCACCCAGTTGGGAACAGTTCATCACCGAAAACAATACCGTCGAACTGATTAAGACACGCTCGATCCCGCTGGTTATATCTCTGAACGGACACTCGCTAACCGAATGCCTCGACGATCGTCCGCTGGCTCCGTTGCCAGCTGAAATCCCTGTGCCAAATGCTTCCATCCGTCAGGAAGGCAATGAACATGCGGAGCTGGTCACCATCCGCAAAGAAACGCGTGAAGAACACGCAATGCACCATTCCCGAGGGTTGAAAGAAACGGCCGTGCTCTGCCTGTCCTTTCTACTTCTGTTCATTAGCCTGAATAGCCCCATTGCCCTGCTCCCCTGGCTGATCGGCGCCGCATCATTGTTAGCAGGCTGGAGTTTGTGGCAGCTTTTCCGGTCGCCGTCCGCACAGGAATTGCGGGATGTACATTGCCTCCACGGCACGCCGCAAGGTTTAGGATTGTTTGGCGAATCTAATCAGGGCCCGCTCGGCAATATCTCTCTTGGTAATATCGATCTGATCTACCCGCCCCACTGGCAGCCCTATATCACGCAGGATCTGGGTCGAAAAACGGACGTAGATATCTATCTCAACCGTCAGGTGATCCGTCAGGGAGAGTACCTTTCACTGCATGATGAAGTGAAAAATTTTCCGCTACAGCGCTGGGGCAGAAATCTGCTGCTGGCCGCGGGTTCGCTGCTCAGCCTGATTTTATTGGTCACTAACGTACAGCTTGAACTGCCGTTAAAACTCAGTCTGGCCTGGCTTCAAGGCGCACAGCGAATTGAGGTAATGCAGGTCAGCGATCTGGAAAAAGCCCAGCTCCGTATTGGCGACACGCTGGCCGTTCGCGGTAATGGTATGTGCTATGTGCCTGCAGGGATTCATCCCGTCTCAGCACCGTCCTCCTACGCGTTCAGCCCTTTCGACTGCTCCGCCATTTACTGGAACAAAGCCACGCCGTTGCCATTACCAGAGTCTGAAACCATTGAAAAAGCCTCCGCTTTGCTTAAATCCGTCAACAGCCAACTTCATCCGCAAGCGGAAAAAGAAGGTCAGGTCAATTCTCAATTAGCGTCCACGATCCAGAAATCAGGACTGATTTTGTTGAAGAACTTCGCTGAAGTCGTTCTGAGAACACAAGATTTGTGTAAACAGGAAAACGATTGCTCTCGCCTTAAAAATGCGCTGGTGAATCTGAGCGACGTCAAAAATTGGAATACGCTGGTACGAGACGCCGATTCCGGCAAGCTAAAAGGCATGAATGTCGTGCTGCCCGCCGTTAGCGCCGAAACGCTGGAGTCATTGGTCAACAGTTCCACCGATCAATTCTTCTATCAGGAAATCAATAACGCGACAGAGTCGCTGAACAGCCCGCCTCCCGGTGGATTCCTGATTCGCAGCGACGAAGGTCGGCAGTTCGTTAACTATCCGCTCCCGCCGATGCCGCTCAATGAATATCGTCCATCGGATCAGTGGCAGGAGCTTCAGCGGCTTTCAGCCATGCTGCTGCATACGCCGTTTAATGCCGCGGGCGTCATCACCCAGCTCAATACCGATGCTAACGGAACGCAGCACATCAGCCTGCATAGCGAACCCGATGTCATTACCGTCTGGCGCTACCTCGGCAGTTGCCTGCTGCTGCTGCTCTTTTCCGCGACGTTTATCATTAATGCGGTTCTGACGGGGATTAAAATGCGTAAAAGCCAGAAACGGGTTACCGATATTCAGCGTTATTACGCCTCACGCTTCAATATGATGGCCGATTCGTTCCCAGATCACCGCCCCCTGCTACCCCGCTAACAGCATCGTGCCCTCTCGGCGGTTATGCTAACCTAGCGGAATCGGTTTCTCGTCACTATTGTCACTATTGCATCGCGCGTCTCCTGCTTCTCACCCCTATAGCACGACGCGACATCTGGAGTCGTTATGAACCCCCACGTTAACTGGCACGACATCGACACCGTGATACTGGATATGGATGGCACGCTGCTCGATCTGGCGTTTGACAGCTATTTCTGGCTTCAACTGGTACCGCAGTCGCTCAGTGAAAAACGCCGAATCAGCCTTGAGCAGGCACATCAGCTTATCAAGCAAGAGTATCAGGCGGTTCAGCACACGCTAAACTGGTATTGCTTCGATTACTGGTCAGAACGTCTCGATCTGGATATCTATCAAATGACGACAGATATCGGCACGCAGGCCCGATTACGCGATGACACCACGCCGTTTTTAGCGGCGCTGCGCGAGTGCGGTAAGGAGACGATTCTGCTGACCAATGGGCATCCACACAGTCTGGCTGTGAAAATCGAACACACAGGGCTGGATCAGCACCTTGATTTATTGCTTTCCACCCATACTTATGGGTATCCGAAAGAGAATCAGCGTTTGTGGCAGGCCGTACAGCAGCAAACTGGCTTCAACCCCGACAGAACACTCTTCGTGGATGACAGCGAGCCGATTCTGGATGCCGCGAAGACGTTCGGCATCCATTACTGTCTGGGTGTACGTAACCCAGACTCCGGTCAGCAGGAAAAGGCATTCCTGCAACACCCGTCAATGAATGACTATCTTGCATTCCTACCAGCCCTGCGTCACTCCGTTAACGCAAGGTGATGTAAGTGGCCTGAGGGGGAAACACGGTGATGAGGTTCCCGCAGGGATGCCTCGCGCCGTGGTCGCCCCCGGTAACGCGATCCTTAAACGATCAGCATGAGGGTAATCAGGGGATTTATGGCGAAAGTTACCGAGCAGGCTGACGACGCCGTTCGTCTGGATAAATGGCTCTGGGCCGCCCGTTTCTATAAAACCCGAGCAATCGCCCGCGAGATGATCGACGGTGGCAAAGTGCACTATAACGGGCAACGCGGTAAACCGAGCAAACAGGTCGAGCTGAATGCCGAGATTAAACTGCGTCAGGGAAATGATGAACGCACCGTGATCATTGTGGCCGTCAGCGGCCAGCGCAGAAGTGCGGCAGAGGCGCAGGCGCTGTATCAGGAAACGGCTGCAAGCATAGAGAAACGAGAAAAGGTGGCGCAGGCGCGGAAAATGAATGCGCTGACGATGCCACATCCCGATCGCCGCCCGGATAAAAAAGAGCGACGCGATCTGATTAAATTTAAATACAGCGATCAAGACTAATCGCCGTATTAAGACGAGAAAATATTATGGCTCACGACCAACTACATCGTTATCTGTTTGAGAATTATGCCGTCCGTGGCGAATTGGTGACAGTTAACGAGACGTATCAACGTATTTTGACCAACCACGACTATCCAGAAGCGGTGCAAACACTGCTGGGCGAGATGCTGGTTGCTACCAGCTTGCTGACAGCAACGCTGAAATTCAGCGGCGATATTACCGTGCAGCTTCAGGGCGATGGCCCACTGAAACTGGCAGTGATTAACGGTAACCACCAGCAGCAGATGCGCGGCGTTGCCCGTCTGCAAGGGGATATCACGCCGGGCAGTTCGCTGAAAGAGATGGTCGGCAATGGCTATCTGGTCATTACGATTACGCCGACCGACGGCGAACGTTATCAAGGCGTCGTTGGCTTAGAAGGTGAAACCGTTGCTGAATGTCTGGAAAGCTATTTCCAGCAGTCCGAACAGTTGCCGACGCGGCTGTTTATCCGTACCGGACAGCACGAAGGCAATCCGGTCGCCGCTGGCATGCTGCTACAGGTACTGCCTGCGCAGGATACCGACCGGAATGATTTTGATCATCTGGCGCAGCTCACCACGACAGTCAAAGCCGAGGAGCTGTTTACCCTACCTGCCAACGAGGTGCTGTACCGCCTTTACCATCAGGAAGAGGTTACGGTATATGAACCGCAAGATGTCGAATTCCAGTGTCACTGTTCACGCGATCGTTGTGCTGATGCATTAATGACGCTGTCCGATCAGGAGATCAATGAGATGATCGAGCAGGACGGTGAAATCGATATGCACTGTGATTATTGTGGCACACACTACCTGTTTAATTCACTGGACATCCGTGCTATTCGGCACGACTCATCAGGAAATCTGTTGCATTAATCTTTTTAACGGGTACGACAGTACCCGTTTTATTTTGCTTATTTCCCCACCTGTAAACCGCCGTGATTATTTTTCAAACACCCTAAATAAGCAAAGTTATTAATGAATTTATTTAATTTTATGATTGCTATCGCGGTTAAAATAAGCTCACTCCCTACAATGTTTAGTAGTACGACTATAACTTGAGGAGTAGCAACATGCAGATCAACGGTATTACCCCGCAAGCCCTGGCTGCTTATGGAATCCATGATGTCCGCGATATTGTCTACAATCCCAGCTATGAACTGCTTTTTAAAGAAGAACGCTCCCCTACCCTACAAGGCTATGAACGCGGCATCGAAACCCAACTGGGTGCAGTAGCCGTTGATACCGGCATCTTTACCGGCCGTTCCCCGAAAGACAAATACATCGTGCGCGATGACGTTACCCGCGACACCGTGTGGTGGTCCGATCAAGGAAAAGGTAAGAACGATAACCAGCCATTGAGCCAGGAAACCTGGACGCACCTGAAAGAACTCGTCACCACGCAGCTGTCTGGCAAGCGGTTGTTCATCATCGATGCTTTCTGCGGTGCTAATCCAGACAGCCGCCTCAGCGTGCGTTTCGTGACGGAAGTAGCCTGGCAGGCGCATTTCGTCAAAAACATGTTTATCCGTCCGAGCGATGAAGAACTGGAAGGTTTTGAACCAGATTTCATCGTGATGAACGGTGCAAAATGCACTAATCCGAACTGGCAGGAACAGGGGCTGAACTCTGAGAACTTTGTCGCGTTCAACCTGACAGAGCGCATCCAGCTGATTGGCGGCACCTGGTACGGTGGCGAAATGAAGAAAGGGATGTTCTCCATCATGAACTACCTGCTGCCACTGAAAGGCATCGCCTCGATGCACTGCTCGGCAAACGTCGGCGAAAAAGGCGATGTGGCGGTCTTCTTCGGCCTGTCCGGTACGGGTAAAACCACGCTTTCTACCGATCCGAAACGCCAGTTGATTGGCGATGACGAGCACGGCTGGGACGACGACGGCGTCTTCAACTTTGAAGGCGGCTGCTATGCCAAAACCATCAAGCTGTCCAAAGAAGCGGAGCCGGATATTTACGGTGCCATCAAACGCGATGCACTGCTGGAAAACGTCACGGTGCTGGCAGACGGCAACGTGGACTTTAACGATGGTTCCAAAACCGAGAATACCCGCGTCTCTTACCCGATTTACCACATTCACAATATCGTTAAACCGGTCTCCAAAGCGGGTCACGCAACCAAAGTGATCTTCCTGACGGCGGACGCATTCGGCGTGTTGCCACCTGTTTCTCGCCTGACATCCGATCAGACGCAGTATCACTTCCTGTCCGGCTTTACGGCCAAACTGGCGGGAACTGAGCGCGGCGTGACGGAGCCGACACCAACCTTCTCCGCCTGCTTTGGCGCGGCATTCCTGATGCTGCACCCAACGCAATACGCAGAAGTGCTGGTGAAACGAATGAAGGCGGCAGGCGCACAAGCCTATCTGGTGAACACTGGCTGGAACGGCAGCGGCAAACGTATCTCAATCAAGGATACGCGAGGGATCATTGACGCCATTCTGAATGGCAGCATTGATGATGCAGAAATGCAGACGCTGCCAGTCTTCGATTTGGCGATCCCGACCTCGCTGCCCGGCGTCAACCCTGACATTCTCGATCCACGTGACACCTATGCGAGCATCGAACAGTGGCAGGAAAAAGCAGACGATCTGGCGCAGCGCTTTATCACCAACTTCGATAAATACACCGATGCGCCAGCAGGTGCCGCGCTGGTGAAAGCAGGACCGAAGCGGTAAACCGCTCGCCAGCAAATGTATGTAAAAAAGGCGCGGATTTCGCGCCTTCAGGCCGTCGAAAAATCTATTTGCCAAACGAAAACGGTAGTAACGGAATAGAAGAGTAAAGCGTTTGCGCCAAGGATGGCGCAAGCCGAGCGCACAGGGATGTGTTCACAGCGTCTTTACGATCTATCCGTTACTACCGCTCGGCGGACTTTATTCGTGACCTCAAAAGGCGCAGATTCCGCGCCTTTTGCTATTGTAGAACTTAAGAAGAGGCTTATGACTAACGCTGGTAGCCTAAGCCTCATTTTAGGAGAAACACGGGGATGAGGTTCCCGCAGGGACACCTCGCCCCGTGGTCGCTCCGTGTATCTCGGTTCTTAAACGATCGGCATTAGGCTTATGACTCTTTTACGGCACCGTTATCCGCAACCAAGGCTTCCGATAGCAGCGGCAAATACGCGCGGACACAGAGCCCACCGCGTTCGCTCGTGCCAACATCCAACACGCCATTGTGCGCATCAATAATACGCTGCACAATCGCCAAACCCAGCCCTGTTCCGCTGGTGGTTCGTGCGCTGTCGCCGCGAACAAATGGCTGGAACAGGTGCTGTAATTGATCGGCCGCGATACCTTCGCCGTCATCTTCTACCTGGAACCACACACGCTGTAGCTCACGTCCGGTACTGACTTTGATCCAGCCGTTACCATAACGCGCCGCATTCACCACCAGATTCAGCGCCGCACGTTTTATCGAGAGCGAACTGATGCGCAACAGCAGCTCACCAGTAGCAAAATCGCTGTCAATCTGACGCTCATAACCGCTCTCTGACGCGACCACTTCGCCCATAATGGCATTCAGATCGGCCACTTCCGTCTGCATTTCCTGACCGGTACGCAGGTAGTCGAGGAACTGCTCAATAATCGCATTACACTCTTCAATGTCCTTATTGATCGACTCCGCAAGGTAGTCATCTTCTTTGCCCATCATTTCAGTCGCCAGACGAATGCGCGTCAGCGGCGTACGCAAGTCATGACTGACGCCCGCCATCAGCAGCGTGCGATCATCGGCCAACAGCTTCACGCCGGAGGCCATCTGGTTAAAGGCGCGCGTCACAGAACGGACTTCAGACGCGCCATACTCCCGCAGAGGCGGCGGAATAATGCCCTTACCGACCTGCAAAGCCGCATGTTCAAGCTCAACCAGCGGCCGGTTTTGCACCCGAATAAATAGCCATGCACCGCCAATCACCAGCAACATAATCGCCAGCGTATAGCGGAAAAGCGGCGAGAAATCGCCTTGATGAATTTCAGTGAGGGGAACACGCACCCAGATATCCGGTGACAGCCAGGTTTTCAGCCACACTACCGGCGTGTTTTTGCTGACTTCAACCCGCACATCCGTTGGGCCGCCCAGCTGTTGCGCCATCTGATCACTCAGAAACTTGTAGTGCTGCGCCCAACGCAGGCCGCTTTCCTCCGCCGCTGCATTGGTGTACAGCGATATACCCAATTCGCGATAAATCTCACGCCGGAACGCAGGTGGCACCTCAAGCGTGGAGCCATCTTCCAGTTGCAGACTGTCCGTCATCAGCATTCTTACTTCGTATGCCAGCACCTTATTAAATTGCTGCAAACTCGGCAGAATAGCGAAGTTGAGCACCACCAGATAGGTGGTGACCAAACTGACAAACAATAACGTGACAATCAGCAGCAATGTCCGTGCAAATGAGCTGCGCGGAGAAAAGCGCCATTGCATCATGCCTTACTGCCGTCCGGGACAAATACGTAGCCAAGACCCCACACGGTTTGGATATAACGCGGGTGCGCCGGATCCTCTTCCACCATGCGACGCAGGCGAGAAATTTGTACGTCGATGGAACGCTCCATCGCACTGTATTCGCGACCACGAGCCAGATTCATCAGCTTATCGCGAGACAGCGGTTCACGCGGGTGGCTTACCAGCGCCTTAAGCACGGCAAATTCACCGCTGGTTAATGGCATCGGTTCATCATCACGGAACATTTCGCGCGTGCCCAGATTCAGCTTGAACTTGCCAAACGCGATAATGGCTTCTTCCTGCGATGGCGCACCCGGCAGTTCATTCGCCTGACGACGCAGCACGGCACGGATACGAGCCAGCAGTTCACGCGGGTTGAAAGGTTTAGGAATATAATCGTCCGCGCCGATTTCCAGCCCGACGATACGATCCACTTCTTCCCCTTTCGCCGTCACCATAATGATCGGCATCGGGTTGCTCTGGCTGCGCAAACGACGGCAGATGGACAACCCATCCTCGCCCGGCAGCATGAGGTCCAACACCATGAGGTGAAAGGATTCTCGGGTCAGCAAACGGTCCATCTGTTCAGCATTCGCTACGCTACGTACCTGAAAACCCTGTTCGGTCAAATAACGTTCTAACAGCGCACGCAAACGCATATCGTCATCTACAACCAGAATTTTATAGTTTTCTTGCATTCTCTTTCTCCAAAGGCGTAATAGCGCCGACGCTGCTATTGTTCAGAAACACACGAATTACTGACAGTCGTTTCTGGTATACATTCTAGGCAAAATTGTTACAAAGCATATTAAAATTCGTGTAATCAATCATTTCCTGTGCTGTCAGTCATAAAATCATCGGCGATTTATGCAGGTTGTGGTTAGCGAAGATTGTCGTTTACGAAGATTATAGTAACGCCGCCGCCAATAAAAAGGCACCGTGGCGGCAAAACAGGAGAAAAGAGAAGCAGCGGGCGCTGCCGCCCAGACTCAGAACGACAGCGTGAAGCGGTTAACGCAAGAGGTGACTAGCGCATGAGTTCATCAAGCACAACACTCACCGACGGCAGTGCGGGCAGGAAAAGGTGACGCGTCGTTTTGTAGGGAAACAGGCTCTTTTCCGTCACAATCGTCTGCATGATCAGATTCTTACAAAAAGGCTGCCCAGTCTTCCAGTGGTAAACGGACACGCGGGGATCGTCATAATCAAGCAGCGCACAAGGAATATGCTTTAATCCCAGCTCGGTGGCCGCACGTAGCCGATGGTTGCCGTCCATGATAATCCCCGTTTCTTTCTCTATCGGCACAGGCGTCGTCCAGCAGCCACAGCGACAAATGTCCTCCATCAGGCATTCCACGTTCGACATATCGACATTTTCCGAGGGCAACAGGAACTGCACGGGCGTAAGGGCAATATGGTAGGTCATACTTTCAAACATTCTCCACCTCCTGACGTAACGGTTACGTGCAGCGCCGACATGACGCCAGCGCTGCCTCTCATTTACGGCGCAAGACTGACGAAGTAGCCCGGCTGGTAATCAACCGGTAAAAACTGCTGATGAAGCTGGCGGAAGGTGTCATCCGCGTTGAGATCGCGGAATAAGTCTGGGTGAAACCACTCAGCCAGTTGCTGAATCGCGATGAAATCATACGGGCCGTTATAAAACTGATGCCAAATGGCATGGAATGCACGTTTCTGTTTAGCGATGGTGTTGGTATAGGCCGGACGCCCCAGAAACCATTCAAGCCGCTTGCGCCCTTCCGCCATATCCTGCCCCGGCCCTAACCCAATCCAGCGGCCGCCGGGCACGAAGGCTTCAAAGTTGCCGCTGGTGATCACCACGATCTCGGGGTTTTCCACAATCACCTGTTCTGGATGCATTTGCATGAAGGTATTCGGCGCGTTTTTCGCGGCCACGTTGTCGCCACCAGCCAACTGCACGAACTTACCGAAGTTATCCCGACCAAACGTCAGGCAGCACTCATCGGTGTAGCCACCTAGTCGCTCAATGAACACGCGCGGAGAACGCGGGTATTTCGCTGCCAACACGTCGGAAACGCGTTTTAGCTGCGCCTCACGGAATGCGAGAAAGGCTTCGGCACGCGCTTCCTGATTAAACAGCGTGCCGAGCAGGCGCATGGTTGGCGCGGTGTTTTCCAGCGGGTGATAGCGGAAATCAACGTAGACGATCGGGATCCCGACGCTGTCCAATATCCGGTCGTAACCCGCATCGACAATCGCCCGCTGCGCCTCAATGTTCATAATGATGACGTCCGGCTTCAGTGACACCGCCTGCTCCACGTCAAACGTGCCTTTCTCCGTACCGTCAAACGTCGGGATCGTCGCCAGTTGAGGGAAACGATCGCGATATTGATGCCACGTTGCCGGATCGGACTGAATCAGATCGCGCCGCCAGGCAACAATTCTTTTCGCCGGATCTTCTTTGTCGAGCATAGCGACCAGATAAAGCTGCCGCCCCTCACCCAGCATCACGCGCTGCACCGGCGTGTTGACTCTCACTTCGCGTCCCAACACATCCTTGACGACGGTTGACGTTTGCGCAGCCTGTCCCGCCAGCGGCGACAGGAATGCCATCAGCAGTGCACTCAGGAATAACGGACGGCGACACTGCCGCTTCCAACGATTAAACATTTTCGATATTTCCCTTCGTCGAGAGAGAGTCATGTTTTTCCGCCTGTATCCGCAGACGTCGTAGCAGCATCAGAGCGACCAGTAAGGTCACCAGATACGCGGCGCCAACGCAGAAGAATAGCGAACGTAGTCCGGGGGAATAGAGAACTAATCCGCCCAAAGAAATGCCAAGAATCGAGGCAAATTGGCTGACGCTTTGCGCCACGCCGAGTATATAACCCTGCTGCCCTGCACCCGCCGCACGCGAAATCAGCGCCATCAGAACCGGCGTGGTAGCCCCAAGCAGCACACCCCACAGGAAATAAAGCGGGATGAAAATCGCAATATTCAGCATCGTGGCAGCGGTCAATGTCACGATGGCGCAGGCCAGCATGACCACACATAGGCGGCTCAGCGTCTGCGACAGCGAGAGGTCTTCAAAATAGCGCGCCCACAATGACGCAGAGACGATCACCCCGGTCGCCTGCAAGCCATAACACAGACCGATAACCCACTTATCTACCTGAAAGAAGTCGTCCATGTAGAGGGAAAACGGCGTTTGCGGAATCATGCGGCTGGTCAGCAACAGGCCAGAAATCAGCAACAGGGCGGGAATCGGCGACAGCGCCCAGAGCCGTTTGCGGGGAATGTTTTTCTCCTGAGCCTCCGCGGTCGGAACGGCAGGAGTCACGGGGGTAACATGCGGCAGGAACAGCGCTACGGTGATGCCACACAGCGCGCACAGGATCGCGGCACTCAGGTTGATCCAGAAGAAGTTCAGATAATCGAGAATCAGCCCACCGACAATCGCGCCCAGCAGCGATCCCACGTTGGTAGAAACCTGAAGCCAGGCAAATAGCCGCGTGCGCTGTAACGGACTGACCACCGCGACGCCATACGCCTGCGCGGGCGCAATATAACCCGCACAGGCACCCTGAATAAAACGCAGCGCAACTATCGTCCAGATATCATTTGCCCACGCCAGCCCAAGTTGGGTCAAGGCCAGCCCGAACAGTGCGCGGACCATCATGGCTTTGTTGCCCAAGCGATCGCCCATCCGTCCCCAGAAGGCGCTGGTCAGCATAATCCCCAACATCGGCCCGACGTAGACGGCAATCCCCGCGACACTCAGTTCAGCACCGGACGACATGCTTTCCAGATGCAGCGGCCAAAACGGCCCGCTCATCTCCATCGCCCCCATCGCCGCCAGTTGTACAACAAACATAAAGTGGATGATGAACGCGACCTGTCCGGTCAAGCGCATGCGTCAATTCCTTCTGGTTCCACGGTGTCATTCTGCCTTAATTCAGCCACTGTCATCATTTTGCCCAATCCCATCATCTCAACCCGTGCGGCGGGAAATAGTCGGGTCGATCCTGCGTGGACACGCCCATGTAATCGCTGCACCACCGATAAACTTCCTCAATGTACGGAACGTTAACCGCTAAATTCTCCGCAAGGGTCACTAACAGGCTCAGCCCATAGGCGATATCCTCCTGAAACACGCGGTGCTGGGTATCAAACACGTACCCGCCAGCGTTATGCTTTCGCAACGGCAGACCGATGCCGTGGTAGGCCTGATTGGTACGCAACACCGAGAGCATCGTGTGCGCATCAGCAATCTGATCGCCATAAGCATCGATAATCTCCTGCTTGAGCGGCAGTACCGAATTCAGCCGCACGCCAAGCCGCGTCTCCAACGCCGCACACAGCCGCTGATTCTCTTCATCCATACGTTCCAGATAATATGCCCCCAGTTCAGGGCAATCATTCCACCAGCACAGCGATTGAAGGAACGATCGGGCATGCCACTGACCGTAAGGGCCGATCAGGCCATAAATTACTGCACTGTGCATAATCGGGTTACCCGGCGTCAGTGTGATCTCCAGATAATCCGGCAACAGCACCACGGGAGTAGAATAGAGCCGTTGCAACAGCGCCATCAGCGCCTGCTGGCTTGTAGCGGTTTCGCGCCGATGCGTGGCGACATACAGCGTGGCCTTTTCGCCGCCCATCTTGATCGACTGTCCCGGCACTAAATCAAACGCAATGTGCGCGACGTCCTTCATTCCCCAAATCACCGCATTCGGCCGCGCAGCTAGCTCACGTTCGGCCAGCCAGTCAAAACCACAAAAACCGGGGATCGCACCAACATAGACCGGCTTATCGGTGGGCAAATGGGGAACGATCCGTGCCAGAAGATCGGCGCGGAAGTTGGCGGGAACGGTGATAATCACGACGTCGGCGTCGCGGCAAGCTTCCGCCGGGTCGCAGGTCACGCCATCCGGCGTGGCGGTCAGCGTTTCGCCATCCGGCAGCAGCGCGTGTAGCCGTTTACCGTGCTGCTGGTAGGCTTCCGGCAGACGGGGATGGCTGCCGAGTAGCGTCACCTTGACGTCTGGCAGTTGCTTAAACAGTACCGTGGCGAGATGGCCGGTTTTACCGGCCCCGCAAATCACCACGTTAAGCGGCTGCCCGCTTAGCGTTTCGCGCATCCTTGACTCCTTAGCTTGCCTGCTCCAGAGAAATCGCGTTGCCCAGCCAGCGATCCAGATCGTGCCACACACTGCTGTCCGTGAGGTTACGCGCCGCCAGCCACTCTTCGTTAAACACCGTGTGCAGGTATTTCTCACCGCCGTCGGCGATCGCCAATACGACGTTGCCGCCGATACGATCCTGATAGATCAACTCCAGCGCTTTATAGATCACCCCGCCCGTCGAACCGCCGACCAGCAGTCCGTAATTCCGTGCGACATAGCGTGCTGTTTCAAACGCTTGTGCATCTGAAACCTGTTCGCCATAGTCGATGCAGCTGTAATCCAGTACCAGCCCCACGGTGTCCCCTGCTGGCGTACCGGTGCCGGACTGATAGTAGGGCTTACCGGGGTGGCCAAAGACGATAGAGCCAACCGGCTCAACGGCAATGGTCGCAATATCCGGGTTATGGACTTTCAGGCCGTGCGAAATGCCGGTCATCGATCCGCCCGTGCCTACGCAGCCGACAAACGCGTCAATCTTGCCAATCTGGCTGAACAACTCGCGGACAAAATCGGCATAGCCGCCTGCATTCGCCGCGTTATCCGACTGGTTCATAAACACCGCGCCGGGAATCTCCTCCGCCAGCTGTGCCGCCATACGCTGGCGCTCCACCACCGCCACCTCATCTTCACCGTAGTCGCCGGAGACGTAGCGAATTTCCGCGCCGAGCGCGCGCATGATGGCAATCTTGTCCTGTGCCGCATGATGATCGACCACGGCAATAAAGCGCAGACCGTATTCAATCGACGCCAGAGCCAGCCCGATACCGGTATTACCCGATGACGACTCGACAATCGTGCCGCCGGGACGGATTTTTCCTGACTTCAGTCCGGCGACAATCATATTTCTCGCCATGCGATCCTTCATGCTGCCGCCGGGGTTGTTCTTCTCCACTTTTAAAAACAAACGCGTATCCCCATAGGGGACGGGAATTTGTATAACGGGCGTATTACCAATCAAATCAGTTACTTTATTCAGGATCATGGTTCTGCTCCATTTCAGTTATCACTGGAAAAAATCAGCTCACCTTTCTTACCTTTGAAAGCGCACAGGCGCGCAGGCAGCGGATGTCGATGAAACGCGTTCTCCAGCAGGTCCATCTGGTATCCCGCCGTATTCGCGTAAATCAGTAAATCGCCTGGCTGCGGCACGGTTTGAAAATGAATCAATCGGTTCGTAATGACATCGTCGTCCAGACAGCTGTGTCCGGCGATCCAGGCTTTACCCGGCGTCGGACGTGTGTCTTTTTTGACGGAAAAAACATGCAGAGGATCAATCAAAAACTCAGAGTTAAACCAGGTCTCGCACGCGCTAAAGCTGCTACCTTCGACAAACACGACGTGGTTGCCATCCGGCTGGCGGCGCGTACGCGTGACGCGAAACACGGTAATCGCACTTTGGTCGGCCAGACTGCGCCCCGGCTCAATCGCCAGAATCAGGCCATACTGTTTCAGTATGTCCGCCACGCAATACTGCCCAATTGAGGCTGACAAGAATGCCTCAAGATAGTCGGCTGCCGAGCGCTCGCCGCCGTACGGGTAAAACGAGGTCGGCACCTGACCGTGGCGGTAATCCGCCTCATTCTGCTCCGCCAAATATGCCTGATAGCGAGAAGCCGAAAGATATTGAATCGGCAATCCACCGCCGATATCAATCATCGCGGGCTGCAAACCCCGTGACCGCGCCCGCTCCAGTAATGGCAACAGCTCAGCCAATGCGCTCACTCGGGTATCGGGAGCATAGCCACCCAGGTGGAAATGGAAGCCTTCAAGATGAAGCACATCCTGTCTGGTGCTTAACGTCTCCAGACAGAGCATGACCTCATCGGCCAGCATGCCAAAACGGCTGGCCTGTGTGAACGATGGGCGATAGCGCAGCAGTACCCGCACCGGTTTCGTCACGCGTAACAACGCCGCCAGCGCCAGCACGTCGTCGAACTCTTCTGGCGAATCCAGCACGATGAGCGCGCGATGATGAACCAACTCAGTCAGAAACTCGCGCGTTTTGGCCGGACCGGTGGCGCACAGCCGCGTGCCGTCGCAGCCAGCCCGCAGCGCATCTTTCAGTTCCTGCAAGCTGGAGACATCCACGCCGATGCCCGCGTTGACGGCCGCCTGTACCAGCCCCGGCGATTTGTTCACCTTCGCGCCGTAGTACAGGCGACAGTCCACATCGTGACGCTGCAACACGGTTCGCAATGCCTCGATATTGTTGGCGACAGTGTGCGGCCAGACAATATTCAATGGCGACCCATACTGCTCAACCAGCCATGACAGCCTTTGCGGCGAGTTGAAAAGGAACTGCTCAATCTCACTATCCAGATAAGGCGTCAGTCTCTCAGGCCAGTAGGCCTGCGTGACAGCGGGGGAAGACACTGCGGCAAAGCTAAACAGGTTGCTCATCGCTATCTCCTTAACGTTCGGTTCCTGAAAAATACCTATCCTTAGAAATCAACCGCCACGGACAGCATCAGCGTCCGCGGCGTTCCTTGCGATACCGTGCTGAATGACGTCACGCCAGACCAGTAATTACGGTCAAAGGCGTTAAGGACATCGGCACGGAACGTGGTAGGGGCGTTATAGATTCGCGTCTTGTAACGTGCGCCGAAATCAACGGTGGTCCAGGAAGGAATAGACTGGGTATTGATGGTGTTGACGTTCTGCTTCCCGTTATGGATGACGTTGGCGTTCAGCGTCAGATCGCGCAGGAACGGCAGGTCATATTCCACCCCGGCGTTAGCCTGAAAACGCGACGTGCCCGGCGCGCGCTTGCCCTGCGCACCCGGCGTCACGCTTTTGGTCAGCTCGGCATCCAGCAGCATCACGCCGCCGGTCAGACGCAGATCCTCCCGCGGTGAACCAACCACATCCAGTTCGATACCCCGATTGCGCTGCTCGTTAGCTGTAACAAACTCACTACCCGTACCGTTAACCAGTGCGCCGCTTGGCTTGGTGATCTGGAAAACGCTCAGCGTAGAGATCGTTCCCAGCGCATCCACTTTCACCCCGGCTTCATACTGTTTGCTCTTATACGGAGCAAGTACCTGCCCCGGATTACTTGCATTCGCTGGCGCGATATCCCCTTTGCTCAGCCCCTCAATGTAGTTGGCATAGAGCGAGACGTGCTGCCAGGGTTTAACTACTACACCCACCATCGGCGTTATCGCATTTTTGTCGTAAGACGATGAAGGTGCGCTATTGCCGGGAACAAAGTTGTCCGACTTGATCTGCTGATAACGCAGCCCACCTGTGACTTGCAGCGCATCATTCCAGAAGCCAAGCGTATCCGCCAACGCGATACCTGAAAGCGCAGTAGAAGAGCGTTTATACGCGCTTGGCGGAGCAGCGACATTTTGTGCAGGTGAAGAAACCGGATTGTAAATATTCGAGTTAATTGCTGTTCCGTTGCCGATACCGGTCGCCTGACGATCGCGATAGTAGCTGGTCTGTGCCGACAGCTTGTGCGTCACCGAGCCCGTTTCCACATCCGCGCGAACACCCGTCGCCAGCGTATAGCGACTGGTAGTAAAGCGATAATTCCCCACGGCGGAACTCACATCGCCATTATTATTCGTCACCTGCGGCACCTGCTCTGACAGTCGGCTCACGTGTGCGCTGGAACCGCCTAAATCGGTAAACCAGGTGACGTTATCCGCCAGATCGTATTCGGTATGCAGCAGCACCGACTGATCTTTGGAATGCCAGAATCCCCACGGCTGGGAAATGTTGGTGTTGCCATCTGGCGCATCAGGCACCGTCACCCCCGCCGCGAACGAATAGGGGCGAGACGGCGCGCGCGTTTTCAGGTGCTGAGTGATGAGATCCAACGTGGCACGGAAGCGTTCTGATGAGAAATCCAACCCGAGTGCGCCGACCTGTGTGCGCTTGTCGCTGCCGTCCCACACCGTGTCGCCGTAGCCATAGTTACCGTTAAAGCGCACGCCGAGCAGATTGTTATTGTCCAGCGCATAGACACGGGAAATATCCGCATGCTGCGTGAATTGGGAATCAGACTGCCAGCTGGTGGTGAGGCGAGTCAGGTTACCTACGGTGGTCGGGCGTTTCGTGACGGCGTTAATCACACCACCCACGCTGCTGTTCGGGGACAGCCCATACAGCAGCGCCGACGGTCCTTTCAGGACTTCCACTCGCTCAATGTAGTCGGTCATCAACTGATAGTTGGGCGCAACACCGTAGACGCCGTTCATGGCGATATCGCTCAGGTTTCCTTCGTTGAGTGGGAAACCGCGGATGTAGTAAGAATCCAGCAGACCGCCCTGCGAACTGCTCACCCGCACTGAGGCGTCATGTGCCACTACCTGCCCCAGCGTCTGTGCCTGTTTGTTTTCAATAAACGATGAGGTCATGTTGCTGACGTTAAACGGCGTATCCATGACATCCTTTTTGCCCAGCAGCCCGGTACTGGACGATCGCGCCGACATGCCGCCCGCCACCAGCCCCTGTACAGCCTCGGCGTCTTTGGCTTCCACCACGATAGTGGAATCATCGCGTTCTCCCGTTGCCGCCTGCACGGGTATCGCGATTCCGCTCAGCATAGCGATTGCCGCCGTTATGGCGACGCCCAACGTAGAAGGAATGGGAAAATGGCGCTTCCCGGTAGACGGCGTGAAGTTCTTCCTGGCGTTCATCAACAAAGTTATCCATCTCAAAATGAGGATTGAAAAAGATGCTCCCGTTTTTTAGCCTGTGAGGCAGGAGCATCGCCATACATCACGGCCCGACGCGAGTTTCTTCTCCTTCCGTGAGGAAGGGGTTGCTCAGGCCGTGCTGAATCCGGTAGTCGCGGTATTCCTGGATATGCATGCGCAACAGCGAGCGCGTATACCAAGGCTGGGTCAAAAACATGTCACGCTCGGTCTGCCACACATCGCCATCAACGCGCGATTTCACTGCGTCAAACGCCGCGGCGGTTTCCTCTTTCATCACCTGCCACAGTCGAGCATCGGCAAAGCCATATTCCGCGCTGAGTGCCAGTGCCAATTCATGTAGGTGACTGACAAAACAGGCATCGACGACAAACATCCGCACCGGCTCGATATCGCCTTCAAATACCGTGGGCAGAATGCCGGGCCAAACGTAAGGTTGCAGGTGATAGCCGCGCTGACTCAGCAGCGGCGCATAGGTGCGCCCGTCGCCGAAATCGCGGATTAATAACCCCTGCGCGACACCTTCAGGCGAGAAGAGGATCTGGCTGTTCTGCTGGTGTGCTTCCAGCCCGATGCCGTACAACAGATAGATAGCGATGACAGGACGGGTCACAGCGCGAACGTATTGACGGAACCACGCTTCTGCACCAAGCCCGGACAGCGTAACCAGCTCGGTGAATAATGGTTGATCGCGGTGAGGCAGCGCCGTAAACAGTGTGGCGACGGTTACGGGCAGCGCGCCGTCGGAGCGTTCATAGGCGCGCGCATCGCGGAAGACGACGGAGAGGTGTTTGCCCAGTGCGTCATCCTGATGCACCGCATGTTTGTAGTGGAATGCGGCCTCTTCGCGGAAAAACTCCAGCCGCTGCTCGAACCCGCCCTCCTGCGCCAGAATCGCTTCGATAATGGTGCTAATGCGCGGCCCCATGTGGATCGATTTTGCCTGTAGGCTACGCATTTCGCTGGTCATCCAGATGGCGACAGGCAGCTTGATGAAAGGAGAAGAAGGTGGCTCAACGGGCAAGACGGTGCGGAACGACATCCCCGGCAGCGTGATGAGATCAGGGCCGTCGGTGAGCAAAATCCCTTCGGCAATCTCATCCGCGTAATGGGATTTCACCCAGCTTTCCAGATGCCAACTGTGGATTGGCAGCGGAAGCCACTGCGTCTCATCCAACCCTTGTTGATTCAAGCGCTGCTTCCAGTTCTGCCAGAGCGCGGGGAACGCCTGAGCAAACCACTGATGAAAATCATCGACATGCGGCATGCATTCCACATACGCCATATCACGGCGCAGCGCAGTAATACGCAGCGGCACACGAGCATTGAATTCTGGCGACAGCAGTTGGACGTCTTCGTCACTCAAGCCCGGACGGGATTTCCAAGTGGGATAGTAGGGATGCCCTTCCAGCGATCCCCATTGGTCGAGTAACATCGCGGCATCGCGAATGCTTCGCTGCCGACGCAGCCACTGCGTGAAATATTCCTGCCCATCCTGCCGCATGGCATCAGCCACTTCAGCACGCCATTGACTCCGATAACGCCGGGCGTTGGTATCATTACGCACACTGTTGCCGACATCTTGTTTCAGGCCATTAATGCCGCTTTCTTCGGGATGGAAATCAAAACTCTCGCGGAGTAAATCAATCAACTGCTCGTGGTCAGTGACGGGAAAAGACGTCCCTTGGGAATTAATGTGATAAATATTTCCATTATTAATATAAGTGTTTGCCGGGGCCGAATAAATATCATCAAACTTCAATTCACCGTTGTTTCCGCGCAAAGAAAATGTTGCACGACCGGAATTAACCTCAGTAAATATCAGGTTATATTTATTCAAAATCCCTTCAGCGAAAAAGCAGCGAATCAATCGCTTTAACGCATTTTTATTTGAATAATCAGAGAGAAAACCATCTGGAATATTCCGTATATCCCTGTGTTCAACTGCGTCTACCTTGATATTCATAATCACTCCCTATACCGATAAAACAAGTAAGAATGGATTGCTGTAACGTATAAAAGGGTGTCATTAGATCTCGGGTTAACACATCCCGAAACTTAATAAAAATGTCGCGATTGATAGATTGAAAAATAATGAACGGAAAGCTAGCATATCACTAACGCCAATGTAAATAGGTATCATTCTTATTCGCAATTAATTAGTTACATTTCTATAAATTCATTTTTAATCAATGAAATAAGAAAAGGAGAACAGCATGGAACACGCTAAGACCTACCTCTTCGTGCCTGGAAATGCGCCTCATCGCTTTCAACATGCCATCCGCTGTGGAGCCGATGCCGTGATATTTGATCTGGAAGATGCTGTTCATCCTGATGAAAAAAACCAGGCCAGAGAAAATATTATCCAATGGTATGAAAATGATACTTCCGTCTCTGAAATAAATTGCAAAAAATATATACGTTTAAATAAATTTGGATCACCGGAATTCAGTGAAGATGTCGACTTTCTAAATAGACTCAGTAACAAGGCGAGATTAAGAAATAAAACCGCAGCGAGACATGAAATAGCCACACAGGAAATTGTCTTACCAAAAATAGAGTCAGCAGCAATGCTGAATGAAGCGAGGGAAATGATAAATCGTAATAGATTGGAAAATGTGAATATTATTGCGATTATTGAGACTGCTCGGGGATTACATAATGCGGAAGAAATTTGTGACGCAGGTGTAGAAAGGGTGGCATTTGGTTCATTGGATTTCTCACTCGACATCCATTGCGATCAATCCCTGCACGCATTGCTGTATGCCAGAAGCCGTATTGTACTGGCGTCCAGACTGGCTGATTTACCGCCGCCAATAGATTGCGTTAATCCCGATTTCACACATCATGACCGAGTGCTAGCTGACGCACTACATGCACGCTCGCTCGGCTTCTCGGCCAAACTCTGTATCCATCCCTCACAGATCGATACCGTTCAGCAGGCTTTCACGGCAGATCGTAGCAAAATAGACTGGGCAAAGCAGGTTTTGAAAGCGGCCGAACACAGCTACGCTTTCCAGATAAACGGCGAGATGGTGGACTTACCTGTCATTGAGCAGGCCAGACAGCTCTTGCGAGCACAAAATTCAGATGGCTAAACCTGTTCCAGGCGACGTCGCGTTTTTCACGTCAGCGATACATCTGCCCGGTGTGAGCCGGGCTACGCTCATGATTTAACGTAATCAATCGCATTGACGAACCACTCGCGTGGGCCATCTGGCGTGTTCACGGTGAACTCCTCATCAACCGCTTTTTTCAGCATCGCGCGTGCCATCGGGGAATCGATCGAAATATAGTCTTTGCTGTCGCCATAGATCTCATCTGGACCGACAATCCGCAAGCGCTTCACGTCGCCTTGCTCATTTTCGATCTCGACCCAGGCACCAAAAAATACGCTGCCATCCTGCTGCGGTGAATAATCAACGATTTTCAATTCCGCCAGACACTTCCTCAGATAGCGCACACGGCGATCGATCTGGCGTAATAAACGCTTATTGTAGGTGTAGTCCGCATTTTCCGAGCGATCTCCCAAGCTAGCCGCCCAGGAAACGATTTTGGTAATTTCCGGGCGCTTTACATTCCAGAGATGCTCATGCTCTGCCCGCAGTTTGTCATAGCCCTCGCGGGTAATCAGATTGGTTTTCAAGTCAGTAACCCCGTTAGGCTCTTAGCGCGTATGCTGTCCGGCGTACCTTCAAAAATAAAAGGGTTGAGAAACATCCGGCCCCAAAACAGCTTACGATCCACTTCGTTCAATGCAACTTCATCGCAGACGCTTTCCCAACATGCACGCACCGTTTCTATCTGATGCATGATGATCTCAATAGCTTCAGCTTCGCTCAGCAGAAATTTAGGTGCAGCCGCCAGACAGACAGAGAAATTGCTCATCCTGTTTTCACCCGTGATCAACATTGCCTGCGTCGCCTCATTACCCGCCCGATTCTGCGGGCAAATATCATAGGCTGGAGTCAGCTTTAGTGTTCGGCCATCCCAGAATGCCGCGTGGTTTCGGGCATGATCGTCGGTGTTCCCGCAGATGATATTGAAGACCAGACGACCAAACAGCTCGCGCAGCGTCGCTTTCGGCTCATCGAAGCGTTGCCGAATGATGTCCGAGAATTCTTCGTAGCTCGCATATCTCGCCATCATTTCATCAAGGCCGAAAAGCGTCAGTGCAGAGACCATTAGCCTGCGTTTCCAGCCACCTTCTGCTTTTGTACGGTCAAAGCGTTCTATCAGAATAACGTCCTTCCCCGCAGTTTGGCGAAAGTGCACCGGAGCCACATTTAAACCAATACTCGCAGCCAGCCGCATAGCAATGTATTCAGCTTTAACGACGTTATAGGTATCCGTCGAGGACGAAAATTTTGCGATGAACTTATGGTTCTCATCTTCGATCATCGCTTTCGGCCGAGCGCCACCTAACGAACTCCCATGGAAAAGTGCTTGATCAAGCTCGGGCGTCAACAAGACACCGTTTTCCACCATAGTGGCCGCAAGCATCAACTCTTCAAGAGAAGCATTTTGAGCTGAACGCGGGATATACTCTGTCGGCGATGCCTGAAAATCGAGCCCGCCAATTCTGTCTGAACCGGACTCAAGCAGATATGTCAATTCATCCAACGCACTGCTATCCACCCTCCTGCCTCTGACACCCATAAGTCGATTAAGGATGACCCTGCGTCCCCATGCGTCAGGTGCGGCATCGCGTAATGCACTCGCCTGCCATAGGCCCGCCGCTGGCGGTATAGCACCACGTATTAACGGCAGTTCAGGTTCATAGATAGGGATCGCGTCTTTTCGCTCCAGATAGTGACGACCATAATTGAAAATGAGTCGGTCGCCGTCCCGGCTCAATAAACCGGCCACAACAGGCTTCGCCGCATCAGGCAACCAGATCCATACATAGGCTTTATCAGAAGTCATCATTCACGACCTTTTTGGAATGATGTACAGCGCGCGGCAGAAGAGAGAGTGTTTTCTCCGTGTTGGCAATATGAAGTGCCATTGTGGATTGGTCTGCGGTAAAAAGAGGGACACCAACAAGGGTTGCCAGTTCGAAAACCGCGCCAATTGAACATCCCATATCTCCTTCCTCTGCGCGATAGACTAAGCCTCGTGATACGCCAGCCCGTTCAGCTAATTCTTCCACTGTCATATTACGTTCGATTCTCGCACTGCGAAGCATCAACCCGAGTAAACGAGCTGCGTCACGGCTGTAGCGAGAATATGTTCGAGCAGAAGGTTTCGCCATCGCTATATTCCTGTTCCATTAATGGGTATACCCCATACTTAACACCTATTTATAGAACATGATGTGTCTGTAATGAAGAAAACACAAGACCCGTTGTTCTATTAATAGATCATATTTATAAGTTATGCCTTATTAATGAAACACGAAAAACAACCCTGCATTGAATAACAGCGGCAACAGAATTGTCCTGGCGAGCTTTTTCCATAGCTAATCGGCATGCTGGGGTTGGTAGTAACACGCAAAAATCGCGCGTTCATTACACAGATTTACAATTTTGGCTAATAATCTATCAACAGACATAAATATGTCATTTCTATCCCGTACTTTTAGCCACGGAGAGCTACGGAGAACGATTTATGTTTAGCTTAGACGCCATTCTGCAAGATCTTGTCCCGCATCGCCATACGCCACCTTGGCAGAAAACGGTTTTGCGTTCTCTGCTATTTGAAAATGAAATGCAGCAATTTGCACGGCGTTACCCACACTTGAAAGGATTGGATCTAGTTGAACAGATTCTTGATTACTTCAATTTCAATTGTGAAATGGTCGAGGGGGATTTAGAAAATATCCCCAGCCAAGGGCCAGTGGTGCTGGTTGCCAACCACCCGATTGGCTCGCTGGACGGCTTAGCGTTATTACGCACCGTCGCCAGCGTCAGGCCCGATGTCCGCATCGTCGCCAGCCAGCTCCTCTCTTATGTCGCCCCGCTCAAAAATCTGTTTTTTTCCGTCGATAACTTCAATAACCGTACCAAACGCCAGCAAATCAGCGCCATCCAGCAACATCTGGAAGGCGACGGCGCGATCATCGTATTCCCAGCCGGAGAGGTTTCACGCGTCAGCCTGCAAGGTATTCGTGATGGTCATTGGCACAACGGATTTATCCGCATGGCCAGCAAAGCACGTGCGCCCGTAGTGCCCATCCATATCGGCGGACGCAATAGTACGCTGTTCTATCTCTCCTCCATGGTTTATCGCCCGCTGTCCACCCTGCTGCTGGTTAGAGAAATGTTCGGCCAGCGCGGACAAACGCTCAAGCTGCGTATCGGTGCCAGAATTCCTTATGCCTCCTGGAGCCAAGGTGAATGGAATGCCAACGATCTGGCGGCTCGCTTCCGGCGTCACGTTTATCGATTGGGACAAGGAAAGCCCGGCTGCTTTGCTGGTGAAAAACCCATTGCGCTAGCCGAAGACCGCGTGCTGCTGAAACGCGCGCTGTCAGCGTGTGAAACGCTGGGCACCACGCCAGATGGCAAAGTGGTCTATCTGTATCGTCGCGGTGAAGAAGATTATGTGCCGCTGTTACGTGAGCTCGGACGCCTGCGCGAAATCGCTTTCCGGGCTGTGGGCGAAGGCTCCGGTCAACGCCGCGATCTAGACAGCTATGATGATGACTACCTGCACCTGATCCTGTGGGACGACCGAGAACTGGAGATTGTGGGTGCCTATCGCTTTGTTTCGACGGCAAACCTGATCGCCGAAAAAGGGAAAAGTGGGCTTTATAGTCACAGTCTGTTCCAGTACGGCGACGAAATGGATCCCATCCTGGCATCAGGCATTGAGCTAGGACGCAGCTTTATTCAACCTAAGTACTGGGGTAAACGCGGGCTGGATTATCTCTGGCTGGGCATTGGTGCCTATCTGGCGCGTTATCCAGGACACCGCTATCTGTTCGGCCCCGTATCGCTTTCCGGCACGTTGCCACCGCATGCACGCGATTTGCTGGTCGCCTTTTATCGCCTGCACTTCACGCCCGATCAGCCGCTGGCAACGTCGCGCCGCCCTTATCCGGCATCGTTGCCTGACGTACTGAAACAGTTTGAAGGAACGGACTACCAGCAGGATCTTACGCGGTTGAAAAGCATGCTCAGCAATATGGGGTGCGCCATCCCGACGCTCTATAAGCAGTATTCGGAGCTGTGTGAACCTGGAGGCGTGCGGTTTATCGACTTCGGCATCGATCCCGATTTCAATAACTGCATCGATGGTCTGGTGCTTGTCGACCTGCAACAGTTGAAAGAATCACGCTATCAGCGCTATATCGCCCCTTTTGTCAGTGATAAAGCCTCTTGATTGATCGGTGTGTTAGCTTGTTCATTAGCTAACGCACCACTCCCCTTCGTGCCAATCGCTTCAGAACCGAGATACACGGAGCGACCACGGGGCGAGGTTTCCCTGCGGGAACCTCATCCCCGTGTTTCTCCTAAAAACAGGCTTAAGTAACCTGTGTTACCACTTCCCTTCGCCTCTCTCATCACCGTCAGACAATGTCGTAAAAATCCGCATTTTGCCTCTCAGATCACACATTTCATACGAAATCCCTCTCTCGGTAATTTACGTGATCAACTGAACGCTTTTTCTGCCAATATTAAAGATATTCTTATCTATAAGTTTTTAAATCCGGGAGTTATCGATGTATCCCGAAAATGTAAAACACAGCAATAAAACCTTGTCATTACTTGCATCGGTTACGATAGCAAGCCCCCTCCGTTATGCCTTCGTAGCATGTCAAAAAATTAAGGATGTTTATGAATATGCTGAACAGAATCAAACTCGGTAACATGTTGGGTATGGGATTTACTCTGGTTATCATCATCAGTTTGCTGGTGGCATTCTTCGGACGACTCCAGTTGGTTGGGCTGGGTAACGACATCAATCGGCTTTCCGGCACCACGTTAGCCAATATGCTACTTATTCAAGAGGTTAAAGCCGGCTTTGATGCCAATGCTCGTCTGATCCGTAACATCGCGATCAGCACCGACCCTGCACAAATCAAGCAGGAAAAGCAGTTCGTCGATGAGCAAATTGCCCGCAATACCGCCAATCTGAAAAAGCTGGGGCAACAGCTGGATACCGAAGCAACCAGCGCGCTGTTGAAGCAGTTTCAAGACACCCGCCCGCCGTACCTTGCCGCCTTTTTGAAAGCCATGGAGCTGGTGCAATCCACCGACCCACAACTGCGTCTGCAGGGTAACACCATTATTCTTAATGAGATGCAACCTGCGCAAAACGCACTGTTCAAAGTGCTGGACGCAATGATGGCCTCGCAACAGCAGGATACCAACGAGATTGTCAGCCACGCACAGCATGGCGCGCAATCTGGCAGCGTCATCATGCTGGTTCTCTCCCTTGCCGCTACAGCGATGGCCGCCGTCGTGGCATGGCTGATTACCCGCACGTTAAAAAACCAACTGGGTGGTGAACCACTTTATGCGACCCACATTGCCCGGCAGGTAGCCGATGGCGATCTGGCTGTCGATATCAACATCAAGCCGGACGACCACAGCAGCCTGCTAGCCACCATGCATCACATGAGTAATAACCTAGGCGATATCGTCGAACAGGTACGGCAGAGCAGCGAAGCTATCGCTTCTGGCTCTAGCCAAATCGAGGCAGGCAGCGAAAATCTCAGCCAACGCACGGAAGAACAAGCCGCCAGCTTGCAGCAAACCGCTGCGTCTATGGAGCAGATGAGTCAGGCAATTCGTCAGAATGCAGATACCGTGCGCAACGCCACCCGTCTCGCCAGCCAAACCAGCGAAACGGCAACGAAAGGCGGCGAGGCGCTCGGAGACATGGTCATTACGATGAAAGAGATCTCCACCAGTTCGCACAAAATCCGAGACATCATTAGCGTCATTGATGGCATCGCTTTCCAGACCAATATTCTGGCGCTGAATGCGGCGGTCGAAGCCGCTCGTGCTGGCGAGCAGGGTCGCGGTTTCGCTGTGGTAGCAGGAGAGGTTCGTTCACTGGCACAGCGCTCCGCCTCCGCAGCCAAAGAGATCGCGGTACTGATCAACACCAGCGTCGAGAAAGTAGAAGCGGGGAATCGTCTGGTCGAAGACACCGGCAGTACGATTGATGAACTGGTCCGTCAGGCACGCAGCGTGGCGGATTTAATCAGCGAAATCGGGACGACCACGCAGGAGCAAGAATCCGGCATTTCGCAAATTCATGATGCAGTGAACCAGCTCGATCAGGTCACCCAGCAGAACGCGACGCTGGTTGAAGAGTCCGCCAATGCGGCAACCAGCTTGCGCGAACAGTCATCCCATCTGGTGACGCTCATGAACCATTTCCACCTGCGCGGCACACCAACAGCACGCCCTACTCCGATGGCGAAGAAAGTGCAACCAACCCGCTTAGCGCTTGCTCCGGTCGGCAACACGCAGGATAACTGGGAAAAATTCTAACGCATTTCCCCTGCTCCCTGATGCCGCAGCATAGGCATCAGGGGCAATCATACGAGTCCTTCATGTTAGAAGGATTTCCCGATGGGAAGCATTATCCCTTCTGAGAAGAATAGTCCCGACGCGGCTGTCCGGTATAAATTTGGCGCGGGCGATAGATGCTGATTTCCTGCTGTTTGTGCATTTCATCCCAATGCGCGACCCAACCAATCGTCCTGCCAACGGTAGAAATGACGGTAAACATCGACGGCGGCAGCCCCATCGCTTTCAGGATGACGGAGGTATAGAAGTCGACGCTCGGGTAGAGTTTATTTTCCAGAAAATACGCATCGGTCATAGCGATATGTTCCAGTTCCATCGCCACCTGTAACAGGCTGTCTTCCGTGCCCAATTCATTCAGCACTTCGTAGCAGGTTTTGCGCAGAATCGCCGCGCGTGGGTCAAAATGCTGATAGACCGAGTTACCGAATCCCATCAGGCGGAATGAATCACAGCGGTCTTTCGCACGCCGAACAAATTCAGGAATGCGGTCAACCGTTTTAATCTCTTCCAGCATGCGCATGCAGGCTTCATTCGCCCCGCCGTGCAGCGGCCCCCACATCGACGCCAGTCCAGCCGCAATGCAGGCAAACGGGTTCGCGCCGGAAGAACCAGACGCTCTGACCGCCATGGTAGACGGGCATTGACCGTGATCGGCATGCAGAATCAGGATGCGGTTCATCGCCCGTTCCAACACCGGATTCACTTCATACTTCTCTGCCGGAATCGAAAACAGCATGTGCAGGAAGTTGCCGGTATAAGAGAGAGAATTGCGGGGATATACGGACGGCTGCTCAATAGAATATTTGTAGCACATCGCAGCCAGCGTCGGCATTTTCGACAGCAGTCGCACCGCCGCCAGCTCGCGGTGTTCCGCGTTATCGATATCCAGGACATCGTGATAGAACGCGGCCAGCGCACCAACGACTGCGCACATCAGCGCCATCGGATGGGAATCGCGACGAAAACCGCTGAACATCCGGGCAATCTGCTCATGAACCAGCGTATGACGGGTAATGTTGTCGGCAAATTTCGCATACGCCTCCGGTGAAGGCGCATCGCCGTGCAGCAGGATGTAACAGACCTCAGTAAAGTCGCACTGCTCGGCAAGCTGTTCAACAGGGAAGCCACGATGCAGCAGCACGCTATTCGCTGCGTCAATATAGGTAATCGCCGACTCACATCCTGCCGTATTGGCAAAACCGGGGTCATAGCTGCACAACCCGTGTTCACCGAGTGGGCGAATATCCACAGCCGCTTTCCCCAGTACGCCGGAACGCATTTCCAGCGCAATACTTGCCTGCCCTTCTGCCGTCAACGTGGACGTTCTGACTGTCATGAACCTTTCTCCTGCCCGAATAATGATGTTGTCCCGTCCGCTCTCACAGGCTTTGGATAGGTAATCCCGTGCTACACGCCCAGATTAAAACGACACTCAATTTATAAAGAAACAAGCCAACGTATTTCATACGCTAAAATCGTAGGTGGGTTGCAAGAATCTGACGGAATATTGATTTAGATAAAGATTGTTGCGCAGAATAGCATCGTTATTGCACTCGCTTTCCAGACAGCGGCGGCTGGCATTTTGCACGCTCAATCCGTATAACTGTCCTCACTGGTTTACTCCACGACTTATTTATTCCACTACTTATTTACTCCACTAACTTGATGACGACTGATATCAGACCTATGAATGATTCATTAAGCCAACTTATCGCCAGCGAATTGCAGGCGCGCACGGAGCAGGTAGACGCCGCAGTCCGCCTGCTGGACGAAGGAAATACCGTCCCTTTTATCGCCCGTTACCGTAAAGAAGTGACCGGCGGGCTGGATGACACCCAACTGCGCCAGCTCGAAACGCGCCTCGGTTACCTGCGTGAGCTGGAAGATCGGCGCCAGACTATTCTGAAATCCATCGACGAGCAGGGGAAGTTAACCGCACAGCTCGCTACCGCCATTAACGGCACGCTGAGCAAAACCGAGCTGGAAGATCTCTACCTGCCGTATAAACCTAAACGCCGCACGCGCGGACAAATCGCGATTGAAGCCGGTCTGGAGCCGTTGGCCGACGGCCTCTGGCAAGACCCAAGCCAGGAGCCGGAGCTGACGGCACAGGCGTATGTCGATGCAGAGAAAGGCGTGGCAGACGTGAAGGCGGCGCTGGACGGTGCACGTTACATCCTGATGGAACGCTTTGCCGAAGACGCAACGCTGCTGGCAAAAGTGCGTCATTATCTGTGGAAAAACGCGCATCTGGTTTCCCGCGTCGTAGAAGGAAAAGAAGAAGAAGGCGCGAAGTTCCGCGACTATTTCGATCATCACGAACCGATTGCTCAGGTGCCTTCACACCGTGCTCTGGCAATGTTTCGTGGGCGTAACGAAGGCGTGCTGCAACTGGCATTGAATGCCGATCCACAGCACGAAGAAGCCCCGCGTGAGAGTTACTGCGAACAGATTATTATCGACCACCTGAATCTGCGGCTAGGCAATGCGGCAGCAGACAGCTGGCGACGTGCCGTCATTAGCTGGACGTGGCGTATCAAAGTGCTGCTGCACCTTGAAACCGAGTTAATGGGCAGCGTGCGTGAAAAGGCCGAAGACGAAGCGATCAACGTCTTTGCCCGTAACATGCATGACCTGCTGATGGCTGCGCCTGCGGGCATGCGCGCCACCATGGGTCTCGATCCGGGTCTGCGTACGGGTGTAAAAGTCGCGGTGGTGGATGCCACCGGCAAGCTGGTCGCGACCGACACCATTTATCCGCATACCGGTCAGGCAGCGAAAGCCGCTCCGATCATCGCCGCACTGTGTCTCAAACATCAGGTCGAGCTGGTGGCGATTGGTAACGGGACTGCCTCGCGTGAAACCGAGCGCTTCTTCCTCGACACACAGAAACAGTTCCCGGATATCAACGCGCAGAAAGTGATCGTCAGTGAAGCAGGTGCATCGGTGTACTCTGCGTCCGAACTGGCTGCGCTGGAATTCCCCGATCTGGATGTGTCCCTGCGCGGTGCGGTATCTATCGCCCGTCGTTTGCAGGATCCGCTGGCGGAACTGGTGAAGATCGATCCGAAATCCATCGGTGTTGGCCAGTATCAGCATGACGTGAGCCAGAGCCAGCTGGCGAAGAAACTGGATGCGGTGGTCGAGGACTGCGTAAACGCCGTCGGCGTTGACCTGAATACCGCGTCCGTGGCGCTGTTAACACGTGTTGCAGGGCTGACGCGCATGATGGCGCAAAATATTGTGACCTGGCGTGATGAGAATGGCCGCTTCCACAACCGCGAACAGCTGCTGAAAGTCAGCCGTCTGGGGCCAAAAGCCTTTGAACAGTGCGCGGGCTTCCTGCGTATCAACCACGGCAATAACCCACTGGATGCCTCTACCGTTCACCCGGAAGCCTATCCGATCGTGGAGCGCATTCTGGCCGCGACCGAACAGGCGTTGCAAGAGTTAATGGGGAATCCAACCGCACTGCGTAACCTGAAACCATCGGACTTTACCGATGAACGTTTCGGCGTGCCGACGGTGACTGACATCATCAAAGAGCTGGAAAAACCGGGCCGCGATCCGCGTCCTGAATTCAAAACAGCTAGCTTCGCTGATGGCGTAGAAACCTTGAAAGATCTGCTACCGGGCATGATTCTGGAAGGTGCGGTCACCAACGTCACCAACTTTGGCGCGTTTGTCGATATCGGTGTCCATCAGGATGGCCTGGTACACATTTCATCACTGGCCGATCATTTCGTCGACGATCCACATAAAGTGGTGAAAGCTGGCGACATCGTGAAAGTGAAAGTGATGGAAGTGGATCTGCAACGTAAGCGCATCGCACTGACCATGCGGCTTGATGAACAGCCGGGCGACACCGCATCACGTCGTGGCGGTGGCAATACACGTGGTGATAGCAATACCTCACAGCGTCAGCCAGCCAAATCACGCCCACGTCCGGCCAGCGCACCAACCTCAGGCAACAGTGCGATGGGCGACGCCCTAGCTGCGGCATTTAAAAAACGTTAATCACCATTCTGTCATTATTTAAAAGATCCCTGACCTTGTGAAAACGAGTTCAGGGATCTTTCCTGCCAAAATATCGCTATTCTGTTTCCCTAATAAAACTCAGTTTCATTTATATTGAAATATTCAATCAATTTACGATTAATTTGTGATCTGTATCTAGGTAAATAAATTACCGTTGCGTTATTATTGTTCTATATAAGAAACCGTGGTTTTACATATAGAACAGCATGAATATATTCCGACAGCTCGAACACAGTAAAGCGCCAGCAGCAGTCCGTTTAGTGATGGTTATTGACTACATTGCCAAACGTGACGAAGCCAGCTTCACTGAAATTTGCACTGATTTGTCTATACCCAAAAGCAGCGTACATCATCTATTGGAAGTGCTAGTGGTAACGCAACTGTTACGCCAGCGCGCTGACGGACGTTATGTTTTGGGACTGAGACTATTTGAGCTGGGCGGTCTGGTAATAAAGAATATTGACCTGCGTAAAGACACCATTAACTTTATGCATGAGCTGGTCAAAGAGACAGAGTTGACCTGCCATCTTGGTATTATGGACGGCGACAACGGTTTCTTCCTGAGTAAAGTGGAATCTCCCAAGGCCATCGTAAAAACATCCTGGGAAGGGAAGAAAATTGTATTTAACCGTATGTCTCTGGGAAAAGTGCTCGTGGCTTGGTTGCCGCAGGAAAGAATTGAATCGTTGATTGCCGATTGCACCTTTGAGTATTTAACACCCCGGACGATTACCAATAAAGAAGATTTCCTGCAACACCTGAAAACCGTCAAGGAACAGGGCTGGGCAATAGACGACGGCGAAGATATAGAAGAAATCTGCTGCATGGCCGCGCCGATTTTTAACCAAAATGGCGACGTCATTGCTGCTATCGGCGTTAACGGTATGCAATCGCAATATGCTAACGGAAAAAAAGAGAAGCATCTGGCAAGCCTGATTAAAACCAGCAAAGCTATCACCGCTCATATCAACAGTCGGAATATTGATATTAGATAATATATTTCACTTAAATAGCCATGGTGAATTTCAATTCATAATTAATTGAAATTCGCATAGCAATAGTCATGAAAATATCAACGTGACGGATACGTCACGGCATAATTACCTGTAATTGCCAACTAGCATTACGGGAAGGCTTTCCATCACCAAAATACAGAAATAACGCATAAACATTACGGTGAAGAAAAACATTAACGATCAACTTTATAATAAGGATGACCATCTTCAACAATTAATGAAATTGGGTAATAACACCTTAGTTATTATTCCCCTCTGTTTATTACTTTATACAAACAATCTCTCTGTCTTTATTGACGGTGGGCTGAACATATTCCTATTTTTACGATGAGAAATTTTATGAAAATCAAACAAGCTATTGATAAAATCCCTGGGGGATTAATGCTGGTTCCGCTCTTTTTGGGCGCGTTCTGTAATACCTTTACGCCGGGGGCTGGGAAATATTTAGGTTCTTTCAGCAACGGTCTTATTACTGGTACTATCCCTATTCTGGCAGTCTGGTTTTTCTGCATGGGTGCATCCATAGAGCTTAAAGCAACAGGAACGATGCTGAAAAAATCAGGTGTTCTGGTGGTGACAAAGCTCGCTACGGCCTGGGTTGTTGCGTTGTTCGCGGGCACATTCTTACCGGGAGACGGCATCCAAAACGGTTTGCTGGCTGGGATCTCCGTTCTTGCGCTGGTCGCAGCAATGGACATGACTAACGGTGGTTTGTACGCTGCATTGATGAACCAATACGGTTCGAAAGAAGAAGCCGGTGCCTTCGTGCTGATGTCTCTGGAATCGGGTCCGTTGATGACAATGGTCATTCTGGGTGCCAGCGGTATCGCCACCTTTGAACCGCAGTTATTTGTCGGTGCCGTACTGCCATTCCTGATTGGTTTTACGCTGGGCAACCTGGACCCGGACTTGAGAAAGCTGTTCGGCAATTCAGTACAAACGCTGATCCCTTTCTTCGCCTTTGCGTTGGGCAACACCATTAACTTATCGGTGATCCTCCAAACGGGCTTCGCAGGTATCTTCCTCGGCGTATTGGTGATTATTGTTACCGGTATTCCATTGATTATCGCGGATAAATTTATCGGCGGCGGTAATGGAACCGCAGGCGTGGCCGCATCCAGCAGCGCAGGTGCCGCTGTCGCCACTCCCCTTCTGATCGCGAATATGGCTCCAGAGTTCGCGCCAGTCGCTCAACAGGCGACAGCGTTAGTCGCCACCAGCGTCATTGTGACGTCAGTATTGGTGCCCATCATTACGGCATTATGGGCAAAACGCTTTTCACCTAAACACGCATAGAAGGTAACAGAATGGACGTACGACAGAGTGTACACAGTGAACATGCGAAAACGCTTGATACTACCGAGCTGAGAAAGAAATTTCTCATTGAGAAAATCTTCACGCCAAACCACTACACCATGACTTACAGCCACATCGACCGAATTGTTGTGGGTGGAATCATGCCAGTAGATGGCGAGATAACGTTTGATGACGGCATCGGTAAACAATTTGGCGTGAACTATTTTCTTGAGCGGCGCGAACTGGGGCTGATCAATATCGGCGGCCCGGCAAAAGTCGTTATCGACGGCACAAGCTACCAGGTTGGCAACGAGGAAGCGCTCTATGTCGGCAAAGGAGCCAAGGCCTTAGCATTTAGTAGCCTGGACAAGGCTAAACCAGCAAAATTGTATTACAACAGCGCACCGGCTCATGCCGTTTACCCGACACGCATCATCACACAAGATGACGCCATCAAAGCACCGTTGGGAGACGTCACGACCTGCAACAAACGGACGATTTGCAAATATCTGGTACCGGAAGTGGTGGAAACCTGCCAGTTGAGTATGGGATTGACGCGTCTGGCAGAAGGCAGCAACTGGAATTCAATGCCGACGCATACTCATGAACGCAGAATGGAAGTTTACTTCTATTTTGACATGGCGGAAGACACCATTATTTTCCATATGATGGGCGAACCACATGAAACGCGTCATCTGGTGATGCATAACGAACAGGCAGTGATTTCCCCAAGCTGGTCGATTCACACTGGCGTCGGCACAAAAAACTACGCCTTTATTTGGGGCATGATCGGCGAAAATCTGACGTTTGACGATATGGACCATATCGCGATGCGGGATTTACGCTAATCCCCTCTGGCGCTACACGCCAAGAGAGTAAGATGTAGCAGGGTGAATCCCGTTCACCCTGCTTATTTGTGTTACGCCAGCAATCTAGTGATGTCGTTCTACCGGCACGGAGTCGTCCTGTCGTTTAGCAGCACCGCTCATTCCACGTCGATGCCGCAGCCTTCACCATTGCGGTGCAATACAGCCGCCAGCGCCCCACGCCGTGCACCAAACCAAAGACTATCCGCAATTAATTAGCTGACTAACAGATGAGTTAACATTGGTACAGAAGTTGCTTTTGTTCTTGTATTCCCATACCAAAAAACAAGGACCTGCAAATGCAACTCTCATTTATCACCCGCACTATCACTGCCGCTTGCCTGATGCTGTCATCTCATGCACTGCTGGCCGATGACGTCAAACCTGGCGTCACTATCTACGCGACTGGCGGCACTATTGCCGGAAAGGCAGAATCCAATACGGCGACGACAGGTTATAAAGCGGGCGCTATCGGCATCCAGGAATTATTGAACGCGGTACCGGCTATTGGCGATGTCGCTACGGTGACAGGCGAGCAGATCGCCAATACCGCCAGCGGAAATATCGATCAAGCGATCCTGTTAAAGCTATCCAAAGCGATTAACAAACAGCTAAGCGATTCAAATACGCACGGCGTCGTCATTACTCACGGCACCGACACGTTGGAAGAGACCGCGTTCTTCTTGGATCTGACGGTAAAAAGCGAGAAACCGGTGGTTGTCGTCGGCGCAATGCGTCCCGCCACTGCCATCAGCGCGGATGGTCCTATGAACCTGCTGGAAGCCGTCACGCTGGCAACCAGCAGGAACGCGGAAAAACGCGGCGCGCTGGTGTTGCTGAACGATCGCATCGGCTCCGCATTCTACACCACCAAAACCAATGCCACGGCGCTGGACACGTTCAAAGCCAATGAACAAGGCTATCTGGGCGCATTCTACGGCGGCGTTCCGCGCTTCTTTTACCAGCCTGCTGCCCCTGAGAACAAACCATTCTTTGACGTAAGCAATAAAGAAACGCTGGCGAAGGTCGACATTCTCTACGGCTATCAGGATCAAGACAGTGGTCTGCTGAATGCCGCCATTGAACAGGGCGCAAAAGGCATCATTATCGCGGGTAGCGGCAACGGCGCGACGCCTACACGAATCAAAGAAGACATCAAGAAAGCGGTAGCGAAAGGCATTCCGGTAGTGATCAGTACGCGTACCGGCAGCGGCTATGTAACCGATAAGAAGAAAGACGGGGCAATCGGCAGCGGATTCTACAACCCGCAAAAAGCACGCATTCTGCTTTCGCTGGCGTTATCTAACGGCGACGACATCGAAAAAATCCGCACCTATTTCGAGCAGTAAGAGCAGAGTAAACCGTAATAATGGGGGTATCCCGCAGCGCCAATCTGCGAGATACCTTTTAAAACAACGTATTAGTTTCAGTATGGATGCACACGTGCACCGTCATTTCCGACGGTGCACGCCGCAATTACCTGCTACACACTTATTCCCCTCGCAGTGCCGTTGCCGGAGACTGACGATAAGACAGCATGGCCGGAATGGTGAGGACAACAGCGGCAACCAGCAACAGGAGCAGGACGAAGTGGATATCTTCCCATTCCAGCGTCACCGGCAGGACAAAACCGCTTTTCTCGCTCATCACCACAGCAATAGCCTGTGCAGCAAGGTAGCCCAGACCGACACCCACTAGCACGCCGACGCTCACCAGTGACATCAACCCGCTCCAAATCAGCGTAAAAATGCCGTAGCGCGGTGCGCCAAATGCACGAAGTGCACCGATCTGTTTCTGCCGCTGCCGCAGGTGGATAACCGCCACCATAGCAACAGCGACGCCCACCAATCCCTGCGTCCCTAGCGAGATGTAAGTCAGCAGTTCACGAATATCGCCCAGCATCGAATAGAGCTTCACCAAAACTTCACCGGGGAACACCGCCAGCGTCGTGTTGCTGCGATACAGCGAGCGCAGTTGATAAGCGCCAGCGATCGTTTTCGGTTTCACGACAATCGCAGGCAGTCCCGCCTGATGTTTGTGCTCATGTACTTCCGCATCACTATGATCGTCATCTTCAGTTGGATGGGCTTCATTGTGATGTTCATCGGCATGTTGGTCGCCTTCCGCATGTGCGGTTTCATCATGCGTATGCCCGTCATGTTCATCGTGATGCGCATCATCTGCATCATGCGGTGGATGGATCCCATGCACTCGCCACACGGCATTTACCGGCACCAGAATCGCTTTATCCCACGCACTGCCATCAGCAGGTAACACACCGACAACGGTATAGCTAACGTCATCGTGCGCGTGCGCCCCTTCCGTTCCCACCTGACCATGAATAGGGCTAAATTTACTCCCCACCGTCAGCCCCGTTTGCGCGCCGACTACCGCTTCAAAGCCGTCGTTGAACACGCGTCCGGCGGTGAGCTGTCGCTTGCCGTTATCCGTGACCAGAGGCGGCGTGGTGCCGATAATCGGCATCCCTTGATAGAAATCACCGAACGCGACTGGTGCCGCCCACGCCACCAGCGGGTTCTTCTCCAAATCCGTCAACACCTGCGCAGGAATCAACGTCAGCGCAGACGGTTGCAGGAACACGGACGACAGCACCAGTTGCGTTTCGCTTCCCGGCGCACCAATCACCAGATCAAAACGATCGGCCGCTTTGGCACTGCCCATGCGCAACGCTCTTTCCTGCAAACTCACCGAAATACTTAACGCTGTCGCCATCGCAATCAGCAATACCACAACCAGCACGCCCGGCCAGAGCCGACGCCAGTCTACCCAGATAAGACGCCATGGAATCATGCACGATCCTCCTGATACAGCGTGTCCGCCACGAGGCGTCCTTTTTCCAGTTGAATACAGCGCGACATCTGCGATGCCAAACGTGCATCGTGCGTGATAGCGACGAGCGTTGCACGGCTCTCGCGAGCCAGCGTCACCAGCAGATCAGCGATCTGCTCACCGCTCTGTGCGTCCAAGCTAGCCGTCGGTTCATCGGCGACGATGATATCTGGATTGCTCAGCAAGGCTCTCGCGACCGCAACCCGCTGCTTCTCGCCGCGTGATAACACCTCAACCGGACGTTTTCCCGTATCCAGTCCGACCTGCGCCAGCAAATCTCCCGCCCGCTGCCTGAGCGATGCAGGTATCCGCCAGTAGTGAAACTGCGCGGGCAACAAGACGTTCTCTATCGCAGTCAGGCCGGGGAAAAGGTGGAAATCCTGCATCACTAGCCCGATATGTTTTGCCCGCCAGCGGTCGCGTTCCGCTTCTTTCAACTGCCAGATATCCTGCTTTTCCCACTGCACCTGACCCGTACCGCTGTGATCCATGCCAGTGATGGCATTCACCAACGTGGTCTTACCGGAGCCAGAAGGCCCCATCACCGCCACCCGTTCGCCAGAACGAATCGACAGCGCGGGAATATCCAGCACGGCCTCTAATGTATCAGGGAAGGTCACACTCAGGTGTTGAATCAATAACTCAGCCATCAGCGCTCCTAAAGGGTATCGAACGTGGCTTCACGCAGTCGCAGCAGGCTGACAAAACCCGTTTCAGGATCGGTCCACGATCCATGATCCAGCACACCTTCCACCTCAATCATGGTGTTGTTCTGTACGAAGGTCTGACGTTTGGCGAGATAGACGACGACAATATCTTCGGGCCAGTCCGCATCAGACGAACAGAAGGGACAGAGCGCCATCGGCATTTTAGTTAATACAAAGAATTGTGACTCCGCCTTGAGCGGCGGTGCCATAAAGCCGTGCATCTTTACCCGTTTACCGGAGAGTGCTTTGACGTCATTGGAGAATTCCAGACCCAGCACGCCGTAAGAGGCATACAGCTTATCGAAGGAGAGTTCAGGCTGCGCGGCTTTCACTGGGGCGATACCACCTAGGAGGAGGAACACCAGCACCGCACGCAGCCAAGAGAATAAAAGCGAGGTTGCCCCCGCTTTGCTACATTTCGCATTATTCATAGCGTCGTAGGGTTACTTTTTGTCTTGCGGTTTCACCGCCAGTGCATCAACAATCACGCGGAACAGATCGGTGTTTTCCATGTAACCACGAATGCGCTCTGCACCCGGGCCGCTAGCCTGAATCACCATATCATCAACGGCATGAACGCCCGTGTCGGAAGAACGTGGCAGGATCCCTTCACGGAACACCGCACCCGGCACTTTCTCGTAGGCTTTGTTAGCAACGTATTCATCTTTTTCGTTCTTGATAGCAGGAACGAACTGACCATCCAGCTTCGGACGGAACGTTTCGTAATAGTCTGGGTAGTTGTTGAAGAACACCGCCAGACGTTTAGAGACGTTCAAATCATCCGGGTAGCCGTCTTTGTTGTCGTCTTTATAGTTCGGATAGCCTGCGTCTTCATACACGCCGACTTTCTCACGCATCTCAGTGCCTGGTTTGCTGTCATCGACTGTACCGATGATAGACAGACCGTGCGTATGGTCGCCCGTTACGATAATCATCGTATCTGGGTTTTTCTCCACGAACTTCTTGGCGATCGCGACAGACTGATCCAGCATGATGGTGTTAGTAAACGCACGTTCCCAATCCAGCGGGTGAGACGCTTTGTCGATCAGCGCAGATTCCACCATCAGGAAGAAGCCGTCTTTGTTTTTGGACAGCACATCCAGCGCCGCCTGCGTCATTTCAGTCAGGTCAGGCTGGTTGGGGAATTTCTTGGCTACGTCGTTTTTCAGGAAACGACGATCCATCACACCATCCATATTACCAGTGTGGAACAGCCCCAGCAGCTTGGTGGCCTGTGACGCGTTTTTCTTCAGTGAATCCGCATCGGTAACCAGTGAGTAACCCGCCTGCTGGAATTTCTCAACGTAGTTGGTTTCGTCTTTACGCTTTGAACCCGGCGTACTTTTCGGCAGGAAGTAGGCAGAACCGCCGCCCAACATGACCGTAGGCTGCACGTTGTAGAACATCTCGACGATTTCGGCTTTATCCGCGCGACGGCGAGTGTGAGAAACGACTGCGGCTGGCGTGGCATCCTGAAGCTCAGCATCGCTGACCACGCCGACAGACATCTTGGTAGAACGGGTCAGCAGTTCACCCAGTGTTTCTTGCTTCGGGTGATCCAGTGAATTTTTGCTACGGCTGACGTACACACCCAGCGCATTCACACCGGATTTGTGACCGGTCATGTAAGCACTCATGGTGTTGGCGCTGTCGGCCGCGATGGAATCAGTACTGGAAGTACCGCCAAACGCCATATATTGCAGGTCATCAATCGCCAGACGACCGTCCGCTTTCCCTTCCGTCACCCCTTTGGACAGGATGCGCGCGCCCGTGCGGTGCGCAACGGACAGGCCATCGCCGATGAACAGAATGACGTTCTTGGCTTTACGCGTACCAGACGCTGAATAGACGTCCCAGTTCACCTGGGTCTTTTTGCCTTTGGCTTCCGCTTCTACCACATACTTGCCAGCTTCTGGCAGGTTTACGTCTCGCAGCCAGATCGTGGAAACATTGCCGCCATCTTCACGCTCAACAAACGAGGCCGTTTTGCCCAGCACCTGCTGGTAATCTTTGCCGTTGATCAGAATGCGAATATCTTCCGGCTTGAGTACTTCATCAAACTCGACTTTAAAATCGAATTTCCCGCCCGCCAACATGGTGGCGCGGTCAATGGGATAAATGGCCTGAGCCTGCACCATTCCTGGCAGCGCAGCAGAAATCAGTAAAGGCAGTAACCAGCGAGCTTTCATTGTTATGTCCTTGGTTGCGTAGTTTAGCAGGACATAACGTAGTTACCTTTTTTTACAGTTTGATGAATTTCACCATAAATTATTGCATCTACATCTATTTTTAATAACAAACGCAATCTGGCCTTTACGTTTCAAAAGCATTCGCCCGACGCCATTTTCCTATTCCAGCATCTTCTCCTTCAACGGAAAGCGGCGGCGCACGACGACAAAGAACAGCGGCACGAAGAAGATGGCGAGGAAGGTGGCGGCGAGCATGCCGCCGATCACGCCCGTTCCTACCGCATGCTGACTGGCTGAGCCTGCACCGCTGCTGGTCGCCATCGGTAATACGCCGAAGATAAACGCCAGCGATGTCATCAAAATTGGTCGCAGCCGCTGGCGGGAAGCCTCCAGCGTGGCCTCAACCAGATCCTTCCCTTTCTGGTTCATCTCGTTGGCGAATTCTACAATCAGGATAGCGTTCTTCGCCGATAGCCCGACCACAGTCAGTAGCCCAACCTGAAAATAGACGTCATTTTCCAGACCGCGTGCCCAGGTCGCCACCAGCGCGCCAAGTACGCCCATCGGCACCACCAGCATGACGGAGAACGGCACCGTCCAACTTTCATACAGTGCAGCCAGACACAAGAACACCACCAGCAGTGAAATCGCATACAGCGCCGGAGCCTGCGCCCCGCTCAGACGTTCCTGCAAAGACATTCCCGTCCATTCCAACCCAAAACCTTCCGGTAGCTTCTCCACCAGCGATTCCATAATAGTCATCGCTGTACCGGTACTGACGCCCGGCGTCGCCTCGCCGACAATCTCCAGCGACGAATAGCCGTTGTAGCGTTCAAGGCGCGGCGATCCGGTTTCCCAGACGGTTTGTGCAAACGCGCTGAACGGCACCATACCGCCGCTGTTGTTACGCACATACCATTTACTGATGTCGTCCGGCAGCATGCGGAACTTCGCTGCCGCCTGCACGTAGACTTTCTTCACTCGGCCACGGTCAAGGAAGTCATTCACATAGGTCGACCCCCAGCCCGTTTTCAGCGTGCTGTTAATGTCGTCTATCGACACACCCAGCGCCTGTGCTTTGCGCTGATCGATATGAATCCGCAGTTGCGAACTGTCATCCAGACCGTTATGGCGCACACGCGTCAGTTCGCGGTTACCGTCAGCCATGTTCAGCAGTTGATCCCGCGCTTCCATCAGCGCATCGTGCCCCAGCCCAGCGCGATCCTGTAACCGCATAGCAAAACCCGCAGCGCTGCCCAAACCATTAATAGACGGTGGACTGCTGGCAAACACGCGTGCTTCCTTGATCTTGCGAAATTCTTTGGTGGCGCGTTCGATGACGGCAAACGAACTGCTCTCCGGCGTGGTGCGTTCGTTCCAGTCTTTAAGACTCACAAACAGCCGCGCCACGTTCTGCCCATTTCCGCCCGGCCCTGAGCCGATGGTGGAAAACACGGACGTCACGGTGTTCTTTTCCTGCGTGAGGTAATACTGCTCAATCTTGTTGACCACCTGTAAAGTCTGCTGTTGCGTCGCCCCAGGTGGGAGCTGTACCTGAGTCGTGAACACGCCCCGATCTTCCTGTGGCAAAAACGAGGTTGGCAGTCGGAAAAACAGGAAAGCCATAATCCCGATGATGCCCATATAAAGCAGCAGCCAGCGTCCGCTGTTTACCAATATCTTGCCAACGCCACGCTCATAGCCCAGCGACGTACGGGTAAAGCTCCGGTTAAACCAGCCGAAAAAGCCTTTGCGACCGTGGTGCTGGCCTTTGGCGAGCGGCTTGAGCAGCGTCGCGCACAGTGCGGGCGTCAGAATCATCGCCACCAGCACCGACAGAATCATTGATGTCACAATCGTGATGGAGAACTGACGGTAAATCGCCCCCGTGGTGCCGCCAAAGAAGGCCATCGGCACAAACACGGCGGACAGCACCAGCGCAATACCGACTAACGCTCCCTGCACCTGCCCCATCGATTTTCGCGTCGCTTCCCGCGGTGAGAGCCCCTCTTCGCTCATCACCCGCTCCACGTTTTCCACCACCACGATGGCGTCGTCCACCAGCAGGCCAATCGCCAGCACCATCGCGAACATCGTCAGCGTGTTCAGGCTAAAGCCGAAGGCATACAGCACGGCAAACGTACCGAGCAACACCACCGGTACTGCAATCGTGGGAATCAGCGTGGCGCGGAAATTCTGCAAGAACAGGTACATCACCAAAAAGACCAGCAGCACCGCTTCAAATAGCGTTTTCACCACATCAGTAATGGAGGCTTTAACAAAAGGGGACGTTTCGAAGGCAATTTTAGCTTCCAGCCCGTGGGGAAAGTAATGCGACAACTCTTCGATACGTTCTCTGACGCGCTTGTCAGTTTCCAGCTCATTCGCGCCAGATGCTAACTTAACGCCCAGCCCAGACGCTGCCTGACCGTTAAAGCGGCTGAGAAAATCATAGCGTTCGGCACCGAGCTCCACTTCCGCGACATTGCCCAGCGTGACGGCAGAGCCATCTTGATTGACGCGCAGCGTGATATCACGGAACTGTTGCGGCGTCTGTAGCAGAGATTGTGCGTTGATCGTGGCGTTAAGCGCCTGATTATCTACCGACGGTACGCCGCCGACTTGCCCTACCGAAACCTGACTATTTTGCGATTCGATAGCCCGCACCACGTCGCTGGTCGTCAGCGAGTAATCCATCAGTTTGGCCGGATCCAACCAGATGCGCATCGCATACTGCGATCCGTAGGAATCGACCTCGCCCACCCCACTGATGCGGCTGATCGGTTCCTGAATATTCGTCGCGACATAATCGGAGATATCCTGCTTGTCCATGCTGCCATCAGTAGAGACAAACGCGACCATCAGGATATTGGTGTCGCCAGTTTTACTTACGGTAACGCCCTGCTGCTGCACGTCCTGCGGCAGCTTGCGGGTAGCGGATTGAAGTTGGTTTTGCACCTGCTGACGGGCTTCATCGGGATCGGTGCCCGCTTCGAAGGTCAGCATGATTCGAGCCTGCCCGGTATTGCTGCTGTCCGAGGACATGTACATCAGGTTATCCAGCCCGGTCATGCTCTGCTCGATAACCTGCGTCACGGTATTTTCCAGCGTCTGTGCCGACGCGCCGGGGTAGCTAGCCGTGATCCTTACGCTGGGCGGAGCCAGATCGGGGTATTGTTCTAGCGGTAATGACTTGATCGCCAACATACCGCACAGGCTGAGAAGGATAGCCAGCACCCACGCAAAAATAGGACGGTCGACAAAAAAGTTCGCCATCTCTTCTACACTCCTCAGCCATATTTTAATGTGGCTGCTTCACGAGCAGCCTACTTATGTTCGATCAGAACAGGATTCACTAACCCCAGAGAAAAACCCTGCATGCAGGGTGCCAAATTACCTTAACTGCCAGCGTCGGCTAAATCGTGGAGAAATTGAGGAGAAAATGTAAATTATCGTCGGCTACGCCTGAGCGAACGCGATCACCTGCTCGGTAAAGGCATCCGGATGCGAGATAAACGGCGCATGCGCGGCCTTTGGCACCACCACCGACGTCGAATTCGGCCATTGGTCATCCAGCAATCCGGCGACCTTACGCGGCACCAGCCCGTCTAACGCACCATAGAGACGCAGGAGCGGCACGGACAAATCGACTAACGGCTGGCGTAAATCCGCTTCACGCAAGATTTCCAGTCCGCCATTCAACACGTCAACTGACGGCATCGGCTGTTCCAGCACCACACTTTTTAGCAGTCTTGCATCCTGCCGCGCGCTCTCCGTTCCCAGCGTTTGCAGTGCCAGAAACCGCTCGACCGTGCGCTGAAAATCTTCACTGAGCTGCTGCTGAAAGCCCTGTAATACGTCCGGCTTAATACCCGGCCAGCCATCCTGTGCGCTGAAACAGGGCGACGATGCCACGGTAATCAGCTTTTCCACCCGCGAAGGAGCGCTCAGCGCAATTTGACTGGCAACCAATCCACCCAGCGACCACCCCAGCCAGACAGCACGTTCCGGTGCCTGCGTCAGCACAATGTTCGCCATGTCACTCAGCGACATTGGCCCGAACTCCTGACTTCTACCATAGCCCGGCAGATCGACCAGATGCAGACGAAAATGCGGAGCGAGTCGCACAACCATGCTCTGCCATACTTGCGCATTCAATCCCCATCCGTGCAGCAACACAAGATCCGTATTTCCTGCGCCTTCGGTCTGCCAATACAACGATGCCATCAGTTATCTTCCTTCCTCAGGAAACCCCTTCACGCATACGAAGGGGTCAATATATTTCAGGGAAAAGCCCCTATTTAGGGGAAACCGTATTTAGGGAAAAATATGTTAACCATCGCAGCACGTTGCTGGCTATGTTTATTGCCGCTTCATCGCAGCCAGCAGGGAATTTGCTCGTACTGTCAGCGCCATTTTCCCCGCGTGCCCACCTGCTGCCCACGTTGTGGTTTGCCCGCAAGCGACACCACGCGTCAGTGCGGACGCTGCCTGCAAAACCCGCCGCCCTGGCAATCGATGACCTTTATCAGCGACTACGCACCGCCGTTCAACACACTGCTTAAGCATTTCAAGTTTAACGGTAAAACCGAGCTGGCAGCCGTACTCGCACGACAGCTGTTATTACGCTGGCAGATGACCTATCGCGAGCGAAAGCTCACTGGGCAAGTTCCCCTCTTCCGCCCTGACCGTCTGTTCACCGTTCCTTTGCACCGAAATCGCCAGTGGCATCGTGGTTTCAATCAGACCGAACTGCTCGCTCGCCCTCTCGCTCACTGGCTAAACTGCGCTTACGATCCACGCGAGTTGCAGCGCACGCGACGCACCCCCTTACAGCAAACGCTCAGCGCCAGCGCGCGGCGAAGAAATCTGCGAGGTGCATTTTCCTGTGACGTATCGCTGTCCGGACAGCAAGTGGTGTTACTGGATGACGTGGTCACGACGGGCAGTACCGCAGCCGAAATCAGCAGGCTATTGCTGGCTCAAGGCGCAGCGGGGGTTCAGGTCTGGTGTTTGTGCCGAACCTTGTAGTCGGGGGGAGGATGGGCGTATTATAACCGATAAGTGCAGTCAACTATCGAGCTTACTATTATGATCCGTATTACCGATGCTGCTCAGGAGCATTTCCTGAAACTGTTGGCAAAACAGGAAGAAGGCACACAGATTCGCGTATTTGTCATCAATCCAGGTACGCCAAACGCCGAGTGTGGTGTCTCTTACTGCCCGCCGGATGCCGTAGAAGCCAGCGATACCGTACTGAAGTTTGAAAAAATTTCCGCCTACGTGGACGAACTCAGCTCACCTTATCTGGAAGACGCTGAAATCGACTTCGTGACCGACCAATTAGGCTCTCAGCTCACGCTGAAAGCGCCGAACGCCAAAATGCGTAAAGTGGACGACGGTGCCCCGTTGATGGAACGCGTTGAGTATGTTCTGCAATCGCAGATCAACCCACAGCTGGCTGGCCACGGTGGCCGCGTGACGCTGATGGAAATTACTGATGATGGTTTGGCGATTCTGCAATTTGGCGGCGGCTGTAACGGCTGTTCTATGGTCGACGTAACGCTGAAAGAAGGGATCGAGAAAGAGCTGCTGGAAAAATTCCCTGAGCTGAAAGGCGTGAGAGACCTCACCGAACACCAGCGCGGCGAGCACTCTTACTATTAATGGCTTCCGCTACTGAGTTTTCCTGCTGATTTATTCTTCTTAATCCTCCCCAGTTCAGGGGAGGATTACTATTCCGCCGTGGTTAGCCTTTTAGCGGTACGCCGCGACGTAAGTCCATATCTCGAACTAGTCGTTCAAGGCAGCGGTCAGCGAAGATCGACTCCAGCGGACGCGTCAGCTTGCGTCGCCAGTTGGGGTATTCACGATTGGTGCCCGGTACATTAACCGGCGTCGCCATATCCAGCCAGTCTTCCAGTTGAAACCCAACGAGTGCACATGCACTATCCGCGACATAGCGGTGAACGCCACGGCTCAGCGGTGCGCCCATCGTCGTCAGCGCCGAATTGCGGCCGACGCGCTGCGGTAATAGTCCGAATTCGTGCAGCGCATTGAGTAGCCCCTGTTTCGCTTTCTCACGTTGCTGCATCTGCTCCTGCAACAATGTCTCCGTAGGATACAGCCCTAACTCGCGCCCAAGCGATAAATCCACCGTTTGCCAGTAGCCGCGTAGCGTCGGAAGATCATGAGTGGTGATGGTTGCCATCGCCTGACGTGGGTAGTCTTCAGGTGCGCGGAAGTGATTCTCTTCGTCCTTTTCAAAGAACAGCACCTTGTAGGAATAGATGCCGTAGTCATTCAGTTTGCTGACAATTTCCGGCGGCACCGTACCTAAATCCTCACCGATAATCAGGCAGCGATGGCGCTGGCTTTCCAGCGCCAGCACCGCCAGCAGATCGTCAACCGGATAGTGCACATAAGCTCCGCTGCTCGCCGACTCCGCTTTGGGGATCCACCATAGGCGCAAGAGCGCCATCACATGATCGATGCGCAATGCACCGCAGTGCGCCATGTTGCTGCGCAGTACGTCGATAAAAGGTTGATAGCCGCGAAGCTGCATCATCGTGGGGTTCATCGGCGCAAGCTGCCAATTTTGTCCCTGCGGCCCCAGTGGATCCGGCGGTGCACCGATAGAAGCATCGAGACAATATAGCTGTCGTTCGTCCCAGGTTTCCGCGCCGCCCTGTGCGACGCCAACGGCCAAATCGCGATACAGACCTAACGGCAGGCCAAGCTGCTTACTGTGCGCATAGCAGTCTGCTAATTGCTCATGCGCCACCCATTGCAGCCAGCTGTAGAACGTAATCTCATCGCTGTTATCACGGCGGAATGATTTCACGGTTTCACTGTGTACATCATGATAGCTGGCGGGCCACTGGTGCCAGTCCGCGTAGTTCTCGCCCTGTTTTTTCAGGTAGGCCTGCAATGCATCAAACGTCGCCTGAAGTTGCAGGCTTTGCCCGCCGCTGACGACAAACTGACGAAAAGCGCTAATGCGCGGATCCAGCAAACTACGGGTAGTAAAGTAGCGGAACGCCAGCCGCAAGGCCGTCAGCTTAAGTTGCGTAACGGGTTCATAATCAACCCAGCGACCCGCTCGCAGCGACGTAACCGCGCTTTGCGTATCCTCACGGCGCCACCATTCCTGCGCTTCACCGCTCTGCTGGAAATCATCGATCCGATTCACATCGATATAAATAATATTCAGCCAGTGTCGGGATGAAGGACTGTAAGGGCTCGCCGCTTCTGGCAGCGCGGGATACAGCGAGTGCAGTGGGTTCAGCCCCACAAAGGCACCGCCACGCCGGGCAATCTGTTCCACCAGTTGGCGCAGATCGCCAAAATCCCCCACGCCCCAGTTGTTCTGTGAACGCAAGGTGTAAAGTTGGACGGTAACGCCCCACCAGCGTTTTCCCTGCAGTAAGGCTTCGGGTTCATAGCAACGATGCGGCGCAACAATAATCCGGCAGCTCCAACGTTGGTCAGCCTGCGTCAGCGTTAGGTAGTGGTAGCCCAGCGGCAGCACACCCGGCAGAGCTAGCGTTGAGCCACCCGTTATCTGTCCTTGAATTTGACCGCCGTTCTCATACATCAGCGTCCAGAGGTATTCACCGTGGCCAGCAAGCTCGATGACCGCATCCCGGCCTTGCAAAAAGACACGAACAGGCGGCAAGGGCGCATTGCCGCTATCAGAAACGTCCATCATTGCCTGAATCTGATTTCTGATTGCGGCCGCAACAATGTGCTCTTTGCCATAGGCATCGGTATAGCTTTCCGCGATGCCTGTCTGTTGGCTTGCCAGTTTATCCACCTTGAACACCCTCTCCTTTTCCTAACGATGCGCCTGCCAAATGCGCGTCTGGTAATCATGAATCGCCCTGTCCGAACTGAACATCCCCATTCTGGCGGTATTCAGCACACAGCGGCGCGTCCATTCATCCGGCTCACGGTAAAGCGCATCAACACGCTGCTGCACCTCACAATACGGTGCAAAATCGGCCATTAACATATAGGGATCGCCCAGCTTCAGCAGGCTATCCAGCAGTGGGGCAAACGCTTCTTTATCCCCCTGACTAAACGCGCCGCTCGCCAGCTCGCTCAGTATTTCACGCAGCAGTGGCGTTGCAGCAAGGTAGTCAGACGGTTCGTAGCCCTGAGCCTGTAACGCTTTGACCTGTTCCACGGTGTGGCCGAAAATAAACAGATTGTCTTCACCGACCTGCTGCGCCATTTCTACATTCGCCCCGTCCAACGTACCGACGGTCAACGCCCCGTTCAGCGCCAGCTTCATATTGCCAGTACCGGACGCTTCTTTACCTGCCGTCGAAATCTGCTCAGACACATCGGCAGCAGGAATCATCCGTTCCGCCAGCGATACACGATAGTCCGCCGGGAAGATGACCTTTAGGCGATCGTTAACCCGGCGATCCTGATTAATGACCGCAGCGACCCGATTAATGGCATAAATGATGTTTTTCGCTAATACATAGCCCGGTGCCGCTTTGGCACCGAACAAAAAGACGTGCGGCACTATATCCAGATGCGGATTGTCACGCAATTGACGATATAGCGCGAGAATATGAAGTAGATTCAAATGCTGACGCTTGTATTCATGCAATCGCTTGATTTGCACGTCAAACAGCGCCTGTGGATCGACCACAATGTCGTACTGCTGGCGAAGGTAGGACGCCAGCTGCATTTTATTATCGGCCTTGATTTGTCGATAACGCTCACGAAAGCCAGCATCGTCAGCGTAAGGTTCTAGCCCTTGCAGCGCAGGCAAATCATTCACCCACGGCGTATGCAGCGTGTCGTCGATCAACGCAGACAGCGCCGGGTTACACTGCTTCAGCCAGCGGCGTGGCGTAATGCCGTTGGTCACATTGTGGAATTTGGTCGGCCACAGCTGGTGGTATTCAGGGAACAGATCTTTCACCACCAGTTCCGAGTGCAGTGCCGCCACACCGTTAACCGCAAAGCAGCTCACGACACACAAGTTCGCCATGCGAATCTGGCGCTGGTGGCGAATGGCAAGCCTCGCCCACACCAGCCGATCGCTAGGCCATTTGCGTTCAACCTGCGCCTTAAACTGTGTATCAATCTGCCGGATAATCGACAGGTGACGAGGAAGCAGGCGGCTAAACAGCCGTTCATCCCAGCGCTCAAGCGCTTCGGGCATCAGCGTATGGTTGGTATAGGCAAAAGTGCGTCCAGTTATCGACCACGCTTCATCCCACGACATCTGGTGTTCATCCAGCAACAGGCGCATCAATTCAGGGATCGCCAGCGTCGGGTGAGTGTCATTAAGTTGGATGACTTCATAGTCCGGCAACGCCGATAACGCCCGTCCCGCGTTAAGGTGACGGCGCAGGATGTCAGCTACCGAACAGGCGCAGTGGAAATATTGCTGCATCAGGCGCAAGCGTTTGCCCGCTGCATGATTGTCATTCGGATACAACACGCTGGTCAGGCTGGCGGCGGAAATACCCGCCTGCGCCGCGCGCAGATAGTGACCTTCATTGAATAAGGTTAAATCAAACGGGTCACGGTGCGTGGCACGCCACAGGCGCAGTGGCTGAGCGGCACCGTTGTGATAGCCAATCACGGGTAGATCACAGGCTTCGCCCCTGAAAACGGTATCCGGTAGCCAACGCAGGCTCCCGTCTGTTTGAGGTTGGAGACGCCCGCCGAACCCCACATCCACCGCCAGCTCTGCTCGCGGTAAAAGCCACGGATAAGTGTCACGTTGCCAGTCATCAGCCGTTTCCTGCTGCTGTTCTTGCGCAAAGTGCTGACGAAACAGGCCATATTGATAATTGAGGCCGTAACCCGTTGCTGGCTGCCCCACCGTCGCCATCGAGTCCAGAAAGCAGGATGCCAACCGACCTAATCCACCATTGCCTAAACCCGGATCGGTTTCCTGCTCCAGAATATCGCTCAGGTTCAGCCCTTGCTCGGCCAGCGCAGTGGCGACGGCGTCATACCATCCCAAATTCAGCATGTTGTTGCCCGTCAGACGGCCGGGCAGAAACTCCATCGACAGGTAGTTCACATGGCGCTGAGGTGTATTGGTATTAGAAGCAGGAGGCGTTGGCGACGCGGTGTGCGTCAGTAACTGCTCGGCCAGCGCAAGGCTAACGGCGCGCCAGCACTGCACCGGCGTCATCGCCTTTAGGGAAGTAACTCCACTGAGCCGCTGTTGACGAAGCAACGCGGCGGCAAACTGTGGTGCATCAAAGGCGATGGCAGAATGAATGGGAGAAGCAGGCTGCGTCAAAGCATCTGACTTTTTTGCAGCCACTGAACGTTTTGACAATCCTGACTTTTTTGAAGAACCAGACTGGTTTGAAGAATCTGACATCGTGCCTCCTCCTTTGTCCATCATGGAAAAGGCACATCGGACTCAACACAACTCCAACTGTACCTTATGTTGTTCAATGATTTTCAGTACGCTGGGTGGTGGTGACTGATCGGTAAAAAGATAGTCGATCAAATCCATGTTGCCCAAATTCACCATCGCATTACGGCCAAATTTGGAATGATCCGTTACCAGCATGACGCAGCGAGAATTTTCAATAATCGCCCGTTTTGTGCGCACTTCATGGTAATCAAACTCCAGTAATGACCCATCCATGTCAATACCACTGATGCCTAAAATACCGAAATCCAGACGGAACTGAGAGATAAAATCGAGCGTCGCCTCACCCATGATACCGCCATCACGGGTGCGCACTTCGCCACCGGCCAAAATCAGGCGAAAATCCTCTTTTGCTGTCAGCAGCGTTGCCACGTTCAGGTTGTTGGTGACCACACGCAGATCCTTATGCTGCATCAGCGCATAGGCCACCGCTTCAGGCGTGGTGCCAATATCGATAAACAAGGTAGCCCCGTCTGGAATCTGGCTCGCCACCCGACGGGCAATGCGCGCTTTTTCATCCGACCACATCATTTTACGGTCATGATAGGCCGTGTTCACTGAACTGGACGGTAAGGCCGCGCCACCGTGGTGACGATGGATTTTATTCTGTTCGGCCAGATCGTTCAGATCGCGGCGGATGGTCTGCGGACTCACCGCAAAATGATCCACCAGCTCTTCAGTACTGACATACCCCTGCCGACGCACCAGTTCAATAATGGCGTCATGCCGTTGTGTCTGCTTCACATTTATCCCCTAAGACGCCCCGATTTACCGGGGGTTTGTTTTATTATACGTGTCCCAAAAGGCCATCAATAGCCCGACAACCAGCCCAGCCACATGCGCCGCATTCGCGATCGACATGCCTAAAATATCGAAATATCCGGCGACCAGCCACAGTAAAGCGAAGGCCATCAGACTGCGCGGCATGGATAAATAACCGTCAGGCTCTCTTTCCCCTCGAAGCCAGACATACCCCATCAGGGCATAAACCACGCCGGACAGGCCACCAAAATAGGTGCCGCTAAACCAGGACTGCGCCCAGCCGCTGACCAGCGCAGAAACCAATGTAATGACCAGTAGCTTGCCGGTTCCCAACACTTTTTCAACCGGCCCACCCAGATACCACCACCACATCAGATTGAACAAAATGTGCAGCAGAGAAAAGTGCAACAAAGCATGACTGAACCAGCGCCACAGCTGTAGTTGCTGTCCTTCTGCCGGGAACGCGAGCCACGTCATCACGTTCTCATAGCCTGAAATCTGCATCAGGATGAACACCGCAATCGTCACGACCATCACGGATAGCGTCAGCGGCCCTGCTTTTTGCTTCAGCGTTTGTAGGTAAGAATAACGCTGGTATTGAATACCGGTATCCATCGATCCCGTTTGCCAGCTCGCCGCCAGATAGCGCGGGTTTGTTGGGTCGCGCAGAAAAACCTCCAGCGCTTCCTGAACCTTACTCAGTTGAGTTTCATCTTCCAGCCACAGTTCAGCTTCATGCCCTTGAGGCCGCATCTCCAGATGGACCTGCTGCGTACGCATGTAATCAACAAATGCCTGAGCCAGACGCGGGTTGGAGAGAGCGATAACGCGAATCATCATAGCGGAAAGCGCCAGTGGGTAGGTTGAGTTAGGAACATGATAATAAAGATTCTTTCATCGTCATGCGATCAGACTTACGCCTGTGTGTCTTGCGGGTAGCGATTTTGCCAGGCTTCAAAGCCACCATCGATGCTATACACCGAATCAAATCCTAGGCTAATCAGGTACTGTGCGGCATTGCGGCTGCTAATACCGTGGTAGCAAATCACCATGACCGGTGCTTCTAAGTCAGCTCCGCGCACAAAGTCAGACAGCGTTTCATTCGTCAGGTGCGTCGCGCCGGGAACATGGGCAACGGCAAAGCTCTGTGGGTCGCGAATATCAACGACAACGCCCCCTTCCTGCCAGCGGGAATGGGCTTGCTCAATACTAATAGCTTCAAATTGTTCCATCGAAAGTGACAACCTTGTTAATAATGGACAGGGTGTTAGTAACAACTGACGTCATTGTAACCCGCCTTCGGCGGCATAAAACCCATATGATTATAAGGTTATTTATAAAAACAGTGCGTCACTAACGTGAAGCGTGACGGCAATTCAGCCTAATAACCCTTATTTTAATGTGACAACTATCATCATATTGTTAGCTTCATCACGCATAAATGTTTTTATTTGGTTAACCATTAGCTGATTTGTTTGTTTTCGATTATTATAATGCTCGAAAACGAACATTTTGATTTATTCGAGGGTGGAGGAAGAAACGTGGAAACCAAAGATCTCATCGTTATCGGCGGCGGAATTAACGGGGCAGGCATCGCCGCAGATGCGGCTGGGCGAGGGCTATCAGTCCTGTTGTTGGAAGCGCAGGATCTTGCCTGTGCCACGTCCTCTGCCAGCTCTAAGCTGATTCACGGCGGCTTGCGCTACCTTGAGCACTATGAGTTTCGTTTAGTCAGCGAAGCGCTGTCTGAGCGCGAAACGCTGCTGAAAATGGCTCCGCACATTATTTTCCCCATGCGTTTTCGTTTGCCCCATCAGCCGCACCTGCGCCCGGCCTGGATGATTCGTATCGGCTTGTTCATGTATGACAACATCGGCAAACGCGTCAGCTTGCCTGCCAGTAAAGGACTGAAATTCGGTGCAGATTCCGTTCTTAAGCCTGAGCTAAAGCAGGGCTTTGAATATTCTGACTGCTGGGTAGACGATGCGCGTCTGGTGGTGTTAAACGCGCAGGAAGTAGCAAAACGTGGCGGAGAAGTCCGTACCCGCACCAAAGTCACCCGCGCTCGCCGTGAACAAGGCGTGTGGATTGTGGATGCCGTTGACTCACTGACCGGCGAAACCTTCACCTGGCGTGCTAAAGGTCTGGTGAACGCAACTGGCCCGTGGGTGAAAGAATTCTTTGATGATGGCTTGCAGCTGAAATCGCCTTACGGCATCCGTTTGATCAAAGGCAGCCACATCGTGGTGCCAAAAGTTCATAACCAGCCGCAGGCGTATATTCTGCAAAACAAAGATCACCGTATTGTGTTCGTGATCCCGTGGCAGGATGACTACTCGATCATCGGCACCACCGACGTGGAGTACAAAGGTAATCCGCACGATGTGAAGATCGATGACAACGAAGTCGGTTACCTGCTGGATGTATATAACGATCATTTCAAACAGCAGCTCACGCGTGACGATATCGTCTGGACCTACTCCGGCGTACGTCCGCTGTGTGATGACGAGTCCGATTCTCCACAGGCGATTACCCGCGATTACACGCTGTCAGTCGATGATGATAACGGTCAGGCTCCGCTGCTTTCCGTGTTTGGCGGCAAGCTGACGACGTACCGTAAGCTGGCAGAGCACGCGCTGGAAAAGCTGAACAAATACTATCCGCAGGCGGGTAAAGCCTGGACGAAAGGTGCGGTACTGCCGGGCGGTGATATCGCTGGCACGCGTGATGATTACGCCGCCGCGCTGCGTCGCCGCTTCAATCTGCCTGAATCACTGACACGCCGTTACAGCCGTACTTACGGTTCAAACAGCGAACTGATTCTGGCAAACGTGAAAGGTCTCAGCGATCTGGGTGAAGATTTCGGTCATGACCTGTATGAAGTTGAACTGCGCTATCTGGTCGAAAAAGAATGGGCCGTCACATTGGACGACGTCATCTGGCGCCGCACCAAACTGGGCATGCGCTTTGATGACGCGCAGAAACAGCGCATCGGCGACTGGTTAGCCAGCTACCGCCAACAGCAAATGGCAAAAGCGGGTTAATTAGCCCTTACCGCGCTCCTTTTACTTCAAATATAAAAGCGCCGTAGGTTTTGCCTACGGCGCTTTTTCATATCATCAACGCGCAATCACAACCGTATCGGTTTGATATTCCAAATATCTTCTGCATATTCGCCGATGGTGCGGTCAGACGAGAAATAGCCCATGCTGGCAATATTCTGGACAGCACAGCGCGCCCACTCGTCTTTGTTCTGATACAGCTCATCAACCCGATCCTGCGTATCCACATAGCTGCGATAGTCTGCCAATAGCTGGTAGTAATCGCCAAAATTCACCAGTGAATCAAACAGATCGCTGTAGCGTCGGCTATCATCAGGGCTGAAGACACCCGTGGTGATTTGCGTCAGCACACGGTGTAGCTCTTCATCCTGATCGTAATATTGCCGTGGGTTATAGCCGTTCTGGCGTAGCGCTTCGACCTGATCGGCCGTGTTGCCGAAGATAAACATATTCTCTTCGCCGATATGTTCCAGCATTTCGACATTCGCCCCATCCAACGTGCCGATCGTCAGCGCGCCGTTCAGTGCAAACTTCATGTTACTGGTCCCAGACGCTTCCGTTCCCGCCAGCGAGATCTGTTCAGAAAGATCCGCCGCCGGAATGATCAGCTGTGCCAGGCTCACGCTATAGTTAGGAATGAAGACGACTTTCAGCCGCTCGTGCAGTGTCAGATCGTTGTTGATCACCTTCGCAACGTCGTTGATCAAGTTAATAATGTGCTTCGCCATGTAATAGGCCGATGCCGCCTTGCCCGCAAAGATGACGACGCGCGATACACGCTCAACCTCTGGGTCATCCTTAATGCGGTTATAGAGTGTGATGACGTGTAACACGTTCAGCAGTTGCCGTTTGTATTCGTGAATACGCTTAATCTGCACATCAAACAGTGATTCTGGATTAACCACAATATTCAGATTTTCCGCCATATAGGTCGCTAAACGCACTTTGTTCTTTAGCTTCACCTTGCGGATTTTCTGCACAAATGCCGGATAATCGATGTGCTGTTTCAGTTCGCTCAATTGGCTCAGATCGGTACGCCAGGTCTGCCCAATGGTGTCATCCAGCAGCTTGGAGAGCGACGGGTTGGCCAGCGCCAGCCAGCGCCGCGGCGTCACACCGTTGGTTTTATTGCAGAACCGGTTAGGGAAGAGACGGGCGAAATCAGCAAACAGAGACTGCACCATCAGATCCGAATGCAGCTCCGATACGCCGTTCACCTTATGGCTGGCAACTACGGCCAGCCACGCCATGCGTATTTTACGCCCGTTGTTTTCATCAATGATGGAAACCCGCGCCAACAGCTCGTTGTCATCGGGGATTTCTTTCTGCACGTATTCCAGAAAATGCTCGTTAATTTCGAAAATCAATTGCAGATGGCGCGGCAGGATTTTACCCAGCATATCAACCGGCCAGGTTTCCAGCGCTTCCTGCATCAGCGTGTGGTTGGTGTAGGAGAAGACTTTCCTCACCACGGTCCACGCCTCTATCCATTTGAATTTATGCTCATCGATCAGCAAACGCATCAGCTCTGGGATAGCCAGTACTGGGTGAGTATCATTCAGGTGGATAGCAAATTTTTCCGCCAGATTGGCGTAGGTCTTATGCATCATCCAGTGCCGGTTGAGAATGTCCTGCACCGTGGCGGAAACCAGAAAGTATTCCTGACGCAGGCGCAGCTCGCGGCCAGAGTAGGTGGAATCATCGGGATACAGCACGCGCGACACGTTTTCCGAGTGGTTTTTATCTTCCACCGCAGCAAAATAGTCGCCCTGATTGAATTTACCCAGATTGATTTCGTTACTGGCCTGCGCACCCCATAGACGCAAGGTATTGGTGGCGTCGGTATCAAAACCGGGAATGATTTGGTCGTAGGCACAGGCGATAACCTCTTCCGTTTCCAGCCAGCGCATTTTGCTGCCTTCCTGCTGGATTCGACCGCCGAAGCGCACTTTGTATCGCGTGCTGTGACGCGGGAATTCCCACGCATTACCGTATTCCAACCAGTAATCCGGTGACTCCGCCTGTTTGCCATTAACAATGTTCTGTTTGAACATCCCGTATTCGTAGCGAATACCGTAGCCGCGCCCCGGCAGCGCCATCGTCGCCAGCGAATCAAGGAAGCAGGCCGCCAGACGCCCCAGACCACCGTTACCTAAGCCAGGGTCATTTTCTTCCTGTAGCAGATCGTCCAGTTCCAGCCCCATACCATCCAGCGCCGCTTTCAGATCATCATACAATCCCATCGCCAGCAGCGCGTTCGACAGCGTCCGCCCCAGCAAAAACTCCATCGACAGGTAATACACCTGCCGCACATCTTGCGAAAGTTGCGCGCGGTTCGATCGCAGCCAACGTTCTACCATCCGGTCGCGCACGGCCAGCAGCGTAGCGTTCAGCCAGTCATGTTTATTCGCAATCGAGGGATCTTTCCCCACGCTAAACATGAGCTTGTAAGCAATAGAGTGTTTCAGCGCTTCCACACTGAGCGTTGGTGAAGTATAGATAAACGGCGAGTTCATAATATTCATTCCCAAGTGAGTGTTACCCTACCCTGTCGTTTTCAGGTTGCACACGGATGACGGGCAGCGAGAAAGCTAGTGGGTATACAAGCGTTGATATAGCGCACTATAAGCCTGAGCAGAAACCTGCCAACCAAAGTCCATCGCCATCGCCTGACGCTGCACATAGCGCCATAGCGTAGGTCGGGACCACAACACGAACACACGACGAATCGCGCGGGATAGCGATCCCACACTGCAATCGTTAAAGACAAACCCGCTTGCCAGACCATCTGCCAGATTCTCTAGCGAACAGTCTGATACCGTATCTGCCAGCCCGCCTGTTCGGCGCACCAGTGGCAACGTGCCATATTTCAGGCCGTAGAGCTGCGTTAGCCCGCAGGGCTCAAATCGGCTGGGCACCATGATGACATCCGCCCCGCCAATGATGCGGTGCGAGAAGGCTTCGTGATAGCCAATCTGTACGCCAACCTGACCGTGATATTCCGCAGCGGCGGCTAAGAAACCTTCCTGCAAATCGGCATCCCCTGCACCCAGCACCACCAGTTGCCCACCCTGCTCCAGCAAATCCGGTATCGCACTTAACGCGATATCGAGCCCTTTCTGGCTGGTCAGGCGACTGACGATGGCAAAAATCGGTGCCTTTTCGTCTACCTTCAAGCCCATCGCCGTTTGCAGACGTCGTTTGTTTTCCGCTTTGTTTGCCAGCGCATCGCGGCTGTAGTGGCTGGTGAGTAAAGGATCGTGCTCCGGATTCCAAATCGTCTCGTCTACACCATTGAGGATACCGGACAGCCTCCCTTCCTCTTCACGCGCCTGTAGCAAGCCTTCCATACCGTAACCATAGGCTGGCAACGTGATTTCATGCGCGTAGGTCGGGCTCACGGTCGTAATATGGTCAGCGTAGAACAACCCCGCTTTGAGGTAGGAAATCTGGCCGTAAAACTCTAGCCCGTAGACCTGAAAGAAGTCGCTCGGCAAGTGGAGATTCTCCATATGTCGGGCATCAAACAACCCCTGATAGGCAAGGTTGTGAACAGTGAAGATCGATTTCGCCGGACGGTTACGCGCCGCCAGATAGGCACAGGTCAGCCCCGCGTGCCAATCATGGGCATGCACAATATCGGGCCGCCAATAGTGATCCAGCCCGCACGCCATTTCACATCCCATCCACCCCAGTAGCGCGAACCGCAGGTAGTTATCGGCATAAGCGTACAGCGCAGGGTCGTGATAAGGGCTGCCCGCGCGTTCATAGAGATCGGGCACATCAATCAAATAAATACCGACGCCGTTAAAATGGCCAAACAGCAAGGTCACGTGCCCGGCGAACGTATCCAGCTCACGCACGACCTGTAGGTTAGCGATGCCTTTTTTCAGATCGGGGAAGGCAGGCAAGATGACGCGGACATCCATCCCCGCCGCAATCTGCGCGCCGGGTAACGCACCAGCCACATCCGCCAGTCCACCGGTTTTTAATAGTGGAAATAGCTCTGAACAAACATGTAAGACCCGCATTATTACTCCCGTTTTGTTCCGATGGTGTTTATAGCTTTTCCAACATCGATCGCGTGACCAGTACGATCCCCTCTTCCGAACGGTAAAAACGGCGGCTATCCTCTTCCGCGTTTTCACCAATCACCATGCCTTCCGGCAAGTGGCAGGCGCGATCGATCACGCAACGGCGTAAACGACAGGAGCGCCCCACGTTGACATCCGGCAGGATCACCGTCGAATCTATGCTGCAAAACGAATTGACCCGCACACGCGGGAATAGCACCGAATGCGTGACAACCGAACCGGAGACAATGCAGCCCCCCGATACCAGCGAATTCATCGTCATGCCATGGCTGCCGGAACGATCCTGAACAAATTTGGCTGGCGGCAGCGATTCAATCGCGGAACGAATCGGCCAGTGCCGATCGTACACATCCAGCTCCGGCGTGACTGACGCCAGATCGAGATTGGCGCGCCAGTAAGCCTCTAGCGTGCCGACATCCCGCCAATACTGGTGTTCATCTTCACCCGACGTCACGCACGACAGGGTAAAAGGGTGCGCCCAGGCCAAACGCTGCGAAACAATCTTCGGGATCAGATCCTGACCGAAATCGTGGTTAGAGTCCGGCGCGTTGCGATCCCCCTCCAGCAATTGATAAAGATAGTCCGCATTAAAAACATAGATCCCCATGCTCGCGAGCGCCATATCCGGGTTATCCGGCATCGGTGTTGGGTTATCCGGTTTTTCGGAAAAATCGAGGATACGATGCTGTTTGTCCACGCTCATGACGCCAAAGGCGCTGGCTTCTTCCAGCGGCACGGGCAAGCAGGCGACCGTACATTCCGCCCCCTTTTCCACGTGATCAATCAGCATACGTGAGTAGTCCATCTTGTAGATGTGATCGCCCGCGAGGATCACCACATACTCCGCACGGTAGCGCCGGATAATGTCGAGATTCTGGCAAACTGCATCCGCCGTTCCCCGATACCAGTGATCGGTAGAATGGCGCTGCTGCGCGGGGAGTAAATCCACAAATTCATTCATCTCTGCATTCAAAAACGACCAGCCGCGCTGAATGTGCTGCACCAGCGTATGCGACTGATATTGCGTAATCACGCCAATGCGGCGGATGCCAGAGTTCAGGCAGTTAGAGAGCGCGAAATCAATAATGCGAAACTTGCCGCCAAAGTGGACGGCGGGCTTGGCACGCAGTGCCGTTAGCCCTTTCAGTCGCGTTCCACGGCCTCCGGCCAAAATTAATGCCACGGATTTTAAAGGGAGCTGTCTTGCCAACATCAGAGGGTCATGCTTGTCGTTGTTCACCATGGCTATCTCCTGATTATTCTTTTAATGGCTTGCGCTTAGGCGGTCTGTTTTATCAAGACGCCTACCGCCTGCGCTTGTCCGTGCCAGATTCCGCCCTCAGGCGGGTTCGTCTCATCAAACGGCGGTGAAACCTGCCAGTGGCCTTCTGGCAAAATGAATGCGCCGGCATGCAGGCTGGCGTTAACCAGCACAAGCCAACGACTAGAAAGCAAAATCTGTAGCTGATGCTCCCCCTGCTCCCACTGCGACGGCGTCAAAGGCTGTCCTTCTCTATTCAGCCACTGCACCGCGCCGTCCCCTTCTTGCCACCACGTTTCCAGCTGTAACGCCGGGATCGCGCGGCGCAGTTGGATCAATCCGGCGACAAATTCACGTAAGCCACGATCCGCATGATCCCAATGCAGCCAGGTTAATTCGTTGTCCTGACAGTAAGCGTTGTTGTTACCCTGCTGGCTATGCCCCAGTTCATCACCCGCCAGCAGCATCGGTGTTCCCTGCGACAGAATCAGCGTCGTCAGCAGTGCCTTCTGGCTCGCCAGTCGGCGTTGACGGATATCGTCGTCTGCCTCAAGCCCTTCTGTGCCGTGGTTATTGCTGAAGTTACTGTCTGTGCCGTCGCGGTTGCCCTCGCCGTTGGCGTCGTTGTGCTTGTGGTTGAAACTCACCAGATCGCGCAACGTAAAGCCGTCATGGGCCGTCAGTTTGTTGATCGAGGCGTAAGGCAGGCGGTCGCGCTGCTGGAAGATGTCGCTGGAGGCGGCAAAACGGCAGGCAAATGCGCCGAGGGAAATGTCACCATGCAGCCAAAAGCGGCGCATATCGTCACGATAACGGTCGCTCCATTCGGCGAACGGCGTCGGAAATTGACCCAGTTGATAGCCGCCATGCCCGATATCCCACGGTTCGGCGATCAGCTTGCAGCCCTGCAAGCGGCTATCGTTTTTCATAGCGGAGAGCAGCGGCGCGGCAGCGGTAAAGTCAGGAGTGCGACCCAGCACCGTTGCCAGATCGAAGCGGAAACCATCAACGTGGCAGACCTCGCGCCAGAAGCGCAGGCAGTCCATCACCCAGTCGATCACCGCTGGATGATTCAGGCGCAGCACATTGCCGCAGCCGGTCCAGTTGTGGTACTCACCGCTTTCGCCCAGCCAGTAATAACTGCGGTTGTCGATGCCGCGCTGGCACAGCGTAGGGCCTTCAACGTCCAGTTCCGCGCTGTGGTTGAATACCACATCCAGAATGACCTCAATACCCGCGCTATGCAGCGCTTTCACTGCATCTCGGAATTCGTTCAGCGCGTCATCGCCTGCGGCCAGACTGTTATCCACCGCAAACGGCAGCAATACGTTATAGCCCCAGTAATTACGCAGCCCAATCTGTTGAAGTCGGGGTTCATCGGCATGCTGCTGCACCGGAAGCAGTTCCAGCGCGGTGATGCCTAGCGATGTCAGATAATCAATCATCACCGGGTGACCCAACGCCGCATAGCTGCCACGAATATCTTCGGGAATATCAGGGTGCAGTTGCGTCAACCCGCGAACATGCGCCTCATAAATTACCGTCTGGTTCCAAGGCGTTTGTGGATGTTGGTCATCCTGCCAGTCGTAATCCTCTACCGTAACCACGCACTTCGCCATAATCTCAGCGCTATCGCGTTCATCCCGCTGGTCAATTCCGCCTTGCAGGCTAGCGTCATCCACCACCCAGCCATCAAGCTGGCGGGCGCACGGGTCTAACAGCAGCTTATGCGGGTTGAAACGTAAACCCTGTGACGGCTCGAACGGCCCATCGACCCGGAAACCGTAACGCAAGCCAGGCTGCGCATCGGGAAGATAGCCGTGCCAGATATCGCCGCTGCGCGCGGTCAGCACGATGCGCTGTTCCTGCTGACGCTCATCAAACACGCACAGCTCTACCCGCTCGGCATCGGCGGAAAACAGAGCGAAATTCACGCCGTTACCGTCAAAACTTGCCCCCAGCGGCGTCGGCTTACCCGTCTGCAATTCCGCCATTTACGTCTCCTTCACCAGATACAGCGTGGCGAGCGGTGGAATGGTCAGAACAAGGGAGTGCTGGCGTTGATGACTACCCCACTCCTCGCTATAAATCGTCCCGACATTGCCCTGATCGCTACCGTTGTAGTGAACAGAATCGGTGTTCATGACTTCACGCCAGCCGCCGGGCTGGTTGATGCCAATCCGATAGCCGTAACGTGGCACAGGCGTAAAGTTGCTGATCACCAGCACTTCATTGCCTTGTTCATCGCGTCGAATAAAGGCGAAGACCGAATTTTCCCGATCGTCCACCACCAGCCATTCAAAGCCCTGCGGCTGAAAATCCAGCTGATACAGCGACGGCTGCTGGCGATAGTAATGGTTAAGATCGCGCACCAGCGCCTGCACACCACGATGCCACCCTTCTGGTTCATCCAACAGATGCCAATCCAGACTGGCGTCGTGATTCCACTCACGCCCTTGCGCAAATTCGCAGCCCATAAACAGCAGCTTTTTGCCAGGATAGGCCCACATAAAGCCGTAATAGGCACGTAAATTGGCAAATTTCTGCCATACATCACCGGGCATGCGATCCAGCAGCGAACGCTTACCGTGCACCACTTCGTCGTGAGATAGCGGCAGTACAAAATTCTCGCTATAGGCGTATAACATGCCGAATGTCAGCAGATCGTGATGGTATTTGCGGTGAACCGGATCGAGCTGCATATAGGTCAGCGTGTCGTGCATCCAGCCCATATTCCACTTGTAGTGAAAGCCTAAACCGTTGCAGTCGGGCGGCAGCGTGACACCCGGATAATCAGTGGACTCTTCGGCAAGCGTAATCGCAGCGGGTGCCGCATGACCCAGCATGTGGTTGGTGTAGCGTAGAAACGCGATGGCTTCGAGGTTCTCTTTACCGCCGTAATGATTCGGCACCCACTCGCCTTCACTGCGGCTGTAGTCGCGATAAATCATGGAGGCCACAGCGTCTACCCGCAGCCCATCAATGCCATAGCGCTCCATCCAGAACAGCGCGTTACCCGCCAGATAGTTACGCACCTCATGGCGGCCATAGTTATAAATCAGCGTGTTCCAGTCCTGATGATAGCCTTCGCGCGGATCGGCGTACTCATAGAGCGCGGTGCCGTCAAACTGTGCCAAGCCGTATTCGTCGCCGGGAAAATGCCCCGGCACCCAGTCCAGCAAGACGTTGATTCCCGCACCATGAAGCGCATCAACAAACGCTCTAAACTCTGATGCTGTACCGAAACGGCGCGTTGGTGCATACAGCCCTAGCGGCTGATAACCCCAACTGCCATCGAACGGGTGTTCGTTAATCGGCATCAATTCAACATGGGTGAAGCCCATGTACTGCACATAATCAATCAGTTGCTTCGCCAGTTCCTGATAGCTCAGCCAGAAATTGTTATCCGTATGCCGCCGCCAGGAACCGAGGTGGACTTCATAAATAGAGATAGGAGAGCGCAGGCTATTCGCCTCGCGACGAGCCTCATTGGTTGGGACTTTCTCAGGCAGCGGCGTAATCAGCGATGCAGTATCTGGGCGCATTTGCGCTTCAAACGCATACGGATCGGCCTTCAACCGGACGCTACCGTGGCTGTCGATCATTTCATATTTGTAGAGCTGTCCCGCTTTCACATCGGGCAGAAATAGCTCCCAAATGCCGTTTTCCTTGCGTAACCGCATCGGGTGACGTCGGCCATCCCAGAAGTTGAACTGCCCCACCACCGAAACACGTTGAGCATTCGGTGCCCAGACGGCAAAGCGCGTGCCCTCAACGCCATCCAGCGTTTCCAGATGTGCACCTAGTCGCTCGTAAGGTCGCAGGTGGGTACCTTCGGCTAAAAGCCAAATATCCATATCCTGCAACAGCGGGCCAAAACGGTAAGGATCTTCAATCACCCAGGTTTCTTCACGCCAGGTCACAGCCAACTGGTAGTGAAAAGCGTGTTTCCGACGCGGCACAAGACCACAAAAAAAACCGCGTCCATCGACACGTTCCAGCTCGACGATTTTTTGTCCATTGCTGGCATCAACAACCCAGGCGGCCTCCGCATCCGGCAGCAACGCTCGAACTTCAAGGCCTTTGGAGGAATGATGCATACCTAACAGCGAAAACGGATCGGCATAATGCCCGGAAATAAGTGAATTAATCGCCTCAGAAAATGCTGACATGGTATCCATCCTCTGATTAACCATTTGAATTAAATAAATAAGCTATATAAAAAACGCATCACGTTGCGTTTATATTCTTCCGTCACTTATTTTTAACAAAAATCCAATAAAAATAATGAGTTATTAGCTTGCTAATGAATAACGGCGACGTGTAAAAATAATGAATACTATGAAAGAGTTCTTGAACAACGCGCCCTAATTTAGCGTAGTCAAAGAACGGAGAAATATCTGAGAACTGATGAAATTTTTCCGTTTATATTTATATGAATAAGTTATGACGCGGGATAATTAGCATCTTTTGTTTAAAGATCGATTCGTCCGCTAGCAAAAAGCAGTACAATTTGGCGATTGTGTATGTTGAGACCCCGTCCATGGTTAGCCAGGTTGATCTGATTCTTTCCCTGTTACAGCAGATGTGTGTTTATCTGGTTATCGCCTATCTGCTCAGTAAAACACCGCTGTTTATCCCGCTGATGCAGGTCACCATCCGCCTGCCACACAAGCTGGTCTGCTATCTGGTTTTTTCCGTGTTTTGCATTATGGGAACCTACTTCGGCCTGCATATAGACGATTCCATTGCCAATACCCGCGCGACGGGCGCAGTGCTCGGCGGTATGTTGGGCGGCCCTTCCGTTGGCTTTCTTGTCGGGTTGACTGGCGGGTTACACCGCTATTCGATGGGCGGTATGACAGCGCTGGCCTGTATGCTATCGACCATTGCCGAAGGTCTGCTCGGTGGGCTGCTGCATCGTTATCTGGCACGCCGTAACCGTATCGATCTGCTTTTTAAGCCCCTCGTCGTTGGCCTGACTGCGCTGGTTGCGGAGATACTACAAATGGCGATTATTCTGCTGGTTGCTAGACCGTTTGATAACGCCGTTGAACTGGTGAGGGATATTGCGCTACCGATGATGATCACCAATACCATCGGTTCCGCTATGTTCATGCGCATCCTGCTCGACAGGCGCGCCATTTTTGAAAAATACACCTCCGCATTTTCCGCAAAAGCGTTGCAAATCGCGGCTCGCGCCGAAGGGGCGTTGCGCCAGGGGTTCAATCCGCAAAACAGTATGCGCGTTGCCCGTATTTTGTATGAAGAACTGGGTGTCGGTGCTGTAGCGATTACCGATCGCGACAAACTGCTGGCCTTCATTGGGTTGGGTGATGACCACCACAACGTCGGTGCGCCCATCACGTCATCACACACGCGACGGGCGATAGACAATAATCAGGTGGTGTACGCCGACGGTAACGAGGTGTCTTATACCTGTTCGGTGTCATCACACTGCAAACTCGGCTCCACGCTGGTGATCCCGCTACGCGGCGAAGATCAGCGCGTTGTCGGCACGATCAAGCTTTATGAGCCCAAGAATAAGCTATTTTCCAGCATTAACCGTACGCTGGGAGAAGGGATCGCCCACCTGCTTTCCGCTCAGATTCTGACAGGCCGTTTTGAACAACAGAAACAGCTGCTGGCGCAGTCGGAAATCAAGCTGCTGCACGCACAGGTCAACCCGCATTTTCTGTTTAACGCACTGAATACGCTGTCCGCCGTGATACGACGCAACCCCGATCACGCCCGCCAGTTGGTGCTATCCCTGTCGACGTTTTTCCGTAAAAACCTCAAGCGCAGCAACGATGAAGTGTCGCTCAATGACGAGCTGGAGCACGTTAATGCCTATCTGGAAATCGAAAAAGCGCGCTTTGCCGATCACCTGACGGTAGAAATCTCGCTGCCGGAGGCGCTACGTGAGGCGCGACTACCGGCATTTTCCCTGCAACCGATTGTCGAAAATGCGATTAAGCACGGTACTTCGCAGATGATTGAACACGGGCATATCCATATTAGCGGGCGTCTGCACGCCAACACGCTGGAACTGTCAGTGGAAGATAATGCTGGCACCTATCAGCCCCGCAGCGGTGGCGATGGGCTAGGCATGAATCTGGTCGACCGCCGAATTAAAGCGCGCTACGGCAACCGTTATGGCATCACAGTAGTCAGCGAAACAGATAAATTCACCCGGGTAGAAGTACGCGTCCCGCTGATTTCAGCGCGCAAGGCATTGGAAAAACTGGATAGCGTGGCATGACGAGGTGGATAAACATGTCAGGTCGTCAGAATAAAATCAGGCAAATGAAAACAGCCTGAAAGCAGGAGACGACGCTTAGTCTGACGGGTGACTCAAGCCGGATGTATCTTCGACTGATATATATCGGGACGCGCAATCGTCCAGACATAGTTTTCTTTGTTAATCGGAGAATATCCTGCTTTTTCATAGAGCCATGGCGCAGTTGATGTTAGTAGCATAATACGTCGCAGCCGCTTAAGTACTGGGTGGTCGAGGCAGCATTCCATTAACCAGCTTCCCAACTTTTGCTGCTGATATTCTTCCAGTATATAAACATCACAGAGATAACCGAAAGTCGCAAAATCTGTCACGACTCGCGCCAACCCAATCTGCTTATCGTCAGTAAATAAACCGAAATTAAGGCTGTTAGTGATAGATTCCCGAACCGTATCGATATCAATGCCTTCTGCCCAACTTGAACGCGTTAAATAACAATGTATGGCATGAATATCCAGTAGATCATTATTCGTCGTAACAACAAATTGCTGATTTTTCCATGTCAATACTCGTGACATATCTTGTTCACTGTTGGTATGCATTCGTTGATGTTCTCGATATGACCTGAGTATGAAACAGGCGCAACACCAATCGATGTCGCGCCAGAAAGCAGGAGAACTATAGCAAGATAACTACAGCAGGATGCGCAGCATACGGCGCAGCGGTTCAGCGGCTCCCCACAGCAGCTGATCGCCGACTGTGAAGGCGGACAGGTATTCCGGCCCCATGTTCAGCTTACGCAGACGACCGACCGGCGTAGAAAGCGTGCCCGTTACCGCAGCAGGCGTCAGTTCACGCATAGTAATATCGCGATCGTTCGGGACCACTTTCACCCAGTCGTTGTGGGTTGCCAGCAGTTGTTCGATTTCCGGCAGCGCGACGTCTTTTTTCAGTTTGATGGTGAACGCCTGGCTGTGGCAGCGCAGTGCGCCGACGCGCACGCAGAGACCATCAACAGGAATGACGCTGCTGGTGCTCAGAATCTTGTTAGTTTCCGCCTGACCTTTCCACTCTTCGCGACTCTGGCCGTTATCCAGCTGTTTGTCGATCCACGGAATCAAGCTACCTGCCAACGGTACGCCGAAGTTATCGGTCGGCAGCGAACCGCTACGGGTCAGCGCTGTCACTTTACGTTCGATATCCAGAATCGCAGAAGCCGGGTCTTGCAGCTCTTTCGCAACTTCGCCGTGCAGGGCGCCCATCTGAGCCAGCAGTTCACGCATGTGACGCGCACCGCCGCCAGAAGCCGCCTGATACGTCGCAGCAGAAACCCACTCCACTAAATTGTTAGCAAACAGGCCGCCCAATGACATCAGCATCAGGCTGACGGTACAGTTACCGCCTGCAAAGGTTTTGATACCTTTATCCAGACCCTGTTGAATCACCCCGTGGTTCACCGGATCCAGAATAATAATCGCATCATCTTTCATACGCAGTGAGGATGCGGCATCGATCCAATAACCCTGCCAGCCACTTTCACGCAGCTTTGGGTACACTTCATTGGTATAATCGCCGCCCTGACAGGTAATGATGATGTCCAGCGCGCGCAATGCTTCGATATTATAAGCATCCTGCAACACGCCTTGATGGCCGCCCAGCGCAGGTGCGGGTTCGCCATGCTGAGAAGTCGAAAAGAATACCGGGTGAATCACATCAAAGTCGCGTTCTTCGACCATGCGCTGCATGAGAACCGAGCCGACCATACCGCGCCAGCCAATAAAACCAACATTTTTCATGGTAACTGTCCTGCTTTGGGGGTAACAAAAAGAATTCTGGCTAACGTCGATAGCGCTTAGTTATTGCTGACTCAGTGATCTGCCGCAGAGGCTGCGCGTGTCGTGTCGTAAACCTGTAAATTATCGTGTCGTTCAACCTTACAAAATGTACATAAAGTCGCAAGTGAATTTATTCGATAGTACGGCATTTTTCAGCAGTCATTCTAATATCATCAACCTGACACAGGATAATAACGTTGGCCAGTCCATAAAGATGGCCCCGGTCAGGAAACACGGTTTTGGGAGTAAAGAACCAACATGACAGAAATGATCTCCGCAACGGTACTACTGTTGCTCATAATGGACCCACTCGGCAACCTGCCGATTTTCATGTCCGTACTCAAGCACCTCGACCCTAAACGCCGACGTGTGGTTCTGATCCGCGAAATGCTGATTGCACTCGGGCTAATGCTGATTTTCCTGTTCGCCGGTGAACACATTCTGGCGTTCCTGAATCTGCGCACCGAAACCGTGTCTATTTCCGGCGGTATCGTGCTGTTCCTCATCGCGATTCGGATGATTTTTCCCTCGCAGGAAGGCAACAGCAGCGGATTGCCAGCCGGAGAAGAACCGTTTCTGGTGCCAATGGCGATTCCACTGGTGGCGGGGCCGTCGATTCTGGCAGCGCTGATGCTGCTTTCCCACCAGTATCCCAATCAGTTATCTCACCTGACGCTGGCGCTGTTTATCGCCTGGACGATCTCTTTCATCATCCTGCTGATGTCTGATTTGTTCTTGCGGTTGCTGGGTGAGAAAGGCGTGAGCGCGCTGGAGAAATTGATGGGCCTGATTCTGGTGATGCTATCGACGCAGATGTTCCTCGACGGCATACGTGCTTATATGAAGTTATAGGCGTCGTTACCCCCAGTGTCTTAGTCACATTTTTATGCCGACTAAGAGACGGTTTCGTGCGCGATAATACCGCAATTTCCATGCTACCCCGTAGCACGCGCCCGACGCAGGGCGCTCAGTCGCCGCCGCCCTGCGAACCCAGGCTTCCGGCTAAATCATACCGCTACGCGGTGCCATCGGCGTTCATGACCCCCCTTCGAGCCGCCAGTGACGCGTTCCATACGCGGCACTGGCTTTCGCGACGTCCTGTCGCTCACTCGGTGCTCATGATCACCGCTGCATAATTTTTACGCCGGATTAATGTCAAACCCTTCCCTTGTACAAGGAGGGTTAAACACATTAGAGGAAAATACTCCCCACTAACGCGATCAGGAACGCGATGGTGCCGAGCAGCGTTTCCATCACCGTCCAGGTTTTCAGAGTCGTTTTCTCATCCATTTCGAGGAAACGGCCAACCAGCCAGAAGCCTGAGTCATTCACATGCGACAGCACGGTCGCACCACCCGCAATCGCCACCACAATAAAGCAGAGATCGAACTGGCTCAGGCCAGGGGTCGCCGCAACCGCAGGCGCCATCAGCGCCGCTGTGGTCGTCAATGCCACCGTTGCCGAGCCCTGCGCGACACGCAGTGCCGCAGAGACCACAAACGCGGCCACAATCACTGGCATACCGGTATCTGCCAACACGCCAGACAGCGCGTCGCCAATACCGCTAGAACGTAGAACACCACCGAACATACCGCCCGCACCGGTTACCAAAATAATCGAGCAAACTGGCCCCAGTGCGCCTTCACAGATCTTCTCAAGGTGTCTACGGCTATGCTGGCCGCTAAACATAATCATGGCAAACAAGACGGTAATCAGCAGCGCAACCGGCGTTTTCCCCAGCATTCGCAGGAACTGCACCAGACTGCTATCACCACTGATGACGCCCATTACCGTCAGGGTGTTCAATCCCGTATCGAGGAAAATCAGGATCAGCGGCAGCAACAGCACCCACATCACCACACTGAACGGAGGCGGCGTATGCTGCTCATCCGCTTTGACTTCAGTCAGGAAGGTTGACGGCAACGGTAAATGGAATTTTTTACCCGCCCACAGGCCGAACAGATAACCGCCAAAATACCAGGTGGGGAAAGCAATCACGGCACCCACCAACACCAGCAGACCAATGTTGGCACCCAGCAATTCACTGGCAGCAACCGGGCCGGGATGTGGCGGCAGCAAGGCGTGCATAACGGCAAAGGCACCCGCCGCTGGGAACGCATAGGTCAACGTTGAACCGCCAAAGCGTTTCGCCACGCTGAAAATAATCGGCAACATCACGATCAGCCCAGCGTCGAAAAAGATCGGGAAGCCGAACAGCAGAGAGGCAAGACCCAGCGCGAAAGGCGCGCGTTTCTCACCAAATTTATTAATTAGCGTATCCGCCAGCACATTCGCACCACCGGTAACTTCCAACAGGCGGCCAATCATTGCCCCCAGACCAACCAACAGGGCAACAGATGCCAACGTGCTGCCGAAACCACTGAGCAACGTAGGAACGAGTTTCTCGAAAGGCGTTTTTGTCGCCAGCGCCGTGATCAAACTCACCAGCGTCAACGCTAGGAATGCGTGGACACGGAAGCGCATAATCAGCACCAGTAACAGTGCGACCGAACCTGCGGCAATGGTTAATAGCACACTGGCGCTATAAGCGGATGTTATTTCTGTCATCGTTAATAATCTCTTTAGGGCACCCAGTCTGGATTGGCTGATTGTTTGTGAGGTGTATCACATCATCATTTGATACCGGTAACATGATACGGGTAACATGTTAAAGTCTGGAACCATTAAGTATCATTTAATTTACAGTTTGCGATAGAGATCAAATTATGTCAGGTCGAAGCATTATTCTGATGGGCGTATCAGGCAGTGGAAAATCCTCAGTTGGCGCTGAACTTGGCCGCGCCATTCAGGCAAAATTTATTGATGGCGACGATCTGCACCCGCGCGCCAATATCCAGAAAATGGGCAGCGGTACGCCGTTGAATGATGACGACCGCGCACCGTGGCTGGAGCGGCTCAGCGATGTCGCCTACAGCCTGGCGCACAAAAACGAGACTGGCATCATCGTCTGTTCCGCGCTGAAAAAGCGCTACCGCGACCGCCTGCGCGAAGGGAACGAAAAGATGGTGTTTATCTATTTGAAAGGCAGCTTTGAACTGGTTCTGGAGCGTCACAAAGCCAGAGCAGGACACTTCATGCCGACAGACCTGCTGAAAAGCCAGTTCGATGCGCTGGAAGAACCGGGCAGCGATGAGCCGGATGTCCTGAAGGTCGATATTGACGGCACTCGAGAAGATGTGGTGCAGCGCTGCGTTGAAGCACTGCGCGCAGCAGGCTAACGCCAAGGCTTAGAGGCTTTCGCCGTCCAGCACGGTAAAGCCGACATCGACCATTTCCAGCTCCACCGGCTCGCCTCGCAGGCGGGCCAGCAGGCGCTCGGTGCCGACGCGTCCCATGTGTTCACGCGGCGTCAGTACGCTAGCCAGCTTCGGCACCATCGCCTGCCCGATATCGTGCCCGTGGAAACCAGCGACGCCGATGTCTTCCGGCACGCGTAGCCCCTGCCGCTGGCATTCAAACATCGCGCCGACGGCTAAGTCGTCATTGGTGCAAAACACGCTATCGACCTGCGGGTATTCCGCCTGCGTCTGCCGCAGTAGCTCACCGCCAAGTGAATAGGAAGAGGCCCGCTCACTCATCACGCAATAACTTTTGAGATTGCTTTCCCACATCGCCTGCTCGTAGCCGCGACAGCGCATAATCGTACGCTCATCCTGTCGCGCGCCGAGATAGACAATATGACGATGCCCCAGTGCGACCATACGCAACGTCATCTGTCGCGCGGCTTCGACGTTATCAAATCCGACAGCCATATCCAGACAGGGTGAAACGGAATCCATCAGCTCCACCACCGGAATACCGGCGACGTCCAGCATCTGACGCGTTCGCGGCGTGTGGGTGCGCTCAGCCAGAATAAGCCCGTCAATGTGATACGACAGCAGTGAGGTCAGACGCTGCTCTTCTTTGTCAGGATGGTAGCCATAGTGCGCCAGCATGGTCTGGTAACCGTGCGCTTCTGCCGTGCGTTCAATCCCACGCAGTACCTCGGCGAAAACCTGATTGGTTAATGATGGCAGCAGTACGCCAATCGCCCGACTGGTCGAGCTGGCGAGCATATTGGGTGCGAGATTAGGGATGTAGCCCAGCTCATCCAACGCAATGGCGATCTTTTCCTGCAACGCGGCTGACACCTGAGCGGGATTACGCAAATAGCGGCTTACCGTCATTTTGGTAATCCCAACGCGATCGGCAACATCCTGGAGAACGGGTCTTTTTTTCTTCATCATCGACTAAAAGCGTCTGAAAAACAGTGCCCTAAGTCTAGCAAAAAAAACGTAAAGAAAGTAAAGGCAAAGGGACAGAATCTAAAGGATAGCGTGAAGCTTTTAAGAGAATAAAAAGCCCGCGTTCTTTCCTACGCGGGCTTATCCGTTATTCCTTCGCCGTCGTTATACCGGCGGTAAATCAAACAACAGAATTTCACTGTCTTCGCTGGCGTGTACGGAAATAGCCGTTTCATCCCAGACCGCAAATGCATCACTGGTTTCGGCTTTCTGGCCGTTAATCTCTACACTACCACGCACCACTTGAACCCAAACGCGACGATCGGCCGGAATCTGATACTCCGCCTGTTCCTGCGCTTTCAGCGCCCAGCGCCACAGCGTCATGTCCTGAAAGACTTTCAGAGAGCCTTCACGCGCATCTGGAGAGAGCACCAGTTGGCGACCTTGAAGCACATCAAAACGCTTCTGCTCGTAGCGCGGCGTCAGCCCGGTTTTTTCCGGGATAATCCAGATTTGATACAGGTGCAACTGTTCATCCTTGCTGGCATTGTACTCAGAGTGACGAATGCCCGTTCCCGCGCTCATAATCTGGAATTCGCCCGCTGGCACCTGCTCTTTATTTCCCATGCTGTCCTGATGCTCAACCGCACCGGATAAAACATAGGTCAGAATTTCCATATCTTTATGCGGGTGCGTGCCAAAGCCCTGACCACCTTCGATAAAGTCTTCGTTAATAACGCGCAGTGCTGAGAATCCCATAAAATCAGGATCGTAATAATCGGCGAATGAGAATGTATGCCAGCTGTCGAGCCAGCCGTGATTAGCATGTCCGCGATCTTGCGCTTGACGTAAATAGATCATGTTCTTTCCTCCTGCGTTTCTGATAAGGAAAGTGTAACGGGCAGCGGAAAATAAGATAGCGCAAAAAACTCACCGCTCTGTTCGAAAAATCAGAACGGGATGCTGCATTGGGGAATGGGGTACAACACACACTCATTCATTTGTATGGAAAAATTGTATATGGAACAATTTCGCACGGAACCAAAGATTAACTCCAGTTCCGTGTTTGATGATTACTTAACAACACCTACCGCTGTCGGGTCGGGATATAACATAGTCCACCGACCATTATCATTGTTAACGCTGGTTCCGGTCGCTGAAAGTTGATAGGTATCCGCATTCATTACAACATAGCGACGATTAGACAGAGCAAGCAATGTACCGTTGCCATTACCAGAATCGGTATAAATAAATGACTCGCTGTCGGTCACATTGTCAGCAGACGCAAATAAACGCCCATCAGAGGAGACAGAAATATATTTACCCGTCTGTATCGAACGAAAAGCGAATCTATTCTGATTAATGTAAACAGCCTGAATCCCACTATTTACCGACGGATTGACCCCATTCACGGCAATTGGCGCGGAAGCACCGGTGACGGCAGCCAGCGTTCCCGTGTTATCCTTATTCAGAGATTTACTGACGGACTGCAACACAATATACATATTGCTTGATGAAGAAGAATTCATGGCATTAATTAATCCTTCATAGGAAGGATGGTCAAAATAGAATTTCCCTATCGGCATACGGCTAATGACTTCTTTCGTGTACGGTAGCTTGGTTTCAGCAACGCCGGCAGCAGTAAATAAGCTGAGAATCCCCCGATATATTGGTCTGAACTCGCCACGAAACGCAGAAGAGATAGTCAGGCCGGAGATCCATGAACGTCCTTTTCCCATATCAGCAAGCGTATAACCTTTACCAGGAATCGGCGTATAGGGAACCGTATATCCCAAGTTATATTTCGCTGTATACTCCGCCGCCTTAACGAGTGGATAGCTATTATTCGGGTAGCTCACCATCTCTGCGCCATTAGTGTGATATTGACGCTGGTTATAGCCAATCTGTGCGGCCATCACTAATAAGCCTAACCCCCCTTGCGCATGCGCCTGATCCCGACCACTCTCCTGCAGTTGCCCATTATCATTTTGTACATAATGGATAACCGAACCGTTGCCTTCACCCTGTTTAAAGTAAGTTACGGCATTGTCATATATTTCAGAATCGCTCAGCCAGACACCTAAGCTCAAGTTAAATACCGTGTCGGCTGCATCCCAATTGCCATTCGCCCAACCGCCATTCACCTGACCATACGTTTTGGTTAATGGGTAAAATACGTTGGTCATCATTTTACTAAACTGCGCAATATCAGCCGATGACCAACCGCTGCCGCTATAGCGTAAAATTTCAGCCGCATTAAGCAATTTATAGCCATAAAGGCTGGCGGCAAGTTGTGCGTCGTTGCCCTTAATTTCCGTTAATGTTGCTGACCAGCCGTTAAGAATTTTTATCGCCGCATTAGCATAAGCGGGATTTTTGGTAATCGCCCATTCAATTGCGAGGGACAATGCGGCTGAAGCACTATTCTGTAATTCGCCATTTCCCGCACTTCCATTTGTGGGGTCGTTTCGGTATACCACCGCTTTAGACGTGACCGAATAAGTGGAGCCTGCCAAATAGTGAGATTGCAGCAGTTGCCAATCTGGGTACCAAGGTTCCTGCTTATTATTGACCCCTGCCTTCATCCGCTCCAAATCGGCTTGCGTATAAAGCATACCTGGGTGCAGGAACGCTTTATCATTCGCCGCAGCGTGGCTCACAGTTAGTCCGCCTAAAAACAGACTCAACAACATCATTATTAAGACAAATACACTTTTTTTCCTACTCATGCAGATATCCATACACCGTTTCCCTTTTATCAATAGATGTCTATGCCGAAGCGACACCAGTCCATTTTTCCAAGACAGTATCATCAATAATCGCGCAGCAGGGCAATCGCCAGCACGATGTATCGGTTCGACACCAGAGAATAATTGATAGCGATGGAATCAAGGCAAGGGGTTTCGGAAGATCAAAGCAGGGTTGTCTGTCTGGGGGCGTTGTTCGACAGGCAAAAAAAAGCCAGCACCCGAGCTGGCTAAATAATACTGGAAGCAATGTGAGCAATGTCGTGCCTTCACAGGGAAGCCGGATCGTCGTGAACACCCTTAACAAATCATCGTTAAACAATTCATCATTAACACAGGTACATGACATCGTTCCCCAGAACGCACAGCAATAATAATCATTATCATTCGCACTTGTAAAGTGCTTTTTGCGATAAATTCTTATTCTCAATACGGACGCAGGAACGCCCCGTTTTTGCTTCCTTTTTTGCGGTTTACTCTGGCTGCGCTAATGACCTCGCCAGCAGCGTGATCGGGTGCTCACACCGTTTGCTGGTCGACATCTCAATCTGCCATTTACAGGTTTCGCAGTCCGTCACCACGATATCGACGCCGCTCTCTTCAATCTGCTGGAACAGCGGAGCGCCAATGCCCTGCGACGTGGCATAATTCTCTTTCTTGAAGCCGTAAGTACCCGCAATACCGCAGCACTGGGAATCCAGCATTACCAGTTCAAGACCGGGGATACGTTGCAGCAGCGCTAGGGTATACGCCGTCCAGCCCATCCGTTCCAAGTGGCAAGGTGTGTGATATGCCACCCGCAGCGGCAATTTACGCAGAGGTAGCGTTCGCCCTTCTTCTTCCAGCAGGCGATAGAGCTGACGCGTCACCAGTTCGATACCATCACGCACGTGGCCGTTGTCCACACCCAGCAGATGTGGATACTCGTCCCGCAGCGTGAACGTACAGCTGGATGACGTCGCGACTACGGGCAAGGATTTCTGATTGATCGCCTCATCCAGTGATTTGATATTCGCGTGCGCCTGCTTTCTGGCTTTGTCGTGAAAACCATTGGCGATCAGCGGCACACCACAGCATTTCTCTTTATTCAGCAACTGAACGCCAATGCCCATCGCATTAAAGACCTGAACCAGATCCTTACCCAATTGTGGATGGTTGTAGTTCACATAACAGCCGTGGAAATAAGCGACTTGCTCATCATAAGCCTGCTGCTTTGCTGCCTGCTGACGATACCAGCGCCGAAAGGTACCGAACGAGTATTTCGGCAGTTGGCGACGATGGTCGATTTTCAACGCCTTATCCAGCAGTTGGCGCACCGGTTTCAGGCTGGTAGCCGTATTGACCAGCGGCGCAAACGGCGTGGCAATCGATCCCATGAAGTCGGTATGGCTCAGAATCGCGTCGCGCAACGTTGGCTTATGATTACTGTGCGTCGCTTTTGCACGCTGAATAATGTCGCCAATTTTGACATCCGATGGGCACGCGACCTCACAGCGTTTGCAGTTGGTGCAGTATTTCAGCGCATCGTCGTACAGCGCTGGATCTTTGCGGCGCAGGCGTTCACCGTCCGGCCCAGCCTGTTTCGGGCCAGGGTAAAGCGGATTCACGCGCGAAACCGGACAATACGTGGTACAGACCGTACATTTAATGCAATCTTCAAAACTGTTATCGCTAAGCAGGCTCATGGGTTGCCCTCCTTCAGGATCTGTTCGGCAACATGGAGCGCGCTGAGTAAGGAAACGCCAGCCCCACATCCCTGCACAATCGGGTCGAAACCTTCCAGCACTGCGCCAATCGCGTACAGATTGTTGACCGTCTCACCCGCGATACGCGGATGCAGGTGTTCATCGACGATCGCACCAAATTGCATATAGGGCTGCGGTGCAAACACATCCTGCTGGCTCCAGCCCTCGCGCTGCTCAGCAAACCGAATGTCTAGCCCAAAGACCGGTTCAGTTACCCGATCGAACTGTGTCACTAGCCCGTTACTGAAGAAGCTACCGCTCGCCAGCACCGCGTGTTTCGCACGCAGCGGAATATCGCGGTGATGGTGGCTATGAATCGCAATTTCTTGCGGAGACAGCGAAGCACGCACCGCGCGATCGCCCGGCATCACCATGCCACCCAATTGGCGAAAACGCTGTGACAGTGCCTGATGCAAACGTAACCCGAGTACTGACGGCGGTAATGTCGGTAACAGCAGCACCGGTTTACCTAACGCAGCAGCGAGTTCACGCACGATCTCAGGGCTGTCCAATCCCAGACAGGCTGGCATGATGATGGCATCGTTACCGTTAGCCAGAAGCGATAGCTCTTCCACCAGCGCCGCGCGGTTTTCTGGTCGATCCAGCACGCGGGCAATATTTACCGCGCGGAATTCGCTAGGGTTTTGACGCAACCGATCCAGCACGGGCAGTTTGAGTTCATCACTACGTGCCGCGATACCCTGCGTCTGAAGCCTGCCAGCCACAATTCGGGACTGAAAATCCAGAAAGCCCTCAATACCGGCAATGAGCGGATTGTCACCAAAATGGGAATTCGGCAGGCCACGCGTGACACCGTCAACCGGGCTTAGCCAGCATGCACGAAACTTACCTAACGGCGTCATACGCCAGTGGTTCTGCTGATGATTGCCCAACAGGGAGATATTGCTGCGTTCCAACAACGCCTCAACCTGTGGTAACAGTGCGGCAACTGCCGACGCCCCCATACGAGAATAAGGGTGATGAGGTGCCTGACGCGCCAGCTCGTCCAGCGCATCGAGCGCCTGGCTAACGGGCTGCCCGTCAGGGAGATGAGAAAGCAAATCCAGCGCACCGGAAGAAAAGTGCAGTGCATTCTGCCCAGCGCTGACAATCGCGCAGCGTTTTCCCTGTTCTGCCAAGCGGATACCGCAGGTCAGCCCTGCCAGTCCGCCGCCAATAATCACAACGTCATAGCGCATGACGATCCTCCTGACTGTCGCTGGCTGTCAAGCCGCACAATCCCTGATAAATCCAGCTGGTAAACTCGCTTTCGCGCAGCGCATTACCCCACGCGATGGGGCGAATGCCTTTCCAGCGTTCGTTCAAAAACTGGCTGAGCTGCGTAAGCGACTGCTCCGGCGTCGCGGTGCCCAGACGGCACAGCAGACCTGCCGCACGGCAGGCGCACAGCTCCCCCTGACAGGTGCCCATGCCAACACGAGTACGCCGACGTAAATCAATCAGGTTATTAACCTGCAACGATTCCACGGCGTAGCGCACTTCTCCCGCCGTCACGGCCTCACATTCGCACACCAGACTGCGGTCCAGACGTTCACCGGACAGCATTCGCCCAGCGCGTTCACCGTGGCGATAGATCGCCGAACCACGTAGCGGCGCAGAGAGCGGTTTTGCCGCGGGATACGCTGACAGAGCGTGGGGGGCGGTTTTCACTTCATTCAGCGATTCAGAACCGGGTAACGGCGTCTGCGCCGTCGAACAGGCGACGTCATGACTCAGCTTTTTGCAGATAGCGTCCGTCACCCATTCCGCCATCAGGCGATAGGTCATCAGCTTGCCGCCAGTGATGGTAATAAAACCTTCCAGCCCGTCGCGGCTAGCATGGTCGAGCAGCACAATGCCGCGACTCACGCTACGCCCGCTGGGATCGCTATCGTTGGCAACCAGCGGTCGGACGCCCGCATAGGCGCGTAGAATTCGCGTACTTGCCAGAGAGGGAGCCAGCATCGAACCTTCCCGCATCAGCGTTTCCACTTCAGCAGGCGTCACCAGCATATTGTCGATCTGATCGTAGTCGATGTGGGTTGAGGTGGTGCCAATCAGCGAAATGGTATCGCCCGGCACCAGAATGTCGGCATCTGCCGGTTTGCGACAACGGTTGATCACCATGTTGTTGATGCGGTGCCCAAGAATCAGCAGCGCGCCCTTTGCCGGGAACATGCGCACGCGCAGATCGGCATATTCTGCAATGTGCTGCCCCCAGATACCGCCAGCATTAACCACCACCTGCGCGTATATTTCTGTTTCTACACCTTTTTTATGGTCGAAAACGCGCACGCCGGTAATACGGTCACCCTGACGAATCAGCCCGATGACCTCATGATAGGTCAACACTTCCGCGCCGTGCTCACAGGCATCAATCATGTTGGCCGCTGTCAGGCGAAAAGGATCTACAGAGCCATCCGGCACGCGCACCGCGCCAATCAGTGTCGGGTTTGCTGCGGGTTCCAGCCGCAGCGCTTCCTGCGGATCCAGCGCCTGCGCGCCAATCCCAGCCTGCTGACAAGCGGTAATAAACTGCGCCTGCCAGCCAAGATCGTCTTCCGGCAAGGTGATAAACAGACCGTCGGTAGGCTCAATACAGTGCCGGGCGATCCGCCGAAGAATTTGGTTCTCTTCAATACATTCGCGGGCAGATTCACCATCCGTCACTGCATAACGGGCGCCGCTGTGTAATAAGCCGTGATTACGCCCGGTCGCACCGGTCGCAATATCATAACGTTCAAGTAACAGGCAGCGCAGTCCGCGCAGGGCACAGTCCCGTGCTGTACCCGCGCCCGTCGCACCACCGCCAATGACAACCACGTCAGTTTCACGCCAGTTCCCAGTGTTTTGCTTCATATTCTCGCTCCAGGCGGAGGATATAGAGGGTATGTATGTTGCTATTGGGACACAAAAAGAAGGGTTAATGTTTGATAAAGAGCAAAAACGAACACTAAACGAAAGCAAAGGGGAGTTTAAAAACAATAAGTGTGATTTGGGTCACTAAAACCACACTGTGGAATTTTCCGATTCTGTTAACATGAGCGCAAAAATCGTCACAGTTTCATAAAAGTGTAACATTAGCGTCATGAATCACACTCATTTGTACGCTAGCCCCTTACAATAACGTTCGTAATAGAACAAAAAAGCTATCGTTTTTTTTCGCATTGGAGATATCTATGCTGAGTATTTTTAGGCCCGCCGCCCACCAGCCACGCGTGTCGCAAGATCACGTCGATCCGCTCTATCGTCGCCTGCGTTGGCAGATTTTCATGGGGATCTTTTTTGGCTACGCCGCCTACTATCTGGTACGCAAAAACTTCACCTTGGCGATGCCTTATCTGATTGAACAGGGCTTCTCGCGCGGTGACCTTGGCTTTGCACTGTCCGGCATCTCCATCGCCTACGGTTTTTCCAAATTCATCATGGGTTCGGTCTCTGACCGTTCAAACCCACGGGTTTTCCTGCCTGCTGGTCTAATTTTGGCGGCTGCCGTCATGCTGTTCATGGGTTTTGTACCGTGGGCAACCTCCAGCATTGCCGTCATGTTCGTCCTGCTGTTCCTGTGCGGCTGGTTCCAGGGTATGGGCTGGCCACCGTGCGGACGTACTATGGTTCACTGGTGGTCACAGAAAGAACGTGGTGGCATCGTGTCCGTATGGAACTGCGCGCATAACGTCGGCGGCGGGCTTCCACCTCTGCTCTTCCTACTGGGTATGGCCTGGTTTAACGACTGGAAAGCAGCACTCTACATGCCTGCTTTCGCCGCCATTCTGGTTGCACTCATCGCATTTGCCTTAATGCGTGATACCCCGCAATCCTGTGGCCTACCGTCAGTTGAAGAGTACAAAAACGACTATCCGGTTGATTACAATGAAAAAGACGAAGAAGAACTGACAGCTAAGCAGATCTTCATGCAGTACGTTTTCCCGAACAAACTGTTGTGGTACATCGCTATCGCCAACGTCTTCGTTTACCTGCTGCGTTACGGCATCCTCGACTGGTCACCGACTTACCTGAAAGAAGTTAAACACTTCGCACTGGATAAATCGTCCTGGGCGTACTTCCTGTATGAATACGCGGGTATTCCGGGCACGCTGCTGTGCGGCTGGATGTCTGATAAGGTGTTCAAAGGTAACCGTGGTGCAACGGGCGTATTCTTCATGGTACTCGTTACCATCGCCACCATCGTTTACTGGATGAACCCAGCCGGTAATCCGGGTGTGGATATGGCATGTATGATCGTCATCGGCTTCCTGATTTACGGACCGGTTATGCTTATCGGTCTGCACGCGCTGGAACTGGCACCGAAGAAAGCGGCAGGCACAGCGGCAGGCTTCACCGGTCTGTTCGGCTACCTCGGTGGCTCCGTTGCCGCCAGCGCCATCGTCGGCTACACCGTTGACTTCTTCGGTTGGGACGGCGGCTTCATGGTGATGATTGGCGGCAGCATTATGGCTGTGCTTCTGTTGATTGTTGTTATGCTGAATGAGAAAAAACATAAAGCAGAGTTAGCCAATCGCGCCTAACCCGCTCTTGTAAGCATCCCTCTGGCGGCGTCCTGATGACGCCGCCTTTCTCTCAACAGAAAGAGGTTTGATCGCATGAACGTTACCGTAACATCTCTGATCTCCGCCCTCGCGCTCTCCGTTTCCTTTAGTGCTTCTAGTAACGCCGACACTTCCGCTTCATCAACCGATAAAATTGTCATTGCCCACCGTGGTGCCAGCGGTTATCTGCCTGAGCATACGCTTCCGGCGAAGGCGATGGCCTACGCTCAGGGTGCCGATTATCTGGAACAGGATTTGGTACTCACTAAAGATAACGCGCTTATTGTCCTGCACGATCACTATCTGGATCGCGTTACCGATGTGGCAGAACGTTTCCCACAGCGTGCCCGCAAAGATGGACGTTTTTACGCTATCGACTTTACGCTGAAAGAGATCAAATCACTGAAATTCACCGAAGGGTTCGACATCAAAGACGGCAAGCAGGTACAGAGCTACCCAAACCGTTTCCCGATGTGGAAATCCGACTTCCGCATTCATACCTTTCAGGAAGAGATTGAATTTATTCAGGGTATGAACCACTCAACTGGCAAGAACATCGGCCTCTATCCTGAAATCAAAGCACCGTGGTTTCACCATCAGGAAGGGAAAGACATCGCACGCGAAACGCTGACCGTGCTGAAGCAGTATGGCTATACGGAGAAAAGCGATAAGGTCTTCCTGCAATCGTTTGATGTTGCAGAGTTAAAGCGCATCAAAACCGAATTACAGCCACAGATGAAGATGGATCTGAATCTGATTCAACTGGTCGCCTATACCGACTGGCATGAAACCTACGAAAAACAGGCCGATGGGGCGTGGGTGAATTACAACTACGATTGGATGCAAAAGCCCGGTGCAATGAAACAGATTGCGACCTATGCCGACGGTATCGGCCCGGACTACCACATGCTAGTTCAAAAAGGGTCGACGCCTGGCAACATCACCTTTACCGATATGGTGAAGGAAGCCCATCAGCACAAACTTCAGGTGCACCCGTTTACGGCAAGAGCCGACAGGCTACCGACGTACGCCAAAGATATCGATCAGCTCTATGACATTCTCTACTATCAGGCGGACGTTGACGGCCTGTTTACCGATTTTCCCGACAAAGCAGTCGATTTTCTGAAAAAGCCGCGCTGAAGTTATCATGCTGGTCACTTAAGCATGGATTTAGAGGGAAACACGATGATGAGGCTCCCGCAGGGATGCCTCGCACCGTGGTCGCCCTCGGTATCTCGATCCTCAAACGAGCGCTGAAGTTCAAAGTTATCATCGGGCATCGCGTGCCCGATGATACATCGTTTCAATAATGCACCGCTTACTTCAGAAACAATTCCCGCAGGTAATTCGGCACCGCACTGTCTGCATTAGAACCAATTACTTCGCGATCCGGTAGCAAATCTTTCAAGCGCTGATGCGCGTTCTCCATGACGCAGCCTTTCCCGGCCATCGACAACATTTCGTAGTCGTTCATGCCATCGCCAAACGCTACGCACTCTTTGAGCGAGAAGCCGATAATCTTCGCTACCTGCTCCAGCGCATGGCCTTTAGACACGCCGCCTGCCATCACTTCCAGACAAGTGAGGGTCGAAAAACTCACGTTGACGCGGTCGCCCCAACGCGCGTTGATCGCTTCTTCAAACGGAAGCAGCTGTTCATGAGAATCGCAGGTAAAGAACACCTTGCTAACGCCATCGGTCTCAAGCAGTGCAGGCTCGAACAGCTTGTATTTAAAGATCGACTCTTTGAAGAAACGCTCTTCTTCCGCACGCGGACGGTTCATAAACCATTCGTCATCACGGTACACGTGCGTCAGCATATCGGGGTTAGTGTGCACAATGCTGTAAAGGTCGCGGGCAATATCCTGATCCAGATTGTGACTGAAAATCAGCTCGCCCTGCGAGTTGTGTACGCGCGCGCCATTCGAGGTAATCATAAACGCGCTGATACCGAGATTATCGCGGATTTGCGCGACATCCATGTGATGCCGTCCGGTCGCGAACACAAAGTGAATCCCTTTCTCCGTCAGCAGCCTGAGGGTTTCTTTCGCATACGGGGACAGCGAGTGGTCAGGTGACAGCAGTGTGCCATCTAAATCGGAAGCAACGACATGGTACATAACGATGAGATCTCACTTCTGGTGTATTGGCGGCACGCGCCGCAAAAAATGAACGAGGTTGCTGGCAGTATCCGTTGAGCGATTTGCCAACAGTCTAAAATTAATGATAGCGCGCAAAGTGCGCAAAAATCAGCGCAAATGCATGAGCGCGGAGACTATCCGTCTCAAATAGAATTTCATGCCGCGCGCCGTGGATAACCTGCAAAACGCCGTTCGAATTGGCATCACCGCTCTGAGTCAGTGTCTGGCAAAACGCATTCTGACTGCGATTATCCACCACGCGCTCCTCTTCCGCCTGTAGCAGCAGAAGCGGCGTCGTCACGGCGCTGGCCTGTGCCAGCAGCTGTTTCCCAGCCTGTATCGCCTCACGCACCCAGTGGTAAGTAGGGCCACCAACACGCAAATCTGGCGAATCCGCGTAAAATCGAATACTACGCTGGTAGCGTTCGCGGCTGTGCGTCAGCACATTCATTCGGTAAGGCAGAGGACGCCACTGTCCCGTGCCTATAGCGTAATAATCACGTATCGCTGGACGACGTTCCGCCCAATCGACGATCCACTCGGCCACGCAATGAGGAAGCGGTAAACGAATGCCGAACATCGGCGCACACAGCGCCGCCGCATCAAACATCTCAGGTTGGCGAACCAAAAGCTGTGCCAAAATCGCGCCGCCCATGGAATGCGCCAGCGCAAACCGGCGGGTATATCGCGTAGGTTCAATGTGCTGCTGGCACAGCGTTTCAGCATCATCGACATAATCACTGAAGCGCTGCACGTGTCCGCGATGGCCATCTTGCAGCACCCGCCCAGACCGCCCTTGCCCACGGTGATCCATGATGAGCACATCATAGCCGCAATGAAAGAGGTCATACGCCACTTCGCTATATTTGACGTAACTTTCGATGCGGCCAGAAAAAACCACGACAATTTTGTCGTGCTGCGGCGCGGTAAAGCGAACAAACCGGATCGGCACATCATCCACGCCAGAGAATTCGCCCTCTTCGCGCTGACGCCAGAAATCTAGTAATTCTCCGGTAGCAAAAGCGGCAAACTGCGCTTCTCGCGTTAACAGGCCTGCCGTTAACGATTCAGGTGTTAACCGTTCCGACGTAAACAACGTATTGCGGCGTTGAATCATCACACCTCTCCGGTGACACAGGGAAAACAAAGCTAGCGGAAGAACATGACAAGCGGTGGATCACGAGCGTATTGTGACATAAAAAACAGACAGACTCTCGTAATACAGAACGTGATTCAGGAGCAGGATTTCATGACATTGGATTGGTGGTTAACCTACTTACTCACAACACTTATTCTCAGCCTGTCACCCGGTTCGGGGGCCATCAACACCATGAGTACGGGGATTAGTCACGGCTATCGCGGCGCGGCAGCTTCAATCTGTGGTTTACAGGTTGGGCTGGCTATTCATATCGTGCTGGTCGGCATTGGGTTAGGCGCGTTGCTTAACCAGTCTATGCTGGCTTTCGATGTGCTGAAATGGCTGGGCGCGGCTTATCTGATTTGGCTAGGGATTCAGCAGTGGCGTGCCGCCGGGGCACTCGACCTTCAGGCGCTCGCCAGCGCGATGCCGCGTCGCAAACTCTTTAAACGTGCGATATTGGTGAACCTGACCAACCCAAAAAGCATTGTGTTTCTGGCTGCGCTGTTCCCACAATTTATTATCCCTCACCAGCCGCAGGCCGCACAGTATTTGGTGTTGGGTATCACCACCGTTGTTGTCGATATTATCGTGATGATTGGTTACGCTACGCTAGCCACGCGTATCGCTGGGTGGCTGAAAGGCCCACGGCAGATGAAGACACTCAACCGGATATTTGGATCGCTGTTCGTGCTGGTCGGCGCGTTACTCGCCACAGCGAGAAAGGCCTGATGAAGACAGCGCGCCGTGTCGAATCACAGCGCGCTTTTATTTCTCCACCGGAAATGCTCTGGGGGAAAGGTTAGCGAGAGAAGATCAGGTGTAAACCGAAACCGGTAAACAATACGCCCGCCACGCCATCCACCCACTTCGCCAGACGCTGATAGCCACGGCGCATGGTAGGTAGTGCGAACACGATTGCGACCAGACTGAACCACAACAGCGTTTCAATCGAGATCAGCGCAAACAAGCCCCAACGCGCACCGCTGCCAACGCTGTCGCCGACAAACAGTGAAAACACGCTGCCGAAGTAGATCAGTGCTTTTGGGTTCGCCAGATTCGTCAATAATCCACGCATAAAGGTTTTACCGCGCTGCGGCAGCACAACCGCCGTTTCCTGCGTGGTTTCCAACTGTGCTTTACTCCGCGCGGAGCGCAGCATCTGCCAGCCCATCCAGCACAGATACAGCCCACCACCGACGGTAATTGCCGTATGCAGCCAGGCCATTTTTTGCAACAGCAGGTGTAGCCCCAACAGCGCGATAGCCGCCCAGACCACCACACCCAGAGAAATGCCCAACACGCCCATCATCGCTTCACGGCGCGACCGGCTAGCTGCGGTTTGTGAAACGAAAAAGAAATCCGGCCCTGGGCTCATCAGCGCAATGAAATGCACCAGCGCCACCGTCAGAAATAGCATCAGCATGTTGGTTTTCCTGTTTTTAAATGCAATCAAACAAGACGAGCATCACTCGTCATCATTATCGACATGATCGCGAATCATGTTCATGAAAGGCGCGCCGAAACGTTCAAGTTTGCGGTGGCCGACCCCGTTGATATTCAGCAGCTCGCCCGCCGTGATCGGCATCAGTTCTGCCATCTCCAGCAGCGTGGCATCGCTGAATACCACGTAAGGCGGAATGTTGTCTTCGTCCGCGATGGATTTACGCAGTTTACGCAATTTGGCAAACAGCTTGCGGTCGTAATTCCCACCGTAAGATTTTTGATTAGCGCGGGGTTTCAGGTTAATCGCACGCGGCACGGCCAGTTGCAGCGACATTTCCCCCCGCAATACTGGACGTGCAGATTCGGTAAGCTGTACGGCAGAGTGCATCGTAATATTTTGGTTCAACAAACCCAGATGAATCAGTTGGCGCAGCACGCTGACCCAATGTTCCTGCGATTTATCCTTACCAATCCCGTAGACCGGCAATTTATCATGGCCGAAATCGCGGATACGTTGGTTATTCGCACCGCGCAGCACCTCGACGATATACCCCAGGCCAAAACGCTGTCCGACCCGATACACGCAGGAAAGTGCCTTTTGCGCCTCAACCAGCCCGTCGTAGCGCTTCGGAGGATCGAGACAAACATCGCAGTTGCCGCAGGCTTCTTGGCGTCCTTCACCGAAATAGTTCAGTAGCACCAGACGGCGGCAGGTCTGCGCCTCGGCAAACGCGCCCATCGCATTGAGCTTATGACGTTCAATATCCAACTGCGGCCCGGCGGGTTTCTCTTCCAGACAGCGACGCAGCCACGCCATATCCGCCGGATCGTAGAACAGTGCGGCTTCGGCAGCGAGGCCATCACGCCCGGCACGTCCCGTTTCCTGATAGTAAGATTCGATATTGCGCGGAATATCAAAATGCACCACGAATCGCACGTTAGGCTTGTTGATACCCATACCAAACGCGACGGTCGCCACCACCACCTGAAGATCGTCACGCAGGAACGCTTCCTGTACCTGTGCGCGTCGTTCATTATCCAGCCCGGCGTGATAAGCCCCCGCACTCAGCCCACGGGCCTGCAAACGGGCGCTGATATCTTCCACGCGGGAACGGCTATTACAGTAGATGATGCCGCTTTTTCCACGCTGCGCCTGCACGAACATCCAGAGCTGATCGAGCGGCTTAAACTTCTCCACCAGCGTGTAGCGGATATTCGGGCGGTCAAAACTGCTGATCTGAATCAGCGGCGACTGAAGATCCAACAGACGAACGATATCGTTCCGCGTGGTCTCGTCGGCGGTAGCCGTCAGCGCAATAAAAGGAAGATGAGGGAAACGCTGTTTAATCTGCCCCAGCGCGCGGTATTCAGGACGGAAATCGTGTCCCCATTGGGAAATGCAGTGCGCTTCATCCACCGCGATCAGTGAAATCTGCCAGTAGCCGAGGTGTTCGAGAAAGCTTTCTGTCGTCAGGCGTTCTGGCGCAATATAAAGTAGCTTAATCTGACCAGTACGACAGCCCGCCATCACCTCAAGCTGCTGTTCGCGCGTCTGCGTCGAATTGAGGCAAGCTGCGGAGACGCCGTAAGCCTGGAGCTGATCGACCTGATCTTTCATCAGAGAAATTAGTGGCGACACCACCAGCGTCAGCCCGTCCATCACCAAGGCGGGGATTTGGTAGCACAGCGATTTACCGCCGCCTGTCGGCATGATAACCAGACAATCCTGCCCACTGAGCGTCGCGCTGATAATTTCCTGCTGACCCGGTCGGAATTGCTGGTAGCCGAACGTGTCCCGTAGAACCTGAACCGCCAGCGCTTCCTTATTCAATACTTCCGCCGTAGACACGCCTTCCCCAATTCAATGAAATCAAACAGGCGCTATTTTCAGCGCCGTCGGGTAAAACTGCAATGGTTAAAAACCGCAATCGCTAAAACACACGTTAGTTAGAACATATCGTTCAACGTCACCCCAACGCCGAAGCGGGTTTGACGATGATTGTAGTCAATCAGAGATTCACCGTAGCCGCTAAAGACCTTGGTGTAAAAACGGACATGACGCGTCAGAGGATAGCTCCAGCCCAGTTCGCCGCCGCCGTAACCGCTATTCCAGTTATAACGGCCTTCCGCGCTAAACACGCTGTCGCCCCACACATAACCGACGCGTAAACGATAATGTCCCATGTATTTAATGATATCTGGGTTATCGTCCTGACTGTCGGAGAAACGCACCCACGGCTTCACATCAACCTGCCAGTTGCCGTTCTGCGCCATCAGACGCATATAAGCACGGTTCCAACTGCGGGACGTTGGATCAGAACGGCCGTTAGACTGGTGATTAAAGCCCATCTCTACATCCCGCAGCGTCCAGCCTGCTAATGTGTAGTGGGTTGCCCAGCCCAGGAAGACCTGTGGCTCATAGTTGGTTTCACGAAACGGAGAAGACTCGCTTTTATTAGACAGTTGCCACCAGGAACGCTGTGTATAGGACGCGCCCAGCAGCGAATTATCACCCAAAATTCCACGCCAGATCGGGAACCCGAGGCTCAGTTGATAGTGCACTTCGTCTTTACGCGCTTCATCACCCCAGTTATAGCTCTGTATCGCCGTCTTATTGATGTTACTGGTATAGGTATACAGTAAGTAGTTGCTTTCATAAGGATAAAGAATAAACGGGGTGTCGTGCTCTTGTAACAAGCTGGCGATAATGCTGCCACGTACCGCCGGTTGGTTCGGCGCAGGTGCATTTGTTATATCTTCAGCATGAGCCTGTGCCATCAGTAATGCTGCCAGTGCGAGTACTATTTTACGCATTCATTTTCTCCGCCATTTTTTTATACGACGTTCGTTTTAACCGACGTTCGTTTAACCAGCTTGTGGTGAGTATTTCCCCACTCAAACCCGCCATTCTACACAGTTCAGCGGCGTTTGAATTACCGTTCCCCCGTTTCTTGGCTTTTTCTGGAAAGAAACAAAATCAACGCATAAAATAAACACCTGAATAACTTTATTACATCAAATAAAACACATTTATTGCGTATCTCTTATCCGGACGGGAAACGACTATGGCTGACGTACCATCATTTCAGGGAACCACATTAACCAGAGATACTGTGCGCCAGCTCGTGGGTGAGATTTTCATTTACAAGATGCCGTTCAACATCGAGCTTGGCCTTGAATTACAGCAGTTTGAAGCCGACAAAGCCGTCTTGACGTTTGCTCGGCAAGATAAGCTCATCGGCAATGCGGCACAAAAGATTCTGCACGGCGGCGTGATTGCTGCGGGGTTGGACGTTGCCGCTGGATTAGTCTGCGTCGGCAACACGCTACTGCGCCATGAGACGATCAGCGATCAGGAGTTTCATCACCGGCTCGCACGCATGGGCACCATTGACATGCGGGTGGATTATCTACGTCCGGGCTACGGGGAGCGCTTCACTATTACCAGCACGCTGCTGCGCGGTGGTAATAAAATCGCCGTCGCACGTGCCGAATTGCATAACGAACAGGGTTCGCATCTGGCCAGCGCCACCGCAACCTATATTGTCGGATAGCATTTATCGTTGGCGAACATCCGTCGTTAGCGAACATCCTTCATTGGCAAACCGTGTCATGAACACTTTACGTGAAAGCGCTCACAGTTTTGGGTAGACTTAGCGTTTTCCCGCCGTCCTTATCGAGTCACCCATGAACGCGCAACAAACCCGTGAGGGGATCTTTTTCGCCCTCGCCGCGTATTTTATTTGGGGAATTGCTCCCGTTTACTTCAAGCTGCTTGAGCATGTTCCGCCCAATGAAATACTGACGCACCGTATTATCTGGTCATTCTTCTTTATGCTGATCCTGCTGACGGTCGGTCGGAAATGGCGTCAGGTGAGCCATGCCTGCCGTAACATCAAGCACCTGTTTCTGCTGGCATTAACGGCGGTGCTTATTGGCGGGAATTGGCTGTTATATATCTGGGCGGTTAACAATCATCACATGCTGGAAGCCAGTCTGGGGTATTTTATCAACCCGCTGGTCAACGTCATGCTGGGTATGATCTTTCTGGGTGAACGCTTCCGCCGCCTGCAATGGCTGGCTGTGCTGCTTGCCGTGACTGGCGTACTGATTCAGCTATGGACATTCGGCTCGCTGCCGGTTATCGCGCTCGGGCTGGCATTCAGCTTCGCGTTATACGGCCTGCTGCGTAAAAAAATTGGTATCGACGGCCAAACCGGCATGCTGATCGAAACGCTGTGGCTGCTGCCAGTTGCCGTCATTTATCTGTTTTTTATTGCCGACACGCCGAGCAGCCATCTGACAGCCAACTCCTGGTCGCTGAATCTGCTTCTGCTCTCGGCGGGTATCGTCACCACAGTACCGCTGTTGTTCTTTACCTCGGCGGCCATGCGCCTGCGCTTGTCGACGCTCGGCTTTTTCCAGTATCTCGGCCCCACCATCATGTTCATGCTGGCAGTGGTGTTCTACGGTGAAACATTCAGCAGCGATAAGCTGGTGACGTTTGCCTTCATCTGGGGTGCACTGGGGCTATTTATTCTGGATGCGCTTTATACGCAGCGTAAGCTACGGCGCACGCCAGCTACAGTGTCCCAGCCTCAACACGACGGGAAATAAAGCGCGATAAGATCGGGCTGAACAACAGTGTCGAAAACAGCCGCAGCGTCTGCATGGCAATAACAAAAGCCATATCAACCCGACTGCCTGCGGCGATAATCGCAATCGAATCCAGCCCGCCAGGGCTGGTCGCCAGAAAAGCGGTCAGCATATCCACCGGCATCATTTTCGTCACCATCCATGCCATCCCGCCACACAGCAGCATCAATCCGACAATCGACGTCATCATGTAAGGCAACGTACGTATCGCCAGCAAAAAGATGGGGCGGGTGAAGCATAAACCCACGCTCCATCCGATCACGGCGTAGGCCAACGCCAGCAGCCATTCCGGCGTTTGCAGTTGTAATGTACCGCTCGCATGCAGCATCGACCCGATAATCATCGGCCCCAGTAACGCCCCAGATGGAATACGTAAGCGCCTTGCTAACCAGGCGCTACCGAATGCCACACCAAGCGTCGCGAGAAAACGCCAGTCCAACGAAGGGAACCACACTAGCATCGCGCTGTTTTCTGCCGCTTCGTCACCCAGACTCAGGCGTGCCACGAACGCCGCTGAAGCGGTCACCATCAACACCCGTAAATATTGCATGAAGGCAACCAGCCGCACGTCCGCGCCGAACTCTCCAGACATGGCGACCATGGCAGACGCACCACCCGGCGATGCTCCCCAAGTTCCGGTCGTTCCGGGCAACTCGCTAAATTTGACCAGTAACCAGCCAGATAACCCGCTGGCAGCCAGTGTCGCCAACAGAATGAACAGCACCAGCGGCCACTCATGCAGCAAAGGCATCAGGATAGAAAATGACAGGCTTTGTGCAACCAGGCAGCCCAGAACGGCATTACTGCCCGCAAAGCCGACGGGCGGGATGCGAATCGTCGCGCCATTTAGCCCCATGACGACACCGACCATCATTGGCCCCAGCAACAGCGCGGCAGGAACGTGGTAAACCTGTAGCCCAAACCCCAGAATTAATGAGACCGACAGCAGGATTCCCCATTGCACCCACGGTGACATCCCTTTCATGTACACGACCTGTTTTTAATAAAAGTAAGAACAGAAAAGCGATTCGCCATTCTAAACAGAATAATTGGAGAATAAACAGGAATAGTAAGGTCGCAAACGATCAAGCAGGAAAGGGGTTTTACATTAAAGGGAAGGAGCGTTATGCGCCTGATGGGTAATCTCCATCAGGCGCATCGGTAAAAATTTAAAGCCAGTTTTTACGTTTGAAATAGAGGTACGGTGCCAGTCCGGCAAGAATCATCAGTACAATCGCACCTGGATAGCCAAACGACCACCTCAGCTCCGGCATAAACTCGAAGTTCATCCCGTAGCTTGATGCCACCAGCGTCGGTGGCAGGAATACCACGGATACCACCGAGAAGATCTTGATAATCCGGCTCTGCTCGATGTTGATGAAACCCATCGCCGCCTGCATCAGGAAGTTAACCTTCTGGAACAGGGATTCGTTGTGCGGCAGCAGAGATTCGATGTCGCGCAGAATTTCGCGCGCCTGCTCCAACTGGCCGGATGGCAAACGAGCTTTACGCACCAAGAAGTTCAGCGCGCGCTGAGTATCCATCAGACACAGACGAACTTTCCAGCCCACGTCTTCCTGTTCCGCCAGCGTGGACAGCGCGTCGTCGTACTCTTCACCCTGACGCCCTTCCATAATGATGCGGCTCAGCGATTCCAAATCGCTGTAGATGTTTTCGATTTCGTCCGCCAGTTGCTCAATTTTCGTCTCAAAGAGATCGAGCAGCAGTTCGTAAGCATTACCGTCAACCAGAGTTTGATTACGGGCGCGCATGCGGTACAGACGGAACGCGGGTAGTTCACGCTCGCGTAAGGTATACAGGCGACCATCGCGAATGGTAAACGCCACGGTAGAGTTACCGGCGTGATCTTCCGCGTCTTCAAAAAAGAAAAAGGAGTGAATATGCAGGCCGTCTTCATCTTCAAAAAAACGTGCCGACGCTTCAATGTCTTCCAGTTCCGGACGGGTTGCCAGGCTTTGTCCCAGTTCGGTTTGTACTTTCTCACGCTCATCGTCTTCCGGCTCGATCAAATCAACCCAAATTGACGTGGTGAGATCATCGGAGTCATCCAATTCCAGACGAGATAAACGGCAATTATCCAGTTTAAATGCGCTCAGCATGGGCCATAGCTCCCCTTTCAGTAGCAGAGATGGACAACGCGATTGAAGCACAGAAACAGAGGTGAGGTGTCACCAGCAGGTTTCAGTCCGTTCGACGGATCTGACTCATAGCGACAAAAACAGCATCGCTGACAACCACGAAGGGTATCAGCAGAGGAAGATAACCTTAGAAGTTGTACCTAATGAACAGGTTAGTGAGCCAGTATCGACTGGGTGTGTCCAAGGCGTTAGTCCTCCGAGAATAATGATGCGCGCATGTTACGCTGAGATGAAAAAGACTTCAACTTTAAAACCGCGGCTGAAACACGCTGTAAAATATTGGTCAAATGGATAAGCTTTATCCAGTAAATCCGCCGCTGAAATCAGTAAAAATGCAGTCCCCCAAAACAAAAAGGAACCGCATATATGTACTAGGCGTTGTCCGGTAAATAGGCAATGGCACGGACGGGGAAGCCGGGTGCACCGGCGAAATTAGGGTAGCTGACATGAATATAAGCGCCAGTAGGCGGCAGTTGATGCAGGTTATTCAGTACCTCGACCTGCCAGGCATTTTGGTTCAACACGAAGAACTCGCCAATAAGCCCATTGTTACGACGGAAATCAGCAGCGGAATCCGTATCCAGCGTTTCGTGCCCTACCGCGCTAATACCGCGCTCTTCAAATAGGAACGTTAGCGCCTCAAGCGACCACCCCGGCGTATGACTGTTTCCCTGTTCGTCTTTATTCGCAAAAGCGTCAATATCAGGCCAGCGCGTACTCCAGCCGCTGGCAAACGCGACAAAACTTCCTGACGGAATGTCCCCGTGCTCACGTTCAAACGTCAGAATGTCTTCGACAGAAAGGCGATAATCGGGATCGAGCGCGACCGCGTCTTGTTTGTGGATCACCACCAGCGGCACCAACAGTTCTTTATTATCAATCCGATCCAAATAACGTTTGCCCGCCACAAAATGCCCCGGCGCATCAATGTGCGTACCTGTCTGTGTGGCAAACGTCACGGCCTGTGCATAAAACCCATGATCTTCAACATTGAATAAGGTCTTGCGCTGCAACACGCCTTCAAACGCACCAAAAATAGGAATCGACTCTGTAATCGTATGCGTAAGATCGACCCATTTTTTCTTCTGTAACTCGGCAATAATCTGGTCTAACGTCATGGGCATGCTCCTTTTTTATTGTGATACCACACATCCATGGATACGCGGCAGGCCACCTAGCATTGTCGAAAATGACGAGAAAGATTAATACAGGATTTTTATAAGTTATGCTGCCACACGCGTGACGATCACATCGTTTCCAGTCTGGCGTAGGCGGCAACCAGCCATTTAACACCCTGCCCCTGAAATGCGACCTGAAGACGGGCGTGATCGCCGCTGCCTTCCAGATTCACGATAGTGCCTTCGCCGAATTTCGCATGGTGAACTCGTTGTCCTAGCTTGTAGCCGCTGTCATTTTGCGTTATCGGCGTGCCAAGGCGCTGGTGATTGACCGGGCGGGAGACGCTGGCGCGTAACCGCACTTCTTCAACACACTCTTCAGGCAGTTCCCCGACGAATCGGGAAGGCCGATGATAGACTTCTTTGCCATATAAACGGCGGGATTCAGCGTAGGTTATCGTCAGCTTTTCCATCGCGCGCGTGACGCCAACATAAGCCAGACGACGTTCTTCCTCCAGACGCCCGCCTTCATCCAGCGACATCTGGCTAGGGAACATGCCTTCTTCCATGCCAACGATAAACACCTGCGGGAATTCCAACCCTTTCGCCGAGTGCAACGTCATAAGCTGCACCGCGTCCTGATTGGCATCCGCCTGACCCTCACCCGCTTCCAGCGCAGCATGCGACAGGAATGCCTGAAGCGGCATCAGATCCTGATCTTCTTCCTGATAGCTGAACTGGCGCGTAGCCGTCACCAGTTCCTCCAGGTTTTCTACTCGTGCCTGACCTTTCTCGCCTTTTTCCTGTTCGTACATGCTCCACAGACCAGAATCTTTAATCGCCCGGTCGGTTTGCACATGCAGCGGCAGTTCAGAGGTTTCATAGGCCAGCGCATCGATCAGTTCGATAAAGCGTTGCAGCGATGCCGCCGCACGTCCGGCCAGCACCTTCTCCTGCAACAGCACACGAGTGGATTGCCACAGCGTCAGTTGACGATCGCGCGCCGTCTGGCGCACCACGTCGAGCGTACGATCGCCAATGCCGCGCGTCGGCGTATTCACCACACGCTCGAACGCCGCATCGTCATTACGATTGGCAATTAGGCGCAGATAAGACAGCGAATCTCTGATTTCCTGACGTTCGAAGAAGCGCATTCCGCCGTAGATGCGGTACGGCATACTCTGCTGCAACAGCGCTTCTTCCAGCACACGCGACTGGGCGTTGCTTCGATACAGAATAGCGTTATCTTGCAGCGCACCGCCGTTTTCCTGCCAGGCTTTAATTCGGTTGACGACGTAGCGTGCCTCATCCAGTTCATTGAACGCGCAGTAAAGCGAAATGGGTTCACCCTCGACACCGTCCGTCCAGAGGTTCTTGCCAAGCCGACCGCCGTTATGGGCAATCAGGGCATTCGCCGCTTTCAGGATATTGCTGGTCGAGCGATAGTTCTGCTCCAGACGGATCGTTTCTGCGCCAGCGAAATCTTTCAGGAACAGTTGAATATTTTCAACCTGCGCTCCACGCCAGCCGTAAATAGACTGATCGTCATCTCCAACGATCATGACCTTGGCGCTATCGCCCGCCAGCATGTGGATCCAAGCGTATTGAATACGGTTGGTATCCTGAAATTCGTCCACCAGAATATTGGTAAAACGCTCACGATAGTGATTCAGCACATGCGGCTTGTTCAGCCACAGTTCATGCGCACGCAGCAGCAGTTCGGCGAAATCCACCAATCCGGCGCGATCGCACGCTTCCTGATAGGCTTGATAGACACGCTGCCACGTTTGCTCGATGGGGTTGCCGTAGCTTTCAATGTGCTGAGGACGCAAACCTTCATCTTTCTTACCGTTGATGAACCACATCGCCTGACGCGGCGGCCACTGCTTCTCATCCAGATTCAGCGCCCGAATGAGCCGTTTTAGCAGGCGCAGCTGATCGTCGCTGTCCAGAATCTGGAAATCCTGCGGCAGATTGGCATCCATATGGTGCGCGCGCAGCAGACGGTGTGCCAATCCGTGGAAGGTGCCAATCCACATGCCCCCCTGACTGGTGCCGATCAAGTGGTTGATACGATGACGCATTTCCGCTGCGGCTTTGTTGGTAAACGTCACCGCCATGATGGAGTACGGCGAACAGTTTTCGACGGACAATAGCCAGGCAATACGATGAACCAGTACCCGAGTCTTGCCGCTGCCTGCCCCTGCCAGCACCAATAAATTGCTGCGCGGCGCGGCTACCGCGTCACGCTGTTTGTCGTTGAGGCCATCGAGCAGATCAGAAACGTCCATAGGTACGGGTTATCCGGTGACGGGAAACACCGCGCATATCAGGGGCGTTTCCACTGGTAATTTATACAGATTAATTCGGTGATTATAGCAATGCCGACAGCGATGCCAACCGCGAAATTTCAATATGCGGCAGCAGCCGAGCGTCGCCAATCTGTGTCAAGCTGCCTTCACGCAGGTTAATCCAGCAGGCTTGCATACCGCAGCGGATCGACCCCGCGACATCGGTCGTGAGATCGTCGCCGACATGCAGAATCTCATGCAAAGGCAGATTGAGTTTTTCCGCCGCCAGATGGTACATATCATCAAACGGCTTGGCGCGACCATGTGGACCGGCACGCAGGATGAAAGAAAAATAGCGATCGAGACCAAACCGATGCGGCTCAGCATTACCATTGGTAATCGCCGCCAGCGGCACTTTCTCGGCTAATGCTGCCAACGTCTGGTGCGTCTCTTCCGTAATCGTAATCTGACTACGCCAGTGGGCAAAGTTTTCCATTGCCGCTTTTGCGCCACTCTTCGACTCTGCGGCACTCAGACCACGTTCTAACATTGCCAGCTCAGCCGCACGGCGACGCCATTCGGTGACGTCGTGATAGATGTCCGGTTCGCGCTCCAGCAAGGTCTGGCGTAAGTTTTGGAAATCATCCGCCTGAAAATCACGAAGCGCAGGATGGTACTCTTGCAGGAAGCGGATTGACTCTTGCCCCGTGCGTCGAATGACGTCCGCGTTATCGTACAGCGTGTCATCCAGATCGAACGTGATCGCACGGATCGGGCCAAGAGATCGGTAAAAATGCATCAGGGTTTCCCTCGTTTGGCGCGTGGATGCGCAGCATCGTACACGGAGGCTAAATGTTGAAAATCAAGATGGGTATAAATCTGCGTCGTAGTCAGATTGGCATGACCGAGCAGCTCTTGAACCGCGCGTAAATCACCGCTGGATTCCAGCATGTGCGTCGCAAAGGAGTGGCGTAGCTTATGCGGGTGAACATGGCTATTGATGCCCTGCTTAACGCCCCATTCAGCAAAACGCTTTTGCACGTTGCGCATCGAAATGCGTCGCCCCTGATTGGAGATAAACACGGCATCATCCTGTGGGCCGAACAGTTCGCGCAGCGCCAGCCAACGTTCCAGCCAGGTTACCGCCGTTTTTCCTATCGGCAATTTGCGCTCTTTGCTGCCTTTCCCCATTACCCAGACTTCGCCGCTTGCCAGATCGATATGCTGATAATCCATGCCGACCAGCTCTGCCAGACGCAGCCCCGCCCCGTACATCACTTCCAGCATCGTACGGTCACGCACCGCAAGGGGATCGTCCAGATCGATCTCCAGCAGGCGATTCACCTCATCGACATCCATATTCTTTGGCAAAGGACGTCCGGCTCTCGGCGTGGATACCCCTTTGGCTGGGTTTGCCGTCAGCACACCGCGTGACACCATCCAGTCGAGAAAACTACGCAACGCCGATAAACGGAGCGCCAGACTGCCTGAATGTAACCCATCGCGCTTACTGCGGGACACCACGGCGCGCACGCCAGAGGCATCCAGCGTGCGCCAGTCAGTGACACTCGCAGCGGAGAGTATTGTGATAACCGCAGATAATTGGCGCGAATAGCTGGTCAGTGTCAACGGGCTTAACTGGCGTTCGACTTTCAGATAGCGCAGGAACGCATCAACATCGGTTTGTAGAGGAGAAGAGGAAGGTGCCTCCGCTGGTGCAGGCTGTCGGCTCATACCCGCTCAACCCAGCGCGCCAGCATCGCTGGCAGCATCATGGCCATTTGCTGTAGCAGTACGGTTCCCATGCCATCCTGATAATGATGGCTGTCACGGCTGCTGAAAATCAGCACGCCCAAATCGTGATGGTTTCCCATCAGCGACAGCGCAACCGACCCAACCTGCCGAGCCTGCGGTAGCAGAAGCAACAGCTCTGGCCCATTCAGGCTGCCAAGGTAGTGGTTCTGTTGTCCGAAGCGCTGAATGCGCAACGGCTCAAACGTGGAACGGTTTAACCCAAGGTGGGTAAAGCCAGAAGGCGCACCAATGCGCCATTTGTCGCTAAACAGACGAACCGTTGCCCCCGCCAAGCCAAGCTGACGTGCCCAGCGCTGCAAGCGGTCCAACATGTCTGTGAGACTTTCCGCCGATGCCAATTCAGTTTGTAGCCCAAGCAGGCGATTGAACAGCACCTCGTTTGCGCCCGCTTGCTCCATCAACAGCGTGATTTCTTCCTCAAGCTGAGTGATGTGGTTACGCTGGCGTGCTAGTTGCCATTCCACCAGCGACACGGTTCCCCTGACAGGATGAGGAACACGCATCTGCTCGACGGGACGCGCATTGCGGATAAAAAAATCAGGATTTTGTTGCAGGAACTGCAAAACCATCTCGTCACTGAGTGCGATCTCGCGTTCTGCCTGTTCCTCGACATTCTTCATAAATGAATAAATCCATCGTAGACATGCGTTGCAGGCCCGGTCATGAATAACGGATGTCCCGGCCCATCCCACTGAATATCCAACTCCCCGCCCGGCAGCGATACGCGAACTTTCGCGGACAATAATCCCTGCTGGATCCCTACCGCCACGGCAGCACACGCGCCGCTACCACACGCCTGCGTTTCTCCCGCACCGCGCTCGTACACCCGCAGACGGACGGTCTGGCTATCGACGATCTGCATAAAACCGATATTGGCGCGTTCAGGAAAACGCTCGTGGCTTTCCAGCAGCGGCCCTAGTGTTTCCACCTTCGCCGTTGCCACATCCTCAACCTGAATCACACAGTGCGGGTTGCCCATCGACACCACGCCACACAGTACCGTGTGTTCGTCGGCACGCATGATGTAGGTTTTCTCCGCTTTGACCGCGCGAAAAGGCACCTGCTGCGGCTCGAAATTCGGTTCGCCCATGTTGACACGAACCAGTTCATCGTCGGTCACCGACAGCACCATCCGGCCAGTCTGCGTACTGACGGCGATATCACGCTTGTTGGTTAACCCTTTCAAGCGAACAAAGCGAGCAAAGCAGCGCGCGCCATTACCGCACTGCGCCACTTCGCTGCCATCCGCATTAAAAATACGGTAATGAAAATCCAGTTCAGGATCGTAGGGCGGCTCAACCACCAACAGTTGATCGAATCCCACACCACAGTGCCGATCCGCCAAGCGGCGAATCAATTCGGGTGAAAAATAAACGTTTTGCGTAACGGCATCAACAACCATGAAATCGTTGCCTAACCCGTGCATCTTAGCGAACTGCATTATCCTGACTCCCCCGCTTGCTTAACCGGGCGCGATAAACATCTACGTGACCTGTTATTTATTATTACCGTCACGCATTAAGGACGTATTGACGCTTTCTTTTGTGGCGGCTGGTTCTCATTTTGCTGAGTCGTTGACGCACCGGATTTGCCATCGGCAGGCATATACAGCGGACCTTTCAGGCCACAACCCAATAAACTCACTACTGCTAACACCAGAAAAAATGGGCGAAGTACGTTCTTCATCACGTTAAGACCTGTCATTAATACTCGTATGCTCTCTATAATCGCAGGTGGATCATGAAAATCAATAGGAATCGAAAATGAACGATAGCGAGTTCCACCAATTAGCCGACGAACTCATGCTTCAGTTGGAAGAAACGCTGGATCGATTTGAGGGTGATGCCGACATCGATTACGAGATCAACGGCGGCGTGATGACGCTGAGTTTTGAGAACGGCAGCAAAATCGTGATTAATCGGCAGGAACCTCTGCACCAAATTTGGCTGGCGACCAAAACGGGCGGTTATCACTTTAGCCTTCAGGAAGCGCGCTGGATATGCGATCGCAGCGGTGAGGATTTTATCACGCTGCTGTCATCAGCCTGTTCGGCTCAGGCTGGGGAAACCGTCCACTTCGAGTAACCGTCTCTGTCTTCATGGCACCGCAACTCATGGTATTGCGATGCCTCGAACATCAGCGCCGTCCCAGCACTATCAGCGCCAGTACCAGCAGCAACAGCATGCCGATACCGACCATATTCACCAGCGGCCAGCCGCTGGTCAGCGCCATCATGCTACCGGCAGACAGCGAAGCCAACGCGTTAGGCACATATACCACCAGCGAGTTAATGCCCTGCAAACGGGATTTATGCACTGAATGCGTAAAGGCATTCAGCATAAATGTCCCGCCGTTGAACATAAACGCCCACCCGATGCCAAACAGCACCAGCGCAAAAAGGAAGTGCCAAAACGTTAAACCACTCAGCGCTACCGCCACACCGACAACGTTACATACCATGCCGATCGCCACGACCTGAACCGGCGTCAGCCGCTTCGCCAACAGCACGAGCAACAGAGCGGGGGCATACATCGCAACAAAATGCCATTGCAAAACCGTCGCGCTATGGCTGAGGGAAAAATGGTGCTGATGCATCGCTAGCGGCGCTGAGTTCATTAGCAGCGTCATCACCACAAATCCGACGGAACAGCTTGCGGTGCCTAACACAAACGCCCGATTTTTCAGGATCGCCGCCAGCGGTTCACTGCGCTGAGCGCTAGCCGTAACAATCGGCATCGGGGGTAACTTAAGGCCAAGCAGCAGCAATGACGTAATAACGCAGATAACCCCAGCAGCGATAAAACTGCCGAGAAACGGGTATGAAGTCCAAAGCTGAGAAGCCTGACTGGCCGCGAACGGGCCAAGGAAGCCGCCCAAGATACCCCCGCTGATCACCCATGATATCGCCCGGTTTTTCTGCTGATTCTCAGTAAAGATTTCGGCAGCCGCGAAACGATAATATTGATTGAAGGCGCAGGACATCCCCAGAACAAACGTTGAAAACACAAAGAATGAGAAGCTGTGTAGCACAATCGCCAACGCCGCCAAAAACGCCCCCACCAGCCCTAGTAACGTGCCGATGATGAACGTATTGCGCCTGCCATATTTCGTCATCAATGAGGAAACGGCGTAAATCATCAGCGCCGCGCCACATACCGTCGCAGTAATCGGTAATGTAGTCAGCAGCGGAACTGGCGTCATCGATACGCCAACCAGCGTGGAACACAGCGTCATCAGGGAAATAATACTGCCGGTCAGCCCTTGTCCGAGCGCCAGCAGTATCAGATTTCGGCGTTGCAACGAATCCATCAATACATCCTTTTCTGAATGCGCTGAAAGCCGAGTGTCAGGACGTGACTATAAGATTTGTAGCCGCTGCTTCATCGTCATCACCTCATCATCCACCACGGGCGTAATGCACAGATGAGAAAGCGCGCTACTGCGGAACGGAATCACCTGCGTGCGGCCGTCCAACTGTACGATCTGGTAGAACTGCGGCAGGTTGAAATTGATAAAGCTAGAACCGTAAGTAAAGCGGTCATGCGAAGACGAATAGAAGCGGCTGACATCGCGCACCAGCTCTTCTTTACTGCCTTCACAATGGTGATACACCTCGACGCGATTCGACTCATCCAGAATATAGATATTAAAGCCCTGATTTTCCGTCAGATCTTCAAAGAAGAATTGGATGATCCCTTCGCTAGCGACACCATCGACCACCGGCGGTAAATGCACATGATTGGTTTCAACCTGAACCGGCTGACCTTGCAGCTTGTTGTTGGAAATCGCGCCATAAAATTCAACTGCATTTTCCAGCTTCTGCACCGACACACTCAGCCGCTCAAAGAACAGCCCCCAGGTTTGGCCTGCGACTTTCACCGCTTTGAAGCGACCTGGCTCCTGACGTGTACTGGTCAAACGCAGCTCAATGCATTCGGAAACCAGTTGCTGCACGCGAGTACGGATCAACCCACGTAGGTGCTGGCTATAGCAGAACACTTCCAGTGATTCCGGCAGCGCGGCATCCTGATGCATTTTACCCAGAATGGTTTTCAATGCTTCCAACACCGCCTGCTCGCCGCTGAAATGTAGCGTACGCACTTCGTTCCACGAGTTGCGATACAGCAGGTCGATACTGCCAACCAGACACTGCTGCTGTTGGCCGAAGCTGAACACGTCCAGATGACGGAAATCGAAATGCACCACCTGATTGCGGAAAGCTGCCGTCGGATCGTGTTCCAGATTGACGATAATCGCCAGATGACGAATTTCACACGGGCTGTACAGCGCCTTCGGCGTTGGTGCAGGCAGGCGTAGCGGGAAGTGGCTGGCTACATCGTCCACCAGCGCTTGCAGTCGAGTGATGTCACACAGCTCGTTGCCTTTAATGTACAGACGCGTGCTCGGCGTCAGCAAACCATTAAAGTACGCCCACGCCACCAGCTTGTTTAGGTAGCGGTTATATTCCAGCGGCTGATGGCTGATGATCGCATCCATCGACGGTGCCTGATTGTACAGGTACCAGCCGGAACGGTTCGCTCGACCAGGCGGAACATAAATAAAGGTTAAATTTGGCTCTGACAAATCGGGCGAAATTTGTGGGTTCAGCAGGGTAACTTTACCCGGCAGTGCTTCAAACGCGGCGTACAGTTTACGGGTCAACACACCGATATCCTGCGGGCTAGCGCTGACGCTCAGATTATTACGGCGGGCGAAGCGAATCAGGTTGCGGTAAGTCTGCATCATCGCATCCAACAGCTCATTATGCGCTTCGCGTACCTGTTCGATTTTCCAGTTAGCGCGGTTATCCAGCATTGCCAGATGTTCGTCGCTCCAGCCCCACTCTTGTACCAGTTGGCTCAGAATCTGGCGACGCCAGCCAACGCAGGCTTGTTCTCTGGAGAGCTTTTCACAGACTTTTAAATAGAAACATCGACGCGCCAGATCGAGGCGCGTGGGATCGTTGATCGCCGTCAGGTAGTGCGTTACGCGATCCAACATCATGCAGTAAGGATCGAGACCGAAAGAGACGATCTCGCCGTCATGCAGGCGTTTTTTAATTTCGGTCGAAAGCAGGCTGGTATCCGGGTATTCCCAGGAATAGGCTTCCAACAGCAGTGTTTTCAGTACCGCTTTATACGGAGAATCGATGCTTTTATAGAGCTGCCAGAGGCTCGCACCGAAATACTCTTCCGCCGACAGCGTACTTAAGCCACCTAAATCCATCCACTCGTTCGGTGCCAGTGCCCCCTGCGAGTACAGCGATAGCACATATTCGTCGTAGTGGGATTCTTCTTCGACCGGCACCATGTTCCACAGAATGCGTTTACCGGCCATACGCACGGCAGTACGGTAGAATTCGTCGAGTAACAGGATGTGCTGCATGGTGCCGCAGTCTTCACCACCCAGGCTACCACTTTCATTGTGACGGAAACGGCTTTCATCCATCAGGAAGAAGCTAACCTCAGCGCCCTGAGAGGCTGCCCACTGCTCTAGCAGCGTACATTTCTTCTGTAGGAGTTGGCGTTCTTCGCTATCCAGCCAGGATTGGTGGCACACCCAGATATCGAGATCGGAGCTACAGCTCTGCCCGATAGACGAGGTGCTCCCCATTGAATAGATGCCTGTGATCGGCAGTTCGCCCTGCGGATGAGAAGAATCAAACTGACCCCAGCGCAATGCGATGCCATCAAGGTACTGTTGTTGCTTTTCATCAGACGTGTGAGTGCAGATACCGTGAGGCACCTTGCCTTCAAGGTAGCCGGGCATCAACGGGTGATGATGATGTAATAAAATGGGCAGAAGACTGTAAACCTGCTGAAAAGCGGGCTTCATTGCTCCCAGAGCACGGTCAACACGCAGTTGGTTGATCGCATCCAGTCTTTGCTTCAAAGTCTCGATGTAGAAGTACAAGACGTCTCGCCTGATTTATCCCAGTGCCTAGAAAAACCCCGTGTTCCAAATTCGCCAATGATAAAATTAGAAGAATGTTTAGCGAATTATTGCTGGAAACGTGATCAATTTAACACCTTGCTGATTGGGCGTAAAGAAAGTAAAGAAAGTTAGACTTACCTATCTTGCTTTATTATGAATTTCTCTACCCAACTGCATCAGCACGGCTTCCTTACTCGTCATACTTCAAGTTACATGTGCGTTGGCTGCGCTACTCGGCCCACTCGCGTGGGCCTCGCCCCGTTGGGGTCGCGGCAAGCCGCGTTCAAATCTGCCTATGGCAGATTTGTCAGTCACCCGAATCACTTACTTGTGTAAGCTCATCGGGACTCCTTCCCTTGCCGCGTTATTCGGCCTTATGGCCTCACCCCTTCGGGGTCAGCGCAAGCGCTGTTCAAAAACGCCTTGCCGTTTTTGTCCTGAAACTCGAATTATTTAGAGTATATCTAGATTTGCGGCACCCAAATTTCAGACCGTTTTAAAGGCGCACCGCGAATGCCCACAACCTGACACCAACGCACCATCAGTGATACGATGGCGGAAAATGATAAAAACGGTATCAAGCATGTTAGCCAATATTATTAGAATTGCCACCCGACAAAGCCCGCTAGCCTTATGGCAAGCACGATATGTTCAGCAGTGTTTGAACCATCTCTATTCCGATTTACAGGTGGAACTGGTGCCGATGGTAACCCGCGGCGACATCATCCTGGATACGCCATTGGCAAAGGTCGGTGGTAAGGGATTGTTTGTTAAAGAGCTGGAATTGGCGCTGCTTGAAGGACGCGCTGATATCGCCGTCCACTCCATGAAAGATGTGCCTGTCGAATTCCCCGATGGCCTCGGCCTGACCACTATTTGCGAACGCGACGACCCGCGCGACGCTTTTGTTTCCAATCATCACGACAGTCTTGAACAATTACCGGAAGGCAGCTGTGTTGGTACGTCCAGCCTGCGCCGCCAGTGCCAACTACGCGCTCGACGTCCCGATCTGGTGATTCGTGATTTGCGCGGCAATGTCGGAACGCGTCTGGCAAAATTGGACAACGGCGAGTATGACGCCATTATTCTTGCTGTCGCTGGCCTGAAACGTCTTGGCCTTGAAGAACGTATCCGCTGCGCGTTAAGCCCAGAAGAGTCTCTGCCTGCCGTCGGACAAGGCGCTATCGGCATCGAATGCCGTTTAGATGACGATCGCATTCGCCAACTCCTTGCCCCACTCAACCACACCGATACCGCTGCCCGCGTACTGGCTGAACGTGCGATGAATGTACGCCTTGAAGGCGGCTGTCAGGTGCCGATTGGCAGCTACGCCGAACTGGAAGGCGACACGCTGTGGTTACGCGCGCTGGTTGGCGCACCGGATGGCAGCCAAATGATCGTCGGTGAGCGGAAAGGAAGCGTCTCTGACGCCGAAAAAATAGGTACTGCACTGGCTGAAGAGCTATTGGCAAAAGGGGCCAGCGCGATCCTTCAGGCCGTTTATCAAGGGCAAAGCTCATCATGACTATTCTGGTTACCCGTCCGTCACCAACTGGCGAACAACTGGTGACCCGTTTAAGAAAGCTCGGCTATCACGCCTGGCACAGCCCGCTGATTGAATTTTCGCCCGGACGAGAGCTCGCAGGCCTGCCTGCACAATTACACGCGCTGCACGCCGACGATCTGGTGTTTGCTCTCTCACAACACGCGATTCATTACGCCGATCCTATGCTGGTACGCACGGGTACAAGCTGGCCTGCGCACCTCGCTTATTATGCCATTGGCCGTACCACGGCACTGGCACTGCATAAAATCAGCGCACACCCCGTTACCTATCCACCCGAGCGTGAAACCAGCGAAACACTTTTACAACTCCCTGAACTGCAAGATGTTGCGGGGAAACGTGCACTATTATTACGCGGCAACGGTGGAAGAGAACTACTGGGAGAAACGCTAATTGAACGGGGCGCTCAGGTGACCTACTGTGAATGCTATCAGCGCAGAGACGTTCACTATGATGGACCGGAGCAAAGCCGCCATTGGCAGCAAATAGGCATCGACAAACTGGTGATTACCAGCGGAGAAATGCTACAACGGATCTATACTTTAGTACCTGATTACTATCGGGCTTCCTGGTTACTCGATTGCCAGTTGATCGTCGTCAGCGAACGACTGGCAGAACAGGCGCGTCAGCTAGGCTGGCGCGATATCCGAGTGGCTGATAACGCCGATAACGATGCGCTCGTGCGCGCACTACAATAAACCTGATCATGGGATGTACCATTATGACGGAACACAATACCCCCACAGCCCCATCCGACGAGGTTGCTGAACGGGTTGAACCCGCGCATCAGCAGCAAGATCCTACACCGCAGCCCAAGCGCAGCGGGGCCGTGCTAGGAGCGATCGCCATCGTGATTGCGCTGGCAATAGGCGCGGGATTGTATTACCACGGCCACCAGCAGGCACAGCGCGAAACCGCCTCGCTTCAACGTCTGGAATCACAGCTAAACGCATTACAGCAACAGCATAAGCAGGAACAACAGCAATGGCTGGACGCTCAACAGCAGCAAACCAAAGTGCAGGACAGCGCAACACAGCGTCTTGAGGCACTAACGCGTCAGTCAGACGAGCTACGCGATAAACTGGCGGCGCTTTCCAGCCATGACACGAATACCTGGTTGATCGCTCAGGCAGATTTTCTGGTAAAACTGGCAGGACGTAAGCTCTGGAGCGACAAAGACGTCACCACCGCAGGCGCATTGCTGAAAAGCGCGGATGCCAGCCTCGCGGAAATGAACGACCCTAGCCTGATAGAACTTCGCCGCGCGTTGACCAATGATATCGGTGCACTGGCAGGCGTGAGTCAGGTCGATTTTGACGGCATCATCCTGAAAGTGAATCAACTGACCGATCAGTTGGACAACTTGCAGCTCGCCGACAACAACACTGATGAAGCGCCGATGGATGCCAACAGCACAGAGCTGTCCGCTTCTTTAAGCGAGTGGCGACAAAACCTGAGCAAGAGCTGGCACAATTTCCTGGCTGACTTTATCACCATTCGTCGCCGCGACAGCGCTGCTGAGCCATTGCTGGCACCAAATCAGGACGTGTATCTGCGTGAGAACATTCGCTCACGCCTGCTGGTTGCCGCACAGGCGATTCCTCGCCATCAGAATGAAGTGTACAAACAGTCGCTGGAAACAGCCGCAACCTGGGTTCGCGCCTACTTCAATACTACCGACCCTACGACGCAGGCCTTTTTGGATCAGCTTGATGCCTTAAGCCAGCAGTCGGTTTCACTGGATGTTCCAACGGAACTACAAAGTCAGGCGCTGTTGGAAAAACTGATGCAAACGCGCGTTCGTAACCTACTGGCTCAAGCGCCAGCCACACAGCAGGGAGAGTGAACATGCTGAAAGTCTTATTGCTGTTCCTGATCCTGATCGCTGGCGTTGTGATCGGCCCGATCGTCGCGGGTCACCAAGGCTACGTTCTGATCCAGACAGATAACTACGACATTCAAACCAGCGTGACCGGTCTCGTCATTATGCTGGTGCTGTTTTTCCTCGCCTTTTTGGCGGTGGAATGGGTGCTGCGCCGACTCTTTCGTACAGGGTCTCGCACACGCGGCTGGTTCCTCGGCCGCAAACGCAGCCGAGCCAGAAAACAGACCAAAGCCGCGCTGCTCAAGCTGGCCGAAGGGGATTATTTACAGGTAGAGAAACTGCTGACTCGCAATGCCGATCATGCCGAGCAGCCCGTGGTTAACTACCTTCTGGCAGCCGAAGCCGCTCAGCAGCGCGGTGACGAGTTCCGCACCAAGCAATACCTGGAGCGTGCCGCCGAGGTTGCAGATACCGATCAGCTTCCGGTGGATATTACGCGCGTGCGCATTCAGCTAGCACGTAATGAAGATCATGCTGCGCGTCACGGCGTGGACAAATTGCTGGAAGTCGCACCTCGCCATCCTGAAGTGCTGCGTTTAGCGGAGCAGGCTTTCCTACGTACCCAAGCCTACAGTGCGCTGCTGGATATTCTGCCTGCGATGCGCAAAATCAATCTGTACCCTGAAGCGCGTTTGCTGGATCTGCAACAGCAGGCGTATATCGGTCTGATGAATCAAGCGATGGCGGATGGTGGCAGTGAAGGACTGAAATCGTGGTGGAATAATCAGAGTCGCAAAGTGCGTCATGAGATTCCACTTCAGATCGCGATGTCTGAGCATTTGATCGAGTGTGACGATCATGATACTGCACAGAAGATCATTCTTGATGGTCTCAAACGTCAGTATGACGAACGTTTGATCCTGCTGATGCCACGCCTCAAGGCTGGTAACCCAGAACAGTTGGAAAAAATGCTGCATCAGTACATCAAGCAACATGGCGCAACGCCGTTGTTAAGCAGCACGTTAGGCCAACTGCTGATGAAACACGGCGAATGGCAACAGGCCAGCGATGCTTTCCGCACCGCGTTGGAACTGCGCCCAGACGCTTATGATTACGCCTGGCGCGCCGATGCACTAGAGCGGCTGCATCTGCCGGATGAAGCGGCACAAATGCGGCGTGAAGGGCTATTACTCACGCTACAGCAACCAGCCAACTAATCGCTGCATCATCCCTTTAATAAGGCTCCTTCTTTGGAGCCTTATTTATTTTTTATGTTTCAATCGCAGGCTGTGACCGAGCGTTTTCATCAGACGAAAAAAAACGCTTACCGATAAACGGTAAGCGTTGAAAATATCAGGTCTGTCAGACAACAGAATGGTGCCTCACTCAACGTTATGTCCGGAAAGCCCGATGGAGATTTACATCTTCATCTGGAGTTGGACGATAGGCACCTCAAATTGGCTCTGCGTCATTCCCAGGATTATGAAGCCGAAGCAAGCATAGAAGGTGGAATGAGCATCTACCCGCTTATTTAAGCACAAATTATGCCAACATGCATAATTTTATTGTCACAACCTCATCAATTCAATTTAACCAGCTAATAGTAAATACTATTTTTATTTATCCGCCGGAGGGGAAGCAACAACACGCAGGGTGGTGAAAACGAGATCGAACTCACAAATCCTGTCGCCATTCAGAGACGAATTTATCAGATAAAATATTAATCATTATTAATCAATAAATTAAATGTCTCCTTTTTGCGACAGCAGATCCCCCAAGTGTCGTGTTTTTCCGACAGTCCTGTCAAAGCTGCTGATTCAACATACTTAGCCGGGCGCGATAACCATTACGAATATGCTGGCAGGCTGCTTCTTGCGCCCCGTCCTTATCACGCCGCACCAGCGCTTCCACAATCGCCTGATGTTCGCGCCGCGCTTCTTCGGTACGTTCCGTCGACTCATAGGTGGTTCCACGCAGTAGCGACAGATGAATACGCAAGTTTTCCAACATCTCGTTCAGATAGGGATTATGGGTCGCCCGATAAATCTGCCGATGGAAAAGGCGGTTGTGATCGTGCAGTTGCTGGCTGTCGGTAAGCGTTTTCTCCACGTTGACCATATCCTGCAATAGCTCCAGTTCTTCTGTCGAAGCAGAAGCCACTGCCAGTTCCATCGCCAACCGTTCTAATCCTTCACGCACGGCGAAAAGCTGACGCAGCCGCTCATAGCTGATCTGCGCAATCATCAGCCCACGCTGCGGACCCGGCTCCACCAACCCCAACGCCTCAAGCCGATGCAGTGCCTCACGAATCGGCGTGCGGCTAAGCCCAAACTGCTGTGCCAGCCGTGTTTCCTGCAAGCGTTCTCCTGGCAGGAGCTCGCCCTTCTCGATCGCGTTAATCAGTATCTCGAACGGCGATAGCGCCATCTTTTTGTCGGTAAGTGTTAAGTTCATAATCCCTTGATATATGATGTGACGATCAGGATGGCTTCACACGCAAACGGGTAACACACCTCGCCTTTATAGCTATCCAGGTGTTCACGCTGCGCCACGGATCGTCATGTATTGAGAAAAATTCAAGTTTGCCCGACGCCCTGCCTTTAGCAAGATATCGCATCGCATATTTTGTGCTTAGCTTAGCGAAAAAGCGTCTTTGTCACTGAATGGACGATTGAATATGCTTTTCGCCACACACTGTATACAAATGCATTCAACAAGACAAAACGCGAATCCCAAAACCAATCTGCTTTGCTGGCAATGTCATCGCGTTTTCGTCTAAGGAGCTCCTACGATGCCCGCCACCCCGACGTTTCCTCGCGGTAACGCACTCAGCCAATTTATTTACACTGCGCCTACGATGGCGATTCCCGATGCCGTCTGGCACGAAGCCAAGCGAGCGCTCATTGACTATCTTGGCGTCGCCATCGGCGCAGTAGGCGATGATGCCGCCAACGCGGTTCAGCGCGTGGCACAACGGTGGCAGGCTCAAGGTAACGCACAAATCATTCTCGGTGCAAAAACCACACCAGCACTGGCAGCGCTGATCAATGGCACACTTTCTCATGCAGCCGACTATGACGATACGCATCCCGCTGGCGCGGGGCACCCGAGTGGCCCTTGCTGGTCTACCGCTTTAGCAATGGCGCAACACTACGGCGCAGACGAGCGCACGACACTTATCGCTTTTATTACCGGATTTGAAGTGATGGCCAGATTGGGAGGCGGCTGGGTGCACGGCGTAGGCCGCAACCTACAACGTCGCGGTTTTCACCCAACGTCGATTGTTGGACGTGCCGGGGCAGCCGCCGTCGCCGCTTCCATTTTACACCTCGAACCCAACGCCATTGCCAATGCCTTAGGTGCGGCCGCGACCATGATGGGGGGATTGCAGAAATCGTCCGGCACGCACGGTAAACCGTTTCATGCTGGCAAGGCGGCAATGGACGGCATCACGGCAGCGGAACTGGCTGACGAAGGCTTTATCGCTGCCCATCACTTTTATGAAACCGATGGTTGGGTGAAAACCTTTGTGCAGGATGGTAGCGCTGTTATCCCGCCGCTCGATTTTGGCGACAGTTGGGAGCTATTGGGTAACGGCTACAAGCTGTATGCCAGCTGTCGGGGAACCCACGCGTCAATTGAAACGGCGCTTAAGCTCTATCCACAGTTGAAAGGCCGCGCTATCGCCCGTATTCATGCCAAAGTCCATCCAATGGGCATGGTGAACGCCGGGATCGCCAACCCGCAAAACCCACTGGAGAGTAAATTCAGTATTCCGCACTGCATTGCGCTGGCATTGAGCGGCTACCGTCTCAACGATACAGACTTCACTCAGCACGCCGTTGACGACCCCGCGCCGCGCCAACTGCTGTCGCGCTTGCAGATCGATGCAGTAGAAGGACAATCGGCCAGTTCCGCCTTTATCGACATCGAACTGGAAGACGGAGAAAAACTGCACGCGGAAACCGACGTGTATCGCGGTCATCCGCAAAATCCGCTGACCGACGCCGAACTGCGCGCCAAATTTGATGCCCTGACCCTCCCCATATTAGGGGAAACCCGTAGCGATCGGCTCTATCAGGCGGCTTTTCACTTTGAGCAGCCTGGCTCGCTTGCCGTTCTCACCGAGCTATTAGCGGGCTAACGCGCTTCAGCTCGACATAAACAATTCGATGTAAGCAATTCAACATAAAAATTTCACGATAACGACAGGACGCCTTCATGACCATTGCCCGCCAGCTTGCCCATAATCTGCTGGAATTTTCTCGCCAGACATTCCCTGCCGACGCATTGGCACACGCACGAACCGCTGTGATTGACACACTGGGCGTCACGCTTGCGGGAGGCATTCAGGACGGTGCGCAAAAACTCAGAGCGGTGATCGTTCCATCAGCCGCCGTAGGGAAAAGCCGGATTTTTGGTACGGACCTCAAACTCAACGCGCTGGATGCCGCATTACTAAACGGTACATCAGCCCATTTACTCGATTTCGACGACTCCAATTCCTGGCTGCACGGGCATATTTCTGTCGCCGTGCTCCCAGCTCTGCAAGCATTGGCAGACGAGCAGGACGCCAACGGGGAAGCGATCCTGCACGCCTATCTGTGCGGCTATGAAACCGCAGTACGCATGGGAAAAGCCGTCAGCCCTTTTCAGTATCGTAACGGCTGGCATCCGACAACCTCCGTTGGCATTTTCGCAGGCGTCGCCGCCTGCGCGGTGCTGCTGAAGCTTAGCGAAGAAGAAACGGCGACCGCCTTTGCCATCACCGCATCGCTGGCCTCCGGTATCAAATCCAACTTTGGCAGCCAGACGAAATCACTGGCGGTCGGCCACGCCAACCGCAGCGCCGTCATGGCAGTATTATTGGCGCGTCAGGGTTTCAGCGCAGGCGATGCCGCGTTTGAACATCATCACGGCTATTTCAACGTCTACAACCGCGCAGGTGAAAACGTCGACACCACGCCGTTAACCGAACCCTGGTCTGCGCCGTCCCACATCCTGGATCCAATAAAAGGGAATAATTTTAAATACTTCCCCTGCTGCTATGCCATTCTGGCACCGCTGGACGGGCTGCTGGCGCTGCGTGAGGAAACCGGACTGAATCCCGAATCGCTGGAGCGCATTCAGATTGCCATTCACCCTATTCGCTTTCCGCACATCAACATTCCAACCCCGGATACGCCGCTAGCAGGGAAATTCAGCCTGCACTACTGCATCGCTCGCGCTTGGGTGCAGGGGAAGCTGACGCTGGACGATTTTATTGACGACGCGGCGCTACACGACCCCACGACACAGGCACTAATGGCACGCGTTGAGCTGATCTGCCATGACGAAAGCACCACGCACACGGCACACGTCACATTAGTGACCCGTGATAGCCGCACTTATCACCGTCGAGTAGCAGGCGCGCTAGGCTCCAGCGCAGAAAATCCTCTGCCGGACAACCTGATCGCGGAGAAGTTTATCGACTGCGCCAGTCAGGCTCTGCCACGTACCGAGGCACAGGCACTGTATCAACGGCTGCTGCGCGACGATTATCGTTAACGGCGGAAAGGGTGCTTGATGCGCATTGATCGCATCAGGCATTATCATTTGCTCGACCACGCGATGGGTTTCACCATGCTACATCTTGTTCCGCCCGACATTTCTCCGCTCTTTGCCGGTATCCTGATTTTTTGCAGCTTTTTGACGTCGGCGTTAACGGCAGCGCTGGGACTCGGCGGCGGCGTTACGCTACTGGCGATCATGGGGCTCGGAATGCCAGTCAGCAGCCTGCTGCCGGTTCACGGCATCGTCCAACTTGGTTCTAACCTGAGCCGCAGTCTGATTCAACGTTTGTATATTGTCTGGCCACTGGCACTGTGGTTTTTTATCGGCAGCGTCATTGGCATCGCAGTAGGCGCGCCCGTCGCCGTTTGGATCCCAGACAGCGTGGCAAAAATCGCACTGGCCAGTTTCATTCTGTGGTCGGTTTTCCGTAAACGCACCGCACCAAAACCGGTTAATCGATTGTTCTTCGTTCTCGGCGGTGCGCTCACCAGCCTTGGCACCATGATCGTCGGTGCAACCGGCCCGATGGTCGCCGGACTTATCAGTTCTCAAGGGGTAACCAAACAGCCGCTTATCGCCACGCATGCGCTCTGCATGGTGTTACAACACGGCTTGAAGATACTGGCATTCGGGATGATGGGGTTTGCCTATCACGATTGGCTGCCGATGCTGGCTGCGATGATTGTCAGCGGAGTATTGGGAACCTGGCTAGGCACGCGCCTGCTGGATAATCTGCCCGAAAAGCTATTCCGCACCACCTTTCGCCTCACCATGTTGATCCTCAGCACCCAACTCATGTGGCAAGGCGTACAAGGCCTGCTCGCCCGCTAAATCATCCCTCTGTGCCTTGCTTACTGCGCAAGGCACAGCCCCTTTTTATCTTTCGAATCGTCCCCGAAATAGCTATATCCATTATTCAGCTTTAGATAGAGAAATATGCTATTTGCCATTTACAGGCAACATTGAGAACATTTGTATACAAAAGGACGCATTACAATAAAAACAATTAATTACAACAAATTAGCCCCAAGGTAATTCGAGTTACTGGCAGCTTGAAATCTGACGGGCATAAAACAACACCGACCATTCTGAGGATACTTATGCTGAGAAAATTACTCTCATTGACGACCGCCACAGCGCTGACTTTAGGGAGTCTTCTGTTGCCTGTTGCCCACGCCAATGCCGCCGACGCTGGAAACGGCGAGACGCTCAAAAAGATCAAAGCACGCGGTGAACTGGTTTGCGGCGTACACCCCGCACGCCACGGTTTTTCCGCGATTGATAGCAAAGGGCAGTGGACTGGGCTGGACGTCGATTACTGCCATGCGTTAGCCGCCGCTATTTTTGGCGATGCCAGCAAAGTACGTTTTGCCGCTCTTTCCACCGCGCAGCGTTTCCCAGCGATTCAGTCAGGTGAAGTTGACGTGCTATCACGCAATATCACCGCCGATTTGTCTCGCGACACCTCACTTGGGTTGAACTTCGCCCCGCCGACGTTCTATACCGGAACAGGTTTCATGGTGCGCACCAGCGCCAATGTGAAGAAGGTGGAAGATCTGGACGGCGCGACCGTCTGCATCACACCGGGCAGCAGCACCGAACGCAACGTCGCGCAGATTTTTGCGTCACGCAACCTGCATTACACCCCGGTGGTCATCGAAAACAATAAAGAGTACGTCGCAGCCTATCTGTCTGGGCGTTGCGACGTCATCGCTCGCGATAAAGTCGCCCTACCCGGCGTGCGCACCTTTGATGCGGAAAAACCGGCTGACCATGTGATTCTACCGGGGATTTACTCAAAAGAGCCGCTGGCGATGGCAGTCCGTCAGGGTGATGACCAATGGTACGACATCGTGAAATGGGTGGTTTACGCCACGTTCAACGCGGAAGAGATGGAAATCGGCCAACAGAACGTAGAGAGCAAACTCAAATCGACAGACCCAGATATACAAGCATTGCTGGGTACCACTGGCGATTATGGTCAAAAGCTGGGGCTGAATAACCAGTGGGCTTACAACCTGATTAAGCAGGTAGGGAATTACGGCGATATTTATAACCGCCACTTCGGGCCAGACACACCAGCTCCACTGGAACGCGACCTGAATAATCTCTGGACGAAAGGCGGTTTGCTCTACGGCCTGCCCATTCGTTAATTAACCCCACCCTCGGCGTCAACTCGGAAAAATTCGGGCTGACGCCATGCCATCGCATTACCGTCATTAGCGATGTGCGTTGAGAATCGGTAATGACCAGAAGAAAAGATCGCCAGTAATGAAATCACCAAACAAGACGCTACTGCCAACCTCGGCAACACCGTGGTCGGGAACGCCATCTCATTCGCACCGTCTGCTCAACGCGTTTGGCAGCAAGTCCCTGCGCGCCTGGATTTATCAGAGCCTGCTCGGCCTCCTGATCGTCGCGTTCAGCTACTGGCTGTACGCCAACGTAGTCGAAAACCTGCGCTCGCAAAATATTGCCACTGGCTTCGGTTTTCTCGATCACACCGCACAGTTTGAGATTGGCGAAAAGCTCATCGCCTTTACCCCACGCGACAGCTACCTGCGTGCACTTGGCGTCGGCTTACTGAATACCCTCTACGTCACGCTATGCGGCATCGTACTTGCCACGCTGCTGGGTTTCTCCGTCGGAATTGCTCGTGTCTCCCGTAACTGGCTGCTGGCGCGGCTCGCTGGGGGATACATCGAGATGATGCGCAATATTCCAGTGATCTTGCAGGTGATTTTCTGGTCGGTGGTTATCCGTAACTTGCCCTCACCACGGGATGCCATAGAGCTTGGCAGTCTGGGTTTTCTGACCAATCGCGGGCTGTCTTTTTCCGTCCCCGCCGCGCATCACGGCTGGCTGTGGACCACCATCGCCCTACTCGCTGCCGCCCTGATTAGCCTGATCCTGAACCGCGTGGCGCGCTACCTACGGGAAAATACAGGGCGTTCTCTGCCTACAGGCCGTCTGACGCTGTTAGCACTTATCGGGTTACCGCTGCTGGTCTGGTGGCTTTCCGGCGCACCGGCAGAACTCGATCGCCCGATTCTCCGCGGCTTTAACTTTCGTGGCGGCTTTACCGTCAGCCCTGAATTCACCGCGCTATTGCTCGGTATTGCGCTCTATTCTTCGGCATTTATCGCGGAAATCGTGCGGGCAGGGATTCAGTCGATCCCCAAAGGTCAATTGGAAGCGGCACGCGCGCTGTCCTTTTCACCGTGGCACATGATGCGCCACATCATCATTCCACAGGCCATGCGCGTCATCGTTCCGCCGCTGACCAGCCAATATGTCAGCCTGTCGAAAAACAGCTCGATCGCGGTCGTAGTCGGCTACCCCGAGCTGGCGAACATCAGTAACACGTTGATGAACCAAACCGGTCAGGCGCTCGAAGTAATTGCCATCATGATGGTGGTTTACCTGACGGTCAGCATCGTGACGTCGCTGCTGATGAACCTGTTTAACCGCGCCGTCGCCATCAAAGAGCGTTGAGGAGCACTGAATGTTATTTCCAGCACTGTCACTCTCCGCTGTTCCCAACCGACTGCGTACGCCGCTGCTGTGGCTACGCCGTCACCTCTTCAGCAGCGTGCCACAAACCGTGCTCACGCTATTACTGACTGTGCTGATGTGGAATGTCGGAAACAAACTGCTGCATTGGGGCATTCTCGATGCCGTGTGGTACACCACAGACCCGAATGTCTGCCGTGCGGCCGCCGGTGCCTGCTGGGCGGTAATCGTGGAAAAACATCGCCCCATCCTGTTTGGTCTTTATCCTTACGATGAACACTGGCGTCTGGTACTGGCGATTGGGATCTGGTTTCTGGCTCTCGGTCTGTCGCTGATGCCACGTTTCTGGCATTCACGCATCCTCTTACCGCTGTGGATTGCCGCAGTAATCGGCATTGCCATCCTGATGTCCGGTGGCGTGCTTGGCTTACCCTACGTGCCTTCCAGCGAATGGGGTGGCCTGCCGCTGACGATTCTGCTGTTTAGCGGCACCGTCGTCATCGGTATGCCTATGTCGGTTTTGCTAGCGCTGGGGCGGCGCTCACCGCTGCCTTTTCTACGTGGTCTGTCGGTTATTTTTATCGAAGGCCTGCGCGGCGTACCGCTCATCACGATCCTGTTCGTCGCCGTTAACGTCTTTCCGCTGTTCCTGCCCGCCGGTATGGAAATCAACAAACTGCTGCGCATCATCATCGGTATCGCGCTGTTTTTCGCCTGTTATCAGGCCGAGGTCATTCGTGGCGGTTTACAGTCCGTACCACGTGGACAATACGAAGCGGCGACAGCGCTCAATCTCAGCTATTGGCACACGACGACTAAAATCATCCTGCCGCAGGCGCTGCGTATCTGTCTGCCCGCCATGACCAACCATATTATCGCCGCCATGAAGAATACCTCGTTCGTCATCATTATCGGGCTATTCGACATCCTCACCGCCACCAGCTCGGTGATGCAGGACCCGATATGGCGACGCTATTACATTGAAACCTATATTTTTATCTCGGCTATCTATCTGCTGTTTGGCTTCTTGCTCTCACGCTACGCGCTGTGGGTAGAAAAACGCATCGATGCCAGCCGTAATCCAGAAACGTATCACGGTTAAGCGATAGCCGTTGATGAAAACACCGACAGGAGCTTTTTTATCATGAGCTTAGCCGCAGACACTTTAGTTACAAGCAAGGCAGTTACAAACCATGTCGTTACAGACAGTGTAGTGACAGACAACAACGTCATCATTGAGATCGACGCGGTCAGCAAATGGTATGGCGCGTTTCAGGCGCTGAATAACGTGACGCTTAACGTGCAGAAAGGTGAGCGCGTGGTGATTTGCGGCCCTTCCGGCTCCGGTAAATCCACGCTCATCCGCTGTATTAACCGATTGGAAGAACACCACGACGGCCATATCCGCGTGAATGGCATCGAAGTTAACGACAACATTAAGAACATTAACCGCGTACGTTCCGGTATCGGTATGCTGTTTCAGCAGTTCAACCTGTTTCCCCACCTGAGCGTGCTGGATAACCTGACGATTGGTCCAACGCTGGTCAAACAGCGTAAGAAGCAGGAAGCCATCGATTTAGCGATGCACTATCTGGAAAAGGTGCATATCGCGAATCAGGCGCATAAATTCCCGCTACAGCTCTCTGGCGGCCAACAGCAGCGTGTAGCGATTGCCCGAGCGCTCTGTATGCAGCCGGAAATCATGCTGTTTGATGAACCGACTTCTGCGCTGGATCCGGAGATGATTAAAGAGGTACTCGATGTGATGCTCGATCTGGCGGAATCAGGTATGACGATGATCGTCGTTACCCACGAAATGGGGTTTGCCAAGACGGTCGCTGACAAGGTCATTCTGATGGCCGACGGTAGCATCGTTGAATCTGCACCGCCGCAGGACTTCTTCAACACACCATCGCATCCGCGCACGCGCCAGTTCCTGGATCAGATTCTGAGCCATTAATAGGCAAAAAATATCCGCGCCGAGGAATCGGCGCGGATAGCAGCAATCAGGAGAACTTAACGGGAAGACAGCTGTTCTAAACTCTGTTTCGCGACCTGATACAGATAGTGTGCAGTCGGGAACAGTGCGCGGTCGTCAACGCGGAATTTCGGGTGGTGCAGCGCATACGGTCCGCCGGAGCCAACCATCATGAACGTACCCGGCAGTTTCTGCTGATAGAACGCGAAATCTTCACCAATCGGGCTGGCTTCCACACGGCGTGCTTCAAAGCCTTCGTCACTCGCCACATTCAGCGCAAACTCAACCCACTCTGGCGAATTGATCACCGATGGCGGCCCTGCGTGCCACAGGAATTCAATGTCCGCGCCAAAGCTGCTGGCAATACCCGAAACGATTTGGCGGAAGCGCTGTTCAATTAAATCACGCGCTTCCTGATTGAACGTTCGGACCGTGCCTTCAACATAGGCCGTATCTGGGATAACGTTCCAGGTGCTGCCGCTATGAACCTGAGTAATCGACACCACCGCGTTATTGTCGGACGACACCGTGCGGCTGATGATGGTTTGCACCGCAGAAATCAACTGACCCAGAATGATAATCGGATCGTTGCCTTCATGCGGCTTCGCTGCGTGACAGCCTTTCGCCGCAATTTTGATCTCAAAACGGTCAACGCCCGCCGTCAATGCACCGTCTTTCCCGCCGATGACGCCAACAGGCAGCGTCGGGTCGTTGTGAATACCGAAAATCGCTACCGCATTGTCCAACGCACCAACGGCAATCACTTCCGGTGCACCCAGCCCTGTCTCTTCAGCTGCCTGGAACAAAATTCGCACCGTGCCTTTCAGCTCCGGCTCGATTTTCTTCAGCAGAATCGCCGCACCCAGCGCAGCGGAAGAGTGAAAATCATGGCCGCAGGCGTGCATCACCCCTTTGTTGAGCGATGTGAATTCTACGCCAGATTCTTCTTCAATCGGCAGGGCATCGATGTCCGAACGGACCACGACCAGTGGGCCATCCTGTAAACCACCAACTTCCGCGACCAGACCGGTTTTCAACGGCAGATCTAGGACGCGAATCCCTTCTTTTTCCAATACCGCACGAATCTTTTTCGTCGTTTCAAACTCCTGATTCGACAGTTCAGGATTGCGGTGTAAATCGTGGCGAAACGCCTGAATAAACTGAGCCAGGGGCTCGTGCTGAGGTGCGGTTTTCATCAATTCTTACTCCACATTATCGTGCCCCGTCTGGCAGGGCGGCCTTGTTCAGGCGTGCAGGTGTGTCTACGTATACGTTAAATATCGTACTCAAGCGGCTCAGGCAGCTTGGTCAACTGACGCAGGAAACGCTGGGTTTGCGGATTGTCCGAGAAGCTAATCACCTGCTCCGCTGGACCTTCCTCAACGATGTGACCATCCGCCATGAAGATCACTCGGTCGGCCACTTCTTTCGCAAACTGCATTTCGTGGGTAACAATCACCATCGTGGTGTCGTTTTTCGCCAGCTTCTGAATCACCTGAAGCACTTCGTGTACCCTCTCTGGGTCCAGCGCCGAAGTCGGTTCATCAAACAAAATGGCTTTCGGATCGACCGCCAGCGCACGCGCAATACTCACGCGCTGCTGTTGCCCGCCGGACAACGTCACCGGGTACTGTGCCGCCTGCGGCAACAGACCAACCTGCTCCAGCAACGCCAGACCGATTTCATCCGCCTGCTTCTTCGGCATTTTTTTCACGACAATCAGCGCTTCCGTTACATTCTCCAGCGCCGTCTTGTTCTTAAACAGGTTATAACTCTGGAACACCATCGCCGTCTGACGGCGCAGTGCGTAGGCATCCTTGGAGGAGTAACGACGTGTATCCAGCGTTTGTTCGCCAATTTCGATCGTACCTGACTCTGGCGTTTCCAGCAGATTCAGACAGCGCAGCAGCGTGGATTTACCCGAGCCGGATGGGCCGATGATGGCAACCACTTCGCCTTTCGCGATATCCAGACTAATGTTGTCCAGCACCACCTGATCGCCAAAGCGTTTAGAAAGATTCTTTACACTGATCATGTCAGCCCCTTATCGCTGTAGCGAGTGATTCAGTTTCTTCTCAAGCTGTTTTTGCAGCCAGGCGTAAACCACAATCACCATCCAGTAAATCAGACCCACGACCAGGAAGGTCTCGAAGAAACGCAGAGATTCAGCGGCAATCATCTTGCCTTCCGCGAACAGCTCAGAGACACCCAGCGCAAAGGCCACCGAGGTATCTTTAATCAGGGAAATGAAGGTGTTGCCCGTCGCTGGCAGCGCATTCAGCATGGCCTGAGGCAACACGATGCGGCGATAGACCTGCGCTTTACTCATGCCAATGGACAAGCCCGCTTCCGTCTGGCCGAAATCCACCGAGGCCAAGCCCGCACGGAAAATCTCAGCCATATAGGCGGAAGTTTTCAAGCTAAAGCCGATAATCGCGGCCGTCATCGCATCCAGATTGGATAAGCCGGGGAATAACTGCGGTAGGCCGAAATAGATGATAAACAGCTGAACCAGCGACGGAATGCCGCGGAACAGCGAGATATACAGTTCGACGATTTTTACCACGACGACGATCTTGCTTTCACGGACTAACGCCAGGATAAGACCGAGAACCATAGCAAAAAACATCGACACCACGGCAAGAAACAGCGTGGTCGGCAAATACATTAATACCTGGGGAAAGACTTTTAGCAGGTAGGCAAGATCGATATTCATAAGTAATACCATTAATGCTTCCACCGGCCATATTGCGCCGGTGGAACGGGGTTATGACTGTTGACTACATAACGAGTCATCTGGCATCAGACTACGTAACGACGCAGCCAGAATGACAGCGTGAAGTTATTTAGCCGGTGATACCGTGATGTCTTCGCCAAAATATTTTTCGGAGATAGATTTCAGACGTCCATCTTCACGCATTTTCGTCAATTGTGCATCGAACTGCTTACGCAGCGCATCGCCTTTCTCGTCCTTATGGAACGGGAAGCTGACTTCTTCAATCACCAGCGGTTCGCCAACCAGTTTGAACGGCAGGTTACGCTTATTGATTTCCGCCAACAGGATCGGGCGTGAATTCACGTAGCCTTCAACGCGTTTAGACAGTGCATCGTTCATTGCGCCATCGCGTGTTTCATAGGTACGAATAGTGACGCTGCCGTCGGCAAACGCTTTTTTCAGGTTGTTGACGTGGTTAGAACCCAGAACCCCAGCAACCGTCTTCCCTTTCAGGTCAGCCAGTGTATTAATGTCTGTGTTATCTTTGTGCGTCACAATCTGGCTACCGTAGAAGCTATACGGCTGGGCGAAATTGTATTTTTCCTGACGTGCTGGGGTAATTGCCACCACGTTCGCTACCGTGTCGAGTTTTTTCGCTTCCAACTGCCCCATCAGGCCGCTGAAATCAGCGGTGACCCACTCAACTTTGTAATTCAGATCTTTCGCGATGGCTTCCGTGACTTCAACGTCAAACCCAACCAGCTTGTTATCTTGCTTGAAACCACTTGGATAACTCTGGCCTGTTGAACCCACTTTCAATACTTTTCCCTGCTCGGTGCCGCTCTTCCCAGAATCACAGCCAGCAACAAGAAAGGCGGTCGTCAGCGCCAGAACAGACAACGTTACTTTTTTCATCATTTTACTGCCTCTCTTTTTAAGTTTTTATCTTTCCACTGGTCATACAATTGGTTATCAAGAATTTTTTCCATCCAGATGGTCAGGTGTCCTTTTCCCAGATTCGTCTGCCCGACTTCCTTGAAACCATAATTTCTGTACATCTCAATCAGCCACGGGTGGTTTTGCGCAGTGCCAAGCGACACCGCAGGCGCTTTGAGCTGGTTAATCAGAATTTCTTCTTCCAACCAGCTCATCATTTGCTTACCCAATCCCTGTTTTTTATAACCAGGGTGCGTCGCAAACCAACCCAGATGCGGTAGACCGAGCGGGCCCGGTTCTGGCCCCCACGGATAGCGGATGGTAAATGACGACACCATCTCCCCGCCTTTTTCCATCACATAAACGCCGTGTGAGACGATATGCGTGCGCACCATGTCGATATCCGCATGGGCGGCGGAAAAATTGATGCCCAACTGGCGAATCGGCTCAAACGCCGCCAGCGCCAGCGCCAAAAAAGTTTCATCATCCGCAAGCGTAGCCTGACGAAATACGATACTCATGATTTCACCTTATGCTGGTAGCAGACCGGAGTTATCGGCATAACGAATCACGTCATCAACCTTCTGCGGCGCGCTGCCGACATAGTTAGCCGGATTCAGCCATTCGTCCAGATCGGCAGCGGTTACCTGCTCAGAAAGCACGGGATGAGCCAGCAGCACCGATTTAAAGGACTGATTCTGCTCGAATGCCTGCATAGAGCATTCGTAAACCAGATGGTGTGCTGTCTGCTTACCGAGACGCTTGCCAATCTCGAACATCACTTTCTCGGATAACAGCAGGCCGTTTTGCAGATCGAGGTTCGCCAGCATCTGCTTCTCGTTGACGGACATTCCACGCAGGATGCCAAGCGCATTCTGAAGCTGAGCAGACAGATAGATGTTGATTTCCGGCAGCGCGATCCACTCTGCACGCCAGCTCATTGCATCACGCTCATGTTCAACTTTCATGGATTCGTGAATCAGCGCGGCGCTCTTAAACAGCGGTGCAGTCAGGCTCGCCAGCCCTTCCAACGCGGCAGGGTTACGTTTGTGCGGCATCGTGGTAGAACCGATTTTCCCTTCGGAGAACGGCTCTTCGATTTCATTAATCTCGGTGCGCATCAGGTTGTACAGCTCGTTGCCGATTTTGCCCAGCGTACCGCTGATCAGAACCGTCACGGAGGCATATTCGGAGAAGCGATCGCGGGCAGACTGCCAGCCGATATTCGGCGTATTCAGCCCCAATTTATCCAGCGTCAGACGCTCGATTTCCGGCCCTTGCTCGCCAAAAGAAGCATAGGTACAAATGGCACCATTGATGTTGCCGACCAACACACGCTCTTTGATTTCACCCAGACGTTCGAGGTGACGGATAAATTCATCCAGCCAAACGGCCAGTTTGAAGCCAAACGTGGTGGGCAGCGCTTGCATGCCGTGGGTACGGCCAGCCATCAGCGTGTGTTGATATTTCTTCGCCAAACGTTTCAGTTCGACGGCCAGCAGTTGTGTATCTCTGACGACAATATCAAAAGATTGTTTCAGCTGTAACACTGTCGCGGTATCAACGATGTCCTGCGTGGTCACGCCATAGTGAATAAATTCACCCGCAGCGCCACATTGTCTCTGAATCGCGGCAATCGTCGGCATCAGAGAGTGCTTCATGCGTGCTGCATCTTTTGCAATCTCTTCAACATTAAGCGCGCTTGCATCAGCGTTTTCTGCAATGGTTTTTGCCGCATCCAGCGGAATGACACCCAGTTCACCCTCGGCAAGTGCCAGGGCAACTTCTACCTCGACCTGCTTAGTCAGGCGGCTATGCTCGGACCAGACGCCGCGCATTTCAGGCGTGCCAAAATTATTCCCTATAAGAAGAAAATCAATAAGATGTGATGCCATAATTAACTCGTTAGTGTTGGATTTATCAGGCGGGGATTTATGTCGTCTTTTTAATTTTTAAAAATATAACATGCGGAAATTATGCGCTTTATACCTTTGGGATCTATCTTAGACCAAAAAGTTTGATTGCAAACTATGCATTTGGAAATGTTCGCTAACACTCTCTCCCGTGTTGAAAAACCCGCTTGTCACTTTTTCCTTCCTACAATGAAACTCCTTATCCGTATGACTGCTGACGAAGGATTATCATGCTTTCCCACACGACATTACGCATGCCACGTACCTTATTGATTACCATGATCATTATTTCAACATTCTCTTCTCAGGCACAGGCCCAGGATCGCTACCTGCTGGAAAAGGTAGTTGAAGTTAGCCGTCATGGCGTGCGTCCCCCGACAGCATCCAACACAACCGCACTGGAGTCCGGCACAGCACGACAATGGCCGCAGTGGGTCACGCGAGAGGGTGAATTAACCGGACATGGCTATGCTGCCACCGTGATAAAAGCTAGCTATGAGGGCGAATATTATCGTCAACAACATCTGTTCGCGTCAGGTTGCCCAGCGGAACAGCAGATTTATGTACTTGCCAGCCCGTTACAGCGCACCCGCGCAACCGCACAAGCTTATATGGACGGCATGTTTCCCGGCTGCGGCGTTGCTACGCATGCCGTTGAGGATGAAAAGCAAGATCCGCTGTTCCATGGCGATAAAATGGGGATTGGCACACTTGACCCTGAACAGGCAAAAGCTGCCGTGCTGAAAGCCATGGGGGGTGACTTGGATACCGCCTATCAACGTCTTAAGCCCAGTATCGAGTTGTTGAAGCAGGTCGTATGCGAAGCAGACAAACCCTGTCCGGTGTTTGATAAACCGTGGGCGCTCAAACAGGATAAAGACGGTTCGACGTCTATCAGCGGCCTGAATACGCTGGCGAATATGAGCGAGGTTTTCCTGCTGGAATATAGCGAAAACCTGCCGCTGGCACGGGTCGCTTTTGGTCATGTCCGCAGCACGCAGGATCTCATCCCACTGATGGCACCAATGACTGCCAAATACGACTTCACCAATGATGTTCCCTACATTGCACAGCGTGGCGGCTCGCTATTGATGCAACAAATCGCACAGGCACTCGCGCAAGGGACGTCAGCAGAACAGGACACCGCACAAGGCGAACCACCGACAGCGCCTTACTTATTGTATGTCGCGCATGACACCAACATCGCCTATCTGCGCACGCTGTTGCAATTTCACTGGCAGCTACCCGGCGATACCGCCGATAACATCCCGCCCGCAGGCAGTCTGGTCTTTGAACGCTGGCGCGATACGACCACTCAGAAACGTTTTTTGCGTATTTATTTCCAGACACAATCGCTGGATCAGATCCGTGCGCTGACACCGCTGGGTGAGCAACAGCCGTTACTGAAAGAAGAGTTTACGTCTCAGGGCTGTCAGCAGACAGAAAAAGGCACGCTGTGTCCTTTTGATACGACGCTGGAATCCATGCGGAAAAGTATCGATAGCAGTGCGCTGGCAACGGTACATTACGCGCCGTAGCTCGCCATCTTATCGGGAACAACAACGTCTTGTCGGGTTACTGAATCTGACAGGACCTTTGCACGAGAAGGCAAATTGTAGACGAAAAAAAAGCACATCTTTCGATGTGCTTTTTCTTGTAATTGGTCGGCGAGAGAGGATTCGAACCTCCGACCCACTGGTCCCAAACCAGTTGCGCTACCAAGCTGCGCTACTCGCCGAATGTACTGTTTTTTGAACATCACTGATGTTCTAGCTTGTGTGTGGTGCGAAGAGAGGGACTTGAACCCTCACGTCCGTAAGAACACTAACACCTGAAGCTAGCGCGTCTACCAATTCCGCCACCTTCGCATAACTCACAAACTTTTATTAACGAAAAATCGCTAACTTACTACTAAATCTGGGGTGGCTAATGGGACTCGAACCCACGACAACTGGAATCACAATCCAGGGCTCTACCAACTGAGCTATAGCCACCATCACCACATTTTACATCTTATTACGCGGTACTTCCTTTTTACGGGATACTTTCTTTACGAAGGCAAGTGTACCACCGCAGCTCTTGCACACAACATACTCGTTTAGACAATATAATGGTGCGCCCGACAGGATTCGAACCTGAGACCTCTGCCTCCGGAGGGCAGCGCTCTATCCAGCTGAGCTACGGGCGCTTAGCGCCGTTGCGGGACGGGATATTACGGACTTAGCGACTGGCTGTCTAGTGCTTTTTTATCGAAATGATGTGTTTGCTTATGCTTTGCTCATTTCAAGCTAAATAACGTACAAATCCGCGCTTCCCGCCCCCAAATACGACTATTTACCCCCTGCCAGCGATGTTTTTTTACCCAATCCCAGCGCGAAATAACACAGGCTGACTACAGCTAAAAAGGCGATACCGACCAATAAAGACATCCGTGTGTCGATATTTATATACATTCCCACCAGCACACACAGCAAAAACGCCATCGTCAGGTAGTTTACCCACGGGAACAATATCGATTTAAACGGATGTGCGGCCAGCGCTGCACGATGCTGCTCGCGAAAACGCAGCTGGCTGATCAACACCACAAACCACGGCACCATACCCGGCAGCACGCTGGCGCTATAAACATAAACAAACACTTTTTCCGGGTTAGGGATGACGTAATTCAAAAGCGACCCAGCCACCAGACAAAGAATAGAAATCATGACACCTGCTGCGGGTACACCGCTGGCCGTCACTTTACCTAGCCAGGCAGGAAGTTGACGGTTGTTAGCCAGCGAATACAGCATACGACCACAGCTATACATGCCGCTGTTGCAGCCGGACAGCGCGGCCGTCAGCACCACAAAGTTGATAATGCCTGCCGCCGCCACAATACCGATTTTCGCAAACGTCAGCACAAACGGGCTGCCGGATGTACCGATTTCATTCCAGGGGAAAATGGTGACGATAACGAAGATCGCACCCACATAGAAAATCAGGATGCGCCACAGAATGTTATTGATCGCACGCTTCAGCGTCACCTGCGGATTTTTCGCTTCACCCGCCGTGATACCGACCAGCTCAACGCCCTGATAGGACGCTACCACCAGACACAGCGCGAACAGCAGGCCTTTCCAGCCTCCCGCAAGGAAGCCGCCGTGCTCGGTCAGGTTACTAAACCCTGTCGCCTGACCGTGGTTACCAAAGCCGAAGAAAATAATGCCGACACCGACCAATATCATCACGACGATGGTGGTGATTTTAATCATCGCAAACCAGAATTCGATTTCACCATACAGCCTTACCGCAGCAAGATTTGCGCCCGCGACGAGTGCTACCGCGGCGATGGCCGGTATCCATTGTGGCAAGTCGGGGAACCAATACTGAACATACACGCCAATGGCGGTAATCTCCGAAATTCCGACCGCCATCCACATAAACCAATAGCCCCACGCGGTGAGATAACCGAAAAAGGGATGCATGTATTTATGTGCGTAGACGGCAAACGATCCTGCAACCGGCTCCAGATAGAGCATTTCGCCCATTGAGCGCATGATGAAAAAAACGAAGATTCCAGCGACAATATAGGCCAGCAATACTGACGGCCCCGCCCACTTCAACGCACTCGCTGCGCCCATAAACAGCCCAACACCGATCGTGCCACCTAGCGCAATCAGCTCAATATGTCGGGCTTCCAACCCTCGATGGAGTTTTTCCTGCTTTACATCTTCTGCCATATATCCTCTGTCTTTATGTTGTGCTTATCCCGACTGTTGCCGGTTATTGTTCTTATTTCAGAAATACTATCTGTTAGAAAGAATGTGTCCTCGCCTCAAATTGGCGGCCATGAAAATACCGTAATGTGGGCTTGAATAACACATCAGGGACGACGAATACGGCAAAGATAGAATTCTGTCTTTCTGATTGTTTGGCAAACAGACAATTGAAGTCGAATAGGAATGAAAAATCAGGGTTATCTACTGTAGAGAAAGAGAAAGGCTGTGGGGAAAGACGACGAGGAAAGGTTGGCGCGTCCAGCGCGCCAATTCAATAAGGCTACAGACGACCGCTGTAATGATAAGCGACGTATTTCAACAACTTAAACTGCCGAAAAATACGACTGGGCTGGGACAGCAAGCGATATAACCATTCCAACCCTAAGTTTTGCCAGACGAGCGGAGCACGCTTAACACGTCCGGTAAAGACGTCATACGTGCCGCCCACGCCCATATACAAAGCATCAGGATAGTGGTGGCGACAATCGCGCATCAGGATTTCCTGCCGTGGTGATCCCATCGCGACGGTCACAATCTGGGCGCCGCTGGCACGGATTCTCTCAAACAAGGCATCGCGCTGCTCTGGCGTAAAATAGCCATCCTGACTGCCGACAATATTCACGTTCCACTGCGCCCGCAGTTTCGCTTCCGTTTGTGCCAACACATCAGCTTTGCCCCCTACCAGAAAAACGGGCGTTCCCTGTTTGCCCGCTCGTTCCATTAGCGCTTCCCACAGGTCAGCCCCTGCAATCCGCGTGACGTCAGCCTGCGGGTACTTACGCCGAATAGAACGCACAATGCTGATGCCGTCCGCATACTTATACTCTGCGCGATCGAGCAGCGTACGTAGCGCCACATCTTTTTCCGCTGTTAGCACTTTCTCCGCGTTAATCGCGACAAGCGTTCCCGTTTCAACCCGCTCCCCCGCAAATAGGTAGTCAACAAACGTCCCCATATTGCGGAAACCGTGAATGGGCAAACCACGAATGGTATACAGAGGGACTGTCTCTGTGGTTTTTAACTCGGTCATATCTGCTCCTTGATCACAGGGTCCTGTACGGTGTTGGGTGTCGGCGCGAGCGGCGTGGCGCGCATGCGCATCAGACGTTGTCTGATGAGTCCGGCGCTTTCCAGCAGCCAGTAAAGCAGTTTGGCAACGAGCAGGCACAGGCCAAATATCAGACAGAAAAACACCACACGTGAAACAAAGGAATCGACGCCTTCGCGCGTCAGCACAATAATATTGAACACCGCACCGAAGCAGAACGCCTGCAAAATGGCGGCCTTATAGCGATTGCTGTCGTTTTTCCCTAACTCATACACCCAATCGAACCACTTGATAACCAGCCCTACCGCAATTGCGCCGAGCGGGATGAACAGCACGCCGCCCATCACTACCAGCGAGCCTAACAGCGTAGGGGATATCGCCAGTCCAGAGTGGTTATTCAACACTTCCCAGGTGAAATAGTTTGCACTGTTTAACACCATATTCGGACGGTCTGGCCATAGCCAGGAGGGAATAAAGACGTAGAAATCACGAGCAATCGGTGCCAGCCCTTGAAATTCAATCTTGTCATAGTTCTGCCACAGCAGCGCCAGATTCTCCCAGGGCGAGAAGGTGTCACGCGTTAAATAGAGGAAGGTATAAAAGGCGTAATCACCGCTGACGTCCAGCCCATAGCGCTTCAGCGCCAGCCAGAACATCCCGACAACCCCAAATATCCCGGCCGCTACCAGCATCCAGAGCGTAATCCAGCCACGCACAATGCCAATAAACAGAAACAGAGCGAAGGCAATGATCAGATTCGCACGCGTGCCGCCGACAATCACATATGTCAGCATCCCAAATGCGACCGTCCCGATAAGGAACATCAGCCATGCACGCTGCGTCTGACGCAGAAAATACACCACCAGCATTGCCGGAATGAAGAAGTAGAAAAAGCGTTTCAACGCCACGCCGGACACATCGCTAGAGAATATCTGGCTGTAAGAACGCAGCTTAAACAGCAGGAAGCCATTGTTGAGGAAGAAAATACCGACGGTGGCTACCGCAATCAACGCCAGCAGCAGCCAGGTCAGATTGGCTTCAACTCGGTTCACCGTTAAGAACGGGGCACGTGGCGCGGCGGTTTTCTGGCGTAGTCGCGTTTTATAGCTGACGTAATAGATCGCATAGAAGGCAGTGGCGGACAGCATTGCCTGAAGCAGGTACTGCACAGGGACGACTTCAACACCAAAACGAAATACCAGCACGCAGGTAAATGGAAAACCAAAGTAGAACGTCAATAAATAGAGCAGCGAGAACAGCACGTTAAAGTTAAAACGAACGCGCCGAAACTCCATCCAGGTCAGGCTCAGGATAAAGATGACTGAAATCAGGTAGACGACAAACAGCCCACCAAATTGCCCCAGCGTCATGTCGGTTCTCCCGCCGCCAACGCCAGCGCATCCCGCCAGCCTTGCAGATAATTGGGATTGAAGAACGCGATCTGGTGTTTATCTACCGATGCCAGTTGGCGCTGAGCTTCACGCACCACTGCCTCGTCCAGTTCATCACCGTAAAACAGCACAGGAAGGCCTTGCTCCGTCAAATCCTGCCAGAACGGATTTTGCCGACTGATGACGAACGGTACACCAAACTGAATCAGCAGACATAGCGTCCCGATCCCCTGTTGGCGATCGAAAATAAAATAGCCCAAATCACAGGTACGCAACATGTTGAGATAATCATCAAACGCCAGTTGGTCTTTCAGCAGTTGGAAATTTTTCACGCCGAACAGCGCCAAGCCGTCCTTTTCAACCTGCGCGATGTAGGGCGCATTATTCGCGGGGTAGCCCATTGGCACAATAACCCGCACATTGTTCCCGAACTGCTTGTGAATCGCCCGCAGCGCTTCCTGATGGCGGTTCGTGCGATCGCCAGAATTGCCGACCAGAATCGTCATCGGTCCAGCCAGCGGTTTATCCACCTGCATGCCCGTTAGCGCCGGATCCATCCGCGTTGGGAAGTACAACAATGACGTCGGCACGCGAGGAGCACGCTGCTGATACCACGCCAGATCGCCGCGCGTGGCGAACACGTGTCCGACACGCTTTTGCGCCATACGCCGCAGCAGATAAAACAGGCGATATTTCAGGCTGCTTGCTTCTTCATACAAATCCGCGCCCCAAACGTGCCAGTAAATCTGCTCAGATTTGATTTTCCCGCTCAGCAGCGCCAGCCACAGCGTGGGATTAAACTGCCCATGCAGGAAAAAGCGCATCTTGCGATTCGACTTTGCTCTGGCGATGACCGCCTCAGCCAGCGTTTTTTTATCCACGCAGGTTTCTATACGCAATGCAGGAAAATCGGCCGGCGAAATGCCGTCGTGAGAAGCCACGATGAAATGCCGAATCTGATGTTCGGGGAGTTCCGTCGCCAGTACGTCGTTAAAAAAACGTAAAACGGTCTGGTTATGATGCGGGATATCAGATCCCAATACATGAATCAGTGTCGTCATGCTCGCCTACGGTAAATAATGAATACGCAACAACAAAGCAAAAAATAGACCAGGTAGGTTGCCATATAGGCCTGCGCTGCGCCTTGTGCGCCATAAAGCGGAATTAACCAGTGAGAAAAACCGGTTAACAGGAGAAACTGGCTGACTTCCGTGAGCAGATAAAAGCGCAGCGCAGCTTTCGCAATGACCAGATAGCCAAAGACGTAAGCACCCACTTTCATTACATCCCCGACCAACTGCCAAACGAAGAGATCTCTCATTGCCGTAAATTGGCTAGAGAACAGCAGCCAGATAGCAAAATCTCGCAGCAGCCACACACACAAGCTGACGCACGCCACAACGGGCAGCACAAACTTCAGCGAGCGAATAATCTCCTGCGCCAGCGCGGCCTTGTCTGTCAGACGCGAGAGCGTCGGCAACAGATAAACGGTAAAGGAGGCAGTAATAAATTGCAGATAAGCATCGGAAATACTGCTGACGCCCTGCCAAATGCCCACTTCATCCCAGCTGTAATGCGCCGCCAGCAGGTTACGCATCATGATGTACGCCACGGGCAGCGTCACCGCCGTCATCAGCGCCATCAACGTAAACTTGCCCAACTGCCCAGCGATGGCACGATCCCATGCTGGTTTTAGCGACGCCAGCGACAGCGGCGTACGACGCAGTAGCATGATTCCTGAAGGAATTACCAACAATGCAGGCACCAGCGCCATCCCCGCAAGCGCACCAGCATAGCCGCCCAGCCGCAGGCAGAGCCAAAAGGCAGCCAGCCCGATCAGGCTACCGCCGATCACGGCCAGCGCGTTGCCTATCGCATCCCGATAGCCTTTGAGGATTGCCAGAAACAGGTTGGCGTAGGCAATACCCATCTGGATAAACGCCAGCGCACGCACCACATCGCGATAGTCCTCATGCCCAAACAGCAGATTGGCGATAGGCGCTGCGGCAGCCAGAAAGAGTATCGCCAGAAAGGTGGAGAACCCCAGTACCAGCGTGATAGACGTGCCTAGCAGCGGCCTCAGTCGGTCCGGCTGTTGTTGATATTCCGCGACATATTTGGTGACACCGTTGAAAATCCCCGCCCCGGCTAACACGCCCAACACCGTAATAAGCTGGCGGAAATTCCCTGCCATTCCCACGCCGCTGGGGCCAAACGTGACCGCCAGCAGTTTGACGACAACGAGCCCCGCGCCGATTTTTATCAGCGTGGAGCCTGCCGTCCATATCGATGCTTTCGCCAACGACATATTAGGAGAAGAAGCTCAGAATGGTATTGATGACGGTCCGCTGATTGACGTCCGACAGGTTGTAGAACAGCGGTAAACGTACCAGCCGTTCGCTTTCCTGCGTGGTATAGCGATCGTCACCGGAGAAACGACCGAAGTTCAGACCCGCCGGACAGCTATGTAGCGGGATATAATGAAAGACCGTCATGATTTCGGCTTCTTTCATGTAATTGATAAACGCACTGCGGTCGTCCTGATCGCGCAGTTTGATATAAAACATGTGCGCGTTGTGGATCCCATTGGCAGGCACGGTCGGCAGCGTTATACGCCCCGCATCGGCCAGCGATTTGAATGCCGCATAGTAGTTCTGCCACAGTTTCAGGCGACGCTCGTTGATGGGTCGCGCCGCTTCCAACTGAGCCCAGAGATAGGCAGCCTGAATATCCGCCATCAGATAGCTTGAGCCGATGTCACGCCAGGTGTATTTGTCCACCTGTCCACGGAAGAACTGGCTACGGTTGGTGCCTTTTTCACGGATGATTTCCGCTCGTTCCACCAGCCTCGCGTCATTAATCAACGTGGCCCCGCCCTCACCGCCCGAGGTGTAGTTTTTGGTTTCGTGAAAACTGAAGCAGCCGATGTGACCAATAGACCCCAGAACGCGGCCTTTGTAGCTGGACATCACGCCCTGTGCCGCATCTTCCACGACATATAAATCGTATTTTTTCGCCAGAGCCATAATCGCGTCCATCTCGCAGGCGACTCCCGCGTAGTGAACCGGCACGATAATGCGCGTTTTTTCCGTAATCGCCGCTTCGATTTTCGTCTCATCGATGTTCATGGTATCCGGGCGGATATCGACAAACACGATCTTCGCACCGCGCAGCACAAAGGCGTTGGCGGTAGAAACGAAGGTATAGCTCGGCATGATCACTTCATCGCCGGGCTTAATATCCAGTAGGATAGCCGCCATCTCCAGCGACGCTGTGCAGGAAGGCGTAAGCAGGACTTTCTTGCTACCGGAGTAATGTTCCAGCCACTGCTGACAACGGCGAGTAAATCCGCCATCGCCGCACAATTTGCCGCTGCTCATGGCAGCCTGCATATAATCCAGTTCCGTACCGACAACCGGTGGCGCATTAAATGGAATCATGTATTCACCTGTATAACCAATACGCCGTGCTCTCAATCGTGGCACCACGGCGAAGATAAAGACGAAGAGCCGCCACGTTGCCAACCTGCGTCGCGACCCGAAGACGTATCAACCCTTGCTGTCGGCACCACGCTTCCGCCAGCGCCATCAGTTGTGAACCAATACCGCGTATCGTAACGCCCGGCCAAACACCCAGCAGCCCGATACGGGCATCCGAGTCATCCAGTCTGCGCAGCGTGACCCATCCTTGTGGATGACCCGCGGCATCTTCCATCATCAAGCAACAGTGGTCGAACGTACCGCGTACCGCATTTTCAACCCACTGAGCGTAAAAACGCCCACTATCCTCCGGCTGATACCACGGCGTACGGAAACGACTCAGTGCAAAAACACATGATGCCGCGTCCCTCAACGCAGGAATATCATCGAGCGTGGCTTCACGCCAGCGCGGTAGTGGCGTAGCGGCTGCAGTAGGATGCAGAGGCAAACTGAGATCGACCTCGCCTTCCACTAAGCGAAAACCGAGATCAGCCAGCTCATCCGCCAGTACCAGATTGTCCGCCGCGATTTTGGCCTGCGTCAGCGCAAATACGTTCAACACATCAGGCGTCAACACAGGCGCAGAAGGCGAAAAATTCAGCTTACCGCTGTCAATCTGAAAGAATTCACTCTCCCAGCCCAGCGGTTCAACCGTGGCGCGAATTTCTCCCTTTCCTGCTGATATCGGATAGGTCATCATTTCGCCTCTTTCTTTTCCGCCATCTGGCTTTTCCGTCATCTCAGTACAGGTTTAGTCGTTCAGTCCTAAACGCTCACCGGTATAGGAACCGTCCTGCACACTGCGCCACCATTTTTCGTTATTCAGATACCAGCTGACGGTTTTTTTCATGCCCGTCTCAAACGTTTCCTCTGGACGCCAGCCCAACTCACGTTCGATTTTTCCAGCATCGATCGCATAACGCATATCGTGGCCTGGCCGGTCTTTCACATAGGTGATGAGATCGCGATAATACGCCACACCAGCAGGCTTATTTGGTGCCAGCTCTTCTAGCAGTGCGCAAATGGTCTGCACCACTTCAATATTTTTACGTTCGTTGTGGCCGCCAATGTTGTACGTCTCACCGACTTCGCCTTCCGTCACGACTTTGTACAGTGCGCGGGCATGGTCTTCGACAAACAACCAATCACGAATTTGTGCGCCATCGCCGTAAACCGGCAACGGTTTGCCCGCGACCGCGTTCAGAATCACCAACGGAATCAGCTTCTCAGGGAAATGGTAAGGACCGTAGTTATTCGAGCAGTTCGTGATAACGGTCGGGAACCCGTAGGTGCGCAACCATGCGCGAACAAGGTGGTCGCTGGAGGCTTTCGATGCCGAATAAGGGCTGCTCGGCGCATAAGGCGTGGTTTCTGTAAACAGATCGTCCGTCCCATGCAGATCGCCAAAGACTTCATCGGTAGAAATATGGTGAAAGCGGAACGCATTCTTGTCCGCATCAGCCAGGTTCTGCCAATAGTGGCGTGCCGCTTCCAGCATCGTATAGGTGCCGACAATATTGGTTTCGATAAACGCCGCAGGGCCGTCGATAGAGCGGTCAACATGGCTTTCTGCCGCTAAATGCATCACCAGCGCAGGCTGGTAAGCCGTGAAGACACGATCCAGTTCAGCACGATCGCAGATATCTACCTGCTCGAATGCGAAGCGTGAGCTATCGGCAACCGGTGCCAGTGAAGACAGGTTGCCCGCATAAGTCAGTTTATCGACAACCACGACGCTGTCCTGCGTCTCAGCCAAAATGTATCTGACTAACGCGGAACCAATAAACCCTGCACCACCGGTAATTAAAATACGTTTCAACGCCATACTCCTTTGGTATCAATAACCCACTGTTGTTTCACATCGTCTGGGTTAATCGCCTTAAACTGACGGTGGTCTACCAGCATCACTAGCACATCGGCTTCTTTTAATGCACTGCTGGTATCGACCAGTTTTACCTGCCCAGCCAACACGGACGGCAGGTGTTTGACATTCGGTTCGACAACTAACGTCACACCCGTATTCCACTGCGCAATCATGGAGGTAATTCCCACGGCAGGACTTTCGCGCAAATCGTCAATATCCGGCTTGAACGCTAATCCAAAGCAGGCCACAGTGACCTCGCTGGCGCGTTTATCCGTTTGTGCCAGATAATCCGCCACGGCCGCTTTGACCCGATCCACCACCCAGAGTGGCTTGCCATCGTTCACCAGTCTGGCGGTATGAATCAACCGAGCCTGCTGCGGATTCTGCGCCACGATAAACCAAGGGTCGACCGCGATACAGTGCCCACCTACGCCGGGACCGGGTTGCAGGATATTGACGCGAGGATGGCGGTTTGCCAATCGGATAAGTTCCCATACGTTAATGTTTTGTTCGGCACAAATCAGCGAGAGTTCATTGGCGAAAGCAATATTGACGTCGCGGAAGCTGTTTTCGGTCAGCTTACACATCTCGGCGGTGCGGGAGTTAGTGACCACACACTCACCCTCTAAGAAGATGTTGTAGAGTTCGCTGGCGCGAGCAGAGCACACTGGGGTCATACCGCCAATAACGCGATCGTTTTTAATCAGCTCAACCACGACCTGACCGGGCAGCACCCGTTCAGGACAATAGGCAATATTGATATCCGCCGTTTCCCCAACCTGCTGCGGAAACGTCAAGTCCGCGCGCGCATCGGCTAGCCACTCGGCCATTTGCTCAGTCGCCCCCACGGGGGACGTCGACTCAAGGATCACTAGATCGCCTTTCTTCAGCACTGGCGCGATGGACGCTGCTGCAGCCTGAACGTAGGCCAGATCGGGTTCGTGATCGCCTTTGAAAGGAGTAGGAACTGCGATCAGGAAAGCATCGGCTGGCACAGGTTTTGTCATCGCCTGAAGGTAGCCATTTTCCACCGCGACCTTGACCAAGGTATCCAAATCGGGCTCGACAATATGAATTTCACCGCGATTAATGGTCTCAACCGCCAATTTGTTCACATCGACACCGATGACTTTTTTCTGACGCGACGCAAATGCCGCTGCGGTGGGTAAACCGATGTAGCCTAAACCGATTACGGAAATGGTAGTAAAGCTCATAGTGTCACCTGATATTTTTATGTCTGCCGCCGTAAGGCGACGTTTAAAATCGCTTCTAGCGATTTTTTATGTCGAGCTGTCCCTGTCCGACACCCTTCGGGTCGCTGCAAAAACAGCGCTAAAAATCATTTCCTATGATTTTTTAAAGCATCCACAATGCGTTGACAGGCTTGGCCATCGCCATAGGGGTTGTGGGCTCGGCTCATTGCCTGATACGCACCTTCATCCGTCAGCAGCATAGATACCGCATCGACAATGCTCACCACTTCCGTGCCGACCAGTTTGACCGTACCCGCTTCTATCGCTTCCGGCCGTTCCGTCGTATCACGCATCACCAATACTGGCTTTCCTAACGACGGCGCTTCTTCCTGGATGCCACCCGAATCGGTCAAAATCATGTAAGAACGATTCATCAAATACACGAAAGGCAGATAATCCTGCGGCGCAATCAGCATCACATTATCAATATCGCTCAGGATACGATTCACCGGCTCACTGACGTTAGGGTTCAGATGGACTGGGTACACAATCTGCACTTCAGGGTGTCGACGAGCGATATCCGCCAGCGCACCACAAATACGCTCAAAGCCGCTACCAAAACTCTCGCGTCGGTGTCCGGTAACCAGAATCAGCCTTTTACTGCTGTCCAAAAAGGCATATTTTTCGTCAAGGCTGCGGCGTAGTGAGGCATCTCCGAGGATACGGTCGCGCACCCAAAACAACGCATCAATCACCGTATTGCCAGTCACAACAATATGCCGATCGGACAAATGTTCACGCAGCAAATTTTGGCGGGAATGCTCCGTCGGAGCAAAATGGTACATCGCCAGGTGCCCAGTCAGCTTACGGTTAGCCTCTTCCGGCCAGGGCGAATAGAGATTGCCAGTACGTAATCCCGCCTCCACGTGGCCGACAGGGATACGCTGATAAAAAGCCGCCAAACTGGTTGCCAGCGTTGTGGTGGTATCACCGTGAACCAACACTAAATCCGGTTTAAACTCCGCCATGACGGGTTCAAGTCCCGATAAAATCCGGCAGGATATCTCACTGAGCCCCTGTCCCGGTCGCATAATATTTAGATCGTAATCCGGTGTAATATCGAACAAATGCAACACCTGATCCAGCATCTCCCGGTGCTGGGCTGTTACGCAAATTCTCGATTCAAAGGCTCCATCCTGAGCCAGGGCATGAACCAGCGGTGCCATTTTAATGGCTTCCGGCCGGGTGCCGAAAACAGTCAACACTTTCACATTGAATCTCTTTAATCAGGTTAGGCGCAGGCGCTCGCTGAGCATCAAATCAGCAAGCTGGTTAACGCAGACGGCGAGCCAGGGCAACACCCGCTCCCACTAGCACACCAATCGCACCCCACATCACCATCAGGAATGCCCGGCGCGGGCTGTCGCGCTTCACCGGTTCTTCCGGCGTACGCAAATAACGATACGTCTGGAAACTGGCCTCAAGCGTTGGGCCAACGTTCAGCGTCGCCAACATCGCGCGATTTTGATCGTAATCCAGTTCATAATGCGGGCCGCTGGTCTGCAACGTTTCCAGTCGGGCTTGAAGCATCGGCCTGCCGAGCAGGAACATTTCCGATGCGGGGATTTCATCTGCTGGCGTATCCGTCTGGCTACGGCTAATACCTTGTTGTTGTGCGATTTTCAGCGCCAGTTCAACGCTGCGGACTTCACGATCGTAAATCGCTTTTGCTACCGCTTCCTGACGCTTAATCTGCGACTTCATGAAAATGGTTCTGGCAGCCCAGGCTCCCTTGATTTCTTCATTCAAGTGGTTGGCTGCACGCTGACTGGCAAAAACCACATACTGACGAAGCAACGTGTTGGAATCTGAGGAGGTTTCCGCCACCAGCTTCACGGAGTCATTGGTTTTTTTCCCGTCATCACGCGCCGTAAACTGAATGTTGTTGACCAGCTCATCCAGCAAGGCTGCATCAGCCTTTTCATCGCCTTCCAGACGTTGCTTATAATAGTCAGTCTGCAACCAGAAATCGCGGCGGGTATCGTAAGCCGCTAACTGCATGATGAATTCATCATAAGCACCAGCCGAAATAGACGGTTGTTCTGGCTGAGGAGAGGAAAACGATCGAGCGTCGAGGTTACGTAGGAATTGCTGCTGCGAGTAATAGCCGCCCAACATATTAACCGTCGGCTTGTCGGTAATCGATGTTGCACTCCATTCCTGTTTAACAAGATAGGAATAGCCTAATGCCACGACGGCAAACAGCAGGCCGATTGCTATCGGCCACACCTTTCCACGCCACAGCAGGCGAAATAAACCACGGATATCCAGTTCGTTATCAATCAACGCATTTCCGGTAGACAAGTTCTCTGATTTCATTACTTCCCCAAAATTATTTGGTCAGGATGACTGCTTTTGCTCATCGGAATGCCGCATACGGCGTTTGATTCGCTTGATAAAACGGGCGACCCGCCATGCTCGTTTCAGGCAGTAGCCATACAGTAGAAATGCAAGCAAGAATAATGCCAACATGACCCATTCGGGTATGAAAAAGAAATATTCTCCCAACACACCGACCGCAGCCAATAAAGCAGCGGCGAGCGTAATCAGCAAAAATGCCTGACGAGAGGAAAAGCCCGCCCGCATCATTAAATGATGGATATGCTGCCGATCAGGCGAGAACGGACTCATCCCTTTGCGCAAGCGCCGATACATAATGGCGATCATATCAATCAGCGGGATAGCGATGATCCACAATGCTGTAACGGGATTAATCGGATGCTGCGGACCTTGCGTCGTCTGAATCAGAAGCCAGATAGCCGTGAAGCCAATCATCGTGCTACCCGCATCGCCCATGAAGACCTTATAGCGTCGTCCAAACATGCCGAGATTAAGCAGAATATAAGGCAACGTCGCCGCGATCATGGCGAAACACCACAATGCCAGATTCGTATGGCCGCTCATATACAACAAAATTCCCATCGCCCCGAACGAGACGCTGGACAACCCGCCAAGCAGTCCATCGATCCCATCCACCATATTGAACGCATTGATAGCCGCCCAAACGGCAAACAGTGTCACCAGATAACCAAATGGCCCCAGTCCCATCTGCCACGGGCCGAAAATATGCCCTAGGTTGTGTATCGTCAAGCCAGCAAGGGCCATCATCACCACAGCGACAAACGCCTGCACAACAGCGCGAATTTTCACACTGATATCAAAACGATCGTCCAGCATGCCGACAAAAACCAGCACACCCGCGCACATCAGGTAAAGACGGAAGTTGGGGATATATTGATCGGTAATGAAGTAGGTAAAGCAGATACCTGCATACACGGAGATACCGCCAACCAGAGGTACAAGACCCCGATGGCGTTTACGGTAGTTGGGACGATCGACAAGTCCTATTTTACCCGCAATACTGCGAGCAAAAAAAAGAAAGCCCAGAGAAAACAAGAAAATAAATAGTAATTCGGTACTCATAGTGAGTAAGTTCACCGTTAACAGCTTCGCTGTAGCTGTTCAGTATAGACTCGGTTTACGCCTTATATCCTATCGCCCACATTGATCGCCAGTAAAAATTGAAGTGATAACCGCAGCTTCCCAGCGGAAAACACGCATCACATCTGGTCAATTGGGGGATAAAAAAACGCCACGACCCAGCGTGGCGTTCCCCGAGTTATCCGTAATGTACCCGTCATACTTCAAGCCGCATGTGCGTTAGCTTCTCTTACTCACCCCAGTCACTTACTGATGTAAGCTCCTGAGGATTAATGAGTCTCATAAATGAGACTCACCCTTCGGGCCAGCGTTCACGTTGTTCAAAACGTTAACGTTTTGTCATGCAACTCGAATTATTTAGGGTATATATAGATGAATGCCCGGATTTATGAACGTTTCATCATATCGAAGAATTCATCGTTGGTTTTCGTCATCGCCAACTTATTGATGAGGAATTCCATCGCATCGATCTCACCCATTGGGTGGATGATCTTGCGTAGGATCCACATCTTCTGCAATTCTTCAGAGGTGGTAAGCAACTCTTCTTTACGCGTACCAGAACGGTTGTAATCAATCGCTGGGAACACGCGTTTTTCTGCGATTTTACGAGCCAGGTGCAGTTCCATATTACCTGTACCTTTAAATTCTTCGTAAATCACTTCGTCCATTTTGGAACCGGTATCAACCAGCGCAGTAGCGATGATTGTCAGGCTACCGCCTTCCTCAACGTTACGTGCCGCACCGAAGAAACGCTTCGGACGATGCAGGGCGTTGGCATCCACACCACCGGTCAACACTTTGCCCGAGGCCGGAACAACGGTGTTGTAAGCACGCGCCAAACGGGTAATCGAGTCCAGGAGGATGATAACGTCTTTCTTATGCTCAACCAGACGCTTCGCTTTTTCGATCACCATTTCAGCGACCTGAACGTGACGGGAAGCTGGTTCGTCAAACGTTGACGCAACCACTTCACCTTTCACCAGGCGCTGCATCTCGGTAACTTCTTCCGGACGTTCGTCAATTAGCAGCACCATCAGCACACAGTCAGGATGGTTGTAAGCAATGCTCTGCGCAATGTTTTGCAGCAGCATGGTTTTACCCGCTTTTGGCGGCGCAACGATCAGACCACGTTGACCACGACCAATTGGCGAAGCCAGATCCAGCACACGCGCCGTCAGATCTTCTGTCGAACCGTTACCACGCTCCATACGCAGACGAGAGTTTGCATGCAGTGGTGTTAAGTTTTCGAACAGGATCTTGTTGCGGGCGTTTTCAGGTTTGTCGTAGTTGACTTCGTTAACTTTCAGCAGCGCAAAGTAGCGTTCACCTTCTTTCGGCGGACGAATCTTGCCAGAAATGGTGTCACCAGTGCGAAGGTTAAAACGGCGGATTTGGCTGGGAGAAACGTAGATATCATCGGGGCCTGCGAGGTAGGAGCTGTCTGCGGAGCGGAGAAAGCCGAAGCCATCCTGCAGTATCTCCAGCACACCGTCGCCGAAAATATCCTCGCCGCTTTTGGCATGCTGCTTCAGAATAGAGAAGATAATATCCTGTTTGCGCATGCGAGCTTGGTTTTCCAAGCCCATATTTTCGCCAAGAGTAATTAACTCAGAAACTGGCGTATTCTTTAATTCGGTAAGATTCATAGTGGTGGGTTCTTTAACTCGGGGTAAATCTCGAACTATTAACGTGAATGGTATGGCAGGATCATCCGTGCCTCTATAACAGCCTTCAACCGCTGGATTCCTGTCTGGTTTCACACCTGAAGCGCATTAAATCCGCGCAAAACAACATCCGCATAAACGATATCCGCATAAACCAACGGCAGGAGATCGAAGACACATAAAACCAATTATTGTAAAACTAGTAGACTGTCCAAATCGGAGCACAACGTGTTGTAAAACAACCACTTTTCAAAACAATCATTTCGGAAAACAATCATTTTGTAAAACAACGACTTTTCGATTTAGACACAGAATAATGCTTTAGACTCTAACTTTCAGGCTCAAGCCTAAGGGCTTAAACATAGGCAAGTACGATATGCAGTGTTAATGAATCTAACACGCTTCCCGACGAGCAGCAAGCAGTCAATATGAGAATTGCATATTGCCCGATTGTGCCCGCCGGCAATACCCTTTTGAAGGGGATCACGCTAATTACAGATTGGCTGTCAGGAACTCTTTCAGTTGCCCTTTGGACAGTGCGCCGACTTTTGTCGCAGCGACTTCGCCGTTTTTAAACAGCAGCAGAGTAGGAATACCACGGATACCATATTTTGGTGCAGTAGCCGGATTTTCATCAATGTTCAGCTTGGTAACCGTCAGTTTGCCTTCAAACTCTTCGGCGATTTCATCCAGAATAGGAGCGATCATTTTGCAAGGACCACACCACTCAGCCCAGAAATCAACCAAGGTAGCGCCCTCAGCCTGCAATACTTTCGTGCCGAAGCTGTCATCAGTCAGGTGAATTATTTTATCGCTCATATTTTACTCCGCAGGATTATTTCTACCTTGTTGGTGTAGCATTAACCAACAACAGGTTGACTTTATTTCACCGGATACGCTTTCGTAAAGCAATCGTTAGCTGATATTCTACCACACTATGAGCAAAACACACTTAACTGAACAGAAGTTTTCCGACTTCGCCCTGCACCCGCAGGTTATCGAAGCCCTTGAAAGTAAAGGGTTTCATAACTGTACGCCTATTCAGGCGTTAGCTCTGCCATTAGCTTTGTCAGGGCGTGATGTTGCGGGTCAGGCGCAAACCGGTACCGGCAAGACGCTGGCTTTTCTTGCGTCTACTTTCCATTATTTGCTTTCACACCCTGCAAACGCAGAGCGTCAGACCAATCAACCACGAGCCTTAATTATGGCGCCAACTCGTGAACTGGCTGTCCAAATTCACTCAGACGCAGAAGCGCTGTCTCACATGACCGGGTTAAAACTGGGTTTAGCCTACGGTGGCGACGGCTACGACAAGCAGCTTAAAGTGCTGGAAAACGGCGTTGATATACTGATCGGCACCACCGGTCGTTTAATCGATTACGCTAAACAAAACCATATTAATCTGGGTGCGATTCAGGTTGTCGTACTGGACGAAGCGGATCGCATGTACGATCTCGGCTTCATCAAAGATATCCGCTGGCTGTTCCGCCGCATGCCTGCAACATCACAGCGCCTGAATATGCTCTTTTCCGCTACGCTCTCCTACCGAGTGCGTGAACTCGCGTTTGAACAAATGAATAACGCAGAGTATGTGGAAGTTGAACCGGAACAGAAAACCGGCCACCGCATTACAGAAGAACTGTTTTATCCGTCCAACGAAGAGAAAATGCGCCTGCTCCAGACGCTGTTGGAAGAAGAATGGCCGGACCGCTGCATTATTTTCGCAAACACCAAGCATCGCTGTGAAGACATCTGGGGCCATTTGGCTGCCGACGGTCATCGCGTTGGGCTACTGACGGGTGATGTTGCGCAGAAGAAACGCCTACGTATTCTGGAAGAATTTACCCAGGGTAGTCTTGATATTCTGGTAGCTACGGACGTTGCAGCACGCGGTTTGCACATTCCTTCTGTGACCCACGTTTTCAACTACGACCTGCCGGATGACTGCGAAGACTATGTTCACCGTATTGGCCGTACGGGTCGTGCGGGACAAAGCGGATTTTCTATCAGTCTGGCCTGTGAAGAGTACGCGCTGAATCTCCCGGCGATCGAAACCTATATCGGTCACGGCATCCCAGTCAGCAAATACAACAGCGACGCACTGATGAGCGATTTACCTGCGCCGAAGCGTTTAACGCGCCCACCGCGTTCCAATAATGGCCCGCGCCGACACAGTAATGCGCCGCGCCGCAGTGGAGCGCCCCGTAATAACCGTAAACGAGCGGACTAACCGTCGATGCTGAGTTCTTCTTCACTTTACGCTGCCATCGATCTCGGCTCGAACAGCTTCCATATGCTGGTCACCCGGGAAACCGCAGGTAGCATTCAGACGCTGGCGAAAATAAAGCGTAAAGTCCGCCTTGCAGCAGGGTTGGATAAGCAGAATCGGCTCTCGCAGGAAGCGATGCAGCGTGGCTGGCAGTGTCTACAGCTGTTCTCCGAACGGTTACAGGACATTCCGCAGGATCAGGTACGCGTCGTCGCGACCGCAACCCTGCGACTGGCAACGAACGCTGACGAGTTTCTGCAACGGGCTCAGGAAATTCTGGGCTTGCCGATTCAGGTTATCAGCGGTGAAGAAGAAGCACGTTTGATTTATCAAGGCGTGGCACATACTACGGGTGGCCCAGATGCACGCTTAGTCGTGGATATCGGTGGGGGGAGTACCGAACTGGCAACGGGGATCGGCGCAAAAACGACCCAGTTGATCAGCCTCCCTATGGGATGTGTAACGTGGCTGGATCGCTATTTCAGCGACCGCAATCTGGAAGCGGGTAATTTTGAACGCGCTGAAAACGCAGCGCGTGAAATGTTGCGTCCCGTCGCTGCCTCCCTGCGAGAACAGGGTTGGCAGATCTGTGTTGGCGCTTCCGGAACAGTACAAGCGCTACAGGAAATCATGGTTGCGCAGGGTATGGATGAATACATTACCCTGCCGAAGCTCAGACAGCTTAAAGAGCATGCTATTCAGTGCGATAAGCTGGAAGAGTTGGAAATTGATGGTCTGACGCTGGAACGCGCGCTGGTCTTCCCCAGCGGGCTCGCCATTCTATTGGCGATCTTCCAAGAGCTAGACATCAAAACGATGACGCTGGCTGGAGGCGCTCTGCGTGAAGGACTGGTCTATGGCATGTTGGATCTGCCCGTCGATCAGGATATCCGCCATCGTACGCTGGAGACGCTACAACGTCGTTATCTGCTAGATACCGAACAGGCTAAACGCGTCAGTACGCTGGCAGACAACTTTCTGCAACAGGTTGCCCGTGACTGGCAGTTAGATAGCCGATGTCGAGAGTTACTGCGCAGCGCCTGTCTGGTGCACGAAATCGGTTTGAGCATTGATTTTCGCCAGTCACCCCAGCATGCAGCCTATTTGATTCGCCATAGCGATCTCCCCGGCTTTACGCCAGCCCAGAAGAAACTGTTAGCCACGCTCCTGCAAAACCAGATTAACCCCGTCGATTTAATGCCGCTCAGTCAGCAGAATGCACTACCGGTGAGTCAAGCACAGCGCCTGTGCCGCCTATTACGTCTGGCGATTATTTTTGCCAGCCGCCGCCGAGATGACACGCTGCCAGCAGTACGGTTACGCGTAGAAGGTGAAGCGTTGCGTTTGATTCTGCCTGCTGGCTGGCTGGCTCAACACCCGTTACGAGCAGAAATGCTGGAACAGGAAAGCCGCTGGCAGAGCTACGTACACTGGCCGCTTATGCTGGAAGAAACCCCAGCTTAACGGATATATATTATCCCCTAAATAATTCGAGTTGCAGGACAAAACGTTAACGTTTTGAACAACGTGAAGCGTTGGCCCTTTAGGGCGATGCTCAGTGATGAGCATCGTAACGCGGCAAGCGCACGACAAATCGGTGTTAAAACGATTTGAACAGCGCTTGTGCTAGCCCGAAGGGGGAACCTCATTTATGAGGTTCATTAATCCCTAGGAGCTTACATAAGTAAGTGACTGGGGTGAGTAAGGACAAATTGGTCTAGCCGATTTGAACGCCGCTTGCGGCGGCCCTTAGGGCGAGGCTCAGAGATGAGCCGAGTATTGCCAACGCACATGCAGCTTGAAGTATGACGGGGATTGGTTATTCCCCTTTTGCTTTCGCTAACATCGCTCGGATACTGGCGACATTCGTCTGACCTTTCTGCATACGTTCCTGTGGGCTAACGACTTTTCTTTCCGTTTCCCACACCACATCATCCTGCGGCAGTTCAAGTAGGAAGCGGCTCGGTTCAGGGCGTATCAATTCGCCATACTGGCGGCGTTCTTTGCACAACGTGAAGAACAATTCGCGCTGAGCACGCGTAATCCCCACGTATGCCAAACGCCGTTCTTCATCGACGTTATCTTCATCAATACTGCTCTGATGCGGCAACAGGCCTTCTTCCATCCCAACCAAAAAGACGTATGGAAACTCCAAGCCTTTGGATGCATGCAGCGTCATCAGTTGAACCTGATCCTGCTCCTCTTCACTCTCTCCACGTTCCATCATGTCCCGCAACGTGAAACGCGTCACCACCTGCGTCAGCGTCATCGGTTCATCCAGATCGGAGCCTTCCAGCATTTCCGTCATCCAACTAAATAGCTGATTGACGTTCTTCATCCGCATTTCTGCAGCTTTTGGGCTGGGTGAGGTTTCATAAAGCCAGCTTTCGTAATCCAACCCATGTATCAAATCACGTACGGCTGCAACAGGCTCACGCTCCGCCAGACGGGCAATCTCCGCTAGCCACTGTGTAAACCGTTGCAGGGATTCCAACCCACGGCCGGTCAGCGACTGGCTCAACCCGAGATCAAAACTCGCGCTGAACAAGCCTTTATTGCGCTGCCCTGCCCACTCGCCCAGCTTCTTCATCGTCGCTGGACCAATCTCACGTTTGGGCGTGTTCACAATACGTAAAAATGCACTGTCATCATCTGGGTTGGTCAGTACGCGCAGGTAAGCCAATAAATCTTTGATTTCAGGTCGGGAGAAAAAGGACGTGCCGCCGGAGATACGATACGGAATACGGTTTTGCATCAGCATCTTTTCAAACAGACGCGACTGATGGTTGCCACGATACAAAATGGCATAGTCGCCGTATTGCGTCTTTTTAATAAAGTGATGAGCTATCAGCTCACCCACAACCCGCTCCGCCTCGTGATCTTCATTGTTGGCGGTAATCACTTTGAGTTCATCACCATAGCCCAGTTCAGAGAACAGCCGCTTTTCAAAGACGTGTGGGTTATTGGCAATGAGAATATTGGCGGCTTTCAGAATACGCCCAGACGAACGGTAGTTTTGTTCCAGTTTGATCACGTCAAGCGCGGGGAAATCCTGTTGTAGCAACACTAAGTTCTGCGGTCGCGCGCCGCGCCAGGAATAAATAGACTGATCGTCATCCCCTACGACGGTAAAACGCGCTCGGGCGCCAACTAGCAGCTTAACCAGCTCATATTGGCTGGTGTTGGTGTCCTGATATTCATCCACCAGCAGATAACGTAAGCGGTTTTGCCAGCGTTCACGCACCTCGGCATTCCGCTTCAGCAGCAGCGTGGGAAGCAGAATCAGATCGTCAAAATCTAACACGTTACAGGCGCGCAGGTGTTCGTGATAAAGCGAGTAGCAATGCACAAACAACTTGTCACGTTCGGATCGAGCGGTCGCCGCAGCACCGGCTGGATCGATCAGATCGTTTTTCCAATTTGAGATCGTTGAGATCAGCTGTTGCAGCAAAACCTTATCATTTTCCAGCCACTGCTCCGTCAGCTCTTTCAGCAGCGCCATCTGATCCTGATCATCGAACAAAGAGAAGTTGGATTTCATGCCCAGCGCGACATATTCACGTTTGATAATCTCCAACCCCAGTGTATGGAAAGTCGCAATCATCAGACCACGCGTTTCTTTACGCCCCAGCGTTTGCGCCACACGTTCCTTCATCTCACGCGCCGCTTTGTTGGTAAACGTCACAGCAGCGATATGCCGCGCCTGATAGCCACACTGACGGATGAGATGCGCAATTTTATTGGTGATAACGCGGGTCTTTCCTGAGCCTGCGCCCGCCAGAACCAGACAAGGTCCGGTGACGAATTCGACAGCATGTTGTTGGCTGGGGTTTAAGCGCATAACGATCTTGCTCACTCATAAAACGGAAGGCGATTGTAGCAGAAAGCGGTACCGATCTTGACCGGGGATTTGTTATTAAGGAAAGCACGTCACTGTCCACATCTTGCGTTGCAAATGTTACATTGCGCGCAGGAATCTCTTTTGCAAAAAGGTAACAACATGGCAAATACCGCAGCAGCCCTGCACATCCTGGTCGACACCGAACAGCAGGCTAACGACATTCTTGCTCAACTGGAGAAAGGTGCCGATTTCCAGAAACTGGCGCAGAAACACTCAACCTGTCCTTCAAAACGCAACGGCGGCGATTTGGGTGAGTTTCGTAAAGGCGATATGGTACCCGCTTTCGATAAGGCGGTGTTTTCCTGTGAGTTACTGAAACCGTTTGGTCCGGTGAAAACCCAGTTTGGTTACCATGTAATCAAGGTGCTGTACCGCAGCTAAGTCATCACCCGATAGCTCTACAGATAAAAAGCGCGCCCACCTTCCGGTTTGGCGCGCTTTTTCTATTGAACACTTTATTCTAGCCTATCGTCATCAGGCTCGCATTACCGCCTGCGGCGGCGGTATTGATACTGAGAGAACGTTCAATCAGCAGACGTTCCAATTGAACATGGATATCGCCATGTGTATAGCCCAACAGCAGAATAATCGGGCCATCGCGTTCTGCAAGCGCCTTACTCAACTGCCGTAATCGATCGGCATCGCCATGATAAATTACGCCCTGAAAAGACACCTCGTGCCGTCGCCAGTCATGTGTAAACTGAATACGTGACTGAACCTCCTCCGGCAAACGGGCATAGAGTGTTTTCTCCTGCTCACCTTCCGGCCACAGCAGCTTCCCCCCCGTTGCCAGCACTGCAGCGGCCTGAATCAAGCGATCCTCATCATTGTCCGCCAGACACAATATCCGCTCACGCGGCAGCAGCGTGTAGGTATTACTCTCTCCTGTTGGGCCGGGCAACCGTCGCGTTGTTCCGCTCACACTATGCGCTTTATAGCGCTGACATAGCGTCGCCAAATCCTGATGTTCCCCGCCAATCGCCCAATCTTCCAACGCCTGTAGTCCCGCCAACAGCAATGCTCGAGCAGAGGTATCCGGTGCCAGCTCCCGGTTCTGCCTGGCGAATTCTGCTGCGAGCGCGTCGTCCGGTCGATGTGCCAGCAAACGATGCAGATAAAGCGGCCCACCCGCTTTTGGCCCGGTTCCCGATAAGCCTTCTCCGCCAAAAGGCTGAACGCCGACAACGGCTCCCACCATATTGCGGTTCACGTACTGGTTCCCCACCTTCGCCCTGTTCGTCACACGCTGGATAGTTTCATCGATGCGCGTATGCACACCTAGCGTCAGGCCATAGCCCGCTGCGTTAATCTGTTCAATTAGTGTATCCAACTGCTGGCTTTGATAGCGAACGACGTGTAAAACTGGACCAAAAACTTCTTTTTCCAGCTCACTGATGTTATTCAATTCAATCAGCGTCGGCTTCACAAACGTCCCCGCAGCCATCCCGCCTCATCATGCGGATACGCCGCCTGATGCACCGTATGACCTTTCGCCCGCATCGTTTGAATATGTTGATCCACATTCTCTTTTGCCTCGACATCAATTAACGGGCCGATATCGGTCGAGAGCCGTTCAGGATTTCCCATTCGACACTCCGCCATCGCGCCACGCAGCATAGCAAGCGTCCGATCCGCAATGTCCTCTTGCAGGCACAAAAGACGCAGTGCCGAACAACGCTGTCCGGCGCTGTCGAACGCTGAAGCGATCACATCATTCACCACTTGTTCCGTCAGCGCGGACGAATCGACAATCATGGCATTCAGGCCCCCCGTTTCAGCAATCAGCGGCGTCAAACGTCCCTGTGGATCTAACCGACCCGCAATGCTGCGTTGCAGAATTTTGGCCACGGCTGTCGAACCGGTAAACACCACGCCGCGTACCCGTTCGTCGTTCACCAACGCAGCACCGATCGTTTCCCCCTGTCCCGGCAGCAGTTGCAATACACCCGTGGGAACACCCGCTTCATGCAAAATACGCACGGCCTGTGCCGCAATCAACGGCGTTTGTTCAGCCGGTTTCGCCAATACGCTGTTTCCTGCCGCCAATGCGGCAGAAATTTGTCCGGTGAAGATCGCCAGCGGGAAATTCCACGGACTAATACAGACGACTGGCCCCAGCGGACGATAAGTATCATTGGCGAAGGTATCCCGAACCTGACTCGCGTAATAGCGTAAGAAATCTACCGCTTCGCGCACTTCCGCAATCGCGTTATTGAAGGATTTACCCGCTTCCCGTACCAGCAACCCCAGCAGGCTTTGCAACTGCCCTTCCATCAGCGATGCGGCTCGATTCAATATTGCCGCACGCTCTGTGGCCGGTGTCGCAAACCAAATGGTACCGGCACGTACCGCCGCCGCTAGCGCCAATTCAACATCGGCGGTGGAGGCATCACATACATAGCCCACCACATCGTGCACATCGGCCGGATTCACTACCGGTTTCTGTTCGCTCGCCTCACTCTCACCCTCAATCATCGGTTCGGCATACCACGGCTGCGCGGCATGACTCAGCAACGCGCTGGAAAGCGACGCTAGCCGATGCTCATTCGAGAGATCAAGCCCACTCGAATTTTTCCGCTCCTGACCATATAGCTGACGCGGCAGAGGAATGCGGGGATGCGGTGCGCCCATGCTCCATTCCACTTTTGCTAACGCCTCTACGCCGCTAATCGGATCGGCAATGAGTGTTTCCAGCGCCATTGACGTATCCGCAATGCGATTAACAAATGAGGTATTCGCGCCGTTTTCCAACAGGCGTCGCACCAGATAAGCCAGCAACGTTTCATGGGTTCCGACCGGGGCGTAGATACGACATGGACGGTTTAACTTGCCATCCGTAACAGCGCCAACGACCTGATCATAGAGCGGTTCCCCCATGCCGTGCAGGCACTGGAATTCATACTGACCGGGATAATAATTGTTGCCAGCCATGTGATAGATCGCGCTTAACGTCTGCGCATTGTGTGTGGCGAACTGCGGGTAAATCAGATTGGGTACAGCCAATAGCTTGCGGGCGCAGGCCAGATAAGACACATCGGTATAAACCTTGCGCGTGTAGACCGGGTAGCCTTCCAGCCCGTCAACCTGCGCCCGTTTGATTTCACTGTCCCAGTACGCCCCTTTCACCAGACGAATCATCAGCCGCCGATGGCTACGCTGTGCCAGCTCAATCAGCTCATCGATAACATACGGGCAGCGCTTCTGATAAGCCTGAATCACAAACCCAATACCGTTCCACCCCGCCAGTTGCGGCTCCATACAGAGCTTTTCCAGCAGATCGAGTGAGATCTCTAGTCGATCTGCTTCCTCAGCATCAATATTGATCCCAATATCATACTGCCGTGCCAGCAGCGTCAGTGATAACAGCCGTGGGTACAACTCATCGAACACACGATCATACTGCGCACGGCTATAGCGCGGATGCAGCGCCGATAGCTTGATGGAGATGCCCGGCCCTTCGTAAATGCCACGCCCGTTCGAGGCTTTTCCAATAGCATGAATCGCCTGCTGATAGGCCGTCAGATAGGCGGCAGCATCGTGCGCCGTCAGCGCCGCTTCGCCTAACATATCGTAAGAGTAGCGGAAGCCTTTATTTTCCCGTTCACGGGCGTTAGCCAACGCCTCACCGATAGTTTCCCCGGTGACAAACTGCTCCCCCATCAGCCGCATGGCCATATCGACACCTTTGCGGACAAGCGGCTCACCGCGTTTACCGATGATGCGGTTCAGAGAATGAGAGAGATTCGCTTCATTGTGTGTTGCCACCAACTTTCCGGTGAACAGTAGCCCCCAGGTTGCAGCATTCACAAAAAGCGATGGGCTGTGGCCAAGATGCGCCTGCCAGTTCCCTCGGCTGATTTTGTCGCGGATCAGCGCATCGCGCGTAGATTTATCAGGAATACGCAGCAACGCTTCGGCTAAACACATCAGCGCCACACCTTCCTGAGAAGAAAGAGAGAATTCCTGTAGCAGTCCTTGCACAATACCCGCACGCCCACTTCCGGCTTTCTGACTGCGTAATTTCTCTGCCAGTCGATAAACCAGTTTCTGGGTTAACTGCGACATTTCATCGGTAAGTCTCGCCTGTTCAAGCAAGATAGGCACCAGTTCAGTTTCGGGACGGCGATAAGCAGAAGTCATCGCAGCGCGAGTAACTGACTGGGGAAGAACCTGTTCGGCGAAATCAAGAAAGGGTTGGTGGGTTTCTTCTTCCCGAGATTGCGGCATAATCTCTTCCGCTTCAATGCGGCTGATGTTCGCCGATTGCGGTGTTTCAGGAGTGTCGAGGCCGCTTTCGAGGCGTTCGAGGTAATGGAAAATAGCCTGTTTGATCAACCAGTGCGGTGTGCGATCAATACGCTGTGCAGCGATCTTGATACGCTCGCGCGTTTCCTCATCGAGTTTTACACCCATCGTGGTAAAGCCCATAGCGTCCACTCCTGTGATTAGAAGATGCACATCGGGAATACGTCAATATCTTCAACAGCCTGACCATTTTCATCGTCAGTCTGCTAGGTAAAGCGCCATCAAAAACGATTACCGACCGCTTCAATCAGGCGGAAGCGGAATACCAGTCCGTTTAGTCATAACACCCGTGGCACAATCGCTGTGCCACGGGTTTATCTTTACCCGAAATTGGCTCTGACGGCATCGACAAATGTTTTAATTTTAACCGCAGACCGCCGCCCCATCGGCACCATGACATGAACCGGGCGAGCAGGCCCATTATAGTCAGACAGCACCTGTACCAGACGACCGCGGTCAATTTCCTTACGTAACACAACCTCTGGCCCAAGCGTAATCCCATATCCCTCTATCGCGGCATGCAGCAGCGCATTCCAGTCGTTAGCAAAAAGCCTACCTTCCGGCCTGATTTCTTCAGTCTTACCGTCCTTCTGAAATACCCATCGACAAGACGTAGCGACGGCGCGTGTGCCATAAATAAGACACGCGTGGCGTAAGAGACTCGATGGGGTATCCGGTAATCCTTCACGCGCCAGATAGTCAGGCGACGCGCAAGCGATCAACGAATAAGGCTGAAGCGGCCAAGCCACCATTGAACTATCCGCCAATTCACCGATACGAATGATGACTTCAAACCCTTCTTCAATGGGATCGACGATACGATCATTCAGCGTCAGCGCAATTTGCGTGTCAGGATAACGCGCGAGATAACGTGTGATAAACGGCGCGAGCAGATATGACCCCCAGGTAACCGGTGCATTCACCTGAATAACGCCGGAAGGGGTCACCTGCATTTCACGGGCAATCGCATCGGCGTCCTCCGCTTCAGCCAAGACAACCTTACAGCGCTCATAATAGCGCAGACCAATATCCGTCAGGCTCTGCCTACGCGTGGTACGGTTAAGTAGCCGGACCCCAAGCCTCGCTTCGAGCCATGCCACTTGCTTCGCGACCATCTGTGGTGAGATGCCCAGCACCTCTGCGGCGGCGGCAAAAGACCCTAGCTCCGACGCTTTGACAAAGATGTTCATGCTGGTCAGTCGATCCATGATTCGCTCATATTTGTTGTTTGTTTTCTTTTAAAAGCACAATTTATCTTCAAATTGTAGGCAATTAAGATTCTCTTCTCAAAAGCATTAAGGAGAAAAAGATGAAAATTGGCATTATTGGCGCAGGCTTTGTTGCCCGGGCGATCGCTAAACTAGCGCTTCAGAACGGTCATCAGGTCATGCTCAGCAACTCACGCGATCCCCAGTCGCTTTTCAGCCTCCGCCCCATGATCGGCTGCGATATCGGCACCGCGACTCAGGCAGCGCGATTTGGCGACATTATCGTGATCGCCGTTCCCTTTACCGCTATCGATAAACTCCCTGAGCAGGCTTTACAGGGCAAATCCGTCATCGATGCCGTCAACTACTATACCGAGCGAGATGGCAAGGTAGCAGCACTGGATACGCGCAGCACTACCACCAGCGAACTACTGGCTGGTTATTTACCGGGCGCAAAGATTACCAAAGCGTTCAATGCTATCACCATGACGCAGCTTGAAAGTGATGGTTTACCTGCGGGTTCTGCCCATCGCCGGGCGCTACCGCTTGCGGGCGATCATGCGCAGGAAAAAGCCATTGTGGCCGAACTCTATGATGCCTTCGGGTTTGATGTCGTCGATGTGGGAAAATTGTCTGAAGGATGGCGTTTTGAAAGGAACATGCCGTCTTACTGTGTACGTATGACAAAAGCGGAATTAACCACTGCGCTGGCACTGGCCTCACGTGAAAGCTCCGCCGATACACAACAGAGATAACGCAGGCTGAGAGATAATCGCAGATAAAAAAATGCTGCTCCAGAGGGAGCAGCATAGCAATCATCGCGTTCCACTAAACGTAAAAGCGACTATTAACCCGCGACAGCGATACGCTTCATGTCTTTCATGTAACCGCGCAGCGTGTGGCCTACGGTTTCGATCGGGTGGTTACGGATAGCTTCGTTAACATCACGCAGTTGCGCGTTGTCTACTTCGGTGCCAGCAACCGCTTTACCCAGATCGCCCGGCTGCAGAGATGCCATGAACACCTCTTGCAGCAATGGAACAGCGGCATTAGCAAACAGGTAGTTACCGTATTCTGCGGTGTCAGAGATAACCACGTTCATTTCATACAGACGCTTACGCGCGATGGTGTTGGCGATCAGCGGCAGCTCATGCAGTGATTCGTAGTAAGCCGATTCTTCGATGATGCCGGAGCTCACCATGGTTTCAAACGCCAGCTCAACACCCGCTTTTACCATCGCAACCATCAGCACGCCGTTATCAAAGTATTCCTGCTCAGCGATTTTACCGTCGAACTGCGGCGCATTTTCGAACGCAGTTTTGCCGGTCTCTTCACGCCAGGTCAGCAGTTTCACGTCATCGTTCGCCCAGTCAGCCATCATGCCGCCGGAGAATTCACCAGAGATGATGTCATCCATGTGTTTCTGGAACAGCGGAGCCATAATGCCTTTCAACTGCTCAGACAGTGCGTAAGCGCGCAGTTTCGCCGGGTTAGACAGGCGATCCATCATCAATGTAATCCCGCCTTGCTTCAGCGCTTCGGTGATGGTTTCCCAGCCAAACTGAATCAGTTTTTCTGCATACGCAGGATCGGTACCTTCAGAAACCAGTTTGTCGAAGCCCAGCAGAGAACCGGCCTGCAACATACCACACAGGATTGTCTGCTCGCCCATCAGGTCAGATTTCACTTCTGCAACGAAAGAGGATTGCAGAACGCCAGCACGGTGGCCGCCAGTGGCCGCAGCCCAGGCTTTGGCGATTGCCATGCCTTCGCCTTTTGGATCGTTTTCAGGGTGAACCGCGATCAGCGTCGGTACGCCGAAACCACGTTTGTATTCTTCACGCACTTCCGTACCTGGGCACTTCGGTGCCACCATCACTACGGTGATGTCTTTACGGATTTGCTCGCCGACTTCAACGATGTTGAAACCGTGAGAGTAGCCCAGCGCTGCGCCCTGTTTCATAAGCGGCTGTACTGCCTGAACCACGGCGGAGTGCTGTTTGTCCGGCGTCAGGTTAACGATCAGATCAGCCTGCGGGATCAGATCTTCGTAAGTGCCAACGGTGAAGCCGTTTTCGGTCGCTTTGCGCCATGAAGCACGTTTTTCGGCAATGGCTTCAGCACGCAGGGCATAAGCGATATTCAGACCAGAATCGCGCATGTTCAGACCCTGATTCAGACCCTGAGCACCACAACCGACGATCACCACTTTTTTCCCTTTCAGGTAGCTCGCCTCATCGGCAAATTCATCACGCCCCATAAAGCGGCACTTGCCCAATTGATCCAGCTGCTGACGCAGGTTTAATGTGTTGAAATAGTTAGCCATGTCGTGCTCCGTATACGGTTTTATTTGTCTGTTATTCAGAAAAGGATTCCCGCCAGATGGGAATTCACTATGACCCCATCATATGACAGGAATTGCGTTGCTTAAATTGATATATTAACAACGTGACATTGCACTATCTGCAAGATAAAAAACGGGGCCTGCATCGCATGGATTTACGTGATCTCAAATTATTCCTGCACCTCGCGGAAAGCCGACACTTTGGCCGTACCGCCAAGGCGATGCACATCAGCCCATCCACGCTGTCGCGGCAAATTCAGCGGCTCGAAGAGGATTTAGGGCAGATGCTGTTTCTGCGCGATAACCGTACCGTGCAGCTCACCGATGCCGGAGAGCACCTGAAGCTGTTCGCCCAACAGACGCTGCTGCAATACCAACAGCTACGCCACACGATAGACCAGCACGGGCCGTCATTAAGCGGAGAACTGCGGATCTTCTGTTCCGTCACCGCCGCCTACAGCCATCTGCCCCCGATTCTGGATCGCTTCCGAGCGCTGCATCCGCTGGTTGAAATCAAACTAACAACCGGCGATGCCGCTGATGCCGTTGAGAAAATTCAGTCAAATGATGGGGATTTGGGGATTGCAGGACGCCCGGAAGCGCTGCCGACGAGCGTTGACTTCATGCCGCTCGATAAACTGCCTCTGGCGCTGATTATCCCAGCACTTCCCTGCCCGGTTCAATCGCTGGTGCGTCAAGCCGATCCAGACTGGTCGCAGATTCCGTTCATCCTGCCGGAACACGGCCCGGTGCGTAAGCGCATCGATCAGTGGTTCCGCCGCAATCACATCACCAATCCACAGATTTACGCCACCATCTCCGGGCATGAAGCGATGGTATCAATGGTCGCGCTGGGCTGCGGTATCGCATTGATTCCCAACGTCGTGCTGGAGAACAGCCCAGAGCCGGTACGCAACCGCGTCTCTGTCTTTGTCGAACAGGTGATGGAACCGCTTGAGCTGGGCGTCTGCGTACAGAAAAAACGGCTTAGCGAACCGCTGATTGCCGCCTTTTGGGAAATATTACAGGACATACCATGAAGATCGCCTTCACTGCCATCATCGTCGCAGGGATAACGCTCGCGTCCCTCAGCAATCACGCGCAAGCCGCCAGTTTCCCCTGCGAAAAAGCCGCCTCTGTGCAGGAAAAGCTGATTTGCGCCAGCCCATTGCTCGGGCAGCTAGATGAAGAACTGGCGCAGGCATGGAAGACATCCCGCGCGTTCCTGACGGCGTACGACAACAGCGCGCCGTGGGAGAAAACGCTCAACCAGTTTCAGCGCAGCTGGCTTACCGCACGCGATCAGTGCAAAGACGAGGACTGTCTGCGACAGCGTTATCAGCAGCAGTTAAACCGACTGCGTTACCTAAATGACATCGCGCAGCACGCCTTACCTTCGCCGATTACCCCCGTGAAAAGCACGTCCTGCTTCCACGGTTCGTTCAGCTATGAGTATGTGATGTCGGGGCTTTCCGCCGAGGAGTACCGCGATCTGGGGGATTATTTTCGAGAGATGTACGATCAGAAAGCGCCCTACCACGCCGTCAGCCTGACGATGACCAACCAACGTGGCAAGATTGAGGGCGGTGCGTCCATTGCATTCCGCTACGGTAACAAACTGGATGATTCCGACTTCACTGCCCGTCAGATGAGCGACATGCAGGCCATTGGCAAAGGTGAAAGCAGCTTCGGTCAGCAGGTGAAAATACTGCTCACCTGCATTGACGATAATCATCTGCAAATCGCCACCTTCGGCAGTAATCAGGAGGAAGGTTACCTGTTTAACTATCTGTTGGAGCGCGATAAAACCCCACTGAAGCCGGAACAAACACCGTAGCGTTAGCGATCTCTGGCTCTAGCGTTCAAACCACTTATCCGCCGAAAATGCCCGCGTATCGGACTCTGCTTCCTGCGCGGCTTTCTTCATGGTTTCGATGTTCATCAGGTAATGATAAAGCGGTTCAAGCTGGGTAAATCCCTGAGACAGAATCGCCACCAGATCGCCGGAAAACAGCGCTTCCATATCCTGCCGAGTACATATCGCGGCAAACGATTTACGATTATACCAGTTAGCTAATTCTGGCTCCTGGTCTTTAATCAGCGGGCGTTTGTAGCTTTCCCCTTCCAGAGTGAAGGTATTCCCCAGACAGCTCGCAACCTCAAGAAACTGCGGCGAATTGCCACGCAGTGTCTGACGGAATAGATCCATCGTATTCCGCGTCGCACTGTAGTAGCCCAGCCCGTAGCGCCAGGTATCCGGCGTGATTTCAAAGAAATACACCGGTGCATCCGTCCAGTCTTTGCGGGTGCGTTTGAAGGTCAGCCACATATGGCTGCGATAACGTGACTTATCGTGAGAAAAACGCGTATCGCGGTGAATACGAGAGAGAGTCTTACCGATTGCTGGGCGAGTTTCAAAGTGGTCGTCAATCTGCAACATAGTCAGACTGAGTTCATCCACCAGCGTGCGAAATGGCGCAACCAGTTGCTCATCGTAAACCGCACGATGCTCGTCAAACCACTCTTTATCGTTGTACTGACGCACCTGCTGAAGAAACGTTAAACCCGCTTGAGAAAAACCCGTGAACTGCGTTGCCATAGAGAAATGCCATCCCTGTTGCTGTCAGATGACATAAAGATAACGCCGCCGACGGTGAAACACCATCGGCGGCGTTACACACTTATCCAAAGGATGAGCGTTAAGGGATATTGAGCTCACCGTCTAGCGACTCGATCCGTCTGTAGTTTTCTACCGCCTCGCAAAGACTTTTACCAGAAAAATAAATAGGGCTATCTTTAATATACGGGTGTACTTTATACGCACAACGATGGACGACATAATTTTTCCACGCGGCTTGATCTGCTTTGAAAAGCTTAACTGCATCTTCCTCACCTTCCATAGTTATCAGTTTGGATAGAAAGCTTATTGCTTCTTTATTTTTTTGTTCTAATTTTTCTGTCGAATCAGCAAGCATTCGATCAATACAAATGTCCACCTCATGATAGTTTTCCCCTTTCATAATATCTTTACATAACGTTTTCTCCATTAATTCCAGTTTACTCCAATAAATCTCACCAAATGCAGGGGATATACCATTCACAGCAAATAACATCAACATAAATAAATATATCGGCTTCATTTCTTCATCCTTAAATAATCCGCTCGTTTTCTTCCTTCCTCAAAGTCTAGCAACTCTTTCGTACTCTCTATTTTCTTTATTAACAGATCGATATCATTCTTTGCGGCGACAGGAATAGTCGTCTCTCCAGCAAACCCTTGGTAGGCAAGATCCACCAAAATATCTCGAATAGCAGGGTGAAGTTCAGCCCAATCGGCCCTATCGGGTACATTGGTGGAATAACGTGCATATCGCTTTTTCGCTATTTCTATATACCCAACATAAATCATATTAAACAGCTCCATCTGTTGCTGATGTGTAATCACGCCAATTTTTTCTTTATACATTTTCACGAAAGTGGCGGCGGCACCGCCCTTTAACCCAGCCCCCGTCGCTATTAAACTCGCTTTTTCACTCCCAATACCCACTCTAAGCATATCCGAATAAATTTCGCCCTTGGTTCTCTTCCCCATATCATAGCCTCGCCCCAGCGTCACACCAGACTTAGTCTTTCCTGGCCAGTGAATGACTCGGCTAAAAAAAGGGCTATTGGGAACATCATCACCTTCGCCATCAAAGGTTATTTGTCCTTGAGGTACTCTTAGCATTGAGTAAATTCCTTTTCATTAATACGAAGCGTCAATGTGCGAAGTTAATTAGCATCTCTTCGGGTTAGTGATGAATTAGTTAATAAAGCAGCCATAAATAACATGATTATCAATGGCTGTATGTTTTATTACTAAGTCAAACTAAATACCACTATCATTCCAAATACTATAACCTGATGTTCCCGCAACCTTGTGCTCCCATGATATGGAACTATATTTTAATAAAACTTTCTCATATGGCATGACGTCATTGTCATTAATCGAATGCGGATAACTACAAGAAATGTCAACAATGCGGGCATCTGTTAATTTAATGACATAAAACAACTCTAATTGCCCGGCGGAATTTATCCTATACAAAAAGAAATTTGCACTTAGCTTTTCATTGGAAGAGGTAGAAACACCAAGCAACGGTGACGATTTATCGATAAGTTTAATTATTTCAACGGGGTGACAAGATAGGTTATCATTATAACTCATTGAATTATTTAAACTTAATACTTGAATTTGATCTTCATGACCAATTTGACTTCTATTACCAATTGACTGTAATGTTGAACAACCAGAAGAAATCAACCCCTGTTTATCGCCTGTCAACTCTAAATAGATAATACTCGACATTTCTAGCAGCCTCTAAGAATAAATATGATCAATGCACTGATGGTGTATCAAGCTTGAGTGAAAGTTTTCGCCCGTCTGACGTCTTCATTTCCACCAAATTACTTTGAGTCACCTGCATCAGAAAAAGGCATAGCTTCATCATCAATGCGAGTATTTCTTCAGGAGGTAACGAACTATTAATAAGGCTACTCTTTAATTGTTCATTTAACTGAATGGCAAGTTTTTCTTTATTTTTCATACCCGGTCTCCATGTGATATTTCACTTCCCATAAAAATAACGTATAAAATAACTATTAGCAAAATTTAAATAAATTAGAAAAATAAACAATTAATTTAAAAATAATAATAACTAACTACAATTAGATTTATTCAACAACGCTTTGACGCACCTGCTGAAGAAATGTTAAACCCGCTTGAGAAAAACCAGTGAAATGCGTTGCCATAAAGAAATGCCATCCCTGTTTCTGTCAGATGACATAAAGATAACGCCGCCGACGGTGAAACACCATCGGCGGCGTGAAGGGAACACTCAGCGATTAACCGCTAACTTAACCCGCTAAAAAGAAGCGGAACGCTGGGTTATCCGTTTCGTCATGGCATTCATAGCCCAGCGCCTGCAAGTGCTGATCGAATTCTCGATCGCCTGCATCCAGCTCAAACGCGGCCAGCACGCGGCCAAAATCCATGCCGTGGCTGCGGTAATGGAATAGCGAAATATTCCAGTGCGCCCCTAGCGTATGAAGGAATTTCAGCAACGCGCCTGGCGACTCTGGGAATTCAAAGCTGTACAGACGTTCCTGTAACGGTTTGGAAGGACGTCCACCGACCATATAGCGAACGTGTAGCTTCGCCATTTCATCATCGGACAAATCCACCACTTCATAACCGTCTGCGGAAAGCTCAGCGATGATCTCCTGCCGCTCCGCATAGCCGCGCGTAAGACGCACACCAACAAAAATGCAGGCGTCTTTGGCATCCGCGTAGCGATAGTTGAACTCCGTGACGGAACGACCACCCAACAGCTGGCAAAACTTCAGGAAGCTTCCCTGTTGCTCAGGGATCGTCACAGCCAGCAAGGCTTCGCGTTGTTCACCCAGCTCGCAGCGCTCGGAAACGTAGCGTAACCCGTGGAAGTTGACGTTCGCACCGGATAGAACATGCGCCAGACGCTCGCCCTGAATCTGATGCTGCTGGATGTATTTCTTCATCCCTGCTAACGCCAGCGCGCCGGACGGTTCAGCAATAGCACGCACATCTTCGAACAGATCTTTCACTGCTGCACAGATAGCATCGCTGTCGACGGTAATCACGTCATCCAGATATTCCCGACACAGGCGGAACGTTTCATCGCCGATACGCTTCACCGCCACACCTTCGGCAAACAGCCCGACACGCGGCAGATCGACTGGTTGTCCGGCGTCCAGCGCCGCGCGCAGACAGGCAGAATCTTCCGCTTCCACGCCGATCACCTGAATCTGCGGCATCAGCTGTTTAATCAGTACGGCAACGCCTGCCGCCAAGCCACCACCACCGACGGGCACAAACACGCGATCCAAATGCGCATCTTGCTGTAACAACTCCATTGCCAGCGTGCCCTGTCCAGCAATCACCGCAGGGTGATCGAACGGCGGCAGGAAGGTCATATGTTGTTGCTCTGACAGCTCAATCGCCTTGGCTTTGGCTTCATCAAAGTTAGCGCCGTGTAGCAGCACTTCTCCGCCAAAACCACGCACCGCATCTACCTTGATGTCGGCCGTCGCGACCGGCATCACAATCAGTGATTTAATCCCCAGCTTGCTGGAGGAAAGCGCGACACCTTGCGCATGGTTACCGGCTGAAGCCGTCACCACGCCGTGTGATTTTTGTTCATCGCTCAGACCCGCCATCATCGCGTACGCACCGCGCAGCTTGAAGCTGTGCACCGCATGTCGGTCTTCACGCTTTACCAGAATGACATTACCCAGCCGCGAAGAAATCTTATCCATCTTCTCCAGCGGTGTGACCTGCGTGATTTCATACACTGGCGACCGTAAGATCGCCCGCAGGTACTCCGCGCCCCCCGGCGCGGCAGGAAGAGGTTGTGACACAGCCATCAGCATTAGCCTCCCAGCTTGCTTTTATCCCGCACTGCGCCTTTATCCGCGCTGGTTGCCAGAATAGCGTACGCGCGCAGCGCAAAAGATACCTGACGTTCACGATTATGTGGCGTCCAGGCCTGTTCGCCCCTCGCATCTTCCACTTCGCGACGGCTTGCCAATTCATTGTCCGCCACGTCCAGCACAATGCTGCGGCTCGGGATATCAATGGCAATCATGTCACCGTCCTGCACCAAACCAATGATGCCACCGCTTGCCGCTTCCGGAGACGCGTGGCCGATGGACAGGCCCGAAGTCCCACCAGAGAAGCGGCCGTCAGTGATCAGCGCACAGCTTTTACCCAAGCCCATCGATTTCAGATAGGTGGTCGGATACAGCATTTCCTGCATGCCCGGCCCACCTTTTGGCCCTTCGTAGCGGATAACAACCACATCGCCCGCCACCACTTTACCGCCCAGAATCGCTTCTACCGCATCATCCTGGCTTTCGTAGACTTTTGCCGGGCCGCGGAAAATCAGGCTCTCTTTATCAACACCAGCCGTTTTCACGATGCAACCATCTACCGCGATGTTGCCGTACAGCACGGCCAACCCGCCATCCTGACTGTAAGCATATTCACGCGAACGGATGCAGCCTTCCTGACGATCGGTATCCAGTGAATCCCAGCGGCAATCCTGAGAAAACGCTTTGGTCGTGCGAATACCTGCTGGACCAGCGGAATACATACGCTTCACGCTTTCATCCTTCGTCAGCATAACGTCGTAGGCTTCCAGCGTTTCCGGCAGCGTTTTACCCAACACGTTGTTGACTTCACGGTTCAACAGACCAGCTCTGTCCAGCTCGCCCAGAATACCGATAACCCCACCGGCACGGTGTACGTCTTCCATATGGTATTTCTGACCGCTTGGCGCGACTTTACACAGATGCGGCACCTTACGAGAGAGGCGGTCGATATCCGACATGGTGAAGTCAATTTCGCCTTCCTGTGCCGCTGCCAGCAGGTGCAACACGGTATTGGTGGAACCGCCCATCGCGATATCCAGAATCATGGCGTTTTCAAATGCGGCTTTATTGGCAATATTGCGCGGCAATACGCTTGCGTCATCCTGCTCGTAATAACGTTTCGCCAGACCCACGATACGCGTACCTGCATTCAGGAACAGATCTCTACGATCGGCATGCGTCGCGAGCAATGAGCCATTAGCTGGCTGAGAAAGCCCCAGCGCTTCAGTCAGGCAGTTCATAGAGTTTGCTGTGAACATCCCCGAACAGGAGCCGCAGGTCGGACAGGCGGAACGCTCAATCTGCTCACTATCAGCATCGCTGACGTTAGGGTTTGCACCCTGGATCATGGCATCGATGAGATCGAGCTTGATAATTTGGTTGGAAAGCTTGGTTTTCCCTGCTTCCATCGGGCCACCGGACACAAAAATCACCGGAATATTCAGACGCAGTGACGCCATCAACATTCCTGGGGTGATTTTGTCGCAGTTGGAAATACACACCATCGCATCCGCACAGTGGGCATTGACCATGTATTCCACGGAATCGGCAATCAGCTCACGGGAAGGCAGAGAATAGAGCATGCCGCCGTGGCCCATAGCGATACCGTCATCGACCGCAATGGTATTAAATTCTTTCGCGACGCCGCCGGAGGCTTCGATTTTTTCGGCAACCAATTTACCCAGATCGCGCAAGTGCACATGGCCGGGCACGAATTGGGTGAAGGAGTTGACCACCGCGATAATCGGTTTACCAAAATCGTCGTCGGTCATCCCGGTGGCGCGCCACAAGGCTCGTGCACCAGCCATATTACGGCCGTGTGTGGTTGTGGCTGAACGGTACTTAGGCATGCTCTGTTACTCCAAAAATTACGAATTTGGCGATGACGGAACGCGTCACCACCTGACTGTCTGTCTTAACTAATTAATGATTTACCGGATCCAACCAGCCCCATTTATCTTCGGTTTCACCCGTGAAGAGGCCAAAAAACGCATCCTGTAAGGCTTTGGTGACTGGGCCGCGTTTGCCAATGCCGACCTGAATGCCGTCAACGCTGCGCACTGGGGTGATTTCTGCTGCGGTACCGGACATAAACACTTCATCCGCCAGATACAGTGACTCGCGGGACAGTACCTGCTCACGCACTTCATACCCTGCATCCTTCGCCAGCTTGATAATAGCGTCACGCGTAATGCCTGGCAGCGCCGAAGAGGTAAACGGTGGCGTGAAGATAATGCCGTCCTTCACTTCAAACAGGTTCTCGCCCGCACCTTCAGAAACATAGCCGTGGACATCCAACGCGATCCCTTCCTGATAGCCATGGCGGCGTGCTTCGCTACCCACCAGCAGAGAGGACAGATAGTTGCCACCCGCTTTAGCGGCGGTTGGGATGGTATTCGCTGCGACACGATTCCAGGATGACACCATCGCATCAATACCGGCTTCTAGCGCCTCTTCACCCAGATACGCGCCCCACGGGAAAGCCGCGATAATAACGTCGGTTTGATAACCGTCTGGCGGGTTAACACCCATACCCACATCACCAATGAACACCAGCGGACGAATATAGGCGCTGGTCAGGTTATTTTTGCGCAGCGTTTCACGACAGGCTTCCATCAGCTCATCCACACTTTGTGCGACTGGCATACGGTAAATTTTTGCCGAATCATGCAGGCGCTGCATGTGCTCACGGTGACGGAAAACCACCGGACCCTTATGTGAATTGTAGCAACGAACGCCTTCAAAGACGGAGGTGCCATAGTGCAGGGCATGTGACATGACGTGTACTTTGGCTTCAGCCCAAGGAACCATCTCGCCATTGAACCAAATATAATCCGCTTTTTTTGTCATTCTTTTTTTCCTTACTTTTCTGCGTTAGGCGCTGATCTGTTGTGATGTCGTCATCGGTTGAACGTCAACGCAGGCAATATCCAAAAGCTTGCTCAATTGAGTTGACAATAAATCCACCGAACGATGGCTGGCAACGGTCAGTTCAATATTAATGTGATCGGTATTAGTGGTTTGCACCATATTCATAGCACACACTTTGAAGCCACGATGACGGGTAACACGCAATACACGCTCCAGAACCTCGGGACGAAAGCGCGCCTGAATCGAAAGTTGATGGTGTGTCATTCTGTTGTCTCCAGCACTTATTCTGTGTAAGTCAGCCATTAGTTGGTTTCGTCGAGCTTATTTGATTTTATCAAGCATCGTTTCATTACCCGCACCCGGCGGAACCAGCGGCCAGACGTTTTCGTATTCATCGATCGATACGTGCAGTAAATAGGGTCCTTCGCTGTTAAACAGGGCATCCAGCGCGACATCAATTTGGTCTTTACGGGTGATACGCTGGCCGGGGATATCAAACGCGCTTGCCAGCGTCAGGAAATCAGGGTTATCGGAGAGGTCGGTTTCACTATAGCGTTCATCAAAGAATAGCTGCTGCCACTGGCGCACCATGCCTAACCGTTGGTTATCCAACAGCACGATCTTCAGCGGCAGTCGTTTTCGCTTGATGGTGCCCAATTCCTGAACGTTCATCATGAAAGAACCGTCACCCGAAATGCAGATAACCATGTCGTCTGGGCGTGCTACCTGTGCGCCTACTGCAGCCGGTACGCCAAAACCCATCGTACCGAGACCGCTGGAGGTGATGAAATTCTCAGGGCGGCTGAACGTCATATGCTGCGCAGCCCACATTTGGTGCTGGCCTACATCGGTCGTGACCACGGTATCCGCATCCATTCTTTCGGAGATCGTTTTCAACAGCGCAGGCGCATAAATCGCCTGACCAGGATGATCATAACGCCACGGATATTCCGCCTTCATCATGGTGGCCTGCTGACGCCACGCGTTGATGTTCAACGGCTGTTGCAGCGCAGGTAATACCGCCTTCAGATCGCCTTGCAGTGCGACAGTAGCATGGCGCAATTTACTCAGCTCTGCTGGGTCGATGTCCATGTGAATAACACTGGCATGAGGCGCGAAGGCATTTAGTTTGCCGGTCACGCGGTCATCAAAACGGGCCCCGACCGCGATTAACAAATCGCACTCCTGCACAATCAGGTTCGCCGCCTTCGTGCCGTGCATACCAATCATTCCGAGGTAATAGGGATGATTGGCATCCACGGCACCCAGCCCTTTCAGCGTCGACACCGAAGGGATATCTGTCACACTCAGAAATTCACGCAGCGCCGGAACCGCATTCGCCATACCAACTCCACCGCCAACGTACAGCACTGGTTTTTGTGCTTTCGCCAACAGAGCGTACGCCTGCGTAATATCTTGTTCAGGGAAATCGACATCGCTAGCAACGGGCGCAAAGTTCGGGATGAAATCGCCGACAGCCAGTTGAATATCTTTAGGAATATCGACCAGAACAGGGCCAGGGCGACCGCTGTTGGCAATCGCAAACGCTTCTGCCATCACTTCCGGCAGTGATTCGAGAGACTCAACCAGAAAACTGTGTTTCGTACAGGCCAGTGACAGCCCCAACACGTCGATTTCCTGAAAAGCATCAGTACCAATCAGCGCTGACCCCACCTGTCCGGTGATCGCCACCACAGGCACGGAATCCAGCAGTGCATCAGCCAAACCAGTGATCAGGTTGGTTGCGCCAGGGCCAGATGTCGCAATACAAACGCCCACTTTACCCGTCGCGCGGGCATAGCCAATCGCCGCCATTGCTGCGCCTTGCTCATGGCGACACAGCAGGTGTTTTACGCCGCCGTCATAAAGTGCATCATAGACTGGCATTATCGCGCCGCCCGGATAACCAAAAACGGTTTCCACTCCCTGTGCTCGCAACGCTTGCACCACCCACTGTGCTCCATTCATAGTTATTTCCCCGACATCTTATGGGAATAACAGAATTTTATGCTGATGTTCATTTTCTGTTCCTTTCCGTTATAGATTACGCCCAACAAAAAACCCCCGACCTTTCGGTGCGGGGGTTTTCTTGAATCAGGCCTTGATTTCTAAGCCATTCTTCGTCCAAGTGCAGCCCCGCACGGTGGGATAATAATCACCACCACGCTAATCACGACTAGGCTAATCACTAGGAATAGGGCTTTCATAATAGGTTGTTCATTAATCTTCTGTCGAACGAATGCCTACAGAGTTATCACAGTCAGACATGCCATGACAACAATTTTTTTTCATTGCCACCCGTAAGGATTACCTATGATACGGGAAAAAATACAACGTAATCATAAGGTAGAAGCATGCCAAATTATTTTCGCCTATTGGCGTAAAAATGAGCGCCGCGTAGGAAACAACGAGCATTACCGATCGTCAGGCTATCTTGAAATCACGACTCCCCGTGAATAATTGCGACCCATTGCACACAACTTTTATCCATTGTTGAAACAGAGAATTATGTTCTGGCGTCGCCGCGCAGACTAGCGACAACGCCCTCTACTTATTTTTCCTTGCCAGACATGATGCAAATCATCAGCAAAGGGGAAATAGCATGTCATTGGCAGTTACCTACACTCGGGCAATGATTGGTGTACAAGCACCGGATGTTTACATCGAAGTTCACATCAGCAGCGGATTACCTGCATTAACACTGGTGGGGTTACCAGAAACCACCGTCAAAGAAGCGCGCGATCGCGTGCGCAGCGCACTCATCAATTGTGGGTTTACGTTTCCGGCAAAACGCATCACAGTCAACCTCGCTCCGGCAGACTTGCCCAAAGAAGGGGGACGCTACGACCTACCTATTGCTCTGGCGATTCTGGCTGCATCAGAACAAATCGATGGTGAAAAGCTAAACCGCTACGAGTTTCTCGGCGAGCTCGGCCTGTCAGGTACGTTACGTGGCGTAAATGGCGCGATTCCAGCCGCACTAGAAGCCATAAAAGCAGGCCGTCAGCTTATCCTGCCAGATGACAACAAACGGGAGATGACGCTGATACCGCAGGGTGAAGCGCTAATGGCTGGGCATTTGTTGGAAGTGTGTGCTTTTCTCAGCGGAGAAGAAGAGTTACTCAGTTGCTCCGATATGACGCCCGTTCCGCAACTTGAGGAAGATACACTCGACCTGAAGGATATTATCGGCCAGGAACAAGCTAAACGTGCGCTAGAGATCGCGGCAGCAGGCGGTCACAACCTGCTATTGCTAGGGCCACCGGGAACAGGAAAAACCATGCTGGCAAGTCGGCTAGGCAACCTGATGCCGCCATTGAGCGATGAAGAAGCGTTAGAAAGCGCCGCGATCAACAGCCTAATCAACATTGATGCCACCATGACGCGCTGGCGAGCAAGGCCCTTCAGATCGCCTCACCATAGCTCTTCCATGGCTGCACTCGTGGGCGGAGGCTCGCTACCCAAACCCGGAGAAATTTCGCTCGCACACAACGGTGTCCTGTTTCTGGATGAATTACCGGAGTTTGAGCGACGCGTTTTGGACTCACTACGAGAGCCTCTGGAATCCGGTGAAATTATCATTTCCCGTACCCGCGCCAAAGTGTGCTATCCGGCACGCGTCCAGCTTGTCGCCGCAATGAACCCCAGTCCATCAGGACATTATCAGGGCATTCATAACCGGCTGCCTGCACAACAAATACTGCGTTATCTCAGCAAACTTTCCGGTCCCTTTTTGGATCGCTTTGACCTTTCTATCGAAGTCCCTTTACTACCACCAGGGGTTTTATCTCAACAACATTATCAAGGCGAAAGCAGCGCGACGATTCGCGAGCGTGTGTTGATCGCAAGGCAGATACAGTTGAAGCGGGCAAAGAAAATCAATGCGCTGCTAACTTCACGCGAAATAGAAAAACACTGCAAACTGGAGATGGCTGATGCGGCCTATCTGGAAGACGTAATGAATAAACTTGGCTTATCCGTACGCGCTTGGCACAGAATATTGAAAGTCGCACGCACGATCGCTGACCTCGGCGATCGGGACAACATTGAGAGAAGGCATCTTGCTGAAGCGTTGAGTTACCGCTGTATGGATCGATTGCTTATCCAGCTCCACAAAAGCCTTGAATAGCGGAAATACGATATTTTTTTGCCACAAAAGGAAATGGGGCTTTCGCCCCATTCTTAATTAATCATCGCTTTCAGTGTATTCTTCTACCGCATCCATTTGCGGCTTACCACCGGACAATGTATGGAAGCGTTTAGGACGACGGACACGTTCCAGATATTTGGACCAGATTTTTTCTAGTTCCGTTTCCGCTTTACGTTCGCCGCGACACATTGCAACAAACGATGTCTCTTCCCCAGTTACTGGTTCACGTTTACCCAAGTCCAGCTCGTTAAACGCGTAACCGTGGCGCTCCAACAGTTGTGCTTCTTTAATAGTAAAGTCGCCATGTCGGGAAAAACCACGCGGGTAGAACTTGTTATCAAAAAAACGATGAGTGGTAGAGAAGCTTTCTGCCATCTTACACGCTCCTAATTCTTCTATGGTCGTGTTGTTTATGGCGCGGAGTATTAGATAGGCTTGACATTGTGTAAAACAAAACATTTAAATCATTACGACAAAATTTTTTTGGAGATAGACGTGGATACCGAATTACTAAAAACCTTTCTGGAAGTCAGCAGGACAAGACACTTTGGCCGTGCCGCCGAATCCCTGTATCTGACGCAGTCAGCGGTGAGTTTTCGGATTCGTCAGTTAGAGACGCAGCTTGGTGCCAACCTGTTCACACGCCATCGGAACAATATACGTCTGACGCCCGCCGGAGAAAGGCTTCTGCCCTATGCGGAAAGCCTTATCGGTACCTGGCAGATCGCCAAAAAAGAGGTCGCGCGCTCGCAGCAACACAGCCTGCTTTCGGTGGGGGCAACCGCTTCACTCTGGGAGGCGTACCTCACTCCTTGGCTGCAATCCCTTTACCAACAGCGCCCATTGCTCCAGTTAGAAGCACGCATTGCCCTACGCCACTCTCTGGTACAACAGCTCCATGAACGCCAATTGGACCTGTTGATTACGACCGAACAACCTAAAATGGAAGAATTAGCGAGCCAGCTGTTGGGAAATTTCTCCCTTTCGCTATTTGCAGCGGAAGCACACCCACCCGGACAAGAACTGCCCTATATAAAATTAGAATGGGGCGCAGATTTTCATCAGCAAGAAACTCGTCTGTTGGCCAGCGATCAGCTTCCCGTACTGACAACGACATCGGCCCATTTGACCCGCCAGTTGCTTGAAACAACCGGTGGTTGTGCATTTTTACCCAGTCATTGGTTACAAACGTACTCCAGTCTGCGGATAGTCGGCGAGAGCCAGCCCGTTGTGCGCCCATTTTATGCCGTTTGGTTACAAAACAGCGATCAGCAGACGATGATTCGTCAGTTACTGAAAACGCCTATTGTGATTAACCCATGACCTACTTTGCTCACAACTCACTTAAGCACGTCTGGCTAGCCAGAAGGTGCTTAACGCTTTCTGTAACCCAATGAAAGCAAACAGCAGGAAACCGATGACGATTTTTGTCCACCATGAGCTCAAGGTGCCGTCAAATGTGATGTACGTTTGAATCAGACCCTGAATCAGTACGCCAAACAGCGTTCCCAATACCGTCCCGACACCACCGGTTAGTAGCGTACCGCCGATCACGACAGCCGCGATGGCGTCTAACTCCACACCGCTTGCTGCCAGAGCATAACCCGCCGAGGTATAGAGCGAAAAAACAATACCTGACAGCACCGCTAACGTACTGGAGAGCATGTATATATGAATTGTCGTCCGCCTGACGGACACTCCCATCAGTTCCGCAGAATAGCTGCTACCGCCAATCGCATAAACACGGTTACCGAAACGGGTGCGATGTGCCATCACAATCCCCAGCAGCACCACAATCAACATAACTAACGCCAGAAAGGTAAATCGTCCCCCATCAGGCATGCGCCATGCTAAACCCGCCAGTTGGTTATAGACAGGATGATCTATAGGAATCGACTCCTGTGAAACGATAAAGCTCATCCCTCGGACAAAGAACATACCGGCCAGCGTGATAATAAATGCAGGCAATTTCAGCGTATCGATAATCCATCCCATCAACCCGCCAAACATGGCTCCCATCACCAGTGCAATTGCGAACGCAAAGAAAGGATCAATGCCATAGGTACCGATCAATTTAGCCAATAACACGCCGGTAAATGCAATAACTGATCCTACGGAGAGATCGATACCGCCAGACAGAATGACAAACGTCATCCCAACCGCCACGATCCCCAGAAAAGCGTTATCCGTCAGTAAATCAAAGAAAACTCGCGTCGAAGCAAAACCAGGAAACTGGCTGAGGCAAAACAGATAACCAGCAATAAATACCAGAATCGTCATCAACAGGGGGAAGTGGCGTTTCAACATTATGTTTTCCTCCTGAACAGGTGATGTAGCGAAATGCGCGGAGACTGCATAACCAAAACCAGCAGCACGACGAGTGCCTTCAGAACCAGGTTAAATTCAGGCCGATAGCCAGATAGCAGGATTCCAGTATTCATACTTTGAATAATCAAGGCGCCGACGACAGAGAGCAGTAAATTAAAACGTCCTCCGAGTAGGGAACCGCCACCGATTACAACGGCCAGAATCGCATCTAATTCCAGCCAGAGACCCGCGTTGTTCGCATCCGCACCGCGGATATCCGCCGTTACGATCACCCCAGCCACAGCGGCACACACGCCGCATATGACATAAGCCGAGACCAATACTAGCTTTGTACTCACACCAGCATTACGAGCTGAGCGTAAATTAATCCCAACTGATTCGATAAATAGCCCAAGCGCCGTTTTACGAGTTAGAGCCCACAGAGCCAGCAGCATCACGCAGGCTATAATCACTGGCATCGGCAGATAGAACAGCGTTCCGCTGCCTAGCGTCGCCAACCCAGCGTTATCAAACGTGATAATTTGGCCTTCGGTAATCAGTTGAGCGATTCCACGGCCAGCAACCATCAGCATTAACGTCGCAACAATCGGCTGAATCTGTAACACCGCAACCAGAAAGCCATTCCATAGCCCACACAGTGCGCCAACCAATAACGAGGCCAACAATACGGAAGGAAGTGGATGGCCAGCAGCAGTCAGTGTTGCAGCCGTCGCGCCTGCAATCGCCATGACCGCGCCAACCGATAAATCAATGCCACCCGTTGCAATAACCAGCGTCATACCTAATGCCAACAGCGCAACAGGCGCACCGCGGTTAAGGATGTCGATAAGGCTTCCGAATAAGCGCCCATCCTGAATATGGAGGGAGAAAAAATTGGGTGCGACCATGCTATCAATCAGCAAAATGGCAACGAGAGCCAGAAGCTGTGGCACCCCTTTGGTGAACGTTAGACGCACTTTTCTGGCAGGTTTGATTTTATTGTCTGTCATCAGTCGCTCCCGTTTGTACTGCGATGGCTTGCATCACTGCGGCAACCGAGATCTCGTTATGTTCGAGATGCGCAACATGCTGCCTGTCACGCAGCACAATGATGCGGTCGGCATAACCGGTCAGTTCCTCCAGTTCAGAAGAGATCACCAATAGCGCCATCCCTTGCTCACACAGTTTTTCAATCAGGCGAATGATTTCAGCGTGCGCGCCGACATCGATCCCCCTCGTTGGCTCATCCAGAATCAAGAAACGCGGCTCTGTTGCCAGCCAGCGCGATAGCAATACTTTTTGCTGATTCCCTCCCGATAGATACTGAATTTCCTGCTCGGCACTGGGCGTGCGAATCCCCAATAGGCTGATAAACTTTTCAGCTATACGAGTTTGCTCGCGTAAAGAAATAGGTTTCAGCCAGCCGCGCTGCGCTTGAAGTGCCAGAATAATGTTCTCTCGTACCGTTGCTGCACCGACGATACCGTCAGTTTTGCGATCTTCTGGACAATAGCCAAACCCCAGCTTTCCTGCTGCGCGCGGCGTGCGAATGTTGGTTCGCTTGCCATCAACCCACGCTTCACCAGCGTCAGGCACGTTGATGCCAAATATCAGCTGCGCGGTTTCTGTCCTGCCCGATCCCAGCAGACCAGCCAGACCAACAATTTCTCCCGGACACACGGAAAGCTCGAAATCGTTAATCGAACCACGTCGGCCATAATGTTTAAATTGCACAATGGGTTCACCCGAGACGTCACTGTGTTCACCGCGTTTCAGTAACGTTTCATCAAAACTGTGCCCCAGCATCATTTGGACTAATTCAATACGCGGTAGCTCTTCAGCAGGCAATGTCCCGACTAACCGTCCATTGCGTAAAACAGTAATTCTGTCGCTAATGCGGTAAACCTGATCCAGAAAATGCGTGACAAATATCATGCCGATTCCGCGATCGCGTAGCGTCCGCAATATATCGAGTAGCATATCGACTTCTTTTGCATCGAGGCTGGCGGTAGGTTCATCAAGAATCAAGACTTTAGCGGAAAGATCGACAGCTCTGGCAATCGCTACAATTTGCTGGACTGCGATGGAATAATTTCCAAGCGGATGGCTAACATCAATAGCCAGCCCATAGTTCAATAACAGGGCTTCGGCCTGAAGCAGGATTTTGTGTTGATCAACAATGCCCCATCGTGTGGGCTCACGGCCAATAAATAAATTTGCCGCAACAGACAGATTCGGTAATAGATTAACTTCTTGATATACCGTACCGATGCCCAATGACTGAGCATGGGCCGTATTAACAGGATTAATCGCTATACCATCGAGGATAATATCACCCGATGAGCGATGGTAAACACCAGTCAGCGCCTTAATTAGCGTTGATTTACCTGCACCGTTTTCCCCCAATAGAGCCACTATCTCGCCGCGATTAAGCGTAAAGTCCACCTGATCTAACGCTTTCACTCCTGGAAACTCAACGCTCATGCTCCGTATATCTAACAACCGTGTCGTTTCCATCAGCATCACCTATGCGACAACCTAACAAGGCTACGCCACACCTGAGCAATATTATGGTAAGTAGGCTGACAATATTCACTGTTCCTTTATTTAAAGGAGCAGAAAACAGGGTAAACCCACTTTTCCATATTCATATTTCTGCTAGGTATTTAGCAAAATTTATATAAATGATAAGTCCATAATATAAATATCAATAACCAAGATCTTTTTTGGTTTCATATTCTTGTTTTGCCGTATCGGGCAGCAATAAACGAGACTCTGTCTGAATGAATTTTTCTGGCTGCTTTCCGTCTTTCTTCATCGCTAATAAAGCATCAAAAGCAGGCCCAGCCATATTGGGTGTTAGCTCAACGGTGGCGTTAGCTTCACCATTCATCATGGCCTTGAAAATATCGGGGACACCATCAATAGAGACAACTTTTATTTGTGAGCCAGGTTTTAAACCTGCCTCTTTAATTGCCTGAATAGCACCTATAGCCATGTCATCATTATGTGCATAAACCGCACAGATATTTTTTCCATTCTGCTCAGCTTTAATAAAGCTTTCCATGACCTCTTTACCCTTGCTACGAGTAAAATCTCCTGACTGTGATCGAATAATTTTTATCTGCGGATCTGAAGCTATACCGTCAGCAAACCCTTTCTTGCGGTTTATCGCAACGCTAGCCCCGACCGTTCCCTGCAATTCGACAACATTACATGGTTTACCTGCGGCCTCTTTCACAAGCCATTCCCCTGCCACTTTTCCTTCATAGACACTGTCAGAGGCAATAGCCGCGGTGTACAGCGATGGATCGCTAACCTCGATCGTTCTATCAAGCAGGAAAACTGGGATTTTGGCTTCTTTAGCTTCCTGTAACACTGGAGCCCAGCCTGTAGCAACGACCGGTGCGATAAATATGGCATCTACACTCTGAGCGATGAATGACCGCACAGCCTTAATCTGGTTCTCTTGTTTCTGCTGAGCATCAGCAATTTTTAGCGTTATTCCACGCTTCTCTGCTTCTTGCTTCGACACTTTAGTCTCTGCAGAGCGCCATCCTGATTCTGAACCAATCTGAGAAAACCCAACCGTCAAGGGTTTTGCCTGTACGGCACCACATAATGCCGTGCTTACAGCAACAGCTACCAGTAAACGTCTGTACATACTTAAACTCCTTCTGTGTAGTCTTACAGCTACTTAGTCAGATTTCAGGTACAGCGTAGCGCTACGAATTTATGCTATAGCGCTGCCGATGTAATGTTGGCAGGTATAACTAGCAAGTGAATGCAACCTGAAGGATCGCTGTGAAAAACGATTTACCCTCACTCAGGTTGTAGATAGTTTTAGTTCAAATATCGAACAAGGTAGATGAGCAAGTTCACAACCTGGTATTACGGTGATTTTGTGCATATTTACAGCTAAATAAGCACGATCGTTCAGAAGGACATCAAAGGGTTTTATCTATTAAATAACAATGCCTTAGCCTTTTTGGCTATTCAAAAAAGAGGAATAATGAAGAAATCGAGGGGAGGTATACAAGGCAGGATTTAGCATAGAGTACAAATCAAAAAAAACCCTTCACGATAACGTGAAGGGTTTTATTTGGCAGGGGCGGAGAGACTCGAACTCGCGACACCCGGTTTTGGAGACCGGTGCTCTACCAACTGAGCTACGCCCCTAAATTATGCTTAACATTATGCCTGCTAAAGTTAGCAGGCATAATTTTTAATAAGTGGCGGAACGGACGGGGCTCGAACCCGCGACCCCCTGCGTGACAGGCAGGTATTCTAACCAACTGAACTACCGCTCCACCGAATTTCTCTACAACCACCAGATTTCTCCGGCTTACTGCTTAATTTAATGCCTGGCAGTTCCCTACTCTCACATGGGGAGACCCCACACTACCATCGGCGCTACGGCGTTTCACTTCTGAGTTCGGCATGGGGTCAGGTGGGACCACCGCGCTATCGCCGCCAGGCAAATTCTGTTTCATCCCAACCGTTATGCACTGCTTACGCGCTCGCACAACCATCAGAACCAATCTTTGAACAAGCTGAATTTCGTTTTATATGAGTCTTTCATCACACCAAAACATCTTCGGTGTTGTAAGGTTAAGCCTCTCGGGTCATTAGTACTGGTTAGCTCAACGTATCGCTACGCTTACACACCCAGCCTATCTACGTCGTCGTCTTCAACGGCCCTTCAGGGGCATCTAGTGCCCAGGGAAGACTCATCTCGAGGCAAGTTTCCCGCTTAGATGCTTTCAGCGGTTATCTCTTCCGCACTTAGCTACCGGGCAATGCAATTGGCATCACAACCCGTACACCAGTGGTGCGTTCACTCCGGTCCTCTCGTACTAGGAGCAACCCCTCTCAATCTTCCAACGCCCACGGCAGATAGGGACCGAACTGTCTCACGACGTTCTAAACCCAGCTCGCGTACCACTTTAAATGGCGAACAGCCATACCCTTGGGACCTACTTCAGCCCCAGGATGTGATGAGCCGACATCGAGGTGCCAAACACCGCCGTCGATATGAACTCTTGGGCGGTATCAGCCTGTTATCCCCGGAGTACCTTTTATCCGTTGAGCGATGGCCCTTCCATTCAGAACCACCGGATCACTAAGACCTGCTTTCGCACCTGCTCGAGCTGTCACTCTCGCAGTCAAGCTAGCTTATGCCTTTGCACTAACCTCCTGATGTCCGACCAGGATTAGCTAACCTTCGTGCTCCTCCGTTACTCTTTGGGAGGAGACCGCCCCAGTCAAACTACCCACCAGACACTGTCCGCAACCCGGATTACGGGTCTACGTTAGAACATCAAACATTAAAGGGTGGTATTTCAAGGTTGGCTCCACAAGAACTGGCGTCCTCGCTTCAAAGCCTCCCACCTATCCTACACATCAAGGCTCAAGGTTCAGTGTCAAGCTATAGTAAAGGTTCACGGGGTCTTTCCGTCTTGCCGCGGGTACACTGCATCTTCACAGCGAGTTCAATTTCACTGAGTCTCGGGTGGAGACAGCCTGGCCATCATTACGCCATTCGTGCAGGTCGGAACTTACCCGACAAGGAATTTCGCTACCTTAGGACCGTTATAGTTACGGCCGCCGTTTACCGGGGCTTCGATCAAGAGCTTCGCCTTGCGGCTGACCCCATCAATTAACCTTCCGGCACCGGGCAGGCGTCACACCGTATACGTCCACTTTCGTGTTTGCACAGTGCTGTGTTTTTATTAAACAGTTGCAGCCAGCTGGTATCTGCGACTCCCGCCAGCTCCATCCGCAAGGGACTTCACCGACAGGAGCGTGCCTTCTCCCGAAGTTACGGCACCATTTTGCCTAGTTCCTTCACCCGAGTTCTCTCAAGCGCCTGAGTATTCTCTACCTGACCACCTGTGTCGGTTTGGGGTACGATTTGATGTTACCTGGAGCTTAGAGGCTTTTCCTGGAAGCGTAGCATCGGTTACTTCATCACCGTAGTGACTCGTCATCACGCCTCAGTGTTAACAATGACCCGGATTTACCTAAGTCATCCACCTTCACGCTTAAACCGGGACAACCGTCGCCCGGATAACCTAGCTTTCTCCGTCCCCCCTTCGCAGTAACACCGAGTACAGGAATATTAACCTGTTTCCCATCGACTACGCTTTTCAGCCTCGCCTTAGGGGTCGACTCACCCTGCCCCGATTAACGTTGGACAGGAACCCTTGGTCTTCCGGCGTGCGGGTTTTTCACCCGCATTATCGTTACTTATGTCAGCATTCGCACTTCTGATACCTCCAGCAACCCTCACAGGCCACCTTCAACGGCTTACAGAACGCTCCCCTACCCAACAACACCTAAGTGTCGCTGCCGCAGCTTCGGTGCATGGTTTAGCCCCGTTACATCTTCCGCGCAGGCCGACTCGACCAGTGAGCTATTACGCTTTCTTTAAATGATGGCTGCTTCTAAGCCAACATCCTGGCTGTCTGTGCCTTCCCACATCGTTTCCCACTTAACCATGACTTTGGGACCTTAGCTGGCGGTCTGGGTTGTTTCCCTCTTCACGACGAACGTTAGCACCCGCCGTGTGTCTCCCGTGATAACATTCTTCGGTATTCGTAGTTTGCATCGGGTTGGTAAGTCGGGATGACCCCCTAGCCGAAACAGTGCTCTACCCCCGAAGATGAGTTCACGAGGCGCTACCTAAATAGCTTTCGGGGAGAACCAGCTATCTCCCGGTTTGATTGGCCTTTCACCCCCAGCCACAAGTCATCCGCTAATTTTTCAACATTAGTCGGTTCGGTCCTCCAGTTAGTGTTACCCAACCTTCAACCTGCCCATGGCTAGATCACCGGGTTTCGGGTCTATACCCTGCAACTTAACGCCCAGTTAAGACTCGGTTTCCCTGCGGCTCCCCTATACGGTTAACCTTGCTACAGAATATAAGTCGCTGACCCATTATACAAAAGGTACGCAGTCACCCAACTAGTAGGCTCCCACTGCTTGTACGTACACGGTTTCAGGTTCTATTTCACTCCCCTCGCCGGGGTTCTTTTCGCCTTTCCCTCACGGTACTGGTTCACTATCGGTCAGTCAGGAGTATTTAGCCTTGGAGGATGGTCCCCCCATATTCAGACAGGATGTCACGTGTCCCGCCCTACTCATCGAACTCACAACTTGTGCATTTTTGTGTACGGGACTATCACCCTTTACTGTGCGACTTTCCAGACGCTTCCACTAACACACAAACTGATTCAGGTTCTGGGCTCCTCCCCGTTCGCTCGCCGCTACTAGGGGAATCTCGGTTGATTTCTTTTCCTCGGGGTACTGAGATGTTTCAGTTCCCCCGGTTCGCCTCATGACACTATGTATTCATGTCATGATAATGTGTCGAAACACATTGGGTTTCCCCATTCGGGTATCGTCGGGTATAACGCTTCATATCAGCTTACCGACGCTTATCGCAGATTAGCACGCCCTTCATCGCCTCTGACTGCCTAGGCATCCACCGTGTACGCTTAGTCGCTTAACCTCACAACCCGAAGATGTTTCTTTCGATTCATCATCGCGCTGCGATTATTTGAGAGACTCATTGACAGACTGACTCATCACGACCTACCCGAAGGCAGTCCTGTATGTTCAGCTGTCATGTTTCAATTTTCAGCTTGTTCCAGATTGTTAAAGAGCAAAACATCGCAGTGCACCCAAACAGGTACACTCTGATGTTTTTTATCATACCGAGTAGTGATGGTGGAGCTATGCGGGATCGAACCGCAGACCTCCTGCGTGCAAGGCAGGCGCTCTCCCAGCTGAGCTATAACCCCGTCTCTACTTACAGTTACCTTAGATACCACTCACGGAAGAGTTGGTAGGCCTGAGTGGACTTGAACCACCGACCTCACCCTTATCAGGGGTGCGCTCTAACCACCTGAGCTACAAGCCTATTAAGGTATTTCTGCTCGTTATTTTCATCAGACAATCTGTGTGAGCACTTCACGTAACACACATCTTTTTTTGGTAAGGAGGTGATCCAACCGCAGGTTCCCCTACGGTTACCTTGTTACGACTTCACCCCAGTCATGAATCACAAAGTGGTAAGCGCCCTCCCGAAGGTTAAGCTACCTACTTCTTTTGCAACCCACTCCCATGGTGTGACGGGCGGTGTGTACAAGGCCCGGGAACGTATTCACCGTAGCATTCTGATCTACGATTACTAGCGATTCCGACTTCATGGAGTCGAGTTGCAGACTCCAATCCGGACTACGACGTACTTTATGAGGTCCGCTTGCTCTCGCGAGGTCGCTTCTCTTTGTATACGCCATTGTAGCACGTGTGTAGCCCTACTCGTAAGGGCCATGATGACTTGACGTCATCCCCACCTTCCTCCGGTTTATCACCGGCAGTCTCCTTTGAGTTCCCACCATTACGTGCTGGCAACAAAGGATAAGGGTTGCGCTCGTTGCGGGACTTAACCCAACATTTCACAACACGAGCTGACGACAGCCATGCAGCACCTGTCTCAGAGTTCCCGAAGGCACTAAGCTATCTCTAGCAAATTCTCTGGATGTCAAGAGTAGGTAAGGTTCTTCGCGTTGCATCGAATTAAACCACATGCTCCACCGCTTGTGCGGGCCCCCGTCAATTCATTTGAGTTTTAACCTTGCGGCCGTACTCCCCAGGCGGTCGACTTAACGCGTTAGCTCCGGAAGCCACGCCTCAAGGGCACAACCTCCAAGTCGACATCGTTTACAGCGTGGACTACCAGGGTATCTAATCCTGTTTGCTCCCCACGCTTTCGCACCTGAGCGTCAGTCTTTGTCCAGGGGGCCGCCTTCGCCACCGGTATTCCTCCAGATCTCTACGCATTTCACCGCTACACCTGGAATTCTACCCCCCTCTACAAGACTCTAGCCTGTCAGTTTTGAATGCAGTTCCCAGGTTAAGCCCGGGGATTTCACATCCAACTTAACAGACCGCCTGCGTGCGCTTTACGCCCAGTCATTCCGATTAACGCTTGCACCCTCCGTATTACCGCGGCTGCTGGCACGGAGTTAGCCGGTGCTTCTTCTGCGGGTAACGTCAATCAGCAAGGTTATTAACCTTACTGCCTTCCTCCCCGCTGAAAGTGCTTTACAACCCGAAGGCCTTCTTCACACACGCGGCATGGCTGCATCAGGCTTGCGCCCATTGTGCAATATTCCCCACTGCTGCCTCCCGTAGGAGTCTGGACCGTGTCTCAGTTCCAGTGTGGCTGGTCATCCTCTCAGACCAGCTAGGGATCGTCGCCTAGGTGGGCCATTACCCCGCCTACTAGCTAATCCCATCTGGGCACATCTGATGGCAAGAGGCCCGAAGGTCCCCCTCTTTGGTCCGAAGACGTTATGCGGTATTAGCTACCGTTTCCAGTAGTTATCCCCCTCCATCAGGCAGTTTCCCAGACATTACTCACCCGTCCGCCGCTCGTCACCCGAAGAGCAAGCTCTTCTGTGCTACCGCTCGACTTGCATGTGTTAGGCCTGCCGCCAGCGTTCAATCTGAGCCATGATCAAACTCTTCAATTTAAGATTTGTTTGATTTGCTGAACTCGTCAGCGATGCTCAAAGAATTAAAACTGTTTATTCGTAATGAATTTCACTGTTGTTCACTCTTCAAGACTTTTTATATCGTTAAGATACGGTCTTGTGAGTGCCCACACAGATTGTCTGATTATATTGTTAAAGAGCAGTGCCACTTCTTCGGTGGCGCGGGCTGCATATACTATGCTAATCCGCTTTAAAGTCAAGTCATTACTGACCGCCTTCATTAAATCTTTTTCCTGTCACCACAACCGCGTGTCGCTGTTGCCGTGTCAGTGGATGCGCATTATAGGGACTTCTCGGCGGCTGACAAGCGCTAAATGCAAAATAATTATCGCTTGTCTACTATTCACCCACAAAGCGATTAAAGTGGCAGTTTTTCCAGCGAATCGAAGCCATAACGCTGCAATATTGGCCACAGTGTGGCTACCTTAGGCGTAATCATAAGGCAATAAACCAGATTTTTATCTGTAGAAAGTGGAGGATTATCCAGATTAGCAATCAGCCATGCCGTTCTTTTGGCTATAGCCGCGCCAGAATCAACAAGACGCGTCCCTTCTGGCAATGCCATCTTCAGCTCCTCTGCTAACAACGGGAAATGCGTACACCCAAGTACAACCGTATCGGGTGGCTCCGGCAGACGTAGCCAAGGACGAAGAATTTTTTGCAGTTCGGAAATTGAGATCGTCTCCCCCTGCAATTTAGCCTCTGCCAATTCAACCAGTTCTGATGACCCCAGCGACAAAATCTGGCAATCAGTAGCGAAACGGGCAATCAGCTCGTGTGTATACGGGCGTTGAACGGTTGCCCGCGTCGCCAGTAGGCCAACAACTCCATTGCGCGTCAACTTAGCCGCAGGTTTAACCGCTGGGACAACGCCCACGACAGGGAAAGTAAAACGTTCACGTAAAGCAGGAAGGGAAATCGTACTCGCCGTATTGCAAGCAATCACAACCAATGCGAGCTGATGACGTTGTTGGACTGCGCTAACAATCTCAACCACGCGATCGATAATAAACTGCTGTGATTTCTCACCATAAGGAAACGCTTCATTATCGAATGCGTATATATAGTGAAGATCCGGCAGGAGTTGCCGGATCTCATCATAAACAGACAGCCCGCCTACGCCGGAATCAAACACCAGAACAGTAGGACGGGATGGCAGGTTAGAAGGTATAGCTTCCAGTGAGATAGTATTCTCGCCCTGCCGTGCGGTAGCCATATGCCGTCTCATAATCTTTATCAAACAGGTTGGCGATTCTACCACGAACTGTCAGATGAGAGGTGACGGGATATGATGCGGCGAGATCCCAGAGGCTTACACCGCCAAGTTTGACAGTCTGGTAGTCGTCAACCGCAGGGATGTAATTGCCATAATCTTTGTCATAACGACTTCCCAGATATTGATATGTTACGCTCCAGTCAAGATCGTACACCTGCCAATCCAGTTGATACTTCACCTGTTGCTTTGCACGACGAGCCAACGGCTCATCGGTGATGGCATTGCGCGAATCAACATAGTCATAGCTAATGCGATGACCGACAGGTCCAGTATCAAAACTAGCGGTAGCTTCAATCCCTTTGATTTTGGCTTTACCGACATTTTCATAAACGTAACCAGTGCTGCCTGTTGCATCAATCAGGTTGTCGATGTCATTGCGGTATCCAGAAATTCTCCATGTAACCGGCCCAGTAAGGCCTTCAACTCCACTTTCCCACTGTTTACTTTCTTCTGGCTGAAGGTCACGGTTGCTGCCAAACCTTCCATATAACTGCCCCATATTTGGTGCTTTAAATGCAGTGCCATAAGAAGCAATCAAACGATAGCCATCAATAAACTCCCAAGAAGCCCCAGTTTGCCAAGTGTTATGCCAACCGAATTCAGATTGATCGTCGCCACGCACAGAGCCTTCAAGAACTATGGAAGCAAAGCGTTGCTGCCCAGTAAGATAAATACCCGAATTATGCTGGCTTTCTTCTCGGTTCACGCTGGTTGAATCCGGTTTGATGATCTGATCCTGCCAATCAACACCAGCACTAACCGTCCCTGTGCCCACTTGCAGCGTATTGCCCCATTGAGCGTTGTATTGCTCAGAATCAACCAAGGTTGAACCGCTGCTATGCAGACCTCCACGTGGATCGTAGTCATAATCCTTGCTATGGCTATAGCTTCCAATTAACTGAGTGGAGTAAATACCACTCTGATAGCGAAGACCGGTATCCCATGTTTGACTATAAAGCTGACGAGTATCTACCGCAGAGAAGTTATCGTAACCAGTACGGTTGTCATAACCATAGCCCCGAAGAAAACCGCTGAATTGATCACCAAATTTATGTTCAACCGTACCATACAACGATTTACTCATAAATCCGTCACGGTCGGGCTGCGCAGGCGAAGCAGTACCGTAAGCAACCACGTCAAACCCTTTCGTGTAGACGTAATTACCAGCCAATGTCGCTGTTGTACTATTACCTAACGCTTGCTGCGTCGCCCCGTCATAAGATTGGTATCCATTAGAGCCGATACCCGCGGAAAGCGTAGTACCGTTCTTTTCTTTGGTAGTAATGATATTGACTACACCACCAATCGCGTCGGAGCCATAAACCGCAGATCGTGAGCCACGAATGTATTCAACTTTCTGCACCAGTGAGAGAGGGATTTGACTGAGGTCAGATGACCCGCTGATACCCGCCTGATTCAGACGAATACCATCGATCAGCACTAGAACATGGCTAGAGTTAGTACCACGAATAAATAACGAACTTTTTTGCCCCAACCCACCATTCTGCCCAATATCTACCCCTGGCAAACGACGCATCACATCTGTGAGACTTTTCGCCTGCCAGCGATCAATTTCTTCACGAGTGACCACGGTTGTCGGTGCCAGGACACTGTTTACTGGCTGCTGAAAACGGTTAGCAGTAACCACCATGGCATTGTTATCAGTTTCCTGCGCCCAGCCAGAAAATGCCGTGACGGAAAGCGCCGTCAGCAGCGAAATTTTTTTAATCATTGTTAAAGCATCCGAGAAATAATAAGGATGCCGCAGGTTCTGTTAATAGCACGCGATATGCAGAACTAATTGCGACGTATTCCGGCAGGTCTTCGGGCTTGGATGCCGCTGTTGCCACAGACCGTCAATGACGGTAGGGGATACAACGAAAGCGATGACTTCCCATCTATACCAGGCATACTTCAAGTTACATGTACGTTGGCTACGTTCAGTCATCCGAATCACTTACTCAAGTAAGCTCATCGGGACTCCTGCTCTTGCCGCCTGCCTGAAACTCGAATTATTTAGGGTACATAACAGTGTCTGCAATAATGCTATCGCTCGGACATTCCTTACCGCTGCGCGTCAGCTCCAGATTTACACTGGATTCCCTTTTGACTTGTGAAACAAGGCCGGACGCTCATCCTACAATCGCGAATTGTGGAAGTCTAGACTTCTATATCACTACAGGATAATAATGTAACAAAACTGGACTTCCTGGCCGGATTCCCTACAATTCCCGGCCAATAACACCCTTTTAGACGCCGTTCAGACGAGAAAACCATGACGCCAGAAATCCTGCCCATCGAAGATTATGACGACCAGCTTGCAGAGAAAACGGCGCGTCTGCGTGGAATGATGGCACCTTTCAACGCACCGGAGCCTGTCGTCTTCCGTTCTCCCGTCAGTCACTATCGGATGCGCGCCGAATTCCGTATCTGGCACGAGGGTGACGAGCTTTACCACATCATGTTTGACCAGCAGACCAAACAACGCATCCGAGTCGATCGATTCCCAGCAGCCAGTGAACTGATTAATAGCCTGATGCCGGTGCTACTTACTGCAATCCAGCCTGACCCCGTACTGCGCCGTAAGCTATTTCAGATAGATTATCTGTCGACCCTAAGCGGCGAAGTGATCGTTTCTCTGTTGTATCACCGCGCACTGAACGAAGAATGGCAGGAACACGCCCACGCACTGCGCGATAGCCTGACGGCGCAAGGGTTCAACCTGCAGTTGATTGGTCGCGCGACGAAAACCAAAATCTGCCTCGATCGCGATTATGTCGATGAATGCCTGCCGGTTGCTGGCAAGAATATGATTTACCGACAGGTAGAAAACAGCTTCACGCAGCCGAATGCCGCAGTAAATATTAAGATGCTGGAATGGGCGTTGGATGCAACAGCAGGCTCGAAAGGGGATTTACTGGAGCTATATTGCGGTAATGGCAATTTTTCACTCGCGCTGGCAAGAAACTTCGAGCGCGTGCTGGCGACTGAAATCGCCAAGCCATCCGTCGCGGCTGCGCAATATAACATCACCGCGAATCAGATAGAGAACGTGCAGATTATCCGTATGGCGGCAGAAGAATTTACGCAGGCCATGCAGGGTACACGCCAGTTTAATCGCTTACAGGGCATCGACCTGACAAGCTACCAGTGCGAGACAATTTTTGTTGACCCACCGCGCAGCGGACTGGATGAAGAAACGGTGAAACTGGTGCAGGCGTACCCGCGCATTCTTTATATTTCCTGTAACCCGGAAACGTTGAGCAGCAACCTGCAAACACTCTCGGAAACCCACGACATTCGCCGTCTGGCACTGTTCGATCAATTCCCTTACACCCACCATATGGAGTGTGGCGTACTGCTGGAACAACGTCAGTAACCGCACAATTCTGGCGGGTTACCCCGCCAGAGCACACCCACTACAGTGTTTCACTCTCTTCGGCTGATACTGACTCCGCTGCCTTTCTGCGACGCAGTCTCAGGCCAATCCAGAAAACCAATGCTACACACAGGATTGAAGGAATAAAGTTCGATCCAATGGCGGGATATTCAACGCGCACGATGGCGCTGTAAATCAATAAACCCAGCAGAAAACTGGCCGCCGCCAACATCGGAATACCTTCCGGCATACTGTGGTGCAAATAGCGTTCATGCAGGCAGTAGATGGACAATATCAGCGCAATCAGAGGAAAAATCGAGAACGGAACAATACTGCTGAACAAAGCAGCGAACGCGCCATTGACGGATAAGCCCGCAATCAGCGCCAGAACCAGCGTACCTTTTTCTTGGTGAGGTTTTTCTGTCATGGTTTCTCCCTTCTCATGTTGGTATAGAGGATTTATGGCACGGTAAAGCTGCTGTCGTGTTCTTTTCTGTACCAGTAATAGGCACCTTTGGCGATCATCCGCAGTTGCAGTACCAACCGTTCTTCCAGCTGTTTGCGCTGTTCCAGCGAAACGTCCAAGGCTTCCGCTCCAGCACTGAAAACAATCGTCACCATCGCTTCCGACTGCGCTTCTGCGAAGCTGCGGGGAATGTGATTTTCCACCTCAAGATAATCCGCCAGTTCAGCGATAAAATGCTGAATTTCCCGCGCGACCGCCGCACGGAAAGCCGCCGACGTCCCTGAACGTTCACGCAGCAATAGCCGGAACGCATTCGGATTGTTGCCGATAAATTCCATGAAGGTAGAAACCGATGTCCTGATCACGCTACCCGTTTTGGCAATACGCTGCCGAGCCTGACGCATTAACTGGCGCAGCATCAGTCCGCTTTCGTCAACCATTGTCAGCCCCAGCTCATCCACGTCACGGAAGTGGCGATAGAAAGATGTCGGCGCAATACCCGCCTCGCGGGCAACTTCACGTAGGCTCAAGCTGGTAAAGCTACGCTCAGCGCTTAACTGGCTAAATGCAGCTTCAATAAGGGAACGACGAGTCCGTTCTTTTTGTTGTGCTCTGACACCCATTATGCTGCCCAAATGATCTCTCCCCTTTCCAGAGAGGCACTATAGCAAACTTTATTGTCCGCAGAATGAGACAAAGTTTGCCATATTAAGAATGTGAGAATCTGTTTCCATAGTAAAGGCAGGGATGATTGGGTTCTGCCGCAGTCGATGCTACAATCGCACAATGTTAAATTCGCGTTATTAATTTGTATAAAAACAGGTTTAACCTACCATGACTCTAGAACATCAATTCGATTATGATGCCATCGTTATTGGTTCCGGTCCCGGCGGTGAAGGTGCAGCAATGGGATTGGCCAAGCACGGCGCTAAAATTGCGGTGATTGAACGCCACTACAACGTCGGCGGCGGCTGTACCCACTGGGGTACGATTCCTTCAAAAGCCCTTCGCCACGCCGTCAGCCGTATTATCGAGTTCAATCAAAACCCCCTCTACAGTGACAACTCCCGCATTATTCGCTCCTCATTTTCCGACATTCTGCGCCATGCCGACAGCGTTATTGGTCAGCAAACCCGTATGCGACAAGGATTTTATGAGCGTAATCAGTGCGAGCTGTTCTCCGGTGAAGCCAGCTTCATCGACGCCCATACGATTGCCGTTCACTACCCAGATAATACTCATGAAACACTGACCGCCGCGAATATCATTATCGCGACCGGCTCACGTCCGTATCATCCGGTAGAAGTCGACTTCAACCATCCGCGCATTTACGACAGCGACTCTATTCTGCAACTCGACCACGAGCCTCAGCACGTCATTATCTATGGCGCGGGCGTTATCGGCTGCGAATACGCTTCTATCTTTCGCGGCCTGAGCGTTAAGGTCGATTTAATCAACACCCGCGATAGGCTGCTGGCCTTTCTCGACCAGGAAATGTCGGATGCGCTGTCCTACCATTTCTGGAACAACGGCGTGGTTATCCGCCACAACGAAGAATTCGACAGTATTGAAGGGCTGTCTGACGGCGTCATCGTCAATCTGAAATCAGGCAAAAAGATGAAGGCGGATTGTCTACTCTATGCCAACGGACGCACGGGGAACACGGAAACACTGGGGCTGGAAAATATCGGCCTGAGCACCGACAGCCGCGGCCAGCTCAAGGTCAACAGTATGTACCAGACTGCGCTGGCACACATTTATGCCATCGGTGATGTCATCGGTTATCCCAGTCTGGCATCAGCCGCTTACGATCAGGGCAGACTCGCCGCGCAAGCAATCATTAAAGGCGACGCCAGCGCGCATCTGATCGAAGATATTCCCACTGGCATTTATACCATCCCAGAAATCAGCTCTGTGGGGAAAACCGAGCAAGAGCTCACCGCGATGAAAGTGCCTTATGAAGTGGGTCGGGCACAGTTCAAACATCTGGCACGGGCGCAGATTGTTGGAATGAATGTGGGGAGCTTGAAGATTCTGTTTCACCGCGAAACGAAACAGATTCTGGGGATTCACTGCTTTGGCGAACGCGCCGCTGAGATTATCCACATCGGGCAGGCCATCATGGAACAGAAAGGTGAAGGTAATACTATCGAATATTTCGTTAATACCACCTTCAACTATCCAACCATGGCAGAAGCTTACCGCGTGGCGGCGTTGAACGGACTTAACCGCTTATTTTGACAGATTTTCCATATAGCCCTGCATATGCTCGCGGATGGTATCAGCAAGCTGCTCATAGCGTCCGCGCAGCGGTGAACCGGGGCGATACACCAGCGCGACAGTACGCTTAGGCTCCGGTTTATAACACGGCAAATAGCAGACACCATCGCGCTCACGCTCACGCGGAACCGATAACGCTGGCAGCAGCGTAATACCACTTCCGGCTGCGACCATGTTGCGCAGTGTCTCCAGACTGGTCGCCCGGAAATGCGTATCTTCATCAGCCCCGGCTTGAAAACAGAAGCCCATCGCCTGATCGCGCAGACAGTGGCCATCTTCCAGCATCAGCAGCTTTTCACCCGCGAGATCGGACATCGCCACACGTTCGCGGTTCGCCCAAGGGTGATCCTGATAAATCGCCAGTTTCATCGGCTCGTCAAACAGAGGAACTTCGATAAAAGCCTCAGACTCTTTCACCATCGCCAGAATAGCGCAGTCCAGTTTGCCGCTGTCCAACTGGGCAAGCAGTTGATGTGTTTGCGCTTCGTGCAGATACATTTCGAGCTTGGGGAACGTACGATGCAGCATCGGAATGATTTGCGGCAGCAGATAAGGCCCCACCGTGGGGATCAGGCCAATGTGCAGCGGCCCGGACATGGTTTCACCCTGCTGGCTCGCCATCTCTTTTAATACTTTGACCTCGCGCAATACCGTTCGCGCCTGCTCAACCAACAGCAGCCCAGCCTGCGTAAATAGTACCTTGCGACTGGTTCGCTCCAGCAGCATCACGCCTAGCTCATCTTCCAGTTTACGAATCTGTCCACTGAGTGTTGGCTGACTGACATGGCAGGAATCCGCCGCACGCCGAAAGTGGCGATGCTCCGCCAGCGCGACAAGATACTCTAAGTCCCGAATATTCATTATTATTCTCCTTATCATGATAGCTAACAGCGATAGATAGGATATCAATGAACGATAATCCCTATCAACATCCAAAATGAATAATATATCCCACCGAAGCGTATCTATTTATTTCTACAAGAATAAAACAATATTTTTACGGTTTCGGTACCACCAGGGCATACCTACCAGTTCCCAGCCACGCTATAACAAGCGGACTGACATCATCAAGCGATTTGGTATCGACAGCATTTTGTGTGCGTTGGTCAACGATACCCTCGCGATCGATGTCTAGAAAGCTGACCAGAAGACGAAACTGTTCACGATATGGAAATAGGCGGGTAAAAAATAACGTTCGAATATCCAGAGGGAATGATGAATAACGTTGCCGGGCGGCCATCATACAGCTATTAGAAATAAAAATGATGAGTGATAAAACGAGCTCGAGAGATAAACGGTGCTTCAGATCCGTGGCTGTCAGCAGAACCTGACGAATAGGAATCTCATCCTTGAGACTCCTCCCTTTCAAGGCTCCCACAAGCCGTAGTGACAGATATTCCAATACCTGAATCTACGGCAACAGCGTGACAGCCCTTTTTCTTCCTGAAATCTTGCGCGTCGCCTCAGCGTGCCACGTCAGGGCGGACACCCAGCGTGTGGCAAATGGCGTAGCTTAGCTCGGCACGATTCAACGTATAGAAGTGGAAATCTTTTACCCCTTCGCGGCTCAGGATTTTCACCATGTCCATCGCGATAGACGCACCGACCATTTTGCGAGTTTCTGGGTCGTTATCCAGGCCGTCAAACACACTTGTCATCCAGTTCGGCACGCGCACGTTTGTCATCGTGGCAAATTTTTGCAGTTGCTTGAAGTTCGATACCGGCAGAATACCCGGCACGATTTCTACGTCGATGCCCGTTGCCACGCAGCGGTCACGGAACCGCAGATAGCTTTCTACGTCGAAAAAGAACTGTGTGATAGCGCGATTCGCGCCAGCATCAATCTTGTGTTTCAGGTTGATCAGGTCAGCCTGCGCGCTTTTGGCTTCAGGGTGAACCTCAGGATAAGCGGCAACCGAAATATCGAAATCGCCAACCTCTTTCAGCAGGGAAACCAGATCCGCCGCATACATTTCCGGCTTGCCGCCTTCTGGGGGCAAATCGCCGCGCAGCGCAACAATATGGCGGATACCGCTTTGCCAGTAATCCTGCGCGATTTCACGCAGCTGTTCACGCGAGGCATCAATACAGGTCAGGTGAGGTGCCGCTTCCAGACCGGTACGTTCTTTGATCGTTTTGATAATGCTGTGAGTACGGTCACGCTCGCCAGAATTCGCCCCGTAGGTCACGGAAACAAACTTAGGCTTCAGGCTGCTCAGTCGATCAATCGAGTTCCACAGGGTTTCTTCCATCTCGCTGGTACGTGGCGGGAAAAACTCGAACGACACATTAATGCGTCCCTGCAATTCCGCCAGACTTTGATTCAGCGCTTCCCGCTGGTTTGCGTGAAAAAAGCTCATACCTGCTACCCCGTTGACCGTGATTGTTATTATCATTCGCCACACGTCTATACGTTTAGACGTCTATATAGAAAATGACGTAATCCGCTTAAAGAGTCAACGTTTTTCAGCCCGATAGAGGTGATGATTGCTCACGGTAAATGAAAAAAGTTCATGATGGGTTTCTCGCAAAAGTGCAGTCTCTTCGTCACATTGTTATGTCAACGCGGAGACAGTTTCGTGTGCAATCACGATAACCTAGGAAATACGCCGTCAGGCGCAGGGGAAATCGTGAAAATGTACGGTGTGCCCGTCTTTCGTCGTCAGAAAAATAGCGTACTGCGGAGCTTCCAGACTGACTTCAAATCCCGGAGCGAAACGCAGGGCAGACTGATGATTGGTACCGCGTATCGTGCTGAACGATATGCCTCGCCAGCCACCGCTAGCAGGCCGATGCACGTGCCCCGCCGAAATATGCCGCACATTACCGACGCGGTGGCATATCTGGGACAGTGCCTCTGCCGCCTCAGGAACCAGCCGAACGTCATCAAGCGCTGGCAGCCCAATCGACATCGGTGGATGATGCAGGAACAGGAACACATTCTTTCCTTCTGCGGCCTGAAGCTGCTGCTCAAGCCATGTTAATCGCACGGAGCACAGCGTTCCGGCCACTTCACCTGCATGTAACGAGTCCAGCAGAATGACACAATCATCCCCTACCGCCGTCACGCTTTGCACAAATCCGTTTTCATCCGACTGCGTCGGGAACTGAGCCAAAAACACGTCCCGATCGTCGTGATTCCCCATCGTCACACGCCAAGGAACCTGTAGTTCAGCCAGCGCCGATGCCAGAAACGTATAAGATGCCGCACTGCCGTCATCGGACAGATCGCCGGAGATCACAACCAAATCGGCATCGCGATGATGGGCGTTGATATCAGCAATCGCCGCTTTCAGTTGCAGTTCGGGATCGCGACCATGCAAGTTGCCGCCTTGAGCGGTCAGATGCAGGTCGGAAAGTTGAATCAGTTTCATCGTTATCCTCGGTTTTACTATCCACGCGCTGTTGTTCATCAATACCGTTACGCAGACTGGCGACGGATTAACGGAGCAGCCACTTTCGCTCGGCACGCGGGTTCTTGTAGATGAGATTGGCGTCGATCGAGCAACGCCAACGCCTGTGCCGCCATCGTTGCGGGATCCTGACGAAACGTTGTCAATGCATAAGCATCCCACCCTGCGGCCGGAATATCGTCAAACCCGATAACCATGAGATCTTGCGGAACAGCAAGCCCACATTGCTTTGCGCGATCGATCACGCCAAACGCGACTAAATCGTTAACACAGAACACCGCATCAGGTCTGGCCGCTTCTGGGAGTGAAAACAGCGTCTGCCCCACCGCCAGCCCGTCGTCATAATCCGTATCACCACCGCGCACGACGGCCACGGATAGCCCTAATACGCGCGCCTCCTCACAAAACGCCTGTTCACGTTCCATGATATTGGGCGTTGCCGAAGCCGCTCCGGCCAAAGCAAGACGTGTTCTGCCCGATGAGGCAAAAAGCCGTGCCGCCATGCGCGCGGCGGTATCATTATCGATGTGTACACTGTCACACGCCGGTTCGTGCCGCCCAATGACAATCAGCGGCTGCCCATTTAGCTGTGCCAATTCGACAAATTCTTTAGGCGGCGAGCCGGAAAGCACAATCGTCGCTTCTGCCCGATGGCCGAATAGAATTGAACGCGCTGCAACCATCGCTTCTCGCACATGGCCAGTGTTAATAAGAACAGGTATCGAGCCGCGTTGAATTAACGCCTGCGATAGCTCCGCGACCAAATTGGCACGAAACCCGACCTCAGGATGTGTCACCACCAGCCCCACCAGACGGCTACGGTTCGTCAGCAAGCCACGCGCCAAATCGTTAACCTGATATCCCAGCTCCTGCGCTGCTGCCATCACTTTGGCATAGGTGGCAGCAGACACGCTTGCACCGGGGGTAAAACTACGGGACACCGCCGAGCGCGATACACCAGCCCGACGCGCGACATCCTGTGCGCTAACGTAACCCGGTTTACCCACCGTCATTTTCCTATCCTTGCCATAACGTCAGCTTTCAGAAAACGCTCCACGACCAGCATGAACAAGACAGAAGGAATCAGCAGTACCAGCGCGGTAATAGAGGCAATCTGATAGTTACCGCCCGCCCCTGCGGTATAGAGCAGCAGTGGCATCATCTGCACATCCGGCGCGCCTACAAAATAGCTGCCGGTAAACTCATCCAGCGATTCGAGGAAAACAAAAATGGCAGACGCCATCAGACCCGGCATAGCCAGCGGCAGAGTAATATCGACAAAGGCACGCCACGGCCCTGCGCCTATTGAACGTGCTGCCTGTTCCATTTCACGCCCCACCGCAGAGAATGCCGCTGAAGCAATCCAAACGGCAAACACCAGCCCGTGTACCGTGTGAACCAGCACAACACCCAGCAGCGTGCCGTTCAGCCCCCACTGATAAAACAGGCGAGCAATATTGACGTACACCGTCAGATTCGGAAACGCCTGTGGGATCAGGAATACCAGCAGTATCAGCCCACGGGCAGGCAACGCCAGACGCGCCAATGCATACCCAGCCGGAATCGCCAGCGACAGCGATGCCAGCACTGTAAATACCGCCACCAGCACGCTATTCCCCAATGCTTCCCAAGCCACGCCGCGCGTTGAAAACACTCGCTTCCAGAAGGCAAAACCCCAGTCATTGGGCAACAGATGAGGATAGAACCATTTTTCCGCTACCGACCACAGCAGGAGGTTCGCCAATGGTCCAAAGATCAAGAAGATCAGCGTCCCCAGAATCAGCATTCTCGGGATCCACCACAGCACGTTCTTCATGTCTTCTCCCTCATATTCAGGCGGAGATAAATCACAGCAAACAGGCCTGTCATCAGCAGGGAAATCACCCCCAACGCATTCGCCACGCCATAATCGCCGTAGGCGTTAATACGGAAAGCAATATTGGCGGTTAACATCGTCGGCGACTGGGCATTGATCATCATCGGCACGGACAGTACCGACATCATGGTGACGAAAGAGAGAATGAGTCCGGTGAGCAGCGTTTGCCCAACCTGCGGCACCACTATTTCGCACAGAATACGCAGGCGCGATGCGCCTAAGTTACGGGCGGACTCTATCATCGTGCGATCCAGCGACGCCATCGCACCCGCGACCAACAGCGCCACAAACGGCGTCTGTTTCCAGACGAAGGCAAATACGATGCCACGCCAATCCAGCCAGTTGCTGGCGCTGGCAATATCGACGATACCGAGTGTATCCAGCGCGCCATTCAGCCAGCCGTTTTTGGCCAGAAATGTGCGTAAAATTTGCCCTGTCACGATAAAAGGGATAAACAGCGGCCAGCGATATACCCAACGCAGCAGCGCCACCATGCGCGGGCTTTCCCCCAACGTCAGGTAACCGCCAATCAGGACGGACAGCAGGCCGATCAGCAGCGTAGCGAGGCTCACAATCATCAGAGTAAACAGGATATCGGGCAGATACAGCGTCAATGCCGTGACAAAATTATCAATGCCCACGCCATTCTGACTGACAAAAGCGCCCCCAACCGACAGCCCTAGCGGCGTGATAAAACAAACTGCCACCACCGCCAAAGCGGGTAACACAAGCGCGATCCCCGCCAGTCGGGAAGAGAATTGGGATACTTGCAACATGAATGTCTCCGCGCTCTGGCTTCATCCCGCCAGAGCGCCTGTAATACTAAGGGTATAAAAATTTAGGGAATTATTACTTCGCCATCGCTTGCTCATAGGCGTTCAGGATCGCGGTGTGATAAGGCGCGATAGGGAAAGTCTTGCCTTTGCTCGCCAGCTCATCAGGCGTCACATCGGTAAACAGGCGTTGCCAAATTTCAGGTTTCAGCTCAGCCTGAACGTACTTGGCATCAATCCCCGGATACCAGTTAAAGCGCTCTACAATCCCTTCAGCCTGCACTTTGGCGCTGGTTGCCAGTTCAACAAACTGTTTCGCCAGTTCACGATTCGGTGCCTGTGCGGGGATGACGTAGTGCATCGGCTGTCCCGGCATACCCGGTGCAGGAAGCAGCAGTTTGAAATTGTCTGGCAGTTGCCCACTCGCTTTCCAGGAATAGAACATGTCGACCCACACCGGCCCCATGGCGATTTCACCACGACTCAACATATCGAGCGTGCCCGCGTTGCCCGGCGTCAGCGTCACGTTCTTGTTAAAGGCTTTCAGGCGTTCAAACGCTGGCTGCCATTTCTTCGCTTCTGCTTCGTCAAACGGTCCGTTCATCAGCTTCTGTGCATCGCCGCCGTAAGCGTAAATCCAGCCCATCACAAAACTGACGCCCGATGCGCCGCCCTTAATCCCGTTATAACCAAACATTTTCGGATTCGCGGCCGCCCACTGCTGGATTTCGTCATAGCTTTTAGGCGGATTAGCCACCATGCCAGGGTTATAAGCTAGTGCCGTCTGGCTACTGAACATCGGCATCACATAACCTTTCACATCTGTGCCCATGGCTTTATCTGCTGCGGCCATGCTGACCAGCTTGCCGCTGGCGATATCATCGCGATACTTCAGCAGATCGCCCTTTTGCACCATCGGGCCGACAAATTTCTCATGCACAACCGCGACATCGGTGTCCCATACTTTGGCACCCGCAGCCTGCTGCGCAGTAAAGCGCTCAAGGATTTTCTGCGACCCTGCATCGCCCGGACCAGTGCCAACAGCACGCACTTTTACGCCGGGATGCTGCTTCTCAAACAGCGGCCCTAAGTATTCGTTCACATAGTCGACCATATTCTGATCGCCCGCCGTCAACACGGTTAATTCCTGTGCTTGCACAGCAGCCAGCGGCGTACTCATCATCAGCGTTGCAGCAAAAATGCGTTTCATATCATTTGTCTCCAATTCAGGGTCAGGCCGTCAGGCCAGGAAGCGGGGAATAAAGTGAAGTCGTATTGGGTTCCGCCGTCAGCGATGTGGGCTCTTCTGCCAGCGGGAAAAGAAACAGTGCCTCGGCGGGGATCTGCACGGCAACCCGCTGTCCAATGGCATAAGGGTGAGTGGCATGAACCTGTATCCGCCACGTTCCACTGGCAATCGTATGCAGCCAGTATCCGCCGGGGTAACTTTGTGACAGCACCGTGCCGTAGCGCATCAACATGCCGGGCTGGATGAGAGGAACGTCTGCCGGATCGTAAAGCTGAGCAGCCTCCGCACGGAAGCGCGCCTCTATCGGACCGGGCTGTAGCGACGTGTTCGCAGGCACCAGTGAGTGGCTTTCTGCATCCCCAGGAATCATCAGCGTATCGCCGTCATAGCGAGCGTCCAGCACGAGCCGATTTTCTGCGCCCATAAACGCCGCGACAAACGAGCTGGCCGGATGGTGATACACCTCTTGCGGGCTACCCGCCTGCATGATGCGACCCTGATTCAAAATCACGATACGATCCGCCATCACCATCGCTTCTTCCCGATCGTGCGTAACGTGGATCGCGGTCAACCCCAGCCGCTGTTGCAGCGCACGGATTTCATCACGCAGTTGTAGACGAATGCGGGTATCCAGATTGGAGAGCGGTTCGTCCAACAGCAGAATATCGGGTCGTACCGCCAGTGCGCGACCCAGAGCGACGCGCTGGCGCTGCCCACCGGACAGTTCCGCAGGCTTACGGGCGCTCAATCCCGTCAAACCCAGCATCGTTTCCAGTTCCGCTACGCGACTGGCTATTTCCGCACGCGGTACACGGCGCAAACGCAGCCCGTACGCAATATGCTGCGCTACCGTCATATGCGGCCACAGCGCATAGCTCTGAAACACCAGCGCCATTCCGCGTTTCTCTGGCGGCGCTTGCGTCATATCCTGCCCGTTAACGCGAATAGTTCCCGAACGCGGTGACGAGAAACCAGCAACCGTACGCAATAGCGTCGTTTTGCCGCACCCCGACGAACCGAGTAACGCAACGAATTCGCCCTGCGCAATCTCCAGATGGATATCGTTCAATACGGCTGTTGTGCCGTATCCAACATGTAGATGGTCGATAACAATGTGCGGGGTTGCCGCAGAGGACGTTGTTTTTTGCACAGCTGTGCATTCCACGATAAACAAACAATGCGCAGATTGTGCGGTGAAATCGTGTCAGTGGCGTGTTGTCACCATGACATTTCAATGACAAGACTGACGGGGCATAGCGGCAGAAAACGTTTGGAAGGTCCGGGAAATGAAGGGGCGTATCTCTTTAGTATTGGCCGTCTCCCCAATACGCGGAAACGGCCAACGGTGATATTGCAATTACAGTAACTGCACCAAACGGCTTAGATCAGATTGAAGCGCACCCGCCGTCACATCGCGCCCCGCACCCGGTCCACGGATAACCAACGGGTTATCCCGATACCAACGGCTTTCAATCGCAAATACATTGTCACCCGGCAACAGCGAAGCCAGAGGGTGATCGGGACGGACTGCCTCGACGCCGACGCGCGCTTTACCGTTGCTGTCAAAGCGTGCGACATGGCGCAAAACCAAGCCCATTTCCTGTGCAGCTTCCAGACGTTGCAGCATCTGTTCGTTCAGCGAATCGCCGTTTTCAAAAAAGTAATCGACAGATCCCTGTTCACAGCTCGGCGGAACCAGCGACTCGACCCGAACCTGGCTAGGTTCGATATCATATCCCGCCTCGCGTGCCAGAATCACCAGCTTACGCATGACATCCTGACCGGAGAGGTCAACGCGCGGATCCGGTTCGGTCAACCCCTGCTGGCAAGCCTGATCGACCAGTTCGGTGAACGGTACGGTGCCGTCGAACTGCAAAAATAGCCAAGAGAGCGTGCCGGAAAAAATCCCGCTAATCGACAGAATACTGTCGCCGCTTTCCCGTAAATCGCGTACGGCAAAGTTGACCGGCAAACCCGCGCCAACGGTCGCGTTATACAGCCAGTGGCGATCCGTTTTGGCGAAAGCATCGCGGATCTGGCGATAGTTATTGCCGCCGGATGCACCCGCCAGTTTGTTGGCGCTGATGACGTGAAAACCATAGCTGGCGAAATCCAGATACAGATCGGCAACCGATTCACTGGCAGTAACGTCCAATACCACTAAATCATCAAAGGGGTGCGCACGCATCCACAGGAACAGATCTTCGCCATCCCGCTCTTGCGCTTCACTTTCGAAGAAAGCCAACGCGCGGCTGGCATCCAGCCCATCATAGTTCAACAGGCTGCGCGTACTGTCCACCACGCCAGCCAGCACAAATTCGAAGCCGGTACGTGCAGAAAGGTTGCTCTGCTCACGCGCAAACAGCTCCAGCCAGCGTGAACCAATATTTCCCTTGCCGAACAGCACCAGACCGATACGCTTTTCTGCGCGGAACAGCGAATGGTGCAAGCCGCGAATCAAATGTTCCGTCGGGCCAACACGCAAAACGGCCACCAGACTGATGCCATCATCGGCCTGGCGGACAAATTCAATCGGCTGATCTTTCAATTGCTGGTAGAAACGGTGGCTGTGTAGCGGGTTTTTACCCACGCCCGCACCGACCATGGCGACCATCGCCAACCCATCACGCTCGCTGAGTTCAACTGGCAAAGCGGCCTGTGTCAGCAACTGTAATGCGCTTTCCACCACTTCGGAGGTGTAGCACAGTTGCAGCAGGCTACGATCCTGATGAACGCCAATCGCCAGCGGTTTCAACTGCGCACGGTTCAGAAGCTGTTCGACTTCTTTTTGCAACAGCGCGAAATCGTGTTCGGAAGGAACCTGAACTTCAATCAGGCACACATCATCATGGCTGGTGACAATTTTAGCCCCCGTACCCGAGGCCAGCACGCGTTCGATACGCGTCGACCCCTGTTCAGGCTGATAGCTGCAACGCAGTTGCAGATCGATATCGCTACCGGAAACGGGTTGTAAGGTACGCGTATGCAACACAGGAGCGGCCAGACGTGCCAGCTCGCTGGCCTCATCCAGACGCAGCAGTGGCAGCAGGCAGGCATCTTTCACTTTACGCGGATCAGCGCTATAAACCCCGGCGACGTCGCTCCAGATGGTCACGCGCTCAACACCCGCCAGCGCACCAATTTGCGTCGCGGAGTAGTCACTCCCGTTGCGCCCCAGCAGTACCGTTTCACCCGCGTCATTACGGCAGATAAAACCGGTTACCACCAAACGCTGCCCTGAATGTTGCGTCAGATATTGCTGCAACAGCGGCCAGGAGCGCCCTTCGTCAACCTGAGGCTGCGCAGCACGCTCCGCGCAGAGAAAATCACGCGCATCTAGCCAGGCTGCATTCATATCCCGATGATTCAGCACAGCGGACATCAAGCGAGCCGACCAAATTTCACCGTGCCCAACTACTTCGGCATAGACAGCATCCGTAATCTTGCCATCCAGCAGCGCAGCCAAACGCTCCAGATCGCGAATAAACTGGGCTGTCAGCGCCTCTGCATCCTGCGCAGGCAAAAGCCCGGCAATTAATTCACTTTGATAACGGCGTAATGCCTGCTGAACCTGGTGCGCCGACAGACGATCGCTCTGGCTCAGCTTCAACCAGCTAATCAGCTGGTTTGTGGTACTGCCTGCGGCAGACACCACCATCAAATCACCGGGGTGGCTATACTCCGCCATAATACCGGCTACGCGCAGGTAACACTTCACATCAGCCAGACTGCTACCGCCAAACTTATGCAGCTGTCGGCCTGTTACCGATGGCGCTACTCCTAATGCACTCATTCTTACCTCTTGGCTGCGGCTTGAAACGCACGATCCAGATCGGCAACCAGATCATCGCCGTCTTCAATGCCGGTGGAAATACGCAGTAATGTTTCAGAGATACCCGCTGCGGCGCGCGCTTCTGGCGCCATACCCGCATGCGTCATCGTTGCGGCATGAGAGATGAGGCTCTCGACTCCGCCCAGCGATTCCGCCAGCGTGAAGAGCTCCAGCGAGGCCAGAAAACGCCGCAGGGTGTCTTCATCTCCATCCAGCTCAAAACTTAGCATAGCGCCAAAACCAGATTGTTGACGACGGGCAATATCATGGCCGGGATTATTCGGCAATGAAGGATGGTATAACGCCTTTACCAACGGCTGCGTCTGCAAGAATTCAACCACTTGTTGCGCATTACGCTGCGCGGCCGCCATACGCGGCGACAAAGTACGCAGGCCACGTAGCAGCAGATAGCTGTCAAACGCCGCGCCCGTCACACCAATATTGTTCGCCCACCAGGCCAGTTCGGTAATGGTATCGACATCTTTGGCAATCACGGCACCCGCCACCACGTCGGAGTGACCATTCAGGTACTTGGTACATGAATGCACCACCAAATCGGCTCCCAGTTCCAGCGGCTTCTGCAACGCTGGGCTCAGGAAGGTGTTATCCACCACGCTGACCGCACCCGCTTCCCGCGCGGCCTGACAAATCGCAGCAATATCGACGACTCGCAGCAGCGGATTGCTCGGGCTTTCCACCAGCACAAGCTTCGGCTTTTCTGCCAACGCCGCGTTGAGCGCATGAGTATCACCTTGATCGACAAATTTGACGCGAAACGCGCCGCGCTTGCTCAGGCTGTCAAACAGACGATAGCTACCACCGTAGCAGTCATGCGGAGCCACCAGCAGATCGCCAGGGCGCAGGAACACCGTGCAAACCAGCATAATCGCCGACATCCCGCTGCTCGTCATTACCGCACCCGCACCGCCTTCCAGTTCGGCAAGCGCACGCTGTACCACATCACGCGTAGGGTTACCGCGACGCGAATAGTCGTGTGCGCGTGGCTGATTGAATCCGGTAAAGTTATACGTGCTGGAAAGGTGAATGGGGGGGACAACGCAGCCATACTGCTCGTCATCATTTAACCCACTGCGGACTGCGATCGTTGCCTGTTTACGCGTCATCGGCTCATTTCCTGGCTGGAGGCTGAAAAGATAGGAACTCAAGAGTAAACGCAGTTTTAATAGACGTCAACACATCTAGACATCTAAACTTCTTTGCGTATAGATTGAGCATAAGAATAATAACCGCTAGAATTGTGGCATTTCATGACAGATGCTGTCTTCATTAGATTAATTTTTAAGGTATCCCATGGCTGAGTGGAACGGCGAGTATGTCAGCCCTTACGCTGAACACGGTAAAAAAAGCGAACAGGTCAAGAAGATAACAGTATCTATTCCCTTGAAAGTATTGAAGATACTAACTGACGAACGCACACGTCGTCAGGTGAACAACCTGCGCCACGCCACCAACAGCGAACTGCTGTGCGAAGCGTTTCTGCATGCGTTCACAGGTCAACCGTTACCGAATGATGAAGACCTGCGTAAAGAGCGCAGCGATGAAATTCCTGAGGCAGCGAAAATCATCATGCGTGAGATGGGCATCGACCCAGATACGTGGGAATACTGATCGCTCGTTGTAATCGATCTTTCTAACAAAACCCCGCTTTTTTTGGCGGGGTTTTGTTATGTAGAAAATCCCCATTCGCCCCCCTCCCGCCTCATTAACACCAACCGCCCTCTCTTCTTCCACTCGTTTCCTTTTCCGCCCATGTTGTGAATCGAGATTGCATTTAATTTGTTATGTTATAACATATCATTTTTAGCGTATAACGGTGATATGCCGCATCATGACAGAGCCTCTCTCCAACAAACCTGTACTGCTACAGCTTCACCATGTTTCCGTTGCCGACGCCCATCGGGCTCCAAGACTCAGTGATATTTCGTTGTCCATGCACTCGGGCGAGCGTTTGGCACTGATTGGGCCAAATGGCAGCGGCAAATCCACGCTGTTGCGCGTGCTGACCAGTGAACTTAGCGCAACGGCAGGGTATGTCCATTTGAACGGCCAACCGCTGAACGCGCTCAGCCGTCATGAGCGAGCAAAGCGCATCGCGATTCTGGCGCAAAGTGATGCGCCAGACCTGCGCCTGCGGGTCGCAGAATATGTCGCCTTAGGACGCATTCCACACCATGGATTCAGCACACCTACGCACGATCGCCAACTCATTGATGAAGCGCTGGACGATACCGGATTACTACCGCTGCGCCACCGCCTGCTGGGCACACTCTCCGGCGGGGAACGTCAGCGTGCCGCGCTGGCGCGCGCTTTTGCACAAACGCCGCAGCTCCTGCTGCTGGATGAACCGACCAACCATCTCGATCCGTTAGCACGCGCGCAGTTGCTGTCTCTCGTGCGGAAACGCGGTATTTCAACGCTAGCGGTATTGCACGATCTGCCACTGATTACGCCCTTTGCCGATCGCGTCGCCGTTTTGCAGCACGGTGCGCTACTCCGCTGGGGAACGCCTGCACACGCGCTGAGCGCCGACTGTGTGAAATCCGTATTTGGGATGGAGAGCTTTACGGTACCGCATCCGCTAAACGGCTCACCCATTCGCATCTTTGAAGCCCCTGAACTGCACTAAGGAACCCTGATGAAAATAACGCTTCTGTCTGGACTGCTGGCATTGACGTCGTGCTGGGTGCACGCCTCGGGTTTTCCGGTCACGGTCGACAGCTGTGGGCAACCGCTAACCTTCACCCAGCCGCCACAGCGAGCCGTTATTCATGACCTGAATATGGCAGAGATGGTGTTTGCTTTGGGCTTACAAAAAAATATCGTCGGACTGACCGGAATCACTGGCTGGTATAAAGCAACGCCAGATTTTATCCAGCAGCAGGGCACGATCCCTGAACTGGCAGCAAAATACCCGACGTTGGAAAACCTGCTGGCCGTACATCCGGATTTCTTCTTTGCCGGGTGGAACTACGGCATGAAAGTAGGCGGAGAAGTCACACCGCAGTCGCTGAAAAAATACGGTATTCAGACCCTCGTTCTTAGCGAAAGCTGTGTTTTCACCGAACAGCAACAGCAGCGTCCGAAAGCCAGCATGGATCTGCTCTATGGCGACCTGCTGAAACTGGGGAAAATCTTCGGTAAGCAGGAACAGGCTCAGGAACAGATCGATGGTTGGAAACAGCACCTTGCCGCCCTGCAAACCCGTATCGGTAATCGGCCAAAGCAGAAGATTTTTCTGTATGACTCGGGTGAAGATAAACCTTTTACCAGCGGGAAATTCGCCATGCCAACCGCCATCATTGAGGCCGCAGGCGGCAAGAATGTGATGGACGATATGGAAACGAGCTGGGCCTCGACATCGTGGGAAAGTGTGGCGGCACGCGAACCCGACGTTATCATTTTGCTGGATTACCAGACAGGCAACGGCGCAGAGGCGCTAAGACGTTTTTTGGAATCACACCCGCTGATGAAATTTACCCCTGCGGTACAGCAACATCGTTATCTGAAGCTCCAATATGCGGAGCTAACACCAGGGCCCGCCAACATCACTGCCATTGATAAATTGGCGCATGCCCTTTATCCGGATGCCTTTAAGTGAGCCCAGCGTCTTCACGTTATGCTGCGACCTTCGTTATCGCGCTGCTGATACTGGTTGGGCTGATGCTATTAAATATTGCGACAGGCAGCACGACGATTCCCCTTACGCAGGTCGCCAGCGTATTGGGGCTATCGTCAGCAGACGTCTCGCCGATGACCTCACGCATCATTCTGGAGCTGCGCATTCCCCGCAGCCTGCTGGCAGCGTTGTGTGGCGCGGGTTTAGCGATGGTCGGTGCCTTTCTGCAAACGGCGACTCGCAACGATCTGGCTGATCCTTTCCTGTTTGGCCTGTCTGCCGGAGCTTCGGCAGGTGCCGTAGCCGTCATCACTCGTTTTGGTGAACAACTCGGTGACTGGGCATTGCCGGTAGCGGCCTTCAGTGGCGGAATCTTGTCCGCCGTCGCCGTGACCGTGCTGTTTCTGCTGCAACAGGCGCGTGGCGCAGAACGCTTGATCATCTGCGGATTAGCGATCTCTTTTCTATTCGGCGCGTTGACGAATTATCTGGTGTTTTCCGGCGATCAACGCGCTGCCAGCTCAATTCTTTTCTGGTCATTGGGCGGGCTGGGTCTTGCTCGTTGGGATACCTTACCTTTTGCGGTGTTCAGCGTCCTGCTGCTATTTAGCCTCACCGCCCTGCGCTGGCGTGCGCTTGATGCGCTGTTGGCAGGCGGGCAAACTGCGGCTTCAATGGGGGTTAATCTGTCTCGCATACGAGTGGAGATCTTCATCTGCTGCGCGTTTGCCACCTCGCTGTTGGTCGCGCTGACCGGCGTGATCGGGTTTATTGGACTGATGATTCCCCATTTGGCTCGCCCATTGAGCGGCGTATTGCACAAAAAGCTCCTGCCGCTGACAGCGGTGCTCGGGGCGATACTGCTGTGCGGTGGTGATTGGCTCAGCCGGCAGCTATTGGCACCGCAGGAATTACCTATCGGGATCATTACAGCAGGATTAGGCGGTATCTTCGTTCTGGGGCTGCTGGTGAAACGTCAGTAGGAGTGAAAGACATAGGCTCAAAATAACTCCAATAACCCTAACATGTTGCCTACCGGAGTTATTGGGGTTATTGTTATTTTATAAAAGGGAGACGGAGTGCAGGGATGGATAGCAGGACGTTAATCACAGAAATCAAGGCCGATGGGTGGGAACTGATAAGAGTTAACGGAAGCCACCACCATTTTATACATCCCAGCAAACCGGGATTAGTCACCATTCCCCACCCTAAGAAGGACTTGCCGATAGGTACGGTAAAAAGCATCCGGAAACAGGCAGGAATATGATCATCGCTGACTCGAAGAGGACAAATTATGTTTTATCCGATTGCAATTGAAGCAGGCGACGATACCCACGCATACGGTGTAACAGTGCCAGATCTGCCGGGCTGTTTTTCTGCGGGTGAGACGCTAGACGACGCCATCGCGAATGCGAAAGAAGCGATTACCGGACATATCGAACTACTGGTCGAGATGGGTCAGGATATTCCCACCGTGTCATCAGTAGGCCAGTTGGCAAAAGGCGCAGAATACGCTGGATATACTTGGGCGGTTGTTGATATCGATGTGACTCGCCTAATGGGCGGTTCAGAAAAAATTAACGTCACATTGCCTAAGTCACTTATTGACCGAATTGATCGTTGCGTAGCCAGTAACCCCGAATTTAAAAGTCGTTCGGGTTTTCTCGCACAGGCTGCACTAGAACGTATATCGTCTTCTCGGTAAGTAGCACTGATACGCCAGAAACAACAAAGGCACCGATAGGTGCCTTTGTCGAAAGTTACTGTGCCAATAATTGGCCAGTAGAACTTATTTTTTAGCGCCTGGTACGGAGAAACGCTTGTTGAAGCGGTCAACACGGCCACCGCTTGCAACATCACGTTGTTTGCCGGTGTAGAACGGGTGACATTCGCCACAGACGTCCAGGTTCAGGTCACGACCCACGGTAGAATGGGTTTTGATCACGTTACCGCAAGAGCAAGTTACAGTAACTTCAGAATAATTCGGGTGAATACCTTTTTTCATGGGAAACCTCTGTTAAGGCCGTGTCGCTATCCAGCCCTGTTCCGCCAGACACCACACGAAAGTTGAGTAAGTAAGTTCATTATGCGAACGGCACAATGGCGGCGGATCATACAGAATCTGATACCCCGATGCAATCGCATCCACACATTATCCCTCGCAGCATGTACACTAGCGCCTTGCTTTATTTTTTACCTGCGTCGCGCATGATATAGACCGTTCGGTTATGTCGTGGATCACCGCGCAAATCACGTCGACTACCACGGAGAAGTTATGTCTGTCGCTCAGGTCGCTTTGCCCGTGCCACTGGCACGTACATTCGATTATTTGCTACCCGCAGGAGGAGTGACTCCGCAGGTCGGCACACGCGTCAGCGTCTCTTTTGGTAACCGCAAAGCTATCGGCATTATTACCGCACTGAGCGACACCAGCGCACTTCCGCTTGAGCAATTAAAACCCGTGCATGACGTGCTGGACGAACAGCCGCTGTTTCCCCCCAGCCTGTGGCGTATTTTACTGTGGGCAGTCGAGTACTATCACTATCCGATCGGCGAAGTGCTGTTCCATGCGCTGCCGATATTGCTGCGTCAGGGGAAACCCGCGCACCGCGCACCACTCTGGCAGTGGTTTGCCACCGAACAAGGCCGGGCGACACCGCTCAGCGCACTCAAACGCGCCGCTAAACAGCAGCAGGCACTGGCGGCGTTACTTCAGTCACCACTTTATCGCCATCAGGTGAGCGAAATCGGGCTGACGGAGACGGCGTTACAGGCGCTGCGTAGCAAGGGGTTATGCGAGTTAAAAGCCGCAGAGCAAACGCCTCATGACTGGCGTCAGAGTTTTAGCATGGCTACTGAACGCCTACGCCTGAATACTGAGCAGGCCACCGCCGTTGGCGCTATTCGCAGCGAAGATAACCACTTTGCCGCCTGGTTGCTCGCGGGAATCACCGGTTCGGGTAAAACCGAAGTCTATCTCAGCGTGTTGGAAAACGTGCTGGCACAAGGTAAACAGGCGCTGGTGTTAGTGCCAGAAATTGGCCTGACGCCACAAACCATCGCCCGTTTCCGCGAACGTTTTAACGCCCCGGTGGATGTACTGCATTCGGCACTCAACGACAGCGAACGCCTCGCCGTCTGGCTGCACGCCCGCAGCGGCGAAGCCGCAATCGTCATAGGGACGCGGTCGGCACTATTTACGCCCTTTGCGCGTTTAGGGCTGATTGTGATCGATGAAGAACATGACAGCTCTTACAAGCAGCAGGAAGGCTGGCGCTATCACGCCCGTGATTTGGCAGTCTTCCGCGCCAGAGAGGAAGATATTCCGATTGTGATGGGAACAGCGACGCCCGCACTGGAAACGCTATATAACGTCCAGATCGGCAAGTATCGACGACTGAATCTGACCAAACGAGCAGGCAATGCCGCACTGGCCAAACAGCATGTTATCGATCTGAAAGGCTTGCCGCTAACAGCAGGATTATCTCAGCCGCTGATTACCCGTATCCGTCACCATCTGACGAACGATAATCAGGTTATTTTGTTCCTCAACCGGCGCGGGTTCGCCCCCGTGGTGATGTGCCATGAATGCGGCTGGATTGCCGAATGTCAGCGCTGCGATCACTATTATACCTACCACCAGCATCAGAAGATGTTGCGTTGCCACCACTGCGACAGCCAGCGTCCGGTTCCACAACAGTGCCCCGGCTGCGGTTCGACCAATATGGTGCCCGTCGGTCTAGGCACCGAGCAGTTGGAACAAAGTCTTGCCCCGATCTTTCCAGATGTCCCGATCACCCGCATCGACCGTGATACCACCAGCCGTAAAGGCGCACTTGAGCAGCAGCTCTCGCAGGTCAGGCTGGGAGGCGCACGTCTTCTTATCGGCACACAGATGTTGGCGAAAGGCCACCATTTCCCTGACGTCACGCTGGTTGCTTTACTGGACGTTGACGGCTCGCTGTTCTCCGCCGACTTCCGCGCAGCCGAACGTTTTGCCCAGCTCTATACTCAGGTGGCAGGTCGCGCGGGGCGTGCAGGCAAGGCTGGCGAGGTAGCACTGCAAACTCACCACCCAGAACACCCGCTATTACAAACGCTGCTGCAACAGGGCTACGATGCCTTTGCCAGCCAGGCGCTTACCGAACGAAAAAGTGTTTTTCTGCCACCATTTACCAGCCATATCATCTTCCGCGCTGACGATCACGATAATCAGCAGGCCGCTTTATTCCTCCAGCAATTGCGTAATCTGCTGGAGGCGAGCCCGCTGCGGGATGAATCACTTTGGCTACTGGGCCCGGTGCCCGCTTTGCAGCCAAAACGTGCGGGGCGCTTCCGCTGGCAACTCTTACTACAACATCCCTCCAGAGCGTTGTTACAGAAACTGGTCAGAACGTCGTTGGCGCTGATCGGTACGCTACCGCAAGCACGTAAAGTGAAATGGATGCTGGATGTCGACCCCACCGACGGTTAGCGTTTCCTGTTAGATCATTTCGGTTTCTTGCCACCCATTTTTTGCGATCGGCGTCGAGAACACGATATTCATCACACTTTCTATGCAAATTAAGCAACAAAACCTGCGTTCAATCTGTTATCACTGTTTGCGCAGGCAGTATGCTGGAGCTCGGTGTTACACGGTTGGCATACTGCGCCAAAAAAGCGTTACCCGTAATCATAGAGAGTCAGCAGACAGGAGCGTTCTGCTGGCAGTCAGCGCCAGTTAACGCTGACGCAAGGAGAAAAGCGTTGAAGCAGAAGAAAGGCGTCACCACGGCGACGATGAAAGACGTGGCGGATGAGGCGGGCGTTTCCACCGCCACCGTATCCCGAACGTTAATGAACCCAGAGAAAGTCTCTGCGACCACCCGCAGGAAGGTCGAGCAGGCTGTCATCGCCGTTGGCTATTCGCCTCACGCACTCAACAGAAACCTCAAGCGTAACGAGTCACGTACGATCCTGACGATCGTGCCAGATATCTGCGATCCTTATTTCTCTGAAATATTTCGTGGGATCGAGGAAACGGCAGCCGAACACGGCTATCTGGTGTTGATTGGCGATTGCGCTCACCAACATCAGAAAGAGAAAACCTTCGTCGACCTGATTATTACCAAACAGATCGACGGCATGGTGTTGCTCGGTTCTAATCTACCGTTTGATGCAGGCCAGGAAGAGCAGCGCAATCTGCCACCGATGGTGATGGCGAATGAGTTTTCGCCAGACCTGGCGCTGCCAACCGTGCACATCGATAACCTGACTGCCGCCTTTGAAGCCGTACACTATTTGCATCAGGCAGGTCATCAGCGTATCGCCTGCATTGCGGGCCCGGAGCACATGCATCTGAGCCAATACCGCTTGCAAGGGTATATTCAAGCCCTGCGCCGCAACGGAACTCTTATCGATAACCAGTATATCTTTCGGGGCGATTTTACCTACGAAACGGGAATCAACGGCCTGATTGCGCTGATGCAACATCCACAGCCACCCAGCGCTATCTTCTGCCATAGCGATCTCATGGCGTTGGGCGTACTGGCGCAGGCCCGAAAGATGGGTCTGGATATCCCGCGCGATCTCTCCATCATCGGCTTCGACGATATTGAGCAAGCGCAGTACTGCTGGCCTCCTCTGACTTCTGTCGCTCAACCACGCTATCAGATCGGACGCGAGGCAATGCTGCTACTCTTAGAGCAGTTGCAAGGTAACACGGTACAAAGCGGTTCACGTCTGTTGTCCAGTGAGCTGGTTATACGAGACAGCGTCGCCGCGCCAAATTACGCCCGTAACAGGCTTTAAGACTTCAGGTGCTGGTCAAATATTTGAGGGTTCAGTAACATGACCCCCTAATTATGTTATCCCCTAAATAATTCGAGTTTCAGGAAGGCGGCAAGGGAAGGAATCCCGATGAGCTTACTCAGGTAAGTGATTCGGGTGAGTGAACGTAGCCAACGCACATGCAACTTGAAGTATGACGGGTACATTTACCTATCAATTCACAGCGAAACGACAGTGGCACAAAGAGACTACGTGAGCCGGGGACGTTCATCAGCAACGCGTCGGAAAACGACAAATAGCCGAAAAAAAGGCAACGCTTCAGGCGCGTCCAAAACAATGGTCGCGCTCGCTGTTGCCGTTTTGGTCACCTTCGCGGGCGGTCTGTACTTTATCGCCCATAATAAACCCGACGACTCCCCTGTCCTTCCGCATCAGAACGTGGGCAAGGGTAACGGGCTGCCACCCAAGCCGGAAGAACGTTGGCGTTACATCAAAGAGCTAGAAAATCGTCAGTTGGGCGTTACGACGCCAACGGAACCTTCGGCGGGTGGAGAGATCCGCTCGCCTGTGCAGTTGACAGATGAACAGCGCCAACTGTTGGAACAGATGCAGTCTGATATGCGGCGTCAGCCAACACAGCTTTCCGAGGTGCCGTATAACGACCAGACGCAGGTTCCGCGTTCACAGGTGACCATTAAGCCACCGACGCAATCGATGCAGCAACCGCCTGTTGTGACAACCCAGCCTGCAACGCGTGCACCAGTCGTTACGCAAACGACGCCTGTTGTTCCAAGGCAAGACATTCCAAGACAAGAAACACCAAAACGGGAAGCGCCGAAGCAACAGCCGGTCAAACAGCCTGAAGCACCAAAAGTCGAAAAAACGCAACGCTGGGCGATTCAATGCGGCTCCTTCAAAACTATGGACCCCGCCGAATCCGTGAGAGCGCAGCTGGCGTTTGCGGGTATCGAAAGCCGCATCACCTCTAACGGTGGCTGGAACCGCATCATGCTGGGGCCTTACAACAACCGTGCTGCCGCCGATAGCATGCTCCAACGTCTTAAAGGTGCGGGCGCATCAAACTGTATTCCTCTTGCTAGCGGGGGTTGAAAAACCCCACGCTTTCCCCCATCTATAACATCAATGTGCCCCGAATCATGCGGGGATCTTTTTCTTCAAACGGGGACTGACTCGTGACAACAATTGTAAGCGTACGCCGCAACGGCCAAGTGGTCATTGGCGGTGATGGACAAGCCACTCTTGGCAACACCGTGATGAAAGGCAACGTGCGTAAAGTACGTCGTCTCTACCATGACCGTGTCATCGCCGGTTTCGCCGGTGGCACCGCGGATGCCTTCACTCTTTTTGAGCTTTTTGAGCGCAAGCTGGAACTGCACCAAGGCCATCTGGTGAAAGCCGCTGTCGAGCTGGCTAAAGACTGGCGTACCGACCGTATGCTGCGTCGGCTGGAGGCCTTGCTGGCTGTCGCGGACGAAAATGCCTCGCTGATCATTACCGGTAATGGCGATGTCGTGCAGCCTGAGAACGATCTGATCGCTATTGGCTCCGGCGGCCCTTATGCACAGGCCGCAGCCCGTGCTTTACTGGAAAATACCGAACTGGGTGCCCGTGATATCGTCGAGAAATCTCTGGGGATTGCTGGCGACATCTGTATCTACACCAACCAGTTCCACACGATAGAAGAATTAGCCTCCAAGGCGTAAGGATCAACTATGTCTGAAATGACCCCGCGCGAGATAGTCAGCGAACTCGACAGCTATATCATCGGCCAGCACAAAGCAAAACGCGCCGTTTCCATCGCGCTGCGTAACCGCTGGCGCCGTATGCAGTTGGACGAAGCACTCCGCCATGAAGTGACGCCTAAAAACATTCTCATGATCGGCCCGACTGGCGTAGGTAAAACCGAAATCGCTCGTCGCCTCGCGAAGCTCGCCAATGCGCCGTTCATCAAAGTAGAAGCAACCAAATTTACTGAAGTCGGCTACGTGGGTAAGGAAGTTGATTCCATCATCCGCGACCTGACGGATTCCGCGATCAAAATGGTGCGTCACCAGTCCATCGAAAAAAACCGCTTCCGTGCGGAAGAGATGGCGGAAGACCGCATTTTGGACGTGCTGATTCCTCCGGCGAAAAACAACTGGGGACAATCAGAAGGCACTCAGGAGCCTTCCGCAACCCGTCAGGCATTCCGCAAGAAACTGCGTGAAGGCCAGTTGGACGACAAAGAGATCGAAATCGATCTGGCAGCCGCCCCCGTTGGCGTAGAGATCATGGCTCCGCCGGGCATGGAAGAGATGACCAATCAGCTACAGTCCATGTTCCAGAATCTGGCAGGACAGAAGCAGAAAGCGCGTAAGGTCAAAATTAAAGATGCTTTCAAGCTGCTGATAGAAGAAGAAGCGGCTAAGCTGGTGAACCCAGAAGAGCTGAAACAGCAGGCGATTGAAGCCGTTGAGCAGCACGGTATCGTGTTCATCGACGAAATCGACAAAATCTGTAAGCGTGGCGAAAGCTCCGGCCCGGATGTTTCTCGTGAAGGCGTTCAGCGCGACCTGCTGCCGCTGGTTGAAGGCTGCACCGTATCGACCAAGCACGGTATGGTCAAAACTGACCACATCCTGTTTATCGCGTCGGGCGCATTCCAGGTTGCTAGCCCGTCTGACCTGATTCCAGAGTTGCAGGGACGTCTGCCGATTCGTGTGGAATTGCAAGCGCTGACGACAGAAGATTTCGAGCGCATCCTGACAGAGCCGAGCGCCTCGCTGACCGAACAGTACAAAGCGCTGATGGCGACGGAAGGTGTCGATATTTCATTCACTGCCGATGGTATCCGTCGCATTGCCGAAGCCGCCTGGCAGGTGAACGAAAGCACCGAGAATATTGGTGCGCGTCGTCTGCATACCGTTATGGAGCGTCTGATCGAAGACGTTTCTTACGACGCTAGCGAAATGAATGGTCAAAGCGTTATGATTGACGCAGATTATGTACGTAGTCATCTGGATGAATTAGTAGCAGATGAAGATCTGAGCCGATTTATCTTATAATCCGTTTTCGCGGATCGCACTATTAAAGATAAAGTGGGAGGCGTAGGCCTCCCACTTTTGTTTCTGGCACCACCATCACTGACTTTTTTTGTTTATAAACGGATGATTCACGCAATTGAATCGTCAATAAAAATTGAAGCACACCATGACCATATCGACCCATAGCAGCAAAACCAAAGCCTGGCTGGATAGTCTTCGTCCAAAAACGTTGCCATTAGCTTTTGCGTCCATCGTCACCGGCTCGGCGATTGCGAGTTGGCATAGCAGCTTTAAACCGGGCGTAGCATTACTGGCGTTGTTAACCGCCGGACTGCTGCAAATCCTCTCCAATCTGGCGAACGACTATGGGGATGCGATAAAAGGCAGCGATACCGAGGAACGAATCGGGCCGTTGCGCGGCATCCAAACGGGTGTCATTACGCTGTCGCAACTGCGCAATGCGCTAATCGTAACCGTGGCACTCACCATCATTTCTGGTGTGAGTCTGGTGATTCTCGCCTGTGAAAAACCAGCGGATATCTTCGGTTTTCTGATTCTGGGGCTACTGGCGATTTTCGCCGCTATCACTTATACCGTCGGCAATAAACCCTACGGCTATATCGGGCTCGGCGATATCTCGGTGCTCATCTTTTTCGGCTGGCTCAGCGTCGCGGGGTCGTATTATTTGCAAACTGGCCACTTCGACAGCGTCGTGATGCTGCCTGCAACGGCCTGTGGTCTATTGGCAACAGCCGTTCTGAACATCAATAACCTGCGCGATATCGACAACGACCGCATCAGTGGGAAAAACACGCTGGCGGTACGTCTTGGCGCGGAAAAAGCACGCTTCTACCACACGATGCTGCTGCTGCTGGCTCCAGTTTGTCTTGGCCTGTTCGCGACGTTTTATCTGCACAGTCTGGCGGGCTGGCTCTTTATTCTGGCACTCCCGCTGCTGATTAAGCAGGCCCGCTATGTACTGCGTGAAAGCAGCGCCTTCAGTATGCGTCCAATGTTGGAAAAAACGGTGAAAGGCGCGCTGCTGACCAATATTTTGTTCGCCGTTGGCGTGATACTGAGTTAGTGCGGGTAAATTGAGCACAGGCAAAAAGCTGCATGCATTTACTGATGCGCATCAAGTTAACATTTGATGATTTTGCCAACAGCTGTCAGAAAGGGATATACTCATGATTCCGGCGGCAACCTGACGTTAATCCTATGAAATACGATACTTCCGAACTGTGCGATATCTATCACGAAGAGGTGAATGTTGTTGAGCCTCTGTTCTCCAACTTTGGTGGGCGTACTTCATTTGGTGGCAAAATCACCACAGTGAAATGTTTTGAGGATAACGGCCTGCTTTTTGATCTTCTTGAAGAAAACGGCCTCGGGCGCGTACTTCTGATCGATGGCGGGGGTTCAGTGCGCCGCGCGTTGATCAATGCGGAGATCGCTCGACTGGCGACCCAAAACGAGTGGGAAGGCATTGTCGTGTATGGCGCGGTGCGTCAGGTTGACGATTTAGCGGAGCTGGATATCGGTATTCAGGCGATGGCAGCCATTCCGGTCGGCGCAGGTAGCGAAGGCATTGGCGAAAGCGATATTCGCGTCAACTTCGGTGGCGTAACCTTCTTCTCCGGTGACCATCTGTATGCCGACAACACGGGCATTATTCTGTCGGAAGACCCGCTGGATATTGAATAATATCGTTGAATTATCAGGGATTGATGGCGTCGAGCGATGATAATGGGTAGATCGTAAAGACGCTGTGAATACATCCTTGTACGCTCGAGCCGCGCAGATAGGAATCTCATCCATGAGATTCCCCCTTTCAGGGCCGTCGCAAGCGACGTTCAAAAACGTTCCTGACGTTTTTGTCCCTGGCGCGGACGCTTTACTCTTCTATCCCATTATCACCGTTCTAATTCAGTGAAACAGGCTTTTCAGGCTGTCAAAAGTCTACTTAGACTTCTTCCATTTTGCCTAACAGCGCGCGCAGGCGCTCTTGCCACACTACTTGCTCTTCTTTCAACTGTTCGTTCTCGCGCACCAGCGCTTCACGTGAACCCGCTGCCGCCTGAACATCCTGCGACAGTGTGTTGTTCTGCTCTTTCAGCTCTTCAATTTCCATTTGCAACAGCGTGATAGTATCAATCGCCTGCTGAACTTTCGCTTCCAGCTTTTCAAACACTTCAAATGACATTCTTCAAACCCCTTTTAATCGCAACAAGGCAAAGATCGGTTAACGCTGGCTTTCGGACTCTGTAACCAACACTCACGGTGTCGCGTCATCCGCCCGCAAACATAATCCTGACCGCGGGACGGCTGGCAAGACAGACCATAACGAAATTGTATGTAGCCAATGGCCCCCTGTCTAGCGCACATCCCCCACTACGCGAGTGTCGCAGCTTTTCTTACTTAACACTATCAGTACAAACTGAAAAACCGGCAATACAAACCGAAAAACGAGCGACTCAAACTGAAAACACCCCCGTTTACTTCTCCGTTACTCCGATTGTGTTAATAAATTTAACCTGAGCGTTACTATCAACCGTGGACGAAAAACCACTACGAGTCATTTTATAAGCGAATACGCTCATTTTCTTGACGCGCAACACACATTTCAATTTCGATATTTCTCGTTTTCGCTCATTAACGATAAATTCACATCATAAATACATTTAAAACAGGGGATGCCGCCAGACGGTATCCTTAGACCTACCACTCTGTACGTTACCCAGCAGGAAAAAAATATGAGCCAAGCAGAACGTTCAACGCTAAGAGGACAGTGCATCGCCGAATTTCTCGGTACTGGCCTGCTGATTTTCTTCGGTGTCGGCTGCGTCGCCGCCTTGAAACTGGCGGGAGCCAGCTTCGGACAGTGGGAGATCAGCATCATTTGGGGTCTGGGGGTTGCGATGGCAATCTATCTGACCGCCGCCATTTCCGGTGCTCACCTCAACCCGGCTGTCACTATCGCCCTGTGGCTGTTTGCTTGCTTCGATGGGCGCAAGGTTCTGCCTTACATTGTGGCGCAGATTGCAGGGGCATTTTGTGCCGCCGCACTGGTCTACGGCCTGTATTACAATCTGTTCATCGATTTTGAACAAACCAATAATATGGTGCGCGGCAGCACGGAAAGCCTGAGCTTAGCGGGCATTTTCTCCACGTACCCGAACCCGCACATTTCCGTTATGCAGGCGCTGCTGGTTGAAACTGTCATCACCGCGATTCTGATGTGCCTGATTCTGGCGCTGACCGATGATGGTAACGGCATCCCGCGCGGGCCGCTTGCTCCCCTGCTGATCGGTATTCTGATTGCCGTCATCGGTGCATCCATGGGGCCGTTGACTGGCTTCGCCCTCAACCCGGCGCGTGACTTTGGTCCTAAGCTGTTCGCTTTTCTCGCGGGCTGGGGCAACGTCGCCTTTACTGGCGCACGCGAAATCCCTTACTTCCTGGTTCCTATCTTTGGCCCGATTATCGGTGCCTGTCTGGGTGCCTTCGGTTATCGCGCACTGATTGGCCGTAATCTGCCATGCGATGTGTGCGAACCCGAGGCAGAAGCTACTACGCGTCGTGAAAGCCGTTAAACTTAACGCCACGACCATCCTATTTCACGGTTAATCATTACAGGATTGGATTTATGAACCCGGAAAAAAAATACATTGTCGCGATCGACCAAGGCACAACCAGCTCCCGCGCCGTCGTACTGGATCACGATGCGAATATCGTTAGCGTTTCACAGCGTGAATTCACCCAGATTTACCCAAAAGCGGGCTGGGTAGAGCACGACCCGATGGAAATTTGGGCCACACAAAGCTCAACGCTGGTCGAAGTACTAGCGAAAGCCGATATCAGCGCGGATGAAGTCGCGGGTATTGGTATCACCAACCAGCGTGAAACCACCGTCGTATGGGAAAAAGAGAGCGGCAAGCCGATTTATAACGCCATCGTCTGGCAGTGTCGTCGTACCGCTGAAATTTGCGAGAAACTGAAGAAAGACGGTCTGGAAGAGTACGTTCGCAACACCACCGGACTAGTCGTCGACCCCTACTTCTCTGGCACCAAAGTGAAATGGATTCTGGACCACGTTGAAGGCTCCCGTGAACGCGCTAAACGCGGCGAACTGCTGTTTGGTACCATCGATACCTGGCTAATTTGGAAAATGACGCAAGGGCGTGTTCACGTAACGGATTACACCAACGCCTCCCGCACCATGCTGTTCAACATTCATACGCTGGAATGGGACACCCGCATGCTGGAAGCGCTGGATATCCCGCGCGAGATGCTGCCGGAAGTGCGCGCGTCTTCAGAAGTCTACGGTCAGACCAACATCGGCGGTAAAGGCGGCACGCGTATTCCTATCGCCGGTATCGCAGGTGACCAGCAGGCGGCGCTGTACGGCCAACTCTGCGTCAATCCAGGGCAGGCAAAAAATACCTACGGCACCGGCTGTTTCCTGTTGATGAATACCGGTAAAGAAGCCGTACAGTCCAAACACGGTTTGTTGACCACCATCGCCTGCGGCCCACGCGGCGAAGTGAACTACGCGCTGGAAGGTTCCGTGTTCGTTGGCGGCGCCTCTATCCAGTGGCTGCGTGACGAGTTGAAGCTCATCGGCGACTCCATGGATTCCGAGTACTTCGCAACGAAAGTGAAGGATACCAATGGCGTCTATGTCGTACCCGCTTTCACCGGTTTGGGCGCACCTTACTGGGATCCGTATGCCCGTGGCGCGATCTTCGGCCTGACCCGTGGCGTGAATGCTAATCACATCATTCGTGCAACGCTGGAATCCATCGCCTTCCAGACCCGTGACGTGCTGGATGCAATGCAGGCAGATGCAGGTACGCGTCTGAAATCACTGCGTGTTGACGGTGGCGCAGTCGCCAACAACTTCCTGATGCAGTTCCAATCCGATATCCTCGGCACGCGCGTGGAACGTCCGGAAGTGCGTGAATCCACCGCGCTGGGTGCCGCTTTCCTGGCTGGCCTTGCCACTGGTTTCTGGAACGATCTGGATGAAGTGAAGAGCAAAGCGACGATTGAGCGTGAATTCCGCCCTAGTATCGAAACGGTGGAACGTAACGTGCGCTACAGCGGCTGGCAGAAAGCCGTTGCCCGCGCTCGTAACTGGGAAGATCACGACGCCTAATTCCGCCATATCGGGCGCACCTATCGCGCCCGTTTTTTCCGCATCACTTAACCGCCGCCCTTCCCCGTTGTGATAAAATCCTATTCCATATCCTAATGTTGATCGTTTAAGAACCGAGATACCGGGGGCGACCACGGTGCGAGGTCTCCCTGCGGGAACCCCATCACCGTGTTTCCCCCTAAATTCAGGCTTAAGTGGCTAACATAAGGCGACTCCCTTCCGAACGACAACAGACAGGTATTTATGAAACGTGAATTAGCCATCGAGTTCTCGCGCGTCACCGAAGCAGCCGCGCTGGCAGGCTATAAGTGGTTAGGCCGTGGCGATAAGAATGCCGCAGACAATGCCGCCGTACAGGCAATGCGGATTATGCTAAATCAGGTCAATATCAACGGTCAGATTGTCATCGGCGAAGGGGAAATCGACGAAGCGCCCATGTTGTTCATCAGTGAACAGGTCGGTACCGGTAAGGGCGATGCCGTTGATATCGCTGTCGATCCGATTGAAGGCACGCGGATGACAGCAATGGGTCAGGCGAACGCGCTAGCCGTGCTGGCCGTCGGCGAAAAAGGGACATTTCTGCACGCGCCAGACATGTACATGGAAAAGCTGATCGTCGGGCCTGAAGCGAAAGGGTCGATTGACCTCAACCTGCCGCTGGCGGATAACCTGCGCAATGTCGCACTGAAGTTGGGTAAACCACTCAGCCAGTTAACCGTAACTACATTGGCTAAACCGCGTCATGATGCCTGCATCGCGGAAATGCAGCAGTTGGGAGTGAAAGTATTCGCCATTCCAGATGGCGACGTAGCCGCATCAATCCTCACCTGCATGCCGGACAGCGAAGTTGACGTCCTGTACGGCATCGGCGGTGCGCCAGAAGGCGTTATCTCGGCAGCCGTTATCCGTGCGCTCGACGGCGACATGCAAGGGCGCTTGCTGGCACGTCATGAAGTGAAAGGCGATAGCGCTGAAAACCGCCGGATCGGTGAAGACGAGCTGGCACGCTGCCGACAAATGGGCATCGAAGCTGGTGGCGTCCTCAAACTTGATGACATGGCGCGCAACGATAATGTGATTTTCTCCGCGACCGGCATCACCAAAGGTGATTTGCTGGACGGGATCGCGCGTAAAGGCAACATGGCCACCACAGAAACACTGTTGATCCGCGGTAAGTCTCGCACGATCCGCCGGATTAAATCGACGCACTATCTGGATCGTAAGGATCGCAAGCTGCACGAATTCCTGCTGTAGCAGGCCACTGTCCGGCTGACTGATTGTTTCACAGTTGTTAATAAATGGCGTATCTTAGACACACAACTTACATGCACAAATAGTGGCGTCGATACCCTAGATAATTCGAGTTGCAGGCAGGCGGCAATCGCGCGAGTCCCCAGGAGCTTACTCAAGTAAGTGACTGGGGTGAGTAAGAACAAATTGGCTTAGCCAATTTGAACGCCGCTTGCGGCGGCCCCTCAGGGCGAGGCTCAGAGATGAGCCGAGTATTGCCAACGCACATGCAGCTTGAAGTATGACGGGTACAACAGGAGCAGAAAATTATGGCTGAGTGGGTAACAGGCAAAGTGGTTCAGGTAGAGAACTGGACAGAAAGTCTGTTTAGCATTCGGGTTCATGCACCCGCCGATTCATTCACTGCCGGGCAGTATGGCAAGCTGGCGCTGGAGATTGAGGGTGAAAAAGTGCAGCGCGCGTATTCGTACGTGAATGCACCTAGCGATCCTACACTTGAGTTCTATCTGGTGACCGTGCCGGAAGGCAAACTTAGCCCTCATCTGCATGCCATGCAGCCGGGTTCGGAAGTCATGATCGTCAAAGAGGCCGCTGGCTTTTTCGTGCTGGAAGAGATTCCTGATTGTGAAACGTTGTGGATGCTGGCAACAGGCACGGGCATCGGCCCTTATTTGTCGATCCTTCAAGAAGGCAAGGGTCTGGAGCGCTTTAAGAACATCGTGCTGGTTCATGCCGCTCGGTTTTCACGCGATCTGAGCTATCTGCCGCTGATGCAGCAGTTACAACAGCGCTACCACGGCAAACTGCATATTCAAACGGTGGTCAGCCGGGAAGAAGAAGCAGGCTCGCTGACAGGCCGTATTCCTACGTTGATCAGCAACGGTACGCTGGAAGCCGCTGTGGGCTTACCGATGGATACCGCCACCAGCCATGTCATGCTGTGCGGTAACCCGCAGATGGTGCGTGATACTCAGTTGTTGCTGAAAGAAGAACGGCAAATGACCAAGCACCTGCGCCGCAGGCCCGGTCATATGACTGCCGAGAACTATTGGTAAACAGCGAATTATTCCCAATTAGCGGCGGAAGCGAAACGGCTCCGCCTCTACTCCAAATCGGTTCTCCCCTTTTGTCCCCAGAAAAACGCCGCAGTCGAGCAACGTCATCACGACAATCAAAATCGGCAAGAAGCGGCCAATGCCCCACTGCCAGATAGCGGAAAACATGTACCAATTCCCTGAGGCTAATACCCACGCCACCACTAACAGCAGCGCCCACCAGCCACTTTTGTTACGGTCATGCAGCCGCTTCACCATCATCGCCGCTGTCGGCCACAGTAATACCACCAAACCAAACGCCGTCAGTTGCGTATCTAGCCAGTTTTGGCCAGAAAGCGTAAACAATACCGCCATCAGCGCTACCCAAATAGCCATCCAGAGCCAGAAATCACGACGGCCAATACGGCCTTTAAACGAGAAGCACCATTGCTGTAATGTCATTAACGATAACGCCCTGAATTATTAGCCTGTCTGGCCGAATTAATCTGTATTTTAGCCTGAGCGATTTTACCTCAACCAAGATGTTTACCTGCAATCTTTACGCGATTTTTGACAACGACGTACAAATGCCGCTTTAATCAAACGTATTCTGCCGTTATCGGCCTGGACATCTTCTGAAGTGGTTGACCCGAACCCCTATGACACGAAAACGCATCGCTTCACTGTTGGTTTTATCATCGCTGGTGCTATACCAGACTCACGCGGGAGCCGATCCAACGTTTCCGCCCAAAGCTTCAGCCAATGCGCCTTACCTGCTGGCCGGTGCCCCAACCTTCGATCAAACCATCACGCAATTCCGTTCTCGCTATAACCTGAGTAACCCGACGCTGCCGATCGGTGAATTTCGGGTTGTCGATACCGGCAATATCATCAGCATGTTGACCCGTGCAGCTAGCCGGATCAACGACCATCTCTATGCTTCAACCGCGCTAGAGAAAGGCACAGGGAAAATCAAAACGCTGCAAATCACCTGGCTACCACAGCCGCAGAACGAACAAGAAACCGCAGCGCGTCGTAAACAGGCCATCGACTATATGGCAGCACTGGCACGCACGTTCGCCCCGTCGCTGACGGAAGAACAAAGTATGAAAAAAGTCACCGAACTGCTGGGAAAAGGCAAAGGACAGCGCTTTTACCAGCAAACGGAAGGTGCCTTACGCTATGTTGTTGCAGATGACGGCGAAAAAGGGCTAACTTTTGCTGTTGAACCGATTAAGCTAACGCTATCTGAACCGTGATCAACTCGGTAATTAATGACAAAAAACAGAGCCACGGTCACATTTCGTCTCTATACTGTGGGCAAGTTATATTGCCTAACGGCAGTACTGTTTACTTCATTAATGCGTTTATTCATTAACACATTGATTCACTGCGATTCCGGCTGGAGGAAAAAAGATGCGACATCCATTAGTTATGGGTAACTGGAAGCTGAACGGCAGCACCAACATGGTCAACGAACTGATCGCGGGCCTGCGTAAAGAGCTCAGCACCGTTGACGGTTGTGGCGTAGCCATTGCCCCCCCTGCAATCTACCTCGATCAGGCTAATCACCAACTGGCAGGCAGCCGCATTGCACTGGGTGCGCAGAACGTTGACGTAAACCTTTCTGGTGCTTTCACCGGCGAAACGTCTGCCGACATGCTGAAAGATATCGGTGCGAAATACATCATCATTGGCCACTCTGAGCGTCGTACTTACCATAAAGAAAGCGATGAATTCATTGCGAAGAAATTTGGTGTGCTGAAAGATGCAGGCCTGATTCCAGTACTGTGCATTGGCGAAACTGAAGCCGAAAACGAAGCAGGCCAGACCGAAGCCGTGTGCGCACGTCAACTGGATGCCGTGCTGAATACGCTGGGCGCGCAAGCGTTTGAAAACACCATTGTGGCCTACGAACCTGTATGGGCTATCGGTACCGGTAAATCTGCAACGCCAGCACAGGCTCAGGCTGTTCACAAATTCATCCGTGACCACATTGCCAAACAAGATGCGGCTATTGCCGAACAAGTTATCATTCAGTACGGCGGTTCTGTTAATGCTGCGAATGCCGCAGAGCTGTTCACTCAGCCAGACATCGACGGCGCGCTGGTCGGTGGTGCATCACTGAAAGCCGACGCTTTTGCCGTTATCGTGAAAGCTGCAGCCGACGCTAAACGCGGCTAAGTTTTTATCGAAAAACAGACGGAAAAATGTTCGTCTGATAAAAAAGCCGGTTCACGCTATTGCGCCAACCGGCTTTTTTGATCCCATTCAAATGTCAGTACCACTAGGTTCACTGCCAGCTTACTCGGCTGTTTCTATACGTTTGACTTCATATTTATTGTAGCTACAATAAATAAATGAAAATTATATTCGACCCAATTAAGAATGACAGCAATAAACAAAAACACGGCGTGTACTTAGCCGATGCTAAACATCTTGATTGGGATCGAATGATTGCAGCATCTGACTCTCTTGGTAACTACAGTGAAGATCGTTACATCGGTATCACTTACGGTCTCGCTTACCTCAATAACCGAATTTATGTCGTCGTATTTACTTACAGCGATGGGGATGATGAAGAAATTTACCGCATTATCAGTTTGCGGAAAGCCACTAAAGCGGAGGTGGAAAAATATGCCAAAACTTAAGCAGGGTACTATCCTCCCTACCGATGAGGAAGACCGTAAAATTCAGGAAGCTATTGCGCAAGATCCTGATACACGCTCGCTTGAAGGTGAGAACATGCAGCTTATGCCTTTCAGTAAATTGAAAGCCATGCGCAAACAGGGACGCCCCGTTAAACCGGCACCAAAAGTACAAGTAAGTATTCGATACTCACCGGAAGTTATTGCAGCATTCAAAGCTACTGGTAGAGGTTGGCAAACCCGCATGGATGCAGCGATGGCAGATTGGCTTAAAAACCATTCCCCAAACGACATCAAAATTTGACGTGAGCTCTCAGCACTCCTACATAGAGCCAGCCTTTTAAACTATCCCTGATGAGATGCTCCCCTGCTAGCATCATGTTAGCAGGGGGAGTAATCATGGCTAGCGTGATTACCCGCAATCAGAGAAGAGAGAACGTTACTTCGCCGTAGGGATTTGCTGCGTAATGCAGTGAATATTTCCCCCACCCAGCAGGATTTCCCGCGCAGGCACACCGCTAATCACGTAGCCAGGGAACATCTGTTGCAGCAGATCGCGTGCAACATCATCCGTCTTCTCATCCAGCAGTGGGAAAATGATCTGCTGATTGCTGATCAGGAAATTCACATAAGACCCTGCTAGGCGAGAACCGGCAAGGCGCTCAACCGCATCGCCACTGTCCACACCCTGTGCTTCCTCGATGGTCGCATAGAGCGGGCCGGGAGCAGGTAGTTTCCAGATTTTCAGCTCACGCCCTTGCGCATCGCGCGCTGCCGACAGAACCTCATAGGCCGCTACGGAGCGTGCATACTGTGGATCGTTTTCATCATCGGTCCAGTGCAACGCCACTTCACCGGGGCGCACGAAACAGCACATGTTATCGATATGCCCGTCGGTTTCGTCGTTGTACACGCCCTCTTCCAGCCAGATAATCGTCGAAATGCTGAGGTAATCACGCATCAACTGTTCGATTTCCGCTTTGCTCAGGTGCGGGTTACGGTTCGGATTGAGCAAGCATTCTGCCGTGGTCAGCAGCGTGCCTTCACCATCGACATGGATCGAGCCGCCTTCCAAAATCAGCGGCGCGGCATAGCGCGCAGCCTGATGATAATCCAGCACCTGTGCCGCGACTTTTTCATCCTGACGCCAGTCTTCATACAGACCACCCAGCTCGCCGCCCCAGGCGTTGAACTGCCAGTCGATACCCCGACGCTCACCAGCCTGATTCAGCACGATGGTTGGGCCAGTGTCGCGCATCCAGGCGTCATCGCTTTCCATTTCCACCAGCGTAACATTCACCGGCATCACTTTTTGCGCATCCGCCATGTAGCGTGCAGGCACGCCCATGATAACAGGCGTGTTTTGGGCGATGGCTTCCGCCACGCGCGCGAACGTTTTCTGCACCGGAACACCCTGCTCACGCCAGTTATCGGTACGATACGGCCAAATCATCCACACAGCATCATGCGGTGCCCACTCGGCGGGCATCGCAAAACCATCCTGATGTGGCGTGGTGAGATGAGGAGTTGCTAACTGTGACATCACTTATCTCCGGGTCTTGCCGTCTGAACTGGCAATGGTGCCGTACATTTCCGGGCGACGATCGCGGAACAGGCCCCATGATGCACGCTGAGCAGCAATCGCTTCTAAATCAAATTCATGCACCAGAATAGCTTCGTCCGTCTTATTGGCTTGAGCCAACAGCGCACCGGTTTGATCGGCAATGAATGAAGAACCGTAGAACGTCATTTCCAGACCGTCGATATATTTGCTGGCTTCCGTACCGATACGGTTGGATGCGATCACCGGCACCAAATTCGCCGCAGCATGCCCTTGCTGAACGCGGGTCCAGTGCGGCTGGCTGTCGATGTCCGGGTAAGCCGGTTCGGAACCAATAGCGGTCGGATAGAAAATCAGCTCTGCGCCCTGCAATGCCAGGCTGCGTGCGGTTTCAGGGAACCACTGATCCCAGCAAATGCCCACGCCGATTTTCGCGTAGCGCGTCTGCCAGACTTTAAAGCCAGTGTCGCCCGGAATGAAGAACTGCTTTTCCTGATACGCCGGACCGTTCGGAATGTGTGTTTTGCGGTAAACGTCCAACACAGAACCATCCGCGTCAATCATCACCAACGAGTTGTAATAGGCGTTATTGGCACGCTCAAAGAAGCTCAGCGGCAGCACCACGTTCAGCTCCGCCGCCAGTGCGGAGAAATGCTTAATTAGCGGGCTGGTTTCCAGCTCCTGCGCCAGCGCATAGTGCTCTGGGCTTTGATCGATGCAGAAATACGGTGCGGCAAACAGTTCCTGAATCAGGATAACCTGCGCGCCTTTTGCATGCGCTTGTCGCACCAGTTTTTCAGCGTTTTCGATATTCTTGGGCAGATCCCAGGAACACGCCATTTGTGTTGCGGCAACGGTAACTTTTTTCATGCGAAAACCTCAATAATAACGATATATACCCGCCCTTTTTCACCGGCAAGTATCGGCAATAAGTGTTTCTCTCGGTCACGATTATGCATCGGCACTAACCGGCGCGGCCTTAACGAGTGTCTACTCTAAATAATTCAAGTTTCAGGCAGGCGGCAAGAGAAGGAATCCGATGAGCTTACTTAAGTAAGTGATTCGGGTGAGTGAACGCAGCCAACGTACATGCAACTTGAAGTATGACGAGTATAGGCCAACACACCTGCGCATACCCAATAGGAATACCCTGTTAAGGTATTGACCGAGAATGACATGCGCATTATGCCAGTTAATGACAGCACTTCACTATGCTGAAAATGAATGATCTCGCGTGGCGGACAGAAAAGAAAAAACTGCCTTTTCCACAGCAGTTTCTGTAAAAATCAGTTGAGCGGTAGTAACGGATAGATCGTAAAGACGCTGTAAACACATCCCTGTGCGCTCGGCTTGCGCCATCCCTGGCGCAAACGCTTTACTCTTCTATTCCGTTACTACCGTTTTCGTTCAGCAAAATAAATTTATCAACAGCCTGACTGTCGATGCTCAAGATTAGGAAGAAAGCGATCACTCAGGCTTCAACGGTATCCGCCTGATGCAGCGCCTGACTGACCGCTTGGCGTTGCTCCAACAAGGCGGTGCTGGTTCGGTCGCGCGGATAAGCCAAATTGACTGGTAGAATTGCGCTAATCCGACCGGGACGGGGTGACATGACGACCACTCTGTCCGCCAGAAACACGGCCTCTTCCACATCATGCGTCACCAGCAGGATCGTCAAATCCGTTTGTCGGCGAATCTCCGCCAGACGTTCCTGCAACTGCTGTTTGGTCAACGCATCAAGCGCGCCGAAAGGTTCATCCAACAAGAGAATGCGCGGCGACGACACCAGCCCACGGGCGATCGCCACACGCTGTGCCATCCCACCTGACAGCTGATGCGGCCATGCATCGGCAAAGTCTTCCAGCCCCATCATCTGGAGATAATGTGCAATTCGCTGCGCAATTTCCGCAGAAGAAAGATTGAGGTTGAGCATACCGAGGCGAATATTGCCCGTTACGGTGAGCCACGGAAACAGACGCGGCTCCTGAAACACCAGGCTAACCTCGTCGGGAATGCCGTGCACAAGCCGATCGCCAATCAGAATACGGCCTCGTCCGGTGGTATCAATCCCAGCCGCCAAACGCAGCAGCGTCGATTTACCACAGCCGCTGGCACCAATGACCGCAACCAGCTCGCCAGCATGCAGCGACAGGTCGATGTCCTGTAACACCGTCAGCGGGGCACCGTTGACGGTAAAATGTTTGGTAATGTGCTGAAAATGCAGGGACATCGTTCCTCCGTTAGCCATCATGCAAAGCGCCAGCGGGTCAGCCGCCGTTCAGACAAGGTAATCAACCGGGAAAATAGTGCAGCCACCACCGCAATCAGCACCACACCGGCCATGATGCGATCGGATTCAAGCAGTTGTTGCGCACGAATCATCATGCCGCCCAATCCTTCTCCCGACGGCATGAAATACTCGGCGCCAATCGCCCCCGTCCACGCATGCATCAACGCGAGTCGCAGGCCGGAAAACATCGGCGGTAATACGCTGGGTAGTATCAGCGTGCGGAGCGTCTGTACTGGTGTCAGACGCAGAACCTGCGCCACTTCCAACAACGCAGGTGGTAGCTGGGCGATTCCCTGACGGGTCGCCAGCATGACGGGGAAGAATGCCGCCACAGCGATAAACACAATTTTGGCGCTCTCACCTAAACCGAACCAGGCCGTGATCAGCGGTAGCCAGGCAAATAGCGCCACGCAGCGCAACGCGGACAACGCTGGATTAAACAACTTGTCGGCGATGCGCCAGCCGCCGAGCAACGCACCGACCAGCACACCGATTGCACTTCCCAGCATAAAGCCCTGTAGTGCACGCAGCAGGCTGGCATTGAGATCGGCCAACAATCCTCCCTGAATCAACCCCGACCACAGCGCGTCAACCACGCTACTCGGCGCGGGAAGAAAAGCCACGTTCACCCATTCGTGGGTACTGCTAATCTGCCATAGTGCAAACAACATCAATGGTGCTAGCCAAGGCGTCAGCGACAGGCTCGGCAGCGCATAACTCAGGCTATCGCGCCCCAACACCGGCGCAGGCCAGTGAATCCAGCGACGCTCCAGCTTCAGCAGCACACGTTCCCCGGCAAATCCCAGTATTCCGATGATCAGAATGCAAACGAATACAAAATCCAACATGAACAGTTGACGGCTTTGTACCAACAGGTAACCCAGCCCTTCGCTGGATGCCAACAGCTCAACCGCAATCAAGGCGACCCATCCGGTAGAAAACGCCAGCCGAACGCCCGTCATCACATAAGGCAACATCGCAGGCAGAATCAGATAGCGCAGGAAGGCAGCCGGTGATAAACGCAGGCTACGCGCCATTTCGTGCAATTTTTGTGGCGTCTGTTGAATACCGGCGCACGTGTAGAGCGTCACCGGCACCGTGACCGATTTCACCAGCACCACCAATTTCAGTGCTTCCCCGATCCCCAGTGACAGCATCAAAAGCGGGATCCAGGCTAACGTCGGAATCTGCGCGATGACGGTAAATAGCGGCATAAACAGCGCATTCAACCGTCGATTCAGACCGAATAAACTGCCCAAAACCAGACCCAGCACGATGCCGCCGCTGAAACCAATCACCAGCCGCATCAAGCTGATGGGTAACTGGTGAATCAGCTCTTCAGGAATAAAATCCCGTGCACTATCCACCACCGCCAGCGGCGAAGGCAGGATCTGTTCAGACATCCACCCATGCCAACTCGCAAGCCACCAGCTAGCAAGTACCAGCAGCGGCACGACGAGCGATACGATCAGTGGAATGACTAGCGCAGAATGTCCCGCCGACAGCGCAACGGCGATCGGAGAAGTATCAGGGGCGGAACGTATCCGCAGCGGAGATTTAGGCATCATGATCGTCGGTATCCGCAGCGTTATTTTTGCGTCAGCAGGGAGAGACGGGTAATCCCCGCCTGCTCGACATCGGCCAGCAGCGCGGCGACATCACCGTAATTCGCTTCTTTATCCGCCTGCACCTGCACGACCAGATCCGCATTACCCGCTTTAGCCTGTTGCAGACGCGGCACCAGCTGTTCCCGCGCCAGATTTTCTTTATTGATGAAGACGCGCTGTTCACCATCAATGCTAATAACAACCGGATCGGTACGATCGACCGGGGCCACCGCCGCCGTTTTTGGTAGCTGAATAGGAATGGCATTGGTCAGCATCGGCGCGGTGACAATGAACACCACCAGCAATACCAACATAACATCCACGAGCGGCGTGATATTCATTTCACTCATCACATCGTCATCATTACGCGAGGTAAACGCCATCTCAGACCACCTCTCTCAGGTTCTTTACGGAGAAAGCAGCGGACGAGGGCTCCTCACTGGGGTGAAACGTACTGACATGAAAATCGTGCGCCTGCATCACGCTGTAGACATCATGAGCGAAGTCATCCATATCCGCGACAGCCAGCTTGAGACGACGCAAAAAGTAGTTGTAGATCAGCACCGCAGGAACCGCGACAGCGATCCCGACTCCGGTCGCTATCAGCGCATTACCAATCGGCCCTGCGACAGTGTCGAGGCTGGCAGAACCAGAAAGCCCGATTTCCTGCAACGCCGCCATAATGCCCCACACGGTGCCAAACAGGCCGATAAACGGCGACGTACTGCCAATGCTGGCCAACACCGCCAGCCCACTTTCCAGCGAACGACGTTCGCGTTGAATCTGCTGTTGCAGCGCGCGCTCAACCCGATCGGGCAAATGAATATTAAGAGCAAGCTGCCCGCTAATTCGCTCCGGCGCTTTAACCGCAGCTAGCGCTAGATTAGCGAGTGAACCGGGCTGTTTTGCGCTGGTGTCTGGCGTCTGGCTGACGTCATCCTGCTGCCAGAAAGCCGCGCGAAAGCGTCGATCGCGCCGCTGCGCACGCCCATATTGGACCAACTTCAGTAGCCCAAGTCCCCAGGTGACGAGAGAAAACAGCAGCAGCAACAGGATCACCGCGCCTTCCGCAGAAAAGAGTTCAATGTGTCCAAGCGTCATAACCAATACCTCATGAGTTCAGCGAAAAATCGACAGGAACAACGACCCAGCCGCTAACCGGCTGACTGCCGCGACGCGCCGGAACAAAAGACCAGCGCAGCACCGTATCTCTGGCGGCCTCATCAAGTGACGGATAGCCGCTGGATTGATGAATACGAATGGTTTGTACCTTGCCGTCGGCACGAACCTGCACGTTCAACAGCACGGTGCCTTCATAACCACGGCTAATCGCCACGTCGGGATAAGACGGTGCGGGATTATGCAGGTAGTCGGCATTGGCGAGCGGCGGTGTCAACGGTGCGTCAACGGGCTGCGCGACTGCATTTTGCGCCACAGGAGCGGGGGTTATCGGTGCCGTTGCCGATGCTGTTTCTTTCTGGGGTTGCGCCGTCGGTTTAGGCGCGGGAGTGCTCTTTTTCACCGGCGTCTTTTTCGGTACAGGTTCAGGTTTTTTCTCCAGCACTTTTTTTTCCAGTACTTTTTTCTCCGGAACAGGGGGCAGCAATGCATTTTCATCCACCTGCGGCTCAGTTATCGTTGGTTCCTCCACCGGCGGTGGCGTCGGCACCTCAGGTTCGGCAATCGGAACAACCTCTTGCTGCACAGGCTCTGCCACCATAGAAACCAGTTCGACGCTGACAGGCTGCGGCCGCGCAGGCACCGTCACGGGCGGCGGCGACGCGACGCTGAACAACGCCAGCACCCCAGAGTGCAATAACAGCGTCGCTCCCACCGCCAGCCAGCGCTCCGGTCGGGACGTGGGCGTCGTATTCAGATGCGGTGAGCGTTGCTGCACTGCACTACTGACTCGGCTAGCATGCGGCGTTGGTTCCGGCGAATAAGACCGGGGTATCGGCGCGGCTCCCGCATAGAGTAATTCCGTCATGATGGTTGCTCCTGACAATATATCTTTATCGCTCTATTTCACGTTGCAGGTGTCAATGACGATGTCGCCTGAAATAGCATTGGGATAATCGATTCTTCCCGACTACTTAATAAAGTCAACGTATGTATCTGCATATCGATATTCATTTCATTCTTTATTTCTTTAATAAGGCGATAACGTTAATAATCGACACTCAGACTAAAGGTAAAAATTACCGACAGGCTAATGCATAGTTGGAATAGTTTTTTTTCGTTCGTTGCATATCGATGAAATAGACGATGAATACTGACTTAGCTATTTACTAAAAATAATAATGCTTTTTTTGTATTAGTCAGTTTATTGCCAAGCCTTTAAATGTGGTGCTGCACACGATATGACGCCGTTCGAAACGGGCGCAATAACACAATTCCTATTCATCGATTTCATTACTGGCGGGTAAAATAATGACGACATCAGGACGAAAATGGTTAGTAACCAGCTTATTGGCAATGGGTATGGCCTGGTCAGGCATCGCCTCAGCGATCACCGAGATTCGTATTGCCGCGCCAGACATTGGCGCGGGTACAAAGCCCAGCGGCGGTGGCTTACTCGATGTCATCCACAGTCAGAAGCTGCTGGAACGCGAGTTTAGCAAAGATGGGATCAGCGTGCGTTGGACGTTCATCAAAGGTGCGGGACCCGTCATTAACGAAGCGTTTGGTAACCATCAGGTCGACGTGGCCTATCTGGGGGATTTAGCCAGCATTATTGGCCGTTCGCGCGGTCTGGATACCCGCGTGATCGCCGTAGCATCACGCGGTATCAATCACTATCTGGCGGTGGCGAAAGGCTCCGGCATTGAGAAAATCCCCGATCTGAAAGGCAAACGCATCGGGCTCTTTCGTGGAACGGCGGGCGAGCTTTCCTTTGTCAGCGCGCTCGATTCGCAAGGTCTGAAACCCTCTGACGTTAAGCTGATCAATCTCGACTTCGCAGCGGCCAGCGCGGCGTTGGCTGCCGGACAGATTGATGCCACCTGGGGCGGCAGCAATACGCTTTCACTGCGGGATAAAGGGCTGGCAGACATTCCACTATCCAGCCGCGATTTGAACGGTGCGGGTCAGCTCAGCGGCTTCCTGTTAGTCGATGAGAAATTTGCCAAAGGCAACGAGGATATTCTTCGCCGCTTAGTCAAAGTTCAGCGAGAAGCGGCAAACTGGGCTAGCGACGACAAAAATAAAGATGAATTTATTCAACTCTTAGCTACTCAATCAGGTTACCCAGAAAATATATTACGCGTCGAATGGGATACATTGCCGCCATTAACTGAGCGTCTTTCGCCAGAATTGGATCCCGCCTTCGTAGAAAAATTAAAACGTGCCGTCACATTGGCCTATGAATCGCGCCTTATTCGACAACCTTTTGATGTTGATAAATGGCTGGATGATTCTTATCTAAAAGCAACGCAGTAACTTATCCCCCCCAAATATTATAACCCACGTATTGCCGTGATATTCACGGCAATCGGCAGCCTATTGACGACATTCGGAAGAAGCTATGTATTTTAAAAAACACCAGCAGTATTTAAAAAAACACCAACGAAAAATAACGTCGGGCATTTTAATGAGCTGCGTCTTAACGCTTCCTGCTATAGCCCGAGCTGACGACCCGAAAATTACAACGAATAACGTTCCACCAACCGAGGCAACCACCGCCGCCCCCGTGCAGTTGAAACGTGTGAAAGTGAACGCTCAGCGTGCGCCAGTTCAACCGCCGACTACACTGGCATCGGTAATTGACGGCAAAACGCTCGAAGAAGAGCGGATATACCGCTTTGAAGAGCTGTCACAGCTCGTGACAGGGCTGGATGTCGACACTGTCGATGTGATGGATACTACCGTCACCATCCGTGGGATTGGCGACGGTGGCGAGAGCGGCACCAACATCGGTATGCCGGGCAGCGTGGGGCTATTTGTCGATGGTGTCTACTTATCCCGCCCCGGCGTCATCTCTAACGATTTGCTGGATATCGACAGCACCCGTGTATTGAAAGGCCCACAGGGCGCCGCCTACGGCTTTAATACCACCGGCGGCGCGATTGACATTCGCACCCGCAAACCCACCTTCACGCCCGAATATTCATTGGAGCAATCGTTCGGACAACGCGGCTATCTGCAATCCAAACTGATGGCCTCTGGGCCGCTCAGCGACCACTGGGCGGGACGCATCAATCTGTCCCGAACTGAACGCGGCGGAAACGTCACGAATATCGAGAACGGCCATAAGCTCGGGGGCAGCACCAATAACGGCGTGCGCGGCCAGTTGCTGTATCAGCCGAATGACAGCTTTAGCCTCAGAATCACCGGCGACTACAGCGATTCCACCCAACGTCCCGTTTCAGTTCTGGTGAGTGCAACCGACGCATTCCGCACCCGTGCGGAACAGACTGGCCTCAAGGTCGTCGGGGGTCGTCAGGTCGCGATGGATGACGAAAACGTGATTCGCGTGGCACAAGGCGGCGGCTCGGTAGAAGCCAACTGGAAACTGAAAAGCGGTTATAGCGTCAATTCACTGTCATCACTGCGCTATTTCCGTGTGTTACCCAGCACGGCGGATAACTGGAATATTCCGCTCTATCACGACAGCGGTGCTGACGTGCGCGATCGCGTCTGGTCGCAAAGCTTTTGGCTGGACTCACCCAAAGGCAATAAATTCGATTATTCGCTGGGCGTCGATTACTGGGGAGAGAACCTCGATACCGAGGCAAACAGTCGCTACTACAATGATAGCCGTGTCCAGACGTGGGTAGGCAGTGGCTATCGGAACATTAATGTCCAACGCGTTGGCACGTTAGATGACACCGTCTATTCCGCCTATGGCCGCGGAACCTGGCACGCTGCCGATAAGCTGGACGTCATTGTAGGCTTGCGACAAACCTACGAGAAAAAAGAGGGGACGTTTATCCGCAGAAACCGCGCAAACTTTACCTCCGGCCCACTCTCGCAAACCAACCGCCTGCCTTCTGGCTCCGTCAGTCTGAACTGGTTCGCCGCACCGAACGTCACCCCTTATGTCACAGTGGGCTACGGGGAAAAATCCGGCGGCCTGAACGTATCGTCCGGGGCTGCAAGGCAGTTGGGGATAGACTCACTGTACGTCGATCCAGAGAAAACCCGTTCGGCAGAATTGGGCGTCAAGACACACTGGCTACAGCGCAAAGTAGAGTGGAATACCGCACTGTTCTGGAGTGTGGTCGAAGATTTCCAGAATAACGCCTATGACGAGGAAACGGATACCAGCTACCTGATTAACGCTGGTAAATTCCGCTCACGCGGCGGGGAATCCCAACTGACGCTACGCCCGCTTGATGGCCTGAGTATCAGTCTCGCCGGTACTGTTCTGGATACCAGCTACCTGAATTTCCCTAACGCCCGCTGCCCGGCAGAAATCTCCGCCGTCTCGTGCGATATGTCGGGAAAACGCGTCTTCAAATCTCCCACGCTGAGCTACAACACGCGCGTGCGCTATCAATGGGATACGCCAAATAACCTGCAAGCCTCAGTTTCCGGTCAATGGTCATGGAGGAGCTGGGCCTACGGTACGCTCGATGATTCCGAGAGCAATCGCATTCCATCGTATGGCGTACTGAATCTGTCTAGTGGCCTGAGCGGCAAGCAAGGCGACAACCGCTGGAACGTGTCGCTGTGGGTAAAAAATGCGTTGGATAAAAACTACTACCGCTCCGTCAGAGGTTCCAGCGCCACAACGGGCGTGATTGGCGAGCCGCGCATGGTCGGCATATCCGTCGGCTACGACTTCAAGGGCTGATGTGATGAACAAAATGACCTACTCACGCCGACGCTTCCTGCGCGACAGTACGCTGCTGGCGCTGTCGGCTCCGTTCTGGAAACCTGCGGTCGCCGCACCTCTCACTTCGGCCTCCAACCGTGCAGGCGATACCGTACCGCAGGTCAGCCTGCGCTGGCTGGACGGACAGGTGCCTCACGCCTTCAGTGGCGTCACCTGGGGCGTCCCCTGGCCGCAGGGGGCCGTACGCGGCGATAGCGATTTCCAACTGCATGATGCACAACAGCAAGCTTACGATCTGCAAAGTTGGCCGCTGGCGCGCTGGCCGGATGGATCGATTAAATGGTCAGCGCATGCTCTGGGCGGCGACACACCGCCACAAGATACACTCGTTTTGCGGCCAACAGCCAAAGCAGGCGCGCCATCGGGTGTCGGGATGGTTAGCCAGCACGATCGCGGCTGGACCGTCAATACCGGCCATATTCGCTGCGTAATTCCACGTTCGGGCTCCCGTCTGATCGAAGAAGTCTGGCGAGATGAGCGGCTGGCGTTAACCAACGGCAGGCTGGTGTTGCGCATGCAGCGAGGGGCGGAGACGGACAGTACGCTGACGCAGGACACGTATCAGGGCGTGATCGACACGGTCACGGTGGAGCAAAGCGGGCCACAACGTACGGTGATTGCGCTACGCGGCACGCATCACGCACAGCAGCAAGGGGTCACGCACATCCCCTTTATTATCCGGCTGTATAGCTATGCGAATACCGACTCGCTGCGCGTAATACACACTCTGATCTATGACAATGATGACGAACAGCTTAGCCTGAAAGGACTTGGGCTGGCGTTCGACATTCCACTACAGGGGGAACTGTACGATCGGCACGTCCGCTTCGTCTCGGATCAGGGCGGGCTCTTTCGTGAAGCGGTACGCGGCCTAAGCGGGCTACGTCGCGATCCCGGTACAGCCGTTATCGCAGCACAGCTGGCCGGGCAAGCCACGCCACCGATCGCAGAGTTTTCACCGGAGGTCGGCAAACGGCTGGATTACATCCCCGCGTTTGGCAGCTACCGCCTGACTCAGCACCATCCCGACGGTTTCCAGATCCACAAACGCACCGCGGCTGGACAGGGTTGGCTGCTTTCCGCCACGGGCGAACGGGCGGCAGGCGTCGGCTATCTCGGCACGCCGAAAGGCGGCGTGGCGTTCGGACTACGCAACTTCTGGCAGAGTTATCCCGCCTGTCTGGAAATCGAAAATGCCCACACCGACGTTGCAACCGTCACGCTGTGGTTGTGGTCGCCGTGGGCGGAACCGATGGATATGCGCTTTTATCATGACGGCTTGGGTCAGGATACCCATGACAAACAGCGTGAAGGGCTGGCGATCACCTATGAAGATTACGAACCGGGCTTCGGCTCCGCAGTTGGCGTAGCGCGCACCAGTGAACTGTTTATCGATGTTCTGCCCGCGACGCCCGGCGCGGAAAATCTGGTGAATCGAGCACGATGCATGCAGCAACCGCCGCTGCTGGTGGCCGATGCACAGGATTTGTACCGCGCACAGGCGTTTGGATCGATGTGGGCGCCCGCCTCTGCCGCAACACCTGCACGAACCAGTCTGGAGAAGCAGTTGGGGGCATACTTCGATGCCTACCAGCAGGAGGTCGAGCAGCGAAAATGGTATGGCTTCTGGGATTTCGGTGACGTCATGCATACCTATGACAGTGACCGTCACGTCTGGCGTTATGACGTGGGCGGCTACGCGTGGGATAACTCAGAGCTGAGTACCGATCTGTGGCTCTGGTATTACTTCCTGCACAGCGGGCGCGCCGAGGTGTTTCGTATGGCGGAAGCCATGACGCGCCACACTGGTGAGGTCGACGTGCACCATTTGGGACGCTTTAGTCCGTTAGGGTCTCGACACAATGTCCGTCACTGGGGCGACAGCGCCAAACAGCTGCGTATTTCTACCGTCGCCAACCGCCGTTTTCTCTATTACCTCACCGCCGATGAGCGCATCGGTGAACTGATGGATGAACAAGTTGAGGCGCTGCGCACGCTAGGCACGGTGCTACCGGGCCGCAAAATCGGCCAGACGCATCCCGATAACCCAAACCATATCAGTCTGGGTTTCGGCACCGACTGGGGTGCGGTCGCCGCCGCGTGGCTCACTGCATGGGAACGCCACGGCGATCCCGCGATGCGCGAACGCTTACTCAACAGCATGCAGACGCTGGCAGCCCAGCCGCACGGTTTTTTCACGGGCAGCGCCGCCATCGATCCCGATACCGGCAGATTTCTTCCCGCTCCTGCGGATCAGGTGGAAATCTCACACCTCAGCGCAGTGTTTGGTCTGACAGAAATCTGTAGCGAACTGATTGAGGTGCTGCCCGATCCCGACTTTAGACGGGCGTGGCTCGACTACTGTCGGCTGTATAACGATCCAGTCTCACTAAGCGCCGCCGTAGGTAAAACGGTGAAAAAGCTCAATCTGGCTCAAGGCCATGCCCGACTGACCGCCTTTGCCGCACGACAACTGAATGACAGTACGCTGGCGCAGCGCGCGTGGGCAGAATTTACCGCGGGCAGCGGCGGTATTGCCAACCCGACGCTCACGCAACGACGCCTGACGCCCCCTGAAGTGCTCTCCCCGATCAACGAGCCGGTGATTGACTCCACCATTGATAAACATTCCGGCAGTACCACCGCGACCAATCTGGCGACCAACGCCGTTGCCCAGTGGGGATTAACCGCCATCGCCCTACTGGCCGTGCTGGATGACATTCCTCCTTCTTCTTAATGCCGCTACCCGACGGCACGTTACAGGACATCACCATGATTGACCCTAGCTGTACTGAGAATACGCTCCTCCTCTCACCCCACGTAAACGATACGCGTGACATTATCGATTCCCCGCACCGTTCGGCGCTTATCTGGGCAACGGACTCCGCGGGTCAGCCGCTACAGTGGCAGGTCGAGCAGGAAGATCCTGATCGCACGGCGATCCAGAGCACGCCAGAGCGTCTGACGTTGGAGAGCGCCGCAGGGCTAACACTCTGGCTGGATGCCCCGCTCTCGGGTACTTATCGCATCGCCTTCACGCGGGAGATTCAGGTCGCGGATCGGCCTTATGACCGTGTGTCCGACCTCAATCAGTTCTGGGCTGCACGCGACCTGCATCACCCAAACCTGTTTACCCGGCACGGTAAGCTCAACGAATATGACAGCCTGAACTTGTACTATGTCGGTATGGGCGGCAACTGGAACAGCACCACGCGCTTTCGCTATTACGATGGCCACGGCGAGCGCCTGCTGCTTGGTGAATACACCGATGCCGCGCATCTGCTGCGTCCTAATCATCGCTATCGCATCGTGATAGAAGTGGATCGGCGGGAAACACGTTTCTGGGTCGATGATGTGCTCTATTTCCACGCGAGCTATCCAAATACGCCTGCTCCGGGCTATTTCGGCTTTAGGACGGTATTTTCACGTCAGGAAATCAGTGAGTTCAGCATCACCCCGCTGTAAGCGACGCTGGCGCGCCGTGCAGGTCACCATCGACCTGCACGAAGGCGTCGATCAGCTTGCGTGCCAGCAGAGACAGACGGGCGTCTGCCAGATAAATAATGCCGTAGTGGGTATAAAATTCGTCGGTGTTGTCGTCCAGACCCGCAATCTTCAACATATGAATGCCGTGCCGATCGGGCTCATTGAAATGATTGGTCGTCCCGATAGCATCAGAATGGCGCACCACGTCCAGCAGACTGTAGCCATTTTCACACTCAATACTGGTGCGAATATCCAGCTTACCGCTCAGTTGCACCAGTGCACGGTGCAGGTTGGGTGGGCGGATCGTTGCCGCCAGCGGATAGGAAAAGAACTGCTCGACGGTAATCTCTTCCTGCGCCGCCAACGGGTGCTCGCTACGGCAGCAAAATCCCCAGCGGTGCTGGCTCAGCGGCTGAACCCGATAGCGGGTATCGAATTCAAAGTTGCGCATATCCGCCACAATGAAATCCAGTTCTTCGGCCATGAGCCGATGGCCTAGCGCCTGCCAGTTATCAACGCGAAAGACCATCCTCACCTTAGGGTACAACCGAGAGAAAGCCCCGATCACCTGCGGCATCAGCCACGCAGCGGGTGCCGGACCGCAACCAAAATTCACCTCGCCCGCTTCTTTCTCATTGAACTGCTGAATATCGTTAAACAGATCGTGCGTCTGATTAATCAGGCGACGTGCATGCTCCAGCACCACCAGCCCTTTCGGCGTCGGTTCCAACTGGTTCATGCGATCGATCAAGCGGGTGCCGATGGTCTGCTCCAGCGACTGAATACTACGGCTGAAAGCGGATTGAGACAGCTTCATAGCCTGTGCCGCAGACGTAAAATTGCGATGTTCAATCAGGGCAATAAAATGGCGCAGTTGGCGAAGATCGATATTCATGGCGGCAATGGGTGTGTCATCAGAACGGAAGGAATTTGCAGGCTAGCAGGTCTGGTCGCGCAGAAAAAATAATAAAACCGCTGTTTATATGCTCACTGGTTATATATCTAAGGCGGTTGATGTAATGGGGGGAAGCAACGGAGATAGCATCTCCACTTAGTGCTGTCTCTTGATCATATGTTTTATATAACCTGGGGAATCGTTTCGTGCGCGATAATGACGTTATTCTCATGCTACCTCGTAGCACGCGCCCGACACGGGACGGCTCAAACGCCGCTCGCCCCGTGACCCCAGGCTTTCGGCGGAAATTATGCCGCTGAAGCGGTGCCTTCGTCGATACCCAGCTTTACGGACCGCTTGCGACACGCTCCCTGCGTGGCGCAAGCTTGAGCCGCGTCCATGCGGCTCATCCTAAGCTAGCTATCTCCTCAGCATAATTTTTTACGCCGGATAACGGCAAAACCAGCAAAACTTGTGTAGCCGCCATTCAGCGAAAACATCAACTTTCCTAGATCAGAACAGCTTTTTCGCCGTCTCTAACCAGTCGCCTTTGAAAGGACGCTTCATGTTCTCGATGGCGTCAACGATGTCGTGGTGCACCATTTTTTCATTCTGGATACCGACACAGCGGCCACCGTAGCCCTGCTGTAGCAGCTCGATAGAATAGGCACCCATGCGGGAAGCCAGAATACGGTCGTACGCGACCGGCGAACCGCCGCGCTGAATGTGGCCGAGTACGGTCGAACGGGTTTCACGCCCCGTCTCTTTCTCAATGTATTTCGCCAGCTCATCGACGTCGCACACCAGCTCGGTGATTGCCACAATAGCGTGCTTTTTACCTTTCTCGATGCCCGCTTTAATTTCGCTAACCAGATCTTCCGGGCTGAACGGCACTTCCGGTAGGACGATAAATTCACAGCCGCCAGCAATCGCTGCCGCCAGCGTCAGGTCACCACAGTGGCGTCCCATGACTTCAACAATGGAAATACGTTGGTGAGAAGAGGAGGTATCGCGCAGGCGGTCAATCGCTTCCAGCACGGTTTCCAGCGCGGTAAAGTACCCGATGGTGTAGTCAGTGCCCGCCACGTCGTTATCGATCGTACCCGGCAAACCGATACAGGGAAAACCCATTTCCGTCAGACGCTTGGCACCCATATAGGAACCGTCACCGCCGATAACCACCAGCGCATCCAGACCACGTCTCTTCATGTTTTCCACGCAGACTTCACGCACCGCTTCATCACGGAACTGTGGGAAACGCGCAGAACCAAGGAACGTACCGCCCCGGTTAATCACATCCGATACGCTGTAGCGATCCAACTGCTCCATGCGATCTTCGTACAAGCCCTGATAGCCATCATAAATGCCGTAGATTTCCAGCCCTTCCGACAGTGCAGCACGAACCACACCTCGAATTGCCGCATTCATACCTGGTGCATCGCCACCGCTCGTCAACACTCCGATTCTTCTAATCATGACAACCTCTGGACTTGTAGATGTAATTTTGCAGGATTCTTCTATCGTAAATTCACCGCCGCTGTTACGCAGGCAGCAACGCCTTATTCTTTTATTAGCATATTATAACAAACACCCGAAGCTGAATTGATTCAGGTCAGGCTAAATTGTGCATAAATTTTCATGGCCTATCACGTTTTTAACATAAAGTGCTGAAAATAGAGTCAACTACACCGTCAACCTGCCACGCTGATTTTCCGGCACGGCGGAAACCGGATCCTGGTGGATAATAATATCGGCACCAGGGAACTGTTTATGTAACGCCTGCTCCAGATCGTCGGCAATTTGATGCGCCTCAGCCAACGGCAGGGCGTCATCCATTTCCAGATGCAGCTGAATAAAGCGCGTCGGCCCAGAACGTCGGGTGCGTAACGCATGTGCCCCGCGAATACCCGGCCAGTTCACAATCACCTCAGCAATGGCACGATGTTCTTCATCCGGCAGTGCGCGATCCAGCAGCGACTGCACGGCGTCGTACCCCATGCGTAACGCGCTATATAAAATATAGGCGCCAATACCTAATGCAAACAGGGAATCGGCGCGCGTAATGCCTTTCCAACTGAGCGCCAACGCCACCAGAATGGCACCATTCATCAACAGGTCGGACTGATAATGCAGCATATCCGCCCGTACCGCCTGACTGTGTGTGCGCTTGACCACCCAGCGTTGGAACGACACAAGCAGCAGCGTAACCACCAGTGCAATGAGCGTCACCCACATGCCCACTTCCGGCGCGTGCAGCGTCTGAGGCTCCAGCGAATGTTGTAGCCCCGTCAGGATCAGGAACAGCGCCGAACCGGAAATAAACATGCTCTGCGCCAGCGCAGCGAGCGATTCCGCCTTACCGTGGCCGAACGCATGCTCAGTATCTGCTGGCTGCAACGAATAGCGCACCACCAGCAGGTTCACCAGCGATGCGGCGATATCCACCAGCGAATCAACCAACGATGCCAGCAGGCTCACCGAACCAGTATGCCACCAGGCGAACACTTTCATCACAAACAGCACCAGTGCAACGGCCGTTGCACTCACCGCCGCCAGCGTCACCAGACGCGCATAGTGTGGATTCATCATGCCCTCACAGAAAACAGATCGTCTGGGTCGCTGCCCGGATTCAGTTCGTTAATGATGTTTTTAGCACACGGGAATAGCGAACAAACGTAAAAATACAGCACACCGTCGCCAGTATCGCCATCGCCGCCCCCATGTAACCGATATCTGGCAGCCCCAGATGGACAATCACCTGATTACCGAGCAGCGCGCCGCCGCCGATCCCGATGTTATAAATCCCCGAATAGAGTGCCATCGCCACGTCGGTTGCATCCGATGCCAGCGTTAATACTTTGACCTGCATGCCCAGACTCAGCGCCATAATGGCGATCCCCCAGACGATACACAGCGTCGACAAGCTCCATCCGCTGAATGACAAAGGTAGCAATAGCAGCAAACACACCGCCAAAAACGCGAACGACACAATCAGGAAGCCGGCAGGATACTTGCTGCTGTAGCGGCTAAACAACATGCTGCCAATGATTCCGGCACCGCCAAAAATCAGTAACAGGATGGTCGTGAAGTTTTCACTCAACAACGCCACTTTCAGGATAAACGGCTCGATGTAACTGTAGGCGGTAAAATGCGCCGTCACGATCATGACCGTCAGGCCGTACACACACAGCAACGCGGGGCGTTTAAGCAGCAGAGGTAAGCTCTTCAACGACCCTGAGTTACTGCTCGGCAACACAGGCAGAAGCCTCATCAGACCCAGCATAATCACCGCAGCGATCAGGCCAATAAGGACAAACGTTACACGCCAGCCCAGATACTGCCCAACGACACGCCCCAGCGGTAACCCTAGCACCAACGCCAGCGCTGTTCCGGTCGCCAGCAGGCTCAACGCCTGCGCTTTTTTATCCGCAGGTGCCAGGCGCACCACAAGCGATGCCGTAATCGACCAGAACACCGCATGAGACAGCGCCACACCGATACGAGCCATGACCAGCACCCAATAGTTCCAGGCCAGACCGGACAACACATTACTGATGGCGAACAGGATAAAAATTTTGATCAGCAGGCTGCGCCGTTCCATATCGCTGGACAGCAGCATGCAAGGCAGCGACATCAGCCCAACGACCCAGGCATAAATCGTAATGATCAGCCCAACCTGCGCGGCGCTCATGGAAAAGCTGGCAGCGATGTCTGACAGGAGCGCAACAGGAGCAAATTCAGCGGTGTTAAAAATGAATGCCGCCAGAGAAAGGCTGACGACGCGTAACCAGGCGGTCGAACGGGGAGAACGGGTCATGGTATTGATATCAAAAGTTAAAATAAAAGAATGCGCCGCCCCCTGTCATAGCAGAGGCTAACGCGGTGAAGCAATGGTACAGGGAAAGTATGACATCGCCATGTAATGGCGAGCGGCCAATGGTGTTTCAGCGTGCTTTTATGAGGATGTCAGCCAAAAGCCTGAAGACAGGTAAAGGAACATTCATGAGCATCATTTTTGATGGTCATATTCTACGCGTTACCACTCCCTTACGCTGTCTTTTTTCGTGCTCTTCTTAACTCCGCGTTTATCCTGTTCTCTGTCGGGAAAGCATGGCTGCATCAAGAAATTTCGTGGTGCAATACGAGCTTTCATCGTTTTTTCTATGCAAAAAACCGCCGAAGAGCGAGATCGTTAAGCCTGTTTCATACGTTCACTCAGCGTTTCAACAATATACGTATTCACTGAAATTTGGCGCTCAGCAGCCGCAATGGTCAGCCGCTCCCCGAATGATTCAGGATAACGGAGAGTGAACGTTTTCACCTTCTCTTCACGTTCGTAAGGTTCAATGCCATTTTCCTGACAATCTTCCAGATATTCACGTAGCGAAATTTCGCCCTCGTTTCTCAGCCCATGAATACTGTCGGCGACAAAATCACAGTAGCCGGATAAGCCAATAAACTTACCGCGAAACATACCGATTTCCGGTACGTAACTGATAATGGCCGGTTGGCCGGAAACAACCATCGTATTTGGTGTGTTAAGTGCTTTAGTCATGGTTTTACTCCTATACTTTCCAACCATTCACGCAGGTTAACCAGTGCGCCTTTATCAGTATCCGGTGACGGATGAGGACGATGGAATCGGGCGATGCTTCCATTCAATAAAAATCGCACCCGTGACCCGCTACCTTCCTTAATTTCACCACCTAATGCAGTAATGAGTGACTCAATATTTGACCATTTAACACCTGAAAGCACGGGTGTTTTGAAAATTTGGCTCAGAGTTTCCCGCTGCTTTTTTCGTAGACTGGCTATTTTCCCCTGCATTGCCGATTCCATGCTGTCACTTTTTGAAGTCATTATAGATATCATTTTTTTGAAGTCAAATAATGAAGTCATAGTGCATTATCTGACGTTAAAAAAGGCAAAAAAAAAGCCCTCCATCATGGAGGGCGAAAAGACAGGGATGGTGTGCAATATATCCCTGTATCGATATGAAACATAATGATTTGTTTCTTACAATGTCCACACATTGACCACATCGACACAAAAACCCCGCATTTGGCTGCGGGGTTTTTCATAACCTAGTTGGTTTGGTGAACTCACATGAGCAACATATATATCATTTAGCCATAATAAGAGTGTCTAATATTCACTCCTGACCTACAAACCTTCACATCTAAGGAAAATTTTTTACATATTGAACTGACAAGATCGAAGAACCAATCGGGAGATGTCGATGATATTCTGATCTCTTGTATCAGTTCTTGGAGATTAATGTTAATAAATGTACCTGGCTCCCTTCGTTCCTCATAAATATTAGAATCAGGATTATATCCTATGATTCTTACTTCATTTTCATAAGCGTAAAAATCTGTTTTATGCATATATTGAGCAAGCATGTGTTTTATTTCAAAATGTTCATTTTCATAAATTAGATATTTTACTTTAGCAATTAAAACCTTATACTCATCCTTTTCAATTATACTTCTTTTTATGCGGCCAACATCAGTAATGACGCAAACAGAAAAATCATCCTCTCCATAGATTTTCCACATTGCCATACTTTCTCTTTCATTACTATGCCAGCAGCTTACATCAATGAAATCTTTCATTTTTTCATGAAGATCCTGATAACTAAAATCCTTTCTATTGATGTCCCCGAAAACAGTATGATACGGTGCTTCATCAGTATACTTCATTACATCAGCACTAATTTTATTTCTCTTTTGTCTCTCTTCTGGAGTTTGTTGATTAACCGTAGGTAATAAATTGTTAACTATATCGTCAAGTTGAGCGGCAAAACTATCATTCAGCATCTCATCAATAACCGTAAATCCACCTTCTAATTTATCCTCAAACAAAGATGTTTTACATAAAAAAATTTCTCTTTTATCAAGCAATGAAATAAATTTTGCAAAGTTCATGTACCTTTGTAGTTTCACCGTATCATCTAAATCACCAACAACATCAACATTCATATTTTTATACCTTTTGTGATTATAGCCAAAACAAGATGACAAAAACTTAGAAAAACGTTTTACATATTAAAGGCAATATACTCAAATCCCGCGACACCTCACTGTCGCGGTTTTTTATGATTCAAATTCCCAAATCCAACTGATTTTCCCCTTTGTGACTGCGGGGAAAGATATTGGTGGGGACACATGCGCCAGGTGCGGGCTTCGTTTCGTTCAGTGCTTCATCAATGTGCGTCATGCTGGTAAAGCAGTAGCCACACATCATATTTTGGCACTGGTGATAGCTACGTCGAACCAATGGGCTGAGTTCTACGCTGGTACGTGTCTTTGCAGTTGCGCGGCACTTTGGACACTTGATCGCCATGACAACCCCTCAAACGGTTGGTGTTACTGTCATTATACACAGGCGTTGCATTAATCATCATTATCGTCTGCTGCCCAATCTGTTATTTTCACTTCAAATTCCAGCGATGTCGTAAATCCTGATTGGCTAATTTCATGTACGCAGCGTGTAATTATCCAATCGGCATTATCGATAACCGTTTTAAATCCAGACATACGGGCGTGTAATTCGGGATATAAATCGGCACGGCCTCGCGCTAACGTCATACTGAATTCTGCCGCACCACGCTGTAACGTCGACCATTTCGCCGCTGCGGCGCGTTTTGCAGCTTGCTCGGTTTTAAACGTCGATCGCATGACATAAACATTACCTTCCGTTCCCTTCAGATAATTCCCCTCTTTACTGCTGGATGCGGGTTCTTTCTTTTTAGCTGGCGTACTGGTTTTGCGTTTATTTTTTACCTTTGTCGTTTTGGTCTTGCCAAAATTCAGATCCAGCCAGTACGCCGTAACGCCGGTGTACGCGTCGCGGTCAGCAACGCGGAAGCTGTGACTGTCTCCGCTACTGCGTGTAATGGTGATGGCCGGTAGTGGCTTGCCACTTTGTGAAACCGCCTGCCCTGGGACAATGAACAGCAACATACCGTTTTTTATGGTTGTGATTGCCCCAACCATTTCTGCCATGCGAGTAAGGAAGCTGATATCTGATTCATTCGTCTGGTCAGCATGGTCAAGTTCCAGCTTTGCAAGCCGTTCTGTCACACCGGCTTTCAGCCCGTAGCGGCTGGCGATGGCAGATACCACAAATCCGACTGTCACATTGTGCCAACTGTATTCACGTTTAACGTTGAAGGTTTCTCTGAAATCCGCACTGCGGGCGCTGATAGTCAACTGATCCGGCGGGCCACGATGCGCAATTTCATCAACCGTGAATGTCCCTTTGCTGATTAGCGGTTCATTCGCCCAGCCCAGCGCCACCGTGACCTTTGCACCGCGCTCCGGCAGGGCTAATTTTCCGTCTGCATCGTCCAGCACTAATTCGAGTGAGTCAGCTTCAAACCCGCGATTATCCGTCAGCGATAACGACATCAGCCGATCATTCAGCTCTGTAACCTGCTTATCGCCAACCCTCACCATAAACGCCGGACGGGGTGAGTATTCATCCAGTCGTCCAGAAATAGCCCCTAGCGTGTCCATGATTGACATTGTTACCCCCTGATCTCTGCCTGAATACTCGCGTTACGCGCGCGTAGGGACAATCAGCGCCGGTTGTCGCGCTCCTAAAACAAAGCAAACGCCGTGCGCAACCTGTGAAATCCCGCAATCATGAAGCCGGACATTTGACGCATTGAGGCAACAAGCATGGCGACTAATTATCATCACGGTGTGACCGTCCGAGAAACAACGGATCTCAGCACCATCATTAACGATATCGACTCGGCAGTGATCGGCGTGGTGTGTACCGCCGATGATGCCGACGCTGATACGTTCCCGTTAAACGAACCGGTACTGTTAACCCGTGTTGCTAGCGTATTGGGCAAAGCGGGTAAAACAGGCACGTTACACACCACGCTGAAATGCATTTCCGATCAGGCCAGCCCTCAAACGGTAGTGATCCGTGTGGCAGATGCAGCGAACGCGCCCGCAGAAGGCAATGAACCTAAACCGACTCAGGATCAGTTAGTGATCGGCGGTTCCGATGCCAACGGGCGCTATACGGGGCTGTATGCGCTGCTGTCGGCAGAGGCGCGTATTGGTGTTCGTCCGCGTGTACTGGCCGTGCCGGAACTGGATACCCAAGCCGTCGCCGCGCAACTGGCCGTAATGGCTGAAAAGCTAAACGCGTTCGCCTATGTCAGTGCGCATGACTGCGCAACTATCGCGGCGGCAAAAACGTACCGCGAAAATTTCTCCCAACGTGAATTAATGGTGATCTGGCCCGACTTTATTGCCTATGACACCGCAAAAGGGGAAAGCGTAATCGTACCCGCGCCAGCGTTTGCGGTTGGCCTGCGCGCCAAAATTGATGCAGAGACGGGCTGGCACAAGGTGCTATCCAACGTTGCAGTAAACGGTGTGCTCGGACTGAGCAAAGATGTGTATTTCACGCTACAAGGAACCGATACCGACGCCGACGAGCTGAACAGCAACGGCATCACCACGCTGATTAAGCAGAACGGTTTTCGCTTTTGGGGATCGCGCACCTGTGACCGTGAAACCTATCTGTTTGAAAGCTACACCCGTACGGCGCAAATCCTCGCAGACACCATCGCAGAAGCGCATTTCTTCTACATTGATAAGCCGCTTACGCCCTCATTGGCAAAGGATATTGTGGACGGCATCAACCGCAAGTTAACGGCGCTGGTCACTGCTGGCCGTCTACTGGGTGCGAATTGTTGGTATGACAAAGAAACCAACACCGGCGAAACGCTACGCACCGGAAAATTAACCATCAAGTACAACTACACACCCGTTCCGCCATTGGAGCATTTGGATCTGGTGCAGGAGTTTACTGACGAATACTTCGCGACGTTCGCCAATACGTTCAGCGGGTAAGGGGTAAATCATGTCTCTGCCAAAGAAACTTAAATACTTCAATCTGTTTATCGACGGCGACAACTATTTCGGTCAGGTGCCGGAAGTGACACCGCCTAAGCTCACGCGCAAGACAGAAGACTATCAGGCGGGTGGCATGCCTGGCTTTGTCGCGATTGACTTCGGTTTTGATGCGGGCGCGCTGGATATGGAAATCACGCTCGGCGGGCTGGATGCTGGCTTGTTGAAAAAGTGGGGCGTCTCCACTGCGGACGGTATGCAAACGCGCTTTGCAGGTTCGTATCAGGATGAAGCCACAGGCGAAGCGGTGCCGTGTGAAATCCAGACGCGTGGCCGGTTTACCGATCTTGACCCAGGCTCTGCCAAAGTGGGTGAAGATACAGCACATAAATACACCCTGAAAAATACCTACTTCAAGCTGACGATCAGCGGTGAAGAGGTCATGGAAGTGGATGTGCTGAACATGATTTATAAAGTGGCCGGTGTCGATATGCTGGAAAAACACCGCGCTAACGTTGGGTTATAAAAGGAAATGTCTACCATGACTGAGAAACAAAATAACGTCGTCATTCTGCAAAACCCGATCACACGTAAAGGCGGTGATGTGAAAGAAGTCACGATCACCGGCGCACTAAAACAGGCCGGATCGCTGCGCGGGCTGAAGGTCTACGATGTGATGACGTCCGATGTGGATAGCCTGCTGACGTTGCTCCCGCGCGTTACCAGTCCGGCGCTGACGAAAGAAGAACTCACAGCGATGGATACCTGGGATTTTTGCCAGCTCTCCAATGCGGTGGCGACTTTTTTGCAACCCTCTTCCCCAGCGAGCGAGACGGGCGCGGTAACGGCGTAATTCACTGCCCGTTTAACTGTGTTGAAGAGGTGATGGCCGACATCGCAGCAATTTTCCATTGGTTGCCGTCGGCGATGGACGCCATGCCGGTAGATGAACTGCTGGCATGGCGCAGCCGAGCGGCCGTTAGAAGCGGAAACTCGGAATGACAGATCGCAATCTCAATATTCGCGTGGCGTTCAGCGCGATCAATAATATGGCTCGGCCCGTCAGTGCTGCACGCAGCGGCACGGCGGCGCTGGCTGACCAAATCAGAGCAACACAAAACACCCTCAACGGATTAGGACGGCAGGCCAGCAGCTTTGACCGTCTGAGCGCTGCATCCGCTAAAACAACCCGCGAACTGGAACAAGCTAAAGCCAAAGCCGCCGCGATGCGTGCCGAATTCGGTGCCGCCAGTGCGCGAACGGACGAACAAAACGCGGCACTGAAACGGCAGCGTGAGCTGATCAGGCAATTATCAACGGCTCAGACCAACGAAACCGAACAGTTAAAACAACTGCGGGCAGAGCTGGCGCGGCACGGCGTGATACTCGACCGCAGCCGCAGGGCAACAGACCAGATTAGCGATCAAACCGCACGCTATAACCGTATGTTAGCGGAACAGCAACGGCGGTTGGCGGCGGTGACGCAGGCGCGAGCACGCTACGATAGGATGCAGCAGACAGCGGGGAATCTGCGCAGCACAGGGGCAATGGCAATCGGTGCCAGCGCAGCCGGTGCGTATGTCGGTGCCAGAATGATGGCCCCTAATCTGCAATCAGATAAAAGCGGCGCGGTGATTGCTGCACAAAATGCCGAAGCCCCTGCAATGGGGTCGCAGTATTCGAAAATCATTAAAGGGATTAACAGTGCCGGTGTAAGCAATGACCTTGCCCAGATCGCCAGCACCGTATCGGCGGTGCGTAGCTCACTGGGCGCATTGGGGGACGTCGGTGAAGCGGAATTAGACCGGATCTCACGCAAAGCGTTGGATATGCAATCCGTGCTGGGCGGCGATACGGCGGAACATATCCAGATTGCCGCCATCATGATGAAGAATGGTCTGGCTCGCAGCAGCGATGAAGCATTCGATTTGATGGCGGCAGGAATGCAACGCGTCTCTACACAGATGCGCGGCGAGTTACCTGAGATATTGCATGAGTATTCAACGCATTTCAGGAATATGGGCTACAGCGGATCAGAAGCTATGACGCTATTGGTCAATATGGCGCAGCAAGGGAAATTTGCGCTGGATAAAACGGGCGATGCAGTCAAAGAGTTCTCAATCCGTGGCTCTGATATGTCTAAGTCCAGCATCGCGGCGTATGACGCCATCGGACTGAATGCGCAGCGCGCGTCATCTGCCATCGCCAGCGGTGGCGCACAAGCACGTAACGCGATGCAGCAAACCGCGCAGGGGCTATTGAAGATTAAAGACCCAGCCGAACGGGCCAATGCCGCCATTGCATTATTTGGTACACCGATAGAAGACCTGTCTATCGATCAGATCCCTAATTTCCTGTCAGCGTTAGCCAATACCAAAGACCAGTTCAGCGATGTCAGTGGAACGGCCGAACGTATGGGCAGCACGTTACGCGATAACCTGTCGGGGGATATCGACAAGCTCGGTGGTGCACTGAGTGGGTTACGTTTTGCCATCTTTGAAAATGACTCCGGCGTTTTGCGCAAACTGGCTCAGGGCGCGACGGCGTTAGTGAATAGTGTCCGTGAATGGGTGACAGCTAACCCTGAGTTGGCTCAAACACTGCTTGTGGTTGTGGGTGGCGCGTTAGCGCTCACCGCCGCCATCGGCACCGTCTCTCTTGCGACTGGCATATTGATGGGGCCATTTTCCAAACTGCAACTTGGCCTATCCCTGTTAAGCGGTGGTAAGGGTATTGGCACCGTTACAAGTATGTTCAGCAGGCTTAGCGGCGTTATGACAGGTAGCCTGTCCAGCACTCGCGCGTGGGGGGGCATCCTTACCAGTATACGCAGTGGTATCGGTGGCATCGGCAATATCGCCCAAGGCGCTGGCCGTTCCTTGTTGATGGTATTCACTCAGCCAGGTGCGGCGCTATCGGCATTGGGTAATGGCGTGCGAATGCTGGCGACATCGGGATTTTCTGCACTGAGCGGTTCAGGGATGGCGGTATTCAATATCCTGCGTACCGGCTTCATGCTGTTGCTCAGTCCCATCGGCTTAATCGGCGCAGCAATCGTTGCGGCTGGTGTATTAATTTACAAATACTGGGAGCCGATCAAAGCGTTTTTCAGCGGTTTTTTCAGTGGCCTTACAACTGGCCTTGAACCGGTTAAACAATCTTTCTCTGCGCTATCCCCTATTTTCGACGGGATCGGACAGGCCATTAGTGGTGTATGGGACTGGTTCAAAAAACTGTTTGAACCGGTCAACGCCTCATCGGAATCACTGAAACAATGCACGGAAGCGGGGAAAGTGTTTGGTGAAGTTGTTGGAATGGCGATTGGTGGCGTAGTGACAGTTATTTTGAAAGTTGCTGAAGGCATTGGCTGGATACTGGAAAAATTAGGGGTTATCCCTGAAGCCGCAAATGCCGCCGTTTCAGCATCAAATGCCATGAATGGGGCAATCCCACAAAAAGGCTATGAACCTAAAAAGCCGGTTATGTACGTATGGGATAAGAAACAAAAGAAAATGGTGGCGCAGGAATGGAAACCGCAGCCCCCCAAAGAAACCGATGCGGTGATTAAAACCGGTGAGGCAGCAAAACCACCGGCAGGCGAAGGCAATAAGCCTAAACAAACTGGGGCGTTGCAGGACTTGACGGGGAGCAATCCCAAAACAGAAAAAACAGGCAGCACAGCAAAGACAGAAGAGAAGAAAGACCCGAACAAGCTGGGTGATATCGTTTTTAAAAACGTACCGCCGGCGGTCATGCTGGCGAACGGCTACCGTGAATCACAGGTTATGCCTGCACAACCCAAAGTCCCCTTACTGGAACGGGTGAAGCAAACCGCCAGTGTGCTGGCCGCGTCTGTCCTGCCGTTCACTGTGCAACCTGCTGGGGCAGACGTTCCGGCCATCAATTCACCTGCAGCACAAATGAAAACAGCGATGTCTGCCGGTATGGCCAGCACAGACAAATATGAAATCAATATCACGATTCAGGATGCACGCAGCCTGGATGAAGACAAACTCGTCGCCAGACTGCGGCGGGAAATAGACGATATTGAACGTCGTAAGCAGCGTCGCCAGCGCTCACAACTAACCGATCACGTATAGGGCTTTTATCATGATGATGATTCTGGGTATGTTCGTTTTCATGCGGCAAACTGCGCCGTACCAATCCCTAAGCCATGACAGCAGCTGGCGACATGTTAAAAATGACCGAGTAGGCAGATCCCCGCGTTATCAGTACATCGGCGCAGGGGAAGATAAAATCACACTGTCCGGTGAGCTGTACCCAGAAATAACCGGCGGCGATGTGTCGTTAAACATGCTGCAAACGATGGCCTACACAGGAAAAGCCTGGCCGCTGATCGAAGGGACGGGCAACATCTACGGTATGTACGTGATTACCAACATCAACAAAACCCGTTCCGAGTTTTTTAACGACGGTAAGGCGCGGCATATCTCATTTACGCTGAATCTGGAACGGGTTAGCGAGGATTTGCGAGAAATGCTGGGTGATATGGATATCGGGCTATCCGGATAACACAGACGCTTTTAACTGTACTCGAAGAAAAAAGCCCACCGGATCGCTAACAGTGGGCTTCGCTTTCCCCGATGTATCATTATTATTTTAAAACCAACAACATAATGACATTGTGGGGGATGATTTTATAAACGTTTATACAGATCGATTAAGCGCTATTGATCGGCGCTAGCGATCAAATGAGCACAATAGCCGCGTGCTCATATTTAATTTATATCCCGTACGCAACGAATGAATACCTGCTTGTCTCTGACGCGTTAACCTTAAAACCAATTTTTGTTATTGAATTAGGGATAATATTGGCAACCTCTGCACGTACCGTTGCATCTTCACCAGATCCCATAATCACTGTAAAAACTTTATTATTGAAAGGCCGCGGAAAGTTCACCTGCAGCCCATTCACTTCAATATAGAAAACACCCCATTGAATAATCAGCCCACTAGGTAAAACTTGATAGCCGTTATCACTCAATACTGACTCACCAAAACCCAGAGCATTTGAGTCCAGTGTAATATCGCTCGCTCCATCAAATGCCACACCATTAATCTTACGTGGCGTTGCCAGTTTTGTGGCTGCTGCTGCCGTGGCGGCTTTACCTAAATAACGCCCATCAGACTCCGTTTTATTCCATGTATCAATATCACCCGCTAATAAATTGACATCAGCAGATAATGGCTTCCCGTTGATTTTAATTGAACGTAGCGCGTATTTTTGCGCGGCCTGCGTATCGGTTAATGCCCCGACATCCCCAGCACCCAACGCGATATCTGCCGACAGCGCTTTACCGTTGACGGTACGGCTAGACGGGACGCGGCCATTGGCGTTCGTGTTGGCGTTAGCCGCTGCCGTAGCGGCATTGTTCGCGGCAGTTGTGGCAGCAGCGACGCGGGTGTCGGTTTCGGCTTTGGTGTAAGCCCCTACATCTCCGGCACCCAGCGCGATATCTGCCGATAGCGCTTTGCCGTTAACGGTACGTCCTGACGGTACACGACCATTAGCGTTGGTGTTGGCGTTAGCCGCTGCCGTAGCGGCAGTGTTTGCGGCAGCAGCGACGCGGGTGTCGGTTTCGGCTTTGGTGTAAGCCCCTACATCTCCGGCACCCAGCGCGATATCTGCCGATAGCGCTTTGCTGTTAACGGTACGTCCTGACGGTACACGGCCATTAGCGTTGGTGTTGGCGTTAGCCGCTGCCGTAGCGGCAGTGTTCGCGGCAGTAGTGGCAGCGGCGACGCGGGTATCGGTTTCGGCTTTGGTGTACGCATCCACATCGGCGGCGGTGAGGGTAATGTCTGCCGTCAGTGCTTTGCTGTTCACCTTGCGGCCAGACGGTACACGCCCATTGGCGTTATCATTCGCTGCTTTCACCGCTTTAGGGGTTGCGGCCAGTAGCTCACTGTCGCTGTTCGTCGCGTTGCTAAGTTGCACGAATCCCTTTGCGTTTAACGTGCCGTCAGGGTGTTTGCGGCTTTTTTCATGTGCATTGATAGCATCATCAACATAGCCCCGCGTTGCTAGCACGACTGCCGGATCAATTTTCAGCGTGACCGCATCGGTACTACTGACAATCAGGATCATGCGCACGGTCTGAATACGACCGCTTCCCTCTTGTAGTAATGGTTTGTACGTCTCGGCGCAGTTACCGATCGCAACCAGATCGCCGTCAGCGTCAAACAGGCCGATTTCACGTATCCAGAATCCCCCTTCATTTTCTGGAATGACCTGTTCCGCAATAATCTGATTGGTATTTACTGGATCAACGCTCAGTGTATTGATGCCCGCCCGTCGCTTTTCATTAGTCAGGGAGGTTTGTGCTGGATTTGGTGTTGGAAGCGTGCCGCCTCCATCACCAACAGCCATATGCGTGATATCAAGATGCGAACCTAGCACGGTGGCGTTTGCCAGCTTGGCTGCACCAATATTCGTTAGTAAGACAAAGTATTTCGTACTCATTGGGTTACTCTCATCGTATCAATCAGGTGAACGCCCGCGCCGACGACATCTAATCCGCTAGCGGTAATGGTTTCAGGGAAATAGGGGTAAACGGTAAGCGTGTCGCCGCTGTAGCTAGTGGTCGCGACATAGGCCGCGCCCTGCGTGTCGAGGTTGATATTCAGCCCCAGCAGGTGCCGACTGGCGGGTTTGGCGTCGGCAATCAGCCGCTCAAGCTCGTTAAAAACCTCTTCGGTAATACCGCTGTTTTGCACGCCAATATCTAACCGAAACGTGCCTGGCTCGCCGCCGTTCTGAAACCATTCGATAATTCGGATCAGGTAGCCGAACGGCTCAACAACGCGACGTAGTGCGCCGACAGTGCCTTTATAGCGATGAATGAAGTAAGCATCTTTTATCGCCTGCCGCTTGATGATCTCAGGCCATTTTTCATCCCATCTATCAACCGAGAATGCCCATGCGAGATAGGGCAGCAGGTTTGACGGGCAACTGTCTGGATCACATAACTGACGTAACGGGATCGGCGTGCGGGATAATGCTGCGCAGGCTTTTGCGGCGGCAATTTCCAACTCAGACGAACCGAAGGGTAACAGGCTGTTATTCATCTGATCCCCCGATATTCAGCACCCAGTTAGCGCAGTAAGACGCCTGGCTTTTATCCAGCACGATATCTGCGGCAGGACTTTCCAGATCAACACGTTGTACACCTTCAACATGGAGTGCGGCGAAGATTGCAGAGCGGCGAATATCACGGCCTAACCGATGCTGTGCGGTGATATACGTCTGCAATCGGGTTTCTGCCGCAATTCGGATAGGCTCAGCTTCTGGCCCTGAATAGACGTACAACGTTGCGGCAATTTCATAAGGAATGATGTTAGCGGATTGAACGGTTACACGGTCTGCAACCGGCCGCACGTTCTCTGCGTTCAACGCAGCATCAACGGCTTGCAATAATTCATCACTGGCGCTGCCATTTCCTTCACGTGACAGTACGGTTACCGTAACGGCGGCAGGGCTGGGGCTAACCGCGCTGGCGTCAGCCACTCGCCCATCTGCACTACGTGCGTGAAACTCATAGGCTGCGGTTGGCCCTGCAACACTCAGCCCCTCGAATGCCTGTTGGGCACGGGTACGCAGATCGGCATCAGATTCCATGACCGCCTCAACAGGCGGGATCGCCGTTATATCTTCTGCTGTGATAACCAAACGCTGCACATTGACGTTAGCAGCAAGCTGATCAAGGTCACTTCCGGCGGCGTAGGCCAGCATGTTGGCGCTGGCCGCTTCGTTAACTCGCTGGCGCAATAACAGTTCATGATAGACAGACAGTTGCAACAACTTGGTTAACGGCTCTGATTCCAGCGTCAGCGTGCGCGTGATGGCATCGCGCTGTTCGACAGGAAATAAAGCGATAAACATCGCCTTGCGTTCCGCATACAACGTTTCGTAGTCCAGTGTTTCAACGACATCAGGGGCAGGCAGCAAGGATAAATCAATCAATCCGCTCATCACGTCCCCTGTAGTGAAATGGTGGCGCTAAATGCCGCCAGATTGTCTGTGCGCTGTGCCTGAAGTGTGACGGCAACGAGTCCGGCACCACGGGTTTCCAGCGTGATTTTTGTTGGGGTAATACGCGGCTCCCAACGCATTAATGCGCTGTAGATCGCTGAGGTTATCTTGAGCTTGATTGCTGGCTCGTGAGGTTCGTCAATCAGCGAAAAAAGCTGTGAACCGTAACTGCGCCGCATTAGGCGGCTACCAACAGGGGTGAGTAAAATATCGCGCACTGACTGGCTGATATGCTCATCATCAGTAATTGCACGTCCGTTACTGGCATTCATGCCGATGTATTTTTCATTGCTCATTGCGGGCCATCCGTTTGGCTGCCGCCGCGCTGTACGCCGCCGTGAGTGTGACTGTCTACGACCACGCCATTTGATGACATTTTGCCGCCGGTGTGGGTGATATCACCCCGCATCGTGCCGCCTTTTTCTACGCTGAGCGTTTGAGTGCTGAGATGCTGGGTGCAAATCACTTTCGGGGTGTCCAGCGTGATAGATTCAGCCGCTTCAACGATCACCTTTTTGACGCCTTTAACGGTCATCGTTGAGGTGTTGGCATCATACGTTTCGCTGGCGCCATCGGGATAAACGGTGGTGTGTACCTTTGGGGTGTTGCTGGGCGCACCGTGCTGACTGGAATACAGGCTTAACACGATCACAGCCGTTGCCAGATCGCCGCCTGGTGCTGCGATAAGAACCTGTTCGCCCACTGACAGCGGCCACCACGATGTAGCATCACCCGCGCGCGCTACGCCCCAGCGTATCCAGTCCGTGGTATTCCCGCCGGTTTCCACGCGCGCCAAATGACGCACATGATCGACATCGACAACCGTACCGATACGGATCAGGTTATGCAGCAGGCGGTCAAACTCATTGGAGGTCATGGCTGGCGCTCGATAATCAATTCATAGCGCCAGTTTCAGGTGTCGCGCGCGGGCGCACAACGGAAGGGGATTGTAGGAGGACGGCAACAACTAATCGGGTTGAATGAAGTCCGTAATGGTATCGGCCACCCAGTCCAGATCGGTGGGCGTTAGCCCCAGTAACTCACGAATAGGGTAACGCACGGACGAACGTCCTATTTTGTCAGCCTCGCCAAACTGGTGAACACGCGCGATACTGGCTGCATGACCACTGAAACCAACGGCCGCACTATTGGGTGATGTGTCGATGCGTAGAAAACGGACAGTGCGCAACTTGCGGAACATCGTTTCTTTGCGTGCCGGTGCGGTGGAGACGCTACTGACGTTAATACTGAGATAGCGATCGATGTCAGCACGCAGGAACGAGCGCAAACCGCCGCGCCCAACATCAAAGCCGGTAATCATTCGCTCACCGCTGCGGCCTTTGCTGCTGTGCCAGTTGCGTAGTTCTCGCACCTCACTTTTCCACATAAACCGGACGCCACCTTGTATGCGTCGGGCTTGCCTTTTACGTCCCTCGTAAGATGATCCATCTGGGTTCTGTTGCTGTGCAATCCGTTGTTGCTGACGTTTACGCAGCCCTGTTGCAATCTGTCGTGATAAGCGACGCCGTTGATTAGCCGCCAGTTGTTCAACAACGGATTTCAGATATCCATCCAGCTCCTGAAACAGCGCGTCATTCTGGCTCATCATTAACCTGCCGTAGCGTCATGAACAACCATGTTGGCCACATCGTCATTTGTCAGCAGTGACCATCCGTCCATACCTTCCATCGGGTCGGGAGGCGGGTCAGCGCGATGACGAATGTTGATTTCGCCAGCATCATCGCGAGTGACGATAACAGCCTCATCAGCCTGAATGCGGAACAATAAATCGGCAGTGCTATTACTCAGCAAATCAGCGTCGAACGTAATACCCGTTTTACGCCGTTCTGGGTTGAGTAATAAATCTGGCTGATAGATTCGCGCCCACATCAGTATTGGCACCATCAGCGTATCGATAGAATGCGGATAGTCCATTGCCAGCACTTCCAGCGTGTAGCGATATTCAAATGACGCGGAGCGCGCACCGGTACTGATTGCATTACCCTTCTGTACATAGACGACCAGTTGATCGGGGTTTTCCCGCAACCACGGCACCTGTTCGCTAATTGCTTTTCTCAGCAGTTCCGCTTTTAGCATGTTGTTGCTCTCTCTGTTGTTCAGCCTTGCGAATTAGTGCCTTGTCTTTGTTGGCACTCTCCAGAGCAGCCAGCAGCAGGCTATTCCAGTTAACAGACTGGCCGTAGGTCAGACGGTTATTGACTATCGCGCCCTGCGGCAGCGGTATTACTGTCGGTTCGGTTAGGTTCTCTGGCAGAGGAACGCAGGCTATCGGCGCGTAAACGGTTCGCGTAGTCGAGCAACGGCACAGCAGCGCCATCAGGCACAAACTCATCACTACAGATCTGACCGGCCAGTGCCTGATTAATAGCCTGGCTGCGTGTATCGGCGTCTTGTTGTATCCGGCGTTTATCATGCTCAGCCTCACGGGACAGTGTGTTGAAGATTTGAAAGGTACGTTGCTGATTGTTGATAACGCGCTCGACGCCGTCCCGTTCTTTGATTAACGTTGCCACTTCACCCGAAAGCCGCTGTGATTTTTGTCTGTAGTGGTCAACCAGTGCGATAGCGGCGAGAAACAACAGCGCGGCGGCTAATGTCGCTATAACTTTTCCAGACATAGCATCCTCTCGGCCTCGCGGCGATTGGTTAACCCCTGCCAGACCTGACCAGCGGCTTTATTCCAGCGGCGTAATTCGTTACATGCGCCAGTGAGATCGCCACGGTTCAGTTTTTTAAGCAGGGTTGAACGCTCAAATGCACCCGTCCCGACGTTGTAGATAAAACTTGCCAGTGCGGCTCGCTGTAACTCACTGAGTGGAACCGTAACTAACCGATCGATGGCACGAAAAGCAGGCTTTAAATCCTGCTGTAACAATGCTTCGCACTCAGCATCTGTTTTGTAGTCACCGGCCTTTACATCACCAGTATGCCCATAGCAGATCGTCCAAACTCCCGCGATATCACGGTAAGCGGCGTTCTCTTTGCCCTCAAAAAAGCCAACAAAGACGGTAGCTATCGCCAATGCGCACGCGGTAACAACGGGAATGATTCGCTGTTTCAGTACTTCAGGTAACATCACGACCTCTACGCGCTGTTTCCTGCCCATTCATCACGCGCAAAGCGTCCAGCGTTTCAGGCAGGTTTTCATGATCAACTTTTCTGACCAGCTCCCGCATTAAGTCTGTGCGCTGTGCCTGGTCACGCTCTATGTTCTTTTTGTGGTTGCGGTTCACCCAAAACGTGAGCAATCCGATAGCAATCCCTATTAACGTTGCCCAGTCGCTCAGCGTCATTCGCCCTGCTGTAGCGATCAGCGTGGCAAGCAGATAGGTGATTGCCGATGCCACGCGATCTGTCGTCAGTCCCATAGCTGTATGATTTCCTGTTGTGTTGCCGCAGCGACATCAGGCAACGTGACCAGCAGGCCAGCCGGTAACAATGGCCCACGCTCACACAATCCCGGATTGGCCGCGTAAACCCCTTCGGTTACGCCGTCTGTTCTGCCGTAATAGCGCCAGCACAGCAGGTCGACGGTGTCATTTTGCTGCGCACGAACTTCCATCAGACCAATTCAGCCAGGCCACGATTAACACCGAGAATGTCGCGGATAGCCCAGCGTCCGTCGCGCCACAGCGTGTCAATCTGTGAACTCAACGCCTCAGCGTGCTTTTCACCCTCGCGCGTGGTGTCGATATCGCGATAACCCTCGATCAACAGCGCTTTAGTGATGGAATACACCGCACGGCGGTAGCGCCAGACCAGCACGGGCTCGCCATTGATCTGGTTGATTTCGTCAGCGCCTTCTGACTTAACATCAGACAGGAGGGCAACGCCGCGCTGCTCCTGACCACCTCGCCAGTCTGCCAACTGGCCGTTAACGTGTGCGACTGCTTCTATGGCTTTATCCATCAGGCGATCCGTTGTCACCTGACCATCAAGACGCATCGCGCGACGCAGGGCAGACAGAACAATCACCGGCCAAAATGCATGGCTCGTCACTTTCGCATCACCATCGTTGATGGTGTCCTGCGTTACCGGCCTTACCGGCTCTGTTGCAATCAGGCTCATAGCGTTACCTCAAAAGACAGGCGGTGGACGGCATAACACGACACAATAAATTGCCCGTATTACGCCGTGCCGCCTGGTGCGCGGGGGCACGTTCGGTTACGACGCGCTTTTTCTGGCGCGTGGTGTCGTAGTTCGTGATGCTTTCGCCGCTGTCGATTTACGCGGCGCTCTCGTTGCTTTGGCTGCGGGTTTATCCGCAGGTGGCGTAGGTAGGGCGTCCGCATTTCCTGCCCCTGCCTCTGGCTCAGTTGCTTTCTTGAGCGCCCGCCCCAGTAGCTCGATATCGCGTTTAACACCGATCCCATCAAACAAAGTGACAGCCCGTTGCAACCAGTCACGCGCGGCGCTCAGTTCGTTAGCATCCAGGCGCAGGGTGTAGCCCAACGTCTTGTAAAGTTTGGCGCGCACCTGATCCGGCATGTCTTCGCCATTTGTCAGCTGTTCCAACTGCAACAGCAGCTCTGCGGATAGTGGCGCAAGACTGGCATCAGCCTTAAATGCTGCCAGTGCGGGATCGCAAATCTCATCAACCAATGCGGTAGCAACCGTGCGTTTATAGTGATCCGGCATTGGCAGGCGATGGCGCAGAACATAACCAGCAATACGCAGTGCATCGCTAATCAATCCAGCATCAATCGACCAGATCATGATCGTGGTCAGCACGGCATCAGCCTGGCCGCTATCTGCTGCCAAGACGCCATTAATCCAGCCCTGATAATCAGGCAACAGCGCCCGTTTCAGCTCGGCCTTTGTCGCATCAGACTGAACCTGGCTTAAACGGGATTTATCCATCCTCAGCCGATGCAGTTGCTGTTCATAGGCGGTGTGCTCAACGTCACCGCCGTTTGATTTGCCGTGGCGCTGGGCCATGACAGTTTGAAAATGTCGCTGCGCGGGTGTCAGCATGATGCCCCCTTGATGCAGGCCGCGTGTTATCTGGCCTGCTTGCCGTTGAAATTAGCCTTGCGCCGGTGCTGCCGCGGCAAACGTAATGCCTTCAATCAGGCATCCGGTGCCATAGTCTTCAATGACATAGGCGTCATTGGATGACTCATAGGTCGCAATACGATTGCGCTCAGGTTCATCACGCACGGCACGGCGCTGCTTATCTTCCTGCCAGTAGATCGACAGATTGCTAAACGGGGTCACGAACATGCTGCCATCAGGGAAAGACGGCGCAATGAAGGTTGGCAGATTGCCGATAGCCTTACGCGATACCAGCAACTGACCGGCCAACGATTCAGAGTTAGGATTGTTGGTATTGATGGCGTTAATCAGCGGGTATTCTTTGCTGACCATGATCTGACGGCCACAAATGACCACTAAATCTTGTGATGACTTAAACCACTCATCCAGCAGCGAGTTAACGGCGTCATAGATCACGGCGTCGAGGTTGCCGTAATCCCCCTTCGCGATGACTTTATTTTCATCATCACGACTGGTGACAGTGATGTTTTTCATCACGCGCTGTGATGCATGGAGGCGGTATTTTTCCAGCCAGCCGATATTCACATCCTGCAACAGTGGGTTGTTTGCCAGGTCGGATTTAGCGGCACGCGACGTACCGTTAAAACCAATCATGATGCGATCCAGCGCTTTACGTTTGATGATCTGATTGCTAATGCGCTGCTGAAAGTCGGGGAATTTGGCCCACATATCCAACTGCGGATAGCTGATAAAGGTATCCGTATTGGTTTGCTCACAGCGAAATTTATCATCATCCATCGTGTGAACCGATTTCGGTTCACGTCGATCGGTGCTTGATGTGTTCGAACTTGAAATAGGGCCGCTGATACCTAACCCCAGCTTTTGCCCCTCTTGATCGGATACACCGGTGATGTTGATTTTTTGCAACAGCTCGCTGGATTGCTGAACTTTATCTTCCAGCTTTTGCTGGATTGACGGCGCAACACTGAACTGCTTGGTAACGTGATCAGGTTGGACGCCGTTAAGCTCGGCCTGGCGGTTAATGTAAGCGTCGTACAAAACGCGGGTTTCGTTCTTCATGTTAGGTTCCTGCGATGTTCGGTTTAAAGGGTGATTAGCAGTCAGCTAACACGACATTGGATTGCTGATTGCCGCCGGAGGCTGGAGGACGCTGGCTAAAGTTGCCATCCTGTCCGGCAAGCTGTTCTTTCAGCTCGGTTAATGACTTATTCAGAGTCTCCACGTTGCCTTTCAGCTCGGTGTTTTGCGCTTGTAACGCGCTGAATGTTTCGGTTTTATCCAGCAGTTCACGTTGGCTTTTGGCGATCAGTTCAACCGCCTGCTTCAGCTCGCCGTTTTCTTTACTGAATCGTTGCTGACTGCCGGTTAGCAGCTCGGTGATGCGGGAAAAGAAGTTTCGGCCAGCGTCGCCATTTGGCGCATCGTCTTCAAATTCCAGCGTGATCGGCGTATCTGCGGCAGTGAAGAAACACTCAGGGCTAGTTTTTCGCCCGTCCAGCGGGCCTTTGCCGCCGCACTTGGCGTTAAACTCCAGAATGCCGACGCCCAGACTGGCGGGATCGTCTGTCATTCCCAGCCCCATCAAATAGGCCTCACCGGTGTCAGCGAAAGAGGGGTGAATTTCAATGCTGGGGTAAATCTTCTGGCGCTTGGTGTTCAATGCCACCATGTCATCAGTGGCATCAATCTTGATTTGTAGCGCTAACTTGCCTTTAAGCGGCCCGTCTTGGATCTCAAATTCACTCACTTCTTCCACGTCGCCATACGCCCGAAAATCGCTGGTTGGCGAGTAACCGCGAATGTGTTCAAGGTTCACGCGAGCACCGCGCACCTGTTTGTTGAAGTTTTTCGCCATCTGCGAAATGTGCGCACGTTCAAGAGTGCGCCCGTCGCAGGTCGCGCCTTCAACAGCGGCAAGAAACGGTTTTGAAATCGGCATGGTAATGCTCCGGTGATAACAGGGTGTCTGTCTGATACCTCTATCATCACCATGCTTCAGCACAGGCGCTATCGGTGCGGGTTGTTGCGGAACCACGACAACGGGAGCCGATATTTTGCCGCGCGCGGGCGCGATAGCCTGTATGTATGAATCTACTTCCCGATATCCGCACAGAAGCCAAAAGCCTTTACTGGCAGGCCTATAGCATCCCTCAAATCGCTCAGCGGCTGGGGGTGAGCAACAACACGCTCTATTCATGGCGACGGCGCGATAAGTGGGATGACAGCACGCCGATCCAGCGGGCACAGGAGCGCACGGAAGTCCGCTATTTACGGCTGATAGAGAAAGACGACCTCACGCCGCATGACTTTAAAACCATCGACCTGTTAGGCCGTCAGATGGCGCGTTTTTCACGCGATGAACGAAAAGATCAGGAAAAGGAGACACGGAAGAAAGCGCCGAAGAACCATTTTACGGACGAACAGATCGCAGAGTTGCGCGCCCTGGTACTGGAATCACTCTACGAGCATCAAAAACGCTGGTACAAAAAACGCAAGCAGCGTAATCGCGCGATACTGAAAAGCCGCCAGATAGGCGCGAGCTGGTATTTTGCTCGTGAGGCGCTGTTAGATGCGCTGGAAACCGGCACGAACCAAATCTTTCTGTCGGCCAGTCGGGCGCAGGCATACCAGTTCAAGCGGTTTATTCAACTGCTGGCGTCCAGCATTGGCGTGGAACTGAAAGGCGGTGACGCGATAGTGCTGTCGAACGGCGCAACGCTGTACTTCCTCGGCACGTCAGCGGCAACCGCACAGAGTTATACCGGCAATCTGTACTTTGATGAATTCTTTTGGGTTAGCAACTTTCTTAACCTGCGTAAAGTCGCGGCGGGGATGGCGACGCAAAAAGGGTTGCGCCGCACGTACTTTTCTACACCATCCAGTGAAGAACATGAAGCCTACACGTTCTGGACAGGGGATTTCTTTAACAAAAGCCGCCCTAAAGCGGAACGGGTAGAAATCGACGTCACCCACAAGGTTCTAAAGAAAGGGCTGTTGTGCGGCGATAATATCTGGCGGCAGATCGTCACCATTCATGACACGTTAGAGCAAGGTTTTGACCTGGTTGATCTGGATGAAATTAAATCTGAAAACAGCCCCGACGATTTTGAAAATCTCTACGCGTGCCGCTTTGTCAGCGTCGGTGAGCGTGCCTTTGACTATACCGCGCTGATTAACTGCGGTGTTGATGGCTATAACGATGATGTCTGGCCGGACTGGCGACCCTACACGCAGCGGCCGTTAGGTAACCGCCCCGTATGGATAGGCTACGATCCGAGCGGCGACAGCGGCACAGGTGACAGCGCAGGCCTGTCTATCGTGTCCCCGCCCGCCGTTCCTGGCGGTAAGTTCCGCGTTATTGAGGTACGGCAATTACGCGGCATGACCTTTGAAAAACAGGCTGAGGTCATCAAAGAACTGACCCACCAATACAACGTGCAGTTTATCGGCATTGATAGCACCGGCAACGGCAGCGCCGTGCATCAGCTTGTCGTTAAGTTTTTCCCCGCCGCCGTGAAATATCAATACTCGCCCAGCGTGAAACGTGAACTGGTACTGAAAGCCCAAATGCTGATCCGCGCGGGGCGTTTTGAGTATGACGCGGGGATGATGGAGCTGGCCCGTTCCTTCATGACGGTACGGAAATTTGTTACGCAGGGCGGCATGACGTCGTATGCATCAGACAGAACAAAAGGCAGCAGCCACGGTGACATTGCCTGGGCAACCATGCACGCGTTACACAATGAACCAATCGGCAGCGAGTCGGGCGGTAATGATGGATTTGTTGAGGAATTTTAACCATGTCACGTAAGAAACAGCACCCGCGCACGGCCAATCTACGCACCCCAGCCGCACAGGCCCCCGCAACGGGGGAATTGATCCAACAGCCGATTGAGTCACTACAGTCTTTCTCGTTTGGCGATGCACAACCCATCATGGACAGACGCGACCTGTTGGACTGCATGGAGTGCGCCAGAAATGGCCGCTGGTATGAGCCACCGATCAGCACCTACGGTCTGGCGCGAATGTTTGACGTTGCCGTGCATCATCAGTCACCGATACTGTTCAAGCGCAATGTCATCATGTCCTGCTACGAATCGCACCCGCTGTTATCGCGGCAGGATGCCAACGCGTTTGTACTCGATTTTTTGGTGTTCGGTAATGCCTATCTGGAACTGAGAAAGAACCGCATCGGCCAACCGCTGAAGCTAAAGCACACCCATGCAAAGTACACCCGACGCGGGGAGAATCTGGATCAGTACTGGTTTGTGACGTACTACGCCAACGATCACGAATTCGAGCCAGGCAGCGTGTTCCACGTTAAAAGCCCCAGCATTCACCAAGAGATATACGGCACACCGGAATATATGGCGGTGATCCAATCAGCGATGCTGAACGGTGAAGCCACGTTGTTCCGGCGTAATTACTACATCAACGGTAGCCATGCAGGGGTGATCGTTTACCTCACCGATCCCATAACTAACAATGCCGACGTCGAGCAACTGAAGAAGTCACTGAAAGATGCACGTGGTGGCGGGGCATTTAAGAACCTGTTTGTTTACGCGGCAGGCGGGAAGAAGGACGGCCTGCAAATCCTGCCGTTTAGCCAGATTGCGGCCAAAGATGAATTTACCGGTATTAAAGATGCAACCCGCGACGATATGTTAGCCGCGCACCGTGTACCGCCCAACTTAATGGGGATTATGCCGAACAATGCAGGGGGATTTGGTGACGTGGAGAAAGCCGCGAAGGTGTTCGCCATCAACGAACTCATGCCGATAATGGAAAGCCTGAAAGAGCTTAACGACTGGCTGGGGATCGAGGTACTTCGGTTCAAGCCTTATGCCCTGGCCGAAGGTGCAATGTAACCGCGAAAGTCATTCAAAACCATTCACCTAGCTATCAAACAGCAGACCGGACAGCCGCAAGGTTGCCCGGTTTTTTTACATCTGCGTAAAAGCGCATGAATGCCATTTTAAGCACATCAATAACCGAACAACGCCGCGATTGACCGAGATCGATACAGCGTAATAGCGACGTGATGAGGATGCAGCAGCATATGAACCAACATACCCCTCTTATCCCCCTCAGCGCGCGAGGGTTCCCCCGCCACGCCCGCACACGAAAATAGTGCGTTTTTATGCAGTTGTGCAGCAGGGGTAAACCCGCGCCAGATCTGGTGCGGGAAGGGGATAATAGCATCAATAAATTTGTGCATTGGTGTGCGGGGTTGTGCATTTCTTACGACTATGTACATTTTGCTATGCGCCGGCTGTTTTCAACTCAAGGAATCTTCCCATTTCATTGCTTGAAAGCCTCTACTTCTCAAAGAGTAAATGAAAAGATCACGGTATATGTCTTGTACAAACCCTTGTGTGTCGGAGTCTTTAATTACCACTTTTGCAACATTTTCCTGTGGATAATTTTCGATGACAACAATCACTGTTGAAAAACGAGAATGGTAATTGAGTAGTTCTAAAAGCGGTTCAAGAGACGCCTGAGTCTCTTTTACTTTTTTTTCCAGATCCTCGTATCTAGATTCGAACTGATACTCCACTTTTATTTCATGCTTAAAACTTCTGAATTCAGAGACAAATGCTGATGATGCTCTTTTGAGGTGTCTAGCAGCATCAATCAAGATGTGAGCTTCATGTTTACCATCTATTGTCGACTCATCACTTCCCGAAAATTGCTCCATGCTTCTCAAGGAATCTCCCCATTGCATTGCTTGAAAGCCTCTACTTCTCAAAGAGTAAATGAAAAGGTCACGGTATATGTTTTGTACAAATCCTTGTGGGTTGGAGTCTTTAATTACCACTTTTACAACATCTTTCTGTGGATCATAATTTTCAGTTTCAACAATCACTGTTGAAAGACGGGAATGGTAATTAAGCAGTTCTAAAAACGGTTCGATAGACTTCTGAGTCTCTTTTACTTCTTTTTCCAACTCTTTGTATGTAGTCTCATCATGACATTCAACTTCTATTTCATGCTTAAAACTTCTGAATTCAGAAACATTTGCTGATGATGCTCTTTTGAGTTTTTTGGTAGCCTCAATGAGGATGTTAACCGCATGTTTTCCATCTATTATAGACTCATTACTTCTCGAAAATTGCTCCATGCTTCTAAGGGGGCTATAAATGATGCCGTCGATAATAACGTACTTATTCGCAATCCATTTTGTAACCTGCTGAGGATTTACTCCCAGCTCTTTAGCAAACTTAGCTTGTACTCCGCCGTAATAGATGTCTATGTGTCTTGCAATGTCCATGAGTGACAACCTTATGTAGTGAGTGATAGTTGAATTCTGATTATAATCAAATTTGGTTATTTATAATCAAATTAAGTTATTATTCATTTATCACTAAATGTCAATATATAATTTCACCTCAATAGCTTTGTACTCAACGTGGCAATCCGGTGCAGCAGTGCCGCCGCTCTATCCTGATATTCCTCGTCTTTTTTCTTACTCGTCGGCGTTCGATACAGATAACCGTCAGAGCTGGCAATGTAGGAATAACCCGCGAGCGTGATTGCGCTGCCCATTTCCAGCCGCTGTACCTCACCGGCACTGATATCCCAGCCCAGTGAACGGGCGAAATCGGCAATGCTGGCGCGCCAGTCGTCCGACCGTTTACTAACAGTCTGTTTTTCAGTCGTTTCATGGGGCTGAGTTGTGGACGAGTGTTCGCTATGTCGGCTATGTCGCCGATCCGGCGGCTGTGATCGAAGTCGATTGAGCAAACCACGCCGCTCCGCGTCGGTCATGTGCTCAAAGTCGATGTTTTCTGGTTCTGACGTACTGCCAATCTCTCTATTGGCGGGTTCGGAAATGCTTACTTTTTCGTCGCCCGTAGAGTTATTGACAGAACTCCAAGCGTCGCCGGTGGGCGACGTAACAGCCAAACCATGCCCAGCGCTATTATTAGCGCCTGCGTCTGCTGCCTGTTTTTTGCGGATTTTCCACTTAACGAGACGGGTACAGATGCGCGATAGCTCACCCAAACGCGGGGAGAAAACACCAAAGATTTTTTCTGGTGTCTCGCCGTAGTCGTTTTGCTCGTCGGCTTCCTCATACGCTATACGCACGGTGTATAACTCGCGCGGGATCAGCACGCCGCCTTGCTTTTCGATGTAAGTAGCGAAACAACCTGCGTCCGCAGATGCCAGCACGGCATCCATTGCCGGATCGGCTAACTGAGAAGCGCCGCGCTTGAAGGTTCCGGCTTCTTTCTGTACTGCGGTAAGTTGGTTCGCCAGTTTGCGCAGCTCGCGCCAGACTGTGACTGGTGGCAGGCCGAACGGCTGAAACTGCCGGATGTTATGTTGAGACGCCCAAGCCATCGCAAACTTTGCGGTTTCGCGCAGAGGCTTTCCGGTTTCACCGTCCAATTCTCCATCCAACGCGTAACCATCAATATTTTTACTGATATATTTCGCGACGTATGCCGTAGCGCTGCCTTTTTTGGGGTCAAGACGCTTCGCTTTAAAGCGTGCGCCGGTATTACGTCCCAACTCAGCGCGGTCTACAGCGATGAAGTATTCACGCAGAATTTCAGTGATTTCTTTCCGGTCTTCGGGCGGCATGAATAGCAATACGTGCCAGTGCGGCGTAGCGTCGTGATGCGGTTCCGCAACGCGAAAGCCATACGGACGCAGGCCACGTCGGTTCAGTTTCGACATAGCCTTAGCCCACGTCTTACATAAATAACGCTGCCCCTGCCGAGGTGATGAGGTATCCCACTTGGGATTTTGATGACCGCTCTGAATTGTGGCGTGATAGCGCGACGGGCAAGTGATAGTAAGAAAAACACCCTCATCACTACGCGATATGGCAACCATTTCAACGCCTGCCATGCGCGTCATCAGTTCGTGACGGCGAATAACCGGATTACTAACGCTGGCGTACACCATGTTTTCCAGCGACGCGACGTTACCGTCTTCATCAACCAGTTCATGCGCCTTAAAGAACTCGCGGTTTTTGCGGCGTTGCTCCTGCCACTGATTCAGCGCATCAATACTGACGTAAGGCATGCGCTTTTTGTGGATCACGCCGATGGCGCGGAACTGGTTCTCACGCCATTCACAACGCAAACGCCATAATTTACGCCCCCACCAATCAGCATTTGTGATACGCAGAATGGCGGAATAAATACGGTTTCGTGACTCGTTATCGCCGATGATTACGCCCCAACACGGCGGCGTTACCCGTAGCGCCAGCACTTCACGCCCCAGATGCCAGAAAAGCGCCTGGATCTCGTCGTTGGTCATATCAGCGGGCAAAGTGTTGCCGCATTCGGTTTCAAACATTTCCGCGATGCTGGCTGCGATAGCATGACCGGCGTTAATCGCCTCATGTTTCGTAAACTCTGCCAAATGCTGCCAGCGTGCGCGCCAGTAACTGGCAAGCTCTGACGTGAAACCATCGCGCACACCTTGCTTGGCACGCACGGCATCCAGACGCAGCAGGGCTTTTTTCACGGTTCCCATGAAAAAGGCGCTGACGTGTCGCGGCTCGCGGTTCGCGCGCAGCCATTCTATTTTTTTCCTGTATGTGTCACGGATAAAAAACGGTTGTTCCAGCAAGCGCCCTTCAACACCTTCTGGCGTTTCCATCCAGTGTTGCAACATCGCATGATGCTCGTCCCGCTCAGCCTCTGCGAACTGGCGGCGCATCGTCAGTAACGTTGCGTTAGGCTCGAAATAGTCCAGCCTCGCGACGGCCTGATCAAAATCCAGATCGGAGAAAGCAGCGCGTGATACCAGCCGCTTAAGGTGTTGCTCAACTGCTGGGTGTGCCTCGGTGGTATTTGTGGCAGGAGGAGAAAAGGAGTCAGCGATCCCCTGTGGTATGGAGATCGCTGGACGTGGCGCATTCCACGGATAGGCCCACTGTTCAGAATATGCAACCATCAGAACGGCAACTCATCATCATCACAATCGATAACGTCATACCGCCATGTGACTGCACGCCCCGCCTTGAATTTGTACGCCTCTCTCGCCGTATCAAAGAAAAATTGATTATGGATAGAGTCTCCGCTATAGACATCGAAGGCTATAAAGCTAACAATCCAAAAATCGTGCATTTTCCAACGATCCAACACGCTCTCAACTACTGCATAAATCGTTGTATCTGCGCCACAAGCCTCATCTACATCAATAACGATAGGGTTAGGCATTGCGCAATCTCCCTGCCTTCAGCACGCCGATCACTTCTTTGGCTGCACCGCGAGTAATCGCGTTAGCACTGATAGAGCGCTGTACAGCTATTTCATGGAATTCAAACCCCTGATAAATCTCCCGCGTGGCGGGTGTATCGCTATTTGAAATAACTACTGCCGCGTCAGTTTCGTAACGAACGTGTCGTAGGTACTTAGCCAATTGGATGTGATGTTCGCGGGTAAATGCAGCATGGTGGTATTGCGTAAAATTGGCCGTGTCACTGGCGGGCAGATACGGCGGATCACAATAGATAACACTGTTTTCGTTTATCGCTTTCGCGGCCAGCACTTTTCGGAAATCTTCCGCAATAAAACAGGTTGTGGTGTCATTTGCTTTCTCTGCAAATAGCCTTATCTCTGCTTCTGGGAAATAAGGTTTTTTATAGTTTCCGAATGGGACATTAAAAAAACCAGCGTTGTTATATCGGCAAATACCGTTAAAGCAATGACGATTCAGGTACAGGAATAAAGCGGCCTTTAGCAGGTGTTCATCATCTGATATGGCGTTGAACATGTTCCGGTTGAGATAAAACTCGCTCTTGCCATTACCGTTTTTGAATAACTCTTTCGCAGTGTTGATAAATGCCTGAGTGGCATTCTTAGCCATCTGATATGTATTAATCAGATCGGCGTTAATATCAGCCAGCACATAACGGGGATAGTCGGTATTCAGGAACACAGACGCACCGCCGACAAAGGGTTCAAACAGCCGGTCACCCTTTGGCAGAAGCGGCAGCAAATCAGGCAGGACGCGGGTTTTCCCACCTGGCCATTTGATGAACGGGCGGATCATACGATTATGTCCTGCGACGATTGTTCAAACCGTTCAGCCTCTTTGCGCAGCAATTCGATAACTTCTGCGGCGGAATACTCTTTTTGTTGTGCGTGGAGGGCTAGCGCTGCCAGACGTTGAGAGAAAGACCAGTGCTGGTCTTTTTTTTCCTCCAGACGTGCCTTACCCAGCAAAGCGACAAGCGCATCACTGCCAGCTACTTGCATCTTTTTAACTTCTGCATTTCTCATCGTGATTTCCTTTTTTCAGGTAATAGAAAGCCCGGCGGGTTTACGCCTTTAATTAATTTACGAGGTGGCTATTTGAAATTAAAAAACGCCGCATCTCTTATTTCGACTGACTTCAATCAATCGGTTTTCAAACTCTCTTTTTAATTGAAAAATAAATTGCTTTTGTGCTTCTGATTCACCATCAAGAGACAATTCCCCGCTGGCCGTTTTTATTGAAAAGCCGCGTTCGCACATTTCGGGGATTATTCTTCCTAGCACATAGCACAACTGACTTTCAGTCATAACTCTTGCCTCTCTCGGCTTCTTAATCAGTTACGGCGTTATGCCGCAATACCCATCAGGCGGGCGAACCAGCGGCGCTTTTTAGGCGCTGGCATATAGGGCTTTTTGCTCCACGGCGCAAAATAATCCTGGGCGGGAGTTGGCTGGAAACGCTTGCCGTTTGGTAATTCCAACCAACCTTTTTCTTGCTGCGGGGATGGTGATTTTTCTTTTAATAAACGCGCTGTGCTAATCATGCTGAACCTCTCATGCCGTGCAGTTCGTTGATATAAGAAGTCGCTTGCCCTAACGCATCGAATAGCCCGAATGATTGATCGCCTTGACTGATGCGATAGCGAGTTATTGGATTAGTTGCCGTTCTTGGGCAGCGAATAATAGAAAAGCCGCGATAAATGCTGGTATGTTCGCTTAATTTTATTAACGCATGATCAATACCTGAAAATACCAGCCCTTTATTATCTCCCCCCATATTACAGCCCCAGCCACAACAGCCAGGCATCACGCTGTTCTTTCGGTCTGTTCATGTACGCGTCACGCATTGCGCGATTGAACTCCGGTATAAATACCCAATTTTCCGCGCGGCGCGGGTTTGGGTTTTCTGGGTTAACCCACGGAACCAGCGGCAGTTTGCCCGCATCAACCATCCCTTTTACTGCTGCGTCAGATTTGCCGATTAGCTCTGCAAACTTCTGATACGGCACAGCGTCAACTGGATAGCGAACCTCATAAACACCATCAGTCATTATTTTGACTCCCTATTATTAATTAATGGAATGTATGCCGGAATTTTTCACCACGTCCGGCGCGTGGGTTGTGGTAGGCTTCAAGTGCGAACAATCAGCCAACCACTCAAGGAATTAATATGATCCCAAATGCAACCAACATTCGAACTCTGGTAACGCCAGATAAAGACACTGACGATTTTCATGTCTTGCATAAACCTGCGCCGCCAGAGGAAAAAGACGACGAGGAATAATTACTATGAACAAACAGCCAACTGAATATGAAGTTCATTTCCGCATCTGGTACAGCTACTGGCTGGAGCGCATGACTGAAACACTTAATCGACGAATTGATGTTTCTATTAATGCGATAACTATCACGCTTGGATCCGCAATATTTGCGACTAGTCATTTCAGTTGGTTGTTTGGCGGCATCATTGCCGTTCTTAGTGGTTTTCGTATCGCTTGGCAATATGGGCAAAAAGCCGAATCGGCCAAGCAACAAGTAAAAAGATATTCCGCACTTATTGATGATCTCCCTACCATTACGATCGATGAAACTCGTGCAAGGCTGGCAATGCTTGAGGAGTTTGATAGTGCGGCCCTTAATAGCCTCTGCAACCCAGCAAGAAATGGGGCGTCTATTTCTCTCAAGCACAAGCACAGGGAAACCCTTTCCTTTGCTGAAAAAACTATTTCTCTTTTGGCTGGCAGTACACCCCGTTAATCCATCATCGTTCCGAGTAAATATGACAGGGCTGCTAATAACGGTGGCTTTGTCATTTCTTTCCATCCCTTCCCCCTATTAGCAATCTCTGTCACGCGTTCCGTTAATAGATCACACGTTCCGTGATACTCTCTTTCGATCGCCAACCGCTTACATTTGCTTATTGATGCTTATGCTTGCGGTTGGCTTTTCGCGCCTTTGTTGGTGTACATATATACCCCAATGACGGTGAATTTAGGATACATATAGGCACCATGTCAAATGAAATTAAGCGAAAAAGTGAAATCCCTGAGGGAAGCAGAGGGGCTTAGCCAAAGCCAATTCTGCAAAGTCATTGATTTATCAATTAACACACTAAAAAAATACGAGACCGGAAATTTTGAGCCTAGCGGCAATGCCTTACTTAAAATCACCACTCATCCGCGATTCCAAAAATACACTCTGTGGCTCATGACGGATAAAACAGCACCGGAAGCTGGTCAAATCGCACCGGCCCTCGCACACATTGGGCCAGACTCAACACAATCAGACCACTCAGAGAAACAGACTGGTTAACGCTTTATAAACATTACATTTTCACTATTTGTTACCAAGACAGTGAGATGACCGCCGGAGGGCTTTCTTATGGCAATTAAGAAGCTCGATGATGGTCGATTTGAAGTGGACATTCGCCCCATCGGACGGAACGGAAAACGTATCCGGCGGCGGTTTGATAAAAAGACGGAAGCGGTAGCGTTTGAGCGCTATACGTTGTCCAGAACGGACAAAAAAGAGTGGCAGCATGGTTACGGTGTTGAGCATCGCCAGTTAAGCGAACTGGTGGCGCTATGGTGGCTCTACCACGGCCAGAATGTAAAGAACGGACTGATTGAGCACCGCCATTTAAAACGAACAGTTGCACAGATGAATGACCCGGAGATCTGCCGCATCAATAAGCGCTCGATACTGGAATTTCGCACGATGCGATTAACAGGCGGCATTAGTTCATCAACGATCAATCGTGATATGTATCGGCTCTCAGGTATGTTTTCAGCGCTCACAAAGCTGGAAATCTACGCGGGAGAAAACCCGTTAAAAGGGTTGCCGCCCCTGCCAGAAAAGCAGCCTGCTGTTACGTTTCTGACAGAACCAGAGATCGCGAGGCTTTTATCGGTGTTAGATGGTGACGCATACAGACTGGCAGTGTTATGCCTGAGTACAGGCGCAAGATGGGGCGAGGCCAGCACACTACGGGCTGAACAGGTGATAAACAGCAGAGTAACATTCATGGAAACGAAAAACGGCAAGAACCGGACGATCCCCATATCTGAGGACGTTTCACGGATCATCAAAACCCGCGAAACCGGAAAGCTGTTTAAAGTTGACTATCCGGCGTTCTGCGAGCAAATCAGGGCAGTAAAGCCAGACATTCCAAAAGGCCAGGCATCGCACATTTTGCGTCACACGTTTGCCAGCCATTTTGTGATGAACGGCGGAAATCTGGTCGCTTTGCAGCAGATTCTAGGCCATGCAAGCATTCAGCAAACCATGACTTACGCGCACCTTGCGCCAGACTATCTGCAAAATGCTATTACACTCAACCCATTACGGGGGAAAAGTAGCATTTAAAAACGTCCACATGTTGTCCACACTAGCGGAAAATGGCCCATTTTTGACCACATTTTAACCGCTTGCAATTGCTTGTAATCGCTTAACATGCAATTGTTTTTAAAGGGTTTTACTGAAAAACCCATAAAAAAAGCCCTCCATCATGGAGGGCAAAAAGACAGGGATGGTGTCTATGGCAAGGAAAAACAGGGTGTGTACCTACTACACATTACTACTCGGACTGCACTACGTTACGACTTACTACACTCACACTACTACTCGGGACTATCTGTCTCAGTATGGTTTGTCATACCTGATGACGGCGCAACCATCTGATTAAACATGGATATCTGTTGCTGCATCTCTTTCATGCGTTGCTTATGCTTCAGTTCTAAGATCTCTTTCTGCGCTGGCGTCAGCAGGTTATACATTTGGTTGCGCACTCGGGTCATCTGAATCTGACGCTCAATCTGCACACTCATCATTCGGGTTATCTGCGCTCGCACCGCTGCTTCATCAAACGTTTCCGCCGTCACTAGCTTATGCATGGCTTTAACATCTTCGGTGTTAAACGCCGGCTTGTCCTGACGACTCTGGTGCATCAAATCGCGCATTTGCTGGCGCTGTTGCTCAGTCAGCCTCACGCCATCGAACATACCTTGCTGGCCGGATGCGCCTTTTGTGGCGGAATCATCGATATGCCAGCCGCTCGCCGGAGCGTCTCCACTTTCTGCTGCAAAGGCGGTAAAAGTGCCTAACATAAGCAGTGAAGCAAGAGATAAGGTTGCGAACTGTTGCATCAATAACTCTCCAGAGCGGTACGTCATTTTGTGAATCAATGAGCATGAGTCTACGCATCTTGCTGCAAACATGCGTCAGAGGATGTAAAACTACGTAAAGTCATGGAATAGCGCTAATCTATGTCGTATTTTGCCCTTGGAGGTAGAGAAAACATGAATAAAATTCTGCTGGTTGATGACGATAGAGAGCTGACATCTTTATTGAAAGAATTGCTCGAAATGGAAGGTTTTAACGTCGTTGTCGCCTACGACGGCGAACAGGCGTTACAGATATTAGATAACACCATTGATCTGTTATTACTGGATGTGATGATGCCGAAGAAAAACGGTATCGACACATTAAAAGAACTACGACAGCAGCATCAAACACCGGTCATCATGTTGACCGCCCGCGGCAGCGAACTGGATCGCGTTCTTGGTCTGGAACTGGGTGCAGATGATTATCTGCCGAAGCCTTTTAACGACAGGGAGCTGGTAGCGCGAATTCGCGCAATTCTCCGTCGTTCTAATTGGACCGATCAACAGCAGGCGGGCGATAACAGTGCGCCAACGCTGGAAGTCGATGGCCTGCGTCTGAACCCCGGACGGCAGGAAGCCAGCTTTGACGATATCGTGCTGGACCTGACAGGCACGGAATTCACGCTGCTCTATCTGCTGGCACAGCGGCTGGGACAGGTGGTTTCGCGCGAGCATTTAAGTCAGGAAGTGCTGGGGAAACGACTGACGCCGTTTGACCGTGCGATCGACATGCATATCTCGAACCTGCGGCGTAAATTGCCAGAACGTAAGGATGGCTTACCTTGGTTTAAAACGCTGCGTGGACGAGGCTATTTGATGGTATCGGCTGCATGATCAATAGTTTGACCGCCCGTATCTTTGCCATTTTTTGGTTAACGCTGGCGCTGGTACTCATGCTGGTTCTGATGGTGCCCAAGCTGGACTCGCGCCAGCTTACCGCCTTGCTGGAAAATGAGCAGCGGCAGGGCATCATGCTGGAACAGCACATTGAAGCAGACCTCGCCAACACACCAGCCAACGATCTGCGCTGGTGGTTGCGGCTGTTCTGGGTGCTGGAAAAGTGGGCTCCGCCGGGACAACGTCTTTTTCTGGTCACCAGCGAAGGTCGTATTTTCGGCGCAGAAAAGCATGAAACACCGATTGTGCGTAATTTTATCGGGCTGTCGGATAACGCCGACCACCCGCAAAAGAAAAATTACGGCCGCATTGAGCTTCTCGGTCCTTTTGCGATCCGCGATGGTGATGACAACTACCAGCTTTACCTGATTCGTCCTGCCAGCAGTCCGCAGTCAGATTTCATTAGTCTGCTGTTTGACCGTCCTTTACTGCTGCTTATCTTCACCATGCTGATCAGTTCACCGCTGTTGCTTTGGCTCGCCTGGAGTCTGGCAAAACCCGCGCGTAAGCTCAAGCATGCTGCCGACGAAGTCGCCAAAGGCAACTTACGCCAACACCCTGAGTTAGAGTCCGGCCCGCAGGAGTTTCTGGCAACGGGCGTGAGCTTTAACCAGATGGTCAGCGCGCTGGAACGGATGGTCACGGCACAGCAACGGCTGCTGTCGGATATCTCTCATGAGCTGCGTACGCCGCTGACACGCTTGCAGCTAGCAACGGCGCTGCTGCGTCGGCGTCAGGGTGAAGGTAATGAGCTGAACCGCATTGAGATGGAAACTCAGCGGCTCGACAGCATGATTAACGATCTGCTGGTGCTCTCACGTAATCAACACAAGAACGAACTGACCCGTGAGTTCCTGCGTGCCGATGAACTGTGGGGCAATGTGCTGGATGATGCCGCCTTTGAAGCCGAGCAAATGGGGAAAACGCTGGAAGTACCTTATCCTCCGGGACCGTGGACACTCTTTGGTAACCCTGCGTCACTCGACAGTGCGTTGGAAAATATCGTGCGTAACGCGCTGCGTTATTCTCACAATCACATCGAAGTGGCCTTCTCAGTGGATAATCAGGGCATCACCATCAAAGTGGATGACGATGGCCCCGGTGTCAGCCCGGAAGATCGTGAACAGATTTTCCGCCCCTTCTACCGTACGGATGAAGCACGTGACCGCGCATCTGGCGGAAGCGGTTTAGGGCTCGCCATTGTGGAAACCGCCATTATGCAGCACAAAGGCTGGGTAAAAGCGGAAGACAGCCCGCTAGGTGGGTTACGCTTAATCATCTGGCTACCGTTGCATCAACGGTAAGTCAGGCAAAATCGTTCCTACCGCCACATCCTCTCAGGTGCCCGCACGGGCACCTGTCACGTTCTGTTTATCTTCTCTGCATTGAGTTTTTTACGCGATTGCGTAGAGTAATCGTCACTCATGCCGAAAACAGGCAAGACCGTGTTGAATGAAGGATACTAACCATGAAAGGAGTAACGCTGCTGGCTGGCGTACTGACCGCGTTAATGAGCAGTCAGGCATTCAGTTCCAGCGATGGAGTTTGCGGCTTTTCCGACTCGGAATGTGGCGTATCCGCCCTGCCCTATTTGCAGCCAGGCAATGATACACGCGCTAACCTGATGCTGCTGCAAAGCCGCCTTCATAACATGTCGCTTCCGTTACCCCATCCGTTGCCCGATCAAACGCGTTCACGTATCGATCCTTTCACTGCCTACCGGGTCATGGGGATTGCGGCGACGGAAACACCTCAGACGTCAGAGTCAGGAGAGGATGTCACGGCTGATGCTCCTTATCTCTCGACGCTCAACAAAGCGAAGCAACTGAACCTTCCCTTGTCCGTTCAGGGTACGCTCTCCACGTTTTCGCCTGACGACAACGAAGGACGACATATTTCCAATGCACTCTCCACGCTGGAAGCGTTTTTTGACGTCCTGTTGGCAGACAAACAGCTCACCGAGGAACAGCGCACGTTGCTGGCACATCAGCGGGTAAATCTCCTCAATGCGCAGTATACCAAAGAGGCACTGGGTGAGGGTCTTGCAAGTCTGCCAGACGAAGGACACGTCGGCGCATTCAATCAGTATCTGTTCGCGATTCTAGCGTTTTATCAGGGTCACTTTGATGAGGCAGAAAGCGACTTTCAGGCGTTAACGTCTTCACCACAGCCGTGGGTTGCGGAAACCTCGCGCTATATGTTGATTCGCGTGGCAATCAATAAAGCCATGGAAAATGCGTTAGATGAATACAACATGTTCGATGCCAGCAAAGCCGATAAAACCGCTGCACAGCTGGCTATTCAGCATATTGGCGACTATCTGAAACAGTATCCAGACGGGCAATACATCGAATCCGCCAACGGGTTATACCGCCGCGCTTACTGGATAATCGACGATGTGAATGCCTTAGCAAAAACATACCAACACGAGTTGAATAACACCTCCGACATCGAAACTCTCCTTGAATTGAGTGACGAGATCGACAACAAGCTGCTGGAAAACAGGCAGTTCACCAGCGCCCCGGGCAGCGCGCCGTTGACGATGGTGCAAGATCTCAAGCGCTTGCGTTCCGATGAGGGATGGATGGCATTGCCCGCGTTATCCACCGATGAGCTGGCCGCGCAGAAACCGCTGTTTGAGCAAGACAATATGCAGGAAGCATTCAGCTACCTTCAGGCAGCACAGCTGTTTTATGGTCAAAAAGATTACGCTGCCGTGGTTAACAGCGTTCCCGCGACACAGGCGGGCGATCTCACAGATACCGTGCGTTTTAGCCTGCAAGTATTACGTGGTCGGGCGCTGGTGCGTCTGGAGCGTTGGGACGAGGCTGAAGCGCATTGGCGTCAGCTGTTAACGCGTAATATGGGATATAGCCAAAACCAGTTCCTACAGCTGGCACTCGCGGAAACGCTGGTCAAAGCGGGACACCCAGAGCGCGTATTTACCGCTGACAGTCCGGTGAAGAATCTGCGTTTTCGTTCTGCGGTGCTGAAAATCAGCGCCAACGCCGATCTGCTCCGTCAGCAAACGGGCTCACAGCAAACCCATGAAGAACGGGCTATCGCGCTACATACGCTGTTAACCAAATCCCTAACCCACGGTGATTACGCCAGCTATCTCAACGATGTTCAGTTAAGAAAAGACATCGCGCCGCTGGTTAGCAGCGAAAACCAGAGTTGGAATCAGGAAGATTTGACGGCATTTGACTGGGACGGCAGCGACACAGAGGAAGGCTACCAATGTCCGGCACTGGATAATGTGGTCACGACGCTGAACCAACGCCCCAATGATGCCCGTGCGATTAACTGCCTCGGCGAGTTTTTCCTGCGCACCAATAACAGCGTGGGCTTCGACTGGGGCGAAAGCAATATGCTGAGCGGGCTCACCAATGCGCCCGCCCAGTTTGCTGACACCGAATATAATCGTCTGGATGGTTATGTGCGGGTGATCGCCGATCCAAAAGCGCCGCCGGAAGACAAAACCTATGCCCTGTACCGCGCGGTCTACTGCTATGCACCAAGCGGCTATAACGACTGTGGCCCACAGGAAATCAGTAAGGCAACTCGCAAAGCCTGGTTTACCCAATTGAAAACCAAGTACAAAGGCAGCGAGTGGGCAGAAAAGCTCGATTATTACTGGTAACGCCGTTAATTGTGCTGGCCTGCCTGCTTTCGTTCTGTACTCAGGCCACTTCCGTTAACGCTGAGCCTTCAACCGTCAACGCTGCGCATCCCATCGTCGACGCGACACGCTATCAGGATTTCTGGTTGTGGGCAGCCGTGCGACCACAGCCGATTCTGCATCAGGCACAGACGCTGTATCTGCATCAGGGAGAAATCGCCCGCCGTCAGGGCAAGGTCGTTTTTCTGCGTCAGGGTATCCCACCCAGCCAGCTGCGCGTTAACCGCATCTGGCTGGCTTTCCGGATGACCACGCTGGAACTTTCCGATCGTCACCTGAACCGGATGCTAAAGTTACGGGAAAAGTGGCAGCGCCACGGTAATCAGGTTGTCGGGATTCAGATCGATTTTGACGCGAAAAGCTATCAATTAGCTGGCTACGTCGCGTTTCTGACGCAGTTGCGCGAGCGTTTACCCGAAGAGTGTCAGCTCAGCATTACAGGGTTGCTCGATTGGTCGAAAACCGGAGATGTCTCCACACTGAACCGCTTGCAGGGCAAACTGGATGAAGTGGTGGTGCAGACCTATCAGGGGCGCAACACCATTACCAACTACGCCGAATACTTACCCGCCCTGATGAAGCTAACGCTCCCTTTCCGGATAGGGCTGGTGCAAAACGGCAAATGGGAAAAGCAGTGGCAGCAGCGCCTTGCCACTTCACCGTATTATCGTGGGGAAGTGGTGTTTTTAGTAAATCAGCCGTCGAAGGCATCGCCATCACGCAGCCGTCTAGCTGAGTGACGATATGTAGCTACCGATCACGACAGATAACTACTGGCAACTGCCGAAGCCATTTTGCCGCCAGGCTTCATAGCTGATGATCGCCACCGCATTGGACAGATTCAGGCTGCGGCTGTCGGACTGCATGGGAATGCGGATACGGAAATCTGACTCGAAGCCGTTGCGAATCTCGTCTGGCAGGCCGGACGTTTCCGATCCAAACAGCAACACATCGCCCGGCTGGTAGGTCGGCTGATCGTAGGGGCGGCTGCCTTTGGTGGTACAGGCGAAAATACGTTTTCCGGGAACCGCAGCCAGAAAATCCTGATAGTTTTTATGACGACTGACGTTCGCCAGATCGTGGTAATCCAGCCCTGCGCGGCGCAGTTTCTTCTCTTCAAAATCAAACCCCAGCGGTTCAATCAAATGAAGCGTACAGCCGTTGTTGGCAACCAGTCGGATAATATTGCCGGTGTTCGGTGCAATTTGAGGCTCATAGAGCGCGATATGGAACATGAGATAGCGTCAACCACGAAGAAAAATTCCGCCGCAGTATAACGCATTCCCAGCACGTGCCCAAAAGCAAGGCGCACAGGAATGCGGATGATTCTGCACTCATGTCGATCGTTTAAGAACCAAGATACACGGATCGACCACGTGGCGAGGTATCCCTGCGGGAACCTCATCCCCGTGTTTCTCCTAAAAATGAGCTTAAATAATCAGCATCAGCTTACTTCGCACGACGTTTTCATTCGCAGCGATTACACTTAAGGAAACACGTCAGGGTAATGTACTGATGAAAACACGATGCAGGCATACAGCCTGTGTGGAGGTTTAATGAAACACCCTAAGACATTATTAGCCTGTGCCGCACTGTTCTGCCTGCCGCTTCTGGCGAGCGCCAACGCAACGCAAGCGCCTACGCCTCAGCAGCAGTTTGAAAGCGGCATCAGCAGTCAGAAACAGTTGCAGCAGAATATGCAGCAGAGCCAGAAGTTGCAGCAACAACAGTTGAATCAGCAGCTCCAGCAGCGTAATCAGCAGTTGCAGCAACAACGCCAACAGCAGTTACAGCAGGATTTACAGCGGTCGCAGAGAACCACGCCGCCACCGCCGATTAAGCCGAATCCTTGATACCACAGTGGCGGCCTATAACCGCACACCCATCAGCGTCAGAATCAACGGCGTGGTTAATGCCGCCATCGCCGTTGATAGCAATAGGCTTGATGCCACCGGGCCGCCCAGCACATTAAACTGGCGTGACATCAGGTAGACGTTGACGCCCACCGCCATCGACCCCAGCAGCACGACCGCACGCGTCTCCATTTCCGGCAGGCCGAGTGCAACCGCAATCCCCCAGATCACCAGCGGCTGGACCAGCAGTTTGATGGTGCAAATCGCGGTGCTGATCTGCCAACCATCACGCACGCGGTATTCTGCCAGCCCCATTCCCAGCGCCACCAGCGACAGCGGTGCGGCAATCTGCCCCAGCATGGCAAGCGGCTGGTCAACATACGACGGCAGCGGTAGACCCGTCAGGCTGAATACCGTACCGGACAGAATGCCGATAATCAGCGGGTTCTTCAGCACACCCAGCGCGGTTTTGGTAAAGCCCTGTAGCGACAGCGCGCCGTTACGCGCCCATTCCACTGACACCGTTACCAGCGTCCACAGAATAAGCCCATTAAACACCACGACCAGCGCGACGGACGGGATCGCCTCTTCACCTAGCATCAGCGTGGCAATCGGCAGCCCCAGCATTACGTTGTTGGAGAAGATGCCGCTCAGCGCGAAAAGCGAGCCGGAGACACCGTCGAGATGAAAGACTTTACGCGCCACAATGCGACCGAGGACAAACACCAGCAAGCAGCCGCCGAAAAAGGCGATCAGCAGCCGGGCATCCACCACCGGGCGTTTGGAGAAATCCGACATCAGGCGGAACAGCATCGCGGGCATTGCCACAGAGAAGACAAAGCGCGTCATGCCGTCGGTGACGGTGGTCGGCCATTTACCGTAGCGAATCAGGCTATAGCCGAGTGCAATGAGAACAAAAAGGGGTAACGACAGAAAAATCTGGTGCCAAAGCGAAACAATAAATGCGGGCATGAAGCCACTTCCTTATTACCGGCACCGAGTCAGAAAGAAGGTCCGCCGCAATAAAGATTAAAGATAATGCGGGGTATACCCTAAATAATTCGAGTTGCGTGACAAAACGTTAGCGTTTTGAACAACGTTATGCGTTGGCCCGCTAGGGCAAGGCTCATTTATGGCCTTGTAATGCGGCAATCGCGTGAATCCCCAGGAGCTTACTCAGGTAAGTGACTGGGGTGAGCAAGAGAAGACAACGCACAAGCAGCTTGAAGTATGACGGGTATAAAGGCAGACCTCAGCCGGTCGCGAAGTGTGCCCCGATTAAATCTATCCGGTCAGTACAGATGCAGTCAACGCCCCAATCCAGCAAAGTTTGCGCGCGATCAGGTTGGTTAACGGTATAAACCAGAATGCGCAAACCTGCGGCTTTCAGCGCCGCAACACGTTCTGCCGTCAGCAGTTTGTGATTCAGGTGGATGGACACACAGCCTAGACGCTGCGTTAACGCCAACCAGTCCTCTTCCCATTCATCCAACAACAGCCCACGCGGCAGTTCCGGTGCTGCCTGCTGTGCCGCTTCCAGGGCGTCGATAGAGAACGAGGACAGCAGCGGCGCGGCGGGATGGTCGGCCCATAGCTGACGTGCTGCCAGCGCAATCACGCGCCCAGTTTCAGTTTCATATCCAGTGGTGGGTTTAATCTCAATATTGGCCGCCATGCCGTACTGCACACAGCGTTTTGCCACTTCCGATAGCAGCGGCAGGCGTTCTCCGACAAATTTGTGACCGTACCAGCCGCCGACATCCAGCCCGACCAGTTTGTCCCACGACAACGCTCCCGCGATACCCCAGCCGTTGCTGGTACGCTCAAGTGTGTCATCGTGTAAGAGGAAAATCTGGCCGTCTTGCGACAGCTTGGCGTCAAACTCGATCATCTTGTGACCGAGGCTGGCACCGACATCAATCGCCGCCAGCGTGTTTTCTGGAGCCAGTGAACCGCCGCCGCGATGAGCGACAATGGCTGGGTAAGGCCAGATTGTTTCCATTATTCCATCCGTAATCCGCTTTGCGAATCAAACAGGTGCCATGATGACGTCGGCAAATGCAGCCAAAGCGTCGAGCCGATGGCGGGACAGTGCTCATAAGAGAGCCGCACAATCACGTTTTGCCCGCCCCACTTGCCGTGCGCTAAATTGTCCGCGCCCAGCAGTTCGAGTGTTGAGATCTGCAACGGGATACCACCGGTTTCACGCGTTGCCAGTTGAATATGCTCCGGCCGAACCCCCAGCGTCAATGCTTTACCGCGCCATTGCGGCTTCGGTTCAGGCAGCGCCAGCGCGATGTCTTCACCGATTTCAAAGCGGCAACCGTCATCGCTAATGCGTCCTGCCCACAAGTTCATCGCCGGTGAACCAATAAAGCTGGCGACGAACAGCGATGCTGGACGGCGGTAAATATCAGCCGGTGCGCCGATTTGTTCAGCGATACCTTTATTCATCACGATGACGCGCTGCGCCAGCGTCATAGCTTCGACCTGATCGTGCGTGACGTACAGGCTGGTGGTTTTCAGGCGTTGGTGCAGTTGCTGCAATTCCAACCGCATCTGTACGCGCAGTTTGGCATCCAGATTCGATAGCGGCTCATCAAACAGGAACACCGCGGGTTCACGCACAATCGCCCGTCCCATCGCCACGCGCTGACGCTGACCGCCCGATAGCTCACGCGGTTTACGTTGCAGCAGCGGCATTAGTTCCAGAATACGTGCCGCTTCTTCCACACGCTCACGAATCTGCGTCTTGCCGAAACCACGAATTTTCAGTCCGTAAGCCATATTGTCGAACACGTTCATGTGCGGATAAAGCGCGTAGTTCTGGAACACCATCGCAATTCCGCGATCTTTCGGTTCCAGATCGGTGACTCGTTGGTTATCAATGTAGATATCGCCGCTGGTGGTGCGTTCGAGGCCTGCCACCATGCGTAACAGCGTCGATTTTCCGCAGCCCGACGGTCCCACCATCACGACGAATTCGCCATCCGCAACGTCCAGATCGATAGGTTGGATAATCTGTGTTTTGCCATCGTAAGACTTGGTGACGGCCTGAAGTTTTAAACATGCCATAAGCGTTTCCGAAATTCGTCTCGATAAATCGCTGCTAAACCTGACGAGCGGTGCGGTGGTAATGGGTAGATCGTAAAGACGCTGTGAATACATCCCTGTACGCTCGGATTGCGCGGATATGAATCTCATCCCTGAGATTCCCCCTTTCAGGGCCGTCGCAAGCGACGTTCAAAAACGTTCCTGACGTTTTTGTCCATGGCGCAAACGCTTTACTCTTCTATCCCATTATCACCGTTCTCATTCTATGAAGAGGTTTACCAACGGTATGACCTATTTATTTTTCGCTGTCGACCAGACCGCGAACGAACCAGCGCTGCATCAGTAGCACCACCAGCAGCGGCGGCAGCATAGTTAGCAGCATCGCGGCCATCACCTGATTCCACTGAGTCGCACCATCACCGGAGGCAATCATGCTTTTAATCCCCGCAACCGCAGTGCCCAGATTGGCATCGCTGACGATCAGCAGCGGCCACAGATACTGGTTCCAGCCGTAGATGAACGTGATCACGAACAGCGCCGCCAGATTGGTCTTCGACAGCGGTAACACCATGTCGAAGAAGAAACGCATCGGGCTCGCGCCATCGATACGTGCCGCTTCCATCAGTTCATCCGGCAGCGTCATAAAGAACTGGCGGAACAGGAAAGTTGCAGTCGCCGACGCCATCAGCGGCAGCGTTAAACCCGTGTAGCTGTCCATCATGTCCAGCCGCGCGATCACTTCCACTGTTGGGAAAATACGTACTTCCACCGGCAACATCAGCGTCAGGAAAATCATCCAGAAGAACAGGTTACGCAGCGGAAAACGAAAATAAACGATGGCGTAAGCGGATAGGATCGATACGGTAATTTTGCCTACCGTGATCGCCAGTGCCATGACGAAGCTATTGAGCAGCATCAGCCCGAACGGTGTGGTGTTGTTGCCTGCACCGTGCAGCCAGATATAACGCAGGTTTTCCCACAGGTGTGAACCGGGGATGAGCGTCATCGGAGCCTGAAAGACTTCCTGATTATCCAGCGTGGCGGCCACAAACCCCACGTACAGGGGGAACAATACGGCGAGGATGCCGACGATCAGCATGACGTGGCTGAAAATATCTAACCCGCGACGATTCTCAATCATTGCCGTTGACCTTCATAGATTCACCTTCATTGATAATTCACCTTCCGCTCCACAAAACGGAACTGAATAACGGTCAACCCGATCACCAGCAGCATCAAGATCACCGACTGCGCCGCCGAACTGGACAGATCCAGCCCTGCAAAGCCTTCGCGATAAATCTTGTAGATCAGCGTAGTTGTCGACTGCACCGGCCCGCCTGCCGTCGCGGCATCGATAATTGGGAAGGTATCGAAAAAGGCATACACCAGATTGACGACTAGCAGGAAGAAGCTCACCGGCGAGATCATCGGCAGCACCAGATTGAAGAACCGTCGCACCGGCCCTGCACCATCAATCGCACCCGCTTCCACCAGCGAACGGGGGATCGATTGCAGCGCAGCGAGGAAGAACAGGAAGTTATAGCTAATCTGTTTCCACACCGATGCCAGTACGACTAAAAACATCGCCTGTCCGCTGTTCTGCGCGTGATTCCACGTATAACCAAGCAGCCCGAGGAAGTGGGTAATCAACCCGAGTCCAGGGTTAAACAGAAACATCCACAGCACGGCGGCGACAGCGGGTGCCACGGCATAAGGCAGAATAATCAAGGTCTGATACAGACGGCTGGCACGGATCACATAGTCCACCAGCGCGGCCAGAAAGAGTGAAATCAGCATGCCAAACCCAGCTACCAGAAAGCTGAATATCAGCGTGGTGTAAAACGAATCGAGGTAGTAGGGGTTATTGAACAGCTGCCGGAAGTTTTCCATGCCGACGAATTCGCTGGATAGCCCAAACGGATCCAGATTCTGCACCGAATACCACAGCGCCTGACCGGCAGGCCAGATAAAGAAAATCACGGTAATCAGCAGTTGAGGCAACACCAGCACGTAGGGCAACCAGCTGCTGCGAAAAACGGGGCGGGATGATGTCATGCGGTAACTCATTGCAAACAGAAAAGAAACAGGCCGATTCCTTTCGGCCCGGTATGACTCAACAGCAGCGTATTACTTCGTTGACTGCTCGAAGCGACGCAGCAGCGCGTTACCGCGTTCTACCGCGCTATCCAACGCCTGTTGTGGCGTCTTCTTGCCTGTCCATACGCTTTCTAACTCTTCATCCACGACGGTACGGATTTGCGGCATATTGCCCAAACGCATACCTTTGGTGAACGGCAACGGTGGTTTGTTCAGCATCTGACGCGTAGCGATATCCGCACCTGGGTTTTTCTCATAGAAGCCCTGCTTCTGCGTCAGCTCATACGCCGCAGTGGTGATCGGCAGGTAACCCGTTTTCTGGTGCCATTCAGCAGCATTTTCTGGTTTCGCCAGGAATTGCATAAACTCAGCAACACCTTTGTAGGTCGCAGCATCTTTACCGCCCATCACCCACAGACTGGCTCCGCCGATAATGGCGTTCTGTGGCGCGCCTTTCGCATCGGCGTCATACGGCATCATACCGACACCATAGTTGAACTTGGCATGCTCCCGAATGTTCGCCAGCGAGCCAGAAGATGCGGTCGTCATCGCACATTCGCCGTTATAGAACTTCTCGGTCGGCTCATCCTTACGCCCGAAGTAGGTGAAATCACCCTTCTTGTTCATGTCCTGCAACAGCTGGATATGCTTGACCTGCGTAGGTTTATTGAATTCCAGCACCGCATCGGTGCCGTCAAAACCGTTATTCTTGGTCGCCACAGGCAGACCGTTCCAGGCGCTGAAGTTTTCAATCTGAATCCAGCCCTGCCAGCCGCTAGCGTAGCCACACTTCATACCAGCAGCACGCAATTTGGCGGTGTAGTCAGCCATCTGCTGCCAGGTTTTCGGCGGCTGTTCTGGATCTAAACCAGCTTTCTTGAAGGCATCTTTGTTGTAGTACAGCACGGGGGTCGAGCTGTTAAACGGCTGCGACAGCAGGTGACCACTCTTCGCATCGGTGTAATAACCGGAGACAGTCGGTACAAACACCGACTCATCGAAATTAATGCCAGCGTCTTTGAAGACTTCATAGACTGGCTTGATGGCTTTACTTGCCATCATAGTGGCAGTACCGACTTCATAGACCTGCAAGATAGCGGGCGCATTTCCAGCGCGATAGGCCGCAATCCCGGCAGCCAGATTCTGTTCGTAGTTGCCTTTATAGACCGGTACAATTTTTACATCGGTGTGTTCTTTATTAAAACGGTCAGCCAGAGAATTTACTTCTTTCCCTAACTCGCCTTCCATGGAATGCCAGAAAGGAATGTCTGTCGCGGCCTGCGCACCGGCGCTCATCAGCGCGAATGCCACACACGCCGCTGCGGTGCGAATAGCATGTGTTTTACGAATTGTGTTGTTGAACATGCCTGTCTCCTGCAATCAATTAAGTTCGCCATCATCACGGCGTTTTTTATGCGAAGGTAAACATGACACGGGCGCATGACAGAAAAATAACTGGAAGATGACGGGAAAATGACAAGGAAAGGGGAGAAAGTTCTAAATTTTAATTGGATAGAGTAGTGTCAGGGGCTGCACTGGCGAGGGATCAAAGGCGAATTTAAGGTAGAAATTGCGCACGTTCTCATCCAGAGCGTGAACAACTAATGCTCTCACTCCCACTTGCAAAGCAATATTCTCTGTCCGAAATATTGCGTCTTTTAATAAAGCCACACCCAAACCTTTACCAGAATACGCTTGATCAATGGCAAGTCGCCCAAGGACAATGACCGGTAGTGATTCGGGGGCATTACGCCTATATGCACCAGGCGCTGTATTTCTCTGAACGCTACCTGTTGATAAACAATAATATCCAATCACCTGATGGGTGCCTTCAGCGCAAATGACATATACACGAGAAATCCCTGCACTATGATTTTTTAGCGCTTTCTTTTTTAGCCATTCATTCAAGCTCGGTTCTTGGCTGCAAAATTCAGCAAGGTTATGGCTGGAAGATAATGGCTCTGGTGCAGTTATTCCCATGGCGATTTACGGCTCATCAGATCGTTAATGCGAGCCTGACGCTCTGCGGTGATAGGCGCATCCAACTCGGCCAAAAATTCGTCAAACTGTTCGTTATCCAAAATAAACAAACGTTGATCCAACAAAATGTCCTGCGCCTCGCGGCAGGCTGCTTCAAGCATAAAATCGGTACGTGATTTTGACACAAGGTTTGCAGCCATATCGATCAAGTCCCGCTGGGAGGCTTTGGCTCGAATATTGATTGGCGCTTCTTTGGTTTCAGGTTTCATCATCATGCCTGTGTAGTGAATATCTATACAACTATACATGATGTGTACAAAAATGCTACACACCGGAACATCACCATACATTCAAACGCGCTTGCTGCTTTATTCAGGGCTATTTTCGTATGACATCAACGATAACGGTTTTCGGATCGTTGATGATTCCTATATGTACCGTTTTATCTGAATCCGTAGACTTCCAATACTCACCCGTCGTGTCTGTATAACTCAGGGTAAAACCAAGCGACTTCAAATAAGCGCGTATATTTGTCGCATCATTGGTATTTTGAAACGTAATATTGCTGACTTCCAACGCAGGGCCATCGACCGTTGCATAGCCAAAATCATAGACAGAAGAAATACGCGGGCAATTTTTAATGATCTCGTCCGTCAGCATTTCATATCGTCGGGTGTCCTGTTCCGTGTAGCGAGAACTCCCCTCCGTCAGAATAACCATGGCAGGCCAATAATAGATAATCGGCAAGGCAATTAGGATCGATACGGCGAGTAATATAATTATCTTTTTTTTCATTTTATTCAAAGAAATGCGTTATGATTTCAGTACCATCGTAGGATGCAATACCTACGTTTCCTGACTTAAAATCATTATAGGGTTGTATTGTTTGCATAAAAGAGGGGAGATACCCCAATCGAGGTTGAGCATGCGGCATCTTCTCAGGGTCTGGAAATAAAATAGGGCGGAATCCTATATTTTTGAAATTTCCGATAGGGCCATAAAAATCCCATCGTTTTAATGCTTCTTCTTTACTCACTGGCCGTAATAAATAAAAAGGGTTAGGAGTAGAAACCACTCGGTAAAAACCTAATAAATCTGAAACAAGATCTTCCCCACTAAATCCGCTATCTGTAACTAAATTGAATGGAAAAGAGGCCTGCATAGATTCAAACCGTTTCGCAACGGTGAGCATCATAGCAAGAGCAATGCGATGTCTTTCTTGAAGAGACCTTCCTTTTTTATCCGCCATTTAATAAACCGGTTGATAGTGACACTTCTTCTGAGCCCAATCATGCCTTGTTTATAGGTCACATCGTAGTATGGCATTCCGTCTTCAGTATTCTCTCCGACATACATTTGTTGAATAATATCCTTAATGTCGTCCCCTTTCGCATGGCCTAAATCAATCCAACCTAGCACCTCGGTATAAATCAACCCATATGTCACACCAGAGGCTTGTCGGCCATCAATAATTTCACTACGCACGCTCATTATTTACATTCCTTTGTTTTTCATGAGTTTATTTAATTAACGACATCACGATAATACGTTTATTTCCACATTGGACTCAAGACGATAGTTAGGCCGTCCCAATTTGGCTATCCTCCTCACCCCGCAACCAACACCTCCACCCCCATTTTACCTAGCGCCTCTTTGGCGGCGGCGGGCAGGCCGTCGTCGGTGATGATGCTGTCGAAGACGTTGAGCGGCGTGGCGAGATGGGTGGCGATGCGGCCATATTTTGAGGTATCGCACAGCAGGACGCGTTTTCTGCTGGCTTCTACTGCCGCACGTTTCACGACCACTTTGTCTTCGTTCGGCGTGGACAGCCCGCGCAGGCTCCATGAGGATGCAGAAATAAAGGCGATGTCGATAAACAGGTTGCGCAGCGCCTGCGCCACCGCTTCACCGATGCAGGATTGATTTTCCCGACACAGCGTGCCGCCCGTGTGGATCATACGGCACTGACTGGACTCAATCAGAAAAGCGGCAATCGCAAAATCGTTGGTGACAATCAGGAGATCGTCACGCTCGGCCAGTTCGCGCGCCAGCGATAGCGTGGTGGTACCTGCATCCAGATAAATGCAGCTATTCAACGGGATATGTTGCGCGGCCAGTTTCCCCATCGCCGCTTTTTGCTGGCTGAACATCCCGGACTTATCCTGATGCGATGGCTCAATCGCCAGCCGTTCGGGCGAACGCACGCCACCGGAGACGCTAAGCAGCAGGCCGTCTTGCTCCAGTTTTTGCACATCGCGCCGCACCGTCATGTGCGACACACCCAGCCGCTCAGTCAGCTCGTTAATGCTTACCGCGCCGCGTTCGGCGATCAGCGCCAGAATCTGTTGATGACGTTCTACTGGTATCACGCTGTCCGTTCCCTGTTTGATAATGCTGGTCTGATAAAGTCAGTTTGGTAAAGATTGTGAGAAACACTCCGTTTAATGACGATAATTACCATAAATTCACGCCACAAACCACGCCAGACATGACCGCTTTCATCATCCCCCAGCTCTGAAATAGACATAATCATCTGATAAATAAAAATAATCATGAAAATCACGCAGCAAACGGTGTTCAACTACACTGAATCATCACGACACCAATGTTAATTAATGTGATAAAAATCACCACAATTTGTTCTGACAGTCCTTATATTTAACACCAGAGAACAAAAAATCACTAATTTTAACAAGGCAACCACGATGAAAAAGACTTCTGATTATGCTGTCGCCGTTATCGGTCTGGGTTCCATGGGCTTTGGCGCTGCGGCGTCCTGCATCAACGCTGGCCTGACGACATACGGCGTCGATATCAATCCGCAGGCACTCGAAAGGTTACGTCAGGCGGGTGCAGCGCAGACTGACACGCGCATTGATGCTTTCGCTGACAAGCTGGATGCCGTGGTACTGCTGGTGGTGAACGCTGCACAGGTGAACGGGATTCTGTTCGGTGAGCCGCAGGTCGCAGCTAAGCTCAAGCCCGGCACCGTGGTCATGGTGTCTTCAACGATCTCCGCGCAGGATGCCAAAAATATCGAGCAACGCCTGGCCGAACATCAGCTCATCATGCTGGATGCACCGGTATCCGGCGGTGCGGTGAAAGCCGCCGCAGGCGATATGACGGTGATGGCATCCGGTTCCGATCTGGCGTTTGAGAAGCTGAAACCGGTACTCGATGCGGTCGCGGGCAAGGTCTATCGCATCGGTGAAGAGATCGGGCTGGGTGCAACGGTTAAAATTATCCACCAGTTGTTGGCAGGCGTACACATCGCCGCGGGTGCAGAAGCGATGGCGCTGGCCGCTCGCGCCGATATCCCGCTGGATATCATGTACGACGTAGTGACCAACGCTGCCGGGAATTCCTGGATGTTTGAAAACCGTATGCGCCACGTTGTCGATGGCGATTACACGCCGAAATCGGCCGTTGATATTTTCGTCAAAGATCTGGGACTGGTCACCGATACCGCCAAATCACTCCATTTCCCGCTGCCGTTGGCCTCTACCGCGTTCAACATGTTCACCGCCGCCAGCAACGCTGGGTTCGGCAAAGAAGACGACAGTGCAGTCATCAAAATTTTCAACGGTATTACGCTGCCGGAAAAGAAGGAGGCACCATGATCAAGCTAGGTGTGATTGCCGACGATTTTACCGGTGCTACGGATATCGCCAGCTTTCTGGTCAACAACGGGCTGCCGACCGTACAGCTCAACGGCGTGCCGCCGTCAGACTTTAAGGTCGACACACAGGCCGTCGTCATTAGCCTGAAATCACGTTCATGCTCAGCGGAACAGGCCGTGGCGGATTCACTTAACGCACTGGCGTGGCTGCAACAACAGGGCTGCCAGCAGTTCTACTTTAAATATTGTTCCACCTTCGACAGCACTGCGAAAGGCAATATCGGCCCGGTGACCGATGTGCTGTTAGAGCAGCTTGGCGAAACGCAAACTATCATCTCTCCGGCGCTGCCGGTGAATGGCAGAACCGTCTATCAGGGCCACCTGTTCGTGATGGATCAACTGCTGTCCGAGTCAGGAATGCGCCACCATCCAGTTACGCCGATGACTGACAGCAACCTGATGCGCGTCATGGAACAGCAAGCAGCCGGACGCTGCGGGCTGGTGCCATATGCCGTGATGGATCAGGGTGCAGACGCCGTCAAACAGCGGCTGGCACAGTTGAAAGAACAGGGTATCCGCTATGTGGTGCTGGATACGCTGAACGAACAACACCTGCTAACACAGGGTGAAGCACTGCACGACATGAAACTGGTCACTGGCGGTTCCGGCCTAGCAATTGGTCTGGCGCGCCAACTGGCAGACTCAACAAAACAAACCGGTTCCGCAACCGAGGCAGGTAAGCCGCAGCCCGGCGCAGGCGTTGTGCTATCCGGTTCCTGCTCAGTGATGACCAACAAGCAGGTCGCTCACTATCTGAAACAGGCGGCGGGTCGTGCCATTGATGTCGCCCGCTGCTTAGAAAGCGATGACGCTCAGCAAACCTATGTGCAGGAACTCGTCGACTGGGTGAAAGCACACCGTGACAACGCACTCGCGCCGCTGCTGTACGCCACCTCTTCACCCGATGAACTGGCGCAGATTCAACAGCGCTGGGGGGCAGAAGCCAGTAGCCAGGCGGTAGAAAAACTGTTTGCTGCCGTCGCCCACCAACTTCAGCAAGACGGCTTCCAGCGCTTCATCATCGCGGGCGGTGAAACCTCCAGCATCGTGGTGCAAACGCTGGGCATTCACGCGTTCCATATCGGGCCGTCCATTTCCCCCGGCGTGCCGTGGGTGCGTTCCACCAACCATCCGCTCTCGCTGGCGTTGAAATCCGGTAACTTCGGCGATGAAGACTTTTTTGCCCGCGCCCAAAAGGAGTTTGCCGCATGAGTGAAAATCACAACGGTACAGAAGCGGCACTGAGCAGCGAGCAGCGAGCACGCGCGGAAATGGTCAAGCTGGGCGCATCCTTTTTCCAACGCGGTTACGCCACCGGTTCTGCTGGCAATCTCTCCCGTCTGCTGGATGACGGTACATTGCTGGCAACGCCGACCGGATCCTGCCTCGGCGAACTGGATGCCGAGCGGCTGTCCAAAGTCAGCCTGAACGGTGAGTGGATCTCCGGGGATAAACCGTCGAAAGAGGTCAGCTTTCACCTGTCGATTTACCGTAACGATCCCGAATGCAAAGCGATCGTTCACCTGCACAGCACTTACCTGACGGCGCTCTCGTGTCTGGAAGGGTTGGATACGCAGGATGCCATCAAGCCGTTCACACCCTATGTGGTGATGCGCGTCGGTAAAGTACCCGTCGTGCCTTATTACCGCCCCGGCGATGCGCGGCTCGGTGAAGATCTGGCGAAGCTAGCCTCGCGTTATAAAGCCTTCTTGCTGGCTAACCACGGCCCAGTTGTCACCGGCAAGGATCTGCGTGCGGCGGCGGACAACATGGAAGAGCTGGAAGAAACTGCCAAGCTGATTTTTATTCTCGGTGACCGAAAAATTCGCTATCTCACCGCTGACGATATTGCTGAACTCTCTTGATAGGCCACCTTTTACTGAGCGATGGAGTTAACCATGCCTAAGTTTGCTGCCAATCTTTCTATGCTGTTTACCGACGTTCCGTTTCTCGATCGCTTTAAAGCCGCTGCCGATGCGGGTTTTACCTCGGTCGAGTACCTGTTTCCTTATGAATATCCGGCACCGCTGCTGGCGGAAAAGCTGCGGGAAAATGGCCTGGAGCAGGTGTTGTTCAATACTGCGCCCGGCAACATCGCCGCGGGTGAATGGGGCGTATCTGCCCTGCCCGACCGCATTGACGATGCCCGTCGGGACATCGATAACGCCTTGGAATATGCACTGGCGCTGAATTGTCCTTCAGTACTAGTGATGGGAGGTGTCGTTCCGCCCGATGAAGATCGCGCCACTTATCAGCAAACCTTCATCGATAACCTGCGCTACGCGGCTGATAAATTCGCACCGCACGGCATCAATATCATGATTGAAGCACTGAGTGCGAAGGTGAAACCGAATTACCTGTTCGCCAGCCAGTATCAGGCGCTGGAATTAGCCAATCTGATCGACCGGCCGAATGTTTATATTCAGTTGGACTTCTTCCATGCACAAATTGTCGATGGCAACCTGACGCAAATTATTCACGATTTAGATGGCCGCATCGGACATATTCAAATTGCTTCGGTTCCGGCACGGCATGAACCCGATGAAGGGGAAATTAATTATCCATTCATCTTTGCCGAATTGGATCGCGTGAATTATTCCGGCTGGATTGGCTGTGAATATAACCCGCGTGGAAAAACCGAAGACGGATTGAGCTGGGCTAAACCTTGGCTGGAGAAAAAACACTAACTCACTTATTCCAGGAAATAATATTAACACCAGAGACATATTCGTTAGACGCGAATAAATAAAAAAGAAAAGATCAGATTCCCGCATTATTCCAATGCGGGAGTCAGGTCACCCTTTTCTTCAAATAAAACAATAACCCAATACCTTTCAGCCTCTGAATTGAAAACAATGGGTCAATGAGGATAAGAATATGGCCACCTCGCTCTTGCTCTGCATCGCTATCGCCGGGGTATTACTCCTGCTGCTGATGGTCATTAAATTTAAAATTCAGCCCTTCGTCGCCCTGCTGGTTGTCAGTTTACTCGTTGCCTTAGCAACCGGTATTCCGACTGCTGAGGTGATGAAGGTGATTACCTCCGGCATGGGCGGTATTCTCGGCTCGGTGGCAATTATTATCGGCCTCGGTGCCATGCTCGGCAGAATGATCGAAGTGTCCGGCGGCGCGGAATCCTTAGCGCACCGCTTTGCCCAATTAATGGGGCCGGGATTGATGGTGGCAGCATTAACCATCGCCGCCTTTATTCTGGGTATTCCGGTCTTTTTCGATGTCGGCTTTATTATCCTCGCTCCGATTATTTACGGCTTTGCGAAAGTCGCTAAAGTTTCTCCGATTAAATTCGGGTTGCCCGTCGCAGGCGTGATGTTGACGGTGCATGTCGCACTGCCGCCCCACCCCGGCCCGGTTGCCGCTGCTGGCCTGTTGAATGCCGATATCGGCTGGCTGACCATCATTGGCCTGCTGGTGTCGATTCCTGTCGGTATCATCAGCTACTGGGCGGCCAAGGCCATGAACCGCCGTAAGTATGCGCTTTCCGTCGAAGTGTTAGAGCAGTTACAGTTGGCGAAACCGGAAGACAGCACGCCGGACACGGCACCCGCGTCTGCCCCTTCGGCTGGATTGATCGCCGCGCTGATCGCCATTCCTATCGCCATCATTATGCTCGGCACCGTGTCTGCGACCATTTTACCTGCCGGACATCCGGTGCGTAACGTCATGTCGCTGGTTGGATCTCCCGCCGTAGCGCTGCTTATCGCTCTGGCACTGGCGTTCTGGCTGATTGCCCTGCGTCGCGGCTGGTCGTTGGAAAAAGCCAGCGGTGTGATGGGCGATGCAATGCCTGCTGCTGCGATGGTCATCATGGTGACCGGTGCGGGTGGCGTATTCGGCAAAGTGCTAGTGGAGTCGGGCATCGGTAAAGCGCTGGCGGATACGCTGACCAGCATTCACCTGCCGCTGGTGCCTGCCGCGTTTATTCTGTCGCTGGCGCTACGAGCTTCACAAGGCTCTGCCACCGTCGCTATTCTTACCACCTGCGGCTTGCTGAGTGAAGCCGTCAGTGGCCTGAACCAAATGCAGCTGGTACTGGTGACGCTTGCTGCCTGTTTTGGCGGATTAGGCCTGTCGCACGTCAATGACTCCGGTTTCTGGATTGTCACCAAATATCTGGGGTTGTCCGTCGCCGATGGCCTGCGCACCTGGACGGTACTGACAACGATCCTCGGACTGGCTGGGTTCCTTTTCACTTGGGCGCTTTGGTTGGTCATGTAAGCGTCGCCGCGTTCCGCCACGGAAAACCGCTGACACTCAGCGGTTTTCCTCCTTATGCCAGAAAATACGCCCGTTTTATTCTTATATTCCACATCTGAATATCCAAGCGCTGCCGTTATAATCCATACGGGGTAAGAAACCACGCGTTCCCTTATCACCACGACACAAGTTCGCATGCCAATACATGATGTAATCGGAAATACGCCTTATTCCTGACCTCTCGTGGAAGTAGAAGTAGAAGATGCCAAATCCATACGGCATGAGCCTGCATCAGCCGATGAAAAATAATAAAGGAACACTATGAATTTTTTAGCAAAAATGAAGCTTGGCACCATGCTGGGTTCTGGCTTCGCCTCTGTCATCATCATCGGTTTGATGGTCGCCGTTCTGGGACGTGTGCATCTGCTCGATCTGAGCGAAGATATTGAGTCGCTGTCCGAAAAAAACCTGACCAGCCTGATCCTGATACAGGATGCCAAAAGCGGTTTTGATGCCGTGGCCCGTTCAGTGCGTACTATCGGCCTGACAAGCGACAGCAGCCGCATTCAGGAAGAAAAGCGCCTGATTGATCAGCAAATTGTCCGCAATACCGACATCCTGACCAAACTGTATTCTCACCTGTCTGAAGCAGAGTCTCGCGACTCGCTGGACCGCCTGACGCAGGCTCGCCCAGCCTATCGGGACGCAGTGAATAAAGCCGTAGAACTTGGCGTATCTGAAAATGCCGAAGAAAGAGCGCAAGCCGTGCAGCTCATGGTCAATGAAATGCAAATTACGCAGGCACCCGTTTTCGCCGCGCTGGACAGCATGACCGAATTGCAGAAGAAGCGGACAATGGAGATGACGACAAGCGCCATGCAGGAAGCTCGCTCAGATGGTAACACCCTGATCTTCTTCGCAGCGATTGCGGTTCTCGTTGGCATTCTGGTTTCCGTATTGATTACTCGTACGATCAAAGGCTTGTTGGGTGGCGAAGTGTCCTACGCCGCACAGATCGCCCAAGCGGTCGCACAAGGAAATCTGGCGGTAACCGTCAACTTGCGTTCCGGTGATGACCGCAGTGTGCTGGCAGCCATGAACGGTATGCGCAAAAGCCTGAGTAGCATTGTTGAACAGGTGCGCGAAAGCAGTGAATCTATCGCGACCGGTGCCAGCCAGATCGCCGCAGGCAGCACCGATCTTAGCCAACGCACGGAAGAACAAGCGGCCAACCTGCAACAAACCGCAGCGTCTATGGAAGAAATGAGCCAAACCGTACGCCAGAACTCGGATACCGTACGTAACGCCGCTCAACTGGCACAGGCCGCCAGTCATACCGCTGCTAAAGGTGGCGAAGCCGTCAGCAATATCGTTGTCACCATGAAAGAAATTACCGACAGCTCGCAGAAAATTGGCGACATCATCAGCGTCATCGACGGCATCGCCTTCCAGACCAACATTCTGGCGCTCAACGCCGCGGTGGAAGCCGCACGCGCAGGTGAGCAAGGTCGTGGCTTTGCTGTAGTCGCAGGTGAAGTTCGCTCGCTGGCACAGCGCTCCGCTACTGCCGCCAAAGAGATTAAAGAGCTGATCGGCCACAGCGTCGAGAAAGTCGAAGTAGGTTCCGCACTGGTCAGCGATGCGGGAACAACGATCGAAGAATTAGTGCGTCAGGCACGCCACGTTGCCGATCTGATCAACGAAATTGGCGTCACCACGCAGGAACAAGAATCTGGCGTCTCGCAGATTCATGATGCGGTGAACCAACTCGATCAGGTCACCCAGCAGAACGCCGCACTCGTTGAGCAATCCGCTTCCGCGGCCGATAGTCTGAGCGATCAGGCTGCCCACCTAGTAGAGCTGATGAGAGTCTTCATCGTTGAAGGTGGGTCGTCACAGCGTATTGCACCACAGCTGAAAAGACCGACCAGCGCAAAGCTTTCTCTCGCCAACCCTAAAGGCAGCGCGGGAAGCAGTAACCAAAACTGGGAACAGTTCTGATTTCAGGCAGGGGGATCGTGCATCCCCCTGTTTACTTTCACACCTATCCACCGCTAGCCCCCACACACAACACTTTCTGCTTTTTCTTATCATTGTGCGCCATGCCGCAGCAGCAAGAATTAAAATCAATGTTTTCCCAAAAAATGCCGATATTCCAGTATGGACTGGTCAGTTATTCATCAAAAGGATCGGAGACTGCGCCAGCACATTACTTCCGTAGCGCAAAAGAAAATCTGCTTAATAACAATAAATATTGTCAATAAGTCATGGGGATAACATGCAGCGTACAAAAAAAATGAAACTGGGTACTCAGGTCGGCTCGGGTTTTGCCATTGTTATTATTATTGGCCTATTAGTGGCTATCTTCGGCAGAACGCATTTGGTTGGCCTTGGTAATACGACTGACAACCTTGCCAAACACCATCTTGCCAATCTTATCGTGCTACAAGAATTGAAAGACAACCTGAACGTCACGATCAAAGCCACTTTGCGTATGCTTATCACAACGGAAAGAAAGGTATTGGAGGACAATCAAAAGCTGATTGAAGCCACCAGCGCCAGAAACGCAAAGCTCGTCACTCAACTGGAAGAAAATGTACAGGCAAAAGAGGTTCGTAATATTCTGGGCGAACTTCAGCAAAATCGCACTGAATTCGCCACCGTGGGCCGTCAGTCAGTCGCCCTGTCCCTCAACAATAAACAGGCCGAATCCATCGAGTTAGTCAAAACCCAGCTTGAGCCGATACAAACCAAGCTTTTTAACAACCTGAACACGATGATTCAGTTGCAGAAAGACTACACCACGCAAATCGCAACCAATGCGATTGAAGAGTCCTACTATGATGGCAATTCACTGCTGATACTGGCTGGCATCGCCTCATTGATTGGTGTGTGTATCGCCTGGCTGATTACTCGTCACATCAAGAAGCAATTGGGCGGTGAACCCGCCTATGCCACGCAGGTGACGCAGGAGATCGCACAGGGCAATCTCGCCATACCGATTGAGTTGGCAGCAGGCGACACGAGCAGCCTGTTGTCCGCCATGAACCACATGCGCAAAAGCCTGAGTGGTATTGTTGATCAGGTACGTGAAAGCAGTGAATCTATCGCGACCGGAGCAGGACAGATCGCCGCAGGCAGCACCGATCTCAGCCAGCGTACGGAAGAACAGGCCGCCAACCTGCAACAAACCGCAGCGTCCATGGAAGAGATGAGCCAAACCGTACGTCAGAACTCGGATACCGTACGTAACGCCGCTCAACTGGCACAAGCCGCCAGTAATACTGCCGCTAAAGGCGGCGAGGCCGTCAGCAATATCGTTGTCACCATGCAAGAGATTACTGACAGCTCGCAAAAAATTGGCGACATCATTAGCGTCATCGACGGTATCGCTTTCCAGACCAACATTCTGGCGCTCAACGCCGCGGTAGAAGCTGCACGAGCCGGTGAGCAAGGGCGTGGTTTTGCCGTGGTAGCAGGCGAGGTTCGCTCACTGGCACAGCGCTCCGCCACCGCCGCCAAAGAGATTAAAGAGCTGATCGGCCACAGCGTTGAGAAAGTCGAGGCGGGTTCCGTACTAGTCAGCAACGCGGGAACGACAATCGAAGAGTTGGTGCGTCAGGCGCGCAACGTTGCCGATCTGATCAACGAAATTGGCGTCACCACGCAGGAACAAGAGTCTGGCGTTTCGCAGATTCATGAGGCGATTAACCAGCTCGATCAGGTCACCCAGCAGAACGCGGCACTCGTTGAGCAATCCACGTCCGCCGCCGATAGTCTGAGCGATCAGGCCGCTCACCTGGTAGAGCTGATGAGAGTCTTCATTATTGAAAGCGGGCAGTCACAGCGTAATACACCTGAGCTGAAAAGACCCGCCAGCACGAAGCTCTCTCTCGCAAGCCCTAAAGGCAGAACAAAAAGCGATAACCAGAACTGGGAAACCTTCTAGCAAGGTGTAAAAAGACATGCAAAACCGCTGATCGATCAGCGGTTTTTTTATTCCTTTCTAACAGGAATATCTCACATCAGCACTTTTCCGCCACGTATTGAAGAAACCGGCTACTGTTTTCAATAGGGAAAAACAATTAATGAAAAATAAAAATTAGCAATTGGCTTTATATTAATCGAGGTAGAATAAAATCAATAAAGAACAAAAGAAATGGCAATCTACGATTATAAAACCATCAAATATATGATGGTAAAGTCATCATGTTGTTCAAAAAAAGTAACGAATGAAAAACACCCCCCCTCTTTATGGTTGAATAAATAAGCAAAAAATCATAACTGCAACGTTTATTAGCATGACTGTCAATTTAACATTACAGCAGGGTATCAGTTTATTTTCCCTTTAAACCATAGAGATATTGCGGCTTTTACTGCCGCCTTTTATACTCCTGCGCCATCATTTCTCTCTTATTACTCTATGCTCCTCCGCACCAGATACAGACATCACTTAGCGAAGTGCATGACGGATACCAGTAAACGCGGAATACGTTTATAGCCTAAAGGAAATGGGCAATGATTGAAGGAAAGGATTTACCTAAGATACTTAAAATCGTAACGCTACGGTATTTGCAAAATAAATACGTTTTCGCAACGTCGATTTCACATAAATAGCATGCCAGTACTCACCATATTCGTTCTCAACGTATAATTAGGGACACAATGAATCTCATCAAAAATAGCAGCCTGGGTAAAATGCTAGGGACTGGCTTTACTCTGGTCATCGCCATCGGTTTTCTGGTAGCGATATTTGGTCGTATCCAGTTAGACAAGCTCGGGGAAAACATCCAGGTGCTGTCGCAAGTCCGTATTACCAACCTCCTGATGATGCAAGAGTTTAAAGACAACATAAACACCAACGCGATCGCCGTCAGAAACCTGACGATGCAGGAAGACGATCGGCTAGTGCAGGAAGAAAAAACGCGTATCGAGGAGATGATCTCCCGCAATAACGCGTTACTCTCGAAAATACATGATAGTACCGCCGAGAAACATGCTCAGGAATTGGTCGCCGAACTCCAGCGCGTACGCCCGGCCTATAGCAGCAGCATGGCAAACGCCATCACGCTGGCAATGGCGAACAAGAACAGCGAGGCTCAAAACCTGTTATTAACAGACGTGCGGGCTAAGCAAGATGCTGTTTTCAAGGCCCTGAATGATATGGTCAACTGGCAAGAGAAGCTCACCGTTGAAATCGCCGACCAGTCTTTAAAAAACGCCACTAACGCGGGCTCGCTGATGGTCATCATCGCCCTGCTTTCTGTGGCGCTGGGAGCGATGATCTCATGGTGGATCACCCGAACCATTAAACGTCAGCTCGGGGGAGAACCCGCCTACACGCTGGAAGTGACACGCCAAGTTGCACAAGGGAATCTGGCCGTTACGATTGAATTGCGCGACGGAGACACCACCAGCGTACTCGCGGCGATGGAAGATATGCGTCAAAACCTGAGTAACCTTGTCGGTCAGGTGCATCAGAGTAGCGAATCGATCGCCACAGGCGCGACACAGATTGCGATGGGCAACACCGATCTGAGCCAACGTACAGAAGAACAGGCCGCGAATCTTCAGGAAACCGCCGCCTCAATGGAACAAATGAATACCACGGTGAAGCAGAATGCGGCAACCGTGCGCACCGCAACGGAGTTAGCCCATTCCGCCAGCACCACGGCGCAGAAAGGCGGCGATGCGGTCAGTAACGTTGTGCGTACCATGGAAGATATCACCGCCAGTTCGCGTAAGATCGGCGATATTATCGGTGTCATTGACGGCATTGCCTTTCAGACTAACATTCTGGCGCTCAACGCCGCCGTTGAAGCGGCCAGAGCGGGTGAACAAGGTCGTGGCTTTGCCGTGGTCGCGGGTGAAGTACGCTCTCTGGCACAGCGCTCCGCCTCTGCCGCACGTGAAATCAAGGACCTGATTAGCGTGAGCGTCGCCAACGTGGAAATGGGTGAGAAGCAGGTTAACGACGCGGGTATCACCATCAAAGAAATCGTCGAGAAGTCTCAGCACGTTGCTAACCTGCTCAATGAGATCGGTTTGACCACGCACGAGCAAGAACAGGGCGTTGCTCAAGTCAATGATGCTGTGAATCAGCTCGATCAGGTGACCCAACAGAACGCCGCACTGGTTGAAGAATCCGCCTCCGCCGCCGATAGCCTGAGCCAACAGGCCAGAACGCTGCTGGAATTAATGGGTGTTTTCAAACTCAACGGTATCCAGACGAAAGCGCCACGGCTGACGTCACAAGTAAATCAATCGGCAGCGCCAAGGTTGGCTCTGGCAGGCAAATCAGGTCGAACAAGCAGTGATAACTGGGAAACCTTTTAACGAGCGTGACCGATCGATAGCATCCTTCGGTCTCTTACCGTAAAAAAAGCCGCTGAATCCTCAGTAATGCCAGTCAGTTAAGCAACTGACTGGTTGTTTTTACAAGCTTTTCCGTATTTTTGCGGCCTTTCTTTTACCACTCGGGGGAAGGCCCTTTCCCGCCGCATCGGTAATTTTACCAGTTGACCCAGACTCTCCAGATCGCGCATCAGCTCCGGGATCCGGCCAGGTGAAGCTCCCTGTAAACTCATCAACATTCTCATGACCAACCCGCATGACTCTGAGAAGCTCAGTTGATTTGCCCAATATCCTTTCAACTGACTTGCCATCTTTATCATCTGATACCTCACCAGATTGTAGGCCAGCAGCACGCCCCAGAGTTCCTGCTCCACAAGCGCCGGTTTTTTGCTCCTCAGTGTCAGTCTGCTCAGTAACATCGTCTGCTTTATTTCACGGTATCCCAACTCTATTTCCCACCGATGGCCGTAAAGCTCGACCATTTCTCTACCCGGATAGCGCATGGCGTCTGTCATTGACGTCAGCAGATAATACGTCTTTTCTTTCCGGGTAAACGTCAGCAGCCGCGCCGTTATTTCCCTTTCCAGACCCGACCACTTCTTTCGTGCCTGAGGGCTGGTTTTCAGCTTTACCAGATAATCCCCTTTACCCAGCTTTCTTACCTCCTCGTACTGCGCCCCCTTTTTCAGCGGTATCATCCAGTGTCGATGCCTCCCTGCCTGATTCCAGGCATTCAGCAGGCCCAATGAGTAATAACCTTTATCAAGTAATGTCAATGTGTTATCACCGGTCTGGCTTATCAGTTGTTCAGCCAGCGTACACTCGCTTTCTTTCATTGTGCCGAAGGCGGCTGCCGTTAACAGATGGCTGGTCAGCTCCATCTGACAGACCATCTTTACCTGAGGGTAGAGTCCGGGTTGACCGGCATAGGTCTGACGCGGGAAAGCCGCATCATTCTCCGGCGTATCGGGTGTTCGCCAGACAACCCCATCCACAGCCAGCAGGGTCAGACCGCACCAGTGAGGGTGAGTGGTGGCACCGTGCCACAACTGCGCGGTTTGTGTGAACACACGGCGAACAGCCTCGCTCCCCAGTCTCTGCCGGGCCTGGATAACTGCGCTGGTTGCCACGAAGGGGCGGTCACCCGGCAGCATAATATCAAGGCGGTTAACTATCTGATGAAGCGGCTCTTTGCGCTCCAGCGCCATACCCACAATGCACCAGACCATCATTTCCAGCGGGAGACGGCGTTTACGCAGAGTGACAGTCCCGGACTCTTGAAGACAACGGGAGATGAGCTCCGGGTCAAGAAAGTCACCCAAAGACGTCAGGGGATTACGGGTGGAGTCGTAGCAGGAGACAAGATCAAGAGCCTGAGCAATACGCATAAAAAAATCCGGAAACGAAAGACATTTCCGGATTTTTACACAATGACTGGATCGTTCAACCGATCCTTAACTGATCGGCATTACTGAATCCTCAGCGGCTTTTTTATGGTATCGGGGTAGAAAGAATAAATAACAAGGTTAAAAAATCGACATTAATTAATAAATGTCACAATTAAAAATAATAAATTACAAAAAATAAATGATAAGAAAAGGATCTAATCCTTATTGGGTATTCCTGTATTGATTAATATTTATTGCCTATCTTAGTTGCTATAAGAAAATAATATTAATCACTCGGGCAATGAATAAATTAAGGGATTTTGTTACGTTTATTCCGCCATCAATATACTACGTTATTGTCTACACTTCATTTGTCATTCCCTTGGCCTGTAAATATTCTCAACAGGTATTCCCGATAGGTATGAAAGCGACGACCATTCCCTTCGCCAAGGCAGCGATTGGAGCATAAACGTCGCCAGCGTTCCTGTATCGGAGAAACACTGGGAGATAAGCGGAATGATGAAAGCAATGGAGTTCGTGGGGGAAATCGCGTCTGTACATCACCCCTAACATAAAATAACGACACCTGCCGTGTCAGACTTCAATAAATAAAAAAGGAATATCATGAAGAATATGAGTTTGGGAAAAATGTTAGGAACAGGCTTTACGCTAATTATCGTTATTGGATTCTTAGTCGCCATATTGGGCCGCGTTCAGTTAGAAAAACTTGGGGGAAACATTCAGATTCTGTCACAGATGCGTATTACCAATCTTCTGCTCATGCAGGAAGTTAAAGACAACGTCAACATAGCGGCACGCTCCATCAGAAATATTGCACTTCTGACCGACCAACAACAAATGAAGGTGGAAAAAGATCGCATTGAGCAAACCATCGCACGTAATAGCGATTTGCTCGTACAAATACGTAAAAATGCAGTAGATGACGAGGCTAAAACGTTGCTCGCCACGCTGGATCAGGCTCGCCCTGCCTATACCAACAGCATGAAAAAAGCCATCGACCTGGCTATGTCTAACGAACACGACGCATTTCGCAATTTTCTGCTGACGGAAGTGCGTGCCACGCAAGCAAGCGTATTCGACATTCTGGATAAAATGGTTGGAATGCAAAAACAGCTGACCGTCACGCTCGCCAATGAATCCGAGAATAATGCGTTACACGCTGGCACCCTAATGTTGATCATCGCGTTGTGTTCTGCCCTGTTGGGAGGCGTTGTTGCCTGGTGGATCACCCGGAAAATCAAACGCCAACTGGGTGGAGAACCCGCTTATACGCTGGAGATTACCCGTCAGGTTGCACAAGGGAATCTTGCCATCGCCATTGAACGGCGCGATGGAGACACCACCAGCGTTCTCGCTGCAATGGAGGAAATGCGCCAAAGCCTGAGCAATATCGTCGGACAAGTCCATCAAAGCAGCGAATCTATCGCCACGGGAGCCAACCAGATTGCAATGGGCAACACCGATCTCAGTCAGCGCACGGAAGAACAGGCCGCCAACCTTCAGGAAACCGCTGCCTCTATGGAAGAGATGAACACCACGGTTAAGCAGAACGCCGATACCGTGCGCACCGCGGCACAGCTCGCCAACTCGGCCAGTGCCGCAGCCCGTAAAGGAGGCGATGTCGTCAGCAACGTTGTGCGGACCATGGAAGAGATCACCGCGAGTTCACGTAAAATCGGCGATATTATCGGCGTAATAGACGGTATTGCTTTCCAGACCAATATTCTGGCACTCAACGCCGCCGTCGAAGCCGCACGAGCAGGGGAACAGGGACGCGGGTTCGCGGTCGTTGCCGGAGAAGTTCGCTCACTGGCTCAACGTTCCGCTTCTGCTGCGCGTGAAATCAAAGACCTGATTGGCATCAGCGTAGGAAAAGTGGAAACGGGTGGTCTGTTGGTTAACGAAGCAGGGGTGACCATAGCAGAAGTCGTGGATCAGTCGCAGCGTGTCGCCAACCTTATCAATGAGATCGGCCTGACCACGCATGAGCAGGAACAGGGCGTTTCTCAGGTCAATGATGCGGTGAATCAGCTCGATCAGGTAACCCAACAAAATGCCGCACTGGTTGAAGAATCCGCCTCTGCCGCAGACAGCCTGAGCCAACAGGCCAGAAATCTGGTTGAGTTGATGGGCGTGTTCAAAATCGACGGTATCCAGCCACAGCGAACCGCACCACCAGTGGCTACGCTGTCCAGACCGAAATTGGCGTTAGCTGGTAATTCGAGTAGTACAAACTGGGAAACCTTTTAACCCACGTCACTTTTCGGTACAACTGGTAAAAAGCCGCCCTCCAGGGCGGCTTTTGGCTAAACTTTTTTACCCAACGGCATCAATTGAATCGTCGCCATCAGTGCCGCGGTAAAAAACATGACTATTGATAACAAATCAGGGGCATAGAACCACGATGTGTACGCGATGTGTACCTCTGAGTTATTTAAAGCACATAAAACTGCATGAATTAAATGTATTCCCATTGAGAGCTCCTTTTAAAAAATGGAAGCGGTCGAATCTGTAGCCGCAAATTCATTTTACGCCCATGAGAAAGGGGGTCGAAATCGCACACCTTTGCTCCCATATAACGTCTCAATGACCAAGAACCGTTGCCTACATACAAAAAAGCCGCTGAAATATCAGCGGCTTTTTACATCAACGGGTTGCCTGTTATCGGCGATTACAGCGCACGGCGCAGGCGAGCGACTGCTTCATGCATTTGCTCATCCGTTGCGGTCGCAAAGGACAGACGCAGCGTTGAGTAGTCGATGTTGTCTGGGAAGAAGAATTCGCCCGGTACAAAGACCACGCCCTGCTCCAGCGTCTTTTTCAGCCATTCCGTCGTGTTGAAATCGTCCTGACGGAACTTCGCCCACAGGAACATCCCACCTTTCGGCTGGTTAAAGGTGATCACATCACCCAGTTCCTTCTCAACCAGCTGTGCCAGCAGTTCACCTTTATGCTTATAGGCGTGGCGAATTTTTTCGATCTGCGTCTCCAGACGTCCCAGCCCCAGATAGCATTCTGCGACGGTCTGCGACAGTGCGCTGGCGTGCAGGTCAGCGGCCTGTTTGATAATCGCGACCTTGTGCAACAGCCAATCCGGCAGAATCGCCCAACCAAGACGCAGACCCGGAGCCAACACTTTCGAGAACGTGGAGGTATACAGCACGTATTCCGTGCTGCCCAGTTTATCCTGCGCCAGTTGGAACAGCGTCGGGTTACGCTCATCGGTGAAACGCAACTCACCATAGGGATCGTCTTCGATAATGACAAAACCGTAGCGCTCCGCCAGTTGAACCAATTGCAGGCGACGTTCATAACTCAGCGTAACACCGCTCGGATTACCGAAATTCGGGACAATATAAACGCCCTTGATGCGCTGTTTCTTCAGCAGCTCTTCCAGCTCATCAACCACCATGCCGTTGGCATCGGAAGATACAGACATCACATTCGCCTGCGCCAGTTCCAGCGTTTGCAGCGCCGCCAGATAAGTCGGGCGTTCAACGACGAACACATCACCGGGATCGATCATCGAGCGCATAATCAAGTCCAGCGCCTGCTGCGAACCTGCCGTCACGACAATGTCGTCGCCGCGTGTTTTTACGCCACGCACAGCACACAGCTCAGCAATGCGATCACGCAACACGCTACTGCCTTCGGTTAAGCCATACTGGAATGCCGTTTTTGGCTGTTCGGTAATCGCTAACTGCGTGGCCTGACTTAAGCCTTCGAAATCAAACAATGCATCTGACGGAATCCCACCAGCCAGCGAGATAATATTTTCCATCTTGCTGTGTTTCAGCAGTTCACGGATGGCGGAACTTTTTAACTGAGCGATGCGGTGCGCTAACAACCCTTCAATGGCCATGTATTCTTAACCTTTCAACAAAACTTCAATTATCCGCCCAGATAGGCCGAACGTACCGCTTCATTAGCTAACAATGCCGCACCGGTATCTTCCAACACGATATGACCATTTTCAAGTACATAACCCCGGTCAGCCAGTTTCAGCGCCTGATTGGCATTTTGCTCTACCAGGAAGATGGTCATACCCTCTTCGCGCAATTGTTGGATCGTATCAAAAATTTGCAGAATGATAATCGGTGCCAGCCCCAGCGACGGCTCGTCCAGCAGCAGCAAACGCGGCTGGCTCATCAGCGCACGGCCAATCGCCAGCATTTGCTGCTCACCGCCGGACATGGTGCCGGAACGCTGGGCGCGTCGTTCATACAGACGCGGGAACAGATCGTAGACGCGCGCAATGCGCTCCTGATACTGATCGCGCTCGGCAAAGAATCCACCCATCGCCAGATTTTCTTCTACCGTCATACGGGAAAAGACACGACGGCCTTCCGGCACAATCGCGATCGCTTCGCGCATAATCTGCGCCGTCTGCCAGTGTGTGATGTCCTTACCGTCAAACGTAATAGTGCCTTCCGTCGCGCGCGGATCGCCGCACAGCGTGCCCAGCAGCGTCGTTTTACCGGCACCGTTAGCACCGATCAACGTGACAATCTCGCCCTGATTAATATGCAGGCTAACCTGATGCAGCGCCTGAATTTTTCCGTAGTGGGCAGAAACCTGATGTAATGACAGCATAAACGTTATCCTTCACCCAGATATGCACGGATGACATCCGGGTTGTTACGAATTTCAGCGGGAGTGCCTTGTGCCAGCGGCGTTCCCTGATTGACGACATAAATCCGGTCGGAAATCCCCATGACCAGCTTCATATCATGTTCAATCAACAAAACGGACACCTGATGGCTATCGCGCAGTTCCGCAATCAGCTGATTTAACTCGTCAGTTTCTTTCGGGTTCAAACCAGCTGCAGGCTCATCAAGCATCAATAGCTCAGGTCGCGTCACCATACAGCGGGCAATTTCCAGACGGCGCTGCTGACCGTAAGCCAGATTCCCCGCCTGACGGTTCGCTAAATCCAATAGGCCGATACGCTCCAGCCACACGGCCGCGCGCTCTTGCGCATCGGCTTCCGCACGACGAAAGCTTGGCGTTTTCAACAGCCCGGCAAACACGCCGCTTTTCAGGTGCTGGTGCTGCGCGACCAACAGGTTCTCGATCACCGTCATTTCACGGAAGAGGCGAACATGCTGGAACGTGCGCACCACGCCCATGCGGGCAATAGCCTGTCCGGGTAACCCTTCCAGATGGCGATCGCGCAGCATGATGGTGCCGCCACTTGGGCGATAAAAACCGGTCAGGCAGTTAAAGACCGTGGTTTTCCCCGCCCCGTTCGGGCCGATCAGCGAGACGATTTCGCCAGCATGAATGTCCATTTCAACATTGTTGACCGCCAGCAGGCCGCCAAAACGCATCATCAGACCTCTGACTGATAATAATGGCTGCGTGCTCATGCTTGCTCTTCCTTCTTCGCGACTTTCAACTTCATCTCAGGACGCTTCATCGGCAGCAGGCCTTGCGGACGCCAAATCATCATGAGCACCATCAATGCACCCAGCAACAGCATGCTGTATTCATTCAGATCGCGCATCAGCTCACGAGACACGACCAACAGAATCGCAGCGAGAATGACCGCAAACTGCGAACCCATTCCGCCCAGCACAACAATAGCCAGCACAAAGGCCGACTCAGCAAATGTGAATGATTCCGGGCTGACAAACCCTTGACGCGCGGCAAACAGCGTACCCGCAAACCCAGCAAACGCGGCGCTGATAGTAAAGGCAGTCAGCTTGATACGCGTTGGGCTCAGCCCCAGAGAACGACAGGCGATTTCGTCATCACGCAGCGCTTCCCAGGCACGTCCCAGCGGCATCCGCAGCAGGCGGTTAATCACAAACAGAGTCAACACGACCAACAGCAGCGCGACCAGATACAGGAAGATAATGCGGTCACTGGGGTCGTATTGCAGACCGAAGAAATTATGGAACGTATCCCAACCGCCATCGCGTGCGTTGCGGCCAAACTCCAGGCCAAAGAAGGTCGGTTTAGGGATCTGGCTAATGCCGTTCGGACCACCGGTAATTTCGGTATTATTCAGCAATAAGATACGGACAATTTCGCCGAACCCGAGCGTCACAATCGCTAGATAATCACCGCGTAAACGCAGCACTGGGAACCCCAGCAGGAAGCCGGACAGCGCCGCCACCATGCCCGCCAGCGGCAAACTTTCCCAGAAGCCCAATCCGTAATAGTGGTTTAGCAACGCATAGGTATACGCGCCGATGGCGTAAAACCCGCCGTAGCCCAAAACCAGCAGACCAGATAGACCCACTACGACGTTCAAGCCCAGACCCAACATCACGTAAATCAGCGTGAGGGTAGCGATATCTACCGTTCCGCGCGAGACCAGAAACGGCCAGGCGATAGCGGCGATAATCAACGCCGCAGCGAGTATCTTCTGGCGTGGCGTACTGCCATCAAAACTTGGCAACACCAGTGACGGAGCGGAAAACTTCTTGATGCTTTGCTGAAAGAACGGGCGAATCAACTGGAAGAAGAACACCACGATGCAGCCCGCACCAATCCAATACCAGCGAACTTCACCGGCACCATGCACTACCAGTTTGGTGCCATCCAGCGACAGTTGCATGCCCATTAAAAACGAGGCCAGCACTAGCAGCATGAACGCGGAAACAAACGCATTAAGCAGGTTGAGCTGTTTCATACCTTCTCAACCTCCGGGCGACCCAGAATGCCGGTTGGCATCACCAGCAGCACTACAATCAGCAGCGCAAATGACACCGCATCTTTGTATTCCGTGCTCAGGTAAGCAGACGTCAGCGCTTCGGCTACACCCAAAACCAGCCCGCCGATCATCGCGCCAGGAATGCTGCCAATCCCGCCCAGCACCGCAGCCGTAAAGGCTTTCATCCCAGCCATGAAGCCGATATAGGGATTGATGACACCGTAAAATTGCCCCAGCAGCACGCCTGCAACGGCAGCCATGAGGGCGCCAATGACGAAGGTCAGTGAGATGACGCGATCGGTGCTGATACCCAGCAGGCTCGCCATTTTCAGGTCTTCAGCACAGGCACGGCAGGCGCGTCCCATGCGGGAATAGCGAATAAATAGCGTCAGCGCCAGCATGGCAAGGAACGTAACAATCCAGATAGTCAGCTGCATGGTGCTGATGGTGGCGGCAAAGCCATTGCTTTCACCCAGCACCCACTGGCCGGTCACCAGACTCGGCAGCGCAACATCACGCGAGCCCTGATTCAGGCTGACGTAGTTTTGCAGGAAAATCGACATCCCGATGGCAGAAATCAGTGCAATCAGACGCTTTGACGTTCGCACGGGGCGATAGGCCACCCGTTCGATACTCCAGCCATAGGCGCTGGAAATCACCACAGCGGCAACGAAGGCGACGCTAATCAGGAGCCAGCCAGCATCGATGCCCATCATCATCAGGGCCGCAATAACAATAAAGGAGACATAGCTACCGATCATATAAACCTCGCCGTGCGCGAAGTTAATCATGCCGATAATGCCGTAAACCATGGTGTAGCCAATGGCGATCAGCGCATAGGTGCTGCCCAACGTCAGGCCGTTGAACATCTGCTGAAGAAAGTAGAGGAACTGCTCGGACATACCTTAACCTTAAATGCCGCCCCCGCGCCTTGCGGCAACGGGGGCTTCGGTATTGAGGGATAGTAGTGGTACACACTCAGAAAGCGGAGAATGTTCTCCACGCCGAAGAGGCAGACAGCGGTATATTCACCCGCTTCTGCCTCCCCTGCATGATGATTATTTCACTGCGCTGGAAGTACCGTCTTTGTGCCACTCAAATACGCCAAATTCAAACCCTTTCAGGTCACCTTTTGCATCCCAGCTTAATGGTCCCATTACGGTATCCACGGAGTTCGCTTTCAGATCCGCGACCAGTTTTTCCGGCTCATCGCTACCGGTACGTGTCATCGCGGTGGTCAGTGATTGCAGCGCAGCGTAGGTCGTCCAGACGAACGGACCGGTTGGGTCCAGTTTCTTGGCTTTCAGCGCATCTACAATCGGTTGGTTAGCAGGAACCTGATCGTAACGCTTCGGCAGCGTCACCAGCATGCCTTCAGATGCATCGCCTGCGATGTTAGACAGCGAAGAGTTACCCACGCCTTCCGGGCCCATGAATTTGGTTGTCATACCAGCCTGACGAGCCTGACGCAGAATCTGTCCCATTTCTGGGTAGTAGCCGCCGAAATAAACAAAATCGACGTTCTCTTTCTTCAGACGCGCAACCAGCGTAGAGAAATCTTTATCACCCGCCGTCACACCTTCAAACAGCACAACATTCGCACCGGCTTTTTTCAGGCTATCCTGAACAGAGCGGGCCAGGCCTTCACCATATTGCTGCTTGTCATGAACCACGGCGATACGCTGAGGTTTGATGGTTTCTACAATGTATTTTGCTGAGGTCGGCCCCTGATCGGAATCCAGCCCCGTCGTGCGCAGCACCATTTTGTAGCCGCGCGTGGTCAAGTCGGCGTTGGTTGCCGCAGGCGTAATCATGATCACGCCTTCTTCTTCATAAATATCAGACGCAGGCTGCGTGGAGGAGGAACACAGATGACCAATCACATAACGGATACCGTCATTGATGACTTTGTTCGCTACGGCAACCGCCTGCTTAGGATCGCACGCGTCATCATATTCAACGCCAACCAGTTTGTTGCCGTTTACGCCGCCTTTAGCGTTGATATCGGCAATAGCCTGACGCGCACCAATGAACTCCATGTCGCCATATTGCGCAACTGGGCCAGACATTGCGCCAACAACCGCAACCTTAATATCAGCAGCGCTGACTGCGTGGCTAAACGCCGCAGCCATACAACCCATCAGCAATACTTTACCTTTACTGAATTTCATTCTTTTTACCCCATCTGTCATTATGGATATTGCCGAAAACCTGACCGCCTTCTGCCATAACCTGCTATTTTCTTATAAGTAAGAAAGGCTTAGGTTATTATTAGTAATGTTTTTTAAGAAGGCTTTATTTTTCATATTATTAAACAGGAATTTTATGCTGCAAATCAACTCACACTGTCAGAAACAAGCGGAGCAAACAGCACAAAACACCAGATGCAAAAACCAGCATTCAATTTATATATAGTCAGATATTCTAGTTTATGCATTAATTGTTGATGGATTACTCGAAAAACAAAGAATGAGAAAAACATTTGCCCTATTAACCATAACGCTCAAATTACACAACCGTTCCACTACAATACAACTACATTATTCTTCACTCACATGATGGAGTGCCGATAAAAATGAAACTAACCATTGAATGCCTAACCCAATTCAGCCCCCAGGATAAAATTGACCTGGCGAAAATCTGGCCGCATCAAAACATTGATTTATTAGAAGCGGGACTTAAACCGACTCGACAACTTTTTGCCGCGCGGTTTAACGATCGGTTACTCGGAGGAGTGCTGGTTGAAATTGCGGGGGACTATGCAGAGCTGAGCGATATGATGGTACGTGAAGTTACGCGTCGGCGGGGCGTAGGACAATTTTTGGTTGATGAGGCACGCCGTCAGCTTCCTGAAGTGAACGAGTGGTGGCTGGCCACGGCTAATCATGCCGCCATCAAAGAAGAAGTGCTGGCGCGTTTTATGGTGTCTTGCGGTTTCTCACCCGTATCAGGCGGCTGGCGCTATATTCGCAGAAAAGAAACGCCGATAGTTTTTGACGAACTCAACCCAGAGAAACCATAAACACATCTCCACGGCCTGACATTCACATCGTACAAAAACAAAACGACCGGGCATTACCCGGTCGCTACAGAAAGAGGCGATGAGCGCGATTAGGCTTCTATCGCTGCTCGCAGTTTTTTCATCGCATTCTTTTCTAACTGACGCACACGCTCTGCAGAAACACCGTATTGGTCGGCCAGCTCCTGCAAGGTAGATTTATTGTCATCATCCAACCAGCGGGCGCGAATAATGTGCTGGCTACGTTCATCCAGCCCTTCCAGCGCGTAGGTAAGCTTATCGGCCGCATGCGCATCCCAGTTATCTTCTTCAATGCCATCGGCAAAGTCAGACGATTTATCCTGTAGGTAAAGCATTGGCGACATCGCTTTGCCGTCGTGCGAATCCTCTTCTGGCGTCGGATCAAACGTCATGTCCTGCGCCGCCATGCGGGATTCCATCTCGCGCACGTCTTTGCTGGTCACACCAAGTTCACGCGCTACCAGTTCGACTTCATCCTGATTAAACCAGCCGAGACGCGTTTTCGTCTTCCGCAGGTTAAAGAACAGTTTACGCTGTGCTTTGGTGGTCGCCACTTTCACGATACGCCAGTTACGCAGCACGTATTCATGAATTTCTGCTTTGATCCAATGCACGGCAAAAGAAACCAGACGCACGCCAACTTCAGGATTGAAGCGACGTACCGCTTTCATCAGGCCGATGTTCCCTTCCTGAATCAGGTCCGCCTGCGGCAGGCCGTAGCCGGAATAGTTACGGGCAACGTGAATAACAAAACGCAGGTGTGACAGAATCAGGTGCTTAGCAGCCTCCAGATCGCCCTGATAATGCAGTCGTTCAGCCAGCGCCCGCTCTTCCTCCGCCGTCAGCATCGGATAGGCATTGGCGGCACGAATATACCCTTCCAGACTGCCCTGGGGAACTAAGGTGAAAGTTTGCATATCTTTGGTCATTCAACCCTCTCAGTTGCTCTACTCGTCATATTGCAGTCGGCTATCTTAGCACTGCTTCGCCGCATCGTTTTGCGCGAAAATGGCAAAATGCGGCACCTTAAAGCGTATTTATCGAATACCTTAAAATCCGTCTATTCAGACTGTGATTTCGCTCGCAAGTTCCTATCATTTTATTCAACTCATGCCAGAGATCAAGCAGGAGACGAACAAGACGTTAATACGCGAAAAATCAAGGGGAAAACGCAGCGGAAAGTACAAAGAAGAGATGTCGCTGAGGAGGTTTCCCCTGCAATACGGTCTGAATTACAGGGGATAATTATACCAGAAAACGCTTACTGTGGTGTAAAACGGCGTAAATGTTGCACGGTTGCCAGCCAGGCGGCCAGCCAACCAATCATGCCAGCGATTAGCAACAGCAGCAGGGACTCATCCCAGCTCAACCCTTTAACGGCAAACGTCGTACCGAAAACAGCGGCAACCTGCGCCACCACGGCATCCAGCTTCCAGACCAGCGCCTGCGATAGAATCAGCGACAGCACCGCACCGCCCACGCCCATTGCCGCACCGCCATTCAGGAACGGGCGCAGAATAAAGCCGTCCGTTGCACCAATCAGCTTCATGACGTTGATCGTTTCACGACGGCTGAAAATACTCAAACGCACGCTGTTGCCGATCACCAAGAAAACGGCAACAACCATCAGGACGCCAATCATCGCGGAAATTTGCCCGACGAGGTTGGTCAGCGCCACCAGCCGAGCAAACCAACTGTCGTCCATCCGTACTTCAGCCACGCCCTGCGTCGATGCCACGCGGTCGCGCAACGTTGTCAGCGTGGTGGAATCCTGAAAACTCATTTTTGGCGTAATGATCGCGACTGCGGGTAACGGGTTTTCTTCCAGCATATCCAGCGCGCCGCCAAAACCAGACCAGTTGCGGAACTCGCCCATCGCTTCATCGCGCGACAGATAATTGACTTTATCGACGCCATCTTCAGATTGAAGCTGCGTGATAACCGCCTGCGCCGCGTTGTCATCCAGCGATTTATCCAGATACACCGTTAGCTGAGGCGATGGATACCACTGTGTGGCAGCCTGACTCACGTTTTTCCATACCAGATAGCAGATGCTAGGTAGCGCCAACGAGATGGCGATGACCATCACGGTCAGGAAAGTCGCCAGCGGCTGGCGCAGCATATCAGCCAGCGTGTTGGTCCAGGCATAGCGCCACTGTTCCTGCCAGCCACCGCGCAGTGCTTTCGCTTTTGCGACAGGCTTTTTCGCATTACGGACGTTATTCGCCATCGTGGTTTCCCCCCACCATGCGGCCATCCGACAGCGTCAGCACACGGTAATTACGGCGGGCGATCAGCCCGGTATCATGCGTCGCCATCAGGACCGTGACGCCAACGCGATTGAACTCTTCAAACAGGCGCAAAATGCCTTCTGACAGCGCCTCGTCCAGATTGCCGGTCGGTTCGTCCGCCAGCAACACGGCGGGTTTGTTAACCACAGCGCGCGCAATGCCTACACGCTGTTGTTCACCGCCGGACAGTTGGATAGGATAATTCTTCGCTTTATCCAGCAGGCCAACTTTATCGAGCGCTGCGGATACCCGACGACGAATATCCTCACTGCTAGCGCCCGCAATAATGAGCGGCATCGCGACGTTGTCGTAGACCGTACGCTCCATCAGCAGGTGGTGATCCTGAAAGATCATACCGATTTGACGCCGCAGGAACGGGACTTCGCGTTTTTTCAGGCGGCTGATATTATGGCCGCCAAACAAAATCTGACCCGCACTCGGACGTTCAATGCCACAAATCAGTTTCAGCAGGGTACTTTTCCCTGCGCCGGAATGGCCAGTCAGGAACGCCATTTCCGCTGGGCGCAGATGGAAATCTACCCCTTGTAATGCCTGACGCCCACCGAGGTAAGCTTTACTGACCTGTTCAAAACGAATCATCCGTTTTAATCCTCTCGGGCAAAAAGTGCCTCAATAAAATCGTCGGCCTTGAATGGCCGTAAATCTTCAATACCTTCACCGACCCCAATATAGCGGATAGGAATAGCAAACTGGTCGGCAATGGCGAAAATCACCCCGCCTTTCGCGGTACCATCCAGCTTAGTCAAAGTAATACCCGTCAGCCCGACCGCTTCATTAAACAGCTTGGCCTGACTCACTGCGTTCTGCCCGGTGCTGGCATCCAGCGTCAGCATCACTTCATGCGGCGCGTCTTCGTCCAGCTTCTTCATCACACGCACGATCTTTTTCAGCTCTTCCATCAGGTACGCTTTATTCTGCAAACGCCCAGCGGTATCCGCGATCAGGACATCCACACCGCGCGCTTTCGCTGCCTGAATCGCATCGAAAATCACCGATGCCGAATCCGCTCCTGTGTGCTGCGCTATCACCAGCACGTTATTGCGCTGTCCCCAGACCTGAAGCTGCTCGACTGCCGCGGCACGGAAAGTGTCACCTGCCGCCAGCATCACGGATTTGCCCTGCGCCTGGAACTGGCGTGCCATTTTGCCGATGGTGGTGGTTTTACCCACGCCATTAACGCCAACCATCAGAATGACATACGGTGTTTTGCCTTCGATATTCAGCGGGGCATCCACCTTAGCAAGAATCTCTGCCATTTCTTCTTTCAGCTTAACAAAAAGCGTATCAGCATCTTTCAGTTGGCGACGACTGGCATGTTCCGTCAGGCTGGCGATGATCTTACGGGTCGTCTCGACCCCGACATCCGCAATCAGCAGTTGTTCTTCCAGTTCATCAAACAGATCGTCGTCGATTTTCTTACCACGAAACAATCCGATAAATCCGGAACCGAGATTCTGGCGCGTTTTGACCAGACTGCGCTTCAGACGAGCGAAGAAACCTTCTTTCGTCGGGCGTTCTTGTTCTTGCACAACGACAGGTTCGTCGTCCAGCGGCTCACTTTCCTGTTCTTCGCCCTGTACTTCTTGCTGAGTGGTATCCTGCTCATCGTCAACCAGCGCTGCGATCTCGGCCTGCACGATCGGATCGGCGATATCCCGATCAAGCACGTCATGATCGATCGGTTCACGATCGTCTGCCGCAACGGTATTCCCACGTTCAGCAACGGATGCGGTCAGCTCTTCTGCATCAGCCTTTATATTTTCTATGTCTTCTTCAACAACAACGTCTTCTTCAACAACAGTGTCTTCTTCAACGACTCTAGTTTCTTCAACTACGGATTCTTCCGGCAGCGGTTGCGCTACGCGCTCCGGCGTAGGCTCAACGGTTTGGTGAGTCGATGCGGCGGCATCCGGTTCAGCAGCGGGCGCATCTTCAACGGCCGTCTTCTCTTGCGGCTGCTCTTCTTGTTTTTCTTCCTGTTTCCCAAGTCCCAGCCAGGAAAAAAAACCGCGCTTCTTTTCTTTTGACATGTGTAATCGCGCTCCACGCTGCTCACCGCAGCGAATCAATCAATGAAAATCATATTTAAACAACAAGTTTAACACTTTCCTGCCGACAGCAACACGCAGCCAGCGGGAGCAATTACAGACAATTCCCCGCGCTACCGACAATCTTCGTAACGAAAGGCAATGTCCGTTACGAAGTGTGTCAAACGCCGTGCGTGATCGAAAGCCCGCAGACCGCACAAAATTTTGGCTTAAGCGCCTTAACGTCCATCTTAACATTCCCTCTACACGTAACCGCCGCTAGAATAGCGCCAGAAATTTCCTGCCCGCATCCACACAAGATGATGCGGCACAACAATAACCCTGTGAGCTATGGCTAAAAAAAATGCATCGTCAGCCGCCGGACAAATCCGAATCATCGGTGGTCAATGGCGCGGCAGAAAACTTCCGGTTCCTGATAGCCCCGGTTTACGTCCCACTACCGACCGCGTGCGGGAAACGCTATTTAACTGGCTAGCCCCCGTCATTCAACAGGCACGCTGTCTGGACTGCTTTGCCGGCAGCGGCGCGCTCGGACTGGAAGCCTTATCCCGTTATGCTGCGCACGCCACATTATTGGAAATGGAACGTGCAGTCGCCCAGCAATTAACGCAGAATTTGGCACTGCTTCGGGCGGAAAACGCCGAGGTGGTCAATACTGATGCCCTGAGCTGGCTGGCAAAACCGGGCACACCGTTTGACGTCGTGTTTCTCGATCCACCGTTCCGCAAAGAGCTACTGAACAACACGCTCGCGCTGCTGGAACAACAGGGCTGGCTGGCACCAGATGCGTGGATTTACGTGGAAACCGAGGCGGAAAATACGCAGCTAACCATCCCGGAGAATTGGCAACTGCACCGTGAGAAAATTGCGGGTCAGGTCGCCTACCGTTTGTACATCCGTCAGTGATCTTCGCAGCAATGTAAGGGTAAGAGATGATTTTGATTAACCTTGGCAGATTATTGATGCTGGGCGTGTGGGGATTTCTGTTGCTTAACCTGATTCAGCCGTTTCCCAAGCCGTTGAATATCTTCATGACTGTGGCGATGGTGTTTATGATCCTGATGCACGGTTTTCAACTGCTGCTGTTAAAATCCAGTCAGCCGAAGGACAGCCCCCCGCTAAACAGGACGCTTCAGGCACGTATTTTCCTTTTTGGCGTGTTTGAACTACTGGCGTGGCAGAAAAAACAGCCCAAACCACCGAAGCCGTAACCGCTACCTCTGCTGGGGCACAAAGCGAATAAAGCGCGTGCCCTTTAGCTGCAACGATCCCTGCATACCCGTATCAAGCAGGTGATAATCTGCGTTTTCGAGGCGCAGCGTGATATTTGCGCCGCCAGCAATTGGCCTGAACGTGGCCTCATACAGCATATCCTCCACAACCATCACCTGATGCTCACGCGCACGCCGACGAGTACGGGGAAATTCGCGTTTGTGTTTCACCTCTGCAGCCACAATACGCAGCGGAGCCGCATCATTCTGCGCTTCCCTATGACGTTGGCGTCGATACTGCCGCGCCACCAGCACCAGAATAGCGCCAACAGCCAAAACCAACAGCCAGGGGAAATCATTCATCAGGGTTTCTTGCCGGGAAGATAAGGGAACGCGGTAACGTTATCGCCTAAATCAGAAATACGGGCACTGCCTTTTTCCGTCACGGCATCAATACGAATAATCGCCTGTAGAGGGATAAAACTGCGGCTAACGCCGGAGAATTCCGTTTTCAGTTTCTCGGTTGATGGGTCAACCAACACCGTCGATTGGCTATCAAACACAAAGTCAGCAATTTCAATAAAACCGAACAGATTACCCTGAACCAACTCACGCACGTAAAGCTGGTAATTCTTACCGTTATTTATAAATTGAATACGATAAAGTGCGGATTCATTACTCATTCAACACAACGCTCCCTTCAGAGACTTCACGGCGCCCATCTACAATAAAAACAGGCGATAACATAACATGAAGCTCACGAAAGGCGCATCCGTCTCGCACTGTGTTGTTTAACTTCCTCACAATCCCCTACACTAAATAAAGAACGGTTTATTTTTATCCTGACACAAACAAAAACACAAAAAGGACACGCTATGCTTTGGTCATTTATTGCTGTGCTTTTTTCTGGTTGGTTATACGTAGACGCGAGCTATCGTGGCCCGACATGGCAGCGTTGGTTGTTCAAACCGGTCACGATGCTATTGCTGCTAGCGCTAGCCTGGCAGATGCCGCTACTTGGTGTGCCAGGCTATCTGATTGTGCTGGGGTTACTGGCAACGCTGGTGGCAGACACGCTACTGTTGCTCCCGACTCAGCGCCTGCTTTACGCGTTTGGTGCCTATTTCATCTCCCATCTGCTGTACACCATTAGCTTTTTTACCGGACAAATCGCGCTCACGTTCTTCTGGCCGCTGGCACTAACGCTCGTCATTCTTGCCGCGATCCTGATCGCTATTATCTGGGGACGATTGGACGCACAGCGCTGGCCCGCCTGCGCGTTTATCATCATGACGACGTTGATGGTCTGGATTGCCGGTGAACGGTATTTTGCGCTGGGAACAAACGCGAATTTCTCCTTGCTGACGGGCACCGTACTGCTGTTTATCGCCCATGCAGCCTGGCTTATTCACCATTATCGTTTCCCGTTCCGCGCCCATCAGGCGATTGTGGCTGCGGGCTATTTTGGCGGCCATTTCCTGATCGTTCGCTCCCTCTATTTCTAACGCTCGCGACGTTTACGAAAGGCTGGCTAAGCATTGAGCGGCGGTGTAAAGTTTCTGATGAGAATGGCAATCACTAATATAGGGGGAAGATATGCACTCTCATCAGAACCACCACAGCGCTGAGAAATCAGCATGCTGCAATAACGGCGTTCACCACGCGCCACGCAGTACGACACACAGCGCGAAAAGCTGCTGTAATGAACACACGCAGCATTCGAACCACGCAGACCACAGCTGCTGTTCAACCAAGCACACATCCGATGCCTCGGTTCAGACCGCGTGTGGCACAGAGCAACATTCGTCAGACAGCGGCGGTAGCGCTGATTCAGACGACCCCGACGGCGGAGACAGCGACAGGCCCCGATCCCACCAGCGTTTCAGTTGGAAAGTCAGCGGGATGGATTGTCCCAGCTGTGCACGTAAAATCGAAAATGCAGTAAAAAATCTCACCGGAATTGAACAGGCAAAAGTGCTGTTCGCCACCGAAAAACTGGTTGTTGACGCCTACACCGATATTCGCCCTCAGGTTCAACATGCCGTTCAGCAAGCTGGCTTCACCTTGCAGGACACCGCACTCCCCATCGCACCATCCGACACGTCTACCGTACGTCGTTTCGTGCATGAATATGGTTTCTTAATACTTTTCACTTTGCTGGCTGCTGCAAGCTGGGGACTTTCCCTGTTAAGCGAGCGTGGCGGGCAGATCGCGTTTATCGCAACCACGATTGTCGGGCTGATTCCGATACTGAAAAAAACGGTGCAACTCATTCGCACAGGTACGCCCTTCGCGATTGAAACACTGATGAGCGTAGCCTCAATCGGGGCACTCCTGATTGGCGCCACCACCGAAGCCACCGTCATTTTGCTGCTGTTTATGCTGGGCGAACACCTCGAATCTTACGCGGCAAACCGCGCACGACGTGGTGTAACGGCACTGATGGCGCTGCTTCCTGAAGACGCAACGGTTATCGGCAACGGTCAGCGACGCCTCGTTCCCGTTGCAAGTCTGGTTCCCGGCGATGTCATTGAAGTCGCTCCCGGTGGACGACTCCCTGCCGATGCGGAGCTATTGAACAGCGATGCCAGCTTTGATGAAAGTGCCCTGACCGGCGAATCGGTTCCCGTTGAGCGCACACCCGGTGAAAAAATTGCTGCTGGCAGCCTGTGTGTCGATCGAGTCGTGCAGTTGCGGGTGGTTTCACAGCCGGGCAACAGCGCCATCGACCGCATTCTGCAACTGATAGAAGAAGCAGAAGAGCGTCGCGCGCCGATAGAACGCTTCCTCGATAAGTTCAGCCGCTATTACACGCCAGCCATCATGCTGCTGTCGCTGTTGGTAATTCTGATTCCACCATTGCTGCTGGCACAGCCGTGGCAAGAGTGGATTTATCGCGGCCTGACGCTGCTGTTAATCGGCTGCCCGTGTGCACTGGTGATCTCAACGCCTGCGGCAATTACGTCTGGGCTGGCTGCGGCAACGCGTCGGGGGGCACTGATTAAAGGCGGTGCAGCGCTGGAATCGCTTGGCAATATCAAGACTATCGCATTTGATAAGACGGGTACGCTGACGGAAGGCAAGCCGCAGGTGACGAACGTGTTACCTGCCGCAGGCATTAGCGAAACGGCGCTGCTGACGCGCACCGCCGCAGTAGAGTCGGGTTCGCACCATCCGCTCGCCAAGGCCATCGTCCAACATGCGTTATCCAGCAGCACATTCCTCCCGATGGCAGAAAACCGTAAAGCACTGGCGGGTGTCGGCGTTGAAGGCACGATAGGCGGCAAGCGGATTCAGGTTAGCGCACCGACTCGCGTCGCGCCCGGTTTGCTTGACGCCGACTGGCTGCAACGAATTGATGTGCTGGAAAACGAAGGGAAAACCGTCGTGGTCGTGCAAGAAGACGATACCCTACTCGGTTTGCTGGCGCTGAGCGATACGCTGCGCCACGATGCGCGTGAAGCGCTGGATGCCTTGCAGCAGTTGGGGATTCGTGGCGTCATGCTCACAGGTGATAATCCCCGCGCAGCAGCGGCTATTGCAGCAACATTAGGGATCGATTACCGAGCCAGCCTGCTCCCTGCCGATAAGGTCACAGCGGTCAGCGAATTGGGTAAACAGCATCCCGTGGCAATGGTGGGCGACGGCATCAACGACGCGCCAGCAATGAAAGCCGCAACTATCGGCATCGCGATGGGAAGCGGTACGGATGTGGCATTGGAAACCGCCGATGCGGCATTAACCCACAGCCGCCTGACTGGGCTGGCAGCCATGATCAGCTTGTCGCGGGCGACGCAGCGTAATATTCGTCAGAACATTACCATCGCGCTGGGGCTGAAAGCGGTATTTCTGGTCACCAGTATTCTGGGCATTACCGGACTGTGGCTGGCGGTACTGGCGGATTCCGGCGCAACGGCGTTAGTCACGGCCAACGCGTTACGGCTGCTGAGAAAACAGGACTAACATTACCGTTGCTGGCTGTTGGTTGAAGGATCGAGAAACACGGAGCAACCACGGGGCGAGGCCTCCCTACGGGAACCTTATCCCCGTGTTTCTCCTAATAACACACTACAGCATGCAGGATAACGCACTGAGTATCAGTGACGACCCTTGCGCAGCAGATACCGATAGGGAACCTGTTCAGTCTCTTGCGCCAGAAGCTCATGCTCCATATACACGCAAAAACCGGGAATATCGCGAGTGGTGGCCGGATCGTCGGCAATAATCAGCAGCGTTTGCCCGGTTTCCATCTGGCGTACTGTCTTACGCACCATCATAACAGGCTCAGGGCAGCGCAGCCCCTGAGCATCAAGGGTTTTATCTGGGTTGGTAAAGGGATCGGTCATCAACGTTCTCAGTGCTGGAATCAAAAAACTGCCTTAGTTTACGCGGAGGATTCCCCTACGCAAGCGACGACAACGTTTGCGCATAAAACAACCATCCTTTCTCGGCAAAACACATTGCATTAGCGAAACAATTGCGTATTATGCCGCCGCGTTGCAGCATAAATCTGCACGTTATTTCTTGGGTTCCCTAACCCCAATAACCAAAAAGGTCACATTATGTATCGTTTTACTCCCCAACAGCGGCTTACGGCGCTGATCTGGCTATCGTTGTTCCATGTCCTGATCATTACGTCGAGTAATTATCTGGTCCAGCTCCCGGTATTGATTTTCGGTTTTCATACCACCTGGGGCGCGTTTACCTTCCCGTTTATTTTTCTGGCGACTGACCTGACGGTTCGGGTTTTCGGTGCGCCGCTGGCGCGTCGTATCATTCTGACCGTGATGGTGCCTGCGTTGGTGATTTCCTATCTGGTTTCGTCACTGTTTTATCAGGGCTCGTGGCAGTCGTTCGGGGTGTTAAGCCAGGTGAATATCGTCGTAGCACGTATAGCCTGCGCCAGTTTCATGGCTTATGTTCTCGGCCAGATTCTGGATGTCCACGTCTTCAATAGACTGCGTCAGAAGCGCGCGTGGTGGGTGGCACCAGCCGTTTCAACCGTGTTTGGTAATTTCAGCGACACGCTGGCCTTTTTCTTCATCGCGTTTTACCGCAGTACCGATGCTTTCATGGCAGCAAACTGGGTCGAAATTGCGATGGTGGATTATGCCTTCAAGCTGTTGATCAGTCTGGCGTTCTTCCTGCCGATGTACGGCGTCATGCTGAACATGGTGCTCAAACGTCTGAGCGAGCAGAAAGGCGCGGCCGACTATCACTCCGTCAGCAACCATCACTAATGCCTATCGGGCGGTGATCCACACCGCCTTTTTCCCGTCATACTTCAAGCTGCTTGTGCGTTGGCTGCCTTTACTCACCCCAGTCACTTACTCATATAAGCTCCTGGGGATTCATGCAGTTGCCGCCTTCACGCCACTCGAATTATTTAGGGCATACACTCATCGTTTTGTAAAAATAACGCAGGCTCCAACAACGGTTTGCAACAACAAAATGCTTGTTTTTGCTACCTGAATAGGGTGCCATACTGTTATTACCTGTTTAAAAATATTACCTGTTAAAAAACGAGAGAAAGGGATCCCATGTCGAATGTAATCAAATACCTCGGTGTCGGTTTGCTTGTCGGTCTGCTTGCCGCGTGTGATGGCAAAACGGATGACGCAGCAAAAGCGGGCGCACAAGATAAACCTGCCGCAGAAGCCACCGCGAGCCAGAACATTGAATTAATGGATGGGAAGGTTGCGTTTACTCTGCCAGCCGATATGCGTGACCAAAGCGGTAAAGTGGGCACACAGGCGAACAACATGCACGTTTACGCCAATGACAACGGGCAGAAAGCGGTCATCGTGATTCTGGGCGATAACACCACGGAAGAGCTGACCGTGCTGGCGCAGCGTCTGGAAGATCAGCAACGCACGCGTGACGCCAACCTTCAGGTTGTCACCAACAAAACCATCGACGTTGACGGCAAGAAGCTGCAACAGCTCGACAGCATTATCACCAGCAGCGGACAGCAGGCTTATTCATCCGTAGTGTTGGGGAAAGTGGAAAACCAACTGCTGACTTTGCAGATCACGCTGCCAGCCAGCAATCAGCAACAGGCACAGAGCGAAGCAGAAGGCATCATCCACACGCTGAAGCTGAAATAATCGACGTTATCGTCTGAAAGTAGCAGTAGCCACTTCGGTGGCTACTATTGTTCGATGACAGGGCGCTGAGTCAGTCGCCACGTCAGCGCCAGACCGCATAGCCCCAGCAACGCCGCCGCCAAATAAATAGAGGCGATTCCGGTATAGCCCATCAGTACGCCAGCCACCGGCCCGACTACGCCTAGCGACAGATCGAGGAATATCGTATAGGTTGCCAGCGCACTGCCCTGATTCTGTGGTGATACGGCTTTAACGGCAACGACGCCTAATGCCGGGAATACCAGAGAGAAACCTGCCCCCGCGAGGAATGCGCCCACTTCCGCCATCAGCGGCTGCGTCGCGCCCCACACCAGCAGTAAACCCACGATCTCAACCACAAAACACGCCATGGCTACGCGCAGCCCGCCAAACCGCTGAATGCTGTTGGGGAAAACCAGCCGCGCACCGACAAAGGCACAGCTGAAAATAGTCAGCGTCAGCGCTGCACCTTCCCAGTTGTGATCGGCATAAAACAGCGTGATAAAGGTAGCGATCACACCAAAACCCGCAGAGGCGATCGCCAGAATAATGCCGTAAACCCAGACTTTACCCAGCACTTCACGGAAGGGAATCTTTTTACCGGGGGCAACCTGCACTGCTGGACGCGGCAGCGCGAAGATAATCGCCACGGCTGCGATCAGAATAATGCACACAGAGAGCAGTTTTAGCCCACCGATATGGTTGAGCCAGACGCCGAGCGGTGCACCAATCGCCATCGCACCGTACGTCGCAATGCCATTCCACGAAATCACGCGTCCGATATGTCGGGAGCCCACCACACCGACGCCCCAGAGCGTTGCGCCTGTACCAGCAAAGCTCTGTCCGGCACCCAGCACGACACGCCCGAGACACAGCAGCAGCAGCGTGATCGCCGGCGATGCATCGCTAAAAGCCGCCAGCAGGTAAAACACCCCACTCAGCATGACGCCAGCCAACCCCCAGACGACAATCTTTTTGGGCCCTTTCTCATCGGCGCTACGACCCGCATGCGGGCGGCTCAATAGCGTGGAGAAGTATTGCAGGCTGATCACCAGCCCGGCCCAGAATGCGCTATAGCCAAGATGATCGTGTACATATCCTGGCAGCACCGCCAACGGCAGGCCAATGTTCAGGTAGCTGGCAAAGTTGAATGCCACAACGGAAACGATGCGCAGATTAAGGCGCAGGCCGCTCAGCGCCGGTTCGGATGGGGAAGGTGTTGGCATGGAAAATTCACTCGCTTAACGTCCGTGTATGACGTACGTTCAAAAAATATCGAAAAGTCACATTCTTATATTGTTGGTTATAATCAAACTTATACTAACCAGTTAATCCCGAACACAGGAGAAACGCAATGCCTGTACCGGCAGACCCGGATCGCCAATCTACATCGTCCACCCCAGAAGGGAATAAATCATCGCAGAAATCCCGTTCGCTACTGGGTAAGAGCAAACGTCTGGCCGCACGGATTCAGGCGATCCCCAGCGTCGCGCACCTGATTCGCGCGGGCGAACGTTTCAACGATCGAATGGGCAATCAGTTTGGCGCAGCCATTACCTATTTTTCCTTTCTGTCGCTGATCCCTATTCTCATGGTGTCTTTTGCCGCCGTGGGTTTCGTGCTGGCCTCCAACCCCGACCTGCTGACGGGGCTGATTAACCGTATCGTCAACAGTATCAGCGATCCTAATCTGGCCAATACGCTGAAAAGTACCGTCAACACCGCCGTACAGCAGCGTACCACCGTCGGGATTACCGGGTTACTGATCGCTCTCTATTCCGGCATCAGTTGGATGGGAAACCTGCGTGAAGCCATTCGCGCCCAATCGCGCGACGTCTGGGAAAGGAACCCGAAAGATGAAGAGAAGATTTACTTTCAGTACACGCGGGATTTCCTGTCGCTGACGGGCTTGGTGATTGCGCTAATTATCACGCTTTTCCTGACCTCTGTTGCTGGCACCGCGCAAAACATGATCGTAACCGCGTTGGGGCTGGATGGCATCGAGTGGTTGCGTCCCGCATTGACGCTGATTGCGCTGTCAATCTCCATCTTCGCCAACTACTTGTTATTCCTGTGGATATTCTTCGTCTTACCGCGCCATAAACCCAAGCGTAAAGCGCTCTTTCGCGGCACGCTGATTGCCGCCGTCGGTTTTGAAGCCATCAAGTTCGCCATGACTGTCGCGCTACCTAAACTGGCCAGTTCGCCTTCTGGTGCCGCGTTCGGTTCAGTTATTGGCCTGATGGCATTCTTCTATTTCTTCGCCCGCCTGACGCTCTTTTGCGCCGCCTGGATCGCAACGGCGAACTATAAAGGCGACATCTCGACAGACAAGAATGATCAGGAGAAAGAACCATCCCCTAATCGCTAAAAGCAGAGGGAAAGCACTGGTTTTCCGATCTGCGTCATGAAAAAATAAAACATCGTTTCAAGACTATTGACTCAGTCTCACGTAATGTTGAGACTGACGTTAATTTCCGCGTTTTTTATACCCAACAAACATCAGGTGCAGGGTACCTTTTCAAACAGGCCAAAAGTGATGACAACTACTAACATTGCCGTAATCGGCGAATGCATGATCGAACTGTCGCAGAAAGGCACGGATCTTAACCGTGGATTTGGTGGCGATACGCTGAACACCGCTGTTTATATTGCCCGTCAGGTCAATGCCAATAAGCTGGGCGTACATTATGTGACCGCGCTCGGCACCGACAGCTTCAGTACCGAGATGGTTGCCGCCTGGCAAAAAGAAGGGGTGAAAACCGACCTGATCCAGCGACTGGACAATAAATTGCCCGGTTTATACTTCATTGAAACCGACGATAGCGGCGAGCGTACGTTCTACTATTGGCGCAATGACGCGGCTGCACGCTACTGGCTGGACAGCCCGGAAGCAGAAAAAATCGGTCAGGCGCTGGCACAGTTTGACTACCTTTACCTAAGCGGCATCAGTCTGGCGATTCTGAACGCTGAAAGCCGTCAACGTCTCCTTGCACTGCTGCGTGCTTGCCGCGCCAACGGCGGTAAAGTGATTTTTGATAACAACTACCGTCCACGTTTGTGGCAGAGCAAGGAAGAAACGCAGCAGTCCTACACCGACATCTTGTCCTGTACGGATATCGCGTTCCTGACGCTGGATGATGAAGACATGCTGTGGGGCACGAAGCCACTGGAAGCGGTGCTGGAGCGGACGCACGGTTTGGGCGTTAGCGAAGTCGTCATCAAACGCGGTGCTGATTCCTGCATCGTATCAGAACGCGGACAAGCGCTGGTCGATGTTCCCGCGATCAAATTGTCAAAAGAGAAAGTGGTCGATACCACCGCAGCAGGCGACTCTTTCAGCGCAGGCTATCTGGCTGTTCGTCTGAATGGCGGCAGCACGCAGGAAGCCGCAGAGCGCGGTCACTTGACGGCCAGCACGGTCATTCAATACCGTGGCGCGATTATCCCGCTTGAGGCAATGCCTGCGTAAACCATACGTAGCGTGATAATAAGTTAAAGGCCGCAATCGCGGCCTTTTCTATTTCTATTTCTATTACTGATAACGGATTTACTGTGCAGCGGGCGCGGTTTCCTGCGGTTTTGCTCCTTCAGGTGTCGCTGCGCTAGCAACAGGCTCGGCAGTTGGCGTCATAATCTGGTCGTAGGTTTCCTGCAACGCCTTCATATTCGCTTCTGGCTCACCGGGCTGTTGGATCAGCATCAGCGTCGTATCCTGTACCAGTTGCTGGTGCAGTTCCTGATTCAGCATATCGAGCGTCAACGCGGACAGATAAGTCTGGCGCAGTTTCTGATACTGCTCGGGAGCAATGTCCACGACGCCATTTTGCTGGGAGCGCAAACGCTGATCCATCAGGATGTCCGTACTGGTTCGTGCATAGGTGGCGAACAGCTTGTTCAGTTCGTCCGTCTTGCGCGCAATCAGCGCATCAAACTCTTGCTGTGTCAGCCCTTTTTCACGTAGCGTCGCCAGCTCACGCGCCATAAACGTCACGCCCGGCTCCACACCCTCGCTACCCGGAACATCCATATGAATCGCGCACTGAGAACGGGTATAAAACACATTGCAGTCGAAACGGAGATTGTTGCCCTTCAGCGGGCTCTTCTCCAGCGCCTGCTGTAGATGCCAGAACATCGCTTCCCGCGTCATGTCGCCCAGCCAGTAGCGAACCAGTGCCTGCGATTCACGAATAGGATGCCATGGCGTATCCCACATCAGCGACAGCGTATCCTGCTGGACGTTGTTATTCATCAGGCTGATCGCCTGCGGCGGCAGCGGGCTTAATGTCGGTACCGGTGCTGGCGCTTCGCGTTTCCCTTCCAACGGGGAGAACACTTTACCGATCTGCTCGATCACGCTGCGATTATCCACATGACCGACGATATAAAGCGTCATCGCATCTGGCGTATACCAGGTTTTATAAAATTGCTGGAGCTGCTCGCCATTTAGCGGCAATTTAACGTCCTGAGCAGGATCGTGCGCCAGCAGTGGCGACCCTTTCAGGCGATAGCGCCAGCTCGGATCCTGTGAGTTAACCGGAAAGGTGACAACCTGATCGGGAACCTTCAACGCGGCATGTAGGCTTTTTTCGTCGAACGTCATCTGCCCTGCACTTTCAGCCAGCCACGTCAGCGCTTCTTTCAGCAGTTCGGGGCGGTTATTCGGCAAGCTCAGGTTATACGACGTGAAGTCGTACGAAATAATTATCGGAGGCAGGACGCGCGAGCCGTTAGCATCCCGAATCCACATGGACGGTAACTGAGCTGCGGACAGCTTATCGCCAGGCGCTAAGGCCAGACGAGGAAGGAAATGTGCAAAGCCCACTTGCTGGGCGTTTTCCAGCAACGATCCGGCATTAACAACCAGACGCAGCTCAACCCGATCGCCGGGGCGCTGTGGCGTTGTTAATAACTGCCAGGTAAAACCATTATCCAGTTTACCCTGCTGCCAGGCTGGATCGGGCTGTAGTGTTTCAGCCTGCACGCTGCTGCTGATCACCGCCAGCAACAAACCACCAACGAAAAGCGCCTTTTTGGTGCCCTGCATGTGAACCCCTACTAATAGCTATCCAACATAATAATGTGGTTATTGTTGATCATTATGGTGGCCTTGCGTCTGCCACCGCACACTCTCGTGGATATATCACGGAAAAAATTGAAGACGCGAAGTGTACCATTCCATTGGACAGCGCGCTTTTGTCTATGTCACTTCGAGAGGTGAAATAATCTGCAAAAAAGGTAAAAATAGTCATATTTAACAATATTTTTACGTTTCATGCCGGGTCAGAAGGAAGAGAAAAACGGTTTGATTCGGCGTGTTTATAAACAAAACATTTACAGACAAAAAGCTTACAGACAAAAAAAATTCCCCACGGAGCTGAACGCCGCGGGGAATTATCTAGGGTATAGAACACTACGCTGGAACGATAACTACATGCTGGAATTACGACTGCGCCGTCGGCGTAGCCGCGTTATCGTTCTTATTGTTACCAGACAGCTCAGCGTTCAGTTTCTTCTCATCCAGCTCGCGGCAGTATTTTGCTACCACGATGGTCGCAACACCGTTACCAATCAGGTTGGTCAGCGCACGGGCTTCTGACATGAAGCGGTCAATACCCAGAATTAACGCCAGACCGGCAACAGGCAGGTGACCCACGGCAGACAGCGTTGCTGCCAGCACAATAAACCCACTTCCCGTCACGCCCGCTGCACCTTTAGAAGACAGCAGCAACACCACCAACAACGTAATCTGATGCCAGATATCCATGTGGCTGTTGGTCGCCTGAGCGATAAACACCGCCGCCATCGTCAGATAGATGGAGGTGCCATCAAGGTTGAACGAGTAACCCGTAGGAATAACCAGCCCGACGACCGATTTTTTACAACCGACCTTCTCCATCTTCTCCAGCATACGTGGCAGCACGGATTCAGAAGAGGACGTGCCCAGCACGATCAGCAGTTCTTCACGGATGTAGCGAATGAATTTGAAGATACTGAAGCCCGTTGCTTTCGCAATACTGCCCAACACCAGGAATACAAACAGAATACAGGTGATGTAGAAGCAGAGGATTAGTTGCCCCAACTGCACCAACGTACCGACACCATATTTACCGATGGTGAAAGCCATAGCACCGAACGCACCCAGAGGAGCCAATTTCATGATCATGTTAATGACGCCGAAAATGACCTTGGAGAAGCTATCGATGACATCAAAAATAACTTTGCCCTTTGGCCCCAAGCGGTGCAGCGCAAAGCCGAACATCACAGCAAACAGCAGAACCTGCAAGATATTACCGCTGGCAAACGCACCGACCACACTCGCCGGAATCACATCCATCAGAAACGGAATCAAACCTTGTTGCGAAGCCTGTTGGGTATAAACCGCCACCGCGGACGCATCAAGCGTACTCGGATCGATGTTCATACCTACACCAGGTTGTACGACGTTGACCACGACCAGGCCGATAATCAGCGCAATCGTACTCACAACTTCAAAATACAGCAGGGCGGCCGCACCAGTACGACCGACCGACTTCATACTTTCCATGCCTGCGATACCGGTTACTACCGTACAGAAGATAACCGGCGCAATAATCATTTTAATTAATTTAACAAACCCATCGCCCAACGGCTTCATTTGCTCACCAAGCTGGGGGTAGAAATGCCCCAACAGTATCCCTATCGTAATGGCGGCAAGAACCTGAAAATAAAGACTTTTAAAAATTGATGTTTTCATACATACGTCCTATGGTGGGGAAAACACAGGAGGGGAATAGGGTACGAAAATGCCGCCTGTGATTGCGCCGAAAAGTAACATTGCAATAACAAGCTGAGAATGTTTTATAAGTTTAGTTTGTGAACAACAGGTTAAAAACAAGAGCTGAATCACGTCAGCAGGAATTATAAAGAAACATTAGTGCAATTTATCTGTAACAGATGCACATTTTTACGGCGGGAAAACTTCGATTAACGTCCTCAAAGCCCCGCCATACGGGGAAGTCGCGTTCAGGAAACACATCTACGAAAAATAACATTTCCGTTACCTGTGAAGGCTCAGGAAGGCGTGGTGAAATGATGAATACCGCATTTTTTATCGCGCCGCGCCAGTTGCATGGCAAAACGCGTCTGCGACAAGAACAGCCCCGCCTCCTCCGGTCGAGGGTCGGCAATCGTCAGAATACCGGCACTGATAGCCCGTGCAGGCTGGGAGTCCGCAGGTAAAAAGGGAGAGTTAATCGCCAGCATCACGTTTTGCGCCCAATCCTGCGCTTGCTCAACTGATCCCAATGTCTTCCCGATGATGGCGAACTCATCACAATCGAGTCGCGCCAGATAGATCAGCCCTGCCTCATTTTGTTCTTCGATCACGGCGTGAAGCTGCTTACCCAACGTGGCCATATCGCTCTGGCTGGCTGAGGAGTCCAGCCCAAAAACCAACAGACTGAACGGGATACCATCGGCCAAACGCTGTTCGAGGCGTCGTATTAAATGCGCTTTGTCCGGCAGCCCTGCCCCTGCATTTCCGGCAGAGAGCGACTGCTCCAGCAATTGTTGATTGCGGTTATAGCTGCGCACCAGCGCGCCCAGCTCATCATCCTGATGCCAAGGTGGCAGCGTGAGTGGACGGTGAAGCACGGCATCCGGCGGTAGATTCTGTAATTCGACAATAATCCCACGCAGCGGGTGTATCAGCAGCCGATTAATGCACCAGGTAATGGCGATCGACATAATCAATGCCAGCAGCAGATACGTCGCCAGCATGGTTGAAAACGTGCTGACGATAAATTGATACATCCGGTAGGAATCCGCCTGCAAGACCAGATGCGCCAGCGGAGCTGAATATTGCGTCTGCGGCGGCGAATAGAGCGGAATAGAAATGCGGATCGGCAGCTTAAAAACGCGGGCGATCCAGTCCGGCACCGGACGTTCTTTCGGGAAATTGGCGTGCAGCGTCTGGAAATCATCCGGCAGCAGTACATCTGCCCGGCTAAGAAAGGCAACCGGCAGCAAGCTATCCAGAATATTACCCGCTCGCTGAACCTCCCCTTGTAACACCGCATCCGTCAGCGGTTGACGCACGGAATAGGCGATGCTTTCCAACTGCTTGGCATAATCCTCACGGCGTTGATGAACGAAGTGAAAGAGCTGTATGACGATAAACAGGCTGATCGTCACCAGTGCCACGGCAGACACGGCTGTCATCTGTTTAATCGTTAATGAACGTCTGAGCCGCAAGCGCTTTCTCCGTCAACCTTTATGCAGACCTGAATACCTGACCCACCCGATAAAAACAGGTAGGCAATACACCGCGCGAAAAGCACGCCGCGACACGCGCAAGTTACACGCGTGAATAGTATAAGGCAGCTTATCGTCGCCTCAACGCTGTTTTCTACTGATGTTCTGGGGATTTCATCTTAATCCTAAGCAAGCCTAGGTAACAGCCGTAACGCGGCCTCAGAATAGGATATATCCCCTGCATAAGCTAGCGTGGCTATTTAGGGGCGGAGCGAAGATAACGAGCGCTGAAGAAGGGTGGGCAGCGACCCGATAGGACGTGTGATAACGGGCTAATACTGCCCGTTTTTAGGGGAAACACAGGAGGAGGTTCCCCCCTGTAGTCGCCCCGTGTATCTCGATGCTTAAACGATTGGCGTTATGTTATGGCGGTTGACGTTATTGCGGGTAAGGCACCCAGTCTCCACCGTTCAAACGAATGTAGGGTTTTCCCTGATATTGCATCACGATAGCGTTCTCATTCTCCGAGATCGCTTCCGTTTGCGGCAGTGCGCTCGTTAGCGTTTGCCAGTCCACAGAAGGCGCGGTGAACGCTTTGCCATCCACCATCCGCGCTACCAGTTCCGAAATCGCCATATAGCTGCTCGGGGACGTAATCTCCAGCGCATCGCCCTGATGCGGTGCCTGCATGCCAAACAGCTTCACGCCGACAGGAATATGCGTGATGCTCGGGCTGGGAATATCACGCAGCCCAGACATTTGCATCTTATCCCCAGCCAGCGCCGCGCCGTGTTCCGGCACAACGACCACCATGACTTTACGACCAGACTTTTGCAACTCGTCAAAAAATGCATCCAGTTGATCAAACAAAATCTTCGCGCGTGGCGCATAGTCAGCCGACTGATTGCTCCCAACAAAGCGGTTACCGTCATGCAGCGGAATCAGGTTAAAGAAGGTGGCGTTACGCGCCGTCGTCGCTTTACCTCGCTCGCCTAGCCAACGGTTTAACAGTTCCAGATCGTTATAAATCGGCTCGCCGTCAAACGAGGTAATCTGGTGGCTAATGCCCTCCTGCGACAGCATCGGGATCTGAATATCGCCCTCTTCACGCACCTCACGCAGGTAATTTCCAAAGACACCGGAATGATCGAGCATCAGTTGTTCTTCAAAGCCCAGCTTCACCAAATTACTGAACAGGTAGCACTGTTGATTCACTGGCTGGTACAAATCAGTGTGGGACTGTTGACCACAGCTTGCCCGCAGCAGGCGAATTGACGCCGGCCCGCTATACGCGGTGGCGGAATTAAACTGACGGAACAGGATATCGAACTTCTTCCACAGCGGATGATTTTCCAACTGCGCCACTTCTATGTCCGACCATGCTAGCGAACAGATATTGATAATCAGGAGATCAAAAGGCTGCGCATCCTGCGGCAGCGTGGCGGGAAACACCGTGGTTCGCGCTTTTTCTCGCGTATAAAATTGATTGAGATACGCCGTTAGGTTTGCGTTCGTTGGCGGTAATGTCGCCTCGGGCAGCGAGGTGTCTCCACCAGTTGGGGAAGCCGCTGCCGATGTTGTGGACGCCGTCGATGTCGCTGGCATCAACGACACCGCGGGACCCGCCAGATTGACGATGTTTAACCACGCCAGTGCCGCTACGGTAAACACCGTAATGCGAATCCACTGCGCAAAAAACAGATAAGCCACGGTAATCACCACCGCGGCACCGACCATTTGCCAGTTAATGAAGCGATTTAACAGTTCCAGCAAATAAGCGGCGCTAAATCCAACAACCTGCGTTCCCTGACTCAGGATGCTGTTGATGCCCGGCAGCCAGGTATCGTGGTAAAAAAGCCCGATACCGAGCGGGATAGCAATAATATGACGCCAGCGGTGCAACGTGACATTAGGGATAGGAAACAGCAGAAACGCCAGAAACACGAGATTAAGTAGCGGGTGAAAATTCAGGTATCCAAACCATAACAAGGCAAACTTCAGTAAAAAATACAAATTCCAGGCACCGAGACCACGCCAATAACGCCATAGGTTCTGCTGTTCTTGCGTACGTGTTTTTTCGTCCATTTTATTTTTTAGTCTCTGCTGAAGCCGGCTTGGTTGAGACCGTCTTTGTTGAAGAAGGGCTACGCATCCAGACACTCGCAGGCTTCAGATAGCGCGGCGACAAAAGCCTGTTTTTCCAATACTGAAGCCAGTGGGGGATCACACGGTGTGCCAGATAGCCAAGTGTAAAGAAGATGACCGCGCTCAATAACACCAGTTGAAGGATATCAATCAGGTTCATCATGATAGTTCTCCCGGTGCGCGGGCCAGTAAATTAGATCCCAATGAATCAGGCCCCAACAAATCAATAGCAATAGGTTCACGCCGCGCCGTCTGACTGCGTGGTGCAGATTCAGTCTGCTGCAATTGCACATAATCGTTAATCTGCTGTTCCTGCCCGGACGTGCTGTCCTGCGCCAACGATTTGATCTCCGCCAGAATCTGTAAATCCTGTGACCACACAATCCGATTGCTGAACACTTCATCCACCGGCAGACGGAAGATAGATTTCAACGCGATATCCAATTCATTCAGACGACAATTAGACAGGAATAAAAACAGACGGCCCTGCGCGATCGTGACGACATCACCAAAACGCCTCAGCGTACACAGCGTCAACACCTGCGCCGCTCGCACCCCCGGCACAGGACGTAATGCCACCAGTACACCTTTGCTGCCTTCAGGCATCAACGTACTATCAATCAACATCTGCACAGACTGCCGAAATGTCTCAGGAGGCTGGTAACCCTTAATCTGCAGCGGCCGCATGGTGGTCAGCAGAACCTCGACATCGACAGGAACATGTTTAGTAAAGCGCTGCCCTTGCACGCTTTCAACCCGCGTCAGGAAGCGAGATAGCGGTTCTGAATGGGAGACAATAAGGTTTGCGCCACACGCCAATAACAGGCGCTCGTCGCTGGCGCGCAGGCAGGGCTTCATTTCTCGCACCACAATCTTCAGCAATTCACCACGCTGCCGCCGCAGGCTATGAACCTGTTTGACAAGTGTATCCACCTGACTGGTTTGATTGAGTGCAAAAACGAGAGTGGCCGCATTCGTCAGCATGCCGGTTTGTACCAAAATGGCATTGTCTTCCAGTAGCTGCCAGTTTTCTGACAGCGCAGGGGCACCTTCCATCACGCTCTTTTCCATCAAAAAGAGCCCATCGTCATTCAGAGACGGCGTGAGGATTGGCTCTTCTTCCGCCAGCATTTGCCAGCCGTCATTATCGGGTTGCAACATCTGCACCTTATTCGCCCGTACGCCTCTCTCCGTTGCCCACCATGACACCAGATACTGCGCGCGATCCTGCTGCCATTGCAGGCTGGCCAAACCGTAAAGCCCGCGATGTTGGGAGATCAGCATATTTTTCAGACGGGTCACGCCACTGCTATGACTGAGAACCACCAGCGTACACTGGCGCTGATGTAGCCATGCCGCCGTATCATCCACCCAGCGCTGTAGCCTCTCCGGAGAAATGTCCCGCCATAGGCTAGCCGGTGCATAAAGCACCAATAGCCGATTTTTTGGGCGCAATGCACGCATTAAATCATCGGTTAAATTCAGTAATGCAGCTTTATTTTCAGGAATTACATAGCAGGGTAATTGTTTTAATTCAGTAGTATTCGTTTCTTTAGTAAACAACGCCGTCAGCAGCGCGTCAGATCGTTCCCCACAGCCTATTAACGCCACTCTCGCGTCGTTATTTTGGCTATGTATGACCTGCTGGCAAAATAATGCAGCATCAACCTGTCGATCAATATTTACCCAATAAAAGCCAGCCTGCTGGAGCGTAGCCAGCTCATCCCAAAGGTGACGAATGCCTAATGAAAAGTTCTGCTTCATAGACTGATTTTCTTTTCCGTTAATGGCGGCAACTAACCAATCAAAATAAACTCTAGCAGCCCCTTGTAGGATCACAATGTCGTCCCCTTAATTATTGCGTTTCCTTAATAAATTCCCTCTTTTACTATTTTTAGCGTTCAACATTACAAACACCAATTCGTTGCTATAGTTAATTGGCACACCTGACTACATTATTAAAGACAGCAGAGGCTTAAAGGCTTAAGCCTTCATCTGCAAGACTATCTGGTGTGGACACAATCAAAGAACCCCTACATCTGCCATTCAGATGTTTCCCTTTATCGATCTCAATGATAATGGATAGCCTATTTCAGAGGCATGGAATGAATAACGAACCGACTCGTATAGATACCAGCGCACGCGCCGATTTAACCGAAAATGCAAGATCCGATGACGACTTACGGGTTCTCAGTCAGGCTTTTTCTTTACCTGAAATAAACTATATCGATATTGCCCGCCAGACGCGTCTGAGCCAAATGATGGCTCGCTGGCCGCTGCTGGATGAATTAAAAGAACCGGCTGGGAGCGACTGACGATGCCCGTTATTGCATTGCAGGGAATCCGTGGAGGCGTGGGGACAACCTCGATAGCCGCAGCATTGGGATGGGCCTTCCAACGGCTGGGCGAATCCGCACTGGTGATTGATTTCTCACCGGACAATTTGCTACGCATTAACTTTAATATGCCGTTTGAGCAACGCCGCGGCTGGGCACGGGCAGAAGCCGACGGCGCACCCTGGCAAACCGGCGCTATGCAATATCTCCCCGGACTGGATTTTCTGCCGTTTGGCCGCCTGAACACGCAGGAAATCGCGACACTGCAACAACATTACCAACAGCACCCCGCGATGTGGCAAAACAATCTGACACAGCTCAGCGCTGCGGGACGGCATCGCTGGGTATTGATCGATGTACCAGCGGACAACAGCCCGCTGACACGGCAGGCGCTGGCCACCGCAAATACCGTTTTTCAGGTGGTGGTGGCGGATGCCAACTGCCATTCACGCCTACATCAACAGGCGTTACCGCGTCAGTGCCATTTTCTGGTCAATCAATTTTCCACCCTCAGTACGCTTCAGCAGGATTTGCACCAGCTCTGGCTGCACACGCTTTCGCATCTGCTGCCGCTAGTGGTACACCGTGACGAAGCGTTGTCAGAATCACTGATGCTGAAACAACCGCTGGGCGAATGCCGCCCAGACAGCGTGGCAGCGGAAGAGATCATGACGCTGGCAAACTGGTGCCTGATTCACGTCAAGGAAAGCGGCGTATGAGTGGCATCCTGCGCTTATTCCTCGTTCCGCCCGCCAGACAGGCGATACAGCAGCGCTACCGTGGCTATCGCCAGAAGGGTGCCTCCGCATTTGCCGCCTTTTTCGCCACGCTGTTTGCGATACTTGGCTGGATCTTCCTGCGGCTGGAGTCTGACGGCTGGCAACAGATTCGAGCGCAGCGCGCCTATTGGTTCCCACACATTTCGCCTCAGCGCCCACGCCCAGCGGATGTGCTTCGCTATCTGACGCAGGGTATTTGGCTGCTGACCATCAAAAACGGCCAGTTACCCACATCGCGCCGCAATTATTTCTCCGCGCTACCGCGCTGGCGGCAACGCTATATGAATGCGCAGCAAGAGCTGTTTACCCGCTTTAGCCATGCGAATACTGACGATCGCGAAGACGGTGAATCAGACACCATCCAGACAAGCCGCGTACAGACGCTAGTGACGGTAACGCTGAGTCTGCTGTGTGCGGCACTGGCGCTGCTGTGCATCACACAGCCATTTGATTTGCTGTCGCAATTTATTTTCATGACGCTGCTGTGGGGCATTGCCATGCTCGTTCGCAATATGCCAGGACGCATGCCGACGCTCATGATGATCGCCCTTTCTTTCACGGTCTCCTGCCGTTATCTGTGGTGGCGCTACACTGAAACGCTGAACTGGGACGATCCTGTCAGTCTGGTCTGCGGCCTATTGCTGCTGGCAGCCGAAACCTATGCCTGGGTCGTGTTGGTTCTCGGCTATTTCCAGACGATTTGGCCGCTGAACCGCCACCCTGTTTCGCTGCCGGAAGACAGCAAAACGTGGCCGACCGTCGATCTCATGATTCCAACCTACAATGAACCGTTGAGCGTCGTGAAACCGACGGTATATGCCGCGTTGGGTATCGATTGGCCTAAAGACAAGCTCAACATTTATATTCTGGATGACGGCGGTCGTGCCGAATTTAAAGCCTTCGCAGAGGAGGTTGGCGTCCATTACATCGCCCGCGTCACGCACGAGCACGCCAAAGCCGGGAATATCAACAACGCTCTGAAACAGGCAACAGGCGAGTTCGTCGCCATTTTCGACTGCGACCACGTCCCTACCCGCTCCTTTCTGCAATTAACCATGGGTTGGTTTTTCAAAGACAAAAAGCTGGCGATGTTACAAACGCCACACCATTTCTTCTCACCCGACCCGTTTGAACGCAATCTGGGACGCTTCCGCCGCACGCCCAACGAAGGCACGCTGTTCTACGGTTTGGTTCAGGACGGTAACGATATGTGGGATGCCACATTCTTCTGCGGTTCCTGCGCCATCCTGCGGCGTAAACCGCTGGATGAGATTAGCGGCATCGCCGTCGAAACGGTGACGGAGGATGCCCACACCTCACTGCGCCTGCATCGCCGTGGATACAGCTCAGCCTATATTCGCATTCCGCAAGCGGCTGGACTGGCGACCGAAAGCCTCTCTGCCCACATCGGGCAACGTATTCGCTGGGCGCGCGGCATGGTGCAAATTTTCAGGTTGGATAACCCGCTGTTCGGCAAAGGGCTGAAGCTAGGGCAGCGCTTGTGTTATGCCAACGCCATGATGCACTTTCTGTCTGGGATTCCCCGCCTGATCTTCCTGACCGCGCCGCTGGCATTTCTCCTGATGCACGCTTACATCATTTTCGCCCCCGCATTGGCGATTGCGCTCTACGTGCTGCCACACATGGTGCACGCCAGCCTGACCAACTCGCGCATTCAGGGTCGCTACCGCCACTCTTTCTGGAGTGAAATCTATGAAACCGTGCTGGCGTGGTACATCGCTCGTCCCACCACCGTCGCGCTGTTTAACCCGCACAAAGGGAAATTCAACGTGACAGCCAAGGGTGGGCTCGTTGAAGAACAGCATGTTGACTGGGTGATTACGCGGCCTTATCTGGTACTGGTGCTGCTGAATATCGCCGGGGTGGCGTATGGCATCTGGCGTCTGATTTATGGGCCGTCGGAAGAGATCATGACGGTGCTCATCAGCCTGCTTTGGGTCGTGTACAACATGACGATTTTAGGCGGTGCCGTCGCGGTTGCGGTCGAAGCCAAGCAGGTGCGTCAGGCACACCGCGTGGAGATGTCGATGTCCGCGTCCATCCTTCGCGCCGATGGTCATCTTTTCCCCTGTGTCCTGCGCGACTACTCTGATGGCGGTGTGGGCGTTGAAGCCCGCGAATCCGGCATTCTTCAGGTTGGAGATAACGTCTCGCTGTTGCTAAAACGCGGCCAGCAAGAGTACGCCTTCCCTTTCAGCGTCACTCGCGCGTTCGACAACAAGATTGGCCTGCGGATGATCAACCTGACCATCCGCCAGCATATTGATTTCATTCAATGTACCTTTGCGCGCGCCGATACCTGGGCGCTCTGGCAAGACAGTTTCCCTCAGGATAAACCGGTTGAAAGTTTGGTGGATGTACTGGCACTCGGCTTTCGCGGCTACCTGCGTCTGGCAGATTACGCACCGCCCGTCATACGCAATATTATCCTCGCCTTCCTCAACATCGTGGTGTGGGTAGTGTCATTCATCCCGCGCTATGTAGGGAGACGCACCGCAACAGAACAGCCGGGTGCTGCGCTGCCGGAAAAAGCCGTACATCAGGGCAAGGCACCGCCTACCCATGAAACACGATTTGCACAAGAGAACCTGTTTACAGAAAAGACAGTGGCTTGATTGCCATTCACAGGCCGTGATCAACGGTCTTTTTCCCGACAAAGAAAAAGACCCTTAACATTGATGATGACACGATGACGAAAAAAATAATCTGGTTCACCGCATTGGCTTTAGGCGTCAGCTCATTATCTCAGGCTGTCACCGCGCCGCACGCACAAACACCGGCCGCGGGAGGCGCCACTCAGCCGCCTGCCACTGCTGCCACCCCAACGCCAGCGATGGCTACACCAGCGACGAGCATGCCCACCATCCCGCTGGTGCAGCCATCAACCAACGCTGCGTTGCGTAACGTGGTGATACCGTTTGCGCAAATCGCGCCGGCTCCGGGCAACTTTGCACTACGCGGCATCAATCCCGACGGGCAGATTGAATTCGGCGTTCGTAGTGACGAAGTGGTGACGCAGGCCTCGCTCGATCTTGAATTTACCCCGTCGCCAGCGCTAATCCCCACCGAGTCTCATATCAAGGTTTACCTGAACAATGAGCTGATGGGCGTCACCGCAATTGGCAAAGAGCAGATGGGTAAATCGAATCGCGTCCGTATTCCTATCGATCCGCGTTACATCACGGACTTCAACCGCCTGCAATTGGTCTTCGTCGGTCATTATCAGAACATCTGTGAAAACCCAGCCAGCACCAGCCTGTGGCTGGATGTCAGCAAAGCCAGCTCGCTCAATCTGCAATTCCAGAAACTGACGCTGAAGGACGATCTATCGCCGTTCCCTGCACCATTTTTTGACAGCCGCGATACTCGCCCGCTGACATTGCCTATCGTCTTTGCTGACCAGCCGGATCTGGTGCAACAGCGCGCCGCAGCCATGCTCGCCTCTTGGTTTGGCAGCAAAGCGCAATGGCGCGGGCAGTCATTCCCTGCCCTCTTCAACCAATTGCCGGGTCGCCACGGCATTGTTTTCGCCACCAACGATAAGCGACCGGATTTCTTACGCGATACCCCGGCCGTAAACGGGCCAACCGTATCTATCATCAGCCACCCCGACGATCCTCACGTTAAACTGCTGTTGGTACAGGGTCGCGATGACAATGAGTTGCTCACCGCCGTGCAGGGCATCGCACAGGGGAATACGCTGTTCCGTGGGCAAAGCGTCACCATCGATAAGGTCGAACAGCTTGCCTCACGCCAGCCGTATGATGCGCCAAATTGGGTACGCACAGACCGCCCAATGACCTTTGCCGAGCTTCAGCAATATAACGAACAGTTGCAAACCGACGGTATTGTCCCTCGGCCGATTTCACTGACCATGAACCTGCCGCCCGATCTGTTCCTGATCCGCAGTCAGGGCATCGATATGCGTCTGAAATATCGCTACACCGCGCCGCAGATTCAGGATGGCTCACGTCTGAGCATCAACCTGAACAACCAGTTCGTGCAGGCTTTCTCGCTGGCACCGGAGCACGACCAGAACTCCCTATTGATGCGTCTTCCACTCACGCAGGGGTTATGGGATTCCGACAAGAGCCTGTCTATTCCGGCGCTAAAGTTAGGCACTACCAACCAACTGCGCTTTGACTTCAACTACACCACACTGCTTTCCAGCGGCACGGCTGACCGTTGCGAAACCTATACGCCGGTCGTGAATCACGCCGTCATCGACGGCAGTTCAACCATTAACTTCTCTGGTTATCGCCACTTTATGGCGATGCCGGATCTGCGTGCCTTTGCTAATGCGGGCTACCCGTTCAGCCGATTGGCTGATCTGTCACAAACGCTGGTGCTGGTAAACAAACAGCCGCAACCCGCTCAGGTCAGTGCGCTATTGAACGCCATCGGCAACATTGGAGCACAAACTGGTTACCCAGCCTTAGCGGTACAGCTCAGCGATGACTGGACACAGGTAGACAAGCAGGACAGCGACATTTTGATGATCGGCGCTATCCCGCCTGAACTGCACGACGATGGCAAAATCAACCTGCTGGTCGAGCAAACGCAAAGCTGGATCAAGCAACCAACGCGTCAGACCGTCATCCCAGACATGGGCTCGCCCGAATCTGACGCGAAGCCAGACAGCAAAACCACCGTCAGCAGTGACGGAGCAATGTCGGCGATTATCGGCTTCCAGTCTCCGTACCATGACCAGCGCAGCGTTGTCGCACTATTAGCCGATAGCCCGCAGGGCTATACGCTACTCAACAACGCGCTGATCGACAGCGAAAAAAGAGCCTCGTTGTTTGGTTCCGTTTCCGTCATCCGTGAATCGGGCATCAATAATCTGCGAGTCGGCGACGTTTATTATGTCGGCCACCTGCCGTGGTGGGAGCGTATCTGGCACGCGCTGGCACAGCATCCTATCTGGCTGGCCATCATATCGACCCTTACCGTTATCATTATTGCCTGGCTGCTGTGGCGTGGCCTGAAATTCTTCAGCCGCCGCCGTCTGTCGCCGGATGAAAGGGATTAGCGCACCATGCCACGCGTGCTGCGCTACCTGATCCCCACGCTGTTGTGGCTATGGGCTTCCCTAGCCACTGCGGCTGTTTGCGACTGGCCCGCCTGGGAGCAGTACAAGCAGCATTACATCAGCGAGGAAGGACGGGTGATTGATACCTCAACACCCAATAAGATCACCACGTCCGAAGGGCAAAGCTACGCCATGTTCTTTGCGCTGGTCGCCAACGATCGCGTGATGTTTGAGCGGTTGCTGAAATGGACGGAAGACAACCTGTCCGCTGGCGATTTACGCGCTAACTTGCCTGCTTGGCTGTGGGGAGAAAGCAAAGATAAGCAGTGGGCGGTGCTGGATCCGAACTCCGCATCCGACGCCGATCTGTGGATTGCCTATAACCTGCTCGAAGCCGGTCGGCTATGGAAAGATGCACGTTATCAGACGCTCGGCACCGCGCTGCTCGCGCGTATCGCCAAGGAAGAGGTCGTTAACATTCCAGGGCTGGGCCTGATGCTCTTGCCCGGCAAAGTGGGCTTCGCAGAGAAAGAGAGCTGGCGCGTAAACCCGAGCTATCTTCCGCCGCAGTTGTTGGCTCGTTTTGCTCCGCTGGGTGAAACGTGGAAAACCATGCAGCGCACCACGCAGCGCCTGCTGCTGGAAACTGCGCCGAAAGGGTTTTCGCCTGATTGGGTCATCTGGCAAAAAGGCAAAGGCTGGCAACCCGATACCACCAAACCCAATATCGGCAGCTATGACGCCATTCGCGTCTACCTGTGGGCAGGGATGATGGCTGACAGCAGTAAAGGGAAAGCCGACTTGATCAAACAGTTTCAACCGATGATTCAACAGACGATCCAGCAGGGTTTTCCGCCCGAAAAAGCGAACACCGCGACAGGCGTGGTCACCGGACAGGGGTCAGTCGGGTTTTCCGCCTCACTGCTTCCGATGCTATCGCGCCAGCCGGATGCGCTAGCCGCCCAGCGGCAACGACTCGCCGCGAATCCACCGGGTGACGATGCCTATTTCTCTGCTTCTCTGACGCTCTTCGGTCAGGGGTGGGATGAGAAGCGCTACCGCTTCACGTCACAAGGCCAACTTTTACCGTCGCGGGGCAGCCAATGCACAACAACACCGTAAACTGGCTGCGCCTCCTCCCGCTATTACTGATTGCTGCGCCGCAGGCATACAGCACGGAAACCGCGTCGCCAGAGCAGTTCCTGATGGAGCAGGTGCGCTTGGGAGAAGCCAGCAACAAAGACGACATCGTGCGTCAGTCGCTCTATCGACTGGAGCTGATCAACCCAGATAGCCCAGAGGTTATCGCCGCCAGATTCCGGCTGGTGCTGCGTCAAGGCGATCAGGCGCAGGCACGCCAGCAGTTGGAAAAGCTAAAAGCGGTGGCACCCGACTCTGCCATCTACCGTCAGTCAGCAATAACGCTGGCGCTGACGCAAGAAGAGCCGCGTAAACAATTACAGCAGGCTCGCTTGTTATCTACCGCCGGACGCTATGCAGAAGCCAAAGCGCAGTACGACGCGCTCTTTCAAGGCGATCCGCCAACGCTCGATCTTGCCGTAGAGTATTGGCGCCTGGTTTCACGCTTGCCCGACCAGCAACCTCTTGCAATCAAGCAACTGGAGACGTTGGATCAAGCCTACCCTAATAATGTGCCGCTGCGCATGGCGCTGGCGCGCATGTTGTTTAGCCAGAATCGTAGCGAACAAGCCTATCCCCTACTGAAACAGCTTTCTAACGATCCTGTCGGACGTAGCCAGGCGGCATCGCTGTGGCTGGAAATTATTGGCCGGATGCTGGTCACGCCACAAAGCGTGGCTGAACTAAACCGCTTTCTGACTGTATTTGATGAAGGCGAACAGGCAGAAACCGCACGTAAAGAACTCAGTCGTCAGCAGGGAATATTAGCCGATCCTGTTTATCAGGGGCGGCTGCGCGCACTGGCGCAGATTGAAGATGGCGGCGGCAATAGCGCCACGCTTGGCGAGTTGAATAAGTCGCTGGCTACCACGCCAAACGACCCTGAACTGATCGGCGCGATTGGACTGGTTTACCTGCGTGCTGGCGATCGGGTAAAAGCGCTGGCGCAGTTCCAGAAAGCATTACAGGCGGATGTTAATCGCCTGAACAGTGGCAAATGGGAAGGGCTCATCCAAAGCACGCAATATTGGATCACCATTGCGGAAGGCGACAACGCGCTAAAAGCGAACAACCTACCGCTGGCGCGACAGAAATATCAGCAGGCACGCCAGATGGATAATACCAATGCCTATGCGCTGATTGGTTTGGGTGACGTGGCCGTTGCCAGTAAAAATGATGCTGCCGCCCAGCCGCTCTATCAACAGGCTTTACATATTGAACCCAGCAATGACAACGCCTTGCGCGGTCTGGTTGGTATTTATCAACGTCAATCGCCGGAGAAAGCGCTGGCTTACCTCAACAGCCTGCCGCGCAGCCAGCAGAATACGATGCGGGAAACATTTGCCGCTCTGCAACTCGATATCCTGAAACAGCAGGCGGATCGGTTGCTGGAACAGCAGCAGTGGACACTGGCGGAAGAGAAGTATCGTCAGGTTAATCAGCAGGATCCAAACGATATTTGGTTTGCCTATCGCTATGCCCAAGTACTGCGCCAACTGGGGAAACCGCAGCAGGCGGACAGTGTGGTACAGCGTGCGACTGCCGTCCCCCCCGCCAGCGCGGAGAAGAACTACGTTTACTCGCTTTACCTCTCGTCCACCAATCGCGATGAGCAAGCACTCGCTCACCTGAACACGCTACCTGCGGCACAGTGGAACGACGACATGCGCGATTTGTCGAAGCGTCTGGTCATACAAACCGCGCTGGCGAAAGCAGAAGCGATGCGTGATGCGGGTGACGAACCCGCTGCGATAGCGTTCCTGCGTCAGCAACCAGCCGACACGCGTATCGATCTGCTACTGGCAGACTGGGCGCTGGCTCGGGGTGCATACACGACGGCGCTGGCAGAGTATCAACGTATCCGCACGCGTGAACCACAGAACCCTGACGCACAGTTGGGTGAGATCGATGCCTTTATCGCACAGGGGCAGCAAGATGAGGCGCGCCAGCGCCTGAACCAACTCCCCGCGCAGGCGGTTGATACACTCAACGGCCAGCGGCGCGTCGCCAACGCCTGGCAAGCAGTAGGGAATCCGCAAAAATCGACAGCGCTTTTCCGTCAGCTAAAAATCGATGCACAGAAAGAGCCCGTCGGTCAGGGCAAAGCATTGGTCTACCGCGACGCGGCACGCGTTGAACAACAGCAATCGCAACCTGAACAGGCGCAACAGGATTATAAACAGGCCATGGTCGCCAGCGGCATCGCTCCCGCGTTGCCACAAAGCGACGATGACTACACCCGGCTGACGCGTAATAAAAGCAGCGACGATTGGCTGCAACGCAGCATCCGCGCTGACGCCGCGGATCTGTATCGCAAACAGGATATTATCGTCACTCTCGATCACGATTACGGGAGTTCAAGCGGAACAGGCGGGATCTCCGACCTCAGCGCTCACGACACCATGTTGCAGGTGGATATGCCGCTGTACGATGGCCGCGCCTTCTTCCGCACCGATACCGTGCAGATGAACGCCGGTTCCTTCTCTACGGACAGTACCGGCGCCTACCGGGAAACCTTCGGCACCTGTGCCACGCGAGACTGCTTCGACGGTAAATCGCAAAAAGCCACTGGCACCAGCGTTGCCGCAGGCTGGAAGAATGACCGCTGGTCAGCGGATGTCGGCACCACGCCGCTCGGCTTTGACGTGGTCGATGTCGTCGGTGGTGCAAGCTATCGCGGCGACTGGCGGCAAATCGGCTGGACCGCGACGGCATCGCGCCGTCCGATCTCCAGCTCATTACTGGCATTCGGCGGCACCAAAGATCCAGGCACGGGTATTACCTGGGGTGGCGTACGTGCGACGGGTGTCAGCCTTGGCCTGAGTTACGATCGGGGCGAAGCGCACGGCGTCTGGAGTGATTTCAGCGTCCACCAGATTACGGGTAAAAACGTGGCCGATAACGATCGCGCCCGTGCAATGGCAGGCTATTACTACAAGCTGATTAACGAGGATAACCAACGTGTCACGGTCGGTCTGAACAGCATGTGGTGGCGCCACCAGAAAGACTTAAGCGGCTACTCACTCGGTCAGGGCGGCTACTACAGCCCACAGCAATATTTCTCGCTGGGCGTGCCGGTGAATTATCGGCAGCGTACAGAAAACTGGTCATGGGAACTCGGCGGGTCGGTGTCATGGTCACGCTCCTCCACCAAAAACCAGCGTCGCTACCCGCTTGTCGGTCTGCTCGGCAACGCCGCGCTCACCGACAGAGACGACATCGAACAGGGCAGCAGCAGTTCCGGATTCGGCTACACGGCGCGTGCCATCGTCGAACGCCGCCTCAGTTCACACTGGACACTGGGTGTGGGTATCGACATTCAGCAAGCGAAGGACTACACCCCAAGTCACGGCCTCCTCTACCTGCGCTACTCCGTCTCCGGCTGGCAGGGCGATCTCGACAGCCCACCACAGCCGCTTGCACCGTATGCGGACTTTAAATAGCAGCATCAGGAAAGATTTAGCGCTTCGCTTTTTCGCCACTGGCGCGGGCTGATGCCAAACCAGCGACGGAATGCGCGGGAAAAGGCGCTCACCTCGGAATAGCCGAGCAGCAGCGCCATTTCCGAAATCGGCAGTTGCTTCTGTTGAAGATAGTGCGTCGCCATTTCACAGCGCAGCTTGTCTACCAGCAGCGAGAAACTGAGCCCTTCTTCTCGTAGGCGACGTTGGAGCGACCAACTGGACAAGCCGACTTTTTCCGCCACCTCTTCCAGCGTCGGCTCTTTCTGCATCAATAGCAGATGAACCTGCGTGCGTACCTGATCGACAATACTTTGCTGCGGCGACGTTTCATTCAGGCGGCGAATGGCATCCTGCATCACCAGCAGCAGCGTCATATCGCGATCCGGCATAGTGCGGGCCAGTTGGTGTTTGGGAATAAGCAGAGAGTTATAAGGTTGGTCGAAATAAACCGGTGCATCGAACACCTTACAATGCTCATGCCACATTTCAGGACGCGGATGCTCAAAATGCACTTCGCGTGGCGCCCAGTGCTTACCCAAGACATGGCGAATCAGGTTGAGCAACATACCGAGCGTCAGTTCAGCATCCTGACGGCGGTGCAGAATGGCACCGTGCCGGACTTGATAATCCAGCCGCCAGCAGTCACCTTTATCGACCATGCGCGTCAGCGTGTCGTGCTGATGGCAAGGAAACGCCTTCACCACATTGTGCAGCGCCTGCTCCAACGTATCCGAACATAAACCGATATAACCGATCAGGCCTAATGACTGCGGTTTAAACTGCTTGCCGTAGCGTAAACCGAAATTATCAACGCCCGAATTACGCGCCGCTTCCTCCATCACTCGGCAATAATTCACCAGCCCCAGACTGAGCGTCGGGCTGGCGAGTTGCTCAGGATCGACGCCGCTGATGCCAAAGATACGATCGGCATCGCCGCCGTTATCATGAATAAAGTCGCCAAGCCCGCTTGCCGCCGCCGCCAGCACACCACAGTTGCGGGAGAACGCCGCATTCAGCGCCGAGTACGTCACGTTTTCCATTGCCTTTCACCTCGCCGTATCACACGGCCCGCCAACGGGCCATGGAGAGATCAGCAAGTTTCGTACCAGTCCGGAATGACGTGAAATCAATGAATTACAAACAACGCACGAGGCGAACAGGCATTACCATAGCGCAAGCTGCCCGCCTGTGGTGCATTCAGGCCACCCCAAGCGGCAGGTCGTGGGTTTCCAGATAACGTCGACACAGGCGAACGCTGTGGCTCGCCCAGTCTGGCCCCAGACTCTGCGCCATCTCCGTTTCCGCATGCGACCCTACCCACGCGGTAAGCTGGATACGCCGTTGAATCAGCAACGTCGGCAGCAACGCCAGTTCTTCATCACTGACGTGAGCGACACGTTCGTAGCCACATAGCCAGTTTTCAACCCATTCGGCTGCACGTGGATGATGCTCCACAAAGCTAATTGCCGCCGCCAGATCGTGCAGATACCATCCCATACCGCAATCGTCAAAATCGATTACCCGCGTTTCACCGCGGTGCAAAAGCAGATTGGTCAGGCGTAGATCGGCATGAATCAGTCCATAGCGGCGCGGCGCTTTACCAAACTCCGCCATTTCCGTCCCCATACGATCGATAGCCTCTTCGACAATACCGTGTTCGCCACGCGATAGGTTCGGCGCGTCACGCCAACTCCCCCAGTGACTCTGCGCGCTCACCATCGTGTGATGATCCCAGACAATACGCTGGAAGCCGTCAGGCTTTTGCCACTGGCGGCTATGCTGGTGCAGGTGAGCGGTAATCTCGCCCAGTTGCCGGAATGCACGCGGATCAATGTTGGTGGTCGGCATCTCGCCATCAATCCAGTGGAACAGAACCGCGTAGCGACAGGAACCATCCGACAAACCCAGCGACTGCACCCGTTCCCCGCTCGCATCGCGTACTGCTTCTGGAACCACAATTCCCGTCTCACGCAGCGCGTCCAACCACAGCAGCTCACTTTCAATCTCCGATTTCTGGTGATAGTGGCTGCGATGTAGCCGCAATGCATAGCGTTTACCCGCTGACGTAACAAGGAACGTCGCATTTTCCGAGCGGCACAGCAGCCGCACTTCCCCTTGCAGCGCCGCCGGATAGCAGGCAAGCGCCCGGTGCGCCAGCGAGGTAATTTCCGCATTATTTAAGGTGTCATATTGCTTAGCACTCATGGTTTCCACTCCGACGCGAGTCAACGAGCGTTCAGCATGGCGTGTGTCGTACAGAGAAACTTGACGCACCAGAACCCATGTTTGACCCCAGATGGCGTAGGGGCGATACCCACCATAAAAGTTGACTTCAGCGCGCAGCATTCGATACGCCCGCGTCAAGTTTTCCACCGGAAAGCGTGGGCATTATCGCTACACAAGCCAACAGGGGTTGCCGTACTGGCCCCGAATAACCATGAGCAAACTGACGGGGATAATGTGATGACGAGCAAATTAAAGCCCACGCTGGGCGCCCTGCATTTGTGGGGTATCGCGGTAGGACTAGTAATTTCTGGTGAGTATTTTGGCTGGAGCTACGGCTGGGGCGTCGCGGGCACGTTAGGATTTTTGGTCACGACGCTGTTCATCGCCGCCATGTATACCTGTTTTATTTTTAGCTTTACCGAACTCACGACGGCGATCCCACATGCCGGTGGCCCTTTTGCCTACAGCCGACTCGCGTTCGGCGATCTGGGTGGATTGATTGCCGGTATGGCCACGCTGATTGAATTTGTTTTCGCGCCGCCCGCTATTTCGATGGCGATTGGTGCGTACCTGAACGTGCAATATCCTGAGCTGAATCCCAAATTCGCCGCTGTTGGCGCGTACCTTATCTTCATGAGCCTGAACATTCTTGGCGTGAAGCTGGCGGCGATGTTTGAGCTGGTGGTTACGCTGCTCGCCGTCATGGAGCTTTTGGTGTTCATGGGCGTAGTCGCACCGGGTTTCAGCCTAAGCAACTTCGTGGCGCACGGCTGGGCGGGACAGAATGAGTTTTCGCCAAGTGCCATCTCCGGCATGTTTGCAGCAATACCATTCGCCATCTGGTTTTTCCTCGCTATCGAAGGCGCGGCAATGGCAGCCGAGGAGGCGAAGGATCCGAAACGCACCATCCCACGCGCCTACGTGAGCGGCATCCTGACGCTGGTGGTGCTGGCAATTGGCGTGATGGTGATGGCTGGTGGGGTAGGCGATTGGCGTCAGCTCTCCGACCTTAACGATCCCTTACCACAGGCAATGAAGCTCATCGTTGGGGAAAACTCCAACTGGATGCACATGCTAGTGTGGATTGGTCTGTTCGGCCTGATCGCGAGCTTCCACGGTATTATTCTGGGCTACTCCCGCCAGTTCTTCGCCTTGGCGCGCGCGGGCTATCTCCCGCCGGGGCTTGCCAAGCTGTCCCGCTTCCACACGCCACACCGCGCGATTCTGGCTGGTGGTGCGATCGGGATTGCCGCCATCTTCTGCGACGGGATTAACCTACAAGGCATGAACCTGACAGCAGCGATGATTACCATGGCGGTTTTTGGTGCCATCGTCATGTACATCATGAGCATGTTAAGCCTGTTTCGCCTGCGCCGCAGCGCACCCAATATGGCACGCAGCTATCGCGCGCCCGGTTACCCTATCATCCCCGCGTTCGCACTCATCTGCGCCATCATCTGCCTGATTGCGATGCTCTGGTTCAACCCGGTGATCGGTGGGCTGTTCTGCACCTTTATGCTGCTCGGCTACCTCTATTTCCTGACCACCAAAGCACGACGGGAACATCTGCTTGAGCCGCTTGTCGCCGATGCCAACTAACGCTGAGGCGCACATTTTATAACGGGAGAGATTATGGCAACACGTTCAACCATCATGGATACCAACAGTTTCCGCGCCGAGCATGCCGACGCGCTGAGCGCGGATATCCGTACGCTGACCGATAAACGCAGCAAGATACTGGGTGAATCCTATCGGCTGTTTTACCGCAAACCCGTTCATTTGGTGCGCGGCGAAGGGCAATACCTGTGGGATGCCGACGGCAAGAAATACCTCGATGTGTATAACAATGTCGCCAGCATCGGTCACTGTCACCCTGCGGTGATAGAAGCCGTGCACCAACAGATGACGATGCTCAATACCCACACGCGCTATCTGCACGAGCGTATTCTGGACTATTCGGAGCAGCTCCTCGCCACCACACCGGCGGCGATTAACCGGGCCATGTATATGTGTACCGGTTCAGAAGCCAACGATCTGGCGATCCGCGTAGCGCGCGCCTGGAGCGGCGGCACGGGCGTGATCGTAACGCGCGAGGCCTACCACGGCACCAGCGAGTTGACCTCAGGTGTATCACCCGCGTTAGGCAGCGGTCAGCCACTGGCGACGACGACCCGACTGGTACCACCGCCGGACGCCTATCGTGTTAATACGCCGGACTTGGGCGTGTGGTTTGCCAATGAAATCCAGAAACAGATCGACGATATGGCGGCTCACGGCATCAAATTCGCCGCGTTTCTCGCGGATTCCATTTTCTCTTCCGACGGCGTCCATCCCAACCCACGCGGCTTTTTACGTCCCGTGGTTGATGTCGTGCACCGCAACGGCGGTATTTTCATTGCTGATGAAGTTCAGCCCGGTTTCGCACGCACTGGCGACGCCTTCTGGGGATTCGCACGACATGACGTGGTTCCGGATATCATCACCACCGGAAAACCGATGGGCAACGGCATCCCGGTTTCCGGGCTGCTGGCAAAAAGCGACGTGCTCGCCGCCTTTAGCGACCAGATCCCCTACTTCAACACATTCGGTGGAAATCCAGTGGCAATGGCCGCAGCACAGGCGGTGCTGAAGGTGATCCACGATGAGCAACTTCAGGAACACAGCCGCGTAGTCGGCGCACAACTGCTGGCGGAACTGACCACTCTGCAAGATAAATACGCCAGTGTAGGCAACGTGCGCGGTGCCGGGTTATTCATCGGGTTTGAGTTGGTGAGCGACAGAGAAAGTAAAACGCCGGATAAAACGCTGGCGCTAAATCTGACGGAAGCGTTACGCGACCGCGGTGTTCTGACATCCGTCGCAGGCCCTTATGGCAATGTGCTTAAATTGCGCCCACCGCTGGCATTCCAAACTCAGGACATCGACTGGCTGGTCGGCGCGCTGGATGACTGTTTGGGGGCACTAACCCACGACTGACTTTGCTTTCATTTACATTAGATTGCTTTAACACCACAGCAATGAACGGGCAAACTCAGGAGCCTACCGAAATAAGCTCCTGAAGCCACTTAAAATCAATACCCTATCGCTGCCCCCGCTGGGCGGCGGATATCATTTGCGCCATACAGATAACCTTCACGGACTTTGCCGGATACAGCCGAGTCATTGCCTGAATCCGCTGGCGTCACGCCTGCTGCACCCGGTAAGCCAACCAGAATCAGCTCCGCTGCGCCCCATGGGGTCTGTTCCACCATCTTATAGCCGCGCTGCTTCAGCAGATTCAGCGTATCCGCAGATAGCCCGCGCTGTTCGTAATACACCTCATCCGGTAACCACTGGTGATGGATACGTGGCGCATCCACCGCTTCCTGCGGTGCCATGCCGTGGTCGATAATATTCAGCGCCGTTTGCAGCGTGATGGTGATAATGCGTGAACCACCAGGCGAGCCGAGCACCATGAAGACTTTGCCGTCTTTCGTCACCAATGACGGGCTCATGGACGAAAGTGGGCGCTTACCGGGGGCGATAGAATTCCGTTCCCCTTGCACCAATCCGTACAGGTTTTTCTCGCCAACTTTAACGGTAAAGTCATCCATTTCGTTATTGAGGAAGAAACCCGTACCCGGCGCAATCACTACCGAACCAAAACGTCCGTTAACGGTATACGTGGTAGATACCGCGTTGCCCTGATTATCCACGATGGAATAGTGCGTCGTTTCTGGTCGCTCGTGCGGGCCAACTCCCGGCTGTACGTTTTTGGACGGCGTCGCGTTCTCCGGTTCGATTTGTTTGCGTATTTCGGCAGCGTAATCCTTACTCAACAGGCGCTCGACAGGGTTACTGACAAATGCCGGGTCACCGAGGTACGTATTACGGTCCATGTAAGCGTGACGCATCGCTTCCGTCAGCACATGAACGGTAGCTGCCGAGTTAAAGCCCGTCGATTTAATGTCGTAACCTTCGACAATATTGAGAATTTCACACATTGTGACGCCCCCAGAGCTGGGCGGCGGTGAAGAGACAAACTGATAACCGCGATAGTTACAGGTTACCGGTGCCGTTTCGGTAATGCGATAATCAGCAAAATCAGCCGCCGTCAGAATGCCGCCACCCTGCTTTGCCGCCTTCTCCACCGCTTGCGGGATCGTGCCTTTGTAGAAGGCATCCGGCCCTTTAGCAGAAATCGCCGCCAGTGTATTCGCCAGATCGGTTTGCACCAGCTTATCGCCGGGCTGCAACGGGCTGCCATCAGGACGCAGGAAAATACGCGCAGCTTCAGGATCGGCTTTGAAGCGTTTGATAGTGGTATCCAGAATATCGGTATCCGCACGTGTGAGTTCAAACCCCTCGCGCGCTAGTTTAATCGCCGGTGCCATCACCTGTTCACGCGTCAATTTGCCATATTTTTGCAACGCGGTATCCAGCCCCAACACCGTTCCCGGTACGCCAGCGGCCAGATAGCCGTACAGGCTCGCGTCTTTTTTCACGCTCCCATCCGCGTTCAGATACATGTTGGCACTGGCCGCCGCGGGTGCGGTTTCACGGAAGTTAATAAAGGTGTCTTTCCCATCGGCCAGATGCAGCGTCATAAACCCACCACCGCCGATATTGCCACAGCAGGGATTCACCACCGCCTGTGCATAGCCCACGGCCACGGCGGCATCAATCGCATTGCCGCCCATTTTCATGATATCGACGCCAATCTGCGAAGCCAGATACTGCGAGCTGACCACCATGCCGTTTTTCGCTTCCACCGCAGGGGCAGACGCCGCCTGCACGGTTCCACTCACCAGTAGCGCCGTCACGCTCAGTGACAACAACCATTTTCCCGATGTTGTGTTTTTTATTTTCATGAAGACCCCTTTATCCCGTTGATTTTACTGACTGCTTTATCTCTATCCTTTTGCAAAGCTAACTTGCAAAGTCCGCGCCAACAAACGGCAGCGGTTTAACAGACTCGCTAACGGCAGTAAAAAGCGTAGAAAAGGCATGAGAAATTGCGAGCATGTCGTGCCACCTTTGCGACACGGCACGATCAATACGCACCGTCATAAGGCAACGTGACAAAAAACCGCCCCGCAGAAGGAAGGGGGTAAAGATGCGGGGCGGCGGAGAATCAATCCTTACGGGGATCGCTAATCGGTTGGCGAACCAGGAAAATGTAAGCCAGAGCACCCAATACCGTCACACAGCCACAGATGATCAGAGCCAGACGGAAAGAATTCGTGGTGTCCACAATAAAACCGGTCACGATCGGGGCAAACGATGCACAAATGAAGCTGGCAAAGTTTTGGATACTGCCGACCGATGCCGTCATACGCGACGCAACGGCAACATGGATCAGCCCCCAGCACGATGTTCCAGCAAAGTGAATGCAGAACAGCGCCATACTAATCAGTGACACCGCTTCTATTGAGGTTGTCGCCTGTGGTACCACAAAAGTAAAAGCCGCAGAGCACAACATACCGGCAATGATGCAGATTTTACGGCTCTTGATCGGTTCCATTCCCTTTTTCACCAGCCAGTCCGTGACATAGCCGTTCACCAGCATCCCGGCGGCACCAAACAGGAAAGGAATCGCGGCCATCAGGCCCGTGCTTTTTAAATCCAGGTTATAAGCCGTTTGCAGATAACCGGGCAGCCAGGCCAGATATAACCACGCGGTATAGTTGATGCCGCTAAAGCCCAGCATCATGCCCCACATCGTGCGGTTACGGAACAGACTACGCCATTCAATAAAACTCAGCGGATCGCGACGAGCGTTCACACTGCCTGCGTTCAGGTAAGTCTGCTCATCAGCGGTGAGTTCGATCTGCTCACGGTTGCGATACAACATATACCAGCCTATAGCGAGGAGAATGCCGAATAGGCCGATGGTAATGAACATACCGCGCCAGCCCATGACCAACATCATCGCAGCCAGAATGGGTGGGCTCATCGCAACACCAATAGTTGAAGCCGCATTAAAGAACCCCATCGGGCGGCCACGTTCTTTGATGTTAAACCAGTCGTTTATCACCTTCACACCACATGGGTTCATCGGTGCTTCGCCAATCCCCATGCCAATACGAACCAGTACAAATTGAGTAAAGCTGTGCACCATGCCAGACAGCGCCTGAAACAGTGACCAGAAAAACATCCCAAGGCCCAGCATAATGCGCGGGCCTTTACGATCCAGCAACGGGCCACAAGGGAGCTGTGCAATCCCATAGGCAAGAGAGAAAACGGAGAGCAATGCCCCGATTTCTGTCGCACTCAGCCCCAATTCCTGACGAATAGTTAAGTTAGCCACTGAAAGAGAACTGCGGTCGAGATAATTAATCACCGCAGCAAAAAATAGAAGAATCATTGCCGTGGTTTGAATACGTTTAATTCGACTACTGCGTTGAACTATTCCCTCTGGCGGTGCTGAAGAACGGGTATCAAACGAAGAACGCGGGTCTAGCGTTATATTATTTTTTTCCACGTCTGGCTCCTGGACATTATAATTTTATCTTTACTCGACGTAGGGTTGAGTAAAGTGGCTTTAAATGAAAAGCAATGAAATACGTAATCACTACTCACGATTTTTTATTACTACAGTCGACTTCTCGTGAGCATAGATAAGAGATATTTCTCAGGCGTTTTTATTTTGATAAAACCGTGCTCCTGATAATGGTTTACGGTTTTTAATTGGTTTTTAATGGTCAGTACGAACAGTCTGGTTAATTGAGCGAATCATCGATTGTTTAGCTGAATTCAAATGGTTACGAAGTGCCAACGTGGCATCCAGATCGCTTCGGCAGATCAACGCACTCAGGATGGTCATATGCTCGTCAATCGCGATGATATTGCGCTGTTTGAGATCGCTTTCATCCCACTGATAGTGGAAGTGAAATATCACGGAGATAATTTCAAGCGACTGATCGAAAAAGACATTTTCGGCAGCAGAAAGTAAAAGCGCATGAAAGTTACGGTCGAGCTGCGAGAACATACGAAAACTGTTACCAATGCTGTCACGTAACATGCGGTGGCGTTCCAGCAAAGTTTTAGCCTGTAGCCAGCGGGGGTCGTCATCCGGCAGATTGAGGAAGTGTTGCAAAGCATGCGTCTCCAACATTTCCCGTAATTCAAACAGCTGTTCCGCGTAGGCCTGATCGAACTCTTTCATACTCCACTGCCCGCGTTTTTCGTTCTGAATCAGGTTGTAACGCCCAAATTTCAAAAGATACTCACGCACTACCACTGGGCTAACACCGGCGTCACGCGCGAGTTGTAGCTCTGAGAAAGTCTCACCCACACGGAGCTGACGCTGGTTGATCATGGTGAAAAACGCCTGCTCGAAAATGCGATTTTGCTCATCCATCGACGCGGTAATACAGGTGAATCCATCGTCGTGGTCAGGTTTTCGGGCGATCACATAATCGCTGCTAACCTGCGTAAGCACGCCGCAATCGCGCAGATGAACCAGAATATGGCGTACCGTTGTGCGGCTGATGTTATACATCTCTGCCAGCGCATTTTGCGACGGCAGAGGCGATGGAATATGACCGCGTGCCATATCATCGATAATCTGGTTAATGACATTGTGACGTAAATTTTGCGAACGACTCATAAGATATCTCCTTTTTGCACACATTAAAAACCGATTTAAAACATTTTTATGAGTCCGCATTCACAATTTACACCTCCTTTTTCTCATCAATATTTTTTTTCATCAATATCTGAAAAAACAAAAAACAGGAGAGAATAATCATGTCAACAATGAATACATTAATTTGCCAGGAACCGAAAAAATTAGTCTGGAAGAAACGTGAAATACCTATTCCGGGTGAGGGTGAAACATTAATTAAAATTAAGTCTGTAGGTATTTGTGGAACAGATATTCATGCCTGGGGAGGGAACCAACCTTTTTTCAGCTATCCACGCGTATTAGGTCACGAAATATGTGGTGAAGTTGTCGATAACGGAAAAAATGTAGATCTCTTTAAAAAAGGCCAGCAAGTTGCCGTCATTCCCTATGTAGCCTGTCAGCAATGCCCAGCCTGTAAGAGCGGTCGAACCAACTGCTGCGAGAAAATTTCAGTGATTGGTGTACATCAGGACGGCGGATTCAGCGAGTATCTGGCGGTTCCCGCCACAAACTTACTGCTCGCAGAAGGGATCGATCCACAAGCGGCTGCATTAATCGAGCCATACGCCATTAGCGCACACGCCGTTCGTCGGGCAAAGGTGTTACAGGGTGAACAGGTTCTGGTCGTCGGTGCCGGACCGATTGGCCTCGGCGCGGCAGCCATCGCCAAAGCAGAGGGTGCTCACGTGGTTGTCGCCGATACCAGCGCCGACCGCCGTGAACACGTTATTGCCCACCTGGGTTTATCGGTAGTCGATCCCTCCGCCGAGGATTTTGAGGCACAGCTACGCGCCGAATTTGGCGGTTCACTGGCAGAAAAAGTGATTGATGCCACGGGCAATCAGCATGCGATGAACAACACCATTAATCTGATCCGCCACGGCGGCAGCATCGTGTTTGTCGGTCTGTTTAAAGGCGATTTACAGTTCTCCGACCCTGAATTCCATAAGAAAGAAACCACGATGATGGGCAGCCGTAACGCCACACCGGAAGACTTCGCCAAAGTCGGCCACCTGATGTCTGAAGGTAAACTCACCGCAGAAATGATGCTGACGCACCGTTACCCCTTTGCAACATTGGCTGACATCTATGAAAGGGATGTCATTAACAACCGTGAGCTGATCAAAGGCGTCATCACATTCTGATGAGGGAATAATCATGAAGACATTGAATCGGAAAGACTTTCCCGGCGCATGTTATCCAACAAAAGTGATTCAGTTTGGTGAGGGTAACTTCCTACGCGCCTTTGTGGACTGGCAGTTGGATGTGCTGAATGAGAAGACCGATCTCCAGGCGGGCGTAACCATTGTACGCCCCATTGATACGGATTTTCCGCCGTCACTCAATACGCAAGATGGGCTTTACACCACGATCATTCGCGGACTTAACGAACAGGGCGAGGCCGTTAGCGATGCGCGCCTGATCCGCTCGGTCAATAACGAGATTAACCCGTATCAGAACTTTGCCGATTACCTGGCACTGGCGCATAACGCCGCCATTCGTTTTGTTTTTTCAAACACCACGGAAGCGGGCATCAGCTATCACGCTGGCGACAACGTCAACGATACGCCACCCGTCAGTTTTCCTGCCAAGCTGACACGCCTGTTGCTGGAACGCTTTACGCATTTTAACGGTGAGAACGATAAAGGCTGGGTCATCATTCCCTGCGAACTGATCGACTATAACGGAGAGGCGCTCAAAGCCTTGGTTCTGCGCTATGCTCAGGAATGGCAACTCTCACTGGCGTTTATCGACTGGATTGAGACGGCAAATGCCTTCTGTTCCACGCTTGTGGACAGAATCGTAACGGGATATCCGCGCGAAGAATCGTCAGCGCTGGAAGAGAAACTGGGCTATCACGATGCCTTTCTGGATACCGCCGAGCATTTTTACCTCTTTGTGATTCAAGGCCCCGACTGGCTGGCGGATGAGTTGAAACTTGCGGAATGCCCGCTGAATATCCGTATTGTTGACGACATCAGACCGTATAAAGAACGTAAAGTGGCGATTCTGAACGGTGCGCACACCGCTCTGGTTCCGATTGCCTGGCTCTGCGGGCTGGAAACGGTAGGTGAAGCCATGCAGGATGCCGATGTGCGTCGCTTTGTAGAAAATACGCTACATCAAGAGATCATCCCAGTGCTGGATTTACCGGCCAATGAGCTGCGTGAATTTGCCGATGCCGTCACCGGGCGTTTTCAGAACCCCTACATTCGCCATCAGTTGCTCTCCATCGCACTCAATGGCATGACCAAATTCCGCACACGTATTCTGCCGCAGTTGCTGGCAGGCCACCGCAACGGGCGCTTCCCGGCACGGTTGACGTTTGCTCTGGCCGCACTGATTGCCTTCTACCGTGGAGAACGAGCAGGCGAAACTTACCCTTTACAGGATGATGAGCAGTGGCTCACCCGCTACTGTCAACGATGGCCTCGCGTGGGGATCGATATGACCGTGCATGAATTGGTCAACGAGGTACTCGCAGATACCGCGCACTGGGGGGAAGATCTCACTCAGCGGTCAGGTTTAGTGGAGCAGGTGGCCGCCAATCTGGACAATATTTTGGCGCAAGGGATGCGTCAGGCGGTGAAAGCACTGGAATAATGATGATCGACAGCGCCCGACGGGCGCTGTTTTCCCTTGCCAGATAATACAGATCCAAATTGTTCGACTGCGTCGCTACGACTGCCGTGCAGGTCGCCATGCACGCAAACGTGCGCCAAACACATTCACCAACAGGCCGACCATAATTAGCAACGCGCCGACAATCTGTAATAGCGAGAGAGATTCATCAAGGAATACCGCGGCGCTGATCAACCCGACCACCGGTACCAGCAGCGACAAGGGTGCCACGCGCCAGGTTTCATAGCGTGCCAGCAGGCTTCCCCAAATCCCATAGCCAATGATTGTTGCCGCAAATGCCAGATACATCAGAGATAAGATCGTCGGCAGTTGGATGGTGGTTAAACTATGGACAATCACGTCCTTGCCTTCAAACAGCCAGGAACTGATGAAAAACGGCAGGACAGGCACCAGTGCGCCCCACACCACCAGCGACATAATGCGCACTCCGCTGTTTTTGCTCATGATAATCTTATTGGTGATGTTACCCACTGCCCATGACAACGCCGCCGCCAGCGTCAGCAGCAGCGTAGTGGTCGTCATACCGGATGACGTTTGCAGCGCCGTACGCCCTTCTGCCAGCATCACCATCCCTATCACTGCCACCAGAATGCCGACGACATGATTCCAACGCAGCTTTTCCGACAGCAATATCGCGCCAACCAGCAGCGTAAAGAAGGCCTGAGCCTGCAACACCAACGATGCAATCCCGGCAGGCATGCCCAGCTTGATGGCGAGAAACAGGAAGCCAAACTGACCAAAGCTAATCGTCATGCCATAGGCGAGCAGCCATTTCAGAGGAATACGTGGGAAAGGAACAAATAAAATAGCCGGAAGCGCCACCAGCGAAAAACGCAGCCCTGCCAGTAAAAAAGGCGGCATATCGTTCAGCCCGACTTTAATCACGACAAAATTCACACCCCATAACACCACGACACAAAGCGCGAGCAGCGCATCTTTCAACGACATCCTCATCCCCTGATCAAATACGTAACAAATACCTTCCTCAAGGTACGCGTAAAATGAAAAAACGAATAAGAAAAGATAATTATGACGTTACGTGATGATGACTAGGCGTGAGCATAATATGAGATGGCCGACCACCACATCAGTGGTCGGCATAGATGGCGATTACTCGACGGCGATCGGTTTTTCCGTCAGCGTGGTTTTGTTGTCACCCTGAATGGCTTTCACTTTCTGTTCCGTTTTTTGTACCGCATCCGCGCTACTCAACAGGCTGTACGTCAGCTCAAACGTGGTGCTCTGACCGGGCTGTAGCTTTTTGACTCGCCCTTGCTCACGTTCAATCGTAACGGGATAGGCGTAGTTGGTGCCGGGTTCGATCCCAGTCACGTAGCCTTGTTTTTCCGTATCCGTATTTTTCCACAGCGTCAGCAGCGGCAGTTGGTGGGTATCAAAGGCAATCGACACGCCCTTATCTCCCGCTTTGTTCACCAGCGCCGCTAGTGTTTTGCCTTGTGCATCGGTATACGGGGTGATGTTGAACACCATCTCATCAAAGTCTTTTGTCGGCCCTTTGTAGGTTTGCCAGGTTGCCAGACCCGCTTTGGCGTGGTCATTAAACGGAGAAATCTCTTTTACGGGTGCGAGGAAACGCGCACCGTCTTCCAGAATCGGCGTGCCGAAATTGCTGTGGTAGATAATCTGATAGTCGCGCGGGTAGTCGGCTTTGTTGGTCAGCACATCGTGCACAGTAAACGACTCGCTGCCGGGGACGTAACGCAGCTCGGTCCAGGTTTCCAGATTCGACTTCTTAAAGCTGTTTTCCTTCAGCAGACCCCGTACCGTAATGGTATACGGCGCGTTATCGCTGACTTCCACCACCACTTTTGAGGCAGGCGTGTTACCTGCTCGGCCATGCAGGGTGTAGATCATGCCATCGCTGACGACAGGGTGCCCCGTCCATTCGAAGCCGCAGCGCACCATCATCTCATTGAAACCTTCCAGCCAGCCCAGTCCATTACGGCTTTCCAGATTGATGGTATTCGGATTGACGACCTCATCAACCGGAGAATCCCACCCCAAACGGATGTTTTTACCTGCCGCATGCAGTAAGTTCATCCCTCGCGTCGGGCTGAGAGCAATTTTCAGTCCATCCTGACTGGTAATCGTAATCACTTTACTGCCTTCCTGACGTCCGCCGTGCAGGACTTTTTGCTCAATGCTGAAGTGCTGATTCTTGATCTTCAGTGCATCACTGCTGATTTGCCAATTTCCCTTTTCCACACTGCTTTCAGCATCTGTCAGCACAAACGTCTGCGCCGATAGTTGCCATGATGTCAGCGCCAGTGTAATGCCCATTGCCAGTAATTTTTTCATGTTAACCATCCCTCGTTGCTGAATTGTTTTAGCTAATGCGAGCTAAAGACTACAAATCAGCGGATGGTCAGAATGTGATAGCTATCACCAGATGGAAAAATTCAGCATTGATGCGTTATTTATCTGACTAACTTCACTAATAACCTGTAAATAGAAACAATTCTTGCAGCATTATTGAGATATCGATCGGAAAAAGCTGACATCGTTTCAGCAAAATAAAGCATGCCTCCTAAACGCATTTTCTCGACAACGAGTGCATCAGCAATTCATGCTGATTTTTCCGCACACGACAGGACAAAAAGTTACCAGATTGTTTTTTGACCACATTGCACCCTTTTAGCGCAAGCGCTATGGTTGCCGCTAACCTGTGTACGGCCACTGATAAATAAACTATGAAATTTTCTCTTTTCGGCAAGAAATTCACGCGCCACGCTGGCATCACTCAGTTAATGGACGACCTGAACGAAGGACTGCGCACGCCAGGCGCAATCATGCTAGGCGGTGGCAATCCGGCACATATTCCGGAGATGGACAGCTACTTCCAACAGTTGTGTCAGGATATGCTGGAACAAGGGAAATTAACGGAAGCGCTATGCAACTACGACGGCCCGCAAGGCAAGGATACGCTGCTCAATGCGTTGGCCGAGCTCCTGAGTAATGAATTAGGTTGGCAGATTGGACCACAGAACATTGCGCTAACAAATGGCAGCCAGAGTGCGTTTTTCTACTTATTTAACCTGTTTGCTGGTCGCCACAGCGATGGCAGCCTGAAAAAGGTGCTGTTTCCGCTGGCGCCAGAATATATCGGCTATTCAGATTCTGGGCTGGACGAAGACATGTTCGTTTCTGTTCGTCCGCAAATCGAACTGTTGCCCGAGGGGCAATTTAAATATCACGTCGATTTCGATCATCTATCGATTACCGATGATATCGGGCTAGTCTGCGTATCACGCCCGACCAATCCGACTGGTAACGTGCTAACCGACGACGAGCTGATGCGTCTGGATATTCTGGCGCAGCAGCACAATATCCCTCTGCTGATTGATAACGCCTATGGCGTGCCTTTCCCCGGCATCATCTTCAGCGATGCCACGCCGCTGTGGAACCCGAATATCATCCTATGTATGAGCCTATCCAAGCTGGGTCTGCCCGGATCGCGCTGCGGTATCGTGATTGCGGACGAAAAGGTGATTTCGGCGATCGGCAACATGAACGGCATCATTAGCCTGTCTCCAGGTGCAATCGGACCCGCGCTGGCGCATGAGATGATTCAGCGCGGCGATCTGCTGCGCTTATCTAGCGACGTTGTACGACCTTTCTATCAGCAGCGCGTGACGGAAACTATCGCCATTATTCGCCGCTATCTGTCACCCGAGCAGTGCCTGATTCACAAACCAGAAGGTGCCATCTTCCTGTGGCTGTGGTTTAAAGATCTGCCCATCACGACAGAAATCCTGTACCAGCGCCTGAAAAAACGCGGTGTCCTCATGGTTCCGGGTCACTATTTCTTCCCCGGTCTGGAGCAGGAATGGCCGCACGCTCATCAGTGCATGCGCATGAACTATGTGCCGGAGCCGGACAAAATCGAACGCGGAATTGCGATTCTGGCAGAAGAAGTTGAAAAGGCGATGCAGGAAGGCTAATTCACCAGCGGCAGATCGTCATTACGCTGAATACGATTGGGGCAAAGGAATATCTGCCCCACTATTCTTGTTTTGCTACCCGCTTTCGACATACCAAGGTCAAACGTTCTCCTTCTTTATTATTTACTCTGCCGATTCTTGCCATCCCATTCTTACCGACCACAACATCAGGTTACTAACGATTAATTCCCATAATTATTTTTTGCATTTTTAATCGGTAATAACATTCATTTATTTCTGATCAATAGTTAATCCATTCCAAAGAGACAGCCATCTCACGTCATTAACTCAAACTTTCAGAATAAATACGCATCCTGAGCAACTTCTTGCTCACTTTCTGGTGTAAATCACTTTTTGCGCAATGTTTGCAAACGATTCGAGAAGTCTGCGCAACTTATTGCTCAAATTTTGCTTAGGGAAAATTTGAATTAGGTTAATTTATATATAAAACAAACACATAAAATCTGGCATATGAATTGCTATGTAAACGGCGAAGTTACTAATCCCGTTCAACAACTCATTCCGTTTAACAACAAGGAGCAAGACTATGCCAACTCCATGCTATATCAGCATCGAAGGTAAAACTCAGGGCAACATCACCGCGGGTGCGTTCACATCTGATTCTGTCGGCAACATCTATGTGGAAGGCCACGAAGACGAAATGCTGGTGCAGGAATTCAAACACATCGTCACCGTACCAACCGACCCGCAGTCTGGCCAACCATCCGGTCAACGCGTGCACAAGCCGTTCAAATTTACTGTCGCGCTGAACAAAGCCGTTCCGCTGATGTACAACGCCCTGGCGTCTGGCGAAATGCTGCCAACCGTGACGCTGAAGTGGTACCGCACGTCGGTTGAAGGTAAACAAGAGCACTTCTTCTCTACCGTTCTGACCGATGCCACCATCGTTGACGTTAACTGCCAGATGCCACACTGCCAGGATCCAGCGAAGCTGGACTACACCCAACTGATCGAAGTGTCGCTGGCCTACCGCAAAATTGACTGGGAACACACCGTTGCCGGTACGTCCGGCTCTGATGACTGGCGTGCACCAGTCGAAGCGTAATTCCTATTTAACCCGGGCTTGCCCGGGTTTTCTGTATTGAGACATGGTTCACGCCATGTCTGAGTGTGGATGACAGCATCAGGAGGACGGATGGCAAACAGTACAGGATTACAATTCACCGTTCAGGTCGGGGCATTGCCTGCATCGACTTTTGCCGTGGTGGATTTTCAGCTCAGCGAGGCGCTCAACCAGCCGTTTGCCCTGTCGCTGAATTTGGCCAGCCCCTTACCGGGGATCGATTTTGGTGGCGTTCTCGACCAACCCTGTGAACTTCTGGTGTGGTACGAGGGCGAACTCCAAAGACGAGTGAGCGGTATTGTCAGCGCGTTCGCACAGGGCGACACTGGCTTTCGCCGCACGCGCTATCAGGCAGAAGTTCGTCCCGCCCTGTGGCGTCTCGGGCTACGTACCAATGCCCGCATCTTTCAGGCACAAAAACCGGAAGCGATTATCGGCGCGCTGCTAGAAGAAGCGGGTATCACCGACTACGCCTTTGCGTTGCGTAATGAGCACGCGGCGCGGGAATACTGCGTGCAGTATCGGGAAAGCGATTTAGCCTTTATCACCCGGCTGGCTGCCGAGGAAGGCCTGTACTTCTTCCATGAGTTTGAGGAAGGCAAACACCGGCTTGTCTTTGCTGACGATGCGGGTGCGCTAGCCAAAGGCTCAGAGCTATTTTTCAACCTTGCCACACAGGGGTTGAGCGAAGGGGCGTACGTAAATCGCTTCCGCTATGCCGAGGCGGTGCGGGCTGCCGAGGTAGCCCTCAAAGATTACAGCTTTAAAACCCCAGCCTACGGCCTGCTGCACAGCAAGATGAGTGGCGAGCTGGAGCACCAGCGCGAAAGCTATCAGCACTTCGATTACCCCGGCCGCTTTAAACAAGATCCGAGCGGCAAAGCCTTTACCGGCTATCGTCTGGACGCCCTGCGGGCGGGAGCAATGACCGGCTCGGGCGAATCTAATGCCGCAGAGCTGATGCCGGGCAGCAGTTTTACCTTAACCGAACACCCCAATCTGACGCTCAATATCGCCTGGCAGCTAGTTGCCATCACCCACAGCGGACAACAGCCTCAGGCGCTGGAAGAAGAAAGCGGCGGCGAACCGACGACCTACAGCAACAGCTTTGAGGTTATCAGTGCCAAAAGCACATGGCGTGCGGATTTATCGTACAAGCCAATGGTAGACGGCCCGCAAATCGCGACGGTGGTCGGCCCCGCAGGCGAAGAAATCTACTGCGACGAATATGGTCGGGTGAAGCTGCAATTTCCATGGGATCGCTACGGCGCGAGCGATGATCAGAGTTCCTGCTGGGTACGCGTCAGTCAGGGCTGGGCAGGCGGTCAGTACGGCCTGATCGCCATCCCGCGCATCGGCCATGAGGTTATCGTCAGCTTCCTCGAAGGCGACCCAGATCAGCCTATCGTGACGGGCAGAACCTTCCATGCCACTAATCCATCACCCTACCCGCTGCCGGCGAATAAAACACGCACCTCGCTGCGTACCTCGACTCACAAGGGCGATGGTTTTAACGAATTGCGCTTTGAAGATCAGGCTGGTCAGGAGGAAGTGTTTATTCATGCCCAGAAGGACATGAATACCGTCGTGCTCAACAACCGCAGCACATCGGTGAATGTGGATCACAACGAAAACATTGGCCGCGATCAAACGGTGGTGGTGCAGAAGAATCAGACGGTCTCCGTCATTGCCGATCAGATTACCGAGATCCAGGGGGAGCAAACGGTTGTGGTGAAGAAAAACCGTAGCACCGTCGTGGAAGACAACGAAACGTTGAGGGTGACGAACAATATTTTTATCCATGCCGAAGATGGCAGCATTCAGATTGGTACGGGTGCTGGCTATATCTCAATCAAGCACAGCGGGGATATTGAGATTGTCGGAAATAACCTAACGCTGAACGGCACCCGTATCGATTTGAATTAAGGATGAATATGTATCAGATGAATGAAGGGACGCTGGCTATCCCCGCCGATTGGCGCGATGAATCACTCCATGTTTTCGTTCTGCCAGGGGATGCCATCAATCTGGTTGTCAACCGAACCCCGATTGATTTCGGTCTGACGGCAGAGACGGTTTATCAGCAGACGTTGGCCCAGTTTGCGGCACACCTGAAAGGCTATGAAGAGCGCAGCGTGTGGACATTGACGCTGGATGAGCAACCTGCACACGGTCTGGAATATACCTGGCGGTCACCGGAAGGACCGATGCATCAGGTTGTCGTGATGCAAGTGCGCGGTGAGTTATTGATGACATTTACCGTAACCGTAGCGGGCGAGCTCAGTACAGAGCAGAAAACGGCGATGCTGGCGGTGGTTGAGACCTTTAAAGCCACCTCCTGAAAGGAGTCATAATGCTGAGTGATATTCTGAACCGTGTTGCCCGCGTCGGTGCCATGCATGCAGGCAAAGGCCCAACACCGCCAGCTGCTCGACCTCAACCTGGCCAGGGAAAAGCGCCGACATCACCGGGCAAGACCATCAAGCACAAAAGCTTTCTCGGTGCATTGGCGGGAGCCATCGCGGGTGCCGTCGTCGCGGCCGTAGTATTTGCCGCCGCAGCGGCAGTAGCGGGGGCGATTGCCGTGGCCGTTGTCGGGACGGGCGGCATGGGGGCTGCACTGGTTGTGGGGGCAGTCAAACTGGCGGTTGGGTTTGGTGCCGTCAGTCTGCTCGGGGGGCTGATTAGCAGCGTCTCCAGCAAAGTTTCCGCCATGGTAGACAGCGGGGCTCCGCCGTTTGGGCCCGTCTCCTCTGGCTCAGGGACTGTGTTTGCAGAGAAGCAAAAGATTTCCCGCGCCGAAGTCGACACGGTCGCCTGTACCAAACACAACTCGCCGCAGTTGATTGCACAGGGCAGTGAGACCGTTTACGTCAACGGTTCTCCGGCAGCGCGTATTGACGATAAAACCGTCTGTGGCGCCACCATCAAAGAAGGAGCATCAACCGTCTTTTTTGGTTCCGGTCAGCAAACCTGTCTGGAGATCAGTGACGAATTCAGCTGGTGGGAAAAAGCGATACTGATAGCAGTGGAATTTCTGGTTCCTCCCAGCCGAGGCATGTTCAAAGGGCTGGGCAAGCTGTTTACGCGCGGGCCAACTGCGGTGCTCAAAGGCATTCGCATGGGGGCGTTAAGAACAGCCGTTGGGCTACGGAGAGCGGTTCGATGTGCCAGCAAAGGATTTAAAAACAGCAAAGGGTTAGCACGCATGAGGGAAGCCACCCGGGGCTTTCTGAAAGATCCGGTCTACATTCCCAGCGGGGATGTGATCGAAATGCGTCAAGATATTGAACTGGGGCAGACACTGCCTCTGCTTTTTGAGCGTACTTATCGCTCTGCCGCCAGCCATACCGGGCTACTGGGACGCGGCTGGTATGACACCTGGAGCGAAACGGCACAGGTCAGCCGTGACGGCCTGAATACCCATGTCGTCATCACGCTGGCGCAGGGATATGACATCGATTTCACCTTCCATCAGGATGTGCAGTCGGTATTTTGTCCGCTCTATCCGGCTTTTACTCTACACCGACGGGCAAAGGGCTTTAGCCTATGGGATCGTGACAGCCTCACCTGGCGCGAATTCGATGTGCCTCATGGCGATCGACTACTCCTGTCTTCTATACATGACCCACACGACAACCGTATTACTCTGATCCGCGATCCAAAAGGCTATCTACGCAAGATACGCCACAGTGACGATATCGAGCTGCTGCTGGTGTGGCGAGGCGAGTACCTGCATCAGATACAGCGTATTGATTCCGCACAGAAAACCCTGCTGGCTGAATACCGACAGGACGAGCAGGGTCGGCTGATCGAAGCCGATGCCGCCCATGCCTATCATCTGTTCTACGACTACGACAACGAAAATCGGCTCACGCGCTGGCATGACAACGATCAGACCTGGGCGCGTTATGAATATGATCATCAAGGCCGCTGCGTTTATACCACCTGTGCCGACGGCTATCTGACGGCGCATTTTGACTATCTTGACGATCGCGTAGTGATGACCGACGGATTAGGTCAGCGCAGCGAATTTGGTTTCAACGCACTGTCGTTGATGAGTTGGGAAAAATCTCCGTTAGGACACGTCACCCGCTACGACTACGACGACCACGGCAATCTGCTGCGTGAAATTTCCCCGGCAGGCCGGGTGGCTGAATTCACCTATCTGGACGATAGCGGTCTGGTAAGCGCCTTCACCGATGGCAGCGGCCACTGCTGGGCCTATGACTACGACGAGGCGCAGCGATTATGTGGCATCACCGATCCGCTGGGGCGCATCTGGAAATGGGCGTTCGACGATGCGGGTAACCCAGAGAAGCTCACTGGGCCGGATACCCGTGAAGTGCGGTTCACCTGGAATCGCCATGGCCTGCTGACGCAGGTGAGCGATCAGGCGGGAGAGGTTCAGGCGCGGCTGCGTTACGATCATCGCCAGCGCTTGTTGAGTGCCAGCGATGCGCTGGGGCGCACCCAGCAGCTACGTTATGACCAACAGGACAGAGTGGTGCAGTGGCAACGGCCTGACGGGGCGCAATATCGTCTGGGATACCGCCGTGCAAGCTGGACGCTGCCGGAGCAGCTGCTACGTCCCGATGAGAAAGAAGAAAAACGTCAGTACGACAAGCATAACAACCTGCTGAGCTATGTGGACGGCAACGGCGCGCTGTGGCGTCAGAGTTACGGTCCCTTTGACCTACTCACCTCGCGCACGGATGCACAAGAGCGCACCTGGCGTTACGAGTACGACAAAGAGAGCCAGCAACTGGTCGCCGTTATCGCTCCAGATGGCAGCCGCTGGCAATGGTGGCTGGATGCCGATGCGCGGGTCATCCGCGAGCAGGATATGGCGGGGACCGACACCCACTACACCTATGACGAAGATGGTCAATGCATTGCCATCCGTAATGGCGAAGGTGAAACCCGGCACTTCCTGTATGACGGACGCGGGCTGCTCATCAAAGAAACGGCGCCGGACGATACCCTGCACTACCGCTATGACGCCGCAGGTAGGCTGACCGAGGTCACCTCCGCGACCAGTCATGTCCAGTTGGAGTATGACCTCCGTGATCGGGTGGTACGGGAGTGGCTGAATGGCACCCTGATTACCCGACAGTTTGATGATGCCACACGCAGCGTGACGCGAACCCTTGCCTGGGAAGACGAGAGCGACGATGCGCTGGTCAGTACCTTCAGCTATAGCGCGGCAGGTGAACTTCAACAGGTAGCGTTGCCGGACGGCGCGGAGCTCACCCTTGCCCATGATGCCGCAGGACGGGAATCTTCACGTTCCGGCGGAGCATTTGTACAGCACCGGGAATATGACGTGATGGGCTGGCTGACACGCGAGATGAGTGGTCAGCAGCAGGACGGACGTCTCCATGCCACACAGACAAGGGAATACCTGTACGACGGCGCGGGCAATCTGGCTGGCGTTCGCCACAACCGTGAAACGCAGGGCTACCGTCTGGATGCCACCGGACGCGTGCTGTCCGTTCTGAGCGGGGGCGCAGGACGCGCGGTGGACACCGAGGAAGCCTACCGCTATACCCGTAACGGTCTGCCGCAGGATACCGCCCGACTTACCGAGTGGCAGGCAGGCAGGCTGACTCAGCACGACGACACCCATTATCAGTACGACAAAGCCGGCCGGCTGGTACGCAAGCAGATGGTCCAGCCGGGTTACCGACCGCAGGTCTGGCACTATCGCTGGGACAGCCGTAACCAGCTCCGGGTTGTTGACACCCCGACAGGCGAACGCTGGTTCTACCGTTACGACCCGTTCGGGCGACGTACCGGCAAACGCTGTGAGCAGACGCAGGACGATATCCGCTACCTGTGGGACGGCGACCAAATCGCTGAAGTGCGCCATTACCGCAACGGTGAACGTGTTGCCCGCCGCCACTGGGTACACAACGGCTGGGAGCTACTGGTCCAGCAGCGGCAGAATGCTGACGGACGCTGGGAAACCGATTTTGTCACCAGCAGCCAGAACGGCGAACCGCAGGCCCTGTACAGACCCGACGGAACCCTGCGCTGGCAGGCACCCAAAAGCACCCTCTGGGGCCAGCGACGCAGCGCTTATGAAGACAATGCCGACCCCGGACTTGCCTTTGCCGGACAGTACCGTGACACCGAAAGCGGGCTATGTTATAACCGTTTTCGGTACTACGACCCGAACGGTGGATGCTACGTCTCGCCTGACCCGATAGGGGTGGCTGGCGGTGAGAATAACTACGGTTACGTTCAGAATCCCAATACGTGGGTTGATCCGTTTGGGCTGGCTGGTTGTCCAAACGCAAAATTAGCTAGTAAAATTCAAGAAAGAGCGAACAATGGAAAGATTCCTAAAATAGCTCCAGGAAAAATATCACCAAAAGGATATCATGGTAGGCTTTCAGAGCAAAGAATGCAGGAAGTTATCAAAAGCCCTGATAGAGTTTATGTCTCAAGTGGTGGTAACAATAATATTATATTTGCTAAGGATGGGGACATAGTCATATTGGCAGGAAATAAATCAGGAGCTTATAAGGGACAGGCAATTACATCATATGGCCCTTCTGGTCCAAGAGGTGATAGTGGTGCTGCAATTCATGGAGGGTTAGCGAGTGATCCTGGCTTGCCAATTACAGATAGTATGATTGTAAATGGGCAGATACCAAAACCAGGTGGTGGATTTCTGCCTCCTGCAATACCTATAACATTTGGGGGATAACAGGTGAAACCTATTATTTGGGATCTTGCGGGTTTTAACATTTCGATGAAAGGTCAGTATGCTGACATTTATGAATTAGAGAAAGACATAGAAAAAAATTCTGGCAGTAGTAACTTTAGTGAAATGGATTCCTTAGACTGGTTTCTATCAAATAAGATCACCGGTCAAGTCTCGTTTTTATTACTAACTATCCCCTCGGTTTTAAAAAAATCATCCGAAAACTCTAAGCTTGACATTAATTCTCTCTGTATCATTAAATTGTCGGATTGCGTTCAAATTTTTTCCGACAATGTTTCAATACAAAATGAAGCCACTTATTTCATTAAAAGAAATGAGTTAGTCGTCACGTCTAATAACTCACTGATATTTTATAAAGTGCTAATATCAAGCGATCTCTATTTTTTACTAGATGAAAACTTCACCTATCAAGGATATTTATTAGTTAATGCCACCCATCATATTTATGGCTATATTACAGAATACGATGATGATATTTTTAATTCATTTTTAACAAAAATGTTAGCTTTTTGCAATCAAGAAGCATATGACGCAATGGATGATATGGACAATCATTACTTATTAATGATGAATCAATTGGAAGAAGAATGTTCAGTTTATCAACATACTGACGTAAGATTATTACAAATTATTGATTTTATAAAACACCTCAAGTCAACATTTTACGATATAGAGATAGATTGAATTTTACGCATCTACAACTTAATAAAAAACCAAAATTTTAATTGAAGCATCCGAATAATTTGTAAGTTGTGAATTTCAGTACTAGTAACATTGTACCACAGGGTACACAACGGCTGGGAAACCGATTTTGTCACCAGCAGCCAGAACGGCGAACCGCAGGCCCTGTACAAGCCCGACGGCACCCTGCGCTGGCAGGCACCCAAAGCACCCTCTGGGGCCAGCGACGCAGCGCTTATGAAGACAATGCCGACCCCGGACTCGGCTTTGCTGGGCAGTACCGTGACAGCGAAAGCGGGCTATGTTATAACCATTTTCGGTACTACGACCCGAACGGTGGATGCTACGTCTCACCTGACCCGATAGGAATAGCAGGGGGTGAGAGTAATTATGGGTACGTTCCGAATCCGCATAGCTGGGTTGATCCGTTTGGGTTGGCGAAGTGTCCAACCATTACGCGTGGTGCTAACGACGAAATATTATCGGCCAAAGCTACCGTATCAAAAGCTGAGCTTAGAACGGGTTCTGCAACGAATCAAAGCTCTAGGGATTACGCCCGTTCATTAGGCAATCAAACCGATGATGCCGGGCACATATTAGGTAATGTTCTTGGTGGACAAGGCGGTAAAGGAAACGTGTTCCCGCAATTACCGGGTATTAACCGTGGTGAGTATCGTGTATTTGAGAATGAGGTCCGGAAGTATATTGATAAACATGGAACGGTAGATATCGATTGGTCATTTGTATATAAAAACGGTGGTACAAGACCGACTGATATTATTTACAACGTATCCAAAAATGGGAAAACAGTTCTTTACTCTGTATTTGGGAATTGATTATGAATGCAAAAGAAACACTGATTGCCTTTATGAAAAATATGAATAACTGGGAGAATAGTTATCGAGATGCTTTTATGGCCGATCATAGCGTGAACAAGGAACCATATTTAGCTGAACTGAATAACATTTTCAACAAGTGGTGTACTGTTAAAGAAAGAAAACAGGGACGTCAAGTATCAATGAAAGTTAGCTTTCCACCTGATTATGATCCTGAAACTGATGAAATACTTGATGAAGACTCTGTAAAAAACAAAGCATCTATCACTGTGCAAAAACATACTGGGTTTGAAAATAAATATCGTTACACCCTCCATTATAAAAATAATGAATGGCGTATAGATAAAAAAGAATGGCTTGATGATGATAAATGGAAGCAAGCCTACCTATAATAAAAACCGGAAGCGATCCCAACGATCCTTCCGTGCTCAACCGTCACGGTGATCGGCATCCCAGTCATAAAACCCGACACCTCCAGCCATAGACCTTTCAGGTTGATGGCGGACGGTGGGCTTATCCGAATCTTGGAAAAATAACGGTCAGGTAAAACCAAAAACTCACTCACCCACGCCCCGTCAAGGCGGCATGGATGAGTCAGAGGAAAACTAGGCGACTGCGGTGCCCTGTTCATCCTGATCGACGGCGAAGCAGGCAACTTGCTGTTCACCGTAGGTTTTTAACTGCGGCTGGAACTGCGTGCAGGTGCTGAAGCAACGCTGACAGCGGGCGTTGAACGCACAACCCGGCGGTGGATTCAGTGGGCTAGGCAGCTCACCGGTCAGTTTGATACGCTCACGGCGTAAATCTGGGTTCAGGCGCGGCGTCGCGGACAGTAACGCCTGCGTATAAGGGTGGCGCGGGTTGTTAAAAATGGCATCTTTGCTGCCTTTCTCAACACAGCGGCCCAGATACATCACCATCACTTCATCTGCGATATGCTCGACCACGGACAGATCGTGCGAGATGAAGACGTAAGACAGCCCTAAATCCTGCTGTAAGTCCATCATCAGGTTCAGCACCTGCGCACGTACCGACACGTCCAGTGCAGAAACCGGCTCATCGGCAATCACCACGTCTGGGTCTAACATCAGCCCACGGGCTATCGCAATACGCTGACGCTGGCCGCCGGAGAACATATGCGGGTAGCGGTCATAATGCTCCGTTTTCAGCCCGACTTTCGCCATCATCGCCAGCGCCTTTTCACGACGCTCAGCTTTCGACAGCTCAGTGTTGATCTGGAGTGGTTCCTCCAGGATCTGGCCGACTTTCTTACGCGGATTCAACGATCCGTAAGGATTCTGGAAAACGATCTGGATCTTCTGTCGACGCAGTTTCTGTGCCACCGGATCCGGCTTCAGCAGATCCTGACCCTGATAGTACAGCTCGCCTTCTGACGGGGTTTCGATCATCGTCAGCAGGCGGCCCAACGTGGATTTCCCACAGCCGGATTCCCCTACCACCGCCAGCGTTTTACCGCGCTCCAGCGTAAAGGACACGCCATCCAGCGCTTTCACCATCCGTTCCGGCGCAAAAAAGCCCTTTTTCACCGGATAGTGCTTTTTCAAATCGATCGCATGCAGTAAGTACGGCTGCGATGTTGCATTCAGTTCACTCATAGGGTTGGCCTCCCCGCATCATCCAGCGGTGTATGACATTTCACCTGACGACCAGGAATATCGCGCAGCCCAGGTTCTTCCTGACGGCAGCGGTCCTGCGCATAGGGGCAACGCGGGTTTAGCAGACAGCCGTTCGGGCGGTCATATTTACCCGGCACCACGCCCGGCAGCGATGCCAGACGCGCTTTATCCACCGCAAACTCCGGCAGCGCACGCAGCAGCGCTTGGGTATACGGATGACGGGGTGCGCGGAAAATATCCGCCGCTTTGCCTGATTCCACCACCTGTCCGGCATACATCACGATGATGTGGTGTGCCGCTTCAGCCACCAGCGCCAAATCGTGTGTAATCAGGATCAGCGCCATATTCTCGCGCTGCTGCAATTCGAGCAGCAGTTCGATAATCTGCGCCTGAATGGTTACGTCGAGCGCCGTGGTAGGTTCATCGGCAATCAGCAGCTTCGGCCGACAGGCAATCGCCATCGCGATCATCACGCGCTGGCTCATCCCACCGGAAAGTTGGTGTGGATACACGTCAAGACGCGAACCCGGATCGGGAATCCCAACCAGCGTCAGCAGGTCAATTGCACGCTGACGGCGCGTTTTGCGGTTACCACCCTGATGCACTTTGATGGCTTCCATGATCTGGTAGCCCACGGTGTAGCACGGGTTAAGGCTGGTCATCGGATCCTGGAAAATCATCGCGACTTCCGAACCCACCAGATTACGCCGTTCTTTCTCAGAAATTTTCGTCAAATCACGCTGGTTAAATTCCAGCTTGTCGGCCATCACTTTGCCGGGGTAATCAATCAGCCCCATAATCGCCAGCGAGCTGACGGATTTACCGGAGCCGGATTCCCCGACGATACCGACGACCTGGCCTTGTTCGACCTGGTAGCTGATACGATCGACCGCCCGAAACGGCAGATCCTCATCACCAAAGTGAACCGACAGTTTATCTACATTGAGCAACGCCATCTCTCTACCTCTATTACTGCTTGAGTTTGGGGTCGAGAGCATCACGCAAGCCGTCCCCCATCAGGTTAAACGCCAATACCGTCAGTAAGATTGCCACACCGGGGAACGTCACCACCCACCAGGCGCTTTGCGCAAACTGCAAAACGTCCGCCAGCATAGTGCCCCACTCTGGCGTTGGCGGCTGTGCGCCCATACCGAGGAAACCCAAAGCAGCCATATCAAGAATGGCGTTAGAAAAACCGAGAGAGGCTTGCACAATTAGCGGTGCCAGACAGTTAGGAAGGATGTTGACGAACATCTGGCGTGCCGAGCTCGCACCCGCCACGCGTGAAGCGGTGACGTAATCGCGGTTCACTTCCACGAGTACCGCCGCGCGAGTCAAACGGACATAGTGCGGCAACGCCACGAAGGTCAGCGCCAGCGAGGCGTTAACAATCGAAGGCCCGAAGACCGCCACCAGCACTAGCGCCAACAGCAGGCTCGGCAGTGCCAGCATGATATCGACGATACGCATGATGAGCGCATCGACCACACCGCCGAAGTATCCGGCCAGCAGACCGAAGATCACCCCAAGCACCAGCGACAGCGCCACCACCAGACAGCCGACCAGCAGCGACAGGCGTGCGCCGTACATCAGACGGGACAGGACATCACGCCCGACATCATCCGTCCCCAGAATAAACTGCCAGCTTCCGCCCTCTTGCCAGACCGGCGGACGAAGCAACGCATCGCGGAACTGCTCGGCAGGTAAGTGCGGAGCCAACACATTGGCGCCAATGGCGATAATCAGCATCAGTGCGACATACACCATGCCAACGACCGCCCCTTTGTTACGTTTAAAATAGTGCCAGAATTCCTGTAGCGGGGTCATCGGCTTCGGTGCGCTATTTACAACAGGTTCAGTGACGTGTGTCATCTTAGCCTTCCCCTTATTTCTTGTGACGGATGCGTGGGTTAACCACACCGTAGAGCACATCCACCAGCAGGTTAACCAGAATAATCATGGTTGCTACCAGCAGCACGCCGCCCTGAACCACCGGATAATCACGACGCTGCAACGCATCGATCAACCACCGCCCTAGCCCCGGCCAGGAGAAAATGGTTTCCGTCAGGATCGCCCCAGCCAGCATGGTGCCGACCTGCAAGCCAATTACCGTCACCACCGGCAGCATCGCATTACGCAACGCATGCACAACAATCACGCGCAGGCGGCTCAGCCCTTTGGCGCGGGCGGTACGAATGTAATCCTCGCCCAGCACTTCCAGCATTGCGGAGCGCGTCATACGCACAATTACCGCCAGCGGAATGGTGCCCAGCACGATGGCAGGCAGGATCATGTGTTCAACCGCGTCGATAAAGTCGCCTTTTTCGCCCCAGAACAGCGTATCGATCAGCATAAAGCCTGTGAGTGGCATGCTGTCGTCGAGGAAAATCGTATCGCTAACGCGTCCCGAAACGGGCGTCAGGTCGAGTTGAACGGAGACCAACATAATCAGCATCATGCCCCACCAGAAGATAGGCATGGAGTAGCCCGTCAGCGCCAGGCCAACAGAGGTATGATCGAAGATGGAACCGCGTTTGACCGCAGCCAACACACCAACCGGAATCCCAACCGCGATAGCAAACATCATCGCGCAGATACCCAGTTCCAGCGTCGCCTTGAAGCGAGGCACAAATTCTTCCCACACGGGGATGCGGCTCTTGAGGGAGATCCCCAGATCGCCCTGCAACACACCGCCGATATAGTGGATGTATTGCTGCCAAAGCGGCTTATCCAGCCCCATTTCAGCCAGCAACTGCGCATGGCGCTCGGCGGAAATACCACGTTCCCCCGCCATGATCATGACCGGGTCGCCCGGAATCATGTGCACGAATGCGAAGGTCAACAGGGTGATACCAATAAACGTTGGGATAACAAGCCCCAAACGCCGGAGTATGAACTGCAACATATCCCGAACTCTCTATTCATGCCCGTTGGCTCATTGGCCATCAGGCTTATCATTGCTCACAGCTAAAAAATCGCCAGACGCGATTTTAAACGTCGTGTGCGACGGCCCGCAGGGTGGCGGGTAGGGAAGCCAGCCATAAAATTTAACGGGCAAGAAACCCCGCCTCCACGGCTCCTCTAACGAGAAACCGCAAGGTCGGGGTTTTTTAGTGTCCGTGAAAATCTAGTGGCTGAATTAATCCAACGTCACGTTGTTGAAGCTATGCACGCCACGAGACTGAATCACATAGCCTTTCACGTTTTTACGCACTGGCTCATACACGGTGGAGTGCGCAACAATCAGCGCCGGAGCCTGATCGTGCATCACAACCTGAGCCTGCTTGTACAGCTCAATACGTTTTTCGTGATCGGAAACAGAACGTGCCGGTTGGATCAAATCTTCAAACGGCTTGTAGCACCACTTAGAGTAGTTAGAGCCATTTTTTGCCGCGTCGCAGCTGAACAGGGTCGCGAAGAAGTTATCTGGGTCCCCATTATCGCCAGTCCAGCCCATCAGCACGGTCTGGTGCTCACCGTCTTTCGCACGCTTCAGATACTCGCCCCACTCGTAGGTGACGATCTTGGCTTTCACGCCCACTTTCGCCCAGTCGGACTGAATCATTTCTGCCATACGACGCGCGTTCGGGTTGTACGGACGCTGTACCGGCATTGCCCACAGGTCGATAGAGAAACCGTCAGCCATACCCGCTTCTTTCAGCAGGGCTTTCGCTTTCTCAGGATCGTAGCTGTAGTCTTTAACGTCGTTGTTGTAGCCCCACATGGTCGGCGGGATCAGGTTGGTAGCCGCTTGGCCAGCACCCTGATAAACCGCTTCGATGATGGCAGACTTGTTGACCGCATAGTTCAACGCCTGGCGAATCTTGACGTTATCCAGCGGTTTTTTCTCAACGTTGTAGGCCAGATAGCCGACATTCAAGCCAGGCTTTTCCAGCAAAGTGATGTTTTTGTCTTCTTTCATGCGAGCAAGATCGGCTGGGTTTGGATACGGCATGATCTGGCATTCGTCTTTTTGCAGCTTGGCGTAACGCACAGAAGCATCAGGCGTAATGGAGAAGACCAGACGGTCAATGCCCGGCTTAGTGCCCCAGAAACCTTCGAAAGCTTTATACAGAATGCGGGAGTCTTTCTGGTACTGCTGTAGCTGGAATGGGCCTGTACCGATTGGGTTCAGGTCAATTTTCTCCGGCGTACCGGCTTTCAGCATGTTGTCCGCGTATTCCGCTGACAAGATGGACGCAAAGTCCATCGCCAGGTTTGCCAGGAATGGCGCTTCAGGACGGTTCAGCACAAAGCGGACGGTGTAATCGTCTACTTTTTCGATTTTGCTGACCAGTTCAGGCATGCCCATACCTTGGTAGTATTCATAGCTACCGCCAGACACTTTATGGTACGGATTGTTGGCATCCTGCTGACGCATGAAGGAGAAAATCACGTCATCGGCATTGAATTCACGGGAAGGTTTGAAATCCTTGCTGTCCTGCCATTTCACGCCTTTGCGCAGATGGAAGGTGTAGGTTTTGCCGTCTTCGCTAATATCCCATTTTTCAGCCAAACCCGGATCGGTGTCCGTGGTGCCGTCTTTAAATTCCACCAGACGGTTGTAAATAGGAATAGAGCTGGCATCAAACGTTGTACCAGAGGTGAACAGCTGTGGGTTAAAACCTTCTGGGGAGCCTTCTGAGCAGTAAACCAGCGTTTTTGCCTGAACGCCTGCAGCGACGGACATGGCGAGCAAGCCGAGGCCGAACTTCAACACCCTTGATTTAACCAGGGATTTTTCCATTACTTATGCTCCATTGTGGATGATGTTGTGTGCTATACCCGCCCTACTCCAAGCTGCATACGCGTTAACGCTGTGGTTAAAAGCATGATCGTTAAAAGCGCGATCGCTAAAAATACAGAGATTAACAACGCTGATGTCCTGTCCTGCATCTCGAAATTAATTGGGTATGGTTGGCCAGACCTGTATTTTTATGTGCTGCGGTCTGTACCCTGTCGCCCGAAGGCAAAATCAAAATAATGGGGAGAGGAATGGTGATTGCCACAGCCGATGGTCGCACACTGTTCGATATAGTCATAATAACTACAACGTATACCTTGAAGCGCCACAACCCGCTCACGGATGCTGGATGAAGACGTAGAATCATTCAGACAAGCCGCTGCTTTCCTCCTTATATCCCTATGACGCCCTCAATTTCTCAACAGATGGCGGTGACGTCAATATAAGCTGTAAGGATTTACAAATTTTCCTTACATTTCTTTAAAATATAAAATACAAGTTAATCACCTTGATAAAGATAGATGTTTCGCATTTTTCTTAAAAAATAGCGATAAAATCCGATACATTGGCTACATAAAGAAATTATCACCATTAAAAAAACTATAGTCATCTGGTCTTACATGTCCAAGATCTGAGCACTATTTTTTGTTAAAAACGTTAACAACAGGTGAAAATTCTGATACGTAATAAGAAATTCTGATATTTCCCATGACGCCATAAGCAGAGGAATGACTATCTACGCTACATAAAAAAACTTTTCTTTTCCCTCTTCGACTGATCGAAAGCACACATTATTCCGTGCAACGCTCATTCTGCTTTTACTTGATCTGCCATACACAATGGGCATCCCTCTTTCTCGCCGATGTCAGACACAATGTTACCTTCCATTTTTTGATGCTGCCTGCTAGATAACTTTTTGATAGAATTAATTAAAGTAGCAATATTTATTGTTGTGTTGGTCGTGTTTTTGACAAGGAAAATAGCTCGATGAAAGGAATGGTAAGCGTTGTGTTGTTATGTACTTCATTTCCCTGTTTTGCAGCCTGGGGTTATGAGATGACGATGTGCCGTAATGGCGGGTTTCCTAGTTATCCAGACCAATACTCTGTCGCCAAAATCACGGCGGTGCATGGCGATAAAGTCCACTTTTACGATGATGATGTAAGGGATGGATGCCCAGATAATAAGGCGGTTTGCCAGAGTAAAACCAGCCTGAAAGCAGGTGACAGCGTGCTGGTGGCGCAGGAAAAAAACGGGTGGTCCTGCGTGTGGCATTTTGGCAAAAAATCCGAATTTGTCGGTTGGGTGGAATCCATTTATCTTGAAAAACAGGCCATCAAAGCGGTAGGCATCAACGCCTGGCTCGGTTCGTGGCATGAGTATGGTCATAGCATAAAGATTACCCGCGGGAAAAACGGTACGCTTCATATAAAAGGCAAGGCCACCTGGCATGGTGGAGCATCAGATTCTGGTGAGCGAATTGTCCATTACGGAGGCATTTCTGCCTCGGCGATACCAAACGGCAATAGGCTCCAATGGGGTGATTCGCTTGAGGAGTTTGAATGCAAGGGCGTGATGCAGCTGATTAACGGTAATTTGATCGTGGACGATAATAGTCAATGTGGCGGAATGAATGTTCGTTTTAATGGCATCTATCGTTTGAAAAAATAATGTATTAGCCTATCCGATAGGGACTCTCTTGTCCCTTCATGCTTCTCTGGCATAACTACCCAGCTCTCGCTGGCTATCCCTTCATATACCCGTAATACTTCAAGCTGCATGTGCGTTGGCTGCGTTCACTCACCCGAATCACTTACTTGAGTAAGCTCATCGGGATTCCCTCTCTTGCCGCCTTCCTGCAACTCGAATTATTTGGGGTATATACCTGCGATAAAATGATATTGCTCAATAATTACCTGGCTATTTTAGTTAAATAAATATTTTCATTAAAATGAAAACACGCTATTTACTTATTCTCATAAAGTGGTATTTTTCATCATGTGACTTACCTCTCCTTCTTATTTAATTCCTCTCTCCCCTTCATAAAAAATTATTTTAATTACAAAAAAATGACGTAAGTTATTTAAAATGGAGTTGCTGATAAGTTCACAAATACGTAATTAACGTATTATTTTTAACATTTCATCATGCTAGATTACCCTCAGAAATGGTTCATTGTTAAATAACATCCATCATTCCTTACCATTTTGTTACTAACTGACAAAAAACGAAAAAACGAACCTTCTGCTTTCTGATAATAAACATTCCACCGCCATGGGCATTAGCAATGCTCAGTAATCCCACCGATATCGGTGGGAAAAAAGTCAATAATCCACATCGATAACGATGCACTATCAATATCGCAATGGCAGGGATGTAATTTCTTTCTGTACCAACTGTCCTAGCAGGGTGAATATAATGAAAAAAATTGAAACTGATATTTTATGTGAGAACGATCTCGCTCTGGAAACACAAGAATCATTTATAGGGGGATTTTTTAAAAAGAAAATCGGTTCCGTTCCTGTAGCACTTTTTATGGCGATTGCCGCTATTGTCGCTATCGCTGCCTACGAGGGATATTTGCCTAGAAATATGATTGGCGGTTTCGCCGTCATCATGACAATGGGTTTTTTACTGGCGCATATTGGCAGCAACATTCCCGTATTCAAAGATATCGGCGGCCCGGCGATTCTGTGCCTGATGGTGCCTTCCGTTATGGTGTATTTTAATCTGTTTAATGACAACACCATGAAAACCGTACACCTGTTGATGAAAGAGGCGAATTTCCTGTATTTCGTCATCGCTTGTCTGGTGGTCGGCAGTATTCTGGGTATGAACCGCAAAATCCTGATTCAGGGGATGGTGCGTATGTTCGTCCCGCTGGTCATCGGCACCGCGACTGCGCTGGCAACCGGTTTGCTGGTCGGTAAACTGTGCGGTTACAGCGTCTATCACACTTTCTTCTTCATTATCGTGCCAATCATCGGTGGCGGTATTGGCGAAGGCATCCTGCCGTTATCATTAGCCTATTCCGCCATTCTGGGACAAAGCCCGGACGTTTATGTGGCTCAGTTAGCGCCCGCTGCCGTCGTCGGTAACATCTTCGCTATCCTGTGTGCTGGTGTGCTGTCTCGCTTGGGTATGCGCCGTAAAGATCTGAACGGTGAGGGTCGTCTGGTTCGCAGCGATGAAGACAACGCGATGTTTGCCGTAAACGAAGCACCAAAGCCGGTCGATTTTCACCTGATGGGTGGCGGATTGCTGATGATTTGCGCCTTCTTCATCGTCGGCGGCCTGTTTGAGAAACTGGTACACATCCCTGGCCCAGTTCTGATGATTCTGATCGCCGTTTTCTGCAAATACGGACGCGTTATTCCTGCCGTCATGGAAACCGGAGCGCATAGCGTTTACAAATTCGTATCCAGTTCTCTGGTGTGGCCGCTGATGATCGGGCTTGGCATGCTGTATATTCCGCTGGAGAGCGTCGTCGCCGTATTCTCCGTGGGTTACGTCATCGTCTGTGGTTCTGTGGTGCTGTCTATGGCGCTAGTGAGCTTCCTGATTGCGCCTTATCTGAATATGTACCCAATTGAGGCTTCCATCGTGACCACGTGCCACAGCGGGCTGGGTGGTACGGGTGACGTAGCGATTCTGTCTGCCTCTAACCGTATGTCTCTGATGCCGTTCGCACAGATCGCCACCCGTATCGGCGGCGCGTCTACCGTCATCGCTGCAACGCTGCTGTTGAGCTGGGCTGCCTGATTTCACTCTCTAGTATCAAGGTTTCCCCCAATCAGGGGAAACCTTACTGATCATAATCCGACTGCGCTAATAAAACGTCTTCGATATTTTCTTCTGCCCATCTGGCCAGCGATTCAACGGCTTCCGATAACGTTTTACCCAACGGGGTTAGCGCATATTCCACCGTAACCGGCACCGTTGGAAACGCCTTGCGAGAAAGCAGACCGTCCCGCTCAAGCTTCTTCAGTGTTTGGCTTAGCGCCTTCTGCGATACGCCTTCAATTGCCCGCCGCAGTTGATTAAATCTCAGCGGCCCTGTTCTCAGCAGGCCGACTATCAGCAACGCCCATTTATCAGCCAAACGTTCAAGCACCATTCTCGCCGGACAGCCTTGTAAATAAACGTTATAACGCTGCTCGCCTGCCTCCGTTTCCTTTCTCTCAATCGCTGAATTTTTGATCATGGTATACCCGAGTAAACTTAGTAGATTCAAGGTAACTTCTCGTTATGTTGGTTTCTAATATATACCTTATTACCGTTAAATCCCAACCTGAATAAGGAAACACCATGACGGACGTTACCGTTGTTTATTTCTCTGGATACGGTCATACCAAACGTATCGCGGAAGAGGTTGCCGAAGGCGCTAATGCGATACTCGTTGCGATTGATGCTGACGGCCATGTCGATGAACCAGGTTTCAAAGGCGAATAACGAGCAGCAATCCCTACACCTCATCAGGAGCATCATCAAGAATGAAAAAAACACTTTCTGTTTTATTACTGAGCGGCCTGCTATCGATTGCCGCAACCGTTGCGGCTCAGCAAACCGACCCTCATGCCGTTCCACTCGCAACAGCAGCAGAGTTCACTGCCACTGGCAAATCCTATAACGTCGATTTTGGCGATCAGAAATTCCGTCTGGATTTCAAATCACCGTCTGAAATGACGTTTACGTCTCCCGATGGGAAAAACAAGGCGGATGTGGCAATCACAACCACGAAGGTCGGTGATGGGGTTTATATGATTTACTGGTCGCGCCGCGCGGGGCAGCATGTGGTACATGTGGACGACTTCAAAAACGGCGTATCTTATACCAACATCGTACTACCCGATGGCTCCATTTCTCGCCGTCAGGGAACGCTGCTCGAGATTAAATAAACGTTTTATCCCTTTAGCATCGACACAAATAACACGAGGCGGGATCGCTCCCGCCTCGTTTCTATTTCTGCCAGCCTTATTCACCGCTAGCTACTCACTGCGATTCATTCACAGTATTGACGCAGTGAGTCCTGCTTTTCTGGCAACAGGCGATACAGATAAACTGGTCTGCCCGTAGAGCCGTACAGGATATTGGTGGTCAGAATACCGGTGTCAGACAAGTAGATCAGGTATTTACGGCAGGATACGCGAGAGATGCCAATCGCATTCGCCAGCATTTCGGTAGAGAACTCAATGCCCTGATTGCCCTCAATCCACTCGCAAACGGTACGCAGCGTCAGGCTGGTTAGCCCTTTCGGCAATTTCTTACGTTCACTGGCAGTGCTACTACTGGTACGGCGAATCAGGTTATCGATATCAGATTGCGCGACAAAATCGCGGTGCTTGAACAGATTTGCTTCTTCGCGATAGGCCGTCAGCGCCTGTTCGAAACGCGAGAACTGGAAAGGCTTAATCAGATAATCCACCACGCCGTAGTGCAGCGCTTTTTTGATGGTATACACGTCGCTGGCAGAAGAGATGATGATGACGTCCGTCTTTTCACTGAATTCACGGATAGTCGGCAGAAGATCCAATCCATTATCCTGCTGCATGTAAATATCCAGCAGTACCAAATCGATTTCCGAGTCAGGTTGCATCAACAGGTTTCGCGCCTGCTGCAACGTAGGGACGGTCGCATAGCAGCTAAATCCAGAAACCTGGTTCAGATAAGATTTGTTAAGCTCTGCAACCATGGCATCGTCATCAACAATCAGTACATTAATCATGGTCAAACAGCCTTGCTTGATAAGGAATAGTAACGAAAAACTGGGTGTACACCTCAGGTTCTGATTCAAACTCGATAGTGCCGCCAATCTTCTCCAGACTCTGTTTGGTCAGGTACAGGCCGATACCGCGCCCGCTGCCTTTGGTAGAGAATCCCTGTTCATAAATGCGCGCCTGGCTCTCCGGCGAAATGCCGGGGCCGTCATCCCCCACGGTACAGTGAAGGCGGCCATTCTGATGATGGAAACTCACGCTAATTTCGCAGTTTTCCTGCCCATCAATCGCGTCCATCGCATTCTCAATCAGATTACCCAATACGGTAATCAATTCATTCGTGGCATCGACATCATCGGTATCCGGCAGCAGGCTCTCCTCACTAATAGAGAGCGTAATGCCGAGATCGCGCGCGCGGTTGATTTTACCCAACAGGAAGCCGGCAATCACTGGCGATTTCACTTTACGAATAATCGAACCAATCTCCGCCTGATAATTATTGGCGGTCTTCAGGATATAGTCTTCCAGCTGCGAGTAATATTTTAAGTGCAACATCCCCAATATGACGTGCAGCTTGTTCATAAACTCGTGCGACTGCGCACGCAGTGCATCCGCATAGTAGGACATCCCACTCAAGCGTTGCAGCAACTGGCTGATCTCCGTTTTATCACGGAATGTCGCAATTGCGCCGATAATATCGCCTTTCACAAAAACAGGAACGGTATTAGTCAGTAGAAGGTGGCCGTTAAAGCTAATCTCTTCATCGCGCCGTGGCGTACCGCTCTCCAATACCTGTTTCAGGTGCAGATGTTCAAGCCATTGTTCGCTAACGCGTTCGGCTGGCTTGGTGGCTGACGTTTCACTGCCCTGCGGTTTATTCTGCCGGAAAAGTCGTCGCGCTTCGTCATTGATCACCGTAATCCGACCATGTTGATCGACCGCGATAACGCCTTCCTTAATGTGTTTGAGCATCGCGTTACGCTGTTCAAACAGGTTCGAGATCTCAAACGGTTCAAATCCCAGCATAATGCGCTTGAGGACTTTCACCAAAATCAACGTACCAAGCCAGCCAACCAGCGCTCCCGCCAATAGCGTCCAGGGAATCATCCAACGGTTATCGCTAATCACTTTCTGCACGCTGGTTAAGGCGATCCCCAACGCGACGACGCCAACCTGCTTGTGGTTGTTATCAAACACCGGTGTGAATACCCGCAACGCAGGATCGAGCGTTCCCCGATTGATGGCGGTATTTTCCATCCCCAACAGCGCCGGATAGATATCCCGACCGGCAAAATGCTCACCAATTCTTTCCGGTTCAGGGTGGCTGTGACGCACCGTATCCATATCGGTGACAGTGACGAAGAGCAGTTGATTACGCTGGCGGATTGTCTCCGCAGCAATCTGCACATCCTCCGGTCGGCCAATTCCTTTAAGTTCATTAATAACAACGGGAGAAGCTGCAAATGTACGAGCAATGGCAAAGGCTTTTTCTCGCAGATGATCTTCTGAAAGCTGATTAATACGAAAAAACAGCAGGGAATAGACCACCAGCAGCACCGCGCCAAGCACAACTGACACCATCAGAAACACCGATGTCCCGAGCTTTAGCGGTGCCTTTTTCTTGCCCATGTCACTCTCCAAAACCACCATCATCACACCGTTATCTTATACTGTTTCGTCGCGTTTCGCGTGTCGTGATGCATACGCCCCGTCACAGGGACAGGGCGTAGGCTTGAAGAAAGGAAATCGGGCTTACATGTTTTTCGCATCATGAAAGCCAGCGGGTAGCCCACGTTTTACCAGAAACCGAGCAGTTTCCACCACATGCCACCAACACCCAGCCAGATAGGGATGATGACCAGACTGACCAAGAAGCCGATCTTCCACCAGGTTCCCAGCGGTACGTAGCCTGTGCCGAACAAAATGGGTGCCGGGCCACTGGAGTAGTGAGTTGTGGACATAAACAGGTTACTGAAGATACCGAACACCAGTACGGTCAGCATCGGCGGTGCGCCGGCTGCCAGTGCGATAGAGACGAAAATCGCGTACATGGCGCTGATATGTGCAATCGCACTCGCCATCAGATAGTGGCTGTAGTAGTAAACCAGCAGCAGCAGACCCAACATTGGCAGCCAGTGCATACCGCTGACTGCATTACCAGCCAACCCGCCCAGCCAGGCAATCAGACCCATTTTGTTGAGCTGGCCCGCCAGCGTCATCAGTACGGCAAACCACACCACGGTGTGCCAGGCTTCTTTCTCACTGACCACGTCGTCCCAAGTCAGCGCACGGCTGAGCAACAGCACGCTCAGACCTGCCAGCGCGGTCAGGGTCGCGTCGATATTCAGCGTAGAGCCCAATACCCAGAACGTCACCAGCCCCAGGAACACACCCAGAACTACCCACTCATTGCGGGTCATTTTGCCCATCTCACGCAATCTTTCGACGGCGATCGCACGCATTTCTGAGGTTTTCTTCAGTTCAGGCGGATAGAAGCGGTAGATCAGGTAAGGAATCAGCGCCAAAGACAGGAAGCCCGGTAGCAGTGTCGCCAACGCCCAGTCCGTCCAACTGATATGAATACCAAACTGAGAAGCCAGCTTCGCCACCATCGGGTTACCGGCCATGGAGGTCATGAACATCGCGGAGGTCACGGCGTTACACTGGAAAATGGACTGAACCAGGAACGCACCAATGCGACGCTGCGTGCCTTTTTCCGGCGTGGAGTCGTAGGCTTCGGCAATCGACCGGAACAGAGGAGTGATGATCCCGCCGCAGCGTGCAGACGTGGAAGGCATCGCCGGAGCGAACATCAGGTCGGTAAACACCAGACCATACGCCAGACCGAGAGAGCTATTCCCCAACTTACTGATGAACAGCAGGCCAATGCGTCGACCAAAGCCGGTTTTGATAAAGCCGCGAGAGATAAAGAAGGCACAGGCGATCATCCAAATAGTAGGATCGCTAAAACCCGCCAACACATCTTTAATGGATAATAACCCTAATATGGCAACCGTGGTCAGGCTGAACATCGCCATCGCGCCAAGCGGGTAAGGAGAGAGAATCAGACCGACAACCGTGGCAATAAAAATCGCCATCAGGTGCCAGGCATCGGGTTTAACGCCATCAGGAACCGGTAATAACCATAAGCCACCGGCAATACAAAGGATAACTAGAAGCTTTATCAACCTGCTGTTATTCGCAGACATAGAAACACCACTCTTCATTAAAACGGAATTCTGTATTCACGACGGATGTCCGAGCGAAGGAGTGGGTATTTCGTTATTCTTCCTTCGTCACCCTGCTGATACAACGCAACAGGAATCATCTGCGGAAAAAAAGACGAGAAAACAAGGGTTCAGAGTGCTTCTCTCGTCTGATCAATCAAGTGATTAATGAAGAGATAGTATTATAATGCGCCTGCAAAATAGCGTTACTTTAGTTACTAAAGTAGTTTATTAATTTATTTAAGAAACTATCGTGGTTTTAATTTCCCGATAAAAAATCCTTATAATTCAATAATAATTGACATTTAGTGAACATAAAATTAACGAATTTAACGACAAATCAATGATAGAAAAACCTTATACCCAATAGGGGTAATATAACTCTTTCCCAGACAGTGAGTTATCTATTCCTTATTTATTCACTCAGGTATTTTTTATTCAAAAATAAAAAAACAAATAACCATTATTCGGCGAAAAAATATTATTTTTTATCCAGCTGATAACATTTAGAGGGTCAGGAACAACACGGCTAAAAGCTGCGGCGACATAATTCGCAAAAACATCGCCAGAGGATAAACCGTCGCATAAGACAACGCCGCCGCACCGCTGGTCGGGTGTAGCCCATTGGCAAACGCCAACGCGGGTGGATCGGTCATGGAACCCGCCAGCATGCCGCAGAGCGTCAGGTAATTCATCTTGCCTAACGTGCGCGCCAGTATGCCGACAGCCAGCAGCGGCACAATGGTAATCAGCGCACCATAGCCAATCCACCACACCCCGTCGCCGTTCAATAACGTATCGACAAAATCACCGCCGGATTTCAGCCCCACCACCGATAAGAACAGCACGATGCCGAGCTCACGCAGCGCCAGATTCGCACTGGGCGGCATAAACCAGTGAAGTTTCCCGATACTGCCGATGCGCCCCAGCACCAACGCCACCACCAGCGGCCCACCTGCAAGCCCGAGCCGCAGCGCCACCGGAAACCCAGGAACCATCAGCGGCACAGAGCCCAGCAGTACGCCCAGCCCAATGCCGATAAAGACGGGCAGCATCTGTACCTGCTGGAGCTTCTGCTGCGCATTCCCCACGATATCCGCGACGGCATCGATCGCCGTTTTCCGTCCGACCAGATTCAGAATATCGCCAAATTGCAGGCTGGCCTGATTGCTGGCGACCAGCTCGACACCTGCACGGTTCAGGCGCGAAATCACCACATCATAGTTTTGCTTCAGATTAAGCTCGCGAATCTTGCGACCCAGCACTTTCTCATTCGTCACCACCACACGTTCAACATGTAGATCGGTGCCCCGCGTCGAGAGCGACGTCTCAACTTCATTACCGATGACCAGACGCGCCTGCTCCAGATCGTTTTTCGCACCAACCAAATGCAGGTAATCACCCAGTTGGATCAGCGTATGCGGCGACGGCACCATCAGTTCATCGCCGCGTTTCAGGCGGGAACAAACGATCGTGTCACGGTTCAGAATCGGCACGTCCTGAATCGCCAGCCCTTGCAGATTGGTATTCGTTACCGACACATTCATCGTGAGCAGCTGTTCATGGTGCTGACCGTTGCTGGTCTCAAACTGCTTTGCCTCGTTATCCACCGCGACACGAAACAGGACACGCATCAGCCACATCACCAGTAAAATGCCGCAGATCCCCAGTGGATACGCCATCGCGTAACCCGTCCCCATTTGGTTCACTAAGGTTGTACTCGAACCCAGATCGGTCAGAATCTGCTGACCCGCGCCAAGCGAAGGCGTGTTAGTCACCGCACCGGAAAAAATACCGAGAATAATAGGCAGAGGAATATTGAGCAGTTTGTGAAGCATGACGGTCACCACACTGCCGAGAAATACCGTCAACAGGGCGAACGCATTGAGGCGCAGGCCAGATACGCGTAGAGAGGAAAAGAAGCCCGGCCCAACCTGAATGCCAATGGTGTAGACAAACAGGATCAACCCGAACTCCTGAATGACGTGCAACATGTCATCATTCAGTTGGATCTGGTACTGATGGGCAACATGCCCGACGATGATCCCACCGAACAGGACCCCGCCAATCCCTAAACCGACGCCATAAATCCGCCAGTTGCCGATCCATAACCCCAGAACGGCAACCAGCGCCAGCATACTCACGGTAAGTGCGATATCACTCATACCCGTATCCTTTGCGGACGTTTTTATTGGGAAATGCCACTGACGCTATACTCTATGACGAGTATATTTTGATTCTGGCAGAATGCTGGGGAGAGAAACGTGGCGGGCAACACAAAACCGCACCCGTAACGATACGGGCGCGGCTAACGCTTAGTTTACTAACGCGCAGGTTAATGACGTGAATGTCGCGTTATGACGCATCTTCAGCAGACTGCTGGTTCAATGCCGGGCGGCCACCGCCGATGGCGATGCGCTGCGGCTGCAAGGCTTCCGGTACATCACGCACCAGATCGATGTGCAGCAGGCCATTTTCAAAATGGGCATCGGACACATGCAGGTGCTCGGCCAGCGTAAAGCCCAGAGTGAACGGTTTAAACACCAGCCCCTGATGCAGATATTCCACGGCTTTCTCGGACGGGGCCGGGCTACCTTTTACGGTCAGGCACGGGCCTTCTACTTCGATATCCAGATCGCTTTGCCGGAAACCTGCTAGCGCGAGCGTAATGCGGTAGTGGTTGTCGTCTTTCTTCTCGATATTATACGGAGGAAAATCAATCGGTTCCTGGCTGCCCTGCATTGAGCTAGCTAATTTGTCAAAACCGATCCACTGACGCAGTAAAGGTGATAAATCGTAGTTACGCATAATATGACTCCTTCTAAGAAGCGAGAGTAATGTGCCCCTGTGGGCATAGTTTATTCCAGCCACGGTTCAATAGCTGGCGTCGTCCCCATTCGGCAGACGGCGTGTTCATTCATGGCATTGCTGTTTCGGGCGATTCGCGTGATTTACTTGATTTCAATCCGACGCGGCTTCATCGCTTCCGGCACGATGCGTTCGAGATCGATATACAGCAGCCCGTTTTCCAGATTGGCGCCTTTTACCTGAATATGTTCGGCCAGCTGGAATTTACGCTCGAAATTGCGCTCGGCAATGCCCTGATACAGGTAGTTGCGGGCAACCTGCTCACCAGCGTGGGCACCTTTTACAATCAATAAGTTGTCGTGCGCGGTGATGTCCAGCTCCTGCTCGGCGAAACCGGCTACGGCAATCGCGATGCGGTATTGGTTCTCGTCAACCAGTTCGACGTTGTAGGGAGGATAGCCGCCGTTACTCTGGGTCTGACCGGTTTCTAATAAATTGAACAGGCGATCAAAACCAATAGCGGAACGATACAGTGGGGAAAAATCGGGGTTACGCATAAAACAGCCTCCTAAACATGCAGCGAGGATTTATTCTTTGCCTTCCTATAAAGGACAGGCTCACAGCCGGGACGGATACCCTGACGGCGTATCGTTTTCTTCCGGCTTGTAATCAATATGGTGACCCCCCTCAGACTTTCAAGAGGCAAAAAAGAAAAATCGCTACGTTTCATGCAATATTCACTAACACAGCGGGCGTTATCACATACACTCAAGATAAGCAGGCTCTGGAACCCGCTCTGGCAGCAGGTTCTTAATGGATAGGTAATATGACCTTACTGAAAAGTGCGTTGTTCTCTTTCATTATTACCGGTAGCGGCGCGGTAGCAACCAGCGGTTGCTCCAGCGTAATGACGCATACAGGAAGCGATCAGGGATACTATTCCGGCACTCGCGCCAGTGTGGATATGCTGCGTGACGACGATACCAGTTGGGCGATGATGCCGCTGGTCGCGATCGATTTGCCGTTCTCAGCGGTTACTGACACGCTGCTGCTGCCCTATGACTACTATCGTGCAGGCAGTGATAAGAGCAAGCTGTCGACGCGTGAACGCATTTCACATAGCGAAGAGCAAAACCAGACTGCCAGTTCACAGCTTGCCACTATGCCTAATAACAACACCATGCCACATAATCAGCTTTGACAGCACCGCGCTCGCCGTGAACCCGCGTAAACTCGCTACGCTGTAGTCATGATAACCAGCAGACCACAACAAAAAGCTGATTAAAACCGTCCATCTCCCGCATATACGCAATGTGTTTCCCATCAGGGGAAAAGACCACGGCATCCGCACTCGGTGCGCTGTCCGTTCGCGCCGTCAGTCGAACAAGTTCACCGCTTTTCGCATCACACAACATGATGCTGTTGTCGCACACAAATGCCAGAGAGCCGCCATCCGGGTGCCAGTTAAAGGCTGACTGTACGCCGTGTTCCGTGCGCGTTACCTGTCTTGGCTCACCACCATTCGGAGAAATCGTCCATAGCTGCACCACGCCAGCCTCGTCGCGCATCAGAAAAGCAATTTCACTGCCATCGGGCGAAACGCGTAGCCAGTGGCGCGGCTGATTTACCAATCCAGGATAACGACGCTGATGCGTAAAGGTTAACCGCCGCTGCTGCACGCCCGCTGGCGGCGCAGGCAGGGACGTTGCCGTCCCTGCTAATGGCGCATCCCCCTCTTTGGCGTAATCTTCCAGCGCGTCCGGCAAATCGACGATAAAGATCTCGGGGATGGTTGTTCCGTCCACTGCACGCGTGTCGCCGATAAACGCCAGTGCCCAGCGCTGCCGCGAACCGTCCTGTCGGATATAGCCCGTGGTTCCTACCCAGCCTTCTTCATAGGCGCGATTGATTTCATCACTGTCGGGCTGCGGCTGCAGCGTCGTTCTGCTGACCAGTACACAATAGTGGCTGCCGCCATATTCACGCGGGTGGTGTTTCTCAACGGCAACGCCCTGTAGCGGGACGGCCACACCCACATTGCGCAAGTTTAATGCCGGATCGCGCTCATGCAGCACATGGTCGTTATAGGTAAAGCTCAGACGGCTAGCATCTGGGCTGAAGACGTGGACATGCGTACCGCCGCGCAGCGCACCAGCCTGATAAGGCGGCGTAATAGAGAAGGCATCGAGCGTGATCGCCTCATCGCGCTGGCGATCTGCCACTATCGTTCCACGACGATGGTGAAAATCATACTGCCACTCGCTATCTGGATTTTCCGGCCCGTGAATAAAGACATAGCGCAGCGGTTCCTGCGGGCTACAGGTCACGACGCCCACGTGCGCACCCGCCGTCGCCCGATAAATCACCTCGGTTTTCAGGTTTTTCAGGTGTATGCGCTCAATGGTCAGCCCTGTGAATGAAGATCCATAGGGTCTTATGTCATAAACCAGCCACCTTCCATCACATGACCAGCAATTAATATTGGTAAGTTGATGACCTACAGCATTAAACGTTAGTTGAACCTCAACAGACAAGACATCACCCCAGTTATTCAATATCAGTCAATAGTTTGTAAATAAATTTCAGTTTTATGTATAACTTATTGTTTTTTATTTAAAAAAAACAAACAACATCAATAAATATCATTCAAAAAAATAGAAAGACTAACTCAATAACATCCGTTTTTTAATTCATTAGCATCGGCGTAACATTCTTCATATCGAAAGGGCAGCCCCCTTTCACCAATCAAATCAGAAAAGGATAAGACATCATGAAAAACGTAAAAACCATCGCCGCTGCTGTTGTTCTCGCTACCATGACTTTCGGTGCTTCTGCTGCTGAATATGTATCTCCTTCACAGGCACAGAACCTGGAAAAAGCGGGCGTCGTTACCGCTACCGCTCAAGACCTGAGCTCACTGCAATCTCAGCTCGCAGCGAAAGCAGAAAAAGCAGGCGCTAAAGCTTATACCATCACGTCTGCGACCGGTAACGATCAGCTGCGTGGCTCTGCAGTAATCTTCAACTAAGCGTTGTTGACCCCTATAGCTACCCTAGTCCGATAGCCATCATAGATAGACCAGTAAGACATCACGTATTACCCTCTTTCCGGCTTGCCTCCTCATCAGGGCAAGCCGGTTTTTTTATGACGAGCCGTCGCAAGCGACGTTGAAAAACGTTCCCTACGTTTTTTATGTGTGCTTTTGGTCAAAAGCCATTCTCGGCCGCCACGGTCGCAAACCATTCCCCGCTTTTCTTCACCGTGCGCGTCTGCGTCGCCAAATCCAGCTGTACAAAACCATAGCGATTCTTGTAGGCATTCGACCACGACCAGTTATCGATAAACGTCCACATGTGGTAGCCGAGGCAGTTGCTGCCTTCCGCGATGCCTTTGTGTACCTGCTTCAGGTGTTCGCGGACAAAATCGATGCGGTAGTCATCCTGAATCTGGCCGTTGGCATCGAAACGCTGTTCGTTCTCTACACCCATGCCATTTTCAGAAATGAAGCAGCGCGGATTGCCGTAATTCACCCGCAGGTTAGTCAGAATGTCATAGACGCCCGGTTCGTAAATTTCCCAACCGCGATACGGATTCATTTTCCGTCCCGGCATCTCGTAGCTGGCAAAGAACCATTCGGGCATAAACGGGCTATCGGGATTGACCAGACTGTCACGGCACTGAATACGGCGCGGCTGGTAATAGTTAATGCCCAGCAGATCGACAACACCGTCGGCCAGCAGCGCACGATCGTCAGGCTGACAGTTCGGCAGTTGGCCATATCGATGCAGCAGATCGACCAGTTCCTGCGGATATTCCCCCCTCAGGGCAGGATCGAGGAAACTGCGGTTAAACATCAGGTCGGCGATGTTGGCAGCGTTGACATCGGCTGGGTGTTGGGAGCGCGGATAGGAAGGCGTCAGGTTGAGGATGATGCCAATTTCCCCGCCCTGAGACTGTTCACGATAGGCTTTCACCGCCAGCGCGTGCGCCAGCATCGTGTGATACGCCACCATCGCGGCGCGTTTGAAATCCACCACGTTCGGGTAGTGGAAATCATACAGATACCCGCCTTCCACCGGCACCACTGGCTCATTGAACGTAAACCAATGTTTTACTCTGTCGCCAAACAGACGGAAGCAGGTCGCCGCATAACCCGCGTAGGCCACCACCACCGCCCGATTTTCCCAGCCGCCTAGCCGTTGCATCACCATCGGCATATCAAAATGGAACAGATTGATAAACGGCGTGATGCCCTGCGCCAGCATTTCATCAATGATCTGATTATAAAATGCGACCGCCTGCGGATTCGGCTCACCAACACCATCGGGAATCAGCCGCGCCCAAGAGATCGACGTTCGGAACGTGTTGTGATTCAGCGTTTTCAGCAGCGCGATATCTTCACGCCAGTGTTGATAAAACGTGGAGGTGTCCGCTGGCCCAACCTGCTGATGAAAGCGGCCAGGCTGCGTGGCAAACCACTCATCCCACACGGTAGCGCTTTTACCATAGCTGAGGCTTTCGCCTTCCGTTTGCGGTGCCGAGCTGGCGCTACCCCACCAAAAATTCGCGGGAAAGCGAAAATCGTTCTGAAGATGATCGTGCATACGTTCCTCTCTGCTTTACTCGTGTTTATGCGCTGGCGCTGGCTTCACCCGCCGCCTGCTGCTGTTTCTCCTGCTCCTGTTTGAGCAACGTGCGCTCATAAACTTTCAGGAACGGGTAGTACATCGCGGCCGACATCACCATGCAGAGCAGACACATGATCACTGGGCTGAAAGCCCAGTTCGCCGCCCATGATGCACCAATCGGCGCCGGCGTCGTCCACGGCGTCAGGGAAACCACCTGCGCGATCCAGCCGAGTTTCGTCGCCGTATAGGCAATAACGGCATTGACCATCGGCACGCAAATAAACGGCAGGAACAGCAGCGGATTCATGATGATCGGGGCACCGAACAGAATCGGCTCGTTGATGTTGAAAAAGCTCGGCACGACGCCCATGCGGCCAATCGTCCGCAGATGAACCGCGCGACTACGCAGCAACAAGAAGGCCAGCGGCAGTGTGGAACCGACCCCACCGATCAGCAGGTAGTGATCCCAGAAGCCCTGCAAATAAATATGCGGCAGGGGCGCGCCTGCCGAAAGCGCGGCCTGGTTCAGCGCCAGATTGGTCATCCAGAACGGATTCATAATTCCAGTGACGATCAGCGCACCGTGAATCCCGGCAAACCACAGAATCTGGCAAATGAATACCGAAATCAGGATCGCGGGCAGCGAATCCGATGCAGAAATCAGCGGTGCCAGCAGATGCATGATGGCTTCTGGGATAATCATGCCGGTCGCGGACTGGATGAACAGGTTAAACGGATGCAGCGTCGCGACGATCACCAACACCGGGATAAGAATCTCAAACGAACGCGCTACGCCGGTGGGTACTTCTTTCGGCAGGCGAATTGTGATGTTGCGCTTCTTCAGCCAGGCATACACTTCACCCGCATAAATTGCAGTCAGAATTGCGGTAAAAATCCCCTCACCGGAGAAGTACTGAGTTGAAATCTGCTTATCGTGATAAGGCGCGGCCACCAGCAAAAACGCCATCAGCGCCAGCAGGCCGGTCATGATCGGATCCAGTTTGTAATGCTTACCCAAGCTGGCACCAATCCCCACGGAGATAAAGAAGGTCATGACCCCCATACTGAGGTAGTACGGCAGCATCAGCTGTTCACGGTAGGCAACGGAGAAATCGAGCCACGCGCGAGCAAACCCCAACGTGGTATCCGGCGAGAACGGCGGGAAGATAAACACCAGCATAAATGAACCGATGATCATGAAAGGCAGCGCGGCGATGAAGCCATCACGAATCGCGATAATGTGGCGCTGTTGCCCTACCACACCTGCCAATGGGGTAATCTTTTGCTCGATGATATCGACCATCGACTGATAGAGGCCACTCATAGCGGTTGTCCTGATTTTTCGATCAGTGAAAATGCAAAATCCAGCACGTTGTCACCGCGCTGCATACCGTAATCCATCATATCTATCGCTGCCACTGGCACACCTTTTTCCTCAGCTTTTTCCTGGAATGACGCCAGCATATATTTCACCTGTGGCCCCAACAGCACAACGTCATACTTCCCGACTTGTTCGTCAAATTCATGGGCAGCATAGGCGGCAATCTCAACGTCCAGGCCACGTGCGCTGGCCGCCTCCTTCATCTTTCTCATTAAAAGGCTGGTAGACATCCCAGCGGAACAACAAAGCATGATCCTTTTCATTTTCAACACCCCGTCGTACGTCATGAATAAAAAGCGTCGTGAATAAACACATCCATTGGAAACACGTTCATGGAAACATCATCATTGGAAACAAAACGGAAACCGTTTTCCATGAAAAAAATCCAGATATGAGAATAGGTTCACGAAATGGTAGACATTGCCGGAAACAATGTGAGGTAGGTCATGTAAAACGTATTTCAGAGGTGAATGACGGGAAAAACGCACTATCGCCGCGCTTATTACGCTAAGTGTACTGATTTCAGGCATTTCTTCTTTTTGGCTATAAAAGCGACAAATTGAGATTTAAAAAGCCTTGCGCGCCCCTGCTATGTTTATCACCTGATGTTGAATTTTCTCGCTGCATTTTAATTTTTCGTTATAAGGGAGAGATCATAAACATGCCATTAATGATGAAACGATCGGTCAAGGAAGGACGTAGGAAACGCACGCCGTTATGGAGGAACGTGACGGCACAGCTACGCCGAATCCCGACGATTCTGGCTGCCAGCGCGGTGCTGTTCATGTCCACCGCTTACGCGCAGGACAGCGTACCCACGCAGCTTCGCGTTGGTTATCAGAAAGGCTCGGTCAGTCTGGTGCTGGCAAAATCACACCAACTGCTGGAAAAGCAGTTCCCCAATACCAAAATCAGCTGGATTGAATTCCCCGCCGGCCCGCAGATGCTGGAAGCGCTGAATGTTGGCAGCATCGATCTGGGCGGCACTGGCGATATCCCCCCTATTTTTGCTCAGGCCGCTGGAGCCGATCTGTTATATGTCGGCGTGGAGCCACCTAAACCACAGGCAGAAGTGATTCTGGTTCGAGAAAACAGCCCGGTGAAAACTGTCGCCGACCTAAAAGGTCGCAAAGTCGCCTTCCAGAAAGGCTCCAGCGCACACAACACGCTGCTACGAGCGCTGCAACGCGACGGGCTGAAATTCACCGATATCAAACCGACCTACCTGACCCCCGCGGACGCCCGCGCGGCATTCCAGCAAGGCAATGTCGATGCATGGGCAATCTGGGATCCCTACTATTCCGCCGCGTTACTGGAAGGCGGCGTCCGCGTGCTGGTCGATAGCAGCGGGCTGGAGAAAACCGGTTCCTTCTATCTGGCGGGTCGCCCCTACGTCGAAGCGCACGGCACCTTTATTCGTCAGGTACTGGACGAACTGACTAAGGCTGATGCCTTAACGATCAGCGACCGGGCGCAAAGCGTCACGCTGTTGGCAAACGCGGTAGGGCTGCCGGAAAAAGTGATTGAAACGGCACTCGATCATCGCCCACCAACCACCATAGAACCGCTGGATGCCGCCACGATCAAGGCACAGCAATCCACAGCCGACCTGTTTTATGAAAACCGTCTGGTACCGGTGAAGGTCAATATCGCGGAGCGCGTCTGGCATCCCCAAACGCCTTAACCCGCTTACCACACACATTTTGTTTACCCAAACAAGACTGTTCAAGGAGTTAATACCATGAGTCTTAACGTATTCTGGTTTCTGCCCACCCACGGGGACGGTCGCTATCTGGGTAGCACCGAGGGCGCACGTCATGTTGACTACAGCTATCTGCAACAGGTGGCGCAAGCCGCCGAACGACAAGGATTTGGCGGCGTGCTGCTGCCAACTGGCCGCTCCTGCGAAGATTCCTGGCTGGTCGCGGCATCGCTGATTCCAGTAACGCAGCGGCTAAAATTTCTCGTTGCCCTGCGCCCCGGTGTGATTTCCCCCACTATCGCCGCACGTCAGGCCGCCACGCTGGACAGGCTGTCTAACGGTCGGGCTCTGTTCAATCTGGTGACCGGCGGTGACCCGGAAGAGCTAGCCGCCGAAGGGCTGTTCCTCAGCCATGAAGAGCGCTACGAAGCCTCGGCGGAATTCACCCATATCTGGCGTAGGCTGCTGGAAGGTGAAACCGTTGATTTCGCGGGTAAACACATTCAGGTAAAAGACGCCAAACTGCTTTATCCGCCCGTGCAGCAACCGCGTCCGCCGCTCTATTTTGGCGGTTCCTCTGAGGCTGCGCAGGATCTGGCGGCAGAACAGGTCGATCTCTACCTGACATGGGGTGAACCACCTGAGCAGGTTAAAGAAAAGCTGGCGGAAGTCCGCGCTAAAGCGGCAGCGCAGGGGCGTGAGGTCCGCTTCGGTATTCGCCTGCACGTCATCGTGCGGGAAACCACCGAAGAAGCCTGGGAGGCTGCTGATCGATTGATTTCCCATCTGGATGAAAAAACTATCGCCGATGCACAGGCGGCGTTGGCGCGTTTCGACTCCGTCGGACAACAGCGCATGGCCGCTCTACACGGCGGCAAAAAGGACAATCTGGAGATTAGCCCGAACCTGTGGGCAGGCATCGGTCTGGTACGCGGCGGTGCAGGTACGGCACTGGTTGGCGATGGCCCGACGGTTGCCGAACGCATTAAGGAATACGCCGATCTCGGGATTGATACCTTTATCCTGTCTGGCTATCCGCATCTGGAAGAGGCCTACCGCGTGGGTGAGCTGCTGTTCCCGCACCTCGATCTGGCGCAACAGCCCACGCCGCTGCATGCCGTGAGCAATGCGGGAGAAGTGGTGGCAAACCGCTATGTGCCGCGCAAAGTCTCGCAAAGCTGAGGAACCGATCATGGCAAGAACGCTCTCTTCACTGGCACAGCGGTTGGCACCTTTTCTGCTCCCCGTAACGCTGCTGGTCGCGTGGCAGATCTCCGTCGAGTTCGGCTGGCTATCCAACCGGATTCTGCCTGCGCCCAGTTCGGTAATTACCGCAGGGTGGTCGCTCATCTATAGCGGCGAGCTTTGGCAGCATCTGGCTATCAGCGGCTGGCGCGCGCTGATCGGGTTTGCTATCGGCGGCAGTATCGGACTGGTGCTCGGCTTTATCACTGGGCTGTCGCGCTGGGGAGAACGCTTGCTGGACAGTTCAGTGCAGATGATTCGCAACGTTCCTCATCTGGCACTGATTCCGCTGGTGATTCTGTGGTTTGGCATTGATGAGGCGGCCAAAATCTTTCTGGTCGCACTGGGTACGCTGTTCCCGGTTTATCTCAACACCTATCACGGTATTAAAAATATCGATCGCGGCCTGCTGGAAATGGCGCGCAGTTACGGGCTGTCCGGCATTAGCCTGTTCTATCAGGTGGTGCTGCCCAGCGCACTGCCGTCCATCATGGTCGGTATCCGTTTTGCGTTGGGCTTTATGTGGCTGACGCTGATCGTCGCGGAAACCATTTCTGCCAACTCCGGCATTGGCTACCTCGCCATGAACGCCCGCGAGTTCCTGCAAACGGACGTGGTGGTGGTTGCCATCATCCTTTACGCCCTACTCGGCAAGCTGGCTGATGTCAGCGCTCAGGGGCTGGAGCGCATTTGGCTGCGCTGGAATCCGGCTTATCAAACCTCATCGGGGGACGCATCATGACCGCTTTTACCGATTCTATAACGCACGCGCATTCGCCGTCGCCGCTCACCAAAGGGACGCCGTTGGCGCTGGATGCCATCACCAAGCACTACGGCCACCGCACCGTACTGAATGACGTGCAGTTACGCATTCCTTCTGGGCAGTTTGTCGCCATCGTCGGCCGCAGCGGCTGCGGCAAAAGCACCCTGCTACGCCTGCTCGCGGGGCTGGAAGCCGCCAGCAGCGGTGAACTACTGACCGGCACTGCACCGCTCAGCAGCGCGAAAGACGACACGCGGCTGATGTTTCAGGAAGCGCGACTGCTGCCGTGGAAAAAGGTGATCGATAATGTCGGGCTGGGGCTGCGCGGCAACTGGCGTGAGAAAGCGCAGGATGCGTTGACCTCTGTCGGGCTGGCGGATCGCGCTAACGACTGGCCAGCAGCGCTGTCTGGTGGTCAGAAACAGCGCGTTGCGCTGGCACGTGCGCTCATTCACCATCCACGCCTGCTGCTATTGGATGAACCGCTGGGGGCGCTGGATGCCTTGACCCGCATCGAGATGCAAAGCCTGATCGAAAATATCTGGCTCCAGCACGGTTTTACCGTACTGCTGGTCACGCACGATGTCTCCGAAGCCATTGCGCTGGCCGACAGGGTTATTCTGATCGAAGAAGGACGCGTGGGGCTGGATATCACGGTTGATTTGCCACGACCACGACGCCGTGGATCGGCAAAGCTGGCGGAACTGGAAGCCCTCGTGCTGGAACGCGTGCTGGCACCGACCTCATCCCCCTTACCTCAGCAAGCCGCAATATAGTCTGAATTCTGGCGAGCGAGACTGTGCATCTTATCGCCAGAATTAACATCAAAAATACTGATAGACATTCTCAAAACACTCCGTTTTATCTCCCCGCAGCATCAGCGTAGTATCCTCTTCATCGAAAGGGAATAACCTTTCACTCCAAACAACATTGAACAGGATACATCACATGAAAAACGTAAAATTCTTCGCCGCTGCTGTCGTACTTTCTACTCTGTCTTTCGGTGCTTTCGCGGCTGATCAAGTGTCTTCACAACAGGCGCAGAATCTGGAAAAAGTCGGCGTAGTCACCGCGACTGCACACAGCCTGGATTCACTGCAAGCACAGTTAGCTCAGAAAGCAGAAAAAGCGGGTGCAGGTGCCTTCACCATCACGTCTGCAACCGGTGACAACCAACTGCGCGGCACCGCCGTTATCTACAAATAATGTCTGTCGATAGACAATCAAAAAATTAAACGGACTTTCCTCACTCAAGAGGAAAGTCCGTTTTTTTATGGCTTTCGCCCGAACCCTACTGCACGCAAGTGACGAGAGTTATCCTACACGCTTCACTTCACCCACCAGCAAGATGTAAGACAGTGCGCCGACCAGCGCCACGCCAGCAATGTAGGTCAGTGCGGGAGCAAAACCGTAATCCTGCGCCAGATAGCCAATAATCAATGGCACCGTGATACCGCCCAGGCCACCGACAAAGTTGAATACCCCGCCCGTCAGGCCAATCAGACGAATGGGAGCCAGTGACGACACCAGCGACCAGGTGATGGATGCAAAGCCATTGCCAAAGAACGCCACAGCCATCAGGGTCATAATCCATACCGGATCGTTCGTGTAGTTCGCTCCCATGATGCAGGTTGAAATCAACAGGCCACAGATAATCGGCGTTTTACGCGCCAGACCAATCGATTTTCCGCTACGCACCAGACGGTCCGCTACAAATCCAGACAGCAGTACGCCAACGAACGCCGCCAGGAAAGGTACCGTCGTCATAAAGCCAGCTGTCAGTGCGCTAATATGTTTTTCTTGCGTCAGGTAGTTAGGGAACCACGTCAGGAAGAACCACAGCGTAGAGGTCACGGCAAACTGCCCGATATATACGCCCACCAGTTTGCGGTTGAACACCAGTTTCCAGTCAGCAGCCGTCAATGGCGTGCGTGTTTTTTTGTCGCTCGGCGCATCACCATCGACAATACCGCCGCCTTCAGCAATGTAATCCAGCTCAGCCTGATTGATACCTTTACTTTTCTTCGGTGGCTGATAAACAAAATGCCAGATAGTTGCCCAAACAATACCGATACCACCAGTGACAATGAACACCCAGTGCCAACTCAGAATTTCCTGCAACCAGATTAGCAATGGCGTAAGGAATGCCAGACCAACAAACTGCCCTGACGTATAAAATCCAACGGCAGAAGCACGTTCTTGCTCAGGGAACCAACTGGTCACCATACGGTTATTCGTCGGAAACGCAGGCGCTTCAAACAACCCAGTCACGGCACGTAAACCAATCAACGATGCCAGACCTGTAGCGAAACCTTGCAGTAACGTGGCAATTGACCATCCCATGATGGCGATAAAGTAGGTGGCCTTTGAACCGACGCGGTCAAGGAACCAGCCACCGGGTATTTGGCATAACGTATAAGTCCAGGCAAACGCGGAAAAGATATAGCCCATTTGTGTTTTTGTAATGCCGAACTCTTCCTGAATATGTGCCGATGCCACAGCCAGGTTGGCGCGATCCACATAGCAGATGACGACCGTAATAAAAATCATCAGCAGAGTGAAATAACGCCGTTTTGTAGGACGGGTAGTTAATGTCATATCCATCTTATGTTCCTGTTATTTATTAAACGAGCTACCATATTTATTGCCCGCTATTTTTAATGTTCAACAACACCAGCAGTTGGTATGCTTTATTTTTTCTAATGAAATAAATAACTGCTCCCGCTCACTATATTTCCCTATTTATAATGGCGTTTTATTTTAATAATCCCGGTGGTGGCGTACTCATGATAAGTGGAAGATTACATTCCCCGACCCAGAAAAAATAAACAGTAATCCCTCACGAAATAATCGATTTCGTGATAATCCATGACTGTTCTATTCCATTGTGCCGGGGAAATGCGTTATGTATTATCGGTTATTCAACACCCATGCAGCTTGAGGTATGACGGGTATTACCACTCGGCGACAGCACCGTCAGGATAACGCCACACCGGGTTACGCCAGTCTGGCGCATTTTTACTACGTTCGATAACCAGCTCTTCATTAATTTCCACGCCGAGGCCCGGTTTATTTAATGGATAGAAATGGCCATCAGTCATAGCAAAGTCTTCTTTATTAATGACGTAGTCCAACAGCTCGGCACCTTTATTATAATGAATGCCCATACTTTGCTCCTGCAATACGGCATTACGCGCAACAAAGTCGAGATGCAAACAGGAAGCCAGTGCAATTGGGCCTAATGGACAGTGTGGTGCCAGCGCGACATCGTAGGCTTCCGCCATTGCAGCAATTTTAAAGCACTCGGTAATACCGCCCGCGTGCGACAGGTCAGGCTGAATAATTGCCAGTCCGCCGTCCGCCAGTACGCGTTTGAAATCAAAGCGTGAGAACATGCGCTCGCCCGCTGCAATCGGCAGGTGAGTTTGTGCAGCCAGACGAGGATAGTATTCCGCCTGTTCAGCCAGCACCGGCTCTTCAATAAACAGTGGACGGTACGGTTCTAACTCTTTGATCAGGATCTTCGCCATCGGCGCATCGACACGACCGTGGAAATCCAGACCGAACTCAATGCTGTTACCAAAGGCTTCGCGAATTTCAGCAACCACGGCCACCGCAGCATCTACTTTGCGCGAGTTATCAATGATGCCCATCTCTTCACAGCCGTTCAGCTTGAAGGTATCGAAGCCAATTTCGGTCAGCTTCTTAATGCCAGCAATCACTTCGGAAGGACGATCGCCGCCGACCCAGCTGTAGGCCTTGATCTTATCGCGCACCAACCCGCCCAGTAACTGATAAACCGGTACACCCAGCGCCTTGCCTTTGATGTCCCACAATGCCTGATCAATACCGGCAATGGCGCTCATCAGGATCGGGCCGCCACGGTAGAAGCCCGCGCGGTATAACACCTGCCAGATATCGTTGATACGTGCCGGGTCTTGCCCAATCAGATAGTCAGACAGCTCGTGAACGGCGGCTTCAACGGTGCGTGCGCGGCCTTCGATAACCGGTTCGCCCCAGCCGACAATGCCTTCATCGGTTTCAATCTTCAGAAACATCCAGCGTGGCGGCAGCCGATACGTGGTGATTTTGGTAATTTTCATTGAACAGCGTCCTTATAGGCGTTAACAAATGCATGTGCTTTTTGCGCGGTAACGTCAACCGACTGACCGGCTCGATACAGATCGCTGCCTAACCCGGCACCGATGCAGCCCGCACTAAGATAATCCTTCAGGTTTTCTGGCGTGACGCCACCGACGGCAAAGACGGGAACGTCCTTTGGCAATACCGCTTTCAGCGCTTTGATGTAGTCCGGTCCAAACGCCGATGACGGGAAAATTTTCAGAGATTGCGCACCCGCATCCAGCGCCGTGAAGGCTTCCGTCGCGGTGGCACAGCCTGGGCACACCGTCATGCCGTAACCCACCGCCCGACGAATCACCTCGGGAGAGATATTGGGGGTGACCACTAACTTGCTGCCAATTGCCTGTAACTTGTCGACATATTCGGCTTTCAGTACCGTCCCTGCGCCAATCAGGGCGCGATCGCCAAAATGTTCCACCGCCAGTTGAATACTGTCATACGGGTTCGGCGAATTCAGCGGGATCTCTACCGCATCGAATCCGGCATCCAGTAGCGCCGCGATATGTTCCAGCACCTCATCCGGCGTGATACCGCGCAGAATCGCAATCAAGGGAAGATTAGTATTCCAACTCATTAACAATGCTCCTTATTCCTGCCTGAAAAGCCCGATCGCCGTCCAGCTGCTGCCAGCGCAATCCAGCTTGTTGTAATGCTTTTTCGTAGCGCGCTGTCAGCGCAGGGGAGCCGATTAATGTGATGGTGTCTCCCGCCGCCACCTGATAGTGGCGCTGCATTTGTGAGACTTCGTTGCCAATCAGCAGCCCGGACAGCCAGTCGCTAACGGCGCTTTTATCCAGACGCCCCAGCACATGCGCCGCACGGGTTTCAAACAGGCAGCGGATAATGTTGTCGTCGGTAAAGCCTAGTTCCAGCCCTTGCTGGAAAGCATCGGGAGACGGCTGCTGTTCGGTCAGCCCCACGCCGATTAACGACTGCGTCATCAGCAGGTGGTGCAGTTCACCAGTCATCACCGTGCGGAAATCCAGCACGGTGCTGTCATCGGCCCGCACCCATTTCGAGTGGGTTCCCGGCATCAAATACAGAGAGGAAGGACATTCGCTATACGCACCAATCAACTGGGTTTCTTCACCACGAATCACATTGCAGTTATCGTCCTGCGCAATGCTCAACCCCGGCACAATCCAGGCGGCCAGCGGCTGGGCTTCTTCCACGCGCGTCAGCCGATGGGCGACTTCAGTCAGGCGGGTTGGACATGCCAGATAAGGCACGGAAAGCCAGCCCGCATTGCTGCCGATCATGCCCGCCATCACGACAGGCACATTGTGCTGCTGCCACGGCGCAACGATCTGCTGAAAAACCTGCTGCGGCGTCTGGCCGTTCAAACGCGTGACGCCCGCTTCAGATTTCACGCTGTCGATACAGACGCCATCCAGATGCAGCCACGCCCGTAGGTTGGTCGAACCCCAGTCAACGGCGATATAGCTTTCACTCATGTAATGTCCTTTAACCGTTTGGTCGAGCTGGCAATCATGGTCAACGCCGCCCGCTCTGCTGCTTCAATATCCTGATGCCGAATGGCATCGTAGAGATCCTGATGCTCACGCAATGTCCGTGGCATGTTGTCGTCGTCCGGCATATAGGTGCGTTCAAACACCGCACGCTGCAACGAACTTATCGCAACACTCAACTGCTGTAGCACGGGATTGTGCACCGCCGCCAACACCGCCTCATGAAAACGAATATCCGCTTCATTGAACGCATCACGATTCTGATGGTTGGAAATCATGTCGTTCAGCGCCGCTTCAATCACCGCCAGCTCGCTTGAAGTCGCGCGTTCTGCGGCCCAGCGAGCAATCGTCGGCTCCACCAGATTACGCACCTCGCTCATCGCACTGATCAGACGTGGGTCGTAGTCGCTTGCCAGAACCCATTGCAGAACGTCGGTATCCAGGTAATTCCACTGATTACGCGCAGCCACGAACGCGCCGCGATACCGCTTCACTTCCACCAGCCTTTTCGCCATCAGCGCTCTGAACACTTCACGAATGATGTTGCGCGAGGTCTGAAATTCTTCACACAGCTCAGCTTCTGCGGGTAACGGCATACCCGGAGCGTATTTACCACCAACGATCTGTTGGCCAATATCCAGAATGATGCGGTCGGTTTTGCTTAATTCCTGCTTATTCATCATCACCTCAACGAGACAAAACGGATTGATATCACTGCACTTACTTTACCCGCCATGCCGCCTGACGTCGTCGAACTGTTGCACAATAACCGCATCATTCCCTCTTTTCTTGGCTTGATTGTAGTACCATTAATACGTGTTGTACTACAATCTGGATCACAAAACGGACAATAAATACAATTTGGCAACATCCTGTGTTACCGGATTTCAACATCAGAGGAATTGAGCGCTCGAGGCGGGAAGGCGACAAAAGCACGCCAGCAGCATTGATAGGGAAAGAAAGAAAGAAAGAAAGAAAGAAAGCAGAGAGATCAGAAGAAAAAGAATGACGGTTCAAACCCTACGCAATGCGCATGTAACAGAACCGTCATTAATGGCAAATTCAGATAATGGCTAAGTGCCACCTACTCCAGAACAAAATGTCCCTCTCCGACCTGCTTATAGCTGCGTGCCGGAGGATGGAAATCGGGGGCGCGTACCGGGCTGCGCAGTTCATCATTGGTGATATTACGCACCGGACGGGTGTCCGGGTCAGGTACAGGCACCGCAGAAATCAGACGCCGAGTGTAGTCATGCTGCGGATTGTCGAAGATCGCCGAACGTGGGCCGATCTCCACGATTTCACCGAGATACATCACCGCTACGCGGTGGCTGATACGTTCGACAACCGCCATATCGTGCGAGATAAACAGGAATGACAGCCCGAGCTTCTGCTGGAGATCCAGCATCAGGTTGATCACTTGCGCCTTGACGGACACATCCAACGCCGACACCGACTCATCGGCAATAATCACTTTCGGCTCCAGCGCCAGTGCGCGGGCAATACATACGCGCTGCCGCTGCCCACCAGAGAACTGATGCGGGAAACGCGTAGCCATATCGCCGGATAAACCCACCTGTTCAAGCAGTGCACTTACCCGCGCATTCACATTCTGTCGGGTCGCCAGCCCGTGCAGCAGCATCGGTTCGGCAATCGCTTCCCCTATCCGCATACGCGGATTCAGGCTTTCATACGGATCCTGAAACACCATCTGAATCTGTCGCCGCGAATCGATCAGCGCATGCTTATCCGCCGTCAGGATATTTCTCCCCAGAAGCTGAATATCACCGCTGACCGCGTCGTTGAGACGAATAATCGACCGACCGGTGGTGGATTTACCACAGCCCGATTCGCCAACCAGCGCAAGCGTTTCTCCCGGCCAGAGATCGAACGAGACATTCTCCACCGCGTGAACCCGCCCAGACAGCCGACGGAAAAAACCTGATCGGATATCAAATCGGGTGACCAGATTTTTTACCGTCAGCACCGGTTCCTCGCCCGACACGGTATTCACCGCATCCGGTACTGGCTGGCGCTCGCCCGTCTTGAGATCCACCAGCGGAAAGCGCTGCGGCCATGCGCTGCCGGACATCGAACCGAGCTTAGGCACGGCAGACAGCAGCATGCGGGTATAGGGCTGTTGCGGATGATGAAAGATTTCCCGCGTAACGGCATTTTCTACCATTTCGCCTTGATACATCACCAGAGTGCGGTCAGAGACTTCCGCCACTACGCCCATATCGTGGGTAATAAATAGCACCGACATCCCTTCTTCTTCCTGAAGGGTTTTTATCAGCGTCAGAATTTGTGCCTGAATGGTGACGTCCAGCGCCGTTGTCGGTTCGTCGGCGATCAACAGCTTCGGGTGACAGGCCAGCGCTATGGCAATCACCACGCGCTGGCGCATGCCGCCGGAGAAACTTTGCGGGTATTCGTTCAACCGTGATTTCGCCGCCGGAATACGTACTTTTTCCAGCAACCGTATCGCTTCGGCACGCGCTTCGGCTTTCCCCATGCCGCGATGGCGGCGCAGCACTTCCGTAATCTGGTAGCCAATCGGCAAAACCGGATTCAGGCTGGTCATCGGCTCCTGAAAAATCATGCCGATGCGATTGCCGCGCACATCCTGCATCGCTTTATTCGGGAGCGACAGCAGTTCAGTATCACCGAAATAAATTTGCCCCTCAGTCCGGCTTTGACCGGGCGGCAGCAAGCGCATGATCGATTTCGCCATCACGCTTTTACCTGAGCCGGATTCCCCCACCACGGCGACCGTCTCTTTCTCGCCAATCGTGAAGGATAAATCCCGCACCACGTTCATCCACTCACCGTTCACCTGAAAAGCAGTAGTCAGATGTGAAACGGACATAATCGGCGCTGTCATGTGTTCGTTACCCCTTATTCCCATGGGCGTTCCCACTGATTAATTCCGTGGATTGAGGATGTCGCGTAGCGCATCCCCCACCAGATTGATCGCCACAATCAGCAGCAACAGCGTCAGCCCCGGAAAGAAGCTGATCCAGTAATCGCCCGACATCAGGTACTCAAAACCGTTTGAGATCAGCAGCCCCAGCGACGGTTCCGTCACGGGCAGCCCAATGCCCAGAAACGAGAGCGTGGCCTCCAACATAATGGCGTACGCGATGCGCATCGTCGCGACGACGATCAGTGGGGCCAGACAGTTCGGTAAAATATGGCGAAACAGAATGCGGCGATTGGACAACGCCATGCTGCGTGCTGCGTCCACATAGCTGCGGCGACGTTCCACCAGCGCCGAGCCGCGAATCGTCCGCGCGTAGTAAGCCCACTGGGTTACCACCAGCGCCATAATGATTTTATCGACCCCTTGCCCCAGCACCGCCAGCAGGATCAACGCAATCAGGATGGGAGGGAAACTGAGTTGGATATCCACGATGCGCATGATCGTGGCATCCGTTTTTCCACCCGCGTAGGCGCTAATCAGCCCCAGCGAGGCACCAATCAGTAGCGCGAGTACCGCACTGGAAAAGCCCACAATCAGGCTGATACGAGTGCCGTAAAGAATGGCGCTGAACAGATCGCGCCCCTGATCGTCCGTCCCCAGCCAGTACGTCATGCCCGCCATACTGGAGGAACCCGGTACAAGCCGGCCATCCATGATGTCGAGCTGCATCAGATCGTAAGGGTTCTGCGGCGACAGAACAGGGGCGAGCAGCGCCAGCAGCACAAAAATCGCCAGCATGATCAGCCCACACAGCGCCAACCGATCGTTGATCAACGCCATCACCACGCGCATCGCCGGATGGACGGTTTTTTGCACGGTTACGGGCTGGTGTATGGTATTCCCTGTCATCCTTTGTCTCCTCCCAGCCGTACACGCGGATCGACCATGACATACAGCAAATCGACCAGCAGGTTAATGACGCTGAACATCACGACGGTAATCATCAGGTAAGCAAGGATGACCGGACGGTCGAGCACAGCGATCGAGTCGATAATCAGTTTGCCCATACCCGGCCAGGCGTAAATGGTTTCCGTGACGACGGCGAACGCGATCAGCGATCCCAGCTCCAGACCCAGCACGGTAATTAAGGGAATCAGCGTATTGCGCAGCACGTGCACCAGCACGATACGGGTTTCCGATAGCCCCTTCGCACGTGCAAACTGCACATAATCTTGTTGCAGGCATTCCATCACCCCCGCACGCATCAGGCGGATAACCAGCGAGATTTTAAATAGCGCGAGGTTAAACGCGGGCAGGAGAAGATGTTCGAGGCCGTCGCGAGTCAGAAAACTGAATGGGATACCCAATAGCTCATGCGTATCGCCCCTGCCCGACGAGGGCAGCCAGCCGAGCTTCACACTGAACAGCATGATCATCACCAGCCCGATCCAGAACGTGGGCAGGCTAAAGCCCAGAATGGAGAAGGTCATGATGGATTTGGACACCGCGCTGTCCGGCTTCAGGCCAGCGTAAATCCCCAGCGGGATACCGACAACCAGCGCCATGACGAACGCCACCATCGCCAGTTCGAGCGTCGCGGGCATCCGCTGAAAAATCAGCGTCAGCGCGGGTTGGTTAAAGATAAAAGACTTGCCCATGTCGCCCTGAAAGGCGTTCCAGACAAACAGTCCGTACTGTTCCCAGACGGGCTTATCCAGACCAAAGGACTGAATCACCGCCAGCCGTTCCGCTGGCGTGGCTGTTGCGCCCAACAGCATATCGACCGGGTTACCGACTAGATAAACACCCACAAACACCAGCACCGACATAACAGCAAGCGTCAGCAGCGTTTGTCCGATTCGGCTCAGCAGGTAGGCTATCATCAGCGCCCCCCAGAACCGTTTACTGTATCAACATCGTAGTGGCGCAGGCGGTCGGCAATCAGCCCAAGAAATCCCTGTTCGTCGATTTCCCGCATGATCAGCGCATTCGCAGACTCACCCAGCTTGTTATAAAAATCGGCAAACACGTAACCCGCGGTCTTACCGGAAACCTCGACCCCGATACGCGCGTATTTTGACTTGAATAGCTCTGGCTTCAACAGCCATGCAATGACGGTCGCATCATGAATCGGTCCACCTTCACGACCAAAGCGTTCTACCTCATTGCGGTCAAACATACGCAACAGTGCCGCCATCGCTTTACCCGGCGCACCGCCGCTGCGTTCGATGTCATCAACCTGTTCTGTCTGAATCAGTGCCTGAAAGGTCACATCCAACGGCATGACAACAACGGGAACACCGGAGGAAAATACGATTTCCGCCGCATGCGGATCGGCATAGACGTTAAAGTCTGCCCACGGCACGCGATTCCCCATCGCGGTAAAGGCACAACTCATGGAAACAATCTGTTTGATGCCGCGTGCGACATCAGGGTGGAAACACAGCGCCAACGCCAGATTCGTCATCGGACCGAGTGAACAAATGGTGATCGGATTATTGTCGGCAGCGGCCTGACGCGTCATCCGCACCAGAAAATCGACGGCGTGTTCTTGTTCCGGCGATAACGTGCTCTGCGGCACCCACTCAGAAGAAAATTCGCCGATATGGGCGTACTTACCGAAAACCTGATCGCGAATGAGCGGACGCGAGGCACCAGCAAAAATGGGTACATCGGTTCTGCCCGTCAGGCCAACAACGTTGCACGCATTTGGCAACGTCGCTTCAAGCGGCACATTACCTGCTACAACGGTGATACCGAGCACGTCTAATTCGGGCGATGCCAATGCCAGCCAGATGGCGATTGCATCGTCAACGCCGGGATCGGTATCAATAATAATGCGCTCTCGAACCATGTCAGACACCCTCTCTGTAGCGGCTCAATAGGTCAGCAAACAGCTCGACAACCTGTTTGGCATCAACCCCTGTCACCACATCCACATTCGGCTGACGATCGGTTTTTCCATACCAGTCGGCAACGGTTTGCCCCATGCACAGCTCACTTTCCTGCTCAATGTAAACGCTGGCTTTTTCCGTCGTGAAACAGTGCGGCGCCAGAACCCAGGCAATGACCAACGGATCGTGTAGCGGACCACCGCGTGAACCATAGCGACGGATATCATTACGATCCCAAAACGCCATCATTTCACCCAGCGGCGCGGAAATTCGCCCGGATAGCGCAACGAAACGTGCCACTAATTCCGGTGTTAAAATTACCTGATGCGTAACATCCAGCGGCAGCGCAACAAGGGCAATCGACGAGTCAAACACCACCTTCGCTGCCTGTGGATCGGCAATCATATTGAATTCAGACGTCAGACTGCGGTTGCCCGCTTCCCGATACGCGCCGCCCATCATGACAATGCGCGCAATACCGTCGGCAATCTCGGGCGCCATACGCAGCGCCGTCGCCACATTGGTTAACGGCCCCAACGTACACAGCGTGATCGTCGTGCCGTCAGCTATCGCCTGCCGACACTGCTCAATAATAAAACTTACGGCATGCTGCGCTTCGGCCTGTTTTTGCGGTGCAGGCAGCACCGTCTGGCCCAGTCCGCTTTCGCCGTGAAACTGGCCATGAATGGGTTCACGCAACAGCGGCCGATGGCAGCCAGCGAAAACAGGAATATCCATGCGCTGACCCAGTTCAACAATTTGCAGCGCATTACGCACCGTCTTTTCCAGCGACTGGTTACCGCACACCGTGCAAATGCCGCGAATATCCAACTCTGGCGCCACAAATGCACTTAATAACGCAATGGCGTCATCTATCCCCGGATCACAATCAATAATAATAGGTAACGCGCTCATCCCCTGATGATTCCTTTTCTCTTTTTAATAGGTACTGCCAAATTTCAAGGTGCAGAAAACCCCACACCTCTACAGCGTGAAAAATAACAAATCTGGTTTGCGTTAGAGGGAATCGACAGACGCTAAAACGTCAGCGATCTCCTTACGCGCCTTTTCATCCAGCGGTTGCTGAGGCGGCAACGGGTCGCCTACGGCAAATCCCTGCAATTGCAGCGCCGCTTTAATACAGCCGGCAATGGAATAACGGGCAAAGATTTCATTGATGCGCCACAGCGGACGCTGAAGCTCCATTGCTCTGTTCCAGTCACCCGTGCGGGCGGCTTCATACAAAGCAATACTCTGTTTGGGAACGATACACGCCGGGCCAGCCATCCAACCCACGCCGCCAATCAGCATCACGCAGGCGGGAATATGAGCGGAGGCGGAGAACACGTCCATCCGGCCACGGGTACGTTCAATGATGGACAGCAAACGCCCGGTATTCGTCGAGGCGTCTTTGATATAGCGGATATTACTGACATGACTCAAGCGTTCGATAACGGGCAAGCTCAAATCGGAGCGCTGGAACTGAGGGTTGGTGTAAAGCACGACCGGTTTGCCCTGTGCGGCTTCGGCAATGGCGCGGAAATACTGTTCGACGCCTTCGTCTTTCAGTGGGAAATAGGCTTCGAGTACCGCAAGAATGCCATCTGCACCGAGTTCAACGTAGCGTTTCGTTTGTTCAACGGCATCCTGAATCGTTGTGGAAGCGACACCGGCGATCACCGGCACACGGCCCGCCGTCGTCTCAATGACGGTTTTGACCACATCCAGACGCTGAGCCGCAGAGAGATAGGCAAATTCACCGGTGCTACCTAACGGCACGACGCCATGCACACCGCATTGAATCAGATGCTCAGTGAGTTGCGCCAACACAGGCTTATCAACCTGACCATCGGGCCTGACGGGTGACACCAGATAGGGAAAAACACCGCTAAACGTATTCACACCGCTCTCCTTGTTATCGGTAATAAGGGGTGAAGCCTCACCCCTTTTGGATCATGACTGAAAGGTAACTATTTCGCGGAACGGACGAAGTACGGCAGCGTGTAGGCATCTGAACGGCCCACATAGGTATACTGCTTTTTCATCGCCCAGGTGTTGGACAGGAACATCACCGGAATGACACCTAAATCGTTCATACCGATGTTCATCGCCTCTGCCAGCAGCGCCTCACGCTTGGTTTCATCCAGCGTGACACGTGCTTCGTTCAGCGTTTTATCAAAGACAGGATTGGAATAGCGACCACGATTACCCTGTCCTGCATTGGGGCCAAAGGTTTCTAGCAATGGCCCCAATACTCCAGAAGCTTCCCCGGTTTCAATCGCGGCCCCGCCCATAATCAAACTGAATTCGAGACGGGACGCACGTGAGAAGTACACACTGCCGGGCATCGTAACCACTTCGGTTTTGATGCCGACGCGTGTGAACATTTGGCCAATGGCCTGAGCAATTTTAGAATCATTAGGATAACGATCGTTCGACGCGTGGAAGGTCAGCGTGAAGCCGTCGGGGTAACCCGCCGCTGCCAGTTCCTGTTTGGCTTTCTCCGGATTATAAACCGGCGCAGGAATGGAAGCGGAATAGCCTAGGTACCCCTTCGGTACAAGCTGAGAGGCAACAACAGCCTGCCCCTCCATCACACGGTCGACGATTGCCTGACGATTAAGAGCTAAAGACATCGCCTGGCGTACTTCTTTTTTTAGTAATGGGTTTTTACCATCAGGACCTTTAGCGAACGGTGATTCATCTCGCTGCTGGTCCATGTGAAGGTAAATAACACGATTCCCTGGTGTTGAAATCGTTTTTAACTGCTTATTTTTTTCAATATTACTGCTGTCGGCTGTTGGAACGTTTTCAATCATGTCCACATCACCGGATAATACTGCTGCTACACGTGCACTACTGTTTTTAAATACACGGACAGTAACGTTGTCCCACTCTGCTTTTCCTCCCCAGTAATCGTCGTTACGACTAAGGACTACCCGGTCGTCCGGCACCCAGGAAACAAATTTGAATGGCCCTGTACCAATCACATCTGTTCCTGAATTCAACGTTTCCGTTGGGACGTTCTCAAGTCGGGCCGGTAAAATGGAAATCCGACTTAAATTATTCAGCAGCAGTGGCGAAGCCTCTTTTGTCTTTATCCGCACCGTTAGTGGATTAACTTCTATTACTTCAGCAATGTCGCTGACGTAAGGTGCGTAAGAACTAGGGCTGTTTTTTGATGCCAGCGCAACACGCTTAATGCTGGCAATCACATCTTTAGCCGTAAAATCACTGCCGTCGTGAAACTTAACGCCAGGACGCAATACAAACTCCCACGTCTTGTCGTCAATCACTTTCCAACTGGTTGCCAGGGCAGGTGCAATCTGCTGTTTTTCATCCTGTACAACCAAACCGTCAAAAATATTGCGCGCCATTGCGCTATTCGCCCCACTCACATAAAACTGCGGATCCATTGATGTGGTGGAGGAAGCCAAACCGATATTCAGATCCGCGCTATAAACCAAAGGTGAAGATGAAAATAAAACGGTAAACAATAACGCCAGCGTTGATTTCTTCATTCACTAACCCTCTATTCCATGATTGAGTACTGATGAAGTGTATTAAATCTTATGATTGTGAGTCTATGCGCCAGATTGGATAATGAAAAATTGCATTTTGTGTTAAATTGATAACTAAATGTTATGTTTTAAGGTGACGAGCATGCGTATCAATCCCCGTCAGGTTGAAGCCTTTCATAAAGTCATCCTCACCGGAGGCATCACCGCTGCCGCCAACATGATGTTCATCACCCAGCCCGCGGTCAGTCGGCTCATTAAAGACTTTGAAGACGCACTGAATCTGAAGCTGTTCGATAGAGACGGACGTGGCCTGATTCCGCGCGCTGAGGCGATGAAGCTATATCGGGAAGTGGAGCGTCTTTATCTGGGGTTGGATCATATCGGGATGATTGCCGATGAAATTCGCCACGCCAGAGGCAGCATACTGCGCATCGCTGCCGTTCAGGCGCTCTCGTTTCTTTGCTCGGACCAGGTTCTCCCTACTTTACTCAAGAAATACCCCGATCTTTCGCTGTTTTTAGACATCGAAAGCAGCAGCCGCATTACGAATGCAATTTCTGAAAATCACTATGACGTTGGTTTTATTTTTGGCCAGCCGGGCATCAAAGGGCTGGAAGCCGAACCCCTGGCGGACGCCAGTGCTGTCGCGGTGTTAGCGGTGGATCACCCCCTTGCCACAGCGGATGAAATTACGCTTGTCGATCTGGCTGGCACCCGCGCCATTTTGCCGGGAAGAACCACACCGCTACGGGCACAGCTCGATATTGCCATCAGAAAAGAGCAGAGCTATCTGCATAACCCTATCGAAACCTCAATGGTTAACTGCTGCGTGCTGGCTTCAAGAAACGTCGGTATCGGGGTCGTGGATTTTATTACTGCGCTGAACAGCCCTTCTCCGGTTATCGTTAAGCCTTTCAATCCTGATATAAAAATGGCGTATTGCGCGGTATATCCCCCGCAAATCCCCCGCAGCCAAGTGGTTAATCACATCACTCAGGTTATGAAAGAAAAAATAGCGGCGAGTCTGGAATTAAAATAATTTCCAGCCGAAGCCTTTATTTTTATTAATGTATTTATTGAATAGTGAATTTCAGGGAAAAGATTTATATAAAATAAATAGCACGGTTATTATTTTATATAAAATAGCCATCAATGATGGCTATCCGGCTTTATCTATAAATAATCAGGCATTCAGCACGAATTTCTCGATCGCGTAGGCGACGCCGTCTTCCATGTTGGTTTTGGTGACGAATTGGCTGGCTTCTTTCACTTCATCGATAGCGTTGCCCATCGCGACGCCGATCCCCGCATAGCGAATCATAGCCAGATCGTTCTGCTGGTCGCCCAGCGTCATGACGCTTTCGCGTGGGATATTGAGGTGCTCCGCCAGCATCTTCACGCCTTCACCTTTGTTCACGCGCTTATCCAGAATTTCCAGATAGTATTCGGCGCTCTTCATGATGGTGTAGCGTTCAAACGCTTCTGGTGGCAGTTGGCTGATGGCGCGATCCAAGATCTCTGGCTCATCAATCATCATCACTTTCGGGAACGTCAGGCTGCGATCCATTTCCTCTACCGCACGATACTTCAACGGCATCCCGGTCAGGTGAGATTCATGGATGGTGTAAGGGCTGATGTCTTTATTGGCGGTATAGACGAAATTGAAGTCCAGCGCGTGGAAATGGACGCCCAATTTGCAGGCCAGCGCTTCGAAATAGAGATAATCGTCGAAGCTCAGCGCGGTTTGCGCCACACAGTCACCGTTGACCGTACGCTGCACCAGCGCACCGTTGTTGGTGATGCAGTAACAGCCTTCCTGCTGCAAATCCAGCTCTATCAGGTAGCGTTCGACACCGATGTAGGGACGACCGGTTGCCAGCACGACCTGCACACCTTTCTCTCTGGCGGCGGCAATCGCGGCTTTTACCGCAGGTGAAATTTGATTTTGGGGCGTCAGTAACGTCCCGTCCATATCAATAGCGATCAGTTTTACAGACATAGTTTTTCCAGCATCAAGTTATCTGTTTTCATGCTAACGCGATTCAGCGATGAAGTCGTTAGTGAAATACGGCAGGGTGACAGGCGTATTACAGTACAAAACGAACCCTTTTCCTGAAGGCTACCTCTGCAAACGCGGAGCCATTTCGTGCGCCACAATGCCATCCTTCTCATGCTACTTTATAGCACGCGCCCGACATAGGGGGCTCAAGCGCCAGCCCCCTATGAACCCGGCTGCCCGCTACATTATGTCGCTACGCGATACCTTCGTCGGCATCAGGCTTAACGGACCGCTTGCGACACGCTCCCGACGTGGCGCAAGCTTGAGCCGCGTCCATGCGGCTCATCCTAAGCCTGCTATCTCCTCAGCATAATTTCTTACGCTGGGGATAACGGCAACCCCGCTTGCACACTACATTATTTGTGTATAAGAGCTCATCTTGGGAAGAGATTAACACCAAGAAGAAAAAGCCGTGCGGTTAAGCACGGCTCTGTCGTTAACGTTTCCTGCAATCGCCGTTATAGCTCGGCGCCGTTGCTGGAAATCACCTTCTTGTACCAGTCAAAGCTCTTTTTCTTCGAGCGATTGAACGTGCCGGTACCGTCATCGTGTTTATCCACGTAGATGAAACCATAGCGTTTGCTGTACTGGCCAGTGGTGAACGACACGCAGTCGATGCAGCCCCACGGGGTGTAGCCCATCAGCTCCACGCCGTCTTCTACAACAGCTTTCTTCATCTGATCGATGTGCGCTTTGAGGTACTCAATGCGGTAATCGTCATTGATGCTACCGTCGGCTTCTACCTTGTCTACCGCACCAAAACCGTTCTCGACGATGAACATGGGTTTCTGGTAACGCTCGTAGAAGCTGTTCAGGGTATAGCGCAGGCCAACCGGGTCGATCTGCCAGCCCCATTCCGATGCTTTCACATGCGGGTTTTTCACGCCGCCGTCAAAACCTGCGATCGCGTCTTCCGTTTTCCGACCTTTCGCTGCCAGTTGCACCGCGTTGCTCATGTAGTAGCTGAAGCCCAGATAATCCGTGCAACCCTCGCGCAGCGCCTGTTCATCTTCCGGCTGCATATCAATCTGATAGCCTTTACGCGCCCACTCTTTCAGGATGTAAGACGGATAGTAACCACGCAGTTGCACGTCACCGAATAGGTGGCGTTCACGCATTGCTTCCTGTGCAAACATCACATCATCCGGATGGCATGACCACGGATAGAGCGGCACCAGCGCCAGCATGCAGCCAATTTTGAAATCAGGGTTAATCTCATGACCCAGCTTCACCACTTTCGCACTGGCAACAAACTGATGGTGCAGCGTTTGGTACATCGCCTGCTCTGGCTTGTCGTGATCGGTAAAAATCACGCCGGAACAACAATAGCCAAACAGCGGATACTGCCAGTTGCGCTGGTTATTGATCTCATTGAAGGTCATCCAGTATTTCACTTTAGATTGATAACGCTTCATGACCACTTCGCTGTAGCGAACAAAGAAATCCACCACTTTGCGGTTCAACCAGCCGCCGTACTGCTTCACCAGATGATGCGGCATCTCAAAGTGAGACAGCGTAATCACTGGCTCAATGTTGTATTTCAGCAGTTCATCGAACAGGTCGTCATAGAATTGCAGACCCGCTTCATTCGGTTCCAGCTCATCGCCATTGGGGAAAATACGCGTCCAGGCAATCGAGGTACGGAAGCATTTAAAGCCCATTTCGGCGAACAGGGCGATATCCTGCTTATAGTGGGAATAAAACTCCACCGCCTGATGGTTTGGATAACTGACACCAGGCTGTACGCCATCAGTAATCACACGATCAACGCCGTGCGCACCGCCGGACAGGACATCACAAATGCTGACGCCTTTGCCGCCTTGATCCCAACCACCTTCAACTTGATGCGCCGCTACCGCGCCGCCCCACAGAAAGTCTTTCGGTAATTGTTCAATAGACATCTCATTTCCTTCTCATTTCAGGTTTACACGTTGTTCATTTACAAACGGTTTCATTGATAGATTGTTTTAGGGAGGCGATTTCCCGATGCAGTTGAATCAGCTCCTCCACCAGCTCACGGCATAACATCGCGTTCATCAGGTGATCTTGTGCGTGAACCAGAATCAGATTGACCGGGATTTTTCCGCTGCCTTCATCTGCACCGATCAAAGCCGTCTGAATTTGATGGGCTTTGCGCGCCGCCACTGAAGCCATGTTCAGCAGTTCCTCAGCTTTGTCCCAGTCGTATTTTCTGGCGGCGCTCAACGCTTCCATCGAGCTTGAGCGCGCCTCTCCCGCATAGATAATCAGTTCCATTACCGTGGTTTCATCGAGCATCACTTACTGCCTCCTCTGCTGTACCCACTTCCTGTGCAATCAGCTGACGTTCATACATTTTGAAGAAGGGGTAATAGATTAAGGACGACACGATAATCAGTACCCCCACCAGCACCACCGCCCGCCAGTCCCATCCCGTAGACCAGGCAGCACCAATCGGCCCCGGGGTCGTCCAGGGTGCAAGAGAGATCACGCGGTGTACCAAATCGGTTTTTAACGCGATATAAGCAAGAGTGGCGTTCACCAACGGCGCGGTAATAAACGGAATAAACAACAGCGGGTTCATCACGACGGGTGAACCAAAAATTACTGGCTCGTTGATGTTGAACATGCTCGGCACCACGGCCAGCTTGCCGATGGAGCGCAAATGGGCAGAACGGCTGCGCAAATAGAGAAAGACCAGCCCCATGGTCGCACCCGAGCCGCCCACCGTAATGAAGAATTGCCAAAAGGGTTCAATGAAGATTTTGGTGATCGGTGCGCCTGTGTTAAATGCTTCCTGATTGATCCCTAAATTAGTCAGCCAGAACGCCTGCAAAATGCCGCCGACAATAACGGCACCGTGAATCCCGGCAAACCACAGCAGGTGACAGAGCAGCACCGCAATCAGGATGGCGGGGAGCGAGTCAGATGCTGAGATAATCGGCGCAAACATCGCCATAATCGCCTGCGGTAGCAGCATGCCGAACTGGCTCTGCATAAACAGGCTAAGCGGGAACAGCGTCAGGAAGATGGCAAGGATCGGGATGAGTAAATCGAAGGATTGGCGAATTTTCGGCGGCACCTGTTCCGGCAGGCGAATACCAATATTGCGCTTCTGCAAAAAATGCATCAGCTCCGTCGAATAGATGGCCACGATAATCGCGGTGAAAATTCCCTCGCCTCCTAGCGACCCGACTGGCAGGCTTTTGTCGATTTGTGGAGCTGCAACGACCATAAACGACATCAGCGCCAGGCTGGCCGCCATAAAACCGTTCATTTTATAGCTCTGTGCCAGGTTATAAGCGATGGCGCTGGTGATATACACCGCCATAATGCCCATCGTCATATTGTAGGGCATCATGATCTGTTCGCCGTGGCGTTCCACCATTCCCAGCCACCACTGTGCGAAAGCCCATTCACTATTCGGGCTAAAAGGCGGATGGGCGAATAACATCATAAAAGAGCCGACAATTAAAAAAGGCATGGATGCAATGAATCCATCCTTAATTGCCACAACATGACGCTGGCTGGAGAGCTTTGCCGCAATCGGGCTAATACGGTTTTCGATAACGCTGAATAATGACTCGCTTAATTTACTCATTATTCCTCCCGTTACACTAATTGATCATCGCCAAGGCATCATTGAGGACTTTTTCCCCATTCATCATGCCGTAATCAACCATATTAATGACTGCAATTGGTTTCTCTTTTTCGTCGGCTATTGCTTTGAATTCAGGCAGTTTATATTTAATCTGCGGCCCCAACAGGCAGCAATCGTACTCATCGATGAGTTCATTAAACTCTTCAAAACCTACGGCTTTTATCTCAACAGCGATCGCATTTTTCTCGGCAACCTTTTCCATCCGCTGTACCAGCATGCTGGTAGACATTCCTGCTGCGCAACAGAGTAAAATCTTATTCATACTGCACCTCACCGTCTGTTTTCTTATTATTCAAGCAAGACATAAAATAATATGCAACCGGTTTCATATTGTTTTTACTGTTTTTTGAAGGCGATCATAAATAGCGCAATCGGGGAATATTTTTATCTCTATACTCTCTATACCCTAAATAATTCGAGTTTCAGGCAGGCGGCAAGTGAGGAAGTCTCGATGAGCTTACTCAAGTAAGTGATTCGGGCGAGTAAGCGTAGCCAACGTACATGCAACTTGAAGCATGACGGGTATATTGATGATAAAAAAAGAGGAAATATCCCTATAATGACGACATAAAGCGGTGCAAAAGGAGAACGGGAAGTACGATGGTAACCATGCTCGATGTAGCGAAAAAAGCCGGTGTATCCAAGGCCACCGTATCACGCGTGCTGACAGGGAATAACTACGTCAGTAAAACCACGCGGGATCGGGTATTTCAGGCAATTGAAGAGATTGGCTACCGACCCAATCTTCTGGCGCGCCAGCTCGCCACCAGCAAATCGCAAATTATTGGCTTGGTCGTGACCAACACGCTGTACAGCGGTCCCTATTTCAGCGAATTGCTGTTCCAAACGGCAACCATGACGGAAAAATACGGGCGGCAGCTCATCATGGCGGATGGTAAGCACAGCGCGGAAGAAGAGCGTGAAGCGATCCAGTTCCTGCTCGATTTACGCTGCGATGCCGTCATTATCTATCCGCGCTTTCTGTCTATCGAGGCGCTAGAAAGTATTATCGAACAACATGAGCAGCCGATCATGGTCGTGAATCGCACGCTGCATCAGCACGGTGATAACGGTATCTGCGCCGATCATCAGCAGCACTGCCATGATGCCGTCAATTACCTGATTACGCAGGGTCACCGTGATATCGCGTTTATCTGCGGATCGTCGAACTCCCCCACAGGCACAAGCCGATTGGCAGGTTACCGACAGGCGCTAGCGGACAACGGGATTCCTTATAATGACAGGTTGGTTGCGTCAGGTGACTGGACCCATGACAGTGGTTACACGGCGGCAAAAGCCCTGCTTGAGCGGTCGGCCATATTCAGTGCGCTGGTCGCCAGCAATGATGATATGGCGATCGGTGCGGCAAAAGCGCTGCGTGAACACGGCCTCGCGATTCCACAAGATGTCTCGCTACTGGGGTTCGACGATTTACCGATGGCCTCGTGGTTCTACCCACCACTCACTACCGTGCATGTGCCTGTCGCCGAGATGATCAACTATACCCTCGAGAAACTGCTGTGTCGGCTAGAAGGGGAAACCGTCGTGCCTGCACCAGCCTTCAAAGGCGAGTTGATGATCCGCGATTCCGTCAGCAAAGGCCCCGCCGCCTAATCCCTCACTCATTCGGTGTGGTGTAATCCCACACGACACCGATTTGCGACACCACTCCGCTTTATGACGTTTTCGTGAATAGCCTAAAGACATACGGTTTCCCGCCGATAATTTATTTGTGACTTACATCACAAAAAATGACGAGTCGCGCAAAGGAATGACCCAAAAACAGAAAGGAAGACAATCGATTGATTCTTTTATGAAAAAGGCGCCTATCGGCGCTTATATCCCAGGGGATATTATGCATATGTCTACAACACTGTTACCGGTTAACCACAGCAATCTACCCATTCACTCCTCACCAACAACGCTCAAAAAAAAGCTCAGCACACGTACGCTAATGCTCTTGGCTGGCGTCACCACCATCGCACTCGGTTTTATTCTCACTATCGGTCTGTTGATCTGGCAATCTGGCCAGCAACAAAAGGCCATCGCCCAGCAGTATCTTGAGCAAACGGCGTATACCAATAGCTACCTCATTCAGCAGAAGCTGGATGTCGCGCTCCATGCGGCACGTAATCTGGTGCAAAGCGTTATCAGCCTGCAAGAAGCGGGTAACGCCGATCGAAAAACCGCAGAGACGCTGCTGAAGAATACGCTGAAGAGTCATCCCGATTTTCTTTCAATGTCGCTGGCATGGGAGCCTGATGCGTTTGACGGCAAAGATCGGGAGTACGCTAGCCAACCCGATCAGGACCCGCAAGGTCGCTTTGTCCGCTATGTCGACCGCGATACCGCTGGCAATGTTGCTCTGCATAATTTGGTGGATTATGAAACGCCCGGCAGCGGCGACTACTATCTGCTGCCGAAGAAGCTCCAGAAAGAAGTCATTCTGGAACCGTATAGCTACCCTTACAACGGCGTCGATGTACTACTGACCTCCATTGCCGTGCCTATCATCATCAACAACAAATTTTACGGCTCCGTTACCGCAGATTTTTCGCTAGATACGCTGCAACAGCTCACCAACAACATCAAACCCTATCAAGGCACGGGCTACGCGCAGCTGTTGTCACATACTGGCGCCTACATTTCTCATCCCGACAAAGCTCGGGTGACCAAGAAAATTGAAAACGACTCAACGCTGCTTGAGCATGTCATCACCGGTCAGCCTTATCAGATCGAACGTGACAATGCTGTGCTAAACACGCCGGCGTTTAACGTGTATGTGCCGGTCACCATCGGTAATACCGGTACGCCCTGGATGCTCGGCCTGTCCGCCCCCGTCAATGTGGTGATGGCGGAAACCGTACAGCAGCGCAACATGGCGCTACTGCTTATGGTGCTGAGTATCGTGGTGGTTTCCGGCGTGTTGGGCATCATCTTTAACCGCAAGGTTGCCCGTCCTATCGGTGGGGAGCCAGCTCAGGCCGCGCAGATCGCACTGTCCGTCGCGCAAGGGAACTTAACGCAGACTATCCCCGTACAGCCGAAAGACGACAGCAGTATTTTTTACGCCATGAACGCCATGCAGACGCAGTTGAGAGATATCGCCGAGCAGCTGATTAGTACCAGCGAATCCGTCAGCCATGGTGCGACGGAAATTGCGGCAGGCAACATCGATTTGGCTTCTCGCACCGAACAACAGGCCGCGGCGCTGGAAGAAACTGCTGCCAGCATGGAACAGATTACGGCGACGGTGAAACAGAATGCGGATAACGCCCATAACGCGACAACACTGGCGCAGAATGCCGCGCACATCGCTCAGAAAGGCGACAAGATAGTCGGTCAGGTTGTTCACATCATGAGTGAGATCGACGACAGTTCGAAGAAGATTGCCGACATTACCAGCATCATCAGCAGCATCGCGTTCCAGACCAATATTCTGGCCCTCAACGCGGCGGTGGAAGCGGCCAGAGCGGGTGAACAAGGTCGTGGTTTCGCGGTTGTTGCCAACGAGGTGCGTAATCTCGCGCAGCGTAGCGCCAGTGCCGTAAAAGACATCACCGCGCTGATTACGGAGTCCGCCAGCCGCGTCGATAGCGGCGTCACACTGGTTCAGAGTGCAGGCTCAACCATGCAGGACATGCTGCATGCCGTAACCTCGGTAAAAGACATCATGGATGAGATCGTCTCCGCGTCAGATGAACAATCGCGCGGAATCAGTCAGGTCACGCAGGCCGTTCACGAGATGGACGGCGTCACCCAGCAGAACGCGGCATTGGTGCAGGAAGCGACCGCTGCTGCTGCGTCGCTGGAAGAACAGGCCAGACAGCTCGCGCAAACGGTACTGGTCTTCAAGCTCTCTTAATCAACGTATTTCACCCCTCACAGGTTGGCAACAGCCTGTGAGTTATTCCCAGCGCGGACAGCAATCCTCAAACGAATGTGACATTGGCTTCAGTTAGACATGAATGAAACCAGTAGTATGCTAACCTTATGATCCCTTTGTCTGTGAGTGACGGCCTGTTCCTGCGCCAGCTCCCACGATAATAAAATCTACAGACCCGTAAGCTGCAAAGATAATATGAAACTCATAAGACTACCGCTACTGGCGCAAATCTCATCAGCACATCTGGTGAGCCACTTCCATATGATGGTGCTGCCTGCACTCATTCCGCTGCTGTCAGCCCAGCGCGATATCAGCTTTGTCGAGCTCGGGTTTGCGCTCAGCGTATTCAACATTGTCTCTGCCTGCGTGCAGACGCCTATTGGTTTTATGGTGGACCGCATCGGCGCACGTCGGACGTTAACCGCGGGTTTAGCACTCGGAAGTCTTTGTTTTCTTTCGCTAGGATTTTCAGAAAGCTATACCTGGTTAATCGCTGCGATGGGGCTCGCTGGGGTGGCGAATGCGGTTTATCATCCGGCGGACTATGCCTTACTGTCGCGCGGGATTGATGAAAAACGCATGGGTCGCGCATTCTCGGTGCATACGTTCTCCGGCTTTCTGGGCACGGCCATCGCCCCCGGAATTTTACTGTCCGTTGCCGCTTTTTCTGGTATCAGCAGCGCATTCATCATTTCTGGCATCATCGGTTTGCTGACGATCCCACTGCTTCTGACAGATCGTGATGAACCCAGCCGGGTGAAAGCGCAGGCGGCAACGAGTGCCCAGCCGAGCAAATCGCGCGCACCTGTTTTCACGTTGCCAATTTTGGCACTGCTGATTTTGTTCCTGTTGCTAAATTTAAGTACGGGCTCGATCCAGAATTTCTCGGTTACGGCGTTAGTCACGGGCTACGATTTGTCGCTTTCACAGGCTAACGTGGCACTTACCGCCTTTCTGTTCGCCAGCGCCTTTGGCGTATTGGCTGGCGGTTCACTGGCGGATAAAACCAAACGCCACGGGCTAGTAGCGACGGCGGCGCTGGCTCTCACCGCCGTGCTGGTCAGCATCGTTGCCATGTATTCTTTACCGACCATCGCGCTAGTGCCGTTGCTGGCTGCCGCGGGCTTCCTCTCCGGTATGATCGCGCCGTCTCGGGATATGTTGGTGCGCGCTGCCTCACCACCGGGAGCGGAAGGACGGGTGTTTGGTATTGTTTCCACGGGCTTTAATCTGGGCGGATCCGCGGGGCCAGTGCTGTTCGGTTGGATGCTGGATCACGGTCACCCTCACGCCATTTTCTGGTCTGCCGTCATCTTTATGCTGATCACCGCTTTCATCACGCTGCTACAGGAAATGCGCAGCGCCAGACGCCGTGCGTTGGCCTGATAAAGCGTTTTCAACGTTGCAGCAAGCGGGACATTCATCATAAAAAAACGTAGGGAACGTTTTTCAACGTCGCTTACGACAGCCCCGAGGGTGGCGAGCAGGAAGCTCGCCATAAAAAAAGCCAGCTCCGTAGGGAGCTGGCTCAGATAACGATAACAACGTAGACCGAATCAGATATCGATGTTCATCGCTTTCAGGGCGTTCTCTTCGATAAATGCACGACGCGGTTCAACGGCATCACCCATCAGAGTCGTAAACAGCTCATCGGCAGCAATGGCGTCTTTCACCGTCACACGCAGCATACGGCGGCTGGTCGGATCCATCGTGGTTTCCCACAGCTGATCCGGGTTCATTTCACCCAGACCTTTATAACGCTGCACGGTCAGACCACGGCGGGACTCTTTCACCAGCCATTCCAGCGCCTGCTCAAAGCTGGCAACCGGTTGACGACGTTCACCACGCTCGATGTACGCATCTTCTTCAATCAAGCCACGTAGTTTTTCGCCCAGCTGATTCAGCTTGCGATATTCACCACCCGCCACAAAGCCCGCACCCAACGGATAATCGGTATCCACACCGTGCGTACGCACGCGCAGTGCCGGTTCAAATACGCCGCGCTCTTCATCGTGGTGAACCACAAAGCTGTAGGTGCTGCCGTGCACTTCGTTTGCGTTCAGGCTGCTAACCAGCGATTCCGCCCACGCCTGCACTTTTTCACGCTCACTCAAATCAGCTTCAAACAGCGTAGGCTGATAGATCAGACGGTTTAAAAACGCACGCGGGAAGCGACGTTCCATACGACCAATCAGCTTCTGCACAGCGTAATGTTCAGAAACCAGTTTCTCCAGCGGTTCACCCGCCAGCGCTGGTGCCTGTGCATTGGTGTGCAGCGTCGCGCCGTCCAGTGCCAGCATAATCTGGTACTGATCCATCGCTTCATCATCTTTGATGTACTGTTCCTGCTTGCCTTTTTTCACCTTGTACAGCGGCGGCTGAGCGATATAAACGTGGCCACGCTCAACAATTTCAGGCAGTTGACGATAGAAGAAGGTCAACAGCAGAGTACGGATGTGCGAACCATCGACGTCAGCATCGGTCATGATGATGATGCTGTGATAGCGCAGTTTGTCCGGGTTGTATTCATCACGGCCAATGCCGCAGCCCAGCGCGGTGATCAACGTCGCCACTTCCTGCGAGGAAAGCATCTTGTCAAAACGCGCCTTCTCAACGTTCAGGATTTTACCCTTCAGCGGCAGAATCGCCTGATTCTTACGGTTACGTCCCTGCTTAGCAGAGCCGCCCGCTGAGTCCCCTTCCACCAGGTACAGTTCAGACAGCGCCGGATCGCGTTCCTGACAGTCCGCCAATTTACCCGGCAAACCAGCCAGATCGAGCGCACCTTTACGACGCGTCATATCACGCGCTTTACGCGCCGCTTCACGGGCACGTGCAGCATCAATAATTTTACCGACCACGATTTTGGCGTCTGACGGATTCTCCATCAGGTAATCCACCAGCTTTTCGTTCACCAGCGATTCGACAGCGGTTTTTACTTCAGAAGAAACCAACTTGTCCTTGGTCTGCGAGGAGAATTTCGGATCAGGCACTTTCACAGAAACCACAGCAATCAACCCTTCACGCGCATCATCACCGGTCGCGCTGATTTTGGATTTCTTACTGTAGCCTTCTTTATCCATGTAAGTATTCAGCGTACGGGTCATCGCGGCACGGAAGCCGGCCAAGTGTGTACCACCGTCACGCTGCGGAATGTTGTTGGTAAAGCAGTAAATGTTTTCCTGGAAACCATCATTCCACTGCAACGCCACTTCCACGCCGATGTCATCTTTCATCGTCGAGAAATAAAACACGTTCGGGTGGATTGGCGTCTTGTTGCGGTTCAGGTAATCAACAAATGCCTTGATACCACCATCATAATGGTAATGATCGGCTTTATCTTTCTCACGCTCGTCGATCAAGCGGATAGAAACACCTGAGTTCAGGAATGACAGCTCGCGCAGACGCTTGGCCAGAATTTCATACTCGAATTCCACCACGTTGGTGAACGTCTCGTGGCTAGGCCAGAAACGCACCGTCGTACCGGTTCTGTTGGTTTCACCCGTGACCGCCAGCGGAGCCTGCGCCACGCCGTGTTTATAGGTTTGTTCGTGAAGTTTCCCTTCGCGGTGGATCACCAGCTTCAGTTTTTCCGACAGGGCGTTAACCACGGAAACCCCTACGCCGTGCAGGCCGCCGGAGACTTTATACGAGTTATCATCGAACTTACCGCCCGCATGCAGCACAGTCATGATGACTTCAGCAGCGGAGATCCCTTCTTCTTCATGAATGCCGGTCGGAATACCACGGCCATCATCCTGCACCGACACCGAGTTATCAGCATGGATGGTGATGATAATGTCTTTACAATAGCCAGCGAGTGCTTCGTCGATAGCGTTGTCCACAACCTCGAATACCATGTGATGCAGGCCGGTACCGTCGTCCGTATCGCCGATATACATACCTGGGCGTTTACGTACCGCATCCAGCCCTTTCAATACCTTGATACTTGAGGAGTCATAAGAATTCGACATCAACGTTTCTCGCTCATTTTAGTCCTGTGATTGAACCGTTATTTTACCCTGTTCCACGCGGAACATCTTGCCCTTTTCACCAATCATGTCCTCTATCTGCTCAGCGCTAACCGCACTGACAAATACCTGTGCATGGGTGGCTTTTAACCGTTCAGCCAGCAAACGGCGGCGGGTAATATCCAGTTCGGAAGCAAAATCATCGATCAGATACAGGCAGCGTAGCCCATTCTGACGGGTGAGAAATTCACCCTGAACCAACCTCAGCGCACACATCAACAGCTTGAGTTGGCCACGGGACAGCATATCCTCGACCGCCACGCCGCTGGCGCGGATGCGGAAGTCGGCTTTATGCGGCCCCAGCGCCGTGTAACCTAACATACGGTCGCGTTCGAACTGCCGTTCCAGCAGTTCTGCATACTCACTTTCTTTATCCCAGCCGCGCTGGAAAGAGAAACTGAGAGAAAATTCAGGCAAAAATTGCGTACAGGTCGCGGCGATATCATTCGCAATCGCGGCGCTGTATTGCGCACGCCACTCGCTGATACGTTCAGCCAGCGGCACCAACTCTTGATCCCAGGCTCTAAGCTGCCCGTAATGGCTCACCTGACGCAGCGCCGCATTTCGCTGGCGCAGCAGGCGTTTCATGTTGCTCCAAGCGACAAGAAAGCCAGGGTCATGATGGAAACAGCCCCAATCAAGAAAGGCGCGCCGAAATTTCGGTCCGCCGTTGAGCAGGGTAAATCCCTCTGGGGTGATCAGCTGTATTGGCAGCAGTTGCGCCAACTCAGCGACTTTATGGCCGTCGCTACCGTCAATCCGCACCTTACTGTCGCCCTGACGGTTTTTGCTTAACCCAACCGAGCGCTCTGTTTCCGTGCCGTCAATCCGCCCATGCAACACAAATTCCGGCTGGTCGTGACGAATCACCCGCCCAGTTTGGATGCTACGAAACGCCCGCCCGTGCCCTAGCGTATAAATCGCTTCCAGCACGCTGGTTTTACCGCTGCCGTTGGCGCCGACCAAAAAATTAAAGCCGGGAACTAGCGCCAAATCGGCCGCTTCAATATTGCGGAAATCTTTAATGAGAAGACGAGTGAGGGCCATGTTGCAGATATCTTATATGGGAGGGCGTTATTGTCGCAGGCCAGTTGCGTGCGGCCAGCGCACAGCAACCGGGGCGTACACAGAGTACGTGAGGATTGCGAGCACTGCCCAATCGCAAATGGGCAAGTAAAATAGCCCGATAATTCTACAACCGCATTGGCATGACAACATAGGCCGCCGCCCGGCTGGCGCTATCTTCAATCTGCACGCTGGAAACGGAATCAGTCAGAAGCAAACGCACACCTTCGCACTTCAGCGCGTTCAGCACATCCAATACGTAGCTGACGTTAAAGCCGATTTCCATCTCGGTGCCGTCATACTGCACATCCAGAATCTCTTCCGCTTCTTCCTGCTCTGGGTTGTTAGCCGTAATTTTGAGCTGATTCTGAATCAGATGCAGACGCACTCCGCGGAATTTTTCATTCGACAAAATCGCCGCACGGGAGAAAGCCTGTTTAAGTAAGTCACAGCTTGCTTCCAGCGTTTTATCCGGGTTCTTCGGCAATACGCGGCGATAATCAGGGAAACGACCGTCTACCAGCTTCGATGTGAAGATAAAATCACCGACATGCGCACGGATGTTGTTACTGCCGATTTGAAGCTGCAGCGGCGTATCGCCACCATCCAGCAGACGCACCAGCTCCATCACACCTTTACGCGGCACGATCACCGAATGTGAGGGTAAAGATTGTCCAACCGGCATCGAACAGACCGCCAGACGGTGACCATCGGTCGCGACCGTGCGCAGCTCTTCACCTTCGGTTTCAAACAACATACCGTTGAGGTAGTAACGAACGTCCTGATGCGCCATCGAAAACTGCGTCGCTTCAATCAAACGCTTCATCGTCGCCTGCGGCAAGGAGAATTCAACGTCGCTCTGCCAGTCGTCGAGGTTAGGGAAATCCGCTGCGGGTAACGTGGACAGCGAAAAACGGCTGCGGCCAGAACGCACTAGCATGCGATCGCCATCCAGCATGATGGTGATTTCCGCGCCTTCCGGCAGACCCCGGCAAATATCAAACAGTTTACGGGCAGGGACGGTCGTGGCACCCGGCTCATGCGGCTGCGTCAGCGCCACTTTCGCCACCATCTCCATTTCCAAATCGGTACCAGTCAGCGACAGCGCGCCTTCCGTTACCTGAATCAGCAGGTTGCCCAGAATCGGTAAAGTCGGTCGGCCGCCCAGCGGGCTGCTGACCTGTTGTAATGGCTTTAACAGACGTTCGCGTTCAACAATAAATTTCATAGTGTTATGACGATAGAGTTCTGATTAAATTGGAAAAATCTTCTTTGATGTCGTGGCTTTCTTCACGCAACTGCTCAATCTTGCGGCAGGCATGCAACACCGTCGTATGATCACGCCCGCCAAAGGCATCGCCGATTTCCGGCAGGCTGTGATTCGTCAGTTCTTTCGCCAACGCCATCGCCATCTGGCGCGGACGCGCCACCGAGCGGGAACGACGTTTAGACAGCAGGTCGGCTACCTTTATTTTATAGTATTCCGCCACAGTCTTTTGAATATTGTCGATAGTAACCAGTTTTTCCTGCAACGCTAGCAGATCGCGCAGCGCCTCACGCACAAAATCAATGGTGATCGAGCGGCCAGTAAAATTGGCATTCGCGATAACGCGGTTCAGTGCGCCTTCCAACTCACGCACGTTAGAACGCAGGCGTTTGGCAATAAAGAATGCGACTTCACCAGGCAGGCGAATGTCATTTTCATCTGCCTTTTTCATCAGAATCGCCACGCGGGTTTCCAGCTCTGGCGGTTCAATCGCGACCGTTAATCCCCAACCGAATCGGGATTTCAGGCGATCTTCCACACCGTTGATCTCTTTCGGGTAGCGGTCAGACGTCAGAATGATTTGCTGGTTGCCTTCCAGCAGCGCGTTAAAGGTATGAAAGAACTCTTCCTGCGAACGCTCTTTATTAGCAAAGAATTGAATATCATCGATCAGCAGTGCATCAACAGAACGGTAGTAGCGTTTGAACTCTTCAATCGCATTGTTCTGCAACGCCTTCACCATATCTTGCACGAAACGCTCGGAGTGCATGTAGACCACCTTCGCGTTAGGTTTACGGGCAATGATGCCGTTCCCCACTGCGTGCAACAGGTGCGTTTTACCCAAGCCAGTGCCGCCATAAAGAAACAGCGGGTTATAGGCGCCGCCTGGGTTGTCAGCCACCTGACGTGCCGCTGCGCGGGCTAACTGGTTCGATTTACCCTCAACGAAGTTATCAAACGTATGCTTCGGGTTCACATTGGAACGATAGGTATGCTCTGCCTGTACCGGCGAGTTATCCCAACTTGGGCGCACCGGTGCCGCGCGTACTGGCTGTTGTCGTGCAACGCTAACAGGATTATGGTGCGACTGCGCGGGCTGGCTTATGGCCTGAACCAGCGGTTTGCTCCCCACTTCAAAACGCAGTAAAGGGGCATCCATCCCGCAGAAATCATTCAGCAGGACATTGATATTATTTAGGTATTTATCACGAACCCAATCCAGCACAAAGCGGTTGGGAGCGTAGAGCGCCAGAGTGTTATCACTCAGCTCCGCCTGCAACGGGCGTATCCACATACTGAATTCTGTGGCAGGTAACTCATCCTGCAAACGGGCAAGACACTGCTGCCAAAGCGAAAGTGACAC